>NZ_CP030053.1:0-4800000 GCF_004114955.1 Bradyrhizobium guangzhouense
ATGATGACGACATCGGAACAGGATCGCTGGTCACGCGTGAAGAGCAGGCTGCGCTCGAACGTCGGTGAGGACGTCTATACGAGCTGGTTTGCGCGCATGGATCTCGAAGGCGTGCAGGACGAGAGCGTGCGGCTCTCGGTTCCCACCCGCTTCCTGAAGAGCTGGATCCAGGCCCATTATGCCGAGCGCGTGCTGTCGTGCTGGCAGGCCGAGATGCCGGAAGTGCATCGCATCGATCTCACCGTTCGCTCCGCAGTGCGCCCGGTCGTTCAACCGAAGGAAACGCCTGCGCCGGTCGAAGCCCGCCGCGCCCCTGCGCCGGAGCTGCGCTCGACCGCGACCGCGCCGGTTTCCGCCAGTCATGACGCGCTCGGCGGCTCGCCGCTCGATCCGCGCCTGACCTTTGCAAGCTTCGTCGTCGGCCGCTCCAACACGCTGGCCCATGCCGCCGCGCGCCAGGTCGCCGAAGGCCGCCGCGGCGACCCCGTGATGTTCAACCCGCTCTACATCCATGCCGGCGTCGGCCTCGGCAAGACGCATCTCTTGCAGGCCGTGACCTGGGCCGGCAATTCCGGCAACGAGCGCAAGGTGCTCTATCTCACCGCCGAGAAATTCATGTACGGCTTCGTCGCCGCGCTGAAGACGCAGACGGCGCTGGCCTTCAAGGAAGCGCTGCGCGGCATCGACGTGCTCGTCATCGACGATCTGCAGTTCCTGCAGGGCAAGTCGACGCAGGCCGAGTTCTGTCACACGCTGAACGCGCTGATCGATGCCGGCCGCCAGGTCGTGATCGCGGCCGACCGGCCGCCGTCCGATCTCGAGAGCCTGGACGATCGCGTCCGCTCGCGCCTCGCCGGCGGTCTCGTGGTCGAGATGGGCTCGCTCGGCGAGGAGCTGCGCCACGGCATCCTCAAGTCGCGCGTCGCAGCCGCCCGCACCCATCATGCGACCTTCGACGTCCCGGAGGAGGTGCTGCATTATCTGGCGCGCGCCATCACCCATAACGGCCGCGACCTCGAAGGCGCGATCAATCGGCTGCTTGCTCACTCCAAACTCAACAACCAGCCGGTGACGCTCGAGATGGCCGAGCGCGAGGTGCGCGATCTGATCCGTCCCTCGGAGCCGAAGCGGATCAAGATCGAGGACATCCAGCGCGTGGTGGCGCGGCAGTATAATGTCAGCCGCTCCGATCTCCTGTCCTCGCGGCGGACCGCCAATGTGGTGCGTCCGCGCCAGGTGGCGATGTACCTCGCCAAGACGCTGACGCTGCGCTCGCTCCCCGAGATCGGCCGCCGCTTCGGTGGCCGCGACCACACCACGGTGCTGCATGCCGTGCGCAAGATCGAGGCGCTGGTGTCCAAGGACAATGCGCTGTCCGAGGAGGTCGAGTCGCTCAAGCGCCAGCTGCAGGAATGAACGCCCAAGGAATATACGCCTAAGGCTTCCTCCCCCACCTCCCGCCGTCCCGGTCATGCCCGGGCGGCGGGTTTCGTTTGGGCGGGTAAATCGTGGGGAACTGGCTCGCGATCCCTTGAATCCCGGGGCCATCCGCGCCACCTTGCGCGACCCTGACGGCTTTGGTCATATCGGCTCGATGACCCGGCCTTCCGGGGTCTTCGGTGCCGCGGCGCGCTGTCCTCCGCCCGGCTTTTTCCATCTTTGGGGATCGGGCGAGTAGTGCAATGAAGGTTACGGTCGAACGCGCGCAACTCCTTAAATCGCTGGGCCATGTCCATCGCGTGGTCGAGCGCCGCAACACGATTCCGATCCTGGGCAACGTGCTGGTGCGCGCCGAAAACGCGAAATTGTCGCTGAAGGCGACCGACCTCGACCTCGAGGTGACCGAGACCCTGCCGGCGGAAACCGCAACCGCCGGCTCGACCACGGTGCCGGCGCACATGTTCTACGACATCGTGCGCAAGCTGCCCGACGGCTCGCAGATCGTGCTGGAGACCGACGGCGATCGCGCGGTGCTGGCGATCCGCGCCGGCCGCTCGCGCTTCACGCTGCAGACCCTGCCCGAGAACGATTTCCCGGACCTTGCCGCCGGCGACCTCTCGCATTCGTTCAATCTCGCCGCCAAGGACGTCAAGCGGCTGATCGACCGCACCCAGTTTGCGATCTCCACCGAGGAGACGCGCTACTACCTCAACGGCATCTATCTGCACGCCGCGGGCACCGCGAAGGCTGCGACCTTGCGCGGCGTCGCCACCGACGGCCACCGCCTCGCCCAGCTCGATCTGGTCCAGCCCAAGGGCGCCGAGGGCATGCCGGGCGTGATCGTGCCGCGCAAGACCGTCGGCGAGGTGCAGCGCCTGATCGAGGACACCGAAGCCGAGATGACGATCGAGCTGTCGCAGGCCAAGATCCGCTTCACCATCGGCAACGTCGTGCTGACCTCGAAACTGATCGACGGCACCTTCCCCGACTATGGCCGCGTCATTCCGCAAGGAAACGACAAGGAACTCGTGGTCGACAAGAAGGATTTCGAGAACGCGGTCGACCGCGTCTCCACCATCTCCAGCGAGCGCGGCCGCGCCGTGAAGCTCTCGCTGTCGCCGGGCAAGCTGGTGCTGTCGGTGACGAATCCGGACTCGGGCAGCGCCACCGAGGAGCTCGAGGTCGAATACGCCTCCGACGCGCTCGATATCGGCTTCAACTCCCGCTACCTCCTCGACATCGCCGCCCAGATCGAAGGCGACGCCGCAGTGCTCCGCCTCGCCGACCCCGGCTCGCCGACCCTGGTGCAGGACAAGGACGACAAGAGCGCGCTCTACGTGCTGATGCCGATGCGGGTGTGAGGCTTACCGGCGTCTATACTTATCACTACATTCGTCTTGGCCGGGCTTGTCCCGGCCATCCACGTCTTCGGAGCCAAGAACGTGGATGCCCGGCACAAGGCCGGGCATGACGGAAAACGGATCAAATGACCCCCTCCCGCATCCATCGCCTGACGCTGACGCATTTTCGCAACTATCGGGCGGCGGGGCTCGAGACGGCGGCTGACATGGTGGCGTTGGTCGGGCCGAACGGGGCAGGCAAGACCAATTGCATCGAGGCGATCTCGTTCCTGTCGCCGGGACGGGGCCTGCGCCGCGCCACGCTGGAGGATGTCGCCGACAACCAGGGCGACGGCTCCTGGGCGGTCTCCGCGCAGGTCGAGGGCGCGCTGGGGCTCGCCACGCTCGGCACCGGCATCGAGCCGCCGCGCGCGGACGCCGCGGTGATCAGGCGCTGCCGCATCGACCGCGAGCCCGTGAATTCGGCGGCCAGCTTTGGCGATCACGTCCGCATGGTGTGGCTGACGCCGGCGATGGACGGACTGTTCATGGGCGCCGCGTCCGAGCGCCGGCGCTTCTTCGACCGCCTGGTGCTGGCGATCGACAGCGAGCATTCCAGCCGCATCAACGCGCTGGAACGCTCGTTGCGTTCGCGCAACCGCCTGCTGGAGACGCGCAATTACGACGACCATTGGTGCGACGCGATCGAGCGCGAAACCGCAGAGCTCGCGGTCGCCGTCGCCGCAACGCGCGGCCAGACCGCAGCGCGTCTGACCGGCATGCTGAATGCGCGCGCGCAACAATCCGCGTTTCCCTCGGCGCAGATCGCGCTCGACGGCTGGATGGAAAATGCGCTGCTGACGGAGACGGCGACATCGGTCGAGGATCGCTATCGCCAGATCCTGCGCAACAACCGCCCGCGCGATGCCATCGCCGGCCGCACCACCGACGGCCCGCATCTCACTGATCTCCAGGTGATCTACGCGCCGAAAAGCATGCCCGCGCGCGATGCCTCGACCGGCGAGCAGAAGGCGCTGCTGATCGGCCTCGTGCTGGCGCACGCGACGCTGGTTGCCGAGATGACCGGCATCGTGCCGCTCTTGCTGCTCGACGAGGTCGTCGCCCATCTCGATCCCAACAGGCGCGCGGCGCTGTTCGACGAGCTGCGCAGGCTCGGCGCGCAGGTCTGGCTGACCGGCGCGGACCCGGCCGCATTTGCCGAGATCGGCGCCGGCGGCGAAGTCTTTGACGTCGAGAGCGGACGCGTTTCGGCCCGGCGATAGCCGTTTTGTTGAACCCGGCTTATTCGGATCGCGACTAGGTCCGTGAGGCCGCGCAGGCGGTGTCGCAGCCGTTGCAATCGCGCGATCGACGCGCGCGATATCCCTGGAGAGAAAGACCATGACGACGGTAAGGCGCGGGACGAAAGTCCCGGCACGATGGCGGCTGTTCGTGTGCGGCCTCGCTTTGCTTGCGAGCGGCGTCGCCACGGCAGGCGCGGCCGGATGGACGCCACATCTGCCGCTGCTGTTTTCGTCCGCGCTCACGCCGGACCCCGACGCCGTGCTGCCCGCGCCGACGAGGACCAGCTATCGCGAGATCGGCACCACAAAAATGCTCGGCATTGACGCGCCGCTGCGGACCAGGCTCACGGCACGCATTCCCGCCGGGCTCGGCGAGGTGCTCGCCTTCTACCGTACCGAGCTCGGCAAGCTCGGCTGGCAGGAGCAGCACGATGGCGCGGACATCGCCAGCGATCACGTCCGGCTCGCCTTCACGACTCCGCTGGGGCCGGCAGCGCTGGCACTCGACCGCAAGGGGTCGAGCACCTCGGTCAATCTGGTGCAGCGAAACAGGGAGGCCGCGATCCTGGCGCATGTGATGCCGAGGCCCGGCCGCGCGGCGCTGATGTTCACCAATCTCGGCAACAAGGAAACCGTGCTCACGCTCGACAATCACACCGTCACGCTTCCCGCCCGCACCGGCAAGGAACGCCCCGAGGCGCCGCTGTTCAATGTTCCGCCGGGCAAATACGCCTACGTCTTGAAGATCGACGGCGAAGCGGACCGCGACACGACGATCGAGCTGGCGGCCGGCGATGCCTGGGAGGTCACGGTCGGCCCCGAAGGCGATTTGTGGTCGCCGCTCCAGCTCTATTGAGTTCGACCCCGCCGGATACCGCTGTTGAACCTGTGAGGTTCCCGCCACGACTAGCTGACAGTGCTGCTCTCGCGAATTCCAGGAGTTTTGCCGATGTCGATGATCAAGCGCGGGATGCAGGTCCCGGCACGCGGGCTGCTGCTTGCCTGCAGCCTTATGCTGATGGCGAGTACCGCACACGCAGCACAATTCGACGCCGGCTTTGTCGATCCTCATACGCTGCCGCTGCTGCCAGGCGCGATCGAGGACACCTCGCGCCCCGATCCCTACCGGATGCAGTACGGCACTCCGACTGTGGTCGCGGTGACATCAGCTGCCGTGAAGAAAATGCTCGTCACTGACGGCTGGGTGCCCTACGTCCGCCCGCTCGACGAGACCAACAGCAATCTCGCCTTCAAGAAGGGGCGGCAGGGACTGTCCGTCTCCTTCACGCAGGGCCTCGGCCGGCCCGATCAATCCGGCGTCACCTACACCCCGAACCGCATCTATTCGAATGTCCCGTTCCCGGACGGCGCGATCGATCTCGTGTTCGACGAGACCCGTCCCTACCTCGGTTGCATCGCGCCCAGCGCTTTCGACGCGACGGTGGAGTTCTACGCGAAGGAAATGGCTGCGATCGGCTGGCGCAAGCTGACGCCCGAAACAGCCACAAGCTGGCCGAACGCGGACCTGAGCGAGACCGTCGCGAACGGTGTACGTGTCTTCTTTGAGCACCCCGAAGGCGACGAGACGCAATTCTACAAGCAGAAGCCGGTGATGCTGACGCTGACCCGCCGCGACGACGGGCGGACCAATGTCGACATCAGGATCGCGCCGTTCGCGTTGCCGACCAACCTCACTACGGAAGAGATGTCCGGCCTGCCGATACCGAAGCCGTACAAGTCGGCAGGCGGCAGAGGCGCCGGCCCGAACCGGCACGACCTGACGGTCGCGGCTCTTGCCGAACCGTCCGCCGTGCTCGCTTTCTATCATCGCGAATTCGCGGCACGCGGCTGGACGGAAGAAGGAAATGCACCTCTTGCCGCAGGCGATGAAGTTGCGCTGAAGTTCTCCTCAACTGAGCAAACCGGCGTGCTGCGGCTCTCGCGCAAATACGACTTCACGATGGTCTATCTGACCGCGCAGGTGAAGGAGAGCGTGCTCGCGGCCCGTGCCAAGGCGAAGAAGGATGCCGACGACCAATTCATGAGGGATGCCGCGGCGATGACGAAGCAAGTCCTCGCCGAAGACGCTATCAGGCGCAAGGCGCAGGCCGCAGCGCTGTCCGATGCGCCCTTGCAGGCGCAGGCCGGCGGCAACACGCCGCTGCCGGTGCCGGTGAACGCACAGGAGGTGGAGTCCGGTGACGGCCGGCTGGAATTCAACTCGGCCTCGAGCGTGAAGGCGCTGGCCGCCTTCTACCGCGCCTCGCTGAAGCCCGCCGGCTGGAAGGAGCAGCCCTCCGTCATCAACCAGCCCAACATGGCGGTGATGGAATTTTCCAAGGCCGGTAAATCGATCTCGATGACCTTGATGCAGATGGGCCCGAAGGTAAACGTCAGCGCCAACGGATCCGGCCTGAGGATGGCTGCCGCCAAGCCTGCCGCCACCAGCCAATCGGCGAGCAACGATCCTGCTGCAAGGCCAGCCGGAGCTCCCGCCCCGCTGGAAGCAGATCCAGACTCCGCACTGCCCGTGCCGAAGCAACACAGCTCGACCTCGCTGGGCACGGCAAAGCTGCCCGGCATCGAGGTGCCGTTCCGCCGCGAGCTCGACGCCAGCGTGCCCGCCGAGCTCGGTGACGTGCTCGCCTTCTATCGCAGCGAGCTGAAAAAACTCGGCTGGCAGGAGAAGCCTGAAGGCGCGGTCACGACCACCGATCGCGTCCAACTCGCCTTCGCCTCTCCGCAGGGACCGGCGACGCTGAAGCTTGGCCGCGCCAAGGGCGAGACGTCGGTCAACCTGGTGCAGAAGAACCCGGAAGCCGCGACCAAGGCGAACATCATGCCGAGGCCAGGTCAGGCCAAACTGCTGCTTGGCAATATGGGCTATCAGGAAGCCGTGCTCACCATCAACAAGCAGACCGTCAAGGTTGCGGCCGGTGCCGGTGGCCCGCAATCGCCGAAAGGGCCGATGCTCGATCTGCCGCCCGGCAAGTACCTGTACGCCCTGAAGGTTGCGGGGCAGCCGGGCCGGAACGCCACGATCGAGCTTGCCGCCGGCGATGCCTGGGGCCTGATGGTGGGGCCGACCGGCGAGGTGCTGCCGCTGCAAATGTATTGATCCCGCCGCATTCGCCTGCGACGGCCGGGTTGAACCTGAGCGGTTCGCGCGGCGACTAGTGGTCCTGAGGCTGCGCAGCGTGTGTCGCAGCCTCCGTAGCGCGCGAAGCTTGAGCACGCGCGACGTCCCTGGAGATTGAGCATGGCGATGGTCAAGCGCGGGCCGAACGTCCCGGCAAGATGGCGGCTGCTGGTCTGCGGCCTCGTTCTTCTCGCGGGCTGTGCGAAGCAGCCGCTGACGGCAGATCCCCAAGTCGAAATGCCGGCACCGAAGCAAAGCAGCTTCAGTCAATTCCGCACCACGCATGCGCTTGGCGCCGAGGCCCCGCTCCGGACCGAGATCGAAGCGCGCGTGCCCGCGGAGCTCAGCGAGGTGCTCGCCTTCTACCGCAGAGAGCTCGGACAGCGCAGCTGGCAGGAGAAGCCGGATGACGCGGTCATCGCCGTCGATCGCGTGCAACTGGCCTTCGTCTCCCCGAAGGGCCCGGCCGTGCTGAAGCTTGGCCGCGCCCAGGGCGAGACCACAATCAGCCTGGCGCAAAGGAATCCGGAGGTCGCGGCCAAGGCCGATATGCTGCCGACATCGGGGAAAGCGCGGCTGATCTTCGGCTATCTAAGGCCGGACGTGGCTTCGCTCGTGATCAACGATCGGACGATCGAGATTGCCGGCGGCGAAAATCATCCGCAGACGCTGGATCTGCCGCCCGGCACGTATCCTTACGAACTGCGCGCGTCGGGCCTTCTGCTGCGCGCCGACACCGTCACTCTGGCCGCAGGCGAGGCCTGGGACCTCAGCGACGATAACAAGCCGTCCCAGATCTACTGAACCCCTGGCCTGTTCTGGGGCGCCATTGCGCCTCGGAACAAGCGTCGGCACCCCCGCAAAATCCACGCCTTTGAAGACCTCAAAAGGGGTCACGAATCGGGCTTTTCGAGGCGCCCGAAATCGGCCTTCGGACACCTTGAAAACCGGCAAAAAATCCCTATTTCGTCAAAGGGTTGCTGGGAGATACTTTGCGCTAGGCGCAAGCCGTCTTTCATGGCACAAATAACCTGCAAATCAGCGCCTTTTGCGCGGCTGATTCGGGCGACATCTCGAAGGCCTCTCATGACAGAACCTGCTCGGCAGACGCCTGCCGAAAACGAGCCCTCAAATCCAAGCGATTACGGGGCGGAATCGATCCGCGTGCTCAAGGGGCTCGATGCCGTCCGCAAGCGCCCCGGCATGTATATCGGCGACACCGATGACGGCTCGGGCCTGCACCACATGGTGTACGAGGTCGTCGACAACGCGATCGACGAAGCGCTGGCGGGCCACGCCACGCGCGTCGATGTCGTGCTCAATGCCGACAATTCCGTCACCGTGCGCGATGACGGCCGCGGCATTCCGGTCGACATCCACAAGGGCGAAGGCATCTCGGCGGCCGAGGTCATCATGACCCAGCTGCACGCTGGCGGAAAATTCGACCAGAATTCCTACAAGGTCTCCGGCGGCCTGCATGGCGTCGGCGTCTCCGTCGTCAACGCGCTGTCGAGCAAGCTCGGTTTGCGCATCTGGCGCGACGACAAGGAACATTACATCGAGTTCGCCCATGGCGATGCGGTCGCACCGCTCAAGGTCGTCGGCGATGCGCCGGGCCGGCGCGGCACCGAGGTGACGTTCCTGGCCTCGAGCGAGACCTTCAAGAACATCGAATATGATTTCGCGACGCTCGAGCATCGCCTGCGCGAGCTCGCCTTCCTCAATTCCGGCGTGAACATTGCGCTCTCCGACATGCGCCACGCGGTCGAGAAGCGCGAGGAGATGTACTATTCCGGTGGCGTCGAGGAGTTCGTCAAATATCTCGACCGCAACAAGAAGGCGCTGGTGCCAACGCCGATCATGGTGCGCGCCGAAGCCAACGGCATCGGCGTCGAGGCCGCTCTGTGGTGGAACGACAGCTACCACGAGAACGTGCTGTGCTTCACCAACAACATCCCGCAGCGCGACGGCGGCACCCATCTCGCCGGCTTCCGCGGCGCGCTGACGCGCCAGGTCAACGGCTATGCCGAGGCCAACGCCAAGAAGGAAAAGATCGCGCTCACCGGCGACGACTGCCGCGAAGGCCTCACGGCCGTCCTGTCGGTGAAGGTGCCGGATCCGAAGTTCTCGTCGCAGACCAAGGACAAGCTGGTGTCCTCGGAAGTGCGCCCCGTGGTCGAGAACGTCCTCAACGAGGCGCTGCAGGCCTGGTTCGAGGAGCACCCGAGCGAAGCCAAGATGATCGTCGGCAAGGTGATCCAGGCCGCCGCCGCCCGCGAAGCCGCGCGAAAGGCGCGCGAGCTGACGCGCAAGAGCCCGCTCTCGGTCTCCTCGCTGCCCGGCAAGCTCGCCGACTGTCAGGAAAAGGACCCGGCCAAATCAGAGCTGTTCATCGTCGAGGGTGACTCGGCAGGCGGCAGCGCCAAGCAGGGCCGCAACCGCGAATTCCAGGCCGTCTTGCCGCTGCGCGGCAAGATCCTCAATGTCGAGCGCGTGCGTCCCGACAAGATGCTGGGCAGCGAGCAGATCGGCACGCTGATCACCGCGCTCGGAACCAGCATCGGCGACGAATTCTCGGTCGAGAAGCTGCGCTACCACAAGATCATCGTGATGACGGACGCCGACGTCGACGGCGCCCACATCCGCACGCTGCTGCTGACCTTCTTCTATCGCCAGATGCGCGACATCATCGACGGCGGCTATCTCTATATCGCCCAGCCGCCGCTCTATAAGGTCTCCAAAGGCAAGTCCGAGCAGTATCTAAAGGACGAGCGCGCGCTGGAAGATTATCTGATCGACGCCGGGCTCGACGATTGCGTGTACATCCCAGGCACCGGCGGCGACCGCTCGGGGCGCGACCTGCGCGCGCTGGTCGATGATGCCCGCGTGGTCCGCAGCATCCTGCGCAACCTGCACAGCCGCTATAATCGCAAGGTGGTCGAGCAGGCCGCCATCACCGGCGTGCTGAACAAGTCGGTCTACGGCAACCCCGAGAACGCCGCCGCCGCGGCGCAGTACATCGCGACCCGGCTCGACAGCCAGGCCGAGGAGGTCGAGCGCGGCTGGGTCGGGCAATTCGTCGAAGGCCAGGGTTTTCTGTTCGAGCGCACCGTGCGCGGCGTCAAGGAATCCGCCGTGATCGACGATGCGCTGCTTGGCTCGGCCGAAGCACGCAAGCTCGACGAATACGCGCCCAAGCTCCAGGACGTCTACGCGCGCTCCGGCAAGCTCCGCCGCAAGGACAGCGAGCATGTGGTGCACGGTCCGTCCGACCTGTTCGAGGCCGTCACCGACGCCGGCCGCAAGGGCATCACGCTTCAGCGCTATAAAGGCCTCGGCGAGATGAACCCGGAGCAGCTCTGGGAGACAACGCTCGACACCGACGTGCGCTCGCTGCTGCAGGTGAAGGTCAAGGAGGTCGACGAGGCCGACGACATCTTCACCAAGCTGATGGGCGACGTGGTCGAACCGCGCCGCGACTTCATCCAGGAACATTCGCTGAGCGCGACGATCGATATTTGAGGCTTGCTTCGCCTCTCCCGCTTGCGGGAGAGGCCGACGCGTAGCGGCGGGTGAGGGTTCTTTCCTCTGGGGGAGTGTCCCGTTGTGGAAACACCCTCTCCCCGGCCCTCCCCCGCTTGCGGGGGAGGGGGCGCACCTCGCTCGCAGCGAAATCAAGCCGAATTGCTCCCGCGCTCGTTTCTCGATAGTTTCCGCCCCCAAAGCAGCCCGCCCCAACCCGACAGGACGGAGAGATCCCAGTGGCGCCCATCCAATACATCGTCGAGGGCGGTCACCGGCTCTCGGGCTCGATCGAGCCGGCCGGCAACAAGAACTCGGCGCTGCCGATCATCGCGGCCGCTCTGCTCACCGAGCATCCAGTGATGCTGGAGAACGTGCCGCGGATCCGCGACACCGAAACCCTGGTCGAGCTGATCCGCTCGGTCGGTGCATCGGCCGAGTGGACCGCCCGCAACACGCTTCACATCCATGCCAAGAGCATCCGCGCCGCCGATCTCGACCCTGAGCTCTGCGTGCGCATCCGCGCCTCGATCCTGCTGGCAGGCCCCCTGCTCGCGCGCTGCGGCGAGGTGATGCTGCCGCCGCCCGGCGGCGACGTCATCGGGCGGCGCCGGCTCGACACCCATGTGCTGGCGCTGGAACAGCTGGGGGCCAAGGTCACCGCGACCGACCGGCTGGAATTCCGTTGCCCCAAGCTCACCGGCGCCGACGTGTTCCTGGACGAGCCGAGCGTGACCGCCACCGAGAACGCGCTGGTCGCCGCTGTCGCGGCCGACGGCGTCACTTACTTGCGCAACGCGGCCTCCGAGCCGCATGTGCAGGACCTCGCCAATTTCCTGGTTGCGCTCGGTGCGAAGATCGAGGGCATCGGCACCAACACCATGGTGATCCATGGTCCGGCGACGCTGGGCTCTGCGACCTATCGGATCCAGCCCGACCATATCGAGGTCGGCTCGCTGATCGGGCTTGCCGCGGTGACGCGCTCGCCCTTGCGCATCGTACGCGCGGGTGTCGAGCATCTGCGCTCGATCCGCATGGGATTCGAGCGGCTCGGCATCGTCTGCCGCGTCGAGGGCGACGACCTGATCGTGCCCTCGAACCAGACGCTGAAGATCCAGGACGATTTCGGCGGCCACGTGCCGAAGCTGGAAGACCAGCCCTGGCCGGCTTTCCCCGCCGATCTGATGTCGATCGCGATCGTCACCGCCACGCAATGCGAAGGCGTGATCCTGATGTTCGAGAAGATGTTCGAGTCGCGCATGTTCTTCGTCGACAAGCTGATCGGGATGGGCGCGCGCATCGTGCTGTGCGATCCGCATCGCGCCATCATCGCCGGCCCCAGCCGGCTGCACGGCGCAACCCTGAGCTCGCCCGACATCCGCGCCGGCATGGCAATGCTGCTCGCCGCCATCTGCGGCGAGGGTACATCCACCATCAACAACGCCGACCAGATCGAGCGCGGCTACGAGCGCATCGACGAGCGGCTGAACGCGCTAGGCGCGAAGATCCGGCGCGTGCCGGAACGCAAGGGGTGAGTTCGTCTGACGTTGGTCTCGTGCCCCGGACGCAGCGCAGCACGTCAGTGATGCGCTGCTGAGCCGGGGCCCATGTCGCAAGCTCGGAGCGTGTGACTCCTAGGTCCCGGCTCGCGCTTTGCGCGTCCGGGACACGAGAGCCATGTTTTGGTCGCGCGGCTGTGCTAATGACGCCGCCATGCTCGACACCGTCCAACCACAACAGCCGCCGCAAACGGGCGTGCAAAGCCATCTCGCGCAGGAATTCGTCGAGACGCTGCGGCTGGCCGTGCCGATGATGCTGACGCAGCTCGGGCAGATCGCGATGATCACCAGCGATCTTGCGCTGATCGGGCGGCTCGGCGAGGATTCGGTCGCGGCTGCGGCACTTGCGCACACCGTCTATTTCGTCAGCTTCACCTTCGGGCTCGGCCTGATGGCCGCGGTCTCGCCGCTGGCAGCCCAGGCGTTCGGGGCCGGCGACGTCAGGCGTGTCCGCCTCTCCTTGCGCGTCGGCCTGTGGGTGGCGCTGCTGATCTCGCTGCCGATGATGGCCTCACCGCTCTATGGCGAGCACATCCTGATCGCGCTCGGACAGGCGCCACATTCGGCCGCGCTGGCGCAGCGCTATCTGAACGGCCTTGCCTGGGGCATCGCGCCGGCGCTCGGCTTCATCGCGATCCGCAGCATGATGAGCGCGGTGAACCGGCCGCAGGCACCGCTGTGGATCACGCTTGCGGCGATTCCTGCGAATTTCGCGCTGGTCTATTGCCTGATCCATGGCCTGTTCGGCTTACCGAAGTTCGGCCTGTTCGGCGCGGGGCTGGCGACGGCGCTGGTCAATCTCGGCACCTTCATCGCCGCGCTCGCCATTGCTGCGTGGCGCAAGCCGTTCGCCGACTACCATCCGCTCAAGCGTCTCTGGCGGATCGACTGGCCGTTGATGCGCCAGCTGATCGCGATCGGCGCGCCGATCTCGTTCTCACTGCTGCTGGAATACGGCCTGTTCTCCTCCGCCGCGCTGCTGATGGGCCTGATCTCGACCACGGCACTGGCCGCGCACCAGATCGCGCTCCAGGTCACCGCCGTGCTGTTCATGGTCCCGCTCGGCATCGGCATGGCCGCGACCGTGCGGGTCGGCCATGCCTTTGGCCGCGACGACCCGGCCGGCGTGCGGCGCGCGGGCCTCGTTGCCGCGGTGCTCGGGGTTGCGTCGGTCTCGGCCCTGACCGTCGCCATCATCCTTGGGCGCTATCAGCTGGGGCGGCTGTTCTTCGGCAGCGACGCGGCCAGCGCGCCGACGATCGAGCTCACTGCGACCCTGCTCCTGGTCGGCGCGACCTTCTTCATCGCCGATGCGCTCCAGACCATCATGGGCGGGGCGCTCCGCGGCATCAATGACACCAGGATGACGCTGGCGTTCGCGGCAACAGGCTATTGGTGCGTCGGCTTTCCGATCGCCTGGATGCTTGCCTTCCACGGCGGCCTCGGCGCGGTCGGCGTCTGGATCGGCCTGTCGATCGGATCGTTCGTCTATGCCGGACTCCTGGTCTTGCGATTCCGGATGCTGACGCGCAAACTGGTGGGATGACAGGACCGGTTCGCGAAATCATTCCCGATGTCGATGCCGGCGCGGTGCTGGCAGGCGCGCAGTTCATCGATGCCTTCCGTGTCGGGGTCGGCGGGGCGCAATTGAGCGCCCGCGAGGCCTGCACCCGAATGGTCGTGCACGGGCCGCGCTGGGTCGATGTACTGACGCGCTTGCGCAACATTCTGGTGAAACCCCTTGGACTGAAGACGTCCGGCGAAGGTGCTCCGGCTCCGCACGGGATGATCGGCCTGTTTCCAGTGCTGAGCGAAACGCCGGAGCGGCTGATCGCCGGCTTTGACGACTACCATCTCGATTTCCGCGTCGTGGTCGACGTCGCCGGCGAGGCGGCGGACCGACGGGTGACATTGACCACGCTGGTGCGGACCAACAATCTGCTCGGGCGGACCTACCTCGCGCTGATCGTGCCGTTCCACAAGCTCGTGGCCCGCAGCATGATGGGGGACATCGCGGAGCCGGCGCGATGACGCTGTCCGTCGACCTGTTCTTTTCCTATCGCAGCCCGTTCAGCTATCTGGCGCTGCCGAAGACGCTGAAGCTGGTCGCGGAGCATGACCTCGCGGTGAACCTGCGGCCGGTCTATCCGCTCGCGGTGCGCGTGCCCGGGTTCTTCAAGAAGGCCAGCCCGAACTTCATCCGCTATGTGGTGCTCGACAGCACGCGTGTGGCGCAGCATGAGGGCATTCCATTCCGCTTTCCGCGGCCGGACCCGATCGTGCAGGACAAGACGACGTTCGATGTCGCAGCCGAGCAGCCCTACATCCACCGGCTGACCCGGTTGGGCGCGATGGCGCAGCTCGAAGGCCGTGCGCTCGCGTTCACGGATGCGATCGCGCGAGTGCTGTGGGACGGTTCGGTTGCGGGCTGGAACGAGGGCGATCATCTCGCCCGCGCCGCGGAGAAGGCCGGCTTCGATCTCGCCGCGATGGATGCGGCGATCAGCGCCGATCCGGATCGCTACGAGCAGGTGATCACGGAAAACGAAAAGGACCACGCCGCCTCGGGCCATTGGGGCGTGCCGACCTTCTTGTTCGAGAACGAGCCGTTCTTCGGCCAGGACCGCATCGACCTGCTGTTGTGGCGCCTGCAGAGCAAAGGGCTGACGAAGCGTTAGCGCACGATGCGCTCAGCCCAGGCCGCTGACAAAATGGTCCATGTAGTCGAGCAGCTCTCCGACATCCTGCTCGCGGACGGCATCCGACAAAACCCGGTCAATTGCGGTTGCCCGCCCTGAATATGCCAGCGCCCAGCCTCCATACCTGCGTTGCTTGATCGCAGGCGTTGCCAGCGTCCGGATATCTGCATGTCTGCGATCCCGGCAAATCGACGCCTTCATCACGGCGAGTTTCTCGTCCGGGCCTTCGAGAAACTGCGCGAAGTGACGGCCGGAGAACATCAGCACGCCGGTGAGCCCAAGCTCTGCGTTTCTGGTTTCCGCAATGCTTCGGATGTTCGCGATCTCGCCATCGGCGCTTTCGCCAAGCAGGCTGCTGCTGACATAGACCCAGGTCGAAAACATGGCTCCGCTCTCAATCCAGATACATCACTCCGCCACCTTCACCGGACCATCCGCCGCGGCCTCCGACCATTCGCCGACGACGCGGTCGAGGTCGCAGAGGTTCTGGTGCATCTGCTCCAGCGAGAAGCCGAGCGCAAAAAAGCGCTCCGCGGTATCGCTCGTGTGGCCGCGGATCAGTCCATCCTGGCGCACCGCGGCGACCGCCTCGGAATAGTGCGCAAGCGCGACGTGCACGGGGTGGATCGGCGGCGCGCCGGCGCCCTCGCGCAAGGCCTCCGCAGCGGATTTGAGGAAGCGCAGGATCGCCGCGCTCACCTCTGCCAGGGGACCTGCGAGCCTCACCTGCACCTCGGCCGGCAGCGGCACCACGGTGGCGCGGCCGATCATCACGACGTCATGGCGCAGCCGCAGGATGGTGCGCAGCAAGGGGCCGGTGTCGGGGCCGCTCGACAGCCGCGCCGAACGCTCGCGCTCGGCTTCAGTGCCGATCGTGTTCATGCCCACCATGGCGGTGCCGATGCCGTCCTGGATCCGATGCAGCGCATCGTTGTCGCGGCCGCGCGTCAGGCCGGCCAGCAGTTCGCCGAAGGCTTCCGCGATCAGATCGAGCAGTTTCGCGGCGCTGGCACGGATCTGCCGGACCGCGCGCGAGGGCAGCACCAGGAAAGAGACGAGCAGTCCGGTCACCGCGCCGACCGAAACCTCGCAGACGCGGTCGATCGCCGAGGCCATGGGATCGGCATGATGCATCGAGGGCAGCACGAGCACGATCACCGCCGTCACCGTCGCCGAGCTCAGATTCGGGTAGATCGCTGCGAGAAAGGAAAGCGGCGCCACGGCCAGCACCAGCAGGCCCAGCAGGCCGAGCTCACCGGAATAGGGAATCAGGACCGCGATCGCGCCGCCATAGATGGCGCCGCCGATCGTGCCGAGCATGTAGTCGCGCGTCGCCTTCAACGAGCGGCCGACGCTCATCTGCGTCACGATGATCGAGGTCAGCACGGCCCAGAGCGGCAACAACAGATGCAGCGCGGTGGCGAGCGCATAGGCGCTGGCGGCCGCGACCGTGACCCGGACCGCCAGCCCCAGTTGCGTTCTGCGCGACCAGACCCGGTCGAACAACTCACTTGCTGAAATCATCGTCTGATGTCCCGGACCGATCCCATTGCGCCGACCAAAAGCATAGCTGATGCCCGCGGGCCCAAGGCCGCTTGAAAGGCAAAATCAGCCCGCCTAACTTGCCGGCCAAAACGAGGAAACACGATGGCCCACGAAACCGCAACGCTCGCCGCGTATGTCGCCAACCTGAAATACCAGGATATTCCGGCGGAGGTGCTGGATCGCGCCAAGGTGCTGACGCTGGACTTTCTGGGCAGCGCCATCCGGGCGCGGCGCGAGGCCGAATCCACCCCGTCGCTGCTGAAGATGCTGGAAGCGCTGTCGCTCGACACCAAGGGCGATTCCACCGTGTTCGGCGATTCCAAGACCTGGACGCCGGCGGTGGCGGCGCTGCTCAACGGGGCGCTCGGCCATTCCCTCGATTTCGACGACACGCATGCGGATTCCTCACTGCATCCGAGCGCGCCGGTGGTTCCGGCCGCCTTCGCCGTCGGCGAGATGGTCGGCGCGTCCGGCCGCGATGTGCTGACGGCGATCGTTGCGGGCTATGAGGTCTGCTGCCGGCTCGGCAACGCGCTCGACCCGACCTCGCATTATGCGCGCGGCTTCCACCCGACTGCGACCGCCGGCACCTATGGCGCGGCCGCGGCGGCGGCGAAATTGTTCGGCCTGTCCGAGCCGCAGATCATCGCGGCCTTCGGCGTTGCCGGCAGCCAGGCCGCGGGCTCGTTGCAGTTCCTGATGAACGGTGCCTGGAACAAGCGCTATCAGGTCGGCGCCGCCGCGATGAACGGCGTGATCGCAGCGACCCTGGCGCGCAACGATTTCGTCGGTGCGACGGAATCGGTCGAAGGCAAGCACGGCCTGCTCGCCGGCTACACCGACGACGCCCATCCCGACAAGGCTGTCGCCGGGCTCGGCAAGACCTACGAGACCATGAAGATCGGCGTGAAGCCGTATCCGAGCTGCCGCTACACCCATGCCGCGATCGATGCGCTGATCGCGATGCGGCGCGAGCACAATCTGACGCCCGACCAGGTCAAGCGCGTCGAGATCGGCCTGCACCGCAACGGCATCACGCTGACCGGCGATGCCGCGACCAAGCGGCATCCGACCTCGATCGTCGGCGGCCAGTTCTCGATGTTCTTCACCGGCGCGCTCGCGCTCGACCAGGGCTCGTTCGGCTGGGACGATTACGCCAGGCTCGGCGATGCCGCGATCGACGCACTCGCCGACAAGTTCGACGTGGTGCAGGACGACCGGCTCGAGGTCGGCCGCACCCATCCGTTCGGCGCGCGCGTCAGCATCACCACTGAGGACGGCGTGCACGAGCGGCTCTATGCCGATCCCTCCGGAGAGCCGAATTCCTTCCCGGATGCGCAGGCGATGCAGCAGAAGTTCCTGACGCTGGCGCGGCCCGTGCTGAACGCGCGGGCCGACAAGTTCGCGGATGCGATCATGACGCTGGAGCGGTTCGACCGCGTGGCAAAGGCGACTGAGCTGGCGCGGCAGTAGCCGTCTAATTCACCCCCGCCATCTTGCCCTTCTCGCGCGTCGTCGCCACGACGTCGCGCACGAGATCGAATACGCCGTCGACTTCCGGCGGCCAGTTCTGCGAGCGGCCCATTCGCACGATCACCAGTCGTTCCGATGGAATGATGATCGTGTACTGCCCGATCGTGCCCTTGGCGAAGAAGGCATCGCGCGGCCAGCCGTGGTCGACGCGAAATCTTGCGCCGAAACTGTTGCCCTGGTTGGTCCAGAAGCCGGCGCCGATGCCGACCCAGCCATGCGGCGTGGCAGACGCCGAGTAGTTCACCCAGCCCTCCGGCAGGATGCGTTTGCCGCCGGCGATGCCGTCGTTGAGATAAAGCTGACCGAAGCGCGCCCAGTCGCGCGCGGAGGCCTGCATCGAGCCGGAGCCCTCGATCGTGCCCGAAGCATCGAGCTGAAGCGTGACGTGGCGCATGCCGAGCGGCGCAAACAATTCGCGGCGCGCGAAGGCAAGCGCATCGGCGGGCTTGCCGCCAGCGGCCTGACGCAGCAGATGCGCAAGAATGACGAAGTTGCCGTCGTGATAGTTCCACGCCGTGCCTGGTGCCGTCGCAAGCGGCGCGCGCTCGGCAAAGCTCGCCATATCGTCCGTGGCGTATTTCATGGTGTTGACCGGTTCGAGCGCGGAGCCCAGCGAGGCCTCCAACGAGCTTCCGAGCGCAATGCCGGCGGTGTGACGCAGCAACTGGTCGACGGTGATCGCATGTCGCGGATCCTCGGGATTTTGCCAGGCGGCGACAGGCGCGGGGCCGTCGAGCTTCAACTTGCCCTGGCGCACGAGAATGCCCGTCAGCGCTGAAATCACCGACTTGGTCATGGAGAAGCCGAACAGCTGTGTCTCCGGCCCGATGCCGTCGGCGTAGCGCTCGGCAATGATGCGGCCGTCCTTCATGACCACGATCGCACGGGTGTGGCGATAAGGCGGCTGCGCAGGTTCGGTGAAGGCGCGGTCGAGCGCGGCAGCCAGGCCCTCGCTTTGCGGGGCCACGATACCGGGGCCGGCGATCTCGGGGAGCAAGGTGGGCTGCTTGTCGTCAGGCGGCAACGCGACCTCGGCGATCCCCTGGCCGTGCTCGAGCGTGCAACCAAGTCCCGCGCGATAGACGGCATGGCTGCGGCCAATCCCGAACAGGGACACCGTGACATCCTTGCGCGTGCGATCGACCTGGAAATCCATCGCCCAGGTCAAAAGACGCGCGCCCGGCATCGCGTCGGTGGTTTCAGCGAGGTCGCGCTGGGGATCGAGGCCGGAGACGAAGATCTCGGAACAGAGCGTATGGGCGATGAAGCCGGTGGCAACCTTGGGTACGTCACGGGCCCGCGCCGCGCCGAGCGCGAGGCCGGCACAGGCAATGGCAGTGGTGAGGAGGAGGATCTTGCGGCGGCGGGTCACGGGCTTTCTCCGGCTATGGGGCGAATGCGGGGATGAAGCCGGAGGTGAGCGAAGTGTGCTCGCCGGATTTGGAAAATGACCTCGTCGAAACTGATCGGGGGCTGGTCGATTTCGAAATTATTATGTGATTTCAAAGATATAAAAATCTAAGCCGCATCGGCCTTGAGGCGGCGGTATTCCGTCGGCGTCACCCCGGTCACCGCCTTGAAGGCGCGGTTGAACGGACCGAGCGACTGGAAGCCGGCGTCCATCGCGATGGTGATGACGGGAACCTCGGCCTGGGTGGGATCGGCCAGCGCGGCCTTGGCTTCCTCGATCCGGTGGTTGTTGAGGAACACATTGAAATTGCGATAGCCGAGCCGCTGGTTGATCAGCCGCCGCAGCCGGTATTCGGGGATCTTCAGCCGGCCTGCCAGCACGCCGATGGTGATGTTTTCCTGACGATAGATCCGCTCGTCCGCCATCAGCCGCATCAGGGCGTCGATGAGCTTTTGATCGGCGGCGTCATCGGCCGCAGGCTGACTGAAAATAACAGGCGGCGCGGGCTCCACTGCGGCCCGAAACAGATCCGCCCCGTCAACGCGCATCATGGCATAGACGATCGCAGCGACCGTGCAGGTCAGCGCGCCGGTATTGATGGTTTCGGCGACAGCGCCGACGTGGTCGCCGGCGGCGGCAATCTGGAGCACCGCGTTCAGCCCGCCATAGAGCGCGATCGCGCAGACAATGAAGAAGCGAACATGGCGGCGGCGCTCGACCAGATCGGCCGGCCAGGAGGCGACCATCTGCCCGACCGCGAGCGCGATGAAACCGAGCACGATCAGATTAACCATCGTCACCGAGAATCGCACATGGCCGCTGGGTGCAATCCAGACGCAGCCCGCGAAGCTGTAGGCCGTCACCAGCGCCCAGATCAAACCGTGCCACCAGCGCAAACGAAACTCGTCGTCGAACAGGGCGCGCGTGAACAGCCAGAACATCACGATGGTGCCGGTCGACAACGCGATCAGCGGTGCATGCCAGAGCGGAACCCGCGACGTGACATCCAGCGAATAGCTTACTGCATGCGCGACCGAGCCCAGCACGAAGGCCGCACCAAGACGGCCAGCCAGCACATTGCGATAATCATGTAACAGCGACACTGCCAGCATCAGCAGCAGCGCGACGCTGGCGGCGCGAAAGGCGAGGTCGAGAGCGGCGAGGGTCATCGATTGATACGGTCGATCGCGGTTACGGTCGGCCGAACATCGTTTGTTGGGCGACTTTTTTCAAGGACCATCCCCGCGCCACTGCTGGAGCGGCATCCACCGCCGTCATCGCCCGGCCAGTGCGCAATTGCGCACTAGGACCGGGCGATCCAGTACTCTGAGACAGCAGTGATTGAATCGAGAGGCCGCGGCGTACTGGATGCCCCGGTCAAGCCGGGCATGAGAGTAGTGTATGTGACCATTGCGCCGCGACGTTTGCCCCTTTGTCGCGACGACTATACGAAATTCTGCTACGATCATAGCAACAAGAAACAGGAGTCCACCATGAGCTGGCAACCCTCTAACGATCCCGTGCTCGGCGATCCCATGTCCTGCGATGCGCTCGATCTCGTCATCGTGCCGCGCACCCGCGATCTCGGTGACGGGTTCGAGGTGCGGCGGGCGCTGCCGCATGGCAAGCGGCAGATGGTCGGACCCTTCATCTTCTTCGATCATTTCGGCCCGGTGCAGTTCGTCTCCGGCAAGGGCATGGACGTGCGGCCGCATCCGCATATCGGCCTTGCCACCGTCACCTATCTGTTCGACGGCTCCATCATGCATCGCGACAGCGAGGGCAACGTGCAGGAGATCGCACCGGGTGCGATGAACTTGATGACCGCGGGGCGCGGCATCGCCCATTCCGAGCGCACGCCGGATGCGCAGCGCGCCTCGGGCCAGAAGATGCTGGGCCTGCAAAGCTGGATCGCGCTGCCTGAAGGCTCCGAAGAGATCGATCCCTCGTTCCAGCATTATGCGGCGGGCGATCTGCCGATGATCTCCGAACGCGATTTTACCGCGCGGGTGATCGCGGGATCCGCCTTCGGCATCACCTCGCCGGTGAAAATGGTCTCGCCCTGGTTCTACACCGAGGTCACCGCCGTTGCGGGCGCGACCATACCGCTCGACCCTGATCATGAGGAGCGCGCGATCTATGTGGTCGACGGCGAGGTCGAGATCGCCAATGAGCGCTACGAAGGTCCGCGGCTGCTGATCTTCCGTCCCGGCGACCGCATCACCGTGAAGGCGCTCAAGGCGACGCGGATGATGTTTCTCGGCGGCGATGCCCTGGAAGGCCCGCGCCACATCTGGTGGAATTTCGTCTCCTCCAGCAAGGAGCGGATCGAGCAGGCCAAGCAGGACTGGAAAACCGGCCGCTTCGCCGCTGTTCCGCAGGAACATGAGTTCATTCCGCTGCCGGAATAGGCTAATCCGGTGTCCGGCCGTGCCACCAGGCGCAGCCGGACTTATTTCCTGAAGGCCAAATCCACGAAAGCCTTGCGATGACCACCATGCTCTCCAGCGACCTGCCCCTGACCAAGATCGGCCGCGGCAAGGTGCGCGATATCTACGCCGTCGACGACGACCGCCTGCTGCTCCTCACCACCGACCGCATCAGCGCCTTCGACGTCGTGATGGGCGAGACCATTCCGATGAAGGGCGCAGTGCTGACCCAGATCAGCGCGTACTGGTTCAACAAGCTCGAAGGCATCGTGCCGCATCACATGATCAGCGCCGACACCGACGAGATCATCGCGGCCGTCCCGGCGTTGAAGCCGCATCGTGGCGAGCTTCTCGGCCGGGCCATGCTGTCCCGCCGCACCACCGTGTTTCCGATCGAATGCGTGATCCGCGGTTACCTCTCGGGCTCGGCCTGGAAGGAATATGCGGCGAGCGGCACGCTGGCGGGGGAGAAGCTCAAGCCCGGCCTCGTCGAAAGCGAGAAGCTCGAACCGTCGATCTTCAGCCCGGCGACCAAGGCCGAGACCGGCCATGACGAAAACATCACCATCGCGAAGATGCGATCAGTCGTCGGCGACGACGTCGCCTACACCCTCGAGAGCATGACACGCGCGATCTACACGCTCGGCGAGGAGCTGGCGCGCGAGCAGGGCATCATCATCGCAGATACAAAATTCGAGTTCGGTCGCGACAAGAACGGGCGCATCATCCTGATCGACGAAGTCATGACCCCGGACTCATCGCGCTTCTGGGCGGTCGATACCTACAGGCCCGGCCAGTCGCAGGCGAGTTTCGACAAGCAGCCCTTGCGCGATTATCTCGACGCCGAACGCCGCGCCGGCCGCTGGAACGGCGACGCCCCGCCGCCGCCACTTCCCGCCAGCGTGGTGGACGCAACCAGCAAGCGATATTTGGAGGCGTATCGGCGGGTGACGGGTCGCGAACTCAAGATCTAGCCCGGCCGCTTCTGCGAACTCCGTCATTGCGAGGAGCTCTTGCGACGAAGCAATCCAGAGTCCCTCCACGGAGACAGCCTGGATTGCTTCGCCCCGCTCGCAATGACGTGGAGAGGCCGGTGCTGCACCCCCAACTGCCATCGCCCGGCTCGACCGGGCGATCCAGTATTCCAGAGACGGATGTGATTGAGCCGGGAAGCCGCGGCGTACTGGATTCCCGGCTTTCGCCGGGAATGACAGCGGTGGGTGGAACGGCCTTCTGTCACAACGCCGCCAGCGCGGCATTTTCGGCTTTCCCCTCAAACATATGATTGACCGTTCACACGCAGGCCCCGGCAGAACTGTCGGATACTTCATATTTGCAAGAATCCCGTTGCGCTAGGCTCGCACTCGTCTACCTCTCCGGGCGGGAATTTTCATGAGCGAGTTTCAGGACGTGACAGATCCGGCAATTGGCTTTGGTCCGGTCGCGGGGCTCAGCCCGTCCGTCAAGCGTGCACTGAATGATATGCTGGGAGGAGGCGCGGCGAGCGTCCTCACCGTGACGTTTGGCCTGTCCTATTCGCTGCTGATCTTTGCCGGCCCGCTTTCGCCGTATCTCTCCTACGGCATCGCTGCGACCTTCGTCAGTTCGGCCGTGCTCGCACTCGTGATCGGGCTCGGCAGCTCGCTGCCCTTCGCGATCGCCGCCCCCGACAGCTCGACCGCGGCCGTCACCGGCATCCTGGCGGCCTCGCTGGTCGAGCGCATCGAAGCGGCCAACGCGGCGGCGCCCCTGCTCTCGCCGGTCCTGATCACGCTCGGTCTGTCGACCGTGCTGACCGGAATCGTGCTGTGCGGGCTGGGCCTGACGCGGATGGGCCGCGCCATCCGCTACGTGCCCTATCCCGTGGTCGGCGGCTTCCTCGGCGCCACGGGGCTCCTGATCGTGATGGGTGCGATCCGGGTGATCACCGGTCAACCCGTGCAATTTGCGACGCTGCTGCGCTTCATCAACGGCGTCACTTTGTCGGAGCTCGGCGCGGCCTGCGCGATGGCGATGGTGCTGTATCTGACCTGGCACCGCTCGCGCAGCCCGTTCGGTTTGCCGATCATCCTCATCGGCGGCATGCTGACGGCGCATCTGGCATTCTGGGTCACAGGCGTCTCGCTCGATGAGGCCCGCGCCTTGGGCTGGACGTTCCAGCCGCCGCCGGCGGCGGCCTTCATGGTGCCCTGGCACATGGACGGCTTCATCCACTATCCCTGGTTCGCGGTGCCCGACCTGCTCGGCAACCTCGTCGCCGTCATCTTCGTCACCGCCTCCAGCACGCTGTTCAACACCACCGGCATCGAGGTCGCGGTACATCGCGAGGCCAATCTGGAACGCGAGCTGAACACGACCGGCGCCGCCAACATGTTGACCGGCGCACTCGGCGGCTATGCCGGCTGCATCTCGGTCAGCCGCTCGATCCTCAATTTCTCGAGCGGCGGCCGCGGACGCCTGTCCGGCCTCACGGCCGCCGCCATCTCGCTGCTGATGCTCGCGGTCGCGCCGGAGTTACTCGGCTTCATGCCGAAATTCGTGCTCGGCGGCCTCCTGCTCTATCTCGGCGCCGACCAGCTGCACAAATGGATCATCGAATCGCGCAAGCGGCTGTCCAGGCTCGAATATCTGTCGCTGATCGCCATCATCGCAATCATCGTCGCCTGGGGCTTCGTGCCCGGCATCCTGATCGGCGTGATCATCGGCTGTGCGACCTTTGCGTTCAGCGCGGCGCGGGTGGAATCGATCAAGTACAGTTTTGACGGCTCGGAATACCGCTCCTCGCTCGACCGCTCGCGCGACGACCAGGAGGTGCTGCTGGCCCATGGCGGCAAGATCCAGGGTCTCAACCTGCAGAGCTATCTGTTCTTCGGCTCCGCCAACCGGCTCTACCAGCACGTCAAGCTGCTGCTGCACGAACGCCCGGAGTGTCGCTATCTGCTGTTCGATTTCAAGCTCGTCACCGGCGTCGATTCCTCGGCCGCCTACAGCTTCGCCCAGATCAAGCGCAGCGCGGCCGATCTCGGCGTCGAGCTGATCCTGGTGCACCTGTCGGCCGCGGCCGAGAAGGTGCTGCGCTCCAGCGATTTCATCGGCGACGGCGTCACCATCATTCCAGAGCTCGATCGTGCGCTGGAATGGTGCGAGAACGAAATCATCGCGCAGCATCAGGGCCTGGCGCGGGAAGAAGCTTCCTTGCGCGACTGGTTCGCCGGCATTCTCGGCAGCGAGGATGATGCAGACGAGCTGATCCGCCGCTGCCAGCGCATCGAGGTCGAGGCCGGCGAAATCATCGTGCAAGCCGGCAATCCCGCGGATTCCATGCACTTCATCCTCGACGGGCGCGTCGGCATCATGATCCCCGCCGACGACGACCGCACCACGCGCGTGCGCAGCCTCGGGCGCTATACCACGATCGGCGAGATGGGCCTGGTGTCACACACGCCACGCAGCGCGACGATCCAGGCGGAAGTCGACAGCGTGCTCTACGTTCTGAACACGCTCCAGTTCGACGAGATCAAGGAACAAGACCCCGCGCTTAGCCACAAGCTGCTGACTTATTTCGTGTCGGTCATGGCCGAGCGCCTGACATTCGCGAACCGGACGATTGCGGTGCTGCGGCGGTAGCGCCAGCCGCGTCAGATGAGCTCCGCAGACCAGGGTTCATGCCGGATCTCGAACGATTGTCCTGTCTTCGACAATCGCGCGAAACCCGGGAAGTTCAGGTGCATTCCAGCGACGAGCTCTCCGGTCGCGGACACCCTCTCCAGCACTTTCTTCCGGGTTGCGCTGGCTGCGGCCTGATCCACGTCGAACGCGATCGTCACGTCGGGTCTCGGCACCTGTATATCCGGGTAGTGAACGATATCGCCCCAGATGAGCAGGGACACACCGCCAGCGTCGATCCTATAGCCGCTATGTCCGGGCGTGTGGCCGGGGAGATGTTCGATCACGATGCCGGGCGCGACTTGTCCCGCGCTGACCGTCCGCCGGCGCACGCCGTAGGCCTTGAACACGGCACGCGCGGCTTGAAAGAACGGCTTCATCGCATCCGGTGACCGATTGAGGTTCGCGTCATCGCTCCAAAAGGCAAACTCGGCTTCGTGCATGACGAGCTCGGCGTTCGGAAACAGGGGCGCGGACGGCAAGACTCCGACGAGACCGCCGATATGATCCGGATGGGCGTGGGTCAGCAGGATCTGGTCGATCGCGAGCGGGTTCACGTTCGCCGCAGCAAGCGCCCCGTGCAGCCGCCCTCCCCACCCGTTGATGCCACCTCCTCCACCGTCGACCAGGATGGTGCGGCCTTTGCCCTCGATCAGATAGATGCTGACGGTCATCGCGGATGACGAAGGACGTCCCGCTGCCACCGTCATGCTCATCGCTTCGTCAGGCCCTATTCCGGCCAGAAGATCGAACGGCGCGGCGACGATGCCGTCGACGATCGCGGTGACTATGTAGTCGCCGACTTTTCGCCGGTTCAGGCCGGGAGCTTGCCAGTTGTTCGAATTCGTCATTCCATCACCCCTTGATTGCGCCGCGCGTTTCAGACGCACGACGACGATCTTCCCGATCTGCTCATTCGATTTTGGCGATGCCGACCAGCTACGACAACGTGTCGCGCACCATCATGTCCAGGCTGCTTGCGGTGACGCCCAACCGTTTCTCCGTATCGTCGGCGTCAAGCAGAAGCGGCTTTTCGAACAGGTAAGACATCTCGACGGCCTCACCGAAGCCGCTGCTTTCGAGATCGGCCGAGGTAAGGCGACGCAAGTTCGGAGCGTCGATCTTCAGCGCGTCCGCGAATTTTTGCACCAGTTCGCGCACCGAGACGGACTGCGACGGCACGTGAAAGGCGCGCCCCCATTCTCCAGTGTAGCGCGACGCAGCGACCAGCGTGCGCGCCGTATCCCCGGTGAAGGACCAAGCGTGCGGCGCATCAAGGTCGCCAAGGAAAGATACCGGTTCGTTCTTGAGTAGCGACGGCAGCGCCAGCAACGAGAAATACGTGACCGCGCCTTTGCCCAGATAATCGCTTGCGCGGACCTCGATCGCAGGAACATTCGACCGCAAGGCGCGCTGCCACATGATGTGGCGGGTCGTGCCCTTTCGGCTGGTCGGGTCCGGCTCCAGTTCGGGCGTGAGAGGGCTGACAGCCCCCGCGCCGTAACCGTAGACATTTCCAGCCACGATCAGCTTCGCGCCGACCTGCTCGGCCGCCTTGACCGTTCCGTCCATGATGGGGAAGAAATCGGTTGGCCATCGATGATAGGCCGCCATGGCGCACATGAAGATCGCATCCGCGCCTTTGGTGAATCCGGCCAGCTGCGCGGCGTCTGTGGCATCCGATGAAACGGTCCGCACGGGCCCGACATCGATCGACCCGGCATTTCTGCTGGTGAGGATGACGCTGTGTCCTTGCTCTGCCAGAAGGCGAGCGGTTTCGCGGCCAACCGGACCGGCTCCAACGACAACGTAATGGCTCACTCTGTCCCCTCATCGTCAGGAAAACGACAGGTGAGCTGTTTGACGCCCGGGCCGTTGAAAATCGCGCATGATGCGCCAAATATCGAACACGTTCCGCCAAGCCACTCTGGAGCCCGGTCATGCGTGCGATATCGCGTTCGGCGTCATCATCGGTCGGCAGCATCGCCGCAGCCACGCGGACGGAGTCCGATCCCGATGCCCTCGAGCCAATCGGCGATCACCGGATCATCATCCATCTCACAGCCACCACGCGCTCCCGTTGCCTCGCGACTGGAGAAAAGTATTTGCGTCGCGCCGGCGATATCGACCTGATCCCGTCGGGTACGGCTTCAGGCTTCATCGCAGAGACGCCCTATCGGTCGCTCCAGATCCGGCTCGCGCCCGGGATGCTCGCGCATGCGGCGTCGAAGGCAGGACGATTGACGTCAGTCCGGCTCGGTACCCATCACATGCTGCGCAATGACCGCATCGTCCTACTGGGACAGGCGCTCGAGAGCGACGTCAAGGCGGGCTCGCCGAGCGGCCCGCTATTCGCCGAGGCTGTCGGAATGGCCCTGGCGGTCGAGCTGCTTGGGCTTACGGATGATGCGCCGCGTGACATCACGCGCCTCTCCGACGCGCAACTCCAGAGGATCGCAGCCTATGTCGATGACAATCTGGACCAGCCACTCACTGTCGACATTCTCTGCCGCGAGGCCGGCGTCAGCAGCTCGCACTTGAGGACGTGGTTCAAGGCGGCCATGGGGGTCACCGTGCACCGCTACGTCCTGCAGCGACGGCTGGAGCACGCACGCCAGCTGCTTCTCCAGGGCGATCGCAAGCTCAGCGACATCGCCCTGGAGGCAGGCTTTTCGCATCAGTCACACCTCGCCAAATGGATGCGCCGCGAATTCGGCCGCAGTCCCGGTGAGCTGCGTCGAAGCAGGAACTGATAGGGGTCCTCACACCCCCGCCATCATCACGTATTTGATCTCGACATATTCTTCCATGCCGTGACGCGAGCCTTCACGGCCCAGGCCGCTTTCCTTGACGCCGCCGAACGGTGCGACCTCAGTCGTGATGAGGCCGGTGTTGACGCCGACCATGCCCGACTCCAGCGCCTCGGCGACGCGCCAGACGCGGCCGATATCGCGGGAATAGAAATAGGAGGCGAGGCCGAACGGCGAGGCATTGCACATCGCGATGACGTCGGCCTCGTCCTTGAAGCGGATGACAGGCGCGAGCGGGCCGAAAGTTTCCTCCTGCGAAACCAGCGAGTCCGGCTTCACATCGGCGAGCACGGTCGGCTCGAAGAAGGAACGGCCGAGCTCGCTGCGCTTGCCGCCGGTCACCACCTTGGCGCCACGCTTGACGGCATCGGCGATGTGACGCTCGACCTTGTCGACCGCCTTCATGTTGATGAGCGGGCCCTGCGTTACGCCGCTTTCGGTGCCGTCGCCGATCTTCATCGCCGCGACCTTGGCCGACAGCTTCTTGACGAACTCGTCGTAGATCTTGTCCTGTGCGTAGAGGCGGTTGGCGCAGACGCAGGTCTGGCCCATGTTGCGGTATTTCGAGACGATCGCGCCTTCGACCGCCGCATCGATATCGGCGTCGTCGAACACCACGAACGGCGCGTTACCGCCAAGCTCGAGGCCGAGCCGCTTCACGCCGACGGAGGCTTGCTGGTAGAGGATCTTGCCGACCGCGGTCGAGCCGGTGAAGCCCACGAAGCGTACCGCCGGATGCTCGCACAGCACCTTGCCGATCGGGGGCGCATCACCGGTGATGATGTTGAGCACGCCCTTGGGGATGCCGGCCTTTTCGGCGAGCACTGCGAGCGCCAGTGCCGACAGCGGCGTCTCGTTGGCGGGCTTGAGCACCACGGTGCAGCCTGCGGCCAGTGCCGGCGAGACTTTTCGGGTGATCATCGAGTTCGGGAAGTTCCACGGCGTGATGGCCCCGCAAACGCCGATCGGCTGCTTGATCGCGAGCAGCCGCGCATCGGGCCGCTGCGTCGGGATGGTCTCGCCATAGACGCGGCGGGCTTCCTCCGCGAAGAACTCGATATAGGCGGCGCCGATATCGACCTCGCCGAGCGCTTCCGACAGCGGCTTGCCCTGCTCGGAGGTCAGGATCAACGCGAGGTCCTCGCGGTTGGCGATGATCAGCTCGAACCATTTGCGCAAAATGTTGGAGCGCTGCTTGGCAGTGTGCTTGGCCCAGGCCGGAAACGCGCGCTGGGCGGCTTCGACGGCCTTGGTGGTATCGTCGGCGCCAAGCTGCGGGACTTTTGCGATCTCGACACCGGTCGCGGGATTGTTCACGGCAAACACCGGCGTGCCGACCCAGGCGCCGTCGATGTAGCAGGCCTCCTTCAGCAGCGACGGGTCCTTCAATCGGTCGCGCAGGTTGGCGGTGGATTGCTGGGCGCGTGCTGCGGCGGTCGGGGTCATGGCGTTGCTCCTCGGGCGATCATTCGGGGCGATCGGATCGGCCGCAATATAGGGACATCAGGTGCCCAATGCACCGTCCCGCAACGCACATCTGCCGGGAGTTAAAGTCGGGAGCGCAGTCCTTCACCTCTCCCTATGGGAGAGGTATAGCACCCAACCTTGTGGAGATGATCAGGCCGCGCCGCTCATATAGGTCTCGCGGCGGCCGATCATGCGTTCAGCCGCGGCCTTGGCGCTGGCCTTCGAGGAGGTCGCGCAGGTCCGGTATTCGAGATCGGGTGCATCGGAGGTATCGCGGCGGCCGAACCAGGATTTTGAGCCGACCGGCAGCAGCGCCAGTGCCTGCGCCAGATTGTCGACCGCGCCGAACGAATAGAGCGCGCCTGATCCGGCGATCCGCACCTCGTAAATGCCGGGCGAGATCGGCGCTTCCAGATTGTCGCCCCGTCCGGGACGGGGATAGCGCTTCCATTCGCTCCAGGTCGAAATCATCTTTAAGTCCCCTCGCGACCGATGGAGGCCGCCAAATTGCATCAAGTTCTAACGTCGGCCGCCGACCGGGCCACAAGCTGAACGCCGCAACGCACAAAATGTTTCAAGTGTTTCAAACACCGGAAAACATATCGCCGGAGCCTATCCAAGGTCACGATCGGATGCGGCCATCCACCGCAGATTGTGAAGAAGTGTTGCAGATCAGTCGTCCCGCGCGGAGCGCAGAGCGTCAAGTCACGACATCGCGACCGGAGGGTGCATATCGCCACGCTTGCCGCACACGACTTGCGGGAGGACAATCCGAACACTTCCAACAATAATCAAACCGGAGGAAACGCTGATGCAAAGCAAAGCCCAGATCGACGAGATTCTGCGCAAGACCAGCGATGCCAAGGAGATTCCCGGCGTTGTTGCGATCGCCGCCAGCGGCGGCGACATTCTGTATCAGGGCGCGTTCGGCAAGCGCGATCTGTCCAAGCCCGATGCGATGACCACCGACAGCGTGTTCTGGATCGCCTCGATGACGAAGGCGGTGACTGCAGCGGGCGCGATGCAACTGGTCGAGCAGGGCAAGCTGTCGCTCGATGCACCGATCGGCGGCGTGCTGCCCGACCTCGCCAATCCGCAAGTGCTGGAAGGCTTCGACGCCAAGGGCGAGCCGAAACTACGGCCCGCGAAGGGCGCGATCACGCTGCGTCAACTCATGACCCACACTGCCGGCTTCTGCTACGACATGTGGAACGGCGAATTCGGGCGCTACATGGAGAAAACAGGCACGCCGGGGATCATCACCTGCCAGAACGCTGCACTGAAGACGCCCGTGATGACCGATCCCGGCACGCGCTGGGAATACGGTACCAACATCGACTTCGTCGGCAAGGCGGTGGAAGCCGTCAGCGGCAAGCGGCTCGACGCCTACTTGCGCGACAATCTGTTTGCGCCACTCGGCATGAGCGACACCGGCTTCAAGATCAGCGACGACATGCGCAAGCGTCTCGTCGGCATGCATGCCCGCGGCGAAGACGGCCAGCTTGCCGCGATGCCGTTCGAGCTCGAGCAGAATCCGGAATTCCACATGGGTGGCGGCGGCCTCTACTCGACCGCGGGCGACTACATCAAATTCACCCAGATGATCCTCAACAAGGGCCGCGGCAACGGCAACCAGGTGCTCAGGCCAGAAACGATCGCCATGATGGGGCAGAACCAGATGGGCGATCTCAACATGACCAAGATGACGACCGCGGCGCCACCTTACACCAACGACGTCGATCTCTATCCGGACCAGGCGAAGAAATGGGGCCTCAGCTTCATGATCAACACCGCCAAGACCGCGGAGGGGCGGAGCGCCGGCAGCCTCGCCTGGGCGGGCCTCGCCAACACTTACTACTGGATCGACCCGGCCCGCGACGTCACGGGCGTCATCCTCATGCAGCTGTTGCCGTTTGCGGATGCGAAATGCCTGCAGGCCTTCGCGGGATTCGAGCGCGGCGTCTATGCCGGGCTCGATGCCGGCAGCGGGCAGAAGGCGGCGTAACTCCTTAGTATGAGGCGCGCGGCGTCGCGCGCCTTCGCTGCAACGGATAACCTCGTGCTCGAAAGCCATCGGCTTCGGGCACGAGGCGATCAGGTTTTGAGGAGACGAACTTGGCGAACGATCTTGCAGGCAAGGCCGACAGCTATGTATGCGGCATCTCGGATACGCCGCTGCTCGGCGACACTATCGGCCGCAGCCTCGATCACGCGGTGCGGCGCTGGGGTACCAGCGAGGCGCTGGTCTCGCCCAGCCACGGTGTGCGATGGAGCTGGACCGAATTCGCCGAGCGCGTCGATGCGCTGGCTGCCGGTTTTCTCGCGCTTGGTCTCGAACGCGGTGAGCGGATCGGCATCTGGTCGCTGAACCGGCCGGAATGGACGCTGACCCAGTTTGCCGCCGCCAAGGCCGGCCTGATCCTGGTGACGATCAATCCCGCCTATCGGCTCAGCGAGCTCGAGTTCGCGCTGAAGAAAGTCGGCTGCGCCGCGATCGTCACCGCGACGGCGTTCAAGACCAGCCAATACATGGACATGCTCAACACGCTACTGCCGGAGCTTTCGAGCGCGAGGCCCGGCCAGCTGCGCGCGGCGCGGCTGCCGGCCTTGCGGATCGTGATCCAGATCGGCGGTCCCTCGGTGCCGGGCACGATCCCCTTCGAGGAAGTCGCGCGCATGGGCAAAGCGGAGCATCGCGAGCAGCTTGCCGCGCTCGGCGCGGCACTGCAGTTCGACGATCCCGTCAACATCCAGTTCACCAGCGGCACGACCGGCTTACCCAAGGGGGTGACGCTGACGCACCACAACATCCTCAATAACGGCTATTTCACGGGACGCGCGATGCGCCTGACGGAAGCGGATCGCATCTGCATTCCCGTGCCGCTCTACCATTGCTTCGGCATGGTGATGGGCAACCTCGCCTCCGTCACGCTGGGGGCGACCATGGTCTATCCCGGCGAGGGCTTCGATCCGCTGGCGACACTGCGCGCGATCGAGCAGGAGAAATGCACGACGCTGTACGGCGTGCCGACCATGTTCATCGCCGAGCTCGATCACCCAGAATTCAAGACGTTCAATCTGAAATCGTTGCGCACCGGCATCATGGCCGGCGCGCCCTGCCCGATCGAGGTGATGAAGCGCGTCAACACCGAGATGAACATGCGCGAGGTCACCATCGCCTATGGCATGACCGAGACCAGCCCGGTCAGCTTCCAGAGTGCGACGGACGACCCGCTGGAGCGGCGCGTCTCCACCGTCGGGCGGATCCATCCGCATGTCGAGGTGAAGGTCGTCGATCTCGAAGGCAAGATCGTCAAGCGCGGCGAACGCGGCGAGCTCTGCACCCGCGGCTACAGCGTCATGCTGGGCTATTGGGAGGAGAAGGAAAAGACCGGCGACGTGCTCGACGCCGCCGGCTGGATGCACACCGGCGATCTCGCCACCATCGACGACGAGGGCTATTGCAACATCGTCGGCCGCATCAAGGATCTGGTGATCCGCGGCGGCGAGAACCTCTATCCGCGCGAGATCGAGGAATTCTTGTACCGCCATCCCAAGATCCAGGACGTGCAGATCTTCGGCGTCGCCGACACCCGCTATGGCGAGGAGCTCTGCGCCTGGATCCGAGTCAGATCAGGCGAGACGCTCACGGCAGAGGAGGTCCGCGCCTTCTGCGACGGCCAGATCGCCCACAACAAGATCCCGCGCTACGTCGAGTTCGTCGACGAATTCCCGATGACCGTGACCGGCAAGATCCAGAAATTCGTGATGCGGGACACCGTGGAGCAGCGGCTGGGGCTGAAGGCTGCGAAGACGGCGTGAGGCCACGACGTCATTGCGAGCGCAGCGAAGCAATCCAGAATCCTTCCGCGGAGGCAGTCTGGATTGCTTCGTCGCAAGAGCTCCTCGCAATGACGGGGAGAGAGCGGAGTCCTTAAACCGTCAGCCCGCGCTGCTGGGCCAGCTCCTTCAGCGACACCTGGGGGCGCGCGCCGATGTGCTGGATGACCTCGGCGGCGGCAAGCGCGCCTAGCTCGCCGCACTGCTTGTGCGAGAGGTCGCGTGAGAGGCCGTAGAGGAAGCCGGCCGCGAAGAGGTCGCCGGCGCCGGTGGTGTCGACCAGCTGCGTGATCGGCGAGGCCGGTGCGGCAACCGCATCCGTCGGCGTCACCACGACGCAACCCTTCTCGCTGCGAGTGACCACGCCGAGCTTGACGTCGCTGCGCAGAAGCTTCAGCGCGGTGTCGAAATCGGAGGTCTCGTAGAGCGAGTGCAGCTCGGACTCGTTGGCGAACACGATGTCGGCGGTGCCGTTGCGCATCAGCCCCAGAAACTCGTCGCGATAGCGGCCGACGCAGAAGGAATCCGACAGCGTCAGCGCCACCTTGCGGCCGGCTTCGTGGGCAATCTTGGAAGCCTTGAGGAAGGCTTCCTTGGCGCCCGGCGGATCCCAGAGATAGCCTTCGAGATAGACGATCTTGGCTGCCGCGATCTCGGCCGGATCGATATCGGCAGGCGACAGATCCTGCGCCGCGCCGAGATAGGTGTTCATGGTGCGCTCGCCGTCGCCGGTGACCAGGATGTAGGAGCAGCCGGTGGCGGGACCGTCCTTCGCGGGTGGCGTGTTGAAGGCAACGCCGGCGGCGCGGATGTCGTGGACATAGAGCTTGCCGATCTGGTCGTCCTTGACCTTGCCGACATAGGCGGCGCGCGCGCCCAGGCTGCCGATGCCGACGATGGTGTTGGCGGCAGATCCCCCCGAGACTTCCGTCGCCGGGCCCATGTCGGCGTAGATGGCCGCGGCCCGCGCCTCGTCGATCAGCGACATGCTGCCCTTGGTCATGCCGTGCTTGACCAAAAAGGCCTCGTCGGTCCGGACCAGCACGTCGAACAGCGCATTGCCGATGCCGAGAACGTCATATTTCACGTCAGCCATTCACCTTGATCCTGTTTGCCGGATTGCGGTACCCGCGGAAATCCGCTTCCTGTGAGCCTGAAATCTGGCTCGCGGCCTATCACGAGGGGACCGCTGCGGGCAAGCAACGGTATTATCAAAGAGCATGATCCGCTCCTTCCTGACCGTCTCCACGGGAACACTGGCCTCGCGCCTGCTCGGCTTTGCCCGCGATTCCCTGATCGCGGCGCTGCTCGGCACCGGCACTGTCGCGGATGCGTTTCTGGCGGCTTTCCAGCTCGTCAACGTGGTGCGGCGGCTGCTCAGCGAAGGGGCACTCAATGCCGCCCTGATCCCGGCCTGGCTGCGCGTCCGTGAGCGCGATGGCGAACGGGCCGCCTCCGCCTTTGCCGGGCGCGTGCTTGGCACGGTCAGCGCATCCCTGATCGTGATTTCGATCGGCATTGCGCTGACGATGCCGCTGATCATCATGATCATCGCACCAGGCTTCGCCGGCAGCGCCACGCTCGATCTCGCCGTCCAGAACGCGCGGCTGATGCTGCCCTATCTCGCCTTTGCCGGTCCGGTCACGGTGTTGATGGGGCTATTGAACGCGCAGGGGCGCTTTGCGCTCACGGCGTTCTCGCCGCTGCTGTTCAACATCGCGCTGATTGCCGCCATCGGCGCGCTGCTGCTGTGGCACGCCGATGCCGCTCTCTCCGCATGGATGCTGGCGGCGACCGTCGGCATTGCCGGCCTGCTGCAGCTGGTGATGCTGGGCTCGCAGCGAAGCGCGCGCCTGGCGACGCCGTTGCGCGCAAGCTTCGACAGGGAGATGCGCGGCTTCTTCGCCAAAGCCATTCCCGGCATGATCGCAAGCTCGGGCCCGCAATGGCTGATGGTCGCGGGCGCCATCATCGCCTCCGCGACACCATCGGCGGTGTCCTGGCTGTATTTCGCCAACCGCCTGATCGAGCTGCCGCTCGGCATCGTCGGCGTCGCCATGGGCACGGTGCTGGTGCCGGAAATGACGCGCGCGGTGGGCAGCGGCGACCGTGTCGCGGTGGCGCACGCCGAATCGCGCGCGCTGGAACTGGCGACTGGGCTGGCGCTGCCAGCCACGCTGGGCCTTGCCATTCTGGCAGGACCGATCGTGCGGCTGCTGTTCGAGCACGGCGCCTTCAGCGCGCAGGACAGCGCCGCAACGGCACACGCGTTGACGTGGCTGGCATTGGGATTGCCGGCGCATGTGCTGATCAAGGCGCTGTCGCCAGCCTTCTTTGCCCGTAGCGACACGATGACGCCGCTGCTCGCTACGGCCAAAGGCTTTGTGGTCGCGGTCGGCCTTGCGGTCCTGCTCGGACATTTCTTCGGCGCAAGCGGGATCGCCGCGAGCATCGCGGCTGGCGCCTGGAGCAGCGCCGTCTCGCTGCTCCGGAAAGGCACCAGCGAATTCGGCTTCTCGGTCGATGCCGCCGCCCGCAGGCGGCTGCCGCGGATCGTGCTCGCTGCCGCCGCCATGGGTGCCCTGCTCTGGCTGACCACGGGTCTGATGCCGGCTGAGGCCCATGGCCTCATTCGCTTCATTGTGCTTGGCCTGCAGATCGCCGCCGGGATCGCCGTCTACGGCGTGCTCCTGCAAATCCTCGGCGCGGCCTCCTGGCGCGAGGCGGCCGCCGCCCTGAAGCGGCCCGGCTGAACAGGCCACGCTGCGAATTGCCCTTGACGGGGCAGCCCCGCTGTTGGAAACGACGGCCGACCACCTATGGGAAGGCGTGCCAGGAAGATTAACCATGCCATTCGTTGAACGGGTTTTTTCGGGCGTCCAGCCGACGGGCAATCTGCACCTCGGCAACTATCTCGGCGCGATCGTCAACTTCGTGAAGATGCAGCAAACCCACAACTGCATCTATTGCGTCGTCGACATGCATGCGATCACGCAAGGGGTGGACGTCTGGGGCGGGCCGACCGAGCTCGCGCGCGTCACCCGCGAGGTAACCGCGGCGTTCATCGCCGCCGGCATCGATCCGAAGAAGCACATCGTGTTCAACCAGAGCCAGGTCTCCGGCCACGCCGAACTCACCTGGATTTTCAACTGTGTCGCGCGCCTGGGCTGGCTGAACCGCATGACCCAGTTCAAGGAGAAGGCCGGCAAGGATCGCGAGAACGTCTCCGTTGGGCTCTACGACTATCCCGTGCTGATGGCCGCCGACATCCTGCTCTACCGGGCCACCCATGTTCCCGTCGGCGAGGACCAGAAGCAGCATCTCGAGCTCTCGCGCGACATCGCCCAGAAGTTCAACAATGATTTCGGCGATTCCATTCGCGCCCAGGGCACCAATGACGGCTTGTTCTTCCCGCTGCCGGAACCCTTCATCACCGGCCCGGCAACGCGCGTGATGAGCTTGCGCGACGGCACCAAGAAGATGTCGAAGTCGGATCCGTCGGACAATTCGCGCATCAACCTGACCGACGATGCCGACACCATCGCGCAGAAGATCCGCAAGGCGAAGACCGATCCGGAGCCGCTGCCGAGTGAAGAGAAAGGCCTGGAAGCGCGGCCCGAGGCCGACAATCTGGTCGGCATTTTCGCAGCCCTGTCCGACCGCTCCAAGGCCGACGTGCTGCGCGAATTCGGCGGCGGCCAGTTCTCCAGCTTCAAGAACGCGCTGGCTGAGCTGTGCGTGACAAAGCTTGCACCGATCGCCGGCGAGATGAAGCGCCTGGTTGCGGACCCCGGTCACATCGACGCCATCCTGAACGATGGTTCCGACCGGGCTCGCGCGATCGCCGAGGAGACCATGAATCTCTCCAAGGACATTGTCGGCTTCATCCGCCGGCGCTGATCACAGCTCGCCCTCCCTGGATGGACCCTCCAGGGGAGGGTAGGTCAGCACCTAACCCGCTGATATGATGGCGAAACGACCGTTTCGCCCCTTGACCGTGCGTTCCTCGTCGCCATCTGCTAGGGAAGAGGCCACGCGCCGGCCTTGAACCGGCGACGTCTGGAGAAAACCATGTTCATTCAAACCGAAGCCACCCCCAATCCCGCCACGCTGAAGTTCATTCCCGGCCGCGTCGTGTCCGACGGCAACCCGATGGAGTTTGCGAGCCGCGAAGCCGCAACCCGTTCGCCGCTCGCGGAAAAGCTGTTCGAGGTGCCCGGCGTCACCGGTGTGTTTTACGGATCGGATTTCATCACCGTCACCAAGGCGAACGGTGAATGGCAGCAGCTCAAGCCCGCGATCCTGGGTGCCATCATGGAGCACTACATGTCCGGCGCGCCGCTGCTCGCAGGCGGCGACGCGCAGGGCGACATCGATCTCGACGACGAGGACGAGTTCTTCGACGAGGCCGATGCCGAGACGGTCGACATGATCAAGGACCTGATCGAGACACGGGTGCGGCCGGCGGTCGCCAATGACGGCGGCGACATCACCTTTCGCGGCTTCAAGGACGGAATCGTCTATCTCAACATGAAGGGCGCCTGCTCCGGCTGCCCGTCATCTACCGCAACGCTCCAGCACGGCATCCAGAATTTGCTGAAGCACTTCGTGCCTGACGTGGTCGAAGTCCGGCCGATGTAACGAGCTGTAGGGTGGGTTAGCCCTGAAGATGCGCGAAGCGCAGCTGCTCGGCGTAACCCACCATTTCTGTCACTGCGGAAACGAAGGAGGTGGGTTACGCCGTGCGAACTGCGCTTTGCGCAGTCGCAGGGCTAACCCACCCTACAAGATCTACGCCGCCTGGCCGATGCTGGCCGCTTCCTCTGCGGCCCTGCGCATGCTCGATGACATGTCCTGCGTCACCGTACTCTGCTCCTCGACGGCGGCGGCCGTTGACGAGACATATTCGCTGACGCCCTGGATCGCGGTCTTGATCGCGTCCAGCGCCGAGACGACGTCGCTGGAGATGCCGTTCAGATTGCCGATCTCCTGCTCGATCCGGTCAGCCGCCTGCTTGGCCTGATTGGCGAGGTTCTTCACCTCGGATGCGACCACCGCAAAACCGCGACCGGCCTCGCCAGCGCGTGCGGATTCGATCGTGGCATTGAGTGCCAGCAGGTTGATCTGGCCGGTGATGTTGCCGATCAGCTGCACGATCGTGCTCATCGATTCCGCCGCCTGGGTCAGCCGCTGCGCCTGCTGATCCGCCGCCTCGACCCGATCGACCGCGGTCGATGCGGTCTCGCGCGAACGCGTCATGGCTTCGGCGATCTCGCGCACCGAGGCATTGAGCTCCTCGGCGCCGGCGGCGACCGATTCCATCATGCTGCGCACCTTTTCGCTGCGCTTGCGCGCGATCACCTGCGCGGTGGTGTCGGAGGCGTATTTCACCACCTTGAACGGCTTGCCGTTGAGATCGCGGATCGGATTGTAGGAAGCCTGGATCCAGACCTCCCGTCCGCCCTTGCCGACGCGTTGATATTCGCCGGACTGGAATTCGCCCGCATTCAGCCTGGCCCAGAAGGCGCGATAGGCCTCGCTGTCGCGCTCACCGGCCTCGACGAACATGCTGTGATGCCGGCCGACGATCTCGGACAGCGTGTAGCCGAGCGCACTGAGGAAGTTTTGGTTTGCAGTCGTGATCTTGCCGTCCATGTCGAACTCGATCACGGCCTGCGACTTGCCGATCGCCTCGATCTGGCCGGCGAAATTCGCGTTCGACAGCTTCTGCGCGCTGACGTCGGTCGCGAACTTCACCACCTTGAACGGCTTGCCGGCGTCGTCGAGGATCGGATTGTAGGAAGCCAGGATCCAGACCTCTTTCCCACCCTTGCCGAAGCGCTTGTACTCGCCGGACTGGAATTCGCCGCGACCGAGCCTGGCCCAGAACTCGCGATACGCCGCGCTGTCGCGTTCGCCTGCGCTAACGAACATTTTATGGTGCTGGCCCTGGATCTCATTCAGCCGATAGCCGACAGTATCCAGGAAGTTATCATTGGCCGTGATGATGGTGCCGTCGAGATTGAACTCGATCACGGCTTGCGCGCGACCGATCGCGGAAATCTTTCCGGCATCTTCGAGGCTGCGAATCTTGCGCGCAGTGATGTCGGTCGCGAACTTGACGACCTTTACCGGCTTGCCTGTTACGTCGATGATCGGGTTGTAGGACGCTTGAATCCAGATGTCGCGGCCGCCCTTGCCGAGCCGCTTGTACTCGGCGGATTGATATTCGCCGCGGGCAAGCTTCGCCCAGAACTCGCGATAGGCCGCACTGCCCCGTTCCTCGGAGACCACGAACATGCTGTGGTGCTTGCCCTTGATCTCGTCGAGCCGATAGCCCATCGCGTCCAGGAAGTTCTGGTTCGCATTGATGATGGTGCCGTCGAGATTGAATTCAATGACCGCCTGAGATTTCGAGAGCGCCGTGACTTGGGCCATTGCCTCGCGCGCTGAAGAGCCGCTTCGCCAAAAAGACATTAATGAAATCCTTCCAATTGCCCGGAGCGTGCGTGGCTTGAGCTGCCAATAATGCATCGCCCGAGTCGCCGTTGACTCGCTTTTCCGCAGTCGAAAGGTGTCAGTTGATTGCTAATGCTCTATTAATTTGAAATAATTTCAATCACTTAGGGATATTTTAGGTTGCAAATGATGCGTTTGCATCAAAACGAGAGAGCCCGGATTGCGCGCTTTTCCCGGCGACGTAGAACTACGGAGGCACGATCGTGCGCCTGTCGAGAAATCAAACTTGGACTGGTTCGATCGCGCCGGAACCGATTAAGCTGATTCGATGCTGATCCTTGCCATCGATACCGCGCTGGAAGCGTGCGCGGCCGCCGTGCTCGATACCGACGCCGGCGAGCTCCTCGCGCAGGAGCAATCGCTCATGAAGCGCGGCCATGCCGAGGCCCTGATGCCGATGATCGCGCGCGTCATGCAATCGGCCGACCTGGCTTTCACAGCGCTCGACCGCATCGCCGTGACGGTCGGTCCCGGTAGCTTCACCGGCCTGCGCGTCGGCATTTCGGCGGCACGCGGTCTTGCGCTCGCAGCCAAGCGGCCGGCGGTCGGGCTGACGACCCTGTCGGCCTATGCGGCCCCCATCGTTGGCCGGAGCGGTTCGACGTCGGTGATCTCGGCGATCGATGCCCGGCACGATCACGTCTATTTCCAGATCGTCGGCGGTGACGGCAGCCAGCTGGTGAAGCCAGGCATCGCCCCCATCGACGAGGCGATCGCGGCCTCGCAATTCGGTGCGCCGCATCTGGTCGGCAACGCCGCAAACATTCTCGCCGAGCGTTGGCCGAAGGATGCGCCACAGCCAGTTGCTGTCGACGCACAGCCTGCACCCGACATCAGCTGGGTGGCGTGGCTCGGCGCTGCGGCCAATCCCGACACCAATCCGGCGAGGCCGTTTTATCTGAAGGCCCCCGATGCAAAGCCGGCTGCGTTGCCGCCGCTGGCACAAGCCGCAAGCTCATCATGAGATCGATTCTGGAATGGTGGCGCGGCGGCACGGCCGCCGTCGAGCCCGCATCGCTGCGCGACGCGCAGCGGCTGGCGCAGCTTCACGGCGCTTCCTTTGCGCAAGGCTGGGGCGAAAGCGAGTTCGAGACGATGCTCAGCGAGCGCAACACGCTGGTCCATCGCTTGCGCGTCGGCCGCAAGACGATCGGCTTTGCGGTGTCGCGGATCGGCGCGGACGAAGCCGAAATCCTCTCGGTCGCGGTCGATCCGTCCCACCGCGGCCGCGGTCTCTCCCGCACGCTGCTGATGACCCATCTCGGTCATCTTGCCGGGCGCGGCGTACGCACGATTTTTCTGGAGGTCGAGGAGAACAACCAGCCCGCGCGACGGCTCTATGACAGGGGCGGATTCGTGGTGGTCGGGCGCCGCGAACGCTACTATAAGCAGCCGAACGGGGAACAATTGAACGCACTTCTGATGCGACGTGACTTGTCGTAACATTGATGGCAGAAAGCGCCCCGTCAGGCGGACACGATATGACCGGACTTAAACCTTCTTCGGCCTCCAAGGCGACCGGCATCGAGGCGCGCTGTGCCGCCACCGGCATGCGCATGACCGAGCAGCGCCGCGTGATCGCGCGCGTCCTTGCGGAAGCGGTCGATCATCCCGACGTCGAGGAATTGTACCGGCGCTGTGTTGCCGTCGACGACAAGATCTCGATCTCGACCGTCTATCGGACCGTCAAGCTGTTCGAGGATGCCGGCATCATCGAACGCCACGATTTCCGCGAGGGCCGCGCGCGCTACGAGACGATGCGCGACAGTCATCACGACCACCTCATCAATCTGCGCGACGGCAAGGTGATCGAGTTCACCTCGGAGGAGATCGAGAAGCTGCAGGCGGAGATCGCCCGCAAGCTCGGCTACAAGCTGGTCGATCACCGGCTCGAGCTCTATTGCGTCCCGCTCGACGACGACAAGCCGGCGTCTTGATGGACGGTTCTTTCGGCAAGCCTCTCTTCACCTCTCCCCGTCGGGGAGAGGTCGATTTGCGCAGCAAATCGGGTGAGTGGGCGCAGGTCCCACGAGAGAGCAGATCCCCTCACCCGGCGCTTCGCGCCGACCTCTCCCTCCGGGAAAGGTAACAGCAAGAGCGCCGCACTCCAGTGTCCATCGATCTCATCATCTTCGATTGCGACGGCGTGCTCGTGGACAGCGAGGTAATCTCCTGTCGCGCCCATGCGGACGTGCTGACGCGCCACGGCTATCCGATCACATCGGAGCAGGTGTCCGAGCGATTCCTCGGCCGCTCGACAAAACAGGCCAATCTCGAAATCGAAACCGAGCTCGGCCGCAAGCTGCCCGACGCCTATCACGGCGATCTCCAGGACGAGCTGTTCCGCGCGTTCGAAGCCGACTTGGAGGCGATCCGCGGCATCCACGACGTGCTCGATGTCGTGACGCAACGCGTCTGCGTGGCCTCCAGCGGTTCGCATCCGCGTATGCAGGTGAGTCTCGGAAGCACCGGACTTTATGAACGCCTCGCGCCTAACATCTTCTCGTCCTCGCAAGTGGCTAACGGCAAGCCGGCGCCAGACCTATTCCTGTTCGCGGCCAAGCAGATGGGCACGCCGCCGGAGCGCTGCGTCGTGATCGAGGACAGCCTTGCCGGCATTGCCGGCGCGCGGGCGGCCGGGATGAAAGTGTTCGGCTTTTACGGTGGTAGCCATTGCGGTGCCGACCATGCCGAAACGCTGCGCCGGGCCGGCGCCGACCTGACCTTCTCGGACATGCATCAATTGCCGGAATTAGTCCGCCAGGTCTCGGCGGACGCCCTGACGGGCTAAATCCGGCGCCAAACCTCGCGATTCCGCACGTAGCCGCCCGGAATGGCCCCTTTCGGCCCCCCAATCGCTGGATTTTCGGCGCTCCAGCCTATATTTGATGGCCATCCTCCACCTCCATTTTCGGGTTCCATGACGCCGCCGCGCAAGCTGCACATCAAATCTTATGGCTGCCAGATGAACGTCTACGATGCCCAGCGCATGGTAGACACGCTGGCTCCGGAAGGATTCGTCGAGACCGGTAGCGTGGAGGACGCCGACCTCGTCATCCTCAACACCTGCCATATCCGCGAGAAGGCCTCTGAAAAGGTCTATTCAGAGCTCGGCCGCCTGCGCGTCGTCAAGGACGAGGCCGCGCGCGAGGGCCGCGCCATGCAGATCGCGGTTGCCGGCTGCGTCGCACAGGCCGAGGGCGAGGAAATCGTGCGCCGCGCGCCCACGGTCGACGTCGTGGTCGGACCGCAGAGCTATCATCATCTGCCCGAGCTGTTGAAGCGCGCCGGCAACGAAGGCCGCGCGATCGAAACCGAGTTTCCCGCCGCCGACAAGTTCGGCTTCCTGGCCCAGCCCAAGCCCGACGCGATCCGCGCGCGCGGCATTTCCGCTTTCGTCACGGTGCAGGAAGGTTGCGACAAGTTTTGTACGTTCTGCGTCGTACCCTACACGCGGGGCGCCGAAGTCTCACGTCCGGTCGCGAAGATCGTCGAGGATGTGAAGCGGCTCGCCGACAACGGCGTGCGCGAGCTCACGCTGATCGGGCAGAACGTCAACGCCTATCACGGCGAGGGACCGGACGGAAAAACCTGGGGCCTCGGTAAATTGCTGGAGCGCCTGGCAGCGATTCCCGGCATTGCGCGGCTGCGTTATTCGACCAGCCATCCCCGCGACGTCGATGACGGTTTGATTGCAGCCCATCGCGATCTCGATGCCTTGATGCCGTTCGTGCACCTGCCGGTGCAGTCGGGCTCCGACCGGATTCTCGCCGCCATGAACCGGAAACATACCGCCGATGATTATCGAGAAGTCATCGACCGTTTCCGCACCGCGCGCCAAGACATTGCTTTTTCATCAGATTTTATCGTCGGCTTCCCCGGCGAGAGCGAGCAAGATTTTCTCGCCACCCTCGCGCTTGTCACGCAAATCGGTTACGCTGCGGCGTATTCGTTCAAATACTCCGCCCGGCCGGGAACGCCGGCCGCGGATATGCAGGAGACGGTGTCCCCCGCCGAGATGGACCAGCGATTGGAGCGGCTCCAGGAATTGATCGACAGCCAGCAATCGGCCTTCAACAAGGCTGCGATTGGCTCAACGGTCGACGTGCTGTTCGAACGTCCGGCGCGCAAGGACGGCCAGATCGTCGGCCGCACCGCCTTCCTCCAGCCTGCCCACGTGATGGCCTCGCCCGACATCATCGGACAGATCCTGCCCGTGCGGATCGACAGCCTCGAACGCTACAGTTTCCTCGGCGAGCTCGCCGTGCCACGCAATGTGCGCGAGCCCGCTTCATCATCCATCGCCACTGGAGCCTGAACCCTTGCCAAAAAGCGCATCGGATTCGTCTTCTATCGCTCCCAGCCGCAAATTTGACCGCGACATGCAAGTTCCGCCCGAGACCCAGGTCGTCATCGACTTCGACGACAACCGCGCCGCATCCGCGCTGGTCGGCCCCTATGGCCAGAACCTGGCGCAGATCGAGCGCCGGCTCGGCGTCGTCGTGGACTCCAAGGGCAACCACATCACCATCGGCGGCACCCGCGACGGCTGCGATGCGGCGCGCCGCGTGCTCGAGACGCTCTATGCCCACGCCGCAAAGGGCCAGGACGTCGACCAGGGCGAAGTCGAAGGCGCGATCCGTGCGGTGATTGCGCAAGGGTCCTTGTTCGAGTTCGACGCCAAATCGTCGAAGTCGGCCTTCGACAGCATCAATTTGCGCAAGCGTCCTGTGCGCGCGCGCACGGCTGCGCAGGATTCCTACATCCGTGCGCTGAAGCGCCACGAGCTGGTGTTCGGCATCGGCCCCGCCGGTACCGGCAAGACCTGGCTCGCGGTTGCGCATGCCGCGCAATTGTTCGAGCGCAAGGAGGTCGACAAGATCATCCTGTCGCGTCCGGCGGTCGAAGCCGGCGAGCGACTCGGCTTTTTGCCCGGCGATCTCCGCGAGAAGGTCGATCCCTATCTGCGCCCGATCTATGACGCGCTGTATGACCTCATGGACGCACGCATCGTCGAGCGCGCGCTGCAGACCGGCGAGATCGAGATCGCGCCGCTCGCCTTCATGCGCGGCCGCACGCTGACCAACGCCGCGATCATCCTCGACGAAGCCCAGAACACCACGTCGATGCAGATGAAGATGTTCCTCACGCGCCTTGGCGAGAACAGCCGCATGATCGTCACGGGCGATCCCTCGCAGATCGATTTGCCGAACGGCCAGACCTCGGGTCTCGCCGAGGCGACCCGTCTGCTCAATGGCGTCGAAGGCATTGCGCAAGTTCATTTCAAGGCCGAGGACGTGATCCGCCACGAGCTCGTGGCACGAATCGTCGCCGCCTATGAAGGCTCGCCGCAGCGGCCGCCCGCCGGCAACAAATCCTGACGAGACAACAGCGGGACCAAGCGGGCGCCGAGACGGCGCCTTATCGTTCCGAACAGAGCCATGTCACATCCCAACCTTCCCATCACCGAGGTCCTCGTCGTCGCCGATTGCTGGCAGAGCGAGCCTGACGCCGAGGCCGTGATCCAGCGCGCCGTTGCGGCTGCCGCCGAATCGGTCGACGAAGACGTTACGGATGCCGAAGTGGCCGTGATGCTGACCGATGATGCCGGCATCCGCACGCTCAACAGCAACTGGCGCGGCATGGACAAGCCGACCAACGTGCTGTCGTTTCCGGCGCTCCAGCCCGAGGGCGCGTGGAAGCCGGGCGATGCGCCGCGCATGCTCGGCGACATCGCGATCGCCTATGAGACCATGCGGCGCGAGGCGGACGAGGAACACAAGCCGTTCGATCATCATTTGAGTCATCTCGCCGTGCATGGTTTCCTGCACCTGATCGGCTACGATCACGAGAACGACGACGACGCGGAAGAAATGGAAGCGCTCGAAACCGAGATCCTGGCTCACCTCGGCATCCCCGATCCCTATGCAGACCGCGCGGGGACGCACTGAGATGCCGGACTCCGAGCCTATTCACGACAATCCGCGCAACACGGCCAATCTGCCGGCCGTCGTGACGCCGGGCGAGGTCATGCGCCCGACGGCGGAAGGCTGGTTGCTGCGCGCGATCCGCACGCTGTTCGGCTGGAAGGCCGGATCGGTGCGCGACGATCTCCAGGTCGTGCTCGATGCGACGACGCCCGGCGACACCGGCTTCTCCGCAGTCGAGCGCACCATGCTGCGCAACATCCTCGGCCTGCACGAGCGCCGCATCGCCGACGTCATGGTGCATCGTGCCGACATCATCGCGGTGAAGCGCGACATTCCGCTCGGCGAATTGATGGACCGTTTCGAGAGGGCCGGCCATTCACGCCTCGTGGTCTACAACGAGACGCTCGACGACCCCGTCGGCATCGTCCACATCCGCGATTTGCTCGCCTTCATGACCGCGCGGGCGCGCGTGTCGGAGGCGACCAAGACCAAGCGCAAGAAGCCGCTGCCGGCCGGGCTCGATCTGAAGGCCGTGGACCTCGCGCTGCCGCTGCAGGACGCGCGCATCATCCGCAAGCTGCTCTACGTGCCGCCGTCGATGCGCGCGATCGACCTGCTGGCGCAGATGCAGGCGACGCGCATTCACCTGGCCCTCGTCGTCGACGAATATGGCGGCAGCGACGGGCTGGTCTCGCTCGAGGACATCGTCGAGCAGATCGTCGGCGAGATCGACGACGAGCATGACAGCGACGAGCCGCCGTCGATCGTGCGGCTGCCCGACAACGCCTTCATTGCCGACGCTCGCGCCAGCCTCGACGACGTGCGCACCGTCATCGGCGAAGACTTCGTCACCGGCGAGGCCGGCGAGGAGGTGGAGACGCTGGGCGGCTACCTCGTCAGCTTCGTCGGGCGCCTGCCGGTGCGCGGCGAGGTGATCTCCGGTCCCGGCAATTACGAGGTCGAGGTGCTCGATGCCGATCCGCGCCGTGTCAAGCGGCTGCGCATCTCGACCCGGAAAGAACGCCCCGCACCGCGCACCCAGCGCGAGAGAAGCCGCCGCGAGGCCACACCCGAGAGCGGCCAGCCGTCTTCCGGCGACACGCCGGCCCCGCCGCCTGCTGACGGGACCGGCCCGCAGTGACCGCATTCCAGCGTTTCAGGCAGATTGCCCTCGCCATCATCCTGACCTGGGGATGGAAGCGCGCGCTCCTCGCGATGGCATGCGGCGCGCTCTCGGTGCTGGCGCTTGCGCCGTTCAACTTCTTTCCGGTGCTGTTCATCACCTTCCCCGTGATGGTCTGGCTGATCGACGGCGCCGGTGCCGGACGCTATGGCGGCGTTCCCGCCGCAGCGTTGACCGGCTACTGCTTCGGGCTCGGCTATTTCGTTCCCGGCCTCTACTGGATCGGCATTGCCTTCTTCGTCGACGCCGACGTGTTCGCCTGGCTGACGCCGTTCGCCGTATTGGGCTTGCCGGCCTATCTCTCCATCTTCACGGCGATCGGTTTCGCGCTGGCCCGCCTGCTCTGGACCAAGGACGCCACCCGCATTCTCGCGCTCGCCGCCAGCCTCACGATCGGCGAATGGCTGCGCGGGCACGTGCTCACGGGCTTTCCCTGGAACGCCTTCGGCTATGCGCTGTCGGAGCCGCTGGCGCTGGCGCAGACCTCATCCCTGATCGGCCAATGGGGCATGACCTTCCTTGCGGTTGCGATCTTCGCGAGCCCGGCCGTGCTGATCGACCGCACGCGCGATCGCAAGCCCGCATGGCGCGTGCCGGCCGCGGCGCTCGCACTGCTGGTCGTCATGGGCATCTTCGGCGCGATCCGCATGTCGCTGCATCCGACCACGATGGTTGCGGGTGCCAAGCTGCGACTGATGCAGCCGAACCTGCAGCAGGACCTGAAATTCAACTACTCCGCCAAGGCGGAGGTGATGAAGAAATATCTGGCGTTGTCGGACCGCGCCTCCGGGCCGCAATCTTCAGGCGTGAGCGCGGCCACCATCCTGATCTGGCCGGAATCGGCGTTTCCGTTCTTCCTGACCCGCGAAGCCGACGTGATGGCCGAGATTGCCGACCTGCTGCCCAAGGGCACGGTGCTGATCACAGGCTCGGTCCGCGCGCCCGATCTGCCGCCGGGCACCCCGGTCACGCGTGCCTACAATTCGATCTATGTGATCGACCACGACGGCAGCGTGCTCGCCGTCTACGACAAGCTGCATCTGGTGCCGTTCGGCGAGTATCTTCCGTACCAGAACATCCTGGAGAAGCTCGGCCTCGAGCAGCTGACGCGCATGCGCGGCGGCTTTATTCCCGGTACGGTGCGGCACGTGCTGCCGGTGCCGAGTGCACCACCCGCGCTGCCGCTGATCTGCTACGAGGCGATCTTCCCCGGCGAGATCGGCACGCGCGACGAGCGCCCCGGCTGGATGGTGAACCTCACCAATGACGGCTGGTTCGGCATTTCGACCGGTCCGTACCAGCATCTGGAGCAGGCGCGGATGCGCGCCATCGAGCTTGGACTGCCGCTGGTCCGCTCGGCCAATACCGGCATCTCGGCGGTGATCGATCCGGTGGGACGCACGGTGGCCAGCCTCGGCCTCGGGATCGAAGGCATTTTGGATGCAAATCTGCCGACCGCAATCCCGCCCACGATCTATGCGAGAGTCGGTGACATCCCCGCAGCCATGCTGGTCGCGCTGGCCGTGATTTTGGCGGTGCGGCGTCGTGTTGCCAAACGGCATCCCTGACTGTCATCGCTAGCGATTTCCGGCGAGGCGGCCGGAATCCTTTGACAACCGTAGTCCCACGGTTGACAGACTGCACGCGGGCTCCCCATTCTGCACGGGCTGCAAAAGACAGCGGTGCATTGCTAAATTTCTCCGCAATGTTTCCCCAATCAGAGTGAAGTTTGACGTCGCTGTCACCTGAGGCAATTCTTTCCATTGCGCCGACGGTGGTGTTTGGAGGGCTGAGGAAATGTCGAAAGCGCCCAACCCTGTTGACAAATATGTCGGCAGTCGCGTGCGCATGCGCCGCATCATGTTGGGCATGAGTCAGGAAAAGCTCGGTGAAGCTTTGGGCCTGACTTTCCAGCAGATCCAGAAATACGAGAAGGGCACGAACCGGGTCGGTGCGAGCCGCATCCAGCAAATCGCAGAGATTCTGCAGGTGCCGGTGTCGTTCCTGTTCGAAGGCGGACCGAGCGGCGTCGCCGGCCCCGACGGCTTCGCCGAAGGCGCATCGCCCTCCTATGTCTCGGACTTCCTCGCGACATCGGAAGGACTGGCGCTGACCAAGGCGTTCACCCGAATCACCGATTCGAAGCTGCGCCGTTCGATCGTCGATCTCGTCGAGCAGATCGCCGCCCGCGAAGGCCCGGACAAGCGCTGAGGCGCTTTTTCATTCCGATTTGAGACTGCGCCAAATCTGGCCTATGTCGTCATTTGCGGACCGCACCTTGCGCTGCCTCCGCCTAAATGATGCGATTCGAAGGCACAGATACGTCCATGGCAAACTCCAATTCGTTCGATTCCCAAACTATCCTCGCTGGTATCCGCCGCTGGGTGGAAATCGAGACGCCGACGGAAGTGCCTGAGCAGGTCAACAAGCTGACCTCGATGGTTGCCGATCATTATCGCGATCTGCCCGTCACGCTCGAGCGTGTCGCCGGTGTCGATGGCTGCGGTGATCATCTGGCGGTGCGTTCGACCTGGGGCCAGGACCGGCCCGGTATCCTGGTGCTCAGCCATCTCGACACCGTGCATCCGATGGGCTTCATCGCGCGGCTGCCATTCAAGGTCGAAGGCGACAGCGCGTTCGGTCCCGGCATCTACGACATGAAGGGCGGCGCCTACATCGCCTATCACGCCTTTCGCGAGCTGTGCGCTGCACCTACCCGGCCGCCGCTCGGCATCACCCATCTGTTCACGTCTGATGAGGAGATCGGCAGCCCGACGTCGCGTGCGCTGATTGAGAACGAGGGGCGCAAGGCCAAGTACGTGCTGGTGACGGAACCGGCACGCGACGGCGGCAAGATCGTCACCGGACGCAAGGGCGTCGGGCGCTTCCAGGTGTTCATCAAGGGCGTGCCCGCCCATGCCGGCTCGCGGCCCGAAGACGGCCGCAGCGCGGTGCGCGAGCTCGCCAACGTGATCCAGACACTGGAAGGGATGAACGACCTGAAGCGCGGCGTCACCGTCAATGTCGGTGTGGTGCGCGGCGGCACGCGTCCCAATGTCACGCCGGAAGAGGCCTATGCCGAAGTCGATTTGCGCGTGCCTGGTATCGAGGACGCGGACGAGTTCGTCGGCAAGATCCTCGGACTGACCTCGAAGACCGATGGCGTCACCGTGACCGTGACCGGCGAGCTCAATCGCCCGCCTTACGAGAAGGGCAATGCCGGCGCCTCGCTGTACGAGCATGCGAAGACCTTGGCCGCCGAACTTGGCTTCGAGCTGATCGATACGCATACCGGCGGCGGCTCCGACGGCAATTTCACGGCGCCGCACACCGGCACGCTCGACGGGCTCGGCGTCGACGGCAAGGGCGCGCACACCCATTATGAGCAGCTCTACGTCTCCTCGCTCGAACCGCGCGCGCGCCTGCTCTATCGCCTGTACCAGACGCTGCGATGAGCGAGCGCAAATCAGATCCCGATCGCGCGGACGGCGAGCGCGCCTTCTTCGGACGGCGCAAGGGTCACAAGCTCAGGCAGCACCAGGCCGAGCTGGTCGATCAACTGCTGCCGCATCTGTCGCTCGACATCACGACGGAGAGACCGGCGAACGCCAGCGAGATCTTCGATTCCGCAGTGGAGGATCTGCGGCTCGAGATCGGCTTCGGCGGCGGCGAGCATCTCGCCGCGGAAGCGCAGAACTTTCCGACGACCGGCTTCATCGGCTGCGAGCCTTACGTCAACGGCATGGCCAAGATCCTCGCGCAGATCGAAGCTGGAAACATCGGCAACATCCGCCTGTTCGCAGGCGATGCCGCCGAGCTGCTGGCCTGGCTGCCCGATGCCTCGCTGTCGCGGATCGATTTGATCCATCCCGATCCCTGGCCGAAACGACGGCACTGGAAGCGGCGCTTCGTGCAGGACAGGACCATCGCTGCAATGGCCCGCGTGCTGAAGGCGGGCGGTGAATTCCGCTTCGTCTGCGACATCGACGATTACTGCGCTTGGACGCTGTCGCATCTGTCGCGCGCGCCGGATTTTCAATGGCTCGCGGAACGCGCCGACGATTTCCGTCAGCCCTGGGCTGGTTACACCATGACGCGTTATGGGCGAAAAGCCGCGCGCGAGGGTCGCAAGGCTGCCTATTTGCGGTTTCGACGGCGCTAGATCGTCGGCCGGTTGCGCCAGAAATTCACGACGCGCTCGGCGGTCGACGGCATCAGGCGGGTGAAGTTCATGCGCGCTTGCTCGAGATCGGCATCAGCAGGGGTGCGCTGCGGCCCGTACCACATCAGGATCAGCGCGCGCACCGTCGGCCAGCTGAGATTCAGCATGCGGCCGAGGATCAGGATCGGATCATAGCGGTCGCCCGAGATCAGGCGATCGAGGATCGACAGCCTGACGCCCGCCATCGCCGAGAGCGTGGCGACCGATTCCTCGTATTTGTGCGCCTTGGCGAAACCGAGCAGCGCGCTCTCGCCGAGATGACCGCCGCGATGCAGACCGAGCACCGTGCGTTGCGCGGCGGAGAAATCGCGCCGCGGTCCCGGCGGCAGCGAAGCCTCCTCGATCGCGGCCATCGCGCGCTTGATCTCGACCTGACGCGCCGGATTGACCACCGTGGAGAGGCGACGCCTGATGACGTCGAGCGTGCCGTCCAGGAGCTCCTTGAGGTGCTCGCCGGAGAGATCCTCGCGCTGGCCGATCTTGAGCGTCAGCACGCCGTCCTGGCTCGCACGCTTGATCAGCTCTGAATAGCCGCCCGGCGAGAAATGCGCGCCGGCATTGCCGGCGGCGCGGCGCACCACGTCGCGATCGCCGCGCTCGACCAGCACGTCGGTGATCTCGGTCGACAAGGTTGGCCGCTCCGTCATCGCCAGCAAATGGCCCTGGCCTTTCAGCCGGGCGATCTCGATCAGCGCGGCTTCATCGAGCACGGGCGAACGGCGCAGCACCGGGGCCGCCACCATGATTTCGTTTTCGCGCGCAAGCTGGCCGACCAGATGAGGCGGCGCATTGTCCAGCCGCGAGAAGCGCTCGGCGAGATCGACCCGCGCGGCAAGCTCGGCATGCGGCACGAGATCGATCAGGAGATTGTCGAAGAGATCGACCAGCTCGGGACGGAGTTTTGCGGCGTCCTGGAAGAACAGCGCGGCAATGGCGCTCGCGATTTCGCCACGACGCCGGGGATCGCCGCGTTTGACGATATCGTCCAGTCCGGGAATGAGCGACGTGGCAACGGTCATGGAACGCAACTCGAATCTGGCACGCCGTGGGCGCGCCATGGCTCAAGCCGCTCCACAATCGGGGAATTTAGGCCCCCTTCGTGAAAGAAGCGTTGCTCCCGGGGGCGCCCGTCGACGCTCCCAGGGTGCCGGCCAGAGACGCAAAAAGCCCGCATCCGCCTGCGATGGGCCTTGTCCGGACGGTCGGAAAGAGCTATATCACCGCCAATTCATCTTCTCATACGATCCGCGTAGTGAGAGTGGGCCCGAAAGGACCCGCTCTTTTTTATTACCTGAACGCGGCTTGGCGGAAGATGCGGCCCGACGCTGTCGGGAAAGTTCAGAAGCGGGCTTTGACCTCTTAGCCAAGCGTTAACCCAAACCTTACCCAAACGAGCGCCTTGACCCCTGATATGACCGGACCGACCACTGGTTCCAACGATGCCGAGTTGCTGGCCGAGCCGAGGCTCGTGGTCGAGCCAGGCGTCGCGGCACGGGTGTCGGCGGTCGCAGCACCGGTGCTCGAGGGCATGGGCTACCGCCTGGTGCGGATCCGCATTTCAGGCGAGGCCGGCTGCACCGTGCAGATCATGGCCGAGCGGCCCGACGGCTCGATGCTGCTCGAGGATTGCGAAGCGATCTCGCGGGCGCTGTCGCCCGTGCTTGATGTCGCCGACCCCATCGACCGCGCCTATCGGCTGGAGATTTCCTCGCCGGGGATCGACCGTCCGCTGGTGCGCCGCTCCGATTTCGAGCGCTATTCCGGCCATCTGGTGAAGATCGAGATGGCGGTCGCCCATGAGGGACGCAAGCGGTTCCGCGGCACGCTCGGTGCCGTCGAAGGCGATTGCGTGCATCTGCATCGCGACGATGCCAAGGCGGGCGACGATGCCGACGTGCTGCTGACGATGGAAGACATCGGTGAGGCACGGCTGGTGCTGACCGACGAGCTGATCGCCGAATCGATGCGCCGCGGCAAGGCCGAGGAGCGCCAGATGCGCCGCGAACTCGGCATCGCGCCGCCGCAGGCGCCGCACGCCGAGATCAGTGCGAAAACCACCAAGAACACCAAGCCGAAAAAGAAACCGGCACCGACCAATACCAAAAAACATCGCCTTGCCGCCGAACGCGCGCGGCGCGGCGAGATCGAGCCTGACGAAGGAGACTAGCCATGGCAGTCAGCGCCAATCGACTTGAATTGCTCCAGATCGCCGACGCCGTCGCCCGCGAGAAATCGATCGACCGCGGCATCGTCATCGCGGCGATGGAAGATGCCATCGCCAAGGCGGCGCGCGCCCGTTACGGCAGCGAGACTGACGTTCACGCCGAGATCGACCCGAAGAAGGGCGAGCTGCGGCTGTCACGCCACATGCTGGTGGTCGACAAGGTCGAAAACCACTCCAACCAGATCTCGCTGATCGACGCGCAGCGCGCCAACCCCGGCGCCCAGGTCGGCGACACCATCGCAGACACCCTGCCGCCGCTCGAATATGGTCGCATCGCCGCGCAGTCGGCCAAGCAGGTGATCGTGCAGAAGGTGCGGGAGGCCGAGCGTGACCGGCAGTATCAGGAATTCAAGGACCGCATCGGCGACATCGTCAACGGCGTCGTCAAGCGCGTCGAATATGGCAGCGTGATCGTCGATCTCGGCCGCGGTGAAGCCATCATCCGCCGTGACGAGATGCTGCCGCGCGAAGTATTCCGCAACGGCGACCGCGTCCGCGCCTACATCTTCGACGTCCGTCGCGAAACCCGCGGCCCGCAGATCTTCCTGTCCCGCACCCATCCGCAGTTCATGGCGAAGCTGTTCGCGCAGGAAGTGCCTGAAATCTACGACGGCATCGTCGAGATCAAGGCGGTTGCCCGCGATCCGGGCTCGCGCGCGAAAATCGGCGTGATTTCCCGCGATTCCTCGGTCGATCCGGTCGGCGCCTGCGTCGGTATGCGCGGCTCGCGCGTGCAGGCCGTGGTGAACGAGCTGCAGGGTGAGAAGATCGACATCATTCCGTGGTCGCCCGACATCGCGACCTTCGTGGTCAACGCGCTGGCGCCGGCCGAAGTCTCCAAGGTCGTCATCGACGAAGACCGCGAGCGCATCGAGGTCGTGGTGCCCGATACCAACAACCAGCTCTCGCTGGCGATCGGCCGCCGCGGCCAGAACGTGCGCCTCGCCTCGCAGCTCACCGGCTGGGACATCGACATCCTGACCGAGCAGGAGGAATCGGAGCGCCGCCAGGCCGACTTCGAGAACTCCACGCGCGTCTTCATGGAATCGCTCAACGTCGACGAAGTGGTCGGCCAGCTGCTGGCCTCCGAAGGCTTCACCTCGGTCGAGGAACTCGCGATGGTGGACCTCAAGGAACTCGCCGGCATCGAGGGCTTCGACGAGGAAACCGCGCAGGAGCTGCAGAGCCGTGCCCGCGAATATCTCGATCAGCAGGAAGCCGAGATCGAGGCCCGCCGCAAGGAATTGGGCGTCGAGGACGCCGTGAAGGACGTGCCCGGCGTGACCTCGAAGATGCTGGTGAAATTCGGCGAGAACGACATCAAGACGGTCGAGGACCTCGCCGGCTGCGCCACCGACGATCTGGTCGGCTGGACCGAGCGCAAGGAAGGCGGCGAGCAGACCAAGTTCGCCGGCGCGCTCGACGGTCTCGGCATTTCCCGCGACGATGCGGAAGCCATGATCATGCAGGCCCGCGTCAAGGCCGGCTGGATCACCGAGGCTGACCTCGCCAAGCCGGCCGAAGAGGCCGACGCGGCCGAAGATCAGCCGGCTTAAGGGCGAAGGAGAATGTCGCCCGGATGCTTGCCAGCACTGACAACGAACTTGACCATGGACCGCGGGCCGAAAGGTCCGCGACCATGCGCATGTGCGCGGTCAGCCGCGAGGTCCGGCCGATCGACGAGCTGATCCGCTTCGTCGTATCGCCCGCCGGCGATATAGTTCCCGATCTCAAGCGCAAGCTGCCCGGGCGCGGCATGTGGGTGACCGCCTCGCGCCAGGTGGTTGCGGAAGCCGTGCGGCGTCACCAATTTAGCAAAGCCTTCAAGCGCGAGCTGCGCACTCCTCAGACGCTTCCCGCCGACATCGAGACGCTCATGGTCCGGAGCGTGACCGAAGCCCTTGGGATTGCCGCCAAGGCGGGCCAGATCGTCGCCGGCTTCGGCAAGGTCGAGAGCGCTCTCAAGGAGGGCACGGTCGAGGTCCTGATCCATGCCAGCGACGGGGCCGCGGACGGAATCCGCAAATTGGACATGCTGGCACGGCAAAATGCCGGAAATCGCGGTACCAGGCCGCAGATTCCCGTCATCACCGCCCTGAAATCGATAGAATTGGATTTGGCACTTACCCGGTCAAATGTGATACATGCTGCCCTGCTCGCGGGCCCGGCGAGCAAGTCATTCCTGTCACGTAGCCAGATGCTGGTCCGATACCGGATGGCGGACGCTGACAAGACTGCCGAAAAGCCCGGCCAGGATTTCTGAGAGACACGACGACCCGATAGGACGGTGCGGCAACGCACAACACTGAATAAATCAGGATTAGGACTGCTGAATGGTTGATACCAAGACCCCTGACGACAAGAAGCTGAGCGTTCCGAGCAAGACGCTATCGCTCAAGCCGCGCGTCGAAACGGGCACTGTGCGCCAGAGCTTCAGCCATGGCCGCAGCAAGCAGGTCGTGGTCGAGAAGCGCGGTAAGCGCCGCATCGACGGCAGCCCTGAGCCGCAGGCGCCCACGGTTGTTGCAAAGCCGACGCCGGCTGCGCCCACGCCCGCCCCGTCGCGCCCGGCACCGCCGCGCAACGCCGGCTCCGGCGTGGTGCTGCGTACGCTGACCGAGGACGAACGCTCCGCTCGCGCCAGCGCGCTGGCTGACGCCAAGGTTCGCGAAGTCGAAGAGCGCCGCCAGGCCGAGGAAGAGGCCCAGCGCCGCGCCGTCCGCGAGGCCGCCGAACGCGCCGAGCGCGAAGCCGCCGAATCCCGCCGCAAGGCCGAGGAAGAGCGTCACCGTCACGAGGACGAGGCCAAGCGCAAGGCCGAGACCGAAGCCAAGAAGCGTTTTGGCGAAGGCGAGCAGCCGGCTTCAGGCGCGCGTCCCGCCGCAGCAGCCTCTGCCCCGGCGGCCAGCGCGCCGCGCCCCGCGCCGACCACGACGCGACCGGGAGCGACGACTACTGCCCGCCCGGCAACGACCACCACGTCACGGCCGGGTGGCCCTGTGGGTCGCGCTCCCGCCGTTGCGGCCGGACCGGACGAGGACGATGGTCCGCGCCAGATCCGTCGCGGTCCCGGCGGCGCCGCGCGTCCTGTGGTCGCGCCAAAGCCCACCCATAAGCCTGGCCCGCAGAAGGAGCGCGGCCGCCTGACGGTCGTCACCGCGCTCAATGCCGACGAAGTGCGCGAGCGCTCGATCGCCTCGTTCCGCCGCCGCACCCAGCGCCTGAAGGGCCATGCCTCGAATGAGCCAAAGGAAAAGCTCATCCGCGAGGTGGTCATTCCGGAAGCGATCACCATCCAGGAGCTCGCCAACCGCATGGCCGAGCGCGCGGTCGACGTCATCCGCATGCTGATGAAGCAGGGCGCGATGCACAAGATCACCGACGTGATCGACGCCGACACCGCACAATTGATCGCAGAAGAACTGGGTCACACCGTCAAGCGCGTTGCCGCGTCCGACGTTGAAGAAGGCCTGTTCGACGCCACCGACGATTCCACCGACACCGAGACGCGTTCGCCTGTGGTGACCGTGATGGGCCACGTCGACCACGGCAAGACTTCGCTGCTCGACGCGCTCCGGCATGCCAACGTTGTCTCCGGCGAGGCCGGCGGCATCACCCAGCATATCGGCGCCTACCAGGTCGTCTCGCCCGAGAGCGGCAAGAAGATCACCTTCATCGACACGCCCGGCCACGCCGCGTTCACCGCGATGCGCGCCCGCGGCGCCAAGGTCACCGACATCGTCGTGCTGGTGGTTGCGGCCGATGACGGCGTCATGCCGCAGACGATCGAGGCCATCAACCACGCCAAGGCGGCGCGCGTGCCGATCATTGTTGCCATCAACAAGATCGACAAGCCCGATGCCAAGCCCGAGCGTGTCCGCACCGAGCTGCTCCAGCACGAGGTGCAGGTGGAATCGTTCGGCGGTGACGTCGTCGACGTCGAAGTGTCCGCCAAGAACAAGACCAATCTCGACAAACTGCTTGAGATGATCGCGCTCCAGGCCGAAATCCTCGACCTCAAGACCAATTCGGAGCGCCCGGCCGAAGGCACCGTGATCGAAGCCAAGCTCGATCGCGGCCGTGGTCCGGTTGCGACCGTGCTGGTCCAGCGCGGCACGCTTCGTGTCGGTGACATCATCGTCGCCGGCGCCGAGATGGGCCGTGTCCGCGCGCTGATCTCGGATCAGGGCGAGACGGTGCAGGAAGCCGGCCCCTCGGTGCCGGTCGAGGTGCTCGGCTTCAACGGCCCGCCGGAAGCCGGCGACCGTCTCGCGGTGGTCGAGAACGAAGCCCGCGCCCGTCAGGTCACGAGCTACCGTGCCCACCAGAAGCGCGAGAACGCGGCGGCCTCGATATCGGGCATGCGCGGCTCGCTCGAACAGATGATGTCGCAACTGAAGACGGCGGGCCGCAAGGAATTCCCGCTGATCATCAAGGCCGACGTGCAGGGCTCGCTGGAAGCGATCCTCGGCTCGCTGGAGAAGCTCGGCACCGACGAAGTCGCCGCCCGCATCCTGCATGCCGGCGTCGGCGGCATCTCGGAATCGGACGTGACGCTCGCGGAGGGCTTCAACGCCGCGATCATCGGCTTCTCGGTTCGTGCGAACAAGGAGGCCGCTGCGGCCGCCAAGCGCAACGGCATCGAGATCCGCTACTACAACATCATCTACGACCTCGTGGACGACGTGAAGAAGGCGATGAGCGGCCTGCTCGCGCCGACCTTGCGCGAAACCATGCTGGGCAACGCCTCGATCCTGGAGATCTTCAACATCTCCAAGGTCGGCAAGGTTGCCGGCTGCCGCGTCACCGACGGCACCGTGGAACGCGGCGCCAATGTGCGCCTGATCCGCGACAACGTCGTCGTGCACGAAGGCAAGCTGTCGACGCTGAAGCGCTTCAAGGACGAAGTGAAGGAAGTCCAGGCCGGTCAGGAATGCGGCATGGCCTTCGAGAACTATCACGACATGCGTGCCGGCGACGTGATCGAGTGTTATCGCGTGGAGACGATCCAGCGCTCCCTGTAAGTCCAAATCTTACCGAAGCGCCCGGATCTTTTTGAGCTGAAATTGCGGGAGTGCGATGGCCGGATTTTTTCCGGCCATCCACGCTCCATTCGTTTCAACAGGACAAATGACAATGCTCGTGTCCCAACGCGGGCACGACGAGGTGATTTTCAACCATGCCACGGCATCATCAGAAAAAGAGTTCCGCGCCCGGCGGCTCGCAGCGCCAGCTGCGCGTCGGCGAGCAGGTTCGCCACGCGATAGCCGATATTCTGGCGCAAGGCAGCGTGCATGATGCGGATCTCGAAGGCCACATCATCACCGTGCCGGAGGTGCGGATGTCGCCCGACCTGAAGCTCGCGACAATCTACGTGATGCCGCTTGGTGGCCGCGACACCGAGCTCGTCATCGCTGCGCTCGATCGCAACAAGAAATTCCTGCGCGGCGAAGTCGCGCGGCGCGTTAACCTGAAATTTGCACCTGACATTCGCTTCCGCGTCGACGAACGATTCGACGAAGCGGAACGGATCGAGAAGCTTTTGCGAACACCTGCGGTGCAAAAGGACTTGGACAGGAATCCGGATCAGAATCCGGATTCGGATCGGGAAGAAGAACAATGATGATGGACCCCGCACACGGCACGATCGCCAGCGAAGAGCCCGATACGCGCGACGTGCAAAAAAATAGTTTTGCCGATGCCGTCGGCAATGGAATGCCGCATCAGGAGACGCGTCGCGTCAACAGCGATCCGCGCGCGGGCAAGCAGAAGGGCAATCAGGTGCGCCGCGACCGGCGCGACGTGCACGGCTGGGTCGTGCTCGACAAGCCGATCGGCATGACCTCGACGCAGGCCGTTGCCGTGCTCAAGCGCCTGTTCAATGCCAAGCGCGCGGGCCACGCCGGCACGCTCGATCCGCTCGCCTCCGGCGGCCTGCCCATTGCACTTGGGGAGGCCACCAAGACGGTCCCCTTCGTGATGGACGGCCGCAAGCGCTACCGCTTCACCGTATGCTGGGGCGAGGAGCGCGACACCGACGATATCGAAGGCCAGGTTACCGCGACGTCCGACCAGCGTCCGACCCGCGAGGCCATCCTGGCCCTGCTGCCGCGCTTCACGGGCGTGATCGAGCAGGTTCCGCCGCGCTACTCGGCGATCAAGGTCCAGGGCGAACGGGCCTACGACCTGGCCCGCGACGGCGAGGTCGTGGAGCTGGCGCCCCGTCCTGTCGAGATTCACCATTTAACCCTTGTAGATCAACCGGATAACGACAGAGCCGTGTTCGAGGCCGAGTGCGGCAAGGGTACCTATGTCCGGGCGCTCGCCCGCGATATGGGCCGGATTCTCGGCACTTTCGGCCATATCTGCGCGCTGCGGCGGACCCTGGTCGGCCCATTCAGCGAAAATGACATGATTCCGCTGGATCAGCTGGAGGCTTTGTGCGATAGAGCCGCGTCCGGCGAGGGAAGCCTCGCCGACGCGCTGATGCCCGTTGAGACCGCGCTGGACGACATCCCGGCACTGGCCGTCACTCGGGCTGATGCGGCAAGGCTCCATCGGGGCCAGGCCGTTTTGTTGCGCGGACGGGATGCGCCCACAAGTAGCGGCACAGTCTATGTCACGGTGGCAGGCCGTCTTTTGGCGCTTGCTGAGGTTGGCAATGGCGAAATCATCCCCAAGCGTGTGTTCAACCTGACCGGCTTGACTGCCTCAACCGGTCGCAACGAGAGAAATTGACGATGTCGATTGCCGCAGAACGCAAAGCGGAAGTCATCAAGACGAATGCTACCAAGGCCGGTGATACCGGTTCGCCCGAGGTTCAGGTCGCGATCCTGTCGGAACGCATCAACAACCTGACCAGCCATTTCAAGACCCACGTGAAGGACAACCATTCGCGTCGTGGCCTCTTGAAGCTGGTCTCGACCCGCCGCTCGCTCCTCGACTACCTGAAGAAGAAGGACGAGGCGCGGTACAAGGCGCTGCTCGAGAAGCACAACATTCGTCGTTAAGAGTTCTTGCGCGCGCCACTGGCGCGCGTTTTTGCGCGTGGTTTCGAGCAAAAGCGCTTATTGCAGGGTTTTTGATCGAGGCTCACGCGGACGTCCGGTGCGAGCCAATGATGCTTCGCATCCGGGGGCATGAAGCGCGAAGACCGCGGTTCGGTGTTCGCGAACGTGCCGACTGACAGTCCAGCAGCAATCCGGCGGCTGGGCGCAACGGGCAAGGTGCCCGTATGACCCGAAAGGATGGACGCCATCCGACATCCAAAGACCATGGCAGGATCGCAGGACGCTGATCACCCGCTCCGATCAGCGTCCTGCAATCTTGACATGGTTTTTGTTTTTCGAGCCGTCCCTTCTTTCGAGAACCCATGAAAGAAGACCTCTATGTTCAATAAGCATTCAGTCGAGATCGACTGGGGCGGACGCCCTCTCAAGCTCGAAACCGGCAAGATCGCACGACAGGCCGACGGCGCCGTCATCGCCACCTATGGCGAGACCGTGGTGCTCGCCACCGTCGTCGCGGCGAAGGCGCCGCGTGAAGGCGTCGACTTCCTGCCGCTGACCGTCGACTATCAGGAGAAGACCTACGCAGCCGGCCGCATTCCCGGCGGCTATTTCAAGCGCGAGGGTCGCCCGACCGAGAAGGAGACGCTGGTCTCCCGCCTGATCGACCGTCCGATCCGTCCGCTGTTCGTCGACGGCTGGCGCAACGAGACCCAGGTGATCGCCACCGTGCTGTCGCACGACATGGAGAACGATCCCGACATCGTTGCTCTGGTGGCCTCGTCGGCCGCGCTCACCCTGTCCGGCGCGCCGTTCAAGGGCCCGATCGGCGCCGCCCGCGTCGGCTTTGCCAATGACGAGTTCATCCTCAATCCGACGCTCGACGAGATGGTCGACACCCAGCTCGACCTCGTCGTCGCCGGCACTGCGGATGCCGTGCTGATGGTGGAATCGGAAGCCAAGGAGCTGAACGAGGACATCATGCTCGGCGCCGTGATGTTCGGTCACCGCCACTTCCAGCCTGTCATCAACGCGATCATCGAGCTCGCCGAGAAGGCCGCCAAGGAGCCGCGCGAAGTCACCGTGATCGACAACGCCGCGCTCGAGAAGGAAATGCTGGGCCTGGTCGAGGCGGAGCTGCGCGCCGCCTATGCCATTCCGGTCAAGCAGGATCGCTACGCCGCGGTCGGCAAGGTCAAGGAAAAGGTGATCGCCCACTACTTCCCCGAGGGGCAGGAGCCGAAATACGACAAGCTGCGCATCAGCGCCGTGTTCAAGGAGCTCGAGGCGAAGATCGTTCGCTGGAACATCCTCGACACCGGCAAGCGCATCGACGGCCGTGACTCTAAGACCGTGCGCAACATCATCGCCGAAGTCGGCGTGCTGCCGCGCGCCCACGGCTCGGCGCTGTTCACCCGCGGCGAGACCCAGGGCCTGGTCGTGACCACGCTCGGCACCGGCGAGGACGAGCAGTACATCGACGCACTGTCGGGAACGTACAAGGAGACGTTCCTGCTGCACTACAACTTCCCTCCCTACTCGGTCGGTGAGACCGGCCGCCTCGGCGGCACCAAGCGCCGCGAGATCGGCCACGGCAAGCTGGCCTGGCGCGCGATCCATCCGGTGCTGCCGCCGCATCACGAGTTCCCGTACACGATCCGCGTGGTCTCCGAGATCACCGAATCCAACGGCTCCTCGTCGATGGCGTCGGTCTGCGGCGCCTCGCTCGCGCTGATGGACGCCGGCGTGCCGTTGAAGCGGCCGACCGCGGGCATCGCGATGGGCCTGATCCTCGAAGACAAGCGCTTCGCGGTTCTCTCGGACATCCTCGGTGACGAGGACCATCTCGGCGACATGGACTTCAAGGTCGCCGGCACGGAAGCCGGCATCACCTCGCTGCAGATGGACATCAAGATCGAGGGCATCACCGAAGAGATCATGAAGGTGGCGCTCGGCCAGGCCAAGGAAGGCCGCATCCACATCCTCGGCGAGATGGCGAAGGCGCTCACCAACGCCCGCGCCGAGCTCGGCGAATATGCGCCGCGCATCGAGACCTTCAAGATCGCCACCGACAAGATCCGCGAAGTGATCGGCACCGGCGGCAAGGTGATCCGCGAGATCGTCGAGAAGACCGGCGCCAAGGTCAACATCGAGGACGATGGCACCGTGAAGGTCGCATCCAGCGACGGCGAGGCGATGAAGGCCGCGATCAAATGGATCAAGTCGATCGCGTCCGATCCGGAAGTCGGCCAGATCTATGACGGCACCGTCGTCAAGGTGATGGAGTTCGGCGCCTTCGTGAACTTCTTCGGTTCGAAGGACGGCCTCGTCCACATCAGCCAGCTCGCGGCCAACCGCGTGCAGAAGACCTCCGACGTCGTCAAGGAAGGCGACAAGGTCAAGGTCAAGCTGCTCGGCTTCGACGACCGCGGCAAGACCCGCCTGTCGATGAAGGTCGTCGACCAGACCACCGGCGAGGACCTCGAAGGCAAGGACAAGGGCGGCGAGGGCGAGAAGGCCCCGCGCGAAGCGGCCGGCGAGTAATCGCTTCAGCCACATCGGAAACACGAAGGGCGGCCGAAAGGCCGCCCTTTTTGTTTGTGTTCGGGAGTGAGCGACCTCTCCCGCGAGCGGGAGAGGTGCAACAAACTCAGGCCACGATGTCGAACCGGTCGAGGTTCATCACCTTGGTCCAGGCCTTGGCGAAATCAGCCACGAACTGCTGCTTGGCGTCCGACGAGGCATAGACCTCGGCGAAGGCGCGGAGCTGCGAGTGCGAGCCGAAGATCAGATCGGCGCGCGTGGCGGTCCACTTCACCGCGTTGGTCTTGCGGTCGCGGCCCTCGTAGGAGCCGTCGGCCGCCGGCGTCCACGCCGTGCTCATGTCGAGCAGGTTGACGAAATAGTCGTTGGACAGCGTTCCCACCTTTGAGGTGAAGACGCCGGCCTTCGAGCCATTCGCATTGGCGCCGAGCACACGCAGGCCGCCGACCAGCACGGTCAGCTCAGGCCCCGTGAGCTTGAGAAGCTGCGCGCGATCAACAAGCGCCTCTTCCTGATGCATGAACTGATGCTTCTTGCCGACATAGTTGCGGAAGCCATCGGCCCGCGGCTCGAGCGGAGCAAAGGACTCGACGTCGGTCTGATCCTGCGTCGCATCCATGCGGCCCGGCGTGAAACCAACCTTGACGTCGACGCCGGCATCCTTGGCGGCCTTCTCGACCGCGGCAGAACCGCCGAGCACGATCAGGTCGGCGATCGAGACCTTCTTGGCGCCCGACGAGGCGTTGAAGTCCTTCTGGATCGCTTCGAGCTTGCCGAGCACCTTGGAGAGCTGGGCCGGCTGGTTCACCTCCCAGTCCTTCTGCGGGGCAAGACGGATACGCGCACCGTTGGCGCCACCGCGCTTGTCCGAGCCGCGGAACGTCGAGGCCGAAGCCCAGGCGGTCGAGACCAGCTCGGACACCGAGAGACCCGAAGCCAGGATCTTCGACTTCAGCGATGAGATATCCTGTTCGGATACCAGCTCGTGATTCACCGCCGGAATCGGATCCTGCCAGATCAACGTCTCCTTCGGCACCAGCGGGCCGAGATAGCGCTGGACCGGGCCCATGTCGCGGTGGGTGAGCTTGAACCAGGCGCGGGCAAAGGCGTCCGCGAACTGATCGGGGTTTTCCAGGAAGCGGCGCGAGATCTTCTCATAGGCCGGATCGAAGCGCAGCGAGAGGTCGGTGGTCAGCATCGTCGGCCGGTGCTTCTTCGACTTGTCGAACGGATCTGGAATGATCGCGTCGGCACCCTTGGCGGTCCACTGGTTCGCACCGCCCGGGCTCTTGGTCAGCTCCCATTCGTACTTGAACAGGTTCTCGAAGAAGTTGTTGCTCCACTTCGTCGGCGTCGTGGTCCAGGTCACTTCGAGACCGCTGGTGATGGAATCACCGGCGAGGCCCGTGGCGTGCTTGCTCTTCCAGCCGAGGCCCTGGTCTTCCAGCGCGCCCGCTTCCGGCTCGGGGCCAACCAGCGACGGATCGCCGGCGCCATGGGTCTTGCCGAAGGTGTGGCCGCCCGCGATCAGCGCGACGGTTTCCTCGTCGTTCATCGCCATGCGGAAGAAGGTCTCGCGGATGTCCTTGGCCGCGGCGACCGGATCCGGCTTGCCGTTCGGGCCTTCCGGATTGACGTAGATGAGGCCCATCTGCACCGCACCGAGCGGCTCGGCGAGCTGACGCTCGCCGCTGTAGCGCTCATCGCCCAGCCAGGTGCCTTCCGGACCCCAATAGAGCTCTTCCGGCTCCCAGACGTCGGCGCGACCGCCGGCGAAGCCAAACGTCTTGAAGCCCATCGACTCCAGCGCGACGTTGCCGGCGAGCACCATCAGATCGGCCCAGGAAATCTTGCGGCCGTATTTCTGCTTGATCGGCCAAAGCAGCCGGCGCGCCTTGTCGAGATTGGCGTTATCGGGCCAGGAGTTGAGCGGAGCGAAGCGCTGCTGACCGGCACCGGCGCCGCCGCGGCCGTCGGTGATGCGGTAGGTGCCCGCGCTGTGCCAGGCCATGCGGATCATGAGGCCGCCATAGTGACCGAAGTCGGCGGGCCACCATTCCTGCGAGTCCGTCATCAGGGCGGTCAGGTCCTTGATGACCGCGTTCAGGTCGAGCGACTTGAATTCCTTGGCGTAGTCGAACGCCTCGCCCATCGGATCGGACAGGCCGGAATTCTTGTGCAGCATCTCGATGCTGAGATTGGTGGGCCACCAGTCGCGGTTCGCTGGCACGCGTTTGCCGCCCGAAAACGGGCACTTCGAAGTGTCGTCCATGAATACCTCCTCTGGTGGCGTCGCACTCGCGCCATTGACCAGGTCGAGGCACTGTAAGCGCCGCGTTCGATCAGGGGAAGTTGACTTTAGTGATCGCTGCGATAGGATTTTCTGATGATCAATCTGACGCTACGCCAGCTGCGCTATTTCGACGCATTGGCGCGCCATGGTCATTTCGGCCGCGCCGCGGAGTCTTGTTCCATCTCGCAGCCGGCGCTGTCGATGCAGATCAAGGAACTCGAGGAGGCGCTCGGCGGGCTGCTGCTGGAGCGCAGCGCCCGGCAGGTTGCGCTGACCCGGTTCGGCGAGGAGCTCGCGCAGCGCGTCCGTGACATCCTGCGTTCGGTCGATGAACTCGGCGATTTCGCCCGCGCCTCGCAGGACCGTTTTGCCGGGCGCCTGCGCATCGGCATGATCCCGACCATCGCACCGTACCTGCTGCCCAAGATCACCAAGAACCTCACGCGGATGCATCCGGAGCTCGACATCCGCGTGCGCGAGACGATGACGCCGCGGTTGATCCAGGAGCTGGTCGAAGGCCGGCTCGACACCGCGATCGTCGCCCTGCCGGTCTCCGAGCCCTCGCTCACCGAGGTCGCCTTGTTCGAGGAGAAATTCCTGCTGGTGCGGCCGGGTACGGATGCGGGCACCCCGGCGCCGTCGCGCGAGATGATGCGCGAGATGCGGCTGTTGCTGTTAGAGGAGGGCCATTGTTTCCGCGACCAGGCGCTGTCGTTCTGCAACATGCAGTCGGCGCCGCCGCGCGAGATGCTGGACGCAAATTCGCTGTCGACGCTGGTCCAGATGGTCAGCGCGGGCATCGGCGTCACGCTGATTCCGGAGATGGCCGTGTCGGTGGAGACGCGATCGGCCTCGGTCTCGCTGTCGCGCTTCCGCGATCCCGAGCCTTCGCGCACCATCGGCATGGTCTGGCGCAAGACCAGCCCGCTGGCGCGCCAGCTCCTGCAAATCTCCGAGGTGGTGTGCCTGTCCGCCGGCAAGGCACGACCGCGGCAGGCCGCGCGCGGGCAAAAGGCTTGAAGCCGCTATGTCAGATCTGATCATCCGCCCGGCCCGCACCGACGAATATGACGAGATCGGCCGCGTCTGGATGGAGAGCTGGGTGTCGACCGGTCTCGCCGAGGTCAGCGAATTCCTGCTGGCGAACCTGCGTGCACGCATCCGACGCGAGATCGAAAACGGTTGGACCCTGTTCGTCGCCGACGATTTCGGCACAATCGCCGCCATGCTGGCGCTGCATCTGCCAAAACTCTATCTCGACATGCTCTTCGTCGGGCCCGCCTACCAGGGCCAATCGCTCGGTCGCAAGCTGCTCGCCTTCACGCGCACGCAGATGCCCGACGAGATGTCCCTGCGCTGCGTCCGCGAGAACGAGAAGGCCTGGCGCTGGTATGAGCGCGAAGGCTTTGTGTTCGAGAAGGAAGAGGTCGAGCCGTCGAATGGGTTCGTGATGAAATACTACCGGTGGAAGCGGCCCACGCGGTAGGCGTCGAACTCCGGCCGCAGCTTGCGGTTGTCACGATCCCCACCTAGTGTGGCGAGACTGACGACCTCCTGCCTCTGATCTCCCGGAATCCATGCTCCGCATTGCTGTCTCGCTGATCGTGCTCTCGTCCATTTGGACCTCGGCAGTCGCGCAAACTCCTCCAACACCCGCCGTGCCTCCCGCTCGGACTGCGGCGCCGGCCAAGCCGGCGGTCAAGCGGGCAGCGCCGAAGGCCAAGCCGGCTGCACAACAGCCGGTCGCGGCGGAGAGCGTCCCGTGTCAGATCCATTGCTGCGTGACAGCACACGCAGCCTGCTCACGACTCAGCTGGACAAGTATCTACCCGCATACATCAAGGGCGAGTGAGCACCCTTGCTGACGGGACGCGACAAAGCATATCGCTGGTCCGCTTCCTGCGGCTGGCCGCATTTGACGTTCTGGCTCGGGTGGTCGTCACTGCGGCTGTCCTGTGGTGCTTTTCGACATCTGCTTCGGCGCAGACCAAATCGGAAACACGAGGGACGCAGACGGCAGGACCGGCGGTCAAGCAAGCCAACAGCAAATCGGCTGCTGGTCGTGAAGCGACGGGCAAGCCCGTGGCCGGTGGCTCGTGCGACTTCGGTGTCGTGGTCACCACCGGCGATGAATTCACCGTGCAGACGACCGGGCTCACCATATACCAGTATAAGAAGGTGGTGGTCCCGATCCCGGGCTGGGGGCTCAAGGATCTGATCTTCGCGCGGACTCGCGCCGCGATCCCTGCCGGCGTGTCCGTTCTGAGAATCCCCTACAACCCGGCGAAATTTCCTCCCCGCGATGAGTCCAAGGACACATTGAAGGATAGGTTGTTTCGCGATCTCGACGCGGAGCTGTCCGGATACATGCGCGAGGTCGCGAAAGGAACGAATTGCCGGCACTACATCCAGATCCTCAATTCAATCAGCCCTATCGGCACATCGAACTATACGGTCCGCGGTTTCGGCATCCTCAACCAGGATGTGGTGCTAGGGCGTCGCATCTTTCTGTATGCCCTGGCGTTTATCCGCATTTTTGACGGGCGCGACTTCTCCGTTGTCAGACAGAGCTCTGCGCTGATCAACCTGCATCATTCCCTGGTGGTACAGAGGCTTCTGGGCAGGCTAGTCGGCGGCCCCTATCGCGAATTACCTGCAGAATCGTTTCCAACGCGCCCTGAAGATGCCGCCGAAAATCCCGCACTGCGCGACGGCGTGCGCGCCATGCTGACCGAAAGCCTCGACAAGACGCTGCCGCTTTTGCTCGGGGTTCGATCAGCAGCGCGTCAAAGCGGCGCAAAAGAACGTTGACCCACATGTCGTTCACACCGCTTGCCGTCTGCCTAGGCGTAGTGCGTTGCGGATAAACGGCAAACGCGGCATGAATTGCGCGCTGTTGGCCTTCCGACGATGAAAGGTTACCACCATGATCAAGCTCTACTGGTCGCCGCGTTCCCGTTCGTTCTCGACACTCTGGCTGATGGAAGAGAGCGGGCTGCCCTATGAGCGCGTGCTGACCGACATCTCGACGGGCGCGCAGAAGGCGCCGGACTATTTGAAGATCAACCCGATGGGCAAGGTGCCGGCGCTTGCCGATGGCGACGCCGCGCTCGGCGAAGCCGCGGCGATCTGCGCCTATATTGCTGACCGCTATCCGGAGACGAAGCTCGCGCCAGCCGTGACCGACCCGCGCCGCGCGCGTTATCTGCAATGGCTGTTCTTTTCGCCGAGCTGCATCGAGCCGGCGATCATCCAGATCTTCACCAAGATCGAGGTGCCGACTTCGACCGCCGCGTGGGGCAGCGCGACGCAAGTGTTCGACGTGCTGGAAGCGGCGCTCGAAAAGGGGCCGTGGATTCTCGGCGAAGAGTTTTCCGCGGCTGACATCACGATCGGCGCGGGTTTGAATTTCGCGGTGCGCCTGTTCAAGATGGTGCCGTCGCGCCCGGCCTTCGATGCCTACATCGCACGCTGCATGGCGCGGCCGGCGTTCCAGCGCGCGGAGAAGATCGCGGCGGGTTAGCCGTCCGCCTTCAAATCGTCCGGCCGCGGCATCAGCACGATGTTGTAGCCGGAATCGACGTAGTGGATTTCGCCGGTCACGCCGCCGGAGAGATCGGACAGCAGATACAGCGCCGAACCGCCGAGCTCGTCGAGCGTGACGCCGCGGCGAAGCGGCGAATGCTTCTGCATGAAGGCGAACATCGCCCGCGCCTCGCCGATGCCGGAGCCGGCCAGCGTGCGGATGGGGCCGGCGGAGATCGCATTGACGCGGATGCCGTGCGGTCCGAAATCGGAGGCGAGATAACGCACCGAGGCTTCCAGCGCCGCCTTGGCCACGCCCATCACGTTGTAGTTCGGCATCGATCGCTCCGAGGCGCCGAAGGTCAGCGTGATCATGCTGCCACCGTCCGTCATCAGCTCGGCCGCGCGTTTTGCCACCTCGGTAAACGAGAAGCAGGAAATCACCATGGTACGCGAAAAGTTCTCGCGGCTGGTGTCGGCGTAGCGGCCCTTCAGCTCGTTCTTGTCGGCGAAGCCGATCGCGTGGATGACGAAATCGAGTTTGCCCCACTTCTCACGCAGCGCAGCGAAGGTCGCATCGACGCTGGCGATGTCCTCGACGTCGCACGGCAGCACCAGCTCCACGCCAAGCGATTCCGCCAGCGGCTTGACGCGCTTGCCGAGCGACTCGCCCTGGAAGGTGAAGGCAAGCTCGGCGCCGTGAGCATGCAGCGTCTTCGCCATGCCCCAGGCGATCGAATGATCATTGGCGATGCCCATGATCAGACCGCGCTTGCCGTTCATCAAACCTTCCATTGCCTAGCGGCTCCCATGATTTCGGTGTCATCGCCCGGCTTGACCGGGCGATCCAGTATTCCAGAGACAGCAGCAATTGAATCGAGAGGCCACGGCGTACTGGATGCCCCGGTCAAGCCCAGGGGAATCGCATGTGGGTTTGAGGGTGGTATTGCGCGGGCCAGCGATATGGATTCTGAAGAGGACTCCCGATTCGGCGTGGGGGTCCTATGCGCAAGATTCGCAGTATCTTCAGTACGTTGCCAGATCCGCGTGCACCCAACGCACTGCACGACCTGCTGGACCTCATCGTCATCGCGCTGGCAACGGTGTTGTGCGGAGGACAGGGCGCGACGGATATGGAGGTTTTCGCGTCGTCCAAGGAAAAGCTGTTGCGGCAATTCCTTCGGTTGGAGCACGGAATCCCCAGTCACGATACGTTCAGCCGGGTCTTCAACGCGCTCGATCCGGGGGCTTTCGAACAGGCCTTCCGAAGCTTTATGGCAGCATTCGCAGAGGCCAACGGGATCAAGCTCACCGGCGTGGTGGCAGTCGATGGCAAAGCTGTTCGAGGAGCTTACGAACGCGGTCGCAGCGCCACGCCACTGCACATGGTCAATGTCTTTGCAACCGAAGCCCGCATGGCCCTGGCTGCATGCAAGGCGCCAGGCCGCAACGAGGCCCAAGGTGCCCTGGATGTGCTGCAAATGCTTTCGCTCGAAGGCTGCATCGTCACTGCCGACGCCCTGCATTGCAATCGTCCCTTCGCCAAGAAGGTGCTCGAGCGTGGCGCCCACTACGTGCTGGCTCTCAAGGAAAATCAAAGCAAACTGTTCGCGGAGGTCGAGCGCTGCTTTGCCCGCTCGGGCAAGCGCAGCGTGGCTCAACGACGCGAGCCGAGCACGCACGATCGATGCGAATCCCGGCGCGCCACCGTCATGCGCAACATCAGTCTGGGTACGACAAACCGCTTTCCCGGAGTGGCGGCCGTGGCTCGCATCACTTCGCGCCGCCGACTGCATGGCAAACCCGCCGGCAAGCCGTCCGTGCGATATTACTTGTTGTCCAAATACCTGCCCGCAAGACGATTGTTGCAGGTCGTCCGAGGCCATTGGAGCATCGAGAATCAGTTGCACTGGGTGCTCGATGTCGTCTTTGGCGAAGACGCTTGCCGAACCAGAAAAAACAACGGCCCCGAGAACTTCGCGATCTTGCGGCGAGCTGCAATCAATCTCATTCGAGCCCACCCCGCCCGCATCTCCATGCGACAGAAGGTCAAACGAGCAGGCTGGGAAGACGAATTCCTTCTCAGCCTTATCGGTCACATGCGATAGCCCTGCGGTCAAGCCGGGGCATGACAGCGAGCTGGCCGTCACACGTCCATCCGGCTAAACACCAGCGTGGCGTTGGTGCCGCCGAAGCCGAACGAATTCGACAGCACGGTGCCGATTTTGACGTTGTCGATGCGCTTGCGCACGATCGGCATGTCGGCGAACACAGGATCGAGCTCCTGGATGTGCGCGCTCTCGCAGATGAAGCCGTTGTTCATCATCAGCAGCGAGTAGATCGCCTCCTGCACGCCGGTCGCCCCCAGCGAATGGCCGGTCAGCGCCTTGGTCGCCGAGATCGGCGGGCACTTTTCGCCGGCGCCGAACACGCGACGGAGCGCGTCGATTTCCGGCGGGTCGCCGGCCGGCGTCGAAGTCGCATGCGGGTTGATGTAGTCGACCTTGGTCTTCACCGTCGACATCGCCATGCGCATGCAGCGCTCGGCACCTTCGCCCGACGGCGCGACCATGTCGTAGCCGTCCGAGGTCGCGCCATAGCCGACGATCTCGCCATAGATCCGCGCGCCGCGCGCCCTGGCATGCTCGAGCTCTTCCAGCACCAGCACGCCGGCGCCGCCGGCAATGACAAAACCGTCGCGATTGACGTCGTAGGGACGCGAGGCAGTGGCGGGCGTGTCGTTGTACTTCGAGGACATCGCGCCCATGGCATCGAACAGCACCGACAGCGACCAGTCGAGCTCCTCGCAGCCGCCGGCGAAGATGACGTCCTGCTTGCCGATCTGGATCGTTTCATAGGCATTGCCGACGCAGTGGTTCGACGTCGCGCAGGCCGAGGAGATCGAGTAGTTCACGCCCTTGATCTTGAACCAGGTCGCAAGCGTCGCCGACGCCGTGGACGACATCGCCTTTGGCACGGCAAACGGACCGACGCGCTTCGGTCCCTTGGTGCGGGTGATGTCGGCAGCTTCGACGATGGTGCGAGCGGACGGGCCGCCGGAGCCCATGATGATACCGGTGCGAATGTTGGAGACTTCATCAGGCGACAGACCGGAGTCCTGGATCGCCTGTTCCATTGCGATGTGATTCCACGCAGCGCCCTGACCGAGGAAACGCATCGCACGGCGGTCGACGACCGTGGAAGGATCGAGCGTGGGCGCACCTTGCACCTGCGACCGGAAACCGAGCTCGGCATATTTCTCGGCCCGCGAAATGCCCGACTTCGCCTCGTGAAGGCTTGCAAGCACTTCCTGGGTGTTGTTTCCGATCGACGAGACGATACCCATCCCGGTGACCACAACCCGCCTCATGACAGCCTCGCCTAAATCGTTGTCTTCTTGGTGATGCGCTTAGCCCAGGCTCGTGCCTTGCTTGAACAGGCCGACCTTCAGATCCTTGGCGCGATAAATAATCTGGTCGTCGACCGAAAGCCATCCGTCGGCAATGCCGAGCACCAGCTTTGAACGCATCACGCGCTTGATATCGACGTTGTACACAACCTTGCGAGCCTCGGGCAGCACCTGGCCGCCGAACTTCAATTCGCTGAGGCCAAGCGCACGGCCGCGACCTTCGCCACCGACCCAGCCCAGATAAAAGCCGACCATTTGCCACAGCGCATCGAGGCCGAGGCAACCCGGCATCACCGGATCGTTCTTGAAGTGGCAGCCGAAGAACCAGAGGTCGGCCTTCACGTCGAGCTCGGCGCGCACCAGGCCCTTGCCGAATTCGCCGCCATTGTCGTTGATTTCCGTGATGCGGTCGAACATCAGCATCGGCGGCAGCGGCAATTGCGCGTTGCCGGGGCCGAACATCTCACCGCGGGCACATGCCAGCAAGTCTTCGTATTCGTAACCGTTGCGCCTGTTCAGCATGCGGAAGCCTCTGTTTGAACCCCGATTGAGCGGCGTTTCTGGCAAAAATGGGCCCCGTCCTGCTCGGAAGGCAACACCAATTGCCGTCCTCAGGCGCCGATACCGAGAGCCGGATCGACCGCGCGCCGGGTCCCAATGCCTGGCCGCGCCAAAATCGGTTGGGCGGAACCGCGCGCTCTCTAACACAGGCCTTTTCGGGTAGCAAAGCCGTCCCATGAAGGTAAAATGACGGAGCTTCGGGTGGGTTCCTGAGCTGATTAGAACCACTCTAGTTGCGAGAAACTTGCATCTGCATCTATCTGTCCATATATTGCAGGTAGATAGTGTTCACGCGTGCCCGAATTCTGGAAATGAGCGAAAACAACGCGATCCGTCACGACGAAGATGCCCATGCGGCCCTTCTGTCCGGCCGCCAGCCGGCCCTGACCGGCTGCCCCTGGCACGACGTCAACGAAATGCTCCAATCTGCCGGCTTGCGCCCGACGCGTCAGCGCATGGCGCTGGGCTGGCTGCTGTTCGGCAAGGGTGCGCGCCATCTCACGGCTGAAATGCTCTATGAGGAAGCGACGCTGGCCAAGGTCCCGGTCTCGCTCGCGACCGTCTACAACACGCTGAACCAGCTGACCGATGCAGGCCTGCTGCGCCAGGTCAGCGTCGACGGCACCAAGACCTATTTCGACACCAACGTCACCACCCACCACCATTACTACCTCGAGAACAGCCACGAGCTGGTCGATATCGAGGACCCGCATCTGGAGCTGTCCAAGATGCCGGAGGTGCCGGAGGGATACGAGATCGCGCGCATCGACATGGTCGTGCGGCTGCGCAAGAAGCGCTGAGATCACCCTAGAATCGAACTGAGATCACCATGGCCGGGCTTGTCCCGGCCATCCACGTTCTCGGGGCTAGCGAAGTACGCGGATGCCCGGGCCTTCGCCTCGCCGAAGCGGCTTCGGCCGCGCAGGCGGGACAAGCCCGGGCATGACGGCAGTAGCTCGGGCTTCAGCCTACGGCGTCAATTCACCTGCTCGTCCGCGTAGACGCCCCAGAGGCGTTCCTGCTGGATCCAGCCGTCAAAGCCGTTGCCGGTGACGTGGCACCAGCTGGTGTTGCATTTTTTCACTGACGTCACGACGCCGGCCTGGAGCTTTGCGGCCACTGCGCTGTCGGGATCGGCGCGGTCATAGATCGGCGCGAGCTCGGCCTTGTTCTTCATGGTGACTACCGCAGTGCGGCGGCCCGACAGCAAGGAGTGATAGACCCAACCCTCAGCACCTTCGGAATCGCGTACCCGGCGCCAGTTCTCGAACTCGGCGGTGATTTCGACCGGCAGGCCGGCGCGGGTGTAGACCCAGGCCACGTCATTGTCCTTGGTGGGGCCGGCGCGGACGTTGACGTGATCCGATTTGAGACTGACATAGCGCGGCACCGGCAGACCGCTGGCGGTCTGGGGTGTGGGGTCCTTGGCCGAGTGCGAGGGGCCGACCGAAGCGCTCCACCAGGTGCAAACGAGCGCCATCACCGAACAAAAACGCCCCAACGCCATCAACCCGTCTCCTGTCGAAGTCCCGGCTGAACCGGGTCCTCACCCCAAATTCCAAAACCTGCCGCGTACGCCCCCTCTCCCGCCCCACGCGGGTGTTCCCGAAGCGCCAGCCCTGGTTCTTGTCTTGGCCCGGCCTTCTGCTAGAGAGGACGGACATCTGAACAACCAGTTTGCCCCGATTTTCCGGTCGGAAAGCGGGGTGATAGCTTGAAGGAAACGCCGGGGACGACACGGCAAAAGCAGTGTCGAACAACCGGGTTAATGAGGCCTCAACAGCCGGCCATTGGCGACAAAGGCGGCCTGCAACGCCTCATGAGGGCAGGACATGTCGGTGAAGAAAAAGCCCCTCGTCGTCGTGACGCGCAAGCTGCCGGACTCGATCGAGACCCGGATGCGCGAGCTGTTCGACGCACGCATCAATCTCGACGACACGCCGATGTCGGCCGAGCAGATCGCGGAGGCCGCCCGCACCGCCGACATCCTGGTTCCAACGGTGACCGATCATATCAGCGCCGACGTCGTCAACCAGCCCGACTGCAAGCTGAAGCTGATCGCCAATTTCGGCAATGGCGTCGACAATATCGACGTCGAGGCCGCACATGCCCGCGGCATCACCGTCACCAACACGCCGAAGGTCCTGACCGAAGACACCGCCGACATGACCATGGCGCTGATCCTGGCCGTGCCGCGCCGGATGATCGAAGGCGCCTCGGTGCTGACGGAAGGAAAACCCTGGGCCGGCTGGTCGCCGACCTGGATGCTGGGCCACCGCATCGGGGGAAAACGCCTCGGCATCGTCGGCATGGGCCGCATCGGCCAGGCGGTCGCGCGCCGCGCCCGCGCCTTCGGCCTCCAGATCCACTATCACAACCGCCGTCCCGTCGCCCCGAAGATCGCCGAAGAGCTTGGCGCGACCTATTGGGAAAGCCTCGACCAGATGCTGGCGCGGATGGACATCATCTCGGTGAACTGTCCGCACACGCCGGCGACCTATCATCTGCTGTCCGCGCGACGGCTGAAGCTGATCCGCAAGGATGCCTACATCGTCAATACCGCGCGCGGCGAAGTGACCGACGAGGACACGCTGATCAAGTTGATCGAGGGCGGCGAGATCGGCGGCGCCGGGCTCGACGTCTACGAGCACGAGCCGGCGGTCAATCCGAAGCTGGTGCGGCTTGCAAAGGCCGGCAAGGTGATCCTGATGCCGCATATGGGCTCGGCCACGATCGAGGGCCGCGTCGAGATGGGCGAGAAGGTCATCATCAACATCCGCACCTTCCTCGACGCCCACAAGCCGCCGGACCGCGTCCTGCCGAGCATGCTGTAAGGCGCGAGAACTGATCGCACTCAGGTGCGATGGACGCTGAGATCCGACATCACCGGCCCGTCGCCATTGAGCGGATTGGCCGGATCGCGCCCATAGCGCAACGTTTCGAAGCGCATCGCGCGCGCGTCGATCATCAGGAGACGGCCGACCAGGCCCTCGCCGAAACCGACGATCTCGCGGATCGCCTCCAGCGCCATCATCGAGCCCATCACGCCCGCGAGCGCACCCATGACGCCAGCTTCCGCGCAGGCCGGTACGGTGCCGGGCGGCGGCGCTTCCGGAAACAGGCAGCGATAGGTCGGGTTGAATTCGCCCTGCTCGTTCGTCTCATGCGCGCGGATGGTGGTGAGCGAGCCATCAAACGTGCCGAGCGCCGCCGTGATCAGCGGCCGCTTCGCGAAGAAGCAGGCATCGGAGGTCAGATAGCGCGTCGAGAAATTGTCGGAACCGTCGAGCACCAGATCGTAATCGCCGATCAGCGCAAGCGCATTGTCGGCGTTGAGCCAGGTGGCATGGCCGACGAAGGAGACATGCGGATTGAGGGCTGCGATCCGTTCGGCCGCGCTCTCGACCTTGTGCCGGCCGATATCGGGCGTGGTGTGGATCACCTGGCGCTGCAGGTTGGACAGCGACACCACGTCGTCATCGACCACGCCCAGCGTACCGACGCCGGCGGCAGCCAGATACATCAGCGCCGGCGCGCCGAGCCCGCCGGCGCCGATCACCAGCACCGAGGCTCGCTTCAGCGCAGCCTGGCCCGGTCCGCCGACATCGCGCAGCACGATATGGCGGGCATAGCGCTCGAGTTCGTCCGGGCTCAACACTGTCTGTTACTCCTGAACCACCGCAACATTGTTCGCGACCAACGAGATGTGCTTCAATGGCTGTGCGTTCAATGGGCTGGCTGGATTTGTCATGAGATCGATGCTTGCGGCAACACTGATGTTGGCGTCCGCCACAGGCGCCAGCGCCCAGATGACGACGCCGCAGCTCCCCGGCTCCAAGCCGAAAGTGGTCCAGACCGTTCCGATCAAGCCGCCCGCGCTGCAAACGCCGTCGGAAACGGCCGACGCGATGGCGCAGGCCGAGCGGCTGTCGCTCCAGTCCGACCTCGCCTGGGTGGGCCAATATAACGGCGCCATCACCGGCGACGTCAGCTCGCGCATGGTCGACGCCATCAAGGACTACCAGAAGGCCAAGGGCGGCAAGCCGACCGGCGTGCTCAATCCGCAGGAGCGCGCCGCGCTCGCCGAGACCGCACGGCGCAAGCAGGACAGCGTCGGCTGGAAAATCGTAACGGAGATGACCAGCGGCGCGCGGCTCGGCATTCCCGGTAAGCTGGTGCCAAATCAAGCGACCGACGCCAACGGCTCGAAATGGACTTCGCCGACCGGCACGGTGCAGGTGCTGCTGAGCCGCCGCAAGGAGGCGAACCCGACCACCGCAAAACTCGCTGACACCGAGAGGAAAGAGCCGGCCGGTCGCAAGGTCGATTACACCGTGGTGAAGCCCGACTTCTTCGTGATGTCGGGCTTGCAGGGCCTGAAGAAATTCTACGTGCGCGGCACCTTCAAGGGCGACGAGGTCCGCATCATGACGATCCTCTATGACCAGGCCATGGAGAACACGGTCGAGCCCGTCGTGATCGCGATGTCGAGCGCGTTCAGTGCGTTTCCCTCGGGGCCGCAAGCCGGACCGCCGCCGCGCAAGACCGTCGAATACGGCACCGGCATTATCGTCAGCGAGGACGGCGCGATTCTGGCGGACCGTCTCGTCACCGATTCCTGCCTCGCCATCACGATCGGCGGCTACGGCAATGCCGACCGCCTCGCCGAGGACAAGGAGCACGATCTCGCGCTGCTGCACATCTATGGCGCCCGCGGCCTGAAGCCGCTCAGCCTCGCGAGCGGCGCGGCGAAGACTGGCGTCGATGTCGTCGGTATCGCCGATCCGCAGAGCCAGGGCGGCGCAGCCGGCGTGTCGAGCGTCAAGGGCGCGCTGGTGCCGGTCACGGCGAGCGATTCCGCGCTGACGCCGCCACCCGCCGTCGGCTTCTCAGGCAGCCCTGCGATTGACGGCGATGGAAAGTTCGCGGGCATCGCGCTGCTGAAGCCGGCGATGGTTGCAGGCCCCGCGACGACTTTGCCGGCATCACAGGCGGTGATGGTTTCCGCGGAGACGGTGCGCGATTTCCTGAAAGCGAATGCCGTCACCGCGAATGGCACGTCGACCGACGCGAAGGCCGCCGTCGTGCGCGTGATCTGCGTGCGGAAGTAACTCGCTTGTCCCGGACGCACTGCGGCACGCAGTGACGCCGCGCAGAGCCGGGACCCATGCCACTTCAGGGTCGGTGCACGAAGATTCTGGGCCCCGGCTCAGCAGCGCATCACACCGGACGATGCTTCGCATCGCCGGGGGTGCTGCGCTGCGTCCGGGGCACGAGACTAGCTCAACCTGAATCGTACACCAGTCTTCGCAAGCCCGCCGGAGATCCCGACCGGCGTGCCATCCGCGCGCCAGCAGGCGGCGCCGGTCATGGTGCCGTCGTCGTGGAAGGCGATGCCGTTCATGCCGCCGGCGACGGTCGCGACGGGCTGGACCTTGTGTCCGAGCGCCGTAAGTTTTGAGCGCACCGCTGCCGGCACAGCCTGTTCGACCTCGAGCGCATTGCCTTCGGTCCAGACGCGGGGCGCTTCGACCGCTTCCTGCAACGTCATGCCGTGATCGATCAAATTGACCAGCGCCTGCATCGCGCTCGGAAAGATGCGCTTGCCCCCGGGCAGGCCGAGCGCATAGCGCAGCTTGCCGCCGCACAGCGCCATCATCGGCGACATCGAGGTCGTCACGCGCTTGCCCGGCGCCAGCGACAACGCATGGCCGGGACGCGGGTCGAACAGGTTCATGTAATTATTGGCGATGGCTCCTAAGCCCGGGATCATGATCTTGGCGCCGAACAGATTGTTGATGGTCTGCGTCGTCGCAACCACATTGCCGAAACTGTCCGCCGCCGTCATGTGCGTGGTGTGCGCGCTTTCGAGTTGCGTCACACCGGCGCCAAAAGCCTGCGCACGCGCCGAATCGATGGCGCGACGGCGCTCCTCGGCATAGGCCTTCGAGGTCAGCTTCTCCACGGGCACGCCGACATAATCAGGATCGCCGCTGGCCGCGGCGCGATCGGCGAAAGCGATTTTGAGGACTTCGGCGAGGTAGTGAATGGTCTCCGATGTACCGAAGCCGAGGCCGCCGATGTCGTAACCTTCGAGAATATTCAGCATCTGCGCGATGTGGACGCCGGAGGCCGCGGGCGGCGGCGGGCCCAAAATGGTCCAGCCGCGATAGTCGGCGCGGATCGGCTGCCGCTCGACCGTCTTGTAGCTCGTCAGATCATTGCGGCGGATGAAGCCGCCCGACTTCTCCATGTAATCGACCAGGATGTCGCCGAGCGGCCCGTCGTAAAGAGCCTTCTCGCCATGCTCGGCGATGTGGCGCAGGGTCTCGGCATATTCTGCCTGCACCACGCGCTCGCCGACCTTGAGCGGCTCGCCATCGGGCAAATAGATTGCCGCGATCGGCTTGTCCTGGCGCATCGTGGCGGCGCTCTCGCTGATGCATTCGTGCAGATAGGGCGTCGCCGCATAGCCGCGCGCGGCGTGCTTGATCGCGGGCTGCATGACGTCGGCGAGGCTCATGGTGCCGAACCTTTGCAGCGTCTCGCACCAGGCTTTCAGCGAGCCCGGCGTCGCGACCGCTTTCGGCCCGTTCAAATTCTCGTTGCCGACGGTATCGAACACGTCGTGAGCCGAGCCCGGCTTCGAAATGTAGGTGGTGTCGCGCACGGAAGCGGGCACGGTGCTTTGGCCGTCGATGATGCGGTGGCTGCCGTCGGCGAGGCGGATATGCGCCATGCCGCCCCCGATGATGCCGACCATCATCGGCTCGACCACGGTCAGCGTGAACAGTGTGGCGATCGCCGCATCGACAGCGTTGCCGCCGGCCGCCAGCATCTCGGCGCCGGCGCTGGACGCCAGCGGGTGGTTGCTCACGACCATGCCGCGGCTCGACACCGCCGGCATCTTCTGACATTCAAAGCTCGTCGCCGTCCGGTCGCGCCAGTTTCCGCCCATGCCTGATGTCCTTCTTGTTCACGATAGCGAGCACATCACACGCAGGATTACGGGTCCAGTAATGGTACGGATTAGCTGGCATTCCTGATTCTGCCATCATCGTTAGCGTTGATTCGGACATCCGCGGTCCCCCCTTTGGATCGGGCAAGGCACGTCCTGAGCGAGAAGAGCTCAGCATCGAAAAAGCGATGCACGTTCGCGTGGCGTTATCCCAGACCCAAGCACTCCAAAGGATTCAACTCTCCATGCACACGATCGTACTCGCCACCCAAAAGGGCGGCAGTGGCAAGAGCACCCTCGCCATCGGCCTCGCGCTGGCTGCAAAGCAGGCCGGCTTCACCGTCCGCCTGATCGAGACCGACCCGCAGGGCACCCTGTCCAACTGGGCGCGCCGCCGCAACAATGACGATGTCGTCGTCGAGCCGATCTATCACGCCGCCGATTTCGCGCCGCGGCTGAACATGCTGGCCGACAGCGGCCTCCAGCTCGCGATCGTCGACACCGCGGCCGGCCTGTCCGCCGCCACCACCGCCGCGATCCGCCACTCCGACCTCTGCCTGATCCCGGCCCGCCCGAGCGTCGCCGACATCGAGGCCACCGTCTCCACCGTCAGCGTCGCGCGCGCCTGGAAGCGCCCCTACAGCTTCGTGCTGAACCAGACGCCGATCCGCGGCCAGCGCATCGACAACGCGGCGAGCGCGCTCGCCGAGGAAGCCGCCCTCGATCTCACTGACGTGCTCGCCCGCCCGCTGATCGTGATGCGCAACGACCACCAGGACTCGCTCGCCTCGGGCCTCGCCGTCAGCGAGTTCGCGCCGAACGGCAAGTCGACCGAGGAGGTGCGCGGCCTCTGGCGCTGGATCGAGACCCGCCTCGAGCTCTCCGCCGGCAATCTCCTGATCGATCAGGTCATGTCGGCGGCGGACGGAGTGCTGCATGCCGCCACCGAGCTTTCGGCGGACGAGACTACGGTTCTGGCGTCCTGAGCGGGGCGATCGCTCAAGGTCCAGACGGGCTCTTCGCCATCCGGTGAATGAGCCCAAGCGACGAAGCAATCCGGCCACCAGCCCGGCCGGATTGCTTCGCTTCGCGTTTCAGGCGGGAACGAACGCGGCCCCGGCCAAAATCTCGAAAACAACCCCATGCACAGTAGGACCGCGTCCAGCCGAGTTATCGCGGCGACGGCACGCAGATGTCTGACTTGTCGGGCAAAATGGCTGTTCGCGAGCGACGGCGCTCTATCCCGTCATTGCGAGCGCAATGACGTGGTGGGGCCGTCGTCTTCGCCGAGACTCACGACCTGTCGGCGGCAGGCCCGATCTTCACTTCTGACATTTCGGACACCAGAACGTCGATCGCCCGTTCTGGGTGAAGCGCTTGATGGTGCCGCCGCAGCGCGGCGTCGTGCATGTCTCGCCTTCGCGGTCATAGACGTTGAAGGAGTGCTGGAAATAGCCGAGCTCGCCGGAGGTCTGGCGATGATCGCGCAGCGACGAGCCGCCGGCCTTGATGGCGTCGTTGAGCACGGTGTGGATGGCGCCGACCAGTCGCTTGGCATGATCCGTGGCTTCGCCCTTCTTGGTCGAGAGCGTCGCGGCGATGCGGCGCGGCGACAAATGCGAGCGGTGCAGGGCTTCGCAGACATAGATGTTGCCGAGGCCGGCGACGACGCGCTGGTCGAGCAGCGCGGCTTTCAGGCTGGTAGCCTTGTCCTGGCAGGCGCGCGCCAGCATCGCGGCGTCGAACTCGTTGCCGAGCGGCTCGGGGCCGAGGCCGCGCAGCAGCGGCTCGTCCTCGAGCGCACTGCGCGCGATCACTTTCATGTAACCGAAGCGCCTGGGATCGTTGAAGACGATGTCGGCGCCCGAGGACATCCGAAACAGCACGTGGTCGTGCGCGGAGTCCTTCCCCTTGGGATAGTGAAACTCGCCTGATACCGCCTCGTTGTCCGGCTTGATGACGCGGAACGAGCCCGACATGCCCAGATGCATCAGCAGCACGTCGCCGGAGCCGAGATCGGCCATGAGATATTTTGCACGTCGGCCGAGCCCCGTGACGATCTGTCCCTGCAGCCGGGCCACGAAATCGGGCTGGAACGGAAAGCGCAAATCGGGCCTGCGGGCCTCCGCGACCATGATTTTCGCACCCTCCATGACGGGCTGAAGGCCGCGGCGGACGGTCTCGACTTCGGGCAATTCAGGCATGGTCAGGCATTCACCTTATGAGGGCGGTGTGATAGCGCCATTGCGGCGGGCGGGCTATGGTCCGCCCAGTGGAGTAGAGTAATGGATCGGCCGGGCGAAACTACGCATTTTGGCTTCAAAGACGTTCCCCTGGGGGACAAGCAGACGCTGGTGAACGATGTGTTTCACAGCGTGGCGTCGCGCTATGATTTGATGAACGATTTGATGTCCGGCGGCCTGCACCGGGTCTGGAAGGACATTATGATCAACACGCTCGACCCGCCCCGCGGCGACCGGCCGTTCGCGCTGCTCGACGTGGCCGGCGGCACCGGTGACATCTCGTTCAGGGCCGCCAAGGCGGCGGGCCCCGGCTTCCACGCCACCGTCTGCGACATCAATTCCGACATGCTCGCCGTGGGCCGCGAGCGCGCCGCCAAGCGTCATCTCGAGAGCCAGGTCGATTTCGTCGAAGGCAATGCCGAAGCGCTGGCCTTCGCCGACCGCAGCTTCGACGCATATACGATCGCTTTCGGCATTCGCAACGTGCCCCAAATCGACAAGGCGCTGCGCGAGGCCTATCGCGTGCTCAAGCCCGGCAGCCGTTTTCTCTGCCTGGAATTCTCCACGGTCGAGGTGCCCGGGCTCGACAAGCTCTATGATCTGTTCTCGTTCAAGGTGATCCCGCCGCTCGGACGCATGGTCACTGGCGATGCCGAGTCGTATCAGTATCTCGTCGAATCGATCCGCAAGTTTCCCAAGCCCAACGCCTTCGCCGACATGATTCGCGAGGCCGGCTTCTCCCGCGTCAGCTGGCAGACCCTGACCGGCGGCATCGTCGCACTGCATTCGGGCTGGCGTTTGTGATTTCTGCCATCACCCACATCACGCGCCTGATCCGCGCTGCGTTCGTGTTTGCGCGCGAGGGCGTGTTCGGCGCCGTCGACCCGAGCCTGGTGCCGCCGCCCGGTCAGCTTGCGCTGAAGCTGGCGCGTCTCGTCGAACGCCGCGGCGTCAAGCAGGGACCGCGGCTCTCGCGCGCGTTGACGCGCATGGGCCCGGCCTATCTCAAGCTCGGCCAGTTCCTCGCAACGCGCCCCGACGTCGTCGGCTTCAACATGGCCCGCGACCTCGAAAGCCTGCAGGATCGCCTGCCGCCGTTTTCGCAAGCCGAGGCGGAAGCCGCGATCGCGACGTCGCTGGAGCGGCCGCTGAAGGATATTTTCGTCACATTCGGCCCGCCGGTGGCGGCCGCCTCGATTGCGCAGGTGCATCGTGGCGAAGTGATGCGTGACGGCATCCGCAAGGCAGTGGCGGTCAAGGTGCTCAGGCCCAACGTGGCCTCGCGCTTCCGCCGCGACCTCTCCGATTTCTTCTACGTCGCGCACAAGGCCGAAGCCTATTCGGCCGAGGCACGGCGGCTGCGCCTCGTCGAGGTCATCAACACCATGTCGCGCTCGGTCGCGATGGAGATGGATTTGCGGCTTGAAGCGGCCGCGCTGTCGGAGATGGCGGAGAATACGGAAGGCGATCCTGATTTCCGCGTACCTGATGTCGACTGGGACCGCACCACGCACAACGTGCTGACGATGGAGTGGATCGACGGCATCGCGCTGAACGATCACAAGCGCCTGGAAGAGGCGCAGGTCGATCTGCCCGATCTCGGCCGCAAGGTGATCCAGAGCTTTCTGCGCCACGCGCTGCGCGACGGCTTCTTTCACGCCGACATGCATCCGGGCAATCTGTTCCTCGATGACGCCGGCCGCCTCGTCGCGGTCGATTTCGGCATCATGGGCCGGCTCGGCATGAAGGAGCGGCGCTTCCTCGCGGAAATCCTGCTCGGCTTCATCACCCGCGACTATCGACGCGTCGCCGAAGTGCATTTCGAGGCGGGCTATGTACCCTCGCATCACTCGGTCGAGAATTTCGCGCAAGCGATCCGCGCCATCGGCGAACCGATCCACAACCGCACCGCCGAGGAGATCTCGATGGCGCGCCTGCTCACGCTGCTGCTCGAGGTCACCGGCCTGTTCGACATGACGACGCGGCCCGAGCTGATCCTGCTGCAGAAGACCATGGTGGTGGTCGAGGGTGTGGCGCGCGGCTTCGATCCCAGGCTCGACATCTGGAAGGTCGCCGATCCCGTCGTCCGCGAATGGATCGAGCGCAATCTCGGACCTGTCGGCCGTATCCAGGGCGCGATGTCCGGCGCCGGTGTGCTGGGTCACCTGCTTTCGAAACTACCCGAGATCGCGAACCGCGCCGTCACCGTGCTGGAGCAGATGGAAGACATGACTCGCGAGGGTCACTTCCTGTCGCCGGACACGATCGAGGCCTTGGGTCGCAAGGAGGCCAAGAAAGCCCGTGTCAGCACAATCGCGCTCTGCGTCATCGCTGCCGCCTCCATCGGCATTCTCGTCGCCCTGTTGCGCATGTGATTGCATTGCAATCACGCTAATGATAGCATCGCTATCATTCCGTGCTGGAGGGCGTCATGGCAAGCCTGACCATCCGTAAGCTCGACGACACCGTCAAAGCCTATCTGCGGCTGCGCTCGGCCAGGAATCACAGGTCGGTCGAGGAAGAGGTCCGGGTCATCCTGCGGGAGCTGATCGAGGGCCGTGAGGAGCCGCTGACGCCGTTCTCGGCGCCGCCCGAGGCATCTCCCGCGCCGGCGCCCGTGCGCTCCAGCGCCGTCCCCGAGGCCAGCGTCACCCTCATTATCGGCGGCGGGATCGCGGCCTTCAAATCGCTCGACCTGATCCGCAGGCTGAAGGAACGGCGCATCGAGGTGCGCTGCGTACTGACCAAGGCGGCCGAGCAATTCGTCACGCCGCTCTCGGTCAGCGCGCTCTCCCATGAGCGCGTCTATATTGATCTGTTCGATCCCCAGAGCGAGTTCGACGCCGGCCATATCCGCCTGGCGCGCGACTGCGACCTGATCGTGGTGGCACCGGCGACCGCCGATCTGATGGCGAAGATGGCAAACGGCCATGCCGACGATCTCGCCAGCGCCATCCTGCTCGCGACCAACCGCAAGATACTTCTGGCGCCGGCCATGAATCCGCTGATGTGGAACAACGCCGCGACCCGCCGCAACGTCGCGCAGCTTCAGCGCGATGGCGTGCTGCTGATCGGCCCCAATTCCGGCGAGATGGCGGAAGCGGGCGAAGCCGGCGTCGGCCGCATGTCGGAAGCAATCGAGATCGCCAATGCTGCCGAGAAACTGCTACGGCCGCCGCTGCCGCGGCCGCTCGCCGGCAAGCGCGTGCTGATCACCGCGGGCCCCACGCACGAGCCGATCGATCCGGTGCGCTATATCGCCAACCGCTCCTCCGGCAAGCAGGGTTTTGCCATTGCTGCCGCAGCGCAAGCCGCGGGCGCGGAAGTGATCCTGGTGAGCGGCCCTGTGGATCTCGACGATCCCGCCGGCGTCACCGTGAAGCACGTGGAATCGGCGCGGCAGATGCTGGAGCAGGTGCAATCGGCGCTTCCCGCCGACATCGCGATCTTCGCTGCCGCCGTCGCCGACTGGCGCGTTGCCGTCGAGGGCGAGCAGAAGCTGAAGAAGACCGCGGCCGGCATGCCGCCGCTTCAATTGGTCGAAAACCCCGACATCCTCGCCACGATCTCGAAGCTCGCCGACAAACGTCCGCCGCTGGTGATCGGCTTCGCCGCCGAGACCGAGCATCTCATCGACAACGCGAAGTCGAAACTCGCGCGCAAGGGCTGCGACTGGATCGTCGCCAACGACGTCTCGCCTGCATCAGGCGTGATGGGCGGCGACCGCAACACCGTGCATCTCATCAGCAAGAATGCCGAGAACAACGGCGAGCTCACAGTTGATTCCTGGCCCGTCATGACCAAGGAACAGGTCGCCATCGAACTGGTCGCGCATATCGTGAAAAGCGTGACCGACAAATCCGTCGACAAATCGTTGGAGCCGGCCTCTTGAGCAGCAAAGTCACGGTCGAACTGCAACGCCTGCCGCACGCGGAAGGCTTGGCCCTGCCGGCGTACCAGACCGCAGAGGCCGCCGGCCTCGATCTGATGGCGGCGGTGCCGGAGGGCGAGCCGATGACGCTCGCGCCGGGCCAATACGCGCTGGTGCCGACCGGGCTTGCGATTGCCTTACCGCCCGGGCACGAGGCCCAGGTGCGGCCGCGCTCCGGCCTTGCGGCCAAGCACGGCGTCACCGTGCTGAACTCGCCCGGTACTGTCGACGCCGACTATCGCGGTGAGATCAAGGTGATCCTGATCAACCACGGCCCGGCGCCATTCGTGATCAAGCGCGGCGAGCGCATCGCGCAGCTGGTGATTGCGCCCGTGGTGCAGGCCGCGCTGGTTCCGGTGGCGACGCTGTCGCCGACCGATCGCGGCGCCGGCGGGTTTGGGTCGACGGGGCGGTAAGCCGAGCTGCGAGTTGGTCTCACCTCTCCCGCTTGCGGGAGAAGTCGCGCCGAAGGCGCGGGTGAGGGTTCTTTCCTCCGGGGGAGTGTCCCGGTGTGGAGAGAGCCCTCTCCCCAACCCTCCCCCGCAAGCGGGGGAGGGAGCGCACCTTGCTTCGCGGAAACAATCTCATCAGCCGCTAACACCCAGCACCACCAACCAAATCACCGCAGAATTACGTGAGGCTGGAACTCCTCGCCGCGCATTTTTTTGGGGCCGGGTTTGCGTTCACGGTCTGGACTCTTACCGGTGGAGTCGCGGTGGGGGTATTGTCGTTTGATTCGCGCGCGACGGGGGTCGCCGCGAGGTCAATTCGTGCGGTCTTGGGGCAACTATGTCAGGCGTGATCGTGTCGATGCGTCGGACGCTGCTGTCGTGCACTTCGTTGGCGCGCAACAGCCTGTTGGGAGGCGCTCTCGCGGCGCTGTTGCCGGCTGAGCCGGCTGATGCCGCCGACCTCGTCGACACACTCTCGATATTGCTGGATTTCAACCGGCAGGAGCTCGCGGTGCTCGCCACCGCGCTGGCTCTGCTCGGCTTCACGGTCGTGGCTGCAATCCTGTTGATGCGGACTCGCGTGCGCACGGCCAAGAACGAGGCGGCGCTGCAGGAGCGGATCCGGGAACTCCAGTTGCAGACCGACCGCTTCGGCGCACTGCTGTTCGCCGAGCCGCAGATCCTGATCTCGTGGCCGGCGGGCGATGATCGCGCGCAAATCTCGGGCGACATCTCCATGGTGGTGCCACGCGACTCGTCGCCGCAGCGCGTGCTCGCCTTCGGAACCTGGCTGCCGCCGGAACCGGCGCTGCAAATGGATCACGCCGTCGACGGCTTGCGCGAGCGCGGCGATGGTTTCCAGCTGACGCTGACCACCGCCAACGGCCATACGCTGGAAGCGCTGGGCCGCGCCATCGGCGGCCAGGCCATTGTCCGGATTCGCGAACTCTCCGGCCTGCGGCGCGATCTCGCCGAGACCAATCTGCGCTACAAGGCGCTCTCGGACGAGACCGAGATGCTGCGCGGCTTCGCCACCGCCGCGCCATGGCCGATCTGGGCCAAGGGCGAGAACGGCGCGCTGACCTTCGCCAATCCGGCCTATGTGCGGGCGACCGAGGCCACGAGCATCGCGGATGCCCAGGACCGCAGGCTCGAGCTGCTCGATAGCGCCGACCGCAGCGCGATGGAGCGCAGCCTGAAGGATACCGCTCACTTCACCTCGCGGCTGCCGATCGTGATCAGCGGCGAGCGGCGCATGTACGACGTGCGCTCCGTCAATGTCGGCCACGGCAGTGTCGGTGTCGCGATCGACGCATCCGAAGCCGATGCCCTGAGCGCGGCGCTGGTGCGGATGGCGGAGGCGCATCGCCGCACGCTCGACCAGCTCTCGTCGGGCGTTGCCGTGTTCGACGGCCAGCGCCGTCTTGCCTTCTACAACGATTCCTACCGGCGGCTGTGGGACCTCGATCGCAATTTCCTCGACACCCACCCCGACGATTCCAGCGTGCTCGACCAGCTTCGCGCCGCGCGCAAATTACAGGAGCAGCCTGATTTCCGCGCCTGGAAGGCCAAGCTGCACGAGGCCTATCGCGCGGTCGAGGCCGCCAAGGACACCTGGTACCTGCCCGACGGCCGCGCGCTCTCGGTCGTCACCACGCCGAACCCCGAGGGCGGCGTCACCTATCTGTTCGACGACGTCACCGAGAGCCTCGAGCTCGCCCGCCGCTTCGACGGCATGATCCGGGTGCAGCGCGAGACGCTGGACAGCCTCGCCGAGGGCGTCGCCGTGTTCGGCAGCAACGGCAAGGCGCAGCTGTTCAATCCGGCTTTCCTGCGGATGTGGAAGCTCTCCAACGACGCCATGCGCGAGGAGCCGCATATCCAGACCGTCGAAGGCTGGTGCCATCAGCTGTTCGACGATCCCGTGGTGTGGCGCCAGATCCGCGAGGCCATCACCTCGATCGAGAACCGCAGCGACGTGCCGCTCAAGCTGGAGCGCAAGGACGGCAGCGTGCTCGACGGCATGATCCGGCCGCTGCACGACGGCGCGACCATGCTGACTTTCCTCGACATCACCGACACCGAGAATGTCGAGCGCGCGCTGCGCGAGCGCAACGAGGCGCTGGAGGCGGCCGACCAGATGAAGGTGGATTTCGTCCACCACGTCTCCTACGAGCTGCGCTCGCCGCTCACCACCATCATCGGCTTCGCGCATTTCCTCAGCGATCCCTCGACCGGGCCGCTGACGCCGAAGCAGGCCGAATATCTCGACTACGTCACCAAATCGACCAACGCGCTGCTGGCGCTGACCAACAACATCCTCGATCTCGCCACCATCGATGCCGGCGCCATGAAGCTGGAGCTCGGCCCGGTCGACGTCAGCAAGACCATCGAGCTTGCCGCCGAAGGTATCCAGGACCGGCTCGCCACCGATCGCATCCGCCTCAAGGTCGAGATCGCGCCCGATGTCGGCAGCTTCATCGGCGACGAGAAGCGCGTGGTGCAGGTGCTCTATAACCTCCTCGCCAATGCCGTCGGCTTCTCGCCGCAGGATTCCACCGTCGGCATCAGCGCGCGCCGCACCGAGCGCAGCGTGGTCTTCATTGTGACAGATTCCGGACCTGGAATACCTGCCGACATGAAGGACAAGGTGTTCAACTGGTTCGAAAGCCGCTCGCAAGGCTCGCGTCATCGCGGCGCCGGCCTCGGGCTGTCGCTGGTGCGCTCCTTCGTCGAGCTGCATGGCGGCAAGATTCAGGTGGATTCGGTCGTCGGCAAAGGCACGGTCGTCACTTGCGACTTCCCGACCGACCAGGCGGCGCATCGCGACGCCGCCGAATGAGCGAACCCGCCAAACTCTCCGTCGCGCTCCACAACGAGACGGCGACCGCGCAATTGATGGCCGACCTCGCGCTGCTGGTCGGCCCCGGCGACACCATCACGCTGACAGGGGATCTCGGTGCCGGCAAGACGGCCGCGGCCCGCAGCCTGATCCGCTATCTCGCCGGCGACGACGCGCTGGAAGTGCCGAGCCCGACCTTCACGCTGGTGCAGAGTTACGAGCTCGCAGCCTTTGCCGTGATGCATGCCGACCTCTACCGCGTCGAGGACGAGAGCGAGCTCGAGGAGATCGGATTGTCGCCGCTGCCCGACGCGACGCTGGTGCTGATCGAATGGCCCGAGCGTGCGCCATCGGCCATGCCTGAAGACCGCATCGACATCGCGCTGACACATCGCCCGGCGCTGGGCTCGAATGCGCGCGCCGCCGACATCACCGGCTACGGCAAGAGTGCAGCCACCGTTGCTCGGCTGAAGACGCTGCGCGAATTCCTCGAGGCGTCAGGCTATGTCGATGCGACGCGCAAGCACATGCCCGGCGATGCCTCGACGCGCTCCTATGCGCGCCTGATCCGCGACGACGGCAGCGTCATCCTGATGAACTCGCCGCAGCGCCCGGATGGCGCTGCGACCTACAATGGAAAGTCCTACAGCGCCGCGGTGCATCTGGCTGAGAACATCAAGCCGTTCGTCGCGATCGACGAAGGTTTGCGCGCGGCGGGGATCTCGGCGCCGAAAATCCACCATTGCGACCTCGACCATGGCTTTCTGATCTCGGAAGATTTCGGCAGCGAAGGCGTGATCGAAGGCAATCCGCCGCGGCCGATTCCCGAACGCTATGAAGCCGCGACCGACGTGCTGGCCGTGCTCCACGGCAAGACGCTGCCGGAGACGCTGCCGCTGGACGGGCAGACCTATGCCATTCCGGCCTGGAACACCGAGGCGCTGCTGATCGAGATCGGCTTGATGGCTGAATGGTATCTGCCCGATCGCAACGCGCCATTGAGCAGCGAGAAGCGCGCGGAATTCTTCGCGATGTGGCGCGAGCTCCTGAAGAAGCCACTGGCCGCGCCAAAGACCTGGGTCATCCGCGACTACCATTCGCCGAACCTGATCTGGCTCGCGGATCGCTCCGGCATGGCGCGCGTCGGCGTGATCGACTTCCAGGACACCGTGCTCGGCCCGCGCGCCTATGACGTGGTGTCGCTGCTTCAGGACGCCCGCATCGACGTGCCCGAGAGCCTCGAGCTGACGCTGCTGTCGCGCTACATCAAGACGCGCCGTGCAGGAGACGCGAGCTTCGATGCGGCCGGCTTTGCCGAGCTCTATGCCATCATGTCGGCGCAGCGCAACACGCGCCTGCTCGGCACCTTCGCCCGGCTCAACCGCCGCGACGGCAAGCCGCATTATCTGCGCCACCAGCCGCGGATCTGGACCTATCTTCAGCGCTCGCTCGCGCATCCGGCCCTCGTGCATTTGCGCGACTGGTATCTCGCCAACGTCCCGCCGCCGCAAAGGCCGCCTGGAGGCTGAGCCGGAACCGATTTACCGGCTGTTAGCCATCACACCGGTATCATCGCCCGCGGGCAGCCGGACAAGGACGGGCTGGAGCTTGAGGCAGATGGCGGTCAAGACGGATCATCGCGGGAATAACAGGGTTGTTTTCGAGCGCGGGGTTTTGGCCCAGATGATGGGCATTGACGGCACCTGGCGGCGCGAATGCACCATGGAGGACGTCTCCGAGAGCGGCGCCAAGCTGACCATCGACGGCTCGGTCGAGGGTCTGCATCTGAAGGAATTCTTTCTGGTGCTGTCGTCCACCGGGCTCGCTTATCGGCGCTGCGAACTGGCCTGGGTGAATGGCGACCAGATCGGCGTCAATTTCCTGAAGGTCGGCGACAAGAAGAAAAAGGCGCGTTCCACAGCCGTCGGGGCGTGACGGCAACACACGTCGCACAACCGTCACGGCGGGAGCTTAAGGCCGTTGAGATGCGGTGCGGCCGACTGCGGTCCGTGCTAGGATTGCTGCAAACGCGAATTCGAGGTTCGAGAAAGCCAAAGCATGTCCGTCAAACCGACCAAAGCCATGGTGCTCGCCGCGGGGTTCGGCCTGCGCATGCGTCCGCTGACGGACAAGATGCCGAAGCCGATGGTGCCGGTGGCCGGCCAGCCGCTGCTCGACCACGTGCTCGACAAGCTCGCCCAGGCCGGCGTCACCGACGCAGTGGTCAACGTGCACTATCTGCCCGACCAGATCATCGCGCACACCAGAGCGCGCCAGCATCCGCGCGTGACCATCTCGGATGAACGCGACCAGGTGCTCGGCACCGGCGGCGGCGTGGTCAAGGCACTGCCGCTGCTCGGCGATGCGCCGTTCTTCCACGTCAATTCCGACACGCTGTGGATCGACGGCGTGCGCTCCAATTTGACGCGGCTCGCGGAAAATTTCGACCCCGCAAGCATGGACATCCTGCTGCTGATGGCGCCGACCGCAACCAGCATCGGCTATAGCGGCCGCGGCGATTACGGCATGCTGCCCGACGGCGCCCTGCGCAAGCGCAAGGAAAAAGAGATCGTCCCGTTCGTCTATGCGGGCGCGGCGATCCTGTCGCCTAAGATCTTCGAAGGCGCGCCGCAGGGCGAATTCTCGCTGACCAAGATGTTCGACCGCGCCAACGAGCAGGAGCGCCTGTTCGGCCTTCGCCTCGACGGCGTCTGGATGCATGTCGGCACGCCCGATGCGGTCCACGCCGCGGAAGAGGCTTTTCTGGAGAGCGTGGCGTAGGGGCCGCTCCTGTGTCCCCGACGCGGTGCGGCGCGAAGTGCCGCTCCGCAGAGCCGGGCACCACGTCGCCACAATCACTATGACGCAGCATGGGCCCGGCTCAGCAACGCGTCATTTCTTGCCGCGTTGCATCCGGGGCACGCGACCGGTCGCAAACAGCGGGGACTATCTCCTCCCCACCCATGACCATTCTCGCCCGCGTCCCTATATTGCCTGATCCTTCGAATCAGGCAGCTCATGCGCGTATTCAGCGTTCCCCTCTCGGTTCCGTTCCTGCGCACGATCGTCACGAGCCTGCTCGACGGCCGGCTGGTCGAGGGATTCGAGGCGCGCAAGGAACCGGCGCGGCTGGCTGACGCGACGCTCTATCTGCCCACACGTCGCGCCATGCGCGTGGTGCGCGAGATCTTCCTCGACGAGATGGCAGCCGACGCCGTCGTGCTGCCGCGTATCGTCGCGCTCGGCGATATCGACGAGGACGAGCTCGCTTTCGCCGACGAAGGCGAGCCATTTTCAGGCACCACGCCGCTCGAGATTCCGCCGCGGCTCGGCGAGCTCGAACGGCGGCTGACGCTGGCGCAACTCGTCGCCGCCTGGGCCAAGGGCCCGGTGCTGGCGCCGCTGGTGGTCGGCGGCCCCGCCTCGACGCTGGCGCTGGCCGGCGACCTCGCGCGCCTGATCGACGACATGGTGACGCGCGGCGTCGACTGGAGCAAGCTCGACGGGCTCGTGCCTGACATGCTCGACCGCTACTGGCAGCACTCGCTCGAGTTCCTGCGCATCGCGCGCGTTGCCTGGCCCGCTCATCTCGCCGAGATCGTCAGGATCGAGCCGGCGGCGCGGCGCGATCTCCTGATCGCGGCGGAAGCAAAGCGCCTGACCGCGCATCCGCATGGCCCGGTGATTGCGGCCGGTTCGACCGGCTCGATGCCGGCCACCGCAAAATTCCTGCATGCGGTTGCCTCGCTGCCGCACGGCGCCGTTGTGCTGCCGGGTCTCGACACCGATCTCGACGAGGAAGCCTGGCGGATCATCGGCGGCAGCAGGGACCTGCTGGGCGTCACCGAGAATCCCACCTCGAACCATCCGCAATATGCGATGCACGGATTGCTCCAGCGCTTCGGCATCAAGCGCAGCGACGTCGAGATCCTGGAGCCAGCTGCACCGCACGGGCGCGATCTCCTTGCTTCCGAATCAATGCGGCCGTCGAGCGCAACCGAGAAATGGCATGACCGGCTGAAGCAGCCGGATGTCGCCGCGAAGATCGCAGGCGGCATGAAGAACCTCGCCGTGGTCGAGGCGCCCAATCCGGAAATGGAAGCGCTCGCGATCGCCATCGCCATGCGCGAGGCGCGGCATCTCGACAAATCAGCGGCGCTGGTGACGCCCGACCGCGCGCTGGCGCGCCGCGTGATGGCCGCGCTGACGCGATGGGATCTCGCCTTCGACGATTCCGGCGGCGACGCGCTGATGGAAACATCCGCCGGCGTCTTCGCGCGCCTTGTGGCGGAGACCGCGACCAGGGGCTCGGAGCCGCCGACGCTGCTGGCGATGCTGAAGCATCCGCTGTGCCGGCTCGGCCGCGCACCCGGCGCATGGAAGGCGGCGATCGGGGATCTGGAGCTTGCGGTCCTGCGCGGCACGCGCCCGCCCGCGGGCACCGGCGGTCTGCTCCGCGAATTCAATCGCTTTCGCGAGGAGCTGGCAAAGCTCTGGCGCAGGGAAGTCTCCGCGCTGCACGCGGCCGAGCCGCGCGCGCGTCTCAAGGCGGAAGATCTCGATGGCATCCAGGCGCTGATCGATTCGTTGCAGAAAGCCCTGGCGCCGATCGAGAGCCTCGCAGCATCAAAGCCCTTCGACTTTGCCGAGCTCGCGCACCGCCATCGCGAGATCATGATCGAGCTGTCGCGCGACGAGCAGGGCATTTCGCTCGCCTTCGAGGAGCGCGAAGGCCTCGCGCTCGCCGGCGCCTTCGACGATCTCCTGCGCGGCGGCACCACCAGCGGATTGATGGTGACGCTGCCCGATTATGCCGACGTCTTCCAGACCGCGTTCAGCGACCGCGCGGTACGCCGCAGCGACAAGCCCGGCGCGCGCCTGCAGATCTACGGCCCGCTGGAATCGCGCCTGATGCAGGCCGACCGGATCATCATCGGCGGGCTGATCGAGGGCGTCTGGCCACCGGCGCCGCGCATCGATCCCTGGCTGAGCCGGCCGATGCGGCATGAGCTGGGTCTCGATCTGCCGGAGCGCCGCATCGGGCTCTCCGCGCATGACTTCGCCCAACTGCTCGGCGGCAATGAAGTCATCCTCACCCATTCCGCCAAGGCCGGCGGCGCACCGGCCGTCGCCTCGCGCTTCCTGCATCGGCTGGAAGCTGTTGCGGGCGACGAACTCTGGATGGCGGCTGTCCGCGCCGGCGAAAAATACGTGCAGTTCGCAGGCGCGCTGGACCAGCCCGCCGAGGTCAAGCCGATCAAGCAGCCCGAGCCGCGACCGCCGCGCGCGACGCGGCCGCTGAAGATGTCGGTGACCGCGATCGAGGACTGGCTGCGCGATCCCTACACGATCTACGCCAAGTACATCCTGCGGCTCGATGCGCTTGATCCCGTCGACATGCCGCTGTCGGCGGCCGATCGCGGCTCGGCGATCCACGATGCGATCGGTGAGTTCACCGAGACCTACGCTGCACGCCTGCCCGATGATCCCGCCCGCGTGCTGCGTGCGATCGGCGAAAAGCATTTCGCGCCGCTGATGGAGCGGCCCGAGGCACGGGCGCTGTGGTGGCCGCGCTTCCAACGCATCGCGCGCTGGTTCGGCGAGTGGGAGACGGCGCGGCGCGACGCGATCGAAGCCATCACCGCGGAAACCCGCGGCGAGATCTCGATCCGGCTCGACCAAGAGCGCAGCTTCATTCTCTCGGCCCGCGCCGACCGCATCGAGCGGCGCCAGGGCGGCGGCTGCGCGATTCTCGATTACAAGACCGGCCAGCCGCCGACCGGCAAGCAGGTCCGCATGGGCCTGTCGCCGCAGTTGACCCTGGAAGCCGCGATTCTGCGCGAGGGCGGTTTCCCCGACATCGACGCCGGCGCGTCGGTGAGCCAGCTCGTCTATGTCCGCCTCAGCGGCAACAACCCGCCGGGCGAGGAACGCATCCTGGAGCTCAAATACAAGCCGGGCGACGAGCCGCAGCCGCCCGATACGGCTGCAGCCGAAGCGCGGGCCAAGCTGGAGGCGCTGATCCGCGCCTTCGACGACGAGAACCAGCCCTACACCTCGCTGAACCTGCCGATGTGGACCAACCGCTACGGCGCCTATGACGATCTCGCCCGGATCAAGGAATGGTCCGCGGCCGGCGGCCTGGGGATCGAGGAATGGTAAGGCTGCCGCGCCCCATCCCCGACGAGGTGCGCGCGCGGCAGGCGCGCGCATCCGATCCGACTGCGTCGGCCTTCGTGTCGGCCAATGCCGGCTCGGGCAAGACGCATGTGCTGGTGCAGCGCGTGATCCGCCTGCTGCTATCGGGCGTGCCGCCGGAAAAGATCCTCTGCATCACCTTCACCAAGGCCGCCGCCGCCAACATGGCGGAGCGCGTGTTCACGACGCTGGGACATTGGGTGACGCTCGACGATACCAGTCTCGATGCCGCGATCCGCGCCGTCGGCATCCCCCATCCCGATCGCAAATTACGCCGGGAGGCGCGAAAGCTGTTCGCCTGCGCGCTGGAGACGCCGGGCGGATTGAAGGTGCAGACCATCCACGCGCTCTGCACCCGCCTGCTCCAGCAATTCCCGTTCGAGGCCAACGTGCCGGCGCGGTTCGCCGTCATGGACGATCGCGACCAGACCGACATGATGGAGCGCGCCAATCTGAAAGTGCTGCTGGAGGCCGCGCGCGATCCTGACAGCGTCACCGGCCGCGCATTGCTGACCGCGATGGCGAGCGCCGCCGACGTCACCTTCAAGGAGGTCGTGCGCGAGGCGTGCCTGAGCCGCGACCACTTCATGGCCTGGACCGACGAGGCCGGCAATGCGGGGGCTGCGGCCGAACAGATGGCAGCCGTGCTGGGCGTCGACGCGAGCGACCGCATCGAGGATGTCGAGACCGAAATCCTCGACGGCCCTTTCCTGCCGCGCTCGCGCTGGGACGATATCGCCTTCGCGCTGGAAGACGGCAGCAAATCCGACAACGACCAGGCGGGCCGCCTTCGCGAGGCCAAGGCGTTTTCCGGCGCGGCGCAGGTCGATGCGTATCTGTCCGTCTTCCTCACCGACGAGAAGCTGCCGCGCAAGGCGGTGCTGACCAAGAAGTTCGGCGAGCAAAATCCGTCCGTTGCGCGGCTGTTCGAGAACGAGGCGTCTCGCCTGTGTGGCCTGATCGAGAAGCGCCGCGCCGTCACCATGCGTGACCGCACCGCGGCCCTCCTGCACATCGCGACCGCCGCCGCCGCAAACTATCGCCGCGAGAAGCAGGAACGCGGTCTGCTCGACTACGACGATCTCATCGACAAGACGCTGGCGATGCTGAATCGCATCTCCTCCGGCTGGGTGCATTACAAGCTCGACCGCGGCGTCGATCACGTGCTGATCGACGAGGCCCAGGACACCAGCCCGCGGCAATGGGACATCGTCGCGCACATCATCTCGGAGTTCACGGCCGGCGAAGGCGCACGCGAGGGGCTCAACCGCACGGTGTTCGCGGTCGGCGACGAGAAGCAGTCGATCTTCTCGTTCCAGGGCGCGGCGCCCCACGAATTCGACGCGCGCCGGCGCGAGCTGCACCGCAAGTTCACCGCGGCCGGGCTGAAATTCGATCCGGTCGCTTTCACCTATTCGTTCCGCTCGGGTGCTGCGATCCTGCATTCGGTCGACCACGTCTTCCGCGATCCCGCGATCTACAGGAGCATCCACTCGGTCGAGATCGGCCATCCCCTGCACAACGCGCTGGCCGATGCCGGCCCGAGCGTGATCGAGCTGTGGGATCTCGCCGAGGCCGACGACCGACAGGAGATCGAGGGTTGGCGCGCGCCGTTCGACGGCGTCGCCGTCACCAGCCCCGAGGTCAAGCTCGCGCGCCGCATCCAGGCCGAGATCAAGCGGCTGGTCGAGAGCGGCACGCTGACGGGGCACGAGGGCGAGCGACGCCCCCTGCGCTATGGCGACATGCTGATCCTGGTGCGCCGGCGCGGCAATGCGTTCGACGCGGTGATCCAGGCGCTGAAGCACGCCGGCGTCCCCGTCGCCGGCGCCGACCGGCTGAAGCTGACCGAGCACATCGCCATCATCGATCTGATGAACCTCGCCGATGCGCTGCTGCTGCCGCAGGACGATCTTGCGCTGGCGGTGGCGCTGAAGAGCCCGCTGTTCGGTCTTGATGACGACGATCTGTTTCAGCTCGCTCATGACCGCAAGGGATCGCTGCGCCGCGCGCTCGGCGAGCATGCGGCTGACAGCGAGAAATTCGCGACCGTGCTGCGTCGCCTGGAAGCCTGCGAGATTCGCGCCCGCGAGGAGACGCCGTTCGCCTTCTACGCCTGGCTGCTCGGCGGCGATGGCGGCCGCGCGCGCATCCTGCGCCGGCTCGGTCATGAAGCGAATGACGCGCTCGACGAATTTTTGGAGCTGGCGCTGAATTGCGAACGCAAGGCACCGGCCTCGCTGCAAGGCTTCATGGCCTGGCTGCGCTCCGCCGACACTGAAGTGAAGCGCGACATGGAAATCACCCGGGACGAAGTCCGGGTGATGACGGTGCACGGCGCCAAGGGCCTCGAGGCCTCGGTCGTGTTCATGGTCGACACCACGTCGTCGCCCGCGGACTCCCAGCGTATCAGGCTCATCAACGTGCCGCGCGGCAATGGCGGCGAGGTGGTGGTGTGGGCCGGGCGCAAGGCGGATGATCCAAAACCCGTCGCCGACGCGCGCAAGGCGATGCTGGAGGAGACCGAAGACGAATATCGCCGCCTGCTTTACGTCGCGATGACGCGCGCGGCCGACCGCCTGATCGTCGGCGGCTGCATGCCCGGCAATATGCGGACGGTCCGCAAGCTGAGCTGGTACGACCTAATCGATACCGGGCTCACCGGCTCGGGCCTGGATAAGCAAACGGTCGAGACGCCACTCGGCAAGGTGACCCGATTCGCCCGTCCCGAGGATGCGGCGGCGCTGGGCACGCCGGCGGCATCCGAGGACCAGACCATCACCTTGCCGGGCTGGCTGCGGACGCCGGCACCGCGCGAATTGATCGACGACGATCCGGTTCGCCCCTCCGGCCAGCCGGCCGAGGAAGGCCGCGCGGTCCGATCAGGTGAATCAGTTCAGTCCCGCGCACTGGCGCTCCAGCGCGGCACGCTGGTGCACCGGTTGCTGCAGTCGCTGCCCGACCTCGCCACCGAGCGCCGGCGCGAGGCGGCGCTCGGCTTCATGGCCCGCAATGCGACTGACTGGACCGAGGCCGACCGCGCCGTTTTGGCCGACAAGGTGCTCGCCTTGATCGCCGAGCCGCGATTCGCTGCGGTCTTTGCCGCGGGCAGCCGGGCCGAGGCCGCCATCGTCGGCCGGCTGGAGCGGCCGGGCCGCTCGCCAGCGCTGGTGTCGGGGCAGATCGACCGGTTGGTGGTGACGCCATCAGAGGTTCTGATCGTCGATTTCAAGACCAACCAGACGGCTCCGAAGAGCGCCGCCGATGCGCCCGCCGCCTATGTCAGGCAGCTCGCGCTGTACCGGGCGGTGCTTTCGCGGCTTTATCCCCAAAGGCCCATCCGCGCCGTGCTGCTCTGGACCGAGACCCTTGAATATATGGAGATTTCGGCCCCCGCGCTGGACGCGGCGCTGGCATCTCTTCATCTCGGTGTGAGCGTCCTTGACCCGGCAAGGGGCCGTTCATAGGTTGACGCCATGATCCCCGGCGCGATTCCAGGTCGCGCCGATTCTCTTTCAACCGAGTGAGGTACTCCAATGGCCGTTGGCAAGGTTTCCGATAGCGATTTCGAAGCCGAAGTGCTCAAGGCGAACGGCCCCGTGGTCGTCGATTTCTGGGCCGAGTGGTGCGGTCCCTGCCGCATGATCGCCCCCGCCCTCGACGAGATCGCCGGTGCGATGGGCGACAAGGTCAAGATCGTGAAGCTCAACGTCGACGAGAGCCCGAAGACCGCATCGAAATACGGCGTGATGTCGATCCCCACCCTGATGATCTTCAAGGGCGGCGAGATGGCCTCCCGCCAGGTCGGCGCCGCGCCGAAGGCGAAGCTGCAGCAGTGGATCACCTCCGCGGTCTGATCCACGCCGCAATGCGGTGATTTTCGACAACGGCCGGCGCTTCGCCGGCCGTTTTATTTTGCTCGTAGCCCGGATGGAGCGCAGAGCTGCGCCCCATCCGGGCTACTCATCAGCGCGCTCATTGCCTTCGACGAGTGCCTGAAACATCGCGACCAGCCGCTTGGTATCGGACCCCAGTGGCTCAAAGAACGCGGTGTCGGCCTCCTCGACCGCCACCACGGCCTTGCGGGCAAGATCACGTCCCGTCTTGGTGACCGAGATTGCCTTGGCGCGCGGATCCTCGGGGTGGTCGATCCGCTGGATCAACTGCGCCGCTTCCAGCGCCCGCAGCACCTGCGACGTCGTCATGGGATCGACGCCGCAGAGCTGCGAGAGCCGCGCCTGGGTCAGCGTCTCCGAGCTACCGAACCACGTCGCCGTCGCCAGCAGCACGAATTGGGAATGCGTGAGCTCATAGGGCTGGAGCGCGGCCCGCTGCCGCCGCTGCCAGGCGTTCGAGATCTTCCAGAGCAGAAAGCCCGGGCTTTCGGCGGGGCCGGACAGACGGGTCGGGAGCGGCGACTTCGTCATCGCGTCCCTTCAGCCAGTTTGGCAAGGCTGGCCAGCACTTCGGGAAAGTCGGCGGAAACGGCCGGACCGATCTCGGCGGCCTGCGGCCCTCGGGCATCGACCGCGTAAACGATGCGCGTGCGCGCCGGGCCAAGCGGCTCGATGCGATGGACGACAAGGATGGCGAGATGGCCGACCCGCGTTTCATCGACGAAGCAAACGTTCTCGCGAACATCGACCAGGAGCGATCGCAGCGCCTCCTCGCCGGGCGGCTTCATGGTGAACCAGGTGCCTGATGCAAACGGCCCGTCGATGGCGATCTGCTCGATGCCCGCATTCCAGTTCTTCCAGGCGGGAACATCGCGAAAGATGCTCCAGATCGTCTCTGGAGAAGCCGACGTCTCGATGGCGTATTCGCTCCGCCAGGTGCTTTCGTCGCGCATGCATGACCTCCCGCTTGATATGTGCGCTTATAATAAGCGCGCATATGATATTGTCAAGCCAGGAGCCCGGATTGCGCTGCGCTCAATCCGGACTAGGGGGGATTGGTCTACTTGATCCACCCCGTCGCCAGCGCGTTCGCCAGCCCCGGCTGGTTGTTGCGGCGGGCGAGTACGGCCATCGCTTCATGGTCATAGGCGATCTGGCGGAACGTCACCTGCCAGGCGCCATCGACTCGTTCGAGGATCGCGTAGCGCGCGTGTGGCGTGCCGGCTTCGACGACGTGCGGGAATGGATGCTTGTCGCGATAACCGGGGCAGCCGACACTTCCGGGATTGACGATCAACCTGGCGTCGCGAAGCCGTACAGCGCGGGCGAGATGGGTGTGGGCGCACAAGATCAGCGACTGCGTGACGCCTTGCGCGAACTGCTCGATGCGGTCGAGCGGTGATAGCGCCACGGTGCCATCAGGGTGCACGGTATCGAGCCAATAGATTTCGTCATCCTCGGGCGTCGCGTGGCAAAGGAAGACCTGATCCCGAAACACGCGCGTCATTGGCTGCGCGCGCAGCCAGTCGAGCTGTGCGGCATTGAGCTGCGCATGCGCCGGGCGATCCCACGAGCCCATCTTTTCCGGCGGACGATCGAGCAGATAGCGGTCGTGATTGCCGAGCACGTGCACGGCATCGAGCGCCATCAGGATCTCGATGGTGCTGACAGCATCGAGCGGACCGCTCAGCATGTCGCCGAGATTGACGATGTCGGCAATGCCTTGCGCGCGGATGTCGGCGAGCACCGCCTCCAGCGCGAGATGGTTTCCGTGGACGTCGGCAATCGCGGCGAAACGCATTTGGGATTCTCTCTTGCCCCGGACGTAGCGCAGCACGTCAGTGGTGCGCTGCTGAGCCGGGGCCCATGTGGCGGCATTCTGGGTCCCGGCTCTGCGCAGCAACGCTAGGGCGTTGCAGCGCGTCCGGGACACGAGAGCTCATGCAGGAGGCGTGCCGTTGAGTCCGAGCACGTGGCCGGCGAGATAGAGCGAGCCTGTGATCAGGATGCGCGGCGGCACCTCATAGGCGAGCTTCGCCAGGGAGCGCAGCGCGGCCTCGATACCGGGCGCGATCTCGACGCGCATGCCGAGGCTGCGGACGGCATCCGCAAGACGGTCGACCGGCATCGCATTCTCGGTGTCGGGAATAGGCACCGCGATGATGTGACGCGTGAGCCCGGCGAAATTGGCGAGAAACGCCTTCGCATCCTTGTTGGCCATCATGCCCGCGATGACGACGAGGGGCCGCGACACCCGCTCTTCGAGATCGCCGAGCGCGGCGGCGGCGACGCGGCCGCCTTCGGCATTGTGCCCGCCGTCGAGCCAGATCTCCGACCCCTGCGGTCCGAGAGCGAGCAACTCGCCCGAAGTGAGCCGCTGCATCCGCGCCGGCCATTCGGCGCTGAGGATGCCGGCCTCGAACGCCGCCTGATTGACCCCAAAAGTCTGGATCGCACGCAGCGTCGCAATGGCAAGGCCGGCATTGTCGAACTGGTGGCGGCCGAACAGGCGCGGCGCAGCGAGATCCATCAGGCCGCGCTCGTCGGAATAGACCAGGCGGCCATGCTCGACATTGACGTGCCAGCTCTCGTTCGCGGCAAACAGCGGCGCCCGCATCTGCCTGGCCTGCGCCTCGATGACGGCCATCGCCTCGCCCGTCTGCTCGGCACAAATCACCGGCACCCCGCGCTTGATGATCGCGGCCTTCTCGGCGGCGATCGAGGCCAGCGTGTCGCCGAGGAAATCCATGTGGTCCATGCTGACAGGCGTGATCACGCAGGCCGCCGGCGTATCGACCACATTGGTCGAATCCAGCCGGCCGCCGAGACCGACTTCGAGCAGCACCGCGTCGGCAGGGTTTTGCGCGAACAGCAGGAATGCGGCTGCGGTCTTAAGCTCGAAGACCGTCGCAGGCTCGCCGGCATTGACGCGCTCGACCTGTTCCAGTGCCGCGCGCAATTCGTCGTCGGAGACGAGCACGCCGCCACCGGCGCGGCCGAGCCGGAAACATTCGTTGATGCGGACCAGATAGGGCGAGGTGTAGGCGTGGGCGCGCAAGCCGGCCTTCTCCAGCGTCGCGCGCAGATAGGCCACCGTCGAGCCCTTGCCGTTGGTGCCGGCGACGTGGATCACCGGCGGCAGCTTGCGTTCCGGGTGATCGAGCCGCTCGAGCAGGCGATGCATCCGCTCGAGCCCGAGATCGATACGCTTCTGATGCAGGGCCGACAGCCGCCCGATCACTGCATCGAGCGACGCCTTTGCGCTGTCAGGAGATGCGTTCACGCGTGCGGCGCGGCCGGGGCCGTCTCGGGAGCCGATACGATCTGCGCCGGGGTCGTCACCGGCTGGACCGATTTCGAGGCGCCATCAAGCGCCGGCGCCCTGGTCAGCAGCCGGCACAGCCGCGCCAGCGTCGGACGCAGCTCGTGGCGATGCACGACCATGTCGACCATGCCGTGCTCTTTCAGATATTCGGCGCGCTGGAAACCTTCCGGCAGCTTCTCGCGGATGGTCTGCTCGATCACGCGCGCGCCGGCAAAGCCGATCAACGCGCCGGGCTCGGCGATCTGCACATCGCCCAGCATCGCATAGGATGCGGTGACGCCGCCGGTGGTCGGGTTGGTCAGAACGACGATGTAGGGCTGCTTGGCCTCGCGCAGCATCTGCACCGCGACGGTGGTGCGCGGCATCTGCATCAGCGACAGGATGCCTTCCTGCATGCGCGCGCCGCCCGAGGCGGCGAACACGATGAAGGGCGACTTCTTCTCGACCGCGAGCTCGAGCCCGCGGACGATGGCTTCGCCCGCGGCCATGCCGAGCGAGCCGCCCATGAAATCGAAATCCTGCACGGCGACGACCACGCCGGCGCCTTCGAGCTTGCCGTAGCCGACCTTGATCGCATCGTTCAGATTGGTGCGCGCCCGGGCATCCTTGATGCGGTCGACATACTTCTTCTCGTCGCGGAACTTCAGCGGATCCGGCGTCACGTCGGGCAGGGCGACGTCGAACCAGGTCTCGTTGTCGAAGATCGACTTCAGCCGCGCCACCGCGCCCATGCGCATGTGGTAGTTCGAGCCGGGAATGACGAACTGGTTGGCCTCGACGTCCTTGTAGAACACGAGCTGTCCGGAATCCGGGCACTTGATCCAGAGATTCTCCGGCGTCTCCCGCCGCAGCATGTTGCGGATCTTCGGCCGGACCACATTGGTAAGCCAGTTCATGGTTTGCTCCGATGTGCGAACCCGCTGGGGATCGCCTGAAGGGATATATGGCGGCCGGGTCTTTGCCCGGCAAGCCGCGGTGCCGCCCGCGTTAGAGCATGATCCGGAAAAGTGTGAAGCGGTTTTCCGACAGGATCATGCTCAAACGAAAGCCAAAGCGGAATTATGGCCTATTCGGCCGCTTGTTTGGCGGCCTTGACGCCCTGGGCCAGGGCCGCAGTCAGCTCGGCCACGGCGTTAACGGTTTTGGCGGTTGCCCGTCCCTCGGCATCGAGGCTGTTCTTGAGCGCGTCGACCAGCGCGGTGCCGACCACCGAACCATCGGCCTTCTCGGCAATGGCGCGCGCCGCCTCCGGCGTTCGGATGCCGAAGCCGACGCAGATCGGCAGCCCGGTATGCCGCTTGATGCGCGCGACGGCCTGACCGACGACATTGGCATCCGCTGCTGCTGCACCGGTGATGCCGGCGATCGAGACGTAATAGACAAAGCCCGAGGTGTTCGTGAGCACTGCGGGCAGGCGCTTGTCGTCGGTGGTCGGGGTCGCCAGGCGAATGAAGTTCAGCCCCGCCTTCAGCGCGGGAATGCAGAGCTCGTCGTCTTCCTCCGGCGGCAGATCGACGATGATGAGGCCGTCAACGCCTGACGACTTGGCATCCGCCAAGAACTTGTCGACGCCGTAAATGTAGATCGGATTGTAATAGCCCATCAGCACCAGCGGCGTGACGTTGTCCACCTTGCGGAAGCCGCGCACGAGATCGAGCGTCTTCTTCAAGGTCATGCCGACCTTGAGCGCGCGCAAACCTGCCGCCTGAATCGAGGGACCGTCCGCCATCGGATCGGTGAAGGGAATGCCGAGCTCGATGACGTCGGAGCCGGCCTTTGGCAGCGCCTTGACGATCTCGAGCGACGTCGTGGGATCGGGATCGCCCGCCATCACATAGGTGACAAAGGCCGCGCGGCCCTGCTTCTTCAGCTCGGCGAAACGGGTGTCGATACGCGTGGTCACTTGCTCTTGCCCCTCAGGATGTCGCCGACCTGGGGGACGTCCTTGTCGCCGCGGCCGGAGAGATTGACGACCATCAGGTGGTCTTTCGGCCGCTTCGGCGCGAGCTCCATCACCTTGGCGATGGCGTGTGCGGGCTCGAGCGCGGGGATGATGCCTTCGAGCTTGGAAAGCAGCTGGAACGCGGCGAGCGCCTCGTCATCGGTCGCGGAGAGATAATTGACGCGGCCAACCTCATGCAGCCACGAATGCTCCGGGCCGATGCCGGGATAGTCGAGGCCGGCGGAAATCGAATGCGCGTCCTGGATCTGGCCGTCGGCATCCATCAGCAGATAGGTGCGGTTGCCATGGAGCACGCCGGGACGGCCGCCTGCGATCGAAGCGGCATGCAGTTGCGTGAGCCCGTGGCCCGCGGCTTCGACGCCAAAGATTTCGACGCTGGGATCGTCGAGGAACGGATGGAACAGGCCCATGGCGTTGGAGCCGCCGCCGATGCAGGCGACCAGCGAATCCGGCAGGCGGCCCTCGACCTCCTGCATCTGGGTCTTGGTCTCGTTGCCGATGATCGACTGGAAGTCGCGCACCAGCGTCGGATAGGGATGCGGGCCCGCCACCGTGCCGATGCAGTAGAACGTGTTGTGCACGTTGGTGACCCAATCGCGCAGCGCCTCGTTCATGGCATCCTTCAGCGTGCGCGTGCCCGACTGCACCGGGAACACCTTGGCGCCCAGCATCTCCATGCGGATGACGTTGGGCTGCTGCCGCTCGACGTCGACGGCGCCCATATAGACCACGCATTCCAGGCCAAAGCGCGCGCACAGCGTCGCGGTGGCAACGCCATGCTGGCCGGCGCCGGTCTCGGCGATGATGCGCTTCTTGCCCATGCGCCGCGCCAGCATGATCTGGCCGAGCACGTTGTTCACCTTGTGCGAGCCGGTGTGGTTGAGCTCTTCGCGCTTCAGGTAGATCTTGGCACCGCCGAGATGCTCGGTGAGACGCTCCGCGAAATACAGCGGCGAGGGTCGGCCGACGTAGTTCTTCAGATAGCCGTTCATCTCGGCCTGAAACGCCGGATCGGCCTTGGCCGCGGTGTAGGCCTTCTCCAGATCGAGGATCAGCGGCATCAGGGTTTCGGCGACGAAGCGTCCGCCGAAGATGCCGAAATGGCCGCGCTCGTCCGGGCCGCTGCGATAGGAATTTGGTTTGGCGATGTTCATCGAACGCTCAACTCTCGAGTGGCGCGCGCGGCGCGAATGAAGGCCTTGATCAGCTCCGGGTCTTTCACACCGGGGGCGCTCTCGACACCGGAGGAGACGTCGACGCCGCCGGCACGGGTGATGCGAACGGCCTCGGCGAGGTTTTCGGCATCAAGGCCGCCCGAAACCATATACGGCAGATCGAGCTCCAGGTTTTCCAGCAGATGCCAATCGAAGGGCGCGCCCAAGCCGCCGGGGCGGGTCGCATCCTTCGGCGCCCGGGCATCGAACAGGATGCGATCGGCGACCGCGGCATAGCCGGGCAGCACGGCGAGATCCGCGGATGTTGCAACCGGTACCGCCTTCATCACCGGGCGGCCGAACTTCTGCTTGATGTCGCGCAAGCGCGCCACGCTCTCCCGGCCGTGGAGCTGGAAGATGTCGGGCGACAGCGCGTCCATGATGTTGTCGAGCGTGGCATCGTCGGCATCGACCGTGAGCGCCACTTTCAGTGCGCGCTTTTTCACCTGCCGGCCGAGTTCGCGCCCCGTCTCCAGCGAGACGTGCCGCGGCGAGGGCGGAAAGAACACGAAGCCCACCATGTCGGCGCCCGCATCGAGCGCCGTTTGAAGCGTCTCGCGCGTGGACAGGCCACAGATCTTGACGAGCAGGGACATGGTCTCAATGCAGATGGTGGCCGCAAGTGGCGGCCGGGAAACGGGCTTTTCAGTTGGGCCGCTTCTACAACGTCGCGCGCTGCTTGTCTCGCCCGATGGCCCCGTAAAGGCCGACCCCTGAGGGCACCGGGAGGCGCTGGGCCTCGGGCTTTGCCGGGGCCGTCTGGGCCCGCAGGCCGGCCAGTTCGCTCCTTACGGCCCGGGCATCGGCCTCATGCCGGCGTGCGGCACGCCGCCAGTGCCGCTGGCCGAACCAGACGGCGCAGCCGCCGGCGATGACGCCCACGGCAGCCACCAGGATCAGCAGGAGAAACAGCGGCAGCGTGACCGACAGGGCCGGATCGGCCGCCATGAAGGGATCGAAGGAGACAGTGACGAAATGCCGGTTGGCGACGGCGAACGTCACCAGGATGAGACCCAGCGGAATCACGATCAGCGCGGTCAGGAATTTTCGCATCGCGATCGCTCGTCTTGAATCAAGCTTGCGGCCGCATCATGCGGCCATCAGGTAAAACCCGGACGACAGACTTAATCGGGCGCGCCCGGATCCGGATGGTCGCGGTTGAGCCGCTCGCGCATTTCCTTGCCGGTCTTGAAGAACGGAACGCTCTTCTGATCGACGGGGACATGGGCGCCGGTGCGCGGATTGCGGCCGGCGCGGGCGGGGCGATGCTTGACCGAGAAAGCGCCGAAGCCGCGCAGCTCGACGCGGTCACCGCGTGCGAGTGCCGCTACGATCTCTTCGAGAATCGCATTCACAATGTTCTCGACATCCCGCTGGTACAGATGCGGGTTGTGCTCGGCGATACGCTGAACAAGTTCGGATTTGATCATCGAGAGATAGGACCCGGAAGCGTGCGGATGACCATTTCCGTGAAAATGCCTTGATCTGTCAAGACGCTAAATGAAGGTTGCGCGTCGTGAAAATGCGTGACATTTGCCGAAAAAGCGGGCTGCGAAGCTACCCGCCAGACGGGAAAAAGGTCCGGAGCTCGCGCGGTTCCGTCAGTTTCAGGTCAATTCGACGCAGCCGGCTCCCACAGGGCCAGCATTCCATCCAACCCGGCACGATCGACCGCCTGCGCAAGGCCGGTTTGCTCGATTTGATGCGCAATCGCGCTGAATCCAAGCGCTTCCAGCGTTACTGAGGCCGCGGTCTTGAGGAACGTCAGGTCGCCGAAGCGGGGCTCGAGCTTGTAATCGCGCACCGAAAGACCCTTCTTGACGCCCTTCTGCTCCTCGAGCCAGGTCACCGCGGTCTTCTCGTCGCCGAGCTGATCGATCAGCTTGAGATCGATCGCCTGGCGGCCCGTGAAGACGCGGCCATCGACCACTTTTTCGAGCTGCGTGTCATCCATGCCACGGCGCTGCTTCACCAGATCCTTGAACCAGGCATAGGAATCCTTCACCAGCGCATCCAGCGCCGCGCGCGCTTCCGGACTGGTCGGCTCAAAACCGTTGGGCGCGGCCTTGAGCGGCGTGGATTTTACCTCCTCGACCTTGACGCCGATGGTCTTCAGCAGCTCGGTGAAGTTCGGAAACTGGAACAGCACGCCGATCGAGCCGACCAGCGAGCTTTGCTGGGCGATGATGTGATCGCTTGCGATCGCGGTGATGTAGCCGCCGGAGGCCGCAAGGCCCTCGACCACGACGACCAGCGGCTTCTTCGCCTTCAGGCGCGTCAGGGAATCATAGAGCTGCTCGGAGCCGGCGGTGGTGCCGCCGGGCGAATTGATGTGAACGATCACGGCAGCGGCCTGCGAATTCTCCAGCCGCTCCAGCGCGTGCGTGCGCTCGGCATCGCTGCGGATCAGGCCCTCGATCTGCACACGCGCGATGGAGCCTGCGGAGACGAAGCTGCCGCGCGCGCCAGGCGTCGCGATCATCGCAATGCCCGCGATCGCGGCGATCGCGATCAGCGCGGCCATCACGCGCCAGAACGTCAGCTTGCGGCGGATCCTGCGGCGATCGACGATGATGTCCGAATCGAGCGACATCGAGATATCTCCAAATGAAAGGCCGCTGGCAGTTGTGCCGTCACGACGTGACCATCAGCTTGTCTGGATACATCAATTGCGGCGCAATTTGAAGAAAACAAGGCCTGGTGAGAGCCAAGGAAGCCGCAACAAACTCATTCGTCATCCCCGCGAAGGCGGGGATCCATAGCGACCGCAACAAAAAAGCCCCGGCTCGCGCCGGGGCTTCCCTGTCAGCGAAACGAACGTTTCGCTTACTTGCTGTCGCGATTCTTGAGCGCGGTGCCCAGGATGTCGCCGAGCGTCGCACCCGAATCCGAGGAGCCGTATTGCGCGATGGCTTCCTTCTCTTCGGCGACTTCGAGCGCCTTGATCGACACCTGGACCTTGCGGGCCTTCTTGTCGAACTGGATCACGCGGGCATCGACCTTCTCGCCGACGGCGAAGCGTTCGGCGCGCTGGTCGTTGCGGTCACGCGCGAGCTCCGAGCGCTTGATGAAGGTCGAGAAGTCGGTCCCGGCGATCTTCACCTCGATACCGCTTTCCTTCACTTCGAGCACTTCGCAGGTCACGACGGCGCCCTTCTTGACATCGCCCGGCTCGGCGAAGGGGTCGCCTTCGAGCTGCTTGATGCCGAGCGAGATGCGCTCCTTCTCGACGTCCACATCGAGCACCACGGCCTTCACCATGTCGCCCTTCTTGTAGTTGTCGATCACCTGCTCGCCCGGAAGCTTCCAGTCGAGGTCGGAGAGATGGACCATGCCGTCGACGTCGCCCTCGAGGCCCAGGAACAGACCGAACTCGGTCTTGTTCTTGACTTCGCCCTCGACCACCGAACCGGTCGGGTGACCTTCGACGAAGACCTCCCAGGGGTTGCGCATGGTCTGCTTGAGGCCGAGCGAGATGCGGCGCTTGACGGAATCGACTTCCAGCACCTGCACGTCGACTTCCTGCGAGGTCGACACGATCTTGCCGGGGTGCATGTTCTTCTTGGTCCACGACATCTCGGAGACGTGGATCAGGCCTTCGATGCCCGGCTCGAGCTCGACGAACGCACCGTAGTCGGTGATGTTGGTGACGCGGCCGGTGAAGCGGGCACCCAGCGGGTACTTGGCTTCGATGCCCTGCCACGGATCGTCCAGCAGCTGCTTCATGCCCAGCGAGATGCGGTGCGTCTCGTGGTTGATCTTGATGATCTTGACCTTCACGGTCTGGCCGATCGAGAGCACCTCGGTCGGGTGGTTGACGCGGCGCCACGCGATGTCGGTGACGTGCAGCAGGCCGTCGATGCCGCCGAGATCAACGAACGCACCGTAATCGGTGATGTTCTTGACCACGCCGTCGATGACCTGGCCCTCTTCGAGGTTCTGCACCAGCTCCTGACGCTGCTCGGCGCGGGTCTCTTCGAGAACCGTGCGGCGGGACACGACGATGTTGCCGCGGCGGCGGTCCATCTTGAGGATCTGGAACGGCTGCGCGTTGTTCATCAGCGGCGCAACGTCGCGGATCGGACGGATGTCGACCTGCGAACGCGGCAGAAAGGCAACGGCACCGTCGAGGTCGACGGTGAAGCCGCCCTTGACCTGGTTGAAGATGACGCCCGTGACCTTCTCGTTGTTCTGGAATGCCTTCTCCAGCTTGCCCCAGCTCTCCTCGCGGCGCGCCTTGTCGCGCGACAGCACGGCCTCGCCGAGGGCGTTTTCGATGCGATCGAGGAACACTTCCACCTCGTCGCCAACCTTGATTTCGCTGTCACGGCCGGGGCCGGAAAATTCGCGCAGCGCAACGCGGCCTTCGGTCTTCAGGCCGACGTCGATGACGGCCATGTCCTTTTCAATAGCAACCACCTTGCCCTTGACGACGGAGCTCTCCTGCAGGTTGCCACCTGCGAAGGACTCGTCGAGCATCGCGGCGAAATCGTCACGCGACGGGCTATAGGTATCAGCGGAAGTCGAAGCCATTTGTTCTCCAGTTGCGGATGTCTTGCCGGCCGTTGGGTTCATGGGCGTATCGCGCACGCAGTGTCGGAAGGCCCGCAAGACCTTCGAGCGACCGCTCGTTGCTCCGGCCTGGAGCCGAAACAGCGAAAGCGGGCCGGCAGAGGCCCGCGCGTTCGATACGTGGAAATCGTTGTGTCCGGAGCCTGGATCGCGTCGGTCCCCAAGCAGGGACCGAGAGTATCGACCTCAAAGAGCGGGAGCGGGCGCTTCCTCCAATGACGGCTGCGGCTTAACCCCGCGACCGGCCCGCTCGGACGGCCTCGATAATGTCGATGGCGGCCCGGACGCCGCCTTCTATATCCAGTTGGGAGTTATCTAGCAAGTAAGCATCCGCCGCTGGTTTTAAGGGCGCAATCGGCCGGTTCTTGTCCCGTTCGTCGCGCTGGATGATGTCCGCCAGCACGGCTGCCTCGTCCGCCTCCTCGCCCCGCGCCTTGGCCTCCATGGTGCGCCGGCGGGCCCGAACCCTGGGGTCGGCCACGACGAAGATCTTCACGTCGGCATCCGGGCAGATCACGGTTCCGATGTCCCGTCCGTCCAGCACCGCCCCGGGCGGATCGGCGGCGAATTGCCGCTGGAAATTGACCAGGACCTCGCGAACCCTCGGGATGGCCGAGACAATGGAAGCGCCCTCGCCGGCCTTCTGGGTCTTTAGCGCGGGATTGCCGAATTTTTCCGGATCGAGTTCCAGGGCGGCCTGCACCGCGGCGACCTCGTCCCTGAGATCATGGCCTGATTCCATCAGGGCGTAGGCGACCGCGCGATAGATCACGCCGGTATCGAGATGACGATAACCGTAGTGATGGGCAAGGCGCTTGCCGAGCGTGCCCTTGCCCGAAGCTGCGGGTCCGTCGATGGCGATGATCATATGACTTAAACCTTGGCTGTCTGCGGCCGGCGCGCGCGTCGCAATGGCCGTTCTTCGGTGAAAATATTGCGGGACGCGAATTCTGCGGGGCTGGCGAAGGTGAGATATTCGCGCATTGCGTCGGACGGGGATGACGCGGTAAACCACGGCTCAGCTAGACGCCGGGCCGGATTGCAGACCCACGCCGGCACCCGGCCAAGCCGACGTTGCTTGGATAGATATTCGGCGATCGCGCCGACCAGGGCATCGAGCCGGTCGTTTTGCGTCAATGCCGGCTCGTCCTCGATTGTCTCGTATTGAGCCTCGCTCGATCCAGCCAAATCGAACGTGTCTACGAATTCGGCCAACGTCGCGTCCTGCGGTGCGCCGGCGCGAATGCAGTCGACAGCTTCAGCGAGGGTATTTGGGCGCATTCGCTCCTCCCCCGAGGTCCATGTGCTTCAACAAGAAGCGCTGCTTCTCCGAGGACGCCGCGCTCACCGGAAAATACCGGCCGAGCAGAACTATAGCTTCCTCTACGGTCGAGATCCCAACCACTTTCATCAAGTTCAAGATATCCAGCCGTTCCGTCTCCCCGCGTACGGGATCCGCGATGCGGAAAGCCTTCAATTTCAATGCGAGAAGGTAAGCAGCAGACGGCACCGAAACCTCAAGCCCTGGCGGTGAGCCGTCGCGCGGGAAACTGCCGAATTCGAGATGATCCGCGGCGCGGTCTGCCAACGGGCTGAGATGGAAGACGACGTGATCGTTGAGCCAGTCAGCGTCCCATCCGTTTCGCGCGGCGATTTCGGCTGTCGTCCGCGCCAGCCAATCGGGCAGGGGATGCTCCAGCTTCGAGACATCGACGTCTTCGGTCGCAAAGCGAAAATTGCTGGCGAGCATGAGGGCCGAGCCACCATAGACCGCAATTTGAAGCTTGGTTCCGGCCTCGGCCGCAGCACGGCCGATCGAATCGAAAGCATCCAGCAGAGCATCGCGGTCGAAGGCTGCGCTCATGGCAGCTGCCTCATGAAAACTCGGCCCCAAGCGAACGCATCATTGGAATGAAGTCAGGGAAACTGGTCGCGATGAACGCAGTGTCGTCGACGGTCACCGGCTGGTCGGAGGCGCAGCCCATCACCAGCGCCGACATCGCGATACGATGGTCCATATGCGTGGCGACGATACCGCCGCCGGGGACATGGCCGCGCCCCTCGACGATCAGATCGTCGCCGGAGACGGTGACCTTCACGCCGTTGACGCGAAGCATGTCGGCGGTGGCCTCGAGCCGGTCGGATTCCTTGACGCGGAGCTCCTGCAGGCCCCGCATGATCGTGGTGCCTTCGGCAAACGACGCCGCCACGGCGAGCACCAGATATTCATCGATCATCGAGGGCGCGCGCTCCGGCGGCACCTCGACGCCGCGCAGCTTTGAGGCGCGTACCCGCAAGCGCGCCATCGGCTCGCCGGCGTCGCCGCGCACTTCGCTTTCCTCGATGGACGCGCCCATCTCACGCAGCGTCGTGAACAGGCCGGTGCGGAGCGGATTGGTCATGACATCCGAGAGAACGATGTCCGAGCCTTCGACGATCAATGCCGCGACAACAGGAAAAGCCGCCGACGAGGGATCCGCGGGCACGATGACGGTGGCGCCATGCAGCTCGGGCTGGCCAACAAGCGTGATGCGGCGGCCGTGAGCGCCCTCGGCAATCGAAGTGACGTCGGCACCAAAATGCTTCAGCATCAGCTCGGTGTGGTCGCGGCTGGCCTCGTTCTCGATCACGGTGGTGGTGCCCGGCGCGGCGACGCCCGCCAGCAGCACCGCCGATTTGATCTGGGCCGAGGCGACCGGGGTCTTGTAGGTGAGCGGCAGCGGATCGCGCGCGCCCTGGAGGGTCAGCGGCAGGCGGCCGCCCTCGCCGCCAGAGACGACCTTGGCGCCCATCTTTTCGAGCGGATCGAGGATCCGGCGCATCGGGCGGCTGCGCAGCGAGGCATCCCCGTCGAAAATTGCCGAGATCGGGCAGCCGGCGACGGCGCCCATGACCAGCCGGCAGCCGGTGCCGGAGTTGCCGAAATCCAGCGCCGCCTTCGGCTGGGCAAAGCCGCCGACACCCACGCCGTTCACCTTCCAGGCGAAATCGCCGGTGCGCTCGACCTTGGCGCCGAGGGCCTGCATGGATTTGGCGGTGTTGAGGACGTCCTCGCCCTCGAGCAGGCCCGTAATGCGGGTCTCGCCGACCGCCAGCGCGCCCAGGATGAGGGCTCGGTGGGAGATCGATTTGTCTCCGGGCACCCGTACTTTTCCGGTCAGGGGACCGCTCGAGCTCGACTTCAGCGGTGTCGGCTTGTCGGAATGGGTCAAGATTGTGTCCTTGGATGCGCCTCAGAGGCTGGCGGGCACCTACCACATGGCCTCCCCGCCGTCACGAGCATGTCTTTCTCTCGTAATGCGCTATTGACAGCGGGCCGCCAACTAGCCAAGTGAAACACCGCTTTTCAGACATTCCCAGGATTCCTCTGCCGTGGCCAAGTCCGAACTCGGAACCAAACGTATTTGCCCGACCACGGGCAAGAAGTTCTATGACCTCAACAAGAATCCGGTGATCTCGCCCTATACCGGCGAAGTCGTGCCGATCGCGCCCGTGGCGCCAGCCCGCATGCCTCGCGGCGCCGAGGCTCGTCACGCAGCAGCCACCGATACCGCGCCGGAGCCCGCCGAGGTCGAGGAGGTCTCGCTCGAGGAGGCCGATGCCGAGGAGAACACCGGCAAGGTCAAGGCCGTCGTCCCCGAATCCGAGGACGATATCGAGGTCGACGAGACCCTCGACGACGACGATGACGATGATTCGACCTTCATTGCCGACGAAGAAGAGGGCGATGAGGACGTGACCGACATCATTGGTGATGTCGGAGGTGATGAAGAGACTTGAGATCAGTCCTGATCTGTGAAAAAGGGTGCACCGCGCGAGTCGGAAGGCTCGCCGGCCGGGAGTGATCCCCCAGGATCATCCCGAGGGTTAAGGGGCCATAGCTCAGCTGGGAGAGCGCTTGCATGGCATGCAAGAGGTCGGCGGTTCGATCCCGCCTGGCTCCACCAGGCTTCGCCCTTCGGGCTACGCGTGGCGCAGCCACGACGGAGCCTGAAGGGCGAAGCGTGGTGTCCGGCGAAGCCCGAAGGGCGAAGACGGACTGGTAGCGTTCTGAGATTCCTTCCTTCTCTATCTTTGTCCGACTGCCCAGACGCGAGCCGTCAATGTGGTACGTCTACATCCTCCGCAGCATCGAATTTCCGGATCAGGAATACATCGGCGCCACGGAAGATCTGAAGCGCCGACTTCCGGAGCACAACGCCGGCAAGTCCGCTCACACCGCCAAGTTCAAACCGTGGAAGCTGGTCTGGTACTGCGCTTTCCCCGACAAGATGAAGGCCTTGGCGTTCGAGACTTATCTCAAGTCACACTCAGGCCGCGCTTTCTCGAAAAAGCGGCTCTGCTGAGGCCCTACTCCCCAATCACCGCATTCAACCGGTCCCGCAACGCCACGATCTCGTCCTTCATCGCGACCAGCTCCGACACCGAGCAGTCCGAGGCCGCCAGGATCGACTGCGGCACGTTGCGCGCCTTGTCTTTCAGCGCGTGGCCCTGCGGCGTCAGCGCGATCAGCACCTGGCGTTCGTCCTCGCTCGAGCGCGTGCGCTTGACTAGATGCACGGACTCCAGCCGCTTCAGCAGCGGCGTCAGCGTGCCCGAATCCAGAAACAGCCTTTCGCCGATGTCCTTCACCGGTACGTCGTCGCGCTCCCACAGCACCAGCATGACGAGATATTGCGGATAGGTCAGGCCGAGCCGCTCGAGCAGCGGCTTGTAGACGCGGTTGAAGGCATGCGCGGCCGAATAGATCGCGAAGCAGATCTGATTGTCGAGGCGTTGCGGATCGAGGGTCGCTGATTTCCGGGCCATAGAGAATCTCTCGAGACTGACCCGCATTGTGGGACCGGGCGGATCTACATTCAATTGCGAACAATTAAATGTGAGACATGCCGATTTCAATTGCGCACAATCTAATTGTTTGCGATATGAAAGCCACCCAAACCGAAGCCCCCAAGGGAGACGAAAATGTCAGTGAACGTCCTGTACAAGACCAGCGCAAAGGCCACCGGTGGCCGCGACGGCCATGCTGCGACCCTCGACGGCGCGCTCGACGTCAAACTCACCACGCCGAAGGAACTCGGCGGTGGCGGCGGCGCCGGCAACAATCCCGAGCAGCTGTTTGCGGCCGGCTATGCCGCCTGCTTCATCGGCGCAATGAAGTTCGTGGCCTCGCAGGGCGGCCCGAAGGTTCCCACTGACGCCTCCGTGACCTCGACCGTCGGCATCGGTCCGCGCTCGGCCGGCGGCTTCGGCCTCGACATTGACCTCGCCGTCTCGTTGCCGGGCCTGTCCCGCACCGAGGCCGAGGCGCTGGTCGAGAAGGCGCATCAGGTGTGCCCGTACTCCAACGCCACCCGCGGCAATGTCGAGGTTCGCCTGACGGTCGTCTGATCCGACGGTGAATTGGCTGGCCCGGGATCCTCTCGGGCCGGCCGCTTCCATGAGATTTTCCACGCCGCGGATTGCGCGGCGACGCATACGCCCCCACGCGACAAGCCATTGCTGGCGCGATCGAACCTCGCTAGGCCTGAGATCAATTTCGACACAGGGGAAGCGACGGCATGACTGAAGCAGCCGGTTCTGAAGCAGCGTTGGGCGCAATGAGCGGATTGCGCGTCATCGATCTCACGCGCGTGCTCGGCGGTCCCTACTGCACCCAGATCCTCGCCGACCATGGCGCCGACGTGATCAAGGTCGAGCCGCCCGCCGGCGACGAGGTGCGCGATTGGGGCCCTCCCTTCCACGACGACGACGCGGCCTATTTCATCGGCATCAACCGCAACAAGCGTTCGATCGGCCTCGACCTCGCCTCGGAAGGTGGCCGTGTCGTGCTGCGGAAGATGCTGGAGACGGCCGACGTCCTGATCGAGAATTTCAAGCCAGGCACGCTGGAGAAATGGGGCATCGGCAACGATGTGCTCAGCAAGAAATATCCGCGCCTCGTGCATTGCCGGATCTGCGGCTTCGGCGCCGACGGCCCGCGTGGCGGCAATCCCGGCTATGACGCCATCATCCAGGCCATGACCGGCATGATCGCCGCGACGGGGTCGCCCGAGAGCGGCCCGATGCGGATCGGCGTGCCGCTGGTCGACATCACCACCGGGCTCTACGCGGCGATCGGCATCCTGATGGCGCTCTCCGAGCGGCAACGCTCGGGCAAGGGCCAGTTCCTGGAGACGACGCTGTACGAAACCGGCCTCGCCATCATGCATCCGCACACCGCGAATTATTTCATGCACGGCAAGCCGCCCGGCCTCACGGGCAACGAGCACCCGAACCTCGTGCCCTACGCGATCTTCCCGACCAAGACCGACAACATCTTCATCGGCGTCGGCAATGACGGCACCTTCCGCAAGCTTGCCAAGGAGATCGGCAAGCCCGAGCTCGGCACCGATCCGCGCTTTGCCCGCAACAAGGATCGCATCGCCAATCGCGAAGCGCTGCGCGCCGAGCTCGCCGCCGTGTTCAGCCAGCACGAGGCCGAGCCGTTGTGCAATCGCCTGCTCGCCGCAGGCCTGCCCGCAGGCCCGGTGCAGAAGATCGACCAGGCGCTGACAAACCCGCACACCATCGCCCGCGGCGATGTGATCGAGAAGGACTGGTACAAGGGCGTGGCTTCGCCGATCCGGCTCGATCGCAGCAAGCCGAGCCTGCGCCGACTGCCGCCGAAATTCAACCAACACTCCCAGGAGGTACTGGGCGAGTTCGGCTACTCAAAGTCGGAGATCGACGCCATGGTCGAGACCGGCGTGGTCTGCGGGCCGGAGCGCAAGCGCTAGATGCTGCGCTCCCTCGCCGCAAGCGGCGAGGGAGCAGAAAAACCCTGGCGATGCCGCACTGCGGCGCGGGCACAAGTGTGCACCGCGAACGATTGCGGCTGCGCGCGGCGCGTTCGCCTATTTGATGGCTTCCCTTTTCCAGCGCTTGCCGCTTTCGTTTCGGCCGCTTACACAGTCATGTGAACGTCATACGGCGCTGCTAGCGCAAGCGCTTCTTTATTGACGGCTGAGGGAGGTTTCTTGATGGCTCTTCGATTCTTTGGGGCGGCTGCCACTGTTGCAGTCGCTGTCGGCATGACGGCTTCGCCGGCGCTGGCCGTGACTGAAATCCAGTGGTGGCACGCGATGACGGGCCCCAACAACGACGTCGTGGTCAAGCTTGCCAACGATTTCAACGCATCTCAGAGCGACTACAAGATCGTTCCGACGTTCAAGGGCAGCTATGCCGACACGCTGAACGCGGGCATCGCGGCGTTCCGCGCCGGCAACGCACCCGGTATCATGCAGGTGTTCGAGGTCGGCACGGCGACCATGATGGCCGCCAAGGGCGCCATCAAGCCGGTCTCCGACCTCATGAAGGAGCAAGGCGAGAAGTTCGACCCGCAATCTTATCTGCCGGCCATCACGGGTTACTACTCGACTGCAAAGGGCGAGATGCTCTCGTTCCCGTTCAACTCGTCGAGCATGGTGATGTGGGTCAATCTCGACGCCCTGAAGAAGGCCGGCATCGACGCGCCGCCGAAGACCTGGCCCGAGGTGTTCGCCGACGCCAAGAAGTTGCACGCGACGAGCCCGACATGCGGCTTCTCCTCGAGCTGGATCACATGGGGCCTGATCGAACAGTTCTCGGCCTGGCACAACATTCCGATCGGCACCAAGGCCAACGGCCTCGACGGCTTCGACACCGTGCTGGAATTCAACAACCCGCTCGAGACCAAGCTGCTCGAAAACCTCGTCGAGCTTCAGAAGGACAAGAGCTACGACTATTCCGGTCGCACCAACACCGGCGAAGGCCGCTTCACTTCGGGCGAATGCGCGCTCTACATGACGTCGTCGGCCTTCTATCCGAACGTCAAGGCGAACGCGAAGTTCAACTATACGGCCGTTCCGATGCCGTACTTCCCGGACGCCAAGGATGCGCCGCAGAACTCCATTATCGGCGGCGCCTCGCTGTGGGTGATGGGCGGCAAATCCAGTGAAGAGTACAAGGGCATCGCGAAGTTCTTCACCTTCCTGTCCGACACCGATCGTCAGGTCTATCTGCACGAGGTCTCCGGCTATCTGCCGATCACCAAGGCGGCCTACGACAAGACCAAGGCGTCGGGCTTCTATGAGAAGAACCCGATCCTGGAAGTGCCGCTGAAGGAACTCACCAACAAGCCGCCGACCGAGAACTCGCGCGGCCTGCGTTTCGGCGGAATGGTGCAGATGCGCGACGTCTGGTCCGAGGAGATCGAGGCGGCGCTCGCCGGCAAGAAGTCGGCGAAGGAAGCGCTCGACGCTGCCGTCTCGCGCGGCAACCAGATGCTGCGTCAGTTCGAGCGGACCGCGACCAAGTAAGATCTCATCGGTCGTGGCTGCGGACGGTCCGCAGCCACGACTTTCAGCGAGTGAGGCGGGGGCTTCATGGAGAACCGGGCGATCTTTCCAGGCAGGCTGCTCGCCTGCCTCCTGGTGTTTCCGCAGCTTGCGGTCTCCCTGATCTTCTTTTATTGGCCGGCCGCGCAAGCCCTCTGGCAATCCTTCCTGGTGCAGGATGCCTTCGGGCTCTCGACCGAGTTCGTCTGGTTCGAGAATTACGCCAACCTGCTGAAGACGCCCGAATATTATCACGCGATCGGCACGACCTTCGTATTTTCACTGCTCGTCGTGTTCTTCTCTCTTGCGATCGGCCTGCTGCTCGCCGTCATGGCGAACCGAAACATCGCAGGCGTGCAGATCTATCGCACCTTCCTGATCATTCCCTACGCGGTCGCACCTGCAGTGGCGAGCGTGCTGTTCATCTTCATGTTCCAGCCCGGGCTCGGCATGATCGCGCGCGCCTTGCAGCGTAACGGCATCGATTGGAATCCGGTGCTCAATGGCACGCATGCCATGATCCTGATCGTCATCGTCGCGGTCTGGAACCAGATCAGCTACAATTTTCTGTTCTTTCTCGCCGGCCTGCAGTCGATCCCGAAGAGTGTGATCGAGGCCGCGGCGATCGACGGCGCACGGCCGATGCGGCGGTTCTGGACCATCGTATTCCCGCTGCTGTCGCCGACGACGTTCTTCCTGATCGTCGTCAACATCACTTACGCCTTCTTCAACACGCTCGGCATCATCGATACCGCAACCGAAGGCGGGCCGAACGGCTCCACCTCGACGCTCGTCTACAAGGTTTTCCTGGACGGCAAGGCGGGCTCGGACCTCGGCGGCTCGGCCGCGCAATCCGTGATCCTGATGATCATCGTCGTCGTGCTCACCGCAGTCCAGTTCCGCTACGTCGAAAAGAAGGTCCATTACTGACAATGGTCGAGCATCGACGATTTGGAAATCTGTTGCCGCACCTGGTGCTGATCGCCGGCGTGATCGTGGTCGCCTTCCCGGTCTATCTCGCGATCATCGCCTCCACCCACGACAACTCCGTGATCGCCAACGGCCAGATGCCGCTCTATCCGGGCAGCCACGCGCTGGACACCTACTGGAACACGATCATGTCCGGCACCGGCAAGACGACGCGCGAGCCGGTGGGCAGCATGCTGCTGTCGAGCTTCATCATGGCGGTCGGTATTGCGCTCGGAAAAATCGCGATCTCGATCATATCGGCCTACGCCATCGTGTTCTTCAATTTTCCGTTCAGGATGGCGACGTTCTGGACCATCTTCATCACGCTGATGCTGCCGGTCGAGGTGCGTATCTTCCCGACCTACAAGATCACGTCCGACCTGCACATGCTGGATTCCTATTCCGGCCTGATCCTGCCTCTGATCGCGTCGGCAACCGCGACGCTGCTGTTCCGGCAGTTCTTCATGACGGTGCCGAAGGAGCTGGTCGAGGCCTCGAAGATGGATGGAGCAGGTCCGATCCGCTTCTTCTTCGATACGCTGTTGCCGCTCTCGGTGACCAACATCGCCGCGCTGTTCGTGATCCTGTTCATCTACGGCTGGAATCAATATCTCTGGCCGCTCCTGATCACGACGCGCGACGACATGCAGACCATCGTGATCGGCATCAAGAAGATCATCGATGTGAAGGACGCACTCACCGAATGGTCGGTCGCCATGGCCACCGCGGTGCTCGCGATGCTGCCACCGGTGGCGGTCGTCGTGCTGCTGCAACGCCTGTTCGTCAAGGGCCTGATCGAAACGGAGAAATAGGCCCATGGCCAATGTTACGCTGCGCAACGTCCGCAAGGCCTATCCCAACGGCTTCGAGGCCATCAAGGGCGTCGATGTCGATGTGGCCGACGGGCAGTTCTGCGTGCTGGTCGGCCCTTCGGGCTGCGGCAAGTCGACCCTGCTCAGAATGGTCGCGGGGCTCGAGACCATCACCTCCGGCGAGATCGACATCGGCGGCCGTGTCGTCAACCAGGTCGAGCCGGCCGACCGCGACATCGCGATGGTGTTCCAGAACTACGCGCTCTATCCGCATATGAGCGTCTTCAACAACATGGCTTACGGCCTGCGCAATCGCGGCATGAAGGAAGCCGAGATCAAGACCCGCGTCGAGGAAGCCGCACGCGTGCTCGAGCTCGGGACCATGCTGACCCGCAAGCCGGGGCAGCTCTCCGGCGGCCAGCGCCAGCGCGTCGCCATGGGCCGCGCCATCGTGCGCCAGCCGAAAGTGTTCCTGTTCGACGAGCCGCTCTCCAACCTCGATGCCAAGCTGCGCATCGCGATGCGCGTCGAGATCCGCAAATTGCAGCGCCGGCTCAACGTCACCTCGATCTACGTCACCCACGACCAGCTCGAGGCGATGACGCTCGCCGACGTTCTCGTCGTGATGAACGGCGGCCAGGTCGAGCAAATCGGCAATCCGCTCGCGATCTACGAGAAGCCGGCGACGACCTTCGTCGCCTCCTTCATCGGCGCACCGCCGATGAATTTGATGTCGACGCGCGCGGACGAGATCAAGTCGCAGCTCGGCAGCGCGGGCGACGCCGGCATCCTCGGCATCCGCCCGGAGGACTTCGTCATCACCGACCAGACGCCAGCGGGCGGCGTTGCGCTGTCGCTGACGGTGGAAGCGATCGAGCGGGTCGGCGCGGAGACTTTCGTCTACGGCGCGCGCGCCCAGGACGAGCAGCGCGTCGCGGCGACGCCGGGCGAGCTGCCGCCGGGCGAGGTCATCGTCCGCATCCCCGGAACCGAGGCCCCGGCCATCGGCGCGAGGATCCGTGTCGCCGCTATCCGCAACAAGCTGCATCTGTTCAGCGGGGACGGGCGGACGCGGATCGAGATCTGACCGGTTCCGCCCCCGATCAGCGAAAACAACCCCATGCACAGTAGAAGGGGGTCTGTTTTCATTGGGATAATCGGCCGGAGAGTTTGTCACCGCCGTGCGAGAGCGGAAGCAGTGAATCCACAGCCCCCGGCCACGTCCTTGAACCCGCTCGGGGATATGACCATATTGCTGACCAAGGGGCGCCTTCCCGGGCCCTGAAATGCCAAAGTCGCTTTCCGCGAGGACTTTGTAAACTATGTCTCGTGTTCCAACGCTTTCCAGTCCGTTCCTTCTGGGCTTCGACGAAATCGAGCGCGTGCTTGATCGCGTCGTCAAGGGCGCCGACGGTTATCCTCCCTACAACATCGAGAGATGTGGCCAGGCGGACGGCCAGCCCGAGCGTTTGCGCATCACACTGGCGGTCGCCGGCTTCACCCGCGACCAACTCGATGTAACCATTGAGGAAAACCAGCTCGTGATCCGCGGGCGGCAGCAGGACGACAAGACCCGGCAATACATCCACCGCGGCATCGCCGCGCGCCACTTCCAGCGCACCTTCGTGCTGGCGGAGGGGATGCTGGTGCTGGGTGCGGATCTGAAGAACGGGTTGTTGTCGATCGACCTGGCCCGGCCAGAACCGGAGAGGATCGTTAAGACAATCGCTATCAATGAGCACGAATAATGGAACGAGTAGCGGACTCGACCGCTTAGTTTCTGTGAAGGAGTCGAGACCATGAGTGAAGGTCACGTTGCGTTCGAATACGAAGCCAAGAACGTCTCACCCGAGACGCTGGCAAACCTCGGCGAAGGCCACATCGCCTATGTGAAGCAGATCCGCTCCGAGGATGTGCCCGGCCTGTTTCCCGAAGCCCCGAAGATCGCGCCCGGCCTCAAGCTGTTCGCGCTCCACGCCGCCGACGGCACGCCGATCATGCTGACTGACAGCCGCGAAGCCGCGGTCGCCAACGCCTGGAGCAACGAGCTGCAAGCGGTGAGCGTGCACTGAGGCGCGCGCGAAGCACGAAAAGAGTTTTGGCGGGCATGCCTTCGCACGAAGGCGTGCCCGTTTTCATTTGCGATGTGATGTTTCGCGTCGCTATTGCGAGCCAACGGGATTCGATGATGCTCCTGCCCGCCTGCGGGGCGGGGCAATCGCATATGTTTGCATGATGCGGCGGCATCGGCACTAGGCTCCCTCTCCCGCTTGCGGGAGAGGGCTGGGGAGAGGGTGTCTCCGCAACGGGACAATCCCCAAGAGGAAAGAACCCTCACCCGCCACGCTCGGGACGATGCTTCGCATCGCCCGAGGCGTGTCCGCCTCTCCCGCAAGCGGGAGAGGCGGAGCAAACCACAGGCAATCCTCGTGAAACCCATATGCGATGTCCCTGCCCACATGCGGGGGCGGCCTCGGCTCACACGCGCGCACGAGACCGTCATCAATCCGTGATTTGACATTTCATCCATCTTTGTCAAATCTGACAAAATGCAGGCCAAGGCCCCACCCCAGGACCGCATCCTCGACGCCGCCATGCGCGTGTTTCGGCGCCACGGCTTCCGCCGCTCCTCGATCGAGCAGGCGGCGGAGGAGGCCGGGCTGACGCGTCAGGCGCTGTACCATCACTTCGCCTCCAAGGAGGCCCTGTTCCGCGCGGTGATCGAGCGGCTTTATGAGCAAGGGCTTGCCGCCGAGATCGAGGCGGCAAAGGCGGCCGAGGTGGAAGGCCTCGAGCTTGCGGAGATCCTGGTTGCCGAGATCGGCGCGCGGATGCAGTCGCTGCTCGCTTCGCTCAAGGACTCGCCCCATACCGAGGAGCTGTTTTCCGAGCACCTCGCGCAGGCGCGCGACCTCTACCAGAGCTATTCCAGCCGCTTCGCCGACGAGATCGCAACCACGATTGCGCGGGTGTGCCGCAAGCGAAAGTTCACGCTCGCAAGCGGCATCACGGTGCGCGAGCTCGCGCGCTGCGTCGAGATGGCGGTCCACGGCACCAAATCCGCTTTCCCTGCCATGCAGCCGGTCGAGGCGTTTCTGAAACAGCTCGAGACCATGCTGCGCATGCTGATCGCCGGCGCGATGGCGCCGTCAGCGAAGAAGTCCCCACGCAAAACGGGAGTTCGAAAATGACCACCACGACCGTCAATGGAAGGCCTTTTGCGCTCCCAGACGATCCGGATGCGCTCTTGATCGACGTGATCCGCGACGGCGGCCTCACCGGCACCAAGCTCGTCTGCGGCTCCGGCGTCTGCGGCGCCTGCACCGTGCTGCTCGACGGCACGCCCGTCGTGAGCTGCCTGTTGCCGGCGCAGGCGGCCGCCGGCAAATCGCTGACGACCATCGAGGGCATAGGAGCTGCCGGATTGCATCCGGTGCAGAAGGCGTTCATGGCGCACGACGCCCTGCAATGCGGCTTCTGCACGCCCGGCTTTGTCGTCGAAGCCACCGCCTTCCATGACAGCTGGCGCGCGACCAGGGGCGCGGCGACACCCTCGCGCGAGGAGATCGCCGCCGCGCTCTCAGGGCATCTCTGCCGCTGCGGCGCCTATGAAGGCATTTTTCGCGCGGTGGCGGAGGCTTGCTCGGGCCGCTTCGACGGCAACGATCCCATCGCACCGCGGCTGGAAGCCCGCGACAAGGTGACGGGCCTCGCCCGTTACACCGTCGACATCCACCATGACGGCCAGCTCGAAGGCGTCATCCTGCGCGCGCATGTCGCGCATGCGCGGATCACCTCGCTTGATCTGGCGCCGGCGCGCGCCGTGGAAGGTGTTGCCGCGGTCGTTCCGCTGCTCGACGACGACAACATGATCCGCTTCGTCGGCGCGCCGATTGCAGCCGTCGCCGCCAGGGATCGCCGCACCGCGCTGAAGGCGATCGCCGCGATCACCTTCAAGCTAGAACCTTTTCCCGCGGTGATCGGGCTCAATGCCGCGCGACGCGACGATGCGCCCGTCGTGTTCGACAAGAAGGACCGCAAGCGTGCCGGCAACGTGTCCGAGGGCGCCGGCGGCGCTCCGGTGTCGTGGAAGGGCAATGTGCGCGGGCCTTCGGCGCCGTTCTCGCAGAAAGCCAAGCAGGCCAAGAGCTGGCTCGACGAGGCGCGGGCGCAACGCAATCCGCTGCTGGTCGAGGAAACCTTCCGCGTCTCGACGCAACAGCACGCAAGCCTCGAACCGCATGCCGCCGTGGCCAGGCTCGATGGCGATCAGCTCACCGTGCACATCTCGACCCAGGCCATTCACGAGAGCATGGAGAAGATCGCCAAGCGCTATGGCCTTCCGCACGACAAGGTGCGTGTGATCGCCGATCATGTCGGCGGCGGATTCGGCTCCAAGGGCAGCGTTGGGCTGGAGACCATCGCCGCGATCGAGCTTGCGCGCGCCGCCAAGGCGCCGGTGCGGGTCGCCTTCGATCGTGAGGAGGAGCTTTCCGTCACCGGCTATCGTCCGGCCGCCGAATTGAAGCTCTCCTTGCTGCCTTCGGCGGACGGCCGCCTCAAGGCGCTGTCGCTCACCGCGCATGCCGATACCGGCGCTGCCGTGAACTCGCTGATCGCCGGCCTGGCGCGGCTGATCTATCCGGCCGAAGCAAAAGAACTCGTCGACTTCGACGTGCTGAGCAATCTGCCGCCCGGCGCGCCGTTCCGCGGCCCCGGCGGTCCGCCGATGTCGTTTGCGCTGGAGCAGGCGGTCGATGAAGCCGCGCTCAGGATGAACGTCGATCCGATCCAGTTGCGCAAGCGCTGGGATACCGATCCCAACCGGCAGCGGCTTTACGACTGGGCCGCCGGCCTCGACGTCTGGAAGAACCGCAAGCCGGCCGCCTCGCAAACCGGCCGTTTCAGGCGCGGCGTCGGCGTCGCCACCGGCTACTGGCTCTATCTCTGGCAGACCGGCTCCTCGGTCGAGCTCGCGATCAAGGGCGGCCGCATCGTCGCAAGCTGCGCGGTGCAGGACATCGGCACCGGCACGCGCAGCGTGATCGCGAACACCGTCGCGAAGGCGTTCGATCTCGACCCGCAGGACGTGGACGTTCGCATCGGCCGCTCCGACCTGCCGCCCGGGCCGGGCTCCGGCGGCAGCCGCGTCACCGCCTCGGTGGTGCCGCCGACCCTGCTCGCCATCGACAAGCTGAAAGCGGAAATCAAGCGCACCGCGTCTCGCACGCCTGCTCCGGGCTCGAACGCGCCCTGGCGAGAGATGATCGCGGCGTCCCCTGATATCGCCGTGTCGGCGAAACGCCAGGAGGACGGCAAGCCGCCGCCCGGCGTCAGGCCCGCGCTGCACGAGGCTGGCATCATGGGCCGGGTGTTCGGTTGGGTGCTGCGCTTGATGAACCACATGGTGGTCGGCGCCGGCGTGCCGAGCTCGGTGCAGGTGATGGAAGTCGAGGTCGATACCTGGCTCGGCCATGTGCGCGTGCTCAACGCCTATACGGGCCTTGCGATCGGCAAGCTCGCCGCGCCGGCGCTGGCGCGAAGCCAGGCCGCAGGCGCGGTGATCCAGGGCATCGGCTACGCACTCTATGAAGCGCGAGAGACCGATCCTTCGAGCGGCCACATCCTGAGCGGCAGCATGGAGGATTACCGCATTCCCGGGATGGCCGACATGCCGAAACTGGACGTGCATTTCGACGAGGCCGGTTTCGAGCATGTGCCGGGCGGCAGCGTCGGCATCGGCGAAGTCGCGACAGTGCCGACCTCGCCCGCGATCGCCAACGCCATCCGCGATGCGATCGGCGTGAGGCTGACCGAAATTCCGTTCCGGCCCGATCGCCTGGTGGCCGCGCTGAAAGGGAGGGATGCAGCATGAGTGTTGCGGTCATGACCGCCGAGCCGACTGCCAAGCCCACGCCTGAATTCCGCGCCGGAGGAACCGACCTCAGCGAACGCCGCCGCAGTGGCGTCTCGCAGGGACTACTGATCGATATCTCGGCCACCGGCGACAAGGCGATCACCTGGGCCGCCGACGGATCAGCCAAGATCGGCGCGCTCACCACCATCGCCTCGATCGCGACGGACGCGCGCATCGCCGCGGCCTATCCCGGCATGGCGGCGGGCGCACAGGGCCTCGCCACGCCACAGGTGCGCCAGGTTGCGACGCTCGGCGGCAATCTCGCGCAGCGTTCGCGCTGCTGGTATTTCCGCCGCGCCGACATCGATTGCCTGAAGAAGAGCGGCAGCACCTGCCCTGCCCGGTCTGGCAATCATCTCTACGGCGTTGCCTTCGATCTCGGCCCGTGCGTCGCGCCGCATCCCTCGACCATGGCGGCGGCGCTGCTCGCCTATGATGCGACCATCACAACAAGCCAGCGCAGCGGGCTCTCGATCGCGGATCTGCTCGGCGACGGCTCGCTCGCGCACGCCGATCATGCCCTCGCAGCCGGCGAGATGATCAAGAGCATTGCGCTTCCTGCTCCGCTCGAGGGCGAGCGCGCCTCCTACAAGCGCGCGATCAGCCGGAGCCATGCGGAATGGCCGCTGGTGGAGCTCTGCGCCCGCGTCGTGATAGCAGACGGCAAGTTCCTTCTCGTGCGTCTCGCTGCCGGCGGCATCGCGCCCGTGCCGCTTCGCCTCACCGCCGCCGAAGTCGCGCTCAATGGCAAGATTGCCAATGCGGCATCGATCGCAGACGCGGCGAAAGCTGCGACCTCGGGCGCCAAACCATTGCCGATGGCGGAATACAAGCTCGATCTCCTGCAAGGGCTGGTGCGCGACGTGCTGGAGCGGCTTGTGGATTAGCTGGTCGCGCACGCGTGTCCCGGACAAGCCGCAGCGCGAAGCGTTGCGGCGCAGCGTCCGGGGCACGAGAGCGAATTGTTGGAGATTACGCCGCGGTTGCCGGCGGCAGGGCGAGCACCGAATAGATCGCCTGGGCGTCGCGCGAGGCGCGGAGCTTCTTGGCGATATCCTGGTCGCGCAGGAGGCGTGCGATGCGGGCGAGCGCCTTGAGATGATCGGCACCGGCGCCTTCGGGCGCGAGCAGCAGGAACACGAGATCGACCGGCTGGCCGTCCATCGCCTCGAAATCGATCGGACGATCGAGCCGGGCAAACAGGCCAAAGATCTTCTCGAGCTTGGGCAGCTTGCCGTGCGGAATGGCAACGCCGTAGCCGACCGCGGTGGTGCCGAGCTTCTCGCGCTGGAGCAGCACCTCGAACACCGAGCGCTCGTTTTGGCCGGTGAGTTCGGCGGCCTTGGCCGCGAGCTCCTGGAGCGCCTGCTTCTTGCTGTTGACCTTCAATGCCGGGAGAATCGCCTCGGGGGCGACCAGATCGGTAATCGGCATGGAAGTGTTCCGAGGTGAATTAAACCGTCAGGTTCCGAATTGGCCGTCTCGATCAGATCGAGCCCGACCGGCGTCAAGAAGGTCAAGCAGGAGGGGGACTTAGCCCCGGTCCTGATGTGGGGCGCTTCTACTCCAACGCAATCCCGGTGCCAACTCCCGCGTGCGGCTTTGCAACGGTCATTGTTAAGACCTGTGGTTGATACGGGGTTGCCCCCGGACACCGGGGTAGATTCTTTGTTTGACGCGTTTTCTTCACGCGAACCGGCATCCACTTCGCTCGAAAACGCTCTAATCGCCCGGTTTGGCACCCGGCGGGTCGATCCAGCCTACATTGCCATCGGCCCGGCGGTAGATGATGTTCACCCGGCCGGAGGAGCCATGCTGGAATACCAGGCAGGGTGCCCCGCTGAGGTCGAGTTCCATGACCGCCTCGCTGACGGACATCTGCTTCAGCGCCGTCGTGGCCTCGGCGATGATCACGGGGCTGTAGCCGGTGACCTCGTCCTCGTCGTCGCCCTCGCCGGGGGCCTCGAGCACATAGGCGGTGGCGTCGAGCGCGGCCAGCGCCGCGGAGGCGACATGGGCCTTGCGAGCCGAACGGTCCTTGAGCCGGCTCTTGTAGCGCTTGAGCCGCTTCTCGATCATGATCAGCGCCTGGTCGGCGCTGGCATAGGCATCCTGCGCATTCGAATCGGCTTCCAGCGTGATCCCGGAATCGAGATGCAGCGCGCAGTCGGTGCGGAAGCCGAAGCCATCCTTGCTGAGCGTGATGTGGCCGGAATAGTTGCCGTCGAAATATTTCCGCAGGACCTCTTCGGTCCGGTCGGTGACGCGGCCGCGGAGGGCCTCACCGACGCTAACGCTCTTGCCCGAAATCCGAAGAGTCATGTGATGCCTCGCTTGGTTCAATTGGCTGAGATGCGACGACGCGTCATCGCATCTCAGGTCATTTCCCTGCGCATGATCTTGTCGGAAAACCGCCGGACACTTTTCCGGATCATGCGCCTGCTTGGATCGGTCGCGATTGGGGGAGGAGAGTAGCGCGATTTCGCGCCAGCGCAATCAGGCCGGCTCGGTGTTGCGGGAGCGATCGGGCATTGCGGTGGAAAGGACGTTACCAAGAGCGCTCTGCTTGTCGCGGCGGCGTTGCACCGAGGACGGAATGCGCATGGCTTCGCGGTACTTCGCGACCGTGCGGCGGGCAATATCAATGCCCGAAGCGCGCAAGCGTTCCACGATGGTATCATCCGACAGGATCGCGGTAGGCAGCTCCGAATCGATCAGCTGCTTGATGTGGTGACGCACGGCTTCGGCCGAATGCGCCTCGCCGCCGTCGGCCGAGGCGATCGAGGCCGTGAAGAAATATTTCAATTCGAATGTGCCGCGATTTGTCGCCATGTATTTGTTGGCGGTGACGCGCGACACCGTGGATTCATGCATCTGGATGGCGTCGGCAACCGCTTTCAGATTCAACGGCCTCAAATGTGCGACACCATGGGTGAAGAAGCCGTCCTGCTGGCGCACGATCTCGGTCGCGACTTTCAGGATGGTGCGGGCGCGCTGGTCGAGCGCGCGCACCAGCCACGTCGCGTTCTGCAGCGCATCCGTGAAATACGACTTGTCGCCGTCCTTGCCGATCTTCTTCGACAGCTCGGAGTAATAGGTCTGGTTGACCAGGACGCGCGGCAGGGTGTCGCTGTTGAGCTCGACGTGCCAGCCGCCATCCGGGCCCGGGCGGACATAGACGTCGGGCACCATGGCCTGAAGCCGCGCGGAGCCGAACTTCATGCCGGGCTTGGGATTGAGCCGCCTGATCTCGCCGATCATGTCGGCGATGTCCTCGTCGTCGACGCCGCAGAGCTTGCGCAGGGACACAATGTCGCGCTTGGCGAGGAGATCGAGATGCTCGACGAGGGCCTGCATCGCGGGATCGTAGCGGTCGAGCTCGCGGAGCTGGATCGCGAGGCACTCGCTCAGGCTACGCGCACAGACACCGGGCGGATCGAATTTTTGCAGCACGGCAAGAACGTCCTCGACGTCCTGTTGCGTTGCGCCAAGCCGCTCGGCCGCGCCGCCGAGATCGGGCGGCAGATAGCCGGCTTCGTCGACGAGGTCGATCAGATACTGCCCGATCATGCGCTGCGCCGCGCCGGTGAAGGCCACCGACAGCTGCTCGGCGAGATGGTCGGAGAGCGTCATCTCTGCCGCCACGAAGGCTTCGAGATTGTAGTCCTCGTCACCAGAGGCGCCGCCGCCCCATTCGGTGTAGGTGGTCGGCGCGGCATCCTGGGCGTTGCGCGCGGCCGCCTCGGCCGGCTCCTCGGAGAAGACGTTGTCCAGGCCCGTGTCCAGGGTCTGCTCGATCTCGGCGCGGGTGCCAAGATCCTTGCTCATCCATTCTTCCTGGCCCGGCTCGAAGGCCTCGCCGCTGCCGCCAAAGCCGTCGGCATCACCCTGATTGCCTGAATCATCGCCATCATGGTCGCTAAACTGGCCAGCCTCCGGGGCTTCGCCACCGCCCTCCTCGTTGGCCCGCTCCAGCAGAGGGTTACGCTCGAGTTCCTCTTCCACGAAGGTGGTGAGATCGAGATTGGACAATTGCAGCAGCTTGATCGCCTGCATCAACTGCGGCGTCATGACCAGCGACTGCGATTGCCGGAACTCTAATCTCTGCGAAAGCGCCATCTAACAAGAACCGTTCCCGAAAATTGGTCCGATTCTTGCTTATCTTAGTCCCAGCCCGATGTACACGGCTTGACGAAACCGAAAAAAGGGCTAGAGGCGGAATTCCTCGCCAAGGTAAAGGCGACGGACATCCGGATCCGCGACGATCTCGTCCGGGCTGCCCTCTGTCAGGATTTCACCGGCATAGACGATATAGGCGCGATCGGTGAGGCCGAGCGTCTCGCGGACATTGTGGTCGGTGATCAAGACGCCGATGCCGCGATTGGTGAGGTGGCGGACGAGGTCCTGAATGTCACCCACCGCGATCGGATCGATGCCCGCGAACGGCTCGTCGAGCAGCATGTAGTTCGGACGCGTTGCCAGCGCGCGCGCGATCTCGACACGGCGGCGCTCGCCGCCCGACAGCGCGATCGAGGGCGATTTCCGCAGGCGCGTGATGTTGAATTCGTCGAGCAGCGAGTCGAGCTGCTGCTCGCGCTTCTTGCGCGAAGGCTCGACCACTTCGAGCACGGCGCGGATGTTCTGCTCGACGGTGAGGCCGCGGAAGATCGAGGCCTCCTGCGGCAGATAGCCGATACCGAGCCGCGCGCGCTGATACATCGGCAGCTTGGTGACGTCGTGACCGTCGAGCTCGATGGCGCCGCGATCGGCCTTGATCAGGCCTGTGATCATGTAGAACACGGTGGTCTTGCCGGCGCCGTTCGGACCGAGCAGACCGACCGCTTCGCCGCGGCGCACATAGATGCTGACGCCGCGCACGACCTGGCGGCTGCCAAAACTCTTTTCCACGCTATGCACAGCCAGGAAGCCGGGCCGCCGCAACAGCTGCGGCCCGCCAGCGCCATTGGACCTTGCCGCAGGCCTGGCTTTGGGCGGTTGAGCGGCCGCCGCCGGCCGCAGCCGTGCCGGAGCCTCGACGCCATAGGGATCCGCGGCGTGCATGGGCTGGTCACGCGCGATCGGGGGCGCATCCCTGACAGGGCTCGGCATGAGCCCGCCGACGCTGTCCCCGAGTGCCGTGATGTCCTGACGGGCAAATCCTGGCCGGCCGCGCTTGGCGGGGCGCCGTCGGAACATGCTGAATAGATCGACCATCCCCGCCTTCTAGCCTTTCACGACAATCTTGCACGACGATCGTGCGTGATCTCGCGATCTGCTGCACCGGCCCCAGCGATTCGCCAGCACAGCATGAGTGAAGGGATGTCTCATGCCCAGTGAAACACGCCCGAAAAGCGGCGAACCCCGCTTCGAAAGCCCGTGCGGTAGATACAATCTTGTCAGGCCGGCTTCAACCTGGCGCCCCTAAATTATTATGTAACGTATTGATTTACTTCGGCTTACCCGGAATCAGCGAGGGCATGGCCGGGCCCGAGCCGCCCGTAACGGGTGTCCCGCATTTGCCGTTGCCGCCGCCCTGGGACTGGATGAACAGGCCCTGCACCTTGCCGCTGTCGGATTCCACGCGGGAGACGCCGGTGGTCATGTCGACCATCAGACGGTCGCCGCGCAGCACGTTCTGGCACTGGGTCAGAACCACCTGGCCGCCGGCCCCGCCCAGCATGGTGATGAGGTTGGTCTTGGTGTCGAACACGGCGGTCTCGCCGGTGACCACCTGGTCCTTCTGGGTGACGACGACATTGCCGCGCGCTTCCAGCCGCTTGATCGAGGACGCGCCGCCCGGCCCTGGCGAAGCGGCCTGCATCGGTGGCGCCGCCTTCGCGCCCTTGGCAGGCGCGGCCGCGGGCTGCTTGTCGCTGCTGGATTCGTAGAACACCACCAGCGTCTTCGAGGTCATGGTGGTGTCGCCCTGCACGACCTTCACGTTGCCGGAGAAGGTCGCCTCCTTCTTCTTGTCACGCATTTCGAGCGAGGCGGCCTCGATCTGGATCGGCTGATCGCGGTTCTGCGAAAAGCCCTGCATCGCGTTCGGCACGCCCTGCATCGTGCTCTGCGCGACGGCAGCGCCTGTCGCGATGAACAGCGCAGAAGCTGCGATGATGGCGCGACGCCTGCTGTCGTTGCGCGGGAAAAAATCAGCCATGAAAATCACTTTGAGTTTGCGGATCTGTTCTTCGACTTCGTCGGCGGTGGCGTCGGCGCCGGCTGCTCGACTGGCGCATCGGTGCTGATCTTGTCCAGATGCATCACCACATTGCCTTCGAAACGGATGACGTCGCCGCCTTCCGTGATGCGCAGCTTGTCGGCTGTCAGCGTGCCGTTGGTCAATTTGACGTCGACATGCTCGTCCGACGAGACCGTACCCTTGTTCATGTCGACAAAGGCCGAGTTCAGCCGTGCCTCGTAGCCGGTCGAGGTGCGCACGAAGACGTCCTTGTGCAGATCGAGCTGCTGCTGCTTGTTGTCGAAGCGGCCGGTGCGGGCATCGAGGAACACGGTCGACTGGTCTTCCATCAGCACCTTCGAGCGCAGATCGGCGAGATCGACATGATCGGGGTCGGTGATGTCCTGCGTCGCGGTCTTGGCCCAGAGCTCGTAGGGCCGCTGATCCGTCGTGAAGCCGGACATGTGCGGCGATTCCATCGTGATCTTGGTGCCGGTCACCACGAGGTTTCCGGAATCGACCTTGATGGGGATCATGGAGAAGGGATTGAGGAAGGTCGAGACGGCGACGATCGAGGCCATGGCCAGAACCACCGTCACCGGCACCGCGATGCGCAGAATCCGCACCAGGCGGCTGTGGCGCGCCGCCTGGGCAAACTTCGCCGCTAGCGCGGCGTCGTAGGTGGGAAACTGGGCCGAATTCACCGCTGCTCCGGAGGCATTGCTTGCCTGGTCAGAAGGCTCCAATCGAGGGCGCCCCATTGTACCCGCGACCGCTGGAATATGCAGCCCGCGACAAACCGGTACGAAAGTGTCCGAAACGGGGCGGGTCGTCTCTCCCTCTCCCGCTTGCGGGAGAGGGTCGGGGAGAGGGTGTCACCGCAATGGGACAGCCCCCTAGAGGAGAAAACCCTCACCCGCGCCTTCGGCATAGCCGAGGCTCCGCCTCGGCGTCTCCTAAGAACGGCCGCTGAAGGCGGCCTATGCTCTCCCGCAAGCGGGAGAGGTTAAGGGACCTAGGAGTGCTCGAAAATGTCCTCTTCCTCCCAACCCTGGAGGTCGAGCAAAGCGCGGGTCGGCAGGAAGTCGAAACAGGCTTTTGCCAGCGCGCTGCGGCCCTCCCGGACCAGCATGGCATCCAGCCGCTCGCGCAAGCCATGCAAATGCAGCACGTCGGAGGCGGCATAGGCCAGCTGCGGCTCGGTCAGGCTGTCGGAACCCCAATCGCTGGATTGCTGCTGCTTGGAGAGATCGACATTGAGCACCTCGCGGACGAGGTCCTTGAGGCCGTGGCGATCGGTATAGGTGCGGGTCAGGCGGGAGGCGATCTTGGTGCAGTAGATCGGCCCGGTCATCACGCCGAAGGTCTGGTACAGCACGGCGACGTCGAACCGCGCGAAATGGAAGATCTTGGTGTTCGCGGGATTGGCGAGCAGCGCCTTCAAATTCGGCGCGTCGGTGTGGCCCTTGGGGATCTGCACCACGTCGGCGCTGCCGTCGCCGGGCGAGAGCTGGACCACGCAGAGCCGGTCGCGGTGCGGGTTCAGGCCCATGGTCTCGGTGTCGATCGCGACCGCGCCGGTGTAGCGGGAGAGGTCAGGCAGGTCGCCGCGATGCAGGCGTACGGTCATGGCGTTTCAAACCCTTCAATCGAATCGATCGGTCGGCAGCATAAGCTAATCGGATGGCCCGCGATTTAGCCATTAGGGACAGGGCGCGCAAGCAGCGATGGCTCAGATCGCCGCCAGCATGATGCAGACCATCGCCGCAACGGTGGTGCGGCTGGCGCCGTCGCGGAAGGCGTAGATGATGGGGTCATCGGGCATCTCGCGGCGATGCGCGATCATCAAGGCCCGGCCGAACCAGTAGAGCAGCAAGGGCGCGAGCAGCCACAGCATCCAGGGGCGGCTGTAGAGCGGCGTCACCGCCGAGGACGAGACGTAGAGCGCGAACACCGTCACCGCATTCATCGCGCTCGCGGCCGCCATCGCGGCGATGATGTGCAGGTCGCTGACGCGGTAGTCGCGGTTGGAGGGATCGGCAAGGCCTTCGCCCTGGCGCATGCTGAGCTCGCTGAAGCGCTTGATCAGCGCCAGCGAAGTGAACACGAACAGCGAGAACACCATCAGCCATTCCGACAGCACCACGCCGGCCGCGACGGCGCCGGCAACGATGCGCAGGCAATACAGGCCGGCCAGCGTGACGACGTCGACCAGCATCTTGCGCTTGAGCACCAGCGAATAGGCGATGGTGGTGACGAGATAGGCGACGAGCACGCCGAGGAACGTCAGGGAGATGCAGAGGCTGGCACCGAAGGCAAACAGCCACAGCACGGGGATCGCCGACAGCGCCGACGAGATCGGCAAATCACCCGCCGCCAGCGCGCGATGGCGCTTGGTCGGATGCTGGCGATCGGCGGCGAGGTCGAGCAGATCGTTCATCAGATAGGCGCCCGACGCGCAGGCCGAGAACGCCAGGAACGCCAGCAGCGTGGCGCCGAGCGTTGCGAGGTTCACCTGATGCGCGGTGAGAACGGGCACGAACACCAGCGTGTTCTTGGCGTATTGATAGAGGCGCAGCGCCTTCGCCCAGGTTCGCAGGCTGACGCGATCCCTGACGACATGGTCGATCCGCTCGATCGCGGCGCGGTCGAACGGCAGATTTTCGCCGGCCGCAAGATCTGCCGGCGTCACGACGCCGTCGAAGCCGAGATGCGCCGAGATGCCGGCCGCCTGATCGGCGAAGCGGCCCGCGACCAGAAAAATCTTGCCGCCCCGCGCCCGCGCCGCCAGCGCCCGGTTCAGCACGTCGGCATCGTAGGGAAGGTGGGCGTAGTCGATCCTGGCGCGCGCCAGAACATCCGTCAGTGCCGCCATGCCCGGACGACCCCGCGCGCCGAAACGGGCCAGCATGCGGGCGGGGCTGGAGAACAGCGCCTCCATCAGCAATTCCGAGCGCAGCAGGGCGCCTTCGAGATCGACGACGAGGGTACGGGCCGGCGCCGCCGGCGCCTGCGGCGCGGCCTCGCTCCGATCGTACTGCCAGACGGGCTGCTCCATCCGAAAACGCTCTGACTGACCGCGACACGGCCGGCCCAAGGATTGGGGAGGCCGGGGAGCAGGAAAATGGACGGCCGCGAGCCTAAGGAGCATTCGCTAAGGGCGGCTTAATCCGGCCGGGGACGGGTCGGCAAGGAGGTCCCGCCGCCAGCTGTTGCAGGGATCCCACAATCCGGCACGCGCCGAAATATACCAGCGGAACCTGCGGCCCGGGCCGGTGGTAATCGGCGGCGCCGACCCTATCTGAGCCCAGCTTTCTCACCACACCCCAGGTACCATGACAGACCAGACGCTCGCCGCGCCGATCGACGATCAGCAGGAACGCCAGCGCGGCTTTACGCGCTACCAGTCGCTTCTCGTGGCGCTGCTCGCCTTCGCCCAGTTCACGATCATTCTCGACTTCATCATCATGTCGCCGCTCGGCGCCATCATGATGCCCTCGCTCGACATCACGGCCGGGCAATTCGGCGTCGCGGTGTCGGCCTACGCGTTCAGCGCCGGATTGTCGGGCATCCTGGCCGCCGGCTTTGCCGACCGCTTCGACCGCAAGCGCCTGCTGCTGTTTTTCTATGCCGGCTTCACGCTCGGGACCCTGCTGTGTGCGCTGGCGCAGAACTACCAACTGCTGCTGCTGGGCCGCGTCGTGACCGGTCTGTTCGGCGGCGTGATCGGCTCGATCGTGCTCGCCATCGTCACCGATCTGTTCGCGCTGCATTTGCGCGGCCGCGTGATGGGCTTCGTGCAGACGGCGTTTGCCGCGAGCCAGGTGCTCGGCGTACCCACCGGGTTGTTCCTGGCCAATCGCTGGAGCTGGCATGTCTGCTTCTTCGCGATCGTCGGCCTGTCGATCCTGTCGATCGCCATCATTGCCTTCGCCATGGCGCCGGTGGATGCGCATCTGAAGCTGAAGCAGGACAAAAACCCGTTCCACCATCTGGTCGCGACGGTCAGTGAGCCGCGCTACACGCTGGCCTTCGCGGTCACGACATTGCTGGCAACGGGCGGCTACATGCTGATGCCGTATTCGAGCGCCTTCACCGTGAACAATGTCGGCATCGACATCGTGCATCTGCCGACGATCTATCTGGTCTCGGGCCTGTTCAGCATCGTCACCGGACCGCTGGTCGGCCGCGCCTCCGACACCTTCGGCAAATACCCGACCTTCGTGTTCGGCTGCGCGATGACCGTCGTCATGGTGCTGATCTACACCCATCTCGGCCACGTCTCGCTGGTGACAGCGATCGCCGTCAACGTGCTGCTGTTCGTCGGCATCTTCTCGCGCATGATCCCGTCGCAGGCGCTGATCTCGGCGATCCCCGACCAGAGCCAGCGCGGCTCCTTCAGCGCGATCAGCGCCTCGCTGCAGCAGCTCTCCGGCGGCCTCGGCTCGGTGCTCGCGGCCGCGATCATCTCGCAGCAAGCCGACGGCTCGCTGCTGCATTTCGAGCGGATCGGCTATGTCGTCGTGACGACGACGATCATCACGCTGGTGGCGATGTATTTCGTACAGAAGGGGGTGGCGGCGCGGGCTGGGCGGAGTGTGGTGTGAGGGCTTACAAGGCCGATTGGCCCGAAGGCGTTCATCACCGCTTGATGAAAAGGCCATCCAATAATAGTTATTGGGCTGAATACCGACGGAGAAGCGCGGCATGGCAGTCAGTGCAGATCTGGGCGAAGCCCTTGAAAACTTTGTGACAAAGCTAGTTGCTTCGGGCCGTTACCACTCCAAGAGCGAGGTGCTGCGGGAGGGCGTGCGGCTCATTCAGGAGCGCGAAGCGCGGCTGGCGGTATTAGACGCCGCGATCGCTCGCGGGCTTGATGACGCCGACGCGGGCCGAACCAAGCCAAGCTCCGAAGTCTTCGACCGGCTAGAGGCCAGACTGGCGAGTAAAGCGGACCGCACGTGATCGTCGTCATCACCGCGGAAGCCGAAGCTGATCTCGAGGACATCGCGTCATATGTCGCCGAGCAGAGCCCGCGGAGTGCGCTCACGCTGCTGCGCGGGCTACGAGAGAAGTGCGAATCGCTTGCTGACGCACCGCGCGGCTATCCCTTGGTCCCCCGCTACGAACGCACGGGTATTCGTCGTCGCCCGTTCGGCAACTATTTGATCTTCTATCGGGTCGGTAACGATGCGATCGAAGTGATCCACATCCTTCACGGCGCGAGGGATTACGAGCCGCTGCTTTTCCCGGAGGACTGAGATTCTCGCGAAGCGCCCGCCGAACAACGGCTGCACCAACCTAAAATGGTGCCCAGGAAAGGACTCGAACCTTCACGGCCGTTAAGCCACTGGCACCTGAAGCCAGCGCGTCTACCAATTCCACCACCTGGGCATGCCGTTTGGGGCACGGAGGCGGTTACTACGGTTCGGTGACGCCGTTGTCAATTCATGGTTCTGGATGCCGATTGCGCATCGCACACCGCCCCGATACAAGCCTGATATCGCGCACTCTTCCGCAGGAATGGACCTCCATGGCATCGAATCTGGAAACTCTCGTCACGGTTTTCGGCGGATCGGGGTTTTTGGGCCGGAATGTCGTCCGCGCGCTGTGCCGGCGGGATTACCGGGTCCGCGTGGCGGTCCGGCGGCCGGAATTGGCCGGTTACCTCCAGCCCTCGGGCAAGGTCGGCCAGGTCCACACCATCCAGGCGAACCTGCGCTACCCTGGATCGGTCGAGGCGGCGGTGCGTGATTCGCATGTCGTGATCAACCTGGTCGGCATCCTCACGCAAGGCGGCGCCCAGACCTTCGACGCCGTCCAGGCCAAGGGCGCCGAGACCGTCGCCAAGGCGGCGGCGGCCGCGGGGGCCGGCCTGATCCATGTCTCGGCAATCGGCGCCGACGCTGATTCGCCCTCGCACTACGCCAGGGCCAAGGCGGCCGGCGAGGCCGCGGTGTCGGCAGCGGTGCCGTCGGCCACGATCTTCCGCCCCTCCGTGATGTTCGGCCCCGAGGACCAGTTCACCAACCGCTTTGCGGCGCTGGCGCGGATGTCGCCGGTGCTGCCGCTGATCGGCGGCGCGACCAGGATGCAACCTGTTTACGTCGGCGACGTCGCCACCGCGATCGCGGATGCCGTCGACGGCAAGGCCAAGGCGGGCGCGACCTACGAGCTCGGCGGGCCCGAGGTGCTGACCATGCGCGAGATCATCGAGGCGATCCTCGCCATCACCGACCGCGAGCGCACGCTGGTGCCGCTCTCGTTCGGCCTCGCCCGCCTCAAGGCCGCCTTCCTGCAATTCGCACCCGGCGCGTTCAAGCTGACGCCGGATCAGGTCACGCTGCTCGAGCGCGACAATGTCGTGTCTGACACGGCGAAGGCCGCCGGCCTGACGCTGGAAGGTCTCGGCATCACCCCCGATTCGCTGGAAGCGATCGCCCCGCAATATCTCTGGCGCTTCCGCCCGCAGGGCCAGTTCCAGCGCATGGGCGTGTAGTCGACGGCGGTCTATCTTAACCTCTCCCGCTTGCGGGAGAGGTCGCCGCGGAGCGGCGGGTGAGGGCTTTCTCCTCTTGGGGAGTCTCTCTGCGGAGACACCCTCTCCCCGACCCTCTCCCGCATCCGCCTTCGCCCGAAGGCGGGCTTCGGCGAGACAAGAGCGGGAGAGGGAGCGCACCATTTGCGCGGCTACGATCTCAAAACTTCAGCTTCTTGAACACCGCCTCCGGCAGCATCTTGATGATCAGCATCACGAGACGCCAGACGCCGCTGACGTAGACGACATCCCTCTTCTTCGCGACGGCATTCAGGATCGCATCGCCGACGACAGGCGCCTCGACGGTGAGCGGGCCGATCAGCTTCATGCCTTCGGTCATCCTGGTGCGGACAAAGCCCGGCTTCACGGTGACAACATGCACGCCGCCGCGGCTGGCGCGGGCGCGCAGGCCAGAGAGGAAGGCGGAGAAGCCTGCTTTCGCCGAGCCGTAGACATAGTTCGAGGCGCGGCCGCGATCGCCGGCCACCGACGAGACGCCGACAACAGTGCCGTTGCCGCGGCTCAAGAATCTCTCCGCGAACAGGCCGAGGATCAGCGACGGCCCCTCGTAGTTCGAACGCATGATCGTGGTGGCATGGGCGAGATCGTGCTCGGCATTCTGCTGCACGCCGAGCAACCCGACGATCGAGATCACGACGTCAGGCAAGACAGGAAGGCCGGCGACGAAGCCGTCGAAAGACGCGGTGTCGAGCACGTCGAACGTCCACGTGCTCGCTTCGATATTGTAGCGCGCGCGGAGGTCGGCGGCGTCGGGCTCGAGCGCAGCGGCATCACGGCCTGCAAGGCCGACATCATAACCGGACTTGGCAAAGGCGCGCGCGGCGGCGCGGCCGATATCGGAGGAGCCACCGAGCACCAATACTGACTTGCGTGACGTCACGGCTTAAACCTCATCGAACAGGCGTTGTGACAATTTCGAGCGGATATTGCCGGCCGGATCGAGCGATTTGCGGATCGCCTTGAAGCGCCCCAGCGCCGGATAGCCGGCCTCGAACGTCGCGCGCGACTGGCGGGCGTCCTTCGCCAGATAAAGCCTGCCGCCGGCGGCGACGATCAGGCGGTCGATCTCGTCGAGGAAATCCAGGATGTCGTCCTTGACGGGGAAATCCAGCGCCAGCGTGTAGCCGGGCAGCGGAAACGACAGCAGGCCGTCGCCATGGCCGAGCTTTTTGAGCACCGCGAGGAACGAGGCATCGCCGCGCCTTGCGACGCGATCCAGGATGTCGCCGAGCACCTCGCGCGCGCCGGCTTCGGGGATCACGCATTGATGCTGGAGAAAGCCGCGCCGCCCGTAAATGCGATTCCAGTCGCTGAGACTGTCGAGCGGGAAGAAATACGGATAGAGCGAGACCACATGCTGGCTGCCGGCACGCCGCGCGCCCATGCGGTAATAGAGCTCGTTGAAGGCACCGACGCTGTAGCGATTGAGCGTGATCGACGGCAGGTCGAGGGGCACCGCGAGCCCCGGAGGCTTGCCGACGGGAAACACCACGGCGCCTTCGGCCAGCTCATCCCTGCCGGCGTGCTCCCCGAGATAGATCAAGGAACGGCCGAGGTTGCGCCCGCGCGCCACGCAGTCGATCCACGCCACCGAATAGGTCGCGGAATCGCCGGCCTCGAGTGCGCGCATGGCGGCATCGAGATCGGACGCGGAGATCACCCGCTCGCGGATCCAGCCTGTTGCGACGGAGCGCAGCCGCAGCGTCGCTTCGAGGATCACGCCCGTGAGGCCCATGCCGCCGACGGTCGCGAAGAAGACATCGGAATTCTGCTCGCGCGAGGCTTCGATGGTCTCGCCGGCCCCTGTACGCAGCAGAATGCTGTCGACATAGCGGCCGAAACCGCCCTCGCCGTGATGGTTCTTGCCATGCACGTCGGCCGCAATCGCGCCGCCGACCGAGACGAAGCGCGTGCCCGGCACCACTGACGGCAGGAAGCCGCGCGGACCAAAGGTATCGATCAGGTCGGACAGCAGCACGCCGGCTTCCAGGCGGATGCGGCCCGTCGCCGGATCGAACGACCTCACCCGGTCGAACGCCGTCATTCCGATGGTTCTGGCGGCGCCGATCGCGGCATCGCCATAGGCGCGGCCATTGCCCCTCGCGATGGAGCCGGTCACGTCGGCGACGGCCCGGCTTACGGCCTCGAACGACCGGGGCCGCAGCATTTCGGTATCGACGACCGGGAAGCGCCCCCAGCCGCTGACTGTCGTCATCGTTCAGCTCCGCTTGCGGGCGCACGCCGCCCGCTCCGGAGACTGCCTAGCGGTCAAAAGCTGATATTGCGTTGAGGCCCGTCAGCAAAGGTTAATGGCCGAGCGCCAGCGCGATCAGGCCGAGCGTGCCGACGATGACCCGCCACCAGGCGAACACCACAAAGCCGTGGCGGGTGACGTATTCCAGAAAACTCTTCACCACGATGATCGCGGTGATGAACGACACCACGAAACCGATCGCGACGATGCCGATATGGTCCATCGTCATCTCGGCGCGGCTCTTGTAGAAATCGTAGGCGAAGGCGCCGATCATGGTGGGGATGGCGAGGAAGAACGAGAACTCCGCCGCCGCCCGCTTGTCCGCGCCCAGGAACATCGCCGCGACAATGCTGGCGCCAGAGCGCGACACGCCCGGGATCATCGCGATGCACTGCGCGATGCCGATATAGAGATACGTCAGCAGCGGAAACTTGGTGGCATCATGCTCGCGCGGCTTGAGATCGAGCTTGTCGACCCAGAGCAGGATGGCGCCGCCGACGATCAGCGTGAAGCACACGACCCATGGATTGAACAGCACGCTCTTGATGTATTTGCCGGCAATGAGGCCGACGACGACAGCCGGCAGGAACGCCACCAGCACGCCGATCACGAAACGGCGCGCATAGGCATCGCCCGTGAAGAAGCCGATCGCGACGTCCCACAGCTTCTTGAAATAGAGGCCGACGATCGCGAGGATCGCACCCAACTGGATCAGAACCGTAAACGAATCCCAGAACGCACCCTCGCCGAGGCCGAAGAAGCGCTCGGCCAGCAGGAGGTGGCCGGTCGAGGACACGGGAAGGAACTCGGTCACACCCTCGATGATGCCAAGGATCACTGCCCGTATTGTATCTGACATATTTACGGTCCATTTCCGCTGGAAAAGCGGGGCTCTTCTCGCCTATTCGCCCCTCGCTCGCAATCGCAAAATGCGCTATCGCGCCTTTGCCTCGCTGATTTGAAGGACTAGTGTGGCGCCGCACAAACATTGATGGATTCTTAAGCACCATCAAATAGTCAAAGGCTTCATGTTTACGCTGTTTCATCATCCGTTCTGCCCGCATTCGCGCTTCATCCGCCTGATCGCGGGCGAATACGGGCTCGAACTGAAGCTCGTCGAGGAGCGCAGCTGGGAACGGCGCGAGGCATTCCTGCTGCTCAACGCGGCCGGCACGACGCCTGTGATGGTGGACGACGAGCAGCCGCCGATCCCGGGCGCGGCCATCATCGCCGAGTATCTCGATGAGGCCTATGGCGCCGAGATGGGACCCAAGCGTCTGATGCCGGAGACGATCGCCGAGCGCGTCGAGGTGCGCCGGCTGATGGCCTGGTTCAACGAGAAGTTCTTCGAGGAAGTCTCGCACCCGCTCGTCACCGAGCGCATCTACAAGCGCTTCATGAGCGAGGACAATGGCGGCGGCCCACCGTCGGCCGACGTGATGCGCGCCGCCAAGGCCAATGTGCGCTATCATCTGGCCTATATCGGCTGGCTGGCGCAGACGCGCAACTTCCTCGCCGGCGACCGGCTCACTTACGCGGATCTCGCCGCCGCGGCGCATCTCTCGGCGATCGACTATCTGGGCGACGTGCCATGGAGCGAGGACGACGCAGCAAAGGCGTGGTACGCGCGGGTGAAATCCCGCCCGTCGTTCCGCCCGCTGCTCAGCGAATGGCTGGCCGGCGTGCCGGCGTCGCGGACCTACGTGGACCTGGATTTCTGACCAATGATCCGACTGAACTGAAGGCTCAGTTGACGCGCGAGGCGCGCGCGCTCGGCTTCGACTGTATCGGGATCACCGAGCCAGGCACGATCGAGCAGGCCGGTGCGCATTTCCTCGAATTCATCGCCTCCGGCGGCCATGGCGACATGGACTGGCTCGCCGCGCAGCCGGAGCGGCGCGTCGATCCGCGCGGATTGTGGCCCGACGTGCGCAGCGTGATCATGCTCGGCGTCAATTACGGCCCCGACCAGGATCCGCTCGCGATCCTGAAACAACGCACGCGCGCGGCGATCTCGGTCTATGCGCAGGGCGACGACTATCACGACCTCATCAAGAAGCGCCTGAAGGCGCTGGCACGCTGGCTGGTCGCGGCCGCGACTCGTGAAGTGAAGACTTGCGACGTGAAAGTGTTCGTCGATACCGCCGCGGTGATGGAGAAGCCGCTGGCGCAAGCCGCGCATCTGGGCTGGCAGGGCAAGCACACCAATCTCGTCTCGCGCGAGTTCGGCTCGTGGCTGTTCCTCGGCGCGATCTACACCACGCTCGACTTGCCGCGCGATTCCGCCGAAATCGATCATTGCGGATCATGCCAGGCCTGCCTCGACATCTGCCCCACCTCGGCATTTCCCGCACCCTACAAGCTCGATGCGCGACGCTGCATTTCGTACCTGACCATCGAGAACAAGGGGCCGATCCCGCAGGAGTTTCGCAAGGCCATCGGCAACCGCATCTATGGCTGCGACGATTGCCTCGCCGCCTGCCCCTGGAACAAGTTCGCGCAGGAGGGACGCGAAGCAAAGCTTGCCGCGCGCGATGAATTGCGCGCGCCCGGTCTTGCGGAGCTTTCACGGCTCGACGACGCGGCGTTCCGCGCGCTGTTCACGAAGTCACCGGTGAAGCGGATTGGTCGCGATCGCTTCTTGCGGAATGTGGGGATCGCGATTGGCAACTCGGGTGATGTTGCGTTGGCCGAGGAGGCGCGGCGCTTGCTCGGCGATGCGAGCCCGCTGGTGCGTGGCGCCGCGGTGTGGGCGCTGTCTCAGTTGCTGGGGCGGGATGAGGTCGTGGCGATGAAGAACGTTGCGGTGGGCTTGGAGTCCGACGAGAGCGTGCGTGAGGAGTGGCACTCTGCAACCTGACCCACCGCAGTCATTCCCCGCGTAGGCGGGGAATCCAGTACGCCGCGGCCTCTCGGCTCAATCACTGCTGCCTCGGAGTACTGGATCGCCCGGTCCCGGCTCCGCCAAGGCTACGCCGAGGCTTACACCAACGCTCGGCTCGCCGAAGCTTCAGCGAAGGCGGCAAGCCGGGCGATGACAGCGGAGCATGAGGACGGAGCATCTTGATTTCCCCACCGCTTCCTTCAATCTCGCGCGCCATGACAACCAACATGCCCTTTTTCACCCGCGACGGCGACACATTCCATCCGACGGAAGTGGCCAACGGCCCGTGGGACCCGAAATCGCTGCACGGGCGGGTCATCGTCGGCCTGCTCGGCTTTGCCATCGAGGAGCGCCATTCCGGTCCCGAATTCGTGCCGGCACGGCTCACTGTCGACATGTTTCGGCTGCCAACCATCGACAAGCCGATCAACGTGACGACGTCGCTGGTGCGCGATGGCCTGCGCATCCGCGTGGTGGAAGCCGAGTTCGTCTCCGGCGGCGTCAGCATGGCGCGCGCCTCGTGCCAGCTGTTGCGGCGGACGCAGAATCCCGAGGGCAATGTCTGGTCGCCGCCGAACTGGGACGTGCCGAGGCCATCAGACATTCCAAAGCCGACCGACCCCAGGCTCGGCATGAACGGCAAATGGATGACGCGACCCATTGTCGGCCATATGGGCTCGCTCGGGCCGCGCCGGCTGTGGATGAGCGAGGTGCGCGAGCTGGTTGCGGGCGTGCCGATGACGCCGTTCGTGCATGTTGCCGTCGGCGCGGATTTCGCAAGTCCGTTTGCCAATGCCGGCGACCAGGGGCTCGGCTACATCAACAGCGACGTGACGATCTATCTGCACCGCCTGCCGGTGACGAACTGGATCGGTTTCGAGGTGGTGAACCACCATGCGACCGACGGCGTGGCGATCGGCGAATGCTGGCTCTACGACGAGCAAGGCCCGATCGGCACCGCGACTGTGGCGGCGCTGGCGCAGCGCAAGCCGATGGCCAATCCATCGAAGCGGTAGTTGCTCGCTGTCATTCCGGAGCGCGCGAAGCACGAGCCCGGAATGACAGCTAGGCGAGATGCCGCTTCATCTCCGGCCGCGCCTTCAACTCCGCACCCTGCTTGCCGACGATCTTCGCAATTCTTTCCGGCGCAAACTTCAGATCGACAAACGCGGGCGCGGTGTTGGCGACCTCGTGGTAGCACGCGATCTTGCCGTCACGCAGCTTCATGATCGCGACGCCCTCAAACATCGCCCGCGCACCGTTCGCTTCCGGGAGCGTCGATTTGTAGCTGAAAGTGTAGCGCGCATAGAGCGTGGCGCCGTCAGAGACGGGATCGTGCATGTCCCAGCGGAAATCCGTCGCCGTGCGATAGAACCAGTCGTCGATCATGGCGGCGATTTTTTCGCGCCCTTCGAACGCGCCATAGAACACGTCGTGATAGATGCCGTCCTCGGTGAAGAGGTCGGCGAAGGCACGACCGTTGCGCTGTTCGACCGCGTCGCAGAAGGCGCGCAGCATGGCGGTGGTGGTCATTGGCGCTTCTCCCGGTGTTTATTGTTGTGCCCTCTCCCCTTGCGGGAGAGGGCAGCTCCGCTCGTCGATACGCATCCACTCGGGTGAGGGGTATGTTTCCGCGACTCCAACTCTCGCTGGAATGCGCGGAAACAACCCCTCATCCGGCGCGCCACCTTCTCCCACAAGGGGAGAAGGAAGAAAGACAACTTCATCCGATCTCCGCCACGGCGGCAAGAATGCGCGCGATGTCTTGAGGGCGGGAGAGGCGGTGATCGCCGTCCTGGATCAGGGTGAGCACGACATCGTCGGCCGGCAGGCGATGCGTCAGCGCGAAGGCGTGCTGCCACGGCACATCGGGATCCCGCGCGCCTTGCAGGATGCGGACGGGACAGCCGAGATCGATGGCGCTGCCGAGCACGAGGTGGTTGCGTCCCTCCTCGATCAGCTTGCGCGTGATCGGATAGGGCGTGCCGTCGCCATATTCGGATGGTCTGAGCCAAAAGCCCTTGGTCTCGATCTCTCGCTTCACCTCGGGCGAAAAGTTCTTCCACATCAGCTCTTCCGTGAAGTCGGGCGCCGGCGCGATCAGCACGAGGCCCGCCAGCGAGGCCTTGCCGGAACGCTTCTTGATCTCGCGCGCGAGCAGCAGCGCCATCCAGCCGCCCATGGAGGAGCCGATCAGGATTTGCGGACCGGTGCAGAAGCGCTCGAACACGGCGACGCTGTCCTCGAGCCAGCTGCCGATGGTTCCCTGCGCGAAATCGCCGCTGGATTCGCCATGACCGGAATAGTCGAACCTCACGGCGGCGCGGCCATGCTCGCCGGCCCAGCCATCCAGCGCCACCGCCTTGCCGCCCTGCATGTCCGATTTGAAGCCGCCGAGCCAGACGACGCCCGGCCCCTGACCAGACGCTTGCCCGGCGCGATGGCGCACCGCGATCCGGCGCGCCGACGAACCCTCGCCAACATTGATGAAATCGAGCGCGGCATCGGGAATTGCTGAAATCATGGAACGTTTACTCTTGTTGTACGGTTTGAGGCCCTGAGGCGCCGGCAACCCTATCTTGGCATTGTCCCTTTGGGACGCTTGCGGAACAGAGGCAAGGTGTCTATGTCGAGCACCGTGCCGACGGGCGTGACCAAAATGCCTCGCATTTGAGGGTTTTTCGCTCTCGCACGGGCGACTTGCTTGCCGGCATCAGCATCTTCCTACAAAATAGCCGCTTCCTTTCACAACTTTGGAGAACCACCCATTCGCCGTCCCAATAGAGCCCCGGCCCCAGCCGCCAAAGACGGGCCGCGCATCAATGATGATATTCGCAATGCGCAGATCCAGCTGATCGATCAGACCGGTGACAACAAAGGCACGGTCGAGACGATGCTTGCCATCAAGATGGCCCAGGAAGCCGGCATGGATCTCGTCGAGATTTCGCCGAATACCAGCCCTCCCGTCTGCAAGATCATGGACTACGGGAAGTATAAGTATTCCGCCCAGAAGAAAGCCGCCGAAGCCCGCAAGCGGCAGAAGACCGTCGAGATCAAGGAGATCAAGCTCCGCCCGATGATCGACGATCACGATTACGACGTGAAGATGCGCGCGATGCTGCGGTTCTTCGAAGAGGGCGACAAGGTCAAGATCACCCTGCGCTATCGCGGCCGCGAAATGGCGCACCAGGAGATCGGCACCAAGCTGCTGGACAAGATCAAGACCGACGTCGCCGAGCTCGCCAAGGTCGAGCAGGACGCGCGTTTCGAAGGCCGTCAGGTCGTCATGGTGCTGGCGCCGCGCTGAGGCCGGCCCCGTCGCCGCCGAAATTTCAACGGCCCGTCCGGATTTCCGGCGGGCCGTTTTGTTTTCAGCTCCTGGTCGCCTGCCAGGTCCCGCTGCACTGGTCGCCCGAGATGATGCCCTTCCACGAGCCAGCCCCGGCTGCGCCGGCGAGCCGTCCGCCGCCGCTGGCGTGGGAGGCGCCGACCGACACCTGGACCGCGACGGCGCCGCCGCGATTGACGGTACCGGAGACCCGGCCGCCGCCGGCGGACGACACCCGGTTGCCCGTGACGGTGAAGGGCACGCTGTAGCCCGAGCTGCAGGCGCCGCGGGTGGTGGCGAAGGTGACATTCCAGACGCCGTCATAACCGCCCATACGGGCATCGGCGCTCGATGGGACAGCGGCCGCGGCGAGCACGGCGAACAGTGCAAGGTGACGCGGGCGGGTGAAACCAGACAAAATCGATTGGGAAAAATGGGCCATTTTGGTCCTGCTCCGGGCGATGCGGCTTGGACATGAGGGTATCAACCCCGAATAGTCGGCGGCCAGGTTTCACCGGTTCATCGTTGCCAATTCGCCCGTTGTCTGTCATAAGCCCGGCCTTCATCGCCCGGCTGATTTAGGGCTGCCGTGGCGGTGTTTCGTGCGGGTTTTGCGCTTGTTCGCTAAAACCTGAGCACAATCAACGCTCTAACGAGCATTTTTGACGGCCAGGCCGCCTTCGCGGGCGGATTTCGCTGGCCATTAGGAGAGCCAAATGCCCAAGCTGAAGACCAAATCGGGCGCTAAAAAGCGCTTCAAGGTGACTGCCACCGGTAAAGTGATGTTCGCCCATCGTGGCAAGCGTCACGGCATGATCAAGCGGACGAAGAAGCAGATCCGTCAGCTCCGCGGCACCAGCGTGCTGTTCAAGACCGACGGCGACAACGTCAAGAAGTACTTCTTGCCGAACGCCTGATCGCGTCCAAGGACGTCGAAGATCATTGCCATCTCCGCCGCGGCTTTCGCGGCGATCCGAAAACAAAGTCATCTCTGAAGGATATTCGTCATGTCTCGCGTCAAACGCGGTGTGACCGCCCACGCCAAGCACAAGAAAGTCTACAAGGCCGCCAAGGGCTTCTACGGCCGCCGCAAGAACACCATCCGCGCCGCCAAGCCGGCCGTGGAGAAGGCCCAGCAATACGCCTTCCGCGACCGCAAGCGTAAGAAGCGCACCTTCCGCGCGCTGTGGATCCAGCGTCTCAACGCGGCGGTCCGTCCGTTCGGCCTGACCTACAGCCGATTTATCGACGGTCTCGCCAAGTCGGGCATCACCGTGGACCGCAAGGTGCTGTCGGATCTCGCGATCCACGAGCCCGCGTCGTTCCAGCTGATTGCCGAGAAGGCCAAAGCTGCGCTAGCCGCCTAAAAGGCCGCTCTCGCGGCCTGATCGGGCCAGTGCTAGCGGGCCTTCTGGCCCGCAGCCTTCAGCGCGCGCTCGGAGTATCGCTGGGCGACCTCCGCCCGGCAGAATGCCGTGAACGAGAGATACATGGTGCCGGACTTGTTCCGGTACTTGATGTCGCATGCGTGCATCTCGCGCTTGTAGGCCCGTGTCTGCGCGGCACTGAGGCCGGGCTTGAAGTCCGCCTCGCATTTCTTTTCGACGGCGGCCCCGAGCTGGACATCGCCGCTCGCGGTCAGTTCGCAATCCCTGAAGACCTTCATCGCGCTTTCGCAGCCCTTCTGCGCGCTGATGGCGCCCACGACCTCGTCCAGCGTCATGGATGTGTCCATGCAGACCATGGCACGCACAGGCGTGGCGGCGACCGACAGGACGATGGCCAGGACGGCAAGAGAAGCAGCAGGGCGGCATTTCGAAAGCATCGCAAAGGTCTCCTCGTATCCAGTCTTGGTGCCCGGCCCCCGCGCGAGGTTCAACCCAGCCGCTCGAGAAGCCGAAATGACCGGCTTTTTGCTTGACGTTACGCCCTTCGGGCGGCGACAACCCAGCCGAATTTAGAGCCAAGGATTTGACAGTGTCCGACCTCGCAACGCTCGAAACTTCCATCCTCGACCAGATCGCCGCCGCCGGTGACGAAGCCGCGCTCGAAGCCGTGCGCGTCGCCTCCCTCGGCAAGAAGGGTTCGATCTCGGCGCTGCTCGCCACGCTCGGCAAGATGTCGCCCGACGAGCGCAAGACGCAAGGCGCCGCGATCAACCAGGCCAAGGACAAGATCACCGAAGCGCTCGCCGCACGGCGCGACGTGTTGAAGTCGGCGGCACTCGACGCGCGGCTCGCGTCCGAGACGGTCGACGTCACGCTGCCGTTGCGCGATGCTGCGACTGATGCCGGCCGCATCCATCCGCTGAGCCAGGTCTGGGACGAGTTGACCACGATCTTCGCCGACATGGGTTTCTCGGTCGCCGAAGGCCCTGACATCGAGACCGACGACTACAACTTCACCAAGCTGAATTTCCCGGAAGGCCATCCGGCGCGCGAGATGCACGACACGTTCTTCTTCCATCCGAAGGAGGACGGCTCGCGCATGCTGCTGCGGACCCACACCTCGCCGGTGCAGGTGCGCACCATGCTGAGCCAGAAGCCGCCGATCCGCGTGATCTGCCCGGGCCGCACCTATCGCATCGATTCTGATGCGACCCACACGCCGCAATTCCACCAGGTCGAAGGCCTCGTCATCGACAAGCATTCGCATCTCGGTCACCTCAAATGGATCCTGCACGAGTTCTGCAAGGCGTTCTTCGAGGTCGACCACATCAACATGCGTTTCCGCCCGTCGTTCTTCCCGTTCACCGAACCGTCGCTGGAAGTCGATATCCAGTGCCGCCGTGACAAGGGCGAGATCCGCTTCGGCGAGGGCGAGGACTGGCTCGAGATTCTCGGCTGCGGCATGGTGCACCCGAACGTGCTGCGCGCCTGCGGCATCGATCCCGATGAGTACCAGGGCTTTGCCTGGGGCATGGGCATCGACCGCATCGCCATGCTGAAATACGGCATCGCCGATCTGCGCCAACTGTTCGACAGCGACGTCCGCTGGCTGAGCCATTACGGCTTCAAGCCGCTCGAAGTGCCGACGCTCGCGGGAGGGCTGAGCTCGTGACGCTCGCTTTCGAACATACGGTGACTCTCTTTGTTCCCTCCGCGGAAAGAGCCCTCTCCCTGACCCTCCCCCGCAAGCGGGGGAGGGGACGGATAGAGTGTGCGCGTCGCGGCTATCTCATGGATACGTATTCTCCGGCCGCACGACAGGTCGAACTCCCTCCCCCGCCAGCGGGGGAGGGTTGGGGAGAGGGTGTTTCCTCGATGGGGTTGCCAATGGTCGATCCAGATCATCCGGACTGGAAAGTGCCGGCCAAGCTGCGGGCCAATGCGCGCGCGCTCAGACGGGACTCGACCGACGCAGAACGTATTCTCTGGTCAGAACTCCGCGCCGGCCGATTGAATGGGACGAGCTTCCGCCGCCAGGTGCCCATCGAGCGCTACGTCGCGGACTTCATCTGCCACGCGGCCAAGCTCGTCATCGAGCTCGATGGCGGCCAACACTTCTCTGATGCAGGCGAGCGCGCGGACGCGCGCCGCTCGGCCGCGATCGAAGCGAAGGGCTTCAAGGTACTTCGCTTCAGCAATCTCGACGTCATGACCAACCGTGCCGGCGTTCTCGAAACAATCGCGACTACCATCGCGGAGAGAGCCCCCACCCCAGCCCTCCCCCGCAGGCGGGAGAGGGAGCAGACCGTCTCCGTGGAGAAAAAGCAGCCATGAAATTCACCCTCTCCTGGCTGAAGGATCATCTCGAGACCGACGAGCCGCTGGAAAAGCTTGCCGACAAGCTCACCATGATCGGGCTCGAGGTCGAGAACATCGAGGACAAGGCGAAGGCGCTGAAGCCGTTCACCATTGCGAAGGTGATCTCGGCCGAGCAGCACCCCAATGCCGACCGCCTGCGTGTCTGCATGGTCGACACCGGCGACGGTGGCGCGCCGGTGCAGGTGGTGTGCGGGGCGCCGAATGCGCGCGCCGGGCTCGTCAGCGTGTTCTCGCCGCCCGGAACCTACATTCCCGGCAAGGACATCACATTGGGCGTCGGCACCATCAGAGGCGTCGAGAGCCGCGGCATGCTGTGCTCGGCGGCCGAATTGCAGATCTCCAACGACCATGACGGCATCATGGAATTGCCGGCGGATGCGCCCATCGGCGCTGGCTACGCCGAATGGGCCGCGCTCGGCGATCCCGTGGTCGAGATCAATCTGACCCCGAACCGGCAGGACTGCACCGGCGTGCACGGCATCGCGCGCGATCTCGCCGCCGCCGACATGGGCAAGTTCAGGGATCCCGGCATCAAGCCGATCAAGGGCGAATTCCCCTGCCCCGTGAAGGTGACCGTCGAGGACGCCAAGCTGTGCCCGGGCTTTGCACTGCGCCTCGTGCGCGGCGTCAAGAACGGCCCGTCGCCGGAATGGCTGCAGAAGCGGTTGACGGCGATCGGTCTGCGTCCGATCAACGCGCTGGTCGACATCACCAACTTCATGACGTACGACCGCGCGCGCCCGCTGCACGTGTTCGACGCCAAGAAAGTGAAGGGCAATCTCGTGGTGCGCCACGCTCGCGCGGGCGAGACGCTGCTCGCGCTCGACGGCCGCACCTACAACCTCGATCCCTCGATCTGCGTCATCGCCGACGAGCACGGGGTCGAATCGCTCGCCGGCATCATGGGCGGCGAGGCCTCGGGCTGCGACGAGAACACCACCGACGTGCTGATCGAATCGGCGCTGTGGAACGAGATCAACATCGCCCAGACCGGCCGCAAGCTCAGCATCAATTCCGATGCGCGCTACCGCTTCGAGCGCGGCGTCGATCCGGCTTTCATGGTCCCCGGCCTCGAGCTCGCCACCAAGCTGGTGATGGAGCTGTGCGGCGGCACGCCGTCCGAGAACGTCGTGGTCGGCAAGGCTTTCGGCGATGACCGCATCATCGATTTCCCCGTCACCGAGGTGAAGCGGCTTTCCGGCATCGAGGTGCCGATGCCGGAGATGAAGCGCATCCTGACCCATCTCGGCTTCATGATGGCGGGCCCCGGCCCGGTCGTGAAGGTCGCGGTGCCCTCATGGCGCTCCGACGTGCATGGCAAGGCCGACATCGTCGAGGAAGTCGTCCGCATCTACGGCGTCGACAAGGTGCCGATGACGCCGTTCGAGCGCGGTGAGGATGCGCGCAAATCGGTGTTGACGCCGCTGCAGCTGCGCACCCGCCGCGCGCGTCGCGCGCTGGCGAGCCGTGGCATGACCGAAGCAGTGACGTGGTCGTTCATCACGAAGGCCGCGGCACAATTGTTCGGCGGCGGCCAGCGCGAGCTCGAAGTCGCCAACCCAATCGCCGTAGATCTCTCCGACATGCGGCCGAGCCTGCTGCCGGGTCTGGTCGCGGCTGCGCAGGCCAATGCCGATCGCGGCTATGGCGACGTCGTGCTGTTCGAGGTCGGCCAGGTCTTCAGAGGCGATCGTCCGCAGGATCAGTTCATGGCGGCGAGCGGCGTGCGCCGCGGCCTTGCGTCATCGGAAGGGCTGGGACGGCACTGGTCGGGCTCTGATCAGGCCGATGTGTTCGACGCCAAGGCCGATGCGCTCGCGGTGCTGGCGGCGGCCGGCGCACCGATACAGGCACTGCAGATCGTCGCCGGTGGTCCCGCCTGGCTGCATCCGGGCCGCTCCGGCACGATCCAGATCGGGCCGCAGAACGTGCTCGGATATTTCGGGGAGATGCACCCCCGCGCGCTGGAAGCGCTCGGCGCCGACGGCCCGCTGGTCGTGTTCGAAGTGATCCTCGACCGCATTCCGGAAGCCAAGAAGAAGCCGACCCGCGCCAAGCCCCTGATCGAGCTCTCGGCCTTCCAGCCTGTGTCGCGCGACTTCGCTTTCATCGTCGACCGCAACGTGAAGGCCGGCGACATCGTCCGCGCCGCCCAAGGCGTCGACAAGAAGCTGATCACCGGCGTGGTCGTGTTCGACGTCTATGAGGGCAAGGGCATCGACGACGGCAAGAAGTCTGTCGGCATCGCGGTGACGATCCAGCCGCGCGAGAAGACTCTGACCGACCAGGAGATCGAGGCCGTGGCCGCGAAGATCGTGGCGGAGGTCACGAAGAAGACCGGCGGCACACTGAGGGCGTGATGCCCTGGAACGACAGGGCATGAGTATCACCGACTTCCTTCCCAAGGACGTCAGCCTCACCATCGCGATGGCGCTCTGCGCCATCGCTTTCGTTTCGGGCACTGCGCGCGGCTTCTCGGGTTTCGGCTCGGCGCTGATCTTCATGCCGCTCGCGAGCAGCGTCGCGGCCCCGCGGCTTGTGGCCGCGCTTCTCCTCGTCATCGACTTCGTTGCCGCCGCGCCGTTGCTGCCTGACGCCTGGCGGAAGGCGGATCGCAAGGCGACCGCCGTGATCGTGCTCGGCGCACTGGTCGGCGTCCCCCTCGGCACTTATTTTCTCAGCGTGCTCGAGCCCGTCACCACGCGCTGGATCATCTCCTGCTTCGTCGCCGCGCTGCTCCTTCTGCTGCTGTCAGGCTGGCGCTACCGCGGCAAGGACCACGCCTGGCTCTCGGTCGGTATCGGCGGCCTTTCCGGCTTTTGCAGCGGATTGGCGCAAACCGGCGGCCCGCCGATCGTCGGCTACTGGCTCGGTCGCCCCATCGCACCGATCGTCGCGCGCGCCAATATCCTGCTGTTCTTCGGCGCCTCGGATTTCTTCTCGATGGTCAGCTATGCCACATCAGGCCTGATCTCGCGCGAATCGCTGGCGCTGTCGCTGATCGTCGGCCCGGTCTACGCGATCGGCGTTGCGTTCGGTGCCTCGCTGTTCGGCCGCGCGAGTGAGGTGGTGTTTCGCAGGATCTGCTACGCGCTGATCGCGATCGCGGTGATCACAGGGCTGCCGGTACTGGACAGCGTGCTGCGCTAGCCGTCGTCCCGGCGAAGGCCGGGACCCGTAACCCCAGGGAGTGGTTGTGGGGACGAGCTGGTAACGCCGAATCTTCGCAGAACGATTGCTGCGGCGTATGGGTCCCGAATCTGCGCGCGCCTAAGGGCGCGCTTGTCCGGGACGACGGCAGGGGTCGTTGCGGCTTGATTGCTTCTGCCCTACCGCCGCGGCGCGCGGCGCTTCTTGGTCGATTGCGTCGGCACTTCGGCCGGCTCGTCTTTCAGCGCGCCGATCTTGCGGAGCGCGGCATCCGCGGCGCGCTCGCCGCTGTCCCAGGCGCCATCGACGGTGCCCCACAGCGTCTCATGCGTGGCTTCGCCGGCGAGGAACAGATTGCCGATCGGCTCGGTCAAGATCCTGCGCGAAAGCTGCCCGCCAGGCGAGGACGCCGACATCGCCCCCATGACATGGGGCGAAGCGTTCCAGCGCGTCGCGGCCGTCTTCTGCACGGCCGCCGCCGCCTCGCTGCCGAACAGCTTTGCGATCCACTCCTTCGCAAAGGCCGTCATGGCGCTCTCGCCCTGCGCCGAGAGATCGCGACCGAACGAGCCGCCGATGTCGATCGAGCATAGCGAGGATCCGCCGATATTGGCGTACATCAGCGCGGTGCGCGTCGAGTTGCTCTGCTCGATCAGGGTGTCGTCGCGCGACAGCCCGAGCGGATTGCCCGGCAATTGCACCACGATGTGATCGTAGCTGCCGAGCGTGAGTTTCGATGCCGCATCCAGCGTGCGCTTGGGGATATCAGGCGCGAATTTGATCGCACCCGACATCAGCACATTGGACGAAACCGTGATGATGGCGGCGCGCGCGGCGATCTTGCCGGCTTGCGTCTCCACGCTGACATCGCGATTGCTCCAGACAATCCGGCTGGCCGGCGTCGAAAGCACTGTCGGCACCTGCTCACCGAGCTTGGCGATCAGGGTGCCCAAGCCCTGGCGACAGGCGATCGGGGCATTGCGGTCCTGCGCGCGCGCCTTGTCGATCGCGGACAGCTCCTTCAGATCCTTGCCGGCAAAGCTCGCGCCGAGCACGAACTCCGTCGCGCCCGCCCAGTCGCCGAGATCCTTCGGCAGCACCGACGCGCATGACGTGTCGAGCTTGCCGCGCGCGGCCTCGTCGATGGCCCTGTTGGCGCGCACCAGCGCCGCCAGAAACTCCTCGGTCTCGCCCGCGCGCGCATTGCGGCGGCCGATGCGCATCTTCTGGCCCGACGGTGCCGGCGAGACATCAAGCCCGGCGCTGCGCGCGAGCCGGATCATCGGATTGGTGTCCGGATTATGCATCCAGCGCGCGCCGCGATCGAACGGCGCGTCGAAGGTGGAACTATCCGTGATGCAGCGTCCGCCAATCTGCGATGCCGCCTCCACCACCACGACCCTGCGATTGGCCGCCATGATGCGCCGCGCCGCAGCGATGCCGGCCGCGCCGGCGCCAATCACGACGATGTCGGCCTCGCGCGGCAGGGGCGCTGCCGCGGCCCGCAGGACCGGCGCGGACAAAAAGGCCGCCGACGCCGATAGGAAGCTGCGGCGCGTGATTGTCATGTCATGGTTTCCGGAGACTTGCGGCGAACGGGAACAGGCTGCGAACCTTGCCGCATCTGATGTTGCGCAGCAACCATCATGGTGAATCAATCGTGCTTGAACTCACAGAGCCATGAACCGAATTGCAACAGGTTTCGACCATGATACAGATGTAAAAAAAGACGGCCAGAAAGGCCCCCGGGGGAGTTCATGGGGACGGTCCTAGATTCAGTCGGAAAGGTGATAGCCGCGTACCTCTCGAAAGAGGTGCCGGGCTATGAGCCGTTCACACCCAGCGACCCCGAGCATCTGCGCGGCGTCATCCAGCCCGGCGACGTCATGCTGGTCGAGGGCAACAACCGGATCTCCGGCATCATCAAATATCTGACGCAGTCGACCTGGTCGCATGCCGCGCTCTATGTCGGCCCGGTCGAAGGTGCGGTCGAGCCCGACGGCGAGCCTCATGTGCTGATCGAGGCCAATATCGGCGAGGGCGTCACCTCCGCGCCGTTGTCGAAATATTTCCCCTATCATACCCGCCTCTGCCGTCCGGTCGGGCTGTCCTACGAGGACCGCAACACGGTCTGCCGTTACGCGATCAACCGCATCGGCTTCGGTTACGACACCAAGAACATCCTCGATCTGATGCGTTTCCTGTTCCCGCTGCCGGTGCCGCAGCGCTGGCGACGGCGCATGATCGCGCTCGGCTCGGGCGATCCGACCAAGATCATCTGCTCGGCGCTGATCGCGCAGGCGTTCGACGCCGTGCGCTATCCGATCCTGCCCAAGATCACCAAGGCCGGCAGCCGCGCCGCCCGCCGCGAGATCCTGCACATCCGCGATTCCTCGCTCTATATGCCCCGCGACTTCGACATCTCGCCCTATTTCGAAGTCGTCAAACCCACCATCGTGCACGGCTTCGACTACACAGCCCTGCACTGGGCCGACAAGCAAAAGCCGCTCGAGGAGGTAGCGGGCTCGTTCGGTGTGTTTCCAGAAACGGTCAGTGCGCCGCCGCTCGTTCCTGAAGCGGCTGACGAAGAAGCGCCGGCTTCGACTGAGCAAGTGAGCGAGCAGCATGTCTCGCTGCTGAAGAGAATCGCCGCGTATCGCCCGCGGCGGCGCAGGCTAGCTCGCGAAAGAGCGGCATAAACAACTGTCGTCCCGCCCCCCGTGCGCAATTGCGCACTAGGCCGGGACGACGCTGGAGATGTGGCCCAAGTTTGCCTTCGCCACCATCGTTACGCGCCCTACCGCTCCGCCCGCCCGATCACCGCCATCAGCTCTGCGATCTTCTCGCGCTGATCCGCTTTGTCGCCGCTCGCAATCGCGTGCTCGACGCAATGCGCGACGTGATCCTTCAGGACCTCTTCCTCGACCCGGCGCAGCGCGGCGCGCACCGCCGAGATCTGCGTCACGATGTCGATGCAGTAGCGGTCTTCCTCTACCATTTTCGACAGGCCGCGAACCTGGCCCTCGATCCGGCCGAGACGTTTTCCGACGGATGCCTTGATGTCCTTGCGCATGGCGTCTATATACCCCTACCGGGTATAGGTTACAAGGCCGGAGTGAAGCAATGAGCGACGCAAAGCACGAGCATCATCACGACGGGGAACCGCAGTCCGGCTGCGGCTGTTCCGCCAAGACTGCCGCGCCTGCTCCCAAGCCCGCGGCCTCGTCATGTTGCGGCGGACATGGCGATCACGCCCATCATCATGAACACGGCGGCGCCACAGCCGAGGTCCTCGACCCCGTCTGCGGCATGCGCGTCGATCCCGCGACCTCGAAGCACCGTTTCGAACATCACGGCGAGACCTTCCATTTCTGCTCGGCCGGCTGCCGCACCAAATTCGCCGCCGATCCCGCCAAATATCTCATCAAGGACAAGGCGGCCGCGCCGGAGATGCCTGAAGGCACCATCTACACCTGTCCGATGCATCCCGAGATCCGTCAGGTCGGCCCCGGCAGCTGCCCGATTTGCGGCATGGCGCTGGAGCCGGAGGTTGCGAGTCTCGAGACCGGACCCAATCCGGAGCTCGCCGACATGACACGGCGCTTCTGGATCGGCGGCGCACTGGCGCTGCCGCCCGTGGTGCTGGAGATGGGCGGCCATCTCGCCGGTCCGCACAACTGGATTGATCCGACACTGTCGAACTGGATCCAGCTGGTGTTCGCCACGCCCGTCGTGCTCTGGGCCGGCTGGCCGTTCTTCGTCCGCGGCTGGCAATCCCTGCTGACGCGCAATCTCAACATGTTCACGCTGATCGCGATGGGCACGGGCGTAGCCTATGTCTACAGCCTGCTCGGCACCCTGGCGCCACAGATTTTCCCTGACACATTCCGCGGCCATGAAGGCGCGGTCGCCGTCTATTTCGAAGCCGCTGCCGTCATCACCGTTCTGGTCCTGCTCGGCCAGGTTCTGGAGCTGCGCGCCCGCGATGCGACCTCGGGCGCGATCAAGGCGCTGCTGCAGCTCGCGCCGAAAACCGCACGGCGCGTCGATGCTGACGGCAGCGAGCATGAGGTCGAGATCGATGCGCTCCATGCGGGCGATCGCCTGCGCGTTCGTCCCGGCGAGAAAGTGCCGGTCGACGGCGTGATCCTGGAAGGACGCTCGTCGCTCGATGAGTCCCTTGTCACAGGCGAATCCATGCCCGTCACCAAGGAGACTGGCGCCAGGGTGATATCAGGCACGCTGAACCAGTCGGGAAGCTTCATCATGCGCGCCGACAAGGTCGGGCGCGATACCTTGCTGTCGCAGATCGTGCAGATGGTTGCGGACGCGCAGCGCTCGCGCGCCCCGATCCAGCGGTTGGCCGACCAGGTCGCGGGCTGGTTCGTGCCGACGGTGATCGCCGTCGCCATCGCCGCGTTCGTGGCGTGGGCCTGGTTCGGGCCGGAGCCGCGACTGGCCTTTGGTCTCGTCGCCGCCGTCAGCGTGCTGATCATCGCCTGTCCCTGCGCCCTGGGCCTGGCGACCCCGATGTCGATCATGGTCGGCGTCGGCCGCGGCGCGCAAGCCGGCGTGCTGATCAAGAACGCCGAAGCGCTGGAGCGCATGGAGAAAATCGACACGCTGGTGGTCGACAAGACGGGCACGCTGACCGAGGGCAAGCCCAAGCTGGTCGCGATCGCGCCGGCATCAGGTTTTGCCGAAAATGACATCCTGGGGCTTGCGGCCAGCGTCGAGCGCGCCAGCGAGCATCCGCTCGCCGATGCGATCATGCGTGCGGCGAAGGAGAAGCAGCTTGCGCTCGGCCAAGTCGAAGAGTTCGATTCGCCGACGGGCAAGGGTGCGACGGGCAAGGTCGATGGCAAGAGCATCGTGCTCGGTAACGCAAGATATTTGTCGTCGATCGGCATCGACACGACAGTGCTCGATGCCGAGGCCGAACGCCTGCGCGGCGACGGCGCCACCGTCATCAACATGGCTATCGACGGCAAGCTCGCCGGCCTGTTCGCCATCGCCGATCCGGTCAAGGCTTCAACCCCGGAAGCGCTGAAGGCGCTCGCGGCCGAGGGCATCAAGGTGATCATGCTGACCGGCGACAACCGCACCACGGCGGAAGCGGTGGCGCGGCGGCTCGGTATTGCCGACGTCGAAGCCGAGGTGCTGCCGGACCAGAAGAGCGCGGTGGTCACCAAGCTGCAAAAGGCCGGGCGCAGCGTCGCGATGGCCGGCGACGGCGTCAACGATGCGCCGGCGTTGGCGGCCGCCGAAGTCGGCATCGCCATGGGCACCGGCACAGATGTGGCGATGGAAAGCGCCGGCGTCACGCTGCTCAAGGGCGACCTCACCGGCATCGTCCGGGCGCGAAAACTGTCGCAAGCGACCATGAGCAATATCCGGCAAAACCTGTTCTTCGCCTTCATCTACAATGCCGCCGGCATCCCGATCGCCGCGGGGATCCTCTATCCCGCCTTCGGCGTGCTGCTGTCGCCGATCATCGCGGCGGCGGCGATGGCACTGTCCTCGGTGAGCGTGGTCGGCAACGCCCTGCGGCTGCGCGCAACGCGGCTGTGAGTGAGTGTGCGTAGCCCGGATTGCGCTTCGCGAAATCCGGGCTACGATTCGGCGAACCTGGCGGCACCCCGCGGAGAGGACCTGATGCAGCGGATTACGATCACGATCGAGGACGATCTTCTGGCAGAGATCGATGCCGCGGCGGAAGCCCGCGGCTATCAGAACCGCAGCGAGATCATCCGCGATCTCACCCGCGCCGGGCTGCAGCAATCGAGCGAGGACACTGCACAGGCCGGGCCCTGCGTCGCCGGGCTCGTCTATGTCTACGACCACGCCGCGCGCGATCTCTCAAAGCGGCTGGTGCAGGAATTCCACGGCCACCACGACCTCGCACTGGCGACCCTGCACGTCCATCTCGACGACTCCAATTGCATGGAGATGACGGCGCTGAAGGGGGATGCTGCCGAGGTCAGGCACTTTGCCGATCACATCATTGCGGAGCGTGGCGTGCGTTACGGGCGCGTGGTGATGATTCCGACGGGCGACGGCAGGCCGAAGCTGCGGAAGCACGGGCATCGGCATGAGTGAGCCCAAGCGCTCGTGCCCCGGACGCAGCGCAGCGCTTCTTCAGCGGTGCGCTGCAGAGCTGGGGCCCATCTCACCGCAGGTGCAAACATCTGGGTCCCGGCTCTGCGTCGCGTCATTTCATGCCGCGCCGCGTCCGGGACACGAGAGTTGCATTTTGACGCTACAAGATCACGCCGCTCTGGCGTTCCCACCCGGCAACCCGGCCCTCGCCATGCCGCCATAGAGCTGCTCATTCGGCATCTCGTCACGCAGAATCTTGCGCACGGCTATCAGCTTGTCGAGATCGATCCCGGTCGCAAAGCCCTTGCTCTCGCACAGAAACACCAGGTCCTCGAATACGACATTGCCGGTCGCCCCCGGTGCGAAGGGGCAGCCGCCGAGGCCGCCGAGCGAGCCGTCGAGGATGCGGACGCCTTCGTCGAGCGCGGCGGCGGCGTTGGCGATGCCCATGCCGCGGGTGTCGTGGAGATGAATGCAGATCGGCCTCGAGCCGGCGAGCTTCACCGCGGCGCGCGACATCTCACCGACTTGTTTGGGCCCGGCATAACCGACGGTATCGGCGATCGCGACGAAATCGACGCCGGCTTCCAGGCATTTGTCGACGAGGCGCAGCACCTCCTTGGGATCGACCGCGCCCGTGATCGAGCAACCCAGCGCCATCGAGATCGCGGCATTCACCAGCGGCTTTTGGGCGCTGGCGTCGCGCAGCTCGCAGAGGCGCTTGATGTTGGCGATCGCGGACTCGCGCGAACGGTGTGCGTTGGCCTGGCTGTGCTCCTCGGTGGCCGAAACCACCGAGGCGATCTCGCCGACGCCCGATTCCAGCGCCTCGTTGACCCCACGCTCGTTGAGCGCCAGCGCGATGCCGTGTGCGCCCGGCAAGCTCGCCACCGTTCCAACGACATCACGAACGTCGACGAATTGCGGAAAGGTTTTTGCCGGCAGGAACGAGCCGACTTCGAAATGCCTGACGCCGGCGGCATATTCCTCGCGCACCCAGCGCTGCTTGGCGTCGGTCGACGGAAACTTTTTGACGAGCTGGAGCCCGTCGCGCAGGCCGACTTCGCGCAAGGCAACGCGGTCCGCGGGGTAAATGGTCTCGATCCGGCTCATGCGCGCCTCCCAGCGGCTTTTGACGTTGCATCGTTGTTGTCGAGTTCGGCGCGGACGGCGGATGTGTCGGCGCCGAGCGGCGCGACCTTCAGGCCTTCGCCAAAATGGCTGCCGTTCCATTCGAGCGGCAGTGTCGGCACGTGGAACGGCTTGCCGTCCGCGGTGACGTTGGTGACGAGCCCGCCGGGCCGCAACACGTGCGGATCGGTGAGGAGATCCTCAGGCCGGTTGATCGGCGAGAAGCAGATGTTGAGCGCATCGAGCTTTCGCGACAGCTCCGCCACGTCCTGCTGCCGGATGATCTCGGCCACGCGCGGAAGGATCCGTGGCCGCGCCAGAATGCGCTCGGTGGTGGTGCGCAGGCTCGGATCGTCGAGAAACTCGCTCAAGCCGAACTCGCGGCAGAACGCTTGCCAGTGGCCCTCGGTGACGACGCCGATGAAGATGCGCCCGTCGCCGGCGGCGTCAAAAATGTCGTAGATCGGCCAGGCATGCTCGCGCTCCGGCATCGAGCGCGGCTTGTTGCCGGTCATTTCATACTCGACCATGTGCTGGGCGACCAGAAACAGGCAGTTCTCGAACAGGCCGATGCGGATGCCGGCGCCGTCGCGCTTGCCGCCGCGCTTCTGATACAGCGCGGCGAGAATCGCGATCACGCCGAACATGCCGCCCATGATGTCGTTGGCGGACGAGCCGACGCGCTGCGGCTTCTCCTTCGTGCCGGTCATCGCGGCAAGGCCCGACATCATCTGCACGACCTCGTCGAGCGCCGGGCGATGCTCGTAGGGGCCGGACAGAAAGCCCTTGTGGCCGGCAACGATCAGATGTGGATGAGCGCGGCGCAATTCCTCGGCGCCCAACCCCTGCTTCTCGAGCTGCCCATCGCGAAAATTCTCCAGGAATACATCGGCCGTCTCAAGCAGCCGGTGCATGGTGTCGCGATCCCCTGGGATAGCGAAGTCCAGCACGACGCTGCGCTTGCCGCGATTGAACAGCGGGAAGAACGCCGTGCCCATGCCACCGAGGGAGCGGGTCTTGTCGCCGGCTGGCGGCTCGACCTTGATCACTTCGGCCCCTAACTGCGCGAGGATCATGCCGCAGGTCGGGCCCATCACCATGTGGGTCATCTCGACAACCCGCACGCCTTCGAGCGGCAATCCGGCGTCAGTCATGCGGCACTCCTGTTCGTTCGTCTAAGAGACTAGGCCTTCACAAGCCTTCTGAAAAATATAATCTGTCGAAGGTTGCCTTCGCAGTTCTAGAACGCTGAACCACCATGGATTCGCGCCAGCTCCGCTATTTCATCGCCGTCTACGAGCAGCGGAACCTGTCGCGCGCGGCGGACCAGGTGAACGTCGCGCAGTCCGCGCTCAGCCATCATATCTCGAATCTGGAGGCCGAATTCGCAACGCCGCTGTTCGAGCGCAAGTCGCGCGGGATGGATCCGACTGCGGCCGGCGAACGGCTCTACGAGCATGCCCGCATCATCCTGCGCGCGATGGCCGAAGCCGAGACCGAGGTGCGCGAAGGCGCGCGCGTCATTGCCGGCGAGATCTCGATCGGCATGGCCAATTCCGGTGTCAAGGCGATCGGCGTCGAGCTGATGCGCACGGTGCTGACCAGATATCCCAAGCTGAAGCTGTCGCTCACCGAGAGCCTGTCGGGCGCGACTCTGATGCACCTGATGATTTCCAACGTCGATCTTGCACTGGTCTATAACCCGCCGTCGGAGAAGGAGCTGATCACGGAAGCCGTGCTGGAAGAAGAGATGTTCCTGGTCGGCATTCCCAAGCTGGTCGGCAAGTCGAAGGCTCCGATCCGCTTCGAGGAGCTGAGCCGGCTGCCGCTGATCCTGCTGCGTTACGGCCTCGGCCTGTCCTCGCGCGCGCTGCTGGATGATCCCGTGCTGCTCAAGCGGCTGGAGGGCGGCGCGATCCTGCACGCCAACTCGATCACGGGCATGACCGGTGCGCTGGTCGAGGGGCTCGGCTGCACCATCGCGACAAAGCTGTTCGCGCGGGAGGAGCTCGCCGCCGGCCGCCTCGTCGCGCGCCGGGTGATCGATCCGAAGCTGACCCGCACGCTCTATCTCTGCCGCCTGCGCAACCGGCCGATGACCTACGCGATGGAGGAGATGCGGCGCTTGATGCTGGCGCTGATCGCCGAACAGGTGCGCGAGGGAGGCTGGCAGGCGGAGCTAGTGGGGTAGCCGCCTCCGCGGCGATGATGAGAGTTGAATCCGGCGCTCTTTCCCCGTCATTGCGCGCGGATAGACGCTCCAAATTACAAGCAGCCGGTCGGATTCGCGGAGAGTCCTCCTCACCCGCCCGCGGAGGAGAGGCGAAGAAAGGCCCCCTTCGAAAATCTCGAACGCTCCCATCGATATGTTCTTCTGGATTTCCGCTTCCGACCCGCCAACATGGCGCGGTCCGGCAGAGCTTACCGAAAAACCCCAGAGATGAGCCGCCGGGAACCGCGCGCGTCGAGCGCGCCTCGGGAGGACGTCATGAGCGTTGTCGGCATCGACACGGACCTTGAGCTCGGCGCTGCACCTTCAGGTCCGGACGAGATCTCGCGGCGGCTCGAGGCGATGCCGGCGACGGGCCATGTCTGGAAGCTCGTCATCCTGCTCTCGCTCGGCGGCTGCTTCGAGATCTACGATCTGTTCCTGACCGGCTATGTTGCGCCCGGTCTGGCCCGCAGCGGATTGCTAAGCACGACGACGCAGGCCTTCTTCGGCTTCTCCGGCATCGGCGCCTTCGTCGCCGCAACCTTTGCCGGCCTGTTCGTCGGCACCTTCTTCCTCGGCTTCCTCGCCGATCGGTTCGGCCGGCGCGCGATCTTCACCTATGCGCTGCTTGGCTATAGCGCGGCGTCGGTGATCATGGCGTGCCAGACCTCGTCTGGTGGCCTGCTGTTCTGGCGCTTCCTCGCCGGCATCGGCATCGGCATCGAGGTCATCACCATCGATGCCTACATCACCGAGCTGGTGCCGAGCCGGATGCGCGGGCGCGCCTTCGCGGTGAACCAGGCGATCATGTTCATCGCCGTGCCCGTCGTCGCCTTCCTGGCCTGGTGGCTGGTGCCGCTCGCGCCCTACGGCGTCGATGGCTGGCGCTGGGTGGTGCTGATTGGCGCCGCCGCCAGCATGATCGTCTGGGTGCTGCGCCTGTTCCTGCCCGAAAGCCCGCTCTGGCTGGCGCGCCACGGCCGCACCGGGGAGGCTCTTCGAATTCTCGCAGCGCTCGAAGCCAGAGGCGGCGTCGCGGCGCCGGGACCTTCAGCTTCGCTTGCGCGGCCAGCCTCGCAGACGGCCGTGCGCGTCGCCTTCGCCGATTTGTTCCGGCCGCCCTATCTCTCGCTCGTGGTGTTGTTCATGGTGTTCAACCTCTGCCAGGCCTTCGGCTTCTATGGCTTTGCCAATTGGGTGCCGACGCTGCTGGTGGAGAAGGGCATCACCGTCACCAAGAGCCTGCAATATTCCTTCATCGTCGCCTTCGCCTATCCGATCGCGCCGCTGCTCGCCGCGAGCTTCGCCGACAGATTCGAACGCCGCTGGATCATTGCCGGCGCCTGCATCGCCATCATCATCTTCGGCCTGGCGTTCGCGCAACTGACCCTGCCGGCACTCCTGATCGTCTGCGGCGTGTTGCTGACGGCCTGCAACACGACGATGTCCTACGCCTATCACGCCTATCAGACTGAGGTGTTTCCGACCCAGATCCGGGCGCGGGCCTCCGGCCTCGTCTATTCCATGAGCCGCCTCTCCGCGACCTTCTCGGGCTTCATCGTCGCCTACATGCTGAAGGAGGCCGGTGTCATCGGCGTGTTCGGTCTGATCACCGTGGCGATGCTGATCGTTGTGATCACCATGGCGCTGTTCGGCCCCAACGTGCGCGGCAAGGCGCTGGACACGGTGTAGCTCCGGCCACACCGTCACGCCGCTCCTCCGCGGTTTGTGACCGGAAGACAGATTGCCGGAATTCAACTATAGGTGTAATCTCGTCCGAGAATTTCTTCGGATACCGAACTATTTTTTTCAGAACCACTCTGGTTTGGCAGGCCATCGCTCTGCACGCCCCACATCGGCATGGAATTGGTCAATAGCCCAGACCATTCTGTGATCATGTTTTCGATCTAAGATTGCAACCGTCGGCCGGCTCGGCCGACCAATGAAATACGTTTGTCAAAATCAATTGGCGGAGACCAACACATGCCTGCTGACCGCAAATGGGTTGAGAAAAATCTCGGGTTTGATCCGATCGACACACCGCCGCCGGGCGAGACCTTCGTGGTCAAGAGCGTCGCGAATGCCGCGGTGAAGAAGACCGCGAAGGTCGCGCCCGAGGACTTCCAGCGCGAGATCATCGACTTCGATTCCGAAGGGACCGAAGGCCGCGAGTTCATGGCCTTCTCGACCTCGACCGGGCTGTCGCGCTTCACCGACATTCCCTGGCCGAAGGGGCTGGCGCCGAAGACCGGGCCGAAGCCGGGCAACGGCAAGGGGCCGCTGCCGCGCGCCGACGTGCTGGTCGTGACCTGGACCGTCGACGAAGGCCACGCGACCAGCCGCGTGCTGACGACGGGCAAGGACTCGCGCAATGACTACGTGCCTTACACGCACAATTACGCGACCATCTCGAAGAAAATGCGCAACGGCTGCCCTGCCAAGGAGCTGAAGCGGCTCGGCGCGTTCTGGACCACGATGATCGGCAAGAAGAAGGTCGTGGTCTTCAAATCCGACTCGCACATGTCGCAGGACGGCCCGCAGCTGCCGAACATCGACGTCTGGCGCCAGATCATCACCGAGGTCAAGCCCACGCTCGTCATCACCACGGGCACGGCCGGCGGCATCGGCAAGCAGGTCGAGGTCGGCGACGTCGTCGTCAGCCCGATCGTACGCTTCGACTGCCTCTCGAAGTTCAAGAAGCAGCCGTTTGCGCTAGCGCACTATTCCAGCAAGCCGGCCAAGACGACGAAATTCGCGGCGGCCAAGACCTTGTTCAAGGCCAATTCCGGGCAACTGCCGAAGACCAATACGCGGCCGCCGAAGATCTTCGTCGTCAAGCCGAGCCAGCTGTCGTCGTCGGTGGTGACTACCGATTTCTTCGGCTTCGACACCTCGGACAATCACTTCAAGCTCCAGGGGCTCGGCGACGTCTCCGAAATGGGCGACGCCATCCTGGGCCTCGTCGCCAAGGACATGGGCGCCAAGGCGCCGCGCTGGCTGGCGATCCGCAACGTCTCCGATCCGCAGATCAAGGCGGAGGGCACCTTGAAGCAGCAGGAACAGGCCGCCGCCGTGATCTACAAGGGCTTTGGTCGCTGGAGCACGGTCTGCAGCGCCATCACCTGCTGGGCCAGCATCGTGGCGGAGCCATAAGTCGCGGCGGGGATAGAGTCGGCCTCTCTTGCCGAAGCAGCCAGGGGTGTCTACCTCTCGCGGAGAGTTTCGTGAGAGGTTCCCATGCTGGATGCCGCCGTGAAGGCGCTGTCGCAAATGATGTCGCCGCCGATGCGATCGATCCTGTGGCGGTCGATCGGGCTGGCGCTGGTGCTCATCGTCGTGCTGGCGATCGGGTTGCAGCGGCTGCTGAGCTGGTTCGCCACCTATGGCGAGGTCTGGCTCGAAGGCTTGCTCGGGCCGGGCTGGCACTCGTCACTGGAGGTGTTGGCCTGGATCATCTCGATTGCCGCCGGCTTCGGCGTCGTGTTCGGCAGTGTGTTCCTGATGCCGGCGATCACTTCACTGGTGGCGAGCTTCTTCGTCGACGACGTCGCCGACATCGTCGAGCGCGAATATTATCCGGCCGAGCGGCCGGGCACGGCATTGCCGTTCAACCAGGCGATGCTCGAAGGCATCAAGACCGCGCTCCTGACCATCCTGGTCTATCTCGCCGCATTGCCGCTGGTGTTCCTGGCGGGCGCCGGTTTCCTGATCTTCTTCCTCGCCGCCGCATGGCTCTTGGGCCGCGAATATTTCGAGCTAGCCGCGATGCGCTTCCGTTCTCCGGAGGATGCGAAAGCGATGCGGCGCGACAACGCCGCGACGATCTTCACCGCCGGCCTCTTCATCGCCGCCTTCGTTTCGATTCCGGTCGTGAACCTGGCGACGCCGATCTTCGGCATGGCCTTCATGGTGCACATGCACAAGCGGCTATCAGGGCCGCGTCCGGAGCTGATCGAGCCGGCGCGACAAATGCGGTGAGTAGTTAGCTGTAAACCGAGAAGAAGGTGCGCTCCCTCCCCCGCTTGCGGGCAGGGGAATCGCATGTGGGTTTGAGGGTGGTATTGCGCGGGCCAGCGATATGGATTCTGAAGAGGACTCCCGATTCGGCGTGGGGGTCCTATGCGCAAGATTCGCAGTATCTTCAGTACGTTGCCAGATCCGCGTGCACCCAACGCACTGCACGACCTGCTGGACCTCATCGTCATCGCGCTGGCAACGGTGTTGTGCGGAGGACAGGGCGCGACGGATATGGAGGTTTTCGCGTCGTCCAAGGAAAAGCTGTTGCGGCAATTCCTTCGGTTGGAGCACGGAATCCCCAGTCACGATACGTTCAGCCGGGTCTTCAACGCGCTCGATCCGGGGGCTTTCGAACAGGCCTTCCGAAGCTTTATGGCAGCATTCGCAGAGGCCAACGGGATCAAGCTCACCGGCGTGGTGGCAGTCGATGGCAAAGCTGTTCGAGGAGCTTACGAACGCGGTCGCAGCGCCACGCCACTGCACATGGTCAATGTCTTTGCAACCGAAGCCCGCATGGCCCTGGCTGCATGCAAGGCGCCAGGCCGCAACGAGGCCCAAGGTGCCCTGGATGTGCTGCAAATGCTTTCGCTCGAAGGCTGCATCGTCACTGCCGACGCCCTGCATTGCAATCGTCCCTTCGCCAAGAAGGTGCTCGAGCGTGGCGCCCACTACGTGCTGGCTCTCAAGGAAAATCAAAGCAAACTGTTCGCGGAGGTCGAGCGCTGCTTTGCCCGCTCGGGCAAGCGCAGCGTGGCTCAACGACGCGAGCCGAGCACGCACGATCGATGCGAATCCCGGCGCGCCACCGTCATGCGCAACATCAGTCTGGGTACGACAAACCGCTTTCCCGGAGTGGCGGCCGTGGCTCGCATCACTTCGCGCCGCCGACTGCATGGCAAACCCGCCGGCAAGCCGTCCGTGCGATATTACTTGTTGTCCAAATACCTGCCCGCAAGACGATTGTTGCAGGTCGTCCGAGGCCATTGGAGCATCGAGAATCAGTTGCACTGGGTGCTCGATGTCGTCTTTGGCGAAGACGCTTGCCGAACCAGAAAAAACAACGGCCCCGAGAACTTCGCGATCTTGCGGCGAGCTGCAATCAATCTCATTCGAGCCCACCCCGCCCGCATCTCCATGCGACAGAAGGTCAAACGAGCAGGCTGGGAAGACGAATTCCTTCTCAGCCTTATCGGTCACATGCGATAGCCCTGCGCTTGCGGGGGAGGGTTGGGGAGAGGGTGTCTCCGCAATGGGACAATCCCCTAGGGAGATAACCCTCACCCGGCACTACGTGCCGACCTCTCCCGCAAGCGGGAGAGGTGCTAAGCCTGCGGCACGATTGATCTACCCCTCACGACACCTGCACCCCGCACTTGCGCAGCACCCTCTTGGCGAAACCGAACGGCGCCGGCATGAACGGACCCGGCGGGGCTCGCGTGATCAGTGCGATGAAGCCGAGTCCCGCCACTGCCAGCCAGAAGCACAGCCAGAAGCCGTCGATATAGGCGAGCACATTGGCCTCGCGCGCGACGAAGCTCGCAAGCGTGCCGACCGCGCGCGCCTGCGCCGAGCCGGCGCCGTGGGCGGCGAAATGATCGGCGAGCTGCTTCAGCGCGCGCACCACGTTGACGTCGCCGACCTCGAGGTTCTGACCGATGTAGAAGGAATGGATCTGCTCGCGGACGCGCAGCCAGGTTCCCATCAACGCCACGCCGATCTCGGCGCCGCCGAGCCGCATGATCTGGATATAGGCAGCAAATGAAGTCGCGCGGCTCGGATCGGAATTCGACAACGCGATAATGATGAGCGGCAGCAGCGTGGTCGACTGGCCGATCGCTTGCAGCAGGGCGATGCCGACGAAATCCTCGCGTGCCCATTCATGGGTGAGCTGGGTGCCCCAGAGATTGGCGGCGGCAAAGCAGGCAAATCCCACCACCGTCACCGCGCGCGCATCGAAATGGCGCAGCAGCCAGATCGAGATGGGCACCAGCACGAACATTGGCAGCGCGCCATAGGTAAGCAGCAGCAGACCGCTCTGCTCCGGCCTGAGCAGGCCGACATTGCCGAGGAAGTTCGGCACCAGCGACGAGTTGGAGAGCGAGCTCAGCGTGTAGAGCAGGATCACCACCAGCGACAACCCGATATTGCGCGAGAACAGCACGTTGACATGCGCCCAGGGTTGCCGCACCAGCGATTCATTGACCAGGAAGGCGACGAACAGCACGCCGCCGCCGACCAGCAGCGCCATCACCGTGCCGGAGCCGAGCCAGTCCAGCCGGTTGCCCTGGTCGAGGCCGGCATAGATCATCCCGACCGAGGCCCCGAGCAGCAGCATGCCGCCCCAATCGGCCTCGCGCAGCAGGGCGCGATTGACCGGCTCGCCGGGCGTGCCGAGATAGACCATCAGGCCCATCAGCGGTGCGATCACGACGCCCTGCCAGTACAGCCATTGCCAGCCGAGATGCTCGACATAGAAGCCGACCAGCGAGCTCGACGTGTCCAAGGCGAAACCGACGCGGATCGAATAGAGCGCGATCGCCGGCAGCCACCAGCGGATCGGCAGGTTGCGGAACACGATCATCAGCGTTGCCGGCACGAAGGTGCCGAGCAAGAGGCCATGCACGACGCTGAGCGCGATCAACGTCGGATAGTCGTGCACGAAAGGAATGACCAGCGAGACGAATGCGTAAACGAGGCTGGGAATGCCGAGCACACGGCGCAGGCCGAACACGGTGGCAAGCCAGGCGACCGCCGGCGCGATGAAGATCTGCGAGCCGATGCCTGCCGTGGAGAGCCACGCACCCTCGTCGAACGAGAGCCCGAACGCACCGCGCAGATCGGGCAAGCCGATCGTGGTCAGCCGGCTGTCGAAATTGGCGAGGAATGAGCCGAGCAGCACGGCCGCCACGGCAAACAGCGGCTGTCGCGCGACCCCACCGCGCGAGATCGGTCCGTGGCCGGCATCGTCACTTGCCGCCATTCGCGTCCTTCGTGTCGATGCGGGTGACGACCGACATGCCCGGCACGAGCCGCGTCAGCAGCGGCTGATTGTCGTCGAACTGAATGCGGACGGGAATGCGTTGCACGACCTTGGTGAAATTGCCGGTGGCGTTGTCAGGCGGCAGCAGCGCGACCTGCGCACCGGTCGCGGGCGCGATGCGCTCGACCTTGCCGCGCAGCTTCTCGCGCGGAAAACTGTCGACGGTGATCTCGACCGGCTGCCCGGGCTGCACATGCGTGAGCTGGGTTTCCTTGTAGTTCGCGATCACATAGACCTTCGGCAGCGGCACCACGTTGATCAGGTTGGTGCCGATATTGACGTAGTCGCCCGGCTGCACCTGGCGCTCGCCGACGACGCCGTCGAACGGCGCCGTGATCTTGGTATAGCCGAGCTTGAGCCTGGCGCTTGCCAGCGTCGCCTTGGTGGCATCGAGATCGGCTGCGCGCTGCTTCTTGGTGCCCTGCAGGACCTCGAGCTGGTGCTGCTGCGCCGCGATCACGGCGCGGCTGGCGCGCACATCGGCCTGCGCCTTGGCAAGACCCGCGACCGCCTGCTCGAGCCGCTGCCGCGTGCCTGACTCGGTCTGCGACAGCGATTGCTGGCGCTCCTGCTCCTGCTTGGCCTCGACCTCGAGGGCTTCCGCCGACAGGCGCGCAGCCTCGGCCTGCGCGATGGTGGCATATTGCAGCTCGATCTGGTTGGCGAGATTGTCGAGCACCGCTTGCGCGGCCGCCACGGCCGCCTCGGACTGCGCGACTTGCGCCTCGTAATCGGCGGGATCGATCTGGATCAGGAGATCGCCTGATTTGACGCGCTGGAAATCGTCGACGGCGACGGTCAGCACCTCGCCGGAGACGCGGCTGGAGAGCCGGGTCAAGTCGGCGCGCACATAGGCGTCATTGGTCGTCTGAACCACCTCATTGCCGACCCATTCGTCAAAGCGCAGCGTCGCCAGCGCCACGAAGGCGAGCGCGACGATCACGGCAAACAGCGGGATTGCGAGGCGGCTCCAGAGCGAAGTCGCGGGCCGCTGCGTTGGCTTGGATGCGACAGGTGGTGTCGTCGACGAAGCTTGCTCTTGTTGACTCACGATAACCTCAAACCGGCTTGTTTCACTTCGTCCCGGGACAGTGGCGATACTGCCTCACACCGTCTTCTCCGGCCACCGGCAGAGATCGTTGATCAGGCATACCTCGCAGCGCGGCTTGCGCGCGAGGCAGGTATAGCGGCCGTGCAGGATCAGCCAATGATGGGCATGCAGCATGAACTCGGCCGGGATCACCTTTTCGAGCCCGAGCTCGACCTCGAGCGGCGTCTTGCCGGGCGCAAGGGCGGTGCGATTGCCGACGCGGAAGACATGCGTATCGACCGCCATGGTGTGCTCGCCAAAGGCCATGTTGAGCACGACATTGGCCGTCTTGCGTCCCGCGCCCGGCAGCGATTCGATCTCGGCGCGCGTGCGCGGCACCTCGCCGCCGAAATCGCTGAGCAGCTTGGCCGACAACGCGATCACGTTCTTGGCCTTGGTGCGGTAGAGGCCAATGGTCTTGATATAGTCGCGCAAACGTTCTTCGCCGAGGTCGAGCATCTTTTGCGGCGTGTCGGCGACCTCGAACAACGCGCGTGTCGCCTTGTTGACGCCGGCGTCCGTCGCCTGCGCCGACAGCACCACGGCGACCAGCAGCGTGAACGGGTTGACGTGCTCGAGCTCGCCGCGCGGCTCGGGATTGGCCGCGCGGAATCGGCTGAAGACTTCGCGGATCTCCGCGGCTGTCCAGGGCTTAAAGGAATTGGGCTTGGTAGCCTTGAGCGATGTCTTCGCCGGCGCCGATTTTCTGGGAGGCGCGGGCTTCGCTGCCTTTGCCTTTTTCTTCGGCACCGCCGCTTTGCGCGGAGCCGGCTTGCGGGTGATTTTCGCCATGATCGGGATATACTGAGGGACGATGAGCACAGGCAACGAAATTGAGCGCGAGCACGAGGTGCAGATCTTCTCTGCGCTGCTGACGCCGCACCGCTCGCTGAACCGCACCGGCTTCCTGGCCGTGATGCTGTTCCTGAGCGTCGTCAGCTTCGTCACCGGAATTGTCTTCCTGATGAAAGGCGCCTGGCCGGTGCTCGGCTTTTTCGGACTCGACGTGCTGGTGGTCTGGTGGGCCTTCAAGGTCAATTTCCGCACCGGGCGGGCACGCGAGGAGATCACGGTCACGACGTCTGAACTGCGCGTGCGGCGCGTCAGCCATCGCGGCCAGGTCGCCGAATGGACCTTCAATCCGCTCTGGGTCCGGCTCGACATGGAGGTCGACGAGGATTTTGGCATCGAGCATCTCTATTTGATCTCGCGCGGCCACCAGATCCAGATCGCCCGATTTTTGGGGCCCAACGAAAAGGCGAGCTTTTACAAAGGTTTGATTGAGGCGTTGAATGCCGCCAAGCGCGGCCCGACCTATAATCCGGTGACCTGACGCGCCGTCGGAAATCGGGTGGTTTCGGCACCTCCGCGCGCCTACATTTCCGTCCATGATGACACTCGCGATACATGACCAGCGCCTGGCCAAGCCGGGCCCCCAGAACGCCGCGCTGCGCGACTATGATTCCGTGCGCCGGGCCATCGCGTTCATCTCGGAGAACTGGCGCGCGCAGCCGACCATCGAGGCGATGGCCGATGCGGCCGGCGTCACGCCGGATGAGCTGCACCATCTGTTCCGCCGCTGGGCCTCGATCACGCCAAAGGCCTTCATGCAGGCGCTCACCCTCGATCACGCCAAGGGGCTGTTGCGGGATTCCGCCAGCATCCTCGATGCGGCGCTCGACTCAGGACTGTCGGGCCCGGGCCGATTGCACGATCTCTTCGTCACCCATGAAGCGATGTCGCCGGGCGAATGGAAGAACGGCGGCGCCGGGCTGACCTTGCGCTACGGATTCCATCCGTCGCCCTTTGGGACTGCGATCGTCATCGCGACCGATCGCGGCCTCTCCGGCCTCGCCTTCGCCGATCACGGCGAGGAGAAAGCCGCGCTCGCGGACATGACGCGGCGCTGGCCGAACGCCACTTACGTGGAGGACCACGAAGGCACCGCGCCGCTCGCGGCACGCATCTTCGACACGAAGTTGTGGCGGCCGGATCAGCCGCTGCGCGTGATCCTGATCGGCACCGATTTCGAGGTGCGGGTGTGGGAGACACTGCTGAAAATTCCGATGGGCCGCGCGGTGTCTTATTCGGACATCGCCTGCAACATCAACAATCCGAAGGCCTCGCGCGCCGTCGGTGCGGCGATCGGCAGGAACCCGGTGTCCTTTGTCGTGCCCTGCCACCGCGCCCTCGGCAAGAGCGGCACGCTGACCGGCTATCACTGGGGCATCACCCGCAAGCAGGCGATGCTGGGCTGGGAGGCCGGGCGGGTCGGGGTGCAGTAGCTATCGTAGGGTGAGCAGGGTGGGCTAGTCGAAGGCGTAACCCACCCTACAATTTACCCCGCCAGATCCAGCTTCGATGCCACCGTCGAATCCGCGTTGAGCCGGTAGATGACCGGCACGCCGGTCGCGAGCTCGCGCTTCAAAATGCCTTCGGGCGACAGTTTTTCGAGCACCATGATCAAGGCGCGCAGCGAGTTGCCGTGGGCCGCAACGAGCGTGCGCTTGCCGTTGAGGACGCCGGGCAGGATTTCCTGCACGTAATAGGGCAATGCACGCGCCAGCGTGTCCTTGAGGCTTTCGCCGCCGGGCGGCGGCACGTCGTAGGAGCGGCGCCAGACATGCACCTGCTCCTCGCCCCATTTCTTCCGGGCGTCGTCCTTGTTGAGGCCGGAGAGGTCGCCATAGTCGCGCTCGTTCAGCGCGAGGTTCTTCGAGGTCGGCAAGCCGGTCTGGCCGAGCTCGGTGAGAATGAGGTCGAGCGTGTGCTGCGCACGCGTCAGCACCGAAGTGAAGGCGACGTCGAACACGAGGCCCTGTGCCTTCAACTTGCGGCCGGCTTCCCTGGCTTCCGCGACACCCTGCTCGGTGAGGTCGGGATCCTTCCAGCCCGTGAACAGGTTCTTCAGATTCCATTCGCTTTGGCCGTGCCGCACCAGCACGAGAAGACGTTCGCTCATTGCCTAATTCCGTTGCTTGGTTGGTTCAAATGTCCGCGAGGCCGAGCACGTCGGCCATGGAGTAGTGCCCCGGCTTCTTGCCATGCGCCCATAGCGCCGCCTTCAGCGCGCCGTGCGCGAACAGCATGCGGTCTTCGGCGAGATGCGACAAGGTCAGGCGCTCGAACGGGCCGAGAAAAGTGACGCTGTGCTCGCCGGCGACGGTGCCGCCGCGCAAGGAAGCAAAGCCGATGGCGCCCGGCTTGCGCGCGCCGGTAATACCGTCGCGACCGCGTTCCGCGTTCTCCTCGAGCGAAATGCCGCGACCGGCCGCTGCGGCCTGGCCCAGCATCAGCGCGGTGCCGGAGGGCGCATCGACCTTCATGCGGTGATGGGTCTCGACGATCTCGATGTCAAAACTTTCGTCGAGCGCCTTGGCGACGCGCTTGACCACGGCGGCGAGCAGATTGACGCCCAGGCTCATATTGCCCGACTGCACCACCACGGCGCGGTTGGTGACGCTCTTGATCACGGCGTTGTCGGAAGCCGACAACCCGGTGGTGCCGATGACATGGACGAGGCCACGTTCGGCGGCGATGGCGACATTGGCGATGGTCGCGGCCGGCACGGTAAAATCCAGAATGCCGTCGGCGTCCTTCGACATCGCCCAGAGGTCGGCGGACAGCTTGATGCCGTTGGCGGGGAGCCCTGCGAGCACGCCGGCGTCCTTGCCCAAGAGCTCCGAGCCGGGCGCCTCCAGCGCGCCCGCGAGCACCGCGCCTTTGCTGTCGGCGATCGCCCGCGTCAGGGCGCGGCCCATCCGGCCACCGGCTCCAGCAACAATCAAGCGCATGTCTGACATGGTGTGATCCTCTCAGGGGCCGTTTTAGCGGCGGGAGGCAGTTCCGGCAACCGAGGGGGCACCACCGTCATTCCGGGTCTGGTCCTTCGGACCATCCCGGAATGACGTTTAAGCTCAGCCGTCCTGCGGCTGCGGGCCGTCATAGCCCTCGATGATGATGAGGTCGGCGATCGAGTGCGGCTGGCGCACCTTGATGTTGGCCTGATATTCCGGCGAATTGTAGCAGGCGATCGCGGTCTGATAATCGGGGAATTCGATCACGACGTTGCGGGTGCGGCTGGCGCCTTCGACGGTGGTGAACTTGCCGGCGCGGACGACGAAGCGGCCACCCCACTTCTTGAAGATCGGACCATTGGCGACGGCATAGGGCTTGTAGCCCTCGTCGTTGCTCACATCGACGCGCCCGATCCAGTAGCCCTTTGCCATTGTTCTTCTCCTTGTTTGGTTTGCTTGATCAGCCGAGCGCGTGAGCAATCTCGGCCTGGATGGCGTCTGCGGTCGCCTTGGGATCGGAGGCTTCCACAACCGGCCGCCCGACGACGAGATAATCCGCGCCTGCGGCGATTGCGCGGCCGGGCGTCATGATGCGTTTCTGATCGCCCGTCGCCGAACCCGCCGGACGGATGCCCGGTGTGACGAGGTTCATCTTGTGACCGACGATCTTGCGCAGGCTTCCTGCTTCCTCGGGCGAGGACACGAGACCGTCGATGCCGAGTGCCCGCGCCTGCTGCGCACGCGCTTCGACCAGCTCGGAAACGCCGAGCCGAAAGCCGGCCGCATGCAGATCGTCGTCATTGTAGGAAGTCAGCACGGTGACGGCGAGGAGCTTCAGCTTCGAGGAGCCGCGGCCCTCGACGGCGCCTTTCATGGTCTGCGGATAGGCATGCACGGTGAGGAAGGTCGCGCCCAGCCTGGTGATGCTCTCGACGCCTTGCGACACCGTGTTGCCGATGTCGTGCAGCTTGAGATCGAGAAAGACCTTCTTGCCGCTGTCGGCGAGCTTGGTGACCAGCGGCAAGCCGCCGGCATAAGCGAGCCGATAGCCGATCTTGTAGAAGGTGACGCTGTCGCCGAGCCTGGTGACCATCGCCTCCGCGGCGTCGACGCTGGGCAAATCGAGCGCAACGATCAGGCGGTCTTTCGGAGCGATTTCGGCTGGCGTCATGTCACCTCACATCATGCGTTGGGAAATGTCGATCAACTGCCGCACCATCTGCTTCAGCCCGTCGCTATCGGCCTGGCTCTTGAGCCTGTCCATATCGTCATAGGCCTGGTCGGCAAAGGCGAGCGTGAACTGGCTCGCGATCACATTGGCGTGGCACGACGTCAAGATCAGGCGCAATGCCTGCAGCGCGCGGGCGGCGCCAAGCCGGCTCTGCGAAGCACCGGCGAGCGCGAAGGCGCGGTTGCCGAAGACGTCGCCGCGCGCCTCGTGCGGATCCTGCACGCGGCTGACCCAGTCGATCGCATTCTTGAGGAGCGGCGGCACCGAGGCGTTGTATTCCGGCGAGACGAACAGCACGCCATGATGCGCGCCGATCATGCGCTTGAGATTGATGGCGTGCTTGGGCACGCCGGATTTGGCCTGGAGGTCGCCGTCGTAGATCGGCAACGGAAAATCGGCGAGCGAGATGCGGGTGACGTCGACGCCGGCCTGGGCGAATTCAAAGCTAGCTGCCGCCGCCAGCTTCACATTGTGCGAGCCGGTGCGCAGCGAGCCGGGAATGACCAGGATCTTCGGGGCTGACATCCGGGCGGCGAACTCCGTTCACCTCTCCCGCTTGCGGGGGAGGTCGACGCGCGAAGCGCGGCGGGAGGGGGCTTTCTCGACTGGGGGAATCCCACTGTGGAGACACCCCCACCCCAACCCTCCCCCGCAAGCGGGAGAGGGAGCGTACCGCGTTCGTGGCGACAGATTAGTCCTTGCGATACACCCAGACGCGGGCCGGCGGAAGGTTCATCCAGATCCGTTCCGAGGCCTCTGTGGACACGCCGGGCAACGATTTCGGAATCGGCGGCACCACGGCATAGGTGAATTGAACGAAGGGCGCGCCGGGCGCGAGCGCCGTGAAGGCATCGCGAATCAGCCGAAGGCGCGTCAGCATCGGTTTTGTGACGAGCGGCAGGCCGGAGACCACCGCGCTGGCCGGCGCGCTCAGCACGTTCCAGAGCGTGTCGCGCAGGCGATAGGCATCGCCTTGCACCACCTTGGCCTGCGGAAAGCGGTCGCGCAAAAGCGCACAGAAGCCGGGATCGTATTCGACCAGGACGAGACGCTTCGGATCGACGCCGCGCTCGACCAGCGCCGAAGTGATGGCGCCCGTGCCGGGCCCGAGCTCGACCACCGGCGCATCCGAATTGACGTCGACGTAATGGGCCATGGTCCGCGCGAGCAGCTTGCCCGAAGGCATCACCGCGCCCATGTGGAGGGGCTTCTCGATCCACGATCTGAGGAAGCGCACCTCGTCATCGAGACGGGGCTTCTTCAACGCACGCGCGGACGACGGCAATGGCATGTCTGGACCGGACGGGACGGGACCGCGTGACCGCGGCGTGTCAGAAAATGGTCATAAAGACGTATAGGCCGAAGGCAACACGGTCAAGCCGCGTCAGTTCGCCCGATTGCCGAAGAAATCCTTGACCTTGGCGAAGAAGCCCTCGGATTCCGGCTGGGTGTTGCCGGAGGAGAGCTTTTCGAACTCGGCCAGCAATTCCTGCTGCTTCTTGGTGAGATTCTGCGGCGTCTCGACCACGACCTGGACATACATGTCGCCCATCTGGCGCGAGCGCAGCACCGGCATGCCCTTTGATGCGATGCGGAATCGGCGCGCGGACTGGGTTCCGGCAGGCACCTTCACCTTGGCCTTGCCCTTGTCGATGGTCGGCACCTCGAACTCGCCGCCGAGCGCGGCCGTAACCATCGAGATCGGCACGCGGCAATGCAGGTCGGCGCCGTCGCGCTGGAAGAACTGGTGCTGGGCCAGCGACAGGAAGATGTAGAGATCGCCGGGCGGACCGCCGCGCACCCCGGCCTCGCCTTCGCCGGCGAGCCGGATCCGGGTGCCGTCCTCGACGCCCTGGGGAATGTTGACCGACAGCGTGCGCTCGCGGGTGACGCGGCCCTGGCCCGAGCACGACGGGCAGGCATCCTCGATCATCTGGCCGCGGCCCTGACAGCCGGGGCAGGTGCGCTCGAGCGTGAAGAAGCCCTGCGACTGCCGCACGCGGCCGGCGCCGCCACAGGTCGAGCAGGTCTTCGGCTTGGTGCCGGCCTTGGCGCCGATACCCGAGCAGGCTTCGCAGGTGACCGAGACCGGAATCTCGATCTGCGCGGTCTTGCCGCCGAAGGCTTCCTCGAGGGTGATTTCCATGTTGTAGCGCAGATCGGCGCCACGCTCGCGGCCGCCGCGGCCGCGCTGCCCGGCCATGCCGAACAGATCTTCGAAAATGTCGGAGAAGGAAGAGGCGAAGCCGGCGCCGAAACCGGCACCGCCGCCCGGACCGCCCTGCTCGAAGGCGGCATGGCCGAAACGGTCATAGGCCGCGCGCTTGTCCTTGTCCTTCAGGACCTCATAGGCCTCGTTGATTTCCTTGAACTTGACCTCGCTGCTGTCGTCCCCGGGATTGCGGTCGGGGTGAAACTTCATCGCAAGCTTGCGGAAGGACGATTTCAGAACGGAATCGTCGGCGTTGCGTTCGACTTCGAGGGTTTCGTAATAGCAGCGCTTGGTGGACGTGGACATGTTCAACTCGGTCTATCCAATCGCGATTCAAGTCGGAGCGAAACGACGTCGCCACGCAACGATATAGGCGCGCCTCCGCCTTGCGGCAGAGGACTGCATGGCAGCGTTGACCATAACGGCTGGAAATTGATTGATCGTAACGGGCGCGCCGCCCGCCTGTCCCGACACGACGGCCTCCCCCTTGAGAGGGGAGGCCAGCGCAGCGTGTGGGGTCCAAGCCGTCCGCATCATGACCCTCTTGGGGCTTATGCGGACTTCTTGTTGTTCTTGTCGTCGTCGACTTCGGTGAATTCCGCGTCGACGACGTCGTCCTTCGCAGCGTCCTTGGCCGCATCGGCCTCGGCCTGCTGCTTGTACATGGCCTCGCCGAGCTTCATCGATGCCTGAGCCAGCGTGTTGGTCTTGGCCTTGATCGCCTCGGCATCGCTGCCCTTCAGCGCTTCCTTGAGATCGCTGACGGCGTCCTCGATGGCGCGGCGCTCGGTCTCGGAGACCTTCGAACCGTGCTCGGCCAGCGCCTTCTCGGTGGAGTGCACCAGCGCGTCGGCATGATTCTTGGCGTCGACCGCTTCGCGGCGCTGCTTGTCGGCCGCGGCATTGGCCTCGGCGTCCTTGACCATCTTGTCGATGTCGGCTTCCGACAGACCGCCGGAGGCCTGGATGCGGATCTGCTGCTCCTTGCCGGTGGCCTTGTCCTTGGCCGAGACGTTGACGATGCCGTTGGCGTCGATGTCGAAGGTCACCTCGATCTGCGGCATGCCGCGCGGGGCCGGCGGAATGCCCATCAGGTCGAACTGGCCGAGCATCTTGTTGTCGGCCGCCATTTCACGCTCGCCCTGGAAGACGCGGATGGTGACCGCGTTCTGGCTGTCCTCGGCGGTCGAGAACACCTGGCTCTTCTTGGTCGGGATCGTGGTGTTGCGGTCGATGATGCGGGTGAACACGCCACCCAGCGTCTCGATGCCCAGCGAGAGCGGGGTCACGTCGAGCAGCAGCACGTCCTTGACGTCGCCCTGGAGCACGCCGGCCTGGATCGCGGCACCGATGGCCACGACTTCGTCCGGGTTGACGCCCTTGTGCGGCTCCTTGCCGAACAGCTGCTTCACGACTTCCTGGACCTTCGGCATGCGCGACATGCCGCCGACCAGAACGACTTCACCGATCTCACCGGCGGTGACGCCGGCATCCTTCAGCGCCTTGCGGCAGGGCTCGACGGTCTTCTGGACGAGGTCGTCGACCAGCGCCTCGAACTTGGCGCGGGTGAGCTTCATCGTCAGATGCTTCGGGCCGGTCTGGTCCGCGGTGATGAAGGGCAGGTTGATCTCGGTCTGCGTCGTCGACGACAGCTCGATCTTGGCCTTTTCAGCGGCTTCCTTCAGGCGCTGCAACGCGAGCTTGTCGTTGCGCAGGTTGATGCCCTGCTCCTTCTGGAACTCGTCGGCGAGATAGCCGACCAGGCGCATGTCGAAATCTTCGCCGCCGAGGAAGGTGTCGCCGTTGGTCGACTTCACCTCGAACACGCCGTCGCCGATTTCGAGAATGGAAATATCGAACGTGCCGCCGCCGAGGTCGTACACGGCGATGGTGCCGGCCTTGGTCTTGTCGAGGCCATAGGCGAGCGCAGCCGCGGTCGGCTCGTTGATGATGCGCAGCACTTCAAGGCCCGCGATCTTGCCGGCATCCTTGGTGGCCTGGCGCTGGGCGTCGTTGAAGTAGGCGGGAACGGTGATGACCGCCTGGTCGACCTTCTGGCCGAGATGGGCTTCCGCGGTCTCCTTCATCTTCTGCAGGATGAACGCCGAGACCTGCGAGGGCGAGTAGGTCTGGCCGTCGGCCTCGACCCAGGCGTCGCCGTTGGAAGCCTTCACGATCTTGTACGGAACGAGCTTCTTGTCCTTCTCGACCATGGGGTCGTCGTAGCGGCGGCCGATGAGGCGCTTCACTGCGAAGAACGTACGCTCCGGATTTGTCACGGCCTGGCGCTTGGCAGGCTGGCCGACGAGGCGCTCGCCGTCATCAGTCACGGCGACGATCGAAGGCGTCGTGCGCATGCCTTCGGAATTCTCGATAACTTTGGCGTTTTTGCCATCCATTACGGCGACGCACGAATTCGTGGTGCCGAGGTCGATCCCAATGACCTTTCCCATGGTCCTGATATCCTTCTTTTTGCGGCAGGTTGGCTGGGCCCAGAAGGCACCCGAACCGAAACCCCCTAAGATCAAACATCCGCGATATTGCGATGATTGAGGCTCATATAGGAGGGGGGGAGGGGGCCGCAAGGACCGAACGCAAGTTTGGACCGTGAAAACATTGGGTTTTGGAAGATCATATCCGCCCCTCGCCGCCCTTGCGGGTGAGGAAATATTAACAGGTTCGGCAATCGACCGGCCGCCCGCCGCCGTCTAGCGGCCCGGCCCTGTTACCCGCGCGCCAAACCCGCTAAAAGGCGCCCCGCGGACAGCTTCGCCATGGGGCTGCTTCGCGCGACAAAGCGGCCCAAGGGGCTCCCGCGGGCCGACCATCGTACGGCCTCAATGTGAACCAATCAGAGTGCCCATGAAGCTGATCCGCCCCCTCGCCGCACTCGCCCTCCTCGTTGCTTCCGCGCTTCCCGCGTTCGCCGCCGACGCCGTGTATCCGCCGGGCATGCGTCTCGGCATGGTGCCACTGGTCGGCCTCAGCAAGGCCAAGACCTTCCCGGGCTTCGAAAACGAAGACGGCAGCGTCAAGGTGCTGATCACCGAACTGCCGCCGGCCGCCTATAACGAGGTCGTCAGTGCCTTCAACGCCAATCCAGCCGGCACCGGTAACGGCGTCAAGCCGGACAAGGTCGAGACACCGGCAGGCCTTGCCTATTTTACCTCCGAAAGCGGCAAGGCCGGCGACACGCTGGTGAAGCGCTATTCGATGATCGTGCCGGGCACCGGCTTCTCCGGCTATGTCGCGATGCAGGTCCCCGAGAACGCCTCGAAGATCTACACCGACGAGGCGGTGCGGCAGATGTTTGCGACCGCCACCATCCGCAAGGAGGTGTCGGCTGACGAGCAACTCGGGCTGTTGCCGTTCAAGGTCACCGATCTTGCCGGCTTCAAGGACCTCCGTACGCTGGTGCCGGGCGCGAGCATCATCCTGGCTGACGGCAGCGAGAGCTCGGGTTATGAATCCAAGCCATTCATGATCCTCGGCCTGATCGGCGCCACCCCGCAAGCCGCCGACGACCGCGCCCGCTTTGCCCAGGAGGCGGCGCTTCAGATCCCCGGCTTGCGCGAATCCAGGATCACCATGTCGGAGCCGATCCGCATCAACAGCCAGCCGGGCTTCGAGACCCGGATCGACGGCGTCAGCGGCAAGGACAAGACCCCGGTGACGGTGGTGCAGTGGATTCGCTTCGGTGGCGGCACCTCGCTACGCATCATCGCCAGCGCCCCGCGCGACCAGTGGTCCGACGCCTTCACCCGCTTCCGCGCCGTGCGCGACGGTATCCAGCCGAAGGGATAGCAGCATCTCCGAACGAGATGCGCTCCCTCCCCGCCTGCGGGGGAGGGTTGGGGAGAGGGTGCCTCCGCAATCGAGAACCCCCAAGAGGAGAAAGCCCTCACCCGCCGCGCTCTGCGAGCGCAGCGACCTCTCCCGCAAGCGGGAGAGGTGCACAGAGCAAGTGGCGTCAGCCCAACCAATCACCAATTCCGGCTGCATTTTCAGGCTTTCGTTCGTACACGAACGGAACTAGGCTTGCCCCACTGGATCAACTTGAGATCATTCTGGAGGGGAGGCGGACGATGCTCAATCGACGACAAATCTTGGCTGCGATGGCGACGACGGCGCTCGCGAGCCTTGCTCCATCCGCGATATTTGCGGCAGCCACGATCAAGCCGGACGACTCGTCCGCGCTGCTCGTGATCGACGTGCAGAATTGCTTCCTGCCGGGCGGCAGCCTCGCGGTGAAGGAAGGCGAGCAGGTCGTGCCCGTCATCAACAAGATGGCGAAAGCATTCTCGAACGTGGTGATGACGCAGGACTGGCACACGCCCGGCCACGTTTCCTTCGCGTCGGTTCACTCGGGCAAGAAGCCGTTCGAGACCATCGACCTACCCTACGGCAAGCAGGTGCTGTGGCCCGACCATTGCGTGCAGGGCACCGATGGCGCCTCGCTCTCGAAGGATCTCTCGATCCCGCAGGCCGAGCTCATCATCCGCAAGGGCTTTCACAAGGACGTCGACAGCTATTCGGCGTTCCTCGAAGCCGACGGCAAGACAACGACGGGCCTTGCCGCCTATCTGAAGTCGCGCAAGATCAAGCGCGTCTTCGTTGCCGGTCTCGCGACGGATTTCTGTGTCGCCTGGACCGCGCTCGATGCGCGCAAGGCGGGCTTTGAAGTCTATGTCGTGGAAGACGCCTGCCGCGGCATCGACACGCAGGGCTCGCTGGCAAAGGCCTGGGCCGACATGGCCAAGGCCGGCGTGAAGCGGATTCAGTCGTCGGATATCGCGGTCAGCGCGTAAGGTTATCGCGCAGTCATTCCGGGGCGGCTCGCAGAGCCGAACCCGGAATCTCGAGATTCCGGGTTCGATGCTTCGCATCGCCCGGAATGACATCTTCAATTTTCAGGACGCGGCTTAACGCCGCTCAGTTCGCTTCGTTGCTGTTCGCCGCAGGCGCAGCCTTCGCGCCGCCCTTGGCGACGCCGACCAGCGCCGGGCGCAGCACGCGCTCGCCGATGGTGTAGCCGGCCTGCATGACCTGCACGACGGTTCCCGCGGGCACCGATGCATCAGGCACTTCGTACATCGCCTGATGGAAGTTCGGATCGAACTTCTGGCCTTGCGGATCGAGCTTCTTCACGCCGTGCTTTTCCAGCGCGTTGAGCAGCGAACGCTCGGTGAGCTCGACGCCCTCGATCAGCGCGGTCAGGCCGGGATCGGCCGCCGCCCGCGCTTCGGCCGGAACGGCATCGAGCGCGCGCTGGAGATTATCGGCGATGTCGAGCACGTCACGGGCAAAGCCGGTGATGCCGTAGAGCTTGGAATCGGCGACTTCCTTGGCGGTGCGCTTGCGCAGATTTTCCATCTCGGCCAGCGTCCGCAGCATGCGGTCGCGCGCCTCGGCGGCTTCCTTCTGCAACAGCTCGACCGAGCCCGGCTCGGGGTCGTCGGGCATGATGTAGGGCTTCGACACCACGGGCTCGCCGGTCGCGGCAGTCGTGTCTTCGGGTTGCCGGGTTGGATCGGTCATCGGCTGCTTCTCGAACTCGTCTCAAGGGGAGGTTTTCTGGCCCGGATATCGTGCTTCGGGCGCTGAAAATCAAGCGCCCGTGATCGGCTCAAATGCCGGTCAGCCCCCCAGCAGGCGACTGACGATGCGAGCGGCGTAGTCCACGGTCGGGATCACGCGGGCATAATTCAGCCGGGTCGGCCCGATCACGCCCAAAACACCGACGATGCGGCCTGCGGCATCCCGATAGGGCGAGATGATGGTGGAGGAGCCCGATAGCGAAAACAGCTTGTTCTCGCTGCCGATGAAGATCCTGACACCTTCAGCGGTTTCGGCGCGCCCGAGCAGGTCGATCACGCCGCGCTTGGTCTCGAGATCGTCGAACAGCAGCCTGACGCGCTCGAGGTCCTCCAGCGCGTGCAGATCCTCCAGCAGATTGGCGTGGCCGCGGACGATGAGCTGGCGGTCCTCGTTCTCGCCGCCCGACCAGCTCGCGATCCCGGCCGAAATCACCTTTTGCGTCAATTGATCGAGCTCGGCGCGAGCCTCGCCAAGCGCGGTTTCGAGCTCGAGCCGTGCTTCCGCGAGCGTACGGCCGCGGATCCGGGCATTGAGGAAGTTGCCGGCTTCGGTAATCGCCGAGGAGGGAACTCCCGGCGGCAGCGTCAGCACGCGGTTTTCGACCTGGCCATCCTCGCCGACCAGGATCACCAGCGCCTTTTCCGGTTCCAGCCGGACAAATTCGATGTGTTTCAGCCGCGCATTGGATTTGGGCGTCAGCACCACCGCGGCCGCGCGGGTCAGCCCGGAGAGCCGGGTCAGCGCCTGATCCAGCGCCGCCTCGACGGATTGGGCGTGACCGACGGTGGCGAGCTGGCTCTGGATCGACTGCCGCTCGGCCTCGTTGAGATCGCCGACCTGCATCAGGGCATCGACGAAGAAACGCAGGCCGAGTTCCGTGGGCAACCGGCCGGCCGAGGTGTGCGGCGCGTAGATCAGCCCGAGCTGTTCCAGATCGGCCATGACGTTGCGGACCGAGGCCGGCGACAGCGGCATCGCGATCAGGCGGGAAATGTTGCGCGAGCCGACCGGCTCACCGGTCGCGAGATAGCTTTCGACGATTTGACGAAAGATGTCGCGGGAACGCTCGTTGAGCTGGGCGAGGCCTGCGCGCGGCGCGATCACATGGATCGGATCATGATGGGCCACAGACGGTAACTCCTCTTAGATGCTCATAATTTGTCCATCCTGGATGCTTCTGACAAGCGTGGCGTTTGCGGGGTGGATATCAGGGGGTGAAAAAGCCTTGCTGCCCACCCTGACCCCACCTACAAGCACCGCGAACAGCCCTACCCCGTGTTCTAGACCTCATGAGTTCTGGAGGATTTCCCATGCGGCCAAGCCGCCGTGCGCCCGACGAATTGCGCCCCGTGACGCTGGAGCGTGGCGTGGTCAAATATGCGGAAGGCTCCTGCCTCGTGAAATTCGGCGACACCCATGTGCTCGTCACCGCCACCCTGGAAGACCGCCTGCCGCCGTGGCTGAAGGGCCAGGGCCGCGGCTGGGTCACCGCCGAATACGGCATGCTGCCGCGCGCGACCTCCGAACGCACCCGCCGCGAGGCCGCCGCCGGCAAGCAGAGCGGCCGCACCGTCGAGATCCAGCGTCTGATCGGCCGCTCATTGCGCACCATCGTCGATCTCGAAGCGCTCGGCGAGCGCCAGATCACGGTCGATTGCGACGTGCTCCAGGCCGATGGCGGTACCCGCACCGCCTCGATCACCGGCGCCTGGGTCGCGCTTGCCGACTGCATCGCCTGGATGAAAGCGCGCAACATGGTCAAGGCCAACGTGATGCGCGACAACGTCGCCGCGATCTCCTGCGGCATCTACAACGGCACGCCGGTGCTCGATCTCGACTATGCCGAGGATTCGGAAGCCGAGACCGACGCCAATTTCGTCATGACCGGCGATGGCCGCATCATCGAGGTTCAGGGCACAGCGGAACGCGAGCCGTTCACGCAAGACGAGTTCCTGAAGCTGATCGCGCTGGCGCAAAAAGGCATCGCGCGTCTGGTCGACTTGCAGAAACTGGCTGTCGCGTAGTCAATAGGCCCATGCACCGCCGAATCACCGGAAAGCTCGTCATCGCGACCCACAATCCCGGCAAGCTCGCCGAGATGAAGGAGCTGCTCGCGCCTCACGGCATCGAGGTGGTGTCCGCCGGTGAGCTCGGCTTGGGCGAGCCCGACGAAACCGGCAACGACTTCCGCAGCAACGCCGCGATCAAGGCGATCGCCGCGGCGCAGGCCACTGGCCTGCCGTCCTTCGCCGATGATTCCGGCATCGTGGTCGACGCACTCGACGGCGCACCGGGCATCTATAGCGCGCGCTGGGCAGGACCTTCCAAGGATTTCGCCGCGGCGATGGCGCAGATCGAGCGCCTGTTGCAGGAGCGCGGCGCCACCACGGCGGACAAGCGCAAGGCCCATTTCGTCTCCGCGCTCTGCGTCGCCTGGCCCGATCATCATCTCGAAGAGGTCGAGGCGCGCGTCGACGGCACGCTGGTGTGGCCGCCGCGCGGGAATGCCGGCTTCGGTTACGATCCGATGTTCCTGCCCGACGGTCACATCAGAACCTTCGGCGAGATGGAAAGCATCGAGAAGCATGGCCTGCCGCCACTCGGCCTCGGCCTGTCGCACCGCGCCCGCGCCTTCGTGAAACTGGCGGAGATCTGCCTTGAGCCGCGCTAACAAGGATGCGTTCGGCGTCTACGTGCACTGGCCGTTCTGCCTGTCGAAGTGCCCCTATTGCGACTTCAACAGCCATGTCCGCCACGCCGCGATCGATGAGACGCGCTTTGCTTCTGCCTTTGCACGTGAGATCGCGACGACCGCCGCGCGCGCCCCCGGCCGCGAGGTCACGTCGATCTTCCTCGGCGGCGGCACGCCCTCGCTGATGCAGCCGGCCACCGTCGGCGCCGTGCTCGATGCGATCGGCAAGCACTGGACCGTCGCCAAGGATGTCGAAGTTACCCTGGAAGCGAATCCCACCAGCGTCGAAGCCACGCGCTTTGCCGGCTATCGCATCGCCGGCGTCAACCGCGTCTCGCTCGGCGTGCAGGCGCTGGACGATGCCTCGCTGAAAGCGCTCGGCCGCATGCACAGCGCGCGCGAGGCGCTCGATGCCGTCGCCATCGCGCGCCGCTCGTTCGACCGGTACTCGTTCGATTTGATCTACGCGCGTCCCGACCAGACGCCGGCGATGTGGGCGGACGAACTGCGTCTCGCCATCGATGAAGCCGCCGAGCATCTGTCGCTCTATCAGCTCACCATCGAGGAAGGCACGCCGTTCTTCGGCCTGCACCAGGCCGGCAAATTGAAGACCCCGGACGAAGCGGTTGCGCGCGCGCTCTACGACGTGACGCAGGAAACCTGCGACAGACTTGGGCTGCCCGCCTACGAGATCTCCAACCACGCGCGGCGCGGCGCCGAGTGCCGGCACAATCTGGTCTACTGGCGCGGCGAGGAATATGCGGGCATCGGCCCGGGCGCCCACGGCCGCCTCGACATCGACGGTATCAGACACGCCACCGCCACCGAGAAGCGCCCCGAAGCCTGGCTGATGCGGGTCGAGACCAATGGTGACGGCATCGTCACCGACGATCTCCTCAACAGCGAAGAACGCGCCGACGAATTTTTGCTGATGGGATTGCGCCTCGCCGAGGGCATCGATCCCGAGCGCTACAAGGCGTTGTCGGGCCGCCCGCTCGACCCCGGCCGCATCGCGCTCTTGCGCGAGGAAGGCGCGATCACGGTCGACCCGACGGGACGGCTGCGTGTCACGAGCAGTGGTTTTCCCGTGCTCGATGCAGTGGTCGCGGATCTCGCGGCGTAGCGAAATGCCGTAGGGTGGGTTAGCCGTAAGGCGTGACCCACCATTGCTTCTGCACACGCCAAACCAAGTTGGTGGGTTACGCCGAGCAGATGCGCTTTGCGCATCTGCGGGGCTAATCCACCCTGCGGCACCGTCGTCTTGAACTACGCCCCAAAGCTCTTCGGCGAGCCCGCGACCGCAACACCGCCACCGGTCGTCACCTTCATCACCGCGAGGCCCCGCTCATTGGTGCCATCGGCGCGGAAGCGGAACAGGCCGTCGATGCCGGCGAAGCCCGAGGGGTTGGTGAGCACGTCGGGCGAGAAGCGCGTGGTGCCTTGGGTACGAGCGAGCGCGGCGACGAGCGCCACCGCATCATAAGCGAGCGTCGCGGTGCGGATCGGCTCGGCACCGTATTTGGTGCGATAGCGGCCGGAGAAAGCGCGAAAGCCGGCCGGGTCGGGCGCGGCGTAGAGACCGCCTTGCAAGTTTGGGCTGGCATAGACACGCGGACTGTCCCACAGGCCGGTACCAAGCAGCTGGATGTTGCGCAAATTCGCGCCGGCCGCGGTCATCGCATCGGCGACCGCAACGACGGAATCGCCGTCATCGGCAATGAACAGCGCATCCGCACTGCCGAGTTGCTGCGCCACTGATCGCGCCGGCGTCGCACGATCGGCGCCGTATTTCTCGAACGCGACGACGCGTCCGCCGCGCCGCGGCACGGCCGCCTTCACCGCGGCCTCGACGACGTTGCCATAGGCATTGTCGGGCACCAGCACGGCGACGGAACGTTTTCCGATGCTGGCGGAATATTCGATGATGCGATTGACGTCGGACTCCGGCAGGAAGCTCAGCAGATAGACGCCGCGGCCGGCGATGCTCGAATCGGTCGAGAACGCGATCACCGAAATGCCGCGCGCGCGCGCGACCTGCGCCACCGCGGGCACCGATTGCGCGAACAGCGGCCCCAGAATGATCTCGGCGCCTTCATCCACCGCCTGCTGCGCGCCGGCTTGCGCGCCCTGCGGGCTGCCATTGTCGTCCTTGATCAGGAGTTGGATGTTCGGGTTCTGGAACTCGGCCAGCGCCATCTCGGCGGCGTTGCGCATGGACTGCGCGGCGAGCCCGGCATTGCCGGCGGCCGAGAGCGGCAGGATCACGGCAACCTTCACGCCGCCGGTGCCGGCAGTGGTCGCCTGCTGCGGCGGGCCGGCCGGCTGGGCCGGCGGCGGCGAGGAGCTCGAGAATGGATTGGAGAACTGGCTGAGGCTCTGCTGCACACCGGCGCAGGCCGACAGCAGGGGCGCGCCGAGCAGCAGGCCAAGCGCACTCCGCCGGGTCGCCCCTGACATCAGGGGCCCCTGAACGGGAAACTTCGGATCGCGCGGGCCCACCATCTCAGCTTCTCTTCTGACCGGCCGCATCCGCGCCGGTCACAACATTCTTTCCGCGACACAAGACGCGAATTCAGGCATATTGTCGGCAAATAGTTAACCAAAACAAAAGGATAATGACCGCTTAACGCGACCCTCATCCTTCCCTGGCTTGCTGTCCGCCGTCCGTCACGAAAGCATCAAGGCGCCGTTTCCGCCGTGAATATGGCGCTGACGCTCCACTCCCTCTGGAATGTGATGCCGAATGGATCACATTCCAGTCCTTCCTCACCCCGCTTCAGCATCCTAGCCGGGCATGATCTTTTTCGAGGGGCCGGTTCCCAGCCCCTGACATCGTGCCTAAGTTCATCTCATTATGCGCGCAAAGCCGGCCCCGATAAATACGACTGAAGCTACGGACGCCGCCTCGCGCGGGTTCTCCATCGACGCCCACCGGCTCGTGGCGCCGAAGCTCGCGGCCGGCCTCTATCTGGTGGCGACCCCCATCGGCAATCTCGGTGACATCACGCTGCGCGCGCTGCAAACGCTCGCCGCCGTCGACACCATCGCCTGCGAGGACACGCGGATCACCCGGCGGCTGACCGAGCGCTACGACATCGCGGCGCAGCTCAAGCCATATCACGAACACAATGCCGAGGCCGCGCGGCCAAAGATACTGGAGGCGCTCGCGGCCGGTGGCTCGGTCGCGCTGGTGTCGGACGCCGGCACACCACTGATTTCCGATCCCGGATACAAGCTGGTGCGCGAGGTCTGCGCCGCCGGCCATGCGGTCTATGCGCTGCCCGGCCCATCCTCGGTGCTGGCGGCGCTGTCGGTTGCGGCGCTGCCGACCGACCGCTTCTTCTTCGAGGGTTTTCTGCCGGCGAAATCCGCGGCGCGGCGCACGCGCCTCGCCGAGCTCGCCCGCATCGATGCGACGCTGGTGATGTTCGAATCCGGCAACCGCGTGCAGGACACGCTCGCCGAGCTCGCCGAGATCATGGGCACGCGCGAGGCCGCGATCTGCCGCGAGCTGACCAAGCTGCACGAGGAGATTTCGCGCGCAACGCTGAGTGAGCTCGCACGTGAGGCCGACACGCTGGAGACGCGCGGCGAATTCGTGCTGGTCATCGCCCCGCCTGCCGCGGATGCCGACGTGCTGACATCGGACGCGCTGGACGAACTCCTGCGCGCGCAGCTCGCCACAAACAGCGTCAAGGACGCGGTTGCGCACGCCGTCGCGCTCTCAGGGCGGCCGCGCCGCGAGGTCTATGCCCGCGCGCTCGAGCTCGCAAAAGATTTGCGGGGCGGCGATGGCGAAGATTAAGGTCCCGGCAGAACCGAAGGTCGCCTCGCCCGAGCGCGTCGCCGCGTTCCGCACCGGCATCTCCGCCGAGAGCCGTGCTGCAGCCTATCTGATGGCGAAGGGCTATCGCATCCTCGCAAAACGCTACCGCACGGCGCATGGCGAGATCGACCTCATCGCGCGCCGCCGCAACCTGATCGCCTTCGTCGAGGTCAAGGCGCGCGCCAGCCTCGACGAGGCCGCCTATGCGGTGACGCCGCGCCAGCAGCAGCGCATCATCGATGCCGCGCAGGGCTGGCTGGCGGCGCATCCCGAGCATGCGGAATTCGAATTGCGATTCGACGCCATGCTGATTGCGCCGCGATCACTTCCACGCCATGTGTTGGCGGCATTCGACGCCTCGACCTGAAAGGCAGACCATGAAACTGAACATCGCCGTCCAGATGGACCCCATCGCCCGCATCAATATCAAGGGCGATTCCACCTTTGCGCTGCTTCTGGAGGCACAGAAGCGCGGCCACGGCCTGTCCTACTACACCCCCGACAAGCTTTCGATGGTCGGCGAGGAGATCGTCGCGCCGGTCCAGCTGCTGACGGTGCGCGACGAGCCCGGCGATCACTTCACCCTCGGCGAGCCCAGGCGCGAGGCGCTGAACGGCTTTGACGTCGTGCTGCTGCGCCAGGATCCGCCGTTCGATCTCGCCTACATCACCTCGACGCATCTGCTCGAGCGCATCCACCCGAAGACGCTGGTCGTCAACGATCCCGCCTCGGTGCGCAATGCGCCGGAAAAACTGTTCGTGATGAATTTTCCGCAGCTGATGCCGCCGACATTGATCTCGCGCGATCTCGACGAGATCAACGCGTTCCGCGACAAATACGGCGCGGTGGTGATGAAGCCGCTGCACGGCCACGGCGGCGCCGCGGTATTCCGAGTGATGCCGCAGGACATGAATTTCGGCTCGCTCTACGACATGTTCTCGGTGACGTTCAAAGAGGCTTGGGTGATCCAGCAGTTCATCCCCGAGGTGAAGCACGGCGACAAGCGCATCATCCTGGTCGATGGCGAGTTCGCAGGCGCGGTGAACCGCGTGCCCGCAACCGACGACCTTCGCTCCAACATGGTGCGCGGCGGCGCGGCCAAGGAGACGGAGCTGACGCCGCGCGAGCGCGAGATCTGCGCCACCGTTGGACCCGCGCTGCGCGAGCGCGGCCTGCTATTCGTCGGCATCGACGTCATCAACGGCAATCTCACCGAGATCAACGTCACCTCGCCGACCGGCATCCGCGCCATCGCACGCCTCGGCGGCCCTGATGTCGCGGCCAAGATCTGGGACGTGATCGAGCAGAAGCGGGCGAAGTAACATTAATTGGGTTGGGGAGCCCAAGATCTCTCTCCGCGTCGTCCCGGACAAGCGCAGCTCTTGGCAACGCGTAGCGTTGTCGAGGGCGGAGCGCCGATCCGGGACCCATACGCCGCAGCAATAGTTTGGCGAAGACTCCGAGTTATCAACTTCGCGTCGCCACTACTCCCCGTAGTTATGGATCCCGGCCTCCGCCGGGACGACAGCAGTGGCGTGGCTCGACGCGCCTCTCCCTAACCACCCATTCACCATGACGCCCCGCGTTCTCATCCGAACGCGGCAGCGCATCCGCGTGTTTCTACGGGGCCAACGGGCGAGCGGCTAACGCGGCATTCACCATCTGCCCAAAACTCACGATGTCGCTGGCCATCACACTCGGCCTCGCAACACCCCTTATACTTTTACTCCCTACTCATCGATGCGGGGGAACCCGCCACGTGCGGTCCGAGTGCCCCGCGTAAGAGTAGAAGCGTATGAACACCGCACGCATTGTCGTTCTCGTCATTGCGCTCGGCGCCGGCGGCGTCGCTGCGTATCTGGCCAGCGGTTACGACAACAAGCCCGCGCCCGTCGCCCAGGTGGTCGAGAAGCTGCCGACGGTCGAGGTGCTCGTCGCCAAATCCGACATCCAGCTCGGCCAGGCCGTGAAGGCCGAGGATCTGCAATGGCAGACCTGGCCGCAGGCGACCGCCAGCAGCGCCTTCATCCGCCGCGACAGCAGGCCCGACGCACAGACGCAGATCGCCGGCTCGATCGCGCGCGTGCCCTTGATGCAGGGCGAGCCGATCCGCGAGCAGAAGCTCGTCAAGGCCGACGGCTCCGGCTTCATGGCCGCGATCCTGCCGTCCGGCATGCGGGCTGTCTCCACCGAGATCTCGGCCGAGACTGGCGCCGGCGGCTTCATCCTGCCGAATGACCGCGTCGACATCGTGCAGACCCGCCGCCTGAAGAACCCCGATACCAACGGGCCAACCGGCGGAAATGATCTGGTTCTGTCCGAGGTCATCCTGACCAACATCCGCGTGCTCGCGATTGACCAGGCGCCGAAGGAAAAGGACGGCCAGACCTCGGTGCTCGGCAAGACCGTCACACTCGAGCTCAAGCCGGAACAGGTCGCCAAGCTCGCCGCTTCGCGCCAGGCCGGCAGCCTGTCGCTGGCCCTGCGGAGCATCGCCGATGCCAACGCGGCGGAGGTTCCGCTCGAAGATCAACCGAACACATCTGCCGGCGGCGTGAACGTGATTCGCTACGGCGTGGCGCGGCAACTGACGTCACAGAAGTGATGGAGACATGATGAACTACGGGGATGATCGGATCGGCATGCGCATTCGGGGGAAGCGCGCAAGCTCGTTCTGGGCGGGGACCATGTTGATGCTGGGGCTGGTCGCGGCCCCCGATCTCGTCCGCGCGGCGGATGCACCGGTCGGAGACCAGGCGCCGATGCAGGCGCCGGACCTCGGCGTGGCGCCGGTTGCAACCATTGCGCCGGCACGGACGCGCTCGCTGTCGCTCGGCGTCGGCAAGTCTGTGGTCATCGACCTGCCACGCGAGGTGAAGGACGTGCTGGTGGCCGATCCCAAGATCGCCAATGCGGTGATCCGCACGTCGCAACGCGCCTATATCATCGGCGCCCAGGTCGGCCAGACCAACGTGGTGTTCTTCACCGCCGACGGCCAGCAGGTCGCCTCCTACGACATCGCGGTGAAGCGCGATCTCAACGGCATGCGCGCGGCGCTGCGCCAGTCCCTGCCCGGCGTGCAGATCGAAGGCGTCGGCGACAGCGTGATGCTGACCGGTTCGGTGTCGAGCCCGGTCGAGGCCCAGCAGGCCGGCGATGTCGCCGCAAAGCTCGTCGGCGGCGCCGACAAGGTCGTCAACAACATCGTCGTGCGCGGCCGCGACCAGGTGATGCTGAAGGTCGTCGTCGGCGAAGTGCGCCGCGACATCGTCAAGCAATTGGGCGTCGATCTCAGCGCCAGCCTCAATGCCGGCACCGCGGTCGTGAACTTCAACAATTCGAACCCGTTCTCGGTCTCAGGCGGCCCCCTGGTCAGCAGCAACGGTCTCGGCGTCACCGGCCTCGCCAAGGGCGTTGCCACCGTCAACGCCACCATGCGCGCGATGGAAAGCGCGGGTGTGATGCGCACGTTGGCCGAGCCGAGCCTGACCGCCATCTCGGGTGAATCCGCGACCTTCGTCGCCGGCGGCGAATTCCCGATTCCCGGGGGATATGCCTGCGATCCGGTCACTCATGTCTGTACCACCCAGGTCACCTACAAGAAGTTCGGCATCTCCCTGAACTTCACCCCGGTCGTGCTGAGCGAAGGACGCATCAGCCTGCGCGTGATGACCGAGGTCTCGGAGCTGTCGAATACGAACGCGATCACATTGACCCAGTCGGTGTCGTCAGTTTCCAACAACTCGATCACCATCCCCTCGATCCAAACCCGCCGCGCCGAGACCACTCTGGAAATTCCGTCGGGCGGCTCGATGGCGATGGCCGGCCTGATCCAGCAGCAGACCAAGCAGGCGATCAACGGCCTGCCCGGCCTCGACCAGGTGCCGATCCTCGGCGCGCTGTTCCGCAGCCATGACTTCGTCAACAACGAGACCGAGCTGATGGTGATCGTGACGCCCTATGTGGTGCGCGCGGTCGCCCAGAAGGAATTGTCGCGGCCCGATGACGGCTTCGCGCCGTCCTCGGATGCGCAGTCGGCGCTGCTGGGACGCATGAACCGGCTCTACGGCATCGCGCGCCGCGTCGATCCGATCGACGGCGACAGGGGCGATTTCGGCTTCATCATCGACTGACGCGGGCGGTTTGGGACCGGGGCGAGACACGGCTAAGAAAACGGGGCAAGAGGGGACCAGGCGATGACGAAGACATCAGATCGACGTCGCAAATTGCGCGTCGCGCTCGCGCTGACGGGACTCTCCGTCATGCTCGGGGCCTGCAACACCACGGGCGACGTCGTGACCACCCAGACGGTGCCGACCGACTACCGCTTGCGTCATCCGATCGCGGTCCAGGAAGGCAAGCGCTCGATCGTGATCTTCGTAGGTCAGGCGCGCGGCGGCCTGTCGGCCGCGCAGCACGCCGACGTGATGGGCATTGCCCGGGACTGGGTCCGCGAAGGTACCGGCTCGGTCGTCGTCGACGTGCCGGTCGACACCGCAAATTCGCGCGCGGCTGCCGCGACCTATCACGAGATCCGCGCCGTTCTCGGCGGCGGCGGTGTGCCGTCGCGCGCCATCGTGCAGCATCCCTACCGTCCTGAAGATCCCGGTCTGCTGCCGACCATCCGCCTGAGCTATTCCAAGATCACCGCGGTCGCCGGCCCTTGCGGCCTATGGCCCGAGGACGTCGGGCCGTCGATCCTCGACCCCGGCTACAACGAGAACCGGCCCTATTTCAATCTCGGCTGCGCCAGCCAGCGCAATCTTGCCGCCATGATCGACAACCCCGCCGATCTCGAGCAGCCGCGCGCGGAGACGCCGGCCTATACGGCACGGCGCGACATCGCTTTCGACCGCTACCGCAAGGGCACCCCGACCTCGACCACCTATCCCGAGGCTGAAAAAGCCAAACTCAGCGATACAGGCAAATGACTGAGATCCACGACGAAGAGGCGGACGATCCGCAGCACCCCGAGGAACACATTGCGCCGGTTCCGCGCATCTCGGTGCAGGCCTTTTGCGAGACCGAGAAGACGCTTGCCGCGGTGACCGCGGCCGGCCAGGATCGCCGTCTCGCCAAGGCGCATCTCACCGCCAAGAGCGGCGGCCTTGCCGCGGCGATCGAAGTCTATGACACGATGCCGACGCCAAACGTCATCGTGATCGAATCCGACGGCACGCGCGACATCCTCGAAGGTCTCGACGACCTCGCTGGCGTCTGCGATCCCGGCACGCGCGTGGTCGTGATCGGCAATCCCGGCGATACCGCGCCCTATCGCGAGCTGGTGCGGCGCGGCGTCAACGACTACGTGGTCGGGCCGGTCGAGACCATCGACGTGGTGCGCTCGATCTGCAGTCTGTTCTCGGCCTCGGAAGCCATCATCACCGGCCGCGTCATCGCGGTGGTCGGCGCCAAGGGCGGCGTCGGCGCGTCCACGGTCGCGCACAACGTGGCCTGGACCATCGCGCGCGACCTGGCGCTCGATTCCGTCGTGATCGATCTCGACCTCGCCTTCGGCACCGCCGGGCTCGACTACAACCAGGATCCGGCGCAGGGCATCGCCAATGCGGTGCTGTCGCAGGACCGGCCGGATACGGCGCTGATGGAGCGCCTGCTCGCCAAATGCACCGAGCACCTCAGCCTGCTTGCGGCGCCCGCGACGCTCGATCGCGTCTATGATTTCGGGGCGGAAGCGTTCGATGCGATCTTCGACACGCTGCGCATGACCACACCCTGCATCGTGCTCGACGTGCCGCATCAATGGTCGGCCTGGACCAAGCGCGCGCTGGTCAATGCCGACGACATCGTCATCGTGGCCGAGCCTGATCTTGCGAACTTGCGCAACACCAAGAACATGCTGACGGTGCTGAAGACGGCACGGCCGAACGACCGTCCGCCGCTCTACTGCATCAACCAGGTCGGCATGCACAAGCGGGCCGAGATCGAGGTCAAGGCCTTCGCCAAGACCATGGAAAGCCAGCCGCTCGCGGTGATTCCGTTCGACTCGAAACTGTTCTCGACCGCGGCCAACAACGGCCAGATGATCGCGGAGGTCTCCAAGAGCCACCGCACCACCGAGCTGTTCCAGACCATGGCCAACCGGCTCGCCGGGCGCGGCGAGGTGCGCAAGCCCAAGCGTTCACTGCTCGGACCGTTGCTGAAGAAGCTGAAGGGCAGGACGGGGCGCGGATCGGCGCCGCATCGCAAGGCGTCCTAGTCAGCAGACGACGGCGGAGAATTATTTCTCCGCCCGCTGCTGCTGCTTCTTCGCCAGCAGTTGGCGCAGCGCCGTGACCTTGGCCGCGGCCTGGTCCGGCGGCAAATCTGCCTTCACGAGGATTTCAGCCTCGGTCTCGCGGCCCTGCAATCCCAGCACGAGCGCGAGATTGGCACGGATCCGCGCATTGTTCTGATCGCGTTGATAGGCGCGGCCGAGCACTTGCTCGGCCTTCGGCAGATTGTTCTGCAGCACATAGGACAGACCGAGATTGGACAGCACGGTCGGCTCGTCGGGCACGATCTTCAGCGCCGCGGCGTAGTATTGCTGCGCTTCCTCGTTGCGGCCGAGTTGGTCGAGCGCCGCACCCTGCGCCGACAGGATGCGCCAATCGGGATCCTCGGGGGTATGGGCGCGGCCCAGCACGTCAAAGGCCTGCTCGAAATTGCCGTTGTCCGCGAGCGCCCGGCCGTAACCGGCGAGCAGCGTCTTGTTGCTGGGATGGGCGAGCACGGCCTGCTCGAAGACGGCGACCGCCTGGGCGCGCTGGCCGGTCTCACGCAGCGCCTTGCCATATTCGAGGACGATATTGGGATCGTTCGGCTTGGCGCGATAGCGCTCGCGCAGCGCGGCCATCTCGGGCCTGGCGTCGGCCGTCGCCGCAGCCTCCGGCTTGCTGCTGCCGCCGAGCGCACCGGTGACGTCGTCAAGACCGGTAGTCTGGCAGCCACCGAGGGCAAGCACCGCGAGCGCGGGAAAGAGGAATCTCGCCGGGGACAAGGCAAGGGACGAACGCTTGGACATACTCTGATCACCGCCGGCGGACTGATCAGAGATGCTTTGCCGATTAACGCTAAAGTCCCGTTAAGGAAATGCGCCCTGTGTGACCTAATCGGTGAATTCCGCACCGAACTCGCAGCCGATGCGCCAGCGCAGGCGGCATTGGCGGGAGTAATCCGGCGCGAAGATGATCGTGAATTGCGGCGGCACCTCCAGAAATTCGGCCACCACTTTCACGCCCCCATCCGAGATATCGGTGATCGTGCAGTCCCGCGGCAGCGAGCCCGCGCCAAAATGAATCTTGGCCAGCCGGCTGCACACCCGTCGTTCGCTTCTGCGGCGATTTGCAAGCATTTGAATTGTTCACCCGTTAGATCACGGCCCATCCCGCAGCCTTAGGAGTAACGGACATTCGTTGGGATGTGCTGAGGAGAGCCGTTCGCATTCGAGGCGTAGTCGAAGCTTAGTCTTCCGGTCCCGTTTACCTGATATTAGGAACCGGAGGGACCGTTGCTTTCGTTCCCGTATTGTTCTTGTCAAATCGGTCCCGCTCTGCTACCCCTAATTGTGCAAGGGGGCAGCATGGTCCAGCGGGTTTCGACAGTGGCCTTTGAGGGTATCGAGGCCCGTGCGGTCGATGTGCAGGTGCAGGTCGCGCCGGGGCTGCCGGCCTTCGCCATTGTCGGCCTGCCTGACAAGGCCGTGTCGGAGGCGCGCGAACGGGTTCGTTCGGCCCTGATCGCCTCGGGCCTGGCGCTGCCGGCGCGCCGGATCACCGTCAATCTCGCACCCGCCGACGTTCCGAAGGAAGGCAGCCATTACGACCTGCCGATCGCACTCGGGCTGATGGCGGCGATCGGCGCGATCCCGCCGGATGCGCTGGCCGGCTTCACCGTGCTCGGCGAGCTTGGCCTCGACGGCTCGATCGCGCCAGTGGCCGGCGTCCTTCCCGCCGCGTTCGGTGCCAATTTGCGCGAGGAAGGCCTGATCTGTCCCGCCGCCTGCGGCTCGGAAGCAGCGTGGGCGAGCCCCGACATCCAGATCGTCGCCGCACATTCGCTGATTCAGATCGCCAACCATTTCAAGGGCACGCAGGTGCTGTCGCGGCCCGTGCCGAAAGTGCATGAAGCCGCAAGCTCGCTGCTCGATCTGCGCGACATCAAGGGTCAGGAGAGCGCCAAGCGCGCGCTGGAAATCGCAGCCGCCGGCGGCCATCACCTGCTCATGATGTGATACAAAACTCAGGTATTTTCGGGCCTTTCTACGTTAGTTCGCGCGTTTGAATACGTTTCAGGGCGCTTCGGGCAGCCATCGCAACTATCGCCGATTTCACTGACGCATGCATTTCACGAACATCGACATGCGCTCAGAACATAGGAAATCAACGGAAACGTTGCCGTCGACCGGAGACTATTAGCCGGAGCCGCATCGACGAAGACGGCGGACCCGCCAAAGCCCCTGCGTGTCCCGCGAGCCGGTGGAGCCGGTGCACCGAGGCGGTAGGAAGTAGCGGCCTCCGCGGCCCTCCGAACCGTGAGACGTGGGGGACGGCGCCTCCGCAGCGCGTGGGTGTCGACTTTAGACGTCCTTCCCGTCCTCCCGACGCCGCCGTTTGCGCCCGTGGCCGGCAGCGGCATGCTGCGAGCCCACTTCCTGCAGCGGCGTGGACCGGAAGGGCTCTTAAGATCCCCACTGCCCTCAATCATTGGCCGCGCGGGGGCCGACGCCGCCATGCGGCGTGGTCAGCAAAGAGCGCCTTCTACGTGCCCTCCGTGACCGTACGGAATTCGTACGGTCCGGGCCTGAAAATACCGCCTTGAGGCCGATTTTATCGCCTTGAGGTGCCTCGGGAATGCTCGAAAACCCCCGAAATTAAAAGAGTACCAGAAAAGCGTTAACCAGCGTCGCATTTCGCCGGAGGAAGACCCCCGAGGCCTCCCGAAGGTAAGTGGGACGCGCCTTGGCGTCGCCGGCGCTGGCCGCCGGCGGCCAGCGGCCGTACGGGGATCGTACGGCGGGCGGCCCGGGGGGCAGAAAAAAGCCGCCGGCCTCGTCGGCCGGCGGCGTCGCGGTTGAGGGCGGGCGGCGACGCCGCGGCCTAGAGCATCATGCGGTCCATGGAGCCGAGCGCGAGGCGCTGCACCGCGCGGTTGTCCGAGTGATCGTAGACGCGATGGAGCACGGCGATGGAGATGCCGCAGACCGCCGAGATCGCCGCCGCCGTCTCGCCCATCTCGATCATCATCGTGATCGCGGTGTGGCGCAGGATGTGGCCGGTCATGTTGGGGATGCCCAGCCCCTCCATGGAGTCGGAGAAGATCTCCTGCTGGCGGCGCTGGTGCATCGGGCTGCCGTCGAGGTTGCGGAAGACCCAGGGCGAGTCGCCGTCGGCTTCGCGCCAGCGGGCGTACTCGGCCAGGGCCTGCGGGGGGATCGGCACCGACGGCGCCAGCTTGTTGGACGCCGTGGACGCCCCGAGCGGCACGCGGTGGAAGATGCCCGCGTCGAGGTCGAGGTGGCCGCCCTCCTCGTTGGGCTCCCAGCCGAGGCATTCGTAGACGCCGGGACGGGAGCCGAAGGTCAGCCCCAGGTGCATCTTACGGTAGGTGACCTGGCGGCAGTTCTCCTCGTTCAGGGACAGGCCCTCCTCGATCGGCGTCCACTTGCCGGTCTTGGCGTCGTAGTCCTCCGTGCCGCCCGACCAGCGCGTCACGCGGTCGCGCTGGCCCTTGTGGAGGACGATCTTGCGGCCCGCCTCCCGCGGCGGAGCCTCGAAGGGGAGGATCGCCGCCGAGGAGCAGGCGCGGCACCAGCCGCGGATGGCGGTGCGGAAGAAGTAGACCGCGTTGGTGAAGTAGGTGCGCGAGTAGTTCTCGCACATGCCCTCCTCGGCCTCGTCCAGCCACTCGTCGTTGAGGTGGCGCAACTGGCGGCCCTCGACGAACGGGACGAGCGCCTTCAGCGTGCTTTCGATCACGCCGGCGCTGCGCAGCTTCTTCTTGTGCACCATCTTGATGCGGTGCTCGATGATCGCCGTCGCCGACGAGCGGCGGACGTCCACGGTGCCGTCCCGGAGGGCCGCGCACTGCAGCTTCCAGTTCTCGAGGAAGCTCAGCGCCTCCGGCTCGGTCTCGAGGCCGGTGGACTCCCAGAATTCGCCGTCCTTGCACAGGGCATAGCGTCCGGACGGGCGCATCCGGATCGACCACTTAGGTTCCCGCTCGCCTTCGAGCAGGGACGGCAAGGCAGCCGCCCGCTCCAGCGCGGCTTCGCGCAGTTTCTTGTCGAAGAAATTCATGATACAAGACACTCCTTGGAGCGCGCGCCGGCTTGCTTTCGAAGGGCTAGGTCCGTGCACGCGATCCGTCAGCGGCCCCGTCGAGACATCGGCGGGGCCGTCGCTCTTCCGGTCGTCTGCTCCGGCGGTCATCCGCCGAAGTCGACCGGATCCTTTCGCGCCTGTCGTCCATGTCGGGCGGGGCGCGTCCTCATCGATTCAATATTTCCTTCGGAGAGTCGAGCGCACCCGGTGCTGCGGCGACGGGGCTACAACAAGGGTCCGCTCCGACGCGCGGGCGCCTGCAATACTTGCGCGCGCGTCTCCAATACTTGCGTCCCGCCAGACGCTCAGGTCCCGGCCTTGTGGCGCGACGCCTCCATCATCTCCTCGATGGCCTTTCGGGTTACCAGAATCTTGCGCGTCACCCTCACGACCTCGAGGCGGCCAGCTCGGTACGCCGACCTCAGTGAGCTCGAGGTCAGTGGGGAGCCGCTTGGCCACATCAGCGCGGCAGCTTCATCAAAGGTCATAACCTCCGTCGGGGACCACATTTCGATCGAGGGCCGCTGGACCACGCGCTTGGGTATCGGTGCCATTCCGCTGTTCTCCTCCTCGTCGCCGGCGCCATAGGGCGGCCCGGCGCGGTCGGCGCCGGGTGCCAGCGCGGCGGCCCGCCGACGGCGCCGGCCGCGCTTCAAGATCGAGCATTTTCGATAATCAGAATTTGAAGGATTCGATTTTCAAGGATTCGTCTTCCGGAATTTCAATCCTTGAAAATGAGTCCTTGGAATTTCGAATCCTTGGAAACTTGAGTCCTTGAAAAAACGACAGCTCGTTTTGACGCGCCGGCCCGACGGCCAATCGGTCCCGCGGCGGCCCACGCCGCCGGGGCAGCGTCTACGCCGGCAAGCCCGGCCGGCCGGCGCCGCGGGGCACCCAGCGGCCCGCGCTGTGCGCGCCGGCGAGAACCTTGGCCGCGATCGACGCCGTGGCGAACGGGTAGGGATCGGTGAGCCGCCGCCGGTCGCCGACGCCCGCGATCTTCGACAGCACTCCGGCCGCGAACAGATCGTTGCGTCGCAGCCTCGTCTGCTCGTCGACGCTTTCGTTCGTCATCGACCTCACCTCGGACCCCGCGCTCACGACGAACTGACCGCCTTCCCAGCGACCGCGGGCCCAGAGGCCGCCGTATTGCAGCTCATATTCCTCGCAGCCGGCCGGCACCGCCGCGGTGCCGGCATCGGTCGGCTCGGGATCCGTCGGGTCCGCGGCGGCATCGCTGAGCGGCCTCTCTCCGGGCGGCGGCGCAGCGTCGAGGCTCGGCGCGTGGAATAGCCGACAGCCCGCATCGTGCAGCAAACGCAACGCGTCTGCGGCGATGCGATTGTGCGTCGCCTTCTCCGCGTCAGTCGTATCGGGCGCGGGCGGATTGGCGCCCTTCCAGACCGATACCGCGCCCACTTGCCCCGCGAGCTGCGTGAGCCGGAACTGGAGATCAACGGTGAGCAACTTGTCGAAGGCGGCGCCGTCGCAGCCGCCGACCACGTAGGCGTCGCGCGCGAAGTTCTTCGCTGGGTCGGCCGCGTGCTCCGCCAGGCGCCGGGAGGGTCGCCGCGATTCACCGACATAGGCGACCTTGCCATCGGTCATGATGTAGGCTCCGGGAGTGCACAGCAATCCTGCCGCAGCGACGCGCGACAACTCGCTCATCGGGAACGCGTGCACCACCGTCCGCCCGGCCGGATCCGACACCCGGCGATAGGAGCCGATCCCGCCGAAGGGGCGGTGTACGATTGCCGTGGACGCGTAGTCGGTCGAAGCATTCGTTTCGCTGGTCATGCTTTCTCCATGGGTAGTGAATTCGTGCTGAGCCGAAACAGCGGTCCGGCTTCTAAAGGGCGGTGAAGTCGGCTTTGCGGAGAGCGGCGCAAGCGTGTTCGAGCAGAGCCCAGAGCCCCTGCTGGTTGTCGTGGCCGACGACGACGCAGCCGGCGCTGCTCGCCGGACCACCGTCGCAGGCATCGGCCTTCACCGCTCCGACGGCATAGTCGCTGCGGCCGGCCCTCTTGTTCGGACCGAGGATCCGTACGACCGCAACAACCGCGTGCCGTTCCTCTCCGTCTCCGTGCACCTCGACCGTCAGGATCATCGGCGATCCTCCGGCACCTCGGTCCAATTCTCGGGGATATCCGACAGGATCGTCACCACCTCGGTGACGTCGAGATGCCGCTTATCGAAGAGTGCCTCGGCGACCGCGACGATGCGGTTGCGATGCCTACCGACGAGGGCTACCGCACGCGCATAGAGTCGACGCACGTGATCCTCGACGGCGCGGCCGAGCTCGGGGTCGGCGCGCACGGCCTCTATTGCCGCATCCGTATTCGCACGCACGAACAGGTTTCCCGCCAAGCCGCTGCAAGCGTGGACGTGGGAAAGCAGGAGCGCGACCCTGCCGAGATCCGATCTGTCCGTCCCCGACCACCCGGTCGACACCGACCCGACGATCGAGGCCTCGGCGGCGCCTGCGGCGAGAAGGCAGACCGCAGTGCGTTCGATGGTCGCCAGGGTCGGGAGGTCATCCCGGTCGCCCTCGACCGTGGTGTGACCGCCGTGGCGCTCGATGGACACGTAGACCAGGCCGCCCTCACCCGTCACGACGGCGGCGACAGCATGCGCCGCCTCATGAACGGCGGTGCGCCATACGACCTGCGGCGAGCGATCGTCGTCGCCGTGTGCCGCTGCGACCAGATCGGCGAGCGTCATGGGTCGACCAGCTTGGCGGGCAATACGCCTGGCCGCACGCACTACGGCCATGCACTCCGCGGCCGTAGCCCCTTCGAGCGACCTGGCAACCGCCGAAATGTCCTCGCCGATGAGCGCGCCCGACAAGTGGAATCGCAAGATGTTTGCAATGCCGGCGGCGTCGGGCGGCGACACCTCAACGGCTCGCTCAAGCCTGTTCGGCCGTAGCAGGGCGGGCTCGACCATATCGAGGTAATTTGTGCAAGCTAATATGAAGACGCCGACGGGGCGCCCGGCGCCGCCGTTCGGCTCGTTGGCGGCGATCCCGGCGTCCGTCAGCAGCATGACCAAATCGATGATAGGGAGCCAAAAGGATTTCCCGCCGCCGCGGTCGTCGAGACGATCGCGGCGCGGAATAAACTCAACCTCCTCGAGTGCGACGATGCAGCAGCTACCGATCGCGGCGGCCTGATTCATCAGGTTTTTGAATGCTTCGATAACGGTGCCAAGATGCGAATTCTTTTCAAACACCGAGGCGACCGAAAACCGCAGCAATGGCACGCCGGCCGCCGCGGCGATGCTGGCGCACAGCACGGATTTCCCGGTTCCTGGTTTTCCGAAAAACAGCCCGCCCTTCATCGAGTCCGCCCAGGACTGGCGGCCTTCCTTGAAATCCCGGATATCCTGCGCCAGAGCAAGTCCGAACTCGCGCGCGGCGCCGAACTCGATCGCGGTGGCGAGATCCGGCGCGGTCGAGACGTCGTTACCCGCCGACCGCCGCCGGCTTGCCCGGCGCATCAGTTCGACGGCCTCCTCGGCGGAGACACCAGGGCGCATCGCCGCGACCACATCGTCGAGCTGCAGTGCGGTCAACGCATCCGCCGGGACCGCGACGGCAGCGCCCGGGAAGCGCGAGCGCATCGCCGTGCCGACGCTGGCCGTGTCCAGATCGCCGAGCTCGATCTGGACATCCGCCGCGGCCGTCAACGTGCGGGGGAGCTGCCGCGCCGGGTCGGCGGCAACGCCGATGACGGACTGTCCCCGCAAGAGTGCCTTCGCGACGCCCTCGTTGCCCACATTCGCCGTATGCTGGCGGTCGGCGCCGGAGCGTGCCACCACGAACCAGTCGCGCTTGATACCGTTGAGATAGCGTTCGACGGTCTCGATCCAGGCCGATGAAGCGACGGTGATGACGACCACGGCGGGACGAGGGTCGCGCAGGATGCGCCTGCGGTCGGCCGCCGTCGTGGCGCGACGCAAGGCTGCCGCGACGATCTTGTTTCCGATCTCACTGCGGCTCAAAGAGCCAAAATAGGTGACGGCGTCCATTGTCGCTGCGTCCCGAAGTTCGGAGCCGTCCTCTTGATCAAAATCCACGGCAGCGTGTCGGAAGGACGCAAAGCCCCGCTTTTGGGTCGAGCGGCCGCTGCTCGCCATCGTGTCGGTACCCACGCCGCTCTTTTCGTGATCGGTCATGATTCTCCTGACGTGATGCGCCGATCGAAAGGGCCGGCGTGAGGCATGCAAGGATTCGAGCGCCATCGTCCCCGAGAGCGCGAGGCCCGAAAGGGAGCGATAGCGCGCGACAAAACGACCGCCCCGCGCGGTGCCGCGCGGGGTGATCGTTTTGCCCAGAAAAGTGAGGATTAGATGCCGTACGCGCTCAGACCGGCGGAGAATCCGGCATATCCCGACCGCACGATCATGTCGTCGGAGAGGCCGCAGCGGAGATCGAGTTCGACCGCGCCCTCGCAGGCCAGCGCGTAGATCAACGTCCGCGCCTCGCCGCGCGTGACGACCGATGCGGCGAGCTGAGCCAGCCCGGCCGGCCCGCCATCTTCGAGGGCCTCAAGGATTTCGGCGCGGTCGTCCGCGTGCATGCGGACGGAACGGTGGCTCCAGACTTCGCGCGCCGCCGAGCAACGCGGCTCCGCACGCACATCGTCGGCGCGGAGTTCGATGATGCCGTGGCACTTGCGGGCGAAGGCGAGCTGCGTCAGGGCTTCGGCCGTCGGATCATGGGCAGGACGGGCGTCGACGAGGTCGACGGCAAAGCGGCCATCGAAACGCTCCACGATGATGCCATCGGCCGCCACGATGCGCTCATCGATGATCACGCTGTTCTGGTACTCGATCCGCCGCACATCGCCGTCGAGCGTCGCCTGAATCAAAAAATCGCGGGTGAGATTGTTCGAGAGGGGGATAGCTCGGCTGGCCTTGTGGCTGATGAAGAGGTTTTTCTGCATCTATCCTCGCTGATATCGTCGAATGAAAACGGCGAACAGCGGTCGCCTCGCACGGAATCGTGCGGGGTCAACCGTGGGGTGGCAAATTCTCCCATGTCAGAGCTGGAACGTCGTAGCAGCCCGACTTAGATCACACATTTTTCAAAAAGTCAACAATTAGATATCTATCCGATATCCAGTAGATATCTGTCTAGACGCGGTTCGTCATCAACAGGTTTGCGGGACAGGCCTCTTAGCTTCGCCAAAGGGCCCTGCTAGTATCCTCCTGGATCGTCCAGAAGGATGCACGCGGCTATGGCCGAGGAAGCGAAAAGTCCGAAAAAGCCCACGGAGTCGAAAAGGCGCGACGGGCGCAAAGCCATGTTGACGTACATGAAGCCCGCGCTCATCAAAAAGGTTAAGCGTGCGGCAGCTTCAAAGGAACTGAAGGCCTGGCAGTTCATCGAAAAAGCCGTCGAAGACGCGCTGGCGTCGGAGAAGACGTGAGTCTTCTCCTGTCTACCAAAGCTTATCTTCAGACCGAACTCGTCGAAGAAAGGATGAGAAAACGACAGAATGGGCATTCCAAGGATTCGGAAACTTAACTAACCTCACGATGCGCGCCTAGATTCGCTCAACCTCTTCCCAGCCGGCGTCGCGCGCCCCGCGAGGTTCTCTCCCTTGTCCGATTCCCCGACGACCGAAGCGATCGTTCTCGCCAACCTCGTCAAATGGTCCGAAGACTGCCCCGATTGGCAGCGCGACGCTTTACGCCGGCTCTGCACCGCTCCCGATCTGGATGATTCCGACGTGACGGAGCTTCTCGCGATCTGCAAGCGCACGGCAATCGGTCGACCGCTCGACGCGTCCCATGTGAAGGCTGCCGCCGCAGGCAATCCGGTCGTCACTCTGAGATGCGTCCGCGACGTCAAGCACGTCAACGCGCTCGCGGAAGACGAGAAGCTGACGTTCACGAAAATTGGGCTGACGGTCGTCTACGGCGACAACGGTTCAGGCAAATCCGGCTATGCCCGCATCTTGAAGCAGATGTGCCGCGCGCGGCTCGGAAGCCGGAGCGAGGCCGTCCTTCCGAACATCTACGATCCGAATCCTGGGACGCCGAGCGCGACCATCGACTTCTCCGTGAACAACCAGAACGCGTCGTCGGCGTGGGTCGCGGGCAGCCCAGCGGATCCGGCGCTATCCGCCGTCAGCGTCTTCGACAGTCGGACAGCGAGCGTGCACGTCGACGCCGTCAACGACGTCGCCTACACGCCGTTTCCCCTCCGCATCCTGGCCCAACTCGCCAAAATCTGTCAGGACCTGCGCTCCAAGCTCGATGACGAGACCGCGAGAATCGAAGCCCAGACGCCACAGGCGATCAGGCAGCCGCCTTGCCAGCCAGATTCCGAAGTCGGCAAGCTCCTCGCTCTCGCCCGTCTCGGCAAATGCACACCCGCTCAGGTTCGAACGCTCGCGAGCCTCGACGCTTCCGAAAGCGACCGGCTAACACGGCTCGACAGCGATCTGGCGAGCGATCCGGTGAAAGCGGGCCGTCAACTAAAGGCGCAGCGCGAGAGGCTCGAATCCGCGGGAGCTCGCGTCGCCGCGCTCGCCGAGGCCATTTCCCACGAAAGGATCGAGGCACTGCGCGCGGCGGCCGATGCATATGAGGTCGCGCGAGAGGCGGCCGCTGCGGCTTCTTCAGCGCTATTCGCGGGCGAGCCTTTGCCGCATATTGGCTCCGACGCGTGGCGGGTTCTGTGGGAAGCGGCCCGTAGATATTCGGAGCAGGAGGCGTATCCGGGAAGGCCGTTTCCAGTGGCTCTCGCGCCCGGTGTGTGCGTCTTGTGCCAACAGGAACTCGGCCCGGAGGCAGGTTCGCGCCTGAGCCGTTTCGAGCAGTTCATCAAAAACGATAGCCAACGCCGGGAGATCGACGCGAAGCAGACCTACGAAGCCCATTTGGAAGCGACCTCCAAGGCGCGAATTCCCACGTCGGCGCGCACCGAAATAATCCGGTTCCTTTCCGACGAGCTCGACGACGAGGATATTGCAGCAGCATTCCGCCGGTCGATCACGATCAACTCATGGCGCTTGCGACAAGTCACGCGCGACGGCGGGCGAGGCGGCTCCAGCCATCTCGCCGCCGAGCCTCCTCCAAATGCCGCCACAACGGCGAAGTTGGCGGATCTCCTTGATCGGGAGGCGCTCATGACCGCCGAGGCGGATTCGCCCGCACGCCGCGGCATGACTGCCGAGCGCAACGCTCTCGCGGACAGGAAATGGATCGCCACTGTCGAGCCGGACGTTCTCGCCGAGATTGATCGCGCCAATAAGATCGTCGCGCTCAAGGCCGCTGCGCAGGACACGGTCACCACGAAGATAACGCTCAAGAGTACGGAGATCGCCGGAACGCTCGTCACGGACGCGCTCAGGGCGCAGTTCGCCAGGGAAATCGGACGGATCGGCGTGGCATCTCTGGCGATCGAGTTGAAACGAGAAAAAAGCGTATACGGAGTGCCGCGCTTCAAAGTGGCGCTGACGCGAAAGCCCGCGGCCGGCGTCGGAGCGGTCCTGAGCGAGGGCGAGTACCGATGCGTGGCGCTGGCGGCGTTCCTTGCGGAACTGGCGACGAGCGACAGCCGATCGGCGATCGTCTTCGACGATCCCGTATCGTCGCTGGACCACATGCACCGCGCCAGCGTCGCCAAAAGACTGGCCGAGGAAGCGGTCCACCGTCAGACCATCGTCTTCACGCACGATATCGCGTTTCTGTTCATGCTGGACGAGGCGTGCGGTGACGTCGACCCGAAGCCGACAATCACCGTGAAGTCGATCAGCCGCGGCGCGGACAATACCGGTTTCTGCCACGCGGAGCCGCCGATGCGAGCGAAACCTCTCTCCCTGGTCATCGACGGCATGCAACATCGCCTGGACAACGAACGGATCAAACACGACCGCGGCAATCAGGCGGAATGGGATATCACCGTGCGCTCGCTGCAGGAGCAGCTCCGGACGTCATGGGAGAGGGCGGTCGAAGACGCCGTCGGTCCCGTAGTCCGGCGAATGTCGAACAAGGTCTCGACCGACGGCCTTGTTAAATTGACGTCCATCACCGTCAAGGATTGCGAAGATGTCCGCGACGCCTTCGGCAGGTGCTCGGCGCTGCTGCACAGCGAGGCGCGCGGACTGAATTCGCCCCTGCCGGCTCCGGATAGAATTCAGGCCGAGATCACGGCCTTGAAAACCTGGGTGGAAACGATGGCCTCGAGGCAGAAGGCCATCAAACCGGTCTGACGCGATCAGATCAGGCGTCGGCTCCGAGGGGCGAGCAAATGACCACTGGTCAGCAGTCTGACTCCGACGGTGTGATCAGGCGTATCCGCGAAATCGCGGCCGGCGGGCTTCCGCATCCCGACGTCGTTAGCCTGTTTCACGCCTACATCGCCTGTCTCTCCGTTCCAGATCTCTGCCGGACAATAACCGACACTCTCGCGGCTCCCTCCAAACTCCGCCTTGCGCTAAGGCGCCGGCTGCTTCGTCTACTGGGCGACAACCGCCTCGATCCCAAGGATCGTCAGCAGTTGTGCGACTCGATCGAGCGAATCCGCGCGATTGGCCGCGACGAGCCGGCCGTTCGACCCGCCGTGGAGGCGCTCCTCTCGGCGGCCTTCGAATTTCTTCCGCAACCACAGCAGCAGTCGATCGTCGAGGCGTGGATCGATCGCGGGACCCGCGGGGCCGCCGCCCGCTGGCTGAAAGCTGTGACGCAGGTGCCCGCCCTTTTCGACGAGACGATGGTCATGACCTACTACCGATCAACCGGTGACGAACGGGCAGCCAGAAGATTGGCGAGCCAAGCCAGTCCCGCTTTCCTGACAGAGATCCTTGCCGAACTCGTTGACGGTTGCGACGAAGGTTGGATCGTCAGTCGCGCGGCGATGCGCGCGCGGGCCGTCGCCGACCCGGTTTGGCCGATCATCCGGTCTAAACATCCCGCGACCTATCTCTATCTGTGTGCGCGGCTGCGCCACAGCGTGACCGAGGCGGAGGCGCTCGAGCTCGTCATGACCTGCCCGAATTCCATCATGAACGAGACACGAGGTCTGGCGATCTGGGCAGTCGGCCAGATGGGCATGACCGCCGTGCTCGACGAAGTCGTCGAACGCGGCGAAGAACTCCATCGACTGGATAGAGAGGAACTCGAACGCTTTCCCGGATGGCGATCGTGACCCTCACGGAAATTTTCCTCGACCGCATTGCGCTCCCTGTCTTTTGGGTTTCGCCGTTCGACTGTCTAGACTCCAGCGTTCTTGTTATGTTCTATTGAGGCATGACGGACCGACCCGCGAGCTGGCGCATGCCGACACCCAAGCAGATGGACAAGATGGCCGCTCTCGTCGGCAGAAACGCACCGCAGAAGCCCGGATTGGGTCCCGACGCCGATCTACCCGCGGAATACTGGCAGGCGCTCCTGGACGACCCGCGCGCCGACGCTCGCTCCAACTCCTCCGGAGCGGCGCTGCGGATGAACCAAATTCGTCAGCATGTACTGAGGGTTGGGTGCCGCCGCTGCGGCCGGACCGTCGAGATCCAGAAGGTCGATGCCGCTCGCCTCTACGGTTCGGATGCGATCTGGCGGGACGTGGGCCAGCGTCTGCTGGACAACACATGTGCGCAGCGCACCGGCCGCCACGAGGAGGACGGCTGCTGGCCGTCGTACGACGTCTAGCCGGGGGACGGCCATGGCGCCCAAGCACCACCCGACCCCGCTCTCCGGAGGCGACCGCAAGGCGCTGCGGAAGGAATTGGGGAAAGCCCGCGCGATGACGACGATTCTCGCCAGCCAGGCTGCCGAAGCCCGCGCCAATGGCGAGGCCCTCATAAAGCAGGCCGACAGGCTCCTCAGCGAGTCTTGGAACGAACGGATGTGGGCATCGGGGGGCCCGATCGACCCGTCGCCGACGATCGACCAGGCCATCAACGGCGGTTTCGCGTGGCTAGAGATCGAGTGTTCGCGGTGCAAGACCCGGCGGGAGGTGGATTTGGCGACGCTGCGCCATCCGCCGACGACCTTCGTGCATGACCTGGCGAGTCGGCTCCGTTGCAGCAAGTGCGCCAAGGCCAATCGCCGCCCGCCAGCCACGCTGCTACAACTGGCTCAGCGCCCTCGCCAGGCCGCGCCGGAGACCTGACGATGTGCAACCTCTACTCGATCACGACGAACCAAGCTGCCATCAGCGCGCTGTTCCGCGTCGTCAACCGGTACGTCGGCAACCTTGCGCCGATGCCGGGCGTGTTTCCGGACTACACCGCGCCGATCGTCCGGACCGGCGCCGGCGGCCGGGAGCTCGCGACCGCGCGATGGGGCATGCCGTCGTCGGCGCAAGCGCTCTTGGTGGCGACGAAGAAGCGCGCCGCGAAGCTGGAGGCCAAGGGCAAGACCGTCGATTTCAAGGAATTGCTTCGGATGGAGCCGGATTCCGGAACCACGAACATCCGCAACGTGACGTCCAAGCACTGGACCCGGTGGCTGGGTCCGGAGCACCGCTGCGTGGTGCCGTTCAACTCGTTCAGCGAGTTCAACAAGGCAGAGGGCGGTGACATCTGGTTCGCGCTCGACGAGAGCCGTCCGCTCGCATGCTTCGCCGGGATCTGGGCGAACTGGACTTCGGTCCGGAAGGTCAAGGAAGGCGAGACCACCAACGACCTCTACGCATTCCTGACGACGGAGGCGAACGCCGAAATCGGCGCCATCCATCCGAAGGCGATGCCGGTGATCCTGACCACGCCGGAGGAGGTCGAGACCTGGATGACCGCGCCTCCGGACGAGGCCCTCAAGCTGCAGCGGCCGCTGCAGGACGGGTCGCTCCGGATCGTCGCCCGCGGGGTCAAGGAAGATGCGGAGGTTGCATGACGTCCCGATCGGTCTACCCTTTGGAGGCCGGCCGCCTCTACGGAATTGGCGACTTGCGCGCTGCCGAAGCTCTGCTGCTGGCGGAGCGCCAGTCCGATCAGGATCTGTCCTCCAGATTGCGGGTTCAAAGCCGAAAGGAAATCGCCTGGGCGAAAACGCGAAACGAAGAGTGGTCGCCGCTGCTTCTGCTCGCCGACGGCCTCCGCCTCGACGATGCCGACACATTCCGTTGGACGCCGGAGGGCGCCGCCGACTTCGTGATCGTTTCGGGCGAGAAGACGCTGAACGTCCAGTGCACGATGGCCTACGACGAGCCGGAGGACGCCGCGTACAGCAGCGGCCATCTCCATCACCTGGAGATGAAACATCAACGCGAAAACGGATTCTACTTCGGGGGCGGCCGCATCTCCGAGCCGACCGTCCGCGACGTCGCGGAGCAGCTGACGACGTGGCGGGCCGGCATCGCCTCGGCGGTGAGAACGAAGCTATCCAATACGAACTACGTCGGGCAGGAACTCGATCTGCTCGTTTACGCCAGAATGTGCTCGTTCGATCTCGTCGATTTCTCCTTGACGGAGGTCGTCGCCCCCGCCCTGGACGCGATCGGAAAGGCCGATTGGGGGCGGCTCTTCGCCAACATCTACGTCGTCGACAACGGAGAATTCGTGCGGGTCGCCCGGGACTAGCGACGCGCCGCATCATATATGCGAGCACGGGTCCGCCGGCATGAGCCCGGCGGCGCCCTTATGGAGCCGTCATGAAAACGCCAGGCCTGATCCTTCCCAGGTCCGCCCAACGACAGTCGTCGATGACGTCGAACGAGATCGGCGTCTTCGTTCCACCCGACGCCCTGTTTCCCGACGTCGAGGCGACCGAAGCGACGATGGAGGAGTTGCTTCGGCCCCTCGGCCGCGACGCCGTGCTGGTGGCCTGCGCGCGGCTGAATACGGTGGTGAGCGGGACCGGCGTGCCCGACATCAAGGAACGCCAACAACGAGCGATCAACATGATCTGCAGCGGCGAGGATCTGGACCGCATCAACGCGTTCGCTCGAACCCGCCCTTCCGGCGATCTTCCGGTCGTATTCTTCCGAGGCCAGCTGCTGGAACTGATGCGCTGGGCCGTCCGCTGCTGCGACGCGGCGGTCGGCGCCGAGTCGCTCGAGGATCCCGCGGGCCGGAGCCGCCTGCTTCAGGCCGCGCTCATCGCCAGCAAGCTCTGGGGCGAGCGCGTCTTTGCCGGTCGGCTATCCGGAGTCCTTCCGGTCGACGACGCCCGCAAACTGGCTCTCGGCGCGTTTCGCCGCGGGCTCGAGGAATCGGCGATTGCGCCGCATATCGGAGCCACGCTCGGCCGCGGGTGGGCGCTGTTCTCCGAGCACTTTCCGCGCCACTATCCGGACTTCGCCGCGGAATTCCTGGACGCGACCGGTCTCACCGTGGAGCAATACTTCACTTGCGTCACGGGTCTTGCCCTGTACTTGCCCTTCGACTCCGAAGGAGGGGCCCTATTCAACGCACAAACCGTCGCCGACGCGACCGCCTACCGCGAGAAGTTCGCCAAATACATGGATTCTGAATCCCAGACGCCGGAAGAGCTCGCGGTCACGCTCTGGGACGGATTCACCGAACGCGGTTACCGGGACCTGCGTGAGCGCCCCATACTGCGGCTGGCGAACGGGCGGGCCATCATCATCGATCCCGTCTTCTTCAGCGAGAAGATATCGGTAGGCCCGCTATTCCATCTGCTGCCGAAGGCACGCAGCGCCAACGAAGTGTTCGGCGCGTTCGGAAACGCATTCGAGGACTACGCGAACGGCATTTTGAGGCGAATGTATCCGGACCGTCCCGGCTTGGCCTCGCGCCTCCAATGCGGCGTCGAGGCGTGCGATCGCGAGAATCGCGATTTCGAGATCGATGCACTGCTCGACTACATCCCTCAGACCGTGATCTTCGAGCAGAAGGCCGCCTGGTTGAAGGACGAGATCGTGCTCGGCGATATCGACGACTGGATCGAGCAGATACGGTCGCGCTACGGGATCGCGACCGCGTCCGCCGGCGGGAAGAAGGAGCGGCCGAAAGGCGTCGCGCAATTGGCGCAGATCGTCCGGCGGATTCTCGATGGAAATTGCGGAGAGGCGCAGCGCGCATTCGATGGGGTGGCCGTCATCCATCCGGTCCTGCTGGTCCACGACACGCGGTTGAACGCGCCGGCATACGGCACGTTTCTCGATTCGGAATTCCGCCGATTGCTCGGCGAAGTGCCTGGGGGAAGGCGGGTAATGACCTTGGCGATCATGACGATCTCCGACCTCGAAAATCTAGAATCGTCGGTTTCGGAATTCGCCATGCAGCAACTGCTGGCGGACTATGCGTGCGCGCACCCGGAAGGGCTCGTCTCCCTGCACAACTTCATGGTCCATGACGAGAGATACGCGGACAGGATCAAGCCGAGCCCGCAATTGATGGCCGATTCGCAGCGTCTTATCGAACTCGCGCAGCGCGAGTTGTTTCCGAAGTCGGCGGCCATAGTCGGTCCATGACGGAAACCCGCCACGTGCATCGGAAGATCATCCACGTCGACATGGACGCCTTCTACGCATCGGTAGAGCAGCGGGATAATCCGGATCTACGCGGCAAACCGGTAGCCGTCGGCGGATCCCGCGAGCGCGGTGTCGTGGCGGCCGCCAGCTACGAAGCCCGCAAATTCGGCGTTCGGTCGGCGATGCCGTCCGTCACCGCCAAGCGGCAGTGTCCGGACCTGATCTTCGTGAAGCCGCGCTTCGAGATCTACAAGGCGGTCTCGCAGCAGATACGCGAGATCTTCGCCGAGCACACGCCGATCATCGAGCCGCTGTCGCTCGACGAGGCCTATCTCGACGTCACCGAGAACCTGCAGAACATCCCGCTGGCGCGCGACGTCGCGCTCGCGATCCGCGCCAAGATCAAGGAGGTCACCGGCCTCAACGCATCCGCCGGAATCTCCTACAACAAGTTTCTGGCGAAGCTCGCCTCCGACCATCGCAAGCCGAACGGCCAGTTCGTCATCACGCCCGAGATGGGTCCATCGTTCGTCGAGGCGCTGCCCGTCGGCAAATTCCACGGTATCGGACCGGCGACCAGCGCGAAGATGAACTCGCTCGGCCTCCACACCGGCCTGGACATGCGCAACCAGACGCTGGAGTTCATGCAGGCCAATTTCGGCAAGGCCGGCGCGTACTACTACTGGATTTCGCGGGGCGTCGACGATCGCGAGGTCCGCGCCAACCGGATCCGGAAGTCGATCGGCGCAGAGAACACGTTCGCCAGCGACCTGACCGAATTCGAACCCATGGCTGCCGAACTGCAGCCGCTGATCGACAAGGTCTGGCGCCATTGCGAGGAGAAAGGTTCGCGGGGACGAACGGTCACGCTGAAGATGAAATTCAACGACTTCGAGATCATCACGCGCAGCAGGTCGGTCCCGATCGCGGTATCGAGCCGAGACGACCTGGAGCGGCTCTCGATCGCGCTTCTGCAGCACGAAGTGCCCGTTCCGAAGCCCGTCCGGCTTCTCGGCGTCTCGCTCTCCTCGCTGCAAGGCGGCGACGAGGAAGAACCGCAACTCGGGCTTCCGATCTGAGCACGCAGCGCATGATCAGCATCTCCCGAACCGGCAGCATGAGATCGCCCGTCGTCGTCGTCGGTCGGTTCGCCCTGAAGTTCGCACGGAACGCGCGCGGACGCGCGAGCAATCTGTACGAAGCGAAGCTCTATCGAAGCGCCAACGAGACGCGTCGCAACCTGCTGTGCCCTGTTCTCTGGGTTTCCCGAAACGGTTTCGTGCAGATCATGAGGGCGGCGAAACCGCTCGACGACATGATGAGCTTGGACGAGTACATGAACTTCGCGGAGGTCTGGGACAAAATGCCGGGGGAAGACAGCTGTCCCTTCGAACCGAAGGCGTCCGACTGGGGGTGGTTCGAAGGCAGGATGGTCGCGCTGGATTACTCGACTCCCGCCTGGGAGGCCGACGAACCTACTTCCTCTTCAGTCCCTTGAACGAGCTCTGCCGCAGCAGGCCGTCCGACGTGATGTCCCGGTACTCGACGTCCGCGAAGAAAGTCGGCTCGACCCACGTGGCCTTCGGCTTCCTGATCGGCTTCGTCAGCTTGGATTTCGGGCTCACCACGGTATCGAGCTGCTTTCTGATCTGGCTCGAGACGGTTCGCGACCAGCCGGTCCCCACCTTTCCCATGTAGACGAGATCCTTGCCCTCGCGCTTTCCAAGGTACAGCGCGGCCACTCCGGTGGGATCCTTGACGAAGCCGATGATCGGGAATTTGCCCTTCTGCACGGTCTTGATCTTTAGCCACCCTTCGTTCCGGTCGGAACGGTAAGGTGCCTGCGCGTTCTTCGAGACGATGCCCTCGAAATTCAGCTTCGCGGCGTGCTCGAACATCTCTTGTCCGTCGCCGGTCAGGTGCTCCGAGTAGATGACGGGATGCCCGATGTCGTTTGCCCCGAGCAGGTCGGAGAGCATTTGCTTGCGCTCTACCTGGGGAAGTTTGCGGAGGTCTCCGTTCCTCCAGAGCAGGTCAAAGGCGTAGTAGATCAGCCTATCCTGTTTGCCCGCTGCGAGTTCGGCCTGGAGCTCGGAGAAGTTGGTACGGCCCTCATGTATGACCACAACCTCTCCGTCGAGTATGGCTTGACCGGGGATGTCCAATGCACCTGCGATCATGGAGAATCTCTTCGTCCAGTCCAACCCGTTTCGGGTGAACACTCGCTTCTTCCCGTTCTGGAGGTGGACTTGAACCCGGTAGCCGTCGAACTTGATCTCGTGAAGCCATTGGTCGCCGGACGGCGCCTTGGCCTTCAGCGTGGCCAGTTGAGGCTTGATGAATCCGGGCATTCCCGCCGACGGGACCGCTGCAACTACTCTCCGCGCACTCTTGGCCATCACGCTACTCAAAACGGCAGCTTACCGAGGACCTCTTAAGGAAACACGCGGATTCGTCATGAAAACCGTCATTCGGCGGGCAACGCGCCCGTCGACGGCGGTACGGTGTGCTGCCTTATAATGACCGCTCGCTCCCATGGATCGGCTCTGCCTGGCTCAAGTCGTTTCGTGCATCCTTGATGATGGAGAAGGACGACTGCAGAAACAGGGTGGCAATGACGACCGCGACGGCTAGGTCAGGCCACGGCGTTTGTGTCCAGGCGACCAGGAGGGCGGCGATGACGACCGCAATGTTGCCGATGGCGTCGTTGCGGCTGAATAGCCATACCGCGCGCACGTTGGCATCGCCCCGCCGATGTGGCAGGAGCACGACGGCAGCCGCCACGTTCACTGCAAGTCCAATCAGAGCAAGAACCCCCATCAGCTCAGCTTCCGGCTGATGCTGCACCAGCAGCCGATAGGCGGTTGCGACGAGAACGCCCGCTCCCAGAACCCCTAAGAAGATACCCTGCAGCAAAGCCGCCTTGGCGCGGGCCGCCAGTCCCCAACCCACCGCGATCAGTCCAAGGAACGAGATCACTCCGTCGCCGATGAAATCGAGCGCATCGGCCTTTACCGATTGCGAGCCGGCAAGAAAGCCACCGACGATCTCGACGATGCCGTAGCCGGCATTGAGGAGGACCACGATCCAAAGGGCGCGCCTGTAGGCCGGCGTCACGTGCGAGAGGTCCGCTACATGGTGGTCATCTGCGTCGATGCGCGCAAGTCTGTAGCCGAGACCTGTGATCGAGCGTTCGACCTCGGGCAGCGGTGCCGGCCCGGCTTCCGTCCGGAGCGTCATCTCCTGGGAGGCGATGGAAACCTTGACGGCTCGAACGCCCGCGACCGAAAGCGCCGCGGTTTCGATTTTGGCCGCGCAGGCGGAGCAATCCATGCCCGTGACGCGATAGCGCACCATTCCGTCTGCGTCCGTCGTCATAACGCACGTCCTCGCATCATGTCCTGCCTTCCAGCCGCAGCCGCCTGTAGAGCGCCTCGACGGCCGTAGAGAAATCGACCGCGTCGTTCCGCGCGCAGTGGTCTTCGAGGAACCGCAATTGGTCCATGAGGCCGAATGTCGGCGGATTGAGATCGAGACCGACGTCCACGCCAGGCGGCCTGCTCAATATGATTCCGCTCATGAAGCCCTGTGCCCAAGCCAGGTAGTCCCTGCTCACCTGCGGATCGGCCGCGGCGTCGGCGGTGAACTGCCGGCATGTCGCGGCGCCGAGCCCCACGATCCGGGCAGTCCGGGCGCCTTGCTCTTCTGCGGCCACCGTGCTCCATCCCAACGCCCACATCACGCAGACGGCTGTCGAACGTCGGATGCGGCACGTCACGGCCGACCCTATTTCTTGAACTTTGCCTGGCCCGACTTGCCCTCGGCGGTCTTGATCGTGAGGGTGATCGTCGCGCCGGCGGGGATCGGATTCTTGGCGTCGCCCTTGAGCGAATTTTCGCCTTGGGGCGCAAGGGTGACCGTTTCGCGGGCCGACCCACCGGCAATCAGCACAGCCCCTACATAGCCCTTGGTCGAGACCGGCTTGGCCTTGAAGGCCTCGAAGACATTGATGGTGACCGTGTTGCCCGACGTCAGAAGTTCGGCATCGATCCCGGCGACGTCGAGCATCAACCCGCCGTTTGGTCCTTTTTCATAGTCCTCGGCGGAAACCGGCGTCGCGAACAAGATGGTAGCGATCAGCAACAGCGCGTACTTCATGACGGCACTCCTTGGGGGGCGGATGGATTCGATTGAGCATTGGTCGGCTGTTCCCGCCTGAACAAGGCATAGAGCGCCGGCAGCACCAACAGGGTGAGGATGGTCGATGAGATGATCCCGCCGATGACGACGGTCGCGAGCGGCCGCTGCACCTCGGCACCCGCACCGGTGGCGATGGCCATCGGGACGAAGCCGAGCGAGGCGACCAGCGCGGTCATCAGGACCGGCCGGAGCCGCGTCAGTGCACCTTCCCGGACCGCGTCCACCAGCGCATGGCCTTCCCGTCGAAGCTTTTCGATGAACGTGATGATGACGAGCCCGTTGAGCACGGCGACCCCGGAGAGCGCGATGAAGCCGATCCCGGCGCTGATCGAGAGCGGGATCCCGCGCAGCAGCAGCGCTACGACCCCGCCGGTCAGAGCGAGGGGCACGCCGCTGAATACTAATAGGGCGTCAGGCGCCGATCCGAGACTGATGAAGAGCAGCAGGAAGATCAGGAACAGTGCGAGGGGCACGACGACGGTCAACCGCTGCGTCGCGGAGACCAGTTGCTCGAACTGACCGCCCCAGCCGATCCAGTAGCCTGGTGGAAGTTTCACCTTCTGCGTCACTTGCTCCTGGGCGTCCGCGATGAACGAACTGAGATCGCGACCCCTCACGTTGGCCGTCACCGCAATCCGCCGTTTGCCGTCCTCGCGGCCGATCAGATTGGGGCCGGGCTTGAGATCGACCTGGGCAAGCTCGGATAGCGGCACGTAGCGGATTTGAGCGAGCGGCGAATTGCTCCAGAGAGCAGTGGTCGCCTTTGGGTTCTCGATCGGAGGCAGCGGCACCGGCAGGGACCTGATGGCATCGATATCCGAACGCAGATCGTCTGGTAGCCGAACAACGATGTCGAAACGCCGATCGCCTTCGAAAAGGCGGCCGGCGTTCTTGCCACCAACGGCCATCTCGACGAGATTCTGCACGTCTGCAACGTTGATCCCATAGCGCGCCAGGGTTGGGCGGTTCAGTTGGACGGTGAGCACGGGCAACCCCGCCGCTTGTTCGGCCTTCACGTCGGTGGCCCCGTCGACCTTTTGCAGCACCGCTTGGACCCGGCTCGCGGCCTGGATCAGTTCGTCCAGATTGTCGCCGAATATCTTGACGGCGACATCACTCCTGACGCCAGAAATGAGTTCGTTCATTCGCTGCTGAATCGGTTGCGAGAACCCATAGGCATTGCCGGGCACGTCTTCGGCCGCCTCCTGGATTTCCGCGACGACGGTAGCCTTCGGCTTCTCGGGATCCGGCCATTCCTTTCGCGGCTTCAGCATGATGTAGTTGTCCGAGGTGGATTGCGGCATCGGGTCGGTCGCGACCTCCGCCGTGCCGGTGCGAGCGAACACCTCCTTGACCTCGGGAAGCTTGAGCAATCGGCGCTCCAGCATCGCTTCCATGGTCACCGATTGAGGCAGGCTGATACTGGGGATGCGGACCACCTCGGCCGAGGCATCTCCTTCGTCGAGACCGGGAATGAACTCACCGCCCATGCGAGAGGCCGCGATCCCGCAGACGACGACCAGAAGGGCCGCAATCGCCGCGACGCCGAACCTGTTGTTGATCGAGGCGGTGAGCAGCGGCGCATAGATCCGGCGGGCGCCGCGCATGAACCAATTCTCATGTTCGGAGACCCTGCCGGTGACCAGGAGTGCCACGGCCGCCGGCACGAACGTCATCGATAGAACACTGGCCCCGGTCAACGCCATCAGCACGGTCAAAGCCATCGGCGTGAACATCTTCCCTTCGACGCCCGTGAGCGTGAGTATCGGCAGATAGACCACGGCGATGATGAACGTGCCGAACAGGCTGGGGCGGATGACCTCTCGCGAGCCGGCGAGAATGGTCTCGAAACGTTCCTCGCGGTTGAGAACGCGGCCGAGCCGGCCCTGCTCCGCGGCCAGCAGGCGCAGGCAGTTCTCGACGATGATCACGGCACCGTCGATGATGATGCCGAAGTCGATGGCGCCCAGGCTCATGAGATTGGCGCTGACCTTGTCTTCCACCATGCCGGTGATCGCGAACAGCACTGACAGCGGAATGACGCACGCGGTCGCGACCGCCGCCTTGAAGTTGCCGAGCGTCAAGAACAGCACGACGATCACCAGCAGCGCGCCTTCGAAAAGATTCCTGGCCACGGTTGTGATCGTTGCTTCGACTAGACGTGTGCGATCGTAGACGGTGTGCGTGACCACCCCATCCGGCAGCGAGCGTCCGATTTCCTTCAGCCTCGCGGCGACGCGCTGCGCGACGGTGCGGCTGTTCTCGCCGATCAACAGCATCGCGGTGCCAAGGACCACTTCGTTCCCGTTCAGCGTTGCCGCGCCGGTCCGCAAATCCGTTCCTTCCCGGACATCGGCCACGTCGGACACCCGCACCGGGATGCCATTCCGCGAGCCGACCACGATTTCCTTGATCTCGTCGACGCTTGCGACCTGTCCAGGCGTCCGGACGAGGTACTGCTCTCCGTTGCGCTCGATGTAGCCGGCACCGACGTTCGCGTTGTTCGAGGCGAGCGCCGCCATCATGTCGCGGAAGCTGAGCTTGTAGGCCATCAGTTGGGCGGGATCGGGCAGTACCTGAAACTGCCGTTCGAACCCGCCGACCGAATTGACTTCGCTCACGCCCGCAACGGTCCGTAGTTGCGGCCTGACGATCCAATCCTGGATCGTACGCAAGTCGGTGGGACTATACGCCTCTCCGCCCGCCTTGCGGGCCTCCGGCTTGGCTTCGATCGTGTACATGTAGATCTCGCCGAGCCCGGTCGAGATTGGCCCCATCGCGGTCTCGATCGCCGTCGGTAGCTGGTCCCTGACCTGCTGGATCCGCTCGTTGACCATCTGCCTGGCAAAATAGATGTCGGTGCCATCCTTGAAGATCACCGTGACCTGGCTGAGCCCGTAGCGCGACAGCGACCGGGTGCTTTCCAGGCGCGGTAGGCCGCCCATGGCGGTCTCGATCGGAAATGTGATGCGCTGTTCGACTTCCAGCGGCGAGTAGCCGGGGGCCCTGCTGTTGATCTGCACCTGAACGTTCGTGATGTCTGGGACTGCGTCGATCGGCAGACGAGAAAAATTCCATGCACCGAAACCGGCCATCGCCAGCACGGCGATCATCACCAGCCAACGCTGACGGATCGCGAAGGAGAGGATGCCGTCAATCATTGTCCGCTCCTCCCTTCCCCAGTTCCGCCTTGACGATGAAGCTGTTCTGCGCCGCGTAGAGGTCGCCTTCGAGCACCCCGAACCTAACTTCCGCGAAGTCCGGGTCGCGCTCGCCGATCTCGACGTCACGCGCTGCGAACTTCTCGCCGTCGCGGACGAACACGACCGTACGGTTTTCGAGGATCTGCAAAGCCGACGACTTCACGGCGACCGCAACCTTCTTCGCCGACAAGGTCAAGCGACCGGTGGCGAACAGGCCGGGCCGCAGCCGCTGTTCGGAATTCGCTACGACGGCTCTGGCGAGCGCGGTCTGGGTCTCGCTGCTGCCGACCGGCGACACATATGAAATCTTCGCCTCGATCTTGGCTCCGCCGTCCGCGGGATCGATCAGGATTTGATCGCCGACCTTCACGCGGGCGAGGTTGCGCCGGTAGACGGAGAAATCGACCCACACCGTCGAAAGGTCGGCGATCACGAACGCCGGCTTCTGCTCGGAAACGAATTCGCCGAGCGTTGTTTGGCGGTCGATGATCGTGCCCCCGAGCGCCGCCTTCAGTTCGTAGGGGGTCAGGCTTTGATTGCTCTCGACGATGGCAAGGATGTCGCCCTTTTCGACGTGTTCGCCGATCCGCTTGCGAACCTCCCGAACGACGCCTGGAAAGCGGGGCGTGATCTGAACCAGTGATTCCTGGTTGGCCTGCACCATTCCGTTCAGCGTCAGGCTGTCGTGCAACACGGCCGGGCCGGCCGTCGCAAGCTCGATCTCGGCCGCCGCGACCTTTGCATCGCTCATCGCGACGCCGTCCGAATGCTCCTCCGCTTCGGACTTCTCCGTCGCGACCGTTTTCGTCGTCGCCGGCGTGAGCATCCGATAGCCGGCATAGACGAGCGTTCCGGCCACCAGGAGAAAGACGAAATATCGGAAAAGTGCTCGAATCATCTTGAGTTCTCTCGCGCGAGCGAAAATGGATTGCCGACGAGGCCTTCGATGGTGGCGACGGCAACGTGGAAGTTCTGCAAGGCTTCCTGCTCGCGCAGGCGCGCCTGCGTGAGGCTCGCCTGGGCATCCAGTACCTCGAGCAGCGTGAAACGGCCTTGGCCGTAGCCATCAGAAATGGCCTGCGCCGCCTGCTCCGCTTTAGGGATCGCGGCTTCGCGGAGGATGGCGAGTTCACGCAGCGAACCCTGCAACGTGTCGTAGGCACGGCCTGCGATCACGATCAGCGTATTTCGGTTCGCCTCCCGCTCCGCCCTGGTCTTCGCCAGGCTCTCCTGCGCCGAGAGTATGTTACCCTGGTTCTGATCGAACACCGGGATCGGCACCGAGAGTGTCAGCCGGACCGCATCGTCGTTGGTCTCGTTGAAGTGACGCCATCCCGCAGCGATGCGCACGTCCGGATAGGGCTTCAGCCGAGCCAGCAGTAACTCCGCGTTCCGCTGCGCGTAGATCGCGGTCCAGCGCACTAGTTGAGGATTCGCGTCAATCGCGGCCACGACCGATTGAAACGAAGGCGGTCGCCCGATGGCATCGAGCTTGCCGGATACCGAGGCGAACTTTGGTGCGGGATCACCCATTAGGACGGCCAACTCGCGGCGCGCGCTGGCGAGCGTCGATCTCAGCCGTTCGCGATCTGCCTTGACCAGAGCGGATGCAACTTCGGCCCGCCCCGTCTCCGCGGGCGACGAGGCGCCGGCTTCGACGCGCCGCTGCAGCAGCGGGGTCAGCTTGTCGATGGCGCCGACCTGCTCATCGAGAACCTGGATCCGACGCTGCGCACCCAGCACGTTGAGGAAGCCGATCGCGGTCTCAGACAGGACCTCCAATCTGACGGCCTGACGTTGGATCGACGCCGCCTCGACCCCGGCCGCACCGGCCGAAATTCGCGCCTCGCGCTTGCCGAACCATTCGAAGGCCTGACTGATCTGCAAGGTGGTTTCTGCGGATTTTGTCCCTCGATATTTGCCCGAACCGAACGAGTCGTCCTGTTCGTAGGACACCTCCGGATTGAGCAGCGCTCCGGATTGGATCCGCTGCCCTGCCGCGATGCCCACGTCGCGCTCGGCCGCGGTGAGACGCGGACTGGAGGCAAGCGCCCGTCCCAGAGCGTCCTTCATGGAGAGCGTCTGCGAATGCGCGTGACCGACGAGCCACGGGCTCGCTAGAAACGCCGCTGCGCACGCGAAATGCGTGACCGTCCTGCGAAACATGAGAATGACCTGACCAAGCGATCGATCGAGCGCTCGCGCGCTCCGAGAAGATGCTCAGGTCCGGTATTTGGGCGGCGGGGTATCGAGCCCCGGCTGATCCTCGAGGAGGAAGGTCGGTGTGGCGTATGCCGGAGGAGCGGCTTTTGCAGCCGGCTCGACAACGAGGACGGGTGGCGGGATCAGCAGGGGAACACAGGTGTAGCAATGATCGACAACGGTAACCGGCTTCTTCGATCCTTGGTCCGCTTTGCCCTGGTCCGTGTTGGCGGGTATGTCCGCAACTTCGATCCGATCTTCGCTCGCGAGCGTCTCGCCGGCGCACGCGATTTCGCCTGCAAATCCGACCACGACGTAGGCGAGCGTCAGCAATACGGTCAGCAGCCCGCGGAAGGAGGGTGCAAAGACGCGAGACCTATGGCCAATCAGCCGTTTCATCGAAGCCACGGATAGCAAGGACCGGAACCGAACACTATCACAAATTCAGTCCTGGAAGGCCTCGAACCCAGAAGGATCGGATCAGCGAACAGCCCCCGTCGGCGACCTTTTCATCATCCCCGCTGCGCTCCAGAAGCTATTGATCGGCGCAGCGGCATTGAGCAACAACACGATCGGCGCCGGGAACGGAATTCCACGGCGCCGGCTCGTCGTCGTGATTTGCCAGGCTTGTCCGCGTCAACGGCCCTTCGGGCCGCCTTGGTAGCGTCCTTCCGATCCGCCGGCGGCGGCCGCTGGCTCCAAACGTGTTCCTGCTCGGTCGTACGCGAATGCAGCAGACGGGCCCGTTTGCGACGCGGCCCTGTTCGGCGCGCTCTGCCTGGCCTCGTTCGGCCAATAGCTCTTGTCGGTGATCGTTGATCCCGCATGCGCTGTCGCGGAGAGCGCCAGCAGCGGCAGGAAGAGGGAAATCGCGAGAAGGTGTTTGGTTGACATGTTCCGGCTCCGTCATCATCGGAAACGCGTGAGTGCGCTTCTGATGATGAGTTCGGAGCAAATCTTCTCGCGGTCACAAGCTCACGCCGTCGTGACACGCCGATAGCCTCACGTCACCAGCGCAACAGCCGGGGTCCCAACACCGCACCCGCCAACGTGCACAGCACGATTGTGCCGCCGTACCATATTGCGACGAACGGCAGCGAATCGGCTGTGCAATGTAGCGCATAAGCCATTGCACTCACGCCGCCCGCGACGAGGCCGGCGAAAGCGCCCGTACGGACGAGGTTCGTCGGCGCCGCTCTCCGCACGGCCCAGATTGCGATTGCGAAAGGCACGATCGCGATGACCGGAATCGAAACGAGGCACTCCAGCCATTCGCCTCCCGCGACCATCGTGTCCCAATGCGATCGCGGCGCAAGTCCGAGGCTGATCGCGGCGAGCAGAATCATTGCGACAAACGGTGCAACCATGGAAATCGAAGAAATTCTCCGCTCTCCTCCGGGCCGGGCCAGTCGCGCAAGGTAGACCGACGCCATGCCGACGATGACAGCCGCAAACAGGAGCTTGAGGAGGAGGAAGATCAGGGCGCGGGTCGTCGTCAAGTCCGGGCGGAAGCCGAGCCCGACCAGCGAGAGGCACACGGCCAGGACCAAACCCGCAGCAAGTGCGGCACCAAGGATGCGGGCGAACGATCCCCGGACTACCGGCCCCGAGTTCGTGCTCAGAAGGGCAACCAATTCCTCGGTCTTCATGTTCGGGCTTCCCTGGCTATGAGGTTGGCCAACGCCTTGAGCCCGCGGTGAATGTTCATCTTCACTCCCGATTCGGAGATGCCGGAGCGTGTCGCCGCCTCGGCCACGCTTTGCCCGTCCAGTTTTACCGCCTGAATCGAATTGCGCATCTTCTCAGGCAGCAGTTGCATGAGCCGCGCGAGATCGAACGTACTTTCGGCGCTCAGATTGTCATCCTGCGCCATCACTTCGTCCGCCTCTTCCAGCGGCACATCGGCAAGCGAGGCGCGGGTCCGACGCAGATAATCGACCAGCTTGTAGCGCGCGATCGCGTGTACCCACGGAGTCAGAGGTTCTCCTGGGTCGTAGGTGTGGCGTTTGAGGTGGATCGCCAATACTGCCTCTTGAACCAGATCTTCGGCCTCGGTCGGTCCCTTTCCGATCCTGGCAAGCCTGGGCTTGTAGTATCCTCGCAGGAGGCCACTCAGCCTGTCGAGGAGCGCGCGGTGCGAAGACGCGTCCCCATTCAGACCAGCGAGCATCAGGGCCTTGAGTTCGGTTTCTCGGTTGGTCATCTGCGTATCTCTGGTAGTTCGGTCTCGCGGCCCGTTCGGTCACAGCGACCGGGCATTATTCCGCCGCTTCCGGACGGTCGAAGACGCTAACCGCCGGAACATCGAGGACCCTCCCGGTAGGCAGCCCGATGCCTTTCACCAGCCCAAAGATCGCCGGGATCACGATCAGCGTCAGCAGCGTGGACGAGACCATGCCGCCGATCATAGGCACGGCGATGCGCTGCATGATCTCGGAGCCGGTTCCGGTGCCCCACATGATCGGTAACAGGCCGGCCATGATGGCGACCACGGTCATCATCTTCGGCCGCACGCGTTCGACCGCGCCTTCCATGATGGCGTCGTACAGGTCAGCACGCGTCAGGGCGCGGCCCTCGGCGGCGCGCAGCGCCCTGATGTCCGCCAGCGCCTGGTTGAGGTAGATCAGCATCACGACGCCGGTCTCGGCGGCAACGCCGGCGAGCGCGATGAAGCCGACCGCAACAGCGACCGACAGGTTGAAGCCGAGCCACCACATCAGCCATAGACCGCCGACCAGCGCGAACGGCAGCGACAACATCACGATCAACGTCTCCGTGACCGACCTGAAGTTGAGGTAGAGCAGCAGGAAGATGATCAGCAGCGTCGCCGGTACGACTATCTTCAGGCGAGCCGCCGCCCGCTCCAGATATTCGTACTGTCCGCTCCACATCACATAGTAACCCGGTGGAAACTGGACGCTCGCCTGCACGGCGCGCTGCGCGTCTGCGACGTATCCGCCGAGGTCGCGATCGCGGATGTCGACGTAGATGTAGGTCGCGAGTTGAGCGTTCTCGGTCCGGATCGAGCTCGGGCCGCGTGCGAGTTGAACGCTGGCGACTTCCGCCAGCGGCACGGCGCCCCCGGCGGGCATCGGGACGAGAATGTCGCTCGCGATCTTCTTCGGCGCGTCCCTGAGGTCCCGCGGGTAGCGCATGTTGACCGTGAAGCGCTGACGGCCTTCGACGGTCGTGGTCACAGTCTGGCCGCCGAGCGCGGTCGCGATCGTGTCCTGGACGTCTTGGACCATGATGCCGTAGCGCGCCAGCGCCGACCGGTCGGGCGTGATTTCCAGATAGTAGCCGCCGAGACTTCGTTCGGCGTACGCGGACGACGTGCCTGGGACCGCCTTCAGCACCTGCTCGATCTGCTTGGCGAGCTTGTCGATCTCGACCAGGTCGGTGCCCATCACCTTGACGCCGACGGGCGTCCGGATGCCGGTCGAGAGCATGTCGATGCGCGCCTTGATCGGCATGGTCCATGCATTCGACACGCCAGGGAATTGCAGCGCCTTGTCCATCTCGGCGATCAGCCCGTCGACGCTGAGCCCGGGCCTCCACTGCTCCTTCGGTTTCAGATTGACAATCGTCTCGAACATCTCGGTCGGCGCCGGATCGGTCGACGTCGAAGCGCGACCGGCCTTGCCGTAGACCGACGCGACCTCGGGGAAAGAACGGATGATGCGATCCTGCGTCTGCATCAGTTCGGTGGCCTTGGTGACGGAGATACCGGGCAGCGTCGTCGGCATGTACAGGAGCGTGCCCTCGTTGAGGTTTGGCATGAACTCGGTGCCGAGCTGGCGCGCTGGCCAGATCGTTACGGCGAGCGCCGCGATCGCGAGTATGACGACGAGAGTTTTCGCCCGCAGCACGCCCTTGATCACGGGACGGTAGATCCAGATCAGGAAGCGATTGATCGGATTCCTGTGTTCCGGAACGATGTGCCCGCGGACGAAGATCACCATCAGCGCCGGCACCAGGGTCACCGATAGCAGCGCCGCCGCCGCCATCGAGAACGTCTTGGTGAAGGCAAGCGGGCTGAACAGCCGCCCCTCCTGCGATTCCAGCGTGAAGATGGGCAGGAACGAGACGGTGATGATCAGCAGGCTGAAGAAAAGCGCCGGCCCGACCTCGGAGGCGGCTTCGACCAGGATGGCGACCCGAGACTTGCCCGGTTCTGCCCGTTCCAGGTGCTTGTGGGCGTTTTCGATCATGACAATGGCGGCGTCGACCATGGCGCCGATGGCGATGGCGATTCCGCCCAGGCTCATGATGTTGGAGCCTATTCCCAGCAGCTTCATCGCCCCGAACGCCATCAGCACGCCGACCGGCAGCATCAGGATCGCGACGAGCGCGCTGCGGACATGCAGCAGGAAGATGACGCAGACCAGTGCGACGACGAGGCTCTCCTCGAACAGCGTGTGCTTGAGCGTGTCGACGGCCGCGTAGATGAGGTTCGACCGGTCGTAGACAGGCACGATCTCGACGGATTTGGGCAGGCTGGTCGCGATCTCCTTGAAGCGCTTCTTGACGTTCTCGATGACGTCGAGCGCGTTCATGCCGAAGCGCTGGAGCACAATGCCGCCGGCGACCTCTCCCTCGCCGTTCAGTTCCGCGATACCTCGCCGCTCGTCCGGGCCGAGTTCGACCCGGGAGACGTCCCGCAGCAGGACGGGCGTCCCGCCGTCGGTCTTGAGCACGATATTACCGAGATCGTCGATGCTCTTGAGATAGCCCTTGCCCCGGATGACGTACTCGAATTCGGATAGCTCCACTGTGCGGCCGCCGACGTCAGCGTTGCTGGCGCGGATCGCGTCGCGGATCTTCTGCATGGTGATGCCGAGGTCGCGCATCCGCTGAGCGTCGAGGACCACGTTGTATTGTTTGACGAAGCCGCCGATGCCCGCGACTTCGGCGACGCCTTCCGCCTTCGCCAACGCGAATTTGAGATTCCAATCCTGAATCGTTCGCGTGTCGGCGAGATTGAGCTCCTTCGACATCACCGCGTACTGGTAGACCCAGCCCACGCCTGTCGCGTCCGGGCCGATGGTCGGCGCCACACCCGCCGGCAACCTCGATGTCGCCGAATTCAGGAATTCCAAGACCCGGGAGCGGGCCCAGTAGATATCGGTGCCGTCCTCGAAGATCACGTAGACGAACGAGACGCCGAAGAAGGAGAAGCCGCGAACGACCTTCGATTTGGGGACGGTCAACATCGCGGTCGCGAGCGGATACGTGACCTGATCCTCGATGACCTGGGGCGCCTGCCCCGGATATTCGGTGTAGACGATCACCTGGGTGTCGGAGAGATCGGGGATGGCGTCGAGCGGCAGATGGACCAGCGCGTAGATGCCAGCCGCTGCGGCAAAGCCGGTCCCGAACAGGACCAGCAGAAGGTTGCGCGCCGACCAGGCGATGATGCGGGCAATCATGGGCGCGTCTCCTTGGCGGACGGCTCGCTGGATTGAGTGCCGGGCTCCGCAAAGCCCTTCAGCGCGGCCTTCAGATTGCTCTCGGCGTCGATGAGGAAATTGGCGGACGTCACGACCGCGTCGCCTTCCGCGACCCCGTCCGTGATTTCGACGTAGCCGCTACCGCGGCGGCCAAGCTTGACCTCGCGCGGCTCGAAGCGACCGTCGCCCTTGTCGATCAAAATCGCCTGACGTGTGCCGCTGTCGAGGACGGCGCTTTCGGGCACCGCGAGCACCGGTTCTGGTGGGCCGGTCTCGACCTCCGCATCGACGTACATTTCCGGCCGCAGCGCCTCATCGGGATTGGGCAGTTCGACGCGGATGCGGGCGGTTCGGGTTTGCGTCATCAGGTGCGGATAGATCAGCGACACCTCACCCGTGAAGGTCCGGCCGGCCAGGCCGCGCGGGCGGATCGTCACCTTCGTTCCGACGGTGATCTGGGGTAGATCGCGCTCGGCGACGTCGATGAGCACCCAGACGACTTGGTGATCCGCGATCCGGAACAGCACGTCGCCGGGTCCGGCCCTCATGCCGTTCACGGCGTTGCGCTCCAATATCTCCCCGTCCTGAGGGGCGAGCCATGGAATCGAAAGCGATATCTCGCGGGTGCGCTCCAGCTCCTTGATCGCCGGTTCGGGCGTCGCGAGATTCTCTAGCCGGCGCCGAGCGCCCTTCAGATCCTTGCCGGTCGCGCCCGCGCTGACCGCCGACAGATATTCGGCTGCGGCGCTAGAAAGCGCCGGGCTGTAAACGTTCATGAGGGGCTGTCCTTTGTGGACGTGGTCGCCGGTTGTTACGTTCGCGACGCTCTCGACGAATCCTTCGAAGCGCAGCGCGACGACCGAAACGCGACGTTCGTCCTCCTTGACGACTCCCGGAGCCCGAACGATCGATCTGATCGGTTGCCTCACGACAGGCTCCGACTTCGCGCCGGAGCGCTGAATCTTGCCTGGCGAGAGCTTCACCGACCCATCGTCGATGTCCTCGCCTTCATAGACGGCGATGTAGTCCATCCCCATCGAATCCTTCTTCGGCGTCGGCGACGTATCGGGGAGGCCCATGGGATTGCGATAGTATTTGACCCGGCGCTCTCCGGATCCGACAGCCGTCGCGGACGGCATGGCTGCCGGCGCGTCCTCGTCGAAGCCGACATCCGCGCTCGCCGGCACGCTGCGCCAGTCGCGCCCATCAGGCGTCTTCTTCGGCGAGAGCGAGTAGAACGGCTTTCCGTCTGGATCCTGATAGTAGATCGTCGCGCCGACCTCGGCGGCCGTAGCCGAAGAGGTAGCGACATGCGCGAACGGCTCCAAGCGCAGGATCTCTCCCGCGGAGAAGGCGGCGCTGGCCGCTGCGATAATCGCAGCGGCCGCGCCCAGGGCGACGACGCGGTTCATTTCTGCGCCGTGACGACGAGCTTGCTTTCGACGGTACCGGTCTCGCCCTGCACCTTGGCGCCGAGCGATAGTTGCCAGCGGCCCGCCATGCTGAAGGTCGCCTTGAACCGGTATGTGCCAGGCTCCGTCCCCGGCATGGGCGTCAACTTCGTGACCATCTCCTGCATGCCGTCCGGAGCCATGTCTAGGCGGGACGCGAAGATGACGGCATCCGGCACCGGCTTGCCCGTCCTCTTGTTCAGCAACTTGACGGTGACGATCTTGTCGGTGCCGGCCTGGACCGTCGGGTCGACGAGCTGAAATTCGTAGTCCTTGATGTCGGCGAAGGCGATCTTCGGTGCTCCCACTAGCGAGAGTCCGATCAGCGCGGCCGCAGCGGCGCGCGCACGTATGGCGGTCTTCATGATTGTATTCCTCGAAACGTCTGATCTAGCCGCAAAACGGCATGCGAAAGGACGCCCGCCGATGCTTGGCGCGCGTCAACGTTCCGGCGCCAGCGCGCCGGTCAGACGATCGTTCGAGGTGGGTGGTCCGGCGGGTGTGCGCCCAGCCCATCGATCAGCAGATCGTTCGGCAGAGCGAAGGCGCTAAGCGAGATGGTGCGATCGACCGACGCCGCGCTTCCACAGGGCGGCGGCATAGTGATCGTCAGCATGCACAACGCGACGAAGGGACAGGATCCGCAGTCTTTGGCCTTCTGGTCCTGCTGGGGGCAGCACGGCATGTCGTCAGCCATTGCCTGCATCTCGCCGGCTGCCGCCGCCATCTGCGACGCAGCCATCGCCGACGCCGACAAAGGCGACGCGATGAGCGCCGCCGCAACGGCGAGCGCGATCAGCCAGTTGATGACCTTCCTCGGACCCATCCCACCTTCTCTCACGACCGGCTGGCCGACGCAAATCGTCGGTTCATCACGATTTCGCCAGAAATGGGGATTGATCGCGCGGACTGGCGTGGCCGACGCGATCCTCACGCTGGCAGTTGGCTTTCTGATTGCGGCGTGTTCAGACAGGTCTTCCTAACGCGGTGCAGGTTCGGATGACCGCGGCTCCGATCGGGAAGACTGCGGCGAGCCTCGGCGATTCCAGACAGCGCAAGGAACGCCTGATCGATTGGGTCTATGCACAGCCTTGCGGAACAGGTGGACAAGCCAGAGCTCCGCCAATTGCGAATCCCTGCCACGTGCTAACCGCCGGGAACGATCAGTGGGTGGAAGGATTCGTCCGGCAGGAGTTGATCTCGATGCTGATGATGAAAGAACGACGGCCGGCGATCCGGACGCTGCGCGGGTGGGCGATCGAAGTCCTGCGGGAGGCTGGCGCCATCCACGAATGCGAGGAGCATGGCTGGGCGCGCGACCGGGCGGACCCCCACGCGCGCGAGCGGGCCGTCGATCTCGCCCGTCGGCATCCGCCGGCCGGCACCTCGGGGGACCAGGCCGCCGCCGAGGTCCGTGACGTGCTCGATTCCATCGGCGATACCTGCCCGGAGTGTCCGCCCGACTCCTCGGGCTAGGGCGATCGATTTCCCCGGCCGGCGATCCCGGCCCTTGCGCGCGTCCAGCATCCTCCGGTAGCACCGACGGCCGATCGTAATTTGCGCGAATCGTGTGCATCGGGTGTAGCAGCGGGGATGGCGATCGGCGCGGGGGAAGCGACATGGCCAAGCAGCGGAATCTATCCGACGCAGAAATCGGCATCGTGAAGGCGATGCTCCGCAAGGGTTGGCGGAACGACGTCATCCACTTCTACTTCAACAAGCCGGACCGGCTGATCAGTTCGGGGCGCATCACCCAGATCAAGAAGGGCAAGTACGGGGCATCTGTAGAGGAGGCGCTGCCGGAAGATCTCGAGGCGTTCCTGTCGGCCTGGCAGGATCCGGAGGCAAAAGCGCCCCCGGCGCCTTCTCCGGTCGACCTGCGCATTCTCCGCTCGATGTTCGTCCGCGAAGCCGGCACGTGGCGTCTGGCGGGCGGCGAGACCGATCGCACCGAATGCAAGGCAGGATTCCGGCTTCAGCCGGAGGATCGCTTCTCGAAAGCGCTGCGTGCGATAGCAGGGCTGGCCAACAACAAGGGAGGCTACTTGCTGTTCGGAGTTACGGACGCAACGTTCCACGCCGACGGGCTCGCGGACGACGTCTTCACGAAGTCGGACATCTCGCTCCTCAACAGGATCCTGGTGGGAGCCCTCGATCCCGTCCCTCACGTGACGAAGGGGCTCATCGAGCTCGGCGGCAAGCAGGTCGGCGTGCTGTACGTGGAGAAGCACGACCACGGTCCCGTCATCGCCATCAAGAACGTCGGTCAGGACGTCAAGGAAGGGGGCATCTACTTCCGCTACGTCGGGGAAACCCGCCTGATCAAGGCGGGCGAGCTCAGGCAGATTATCGCCGCGCGCGAGCAGCGGGCCGTCGCGGAGTTCAGCGCTCGAATGAACCGGGTCGCGATAGGCAAGGAAGCGACGATCGATCTCGACTCCGGCGAGGTCGCTGGCACCAGCGGCAAATTCCTCATCGACAAATCCCTGCTTGCGAGCATCCAGTTCGTGCGGGAAGGCGAATTCGACGAGAAGAAGGGCGCGCCGGCGCTCAGGCTGATCGGCGACGTCGAGCCGGTTTCGGAGGTCGAAAGGGAGCGGACGAAGGTCATCCGCGAGAACGTCACGCCCGACGCCGTCGTCCGCAATTTCCTGCGGATCGAAAAGGTCGCCGAACCAATGCAGTACATCCACTTCCAGGCTCACGCTCAGCGGAAGTGGTTTCCCGTGTGGTTCTACATCGACCAGGCCGGATCGACCGCCGCCGAGGTCGCAGAAGATCTTCGCAAACAGGTCGCCACCTATCCGTCGTCGCGCAACGCACTGGTCGACCGGCTCTCGGGAAAGGATTCGGCATTTCGCCAGTCGACGGGGAAGGCCGAAGCACTGCGCGTGAAGCTGGCGAGGGGAGAGATCAAGGCACCGGCCGACATCGATGAAGACGTCGTTTTCGCGGCGGCGGTGCAGGCTCTGCCGACGACGGTGAAGCCGAAGGATCTGGAGACCATCCGGAAGATCCTTCTGGACTGTCTCGATCGGGCTCAGGATTCGGACCCGCGAAGCAGCAATCGCCGCGGAGCCATCTACCGGGCAGCATGCCGGCTAGACGAACTGATCTACGCGAAGAAGAAGTAACGAAGATCAGGCCGACTTTCGCCGCGCCCTCGCAGCCGGCCTCTTCGCGGCGGTCTCCTTCGCCGGCTTCTTGCCGGCGATCGGCATCAGCATTTCCTTCTGGCCGGCAGCCGCCTTTCGCGGCTTCTTGGCCCCCTTCTTGGGAGCAGCCTTGGTCTCGGTCACCGCGCCGCCGACGCTCTTGCGCAGCGCGTCCATCAGGTCGACGACGTTCTCGCCGCGCGGACGCTCCTTCGGCGTGATCGGCTTGCCGGCCCGCTTCTGGTTGATGAGATCGACCAGGGCGGTTTCGTACTGGTCCTCGAACTTGTCGGGCTCGAAGTTGCCGGCCTTCTGCTGGACGATATGCCTGGCCAGATCGAGCATGTCCTTGGTGACTTTGACGTCGTCGATCTCGTCGAAATACTCCTTCGGATCGCGGACCTCATAGGGGTACCGCAGCAGCGTCCCCATCAGCCCCTTGTCGAGCGGCTCCAGCGCGATGATGTGCTCGCGGTTCGTCAGCACGACCCGTCCGATCGCGACCTTGTCCATCTCCCGGATGGTCTCGCGGATCACCGCGAAGGCGTCGTGACCGACCTTGCCGTCCGGACGCAGGTAGTAGGGGCGGATCAGGTAGCGCGGATCGATGTCGGTCTTGTCGACGAACTCGTCGATCTCGATGGTGCGGGTGGATTCCAGGGCGACATTCTCGAGTTCTTCTTTGGTTACCTCGATGAAGGTGTCGGTATCGACCTTGTAGCCCTTGACGATGTCCTCGTTCGGGACCTCGTCGCCGGTGTCGGCGTCGACCTTGAGATATTTGATCCGGTGGCCGGTCGCCCTGTTTAGTTGGTTGAACGAGATCTTTTCGCTCTCCGAGGTCGCCGGATACAGCGCCACCGGACACGTGACGAGCGACAGGCGAAGGAAGCCTTTCCAGTTGGCGCGAGGGGCCATTAACGCGGTACTCCGGATGGACGGTCGGCTGGATTCAAGACGAACGGGACAGCATGGTTCCGACACGTCCGGTGGAAGAATCTGGACCCGCTGCGGCCCGAACCGGCCCGAGGCCCCCTGAACCCGTCCCACACCTTCGAAAAGGCCGTGAATCGCCTGAAATCCGGGTACCTCGTGGAGCTTTTGTGTGCGAGATACCGAACGAGCGAGCGAATCCAACCCAACTGACGCGATGCTATCGACCCCGATGGATCTGGCGGCCATGGCCGAGGCACTCGACCGGTCGGGCGATTTCCGGGTGCTGCGACGCTTGGTCGCCCGGCCCCCGTACACGCCGACCGTCGGGCAGGAAGTTCGGACCGCCGTCGTTCTCGACACCGAGACCACCGGCCTCGATCATCGCAAGGACGAGGTCATCGAACTCGGCATGGTCAAGTTCGACTACACGGCGGACGGGCGGATCGTCGGCGTCAGAGACACGTTCTCGGCCTTCAACGAACCGTCCGCTCCGATCCCGCCCGAGATCACTGCGATCACGGGCATCACCCATGCGATGGTCGCCGGCCAACGGATCGACGATGCCGCCATCTCCGCGTTTGTCGACGACGCCGTCATCACGATCGCGCATAACAGCGGTTTCGATCGCAAATTTGCAGAACGATACTGGCCGGTCTTCGAAGACATCGCCTGGGGCTGCAGCGCGACCGAGGTCGACTGGCGCTCGCACGGCTTCGCGGGCGCGCAGCTCGGCTACCTGCTCAACGGTGCGGGTTACTTCCACCAGGCGCACCGGGCGGTCGACGATTGCCACGCCTTGTTGGAGATTCTCGCCCTCGATCTGCCAGCGACCGGCGCGCCGGCGCTTGCGCTGCTGCTCGAGAACGCCCGCAAGCCGACGATGCGGGTCTGGGCCGAGCAATCGCCGTTCGAGCTTAAGGACTCGCTGAAGCAGCGCGGCTACCGCTGGAACGACGGCAGCGACGGGAGGCCGAAGTCGTGGTTCATCGACGTCGACGAGGCCGTCCTCGACGACGAGATCGCGTTCCTGCGGACCGAGATCTACATGAGCGACGTCGAGCCCGGCGTGCAGCGGCTGACCGCCTTCACGCGCTTTTCCAACCGCGTCTAAGAAGGCGGCAGCGTGCTCGACGCCCCGATCGCGGGCATTACCGCCCGAGACGCTTCTCGACCCGCTTACGGGCGTTGCCGGTCATCCGGTCTGGAGGTCATGACCAGATTCACCCTGCCTCAGGCAGCCTGTCCATGGGATAGAGGAAGCTTCCCGCACCAGGCGTGTAGGGCTCCCTTCCCATGCGGACCGCGTGTTCCGGATCATCCGTATAGATTTTATCGCAAATGAAATATCGCTGCGTTTTTTCGTCAATTTTGGATTCGATGGTTCTTATCCAGGTCATCGGTCCGACGGGCATCTCTGTCGGCTTACCCGGGAGCTCTACGACGACCGCGATTGAATGAGAGGAGAAACGCACCTCGACGAACACGGTGCGAATCCTTTGTATAATCAGACGCCTGAGGTTGACGCGTTCCTCGTCGGAGGCGCTATCGAGACGGCGAGCAAACGCGCGAGCTTCCGCCCAGGACGATCTAGTTTCCGGCAGATTCGCCCGCGACAACTCCGCCTTGGCGGCAAGATCTCGATCCCGTTCGGCGGCCGCGATCTCGGCCCTGAGCGTTTTGATCTTCGAATCGAAAACGGGATCGTCTTCGTGATCTTTGCTATCGGCCAGAAAATCGACCACGCGCTTCTGCTTCCGCACCAAGTCTTGGATCAACAGATCATAGTCCCTTGAGGACTGTCTTGTCGGTTCGGCGCCCCCCACGACGGTCTGCTCAAGCACCGCCTTGTCCAGGCGGCGGAAGAGGGACCGTTCCACAAGTTCGTTTTTCCAAAGTCGTGTGAGTGTGCAGCCGCCGCTCCGCGCCGCGTTTGAACAGAGGAAGTAACGGCCACCACGGGGCGGTTTTCCCTTGTTCACGAACATCATGCGGGCGCCGCAGGTACAGCGGGCTATCGAACGAATGAGGTTAGCCGCCTCGGCGTGCGGTCGTCCGGCGGCGTCGGTTCGTCTTCGCCTCATGGCCGCGTTCGCTCTTTGCCAAAGGTCCTCGTCTATGACGCACGGATAATAGCCTTGGATAACCGGGCCGTCGGGGAGCCGCTTGCCCTTCCGGTTACGCTTGTGCGGCTGGTATTCGCCAAGCACGGCTCGACCGGTCAGGATTTTTGCGATGGATGAGGGCTGCCACGGCTTCTTTGACTTGAACGACCACCTTTCCTCGGCATTCAGTCGTTTAGCGATCATGCGGCGACCGTAGCCGTTCGCGGTCTCTTCGAAAATTCGCTTTACGATTCCGATGTGCCCGTTTGGCTCGAACCATCGTCGCCCTGCGTCGTCGCGTTTTGCATCGAGCCAGGCCGGAACGCGGTCCGTCAGTTTTTCGGAATTTTTGTCTCTGGCTTTCCGCCGTTTCTCCTCCCAGGCCTCGGCGACTCGCTCTCCCTTGCGCTGAGACTCCTCATGGGCTCTCGCCATGATGGACAGACTGCCGAACAGGTCGTACGTGTCCTTGTCCAAGGAATCCTTGGTGTACTCCCGGCCGTCCATCAGCGTGACGATCCGGATGCCCGCGTTGATGATATTCAGAAAATCCGGAAGCACTTCGCTCACCTGCTGGCGAGAGAACCGGTCCAGAGATTCGATGACTAGAGCCGAGCCTGGGTAAATCTTTTTCGCCTTCACGAGAGCAAGGAACTCTCCGAGCCGCCCCTTCGTCGTGTTCTTGCCGCGGAAGGCCGAAATGCCCCGGTCTTCCAGGACTTCAACGATTTGATAACCGTTTTTGTCCGCCCACTTCGAAGCTCCAGCGGATTGCCGCCGGAGAGAATCTCCCTTGGCTTGCTCCGGAGACGAAAAACGGATGTAGCTGTACGCTGAAGGCTTCATAAGTATATGGTGACATCAATACTTTGCTCACCAGTAAATGTAGCGCAATCTTCTGATGATCGGCGCGCCTGGTGCCGGCAAATCCATGCTGGCCGCGCGCCTGCCCTCGATCCTGCCGCCGCTGTCGCCGAGCGAACTGCTCGAGGTCTCGATGATCGCCTCCGTCGCCGGCGAGATCGAAGGCGGCGCGCTGACATCGCGGCGGCCGTTTCGCTCGCCGCATCATTCCGCCAGCATGGCCGCGCTCACCGGTGGCGGCGCGCGGGCAAAGCCCGGCGAGATCTCGCTGGCGCATCAGGGCGTGCTGTTCCTCGACGAGCTGCCGGAGTTCGATCCGCGCGTGCTGGATTCGCTGCGCCAGCCCTTGGAGAATGGCGAGGTCTCGGTGTCGCGCGCCAATCACCGCGTCACCTACCCTGCCCGCTTCATGCTGGTCGCTGCGATGAATCCCTGCCGCTGCGGCAATGCGTTCGAGCCGGGCTATGCCTGCAAGCGCGGCCGCATCGACCGCTGCACCGGCGATTACCAGGCGCGCATCTCCGGCCCGCTGATGGACCGCATCGATCTACGCATCGAAGTCCCGGCGGTGACCGCGGCCGATCTGATCCTGCCGCCGCCGACCGAAGGCTCCGCTGAAGTCGCCGCGCGCGTGGCGGCGGCGCGCGACATCCAGCTCGCGCGCTACGCCAGTGCGGGCCTGCCGCAGGTCCGCACCAATGCCGAGGCGCCGGCGTCGGTGCTCGAAGACATCGCAAGGCCCGACGCGCAGGGGCAAAAGCTGCTGCGCGACGCCGCCGAAACGATGCGGCTGTCGGCGCGCGGCTATCACCGCGTGTTGCGGGTGGCACGCACGCTCGCCGACCTCGACGGCGCGGACAAGATCGGCCGGCTGCATCTGGCCGAAGCGCTGTCCTACCGCGCACTCGCAGAGGATGTGCGGCAGCTCGCCTGATCATCCCGCGCATCAACCCGGTGGTAACGAGTTTCCTTTACGCTCTGCAAACCATAAGGCCCACAAGTTCCCGTACGGGGCCGGCGAGTAGAGTGTCATGTTGCGTTTCAAGATCCTGGCCTCAGTGGTTCCCCTGTTGGCGGCTGCGGTGTTCGCCCGCAGCGAGATCGGATCGGTCTCGCATCCCTGCATCGCCATCGGCGACACCTCGGTCGAGCTCACCTCCTTGTTCTGGACGGCCGGCCTCCAGGTCGCCTTCACCGACGATCCGGCGCAGGCCACGGTCCGGGTGCAGATCACCGATGACGCCGACGCCGCCGACTTCGCCGTCGTCGACGACGGGGCGAGCGACGAGCCCGGCGCCTGCCAGGGCAACCCATCCACACATCTGGTCGCGATTTCCGGGCAAGGCGGCGCTGATCATCCGACGGTCTATCTGAGCACCGAAGGCCCGGCCGATTATCGCATCTATGTCCGCTCGAGGACGTTTTCGCAGAAGGAAGCGGCAGCCCTGATCGTCGCCGCCCGCGGTGGCCACCGCCATCTCCAGGCCGCCTCGCTCTGAGGCTTTAACACCTCGTCAACTCTGTTTCGAGGCCGCCCCAAGGCCTCAAGCTGTTCGCAAGGTCGGCGGGACATCGTCGCTCGAAGCGGTCAGGGGTTTAAGGGTCGGTGGCAATGGATCGGACGTTCCGGATCAAGGTGCGCATGCGCCGTTTCAGGCGCCGCCACCCGAAGGTTGCCTTTGCCATCCGCTCCTTCATGATCTTCTCGGCGACGTTCGGCGGCGCCTACGGCTTCGTCACCGGCAGCCGCGCGCCAAATTCCGGCTACGATCCCAATGCGTTTGCGATCGGCGCGAGCTTCCTGTTCGCGCTGGCCTGCCTCGGCCTTGCCACGCTGAGCATGCGGCTGCGCTTCGTCGCCAGGCGGATGCGCAAGCTCTCCGCCCACAACGAGGCGCTGATCGACCGCAATTGGGAGCTGAAGGAAGCCGAAGAGCGCGCCCGCAGCCTGTTCGAATCGCAGGGCGACCTGATCGTGCTGCGCGACCATCAGGGCCGCATCACCTTCGCCAACGACGCCTATTGCGCGCTGGCCGGGCAGGCGCGCAGCGCGCTGGTCGGCACGCGGTTCGATTTCGACGTGCTGGAGCAAGGCGACAGCGCGCGCGAGGCGAGCGGCACGCGCATCCATGACCAGAAGATCGCAACACCCGTCGGGGCGCGCTGGGTCGCCTGGCGCGAGGGCTTGGTGCGGCATGATGCCGGCCAGCCCGCCGAGCTGCAAAGCGTGGGGCGCGACGTCACCGACCGAACCGAGACCGAGCGTGCGCTGTCCGATGCCCGCGACCAGGCCGACGCCGCCAACCGCGCCAAATCGCGCTTCCTCGCGATGGCCTCGCACGAGATCCGCACGCCCCTGAACGGCATCATCGGCATGGGCGGCCTGCTGCTCGACACCAATCTGACGCCGGAACAGACGACCTACGCGAGAGCCGTGAAAACATCGGGCGAAGCGCTGATGGCGCTGATCGAGGAGCTGCTCGACTATTCCAAGATCGAAGCCGGCAAGCTCGATCTCGAGCAGCGGCCTTTCGCGCTCTCGACCCTGATCGAAGAGGTGACTGAGCTGCTGGCACCGCGTGCGCAGGCCAAGAGGCTCGAGATCGCAGCATATGTTGACGAACGTCTCCCGCTGGAAGTCGTCGGCGATGCCGCCCGGCTACGCCAGGTGCTGCTCAATCTCGCGGGCAACGCCATCAAGTTCACCGCATCGGGCGGCGTGGCGCTGATCGTCGAGCCCGGCATCTGGCCGAACGAGATCAGCTTCCTGGTTCGCGACACCGGCATCGGAATCGCGCCCGAGGCGCAGTCGCGCATCTTCCGCGAATTCGAGCAGGCCGACGACCGCGTCGCCCGCACCTATGGCGGCACCGGACTTGGCCTTGCCATCAGCGAGCGCATCGTCAAGCGCATGGGTGGCCGTATCACGCTCACCAGCGAGCCCGGCAAGGGCTCGACCTTCGAGGTCGCCATTCCACTCGGCTTTTCGCAAGGCGACGCCGGACGAACGGCATTCCCAAGCCCTGATCTATCAGGCAAGTCCGTCCTTTTGGTCGCCGACGGCATCGAAGCGTCGCTAATCGCGCGCCGGCTGGAGCGCTGGGGCGGCCAGACCTGCCTGGTCGCAGATGCGGCGGTGGCCGAAGCGCTGCTGCCGGAGCGCTCCTGGCATGCGGTGCTGATCGATCGTGCGCTCGGCGCTGCCATTGCCGATCGCGTGGGCGAAGCCGCCCGCGCCCACGCGACGCAGCGCCTGGTGCTGCTGACGCCGAGCTCGCGTCATGAAAAGCTCTCGCCTGATTTCACCGGCTTCCTGGTCAAGCCGCTGCGTGCCGCCTCCCTCGCCGCGCGCCTTGCGCTGACGCCGGAGGTCGCCTCGCCCGATCTCGCGCCGGAGCCTTTCGAGACGGCGCCGGTCAGAGCGCCTGCGGGCGGCCTATCGATCCTCGTCGCCGAGGACAACGAGATCAACGCGCTGCTGATGCGCTCGCTGCTCACCAAGCTCGGCCACCGCGTCGTCATCGCGGTTCATGGCGAGGCCGCGCTGGAATCCTGGCTTGCGGCCAGCTCCGCCGGCACGCCCTATGATCTGGTTCTGATGGACATCCAGATGCCGCAGCTCGACGGCATCGAGGCGACCAAGCGCATCCGCGCCCACGAGGCCGCCAGCGGCGGCCAGCACACGCCGATCCTCGCGCTCACCGCGAACACGCTGGTGGAAGATCGCTACGCCTGCTTCGAGGCCGGCATGAACGGATTTCTGATCAAGCCGCTCGACCGCGAGAAGCTGGACGAGGCGCTGGCGGCGCTCGCCGCGGCGCGGCAGCTCGCGGTATAGTGGCAAGCAATGGTGCCGTAGGGTTGGTTAGCCCAAGCGGATGCGCAAAGCGCATCTGCTTGGCGTAACCCACCCTACCGACCGTCACAGCCTTCGCAGCGCCACGCTCTCCACTGCGTGATCCGCGCCCTTCTTCAGGATCAGCGTCGCACGCGGGCGCGTCGGCAAGATGTTGTCCTCGAGATTGGCGAGGTTGGTGCGCTCCCAGATCGCGGTGGCGGTGGCGATGGCCTCCTCGTCCGACAACAGCGCATAACGGTTGAAATAGGACTTTGGATTGGTGAACGCGGTGTCGCGCAGCGCCAGGAAGCGCTTGATGTACCAGCGCCGCAGCGCTTCCTCGTCGGCGTCGATATAGACCGAAAAGTCGAAGAAGTCGGAGACGACGGGCACCGCCTTGCCGTCACGCGGCAGCTTGCCGGTCTGCAGCACATTGACGCCCTCGACGATCAGGATGTCGGGCTGGTCGACCTCCGCCCATTCGTTCGGCACGATGTCGTAGGTCAAATGCGAATAAACCGGCGAGCGCACGTGACGCCGTCCGGACTTGATATCGGACAGGAAGCTGAGCAGCAGCGGCAGGTCGTAGCTCTCCGGAAAGCCCTTCTTTTGGAGGATGCCTTGCTGCTCGAGCAGAGCCTTCGGGTAAAGAAAGCCGTCGGTGGTGATCAGCTCGACCTTCGGACGCGGCGACCAGCGCGCCAGCAGCGCCTGGAGCACGCGGGCTGTGGTCGACTTCCCGACCGCGACGGAACCGGCAACGCCGATGATATAGGGCACCTTGCGGTCCCTGATGTTGAGGAACTGCCGCTCGGCGTAGTAGAGGCGCTGCATCGCATCGACATAGATCGACAGCAGGCGCGACAGCGGCAGATAAATGTCCTCGACTTCCTTGAAATCGAGGCGGTCGTGCAGCGAGCGCAGCCGGTCGAACTCGCCCGGCTCCAGCGTCATCGGCGTATCGTCGCGCAATCGCGCCCATTCCTCGCGCGTGTAGACACGGTAGGGATTATATTGCTGCTCGGGTGCGCGGATATCCATAACGCGACCTTTCCGTAGAGAGCTCGGCTAGTTGCTCTTGCGAGACGCTTTCTCTTCCAACCCGGACATGTTCGTCCGCTTGTCCAGCACGGACTCTACCTCTTCCAACTTTACGCCGCGCGCCTTGAGCAGCACAAGGAAGTGATAGAGCAGGTCGGCACTTTCGGCGATCAGATGCGCGCGATCGTTTTCGACTGCTGCGATTACGGTTTCGACTGCTTCCTCACCGAACTTCTTGGCGCAATGTTCGGCGCCCTTGTCGAGGAGCTTGCGGGTATAGGAGGCCTCGCCACCGGAGGCCGCACGGGCGTCGATGGTTTGGGCGAGGTCATGGATCGTGAAACGCGGCATACGGAATACTCAGAACATATCCGGCCAAAGGCCAATCCCCGCCGGCCTATTTAGCATTTTTGCGAACGGGAGTCCTCAGGCATCCATGCGCATGGGCAGACCACGCCGCGCCATGTGCTCCTTGGCTTCACGGATGGTGAATTCCCCGAAATGGAAGATGGAGGCGGCCAGCACGGCGGTGGCGTGGCCGTCGCGGATCCCATCGACGAGGTGGTCGAGATTGCCGACGCCGCCCGAGGCGATCACGGGAACGGGAACACTGTCGGCGATCGCCCGGGTCAGCGGGATATCAAAACCCTGCCGGGTGCCGTCGCGATCCATCGAGGTGAGCAGAATTTCTCCAGCGCCGAGCGAAACCACTTCCTGGGCATACTCGATGGCGTCGATACCGGTCGAGTTGCGGCCGCCATGGGTAAAGATCTCCCAGCGGTCACCACCCGGGCGCTTGACCCGCTTGGCATCGATCGCGACGACGACGCACTGCTCGCCGAATTTTTCGGCAGCTTCCTTGACGAACTCGCGCCGCGACACCGCGGCGCTGTTGATCGAGACCTTGTCCGCACCGGCGCGCAGCAGCGTCTTGATGTCGCCGACCTCGCGCACGCCGCCACCAACGGTGACGGGCATGAAGCAGGCCTCCGCCGTTCGCCTGACGACGTCGAGCATGATGCCGCGGTTCTCATGGGTCGCGGTGATGTCGAGGAAAGTGAGCTCATCGGCGCCGGCAGCGTCATAGGCGATCGCGGCTTCGACGGGATCGCCGGCATCGCGGAGGTCGACGAAGTTGACGCCCTTGACGACTCGGCCGTCCTTGACGTCGAGGCAGGGGATCACGCGCACCTTGAACATGTGTCAGCTCCTGCGCGCGTCGCGGATCAAGGTGAGGGCGGCGGCGGGATCGAGCCGGCCGTCATAGAGCGCGCGGCCGGCAATCGCGCCGGCGAGCTTTTTGGCGCGTGGCGTCAACATCGCTTTCACGTCCTCGATCGAGGCGAGGCCGCCGGAAGCAATCACGGGAATCGAGATCGCATCCGCCAACGCGATGGTCGCGTCGAGGTTCAGACCCTTGAGCAGGCCGTCGCGCGCGATGTCGGTAAAGATGATGGCGGCAACGCCGGCATCCTCGAAACGCTTCGCGATCTCCAGCACCGTGACCTGCGAGGTCTCGGCCCAGCCTTCGACCGCGACCTTGCCGTCGCGCGCGTCGAGGCCGACAGCGACGCGGCCAGGGAATTTCTTCGCCGCCGCCTTCACCAATTCCGGATCGCGCACCGCAGCGGTCCCAATGATGACGCGGGTGATGCCTTTCTCAAGCCAGGCTTCGACGGTCGCGAGATCGCGAATGCCGCCGCCAAGCTGCACCGGGATCTTGATCGTCTTCAGCATCGCCTCGACGGCTTGCGCATTGACAGGCTTGCCGGCAAAGGCACCGTCGAGGTCGACGACGTGGAGATAGTCAAATCCCTGCGTGACGAAGCTCTGCGCTTGAGCTGCGGGATCGAGATTGAAAACGGTGGCGCGCGCCATGTCCCCTTGCTCGAGGCGCACGCACTGGCCGTTCTTGAGATCGATGGCAGGAAAGAGGATCACGGTTTCCATCGCAAAAAGTTCGAGATCAACGCGAGGCCGAAGCGCTGGCTCTTCTCGGGGTGAAACTGCGTGCCGATGGCGGTGTCCTTGCCGACGATCGCGGTGACGGGACCACCGTAATCGGCGCGCGCGAGGACATCAGCCTCATTGGCCGCGTTGAGGTGATAGGAGTGCACGAAATAGGCGTGCTGGCCCTTGGCGCCGAGCGGCAGCTTTTGCAGGACCGGGTGCTCGCGCAAGACGTCGAGCGTGTTCCAGCCCATGTGCGGGATCTTCAGGCTCTCGTCACGCGGCGTGATCTTCTCGACGTCGCCGCCGATCCAGTTCAGGCCTTGCGTGATGACGTGCTCCTTGCCGCGGCTCGCCATCAGCTGCATGCCGACGCAGATGCCGAAGAACGGCCGCGCCTTGACGCGCACGGCTTCGGTGATCGCCTCGACCATGCCGTTGACCGCATCGAGCCCTCGGCGGCAATCGGCGAAGGCGCCGACACCCGGCAGCACCAGCCGATCGGCCTCATAGGCCTGATCGGGATCGCTGGTGACGAAGACTTTCTGCGGATTCTCCAGGCTGCGCGCGGCGCGCTCGAAGGCCTTGGCGGCGGAATGCAGGTTCCCGGAACCGTAATCGATGATGGCGACGCTCATCTTGATGACCCTCCCGGTTCTGGAAACAATCCAATGATGCCGCCGGCCGGAATCGGCGGGTTCGAAAATGGCTGGCCCGGCACGCTGCGGGTCGGCGGCGGACCACCGCGATCAACGGCCCATTGATCGTTGACGATGCCGCGCTGTGACTTGCTCCAGCGCTCGAAGAAGCGGCGCTCGGCGGTGTCCTCGTCATCGGCGACGACGACGTCGAGCTGACGCCATCTGCCGCGCGACAACGTCCAGCGGCGCAGGCTCGAAGCCTCGAAACCCATCAGCAGCGCGACGATGCAGTTGGCGAAGAAGATCGAGCTGCGGCCGAGACCGAGGCTGTGCAGGGCGGCATCGAAGGCGGCGAGGAAGACGATCCAGCCGATCAGCGCCAGCCATAGCCTGTTCCAGGCCAACCAGAGCGGACCAAAGATCATCGCCCAGAAATGGAAACCGTCGCGCACGAACACGAACTTGTCGGTCGCGCGCAGATCGGCCCCGCCGGGGGAGGGAGCATGAACTGTGTAGACAGGCATTTTCGATGCCCCGTTCTCGAGAATTGAGTAGAAGCCGCCGGCAGCGCCTGGCCACCGAGACAGAGAGGTCAGCCGCCGAGCGAGCCCTTGGTGGAGGGGATTTCGCCCGCCGCCTTGGGATCGATCGCAACCGCGGTGCGCAGCGCCCGCGCCAGGCCCTTGAAGCAGGACTCGGCGATATGGTGGCTGTTATCGCCATATAGGGTCTCGACGTGGAGAGTCACCCCGGCGTTGATGGCGAAGGCCTGGAACCACTCGCGCACCAGCTCGGTATCGAACTCACCAATCTTGTGGCGGGGGAATTCGGCCTTGAACACCAGGAACGGACGACCCGAGATGTCGATGACCACGCGCGTCAGCGTCTCGTCCATAGGCATGTGCACGCCGGCGTAGCGGGTGATGCCCGCCATGTTGCCAAGCGCCTGCTTGACCGCCTGGCCGAGCGCGATGCCGGTGTCTTCGGTGGTATGGTGATAGTCAATGTGCAGATCGCCCGCCGCCTTGACCGTGAGGTCGATGCGGGAATGGCGGGCGAGGAGATCGAGCATATGGTCGAAAAAGCCGATGCCGGTCGCGATATTGGCCACGCCCGTACCATCGAGGTTCACGGTGACCTCGATCTCGGTTTCCTTGGTCTTGCGCTTGATCGTCGCGGTGCGCATTGAAAGCTTTCGCTTATTTTTGAGCATGATCTTGCCCGGAAAACCGGTACTCACTTTTCCGGATCATGCTCGGGGCCGAAAACGCCAGTCTCTTAACAGCCAAATGACGCCTTCGCTACTGCGGGAACGGCCGGCCGGGCCTCTACTTCTGCCTATGGTGAGCGAATTGGGCCCGGAACGGCCCGTTGTGCCCTTAGCTCCGACCGCCTAAATCAGGCGGGACAACGAGGGTTATGATGCAGGATTCCCAGAACAGCTCGCCGGTCTGGCACGGCACCACGATTTTGACGGTCCGCAAGGGCGGCAAGGTGGTGATCGGCGGCGACGGCCAGGTCTCGATCGGCCAGACCGTGATCAAGTCCAATGCCAAGAAGGTCCGCAAACTCGGCAAGGGCGACGTGATCGGCGGCTTTGCCGGTGCGACCGCCGACGCTTTCACCCTGTTTGAGCGGCTGGAGAGCAAGCTCGAGCAATATCCGGGGCAGCTGACCCGGGCGGCCGTGGAACTCGCCAAGGACTGGCGCACCGACCGCTATTTGCGGCGGCTGGAGGCCATGATGATCGTGGCCGACAAGGACGTCTCCCTGGTGCTGACAGGCACCGGCGACGTGCTCGAGCCCGAGGCCGGGGTGATGGCGATCGGCTCCGGCGGCAATTACGCGCTGGCCGCAGCCCGCGCCCTTGTTGACACCGACAAGGACGCCGAGACCATCGTCCGCCGCTCCCTCGACATCGCTGCCGACATCTGCGTCTACACCAACCGCAACGTCACCATCGAAGCGCTGACGGCCGGCTAAGGGATGAGTTCGGCTCACAGCGCCAGCCCGCCGCGAACCGCGATACCGCCGATCGCCTTCCTCGGCATCGCGCTGCTGCTGCTGGCGCTGCAGGCCTCGATCCTGTTTGCGATGGGGCGGGTGCCGATCTGCACCTGCGGCTATGTCAAGCTCTGGCACGGCGTGGTGAACAGCTCCGAGAACTCCCAGCACATCGCCGATTGGTACAGCTTCTCGCACGTGCTGCACGGCTTCCTGTTCTATGGATTGACGTGGCTGTTGTTCTCCCGACGCTTGACCTGGCCGGCACGGCTCATCATCGCGATGCTGGTCGAGGGCGCCTGGGAGATCGTCGAGAACTCGCCCTTCATCATCGAGCGCTACCGCGCCGGCACGATCTCGCTGGATTATTACGGCGACAGCATCGTCAATTCGGTCTCGGACACGTTGTTCATGGTGCTGGGGTTCCTCGCCGCGCGCGTGCTGCCTGTCAGCGCCACCGTCGCGCTCGGACTCGCCTTCGAGATCATGCTGGCGCTGCATATTCGCGACAATCTGACGCTCAATATCCTGATGCTGATTCATCCGATCGAGGCCGTGAAGCAATGGCAATCCGGCCCGCCGATCATTTGATGACCCAAAAAGCGGCTTGTCCCAGCCGGCTTCTGATCCTAGCTAAGGTGCCATGACAGACTTCTCTCCCCGCGAAATCGTTTCCGAACTCGACCGTTTCATCGTCGGCCAGGGCGACGCCAAGCGCGCCGTCTCGATCGCGCTGCGCAACCGCTGGCGCCGGCAGCAGCTCACGGGCTCGCTGCGCGAAGAGGTGCTGCCCAAGAACATCCTGATGATCGGCCCCACCGGCGTCGGCAAGACGGAAATCGCACGCCGCCTCGCCAAGCTGGCCAACGCGCCGTTCCTGAAGGTGGAAGCCACGAAATTCACCGAGGTCGGCTATGTCGGCCGCGACGTCGAGCAGATCGTGCGCGATCTCGTCGAGGTCGCGATCGCCCAGGTCCGCGAGCGCAAGCGCAAGGATGTGCAGGCCCGTGCCCAGCTCGCCGCCGAGGAGCGCGTGCTCGATGCGCTGGTCGGCGCCAATGCGAGCTCGGCGACGCGCGAGTCCTTCCGCAAGAAGCTGCGCGCGGGTGAACTGAACGACAAGGAAATCGAGATCGAGACGCAGTCCTCGGGCTCGGGCATGCCGATGTTCGAGATCCCGGGCATGCCGGGCGCGCAGATGGGCACCATCTCGATCGGCGACATCTTCGGCAAGCTGGGCGGCCGCAGCAAGACGCGGCGGCTGACGGTCGAGGGCTCGCACGAGATCCTCGTCAACGAGGAATCCGACAAACTGCTGGACACCGACCAGCTGACGCTCGAGGCGATCGGCGCGGTCGAGAACAACGGCATCGTCTTTCTCGACGAGATCGACAAGATCTGCGCCCGCGAAGGCCGCGCCGCCGGCGACGTCTCGCGCGAGGGCGTGCAGCGCGATCTTTTGCCGCTGATCGAGGGCACCACGGTCTCGACCAAGCACGGCGCGGTCAAGACCGACCACATCCTGTTCATCGCCTCGGGCGCCTTCCACGTCGCCAAGCCGTCCGACCTGCTGCCGGAGCTGCAGGGCCGCCTGCCGATCCGCGTCGAATTGCAGGCGCTGACCCGCGACGACATGCGCCGCATCCTGACCGAGCCCGAAGCCTCGCTGATCAAGCAATATGTCGCCTTGATGCAGACCGAGGGCGTGACCCTCGACATCACCGACAGCGCCGTCGATGCGCTCGCCGACGTCGCGGTCGCCGTCAACTCGACCGTCGAGAATATCGGCGCAAGGCGGCTCCAGACGGTCATGGAGCGGGTGCTGGACGAAATCTCCTTCACCGCTCCCGACCGCAACGGCGAGACCGTCCGGGTCGACGCCGATTTCGTGCAGAAACACGTCGGCGACCTCGCCAAGAACGCCGATCTGAGCCGGTTCATTTTGTAATTCGGCCCCAGTCGGCTATCTATCCGCCGTCGTCCTGGCGACAGCCAGGACCCATTGCCACCGGCGGATATTTGTTGAAACAGATGGCGACTCCTATTCCGGCACACACAACCTCCTGTGGTTATGGGTCCCGGGTCGCGCTTCGCTTGCCCGGGACGACGGCGGAGTGTGGCGTGCTGCTGGTGTTCAATGCTCGCTGACATCAAGAAAAACCCGTGGCGGCTGCTGCTCGCGATCAACGCGGCCGTGATCGTCGGCGTCTTCATTCACAAGGTGAAGCTGCCGCCTTACGTCCCTTACATCCATCTCCTGGTCGACTACCATTTCGGCTTCATCAAGCGCGCCCTCGTCGGCGCGATCGTTGCGCTGTTCACCGAGAAGGTGCCGGTGTGGCTGGTATTCGCCATCGCAGGAACGGCTTGGCTGGCGACGCTGGCCCTCTTCGTGCGGCTGTTTCAGAAGACCTTCGGCTTCAGTGCGAAGACGCTGCCGCTGTTCGTGTTCATGGCGGGCTCACCTTACTTCCTGAAGAATTTCATGCACACGCTCGGCCATTTCGACATCTATGGCTGCCTCTTCGCCCTGGTCCTGCTGCTGATGCCGGCGGGCTCGCTGCTGTTCGTGGCGAGCGCCGCGCTGTTCTCGATCATTCTCGTGCTGATCCACCACATTCATCTCTTGATGTATGTGCCGACGATTATCACCATCGTCGTCATCAGGCATTATCTCACCCACGGCATCACCAGGACCAATGTCGCATTTGGCTTGGCGGCACTGCTCTGCGTCAGCGCACTGTTCTTTGCCGCGCAATTCCTCGGGACCATGCCGATCCCGCAGGCCGATTTCCTCGCTTATCTGAAGTCACGGATGGCCGATCCGTCACGCGAGGACCTGCTGCAATTCGCCTATATCTGGTACCAGCCGCTCGCGAAGGAAATTTCCGACACCTGGGCCTGGCTGCCGCACAACAGTCTCGGCCTTCCCGTCTTCGCGCTGCTGCTGTGGCTGCACACTCCGCTGTGGCGCTATTTTGCCGACTTGATCCGCGCACTTGCGAGCGATCTGCACCGCCACCTCGTCATCGCGGCCCTGGTCGGCGTCAGCCTCGCCTATCTCGTGATGTTCGCGATGGTGTTCGACTATTCGCGCTGGATGTCAAGCTGGGCGGTCTGCATGTTCCTGATCCTGCACGCCGTGAAGATGCTGCCGGCAAAGCACGAGACGCCGCTGATTCCGGGCGAGGACCAGAAGACAAACATCTTCGGCCTGATCATCACGCTGATCCCGCGCGTCGGGATCGTGCGGCCGTTCTAGAATCTCGCCCGGCGGATCCGCACATACAGCGCGCCCTCGCCACCATGGCCGATGCCGGCTTCCTCGAAGCCGACCACGAAGGCGCGGAATTCCGGCAGGCTCAGCCATTCCGGCACTTGCCGACGCAGCACGCCGCTTTCGCCGCCGCTGCGGCCCTTGCCGGTGATGACAAGAACGAAGGTCAGGCCATCATGATGGGCACGGTGCAGGAAACCGGTCAGCGCGCGGTGGGCGCGCATCTGGGTCATGCCGTGCAGATCAAGCCGCGCCTCGATCTCGCTGCGGCCGCGCGACAGTTTTGTGCGCTCGCGCTTGCCGAGCGGGGCGAGCGGCGGCATCGACGGCTTTGTCGGACGTGGGGCTGGAGCCGCGGCCAGGGGTCGCGGCGATAGCGCTTGCTTGCCGGCCGGCCCCGCCGGCGAGGGCTCGGCGCGCGGCGCGGTGTGCAGCTTGGCCGCGCGATGCTTCCGCAGCGGCTTGACCTGCTTTGCAACGAGGTCCCACAGCTCGCGATCTTCTTCGCTCAGGCCACGACGGCGCGGCGAAGGACGCGGATCCAGCACGGGCGGACGGGACGATCGCTTCATTGCTGGTGGGGACGTATTTTCATGTGCCTGCGCGGTTCGCGGACAGGTTCTATCATAGGACGCGGCGCCGGCAGCGGCACCGGGCTCGCAACGGCAACAGTCTCGTCATTGCCGGTCGCGGCGGCTGATGCGACCGGCTTCGCTGCGGGTGCTTGCGGAAACAGCTTTGCGATCTTCTCCGACGGGCGCGGATCCGGCACCGGCAGCTTGGCTGCGCGCGTGGCGGGATCGAGGCTCTTCGGCACCAGCATCACGAAATGCATGGGGTGGCGCAGCCGGCCCGAGACACGACCGGCGTCAGCGCCCGCACCAAAATAGAGATCGGCGCGGGCAGGCCCGATGATGGCCGAGCCGGTGTCCTGTGCGATCATCAAACGATGGAACGGCGTCTTGGCGCGGTCGGACTCGATCGGCAGTTCGCCTTCGATGAAGAACGGCGTGCCGTAGACATGCAGCGATTTGTCGACCGCGATCGAGCGGCCGGCGGTCAGCGGAATGCCCTGCGCACCGACCGCCTCGTCCTTGTCGGACAGATTGACCTCGTGGAAGAAGATGTAGGAGCGATTCTGCCGCCGCAGCTCCTTGGCGCCATCGGGGTTTTGCGCCATCCACTCCCTGATCTTCTGCATCGACATCTCTTCCTTCGGAATGATGCCGCGCTCGATCAGGATGCGCCCGACTGCCGTGTAGGGATAGCCGTTATAGGAATCGTAATTGAGCCTGACGGTTGAGCCGTCGTCGAACTTGATCCGCGCCGAGCCCTGGATCTGGGCGAACAAGAGATCGGTCGGATCCTTCAGCCAGGCGATCTCCAGTCCGCGGCCGGCGATCTTGCCGTCCTCGATCTCGCCGCGGTCGTAATAGGGCACGAGCTTGCGGCGGCCGATCTTGCGATACACGGGCCCCTTGTTGGGCAGGCTGACGGAGGCTTGATTGAAGCCGCGCACGAACAGGTTCGAGGGGCGGCGATAGACCGGCACGTTGTAGATTTCGGTCTGGGTCCGGGATCCCTCCAGCACCGGCTCGTAATAGCCGGTGACGAAACCATCGGGCTCGCCGAGGCGCGATATCCGCAACGGCGAAAAGTTTTCTTCGAAGAACGCCTTCGCGCTGGCGTCGTCTACAGGCTCGCGCGACTTGGTGGCGCGGCAGGGTTCGCTCAGCGAGCCGCCCAGCGCCTTTGGTTCAAGCCCCTTGTGTTCAAGAGAGTTGGGCTCGGGCGCGCCGCTCTGCGCATTGATCGACCGGCAGCTGGCACGAAACGTCTTGTAGGCGGCGAGATGATCGTCGTCACTCCAGCCCTTCACGTCGGCCCAGGTCAGCGGCAGATATTGCGCGCCGGGAATTTCGAACGGGAGCGGCAGCCGCGGATAAGGCAGCGCACGCGGCGGGATCGCGGCGACTTCAGGGGCGTGATGATGATGGCTGCGGTAGTGACGCCGCGCAGCCTCGGCGCCAAGCGTAAACGAAGCCAGCACGACGAGGCCTGCGCAAAGCGCCGTCGCGCCGTTCTTCAGGAAGATATTAATTCGCGCTTCCGGTGCCAACCAGCTTCCAGTTCGGATCGCGAGAGGTGGTGTCGCGGGCGAAAGTCCAAATGTCAGTGATGTCGGCGACCTTGTCGGGATTGCCGTCGACGATGTTGCCGGACTTGTCACGGGTGACCGAGATCATCTGCGAGACGAAACGCACGGTCAGCTGCGCCGTGCGATCGCGCAGCTCGGCGCCGGCCAGTTCAGCCTTGTCGATCGACACGAAGCGCGTCTCGGTCTTCTGCTCGTTCTTCTCGCGGTCCTTGATCGCGGTGTCGAAGCTTTCATAGACCTCCGAGGAGAGCAGGTCGCGCAGCGAGCGGCGATCGCCATTGGCAAAGGCGAGCACGATCATCTCATAGGCGCCGCGGGCGCCGGACAGGAAGTGGCGCGGATCGAAGGTGGAATCCCGTTCGACGATGGCGTCGAGCCCCTGAGCCAGCGCGGTACCAGGCTCGGTCAGGCCCTTCCAACGGTCTGAAGGCGGGGTCGGCTCGGCCGTCGGCGCCAGCGGCGCCTGATCGATGACCTTGCCGGGCATGGTCACGACGTTCTTGTCCGGCGCACCACCCAGCGCATTGCGGGCCGTGCGGTCGAACGGCGGCCGCTCATTGCCCGTCCGCTGCCCCAGCACGCTACGCAGCCGCAGGAAAATAAAGACCGCCAGCGCAAGGAAGATGATGGTGTAGATGTCCACGTCGTATCGCTTTCTGGTCTTTACCCAAATCCTTGGGCCAAGGCTTCTTTGGGGTCGCTGCCGGGAAAATCAATCCGGCCAGTAGACCGTTCCATACCGGAACGGCAAGATGACATCACCATTTTTGGCCCGCGCGTCTCGTCCGCGGGATGTAGGCACGAAATCTGGCCCGGCCAATGGCGCCTTTTGGCACAGCGGCAAGTGTAGCGCGTTTTATCCTTAAGGGGAAACCCGATCGTGAGCGGAAATCGCGCATCTTCAAGCGTTTAACGTGCGATTTGGCGTCCGGGCCGGTTCAAACGTCACAGTCGTTGATGGGGCCGGGATCGATCCTCCGGCGCCGTTCGTCCTTGTGGAATGAGGCGGCCCTATGTTAGCCAACCGCCGCGAAATTCAGCCCCAATCGGGTAAGGAGAGACTTTGATGACCAACGGTAACGGCACCCCTCCCGAGGCGGCCCAGGCTCCCCAGCTCAATGTGCTGGCGCAATATACCAAGGACCTGTCGTTCGAAAATCCGAACGCGCCGAGCTCGCTCCAGCAGCAGAGCCAGCCGCCCCAGATCAACATCCAGATCAATGTCAACGCCAACAACCTCAGCGAAACCGAGTTCGAGGTGACGCTGTCGGTCGAGGGCAAGGCCGAGTCCGCGGGCAAGGTGATGTTCTCGTTCGAGCTGGCCTATGCCGGCGTGTTCCGCATCGCCAATGTGCCGAAAGAGAATCTGCACCCGCTGGTCATGATCGAATGCCCGCGCCTGCTGTTCCCGTTCGCCCGCGAGATCATCGCGACCGCCGTGCGCGACGGCGGGTTCCCGCCGCTGATGCTGGATCCGGTCGACTTCGTCGGTCTCTATCGCCAGAACATGGAGCGGCAGATGGCCGCCCAGGGTCAGTCCGGCCAGGCCTGATCTGCCGATCTAGCCAGCCGGAGAGGCGACTGGAGCGGCGAGATATTCGTTCCAGATCGCCTTTTCGCCCATGGTTGCAATGAAGGCTCGATGGGCCTCCCGCTCGGCATCCGACACCCGCGGCGCAAGGGCTATCGGCCGCTGCCGCCGCGGCGCATCGCCGGCGGCATTGACGCGAATGTCCTGGGTCTCCGATGCGAGCAGCAGCTGCGACTGCCGCGCCCCGACCAGATCGACATAAACCTCAGCCAGAAGCTCGGAGTCGAGCAACGCGCCGTGCTTGGTACGGCGTGAATTGTCGATCGAATAGCGCGAACAGAGATCGTCGAGCCGGTTCGACACGCCGGGATGTTTGCGCCGCGCCAGCAGCAGCGTGTCGACCAGCCGCTCGCGCGGAATTGGCGCACGCTGGATCCGGTCGAGCTCGGCATTGATGAAGCTGATGTCGAACGAAGCGTTGTGGATCACCAGCGGCGCATCGCCGATGAACGCCAGGAACTCGTCGGCCACCTCGTGGAACAGCGGCTTGGTCGAGAGGAATTCGGCCGACAGCCCGTGCACGGCGAAGGCTTCCGCCGGCATGTCCCGCTCGGGGTTGATATAGACGTGATACGTCTGTCCCGTCGGCATGCGGTTGAAGATCTCGACGCAGCCGATTTCGACCAGACGATCGCCGCGCAGGGGATCGAGGCCGGTGGTTTCGGTATCGAGAACGATTTCACGCATGATCTGAGGTGCCGTGCAGGGAGCCGTGGAAGCCGGCGAATCAGGCCCGCCGCTGCGGCATCTTAACGACCTCGCTCAGGATGTGCGTGATTTGCGCGCGCACAGGCTCGAGTCCGCGCGAGGTATCCACGACGAAATCCGCCCGCTTGCGCTTTTCGGCGTCGGGCATCTGCTTGGCAATGATGGCCTCTAACTTGGCCTCGTCCATGGTTCCCCGCGCCAGCACGCGCTCGCGCTGTATCTCGGCCGAGGTCGAGACCACGACGACGGCATCGACCCGCTTCTCGCCACCGGTTTCGAACAGCAGCGGGATGTCGAGAACCACGACCGGCGCCTTGGCGGCCTCCGCATCCGCAAAGAATTTTTGCCGGGAGGCGCCGAGCATCGGATGGACGATCTGCTCGAGCTGCTTGATCGCGGCGGGGTCGTGCACCACACGGGCGGACAGTTTGGGCCGGTCGACCTTGCCGTTATCAGTGGTGCCGGGGAAGGCGGCCTCGATCGCCGGCACGGCCTCGCCTTCGTAGAGCTGGTGGACGGCCGCATCGGCGTCGTAGACGGGCACGCCGGCCTCCGCGAACAATTTCGCAGTGGTGGATTTGCCCATCCCGATCGAGCCAGTCAGTCCGAGGATCCGCATCAGCGCAAGACCATCCTTGTCAGTCACATCGCAATGAGCCGCTTGCTCCGCAGGAACGCAAGCAGCGGCAACAGCGGCAGGCCGAGAACGGTGAAATGATCGCCCTCGATCCGCTCGAACAGATGGATGCCGAGCCTTTCGAGCTGATAGGCGCCGACACTGGTGGTGACCGCATCGCCGGCGGCGTCGAGATAGGCTGAAAGTTCGGCCTCGGTCATCTCTCGCATGGTCATGCGAGCGACCGAGACATCCTCGAAGACAATCTTGCCGTCATGAGCCACCGCCACGGCCGAATTCAGCTCATGACTGTTGCCGGCGAGATCACGCAGTTGCGCCAGGGCCTGCGCACGGCCTGCGGGCTTGTTGAAAAGACGATCACCGAGCGCCAGAGTCTGGTCGGCGCCAATCACATAGCTTCCAGAATGATGCGCCGAGACGGCCGTTGCTTTTTCGCGCGCCAGCAGCAGGGCGACCTCGCGCGGGTTGGACAGTTCCGAATTCGCCTGAATTTGGCGTTCATCGACGTCGGCCGTGATCGCCCTGAATTCGAGCCCGGCATTGGCCAGCAGCATTTTTCGCGCACTGCTTTGCGAAGCCAGGATTAACGGAGTTTTGCCGCGCCATAGACCCATGTCACAAGCTATTCTGAGGGCCGATTACGCTGACGATCGCTGTAGAGCTTCATGATCGCCGCGGCGGTTTCCTCGATCGAGCGCCGCGTGACGTCCAGCAGCGGCCAATCGTGCTTGGCGCTCAGCTTGCGCGCGAACGCGACCTCCTCGGTGACCGACTGCCTGTCGGTATAGGTGTCGCTGCCGGATCCGGATTCGGCGCCCATCGAGAGCAGGCGGTTCTGCCGGATCTGAATCAAGCGCTCCGGCGTCGCGTGCAGGCTCACCACCAGCGGCCTCGTCAATGTCTCCAGCTGGGACGGCACGGGTATGCCCGGAACCAGCGGCACATTGGCGGTGCGGATGCCGCGGTTGGCGAGATAGATCGACGTCGGTGTTTTCGAGGTGCGAGACACGCCGACCAGCACGACGTCGGCTTCCTCGAGCCCTTCGACATGCTGCCCGTCGTCATGGATCATCGTGTAGTTCAGCGCATCGATGCGCTTGAAATATTCGGCGTTGAGCACGTGCTGTGCGCCGACGCGCCCCGTGGTCGCAGCCCCGAGATAGGCTTCGAACAATTGCATGACCGGGCCGATGATCGACAGGCTCGGAACATTGATGTTCTTGCACTTGTCCTCAAGCCGGGACACCAGATCCTTCTCCAGCAGCGTGAACAGCACGATGCCGGGCGCTTCCTCGATCTCGTCGAGAACGCGGTCGAGCTGCTTCTGGCTGCGCACCAGCGGATAAACATGCTCGACCGGCGTGACATTCGCGTACTGCGCGGCGACGGCACGCGCGACCGTAATCAGGGTCTCACCGGTGGAGTCGGAGACGAGGTGCAGATGGAAATAATTGCTCGAGGTCGGCACAAAAACTCTTTGTATGGGGGCGGTGTGGTTTGTGGATTTCTGTGGAGCTTAACCGCTCGGAAAGGGTTGCGCGACACCAGGGGCGGGACAAGTGCCAATTTTCTTCACACCGCTGCCCGTCAGAACAAGTCCGGCGGGCCGTCGAGATAGAAGCGGGATTGTGCGGACAACCCTCTTGATAGGATGCGGACAGAAATCCGCAAGCCTTTGTGTCAGGACCATTTATCCGGCCCAGCGGGAACCGGCGCGGACATGTTGACGGATGTGAACAAGCGGGGGCGAACGCGTGGAGGGCGTTGTGTGAGCCCAATCCACGGTCACTCAGACTCAAACCTTTAAGAATCTAAGATTCTAGATTTGAGGAAGGCGCTACGGACGGATATGTGTGCAGGTGAGACCTTAACGAGTTCTTACTATCCCCAGCTCGCCGAGCAGCTGAGCGCAAAGTCGGACGCCGCACATGTTTGAAGACCTCTATCTCTGGATCAAGGCGGTGCACGTGATCGCGGTCATCTCCTGGATGGCCGGCATGCTCTATCTCCCCAGGCTGTTCGTCTATCACTGCGAGGCCGAGATCGGCTCGAAACAGTCGGAAACCTTCAAGGTGATGGAACGCCGCCTGCTCAAGGCGATCATCAACCCCGCCATGATCGTCACCTGGCTCGCCGGGCTTTATCTCGCCTGGGCCGGTCACTGGTTCACATTCGGCTGGCTGCACGTAAAACTGGCAATGGTGCTGGCGCTGTCCGCGGTCCACGGCTTTTTTTCCCGCTGGCTCAAGGACTTCGCCGCTGACCGGCGCCCCCACAGTCAGAAATTCTTCCGTGGTATCAATGAGGTGCCGACCGTCCTGATGATCATCATCGTCATCATGGTGATCGTGAAGCCATTCTAGGCAAGATTTGAGGCAGGAAACGTGAACGATCGCTCAGAGCTTCGGCTTGCGGAGTGGAAAGCGATTTTCTATATTGTCGATATCCCACCCAACGCAGGCGGATGTGGTTGTGTCCGAGCTTTTTGAAGGCCGGACACCGCATCAGGTTTGAAGCCCCCACCGGCACTTAACCTTGCCAGACCTGCGGACCTTATCTTCTGACGTCCGCATTTCAGAGCCTCCTCGCACCCCCTCCCAAGGTTACCCCACAGGACCACCCCAATGCGGGAAATCAAACTCGAAGACCTCAAGTCCAAAACGCCGGCCGAGCTCGTCTCGTTCGCGGAGGAGAATGGGGTCGAGAATGCCAGCACCATGCGCAAGCAGGAGCTGTTGTTCGCCATCCTCAAGCAGCTCGCACTCGCAGAGACCGACATTGTCGGCCAGGGCGTCGTCGAGGTGCTCTCCGACGGCTTCGGCTTTCTCCGCTCGCCCGATGCCAATTATCTGCCGGGCCCGGACGATATCTACGTTTCGCCCTCGCAGATCCGCCGCTTCGGCCTGCGCACCGGCGACACCATCGAAGGCCATATCCGCAGCCCGAAGGAGGGCGAGCGCTATTTCGCGCTGCTGAAGGTCAACACGCTCAATTTCGAGGATCCGGAAAAGGCCAAGCACAAGGTCAATTTCGACAACCTCACGCCGCTGTTTCCGAATCAGCGTTTCCGCATGGAAATCGACGATCCGACGCGGAAAGACCTGTCCGCACGCGTGATCGACATCGTGGCCCCGATCGGCAAAGGCCAGCGCGCGCTGATCGTCGCGCCGCCGCGCACGGGTAAAACCGTGCTGATGCAGAACATCGCGCATTCGATCACAGCCAATCATCCCGATTGCTATCTGATCGTGCTGCTGATCGACGAGCGTCCGGAAGAAGTCACTGACATGCAGCGTTCGGTGAAGGGCGAGGTCGTGTCGTCGACCTTCGACGAGCCGGCGGTGCGTCACGTCCAGGTCGCCGAGATGGTGATCGAGAAGGCCAAGCGCCTCGTCGAGCACGGCCGCGACGTCGTCATCCTGCTCGATTCGATCACGCGCCTCGGCCGCGCCTACAACACCGTCGTGCCGTCGTCAGGCAAGGTGCTGACCGGTGGTGTCGACGCCAACGCGCTGCAGCGCCCGAAGCGCTTCTTCGGCGCCGCGCGTAACATCGAGGAGGGCGGATCGCTGACCATCATCGCGACCGCGCTGGTCGATACCGGCAGCCGCATGGACGAAGTCATCTTCGAAGAGTTCAAGGGCACCGGTAACTCGGAGCTCATCCTCGACCGCAAAGTCTCGGACAAGCGGACCTTCCCGGCGATCGACATCTCGCGCTCCGGCACCCGCAAGGAGGAGCTCATCACCGATCCGCAGGTGCTCAAGAAGATGTACGTGCTCCGCCGTATCCTCAACCCGATGGGCACGATGGACGCGATCGACTTCCTGCTCGACAAGCTGCGCTCGACCAAGAGCAATTCGGAGTTCTTCGACTCCATGAACACCTGAGCCAGGGTGCAGCCGAGACATCAGAGGGCGCCTTCGGGCGCCCTTTTTGTTGTGCGGCTTTGCTGCAGCGAAAGTGCAGCATGACTGATGCATCGGCCAAGAATACGACATTCCCATAAGGTGTTGATATATTTATATTTTGATTGACTTCTGGTCGGCCGAAATTGGTTTGGGTTCGGAATTTCGCAGCAAAATCCGAAGATTATATTGCAGTGCAATATAGACTGTGTTGCGGGTCAGACCGCAGCAAAATGTTCGTTGGAAGGACCCGGAACGAGCCGTTTGCCTTTTCCTGGCCAGCCGGACAAATAGGCCATGCATCCGAGAGACCAGACCATCTTTGCGCTGTCGTCCGGCCGACCGCCGAGCGCGATCGCCCTGGTGCGCGTCTCCGGTCCCCAGGCCGGGCTGGTGCTGACGTCGCTCGCAGGCCAGCTGCCGTCGCCGCGACAAGCGAGCCGCCGCTTGCTCCGCGACGGCACGGGTCAGCCGATCGATGATGCGGTCGTGCTCTGGTTTCCAGGGCCGGCCAGCGCGACCGGCGAGGATGTGGCTGAAGTCCACGTCCATGGCGGACGCGCGGTGCTCGCCGCGCTCTTCGATGCAATTTCTTCTATTCCGAATACACGCGCGGCAGAGCCTGGCGAGTTCACGCGGCGCGCGTTCGAGAACGGCAAACTTGATCTCACTGAGGCCGAGGGGCTCGACGATCTCATTCATGCCGACACTGATCGCCAGCGCAGTCAGGCGCTACGCCAGTTGCAGGGCTTGCTGGGCCACCGTGCGCGCGACTGGCGCGAGCGCATCATCGAAGCGTCGGCGCTGATCGAGGCGGGAATCGATTTTTCCGATGAAGGCGATGTGCCCGCGGAATTGCTGGCGCCGGCGGTGAGGGCGATCGAGGCGCTGCACGATGAAGTAGCAAAAGTCCTTGCGGCACAGGGACATTCTGAACGTCTGCGCGACGGTCTGGTGGTCGCGATCGCGGGCGAGCCGAATGTGGGCAAGTCGACGCTCATGAATCAGCTCGCCCGCCGCGAGGTCGCGATCGTCTCGCCGCACGCCGGCACCACGCGCGACGTGATCGAGGTGCAGCTCGATCTCGACGGCTACCCGGTCACCGTCATCGACACGGCCGGTATTCGCGAGACCGACGACCCCGTCGAGCAGGAAGGCGTGCGCCGCGCGCGAGCCCGGGCCGACGACGCTGACCTGGTGCTGTGGCTGGTGGAGGGAGCGTGCCCCGCCGATCCGCAGGCGCTGCGGTCGCTTCGGAAATCCGGAGACGGCGATCGGTCGGACGGAGCGGTCTGGATCGTGCGCAACAAGGTCGATTTGGGCGGAACTGGGTCGCGCGGTGAATTCGCTATCTCGGCGAGCCGCGGCGATGGCATCGCCGAGCTGGTCGATGCCCTCGTCAGATTCGCCTCTGATTTCTTTGGAACCACCGAGGGCGGAATGGTGACTCGGGCCCGCCAGCGCGATCTGTTGAGCCAGGCCGCGATCAGCTTGCGCCGGAGCCTGGAGCTTGTAGAAGAGGGCGAAGAGTTGGCCGCCGAAGAATTGCGTGCGGCCGCCTATGCCCTTGGCCGGCTGCTCGGGCGGGTGGACGTCGAGGACGTCCTCGGCGCTATCTTCCAGAAATTCTGCATCGGGAAGTAGCGTTAGTTCTTCAATGTAGAACTAGGACTTGTTCCATTGCTTGCGTTTCACGTGAAACAATGAAGCGCGCCTGTTTCACGTGACCCCCCCCAGGACCGGAGCCCTGTCATCGCGGGAGCCTCTGCGACGAAGCGATCGTGGATCTGTTTCACGTGAAACGGCGATAAGGCGTCCTGATCGTTTCACGTGAAACAGCGGCCAAGCCAGCGAACTCCTACTGTGCATGGGGTTGTTTTCGCGATGCCGCTTGGGTCCCCGTGGCCACCCCGTTTCACGTGAAACATCCTCGCGACCCAGTTTCCGCTTCCGGGTTTCCCGCCTCTGGGCTAGAAGTCCGCCTATGCGATCAGAGCAGGATAGTTTCGACGTCATCGTCATTGGCGGCGGCCATGCCGGCTGTGAGGCCGCAGCTGCGGCCGCACGGATGGGGGCTGCGACGGCCCTGGTGACGCACCGCTTCTCGACGGTGGGCGCGATGTCCTGCAATCCGGCCATCGGCGGTCTCGGCAAGGGGCATCTGGTCCGCGAAGTCGATGCTCTCGACGGTCTGATGGGGCGTGTCGGCGACGCCGGCGGCATCCAGTTCCGGGTGCTCAACCGCCGCAAGGGTCCAGCCGTTCGCGGCCCCCGGGCCCAGGCCGACCGGAAGCTTTACGCGGCCGCCATGCAGGCCACGATCCGGGAGACCACGGGTCTGTCCGTGATCGAAGGCGAGGCCGATGAGCTGATCGTGGTCGATGGCCGGGTCACGGGACTGCGTCTGGCTGAAGGCCGGGAGCTTCGGGCAGGGGCCGTTGTGGTCACGACGGGTACTTTCTTGCGTGGTCTGATCCATCTCGGCGAGAAGAATTGGCCCGCCGGCCGGGTCGGCGAGGCGCCGGCGATGGGTCTTTCGAGGTCCTTTGAGCGCGCCGGCTTCACCCTCGGACGGCTCAAGACCGGGACGCCGCCGCGTCTGGACGGCTCCACCATCGACTGGTCCGCGGTCGAGATGCAGCCCGGAGACGAGCCGCCGGAGCCGTTCTCGGTGATGACCGACCGGATCACGACGCCGCAGATCCAGTGCGGCATCACCCGGACGACCTCGGCGACCCATGAGGTGATCCGGGCCAATGTTCATCGCTCCCCGATGTATTCCGGCCAGATCAAAAGCTCCGGTCCGCGCTATTGCCCCTCGATCGAGGACAAAATCGTTCGCTTCGGCGACCGCGACGGTCACCAGATCTTCTTGGAGCCGGAAGGTCTCGACGATACCACCGTCTATCCCAACGGCATCTCGACCTCGCTCCCAGAGGAGGTCCAGCTCGCGATCCTCGCCAGCATCCCTGGCCTCGAGCAGGTGAAGATGGTCCGTCCGGGCTACGCCATCGAATACGACCATATCGATCCCCGGGAGCTCGATCCGACTCTCCAGACCAAGCGCCTGCGTGGTCTGTTCCTGGCTGGGCAAATCAACGGCACCACCGGCTACGAGGAAGCCGCTGGCCAGGGCATCGTCGCCGGCCTCAACGCGGCGCTTGCCGCCAGCGGGGCGGCGCTCACCGTGTTCGACCGTGCGGACGGCTATCTCGGCGTGATGATCGACGACCTCGTCACGAGAGGGATCACCGAGCCCTATCGGATGTTCACCTCGCGAGCCGAATACAGACTGACTTTGCGGGCCGACAACGCCGATCAGCGCCTGACCGAGAAGGGGATCGCGCTGGGCTGTGTCGGCAGCGCCCGTATCAGGCACCATCGCACCAAGATGGACGCTCTGAATGCCGCCCGGAATCTCTCGAAGTCCCTGACCATCACCCCGAACGAGGCCATCAAGCATGGGCTCTCCCTCAACCGGGACGGCCAGCGCCGCTCGGCGTTCGAGCTGATGGCCTATCCTGAGGTCGGCTGGAGTCAGGTTCGTGCGATCTGGCCGGAGCTATCAGCCATTGATCCTGTGATCGCCACCCACCTGGAGATCGACGCCAAGTACGACGTCTATCTGGAGCGCCAGAGCGCCGACGTCGAAGCGTTCCGGCGCGACGAGGGCATGGTGCTGTCGGAGGTCGATTACAGCCAGGTCCCCGGTCTCTCCAATGAAGTCCGCGCCAAGCTGGAGAAGGCGCGGCCGTTCACGGTCGGCCAGGCCGGGCGGATCGACGGCATGACGCCGGCGGCCCTCGGCATCCTCGCGGCTTATCTCCGCCGCGAGGCACGGAAGACCTCCAAAGCAATCGCATAGGCGTTTCACGTGAAACAACGCGGACCGGGCGGCGATAGACCGCTAACGCGACGACCCGGAGCAGGTGAGGGCACCCCCGGTCGGTCCCATCCGGCGCCAGTCCAGCCGAAGATCGACAAGGCCAGCGCCAATGATCAGGCGCTCGACAGGATCATCGCGGCCGACAAGCGCGCGGCCTTGAGGCTCGCCCCTGTTTCGCACGAAACGGAGGCGAGGCTCGACCGCTACATCGCGCTGCTCAGGGAGTGGCAGGTCAAGACCAATCTGGTCGCGCCCTCGACCCTGCCGACCCTCTGGACCCGGCATATCGCCGATTCGCTTCAGCTCGTCGATCTCGCGCCAACGGCCAAACGCTGGGCCGATCTCGGCAGCGGCGGCGGCTTTCCCGGCGTGGTCCTCGCCTGCGCCATGGCCGGGACTCCGGGTGCGAAGGTCCATCTCGTCGAGCGAATCGCCAAGAAGGCCGCGTTTTTGCGCGAAGCCGTTCGCGTCACCACATCTCCGGGAGTCGTACATCTCGCTGAGATCGGGGATAATGTGGATAGAATCACCGGCCCCGTCGATTGCGTCACCGCACGCGCGCTGGCTCCGCTACATCAACTCATCGGCTTTGCGGAGCCGCTGACGCGCCAGGGCGCAAAGGCGTTGTTTCTCAAGGGTCAAGATGTAGAGGCTGAATTGACCGAAGCCGCTAGATATTGGAATATTCAGCCGCAACTCCACCGAAGCCGGACGGGCGACGGTTGGATCGTCGAGCTGACTTCAGTTGAACGGCGCGGGTGAGGCGCTCAGGGGTTGAGTTGGGGAATTTCGATGACCGTGATTGACGAGCCGCAGCAAGACCAGGGCGCCCAGGAAAAAGCTGACCGAGAAAAAGCTGACGTGCCGCATGGCCATCCGCGCATCCTGGCTCTGGCGAATCAGAAGGGCGGCGTGGGAAAAACAACCACAGCGATTAATCTCGGAACGGCACTCGCCGCGATCGGCGAGCGCGTCCTGATCGTCGACCTCGATCCGCAGGGCAATGCCTCGACCGGTCTCGGCATCGATCGCCGCAACCGCTCCTGCTCGACCTATGACGTGCTGATCGGCGAAGCCCCTCTGCGCGAGGCCGTCGTGTCGACCGCGGTGCCGCGGTTGCACATCGCGCCCTCGACCATGGATCTCTCCGGCCTCGAGCTCGAGCTCGGCACCACCGCCGGCCGCGCCTTCAAGTTGCGCGATGCGATCGCCTCGCTCAACAACAACGTCTCGCCCTATGCCGATTACACCTATGTGCTGATCGACTGCCCGCCCTCGCTCAATCTGCTCACGGTGAATGCGATGGCCGCGTCGGACGCGATCCTGGTGCCGCTGCAATGCGAGTTCTTCGCGCTCGAAGGTCTGTCGCAATTGCTCCAGACGGTGGAGCAGGTGCGTTCGACGCTCAATCCGAACCTGTCGATCCACGGTATCGTGCTGACCATGTTCGACTCACGCAACAACCTCTCGAACCAGGTCGTCGCGGACGTCCGCCAGTTCATGGGCGAGAAGGTCTACAAGACCATGATCCCACGCAACGTGCGCATTTCGGAAGCGCCGTCCTACGGCAAGCCGGTGCTGGTGTACGATCTCAAATGCGTGGGCAGCGAAGCTTACTTGCGGCTCGCCACCGAAGTGATCCAGCGCGAGCGCGAGCTGCGCGTCACGCATTGACGGTGCCGTAGGTCCGTAGGTGGGTTAGCCGAAGGCGTAACCCACCTACGTCTGCCGCCTCGAGCGAAGCAATGGTGGGTTACGCTGCGCTAACCCACCCTACGATTTGAATTTCAAGTCCGGAGTACGCTAACGTGAATCCAAGGGAGCTGGCGATGGCCGATGAAGCGCGTTCGCGACTGGGCCGGGGTCTTGCAAGTCTGATCGGTGATGTCGGCGGCGAAGCCCAGCACGTCGATCGTCCGCGCGCGCAGCGCAAGGTGCCGATCGAATTCATCAAGGCCAATCCGCGCAACCCGCGCCGCACGTTTTCGGACACCGAGCTCAAGGAGCTCTCGGAGTCCATCAAGCAGCACGGCGTGATCCAGCCGATCGTGGTGCGCCCCGTCAAGGGCGCGCAGGATCGCTTCGAGATCATCGCCGGCGAGCGACGCTGGCGCGCTTCGCAGATGGCGGGGCTGCATGAAGTGCCGATCGTGCCGGTCGACATCAGCGACAGCGATGCGCTGGAATTCGCGATCGTCGAGAACGTGCAGCGTGAAGACCTCAACCCGATGGAAGAGGCGCAGGGCTATCACGCGCTCGCCAACGAGTTCAAACGCAGCCAGGACGACATCGCCAAGGTTGTCGGCAAGAGCCGCAGCCATGTCGCCAACATGATGCGGCTGACCAAGTTGCCGGCCGAGGTGCAGGCCTTCATCGCCACCGGCGAGCTGACCGCAGGCCACGCCCGCGCGCTGATCGGCGTGCCGGATCCGCTCGCCGCCGCCAAGCGGATCGTTGCGGAGGGTCTCAACGTCCGACAGGCCGAAGCGCTCGCGCACGAAGAGGGCGTACCGGAGCGCAAGCCGCAAAAGCCGCGCGCCACCGGGGCCAAGGAAAAGGACCCCGATACGATCGATCTCGAAAAGCGCGTCAGCGACGCGCTCGGCCTCAAGGTGACAGTCAATCACCGCGACCCCGGCGGCTCGGTCCAGATCAACTACCGCAACCTCGATCAGCTCGACGAGGTGATGAAGCGGCTCGCGAAGGGCGGGCTGTAGACAGGACTAGTCAACCATCGTGTGTGTGGTGAATCGGGCAATTCGCCACGCGCCCAGTGTCGTCCCGGCCTTCGCCAGGACGACGTTGGCGCAGTTACCCCCGCCGCCTTGCATTCGCGGCGATCGCCATCAGCGTGCGTTGGGCGATCGCGGCGGCGAGCGTCGATTGTTTGCGGGTGTCGAGCGCGGCGGCCGCGAGCTGCTCGATGATGGCGGCGAGCCTTGCCACGCTGAAATTGCGCAGCGCCGTTTCGACCATGGGCTTTCGTGAAAAATGCAGCCGCGGAAAGCCGCCGTCCAGCACGGCGGAGGCAGGCTGGCCGTCGGCGATGGCGAGCGCGGATTTGTGCAGCCATGCGGCCTGGCGCTGCGCGGCCGAGATGATCACGCCCGGATAGGTGCCGGCGACCATGGCCTTTGCGAATTCGGTCTCGACGATGTCGGGCCGCCCGGCGAAAGCGCCGTCGACGATCGGATCGAGCTTGAGCTCGGACGCATCCGCGACGACGGACGTCACGTCGTCCAGCGTGATTTCGCCCTTGCCATGAGCGTAGAGCGTGAGCTTGCGCAGCTCGTTGCGCGAGGCCTGGCGGTCGCCGCCGAGGAACGACATCAATGCCGCGCGGGCGTCCTGCGTAATGCGCAAGTTCGCAATGCGGAGCTCATCCTCCATCAATTTTGCAAGGTCGCGTTCGGTGTCGGGGTAGCAGCCGATCGCGACGGCGGTCCGGGCCTTTTCGCAGGTCTTGCGCAGCGGCGATTCCGGGCGCAGCTCGCCGGCCTCGATCACGATGCGGCAATCCCTCACGCTCATCTCGGCCAGCGTGTCGATGCCGGCGGCAAAGCTCCGCGAGCCGGCGCGGACGCGAATGGCGCGGCGGCCGCCGAACAGCGGCACGGTCATGGCCTCGTCGACCAGGCGCGACGGCTCGGCGGACAACTCGTCGCCGTCGAGCTTCACCAGCGAGAAGGGGTCATTGGGGTCGTCGACGGCGGACGCAATCAACGCGTCGGCGCGCTCACGCACGAGGCCGGCATCGGGACCATAAAGCAGGATGATCGGACGGCCCGCGTCGGGACGCGCGAGGAAGGCATCGATCTCTTTTCCGCGCAGCGCGACCATCGGGCCTCAAGCGGGAAATGAACTACGAGCCCGCGGTGAAGAACGCGGCGAGCCTTGTGTTGATGTTCTCGGCGATCTCGTTGGCGGCACGATCCTCCGCGTCGCGTATCGCGCGGTTGCGGGCGAAGCGTTGATACGAGCCGGGCATGTCGTAGGAGACACGCGAGAACGTGGAACCGCTCATCACAGACTTGCCGGTCGCAACTTCGGTCAGGTTGTATTGGCAGTCGATGCCGTAGTTTTCACTGGTCGGCAGGCCGGTCAGGGCAGAGACGATCAGCGACGATTTGCTCGTGGTGAAGCGGATATCGAGCCGGTGCGTCGGCGGCATGCCGGTCGCCGAGCCGTAGAGCTTGAAGGCGAGGGCGTTGCGGATCTCGACGCCTACGCGAGCCTCGCGCGAGGCGTTCGCCTTCGAGATCGGCGGCAGGTCGACCCCCATGAGCTTTTCACGCAGGCCGGGGGTGCCGTCGGTATGCTCGGCATACATCGGCTGGAAGCAGCCGGCCGTCAGCGCCGCCAGTGTGGCAACCGCCAGCAAGCGGGCTGCGATACGGATCCTAGCCGACAACATTCACGATCCTCTTGGGAACGATGATCACCTTGCGGACGGGCTTGCCGTCCAAGGCCAGTTTTACAGCATCAAGGGCCAAAGCGGCAGCCTCGATTTCCGGATTCTGGGCCGCTGTTGCAACCGTGACCTCACCGCGCTTCTTGCCGTTGACCTGGACCACCAGGGTCACACTGTCTTCAATCAGCAAATCGCGTTCGATTTGCGGCCAATTGGCCTCCGAAACCAGCCCCTTCTCGCCCAGAACCTGCCAGCACTCCTCGGCCAGATGCGGCATCATCGGGGAGAACAGCTGGACCAGGATCTGGCTGGCCTCCCGGATCGCCCAGGCCAAATCTGGAGCCAAGTCAGCCGCGGGCTGGCCGGCGCGCTGCAGCACCTCCGAGAACGTATTGGTGAATTCGCGGATATGGGCGAGGCAGACGTTGAAATGCAGCCGCTCGACGCCTGATGTGACCTTGTCCAGCGCGCCGTGGGCCGCCTTGCGCAGCAAGAGCGCATCGTCGCTGAAGGACGCCGGCCGGGTGGCGGGAGCAGTCTTGCTGACCTCCACGGCATCGTTCACCAGTCGCCACAGCCGCTGTACGAAGCGCGAGGCACCCTGGACGCGCTCATCGCTCCAGATCACGTCGCGGTCGGGCGGGGAGTCCGACAGCATGAACCAGCGGGCAACGTCGGCGCCGTAGGTCGCAATGATGTCGTCGGGATCGACCGTGTTCTTCTTCGACTTCGACATCTTCTCGATCGGGCCGATCTGGACGTCTTCGCCGGTCGATAGCAGCGTCGCGCGGCGGCCATTGCCGCCGACCTCGATCTTCACCTCGGCCGGCTGCACCCAGGTGCCATCGGCCTTCTGGTAGGTCTCGTGCACCACCATACCTTGCGTGAACATGCCGGCGAACGGCTCATCCAGCGCGAGGTGCCCGGTCGCCTTCATGGCGCGAGTGAAGAACCGGCTGTAGAGCAGGTGCAGGATCGCGTGCTCGACACCGCCGATATACTGATCGACCGGCAGCATGCGGTTGGCGACCCCTGGTGTCGTCGGCGCAGTCGCGTTCCAGGGATCGGTGAAGCGCGCAAAATACCAGGACGAATCCACGAAGGTGTCCATGGTGTCGGTCTCACGCTGCGCCTTGCCGCCGCATTTCGGACAGGTCACGTGCTTCCAGGTCGGATGATGGTCGAGCGCGTTGCCCGGCTTGTCGAAGCTGACATCCTCTGGCAGCACCACTGGCAACTGGTCATCCGGCACCGGCACCACGTCGCACTTCGGACAATGGATCACCGGAATCGGGCAGCCCCAATAGCGCTGGCGTGAAATGCCCCAGTCGCGCAGGCGGAAATTGACCTGACGCTCGCCGACCGGCGCGTTGCCGCGCATCTCGCCTTCGAGACGCTTTGCAACCTCGTCCTTGGCCTGCTCGATGGTCATTCCGTCGAGGAAGCGCGAATTGATCATGCGACCGTCACCGTCATAGGCGGTGTCGGTGATGACGAAGGATTTGGGATCCTGGCCCTCGGGACAGACGACCGGCGTATTGCCGAGCGCGTATTTGTTGACGAAGTCGAGGTCGCGCTGGTCATGCGCGGGGCAGCCGAAGATCGCACCCGTGCCGTATTCCATCAGCACGAAGTTGGCGACATAGACCGGCAGCTTCCAGCTCGGATCGAACGGATGCACCGCGCGGATGCCGGTGTCGAAGCCCTGCTTCTCCGCGGTGTCGATGATCGACTGCGCGGTGCCGATTTTCTTGATGTCGGAGATGAACTCCGCAAGAGCAGGGTTCTTGGCCGCGGCCGCCTGCGCCAGCGGATGATCCGCCGAGATCGCCATGAACTTCGCGCCGAACAGCGTGTCGGGGCGCGTGGTGAAAATCTTCAGCTCGCTCTCGCCTTCAGGCGTCGTCGCCTGATCCAGCGCGAAGCGGATCAACAGGCCCTCGGAGCGGCCGATCCAGTTGCGCTGCATCAGCCTGACCTTGTCGGGCCAGCGGTCGAGACTATCCAGCGCCGATAGCAATTCCTGCGAGTACTTCGTGATCTTGAAGACCCACTGGCTCATTTCCCGCTGTTCGACAACGGCGCCCGAGCGCCAGCCGCGACCGTCGATCACCTGCTCGTTGGCGAGCACGGTCATGTCGACCGGATCCCAGTTCAGCTTGCGCTTCTCGCGTTCTGCGAGGCCCGCGGCGAGCATGTCCAGGAACATCTTCTGCTGATGCTTGTAGTAGCTGGGATCGCAGGTCGCGAATTCTCTGGACCAGTCCAGCGACAGCCCGATCGAGCGGAGCTGCTTCTTCATCGCGGCGATGTTGTCGTAGGTCCAGGCCTTGGGCGCGACCTTGCGCTCGATGGCGGCGTTCTCGGCCGGCAGGCCGAAGGCGTCCCAGCCCATCGGATGCAGCACGTTGAAGCCCTTGGCGCGCATGAAGCGGGCCAGCACGTCGCCGAGCGTGTAGTTGCGGACATGGCCGATATGGATGCGCCCCGAGGGGTAGGGGAACATCTCCAGCACATAATATTTCGGCCGCGAATCATCGTTCTTCGAGACGAAGATCGCCTGCTCGTCCCATTGGCGTTGCCAGCGCGGTTCGGCGTCGCGGGCGTTGTAGCGTTCGGAGGTCATGGAATCGTTGCGTTTTCGTGGTTTCGGCGGCCTGAAGAGGCCGGACTAGGCCATAGAAGTCCTCGGGGGGTCAATGGGTTGCCGCCACGGGCGGCCCCTCGCAATACTGCTCCGCAAAAATACGGACAAGGCTATTGGGATCGGATTAAGGGGTCGGTGCGAGGTTGGCGCCAACAATACCTGCGTCAGGCCATGGCCTCAGATTTCGACGATACCGACTACGACTATGCCGCGTCCGTCGCCGGACGGGCGGTGCGGAGCATGGCCGAGCAGCGGATTCCGCCGACACCGACCAATTTTGCGATCTGGTTCCAGTATTACGCCGGCAGTCATAATGACCTGCGCAACGCTATTGATCTCCTGATCGACCACAACCGTCCCTTCGACGTCAGGACCAATCAGGACCTGTTCGAGACCTATATCGCGCCCCAGGTGAGCGCCGTGGTGGTCGAGACGTCCGAGCGGCTGCAGGCCCTGATGGGGGCCGCGAAGGAATTTCTGGCGACCGCGATCGCCGATAACCATTCCCAGATGCAGGCGATCAGCCAGGTTGCCGACCAGGGCAAGGCCGGCGTCGATCCGAAGACGCTGGTTGCCCAGCTCATGAACGAGCTGGCGCGAGCCGCTACCCGCGCGACGCGGCTCGAGGCGGGCTTTGAGGAAAAAACCCGTGAGCTCGATGTTATCAGAGATTCGCTCAGCAAATCCGAGGCGCGCGCCCGGACCGACACGCTGACGGGCCTCGCCAACCGGCGGGCATTGGATGAATTTCTGCGCAAGGCGCAGACAATGGCGGAATGGGGCGAGCCGCTCAGCGTACTCTTGCTCGATGTCGACCACTTCAAGACGTTCAACGACAATTTTGGCCACGGTGTCGGCGACCAGGTGCTGCGCCTGATGGCGAAGGTGTTGGGCGAAAAGGTCCGCCCGCAGGATCTGCCGGCGCGCTACGGCGGCGAGGAACTGATCGCGGTGTTGCCGGATGCCGATCTCGCAGCATGCACCGAGATTGCCGAGCGCATCAGGCGCGCGATCGGTGAGTGCACCATCACGCGCCGTTCGACCGGTGAGGTGTTGCCGAACATCACGGTTTCAATCGGTGTTGCGCAGTATCGTCCTGGCGAAACCACCGCTGATTTGATCGAGCGCTGCGATCGCGCGCTCTATCTCGCCAAGGGCGGGGGCCGCAATCGCGTGGTGACGGAAAACGAGGTCGATCGCGCCGAGGCCGCCGGTTAGCGTTTTCGAGCGAAATGGACTCCGGTCCGCGTCAAGAAAACGCGTCAACACGAATCTAGGCGCTCGCCGCAATCATCATGCCCGCCGGGCCTTTCTCGATCGCTTGCACGCCGTGCTCGACGACATTGTTGCGACCGCGATGCTTGGCGGCATAGAGCGCAGCGTCGGCGGCTTCGATCAGGTCGCCAGGACGCAGGGCCTCGTTCGGCCGCGTCGCGGCGACGCCGATTGAAACGGTGACGACCATGTGGGCCGAGGTGATGTGCGGCAGGCAGAGCTTCAGCACGGCCGCGCGCACCTGTTCGCCGATCTCGACGGCGCGCATCACGTCGGTGTTCGGCAGCAAGAGGCAGAATTCCTCGCCGCCATAGCGCGCGGCAAAGCCCATCGTGTCGGCGGCGATGCCAGACAGCGACTCGCCGAGCAGCGTCAGGCAGGAATCGCCTTCGAGATGGCCGTAAGTGTCGTTGAACAGCTTGAAATGGTCGACGTCGATCATCAGCAGCGCGAGCTCGCTGCCATATTGCTGCGCCCTCATCCATTCGAAGTCGAGCCGGCTCTGGAAGCCGCGGCGGTTGGCGAGCCCCGACAGCATGTCGATCGAGGCCATCACCGTCAGCCGATCGTTGGTCGCGATCAGCTCGCGCTCGCGTTGACTGAGCTGCGCCGCCATCGCGTTGAAGGCGCGCGCCAGCGGCACGAATTCGGAGGGCAGGCTCTTGCGCGCGGCGCGGGCCGACAGGTCGCCCTCGCCGAGTCGCTTGGCCATGTCGGCAAGCATTTCGATCGGCTTGATGACGAGCTTCTCGGCAGCGATCAGCGCGCCGAGCAGCACGAACACCACGACGAAAGCGAGCTGGAGATAGGCGGTGCGGATGTCGCGGCTCACCGCCGCGGACACCTTGTCTTCGTCGATGCTGGCGATCAGGCGGGCATTGGTGCCGGCGATGCGGATGAAGCTGACCGCGCGCTGCGAGCCGTCAGCGGCGAGGAAAGACAGCGAGCCTTCGTCCTGGTCGGAGCGCAATGCCATGTCGGCGATCGCCGACATCAGCGGCATGTCGTCGAGGGGCCGTCCGACCGCGCTGTGCTCGTCGGCGGGCGCGGCCAGCACGGTGCCGGTGCTGTCGACCAGCACGGCGGTGATGCCGACGCGGCCGCCGAGATTGTTCATCACCTTCGACATCCAGTCGAGATTGACCGTTGCGAGCACGACGGCATCGGCGACGCCGCTGAATGCGGAGACCGGATAGACCGCCATGACGGTCGGCGATTGCGCGGGACGCGACAGGATGAAGTCGGACAGCACGAAACGGCCGGATTGCTGCGCTTGCTGGAAATAGGGTCGGTCGGACAGGTCGAGACCGACATACATGTTGTTGGTCGCACACTGGATGCGGCCCTCTTGGCCGGCGATCAGCAGCGTGCGGATCCAAGGCAGGCTCGTCGGCAGGCTCGCGCGCAGCACGTCGCAGCTCTTGCTGACGCCGCCGGCGGAGGCGCGGATGAAGGCTTCCGATTTCAGGATGGTCTCGACCGACGAGATCACCTCACGCTGCGCATCGGCGCTGTGCCGTGCGACGGTGGTGAATTCGGCCGCAGCCTGCGCGATCTGCTTGGTGCGGGTGTCTTCGAGCGAGCGGATCCGCTCGAGCATCAAGGGCGCGACCAGAATCACCGCGAGCAATGCAAGCCGGGCCCTGATGCCGAGGACCTGCTTGAGTTTTGCGCGTTTGCGGTTGAAACTGACGTTTGCCATCTTCGTTACCCACCCCACGGGCAAGGTAAAGCGAAGGGTTCAAAAACCCTTTCTTGAACTTGGTAAAATTGGAACTACCTCCGTTAAGGTCACCGCCCAACCGACATCATGACAGACAGCAACGCCGCGCCGGTAACCGGCGATTCATCAAATGCGCTCGCCACGGTCGAGGCGGAGATTGCGCGCGCCTGCAAGGATGCGCGGCGCGATCGTGCCTCGGTGACGCTGATCGCGGTGTCCAAGACGTTCTCGGCGGACGCAATTATGCCCGTAATCGGCGCCGGACAGCGCGTGTTCGGGGAGAATCGCGTGCAGGAGGCCAAAGGCAAGTGGCCGGCGTTAACGGCTGCTTACCCTGATATCGCGTTGCATCTCATCGGTCCGCTGCAATCCAACAAGGCAAAAGAGGCCGTCGCGCTGTTCGATGCGATCCATTCGGTCGACCGTCCGAGCATTTGCCAGGCGTTAGCCAAAGAAATCGAATCCCAGAACAGACATCCGCAGCTCTTCGTCCAGATCAACACCGGCGAGGAGCCGCAGAAGGCCGGCGTCGCGCCCGGCGAGGCCGACGCATTCCTCGCGAGCTGCCGCGACACCTACGGGCTGACGATATCGGGCCTGATGTGCATCCCGCCGGTGGATGAGCCGCCGGCGGCGCATTTCGCGCTCACCGCCAAGATCGCCGCGCGCAACGGGTTGATCAACCTGTCGATGGGCATGAGCGCGGATTATGCGACCGCCATCATGCTGGGCGCCACCCATGTGCGCGTGGGCAGCGCGATCTTCGGGCATAGGTGATTGCCGCATGCGCTGACCCGTAGCCCGGATGGAGCGAAAGCTCCATCCTTGCCGACGACGGCGGGCCTACACGAACCTCACCGACACCTTCCCCAGCACACCAAAATCTGCCGCAAAATGATCGCCGGCCTGGATCGGCAGCGGCGGATGGCAGGTGCCTGTCGTCACCACCTGCCCTGCCCGCAAGGTGATGCCGAGGCCGCGCAGCTCGTTGGCAAGCCAGGCCAGCGCCTTCAGGGGATCGCCGAGCACGTTCTTGCCGTGGCCGACATAGCGCTCGCCGCGCAGCGTGATGACGGGCCGCTGCTCGACGAGATCGATCGCGCGCCAGTTCGTTGATGCTGCCGGCCCCAGCACGAACAGATGCGCGCAGGCGTTGTCGGCGATCAGCTGCGCCTCGCCGACGCTGGTGAAATCGGAGAAGCGTGAATCCGGAATTTCGATGGCTGGATACAACGTGTCGGCAGCGGCAAGCACTTCGTCGACGCCAAAGGGCGAAGACCGCGGCGCCAGGTCGCGCCCCATGCGGAAGCAGAATTCGGGCTCGCCGACGCGCATCGCGTTGCCCTTCATCGATGCGGTGCCGCCATCGGCGATCACGGTGTCGCTCATGATGCGGCCGGCCAGCGGTCCGGCAACATTGATGTGTTTCTGCCCGGCGTCGCTCGTGGCCGCGATCTTCCAGCCGAACAGTTTTCCGAGCGATTGATTTTCGAGCACCGCCTGCACGGCATAAGCCTCGCTGCGGCTCTGTGGCCGGAACGGCACCTCCAGCGCGTCGAGCTTGCTGCCGTCACGCCAATGTTTGACCAGGGCGAGCGAAGCGGCGTTGATCTGATCCCTGTCGAGCATGTGTCCTCACCCGATGATGATTCTTGTTCTTGGTCCTATCCGCCGCAGCAGATGTAGCATCGCGGCCTTGGTCATGGAGACGCAGCCTGCCGTCGGGCCGAAATTGTCGCGCGCCAGATGCAGGAACACCGCGCTGCCGCGGCCGGCGATGCGTGGGCGCGTGTTGTGATCGATCTCGATGATAAAGTCATAGAGGTGGTCGGCGCGCTTCAGCCGGTCGCCGCCCTCGCCCTGCCCGCGCCGGATCCACTGGTTGTAGTGGCGATCACTGGGATCCTCACACCAGGCGTCGGCATCGGTGATGATGCGCGCCAGCAGAAACGTCCCGGGACGGTTGTGCCGGTCGCCCCGCCACCACAATTGACGGGGCCGAAAGCTGCCCCTGGGGGTGCCGCCATCGCCCTCGCGCTTGTTGGCCAAAATGCCGCCGCGCCCCAGCGCCACCGGAATCGTCAGGTTGCCGGCCGTCAGCCAGCCCCGGCGCGGATTCCCGGCGGCAGGCTTAACGCGGATCGAGGACAGTGGTGCGTTGCCTCGATTCCCGGCGTAACTGGCTGACACGGCTTTGGTTTTCATGTGAAATCGCGATGTCGAATTCATTACAGGACATTCATCAAACCGTCCTGCTATTCTGGGTTAGAGTGCTTCTGGCTTGTGAATCGGTAACAGCCCACTACTTCAACACGAACAACAATAAAAACGGCGACCCCTAGACTTTCCCATCACGGCTGGGTGCGGCATGCATGCGCGCCTCGCCGGACTCCAAAAGGATGATCCCCTATGGCCAATGCCCGCAAGATCCTGATCGTGGATGACGATACCGATCTGCGCGATACGTTGGTGGAGCAATTATCGCTACACGAAGAGTTTGAAGCCTCCGCCGTCGATACCGGCGCCAAAGGCGCCAGCGCCGCAAAGGCCAACGCTCCCGATCTTGTCCTGATGGATGTCGGTCTCCCCGACACCGATGGCCGTGAGGTGGTTCGCTCCCTGCGCAAAGGCGGCTTCAAGGCGCCGATCATCATGCTGACGGGGCACGATACCGATTCCGACACGATTTTGGGCCTGGAATCCGGGGCCAACGACTATGTTGCAAAACCCTTCCGCTTCGCCGTGCTGCTCGCCCGCATCCGCGCCCAGCTCCGCCAGCACGAGGCCAGCGAGGACGCCGTGTTCTCGGTCGGCCCCTACTCCTTCCGTCCCGGCTCCAAGATGCTGACCGCGGCCAATGCCCGCAAGGTCCGCCTCACCGAGAAGGAAACGGCCATCCTGCGCTTCCTCTACCGGGCCGGCCAGATGCCGGTGTCGCGCGAGACCCTGCTCCAGGAGGTCTGGGGCTACAATTCCGGCGTCACCACCCACACGCTGGAAACCCACATCTACCGCCTCCGCCAGAAGATCGAGAAGGATGCCGCCAACCCGGAAATCCTGGTGACGGAAGCCGGTGGCTACAAGCTGGTGCCGTGATACGTTCCAGGAACGCGCGATTCGTCGTAAATTAGCGCGTTCCTCGAGCTTCGGACCGGAATGTCGATCGACGATGACGTAGCGCTGCTTGAGCGTGTCCCGACACTGCGCCTGTTGGGAGACGCCTCGCTGCGCATGCTGGCGATCGGCTCCGAGCAGCGCGATTTCGTCCGCGGCGACATCCTGTTCAATCTTGGTGACGATGCCGACGCCGGCTTCGTGGTCCAGCGCGGCGCCTTTCGCGTCGATGATGGCGCCGGCGCCGAGATGATCGCAGGTCCCGGCACGCTGATCGGCGAGCTCGCCTTGGTCGTGCCGATGAAGCGACCATCCGGTGCGGTGGCGCTGGAGCATTCCTCCGTCATCCGGGTCGCGCGCAGCCTGTTTCAGCGCGTGCTGGAGAGCGATCCCGCCGCCGCGGTTCGCCTGCGCGACGAATTCGCCATCCGCTCCAGCCAGATCGCCAGCGATATCCTGATGGCGGGTGCGAAGCTGAGTACGTAGGCCTTCGTAGCCCGGATGGAGCGCAGCGCAATCCGGGCTACAGGCTTCCCGAGAGGTCACACCTCCAGCGTCACCGTCACGGGCACATGGTCCGACGGCCGCTCCCAACTGCGGGCATCGCGCAAGATCTTGAAATCCTGCACCGCGTCCTTGAGCGCGCGGGAGACCCAGATGTGGTCGAGCCGCCGGCCGCGGTCGCCGACGGTCCAGTCGGCGGAGCGATAGCTCCACCAAGTGTAGACCTTTTCAGACATCGGAATGCGGTCGCGTGCGACATCGACCCATTCGCCGGCGTCCAGCGCGGCCTTCAGCTTCTCGGTTTCGACAGGCGTGTGCGAGACCACTTTCAACAGCTGCTTGTGCGACCACACGTCGTTCTCGTGCGGCGCGACGTTGAGATCGCCGACCAGGATGTGGCGATCCTGCCCGCGCGGATGCAGCGGCTCGCAGGCTTTCATCTCGTCGAGGAAGCGAAGCTTGTGGTCGAACTTTTCGTTGAGCGCGGGATCGGGAATGTCGCCGCCTGCGGGCACGTAGAAATTATGCAGCACCAGCGGCTTCGCGATATTGGCCTTCTCGCCGAACGACACCGAGATATGGCGCGAATCCACCTTGTCGCAGAAGGTGCGGATATCAGTGGATTCGAACGGAATCTTCGAGACGATGGCGACGCCGTGATAGCCCTTCTGCCCGTTCAGCGCGACATGCTCATAGCCGAGCCGCTTGAAGCGCTTCAGCGGAAAGGCGTCGTCAATGCATTTGGTTTCCTGGAGACACAGCACGTCCGGACGCGCGCTCTTGAGAAACTTCGCGACCAGATCGATGCGCAGCCGCACCGAATTGATGTTCCAGGTTGTCAGGGAAAGACGCATGGGAGTTGCGTCTTAGCACGGATTGGTGTGAGCGGCAGTTTGTAGGGTGGATTAGCGAAGCGTAATCCACCGACTTGCCTCTCGCAGAGGCAGAAGCGGTGGGTAACGCCGAGCAGATGCGCTTTGCGCATCTGCGGGTCTAACCCACCTTACCGCACCGTCAGCCCGGCGACGGCACGTTGTAATTGGTGAAATCGATCTTGAACATGTTCGGATCGAGCTTCTTGCTGGCATCGAGATTGTAGACCGCGATCGTGGTGTCGTAGCCCTGCGGGTCCGTGACGGTCCACTGCTTCAGCTGGCCGTCCTTGGCGCCGATCATCAGCAGCAGGCGGCTGGTGCCGACCAGCGCCTGCTTCTCCTCGATCGTCACGCTGATGAAGAGATCGTCCGCGGTGACGTTGACGACGTTGGTGTCCTTCATCAGGTCGATGCGGTCGGACAGCAGGAATCGCAGCGGCGTCTGCGACAGCGGATAGACGTCCTGCGTCGAGAGCTTGCGGTCGCGCACCACGACGGAGGATCCATCGGCGATGATGTCGATCGGGCTCGGCGGATCATATTCGAACCGAACCTTGCCCGGCTTCTGAATGTAGAAATCGCCTTGCGTCTTGCTGCCGTCGGGTCCGACCTGGACGAAATTTCCGACCAGCGTCGACAGCGACGACAGATAGGCACTGACCTTGGCAGCCTCCGCCTTCTGCTTGTCGTCGAAGGTCTGGAAGATGCTGCTGGGCACGTTGCGGCGCGGATCGGGAATGACCGGATTCGGCGGCGCCTGTGTTGCGCCCGTGATCGACGGTCCGCCTGAGGGCTGGGCATTGTCGCGGCCCTTCGGTGCCGGCTTCGGCACGGGCACGTTCTGTGCAAACGATGCTGCGGTCACCATCACGGCGGTGACGAGAAGCACGCCCGCCACGCGCGCGCTACGCGCGGCGAGAGAGGCTGCGAATCCAAGGTCCGGATGTCTGGTCAACGCGTCGTCCTAACGTGGCTGGGCGCCTTTTAGCGTGATTTCGGGCAAAAGCGGAGATCGAATTTGCGTGAAAATGGCGTTCCGAGGCGGGTCAGCGGTTCTTGCCTCACATATGACTGTCTTCTTCCTCGACCAGAATCTCGCGCTTGCCGGCGTGATTGGCCGGGCCGACAATGCCTTCCAGTTCCATGCGCTCCATCAGCGATGCGGCACGGTTGTAGCCGATCTGCAGACGGCGCTGGATGTAGCTGGTCGAGGCCTTGCGGTCGCGCTTGACGATCGCGACGGCCTGCTGGAACAGATCGCCGCCACCATCCGCACCCATTCCGCTGGCATCGAACACGGCGCCGCCATCTTCGTCCTCGGTCGGCTCTTCGGCCGTGACCGCTTCCAGATATTCCGGCTGGCCCTGCGTCTTGAGATGGCGCACCACCTTCTCAACTTCCTCGTCCGAGGCAAACGGGCCGTGCACGCGGCTGATGCGGCCGCCGCCGGCCATGTAGAGCATGTCGCCCTGGCCGAGCAGTTGCTCGGCGCCCATCTCGCCGAGGATGGTGCGGCTGTCGATCTTCGAGGTGACCTGGAAGGCGATGCGGGTCGGGAAGTTCGCCTTGATGGTGCCGGTGATGACGTCCACCGATGGACGCTGTGTCGCGAGGATCACATGCAGACCGGCGGCGCGCGCCATCTGCGCGAGGCGCTGCACCGCGCCTTCGATGTCCTTGCCGGCGACCATCATCAGGTCCGCCATTTCGTCGACGATGATGACGATATAGGGCAGCGGATCGAGCGAGAGCTTCTCTTCCTCGTAGATCGCCTTGCCGGTTTCCTTGTCGAAGCCGGTGTGGACCGTCCGCGTCGGCTCTTCGCCCTTGGCCTTCAGCTCGAGCAGGCGCGTGTTGTAGCCGTCGATGTTGCGCACACCGAGCTTGGCCATGTTCTTGTAGCGCTCCTCCATCTCGCGCACGGCCCATTTCAGCGCGACCACCGCCTTCTTCGGATCGGTCACGACAGGCGTGAGCAGATGGGGGATGCCGTCATAGACGGAGAGCTCGAGCATCTTCGGATCGACCATGATCAGCCGGCACTGGTCCGGGCGCAGCCGATAGACCAGGCTGAGGATCATGGTGTTGATCGCGACCGATTTGCCCGAGCCGGTAGTACCGGCGATCAGCATGTGCGGCGTGCGGGCGAGATCGATGATAACAGGATCGCCACCGATGGTCTTGCCGAGGCAGAGCGGCAGCTTCGCGACCGTGTCGGTGGCTTCCTTCGCCACCAGCAATTCGCGCAGATAGACCTTCTCGCGGTGTGCGTTCGGCAGCTCGATGCCGATGGCGTTGCGGCCGGGCACGACGGCGACGCGCGCCGACAGCGCGCTCATCGAGCGGGCGATGTCGTCGGCAAGACCGATCACGCGGGATGATTTGATGCCCGGTGCCGGCTCCAGCTCGTACAGCGTGACGACGGGACCCGGATTGGCCTTCACGATCTCGCCGCGGACCCCGAAGTCCTGCAGCACACCTTCGAGCGCGCGCGAATTGGTCTCGAGCTCGGCCTTGCTGAGCGGCTGGCGGTCGCCGGCCTTCGGCGCGGCCAGCATGGAGACGGAGGGAAGATCGAACTTGTCGGAACCCTTCTTGGGCGCCGCTTTCGGCGCAGCCTTCTTGCGCGACGCGCGCGCGGGCGCCTCTTCCTCTTCTTCTTCCTCTTCTTCCTCGACCTCTTCCTCGTCGTGCTCGTCCTCGTAGTCCTCGTCTTCAGACTGCGGCGAGATCGAGGGCGCGGCGCGGCGGCCGCCGAGATTGGGCTCCTGCCGGCTGAACGAAACGGCCTTGGCCTTCGGGCCGCTCGAGACCAGCGAGCGATAGGCCGCCCCGCACAGCCAGATCAGCCGTGCCTTGGTGCTCATCAGCGCGTGGAACAGCCAGCCCAGCGACACCGAGCCGCGATCGCTGTCCTCGTCGTCATCGAGCGGCTTGTCATCGTCCTCGATCCCCGCGTGCTCTTCGTCATGCGCGCGGGCACCGAGGCCGCACGCAATCAGGAAAGTCGCGGCCAGTGCCACGAACAGGATGGCGCCGAGCACGATGCGATAGATTGCGCCGGGCGGCCCGAAGATCACCGCGGGCGCACGCACCAGCGCATCGCCGACAACGCCGCCGAGCCCGGTCGGCAGCGGCCACGCGCCGCCATGCGGCCAGCAACTGACGAAGCCGGCAGCGATCACCGTGCAGAGAATCCAGCAGCCGAGGCGAAGCGCCTCGCGATCGAACGGGCGATGGGTCATCATGCGCCAGCCCCACACCGCAACCGTCAGGATCAGCATGATCGCGCCGAGGCCGAGGATCTGCATGGCAAGGTCGGCGCCGATGGCGCCGGCATAACCGAGGACATTGTGGATCGGCCGCGAGGTCGCGTGGCTGAGGCTCGGGTCCTGCACCGACCAGGTCATCAGCGCGGCGGCCGCGACGCCCGAGAGCGTGACGAGTCCAAAGCCGGTCAGCTCGCGCACGCGCCGGCTCAGCGCCTCGCGGATCGATGGCGGCAGATGGCCGACCAGGGGAATGACGCGTTCGATTGTCGACATGCTCATGGGCACCGCCTAACCCAGAGTTTCGACCAGCCGGTGCAGCGCCTGCGCCGTGGTCTCACTATCCTGCACCAGCGCCAGGCGGATGTAGCCGGCACCGGGATTGAAGCCATCGGGCTGAAGCCGCGCCAGATACGAGCCGGGCACCACGCGCACGCCGGCTTCCTTGAAGAGCTTGAGGGTCACGGCAACGTCGTCGCCGATCTCCGATGTGTCGAGCCAGACGCAGAAGCCGGCGTCGGGCCGGCGATAGCCGTAACGGTTGCCGATGATCTGGTCGGCGAGATCGAACTTGATCCGGTAGAGCCTGCGGTTCTCCTCGACATGCGCCTCGTCGCCGTAGGCAACGGTCGCGACATGCTGGAGCGGCACCGGCACCTGGGGCGCTGCAATGTTGCGCAGCTCCAGGAACTTGCCGATGAAGGTCTTGTCGCCGGCGGCAAATCCCACACGCAGGCCCGGCAGGTTCGAGCGCTTCGACAGCGACTGGAACGCGGCCACGCGGGTGAAATCGGCGCCTGCACATTCGAGTGCGCTGCCCGGTGCCTCGCGGGTGTAGATCTCCGAATAGCACTCGTCACTGAGGATCATGAAGTTGTGGCGATCGGCGAGGCTTTTCAGGCGGGTGAAGTAATCGCGCGAAGCGACCGAGCCCTGCGGATTGGCGGGCGAGGCCAGGTAGAACGCCACGGTGCGCGCCAGCGTCGCCTCGTCGATGGCATCGAGATCGGGCAGGAAGCCGTTTTCGACCGTGGTCGGCAGATAGACCGGCTCGCAGGCCGCGGCGCCGGCTCCGGCGCCATAGACCGGATAGAACGGGTTCGGCATCAGGATGGCGGGCTTGCCGGGCTTCGGCCCGACATAGCGCGCGGCTGCGATCGCGGCGAGGAACAGCCCCTCGCGGCTGCCATTGAGCACGAGAATCTCGCTTCGGGGGTCGAGCGCGCGCGGCAGCTTGAAACGCGACGAGAGCCAGGCGCTCGCAGCGTTGCGGAACGGCTCGGTGCCCTGGTTCATCGGGTAACGGCCGAAATCGGCGATGTGCTTGGCCAGCACCGGGCCGACGAAATCAGGCACGGGATGCTGTGGTTCGCCGACAGCCAGCGAAATCAAGGGCTTGCCGGGTTGATGCGGCGCCAGCAGCTCGTTGAGCCGGACGAAGGGCGAGCGTTGGTTGTCGGAGCTTCCACTGGCCTGCGGCGCACGGGGTGAAGCGGTCATGACCATTCTGGGCGCCAGTACTCTTCAGACGGCCGGTCGCGCGCTGCACGCCGGCGGGAAAGCGGTTCAGTTCACCATAGATAGGGCGAGGTTAAGACGCGATTAACCATCGGCCGGCCGGTCCGTCCAGAGCCGGAAAAATGAGGCCGGATAACAACGGGATGGGGCGGATGAGGGCGCTCTCCCCTTCAGAAATTCCTCGGGGGAGTTTCGTACCCCGGGCGGGCCTTCCCCATCGGGGCCAAAAAGAAAGGGGCTCCAACTTGCGCTGGAGCCCCTCAACGGTCGGGGCATTGCCGGGTATGTGCCCAAACCGTAGCAGTAGCCGCGATCTCCAGAGGAGATCGCGGCCGGGAGGAGAGGTTACATGTTGTAGGCGCGCTCGCCGTGGTCGGTGATGTCGAGGCCTTCGCGCTCCGCTTCGACGGAAGGACGCAGGCCCACGACCACGTCGACGACCTTGTAGAGGATCGCAGATCCGACACCCGACCACACCAGCGTGGCCAGCACGGCCTTGCCCTGCGCGATCATCTGGGTGACGAGGTCGTAGGTACCGGCATTGTTGCCCGTGATGTTGGTGTAGTCGGTGATGCCGACACCACCCAGCGCGGGGTTGACCAGGATGCCGGTGCCCAGCGCACCGATGATGCCGCCGACGCAGTGGACACCGAAGACGTCCAGCGCGTCGTCGTAGCCGAAGGCATTCTTCACGGTGGAGACGAAGAACAGGCAGACCGGCGAAACCACGAGGCCTAGCACCAGAGCGCCGACGGGACCGGCGTAACCGGACGCCGGAGTTACCGCCACGAGGCCCGCGACTGCACCGGAGCAGATGCCGAGCAGCGAGGGCTTGCCCTTGACGATCCATTCGCAGAGGAGCCAGGACAGCGCCGCGCCGGCGGTCGCAACCATGGTGTTGACGAAGGCGAGCGCTGTGGTGCCGTTGGCCTCGAGGTTCGAGCCGGCGTTGAAGCCGAACCAGCCGACCCAGAGCAGCGAGGCGCCGATCATGGTCATGGTCAGCGAATGAGGAGGCATGAGCTCCTTGCCGTAGCCGACGCGCTTGCCGATGATCAGCGCGCCGACGAGGCCCGCGATACCGGCATTGATGTGCACGACGGTGCCGCCCGCGAAGTCGAGCGCGCCCGCGCCGGCGAGCCAGCCGACAGCGCCGGTGACCTCGTCGAGCTTGGCCTGCGCGGCGGTCTTCGCTGCCGCGTCGGTGGCCGCAGCCAGCGCCTTCGCGGCGTTGGCGACGTCATCGGGAGCGGCCACGTACCAGACCCAGTGAGCGATCGGGTAGTAGATCAAGGTCGACCACAGCAGGATGAACAGCATCACCGCCGAGAACTTGATGCGCTCGGCAAAGGCGCCGACGATCAGTGCGGGCGTGATCATGGCGAAGGTCATCTGGAACACGAAATAGGCGAGTTCCGGAATCACCACGCCGTTGGAGAAGGTCGCCGACGTCGTGGTGGCATCGACCCCGTGCATGAAGGCCTTGCTGAAGCCGCCGACCCATGGGGTCATGCTGCCGCCGTCAGAGAAGGCCATCGAGTAGCCGTAGAGTGTCCAGGTCACGCCGATCATCGAGACGATCGCGAACACCTGGGTCAGCACGGAGGCCATGTTCTTGGTGCGGACCAGACCGCCATAGAACAGTGCGAGGCCGGGGATCGACATCATCAGAACGAGCGCGCTGGAGGTGAGCATCCAGGCGACGTCGCCTTTGTTGGGAACGGGCGCTGCGGCTGCAGCGGGTGCTGCATCCTTTGCAGCATCGGCCGCGGGCGCCGCGCTTTGCGCCAGCGCCGGATCGACGAGCGCAATGGCACAAAGCCCTGCGAGAATTGCGAGGGCCGCCAATCCCGCGCCATGGGGACGCTTGAACGTCATTTCATTTACTCCTGATTGAATTTTGGTTGAGCGCGAAATCAAAGGGCCGCGGCGTCGGCCTCGCCGGTGCGGATGCGGACCGCATGGTCGAGGTTGATGACGAAGATCTTGCCGTCGCCGATCTGTCCGGTTTTCGCAGCCGACGTGATGGCGTCGATGGTCTTGTCGACCTGCTCCGAGGCGACAGCGACTTCGATCTTGATCTTGGGCAGGAAGCTCACGGCATATTCGGCGCCGCGATAGATTTCCGTGTGGCCTTTCTGACGGCCATATCCTTTGACTTCCGTCACCGTGAGACCGTGAACGCCAATGGCGGTCAGGGCGTCACGGACTTCTTCCAGCTTGAATGGCTTGATAATCGCCATAACAATTTTCATGGGTCCTATCCCCGCTTGGGCCCGGTCCGGACGTGGCCGGGCGTTTCTCGACTGGTTCGCCACGAGGGAGAAGTTTCACTACGCGGGCACAGCCACGCCCCGTAGAATCAAATGCCGTGCCAGATCGGGCGACTTGCCTAACGGGCTATGAAAGCGGGTGTTTTCGCGCTCAGCTTGTACCGCGCTGCACTGCGCTAATACGTCGCGCTCAAAACGTGGTCACGGCTGATCAAAATGCAGGCACGACAGGCTGTCGACACAATGCTGCTCATGTGTCGGGCAGCAGAAAGGTATTTTGTTACAGGCATCGCCCGCCGAAGGCTGCAGAAGAGAGAGCGCGAGCTTCGGCTGCTTACAGGATGGTCGCAACCGGTCAGGCCAATCAGGCCGGGGCGCGTTCCGTGAACACCCGGTCGACCAGGCCCCATTCAACCCCCTGCTGCGCGGTCATGAAGTGGTCGCGGTCCAGGGTCCGTTCGACCTCCGCCTCCGTGCGACGGCAATGCTGCGCATAGAGGCGGATGATGCGCCGCTTGGTTTCCTGCATCTCGTTGGCGTGGATCAGGATGTCGGAGGCCTGGCCCTGAAAGCCGCCGAGCGGCTGGTGCACGTGAAGGCTGGCATTGGGCAGGGCGGCGCGGTGGCCGGGCTCGCCGGCCATCAGCAGGAACGAGCCCATCGAGCGCGCCGTGCCCATGCACAGCGTGTGCACCGGCGCCTTGATGAACTGCATGGTGTCGTACATCGCAAGGCCTGACGTGACCACGCCGCCATAGGAGTTGATGTAGAGATTGATCGGCCGGTTCGGATTCTCCGCTTCCAGGAACAGGAGCTGCGCGCAGACGAGGCCCGACATCGCGTCATTGACCTCGCCATTGAGGAAGATGATGCGCTCGCGCAAGAGGCGCGAATAGATGTCGAAGGATCGCTCGCCGCGAGCGGATTGTTCGACGACCATAGGGACGAGCTGAAGCATGTCGCGCATCGGCGACCTCCATGTCTGCAAGTGATGAAGTCGTGTGGGTGTCAGGCCGCCGCGCGCATCACGCAGCAATTGCTGTTGGCCGGCCGCGGCAGCGTCGCGCAGGCTTGCTGAATGATGCGAAAACGCGTGCCGCCCGACACGTTCGGCTCGATCTTGAAGATGACCTGGCTCTCACGGAACGGCGGCTCCGAATCGCGCATCCGGTAGCGCACCTCTTCGCCGGGAATCGATGTTTCAGGCTCGGCGCCGGCGAGGTCGCAATCCGGCAGCCAGCGCTCGCGCAATTCCGGAATCGTGACCGCGCGCCAGACTTTTGCAGGCGGTGCATCGAATTCATATTCGAGCACCAGCTGTTCATCGGAGGGACCAGGCTTCGCTGCGTCGCTCATTGATCCATCTCCTTCAAGAGATCGGCGAGTGCGTCCATGCGCTTCGGCCAATAGGCGCGGTAGCGCGCAAGCCAGGCCCCGATGGCGACGATTCCTTCGGGATCGACTTCGTAGTTCACGAAGCGGCCCTGCCGCTGCTCGCGCACGAGCCCTGCCGCGCGCAGCACCGAAAGATGCTGCGACATCGCCGGCTGGCTGATCTCCAATCCGTCGCGCAAGGCGCTGGCATTCAGGCTGCCGCCGGCGAGCTTCTCAAAGACCTTGCGGCGGGTCGGGTCGGCCAGCGCCTTGAAGATGTCGGCTTCGATCATGTCAACACATAAGCATTTACTTATGTGTTGCGCAAGCTCTTATTGCAGGGCTTCGCCGTGCTGGGTGATGTCGAGGCCTTCGAGTTCCTGCTCGCGCGAGACGCGCAGTGGTATGAACGCCCCGACCAATTTGAGCAGGATGAAGCTGATCCCGGCCGACCAGACGAAGGTGACGGCGACGCCGTAGAGCTGGATCAGCAATTGCTGCGGATGGCCCTCGAGCAGGCCGGCGGTGCCGCCGATTGCGCTGGTCGCAAACACGCCCGCGAGCAGCGTACCGGTCAGCCCGCCGATGCCGTGCACGCCGAACACGTCGAGCGAGTCGTCATAATTGAATCGGTGCTTCAGCCAGGTGCAGGCCCAGTAGCAGATTGCGCCGGCGGCGATACCGATGACGATGCCGTGCCATGGTGCGACGAAGCCCGAGGCCGGCGTGATGGTGCCGAGGCCAGCCACCGCGCCCGAGATCATGCCGAGCACGGAGGGCTTGCGCCGCGCATACCATTCGATCGCGCCCCAGGTCAGCGCGCCGGAGCAGGCTGCGAGATGCGTCGCGATGATCGCCATCACCGCGCGCGAATTGGCTGCGCCCGCCGAGCCGCCGTTGAAGCCGAACCAGCCGACCCACAACAGGCCCGTGCCCATCACTGCGAGCGACAGATCGAACGGCGAGAGATTCTCGGTGCCGTAGCCGTGACGCCGTCCCATCACCTTTGCGGCGACCAGACCGCCGGTGCCGGCCGACAGATGCACGACGAGGCCGCCGGCGAAATCCAGCACGCCCATGCTGTTGAGGAAGCCGCCGCCCCAGATCCAGTGCGCCAGCGGAATGTAGACGAAGATGAACCAGGCGACCGAGAACAGGAGATAGGCGGAGAACCGCATCCGGTCCGCGACCGAGCCCGCGACCAGCGCCACGGTGATGATCGCAAACGTCATCTGGTACAGCATGAACAGCGCTTCGGGGATGGTCTTCGCCGCCGGGTTGATGCTGTCCATGGTCATGCCGGCGAGGAACCAGCGGTCGAGCGAACCGAGCCACGGGCCGTCGCCGACGAAGCACAGCGAATAGCCGAACGCGACCCAGAGAATGGAGATCAGCGTCACCGCGGCAAGGCTCTGCGCCATGGTCGCGAGCACGTTCTTCTTGCGAACCATGCCGGAATAGAACAGCGCCAGGCCCGGGATCGTCATCATCAGCACCAGCGCGGTGGCGACGATCATCCAGGCGGTGTCGGCCGTGTTGATCTCGCTCGTTGCGGCCCGCGCCGGCGCAGCCATGGCCAACGCAAATCCTGATCCCGCAGCCATAGCGGCTACGCGGCGCAACAATCCCGCCATGTCATTTCCCCCGGCATCGTGATGGCGTCGCACGCTATGGCGTCGTTGCCCGGTGCGATCGAAGATGAAGAACTGGAGCTAGAGCGCGTCGCTGTCGGTTTCGCCGGTGCGGATGCGCAGCGCGTGATCGATCGGCGTGACGAAGATCTTGCCGTCGCCGATCTGCCCGGTGCGGGCGGTCGCGGTGATTACGCTGACGGCCTTGTCGGCGACGTCGGAAGCCACCGCGATCTCGATCCGCAGCTTGGGCAGGAAGTTCACGACATATTCCGCACCGCGATAGATCTCGGTGTGACCCTTCTGGCGGCCGTAACCCTTCACCTCGGTCACGGTCATGCCGTGGACACCGATCGCCGTGAGGGCCTGACGGACTTCATCGAGCTTGAAGGGTTTGATGATCGCGACGACGAGTTTCATGATTAGGCCTGTTCCCCGGGGATGCGCCCGCCGTGTGTCCCCGGCGATGCGTCAATCTGGCATCTTTCCGGGCAAATGGCACAAAAAACTTGCATATTGAAGCGGAAAAACGCTTGGCCAGGGGCGGTCATGTGAACGGCCGCCTCTGTACAGGGCATCCGTTCATCCCTCACAATCCACTTTTGGCATGGATGCGGTGAACCCGCGACGGCCGAACGGTACATAAGTATTTTGGGGGGACGCGTCATGGCGAGTTGGTTTTATGCATCCGAGGGCAAGCAGCAGGGGCCCTATCCGGACGGGCAATTCCGCGATCTGATCGCACAGGGCGTCGTGCGCCCGGACACGTTGGTGTGGTCCGAGGGCATGGCCGGCTGGCAGAAGGCCGCCGAAATTCCAGGATTGATCTCGGGCGGCGGCACACCGCCGATCATTCCGGGCGGGGGCCCGCCGATGACGGCGGGTGGCGCCTATGCCGGCGCCGGCAGCGCGGCCGGCGGATCGCTATCGGTCGATTTCGGGATCGTCGACTTCACCTGGCGCACGCTGGTGATGCTGATCCTCTCGTGCCTCGTCATCCCGGTGCCGTGGGTGTTCGTCTGGTACACGAAATGGATCGTGTCCTGCATCAAGGTCCCCGGCCGGCCAAACCTGTCCTTCACCGGCAATGCGATGACGATGGTGCCCTGGTTCTTCGGCTTCATCGTTCTGGCTGTCGTCGTCGGCTATTCCGGCGTCCAGGTGCTGAACCTTGCGCTCTTTCTCGTCGAGATCGTCCTGTACTGGATGCTGCTCAAGTGGATTGTCGCCAACCTCGCCTCCAACGGGCAGCCGCTGGGCCTCAGCTTCAACGGATCGATCGTCGGCTATATCGGCTGGAACCTGCTGTTCGCGGTCTCCATGATCACCATCATCGGATGGGCTTGGGTCGCTGCCGCCCAGCTGCGCTGGATCTACCGCAATATCGAGGGCACGCGCCGCGAGATCATCTTCAAAGGCACCGGGCTCGGAATCCTCTGGCGCGGAATCGTGGCGGCGTTCCTGTCCGGCTTCCTGATCCCGATCCCGTGGGTCTATCGCTGGATCATGAACTGGTTCGCCTCGCAGACCGAGCTCGCGCCGCGCGGCTCGCGCTGAACGATCAGCTCCTCCGCTCGCGCACGGAACCTTCCTGCGCGACGGAGGCGATCAGCGTGCCGTCGGGCTTGAAGATCGAGCCGCGGGTCAGGCCGCGGCCCGATTGCGCGCTCGGCGAATCCTGCGCGTAGAGCAGCCATTCGTCGGCGCGGAACGGGCGGTGAAACCACATTGCGTGGTCGAGGCTTGCCGGCATCATGCGCTTGTCGAACAGCGTGCGGCCATAGCGCGCCATGATCGCATCCAGCAGCGAGAAATCCGAGGCATAGGCCAGCGCACACATGTGCAGCGCCGGATCATCGGGCAGCTTCGCCGCCGTCTTGATCCAGACGTGGATGCGGCCGTCCTCGATCTTCTGGCCGAAATAACGGCCGAGCTCGACCGGGCGCAGCTCGATCGGGCGATCGGATTCGTAATAGCGGCGGATGAACTCCGGCATCTCGCGGAACATCGGCTGCTTCGCCACCTCCTCCGCCGTGAGCTTCTCGGGCGGCGGCACGTCAGGCATCTTGTCCTGGTGGTCGAATGCGCTCTCTTCCTCGGCATGGAACGACACCATGATCGAGAATATCGCATTGCCATGCTGGATGGCGGTGACGCGGCGTGTCGAATAGCTCTTGCCGTCGCGCAGGCGCTCGACCTGGTAGATGATCGGGATCTGCGGATCGCCCGGCAGGATGAAATAGCAATGCAGCGAATGCGGCAGCCGCCCCTCGACGGTGCGGCACGCCGCCACCATCGCCTGGCCGATCACCTGTCCGCCGAACACCCGCTGCCAGCTCGTCTTCGGGCTGTTGCCGCGGAACAAATTCACCTCGAGCTGCTCGAGATCGAGGATCGAAATCAGGTCGATCAGGCTTTTGGACATGACAGCAACTCTCTCAGTCGTCATTCCGGGATGCGCCGGAACAGCGCAGGCCCGGAATCCATAATCCCGGCTCGTGTCGCGACTTTGCCGCGCCCCGGAATGGCACAGGCGGGCGTCGTTCCGCCCTTGTTTCACCGCACTGTTTCGCCCACCTCAAGTCTGCTAGCAAGACCCAGAGTTAGACGGGAATTTTGGTATGTCGGTACAGGGTCACATTGTCATCGGTGGCGGCGCGTTTGCGGGCTTGGCGCTCGCGTTGGCGCTACGGCAGGGGCTCGGGCCCGAGATTCCCGTCATCGTCGCCGACCCCGCTCTCGCCACGCGGCCGAGCCGCGATCCGCGTGCGACCGCGATCGTGGCGGCCTGCCGCCGCCTGTTCGAGGCGCTCGGCGCCTGGGACGATGTGAGAGCTGAAGCGCAGCCGATTCTCGACATGGTCGTCACGGATTCGAAGCTGGAGGACGCCACGCGTCCGACGTTCCTGAATTTCGCCGGCGATGTCGCGCCCGGCGAGCCCTTCGCGCATATGGTCGAGAACCGCCGCCTGATCGACGCGCTGGTCGTCCGTGCCGAAGCTGCCGGCATCGATCTTCGCGCAACCACCGTGTCGTCCTACGATGCGCGCAGCGAGGGCATCGACGTCACGCTCGGCGACGGCAGCGTGATTGCGGCGAGCTTGCTCGTCGCAGCCGACGGTGCGAAGTCCAAACTTCGCGAGCGCGCGGACATCGCCACCCATGGCTGGGAATACGATCAATCCGGCATCGTCGTCACCGTCGGCCACGAGCGGGATCATGAAGGCCGCGCCGAAGAGCACTTTTTGCCCGCGGGTCCGTTTGCCATTCTACCGCTCACCGGCAAGCGCTCCTCGCTGGTCTGGACCGAGCGCCGCACTGAGGCCGCCCGCATCATCGCGCTCAGCGACGAGGAATTCCACGCCGAGCTCGAGCGACGTTTTGGTCTGCATCTCGGCGAGGTGAAGGCGCTCGACAAGCCGCGCGCGTTTCCGCTGTCCTATTTCGTGGCGCGTTCCTTCGTCGCCGAGCGCCTCGCGCTGGTCGGCGATTCCGCGCACGTCATTCATCCGATCGCGGGGCAAGGCCTCAACATGGGGCTGAAGGATGTCGCCGCCTTGGCCGAGGTCGTGGTCGATGCCGCGCGGCTCGGCATGGATCTCGGCGGCGCCGACGTGCTCGATCGCTATCAGCGCTGGCGTCGCTTCGATACCATGGCCATGGGCGTTGCCACCAACTCGCTGAACTTCCTGTTCTCGAATCAGTCGACGCTCTTGCGCACCGTCCGCGACATCGGCCTCGGCATCGTCGATCGCACCCCGCCGCTGAAGAATCTCTTCATCCGCCAGGCGGCGGGTCTGACCGGAGAGATCCCGAAGCTGTTGAAGGGTGAGGCGTTGTAGTTTTCGCCCTCGACGGGGCCTAACTCTCCGCTGTCGTCCCGGCGAAGGCCGGGACCCATACGCCGCAGCAGTCGTTTTGCGAAGACTCGGAGTGACAAGCTCGCCCCAAACCACTCAGTGTGATTATGGGTCTCGGATCTGCGCTTCGCTTGTCCGGGACGACACCGAGCGTATGGCGCGATCATCGCACATCGGCAGCCACCCTCAGTCGATCTTCCTCGCTTCTTCCGGCAGCATGATCGGGATGCCGTCGCGGATCGGATAAGCGAGTTTTGCAGAGCGCGAGATCAGCTCCTGCCTGCCTGCGTCGAATTCCAGCGGGCCCTTGGTCAGCGGGCAGACCAGGATCTCCAGCAGTTTCGGATCGACGCTGTTTTCGGGGCGTTCGGTGGACGCGTTCATGGGGGTCTCCGGCATTCCCTTGCCTCTAACATAGAAATTCGCGGTCGCCCATCAACTCAGCCCGAGACCATCTTCCGGATCTCGTCCAGCAGACCCTGCAGCCGTGCGGCCGGTACCGGCACCGCCGACAGCGCGAAGCCGAGAAACGTCCAGTACAGGATCTGCGCCCGCGCCTGCGCCGTCGCAGCGTCGAGCCCCCGCTTCTCCAGCAACGCCCCGATATAGTCGAGCCTGCGGCGGTCGATGGCGCGGACGGCCGCCTGCGCCGCCGCGTCGAATGCGGCCCAGTTGCGCACCGCGCGCTCGAGATCAAGCCGGGCGCCGAAGGTCCGGCGCAACAGCGCTTTCAGCTGTTCGTCGCTGTCGGCCTCGACGCGTGCGATGATCTCCTCGGCCGCGATCTCGCGCCAGCGTTTCAGCACGGCCGCGTGGAACGCGCCGAGATCGGCAAAATGCCAGTAGAAGCTGCCACGCGAGACGCCCATGGCCCTTGCCAATGGATCGGCCTTCAGCGCGGTAAAGCCGCTTTTGCTGAGCGCCTTGATGCCCTGGCTGATCCAGTCGTCCGCGGTGAGCTGTTCGGTCATGTCCGGTCCCGATATCGGACCATACACTAGTGTATTGACAGGCCGCAGGCCAGCCTCTATCTCACCATACACAGATGTATGGACGAAGATCCAGGGAGCCTTGTCGATGCGTGATCTCCTGCTGCAGTGCGCCGGCATCCTCGCGATTCTGGTCGCCCTGATCCACGGCCTGCTCGGCGAGACCAAGGTCTTTCCCCGCGCCACCATCGAGCCGCCGCGGCTCCGCACCCTGATCCGGCTGGTCTGGCAGGCCTCGACCGTCGCCTGGATCGGCTGCGGGGTGCTCCTGATTGCAACGCCCTGGATGGATTCGGCGTCGGCGCGCCGCTGGATCGTGCTGACCATGATCGGGGTGTTCGGCTTCTCCGCCTGCGCCAACGCATGGGCGACGCGTGGTCGCCACTTCGGCTGGATGGCGCTCACGGCAGTCGTGGTCATGGCGGTGGCCGGCTATTGATCGTCGCAACGACAGGCCACGCATAAGCGGAGTGACGTTATGGAAGATTGTGTTCAGTTGACCATCGTAGACGGCGTGGCCCATGTCCGTCTCAATCGGCCTGACAAGATGAATGCCCTCGACCCCGCCATGTTCGAGGCACTCATCGCCGCCGGCACAAAACTCGGTGCGCGCAGGGATGTCCGCGCCGTCATTCTCTCCGGAGAAGGACGGGCGTTCTGCGCCGGCCTCGATCTGGATCGCCTTCTTGCGACGACGCGAGGCGAATCGCTGATCCCGTCCGTCGACCTCATGCAGCGAAGCCACGACATGGCGAACTATGCGCAGCACCTGGTCTGGCTGTGGCGCGAGCTGCCGGTGCCCGTCATTGCCGCGGTCCATGGCGTCGCCTTCGGTGGTGGCTTCCAGCTCGCGCTCGGTGCGGACCTTCGCTATCTGGCGCCGGCGACGAAGCTTGGCGTCATCGAGGCCAAATGGGGCTTGGTGCCCGACATGGCCGGCACGTTGTTGATGCGCCACCTTGCGCGCGAGGATGTCGTGCGCGAGCTGACCTATACCGGCCGCGTGTTCTCGGCCAGCGAAGCGCTGGCCTACGGCTTCGCGACGGGAGTGGCCGACGATCCACTGGCGGCGGCGCAGTCGATCGCCCACCAGATCGCCAGCCGCAGCCCGGATGCCGTTCGCGCTGCCAAGCGTCTGCTCAATCTCGCCGCGACCTCCGACGTCGCCACGGGTCTTGCCGCCGAGACCGCCGAGCAGGCCGCACTGCTTGGCACCCCCAATCATATCGAGGCCGTGAGCAGCAATCTGGAGAACCGCGCACCGCGATGGAGCCGGGCATGACGCTGACACTCGTTACCGGAGGCACCGGTCATCTCGGTCGCGACATCGTCGATCGTCTCGTCGGCGACGGCCATCACGTCCGGCTGCTTGCGAGGTCTCCAGGCGCGCGCCCGGATGTCGAATGGGCCGTTGGCGATCTTGCCACAGGCGTAGGCCTGAGCGACGCCTTGCAGGATGTCGACACGGTCATCAACGCCGCGACGTATTCGCCGATCGCGCGGCGCGGCGGCGTTCGGCCAGTCGATTTCTTCAGGTCGCCTTCGGCGGTGGATGTCGAGGGAACGGAGCGCTTGCTGTCGCTCTGCCAGCGGCAATCCATCCGGCACTTTCTGCACGTGTCGATCGTCGGTCTCGATGATGCGACATTGCCCTATGCTCGCGTCAAGCTCGCCGGGGAAAGGCTGGTTCGTGCCTCCGCACTGTCCTGGTCCGTCGTTCGCGCAATGCCGTTCTATTATCTGCTCGACAAGATGATTACGAGCTTCGCCTGGCTTCCGCTGTGGCCGATGCCGACGACGTCCTTCAATCCCGTCGATACCAGCGATGTCGCCGATCACATCGTGGCCTGCGCCTTCGACGGGATATTCGGCGAGCGCACCGAGATTGGAGGTCCCCAAGACATTAGCATCGCCGAGCTTGGCGGCCAGTATCGGGATGCGCGAGGGCTGCACCGAAAAATCCTTCCGGTGCCGATGTCCGAGGCAAAAGCGCGCGGCATGGGCTTTGTCATCAGCCGAGGCGCACGTGGACGCCTTACGTGGGCGGACTGGCTGCAACACCGATATTCCGTCACACACCAAGCGGCTTAGGGCTCGCTCGCCGCTGAATCCGGCCGTGAGGCTTAAGGCCGCAGCACGCTGCCAAACCCGTGTTGCACGCGGAGCGCGCTGATGTTTTGGCCACCGCTAGAATATCTCTAACGGCGCGCCGACATGCGGCGCAATTGACTTCACCTTCGTCTTCGCTTCCTTCCATCGCGCGTCGCGCAAGCGCTGCGCATACGACAGAAGAGGGAGATACATCAGTGAGTGTCATTCGTGTTCTTGCCATCGCGCTGATCGTCGGGACCGGCATCGGATCGACGGCGATGGCCGACGGCTTCAGGGACTGCACCAAGCTCGACAAGCCGTCGTGGAAGCCGGCGAGCGATGCCGAAGCCAAGGCGAAAGCCGCGGGTTATGAGGTGCGTCGCTCCAAGATCGAAGGCTCCTGCTATGAAGTCTATGGCGTCAAGGGCGGCAAGCTGTTCGAGCTGTTCTACAGCCCCGAAGATCTCAGCCTGAAACACACGATCGCCAAGTAAGGCCTAAGTTAAGGGTTGTGCCGGCTTGAACGACAAAGCGGTATCAGACGCGCGCGGGGTGTCCGACAGACGTCTCGCTCATCGGACCATCTCAGTCTGGGATCTTCCGCTGCGCCTCTGGCACTGGACCCTCGCGGCGTGCGTCCTGGCCGCGTGGTTCACGCCGACTGTCTACGACAGTCTTCACCGCATCGTCGGTTATACCGTCATTGCGCTGCTCGTCTTTCGCCTGGCCTGGGGCTTTTGCGGCAGCCGCTATTCGCGCTTTCGCATGACCGGTGTCAGGCTGCGCGCTGCGCCCTCCTATCTCCGGAATCTGGGCCGCGGCATTACCGGCCGCTATATCGGACTCAATCCCGCGGGCACGTTGATGCTGGTGGCGCTGCTGCTGTTACTCGCCGTCTCGGCGATCACGGGCGCGCTGTCGGTGACGGTCGCCTTCTTCGGCGTCTGGTGGATCGAGGACACGCACGCCGTCGCGTCGGACGCGGTCATGATCCTGATCGTGCTCCACGTTGCAGGCGTGGTGCTGATGAGCTGGCTTCAGCGCGAGAACCTGCTCCGCTCCATGATCACCGGCCGCAAGCGGATCCGTGGTCGGTCGTAGCGCGCGAACACTCTCTCCTCGTCATGCCCGGGCTTGACGGAGTTTGTGGCTTGCCGCGGACGCCTCACTGCAACGGCGGGTCGCCGCTGGTGCGTTTCTTGGCGAGGTCCATCTCGGTCACCGCGATCAGGATCTCGGCACGGGTCTTCAGGTCGGGCGCTTCCAGCATCGCCTGCTTCTCTGCGGGGCCATAGGGCGACATCATCGCCAGCGCATTGACCAGGGCCTCGTTGGGTGCGCTCTCGACGCCCTCCCAGTCGACCTTGAGATTGTTGGCTTTCAGAAAATCCGCCAGCGCCACCAACAGCGCCTCGCGGTTGACTGCCTCCTCGCCGAGGCGCGCCTTGAAATCGTCGGCGAAGGCGAAGAAATCGACCTTGCACTGCCGGTAGGCGGTCAGGACGTCGAGCTCCTCGATCACCTTGAAGCGGGCAACGCCCGTCAGCTCGAGGATGTAGCGGCCGTCGCCGGATTCGGCGAGCTGGGTGATGCGGCCGACGCAGCCGACGCTGAACAGCGCCGGCTTGTCGGAATTTTTCGGCGAATGCGCCACGTCGGGCTGGATCATGCCGATCAGGCGGTGCCCGTCGCGGAAGCTGTCGTCGACCATCGCCAGATAACGCGGCTCGAAGATGTTGAGCGGCATCTGGCCGCGCGGCAGCAGCAGCGCGCCCGGCAGCGGAAACACCGGAATGATTTCCGGAAGGTCGGCGGGGCCGCGATATTCGATGTTGATCGGCATCTCAGTCCCCGCGTCGATTTTGCGACCTGCGCTTACGAAAACAGGATCGTCGACAAGCGCTTGCGTCCCTCGACGGTGGCCTCGTCCGCACCGCCCCAGGCCTCGAAGAACTGCACAAGCTGCTTGCGGGCGCCGTCGTCGTTCCACTTGCGATCGCGCTTGACGATCGCGAGCAGCTGCTCGGTGGCGGCGGCCCGGTCGCCCTTTGCGTTCAGCGCGGTGGCAAGGTCGAAGCGGGCCTGATGATCGAGCGGGTTTGCGGCGACTTTCTGTTCCAGTTCAGCGATCGGCCCGAGCTGCTCCGCCTGTTCGGCGAGATCGATCGCCGTCTGCACCGCCTTCACTAGGGGATCGTTGCGCTTGGATTCCGGCACCATGGCCAGCGTCTGCTTGGCCTGCTCCATCGCGCCCGAAATGGCATAGCATTTGGCAAGGCCTGCAAGCGCGGGGATATTGGTCGAATCATACTGCAGCACTTCGGCGTAGATCTGTGCGGCGGCCGCAGTGTCGCCCTCGGCGAGAACGGCCTCCGCCTCCTGCAGGATCTCGGCGATGTTGGGCTCGCCCGGCGCAGTGACGCCCTTGGTCAGCTTCTCGATGAAGGCGTTGACCTGGCTCTCAGGCACCGCGCCCATGAAGCCGTCCGCGGGCTGGCCGTTGACGAAGGCGATCACGGCTGGGATCGACTGGATGCCCATCTGGCCCGGGATCGCCGGATGCTGGTCGATGTTCATCTTGACCAGCTTGACCTTGCCCTTGGCCGCCTTGACCGCCTTTTCCAGCACGGGGGTGAGCTGCTTGCAGGGGCCGCACCATTCCGCCCAGAAGTCGATCAGCACCGGCTGGCGCTTCGATTCCTCGATGACGTCCTTCACGAAGGTCTGGGTGGTGGTGTCCTTGATCAGATCGGCCGCAGCCGGGCCCGCTCCGTTACCCTGGTCGATGATCGTCACGGGATCCCCTCGTCAGATGTCTGGAATGGCGGCTCTTTAGCACGTCGCCATCGCATATGCTTCGTTTCAGGCCCTAAAATTGGGCCGGGGCGGCCGAATTTCAATCCATCGCAGCCGATTCGGCAGTTCCGGGCCAGTTTCGGTCGATTTGGCCGCTTCAGGGCTCATATTGGGGCTCGGAATGCGCATCTACGCTGCCGGTAGCTGTTGCATTCGCCTCGCGCTTTTGGCATACGACAGCCGTTGCCGGCGCGTCATGCGACCGACACAGGATGCGGGTGTAGCTCAGTGGTAGAGCACGACCTTGCCAAGGTCGGGGTCGAGGGTTCGAGCCCCTTCGCCCGCTCCAATTTTTCCCAGAGCATCCAGCCAAATCAGGTCGGGCCGTGGTTTCCCACGCCGCTGGCGGCTGGCTTGGGTCTCACATGACAATCTGGTCACTGGCAGTGCCGGCCACTATTGGGCTCGGGCTGTTCTCATTTGGCGTTTTTCGTGCGCTTTTGGCAGCCTCTAATCAAGAACGTCCCACCTGTTCCAACGCCTGATTCAGATGAATGCTTTTGTTGTCGGCTTCGGCCTTCCAGAAGACCCTGTTCGTTGGAAAAGGTGGAAGAGATTTTGAGGGCTTTTCAGAGGCTTACAGGCTCGTGGAGGCCGTTTGGAAGCCTGCAACTTAATGGATTTTCAGGCCTCGACGTACTATATTTGGCGGAGGAGAATCCATGTCCGCCCAACGTTCCGCGACCAAGCCCCATTACACCGCTGGCGTAATCCAGCGGCTGGCGACCGCCAACAACGTAGCGGTGGTCGTGACCTCGAACGATGTCTTTGCACAGCACGTGACACGGCTTTCCGGCGATGACGTGAATTTCGATCCCATCGAGAACACGATCGTCGCGCTTCAGCGCGCCGGGATTTTGGACCGCGTTCAGGCCGTGCGCCTTCAGGCCCGCTATCTACGCGAAAGCCGTCCGTGACGTTTGATCCGTTCGGGGATTTTGCGACGCGCGGCTATTTGCGCAACGTCGCAAAAGCCAAGGATCCCGCGATCGTTCATCGCCTCCTGCACAATTCTTTCCTGACCGGCATCGACGCGGCATTGGAACACCTCAAGGCGCGGCCTTCCTTAGGCTACACCGACGTCCTGCAAACGCACAAAACGCTTTTCGAAGGTGTGTTCCCGTGGGCTGGAGAGGATCGCCTCGCGAACGCATCCCATATCTTCGTGAAGAAGGATTCCGTGATCTTCGCCCACCCCAATGACATTCGCAAAGCGATCGACTACGCGCTGGAAAGGGGACAAGACAAGGCGTTCATGGTCGAGAAGCCCGGCGAGGTCATGGGTTATCTCGCTTACGGTCATCCGTTCCTCGACGGCAATGGCCGTACCATCATGCTGATCCATGCGGAGCTCGCGCGCCGCGCCGGCATCGGCATCGCCTGGGTCGCGACGGATAAGGACAAATACCTCGCTGCTTTGACGGAGGAGCTCGAAGAACCGGGCAAGGGCAAGCTGGATGCTTATCTGAAGCCGTTCATCCGCAAGGGCTCGGAGAAAAACACCGCCGATGCGATCAAGGCCGCGCCGGGGCTGGACGGCGGCAATGCGGACACGGTCGCGGGCGAGACGAACAATCCCACGCTCAAGGCGCAATACGAAGCTCAAGAGGTCAAGCGTAAGGGCGAGCAAGGTGCTGGGCAAAACGAATAACGATACTGAACGGACGGTGGTTCTGTTGTTGTCGGGTTCACTCGATCCCACATGACAATCCTGGTCACCGGCAGCGCCGGCCACCTCGGAGAGGCCATTCTCCGGACGCTCCGGCGCCGCGGGTCGCCGGCGCGCGGGCTAGATCTGAAGGCGTCGCCCTTCACCGATGCCGTTGGCTCGATCGTCGATCACACCTTCGTCCGGGCGCAGATGGACGGCGTCACCGCCGTGATCCACACGGCGACGCTGCACAAGCCGCATGTGGCGACCCATTCCAAGCAGGCGTTTGTCGACACCAACGTCACCGGGACACTCAATCTGCTCGAGGCGGCCCTGGCGGCCGGCGTGAAGAGTTTTGTCTTCACCAGCACCACCAGCGCGTTCGGCGCGCAGCTCCGGCCCGAGGCCGGGCAGGCGGCGGTGTGGGTGACCGAAGAGCTGGCGTCGGTGCCGAAGAACATCTACGGCGCGACAAAGCTGATGGCGGAAAATCTGTGCGAGCTGTTCTTTCGCGAGAGGGGCCTGCCGGTCGTCATCTTGCGGACCTCGCGGTTTTTTCCGGAGGACGACGATGATGCCGCAACGCGCTCGGCCTATTCGTTGGACAACGCGCAGGCCAACGAGCTGCTCTATCGACGGCTGGATATAGCCGACGCGGTGAGCGCCCATCTGCTCGCCGTCGCGCGCGCGGGCGAGATCGGTTTCGGCCGCTACATCGTCTCCGCGACCAGTCCGTTCGCGCAGCATCACCTCGCGGCGCTCGCCCGTGACGCCACCGCTGTCGTGTGCGAGCTCTATCCGGATTGCGCACAGCTCTATGCTACGCGTGGCTGGCGGCTCTTCCCCGAGATCGACCGCGTCTATGTCAACGAGCGCGCGCGGCGCGAGCTCGGATGGCACCCGGAATTCGATTTCGATGATGTGCTGCGCAGCCTGCGTGCAGGCCTCGATTTTCGCAGCGCCCTGGCGCGCGAGGTGGGATCGAAGGGCTATCACGATGCGCAATTTGATGACGGGCCGTATCCCGTCGCCACGTAACTCGACCGTTATTCCAGGCGGATCCGCACGCCGCCGGCTCCGTTCAGCAGACGTCGCAGATGATATCCGGCAAGATGATCGCCGGCATTGCTTGCCACCAGCGCTGCGAAAGCCGATACCGCATCCGCCTCCCGCGCTTCCAGCTTGGCATAGGCCTTAAGATAGCTGGCGGTGTTGTCGCTCTCGAAATCTGCCACCGACAAGGGTTCGAAACCCTGAATGGGTTCGCTCTTGCCGCGCAGCATCAATTGGCCGATCGGCCGTCCCTGGAAGCGGTCCGCACGGCTGGCGACATCGCCGCTGACGCAAATCCTGGTTCCCAATATCTTGTTCGCGGCCTCCAGTCTCGCGACCGTGTTCATGGTATCCCCGTGAGCGGTGTAATCGAAAAACCTCGCCCCTCCGAAATTGCCCACCAGCGCCGTGCCCGCGTGCACCCCTATGCGGGTCGAGCCGAAATCGACGCCCTTCTGCTTCCAGCGCAATCTGAAATTCTCGGCCCAATTGTCGAGGGCATGTGCGCATGAAAGGGCACGCGTTGCATAGTCAGTCTGGTCGGCCGGCGCATTGAACAGGACCTGGATCGCGTCGCCGACCACCTTCGCAACCGTACCGTCATAGTCGAAGACGATCTCGGTCATGCCGAACATGTATTCGTTCAGCATGTCGCCCAGAATCGAGGGCGACATCTTCTCGACGAGTGAGAGAAAGCCGGTGATATCGGTAAAAAGGACGGCAATCTCCCGCGAGTGTACGTCCATGCCGTCGCCTTCCGAACCCGAGGCAAGCCGCGCCGCAAGTTGCGGCGAGAAATAACGTGACAGAGAAGCGTGGGCGCGTTCGGCTTCCATCTGGCGCCTGCGAATGTCGCGCATCATGTTGACGTGACGCACCGTCCTCTTGAGCGTCAGCTCCAGATCTTCGAGGTCGATCGGCTTGGTCACGAAGTCGAACGCTCCCCGGTTCATTGCGCTGCGGATGTTCTCCATGTCTCCATAGGCCGAGACGATGATCGTGGACTTCATGTCGTCCGCCTGTTGTAGCTTCTGCAACGTGGACAAGCCGTCGAGACGAGGCATGTTCAGGTCGAGCAGCACGACCTCGATTTGCGGGTTCCCCTGGACGGACTGCAGCGCTTCCAGCCCGTCATGGGCGAACATGAAGCTGATTTGTCCTTCGCCAATCTGCCGCTCGAAATGCTGGAGGATGACCTCCTTCAGGTCGGGCTCATCATCGACAACAAGAACCGTTGCGGTCATGGGCGTTTCCCAAGTTACTCGAACTTTCCGCGGGGCAAGCGCACGATGAACTCACAGAAGTCGCCCGGCGCCGTTTCGACGTTGATGGTGCCGCCATGCTGCTTCACCACCACATCGTGAGAGATGGACAGACCGAGGCCCGTGCCTTCACCGGCGGGTTTGGTCGTGAAAAAGGGATCGAATATCTTGTCCCTGATCAGCGGGGAAATGCCCTCGCCGTTGTCGCGGATGCGCACCTCGACAGCATCACCCAGATTGACGGTCTTGACCGTCAGTATCGGCTCGAATTCGGGTTTCGAACTGTCGGTCCGACGATGCGTCGCTGCGTAAAAGCCGTTTGCGATCAGGTTGAGAAAGACGCGGGAAATCTCTTGCGGGTAGAGTTCGACTTTCCCGGCTTGGCCGTCGAGTTCCCTCACCACTTTCACACTGAAGCCGGGCTGTTGAGCCCGCGCACCGTGAAACGCCAGATTGAGAGTTTCGTCCAAAAGGCAGTTTATCTCGACGGAGCGATGGTCGCCCGATCCGGAGCGCGAGTGCAGAAGCATGTTGTTGACGATGCTGTCTGCACGTTTGCCGTGCTGATTGATCTTGGCCAGATTTTTCTGAATGACCGTCGTGAGGCGGTTGATATCGCCCGCGGCTTTCGAAGTCGACGGGACCTCATCGAGCAGGGCCGCCAGCTCTGCGATCCGGTCGATCGACAAGCGGGCGAAATTGTTGACGAAGTTCAGGGGATTCTTGATTTCATGCGCGATGCCGGCGGTCAGTTGACCAAGGGATGCCAGCTTTTCGGCCTGGATCAGTCGATCTTGCGTGGCGCGCAGCTCTTCGAACGACTGGGACAGTTCCTGCGCCAGCTTCTTGTACTTCTCTTCGCTCCGGCGCAGGGCCTGTTCGGCGAGCACCTGGTCCGTGACGTCGGCGTGGGCGCCGACCAGGCGGATGGCCTTCCCGTTTTCGTCGCGCTCGATCTCTGTCTTTGCCAGGATCCATCGCGTCTCGCCGTCACAGGGCCGAATGATCCTGTACTGTATTGAGTAGCCTGCGACGTTGCCGTTGACGGCATTGAGAAACGTCCCTTCGGCGCGGCGTCGATCCTCCGGGTGGATGCGCTTCACCCAATCATCGTGTGTTTCGGTCGCGGCCTCCGGCGGGAGGCCGTGGATCGCCAAATATTCGGGCGAGCGACGATTCCGGAAGCCGGCGGTGAGATTGACTTCCAGGCCACCGATCTTTCCGATCTGCTGAACGCGGGCCAATTCGGCTTCGCGCGCCAGCAGTGCAAGGGTCGCCCGATATTCCTGGGTCTCGTCGCGGCAGATCACCAGCACCCCCTGGACAACGCCTCTCTCCTCTATCGGGCTAAAGCTGTAGGTCCAGTATTGCTGCTGTGATCCGGCCACGTCCGTCGGCATCAATTGATGCTCTCGCCAAACTCCCCCTCGGCCGCTCATGACATGTTCGACATCGGGACCAATGACTGCCCAGAGGTCTCGCCAATAGGATCGCCCGGATGTTCCGAGCGCCGGCTTCTTGAGCACGCCTGCCGCGATCTCGGAGAATGCGTCATTGTAGAACTGAACGAGGTCCGGTCCCCACCAGACCAGCATTGGATGATTTGTATTGAGCAGGACTCTTACAAAGATCCGGAGAGGTTCCGGCCAGCACTCGGGAGCGCCGAGCCGGGTCTTGGACCAATCGAACTTACGCATGGCCGCGCCCATGTCCCCGCCATGGGAGAGACACGATTCCAGCAAGTCTCCTGAATCCGACATTCTAATCGTCCAGGCAGAGAGCGAATTGAACCCCGCAATTCCAGTCGGTCGGGCACAACGAAAAGCAGTGCGCTGGCGTCAAGCTACTAAAACGCGAGTTTATTGAAAACTCTGAAAGTCAACGGATCCGTCGGATCGCTGATGGCGCGGTAGCCCGGTCCGGCCTCGTGCTCGCGTCGGCCGCCTAGATGCTAGCAGGGATCATCGGCCTCATGTGTGAACGGCTTCACTGCCAGGCGGCCGCATCCGGCTCGATGACTTGCGGCGTCGGCCCGCTCTCGACACGCCGAATCGGTCGGGGAACGCACCTGGAAGGCCGACGGTCCGGCGCACCGTTCGTCTCGGCCGTTCTACTGTGCATGGGGTTGTTTTCGCGCTTTTGTCCCGATGGGCTTCCTTCGCTGCTCGCAAATGAGGCGGCGCATCCCGATTCCGCGTTGCAGCGAGAACAATGTCGTCGCCGGCTGCCACGATGTGAGAACATCCGTCTCAATTTTGATTGAGCGCAACTGCCGCGCACGCGACGTGCTTCTCACCGCCCGTAGATGTGCTAACCTTTTTATGTCTGCCTCTCTGGCAGACTCCGAACTTCGCCTACTCACACAGCAAAACAAAGAATGTGCAGCCCCGACGGCTGCCTTAGGGGAGTGACGCGATGAAATCGATCATCCATCGATCCGTGTTGGCGCTTGCAGCGGTTGCCCTTCTTGCCGGGACCAGCGCTGTCAGTGCACAACAACAGCAGGACAAGAACCGGGCGCTCAAGAAGTACGAATCCGGCACCAAGGAATTCTGGACCCATCCGCCGGATGACTGGTTCCTCGGCGACGAGACCGAGGCGCAGAAGGGCCTTGCGCCGCCATCGGGTCCGCCGACCGGCGCCTCCGATGCCGAGCTCGCCAACATCATCAAGAAGGTGAAGCTGCCGGCGGGCTTCAAGATGGAGGTCTACGCCTCCGGCGTGCTGGCCGCGCGGCAGATGGCCTGGGGTGACAAGGGCACGCTGTTCGTCGGTTCGTTCGGCCTCGGCAACGTCTATGCCATCAAGGACAACAACGGAAAGAAGGAGGTCAAGACCATCCTCAAGGGGCTGAACATGCCCACGGGTCTCACCGTCAAGGATGGCGCGCTCTACGTCATCGCGGTCGACAAGCTGATCCGCTACGACGACATCGAAAACAAGCTCGACAATCCCGGCGAGGGCAAGGTCGTCTATGACGACATGCCGTCCTACGCCGCGCATGGCTGGAAGTATATCGCTGTCGACAAGGACGGCTGGTTCTACATTCCGTTCGGACCGCCCTTCAACATCGGCATTCCCCCGACCAGCGTCTCGCAGATCCGCCGCGTCGATCCCAAGACCGGCAACGCGGAAATTTACGCGCTCGGTGTTCGCAACTCGGTCGGCGGCGACGTCGATCCGCGCACCGGCAAGTACTGGTTCACCGAGAATGCCCGAGACTGGGTCAGCGATGATCTGCCCTCGGACAAGCTCAACATGATCAGCAAGCTTGGCGAGCATTTCGGCTATCCCTACTGCCACCAGGGCGATCTTCCGGATCCGAAGTTCGCCATGGGCCACAAATGCTCCGAGTTCACGCCGCCGGTGCTGAACCTCGGCGCTCACGTCGCTCCGCTCGGCATGAAGTTCTATACCGGCGACCAGTTTCCCGCCGAATACAAGAACAACATCCTGATCGCCGAGCACGGCTCCTGGAATCGTCACAAGTACCAGGGCGCCCGCATCATGCGCGTGATCGTCGGGCCCGACGGCAAGAACCCTAAGCAGGAGGTGTTCGCCTCCGGCTGGATCGAGGGTGACCAGGGCTATCTCGGCCGTCCCGATGACATCGTTCTCGCCAAGGACGGCTCGATCCTCGTCGCCGACGACTGGGCCGGCGCGATCTACCGCATCAGCTACAGCAAGAAGTAGCCGGCATGACAGAGGAGGCTGCGGGCCCGCGAGGCGCCGCAGCCTCTTTCATTTGCAAGCCTCACTGTCGTTCCGGATTGCGCGCCAGCGCAAGTCCGGAACCCATGACCCCGACCAGTGGTTATGGAGTCCAAGCTCGTGCTCCGCACGCCCTGGAATGACAAGTTTGTCAGATTGGAATTCCCGTCATGCGCCGGCTGTTCATATCGCACGCAATCAGCGCGGCTGCGCTTCTCGCGCTCGGCGTTTTCTCCGCAAGCGCCGCCGACAATGCGGCGGTCCAGGAGAAAGCGGCCGTTTGCTCCGGCTGCCACGGCGAGAATGGCATCTCGCAGACCGAGAACATCCCCTCGTTGGCGGGCCAGCCCGATCAATTCCTGCAATGGCAGCTCGTGTTCTTCCGCGCCGGCTCGCGCAAGAACGAGCAGATGCAGCCGATCGCCGAAGAGATCACCAATGAGGACGTGCGCAGTCTCGGCGCCTATTTCGCGGCGATGACGCCGCCGAAGCCCGCCGAGGACGGGGATCCCGACCTGTCGAAGAAAGGCGCGCAGGTTGCGTCCGGCCGCCGTTGCGCCTCGTGTCACACGGACAGCTTTGCCGGCACCAAGGCCGTCGCGCGGCTCGCGGGCCAGCGCGAGGAATATCTGGTCAAAGCGCTGCACGATTACAAAGCGGGCCAGCGCGTCGGCGGCGGCGTCGCCGCGATGGCCGACGTCGCCTATCGCATGAGCGATGAGGAAATCACGGCGGTGGCGCACTATCTGGCGTATTTCAAATAGCGCAGAGGTGTTGCGCAGACCCCGCCGTCGTCCCTGACAAGCGTCAGCGCAGATTCGAGACCCATACGCCGCAGCATGAGTTTGGCGAAGACTGGGAGTTAGCAGTCTCGCGCAATGATTCAATCTTGTGGTCATGGATCCCGGGCTCGCGCTACGCGCGCCCCGGGATGATGGAAGAGTATGTGCTACCCCGCCCGCTGCTTCTCATACGCCTTCAGATGCGTGTACGCGATACGCAGCTTCGGCACCGGCACCTTGGCCGCGTCAGCGCGGGCGATGAGGTCGCCGATCACGTGATCGGCCTCGACAGGCAAACCCGCGTTGACGTCGCGGAACATCGAGGCCGTCATCGGCGAGCCCTCCGTGGTGAGGTTGCCCTTCACGCGCTCGAAGAACGGACCGCCCGGCGGGTAGCCCGACGCCGTTGCGATCGCGCTGGTCTCGTCTAGCATGCCGAGCAGGAAATCCCGGCCGCCGGGCGCGGCGAGGATGTTGCCGACAGAGGTGCGCATCAGGCTGGTGGAGGCCGCGAGTGAAGACAGGAACACCCACTTCTCCCACATGTCCTGCATGATATTCTGGCTGGCCGTGGCACCCTTGATGCCGCTCCTGAAGGCCTCGTCGATCGTCTTGACGCGATCCGACATCGTGCCGTCGCGCTCGCCGTAATTGATCGACTGCATTGGCTGCAGCTGCACCACTTCGCGCTTCTCGTTCAAGGTCGCGGCAATGGCGCAGAGGCCGCCGAGCACGCGCTCCTTGCCGAAGACGGCATCGAGCGTGTCGAGATGCTTCATGCCGTTGAGCATCGGGATGATCGCGGTGTTGGAGCCTACCGCGGGCGCAAACGACTTGATGGCATCGTCGAGGTCGAACGCCTTGCAGCTGAGCAAGACGACGTCGAACTTGTCCTTGATCGCGTCGGCTTGAACAGTCGGCGGATTTTTCAGCGTCACATCGCCATTCGGGCTCTTGATGACGAGGCCTGCGCTCGCAAGCTCGCCGGCGCGCCTGGCGCGGACCAGGAATGTGACGTCGCGGCCGGCCTGCAACAGCCTGCCACCAAAATAGCCGCCGATGGCGCCAGCGCCGACCACGAGGATGCGCATGGGAAAGTCCTTATTGTTGTTTCTTCCGTCGTCCCGGAGCATGCCAGAACGACCTTAAACAGACCACCCGCTTTCTGGGGATGCTGGATCACTTCCCAAGCACCATCTCCTCGACCTCGCGGAGCTGCTCCTTGCCGAAGAACATCTCGTTGCCGACGAAGAAGGTCGGCGAGCCGAACGCACCGCGCGCGACTGCTTCCTCGGTGTTCTTGATCAGCTTGCCCTTCACCTCCGCCTCCTGGGCACGGGCGAACAGTTTTTGGGCATCGAGACCCGAAGACGCGAGCGCCTTCACTGCTACTTCAGGATCGTCCATCTTCTTCGGCTCGCGCCACATGTGATGGAAGGCCGCGTCCACGTATTTCTCGAACACGCCCTCGAGCTGCGCCGCGATCGCGGCGCGCATCAGGTTCAGCGTGTTGACAGGGAAGTTGGGATTGAAGACGTAAGGCTGAACCTTGAAACGCTTGAGGAAGCGCTCGGTCTCGACCTGCTGGAATTCGCGCTTGTTCTTGACGCCGGCGAGCGTCTCCGCCGGCGATTTGTTGTTGGTCGACTTGAAGATGCCACCGAGCAGAATCGGCACATACTCGAACTTGACGCCGATACGCTGCTCGATCGCGGGAATCGCCAGATGACTGAGGAAGGCGTTCGGGCTGCCGAAATCGAACAGGAATTGCGGGGCTGTACGGGTCAAATGCGTTCTCCCTGACGTCACTTTTCACCCATTGTGGCGCAGGGCGCGCCACAGGTCCACCTTTTAATGATGGTCATAATATCTTGAGGATCAGACCAGGCGCTGGATCGCCTGCTTGCGCCACACCAGGAGGTAATAGCCCATCTGCAGGAGGAACATGGCGCAGAACACGATCGGATAGGCGGCCCACACGCCTTGGAGGCCGATCGCGCGGCTGAGGATCACCGCCGACGGCAGCTCGATTACGACAATGGCAAAGATCGACAGCAGCATCGGCGTCAGCGCCACACCCGCCGCGCGCATCGCACCGGAGAACGTGGTCGCAAGGCCGAACGGCACCGAGCTCCACAAGGCGACGAAGAGCAGTGCCTTCGCCAGGTCGAGCACGGCGCCGTCGGTGATGAAAATGCCGAGCACGGCGCGCGGCATCATATAGATCAGCGCCACCAGGCCGCCGGTCAGGACGAGGTTGAACGCAAGACCGGTACGCACGATGCCGTCGAGCCGGGCCCGGTCGCCGCCGCCGACGGCCTGCGCGCCGAGGATCGAGACCGCGATCGAAATCGACATCGCCGTGAACTGCGTGTAGCCCATGACCTGATTGACGGCACCATACGCAGCCGTCGCATCGGATCCAAAGCCGTTGACGAGGCCGAGCAATACCAGCTCGGCGATCGCCATCACGACCATACCGATCGCACTGGGCAATCCAATGCCCAGAATCTGTCCGATCACGGCGCGGTTGAGCCTGATATGGCGCAGCAGAGCGATATCAGGCGCGAGCGCGTGCTTCTTCCGCAGCAGATAGGCGCCGAGCACGAGCAGCGTCACGGCATTGCAGATCGCAGCCGCCCAGGCCGGGCTGGTGATGCCGAGCGCCGGCAGGCCGAAGGCGCCGTGGATCAGCATCGGTGTCAGGATCAGGCCGATCGTCGTTGACAACGACAGCGCCAGCAGCGGTGTCACGGCATCACCGACGCCGCGGATCATTGCCGTCATCAGCAGGAAGGTGAAGCCGAGCGGCATCGTCAGCAGCATGACGCGGGCGTAGGCACTGGCAGGAGCGAGAATGTCCGCGGGCGTTGCGAGCGCGATCATCAATTGCCGGCTGAACAGGCCACCGATCAATCCCACCGATATTGCGAGCAGCAGGCCGACCGCGAGCGTCGTGCCTGCGACAATCTTGATCCTGTCGTGCTTGCCAGCGCCGAAGGCCTGGCCGATCAGCACGGTGGCGCCCGTGCTCAGGCCCATGACGAAGGCGAACAGGAAGAAGAACACCGGAAAGAATGTCGAGACCGCTGCGAGCGCGTCGACGCCCATCATCTGGCCGAGATAGACGTTGCTGACGGTGCCGAACAGCGATTGCAGCGCGTTGCCCAGCATCAGCGGCGCGAGGAAGCGCAGGAAGTTTTTCCAGGGAGGCTTTGGGGCGGACATGAGGTTGCCTTTCATCAGGGCGAGCAAAGCTGTTGCCGCGTGAGGCGCGGCTCGGCCGTTGATGGGTGGTTGGAGAGCGGCGCGCGGCTTACGCGCGGTCGCTGTAGGCGAGCTTGACGATGTGGTCGCGAATGTCGGCCGGCCAGTCGGCAATCAGTGCGGTGAAGCGCCGCCGGTCATCTGCGAACAGTGCGCGCGAGGCTTCCTCGAACTGAGCGAGGTTGCCGGCCATGGTCGACATGAAATGATAGGCCGCATCGCGCGCCTGCCGTTCGCGGTCCTTGTCGCCGCTCGCGCGCCTGGCCTCTTCGACGAGTTTTCGCAACGCGACCGATGCGCCGCCGGGCTGCGCATTGAGCCATTCCCAATGCCGCGGCAACAGCGTCACCTCGCGTGCGACGACGCCGAGCTTCGGCCGGCCGCGCCCGCGCGGCTCGGCCGGCGGCTCGGTTTCCTCGACCGGCGGCGGGATCTGCTTCGCCAGACGCGCCAGCACCTCGCGATCCCCGCCACGCAGATCGAAGTCGATCGATCGGCCCGTAGCGTCCGAGAAGATGATGATGGTCTCGTTCGGCCGCGGCGCGACCCGTTTGACGACCAGCGCGACCTCTCCAGCCGGCCCGGACACCAGGCGGCGCTGCCCCTGGAAGGCGGTGAAAATCGTCTGCATTGAAATCATTGCCATATTGACCACGTTGGCGATTTTAATATCCGGGTAAATAGCTGCCGTCAATATACCCGGGTGAAAATATCCGGCCGGCCGGCTCGACATTGTGTTCCCGGGCTGGCAGGTACTCGGCCGACCGACCACGCCCGCCTTTAAGGATTTCGCGATGCTGACCGTCCATCACCTCAACAATTCGCGTTCGCAGCGGGTGCTGTGGCTGCTCGAGGAGTTGGGCGTGCCCTACGAGATCGTGCGCTATCAGCGTCAGCCGGATATGCGCGCGCCGAAGGAGCTGCGTGCGATCCATCCGCTCGGCAAGTCGCCCGTCATCACAGATAACGGCAACACCATCGCCGAGTCAGGTGCGATCATCGAATATCTCGTCGCGACTTACGGTAATGGCCGGTTGATCCCGCCGCCAAACACACCGGAGCGGCTGCGCTTTACCTATTGGCTGCATTACGCGGAAGGCTCTGCGATGTCGCCGCTGCTGCTCAAACTGCTGTTCACGCTGATGCCGAAGCGCGCACCCGCGCTGCTGCGTCCGCTGGTGCGCAAGGTCTCGAACCAGGCGCTCACCGCGCTGGTCAATCCGCAGCTCAAGCAACACATGGATTATTGGGAGGGCGAACTCGCAAAGAGCGAATGGTTCGCCGGCAGCGAGTTCACCGCGGCAGATATCCAGATGAGCTTCCCGCTGGAAGCCGCGCAAGCGCGCGGCGGGCTGGAGCAGGGCCATCCCAAGGCGATGGCTTTCCTCGAGCGCATTCATGCGCGGCCGGCCTATGCGCGCGCTCTGGAAAAGGGCGGGCCGTATCAAGTGGGGCGGTAAGCTTCCTCACCGCCCCGCGTCGATCACCTGTCAGTTCGCGTGCAGCACGCGCCCGCGTGTCTCCGGCAGTGCGAACGCCGCGATGAAGAACAGCGCGTAAGCCACCACCGCGAAGATCGCGATCGCATTGGCCAGTGACGTCGACGCGGACAGCGCGCCGACCAGGAACGGAAACAGCGCGCCGATGCCACGGCCGAAATTGTAGCAGAAGCCCTGGCCGGAGCCGCGTAGACGCGTCGGATAAAGCTCGGTCAGGAACGCGCCGACCCCGGAGAAATAGCCCGACGCGAAGAAGCCGAGCGGGAAACCGAGCACCCACAGGATCTCGTTGGTGAGCGGCAGCTGCGTATAGAGCAGCACCACGGCCATCGCGCCGATCGAGAAGATCAGGAACAGGTTGCGCCGTCCGATCCGGTCGGCAAGCCAGGCGCCGGTGAGATAGCCGATGAACGAGCCGATGATCAGCGTCGAGAGATAGCCGGTCGAGCCGACGATCGACAGATGCCGCTCCTTGGTCAGGAACTGCGGCACCCAGAAGGTGATGGCGTAATAGCCACCCTGGCAGCCGGTCGCCATCAGCGATGCCAGCACCGTGGTCTTTGCGATCGGAAAGGTGAAGATCTCCCATAGCTTCGGATGACTGCCCGTTTCCGCGTGCTTGGCGCGCGCGGCGGCGGCGATCTCCGGCTCGGTGACGGAGCGGCGGATGTAGAACACCAGCAGCGCCGGCAGCGCGCCGACCACGAACATCCAGCGCCACGCCGTCTCCGCCGGCATCACCGAAAACAGGATCGCCTGCGACAGCACGGCAAGGCCCCAGCCAACGGCCCAGCCCGATTGCACCGAGCCGACCGCGCGTCCGCGATATTGCGGCCGGATCGCCTCCCCCATCAGTACGGCGCCCGCGGCCCATTCGCCGCCGAAGCCGAGACCGAGCACGGCACGTGCGATCAACAGCTGCTCGAAATTCTGCACGACCGCGCAGACCAGCGAGAAGAACGAGAACCAGATGATGGTGATCTGGAGCGTCCTGACCCGGCCGATGTGGTCGGACAGGTAGCCACCGAGCCAGCCGCCGATGGCGGACGCCAGCAGCGTCACCGTGCCGGCTAGACCTGCAGAGGCCGCATCGACCTTCCAGAGCACGATGATGGTGCCGATCACCAGCGGGTAGATCATGAAGTCCATGCCGTCGAGTGCCCAGCCGGACGCGCAGGCCCAGAAGGTTCGGCGCTCGGCGACGTTCATGTCGCGATAGAAAGCAAGAAGGCTGGTGTCCTCGATCTCGGCGCGCTCGATGCGCTGGAGCGGATCGGCTGTCGTCATGTGCGTTTCCCCGGCAAATTCTTTTGGCTGGCCGGTGGTAGCACGCGCGGCGGCCGGCGCAAGCCAGTGCGCGCCGTTGTGCCATGCGGGAGCGGTTACTGTCCCGCCGCCGCCGCACCGCGCGTGCGCGGATCGGGCGCCCCGAGTGGGCCGTTCGGCGTCACGGCAATCGAATTGGCTGACGTTTGTCCCATCGGCTCGACAATGAGATGGTCCATCGCCTTCAACTCGAACAGCACGTCGTCTGGAAAGCCGTGTTCGACGCGCACTTCATCCGGGAGCCATTGATGATGCAGCCGCGGCGCGGCCACGGCGGCCGCGACGTCCATCTTGTAGTCGAGCACGTTGACGATCACCTGGAGCACGGTCGAGATGATACGGCTGCCGCCGGGCGAGCCCGTCACCAGCACCGGCTTGCCATCCTTCAGGACGATGGTCGGCGACATCGAAGATAACGGCCGCTTGCCGGGCCCGGGCAGATTGGGCTCGTATCCGACGAGGCCATAGGCATTGGAGGCGCCGACCGCCGCGGTGAAATCGTCGAGCTCGTTGTTGAGCAGCACGCCGGTGCCGTCGGCAACCAGGCCGACGCCGTAGCTGAAGTTCAGCGTGTAGGTGTTGCTGACGGCGTTGCCGCGGCTGTCGACCACCGAGAAATGCGTGGTGTTGCTGCCCTCGCGTGGCGACGTTGCCGCGGAAACGAGATCCTTGGACGGCGTGGCGCGCTCGGTCGAAATCCCTGCGCGTAGCTTCGCGGCATAGTCCTTCGCAATGAGCCGATCGATCGGCGCGTTGACGAAGGCGGGATCGCCGAGATAGCGCGCGCGATCGGCGTAGGCGCGTTTCATGGCTTCGATCAGCAGATGCAGAGACGCCGGCGAGCCCTGCTTCAGATCGGCGAGCTGAAAGCCTTCGAGAATGTTGAGCGTCTCGACCAGCACGATGCCGCCGGACGACGGCAGCGGCATCGAGACAATGTCGTAGCCGCGATAGGTTCCGTGCACCGGGGTGCGGATCACCGGCTGATAGGCCTTCAGATCGGCCGGCGTCATGATGCCGCCGGCATCGGTCACGGACCTCGCGATCTTTTCAGCCACCGGCCCCTCGTAGAAGCCGCGCGGTCCTTGCGCCGCGATGCTCGCCAGCGTGTCGGCAAGATCGCTCTGCACCAGCCTGTCGCCTTCACCAAACGGCGTGCCATCGGGCTTTGCGAAAATCCGGGCTGACGATGGAAAGCGTGCCAGCCGCGGGTACCCGCCGGGCAGCGTATCGGCGATGTCGTCGGTGACGATAAATCCATCGCGGGCAAGCTTGATCGCAGGCTCGAGCAACTGCGCCAGCGTAAATTGACCCGAGCCGTATTTCTCCAGCGCCATGGCCAGGCCCGCGACCGTGCCGGGCACGCCGATGCCGAGCCCGGAATCACGCGATTTGGCGGCGTCGGGCTTGCCGTCGGGCCCGAGGAAAATCTGCGCCGTGGTCGCCGCGGGTGCGGTCTCGCGATAGTCGATTGCGACATCCTCATTGCGTTCGGCCGAATGGATCACCATGAAGCCGCCACCGCCGATATTGCCGGCGCGCGGATACGTCACCGCCATCGCGAAGCCGGTTGCGACGGCCGCGTCGACGGCATTGCCGCCACGCCGCAAGATGTCGGCGCCGACCTGCGCTGAGATCTTCTCTTGCGCCACCACCATGCCATGCTCGGCGGGGATGGCGTGCACGGTGTCAAGCGCGGGCGGCACATACGCCCGCCGCGCATCCTGAGCGGTCGCCGATGCGAGGCCAAACGCCAGAGTGGCGATCAGTCCGAAAAAAGCACGTCGTGTCGAAAATGACGCCATCATCAAATTTCCGCCAAGCATTCGGGCCAGTTCAAACGCGTCGTAACAATGCTATACGGTTTGCGCAAAGCGAGGCAAAACTGTTTGTGATGAGGACTGCGTGATGACGACGATCGCCCCGGATGCGCGCCTGGCCGGCGCCCCGCGGACTTATCCGCCGCGCGCCGCCGTCATCAGCTGGATCTTCTTCGATTGGGCCGCGCAGCCCTATTTCACCCTGGTCACGACCTTCGTGTTCGCGCCCTATTTTGCCACCAGCGTGGCGTCCGATCCGGCCACTGGCCAGTCGCTCTGGGGGTTTGCGATGGCAGCAGCTGGCATGGCGATTGCGCTGTTGTCCCCGGTGCTTGGCGCCATCGCGGATGCTTCGGGCCGCCGCAAGCCGTGGATCGCCGCGTTCGGCGCAGTTCTGGTGGTGGCTTCGTGCGCGCTGTGGATCGGCAAGCCTGGCGATCACGCCATCATTCCGCCGTTGCTCATCGCCGTTGCACTTGCCAGCGTCGGCGCGGAATTCGCCACCGTCTTCAACAATGCGATGATGCCGACGCTGGTGCCACCGGAGCGCATCGGCCGGCTCTCCGGCACCGGGTGGGCCACGGGTTACATCGGCGGCATCGTCAGCCTGATCATCGTGCTCGGCTTCTTTGCCGCCAATCCCGAGACCGGCCGCACGCTGCTTGGCTTCACGCCGCTGTTTGGGCTCGATCCCGCCACTCACGAAGGCGATCGTGCCGCGGGACCGTTGACCGGACTTTGGTTCATCGTCTTCGTGACGCCGATGTTCCTGTTTACGCCGGATTATCCGGCGAAGCTTCCGGTTCGCGCGGCGTTGCGTGAAGGACTGGCTGACCTCAAGCAATCGCTGAAGGATCTGCCGCAGCAGAAATCGCTCGCCGCGTTTCTGCTGGCCAACATGATCTACACGGATGGTCTTGTCTCGCTGTTCGCGTTCGGCGGCATCTATGCGGCCGGCACCTTCGGCTGGCATACGATTCAGATCGGCACGTTCGGAATCATCCTCGCCATCGCCGGCACCTTTGGTGCCTGGCTTGGTGGCAAGCTCGATGATCATCTCGGTCCGAAGCGCGTCATCGCCGGCAGCATGCTGATCCTGCTGCTCTCGGTCGCGGCGATCCTCCTCGTCGACAAGGACAGCATACTGTTCGTCAAGGTCGCGCCGCCGGTGCCGGGCGGGCCAATGTTCGGCGCCGCCGCCGAGCGCGCCTATATCGTGCTCGGCTGTCTCATCGGCGCGGCCGGGGGCCCGCTTCAGGCGGCCTCGCGCACGCTGTTGATCCGGCTCGCGCCGAAGGATCGCATCGCGCAGTACTTTGGCTTGTTCGCGCTGACCGGGAAGGTGACGTCCTTCATCGGGCCGCTGCTGATCGGCGTGATCACCGCGGCCACCGCGAGCCAGAAGGCCGGCATGGCCGTGCTGGTGGCGTTTTTCGTGACGGGATTTGGGTTGTTGATGCGGGTGCGGGAGTAGCCGCACCACGCAATCCCATCCCCGTCATTGCGAGGAGCGAAGCGACGAAGCAATCCAGACTGCATCTGCGGAAAGATCCTGGATTGCTTCGCTTCGCTCGCAATGACGTGTTGATAGATCAGTGCCTGAAGTGCCGCGTGCCCGTGAACACCATGGCGATGCCGTGCTCGTCGGCGGCCTTGATCACCTCGTCATCGCGCATCGAGCCGCCGGGCTGCACCACTGCGGTGGCACCGGCCTCGATGCAGGCGAGCATGCCGTCGGCGAAGGGGAAGAACGCATCCGACGCGACCACCGAGCCCTTGGTCAGCGGCTCGGCAAGCTTCAACTCGTTCGCTGCATCCTGGGCCTTGCGTGCCGCGATCCGTGCCGAATCCACGCGGCTCATCTGGCCGGCGCCGATGCCAACGGTGGCGAGATCCTTGGCGTAGATGATGGTGTTGGACTTGACGTGCTTTGCCACCCGGAAGGCGAATTTCAAGTCACGCATTTCAGCATCCGTCGGTGCGCGCTTGGTGACGACCTTGAACGTCATGTCGTCGACCACCGCGTTGTCGCGGCTCTGCACCAGCAGGCCGCCCGCGACGGTCTTCGCGGTCAGGCCCGGCGCGCGCGGGTCGGGCAGGCTGCCCGCGAGCAGGAGGCGCAGATTCTTGCGCGCACCGATGATGGCGATCGCCTCTTCGCTGGCGTCAGGCGCGATGATCACCTCGGTGAAGATCTTGGTGATCTCGCGCGCAGTATCGGCATCGAGTGGCCGGTTCATCGCGATGATGCCGCCGAACGCCGAGGTGGAGTCGCAGGCCAGCGCCTTGCGATAGGCCTCGACGAGGTTTGCGCCTTCGGCGACGCCGCAGGGATTGGCGTGCTTGACGATCACGCAGGCGGCGGTGCGCTTGGTGTCGAACTCGCCGATGCACTCGTAGGCGGCATCGGTGTCGTTGATGTTGTTGTAGGAGAGCTCCTTGCCCTGGAGCTGCCGTGCGGTCGAGACGCCCGGCCGCTTGTCGGGCGTGGCGTAGAACGCCGCGGTCTGGTGCGGGTTCTCGCCGTAGCGCAGCGACTGGATCAGCTTGCCGCCGAAGGCGCGGAAGTCGGGGGCATCGATCTCGAGCTGCCGGTTGAACCAGTTCGAGATCGCAGCGTCGTAAGCGGCTGTGCGCGCATAGGCCTTCGCGGCGAGGCGGCGACGCAGCTTCAGCGTGGTCGCGCCGTTGTTGGCGGCAAGCTCGTCGAGTACGGCCTTGTAGTCGTCCGCTTCGACCACGACGGCGACGTCGTCATGGTTCTTCGCTGCGGCGCGGATCATTGCGGGGCCGCCGATGTCGATATTCTCGATGCAGTCCTCAAAGCCCGCGCCTTTGTCGACGGTCGCTTCGAACGGATAGAGATTGACGACGAGGAGGTCGATCGGCGCGATGCCATGCGTCTTCATCGCTTCGGCGTGTTCCTTGTTGTCGCGGATCGCGAGCAGGCCGCCATGCACCTTCGGATGCAGCGTCTTGACGCGGCCGTCCATCATCTCGGGGAAGCCGGTGAGATCGGAGACGTCCTTCACCTTGAGGCCGGCCGCGGCGATCGCTTTCGCGGTGCCGCCGGTCGAGACCAGCTCGACGTCATGCGCGGCAAGCGCCTTGGCGAACTCGATCAGGCCTGATTTGTCGGAGACGGAGAGAAGGGCGCGGGTGACGCGGCGGGGATGGTCAGTCATGAGCAAGATCCTCTGCTAACGGAGTGTCTATGCCCAGGCGCGCGGCGGATATGTGTCGCGCTTCCCGATGGTGCTCCATCCAAGGTCGCCAGTCGCGCGAACGAGCGCTCGATAGCAGCTTTCGGGCCTGTTCTCAACGGGTAGATAGGGCCGGATCTCGCCTGTTTACAGCGGAAGTTCCGGCTCGCGCCGCGCATTGCGGCGGGCATTGGTCACGGCGGGCGAAGCGGTAGAGCGAACGAAGCTCCAGCGGATCGAGGGCGCATGGCGGGCATCCTGGCGGATCACGATCTGGGCGGTGCGGCGGGGGCCGTCATTGCCGGCCAGGAACACGCTGTCCTCGAGATCGACCTTGTCGTCCAGGGCCTCGAAGGTCCAGACGTCGCGGTTCGGCAGCACCAGCATGACGCCGCGGGCATCAGACAGCCGGCTCGCCTTCACCGCGGGATGCAGATGGAAGCGCAGCGCGAAATCGGCGTCAGCGCCCTTGAGCCGGGCACCTTGCGGCGGCGACAGCGTGTCCTCGCCGTCGATCCGCGCGCCGTCATTGGCCACCATCAGCACGCGGCGATGGATCACGCCGAACTTGGCGAGATAGCCGTCATGCGAGGTCGTCAGCAGCGTGCCGCCCTCGACGATCTCGCGATAGCTCTCGACCTCATGAGGGCCGCTGATGATCGGCGCGCCGTGCAGCAGCCGCTTCATCGCCGACATCTCGACGAACTGGCAGGACGAGGTGTCGTGATAGGTCAGCGTCGAATGTGCCGCGGTGCCGCGCGCGAACGGCCGCCAATTGTCGCGGCCCGTGGTCGGCATGCCGCAATTGGTGACGATGCGGCTGATGCCGGAGGAGAGCTCGAACGACAGGCAGCCGGCATGCGCGTCGTGGCTGACGCCGGGCGGCGGCGGCGGCCCGGTGTCGATGATCACGGTGGTGGGGCCGGCATCGAGGCGCTGGAAGCCGGTATGCGGCATATTCGCCATCGGAGCGCCGTGGGCATCGTCATAGGCGAGCAGAGTGGCCAGCAGGTCGGATGACGTCGCACTCATGCCGTTGAACAGCGCGAAATTGCCGTCGCCGTGGCGGAAGAAGCGCAGCATCGGCATCATGCGGTCGATCGCATTGAGCAGCGCCGGCGGCGGCGCGATGTTGCGCGCGGCAAAGGTTTGCCGCAGCGGCAACAGGTCGATCAAGAGCTCGATCAGCGCACCTGGGTTGCGGGAGATGTGTCCGCCGTCAGGGAGAATCTGCCGCTGCAACTCGTCGGAGAGCTTTTTCGACGCGCTGCGGATATGACCAGCCTGATTGGCGAGGCAGAGCGTGGTGTAGCAGAGCGCGATCTGCACCTGAAGCTTCGGCACCCCGTCGGGGATGTTGACCATGGTGTAGCGCAGGAAGCGGATCTCGCGCGCGAGCGCGCGCAAATAGCGGCGATAGAATTTGTTGTCGGTGTCGTTGAGCACCAGTGGTGCCTGCGACAGCAGGGAGATTACGCGTCGTGCCAGCACGTCGGCCCGTCGGGCGACAGGGCGGCGTTTGTTGGCGGGATTGGTGATCCAGTCCTCGACCAGCGCGCGCGCATTCGCCCGGGTCAGCGCGGTATCGGCGGCACGCAGGTGCCGCAACCAGCCGAAGCCGAGCAGCGCGACCTCCCAATCCTCCGACGGCGGATCGAGATCGAAGATCGAGCGGCCATGGCAGTTGACGATCTTGCCGGCGAAGACGAAGCGGCCGGCATAGATCTCGGCGGCACGCGTCGCATCCGCGGTGCGCAAATCATGCGGCGCGATGATCAGCCGATCGGTCCGGCCGGGCCAGACCCGCGACAAGGCAACGGAACCGCCGCTCGCGCGCGCGAGCATGTTCCGCGCGAAGCGGTTCATGACCAGCGTCGAGATACGTCTGCGTTGAGCGACCGACACGCCTTGCCTTGAAGGGGGAGAGGATTCCGACGAATCCTTATTAATCCCAAAATCGGACGGCCGACACCACCTTGAAAGGCCCCGAATCAGGCTCGCGGTCGCAAAATCCGGTGCAAAATCAGGATTTAACGAGTCGGGCGGCGAAAAATCCGTCGAGCCCGCCGAGCTTTGGGTCGGCATGCGGCAGATGGCTCGGCAGGGTCCGCAGATCGCCGTCGGCCGTGATGATCTCGCTGAGCCCGGAGACCTCGCTGGCCTCGATCGGCACACGGCGAAGCGAGGGCTCTGCGGCCAGCAGCGTGGCGACGGCGTGCTCGCCTTCCTCGGGTTCCAGCGAACAGGTGCAATAGACCAGCGTCCCGCCCGGCTTGAGCAGCGAGACGGATTTCTTCAGCAGTCGCTGCTGGAGAACGGTCATCGCGGCGACGTCGGATTCCTGCCGCAGCCATGCGACGTCAGGATGCCGGCGGATCGTTCCCGTTGACGTACAGGGCGCATCGATCAGGATTCCATCGAAGCCGTCCGCTGGCCCCGTCCATTCCACGGCGTCAGCAACGACAGTCTCGGCCTGAAGCGACAGGCGGTTCAGATTTTCGCGCAGGCGCGCCACCCGGGCGGGCGAGCGGTCGAGTGCGGTGACGCGCGCGCCTGCCAGCGCCAGCTGCGCGGTCTTGCCGCCGGGCGCGGCGCAGAGATCGGCGATGGACTTGCCCTTGATGTCGCCGAACAGCCGGACCGGCAGCGCCGCAGCGGCGTCCTGCACCCACCATTGTCCCTCGGCGAAACCCGGCAGCATGGTCACCGAGCCGTGCAGCAGCGTGCGCACCGAGCCGGTCGGCAGCACCTCACCATGCAGACGGCTCGCCCATTGCGCGGCATCGGACTTCACCGTCAGATCGAGTGACGGTTCGTGGCCGAGCGCGAGCGCCATGTCCCGCGCGGTCGCCTCGCCGTAATGCGCGCTCCACCGCGCCAGCAGCCAGGGCGGCAGGTCCAGCGATTGCGATGCGACTTCCTCGACCAGCGCCTGGCCCTCGCGCGCGCAGCGGCGCAGCACGGCATTGACGAGGCCGGCATAGCGCGCGGCGCGCCGGTCGGATTGCACCAGGCGTACCGAGAGATCGACCGCGGCGTGATCGGGCACGTCCATCCAGAGAATCTGGGCGGCGCCGATCAGCAGCGCGCTCTGCGCGCGCGGTGCGTCTGAGGGAATGCCCTTGTCGAGCAGGCGCGACAGCACATGGCCGAGCGTGCCGAGACGGCGCAAGATGGTTGCGACCAGGCGCCGCATCAGCGCGCGGTCGCGGTCAGCAAGTGTCTTCAGTCCGGGATGGGCGCCGGAGCCGTCGAGCTGGTCATCGAGGGTGCGGTGCTTGTGCAGGACGCCGTCGACGATGTCGGCAGCGATCCGCCGCGCCGCAAGACCGGGCACTTCGGACGGAGGGGCAAAACGTTGAGATGGCATGCAGACGTAAGGTTCTGAGCGAGCGGCAGTTCCGCCGATAGGGGCGCATGCCTTGAGAGAACCTTCTGTGGCATGCGAATATGCCAAATGTAAGAATGGTCCCTGGCGATTTCAGCCTTTGGCCGCCATTTCAGCAATGCGTTATTGAACGTCGCGCGCATGACGTTCCTGCGCTAGGACCCCGAACGATGAACGACCCGTCTTCCGCCCCCCATCGTAAGCCCCTGCCACCGGCGGCGCAGCGCGCCCTGGCCGAAGCCGAGGCGCGCCGGCAAGCTGCCGCTGCGCATGCCAAGGACGATGCGAAGGCGGCACCGAAGGAATTGCAGGGGCCGAAGGGACCTGAGCCCACCCGTTACGGCGATTGGGAGCGCAAGGGCATCGCCTCGGATTTCTGAGGCTCTCTTGCCGTCTGCGCCGACTCAGCCCTAGCGTGCGCGGATGTCGCGCTTCGACCCCGGTCATCCATATCGCCCGTCTTACAGCGCCTCACCGTTCGGCCGCCGCTTCGCCGGGCTGGTGCCGTGGATGTTCGTCGTCGGGGTGGTGGTGGCGGTCGTGCTCACTTTCCGCCATGGGACGAAATGGCCGGTTCCGCATCCGGCCAACGAGCGCTCACAGGATGCCGAGATCATCCTGCAACAGACGACCAGTCCCGATATTCGCCTGCCGATCGATGTCGTCCGCACCATCGATGGTGACACTTTCGTAGCGCGCGTACGGCAGCGCGACGGGCGCGATCTCGTCGCGCGGGTCCGCCTGCGCGGCATCGATGCGCCCGAGATGAAGGCGTCCTGCCGGGACGAGCTGGACAAGGCCGAAGCGGCCACCGGCGCGCTGCGCAACCTGCTCGGCCAGGGCGGCGTCACGATCTACAATCTCGGCTCGGAAAAATATGGGCGCGTTCTTGCCGACGTCTCGACCAGGCGGACCGCCAATGTGTCGGCCGCGATGCTCGCGGGTGGCTATGCGCGCAGCTACAATGGCGGCCATCGCGACGGCTGGTGCAGGCGCGGCTGGCGCTTCTGGTGACAAAAAAGCCGCGTGTGACGGCGCGGCTTTTTCGATCTCTGCTTTGATCCCTTCGATCAGCGCGTCACGACCACCGTCGTTCCGACCGAGACGCGGCTGTAGAGGTCGGTGATGTCGTCGTTGAGCATGCGGATGCAGCCATAGGATACGAAGCCGCCGACCGAGCCCGGCACGTTGGTGCCGTGGATGGCGTATTCGCCGCCGGCCAGCGTCATCGCCGCGACGCCCATCGGGTTGCGCGGCGAGCCGCCCGGGATCACGTCGGGAAGCTGCGGCTTGTCGCGCTTCACTTCGGCGGGCGGCGACCAGGCCGGGTTGCGATACTTGCCGTCGATGCGGGTGGTGCCGGCCCACTGCTTGCCGGATTTGCCGACGCCGACCGGATATCGCACGGCGTGGCCGCTATCGAGGATGAGATAGAGCCGGCGCTCGTTGGTTTTGACCACGATGGTGCCGGGCGAATAGTTTTCGAGGTGGGCCCCCACCATTTCCGGCCGCGCCTCTGCCGCTGTCGACATCAAGACTCCGGTCCCGATGGTGGCGGCCAGCGCCAGCGCAATCTTCATCGACATCGATTTTCCCCTAGCCCGAAAAGATCGTCCAAATTCACGCAAAACCGGCAATTGCCCGCCTGCCCAGACATTCTTAACCGCGCTTGTTAACCGGACGGTTTCCACGCGCGGCCGCCAAGGGCGAGCCAGCAGGGGGAAGAAAGGAAATGTTCGAAATAAAGTAAATGACTTGAAAACAACACTCGGCGGGAAAGATGCGGCCGCGACGGCGCGCGCTCTGACAAGCGCGTGAAGATGTGAACTGGGGGCTGTTTGCCAGGGTGGCCGCCGGAACAGCGATCGCGTGTCCCGGACAAGCGGAGCGCAAATCCGGGACCCAGTTTCTTTACGTGGATGGGTGGGCCCCGGCTCTGCAGCGCACCGCCAAAAGAGGCGCTGCGCTGCGTCCGGGGCACGAGCGCTCAGGCCGACTTCTTGTTCTGCCGGTTCTTGACGAGATCGTCGACGACGGCGGGATCGGCCAAGGTCGAGGTGTCCCCCAAGCTGCCCGGTTCGTCCTCGGCGATCTTGCGCAGGATGCGGCGCATGATCTTGCCGGAGCGGGTCTTGGGCAGGCCCGGCGCGAACTGGATCTGGTCGGGCGACGCGATCGGTCCAATCTCCTTGCGCACCCAGGTGACGAGTTCCTTGCGCAGTTCCTCGGTCGGCTCGATGCCGGCCATCAGGGTCACATAGGCGTAGATGCCTTGGCCCTTGATGTCGTGCGGGAAGCCGACCACAGCCGCTTCCGACACCTTCTCATGTGCCACCAGCGCGCTCTCGACTTCGGCGGTGCCCATGCGATGGCCAGAGACGTTGATGACGTCGTCGACGCGGCCGGTGATCCAGTAATAGCCATCGGCGTCGCGGCGGCAGCCGTCGCCGGTGAAGTACTTGCCCTTGTAGGTCGAGAAATAGGTCTGCTCGAAGCGGGCGTGGTCGCCATAGACGGTGCGCATCTGGCCCGGCCATGAGCGCGTCAGACACAGATTGCCAGTGGTTTCACCCTCCAGCACCTTGCCGTCGGCATCGACGATCTCGGGTGCCACGCCGAAGAACGGCTGCGTCGCCGAGCCCGGCTTCAGCTTGGTCGCGCCCGGCAGCGGCGTGATCAGGATGCCGCCGGTCTCGGTCTGCCACCAGGTGTCGACGATCGGGCAGCGGTCGTCGCCGACGACGCGGTGATACCACTCCCAAGCCTCCGGATTGATGGGCTCGCCGACCGAGCCGAGCAGACGGAGCGAGGCGCGCGAGGTCTTCTTCACCGGTTCGTCGCCGCTCTGCATCAGTGCGCGGATCGCGGTCGGCGCAGTGTAGAAGATGTTGACCTTGTGCTTGTCGATGACGTTCCAGAAGCGCGAATTGTCAGGGTAATTCGGCACGCCTTCGAACATCAGCGTGGTCGCGCCATTGGCGAGCGGTCCATAGAGAATGTAGCTGTGGCCGGTGACCCAGCCGACGTCGGCGGTGCACCAGTAGATGTCGCCGTCGTGATAGTCGAACACGTATTGATGCGTCATCGAGGCGAACACGAGATAGCCGCCCGAGGTGTGCAGCACGCCCTTGGGCTGGCCGGTCGAGCCCGACGTGTAGAGGATGAACAGCGGATCCTCGGCGTGCATGTGCTCGACCGGGCATTCGGTCGTCACCATCTTGGCAGCGTCGTGATACCAGAGATCGCGCGACGGATTCATCTCGACCTGACCGCCAGTGCGCTTGACCACGATGACCCAGTCGACGCCGTCGGCCTTGGCGAGGGCCGCGTCGACATTGGCCTTCAGCGGCACCTTCTTGCCGCCGCGCAGGCCTTCGTCCGCGGTGATGATGACCTTTGACTGGCAGTCGTTGATGCGCTGCGCCAGTGAATCAGGCGAGAAACCCGCGAACACCACCGAGTGAATCGCGCCGATCCGCGCGCAGGCCAGCATCGCATAGGCGGCTTCCGGAATCATCGGCAGGTAGATGGTGACGCGATCGCCCTTCTTGACGTTGCGGGTGCGCAGGATGTTGGCCATCCGGCAGACCTCGTCGTGCAGCTCCTTGTAGGTGATGTGCTTCGACTGTGAGGGATCGTCGCCTTCCCAGATGATCGCGGTCTGGTTGCCGCGCTTGGCGAGATGGCGATCGATGCAATTATGGGCGACGTTGAGGATGCCGTCCTCGAACCATTTGATCGAGATGTTGCCGGGCGCAAAGGAGACGTTCTCGATTCTAGTCGGCGCGTGCATCCAGTCGATACGCTTGGCCTGCTCGGCCCAGAAGGCGTTCGGATCCGCGATCGAGCGGGCGTACATGTCCTTGTACTTGGCCTGGTCGACCCAGGCGCGCTTGGCCCATTCCGCGGGGACGTCGTAGATCTTCTCGGACATGCTTCCCTCCACATACGGCAAGCCGAGCACAGCTGACTGGCGAGCCGACTTCATCGTTGCACGATTATGCGTCGGGCTAACCGGCCCCGACAAGCATCACAAGCTGGACCTTCGGTGAGCTTCCGGCCATGCGGGAGATCAAGCTGCAAAGGCCTGATGTCGCAAATCTGAAACAGGCCGAGGGCAGCCGCGTCTGGCTCTTTACCCAAATCGCCGGAAGGGGCGCGCGCAGGGCGCCCATGCGTCGTAGGAGGTATTTAGAAACCGCTTTTCACTGATTCGGGACTCGCAATGCGGTTCGGAACACCCTAAATGGCCAACCCGGGTCCAAAGAGACCTCAGGGAACAAAAATCAGAACAGCGGCATTGAACGGTAACAGACAGGGCCAAGGCATAAGACTATGATGGATCAGCAGAATATCGGGACGATGCGGCCCGCCGCGGCCGATCCTGCTGCCATTGCGCTGGCCAAAGCCCTCGGACAATGGCCGAAACCATCCGGTTCCCCCCGTCCCAGCCCCAAGAAAGTGTTCGATCAGGCGTCCCCGGCGACGGTCGAGGCCCTCGCCAAGGAGCTGGGCCTGCGGCTCGGCGACCAGAACGAGCTGACCATCCGCCGCATCCGCCGCGGCAAGGGCTATTCCTTCGTCCGCCCCAACGGCGCGCATATCCGCGATGCCCGCACCATCCGCCGCCTGCACGCCATGGCGGTGCCGCCGGCCTATCGCGAGGTGCGCTATTCGGCCGACCCGAGCTCGCATCTCCAGGCCGTGGGCCGCGATGCCGCCGGCCGCCTGCAATATCGCTATCACGCCGATTGGGAGAAGGTCCGCGAGCACCGCAAGGCGCATCGCCTTGAAAAGCTCGTCGGCGCGCTGCCAAAGATCCGGCGCAAGGTCTCGGCGTTCCTGTCGGGCGACGAGCCGACGCGCGAATTTGCACTTTCGGCGGTGATCGAGCTGATCGCGCGCACTGCGATCCGTCCAGGCAACGAATCCTATGCCCGTCTCAACGGCACCCGCGGCGCCACCACGCTGCTGAAGTCCAACGTCACGCTTGAAGACGACAGCTTCGTGCTGACCTTCAAGGCAAAGGGCGGCAAGGCGGTGCGCAAGGAATGCGACGCGGCCAAGCTGGTGCGCGCCATCGGAATTCTGCAGAGTGTCCCCGGCAAGCGCATGTTCCAATACCGCGATGCCTACGGCATCGTGCGGTCAGTCAGCACCACGCAGGTGAACGCGTTCCTGCGCGAGATCGCCGGCATCAAGATTTCGCTGAAGGATTTCCGCACGCTGATGGCATCCGCCGTCGTCGTGGAATCGCTGTCGCGGATCACGCCGGCGACCAGCCAGCGCGGCCGCAAGAAGCAGGTGCTGGATGCGATCCGCGCCGCGGCCGACAAGCTCTCCAACACCCCGGCGATCTGCCGAAAGAGCTACGTCCACGACACCATCGTCACCGCTTTCGAGGACGGTATCCTCGAGCGCTTCGCTGCGACGATGAAGGGTCAGCGCTCGCAGGCAAGGCGCGAGCAACTGCTGGCGCAGGTGGTGGCGACGGCGGCGGTGTAACCCGCCACATCGCTACATGTTGTCCGAAATCCCCTTGTCCGGACCGGGATCGCAGCCCGCGGCGGCGTTCGTGAGCCGGCTTAGATAATGCGCCCAGCCCTTGGCGTGCGCGGCCATCTGCTCCTCGGTCGGCAGCCCGCTATGCGTCATGCGCAGCAATGTTCCGCCGTCGCGTTCGATCAGGTCGATCTCGATCAGGCTCGAACCGGGCGGCACTTCCTGGCCGCCCTCCCAGCCGAACGTGTAAGCCAGACGATGCACCGGCACGACTTCGCGGAAGGCGCCACGGGCGACGCTGGCGCGCGGGCCAATGCCCTTGAGTAGATAGAGCCCGCCAGGATGCGGCTCGGTGGTCGCATCCGATCCCATCCAGCTCAGGATTTTCTCGGGGTCGGTCAGATAGGCGAAGACGGTGGCGCGCGGGGCGGCGATCTGGGTCTCGCGACGCAATACGAACGGCTCGGTCATCAGCGATCATCCCTAGGGTTCATGGGCAAATGGCGGCGTCAAAGCGGCTCGTCAAGGATTGCCCGTGACAAGGGTGGCCCTCCTTCGCCATCATCTGATCATGCAACTCTCCCCGACCCTCGCCTGGCTTGTCGATGCCGCCTCGGACAGTGCCGGGGCCGATCGCCTGTTGGCGGAACTCGGGGCGCATCTGCTTGCCGATGGCGTGCCTCTTGCGGCGGGCGCCCTGACCTTGGAGGTGCCGCACCCGCTGATCGCGAAGCGGACATGGCTGTGGCGGGCGGACAACGGCCGCGTGATCGAAGCGCTCGGCTTTGCGCCGGGCGGCCTGGCGCCCGATTTGCCCGACGATGCCGGCCGCCGCTGGCTGCGCGGCATCGCTGATGGCGACGTGCACGAAGACGTTGTCGGGCGTGATGGGCCGCTGCTCGGCTGGATCGGGCCGCGTCCGTTCACGCCAGACGAGATCGAGCAACTGCGCCAGGCCGCGCGCTTTGCCGCGACGCCGCTCGCCGCGCTCGCTGCGCGCGCCACCTTGCGAGCGACGCTGGAGGCCTATCTCGGCAAGCGCAGCGCCGAGCGGGTGCTGGCGGCGCCCCTGCGGCGCGATTTAGGTGAGACGATCCAGGCCGCGCTGCTCTATGCCGATCTGCGTGGCTTCACGAGCTTGTCGGAAACCAGCCCGCCGGCCGACATCATCGCCGCGCTCGATGCCTGGTTCGATCGCATCGCCGGTGCGGTCCACGCCTTCGGCGGCGAGGTGCTGAAATTCATCGGTGACGGCGTGCTGGCGATCTTTCCCGTGGTGGAGGCGTCGCCACGTCGTGCCTGCGAGGCCGCTCTGCGCGCTGCAGGCGCCGCCGAAGCCGGGATGGCGTATCTCAACGCCGAGCGGGGCGCGCAAGGTTTGCCGCCACTTGCGTTCGGGGCTGCCCTTCATCTCGGCGAGATGCTCTGGGGTAATATCGGCGCCGCCAACAGGCTCGACTTCACCGCGATCGGCCCCGCCGTCAATCTCGCCAGCCGGCTCGAAGGGTTATGCAAGCCTCTCGGCAGGACCGTGCTGGTCTCGGGCGCGCTCGCCGCAGAGACTGACATGCCCCTGGTCGCGCTCGGGCTGCACAAGCTGCGCGGCATTGCCTCGCCCTGCGAGGTGCTCGCGCTGCCGGAGAAGCATGCTCCGATACCGTAGCCCGGATGGAGCGAAGCGTAATCCGGGTCTTACCCAAGCTCGAATTCCCCGGATTGCGCTCCGCTCCATCCGGGCTACGGGAGCTACATCCCGCCCATCTTGCACACGAGCTTCCACTCCTCCGCGGTCACCGGCTGCACCGACAGGCGCGAATATTTCACCAGCGCCATCTCGGCCAGCTTCTTGTCGGCCTTGATCGCCGCCATCGTCACCGGCGTCTTCAGCGGCTTGTCCGCCTTGATGTCGACGCAGACGAACTTTTCGGTCTTGTCGGTCGGATCCGGATAGGCCTCCTTGATGATCTCCGCGATGCCGACGATCTCCTTGCCCTCGTTGGAATGGTAGAAGAACGCCTTGTCGCCTTTCTTCATGGCAACGAGATTCTGGCGCGCAGTAAAATTACGCACGCCGGTCCAGGCTTCGCCCTTGGCGCCTTTCGCAACCTGCTGATCCCAGGACCACACCGACGGTTCGGATTTCACCAGCCAGTACGCCATCTTTATTCCTCTGCCTTGAAGGGTCGGGTCAAAAGCCCTGAGATCGCTGCGTCGATGGTGCTTCGGCCACTCAGGATCGAAGCGACCGCTACGGATACCGGCATCTCGATGCCTTGCGAAGCCGCAAGTTCAATCAGGACCGGCGCGGTGAACTCGCCCTCGGCCAGCTTGCCGGCGGGCGGCTGCTCGCCACGGCCGAGCGCGAGCCCAAGCGCGAAATTGCGCGATTGCGGGCTCGAGCATGTCAGGATCAGATCGCCAAGACCAGACAGGCCGGCGAGCGTCTCGCTACGCGCGCCGAGCGCGCGGCCGAGGCGTGACAGCTCCGCGAAGCCGCGGGTCGTGAGTGCAGCCTGCGCGGAAGCGCCGAGCTTCCGCCCGACCGCAATCCCGACCGCAATCGCCAGCACGTTCTTGGCCGCCCCGCCGATCTCGACACCGCGGATGTCGGTGGAGTGATAGGGACGGAATGTCGGAGAGCCGAGTGCCTGCACGAGGCCGCTTGCGAGCGCATCATCCCTGGCCGCGAGCGTCACAGCCGTCGGTAAGCCGCGCGCGACGTCGTCGGCAAAGCTCGGGCCCGACAGGATCGCAGGTTGCGCATGGGGCGCGGCTTCCGCGATCACGTCGGTCATGAATTTGTGGGTGCCATGCTCGATGCCCTTGGCGCAGGCGATGACCGGCACGGGTCTCGTCAGATACGAGGCCAGCATGTTGACCGCACCGCGCAGATGCTGCGCCGGCGTTGCGATCAGCAGCATCTCCGCGCGCGCCGCCGCTGCAAGATCGCTCGTCACCATGATCTCGGGTGCCAGGTGCACGCCGGGCAGCCGCGGATTGTCGCGGGTCGATTGGATGCGCGCGGCGTGTTCGGCGTTACGCGCCCACAGCGTCACGTTCTGTCCGGCGCGCGCAGCCACCGTCGCCAGCGCGGTGCCCCAGGCCCCGGCACCGATCACCGCGACGGAGCGGAACGCGGTCATCGTCAGTACCCCGCCCGCGTCTTGCCGTAGCCATCTGGCGCCGTGGCGTTGGCGTCGAGCAGCCAGCGCGCGCGAGGCTGCACTTCCATCGTATCCGTGATGCCGAGGGCAAGGCGTTCGGCGCCGGCCCAGGCGATCATCGCGCCATTGTCGGTGCAGAGCGCCGGCGGCGGCATGATCAGCTGCGTCCCGGCTTGCCGCGCGACATCATCAAGCGCGCCGCGGATCGCCTGATTGGCCGCGACACCGCCGGCCGCGACGAGTGCGCGCGGCGCGCCGAACTGTTCGCGGAACAGCTTCAGGCCAACCTTCAAACGGTCGGCTGTCGATTCCAGCACGGCAGCCTGGAAGCTCGCGCAGAGATCGCTGACGTCCTGCGGCGTGATCTCGGCCAGCCGGCTCGCCTCGGTGCGCACGGCCGTCTTCAAACCCGATAGCGAGAAATTGGCGTCGGGCCGATGCTGCATCGGCCTTGGAAACGCAAAGCGCGTGGCATCGCCATTCGCGGCCGCGCGCTCGACCTCCGGGCCGCCGGGATAGGGCAGGCCCAGCATCTTTGCGACCTTGTCAAAGGCCTCGCCGATCGCGTCATCGACGGTGGTGCCGAGCCGGACGTATTGGCCGACGCCGGTGACCGCGACGATCTGGGTGTGGCCGCCGGAAGCGAGGAACAGGCAGTAGGGAAATTCGATGCCGTCGGTGAGACGCGGCGTCAGCGCGTGCGCCTCGAGATGGTTGACCGCGACCAGCGGCGTGTCATGCACCATTGCAATCGCCTTTGCGGTGGTGAGCCCGACAATGACGCCGCCGATCAGGCCCGGCCCCGCAGCGGCGGCGACACCGTCGAGCTGGGCGAAACCGATACCGGCCTCACGCATGGCGCGATCGATGATGCCGTCGAGCAGGTCGACATGGGCGCGTGCAGCAATCTCCGGCACGACGCCGCCGAAGCGGGCATGTTCCTCGACTTGCGATCGCACGATATTTGACAAGATCTTGCCGCTGCCGTCAGGCGCGCGCTCGATGACGGCCGCCGCGGTCTCGTCGCAGGTGGTCTCGATGCCCAGTACCAGCATTGGCGAATTGTTATCCAATTTGCGCCCTTGCGCTCATTCGTAAAGCAGAGTTCTGCTAACGCGGTAGCATTCCGGGGTTGGCCTATGCAATCGTCACGCGCCGCCATTCCTCGCGAATGTGTCACCGCCACGTCGTCCGGGAACAGCAGCGATGTCCATTCTTGTCACACGGCCGCATCCCGACAACGCGGTGACGGCGGATAGTCTGCGCGCGCGGGGACATGTGGTGCTGCTTGCGCCGGTGCTCAAGTTCGAGCCGGTCGCTTTCCATGACGAGAGCGAGGCCGGCTACGGCGCCATCATCGTCACATCGGCCAATGCAATCCGTGCCGTTGCCCCGCAATTGCAAGATCTTGGCCTCGTGGAGCTGCCACTGTTCGCGGTCGGCGAGCACACGGCCTCCGTGGCGCGCGAATTCGGTTTCAAGGATGTAATCGTCGCCGGCGGCGATGCTGCGTCCTTGCGTACCAAGGTGATGCAAGGCGTGCGTGGCAAGGCGCTGAAGAAGAAGAGCACACTGCTCTATCTTGCGGGTGCGGATCTGTCGCGGGATCTCGGCGGCGAGCTCGGCGCGGAAGGATTTAGCGTGGTCACACAGACGACCTATCGCATGGCTCCGGTCAAGATTCTGCCGCGCGAGGTCTGCCAAGGCTTCGCCGCGCATGGCATCGAGGCGGTGCTGCATTACTCCAGGCGCAGCGCGCGGGCCTTTCTGGACGCGGCCCGGGACGAGGGTGTCGAAATCTCGGCGCTGGCGGTGCCGCAATGCTGCCTGTCCGAGACGGTCGCAAGCGTATTGCGCGATGCCGGTGCGTCGCAGGTCCTGGTCGCCGCGACCCCCGACGAAAATGCCTTATTCGACGCCTTGGAGCGTGCTTTGCGGACCCGTTTGGCGTAAGAGGACGGGCCGAATCCGACGCGATCGGGCTCGTCTCTGGTATGCAAGTGTGAGGAACCGTCACGATGGCCGACGACAAGCCTGAAGACGCGGGATTGGCTCCCGAGTCCGGCCGTGCCAAGCGCACCCCACCGACCATCGACCTCGAGGCGACCGAAGTCTCCACCCAGCCGCAGGACCTGGCGGTCGAGCCGGAGGCGGCGCCATCCTCCGAGCAGGCCAACGCTGGGCACGCGAGTGCCGAGGAAGCCGAGGTCGAAGCCACCGAGGCAAAGCCGGAGCGCAATGAGGCTCAAGCCGCGGCTGTGTCTGCCGCCATTTCGCCCTGGGTCATCGCGCCATTTTCCGGCGCCGTTGCAGCCGCGGTCGTGATTGCGGTCGGCTGGGTGCTGGGCTGGCCCGCGGTGCAGGCGCCGCCGGCTGCGCCGCAGGTGACGAGTGCAACCGTCGATGCGCTGAGCGGACGTGTCGCCGCAGTCGAAGCCAAGGTCGACGCAAAGGCGGCCAAGCCCGTCGCCGATCCGGCTGTTGTCGCGCGGCTCGATGCGCTGGAGAAATCCGTCGGCACCCTGCGCAGCGACATCGCCAATCTGCGCGCGCAGTCCGACAAGACCGCGAGCGCGTTGAACGATGCCAAATCCACGCCGCGCGATACGACAGCTTCGTCCGGCCTCGCCGCCCTCGACGAGCGCATCTCCCAGCTCGAGCGCGCCAGCACGACCGCACGCGCCGAGCTCGCGCAGCAGGGCGAAAAGATCGCCGACGCGAAGGCGATGGACGACCAACCGCTCCGCTATGTCGTCGCCGCCACCCTGCTCGACGTCGCCGTTCGACATAACGATCCCTATGAGGCGCAGCTCAAGGCTGCGCGGTCGTTCGCAGCCAAGCCTGAAGTGCTGAAGCCGCTCGATGCGTTTGCCGCCTCGGGCATCCCGACGCCGGTCGCGCTGTCCCGCGAGCTCCTCAACATCGTGCCGAAGCTGTCACCGCCGCCGGAGGCTCCGGCCGCTGGTGCCGGCATCGTCGAGCGCCTTGAGGCGGGCGCGTCGAAGCTCGTTCGCATCGAGCGCACCGACGGGGTCGGCAACGGTCGCGGCGCCGTCGTTGCGCGGGTCACGGCGGCGGCGCTGCGCAATGATTTCGCCGAGGCGCGCCGCGAATTGAAGGCGTTGCCCGAAGCTGATCGCGCGCCGGCGCAGGCCTGGCTCGACAGGGCCGATGCCCGCGATGCCGCGCTCGCGGCCTCCCGCAAATTCGCCGACGACGCTCTGGCTGGTCTCACCAAGCCTGCTCAATAAGACTCGCGCAACACTCCGCGCGTATAGGGATAGAAATGCTTCGCATCGTCCTCTTCCTCGTTCTGATCGCGCTTGCAGGCGCCGGCGCGGCCTGGATCGCAGACCAACCCGGCAATGTCGTGCTGACTTGGGGTGGCTGGCGCGCCTCGCCGAGCATTCCGGTGTTCGTGCTCTGCCTCGGCATTTTCGCGATCCTGGTCGTGTTCCTCTGGAGCGTCCTCACCGCGGTCTGGCGCACGCCGGGACGGGTGCGCCGGCGCCGGCATGACAAGCGTCACGCGCGGGGGCGCCACGCCATCACCCACGGCCTGCTCGCGATCGGCCATGGCGATACCGCGCTCGCCCGCCGTCACGCCGACGCGGCGCGGCGGCATACGCCCAATGATCCGCTTGCGCTGCTGTTGCAGGCGCAGTCGGCCCAGCTCGACGGCAATCGCGACGAGGCGCAGCGTGCCTTCCGCGCCATGGCCGAGCGTGAGGATACGCGGCTGCTCGGCTTGCGCGGCCTGTTCATCGAGGCGCAGCGCGCCGACGATGCCGTTGGTGCCGTGATGATCGCGGAGGAAGCGATCAAGCTGTCGCCGGCCTCGACCTGGGCCTCGCATGCCGTGCTCGGCTTCCGCTGCGCGCGTGGTGACTGGAGCGGCGCGCTCGCGATCCTCGATTCGAATCTGTCCGCGGGCCTGATCGACAAGCAGGCCTATCGCCGCCAGCGCGGCGTGCTGCTGACTGCGCGCGCGCTGGAACTGGAGACGATGGACCGCGACGTCGCGCGCGAGAGCGTGATGGAAGCGGTCAAGCTCGCGCCGACCCTGGTGCCGGCCGCCGTGCTCGCGGCGAAATTCGAGAGCGAAGCGCATCAGGTGCGCCGTGCCATGAAGCTGGTCGAGGCCGCCTGGCTCGCCAACCCGCATCCCGATCTCGCCGATGCCTACGCCCATGTGAAGCTCGGCGATGCGGCGCGGCAGCGTTTGCAGCGGGTCGAGACGCTCGCGGCCAAGACGCCCGCCGACAGGGCCGGCCATGTCGAGGGCCAGCTCGCGATCGCGCGCGCCGCGATCGATGCCTCCGAATTCGCCCGCGCGCGCGAGGTGCTCGCGCCTTACGTCAACGATCCGACCCAGCGCGTGGCGCTGCTGATGGCCGAGCTCGAGCGCGCCGAGCACGGCGACAGCGGCCGTGCCCGCGCCTGGACACTGCGCGCGGTCCGCGCCCGCCATGACCCGGCCTGGACCGCGGACGGCTATGTCAGCGACCGCTGGCGTCCCGTCTCTCCGGTCACCGGCCGCCTCGACGCCTTCCAGTGGCAAACGCCGGTGGCGAGCCTGCCCTCGGACAAGGGCACGACGATCGAATCCTCGGCCTTCGAGGAAGCCATGCTTGCCGCCCCGCCGCCGAAGCGCGTGACGGCAGCGAATGAAGCGCCTGCGGAACCGGTCGTGATGGCGCCGGCTCCGACCCAGACTCCGAACCAGACACCAGTCGCCGCGCCTGCTCCGGCCGCGCAGGACAATGCGCCGCCGGTGGCCAAGGACGAGCCGGCGGTGGCGCCTGCCGACCCGGTCAAACCGGCTCCTGAAGCTGCCGAATCATCGCCGGTGGCAGAAACCCCGGTGTTCCGCACCCGTGCCGACCTCGGCAAGCCCGCACAGGTGCCGATCCAGGCCGTCATCCCGATCGTCCGCGCGCCTGATGATCCCGGCATCGATGACGACGGTCCGAGCGATGAATTTACGGAACAAATCGGCACGCCGAAGGCCCAGGCCGGCGGGTGGCGCGGATTCTGGTCCCGCTGGGGCGCGTGAGCCGCATTTCACCTGCCGCTTGTCCTTGCCAATTCGGGCCATGCCCGATATCAGAAGCGCGCGTATCGGGGTCGGCATCGCCCGGGCCCCGGCAGGGTTCGCCGCAATAGCTCAGTCGGTAGAGCACGTCATTCGTAATGACGGGGTCGGGGGTTCGAATCCCTCTTGCGGCACCACCTCACATTCGCAGCCGTTCTCCACTGTTCATTTTTGATGCTCAAGACACTGAAATCAGTGTCCTTTTAAATCATTTCGCTCGCTCGCGTTCATGCCCGTTCGTTGACAGTCACGAAAACAGTGGTTCTTTTGGTGGTGCTCGGTGCAGCGAGCGATTCCGAAAGGACCACACTTCGGGAGCGGGGAATGGCGGGCGGGAAGCTCACGGACAAGGCCATCAAGAACGCGAAGCTGGGTGAACGACTGGAGATCCTGTCTGATGGCGGGGGGCTGCAACTGTGGCTCACGCCGAAGGGCGGGAAGCTTTGGAACTACGCCTATCGGTTTAGAGGTAAGCGCAAACGGCTCGCGATCGGTCCATACGGCAAGGATCCGGCTGGCGTTCCTTTGGAAGCCGCCCGGAGGCGACGGGATGAGGCTGCAGGGCTGCTGAGAGAAGGCGTCGATCCGGCGACGCGAAAGCGTCAGATGAAGGCCGCTCAAGCAGAAGCTCACGCAAACACGTTTGCACTGATCGCCGACGAATTGATCGCCAAGAAGAAGCGAGAAGGTGTCGCCGACGCGACCGCCGGCAAGTTGGAATGGCTGCTGGGGCTCGCCAACGCCAGCCTCGGGCCGCTTCCGATCTCTGACATTTCAGCCGGCGAGATCCTGCGCGTCCTCCGTCCGTTAGAAGCAGCGGACAAGCTCGAGACCGCCAAGCGTTTGCGGGCCGTCATCGGTTCTGTGTTTCGCTATGCGATCGCCACTGCCCGCGCCGAAGTCGATCCAACACTCGCTCTGCGAGGTGCGATCGCCTCGCCGAAGCCGCAACACCGTGCCGCGGTCACCGATCCGACGGAGTTCGGAGGGCTCTTAAGGGCTATCGACGGTTTCATGGGGCAGCCAACAACGAAGGCTGCGCTACAACTGATGGCATTGCTTGCTTGCCGCCCCGGCGAACTGCGGCAGGCGAGCTGGGCGGAGTTTGATCTTGATCAGCGAGCCTGGGAAATCCCTGCTGAGCGGATGAAGATGCGCCGCCCTCACCGCATCCCGCTGCCGGCGCAAGCGGTCACTGTTCTGAAAGCTCTGCACCCGATCACGGGACACGGCGCGGCCGGGCTCGTGTTCCCAGGCCTGCGCAGTGTGAAGCGGCCGATCAGCGAGAACACGATGAACGGTGCTCTGCGGCGCATTGGTTTTTCCCAAGAAGAGGCCACCGCGCACGGCTTCCGCTCGACGTTTTCGACCCTGGCCAACGCAAGCGGTAAATGGACCGTCGACGCCATTGAGGCGGCACTTGCGCACATCGATCCGAATGCGGTGCGTCGAGCCTATCAGCGCAGTGATTTTTGGGATGAGCGCGTGAAACTCATGACGTGGTGGGCTGATTACCTCGATACGCTGCGGCGAGGCGGTCGTGTGGTGCCGTTCAAACAATCCGCGAACTCATCTGGCTGAAAAGGGCGAGCAATGCAGAATCCCCAAGACGGCTGGATTCCGCTCGGGCGTGCGATCTTTCGTTTCGGAGTTGCTGACACCAAGGTTGCCGCACTGAACGAGCCCGTCGGCGCCGACCTATTTTCGGTCGGGGCATTCGAACAATCCAAGAGTGACGATGGAGTTTCACAGGTCCGGTACGAGCCAGAGCTGTCGACGCTTGAGGATCTCACCGTGCTTCTTCGAGAGAAGGCCGGCGCATCCAATGCTGAGATAGATCGAGAAAGCGGGAGATTTCTGTTCTTCTTCCTGTCGCCGGGCGGTGGAGTGACGTGCCATGGCGGCACGCCCTGGGCGATACTGAGGGAGGCGGATGAATCGCTGAAGCCGCGCCTTGAAGCGCTACTGAGCAGTTCAGGTTTGGCCAGCGAGTACGAAGCACCCTACGTTGGCTTCGCCAAGATCGAGGACGACCAAGCCGTGGAAGGAGCTCGACAGTCAGAACGTGTGCGTTTTGCGACCGGCCTCGTTTGGCGACGGTTCTTGCTCCCCGCATTTGATCGCGCGGTCAAGGCGCGCCGGGTGAAGCTATTTGCCCGCTGGCCGTCGACCGGCGACGACGTTCAAGAACTGCCGAGCGATATCTGGCCGCTCCTCGAGGTGGTGGATTGGGAGCATGGAGTGGCGCGCGGCATAGACGGCATGCTCTATAGTTCTATCCATGTTGCAGACTCGAATGACGCCTCGGCCATATCGGACGAGCCAACATCTCCCGCGCATCACCTGAAGATACGTCAGGCGGCGAAAGCGCTCTGGCCGAACGGCGACATGCCGGCAAGCGTTAAGGAGCGCGACGCAGCCATCTGCGCTTGGTTTGGAGAGAAATCTCAACACGCGCCTAGCAGTAGAACGATCCGCCGCGCGCTTGCCACCTCTCCGGCTTTCGGCCCTGGCGGCCTACCGAAGTCGTAGGGGTCCCCCACCCGTGGGGAAGCAGTGGCACACGCGCGGCTTCCGGCGCGTCGTAGCTTGAAGTCGGCCAATTTCGGCCAAGCGCGGACAGTCCGCCCTTGTCAAATGACTGTCCGCCCACGTCCCGTGATGCTTGCAGCAAGTCACGCTCGATAGAGCGCGGCCATCACCGTCCGAAAGGAAGTGCTGCATGCCGACTACCCACTCTCCCAATCAAATTGCGTCTCCGCCGCCGGCCGCGATGACGATCCCCGAGTTTTGCCGGTGGTCGCGTATCGGCCGTACTGCGGCCTATCGCGAGATCAAGCTTGGGCGCCTCCGCCTCGTGAAGGTCGGCGCGAAGAGCCTGATCCTCGTCAGCGATGCTGAGCGTTGGCTGAGCTCGCTCAGCGCCGTCGCGGCCTAGCACCAAGCCCTCAATAGTCGCCCTCGCTGGAGCCTTCTCCGAACGAGAAGGCCCGCGCCACCTGCAAGTGGACACGGGCCCAAAGGACACTTCGCATGAAAACCGATACCAAACGCGTCTCTCTGGCGCAATCCGTCCGCAATCCTCCATCCATAGATTCCAACATCGTCGTCCGCTCCCGTCCGAGTTCGAGGGCTGGCAGCTATGTTGCGCGCCGTTTTTGCGTCGATCCGGCGCTTGCCGATCTCGTCGCGGACCTGGCCGGCCTCGGCGAGGTGCGCTCATGAATCATCACCATCGCTACCCCTATCACCCCGGTTTCAAGGCCACCGAGACGAGCAGTGCGGCTGCGGACCGGATTGCAACGCATGCATCAACGCTGCGAGATCGTGTCCACGCCTTCCTGTGTCAAAGTTATCCGGCGTCGTTCACGGCTGACGAGGTTGCGGACCGACTCGGAGCCTCAATCCTGAGTGTGAGGCCGCGCGTCACAGAGCTGCGCCGCAGCGGGCTGGTCGAGGCGACCGCGGAGCGGCGCCTGAACGCGTCCGGTATGCGCGCAATCTGCTGGCGAGCGAAGGTGGTCCCATGAGCGAGCGGGGCGTCTTCGCAGTCGATCGAGGCATCTGGGACCACGATGTATTAGCCGACAGAAAGCCGTTCTCCCGTCGCGAAGCGTGGCTTTGGCTGGTGTCTGAGGCGGCATGGAAGCCGCACAAGCGCCGGATCATCGGTAGGTCGATCGAGCTCGCGCGCGGGCAATTTGCCGGATCGCTCCGCTTCATCGCGAGCAAATGGCGGTGGAACGAGCCGCGGGTCCGTAGATTTCTAGGTGCGCTGATTTCCGCAGAGATGGTTGACGCAAACACCGACGCGGGTGTGACCGTAATAACCATCTGCAAATACGACGAGTATCAGCGGGTCAGCCTGCCGAGCGACGCAACGCGCGAAAGCGATGCCGACGCACTAACGACGCAGGAGCGACGCAAAGTAGAAGACAGGGAAGACAAGGAATCTCTCTCCTCACTTCGTTCGGAGAGAATGCCGGCAAAGCGGCCGGCGCGCAGCCGAGCTCGGGCTCAGCTTCCGGATTGCTGGCAGCCCGACGACCGGGATCTGGAATACGTCATCAGTCGCGGCTTCCAAGGGCCAAAAATTCGCGAGATGACGAACGCGTTCAGTAATCACCACCGCAGCAAGGGATCGCTCATGGCCGATTGGCATGCGGCATGGCGAACCTGGGTCGACAACGAAATCAAATTCCATGGAGGAACGAATGGGTACCGAACCCGCGATTCACGAACCGCTCAACCTTCCGGATCCTCGTCGACCAGCTCTGATGCCATCCTTGCCGGCATGGGTCGACTCGCGGATCGCATCACTGCAAGAAAACTGGCAGAGCGGCAGGAAGGCACTGACTTTGCCGGCAGGGATGGTGGTGAGCGGCACTGAAAGAGAACAGCTCCTTCTCAGCCATGCTTGCGAGCTCAAAAAGCTCCTGCAATACACGCCGATCGCCAGCGCAGATGCCGAGGCCGAAACACTAGCGATCGTCACGAAGATGCTCTTCGCGCTGCCCGGCCAGCGCGCGAGTGAAACCGCTAACGAGGCCCGCGGGGAGGCCTATCTCGCGGCGCTCGAGGACATCCCGCCATGGGCCGTTCAGGAAGCGGTTCGCAAATGGTACCGGGGCGAACACGGACCGAAATACGACTATCGTTGGTCTCCGTGCCCCGCCGAGCTGCGCGAGGTCGCTTATCTCGAGCAATATCCAATGAAGAGCCGCATCACGATGTTGGAGCGTGTCGCGGAGGCAGTGGCGCTCGTTGAGTATAAGCGATGACGACTGGCGGGACGATCCAATTGGCCGAAGATACCTCCGCTTCCGTCATTTCCTTTCGGGCCCCACAGAAGAAGGACAAGACAGCAGCTGCCCGGGCCAAAGCCTATCGGGAGCGCAAAAAGCGAAAAGCCAAGCCGGTGGTAGTCGACGGTCCATCCTCAGAAGCTCTGCTGTCTTCAGAGCTTCTCCCAGTGAACAGCGTTGTAGACGCGGCCCCCGTTACGCCAATCCCGCCCGTCACGGCGGCGTCACGGGTCGTCACGCCGCCTTTCGCCCAGGAAAATAGCGCGCCGTCACGGCACAACGCGGCCTCGATCCTCCTCGTGTCGGCCGGCCTTGCCCTGGGGGCTGTTGGCATCGCGATCAACGGATGGTTCGCCCGTTCCCTGGGCGCGACCGAACTAGCCGGATGGCTCTTCCTCGCCATTGGCGTGGCCGCTGACTTGGTTGCCCTCGCGATGCCGTCTTGCGCTTCCGCCCAATGGCACGGCCGCCGGTGGGCGACCGCAATGGCGGGGTGGGCACTCTGGCTGGTGACGTTCGCCTACGCCCTGATCGCAGGGATCGGCTTTGCGGCAGTCAACATCAGCGACGTGGCGCTGGCGCGGGCGTCACGCGTGACGACGGCCGTCTCGATCGCTCAAGCCGCTCTGTCGGACGCCATGGCGGCTCGCGATCGGGAGTGCAGGGGCGGCGTTGGCAGGTTCTGCCGGGAGCGTGAAGCGGCTGTCACGGAGCGCCGCCAGATCCTCGACGCCGAAATGGCGTCTGTCGGGCGAGTGGCGGACCCTCAAACCGAGGCAGCCATCAGGCTCGTCGCCTGGAGCACCCGCGGCGGGCTGCGGCCGGCGCCCGAAGACTTCGCCATGGTCAGGCTCATCCTATTGGCCCTGCTGCCGCAGGTCGGCGGGATACTGATGATGGTCGGGTGCAATTCCCGTCCCACTTTGTCGCGCAAAAATCTCGCGGGGGCCAAACCCCTTGCGCGAAGAAATTCTGAATGCAGTTAGGACTTCCCTGACCCCGCTTCGGGCGTTATTCGTCTCGCTGAAGAATGTTGCGGCGGAGCGGGACGCCCGCGGGTGCTGTCCTATGGACATTGCCCGGCCGGGGTCTCTCCGTGCTGTCACCTTTGCCGCCGTGCGGGGGGCAAAAAGGTTTTCGCCCCTCTCGGTGCAATTAGATGACCAGGCGCGACGAATTTCTTGCTGCAACGATCCGAACGCTGGCTAACCGGGCGGGTCACCGGTGCTCCAATCCCGACTGCCCGCGTCCCACTTCCGGTCCCGCATTGGAGGAAGACAAGTCCGTCAGCGTCGGGCAAGCGGCGCACATCACTGCGGCGGCACCGGGCGGCAAGAGGTATGATGCTTCCCTGAAGCCGGAGGAGCGGCGCGCAGCAAACAATGGCATCTGGCTGTGCCAACTCTGCGCCAAGCTGATTGACACCGATGAGGCTCGCTTCACGGTCGAGCTTCTGCACAAATGGAAGCGTGACGCGGAAGAGCGCGCGTTTCGGGACATCGCAACAACGGCGCCGGGAGGCTATCGGCGATCGGCGCTCGTGGTGGAACTTGACGATGAAGACCGCGCCTTCCTCCTCTCGCTGGCCCTGCCGCAGGAAGACCAGCTCGACGCAGTGGTCTCGCGCATGCTGCCGGCGGCCCAGCGCGATATTGCCACCTTCCGGAACGCGAAGGAGTGGCCATCCCATGCCGTGGCTCTCAACCTGACGCTTCGCGGGAGCGGAGGCAACGGACACGCGGTGACGATCGAAGGCTTGGCCAATGGCCTCGATGCCGCCGAAACGCTGAATATCGTAGCACCACCCGGCACCGGTAAGACGACGACGCTTGTCCAACTCGCTGAAACGCTGGTGCAAGCTGGCAAAGTGGTTGCGGGATTCGTGCCGTTGGGCGAATGGTCCGATCATCGCGAGGATTTCTTCACCTTCCTGACGCGACGCAATGCTTTTGGAACCTTCCGAACGCAGCATTTCATGCAGCTGGCCTATCACGGACGCTTTGTGCTGCTGCTGGACGGGTGGAACGAACTCGATCCGACGGCGCGGGTCGCGGCGACACGATTGTTGAAGGCGCTTCGGCGCGACTTTCCGCTGCTCGGCATCGTGATCGGGACGCGGCGCCATCTCCTGCCTATCTCCGGCGCGGTCGTGGAAGTTGAGCCGCTTTCGGAGAGCCAGCAGCACGAGCTCGCGCGGACATTGCGGGGGAGCGAAGGCGAAGCGCTGGTCGATCAGGCATGGCGCACGCCGGGCGTGCGCGATCTTGTGGCCATCCCGCTCTATCTCACGGCCCTTCTTCGCAGCACGCGGGGCGCGAGATTCCCGCAAACAAAAGAAGAGGTCTTGCGGCTCTTCGTCACGCAGCACGAAGAGGAGCCCGAAAAGGCGGCGATCCTGCTAAAGGAACTGCTCGGGTTCCACGAGAACATGCTGACGGGCCTTGGCATCGAGGCAAACCGCGTCGCGAACACGGTGCTCTCGAATACGTCCGCAAACCGTGTCATCGCGAACGTCGCAGCGCAACTATCCGCCCAAGGGCAGCTCTCAAGCCCCCTGCAGCCAGCCGCCGCGATCGATATTCTCGTGAGCAGCCATCTTTTGATCCGTGCCTCGTCCGGCGGCATCTCGTTCCAGCATCAACAATTCCAGGAATGGTACGCGTCGCTCGACGTCGGCGGAATTATGCGAGAGGCAGCGGATGGCACCGCGGAAGCGCGAACAAGGCTTCGGACCGAGATCCTGAACTGGCCCGCCTGGGAGGAATCGGTCCTGTTTGCGTGCGAGCGCTTGTCGCGCGAGAACGCTGGCGGCGCACAAGCGATCGCGGGCGCTATACGCGAGACGCTTGGGATTGATCCGATGTTGGCCGCCGAAATGATCTTTCGCTCGGCGCCAGAGGTTTGGACGCTAATCGGTGCCGAAATCACTGCCTTCGCGGCGCGCTGGCACACGGCCGGCAAGGTTGATCGCGCAGCGCGCTTCATGATGACAACCGGTCGGCCAGAGTTCGCGCCGCAAGTCTGGCCGCTGGTTTCCAATCCCGACCAACAGGTCTATCTCGCTGCCGTGCGGTCGCCCCCGCGCTTCCGGCCGTCGGTCTTGGGCGACGGTGCCGAGCAAAAGCTTGCGGCCTTGCCGGTGGAAATGCGCAAACATGTCGTGGCGGAAATCGCGAGCTACGGCGGTTTCGATGGCATGGAGCTGGCCGTGCGTGTGGCGAAAGCCGACCCCAGCGCGGATGCGGTGCTCGAAGTGCTCCAGGCGCTGCAATTCCGGCGCGCCGACCAGATGGTGAAGGATATTCTGCAAACCGCGTCCGATGAAGTCTGGCAGCTTGCGGCCCTCGCCAGTTATCCCGACGAGCTTGCCGATCCGGAGCAGAACGAGAAGCTCGCCGAGCTTCGGCGGACACACGCCGAAGCGGAGAGCAATCCCGTGAAGAGCCTGAAGAGCCTTGCAGCGCGTCAGGCCAAAAACGCGGAAACCGAAACTCGGATCGAGGAGCTGATCGCGGCAACGAGCTTTCCCGCAAGGAGCGATGGGGCGGCGCATGCACTTCAGGAGGCGCAGGCGACCTACCCCGGACCTGTACGGAAGGGGATGCAGCGGCGCATCGCGGCGCGCTTGGAATTGCCATTCCGCGCCCGCGACCTCCTGATTGGAGGCGACGCCCTTGACGATGGTCCTGTCGTGGAAGCACTGCTAGATTCAGGGACGTCAGAATCCGTCGCGCGGGCCGGCTTCGTGGTCGTCGGCCCCAAAACGGTCGGAGTGGTGATCGACCGGCTGTTCGAGCTGCATGTGGCCCATCGGCGCGACAGCAATGCTTGGGGACGCCCGGAACATGAGGCCGAACGCCAGGAATGGGGCCGCTTGCGGACCGCCATCGAGGCGTCGCGCGAAGACTCATTCCTGACAGCACTCTTGGAGCGCGCAGAGACCGACGATCCGTCCCATATCGAGTTTATGGCCGATCTCCTGCGTTGGCACGGCCGGCCTGAAAAGGCCCAAGAGCCCTCCGGCGTTGGACATGAGCTACGTTTCGCGGTGGTTGGGACCCTTCAGCGTTGGATGAATGCATTGCTGGAATCGCCACAGGCCAACCGGCATCAACTCGCCGCGGTGGCCGGCGCAATGGCGCGCTTTCCCACTCCACAATTTGTTCCCGGATTGCGGCAGATGCTAGCGCGAGACCTCGCGGATTGGGCGCGGGCACGCGAAGAATACGCAAAGGCGATCAATCGCAGTCCTATCTCACCGGACGTGAATTACGACCACACTCTCGAATACCAGAGAGCCTTCGCCGCGATTGGAAACGATGCTGCGGTCGCCCTGAAGGAGCATCTGCCGGATCCGCGCTTCGGCGTGCGGGCGGCTGGCGCTCTTTTGGAGATCTGGAACCGTGACCATCCGTCGGGAAAAGCGCCGATTGCTGCGTTCGGGCAGGACTATTCCCGCGCGAAGCAGCTCGAGAAGCAACGACGCGAGACCCCTGAAACGCTCGCGACCTGTGATTATGCGGAAGCGATTTTCGAGGTCGTCAGATCCATCGGGACTAGCGCGGCGGAATCTGGCACTCAACAGCATGCTATCGCCCTCGCGGTCATGGGCCTCGGTATGCCGCACGGCTCAAAGCGCGCCGAGATCGACAGTCTACTCGCGCTCTCGGTGCCCTCCGCGGGTAAGCAACGACTGCTCATCGGGAGCGCAATGGCCGGAGAGGTTCTTCGTTCCGATATGCTCGTCGCGGGATTCGACGAACTGCTCGAAGCCGGCAAGACGGAGCCGTGGCGGCTGGAGGAAAAGCGCGGCGAGCTTATGAATTGGGTTGAGCTGTTCGCATTCTCTGACCATCCCGACGCCGTGCTCGCCGTGATTGACCGGCTGCCCGAGGAATACGGCTATCCAAGCTCGCTGGATCGCCTACTGTCGGCGCTCGCGAAGAGCCCGCATGAAGGCGCCCTCGATCTGCTCCAGGCGCTCGCGCGCCGCGATCCACGGCTCTTGGCCCAGCACGATTGGGCGCAGGCCGTCATCAAGGTCGGCACGGAAAAATCCGGCCAAACCCTTCTCGCGCTGGTCTGCGATGGCGAGCTCGGCAACGCGGGCGGCGCCGATACATTTCACCTGTCGAGACAGCTTGCTCACCTCGGTGAGGAGTTCCCGGCGCTCAAGGGAGACATGCTGCAACGCTATCAGCGCCTGAATAGGGGACGCGCGAAATCCACCCTCGAATCGGCGCTCATCGATCTCGCCGACGCGCCGGTTATCCGCACGCTGGTTCGCGGGTATGCGGCGGACCACCGATCTTACGACGGGGGCCTTGCGCAGGCCTTGCGCAACGCTGCGCTCGGGCGACGACCAGTCGAAGGCTGGATCGCAAATGCCTACGAGGAGTTCAGCGTATCGCTCGCTGAACTTCGCCGGGAGCTGTTCGGGCTGGCTTTAGCTAGCGATGCGCAATCGCCGTTGGCCAAAAGCTGTCTTATCGAGATCGAGGAGCTGCGGGACGAGCATGGCCGCGTGGATGACGAGCCGCGACATCCTGATATTTCCTTGGGCCGATCCTGGCCCATAATCGATCCGCGGAGTGGCGGCTGAACGGCAATTCAAGCTCCGCGCTGTTAATCGCGGCAGCCGCTCACGAGCCATGCTGCTTACGCTCGTGCAAGTACGAACGAACAGCGGCCAGAACGATGAGCACGCTCGTCGCCATAGCGCTGGTGATCACCAGGAGCGGCTCGGCAGGGCCCTCAGCGAGTGATCGAGCAAAATCGAAAACGTGCTGTGCGATCTCCATGACAAATTCTGAACGTGACATGGCTTTTCCCTTTTTGATCCCTGCTGTCCGGTATGGCAGCGCTGGCGTCGCGTCAGGAAAAGACGTCGGGCGGCAACTGTCGAGAACTTCGCTGCGCATTGTCGAAAATTAAAAATCGGTTGACGTCGCGCTGCGGGTCTTGCGGCTTGCCAAGGGCGCCCATCAGCGTCCCTGCGCACGGCTAAGCCATCCGCATTCCTTGCGTCGGCATTAGCATCGGTTGCAACGCGTTTATCGAGGCAACACCCTGATCATTCTCAATGATCTTGATAGCAGGCGTCATGCCAAGACTGATGATACAGGCGTGGTGCACAGAAAGAACAGCATCTTGAAGAGCTTGATCGGCTTCTAGCTCCACGATCTTAAGGCCAAGATCCTTCGCAGCCTTCATCGATATGTGCCGCGCGTGCGATTTCGTGATCGCATGATCACCAAGTTCTTGAACGACCCTTTCAGCTTTCGCGACAGCATCAGGATCCCCGGCGAACATGCCGTCGATCAACCACTGACGCGTCATCTGATCGGCCCAGCTTATGACCTTGATGCTCTCACTGATCTGCGATGCGCCGTATTTCGAGAGAACAACCTGCCAAATCGGCGCGGTCGACGGCGCAGCCTGGACTTCCTGCAAGGCACGCTCAAATTCTTCCTTGATCGCGTGAGCCGCAACACCGGCAAACTGAGGATCAATTGGGCCCAAATTGGAGTGCTTGCCCATAACGATCTCTTTGCAGGCAAGCGCGATCATGGTGCCACCCGACATCGCGATCTGCGGGACGAAGGCGCGGATATCGGTGCCGAACATTTGACGAAGGTAATCGACTAGCGACTCCGTCGCGGCCATATCTCCGCCAGGCGTGTGAAGAAGGATATCAAGCCCCTTCGCGCGATCCATCTGGTGGATCGTCGCCATCAATCCATTTTTGTCGGCGTCATTCAGCATGAACTCCCACGTCTGCTGACGGAAGAGTTCTGATTTCTGAAGCCAGCCGGAGTAGTAGACGATGACGTTGCGCTTTGTTTTCGCCGCCAACTTCTTCAAGTAGCGACGGCGCACCATGTCATGCGTACTACCCGAACGAGTCGTCTCAGCGAGGATATCGTTCCAATTCGGCATGCTGGCTGGAATCGCCTATCGTGACTCGGAAATTCATCGACGGCTTGTCAGCCGAATGCGAAATGTCTTGCTGAAATGGTATCGACGTCGGAAGCTGCGGTTGGGCCTGCCCGACACCGATCAGCCTCAACGCGTCGGCGACACGTTGATCAATCTGATCATTCAAGGTCATGGTCATCTCCGGCAAATAATCCGGGGAACCTTGCACTATTCGACCCGCTTCGCAACCCTTAGGTGCGTTTGGTGAACAAAAAGTTAACGCAGGCTGCAATGCACCGCAAAGATCCGACGGGCCTCGTCAACCGCCGCCCCCGGACCTGCGCTGGCCATCCGCCACATAGCGCGCGACGGGCCCGAAACTTCTCGGCCAGTTCGACCATCTTGGCACTGAGATCAGTCCCATTCCGCTCTCCAGTGACCTGAGAAAAGCTCAGGCCAAAAGCGTTCGGTAGGCAGAGGGACTGCACGACACCTTCTTTGAGCAGTCCAAACGGAGCGCCGCCGAGGCTAGGATCCGCGAAGCCGACAGATTGGATGAAGCCTAAAATGCGGTGACGGGGGCGTGGACCACAGCAGAGATGAGGCCAGTAATTGACGATCAGCCGTCGGCGGGCAAGGCCAGCGACGGGAAACGGCGAAAACCATGACGAGATTCAGCCCAGCTCGATTTTGCAATATAGATGGTTTTTGCCATTCTGCATTGCCCTGCCAGTGGCGAACACGCCGAGCCTTGCTACCGGCTGCTCCTGTCGTGATGCAATTCCAGCGGATCCATCGGGCAATGCTACGCGCCGACGAAGCCGCGCAAACCGTCTTTGTCTACAGCCGTAACGATACGCTGGCCTCGGACTGACGCATGCGTTTAACCGACGAAGGAAAGCTTGGTATAGTTCTCGGCCTGCTCGGCGTCGGGGGAAGCGGCCTGATAATGGTCGCTCCAGAATATCTTTCGATCGGCTGGACTTTCGTTGCAACGGCGGCGGCTGGATTTGTGGCGCTGCTCGCTCATGAGTGCTTCCCTAGATTCCGCGATAGGAGGGGCTTTATGCTTGTGCTCGTTGGCATCAGTTTCGTGACGTTTGGCTCGATTATCGGTTTGGTGGGTGCCTTTCAAATGGATGCGAAGAAACCATCTCCGCCACCAGACCTCTCCAAGAACGAAGGAGTCCTCGTACCTGCGGAGCAACAGATGCCGCCATTGCCTCCACACTGTGATCTGCCACAAGGCGCGGTCGCGGTCTTTCTCGGCACCGATGTGGCATGGGCGACGAGATTCCCCTATGTCGCGCTCCAGGCCGCTAAAGACGAGATGCTTACCATTGAGAAGGATCCGGCTAGCGGCGAAATTTCAATCGCCACGCTTAGAATTTACGGAGCGGACAATAAGGTCATTGCAAGCATTAGAGATGGAGAGTTTTGGGTTTCTGGCGCTGTGCGGAAAAAGAGGCCCGATGCCAGTACACTGATCGTCTATGACGAAAAAGACGCGGAGGTTTTGCGGGTAGTGTATTTGAACCGTCGTGCCATTGTTGTTACGGGAATATTTAGGCATCCGGACATCTCGCCAAGAACCTACGTCGTTACAAGAGAGGGCACGAAGATACTGCCAGGTCAGGGAGAGGTGGGCGGAAATTGTCTCGGAAACGGCAGCTTTCTATTGGATAGAAATGCTTTTGGTATTGGAATCGTCCAACCGCGAAAAGGCTAAGCTTAGTCCGTTAAGCCCGTCTGCTCTTGCGCTGCTCTCCTGGCGGATTACGTTCGGCGAGACGCGCTGCGTGGTGTCTTGGTCTGCTGCCATTGCGGGCATCATGTTGCCCTGGATCCCGATCGCTCACTCACCATAAGCAGCATCGCGACCATCTCTGTGACCCTCGCGCGAGGAGCGAGCGGAGCCGGCCAGCATGAACCGGCGGTGTCCGCGCTCTAGTTGGACCGTATCTATCGGAACTCGCGCTCCGCACGAGCTACGTCCTCCTATGCGTGAGCTGGTAGTCTGGCGCGGACAATCCCAATGGCGTGTACAGATAGCTAACCACTAGAGACGGCACTCCTCGACTTGCAATCTCAATTAGGCGCCCGTGCTCAGGATTGTCCAATAAGTCCTCTGTTACGTGAGCAATACCCTTGTTCGTGATCTGGAAGACGGCGAGCAGGGCTTTTTCAGCTTCCTCTTTACCCCCGTCGTATCGGGTAAGTGCGGCCTCGGGGCGGACCATCGAGAGTCTACCGCTCGCATTTGAGAAATTCTCAATTCCAATGTCGGTGGGGCGGCGTCGATCGACGTTGACGATGCGACCATGGCGATTCGCGCTCAGGCCGAGAAATTCCAGCAGCGCGCGACAGTGAACCAAGCCCGCCTCGATAGCGGGATTGGTAAAAGCAAACAGATTTCCTTCAATGCGCAATTTGCCATCGATATAGATCTGAATTGCTTTTGGCTTGTCCACGTCCGCTCCCAGGCTAGTTGCCAAGTTGAGCGCGCTGACTGCGGACATTCGATAGGGGATGATTTCTTTCAATAATCTGTCGAGATCCATTGCTGTTTTCTCCTGAGATGTCGCGGAACGACTGGCCGCACTATAAGCTGGGAAAAAGCGGCGACGGTTCCAAGGCGATCCCGAAGTACTTTTCGATGAGCTTTGCGTTTGCTTCCCGCGATTGCGTGTAGACGTATCGCCGGGCCTGAGCGGCGATCCGCTTATTCACCTCAGAGACGACCCTCGTTGGATTAACGTGCAGCAAGTCATTCAGGACTCGAGGACTGTTGGCGGCAACAAACAATTTGCGTGGGGCAATGGGAAGCGAGATGAAGCCGTGCTCCTCTCTCAGGCAGTAGTAGTGAACAGGTCGATCGGATGTTATCAAGTCGTGCCTTGAGCCCTTCACCTCAAAAACGCGCCAATGCATTCCGTTGATGTGTGTTCCGATCTCGACATTTTCTATGGCTCGCATGATCATATTGACGCTCACCTTGTCCATGACGTGAGGATCGCGGCGGGCAATAAATTCTTCGAATGTCCCGGGATCATCAGGCTTGCGCAGCCGCTCGTATCCTGCTTGCGAAGCAGCACTCCCTCGGTTCCACGCGGTGGGGATGGCCGCTTTCAATTCGTTCATCGCATCAGGATGTCGAAGCCTGACGCTCAAGAGGAATCGCGACCAGCCGCTGCGATGTTCAGGAGTCCATGGATTCGGATCACGTTCCAGCAGGCGATGCAGAGCAATTGCGCCTTCATCGTCAACAAGCTTGAAGAATCGGTTTTCAAGGTACTGGTCGTAGCCTGCCGAGCCCAGGGTGGGGAAAGCATACAGATCGCGCTGGAAACCGGTCGCGGTCGCGCTTACTTCCTTCTGCGCAATCCGGCCGTCGTAAACGCGCTTGTGCTCAAAGAGCTTCTTATTCCCGTTGTGCCATTGGCGGAGATAGAACACCGGTACAAAATGGTGATCTCGAGGCTTTCCGTCAGACATGCCGACCTAATCTCGTGCTTTACTATTCTCCGTCCGGCTTCAGAAACTGTACCGATGACGAACAGTTTTCGCGCTTTGCGGATGCGCAGATTTGTCGAGCCGATTCCAATTGATTCCGTCCCGACGTGATCATGCCGTAAAGAGCCGGCGGAGCGCGAGTCGCAGCAGTCGGGCTGCCTCGCGGAATTACCGCGAAAGCGGTAGATCCCAGTTCGCGTAAGCGTTGGTCGGCCTTGAATTTGACTCCCGGATTAAGCCAGCATCCAGCCCGGCGAACTACTGATTCGCCACCCCTGACCTGGACCCAAGCGACCGGAACGCCCTGATAGCCGCGGGGTGCGAAGGCGCCCCGGGAAAGGGGGTGATGAATATGTTTCATTCGCCCACTCTAACCGGCGAGAAAACCGTCTACGTGCGGGACTATCGCCGGTTCAGAAACGGCAAATGGGAGCACGTATGCTCCCATTTCCGTCGACCACCTGTCCGTGGCTGAAAAATTGCTCAGTAAACTCGGCCCCCTCGGGGGCCGCTTTTTTGCGCTTTCGCACAATGCGTAATGCATACAACCGCCAGGGGGTCTGAGCAACCAACTCGCGCTAGAGTTAAGTCGTCGGAATCGTCGAGGTTGCATTAGAATCATTCGGGCGGGGGATCAGTCCAGATACGATTCTGAGTCACCGACATCCAGCAAGATGGGCCGCGCGGCGGAATGTCACTTGGACCGCCTGCGATTCTCCACCTCTAAGGCGTTTTTTATCCCTCTCATGTACGGATCGGCATCCTCTTCCGCCGTTCCGCCCAAGGAGGCAAGGGCTTGTTCCACCGCAGTCCATGACCACCGGACGCAGCCGGCGGATAGCTTGAGGGGTTTTGGCAGAACGCCTCTGCGTACCATCTCGTCGACGGTGCTCTCGGCCATGTCGAGCTCATGCGCCAGGCTTTTCTTGCTGAGATAGGAAGGTCTAGTCATCCGCAACGCCACTCCCCAACCTAGTGGCGTCGCTCGATTTATTGCCCAAGTTCTTCGTGGCGTCCGTGCCGTTCGATGCACTTTTCGATGCTGCGCCTCTGTTCTTCCGCGACGGAGCGCCTAGGAGTTCCGCTAGTTCTTTCAGGCCTGAGCCCGAAGTATCTGCCTCACGCGGAGATGCAAGTACGCGGGTAGCTCCCATGCCTCTCGAGTTAGGACCCGACCTTTTTGAGGTGTTCAAGAGCGACGGATCGTTTGTGAGTTCCGCTGCTAACCTCCACTCGGACTCCGAGGTACATTCCACGGATTTCGTAGTTCGGCGTTTTGCCGGCGCGCGAAGGTGAAAATTGGAGCGTCTCTTCAACTCCTCGCGAAGGTGGGCTTCGATCCGGGCAATGTCGGTTGAGCTCAAGATCTTATCCCGCCCGGCTGGAGTGAAGAATGGTTCACCTTTCGCATCCACCGGGTGAGATCTAAGCCACTCGTTGAGCCATCGCTTCGTCTTGCGTAATTCCTTAGCCGCTTCTTCGATGGTGAATCTCATGATGCGGGTCCCTTGTGCTCCGCTCCGCCCGTCAGTCGGAGCCACTCTGCTTCGCCAGCCGGCGTGATGCCATAATACGGTTCTCGTCCATCTTCGCGGGTTTGAACAACTTGGACAAATCCTCGGGCCTCCAATCGCTCAATGGTACGAGGGCCCGCACCTCTCTCGTAACTGATCGTTCCTTTCCTCTCGAAATAGGCCTCGAGTGCAGCGCGCTCTAACCTGTTGAGTGGTTGGCTTCGGACAATCGCTTCCCATTCCCCCACGGCATATATGCGCATGCCATTGGGATAGCGGCCAGGCGGAAGCTGATCGAACGTGATCTCACCACGCATAAATCGGTCGTATGCAGCGACAAGCGGATCGGAGACAGGATCTGTCTGCTGGCGCTGTTCATCTTGCCGCTTTGGTGCATCGCGCCCGCTCGCTCGTTTGTCGTCCCATTTGGAGGCAGGAGCATCTTCAAAATCATCCCATGATGCCGCTCCGCCGGCCTCGACGCCGTCAACGGCGGCGATTCTCTGGGGGGCGGCAAAAGTGCTGATGTCGAGCGGCTTGTCTCCAATAATCAGGGTTCCATCAAAGCGCGCGCCGATCACAAATTTGCCAGCGCTCTCAATCCCCCTAATCAATCGACGGATCGAATGCTCGGTGAATGGAAGCTTCTTGCTCATATCGATCATCCGGCGCGGGCATTGATCCTCAGCTAGAGTGAGGCTTTCGAATCGCGCACTTGCGAAGACCTGTTACGATGGAGTCCCCGCTATACCCGTAGTTCACCGTCACGAAGCCAGGCGAGCAGCTCGACGCCGTTGCCAGCTCCATGGCGAATAGTGCCCCCGTCCGGAGCTCGGCGGGGCACTTTGTGCTCTCCACCGTGCTGCGAAACTGATTGCTGTCTAATCCCTAACTGATCCGAGGATTACCGGGACAGAGGTTGCCGACGCGACGATGTTGGCAATGCGAGCCATCTCAGCCTCAACGATGATGCGCGCGCGCACCAACTCAAGACCGACGGTGGTCTTGCCCATTCCACCGGCCTGCGTATCGGTGATTGCCTTAACGTCCACTTTGGGTTCTCCCGCAAACACGGGAATGGTCAACGTCACCAGAGGAGGCAGCGCGGTAGCGTCCGAGCCAAGACGGACGATAGCCTCTCGCAGCACCGAAACTAACGGCGAAGCGATGTCCTCCGCGTTGAAGTCGATGATGCGGGCGAACGCCTTCGGGTCAAACATGTGGCCGGAGATCGCATTCCACGTATCCCACTCATGGGAATGTGCGAGGGTGAGCACCGCGCGGTGCTCGGCCAAACCGCGCTTTGCGCTGCCGGCGGGATGGTAGTCGATCACGGCATGCACTTCGAGCTCATCGACGTCCGCGAAGATCACGGTGTCGGCGGTTTTGAAACGATTGACGTAGGCGACTAGCGAAGCTGTCTGGTCGATATTGACGAGCTGATCGATGAAGGCGGGCTTCGCAGCGATCTCCCTGATCGGCTTCACCGTGAAGCGCTTATGATAATGAACGAAGGGGAAAGGTGTGATAGTTGCACTGGTAGCCTGGTCCATGGAGCACTCCATTGGCTTGGGTTAGAGCCGGGGCGGAAGTAGCAGCTTCCCTCCGGCTTGCATTTTAGGTATACCTATTTCATGGCGAAGTCAATTAAGGTGCACCCAAAAAAACGGAGAGGCCGTCCTGCCACTGGGAAGGACCCGCTAGTCAGCGCTCGGCTTCCTCAAGAGCTCGTCGAGAGCGTGGAGGCTTGGGCCACTGAAAACGGTGTGTCGCGCTCCGAAGCTGTGCGCCAGTTAATCGAGATAGGATTGAAGGCGAAGGGATGACTGGCCGTGCGGAAGCCAAGCTGCTGAATAGCGCTCGCACCAATCCGATTTTGGCTAGGCATCTGACGCGTCGGCTTGAGAAAGAATCCAAGTTCGTGGAGGCATTGCGGACCTCGGCCGAGGCGCTCTTGGTGGAGGCCATGAACGATACGGAATGGGCTCCGGGGCTTTTGCGAAAGCTCGCGACACTACCCGACGTCCCCGATTCCTCCCGCGCTATGATGCTGTCTGCATGGATCCGTTGGGGTGATAGTTGGCGAAACAATGTGAACAACGACGTGTTGCTGATTGATACGCTCCGCAATCTACTCCCTCCCTATCGCGGAGGTGAAGTCCGCTTGTTCAGGGGCGATAGCGCGTTCAATCGGCGTCGCCGGACCTACGGCATGTCTTGGACCGTCGACCGGATCGTCGCGGAGTCTTTCGCCGAGGGCAACGCCTCGATGTACGACGGCGGAACGGTTGTCTTGGAGACACTGGCACCGTCGACGGCGATCATTTGCGTCCCGCACGATCACATCGAGCATGCATACGCTGGGGAAGTGGAGTATCTTGTCGACCGACGCCGGCTTGGCGATGTCAATCTCGTCAAGCGCTACGGGGCTCCGGCCGCTCTCGCTCAATAGACCCCTCGCAGCAGCTCCTTGGCTGGCTCGTTACCATCGGCATCGGCGTTCGCGCTTTCGTGTTGACTCAACTTCAAATCAGGCTTGGAGCCGAGCAGATTGCGTTTCAACAGCAGCAAATTGACGATGCGAGACTCCAGCTTCGTGAAAACACGTATGAGCGGCTAGCGGCGGCTACAACTCAAGCTGTACGAAGTTGAAAAGCTTCAACGTGCCCAAGCCTACCTAAGTCAATTCTAGCGGCTGTTTCGGTGCTGTCCTAATTCGGAGAGTCGCAAAGTTAATCTAGGACACCTTACATATGTTAGCGCGCGGGATGAATCCGAAGACGGAGGATGTCCATGAGCGCTCAGCGTTGAGTCGGTGCGCTCGCGGTCCCGTCGCCCTCCTCACAAGACAGCCCCGGAGGCGTTCGGGGCCGCTCCCAATCGTTGTTTGCAAATAGGACAGTGAAACTATCCTATCGCGCCCCGTATCTGGCCGTGACGGCTGCAACCAAAATCGCAAATCCGCAGCAGCCGTCCGGTCCCGGCGTTTACTCGCGTGCGCCGGGACCGTTATTTGCACCCGCAGAGGCGGATTAGGACACTGAATGAAGATGGGGCGAAGTCTCTCACCTCCGTCCCATCGGAAAACTCTAGCCAGCCCTTTGAACCTTTAAGCGGCCTTAAGCGTCCGCGACAGCAGCAGGTGCGGCCGGCGTCTTCGACCAATCAGCTCCACGTGGCCCGGCTGTTTCCTTTTGCCACTTTTCGTGAGTTGCCTACACTGGCGTCCGCAGAGATACTGATCCAGCTATGGTGGTGTTGTGGATCACGGGCAGTATCGGCGTCTTGGCTATCGGTGCCACATTCGCGGTAATCACGTATCTTGATGCTCGCGCCGAACGCAGACGACAACGGTAGAGGCCGGTCAGGGCCCGCGCGCGATCTCTTTGTGCCCACCCACGACACCCAGTGGCTCGCGCGCGCATTGAGACACCAGTAATCGACAATTTGACTCTCGCAGGCGCCGAGTTTCGATGGCGCCATGACTCGCCAGCAACGCAAAGACCGCACTGAGCCTGACGGCCGTCCGCTCAAGATCATGCTGGGCGATCTGCGGTCGACGGGCGTGCGTGATCTCATCGTGTTCTGCCAGGACTATCGCTGCAGCCATAACGTGAAGCTCTCAGCCGAGTATGTCGACCGATGGCCTGACGACATCAGGATCTCGCAGCTTGAGCCGCGGTTCGTCTGCACGGCATGCGGCATGCGCGGGTCCTGCATTGTCGCTGGCAGCAACGGCAACGAAATGGCCATCATGCCGCGAAAGGTGCGCTGACGCGGCGGAATTGGCACTCGGGCTGCAACCGTCGTCGTTCCGCCGTGTTGTCATCTCATGGGACCTAACGTTTGGTATCAAAGAACTAAGTTCGGCCGAAGGTTCAAAGGATAGCGAATTTGGTGGACACCGGGTGGCTACTGCTTTCAGCGTTGAAGTTACCGCATTGGCTGATGATTGCCGGAGGCTTGCTTGTCATCGTCGGCTGTCTAGGCATGCTGCTTGGGGGTAGGAAGGAAGAGGATGTCAACGCTCCCGAGCGGCCAATCGAACCTCTTCCCAAGCAAATGCCACCCCTACCGAAACTCCTTAGCTCTCAAAAGAAAGCTCGGACCTCGGACTCGCGACGGTGAGCCGCTGAACTAAGAAGTCTCGCTGGCTGGCCGCCAGCTGGCGGAGCGGGCCCCGGCCGATCTCCCCCGCGCCCCTACGAGCCGGGGCCGTCTCTCCGCCCTGCCGGCTCTCTCGTGGGAGTGGTCGCGCCCACCACGCAGCACGGGAAGGATCAACCGCCGAGAGCGAGCAAAACCGGCCAGAGTTTCGCGAGGAGCCAGAGCATCAGGGCGAAAGACGCCCAAATGCCCATCAAAGTTAATACGGCCCGAGGATTCCGGAATATCATCACAGTGCCAGCTTAGCACTCGTCGAAGATCTCCGCACCGAGCTAATGGCCCGCCAGCCTGAACCGACGGTCCGTAGATGCCTGGCAGGGAGAGAGCATTAACCTAAGGTCGTAGTCTCGAAAGCCCCCCACCAACGAATGATGTGGCGGGAGCTTCTAGTAATCGTATATACTGGAAGTTGAGCAACTGCATTTGCTGTCGTTGTCTTGGGAATGGGGAAAGCATTGAGCCGCGAACTACGGGAATTTCGTAGGCTGGAGCGCGTTTGCCGCGAATCCGCAGCGGTTTCTACATTGGCGATCGAAAGAGAAGCTCTTCTCTCGGTGGTCGATGATTTGCGTAAGGCCATCGAGGCCCGCGAGCACGCCCAGCAGCGCGACGCCTAGGTGGGCCACCCGTAAAATTCCCAATGATCGCCCGTCTCGCCCCGCTACTCGGCTTGCTCTTGGCAGCGTGTTCAAGTTTTGGTTTGTGGCCAGACACTTCTTCGACTCCGCCGCCCGGTCCGCCGCCAGCGGCGGGACCACCAAGCCAAGACGCAGTGCAACGGGGTATCGAAAAGGTTATGTCGGATGCAAAGCTGACCAAGCCTGTAGAGATATCGGCACTTCGTACAGCCGAGCACGGCCCCGCTGTTTACTTTTTGTGCCTTAGAGAAGCTAATCCGCCTCCGGACCAAACACGCCGTATATATTCGGTTTTCTTCAATTCCGCCTACGCGGACTCCCGGCTGTCAGTCATCCTCGAAGAATGTGAGCAGCAGCGATACACGTTGATGAACTGAGACGGACAAAGATGCGGAGCACCGAAGTTTTGAGGCCCGCCAGCCTGAACCGGCGGGCCTGGGCCGTCTCAGCGCCGCAACCGCCGACGGTGCATCGTGAGCCGCTGCCGGTCGCGCTCTCTGTGGATTGGCTGCTCCCAGCTCGCGCAATGCCCCGCGTTGGTGCCCGCACTTCCTGTCATTTCGCCGGAAGCGATGCGGCTAATTGGCGAACGACGCTTCTTGGGAGATCGATGCCGGATAGCTTCCAGCTCGAACCTTCAAAATGAAAGCTGACGGCCGAGTAATTGTCCCGATCGGCTGTTTGGCTCGTGCGAACCGCAAACTCCACGGGCTTCACCCACCTTACCCGGCCGAGCAATTCCGCAATGTTCGACGTATTGATCGACAAAACATTTGGGACAATCGACGTTGGAACGTTGGGGCCAGCTACAGTTCCTGTCTGAAGCAGCTTAGTCAGATTATCTGCAGTGAGCATCTTTTGCAGCATCGCATCAGCGATCGACGCTCCGTAGGTCTGCGCCAGTAACCGCCCCAATGGCTTATCCTTCCTTCCGGTTCGTTCGAGATAGGCCGAAATGATCTGGTCGACGAGCGATCGGCGCAGCCGCTCCATGTTGGTACGTTCGAGAACTTCAGCAGCATTTCCGACCCTTGCTGCCTGCACCAATCGCTCAATCGAGATCACAGCCGATGTCAGATAGAGAGCGCTCGCGACAACAACGGCGAGCAAAATTCCGACACCCCAGCGCATCCATACCTCCGCAGTTCGCGTGAAGCTAATTTCGTTGGAGTACCGGTGGGATGTTACGGTGCACTATCCTCACAGGTTGGTGAGACCTGGATTTGAGAGCGGGGCGCGGGGATCAAAACCCCGCACCCCTGTGGTCAACGCCCCCTTCAATTGGCGAACTGCTGCCGCAACGGTTCGCCCGGATCTCCGCCGACAGACTCGATCAGCAGTCTTCGGGCATTTCGACATCCCGACGCGCAGCAGCCTGGGCCGCGGGTCCCGTCGCATCGGTAATCGACAATTTGCGAGACGCGCGGGATGCCGCTTTGATCGCGGCATGACTGTCCGCCTCGTCAAGCACAAAGCCGTGCCCGGTACACTCCAAATACCCCCAGCCGGCCTTGGGGTGCCGCTCACAGAAGCGGAGGATAATTACGGCGCGCAATTGACGAGCAGCGTATCCGCCCCACCCCAGACGCGGGACCACTTTAAGGGTAGGCGCGCCGTTTCTTTGATGGCGAGGGTTTTAGCTAATTCCGCAAGGCTACTTTTGTCGTCATGACCTAGGATCCCGGAAATTGAGCTTCGGGAGACTTCCATGGCCACCGTTCTGAGCTTCCTGTCTTTCTTCGGCATCCTGATCGGATTAACGTCGGTCGTCTTTCCGCTGCGTTTTCTGTACATCCGCAACCGCAAGGCAGGGTCTATAGTGCTGGCCGTCTCTGTCGTGACGTTCCTACCGGCGGCTGCCATCGACGGCGCAAGACAACAGGCCGCTGCACTTCAGGAGCAGACGACGCCTGTCCCGACGCCGAAATCGCCAGCCGAATTGGCCGGGGAGCTCTGCAAGGCTTCCGGAGCCATTCCCAACTGTAGAGAAGTCCTCACTAGGCAAATCGCTGAGGACAGGGCGCATCCCAAGTCACCGGAGGTGGCCGCGACGGTGGTTACGCCCAGCGGTTCTTGTAAGACCGATTGGCGCCGCTGCTCCAGCAACGCTGAACTCGTTAACAGTTTCGACGATATTGGATACGGTTCCGTATCATGCTTATACGCGGCAAAGAAGCTCGCAAAATACGGCACGCCGTCATTTCCATTTCTTTCATTTAGCGACTTCCGCAGCGATAGCGACTTTGTCAGAACCGGAGTGGCGACGCTCGTCGAGCCGAACGCTGAGTTTCAGAACGGCTTCGGTGCAATGGCACACACCATCGTCACCTGCAAATATGATCTGGCTAGCCATCGGGTTGTGGACCTAAGCATCGACTGACTTTGTCTTGCGGTCCACCGCCGTGGGGCAGCCGATGAGAGGAGCCGACGATGCTTGCCCGTATCGGCGTCGTGCGAGCGCTGCGGCGTCACAGGAGCGTGAGCAATCGTGCGTTGATCGGTCTCACTTGACATTGACCGCGAGCCCCGTCGGGCAGAGTTTATGGGAACGCACATCAAAATTTCCCGACCCGGATGGAGGCAAGGTTTTCCGAGAGGTCGCTCAGCAATTCATCGAGATAGGCCTCTCCGGCTCTAAGCACCTCGGCTTCGTGGATCGTGCCGGACATGCGTCTCTTGGCGACTGACCTGATGGTGTCCATGGCCGAAATCGCCATTCGGTTATTTGGGTCACTGCTGGCAGTGATAGCGAAAACGATTGCCAATGTGTTCATGGCCACCACCTCAAGCACTGCGAGTTTGGCCTTCATCTCGACGTCGTTCATGACTAGTCTCCAAAAGTCGTGGAGCCCGCGGCAGCGGAAACGCACTCCACTTGCACGCGGTCGATTGTGAGCTCGCTGAGCCCCGGCATGCTAGTAACGGATGCCGAAGAGGACCACCGCAGATTCCGGTCGAGCTTCGCTGCCGCCCTGCGAGGCGATGATCTGAGCACCCGCTATTCCAGAGACGCTGTGCGTGTGTGTGCCAGCGCTATTTATTGTGGTGGAAATAACGGCTGTTGCCGACAAGCTATTGGCAGAATTTAACTGACCACCATTATTCGAGCCCTGAGAGACGGTTGTAGTAACGCCCGATCCGTTGTTAGCAAAGCCCTGTACAGGCAGTGCGTGAGAGTGACCCGAATCCGTTGATGTCGCGGAGTGAGTATGAGATCCTTGACTATCAGTCGCTCCTGTTACGGATGAAGAGGACGCCGTATGCGTGTGCGAAGCATTTTGGTTTGACTGGTACGTCCCAACAGACAGCGAACCGGACGAAGATCGCAGATAGCGAGCGGTGTCTGTGAGGTCCGGCACCGCGAAATGCAGGCTGTCAGCGCTACCCCAGGTCGTACCGATCGCGTTGAACAGGTCGGGATATTCGGCGCGAAGCAGCGAAGCGCCGTTGCAGGCAAGGGTGCCAGCCGGCACATTCTGGCCAGCGTGATGCACGATGTTTCCGACATTGGCACGATCCTGCCGGAAAAGAGTTCCTGCCCCGTTGCACATCACGAGGATGGCCGTTCCCTGCGGGATCTGAATAAGACCGCCGCCGCCGGAAGTGCCCCCTGGCACCTTGACGAACATGCTCTGGCTGCCCGACGTAATGTTCGCAAACCACCACGTTTTGCTGATGTTCGGGACAATGACAGTGAGATCGCTGACCAGCGTTCCCGTGAAATATTGGATATGGTCGATGTCCTGACGCAACCCAGCAGGCGGTACGGTGCCCGATAGATCGATGGTACCGCCGGTCGAACTCTGAATGTTCGCGCCTGCGATCGCCCGATCGGTCGGCGCGAATACGAAATTGTTCGCGTTGGTGCCCCAGGTATTGTTGTTGTTGCCGGTCCCCATCAGCAGGAGACCGAGGTTGCTCGAGTAGGTGTCAGCGGTCACGTTGGTAGGCCCTTCCGGTGGGCCCAGCGTTGCGTGCGACGTCGAAGCCGCGGTAGATCGGGTCGCATCTCGCCGAGCGAGTTCATTGCGCCAGGGCGTTCGCAGTTCGACCACGCGCCCATTGAGCCTGAGCCGCGGCTCAAGCACCTTCACAAACAGAAACCGATTTGCGGGCTGAGGACGAGCGTCGAGATACAGACGGTAGGGACATTTCCACTGTCTCAGGTGTCTCATGTTTCGTTTCATAGAATCACGAAATAGATTCCAGCGTGAAACACGCGAGGCGAAACACCCCCTCAAGCAATGAGGCGCTGCTGCGAGGAAGCGGTTTCATGTGAAACCGCCCGTGAGAATACGGAAGTTGGTCCCTAGGAAGCACGAAGAAGCGCGCTTGACTCAGCTAGTCTTGAAACAACGCAGTGACGGGCACGCGCAGTCCTTTGGCAATACGCGCGATGTTGTCTATCGATACGTTGCGCTCCGAGCGCTCGACGCCGCTCAGGTAAGTTCGGTTGATCCCACATTCATGAGCCAAGGCCTCCTGGCTGAGTCCACGGGCAGCCCGAAGACGGCGCATGTTTCGCGCCAGAACGTCTCGCAACGGCCCCTTGTGTGTCTTCTTCACAGGGCCATTTCGGCCACCTGTCGCTTTTAAGGCGACCGCTTTTAAGTTACATTCGGCTCAGCCGGGCAGAAGCTCTCTGGTTGGGGCCATGAGGTGACCATGAAAGGCAACCTATTCGGGGCGCTCGTAGCTTTGGCTACCGCTGGAGGGGCAGCCGCACAGGATCTCTCGTCATTCGGCACCCCTGTTGAAACGACGGGCCCGGCGCATCCAGCTGTCCGATCGAAAGTACACGCGAACAAGCTTTGGTCGGCCGAGGTCTGTGCCGAGATACAACGGATCGAGAACGTTGTTACGTCGGGTCCTCTACGGCCGGCCGATCGAGGGATGGCGCGCGGCGGCCTACTGCTGCTGGAGCAGCTTCATTGCGGTATCGACGTCAGCGGGAAATTCGCGGCCGATCAAGCCGTCCTAGAAGACGAGGAACGGGCGGCCCAGCGCGCCTATCAAGAGAACATGGAGGCGGCCGTGCGGGCGGCGGAGCGCGCGGCGTCTGCACCTCGAGAGCCAATCATCGTACAGGTCCCCCAAGCCTCTCCTGCTCCCTCGCTTCCCGATCCGCCGCGCCCTCTGAACTGCTTTACCACTCGTTTGGGAGGCGGCATGTCGAGCACTAGCTGCCGATAGACGTCTCCCGCGGTGGGCACGCGAATTGTTGGGGAGCGCTTCCCCACCACTTCCCGCCCAGCGCCGAACTGGTTCTCCTCTGTGTGAGAGCTCGGGGTTCGTGTACAGTGAATGCCTGCCCACGATCACGATGAGCATTTGCTATGACGATTGATCGCGACCGCGCTTTCCTGACCGAGATGCGTGCCATCACGACCGACGCAGACGGCCGGGAAGTTCTGGTCGGCCTCTCGGCAGACGAAACCGATTGGTATTTCGCCTATAGCGCTCGACGACTGTCCGGCGAGCCCAGAGGGCCAAATCACTCCGCGGACCGTGAGCGATATCTCGCCCTTCACGACAGGCATGAGCGAACACGTCTTGAGGTGCTCGGCGCCGAGATACAGCAGCGAACCGATAAGCCAACAGCTCACTAATGACCGATGCCGCCGGGCGGCTTGCAGCGCAATTGCGTGGTGCTTTTAGTGGTCTCTTTGAAAAATCGCGCAAAAAAACTATAATTTGTTCAATGTGATGCGACCATAGTGCGACGCCCTCTTGCGCACCAGCCTTCGCAGGCTGCGCCTGCTTCGGCTCGGCAAGCCGCTTCGAAGCGACGGCGGGCTCCCCCATTTTTGTCGATTGGTACATGCCAGCTTCAAGGCCGCGCCTGCGCTTACGTGATTTTTCTCACATAAGCACGCGCGTCTCTCCTCTAGTGTCGCCTCACGCAAACACGGGGAGATTTCACATGCGCAAGATCATTCTGGTTGCCGCCATGGTTCTGGTCTCTGCATCGGCCCAGGCGGGCGGCGCGCGCAGCCTCTCGCTGGCAGCAGTCAACGATCAGGCTCCGACATCGCAAGCCTCTGTCGCGCCGGCGACGACCACGCAGGTGAGCGAAGTCGCTCCAGTCGCTACGACTCCGGTCTATGTCGATCGACCGGCGGCGGTTTCGACCACCGCGCCAGCTGCGACCGCGCCAATATCAACGCCTGCTGCGGCCCAGCCTGCGCCGAAGACGGCGGCGAAGGCGGACAAGCCCAGGCACAAGACCTGGACCGAAGGCCGTATCATCAGCGAACTGCATCGCCACGGCATTTACTGGTAAGCAGCGGCGCTCTTCCCAAAGCAAAATGGCCGGGCTGAGCCCGGCCATCGCATTCTTACCGTGCCTCAAGACGCCTAGCGCTGCGAGACGGTCTGCACCACGCTCGAGACCGGGCGCGCATTGGTCGCGCTGCTGGAGGCCGGCACTTTCAGCTCCTTGAGGATGGCTTCGTCATACTCCGGCAGCGATTCGAACGTCGTCTTCGCCTTGATCTGCACGACCTTGTAGCCACCGGCCTTGAGGCGCGCGAGCAGCGTCGGCAGTGCTTCGCCGGTGCGCTTCTGGAAGTCGTGCATCAGGATGATGCCCTTGCCGAGCTTGTCGAGCTTGGTCATCACGTTGCTGATGATCTTGTCCGGCGTGCTCTCCTTGCGGAAGTCGAAGGAGTCGAGGTCGGTCGAGAAGATCCCGATATTGCGGCTGCCGAGATAGCTCACCAGCGCCGGATTTTGCGACAGCTGAGGGAAACGGAAGAACGGCGACGGATTGGTGCCGAGCGCCCATTTCACGGCGCTGAAGCCCTTCTCGATCTCGTCCCTCGCCTGCTGCTCCGTCATCTTCTTGCCGGCAAGATTGACGTGCGACCAGGTGTGCGTGCCCACCGTGTGGCCCTGGGCCAGAACCTGGCGCAGGATTTCCGGATGCCAGCTGGCATGCTTGCCGACCGAGAAGAACAGGCCCTTGGTGCATTCATCGGCCAGGGCCTTCAGCACCGCCGGCGTATTGTGCGGCCAGGGGCTGTCGTCGAAGGTCAGCACGACCTCCTTGTCGGCGAGGAAGTCGAACTGCTTGTACTGCTCGAAGCCGAAGCCCGGACCGCCGGTTGTGTCGATCTCGACCACGCGCGAGACGCCGAGCGCATTCGGGTTGGTGCAGGTCGTGTCCTGAACCGGTGCCACCGCCGGTGCCGGCGCGGGAGCAGGTGCTGCGGCAGGAGCGGCGGGCTTGCCCGCAATCGCCGCAGTGGTCTCGACCTCGTCATTGGCGGCAAGCTTGGCCTGCGCCGGCAAAGGATCGGCGGCACTGGCGGCTGTTGTCTTGGGGGCGCCCTGGTCGGCGCGCGCGGAATAAAAGTACCAACCTCCGGCGATCACGATCGCCGCAACCACACTGGCCAGCATCAGGCCCAACGCATTACGCATCGCTACTCTTTCCAAATACGCAACCAAACCAGCGGAATTTCCCGCGTCGCGAGCCATTAATGCGAAGGAACAGTTAACGTGACACCAACACGACGGCGGTTGCGGAGGAATTTCAGGCGGGTGCGCCAAAGTGACCGAGGTCACAGTGGGTGGGGTGCCCGTGACCATCATCACAGTGGAAACGGTTTTGCTGGAGCATGGTCATTCCCATCAACAACGGGCCCCGCTGCGGCGGCGCCAATGGGAGCTGCAAATGACCAAGTCGTTCACTGCCAATATCCGCGACACCAGCCTGGCTCTGGGCTTTGCCGCCATCGTCTCGATCGTCTCGACGACCTCGAGCTTCGCCTTCTCGGCCGAGGCACAGCAGATGTGCACTGGCGACGCCTTCCGCCTGTGCTCGTCAGAAATCCCGAACATTCCGAAAATCACGGCTTGCATGATACAGCACCGCTCAGACCTGAGCGCCGGCTGCCGCGCGGTGATGGACAAGGACCTCGCCAAAGGCGCGTCACGCAAGGTTGCTGACGCCCGGGACGGTCAGTAAGAGACCGCCAGCAAGCGCGCGGCGATCTCGATTGCTGCGTCGCCGAGCTCCCTTCGCGATGTGCCCCGGCGCCATGCCGGGGCCGCGCGGCGGTGCCAGTCAACCTGCACCGCATGTCTCCCAATAAAGCCGTTGCGGCCTTGGGATCGTCGCACTAGCTTCGCCCGCACATCTTGAGGGTATGAGGCATTCGGCGATGACCAGATTTCTTTTCGTCATTCCTTTGATTCTGTGCGCATCAGGCGCCTCGGCGCAGCAGCAGCCCGGTCACGATGCCTGCGCGCGCGACGTCACGCGCCATTGCCGCGCCGTGATGAGTAACGGCGATAGCGCCGTGCTCGCCTGTTTGAAAGAGCACCGCGCACGCCTCAGCAAGGCCTGCGACAAGGTGCTGACGGAGCACGGACAGTGACCGTCATTCCGGGGCGCGCGAAGCGCGAACCCGGAATCCGCCGAGCAGCATACGCCTGGAGCAATGGATTCTCAGGTGCGCAATTGCGCACCATAGTTCGCGCCTGACGGCGCGCCCCGGAATGACGGGGTGAGCACCTACGTGCTGCTTCCCGCAGCTGTCGCGACAACGGGCAGCACTTCGCTTGCCGCGCGATCCGGCGTCTCTTCCTTCCAGCGCACCGAGCCGAAGGGCCGCTCCAGCATGCGGCGGATCCGCACCGGATCAGGACCGATGTGGAAATCGATCGCCTGCTGGTGCAGCGCGCGTTCGGACTGGGTCGAACGGTTGCGCTGGCGCAGATAATCGAACCAGGTCGGGCAGTGATAGCGCTCGGTCCACAATTCCGGATCGGCAATGTCGCGGGCGATCGACCAGCCATAGGCGCCGTTGCGCTGCCGGGAGAGCTGCACGTCCTGCATCACGTTGTGAAAGGCGCGCGCGTTCTCCTGGGCAACGCGATATTCGATCTCGACCACCAGCGGGCCGCTGCGCCCGGTCAGCGACAGCTTGACTTCAGGGTCGGCCAGCACGTCGGCATCCTCGTTGCGGGCGCCGACGCGCGGCATTGCAAGCCAGATCCCCAGCAGCGGTGAGACCAGCATCAGGCCGGCGGCCGTGAGCAACGCGACCTCGACGCCGGCATAGTCGGTGAGATGGCCCCAGCCCCAGGCGCCGATCGCGATGCCGCCGGAAATGGAGGCCTGGAACGCGGCGAGCGATCGACCGGCGACCCAGCGCGGCGCCGAGAGTTGCACGCCGATGTTGAACAGCGCCACCGCCGCCATCCAGACCGCGCCGGCCAGCACCAGCGCGGCCGCGGTCAGCACCGGCTCGGTGCTCAAGGCAATCGCGGCCATCGCAAACGCCATGGAGATGGTGCAGGCGCGGATCGCGGCCTCGCCGCTCATGCGCTTGCGCAGCTCATGGATGTTGAGCGCGCCGACCACCGCGCCCATGCCGAACGCGCCCAGCATGATGCCGTAGGTTTGCGCGCCGCCATGCAGCAGGTCACGCGCGACCAGCGGCATCAGCGCCATGATCGCGCCGCCGATCAGGCCCATCACCAGCGTGCGCAACAGCACGATCTTGATCGGCGGTGAGTTGGTGATGTAGCGAAAGCCCGAGACCATGGCGCGGTTGAGCTTCTCCCGCGGCAGCCGCGACGGCTCGACCACGCGCCGCCAGAGCAGCAGCACGACCAGAAGCGGAAGATAGAGGATCGCGTTGCAGGCGAATGCCGCGACCGCGCCGGCTGCGGCGACGATGACGCCGCCGACCGCGGGTCCGAAGCTGCGCGCGATGTTGTAGCTGATGCCGTTCAGCGCCACCGCCGAGGGTAGCGCGTCCGGCGGCACCTGCTCGCTGACCGAGGATTGCCAGGCCGGGCCGAACAGCGCATTGCCGCTGCCGACCACGAAGCAGAAGGCGAGCAGCGATTCCGGGGCAATGAGCTTGAGGCCGGCCAGGATCGTGAGAGCGGACGCGCCGCTCAGGGCGATCATGAGAGCCACCAGCGTCACGATGCGGCGGTCATACATGTCCGCAATGGCGCCGGCCGGCATCGAGATCAGCATGATCGGCAGCATCAGGGCGGTCTGCACCAGTGCCACCTTGTCGGCAGAGGCGGCCATCTGCGTCATCGCCCAGGCCGCACCCACGCCCTGGATCAGGAGGCCGAGATTGGAGAGCAGGCTTGCGAGCCAGATGCGCCGGAATATGGTGTACCGCAGGGGGGCGGTGATGCCGTCGGCGGAACGTCTCTGACGGTTCGTCTGCTCGGTCATATACCCTTCCAAGTCGTCTGGCAGAAATGGCTTGAATAATTCCGGCAGACTTAGTGATGCCCGCGAAAGTCCTTCGCTGTCCAGTGGTTAGGCCGCTATAAGCGGTGCAAAGACATAGGTTTTAATTGGGTTTTATCGGGGAGGATCGGATGAGACTGTCACGACGGACAATTCTGCAGGGTGCAGCTAGCCTGCCTTTCGCGGTTGCGAGCTTGCGGATGGAGGCGCTGGCGCAAACCGCGTCCGCGGCCAGCAGTTCCGAGGTGCCGCCGATCCTGTTCGTCCACGGCAATGGCGACTATGATGCGCTCTGGATCACAACGCTGTGGCGGATGGAATCCAACGGCATCGCGCGCGATCGCATGATGGCGATCAATTTCACCAATCCCAGTGCGCGGACCGACGACGCGGTCGAGCAGGCCAGCCGGTCCTCGACCGAGGACCAGCGCCGCGAGCTCGCTGCTGCCATCGCTGAACTGAAACGTCGCACCGGCGCGGCGCGCGTGGCGCTGGTCGGCAATTCGCGCGGCGGCAATTCGATCCGCAACGTCATCAAGAATGGCGGCGTCGGCGATGTCAGCCACGCGGTGCTGTGCGGCACGCCCAATCACGGCGTGTTTGCGCTCGATGCCCTGCTCGGCAGCGAGTTCAACGGACGCGGGGCCTTCCTGCGCGGTTTGAACGCAGGCGACAGCGAGGTGACGCCGGGTGTCGCCTTCCTCACCTTGCGCAGCGACGGCATGGACAAATATGCGCAGCCCGACGGCCGCTTCATGGGCAAGCCGGGCGTGCCGACCAACGTCACTGCCGAGGGGCCCGAGCTGAAGGGCGCGACCAACCTCGTGCTCGGCGCGATCGATCATCGCGAGACGGCGTATCATCCGCGGGCGTTTCGCGAGATCTACAAATTCATCGCCGGCCGCGAGCCCGCGCGCATCGCTATCACGCCGGAGCGGACGGTCCGAATCAGTGGACTGGTCACGGGCACCGCGGATGGCGTGCCGACCAATCGCCCCGTGGCCGGCGCCACGGTCGAGATCTACCATGTCGACCGCGAGAGCGGGGAGCGCAAAGGCGAATTGACATATCGCTTGACCACTGCGGCCGACGGACGCTGGGGGCCGGCCGAGGTCGATCCCGCCTCGCCGCTCGAGATCGTCCTGACCTCGCCGGACGCCCCGACGACGCACTTCTACCGCTCGCCCTTCCCGCGCTCCTCCAATGTCGTGCATTTGCGCGCTGCGCGGCCTTTCCTTCCGGCAGAAAAGGATGCAGGTGCAGTCGTGATCATGTCGCGCCCGCGCGGCTATTTCGGGCTGCCGCGCGACACCGTGCTGCTCGATGGCCGCGAGCCTACCGACGTGACGCCGGGAGTGCCCACGGATGCGACAGCAACCCTGCGCCTTCCGGCCAGCGAGGTCGGACGCAGCGTCGTGGCCGAGTTCAACGAAGAGCGAATTGTGGCGCGCGCCTGGCCCGCCTCCGAGAACAGGATTGCGGTTGCCGAGCTGACTTACTAGCTATTGGCCTGCGTGAGGTCTCACGGGAGAGAGCCATGAACATCGCCAGTGTGCGCCGGCCCATCATCCCGCCGACCCCGCCGCGCGCGCCCGACGACATGTCGTTCTTCGGCCGTATCGCGGTGATCAAGCAGAACATGATCGCGACCTGGGGGCAGCGCGCCTATGAGGAAGAGGTCATCCAGGGCCGCTTCTTCCTGCACAAGAGTTTCATCCTGAACCAGCCGGACGCGATCCGGCACGTGCTGCTCAGCAACTACCAGAATTACATGCGAACCCCGGCGGGCATCCGCATGCTGCGTCCGGTGCTCGGCGAGGGTCTCCTGCTCGCCGAAGGCCACGCCTGGACATTTCAACGGCGTACGCTGTCGCCGGCTTTCACGCCGCGTGCCACCGCCAATCTCGTGCCGCACATGACGGCGGTGCTCGACGAGACCATCGCGAAGCTGGAGACGCGAACAGGCGAGCCGGTCGATCTGCGCGAGATCATGCAGCGCATGACGCTCGAGATCGCCGGACGGACGATGTTCTCGTTCGGGATGGACCGGCATGGTCCGACCTTGCGCAACTTCGTCATGGAATATGGCGAGCGGCTCGGGCGGGCCCACTTCCTCGACATGGCGCTGCCGGTGTCGTGGCCGACGCCGATGGATCGGGCCCGCGCCCGCTTCCGCAAGCGCTGGGTCGAATTCGTCGCGATGCTGATCGCCGAACGGCGTGCGGTGGGCAAGAAGGACGGCGCGCCGCCGCGCGATCTGTTCGATCTCATGGACGAGGCGCGCGATCCTGAAACGGGCAAGGGCTTTTCCGACGAGCAGCTCGTCGACGAGGTCGCGACCATGATCCTGGCGGGCCATGAGACCACCGCGACCGCCCTGTTCTGGGCGCTCTATCTGCTGGCGCTCGATCCTGACACGCAGGAGGAGGTTGCTTCCGAGACGAGAGGCGAGCATCTCGACAGCATGGCCGATATCGACCGGCAAAAATTCACCCGCGCCGTGATCGACGAGACCATGCGGCTCTATCCGCCGGCCTTCCTCATTGCGCGCGCCGCGCGTGACAAGGACGTCGTGGCCGGAGCCGAGGTCAACAAGGGCGACATCCTCATGATCGCCCCCTGGCTGCTGCACCGGCACGAGAAGCTGTGGGATCAGCCGAACGCCTTCATCCCGAAACGCTTCATGTCGAAGGAGCCGCCCGATCGCTTCGCTTATCTGCCGTTCGGTGCCGGCCCGCGCGTCTGCATCGGCGCACCGTTCGCGCAGGCCGAATCCGTGCTGGCGCTGGCGCGATTGATCGGCGCGTTCCGCGTCGAGCTGGCGGACACAGCGCCGGTCATTCCATTTGGCGTCGTCACGACCCAGCCGGACCACTCACCCATGTTCCGCATCACGCGCCGGTGACAGGCCGTCAGCCTGGACGCCGGCGTGATTCCACCCCAAATAGAGTTGCGCCATGAGCGACATCCAGGCCCAGTTTTCCGTTCTGAAGCAGACTGCCGACACCAAGGTGGCCGATGCGATCGCGTCTCTCATTGAAGACGGTGAGGATCACGAACTCAACCGCGTCAATGTGCTCGACTTTGCCAGGCAGCATGGCGTCGACGAAGAGCGCGCGATTTCCGCTTTCCTGCACTCGGCACGGCTCGGGCTGTTCGATCTCGGCTGGAACGTGCTGTGCCCCGGCTGTGGCGGTGTGCTCGGTGCTCATACGACGCTGAAGGCGCTCAAGCCGGACGACTACCATTGCGCGCTCTGCGCCTGCGGCTACAAGGCCTCCGTTGACGATCAGGTCGAGGTCTCCTTCACGGTGAATCCGCGCGTCCGGCGGATCGCCGCGCACGATCCCGACACGCTTCCGGTGTGGGAGTATTTCAAGCAGGTGTTCTGGAGCTCCGGCGTCGACTTCAATAAGGAATCCTTTGCGACGCTCGCCAATGAGGTGACTCTCGATACGATGGAGCTGCCAGCCGGCGAGAAGGCGACCATGTCGCTGCAACTGCCGAATGACTTCATCATCATCTTCGAGCCCGTGACCCACGCCGCCCATTTCATCGACGTCCAGGGCGAGCCGACCAAGGAGCGCCAGCAGCTCGCCATCATGTACAACAAGGTGCAGGCCCCGACGGGAACTACGACGATGCGGCCGGGGCCGCTGCGGTTGTCGCTGGAGAACCAGGCCGGCGTGCGGGTGCTGCCGTCGGTGTTCATCGCGGCCGAGGCGCTCCATCACCTGATCGGCCAGCGCAAGCCGTTCCTCACCGCCAAGCGCATGCTGTCGAACCAGACGTTTCGCGATGTCTTCAAGGCGGACAATCTCAGCCTCGACCAGCGGCTCCAGATCACCTCGCTGACCTTCCTGTTCACCGACCTGAAGGGCTCGACCGCGCTTTATGAGCGTGTCGGCGATCTTGCCGCCTTCGATCTGGTGCGCGCGCATTTCCGTGCGCTGCTGGAGATCATCTCGTCCGAAAAGGGCGCGGTGGTGAAGACCATCGGCGATGCCGTGATGGCGACCTTCATCCGTCCCGAGCATGCTATCGTCGCGGGCCTGCGGATGCGGGCGGCGATGGACGAGCTCAACAAGCAGCGCGGCACGGACGATCTGATCGTCAAGATCGGCATCCATGAAGGTCCATGCCTTGCAGTGATGCTCAACGAGCGGCAGGACTATTTCGGCCAGACTGTCAACATCGCCGCCCGCGTGCAGAGCCTGTCGACCGCACAGGAGATCCACATCACCGGTCCGGTGCTGGACGCGCCGGCGGTGGCCGAGATCCTCGAGCGGCGCGAGATCAAGCCGATCCAGAAGCAGGCGGCCCTGCGCGGCATCGCCGACAAGATGGTGGTTTACGAGATACCGTGAGGGAGGCGATGGTGCATCCTCATCGTCGTCCTGGCGAAAGCCGGGACCCATACCGCGGAACCTAGCGATCATCGGCGGTGGGCGTACCGAACGACGAGTCTTAGCCAAATTGCTCCCTGGGGTCATGGGTCCTGGCTTTCGCCAGGACGACACCGAGGGTGCGACGAGAATCAGATTGCCGAAACGTAATGCAGCGCGCGGAACGGATGCACGTTGCGCCGGTTGGGTTTCCCGCTCATATAAGTCTGGTAGCGGCCGCGCTTCCCCCGTGGCGTCATCGATTCCGGTAGGACCTTATGCTCGACGGCCTGCGTCAATTCATCGCCGACATTGTTGCCCCCCAGGCCCAGGACCGCGCCTTCGGCGACAGCGACTACCGCTTGGCGGCAACCGCGCTGCTGGTCCACGTGGTTTCGCTGGACGGCCAGCCGACGCAGGCCGAGCAGCACAAGCTGCACAGTCTGATCGAAAGCCATTTCAAGCTGGACCGCGGCACTGCTGACCGGCTGATCGCGGATGCCACCCAGGTCGAGGGCGAAGCGGTCGATCTCTACCACTTCACCAGCGTGATCATGCGTTCGCTCGATGAAGCGGGCCGCAAGCGCATCGTCCAGATGATGTGGGAGCTGGTCTATGCCGACGGTCAGGTCACCGAGTTCGAGGACAATGTCGTCTGGCGCGCCTCCGACCTGCTCGGGATTTCGCAGCGCGACCGGATCGACCTGAAGCACGCGGTTGCCGAGCGTGCCGGCGGTGAGGTCAAGGACGATGCGCTCGGCGGCTGAGCCACCGCAGGCCCGGCGTGATTGCTGGTTGTATCGACCACATGACGAAACTTTAATGTAGCCGCCGGAACGTTCCGGTTCCGGACTTCCCTGTAAATTCGCGGTTTTCTCGCCTTCCCTGTTGCCCGCTCAGGCCGCCATGCAGCCGGCGCCGCTTGCTTGTCGCGCGCGGCCTATGCTCAGTTCCGCTGTTCCGGGGCCAAAAAACTTACATCAAGAGACTGCGATCGTGACTGAGCGGGTAACGTTGATCACCGGTGCTTCGGCGGGCATCGGCACGGAGCTGGCGCGTGTGTTTGCCGCGAACGGGCACCGCCTCGCGCTGACGGCGCGACGTGCGGACCGGCTCGAGGCGCTCGCGAACGAGCTCGCTGCGACATGCGGCAAGAAGCCGATCGTGATCGCCTGCGATCTCCAGCAAGCCGCTGCCGGCGAAAGGATCGCCGCCGCGCTTGCTGCGGAAGAAGTCGAGCTCGACAACCTCGTCAACAATGCCGGTTTCGGCGTGTTCGGTGATGCGATCGAACGCGACCGCGACGAGCAGGTCGGCATCGTCGATGTCAACGTCCGCGCACTGACCGATCTGTCGCTGCGCTTCGCCGACCAGCTCATCAGGAACAAGGGCGGCCTTCTCAATGTCGGATCGGTCGCGGGCTTCCTGCCCGGTCCCGGCATGGCCGTCTATTACGCATCCAAGGCTTATGTGATTTCGCTCACCGAGGCGTTGCGGGCGGAGCTCGCGCCGCGCGGCGTGCGCGTGACCGTGCTGTGCCCGGGTCCGGTGCAAACCGAATTCCAGGGGCGTGCCGGCGTTGGCGACGGGCACGATACGGCCCTTCTCAACGTCTCGGCCGCCGACGTTGCGCGGCAGGCTTATCGTGGGTTGATGGCGAATAAACGGGCAGTGCTGCCGGGTCTCGGCATCAAGATTGTTCCGTTCGCGCTCCGCTTCTTCCCGCGCGGCTTCATCCTGTCCGCCACCAGCCGGTTTCAGCGGCGGCGGCACTGAAGCAAGCCCAATGCACCCGTAGTGGCCCGGAGCTTGCTTCAGCACGGGCGTGTGTGCGCAAACTCACACGATGTTAACCTTCGCTTAGCTATGCTGGCGGCTTGAACCGATAGCACTCGCAGAGGCCATGTCGTTTCGGACGGACAGGTTTGGTAGCGCAGAATTGGTGCCCTTCCGGAGGAGGACGCCGCGCGCGGCCGCCTCCGAACCGCGTCTTCCGGTTCTGATCGTTCTTCATCAGGAATCCTCGACACCCGGCCGCGTCGGCAATGCGCTGCGCGCGCTCGGCCATCGTCTCGACATCCGGCGTCCGCGATACGGCGATCCCCTCCCTGATACGCTCGACCAGCATGCTGGCGCCGTCGTCTTCGGCGGCCCGATGAGCGCCAATGATTCGGACGACTACGTCAGGCGCGAGATCGACTGGATCGAAGTTCCGCTGCGCGAGCAGCGGCCGTTCCTCGGCATCTGCCTGGGCGCTCAGATGCTGGCCATGCAGCTTGGCGCGCGCGTCGCGCCGCATGCGCAGGCGCTGACACAGATCGGCTATTACCCGATCCGCCCGACCGCGGCAGGCCGCGCGCTCTGTCCGGACTGGCCGGCGCAGGTCTATCACTGGCATCGCGAGGGTTTTGAGCTGCCTGACGGCACCGAATTGCTGGCGGAAGGCGATGATTTCCCCAACCAGGCATTCCGTGCCGGCAATGCCTTCGGCGTGCAGTTTCATCCTGACGTGACCTACGCGATGATGCATTGCTGGACCACGCGCGGCTATGACGGTCTCAGCGCACCCGGCGCCCGCGAGCGGCACCATCATTTCGCAGATCGTGCCGTTTACGATGCCGCGGAGCGTGCCTGGCTCGATCATTTCATCGACGGCTGGCTGGCGCGCCGGCCGCTACTGGCGCAAGCCGCCGAGTAATCGCGCCTTCACGCAAGCCCTCGCCCCATCCCTGACTATGCTAGGCTCGCTGCCGTTGAGCGCGCGCGAACGCGTGCCGGCGAGCAAAGGGAGAGCGCGATGGCCTATGAGCACATTCTCTATGAGGTGAGCGATGGAATCGCGACCATTACGCTCAATCGCCCCGACCGCATGAATGCGTGGACGCCCGTCATGGAGCGCGACGTGCGGCATGCGATGGAAACCTCAAATGCCGATGACAATGTCCGCGTCATCGTGCTGACCGGCGCGGGCCGGGCGTTCTGCGCCGGCGCCGACATGGATGCGCTGAAAGGGCTCGATCCCAACGACGTCAGGCGCGCCTCGAACCTGCCGCCCTTCGACATGAACCGCCGGCCCGACTGGCAGACGCGCTATGGTTTCTATCCGTCGATCGGCAAGCCTGTCATCGCCATGCTCAACGGCGCGACCGCCGGCATCGGCCTCGTGCATGCACTGTATTGCGACCTGCGCTTTGCCGCCGACAACACCGTGTTCACGACGGCCTTCGCACGGCGCGGCCTGATCGCCGAGCACGGCATCAGCTGGATGCTGCCGCGCATCGTCGGCCACGCCAACGCGATGGATCTCTTGCTCTCGGCCCGTCGCGTTGGAAGCGAGGAGGCGCTGCGGATCGGCCTGGTCAACCGGCTCTGCCCGCCCGAAAAGCTGCGCGAGGAAACCTACGCCTATGCGCGCGATCTCGCCGATTTCGTCTCGCCGAGCGCGATGGCCGTGATCAAGCGGCAACTCTACGAAGTGCCGTTCCAGACGTTGGCCGAGGCGACGATCGAGGCCAACAGGGAAATGATGGTGGCGCTGAACGGCAGCGATTTCCGGGAGGGCGTTGCGAGCTTCATGGAGAAGCGACCGCCAAGGTTTACGGGGAAGTAGGGGTGAACTCGGGGTATCTAAGTCCGTCTTCGCCCTTTGGGCTTTGCCGGACACCACGCTTCACCCTTTGGGCTCCTCGTGGCTGCGCCACGCGTAGCCCAAAGGGCGAAGCGTGGTGGAGCCAGGCGGGATCGAACCGCCGACCTCGTCATTGCGAACGACGCGCTCTCCCAGCTGAGCTATGGCCCCTTTGCTGGCCGCTCTGGTAAAAACGCGGCCGACAACCGGGCGCCATTTAAGTCCCCGCCAAGGTCAAGTCAAGGACGGGTGTAACGGGGTTTTCGCCATCCGGGCATCGACTTCCCTTGTTTGGGCCCGGGGGAACCGATATCTAGCGAAAGCGATACACAGCGCCATCGGAGACGAGCCCACTTCATGAAGCCCATCGTCTATGTGCTGATTCAAATCATCAGCCTTTACAGGTATATACTGATCATTGCGGCAATCTTCTCCTGGTTGGTTGCGTTCAATGTCGTGAACACGCGCAATCAGTTCATCTCCGCCGTCGCTGAATTCCTCTACCGGATCACCGAACCGCTCCTGGGCCCGATTCGCCGTCGCTTGCCTAATTTCGGCGGATTGGACATCTCGCCCATTATTCTCTTCTTCCTGTTGTTGCTGATTGAGATCTATCTGTCGGATTACGTCTATCCGTACGTGCCGTAGAGGCTGATGGAGCCCTGGCGCAACTCGGCCGACGGGATCAGCATCGCGCTGCGGGTGACGCCGCGCGGCGGGCGTGACGGCATCGATGGGATCGAGCAGCTTTCCGACGGTCGCTGCGTGCTGAAGCTGCGGGTGCGGGCCGTCGCCGATGGCGGTGAGGCCAATCGCGCTGTCCTGGCGTTGCTGGCGAAATCGCTTGGCGTGCCCAAGGCCAGCGTCAGCCTCCTGTCGGGAGCGACGTCCCGGCTGAAGCACGTCGCCATCGCGGGCGATCCGGCACGGCTCGCTGACGCGTTGCGTGGGCTCGCGCCAGTCAAATCGATAGACCAGGGGAAACTGACATGACGGCCAAGATCATCGATGGAAAAATCATCGCGGCGGACCTTCGCGCTCGCGTTGCCGACGAGGTCGCCCGCGTCAAGCGCGAGCACAATCTGGTGCCGGGCCTTGCTGTCGTCCTGGTCGGCAACGATCCCGCCAGCGAAGTCTATGTCCGCTCCAAGCATACGCAGACCCAGGCCGCGGGCATGGCTTCGTTCGAGCACAAGCTACCGGCAGATGTTTCGCAGGCCGAGCTGATGGCGGTCGTCGCCAGGCTCAACCGCGACCCCGCCGTGCACGGCATTCTCGTGCAATTGCCGCTGCCGAAGGGGCTGAACACCGAGGCCGTGATCAACGCCATCGATCCCGCCAAGGACGTCGACGGGCTGCATCCGAACAATGCCGGCCGGCTCGCCGGCGGCTTCGAGGCGCTGTCGCCCTGCACGCCGCTCGGCTGCATCATCCTGACCAAGAGCGTGCATCCCTCCCTCGAAGGCATGAACGCCGTCGTGATCGGCCGCTCCAATCTGGTCGGTCGCCCGCTGGTGCAATTGCTGCTGAACGAGAACGCGACGGTGACGATCGCCCATTCGCGCTCGCGTGATTTGCCCGGGATCGTGAAGCAGGCCGATCTCGTCTATGCCGCGGTCGGCAGGCCCGAGATGGTGCGCGGCGATTGGCTGAAGCCGGGTGCGACCGTGATCGACATCGGCATCAACCGCATTCCGAAGGACGACGGCAAGACCCGTCTCGTCGGCGATGTCGCCTATCAGGAAGCGCTTGGTGTCGCCGGCGCGATCACGCCGGTGCCTGGCGGCGTCGGCCAGATGACGGTCGCCTGCCTGCTCGTGAATACGCTCCGCGCGGCGTGTGCGATCGCAGGCTTGCCGAAGCCGGCGGTCTAACGCGGGCTCTCGTGCCCCGGACGCCACCGGCGCGTTTACGCGCGTCTTCGACGCGCTATGGCAGCGCTTCTTCAGCGTCGCGTCACACCGGACGATGCTAAGCATCGCCGGGACATGCCGCGCCGCATCCGGGACACGGATTCCTCAGCCCCTCTTTTTCTTCTCGCGCTCGATGCCTTCGAGGATCAGCTTCGCGGCTTCCTCGGGGCCGCCCCAGCGCAGGATCTTCACCCACTTGCCCTTCTCGAGATCCTTGTAGTGCTCGAAGAAGTGCTGGATCTGCTGAAGCGTGATGTCGGGCAGGTCGGAATACGATTTCACCTTGTCGTAGCGCTGCGTCAGCTTCGACGACGGCACTGCAAGGATCTTCTCGTCGCCGCCGGCCTCGTCTTCCATGAACAGCACGCCGACCGGGCGCACGCTCATGACGGCGCCGGGAATGATGGCACGGGTGTTGACGATCAGCACGTCGCAGGGGTCGCCGTCGTCGGACAAAGTGTGCGGAATGAAACCGTAATTACCGGGATAGCGCATCGGCGTGTAGAGGAAGCGATCGACGACGAGCGTGCCGGCCTCCTTGTCCATCTCGTATTTGATCGGCTCGCCGCCCACGGGGACTTCGATGACGACGTTGACGTCGTGGGGGACGTTTTTTCCGATCGAGATAGCATCGATACGCATTAGAAAGGCTCCGTTGTTGCCGAGGTTAAATCGCGCCCGGCAGCGATTTTGGCGCTGTCATACGCGCGCTTGGCCCCTCGATCCATCGTGTTTTTGCGAAATAATGAATCCCGCGATCACCGGCTCAAACGCTGGCGGTATCGACGGGTGGAAAGGCTGCCGGCTAAGATTTCAGCAGCTTAATTGGCCCAAATCTTAGTTGGTCCAAACCTTAATTGGTCCAGGCGAAGGCAACCTTGTCGAGCGCCTTGGGTCCGAATCGCTCCGAGGAGCGCGCCACCATGCGGCCGCCCAAGGCCCGATAGAACTCGGTCGCCGGGTCGTTGTCCGAGAGCGCCCACACCACCATGCTCTTCAGATTGCTCTGCATGAGATCGCGGCGGGCGGCGGCAAACAGGCGGCGGCCGAAGCCGAGGCCTTGAAACTCGGGACGCAGGTACAGCTCGTAGATCTCGCCGTCGAAATGCAGGCTGCGGGCGCGGTTGCGGCCGTAGTTCGCATAACCCGCGATCTTGTCGCCGAACACGAGCACGCTGACGCGGCTGCCCTTGCGGATTGCGCTGTCCCACCATTGCGGGCCGCGGCGGTTGATCAGCTTCTCCAGCTCAGCGCCGGGAATGATGCCCTGATAGGCGGAACGCCAGGCTTCGTCATGGGTGGACGCCACCGCAGTTGCATCTGCAGCTTTGGCCGGCCGAACCTCGATCAGGGTTGTGCTCATGAACGCGATCAAACCAAGTCGCCGCGCCGGCGGCAAGACCTATCGTTAATTATCGGTTAACCTGTGGACTTTCTGCATCAGTATTTTAACCATGTTGTACCGAAAAAAGACAAGCGGCCGTTTCGAACGGCACCTGCGTGCCATCTGTCGGTGCAAAAGTGCTTGCGGCAACGAATGAACGGCAATGGCAGCGCAGAAAGTCCGCCCCAAATGATTCGTTCCTACTAGTGTGGCCGTCGCCGTCCGTGCTCGCTCCCGGCAACTCATGCGACTGTTCAACGTCTCTGCACTCCTGGTTCTGCTGACTGCGTCGCCTGCGTGCGCGCAGGTCACGTTTGGGGCATCGGGACCGAAGGGCGAGCCGTTTCGCCGGCAGGAATGGCGCGTGCCGTCACCGGATACCGATATTGCCGCGCGCGCCCTGCTGTTTCGTCCCTCGGGCCCCGGTCCATTCCGGCTTGCGGTGATTGCACATGCCTCGACGCAGAATGTGCTCCGTCGCGCGCAAATGCCGCAGCCGGAATATCGCGCGCTCGCAGCGTTTCTCGTCGCGCGCGGGTTTGCCGTGCTGGTGCCGGAGCGGCTCGGCCATGGCGCGACCGGGGGCCGCTATGTCGAGGATCAGGGCGGCTGCGACGAAGCGGATTATGCGCGCTCCGGCCGCGCCACCGCGGAGGAAATTTCCCTCGCGCTGGACTATCTGCAAAAGCAGGATTTTATTCGCAGGGATGCCGCGGTCGTGATCGGGCATTCCGCCGGCGGCTGGGGCGCGCTGGCGCTCGCGAATGCCGATCCGAAAGCGATTGCCGCGATCATCGCCTTTGCACCCGGGCGCGGCGGTCATGCCAATGACGAGCCGAACAAGATCTGCGCGCCGCACACGCTGGTCGCTGCCGCGGCTGAATTCGGCAAAGGGGCGCGCATTCCCGTGACCTCACTGGTTGCAGCCAATGACAGCTATTTCGCGCCGGCATTTTCGAAGGCTTTGGCCGATGCATTTCGCAGCGGCGGCGGCAAGGACGATGTTCGTACGCTGCCGGCCGTCGGGAGCGAGGGTCACTGGATGATCGAGCTCGATGCCGGCGTCCAGGCTGCAAGCAGCGAGCTCGCGCGCGCCCTGAACCTGCCGAAACCCGTGGCGACCAAGAAACCATGACGCTGTATTTTCTGGTCAAATATCTGCACGTGCTCGGCGCCATCGTCATCCTCGGCACCGGAACCGGCATCGCCTTCTTCATGCTGATGGCGCATCGCACCGACAATGCCGAGTTCATCGCGCGCACGGCGTCGGTGGTGGTGATTGCGGATGCGATCTTCACGCTGTCGGCCGTGATCCTGCAGCCGGTCACCGGCGGCCTGCTGATGATGCTTTCGGCGACGGCGATCACCGAACGCTGGATCCTCGCCTCGCTCGCGCTCTATGCCATCGCAGGCCTGTTCTGGATTCCCGTCGTCTTCATGCAGATCGAGATGCGCGATCTCGCGCGCGAGGCCGCCGAGCAGCACGTCGCGCTGCCGGAGCGTTATTTCGTCCTGTTTCGCCGCTGGTTCGCGTTCGGCTTTCCCGGCTTCGGCGCGACGATGGCGATCCTTTGGTTGATGATTGCAAAGCCGTTTTGAAAGCAACGATGAACCGTCGAACGATCCTGGTGCTCGGCGCCTCCGGCCTGATCGGTCGCTTTGTCACCGATGATCTGCGCGCAGGAGGATTTCGCGCGGTCGGCGTCGCGCGAAGCCTGTCGCCGGCCCAGACGATGAGCGCGCTCGACATCGAGCTGCCGATCCTCTCGCTCGACGCGGCTGCGCTGACGCGCCTGCTGAGCGAGCATGAAGTCGACGTCGTCGTGAACTGCCTCGGCGTGCTCCAGGATGGCCCCGGCAGCGACACCAACGCCGTGCATCGCGATTTCGTCGCGCGCCTGCTTCAGGCGATTGCCGATAGCGGTCGTGCGATCCGGCTGGTGCACATTTCGATTCCCGGCAGCGCTGAAGCCGATCGCACCGCCTTTGCCACGACCAAGCGCGAGGCCGAGCGGCTGATTGCGGCTTCCGCCATTCCTCACGCCATCCTGCGGCCCGGCTTTGTGGTCGCGCCGTCGGCCTATGGCGGCAGCGCCATGCTGCGCGCACTCGCAGCCCTTCCGCTGGATCTTCCGGCCAAGGAGATGGCGACACCATTTCAGCCCGTCGCAGTCGAGGATATCTCGGCGACCATCGCCTGGCTGACCGCGCGTGAGATCGACGATGCCTCCGTCAGGGCGGTGAGCTGGGATCTCATGCAATCCGAGCCTGTCGCGATGACCGGCGTCATCAAGCAGTTCCGGCTCGCCTTCGGCACGGCGGGGTGGCCGCATCTCGCGATGCCGCCCTTCATGCTCGATCTCGGTGCAAGACTGGGAGATTTCGCCAACATGCTCGGCTGGATGCCGCCGATGCGCTCCACCGCCATCGCCGAGCTGCGCCGCGGTGTCACCGGCGATCCCTCGGCGTGGAGCGCCGCGACCGGCATCGCGCCGAAGACGCTGACGGAAGCGATCGGACGTCATCCCGCCACCATTCAGGACGTCTGGTTCGCCCGGCTGTTCCTGATCAAGGCGCTGATCATTGCCAGCCTGGTCGTGTTTTGGCTTGTCTCCGGTTTCATCGCGCTGTTCGTGTCCTATCGCGCCGCCGCCGCCATCCTGACCGCCCACAACTTTCCGCCCGCCCTGGTCGATCCCGTCACGACAGCCACCAGCCTGATGGACATGAGCATCGGCGTGCTGATCGCCTTCCGCCGCACCGCTGCGATCGGACTGGTTGCAGGCATCGTCGCCTCGCTCGGCTATATGTTCGGCGCCGCGATCCTGACGCCCGACCTCTGGATCGAGCCGCTCGGCGCGCTCGTAAAAACGGGGCCCGCGATCGTTCTGATGCTGGTCGCGCTACTCATGTTGGACAATCGCTGATGCCAACATGGCCCGACGACGATGTGATCCTGTTCGACGGCATCTGCATCTTCTGCTCGCGCTGGGTGAGGTTCGTCGCGGCGCGCGACACCGCGAAGCGGTTTCGCTTCACACCGATCCAGTCGGATTATGGTGCGAAGCTGGCGCGCACGTTCGGGATCAATCCGGACGACCCTGACACCAACGCCGTCGTCCATGGCGGCGAAGCGCTTATGAAGTCGGATGCGGCGCTGACCGTGCTGTCGCAGCTTCCGGGCTGGGGCTGGGTGCGGATACTGTTCGCTGTGCCGAAGCCGCTCCGCGACCCCTTCTATAGCTTTATCGCGCGCAACCGCTACCGCATCTTCGGCAAGTATGAATCGTGCTTCGTGCCAGATAGGGACTTGAGAGCACGGGTGATCGAGTGAGTTGAGTTGGACAACTCTCTCACGACCGTCATTGCGAGGAGCCCGCGACAAAATTGCGAAGCAATTTTGTGCTGGTGCGACGAAGCAATCCATAATCCTTCTGCGGAAAGATTCTGGATTGCTTCGCTGCGCTCGCAATGACGGAGTTTGCCGCTAGGGCCTGCTCATAACCGCCAAAACTTCCTTGGCCGCCCGCTCCCCACTATCCCTTGCACCATGCGCCGTCGTGAAGAAATTCGGCGACGTCGCTTCACCCGCAAAGAACAGCCGTCCATCCACCGGCGCAGCCAGCACCGCGCGATCGCCGGCATGCCCGGGCAGTGCGTGCGAATAAGAACCGCGCGCAAACGGATCATGCCCCCAGCGCGACTCGCACAGCGGCTTCAACTTGCGGCGGATGTCGTTGCCGAGGAAGCCTGATATCTCGTCGATGCCGTGCGCCGCGATGGCGCCGTCGCCGGCATCCTCCAGCGCGCGGGCAAAACTGCCGCCGAAAAAACCTTCGATGCAGGGCTGGCCGAACGGGCGGATGTGATAGGTGCCCATCTCGGTCCGCATCGTGGCGCCGCGCAAGTTTCCTTCCCTGGGAAAGGCTTCAGCCCCGTCGAGCGCGAGCGTCACCTTGTCGTCGATGCCGAGCGGCAGGCCGGCTGCGGCATCGAGCTTGGTCGGCAGCGGCGGCGAGAAGCGGATCGCTTCATCCGCGATGAGATTGGTCGGCACGGTGACGATCACCTTGTCCGCGGTCAGCGTGCCCCTTGATGTCTCGATGCGGACGCGCTTGTCCGCATGATCAATCAGCGTGACATTGCAGTCCAGCGCCACCGGGCAGGGCGCGCCATAGGCCGCGATCAGCGCGCCATAGCCGCGGCGGACGCGCCAGTTGAGTTCGCTGTCCTCATAGGCATCCCAGTCGAGCGTCGACATGTCCTCGAGTTCGCAGCCGTTGATATAGGTCGAGATCGCGTCGATCATGGCATTCCAGCGATTGCCGGGCTCGAGGCTCAGGCTGGCGGGCTCGTCCTTACCCTTTTGCGCGGCCTGCCAGAGCCGATCATAGAATGCGTCCATCGCGCGCATGAATTCGTCGCGCTCGGCTTGCGGAAACGCATTGCCGTAGGCGCGCTCTCGCCAGGGCGGCAGGTCCTTGTTGAGCTCGAAACCGAGCCCACGTGCGATCGGGACGAAAGAGTTTCTGTCCGCCGAGTGCAGCCAGCCGCAGCCGACGTCGAAGGTCACCTCGGGCGAGGCCTGCACGGTCCAGGCGCGGCCGCCGAGCCTGTTACGCGCTTCCAGCACGATCACGGAGAGGCCAGAGCCGTGCAGCGCATGCGCCGCGCCAAGGCCGGCGGCACCGGCCCCGATGATGGCGACGTCGACGGAGGAGGGGAGGGACATGGGTGGGCTCTAGCACGTCTCTGATACGCGCTAAAGGCACCACAATGTGAGCTATCATCGCCCGCGCAGGCGGGCGATCCAGTATTCCAGACGCAGCTGTTGTAGAGCCGAGAGGCCGCGGCGTACTGGATTCCCTGCCTTCGCGGAGAATGACAGCGAGCGAGTCCGGCAGCCTTACGCCACCGCTTCCTTGGCCTTTTCCGCGCGCTTGCGCTCGTTCGGGTCGAGATGCTTCTTGCGCAGCCGGATCGACTTCGGGGTGACCTCGACCAGCTCGTCGTCCTCGATATAAGCGAGCGCCTTTTCCAGCGTCATGCGGATCGGCGGGGTCAGGCGCACGGCTTCGTCCTTCGAGGTCGTGCGGATGTTGGTGAGCTGCTTGCCCTTGAGCACGTTGATCTCGAGATCGTTGTCGCGGGTGTGCTCGCCGACGATCATGCCCTTGTAGACCTTCCAGCCGGGCTCGATCATCATCGGGCCGCGGTCCTCCAGCTTGAACATGGCGTAGGCCACCGCTTCGCCCTGGTCGTTGGAGATCAGCACGCCGTTGCGGCGGCCCTGGATCTCGCCCTTGTACGGGGCATAGCCGTGGAACAGGCGGTTCATGATCGCGGTGCCGCGGGTGTCGGTGAGCAGCTCGCCCTGATAGCCGATCAGGCCGCGGGTCGGCGCGTAGAACACCAGGCGCAAGCGGTTGCCGCCCGAGGGCTTCATCTCGACCAGCTCGGACTTGCGCTCGCTCATCTTCTGCACGACGACGCCGGAGTGCTCCTCGTCGACGTCGATCACGACCTCCTCGATCGGCTCCAAGGCGCCGCCGGTGGCTTCGTCCTTCTGGAATACCACGCGCGGACGCGACACCGAGAGTTCGAAACCCTCGCGGCGCATGGTCTCGATCAGGATCGCGAGCTGCAATTCGCCGCGGCCCGAGACTTCCATCGCGTCCTTGTCGGCGGCCTCGACGACGCGGAGCGCAACGTTGCCCTCGGCTTCGCGCAGCAGACGATCGCGGATCATGCGGCTCGTCACCTTGTCGCCTTCGGTGCCGGCGAGCGGGGAGTTGTTGACGATGAACGACATCGACACGGTCGGCGGATCGATCGGCTGGGCCGGCAGCGGCACCTCGACGGTCGGATCGCAGAAGGTGTCGGCGACGGTGCCCTTGGTCAGGCCCGCAATCGCGACGATGTCGCCGGCTTCGGCTTCCTCGAGCGGCGTGCGCTCGAGACCGCGAAACGCCAGGATCTTGGTGATGCGCCCGGTCTCGACCAGCTTGCCGTCGGCATGCAGCACCTTGACCTGCTGGTTCGGCTTGAGCACGCCCGACGAGATGCGGCCGGTGATGATGCGGCCAAGATAGGGGTTGGCCTCGAGGATGGTGCCGATCATGCGGAACGGACCTTCCTCGACCTTCGGCGGCGCGACGTGGCGCAGCACCAGGTCGAACAGCGGCTCCATGCCCTTGTCCTGCGGACCCTCGGGGCTCTCGGCCATCCAGCCCTGCTTGGCCGACCCGTACAGGATCGGGAAGTCGAGCTGCTCCTCGCTGGCATCGAGCGCCGCGAACAAGTCGAACACCTCGTTGATGACTTCGGTCGGGCGCGCGTCGGGGCGGTCGACCTTGTTGATGACGACGATCGGCTTGAGGCCGACCTTGAGCGCCTTGGAGACCACGAACTTGGTCTGCGGCAGCGGGCCTTCGGCGGCGTCGACCAGCACCAGGGCGCCGTCGACCATGTTCAGGATGCGCTCGACCTCGCCGCCGAAATCAGCGTGGCCTGGCGTGTCGACGATGTTGATGCGGGTGTCTTTCCACTGCACCGAGGCCGCCTTGGCCAGAATGGTGATGCCACGCTCGCGCTCCAGATCGTTGGAGTCCATGGCGCGATCCGTCACCTTCTGGTTCTCGCGGAACGTGCCGGACTGCTGGAGGAGCTTGTCGACGAGGGTCGTCTTGCCGTGGTCGACGTGGGCGATGATGGCGACGTTGCGGAGATTCATGAGTGAGCTTCTTTGCGGTCGGACAATGGGTTAAGCGCGATCTCGCCGGTCGAGCCGGGACCTCTTCACGGACAACGCTGGAAACGTGGAAAACGGGGCCTGCTACGCCCAAAAAGGAAACCCGGCCATATCGACCGGGTAGCCTATGCGTTTGCGCCGCAATATAGGCAAAAAACGCCAAAAAACAATGCGTTCTTTCGGGGTTGGTTGATTGAATTTTGCCCGGGAATCCCCGGGGCTTAGGGGTATCCAGGGCCAAACCGGCCCGATGTCCGCGAACCCGGCGGTCCCGATCAGCTTGCGCGGATCTCGGGCTCCTCGGTCGGATAGACGCCGCGCAGCACCTCCTCGAAATGCTGCTTCACGGCGTCGTTGCAGAGGCAGGCGCGCAGGCGCAAGCCGTCATGGTTGCGGACCAGGATCGCGCCGCGCCGCGTGTCGAGCACGCCCTCGGCCTTGAACGATTGCAGCACGCGGCTGGCATAGCTGCGCCCGACGCCAAGCAAGGTGGCGAGCTGCTCATGCGTCAGCGGCACGCTGTGCGCGTCGCCGGTCCGCTCCATCGCCGCCACGATCCACTTCGCCGTGCGCTGCTCGATCGAGTGGATCGCGTTGCAGGCTGTTGACTGGAAGATCTGCGCCAGCATGCAGTCGGCATAGCGGGCGAAGATGTTGCGCAGCGACGGCGAGCGCGCTTTGGCCGCCTCGACCTTGCCGACGTGAATGCGCGCGAATGGTCCGCCGAATTTCACGCAGATGCGGGTATAGGCCGGCAGAAATCCTTCGCTGACGATGCCGCCGACGGCGCCTTCGCGGCCGACCAGAATAGTCTCGACGTCGCGGCCGTCTTCGTTCGGAACGAGGAAGGTCGCGAGCGATGGTCCGCAGGGAAAGTGCACGACCTGGACATCGTCGCCGGGGCTGTAGAGCAGATGGTTCGGGCCGACCTCGTCAACGGTGACATGGGGGGCGAGCAGCGCGTAATCGGCCGCGTTCAAGCGCCGCAGCAGATTGTTGGCGGGGCGGCTGTCGATCTCGCTCGTCTTGCTGATGTGTGCATCCATCGTGAAATCCCCTGTCCTCCCCTCCACACTAGCGATCTCCGTCCACGGCCTGTGTGCACATGTGGACAGACGTCAAAACTGTTCTGTGGTGAGTTTCGTTCCGGGAACCCTCCGATGCGCTGGGCGCAGGTGTCGGGAGAGGCTGTCCTGCCCGGTGACAACATACAGCCCTCGATAACCCGCATCATGATACCTGCCTCCCCGGACGGCGCGGCCGACATCCCTGCCGATGTGCTGATCGTCGAGGACGATCCGATCATCGCGATCGACTTCGAGGATCGCCTGCTCGGATTCGGCGTGAAGAGCGTGCGCACCGTGGGTTCGGTGGCGCAGGCGCTGAACGCGATCGATGCACGCGCGCCGGATTTCGCGCTGCTCGATGTCGAATTGATCCGCGAGAAGAGCTTTGCGATCGCCGAGCGGCTCGCCGCGCTCGGCATTCCCTTTGTCTTCGTCACCGGCTATGGCGCGGAGACCGGCATTCCGCCGGCGTTTGCGACACGGCCGCGGCTGCAAAAGCCGTGCTCCAGCGATGCTCTGGAGGCGGCATTGCAGGCGCGCGGCGGCTAAATCAGCTTCAGGCGAGCTTCGGATCGAGCGTGGTCGACCACAGCGCGACGTCGGCGCGGTCGCGCAACGTCACCGTCATCTGGCCGGAGGCGCCGTCGATCTTGACGTGACCGAAGAATTGCATGCCCGCCGACGGCGGCAGGTTCTGCTTGTCGAGGCCCGGCGCCTTGACGAAGCGCACCTCGGGACCAAACGTGTTGTCGAGCTCGTTCGGGCCGAACGTTCCTGCATGCAGCGGACCCGAGACGAATTCCCAGAATGGCTCGAACTCCTGGAATTGCGCCTTGTCCGGATTGTAGTAGTGCGCGGCGGCGTAATGCACGTCGGCGGTCAGCCACACCGTGTTGCTGATCGGCGCCATCTTGATGAAGCGGAGGATGTCGGCGATCTCGAGTTCGCGGCCGCGCACCGGACCGTCGCCCTGCGCGAAGGCCTCCGAGCCTTTCTTGTTGGCGGCATCGTCGTAGACGATCAGGCTGAGCGGCATGTCGGAGGCGATCACCTTCCATGTCGCGCGCGAATTGAGCAGGCCGCGCTTCAGCCAGGCCATTTGCTCGGGTCCGAGGAAGTAGCTGGCAGGGCCATATTCCGTCTCGAGATTGGCACCGTTCGGGCCGCGATAACTGCGCTCGTCGAGCACGAACACGTCGAGATGCGGGCCGTAGCAGATCTTGCGATAGACCCGGCCCGGCTCATTGATGCTCTCGCGCATCGGATACATCTCGTGGAAGGCGCGGCCCGCGCGCGCCGCGAGCAGCGCGATGTCGCGCACCTTGTAGGTCGCCGGCAGATCCTTCGACAGCGACCAGTTGTTGGTCACTTCGTGATCGTCCCACTGCACGAAAACAGGCACCTCGGCATTGAAGGCGCGGACATTGTCGTCGGTGAAATTGTATTTGTGCGCGGCGCGGAACTCGTCCAGCGTCTCCGCGACCTTGGCCTTCTCGGGGATGGTGACGTTCTTCCAGATCTTGCCGTCGGCAAGCTTGACCTCGGAGGGGATCACGCCGTCGGCATAGATGGTGTCGCCGGAATGCAGCAGGAAGTCCGGGCGGTGCTTGCGCATCGTCGAGAAGGTGAGCATGCCGCCGTCGTCGGGATTGATGCCCCAGCCCTGCCCCGCGACGTCGCCGCCCCACACGAAGCTGACGTCACGGCGATCGGCCGGCGCGGTCCGGAAGCGGCCGACCACCGGCTCTCCTTCGATCGCGGTGTGCGAGAGATCGCGGAAGCGGACGCGGTAGAAGATGTCCTGTCCGCCGGGCAGATTGTCCACCAGCATCTTCGCGGTGAAATCGCTTTCCGGCAGCGCCGCGATCGGCGGCAGCGCGCGGGCGTCCTTGAAGGTATCCGTCGTCGCCACCTCGACCAGCATCTGCGAGGGCCGGTCGGACCGCGCCCAGACCACGCCGCCGTCGACGGTGACGTCGCCGGACTGCACGCCGTGGGTGATCGCGGGCCTGTCGGCCGCGCGCGACAGACGCGGCATCGCGATCGCGCCGAGCGCGCCGGCACTGGTGGTGAGGAAACGACGGCGGGAGAATTTGACCTTCATGGCGATGCTCTCGATATCGCGCGGCGCCCGCCGAGGCGGCGGTCGCGGGGATGAAGTCAGGGATATTGAGACAATGTGACGCGACAATTACGAGCGCAGGCGCTTATGCGTTGCCAGCGGCCCGGAATTGCGCGCCGGCGCGTTGCAGGTTTTGCGGCAGGCTGGAGAGTACGGCTTTGCGATCGGCGACCGCGGTGTGGAATTGGTCGAGCGCGATGTTGAAGGCGGTCAGCGCGCCCTCTTCGATGGCGCCGTGATCGTAGCAGCGCAAGGTGTCGCGCAGGATCTCGTCGGCCTCGGCCTGCATCTGATCAAGTTCGTCGATCGTCTCGCTCTTGCGGGCCGTGGTGAGCATGTCGAGCAGGCGTTCGCGCAAATGGCTGTTGTTGTCACGCTCGTCCTTCTTCAGATAGCCCGCAAACCAGGCGCCGATCGAGCCCGTGGCCGAGAGCGCCATCAGGCTCCACCAGATGTAATCGCTGTATTTGTCGAGGAAGGTCTTCTCCTCGCCGTCGACGAAGGCGGCGGCGCCCGGATGCGCGGGGATCACCGCGTCCTTGTCGGTGTCGGGCGTCTCGATCTTCGCGGCCTGCGGGAAATCGGTCAGCAATTGCTGCCGCACGGCGAAGAGCTGCCGGGTGAAGGCCGCAACCGTGGTATCGGACAGGCCTTTGCGCGCCACGATGTGGTGCGAGAAGCTGATGGTCTTGACCTCGTCCTCCGGTCGATCGGGCGAGCCGCCATAAGTGCCGGCGGGGATTTCCGAGGCTTCATAGACCGGATGGTTCTGCGCGATGGCGTCCGCCGAATCGATCGCTAGGAAGGTCGGCGAGCCGCCATCCTTGGCGGAGGCGGCAATCGCATCCGCGGTGATCTTGCTGTTGACCGGGCCGGCCGCGAGATAGACGTCCGCCTTCTGGGCCTTGATCGCCTCTGCGACTTCGCTTGCCGGGAATTGCACGATCTCGACCTTGGCAGGGTCGACGCCGTATTGCTGCAGGATCACCTTGAGCAAATTGACGTTGGCCGCCGTACGGCCGACCACGCCGACGCGGCGACCGGCGAGCTGCGAGATCTTGGTGATCTTCGCGCCCTTCTTCTTGCCCTTGCCGGGCACCGACCACAGCACCACGACGTTCTTTCGCAGCGTTGCGACGGCTTGCGCATTCTTGGGGACATCGAGGTCGCCGCGGACGATGGCGAGATCGGCTTTGCCCTCGGCGAGCTGATCCGCACTGGCAGTGGCACCGTCGGTCTGGATCGGGCGCAGCCGCACAAAGCCTTTGCTCTGTGCGAAGGCCTGGGTCAGGGCCTGCACCACCTTGACGTCGTCGCTGTTGGCGGGACCGACCGCGATCTTCAAGGTCACCGGTCGCATCGCGAAATAATAGCCGCCGGCGAGCGCACCGACGATGGCGAGCACCAGCGCCAGAGACACGAGCGCGGTCTTCCGCGCCGCGGATCGCGGCGAAGGCGGAGGGGGCGCTTCGGCCAGGTTTGGATCCCCGGTCATCGATCTCCCAAACAGGCGCTTCAGGCTCAGTTTCATCTCGGCCGGCGATTTACCCCCGCAATTGTAGCAAATTTCTTGTCCGCCGGGGTTACATCTCCGTCATGGTTAGCGGACCGGCGAAATCCGAGGGTGAACCCGGACCGTAAGCACGGTGTTAGGGTAAAGTTCCCCTGAAACGGAGGTCATCATGGCAGAACGACTATCGGCGGACGCACGCAGGCAGGCGCTGGGCTCCCTCCCGGGCTGGACCGAGGTCCAGGGCCGTGACGCCATCGCCAAGACCTTCGTCTTCAAGGATTTCAACGAGGCCTTCGGATTCATGACCCGGGCGGCGCTGGTCGCCGAGAAAATGGATCACCACCCGGAATGGCGTAATGTCTACAAGACGGTGGAGGTGGTTCTGTCGACCCACGATGCCGGCGGCCTCACCAAGCTCGACATCGAGCTTGCCACCACGATGAACGCGATTGCCAAGCTGACGCAGGCCTGACGTCTTGCGGGTCCGGACCGCATCCCCATCTTGTGATCGTGGCTGGATGCGGCCTTCTGCCGCGCCGCCTTGAGCAGGAGCTTTGAGAGATGGCTGCCGAACAGAGCGTCGGCTTCGAGCCGGCCGATCGGCTCGCGGAAGATCGTGACAGCGTGCGCCGCCGATTCTGGCGCAAGCTGAAGCGCGTCGCCGCGCATCTGCCGTTCACGGAGGATCTGCTCGCGGCCTATTACTGCGCGTTCGACCGGCAAACGCCGCGCCACGTCCAGGCGTCGCTCTTGGGCGCGATCGCCTATTTCATCCTGCCGTTCGACTTCATTCCTGACGTGATGCCGGTGCTCGGCTTCACCGATGACGCCGCCATTCTGGCCACTGCGATCCGCATGGTCGCCAGCCACATCACGCCAGAACATCGCGAAGCCGCGCGCGCCGCGCTGAAGCGCGGCGTGGAGGAGGCGGAGGAGAAGGCGGAAGCGGCGTAGGGTACTTACCACGCATTCCGCTGTCATGCCCCGGCTTGACCGGGGCAACCAGTACGCCGCGGCCTCTCGGTTCTATCGCTGTCGTCTCTGGAATACTGGGTCGCCCGGTCGAGCCGGGCGACGACAGTTGAGTGTGTGGCGCAGGTCGCGACGCTCCACACTCACGGATGCAGGATCACCTTGCCCATGGCCTGACGTCCGGCCAGCACCTTCAGCGCGTCCGCGGTCTGCGCCAGCGGGAAGGTGCGGTCGACATGGGATGAGATCTTTCCTTCGGCCGTCCACTTCACCAGCTTCTCGAGATTGGCGCGGTTCTTTTCCGGATTCTGTCGGGTCCAGGCGCCCCAGAACACGCCTCTGATGTCGCAGCCTTTCAGCAGCGCCAGATTCAGCGGCATCTTCGGAATGTCGCCGGCGGCAAAGCCGATGACGAGGAAGCGGCCTTCCCAGGCGATCGAGCGCAACGCCTGTTCGGCATAGGCACCGCCCACGGGATCGAAGATGATGTCGACGCCCTTGCCGCCGGTGAGCTTGCGCAGGCCTTCCTTCAGATCTTCCTTGGCGTAGTTCAGCGTCAGCTCGGCACCGTGCGCTCTGGCGAATGCGAGCTTCTCCTCGGACGAAGCGCAGGCGATCACCTTCAGGCCCATCAGCTTGCCGAGCTCGCACGCGGCAAGACCGGTGCCGCCGGCAGCGCCGAGCACCGCGAGCGTCTCGCCCGGCTTCGGGCTGGCGCGATCCTCCAGCGCATGCAGCGCCGTGCCGTAGATGATGATGATTCCGGCTGCGCGATCGTAATCGAGATTATCGGGAATCTTCACGATCCCTGCCGCCGGCAGCGCGATCTTTTCGCGCGCGCCATTGTGGCCGCAGGATGCGACCACGCGATCGCCGACCTTCAGATCGGTGACACCAGGACCGATGCTCTCGATCACGCCGGCGACTTCGGCGGCCGGCGAGAACGGGAACGGCGGCTTGATCTGGTACTTGCCCTGGATCATCAGGATGTCGAAGAAGTTCAGCGCCGCCGCCTTGATCGCGATCACGGCTTCGCCGGGACCCGCCACCGGATCCGGCACATCGGCGAGCACGAGATCGTCGGGCTGGCAATATTGCGAGCAGAGGATGGCTTTCATGGCGACACCTTGGGGCGTTTCGAGTGGCGTTATCGTTGGGTCGGTTTTGCCGGATTTAGCGTGACCCTACAATCAGGATTCTTTGTCTGAGGAGCGCACTGTCCTATCCTCGTCATTGCGAGCGCAGCGAAGCAATCCAGACTATTTCCGCGGTGCGGACTCTGGATTGTTTCGCTGCGCTCGAAATGACGAAGAACGGAGGATTCAAACGATGTTTGAAACGGGTCTGCTCAGGGACAAGCGTATCCTCGTCACCGGCGGCGGCTCGGGCCTTGGTGCGGCGATGGGACGCCGCTTCCTCACGCTCGGCGCTGAGCTCGTGATCTGCGGCCGCAAGCTTGACCGGCTCGAAGCAACGGCGAGCGAGATGCGCAGAGAGACCGGCGGCAAGGTCACGACATCAGCATGCGATGTCCGCGATGGTGCCGCTGTCGACGCGATGATGGACACGATCTGGCGCGAGGCACCGCTCGACATCCTCGTCAACAACGCCGCCGCGACGTTCATCGCCCAGAGCGAGCATCTGTCGTTCCGCGCGGCCGATGCGATCCTCGCGCCGACACTGCATGGCGCGATGTACTGCACGCTCGCGGCCGGCAAGCGCTGGATCGACGGCAAACACAATGGCGTCGTGCTCTCGATTCTCTCGACCTCGACCATCACCGGCCGTGCCTTCACCGTCCCTTCCGCGATGGCGAAATCGGCGGTGCTGGCGATGACCAAAAGCCTCGCCGTGGAATGGGGCCCGAAGGGCATCCGCACGGTGGCGATCGCGCCCGGGCCGTTCCCCACATCAGGCGCCTCGGGGCAGCTCCGTCCCGAGGGCCGCGACGAAGGCTGGACCACCCGCAACCCAATGGGGCGCGTCGGTGAGCATAGCGAGCTTGCGGACCTCGCCAGCTTCCTGGTCTCGGACCGCGCTGCCTACATCAACGGTGAGATGGTGGTGATCGATGGCGGCGCGCATCTGCGCAGTTCCGGCGCCGAAGATCTGTTGCGATGGACCGACGCGCAATGGGTCGAGCAGCGCGCCGCGCGGTCCAAAAGCTGACCGTCTGATCCCGCTAACTGCCTTCCCAAACTGGACTTTCCCGGTTATCCCTGCACGAAGACAAATCGCCGCCGGGCCATCTTCCAGTCACAATATTGAGGGAACCACTCCAGCATGTGGCGGGCGCTCTTTTTGGCTTTGATGACTGGCGTGGTGGCGTGGGGATGGAGTGATTCCGCGCGCGCCCAGACGGCGCAACCGGCGCCAAAGGCGGCGGCAAAGCCGGCCGCGACTGCTGCAAAGACAGCGGCCAAGACGGCAGCCAAGACGGCAGCCAAGCCCGAGAGCAAGCAGGCTGCCCCTGCCGCGGCGGTTGCGGGCGGCGCTGAGCCGACCTTGATCGGCCAATTCGGCACCTGGGGCGCCTATACGGCGACACCGAACGGCAAGAAGGTCTGCTTTGCGCTGGCAAAGCCCTCCTCGTCGAAGACCAATCCGCCGAACCGGCCGCGCGATCCCGCCTATGCCTTCGTCTCGACCCGGCCGGCTGAAAAGGTGAACAACGAAGTTTCGGTCATGATCGGCTACGCGCTGAAGCCGGGCTCGGAATCGACCGTCGAGGTCGGCGGCGCTTCCTTCGCGATGTACACGCAGGGCGACGGCCTCTGGATCAAGAATGCGGCCGAGGAGGAGCGCATGGTGGAAGCCATGCGCAAATCCGCCGATCTCGTGGTCAAGGGCACCTCGGCCAAGGGCACGGAAACCACCGACACGTTTTCGCTGAAGGGTCTCGCCCAGGCCCTGGACAAGATCGCGCAGGATTGCCGGCGGTAAGGCTAAGTAATGGCCACGGTCGCAATCGGCGGTCCCGGTTGCTATATAGGGCCGGTTCCAGATTTCCTCCGTCATTCCGGGGCGATGCGCAGCATTGAACCCGGAATCTCGAGGTTCCGGGTTCAGCTCTTCGAGCTGCCCCGGAACGACGACAACAAATTCCAGGCCCATAGATGCAACCGACGACCGAGCCGCACAACGCAATCCTGGTGGAGAAGACACCGCTCGAAACCTATGTGCCGCCGGCAAAGCCGTCGCTGATCGGTCTGTCGCGCACCGAACTTGCCGATCGTCTCGGCGAGATCGGCGTCGCGCCCGCACAGCGCAAGATGCGCGTGCAGCAACTGTGGCACTGGCTCTATTTCCGCGGTGCCCAGAGCTTCGACGACATGACCTCGATCTCGAAGGGCATTCGCGCCGAGCTCGCCCAGCATTTCACCGTCGACCGCCCCGAAGTCGTGGCCGAGCAGATCTCCAACGACGGCACCCGCAAATGGCTGCTGCGTCTGCCGAGCGGCGACGTCGTCCAGAAGGCGCATGAAGTGGAGTGCGTCTACATCCCCGAGACCGATCGCGGCACGCTCTGCGTCTCCTCGCAGGTCGGCTGCACGCTGAATTGCTCCTTCTGCCACACCGGCACGCAACGCCTGGTGCGCAACCTCACCGCCGGCGAGATCGTGGGCCAGATCATGGTCGCGCGCGACCGCCTGAACGACTGGGCCGATCGCGAGGACGGAACGCGCCGCGTCACCAACATCGTGATGATGGGCATGGGCGAGCCGCTCTACAATTTCGACGCGGTGCGCGACGCACTGCTCATCGTCGGCGACAATGAAGGCATCGGCATCTCCCGCCGCCGCATTACGCTGTCGACCTCGGGCGTGGTGCCGAACATCGTGCGCGCCGGCGAGGAGATCGGCGTCATGCTCGCGATCTCGCTGCATGCGGTGCGCGACGAGCTGCGCAACGAGCTGGTGCCGCTCAACCGCAAATATCCGATCAAGGAGCTGCTGCAGGCTTGCCGCGACTATCCCGGCGCCTCGAATGCGCGCCGCATCACCTTCGAATATGTGATGCTCAAGGGCGTCAACGATTCGCTCGACGATGCCAAGCTGCTGGTGAAGCTGCTCAAGGGCATTCACGCCAAGATCAACCTGATCCCGTTCAATCCCTGGCCTGGCACGGCCTATGAGTGTTCGGACTGGGACCAGATCGAAAAATTCTCCGAATACATTTTCAACGCCGGCTATTCCTCGCCGGTTCGCACCCCGCGCGGCCGCGACATCCTCGCTGCCTGCGGCCAGCTCAAGTCGGAGACTGAAAAGCTCAGCGCCCGGGAACGCCAGGCGCTGCGTGCCATGGCGATGACGGATTAGCTAACGATGTGCGCGCTCTCGCCTCCTCGTCATTGCGAGGAGCGCAGCGACGAAGCAATCCAGACTGTTTCCGCAGACGCATTTCTGGATTGCTTCGCTTCGCCCGCAATGACGACCACGGTGACTTTCGCATGTCCCTGATCGGCCGCCTGATCGTCATCTTCTTCGGCTTTCTTGCCGCCTGCTTCGTCGGCGGCATGATCGTCGTCGGTGCGCTGCTGTTTCTGGAGTTTTCCGATCTTGGCGCAGGTCCGGTCGATCAGGGCACGATCGACATCCTGCTTGGCTTCGGCTTCATCTTCGTCTCGGGCTTTGCCTTGGTGCCGGCGGCAGTGATCGTGGCGATCACCGAGGCGCTCTATATCCGCAGCGCGCTGGCCTATGCTACCGGTGGCGGCCTTGTCGGGCTTGCCTGCTATCTCGGTCTCATCCCGTTCCACCCCGACACGTTTCAGTTCGAAGGCATCGTGCGCCGGCATCTGGAGATCATGACCGGTGCCGGCATCGTTGCCGGTGTCGTCTATTGGCTGATCGCCGGCCGCAATGCCGGCGCCTGGCGCATCCCGCCGGCCCCGCGCAGGCCACCTCCGCCGCTGCCGTCGCATTCAAGGCCGGATGTACCGTGACGGCACCGCATACCCGGTGTCGTCCCGGCGAAGGCCGGGACCCATACCGCGGAATCCATCCATGGCTAGCGGTAGGTATACCGAACGACGAGTCTTCGCCAAACTCCTCCCTGGGGTTATGGGTCCCGGCCTTCGCCGGGACGACTGTGTGGAGGCATTGCGTTTCGACAACATCGTGATCGCCCGCGTCCGCGGCCGAATCCTGGGTTCCCATCCCCGTCCCACTCCGCTAAACCGCGCGCCATGAACCGGACTGGACTCTTCATCGCCCTGGCGCTGTGGCTCGTGATCGGCGTCGTTTTCGGCCTCTACCCCGAGCTCGATCTCAAGCTCGCTGCGCTGTTCTTCGATCCCCAGACCAAGACCTTTCCGCTCAAATCGAGCGACTGGGCCGGCTTCGCACGCGACGCTGCGATGTGGGTCTCGTGGGCCTTTGTGCTGCCGTCGCTCGTTGCGCTCGTGGTCAAGATGATCAGGCCCGATCGTCCCCTGATGGTGTCGGGGCGCGCGATCGTGTTCCTGCTGGTCACGATCATCCTGTCGGCCGGCATTCTCACCAACCTCACCTTCAAGACCTATTGGGGCCGGCCGCGGCCGGTGGTGGTGACCGAGTTTGCCGGCGATCAGCAGTTCGTGGCGTGGTGGGATCCGCGTGGTGGTTGCGCACGCAATTGCTCGTTCTTTTCGGGCGAGGGTGCGACGGCGTTCTGGACCCTGGCGCCTGCTGCCCTGGCACCGCCGGCGTGGCGACCGCTTGCCTATGCGGGTGCGGTGGTGTTCGGCGCCGTGACCAGCGGGCTCCGCATGGCCTTCGGTGGCCACTTCTTCACCGACGTCGCGACTGCCGGCCTCGTCACCTTCGTCGTGATCTGGTTCGCTTACGCGCTGATCTACCGCTGGCCGCGGACCCGGTTCTCGGATGAGGCGGTCGATGCCGCCCTGACCCGGCTGAACATGCCCGCCTACCGGCTCCGCAAGCGCCTGTTCGGCGGCAAGACGGGGCCCGGCAGCGTCGATTTGAGCCATTAAATGGGTGCCGAGCCTCACGAAATTTGATATTCGCGCGGTCAGGTTCACCCTCATATCAGCCCCTTGAGACCCGATTGGAAGCCCCATGACCACGATCCTGAAAAGCCTGCCCAAGGGTGAGAAAGTCGGCATCGCTTTTTCGGGCGGTCTCGACACGTCGGCGGCGCTGCTCTGGATGAAGCAGAAGGGCGCGCGCTGCTACGCCTATACGGCCAATCTCGGTCAGCCCGACGAGGCCGACTACAACGAGATCCCGCGCAAGGCGGAAGCATTCGGCGCCGAGAAGGCCGTGCTGGTCGATTGCCGCACGCAGCTGGTGCACGAGGGCATCGCCGCGATTCAATCCGGCGCGTTCCACATCTCCACCGGCGGCATCACCTATTTCAACACCACGCCGCTCGGGCGCGCCGTGACAGGCACGATGCTGGTGGCGGCCATGAAGGAAGACGGCGTCAACATCTGGGGCGACGGCTCGACCTTCAAGGGCAACGACATCGAGCGCTTCTACCGCTACGGCCTGCTCACCAATCCGTCCTTGCGCATCTACAAGCCCTGGCTCGACCAGCAGTTCATCGACGAGCTCGGCGGCCGTGCCGAGATGTCGGCGTTCATGACCGCGCAGGGCTTTGCCTACAAGATGAGCGCCGAGAAGGCGTATTCGACCGACAGCAATCTGCTCGGTGCCACGCACGAAGCCAAGGATCTCGAAAGCCTCGACAGCGGCATCAAGATCGTCAACCCGATCATGGGCGTGCCGTTCTGGCGCGAGGACTGCGCCGTGAAGGCCGAGAAGGTCGTGGTGCGTTTCGAGGAAGGCCAGCCCACCGCGCTGAACGGCAAGACTTTCTCTGATCCCGTCGCGCTGTTCCTCGAAGCCAATGCGATCGGCGGCCGCCATGGCCTCGGCATGAGCGACCAGATCGAGAACCGCATCATCGAGGCCAAGAGCCGCGGCATCTACGAAGCGCCGGGCATGGCGCTGTTGCACATTGCCTATGAGCGTCTCGTCACCGGCATCCACAACGAGGACACGATCGAGCAGTACCGCATCAGCGGCATGCGCCTCGGCCGCCTGCTTTATCAGGGCCGCTGGTTCGACTCGCAGGCCTTGATGCTGCGTGAGACCGCGCAGCGTTGGGTGGCGCGCGCCGTCACCGGCGAGGTCACGCTGGAGCTGCGCCGCGGCAACGACTACTCCATCCTCAACACCGAGAGCCCGAACCTCACTTATGCGCCCGAAAGGCTCAGCATGGAGAAGGTCGAGGACGCCGCCTTCACGCCCGCCGACCGCATCGGCCAGCTCACCATGCGCAATCTCGACATCGCGGACACACGCACCAAGCTCGGTCTCTATTCGAAGACGGGTCTGCTGTCGGGCAGCGAAGGCTCGCAGATTTTCAAGCTCGAGAGCGACAAGGGCTGAGATCGTAAGGTGGGTTACGCCTTCGGCTAACTCACCTGCGAGAAAACTAAAATGGCCGGGATCGCTCCCGGCCATTTTGCTTTGTGGCTATCGCCTCAGCGCGGCGGCGTGACGCCGGGCGGGGGTGGCGGCAGCGAGGCCTGCCCGCCGTTGAGCAGCGGCGTGATGCGACGGATGGTGACGCGCCGGTTGATGCGGCTCGGACCGTCGGTCTGCTCCTTCAGGTACTGCTTGCCGTAACCCTGCGACGTCAGGTTCTCGGCGGGAACGCCGAACTGCTGAGTCAGCAATTCGGCCGCCGACTGCGCACGGCGGTCCGACAGCGACAGATTGTCGACGTCGTTGCCGACCGCATCGGTGTGTCCTTCGATCAGGAACACCTCGCGGGGGTTGCGCTGGATCGCGCGGTTGAGACCGTCGGCGATCACCTGCAGCCGCGCTGCCTGGTCCGGCGGAATGGTCCACGATCCCGTCTCGAAGTTGATCGTGTTGACGTCGATGCTCGGCATCGTCATGCGGACGTTCGGCGAGTAGCGGATCTCGTCGAGCGAGTAGCGCCGCTCGATCCGCTGCACCGGCGGTGCCTCCATGGTCTCGTAGATCACGTCCGGCGAGGCTTCCTGTGCGTCGACGATGTAGCGATCGTAGGGGATGTTCACGACCGGCGGCGGCACGTCGACATAGAAGCCGCCGACTGCGCGCGGATCGCGGTAGGTGTTGTCGATGATGATGATCTCGCGCCCGCCGGGGTCTCTGCGGATACGGCGCAGCAGCGAACCATCAGGACCGACCACGGTGATGATCTCGCTGCCGTCGGGACGGATCACGACCGTGCGGGTTTCGCCGCCGACAGTCTCGGTGCGGATATCGCGGGCGCCGTAACGGAAGCGATAGAGATCGTTGCCGCGGACATATTCCTGCCCGCTGGGGTCGCGGATGATGATGCGGTCCGGCTCGGTATAGATGGTACGGCCACCTTCGACGACCTCCTGCCGCTGGTTGCGATAGTCGGCGATGGTGGCGCCGATCACGGCACCGGCCACCACGCCCGCGCCGAAGGCAAGCGGCGTCAGGTCACGCTGCGGCGGACGCGGCGGCGGCGGCAGCGGAGCGGCCACTGTCGGCGCGGCGCGGAATGCCGGCGCAACTGTCGGCGGCGCGTACTGAGCCTTGTTGGGCGGCGGTGCTGCGGCCGGCGTGGCAGGAACGACCGTCGGAGCTGCGACGCCGGGCGGAGGAGGCGGGGGACGCTGCACGGCGCCCGCTTGCGGTGCCGCCGGTGGCGTTCCGGCAGCAGGCGCACCCGCGGACGACGTTCCACCCTGACGTCCGGGAGGCGTCGTCGCGCCACCGGGCGCCGGCGTTGCCGCCGGAGCGGGGGTTGTGCCCGGAGCCGTTGTTCCTGCGGCCGGCGGAACGCCGGGACGTCCGGGCGGCGTCGTGCCAGGTGTTGGCGTTGCTGTCGGGGTCGGAGACGGCGTCGGTCGACCCGCCGGGGCGGCGGGCGTCGGCGAGGCTGTCGGGGTTGGAGACGGCATCGGCCGGCCGGCCGGCACTGCAGGCGTTGGCGTTGGCACGGGCGTAGCCGCGGGCCGGGCCGCGGACGGCGGCGTGGCTGTGGGCGGCGGCGCAGTCACAGCCGGATGAGCCGGTGTTGCGGTCGGCGCCGGGAGTGGCGCGGCGGGAGCGTGCTGCTGCGGAGCCGCAGCCGGCGGCGTCGGAGCGTGCTGCGGCGGAGGAGGTGGCGGCGGCGTCGGGGCGTGCTGCTGCGGAGGTGGAGGCGGCGGTGTTGGCGCATGCTGCTGCGGGGCCGGAGGCGGCGTCGGCGGCTTGGGTGCGGCTGGGGGCGGCGGAGGAGCCTGATGGGTTGCGGGCGGCGGGGGCGGCGGCGTCGGGCGCACCGGCGCGGCAGCCGGCGGAGGTGCAGCTGGCAGGTGCGGCGGTGCGGCCGCCGGCGGCGGCGCGGCCGGGGGCTTGGGCGCAGCTGGCGGCGCGGGAGGCGGCGCTGCCGGGCGCGCAGCGGGCGGTGGTCCCTTTGGCGCTTCCTTCGGAGGCTGCTTCGGTTTTCCGTCAGGGCCCGTCTCTTCTTTCTGGGCCTGTGCGACCACGAGCGGCGCGCTTTGCGCATGAGCTGCGGAGCCTGCAAATTGCATCGCGGTCAGGGCCGTCGTGGCGAGCAGCACGAAACGAAGGTTGGTCATGTGGTTGAACTTCCCCGGAAGGTTCTTTGACGATGTGAAGTCGGGTGATGAACAGCTACGCGTTAGGCCGGATTGTGGCGGGCGAAGACATTGCGTCGCGATTTATTTCTGCATGCAAATCATGTCACTAGAACAACGTTCATTACGCATTCAGGCGTGAGTCGCAATCGCCTCGCATGTGATTGCTCTCATCGCACGTCCGACCCCTGCGGCGAATTGGCATCCGTCGCGGGATTGGGTGTCAGCGGACCGTTCGGCCCGCGCGACGGAATCTCCTCGGGCACGCGACCGGGCAATTCATCGGGCTGCGGTGATTCGCCGGGCTCATGCACAGGCGGTGCGATTTCAGGCTGCGGATTGCCTGCGGGAATGCCGGGCGGCGGCTCGGTCGGCGTGCCCGGTGTCGATGGCGGTATCTCGGGCGGTTCGATCGGCATCGGCATCATCAAGATCCGTTGTGAAGAGAACGACAACGATGATGCCGCGCCGATGTTCCCCGTTGCGCCGCGCTATTCCGGCGCGTGGCAGACCGCCTCGATGTTGTGGCCATCGGGGTCGAGCACAAAGGCACCATAGTAATTCGCGTGATAGTGCGGGCGCAGGCCGGGCGACCCGTTGTCGCGGCCGCCTGCCGCCATCGCGGCCTTGTAGAATGCGTCGACCGTGGCGCGGTCTCTCGCTGCTATCGCGACATGCACCGGCTTGTTCATCGCACCTTCGCCGCTGATCCAGAAATCCGGCTTGCCGTCGGCGCCGAATCCGGCTGCCGCGGCGTGGCCGGTCTGCTCTTCCGTCACTTCCATGATCAGGCCGTAATCGAGCGGCGCCAGCGCCTTGCTGTAAAACGTTTTCGCCGCCTCATAGTCGGAGACGGAGAGGCCAAGGTGATCGATCATCGCAACCTCCGTGGTTCAGCGTGACAGGAACGTATTGCTGCGCGTCTTGCGCGCGACGGTAAAGCCGCGCGCGAGCATGTCAGCGATACAATCTTGCTGCCATTCGTTTTGTGACAGATGCTCGATCACGACCGCACGTGGCCATAGCGATGGCGGCGCGTCGCGGAAGAAGCCGATCAGCACGCGGTCCTCGAAACCCTCGACGTCGATCTTGAGCGAATCGACCTGGGTCACGCCCGCCTCGTCCAGAATGCGCGCGAGCCGCAGCGACGGCACCTTGATGGCTTCCGCGCTGGCCGCGCCGGTGACGACATGCGTGGCGCCGAGATTGCCGCCGCCGCTCTCGATCATCAGCTCGCCGTCAACATCGCCCGCGGCGGCTTGCACCAGGCGAACCTGCGTCGCTTTCGAAGCGGCATGGTTGAACGAGAGCCGCCCGAACGTGAGCGGATGCGGCTCGATCGCGACAACCTTGCCCGAGGGGCCGACCTGCCGCGCCATCACCAAGGCAAAGGTGCCGACATTGGCGCCGACGTCGACGAACGTGCCGCCGCCAGGCGTGTGCTGGCGCAGGAAGTCGAGCTCGTCGATGTTATAGTCGGGGTTGAACAGCGCGCCGCGCTCGGTGGCGCTGCCCTGGTGGTAGAAGCGAAACGAAGCGCCCTGATATTGCACGTCGACCGGCCCGTCGCGCAGCAGATTGACCAGTCGCGACATCCAGGGCCGGAACGCGCCGCGCTTCAGCCTCGACCCTTGCACGAGGCGGATAATCGCGGCCTGCGATGCATTCGGTGCAAACGCGCCGAATGGGGCGGTCGAAAGGGAATTGTCGGGCGTCAAGCAGGCGGTCCTCGTTGCAGGCGGCGCATGCATAGCCGGTTTTGGTGGGGACTCCAATGTTGCGGGCTACGAATCTCACGCCGCCTTCTTCGGCGGCGCCTTCCGCTGTCGCAGGAATCGCCCGAGCAGCTTGCGCTTGCCCTTGCGCGGGATCAGATCGATGTCGCTGACGAGCTTGGCGCCGTCCTTGTGGCGCTCCAGCACGATCTTGCGGCTGTGGAAGGCCTCCAGCTCGACGCGATGCGCGACGCTGACGACGGTCGCCTGCGGCAGCTCGTCGGTGACCATCTGCATCATCTTGTCCTGGCTCTTCTCGTCGAGCGCCGAGGTCGCTTCATCCAGCACGACGATATCGGGAGAGTGCAGCAGCAGCCGCGCGAAGGCAAGGCGCTGCTTCTCGCCGCCCGACAGCGTCTGGTCCCACGGTCCCTCTTCCGCGATCTTCTCCTTGAGATGGTCGAGGCCGACCTTGTGCAGGGCCTCGCCGATCTGCTCGACAGTCCAGGCCTCCTCGGCGCCGGGATAGGCGACCGCGCGGCGCAGACTGCCCGAGGGCACGTAGGGCCGCTGCGGCAGCATGAACAGCCGCCGGTCGGGATGGAAGTTGACGCTGCCGCCGCCCCAGGGCCACAGGCCTGCGATCGCGCGCACCAGCGTGCTCTTGCCGGTGCCGGATTCGCCGGCGACCAAAAGCCGCTCGCCCGGCTCGATCACGACTTCGGTCTCGCCGACCACGGCGGTGCCGTCGTCGAGCGTGACGGAGAGATCGCGCAGCTCCAGCATCGCATCGTTGCTGGTCTCGCCGCGCTTGATGCGGCCGAGGCCGTCGCCCTGCTCGGCGCGCTCGAGCCCGTCGAGCGACATCATCAGCGAGGCGATGCGCCGTGCGCAGGCGTTCCAGTCGGCGAGCCGCGGATAATTGTCGACCAGCCAGCCGAACGCGCTCTGCACGATGGTGAAGGCTGAGGCCGCCTGCATCACCTGTCCGAGGCTCATGCTGCCGTCGAGGAATTTCGGCGCGCAGAGCAACAGCGGCACGACCGGCGCGACCAGGCTCGAGCCCTGCGATACCAGCGTGGTCCGCATGTGCTGTCCTGCGAGCCGCGCCCATTGCCTGAGCACGCTAGTAAAATTGCGGTCGATGCCGCCGCGTTCTTCCTCCTCGCCGCCGAGCAGCGCGATGCTCTCGCCGTTCTCGCGCACGCGCGTCAGGGTGTAGCGGAAGTCCGCCTCGGCCTGGTTCTTGTCCTCGGAGACCTGCACGAATTGGCGGCCGATCACCAGGATCGAGCCCGAGGCGATCGCGGCATAGAGCATCGCGGCGATCACGAGGAAGCCGGGAATGGTGATGGCGGAGCCACCCAGCGTGACCGTCAGCGCGCCGCCGATGGTCCAGAGCACGACGATGAAGGTTGCGGCCGACAGCAGCGCCGAGGTCACGCCGGCGAGAAAATCGACCGGCGAGTCGGTCGCGATGCGCAAATCCTCGGCGATCCGGTATTCCGGATTGTTGTGATCGCCGCCGACGAGGTTGAGCTGGTAGTAGCGCCCGTTCGCGAGCCAGCGTGTCAGCACGCTATTGGTGAGCCAGGCGCGCCAGCGCCGCTGGATGCCCATCCGCGCAAACACCTGGACGACACCGAGCCCGATGCTGCCGATGGCAAGCGGGAAGAACACAGCAGTGAGGTGGAAGACGGTGGTCGCGTCGCGCTTCTCGATGGCATCGAAGATTGCCCTGTTCCAGACGTTGATGCCGTATTGGAAGCCGACGGCCAGGACGATCAGCACGACGAGGCCGATCGAAAACGGCCAGGCGAGGCGGTCGCCCTTGCGGCTCCAGAAGCCCCGCGCGCTGATCCAGAAGCGCGTCAGCAGATAATCCTTGCGCGCCTGCTCGATCTCTTCGGGCGAAAGCCCGGGATCGGGCTCGAGCACTTCCGGCGGCGGCGGCGCGACTTCATCCCCGGTCTCGCCGGTGATCTTCACGATGGGCGGCGTCTTGCCCTGCTCATTTTTCCGGAGTGGCTTCTGCATGAGGCGACAACGCGACCGGGTTCCCTCGGGTTCCCGCTCTCACTCGGCGGCGCCGTCCCGCACCCGTTTCAGCCGCGCGGCGCGATGCAGCACCCGCGACAGCTCTTCGATCGAATAGGGCTTTTGCACCAGCTCGAAGCCGGCGACACCGTCCTGGGACAACGCTTGGCTGTAGCCCGTGGTCAACACCATGGGAACGCTGATGCAGCGATCGCGCATCGCCTGCGCCAGATCGAGCCCGGTCATCCCGGGCATGACGACATCGGAGAACACGACGTCGAAGCGATCGGCGTCGCCCACCAGTTCAGTGAGCGCGTCGGCGGCGTTGTCGACCAGCGTGATGCTGTAGCCGAGCTCGGTCAGCCCGTCGGCGGCAAAATTGCCGAGCTCGATATTGTCTTCGACCACCAGCACCGACATGCCGCTGCCGGCGACAGCCGGGGCCGTGGTCGGCGCCTGGCTCCGCGGCAACAGATCGGCCGGCACGCGCGGCAGATAGAGCGAGAAGGTGCTGCCCTGGCCGACTTCGCTGACGACGGTCACTTCGCCGCCGGATTGCCGGGCGAAGCCGAACACCTGCGACAGGCCAAGGCCGGTGCCCTGGCCGACCTGCTTGGTGGTGAAGAACGGCTCGAAGATGCGGCCCAGTTGGGCAGCGGGAATGCCGACGCCGCTATCGCTGACGGTGACGCAGACGAATCCCGGATTTTTCAAGGTCTGGCTGCCGGGGAGATGCGCGAGCATATCGGGCACGGATGTCGCCGCGTGCACCGTGAAGACGATCCGGCCCTTGCCCTGCATGGCGTCGCGCGCATTGGTCGCCATGTTGATCATGGCCGTCTCGAACTGGCCGGCATCGGCGCTGACGAGGCAGGGCTCGGTCGGCAGCTGGGTGACGATCTCGATCGCAGGTCCAAGCAGCGTGGCGAGCATGTCGCGCAGCGATCGCATCCGGTCGCCGACGTCGAACACTTCGGGCTTCAAGGTCTGGCGCCGCGCAAAGGCCAGCAGTTGCGAGGTCAGCTTGGCGGCGCGCGCGACGGCTTCCGCGATCGCCGTGATGTAGCGCTGCCGCCGCTCCTCGCTCAGTTGCGGGCGGTTCAACAGATCGACCGACGCGCGGATCACGGTGAGCAGATTGTTGAAATCATGCGCGACGCCGCCGGTGAGCTGGCCCAGCGCCTCCAGCCGCTGGCTGTGCTTGAGCGCCTCCTCGACCTCGCGCCGCTTGGCGGCCTCGATCTGGAGATGCTGGGTGCGCCGGAAGGCGAACACGAGCAGGATGAACAGCAGCGCGGTGGCGGGCACGCCGAACACCAGATGCTGGCTGATGGTCGCGAGCCAGCGTGCGCGGATCGCCGAGGTCTCGAGGCCGGCGCTGACATAGATCGGATATTCGGCGACGCGCCGGTAGCCGATGCGCCGCTCGATTCCGTCCGTCGGCCAGGCGATCGTCATCAGCCCATGATCGGGATGGGTTGCGATGCTGTGGCCGATCGGGCCGTTCGGATCGAGCCGGACATCGCGATCGAGCCGCGGGAAATGCGCCAGCAGCACGCCGTCGGCGCGGCCCATGGCGAAGAAGCTGCCCGGATCGGTGCCGATCCTGGCGTAAAAGCTCTCGAAATACTCGGGCAGAACGGACGCCTGGATCACGCCGACGAAGCTGCCGTCCTCGGACGAGCGGCGGCGGCTGACGCCGAAGAAGCGCGCACCCTGGTAGGGCGGGCGCGGCGTCAAGGTGGCGCCGATGAAGCTGCCGATGCTCTGATCGACCTGGGCATAGAAATAGTCGCGGTCGGCAAAGCTCTGATCCGGCGGCGGCGAGGCCAGGCTGTTGACCAGCGCCTTTCCGTTGGCATCGAAGATCCAGACCGATTTGAGCTGCGGCAGCGATTCGGTAAGCTGCTTGAGGCGCTTGTGCAGCGCGCCTTCCCGCGACCGGATCTGGTCGTCGGACAGGCCGCGCACGACCTCGTTGAGCTCGGCCAGGCTCCGGTCGATGGTCTCGAACACCTTGAGCGCGTGCTCATGCGCGACATCGAGCGTCCGCTCGATCTCGCGGTCAGCGGTATCGAGCGTCGAATTGTAGGAAATCACGGAAACAATGACGAACAGCGCAATGGGCAGCGCCAGGGATGCCGCCATCATCCACTGCAACAGTCTCAGCGAGTTGCGTTGTGCGCCCTGCACGGTCGCTCCGGTCCCCCGACCGGAGAGCTTACTTGAATCTCGCGTCGGGAAGGAAGCGGCTTGTGACGGGAACCGGAGGTTGTGGGCCGTCGATTCGCCCGCGACACGCGATGAAGCGAATTTAGCCGAAATTGTTCCGGTCGCAGATGGCCCCGGCCGCTCGGGCCGGGGGCAGAGCGAGTCTCAATGAGGCCTAGATCTGGCGCTCGACCATCTTGAGCTTGAGCTCGGCGATGGCCTCGGCCGGGTTCAGGCCCTTCGGGCAGGCCTTGGCGCAGTTCATGATGGTGTGGCAGCGATACAGGCGGAACGGGTCTTCGAGATTGTCGAGCCGCTCGCCGGTGGCCTCGTCGCGCGAATCGGACACCCAGCGGTTGGCCTGGAGCAGCGCGGCCGGGCCGAGATAGCGGTCGCTGTTCCACCAATAGCTCGGGCAGGAGGTCGAGCAGCAGGCGCACAGGATGCACTCGTAGAGGCCGTCGAGCTTCTCGCGGTCCTCGTGGCTCTGGCGCCATTCCTTCTGCGGCGTCGGCGAGGTCGTCTTCAGCCACGGCTCGACGGAGGCGTATTGTGCGTAGAAATTGGTGAGGTCGGGAACGAGGTCCTTTACCACGGGCTGGTGCGGCAGCGGGTTGATCTTCACCGCGCCCTCCTTCACGTCGTGCATCGAGCGAGTACAGGCCAGCGTGTTCTGGCCGTCGATGTTCATGGCGCAGGAGCCGCAGACGCCTTCGCGGCAGGAGCGGCGGAAGGTCAGCGACGGGTCGATGTGGTTCTTGATCCAGATCAGGCCGTCCAGCACCATCGGACCGCAATCATTGACGTCGACGTAATAGGTGTCGACGCTCGGATTCTTGCCGTCATCGGGATTCCAGCGATAGACGCGAAACTCGCGCGTCTCGGTCGCGCCCGCGGGCTTCGGCCAGGTCTTGCCGCCTGAAATCTTCGAGTTCTTGGGAAGTGCGAATTCAACCATTTCGATAAAGCTTTCGCTGTTCGCTCAATACACGCGCGCTTTCGGCGGGATGTACTGCACGTCGTTGGTCATGGTGTAGTCGTGAACCGGGCGATACTCGATCTTGACCTTGCCCTTGTCGTCGAGCCAGGCCAGCGTGTGCTTCATCCAGTTCTGGTCGTCGCGCGCGGAGAAGTCCTCGCGCGCATGGGCGCCGCGGCTCTCGGTGCGGTTCGCGGCGGAATTCATCGTCACCACCGCCTGCGAGATCAGATTGTCGAATTCCAGCGTTTCGACGAGATCCGAATTCCACACCAGCGAGCGGTCGGACACGGCGATGTCGGTGATGCCGCTGTGGACCTTCTCGATCAGGTTCTGGCCTTCGCTCAGCACGTCGCCGGTGCGGAACACGGCGCAATTGCTCTGCATCACGTGCTGCATGCCTTCGCGCAGCTTCGCGGTCGGCGTGCCGCCCGAGGCGTAGCGATAATGGTCGAGACGGCCGAGCGCGAGTTCGGCCGAGTTGGCCGGCAGCTCCGGCTGCTTCGCGTTCGGCGTCAGCTTCTCGGCCAGACGCAGCGCCGCGGCACGGCCGAACACGACGAGGTCGATCAGCGAGTTCGAGCCGAGGCGGTTGGCGCCGTGCACGGAGACGCAGGCCGCTTCGCCGATCGCCATCAGGCCGGGGATGATGGCGTTGTCGTCGCCGTCCCGCTTGGTCAGCACTTCGCCGTGATAGTTCGTGGGGATGCCGCCCATGTTGTAGTGCACGGTCGGCACGATCGGGATCGGCTCGCGCGTCACGTCGACATTGGCGAAGATCTTGGCGGATTCGGAGATGCCCGGCAGGCGCTCGGCGAGCACGGCGGGATCGAGATGGTCCAGATGAAGGAAGATGTGATCCTTCTTCTTGCCGACGCCGCGCCCCTCGCGGATCTCGATGGTCATCGCGCGCGAGACGACGTCGCGCGAGGCGAGGTCCTTTGCCGACGGTGCGTAGCGCTCCATGAAGCGCTCGCCCTCGGAGTTGACGAGATAGCCGCCTTCGCCGCGCGCGCCTTCGGTGACGAGACAGCCCGAGCCGTAGATGCCGGTCGGGTGGAATTGCACGAACTCCATGTCCTGGAGCGGCAGGCCGGCGCGCAGCACCATGCCGCCGCCATCACCGGTGCAGGTGTGCGCCGAGGTGCAGGAGGCATAAGCGCGGCCGTAGCCACCGGTGGCGAGGATCACGGTCTGGGCGCGGAAGCGGTGCAGCGTGCCGTCGTCGAGCTTGAGCGCGATGACGCCGCGGCAGGTGCCCTGGTCGTCCATGATCAAATCGATGGCGAAGAACTCGATGAAGAACTCGGCCGCATGGCGCAGCGACTGGCCATACATCGTGTGCAGCATGGCGTGGCCGGTACGGTCGGCAGCGGCGCAGGTGCGCTGCGCCTGGCCCTTGCCGTAGTCCATGGTCATGCCGCCGAACGGGCGCTGGTAGATCTTGCCGTCCTCGGTCCGCGAGAACGGAACGCCCCAATGCTCGAGCTCGTAGACCGCGTCGGGCGCGTTGCGCACCATGTACTCGATCGCGTCCTGGTCCCCGAGCCAGTCCGACCCCTTCACGGTGTCGTACATGTGCCAGCGCCAGTCGTCCTTGTGCATGTTGCCGAGCGACGCCGAGATGCCGCCTTGCGCCGCGACCGTGTGCGAGCGGGTCGGAAACACCTTGGTGATGCAGGCCGTCTTCAGGCCGGCCTCGCTGCAGCCGACCACGGCGCGCAGGCCGGCGCCGCCGGCGCCGACCACGACGACGTCATAGGTGTGGTCTTCGATCGGATAGGCTTTGCCGTTGGTGGCGGGAGCGCCGTTGCCCTTGCCATTCGTCTCGTTGGCCATGGCTTACACTCCGGAAGAAAGCTTGAGGATCGCGTAGGTCGAGGCGAGCGCCACGGCGATCGAGAAGAAGTTGTTGAGCATGACCGAGACGAGCTTCAGCTTCTCGTTATGGACATAGTCCTCGATCACGACCTGCATGCCGATCTTCATGTGCCAGGCGCTGGCGAAGATGAACAGCAGCAGGATCACGGCGATCGGCAGCGAGCCGAGGATCTGCGCGGCGCCGGCCTGGTTGCGGCCGAGCAGCATCATGATGATCACGATGACAGGGATCATCAGCAGCGTCATGGCGACGGCGGTGAGGCGCTGGCGCCAGAAGTCGGACGTGCCGGAATGGGCGGCGCCGAGATTACGGACGCGGCCGAGCGGGGTGCGCATGCTGCGCTTCGGCGTATCTGACGCGCTCATCGTCCACCTCCGATCGCGTAGGCGATGATCCAGATCAGCACCGTCAGGGCGATGCCGCCGATCGCGGCGCCCCAGGTCAGCGCCTCGCGCTCATTGGCCTTGAAGCCGTAGCCGAGATCCCACACGAAGTGCCGGATGCCGCTCAGCATATGGTGCATCAGCGCCCAAGTGTAGCCGAACACGATCAGCCGGCCGATGATGCTGCCGGTGAAGGCCTGCACGTTGGCGTAGGCGGCGGGGCCGGAGGCCGCTGCAACCAGCCACCAGACCAGCAGCAGGGTCCCGACATAAAGGGCGATGCCGGTGGCGCGATGGACGATGGACAGCGCCATCGTCAACGTCCAGCGGTAGATTTGCATGTGTGGTGAAAGCGGTCGTTCGATCCGTGCGGTCATGGGCTTTTGATGTTTATGGCGGCCCAGCGGGGCGCGCGCGGGGATCGCGAAAGGTCGGCTCTATTTACGGAGTCGATTTCACCTGCGCAATCACCAAATCGCCATAAATCGAACCGGCATTCAGCTCTACGACATTGATGCAACAGGCCAATCAGGGGCTTGGTATACCAGACTGATGGTGCACCGACGAAGAAGAGAACATTAATTCATCTTTTGTGATGACCGTCGAGGCGCATTGAAATTGCTATTGGAACGGCTCTAAGCCGCTGACTGGCGGCCTTGGTTCGAACCAGTCAGTTCATGGCGCGGAGCATGCTTGAGCAAGCTCGCGTGCCGCCGCCTCTTTCCGCGGGACGCATCGATTTTCCACGCGACGGCGGATATGCGCCATCTGCAATCCACCCAAGACGGCCACCGCAGCGTGTCGACCGCACAAACCGGATCGCCTACAGCTTCGCGCGTAGCTCGTCTGGTCGTGCGGATCGAACAAGTTGCGGCAAGCTGCGGGGCAGGTCCTGATGATCGCAGGTCTTGATATCAAGGAGCTCGTCGAGCTCGCGCTGCTGCTGATCGCGGTCGGTGCGCTCTCCGGCTTTCTCGCCGGCGTGTTCGGCATCGGCGGCGGCGCGATTCTCGTGCCGGTGTTTTACGAATGCTTCCGCATCGCCGGCGTGCCGCTCGAGGTGCGCATGCCGCTCTGCGTCGGCACCTCGCTCGCGGTGATCATTCCGACCTCGATCCGTTCGTTCCAGGCGCATTACAAACGCGGCGCGGTCGACATGTCGATCCTGCGCGTCTGGTGGCTGCCGATCGTCGTCGGCGTCGTCGCGGGAAGCGTCGTCGCGCGCTACGCGCCGGAGCGCCTGTTCAAGATCGTCTTCGTCGCCGTCGCCTATTCCGCTTCAGCGCGCCTCATCTTCGGACGCGAGAGCTGGAAGCTCGGCGATGACCTGCCGAAGGGCCCGTTGATGCGCGTCTACGGCTTTTGCGTCGGCATCCTGTCGACGCTGATGGGCATCGGCGGCGGTCTGTTTTCCAACCTGCTGATGACGTTCTACGGCCGACCAATCCATCAGGCCGTCGCGACCTCATCGGCGCTCGCCGTGCTGATCTCGATCCCCGGCGCACTCGGCTACGTCTATGCCGGCTGGCCGGCGGCCGCGACGTATCCGTCCGTTGTGGCCCTGCAAATCCCGTTCGCACTCGGCTACGTCTCGCTGATCGGCGCCGTGCTGGTGATGCCGATGAGCCTCGTCACCGCACCGCTCGGCGTGCGCGCCGCGCATGCGATGTCGAAGCGCACGCTGGAGGTCGCGTTCGGGTGCTATCTGTTTATCGTCGGAAGCCGATTTGTGATGAGCCTGGTCGGCGGGCAGTAAGTTTGGCTGCGTAGGGTGGGTTAGCTCGCGGTCGCGCGATGCGCGATCCGCAGGCGTAACCCACCGCTTCTGTCACCGCGCAAACCAAAGCGGCGGGTTACGCCTTCGGCTAACCCACCTACGAACGTTAATTGACGGAACGATCCTTCAGTCTCACCTCACTGTGGCCCCACATTTGAAGGTTGCCTTGCGCTTCCAGGAGATCGACGTCGACCAAAACCTGAATGCGGGCTGCAAAGACCTCAAAATCGACTGGGGCTGCCAGTGCTTTTTCTTCCTCGACCTTCTCAACCGCGCTGTGCAGGATCATCGCGAGCTTCCGCCATTGTGGCTTCACGACAGAAAAAATCACGCGATCCAGATCGGCCGCCAGCACTGACGATGGGAGTGAGACATCTTCCCATCGAAGTGTGCTGCTGATCGTGGGAGGCGGACCCGGCGGCTCGAGATCTGGAAATCGCTTGTAGATCAGCCGCAGAAGCTTGAAGTGCAGTTGGAAAACAGCCGTTACGAGTGGTTCTGCAAACAGCTTTCTGCCATCGTCGCCAACCTCGACGATTGCGGCCTCCGCTTTCCGGTATGCCTTCGCAGCTTCGAGCAAGTGCTTCTGGATTTTCTTCGCCTGCTCTCGATTCACGCCCCAATCCTCCCCCGGAGCATACGCCCCTATTTCTTCGCGTAAATATCCTTATACGTGTCCCGCAGCACGTTCTTCTGCACCTTGCCCATCGTGTTCCGCGGCAGTTCGTCGACCACGAACACCCGCTTGGGCATTTTGAATTTTGCGATGCGGCCGTCGAGCGCCTTCAGCACCGCCGCTTCGGTCACGTCGGCGCCCTTGTTGCAGACCAGCACGGCCGTGACGCCCTCGCCGAAATCGGCATGCGGCACGCCGATCACGGCGGATTCGATCACGCCGGGCATGGCGTCGATCTCGGTCTCGATTTCCTTGGGGTAAACGTTGAAGCCGCCTGAGATCACCAGGTCCTTGCCGCGGCCGAGAATGTGGACGTAGCCCTTGTCGTCGATCTTGCCGAGATCGCCGGTGATGAAGAAGCCGTCGGGCCGAAATTCCGACTTGGTCTTTTCGGGCATGCGCCAGTAGCCTTTGAAGACGTTCGGGCCCTTCACTTCGATCATGCCGACTTCCTCACGCTGCAATTCCTTGCCCGTCTCGGGCTCGGTCACGCGCACGGAGACGCCGGGCAGCGGGAAGCCGACCGCGCCGGGGACGCGCTCGCCGTCATAGGGGTTCGACGTGTTCATGTTGGTTTCGGTCATGCCGTAGCGCTCGAGCACGGCGTGCCCGGTGCGTGCGGACCATTCGCGGTGGGTTTCAGCCAGGAGAGGCGCCGAGCCGGAGATGAACAGCCGCATGTGCCTGGTCGTCTCCTTCGAGAGCGAAGGATTCTGCAGCAGACGCGTGTAGAAGGTCGGCACGCCCATCAGCACGGTCGCGCGCGCCATCAGCTTGATGATCAATTCCGGATCGAGCTTCGGCAGGAAGATCATCGAGGCCCGCGCAAACAGCGTGACGTTGGTCGCCACGAACAGGCCGTGGGTGTGATAGATCGGCAGCGCGTGGATCAGCACGTCCTTGTCGGTGAAGCGCCAATAGCCGACGAGCGAGAGCGAGTTCGACGCGAGATTGTCGTGACTGAGCATCGCGCCCTTGGAGCGGCCTGTCGTCCCTGATGTGTAGAGGATCGCTGCGAGGTCGTCGTTTTCGCGCGGCACGGTGGCAAAGTCGCTGCTCGCCTTGGCGGCAGCGTCGGTCAGCGAGCCCCTGCCGTCAGCGCCGAGCGTCTCGACCCTGGCCTTCACCTTGGCGGCGACAGGGGCGAGCCCTTCGGCCTTGGAGGGATCGCAGACCACCAGCGCCGGCTCGGCATCGCCGATGAAGTAGTCGAGCTCGTTCAGCGTATAGGCGGTGTTCAGCGGCAGATAGACCGCGCCGGCCCTGACCGTGCCGAGATAGAGCACGATGTTGGCGACCGACTTCTCGACCTGCACCGCGACGCGATCGCCGGGCTTCACGCCGCGCGCGACCAGCACATTCGCCATTTGGCCCGCCCGCGCAATCAGATCGCCATAGCTGATATGGGCGCCGTCCTGGGTCTCGATCGCAAGACGTTTGGGATCGTCGAGGCCGTCGAACAGGCGGGAAAACAGATTGGCGTTGGCTGCGTGGTTCATGCAAGATTTCCTCGACCGCAGGACTGACAAGGCCGGTCAAAACCGAGGGCTGGATTAGCAAAAACCGCCCCGATGAAGCAACGGAGACAGTTCGCAATGGCAAAAAACGGGAAACGCGTGGCCTGGGTGACGGGCGCAGGCAGCGGGATCGGGGAGGCCGGCGCCGAGGCGCTGGCGGCCGACGGCTGGATCGTGGTGGCCTCGGGCCGCCGCAAGGACGCCCTGGAGGCCGTGGTGGCCAAGATCACCAAGGCTGGCGGGACGGCCGAGGCCATTGCGCTCGACGTGTCCAACGCGGCTGCGGCCCAGAAGGCCGCCGATCAGATCGTCGCCAAGCATGGTCGGATCGACCTGCTGGTGAACAATGCCGGCATCAATGTCCCGAAGCGGAGCTGGAAGGACATGGAACTGGAGGGCTGGGACAAGCTGGTCCAGGTCAATCTCAACGGCGTGCTCTATTGCATGCGCGCGGTGCTGCCGACGATGCGCAAGCAGCAGGACGGCTCGATCATCAACGTCTCGTCCTGGGCCGGCCGTCACGTCTCGAAAATGCCGGGCCCGGCCTACACGACCACCAAGCACGCGGTGCTGGCGCTGACCCATTCCTTCAACATGGACGAATGCGTCAATGGCCTGCGCGCCTGCTGCCTGATGCCGGGCGAGGTGGCCACCCCGATCCTGAAGCTGCGCCCGGTGGTGCCGAGCGAGGAAGAGCAGGCGAAGATGCTGCAACCCGAAGATCTCGGCCGCACCATCGCGTTCATCGCGTCGATGCCGCCGCGCGTCTGCATCAACGAGCTCCTGATCAGCCCGACGCATAATCGCGGATTCATTCAGACACCGTTGAGCAGGGATTGAAGCGAAGTCGCAGCCGAGAATTCGTCATTGCGAGCGTAGCGAAGCAATCCAGAAATGTATCCGCGGAGATAGTCTGGATTGCTTCGTCGCAAGGGCTCCTCGCAATGACGGTGGGGCTGCCACACGGCCACGTCGCACCATAGTTTCACGCATCACAAAGAATTTTTGTTCGAAACCGCCTCGCGAACCCTCCCGTAGTTCGGCCAACGACGCGCTGCTGCCTCACGTCAAACTGTCGCAGACGCCGTTGTTGCCCCAACGCAAAGGCCGGTCATCGCCGGTCATCATCGAAATCGGGAGTTTCTCCATGTCGAAGCGCATTGCCTATCTCACCGCTGCTGCCTTCAGCGCGCTGGCCATCACCGCATCAGTCATCGCGCCCGCTCGCGCCGAAGAAAAGACCGTCATGGTCGGCGGCGCCGCGATGTTCCCGTCGAAGAACATCGTCCAGAACGCCGTCAATTCGAAGGACCACACCACGCTGGTGGCGGCCGTGAAGGCGGCCGGCCTGGTGCCGACCTTGGAAGGCAAGGGCCCGTTCACGGTGTTCGCGCCGACCAACGCCGCCTTCAGCAAGCTGCCGGCCGGCACCGTCGACACCCTGGTCAAGCCCGAGAACAAGGCAACCCTGACCAAGATCCTCACCTACCATGTGGTGCCGGGCAAGCTCGAGGCCTCCGACCTCACCGACGGCAAGAAGCTGAAGACCGTCGAGGGCGAGGAACTCACCGTCAAGAAGCAGGACGGCAAGGTCTGGATCGTCGACGCCAAGGGCGGCACCTCGATGGTGACGATCTCCAACGTCAACCAGTCGAACGGCGTGATCCATGTGGTCGACACCGTGCTGATGCCGGCGACGTAACACCTGATACCCCCCGGTTTCATCCCCGGAGGATGCAGCGAAACAGCGAGCCGGGGCGACCCGGCTCGCTTTATTGTGACCGCCAGGGCCCGCGATTCGGTTTCCGGTCCGGCGTAACGAAAGCGGGCGGACCGGCGTATAATCGGTGATATCAGACGTTCAGGACGGAACCATCATGTCGAGCCTTACCGTGACCGACGAGCAGATCAGCGCCAGCAGGCCCAAGGTGATCCAGCCGGCCTGGGTCCGTGTCATGCACTGGACCAATGCGGTCGCGATGATCCTGATGATCCTGTCGGGCTGGCAGATCTACAATGCCTCGCCGCTGTTCGGCTTCAGTTTTCCGCGCGACTATACGCTGGGCGGCTGGCTCGGCGGCGCGCTGCTCTGGCACTTTGCAGCGATGTGGCTGTTGATGGTTAACGGCCTCGCCTATCTCATCACGGGTCTCGCATCCGGCCGCTTCCGGAAAAAGCTGCTGCCGATCACGCCTTCAGGCGTGCTCCACGACGTCAGGGCGGCGCTCACCTTCAAGCTCGCGCATGACGATCTCACCGTCTACAATTACGTGCAGCGCCTGCTCTATGCCGGCATCATCGTCGTCGGCGTGCTGATCGTGCTGTCGGGCCTGTCGATCTGGAAGCCGGTGCAGCTGTATTATCTGGTCAAGCTGTTCGGCGATTATCCGACCGCGCGCTACGTGCATTTCTTCTGCATGGCCGCGATCTGCGCGTTCCTCGTCATTCACGTGCTGCTTGCGCTGCTGGTACCGAAGAGCCTGCGCGCGATGATCATCGGTCGCTGAGCATGATCCGGAAAAGTCGGTACCGGTTTTCCGACAAAGATCATGCTCAAAACAAATAAGTGAGAATAGCGATGGCCAAGCGTTCATTTCTGATCCCCGGCGTCGACAAGCGTCTGCTGATCAAGGACTCCCTCAAGGTGATGCCCGATCTCACCCGCCGCCGCTTCATCGCCGGCGGCGCCAGCCTCGGCGCGCTGACCTTGCTCACCGGCTGCGATGTGGTCGATTCCTCCTCGGCGGATGCGTTGCTCGCGAGGGTCTCGAAATTCAACGACGCCGTGCAGGACTTCATCTTCAATCCCGACGCGCTGGCGCCGACGTTTCCCGAGAGCGCGATTACAAAGCCGTTCCCGTTCAATGCCTATTACGATCTCGACGATGCGCCCGATGTCTCGGCCGCGGATTGGAAGCTCGAGGTGCGCGGCCTGGTCGACAACAAGAAGTCATGGACGCTGGACGAGCTCTACAAGCTGCCGCAGTTCACGCAAATCACCCGCCACATCTGCGTCGAAGGCTGGAGCGCGATCGGCAGCTGGACCGGCACGCCCTTGCGCGATTTCCTCAAGCTCGTCGGCGCCGACACGCGCGCCAAATACGTCTGGTTCCAGTGCGCCGACAAGGACGGCTACAATTCGCCCCTGGACATGCGCACCGCGCTGCATCCGCAGACGCAGATGACGTTCAAATATGCCAACGAGATCCTGCCGCGCGCCTACGGCTTCCCGATGAAAATTCGCGTGCCGACCAAGCTCGGCTTCAAGAACCCGAAATACGTGGTCTCGATGGAAGTCACCAACGACTACAAGGGCGGCTATTGGGAAGACCAGGGCTACAATTCGTTTAGCGGGAGCTAGCCCCGCTGCCGTAGGGTGGATTAGCGAAGCGTAATCCACCATGCGTCCGCGTTTGCCGAACGAAGTTGGTGGATTACGCCTTCGGCTAATCCACCCTACGGCACCGAACTCTTCGGCACCTTCCGCTGCAGCAACGCCAGCACCGCCCCCAGCGCCAGCAGCGCCGCCGAGACATTGAGCGCGTAGCTCAGGCTCCCCAGCGCATCGGTGATCGCGCCGACCACGATCGGCCCCAGCGTCTGGCCGACGCCGAACGAGATCGTCATCGCCGCGATCGCGGTCGGCCACATCTCCGGCGGATAGTTGAAGCGCACGAAGGCGGTGGTCGAGCCGACCACGGCGAAGAAGGCGACGCCGAACACCACCGCCGAGATTCCGAGCCAGGCCGGCGAATGGCCGAGGATCGGCAAGGCCGCACCGAGCGCGTTGGTACCGAGGATGATCGCGGTGGCGAGACCGCCGCGGTCGAGCGCCAGCACGCGGCGCCAGGCCCACGGCGTGACGAAGGCGCTCATGCCGATCAGGCCCCAGAATGCGGCCTGCGCCGCGGCTCCGCCGCCACCGTCGCGCACATAGGCGATCATGAACGTCATGTAGGCGATGTAGCCGGCGCCGAACAGGAAGTAGGCGGCGAGATAGATCAGCACGGGAAGAATCGCGAAGGCGCCGTGGCTGCCTTCGGAAAACCGCGCGCCGCTCTCGATGCGGACCATGAACAGCGGCACGGTCATCGCCGCCGACAACAGTGTCATCGCCCACCACACGATCCACCATGAGCCCGGGCCGAAATGCTGCAGCGTGAATGGCGCGATCAGCCCGGAGGCGAGAATGCCGATGCCGGGTCCGGCATAGAAGAGACTCAGCAGGAAATTGGCCCGTTCGGGGCGCGACTGCGCGATGGTCGCCGCCAGCGCGCCGCCGGCAACGAAGCCGGCTGCCGCGCCCAGGCCCAGCACGAGGCGGGCGAGGCTCAGCGCGATGAAATTCCCCGTCAGTGCGCAGGTGGCAAGCGCGGCGACGCAGGCGACGGTTCCACCGCGGATCGCGGCCGACCAGCCGACGCGCTGGATCAGCCGCGACGCCAGCAGGGCGCCGACGAGGTAGCCGACGGCGTTGATGGTGTTCATGAAACCCGCCGCCGAGTAGGTCCAGCCGAGGTCCTCCCGCATATCGGGCAGCACCAGCGCATAGGCAAAGCGGCCGATGCCGAGCCCGACGGTTGCGGCCAGCGACAGGGTCAGGATCAGCCGCGCGGGCTGCGCGACGGGTGGGCGGTCAGGGGCGAGCAAGGGGTACTCCGGCGTCGCCAGTGTGGCAGGCCCCGCCCCCCTTGCACACCCGCGGCGCGGCAATGGTGTCTTGCCAAGCGCGCAACGCCGCTCTAGCACTCCGGCCGACCGTCATTCCGGGGCGCGCAAAGCGCGAGCCCGGAATCCATTTCCCCGCTTGCGCTGTGGCCCGATGGAGTCCGGGCTCGCTCGCTTTGCTCGCGCCCCGGAATGACGAGAGAGGATCTAAGAGGAAACGGATATGGCGACCCACAAATTGCTGCTGCTCCCCGGCGACGGTATCGGCCCCGAGGTGATGGGCGAGGTGAAGCGGCTGATCGATTGGCTCAATAGCGCGGGAATCGCCAAATTCGAGACCGATACCGGCCTGGTCGGCGGCTCCGCCTATGACGCCCACAAGGTGTCGATCTCCGAGGGCGACATGGCCAAGGCGATGGCTGCCGACGCCATCATCTTCGGCGCGGTCGGCGGCCCGAAATGGGACGCGGTGCCTTACGAGGTGCGCCCCGAAGCCGGCCTCCTGCGCCTGCGCAAGGATCTCGCTTTGTTCGCCAACCTTCGCCCCGCCGTCTGCTATCCCGCGCTGGCCGATGCCTCGAGCCTGAAGCGCGAGGCGGTCGAGGGCCTCGACATCGTCATCGTGCGCGAGCTCACCGGCGGCGTCTATTTCGGCGAGCCCAAGACCATCACCGATCTCGGCAACGGCCAGAAGCGCGCCATCGATACCCAGGTCTACGACAGCTATGAGATCGAGCGCATCGGCCGCGTCGCCTTCGAGCTTGCCCGGAAGCGCAAGAACAAGGTGACGTCGATGGAGAAGCGCAACGTGATGAAGTCGGGCGTGCTCTGGAACGAGGTCATGACCGCGGTCCACAAGCGCGAATATCCTGATGTCACGCTCGAGCATCAGCTCGCCGATTCCGGCGGTATGATGCTGGTGAAGGCGCCGAAGCAGTTCGACGTCATCGTCACCGACAATCTGTTCGGCGACATGCTGTCCGACATCGCGGCGATGCTCACCGGCTCGCTCGGCATGCTGCCTTCGGCCTCGCTCGGCGAAGTCGACGTCAAGAGCAAGAAGCGCAAGGCCTTGTACGAGCCCGTGCACGGCTCGGCGCCCGACATTGCAGGCCAAGGCCTCGCCAATCCGATCGCGATGATCTCGTCCTTCGGCATGGCGCTGCGCTATTCCTTCGACATGGGCGCGCTCGCCGACAAGGTCGACGCCGCGATCGCGGCGGTGCTCGCCAGCGGTCTGCGCACCGCCGACATCAAGTCGGAAGGCACCACCGCCGCCTCGACCACGCAGATGGGCGAAGCGATTCTGAAGGAATTGCAGAAGCTGCACGCGTAACCGCAAGCATCGAATCGTAGGGTGGGTTAGCCGAAGGCGTAACCCACCTCTCCTGTCTCCGCGGAAACCAAGGTGGTGGGTCACGCCGCACGACGGCGCTTCGCGCAGCCGCGTGGCTAACCCACCCAACGGCACCTGCTCTCGGAGTTACATTCATGGATGCATCGCCCCGCCCCAAGATCGCGGAAACCTTCATCCATGAAACGGTGCGCCAGCGCGAGGCGCGGATCGGGCGGCGCTGCGAGATCCTCGGCCATACCCGCATCGAATATGCCTCGCTCGGCGATTACTCCTATCTCGGCGAAAACTGCGACGTCGCCGACGCCGTGATCGGCAAGTTCACCGCCATCGCCAATTCGGTACGGATCGGCGCGCCCAATCATCCGATGGGCCGCGCCTCGCAGCATCGCTTCACCTATGTCCCCGAATATTACGAGGCGAGCGCGAGCCGCGACCGCGACTTCTTCGCCGATCGCCGCGGCGACCGCGTCATCGTCGGCAATGACGTCTGGATCGGCCACGCCGCGATCCTGCTGCCCGGCGTCACGGTCGGCGATGGTGCGGTGATCGGCGCCGGCGCGGTCGTCAGCCGCGATGTCGCGCCCTACACCATCGTCGGTGGCGTTCCCGCGCGCCCCATCCGCAAGCGCTTCGATGATTCGGTTGCCGCAAGCCTGCAGCGGATCGCCTGGTGGGAGTGGCCGGACGAGCTCATCTTCGAGCGCCTGGCCGATTTTCGCGCCGAAGCGATCGAGGAGTTTTGCCGGCGATATGACCCGGCCGCGAATGCGTAATCCACCCAACGGCACCTGCTGAAAAAAAGGCCGGGCGTGAAGCCCGGCCTTTTTGATTCGGAAGATGTATCGCGTTCAGTACAGCGGGAAAGCCCGCGGATAGCCGCCGACATCGGCCGGGGTCGCCAGCGGCTGGCGATCGATCGGGCGGTTGAGGTTTTCGCGCGCAAAGGAGGGATAGCCGACGTCCGGCGGGAAGGCGTAGTCGCTGAACTTGCGGTCGCCCGGATTGACCTCGGTGCCGCCGTCGAGCCAGGAGCGCTTGCTCACATAGATGCGGGTGCGCCCCTGCTGGTAGACGGTATTGGGTCCGTTCGGGCCGTAATAGTGCCGGCCGCGATCGTCAAAGCGCTGCTTGGTCCTGGTATCGGCCGACGCCGGCGCAGCGAAGGCCACAGCGACAACAGCGCCAGCCGCAAGCCAGGCCGCCAGTTTGGCAGAGAAATTCAAGCTCATCACGTCCCCTTCAGGCGGCAAGCCGCCGGTCGATTTCATCCCATATTAGCCCGGCCGGGGGGACCGGAACTAGGTCTATTCAGTCACACCGCGCCGGAATAATCGTGCTCGCCAGCAAAAGTTGCATGGATACAGCGGCTTGGGCTTGATGCGGCTCAAAGCGTCCCGCGCAATTGCGCATTCGCTGCGCCCAGCAACCAGTCGGCCGAGCCCTGCGGCTCACAGGAGCGGCGCTTGAGCTCCGCATGGGCGAACATCTCCGCCAGCTTCGGCTCGTTGCCCGAGGCGAGCTGCGTCAGCCGGTTCAAGGTGCAGGCGATCGCGGCGCGCCGGGCCGGCATTGTATCGCCCTGGCAGGAGAAGCCGGAGATCTGCAGCGCCGGCTCCTCGTTGCGCTTGAGGTAGCCAAGGCACGCGGCCGACCCATCCGCCGTGCCCGATGGGCGGTACAGGGCGACGGGGCCGAATTTGGTGTCGATCAGGCCGGCCTGCTCCAGCGCGGTCGCCGCATCCAGGCCCATCCGGGCGGCGAGGCCTGACGTCGCTGGCTGCGTCACGTCGAATTCGCCGCCTTCCCGGTAGATTTCGAGCTCGGCCACCAGCTTGTCGGCGTCGCCAGCCCAGCGCATCACGTCGCGCCGGCCGCCCTCGGGATGCCGGAATATGGTGTAAGAGGCTGTTTTCTCTGATGGATCGAGCCGGCTGAGGGCGAAGGCCGGGTGCGAACGGTCCGCGATCGCCCAGCCGGGCTTTGCGGCAGGCTCGTCGTCGCGCAGATCGGGCAGCTGGCCGAGGCCGGCGAGCCCCAGGATGGCAAACAGGGCCAGTGCCCCCACATAGGCCAACAGGCGCGCCAGCGTGCCGACGACCTCGTCGGCGAAAGTGGCGAGCGCCAGATGGATCTGGGTGGGGTTTACGGCCGTGCCGGCCTCAGGCGACTGCATCCACGTCCCAAAGGCATGGTCGAACGTTGTCTTGGGGCCGGTTCTCGCATAGAAGCGCTGCTCTTCCTGTTTAAGCGTCAGCTTCAGGAACGGGCTTTTTCATCGGAGAGTGAACGATGGGTTACAAAGTCGCAGTCGTCGGCGCGACCGGCAATGTCGGACGGGAAATGCTCAACATCCTGGATGAGCGCAAATTTCCCGCGGACGAGGTCGTGGCCCTGGCGTCACGCCGCAGCGTCGGCGTCGAGGTCTCCTATGGCGACCGCACCCTGAAGGTCAAGGCGCTCGAGCACTACGACTTCTCCGACGTCGATATCTGCCTGATGTCGGCGGGCGGCTCGGTGTCGAAGGAATGGTCGCCGAAGATCGGCGCCGCCGGCGCCGTTGTGATCGACAATTCCTCGGCCTGGCGCATGGATCCGGACGTGCCGCTGATCGTGCCCGAGGTCAACGCGGCCGCGACCGAAGGCTTCAAGAAGAAGAACATCATCGCCAACCCGAACTGCTCGACCGCGCAGCTCGTGGTCGCGCTCAAGCCGCTGCACGACAAGGCCACCATCAAGCGCGTCGTGGTCTCGACCTATCAATCGGTGTCGGGCGCCGGCAAGGATGCGATGGACGAGTTGTTCTCGCAGACCAAGGCCGTCTACACCAACAGCGAGTTGATCGCGAACAAGTTCCCCAAGCGCATCGCCTTCAACGTCATCCCCCACATCGACGTCTTCATGGAGGACGGCTACACCAAGGAAGAGTGGAAGATGATGGCGGAGACCAAGAAGATCCTTGATCCCAAGATCAAGCTCACCGCCACCTGCGTGCGCGTGCCCGTCTTCGTCGGCCACTCCGAGGCCGTCAACATCGAGTTCGAGAATCCGATCAGCGCCGATGAAGCGCGCAACATCCTGCGCGTGGCGCCCGGCTGTCTCGTCATCGACAAGCAGGAGCCCGGCGGCTACGCCACGCCGTATGAGGCGGCCGGTGAGGACGCGACCTATATCAGCCGCATCCGCGAGGACGCGACGGTGGAGAACGGCCTCGTGCTGTGGTGCGTGTCCGACAACCTGCGCAAGGGCGCCGCGCTGAACGCGATCCAGATCGCGGAAGTCCTGATCAACCGCAAGCTGATCAGCGCGAAGAAGCAGGCGGCGTAAGCCGAGCTGCCGTAGGGTGGGTTGGCCGAAGGCGTAACCCACCTCTTTCGTTTCCGCGGTGGCAGAAGTGGTGGGTTACGCTTCGCTAACCCACCCTACGAATTCACGGCCAAGCCGCGAGAGTTACACCACGCTCCGCGCGCTCTTGAATTCCTTGCTCGCCTTGTCCAGCACGAACAGCGTTCCCTCGGCGACGCCGAAATAGGCGCCGTGCAGCTGCATCTGGCCGCTCTCGACGGCCTTGCGCACGAACGGGAACGTCATCAGGTTTTCGAGGCTGCGGAACACCGCGGCCTTCTCGATACGCTCGACGAACTGCGCCATGGTCTCGTGGTCGCGCTGCTCGACCACCTCGCCCGGCTTGATGAACATCTGCATCCATTTGCCGATGAAGTCGCCCGGCGTGAGCGGCTCGATCTTGTCGATGAAGGCGCGGATGCCGCCGCATTGCGCATGGCCGAGGATCACGATGTGCTTCACCTTCAGCACCGTGACGGCATATTCCAGCGCGGCCGAGACGCCGTGCGCATTCGCATCGGGCTGATAGGTCGGCACCAGATTGGCGATGTTGCGGACGACGAACAATTCGCCCGGACCGACATCGAAGATCGCCTCGGGCGCGACGCGGCTGTCGCAACAGCCGATCACCATCACTTCGGGCGACTGTCCCTTCACCGACAGTTCGCGATAGCGGTTCTGCTCGGCCGGCAACCGGTTGGTGGCGAAGGCGTTGTAGCCTGCTAGCAAGGACTTCGGGAATGTGATCATGGCCTATGCCTAATCATAGACCGGTAGGCTGAACAAGCCTTTCGAATAGGCAGGCCAGATGCTATCGCCTCCAGCTGGAACAAGTCCGAGCCGTCAGGAAGGAAGGCAGCATGACCCGCCCGCGCCGCAGCCATCTGTTCATGCCCGGCTCCAACCCTCGCGCCCTTGAAAAGGCAAGGAATCTCGCCGCCGATGGCCTGATCCTCGACCTCGAGGATTCCGTTGCTCCGGATGCCAAGGCGGTGGCGCGTGACGGCATCGCCGCCGCGATCGCTGCCAAAGGGTTCGGCCAACGCGAGGTCCTGATCCGGACCAACGCCCTCGACACGCAATGGTGGGCCGAGGACGTCACGATGGCCGCCAAGGCCTCGCCCGACGGCATCCTGGTTCCAAAAGTTTCAAGCATCGAAGATCTCAAGACCATCGGCCGCGATCTCGCCCATCTCGGCGCCGCGCCATCCGTGAAGGTCTGGGCGATGATCGAAACCGCGCGCGCGGTGCTGCACGCAGAGGAACTGGCCGAGGCCGGTCGCGATCCATCGTGCCGCCTCGCCGGCTTCGTGTTCGGCCCGAACGACATCTCGCGCGAGACGCGGATCAAGATGTTGCCCGGCCGCGCGGCGATGATCCCGATGATCACGCATTGCATCCTGGCGACGCGCGCCGCCGGCCTCGAGATCCTCGATGGCCCCTATAGCGACATCGCCAATCCTGATGGCTTCGCCACCGAATGCGCGCAAGGGCGCGATCTCGGCTTCGACGGCAAAACGCTGATCCACCCCTCGCAGATCGAAGCCTGCAACGCGATCTTCACGCCACCCGAAGAGGACATCGCGCGCGCGCGAAAAATCATCGCGGCGTTCGAGCTGCCGGAAAACGTCTCGCGCGGCGCGATCCGTCTCGACGGCGCCATGGTGGAACGCCTGCACGCCGACATGGCGCGCCGCACCATCGAGATCGCGGACGCGATCGCCGCGATGAGCAAGGGCTAAGGGCTGAGCCTGCTCCGCCAACAGCCGCAAGTGACGGAACACGGATCATTTTCGCGGCTGGAAAGTCGCTTATGCATTAAATTGCCCAACGCCGCAGCGCCGAGCGGTTTCCGATCACGACCGCGCGAAAATTCCCCGCGGTCGCTGCCGTTGACTTGCACGAGGTCCACGTCGCAAGGTAATGCCAGCAACAATTGAAATATTGGGCCCAACCTGGTGTGAGGTATCCTCATGACGGCTCTTGCAGAAGTGGCTGCTCCGGCCAATCTCGTCGACGAACTCACTGGACATGCGGTGCGCAGCATCGAGGCCGCTGAGCACTCGGCGTCACCATTTCCCCACATCGTCTTTCGCGATTTCTTCCCGTCGGATTTCTACCGGGACATGATCCGCAGCGTGCCGACCCAGGGCTACGATCCGATCACCGGTACGGGGACACGGATGGCGCTGCGCCTCTACGGAGAAAATGTCGACAAGATCGAGCCGTCGCTGCGCCCCGCGTGGGCTGCCGTCTCGGCCATGCTGACGTCCAAGCCCGTCGAGCAGGCGATACGGAACCGGCTGTATGACGGGCTCGAGATTCGCGCCCGCGGCGACAAGGTGGCCAAGCCTGAGGATCTGACGCTGGTCGCAAAGCCGGTCGTGTATGTCGACAGGGACGGCTATCAGATCAAGCCGCATCCGGACACGCGCAAGAAGGTCGTGACGATGCAGCTGTATTGTCCTGCCGACGACAGCCAGGAAGCGCTGGGAACGACGCTCTACAAGGCCTCGTTCAAGGGCCTGTTTCACGTCGGCTCGTACTGTCTCGAGCCCGTGAAGACGATCCCGTTCCTGCCCAATGTCGGCTACGCCTTCGTGGTCCTGAAGGCCTATCACACCCTGACCAGGATGAGCTGGCACGGCCGTCCGCAGATCCATACCGATCGTGACAGGGTCACCATTCTCAACACGTTCTACGTGAACGAGAAGGTCGGCTTCTAAAGCTTGGGCTGAAGCCGTCGTGCTCACGGCTTCGCAACGGCAAGGAATGCGATCGCGACCGCGGCGAACAGAACGAGCGGCAGCGATCGCGCCGTTGCTGGGGCCGCGCCGGCCTCGATCCTCCGCAGGCGACCGCTCTGGAGTCCGTGCAGGGCTGATATCAGCACAACGAAGCCAAGCTTGATGGTCAGCCAGCCCTGGCCGAACCAGGAGCCGGATATGGCAAGCCGCGTTCCGAGCAGCCAGACCGCGACCATCGCCGGAACCGTCACCCATCGATCGTAACGGCGCACGCCCGCGACAAATCGTTCGTGGCCGCGAGGCAGCCTCGCTAGCAAGGCAAGCGTCAACGAGGTCGCGACAACGCCGCTGACAAACAGCAAGGCCGCGGCGACGTGAAGGGCCTTCAGCCAGACATAAGCGTCAGCGAAGCTCATCTCGCGGACGATTCCCGCGGCAGGGCCTCGATGCGTCGCTGGATGTGACGCGACGCGAAGAATCCGGCGAACGGCACGAAAGCCGAAGCGGCGAGCAAGGCGGTCTGACGCCGCTGCCAGAGTCCGGCGCCGGCGGCCTGCAACAGCGTCCAGCCATAGAACAGGAAGGCAAGGCCGTGCACCGGGCCCATCGCGCGCACGCCTGTGGGCCAGCCCCAGAGATGCCTGAGGGGGACCGCAATGCAGACCAGCAGGGCCAGCGTGGACGCCTCGATGATGGAGGCGAGCTTGAGCCGGCTGAGCAGGGAGATGTCGAGCTTGAATTCATTGTCCATGGCCTGACCGCTTATGGCACGCAGCAAGCGCGCCGATGCTGGATAGCGGATCCGGCCCGCGATCCATGAGTGGCGCTCCTGCCTATATCCGCTCGATTCCTGCCAAAGCATGCTATTGCCCGTCCGAAGGCTCATCGGGAACGAGACGTCATGGTTCACAGGGTTTGCATTGTCGCGATGGATCAGGTGATCGCGTACGATTTGACGCTTGCCTATGAGGTGTTCGCGCGTCTCAGGGACGATCGAGGCAAGCCGTTCTACGACGTCCGCGTGTGTGCCGAGACAGCGCGCGTCGATGCCGGCGCGTTCGGCCTGGTGGTGCCGTTCGGGCTCGAAATTCTCGCCCGTGCGCACACCATCATCGTGCCCGGCATCGAAAATCCCCTCACGATGCGATCGAAGGTCGTGCTCCGCGCGTTACAAAGAGCCTACCGCCGCGGCGCGAGGCTCGCCTCGGTCTGCTCCGGTGCCTTCGTCCTCGCCGAGGCCGGTCTCCTCGACGGGCGGCGGGCGACCACCCATTGGCTGGGTGCGGATCGGCTCGCCAGCCTCTATCCGCAGGTGAAGGTCGATCCGAACGTTCTCTACGTGGACGACGGACAGATCGTGACATCGGCGGGTGCGTCTGCGGGAATGGACATGTGCCTTCATCTGGTCAGGCGCGATTTCGGTCAGGCCGTGGCAGCGCATGCCGCGCGGCTGGCCGTTGCGCCCATCAATCGGGAAGGCGGTCAGGCGCAATTCATCCGGCGCGATCCACCGCGCTCAAACGGTTCGCTCGCACCGCATCTCGAATGGGTTGCGGCCCATTTGGGAAAGCCGCTCACGGTCGCACGCATGGCGGCTCAGGCTCGCATGAGCGAAAGGAGCTTTGCGCGCCATTTCCGTCAGCAGATGGGGGTCACGCCGATGCAATGGCTGCTGAACGCGCGGATCCGCCGGGCGCAGGAGCTGCTGGAGAGCAGCACGGCCTATGTGGACCAGATCGCTGAAGCCTGCGGCTTTCAATCGACCGTCACGTTTCGGATGAGCTTTCGCCGGATCGCCGGGATCAGCCCCGGCGACTATCGGCGCCGATTCAACGACGCCCGATCATAGCAGATATCCGGGCGCATCAGTGCGACGCGACCTCATTGCGATCGAGCGATTCCAGCGTCGCGGCGTTGCCGCAATAGCCGTGATATTTCTCAGCCGCGGTGCCGTCCGCAAGATCGCGGTCGCACTGGCCCTTGTGACCGCAGAGCGAGCAGACCCGCTCCATGTCGCGCAGCAGCAGTGGCTGTGCGCGCCCGAGCGCCTCCGCGTCGATGCCGAGCTGCTCCATCATCTTCGGGAGTTCGTCGGCGGCATGCTTGCCGTGGCGAACCAGCTCTTCCAGATCGTCGGGCGCGATCCTGAGATCGTTCGCGATCCGGTCGAAGTCGGAGCGATCGAGCTGCCGCATCTCGGCCATCTCGCGACGATGCTTCAGCCAGCTCGCAAAGGACTCGATGAGGTCCTGGACGATGGGATAAGGCCTGCTTGCGGTGCTCATGAAAAGCTCCCTTCGAACGTCGGAACTGGAGCGACACTAGGCACAATGATGCAGGAGCGCGTTGCGCTGGATCAAATTGGGAATGAATGGAGGCGGCGGCCTCCATGGCACCTCTCCCGCGCAAAGGCAGGGTGATCGCAATATGGATTTCACGAGGATTGTCTGCGGGCTTGCTCCGCCTCTCCCGCTTGCGGGAGAGGCCGCCACGCTCGCAGAGCGTGGCGGGTGAGGGTTCTTTCCTCTTGGGGATTGTCCCGACGCGGAGACACCCTCTCCCCAACCCTCTCCCGCAAGCGGGAGAGGGAGTGCACCGCCTGCGCGGCGGCTAGCGAAACCGCTCCACCGCCCAGGCGAACAAGCTGCCCGGAATCGGCGGTTGCAGCGAGCGGCCCTTGCCGGAGATGTGCAGGCCGAGCACATCAGGGTCGCTGACGATGCCGAGATAGCTCGAGGGATCGAAGAACAGTTTTGGCTCGGAATGCACCGCGTAGAAGGATTTCTTCGGCAGCGCCTTTTGAAGATCGCCCGAGCGCTTGGCGAGGATGGTGAGGGCCGGTGGGCCAAAGATGGCGATGCGCAGGTCGGACAGGCGCTGCGAGCCGCCGCTGAGGCGCTTGATCGCAAAGCTCAGGCGATGGCTCAGCGACAGCCATTCCGGCGTCAGCTCCTCCTGCTCCATGAGGTCCTCGAACGCGCGAACGATCTGATGGTCCTGTGGCAGATAGAGCACGGAGTTGCCGAGCCGGCGGGATCGCTCCCAGGCAAAATAAGGTTTTGCCGGATCGATCGCGACGGGCTTGAGCAGCAGCACGTCGGCGTCGAGCCAGAGGCCGAGATTCCTGGCCATCAGCTTCATGCGGAAGAAGTCGCTGAACTGCAGCGTGGTCCAGTCGCGCCAGCTGCCGTCCGGCTGCGGCGGCCGCAGGCGTTCGGAGAAGGCGTGCGGCAGGATCGCTTCGGCGTCCGCATTCTCGATACCGGCCGGAAGACCCGGAATGGTGTCGAAACTATAGACCGTGACCTTGTGGCCGGCCGCCAGCTGCGAGCGCAGGCAGGTCTGGCGCAGCGCGTCCATCGGGCCATGCCAGAAGGTGACGATCTCGGGAAGCATGAGGCGAGCTTAGAGCACGATCCGGAAAAGTGTGCAGCGGTTTTCCGAGAAGATCATGCTCAAAAAAATAGAGGGAAAACGAGGGCAAAGAAAAAGCCCCGGCGCTGATAGCACCGGGGCTCGAAAGATATTCCGAGATCAGGCCCAGGCGCGTTCGCGCTTGAGCTTCTCTTCATAGGTGTCGATCGAGGACTTCTTCTCCATCGTCAGGCCGATGTCGTCGAGGCCGTTGATCAGGCAGTGCTTGCGGAACGGGTCGATCTCGAACTTGACCTTGCCGCCGTCGGGGCCGCGGATCTCCTGGTTCGGCAGGTCGATCGTCAGCGTCGCGTTGGCGCCGCGCTCGGCGTCGTCGAACAGCTTGTCGAGGTCTTCCTGGGAAACGCGGATCGGCAGAATGCCGTTCTTGAAGCAGTTGTTGTAGAAGATGTCGCCGAACGAGGTCGAGATCACGCAGCGGATGCCAAAATCGAGCAACGCCCAGGGCGCGTGCTCGCGGCTCGAGCCGCAGCCGAAATTGTCGCCGGCGACCAGCACCTTCGTATTGCGATAGGCGGGCTGGTTGAGGACGAAATCCGGGTTCTCGCTGCCGTCGTCCTTGTAGCGCTGCTCGGAGAAGAGCCCCTTGCCAAGGCCGGTGCGCTTGATGGTCTTGAGGTACTGCTTCGGAATGATCATGTCGGTGTCGACATTGATGATCTTCAGCGGCGCCGCGACGCCTTCCAGCGTGGTGAACTTGTCCATTTCAAGCTTCCCGGTTTGCAGTCAGGGGAGGTCTGTTTAGCCCGGTTGGAATACAAATCCTAGGCCGGATTCGGCAATCTTGCTCTGTCAGCTTGGCGGAGCCATGCTGTCGGGGACGAAGCCGGTCGGCAGGCCGTCGATGCTCTTGTTGTTCTTCAGGCCCCAGTATTTTCGCAAATTACCAATGCCCTGCGCCGTCCAGTAGCGGATGAGGCTGCCGCGCTCTTGCTTGTAGTCGAACAGGGGCACGCCCATCCCGCATGAGGTCTGCACGAGGTCGACCGAGAGGCGCACGATCTGGCGGGCACCGGCCATGTCCTCGAACCCGGAGGCGAGCTCGGCGTAGTCAGGCGTGCCGCGCATCAGCGACCGCCCCTGGCCGTAGAGCCGCAGGATCATCGGAGGGCCCTCGAACGCGCAGAACATGATGGTCAGGCGCTTGTCGTCGGAGGCCATCAGGTGCGCGCGGGTCTCGCTGCCGCTGCCGGTGCAATCGAGATAGGCGACGTCGTTCTCTCCGAGCACCCGGAATGAGGACATTCCCTTGGGCGACACATTGATGCGTCCCTTCGGCGGCGCGCTCGCGACGAAGAAGATGTTCTGCCGCTCGATGAAAGCCCGGTGCTCGGGTTCGATCCCAGTGAATTGCTTGCCCATGTCCGTGCGATCCTCGCCTCGGCAAGGAGCCGAGGTCAAAACGCTAGCACACCCATGGTACCGGTTTAAGAACACAAGATATGCTGGTATAAAAACTACCATGAAAGGAACTCATCCGATCGCTCCAGCGCTCTCCCTCAGCGCCTTCCTGCGGGCGCTCCGGGAGCGCCAATCTCCGGCAGACTTCGGCCTCGCCGCGGGACCGCGGCGGCGCACGCCCGGCCTCCGGCGCGAGGAGGTCGCCCAGCTCTGTGGATTGAGCGTCACCTGGTACACTTGGATCGAGCAGGGGCGCGATGTGTCCGTCTCAGCGTCGGCACTGGCGCGCCTCGCCCGCGGATTGCGGCTGTCGTCCGCCGAGCGCGGTTATCTGTTCGAAGTCGCGGGCAGGCGCGATCCCGAGCGGCCGGGCCACAGGGACGATCCGCCCGAGGAGATCCTGGCCTGCGTCGATGCGATCGATGGTCCCGCCTACATCCTCGATCGCACATGGAGCGCGCGCCGCTGGAATGCGAAAGCGTCGCTTCTGTTTGCAGGATGGCTCGACGATGACGGCGAAAAGAATCTTCTGCGCTATATCTTCGTCAGGCCCGAGGCGCGAAGCCTGATCCTCGACTGGAGCTCGCGTGCGCAGCGCGTCGTCGCCGAGTTCCGTGCGGCGGTGACGGCCTATTCCGACGATCCGGACATTCGCCGGCTGGTGGAGGAACTGAGACTGGGAAGCTCCGACTTCGAGCGCTGCTGGGAGACGCAGGGGGTTCTGGCGCGCGAAGGCGGCGAACGCGCGTTCAATCATCCGACCGTGGGACTGCTGCATTATCAGCAGGTGTCGCTATCGCTCGCGGGCTGGCCCGACTATCGGCTGACGATGCTTCTGCCAGCGCCCTCGCTCCGCGATCGATGACGTCCTACTCGGCCTGAGCCTCGATCGCTTCCATGTCGTCGTCCGAGAGGCCGAAATGGTGGCCGATCTCGTGAATCAGGACATGGCGGACGATATGGCCGAGGCTTTCGTCGTGCTCGGCCCAATAATCCAGGATCGGGCGGCGGTAGAGCCAGACCATGTTGGGCAGCCGGGCCACGTCGCCAAGGCTCTGCTGCGGCAGGCCGACGCCCTGGAACAAGCCGAGCAGGTCGAACTCGCTCTCGCAGTCCATCTCGTCGAGCACCTCCTCGGTCGGGAAGTCGTCGACGCGGATGATCAGGCCCTCGCACAGCCCGCGAAATTCCGCCGGCAGGCGCTCGAATATCTCGTGCGCCGTCACCTCCATCTCGGCCAGCGAGGGCGCTTTCAGGTCCGTCCACATGGGCCTGTCTTAGCGCGGGTTTCGTAGCGATGCATCCGGCTTTATAAGCGCGCGAGGTTGACGGGCGCCGCCAAAACGGGGAGCGTGGGGCTCAGGTCGAGGGTGATCCAGGTGGGCGATAAAATGCGAGCAAAAACAGCGGCGGCTCTACTGTGCATGGGGTTGTTTTCGCAAGTTGGCATGAGCGCCCAGGCGCAGACCGCAGCCCACACGGCTGGCGCTGTCGTCCGTATCGCCCAGGCAGTGTCGCCCGACGACGTGCCGCCGCCACGCAGGCGGCCGCAGACGCGCCTGCGCGTCACGCCCTATTACAGCCCCGACGGCGTCTATCCGCGCTACAACCCGGGTCCCGACGCGGTGCGCGAGTGCAGCGTTGCCTATGTGCAGGAACACAGGCCCAGCGGCACCGTGATCACACCGCATATGAGCTGCTACTGGCGTCGCGGCTGATAAGGCTCCCCGATGCTGCGGCGGAGGTCGTCATGACGAGATGGATCGCATTGGCCGTCGCTGTCGGGCTTGCCGCGACCACGTCAAGCGCGTCGGCCGCGCAGAGAGTGACGAAGCTGCCGGATGCCTCTGCCGGGCGCGCGGTGTTCGATGGGCGACGGCACGTGCGATATGATGCGACGCGCTACGTTCGGCGTCCCGATCCGCATTATGACGCGCGGCCGGTCTATTATCGCCCCTATCCTTACGGCGTGCCCGCGCCATTCGTGCTCGGCTACGGTCCGTTCTGGTGATGCGCTAGCCTGGGCGCGCGCGGAGCGTCGTTCATTCATGGTGGGTTCACGCCACTGTCTCTAGCTTCATCTCGGGAGCGACTGCAAATGGACGGCGCGGGACGACTACGCCGCAACGACGCTGTCCAGACTCAGGGAGACATTCGATGCTGAGGATAATGCGTCCCAGGACAAGCGCGCTGCGCCTGCTCGGACTCGCCGCTGTTGCCGTTCTGATGTTGTCATCGGGAAGCGCGCGCCGCGCTGAAGCGATGACGCCGGTCAATCCGACCGCGCTGCCCGCTGCGAAGGCTGCAAGCGACGACATGATGATCCAGGTCCACGGCGGTGGACATGGCGGTTTCCACGGCGGCGGCGGACATTTCGGCGGCTTCCATGGTGGTGGAGGCCACTTCGGTGGCTTCCATGGTGGCGGTTATCACTATGGCGGCTTCCACCGCTTTGGCGGATATGGCGGCTATCATCGCCACTGGGGCGGCTACTATCGCCCCTATTACGGCTATCGCCACTTTCACCGGCGCTATTATTACGGCGGCTATTATCCCGCCTATCACTATCCGCGCCGCTGCCGGATCATCTGGACCTATTACGGCCCGCGCCGCATCTGCCACTGGCACCGCTGGCACTATCCGTACCGCTATTGGTAAGTCGAGCCGCACTGGCTGACATGAAAAGGGCGCCTCGAAGGCGCCCTTTGCTTGTCGCTGGCTCACAGCCAGTCTTTCAGTTTCAACGACGCCGATTTCCACCGCATCAGCGTCTCGACCTTCCACTGCTTGAGCATCGCCGGCGGCCAGCGGCTGAGCTTGGAGGTCTCCTCGACCTCCGGCTTGGCGACGATGCGCAAGCGTGGCGCGCGCCGCCGGTGCTGGCGCGTCGCCTCGCTGATCAGATCGACATAGTCAGGCTTGTTGGCCATGAGGGGTGTCCCCGCGAGGTCGTCGCGAGGACACTGTCGGCGCTGCGGCTTAACGGCGGTTTGCCGCGTTCGTTCAAATTGCAGGAAGCGGCTTAGCGCCAGTCCCTGACATCGACGAAGTGGCCCGCGATCGCCGCTGCTGCCGCCATTGCCGGCGACACCAGATGCGTGCGGCCCTTGAAACCCTGGCGGCCTTCGAAGTTACGGTTCGAAGTCGAAGCGCAGCGCTCTTCCGGCTTCAGCTTGTCCGGGTTCATGGCGAGGCACATCGAGCAGCCCGGCTCGCGCCATTCGAAGCCGGCCTTGATGAAGATCTTGTCCAGACCCTCGGCTTCGGCCTGCTCCTTGACGATGCCCGAGCCCGGCACGACCATCGCGTTGACGCTGGCCGACACCTGCTTGCCTTCCGCGATCTTGGCGGCGGCGCGCAAGTCCTCGATGCGACCGTTGGTGCAGGAGCCGATGAAGACGCGGTCGAGCTTGATGTCGGTGATCTTCGTGCCCGCCGTCAGGCCCATGTATTTGAGCGCGCGATGCTTGGAGAGGCGCTTGGCCTCGTCCGCGATCTTGTCAGGATCGGGCACGATGCCGGTCACCGAGATCACGTCCTCGGGGCTGGTGCCCCAGGTCACGATCGGCGGCAGTTTTGCGGCATCGAGGCGCAGCTCGTGGTCGAAATGCGCGCCGTCGTCGGAGCGCAACTTCTCCCAATAGCGCATCGCCGCATCCCAGTCCGCGCCCTTCGGCGACTTCGGACGATCGCGCAGGAAGTCGTAGGCCTTCTGGTCGGGCGCGACGAGGCCGGCGCGCGCGCCGCCTTCGATCGACATGTTGCAGACCGTCATGCGGCCTTCCATCGAGAGCGCGCGGATCGCATCGCCGGCATATTCGAGCACGTAGCCGGTGCCGCCGGCGGTGCCGATCTCGCCGATGATGGCCAGGATGATATCCTTGCCGGTCACCCCGTCAGGCAGTCTGCCGTCGACGGTGACACGCATGTTCTTCGCCTTCTTCTGGATCAGCGTCTGCGTCGCCAGCACGTGCTCGACCTCTGACGTGCCGATACCGTGCGCGAGCGCGCCGAATGCGCCATGCGTCGAGGTGTGGCTGTCACCGCAAACGATGGTGGTGCCGGGCAGCGTAAAACCCTGCTCGGGGCCGATGACGTGGACGATGCCCTGGCGCTTGTCGAACTCGTTGTAATACTCGATGCCGAATTCCTTGGCGTTCTCGGCGAGCGCCTTGATCTGCTCGATGCTCTCGGGATCCGGGTTCGGCTTGGTGCGGTCGGTGGTCGGCACGTTGTGGTCGACGACGGCGAGGGTCTTCTCGGGTGCATGGACCTTGCGGCCGGTGGCGCGCAGGCCTTCGAATGCCTGCGGCGAGGTCACCTCGTGCACCAGATGGCGGTCGATATAGAGCAGGCAGGTGCCGTCGTCGGCCTCGTGCACCAGATGGTCGTTCCAGATCTTGTCGTACAAAGTGGTCGGCTTGGACATGAGCTTGAGCTCCGAGGGAATGTTTGAAGCAGGTGAGCGCGGCTTGCGCGGGGGGCAACGAAATCGTCAGCGCAGCTTTTAGGCTGCGCGGGTAAGCTCTGACGTTGCCGAGGTCGCGAAGCGTCCGAAGAACCGGCCAGGCAGCCGCGAGCGATCGTCGATGACGACGCGCTGGGGGCTTACGAAGCTGGTCAGATCTGGAAACATTCTAGAGGCTATATAGCACGCGGGAGTTAAAGCGCGAGAGCCTAGCGGCATCGTCATTGCGAGGAGCCCTTGCGACGAAGCAATCCAGACTATCTCCGCGGAAAGACCCTGGATTGCTTCGCTGCGCTCGCAATGACGAGATCGGGGAGGGCACCTGGGCCAAACAAAAAGCGCGGGGTTTTGCCCCGCGCTTCTCGAAACTGGTCTGGTCGCGAAAGCTTACTCGTTGACGGCCTTGGCGTGCTCAGTCTTCTCGACGATGCGGGCCGACTTGCCGCGCAGGTTGCGGAGGTAATAGAGCTTGGCACGACGCACCTTGCCGCGACGCACCACCTTGATCGAGTCGATCATCGGCGACATCACCGGGAACACGCGCTCGACGCCTTCGCCGTAGGAGATCTTGCGGACGGTGAAGCTCTCATTGAGGCCACCGCCGGAACGGCCGATGCAAACGCCCTCATAGGCCTGCACGCGGGTGCGGTCGCCTTCGACGACCTTCACGTTGACGATCACGGTGTCGCCGGGACCGAATTCCGGAATGTCCTTGCCGGCGGACAGCTTGTCGAATTGCTCTTGCTCGAGCTGCTTGATCAGGTTCATGGGTAAATCTCCATCGGCGCGCCCAGCCTTCGAGAAACGGGGGCTGCGCGAAATTCGTCTATCCAGCCATTGCGGATGTGGGCGCTCCTATAAGGCAAGCCGGAGCGTTTGTCACCCGTCTGTCTTGTTTTTTGGCGTTTTTTGGCGGCCGGGCCGATTCGGGGTTTTGGGTGGGATTTGGGCCCACAAATCAGGCCGCCGCGCCGCCGTGAGAGCCTCGGATTGCGCCCGCCGCCAGGCGGCGACCTTGGCATGATCGCCGGAGGTCAGGATCTCCGGGATCGGAACCCCTTCGAACAGCTGCGGGCGGGTGTATTGGGGATATTCGAGCAGGCCGTCCGAAAAGCTCTCCTCGGTTCCCGAGGCTTCCTTGCCCATGACCCCGGGCAGCAGCCGGACGCAGGCGTCAATGAGGGCCATCGCGGCGATTTCGCCCCCTGAGAGCACGTAATCGCCGATCGAGACCTCCTCCAGGCCGCGGGCGTCGATCACCCGCTGGTCGATCCCCTCGAACCGCCCGCAGACGATCAGGGGGCCGGGGCCCTGGGCGAGCTCCACCACGCGGGCCTGGGTCAGTGGCCGACCCCGCGGGCTCATGAGCAGGCGAGGCCGCTCGGGACCGATCTCGGCGGCATCGATCGCTGCCGCCAGCACGTCGGCGCGCAGCACCATGCCCGGCCCGCCACCGGCCGGGGTGTCGTCGACGCTGCGATGGCGATCGGTGGCGGAGGCCCTGATATCCCGCGCCTCGATCTGCCAGAGGCCGGAGGCCAGGGCCCGGCCGGCGAGGCTCACGCCGAGCGGCCCCGGAAACATCTCCGGAAACAGCGTCAGCACCGTTGTGCGCCAGGGTGAGGGATGGGTCATTCGATCTCAGTTATCCGTCGTCCCGGACAAGCGCGCCTCAAGCGCGCGTAGATCCAGGACCCATACCACCGCAACCAGTCTTGCGATGGCTGGAGCGACTAGCTTAGCCAAAACCACGTCCTGTGGTTATGGGTCCCGGCCTTCGCCGGGACGACTCGTCGAAGGAGCGTCGCGACTGTCCGCCTCGACCTCCTGCGGCAGCGCGATCACGACGCGGCCGCCTTTGAGATCGACCTCCGGCACCACGGCATTCGAGAACGGCAGCAGCATCGTCGCGCCCTTGAGCGGGGCGATCTCGATGATGTCGCCGGCGCCGAAATTATGGATCGCGAGCACGCGGCCGAGCGCATCGCCGTCAGTGGTGACGGCGTCGAGCCCGATCAGGTCGGCGTGATAATATTCGTCCTCATCGGTCGCGGGCAGCTTTTCGCGCGCGACATAGAGATCGATGCCGTTGAGGCGCTCGGCCTCATCGCGAGTCGCGATGCCCTTGAAGGTCGCGACCAGATGGTCTTTCGCCTCGCGGACCTGCGCCAGTTCGAACTGGCGCTTGCCGTCCTTGGAGAGAAGCGGACCGTAGCGCTTCACGGCAAAGGGATCTTCAGTGAAGGTCCACAATTTCACCGCACCGCGCACACCATGCGCGGCGCCGATCCGCGCGACGCAGATCAGCGCCGACATGATCTAGCCCTTAGCCCTTCGCAGCGGCTTCGGCCTGCGCCTTGCGCTCCTTGCGCGGCACGGCCTTCTCGGGGTTGTTGCGCGCTTCGCGCTTCTTGACGCCGGCGGCATCGAGGAAGCGGGACACGCGGTCCGACGGCTGCGCGCCCTTGGCGAGCCAGGCCTTCACCTTGTCCATGTCGAGCTTCAGGCGGGTCTCGTTGTCCTTCGGCAGCAGCGGGTTGAAATAGCCGAGACGCTCGATGAAGCGGCCATCGCGGGGGAAACGCGAATCGGCGACGACGACGTGATAGACGGGACGCTTCTTGGTGCCTGCGCGGGCGAGGCGGATAACGACGGACATCTAGTTCTCCTTCAAAGTACGTTTTGTTCGGTTGATTGGTATTCCGCGTCACGCGAGATCGATGCGATCCCTCGCGACGAATTCCTCATTTCTTCTTGCCCGGGAAGCCGCCGAGGCCCGGCAGCGTCGGCTTGCCGCTCAGCCCGGTCAGTCCAGGCAGGTTCGGCAGGCCGCCGCGAAGACCAGCCGGCAAATCCTTCGGCAGGCTCGGCAGACCCTGTCCGCCGCCGCCCTGCATCTTCTCCTGCATCGCCTTCATCTCTTCCGGCGAAGGCATCTTCATGCCGCCGCCAAAGCCCATCGCCTGCGCGATGCCGGCGAGCGGACCGCGCTTGCCCGACCCCATGGCCTTCATCACGTCGGCCATGTTCCGGTGCATCTTCAGGAGCTTGTTGACGTGCTCGACGCTCTGGCCGCTGCCGGCGGCGATGCGCTTCTTGCGGCTGGCTTTCAGCAGATCCGGATGACGGCGCTCGTCGCGCGTCATGGAATCGATGATCGCGACCTGGCGCTTCAGGATCTTGTCGTCGATCCCGGCGGCGGCGATCTGGTTCTTCATCTTGGAGATGCCGGGCATCATGCCCATCAAGCCGCTGATGCCGCCCATGTTCGACATCTGCAACAGCTGCTCGCGCATGTCGTTGAGGTCGAACTGACCCTTGCGCATGCGCTCGGCGGTGCGCGCGGCCTTCTCGGCGTCAATGTTCGCCGCGGCACGCTCGACCAGCGACACCACGTCGCCCATGCCGAGGATGCGGCCGGCGATACGGTCGGGGTGGAAATCTTCCAGCGCGTCGGTCTTTTCGCCAGTGCCGATCAGCTTGATCGGCTTGCCGGTGACCGCGCGCATCGACAGCGCCGCGCCGCCGCGGCCGTCGCCGTCGACACGCGTCAGCACGATGCCGGTGAGCCCGACGCGCTGATCGAACGAACGCGCGAGATTCACCGCGTCCTGGCCGGTGAGGCTGTCCGCGACCAACAGCACTTCATGCGGATTGGCGGCGGCCTTGATGCTAGCTGCTTCCGCCATCATCTCTTCGTCGAGCGTGGTGCGGCCGGCAGTGTCGAGCAGCACGATGTCGTAGCCGCCGAGCTTGCCGGCTTCCAGCGCGCGTTTCGCGATCTGCGGCGGCTGCTGACCGGCGACGATCGGCAGCGTCGGAATGTCGAGGTCGCGGCCAAGCACGGCCAGCTGCTCCATCGCCGCCGGGCGATAGACGTCGAGCGAGGCCATCAGCACCTTGCGCTTGTCGCGCTGGACCAGGCGGCGGGCGAGCTTGGCGGTGGTGGTGGTCTTGCCTGAGCCTTGCAGGCCGACCATCATGATCGGCACCGGCGGCACGGAATTGACGTCGATGGTCTGGCTTTCGGCGCCAAGCGTATTGATCAGCTCGTCATGGACGATCTTGACCACCATCTGGCCCGGCGTGACCGACTTGACGACGGTGGCGCCAATCGCCTGCTCGCGCACGCGCTCGGTGAAGCTGCGCACGACTTCGAGCGCAACGTCGGCTTCGAGCAGCGCGCGGCGCACCTCGCGCATCGCGGCATCGACGTCCTTTTCGGTCAGCGCACCGCGCCCCGTCAGACGATCGAGAATGCCACCAAGCCGTTCCGACAGATTGTCGAACAATGAAGTTGTCCTGTTGCTGTCTTCCCGATGGGAAGAACGCTCCGCTACTCCTACCGCTGTCATGCCCCGCCTTCGCGGGGGATGACCGCACTCTCGAACGCGACCTTCCAAACACCTTTACGCCCGAGGGCGCATCGCGCTGTCGGGCGTTGACCTCCGGCCTCCAAGGGCCGGTCGGCGGGTCGAAAAGAAAGCCTTTCCGAGAAAGTGGCGGGGTTAAACGCCGCTCACGCCCAAAAGTCAAGGAAAGTTAGGGTGCGAGGACGCTTTTTCCAGGATAAGCCCTTGAAAGCAGACGCTTTTCGCCGACGGGTTCCTTTTTCGGCCGTCCTGCCCATATAGCCGGTGATGTCTTACCGCCGCAACCAGCCCTGAGCCCCGTCGTGCCGATCATCCGCCGCCGCCTGAAAACCCATGACGGCCCCGTCTCCGACCATTTCAACGGTCTGCATTTCTTCGATCCGGACGGCTCGCCGCCAAGATCGCTCCGCGAGGTGTTGCGCTGGCAATTCAGCGGCGGGCGGGAGCGGGCCAAATGGCCTGTGTGGGCGCCGAGCCCTCATGCCGATACACCGCCCGAGCGGGTCGACGGCGAAAAGGTGCGGCTCTCCTTCGTTGGCCATGCGAGCTGGCTGATCCAGGCCGGCGGCCTCAACATTCTCGTCGATCCGGTCTGGTCCTCGCGGGTCTCGCCGGTCAGCTTTGCGGGGCCGAAGCGGCACAACGATCCCGGCATCGCTTTCGAGAAGCTGCCTGACATCGACGTCGTGCTGGTCTCGCATGGCCATTACGATCATCTCGACATGGCGACGCTGTCGCGGCTTGCCAAGAACTTTGCCCCGCGCGTGGTGACCCCGCTCGGCAATGACGTGACGATGCGCCGCGCCGATGCCACGATCAAGGTGGAGGCCTTCGACTGGCACGATCGCGTCGAGCTCGGCGGCGGCATCGCCGCACATCTGGTGCCGACACGGCACTGGACCGCGCGCGGCATGTTCGACCGCAACAAGGCGCTGTGGGCGAGCTTCGTGCTGGAGACGCCGGCCGGAAAAATCTACGTGGTCTGCGATTCCGGTTATGGCGATGGCCGGCATTTTCGTCGCGTCGCCGAGAAGCACGGGCCGCTGCGCCTGGCGATCCTCCCCATCGGCGCCTACGAGCCGCGCTGGTTCATGCGCGACCAGCACATGAATCCGGAAGATGCGGTGAAGGCGCTGGGCGATTGCGGGGCCGAGCAAGCGCTCGGGCATCATCACGGCACGTTCCAGCTGACCGACGAGGCGATCGATGCGCCGGCCAAGGCGCTGGTGGAAGCGCTCGATGCGGCCAAGATTCCGCAGGAGCGGTTCGTGGCGATGAAGCCCGGGCAGGTGGTGGAGATTTAGCCACCGCAGCCTGCACCAATATTGCTCGTCGTCCCGGACAAGCGCGCCTTAAGCGCGCGCCGATCCGGGACCCATAACCACTCCCTGTGGTTATGGGTCCCGGCCCTCGCCGGGACGACGCCATTATTGGCGTGGCAGCGTGCGTGCTACGATGCGACCGAGACCTACTGCGCCGGCTTGATCGCCCAGCTCACGTTCACCGTCACCGAAAGCGTTTCCTCGCCCGGCGCAACCGCAGCCGGCGCGGCCATCGGGGCTGCGGTCATTCGCGCCTTGAACAGCGGCATTGGCGCGCCGCCTTCGGAGACGCTGAGGGGCGCACCCAACGTGACGCCGGTAGCCTTGGCGTAGATCTCGGCCTTGCGGCGGGCATCGGCCACCGCCTGCTCGCGCGCGTCGTCGAGCAGCTTGGAGGCCTGCGTCACCTCGAAGGAGATGTTGCCGATGTCGTTCGCGCCGGCGCTGACCAGTGTGTCGATGACGCCCGCCACCTTGGTCACGTCGCGAATCTTCACCGTGACGCGGTTGGAGGCGCGGAAGCCGACCACGGGGTTGGCGCCGGTTGAGCGGTTCGGCGCATATTGCGGTTGCAGCGACAGGCGCGAGGTCTGGTAATCCTTCTCCGGGATGCCGGCGCCCTTCAGCGCCAGCAGCACCTTGCCCATCGCCGCGTTGTTGGCATCGGACGCTTCCTTCGCAGACTTGGCATCATTGGCGACGCCGGCATCGATCTGCGCGAGGTCAGGTGCGGCCGAGACGGTCGCCTCGCCGCTCACGGAGATGGCGGACGGGAAATCATCGGCAAGCGCGGGCATTGTCAGCATCACGGCCGCGGAAATTGCGGCGAGCGAGGCAGCGACGGCGGCAGGTTTTTTCATCGGTCTCACTTCAGCGGTACGAACACATTGATCACGAGCTTGTCCTCGGCCGTCTTGAGCGGATCGGTGACGTACTCCTCGATGAAAGTGTCCTTGGCTTCCAGCTTCTTGTCGTCGAGGTGATTGGTGATCGCCTCATAGGTGTTGTCCATGTTGTCGTAGGAGCCGCGATGGACGAATTTCAGCGCCTTGCCTTCCGGCGATTTGCCGATGCTCATGTCCTTGGGCAGGTTCTTCGGATCCTGGTCGACAGGGATTTCGGCGAAGAAGGTGAAGCCGGTGTCGTCGGTCGAGGTGTAGACGATCATCGCATTGCCGGCGTGCTTGATGCCCTGCTTGTCGAGCACCGCATTCAGCGCCTTGAAGGCGTCGATCAGCGTGTCGAAGGCCGAGTCCCAATTGGCGGTGCCCTTGACCATCAAAACCTTCCTGGCCTCGAGCGTGGTCTCCAGGCCGAAGGGATCGGCGGTCTGAACCGGGGCGGGCGTGGCGGCGGCAGCGGGCGGCGGTGCCGCCGGGCTCGGTGAGGCGCTGGCCGCAGGGGTCGGTGTTGCCGCGGGCGCAGGCGAGGCGCTGGCCGCCGGCGACGGCGTTGCTTCGGGCGAAGCGCTTGCGGCCGGAGATGGCGAGGCCGACGGGGCCGGTGAGGGGCTGGCAGATGCGGCGGGCGCCGGGCTCGGGGTCTGCGCGAGGGCATCTGCCAGCCCAAGCGACACGGCCGCTGCCGGGATCAGCGCGGCGAGAGCGAGACGACGAAACCCAATCATTCTATTCTCCCCAAGGCCTTAATGACGAAGGCCAAATCCGATCGCGCGTCCCTCTTCGCGCGAACTTTCGCCGTTCTAACACGCGAGCGCCGAATTCGTCCCATGACGTCTGCGTCATGGCAGGCGCCCCGGCCCCGCGGGGCGCAAATCACTGGCCAAGCCGGCAATGATCGCCATATAAGACAGGCGAAATTCAGGAATTTTCATGAGCGCCCTCGCCAACCACGCATTTGCCAAGATGAACGGCATCGGCAACGAGATCGTCGTTGTCGACATGCGCGATTCCGCGGGCCGCATCACGCCTGATGATGCCCGCGCCGTGGCGTCCGCGCAGGGTGGTGTCCCCTATGACCAGCTCATGGTGCTGCAGAAGCCGCGGCTTGACGGCACCGAAGCCTTCATCAGCATCTACAATAATGACGGCTCCGAAGCCGGCGCCTGCGGCAATGGTATGCGCTGCGTGGTGCGCCGCATCTTCGAGAAGAGCGGGCAGACCACGGCGACCTTCCAGACCGCGGCTGGCCTGCTCAACGCCTGGCAAGGCCCGGCGCCCGACCTTTACACTGTGGACATGGGCGCGCCGAAGTTTGGCTGGCAGGACATTCCGCTGGCGGAGGAGTTTCGCGACACCCGCTACATCGAATTGCAGATCGGGCCGATCGACAATCCGATCCTGCATTCGCCCTCCGTGGTCAGCATGGGCAATCCGCACGCGATCTTCTGGGTCGATGACGTCAACGCCTATGATCTCGAGCGCTTCGGTCCGCTGCTGGAAAATCACCCCATTTTCCCCGATCGCGCCAACATCACGCTCGCCCATATCGTCGATCGCGAGCACATCACGATGCGCACCTGGGAGCGGGGCGCGGGGCTGACCCGCGCCTGCGGCTCGGCCGCCTGCGCGACCGCCGTTGCGGCGGCGCGGCTGAAGCGCACCGAGCGCAAGGTCGAGATGACGCTGCCCGGCGGCAAGCTCGGCATCGAATGGCGCGAGCGCGACGACCACGTGCTGATGACGGGCACGGCGACCTTCGAATATGAAGGCAATTTCGATCCGGCGCTGTTCGCGCCGGTCGGCTGATGTCCGTCGACGTCGTCACCTTCGGCTGCCGCCTCAACGCGTTCGAGGCCGAGGTAATCCGCGGCAAAGCCGAGGGCGCCGGTCTTTCCGACACCATCGTCATCAACAGCTGCGCCGTCACCAATGAGGCGGTGACGCAGGCGCGCCAGTCGATCCGCAAATTGAAGCGTGAGCGGCCCAGTGCACGCATCGTCGTCACCGGCTGCGCAGCGCAGACGCAAAGTGCGATGTTCGCCGAGATGGCCGAGGTCGACCGCGTCGTCGGCAATGACGACAAGATGCGAAGCGAAGCCTGGCGCGCGGCGCGCGATGCTTTCGATCTCGGCGACAGCGAGAAGATCGCCGTCAGTGACATCATGGCCGTGAAGGAGATGGCGCCGCATCTGATCGACGGCCGTGCGAGCGGCCTGCCACGGGTGTTCGTGGAGGTGCAGAACGGTTGCGATCATCGTTGCACCTTCTGCATCATCCCCTATGGCCGCGGCAATTCGCGTTCGGTGCCGATGGGTGCGGTGGTCGATCAGGTGCGCACTTTGGTGGAACGTGGTCATGCCGAGATCGTGCTGACTGGCGTCGATCTCACCAGCTATGGCGCGGATCTTCCGGGCGCGCCGAAGCTCGGCATGCTGACAAAGCAGATCCTGCGGCATGTGCCGCAGTTGAGGCGCCTGCGCATCTCCTCGATCGATTCGATCGAAGCAGATAGCGATCTGCTCGATGCCATCGCCGACGACGTCAGGCTGATGCCGCATCTGCATCTGTCGCTCCAGTCGGGCGACGACATGATCCTGAAACGCATGAAGCGGCGGCATTCGCGGCAAGATGCGATCGCGTTCTGCGATCAGGTCCGCCGCCTGCGGCCGGATGTCGTGTTCGGCGCCGACATCATCGCGGGCTTTCCGACCGAGACCGAGGAAATGTTTGCGCGTTCGCTCGATCTGGTCGAGGCGTGCGGCCTGACGTTCCTGCATGTCTTCCCCTATTCGCCACGCCCCGGCACGCCCGCGGCGCGGATGCCGCAGGTCGCGGGCGGCGCGATCAAGGAGCGCGCGAAGCGGTTGCGTGCGGCGGGTGAAGTGGCATTGCGGCAGCGGCTGCAGGCCGAGATCGGCGCAACGCGCGAGGTGCTGATCGAGAGCGAGGGCCAGGGGCGGACCGAGCATTATCTGCCGGTGGCGATTGCGGGCGAGCGTGTGGGGAGTGTTGTGCCGCGAATGATCATTGGCAGCGATGGCGAGCGGCTCGCCACCTAGTCAGTGTCGTCGCCCGGCTGGACCGGGCGACCCAGTACGCCGCGGCTTTTCCGTATCCCACAACCGTCTCTGGAATACTGGATCCCCCGCTTTCGCGGGGGATGACACCGTTTGGCGAACAGCGCGCTCTACGACGCCCGCACCTGCCAGAACCTGAGCGTGCGCCGCGCATTCTCCGCCGTCATGCGCGCGAAATTGCTCTTCGCCCTCGCAACATCCGCCGGCTTCATCGCGCCGGTGGCAAAGCGGCTCTCGAGCACGGCGACCGTCGTTTCCCAGCTCAGCTGCGCCGCCTTGCAGGGCACCAGCAGGCCGTCCTCGCGCAGGCTCTGCATCAGCGGACGGATCACCTCGATGGTCGATCCAGACAGTGCCGCCAGCGCGGCCACGGCTTCCTCGTAGCGCCGCTGTCGCGCGAAGTTCAGCAGTGTCGCCTCGTTGAGCTGGCCGGACGCCTTGAGATTTCCGACCGCGCGCTTGGCGCCCTCGAAATCGCGGACAGCGGACATCTCGCGCTCGACGCCGACAGTGACGGCGGCGATCGCGCTCTGGATCTCCTCGAACAGATCGGGCGGCGCACGTGACAGCAGACGGGTGCGAACGGCGTCAGTTGCGGAACGCAGCAATCGCCGACGCAGGTCCGACGGCAGGTCGACGCGGATGCCGATGCTCACTGCGAGCTCGGGATCGAGCTCGGCCTGTCCGACGATGACAGTGAATCCCTTTCCGGACATGCGCGCGCCGGGATTAGCGGCGAGACGCCTGCTGACGCTCGGATAGCGCCGCGCCAGCAGCGCGTCGGTGACGATCTCTTTCAACCACCAGCGGCCGGCGACCGCGAGCAGATGCGGCTCGCCTTTGCTGGAGGCGATCTCCACCAGCTCGCCATCGTCAAGACGCGCCGATTCCTGCAGCACGGGACCGGCGATACGGATCTCGTCATTGTTGGCGAGGCGGCGGATCACCGAGGGCGGCGCCTGCGCGATCGGCGCCAGCTGGGCGCTGATCTCGGCGAGCGCGACGCGCGCGCCCAGATCGGCGATGGCGCGCAGCTCGATGGTGCCGATCAGGCGCTCGAGCACGTCGTCGAACAGCGCGATCTGCTCGTCGTTGAAGCTTCCGGCGGAGGAGAGGAACAAGTCAGTGACGCGCCGGGCAGTCTCCAGGCCCTTTTCCGCCGAGCCGGTCCGGATCGCGGATTCGACCTCGTCGATGATCGATAGCTGGGCCGTGGACATGACGCGTTGCTCGTCCTGAGCGGATGGGAGGCTTGTTCTAAGCAACCGCCATCATGACCGACGAGCACTGAACGTTTCGTAAACCATGCCTCCGGGCCGCCACTATTCCCCGTTCCAGCCGCAGGCGCGGAGCTTGTCTTGCATGTGGGGCGGGGCCGGTGCGACCACGCGGACCGGCTCCTTGTTCCGGGAGATCGGCACCACGATCTCGCGGGAATGCAGATGCAGCTTCGGCTCGCCGAAGCGCGGGCCGTTGCCATAAATATTATCGCCGAAGATCGGCCAGCCGGTCGCCGACGAATGCACCCGTAATTGATGGGTGCGCCCCGTGACCGGTTCCATGGCGATCCAGGTAAAGCCATCGCCCCGGCCCATCACTTTCCAGTTGGTGATGGCCTTCTGGCCCTCCGGATCGGGCTTCTGCCACCAGCCGCGCTCGGCGTTCAGCCGGCCGAGCGGCATGTCGATGGTGCCCTCGTCCTCGGCCGGGCCGCCCTCGACCACGGTCCAGTAGGTCTTGCCGATCTTGCCATGCTTGAACAAAAGGCCGAGCGAGGCGGTGGCCTTGCGATGACGGCCGAGCACGAGGCAGCCGGAGGTGTCCTTGTCCAGCCGGTGGGCCAGCACCGGCGGCCGCGGCAGGCCGAACCGAAGCGCGTCGAAGGAGTCCTCCAGATTGGGCCCGCCCTTGGGGCCGCGATGCACCGGCAGCCCGGCCGGCTTGTCGATCACCAGCATCAAGCCGTCGCGGTGGAGCACGCGGCCCAGGATCTCCTCAGCGGTCAATTCGGGAACATCGAGCAATTGCGAGACTTTCGGACAAGACTTTCGTTTGACCGCGGGAACGGCTAACACACCGCCACCATGAACGATACCACTGACACCCCCAAGCTGAGCTGGTGGCGCCGCCTGTCCAACGGGCTGAAGCGCACCTCGTCCTCGCTCGGGACCGCGGTCGCCGATCTCGTCACCAAGCGCAAGCTCGACCGCGCCATGCTCGACGACATCGAGGACGTGCTGCTGCGCGCCGACCTCGGGACGTCAGTCGCAGCGCGGATCGCCGACGCCGTCGGCACCGGGCGTTACGACAAGGCGATTTCGGCCGACGAGGTCAAGGACGTGGTCGCGACCGAGGTCGAGAAGGTGCTGGCGCCGGTGGCCAAGCCGCTCGAGATCGATGCGGCCAGGAAGCCGTTCGTCATCCTCGTGGTCGGCGTCAACGGCTCCGGCAAGACCACGACGATTGGAAAACTCTCGCAGAAATTCGCATCCGAAGGCCGCAAGGTGATGCTGGCCGCCGGCGACACGTTTCGTGCAGCGGCCATCGAGCAGCTCAAGGTCTGGGGCGAACGGACCAGGACGCCTGTCGTCGCCGGCGCGCAGGGCTCGGATTCGGCGAGTCTCGCCTTCAACGCGCTGACGGCGGCGAAAGAGCAGGGCATCGACGTGCTGCTGATCGACACCGCCGGTCGCCTGCAGAACAAGGCCGAGCTGATGAACGAGCTCGAAAAGGTCGTGCGCGTCATCCGGAAGGTGGATGCTTCGGCGCCGCACGCGGTGCTGCTCGTGCTGGATGCGACCGTCGGCCAGAACGCGCTGTCGCAGGTCGAGGCCTTCCATCGCACCGCAGGCGTCACCGGCCTCGTGATGACCAAGCTCGACGGCACCGCACGCGGCGGCATCCTGGTGGCGCTTGCAGAAAAGTTCAAATTGCCGGTGCATTTCATCGGCGTCGGCGAAGGCGTCGACGATCTCGCGCCGTTCACCGCGCGCGATTTCGCCCGCGCCATCGCCGGAATCGAAACGTAGGTCCCTTTCGTCATCCCCCGCGAAAGCGGGGGATCCAGTATTCCGAGGCGCCTGTGGTCTACAACCAGCGGCGCGGCGTACTGGATGCCCCGCCTGCGCGGGGCATGACAACAACAAAGGTCAGGTAATGGACAAGACCCAGCCGCATCCGCTGTTCAAGCTTGCGACCGAGCTTGGTCCGCTGCTCGTGTTCTTCTTCGTCAATGCGAAGTTCAATCTGTTCGCCGCCACCGGCGCCTTCATGGTCGCGATCGTGGCGGCAATGGCCGCCTCCTATGTGGTGACGCGTCACGTCCCGATCATGGCGATCGTGACGGGCGTGATCGTGCTGGTGTTCGGCACGCTGACGCTGGTGCTGCACGACGAGACCTTCATCAAGGTCAAGCCGACCATCATCTACGGCCTGTTCGCCGCGATCCTCGGCGGCGGCCTGTTGTTCGGTCGCTCCTTCATCGCCGTGATGTTCGACCAGATGTTCAATCTGACGCCGCGGGGCTGGCGGATCCTGACGTTGCGTTGGGCGCTGTTCTTCGCCGGCATGGCGGTGCTCAACGAGATCGTCTGGCGCACCCAGAGCACCGACTTCTGGGTGAACTTCAAGGTGTTCGGGGTCACGCCCATCACCATGATCTTCGCCATCGCGCAGATGCCGCTGACCAAGCGCTATGGGGTCGAGCCGGTGTCGCTGGAGACCAGCGAGGCCGAGGCGGGGGACGTGCGGAAAGGGTAAGCTCTCTCAGTTCGTCATTGCGGCTGACGCGCATCCACATACTCAACTGTCATCGCCCGGCTTGACCGGGCGATCTAGTATTCCGGAGACAGTCGTGAGATGCGGAGAGGCCCCGGCGTACTGGATGCCCAGGTCAAGTCAGGTCAAGCCGGGGCATGAGAGCCGTGTGGAGGCGCTTCTCCGCTTACATGGGCCCGGCGTCAGCTCCCTGCCTTCAACGCCTTTTCCATCTGCGGCAGCAACACCGTCCGGAAATTCTCCGGCGTGATCGGGCCAACCAGCTTGTAGACGATGGTGCCCTCGCGGCCGACGACGAATGTCTCCGGCACACCATAGACGCCCCATTCGATTGAGGCGCGGCCGTTGGCGTCGGCGCCGACACGGCCGAACGGGTTGCCGTAGCGGCCGAGGAAGCGACGGGCGTTGTCGGGCGTATCCTTGTAGTTGATGCCGACGAGCTGGAAGCGCTTGTCCTTGGCAAGTTCGGTCAGGAGCGGGGCTTCATCATGACAAGGCACGCACCAGGACGCCCAGACATTGACAAGGCTGACCTTGCCCTTGAACGCGGCGGGGTCGAGCCCGGGCACCTGCGCGTTGTCGGCCTGCAGTCCCTCCAGCGGCGGCAGCGTGGTCTGCGGTGCGGGGTGGCCGATCAGCGCGGACGGAATCCGCGAGGGATCACCGCTGCCGAGCCGAAACCAGAACAGCACCGCAAGTCCGATGAAGGCGAGCAGCGGCAGCACCATCAGGAAAGTGCGGCGCTGCGGTGGTGCCGAGGTCGTTTGATCGCTCATGTCGTTGTTCTTGGCGTGCCCGTCGCGGTGCGGCCCGAGCGGCGCGTGACGCCGCTACGCTCGAGCTCGCGCAGGCGTCCGGTTTGATTGCGGTAGTCGATGATGACCCAACCGATCAGGAGTGCGACCACGATGCCTGCGGCAGCATAGGACGTCACGATGAAGGACGCATAAGGGCCAAGCGACATCGTCATGCAACCCCTTTCGATGCGTTTTCTTGCCGAGAACCGCTTCCTGCCTCGCTCGAAAACGCGACGCGGCTCGCCTGCATCATCTGCAAGGAGCGCACGCGCCGGCGCAAGATCTCATTGCGCATCGCCGCCACATGCAGCGTGACGAACAGCAGCGTGAACGCGACCGCCATCACCAGCAGCGGAACCAGAAACGCCTTGTCAAGCGTCGAGCCGCCCATGCGCATCACCGAGGCCGGCTGGTGCAGCGTGTTCCACCAATCGACGGAGAATTTGATGATGGGAAGATTGAGCGCGCCGACCAGCGTCAGCACCGCCGCGGCACGCGCCGCGCGCGAGGGATCTTCCACCGCGCGCCACAGCGCCATCAGGCCGAGATACATCAGGAACAGGATCAGGACGGAGGTCAGGCGCGCATCCCATTCCCAATAGGTGCCCCACATCGGCCGGCCCCATAGCGAGCCCGTCAGCAGCGCGAGGAACGTGAAGCTGGCGCCGATGGGAGCTGCAGCTTTCGCCGCGACGTCGGCGAGCGGATGCCGCCACACCAGCGTGCCCAATGACGCGACGCTCATCACGCCCCAGACGAACATCGACAGCCACGCATTGGGCACGTGAATGAACATGATCTTCACGGTCGCGCCCTGCTGATAATCGTCGGGCGCAAGGGCGGATTGATAGAGGCCGATCGTGAGCAGGATGATGGTCGCGGCCGCAAGCCACGGCAGAACCCGCGCCGAGAGCGCGAGGAACCGTGTGGGGTTGGCGAGGTCGATCAGCGACATGGTATTCTGATAATCACAGGGAGACGCTCACGCAATCAGCATGAAAGCGCGCAGCGAAAGTTGATCGGGGTCAAGGTCAATCCAGCCCATGCTTCAGGCTCGCCGCCGCCGCGAACGGGCCGATCACGAGGCTGACCAGCGACAGGGCGCAGAGGATCGAGAAGGGCGCGCCGAACGACGATGGCCCCGTGATGGCGGCCTGCGAGGCGGCAACCCCGAAGATCAGCACGGGGATCGACAGCGGCAGCACCAGCACGGCCATCAACAGTCCGCCCCGATGCAGCGTCACCGCCAGCGCCGCACCGATCATGCCGGTGAAGGTCAGGGCAGGCGTGCCGGCCAGCAGCGTCAAAGCCACCGCGCCGGTGGCGACCATGTCGAGGTTGAGCAGCAGCCCGAGCACGGGGGTTGCGACGATCAGCGGCAGGCCGGCGGCCAGCCAATGCGCCAGCGCCTTGGCGGCGCAGGCCAGTTCCAGCGGCGTCCGGCTCATCGTGATCAAATCGAGCGAGCCGTCCTCATGATCGGCCATGAACAGCCGGTCCAGCGTCAGCAGGCTTGCCAGCAGCGCCCCGAGCCACAGGATCGCCGGCCCCAGCCGCGACAGCTGCGCCAGGTCCGGGCCCACGGCGAACGGCATCAGGACGACGACGGTCAGGAAGAACAGCACGCCGATCAGCGCCCCGCCGCCGACGCGGAGCGCGATCTTGATGTCCCGGCGGATCAGGGCGGCGAGGGCGGTCATAGGGGCCTCCCGACATGCCCAGCGGGCGGTGTGCTCCCTCCCCCGCTTGCGGGGGAGGGTTGGGGAGAGGGTATCTCGGCAACGACGACTCCCCCAGAGGAGAGAACCCTCACCCGGCGCTGCGCGCCGACCTCTCCCGCAAGCGGGAGAGGCGAGGGAGCCCGTGGCCACGGCTGCGCCCAAGGCGCCACAGCGCCGCCTGGCCGCTTGAAAAGCTGAGGGTCCCTCCGCTTCACGCCACACCCCCGATCCGCAACTCCCGCGAATCGATCCCCAGCGGTCCATGGGTCGCCGCGATGATCATTCCGCCCCTTGCGAGATGCTCCCGCATCAGCCCGCCAAACATGTCCTGGCCGGCCGCATCCAGCGCGTTGGTCGGCTCATCCAGCAGCCAGATCGGCCGTCGGACCGTCAGCAGCCGGGCCAGCGACAGCCGGCGGCGCTGTCCCGCCGACAGGAAGCCCGCAGGCAAATGGGTGGCATGGTCGAGGCCGACGGTGGCGAGGCTTTCAGCCGCGTCACTGCGCTCGCCGCCCAAGAATTCGGCCCAGAATGACAGATTTTCCGTCACGCTCAGCGCCGGCTTCAGCGCATCGCGATGGCCGAGATAGTGGCACTGCTCGGGCAACGTCATGTCGGTGTCGCCCCCGTCCAGTACGATCGTGCCGCCAGCCGGAATGAGCAAGCCCGCGATGAGCCTGAGCAGCGAGGTCTTGCCTGATCCGTTACGGCCGACGACTGCCACGGCCTCGCCCGAGGCCGCCTCGAAATCGAGCCCGGAAAACACCTCGCGGCCGCCGCGCACGCAGGTGATCCCGCGTCCGGCCAGCTGCATCTTGACTGGTACTAACCCGTTCACAGCCGGGCCTCAGGAAATCTTGGGGTAGCGCATCAGAATTTTTGGCTCGCGACTTGCTCGGTATTGTTGTGGCTGTGGCGGCGCGGTTAGAAAGCTTCTATAAGCCCGGAACTACTTGATGCAGCAACTCAACCTGCCCCTGCAAGCGACCCAGCCCTGCTACGCTGACGGTGTTAAAATACCCTGCCGGGTATAACTAACAATTGGGATTTCCTACATGACCTCGCTCGACAGCTTCAAATGCAAAAAGACCCTCAAGGTCGGCGCCAAGACCTATGTCTATTACAGCCTGCCCACGGCCGAGAAGAATGGTCTGAAGGGAATTTCGAAACTTCCCTATTCGATGAAGGTCCTGCTCGAGAACCTGCTGCGCAACGAGGACGGGCGCTCGGTCAAGAAAGAGGACATCGTCGCGGTCTCGAAATGGCTGCGCAAGAAGTCGCTGGAGCATGAGATCGCGTTCCGCCCCGCCCGCGTGCTGATGCAGGATTTCACCGGCGTTCCGGCCGTGGTCGACCTCGCTGCGATGCGCAACGCGATGCAGAAGCTCGGTGGTGATGCCGAGAAGATCAACCCGCTGGTGCCGGTCGACCTCGTCATCGACCATTCCGTGATCGTGAACTTCTTCGGCGACAACAAGGCTTTCGCCAAGAATGTCGCGGAAGAGTACAAGCAGAACCAGGAGCGCTACGAGTTCCTGAAGTGGGGCCAGAAGGCATTCTCGAACTTCTCGGTCGTGCCGCCCGGCACCGGCATCTGCCACCAGGTCAATCTCGAATATCTCTCCCAGACGGTCTGGACCAAGAAGGAGAAGATGACGGTCGGCAAGAAGACCGGCACCTTCGAGGTCGCCTATCCCGACTCGCTGGTCGGCACCGATTCCCACACCACCATGGTCAATGGTCTGGCCGTGCTCGGCTGGGGCGTCGGCGGCATCGAGGCGGAAGCCTGCATGCTCGGCCAGCCGCTGTCGATGCTGCTGCCCAACGTCGTCGGCTTCAAGCTGAAGGGCGCGATGAAGGAAGGCGTCACCGCGACCGACCTCGTGCTGACCGTGACGCAGATGCTGCGCAAGCTCGGCGTCGTCGGCAAGTTCGTCGAGTTCTTCGGCCCGGGCCTCGACAACCTCTCCGTCGCCGACAAGGCGACCATCGCCAACATGGCGCCCGAGTATGGCGCGACCTGCGGCTTCTTCCCTGTCGACGCCGCTGCGATCGACTACCTCAAGACGTCGGGGCGTGCCGCGCCGCGCGTCGCGCTGGTGCAAGCCTATGCCAAGGCGCAAGGGCTGTTCCGCACCGCCAAGTCGGCCGATCCGGTGTTCACGGAAACGCTGACGCTCGACCTCGCAGACGTCGTGCCGTCGATGGCCGGCCCGAAGCGTCCCGAAGGCCGCATCGCGCTGCCGTCGGTTGCCGAAGGTTTTTCGCTCGCGCTCGGCACCGAGTACAAGAAGGCCGAGGAGCCCAACAAGCGTTTTGCCGTCGAAGGCAAGAACTACGAGATCGGCCATGGCGACGTCGTCATCGCCGCCATCACGTCCTGCACCAACACCTCGAATCCGAGCGTGCTGATCGGTGCAGGCTTGCTTGCACGCAATGCCGCCGCCAAAGGCCTGAAGGCAAAGCCGTGGGTGAAGACCTCGCTGGCTCCGGGCAGCCAGGTGGTCGCGGGCTATCTCGCCGATTCCGGTCTGCAGGCCGATCTCGACAAGGTCGGCTTCAACCTGGTCGGCTTCGGCTGCACCACCTGCATCGGCAATTCCGGTCCGCTGCCGGAGGAGATCTCGAAGTCGATCAACGACAACGGCATCGTCGCCGCCGCCGTGCTCTCGGGTAACCGCAATTTCGAAGGCCGCGTCTCGCCTGACGTGCAGGCGAACTATCTGGCCTCGCCGCCGCTGGTCGTCGCGCACGCGCTCGCCGGCAGCGTCACCAAGAACCTCGCGGTCGAGCCGCTCGGCGAAGGCAAGGACGGCAAGCCGGTGTATCTGAAGGACATCTGGCCGACGACGAAGGAGATCAACGCCTTCATGAAGAAGTTCGTGACCGCGTCGATCTTCAAGAAGAAGTATGCCGACGTGTTCAAGGGCGATACCAACTGGCGCAAGATCAAGACGGTCGAGAGCGAGACCTATCGCTGGAACATGTCGTCGACCTACGTGCAGAACCCGCCCTATTTCGAAGGCATGAAAAAGGAGCCGGAGCCGGTCACCGATATCGTCGAGGCGCGCATCCTCGCCATGTTCGGCGACAAGATCACCACCGACCACATTTCGCCGGCCGGTTCGATCAAGCTCACCTCGCCCGCCGGCAAATACCTCAGCGAGCACCAGGTGCGTCCCGCCGACTTCAACCAGTACGGCACGCGCCGCGGCAACCATGAAGTCATGATGCGCGGCACCTTCGCCAACATCCGCATCAAGAACTTCATGCTGAAGGGTGCGGACGGAAACATCCCGGAAGGCGGTCTGACCAAGCACTGGCCGGACGGCGAGCAGATGTCGATCTACGACGCCGCGATGAAGTACCAGCAGGAGCAGGTGCCGCTCGTCGTGTTCGCCGGTGCCGAATATGGCAACGGCTCCTCGCGCGACTGGGCTGCGAAGGGCACGCGTCTGCTCGGTGTTCGCGCCGTGATCTGCCAGAGCTTCGAGCGCATCCATCGTTCGAACCTGGTCGGCATGGGCGTGCTGCCGCTGACCTTCGAGGACGGCACCTCCTGGTCGTCGCTCGGCCTCAAGGGCGACGAGAAGGTCACGCTGCGTGGCCTGGTCGGCGACCTCAAGCCGCGCCAGAAGCTGACCGCGGAGATCGTGTCCGGCGACGGTTCGCTGCAGCGCGTTTCGCTGCTCTGCCGCATCGATACGCTGGACGAACTCGATTACTACCGCAACGGCGGCATCCTGCACTACGTGCTGCGCAAGCTCGCGGCCTAGAGCATGATCCGGACCCGAAGGCCGCGTTAGCGCAAATTGTGCAGCGGTTTTCCGGAAAGATCATGCTCCAACAACAATCTAAAGTGCGCTCGGCGCACTTTAGCGCGCGAATTTGTGAACGGTGGCTCACCGCGACGTGAGTAGAAGGAAAAACGAAGGCGGCCTATCAAAAGGCCGCCTTCGTACGTTTGCGGTATGTTTCGGATGGGCCCGGCCGGCAAAATCCTGCTCTGGACGGTTGAATGTACTGCGCCCGTAAGACTACGGTGACCATCAGGCGATAAGATCTTCCCGCAACGAGCTACCTGTGTGACGTTCAACATGACTGGTATGATGGCTTCTAATTTCGTTTCGCGATGGTCCGGAGCATTCTGGTCAGGAGCACTCGGCATCTGCGCCATCGTCGCCGTCATCCGCCCCGCCCAGGCCGATCCCCGCGCCGTGGTCGAGCTCTTCACCTCCCAGGGCTGCTCCTCCTGCCCGCCTGCCGACAAGGTCATCGGCGATCTCGCCAAGGACCCCTCGATCATCGCGCTGAGCATGCCGATCGACTATTGGGATTATCTCGGCTGGAAAGACACGCTGGCGGATTCACGTTTCTCGGCGCGGCAGCGCGCCTATTCGCGCATGCGCGGTGACCGCGAGGTCTACACGCCGCAGGTCGTGGTCAACGGCGCCGCGCATGTCATCGGCAGCGACCGCTCCGGCATCGAGAACGCGATCGACAAGACCGACACGAGCGCGGGCATCATGAGCGTGCCGGTGACGATGTCGCTCGCGGGCAAGCAGATCAACGTGTCGGTCGCCGCGAGCAAGGAGCCGACGGTCTCGCATGGCGAGGTCTGGATCTGCTCGATCATGAAATCGGTGCCGATCGAAATCGGCCGCGGTGAGAATCGCGGGCAGCAGATCACCTACCACAACGTCGTACGCAATCTGCTCAAGGTCGGCGACTGGCACGGACATCCGGAAAGTTGGGCCGTCCCGATCGAGAATTTGACGTCGCGCGACAGCGTCGACGGCGCGGTGGTCTACGTCCAGGACGGCAGCCGCGATAAGCCCGGTCCGATGCTCGGCGCGGCGTACACGTCGCTGCACTAGACGCAAGCCTGGATCGTCTCCGCAAAATCAGTCTTCGTCATTCCGGGGCGCGCCTCCTGGCGCGAACCCGGAATCCATCGATCCACGATCCGAGCTGAGAAATGGATTCCGGGCTCGCGCTTCGCGCGCCCCGGAATGACGGAAAGAGCGGAAACATCCCGCCACAAACAAAAAAGGACCAACTCGCGTTGGCCCTCCTTGTCGCGCGTACAGACCCGATCCTGTTCGACCCCGGGGGGCTGGGGGCTGAGGAATCCGGAACCGAAAGGACCGGGTCAACGCACACTCATCTTTTCGCAATGCAGGGCGGCAGGCGGTGGGCGGAAAAGCGGCGATCCTGTGATTCCTGCTAACGATCCCGTGACGGTTTGCCGCTGAGAAGTTCCACCGTTGCGTGTGTCATGATTCGCTGCCGCTCAGTGAGGTGAACCCAGGTCCGCAGGGGGCGCGCTTCAGGAGTCCCTTGCAAGAGCCCCTTGCGGCGGGGAACAGTTGGCGCAATCATGCAGGTGTCATGATCCGCGGCTCCGGGGACGGTCTTCGCGGAGGCGGTCATGCTGACGCGATGGAGGCGCCCCATGAGTTTGACGTCGGAGGATGCCGATCCGAGCGAGCAGCGCGCAGTGGCGCGCCCCGCCGCTGCGAATGCCCAACCCGGCCGGGTGACGTTCAACCGGCTCGAGCTGCACCGAATTCTCAATCTCTATGGCCGCATGGTCGCCGACGGCGAGTGGCGCGACTATGCGATCGACTTCCTGAAAGACCGCGCGGTGTTCTCGGTCTATCGCCGCGCCTCCGAAGTGCCGATCTACCGCATCGAGAAAGATCCGCGGCTCGCGCGCAAGCAGGGCATGTACAGCGTGATCTCGGCGACCGGCCTGATCCTGCGCCGCGGCCACGAGCTCGAGCGCGTGCTGCTGGCGATCGATCGGAAATTGGCGGTGGTGTAGCGGCACAGATAGTGCCGCAAGGTGGGTTACGCCTGACGGTTTGCGCTTTGCGCAATCCGCGAGGCTAATCCACCCTACGAGACCGGATTACTTTTCCGGCACCGTCTCCGCGCCCTGGCCGAGATCGCGCTGCATCATCACCGTATCCAGCCAGCGGCCGAACTTCAGGCCGACATTGGGATGCGTGCCGATCATCTTGAAGCCGCCCCTGGTGTGCACGCCGATCGAACCGGCATTGGCGGAATCGCCGATCACGGCGATCATCTGGCGAAAGCCCCGCGCCTCGCATTCGCGGATCAGCCGCTCCAGGAGCAGTGAGCCGATGCCGCGGCGGTGGAAGGCGGGATCGAGATAGATCGAGTTCTCGACCGTGAAGCGATAGGCCGGGCGCGGCCGGTAGGCGCCGGCATAGGCATAGCCGGCGAGGCGGCTGTCGATGGTGGCTACGAAATAGGGATAGCCCCCGTCGACCAGCGCGCGATAGCGGCGCGTCATCTCGGCGAGATCAGGCGGATCAAGCTCGAACGTCGCGGTGCCCTCGCGGACAGCCTGCTGGTAGATGGCGGTGATGGCGGGGAGGTCGGCCTCGACAGTGGGCCTGATTTCAGGTGTGGACATGGAGGCGAGATTAGCAGGGGCTTTGGTGCGAGCAACGGCATTTCCGCATGGCGAGATGCCGCAAACAAAAACCCCGGCCTTTCGGCCGGGGCTCGTGTCCGTTCCCTCGGGTCTATCGCTTAGTCGCGCTGGCCGAGGAGCTGCAGCAGCAGCGTGAACAGGTTGATGAAGTTCAAGTACAGCGACAGCGCACCAGAGATCGCCGCGCGCTCGGCGATGTCGCCGCCGGCCGAGGCGTAGCCGTAGATGTAGTCGTTCTTCAGCCGCTGGGTGTCCCAGGCGGTGAGGCCCGCGAACACCAGGACGCCGACCACCGACACGATGAACTGCAGCGCCGTGCTGGCCAGGAACAGGTTCACCAAGCTCGCGATGATGATGCCGATCAGGCCCATGAACAGGAACGAGCCCATGCCGGTCATGTCACGCTTGGTGGTGTAGCCATAGAGGCTCAGCGCGCCGAACGTCGCCGCGGTGATGAAGAACACCCGCACGATCGAGGTGTGGGTGTACACCAGGAAGATCGAGGACAGCGAGATACCCATCAGCGCCGAGAACACCCAGAACAGGATCTGGGCGGTCGAGGGAGCCAGGCGGTTGATGCCGGCCGAGATCACGAACACCATGGCGAGCGGCGCCAGCATGAACAGATATTTCAGCGGGCTCACGAACATCGCGTAGCCGAACGGCGTCAGGAACAGCTTGCCGACACGGACGGCTTCCGGGGTCGGAACGTCGGTGACGGCAGCCATGTAAACTCCGAGCGCGGCGAGGCCGGTGATGGCGAGGCCAATGCTCATGTAATTGTAGATGCGCAGCATGTAGGCGCGCAGACCGGCATCGACCGTCGCGGCGTCAACACGCCCGGCGGCCCGGCCGAAAGGAGAAGCGTAATTGCGGTCTAGGTCCGACATGGTCGAATTCCCGTTGGTTGCCCGGTCTGGCATGGGGGTCGCCATGCCGCCGGTTCGTCAAATTCTATCTCGGATACCGATGCCTGCCGACATTAAATTTGGCTAACAATCGGGGCTCCGAACCCATCCGATATGTGGGAAACTAACACATCCGCTGCAACGGTCCACGCGCGGCCGAATGTCGCCCTTCCCGCGCAATCCTGACGTGAGCCTGACAAGCAAACGTGGTTAACCGCGGGAATCGCGCGATTCCGCTCCCGTGCGGCTGGTCGCTACCTTTTGTCACAAATTCCGCAACACCGTGGCGGGCTTTTTGTTCAACGCCAGCAGCGTTCCCGCAAGGCCGAGCCCGACGGTGACGACCAGGGCGGCGGCCACCACGCCGGCGGCGCTTGCGGCCTGCCAGACGAAAGTCAGCGTCATCAGCCGCGTCACGATCAACCAGGCCGCGATGCTGCCGGCGATCACGCCGAACACGGCAGTGGCGAACCCGATCAGCAGATATTCGAGCGCATAGGCGCCGAGCAGCCGCAACCGCGTCGCGCCCAGCGTCTTCAGGATCACCGCATCATAGACGCGGTGGCGATGGCCGGCGGCGAGTGCGCCGCCCAGCACCAGGATCGCCGAGATCAGCGTCACGGCGCTGGCGCCGCGGATCGCGAGCGCGAGATTAGTCACGACCGCGCCGACCGTCTCCATCACCTCGCGCACGCGAACGCTCGTCACCATCGGGTAAGCATCCGCGACCTGCTTGATGATCTTGCCGTCGCCGGTCGCATTGCCGCCGGCTTCGGTCAGTGTCGCGATGTGGGTATGCGGCGCGCCTTTGAAGGCATTGGGCGAGAACACCAGCACGAAATTGATGCCGAGTCCTTGCCAGTCGATGGTCCTGAGATTGCCGATTTTCGCCGGGATGTCGCGGCCGAGCACGTTGACGACGATTTCGTCGCCAAGCTTCAGGGAGAGCCCGTCGGCGATCCTCTTTTCCATCGAGACCAACGGCGGGCCGGAATAGTCGGCGCCCCACCATTCGCCCTCGACCACCTTGGAGCCCTTCGGCAACTCGCCGGTATAGGTCAGGCCGCGGTCGCTCTGCAGCACCCATTCGGAGTCCGTGGTGGGCTTGAGGTCCTCGGCACGGACGCCGCGGGCGGCGACGATGCGTCCGCGCAGCATCGGCACATCCTCGACCTTCGCGCCCGGCGCGATCTGGCGCAGATAATCGTCGAACGGGCCGGCCTGCGTGCTCGGAATGTCGATGAAGTAGAACGACGGCGCGCGGTCTGGCAGCGCGGCGAGGAACTGCCGGCGCAGATTGCCGTCGATCTGGGTGATGGTGACGAGCACGGCGAGGCCGAGGCCGAGCGACAGCACGACGGACGGCGTCAGCGCGCCCGGCCGATGAATGTTGGCGATCGCCAGCCGCAGCATGGTGAAGCGCGTGCGCGGCAGTTTTCGCGCGATTGCCATCAGCAGCGCGGCAACCGCGCGCAGCACCGCGAACACGACGACCGAGGAGACCACGAACACCGCAGCGATGCGCTTGTCGAAGGACAGGCCGATCACCACGGCAACCAGCAGCGCGACGACGACACCCATGAACACGAGATAGCCCAGCCGCGGCCGGTGCCATTCGGCGGCGATGGTGTCGCGGAACAGCGCCGCCACGGGCACGTCGTGGACGCGTCCGAGCGGCCACAGGCCGAAGGCGAGCGCGGTCAAAAGACCATAGACGAAGGCCAGCGCGAGCTCGTTCGCATGCACGGCCGGCACCACCGGCAGCGGCAGCAGCTTCCCGAACAGGCCGACGATGGCGAAAGGCATCGCAGCACCCAGCGCGAGGCCGATCACCGAGCCGATCGCGGCGAGCAGAACGACTTGCGCGAGATAGATGCCGAACACGTCCCGCCCCGTGGCGCCGACGGCCTTGAAGGCCGCGATCACCTCGAGCCGGCGGTCGATGTGGCTCTTCACGGCGTTGGCGACGCCGACGCTGCCGACCAAAAGCGCGGCGAGGCCGACCAGGGTCAGGAACTGCGTGAAGCGGCTGATATTGCGTTCGAGCTGCGGCGATGCATTGGAACGGCTGCGCACCTCCCAGCCGGCCTCCGGCGCGGCGTTGCGCGCGTCCGCGATGAAGGCGTCGGTGGCGCGGTCGCTGTTGGCGGTGTCAGGCAGTTTTACACGGTAGACCCAACGCACCAGGCTGCCGGGCTGGATCAGACCGGTGGCGCGCAGGGCGGCCTCGCTGATCAGGAAGCGCGGACCGAAGCCGATGCCCCCGGCGAGCTTGTCGGGCTCGGCCTCGACGGCGCTGCGGATCTGGAAGGTGGCCGAGCCGATGGTGACGCGGTCGCCGATCTTGAGCGACAGCCGCGCCAGCAGCGTCGGATCGGCGGCCGCTCCGAACGCGCCGTCCCTCTCCGCGAGCAGGTCGTTCAGCGGCAGCTGTGGCGCCAGCGTCAATTGGCCGAGCATCGGATAGGTGTCGTCGACGGCCTTCATCTCGACCAGCGCCAGCTTGCCGTCGGCCGAGCGCGCCATGCCGCGCAAGGTCGCGGCCACGGAGACGGTGCCGCGCGAACGCAGGAAGGCGACTTCTTCGGGTTTCGCTTCGCGTTGGAACAGCACGAACGACACATCGCCGCCGAGCAAGGTGCGGCCCTCGCCGGCGAGACCATCGCTGAGGCTCGCCGACACCGAGCCGACGCCCGATATCGCCATCACGCCGAGCGCGATGCAGGCGATGAAGACGTAAAAGCCGCGCAAGCCGCCGCGCAATTCGCGCAAGGCATAACGCAGCGACAGCGCGACGCCGTTCGGCTTCGCAAACGGTTCGATGGCGACGCTCATGCGTTGGTCGTCTGCGTGTCGATGCGGCCCGAGCGCAGGCGGATGACGCGATCGCAGCGATGCGCCAGCGAGGAATCGTGCGTGACCAGCACCAGGGTCATGCCGCGCTCCGCGTGCTTGGTGAAGAGCAGATCGACGATCTGTTTTCCCGTGGCTTCGTCGAGATTGCCGGTCGGCTCGTCCGCGACGAGGATGGCGGGATCGGGCGCCAGCGCGCGCGCCAGCGCCACGCGCTGCTGCTCGCCGCCCGAGAGCTGCGTCGGATAATGATGCAGGCGATCACCGAGCCCGACCGATTGCAGCTCTTCGGCCGCGCGCTTGTTGGCATCAGGGTTGCCGGCGAGCTCGAGCGGCACCGCGACGTTCTCCAGCGCCGTCATGGTCGGGATCAGATGGAAGGACTGGAAGACGATGCCGACCTGGCGGCCGCGGAAGCGGGCCAGCGCGTCCTCGTCGAGGGCATTGAAAGGCGTGCCTGACACCACCACCTCTCCACTATCAGGACGCTCCAGCCCCGCCATCACCATCAGCAGCGTGGATTTGCCCGAGCCTGACGGGCCGATCAGGCCGATCGTCTCCCCCGAGCCGACGCGCAAGCTGATATCCTTGAGGATGTGAACGCGAGCTGCCCCCGACCCCAATGAGAGGTTGACGTTGGAGATGGCGATGGTGTCCGCGGTCGTCGCGGCAAGCGAAGAAGGAGAGATGTGAGTGTCCATGGTCCGGTCATATGGCAAGTCCGATAGCGCGGTCGAGAGGCGTTACGGATTGTTCATGCACATAGCCGTGTTGATGCTCGCTTTGATGACGCTCGCCGATCCGGCCCGGGCCGACGTGGCAAAACCGATCAAGCTTGTCGTTCTCGGCGATTCCTTGAGTGCCGGTCTTGGCCTGCCGGGCCAGGACGCGTTTCCCGCCAAGCTGCAAAAAGCCTTGCAGGCCAAGGGCATAGTGGTCGACATGACCAATGCCGGTGTGTCGGGCGACACCGCGTCCGGCGGCCGCGACCGGCTCGACTGGTCAGTGCCCGAGGGAACCGAGGGTGTGATCGTCGAGCTCGGCGCCAACGATGCGATGCGCGGCATCGACCCTGACTTGACGCGGGCGGCGTTGACCGACATCGTTCAGCGTCTCAAGGCGCGCAAGATCGCCGTGATGTTGTGTGGCATGCTGGCGCCGCCGAATTTCGGCGCGGACTACGGCGCGCGCTTCAATTCGATTTATCCGGAACTGGCGAAACAGTTCGACGTGCCGCTCTATCCGTTTTTCCTCGACGGCGTCGCGGCAGATGCCAAGCTCAATCAGGCCGACGGCATTCATCCGACCGCTGAAGGCGTCGACATCGTCGTCGACAAGATGCTGCCCACCGTGGAGGCATTCGTGCGCACGATCGGCGAGCAACGCCGTTGAAAAGCAGGCAATGCTAACCCTAACACCCGGGGTTTTCCCGGTGTAGCCTTGGCAACACTTCGCAGAGTCACACAACTGCGATAGGAATCAGGGTACCGGTGATTCGTCGCCGGCTCTAATTTGGATAGGGTCCTTTCCCAGAGGACTGTACCCAAGCATCGGGAGTACGAAACGATGCCGCGTTTGTTCACTGGTCTGGAAATTCCGGCCGAGATCGGCCAGTCGCTTTCCAACTTGCGAGGTGGCCTCCCCGGCGCCCGGTGGATCGATCCCGAAAATTATCACGTCACTCTGCGCTTCATCGGCGATATCGATGGCGCCTCCGCCAACGAGATCGCGTCGATGTTGTTTCGCGTCGATCGCAAGCCCTTCGAAGTGAAGGTGCAGGGCTTGCAGAGCTTCGGCGGCCGCAAGCCGCGCGCGGTGGTCGCCACCATCGCACCGAGCAAGCCGCTGATGGATCTGCAGGCCGAGCTCGAACGCATGATGCAGCGGATCGGTCTCGATCCGGAAGGGCGCAAATTCATTCCGCATGTCACGCTGGCCCGGTTGCACGACGCCACCGACCGCGACGTCGCCGACTATCTCTCGATCCGCGGCTACTTCCCGAGCAAGGCCTTCATGGCGGAGCGTTTCGTGCTGTTCTCCTCGCGCGCATCGACCGGCGGCGGCCCGTATGTGGTCGAGGACGCTTACGAGCTGTGTGAGTGAGCTCTTTATCTCGGCCCACTAGCGCCGTGGCGCCACGCTCGATCGGCTGACGTCGGTCTTCGCAAAGTCCGCGCCTTTGAACAGCAGCGGTTCGCTGCGCGTCACAGCCAGCGCGTAAGAGAAGCAATCCCCATAGTTGAGCGATGCAACATGTCGCCCTTTCCCGTAGCGCCGCCAAGCTCGCCGTGCTGCATCGGCCTGGCCGGCATCGACTGCCACGATCTCGGCGCCGACCTTGACGAGCCACAGATCGAACTCGCGCCCGCCCGCATCACCTAGCCGAGTCTCGATCACCATCGTTGCTTCAAGCACCGTTGCTGCAGAGATCAGGCGGACCGGATCGTCCACGATCAGTCGCTCCATATCCGCTGCATCGTCTTCGTTGAACGCGATTGCCACGATCGCCGACGTATCGATTACCATCAGCGCGGCAATCCATTCTCATCGTATCCGACGATCTCCTCAGACGTGCGGTCATCCAGGACGCGCATTTCGCTCCAGCGCTTCCTGATTTCGGCCATGTCTTGAAGCAGCGCGTCTTTGTGAGTTTGACCGCCGAGCCGACGCAACCGCTCCTCGATGGCCCGCTTGGTCGCTGTCGTGATGTTCTCGCCGGTCAATTGCGCCAGACTCCGCGCCAACTGCTCCGTTTCAGGGTCCTTGATGCTAAGCGCCATGAGAGGTTCCTTGGTTCCTTAATAGGTATATTCTACCCAAGCTAAGCGCAAGAATTGATCCGTCGGCCGGACCTCGTGATGCACCCGCGCGAGGCTTCGCATCCATGCAGGATCTGTCCGCTGAGGGCAGGTGCGCATGAGCCGTTGCGCCAATACACTGTTGCAATTTCCGCCGGTCTCTGGCGGTAAAGGGCGATGCTCTCCACCCCAGACTCCTCCTTCAGCGAAGCTTATCAGGCCCAGATCGCGTCCGGAGCGATCGAGGCCGATGCCGCGCAGGCCGAAGTCGCCGAAGCCTATACGGCGCTCGACCTGCGGCTCGCGAACTACAGCCCCAAGCGCAAGCAGGGCCTGCTCGCCCGCCTGTTCAGCGGCGGCGATAAGGACGAGGCGCCGCGCGGGCTCTACATCCATGGCGAGGTCGGACGCGGCAAGACCATGCTGATGGACCTGTTCTTCCAGCACTCGAATGTCGAGCACAAGCGGCGCGCGCATTTCCACGAATTCATGGCCGACGTGCACGAGCGCATCTACGACTACCGCCAGAGTATCGCGCGCGGGCAGATCCCCGATGGCGACGTCATCGCGCTGACGGCGCAAGCGATCTTCGAGGAGAGCTGGCTGCTCTGCTTCGACGAATTCCACGTCACCGACATCGCGGACGCGATGATCCTGGGGCGCCTGTTCGCAAAACTGTTCGAGCTCGGCACCGTCGTTGTCGCAACCTCCAACGTCGCGCCCGATGATCTCTACAAGGGCGGTCTCAACCGCGCGCTGTTCCTGCCCTTCATCAAGCAGATCACCGACCACATGGACGTCTCGCGGCTCGACGCGCGCACCGACTTCCGGCTGGAGAAACTGCAGGGCGTGCCGATGTGGCTGACGCCTGCCGATGGCGATGCCGACGCCGCGCTCAATCGTGCCTGGGCGAAAATGACGGGCAATGCCAAATGCAAGTCACGCGACATCCAGATCAAGGGCCGCATCCTGCACGTGCCGTGTTCGGCCCATGGCGTGGCGCGCTTTGCCTTCGCCGATCTCTGCGAGAAGCCGCTGGGCGCATCCGACTACCTCAGGCTGGCGCACGACTATCACACCATCCTGGTCGACCATATTCCAGTGATGGACTTCTCCCAGCGCAACGCCGCCAAGCGTTTCATCACGCTGATCGACACGCTCTATGACAATGCCGTGAAGCTGATGGCCTCTGCCGATGCGAACCCGATCTCGCTGTATCTCGCCCATGAAGGCACCGAGGCCATGGAGTTCAAGCGGACGTCGTCGCGCCTGATCGAGATGAGCTCTGAATCCTATCTGGCGCTGCCTCACGGCCGCAAGGATTCCACCGCCAGCGGCTCCACCAAGGGCCTGGTCGAGACTTAAGTCCTATTCTCGCCGAAGGTACCGCTGTCATTCCGGGGCGCGACGAAGTCGCGAGCCCGGAATCCATCGCGCCACAAACTCTGCCGCCCGATGGATCCCGGGCCTGCGCCTGTCGGCGCATCCCGGAATGACGGAGCGGGTATGCTGCTCGCGATCTCGCCAAGCCCGACAATTGGGCATTGGGCGACTTGAACGGGGGAGGCGAAAGGGATAACCACCCATTCAGTTTTTCCCTCCTCACGTGTCTAAAGGACAGGTTCACATGGCGCGCGACAAGATTGCTTTGATTGGCTCCGGCCAGATCGGCGGAACGCTGGCTCACCTCATCGGCCTGAAAGAACTGGGCGACGTCGTGATGTTCGACATCGCCGAGGGCGTGCCGCAGGGCAAGGCGCTCGACATCGCGCAGTCCTCGCCGGTCGACGGTTTTGACGCGCACTACACCGGCGCGAATTCCTACGAAGCCCTCGACAACGCCAAGGTCTGCATCGTCACCGCCGGCGTGCCGCGCAAGCCGGGCATGAGCCGCGACGACCTCCTCTCCATCAACCTGAAGGTCATGGAGCAGGTCGGTGCCGGCATCAAGAAGTACGCTCCCGACGCATTCGTCATCTGCATCACCAACCCGCTCGACGCGATGGTCTGGGCGCTGCAGAAGGCATCGGGCCTGCCGCACAAGAAGGTTGTCGGCATGGCCGGCGTGCTCGACTCCGCGCGCTTCCGCTACTTCCTCGCCGACGAATTCAACGTCTCCGTCGAAGACGTCACCGCCTTCGTGCTCGGCGGCCATGGCGACACCATGGTGCCGCTGGTGAAGTACTCGACCGTCGCCGGCATTCCGCTGCCCGACCTCGTCAAGATGGGCTGGACCTCGCAGGCGCGCCTCGACGAGATCGTCGATCGCACCCGCAACGGCGGCGCCGAGATCGTCAACCTGCTCAAGACCGGTTCGGCCTTCTACGCCCCGGCCGCCTCGGCCATCGCGATGGCCGAGAGCTATCTGCGCGACAAGAAGCGCGTGCTGCCCTGCGCCGCCTATCTCAACGGCGAGTACAGCGTGAAGGACATGTATGTCGGCGTGCCCGTCGTGATCGGCTCCAAGGGCGTCGAGCGCGTCGTCGAGATCGAGCTCGCAGGCAAGGACCGCGAGGCCTTCGACAAGTCGGTCGGCGCGGTGCAGGGCTTGGTCGATGCCTGCAAGAAGATCGCGCCCGATCTTCTCGGCCGCTAAGACGCAAACAATCCCGCCGAAGACCGAAGTCAGGTCTTCGGCGGTTTCACTTCCGGACCCGGCTGCAACCCTTGCTGAAGGCTGGGCGGGTTCCGGACCCGAGATTTCCGATGTCAAAGAATCCAGGTTGCAGTTCCTGTGGTATATGGTATGCCAGCCACAAGACTGAGGTGGGCCCATGGGGTCACCGCCCGCGGGTTCAGGGAGCGACCATATGAATATTCATGAATATCAGGCCAAGGCGCTGCTGGGTGAGTTCGGCGTACCGATCTCCAAGGGCGTTCCGGTTCTCAAGGCTGCTGACGCGGAAGCCGCCGCGAAGGCGCTGCCCGGTCCGGTCTATGTGGTGAAGAGCCAGATCCATGCGGGCGGTCGCGGCAAGGGCAAATTCAAGGAAGCCTCGGCTGGCGACAAGGGCGGCGTCCGCATCGCCAAGTCGGCCGCCGAGGTCTCCGAATTCGCCAAGCAGATGCTGGGCGCGACTCTCGTGACCGTGCAGACCGGCCCCGCCGGCAAGCAGGTCAATCGCCTCTACATCGAGGACGGCTCGGACATCGACAAGGAATTCTATCTCTCGATCCTGGTCGACCGCGAGACCTCGCGCGTCTCCTTCGTCGTCTCGACCGAAGGCGGCGTCAACATCGAGGACGTCGCGCACAACACCCCCGAGAAGATCGTGACCTTCTCGGTCGATCCCGCCACGGGCATCATGGGCCATCACGGCCGCACCGTCGCCAACGCGCTGAAGCTGTCGGGCGATCTCGCCAAGCAGGCGGAAAAGCTCACCGCGCAGCTCTATGCGGCCTTCGTCGCCAAGGACATGTCGATGCTGGAAATCAACCCGCTGGTCGTGACCAAGCAGGGCCAGCTCCGCGTGCTCGACGCCAAGGTGTCGTTCGACGACAACGCGCTGTTCCGTCATCCCGAAGTGCTCGCGCTGCGCGACGAGACCGAGGAAGACGCCAAGGAAATCGAGGCGTCCAAGTACGACCTCAACTACGTCACCCTCGACGGCAATATCGGCTGCATGGTCAACGGCGCCGGTCTTGCCATGGCGACGATGGACATCATCAAGCTCTACGGCATGGCGCCGGCGAACTTCCTCGACGTCGGCGGCAGCGCCAGCAAGGAGAAGGTCGCGGCCGCGTTCAAGATCATCACCGCCGATCCCAACGTGAAGGGCATCCTGGTCAACATCTTCGGCGGCATCATGAAGTGCGACGTGATCGCCGAGGGCGTCACGGCTGCGGTTCGTGAAGTCGGCCTCAGCGTGCCGCTGGTGGTTCGCCTCGAAGGCACCAATGTCGAGCTCGGCAAGAAGATCATCCGCGAATCCGGCCTGAACGTGGTGCCGGCGGACAATCTCGACGACGCCGCGCAGAAGATCGTGAAGGCCGTCAAGGGAGGCTAAGGCCATGGCCCAGGACCATCTTTCCGCATCATCCCCACTTGCAGAGCATGCGCGTCTCGCCGCGTTCGCCGGCGAATGGAATGGCGAAGAGATGGTCTTCCCGTCGCGCTGGACTGCGGGCGGGCCGGCCACTTCGCGTACCGTCGCGCGCATGGATCTCAACGGGTTCTATTTGATCCAGGACTCGGTGCAGATGCGCGACGGCAAGCAGGCCTTCGCCACCCACGGCCTCTTCACTTACGACCGCGACGACCGGACCTACAAATTGTTCTGGTACGACTCGCTCGGTTACACGCCGCCCTCGCCCGCTTCCGGCGGATGGGTCGGCAACACCCTGACGCTGGTGCGCGGCTCGCTCCGCGGCAATGCGCGCCACGTCTACGAGATCATCGACGATGTCTCTTACTCGTTGAAGATCCAGTTCTCGCCGGATGCGGAAGGCTGGACCGACGTGCTCACCGGCGTCTACCGCCGCATCCACTGACCCTCTCACTCCGTTAGTTTCGCGAAAGCAGACCTCATGTCCATCCTGATCGACAAGAACACCAAGGTCATCTGCCAGGGCTTTACCGGCAAGAACGGCACCTTCCATTCCGAGGCTGCGATTGCTTACGGCACCAAGATGGTCGGCGGCACCTCGCCGGGCAAAGGCGGTTCGACCCATCTGAACCTGCCGGTGTTCGACACCGTGCGCGAGGCGCGCGAGAAGACCGGCGCGGATGCGTCGGTGATCTACGTGCCGCCGCCGGGTGCCGCGGACGCGATCTGCGAGGCCATCGACGCCGAGATCCCGCTGATCGTCTGCATCACCGAAGGCATCCCCGTTATCGACATGGTGCGGGTGAAGCGCTCGCTCGCCGGCTCGAAGTCGCGCCTGATCGGGCCGAACTGCCCGGGCGTCATGACCGCCGGCGAGTGCAAGATCGGCATCATGCCGGCCAACATCTTCAAGACCGGCTCGGTCGGCATCGTCTCTCGTTCGGGCACGCTGACCTATGAAGCCGTGTTCCAGACCTCCCAGGAAGGTCTCGGCCAGACCACCGCGGTCGGCATCGGCGGCGACCCGGTCAAGGGCACCGAGTTCATCGACGTCCTCGAAATGCTGCTGGCCGACCCCAAGACCGAGTCGATCATCATGATCGGCGAGATCGGCGGTTCCGCCGAGGAAGACGCAGCCCAGTTCCTCAAGGACGAGGCCAAGCGCGGCCGCAAGAAGCCGATGGTCGGTTTCATCGCGGGCGTCACCGCACCTCCCGGCCGCCGCATGGGCCATGCCGGCGCGATCATCTCGGGCGGCAAGGGCGATGCCGGCTCCAAGACCGAGGCGATGAAATCCGCAGGGATTACAGTGTCTCCGTCGCCGGCCCGCCTCGGCCATACGCTTGCCGAAAAATTGAAAGGCTAATTCACTCCTTCGTGCTTTTCCGGGCGAAGTTTCGCAGCAAATAGGGTAAATGGTGCCAATCGCGTCGGGCCTCTGCCGGGGAGCCCGACGCCAGCGCCGTTTGTTATGCGCGAACCGAAATCGCCAGGAACCCAGTATGTCTCGCCAGGACGCGAACGCAGCCTTTGCCCTCTCTTCGTTTTTGCAGGGCACCAACGCCACCTACATCGACGAAATCTACGCCCGCTACGAGAAGGATCCGTCCTCGGTCGACGCCGAGTGGCAGGAGTTCTTCAAGAGCCTCAACGACCAACCCGCCGACGTCCGGAAGAACGCCGAGGGCCCGTCCTGGGAGCGCGACAACTGGCCGCTGACCCCAAAGGACGACCTGACCTCGGCGCTCGACGGCAACTGGGCCGAGGTCGAGAAGGCGGTCGGCACCAAAATCGCCGCGAAGGCGCAGGCCAAGGGCGCCGACATCTCCTCCGCCGACCTGCTTCAGGCAACGCGCGACTCTGTCCGCGCCCTGATGCTGATCCGCTCCTACCGCATGCGCGGCCACTTCCACGCCAAGCTCGACCCGCTCGGCATCGAGGCCCCGCGCAACCGTGAAGAGCTCGATCCGCGCACCTACGGCTTCACGGAAGCCGATTTCGACCGCAAGATCTTCCTCGATCACGTCCTCGGCCTCGAATATGGCAGCCTGCGTGAGATCACCGCGATCTGCGAGCGCACCTACTGCCAGACGCTCGGCGTCGAGTTCATGCATATCAGTAATGCCGCGCAGAAGGCGTGGATCCAGGAGCGCATCGAGGGTCCGGACAAGGAAATCTCCTTCACCCGCGAAGGCCGGCGCGCCATCCTGATGAAGCTGGTCGAGGCCGAGGGCTTCGAAAAATTCTGCGACACCAAGTTCACCGGCACCAAGCGCTTCGGCCTCGATGGCGGTGAATCGCTGATCCCCGCGCTCGAGCAGATCATCAAGCGCGGCGGCAATCTCGGCGTGAAGGAAATCGTGCTGGGCATGCCGCATCGCGGCCGCCTCAACGTGCTGACGCAGGTGATGGGCAAGGCCCATCGCGCGCTGTTCCACGAATTCAAGGGCGGCTCGGCCAACCCCGACGCGGTCGAAGGCTCCGGCGACGTCAAGTATCACCTCGGCGCCTCCTCGGACCGCGAGTTCGACGGCAACCGCATCCATCTGTCGCTGACCGCCAACCCCTCGCATCTCGAGATCGTCGATCCCGTCGTGCTCGGCAAGGTGCGCGCGAAGCAGGACCAGCACGGCGATCCGCCGGATCAGCGCATCTCGGTGATGCCGCTGCTCATGCACGGCGACGCGGCGTTCGCGGGCCAGGGCGTGGTCGCCGAATGTTTCGGTCTGTCGGACCTGAAGGGCTACCGTACCGGCGGCTCCGTGCACTTCATCGTCAACAACCAGATCGGCTTCACCACCTATCCGCGCTACTCGCGCTCCTCGCCGTATCCGTCCGACGTCGCCAAGATGATCGACGCGCCGATCTTCCACGTGAACGGCGACGATCCGGAAGCGGTGGTGTTCGCGGCGAAGGTCGCGACCGAGTTCCGGCAGAAATTCCACAAGCCCGTCGTCATCGACATGTTCTGCTATCGCAGGCATGGCCACAACGAGGGCGACGAGCCGGCGTTCACCCAGCCGGTGATGTACAAGAAGATCGCGGCGCATCCGTCGACGCTCGAGCTCTACGCCCGCCGCCTGATCAGCGAAGGCGTGATGACCGAGGGCGAGGTCGACAAGGCCAAGGCCGACTGGCGCGCGCGCCTCGATGCCGAGTTCGAGGCCGGCACCTCCTACAAGCCGAACAAGGCCGACTGGCTCGACGGCAAGTGGGCGGGCTTCAAGATCGCCGATCAGGAAGAGGATGCGCGCCGCGGCGTCACCGGCGTCGATCTGCCCGTCCTCAAGGACATCGGCCGTAAGATCACCAAGGTGCCGGATGGTTTCCGCGTTCACCGCACCATCCAGCGTTTCCTGGAGAACCGTGCGAAGGCGATCGACAGTGGCAACGGCATCGACTGGGCGACCGGCGAAGCGCTGGCGTTTTGCACGCTGCTTGCGGAAAACCACCACGTCCGCCTGTCCGGCCAGGATTCGGAGCGTGGCACCTTCTCGCAGCGCCACTCGGTCCTGATCGACCAGGAGGACGAGAGCCGTTACACGCCGTTCAACCATCTCGGCAACGAGCAGGGCCATTACGAGGTCATCAACTCGCTGCTGTCGGAAGAAGCCGTGCTCGGCTTCGAATACGGCTATTCGCTCGCCGAGCCGAACACGCTGACCTTGTGGGAAGCCCAGTTCGGCGACTTCGCCAACGGCGCGCAGGTGCTGTTCGACCAGTTCATCTCCTCGGGCGAACGCAAATGGCTGCGCATGTCCGGCCTCGTCTGCCTCTTGCCGCACGGCTATGAGGGCCAGGGACCGGAGCACTCCTCGGCGCGCCTCGAGCGTTACCTGCAGATGTGCGCGGAAGACAACATGCAGGTGGTCTATCCGACCACGCCCGCGAATTACTTCCACGTGCTGCGCCGCCAGCTGCATCGCGAGATCCGCAAGCCGCTGATCATGATGACGCCGAAGTCGCTGCTGCGCCACAAGCGCGCGGTCTCGCGGCTCGAGGAGCTGGCGAAGGGAACGACCTTCCACCGCATCCTCTATGATGACGCCCAGATGCTGCCGAACGAGCCGATCAAGCTCGTTCCGGACGAGAAGATCCGCCGCATCGTGCTCTGCTCGGGCAAGGTCTATTACGACCTGTACGAGGAGCGCGAGAAGCGTGGCATCGACGACATCTATCTGATGCGCGTCGAGCAGCTCTATCCGGTGCCGCTGAAGGCGCTGGTGGCCGAGCTGTCCCGCTTCAAGAAGGCGGAAATGATCTGGTGCCAGGAAGAGCCGCGCAACATGGGTGCCTGGCACTTCATCGAGCCCTATCTGGAATGGGTGCTGAACCAGGTGAACGGTGCGAGCCGGCGTCCGCGTTATGTCGGCCGCGCCGCTTCCGCCGCGACCGCCACTGGTCTGATGTCCAAGCATCAGGCGCAGCTGAAGGCGTTCCTGGACGAAGCATTGAGCTGAGAAGTTTTTAAGACTGTCATTGCCCGCGAAGGCGGGCAATCCAGTACGCCGTGAACTTCGTGATCAGAACGAACGTCGCGGAGTACCGGATGCCCCGCCTTCGCGGGGCATGACGTATGAATTCCTGTCCGCGACTGCGATCCCTTAAGGAAAAGACCATGACTGAAATTCGTGTGCCGACGCTCGGCGAATCCGTCACCGAGGCCACCATCGGCCGCTGGTTCAAGAAGGCCGGCGATGCCGTCGCCGTCGACGAGCCCTTGGTGGAGCTCGAGACCGACAAGGTGACCATCGAAGTCCCGGCGCCCTCGGCCGGCACGCTGAGCGAGATCATTGCCGCCGATGGCACGACCGTCGCGGTCGGCGCGCTGCTCGGCCAGATCACTGATGGCGCCGGCGCGGCCAAGCCCGCCGCCGCGCCCGCCAAGCCCGCTGCTGCTCCGGCGCCCGCCGCTGCGGCTCCGGCTGCTGCCGCCGCGGCGAAGGCGCCGCCGGCCGATGCGCCGCTCGCCCCGTCCGTGCGCAAGATTTCGGCCGAGAGCGGCATCGACGCTTCGACCGTTCCGGGCTCCGGCAAGGACGGCCGCGTCACCAAGGGTGACATGCTGGCCGCGATCGAGCGTGCGGCTTCCGCGCCGACCCCGGTCAACCAGCCCGCCGCCTCCGTGCAGGTGCGCGCGCCGTCGCCGGCCGATGACGCCGCCCGCGAAGAGCGCGTCAAGATGACCCGGCTGCGCCAGACCATCGCGCGCCGCCTCAAGGACGTGCAGAACACCGCGGCCATGCTGACGACCTTCAACGAGGTCGACATGACCAACGTCATGGCGCTGCGCGCGCACTACAAGGATGCGTTCGAGAAGAAGCACGGCAGCAAGCTCGGCTTCATGGGCTTCTTCACCAAGGCCGTCGTTCAGGCGCTGAAGGACATCCCGGCCGTCAATGCCGAGATCGACGGCACCGATCTGATCTACAAGAACTACTATCACATCGGCGTCGCCGTCGGCACCGACAAGGGGCTCGTCGTTCCCGTGGTGCGCGACTGCGATCACAAGTCGATTGCCGACATCGAGAAGGGCATCGCCGATTTCGGTCGCCGTGCCCGTGATGGCCAGCTCAAGATCGACGAGATGCAGGGCGGCACCTTCACCATCACCAATGGCGGCATCTACGGCTCGCTGATGTCGACCCCGATCCTGAACGCGCCGCAGTCCGGCATTCTCGGCATGCACAAGATCCAGGATCGTCCAATGGTCGTCGGTGGCAAGATCGAGGTCCGCCCGATGATGTATCTCGCGCTGTCCTACGATCACCGCGTCATCGACGGCAAGGAGGCCGTCACCTTCCTGGTTCGCGTCAAGGAGAGCCTGGAAGATCCGGCGCGCCTGGTGCTCGATCTCTGATCCCCAATGCTTTGAAGACGCCGTCGCCTGAAGGGGCGACGGCGTTTGTCGAATGATGGAGGCTGACGTGACCGATAAAGTCGTTGTCATCACCGGCGGCAGCCGCGGCATTGGTCGCGCCACTGCGCTTGCGGCGGCCGCGCGCGGCTATCGCGTCGTGGTCGGCTATGCCAGCAACAAGAAGGCCGCCGACGAGGTGGTCGCTACGATCGAGGCCAGCAACGGCAAGGCGATCGCAGTGAAGTGCGATGTCGCGGAAGAGCGCGACATCATCGATTTGTTCAAGGAGGCCGACAAGTTCGGCACGCTGGGCGCGCTCGTCAACAATGGCGGCATTGTCGGCCAGAGCGGCGTGCGCGTCGACGAGATGTCGGCCGAGCGCATCCAGCGCGTGCTGGCGGTCAATGTCACCGGCTCCATCCTCTGCGCGCGCGAAGCCGTCAAGCGGATGTCGACCAAGCATGGCGGCAAGGGCGGCGTCATCGTCAATCTGTCATCGGTCGCTGCCAAGCTCGGCGCGCCGAATACTTATGTCGATTATGCCGCGTCGAAGGGCGCGGTGGATTCCTTCACCATCGGCCTCGGCTATGAGGTCGCGGCCGAGGGCATTCGCGTCGCCGCGATCCGCCCCGGCCTGATCGACACCGAAATTCACGCTTCCGGCGGCGAGCCCGACCGGCATCATCGCCTGGCCCATGTGGTGCCGATGAAGCGCGTCGGCACCGCGGACGAAATTGCCAATGCCATCGTCTGGCTGATGTCGGACGATGCCTCCTACGTCACCTCAGCCATTCTCGATGTGTCCGGCGGACGCTGACGCGCCGCGCGGACGCTGACACATCCTCATCACGCTAAACTCACGGGACTTTCTCTCATGGCTACCTACGATCTCGTCGTCATCGGCACCGGACCTGGCGGTTATGTCTGCGCGGTGCGCGCCAGCCAGCTCGGCATGAAGGTCGCCGTGGTCGAAAAGAACGCAACCCTCGGCGGCACCTGCCTCAATGTCGGCTGCATGCCGTCCAAGGCGCTGCTGCACGCTTCCGAGATGTTCGAGGAAGCCGGGCACTCCTTCGCCAAGATGGGCGTGTCCGTCTCCGCGCCGAAGCTCGAATTGCCCGCGATGATGAACTTCAAGCAGCAGGGCATCGACGGCAACGTCAAGGGCGTCGAGTTCCTGATGAAGAAGAACAAGGTCGACGTGCTCAAGGGCACCGGCAAGATCATCAGTGCCGGCAAGGTCGAAGTCTCCGCCGACGGCAAGTCGCAGGTGATCGAGACCAAGAACATCGTGATCGCCACCGGCTCCGACATCGCGCGCCTGAAGGGCATCGAGATCGACGAGAAGCGCATCGTCTCCTCGACCGGCGCGCTGTCGCTGGACAAGGTGCCGGGCAAGCTGCTGATCGTCGGCGCCGGCGTGATCGGCCTCGAGCTCGGCTCGGTGTGGAAGCGGCTCGGCGCGGACGTCGTCGTGGTCGAATTCCTCGACCGCATCCTGCCCGGCATGGACGGCGAGATCGCAAGGCAATTCCAGCGCATCCTCGAGAAGCAGGGCTTTGCGTTCAAGCTCGGGGCCAAGGTCACGGCCGTCGACACCTCGGGCAAGACGCTGAAGGCGAGCATCGAGCCCGCTGCCGGCGGCGCGGCCGAGACTGTAGAGGCCGACGTCGTGCTGGTCTGCATTGGCCGCGTGCCCTACACCGACGGTCTCGGCCTGAAGGAAGCCGGCGTCGCGCTCGATCCGCGCGGCCGCGTGCAGATCGATCCGCATTTCGCCACCAGCCTGAAGGGCGTCTATGCCATCGGCGACGTCGTCGCCGGTCCCATGCTCGCGCACAAGGCCGAGGATGAAGGCGTCGCCGTTGCGGAGATCATCGCAGGGCAAGCCGGCCACGTGAACTACGATGTAATCCCAGGCGTCGTGTATACCACTCCGGAAGTGTCCTCCGTCGGCAAGACCGAGGAAGAGCTGAAGCACGCCGGAATCGCCTATACTGTCGGGAAGTTTCCCTTTACCGCCAACGGCCGCTCCAAGGTCAACCAGACCACCGACGGCTTCGTGAAGATTCTCGCAGATGCGAAGACCGATCGCGTGCTCGGCGTCCACATCATCGGCATCGAGGCCGGCGAAATGATCCATGAGGCCTGCGTTCTCATGGAGTTTGGTGGCAGTGCGGAAGATCTTGCTCGCACCTGCCACGCCCATCCGACCCGCTCGGAGGCCGTCAAGGAAGCCGCGCTTGCAGTCGGCAAGCGGGCCATCCATATGTAGGTCACGCCGCGAGCCGAATCGGGCGGGACATCACATGCTGCGCCGCCTTCTTCAACCCGTCTGGGTCCTGCTGGCGATCATCTTCCTGATCGAAGCCTGGCTGTGGGACCATCTCGAGCCGATCGTCGCGCGGATTGTCGCACTGATCCCGCTCGCCCGCGTCAAGCAATGGCTGGCCGACCGCGTCGATGCGCTGTCGCCGGCGATGACGCTGATCGTGTTCGTGGTGCCGATCATCCCGCTGTTTCCGCTCAAGCTGATCGGCCTGTGGCTGCTCACCCATGAATACTGGCTGAGCGGCGTCTCCACGTTCCTGTTCGCCAAGATGCTCGGCGTCGGCGTCACCGCCTTCGTGTTCGACGTCACGCGCGACAAGCTGCTGGAGATGCACTGGTTCGAACGGCTCTACGAGCTGGTGCTGCGGCTCCGCGCCAAGGCGACTGATATCGTCGAGCCGGTCAAGAGCCGCATCCGCGAGCTGCTCAAGGGCAACGGCGAAGGCTGGTCCTCACGCACCCTCCGCCTGATCCAGCGCTTCCGCAAGAGCGTGCACGAAGCGCGCTGAGCTGCCTGCTACATACTCGCTGTCATCGCCCGGCTTGACCGGGCGATCCAGTATTCCAGAGACGTCGAGATTAGAAACGAGGCCGCGGCGTACTGGATGCCCCGGTCGAGCCGGGGCATGACAGCGGTGTACGTGGCGGCTCCTTCTCTACCCGTGCAGATGCAGCAGATGCGGCGCGAACGCGCCGAGCACGGTCATGCCTAATCCGGCGAGCGTCAGGAGGCCGGCGATCCAGGCGAGCGGCAGCATGCCGGTGATGATCGTCGCCGAGGCCAGCACGATGCCGATCTGGAAGGCAGCGGAGGCCAACTCGAAATGATGATATTTCGCGGTCGCCTCGTCGCGCTGGTGCTCGGCTTCCTTGGCCTTCTCGGCGAGCTGCTCGGTGCCTTCGCCGGTCTCGGGCTCGGAGCGATAACGCGCCGCGGTCTTCTGCCACTCGTCGATCTGCTTCTGCACCGCGGCCCTCATGGCGTCGTCGGTGGCGGCGCCCAGCGTCAGCTTGCCCTGGTCGGCCGCGGTCTGGACCACGGTGCGGCGGATGCTCTTGGCCTGGAAGAATGCCCACAGGTTGGAGGCTTCGACGTTCTTGCTGATCGATTCGGTCTGGGCGCCCTTGCCGAGTGTTTCCGAGATCGCCAGGAACAGCGCAAGCACCGCAATCAGCAGGGCGATCTTCTTGTTCTCGCCGGATGCGTGCTCGGCATGCTCGGCGTGCTCCATGCTTTCGTGTGCGCTCATGAAATCCCTCCTGTCTCGGTTCCGCAACGATTGACCGAACCGCGCGGCCTGCGCAAGAGGCATGCGTGGCAAGAGGCAGCCATGACAGCTTGATGTCAGGATTCAGCGAGCCCTTCAGCGCCTGGGATGCGCGCTCGCATAGACTTCCAGCAGCCGCTCGGAATCGATGCCGGTATAGATTTGCGTGGTCGAGAGTGAGGAATGGCCGAGCAATTCCTGGATGGCGCGCAAGTCTCCGCCGCGCGACAGCAGATGCGTGGCGAAGGAGTGCCGCAGCGCATGCGGCGTGGCGCTGTCGGGCAGGCCAAGCGCGCCGCGCAGCCGCTCCATCGCGAGCTGGATGATGCGTGGGCTGAGCGGCCCGCCGCGTGCGCCGACGAAGATCGGCCCTTCGGGCGGCAATGCGTGCGGGCACATCGCGGCATATTCGTCGATCAGCGCCAGCACGTTCTGCAGCACCGGCACCATGCGCGTCTTGTTGCCTTTGCCCGTGACGACCAGCACGTCGCCTTCGCCTGCCTTCGGCACCTCGCGGCGCTTCAGGCCGAGCGCCTCGGAGATGCGCAGGCCCGATCCATAGAGCAGCGCCATCACCGCGGCGTCGCGCACCAGGATCCAGGTCTCGCGCTCCTCGCCGGCGCGCTCGTCGGCGTCGGCCAGACGTTTTGCCGACGCCATCGGCAGCGGCTTCGGCAGGCTTTTCGCGACCTTGGGCGCGCGGATCGCCGAGAGTGCCCCGACCTTGCCCTTGCCCTCGCGCTCCAGGAAGCGGCCGAACGAGCGCAGGCCCGCCAGCGCGCGCATCAGTGAACGGCCGGCAATATCGTCGGCGCGCCGCATCGCCATGAAGGCGCGGACGTCGGTCGCTTCAAGCGCGGCGAAGCGTTCCAGCGTCACGCGCTCGCCCCAATGCGCGCAGAGGAAATCCAGGCACTGCCGCAAGTCCCGGCCATAGGCTTCCAGCGTCTTCGGCGACAGCCGCCGCTCGGCGCCGAGATGCGACAGCCAGCGCGCCATCTCCTGCGCGATCGAGGGATCGGCGCTGGCGAGCTCGATGTGTGGGACGGCCGCTTTGCTCATGCGCTCTGGACGTGATGATTCCGCACAGTATATCGCATCACACCAGTTTACTGTTCGCTAAGGCGGCGCCACGGCGCTAGCCTCACGGCCCCAAGGTTCCGATTCTCTCCAAAGATTCATTGATGGATCATCCGTCGCGCAGCTCGACCGCCCCCGCCAACGCGACCCGCATGGTCGACGTGCTGGTGCCAGTCGCGCTCGACCAGACCTATTCCTACAAGGTGCCTGTGGGCATGGAGCTGAAGGCGGGCGATCTCGTCGGTGTGCCGCTCGGGGCCCGCGAGGTGCTCGCCGTGGTCTGGGGCGAAAACGCCAATCCCGATCCGCGCCTGCACAACCGCCTCAAGGAGGTCAGCGAGAAGCTCGACGTCGCGCCCTTGAAGGGCGAACTGCGCTCCGTCGTCGACTGGGTCGCCAATTACACGCTGAGCCCGCGCGGCATGGTGCTGCGCATGTGCCTGCGCATGGGCGAGAACCTCGGCCCCGAGCGGGTGCGCGCCGGCGTGCGGCTAACAGGCGATCCGCCGCGGCGGCTGACGCCGGCGCGGGCGCGCGTGATCGAGGTGCTGTCGGACCGGCTGCTGCACGGCAAGTCCGAGGCCGCCAAGGAGGCCGGTGTCTCCGCCGGCGTGATCGACGGCCTCGTCGATGAAGGTACGCTGACGGTCGAGCCGATGCCGCCGCCACCTCCGCCGCCCGCGCCCGATCCGGAGTTCGGCCGGCCGGATTTCTCGCCGCTGCAGCGCGCCGGCGTCGATGCGATGCGCGCGCTCGCCGCCAACGGCACCTTTCATGTCGCGCTGCTCGATGGCGTCACCGGCTCCGGCAAGACCGAGGTCTATTTCGAGGCCGTCGCCGAAACCATCCGCCGCGGCAAGCAGTCGCTGATCCTGATGCCGGAGATCGCGCTGACCGGCCAGTTCCTCGACCGTTTCGCGCAGCGCTTTGGCGTCCGCCCGATCGAGTGGCATTCCGAGCTGACGCCGCGCACCCGCGCGCGCAATTGGGCGGCGATTTCCGAAGGCACCGCGCCGGTCGTGGTCGGCGCGCGCTCGGCGCTGTTTCTCCCCTACGCCAATCTCGGCCTCATCGTGGTCGATGAAGAGCACGACCAGGCCTACAAGCAGGACGAGGGCGTGCATTATCACGCCCGCGACATGGCGGTGGTGCGCGCGCATATCGCAAAGATCCCGATCGTGCTGGCGTCCGCCACACCGTCCGTCGAGTCCGAGGTCAACGCGCGCAAGAACCGCTATCAGCGCGTCGCGCTGCCGTCGCGCTTCGGCGGCCAGCACATGCCTGAAATCGAGGCCATCGACCTGCGCCGCGAGCCGCCCGCGCGCGGCCGCTACATCTCGCCGCGCCTCGCCTCAGAGATCAGAAAGGCGATCGAGAAGCGCGAGCAGGCGCTGCTGTTCCTCAATCGCCGCGGCTATGCGCCGCTGACGCTGTGCCGCGCTTGCGGCCATCGCTTCGCCTGCACCATCTGCGATGCCTGGCTGGTCGATCACCGCTTCCGCCAGCGCCTCGTCTGTCACCATTGCGGCTTCTCGATGCCGCGGCCCGCAACCTGTCCGCATTGCGCCGCCGAGGAATCGCTGGTTGCCGTCGGCCCCGGCGTCGAACGCCTGCAGGAGGAGGCGGCCGCGCTGTTCCCTGATGCCCGCACCATGGTGCTGTCGAGCGATCTCATCACCTCGATCGAGACGATGCGCAGCGAGCTCAACGAGATCGCGGAAGGGCGCGTCGATATCATCATCGGCACGCAGCTCGTCGCCAAGGGCCACAATTTCCCGCGGCTCAATCTCGTCGGCGTGATCGATGCGGATCTCGGCCTTTCCAATGGCGATCCGCGTGCGGCGGAACGGACCTGGCAATTGCTCAACCAGGTGATCGGCCGCGCCGGGCGCGAGCAGGGCCGCGGCGTCGGCTACCTGCAGACGCATCAGCCGGACCATCCCGTCATGAAAGCGCTGATCGCCTGCGATCGCGAGGCCTTCTACGACAGCGAGATCGATTTGCGCGAGAAGACGCTCTATCCGCCGTTCGGGCGCCTCGCCAGCCTGATCATTTCCGCCGGCGATCGTCCGAGCGCGGAAGGCCTCGGCCGCAAGCTCGTGTCCCTCGCGCCGCGCGACGAGCGCGTGGTGGTGCTCGGCCCCGCCGAAGCCCCGCTCGCCGTCATCAAGGGCCGCTACCGCTTCCGCATCCTGGTCAAATCGGCGCGCGGCTTCGATCTGTCGGATTACTTGCGCAACTGGCTCGCCGTGTGCCCGAAGCCGAAGGGCAACCAGAAGCTCGAGGTCGATGTCGATCCGCAGAGCTTCTTGTGAGCCTCCGCTCTCTCTCGTCATTGCGAGGAGCTCTTGCGACGAAGCAATCCAGAATCCCTCCGCGGAAAGACTCTGGATTGCTTCGCTCCGCTCGCAATGACGGAAGAGATCCGGGCTACGAAAAACCAAACAAAAAGCCCGTGGTCCCCCAAGACCACGGGCTTGTTTCACGCGCGCATCAAACTGCTCATGTCCTCGAGGGACGATGATGAAAACTGCGCGTGTGGGCTGAGGCGCTTCTCGCGCCGTTAGGAGACGACTTCCGCGGTGACGCGGCCGACGCCGGCACCGGTGAGGCCGATGGCGCGGGCTGCGCCCGTGGAGAGGTCGAGCACGCGGCCGCGCACGAACGGGCCACGGTCGTTGATGGTGACGATGACGCTCTGGCCGCCATGGGTCACACGAACCTTGGTGCCGAACGGCAGGGTACGGTGCGCCGCGGTCATGGCGTTCTGGTTGAAGCGCGCGCCCGAGGCGGTGCGGCTGCCGGACTCGTTGCCGTAATAGGAGGCCATGCCGGAGAAGCTGCGACCGGTGCCCGACGACGGCGTCATCGATGCATTGGCGTTACGCCAATCGGAGGTCGCGCTGGAATCGTCCTGGGCGTGGTGACGGTGGTGGTGAGCACCCCGGTAGTGATGATGCCTGGATTTGGCGGAAGCTTCGGTGGCAGTTCCACCGACGAGGAGAGTTGCAGCGACGAAAGCGATCGCCGTACGCGGCCGGGTCACAGTGCCCAGCGTCTTCAAAGACAGCATTTAGTGGTCCCTACGCTAGTATTGCCACATATGTGGCTAGTGGAGCCCCCATCAGTTTGTGAGCGGGTTGGCGTTTCGATTCTCAATGAGGCGTGAATTAGGCAGTAAATCCGATCCGTGTCGTCTTGAAATATCTTGTGATCTGAATCGATATTCAGGCGATATTCCGTAATCTTTCACTTTAACGATTCGTTAACTGATTCATTACTTGCGAATACTGTAAAGCGAAGTTGTTAGTTTTCGCATTTAGAATTCGGTAAGTATTCGGCGCGTGGGGGCGGCCCGGCCGGAGTCACGCCTCAGCGATCCGTGTTCATGGCCGCTATGCGCTGAGGGCAGGAACGAACGGGCGCGCGGCCGACGAAAGCCTCGCGGCAATTCCGTGGCATGGCAGGCCGTCGCACGATCGCGACGAGGCGGCGGCGACGTGCGACGAACTTGCGACAGAAGGTCGTGCCTTTAATTTGGCGTCATGTTGCACGTGCGCGCCTGCTATGTTAGCAAAGCCGCGATTTTAACGAGCCCGGCACCTCCCGTGTCGGTCGAAAATCGAAGTCCCGCTTGAATTCCAAGGGCTTGGATCGCTAGGCGCCGCGTTGTGGCGACGGTTTTTCCCTTGCGAATTTGACAGCTAAAAGAGCGCGTCTGTGGCTGCAGAAGATACGTCCGTTTCCGGTGTGTCGGGCCGTTATGCAACGGCCTTGTTTGAACTGGCCCGCGACCAGAAGGTGGTCGACGAGGTCAAGGCCGACCTCGACAAGTTCGAGGGTCTGCTGAACGAAAGCGCTGATCTCAAGCGCCTCGTCCGCAGTCCGGTCTTTGCGGCCGACGCCCAGTCCAAGGCCCTCTCGGCCGTGCTGGACAAGGCCGGCATCGCCGGCATTACCGCCAATTTCCTCAAAGTGCTGACCGCCAACCGCCGCCTGTTCGCGGTGGCTGACGTCATCCGCGCCTATCGCGCCCTCGTCGCAAGGTTCAAGGGCGAGGCGACGGCGGATGTCACGGTCGCGGAAGCGCTCTCGGACAAGAATCTCGACGCCCTCAAGGTTGCCCTGAAGTCGGTGACCGGCAAGGACGTCGCGCTCAACGTGAAGATCGACCCCTCGATCATCGGTGGCCTCGTCGTGAAGCTTGGCAGCCGCATGATCGATAGTTCGCTTCGCACCAAACTCAATTCGATCAAGCACGCGATGAAAGAGGCAGGCTGATGGACATCCGCGCCGCGGAAATTTCCGCGATCCTCAAGGACCAGATCAAGAATTTCGGCCAGGAAGCTGAAGTCTCCGAAGTCGGACAGGTGCTGTCCGTCGGCGACGGTATCGCTCGCGTCTACGGTCTGGACAACGTCCAGGCCGGTGAAATGGTCGAGTTCGAGAACGGCACCCGCGGCATGGCGCTGAACCTCGAAACCGACAACGTCGGCGTCGTCATTTTCGGTGCCGACCGCGAGATCAAGGAAGGCCAGACCGTCAAGCGCACCCGCGCCATCGTGGACGCGCCGGTCGGCAAGGGCCTGCTCGGCCGCGTCGTCGACGCGCTCGGCAATCCGATCGACGGCAAGGGTCCGATCCAGGCCGACAAGCGCATGCGTGTCGACGTCAAGGCGCCCGGCATCATTCCGCGCAAGTCGGTGAGCGAGCCGATGGCGACGGGCCTCAAGGCGATCGACGCCCTGATCCCGATCGGCCGTGGCCAGCGCGAGTTGATCATCGGCGACCGTCAGACCGGCAAGACCGCGATCGCGCTCGACACCATCCTGAACCAGAAGCCGCTCAACGCGCAGCCCGACGAGAACATCAAGCTGTACTGCGTCTACGTCGCGGTCGGCCAGAAGCGTTCGACGGTTGCCCAGTTCGTGAAGGTGCTGGAAGAGCAGGGCGCGCTCGAATACTCGATCGTCGTCGCCGCTACCGCCTCGGATCCGGCGCCGATGCAGTACATCGCCCCCTTTACTGCCTGCACCATGGGCGAATTCTTCCGCGACAACGGCATGCACGCGGTCATCATCTATGACGATCTGTCCAAGCAGGCCGTCGCTTACCGCCAGATGTCGCTGCTGCTGCGCCGTCCGCCGGGCCGCGAAGCCTATCCGGGCGACGTGTTCTATCTGCACTCCCGCCTGCTCGAGCGCGCGGCGAAGCTCAGCAAGGACCATGGCTCGGGCTCGCTGACCGCGCTGCCTGTCATCGAAACCCAGGCCAACGACGTGTCGGCCTACATCCCGACCAACGTCATCTCGATCACCGACGGCCAGATCTTCCTGGAAACCGACCTGTTCTTCCAGGGCATCCGTCCTGCCGTGAACGTCGGTCTGTCGGTGTCGCGCGTCGGTTCGTCGGCGCAGACCAAGGCCACCAAGAAGGTCGCCGGCAAGATCAAGGGCGAACTCGCGCAGTACCGCGAAATGGCGGCGTTCGCGCAGTTCGGCTCCGACCTGGACGCCTCGACCCAGCGCCTGCTCAACCGCGGTTCGCGCCTGACCGAGCTCCTCAAGCAGCCGCAGTTCGCGCCGCTGAAGATGGAAGAGCAGGTTTGCGTGATCTGGGCCGGCACCAACGGCTATCTCGATCCGCTGCCGCTCAACAAGGTGCGCGCGTTCGAGGACGGTCTGCTTTCGCTCCTGCGCGGCAAGAATGTCGACATTCTCAACGCGATCCGCGACAGCCGCGACCTCTCCGACGACGTTGCCGCCAAGCTGAAGTCGGTGGTCGAGGGTTTCGCGAAGTCCTTTGCGTAAAACTGCCGTCATGGCCGGGCTTGTCCCGGCCATCCACGTCTATCGACGTGTGAGGCAGCTACGGGATGTCCGGGACGAGCCCGGACATGACGAATGGATAGGGTTGCGGTCAGGCCAGAGAGTCCGACCGCCGGGGTGAACGAAGAATGGCGTCACTTAAAGACATGCGCGTCCGCATCGCCTCCACCAAGGCGACGCAAAAGATCACCAAGGCCATGCAGATGGTCGCGGCCTCGAAGCTGCGCCGCGCGCAGACCGCCGCGGAAGCTGCACGTCCCTATGCCGACAAGATGAGCGCGGTGATCTCCAACATCGCCGGCGCTGCCGCGGGCTCGCCAGGCGCGCCGACGCTGCTGGCCGGCACCGGCCGCGACCAGGTTCATTTGCTGCTGGTCTGCACCGGCGAGCGCGGCCTGTCTGGCGCCTTCAATTCGTCGATCGTGCGCCTCGCCCGCGAGCGCGCGCTGGCCCTGATGAACCAGGGCAACGAAGTGAAATTCTTCTGCGTCGGCCGCAAGGGTTACGAGCAGCTCCGCCGCCAGTTCGACAAGCAGATCGTCGAGCATCTCGACCTGCGCAGCGTGCGCCAGCTCGGTTTCGGCAACGCCGAGGACATCGCCAAGAAGGTCCTGGCGCGCTTCGAGGCCGGCGAGTTCGACGTCTGCACGCTGTTCTACTCGCGCTTCCGTTCGGTGATCGCGCAGATCCCCACCGCCCAGCAGATCATTCCGCTGGTCGTCGAGGAAGGCGCCGCCGCCAGCACGACGTCCTACGAATACGAGCCGGAGGAGGACGAGATCCTCACCCGTCTTCTGCCGCGCAACCTCGCGGTCCAGATCTTCCGCGCGCTGCTCGAGAACAACGCCTCGTTCTACGGCGCGCAGATGAGCGCGATGGACAACGCGACGCGCAACGCCGGTGAGATGATCCGCAAGCAGACGCTGGTCTACAACCGCACGCGTCAGGCGCAGATCACCAAGGAACTGATCGAAATCATCTCGGGCGCCGAAGCCGTCTAGCCAGGACGCATCGGTACCCATCAATGCAACATCCCGGTCAGCTGACCGTGGCTTACTAGTTCGGATCGAAGGAGACATTCAATGGCAGCCCAGGTCGGTCGCGTCACCCAGGTCATCGGCGCCGTCGTCGACGTGCAGTTCGAAGGCCACCTCCCGGCCATTCTCAATTCGCTCGAGACCAAGAACGGCGGCAATCGCCTGGTGCTCGAAGTCGCCCAGCATCTCGGTGAATCGACCGTCCGCACCATCGCGATGGACACCACCGAAGGTCTGGTTCGCGGCCAGGAAGTGACCGACACCGGCGCTCCGATCCGCGTTCCCGTCGGTGAAGGCACGCTCGGCCGCATCATCAACGTCATCGGCGAGCCGATCGACGAAGCAGGTCCCGTCAAGACCGAAGGCCTGCGTGCGATCCACCAGGAAGCGCCGACCTACACCGACCAGTCGACCGAAGCCGAAATTCTCGTCACCGGCATCAAGGTCGTCGATCTGCTCGCTCCGTATGCGAAGGGCGGCAAGATCGGCCTGTTCGGCGGCGCCGGCGTCGGCAAGACCGTGCTGATTCAGGAACTGATCAACAACGTCGCGAAGGCGCACGGTGGCTACTCCGTGTTCGCCGGCGTCGGCGAGCGCACCCGCGAGGGCAACGACCTCTATCACGAGTTCATCGAGTCCAAGGTCAACGCCGATCCGAAGAATCCGGATCCGAGCGTGAAGTCGAAGTGCGCGCTGGTGTTCGGCCAGATGAACGAGCCCCCGGGCGCCCGCGCCCGCGTCGCGCTCACCGGTCTGACCATCGCGGAAGACTTCCGCGACAAGGGCCAGGACGTGCTGTTCTTCGTCGACAACATCTTCCGCTTCACCCAGGCCGGCTCGGAAGTGTCGGCGCTCCTCGGTCGTATTCCGAGCGCCGTGGGTTATCAGCCGACGCTCGCGACCGACATGGGCGCGCTGCAGGAGCGCATCACCACCACGCAGAAGGGCTCGATCACCTCGGTGCAGGCCATCTACGTTCCGGCCGACGACTTGACCGACCCGGCGCCGGCGACCTCGTTCGCGCATCTTGACGCGACCACCACGCTGTCGCGCTCGATCGCCGAAAAGGGCATCTATCCGGCGGTCGACCCGCTCGACTCGACCTCGCGCATGCTCTCCCCGCTGGTCGTCGGCGAGGAGCACTACGCGGTCGCCCGTCAGGTCCAGCAGGTGCTGCAGCGCTACAAGGCGCTGCAGGACATCATCGCCATTCTCGGCATGGACGAGCTTTCGGAAGAGGACAAGCTGACCGTGGCCCGCGCCCGCAAGGTCGAGCGCTTCATGTCGCAGCCGTTCCACGTCGCCGAAATCTTCACCGGCTCGCCGGGCAAGTTCGTCGACCTCGCCGACACCATCAAGGGCTTCAAGGGCTTGGTGGAAGGCAAGTATGACCACCTGCCGGAAGCCGCCTTCTACATGGTCGGCACCATCGAAGAGGCGGTCGAGAAGGGCAAGAAGCTGGCGGCCGAGGCGGCCTAAGGCGCGAATGGCTGACAGGGAGTAGCGAATAGACGCGCTGCTCTCTTCGCCACTCGCCATTCGCTACTCACCATTCGCAAGGTTTCTCATGGCCACCTTCCACTTCGATCTCGTCTCTCCGGAAAAGCTCGCATTCTCGGGCGAGGTCGACCAGGTCGACGTCCCCGGCTGGGAAGGCGATTTCGGCGTGCTCGCCGGGCATGCGCCCCTCGTGGCTGCGGTGCGGCCGGGCATTCTGACCATCATCAGCGGTGGCCAGAAGCAGAAGGTCATCGTGCTTGGCGGCCTTGCGGAAGTGTCCGACGATCGTCTCACCGTGCTCGCTGACGTCGCGACCTCGCTGGACGAACTCGATCGGGCGCAGTTCGCCGACAAGATCGCGGAAATGCAGGACAAGCTGTCGGAGCACGAAGGCTCCGAGCTCGATCTCGCGATTGCGCGGCTCGATCACTACAAGAGCATCCAGCAGGAGCTCAACACGACGGCGATGCACTAACGCCCACGTTGCACTTGCGATCCCCAGGGTCGCACTTGCGATCCCCAGGGTCGCAGTTGCGATCCCCAGCGTCGCACTTGCGATCGCCCGGTCGCGTCGGCCTTTCAGAATTCTGTAATAAAATCAGCGCTCGTCACAGACCGTGGCGGGCGCTGAAACTTTGTTGCACCGCGCCGGAGATAACGGCATTCTGCGCTCGCGGATTTGTTCCGGGGCGGGTAGCAGATGAAACGCAAGATCGCGGCGATTTTCGCAGCCGATATTGCCGGTTACTCAAGGCTGGTCGCGGAGGATGAAGAGGAGACGCTACGGCGTCTGGCCTCCTATCGTTTGGTCATCGACGATTTCATTGCCAAGGCCAGTGGCCGCATCTTCAACACCGCCGGTGACGCGGTGCTCGCGGAATTCCCCAGCGCAGTGGAAGCGGTGCGCTGCGCGATCGACATCCAGGAAAGCTTGCGAACCCGCAACATGGCCTATCCGCCGAGCCGGCAGATGTCGTTCCGCATCGGCATCACCATCGGCGACGTCGTCGAGCGCGACGGCGATCTGCTCGGCGACGGCGTCAACATCGCAGCTCGGCTCGAGGGGCTCGCGGAAGTCGGCGGCATCTGCGTCTCGCGCGCCGTGCATGAGCAGGTTGCCAACAAGCTGTCGGTGCAGTTCGCCGATATCGGCGCACAGGAAGTGAAGAACATCCCGACGCCGGTGCACGCCTACATGGTGGCGATGCGGCGCGAGGACGGGACTTACGCGACGCCGCAGGTGAAGAAAGTCGCCAAGGCTGCGCCTGCGCCGAACTGGATGTGGCCGCTGGTGGTCGGCGTGGTCTCCGTCGTCGCCATCGGCGTCGGCGGCTTTCTCTATTTCACCAAGCTCGAGACGGCACAGGTCACGTCCAGCCCGGCAACGTCCATCGCTGCCGCGCCCGCGCCTGGTCCGATCGCTGCGCCGTCACCCGGTCCGACGTCCACGATGGCTGCGAAGGCGGCTGCGCCGATGCCGACATCGTCGCCGACCCAAATGGCGGCCGCGACACCGATGCCAATCCCGTCACCATCAACTGCATCCCCCGGCAAGATCGCGGTGGAGGCGGTGCCGTTCATCGGCGAACGCCAGCGTGCCTTTCTCGGCAACGAATACGCGGCTGCCGGAGATTACAAGGCCTACGCCCTGAACATCGGCGGGTTCTTCGGCACGGCGCTCAATCAGCCGACCGAGGAGGCCGCGCGCAACGGCGCGGTCGACCAATGCCAGAGGCGCGCGGACGCCGCCCAATCGCCGCGGCGCTGCGAGCTCTATGCTGTCGGCAACAAGGTGGTCTACAGCCACGGCGCTCCGCCGATGCCGCCGCAGCCCTGGTTTCGGCACGACGCCATCACCGAGCGCGCGTTTGTGCCGAAGGATTTGCCGATGGTGCGTGAGCAGGCCAGGACCCGGCTCGAAAACATCTACGTGCAGGCGGCGAAATCGCGTTCGGTCGCGCTCGGTCCGGGCGGACAATATTTCTGGGCGCTGGGAGCAACCTCGGTCGACGATGCGGCGCGGCGATCGCTGGAGTCCTGCGGCGCGTTCGCGGGCTCGGCCTGTATGACCGTGGTGGTCGACGACGTCTTCGTCGTGCCGATCCCGACCAAGCTCAGGGCCAATGGCTTCTTCCACGCCGCGACCAATCCATCGATCGTGGCCGATGGGCGCGACGAGGTCGTGCGCAAGCTCGGCGACGCCACGGGCTGGAACGCGGTCGCGGTCGGCACCGCCGGCCGCCCCGGCCTCGGCCTGAAGGCCGCCGACGAGCAGACCGCAATCAACGGCGCGCTCGCCGATTGTGCCAAGCACGACAGCGACTGCCACGTGATCGCGATCGGCCCGTTCACGGTCGGGCCGATGAATTGATGCCTCGGGACTCGAGCTCACGCGCCGCTAAAGCTGCGTTTCCGCCCCTTTGTAAAATTGTCTAATCAATTCAACCCCCGTTCTACTGTGCATGGGGTTGTTTTCGTGGTTTCAGTTGGCGAAGGGTGCGAACTGCTCGGCCACCGCCCGATAAACGTCGCGGCGGAACGGAACCACGAGATCCGCGACACGGTCGAGCCGCTCCCAGCGCCACGCATCGAACTCCGCGGGCTGGCCGTTGCGCGGCGTCAGCGGGTCGATCTCGTCATCCTTGCCGGTGAAGCGCAGCGCGAACCATTTTTGGCGCTGGCCGCGAAACTTTGCGAGCCGATGCGTCTGCGGTCCGTCATAGGGCGGGAATTCGTAAGCGTACCAATCGGTCTCGCCGAGATAGTTGGCGCTGACGACGTTGGTCTCCTCCCACAGCTCGCGCAGGGCCGCATCGCGCAGGTTCTCGCCTTCGTCGACGCCGCCTTGCGGCATCTGCCAGTCGAGCCCGGGCAGGATGATCTCGGGGCCGTCGCCCTTGAAGCGGTGCCCGATCAGCACACGGCCGTCGGCATTGAACAGCGCGATCCCGACGTTGGGACGGTAGGGCTTTTCGTTGGTCACTTGCAAATATCTCTTGTCGTCATTCCGGGGCGCGCGAAAGCGCGAACCCGGAATCCATAGCCACAGGCGGCAATTGGTTGAAAGGCCGTGGTTGCCATCCGCCGCTTCACTTCTGCCTGGGGGTATGGATCCCCGCCTTCGCGGGGATGACATCGAGGGTGTGGCGACTAGCCATCCGCGAGTGCGGAAAATTCCTTCACCACGCGCTCATAGACCGGGCGCTTGAACGGGATGATCAGTTCGGGAAGGTTCTTCATCGGCTCCCAGCGCCAGCTGACGAATTCGGCCTTGTGGCCGCCGCCGCCAGGCTTCTCGACATTGATCTCGCTGTCCTTGCCGGTGAAGCGCACCGCGAACCATTTCTGGCGCTGGCCGCGGTAGCGGCCCTTCCAGGCGCGCCCTGCGACCGTGCGCGGGATGTCGTAGATCAGCCAGTCCGGCACCTCGCCGAGCCGCTCGATCGAGCGCACGCTGGTCTCTTCATAGAGCTCGCGCTTGGCGGCTTCCCAATTGTCCTCGCCGGGATCGACCCCGCCCTGCGGCATCTGCCAGACATGGCTGTCGTCGACATGTTCGATGCCGCCGGCGCGGCGGCCGATGAACACCAGTCCTTCAGTGTTGAGCAGCATCACCCCGACGCAGGTTCGGTAGGGCAGATCCTCATAACGCGCCATTCCGCCAAACCTCTCGCCTGCTGCCGGCCGGGCTGGTGCAGCCGTGCCGTACCAATTCTTTGATTTAGCTGGATTTTGATTTCAGCATCGCGGTTGTCAATGGCACCAATAGGATACCCCGGTCGTTCAATGTCTTGATCCAGGCGCCGATCCGCTCGATCGAGACAGGCAGGGCCGAGGCCGTGCCGATCGCGACGCCGCGTTCCCGCGCCGTCGCTTCCAGCTTGTTCAGGGCGCGGTCGATCTCGGTCGGGGTCGGCACCGCGTCCAGCGCGATATCGCCCTTGCCGAACGGCACCGCAAGGCTCCCGGCGGCCTGGGCTGCGATGCTGCGCGGCGAGGAGCCGTCATCGAAGAAGCCGAGGCCGCGCCTGGAGGCCTCGCGGATGATCGGCTGCATCGCCGGGTCGGTCGCGATGAAGCGGGCGCCCATGAAGTTGGTGATGCCGGCATAGCCCTGCATCCGGCTGAGGTGCCAGTACAGGCGGTCGGTGTTCTGGTCGGGGGTGAGCGAGGTCAGCAGCGTCTGCGGCCCGGGATCGTTATCCGGGAAGTCGTAGGGCTCCATCGGGATCTGCAGGAAGATCTCGTGGCGCTGGGCGCGGGCGCGCTCGGCCAGCTTTCCGGGATCGGATCCATAAGGCGTGAAGGCCAGCGTCACCGCGCCCGGCAGCTTCATGATCGCATCGGTGGTCTTGGCGGCGCCGACGCCGAGGCCGCCGATCACGATCGCCACCACAGGCATTTTCGCGGCCTTGGCGCGGTCGGCCTCGGCGGCATAGACATTGAAGGGCTTGAGGTCGCCCGAGATCGCGGGGATCATGCCGTAGCGGGACTTCTCCAGCAGCTTTGGATCGATCCCGTTCATGACGGGCGGCGGCGTGGAAGCCGCCTCGCCTTTGTCTGCAGCTTCGCCGGCGCCGATCACCACGTCGTGGCGTGCGCCGGTGGAGCCGTCGATCATGGTGACGGTCTTCTGCTCGCCTGGGGCAGCTTCTTTCGGCGCATCCTTGGCCGGGTGCTTGCTGTCTTGCCCGTGCTCCTCGCCGTGGCCGGCCGCTGCCTTCTGCTCGCTCGCCTTGTCGCCGCCTTTGGAATCGCGGATCGCAATCCGCGTCATCGGCTCGCCGCCGAGCGGGTCCTTGTTGAAGATCGCGAAGCCGGCAAAGGTGACCAGGAACAGGCCGAGCATGACGGCGATCAGTTGCATGGCCGTAAACGGCAGCCGCAGCCGCCGTTTCCGACGCGGCTTGTCCTGTCCGAGCGGGGCGCTCAGATCATCGGCCGTTTCAGTCATGCGAGATCCCGAATCACTCGAGCCGACGATACCACGCCAAGGTCAAGTGGCGGCAGGCCGGGATAGGCCGGGGAGATCAGGAGTTCCCAGGCAAAAGGGCGGCAGCAAAAAAGGGCGGCTCTGGGAGCCGCCCTTTTCGTCAGATCGGATGTCGCGCCTAATTGGCCGCCTTGGGCTTGTCCGCGGGCGCGGCCTTGTTGTCGCCGCCCGGTGCGGGCGCTGCGGAGGCGCTGTTCTTGATGCCGTGGAGCAGGTCGTCGGCCATCTTGAGCGCCTTGTCGTCCTTGGCGTCCGGCGGGACATAGGACTGCGAACCGGTCTTCTCGTCGCCGTCGTTCTTGAGGTGGCCGCGCAAGGAAGCTTCGCCCTTGGTGTCGGTGCGCGACTTCAGCTCTTCCGGCACGTCCTGCAGCACTTCGATGTCGGGCACGATGCCCTTGGCCTGGATCGACTTGCCCGACGGCGTGTAGTAACGCGCCGTGGTCAGGCGCAGCGCGCCGTTGCCGCTCCCGAGCGGGATGATGGTCTGCACCGAGCCCTTGCCGAACGAACGCGTGCCGACGATGGTCGCGCGCTTGTGGTCCTGCAGCGCGCCGGCGACGATTTCCGAGGCCGAGGCCGAACCGCCGTTGACGAGCACGATGACGGGCTTGCCCTTGGTGAGGTCGCCCGCATGCGCGGTGCGGCGCTGGGTCTCCTCGGCATTGCGGCCGCGGGTCGACACGATCTCGCCCTTCTCGAGGAACGAGTCGGACACGGTGACGGCCTCCTCGAGCAGTCCGCCCGGATTGTTGCGGAGGTCGATGATGTAGCCTTTGAGCTTGTCGCCGATCTGGGTCTGGAGGTTGGCGACCTCCTTCTTCAGGCCCTCTGTGGTCTGCTCGTTGAAGGTGGTGATGCGGATATAGGCGATGTCGTCGGCCTCGACGCGCGCGCGCACCGAACGGACGCGGATGTTGTCGCGCACCAGCGTGACGTCGATCGGATTGTCCTGACCCTTGCGGATGATCTTGAGCTTGATCTTGGTGTTGACGGGGCCGCGCATCTTCTCGACCGCCTGGTTCAGGGTCAGGCCCTGCACCGCTTCATCGTCGAGATTGGTGATGATGTCGTTGGCCATGACGCCGGCGCGCGAGGCGGGCGTGTCGTCGATCGGCGAGACCACCTTGATCAGGCCGTCTTCCATCGTGACCTCGATGCCGAGACCGCCGAACTCGCCGCGGGTCTGCACCTGCATGTCGCGGAAGCTCTTGGCATCCATGTAGCTCGAATGCGGATCGAGACCTGACAGCATGCCGCTGATCGCGGATTCGATCAGCTTGGTGTCGTCGGGCTTCTCGACATAGTCGGAGCGCACGCGCTCGAAGACATCGCCGAACAGATTGAGCTGGCGATAGGTGTCCGCGGTCGCGGCTCGCGCGCTGGATCCCATGAACACCGCGCGCGGCTGGGTCACGAACAGCGTCAGCGCCGCACCGGTGGCCGCGCTGAGGAGGATAACTGAAGTCTTGCGCATCATCCGCGAACCTTCTCGCCTTCATTTGCGGCCCACCATGGGCCTGGATCGATTGGAGTGCCGTCTTTGCGGAACTCGACATACAGCACAGGTTGACTCGCGTTGGTCGCGAGAATGGAGGCGACTTGAGATGTCGACCCCATGGTCGCGACCGGCTCCCCCGTGAGCACAAACTGTCCGATGTTTACCGAAATGCGCTCCATCCCGGCGATCAAGACATGATACCCGCCCCCGGCATTGAGGATCAAGAGTTGTCCATAGCTGCGGAACGGGCCGGCGTAGACGACCCAGCCGTCGCACGGCGTCGTGACCTGGGAGCCGGGCTTGGTGGCCAGCGAAATGCCCTTCTGGACCCCGCCGACCCCGTCGGAACCGCCAAAGTCCCTGATCTTGTTACCGTTAACCGGCAACGGCAGGAGCCCCTTGGCCGAGGCGAACAGGATGGCCGGGCTGGTCCGGGAGCGGTCCTTGAAGACCGCCGGGCCGGGTTTGGCGCCGGCGGCCGCGTTCGCCGCTGCTGCCTTGGCCTCCTTGGCCTCGGCCTGCCGGGCGGCTTCGGCGGCCTTCTCCGCTGCCTTGGCGGCGCTTTGCAGGTCCTGCTCCATCTTGGCGATCAGCCCCTGGAGATCGCCGACCTGCTTTGACAGCGCGATGGCGCGCGTATTCTCGGCGTCGAGGTCCTTTTCGCGCGACGCCTGCTGGCGCTGCCGCTCGTCGACCAGTGCGGTGAGCCGGGTCTGGTCGCTGCGGCTCTTGTCGCGGTCGGAGGCGAGCTGGTCGCGCTCGGCGGCGATGGTCTTGCGCAACGCCACGAGCTCGCCGAGCTCGCCGGCGATCTTTTCCGCGCGGCTGCGCAATTCCGGCACGACGGCGCCGAGCAGCATCGCCGTGCGCAGCGATTGCAACGCATCTTCGGGCCGCACCAGCAGTGCCGGCGGCGTGCGCCGTCCGGCGCGCTGCAGGGCCGCCAGCACCTCGACGATGTCGGCGCGGCGCGAATCAAGCGAAGCGCGCGCCTGCTGCTCGCGGCCGTTCAGCGTCTTCAATCGCGCCTCGGCCTCGTCGATCTTGGTCTCGACGGTGCGGACATTGGCGGCGGTGTCGATCAATTGCTGATTGAGCTGGGTCCTGTCCTGGCCGAGCGAGGCGATCTCGGCCTTCAGCTTGGCCTGCGCCTCCGCCGCGCTCTTCTGGCTGGCGCGCGCCGCTTCCAGCTCCTGCTCGCGCTGCTTGATCGCGTCGGGCGAGATGGCAGCGGTCTGAGGCGCCGGTGCTGTTTGAGCTTGTGCGAAGCTTACGCAAGCTTGCGCGACGCTTGCGCCGGCGACGCTCGCGATCATCAGCAGGTTGAGGGCAGGCGCTCGCATCGCTTTAGGCAAGGTGCTCGTTGTGGCGCGAATCACGCGCGATGATAGGGGTGGCCGGCCAGAATGGTGGCGGCCCGATACAGCTGTTCCAGAAGCATGACGCGGACCATTTGATGCGGCCAGGTCGCAGAGCCGAACGCGATCGCGAGTTTGGCCTTACGGCGCAATTCGGGCGAAAGTCCGTCCGCCCCTCCGATCACGAAGAGTGTATGACCGGCGCCCTCGTCGCGCCAGCGTCCGAGATTCCGTGCGAATACGGTGGAATCGAGGTTTTGCCCGCGTTCGTCCATCGCCACCAGAATCGACTTTTCCGGAATATGCGCCGAGATCGCCGCGGCCTCCTCGGCCATGCGCGTTGCGGTGTCGCGCGCGCGGCTCTCGGGGATTTCGTGGATGGTCAGCTCGCGAAATCCGAGCTTGCGGCCAGCCTCTTCGAACCGCGCGAAATAGCGGTCGGCAAGCTCCCGTTCGGGGCCCTGCTTCAGCCGGCCCACCGCAATGACTGCAACACGCATGAGGTTTCAGAGTCGTGATTTCATGACCGCGCGCATTCTGCGCGCGCACCACGCTAGCATGCGCGTCAGCCGATTCGAAATCGGCCAGGCAGGCAGGCCGACCAGGTCGAGCCTAGATCGCCTTCGCCGCCCCTGGGCCCTGCGTGTACAATCTCTCGAGATTGTAGAACTCGCGGACCTCGGGTCTGAACACGTGCACGACCACATCGCCGGAATCGATCAGCACCCAGTCGCAATTGGGCAAGCCCTCGACATGGATGTTCTTGATGCCGGTTTCCTTGAGGCTCTTCGTCACGTTCTCCGCGATCGCGCCAACGTGCCGGTTCACACGGCCCGTGGTGACGATCATGTAGTCGGAGTATGCCGATTTGCCGCGAAGGTCGATGGTGACCGTCTCTTCCGCCTTCATGTCCTCGAGGCGGGAGAGGATCAGGCTCAGCGTCTTGTCGGCGTCGGGTTGCGCCTTCAAGGCCGCAGCTTGGGTCGATGTTTTACGCGTCGGTTTCGTAGCCTTGGGTAAAACAGACTTCGTCGAAGCTGACTTGGACAATACAGACGTGGCCAGGGACCATTCCTTTCACTGTATCGCGAAGACCGAATCCGGCCTTCGCTGGTTACACTACATCATGTGGGGTTAAGGGTTTCAATATGCCAGAGAGCCCGTAAATCCCCACACTCCGTCTCACTTCGTACCTTTCCAGCTCCCGTCCGGGTTCCTTAAGCCCGTCGAGGAGAGGTTGAGTTTCAAGCCGGTCAGGAACACCCAGGCCGGCGCCGGCCGATCCGCGAGCAATCCTGCCTCATTCTCCGGCACGCGATAGCGCGCGAGCGCCTGGGCGGCCGGGGAGGCAAGGGCGCGAAAACTCTGCGGCGGACGGTCGATCACTGCCATCGGGACCTGGGCGGCGATGCGCCGCCAGTCCTGCCAACGATGGAATTGAGCGAGATTATCGGCGCCCATAATCCAGACAAAGCGCAAGCCCGAGAAGCGGCGGCGCAAGGTGTTGATCGTGTCGATAGTATAGCGGGTACGAATGACGGATTCGAGACAGCTCACCTCGATCCTGGGATCGTCAGCGACGTCGCGCGCGGCCTGCATCCGCTCGCCGAGCTCATGCAGATTGCCGTTCTCCTTGAGCGGATTGCCTGGCGTCACCAGCCACCAGACGCGATCGAGTTGCAATCGCATCAAGGCGAAGCGGCTGATCGCGCGATGGGCCTGATGCGGCGGATTGAATGAGCCGCCGAGCAGGCCGATGCGCATGCCCTCGCTATGGGGCGGGACCGCTTGCGCCACGAAGCGCGGCACGACGAAATTGCTACTCAATGCCCCGCGCCTCGCGACGTTTCTTACGGCCGCGTCTGTCCCGTGCCGTGAACGCGATATTTGAAGCTCGTCAATTGCTCGGCACCGACAGGACCACGCGCGTGGAAGCGGCCGGTGGCGATGCCGATCTCGGCGCCGAAGCCGAACTCGCCGCCGTCGGCGAACTGTGTCGAGGCGTTGTGCAGCACGATCGCGGAATCGACTTCGCTGAGGAATTTCTTCGCGGTGGCATCGTTCTCGCTCACGATCGCATCGGTATGGTGCGAGCCGTGGTCCTGGATATGCGCGATCGCGCCGTCGACGCCGTCCACCACCTTCGCCGCGATGATCGCGTCGAGATATTCGGTGTCCCAATCGTCTTCGCTGGCGGGCTTGACGCGTGCGTCGGTCTTCTGCACGGCGTCGTCACCGCGCACTTCGCAGCCGGCCTCGAGCAGCATCTCGACCAGCGGCTTCAGAGCCTTGCCGGCCGCGGCGCGATCGACCAGCAGCGTCTCGGCGGCACCGCAGACGCCGGTGCGTCGCATCTTGGCGTTGAGCACGATTTCCTTCGCCATGGCGAGGTCGGCGCTGGCATCGACATAGACGTGGTTGACGCCTTCGAGATGCGCGAACACCGGCACGCGCGCTTCCTGCTCGACGCGCGCGACCAGGCTCTTGCCGCCACGCGGCACGATGACGTCGATCGAACCGTTCAATCCCGACAGCATCATGCCGACAGCCGCACGGTCGCGTGTCGGCACCAGCGTGATCGCGGCTTCGGGCAGTCCGGCTTCGCGCAGGCCCTGCACCAGACATTCATGGATCGCGCGGCAGGAGCGGAAACTATCGGAGCCGCCGCGCAGGATCACGGCATTGCCGGACTTCAAACAGAGGACGCCGGCGTCCGCGGACACGTTCGGCCGGCTCTCGAAGATCACGCCGACGACGCCGAGCGGCACGCGCACGCGCTCGATGGTCATGCCGTTCGGCCGCTGCCAGCTTTCGGTGACCATGCCGACGGGATCGGCGATTCCGCGCACGATGGCGATGCCTTCGGCCATGCCTTCGACCCGCGCCGGCGTCAGCGTCAGACGATCGATGAAGGCAGAGGTCGCATTGCCGGAGGCACGGGCTTCCGCAACGTCCTCGGCATTGGCGGCGAGGATTGCCGCGGCATTGGCGCGGATTGCCCGTTCCATGGCTTCCAGCGCCCGGTTCTTCTGCTCCGGCGGCGCCAGCGCCAGCACGCGCGCGGCGGCGCGGGCACGGGTGGCGAGATCGGACATCAGCGCCTGAAGATCGGCATTGCCGTCAACGGCTTTGAGGGGGGTGGCCATAGGAGTTCAACCTTATGCTAAGGCGGTGTCCTAGCACGGAAATCCCGGTTTTGCGAAGGGCGGGCAGGGTATGGCAGGGCTTCGGGAGTCGCCGCCGGGTCGGCCAACGGCCGAGTGGGGCGGGAGTTGCGGGACGCCAAAATATCTCGGAATATCAATGCCCAATGATGGAGCCTGCGATGCCGACCGTCGAAGAGCGACGAAAGGCCAAGCTTGAGGTGCTAAGGGCGGAAATCCAGAAGGGTTTTGACAGCGGGCCGATGGAGGAGATCGGCGATGTCCATGAATGGTTCGAAGGTATCAAGGCTTGAGGACGCGAACGGTTAGCTGCGCAGAGGCCCAACAAACAGGTTTGACCCGGCTACCCGCCCACCACCAGATCATCGCGGTGGATCATCTCCGAACGGCCGCTGATGCCGAGGATGGCCATCACGTCCGGGGAGGAGCGTCCCTTGATCTTCTCGGCGACCTCGGTGTCGTAGGCGATCAGGCCGCGGCCGACCTCGCTGGTGTCGGGGCCGCGGACGATCACCGCATCGCCGCGGGCGAACTGGCCCTCGATCTTGATGACGCCGGCGGGCAGCAGGCTGGCGCCGGCGCGCAGTGCCGTCACGGCGCCCGCATCGATCGTCAGCGTCCCCTTCGGCTCGAGCGTGCCCGCGATCCAGCGCTTGCGCGAGGTGATGGGATTGGCGGGGGTCAGGAACCAGGTGCAGCGGCCGCCATTGGCGATTGCCTGGAGCGGATGCTCGATCTTGCCGGAGGCGATCAGCATGTGCGTGCCGCCCGTCGTGGCGATCTTGGCCGCCTCGACCTTGGTGCGCATGCCGCCGCGCGACAGCTCCGACTCGGCATCCCCAGCGACGGCCTCGATCTCCGAGGAGATGCTGTCGACCACCGGGATCAGCTTTGCGTTCGGATTGTTCTTCGGCGGAGCGTCGTAGAGGCCGTCGATGTCTGACAGCAGCACCAGGAGATCGGCGCTCGCCATGGTGGCAACGCGCGCGGCGAGGCGGTCATTATCGCCGTAGCGGATCTCGGCGGTCGCGACCGTGTCGTTCTCGTTGATGACGGGGATCGCACGCCACTCCAGCAGCTTGCCGATGGTGGAGCGGGCATTGAGGTAGCGGCGGCGCTCCTCGGTATCCTGGAGTGTCACCAGAATCTGGCCCGCGCCGATGTCGTGCGCCCCGAGCACTTCCGACCAGATCCGCGCCAGCGCGATCTGGCCGACGGCGGCGGCGGCCTGGCTCTCCTCCAGCTTCAGCGGTCCGCGCGGCAATTTGAGGCGGCTGCGGCCGAGCGCGATCGAGCCCGAGGACACCACGAGGACATCGCGGCCCTCTTTGTGCAGCTTGGCCATGTCGTCGGCGAGCGCAGCCAGCCACGACGCCCGCACCTCGCCCCTGTCGGAATCGACCAGCAGCGCGGAGCCGACCTTGACGACGATGCGGCGGAATTGACTGAGTTCGGGGCTGGCCATGTGCGTATATTTTGGTGCGTGCGACGAATTGCTTTGGGAGGTGGCGGCGCGACAGACGGCGCCGATGAGGTCTGCTTTTGCAGCAGGACGATGGCCGGCGCAAGGCGGCGGGCCCGGTAAACGGCGAAGGTCGGTCTTGTCTTGAGCGCTGGCCCGGTTCTAATGCCGCTAACCAATAACGGGCTGGAGGGGAAACGAATGGACCGCCGTAAGTTCATGGCTGGATGTCTCGGTCTGCCGCTATTGGCGCAGGCCGGCGAGGTGCAAGCGCAGGCTGGCCTCACCAAAATCATCTTCCCGTTCGCGGCGGGCGCCGGCGGCGATACGCTGTGCCGGCTGATCGCCCAGGAAATCGCCCCGATGCTGCAGCGGACCGTCGTGGTCGAAAACCGCACCGGCGGCGACGGCCTGATCGGCATCAAAGCGGTGAAGGGCGCAAGCCCCGACGGCGGCATGGTTCTGGTGACGACCGGGCCGACCATGTACCTGCTGCCGATGGTGGAGACGACGCCGAGCTTCGACACGGCGAAGGACTTCATGCCCGTGTCGTTGCTGGCGCGGTTCGAGTTCGCGCTCGTGGTTGGCCCAGCCATGGATGTCGCCGATTTCAAGGGCTTCGTCGCCTGGCTGAAAGCGCATCCCGACAAGACCTCGTTCGGCGTGCCGAGCAACGGCACCATTCCGCATTTCATGGGCTCCAAGCTGGAGAAGGATCTCGGCATTCCCCTGACGCGCGTGCCTTATCGCGGCAGCGCGCCGATCCTCAACGACATCATCGGCGGCCACATCTCCTTCGGTATCACCACGCTGGCGGATGCGCTGCCGCAGCACCGCGCCAAGAGTTTGACGATCATCGCGGTCTCGAGTGCGGAACGCTCGCCGTTCGCGCCGGAGGTGCCGACGCTGAAGGAGAGCGGCATCGATCTCGTGGCGGACGCCTGGTACGGCATGTGGCTTCCCGCCGGCAGCCCGCCGGAATTCGCCGGCAAGCTCGGCGCCGCCGCGAGTGCGGTGCTCGCCAAGCCCGAGGTGAAGGAGAGGCTGACGGCGATCGGGCTGATCCCGGTCGGCAGCAGCGCGGATGGGCTGACCAAGGAGCTCGCCGCGAACACCGCCTTCTGGCAGCCGATCGTGAAGGCGACGGGATACAAGATAGAAAACTAGTCTCTCCTCCCGTCATTGCGAGGAGCTCTTGCGACGACGCAATCCAGAGTCTCTCCGTGGAGAGCTTCTGGATGGCTTCGCTGCGCTCGCAATGACGGCGCGGATGGACGTTCGATTGTATCGATGATGCAGACTCGTGTGAGCAACTCACATCTTCGCGCGCTGCGCGATCCCGTCCTTGATTGCCGCAAGCTCGGCTTCGTCCCAAATGCCGATCAAGATCCCGCCCTTCACCTGGAGCTGGTTGTCGGCATAGTTGGCGATCTTCTCGCGCGGCGTGGTGATGTGGTCGTTCGGATGCAGCGCCCAGTCGAACAGCTCGGCCTGGAGCCTTGCGATGATGCCAGCGCATTCAGGGTCATCGCCGCGATCGACGTATTCGTCGGGATCGGTCTCGAGGTCGTACAGCATCGGGCGGAAGCCGGAGGCGTGGATGTATTTCCAGCGGCCGTCGAACACCATGAACAGGCGGCAGCGCTCGATCGGCTGGTTCAGTTTCAGCCTGACATCCTGCATCGCGTAGTCATATTCGGAGAACGCCACCTTGCGCCAGTCGCTCGGTGTCGGTCCGCGCAGCAGCGGTAGCAGTGAGCGTCCCTCGAGGATGTGGCCCGGCACCTTGCCGCCGAAATAATCGACGAAGGTCGGCGCGAGATCGATGCCTTCGACCAGCGCATCGCTGCGCGTGCCGCGCGTCGCGTCCGCTTCGTTCGACGGATCGATGATAATAAGCGGGATCTTGGCCGACTGTTCGTGGAACAGGTCCTTCTCGCCCATCCAGTGATCGCCGAGATAGTCGCCGTGATCGGAGGTGAACACGATCATGGTGGTGTCCGTGAGGCCGCGTTCCTCCAGAAACTTCATCAGCACGCCCATCTGGTCGTCGATCTGGGTGATCAGGCCCATATAGGTCGGGATCACCTTCTCGCGGGCCTCGTCGCGCGCCATGTTGCGGGAGTAGCGCATGTCCATATAGGCGCCGAACACCGGATGCGGGTTTTGCCGTTCGCGCATCGAGCGGATCACCGGGATCATGTCCTCGGTCGAATACATGCTGGCGTAAGGCTCGGGCGCGATGTAGGGCCAGTGCGGCTTGATGTAGGACAAATGCAGGCACCACGGCCGGCCATCGGTCTCGGCCTCGCTGATGAAATCCATCGCGCGGCGCGTCATGTAGGGCGTCTCGGAATGCTCGTCCGGCACGCGCGCGGCCTTGTCGGCGTGCACCAGCAGCCAGCCGTTCTGCAAGCTGCCGTCGTCCGCGGCGCCTGAATTGGCCCAATGCTCCCAGGGATTCGTCGCTTCATAACCTTGGCTGCGCAGATACTCATCGTATTTCGGGCGCGGCCGGCCGGTCGGATGCAATCCGTCGTCGCGCTCGTACGGCTCGAAACCGCATTCGGCGACGTGCACGCCGATGACGGATTCCGGCGGTATGCCGAGCGCCTTCATGCCTTCGAGGTCGGGCGCCATGTGGGTCTTGCCGACCAGCACGTTGCGTACGCCGATCTTCTTGAGATGATCGCCCAGCGTGGGCTCGCCGACGCGCAAGGGCCAGCCGTTCCAGTGCGAGCCGTGCGAGCGCATGTAGCGGCCGGTGTAGAACGACATCCGCGACGGGCCGCAGATCGGCGATTGCACATAGGCCTTGGTGAAAAGCACGCCGCGCCTGGCCATGGCGTCGATGTTCGGCGTCTTCAGCCGGGGATGGCCGGTGCAGCCGAGATAATCATAGCGAAGTTGGTCGCACATGATCCAGAGAACGTTCTTCGCGCGCGCCATGCGTCATCCCTGAAGTTTCTTGGTTAAGCGATGCTGCGCTATCGAGGGCGCGATGGCAACTGTCAGTGATGCGCGCAGCCGCCACTGCACAATCGATGTCGTCCCGGCGAAGGCCGGGACCCATACTCCTCAGAAGAAGTTATGGTGCAAGACGACAATGACCAATCTTCGCCAAATCGCGTTCGGTGGTTATGGGTCCCGGCCCCCGTGCGCAATTGCGCACTAGGCCGGGACGACATTCAGGCCGACCACGGCTCCGCTTCGGCCGCGCTCTTGGCCTTGGCGGAAACAGGGCTTTCGCCGATCACCTCGACCAGCGCGCGGAGCGCTTCCTTGACGCCCTGGCCCGTCGCGCCTGACAGCAGCAGCGGCGTCTTCTTGGCGGCGCGCTTCAGGCGGTCCTTCTGCTTCTTCAACTCGTCCGGCTCGACCGCGTCGATCTTGTTGAGCGCGACGATCTCGATCTTGTCGGTGAGCAGGCCGCCATAGGCATCGAGCTCCTTGCGGACCGTCTTGTAGGCCTTGCCGGCATGCTCGCAGGTCGCGTCGACCAGATGTAGCAGCACGCGGCAGCGCTCGACATGGCCGAGGAAGCGGTCGCCGAGGCCGGTGCCTTCATGCGCGCCTTCGATCAGGCCGGGAATGTCGGCGAGCACGAATTCGCGGCCGTCGACGTTCACGACGCCGAGCTGCGGATGCAGCGTGGTGAAGGGATAGTCCGCAATCTTCGGCTTGGCGGCGCTGACCTTGGAGAGGAAGGTCGACTTGCCGGCATTGGGCATGCCGACGAGGCCGGCGTCCGCGATCAGCTTCAGCCGCAGCCAGATCCAGCGCTCCTCGCCGACCTGGCCGGGATTGGCGTTGCGCGGCGCGCGGTTGGTCGAGGTCTTGAAATGCGCGTTGCCGAAGCCGCCATTGCCGCCCTCGGCCAGCACGAACTTCTCGCCGACATCGGTGAAGTCGTGGATCAAGGTCTCGCGATCTTCGTCGAAGATCTGCGTGCCCAGGGGCACCTTCAGCACGATGTTCTTGCCGTTGGCGCCGTGGCGGTCCGAGCCGGAGCCGTTCTCGCCCTTCTGGGCCTTGAAGTGCTGCTGGTAGCGGTAGTCGATCAGCGTGTTGAGGCCGTCCGCGACCTCGATGATGACGTTGCCGCCGCGGCCGCCATTGCCGCCGGAGGGACCGCCGAACTCGATGAACTTCTCGCGGCGGAACGCCACGCAGCCGTTCCCGCCGTCACCGGAGCGGATATAGACCTTTGCTTCGTCGAGGAATTTCATGGGCCATAGGTAGGCCAGCCGGGCTGGCGCGGCAACCCGGATAGACCCGCAAATCGGCCGAAATTTCAGCGATTTTCGGTCCTTGCTTAACCAGCCGGCCGGCGCCGGATCAGGAATTTCTGTGTGCCTTCCAGCACCAGCTCCTTGCGCTGGTTGAACACCGTGCTCGTCAGCGTCACGACGCCGGTGGTGCGGCCCGGCACCAGCTCGGTGACCTCGAGCGCCGGATAGATCGTGTCGTCGGCGTAGACCGGTTTGAGGAACCGGCTCGACTGCTCCAGGAAACCGACCAGCGACTCCTCGACCATGAACGGAAACAGGCCGGCGCCCGGCGCGGTGTGGATCAGCGTCTGGAAGCCGTGCGCCAGCAGATGCGGCATGCCGCGGGCGCGGCAATATTCGACATCATAATGCACCGGATGGGTGTCGCCGCTCGCGGTCTGGAACGCCGCGAACACCGCCGTAGTCTGGGTGCGGCTCGGCAGCACGAAGCGTTCGCCGACCACGAAATCCTCAAACCAGCGTTGCGCGGATATCATGCGGTGCCGGGCCGGGTCGAAGTCGGTCATGTCTGGCTCTTTCTCTTGGCTCTTTCTCTGGCTCTTTCTTGCGAGACGCCTATCGCTACCGCGCCGCGAGGAGTGCGACAATCCGTTCAATTCGGCTTGCGCGGGCTTGTCCTGCGCGTCCACGCCATTAAAACGGCCGCAAGCAACTTGATCGTCGCTTTCCGCCGCTCTCTCCGCCGTCATTGCGAGGAGCTCTTGCGACGAAGCAATCCAGACTGCCGCTGCGGAGGCAGTCTGGATTGCTTCGCTGCGCTCGCAATGACGAGCCCCAAACTCAGCTCGTGGTAATGCCCCTCTTCAAGAACCTCTCCGCCTATGACGACCGCTCGGCGCGCCTCGCCGGCATCGGCCTCATGGTGCTGTCGATCTTCATGTTCTCGTTCGGCGACGCCACGGGCAAATTCCTGGTCGGGACCTATTCGGTGGGGCAGCTCCTGTTCCTGCGCGCCTGCGCCGCGCTGCTGCTGCTGTCGCCGATGATCTGGCGGCAGCGTCATCTGTTCCTGCATCTGGAGCGGCCGCTTCTTCAGCTCATCCGCGTGGTGCTGTCGACGCTGGAGGTCGCCGCCTTCTTCCTGGCGACCGTGCATCTGCCGCTCGCCGACGTCATCACCTATTATCTCGCCGGTCCGATCTTCGTCACGGCGATGTCGGCGATCTTTCTCGGCGAGAAGGTCGGCTGGCGGCGCTGGACCGCGATCCTGATCGGCTTCTGCGGCGTGCTGATCGCGCTGCGCCCCTCGGCGCAGATGGTGAGCCTGCCGGCGCTGATCGCGCTCGGCGGCAGCCTCTCCTTCGCAACCCTGATGCTGATCACCCGCAGCCTGCGCAAGACGCCCGACATCGTGATGGCGTCCTCGCAATTCATCGGCACGTTCTCGCTCGGCGCGGTGCTGTCGGCCTTCCACTGGGTGCCGCCGACGCCAGGCAGCCTGGTGTTCTTCGCGCTGGCCGGATGCATCTCGGTGACGGCGCTGTTCTGCGTCAACCGCTCGCTCAAGCTCGCGCCGGCGAGCGTGGTGGTGCCCTACCAATATTCGATGATCGTCTGGGCCGTGATCTTCGGCTTCGTCGTGTTCGGCGACGTGCCGCAGCTCGCCACCCTCATCGGCGCGGTGATCATCATCGGCGCCGGGTTCTACATTTACTTGCGCGAGCGCGATCTGGGGCGGGCGAGCGAAGAGGTGACACCGCCGGTGTAGCTCCGTCGTCGTCCCGGGGCGCGCAACGCGCGAGCCCGGGACCCATACCCACAGGCGGTCATTTTGCGAAGACTCGGAGTGGGCATTTTGCCCCACACTCCGTCCTGGGATTATGGATCCCGGGCTCGCGACTTCGTCGCGCCCCGGGATGACGGTTGTGTATGCCGCCGCGCCCTACCTCACCCGCCGCGCACTGCTCCAGCTCTTCAGCGACGACCACACCCCGCGGGACAAGCGGAAGCAGTCGACCGGCGTCGAGGAGCCCAGCGCCAGGAAGCGATGCAACTGCACGCCGCTCCATTGGAAGCCGCACTTCTCCAGCACGTTGCGCGAGGCCGGATTGGTGACGCGCGCGCCCGCATAGAGATGATCGTCCTCGAACTCCTCGAAGAAGAAATCGATCGCGCCGCGCGCGGCCTCGGTGGCAAAGCCCCGGCCCCAATGCTCGACGCCGAGCCAATAGCCGAGCTCGGCATTGTCGGGCGTGGTGCAGTCGATGCCGACCATGCCGATTGGGCCAGAGTCGTGCTCGATCAGGAACACGGTCTCGGCTCCGACCGCTGACGTGGCGCGGATGAAGGCGACGGCGTCGTCCTGCGCATAGGGATGGGGGAGGCGGCGGGTGTTCTCCGCGACACGGCGGTCGTTGGCGAGGCGGGCGATGGCGTTGGCGTCGGCAAGGGTCGGCCGCCGCAAGGTCAGCCGTTCGGTGGCGACGACGCTGGGTCTCGCCTCGGCTAAGGTCGCGCTCGAAAAGTCCTGCAACATGTCCGGCTCCGTCAAAGTCACCAAGTCAAAAAGTGAACACGACAAACGAAAAGGGGAGGCCGGTTTCCCCGCCTCCCCTGGAGCCTTCGATCTCTTGAGATCTCTGGACTCCGCCGGTTCGGTCAAGGACCCGGCGGACTCCAAATGATCCACCGTCTATTCAGCAGCCTCTGCAAGCGGGAGTACCGCTACGAAGGTGCGTCCGTTGGCTTTGGCCTGGAATTCGACACGACCCTCGATCTTGGCGAACAGAGTGTGGTCCGTGCCCATGCCGACGTTGAGGCCGGGATGCCAGGTGGTGCCGCGCTGACGCGCAATGATGTTGCCGGGAATCACGCGCTCCCCGCCGAACACCTTGATGCCAAGGCGCTTACCCTTTGAATCGCGACCGTTGCGCGATGAACCGCCTGCTTTTTTGTGAGCCATGGCTCGTCTCCGAAATCCTGAATATCTCTAGGTCAATTCCTTGACGGAATCATTTCAAAACGTCTCACGCCTCAATTCGTGAATGGGCGTGATCGGTCTTGCGTTACTCGGCAGCTTCCGCTGCGGGCGCCTTGGCAACCTTGTCCTTCTTCGGACGCGGGCCCTTGGTGGGCTTGGCGCCGTCGGCCAGGATCTCGGAGATGCGGAGCACCGTGATCTCGTCGCGATAGCCGCGCTTGCGGCGCGAATTCTTGCGGCGGCGCTTCTTGAACGCGATGACCTTGGGTCCGCGCTTGTGGTCGAGCACCTCGACCGCAACGGAGGCGCCGGCCACCGTCGGAACGCCGAGCACCGGCGTGTCGCCGCCAAGCACCAGAACGTCATTCAACTGCACGATCGAGCCGACTTCGCCTTCGATCTTGCCTACTTCGAGAACATCATCCGGCACGACGCGGTATTGCTTGCCGCCGGTTTTGATGACTGCGAACATCGTTTTTTCTCCGTGTTCAATCCCGGCCTCCAGACATCAGTCAGGGGTCGGCTTTTTGATCAGTCGCTATGGGTTACTTGCGAGCTTTGTGCGGGCGGAGATTATCCCCTTGAAAACCCACGCAAAAACATGCGGCGCGAGAAACGCCCCGCGCCGGTTGTGCGGACTTATAGCCGCGAGCGCCGAAGAGTCAAGGAAAAGCGGGCGAAAAGCGCCCGGATTCGAAGGATTTGGGCCATTTCCGGCCCCGCAGCTGAATCTCGGCCCGCATTGCAACCAACGGGTTCCCGCACCGTTGTCCCCGCAATCTGGCATTCGGGCAAGGGCATCCATGGCAACGGACGAACTGGTCAAGACGACGGGCATCGCCCATCACGGCGCCGAGCGGCTGCCGTCGGTCGACATCGACAGCTTCAACATCGAGATGAAGGACGAGGACGGTTTTCTCGGCGACCGCGCCAGCAAGGGCGCGTTCCGCGAGATCCTTGACCGCTGGCGCAAGCCGCTGCGCAAGACGGGCGAGGACCCGTTCGGCAAGGAGCCGTCGGAGAACATCAGCAAGAAGACGCTGGACGCGATCCTGGTCAGCGACGACGTCGAGGCCTCCGCCGTGGTGCACAGCGCCATCGAGGATTTCGCCCAGGAGCTCGCTTATGTCACGCGGCGTTTCCTCAAGACCAAGGCCTGGGCCAAGACCGAGCGCATCGTGGTCGGCGGCGGCTTTCGCGATTCCCGGCTCGGCGAGCTCGCGATCGCGCGCACCGACATCATCCTCAAGGCCGAAGACTTCAAGATCGATCTGGTGCCGATCCGGCACCATCCTGATGAGGCCGGCCTGATCGGCGCGCTGCATCTGGCGCCGTCGTGGATTTTCGAGGCCTATGACAGCATCCTCGCGGTCGATATCGGCGGCACCAACATCCGCTGCGGCCTGGTGGAAACAGGCTGGAAGAAGGCCAAGGACCTCTCCAAGGCCAAGGTGGTGAAGTCGGAGCTGTGGCGGCACGCCGACGACGAGCCGACGCGCGAAGGCGCGGTGAAGCGGCTCACCAAGATGCTGAAGGGGCTGATCGGCGAGGCCGAGAAAGACGGCTTCAAGCTCGCGCCCTTCATCGGCATCGCCTGTCCCGGCGTCATCAACGCGGACGGCTCCATCGAGAAAGGCGCGCAGAACCTGCCGGGCAATTGGGAGAGCAGCAAGTTCAACCTGCCGGCGAGCCTGATCGAGGGCATCCCTGCCATCGGCGAGCACGACACCGCGATCCTGATGCACAATGACGGCGTGGTTCAGGGCCTCTCCGAGGTGCCGTTCATGCAGGACGTCGATCGCTGGGGCGTGCTCACCATCGGCACCGGCCTCGGCAACGCCCGCTTCACCAACCGGCACAACGGCAAGGACCGGGATTCCCAGGAGAACGGCAAGAAAAAGAGCAAGGGCGACTGAAGCGACGGAAGGTCGAATCGCCGGCTGCGGCGGCCCTTCACCTCTCCCGCAGGGAGAGGTCGAATTGCTCCCGGCGATGCGAAGCATCGTCCGGCGCAATTCGGGTGAGGGGTTTCGGTCCCCCCGGGGGCTCCAGGGTAACCTTGACCGGTTAGGTTAAGGACCGGATTGCGTTGCGGCGCGGCAGCCGCACGCTAGGGTCGAGCCGTCGCGTCAAGCAGGCCTGCGAAGCCGCCCTTCCTGGCCAGCATTTCGATTGAAGCGGCACGGGACCGCCAGTGTTTACCGCGTCTGGCGGTCCCACCCGTTTTTTCAAGCATGATGGGAATGAGACTCGCACCCGGAAAAAGGTGCGTTCCCTCCCCCCTTGTGGGGGAGGGTTAGGGAGAGGGGGTAGCACAGCAAAAGGTGTCGGTTGTCGACGTCGCGGTGCGACGGAGAGAATCCCCGTGTGGCACCCCCCTCCCTGTCCCTCCCCCACAAGGGGGGAGGGAGCGGAGAGAGCGCGGCTGTCGGAACTGGGATTCTGGTGCGGGTGGCAAAACAACCCCCCGATTTTCCCCTTTCGCGCCTTGCCCGGCCCGCCATCCTCGCTTATGAACGCCCCCAACCACAGGGGCCCCTGCCTCTACATGGCGCCTTCAGGAGAGGTGGCAGAGTGGTTGAATGCACCGCACTCGAAATGCGGCATAGGTGCAAGCCTATCGGGGGTTCGAATCCCTCCCTCTCCGCCAGTTTCGAAATCCTATCCGCCACTTTCTGCTCGCAGAAAACCTAGAAAAATCGCGTGTCCGGCTTGCGTGAGTGTGCAAGTGCCGAAGCGTGTATCCCCCGAGGTAGTCCATCAAGTAGTCCACGGTCATGCCGAACCGAAGAGAGGCCGCAGCAGCCGCCGGCGAGGCGCGCCGACCTACGTTGTTCGCCGGCTTTCCACGTATTTCTTCCAGATCCGGCCACCCCGCGATCTTGCGGGTGACGGCATCCCATGCGCTCCTATCCGGGTGAGGCTCGGCGTGCTGCCCAAGAGGGAGGCGCACCGCCGCGCCGCCTGGCTGGGGACCCTGGCCCAGGCCGGGTTTGGGGAGTGGAGGCGGCACGTGGAAGGTTACGCGTACAGCGAATTTCCGCCGAGCGAGGTCGGCTTCCCGAAGGGCGACAGCCCCGAGGAGTTCTTTGCGAACATGATGGCCTTCCTCAACGAGGCCGCCGCGAAACTGGAGAGGCCTGCGCCGTCGCCGGTGTTCTCGCCGGCCTCCATGCGCGACCTCGCCTCTATTCAAGAGGCGGTGGCGATCGAGCAGGAGGTCAAGAAGGGGGACGCAGGCCACCCCACCGTGACCGCACGGGCCGACCTGCTCCGGAAGGACGTTTGGGACCGCTGGCGCGCCGGTGAAGGGTTGCCCCAGGTTCGCGAACCCCTCGCCGAGGCCATTGGCAAGCTGGCGGAGGTTGCCGATCGGCAGCTTGCGCTTCTCCAGCAGGGCGTAACGATCCACCCGCCTTCAGCGATCCACGCGGCCGTTTCAGAAGCGGTTGATCGCCGCGTGGTCCCGCCCGACCCAGCGGCCCCACTTCCCGCCCAGCACGAGGCCGTTGGGCCGTCTCCGCTCTTCAGCCAGATCGAGGACGAATACATCACGATCCGCAAGAACGGTGGTGCGTCCGACGGTACGATCAGCACGGCCCGCTGGCGTACCCATGTCTTCAAGACCCTCGTGGGTGACCGGCCTCTCCATGCGTACATGCCGATCGACCTGCAGAACTACGTCAACGAGCTCCAATACCTGCCGCTGCAATTCTCGCAGAAAGGCGATCAGACCGAAGAGCTGCTCGCCATGGGCATCCCTGCGGCGATCGCCAAGAACAAGAAGGACCGTTGCTACGAGCCGATCGCGCTGAAGACGATGCAGGATGGCTACGTGCAGATCGTGCGCGCCATCATCCACGCTGCAACCGGCCTTCACCGTTTGCGCGACCCTTTCCAGGGCTTCCGCGTGCGATGGCCCGATAATGCCAAGCCTTCGGTCAAGCGTGAGAGCATCGATTATGAGACGCTGAACCGCGTGTTCCGGCTGGGCGTGGACTCGGGCTATCTGGATGACGCCATGCTGGGTCCGCTGTGTCTGCTCTCGACGCGCCGGATCGGCATCCTGCCGTGGATCCGCGGCAGCGATTTCGGGACGAAGCACGGGGTGGACATTATCCGCGTCAACGGGATCGTGTTCGACAAGACGGACGGCATCTATCGGCGCGTTCCCTACAAGACCGACGAAAGCCTTCGCTTCTTCGTTCTCCACAGCGCCTTCCGCAAATGGGGCTTCGTGGACTGGGCGATCGAGCAGGGTGACAATTTCCTCTTTCGCTTGCTGCAGACCTGCAAGGATCCTTCTGATACGGCGTCTGACCGGATCAACAAGCTCCTGAGGCGTGGCGGCGCCGCTGGCATGAATATCGAGGTCGGCCAGTCGCTCCGGCACGGCGGCAAGGACATGCTGATCGAGGAGGATGTCGACACCACGACGACCCGGCTTCAGATGGGTCACCGCGCAAGCGACCCTCATGCCGGCTACGGCACACGCGCCGAGTTGCGCCGCAAGCAGTGCCAGGAGTTGGCGAATTTCGAACTGCCCAAGGAGATCGACTGGTCGATGTTCGAAGGGCTGGATTTCGAACGGATGGCGTCGACGCCGAGGAGAGCGGGTCGGCCCAAACGGGAGGCGACTCCTTAGTTGACGTAGCGTTGCGCCGCTTGTCCGGGCATAGAATTAGCGGTACTTCTCTTGCTCTGCGCAGCCGCGGCCCGATAGCAGTAGGGAGCCGGGGCACTGCCCGGTAGAACAACTTAGTCAACGAGCGTTGTCACCATATTTTTCAGAGGAATCGGCCGACAAGAGGCGCCGCGTGAGTCAAATCGACTCAGGCAGCGTCGGACTGAAGCATCATAATGCGCGGGCGATGCGCGGTGATGGGTGCATTGATCGTGGTGCTGAATGATGCCTCAGAAATTGGAGGGGCCATGGAGGAAAGCTCGCAGCCGACGCCACGAGGTGAACTCTGAGATTTTGCACCCCTGCACAGTTCTCGCCCGGGTCTCTCATCGCGCGGCATCAAGCGGCACAGAACGCTATGGCGGTGCGTCGCCTAGAGAACCAGCTGCGCAAGATAGGGCCGCAAATGTTCGCTAACAGTTGCAAACTGATTGTCGTCAAGTAGCTGGCGTTTCTGGACCCCCACGCCGACGATATCCGCGTCATCGGCTGTGATGCCAACCGCATCTTCTACGCCAAGTATCAGTTGCGCGTTCTCAGGGCGCTTTTTGACAAGGAATGAGATAATCGCGGGCAGATGCTGTCCGTCTTGTCCTTGCTGATTCGGGGCATCGATCACGATCGGACAAAATGTCGACGATCCAAATTCCTTGGCCGTGTGCAAGAAAGCGTAGAAATAGGCGGTGAGACCGCGCGGCCCTTCACTGCCACGAGCTAAATGCGCATTCGCGATTGAACCTGACTTAGAGCTCTCCACCCTCACATCGAGGCTCATCGAAAAGCCTGTGAGGCGACTGAAGAAGAAATCGGTAATCGCGGCAGACCTCTTACGGTCGAGTGATTTCCGCATCGCAAGCTTAAGCTCCTCGATACGGGCGCTAAGTGCTCCCACCTTGCTTTCAATTTCGGTCACGCGCTCTCGCAGCACACGGCTTGCCGCATTGCGGCCCTCCGCAGCCATCACCTCTTCCAGGCTGACATCATTCTTACGGGTTGAGAGAATCGCCCTAACACGGGAAAGCGCAGTCTCGACATCGCCCAGCTCCCTTTGAGCGGCGTCGATTTGCTTCTGAAGCTCGTCCTTTTGTTCTTTAGCTTGGTGGAGGATGCCGATCAGAGCTTCGGTGTCTGCCGCAATGCCGAATCGTTCAGCGATATCGTTTGTGTAGTGTTCTCCGCATGTGGGGCATTCAACGTCAGCAAGGTGCCCAATTGCGCTCTTGAATACCTCATCAAGTTCCGCGAGGGCCGCTTTTGCGATGTCTATCTGTGTCGTCCACAATGCGCGAGTATCAATCAATTCTGATAATTTTGCCCGGTGGGAATTTTGTCGGTCGAGAAGCTCCGAGCACTCGGCCAAGAGACTGTTCGTTTCAGCCTCGAAATCCTTCAGGTTGAAATAAATTCCCGTTTCGGGTTGCACGGAACGAATTTGCTCCAGTGCATCTCGGAACCCTTGAAGCTTTGCTTGCGCTTCTTAAAGTTCGACGGCTAGTCGATCCCTCTCAGCCCTCGCAACGTAATAGGCGTTGGGTTTAAGGCCGGAGTGATACTCGGCGAGACTTGCGGCTGAATTCGGAAGATACATCCCACGAAAAGGCTTCCATGGTTCGGACCAGCTCTTATCTTGATCGATACAAAAAGGGGCGAATGCGTAAGCCGGCGGTGGGATAAGCACCTGCTCGCGCTTGTCGGTCATTAGGAGTCGAAAATCGAGAAGGTCGGCCATAAAAGGCGATAGCTCCCGCGTCACCGAGGTCGTCTGGAGGATCTTCTGCCCGGTAGCGTCGAACACCATGTAGGTGCCCGCGATCTTCATGGCGGTATATGCCTTGCCAGCTACTTCGAAATCGACTGCGGAAATAGCATGCGCCTTACGCCAACTTTCGTCGATCCGATGCGGGTCGGCGCCAAAAGTATCATAGAGGCTCTTTATCAGGGCCGACTTTCCGAAGCCGTTTCCCGCCGCCAGCACTGTTGCGCCCGGACTGAACTCCATCGTGAAGGCTCGTCGCTCTTCTTGCGATAGAAGAAAGACTCTCTTGAACCTCATCGTGCGCACGCCGCTTGCCCCCACCAATATTCAACAGCAATCGTCGCAGTCCCAGCCCGCGCCGTTTATTTTCCATTCATGGCCTCAAACAATTCGACCAATATGGCGGCATCAATTTCGATTGCGTCATAACTAGACAGCTCGGACATCTGTAACTGAGCTTTGACCGTCTCGACGACCGGCAGCAGCTTGTCACATTCCACCAGGGCATTTCCGATTGTCGCGAGAGGTTTGTTTACTATTTCGGCGAGCGTCACCGATCTGGCACTGCGATTTGTACAGCCGCGAAGATGGGTAATTGTCTGCGTCTTCAGCCTAACTCGAAATGCGATCGAGCGGCCAGCATCCTTGAGTTCATCTTCAATGATGGACCAGCTATCGAGAATGCCCCGTCTATTCTCAGCAGCAGAAATAACGTCTGCCAGATTTTTCCGAGACAGCGCCTTCCGAGCATATATATCTTCAATGCTACTGTATTCCGTCGCGTCATTGGTTCGCGCTGTAACTTCCTCAACGAGAGTTCGATATAAAGCGCTAATGGCCAGTCCGTCTGTGTTTTCGAGCATCTCGACCAACTTGCCCTTCACCATCGTGTCATAACCCGTCACGGGCACGTCAGTGCGCTCGTAGTGCAGCACGATGCTCTCGTTAGGTGATCGGGGCGGCGCAAAATCGAGATCGAGTGCCTTGGCAATCACTTCGCTGTCCTTTTGACCAAGGTTCGCATGCGCAATGTTTCGATGGTCGCTGCTAGTTTTGGTGCCGTCCGCCAGCGTGAAGTTGAAAGATGCGTTTGTTAGGAACGTGCAGCGCGTAACGGCCGATCCAAAAATGGTCGTGTGATGATACATTTTGCCAACCGGCGTGCAGGGGCTCTCGCCTTCCTTTTTGGCGAGTTTGGCAGCGGTCCATGGCCCTGACTGATTGCCCTTGATCTGGAAGAATGCGATCTTATCGGGGTCATCGGGGTCATCGGGGCCTGTGATAACCGCGAGGTCATCGAAATGATCGAAGACAGCGCGATAATCGGAGCCCGCTACATGCCAATCTAGAACTTTGGCTAAACAAACGTGCACCTGAAAAGCATACCTTGCGCCTGTCCGGGGGCCAGACTTCTCGCGCGGCTTCGCTGTAACAAGCGCTGTCGCTAGCGTCATACGTTCCCCACCGCCCAAGGTTTCGCTCCCAGATCGATGCTACTTTGTAGCCCAACCCGCGCCAAGGGCTCTTTCTCTTCAGATGGATAGAGGCAACGAGCCTTTAGGATAACTCGGATGCATCCTAAGTTCCGTCAGCACTGTCAGGGAACTTCACTGTGTAACAAGGTCTAGGCGGGAAGAAAATTATACTGTAAAATCAATGGCGAGTGGGCGATCTTTCGCAATCCTTTCCTGGGCACCAGAAGCATTCTGGCGCACCAGTACCAACCCTGTTCCGGCCGTTTCTAACGGCTATTCCGCAGCCTCGCCCCTCGACTCGATCATCAGCACATCCAAGCTCTCGATCTCCTGCATCGCGCGGCCGGCGATGCCCTGGATGTCCCCGTACAAGCCGGCAGTCGATTCCAGCACGCCCCTGAGCTGCTCCTCGCGCTTGGCCCAAAGGCGCGACATGGTGGCGCGCTTGCGATCGAGGTCCTTCTGCATGTCGGTGAACTTCTCGACAATGGCCTCGATGCGGTGACGAAAGCGCGGACCGGTCAGGTAGCTGTACACGATCTCGGTCTTGGTCTGCTGACCTTCCTGTGCCTGGCGGCTTGTGGCGACGTCGATCAGCAGCTGCCGAAGTGCGACAGCGAGGGGAATTGCAAAGCGCGGCCCTGCCACCCAGACGTTTTCGACCAGATCGAAACCCTCGACGTCCTTCGGCAGAACGGTTGAGACGATCAGCGCGAGCTCCGCTTTCGCTGCGCGCTGGTCATCCCGCAATTTGCTGAGCCATGCCGGATTCCAGGCCTTCGTCCGCTTCAATTCCCACAGAATGGTGCCGCAGCGCTGGCCGCTGGCGGAAACCACGCCGTGCACCACGTCGCCGCCGAACTCGCCCTTGGGCACCGGCTCGATCAGGTCGCCGTGAAAGCGGGCCCGGAGCAGGGACTCGAGCTCTGCTTCGAGCGATTCACCCTGAAGCTGCTGCGACCCCTGGCCCGCCTTGCGGCGCAGATCTTCGATTTGACGCTGCATGCCCGCGAGCTGGGCCTCCTTCTCGGCGACCTTCGCCTTGAGCGCGTCTTCAGCCTCGAGCCGCGCTTTGTCGCGCACCGCAACGAGGTTCTCCTGCACTTTCTTCTCAATGGTCAGCTCGACCTCGCGCTTGGCGACGTCGAGTTCACGCTGCTTGCGGAGCATCTCGGCCTGAGCCTGTTGAGCTTCGGCAAGCTTGGCGTCGTTCGCGGCGAGCAGGTGCTGCAGGTCGGCAAGCTGTTGATCCCGACGGCAGAGATCATCAGCCAGCGCCAAGCGGGCTCTCTTAGCCTCGGCCTCGGCGATGACGGTGCGTTCGACTGCCATCCTGGCCGCGATCTGCTCGTCGACGGTCTCACGGGTCTTCGCGAGCTCGGCTTTCGTTTGCTGGAGCTGTGCCTCGCGGCGGCTGAACTCGGATTCCTTGGCCGCAAGCTGCGCCTCAAACTGCTCGCGCGCGGCTACGATCAGGGGCGCCGCGAGGGACTCCGTCAGCTTGATCTCAGTTCCGCACTTCGTGCAGGTGATCTGGGGGTCGCTCACGAGATGGGTCCTTTGATGGTGAGGCGTGAGTGTATCTTTGTTTCCGGCATGATCCGGAGGCGAGGGCGGGGTTATCCCCGGCAATCGCGGCAGCCGCGGAAGCGGCGGTTTTCGGTGGGCAGCGGGGTTCTCGTTGGCTTCACGGCTCATATTAGTTCCTCGTGGCACTCAGATCGCGTTCGCGCAGGATGACCTCGACGATGCGGCGCAGCCGGCGCACGGAGCCGCCCTGCCAAAGTCGGGCAACCGCCGTGTGTTCGGTCTCGTTGAGAGGCCGTATCCAGCGTTCATCGAGCCCGCGCTCCTTGGCGAGGTCGGTCATCACGGCCGGCAACAAGGCGTCCAGGTCCTCGGCGGCTGGCTTGGGGAACTTCACGACCACGAACCGGTCCCGGATCGGGCCCGGCAGCGGATCCAGATTGTTGACGGTCGCGATGAAGGAAAGTCGGGACAAATCGACATTGATCTGCAATGCCGGATCGGGATAGCGCGCGCTCGTTTCGGCCTCGGTGAAGCTCAGTAGGCAATCCCACAAGCGTCCCACCGACAGGTTCGAGCTGGACGGCGCCTTTTCAAGCTCGTCCAGCAGCACCATGGGGTTCGCAGTCTTGCTTCGGACGATCGCGAGAAAGGGGTGACAGGGCTCAGCGGTATGCCAGCGCCGGTCGGTACCCGCAAATGCCGCGTCTGCCCGAGAGCAATCCGTTCGCCAGACGTGCAGACCCAGAGCCTGGCCTATGCAGCGAGCAAATCGAGATTTGCCTCCGCCTGGTTCGCCGACCAGGATAATCGGACGGAGCTGAACGACACGGCGGCCGACAAGATCAGACAGGACCAAGTCGATGACGCGTTCTGCGTAGGGAAACTCGAGCAGCAGTTTGTGGCGCACTTCATGCAACGGCGGCACCGTGACGAGGGGCAGCGGCACGTTGACGACGTTTTTCAGCGGCCCGAGAAGCTCCTTCACTCGGAAGTTCTTCATCTCGTCGGCGCTCAGACGAGCGACGATCACATGATCCGGAGGCAAATTGTCGTCGTCGGATGCGTTTCGAGGCAAAGGCTCCGCGTCTTTCTGTGCGGCATTCGTGGCCGAGCGCAGCGCTTCCTTCTGGGACTCAAAACCCTCTTTCCATGCGGCAGCGATACGATAGTCCACCATGCGGGAGCCGAGGCGAAGCGCATTCGCAGCGGCGGATTCGTGTTCGACGACCATATGCGCGCAAGTTGGCAGAGCCGCCCAACCAAAGACGAACCGCTCGATTTCGCAGCACAGCCGATCATCGCGACTGCGAATATTCTCGAAGGCCAGCAGCAGCGCCTTTGCGACCCGAAAGTAGTGCTTGGAGTGAAGGCCCTCGCGGGGCGCGGGCAAGCACAGCAATCGGACAGAATCTGACAAGCTGCGCAGATTCGGATCGTTATCTTTCACCGCGCGACGATCGAGCTCGGTCGCAAGCGCAAGCCCCGCGTCAACTTCGAGCGGAACGTCCGATCCAACGTTCATCACGAGGTCCGGGCAAAGTTCGTGAATTTCGGCGATGAGGCGTTTTTCGATGTGGCTGGCGTGGTCCCCGATCAGCTTTGCGTACCGCAAAACACGGGGCAACCCTTTCAGCTGATCTTCGGAATCGGCCGAATCTGCGGCCGCGCCCGTCAGCACGTCATCGCTTTCGACCGTCGGCAAGTCGAAATCATCATTCTTGTCGCCGGTGCTGCTCATCCGACTTCGACCACCATGGTATTTGCGGGCCGAGATCCGAGGCCCACTTCGTCTTTGAAGCCACTGCGGTCGCAATCGTATTTGCCGAGCATCATCGGGATCGGGACGTGCAGCGGGATGGTGCGGCGCTGGCGCTCGAAGGCGCGGATCGCGGCGTCCTTGGCATGGTCAGCCGCGATCACAACCCCGAGGTTGGGCGCGATTATGATGGGCTTGATCGGGTGTACACCGGCCTGGAGATCGGACAAGATCTGGATCTTCATTAGGCCGGATCCACTTCAATTGCCGACGTATCGTCTTCCATGTGCGGGACGGGCAAGCGCTCCGTCTTCGTACCCTTAATGGGGCCACACGACAGTCGCCGATCATTCTCCGCGAGCCAGGACGCCGAGAGTTCGACCGCAAAAGGATGATCGAGGCGGGTGTGCCGAATGCCGTAAGACAGGACCAGGGCTGCCGCGATATCGCCGCTCAACGCGCTGACCATCAACGAGCTCATGACGATGTCGACTTCGAGCGTCGCCTCCGCAATCGGCACCAAGTCGAAGGCCTCGGCGATCGCGGCCGCCGGATTGCCGATCAAGGGCATCATGTGGCCGTTACCGGGGCGCATGAGGCTGATCTGGCCGAGGGTGGCGTGCAGCACGAGATTGTCCGCCTCGCGAAGCATTTCGCGGGGCAACGTTCGCCACCAAGCGAGCGCAGAGGCGTCTTTCCGGTAAAACGGCCATGCCGTCGACGACGGCTTGGCGCCGACCGGCGAGACGTTACCCGTCCCGTCGGCGGCGATGGCTGCCGCTCGCCCCGAATGGGACTGGGCGAACTCGTTGGCCACGTGCGACCGGACGCTGCTCGAATTGGTGATCGCAACGGGATCGCGGTGCCGGAGCAAATGCTCCGACACCGGCAAGGACGTGAAGTTCGCAGGCGTGCTCGCCATGTTAGGTGCCCAGGACGAACGGACCCGGGTCGGTAATCGGCACCCACTTGTTGCTGGCGACGTTGGCGCCCGTCACCACCCTCGCGGCGATGGTCGGCGAGGGAAACCAGACCGAGACCGTCAGGCGCTGGCGATCCCTGAGGCCCGGAATATCGGCAAGCACGCCGGCATCCAGCAGCTCCTCCCGGCGGGCGTGGAGGATCGGGTTAACGCTCGGGTTGGTGTCTCGGCGCACCTCCGAGCCCGCCGTGACGACGAAGCCGGCGTCCGCATAGCAGCCGCGGGACCAGAGGTCGCCGTACGCGAGCTGATACTCTTCGGTGCCGGCGGGCCGGGCGAGGACGCCGATCTCGATGGGAACAGCGTCTTCCTCAGAGATCGAGGTGAGCGGCTCGCTCAAGTCCTCCAGCGCCGTGTTCGGGGCCATCGGGTGGTTCTGAAACGCAACGCAGCCAGCATCGAACAAGAGGCGTTCCGCGATCTTGGCCATCTTGAAATAGGTGGTCGCGTGACGCAGAGAGGGGTCGATCGCCTGCGCGCCCGTGCCCTTTTGAACCGTGACAACGCCTGCATCTTCGGCCACACGCGTGAGGTGGGCCTGAAGATACAAAGCCGCCGTCTTGTCGAGCGGGTCGAGGCCACACTTGGTGATTACAAAGACCTCGACGGCGAAGCCCTTGCTCGGATCACAGCTGTGATCGTACAGCCTGCGCCCGATCCGGCTCGATTCGCCCAAATAGATGCGGCGGCGGTTCGAGTGCAAGCCGGAGAGCACGTAGGCCGCCGTCATCATGGCGCGGGCCGGGATGATGTCCCGAACCATCGTCATGGGGAACGCGGTCACCGTGAGACCCGTGAGGTCGTCGATTGCTTCCCGCACGCCGAGGATATCGGAGCCGCTACGGTGGATGAGGGTGGATGTGGCTTCCATCATGGAAGCCGAAGCGCGGAAAAACGACATGACAAAATCCCTTCTCTGCGAGAGGGATCGGTGACCAAGCCAATCGCGATCACGTCATCGACCGTAAGCCGTATGGACATACGGAGACGTTCGCCACCGCGACGCGATGGCGACCGCCAACAGGATCGAAGACGGATCGCGCCGGCTTTTGCGAGCCGGCTAGGCCGATCAATCCGATCTTAGTTGATCGAGGTGACGATGGTGGAGGGCTTGGCCTTCGTGCTCAGGGCACCGCCCGGCTCGGGCGCCGGGTTGCCGATCGCGGTCGACATCGTACCGCCCGGCACGTGGAAATCCGTGCCGGTCATCGAAACAGAGTTGTGGGAGTTCTGCCCCGAATCGGGGCTATAGTTGCGCTTAGCCATGACTGACTTCCTTAGAGTCGGTTGTGGTTAGGCCGTCGTTGGTGCTTCCAACACCAGCGGCGGCCGCCTTCGCAAGGATTGCGATAGCGGATTATGTAGTGCGATCCTCGCTGAGCGCCAGCTCCGGGAGCTCTTATACTTTATATGGTTAACGTTCGTGGGTGACAGGATGCACACTTTGAGCCGTGCAACAATTCTCCTGCAGCAATGCGCAGGATTGAACTGGCTAAAAGCTGAGCGTGTCGGTAGGTGCTGCGCGGCGTTGGGCTTGGACTGGACCGATCGCCCCATTTCACTGAGCGACATGCATATCACCGCCAGATGAAACCATTGACGGGTTGGAACGCGCGTGCTGCTCGATCGACCTGGCCCTGGACCTTCTAACCACGTACCGGCTGCTCTCCGAAGCGGGCAATGGCTGAGTTCACGGCGGGCAGTTTTGCCGCTGAGGCAGCCGCGACAGCGCGGCATCAATCGCTGACTGCAATTCGCCAACCAAGCAGGGCTTTCTCAACACAGGGGTCCCTTGGAATGCAACCGGCACTCCCGATGACCCATACCCGCTAACAAAGAAGAACGGCTTGCCTCGACCTGCAATCTGCGAGGCGATCGGCTCAATCGTGTCGCCGCCTAGGTTTATATCTAGTATGGCGAGGTCGAAGTCCGCGTGAGTTGCAAGGGCAGTGCCCTTCTTGAGGTCGCCCGCTTCCGCAACGACCGAATGCCCCGCCTCTTCGATCATCTCGGCCAACATCATTCGGATAAGAGCTTCATCTTCTATGAGGAGAACCGACGCGGGCACGGATCGCGAAACCTTAGACGGGTCCCGTCTGCTGCGAGCCCGTGTTCAAGAGCTGGGAAACAGCGGCAACCACTTGCGCAGGCGCGAACGGTTTCTGAAGCAGAATGCTGTTTGGTACGCCGAGTACAGGCCACTTATCTGCGGCCCCGCCGGTCATGTAAACCACGGGAAAATGCGGGTCGATCTCACGGGCAGCTCTTGCGATGTCCCAACCATCGAGGCGGCCTAGCAAGTTGACGTCGGTCACAACAGCCCGATACTGCCTGAGGCCGCTCTTCAAGAGCGTAATCGCTTCCTCGCCCGTCTTCACGGTTTCAATGTGGAACCCGCCTTCGGACAGGGCATCCTCAACGATGATTTGGATGGCTTCCTCGTCTTCGATGACGAGAATGATCGGGAGTTCCGTCGCCATGCCTTACCCCTGCTGCTTATTAACCGTTACAAAGTGCACACAGCCGGTTTGTTCCAGCATCGGAACGAACAGCGACGCAATAGGCTAGGAACCCTCGCGCAACGTCTTTGGCATTCGTGCATGTGTCGCATTTCACCTACTTCGTCCGCGAGGCAGCAGCGTCGTCGCTGCGAAAGGCAAAGACGACGACCCAGGACCCCAACATTGCGTCCGGCTTGATCCAGCGAGCGGCCGATCTCGAGGGCTGAACTGAGGCGCCTCCTCCGGGTGACGAAGCAATAGCAGAGAAAAGGTCGAAGCCTCTCACGTGTAACTAAGCTCCTTGTCGCTCATCATAGGGAGCACCGAATCTAATTAGTTACCCGGCGTTCCGTCGAGCTGGGTGAATGACCGCGATGATCAGAAGGCCGAGCGCCCCTGACAACAGTCGGCAGATTGATGTGGATCACGTTACTCGTCACCTTCCTGTCCAGATCTCATTGCGGGAATGGATGCTGCCAGGCATGGAGACTCGCAACCTGATGATACCAATTCTGAATGTGCGGAAACTCGTCTAGAGGAAGCTGAGCTGCTGCAGCGTAGGGAAGCATCGTCGCGATGGAGAAGTCGCAATACGTAAGCTCTCGGCCTAGGACGAAGTTTTTCGATCTCAAGTGATTTTCCAATAGTGAAGAGTACTCTCGGAAAGAACGAGCGGATCTTTCGACTACTGACTGATCCGGACAGCCGTGTAACAGCTGAGGCTTGACCGAATTTTCAAAGTAAAGCGCGGCGCCCGCGTGGGTGAAACATCGCGCATTCCAGGAGAGCCATTGGACAATTTCATGGACCTTGTGAGCGGGCCATAGCTCCGGCGCGAACTCAGAGGCCAAATAGCAGCAGATTGCGTCAGCTTCCCAAAGCGTGACTGGGCCCTCGACAAAGAAGGGGACGTTACCCTGCGGATTCAGCATACGATAGGAAGGGCGGCGATGCTCCCCGGCGGTCAGATCTAAAAAGATGTATTCGACAGGAGCGCCGACATATTGTGCCACCGCGCACGCTAACCTCGGCATCACCGTTTCGGCGTAGTACAGCTTCATAGAGATTTTTCTCGAGTGTCCGGATCCACGCGTCTGGTTCTTAGTTCGCTGCTCACTCTTGAACGCGCTCGAGGATGTGTCGACGGCGGATGCGGTGCAGAATCAGCCAGATCGCGAGCGCAACCACGGGAATTAGCCCGGCCACGGCGACATTCGGGTCGAGCTTGATCCAGCCGCCTTCGTACCCAGCCTTGGCTAGGTAGCTGAGGAGCCCCGTGATGTAATAGGTAATTGCAGCGACCGAGAGGCCTTCTACTGTGGTTTGCAATTGCAGCTGTAGCCGCGTGCGTGCGTTCATCGACTTCAGAAGTTGCTGATTCTGGTGCTCCAGCTCGACATCGACTCGGGTCCGCAGCAGATTGGCCGCTCGCGCGAGCCGAAGCGACAGGTCCGATTGACGCGCGGAGGTGGACATGCAGGTCCGCATTGCGGGCGTCATGCGTCGTGCAAGGAAGGAAGACCAGGTTGGAAAGCCGGCGAGCTTCCGCTCGCCCAGGATTTGAAGCCGCTGCGTCACGATTTCTTCGTAGGCGCGACTGGCGCCGAATCTGAACAGGCTCGCTGCCGCTCCGGCTTCGACGTCCGCCGCCAGCAGCGTCAGTTCATCCAGCATCTGGCTGTTGTCGTTCAAATCCTTGGCCCGGCTCATTCGTGCGGTGACCTCGGCCAGACGATGCTCCGCTCTGCTGATCGAGGGGGAAAGTCGCTGGGCTTCCGGGAGCCCCAGCAGCGCAAGCGTGCGATAGGTTTCGATGTCCAGCAAATGCTGGACGGTGGATCCGGTCTGTTCGGGGCTCATGCTACGGTTGAGAACAAGGATACGCAGAAAGCCCTCGGCGTTGACCTTGAAGTCGGTTGCGTAGAGCGCGTAGTCGTCCAACGTCTCCGCTGCTGCCAGGCTGCTCGTGTCGAAGACCTGGGATAGAATATCGGTGTCGCCGCGATCTTTCATCACGTGTAGATCGACAGCGACGAGCACGGGTCCGGGCTGACGAACCGCTCGCATTGGAGCCGCGATCGACGATGCAGGGGGATGAAAAACACCGGATCTGCTGTCGCCCGGAAGCTCCCAGGTGTAAGTGGTGAACTCGGAGTGCTGCTCCCATCTAAGCTCTGCGCCGCCCAAGCTCACTCTGAAATGCTTGTCTCGTTGCGAGGGAGGCGGAAGCCCCCGCGATTGGCAGAAAGCCGCAAGCTGGTCGCGATCGGCCGCAGCGCGCTCACCGCCCGTATCGAAAGCGAAATGCAGCAATCGCAAGGGTGTCGTGAGGGGATTAAAGGGGCGGGCGTGAACCTCCCCAAGCACGATGGTCCGCCACGGATGCGGCTTCAACCCGTCATCGCCTGATCCAATCATGACGCCGTTGTGCATGATCAAGCATGATGCGAGTTGACAAAACTGTCAATGAAATTTAACGTCAACCTAGATTTACAAAAGGGTCGATCTCGTGTTGGGACGAAGCCCCCAGAGCGACGTGTGCGCAGATTTCGACTCCATCCCGAGCGTAAACGCAGGGACGTCGTCGCCTCCATCCGCCCGAGCTCTTACCCAGTCGGTATCGATTAAGCGGCTGACGCAGACGTCCGCGGCAACGAGAATTTTTCCGTTCTCCGCCATTGTCGGTCAGGACGAGATGAAGCTCGCCTTGTTGATCGCGGCCGTGGATCCGCGGATCGGCGGCGTTCTCGCCTTTGGCGACCGTGGATCGGGGAAGTCGACTGCGATGCGTGCTCTCGCAGCGCTCTTGCCGAGGATGCAAGCCGTGGTGTGCTGCCGCTACAACTGCGATCCCGCCAGTCCATCGTCCTGGTGCGATGATTGCCGGCTGCTTGCCTGCAACGGGAAGCTGAAGTCTCATCGCGTTGCGGTGCCCGTCGTCGACCTGCCGCTCGGGGCAACTGAGGACCGGCTCGTTGGCGCCCTCGACCTCGAGCGAGCGCTCGCACATGGCGAAAAGACCTTCGAGCCGGGACTGCTGGCGCGTGCCAATCGCGGTTTCCTTTACATCGACGAGGTGAACCTGTTGGAGGATCACCTGGTCGATCTGCTGCTCGATGTGGCCGCATCAGGCGAAAATGTTGTCGAGCGCGATGGTCTCAGTATCCGGCATCCGGCCAGGATCGTGCTCGTCGGCACAGGTAATCCAGAGGAGGGCGAGCTGCGCCCGCAATTGCTGGATCGGTTCGGCCTGTCAGTCGAGGTGAAGACGCCGACCGATTTGGCGACCCGAATCGATGTCGTCAAACGGCGGAATGCGTTCGAGACAGATTCGGCCGGCTTCGTCGCGCAATGGGCCAGGGAAGAGACGAAATTGCGCAAGAAGATCCGGTCGGCTCGCGAAAGGCTGGACGCGGTTGGGGTGTCAGATGGCATGCTTGTCGGAGCCGCAAAGCTTTGTATCTCGCTTGGTACTGACGGCCTGCGCGGCGAATTGACACTCATGCGTGCCGCGCGCGCGGTTGCCGCGCTTGAAGGCGCGAAGGCGGTCAATGAAGATCATCTCAAGCGCGTCGCGCCGGCCGCATTGCGTCATCGAATGCGCCACAATTCGTTCGACGAATCCGGCGCAGGCGCGCGCGTGGAGCGCGCGCTCGCCGAATGTTTCGCCACATGAGCCGCGGCGCGCAAAGCTGGTCTGACGCGATGACTGCGGCTGCCTTGTTCGCCGTCGATCCGCTCGGTACTGGTGGCATTTGTGTCCGCGCGGGCCCGGGTCCCGTAAGGGACGGCTGGCTCGCCGTCTTGCGAAGTTGCTTTCCGTCGGCCGTCTCGTTCCGGAAATTGCCGCCCGCAATTTCCGACGAACGGCTGCTCGGCGGCCTCGATCTCGCGGCGACCTTGCACGCGCGGCGTCCTGTGGTCCAACGCGGGCTGTTGGCCGATGCCGATGGTGGGGTCCTGCTGGCCGTCATGGCAGAGCGGCTTTCTTCTGCGACGGTAGCGCATCTGATCGCTGCAATCGATCGCCGCCAGATCGACCTCGAACGCGATGGCATGTCGCGGCGAAGCCCGTCGCGCTTTGGCCTCGTCGCGTTCGATGAAGGTCTCGACGATGAACGCGCGTCCGCCGCGTTGTCCGACCGATTAGCCTTCCAGCTCGATCTTCAGTCGCTCTCCAGGCCGGATGTCACTTCTGAAGAATACGACGTCGACAATGTGATTGCAGCGCGGCGGCGCTTGCCGCGCGTGGACGTCGAGGCCGACGCCGTGGAGGCGCTCTGCCACGCGGCTGGCTCGCTCGGCATCGCATCGCTCCGTGCGCCGTTATTGGCGCTCCGCGTGGCGGTTGCTGCGGCAGCATTCGACGACGACGAAATCGTGCGGCGGGACCATCTGGAGCTCGCCGCACGCCTGGTGCTGTCCCCTCGAGCCACGGCGCTGCCTGCATCACCCGAGCAGGATGCTGAGATGTCGCGCGACCAAGATCCTGAGACGATTGACGACAGGCAGGATCCCGAGGTGCCCATTGAGGACCTGGTTCTCGAGGCAGCAAAGGCCGCCATTCCACCCAATCTTTTCAAGCAATTGCAGGGCGGCAGCCTGCAACGACCTCGCACGATGCGCGCGGGAAAGCAGGGCCTTTCCAAAGCTGGCCCGCGACGGGGCCGTGCAATCGGCGTCCGCCGCGGCGAGTTCGGCGCCGGCAACCAGCTGAATCTGCTGGAAACGCTGCGCGCGGCAGCGCCTTGGCAACCGCTGCGACGGGCCGGCGAAGCGGGCAGCGTAGCCCGCCTGTTGATCCGCAAAGAGGATTTCCGCATCAAGCGCTTCAAGCAGCGTAGCGCGAGCTCGACGATATTCGTCGTTGACGCGTCCGGGTCTTCGGCACTGCAGCGGCTGGCCGAAGTGAAGGGCGCGGTCGAATTGCTGTTGGCCGATTGCTACATACGCCGGGACGAGGTCGCATTGATCGCATTCCGTGGCCGAACGGCACAGTTGATCCTGCCACCGACGCGGTCGCTGACCCGGGTCAGGCGCAGTCTTGCCGCGCTCGCTGGCGGCGGCGGAACGCCGCTGGCGGCGGCTATCGACTCGGCAACCACGCTTGCGGTCGCGGTGCGCAACAAAGGTCAGTCGCCGCTGGTGGTGCTTATGACGGACGGCAGGGCCAACGTGGCGCGCGATGGCTGCGGAGGCCGCGCTGGTGCCGAAATCGAGGCCTATGAAGCTGCGCGGCAATTTTGCGTCACCGGCATCCCGGCCGTCGTCGTCGACACCTCGCCGCGGCCGCAGCCCCAGGCGGAAAAAATCGCCGCAGAGATGAAGGCGCGCTACGTCGCGCTTCCTTACGCCGACGCAACACGGCTGTCGCGGGTCGTTCAGGCAAACATGGCGGTCGGGTAATCAAGAAACAATGGTCGCGAACAAGGTCTCTGGAACGAACGTCGGTCAAGTTGCGTTCCCACTGACTAGTGACAAGTCGTCTTGTCACTGTGGCGCCTCAATGGTGCCACCCGGCCAAGTTTGAGCCCGCCGGGGCAGCGAGAGGACAGTCGATGCAGCAGACCTCGTCCATGGCCAATGCCTCGAATTTTCCAAGAACGGCCGCAATGCCGGCACCGCTCCCGGGGCGGCGTATCGAACTCGCGGATCGGCATACCGGTCAGATCGTGCTCTATGGAGAGCCTGCCACCAGTTCAGGTGCGACGCCACCTCTCTTGCTGGTGCACAGCGTGAACGCGGCGGCGACGGCTTACGAGATGAAGCCGTTATTCGAGCATTATCACGGCCAGCGTGCGGTCTATGCCCTGGACCTTCCCGGTTTTGGCCTGTCCGACCGTTCCGACAGGAAGTATGCCCCGCGCCTGATGACAGATGCTATCCACGCTGCGGTCGACGCCATTCGCCAGGCGCACGGTGATGGCCCCATCGACATCGCCGCGCTGTCGCTGGGATGCGAGTTCGCGGCGCGTGCGGCGACCGAAACGCCGAACGCTGTTCGCAGCCTTACACTGATCAGCCCGACCGGTTTCGATCGGCGTTCCGCCCAGGCCGCGGCGAAAGCGGGCGGCGACGGCACGCGCGCCATGCCGTGGTTGCACGGTCTGTTGAGCGTGCCGCTGTGGAAGCGCGGCTTCTTCTCAGCCCTCACGTCCCGCGCGAGTATCCGCTTTTTCCTGCAGAAGACTTGGGGCGCAAAAGACATCGATGAGGGACTGCTTGAATACGACTACATCACGACGCATCAATCGGGCGCAGAGAATGCGCCATATTATTTCGTATCGGGCTACCTGTTCAGCACCGATGCAATGAAACTCTATCAGAGCCTTTCGATGCCGGTCTGGATGTCCCATGGCGTGCGCGGGGACTTCGTCGACTATGAGCAGAAAGTGAAGGTCGAGGGGTTACCGAATTGGAAGATTTCCGTGTTTCCGACCGGTGCGATGCCTCACTTCGAGAGACCAACCGAATTCGTTGCGCAGTATGAGAAATTCCTGAACGGCTTGGCGGCAAGATGATTTCGTTCCCGAATCCCGTGGATTGAGCGTCGCAGCTTCGTTGGTGACGGCACGATGGGTGCAAAACTATCCTGGCGTGTCGACGGCGCGGATTGGCCCAACCGCGGCGCAAGCCGTTTTGTGGACGCTGCCGGACATCGCTGGCACGTGCAGATCATGGGATCGGGACCGGTCGCGCTGCTTGCGCATGGGACGGGTGCGGCAACGCATTCATGGCGCGCGCTGATGCCGATCCTCGCGCAACACTTCACGATAGTCGCGCCGGATCTGCCGGGGCATGGCTTCACGGAAGCGCCGCCGCGCCATCGCTTGTCGCTGCCCAGCATGGCGCGGGACCTCGCCGCGCTTTGCAGGCAGCTCGACGTCAAGCCGCAGCTTGCCGTCGGCCATTCGGCTGGGGCTGCGATCCTTGCCCGCATGTCGCTCGACCGATCCATTGATCCGGCTTTGATCGTCAGTCTCAACGGCGCCTTCCTGCCGTTCGGTGGCGTGGCGGCGCTCGTGCTTTCGCCGCTTGCCAAGGCGCTGACCTTCAATCCGTTCGTGCCACGGATCTTTGCCTGGCGCGGCAGCGATCCTGCCGCCGTGCACAGGCTCATCGTTGGAACAGGATCGACCATCGACACCGAAGGCGAGCGTCTTTACGGCAAGCTGGTCTCGAGTCCCGAACACGTCACAGCCGCACTCCAGATGATGGCGAATTGGGACCTGCATCCGCTCGTTCGCGACCTCCCCCAACTCGGACCGGATCTCCTGCTGATCGCGGCGTCCAACGATCGTGCCATCCCGGTGGATGTTGCACGAAGAGTTCGAGAAATGCTGCCAAAGGCGAAGCTGGAGTTGGTCCAAGGCTATGGTCACCTCGTGCACGAGGAAGTGCCTGGGCGTATTGCTGCGACAATAGTCGCTGCCGCCGTCCAATCTTGCATCATTGCATTGCAGCACGAATCGTAATTCTGCATTGACGAATTTGGGTGGCCAGATCGTCAATTTAGATTTACAGTTTGATATGCTCGACCTCTCCCCTCGCATCGATGCGCTGCCATTCCGAGCTGACGCCCAACCCCATGCTGTCGTCATCGGCAGCGGATTTGGCGGGTTGGCTGCGGCCGTTCGGTTGGGGGCGCGGGGCTATCGCGTCACCGTGCTGGAAAAGCTCGATGCGCCTGGCGGCCGGGCCTATGTGCACCGTCAGGACGGTTTCACCTTCGACGCCGGCCCCACCATCATCACAGCACCATTCCTGTTCGAGGAGTTGTGGCGGCTGTGCGGACGACGCTTGGCCGATGACGTCACGCTCAAGCCGGTTTCGCCGTTCTACCGCATCCGGTTCGCCGACGGCGCGGTGTTCGACTGCTCCGGTGATGCCGAGGCGATGCGCCAGCAGATCGCATTGGTTTCGCCGGGCGATGTCGCGGGCTACGAGAATTTCCTGAAAGCCAGTGAGGCCATCTTCAAGGTGGGCTTCGAGGAGCTGGGCGACGTGCCGTTCGACTCCTGGACAGCTATGGCGCGCATCGTGCCGGCGATGCTTCGCCTCAAAAGCTACCGCACGGTTTATGATTTCGTTGCGTCCTACATAAGCGACGAGCGGCTCCGTATCGTGCTGAGCTTTCATCCGCTCCTGATCGGCGGCAATCCCTTCACCACAACGTCGATCTACTGCCTGATCGCTTTCTTGGAACGGCGCTGGGGCGTACATTTTGCGCTCGGCGGAACCGGCCAACTGGTCACTGGACTGGTGCGCTTGATCGAAGGACAGGGCGGCGCTGTCCGCTGCGGGGAGGAGGTCGCCGAGATCCTGACGCAGCAAGGCATAGCCACCGGCGTCAAGCTTGCGAATGGCCAAACACTGCAGGCCGACATCGTCGTCTCGAACGCCGATTCCGCCTGGACCTACAAGCATCTGCTTCCGAGCATCGCGCGCAAGCGCTGGACGGATCGGCGAATCGATCGCGCCCGCTACTCGATGAGCCTGTTCGTCTGGTATTTTGGCACGCGTCGCCGCTACGACGATATCGCGCATCACACAATCCTGCTCGGCCCGCGCTATCGCGGGCTGCTCGACGACATATTCGAACGCAAGGTGCTGGCTGAGGATTTCAGTCTCTATCTGCACCGGCCCACGGCAACCGATCCCTCGCTCGCTCCGCCCGGCTGCGACGCGTTTTACGTGCTGTCGCCGGTGCCGCACCTCGAAAGCGGCGTCGACTGGTCAGTCCAGGCAGAGACTTATCGGCAGAGGATCGCGCGAGCGCTCAGCGAAACGGTCTTGCCGAATCTTGACCGTGAGATCGTCACCTCGCGGCTCCTGACCCCGCAGGATTTCCAGGATCGGCTATCATCCCATCGCGGGGCGGCCTTCGGGCTCGAACCGATCCTCACGCAAAGTGCATGGTTTCGCCCGCACAACAGAAGCGAGGAAGTCGAGCGTCTGTTCCTCGTCGGTGCAGGCACGCATCCCGGCGCCGGACTGCCCGGCGTTTTGTCGTCGGCACGCGTCCTCGACGAGATTGTCCCGGATGCCAAAAAGTTGGAGAGGATCGCGTGATCGCAGCTTCCGACATCGTTGCCTGCAGGAAGCTGCTCCGCGGCGGCTCGCGAACCTTTTACGCAGCCTCGCTGGTGTTGCCGCGTTCCGTGAGCGATCCCGCGATCGCGCTCTATGCCTTTTGCCGGCTCGCCGATGACGCCGTCGATGTTGATGGTGGCCGGTTCGACGCTGTCAATCGGTTGAGCGAGCGTCTGGACCGAGCCTATGCCGGTCAGCCATTCCCATTGCCAGCCGATCGCGCCTTTGAAGAGATGGTCGCCCGTTTCGCTATTCCCAGAGCGTTGCCGGAGGCCCTGCTCCAAGGGTTGGCTTGGGACGTCGAAGGCCGCCGCTATGAGACTCTGGAAGATCTTCTGGACTACGCCGCGCGGGTTGCGGGCGCGGTCGGTGCGATGATGTCCTTGTTGATGCGCCGGCGCGAACCAGCCGTCGTCGCGCGGGCCTGCGAACTCGGTATCGCGATGCAGCTCACCAACATCGCGCGCGATGTCGGCGAGGATGCACGGGCCGGCCGGCTTTATCTTCCGCAGCAGTGGCTGCGCGAGGCAGGAATTGATCCCGAGGCGTTTCTGGTCGATCCGCATTTCGACGTGCGCGTCGGCGAAATCATTGGCCGGTTGCTGACCGTCGCCGAAGGTTTTTATCGGCGATCAATCGCTGGCATCGGCGCATTGCCGGTGTCCTGCCGCCCCGGCATCCATGCCGCGCGCTTGATCTATGCCGAGATCGGCCGCGAACTGGAGCGCGGAGGTCTCGATTCGATTTCGCGCCGCGCGGTCGTGTCCGGCTCCCGGAAGCTTCGGCTGATCGCCGACGCGCTCTTGCAGTCTCTCGGCGGGCACGACTTGGTCAGCGACCATATTGAACCCGCAGTTCGTTATCTGGTGGATGCGGTCGCAGCATCCCAACCCGCGGTTATTCTGCCGCAGAGCCGGCGGAAGGGTGCGGTCGAGCAGGCCGTGTGGATGCTCGATTTGTTCGAGCGGCTCGAACGTCGGGACCAGCTGCTGCGTGCCGGTGACGCATGAGCGAACTGGGCGGGCTCGTCGAGCTCTGCCTCGTCGCGATGTTTGCCCTCGGCTGGGGTCTGCTGGAATGGCAGGGGCGTCGACTCGATCGCAAGCGCGCCGAGCGCGAAGCAGCCGAAACACCCGCTGACGATCGCTAAGTCAACCTGCGTGGCATGCGAAACGGAAGCATCGCCTGCACGATCGGCATGCGGAACCGATCGAGCGAGAGGCTTTCGTGCATCATGTCGACCGTCTCGCCAAGCAAGGTCGCCGACAATTGTGAGCGCGCGTAGAACGGGGCATCCTCCAGTGTCCGCGCAACGGTGGCGATCTGCTGCGCATCGCCGCGTGCCGTCCGCGGGACACGCCAACCCGTCGGACGCAATGTGGCTCGAGGCAGCGGCTCGAGCTGTTCTACCTTACCCTTACGGTCGAAGCGCAGAGCAAGAGACGAGCCGTCCTGATTGCGCCCCACCGTGTCATAGGAGATGATGGTTTCTCTGCGCAGAGCAGCGCGCGACCACTCCCAGTTGCGGAATTCTAGCTCGAGCGGCACGGCGCCATAGTTCATGTCGAAATAGCCGTCGCCGAGCCAGCGGATGGCGGGATTTTGGAAGTCGACCTGGACTCGAGAGCAGGGGGCGATCGGGTGCCAACAATGACGTCCTGCGGCGTCGAGCGCGAAGGCATCGCTGGTCAATGCGGACGGATAGGCTCGGACGACGCCCCGCAAACGATGTGGAAATGGAGCGGCCACTTCGTCGATCCGAAACGTCAACGCATCGCCGTCCCAATCGACCGAGCTCGGGCCGATGACGAATTCACGCTTGGTGCGGCCGATCGCATTGCGGCCGCGCTCGGTCATGGCCCAGTGCTTCCGCCGTTCGCCATAGAGTGCAACATTCAACGCGCAATGATTGAGCGGGTCGCCGCGGCCTACGCGGCGAGCGAGCGCATAATAGGGCGAGAAGACGCTGCCGACGAAGGCGATCAAGGTGATGCCCTGCTTGCCGTCGCTGCTCAGCGCATCGACGTACCACCACGCATAGCCGTTTTGCGGGACGGCGCGGTCGAAGCAAGGTCCGCGATCAGGCTCGCCGCCGCCATCCGGCCCGAGAGTGCCGCCATCGGCACTCCCGGCCCCGGATGAGCGCTCCCGCCCGCCAGGTAAAGCCCTGGAAGTTTCGTTCGCGCTCCCGGCCGCTGGAACGATGCCATCCAGCCGTGAGAGCTTCGGCCGTAAAGCGCGCCGCCCGTCCCCGGAAACATCCGGTTGAAGTCGGTCGGGGTCGTGACTTCCGTGAACTCCGGAACTGCCTTGATGGTGAGACCGCACCGCTCCAACATTCCGAAGGTCCGCTTCATGCATGGGCTGATCTCTGCTGGCTCAAATGGATGGCGGTCGCCGATCGCCGGCGCATTCGCGAGGATGAACAAGCGCTCCGGTCCCCCATCTGTTGATGGCTCATTGCCTCGGTCCTGCGCGCAGACGTAGACGGTCGGCTCGTTGGGCATCTGACGGCGACCGAAAATACTGTCGAATTCGGCAAGATAGTCGCGCGAGAAGAACACCGAATGGCGCAGCAGGGGAAATCCGCCTGCTTCGGCGACACAACTCCATGTCATGGCAGAAAGCGAGCGCGCCTTGATGGGAATGATAGCCGTCGTTCGCGCCGCGTCGGCCCCGAACAGACCATTCGCCAGGGCCGCCACGTCGGCCGTCATGACGACACAGCCGGCCGCGAAGCGCTCGCCATTGGCCAACGCGACACCGGATACCCGGCCGGATTGGACGATGATGCGTGATACATCGGTGCAATAATGGAATTGGACGCCGCGGCGAGCCGCGATTTCAGCCATGATCGAAGCGATGCGATGCATGCCGCCATCGACCGCCCAGACGCCGGCGCTTTCGACATGGGCGACCAGCATCAGCGTCGCCGGCGCCTCGAATGGTGACGAGCCGCAATAGGTCGCGTAACGGCCAAATAGTTGCTGCAGGCGCGGGTCGCCAAAATACCCGCCGAGCGCCTTCCAGAACGTCTGGAAGGGCCTGATGGCCAGCAGATCGCGAAAGCCGGAATTGCGGAACAAAGACGTCATGCTTGGTGCCGGCGCGGAGATGAACGGTCCCTTGAGCACGTCGAAAATTTTCTTCGCATCGGCGCTGAAAGCCCTAAAGCCCTCGGCATCGGTGCGGCCCGCGAAGCTGCCGATGGCATCTGCCGTGCGTTCTTGATCGGAGAAGAGATCGAGCTGACTGCCATCGGTCCAGGCGTGGCGTGCAAGTACGCTCAGCGGCTGGAGCGAGAAGTGATCGTCGAGCCGCTCGCCGAACGAATCGAACAATTCGTCGAACACCCAGCGCATGGTGAAAACGGTGGGACCACTGTCGATTCGCCGCTCGCCGACGACAGCCTCCCGCATCTTGCCGCCAGGGCGGCCGGCGCGCTCCACAACGATAACTTGCAGCCCCCGGGCGGCCAGCGAAAGAGCGGCGGTAAGTCCCGCGACTCCCGCCCCAATCACGACCACCCGTTGGCTGCTCATCGCGCGCCTCAGAACAATCCACTTGCAGTCCGGCAGTATCCGTCTATTCTAATTGACATGTCAAATGTCAATTAAAGATGACATTTGAGTGGGACCCTTAGCGGGAGGCGAGCCATGGACGTTGCTGCACGGATCGAGAGTGCACTCACGCAGGCGGTCGGATCCGCCGGGCAGGCAGGATGCCCACCCCGATTGGCGGCGGCGATGCGCGCAGCGGTGTTTCCAAAGGGAGCGCGGGTTCGTCCCCGATTGTGCCACGCCGTCGCCAGCGCGTGCGGCGACGATGAACCCGACGCGACTGCGGCTGCGGGGGCCGCGATCGAGCTTCTGCATTGCGCCTCGCTCGTACATGACGACCTGCCTTGCTTCGACGATGCCGCGATCCGTCGCGGGCGTCCCTCGGTCCACGCCGCGTTCGGCGAGCCGCTCGCTGTTCTCGCAGGCGATGCATTGATCGTGCTGGCCTTCCAGACCCTTGCTCGGGCGGCTTGTTCGCCCCGGCGGATGACGCAGCTGACCGCAACAGTCGGTGCGGCCGTCGGTGTACCCCATGGCATCGTCGCCGGTCAGGCCTGGGAGTGCGAGAACGAGATTGATCTGTCGCACTATCATCGGTCGAAGACCGGCGCGCTGTTTGCAGCCGCGACCATCTGCGGCGCCGCTGCAGCCGGCGCCGACAATCCGGAGGCCTGGCGCAGCCTCGGCGAGAAGATCGGGGAGGCCTACCAGGTCGCCGACGACATCAGAGACGCCGCAAGCGATGAGGAAGAGGCGGGCAAGCCCGTCGGCAAGGACGCCGCGCTAGGGCGTCCCAGTGCGGTGATTCGCTATGGCCTCACCGGCGCGATCTCCTATCTGCACGAGCTTGTTGCCGATGGAATTCGGACCATGCCGGCCTGTGCCAACGCCCACGAGCTCAAGCTGTTGATGGAGCAGGAAGCAAAGCGCCTCGTGCCGAAGCGTCTGGCCCAATTCGCCGCGTAAACATTTGCGAGGCCAGCCATGGCCCTCAGCGATGGGATTGAATCACACCGCGCCTTCAGCGATGGCTGGCGCGGGCTCCGCGACTTTCTGCTGTCCAGCAGGCGTTTTCAGCGCTTCGCGGCAGCATTTCCGCTGACCCGCCCGATCGCGCGGCGCCGCGCCGCCGATCTGTTCGACCTCTGCGCTGGCTTCGTCTATTCGCAGGTGTTGGCAGCCTGTGTCCGACTGGATCTGTTCGCGCAGTTGCGGGGCGGCCCGCTGCCGGTCGCGACGCTGGCGGCGCGTGCGTCGATTCCCGTGGGAGCGATGGTCACGCTGCTCGAAGCAGGGGCCTCGCTGCGGCTCCTCGAAAGACGCGTCGATCAGCGCTACGGCCTTGGTCCACTCGGCGCTGCCATGCTGGGTAATCCCGGCGTCGCCGCCATGGTCGAGCACCATGCCGCGCTCTACACCGATCTTGCCGATCCCGTCGCGCTGCTGCGTGGCGAGCTGGATCAGCGCAAGCTTGGTCGCTATTGGCCTTATGCGGGACAAGCCTCGCCATCCGCTGTGACGCGCGAGGGGGCTTCGTCCTACACCGCGCTGATGTCGGCGTCCCAGCCGATGGTCGCCGAGATGGTGATCGGCGCCTATTCGTTTGCAAAGCATCGCTGCCTGCTGGATGTCGGCGGCGGCGACGGCAGCTTCCTGATAGCCGTCGGAGGGCAAGCTCCGGAGCTCGAGTTGCGGTTGTTCGACCTGCCCGGCGTCGCCTCGATCGCGCGCGACCGCTTCGCTGAGGCTGGGCTTCGCAATCGGATGTCTGTGATCGAAGGAAACTTTCTTGCAGATCCGCTGCCATCCGGGGCCGACGTCATCTCGCTGATCCGCGTCGTGCACGATCACGATGACGACGTGGTGATGCAATTATTCGCGCGCGTGCGGGAAGCATTGCCGAAAGACGGCGTACTGGTCATCGGCGAACCGATGTCCAGCGAATCGGGACCCGATCCGACCAGCGCATATTTCGGCCTCTACCTCCACGCGATGGGCAGTGGCCGTCCACGCAGCTTTGCTGCGTTGCGAGAAATGCTGAAGCAGTCCGGCTTTCGGGATGTTCGCAGTCGCGCGACGCGTATTCCCATGATCGCGAAGGTCGCCGTAGCCCGCGCTTGACGCGGATGTGTTAATTTCAGTTGACACAAAGAATAGTCAGCGTAGCCTGACACTCGATTGTGCAGCCCGCCGGGGAATGGGCAGATGGATGCGTTAGCCGTAGTGCTGGAGAACCCAAGGCAGCTCGCGTTGCAGCGGCTTGCTCTTGCTGAGGCCTCCGGCGGCGACATTGTGGTCGAGATCGAATGGACCGCGATCAGCACGGGTACCGAGCGCCTGTTGTTCGAAGGCCGTATGCCTGCCTTTCCAGGCATGGGCTATCCGCTAGTGCCCGGCTACGAAGCGGTCGGCCGTGTCCAATCTTGCGGCGGCGATTCCGGTTTCCGTAAGGGCGAGCGAGTTTTCGTGCCTGGCGCAGCCGGGTGCTTCGGCGAGGTGCGGAGCCTGTTCGGCGCGGCTGCCTCTCACCTGGTGGTGCCGGCCAAGCGCGTCGTCGCCTGCGATGAGGCGCTTGGCGAGCAGGGCGCGCTTCTTGCACTTGCCGCGACGGCTTATCACGCACTGCGAGGTGGCGATAAGCCCGACTGCATCGTCGGGCATGGCGTGCTCGGACGGTTGCTTGCACGCCTGACCATCGCGCTCGGCGCTGCGCCGCCCGTCGTGTGGGAGCATGACGGTAACCGCGCAAAAGGTGGCCTCGGCTACGACGTCATCGACCCCGCGAGCAACATGCGTCGAGACTATCGGGTGATCTGCGATGTCAGCGGTGACGCATCGCTGCTTGATGACCTGATCGGTCATCTCGCGCCTGGGGGGGAGATCGTTCTCGCCGGATTTTACAGCGCGCCGCTGAGCTTCGTCTTCCCGCCGGCGTTTATGCGGGAAGCGCGCATCCGCGTCGCCGCCGAATGGCGGCACGACGATCTCGTTGCGGTGCGCGATCTCGTCGACAGCGGGAAGCTGTCGCTCGACGGATTGATCAGCCACCGCGCCAAGGCAACCGCCGCGGACGAGGCTTACCGAACCGCATTCCACGATCCCTCGTGCCTGAAAATGGCGCTCGACTGGAGAGCATGCGTATGAACGCCCATCAGAAGCTCAGTGCCATGACGGACAATCTCCGTGCGGAAGCCGCCATCGAGCCGGACGCTCCTGTGACGACCGCGCCGACCAAGATCACGCAGATCATCGCGATCTATGGCAAGGGCGGTATAGGCAAGAGTTTTACGCTCGCCAACCTCTCCTACATGATGGCCCAGCAGGGCAAGAAGGTGCTTCTGATCGGCTGCGATCCCAAGAGCGACACCACCTCGCTGCTGTTCGGCGGCCGAGCCTGCCCGACGATTCTCGAGACCTCGTCGAAGAAGAAGCTGGCCGGCGAGGACGTGAGGATCGGCGATGTCTGCTTCAAACGTGACGGCGTGTTCGCCATGGAGCTGGGAGGGCCGGAAGTCGGCCGCGGCTGCGGTGGGCGCGGAATCATCCATGGCTTCGAACTGATCGAAAAGCTCGGCTTTCACGACTGGGGCTTCGATTATGTGCTGCTCGATTTCCTGGGCGATGTCGTCTGCGGCGGCTTCGGCCTGCCGATCGCACGGGACATGTGCCAGAAGGTGATCATCGTCGGCTCGAACGATCTGCAATCACTCTACGTCGCCAACAATGTCTGTTCGGCCGTCGAGTACTTCCGCAAGCTGGGCGGCAATGTCGGCGTCGCCGGCATCGTCATCAACAAGGACGACGGCACAGGTGAGGCGACTGCGTTTGCCGAGGCCGTCGGCATTCCTGTGTTGTCTTCTATCCCCGCTGACGACGATATCCGGCGCAAGAGCGCGAGCTACCAGATCATCGGCAGGCCAGGCACGCCCTGGGCGGCCCTATTCGAGAACCTCGCGCTCAATGTCGCCGAAGCGCCGCCGCGTCAGCCGAAGACACTCACTCATGATGGCCTGCTGAGCCTGTTCAAGAGCTCTGACGTTGGCCGCGACGTCGTGCTCGAGCAAGCCACGCTGGAAGACATGTGCGGCACGCAGGCTGCGGCGAAGCCGTCGCTCGAAGTGATTTACGACAATGTCTGACTGGACATGATGTGATGACGGACGCAGTTCAGCTTCACCAGACCGATGCCCCGGCCACCGCAGACCGAGCGCTGGCGCCCGGCGCGGATCCCGCATCGATTTCGGCATCGGTCGAAGCCGGCGATGGCTTCGGCTGCCATGCCGGCAGCGATGAGCTGAAGAAGGCCGCCGAATCCGCCGGGAAGAGCGAGACGCTGGCGCGCTACGCCCAGGATTACCCGGTTGGTCCGCATGATCAGCCGCAAAGCATGTGCCCGGCGTTCGGATCGCTGCGCGTAGGCCTCCGCATGCGACGAACCGCGACGGTGCTGTCCGGCTCGGCCTGCTGCGTCTACGGGCTGACCTTCACCTCGCATTTCTACGGCGCGCGCCGCAGCGTGGGTTACGTGCCTTTCAATTCCGAGACCCTTGTCACCGGAAAGCTGTTCGAGGACATACGCGAAGCGGTGTTCAAGCTTGCCGACCCCGATCAGTACGATTCCATCGTCGTCATCAATCTCTGCGTTCCGACTGCGTCGGGCGTTCCGTTGCAGATCTTGCCCAAGGAGATCAACGGGGTTCGCATCATCGGTATCGACGTGCCCGGTTTCGGCGTGCCGACGCACGCGGAAGCCAAGGACGTGCTCGCCGCCGCAATGTTGAACTACGCACGACGTGAGGCCGAGCAGGGCCCGGTCCAGGCTCCTCGCCTCGCCTCGGGCGACCGGCCGACCGTGACCCTGCTCGGAGAAATGTTCCCGGCCGATCCTGTTGGCATCGGCATGCTGCTGGCGCCGCTCGGCTTGGCCGCCGGGCCCGCAGTCCCAACGCGCGAATGGCGTGAGCTCTATGGTGCGCTCGATTGCGCCGCCGTCGCCGCGATCCATCCCTTTTACAAAGCGTCCGTCCGGGAGTTCGAAGCCGCCGGCCGCACCATCGTCGGCTCCGCGCCAGTCGGACGCGACGGAACGGCGGCCTGGCTCGCTGCAATCGGATCGGCGTGCGGCATCGCACGCAGCCTCGTCGACGCCGCGCAGAACGCCGTCTTGCCGGCGATTGCTGGCGCCCTTGCCGCGGCACCGATCAAGGGCCGCATCACCCTGTCGGGGTACGAGGGCTCGGAGTTGCTCGTCGGGCGTCTGTTAGTCGAGAGCGGGGCCGACTTGCGCTATGTCGGCACCGCCTGTCCGCGCACGCCCTGGTCCGACAGCGACCGCGAATGGCTCGTGGCCAAAGGGGTGCGGGTGCAATACCGCGCCTCGCTCGAGCAGGATCTTGCAGCACTTGAGGAGTTTGCGCCTGATCTCGCCATCGGCACCACGCCGGTCGTGCAGAAGGCGAAAGCGAAGGCCATTCCTGCGCTCTATTTTACCAATTTGATCTCAGCGCGGCCATTGTTTGGTGTCGCGGGCGCGGGATCGCTGGCGCAGGTTGTCAATGCGGCGATCGCCGGCAAGGCGCGGTTCGACACCATGCGCGAGTTCTTTGAAGGGGTGGGCGAGGGCGACACGGCCGGCATCTGGCAGGACACGCCGGTGGTGCGACCGGATTTCCGCGAGAAGTTTCGCAAGGCCGCTGCAGCTCAAGCCAAAAAGCGCAAGTCCGAGGAGATGGTGTGATGCTGATCCTCGATCACGATCGCGCCGGCGGCTATTGGGGCTCGGTCTATGCCTTCACGGCGATCAAAGGCCTGCAGGTGATCATCGACGGGCCGGTCGGTTGCGAAAACCTTCCGGTGACGTCGGTGCTTCACTATACGGATGCACTGCCTCCGCACGAACTGCCGATCGTGGTCACGGGTCTCGCCGAAGAGGAGCTCGGTCAGAAGGGTACCGAGCATGCGATGAAACGTGCTCGCGCCGTACTCGATCCGGATTTGCCCGCCGTCGTGGTCACGGGATCTATTGCGGAGATGATTGGCGGCGGCGTGACGCCCGAAGGCAGTAACATCAAGCGCTTCCTGCCGCGAACCATCGATGAGGACCAGTGGCAGAGCGCAAACCGCGCCTTGTCGTGGCTGTGGAGCGAGTACGGCCTTCGCAAGATCCCCGAGCGCAAGCCGCGCGCCGAGGGCGTCAAGCCGCGCGTCAATATCATCGGCCCGATGTACGGCACCTTCAATATGCCGTCCGATCTCGCCGAGATCTGCCGTCTGGTCGAACGCATCGGCGCCGAGATCAACATGGTTTTCCCGCTCGGCAGTCATCTCGCCGAAATCCCCAAGCTCGTCAATGCCGACGTGAATATCTGCATGTATCGCGAATTCGGGCGGTTGTTGTGCGAGACGCTGGAACGGCCCTACCTGCAGGCGCCGATCGGGCTCCACTCGACCACGGCCTTCCTCCGCTCCCTCGGCGAGATTCTCGGACTCGATCCCGAGCCCTTCATCGCGCGAGAGAAGCATACCACTATCAAGCCGCTCTGGGACCTGTGGCGCTCAGTGACGCAGGATTTCTTCGGCACCGCAAGCTTTGGCATTGTGGCCAACGAGACGTATGCGCGTGGCGTGCGAAATTTCCTTGAAGCCGAGATGGGATTGCCTTGCACTTTCGGCTTCGCCCGTACTGCTGGCGCCAAGACGGACAACGAGACCATCCGCAAGGCGGTACATGAGAAGACGCCACTGGTCCTGTTTGGCAGCTACAACGAGCGCATGTACGCTTCCGAAGTCGGGGGCCGCTCAATCTACATTCCAGCCTCGTTCCCGGGTGCGGTGATTCGGCGCCACACCGGTACGCCTTTCATGGGATATGCGGGTGCCACCTATCTGGTGCAGGAGGTCTGCAACGCGCTCTTCGACGCACTCTTTCATATCCTGCCTCTGGCAACGAGCCTCGACCAGATCGAAGCAACGCCTTCGCGGGTTCTCCGCGAACTCGCTTGGGACGAGGCTGCCAAGGTTGCGCTCGACCGCATGGTCGACAATCAGCCCGTGCTGGTGCGGATCTCGGCAGCCAAACGTCTACGAGACGCCGCCGAGCGCGGTGCGCGCCGGTCCGGCCTTGAGCGGGTGACGGCAGAGGTTCTTGCGGCAGCAAGCACGTCGCTCGAGGGGCAGGCCGCATGAGCAGGAAATCGCAATTCCACCGGGAGGGAGAGGCCGATGTCGCTTTATGAAGGCACACATCAGAACGCAGCTTCAGGTTCGAAGGCAGGTCTCGAATATCTGCTGGTCTATGGCGCTTGTTTCGCCGCGTATCTCCTCCCGGTCGCGATGCGACGCTTGAACGGGAGTTCCGACCGCGCAAAGCGACATCGTCATTCGATCCTCGGCGAAACCAGCGCGCTGGCCGCGAACTGCGCCTCGTCGTCGTTCGTGGGCTTGTGACGGAATTCGTGCGGCTCGCCGCACGGATCGCCATGCCGGCAACGGGATGGCGTTCGACGCCGCTCTATCGTTTGGGCGGCATACGGCCGTAAGGCCAACACAGGAGGTACCACACATGGTGGACGTACCAAGACAGGGAGGCTCTCTGTCGGGGCTGACTGAAGCGGAAGCCAAGGAATTCCACAGCATCTTCATGACGAGCTTTGTGATCTTCACGGTGATCGCGATCATCGCGCACATTCTCGCCTGGATGTGGCGTCCCTGGTTGCCGGGCCCCGGTGGGTATAAGGCGGCGATGGATGGAGCAATCCACTACGCCAGCATCGTTGGCTCCTACCTGACCTAGAGAAGGAGAAGACTATGTGGCGCTTGTGGTTGTTGTTCGATCCGCGAAGGACGCTGGTTGCCCTGTTCACGTTCCTGTTCGGACTGGCATTGGTGATTCACTTCATCCTGCTCAGCACGAACCGGTTCAATTGGCTGGAAGGACCTCGTCCGGCGAAGACGTCGTCGATTTCCGAACCGGCGACCCCGCTGAAGCTCGGCTAGGGCTCGATACCTGGAAGCGGGCGAATTCGGTCGACAGAACCGGTTCGCCCGCTCCCAATTCCGATACGAGGCAGCATCGACAAGCACCGGAGGAATGACCGATGGCCATGCTCAGCTTTGAACGCAAATACCGCGTCCGTGGCGGGACGCTGATCGGTGGTGATCTCTTCGATTTCTGGGTTGGCCCGTTCTATGTCGGTTTCTTTGGAGTGACGACGATATTCTTCACCTTTGTCGGGGTGTCGCTCATTCTGTATGCGGCATCATTGGGACCGACGTGGAATATCTGGCAGATCAGCATCAATCCGCCGGATGCCCAATATGGCTTGTCATTCGCGCCCCTTGCGGAGGGCGGCTTCTGGCAACTCATCACCGTTTGCGCGCTCGGCGCGTTCGTTTCCTGGGCCCTGCGCGAAGTCGAGATCTGCCGAAAGCTTGCTATCGGCTATCACGTGCCGGTCGCGTTCAGCTTCGCGATCCTGGCCTATTTCACGCTCGAGGTGATCCGTCCCGTGCTGATGGGCTCATGGAGCTACGCCTTCCCTTACGGGATCATCACGCATCTCGATTGGGTTTCGAACACCGGGTACCAGTTCGGAAACTTCCATTACAACCCGGCGCACATGATCGCGATCACCTTCTTCTTCACCACTTGCTTTGCGCTTGCGCTGCACGGCTCGCTCATCCTCTCTTCGACAAATCCGGGACGTGGTGAAGTGGTCAAGACGCCAGAGCATGAGAATACGATGTTCCGTGATCTGATCGGCTACTCGATCGGCACCCTCGGAATTCACCGCATCGGTTTGTTTCTGGCGCTGTCGGCGGTCTTCTTCAGCGCGGTGTGCATCGTGATCAGCGGACCCGCATGGCTGCGGCCGGAAGGCGCCTTGTGGTCGGACTGGTGGGAATGGTGGCGCAGCGTGCCGATCTGGACGCCGCACGGCTGAATGGAGATCACAATGGCCGAATATCAGAACATCTTCACGCAGGTTCAGGTGCGCAGCCCCGTCTATCCGGGAATTCCTTTGCAGCCGGGGATCTGGGAGCGCTTGGGCAAAGGCGGTCACTATTACTGGCTCGGTAAGATCGGCGATTCGCAGATCGGTCCCGTCTATCTCGGCTTCTTCGGGCTCGCGTCGCTCCTGTCCGGCTTCGCAGCGATCGAGATCATCGGTCTCAACATGCTGGCCTCGGTGAACTGGAGCCCGCTTGAGTTCGTCCGCCAATTTCCGTGGCTCGCGCTGCAGCCGCCGGCCCCGGAATATGGGCTGCAGATATTCCCGCCCTTGCAGGAAGGCGGGTGGTGGCTGATGGCCGGCTTCTTCCTGACGACCTCGATCCTGCTGTGGTGGGTGCGGACCTATCGCCGCGCCCGCGCGCTGGGACTTGGCACTCATGTATCCTGGGCCTTCGCGGCAGCGATCTGGCTTTATCTCGTGCTCGGCTTCATTAGGCCGATCCTGATGGGAAGCTGGAGCGAGGCGGTGCCTTTCGGGATCTTCCCGCATCTGGACTGGACCAACAATTTCTCCATCACGCACGGAAACCTGTTCTACAACCCGTTCCACATGCTTTCGATTGCGTTCCTCTATGGCTCGGCGCTGCTGTTCGCCATGCACGGCGCGACCGTGCTCGCCATCAGCCGCTACGGCGGCGAGCGCGAGATTGAGCAGGTCGTCGATCGCGGCACAGCGTTCGAGCGCGGCGCGTTGTTCTGGCGCTGGACCATGGGTTTCAACGCCACTGCCGAGTCCATTCATCGCTGGGCTTGGTGGTTCGCGGTGCTTTGCCCCTTGACCGGCGGCATCGGTATCTTACTGTCGGGAACGGTCGTCGATAATTGGTTTGACTGGGGCGTGAAGCACGGTCTGGCAATGCCTCGGTAAGCCGCGATGCTGGTGAGATGACATGCTCGAACGGACTGATCGCGCCGGGCTCGATTTGCGCCCGGCGAGCCTGGTAGAGGCGTTGCGGGAGCGGACGCGGGATCTGCATGTTCGGGCAGAACGGTCCGGGATCATCGCCGATATTCTGACGGGGCGTTGCACGCGTGAGAGCTACGCACGCCTGCTACGAAGCCTGTTGCCGGTGTATCAGGCGCTTGAGCGGCAATTGACCATGTGTGCCCGGTCATCGGCGGTTGCCCCGATTGTGTTTCGGGAGCTCGAGCGCGCCGAAGCAATAGCTGCGGATCTGCATCACTTTCCACCAGGCCAGGAAGAGACCTCGCCGGCAGTGGAACGGTATGTCACCGCGATCATCGCGGCTTCGAAAGGCGACGGCAGCAGGCTGATCGCCCACGCCTATGCGCGCTATCTCGGCGACCTCAGCGGCGGTCAGATCCTGAGCCGCCTGCTTGCCCGCTCGCTCGATCTTCCGCCTGAAGCACTGACTTTCTATGCTTTCCCCGCAATCTTCGACGTCGTAGCGTTCAAGTCGGGCTATCGAGCCGCCATCGATCGCGCCGGCGATGAAAGCGAGGATTTCGATGCTGTCGTCGAAGAGGGAGCGCTGGCTTTCGAGTTGAATATCGAGCTTTCGCTTGCGCTGCAGGCGGATGTCGCCCAAAGCGGTTCCTGATCAGCTGTCCGAATGCGAAGTATGCCAGACCAGATGCTCGAGAATGTCGAGCGTCCGGCTGGTCGAGCTGCGAATGCTGTCGAGCATCTCGGGCATCCGGCTGATCTCCGCGCCATGCGTGACCTCGAGCGCTGCAAGCTGCGCGTTTGCCACGGCTGACGCCGCAAGCTCCTGATAGAGCAGGCTGGCGCTCGAATCGAGGCGCAGGCTTGGCCGCCGTGGCCCTTCGATGTCTTCCTGGAATCGGGTCCGCGCGGATTCCGCCGCCTTGCGGTCGCTGAGATCGGAGAAGATCATCACGAAACCGAGTACGCGGTCGTGCGGGCCGATCACCGGGTCAGCACGCAGCATCAGCGATCGAGGCTGAGCCCCCTTGTTGTCGATCTGCAATTCACCCCGCCAGCTGCGCTTGTTGCGAAGCATGTCTTCCAGATTGGCGCGGAAGTCGGCCGGCGAGGTGAAGTAGCTGCCGAGATCGCGAAGGTGAGGCAAGTGGGGATGCGGTGCTCGCAGCTGTTGCTCGAATGCCTCGTTGAGGAGCAGGATGCGGCCTTCCACATCGGCGATGATGACGGGTTGTTCGGATTGAGTGACTTGGCGGCTGATCGTCTCGAGCTGATCCTGCGCAATGACCATCCGCACGGTACGAAATTGCAGGGCGACGTCCGCGACGGTCTCCCCGATCATACGCGCCGAGGATATCTCGGCCAGAGACCAAGGATCGGATTTGCCTTCCACCAACTGGTGCCATTGTGCAAAGGAGCGACGCGGCGAAAGATCGGATGGATCATCGCCGATGATTACCGCCTTGAGCGGATCGCCGCCCCAGGTGACTGTGGTCACGCGTTCCGGTCGGAACCAGATCAGATATTCCCCGGGGCTCGCCGAAAGCGGTACGGCGATGACTCCACTGGCAACCGATCGCAGATCGATGAAAGCTGGCTCGTCGATCGTCAGCGAAGCCGTGACCAGGTTCTCAGGCCGTGAGCTGGCCCGTTCGGTTCGCTTGCTGTCGAGCCAGGTCCCGATTTCACGAATGCGTTGCGTCGCAGGTACGTCGCCGGTGGTTGTGACCTGTCCCTCGAACAACAGCGCGGCGCCGGTCGCACCCAGCGGCTGGAGCAATGACTGCGCTCCGTCGAACAGAGCGGTCTGCCAATCGCCATCGCGCGAAACGGCTTCAATCAATCGCTGCTCGAGCCTGCGGACCACGAGTTCCGATTGGCTCTGCGCGAAGCTTTCGAGCGCAGCAATCCGGATTGCGCAGGCCTCTGCCAGCGCTTCACACACCGCCCTCATATCGAAAGGAATGAAGCGAGGGGAATAATGATGGCAGGCGATGAGGCCCCATAGCCGATTGCACACCATCAGGGAGCAGACCAGCGTCGCGCCGACGCCCATATTCTGCAGGTATTTTTGGTGGATCGGGGACATGCTGCGCAGGCAGCTCAAGGACATGTCGAGGTCCCGGCCGTTCAGCGGCGAGAGGCGTGGCTGCAACGGCACGGGCGTGTAGTTGACGTCCACCAGCAAGCGAACGCGGTTACGCTCGTAAAGCTTGCGCGCGATTTGGGGGATGTCCGATGCCGGATACCGGTTGCCGAGGAATGCTTCCAGGTCCTGGCGTCGTCGCTCGGAAAATATCTCGCCGTGACCTTCCTCGTCAAAGCGGTAGACCATTACGCGATCGTAACCGGTAATATCCTTGAAGATGGCGGCTGTCTCGTCGCAGAGCGCGCGCAGCGAGGATGAGGAGGTGATGCGATGAAAGGCGCCGTCAAGGGCGGGCGTCGGATCAGCCGACGGAGCGGCGGGTTCGAGCTCCAGCATGAGGCCGCCGTTTGACGGTCGATGGATCGTGCAGTCGAACCGCTGTTGCGGGCTGCCAAGGCTGCATCGGACAGTCATCGGCTTCGAATGCAGCGGCCCTCCCAGGTGCGGCAGAATCTTCAGCAGAAGATTGCCGTCGAAGTCGGTGAGAGATCGGCCGACGACGGGGCTGATTTTCAGGATGTCGCTCGCGTTGGCACTTGCTTGAATGACAACGTTGTCAGGCTCCCGAACGACGAGAAGCGCGCCATGAGGCTGGATCGATCCTGCCAGATGGATTTGCTCGCGCTCGCAATTGGCAAGCGTTGCCTGCCCGAATGCGGGCGATGCAAGAGGGACCGAGGTCAACTAACCCCCCTTATGTTTCCTCGCTACCCGGTGCTATCCGGTTCTTCTTGAAGTTTATACCGGTCGAGTTTGGCGTAAAGGCTTTGCCGACTCAACCCCAGGATCTCCGCGGCAGTCGTACGATTGCCCTCGGCAAGTTGCAGTGCGGCACGGACGTAGTGTTGTTCGACGACCTCGACAGTGCTCTTGACCAGCTTTCGCAGCGGCGTCTTGCCGACCGTCTCATTCATGGACGCCAGCGCCGTGCGGAGGCTGTCGCTTTCCGGGCTCGACGACAGTCGGCGCGCCACGTTCCGCAGGATCAGCACGATACGGCTGTCGCCGCCATGCTGATAGCCGGATGCGGAAATCTCGATCTCGGTTTCCGTTCCGAGCTCTCCCAGAACAGTGGTCGACAGCAGGCGAACCACTCCGTGGCGCTGAATGTTGGAAATCAGGACCGGCAGATCGGCGCCGGGCCTGGACAGCCAGCGACCCAGATTTTCGCCCGTCACCGCTCCGGCGGATCCAATTTCGACGAGCTCGGCGAAGGCGCGATTGGCGCGCTTGACCTCACCGTTGTCGTCGATGATCGCAACTGGGTCCGGAAGGCGATCGAGTACGTCCTCGAGGTCTTCCTGCTCCGACACAGCTGCGCCGGTCGATTTCCCGATCGGTGTCATCTGTAAAAGAAAGACCGGCGTCGATTCCTGGGTCATCAGGGAGCCGCGTACAGTCCATGGAGCGCTTTCCGCGCCGAGATGAACCACGATGCCAGGCGCTTTGCCCTGATCACGAACCCGGCGCAGCATCAGCTCAATCGGCTCACGGTCTTTCGCTGCAATCTCCTGTAGGAAGTCTCTCCCGACGGGGCCTTCCTTGCGCCGCGCGGCGCCGGCGAGGGCGGTCGCAGCCGTCCGATTGGCTTCGACAATGCGGAGATCGGCTACTTTTACCAGGAGGACCGCGTCATTGGAGTCTTCGATCACCAGCCGATATCGCGTTTCGATCTCGCGGAGCTTCCAATAATCACGCTCGATCGTCTGCTGTGCGGAGATCAGCCGCGCCTGTAGTTCCGCGACCGCTTGCAGGTTCTTGCCGATCGCAAGCATTCCGGCGCGGCCGCCGAGCAGCACTGTGGTGAACTCCATGGGGAGTTCAAGGCCGCTCGGGAATTTCTGGGTGATCTGGCGAAACGCCGAGATGCCGGTACGCTGGGTGTCCTGCATCATGCGCTGGATCTTGTCGGAAGCGCCGCCCACGACGTCTGACCACGGACGTCCCACCCAAGCGTCGATGTTCTCCTTGGACATGGCGGGAGCCAGCGTCACTTCGCGAATGACGCCGTCCATATCGAGAAGCAATGTCACATCGGGTTGGGGAGCATTGAACTCCGACATCGCACTCTGCACCCAGGTTCCAATTAACGGATTATAGGCTCAGTCCTCACCGGCCCATTGACAGGGGTCAAGGTGAGCTTGTGTTAACACATCACCAGTGGGCCACAGTGACCGTTTGCCCGCCGTCGCCCAAGTGTCAAGCCAAATTTACGCCATCCACGGCCTTCGTGCCTTCTCAATCTGGAGCGGCGCGTCCGGGAACGATCGCGGCTTTCCGAGATTATTGATGACAAGTATAATTGACAATAATATGTGTTAAATAATCATAACGGTGCATCAAGAATGACCTTCGGGAGGTAGAATGATGACAGGAAAATTGGCGGCAATCGCAGCTGGCTTCGCGGCATTCGCCGCGCTGGCACCGTCCACGAGCTTCGCTGCAGGCGAGGGAGCGGGAGGCGACGCTGCAAAGGGAGAGCAGGTTTTCAAGCAATGCATGACCTGTCATCGCATCGGCCCGGAGGCCAAGAACATGGTCGGTCCGGTTTTGACTGGCGTGATCGGTCGCCAATCGGGAACGGCACCCGGCTTCGCCTATTCCGAGCTCAACAAACACGCGGGAGAGAACGGTCTCGTCTGGAGCGAGGACCTGATTTTCGAATATCTGCCCGATCCCAACGCCTTCCTGAAGAAGTTCCTAACTGACAAGGGCAAGGCCGATCTCGCCACTGGCTCGACCAAGATGGTCTTCAAGCTTGCTAACGAGCAGCAGCGCAAGGACGTCATCGCCTACATCAAGACGTTCTCTCCGGATAAGAAGTAGCCTCTCTCGTCAACGCCAGCGTTGCCTTAAATCGGCAACGTTGGCGACCCCCGCAAGCGCCAGGCACGCCGTGTACCACGGCCAGGAATAGTCACTCAAAGACAGCCGTAACGCGAGGAGAAGGAGCGCGCCTGCCACCAGGTTCGGCAGCAATTCCCTGGGAGAAATACCGCGTCGGGTCACGTGCCAGTACAGCGTGATCGCGATGATCTCGGCTGCGACGATCACCAAAATCAGATCAACGGCGTGGACCCCGGATAGGAAATCGATCATCGCAGCCGCTTCCATCGTCAGCTCGCGCGAGCGAGGCCCGTCAGATGTGCAATGTTCTTGAAGAAGATCCGCACATGTGACAGCGGTCTGGCGCGCACAAGGGCCTTGTTCATGTAGGCATCCCAGGTCAGCTGCTGGACGTCACGGTCCCGACAGATGGCGACGAAGCGTTCGCGACGGCTGTCGTTGGTGTACCAATAGCGCTGCATCAGGCCGAGGATCCAGAACACGCCGCCATGCAGGCGCATGAAGCGTTTGCGTGCATTCTTGAGCTGACGCGCATCGCCCGTCAGCAGGAACTTATGGACCGCATCGGCTGTGAGGCGCCCGCAAGCCATGGCGTAATAGATGCCTTCGCCGGACGCCGGCGCCACAACGCCGGCGGCGTCGCCCGCCAGCACGACATCCTGGCCGTTGTCCCAGCGCTTGAGAGGTTCGAGCGGGATCGGGGCGCCTTCGCGCCGGATGGTCGCGGCTTGGTCGAGACCAAGGGTCTGGCGCAATTCGCTTACGGAGCCCCGTAGGGAAAATCCCTTGCAGGCGCTGCCTGTGCCGATGCTAGTCGTGGCACCATGTGGAAAGATCCAGCTATAGAAGTCCGGCGACAGCTTGCCACGATAGATCACGTCGCAGCGTGTGCCGTCGAAGGGGATGCCTCCCTGTTCGGGCGAGCGGACAATCTCGTGATAGGCAAAGACATAGCGAATGTTGTCGGCACCGGGAATGCATTGACGAGCTATCGCCGACAATGCGCCATCAGCGCCGATCACGGCGCGGGCGCGAATCGAAATCATCTGTGTTGCGCCGTCGGCGTCGCGTCTGTCGCAGACGAGCGTCGCCATGCCGTCTCGGTCGCGCAGCAACTCCTTGAACGTGCCGGTCTGCCGCTCGGCGCCCGAACGTGCGGCGCGCTGGCGCAACCATTCGTCGAAGACGTCGCGATCGACCATTCCGACAAAGCCGCCCTCGATCGGCATGTCGACCTGACTATCGGTGGGCGATACCATTCTGGCAGACGAGATTCGCGCGACCAGAAGCTCGTCGGGAATCTCGAACTCGTCGATCAGCCGCGGCGGGATCGCGCCGCCGCATGGCTTGATTCTCCCGGCACGATCAAGCAGGAGCACATCGTAACCGAGCCGAGCCAGATCATTGGCCGCGGTGGCGCCAGCCGGGCCGCCTCCAACGATCGCGACGTCGAATGTCCGGGCTTCGATCACGTCATACTCCCTGCCTGGGCCGCCACGGCCAGCGAACTCTCGGCGTTATCCTTGGACAGCGGCTGGCCGATCCAGATTGCGAGATACGCCGCCGCCAAGAACAGACCGGCTTCGGCCGCAAACACTGCTGCATAGGAGAGTGACGGTGATGGAAGCACGTACCGCGCTGCGTCGCTGGCGAGTGTCCCCAGCAAGCCGCCAAGCCCGAAGGAGATCGCTTGTGACGCGCCCCACACGCCCATGCGTGTGCCTTCGCGGTCGCGCTGGCCGGCACCGACCAAATTCATCATCGCCCCGATCGCCGCGATCGCATAGGCGCCATTGGTGATGCCGAGCGCGAGGACCGACAGCTGCAGCGGCCACGGGGGGCCTACGAGAGCTGCAAGCGCGAGGCTCGACAAGGACAGCGCTGACGCGATGCATCCGCCCACGATCCAGGGCCCGGTGCGCGTTCGCCAGGCTGGCACCAGCATGTTGACCAGCGGGACGAGCATCATGCCGATCAATGCGCCGCTGTGTTGGGTGCCTGACAATCTCGTCGTTTCCCCTGGCGTCATCCCGAACACCGCGCCTGCAAAGGGCTCGAGGATGAGGTCTTGGGCGCTGTAAGCCAGCATCGAGACGAAGATGAAGATCGCGAAGCGGCGAACTTTTGAATCCGCCCAAATTTCCTTCAACTCTCTGGTGAAGGAGGTGCCGCGCGGCGCGATTGTGACGCGCTGATGTGGCAATACCTCGCCTTCGATGTTCCAGATACCAGCGATTGCAAGGAGGAGGGCGATCGCCGACACCGTCGATGACACGATGATGAGCCGTCCGCCCGAATAGGGGTCGAGCGCGCGGCCGGCGATGATCGTGGTAACGATGAAACCCGCGATCATCATGACCCATGCGATGGACGCGGCGGCGCTTCTCCGTTCCGGCGCCGTGCGTTTGGCGAGCAGAACAAGCAGCGATGTTCCGGCTGCGCCAACACCGATGCCGATCATCAAAAAGGCGATCACGGCGAGAACGATTCCGGTAAGCAGCCATGTTGCCATCCAGGCGGTCGCGATTGCCGCGAGTGCGCCGCCCGCTGCAAGCACGGCCATGCCACCGATGATCCATGGAGTGCGGCGGCCACCGAGGTCCGAACCATAGCCGAGACGCGGACGGAAAATTTGCATCGCGTAGTGAAGACCGACCAGCAGACCGGGCAACATCGCCGGCAGCGCGAGCTCTACCACCATGACCCGGTTCAGCGTCGACGTCGTGAGCACGACAATCGCACCAAGGGCGGCTTGGACAAGGCCGAGGCGGACAATGCCGAGCCAGGAAAGTGGACGCAACGTCGCTTCCATCATGCCGTAAGCCCTCCGAGCGCAAACGCCGTGACAAGCATGCCCAGCACATACAGGCTTACGCCCGTTCCGTTGTACCAGGGCGCATGCTCGCGCGGGTTCTGCAGGAGCCGTCGCATCAACGCGAACTGACCAATCAGCAGCCCAAGAACGACTGCCGCGTGAATTGGTCTTTGCCAGGTGCAGAGCAGCCCAACGACGATCGCTTGCGCCAACGCCATGGTGAGACAAGCCAGCAGCGCGGCGCGGTGTGCGCCGAGGTGCACCGGCAAGGAAAAGATCCCCATCCTGCGGTCCCCCTCGATCGATTTGAAATCGTTCAGGGTCATGATGCCGTGGGCGCCAAGGCTGTAAAGCAAGGCCACGCCGGTGATCCGCCAGTCCGGCGCGCCGTTGGTCATGATGGCGGCGGCGGTCAGCCAAGGCAGTCCTTCATAGCAGAGGCCAACAGCACCATTGCCGACCCAACCATTTTGCTTGAGCCGTAGCGGAGGGGCGCTGTAGGCCCATGCCAGGACCAGTCCAAACACGGTCGCGCCGCAGACCCAGGAACCCAGCTGACTAGCCAAGGCGACCGACAACATCGTCCAGATCACCGCGATATTGAAGCCCCAGCGACCGGGTATACGGCCGGAGGGGATCGGGCGGTGCGGTTCGTTGATCGCATCGACATGGCGGTCGTACCAGTCGTTCACAGCCTGGCTCGTGGCGCAGACGAGAGGCCCGGCCAGAACGACGCCTGCAAGGATCGTCGGCCAGCGTCCGGCCGGGCTCTGACCCGACGAGACGATTCCGCAGCCGAATGCCCACACCGGTGGAAACCAGGTAATGGGCTTCAACAGTTCGAGCACGGCAGAAGGCGACGGGCGCCTCAGTGATGATGTCGGAGCGATGTCGGTCATGATGCGTTACTCGATCTTGCCCTCGTCGTATTCGCTGGCCTCTGCAAGGCCAAAGCGCCGCAGCTTGACGTAAAGACTTTGGCGGCTGAGCCCGAGCATCTCGGCGGCGGTGGCACGGTTGTCGCCTGTCAGCTTCAGCGCCGCCTCGACGCACATGCGCTCGATCACGTCTGTGGTCTCACGCACCAGCTCTTTCAAAGGAACGCGTCCGATCAGCTCGGCGAGCTGCTCGCGCGATCGTGGAATTTCCGAACGTGGATCGGAGTTGGTGCCGATGCGCCGTTCTACATTCCGGATGATAAAGCCGAGGCTCGGATCGTCTCGTGGTCCGAGTGCGACGGCCGAAATTTCGACGTTGACGGGCGAGCCGTGTTCGCCGCGGACAACGCTTGAAAACAGCTTGAGTGCTCTGTGCTGCCGCAGATTCGCCAGCAGGATCTCGAGGTCGACGCTGGATTTGCCGATCCAGCGATCGATGTTCTCGCCCTGAACGAGCTTTTCGCTCTCGATTTGGGCGAGCTGCAGGAAAGCGGCATTGGCCCGGAGCAGCCGGCCGTCGCAGTCCGTGAGGATGAGGCCGTCCGGAGCCTCTTCGACAAACTGGAGCACATGCGATGTTTCGTCGGCTTGGTCCGAGGGAGACGCCAGTGTCGGCGCCGATGGCGAGAAACGCAGCAGAAAGAACGAAGAGAGGTCCTGCCTGAAGAACGCGCCATCCAGCGAGAAGTCTCTCCCATTGTCCAAATGCAGCTTGAGTGCCTCTATGCGCCCTTGTGTTCGCAACGCGAGGGAAATGGACTGGCTCGCGGCCGGGTCATCGATCAGGAGCGCGTCCGGGAAGAGCTTTCCGATTAGTTGCGTAGGACCGTCGTCCACAAGAATCGACGCCGCCGGATTGGCTTCGACCACGCGATGGGTCGCGGCATCGACGATCAGCACCGGCTCCGAATACATCTGGAACAGGATCCGGTAGCGCGATTCCACGCTGCGCATCCTAGAATAATCGCGCTCCATGGCGATCTGGGCCTCGACCAACTTTTGTTGGAGCGCAGCGGCCGCACGCACGTCGCGGCCTATGGCGACAAAGCGCTGTTCTCCGGTTGCGACGACCGAACAAAGGATCGGGATGTCGGGACCGCGCGTTGCGGGATAGCGGATCTCCCGCCAGCGCGAGTGCTTTCTCGCTTTCGCTTCCTCGAGCAATTGCTCGATTTTCCTTTGGCTCTCCGCGACGACCGTCGCCTGCCACGAGCGGCCCACCCATTGATCGCTGTACTTCAGCTCCAGCGGCAAATCGACCCTTTGGAAGGCGACATCATGGATCATTCCGTCATTATCCATGGCCAGCGCGATATCGGAAGCGGCGGCCACCAGCGTGGCCGCGACATCCGCATCGAGATCGCCAAGCGATTCTTTCGGAGCCCTGAAAACCCTCACGGACGAAATCACCCTCTGACAACAGCAAACCTCTCGCGGCGAATCTCGTCCAGGCGTCGCTTCACAAGGCCAGCTATCGCCGCTCCGTCAGGAGGTTGACGACGTTCTGTGCTTGTAAGGCTTCATGATTGAAGTCGGAGACGACAGCGTCGCCGCCGACCAGCAGGACGAGTTCAGGCCGTTCGGTGAAGGCAGGACCGCAGACCATGACACCGATATTGCGATTGGACGATTCCCGCCGGATCATGCGGATGCTTGTGGCGAGGTCGTCGAGCTTCTTGTCGCCGCTGGCAAACAATTCGACCACGTCGAACCATTGGGTACGGACTGTTTGAATGAAGGCTGCGGCGGCGGGGTCGGGTTCGATCCAGGTGTCCCAGCCGTCACGCCGAAAGAATTCACCGGCCAGCACCAGCCCGAACATCATGTGAGCGATATCGTGCTTTTCGTCGGGACCTGCGGCGAGCAGGGCGCGCAGCCCTGCTGACTTGGCGCCGGCGTCGGCACAAAATGCGGGGCTGAAATCGCGCAGCAATTGCTGCATGCGCCACAATGCGAGCGTGACGTCGGCGAAGTCCCATTCGTCGTTCATCCAGAGATGACGCAGATGGCGCGCGGCTGGCACCATCAGGTCGAGATAGATCGCCTCAAGGGGCACGCCGCGCTCGCGATAGGACTGGATGAGGTCGGCAGCGCGATTGTTTTCGGTTCCAAGCACTAGCTCGGCGAAATCAGTGACCTCGCCGTCAGCGGTTGGAATCGGCACCGGGGCGCTTTGTTGCACCGCATTGCCGTGCGCCATCACCAGGCGCGGGATGATCTCGATTTCAACAGTTCGGCTGAGATGAGAGAGCGTTGTGCCACGGATGACGAGTGGCGGGAGCTTGCGGTGTAAACCGACTTCTATGCCCGATCGGGAAGGGCGTACGCCAAAGCCGGCCGGCGGAGGGGCGGTTTCATTGAGATCGGTCATCGAATGCCTCCCTAAGCATTTGAACGGAAGCGCGCCAAATCGTCAAGCATTATTGACGTCAGTTTTTATTGACACTCGGAGAGGAGCGGACTAGCCTCTCCTCATCGGGCTCGCACTTCCGGGGTCAAGCGATGCACCAGTTCAAGGCCAAGAAGTCGCAACGCGCTCGTGCCGGCCAAGATGTTTTGCTGGTCACCCCTGTTCCCTCTCCATCGCACCACCCGTCCGACACGTTGTCAAACGATCTTTACAATTGCTGTGATGCACAGTTCACATTTCCCACCCATCTAGGGATCTGGCTCAATCTCGGTGCGGCGGGTGGATCGTGGCCGTCGCAGCCGAAGCAGACCGCGCGGCCGCTCTATTCCATCGAGGAAAGGCGTCGCCGTGACACGACGCCCTGGACCCTGGTGCAGGGCATCCTGGCGCCGGTTCAGTTCGTCGCTTTCGCGATCAGCCTCGTCCTGGTGCTGCGATATCTCCTGTCCGGTGACGGGCTCTGGATCGCCACGTGCTCCATCGTGGTCAAGACACTGCTGCTTTACGCGATCATGATCACGGGCTCGATCTGGGAGCGCGTCGTGTTCGGACGCTACCTCTTCGCACACGCCTTCTTCTGGGAAGACGTCTTCAGCATGCTGGTGTTGGCGCTGCACACGGCCTACCTCGTCGCCATCATCAGCGACATCGGAAGTCCGCGGCAGCAGATGGTGCTGGTCCTCGCTGCCTACACGTCCTATGCGATCAACGCCACGCAATTCCTCCTCAAGCTCCGTGCTGCGCGCTTGCAGGACTACGCGCCGCGTTCCGCGGTCCGGGTCGCTGTCGAGGAGGTCACATGAACACGCGCCTCCAATCCTGCTCGGCCGGCGACAATGTCCTGCGCGAGCGCGGGCAGCGCGAGGTGTTCTGCGGGCTTACCGGCATCGTCTGGCTACATCGCAAGATCCAGGATGCCTTCTTCCTGGTCGTGGGATCCCGCACCTGCGCGCATCTGATCCAATCGGCCGCCGGGGTGATGATCTTCGCCGAGCCGCGGTTCGCTACGGCGATCATGGAAGAACGCGATCTTGCCGGCCTCGTCGATGCCAATGACGAGCTCGACCGCATCGTTGCGCAATTGCTGGCGCGCCGTCCCGACATCAAGCTGCTGTTTCTGGTCGGATCGTGCCCGTCAGAGGTGATCAAGCTCGATCTGTCGCGCGCCGCGCTGCGGCTCTCACGCCAATTTTCGCCCGCTGTGCGCGTGCTGAATTATTCCGGAAGCGGCATCGAGACCACGTTTACGCAAGGCGAGGATGCCTGCCTTGCCTCGCTCGTGCCTGTCCTGCCCGAGGCCGGGCCGAAGGCTCCATCGTCCCTATTGATCGTCGGCGCGCTTGCCGATGTCGTGGAGGATCAATTTCGCCGGCTGTTCGCAGCGCTCGGAATCAGCTTGGTATCGTTCCTCCCGCCGCGGCGCTCGACGGAGCTGCCGACGGTGGGTCCGAGCACGCATTACCTGCTGGCTCAGCCTTTCCTGCACGAAACTGCGCATGCGCTCGAGCAGCGTGGCTGCAAGCGGATCGTCGCGCCTTTTCCGCTCGGCAGCGAAGGCACAACCGTTTGGCTTCGCGCTGCTGCGATACAATTCAGCGTCGACGGGGCACATTTCAATGCCGTAACCACGCCGCTTCGCGAGCGCGCTGATCGCGCCATCGGGCGATACCGGCCACAGCTGACTGGAAAGCGCATTTTTCTCTTCCCGGACTCGCAAATCGAGATTCCTCTTGCGCGGTTTCTGGCGCGTGAGCTGGGTGTGGATCTCGTCGAGATCGGTACGCCCTATCTGCACCGGGAGCACCTGGCGGCCGAACTCGCGCTGCTGCCGCCGGAAGCTCGTCTCAGCGAAGGACAAGACGTCGAGCGTCAACTCGATCGTTGCCGTCAGGCGGCGCCCGACCTCGTCGTTTGCGGCCTCGGTCTCGCCAATCCGCTGGAGGCCGAAGGCTTCGCCACGAAATGGTCGATCGAACTCATCTTCACCCCGATCCAGGGCTACGAGCAGGCTGGCGATCTCGCTGAATTGTTCGCGCGTCCGCTGGTACGCCGGGCAAGACTGGTGGCCTAGATGCAGCTCACGGTTTGGACATATGAAGGACCTCCCCATGTCGGCGCGATGCGGATCGCGACCGCCATGCGTGGAGTGCATTATGTCCTGCACGCGCCGCAAGGCGATACCTACGCCGATCTGCTCTTCACCATGATCGAGCGGCGTGATCGTCGGCCACCCGTCACCTACACCACCTTCCAAGCGCGCGATCTTGGCGGCGACACCGCGGGCCTGCTGCAAACGGCCATGCGTGAGGCCTATGCGCGGTTCGCACCTCAAGCGATGCTGGTCGGCGCATCCTGTACGGCCGAGCTTATTCAGGATGACCCTGCGGGTCTCGCCCAGGCACTCGACCTTCCGATCCCTGTCGTGCCGCTAGAATTGCCGTCTTACCAGCGCAAGGAGAACTGGGGCGCCTCCGAAACGCTGTATCGCATTGTGCGTGCGCTCGCCCACCCTCCCCGGGAAAGCCCCCCTAACCGGCGGACAAAGAGAGCACGTTCAGTCTGCAATCTGCTTGGTCCGACGGCGCTTGGGTTCCGTCACCGCGACGACCTCGCGGAAGTGACCAGGCTGATTGTGGAACTAGGGATCGACATCGGCATCGTCGCACCCTGGGATGCGACCCCGGCCGATCTCTCGCGTTTGCCGGAAGCCGATTTCAACGTGGTGCTGTATCCCGAAATTGCGCTGACGACGGCGCAGTGGTTGCAGCGGCAGTTCAATCAGCCCTACACCAGGACGGTGCCGATCGGTGCCGTCGCAACACGGCAATTCGTCGATGAGGTCGCGCAGCTCGCTGGTATCGATCCGGCACGAGCTTTAGCCGGTGCCGAGCAGCGGTCGTCATGGTACGCGCGTTCAGTCGATTCGACCTATCTCACCGACAAGCGTGTCTTCGTCTTTGGCGACGCGACCCATGCCATTGCGGCGGCGCGCATCGCGGCGAACGAGCTTGGTTTCAAGGTCGTCGGCCTCGGCAGCTACAGCCGGGAATTTGCCCGCGACGTGCGCGAGGCAGCAGCATCCTACGGCGTCGAGGCGCTCATCACGGAGGATTATCTGGAAGTCGAGGCGAGGGTGAGCGAGCTGCAGCCTGAACTCGTGCTCGGGACCCAGATGGAACGCCACATCGCCAAGCGGCTTGGCATTCCCTGTGCGGTTATCTCCGCGCCCTCGCATGTGCAGGATTTTCCGGCGCGCTATTCGCCCCAGATGGGGTTCGAAGGCGCCAATGTTATCTTCGACACCTGGGTTCATCCCCTGATGATGGGCCTGGAAGAGCACCTTCTTGGCATGTTCCGCGAAGATGCCGAATTCAACGACACCGCGCCGTCGCATCTCGGCAGCCAGCCAACGCCGATTGCGGACAGCCCGACGCATGGTCCGATCGCGCTGCCCCCTGCTTTCGCTGGCTCCACTTGGACCGCCGAGGCCGAGCAGGAGCTCCACAAAATTCCGTTCTTCGTGCGCGGCAAGGCGCGCCGCAACACGGAGCGCTTCGCGCAGGAGCGCAACGTCGGCTTGATCACTCTTGAGACCCTGTACGATGCCAAAGCGCATTTCGGCCGCTGACAAGACGCCCATCCGGGTCGTCATCGTGACGATGGACAGCCATTTGGCGTCCGCGGCCTCGCGAGCTCGGGCGGCGCTTCGAGCCGAATTGCCCGGGCTCGATCTCGCAATTCACGCGGCCGACGAATGGAGCTGCAGTCCGGCGGCGCTGGAGCACTGCCGAGAAGATATCGCGCAAGGCGACATCGTCATCGCAACGATGCTGTTTCTCGACGAGCATATCCAGGCGGTGCTTCCTGCGCTCGCTGCGCGCCGGGACCATTGCGATGCCATGATTGGGTGCCTGTCGGCTGGCGAGGTGGTGCGACTGACCCGGCTCGGCCGCCTCACCATGTCCGGTTCTAGCGGCGGTTTGCTGTCTCTCTTGAAACGATTGCGAGGCAGCCGGACCGGCGATTCCAGCGGTGCCGGCCAGATGAAGATGCTGCGGCAGATGCCGCGGCTGCTGCGCTTCATCCCGGGCACCGCACAGGATCTGCGCGCCTATTTCCTGACGCTGCAATACTGGCTCGCGGGATCGGAGCAGAATTTTGCGAGCCTCGTGAAGTTTCTGGTCGGCCGCTACGCCGACGGTGCGCGCTCTTCCTTGCGCGGCAAAGTCTCGGGTGCAGAGCCCATCGTCTATCCCGAACTCGGGCTCTATCACCCCAAGCTCGCCCAGAAGATCGTGACGCACATCGAAGATCTGCCGGTTTCGCCCAAGGCCACAGGTCGCGTCGGCGTACTCGTAATGCGCTCGTATCTGCTCGCCGGCAACACTGCGCATTATGACGGCGTTCTGGACGCGCTCGAAGCGAAAGGCCTCCGCGTCATTCCGGCCTTTGCCAGCGGGCTCGATTCCCGACCGGCGATCGAGCGGTATTTCATGCGGGATGGTGTCGCCACGGTCGATGCGGTGGTGTCACTGACCGGCTTTTCTCTCGTTGGCGGTCCTGCCTACAACGACGTCCACGCCGCCGAAGCGATGCTGGCGCGGCTTGATGTGCCCTACATCGCCGCGCACCCGCTTGAATTCCAGACCGTGGAGCAATGGCGCGAGGATTGCCGCGGATTGACGCCGGTGGAGGCCACCATGATGGTGGCGATCCCCGAGCTTGACGGCGCGATTGCGCCGATGACGTTCGGCGGGCGATCCTCCATCGTCGATGCAGGTCATGATATGGCCGTGCTGCCGGAGCGCGCGGCCATGCTGGCGGCGCGGGTGGAAAAGCTGGTCGCGCTGCGCCGGAGTGCGCGGTCGCAACGCAGGCTGGCGGTCGTGCTGTTCAATTTTCCGCCGAATGGCGGCAGTGCGGGTACGGCCGCCTACCTCTCGGTGCTCGAGTCCCTGCACAACACGATGAAGTCGCTCAAGGTGGCTGGGTATAAGATCGATGTCCCCGGCACCGTAGAGGAGTTGCGCGCGCGCGTATTGAAGGGCAATGCCCAGCGGTTCGGCACCGACGCGAACGTTGCCGCGCGCATCCCGGTGGACGATCACATGCGCCGCGAGCGCTGGCTCCCCGAGATCGAGAAGCAGTGGGGCGCAGCACCGGGCCGGCACCAGACCGACGGCAGCCACCTGCTGGTTCTTGGCGAGCAGTTCGGCAATCTGTTCGTCGGCCTGCAACCTGCGTTCGGGTATGAAGGCGATCCGATGCGTTTGTTGTTCGAACGCGGCTTTGCGCCGACACACGCGTTCGCGGCATTCTATCGCTGGATTCGTGAGGATTTCGGCGCCAATGCAGTTCTGCATTTCGGCACCCACGGCGCGCTCGAATTCATGCCAGGCAAACAGGTCGGTCTTTCCGGTGATTGCTGGCCCGATCGCTTGATCGGCGATCTCCCGAATTTCTATCTCTACGCCTCAAACAATCCATCCGAGGGCACGCTGGCCAAGCGCCGCGGCGGGGCAACGCTGATCAGTTATCTAACGCCCGCGATCGCAAAAGCGGGTCTGTACAGAGGCCTTGCCGATCTGAAAGCTTCGCTCGACAGCTGGCGCACGATGGCGCCGCAGTCGAGGGACGGCGAGCGCGCTGACGCGCTTGCGCTGATCCAGGCTCAGGCCGCGGCCGTCGACCTCGCCCAGGCGACGCCTGCCTGGGGACATGACGCCGCCGAGCGTGTGTCTGCGCTCAGCAAGGCCGTTATCGAGCTCGAATACTCGCTGATACCGCACGGCCTCCATGTTGTCGGGGCGCCGCCTTCGGCTGCGCAGCGAATCGACCTGCTGGACGCCGCCAATATCGCCGAGGACGGGCAGCGTGCGACGCTGGACAAGCTATTGGCCGAGGACCACGAGACGCCTGCCATCATCCATGCGCTCGACGGCGGGTATATCCGTCCCGTCGCCGGTGGTGATCTCCTGCGGAATATCGAGGTGCTGCCGACCGGGCGCAATCTGCACGGTTTTGATCCGTTCCGAATTCCGAGTGCGTTTGCAATGCTCGACGGAGCGCGGCAGGCCGATCGGTTGCTGGCTCGCCACGCGGGCGAAGCTGGCGCGGTGCCGGAAACTATCGCCCTGGTCCTGTGGGGCACGGACAATCTCAAGTCCGAAGGCGGGCCCATCGCCCAGGCGCTGTGGCTGCTCGGCGCCGAACCGCGCCGCGACAGCTATGGCCGGCTCGCAGGAGCGCAACTGATCCCGCTCGAACAACTTGGACGGCCGCGCATCGATGTCGTCATGACCTTGTCCGGCATATTCCGCGACCTGATGCCGCTGCAGACCAAGCTGCTGGCCGAGGCTGCATGGCTCGCCGCGGCGGCGGATGAGCCCACTGAACAGAACTTCGTTCGCAAGCATGCGCTCGATTATCAGTCCAAGCACGGCGGCGATCTCAAGGAAGCGGCATTCCGCGTGTTCGGCAACGCCGAGGGTGCTTACGGGGCCAACGTCAACCATCTGATCGACTGCGGAGCCTGGACCGACGAGCAGGAGCTTGCCGAAGCCTATACGCGGCGAAAAGGGTTTGCCTATGGCATTGATGGCCGGCCAGTCCGTCGCGACGCACTGCTCAGCCACGTCCTTGCCGGCGTCGATGCAGCCTACCAGAACATCGATTCCGTCGAGCTCGGTGTCACTACCGTCGACCATTATTTCGATACGCTCGGCGGCATTAGCCGTGCGGTGAAGCGCGCGCGCGGCGAGGCGGCGCCCGTCTATATCGGCGACCAGACCAGGGGCGAGGGCACCGTCCGCACGCTCTCCGAACAGGTTGCGCTGGAAACGCGCACGCGAACGCTGAACCCGAAATGGTACGAGGCTCTGCTCGCGCACGGCTATGAAGGCGTTCGCCAGATCGAGTCGCATGTCACGAACACTGTCGGTTGGTCGGCCACCACCGGTCAGGTTGCCCCCTGGGTCTATCAGCAGATCACGACGACCTATGTGCTGGATGAATCCATGCGCGAGCGCCTTGCCGCGCTCAATCCAGCGGCGTCGGCCAAGATCGCCAACCGTCTGATCGAGGCTCACGAGCGAAATTACTGGTCGCCCGACCCGGCCATGCTCGACACGCTCCGCAAGGCGGGGGAGCAGCTTGAAGACCGTCTCGAAGGCGTGGGAGTTGCCGCATGAACATTCCGGTTCGACAGCCCTCTGTGTCTGCTCCGGTTCGCCGCCCCGACGGTGCCGGTAGTGTTCAAGTCCAGATGGATCCCAACGTGGTTATCGGATCCGCAAAGGTGTTTTCGGTTTATGGCAAGGGTGGCATCGGAAAGAGTACGACCTCGTCCAATCTGTCCGTGGCCTTCTCGAAGCTCGGCAAGCGCGTGCTTCAGATCGGTTGCGATCCCAAGCACGACTCCACGTTCACGCTGACCAAATGTCTGGTGCCGACCGTGATCGACGTGCTCGAACAGGTCAATTTCCATGCCGAGGAGCTCCGTCCCGACGATTTCGTCTATCGCGGCTACAACGGCGTGATGTGTGTCGAAGCCGGAGGACCGCCGGCGGGAACAGGTTGTGGCGGTTATGTCGTCGGCCAGACCGTCAAGCTCCTGAAGGAGCATCATCTGCTCGACGACACGGACATTGTGATCTTCGATGTGCTGGGAGACGTCGTCTGCGGAGGCTTTGCTTCGCCGCTTCAGCATGCCGACCGTGCCCTGATCGTCGCGGCGAACGACTTCGATTCGATCTTCGCGATGAACAGGATCGTTGCGGCGATCCAGGCCAAATCGCGCAACTATCCCGTGCGACTCGGCGGCGTGATCGTTAACCGAAGCGCCGGCACCGACCAGGTCGACAAATTCAACGAGAAAACCGGACTGAAGACCGTCGCGCATTTTCCGGACCTCGACGTCATCCGCAAGAGCCGGCTGAAGAAGTCGACATTGTTCGAGATGGACCCGTCGCCCGAGGTCGAGGCTGTCCAGAACGAATATCTGCGGCTCGCCGCATCACTGCTGGCGGGAACCGAGCCCCTGAACGCCATTCCGCTGAAGGATCGCGACATCTTTGACCTGCTGGGATTTGACTGATGACAACGGCACGATATCTCGAACGGCGCGGTGAGCTCGAAACCTATTTCGATCGTACGGCGGTTGCGGCCTGGAGCCGGCTGACCTCGGATGCGCCTGTCGGGCGCATTCGCGCGACAGTACGGGCCGGCCGCGACGAGATGCGCCAAACGCTGCTGTCCTGGCTGCCGGGAGACTTACGCGGTGCGCGGATGCTCGATGCCGGCTGCGGAACGGGCGCGCTTTCCATTGACGCCGCGCGACGAGGTGCCGACGTTGTTGCCGTCGACATCTCGCCCAGCCTCGTTCAGATCGCCAGCGGCAGGTTGCCCGGCGATATCAGCCCCCGCGCCATCCGGTTCGTTGCGGGCGACATGCTGGAGCCAAAGCTGGGAAAATTCGATTTTGTCGTCGCGATGGATTCCGTGATTCATTATCGCCCGGATGATGTCGTGCGGATCTTTGCAGGGTTGGCAGCGCGCACGCTGCATGCGCTGCTCGTCACATTTGCGCCACGGACGCCCGCGTTGACGCTCATGCACACGGTCGGGCGCGCCTTTCCGCGCGAGAACCGCGCGCCGGCAATCGAGCCCGTGACAGAACAGCGTCTGAAGAAGTTGATCATTGAACATCCTGATCTCGATGAATGGTCGTTCGGTCGTAGCCGCCGCGTCGCCAGTGGCTTCTACAAGTCTCATGCGTTGGAGCTGCTGCGACGATGACGAGGCGCTCACCATCGCTTGCACAGGGCTGGATGCGACTGGGATCGCGTTTCCTTCCCTTCGCCGATGCAGCGACGCGCGAGCTCCCCCTGCCGCGGCTGATGCGACTGTCGCTGTTCCAGGTATCCGTGGGCATATCCGTGGTGCTGCTGAACGGTACGCTGAACCGCGTCATGATCGTCGAACTCGGCGTGCCGAGCTGGCTGGTGGCCCTGATGGTGGCGCTGCCCCTGGTATTCGCGCCGTTTCGCGTGCTGATCGGCTTCCGCTCGGATCATCACCGTTCAGTGCTCGGCTGGCGCCGCGTGCCCTATATCTGGATGGGGACGCTGCTGCAGTTCGGCGGCCTCGCGATCATGCCCTTTGCGCTGTTGGTGCTGTCGGGTGATGAACCCGGCCAGATCATTGCCGGACGGGTCGGCGCGGCGATCGCGTTCCTGCTGGTCGGTGCCGGGCTTCACACCACGCAAACGGCCGGGCTCTCGCTCGCGACGGACATCGCGCCGGAGAATTCGCGTCCACGCGTGGTCGCCTTCCTCTACGTCATGCTGATGCTGGGCATGATGGCGAGCGCGCTGACGTTCGGTGCGCTGCTCGCGAATTTCAGCGAGATGCGGCTGATCCAGGTGGTGCAGGGCGCGGCCCTGACGGAGATGATCCTCAACATTGTCGCGCTGTGGAAGCAGGAAGCACGCGATCCGGCGCGGACGGCAGCCGCCATCGCGCGGCCGCGCTTCCACGACTCCTGGCGGAGGTTCCAGAATGCGGGCGGCTCGCCGCGCGTGCTCCTTGCCGTAGGGCTCGGGACCGCCGGCTTCACGATGCAGGACATTCTGCTCGAGCCCTACGGAGCCGAGATTTTGCATCTCACTGTTGGCGAGACCACGGCGCTCACCGCATTGTTTGCAGCCGGTACGCTGGCGGGATTCGCCATCTCCGCGCGGCGCCTCGGCAAAGGAGCGGACCCGTACCGGATCGCCGCCGCGGGCGCGCTGGTGGGCCTCGCTGCATTTTCTGCCGTGATCTTTTCCGCGCCGATGGTGTCACCGCTGCTGTTCCGGACTGGCACCACGCTGATCGGCTTTGGCGGCGGCCTGTTTGCCGTCGGTACACTCACGGCAGCCATGTCTCTCGCGCGGGACGGTGCGAGCGGCCTTGCGCTCGGGACTTGGGGCGCCGTGCAGGCGACCGCGGCGGGAGCAGCGATCGCGGGTGGCGGAGTGATTCGTGACGTGATGTCGGCCCTTGCTACCGAAGGGCGTCTTGGCTTGGCGCTCGCAAGTCCCGCGACTGGATACAGCATCGTCTACCACATCGAGATTGGGCTGCTGTTCGCAACGCTCGCCGTGATCGGGCCGCTGGTGCGATCGCGGCATCCAACAGCGCCACAGAAGCTCGAGTTCGGTCTCGCGGAATTTCCAAACTAGGCAACTTGGGAGGACGTCATGCAATCAAATCTCACCGGCTACCTCGACGTCGCGCAAGTGACGCTCTATGCCTTCTGGATCTTCTTTGCCTGCCTGATCTTCTATCTGCGACGTGAGGACAAGCGCGAAGGCTATCCGCTGCAGTATGAGGACGGCGGTCGCGGCCGGGGCACCGGCTTCCCCACCTGGCCCGGCTTCAAGAAATATCGGTTGCGTCACGGTCAAACGGCGACCCTGCCGAATTGGAAGAACGACCGGCGCGACGCGGCCGTCACGCCGATGGCACCGTGGCCCGGTTCGCCCTACGTGCCGACCGGCAATCCGATGCTCGACGGCGTAGGAGCTGCCTCTTACGCGGATCGCGAAGACATCCCCGAACTCACGATGGACGACATCCCCGCGATCGTGCCGCTGCGCGCCGACACCACCATCACTCTGGAGGAGCGCGATCCCGATCCGCGCGGGATGCCGGTGATCGGTGCCGATGGTGAGGTCGGCGGCATCGTTCGCGAGGTCTGGGTCGACCGGGCCGAAATGCTGATCCGCTATCTCGAAGTCGAAGCGGCGGGCGCATCCGGCCGCCACGTCCTGGTGCCGATGACCATGGTCCGCATCACGATGCGTTGGCGGGAGGGTCGCGTGCTCGTGCAATCCATCCTCGGCCGACAATTCGCCGATGCACCGGTGCTGGCCAATCCGGATCAGGTGACAAAGCTGGAGGAAGACAAGATCGTCGGCTATTTCGGCGGCGGCAATCTCTATGCCACGGCTTCACGACAGGAGCCCCTGCTGTGAGCGACCACGCGCGTCAGTTTGAAGAGCTGGATCTGCCACGGGGCGAGAGTCTGGTTTGGCAGGGCAGGCCGGATGCGCGGGCGCTGGCGCTCCGGGTCTTTCATGTTCGGCTCGTCGCGATCTATTTCGCGCTGCTGTTTGGCGTGAGAATCGCAATGGGAATCTCGGATCGCCAGCCGCTGTTCGACGCAGCCGTCGCCGCGGCCCGGCTCGCCATTCCATTCGCGGCCGTCATGATTCTGCTCGTTGGGTTGGCGATCCTCTACAGCCGCACCACCCGCTACAGCGTCACCAACCGGCGCGTGCTGCTGCAGTTTGGTGCGGTGCTGCCCATGACGCTCAACATTCCCTTCCGCCAGATCGCCAATGCGGCCGTCAAGGAATACCCCGATGGCAGCGGCGATCTGCCAATTGCAGTCGTCAGCGAGCGGCGACTGGCGTTCCTGCTGCTGTGGCCGCATGTCCGACCGTGGCGGCTCAGCAAGGTCGAACCGATGCTGCGCTGCGTGCCGGATGCGCGGGGCGTCGCCAATCTGCTGAGCAAGGCGCTGACGTCGTCGTCGCCGGCACCGGAGCCGGTGATGGCCGCCATGCCGGTACCGCGTCCGGCGGAGGCGACGTCGGCAGTCGCCAACGCGGCGTAGGAGGGAACGATGAGCACAGCCGTCGTTGACAGAATGGTCCCTCGCGGAGCGCTGCTCGGTGCGGCCGCGCTGATCGCATTCTCGCTCTTCGTCGCCGGTCTCGGCCGGTTCACCGGCATCGGCGCAGTTCGCGAAGACCAATCGGCCGCCGTGCAGCGCATGTCGTTCCGATTTGAGGACCGCACCGACGGCGGGATTTCCGTTGTCGCGCCAGAGAGTGGCGCCGTCATCGGCGTTGTCCCTGCGGGTATCGATGGCTTTGTCCGCACCGTGCTGCGCAGCTTTGCTTTCGATCGCGAGCGACAAGGTGTCGGCGCTGGGCCGGCCTTCGTCATCGCCAAATGGTCGAACGGACGCTCTACAATCGAGGATCCCGCCACCGGCCGCCGCGTCGATCTCGCAGCCTTCGGTGCCGTCAACATGCAAGCCTTCGAACGCGTCGTCGCCATGCGAGGTACCAAGTCATGAACCTGCTGCACAGGACGGATTCCCGGCGCTTCGACGTCGGATGCACCATCGAGATCGAGCAAACCGGCGAAAGCCTGCATGCTCATGTCAGCCTCGACGGGAATGTCGAAATACGCCCGGGAGACGAAGTCACCATCCATGGTGCGCCGGTTCGCATCGCGTTCGGCGACACGGTCAATCTGCGCCGCACCGCGACGGTGGTGCGCGCAGGAGCGCTCAAGCGGCTCATGACCCATGTCGCTGGCTATCTCGAACTCACTGAACTCTATGAAGTCAGCTTCTCGGACGGGAGGGCATCATGATTGCGATCGAAGGTGGCGCCAGGACATCGTCCAGCACCGACATGGCGCGCGAGGACACCATCCTCAGCCCGCGCTTCTACACCACCGACTTCGAGGCGATGGATCGGCTCAACGTCGATCTGGTTCGGCGCGAGTGGGACGCGGTGATCTCCGACCTGCGTGCGGATTTCAACCGCAAGCATTTCGTCAAGACAACGGAGTTCGAGCGGGATCTCAACGATCTCTCTGAGGACCTGCGCAAGGAGTTCAAGGATTTCCTGGTCAGCTCGCTGACGGCCGAATTCTCTGGCTGCGTGCTCTATGCCGAGATCAAGAAGCGCATCAAGAACCCCGACATTCGCGAACTCTTCAGCTATATGAGCCGTGACGAGGCGCGCCATGCCGGGTTCATCAACGAGATCCTGAAAGATCACGGTATAGGCGTCGATCTCGGCTTTTTGACCAAAGTCAAGAAGTACACTTATTTTAAGCCGAAGTTCATCTTCTATGCGACCTATTTGTCGGAGAAAATCGGCTACGCGCGCTACATCACGATCTACCGGCAAATGGAGCGCAATCCGGAGCGGCAATTCCATCCGATTTTCCGCTGGTTCGAAAAGTGGTGCAACGACGAGTTCCGCCATGGCGAAGCGTTTGCGCTGCTGATGCGCGCCGATCCAGCTTTGCTGGCGGGCCGTAACAAGCTGTGGATCAAGTTCTTTCTCCTCGCGGTGTTCGCCACGATGTATGTGCGCGACCACATGCGTCCGGCCTTCCACAAGGCGCTCGGCATGAAGCCAACCGACTACGACATGCAGGTATTTCGCATCACGTCGGACATCTCACGCCAGGTCTTCCCAGTGGTGCTCGATATCGACGACCCCCGCTTTCTGGCTGGCCTCGAGCGGCTTCGAAAGGTCGCTGAAGCGATCGCCGACGCAAAGGCGCGCGGCGGCTTGGCCGCGCGCGTCAAGCGCGTCGTGTTGCCCCTTGCCGCCGCCACGGCCTTCGCTCGGCTTTTCCTGTTGCCGGCCAAGAGCAACGAGTTGCCGCAAGAGATCAGGCTTCAACCCGCTTGGTGATGGGGGCCCGTCATGGGCGCAACTGCAGTCGCAATTCCTTACGTCCTGTTTGTCTGGTGGTTTTCCACCGGTACGGTCCTGCTGCTCGTCGGCGCGCCCTCGCGGCATGGCGTGCTGCTGAAGGCGGGAGCCACGGTGCTGTTCGTCGCTGCGCTTTCTGGGCTCGCGGTGAGCAGCCAAGTCCACACCGCGGCTGGCGCCTATTGCGTCTTTACTTGTGCGATCTTGCTCTGGGGTGCCGTGGAGATATCGTTGCTCGCAGGCTGGATCACCGGCCCGCGGCCGGAAGCTTGTCCGCGCGACTGCGGTGCGGCCGAACGCGTCTGGTTTGCGCTCCAGGCCACCGCCTATCACGAGTTTGTCCTGATCGCCACGGCGGGGCTTGTATTCGCAGTGACGGCTGGTGCGCCCAACCAGCTCGGCTGGTGGACCTTCGCGGCGATGCTGGTGTTGCGCCAGAGCGCCAAGATCAATCTCTTCCTCGGGGTGCGCACGCTCAATGACGAGTTGTTGCCGGCGCAAGTCGATTTCCTGAAGAGCTATTTCGCTCGCAAGCCGATCAATGCGTTATTTCCGTTCTCGGTGAGCGTGGCGACCGCGGCGGCGGCTTGGCTTGCTATGGTTGCCGCCGAGGCGGAATCGGGCTTCGAGGCGCTGAGCTGTGCGCTGCTCGCGATGCTGGTGGCGCTCGGGGCGCTCGAGCACTGGTTCATGATGCTTCCGATGCCGGTGGTCGACCTCTGGCGTTGGAGCGTGCGGGCGCAGAAGCCTGTTGTGCCCACGTCCGAGCCGCCGCTACGGCCGCTTCTCGCGGTCATTCCCGGCGGTGCGGCAGCTGAACGACCTGCGACCAAGAATCCCGGCGCACTCGCCAAGCAGCGCCTCGAAGATCAGTTCCGCCAAGCCTATCGCGCCAGCAAGGCTGCGAACGCTACGGATTGACGTTTCATTGAGTTTTCAGAGGGGAGACCGCCATGAACTACGAAGATTATTTCCGCCGCCAACTGGATGGTCTCCGCCGCGAGGGCCGCTATCGCGTCTTTGCCGACCTCGAGCGCAAGGCCGGCGCCTTTCCGCGGGCTGCGCATCACACGCCGTCTGGCGAACGTGAAGTCACGGTCTGGTGCTCGAACGACTATCTCGGCATGGGGCAGCATCCCAAGGTGCTCGCCGCGATGCACGAGGCGCTTGACCGCTGCGGCGCCGGCGCCGGCGGCACCCGCAACATCGCCGGTACCAATCACTATCACGTGCTGCTCGAGGCGGAGCTCGCCGATCTCCATGGCAAGCAGGCCGCGTTGCTGTTCAATTCCGGCTACGTCTCGAACTGGACGACGCTCAGCACGCTGGCGTCGCGCATGCCGGGCTGCGTCATCCTGTCGGACGAGCTCAATCACGCGTCGATGATCGAGGGCATGAAGCACAGCCGCTGCGCTACGCGCGTGTTCCGGCACAACGACGTCGCCGACCTCAGGAGCAAGCTGTCCGATCTCGATCGCGACGCGCCCAAGCTGATCGCTTTCGAAGCGGTCTATTCGATGGACGGCGACATCGCGCCGATCGCCGACATCTGCGACGTCGCCGATGAGCATGGCGCGCTGACCTATCTCGACGAGGTGCATGCCACGGGATTGTACGGGCCGCGCGGCGGCGGCATCTCGGATCGAGAGGGACTCAGCGATCGCTTGACCGTCATCGAAGGAACGCTCGCCAAGGCGTTCGGCGTGATCGGTGGTTACATCACCGGCTCGCATACTGTATGCGACTTCGTGCGCAGCTTTGCGTCGGGCTTTATCTTCTCAAGCGCATTGCCGCCGGCGGTCGCGGCGGGCGCCTTGACCAGCATCCGGCATTTGAAGGCCAGCTCGCACGAGCGCGAACGGCACCAGGACCGCGTGGCGACGCTGCGGCGCAAGCTCGATCAGGCTGGCGTGCAGCATCTCGACAACCCCAGCCACATCGTGCCCGTGATGGTGCGCGACCCCGTGCTCTGCAAGGAAATCAGCGACACATTGCTCGATCGCTACGGCATTTATGTGCAGCCGATCAACTATCCGACCGTCGCCCGCGGGACCGAGCGCTTGCGCATCACGCCGTCGCCGCTGCATTCGGATGCGGATATCGATGCGCTGGTCACGGCCTTGTCGGAGATCTGGGCCGAGGTCGGGCTGGCGAGGGCGGCCTGAACGTCGGCCATGACCTATCACGACATCAAGGCGACCGTCTTGCAGCGTGCACAGGCGCGACGCTGGTTCGAGCGGCTTCGCGACGACATCTGCAGCGCCGTGGAGGCGTTGGAACGGGACGCGCCAGCCGCGCTATTCCCGGGCGAGCCCGCGCGCTTCGTACGCAAGCCGTGGCAACGTGCGACTGGCGAAGGCGGCGGCACGGGCGGCTTCCTGATCGATGGCCGGCTGTTCGAGAAGGCAGCCGTTCACACCTCGTCCGCAAATGGCACGCTGACGCCCGAATTGGCACGTTCGCTGCCGGGAGACGGCAAGCAGCTCGATTATCTCTCCGCGAGCATCAGCCTGATCATCCATCCCCGAAGCCCGCGCGTGCCAACCGTGCACATGAACACGCGGTATCTGGCGACGTCGCAAGGCTGGTTCGGCGGCGGCGCCGACCTGACGCCAATGCTGCCGGACCAGCGCTCGCAAGCTGCCGAGGACGCTATGGCGTTTCATGACGCCATGCGTCAGGCCTGCGACGTCCATGATCCTGACTACTATCCCCGCTTCAAAAGCTGGGCCGATGAATACTTCTTCTTGCCGCATCGCGGCCAGACCCGTGGCGTCGGCGGGATCTTCTTCGACCATCTCAACACCGGTGACTTCGCAAGGGACCTCACCTTTGTCCGCGATGTCGGCCTCGCCTTTCTCGATATCTATCCGGCAATCGTCCGGAGGCGCATGGTCGAACCGTGGAGCGAAGAGGATCGGCGGCAACAGCTGGCTTGCCGCGGTATCTACGCTGAATTCAACCTGCTGTACGACCGCGGTACGACGTTCGGGCTTCGGACGGGGGGAAACGTCGAAACCATCCTTAGCTCCATGCCGCCCGCAGTGAGCTGGCCCTGACTCTTTCTTCGCAAGGCATTGAAAGGGAATGCGACGGCTGATGAAATTCCTGCACACGCTCGGCGCCATCGGCCTGATGGGAGCGATGGCTTGCCTCGTCGTGCTGCTCGGATTCGTTCCCAAGCCGGCATCGCTCAAAGAGTACGCCCTGATGAGCGCAGCGCTCGGCGGCGTCGCCACTTGGGTGTTCTTTCCCTCGCTTGCGCTGACGCTGATCGCCGGCCTGCTGGCGATTGCCTTGAACCGGGCCTACCACAGTGCCGGCTGGGCCTGGGCGAAGCTCGCGACAGGCATTGTGATTTTCGAATGGGGCTTTACCGCCGTATTGGGCCCGCTTCAGGAAGAAGCGGAGGCCAGCGCCCGCGCTTTATCGGGCGAAGCCGATGCTGCAGCGCTCGTGCTGTCGTTGTCGGCGGAGCGGACGTCACTCTGGGTTCTGCTCGCCGTAGCTGCCGCGAACGTCGTCCTCGGCATATGGCGACCGCGCCTCACCAGGCTGCCAGATTGAGGTCCGGCAGCGTCGACCGGACCGCGCGGCTACTTCTGTGCGCCTTCAGGTCGACCGCCGCTGTCGGGGCCGGTTCCGGTCGAGGAACTGGTCGGAGCTGCGCGCGTGTCGGGTGCGGGATTTTGCGGCTGATAGGGTTTGGGCGTGTTGGGATCCGTCCGGTCCGTCGCCAATTGATTGTTGCGCTGGGCCACCTCCGATGCGGCCGTGCCGGCGTGAGAACGATATCCGAGCGTCAGGAGTGCCATCGCGATCAGCGCCACCGCGAGCAGGCCAGCGAGTTCCGCTCCTGCACCTGACGGTTCAACACCGCGCGACCTGCCATCGCCTTCGAGCGCATAAGCCGCAATTTCTCGATTGTGGCGCGACCGCAGGAAGGCAAGGAAAAACCCTGCCGCGACGATCAGACCTGCGGCGAGGGTGAAGAATGTAAGCCAAGTAAGAGGGGCATCGCCGTTCATGGGCATTCTCCAAATGTTTTGCAGAAGGCCTACGTCTCGGCGATGGAAGTGTTCCAGTAATTGCGAACGTGATTTGCGGCAGCTGCCGGGATTGTGGCTGGCATAAAGCTGGGCGATGCCGTGTCGAATGCCATACAGAACCGCGCCTGTACCCCTCAAACCGCAATGTTGCCCAACGCGCGGGTCCCGCTACTTCAGCTTGAGGTCGCGCAAAGCGGTTATAATCGAGCGATATTCATCAATGGCTGACTTTGCGAGCGCATGGAGCTCGTTGTGAACTAGGCTACTCACTGCCTGCTCTATCGTTAGAAGATCGACCTCTAATCTTTGCAGTGCAGCCGTCAGTTCGCTAAACGAAGGCTGATGGCTGGCTCCCGTCTCGTCGGCCATGACCTAACTCCTCAGGAGTGCTTAAACGCCCGAAAGAGCCCCTCGGATCACTCCCAACAGCCGCGAATGAAAAAATACTGATCCAAAATCATGGCGGCATCGTTGTCTTGAGAGTGCGAGTCTCGATGGAGCTAACGCCATGGAATCCGTATGGGATTATCCTCGTCCTCCTCGACTAGAGCCGGTCTCTCAACAGCTCGAAGTCATCTTCAATGGGAAGACTGTTGCGAGGACCACGCACGGTTATCGAGTTTTGGAGACGAGCCACCCTCCAGTATATTATTTCCCGCCCGCCGATGTCGACCTGACAACTCTGGCGAGCGCGGAAGGACGGTCCTGGTGTGAGTTCAAGGGTCTTGCTTTGTACTGGGCCGTCGAAGTCGATGGCAAAACTGCCGATAAGGCGGCCTGGTGCTATCCTAACCCGACCGAGCCGTACTCAGCCATCTCCGGCTTCTATGCGTTTTACGCTTCGAGGGTGGACCAGTGCAAGGTCGGCGGCGAGCTAGTAAGGGCGCAGCCGGGTGATTTCTACGGCGGTTGGATCACGTCTGACATCGTAGGTCCCTTCAAGGGCATACCCGGTAGTAGACACTGGTGAAAACACCAATGGCAATGTCCCGCGACTTTCGCTCGCAATCTGATCAGACCTAACATTGCAAGGAATTTCGAGTATCTTTCAAGTGAACCATCGTGACAGTGCAGACAGCACTCACCTGGAGAACATCGATGAGCACGGTAAAAAGCGCCTTGGCTCAGAAGAGTGGCGCCCTTATTCATGTTCGTTCCAGCGACATGATCGTCGAAGCCTTACGGCAGATGCGTGACAACCGGGTCCGATCGGTGCTGGTCATCGACGACGACGTGCTGGTCGGCATCGTGACGCAGGGCGACTGCGCCATCAAAGTCCTGCTACCCGGACTTGACGCAAAGCAGACGCCGGTACGCCAAGTGATGACGGTCAACCCGGTGACGGTCAAACCAGACAATCAACTGGCGGAATGTATGGCAATGATGGCTCAGCGTAGTTTCCGTCATCTGCCAGTGCTGGATGCAGGCAAGGTCGTCGGGGTGATCTCGATTGGAGACGTCGTCAAGAACATCATCCGGGATTTAGAGCATAACGTGGACGACCTGATGGGTTACATCTTGAAGGACGGCCCGGGGGGCTAAGACGAGCCTCGCTATGCCCGAGCGCCGCCGAGGTCCGCGTGCCCGCCTATCCGAACCCACTCTCTCCGCCACAGCGCACTTTAAACACAAAATCTCGGTGTTTGCGGAGGCGAACCTTGCATGGCGGACGATATGGGTTGCATCACGTAGGATGCAGAGCGAGGCGAATGCAATTGATGAGATTTTCTCGGCTGACCGGCTTGGCAAGCACGCAAATGGCGCCCGCATTGAAAGCTCGCGTCCGCGTCTGATCATCCGCGAACGCCGAAATGACGATAATTGGAATGTTGTAGCTCGCAGCGGCAAGGCGGTGCTGTAACTCAAGGCCGGACATGCCACCCAACCGAACGTCTGTAATCAAACAAGTCGTCGCTTCTAGCCGGCCGCGAGAAAGGAACTCTTCTGCTGATGGATAGCCGTCGACCTGGAAACCCAAAGCGTCGAGGAGATCCTCCAATGCTTCCAGAACCGTTGGGTCGTCATCCACACACGAAATCAAAGCTGACTCGGTCACGAGGCTTTCCTTCAAACTCCGGCATGCCGTCGGGCGCGCCATCTTCTACTTCCACACGCGACGCGGTCAGACCGCAGAAGGATCGACAGACGCGCGACTTACCGCCACCGGAATTTCAAAAATAAACTTCGAACCGTTGGGTTGCCTCGGCTCGGCCCACAGACGTCCTCCATGTTTCTCGACAATCGACCGACTGATCGCCAAGCCCATTCCCATACCTTCAGGCTTGGTAGTGAAGAAAGCGTCGTAGATTTTGCTCGAGCTACCTGGATCAATCCCTCGACCCGAATCCTCAACACCGATCGCCAAGCATCCCGCGATTTCCCGCGTTTCGATTCGCAATAGTCTTTTTTGATCCATGACATCAACCATAGCGTCAATCGCATTGGCGACGAGGTTGAGCACGACCTGTTGGAACTGGCCGCGGTCGCCCAACACGCTGACCATCCCTCGAAGATCGACGTCCAAAAGTATGCCTTCTTTGCGGATTCTGGCTTGCGTTAAGTCAATGACGTCGCGAATAGCTCTGTTCGGCTCGAACTCCAGGCTTTCCGAAGGAGCTTTCTTGAGCAACGCACGAATGCTCTTGATCACCTCGCTTGCACGATGGCCATCTCTTATTACTCGCTGTGCGGCTGCCCGCGCCTTTTCGATCTCTGGAGGGCTCTTATCGAGACGAAGCATGCAGGTTTCTCCGCTCGCGACGATCGCCATCAAGGGTTGATTAAGCTCGTGCGCGACGGAAGCTGCGAACTCGCCCATAGTCATGCGCCGCGCGATGTTCTCCAGATCGGCTTGGGCCTTCCGCAACGCTTCATCCGTCCGCCGCTGCTCCGTCAGATCCTTGCAAATCGATGCTGTGCCTCTTCTTTCTCCGGTTGTGCTGTCGATGATATAGAAGAGATTTTGCAATACGGGGATCGGCTCATTCGTCTTGAAATGTCTCAGATTTCGCTCTCCGGTCCACCGGCCGTCTCGCTCCAGTGCGGGGAGAATCTCCCTCAAATATCTGTCGTCTTCTTCCGCCGGCCTCAGGTCGCTGATCTGAACTCGGGAGACATCCGCGTCCAGCTCGATACCCACCATGCGCCTTCCACCTGCGTTGATATAGCCGTCACGCCCCTTTGTCGGCAGATAGCCTATGAAATCGCTGCTATTCTCGACTACCGAGACCAGCATCTGCATCTCATCGTGAGATGCCTGGAGACGGTCTTGGGTCGTCTTGAGATCGGCATACAAGCGGGCGTTCTCGAGTGCGTTGGCTGCCTGCGAGGCCAATGCGCGAAGTACCGCGGTGCGCTCCGGCGTGAACGCGTGCGTTGTCAGGCGGTTTTCCAGATAGAGCGCCCCAATCAGGCTCGATTGTTTCGTCAAGGGTAGGCACATCAACGAGCGGATGCGCTGGCTGCGGATGTAGGCATCGGTGGCGAATTGACCCTCCATGGCATCGTCCAATAGAACAGTTTGTTGGGTCCTCAGGACATATCGCAGGATCGACTGGCAAAGTTCGTTCGGAGAGGAAGTCTCGTGCTGAAGCTTTACCCGCACGACCCCGCCCACAACTTGCGCCTCCGCCTCGATGTGAGCATCCTCGTTGCCCGACAGGATCAGCAACCCGCGGTCGGCTCCGGCATGTTCGAGAGCAATTGCCATAATCCGCTCGATCAGGCGATCCAGGACGATCTCGCCGGATACCGCGAGCGACGTTTTCATGATCGCCGTGAAGTCCAGATGCTCCGGCGTGTGCTCGGCTCGCGCCTTCTCAGCAAATCCTCGCTTTGTCGCGTCCGGATCGAGCTCTTCGAGCTGCCTGACCTTCGGCATTGCGCCCCACTGTTTGTAGCCGGCGAGGGCCCTCCTCAAATATCCCAGCGCCGCGGTGTCGGCTCCCAAGGCCCGATAGAATCTACCGGCTAGTTCGGCGGCGATCGCCTCGTGCTGAACGAAGCCGTTCTCATGAGCCGACCGGATGGCGACCTCGTACAACTTTATCGCTTCACTCGCTTTTCCACGAAGACGCGCAATTTCGGCCGCCAACAACGCCTCGCGGTGTGCTTGGTTTTCCTGGCACCCTTTCGACCACCTTGCGATCCGCGTCCGATGAGTCTCGATCGCCTCGATGTAATCTTGGCGCTCTGACAACGGAATTCCCTCGTAGGCTGCAGCCAGGGTCAGGGCGCTGTAGAAATGGTACTCGCCGATCTCCAGAAAGTGCTCGGTCGACCAGACAAGGCCTTGAGCGTTCCGCGCCGCTGCAAGAGCTTCCGACATTTCTCCCGCCATGAAGTGCTGCTGCAGCTTGCAGATGTGATATCTGGCCGCTCCTACGGCGGAATGGGCGCCGGCCTGCATGAGACGCCGTTCGAACGCGAGTTCGCTGCCGTCGGCCTCCGGAAACAGACCAACGTCTGTCCGTTCACCCCGAAGCGAACGAACGAGGAGCAACTGGGCGACCAGAGAGTCGATCGCAAGTCCGAACTTTGCACCCCGCATCGATGACAGAGCCGTTTCGAGCTCCCATTCGACCTCAGCAAGGGGGACACCTGAAACCAACAGATTGGTCACTAGGCTTCTGACGCTGTAGGCAGCGTACGTCAGGTCGCCCGATGCCGAAGCCTCTTCGATGGCGCGCCTGAGCACCTCTCGGCCCGACGAATAAGGCCGTGCCCAAGGAAGCACGAGAGCTCCGAAGAAGGTGTGCACTTTGGCCTTGAATCGGTCCAAGCCGCGCTTATCCACGAGATCGCAGCCGAGCTGGCCGAATCTGAATGCCGCGTCATAATCGTCCTGACGCAATCCCAGCACGATGCTGAGAAGAGCATAGGCGCAAGCCGAAGCGTCGCAATTGCCGTGCGCCAGACTGAGATTGGCCATGCGAATGACCGACAGATAGAAAAGGTTGTTGTCCGTGAAAGAGGCTGGCGCGAGAAAGTCCGCGAGCACGTCGATGGTTGCAAGCAGTTCGGCGTCCTGCAGCAATGGGAGATCAATCATCTCCTCGATCCTCCGCTCGCCGAGCAGACGCCACATGCTCGAAAGGTCCCGGTCCACTTCCTCGTCTGAGGGATGCGGAGACCATCCTATCCCGGCGCGTCGCAGGTATTCGAGACCGACGGCTATGGCGCGGTCGATCCTGTCGATAGTGGTATACAAGATCATGCGCAACCGAGCGACCGCCGATCGATCGGTCGCGGATCGCGCCACGCCCGCTAGGCGGTCCAGTCGCTTCGCCGCCGCCTCGTGATCGCCGGTCAGGATTTCGCATTCCGCGCGGTTCAATTCGAGCTCGAAGTTCAAGCTGTGACTTGCCGGCCCTAGTTCGACAGACTGCAGCGCCGTGGCGCCCGCAGTGAAATATTGCAAGGCTGCCGCATACGCCGTGGATGCCTTGGCACGAATGCCGGCGGTCAGATTGAAGCGAGCGACCTGCTCGCGCTCCGAGGACGATTCGATGAGATGTGCGGAACGATTGTACTGCTCCACGAGATCGAAGATCTTTTCGTCCACCTCTTGCTGGGAAAGCGCTCGAGCGAGCACTCTCGCCGTCCGGAGATGCTGATGGGCGCGCTCCGCTTCCGGAATTGACGAATAGGCCGCTTCTTGAATCCGGTCGTGGACGAAAGAGTATTTTTCGGCCACCACCGACACGAACTCGAGTCGCACTGCTTCCCAAAGCGCCGCCTCCAGCACTTCACGCGTATCTTGGTACAACGCAGAAAGGGTATCTGCACGCGCACCGTTGCCGATGCAGGCCAAATGCCTCAAGGCTTTCTGCACGTGACCGGGCAACCTGTTTAATCTTGCGACCATGAGGTCGACGACGTTGTCGGTAAACCTTTTTCGTGCGATTTGCCCTATGTCCCATGTCCACCCCGCTTTTTCGACCGAGAATTCAAGCAATCCATCGTGCTCCAGCGAGGTGAGGAACTGAATCACAAAGAAGGGATTGCCGCCGGTCTTCGCGTGCACCAGCTGAGCCAACGGCCGTGCGCGCTGCGGATCACACCGCAGTGCGCCGGCAATCAACGCAGTGAGGTCTCCAAGCGCGAGATTTGCCAACCAGAGACGGCGAATCGGGACCTTCGATTCCTCGATATCTGCGAGAGTTGCCGTCAGGTGATGGTCGGAGCCTACTTCATTGTCCCGATAGGCTCCTACGAGAAGCAGGTGCCCCAATTCGTTTCGCGAGCAGAGAATCCTGAGCAGGTCGAGGGTGTCCGGATCGCTCCAATGGAGGTCATCGAAAAAGATGACGAGAGGATGATCGGACCGCGCGAAAGCGCCGATGAACCGGCCGACCAATGTCTGAAACCGGAGCCGTGCATCGTCGGGCGACAAATCCGAGGCTTGCGGCTGTTTACCGATGATCAGCTCGAGCTGTGGAACCAGACGAATGATGGATTGAGCATTTTGGCCGAGAGCCTCCATGAGGCGGGTCCGCCAGCGCGCTAATTCGTCGTCGTTCTCACCCAGCACGGCTTGGACCAAATCCCGCAGCGCTTGCGTCAGAGCGCCGTATGGAATATCGCGCTTGTACTGGTCAAACTTGACACGCGCGAACAATCCTCGGCGGGTAGCGATGGCTCGGTGAAGCTCGTTCACGGCCGACGACTTGCCGACGCCTGCGCCGCCTGACACCAAGACCATTTCGGTCGAGCCGCCCTCGGCGACTCTTTCGAAGGCATTGATTAGTGCATCTACATCGGATTGTCGGCCGTAAAGCCGTTCGGGAATGAACAGATGATCCAAACCGTCGTTCTCGCCCGGAGAAAAGGCGTCGATCCTCTGGTGGGACTGCCAATCCGCTTGGCAACGTCGAAGGTCGGCCAGAACGCCGGAAGCGGTCTGGTAGCGGTCCTCGGCATTCTTGGCGAGTAGCTTCATGATGACGTCGCCGACGGGGGCGGGTGCGCCATCGATTTGCACCTCAGGTCGGAGCGGCTGCCGGGCGATGTGACAGTGGATCCATTCAACGGCATCAGCCGCCTCGAACGGTAGGCGTCCGGTGAGCATCTCGTAGAGGGTGACGCCCATGGAGTACAGGTCGCTGCGGATATCTACCGACCGGTTCATCCGACCGGTCTGTTCAGGCGCTATGTAAGCCAACGTGCCCGCAATGCTATCGACCGAAGAGGCGACACGCCGCTCCCGCGTCAAGCGCGATGCGATGCCAAAACCCATGACGCGAACGATATCTTTTTCGTCCACCAACAAGTTGGCAGGCTTGATGTCTTTATGGATAATACCAGCCAAGTGTATCTGCCGAAGCGCTTCCGCCAAGTTCACAGAAAGCCGGAGAAAAGCAGAGAGTTCGAGAGCTTCGCCAAGACTTTCGTCGAGCGGCATGCCACCGGGGTCGTCGAGTATGAGCGCCGGACCTTTTTCGCCTCGAACCAACTCGATCGGACACACCGCCCAAGCCGGATCGAGGTCACTAGCAATCGCGAATTGGTTTTCGAGCCGCTTTAATATTTCGGTGCTCGGCGTCGTGCTACGCGGCCTCAGAACGAGGACCGGGCGCTCATCCGAAGACCGTCGTCCCCTCAGCAGCGTGAAATCGTCGTCTTTGCCAATGATATGAAGTACATAGCCGGGAAGATCACTCAGTAGCGCCCCCTCTAATTCCGCGTGGTTGACCGTCTCGGCACAACCCTTCTGGCAGCAGAACTGCATGGCGAGCCTTCCTGCGACGGCCAATGACAACCTCGCGGAAGGAGTATCAAGAGACGGAAGCCGGCTCTATGGCACCATGGTATCGGTGGCTAAGCCGGCATTAATGTTTGTTGCTCCGGCGCCTTCGACGGCACATAATACCACGATCCAGATCGTTGCCCCACAAGGCCGTTGAACATCGTGTCTTTTGAAAAGCCAAGGCACCCGATCTGTGGCCTGATGAGCTAGGGACCACTTACTTGGTCAGCGGAATCAACGTTGATAGGGAAGAGACATGGCGATATCGAGCGCGGTCGATGCGGGCTCCTTATTTCCGCCCTTAAACCCGAAGGTTTTCGTCGTCGACGATGATCCGTCGGTTCGAGATTCTCTCGAAGGGCTGATCAGCGCGAGAGGCTGGGAAACGGAAACGTTCGCCACCGCACATGAGTTTCTCTCGCGTCCGCAGATCTCCGATCCGAGCTGCTTGGTGCTTGACGTTAGTCTTCCGGGGATCAGTGGACTGGAGCTTCAGAACCACCTGGTGAGCCGGGGTATCAGCATCCCTATCATCTTCATCACCGGCCACGGCGACGTTCCTATGACCGTTAAAGCTATGAAGGCTGGCGCGATGGAGTTTCTGACGAAGCCCTTCTGTCATGGCGAACTGTTCGGCGCGATCGAACTGGCCCTCGCGCGCAGCCATTCCGCGATAGGTGGCGACGCGGAGTTGCGGGAATTGCATGAGCGCCATCGCTCGCTCAGCCGCCGAGAGCAGGAAGTTATGGCGCTGGTGGTAAAGGGCTCAATGAACAAGCAAGTGGGCTATGAACTCGGCATCAGCGAGATCACCGTTAAGGCTCATCGAGGCAAGATGATGCGGAAAATGAAAGCTCGATCCTTGGCCGAGTTGGTGATCATGGGCTCCAAGCTGCAGCAGAGAAGTCCGCTGAATTAGTCCATTGTCGATAGAAACGCTCGTCCTTTCCGGCGGACGAGAATGCGAGCTACGTAGCATCGTCCGGCTGCCTGGATCATTTGGGCGGCCCTCGGCTATCAGCTTGAGCTCAGGTCTTGGTGGCAGCCGATGGTCATTCCGATGGGGACCGGGTCTGCCAATAACAAGGGACCGGACGACCATCAGAATCGACGGCAGTCACTCCCGGCGACTCTGCGGGCGATGCATCAGATCTGCGCAAAGCCTCCGTCCACAAAGAGCTCTACGCCATTGACGTAGCTGCTTTCCGACGAAGCTAGGAAGAGCACGGCGTTCGCAATCTCCTCCGGCGTTCCGACTCGGCCGAGAGGTGTCGCATCGGCTGCCGCCTTGATGAAGTTTGGCATCTCTTGCGGCGTCAGTCCGAGACCGTCATAGCCGGGCGTCGGCACCGTGCCCGGACTAACGACATTCACGCGGATTCGTCTTTTCTTGAGGTCCACGATCCAGCCTCGCGCCAACGCACGCAGTGCCGCCTTGCTCGCCGCATATACGCTGAACGCCGGCAGCCCCTTAACGCCGGTGATAGAGGCGTTAAGGACGATCGACGAGCCATCCGGCATCAACGTGAGTGACTTCTGGACGGTGAAGAGAGTCCCCTTGACGTTGACGCCGAACGTCTTGTCGAAATGGCTCTCGCTGATGGATCCGATCGGTGCGAACTCGCCGATGCCGGCGTTAGCAAAAAGGATGTCGAGCCTTCCCTTTCGGGAGCGTATCATCTCGATGGTGCGGTCTATATCCGGGATCCTTGCGATGTCTCCCTGGATCGCCATCGCATTGGGGCCGAGAGCGGCCGACGCGACGTCGAGCTCCTCCTGGCGCCGTCCTGTGATGAACACGAATGCTCCTTCGGCGACGAACAACTTCGCCGTCGCCAGGCCGATACCGCTGCTGCCACCCGTCACCAGGGCGATTTTCCCGGCCGGCCTGTTAGAGCCTATTCGATCGTCTGCAGATGTCGGTGAAGTCGTCTTTTGGTGGTCCATGTCGCCTCCGTTGCTGCGTCCGAGAGTTGCGGGGGAGAGACCCAAGACGGTCTCGCCAAGCCGTATGTTCAAACTGCCATCAAGTTGCACGTCACGAGGACCGATGTTCCCCTCGGTCCGGATCTGACAATCATTTCGCCGTCCAGTGCGTGCACCAGTTGTTTCAGAATCCTCGAGCCCGCGCCCCCCGCGGCGATGTGCATTCCCCGTCCGTCATCGGAGACGATGCACACCAGGGTGGTGCCCTCTTCGAAAATATTCACGCGGACCATGCCTTTGTCTCGCCCGCCGAAAGCGTGGCGGGCGGCATTCGTCACAAGTTCGGCGACGACCAGCCCTAGCCTCTCGCAACGCCCGGCCGGTATCTCGCCTACTTCCGAGATGAGCTCGCACCCAACGCCCATCGGACTCAGCAGCGCCTCGGACAAGGCTCTGCACAATTGCTCCATGTAGGCTGAAAGCGAGATCTTCCCTTGCATGCCACCGACGATGAGGGATCTGTGCAGCATTCCGAACGCCGCGATCGTTGCTTCGCATCGCTCGAACGAGCGCCGCGTCTCGGCCGAGATTGAACTCGCGAACTCACGCCGAAGTGCAAAGGCGAGGACTGTCAGCGTGTTGGCAAATCGATGATTGGTCTCCCGCAGGAGCATCAGTTCGTCGTGGTTCGGCGGCAAAGCAAGATTTTGCTTGGCGGGGCTAGTTTCCAAATCCCAGAACATCGCATTCTCCGACAAGGCTGCCTCCGTCGAAAGGATTCCAGTTGATCGGTTGAGGAAATACCACGCCGATCGACCCGCTTTGTCACAACTGCCGCACGAATGATCTCAAATCCATTGCACGATGGTATCGGCGAAGCGTTTTCGTCGCCGTTCTCGTTTTTCGCAATCGAACGACATCCACCAATCCGAAGGTATCACCGACACCTTCGTGTAATGGATCGTCGACGGACGTCGGACCATCTTCGCATCGTTGGTCACGCAATCGCAGCAACCGAGAATGCGAGTTGGAGATCGTCGATGAGCCTTTCCGTGCAAAACCTCGATCGCTCTAAGGGAGCAGAATCTTTGCGAGGATCGAAGGCGCCTTGCGAAGTTATCCCAGAGACGTCGTCGGCGCCGTACTTTGCGTTCGAGCACGGTGGCTTCGAGATCAGCATCATCAGCGACGGATATCTTGAGATCCCAGAAGAGATTTTTACTCCCGAGGTCGCGCCGAGGCAGCGAAGCGAGGTCCTCGCGCGCATGGAAACTGTGGGACGCACTGTTCACGTACCGGCAAATATACCCGTGCTGCGCTATCGGGATGAGCTGATCCTGTTCGATGTCGGTGGTGGCGACAAATATCAAGCGACCGACGGAAGGTTCTTTCAAAATCTGCAGGCAGCTGGCTTCGATCCCAACGCGGTGACGAAAATTGTCTTCACGCATGCGCATCCGGACCACACGGGTGCCACCCTGGCGTCCGATGGATCACTCGCGTTTCCGAACGCCACTTATTTCGTCGGCGCTGGGGAATGGGACTACTGGATGGATCCGGACTTCTTTAGCAAAGCTCCAGAGGCAATCCACGATTTCGGCAGGGGCGCGCAAAGGGATATCGGCGCGGTGCGCGAAAGGGCGGTGATGCTCAAGCCCGGTGACGATGTGATCCCCGGCATCCGGGCAATCGACACCGCTGGCCATACCCCGGGGCATCTCTCGTTTGAGCTTGCCGGGGAGGGCGGCCTCATCATCGCGGTCGACGCAGCGACCAGCGAGATAGTTGCCGTCGAGCATCCCGATTGGCACTTCGGTTACGACACCATTCCGGAACTAGCCGTCAGGAACCGACGACGGCTACTCGATCGGGCATCGACCGACAAGACAAAGCTCTTGGGATTCCACTGGACGTATCCAGGGCTGGGGTTCGTCGAAGTTCATGGGAACGCCTACCGCTACGTCCCCATCGCGTGAAGACGCGCAACAGAGGAGTATTCCATATGACGCATCCAAACAAGCGGGCGATCGGATCGCAACTTGCGTCCCGTCGCAGCGTCTTGATCGGGGGAGTGGCTGGCGCGTCGGCGCTTGCGCTGATTGGACCTACGCCGCTCGCGGCTCGGCCGCGAGACATCGGCGCAATAGAACGCCACGCAGGGCGTGCCATCAAGACGAAGGACGGCACTGAGATCTTCTACAAGGATTGGGGCAACGGTCCGACCGTCATTTTCAGCCATGGCTGGCCGCTCAATGCGGACGCCTGGGACGACCAGATGTTCTTCATGGCCTCGCATGGCTTTCGTTGCATCGCGTACGACCGGCGCGGACATGGCCGATCGGGTCAACCGTGGGACGGAAACGACTACGACACTTTCGCCAGCGACCTGGCCGATCTCATCGAGACGCTGCACCTCGAGCAAGTCACCTTGGTCGGCCACTCGGCCGGCGGCGGTGACATCGCACGCTACATAGGTCGCTTCGGAACTAGTCGTGTCGCGAACGTTGTGCTGGTCTCTGCCATCCCGCCTTTGATGTTGAAAACATCAGCCAATCCAGGTGGCGTTCCGATCGAAGTGTTTGACGACATCCGGAAGGCGGTGGCCACCGACCGTGCACAATTCTACCGGGATCTCGGCGACGGGCCCTTCTATGGAGCCAACAGATCCGGATCAAAGGTCTCGCAAGGGATCAGGGATGCGTTCTGGCTGAGCTGTATGCAGGTCGGATTGCGCGCGTCGTATGAGGGAATCAAGGCTTTCTCGGAGACTGACTTCACGACCGACTTGCAGCGGTTCGACGTTCCGACGCTCATTGTTCATGGCGAAGACGATCAGAACGTTCCGATCGCTAATTCAGCTCTGCTCTCATCGAAGATGATCCGAAAGGCGAGCCTGAAGATCTATCCGGGCGCGCCGCACGGGCTGACGCTCACACATAAGGACCAGTTCAACGGCGATCTCCTCGGTTTCATGAAGGACGTGAGCTGACCGCACGCCGACCACCCACCCGCACCGCAAGTCAAATGAGGACCAAGACAATGAGCACGATTACGACCAAAGACGGCACGACGATCTACTACAAGGACTGGGGCAAGGGACAACCGATCACCTTTTCGCACGGTTGGCCGCTCAACGCGGATGCGTGGGACGACCAGATGCTCTTCCTGGCTTCCCATGGATTTCGCTGCATCGCTCACGACCGCCGGGGGCATGGCCGCTCGGGACAATCGTGGGAGGGCAACAATCTCGACACCTACGCCGATGATCTGGCCGAACTCATGAAAGCGCTTGATCTCAAGCAGACCGTCATGGTCGGCCACTCGACCGGAGGCGGTGAGGTGACGCGGTATATCGGTCGTCATGGGACCGAGCGCGTTGCCAAGGCCGTGCTGGTGTCCGCTATTCCGCCATTGATGCTCAAGACGCCAGCAAATCCTGGCGGACTTCCGATCGAGGTGTTCGACCAGATCCGCGCCGGAGTGAAGGGGGACCGATCGCAGTATTACCAGGACCTTAGCCTTCCTTTCTACGGCGCAAACCGGCCCGATTCGAAGGTGTCGCGCGGAATCAAGGATAGTTTCTGGCTGTGGTCGATGCAGGCCGGAGAAAAGGGCGCCTACGACTGCATCAAGGCCTTCTCGGAAACGGATCTCACGACCGACCTCAAGAAGATCGATGTACCGACCTTAGTGCTGCATGGCGATGACGACCAGATCGTTCCCATCGCGGACTCGGCGCTGTTGTCCTCGAAGCTCATCAAGGAGGCGACTCTGAAGGTCTACCCCGGCGCGCCCCATGGGCTCTTCGCTACGCACAAGGATCAGCTCAACAACGATCTCCTTGCCTTCATTCGAGGCTGAACCGCGTCGATCAGGAAGCGGCGGGCGCGACCTTCCCGCCGCAAGAGATCGGGACTTGAGGTCAATGCAAACTCGACACCGAGAAGAGCGAAGTGAGGACGGTTATGGAACAGCGAACTCAGAAGACGATGTCGCGCCGCGGGTTTTGCCTATGTTGCTTGGGCGGAGCCGCGATGGCAGCGGGCGGATGGCTGACGCCACGGCAAGCGTTTGCCGAGGCCCGGGGGATCGTCAGCCTCATCAAGGACAGCGCGGCGACATCGCCGATCGCGATCCACAAGGTGCGCGGCAACATCAGTGTGCTCGAGGGATCCGGCGGGAACATTGCCGTGCTCACCGGCCGGGATGGTAAATTGCTGATCGACGCCGGGATCGGCGTGTCGCGACCGCAATTGACCAAGGCCCTCTTGGCCGTCGGCGACGAACCAATCACGCATTTGGTCAACTCGCATTGGCATTTCGACCACACTGATGGGAATACCTGGCTGAATGAAAGCGGCGCTGTCATTCTTGCTCACGAAAACACGCGCAAGCATCTCGCCGAGCTCCAGCGTGTCGACGATTGGGACTACAACTTTCTTCCGCTGCCAGAGGGCGGGGTTCCAACGGAAGTCTTCGCGACCGAGAAGACCTTGAAGCTCAACGGCGCCTCCATCCTATTGAAATACTACGGCGCGGCGCACACCGACAGCGACATCTCCATCACCTTCGGTGAAGCCGATGTCATGCATGTTGCCGATACCTTCTGGAGCGGCATCTATCCATTCATTGACTATTCGACCGGCGGCAGCATCGACGGGATGATTGCCGCATCGGACGCTAACCTTGCGGCGGCGTCCAAGGACACGATCATCATTACCGGCCACGGCAGACCCATCAGCAATCGTGCCGAGCTGCAGGAATGGCGCGACATGCTTGTCGCGATCCGCGACGCGGTCGCCAAACTCAAGAAGAAGGGAATGTCCCAGGACGAAGTCGTCGCGGCGAAGCCAACGGCCGCCTACGACGAGCGTTATGGCCAGTTTCTTATCGATCCAGGGTTCTTCACGCGGCTCGTCTACCACGGAGTCTAGTCCGTCGGTCGACGAAATCTATCGACGCTCTTCCACAACGCGAACAACATGGAGGTTAAAATGCGGAGTTTTAAGGCAAGCTACAAGTTCTCCCCACTCAAGGCGGGGAGCCTTTTTTTGGGAGCGGTACTCGCGCTCGGTGCGATCTCTCTCGACGCTAAATCAGCGGAGTCCGCTCGCGGGGCGCCTGCGATCGCGTCCGCGAGCAGTGTCACGCACTATCGGACCAAAGAAGTCGACGGCGTGAAGATCTTCTACCGCGAAACCGGTCCAAAGGACGCTCCGGTGCTCCTCCTGCTGCACGGCTTTCCGACGTCCTCCCACATGTTCCGCAACCTGATGCCGGCGCTTGCCGATCGCTACCATGTCATCGCGCCTGACTACCCCGGCTACGGACAGAGCGAGTCGCCGGACCGCGCTAAGTTCAACTATACGTTCGACCGCTACAGTGAGCTCGTCGACGGGCTGCTCGATCAACTCGGCGTCGCCAAGTACGCAATGTACGTCATGGACTACGGCGCGCCCGTCGGCTGGCGGCTGGCGCTCAAGCATCCCGAGCGGATCAGTGGCCTGATCGTACAGAACGGCAACGCCTACAACGAAGGCCTCAAGGAGTTCTGGGATCCAATCAAGGCCTACTGGTCCGATCATTCGGAGGCGCATCGGAAGGCATTGTACTCCCTCGTCTCGCCGGAGACGACGATCTTCCAGTACACCGACGGCGTGTCGGATACCAGCCGCATCTCTCCGGACAACTGGATTCACGACCAGGCCTTGCTGGACCGTCCCGGCAATGCGGAGATCCAGATGGACCTCTTCTACGACTACCGCACCAATGTCCCGCTCTATCCCGCGGTGCAGGCTTACTTTCGCAAGTACCAACCGCCAACGCTCATTGTCTGGGGCAAGAACGACAAGATCTTTCCTGCCGACGGCGCGTATCCTTACAAGCGCGACCTTCCCGAGGTCGAGTTTCATCTAATCGACACCGGTCATTTCGTGCTCGAAGACAAGGCTGACGAGGTGGTGCCGCTGATCCGCGACTTCCTCAAGCGCAAGGTCGGTACCGAAACGAAGCGGAAAGTTGCCGTGCAGTGACAAGCCTCGGCCCGGGCTTCTCGCCCGGGCCGTCCGGCGTTTCGCGAAAATTGACCTCACGTTTTGAAGGGCCGAAGTCGATGAAAAGGAGTCTCTGCTTTCTCCTGCTGGCAGCATCCGTGGCGATGCCGTCCGCGGCGGGTCACGCGGACGGAGAGGGCTCTCCGATCTTCGGCGTCACGATCCCTGAAAATTATCGCCAATGGGAGATGATCGCGCCTTCGCAAGAAGACGGCAGCTTCAACGAACTCCGCGCGATCCTCGGAAATGCAATCTCCGTCAAGGCATATCGAGAGGGGACGCTTCCATTTCCGGACGGGGCGATATTGGTCAAGCTCGCTTGGAAGCGAGTGCCCTCCCCGGAGTTTGGTGGAGCGTTCGTGCCGGGCCATGCGACGACGGTCCAGATCATGGTCAAAGATTCGAAAAGATACGCCTTCACGGGAGGATGGGGCTTTGGTCGGTTCGTGGACGGCCAGCCGGTAGACAGAGCTCAGCATGAGACCTGCTTCGGCTGCCACCAGGCTAACGTCAAAGAGCACGACTTCGTCTTCACGAGGTTGGCGCCATGACACCCGCGAACTCCGAAGGAAAAATAATGACCCCGGAAAACCAGACCAACTCGCACGACGGATCCAGCCCGGGAGCGATGACAGCCGGTAGCTGGACGATATTGATTGTGCTCCTGCTGCTGCTTGCGGCCGCGCTGTGGATCGCAGTCCTCGGGTGGTCGTCAGGAAGCGGAGCCGACGTTCCTACTTCCGGGTATGTTGCGCTCGCGCTCGGGGTCCTGTTCTCCTTAGCCGTCGGGTTCGGCCTCATGGGGCTTGTCTTCTACAGCAGCCGCGGAGGGTACGACGAACCGCCCTCGCTGCTGCCGGCCGAAAAGCCAGAAGACAACGAGAGCGTCGGACCAGAAATGGGCGCCATGACCGCAACACTCAGCGTCACCACGGCAAGCGCCACGAGAAAGCAGTCGGCAGCCAAAGAGAGGGAATGATCATGGTCCCGGCTTACAGCGATCATGCGGCTAACGAGCGAACCTTCCTCGCGTGGGTTCGCACCGGAATCGCCATCATTTCATTCGGCATCGTGGTTGAGAAATTTGATCTGTTCATTCGGACGCTGGCAATTTCCGAAACCACCGACGTCCTGCGCAAAGCGCAACTGGAGCGGATATCCAGTCATCTGGGTCCCGACGAGAGCATCGCCCTCATCGCCGGCGGGGTCGCGCTGATAGCGATACAGACGCTGCGCTTCGCACTTAACAGCCTTCTCCTGGACGACACAGAAGCGCATGCCTTGAAGGGTATTCGCGCAGGTACCGTCGTTTCATTGCTGCTCATTCTGCTCGTCGCGGCCATCGCTACCTACCAGGTCTTCAAGTAATCCGCTGACGATAAAGAACTTATCGACCTTGATGGAGAGGCTGGCTATGCCTGAAGAGTTCAGAGACGAGGTGCTTTCGCGCCGATGGTTCTTGACGGCTACGGCGGGGGCTGCCGGGGCAGCAATCGCTAGTACCGCCTCGGCTGAAACTTTGGCCGACGTGCCCGATCGCGGGCCCGGCGCGGATCTGAGCGCGCATAGCGAACGCTCCCGTTTCGCGAAGCTCGACCGTATTCCGGAGTCCACGCCCGGTAAGCGGAACATCGATCCCAGCGATGCCATCAACTCGAAAACGCCCCACCAGAAACTAGTCGGCAACATCACGCCGACTGATCTGCATTATGAGCGCAGTCATTCCGGCGTGCCCGACATTGATCCCTCGCAGCACCGCTTGCTTATCCATGGCATGGTCGGCAGGCCTCTGGTATTCAGCGTCGACGATCTCAAGCGCATGCCCTCGGTCACGCGCATCGTCTTCATCGAATGTACCGGCAATGGTTGGGAAAACTGGAAGAAGGCAGATCCTGACTTGACCGTGCAGAACACTCACGGTCTTGTCAGTACCAACGAATGGACTGGCGTACCGCTGAAATTCCTGGTCGATCTCGTCGCCAAGGACAAGGGAGCCAACTGGATGCTGGCGGAGGGCGGCGATGGCGCTGGAGTCGACCGCAGCATTCCGCTGACCGACGAAATCATGGAGGAGGCGTTCGTCGCCTACGGGCAGAATGGCGAACCGCTGCGCCCTGCGCACGGATTTCCGATGCGTCTGCTGATGCCGGGCTTCGAGGGTAATCTCAACATTAAATGGCTGCGGCGCCTCAAGTTCGGCGCGGCGCCCTGGATGACCCGCTGGGAGACAGCGCGATACACGCAACTCCTGGCCGACGGCAAGGCGCGGCAGTTCCAGTTTCGGATGGAGACCAATTCTGTCATCACGCAACCTTCGGGAATGATGCAGATCCAGCCGGGCTACAATCGCATCTCCGGATTGGCCTGGAGCGGGCACGGCAAGATCGCCAAAGTCGAGATCTCGACTGACGGCGCCAAGACATGGAAGCAAGCGCAACTGACCCTACCGTTGCTGTCGAAGGCTCAGGTGCGCTTCCAGATGGATTGGGACTGGGACGGCAAGCCGACCAAGATCGTGAGCCGATCGACCGACGAGAAGGGCAATGTGCAGCCCGACCGGGCTTCCTTTATCGCAGCGATGGGGACCAACGCGCTGTTTCACTACAACGCCCAGCAGACCTGGAGCATCGACGAGGCCGGGAGGGTTCGCAATGTCCTGGCATAGCAAGCTGTTTCTCGCCGGCCTCCTCGCCGCCGGCCTTCTCGCGGCGCCCGCACTGGCCTTCGACTTCGGTCGTCCCGCAGCGCCTGACGAGATCAAGCTGTGGGACATCGACGTCGGTCCCGATGGCAAGGGCCTGCCTGCTGGCAGCGGCACCGCCGCGCAGGGCAAGCAGATCTTTGCCGACAATTGCGCGGCCTGTCATGGCGAGAACGGCCAGGGCGGCATCAAGGATCGCCTCGCCGGCGGTCAGGGCACGCTCGCCTCCAATATGCCGGTCAAGACGGTCGGCAGCTTCTGGCCCTATGCGACGACGCTGTTCGATTACATCCATCGCGCGATGCCGTATCCGACGCCCGGCTCGCTCAGCACCGACGAGACTTACGCCGTCACTGCCTACATTCTGAGCTTGAACGGAATCGTTCCGGCGGACGGCAAGGTCGACAAGGAGTCCTTGCCGAAAATCAGGATGCCCAATCGCAACGGCTTTGTTCCGGATCCGGAATTCGATCCGGCGAAGCTGTTGCACAAAAAGTGAGCGCGCGCGGGTGAAGCTGTCGAGATTGATCGGGATGGTCGCGCTGATTGCCGCGACATGTTTATGGGAGACAAAAGCCATGGCCGCTGACGGACTCATCACTATCAAGAGTAGTTTTGGACCTGAAGTCACGATGAAGTGGCTCGAGGCCGAGGTGAAGGCCAGGGGCCTCACCGTATTCGCTCACATTGATCACGCCGCGGGTGCGGCCGCTGTCGACCTGAAGCTGCGGCCGACCGATCTGCTCATCTTCGGCAATGCCAAGGGCGGCACGCCGTTGATGCAGCAGGCGCAGACGGCCGGCATCGACCTTCCGCTGAAAGCGCTGGTCTGGCAGGACGAGCAGGGCGCGACCTGGCTGTCCTACAACGATCCGGCCTTTCTCGCACAACGTCACGGCGCCGGTGAGCCGGCCAGGCCCGTCGTCGCGGCGTTGACGGGCGCGCTGCATGCGATCGCGACCAAAGCGACGTCAAAGCCCTGATCAGGAACGTTCCGATGCCCGTGTCGTACTTAACACGCAGCTGTGGCAAAAATGGCTTGATGGCCACAGGAATAAGAGCAGTTCTGCAACGAACCACTTTATATTTATATAGTCCGTTGGGCTTCGCCCAGCGTCTCGGTGAGCCACTGACCGACCGAACGGATTCGCCCGGCATAAGCCAACGCCATGCCGATGAAGAGAGAACGACGGCCCACTATAAGGGCCCTTCGTGGATGGGCCATTTCCGTGCTGGATGAAACCGGCACAGCAGGCGAACTCGCCCCAAAGTCTTCTTAACATAGGTTAGACCAGTTGCGTCCGGTCAGCGGAACGTCCTTAACGGCCGAGCAATCATTGCATTCTAGCTTTTGCGCAAAGTGAAAGAAAGTGCGATTATGAACGCGTGCGCGGGTTGCCGTCTAAGCGAGAGCTTGCCCTTCAAATTCAAAATGGCTTTCCAACCGATCGTCGATCTCTCGGCGGGAGAGGTCTGGGGATACGAAGCGCTCGTAAGGGGTGAAAATGGGGAGCCGGCCCATACCGTCCTCGCCCAGGTGAACGACGAGACCCGGTACAGCTTCGACCAAGCGGCCCGCGTCACGGCAATTGAAGCCGCAGGACCACTCTTCGCGGGCAGGGACATGCGGCTGTCCATCAACTTCATGCCGAACGCAGTATACGAGCCCAAAGCGTGTATCCAAAAGTCGCTTGCCGCCGCGAAGCGCGTGGAATTTCCACATCGTAATCTCATGTTCGAGTTCACCGAAAACGAGCGGATGGTGGATCCGGCCCACGTCGCGAGGATCGTGGAAGCATATCGCAAGTTCGGCTTCTGGACGGCACTCGATGATTTCGGGGCAGGATACGCCGGGCTCGGTCTCTTGGCCCGATTGCAGCCCGATCTGATCAAGATCGACATGGAACTGATCCGCGACATACATGTCAGCCAAGCCAAGCAAACTGTTGTCGCTGGCATCGTGAATATCGCGCGCGAGCTTGACGTCCGCGTTCTCGCCGAAGGCATCGAGAACGAAGCCGAACTCGGCGTTTTGAGAGCGGCTGGCATCAATCTATTTCAGGGCTATTACTTCGCAAAGCCAGGATTCATGACGTTGCCGCAAGTTGCTTTCATTGCGGAGAAGCCGATTGAAGCAGCTTTGGCAGCACGATGACGAATCAGCTTAATAGCTGCCCCGCCATTCCACCTCGTCGGCTGTTCCGTTCGATATTGAACTAGGCTCATCCGTCCAAGGCGGGTGGCTCGGCTCGATACTCTCGCTTCAGAGCAGCGTATCGGCAGAGTGAATACGGCATTATCGACCAGCGCGTTGCTCTCGAATGCGACTCGCAGTCAACCAAACGTTCTAAGAGGTGAACGAGCTACCCATGCTGTTTCGGTTGGTCTACCACAGTCGCGACTTGCTACGTCGGAAGGCCGTAGCCGCTGGAAGCGGGCTGATGAGCATTGCGAAGGCCGCAGAACAAAACAATCTTCAATTAGGGATATCCGGCGCCCTTCTGTTCGACAAGGACACTTTTGCGCAAGTGCTCGAAGGAGACAGAACAAAGGTCACGCAACTTTTCATCAGGATATGCAGCGATAGCCGACATACCGACATTAGTATCGTCGAGGCAAAGTCGGTCACCGACCGCAGGTTCGCCGATTGGGCTATGGCGCTTATTGCGAATCCTGCTGCGTCGCCTGTCGGACCGAACTACATTTCCGGCGAGGCGGTGGTCGAGATGATGGTCGAGCAGCTTCAGAATTCGGATGCTTCGCTGAGGGTTGCTGTTCCTGTCTGGTGAGGACGCTGGGCAGCTGGCAACCTTGCACGAAGAGTTCAAGTCGCTTTTGAGAATGCGGGTGTGGCTGCGCGGTTGCCGCACTTTTTTACGACCGCTACTCGGATCGATCTCTTTTTATAGCTCGCCTCGACCGTTCACCGCTCCTGAGCATTACGTGAGTTTTCACAAGGCCCGTAGGCTAGGGCTTCAGATCGGCCGACACCATTGCCAGAAATTCTTGGCGCAGGATCGGATCATCCTTGAAGCAGCCGATCATATTGCTAGTCGATAGATCCACGCCGTGCTTTTGTACGCCGCGTCCGCTGATGCAGTGATGCTCGGCTTTCACGAACACAGCCACGCCTTTCGGCTCGAGTTCGGATTGGATCGCATTCGCGATCTCGGTCGTAAACCTCTCTTGTATCTGCAGGCGCCTCGAATACCCGTCCACCACCCGCGCGAGTTTGGAAATGCCTACGACGCGCTGCGCCGGTACGTATCCTACCCATGCGCGCCCGACAATCGGTGCCATATGATGCTCGCAATGGCTACGGAAAGGAATGTTTCTGAGCAAAACCATATCGTCGTAACCACCAGTCTCGGCGAATGTCGTTCGAAGATGCTCGGTCGGGTCTTCGAAATAGCCGCGGAAATAGGTCCGATACGCTTCGACGACCCGCCGTGGCGTGTCCACGAGTCCTTCTCTTTCGGGATCTTCCCCGATCCAGCGTAGAATCACCCTGAATGCCTCCTCGGCATCTTCCCTGGACATGACCTTTCCAGCCGTGGACGGCGAAACTTTTGAAAAATCTTGCAACTTTTGACCTCTTATCTAAGGAAACGTGCGTACGTCGCTGTGGATCACAGTCTGGAAAATGCGTGAACTAAGGCGGTTCTAATGCCAGCGCGTCGGCGCGCCGTCTGATCGCCCGGATTTCATCCGGATCCTTCCTATCCAGGTTCGTATATTGATTTCGCATGCGGCCGTTTGAAGCAAACCGCTGGCGGTGCTTCGCAAGAAAACTCCAGTAGAGGGTGGTGAAGGGACAGGCGTCCTCTCCGATCGATTTCTTTGGATCGAAACGGCAACCTTTGCAGTGATTGCTCATCCGATTGATGTAGGCGCCGGACGCCGCGTACGGCTTGGTTGCAATGACGCCGCCGTCACCATATTGGCTCATACCGAGCGTGTTCGGTAGCGACACCCAGTCGATCGCGTCCCAGAACATCGACATGTGCCAACGGTGGACCTCGTAGGGAGCTACACCGATCAGCATTGCGAATAGCCCTAGTACCATAAGCCTCTCGATGTGGTGGGCGTATGCATGATCGATGGTGTGCGTGATGGCGTCGGCGAGGCACCGCATGTCGGTCTCAGCGGTCCAGTAAAAGCGTGGCATCCGAAGGTGCGCGTCCAGCGCGTTTTCTTCGGCATAATGCGGCATGCGCTGCCAGTAGATGCCCCGGACGTATTCTCTCCATCCGAGGATCTGACGGACGAAACCTTCCAAGGCATTCAGGGGGACCTCTTCGCTCCTCAGTGCGGCTTTGATCACCTCAGTGGGCGAAAGGATATGGAGGTTGAGGGGACCCGACAGTCGGGAATGATAGAGGAAGGGTTCTCCGTTCTGCATGGCATCCTGGTAGGTGCCGAACAATGGCAACCGTCGGGATACGAAATCCTCCAGGTGTTCGAGCGCTTGGGCGCGAGACACGGGAAGATCGATATTTTCCAGCCTTCCCGGACTGCTGGCGAAACGTCGTGAAACAAGATCACGCACCTCCGCGCTGATCGGGTCCATTTTCGAAGCGCGTTTCGGAGGAATAGTTGGCGCGTCTTTCCCCAGCGGCTTCCTGTTCTGTTGGTCGTAGTTCCATGCCGAGCCGACGGGCTTTCCGGCTTTGTCCATGAGAAGCCCGGTTTTTTTCCTCATGAAGCGGTAGAACGTTTCCAAAATGTGTCGTGGGTGGTCGCGTGTGAACGCCGCGAACTCGTCTCGTGAGCAGAAGAAATGCCGATCGCTCCTGATCTCGGGCGGTTGCGGGAGGCGTCTCAATTTTTCGGCAACCCGCCAGTCTCCGGGCTCGATCGCAATTGTTCGTTCCGGCATGAGCAGTCTTTGCGCTCGGGCGATTTCGGTCTCGAAGCTACCTGTATTTTCAGGATGGTCGATGGCCACGTAGTGCACGCGCCGGCCTCGCGCGGTCATATCCTGCCGAAAGTGGCGCATCGAACCGAAGAAGTAGGCGATGCGAAGCTTGTGTTGAGTGATGTAAGCCGCTTCCTCCAGCACCTCCATTTGGAGGATGACGTCGACTTCAGGGTCGAAGCCGTCGAACGCAGCTGAGTTTCCGTCCAGTTGGTCACCCAAGACCAGGACCAGATTTCTTGTCTTCAGCTGCGTGGGCTCCGGCATCCGGATATCCTGAACTTTCGTGCCTACACGACCTCCAGGGCGCCCCCTGAACGATGACGCTCGAGCTCGTCAGAGCCTGATGAATGGAGAAACAAGGCGACCGATCCATCCGTTGCCCTTCAAGCTGCCGGACATCGCCACGAAGCATAGACAGGGCTCCTCGGTGCCCACGATAGGCTGATGGTTCACGTCATCATCGCCGTAATCGAAGTCGCCCGGGCCGTAATGGCCGCCCTCATGCGCGAAGCTGCCCTTCAGAACGCAGGTCAATTCTGTTCCCGAATGCGTGTGACCTAACATCTTGGCACCAGGAGCAGACCACAGCAGGAATGCCCGCGATTGGTCGGAACTAGGCAAAATGAGTGATTGCATGCTCACTCCAGGCGCCACCCGACGCTTCTTGCCGAAGCGGCAGTTGCGGAGGACATCCGGAAGATCCGAGGCGGCTGGCGGCATCGATTCCGTCGTGCCAGACATTGAGATGGGCTTAGCGTCGACTTTATCAAGAACAACCGAAAGCGCGTCGGCTCGCAGGAAGACAGGAGCTGCTTGTTCGATGGCCGAGCCTCCGAGCCGCTCCAGGGCTCCAACCAATCGACGACAGCTTCGGCATTGCGCGACGTGAACCGCCAGGGCGAGCCGATCAGCCTCTTCAAGTGGGCCAGAGACAAAGCCAGCCAGAAGATGTTCCGGAGGATGATGCTTGATGGTCATTTTTGTTCGTCCAGTAGCTCTCTCAATCTTTTCATGGCGAGGCGAATGCGCGATTTGACCGTTCCCAATGGAATGCCCAACGAAGAGGCGATTTCGCCGTGCGGTCTCTCCTCAATAAACGAGAGCCGGACCACCGTGGATTGCTCCTCCGACAGGCGGGCCAACGCTTTTGCGATGCGCGTAACATCTTCACTCTGGGCCCGTATCGCTTCCGGGGAGGCTACGGTCTCGACCTCGTAGGCTGTTTCCGGCGATTGCAACGCCCGATCATGGCGTAGAGCCCGCCGGGCGATATCAATGCGCTGATTGCGCGCGATCGTGAAGATCCAAGCTGCTACACCGGCAGTGGTCGGATCGAACTGTCCCGCCTTGCGCCAGACAGCAACGAAGGTGGATTGCGCTATATCTTCAGCGGTTTCCGGGTCGCTTCCCGTCTTTATGAGAAAGCCCTTCACGCGCGGAGCGAAATGCTCGAATAGCCGTGCAAAGGCGTCACGATCTCCATGGCTTGCGACACGCGAAATCAAATCAATCCAGTCCACCGTTGCCTTCAGCCTTTCACCTTTGAGGCGATGCCTTATACCTGGGCTAGAGCATGCCCCGAAAGGTTCTTTTGGTTGAAGCCTTGCAGCCCGAGAGATCACGGTGGATATGCCTCTTGGCGACGGGACATCAAAAGAAACGACCTGACCGTCAGTTTGGATCACCACGAACTAGCGGATTGGTTTGGAATGCGATCGTTAGTTCACACAGCTGCCGCGATCGTCCTGGTTGAGCTCACACCAAAAACTGTCGAGCTGCGAGATACCCGCAATAAGCGCTACCTGCGCCCAACAACCCGCCCCACGCGATATCGACGATTGACAGAGTCGTCGTCCAGTTGCGAAGGACCGCCTGATTTGTGAGGTCATAGGTCGCATAGGTGAAAAAGCCAAAAAGCAAACCAAGCCACGCAGCCCTACCGCTGGAAGCAGCGGCGTGTGCTGGTAAAACGGCAAGCGCGATGAGCCCGAGCGGGTACAGAAGGTAGAAGACGAGAGCCGGCCAAAAGTTCGGCTCGCTCCGCGCTATGTCGCCTATCGTCGCGAGATAGAAGCGCTGGCCCATGAGCTTGAGCCAGACCGCATCGACCGCAACGAATGGAATAGCTACGGCCAGATAGAGCGCAACGTAGGACATGCGAACCCGCACAGTTTGATCGGTGTAAGAACGTCGGAAGCTTTCGTCCGGATCACAGGATCGCGCGGTGATCCAAAGCGACGTGCACGTCGTTCCCTACCGGTAAATCAACTCATCCGGAGGACGACAATGAACTTCAAGCGCATCGCGACTTCGCTCGCCGTGTCGGCCGTGATGGTCAACTTCATCCCGCTTGCCATCGCCAAGGAGAAGACCGTGATGGTCGGCGGCGCTGCCATGTATCCGACGAAGAACATCGTCGAGAACGCCGTCAAGTCAAAGGACCACACCACCTTGGTCGCTGCCGTCAAGGCAGCCAGCCTAGTCGATACGCTGCAGGGACCTGGACCATATACCGTTTTCGCGCCGACCAATGCTGCGTTCGGCAAGCTTCCAAAGGGAACCGTCGCGACCCTGGTCAAGCCGGAAAACAAGCAGACGCTGACCAAGATCCTGACGTACCACGTCGTGCCGGGACGCCTGACTGCTGACCAATTGATGGACGGTCAGAAGTTGATCACCGTGGAAGGCGAGACGCTGACAGTCAAAAAATCAGGCGGAAAGGTAATGATCGTAGACGCGAAAGGTGGCGCTGCGACCGTGACAATTGCCGATGTGCTACAGTCGAATGGCGTCATCCACGTCGTCAACCAGGTGCTGATGCCTTCGAGCTAGTGCGCTGTGCTATTGCCGCGAGCGCCTTTTCTTGGGCGTTTCGCGGCCGTAGCAAATAGCAAGCCGGGCGAGGGCGTTTTGCAGTAGTGCCATTGGGAGAAACCTTATTTCTTTCGGCGACCCGTCAATTCCGAGACGAGAGGATTAGGATAGCGGCGCTGCTGGCTGATGGCATAGAATTGCTCCGCTAGTTCGTTTAACCGCGCCCGCTCGACGAGCAGGCCCGAACGAAGCTCGTCAATCACGACGATCGAGGGGACGAGAGCAAGATGGCCGCTTTCGCGGGCCATCAGGCGCAGCATCGCCATGTCGTCGACCTCCGCGGCAATTATCGGTCTGATGCCTCGGCGGCCGACCAGCGCATCGAAGGCCGAGCGAAGTGCGTTGCCCCGGCCCGGTAGGACTAGCGGAAGATGTGCGAGATCCTGCGGAAACCTAAGCCGGGCGGGATTCGGGGGCTTTCGGCCGACGATACTGACTCGCTGCTCGTCAATGAGCGTATTCTCGAAGCTGCTGCGTGCATCGGGCGGTGCCGGGTGGTTGGCGAGAACGACATCGAGCTTGTGCGCATCGAGTGACTCGAGCAGATCGTCGAAAAGTCCGGTGTGGATGATGAGCTCGACATCAATGCGGCTTATCAGTGGCCGCAGAAATGCGATCTGGAAGTTGCGCGACAAAGTCGCTGAAGCCCCGACCCGCAGCAACTGACGTCCGGGCCGCAGGCCCGACAACGTCTCGATCAATTCATGGCCTGATTTGAAAACGCTGCCGGCGTAGTCGAGCGCGATGCGACCCGCTTCGGTGAGTTGCAGAGAGCGTCCGACACGCTCGAATAGCTGTTGGCCCAGCTGCTCTTCCAGCGCCTTGAGCTGTACCGACAGCGACGACGGCGAAACATTGAGCCGCTGCGCCGCGCGGCTCATGCTTCCCTCGGTGGCGATTATCCAGAAATAGCGCAGATGGTGGTAGTTCAGGTGAGGCATGCAATCATTCTATTTGAGATAACGATTGCGTTCAATAATTGAATTTTTCTCAAATAAGCAGATGCGCTAGTTACTCGGCCACTGGACCAAACCAGCCGAGGTGCCATGATCAAGCTCCTACCTTGCATTGCCTTGCTTGCTCCGACGACGCTGTGTGCAGCAAGCATTCTCCCATTCCGTGGCAGCGCCCGTGATTTCGTCCGCGTTGCGATCTCGGCTGCCGCGGTTGCGCTCTTTTTCGCCATCGCCGCTGTCCTCGCGGTCGCAGTTTACGGGGCCGGCCGATCGCCGCTGCTCGGTGGTTACGGGCTTGGGCTTTCGATCCATGTCGATGCGCTCGCCGCGATCCTCTGCGTGCTGGTCGGCTTCATCGGCTTCGTCGTCGTCAAGTACAGCCGCAATTATCTCGATGGCGATCCGGGCCAGGGCAGGTTCACGCGGTATCTGCTGCTGACGCTCGCCTCGGTTCTGACGCTCTTGATATCGGGCAATCTGCTGTTCCTGCTTGCGGGCTGGATCGCGACCAGTCTCTCGCTAGGCAGGCTACTGCTGTTCTACCACACGCGGCCGGCAGCGATCCGCGCCCACCGCAAGAAGTTTGTTGCCAGCCGCCTCGGCGACGGCTGCCTCGCGGGAGCCATCGCGCTGCTCTACTTTCAGTTCGGTACGCTCGAGATCCCAGATCTTGCCGCCCGGGCGCGCAGCAGCGTGGATGTCGAGTCACCCGCAATCACCGCGGCGGCGCTGCTCATCGTCGTGACCGCCATGCTCAAATCCGCTCAGCTGCCGCTGCATGGCTGGCTGATCGAAGTGATGGAGACACCGACCCCGGTGTCGGCACTGCTGCATGCCGGTATCATCAATGCCGGTGGCTTCCTCGTCCTGCGGCTCAGCGATGTGCTGCTGCTGGCGACGCCGGCCCTCAACGTTCTGGCCGTCGTCGGCGGTATCACGGCGCTGTTCGGCTCGCTGGTGATGCTGACGCAGACGTCGGTCAAGGTCCAGTTGGCCTATTCAACCGTGGCCCAGATGGGTTTCATGCTGCTGCAATGTGGGCTGGGCGCCTTCTCCGCCGCGCTCCTGCACATCGTCGCCCATTCCCTCTACAAGGCACACGCTTTCCTGTCATCGGGCAGCATCATCGACCTGGCACGCGCGTCGTGGACGCCCAGCCCCGGTGGCCAGCCGCACCCGGCGAGGCTGATCCTCGCGCTCGCAGGCGTGATCGGATTGACGATGCTGATCGGCTGGGGGCTCGGCATGACGTTACGCAGCAATCCGGCGCAGATCGCGCTGGGATCCGTGCTGCTGATGGGGCTCGTACACCTCATGGCCAATGCGATCGACGAGCGGCCCAACGCCTTCGTCGTCGCGCGCGGCATAGTCACCGCGGCCGGTGTCGCCGCGCTATACGTTGTACTGCAAGCTGCGGCGGCGTGGCTGGCCGCCAGCAGCGTCCCGGTCGGCCGTCCGGTCTACGGCACTGCGCCGATGCTGATCGCTGCGCTGGTGGTGATCTCCTTTGCGGCGGTGACGGTGTTTCAGAACCAGATGATGCGCCGCGCCGACGCACCGTTCTGGATCGCAGCTTACGTGCATCTGCGCAACGGCTTCTATCTGAACACGTTGGCGAACCGGCTGGTGCTGACGTTGTGGCCGCGCACGTCGCACAAACTCACGCCCAACCCCTGACGCCGAGATCACCATGAACCAGGCCGCCCTTGCCCTGAAAATCGCACCGATTGAAGCCGACGCGGACGTTGCGCTCGAGGCCCGCATCGCAACCGCCTGCGCACGCGTTGCCCCCCTCTGGCCCCTCAAGCATTTCGTTGCGGTCAACCCGTTCCTCGGCTTCACGGGTCAGAGTTTTGCGGCCACCGCCGCAACGTTCGAGCGCGTGGTGCGGGCGCGCATCCTGATGCCGCGGGCGTTCTACCGGCAGGCGCTCGCGGAAGGCCGCATCGACGATGCGGCCATGGCGCAGGCGCTCGCGCTTCACCCCGACGCTGGCCTCGACATCGAGAGCCTCAAACAGGCGTTGCACTCGGACGCGCCGGCCGGCGCGCCGCCGGCCGTCGTCGCCACGGTGGCCGAGGTGCTGGACCGCCTCGCAGAAGGCGATCGCTACGTCTCGTTGGTTGCCTTCATGATCGACGAGATCTCGGCCTTCTGCGCCAGCTATTTCGACGAGGGCCAGGCCAATTGGCCGAACCCGTCGCGAAGGCTCAAGCCCTACGCGGCCTGGCGAACGCTTGCGGTCTACGACCGCAATCCCGAAGTCATGGGCATCAGGAGTTTTCGAAGGTCCGTTGCGGCGCTGCCCACCGATCCCGTCGAAGCCATCGGGGTCATAGTCGACCGCCTCGGCATTCCTGATCGCGCGATCGAGGATTATCTGGTGCGCGCACTGTTCGACCTCGGTTGGTCGGCCTATGCGCGCTACGTCGGATGGAACGCGGAGCTCGAGGGCCGCCGGGACGACACTCTGCTCGAACTGCTTGCGATCCGACTGGCCTGGGGTTTTGCGCTGTTCGAGGCGCGGACCGATGACGCCTTCAGGACAGCCTGGGCGCGAGCGATGGAGGAGGCGGCGAAGCTGCCCGTCGATCACCGCCTCGACGAGACTCCCGAGTTCGCCGTCGACGTCGTCCTGCAGGACGCCTATGAGATCGTGTTCCGCCGCAACTTGATTGCGCGGCTCCTCGCCAACGGCGGCAGCGCGGCACGGTCTGGTCGGACGGACCGGCCTGCGGTCCAGGCGGCCTTCTGCATCGACGTGCGCTCGGAAATCTTCCGGCGCGCGCTGGAGACAGCTTGCCCGGAGGTGGAAACGATCGGCTTCGCCGGCTTCTTCGGCTTTCCTATCGAGTATGTGCCGATCGGCCACCTTCGGGGCGGCGCGCAATGTCCCGTGCTGCTCAAACCCGCCTTCATCGTCTGCGAGGAAGTCAAGGACGCCGAGCCGTTCGAGGAAGCCGAAGTGCTGGGCCAGCGACTGCTCCGGCGGCGAGTGGCGAAGGCCTGGAAATCGTTCAAGGTCTCCGCAGTGTCGTCCTTCTCCTTTGTCGAGACGGCAGGCCTCGGCTTCGCGGCGAAGATCGCGACTGACAGCGCGGGCGTAACCCGACCGGTGCCATCGCCGGTCAGCGATGGTCTCGATTCCGACGTCGCTGCGCGGGTCGGCCCGCGGCTCGCGTCTGGCAAGCTCAAAGGGCGTTCCACCGGCTTTACCGGCTCGCAGGCCGTCGATATGGCCGAGGCGGTGCTGAAGGCGATGTCACTGACCGGGCCGTTCGCGCGCCTCGTGCTGCTGACGGGCCACGGTAGCACCACGGTCAACAATCCACACGCCTCGGGCCTCGACTGCGGCGCCTGCGGGGGTCACACAGGCGAGGCCAATGCGCGTGTCGCCGCCGCGATCCTCAACGATTCGCAGGTCCGGGACGGCTTGCGGGAGCGCGGCATCGACATCCCCGCCGACTGCTGGTTCGTCGGTGCGCTTCACGACACCACCACGGACGACGTCAAGCTGTTCGATGAGGAGGACGTGCCGGCCGCGCTCGCAGGCGATCTGGCGTGGTTGAAATTGCGGCTGTACGATGCTGCTCATCTGGCAAGGCTCGAGCGCCGCGCGCTGCTGGGACTGGGAGATGCGGCGGATGCCGGCGCCGCGATCAAGGCGCGTAGCAAGGACTGGTCCCAAGTCCGGCCAGAATGGGGCCTCGCGGGAAACGCCGCGTTCATCGCTGCCCCGCGCAGCGTCACGCGCGGTCTCGACCTGTCCGGCCGCGCCTTCCTGCACTCCTATATCCACGAGCAGGATCGGGATCATCGGGTGCTGGAGTTGATCATGACCGCGCCTCTGGTGGTCGCGAGCTGGATCAATCTGCAATACTACGGCTCGACCGTGAATAACGCGGTGTTCGGAAGCGGCAACAAGGTGCTGCACAACATTGTCGGCCAGCTCGGCGTGCTCGAAGGCAACGCCGGCGACCTGCGAGTCGGGTTGCCATGGCAGTCGGTGCATGACGGCACGCGCTTTGTCCATGAGCCGGTACGTCTGAACGTCTTCATCGCTGCTCCCGAAACTGCGATGGACGATGTCCTGCGTCGGCACACAGGCATCTGCGATCTCGTGACCAACGGCTGGATCATGCTGCACTCGCTCGGCGAGCATGGCTCGCTCATCCGCCGCTGCGTACGGCCGGGAATTTGGGTTGCTTCATCTTATGAATAGGGATCGCGGCTGCAGGCCGCCGACCAATATCAATCGCTTTCCCACCTTGAGGTCTTGAGCGTGAATGATCGTAAGGAAGTTTGCGGGACTCAATCGCGTCCTAAGCAGGAGCCCCAGTGCGCCGGCTGCGGTACCAAGACTCGTTTCATCACATCTATTCTCGACATCAGCAGAGATCGCTCCGTAATGATCTTCCGATGCGATAACTGCCGGAAAGAGGTCTGGGAATGAACCGTCGTTTCGATGAGGAGGTTGGCGCCACCGGTAGGCCATTGCTATCGACCACCGCGTGGATTTTGCTCGCCAGACCGCCACGTGACTTTCCCATCCATTGACACCGATTTCTTGTGATGCAGGCCTCATGTCGATGGGGCCGGAGCACCGCTGCGTGGCTCCGTTCAATAGTTTCAGCGAATATAACAAGGCCGAAGGCGGCGACATCTGGTTCGCCCTCGACAAGGGTAGCGCTAGCGTCGCTAGTCCCCTCTCGAAGAAATTTCGCGGATGTCGCCTGGGCCGATGTGCAGGGCAGAGACATCGGCTGGCGACAAAGCACATCCGGGCAGAACCGTAGCAGCCCAGCCTTCCGGGACAGCATCCAAAACCCGAGTGATCGCTTCGTCGGGCGGCGCAAACGCCAGCCAAACGCGTGGGTCCCGGCTATCGGTCAGCACACGGACGATATGGGCGACTGCTTCGGCCATGCTTCACTCTATGAGCCTTCGAAGGCAGGTCCAAGAGCTTCAGAAAGCCGGGCGGGAACACGTGGACAAGCTCCAGCCCTGCCGATCGCGAATCCCTGCTGCGTGCTAACCGCGCGGAACGAGCAGGCAGGCGGAAAGATTCGCCCAGGCAGGAGCGATCTCGATGTTGATGACGAAAGAACGACGACCTGCGATCCGGACGCTGCGGGGTTGGGTAGTCGGCGTGCTGCAGGAGGCCGGCGCCATCCATGAATGCGAGGAGCACGGCTGGGCCAAGGACAAGGCCGATCCGCATGCGCGCGAGCGCGCCGCCGATTTCGCACGCCGGGAACCGCCCACCGGCGTTTCGCCGGCGGATGCCGTCGCGGAGGTCCGCCAGGAGCTGGATTCCATCGGCGACACGTGCCCGGAATGTCCAGACGGAGATTGCTGAAGCGGGGATGGTCGCGATATCTGAATCGCAAATGGCCGCCACATTCATTCTTACCGCCGAATTGGATCCCGCGAGCTTCGCCTGGCTGGACGGGCTGCGCCGGAACTATTTTCCTCCCGAGCGCAATCTGCTGCCCGCGCACCTCACGCTGTTCCACCGGCTCTCATCGGAGCAGACGGGCCGCTTACGCGAAGTCCGCCTTCCGCGCGGTCCAATAAGGGTTCTACTGGATGCTCCACTCCCGCTCGGGCCCGGCGTCGCGATCCGCGTCCGGTCGCCGGACCTTGAGCAGGTTCGGTCCGCAGCGCGACTGGCCATGGGCGGCGAGTTCTCCCGACAGGACAGCCAAGGCTGGCGACCGCACGTGACGATCCAGAACAAGGTCGCCGCCGACGTTGCGAAGCGGCTTCGTCAGCAACTCGCGACGGATTTCGAGCCGCGCGCCGGCGCGGCGACTGCTCTTCTCGTCTGGGAATACCTCAACGGGCCGTGGAAGCCGGTAGACCGCCTCCCGTTCTAACAGCAGGCGGTAGCGTCCTTTCGGGCCCAGAACTGACGATGGGGAACCCGAATGGCGATAGGCCGTTCTTCCCGGTCATTGCCGGTCAGGCGACATTCATCGGTCGCGTAAATTGCTCAAGAGGCTCCTCAGTGGATGGCACTTCACCGAAGCGCGTCACGACCGTCGCGAGAGACCTCGGCGAGCTCGCGGGCCGTCGCGATTGGACGACGTCTCCCCTGGGCGCGCCGGCGACCTGGCCGACGTCGTTGAAGACCACGGTCGGGTTGATGCTGCGCGGAGAGGCGCAGATCGTCCTGTTCTGGGGGCCCGACTTCGTCGCCCTCTACAATGACGCCTACGCACCGACGATCGGCGACAAGCACCCGCGGGCGTTGGGACGGCCGGCCAAGGAAAACTGGTCGGAACTATGGGACGACCTCGAGCCTCTGCTTCGTGGTGTCCGCGAGACAGGCGAGACCTTCTCTGCCAAGGACCGGCCCTTCTACATCGAGCGCAGCGGTTACGGCGAGACCGTGTACTTCGACGTCTCCTATTCGGCCGTCCCCCAGGAGGACGGCGGGGTCGGCGGCGTGCTGTGCATCGTCTCGGAGACGACAGAACGTGTCCGCGCTCAGGCCGCCCTCAAGGAAAGCGAGGCCAACCTCCGCGAGCTCAACAAGACGCTCGAGCAGCGCATCGCCGACCGCACCCGCGAGCTCGAGCAGGCCCATGCGGAGCTCCGTCAGGCGCAGAAGATGGAGGCCGTCGGGCAGCTTACGGGCGGCATCGCGCACGACTTCAACAACCTGCTGCAGGGGATCACCGGAAACCTCGATCTCATCCGCCGCAAGCCGAAGGCGGAGCACGTCGCGCGCTGGGCCGAAGCCGGCCTGAAGGCCGCCGAGCGGGGAGCCCGACTCGCCGGCCAGTTGCTGGCGTTCTCGCGGATCCAGAAGCTCGAGATCGCGCCTATCGACATCACGGCGGCGGTGTCGCGCTTCGTGGAGATGCTCAGGCACAGTCTCGGACCGACCATCCGGATCCGGACCGACCTGCAGACCGACGGAATCTTCGTCGAAGGCGATCGGGTGCAGCTGGAGATGGCTGTCCTGAACGTCGCCCTGAACGCGCGTGACGTGATGCCCCAAGGTGGCGATCTGACGATCGCGACGAGGTCGCGCCGGACCCGCGGCGACGCCGCGCTCGCGGCCGGCGACTACGTGGAGCTCGCCGTGACGGACACCGGTTCAGGAATGTCGCCCGAGATTCTGGAGCACGCCTTCGAGCCGTTCTTCACGACCAAGGAAACCGGCAAGGGCACAGGCCTTGGCCTCAGCCAGGTTTACGGCACCTTGAAGCAGTCCGGAGGGGCCGCCGAGATCGAAAGCACGCCGGGGCGCGGGACGACGATCAGGCTGCTCCTTCGCCGGACTGACGCAGCGCCGTCGAACGCCGAAGATGCCGCTGCTCCCGACGACCATGAGCTCGGCAAGGCAAGCGTTCTCGTCGTCGACGACGATCCGGACGTCCGCGCCTTCCTTAAAGACTCGCTGGAAAACCTGGGCTATCGGCCGATCATCTGCGAGAGCGGGCTTGCGGCCATCGAGGCGGTGGAGATAGTCTCTCCGGAGGTGGCCATACTCGATTTCGCGATGCCTGGAATGAACGGCGCCGAGGTCGCCCGGCGCCTGCGGCAGCGGCTGCCGGACATCCCGGTGATCTTCGCGAGCGGTTACTCGGAAACCGCTGCCGTGAGTTCAGCACGCGGCGAACGCTCCCGCCTGCTGCGGAAGCCATTCAAAATCGACGAACTCCAGGCGGCTGTTCGCGGGCTGCTGGAGCCGTAGGCGACAGACTTCATTTCGCCCGCTTAAATACGAGCTCCAGCGTGATGCCGGCCGGCGTGCGCGGGTTCGTGAACCTCAATTCCTCAGCGGTGATCGATTGCACAATCCTTCGCTGATTTGGCGCTCCGACCAAATTCGGAAATGAACTCGTTTCGATGTTGACGTGGATCGTCTTGGTGCTCTCGTCGACAGTGTACGTGCCGGTGTAAGCGACGGTACCCGACGCAATAGCCATCGCCTCTTCGGAGGATGGACGAGCGGAATCGCCCGACGCATATTTTGGAGCGTCGGAGCGCACGGTAATGAAATGAAAATGACCGTCGGCGGTGTAGGTGACGGCACCCTGCAGCTTGGGTCTTTTCTACCGCGGTGCCATCTTCCCGGGTCGCGGTGCTGGATACGTAATTCCAGGTACCGACCAACTGGTCTCTCAGAGACGTCCCCTGCGCGAAACCACTGTGCGGCAACACTGCAGCCAAAATCAAAAACTTCGCGCAAAGACCAATTGCACTACGCTGTTCATGGGACGTCCTTGCTTCACACAGAATTTCAGGAAAGGTAACCCGACGCCCGATCGCCATCAATGGGAGCCGCAGAAGCCGTCCCGATGTTGGCCTCCTGCGGAAAGCAGAACGTGCCGCCTTCCAGCATCGCTGCTGCGAACAGATCCGTGACCTCCGATGCGACCTCGCGGATCACCGCTTGACGCTCGGAATCCGGACGATCGGCCAACAGCGCCGCCATTGGCGTCGCGAGAAGCTGGAAACGCACGTAGTCGAGTACGGATGGGAAAGCGACCCGCTGGACGACGGTGTTGACCTTCACACCTGCGAAGCCAGCGTCGCTCAGAAGTTCTTCCAACTCCCGCGGGGTGCGGAACGAGTGCTCGCCGCGCTCGCGTCATCCAGCTGCGCTGCAGAATTTGGTTGCTATGGTGTATAGCGTACTGTGGCAAGCGGTCCGCCCGGCAGGTTCATGCGTTCACGGCCTAGATATCGTTGAGTTCAGTAACTCGCCGAAGGAGGTCTCTCTCGATTTTCTTGTGTCGATTGGATCGACATGGCATTCCTTGCGACCAGTTGTCGCGGCTTCAAAGAATTGCCGGCCGGATGCATTGCCAGCCTTATCTTCTCAAATGCTCGCTGCTCTATTTGGCGGACCCGCTCGCGGGATACTCCATATTCTGCCGCGAGTTCCTCCAGTGTTGGAGGCGTTTCAGTCAACTGGCGCACAGTGAAGATGTGTCGCTCGCGCGGAGCAAGCGTCTGGATAGCGGCTCGCAACGCTTGTCGGCGTTGGACCAATTCGTGTTCATCAGCCAGCTTGTCGTCTTGTGCAGGCGAGGGGTCTACAAGACGTTCTATCGCTTCGTCGGCGTCCAGATCGTCGTGAGTGCGGGAATTCAAGGATACGTCGCCGCGCAGGCGCCGATCCATGTCTACTACCTCTCGTTCCGGCACCTCGAGGCGCGCAGCAATTGCTTGAACCTGCTCAGGACGCAGATCTCCGTCCTCGACAGCCGATATCGCACGCTTAGCTTGCCGTAGTTTGAAGAAGAGTTTCTTTTGTGCGTTGTTTGTTGAAACCTTCACCATCGACCAGGATCGAAGTACGTATTCCTGAATCGTCGCCCTGATCCACCACAATGCGAACGTTGAAAGACGAACCCCTCGCTCCGGATCGAAGCGTCGCACGGCCTGCATCAATCCGATATTGCCTTCGGAAACGATGTCGGCGATGGGCAATCCGTAACCGCGGTATCGCATCGCAACCTTTGCAACGAGGCGCAGGTGGCTTGTGACGAGGCGATAGGCCGCTTCGCGATCGCCCAGCTGGCGCCAGCGTCTCGCGAATTGGGTCTCCTCTTCCTGGGTCAGGATCGGAAATTTCTTGATCTGAGCGAGATAGTGAGTCAGTCCGGTTGCAATTGAAGGCAGTGGCCGAGAATACGTGTTGTACATGTGCCCCTCGCAGTGGCTCTCGTAAGGTAAGGCCGGTATGGAGCGGCGATCAGCGAAGTGTTGCTCTCGAAAGCACTCTTGCGATAATCGCCATGCTCAAAAGGCATCCGACTGATCCGACCAGTGCGGCAACATCAGCGGGATCGATCAGCATCGATTTGTCCTCCTGAGGTCGTCATGATGCCGACGCCCTGAAGGGAACTGGGGTCCTGTCCGCCGCTCCTTTCGATCCAGCTTGCATTCATGATCGAGGTTCTCGGTCTCCGTTTGCGAGAAGAGATCACACAGCGCATCGACAATATCTTCGAGCCGGGCGCTCGTATCGTCGTGGCGCGGGTTCAGGTGGGAGCGATCTTCGCCGAGGCAGTGATCCGCGAGCCAGGAGGACAAGATGGCCCGCTTCTCGTACGCGGTGAGATCGGAATCATCGAGTACATCTAGGGGATGCTCAAAAGCACCGGCCGGATGCAGGAACTCCGTCAGCTCCAATGGCGTTGTGCGCCGATCTGCCCCGGGTTTCGTCGTCCGGAGTGACAGGCAATCCGGGCAGGCCTCTCGCAGCAGAGCTTTCACGGAAGCTCGTTCGTCAAGCAATCGTCGCTCGATATAGCCTCGTTCAAGATCTGTGAGAGACGTTTCCAGGAGCCTGCGATAACGGCGAATATTGTTTCGGTGCGCGCGAAGCCGTTCGATATGGTGGCCAGTCATGACTGCTTCTCTCCCGCGTCATGTAGAGTTGCCGCGCTTGGTCCGACGAAAGTAACGTCGGCCGTCGCTTGTCGGGAGACGCGCATTATCGTCCGCGGTCGTCAGCCGCATTGGATCCTCCTGTTCGTTGACAAATAGAGGCGGCCGCGCGAACGCGCGCGGCGCCGATCAGATAGCTTGCTTACGCCGCTGCCTTGGTCTCTAGTTTCTGGACATTGTCCGCCGGCGCGCCGTTGATCGCGATCCGGCGCGGCTTCATGGCTTCCGGAATCTCCCGGACCAGGTCGACCTTGAGCAGCCCGTTCTCGAAGGATGCGCTCTTGACCTGGACGTAATCCGCCAGATTGAACTTTCGCTTGAAATTGCGGGTAGAGATGCCGCGATGGATGAAATTCCGCTCGCCATGATCCGGCTTGTTGCCTTCAATGGTGACTACGTTCTGTTCGGCCGTGATTGCGAAATCGCTTGACGCGAAGCCCGCAACCGCCAGCGAAATCTGATAGCGGTCTTCGGAAAGGCGCTCGATGTTGTACGGTGGGTAGTTGTCCTCGCCGGCGCGCTGCGCCATCTCTGCGAGGTCAAAAAGGCGGTCGAAGCCAATGGTCGAACGCCAAAGGGGCGAAAAATCGTAAGTGCGCATAGCCAAATCCTCCAAAAGAGCAAGATGGTTACGAGCGGCACCGGACACGACCGGTGCCCGTCTCATTGATCCGGACCCATGAGGCGTCCGAACCCCACATTTTCTGTGGCGTCGGAAAATTAGCAAAACCGTTTTCGGTTTCAAGAGGGGGCTGAAAAAAATTGTGGCGCCGGCGCACGAAATGCTGATTATCGAAATCAGCGGCACGGCAAGAACTAAGCGCAACGCGTGCACGCTTTACCAATCGTTGACGGCAAGCCCTTGGTTCATCCCAGAAGCTTTGGTCCGAATGCAAGGGCGCCGTTACGGGCAAAAAATTCACTCGAGCGGTCTTGAACCGGGCCGATTCGACTCCCAGTTCGTTTTCCGCCCGGGGGCCGTTTCCGGACCCGGATTTTGAACATCGCTGAACCTGATTGAGGAGGATGTGCATGCATTTCCGTCCATTGCACGATCGCGTGCTCGTGCGCCGCATTGATGCCGAAGAGAAGACGTTTGGCGGCATCATCATTCCCGACACTGCCAAGGAGAAGCCGCAGCAGGGCGAGATCATCGCCGTAGGCCCAGGAGGCCGCAACGAGCAGGGCCAACTCGTGCCGCTCGACGTCAGGGCCGGCGACCGCGTGCTGTTTGCGAAGTGGTCGGGCACCGAGGTCAAGATCGACGGCAAGGAGCTGCTGATCATGAAGGAGAGCGACCTTCTGGGCGTGGTCGAAAAGGCCGAAGCGCTCAAGACGGCAGCGTGAGCTGACAGTCATCGAAGAGAAGGGAGATTTTCAAAATGGCTGCCAAGGACGTAAAGTTTTCGACCGAAGCTCGCGAGCGGATGCTGCGGGGTGTGGACACGCTGGCGAACGCGGTGAAGGTCACGCTCGGTCCGAAGGGGCGTAACGTCGTGATCGAAAAATCGTTCGGCGCGCCCCGCATCACCAAGGACGGCGTCACCGTCGCCAAGGAGATCGAACTCGAGGACAAGTTCGAGAACATGGGCGCACAGATGGTGCGCGAAGTCGCCTCCAAGACCAACGATCTGGCGGGCGACGGCACCACCACCGCGACCGTGCTCGCGCAGGCGATCGTCAAGGAAGGCGCCAAGGCCGTTGCGGCTGGCATGAACCCGATGGACCTGAAACGCGGGATCGATCTGGCGGTGGACGCGATCGTCACTGACCTCAAGACCCACGCCAAGAAGGTCACCTCCAACGACGAGATCGCCCAGGTCGGCACGATCTCGGCTAATGGGGACGCCGAGATCGGCCGCTTCCTCGCCGAGGCCATGCAGAAGGTCGGCAACGAGGGGGTCATCACGGTCGAGGAAGCCAAGAGTTTGAACACCGAACTCGAAGTGGTCGAAGGCATGCAGTTCGACCGCGGCTACGTCTCGCCCTACTTCGTCACCAACGCCGAAAAGATGCGGGTCGAGCTCGAGGATCCCTACGTGCTCATCCACGAGAAGAAGCTTTCAGGTCTGCAAACCATGCTGCCGCTGCTTGAGCAGGTCGTGCAATCCGGCAAGCCGCTTCTGATCATCGCCGAGGAAGTCGAAGGCGAAGCACTCGCCACCCTGGTCGTGAACCGCCTGCGCGGCGGGCTAAAGGTCGCCGCCGTCAAGGCGCCCGGCTTTGGCGACCGGCGCAAGGCCATGCTGGAGGACATCGCGATCCTCACTGGCGGCACCGTGATCTCCGAAGACCTCGGCATCAAGCTCGAAAACGTCACGGTCAAGATGCTCGGCCGCGCCAAGAAGGTGGTAATCGACAAGGAGAACACCACGATCGTTGATGGTGCCGGTGCCAGGAAGGACATCGACGCTCGGAGCCAGCAGATCAAGGCGCAGATTGAGGAGACAACCTCCGACTACGACCGCGAGAAGCTGCAGGAACGGCTGGCGAAGCTCGCCGGTGGCGTCGCGGTGATCCGTGTCGGTGGAGCGACCGAGATCGAAGTGAAGGAGCGCAAGGATCGCGTCGACGACGCATTGCACGCGACCCGGGCGGCCGTCGAAGAAGGCATCCTGCCGGGTGGCGGCGTGGCGCTATTGCGCTCGCTCAAGGCGCTTGAGGGCATCAAGATCGCCAATTCCGACCAGAAGGCCGGCGTCGATATCGTACGCCGCGCGGTCCAGGTGCCTGCACGCCAGATCGTGCAAAATGCCGGTGAGGACGGGTCGGTGGTGGTAGGCAAGCTTCTGGAGCACCAGAGCTACAACTGGGGCTTCAATGCCGCGACCGGCGAATATCAGGACATGGTGAAGGCCGGCGTGATCGATCCCGCGAAGGTCGTGCGCACCGCCCTGCAGGATGCGGCCTCGGTCGCGTCGCTGCTCATCACCACGGAAGCACTGGTGGCGGACAAGCCGAAGAAAACGGAAGCCGCGCCGGCTCCCGCCATGGACTTCTAACGCGTATCGGGCCCGGCCGACCGGCTGGGCCCACCTCTCACATACAGAAAGGACATCTGGATCTGTCTTCGACGATAGGAGCATGAGATGATCAAGGATCAATTCACATTCTTCGCTCGGGCGGAGGGCACCCACAAAACCTTAATCAATCTCCTCGCAGTAACGCTCGGTGGTGTCGTTGCGCTGGCGCCGTTTGCGGCGCGAGGGTCGGAAGCGACATCCCTGCTGCGGGCAGCAAAAATCGGCTTCGAACAAATTGCCTTGCCGCCGATTCCGTACCTGGACACGATGCCCTGGCTGACCTGGCCGCAGGCGCCTTCCACGATGAAGGTGGATACGCTACTTTCGCCGGTCCTGGATGCGCCCCGGCTGAGGTTCGACCTGTTGCCGACCCAGCGCGACGGGACGCCACCTGCAACCAGCTAGTCCGTGTCCGGCCGATCCGGTCGCTCCAAACTTCCGTCTGAGCTGTGTGAGGACTTTCCATGCCGTATGAACCCGCTGTTGGCGGCGCGTTTGCCTTTCTGATCGAAAGCCAGAGACGCGTTATTTCGCATTGCGAAAGGCTCTTGCCTGCGAGCGACCTAACTTCTGAGGATCGCGCTCGCCTCATGCGCCTGCGCAATGATGCTGAAGCACAACTGGCCCGCCTGACTTACGCCGAGGCCGCGTAACCCGGATTGAAATTGCGGCATGATCGGAACTTGAAGATTTTTTTGAGCAACCCTCTTGAAATCAACTTTCATTTTTTTAAGTCATTTTTCGCCGCGAGAGCGGTGTGCCGGACGCCAGTTTAGGGTCCGGTACGGGCGCCGGACCGGGCTTCGGACCGTTCCGTAAACACGGCCTGGCGTTCCTTCGTATCCATCTTGCTCTTTGGAGGACTTGGCTATGAGGACACTCGACTTCGCGCCGCTGTGGCGCTCCACGATTGGCTTCGATCACCTGGCAGACCTCGTCGATTCGACGCTGCGTCAGGCGACCGAAGACAACTATCCTCCCTACAACATTGAACGTTTCGGCGAAGACCACTACCGGGTCACGCTGGCAGTGGCCGGCTTCGGTGTTCAGGACATCGCCGTGACGGCGGAACAGAACGTGCTGACCGTTGAGGGCAAGAAGCCCGACGGTGGCGCGCGCGAATACCTTTACCAAGGTATCGCGGCCCGTCCGTTCCGGCGTGTGTTCAACCTCGCTGACTATGTCCAGGTCAAGCAGGCCTCGTTCCAGGACGGTCTGCTGATCATTGATCTCGTGCGCGAGGTGCCGGAAGCGATGAAGCCGCGCCGTATCGAGATCGGAACGGCGGCTTCTTCCTCACCCCAGATCGCGCAGAAGAAGGCAGCTTAGGCGCGATTGCAGCATCGAGACGGGGCGTGCGGCGCGTGAAGCGTCCGCACACCCTGTCCTCACGAACAAGTGAGGTAGAACAATGGCTATTCGTGATCTCATTCCGTGGTCGAAACCGCAGGAGCTTGCGCCCGCCCGCGACAGCTTCGATCCCTTCCTGACACTGCACCGTGAAATGAACCGTCTGTTCGACGATGTGTTCCGCGGCTTTGGCGGCCCGGGCCTGTCGTCGTCGATGGGAGGTCGCTTTGGCTGGCCGAAGGTCGAGCTCAGCGAAACCGACAAAACGTTGACCGTGTCGGCCGAACTGCCGGGGATGACCGAAAAGGACGTTCAGGTGGAAATTACCAATGGCGTCCTGACGATCCGCGGCGAGAAGAAGGCCGAACGCGATGGCGAAGGCCGATACTTCAGCGAGCGCTATTACGGCGCCTTCGAGCGCCAGATTCCGCTCGACGATGTGCAGGAGGACAAGGTTGAGGCGACGTTCAAGAACGGCGTCCTGACTGTCTCATTGCCCAAATCGGACAGGCCGCGCGAGGGCGTGAAACGCATCGCGATCAACGCTCCATGATCAGAACAGGAAGCGGCGGCTCCGCTGCCGTTTCTCCCAACGGCAATCCCTTGGAAAGGAGAGATAAGGGAGACACGACGATGACGAACACCAATGCAAATGCCCAGAGCCTTCATCCGATCTTTCACCCCGCCGCTCACTACGATTCTCCAAGGAGCGTCCTGAACGACAATGAGCTCTCCACGCCGGAGAAGCGCATCATCCTGTCGTCCTGGGCCTCCGACATGTATGCGGTGGAATCCTGTCCGTGGTTGCGCAAGATTCCCGGCATGAGCCATACGGTCCGGCTCGCGGATATTCTCGCAGCCTTGCGCAAGCTCGACGGCGACAATGACAATGATGACCCGCCGCGTGGTGGCGGCGTGCCGATGCGGCTGCGGCGGCCTTGGGCCGCCGCAGAACGAAGGGCCGCATGATGGTCACGCACGCTGTCCTCGGCCTTGTCTTGTTCGGTCATATGGCTGCGGCCTGTGTCGTTCCCTGCGTCGCTCTGCAACGTGCGATGTGGCTGCCGGCAAGCGCTAGAGCCGGCTCCCGCGAATATCATGGTGCACAAGATGAAAAATGGTCGCGTAATCCAATTGGCGCTGTTGGTGTTGACGCTGACGTTTGGGGCACCGTCTCTCGTGACGGCGCAAGTTCCCGATCTCAAGACCGGAGCGCCGATCCCGACATTGGCGCCGCTCGTTCGCCGAGTCACGCCTGCGGTCGTTAACATTTCGGTGCACGGTCGCGTGCGTGAAGACAATCCCCTCTACCGTGACCCGGTGTTCCGCGAATTCTTCGATGTTCCGAAGCAAATTGAGAAAGAGGTCAACGCAACCGGATCCGGAGTGATCGTCGATGCTCTGCGCGGCTTTGTACTCACCAATAATCACGTCGTCGAAGGCACGTCCACAGTGCAAGTCACCACGAAGGAGGGCCGACAGTTTTCGGCCAAGGTGATTGGTCGCGATCCGCCGACCGATGTGGCCGTGTTACAGATCCAGAGCCCCGTGGGGCTCAAGGCGCTTGCTTTTGGCGACAGTGACGCGCTGGAGGTTGGTGATTTTGTGCTCGCGATCGGCAATCCCTTTGGTCTGGGCCAAACCGTAACCTCGGGTCTGGTCAGCGCACTCGGCCGCACTGGCCTTGGCAAGCAGGGTTACGAAGATTTCATTCAGACGGACGCGGCGATTAATCCCGGCAATTCTGGTGGCGCGCTGGTCAGCCTGCGCGGCGAGCTGGTCGGAATTAGCTCAGCGATCATCTCGCCTGCTGGAGGAAACGTCGGGATTGGCTTTGCGATCCCCGCCAATATGGCGCGGAGAGTGATGGAGCAAATTATTGCCACCGGCCATGTCGAACGCGGCCATATCGGCGTTTCTCTGCAGGACCCGCGGCTGTCGGGTGCTCGGGCCGAAGGCGCTTTGATAGCTGAGGTTCTGCCAAATTCGCCGGCGGAAATGGCCGGTCTGCGCAAAGGGGACATTGTGACAATGGCCGACGACCGTCCCATTCGGTCGGCTGCGCAATTGCGCAACAAGGTAGGCTTGGCGCGAGTCGGACAGGAGTTAAAATTGATGCTTCATCGAAGGGAGGGCACAAGCATCGTCGTTGTCAAAGTGGCGCCCCGCATGGAACGGGGCGCGGCAGTTATTTCAGGTGGCTTCGGATTGACGAGCCGGCGACCGTCTGCCGGCCTTGCGGCGCCCAATGTCAGTGCTGCTCCGGCTCACGCAACCGATGGCTATCTCTTGGGCTCGAACCGTGCTGCTGCATAATCCTTTGTTGCATCAATTTCCGACCTTCGAGATCATCCTGCGGCCCAAGGGCCGGCGTTGGCGCTGGCGCGTATGTTCAACGAACGGCACAATCGTCATGCAGGGGTCGCGAAGCACACGTAATGCTGCGCGATATGATGCGCACAGCGCGTTATTTCTTCTGCTGCTCTCGACAACTTCGTCGGGTTGGCCGCGCCGATAGATTACTCGGCTCAGCGGAAGCCTCGCGAGCGGTTATAGAGCCTCTTAAGCTCCCTCTGTGGCGCCGAAGTCGTTGTTTTTCCGGCAATAGGTCGAGGCGCGTAGCCCTAGGATCGGAGCGCGACGGGCCGTCCGCGGGTGTCCGCAAGGGCGAGCGAAAGCATCGCATCTTGTGCGACTGGTTGGCTTGAGGGGGCGCCTCCAAGGCGGTAGGGCGCCACATTCAGCCCGAGCGAGCTGAACAGCTTCCGCCTCATGCCACTGGCGAGGCCTTGAGACAAAATCTTCCGCATCTTCGCTTCGAGCGACCCAAAGTCGCCGTCATGTGCATGGAAGTATGCGCCGATAACGCTGCCGCCGGATACCATCGAAAGGACGCCAATCCGGTGCTGAGACCCAAGCCGATCGCACGCCCTCAGGCGACCGAGATGAAATCCATACTGCGTCCGAAGTGTGTTAGCCGGCGAGGTCAACTGGGCGGACGTGGGGCGGCCAGGTCCTTGCAAGGATCGCAGCGCATGATACGCCTCCGGTACACTGCGATAGCCTCGCTTGACGCCCTAGCTTCCCATGGCTTGTCACATCGCTTGATACCTCGGCTGGCCGTTCATCCGGCAACCAGAGATGGGATGTATTACACGCAAGCGCGCTAAGTTGTCGCGCAGCGTGGTGTCCGAGTCCAACGGCTTGATCAGAGCAGGCCGGCCTCGAAGTCTCGGCGGGTTAACGGCTGGCATGCCTCGAATTAGAGTTTGACCCCTGAGGGCTGGTACGAGAGCGCTTCATCGCTGAGAGCAGGGCTCGATTCTTCTACGGGCTGCTGCGATAGTGCTCGATGTTCGCGCGTCGGCGGTCTGGCCAGCAGAATTGCCTTGCCAAGCTTCAACGAACGTCCGGCGTGAATTATCAACTTATCGATCGGAGTCGACACCCAAGCATCATCTGACCAAAGCAATTCGAGGGCCCGATCGAGTATCGCCTCGCCCCTCGAAAGCCTTCGAAGCCTTTCAGCGATTCGGTTTCCAGCGTCGGTTGAGCCGACCCTCACGCCGGCCGGAAGATAGGTCAGCTTGAGGGTTTTGATCCTGAGACGCTTCAGCAAGACCTCAAGATCGTCGGTCTTGTCCTGACGCAGCTTTTCGATGTTGGACGTTAGACTAGCCTCGGGAATGCCATCAGCATCGATTGTCTTGCCGAAGAGTGCAGAAAACCTCGCGCTCGCCTCTTGATACACAAGTGTACGCGGCTGTTGCAGGATACGGTGCAGCACTCCGATTAGTCGGTCTCGTCGAAAGAGTAAGATGGAATCCTCCGAACGATCACCCTGCCGGATCATAACGCCGGCGTTGGAAAGAAACCTAGCAAACGACTGCTCCGAAGCGCCGCTATTCCAGAGGCGCTCCAGTCTTGCACAGAAGGAAGCCAAGTCTAGGCCCTCTGCGGCAGCGGATCTCCGCATTGCGTCCGTCATACGAGATTGCTGCGAGGGCCATACTTTCTTCAGGTCTGTGAGCCAACGAGCGACGTCTGGTCGATCCTCCTTGATCAAATGAGTGACAATCGAGTCATGGTAGGGCGAAATCGAGGTCTGTCCCTCGAGATCGAACGCCGCAACCGCTGCGACCTTGTGAAGCCGTCGGGCATGATTTCGCATGTCCAGCGCCAGTTTTGTGATGGGAGAGACGTGACCTAGAACGCAGTGAAAATGGGTCGGTCCGCCCCCTCGGCGCGCACGAAGTTTTTCGTGTGACCAGACCATCAGCGGATGGTCTGCTGCGTTCAGTTCCGTGATGATGAGGTTTAAGATGCGATTGAGATCTTTCTTATCCAACTGCGTCGTGGGCGAAATGATGATGTGCCAAAAAGCGATGCGCGCTCGCGACGCCCGTTGCAGACACTGCATGACGCGCATTCCGTCTAGTGCGTTTGCCACGTAGAGGTTTCTGCTCTCGCCCGGCTCTGTCGCCCGGTACGCATCTTGCGCCAGATATCCACTGAGGCGCCGCGCCCCCTCGCTTTTCTTGTATTTGTAGGCCTTTACAATCATTTGCGCCGCCCAGAGCTGTCCAAGTCGAGTGCAGCCGTCGTCAATTTGACGAGTCTGTCTACGATTGCCAGATAGTGAGGATGATCGCTGAGTTCGCTTCGGATTAAGTTCCCGAACGCGATGATTTCCTTGTGGAAGTTGGCCAACTTTGTGGACTGCGCGAAATTCTGTTTACCTGGGCGGCGTGTCCGCTTGCCTAAGTGAATGTCGAGCAGTGCTTGCAAGAACTCCGCCTGGCTGATCCCGCCGTCCTTTGCCGCATTTTTGACTTGAGTTTTGAACTCAGAGGTCGCGCGTATTGAAAGCGGTACCTTGTTCTGGTGATCCTTCCCGCTCATGTGGGCCTCACGCGGAGGTCAGCTAAAGGCCCACATGGCTCGGCGCGTGCGCAGTCATCTAACCGCGACTGAGGCGATCTGACTGAAAGGAGCGATTGGAGGTTGATGGCTCCGGCGGAATTGCCATCATTGAGGTACGCGATAGTGGTTGGTTTTTTTGGCTGGATTTTTTCCAGCCCGACTCTCACCGATCACCCGACCTGATAGCCATTGTAGCTCTCGGGAAACACAGCACCTTGACCCTTACAAGCTAAAGGAAAACCAGCGCAAATTCAAGAATCCTTGTTCAAATGCCCAAGTATCGTGTTTGCTCGGAACGCAGTGTAAGTCAGACCTCGGGCAGCGTGCGATAGCTTGGCTTGGACGGTTAGCTGCCGTCAGCTCGAGCTGACGGCCACTTAGCACATTGATCCCGGGACTCTGCCGCGGCGCAGGGGAACCCCATTCCCCCCATCGTTAACCACTGCGCATTTTACAATGTGGCGAGTCTCAGGGACGGTTGCCATTTGACGTATTGTCCCAGCGAACTAAAGTAGTCCGCGGTATAACCCGAATTGTAGTCCACCAACCTTCCAAAACCTGCCGTGATCGCGTTTTTTTTAGGAAATAGAGCCGGATAGGGAAAATTTGTCGGGGAGTCCCTCCCTCTCCGCCAAATCAAACACCCATCTAATTGAAATCGTTGGGATATATTTGATTGTTTGGGCCTGCCCTAGTAGCCGCCCTACGGCACCTCTGACAACCGCTGCGAAACCACTGTCTGGGTGAGTCCAGCGGCCTTGTGGCGCTCTTTTGGCAGTCTGCACAGCTGTGTGTAGCGCCCAGTATCATCACCTTGAGCTTCGGAAGGACCCGTGGGGTAAGCGGGCGAGCGTATGCCGGCCTTCAAAGGAAGCCCGAACGGCTGCCCGCTACGATGAGAAGCGGAGGCGCCTGAGGCCCCAAAGCCGCCGAGCCGGTTCCTCGCCCCACCGGTCCAAGGCCGCCTAGCGGGCTCCCACGACCTCTAGTGGGCAGGTTGCAAGGGAGCCCCGACACGCGTAAGTCAGGCCAGCAATACTACTAAATATATATAAATACCCACCGCGGTCCGTCCGAGCCGCAAACCCCAAAGCGGCGGCCTATGGCCAAGCAGACGCGGGAACAACGTATTGAGCTCGCTCGGACGCGCTTAATCCGCGTGGTCAGCTCCCATTCCGTGGCTACGATGCGCACCCTTGAGATGAAAATCTCGGACGCTGGCCCGTTTAATCAGCGCATAGACCCTCACATTCTGACTGAAGCCCGAAATCAGCTGCTCGCAGAAAGCATTCTGCAACGCCGGCAGCCTGGCGTCGGCAAGCCAACCTATTTTTTCCTCGGCAACACGGCATGGGAAGGCCATGCCGATCGCTACGCTGTGCTCGACGCCATTCAGACTGAGCTCGCCCAGCAGGCTGTTACAATGCGCACGGGCCAGGCGCTCGAAATCGCTGTCTTCCGTACGATGACGGCTGCCCAGCAAAATTTCTTTGGTAGATTTCTCGACCTAACCAAACATGGCGACGACCAGCTCTATCGCAAAGTCGAGCCGCCCAATTACATCGGCGACAACGTCATGCCGGATGACCGGCTCCTCGATTTCATGGTTTGCCATGGCGGCGTGTGGGCAGGCATCGAGTGCAAGAACGTGCGGGAGTGGCTCTATCCCGACCGGCGCGAGGTGAAAGACCTGCTCGATAAAGCCGTGGCCCTGAACTGTGTGCCGGTTCTGATAGCGCGCCGTATTCACCCTTCCACGTTTCTCCTCTTCAACAAGTGCGGGATAATTATTCACCAAACCTATAACCAACGCCTGGCCAACGCCGACGCAGACCTTGCCGCCCGTGCTCGCGCAAAGGACACGCTCGGCTACTTCGACATGAAACTAGGCAACGACCCGGACGACCGCCTTACCAAATTTCTGACGATCAACTTGCCTGCCGTGCTGCCCGAGGCGCGTCAAAAATTTGAAGAGTATTATGACCTGCTGTGGGAGTACGCCTTCAACGGCATGTCCTATGAGGCATTCGCAGCTCGCGTGCGACGGCGCTACAACGGGGGCCCCGAAGATTTTGATCCTGATTAATCGGCTTAAGCCGATGCCAGCCACTGCGGCGTAGCCGCCGCCCTCGCTACCGCCACGCTCGCCCCGTCCAGGCTGATGCTGTACCCCGCACGCCGGGGTCGTCGCACCCCGCCAAGAACTTGTACGGTGCGTTTGGCGTGGCTTGTATCGCCTTGCGCTGGGGCGCCGCGCTGTCCTCGGCCGCGAGGGCTCGAGGGATGCGCCGCCACCCGAATCGGTGCTTGAGAGGCTGCATCAGCCCTCCTATGTTCTGCACTGATGAAATGGAAACCCAGAAATCTGCGAGCGCTGGCCGAAATCGTCTGCGGAAACGCTGAGCACTTCCATTATCGATCAAGCAGCTACATCACGGAATTCTTTGGGGACTGTGATCTTGATTATGTCCACGACGGGTCCACGCGATGGGCCCGGGTATCTGACAAACTAGAAGAGATATTGGCCCTGCCGCAACGGAGCCCATCCGTCCCACCCGCCCCATTCGTGAAGGTAATTCGCCGCGTGTTAGACAAGGGTGAGGCGCAAGAGGGCGACCCGGATCGAAGCAAAGCCCTGGCGGCTCTGAACATTGTGCTCGCCCGAGAGGGCTGGGAGGCCTTTTACGACGAACACGGGCTTGGCCAACTCCGGCACATCGCGACCAACACCATCGCCCAAATCGAAAGCCCCCACCGGCCGCTTACTCCTTCAGAGCTTAAGCGTCGAGAACAGCTACTTGCCTACCTCGACAAGTGCTCAGAGGACGAACTGATCGAGGAAGTCCTCCTCCCGCTGTTCCGCCAGCTTGGCTTCCACCGGATCACCGCCGCGGGCCACAAGGACAAGGCGCTGGAGTACGGCAAAGACGTATGGATGAAGTACACGCTGCCGACGCTTCACGTCCTCTACTTCGGCATCCAGGCCAAGAAGGGGAAGCTGGATTCCGCGGGCATGGGAAAGACCGGCTCCAGCAACATCGGCGAGATACTGAATCAGGTGACCATGATGCTCGGGCACCAGATCTTTGACCCCGAGCTGAACCGGCGAGTGCTAGTCGATCACGCCTTCATCGTCGCCGGGGGCGAGATCACCAAGCAGGCGAAGAATTGGCTCGGCGAGCGGCTAGATGCGACGAAGCGGTCGCAGGTCATGTTCATGGACCGCGACGACATCCTGAATCTGTTCATCGTCACCAATTTGCCACTGCCCAAGGGCGCGCTCCCGCCGCGGGAGTCCGAAGACCTCGACGAGGACCTCCCGTTCTAGTGGCGCCGCTCGGCGGTTATATTGGATGAGGAAGGCAAAGCGCTTTTTCCCTCAGTGTCGCGCGTATGTGATCATTCTCGAAGGTCGGTCCGTCGTGGGATGGTAGGATTTGACGAAATCCATCGGGCCCACGAATTTTCGACGAATATTCCACACATTCGATACGTGCGCTGACATGGTCCCAATGATCTGATGCCGCGCTGTCGATGCCGGCAATCGCCCTCCCGTAGACCTTGCATACCCGCAAAATCACCACGATGATCACCGCGTCACTGCAATCGCTCGCGAGGCCTTCATGCGAAAATGCGAAGTCGCCGTGCTGGGTCTGGGGCTCATGGGCGGAGCGGCGCTCTCCGCATTGCTGGATGCCGGCGTCGATGCGCTCGGCTTCGATCCCGTAGCAGCCGGTTCGGATCGCGGCTCGTCGCATGGGTCATGTCGCATTTTCCGTCGCTTCAATTTCGAAAACTCCAACTACACCAGCCTGAGCGACGAGGCGCATGCCGGCTGGATCCGGCTGCAGGCCGACAGCGGTCAAACGGTTCTGACGGACACCCCCATTCTGGAGGCCGGCCGCCCCGGCTCCGCCATGGTGGCGTCCTCGCGCGCGGCCGCGATCGCGACAGGGCGTCCGGATCCGATGGTGACCGCAGATGTCGCGAACAAGGAATTTCCGGCTTTCAAACTGCCCGACGACTGGGACGTCGTCGTCCAGGACGGCGCCGCGATCCTGCACACCGCGACTGTCATGAAACTGATGCGCGCACGCGCTCGCGACCGCGTGATTCCGGAACGCGCGAGCTTCACGCCGCACCACGACGGCGTGTCGATCCGCACTGACAGCGAAGAGTTCTTCGCCGAGCGCGCGATCCTGGCGCTGGGCCCATGGCTTCCTCGCGCCCTCCCGCAACTCGGCGCGCTGCTCAACGTGACCCGACAGGCGGTCGGCTGGTTTGCACCTGGCAGCCCCGACACCGTGGTTTCAGGTCGTTTCCCGATCTTCATTCTGGACCGAGGTCCTGATGACACGGTCTACGGCTTTCCGGATTTCGAACAGCGCGGCGTTAAAGCGGCGCCTCACAACCACGGGCCCGTGGTCGGCCCCGACGACTGGGGTCCGCAGGCCACCGATGCCGAACTGCGCCCGATCGGCGCAGCGTTGGCCGCCCTCGTCCCCGGCGCGGCCGGGCCCATCGTCGATCGCGACGTCTGCCTCTACACCAACACCGCGCCCGCAGACATCAGGCCGGACGCGGGCGAGGAATTCATCATCGATCGCTGGCCGGAGTCCCGCCTGATCGTCTGCTCCGCGTGTTCAGGCCATGGTGCGAAGTTCGCGCCCGCCATCGGGCAAAGGCTCGCCCGCCTCGCCACCGATCCGTCCTACCAGGCAGAACCCTTCTTCCAGCTGTCCCGCTATTCTCAATTCGCCTGAGCGGATGAACCTCCTGCCATGATGCCATCATGCACCTGTTTTGCCCGACGGAACAAGCGAAATTTCGGTAAATTCGCAATCGTTGGCAAAAGGCCTTGACCTGACGTAGGTTGGCTACTGTGCATGGGGTTGTTTTCGACTTTCGAATGCGTGCAGGCGGCGAAGACCGCCGCGCGAGGGAATGGAGGCTGATATGAAGGCACAGGTCCTGGTCGTGGGCGCCGGCCCGGTCGGATTGACGGCGGCGATGGATCTGGCCTCGCGCGGCATCGACGTCGTCGTCGCCGAGATCCGCCGCGCCGGCGATCCGCCCAACGTCAAATGCAATCACGTCTCGGCGCGCTCGATGGAGGTGTTCCGCCGGCTCGGCGTCGCCGCCAGGCTGCGCGATGCGGGGCTGCCGGCGGACTTCCCGAACGATTGCTCCTACCGCACCACGGCGACCGGCATCGAGCTCTGCCGCATCGACATCCCCTCCCGCGCCCGGCGCTACAGCGCCACCGGCGGCCCCGACACCTGGTGGCCGACGCCGGAGCCGCCGCACCGGATCAACCAGGTCTATCTCGAGCCGATCCTGTTCGCCCATGCGGCCGCTCAAGCGCGCATCATCATTCTGGCGCGCACGGAGATCACCGACATCGCGCAGCACGACGACCATGTGGTCGCGCAGGCGCGCAACCTCGACAGCGGCGAGACCTTTCGCATCGACGCGAGCTTCGTCATCGGCTGCGACGGCAGCCGCTCGCTGGTGCGCAAGGCGATCGGGGCGAGCCTGTCCGGCACGCCCGTGATCCAGCGTGTGCAGTCGACCTTCATCGAGGCCCCGCAGCTGAAAGAGCTGATGGGCGCGCACACCAAGGCCTGGATGGTGCTCTCGCTCAACCCGCGCCGCTCCGGCACCACCGTTGCGATCGACGGTCACGACCGCTGGCTGATCCACAATCACCTTAAGCCCGACGAGCCCGAATTCGATTCGGTCGATCGCGACTGGTCGATCCGCGCCATTCTCGGCGTCGACGAGCATTTCGACTACAAGATCCTCAGCAAGGAGGATTGGGTCGGGCGTCGCCTCGTGGCCGATCGCTTCCGCGACCGCCGCGTGTTCATCTGCGGCGACGCCGCGCATCTGTGGATGCCCTATGCCGGCTACGGCATGAATGCGGGCATTGCCGACGCCGTCGATCTCTGCTGGCAATTGGCGGCGCATCTGAACGGCTGGGCGCCGGCCGCGATCCTCGACGCCTACGCGGCGGAGCGCCAGCCCATCACCGACCAGGTCTCGCGCTTTGCGATGGACCACGCCATGAAGATGATGGCGCAGCGCGGCGGCGTCTCCGCCGAGATCGAGGACGACACGCCGCGCGGCCATGCCGCGCGCGCGGCGCTCGCGAAGGCGGCCTACGATCTCAACGTCCAGCAATATTGCTGCGCCGGTTTGAACTTCGGCTATTACTACGACGCTTCGCCGATCATCGCCTATGACGGCGAGACGCCGCCGCCTTATGCGATGGGCAGTTTTACGCCCTCCACCGTGCCGGGCGCCCGTGCGCCGCATGTGTTCCTGCGCGACGGGCGATCGCTCTACGACGCCTTCGGGACCGGCTACAATCTCCTGCGGTTCGACCCGGCGATCGACGTCGCGCCATTGCAATCCGCCGCAGCCGCGCGCCGCATTCCGCTGGCGCTGATCGACGTCGCGCCTGATGAAGCCGGCGGCGCCTATGCCGAGAAGCTCGTCCTCGTCAGGCCCGATCAGCACATCGCCTGGCGCGGGCCGGCCGCACCTGAAGATGCGCAGAGCCTGCTGGCGCGCCTCACCGGCGCGGCGGTTTAAAAAAGAGCGAGGAAGGAAGAACGTGCTTCACGTTGCAAGACGCCGCATTCTGGCCGTGCTGTCGGGCGCGGCTCTCGCCGCGCTGTTGCCGCAAGCGGCTGACGCGGCCTATCCGGAGCAGCTGATCAAGATCATCGTGACGTTTCCGCCCGGCGGCAGCGCCGACACCGTCATCCGGGCGCTCGAGCCGGTGGTCACCGCCGAACTCAAGCAGAACCTCGTGATCGAGAACCGCGCCGGCGCCGGCGGCAATATCGGCATGGCGGCGGTCGCGCAGGCCAAGCCCGACGGTTACACGCTCGGCGTTGCGCCGGCCGGCGCGCTGACGGTGAATCCGCACCTCAATTCGTCGATGCCGTTCGACCCGAAGGATCTCGTGCCGATCACCTTGCTTGCGGAAATTCCCTTCGTGCTGGTCTCCTCGGCCAGCGTTCCCGCGCACAATGTCGCGCAGACGATTGCACTCGCCAAGGCCAAGCCCGGCGCGCTGTCGATCGGTCATGGCGGCAATTCGACGGCGATGCATTTGACCGCCGCGCTGTTCACGCAGAAGGCGGGGATCGACATGGAGCTGATACCGTATCGCGGCACCGCGCCGGCCACCGTCGACGTCCTCGCAGGCCATGTCCCCTTCGCGGTGCTGGATATCCCCTCGTCAAGGCAGCTCATCCTCGAGGGCAAGCTCAACGCCATCGGCGTGTCCTCGGGACGGCGCCTGGATTCCCTGCCCAACGTGCCGACGCTTGCCGAGGGCGGCCTTGCGGGTTTCGAATCCATCGGCTGGTTCGGGCTCGTCGCTCCAGCGGGCACGCCCGCCGATATCGTCGGCAGGCTGAACCAGGCCTTCACGAAAGCCCTGAAAGACCCTGATGTGGCCGAGAAGATCAAGACCCTCGGCGCCGAGCCGGCGCCGAATTCGCCGGACGAATTCGGCCGCTTCATTCAGAGCGAGAGCACGAAATGGGGCAAGCTGATCAGCGAGGCCGGCATCAAGGCGAATTAGGCGATCTTGTCGTCTGGCGCAGCCGGGACGGCCAGCCGGAGCGTTGACAGGTTGAACCTGCCACCGGCGCGATCCGACCAATCTCCCGCAGTCCGCCGCCAGCGAGCCAGGTGATCCACGAGGATGTTCGACAAGACCTACCGGCAACGCCTCGAGGCTGACCTCGCGCAATGGGAAGCCGATGGCGTGATTGCGCCGGCGGCAGCTAGCTCCATCCGCAATGCGCTGCCGCCGCTCTCACCCGGCATCAACATCGCCGTGGTCGTTGCCATCGTCGGTGGCCTCCTGATCGCGGCAGCTTTCCTCGCCTTCGTCGCGGCGCACTGGACGGAGATCGCGCGCCTGCTGCGGTTTGCGATCCTGCTCGCCGGCATGATCGTCGCCGGCGGTCTCGGCGCATGGTTCGCAGCATCCGGCCGCAGCGTTCTCGCCGATCTCTGCGCCAGCATCGGTGCCATCATCTTCGGTGCGGGCATTGCGCTGGTCGGCCAGATGTATCATCTCGGCGACGATTTTGCCGGCGGCATGCTGCTGTGGTCGACAGGCGCCTTCGCCGCGGCGCTGCTGACCGGCTCGCGCGGCGCGCTCGCGGTCGGCCTCGCCGCAGCCTGCATCTGGACTTGCATGCGTGTCTACGACGCGCCCGATGCCTTGCATCTGTCATTCCCTGTGGTCTGGCTGATCGCGGCCGCCATTGCGTTCGCCTGGAATTCCCGCGTCGCGGCCCACCTCGTTGCATCAGCCGTGCTGCCGTGGTGGATCGCCACATCGCTTCGCTTCGATCTCGACGGGATGCAGCCGTCATTCGTGCTGGCCAATGGTGCGGCGCTGCTGTTCGGCGCCGGCCTCGCGATCGCAGCTCACCCGTCGCCGCGAGCGCAGCGGCTTGGCAGCGTCCTGTCGATCTACGGCGCGTTTTCGCTGGCCGTCGTTGCGTTCCTGGAGGTGACGACGGTGGACGACATCATCCGCTTCCGCACCGGCACGGCGCCGGCCCAGCCGATGTGGGCGATCCTGTGCGGGGTTGCGGGCGTGGCTCTTGCGTTCGCCTCCGCCGGCGTCACCCGGCGCGCAGGTGAAATTCTCGCAGGCCTCGCGATCGGCCTGGTGCTGGTGGCCGCGCCGATCTGGCCGGCGTCCGCGGCCGGAGAGCCCTGGTTCGCCTATGCCGCACTGCTCTGCGCCATGCTGTGCCTCGTCGTCTCAGGCGTGCTCGATGATATCAGGCCGCGTATCGTGGCCGGCTGGCTCGGCATCGCCGGCGTCATCGCGGGCATCACCTGGGCCGTGAAGGGCTCGCTGCTGCGCCGCTCCGCCTTCCTCGCAATGGCCGGCATCATTGCCGTCGTATTTGCATCGGCGCTCAATCGCATGCTGCCGAGGGCCGCGCGATGATCGAATCCATCACATCTGTCTGGCGACGCATCCCGAAAGCCGTGCTGTTCGGTGCCGCCATTCTGCTGCAATGCGCGCTGCTGATCCTGATGGTCGCCGATCGCGTGCAGATCCTGCGCGAGGGGCGGGAGGTCACGTTGCAGACACGGCCGCTCGATCCCCGCGATCTTCTGCGGGGCGATTACGTCACGCTCGGCTACGACATCACGCAACTGCCGGCAGGCGCACTCGCCGGCCAGCCGTCCACTGAGCGTAACCCGATCGTGTTCGTCAGGCTCGCGCCTGACGCTGATGGACTCTACCAGGCCGTCTCGGTGCATGCCGCGCCCGTCGCGGTCACGGCGCCCGACGTATTGATTCGCGGCCGTGTCACATATTCCTGCGGCTCGAACGGCCGTATTTTCTGCGACAAGCTGACGATCAGATACGGGCTGGAAAGCTATTTCGTGCCGGAAGGCGAGGGCAAGAAGCTCGAGCAAGCCCGCAACCAGCAGCAGCTGCGCGTCGTCGCCGCCGTGCTCCCGTCCGGCCGCGCCGCCATCAAGCGGCTGCTGATCGACGGTGAGCCGGTCTATCAGGAGCCGTGGTACTAGCGGCTGGCTTGCGCCTTCAACGTCCGTCGCAGTACGTCCCACATCCGCGGATCGTTCATGTGCGCCACGTTGAACCGCAGGAAGTGTTGCGCGGTTTGCGCCACGCTGAACACATTGCCCGGTGCCAGCACCACATCCTCTTCCAGCGCGGCGCGCGCAACCGCGGTGGCATCCTGTCCGTCGGCAAGGCGGCACCACAGGAAGAAGCCGCCGCGTGGCGTCAACCAGGGCTCGATACCGAGTGCTCCGAGCTTTCGCACGACATCGCGACTGATACGCGCGAGCTTTTGCCGGAGTTCGTCCATGTGCTTGCGATAGCTGCCGCCGGCGAGGACCTTTACGATGATCTCGGTCGCGACCGGGCTCGGGCCGCCAAAGCTGGTTGCGACCTGCAGGTCGACGAGATGCTCGATCCAGTCGGCCCGCGCGGCGATGTAGCCGCAGCGGACCGAGGCGGAGAGTGTCTTGGAGAAGCTGCCGATCCGGATGACGCGGTTCAATCCGTCGAGCGCGGCCAAGCGTGGCGATCGCTCCGGCTCGAAATCGCCAAAAATATCATCCTCGATGATGGTGAGATCGTGCGCGGCAGCCGAGGTCAGAAGCCGGTGCGCGGTCTGAAGCGAGAGCGTCGCGCCGGTCGGGTTGTGCAGCGCTGAATTGGTGATGTAGAGCCGCGGCCGCTCGGCCCCGAGGATCTGCTCGAAGCTGATGACATCAGGACCCGACGGTGTGTAGGGCACGCTGACGATCCTCGCCTGATGGGCGCGCAGTAGTGCACGGAAGTTGAAATAGCAGGGATCGTCGACCAGCACGGTGTCGCCGGGCCGAAGCAGGAAGCGGCAAATCAGATCGGTGGCCTGCGTGCCGGAGCCCGTCAGCATCAGCTGATTGATCGTGGCCTCGATCCCGTCTTCCGCGAGGCGCGTGAGCAACAGCCGGCGCAGCGCGAGCGAGCCGGAGGTCGAGCCGTAGTTCGTCAGCACGCTGGCGTCGGTGCGGGCAAGCGCGCGGGTGGCACGCCGCAGCGCCGTTTCCGGCATCCACTCCGGCGGCAGCCAGCCGCAGCCGGGCTTCGGCACGCGCGCATCCGCATCGAGCGACTGCCTGGAGACCCAGAACGGATCGACGGCCCGGTCGCGGCGCGGCTCGACCTCCGTCAGGGCGAGCGGCGGCGTGACGGTCGGCGAGACGTAGAAGCCCGAGCCGCGGCGGGCGCGGATCATCCCCTCGGCGGCGAGGCGATCATAGGCTTCGACCACGGTGGACGGTGAAACACCCATCGCGGCGGCAAGGCTGCGGATCGATGGCAGGCGGTCGCCCGCACCGAGCGCGCGGCCGGCCACTTTGGCGCGGATCGCGCTCATCACATCGGTGGTGCGCGTGCCGCCACGCCCCTTTGTCTGCGTGTCGCTGTCCAAGGTGTATGACCTTCCATAACCATACAGTTTTGCCAGATTGTATGGCATTGTCACTGGTTTTGCCATCGGCGCGAGCCGAGGATCGCCGTTCAAACAGGCAAAGTGGACATGCAATCTGCAGGCAGCGGCTGGGGCAACGGGCTTCTCGGCGTCATCATCTTCAGTGGCTCATTGCCGGCGACGCGCGTGGCGGTCGGCGGTTTCTCCGCGTTGTTCCTGACCTCGGCACGGGCTATCATTGCGGCGCTGATCGGAGCGGCCGTGCTCGGCCTGCTGCGCCAGGCGTGGCCCGAGCGGAAGGATCTTGCCTCGCTCGTCATCGTTTCGATCGGCGTGGTTGTCGGCTTTCCTCTGCTCACGGCTTTGGCGCTCCAGCACATCACCTCGGCGCATTCGATCGTCTTCATCGGCCTTCTGCCGCTATCGACCGCAATCTTCGCCGTGCTGCGCGGCGGCGAGCGGCCGCGGCCGCTGTTTTGGCTGTTCGCGATCCTCGGCAGCGCCACGGTCGCGGGCTTTGCCCTGTCGAACGGCGGCTCCGCCTCGCTCACCGGCGATCTCCTGATGGTCGCTGCGATCGTGCTGTGCGGGCTCGGCTATGCCGAAGGTGCCGCGCTGTCGCGCCGCATCGGTGGCTGGCAGGTGATCTCCTGGGCGCTGCTGCTGGCGCTGCCGCTGATGCTGCCCCTCATGATCTGGGCGTGGCCGACGGCATGGAGCGGGGTCGGTCTGCCGGCCTGGATCGGCCTTGCCTATGTCTCGATCTTCAGCATGTTCGTCGGCTTCATCTTCTGGTATCGCGGCCTTGCGGTCGGCGGCATCGCGCGCGTCGGCCAGTTGCAGCAGCTGCAGCCGTTCTTCGGGCTCGCGCTGGCAGGCTTCCTGCTGCACGAGCCGGTCGCATGGAGCATGATCGCCGCGACCGCGCTCGTGGTCGTCTGCGTCTTCTTCGCGCGGCGATACGCCTGAGGCTGTCGTCTCACTCCTGCCCCATCACCGTCCGCGTCAGCGCGCTTCTGGCAAACTTCTTCAGCGGCATCGGCTTGCCGAACAGATAGCCCTGCACGAAGTCGAAACCGAGCTCGTTGACGGCCAGCAGGTCGGCGCGGCTTTCGACGCCTTCGGCTACGGCGCCTGCGCCGTAGCCCTGCGCGAGTTCGACGATGTGACGGCACACCGTTCGCTTCAGGCGATCGGAGCTGCAGCCGGTGACGAATTGCCGGTCGGCCTTCAGCTTGACGAAGGGAAGCTTCTCCAGGCCCATCAGGTCCGGCCAGTTGGCGCCGAGATTGTCGACCGACAGGCCGATATTGTGGAAGCTCATCTCGCGCGCAATCTCGCCGAGGAAAGCGAGGTCGTGGATCGCCTCGTCGCTCGCGATCTCGATCGTCAATCCGCCAAAGGCGGGATGCGTTGGCATGCGGCGGCAAAGATCGCTCACGGCCTGCGGCTCCCTGAGATAGGGCGCGGGAAGATTGATCGACAGATCGACCGCGCTCTGCCGCTCCAGAAGGTAGTGCCAGTCCTGCACGGCGCGCTCGATCACGAACTCCGACAGGTCGCGGAAATGCGGATCGTGCGCCTCGGGTATGAAATAGGCCGGCGGCACCACGCCCCAGGTCGGATGGCGCATCCGCACCAGCGCCTCGGCACCACAGCGGACCAGCGAGCGCGCGTCGATTTTCGACTGATACCAGAGCTCGAGCCAGCCCGCATGCAGGGCCTCGCCGACATGAACGGCCGGGCTCGGAGCCGGCTCCTCGGGCAGCAGCATCGCGACGCGCTCACGCAGCGTGTCGGCCGCAAAGGGCGTGGTGAGGGGCGGCAGCATCGCGAGCCCGTATTCCTCGCCGACCTGCTGCACGGCTTTCACGATGATCGAGTCGCGCGCACCGACGGCGAGCACCTTGCCGTCGAAGCCTTCGCGCACCAGAATCTCCAGGAACTGACCGGGCTCGATGCCGTCGGCTGCGATGCCGAGCAGGATCAGGTCCGGCAGATCGGTGGCCAGCATGGTTTGCAGCTCGCTCGCACCGCTGCAGTCGCTGGTGACGAAGCCGAGATCCTCGAGCACCTCGCCCATGAAGGCGCGCAGATGGCGCTTGCTGTCGGCTACGCATGCGCGCGGCATCATCTTCCGCCGTCCGAAGGTTCTTAGCCTCCGCCCGGCGAGCTCACCCATCCCATCGTTCATCTCAGACCACTCCCGTTCCGTGACAGTGTGTTAACGGGATGGGGAGCGTCAAAATATGGAGAGCTTCGCACGAATGTTGAATTATCCCGATAACGTTAAAGCTCGCAACATTCGTAAAATTGTGCGGATTCTCTTCGAGAAGCTTTTACATTCGCCTGCGCGCTGCGTGCAGCCGGGCGCTAATTCAGGTGAAAGCTTGCGAGGAGCGGATCGTCCATACCTGCAGTCGGTGTCCTGCAATTGGACGCAGTCAGCATGCGCTTCGCCTGATTGAATAACGCGGGCCTCAATTGGCCGTGGCTTTGTCGTGTTCGGTCATGCCGACCGCCTATCGTCATACGCCGGATAGAATTCTGTGCGGTGCGGAGCAGGGCACCATCGCAGGTGACTTTTGCGACAAGCTCGCTCCGGGCTGGCGGCAGACAAGTGTGAACCACCTCACATGCCTGATGCTGCACTTGCGCTATTGCTGCGCGCAGCCGGTGGTGGGCTGTCAGGGATTGCAGCTATGTCGATGCGGCGGATGATCTACTGGTGGTTCAGATTCGTGATGTCGGGGCGATTTCTCGATCGCTTCCTGACGCTGCCGCACACGCCCGAATAGCGCCTGAGGATATCAGGTCACCCCGATCAATTTGCGAAACGCCGCCGCGCCGTCCTGCACGGCGTCGCGGCCCTTCCAGGCCAGATAGCTCAGCTTGCCGCCCAACGTGTCCTGGCTGCGCAGCCGCCGCGAGCCGAGGATGTGACCGACATTGGCGGGAAAGCGGCTGACCTCGGCCGCCACCAGCGCGGCGATCGCGTCCATCAATTGCTGAAGCCGGACGCCCCATTCGCATCGCTCGATGCCGTCGATCCGGATCTTGAGCGAATGTTCGACGTCGTAGATTTCGGTGAGCAGGTCGCGCGCGACCAGGAACCGGTTGTGGCGGAGCGCGACCCGCAAAGCGAGGCGCTTGTCGTCGAGCCGGTCGAGCACCATGGGAACGACGCAGGCATAGGGCGATGTCGCAACCTCGTCAGCGCTCTTGCTCGCGGCCGCCTTGGTCGCAAGGTATATGAGCCGCCAGAACGTCTTCAGGCGCCTCGCCACCAATGCGAGCGCAAAGGGCAGCGCATCGGGATAGGCTTTCTTGAAGGCGTCGAGTTGCGCGGTGATCTGTGCAACCTGGCCGTCGTCGAATTTCGTGATCGTGTCGGGCAGCTTCGCGTTGAATTTCGGCAGCGCCTCGCCGGCGCGCAGCACCTGCAGCATCTTCTTCACGTCGTCGAACGCGGTGCGCGAGGCCGTGTATTGCGCGAGCTTGGCGCGCGCGAACTCGGTGCTCTCCGCCGACGCGAGCGTGTTCTCGAGCACCTTGACGACCTTGCCCTGGAAGATCGTCGCGGTCTTCAGCACTTCCTTGGGATTGTTGGCCGTGACCTGGTCGTTGATCGCCTTGATGTAGTCGCGCGCCATGGTCGGCAGCAGGTCGCGGCAGATCCATTCCCAGATCGGGGTGAGCGTATTGCGCGAGATCCGTCCCGCATTCGCGTGCTCGGGCGCGCCGTCGACCAGCAACAGCTCGAGCGGTGCGAAGAAGTACCGCGACGGATTGGTGGCGCGCGCCTGGGTCGATCCATCCTTGCGGAATTCGGCGCGCAGCTTGGCCTGGATCTCCGCCGATCCGGGCATGTCGATGCCGCAGGATTCGAGCCGCTCGAGTTCGCTGAGCAGACAGCTGCGCGACAACGGCGTCAGCTTCTGCAGGAACTCCGAAAGCTCGTCGATCTCGTCCATGGCACGCAATTCTTTCGCAACGATTCCAGCAGGCCTATCGGCCCAATGCATGGAGGCATTTGCGCGCTCTCAATTGTGACACAGAGAAGCAAGCTGCCGTTAATTTATCCGTAAAATGCGGGCCCCGGGTGCCGGCGGGCGCGGCGCTCGTTAAGGATGTCTTTGGAGACTGCCTATGATTTAGGCAGATTCATCAACTCTTGCGGGGCCTTGAGCGGGTCTGCGCAAGCATAAATTGTGCCTATGTCGGCATTCCATCACAGAGCTGCCAGAATCACCGTAGTCTTACGGAGCAGAAAGTTAACCACAGAAGGCCCCGGGTTCCGCTAAACGAGTCACATGGGGTCACAGAACGATACGGTTGCTGATTCGCGGCCGTCGGAAAGGTTCGAAAGCAGCGCTTCTGCGCCTGAAGAGCTCGATTTCGCCCGTCTGAATGCCGCCCGCGCCAAGGCGGCCGACGAGATGGCCGCGGCCATCGCGCGCGAACTCAACGGCCCCCTGACCGCGCTCCTGCTCTATATGGGCGAAATCAAGCATCACAGCGATCAGCTTGCGCCCGTCTCGAGCGACCGCGCCTATCTGCAGCAAGTGATCGAGAACGCGCTGGCCCAGACCGAGCGCGTCTGCGGCCTGGTCAAGCAGCTCACCGGCTCGCACAAGACCGGCTTGCCGGCTCCGTCCATGGCCGAGGAGATCGAGTTGCAGGCGGGTCGCACGTTGCAAGTGCCGCGCGAGGCGGGCTCCGAGCTCTCGAGCCTGTCGGGCAAGCGCCTGACCAAGCGCGAGCGCGAAGTGCTGAGACTGATCAGCGAGGGCTTTTCGAACAAGCAGGGCGCGCTGCGAATGCAGATCAGCCCACGCACTTTCGAGAGCCATCGGGCCGAAGCAATGCGCAAGCTCGGCGCACGCAATACCGCAGATCTCGTCCGCGCGGCGCTGCTGCATTCGATCGATTGAGCCGGTCGTCTGGCGCCGCCTTTGCGCCTAGAAATAGTCTTCGGCGAAGGGACGCACGCGCGACGTCGGCCGCAGCATCTTCGGCTCTTCCTTCGGCGTATTCGGGATGATGGTGATGGTCCAGCGCGGCGGGATGGTCGATTCCTGCTCCAGCACGGAGCGGACAAAACCCGTCACCGTGGACTCGCCCGCCTTCACCGTAGCCATCCGGCCGTTGAACTGGGCGATGCGGAAGCGGCGGACCTCTTTCTGATCCGCGGTCTCATAGGTGAACATGGAAACCCTCCTGGTTTCCGGGGACTATCGCCACCTATGATTAGTCATCTGTGAAAATTACAAACCGTATAAGTACGGCGGGCATTCCGAGGGAACGTTCAAGCCTGCGGTTCCTGCGCCTTCGCGGCGGTAAAGGCTGCGTCCATCTGCTGCAACAGATCGCCAAATTCGGCGTCGTCGAGCGCGCCGGCGGTATCCTCCAGCCGCAGCGCCAGCGTCGCGAGCCTGAGATAGCCGAACGTCCTCGCCGTGCTCTTGAGCGAATGCGCCTCGCGCGCGATCCGGCCGCGATGCTGGCCGAGCGCGAGCGTACGAAACAGCTCGAGCCGCGCACAAGTCTCGCGCCAGAACACCGTGCGCACTTCGCAGGCGTCGTCCTCGCCGATCTCGCGCACCAGGGCTTCGAACGCGCCAGCCTCCCGCAGCGGCTCGAGCTTGCGCTGGGGCGCGGTGTCGTGCGCGCCTGGCGCAGGCGCGAATGCGGCGTCAAACATGGTTGTCCCGGTCCCCGTTATGCGGCGTCCCGGAAATCTACCTCATTCCGATTGCAGTTCTGGTCACGAGATCAGCGGTGTTTGAGGGCCGAGTTAAGCACTTGCTTTACCATCCGACGCTGCGTGCGCGTCGTCAGGGCCCGAGCAGCCGATCGTACTGGGCCTTGACCGTGGCGTAGCATTCGCAAGCCGTCTGGCGCAGCCCGTCCAGATTGAGGATCTGGATGTGTCCGCGGCTGTAGTGGATGAAATTGGCCTGCTGCAAGGTGTTGGCGACCAGCGACACGCTGTTGCGCCGTGCCCCGATCATTTGCGCCATGACTTCCTGCGTCAGCAGCAGCCGGTAGTCGCCCGACAGATCATGCGTGTGCAGCAGGCAGCGGGAGAGCCGCGACTCCACCGGGTGTGCCGCGTTGCAGCCGGCGGTCTGCTGCACCTGCGCGTAAACTGCGAGCCCGTGGCGCGTCAGCAGCGTTCGCAAGCTGGGGCTTTGGTCAGCCGCCATGCGCAGGCGGTCGAGGTCGATCGCCGATGCGACGCCGGGAACGAGCACGATGGCTGTGTTCAGCGCGCATGGATCGCCCATGGTCGAGAGCGCGCCAAGCAGGCTGTCTCGGCCGACCATGGCGACTTGCACATGCTCGCCCTTGGCGAGCTTCACGACCAGCGAGATCACGCCGCGGTGCGGAAAGTAGGCACGCTTCAACGTCTCGCCGGTCTCGACCAGCACGGCGTCATGCGGCAGATCGACCGTGCGCAGATATGGGCGGATCAGTTCATAATCGTCTGTCGACAGCGCCGACAGGAACCCGTTGGATGGGCGCACTATCGTTTCCAAAGCTGACTCCCGTCTCGCGGTCAAATCAATTTCTGTTCGAAATTTATTCCTCGCTCAAGAACAGGTTCCATCTTGTTCCCGGCGGGATAAGTTGGCAATCGCGGACATTACGGATCAGCGCGATCTTTTGTTTCTTCGGTGCCTTGTGTGCACCCCGGAATACAAACTTCGGGGTTATCAGGGCGGGAGTCCCAGGAGCCGCGCGTGATGAGTCTTCGCCGCGGAGTAGCAATCGCAGGACGTCGCCTGTAGGGCGCGCAGATCGGTGATCTCGATCTGGCCCCGGCTGTAGTGGATGATTCCGGCTCGCTGCAGCGCATGCGCGACCAGTGAAACGGCGTTACGCCGGACGCCTATCATCTGGGCCAGGGTCTCCTGCGTCAGCGGGAGGGTTTTCCTGTCGGACAGATCGTGGGCCAGCAGCAGCCACCGCGCCAGCCGCGCCTCGACAGGATGCAGCGTATTGCAGAGCAGCGATTGCTGCGCACGCGCGAGCAGCGCCTGCTCATGCCTGATAACCAGGCCGCGGAACGGAACGCTCGCGGCAGCAGCATTGCGAAAGGCCGGGATTTCCAGGGCGGATGCGGTCCCGGGAAACAGCACGACGGCGTTTGACGCTGCGATTCCATCGGCCAGGGCTGCGCCGCCGGCGACGATGCTGTCGCGTCCGATCATCGCCACTTCGATCGTCTGTCCTTCGGAGAGGCCCACCGTGATCGAAACGGCTCCGTCGTGCGGAAAGTAGACATGTCGCAGCGCCACATCCGCTTCGCTCAAGACAGTTTCTCTGACCAATTCAACCGTGATGAGGTGAGGCCGCAACAGATCGAAGTCGGCTGCGTCGAGCGATTGCAGCAGCTGGTTAGGCGGACGGCCGCTCGCGATCATGTAGAAGCAATCCAACGCATGCCATGAGACGTCGGCGTCGCGCTCCGACATTCAGTTGCGCGGCTACCAAAATATATAATAGTAGTTGTGTTGCTGTCCATATACCTGTTGGGGGGCAGACAGCTTGTCGCATTTGCGGCGGAAATAAGAATTGCGCACTGATTCGTGCGCGCACCGGGCGAGCCAGTCCCGCGTCACGACCCGGGAAAGTGTGTCAGGGGGCCTCATGAGCCGGAAGCGGGCAACCGATCGCAGATACCGCGTGCGCCTTTCCATCGGACTTTGGCCGGTCCATGCCGTCTCGCTGGTTCGCCGATTTTATTCAGCCGTCAGACATAGTTTCGCGCCGTTGCGCGGCCGGGCCGCAGATGCCGCCTTCATCCCGTTCGCATGTTGCGCCAGGCCGACCGCGCTCGCGGTCATCATGATTTCAATGCAAGCGAGAGGAGAACGGCGTGCGCCACGCTTCAATCATTGAATCGTCGAAGCGGAAAATTCAAACGACGACAGAAAGTCTGCGCCACATTCTCGTTGTCGACGATGACCCGATGGTGGCCATGGCCATCGAGATCTATCTCCAGCGAAACAATTTTCGGGTGACGATCGCGGACGGCGGAGAGGCGGGGCTCCGCGCTATCGAAAACGAACAGTTCGACCTGATGATTGTCGATATCTTCATGCCGCACATGCGCGGCTTTGAATCGATCCGGCTGTTTCACGATTGCGCACCCGCAACGCCGCTGATCGCGATGTCCGGCTATGCCTTCGCAGATCTGAATTCGCCTGCGCCCGACTTTCTGAGGATGGCGCTCGAGCTCGGCGCGGCGCGCTGCCTGCGCAAGCCGTTCACGCCCGATGCGCTGCTGGCCGCGATCAGGGGCTGTCTCGCCGAGCACCATGCCGCCGCTATGCGGCTGGGTTAGCGCGTTATCGTTCGCGAGGTCCGGCGGGTAAGGGTCCGTTAACCGCGAGCGTGGGTCTTGCCGATGTCATCAGCACATCGACCCAGGATCGCAGGTGCGATGCCGATCGCGGGCGATTTGATTTCAATTGGCGCGCCGCTCAGGTATCTCTCGACACTGGCGGGATTCTTTTGCGCCTGTCGTGACGCCGTTATCGCGGCGTTTACCCGTCGCGTTCTCGGGCTGACGCCGGGTCGGCGATTTGCCGAAAACCGTTTTCGCATGCCGTCGAACCGCAAACTTCGCTTCAATATCCGTATTAGCACGGAGGATGAAATTAACGGGACCGTGAAAAGGGTTGTCTAACGATCTAGGGGTGGACTTCCGCCAATTGCAGGCAGCGCGGACGTCGAGGTCCAGCTCAGTAAGGCGTAGCTCATGGATGATCTGTTGCGGGAGTTTCTGACGGAGACCAGCGAGAGCCTGGACACCGTCGACAATCAGCTGGTGAAGTTCGAGCAGGAGCCGAACAACGCCAAGATACTGGATAACATCTTCCGCCTGGTTCACACCATCAAGGGGACGTGCGGCTTCCTTGGCTTGCCGCGGCTTGAAGCGCTGGCGCATGCCGGCGAGACCCTGATGGGCAAATTCCGCGACGGCATGCCGGTGACCGGCCAGGCCGTGACGGTGATCCTGTCCTCGATCGACCGCATCAAGGAGATCCTGGCAGGCCTGGAGGCGACCGAAGCCGAGCCCGAGGGGAACGACCGCGATCTCATCGACAAGCTCGAAGCGATGGTCGAGCAGGGCATGGCGGCGATGTCAGCGTCGGCTTCGCCGATCGCGTCAGGCTCGGCGCAGCCGATGCCGGCCGCAGGCGCCGCTGCTCCCGTCGCCGAGGCTCCGCCGCTGGTGCCGGAAGCGCCAGTCGCCGCTGCACCCGCTGCCGCTCCCGCCAAAGAGATGACCACGGGCTCGTTGATCGACCAGACCCTGGAGCGCCCCTTGCGTCCCGGCGAGGTCTCGCTCGACGAGCTCGAGCGCGCCTTCCGCGAGACCGCGATTGAAGCCCCGGTGCCCGCGCCGGTTGCCAGGGCCGAGGTGAAGGCCGAAGAGCCTGCTGCTGAAGCGCCGGCCGCGAAGGACGTGAAGGCGCCCAAGGAGAAGGCCGCGCCGAAGAAGTCGATGGCCGACGAGAATGCCGGCGAAGGCGCCAGCATCGCCAACCAGTCGATCCGCGTCAACGTGGATACGCTGGAGCATTTGATGACCATGGTCTCCGAGCTGGTCTTGACCCGCAACCAGCTCCTGGAGATCTCGAGGCGCAACGAGGACACCGAGTTCAAGGTGCCGCTGCAGCGCCTCTCCAACGTCACCGCCGAGCTGCAGGAAGGCGTCATGAAGACGCGCATGCAGCCGATCGGCAATGCCTGGCAGAAGCTGCCCCGCATCGTCCGCGACCTCTCGAGCGAACTCGGCAAGCAGATCGAGCTGGAGATGCACGGCGCCGACACCGAGCTCGACCGCCAGGTGCTCGACCTGATCAAGGACCCGCTCACCCACATGGTGCGCAACTCCGCCGATCATGGCCTGGAGACCCCCGCCGAGCGCCTGGCCAGCGGCAAGGGCGAGCAGGGCACCATCCGCCTCTCCGCCTATCACGAGGGCGGCCACATCATCATCTGCATCGCCGACAACGGCCGCGGCCTCAACACCGAGAAGATCAAGGCCAAGGCGCTCTCCTCCGGTCTCGTCTCCGAGGCCGAGCTCGAGAAGATGAGCGAAGCCCAGATCCACAAGTTCATCTTCGCGCCGGGCTTCTCCACCGCGGCCGCCATCACCTCGGTCTCGGGCCGCGGCGTCGGCATGGACGTGGTCCGCACCAATATCGACCAGATCGGCGGCACGATCGACATCAAGTCGGTGGCCGGTGAGGGATCCTCCGTCACCATCAAGATCCCGCTGACGCTCGCCATCGTCTCGGCCCTGATCGTCGAGGCCGCCGGCGACCGCTTCGCGATCCCGCAGCTCTCGGTGGTCGAGCTGGTCCGTGCCCGCGCCAATAGCGAGCACCGCATCGAGCGCATCAAGGACACGGCGGTCCTGCGCCTGCGCAACAAGCTGTTGCCGCTGATCCACCTGAAGAAGCTCCTCAAGATCGACGACGGCGCGGCCTCCGATCCCGAGAACGGCTTCATCGTGGTCACGCAGGTCGGCAGCCAGACCTTCGGCATCGTCGTCGACGGCGTGTTCCACACCGAAGAAATCGTGGTCAAGCCGATGTCGACCAAACTGCGTCACATCGACATGTTCTCGGGCAATACCATCCTTGGCGATGGCGCCGTCATCATGATCATCGACCCCAACGGCATTGCCAAGGCGCTCGGCGCCGCCGGCTCCTCGGCCCATGACCTGGCCGACGACAATAGCGGCCATCATATCGGCTCGGGCGAGCAGACCACCTCGCTGCTCGTGTTCCGTGCCGGCTCGTCCCAGCCCAAGGCGGTCCCGCTCGGTCTCGTCACCCGCCTGGAAGAGCTGCCGGCCGACAAGATCGAGTTCTCGAACGGCCGCTACATGGTGCAGTACCGCGAGCAGCTGATGCCGCTGGTGGCCATGGATGGCGTCACCATCGCAAGCCAGGGCGCCCAGCCGATCCTGGTGTTCGCCGATGACGGCCGCTCCATGGGCCTGGTCGTCGACGAGATCATCGACATCGTCGAGGAGCGCCTCAACATCGAGGTCGGCGGCTCGGCTTCCGGCATTCTCGGCTCGGCCGTGATCAAGGGCCAGGCCACCGAGGTGATCGACGTCGGCCACTTCCTGCCGATGGCGTTCGCCGACTGGTTCACCCGCAAGGAGATGAAGCCGTCGATGCACTCGCAGTCGGTGCTGCTGGTCGACGACAGTGCCTTCTTCCGCAACATGCTGGCCCCGGTGCTGAAGGCCGCCGGCTACCGCGTCCGCACCGCGCCGACCGCGCAGGAAGGCCTCGCCGCGCTGCGTGCGCAGACCTTCGACGTGGTGCTGACCGACATCGAGATGCCCGACATGAACGGGTTCGAGTTCGCCGAAGTGATCCGCTCCGACAGCAATCTGGGCTCGATGCCGATCATCGGCCTGTCCGCCCTGGTGTCGCCGGCCGCGATCGAGCGCGGCCGTCAGGCCGGCTTCCACGATTATGTCGCCAAGTTCGACCGTCCCGGTCTGATCGCGGCGCTGAAGGAGCAGACCGCGGGCGCCGCCGGCGCCTCCGAGCTGAGCCGGGCAGCGGCGTAAGGGCATGATCCGGAAAAGTGTGAAGCGGTTTTCCGATCAGATCATGCTCAAAAACAAGGACCTGGATCAGGAGATATCGAGATGAGCAAGCAGAAGACCCAGATCGGCGAAGGCGCCATGGTCGAATACGTCACCGCGATGATCGGCGGCCAGCTGTTCGGCCTGCCGATCTCCCGCGTCCAGGACGTGTTCATGCCCGAGCGCGTCACCCGCGTTCCCTTGTCCTCGCGCGAGATCTCGGGCGTCCTGAACCTGCGCGGCCGCATCGTCACCGTGGTCGACATGCGCGCCCGTCTCGGCCTGCCCAGGGACGAGGACGGCAAGACCCCCATGGCCGTCGGCGTCGATCTGCGCGGCGAATCCTATGGCCTGCTGATCGACCAGATCGGCGAGGTGCTGCGCCTGCCCGAGGACAGCAAGGAAGAGAACCCCGTCAACCTCGACCCCCGCATGGCCAAGCTCGCCGGCGGCGTCCACCGTCTCGACGGCCAGCTCATGGTCGTCCTCGACGTCGATCGCGTCCTCGAGCTCAAGACCGAAGTGCAATTGGCTGCCTGAACTTTCACGAAAGAGATTTTGGCCGGAGATCCAAGATGAAGACCTGTTTGGTGGTTGACGATTCCAGCATCGTTCGCAAGGTCGCGCGCCGCATCGTCGAAGCGCTGGGCTTCCAAGTCATCGAAGCGGAAGACGGCGTCGAGGCGCTGGTTCATTGCAAGAAGGCCATGCCTGAAGCCGTCCTGCTGGACTGGAACATGCCCGTCATGGACGGCTTCCAGTTCCTGGGTACGCTGCGCCGCATGCCCGGCGGCGACGAGCCGAAGGTCGTGTTCTGCACCACCGAGAACGGCATCGATCACATCACCAAGGCGATGGGCGGCGGCGCCAACGAGTACATCATGAAGCCGTTCGACAAGGACATCGTGTTGGCGAAGTTCCAGGAGGTCGGACTGGTCGCGCGTGAAGAAGAGACGGCGGCCTGAAAACACACCTGATAGTAGCGTCAAGAGGTATCCTGTGAACTCGCCCGACTACGAGTATCTGCGTAAGTTGCTGAAAGAGCGTTCCGGCCTCGACCTGTCCGCCGACAAGCAATATCTGATCGAAAGCCGCCTGCTGCCGCTGGCGCGCAAGGCCGGCCTGCCTGGTATCCCCGAGCTCGTGCAGAAACTGCAAGGCGGCTCCAGCGCGCTGATCACCAGCGTGGTCGAAGCCATGACCACGAACGAGACCTTCTTCTTCCGCGACAAGGTCCCGTTCGATCATTTCCGCGACACCATCATGCCTGAGGTCCTCAAGGCCCGCGCCGGTCGCCGCAGCGTACGGATCTGGTGCGCCGCAGGCTCGACCGGGCAGGAGCCTTACTCGCTCGCCATGACCCTGAAGGAAATGGGCGCGGCCCTGAGCGGCTGGCGTGTCGAGATCATCGCGACAGATCTGTCGCAGGAGGTCCTGGAGAAGGCCAAGGCCGGCGTCTACAGCCAATTCGAGGTGCAGCGCGGTCTGCCGATCCAGATGCTGATGAAATATTTCAAGCAGACCGGCGAGACCTGGCAGATCAACCCCGAGCTGCGGGCGATGATCCAGCATCGCCAGCTCAATCTGCTGCAGGATTTCTCGCACCTCGGCGCGTTCGACGTCATCTTCTGCCGCAACGTCCTGATCTATTTCGATCAGGACACCAAGATCAACATCTTCAACCGCCTTGCCCGCCAGATCGAGCCCGACGGCTTCCTGGTGCTCGGCGCGGCGGAGACGGTGGTCGGGCTGACCGACACGTTCAGGCCGATCGCCGATCGCCGCGGCCTCTATAGACCGAACGATCCGCGTGCCGCGGCGGCAAAGCCGGCGGTCGACGGTGTCGCAGCGCCGCGCGTGGCAGCCATGGCAGGGCGATAAGCATGGCCGAAGAGGGCAAGGGCGCAGAGCGCGTCACATTCAGTCGTGGTTATGATGTCTGCATCATGGCCATCGACGGTACGTGGCGGCGCGACTGCACGCTCAATGCGATTTCGGACACCGACGCCATCCTCACGGTCGAGGGCTCGATCCAGGGGTTGAACCTGAAGGAGTTCTTCCTGCTGCTGTCGTCGACCGGCCTTGCCTACCGTCGCTGCGAGCTGGTGCGCGTCAACGGCGCCGAGATGGACATCCAGTTCCTGCGCGGCAAGAACCGCAAGAAGCGCGGCGCGGCCAATGGCCATGACGCGGTGGTGTGATCGTCACGTGCCCCGTGCGGCTCACCTCTGACGCATTGCTTCACATTTTCTGAAAACATCCGAACGAATTCGCAGACCCGGCTTTACGTGGCCTAAGCGCGCGCGATGTATCAATAGCAGGTCGCAATTTCAGGGTCCGGCCATGCCAAGAAGCTCTCTCTCCCCCATCACGTCAAACCTGCCCGATGTCGCCGAGCGGCGCGCACTCCAGCTGCTGGTGGTCGATGACGACGCCACGCAGCGCAGCCTGATCACGGTCGCCGCCAAGCAGGCCGGCCATGAAGTGGCCGTTGCGCCGTCGGTTGCGGAAGCCATCGAAAAGCTGCGTGCCGCGCGCTTCGACTGCGTGACGCTCGACCTCGTGCTGGAGGATGGTGACGGCATCGACGTGCTGCGCGAGATGGCGGCGGCCAAATTCACCGGCTCGGTGATCGTCATCAGCGGCATGGACGGCAAGCGCCGCAGCGCTGCCCGCAGCTTCGCCCGTTCTGTCGGGATCGAGCTTCAGAGCCTGCCGAAGCCGCTGGATCTTGCCGCGCTGCGCATCAGCCTGGCCAATCTCGGCAAGACTGCAATGGGGCTGCCGACGATCCACACCTGGGGCGGCGTTGCGACCGATGCAATCGTGGAACGGCACCGCGCCTGAGGCGCGGAGCCGCCATGCGGTCGGCTGCGGCCGATCGGCCGCGCTGATTGCTGCCGCCTAGGCGGGATTGCCGGATTCCGACAGCTTTTCCAAGGCGTGACCAAGCTCCGCCCGGCAGGTATTGAGAGCGGCGCTCGCCGTGGCAAAACGGGGCGTGACGTCGTCGAGCACGACGATGTCGCTGGAACCCAAATCGGCGCTCGAGGTAACGTCATCTGGCTCCATATCTTTCGTGGTCATGGCAGCGTCGATCAGACGCATGCTGATCTCGATGCGCGCGATCAGGGAGCGAAGTTCGGCCGCGATCAACTGACGGCTGTCGGTTTCAGCCATTGCGACGAGCGGGGGCGTGCCGGCGTAATTTAGCATGGATATTCTCCGTCCCCCGCAATAAGGCACCACAGCGCTACTTGTGCGTTAAGTTCATGTCCCGTACAAATGCGGGTGGGCCGAATCTGCGCCGAAAGCCATAGATGTTGGGCGCGGACGCGAGTCCTTGAATGCCGGCGTGGCTTGGCGAATGGACGTGGCACATGGTCGAACAAACCTCCCGTGGTGAGATCTTCGTGGTCGATGACGACCCCGCTGTTCGCGACACCTTGTCGATGGTGTTGAAGGCGGCGGGCTATGAGGTGATCTGTTTTGCGGACGGCGCGGCACTGCTGTCCGTCGCGCGAAACCGCACACCGGCTGCGATCCTGCTCGATGTGCACATTCCCGGGAAGTCGGGCCTCGACATTCTGAAGGAGTTGCACGGCGAGGACTATCCGGCGCCGATCTTCATGATCTCCGGGCAGGGCGACATCGCGATGGCGGTGGGCGCGATCAAGAGCGGCGCGCTCGACTTCATCGAGAAGCCGTTCCGCGGCAGCGAGATCGTCGGCCGGCTGGACGAGGCGATCGGCGCTTATGCACGCAGGCAGGCAGAGAACGCCGCGCCGAAATTCGGCTCGCTGCATTTCCCTGGACGCGAGCCGCTGACCCGCAGGGAGCGCGAGGTGCTCGAGCAATTCGCTGCCGGTGCGTCCAACAAGGAAGCCGGCCGCACGCTCGGCATCAGCCCGCGCACCATCGAGGATCACCGCGCCAACATCATGAAGAAGCTCGGCGCCCGCAACGCCGCCGACCTGATCCGCATCGTGATGACCGCAGCCCAGCGCGCGTCTTAAAATGGTCTCGTGCCCCGGACGCAGCGCATCACGCAGTGATGCGCTGCAGAGCCGGGGCCCATCTTTCCAACTCCACGGCTGACAGTTGTGGTCCCGGCTCTGCGCAGCAGTGTAAGACGCTGCCGCGCGTCCGGGACACACGTGCCAACGTCAACCGCTCAGCGCCCTGCGGATGATCCGCGCCAGGTCGGATTTGCGATAGGGTTTCGCCAGCAGCAGCACGCCTGAATCCAGCCGGCCGTGATGGATGATCGCGTTCTCGGTATAGCCCGACGTGTAGACCACCTTGAGATCAGGCCGCGTCTTCAGCACCTCGTCGGCGAGCTGCCGTCCGTTCATCTTGCCGGGCATGATCACGTCGGTGAACAGCAGATCGAACGGCGTGCCGCTGGCGACGATCGCGAGTGCCTCCGCGGCATTGGCGGCCTGCAGGGTGACGTAACCCAGCGAATGCAATTGAGCCAGCACATAGTCGCGCACCAGCCGGTCGTCCTCGACCACCAGGATGGTTTCGTGCCCGCCCTCGATCGTAACAGGCGTCACCCCTTCGGCAACCGCCGCAGGTGTCTTGCCCGGCGGCAGGTACATCTTGATCGTCGTGCCGTGGCCTTCTTCGCTGTAGATCTTGACGTGGCCCGCGGACTGCTTGATGAAGCCATAGACCATCGAGAGACCGAGGCCGGTGCCCTTGCCCGGCCCCTTCGAGGTGAAGAAGGGGTCAAATACGCGCGCCAGCATCTGGGACGGAATGCCGGTGCCGGTGTCGCTCACCGCGATCAGCACGTAGTGACCGGGCGGGACATCGTTGGCGCTGGCATAGACCTCGTCGAGATAGGCGGCGCCTGTCTCCACGATCAGCTTGCCGCCGCCGGGCATCGCGTCACGCGCGTTGAGCGCGAGGTTGAGGATGGCGGTGGTGAGCTGGTTCGGATCGACGACCGCAACGCAGCTCTCGTCCTCGAAAACGGATTCGATCTGGATCTGTTCGCCCAGCGTCGGCCGCAGCAGCTTCGCGGTGTCGATGATCAGCGAGTTGATGTCGATCTCGCGCGGCTGCAGCGGCTGCTTGCGGGCAAAGGCCAGCAGATGCTGTGTCAGTTCGGCGCCGCGGCCGGCGGCCTCGTCGATCATCTTGGTGATTGCGGCAAGCCCGGGATCCTTGGCCACCGCGTCCGCCAGGATCTCGATCGTCCCGGTGATGACGGTAAGGATGTTGTTGAAATCGTGCGCCACGCCGCCGGTGAGCTGGCCGACCGCTTCCATCTTCTCGGCGTGGCGAACCCGCTCCTCGGAGGCGATCTTGTCGGTGAGGTCGCGGTAGAACACGTTGAACAGGATGCCCTCGCGACGCCTGAGCGCCGTGACGCTCAACTCGGCCCTGAATTCCTTGCCATCTCGGCGGCGGACCATCAGCTCGCGGCGGCGGTTGAGCGCCCGCCCTTCTGCCGAATCGAGGAAGCGTGCGAGGCCGCCCTTGACCCTTTCGCGCTCGCTCTCGGCGACGATCAGGTCGATCGCGTTCTTGCCGAGCGCCTCTTCCCGCCGCCAACCGAACAGCTCCTCGGCCCGCGAGCTCCAGTTCAAGATGGTGCTGTGTTCGTCGGTCTGGACAAAGGCGTCGAGCGCGGTCTCGACGATGTTGCGCGCAAGCTGCTCGCTTTCACGCAGGGATTCGGCAGCCAGCCTCGCCTCGGTCATGTCGCGCCCGACGAAGAAGAAGCGCTTGGCCTGATCCGACCAGCTGCCGAGCCAGGACAACCAGACCTCGCGGCCGTCCTTGTGGAAGCAGCGTGTGTCGGCGAGCCTCGGATGGCCGCCGCGCCGAAGCTCGCGCATCTCCTCGCGGGATTTCTCGAGGTGGGCGGGATGAATGAAATCCTCGCCGCTGCGTCCAATCATCTCGTCGGGTGCGTAACCGAGAATGGCCTCGCTGCTCGGGCTGATCTGCACGATGTGGCCGCGCGAGTTCATGATCATGATCAGATCCTGCGAGGTGTCGAACAGCTGCCGTCGCTCCTCCAATTGGTGCTGTACCGCCCGCTCTGCGCGCCGCGCTTCGGTCAGGCTGCGCGCGGATCCGGAGGCGCCAATGATCTCGCCAGAAGGTCCCCTGATTGGTGACAGGCTGAGCGAGATTTCGATCGGCGTGCCGTCCTTGCGGAGCCGGACCGTCTCGAAGCGTTCGACCGGCTCGCCCCTCGAGATCCGCGCCAGATAGTCCGTGCCCTGCTCGCGTCGGTCGGGCGGGACAATGATCGAGGTGGATTTCCCGATCGCCTCGTTCGCCTGATATCCATAGAGCCGTTCGGCGGCGGGATTCCAGCCGGTGATGATGGCATCGAGGGATTGCATCACGATCGCATCGTCGGATGATTCCACAGCGGCGCTGAACAACAGCTCGCGCGTCGCATGATGGCTTCGTGCGGCCTCGGTGCGGCGATGTTCCTGGACCTCGCGTTCGAGAGCGGCTGCTTTCGCGCGCGTCTCTTCGACCATCTGGGCAAAAGCCCGCGCCAGCGCGCCGGTCTCGCCGCTCGCATCGACCGGAATCTCCGCCGGCTGTCCGTTGCCGACAGCCTCCACAGCCGCGGTCAGGCGGGTGATCGGGCGCGTCAATGAGCGTGCGAGCAGCACCGCGAGGAGGGCTGCGGCGAAGACCGCAAGCATGCCGACCAGCAAGGACGTTTTTTGAATCGCAGCCGGCACGCGGCCGAAGACGGCCGGAGGAATCGTCTCGATGATCCCAATCCAATCCGTACCTGCGAGCAGCGCCGGCGCCAATGCCGCGCCACTTGGCCCGCCGGGCGCATCGGCGGCGAGCTGGGTGGACACGTCTCGTGTGCCTGCCAAGGCCGCAAAATATGGAAAATCATTGCGCCAGTTGGTGGGGTGGCCACGCAATGAACCGAATTCTCGTGCGCGATCGGGATGGACGAGATAGTCGCCGCGCGCGTTGACGACGTAAATCTCACCCCCTGAGCTCTTCGTCGCGCGGATGCGATCGAGCGCCGGACGCATGTCGACATTGGCGATGATGATCCCGAACGGCTTGCCGTCAGGTGTGAACAGTGGCGTTCCGACCCGGAGAGTCGGAGTGTGCAAGTTGGTGGTCCCGCCGCCGTGGGTCGCCAGATCGATTGGCGAAACATAGATCTCGCCCGGCGCGAGCCGGATCGTTTCCTGAAAGTAGCTTCGCTCGCTCTTGCTCTCCAGCTCGCTGTTGGGGACGATCCGCGCCGTTCCGTTCGGGCCGGAGCGATCGACGCGGACCAACTCGCGCTGATCGTCGTCAAGACCGATGATCCGAAACTGCCCGTAGCTGGGTTTGGCCTCGATCTCGGCCGCGAGCCGTGCCGCGATGCGATCGCGCCAGGTTTGCTCGGAGACATTGTCAAGCGGGTCAATTCCTCCACCGGCGTGGGCACGGATCAGGCCGTTGATGGCCGCCGCGGAGCGGTAGCCGATCAAATCGCCGCGCACGCCGGCAACGTAGGCTTCGAGATTGTTGGCCAGCAGGCGCGACTGGGCCTCGACCCGCTCCAGGACGCGTGGAATGACGGCCTGCGAGATGTTGCGGTAGCCCAGCCAACCGACCGCCGCCACCGTAACCGCCACCAGCAGAATCATTGCGACGGCCAGACGTGTTGCCAGCGTCATGGGAAACCTTACGGGATTCCCGGGATGATCGCGCCTGTTCTGGCCTTGAGCGGCGGAGGTGCTCCCGTCATCGGCGGCTGGCATTGACATCGGACCCCTCCGACTCGCCCGCCTTCAGGCAATTGTCGACCGCCGCCAGCAGCGCGTCGGCCCGAAACGGCTTCTGCAAGCTCGCGACGGCGCCAAGCTTGGTCGCCATCTTCAGGAAATCCGGCTCGGCATAGGCGTCCGGCGTGATCGAACGGCCGGAAATGACGATGATCGGAACGGCAGGTCTGAGGGCGCGGGCGTGGCGCATCGTTTCCAGCCCGTCCATGCCCGGCATGTAGATGTCCAGGAACAGCAGGTCGAACTCGCTGGCCTCGAACAAGGCGAGCCCTTTGCGGCCGTCGCCTGCGACTGTCACATGGTGACTGGCCCGCTCCAACAGCAGCCGGATTGTCAGCTGAACCGCCGGATCGTCATCCACGATCAGGATGTTGGCCACTCGAAACCCTCCGGGAGTCGAACGGGATGCCCCTCCAACCCCAACTAAAGCTCCAAATGCGAAATTGTTGCGCGGATTCCCGTCTGCCTGCAAGCACTTCGGGGCTTGGTTGGGATCAGCTGAGTCAATATTGCGTTGCACCTTGGATCTAAGCACGTTTGCGTGCATATCAGTCAAAAACCGGACGTCCCGTGCCTTGCGGGTGGTGGACATCCCGTGAGAAGAGCGGGGCGGATTCCCTGACGGAGAAGGCAAGTGAGCAACAAGAAGAAAACACCCGACCAGCTCCGCAGCGCGCGCTGGTTTGCACCTGACGACCTCCGCTCGTTCGGTCACCGTTCCCGCGCCATGCAGATGGGCTACGCTCCCGAGGAGTGGAAGGATCGGGCGTGCATCGCGATCATCAACACCTGGTCGGAGGCACAGCCCTGCCACATGCACTTCAAGTCGCGCGTCGATGACGTCAAGCGCGGTATCCTGATGGCCGGCGGCCTGCCGGTGGAATTGCCGGCGCTGTCGCTGTCGGAATCCCTGCTGAAGCCGACCACCATGCTCTATCGCAATCTGCTGGCGATGGAGGCGGAGGAGCTGTTGCGCAGCCATCCGGTCGACGGCGTGGTGTTGATGGGCGGCTGCGACAAGACCACGCCGGCACTGCTGCTGGGCGCGACCTCCATGAACATCCCCGCGATCTATCTGCCGGCAGGTCCCATGCTCCGCGGCAACTGGAAGGGCAAGACGCTCGGCTCCGGCTCCGACGGCTGGAAATATTGGGACGAACGGCGCGCCGGAAAGATCTCCGACAAGGACTGGCTCGACATCGAAGCCGGCATCGCCCGCAGCTACGGCACCTGCATGACCATGGGCACGGCCTCGACCATGACCGCGATCGCCGAAGCGATCGGCATGACGCTGCCGGGCGCCTCCTCGATTCCGGCGGCCGACGCCAACCACATCCGCATGGCCTCCGAATGCGGCCGCCGCATCGTCGAGATGGTGTGGGAGGATCTGACGCCGAAGACGATCCAGACCCGCAAGGCGTTCGAGAATGCGATTGCGGTGGCGATGGCGATGGGCTGCTCGACCAACGCGATCATCCATCTGATCGCGCAGGCCCGCCGCGCCGGCCAGGACATCGGCCTCGACGATTTCGAGATCGCGAGCCGCAAGGTGCCCGTCATCGCCAATGTCCGTCCGAGCGGCGAGACCTATCTGATGGAGGATTTCTTCTATGCCGGCGGCCTGCCGGCGCTGATGGGCCAGATCAAGCAGCATCTGCATCTCGATTGCGTCACGGTCACAGGCAAGACCCTCGGCGAAAACATCGACGGCGCCGAAGTGCACAATGCCGACGTGATCCGCTCGGTGGCCAATCCGATCTACCAAGAGGGCGCGCTCGCCGTGCTCAAGGGCAATCTCGCGCCCGACGGCTGTGTCATCAAGCCCTCCGCCTGCGCGCCGCGCTTCCTCAAGCACACGGGCCCGGCGCTGGTGTTCGATGATTATCCCTCGATGAAGAAAGCCGTCGACGATCCCAACCTCGACGTCACCGAGGACCACATCCTCATCTTGCGAAATGCGGGGCCGCAGGGCGGGCCGGGCATGCCGGAATGGGGCATGCTGCCGATCCCGACCAAGCTGGTGAAGCAGGGCGTGCGCGACATGGTGCGTATCTCGGATGCGCGCATGAGCGGCACCAGTTATGGCGCCTGCATCCTGCACGTCTCGCCGGAGTCGTACATCGGCGGTCCGCTGGCGCTGGTGCAGAACGGCGACCGCATCACCCTCGACGTCGCGGCGCGCACCATCAATCTCGACGTCCCCGAGGCTGAGCTCGACAAGCGCCGTGCTGCCTGGAAGCAGCCCGAGCGCCGCTTCGAGCGGGGCTATGGCTGGATGTTCACCAAGCACATCAAGCAGGCCAATGACGGCTGCGACTTCGACTTCCTCGAGACCGATTTCGGCGCGCCGATCGGCGAGCCGTCGATTTACTGATGCTGTCGTTCCGGGGCGATGCGAAGCATCGAGCCCGGAACCCATTTTACCGCGGCGCGTGCGGCCGGATGGATTCCGGGCTCGCGCTCCGCGCGCCCCGGAATGACGAGAGAGAATACGATGTCCAAACTCAGCGAAGCCACCCGCAACAAGCTCAAATCAGTCTCCACCGCCACCGTCGCCACCGCGCTGTTCAAGCGCGGCCTGCGCATCCAGATGATCCAGGATGTGCATCCCGTCGGCCCTGATCAGCCGACCATGGTGGGCGAGGCCTTCACGCTGCGCTACATGCCGGCGCGCGAAGATCTCAACACCATCGATGTGTTCAGGGACCGCTCCCATCCGCAGCGCAAGGCGGTCGAGGATTGTCCGGCAGGCGCCGTGCTGGTGATGGACAGTCGCAAGGACGCGCGCGCGGCCTCCGCCGGCGCGATCCTGGTGACGCGGCTGATGAAGCGCGGCGTCGCCGGCGTCGTCACCGACGGCGGTTTTCGCGATTCCGCCGAGATCGCCAAGCTCGGCATTCCCGCCTACCACCACCGCCCCTCGGCGCCGACCAACCTCACGCTGCACCAGGCGATCGAGATCAACGTTCCCATCGGCTGCGGCGATGCGCCGGTTTTTCCCGGCGACGTCATCCTGGGCGATGCCGACGGCGTCATCGTGATCCCGGCTCATCTTGCCGACGAGATCGCCAACGAGACCTTCGAGATGACGGCGTTCGAGGACTTCGTCACCGAGGAAGTAGGCCGAGGCCGCGGCATTTTCGGCCTCTATCCCGCGACCGACCCGCAGACGCTCACCGATTTCGCGGAGTGGCGGAAGAAGAACGGGAGGTAGCTGGTCTGAAAATGACGCCACACACTCCCACGTCGTCCTGGCGAAAGCCAGGACCCATTGCCCCAGGGAAAAGTTTGGCGAAGACCAGTAATTGAAGAGGTAGTACGGCCACCGGCGCCCTCTCGATAAATCACGCGGTATGGGTCCTGGCTTTCGCCAGGACGACGAGGTGGAGACAGTGTGGCTTACACCCCGGCTTCCGCCTTTCCCGTCGCCCACAGCGCAAACGCGTAGACGATCGCGACTTCATCGAGCCGGTCAAACCGGCCCGATGCGCCGCCATGGCCGGCGCCCATGTTGGTGCGCAGCAGCACCGGACCGCCGCCGCTCATGGTCGCGCGCAGCCGGGCAATCCATTTGGCGGGCTCCCAATAGGTGACGCGCGGATCGGTCAATCCGCCCATCGCCAGGATCGCCGGATAGTCCTTCGCCGCGACATTGTCGTAGGGCGAGTAGGACAGGATGGTGCGGAAATCCTTCTCGCTCTCGATAGGGTTGCCCCATTCCGGCCATTCCGGCGGCGTCAGCGGCAGCGTGTCGTCGAGCATGGTGTTGAGCACGTCGACGAACGGCACCTCGGCGACGATGCCCGCGAACAATTCGCCGGCGCGGTTCGCCACCGCACCCATCAGCATGCCGCCGGCCGAGCCGCCATGGCCGACGATGCGTTTTGCGCTGGTGTACTTCGCAGCGATCAGCGCGCGGGCGCTGGCGGCAAAGTCGTCGAACGAGTTGGTCTTCTTCTCGCGCTTGCCGTCGAGATACCAGCCCCAGCCCTTGTCGGCGCCGCCGCGGATATGTGCGATGGCGTAGACGAAGCCGCGATCGACCAGCGACAGGCGGTTGGCATTGAACGAGGCCGGCATCGCCATGCCGTAGGAGCCGTAGCCGTAGAGCAGCAGCGGTGCCGCGCCGTCGAGCTCGAGGCCACGGCGATGGAGGATCGACACCGGCACCTCGGCGCCGTCCTGCGCCCTCGCCATGATACGCGTGGTGACGTAATCGGCCGCGTTATGGCCCGATGGAATCTCCTGGCGCTTGCGAAGGGTGCGCGTCCGCTTGGCCATGTCGTAATCGTACACCTCCGACGGCGTCGTCATGGATGAATAGGCAAAGCGCAAATTCGTCGTCTCGAATTCGTAGGAGCCCATCGTGTCGAGCGAATAGGCGGCCTCGTCGAAGGCGATCGCGTGCTCCTCTCCGCCGGCGAGCGCACGGATCACGATCGCCGGCAGCGCATTGGCGCGCTCCAGCCGCACCAGATGACCGGCATAGAGGTCGAGGTCGATGATGTAGATGCCGGGACGGTAGGGGATCAGGTCGCGCCAGTTCTTGCGTTCGGGCGCGCCTAGCGGCGCCGTGACGATCTTGAAGTCGATGGCATCGTCGGCATTGGTGAGGATGAACAGCTCGTCGCCGCGATCGGCGAGCGAATATTGCACGCCCTCCTCGCGGGCTGCGACCAGGCGCGGCGGCGCCTCGGGGTCGGAAAGATCGATCAGTCGCTGTTCCGACGTCTCGTGGTCACCGCCGGCGATCACGCAAAAGCGACCGCTGGTGCTCTCATGCAGATGGGTGAACCAGCCGGCATCCTGCTCTTCATAGACGAGCGTATCGTCGGCCTGGACGGTGCCGAGCTTGTGGCGCCACACCTGCATCGGCCGGTGATTGTCGTCGAGCTTCACGTAGAAGAAGCTCTTGCAGTCTTTGCTCCAGACCACGCCGCCGTCTGTCTCTTCGACGACGTCGTCGAGATCTCGACCGGTCGCCCAGTCGCGGACGCGGATCGTGAAATATTCCGAGCCCTTGGTGTCGGCGCTCCAGGCCTGCAGCCTGTGATCGTTGGAGTGACGGCTGCCGCCGAACTTGAAATATTTGTGGCCTTTTGCCAGTGCGTCGCCGTCGAGCACGATATGCTCGGCGCCGCCCTCGCGCGGCATGCGGCCGAACAACTCGTGCTGCCCGCCTTCGCGAAACCTGCGAAAATAGGCGAACGGCCCGTCCGGCGACGGGACGCTGGAATCGTCCTCCTTGATGCGGCCGCGCATCTCGCGCACCAGCGTTTTCTGCAAGGGCGCGGTGTGGCCGAGCAGGCTCTCGGTGTAGCCGTTTTCCTCATCCAGATATTTGCGGATGTCGGGGTCGAGCACCCCGGGGTCGCGCAGCACCTCCTGCCATTTCGCATCCTTCAGCCAGGCATAATCGTCGGTCACCGTGATGCCATGCCTGGTGAAGGAATGCGGCCGCCGCGGGGCGACGGGGGTCTGGGAAGGTGTCTTGGCCTGGGTCACTCGATCCTCATTGAGAAGTGTGTTCCGTGTTATATCGTCCCGAATTCGCCAATTGCCAGCGCCGCTGCTTCACCTCGCCGGGTTGTTGATCGGTCCCTTCTATGCTTTGAGGAGCGATATCCCGCCGTTGGTCCAGCCTGATGCTGTTCAATTCCTACCCGTTCATCCTGCTGTTCCTGCCCATCGTGCTGGCCGGCTATTTCTGGCTGGGGCAACGCAGCAATCTGGCTCCGGTGATCTGGCTGGCGCTGGCCTCGCTCGCCTTCTACGCCATCGGCAACTGGCAGTTCGTGGCCCTGCTGCTGATGTCGATCGCCTTCAACTATGGTATCGGCCATCTCCTCATTGTGGCAAAGCTCGGCCCCGCGCAGCGAAAGGCCGCGCTCGCGATCGGCATCGCCGGTGATCTCATCGTGCTCGGCATCTTCAAATATGCCGGCTTCGCCACCGAAAACGTCAATGCATTGCTCGGCACGCACCTTGTAGTCCACATCCTGCTGCCGGTCGGTATCTCCTTCTACACATTCACCCAGATTGCGTTCCTGGTCGACGCCTATCGTGGCCAGGTCGCGGCCTACGCGCTGCCGCATTACGCGCTGTTCGTGACCTACTTTCCGCATCTGATCGCGGGGCCGATCCTCCACCACAAGGACATGATCCCGCAATTCGAGCGGAAGGAGACCAAGCATCCCGACGCGCATCTGATCCTGTGCGGTGTCATCATCTTCGCGATCGGCCTGTTCAAGAAGACCTGCCTTGCCGACGGCATCCAGCCGCTGGTCGCGCTCGCCTTCGAATCGCGCTCGCCGAGCTTTGATCAGGCCTGGCTAGGCGCGCTCGCATACACTTTCCAGCTCTATTTCGATTTCTCCGGCTATTCCGACATGGCGATCGGCATCTCGCTGATGTTCGGCATCTTCCTGCCGGTCAATTTCAACTCGCCTTACAAGGCCACCAGCATCGTCGAATTCTGGCGCCGCTGGCACATGACGCTGTCGCAATTCCTGCGCGACTATCTCTACATCCCGCTCGGCGGCAACAGGCGCGGCCGGTTGCTGCGTTACGTCAATCTGATGATCACGATGCTGCTCGGCGGGCTCTGGCATGGTGCGGCCTGGACGTTCGTGGTGTGGGGCGCGCTGCACGGCGCCTATCTCTGCGTCAATCACGCCTTCAATGCGCTGGTGCCGAACGTCCCATCGGCCCTCGTGCGGCCAGCTCGCATTGCAGGAGCCGCGTTGACCTTCCTTGCCGTTGTCGTCGCCTGGGTGTTCTTTCGCGCGGCAAGCTTGGCGTGGGCGCTGCGGGTGCTCCACGCCATGGCAGATCCCTCTGATATCGTCTTCGGCCGCGAGGAGATCGGAGCAGCGGTGATGATCGCCATCTCTGCCGCGCTGGTGTGGCTGGCGCCGAACACGCAAGTCATCATGGGCTATGATCACGGCAATCGCCGCGTCGGCGACGCGTTGCGGGCAGGGCGCATGCGGCCGCTGTTGCTCTATGGTGCGTCGCTGGTTCTCGCCTTCGGCATTCTGGGTATCCAGAGCCACAGCGAATTCATCTATTTCCGGTTCTGATGCGCGGCACCTTCACAGATCTCAGGCGTCTTCTGCTCGCGAGCATCGCCTGCGTGCTGGGCGCAGCATTGCTCACCTATCTCGTCGATCCCCTGCAACTGTTTCGGCCCTCGCGGTTCGGCGCCTTCTATTCCGACGATACGCGCGTCCAAAATGCCGGGCTGATCCGGAGCCAATCGTTCGACACCGTCTTCATGGGCACCTCGCTCGCGATTCACTTCCGCCAGAGCGACATCGATCGCGTGCTCGGCGTGCACTCGCTCAAGCTGGCGATGACCGGGTCGAATTCGCGCCAGCAAAGCTTCGTGCTGGAGCAGGCGATCGATCGCGGCGCGAAGCGCGTGATCTGGGAGATGGATGATTTCATCTTCGTCGATGCCGCTGACATCGAGTCGGATCCCTATTTTTCCGTCGATCTCTATCGCCGGACGACGAAGGGCATCGCGTCCTATCTGTTCAGCGCCGCGATGGCGAAGGAATCCCTGTTCACGCTGTTGCGGTCGGTCCCGCCGTTGAAGCGGCCTCTAACGGAGGCGGCGCCATATCTTCCCGTCAAGTTCGCGCTATCAGATGTCGACGACATCTATGCTCTGCCGCGAAACTTCGATATCGCGCGCGACTACAACCCGAACAAGGCGCTGGCTTCCTTCGCCTACATCACTGCGCCCTCGCGCAGCCGCTTCCTCGGCGAAGGCTATGGTTTTGACGCCATGGTCGGGCATTTCGAGCAGGATGCCGTGGGTCTGATCACGCGCCATCCGGACGTGACCTTCGACATCTACTTCCCGCCCTATTCGATCCTGCAATTCGTCGCGATGCGCGATGCCTCGCCCGAGACGCTGAAGATCGTCCTGGATCTCACGGCTGACATTGCGCGGCGCCTGACGCAGCTTCCCAATGTACGCCTGCACGATTTCCGCGCGATCAAGCCGGTGACGCATGATCTCGCCAATTACGGCGACGTCATCCACCATTCGCCCGTGGTGGATGCGATGGTGCTGTCGTGGCTGGCGAGTGGGCAGTATCGGGTTGACGCGAGCAAGCCGCTGGCGTCGCTGGATGCGCTGAAAGCGCAGATCGAAGCGTATCGCTTGGAACGTTGATCTTACCCTCTCCCACAAGGGGAGAAGGAAGAACGGCGCCTACACCGCCACTTGCTCGCCGAGATACGACACTGCGGCCTCGAGCCCGCCCTTGCCGTGCGGGATCTTCAGCGCGTTGAGGCCGACCTCGATCACCCCTAACGTGCCGAGCAGCATCGGCGCGTTGACATGGCCCATATGGGCGATGCGGAAGGCTTGTCCGGAGAGGTCGCCGATGCCGGTGCCGAGCACCACGCCGCACTTCTCCTTGCAGTAGCGTTGCAGCACTGCGGGGTCGAAGCCGGTGCTCATGGTCACCGTGGTCACGGTGTTGGAGCGCTCATGCGGTTCGGCGACGTTGAAGCCGAGCACCTGGCCTTCGGTCCAGGCGCCGACCGCGCGGCGCGTCGCTTCGCCGAGCAGAGCGTGGCGGCGGAAGGCGTGTTCCAGCCCTTCCTCGTGCAGCATGTCGATCGCCTTACGCAGGGCGAACAGCAGATGCACCGGCGCGGTGCCGGCATATTTGCGATAATTCTCGGTGCCCTCGCGCTCGCTCCAGCTCCAATAGGGCGTCGACATGTTGGCCTTCTTGTGCACTTCCTGCGCGCGCGCGCTGGCCGCGACGAAGCCGAGGCCGGGCGGTGTCATCAGGCCCTTCTGCGAGCCGCACATCGCGACGTCGATGCCCCATTTGTCCATCTCGAACGGCATGCAGCCGAGCGAGGCGACGGTGTCGACCATGTACAGCGCCGGATGGCCGGCGGCCTTGATCGCCTTGCCGATCGCCTCGATGTCGTTCTGCACGCCGGAGGCCGTGTCGATCTGGACGACGACGACGGCCTTGATCTTGTGCTCGGTGTCGCGGCGGAGCCGCTCCTCGACCTCATGCGGCCGTACCGCGCGGCGCCAGTCGCCCTTGAGCACCTCGACCTCGGCGCCCATCAGGGCTGCCGCATTGCCCCAGCCGATCGCGAAGCGTCCGCTCTCCAGCACAAGCACCTTGTCCCCGCGCGACAGCACGTTGCTCAAAGCGGCTTCCCAGGCGCCGTGGCCGTTGGCGATGTAGATGTAGGATTTGCCTTTGGTCGCGAACAGACCAGAGATGTCGCGGAGCAGGCTTTCAGTGAGCTCGAGCATCTCCCTGGAGTAGATGTCGATCGCCGGACGATGCATCGCCTGGAGCACCGCGTCGGGCATCGTGGTGGGTCCGGGGATGGCCAGAAATTCCCGGCCCGCGCGAACGGTCATTGCTATCTTCCTTGTGTCGTGAAGACTGTCTGGTGGGTCGCTGATTTACTCTTCTACGCGGCGGGAGGCCTCGAGAAAAGCACGTAAAATGCAGGTCTGAGCGCCCCTATCGCTTAGTCTCCCGGCAGCCGGCGGCCTCCGCCTCCTCGACCGAGCAGAACCAGCGGGTGCCCTTGCTGATCTTCATCTTGATCTGGGCGTACCAGCGGCTGGTTGGCTTGTGGTAGATGCACTCGCCGGACGAGTTGACGTTGCCCTTGATGGTGCAATCCGGCGACGGGGCGACCGGTCCCGACGCCGAGGCGAGCAGCACCGCATGGGCGCCCTCGGGCGGCTTGGTGGCACCCAGGATTGCGGTCTTCTTGTTGCGCACGCGCCAGTCCCAAGGCGCGATGAAGGCGCCCTGCCACATCCCGGCCTTGGCTTCACGCGCGGCGGCCTCGTCCGCCTCATAGTCCTTCGAGAGGCGGGTGTAGGCCAGCGCCCAGCCGCTGCGCACCAGCCATTTCTGGATGTCCTCGCCGCCGACCTCGCAGCGCGCCACGGTGCGACCGCGCCGGTCGATCGAGCGGGCATGGCAGACCCAGGTCTTGCCTTCGGTGTGTTTGGCGAGTTCGTCGCGCGCTGCGACGCCGCAGGTCCAGCGCTCGCTCTTGGTGTTGAGGCAGAGCTGGTCTGCTGAGGGAGCGTCGATGCCGCCGAGCCGGATTCGCGTGTTGCCGACCATGACCGAATCGCCATCGCGGATCTTCGCGGTGCCGGTGATGTCGGCGGCGTGCGCCAGCGACGGTAAGCCGAACAAAGACAGGGCAATCAGGAATTTTCGCAACATGCCGGTCCGCATTGTCGTCCGCATTGTCTTGGGAACATCTTGATAGGCCGCGCAATTGTGGTCGGCTTTGGGCCTCGCGGCCAGCATATGCCGAACGGATAGGCTTTCAACTTCCCGTCATTGATTGTCTCTCGTGTCCCGGACGCGGTGCGGCGTGTAACGCCGCTCCGCAGAGCCGGGACCCAGAAAATCACCGACGCAACTCTAAGCGACATGGGCCCCCGCTCAGCAGCGCATCACTGCGTGCTGCGCTGCGTCCGGGGCACGCGTGCGACAATTTCACCCCCGCGCCATCGCCCGCTTCGCCACCGCGAGCCCCATCAGCACGAAGGCCGACGTCACCTCGGGTCCCCCCACCAGGATCCGCGTCGGGGTCTTCATCTTGTTCCATTCATAGGCGCGGAACGGGCCGCGGCGGCCGCCTTCGCCTGTCGCGTTGACGATCACGTTCAGCGCCGGGGCGAAGGCGCGCGGATCGGCGCCGAGATGACCGAGCGCGATCAGCGCCAGGGCTGCGTCGAACACGTTCATCTCCGCGGCCATCAGCTCGCCCTTGACGTAGGAGAGCACGCGGTGGCGGATGAAATCGAAATCGCCGTCGGGATCGATCGCGGCCTGCGCCGCCAGCGGCAAAGCCAGGAAGGCCTGATAACAGCGGCCGAAATAGGCGCAGTAGAGCTCCGGCAGATAATAGATGTGCGAGCGCGGATTGGCGAAGGCGCCGCTCGCCGCCAGGCGCTTCTGGAAGCCGATGATACGATGCACGGTCGCGAGCCGTGCCGGCGTCTCCAGGATCTTCCAGCGCGCCAGGTTGCGAAAGCTCACCTCGAGAATGTCGAGATTGAGCGTCGGATCGAGATCGTTGCCGTAGGGGCGCTCGCCCCGGAGATTGTCGATCCAGGTGGCAACGCCGCCTTCGTAATCGATGTTATCGTTGAGCGGCACCGTCACGCGCGGCTCGTTGACGCCGGCCCACACCTGGTAGCCCGCGTAGAAATCCAAAAGCGGCTGGTCGATGATCGGATCGGTGCAGCCGGCCTGCGTCGCAGCCGAGATCGAGCACGCCGTGGTGTCGCAGTCAGGTACATAGACGCCAAAGCCGAGATCCTGCTTGATCTGGGCGAAATAGCGGGAGAAGCGCGGATGCGGCGCCGGCGCGAGCGCCGTGATGACGTTGAAGCGCGCGCCATCTGCGCCCTCCACTTCCTCGCGGCTGATGTTGACGCAGAAATCGACCATGTCGGCGATGGCGCGCTCGGCGGCGGCTTTGTCGGCCGGCGACGCGAGCCCGCTTTCGACGTAGCCCAGCAACGCCTCGATGAAGAAGGCATCGTAATAGGCCGAGCGGTGGCGGATCTGCACCGGCTCCCACATCGGCTCGGCGATGCCGCTCCAGGGTGGATTGACCACGGCGCGCGCGGGCGAGCGCGCGATGAAGATGCGGGCGAGGTTGAACAGCAGCGAGGAGTTCTTGTAGCCGCGTGCATTCAAGCCGGTGAGCGCCATGATCAGCTCGCGCCCGCGGAAGTCCGGATCGCCGATCAGGTTGAAGGCGGCATAGGTCGGCAGGAAGCCGTTCTTGCGGTAAGAGCCGAGCAGATGCTGTGCGCAATCGCGGATCGCGCCGTCGATCTGCACCAGTGCCGGCATCGCGCCGACGAACGCGGCCGGCGGCGGCTTGGGATGGTCGAGCGCGATGGTGTCGACGAGTTCGGCGACCGGCGCGCCGACCGCCGCCCAGTCGGGCTCGGCATCGTCGCGGGCACGGACCAAGGCCTCGCGCAGCCGGGCGAGCCTCGCCTCGTCGCGCAGCTCGGGGAGGCCGGCACGGCGTAGCAGCATCCGCAGCGCGGGATTTCCCAGCGCGGTCTTGTAGAATTTCGCCAGATGCGGATCTCCGCCGGCGGTAGCAGACATCAAGGGATCACAGACGTCGTAAAGCGAGGGGCCGTCCTTGCGGGCCGTCAGCGCACGGCACGCGGCACCTGCGAAATAATGAAAGCTCATGAAATACCTGGTCGCGGGGGACTTATCCGGGAGGCCAGGTCGATGACCCGCCCCCCGCAAGTCGTTGAAAAAGCTACCCGGATTCGCAGGAAATTCAAATGTGACTGACGTCACGGAAATATCAGGCACGAGGGATGCATGGTCAGCCTCCGGAAGGCTACGGGGATACCTGAAAAAGGAGAAATTCCGATCCAGTATTACCAAATAGATTCAGTGCCTTAGATCAAATTTTGGACAATCTATTGCCGGGCTGGCGATCTCAGGTTAAGGGTTTATTTGGTGCGGCGCCGCAAATTGCGCGCAATTCGGGGGCACTCCCCCGGCCGATCCCTCAAACCTAAAGACGCCATCGCGCTACTCAAACAGTGTGCGCGCGCTTGGACGGTCTTTGGCACTGACAGGAATGAACCGAGATGAATGTTAGGCAGCTCGACATTTCCCGACGCTCGATTGCGCTCGCCGCGGCCCTCATCGGCACGGTGTCGCTGGCGATCGGCGCCCATGCTGCCCTCAACATGCGCGCGCTCGACGCCGCCAAGGCCGTTTCGACCGACCAGGTCACCGGCTCGGTCAGCCAGACCTCCTCGCGTCTCGCGCTCGTCATCGGCAATGGTCATTACCCCGACGCCAGCGCGCCGCTGACGCAGTCGATCAACGACGCGCGCGCGCTCTCCTCCAGCTTGCGCAAGAACGGTTTTGACGTCGACATGGTGGAAGACGCGAGCAAGGACGACATGGTCCGCGCCGTCAACCGCCTGAAGTCCCGCATCAAGCGCGACACCACCGTCCTGCTGTTCTTCGGCGGCTATGGCGTGCAGGCTGGCCGCGAGAGCTACATGCTGCCTGTCGATGCCGTGATCTGGAAGGAACGCGACGTCCGCCGCCAGGGCATCTCGATCGAAGGCGTGCTCGAGATGATGAAGGAGCAGGGCGCCAAGGCCAAGCTCGTCGTGGTCGATGCCTCACGCCGCAATCCTTACGAGCGCCGCTTCCGGTCCTACTCGCACGGCCTCGCGCCGATCGGCACGCCCGACAACGCGCTGATCCTGTCGTCCGCTTCACCCGGCAAGGTCGTCGACGACGGCAAGGGCGAGCACTCGACACTGGTCACCGAACTGCTCAACAACCTCAATGCGCAAGGCACCGCCGAAAGCGTCTTCAACAAGACCCGCGTCGCCATCGCCCGCGCCTCCGAAGGCGACCAGGTCCCGACCGTGTCGTCCTCGCTGCTCGAGGACGTGCATTTCGACCAGGCCGGCGGCTAGGTTTTTTCGCCGGTCTTCTAGGTTGGATTAGCCGAAGGCGTAATCCACCACTTCTCTCTCGTCAGCTTTGAAACCAAAAAGGTGGGTTACGCCTTCGGCTAACCCACCCTATGACGTTTGCCCCTACTTCGCCGCTTCGCTCGCCATCACCGGCCGCACCGGATCGCCTTCGCGCAGCAGCGCGCCGGCGCGGGCGACGACGATGTCGCCTTCGTTCAGTCCATCGCGCACTTCGATATTGCCGCCCGACATCAATCCGATCTCGACGCGCTTGGTCTCGACGCGATTGCGGCGGATCACCTGCACCACGGTGCCGGCGGATGAATATTGCACCGCTGTCAGCGGCACCGCGACGTTGCAGCTCTGCCCGGTCTTGATCAGCGCGCGTCCGCTGGCATTGAGCAACAGCCGCCTCTGCGACGAGATGCCGATATAGACCATGCCCTGCTGGATGTTCGGCTCGACGGTCGGGCCGATGCGGCGCACCTTGCCGTCGATATCGCCGGCACCGGCAATGCGCACGGTGACAGGCTGACCAACCGCGAGCTTGCGGACATCGTTGGTCGCGACCAGGCCGACGAGGTCGTATTCGCTGCGGGCCACGATTGTGAACAGCGCCTCGCCTTTGGCCGAGGCAGGCGCGCCGATCTGCGCGGTCGAGGTGGCGATGATGCCCGCCACGGGTGCCGTGACCTGGAGCGTGCCGCCTTCGGGCAGTGCCAGCCGCGCCAGCACCTGACCCGCCGTCGTGGTGTCGCCGGCCTCGGCCAGCACGTCCGTCACTTTCAGCCCCGGACGCTCGGGCCGCACCGAGGTCTCCTCGCGGGCGATGATCGAGCCGGTGGCCTCGACGATGTCGGAGAAGCAGGATTTGGCCGCCTTCAACACCGTGACCGCCGGCCCCTTGGGCGCGTCGTCATCGGCCGCGCGCGCGGGCAGGGCGGAGACCAGCGCGAGGCCAGCAAGGGCAACGAAAGTCTGGGATAGGGAACGCGCAGGCAATGAACGCATCGGTCATTCCGGTTGGTCGCAAGGCTCTAGGCGGTAAGGCCTTCATCGATAGCAGAAGCGACGGCGGCGGGCCATGGGCTGACCGGATGAGAAATGCCGCAGCGCAGGCGGCGCGACACCGCCTGTTGAATTAGTCTTCGGAAAGGCAAAGAGGTTCGCTGTTCCACGTCTAGGGCAGGGCAATCGCAAATGGTGAGCACGATGCCGCGGCATTGCCAGTCGGCTCCCTCTCCCGCTTGCGGGAGAGGGTCGGGGAGAGGGTGTCTCCACAACGGGACAATCCCCAAGAGGAAAGAACCCTCACCCGCCACGCCTGGGACGATGCTTCGCATCGCCCGGAGCGTGTCGGCCTCTTCCGCAAGCGGGAGAGGCGGAGCAAGCCGGCGGACCTCACCCCTCACTTCAGCGTCAAAAATTCCACCCAGTTCGGCTTCTTGCCGGTGGCGTAGGATTTCAGCTTGCTCAGCGCGCCGCTGCTCTGGTCGATGGCATAGACCGTCATGCCGTCGGAGAGCTCGCCGACGGCGGCGAGGTAGTGGCCGGTGGGATCGATGTTGAAGCCGCGCGGCTGCTTCTCGGTCGGCACGCTGCCAACAGTGGTCAGCTTGCCGGATGATCCATCGACCTTGTAGGCGGTGAGCGTGTTGGTGGTGCGCTCCGAGGCGTAGAGGAAGCGGCCGTCCGGGGTGATGTGGATGTCGGCAGCCCAAGGCTTCTGACCAGAGTCTTTGCCGTTGAAGCCCTCGGGCAGCGCAGTGGTGCGCTGGATCTCGTTCCAGGCGCCGCTCTTGGCCTCGTAGCCGTACGCTGCGACGTCGCCGTTCAGCTCGTGAACGAGATAGACGAACTTGCCATTGGGGTGGAACACGAAGTGCCGCGGCCCGGATTTCTCCGGCGTCTTGACGGCAGGCTGATCGCTCGGCGTCAGCGCGCCGGTGCCCGCATCGAACGCAAAGCGCAGCACCTGGTCCGAACCGAGATTGGTCGCGAACACGAAGCGATTGTCGGGCGAAGGCAGGAAGGCATGCGCATTCAGCCCGGTCGGGATCACCTGCCTGGGCTCACCGACGACGCCATCAGCGGCAAGCGGATTCAGTGCGACCTTGTTGCCGCCATAGGAGGCGCTGAACAACACCTTGCCGCCGCGGTCGGTGGCGATGTTGGCCATGCTGTCGGCGAGCGGTCCGTTGCCGATATGGCTGAGGAGGCCCGTCTTCTGGTCGATCGCAAAGCTCACCGCAACAAAGGGCTGCGAACGGATGCCGGCGATCAGCACGCGATGGTCCGGCGTGATCGCAAGCGGCGTCGAGGCGCCCGGCTTTTCGACGCCCGTGAAGGCGGCGGTCTGCACCGGCGTCATCTCGCCGTTCTCGGCAATCTTGAACACGCTGATGTCGTTGCTGTCGGCATTGCCGACATAGGCGAAGGTTTCGGCCATGCCGGCGCGGGCTCCCAAGACAAGGGCAAATGCAGTGAAGAGTGTGGTGACGATCGCTGCGTGCGACGATTTCGATGCGATTTGGCGTATCGGTTCGTTCAAGGGCGCCCTCCTGCCGATGTGGCGTTGTCGTTTTTGCGGCAGAGGATAGCGGCTCGTATTCCCCGGCACCAAAATCCAGATGGGATCGATCGATGCCGAAATCGTATCGTTTCGTCCGGCCGCCGCTAATGCACCGCCGCCGTCAGGTCGCGCGAGGGCAGATGCGGGCCGGCTGCATGGTCGGGCGGACCGAGCACGGTCCACACGGCGACCGCCACAATGGCTGATGTCAGGATGGTCCAGGCGACGAGTTGCTTCCGCATCAAGCCAAATCCGTCGAAAGATAGAGGCGCGCTGGCCATCGTGCACCGCAAAAGGCGACGCGGCTGTGAACTCGTTCACAGCCGAATGGCGCGCGAGCAAAATTACGAACCATTGCCGGCGTTGTGCATTGGTGCGGCATGCCCCGCGAAAATGACCTCGAAGGCAAGCCCGACATGGGCGGCAAGCACGGCGGCCAGGCCGGCCAGCCCAAGTCGCCGCCGCGTCCGCGCGAAGGCGGGCGCGATGAAGATGTCGTGGCAAAGCGCCACACCGGTCAAGCCGATCAACCCGGCCCCAAGGTCTCGCCGACCAACACACGAAAGCGCTAAGCTTTGCCTGCTATTGTTTAAGTCGCAGGCCCCGGCCAAGCGATCGTCAGGGAACGGCAGTTCCTTGGCGCCGCTACCCCGGTCCCGTGGACCGTGTCCTTGGTGTCGAGCAGTCGGCCTTGGCCGCGCTCCCACGTGCGCTGCACGGCGTTGATATTGCTAAATGAGAGTTCAGGGTTAACCACCGCTAACGGTTCCCGTCCCGAGCCAGATCGCTTTGAAGTTTCTTAAATTTTGCTGGGTTACCTCTCCCCTGACAGCGTGATCCGGGGAAAGACATGGGTAAGCGGGCCAAACGTGGAACGGCGAAAGCACTCGCACTACCCATGGCCGCGAGAGTTGCCATAGGCGCTGTCGCCATCGCCATCGTGGGGTACAGTTTGCTGTCTCGCCCTGCGGGTGTGCAATCGACACAGAAGCCGTCCCAGCACCAGGCTCAGGCGTCGTCCTCGCCGGTTTACGTGGCAACACCTGCTCATGTCGCGGCGCCGGCTGCGGCGCCGATTCCAGCTCCAGCCCCGACCCCGGCGCCTCTGGTCGAGCCACCAAAAGCCGCTGAGGGTCCCGGCGCCTTTGTCCGCCAGGTGGTTGACTACACCAGCCATCAAACGCCTGGCACCGTGATCGTCGATACCAAGAACACGTTCCTCTATTTCGTTCTGAACGACACGCAGGCGCTGCGCTACGGCATCGGTGTCGGCCGCGAAGGTTTCACTTGGTCCGGTGAGCAGACGGTGGCGCGCAAGACGGAATGGCCGGATTGGCGTCCGCCCACGGAGATGCTTGTGCGCCAGCCTTATCTGCCGCGGTTCATGGCAGGCGGCCCAGGCAACCCGCTCGGCGCCCGGGCCATGTATCTCGGCGAGACCGAATTCAGGATCCACGGCACCAACAAGCCGGATACGATCGGCAAGCGGGTCTCGTCGGGTTGCATCCGGCTGACCAATGAGGACGTCGTGGACCTCTATGAGCGGGTGAAAGTCGGAGCGAAAGTGATCGTGCTTCCGGCAACCGCTGCGCAGATGCCGTCATCCAGATCGAAGCTCGCCGAGGCCCAGTAATTCGCTCCTCCGCTGCGCATCACTGCATCATCGCCGCAGCGATCTTCTCCGCCGACATCAGCACCGGAAAATTGGTGTTGGCACAGGGCACCACCGGGAAGATCGAGGCGTCGACGACGCGCAGGCCCTGAATGCCCTTGACCCGGCCCTGGGTGTCGACGACGGCCATCGGATCGTCGGCCCGGCCCATGCGGCATGAGCAGGAGGCGTGCCACACGCCGATGGTGGCCTTGCGCACGAAGGCTTCCAGCGCCTCGTCGTTGTTGATCACGTCATCGAAGGTAAAGCCCTCGACCACGAAATTGTCGATCAGGTAGTGGCGCAGCGCCGCCGGCCCGTCCATCATGGCCGCGGCGACCCTGGTCAGGATCTTGTTTTGGGTGTTGACCACGCCGATCTTGCGCACCTTGTCGGTGTAGGCGGCCGGAAACGGCTTGTCCGTGACCTTCTTGACGATGTCGCTCATCTGAATCGCCGCCATCTTGCGGAAGCCGCTCATCAGGCGGTCGAGGTCGCGCCGGTCGGACAACAGATTGAACTCGACGATCGGTTCAGCCGTGGGCTCGCGCGAGGCGAGCTTCACCTGTCCCGTCTCGGAATACGTCTTGTTGACGAAGGTGAGCAGCGAGCCGATCTGCGCGCCGACCGCGTGCCAGGCCGATTTGGAGAGCACGACGACGAACATGTCGCCCTTCGGCACGCCTTCAAGTCCCGACGAGTAACGCAGGCCAAGCTGCATGTGCCGCCTGGTGTGCTCGTTCATGCGCGCGCCGCGGCGAACAAAGGACGACAGCGAGATCGAAGGATGGTCCATCAGGCGCTGGCCGACGCCGGCGAGCCCCATCAGCACCGGAATGCCCATGTCCTTGAGGTGGCCCACCGGACCGATGCCGGCGCGCAGGAGATGCGCGGGCGAATGGATCGCGCCCGAGGAGAGGATGATCTCGCGGCCGCGGAATTCCTGCTCGCGTCCGTCGATGTCAGCCTTCACGCCGACGCATTGTGTGCCTTCGAAGATCAGCTCTCGAACCTGCGTGTTGGTGGAGATGGTGAGATTGGCGCGCTTGCGGGTGTCGCGATCGAGATAGCCCATCGCGGCCGAGACGCGCTGCTCGGCCTGGTTGGAATGCGTCACCGCGAAATAGCCGTCGACGAACTCGCCGTTCTGGTCGGCCACGTAGGGATGGCCGGCTTGATCGAAGGCGTCGGCGAACGCCTGCGAGTGCTTCGTCCAGTGCTCCCTGGGAATGCGGCGGACGGGAATTTTCCCGTCCTTGCCGTGATACGGGCCGTCGAAATCGAGATCGCGCTCCACCTTCTTGAAGAAGGGCAGCACGTCGGCCCATGCCCAGCCCTCGGCGCCCCGCGCCTGCCATTCGTCATAATCGGTCGGCGCGCCGCGATTGGCCATCTGGCCGTTGATCGACGAGCCGCCGCCGAGCACGCGGGCCTGCTCGTATTTGCGCAAGGGCGGACGCGCTTCGTTCGGATTGTTGTGGCTGACGACCTGGGTCGTGACCTTCAGCTCGGTCCAGTGAAAGCGCGGATCGAAATAGGCGGTGCCCGGATAGCTGTCTCTGATTTCGGCCGGCTCGTTGCCGGGTGGTGTGTCCTGTCCGGCTTCGCAGAGCAGGACCTTGTTGGCGCTCCTGGCGGAGAGCCGGTGGGCCAGCACGGACCCTGCCGAGCCGCCGCCCACGATAATGTAGTCGTACACGATTGGCGTTTCCTCTTGTTCTTGTCGCAAGAGGGTAACGTGGAAATATCGCGAGGTCACGCCCCGCCCATGCAGGCGCTGGGTTGCGTCAAGACGCTATTGCAAAACCTTGGGCATCACGACGACGACATCGACCTGCCGGTTCATCACCCGCGACGCGACGGCGGCGATGAGCGGCGAGTAGCTGTCCTCGATGTCGGAGGCGACGTCCTCGTTCCTGGCGAAAGCGTAGAGCATCGTGCCCTCGATCTCGTCGAAGCGGATGCCCGCAAAGACGTGATCGAACGTCTCGGCGCCGACAATGCCGGCCATCAGCGCCTGGATGGCCTGGTCCTGAACGCGTGTGAGCTTCATCATGCCGATGAGATATGGAAGCGCCGCGCGAATACAAGATGCGGTAAAAGTAGTTGGGGGCAGTCCGAGGTTGGGAAAAGCATCCACCGGCGCTCGCAGAGCGGCGGCTTTACCCACCGAAAGCTGTCATTCCGGGGCGATGCGCAGCATCGAACCCGGAATCCATCGAGCCGCAGAGTCGGTGGATGAATGGATTCCGGGCTCGCGCCTCGCGGCGCGCCCCGGAATGACAACGGAGGATAAGCCTCACGTCATGCTGCCGGGCATGAAGCAGCGGATGACGGCGCGACCGTTGATGTAGTAAGGCCAGACGATGGTGCGGCCGACGCGGTTCGGCTCAGTGATCACGGTGTCGTCAGGCACCTCGATCCATTCGCCCTGGATCCTGACGCGGTAGTGCCCACCGCGCGTGTCCCAATCGACGTCGTCGAGCGCGGTGCCGTCGGCGTCCGCGCAGCAGGGACCGCCGCCCTTGCTGTGCAGGCTCTCGAACCAGCCCTTGAGCGGTGAGTTCGCAAAGCGGCCATCGTCGCGGGCGTTCGCGGGAGGACCGGTCAGGGCGGCAACAGCAATGAAGAGGGTCATCCGGAGATGCGCATTCGCCATGTCGCCTCGCTCTGTCTGCGCAGACGCGCACGCGCGCAGGCGAAAGCGGCCTGCAAGTGCGCGTGATGCAATGTCGGCTGACGTCCGCCGGTCGGGTTCCGGTCGTTGCAGCAGCGCTATAACCGCAAACTGCTCGGTTCGATCCTATTTTCCGGACGGCGCGGCCTTTGAAATGCGCAAACATTGCCAATCCTGGCCACACCGGACTGTTCACAAACGGTCCCGCGGACGATAGGCTGAATGCCATTCTTGACTGCGCCGGATGCGGCGCCGCCATTTTGCTTACGGACATTGCCGTGCGGCAGTATTGGGTCACTCATTCATTGCGGATGCCGCTTGCCGGAGACGCTGTCGGACGGTTTGAACGCGTGAGCCGGAGACAGCGATGAAGCGAGGGCGATCGGGCTCGAAGTCTTCGGCGCGTCCACCCACATCCAGGGTCAAAAAGCCCGGCCTCCGGGAGCCGGCGCCACGCGCCAAGGCCGCGCCACGCGCCAAGGCCGCGCCGCGCGAGCAGAAGACCTCGGTCGCGGCAGAAAATGCGCGGCTGAAAATTCTGCTGGAGGCCGCCCGGCTGCAGCAACAGGCCAGCGCCGAGATCCTGCGCGCGATCGCCGAGGCCGGCGGCGACGTCGCGCGTCCCTTGCAACAGATTGCCGAGACCATGGCACGGCTGTTCGCGGCACCAAGCGTGTCGGTGCAACTCGCCGAAGGTCGCGAGTTCACGCAGGAATATCGCGTCGGCTCGATCGCGCAGCGTATCGGCTCGGCCTATCCGCGCTCCAACATTAAGGTCGGCGGACGAAATCTGCCCGGCACCGTGGTTGCCGAGAACAGGCAAATCCACATTCCGGACCTCGATCATCTCGATCCCTCGATGGCCGACTTCCCGGGCCTGCCCCATGCCCGGGCCGGGGGCGCCCGCGTCGTGTGCGGCACGCCGCTGCGACGCGAGGGCAGAGCGATCGGCGCGCTCATCGTCTTTCGCGATCAGCTCCTGCCCTTCACCGACGAGGAGCTTGCGCTGCTGCAGAGCGTGGCCGACCAGGCCGTGATCGCGATCGAGAACGCGCGGCTGTTCAACGAAAAGAGGGACGCGCTGGCCCGGCAGACGGCGACCTCCGATATCCTGCGCGTCATCAGCCAGTCCCCGACGGATGCCCAACCGGTCTTCGACGTAATTGCCCAGACGGCCATCCGGCTGCTCGGGTGCCACCGCGCCTTCATTCAACGCTGCGACGACGAGTGCTTCTGGACCGTGACCTGGTGGGGCGCGGAGGGTCGGCTTCCGCTTGCCAACACGCCGCGCGTCAAGATCGACCCCGCAGCCAACTTCCCCTCGCGGGCAATCGTCCAGAAGGAGACTGTGCATCTGCCCGATTGGTCGCTGCTCGAACTGCCGCCCCACGAACGTATGATCCGCGACAGACTGGGGCTTCAAACCGCGCTGTTCATGCCACTGCTTCGCGACAACAAGTGCATCGGTCTGCTTTCGGTCGCCGGAACGCGCCCGAACATGTTTGGAGAAAATGAAATTGCACTGGCCGAATCGTTCCGCGACCAGGCCCTGATCGCGATCGAGAACGTACGCCTGTTCGACGAGGTGCAGTCCAAGGCGGGCGATCTGGCGGAGGCGCTGCAACAGCAGACTGCGACCGCCGACGTGCTCAAGGTCATCAGCCGCTCCGCCTTCGATCTTCAGACGGTGCTCGAGACACTGACGCATTCCGCGGTCGAGTTGAGCGGCACCTCGAACGGCGCCATCTTCCTGCGTGACGGTGACGTCTTCCGCTATCGCGCCTCGTCCCGCGGCGATTCAAATCCCGTATGGCTGAAGTGGCTGGAAGATCATCCCCAGCGAGCAGGTCGGAACACCGCGACGGCCCGGGCGATCGCAACCGGCAAGGTCGCCGCTGTTGCCGACGTGCTGGCCGATCCCGAAGTGGACCTTCCGGCGACGCCGCTCGCCGGCATCCGCGCGGCGCTCAGCGTGCCGCTGCTTCGCGACGGCAAGGTCGAGGGCGTGATGACGCTGACGCGCCAGGTTCCAGGACCGTTCACGGATCGCCAGATCGATCTGGTTCAGACGTTTGCCGACCAGGCGGTGATCGCCATCGAGAACGCCCGGCTGCTCGACGAGATCCAGGCCAAGACACGCGATCTCTCGGAGGCGCTGACCTACCAGACCGGAAGCGCCAACATCCTGAACGTCATCGCCTCGTCGCCGACCGACGTGGCACCGGTGCTGAAGGCGATTGTCGAGAACGCCTGCGAACTCTGCGAAGCAGATGATGCGATCGTCTATCTCAGTGATGGGCAATATCTTCGTTTCAGCGCCCATCATGGACCACTTGAGTTCAACGTGGAAAAGTGGCCCATAGACCGGGCTTCGGCCGCGGGGCGCGCCTTCGTGGATCGGGAGTCCGTGCACATCCACGACGTCTTATCCAAACAGGGCGAGCAGGTTCCGGCAGGACAACTCGCGGCTCGTCGTATCGGCGTTCGCACCATGTTGAGCGTGCCCCTGTTGCGCAAGGGCGAGAGCATCGGAACAATCGTGCTGCGTCGCACCCAAGTGCATCCGTTCAGCGGCAAGCAGATCGCCCTGCTGAAAACCTTTGCCGACCAGGCAGTGATCGCGCTCGGCAATGTCCGCCTGTTCGAGCAAGTGCAGGCGAAGACGCGCGAGCTCGAGCACTCGCTTGAAGACCTCCGCACCGCGCAGGACCGCCTGGTCCAGACCGAGAAGCTGGCGTCGCTCGGCCAGCTCACCGCAGGCATCGCGCACGAGATCAAGAACCCGCTCAACTTCGTCAATAATTTTTCGGCGCTTTCGCTCGATCTCACCGACGAGCTCAAGGACCTTCTTGCGAAGGCGGAGCTGGCCGAGGAGCTTCGCAAGGACATCGACGAGCTGACGGAGCTTTTGAAGGACAATCTGGCCAAGGTCGTCCGACACGGCAAGCGCGCGGACTCCATCGTCAAGAACATGCTGCTGCATTCGCGCGAAGGTTCTGGCGATCACCGCCCGGCCGACATCAACGCGCTGGTCGACGAGAGCCTGAACCTCGCCTATCACGGCGCGCGGGCGGAGAACGCCGCGTTCCAGGTGACACTTCAGCGCGATTTCGACCCCGTCGCGGGCCTGGTCGAGGTGTTCCCGCAGGAAATCACGCGCGTGCTGCTGAATCTGATTTCGAACGGATTTTACGCCGTCAGCAAGCGCAAGGCGGCGCCGAGCGAAGCGGCGGACTTCAAGCCTCTGGTGACGGCGACCACCCGCGCGCGCGGTGATCAAGTCGAAATCCGTATCCGCGACAACGGCACCGGCATTCCGCCCGAGGCCAGGGAGAAGATCTTCAATCCGTTCTTCACGACCAAGCCCGCCGGCGAAGGCACTGGATTGGGGTTGTCGATGAGTCACGACATCATCGTGAAGCAACACGGCGGCTCGATCGCGGTCGAGACGGAGCCGGGCGAATTCACCGAGTTCATCGTCACCCTGCGGCGCAAGAGCGCAGCGCAAAAGCTACCCGGAGAAGCAAGGTGAGCACTTACATTCTCGTGGTCGACGACGAGCCGGACGTCGAGAGCATGTTTCGTCAGCATTTCCGGCGCGATCTGCGTGCCAGCCGGTTCGTGATGGAATTTGCCAATTCGGCGCTGGCGGCGCTCGAACAGGTCAAGGCCATCGCCGATCCGTCGCTGATCCTGATTCTGTCGGACATCAACATGCCCGGCATGAGTGGATTGGAGATGCTGGCCCAGGTGAAGACGGCGCGGCCCAATGTGCCTGTCATCATGATCACCGCCTATGGCGACGACGGGACGAAAAGGAAAGCGGCTGAACTCGGCGCGGCCGGTCTGTTGACCAAGCCCATTGATTTCGGCCTGCTCCGTCAGGAGATCGATGTGCGGTTGAGCCACGCATCGTAAGAGAGGGATGGGAGCGGATGAGACGCCGGGAGTTCGTCGCCCTTTCTGCAAGCTGCCTGGTCTGGGGAGCCCTCGCAAACTCGGCGCAGGCGCGAAGGCCGCCGACCGTCGGAGTCTTGTGGCACGCGGGAGCGCCGAGCGAAGAGGAGCCGTACTACTCGGCTCTGCTGCAGGGCTTTCGCGACGAGGGTTACATCGACGGCGACACGATCAAGCTGGAACAGCGTTTCCCGAGCGAAAGTCCCGAGCGCTTCAGAAGCTTTGCCGCCGAATTGATCGCACTGCAGCCTGATGTGCTGGTTGGAGTTGGCAGCCTCAGCACACCCTATCTGGCGGAAGCCACCAAGACCATTCCGATCGTTTTCACGATTGTGGCCGACCCCGTCGCGATGAAGTTGGTCGACAGCCTCGCGGCCCCAGGCCGCAACGCGACGGGCTTTTCGAACTATTCGGGCGATCTCATGGGAAAGCGTCTGGAGGTCCTGCGCAGGGCGCTTCCCGATCTGAAGCATGTCGGGATGCTTTTCAATCCCGATGATCACTTGTCATCGCGCTATCTGGCGCAAGCGATCTCCGCGGCGCAAACGTTGCAGCTCGATCTCACCCAGATGCCGGTCCGGCTTCCGGACGAGTTCAAGCCAACCTTCTCCGATGCCGTCGGCAAGGGAGTTCAGGCCGTCGCAGTCGCGGGCGATGGATTCATGTTCCGGAATCGCGCAGCGATCGCAAGGCAGTGCGTCGAACGCCGTCTGCCCGTCTTCGGCTGGTCTCATGAAACGGCAGATGCCGGCTTCTTCGCCTCATACGGGACCGATCAACGCGATCTGGTGCGAAAGGCCGCAGGATATGTCGGCAGAATTCTGAGGGGAGCGCGGCCGGCGGATCTGCCTGTCGAGCAACCGACGAAATTCGAGCTGGTGTTGAATCTGAAAACGGCCAAAGCGCTCGGCGTCACGATACCTGACGCTTTGCTGCATCTCGCCGACGACGTTATTGAATGAGCCCCCATGACGGTCCAGGCGAGGTACGTTTAAGCCGCAGCCGCCTGCTTCGACAGCAGCTGCTTCAGCTTCGCGGCCGGCACCGCCGGGCTGAACAGCCAGCCCTGCATCTGGCTGCAGCCGAGCTGCCGCAGCACCTCGCGCTGGGCCTCGGTCTCGACGCCTTCGGCTGTCGTCGCCATGTGGCGGGCGGCGGCCATGTGCACCACGGCCTGCACGATCGGCGAGGAGTCCTCGGACTGGCCGATGTCGCTGATGAAGCTGCGGTCGATCTTGATCTTGTCGAACGGGAAGCGGTGCAGATAGCTTAGCGACGAATAGCCGGTGCCGAAATCGTCGAGCGCGATGCGCACGCCGAGCTCGCGCAGCTGCTGCAGGATGGTCAGCGCCTCCTCGTCGTCACGGATCAGCACGGTCTCGGTGATCTCGAGCTCGAGCCTTTCAGGCGCGAGGCCCGACTCGGCGAGCGCAGCCGCAACCTTCAGCGCCAGCGTCTTGGAGCGGAATTGCACCGGGGAGACGTTGACCGCAATGTGGATGTCGCCTGGCCATGAGGCTGCTTCCGTGCAGGCCTGTCTCAAGACCCATTCCCCGATCTCGCCGATCAGGCCGGTGTCCTCGGCGACCGGAATGAAGTCCGCGGGCGAGACCATGCCGCGCTCCGGATGGCGCCAGCGGAGCAGCGCCTCGCATCCCGTCACGACATTGGCGGAGAGATCGACCAGCGGCTGGTAATGCACCTCGAATTCGCGGCGGGCCAGCGCCTGGCGCAAGTCGAGCTCGAGCTGGCGGCGCTGCCGCGCCTTGGCGTCGTATTCGGGCACGAAGATGCGGAAGGTGCCGCGCCCTTCCGACTTCGCCGCATACATTGCGAGATCCGCGCGCTTGAGCAGGTCGTCGATGATGTCGCCGTGGTCGGGCGCGACCGCGATGCCGATGCTGGCATCGGTCGTGATCTCCTGGCCCTTGCAATCGACAGGCAGGCGCAGCGACGTCAGGATCCGTTCGGCCAGCGAGCTCAGCTCGGCCTGGTCGCTGGTGCCGGCCTTGACGATCGCGAACTCGTCGCCCCCGAGCCGCGCCACCAGATCGTTGCCGCTGACGCAGGCGCGCAGGCGGCTCGCGACCTGGCGCAACAATTCGTCGCCGACCTCGTGGCCCAGCGAATCGTTGACGCCCTTGAACTCGTCGACGTCGATATAGAGGATCGCAAACGGCTTGCCGTGGCTGAGCTCCGCGACGCGGCGCTCCAGATGGCCGCGCATCAGCACGCGGTTGGGCAGGTCGGTGAGCGCATCGTAATGCGCCATATGCGCGATGCGCTCGTCGGCGCGGATGCGCTCGGTGACGTCGTCATGGGTGGCGAGCCAGCCGCCGGCCGCGCCGGGATGGTTCTTGATTTCGATCAGGCGGCCGTCGGTGGTCTCGACGATGCTGCTCTGCGTCAGCCCGACCTGGCTCAGGATCCTGTCGCAATAGGCGTCGACGTCGCCCTCGAACGAGCCGGTGTCGGCACGATGCTGGATCACGTCGCGGAAATCCACGCCGGGCTTCACCACCGCGGTCGAGAGCCCGTACATGTCGATGTAGCGGCGGTTGCAGACGATGAGCCGCTCGTCCTGGTCGAACATCAAGAGGCCCTGCGTCATCGTGTTCATGGCGGTGTCCAGCCGCTGCTTCTCGAGCGAGACGCGGTTGGTGACCTGGCGGAAGATCAGGAACAGCGTCAGCACGAGCAGGCCGATCGAGAGCACGGCCACGGTGACGAAGAACTTGGTTTGCGTGCGCCATGTGGCGAGCGTTGCGTCCAGCGATCTGGTGGCGACCACGACCAGCGGCTCGCCGGTCAGCATGCGCGAGGCGACGATGCGCTCCTTGCCGTCGATCGGGCTTTCGAGCTGCGTCGTGACGAAGCTGCGCTCGAACACGGCCTTCTGCTCGGGCGAGCCGGTGCGGTAGTTCTGCCCGATCATGGCGTCGACATGAGGAACGCGCGCAAGCAGCTGGCCGTTCTGGTGGTGCATCGCGATCGAGGAATCCTCGCCGAGGCCGGTCGAGGCGAAGAAGGATTCGAGCTGCTCCGGCGTGATCGCCCGCGACACCACGCCGAGGAACTCGCCATGGGGTCCCGACACGCGCCGGGCGAACACGATCGCCGGACCATTGCCGAACCGCCCCGGCACGACCTCGATCTCTTCCTGCAGGGCCGGGTCGTTCTTGAGCCTGATGAAATAGCCGCGATCGGAGACGGAAATATCGGCGACCGGCCAGCGCTTCGACGAGTTGATCAGCGCGCCGCTCGCATCGAACACATTGGCGCCGGCAATGTCGGACCAGCCGCTCGCCTTGGTGCGCAGCACCTCATGCATCGCGAGCGTCGCCATCTCGCTGCGGAACACATCGGGGGAATCGATGCCGTGGCTTTCCAGTTCCGCGATGATGCTCTTCTGGAGCACCGTGAAATCGGCGAATTCGCGGTCGAAATGGCGGGCCAGCAGACGGACGGAGCTTTCCAGGCTTTCGCGGCCGCTCTCGATGGCGTTCTGGCGGAAGCGGTCAACTGTGAGCCCGGTGCCGATGGCCATCGCCGCCATCAGCACGAAGCCGCCGATGATCAGCCATGTCAGCGGCGCGCCGCGCCATTGGCGAAGCAGCACGCGCAGTCGCGCGGTCCATCGGATTGATGCGCCCATCCCAGCTCTCCCTAGGATGCAAGATGCGCCAAAAACGACAAGACCCCGTTACCATTGAGGGTTAGTGAAGTGTGAATCGGAACAAAATCAGAGGGTTGGCGGAACTCCAAACTGGTGCGTTCTGGAGCTGCCGTCACTCCCGCTTCACCTCCCATGTCAGCGCGTCCGCATTCTCCTTGGCGAACATCGCGGGCACGTCGAATGTCCCGGTCTTGAGATCATAGCGGCATTGCCAGCCGCCCAGCCCCTTCATCACGGTGTTCTTCGGATGCTTGTCGTATTGGCCGGCGAGGCTGATGACGAGATAGCGGTTGTTGGGCCAGTCGACGCCGAGCCAGCGATAGGCCTCTTCCGTCCCCTTCAACAGATTGGCCGAGATGTGGAAGTCGAGCTTGGCGAAGCGCTTCGTCTCCGGCCGACCGTAAAAATAGGCCCAGGCGAGCTCGCTGAGCGATTTTGTCCTGGTCGCACTGACGAAGCTGCCGTTCTCGGCATGGTAGAGAAACAGGTCCTGCTCGCCTGAACCGGTCTTCTGCATCCGCACCAGCCATTGCGAGTCTGCCGTGAAGCGGAAGCCGGCGCCATAGCCCTGCTCCGGCTTCAGCTCGGTCATCCGGTCACCGCGACGGGCCCAGACCTGCCATTTGACGTCAAAGTCGCCGGCGTCCTTCACATACTGCTCGAGCCTGGTGGCACCGTCGGGCGAGGTGAAGGCGAGGTCGGCATCGTCGGTCAGAACGAACCCCGGCGGCGGGCTGGAGGCGGCAGTTGCGGGAGCGGCGGCGAGCGTCAGGGCAAGCGCCAGCCATGGCGCGGCGCGACAAAATGCGGTCATGGTGAAATTCCCAGGACATGGCGGCCGACATCAGGCTTCAAGAAAAAGGGCTCGAGGCGACCTCGCTGGTTTGACGCCGATCGGGCCAGCTCGGTTCATCCCTTCGATAGTCTTGCTGCCGCAGCCAAAACGGCGCAATTTGCGCTCGGCTGATTTGCGACCCCTGAGATTTTCGATCAAGGTTTGAGGACAGATGATTACCGCATCCAAGGCCTTCATCGCGTTCTGTCTGCTTGCTGTGGCCGGCACCGTGCTGGTGATCGGTCCGACCGAGCTGCGTCGCATGCTGCCCGGCGGCACGAAGACCGAAATATCCGCGGTCGCAAAGCCCGAGGGCAAGCCTGAGGCGAAAATCCAGCCCAAGGCCGAAACCAAGGCCGAAACCAAGGCCGAAGCGAAGCCCGAAACCAAGGCCGAGGCGAAGATCGAACCCAAGATCGAGCCAAAGATCGAACCGAAGGTCGAACCCAAGCTCGAATCCAAACCGCAGCCGAAGGCCGAAGAGCCGAAGCTTGCCGCGGTTGCTCCCGCGCCCTCCGCCGCGCCTGTCACAGCTGATGCGCCCAAGGAAGGTGCGAAGGCCGGCGCGCTGGCGGAGACCCAGAAGCAGGTCGCCGCGCTGGCCGAGATCGCGCCGGCCAAGCCGCAGCCTTCGGTTGCGGACACAGGCCCCCGCTTCGATGTCGCCCGCGTCGACGATCTTGGCGAGGCCGCGGTGATCGCGGGCCAGGCCGCACCGGGTGCCAAGGTCGAGCTGCTGCGCGACGGCCAGCCGCTCGACAGCGTGGTGGCCGATGCGTCCGGCCAGTTCGTGATGACCCCGCCAAAGCTTCCCGCCGGCAGCTATGAGCTGGCGCTGCGCGCTCACGCGCCCGACGGCACCGTCACGCAATCCAGCCGCACCATGCCGGTGACGGTCACCGAGGCCGCACCGCCGCCGGCGCGTGTCGCTCTGGCCGCGAAGCCCGAGGCAAAGCCGCAAGACACGAAACCTCAGGCAAAACCTGATGACAAGCCGGAGGTCGTCGCCTCACTGCCGGCGCCGCATCTGGCTTCGACGCCGGAGCGGTCGGCGGGTCGGCCGCGCATGATGGGCACGGCGAAACCGAAGTCGATGGCGAGGGTGCCGGCCGCATCGGCGATTGTCGCAGCGGTCTCGCCGGCGGACGTGCTCAACACCGTAACGGCGGAGACCGGAGGCAGCCGGGTGATTTCCCGCGGCGACAGCCTCTGGGCCTTGAGCCGTCTCGCCTACGGCGACGGCGCCCGCTATGCGGTGATCTTCAATGCCAACCGCGAAAAGATCCGCAATCCGAACCTGATCTATCCCGGCCAGACCGTCGTGGTGCCGCAAAAGGCGCAGTGAGGCGGTTCTTCGCCTCTCCCGCTTGCGGGAGAGGCCGACACGCCCCGGGCGATGCGAAGCATCGTCCCGCGCGTGGCGGGTGAGGGTTCTTTCCCCTTGGGGATTGTCCCGTTGCGGAGACACCCCCACCCCAGCCTTCCCCCGCAAGCGGGAGAGGGAGCCAAGTGCCGATGCCGCCGCATCTCCATCCGCGACGCTTCGACCGTCTCGCCCCGGAACATTTGGTTCCCCGGCGCGTCTTCTCCCTAAGACGCGATGCGTGCTTGGGAGGTCAACGCAGTGGTCAGCTCGATGGTCATGTCGAGATCGCGCTTGCGACTGGCGCTGGCCGGCGCGGTCTTCGCGTTTCTGACAGTGCTGTTGCCTGATACGGCCAATGCGCAGTTCGGATTGCGCGGCGGTCCGCTCGGCATCGCCCGCTTCGCCGTCGGCCACGTCATCGGCCTGTCGCGGCTGCGCCATTCGCGCATGGCGGTGCGCGGCAGCCGCTATCGCTCGGCTGCGATGAGCGCGCAGGATCCCAGGGGCGGCGAGCGCGGGCAGGCTGCAAATCCTTACGTGATGCGCGCGGCCATCACGGCGCAGGCTGCGCTGTCGGGCTGGCACGGCGGCCGCCGTCCACAGGGTTGGTGGCGTCATCCTGATGGCAGCTATGGCTGGATCGGCCCGGTGTTCTGGCCGTTCGCGCATGACGATCTCACCACGGCAATCATCTTTGGCGATACGACCAGCCTCTCGCTCTATGGCTATGGCGATATCTATGCCGCGATCTTCGCACCCTATGCGGCGCCGGAGCTCGCGGCCTACACCGTGCCGCGAGGCCGCCGCGCGCGACGAGTCCCGACCGTCGAGGCCGTCTGCGACAGCAGCGACACCGGCGGCCTGCCTGTCGAGCGCATCGCGAGCGCCGTACAGCCGAACGAGATGCAGCGCACAGCGCTCGACGATCTCGCAGCCGCCTGGACTGCAGCGCGCGACACCATCCGCGCCGCCTGCCCGGCGCAGCCACCGATCACCGCGGCCGAACGCCTCGGCGTGATGCAGGCCCGGCTGGATGCGATGATCAAGGCCACGGACGCGCTGGCAGCGCCCCTGAATAAATTCGTTGGCCTCCTCGACGACGGCCAGAAGGCAAAGCTCGAATCGCTCGCCGACGAACGCCGTGCTGCGCTTGCATCAAGCCAGCACCGGGATGCGCAGGCGGCCCAGGCGCCGCAGGCATCCAAAGCCTGCGATCCCAATTACGATCCCCGCTATGACGTGCAGGCCCAGCGCCAGTACCAGCAGCTCGTGCAGCAGCAATGGCCCGCCGCCGACATCGTGTCCACCTTGAAGCTCGACGACACCGGCAGCGCCCGGCTCGACGTGCTCCAGGACACCACGCTGCGCACCATGCAGACGCTGAGCGCCTGCCCGATGAAGGCCGAAGCAACACCAGAGGCCCGCCTCGCCGCCGTGAAGCTGCGGCTGCAGACGATGCAGCAGGCGGTGGGAGGCGTCGCCGACGCCCTCGACGATTTCGAATTCGATCTCAGCGACGAGCAGAAGGCGGGGTTCGAGTCGATGGGGCCGAAGCGGGGGATGTGAGCGGGGCGGGCTGCGTGAGAGCCTCGTTGTTGACCACACACTCCGCTGTCATCGCCCGGCCTTGACCGGGCGATCCAGGACTCCGAGACAGCAGTGATTGAATCGAGAAGCCCCGGCGTACTGGATGCCCCGGTCGAGCCGGGGCATGACACATGGGCGCGCGCGAAGGCAAGGCAAACACCACAGGCCATCTCCCATCCGAACTCCGCCTCGTCGTTGAGGCCTGGGTTAGTCACGGTGAGCAGCGATGTGGCTCGTGAAAGAGATGTGGGAATGATGCGACGACCCTCGCCGTCGTCCTGGCGAAAGCCAGGACCCATTACCCCAGGGGGTAGTTTGGCGAAGGTTGGTCGTTCGGGACTAAGACTGCCCGCTTGCGATAGATTCCGCGGTATGGGTCCTGGCTTTCGCCGGGACGACTCGGGGAGAGAGTTTGCTCCCCTCGCGGATTGAAGATGGACTCACATCCTCCTTCGCGCCGCCGACGCATCCACCACATTCGCCACCTCCTCGCGCCACGACAAAATCTCCATCGCCAGCACGGGATGATTGAACCCCTTGAGCTGGAGATCATCGAGCGCGCGCGCCTCGACCCATTGCTCGACCATGCCGTAGACGCGGCGGCTCACCACGATCTGGTTGGGCTTGGCCTCGGCGCACAGGCGGGAGGCGAGGTTGGTGACGCTGCCGATCGCGGCGTATTCCAGCCGCTGCTCGAAGCCGACCTGGCCGAGCGTGGCATAGCCGAGCGCGATGCCGATGCCGAAGCCCAGGCTATGCCCGCGGTTGCGCCAGCGCTCGGTCAAGGGGCCGATGGTGTCGCGCATCTCCACCGCCATCTTCACGGCGCGCGCGGTGTGGTCCTCGAACTGGATCGGCGCGTTGAACAGGATCATCACGCCGTCGCCGGCATATTTGTCCAGCGTGCCCTCGTACTTGAAGATCAGCTTGCCGAGCGCGGCGTGATATTCGCGCAGCACGTTCATCGCCTCTTCCGGCTCGGTCGCTTCCGTGAACGCGGTGAAGCCGCGGAGGTCGCAGAACACCACGGTCACCTCGCGGCGCTGGCTGGTCAGCAGCCCCTCCGGGCTGTCGGACGACGCGATCAGCTGCGCCACCTGAGGCGCCAGGAAACGCTCGAGCTTGCGGATGCGTTCGATCTCGTCGAGCTGGGTCGCGACGCGCTCTTCCAGCGACTTGTTCCAGTTCTTCAGCTGCTCGGTCTGCTCGCGCAGCTTGTCGGCCTGGGCGCGCACGGTCTCGTTGGCGGTCTCCAGCGCGTGGCTCTTGTGGTCCACTTCAGTGAAGAGGCGCGCATTGCGCATCGCCAGCACCGCCTGGTTGGCGAAGGTGCGCATCAGGCCGGTGAGGCTGCCTTCGAATTCGCCGCTTGAACGGCGCAGCACCACCAGCGCGCCGAGCGTGCCTTGCTGGTCGACCAGCGGTACCACCAGAACGGAGTGGAAGCCGGCGGCGACCGCGACGTCGCGCAGCGGCTGCTCGGCAGCATGCGCGAGATCGGCAATCGCGATCGGCTCACAACTCGCGGCGGCATTGCTCAGGATGTTCTCGCCTTCGTCGATGCTGACATGGTCGCCGGTGGCCGATTTGTCGATGCCGTCGGCCTCGACCAGGTTGAAGCGGCGGGCTTCGGCCTCATAGCCGTAGATCAGCACCGCATCGGCATGGCTGATTTCCAGCGCGCGCGCCGCGATCGTCGGCAGCACGGCGTTGAGGTCGAGCGAGGACGAGACCGCGCGCCCGACCTCTTCCAGCACCTTCAGCTCGTTGATCGACTGCGCGAGGTCGCGGGTGCGCGCCTCGACCTTGGTCTCGAGATCCGTGTAGGTCTCCTGCAGCTGGCCGGCCATGCGGTTGAACTGGCCCGCGAGATCTTCCAGCTCGTCGGAGGTGTGCACATCGATGCGGTGGCTGAAATCGCCCTCGCCGAGCTTGTGGGCGCCGTCGCGCAGCGCCGTGATCGGAATGATCATGCGGCGCGCCAGTAGCGTGCCGGCGAGGATCGCGACCAAGAGCCCCATGCCGATCAACAGCGCGATGCGCACGAGCTGGTCGCGGATCGGCATCAAGGCCTGCGTGGTCGGCTGCTCGAACAGCACGCTCCAGCCGAGCTTCGGCACGGTGCTCGCGGCCGTCAGCACCGCACGGCCGTTGAAGTCGGTGCCTGATGTATCGCTCTCGCGGCCGGGCGCGATCGCGGCTGCGACCTGCGGCAGTTTCGACAGATCCGTGCCGACCTCCGGTCCCTTCGACGATGTCGCCAGCACGCGGCCGTGTGCATCGACCACGTAGGCGAAGGCGGCCTTGCCGACCTGGTTGTCCGACAGGTACTCGGAGAGGAAGCCGAGATCGACCTCGGCCACGGTGACGCCGGCATTGAAACCGGAATGCGCCACCGAGATCGACATCATCGGCCTGCCATCGGCGAAACTGGCCGGCGAGTAGCTCACCCCGCGCGCCACCGTGTCGGTGAAGCGCATGTCGCGGGAGAGGTCGGCATTGCCGCCCGTCGTGGTCGACTGGCGCGAGACGCGCAGCACCTCGCGGCCCTCGCCGTTGAGCTGGTAAAGCTGGGTGACGACCGCGACCTGATGCAGCAGCTGGGCATAGCCGGTGCGACGTTTCTCGAGCGTGTCCTGGCTGGCCGCCGTGACCCAGCTGATCTGGCGCTCGAGCTCGGAAATCGACTGTTCCATGCGACGGGCGACGGCCTGCGCCTTGTCCTCGAGCCCGTCCGTCAGCTGTGTCCTGGTGGCGCGATAGGAGATCCAGGTCTCCATCGCGCCGTTGACCGCGAGCACGAACACGACGAGGCCGACGAGGGAGACGACGTACTTGGCGAACAGGCCCTCGCGCAGAACCCAGGTCTTGTCTTTCGCTCCCGCCATCCGGATCCTCTCGCGCCGCGACCGACCCCGGCGCTAAGGGCCGTACGGGCCCCATGGTCCTTCTACCACAATTTGGGTGTTTGGACCGGCAAGGGGCGAGGAACGGTCCCGCGTGGTTACCCATCGGGGAACGCCGGGACGGCCGCCAATCACCGATTGAACAACTGCCGCATCACGTCGTTCATCGGCTGGCTGTCCTGCTCTGCCTGAGGCGGATCCTGGGTCGGCGGGGCGGGCGAAGCCTGTGGCGCCGGTGTGCTCGGGCTGCCTGGCAGGCTGCGGCTTCGGCCGGTGCCGTTTCCGGCGCCACTCGAGAGCCCCTGCTGGATCAGATTGCCGATCGCCTCGCCCAGCTGACCGCCGAGCAGATTGTTCTGCCCCTGTCCTTGCCCCGGCTGCTGTGTTTGCGGGTTGGAATTGCCGGCCGCGTTGCCGCCGCCCGGCACAGTGCCGCCGAGACCAAAGCTGTTCAGGATGTTGCCGAGCCCGGCGCCGTCGGGGCCGAACAGGCCCTTGCCCATCTCGCGCAGCTTGGCATAGGCGGCTTCAGGATTGTCGAGCACACCGGCCATGTCGGGATAGATCTTCGGCTGCGACCACGGGCCCGTGATCATCACGGGAATGCCGAAACCGACCGGTTCGGAGGTGCGGCCCTGACCTTCCGTCGTCATCACCAGCTTCGGCTCGACGCGGAAGCCCATCATCTTGGTGTCGAGCGCGATGGTGCCGGCGCCGGTGACGCGCACCAGGGGGCCGATCAGATTGAGATCGGTCGTCACCGCCTGGCCCTTGTCGATACGGAACGAGGCGGAGAGCTGCGACAGATCCGTGCTCTGCTCCTGGCCGGAGCTTTGGTTGTCTTGCCTGTTGTCTTGCCAGCCCGTCAGCGTGCCCGAGGTCAGCGAGCGGATCATCTGCGCGACATTGATGCCGCGGATGGCGCCGTCCTGGAAATTGACGAAGGCGGTGCCTTGCATGTTCGCCATCATCGCGCGCTGGCTGGTGCCCGCGCTGCGCAGCGCGAGCTTGGCCTGCAGCTTGCCGTCGATCCGGTCGAATTCGGCAAGGCCCTGGAGCAGCGGCAGCGCGCGCACGCCGACGAGGTCGGAATGCATCGCAAAGCTCGGCGCGCCGCTGGTGGCATCGAGGATCACTTCGCCCGAGACCTGGCCGCCATAGGCGCCGAGATTGGCCGTGCCGGCCTTCAGGATGCCGCCGGCGAGCTTTGCATCGAGTGCCAGCGGTGCAAGACGGGCGTCACCGATGACGGCTTCATTGGCCGAGATCCTGATCTGCGCATCGACATAGTTGAGGCCGGATACGTCGATCGGCGCATCGCTCCAGGGCTGTCCGGCCGCGCCGTCAGGCGATTTCGCCAGCGGAATCGCGAGCCGCTGGAAATCGAGATCGAGCTTCACCAGCGGCTTGCTCGCGGTATCGACCGAGGCCCAGCCGTTGAAGGCGCCATCGCCGAGCGTGCCGTTGACGCCGTTGATCATGACCACTGCGCCGCTCAGTCGTAGCTCCGCATGGCCGGCGAGCTGCGACTTCAGCACGTCGGGCATGTCGACGGCGAAATCCACCGGGACGGTCTGCCGCTCGATCGGCGGCGCCGGGGCGACCGCCTTGATGTCGAACTTGGTCGGATGTTCGCCAACGCGCGCGGTGCCGGCGATATTGACCTTGCGGTCCCGGCCGGCGACGACGTCCGCATTGATCGCGCTGATGCGCCCTTCGACGCGATCGCGTGCGCGCGAGAATGCGACTTCGCCATTGGTGATCTTGACGCGGTCGATGGTCGCGCCGCCCATGTCGAGCGCGAGCGGTTTTGGCGACGCGTCCGCATTGGGCAGGCGCTCGCGCAGCAGCGGCTGGTACAGCACCGGGTGGCTGACGCTGATCTCGCTGATCTCAGGATGACCCGACCACACGCTTGCCAGCGACATGTCGGCCTGCACGGTGTCGATCGTCACGCGTGTCACGCCGCTGCGGTCTTTCGGATCGGCAAGCGTGAGGTCGTTCAGCGTGACGTTCAGCGTCGGCCACAGGCTGATCTTCGTGGTTCCGTCGATCGACAGGCGGTATCCGGTCGCCTGCTCGACCCGCGAGGCGATCGTCGCGGTCAAAAAGCCCGAGGGAACCCCGATCACCAGCAGGAGAACGATCACGATGATGATCGCGGCCACCGCCGCGCCGGCGAATTTCACTGCTCTCATGTCGACTTTCCAACGACGGACGGGCGGCGTCGCATCAGGCGGATGACCCGTCCTTTGCGCCTGAGTTTATCCCGGGACGGGAAGCCGCTCCAAGCGACTAAAAATAATCGCGGGGTGCTGCAAAGTTATGTGACTTATGACACACTTCTCCGGCGCGGTTTTACGCGATTCTGACGTTCATGCTTCCAAGCGATTTGCCCCGGACATTGACGAGTAAATTCACAAGGACGTTGAAATGAGCAAGCAGGCCGAATTTGCGGTCATTCTGAAAATGAATGCCATGTTCGCCGATCTCGGCGCGGACGAACTGCAGCGTTTGTCCAACCTCTGCCATACCCAGCACCTGGCGAATGGTGAGGTGCTGTTCCAGAAGGGCGACCCGGGCGACGCATTGTTCGGCGTGCGCCGCGGCCAGGTCCGCATCGAAACCGGTGCTTCCGACGGCAGCCGGTTGACCTTGAATTTCATGGGCCCGGGCGATCTGTTCGGCGAGGTCGCGGTGCTGGACGGCCAGAGCCGCACTGCGGATGCGACCGCGGGCGAGACAAGCGAACTGTTCGTGCTGCGGCGCGAGGATTTCCTTGCCTTCCTCGAGCGCGAGCCGAAGGTCGCGATCAAGATCATCGCCCTCTTGTGCCAGCGGATCCGCTGGCAGAGCGAGCGCATGGAAGAATCGATGCTGCAGCCGTTGCCGGTGCGGCTGGCGCGCCGGCTCTGCGCGCTGGCCGCCGATTTCGGCTCCGAGGTGCACATCTCGCAGGAGCAGCTCGGCGTCTTCGTCGGTGCCGCCCGCGAGAGCGTCAACCGCCAGCTTCAGGCCTGGCGCAAGGAAGCGATCCTGGATCTCCAGCGCGGGCGCATCCTGCTGCGGAACATGACCAAGCTGACGGCGATCGCGCGGAACGAGTAGGGTCGGAGCGACGCCGCTCCTCGCTGGAGTCGCGGCTACTCCGCGGCCGGATGCACAACGCTCTTCGGCATCGGCGGCGCTTCCGCCTCGGCGGCATCGTGATGGTCGCCCGTCTCCGCGTCCGCGCTGTGCACGATCAGCCGCTTGCCGAACCGCCAGATCAGCGCGCCGATATCGTCCATCACCATGAACATCGCGGGCACGAACACCAGCGACAGGATGGTCGAGAAGATCAGGCCGCCGATCACCGCGAGCGCCATCGGCGAGCGGAACTCGCCGCCGGCGCCGACCGCGAGCGCGCTCGGCATCATGCCGGCCGCCATCGCGATCGTGGTCATCACGATCGGGCGGGCGCGCTTCATGCCGGCGTCGATCATCGCCTCGTCGCGCGGCTTGCCGGCGTGAATGGATTCGATGGCGAATTCCACCAGCATGATCGCGTTCTTGGTGACGATACCCATCAGCATCAGGATGCCGATCCAGACCGGCGTCGTGAGCTGCTTGCCGGTGACGAGCAGCGCTGCGATCGCGCCACCGATCGAGAGCGGCAGCGAGAACAGGATGGTGATCGGCTGCAGGAACGTGCCGAACAGCAGCACCAGCACCGCATAGACCATCATCAGACCGGCCGTGATCGCCGTGGCAAAGCCGTCGGAGAGCTCGTTGAGGCTTTCGGCGTCGCCCGAGGGGGAGACCTTCACGCCCTTCGGCAGGCTCTTCATGACGGGCAGTTCGTAGATCTTCTTGGTGGCATCGCCGAGCGCCGCGGAGCCGACGAGATCGGCGGCGACGGTGGCCTGCCGCTCGCGATCGTAACGGTTGATGCTGGTCGGGCCCTGGTCGAGCTTGACATCGGCGATGACGGCGAGCGGCACGCCGCCCTTCTCGCCGTGCTCGCCGAGCGGCACGCGCAGCTGCTCGAGCGTCTTGAGATTGCCGCGGGCGGCATCCTCGAGCTGCACCCGGATCGGCACCAGGCGGTCGCCGACGTCGAACTTGGCGAGAGCAGGACCGACGTCGCCGATGGTCGCGACACGGATGGTCTGCGACAGGCTTTCGGTCGAGACGCCGAGCCGCGCGGCGAGATCGGCACGCGGCTCGATGCGGAGCTCGGGACGTTCCAGCGAAGTTTCGGAGATGACGTCGGAGATGGTCGGAATTCGTTTCATCTGCGTCGCGAGCTCGCTGGCGACGTTGTTGACGATGTTGGGGTCGACCCCGGTCACGACCAGCGAGATCGCGCGCAGGCCGTTCTCGTCCAGGAACCAGAAGCGGATGTCAGGAACGTTCTCCAGCTCCTGGCTGATCGAGAATTCGAGCTCGCGCTGGGTGATCTTGCGGTCGTTCTTGGGCGTGTAATTGATGATCAGCGAGGCGCGCCGGACCTCCTGCGTGCCCGGTGGAACGCGACCGCCGTCGACGAAGATGCTCTTCACCTCGGGCCGCTGGCGCAGGCGCGCGACGATGTCCTCGGTGACCTTTTCGGTATAGGCGAGCTGCGTGCCCGGAGGCAGCTCCAGGGCCAGCAGCGAGCGGGCGCTGTCCTGCGCCGGCAGGAAGCCCTGCGGCAGCAGCGTGATGCTCCAGATCGAGGCCGCGAAGATGCCGAAGCCGATCAGCACGGTGATGAAATAATGCTTCACCGACCACGAGACCAGGCTGTGATAGGTCCGCAGGATGCGGCCCGGCGGCGGCTCTTCATGCGCATGATGCTTGAGGAAGTAGGCGGCCAGCATCGGCGTGACGAAGCGTGCCGCGAGCAGCGAGAAGAACACCTGCACCGAGACGGTGATGCCGAACTGCTTGAAGAACTGCCCGGCGATACCGGACATGAAGCTCGCGGGCGCGAAGATCGCGATGATGGTCAGCGAGATCGCGATCACGGCGAGGCCGATCTCGTCGGCGGCTTCCAGCGCGGCACGATAGGGCGATTTGCCCATGTTCATGTGCCGTACGATGTTCTCGATCTCGACGATTGCGTCGTCGACCAGGATACCCGTCGACAGCGTGATGGCGAGGAAGCTGACGAGGTTGAGCGAGAAGCCGAGGATGTCCATCGCCCAGAACGCCGGGAAGATCGACAGCGGCAGCGAGACCGCCGCAATGATGGTGGCACGTAAATCGCGCAGGAACAGCAGCACGATGACGACGGCGAGGATGGCGCCCTCGAACAGGGTCGAGATCGCCGCTTCGTAATTGCCGTTGGTGTATTCGACCGAGGTGTCGATCAGCTTGAGGTCGACGTCGGGATAGGCGGCCTTGAGCGCATCGATGCGCTTCTGCACGGCCTCGGCGACCTTGACGTCGCTGGCGCCCTTGGAGCGCTTGATGCCGAGCGCGACCACCGGCTCGCCGTTGAAGCGGGCGAAGGTGCGGCGATCCGCGATGGTGTCGGTCACGGTGCCGAGGTCGTCGAGACGGACCTCGCCGCCGCCGAACAGCGGGACCATGGTGCCGGCGAGGTCGCTGAGCGTCTTGGCGCCGGCGAGCGTCCGGATCGCCTGGTCGTTCTTGCCGATCTCGGCGCGGCCGCCGGCGACGTCGACATTGGTGCCGCGCAGGCTCTGGCTGACATTGACGGCCGTCAGGCCCATCGCCTGCAGGCGATCGGGATCGAGCGAGACCAGGATCTCGCGCTCGACACCACCGATGCGCTCGACCTGGGCGACGCCGCGCACGCCTTGCAGCGCGCGCTTGACCACGTCGTCGACGAAATAGGAAAGCTGCTCCGGCGTCTTGCCGGGCGAGATGGCGGCGTAGGTCACGATCGGCAGGCCGATCACGTCGACGCGCTGGATCAGCGGCTCGGTGACGTTCTGCGGCAGGTTCGAGCGCACGCGCGTCACCGCGTCCTTGACGTCGTTGAGTGCGCGATCGGTGTTGGTCTCCAGCGCGAACTGGATGGTGGTGACCGACACGCCGTCGGTGATCGAGGAGGTGATGTGCCTGACACCCTCGACGCCGGAAACGGCGTCTTCAACCGTCTTGGTGACCTGGGATTCGAGCTCCGCAGGTGCGGCGCCGAATTGCGAGACGGCGACCGAGATCACAGGAATGTCGGCCGACGGCAGCCTTGTGATGGCGAGCTTGGTGAAGGAGGTCCAGCCGAGGATCAACAGGATGATCGAGAAGACCACCGACGGCAGCGGATTGCGGATCGACCATGCCGAGATATTGAGAGCCATTAGCGTACCCGCGTGCGATCGAGTTCATCGGCGAACATGGTCTTGATCTGGTCGCCGTCATGCAGCGAGGAGCCGGCGTCGGCGACGACGATCTCGCCGACCTCGACCCCTTCGAGGATTTCCGTCTGGCTGTCGGACGTCAGCCCGACGCGCACCCTTCGCGTTTCGACGACATTGCCTTTGACCACCTGCACGGTGAGATGGTCGATCGCGGTCTTGGGAACCGCAACACCGCAGCTTCGCTTGGCGTCGATGGAGGCGCGGGCAAACACGCCGACCTTCAGGGAGGGATTGTTGGTCACGCTGATGCGGACGCGTCCGAGCTGCGTGGCGCGGTCGATCTCGGGCGAGACCAGGCGGACCCGGCCGATCAGATCGGCGGCGTCGTCCCGGCTGATCCGCACCGTCGCGCCGGGGCTGAGCTTGGGCATGTGCACGGCAGGGACCTGCGCATCCAGCTCGATCTCGTTGTTGACGGCGATGCGGAACATCGGTCCCGCCTGCGGTGAGGCCGGAGCGCCGACGATGGTGCGCACTTCCGTGATCAGACCCGGCGCGGGTGCCTTCAGCGAGATCGGACCCTGAGATCCCGGCCGTTGCGGCTGACCGGGGATCTGCGGCGGCGCCGTCAGCCGCGCCAGCTCCTGATTGTCGGTGACGACGGTACCCTCGGTGACGAAGACGTCGGTGACCTTCGATCCTTCCTGGTCGGCCATGACCACGGCCTCGCGCCGCGGCACGAAGAAGCCGGTCACCCGCACGAGGTCGGAGAAGCAGGCATTGGTCGACTTCGTCACGATGACGAGCGCCTCGCCCGGCGTTTCCTTGGCTTCAGGGCGGTGCCGATGCTCGAACCAGTAATAGCCGACGCCGAGCACGAGGATGAACGCCACGGTTCCCGCAGGCTTGAGATATTCGGAGATGTTCATCGCCGGATCATCCTGGCCAGGCTCGGGGTTATCTGGAACGAATCCCTGAAACGAAGCGGCGTCCCGCAGGGCTGCGGGACGCGCGCTGGGACCAATAGTCTACACCACATCAGGACTTGTCACTTCAACGGATTCACGTCGGGGTCACTTCGATGCGGTGGTCTTGTTTTCCATGTTGACGACCTGCACGCGGCGGTTCACCTCGGCCATCGGCTGGCTCGGATCCTTCAGCTTGCTCTTGCCATAGCCGACGGTGACGAGGTCGGCCGCGGCGATGCTGTACTTCTCGACGAGATAGCGCTTGATCGAATCCGCGCGGCGTTCCGAAAGGTCCTGATTGTAGCTCTCGCCGCCAGCGGCGTCGGTGTGGCCGGCGACCACGAAGGTCGAACCCTTCAGATCGGGGCTGGTCAGCGCGCGGCCGAGCGCCTGCACCGACGGCAGCGACTTGGCGCTGATATCGGCCGAGTTGTAGTCGAAGGTGATTTCGAGATCGATATTCGGCTTGTCCTTGGCGGCGGTCGCGATCTCCTCGCGCTCGGTCGTGGAGAGCGAGCGGGTGGCGCGGCCGCGGACGGATTGGATCAACTTGGTTTCCGCCGCGTTCGGCACCGGATCCGCCTGCGGGCCGATCGAAAGGCCGCGGGTCAGGGGCTTTTTCGGCGGCGGCGCCAGGGCGCGGACGATCTCGTCCTCGGTGACGTTCTTGCTGTTGCCGTCATCGCCGGCAAAGGCGGGCGGGAGTGTCAGCGACAGGGCGGCGCCGACGGCGACGATGGAGAGCAATGCGGTCAGTCCCTTTGCAGCCAATCTCATGGTCAGTCCCTCCTGGGCGAGCCCGCGCGGTTCCAAAATTCTGGCAATAGCCCCATGGCAGGGCCTCCGGCATCTATTCAGTCAGTCTTGCAGTTAGTCTTTGGCCGGGCGCCCCGGGTTCGAGGCGCCGTCGGCCTGAAATCAAAAAAATATCAACGCACTCCGTAACTTGCGAATTCCTGCACGATGTTCGGATCCATCGCCTTGGCATTGGCGATGTCGAGCGAGCCTTCCTGGGCCGAGCCGTTGCGCTGCTTGGCCACGCCGCGGCCGTAGAGCGAGGAAGTCAGGCGCGGGTTGATCCTCAAGGCGGCGTCGAAATCGGCGATGGCGTTCTTCACCGCTCCGGATTTGAGGTTCACCAGCCCGCGGCTATCCAGCGCATCGACGAAATTCGGCCGCAGCCGCAGCGCCTCGTTGCAATCCTTCAGCGCGCCCTGGAGGTCGCCGACCACGGTCCGGGTCCAGCAGCGATTGTTCAGGGCCTCGACGTCCTTCGAATTGATCCGCAGCGTGTCGTCGAAATCCTTGATGGCGAGGGTGTAGGCGCCCTTGCTGGCATAGACCTGGCCGCGCCGGTACAGCGCGTTCACGTCGTCAGGATTGGCGGCGATCTTGGCCGTCAAGCCCTTGATGGTGGGATCCTCAGCCAGCGCGGCCGCGCTTGGCCCGCCATCGGCGTTCGGCGCCGGGGCGGTGTCGACCGGTTTGACCGGCGGGGGCGGCGGAGGCAGCGCGGCCTCGACCTGCGGCTTCGGCGACGGCGGCGGTGACGGAGGTGCGGGCGGCGCCGGCGGATTGTTCGAAGCCACCGGTGCGGGCGGCGGAGCAGGTGGCGCGGGCGGAGCCGGAGGCGGGTTGTTGGCGACAGGAGCCGGCGGCGGTGCGGGGGGGGCCGGCGGCGGTGTCGTTGCCGTCGGGCGCGAGCCGCTCGCGCCCGGAATGAACGAGAAATCCTCCGCAAGCGAGGACGAGATCCACGGCACCTGCTCGCCGCGGGAGGCGCGGGTGACGCCCATCTTGGTGCGGTTCAGCGTTTCCTCCGCCATCAGGTCGGGGACGCGGATTTCCTTGAGCAGCTCCTGGACGAACAGGCTGTGGTCGCCGCCGGCATCCGACACGACAGACGCCAGTGCGGCCGAATACATCACGAGCGTGCCGTTCGGCGCGATGACAGGCGTCAGGCCCGCCGAAAAGCTGCGGAATCGGCGCTCGAACGGATTGCGCCGGGAGGCGTCGATCAGCGCGATCTTGACGCCGGCGCCGCGGGTGTTGAGCTCGCCCAGGATAGCCTCGATGCTGAACCCGTCGCGGCGCACGTCGGACTCGGTCCAGATCTGCGCATCGACCGGGATCATGTAGCTCTGGCGCGCCGACTGGATACCGAACCCGCTATAGAACAACAGCGCCACCGAGCCCGGCTTGATCTTGCCATAGAGCTTGTCGAACGCGCGCCGCATCGCATCGCCGGTCAAGTTCTCGCCGACCTCGACCGTAAAGCCATCGCGCTTGAGTTCGTCGGCGACATCACGGGCGTCGTTGATCGGCTCCTTCAGCGGACTGTCGGCATCGGGATATTTGGCATTGCCGATCACCAGCGCGAAGCGATCGCCGGCCGCATGCGACGGAGCGGTCGGAACGAACAAGACAAGCAAAGGCAGAAGAAAAAGGAAGCGAGTTTTCATAATCAGCGCGGTCCAGCCAAAAAGGCGCCGTTCCAGCTTGCGCCGCGGCGACCTTAACTTACGCAAAGTGCATTATCAAACCGGCGAGAGGGGGCGTCAACCGCTTGGAGATTCGGCACTATCGCGACATTTGACCGCGACGGAGAGGCCGGTTGCGAGGGGAATGGAGGGGCGGTCACGGCTTCACTCGACGAGGGTCTCGTTCAGGGTTCCAGCGGCCATGTTAGGCCGGCACTCGCGACGAAAATGTGATTGGTCTCACATTGCCATCGGGTTCGCTGCGACCCGCGAGGTTTGACCTTTGCGGCCGGCGATGGCTTGGTGCGCCAAGGTCCACTCAAAAAATCAAAAGCCGGCATCAGAGCCATGAGCAAGCCAGAGGGAAACGCCCACGAAATCTACGCCCTGCGCTATGCGACGATGTCGCCGCGCACGCCCAGCATGAATTTTCTTGCGCCCGACCCGCATGACAGCGCGGCGCAGGATCTCGACTATTTCGTTTGGCTGATCCGCGGCCAGGGCCGCGATATCCTGGTCGATACCGGCTTCAATGCCGAGGAGGCCGGTTTGCGCGCGCGAAAACTGACGCTCAATCCGGTGGATGCGCTGGAGCGCTTCGGCGTCGCCGCGTCGAGCATTCGCGACATCATCGTGACACATCTGCACTACGACCACGCCGGCAATCTCGATCGCTTCCCACACGCGCGCTTCCATCTCCAGGAGCGCGAGATGGCCTACGCCACGGGCCGTTGCATGTGCAACGGACTGCTGCGTCATCCGTTCTCGGTCGAGCACGTCACCCAGATGGTGCGCCATGTCTATGGCGAGCGCGTCACCTTCCATTCCGGCGACGGCGAGGTCGCGCCGGGCGTCTCCGTGCACCGCGTCGGCGGCCATTCAGACGGCTTGCAGGTCGTCAAGGTCGAGACCGCGCGCGGGCCTGTCGTGCTGGCCTCCGATGCCGCGCATTACTACGCCAATCTGCAGCGCAGGAGCCCATTCCCGATCGTCTACAATGTCGGCGACATGGCGGTCGGCTGGGAGACGATCGAACGCCTTGCCGGCCATCCCGATCGCTACATTCCCGGCCACGATCCCGTCGTGACGGAGATCTATCCACGTGCGAGCGACAAGGTCGACGCCTGGGCGCTGCATCTGCCACCGTCGCGGTCGTTTGCGAAATAGGACTTGTCATTCCGGGGCGCGCGCAGCGCGAGCCCGGAATCCATTGATCGACGTAACCGGTGGCGCGATGGATTCCGGGCTCGCCGCTTCGCGGCGCCCCGGAATGACAGAGGCGTTAATAAGCCTGCTTCGCATCGGCTTCTTCGCTGGTCTGGATCAGATCGAGGCTCTCCTCGATCTTGCCGAGCAGGGCCGAGAGCTGCTTGCGCTCCTGCGCAGAAAGGCACGCCAAAATCTCGTCTTCTCGCCGCAGCAATTGCGGGAACAGCTCCTCATAAAGCGCGCGGCCCTTCTTTGTCAGCTGCAGGCGGAATTCGCGGCGGTCGGCTTCGTTCTCGACCCGCTCGATGAGGCCGCCTTGTAACAGCGCGGTCACCGCGCGGCTGATCGTCGATTTATGCGTGCGGGTGCATTGCGAGATGAACTGCGCGCTGCAGGCATCGTTCCGGAAGCCAAGCGTTGCGATCACCCGCCAGGCCGGGATGTCGAGGCCGTGACGTTCCTGATATTCCACTGCGAGTGCGGAGCTGACTTCCGCCGCGAGCCGGTTGAGGCGGAACGGCACGAACTTGAACAGATCGAGCCGTGATCTCGGCCGTGGCGAAGCCTCGCCGGCTTCCCTCGTCTTCAGCGCGATGTCGCTTGATGTCCTTGCCAAGGAAACGCTCCGAATTCCAGTTGACGGCCGGCCGGCTCCGGTCCAAAATAGTTGCACGTGAGACTATCTAGCAGATCAGTGCTCTCCTGACCAGAGCCGAGGTTAGTGTATGGCTCCTGCCAATACGCATCAGGCCAAAACCCAGTTCGGCTATCGCCGCAGCCCCGACCAGGATCGTCCCGGCCAAAGTCCGGCCGAGCACCCCGTCGTGGTTGTCGGCGCGGGCCCGGTCGGGTTGTCGCTCGCCATCGATCTGGCCCAGCGCGGCCAGCGCGTCGTTCTGCTTGATGATGCCGACCGCATCGGCGAGGGCTCGCGCGCGATCTGCTTCTCGAAGCGCTCGCTGGAATATTGGGACCGGCTCGGCGTCGCCGACCGCATGGTCGACAAGGGCGTGGTGTGGAGCGTCGGCCGCATCTTTCACGGCGAATCCCAGCTCTATCAGTTCAATCTGCTGCCGGAGGACGGTCACAAGCGGCCGGCCTTCATCAACCTCCAGCAATATTACGCCGAGGCCTATCTGGTCGATCGCATCAGCGATCTGCCCGGGATCGACCTGCGCTGGCGCAACAAGGTGACGGCGCTCGAGCAGCGTAATGATTCCGCGCTGTTGACGATCGAGACCCCCGAGGGGACCTATCGCCTGCACGCGCAATATGTCGTCGCCTGCGACGGCGCGCGCTCCTCGCTGCGACAGATGGTCGGTGCGGAGTTTGGCGGGCAGGTGTTCGAGGACCAGTTCCTGATCGCCGACGTCAAGATGTCAGCGGAATTCCCGACCGAGCGCTGGTTCTGGTTCGATCCGCCGTTCCACGCGGGACGGTCGGCGCTGCTACACAAGCAGCCCGATGATGTCTGGCGCATCGATCTGCAGCTCAATCGCTACGCCGATCCTACAGTCGAGAAGAAGCCCGAGAATGTGCGTCCGCGAATCGCGCGCATGCTCGGCCACGACAAGTTCGAGTTCGAGTGGATCTCGCTCTACAAATTCCAGTGCCGGCGGATGGATCGCTTCATCCATGGTCGCGTGATCTTTGCCGGCGATTCCGCGCATCAGGTTTCACCCTTCGGCGCGCGTGGCGCGAACTCGGGGCTCGAAGATGCCGAGAACCTCTCCTGGAAGCTCGACCGTGTATTGCGCGGGACCTCGCCCGCGAGCCTGCTCGAGAGCTACCATGTCGAGCGCAGCCTGGCGGCCGACGAGAACATCCGCGAATCCACCCGCTCGACCGACTTCATGGCGCCGAACTCGCATCAGGAGGCGCGGTTGCGACAGGCGGTGCTGTCGCTCGCCAAGGAGACCGAGTTCGGCAAGCGCATGGTCAATGGCGGCCGGCTTTCGGTGCCGTGCAGCTATGATTCGCCGCTGTCATCGCGCGATGCTGATGCCTGGCGCGGCGGACCATCGCCGGGCTGTTCCATGCTCGATGCGCCCATGGCGACCCGCGCGGGCGAGCAGGCCTATCTGACGGATGTGTTCCGCACGGGTGGAACGGACTTCACCCTGCTCTCGTTTGGCAATGGCGCAGCGATCGATACGCCAGATGGCCTGAAGCATATCAGGATCAGCGGCGAAGGCGGACTGGCCGATTCCCAGGGCCTTGTTGCGAAGCGCTATGACGCCGAGCCAGGCTCTGCCTATTTGCTCAGGCCGGATGGTTATGTTGCCGCGCGGTTCCGTCATCCGACGCGCGCTGGCGTTGCCGCCGCGCTGTCGCAGGCCGCCGGTCTGAATTGAGGTTTCGCATGGCATTGTCCACCAGCTCGAACTTCGCGCGGCCCGATGACGCCTTTCGCGCCATCGTCGAGGCGCATCGCGGTCTCACCGAGGAGCAGAGCGCGGATTTCGACGCGGCGCTGGTGTTGATCCTCGCCAACCATATCGGCGACATCGACGTGCTGCGGGAGGCGCTCGTGCTGGCGAAACGCCGCATGATCGACGGCCAGCAGCAACAACAGCAACAACAATAGCCGAAAACTTGAAGCAAAAGACGTAAGGATGAATTGATGGCGAAGAATTTCGCATCCACCGGCGATCTCTCCGAGAAGACAATCACCTTCTCCGAGATCGGCTCCGATCTCTATGCCTTCACCGCCGAGGGCGACCCGAACACGGCTGTCATCGTCGGCGACGATGGCTGCCTGGTGTTCGACGCGCAGGCAACGCCGGCGATGGCGAACAAGGTGATCGAACGCGTGCGCAAGGTGACGGACAAGCCGATCAAATATGTCGTGCTGTCGCACTATCACGCCGTCCGCGTGCTGGGCGCCTCCGCCTACAAGGCGCAGGGCATCGTCGCCTCGCAGGAGACTTACCGGCTGATCGAGGAGCGCGGCAAGCAGGATTGGGATTCCGAGTACGGCCGTTTCCCGCGCCTGTTCCAGGATGCGCAAAGCATTCCCGGCCTGACCTGGCCGACGCTGACCTTCGAAGGCGAGATGTCGATCTATCTCGGCAAACGCGAGGTGCGGCTGATGCAGTTAGGGGCCGGCCATACCTCCGGCGACATCGTAGCCTGGGTACCGGACGCCGAGGTGATGTTCTCGGGCGACCTCATCGAATACCACTCGGCCTGCTATTGCGGCGATGCGCATTTGCGCGAATGGCCGCTGACGCTGAACGAGATCCGCAACTTCAATCCCAAGGCGATCGCGCCGGGCCGCGGCGATGCGCTGAAGGGCGCCAGCACCGTGCGCGAAGCCATCGCGATGACGCGCGACTTCGTCACCTCGCTCTACGGCGCCGCCGAAATCTCGGTCGCCAAGGGCCGCACGCTGAAGGAATCGATGGCGGCGACGCGCGAGGTCATGGATCCGAAATTCTCGAGCTTCGCCATCTACGAGCACTGCCTGCCGTTCAACGTCTCGCGCGCCTATGACGAGGCGTCGGGGATCGATGACCCCGTGATCTGGACCGACAAGCGCGACCAGGAGATGTGGGCGGCCTTGCAAGGAGGAGGAGCGTCATGAACATCAATACCTCGCCTGATCAGATCATCCGCAGCTCGGCGCAGGTGACGCCAGGCTACATGTCCGGGTTCGGCAATAGCTTCGAGACCGAGGCACTGCCGGGCGCACTGCCGATTGGGCGCAACTCGCCGCAGCGCTGCGCCTACGGCCTCTATGCCGAGCAGCTCTCGGGCTCTCCCTTCACCGCGCCGCGCGGCACCAATGAGCGCTCCTGGCTCTATCGCATCCGCCCCTCGGTGAAGCATTCCGGTCGCTTCGAGAAGGTCGATGGCGGCCTGTGGCGCTCGGCGCCGTGCCATGAATACGATCTGCCGATTGCACAGTTGCGCTGGGACCCGACGCCGCTGCCGCAGGAGGAGGTCACCTTCCTTCAGGGCGTGCAGACCATGACGACGGCCGGCGACGTCAATACGCAGGCCGGCATGGCCGCTCATGTCTACCTCATCACCAAATCGATGGTGGACCAGCACTTCTATAATGCCGACGGCGAGCTGATGTTCGTGCTGCAGCAGGGGGTCTTGCGCATCGTCACCGAGTTCGGCCGCATCGATGCCGAGCCCGGTGAGATCGTGGTGATCCCGCGCGGCGTCAAATTCCGCGTCGAGATCCCGAACGGGCCGGCGCGCGGCTATCTCTGCGAGAACTACGGCGGCGCCTTCACGCTGCCGGAGCGTGGGCCGATCGGTGCCAATTGTCTCGCCAATGCGCGCGATTTTCTCACGCCGGTCGCGAACTACGAAGATAAGGACACGCCGACCGAGCTTTACGTGAAATGGGGCGGGTCGCTGTTCAAGACCACGCTGCCGCATTCGCCCATCGACGTCGTCGCCTGGCATGGCAATTACGCGCCGTACAAATACGACCTGCGCACCTTCTCTCCCGTAGGCGCCATCGGCTTCGATCATCCCGATCCCTCGATCTTCACGGTGCTGACCTCGCCGTCGGAGACGGCAGGCACCGCGAACATCGACTTCGTGATCTTCCCGGAGCGCTGGATGGTGGCCGACAACACCTTCCGTCCGCCCTGGTATCACATGAACATCATGAGCGAGTTCATGGGCCTGATCTACGGCGTCTACGACGCCAAGCCGCAGGGCTTCGTTCCGGGCGGCATGTCGCTTCACAACTGCATGCTGCCGCATGGCCCCGACCGCGACGCCTTCGAGCACGCCAGCAACGGCGAGCTGAAGCCGGTGAAGCTCACCGGCACCATGGCCTTCATGTTCGAGACCCGCTATCCGCAGCGCGTCACCGCGCATGCCGCGAATGCGTCGACGCTGCAGGACGATTACGCCGATTGCTGGAAGGGATTGGAGAAGCGGTTCGATCCGAACCGGCCGTGACTCTCTTCCCCTCTCCCCTTGTGGGAGAGGGTGGCTCGTCGCGCAGCGACGAGACGGGTGAGGGGTTCTCTCCGCGAGGACTCCTCTTACGATTAAGTGCGCGGATAGAACCCCTCATCCGGCGCTTCGCGCCACCTTCTCCCACAGGGGGAGAAGGGAGAAGGAATCGAGCCGAAAGTGACAATCCACCCCAACGACCCCAGCCTCCGCTCCTTCATCGACGTCGATCCCGCCTCCGACTTCCCGATCCAGAACCTGCCCTATGGTGTGTTCTCGACCGCGGCGAACCCGACGCCGCGGGTGGGCGTCGCGATCGGAAACTACGTCCTCGATCTCTGGGAGCTCGAGCAGGATTCGCGGCTCGGTGTCGGACCGCTGGGCGTATTCTCCGGGCCCTCGCTCAATCCCTTCATGGCCCTGGGACCAAAAGTCTGGACGACGACCCGGGCACGGATCAGCGAGCTGTTGCGATCAGATCATCCGGAGCTGCGCGACAACGAGGAGCTGCGCAGCCAAGCGCTGGTGCCGATGCGCGAGGCGAGGCTGCATCTGCCGTTCGCGGTGTCCGGCTATACCGATTTCTATTCCTCGAAAGAGCACGCCACCAATGTCGGCGTGATGTTCCGGGGCAAGGACAATGCGCTGCAGCCGAACTGGCTGTACATGCCGATCGCCTATAACGGACGCGCATCCACCGTCGTGGTGTCAGGCACCAAGGTGAAGCGGCCGCGCGGGCAGCTGAAGCCGCCGAACGTGGACGTGCCGAGCTTCTCGCCGTGCAAGCGGCTCGATTTCGAGCTGGAGATGGGTGTGGTCATCGGCCAACCCTCAGCTATGAGCGGCATGCTCACCGAAGCCCAGGCCGAAGAGATGATCTTCGGCTTCGTGCTGCTCAACGACTGGAGCGCGCGCGATATCCAGCAATGGGAATACGTGCCGCTCGGGCCGTTCCTGGCCAAGGCGTTCGCGACCTCGATCAGCCCGTGGGTGGTGACGCGCGAGGCGCTGGAGCCGTTCCGCCTGAACGGGCCGGCGCAGGAGCCGGCGCCGCTCGATTATCTCAAGCAGGCCAAGCCTCAAAACTACGATATCGCGCTCGACGTCTCCTTGCGCGCGGGCGGCGCCAACGCGCCCGCCGGCATCAGCCGGACCAATTTCAAATACATGTACTGGTCCTCGGTGCAGCAATTGATGCACCACGCTTCCTCGGGCTGCGCCATGAATGTCGGCGATCTCCTCGGCAGCGGCACCATCTCCGGCCCGGAGAAGAACCAGCGTGGAAGTTTGCTGGAGATCAGCTGGAACGGCACCGAGCCGGTGGAATTACCCGGCGGCGCCAGGCGTACGTTCCTCGAAGACGGCGACAGCCTCGTGATGCGCGGCTGGTGCCAGGGCAACGGCTATCGCATCGGCTTCGGCGAGGTCGAGGGCACGATACTGGCGGCGGAGTGATACAGTTGCTCGCCGAGAGTCGAATAAATCAATGCGCTCCTTAATTTAGGAGCAAGCCTAATCTTCAAAACAGACGACTACCACCGAGGTGGAGGTGCCTTAATACCACAGCGGGCTTTGAGCAACCCGTTGCCCGCGAGTCGATCGCGGCGCAACATAACCCATTAAAACTAATTACTTTTCGCCTAGGACTTGACCGCTAATATCGAGCATGGAACCTTCCAAACAACTTTTAATTGCCGCCGCTCGCGCTGGTTTAACCGCGCGAAGCAGTTCTTAACACAATAATACTCACAAGCGGATTTACAATTGTGCCAAAGCAACACTCTCAGAAAAAAGTTAACAAGCAGAAAAAAGTTAACAGGGCGAAGAATGGTGTTTTAGGCGGCTCTTCACGTGAAGCGAGGAGTTGCATTAGTTGGTTGCACATTTCCGATTGGCATCAAGGCCTTCCTGATTTTGATCGCAGCGTTTTGCTGCAAGGGATGCTGGAAGACATTCGCGCGAGAAGTAGCTTCGACCCTGAACTCTCGGACATCGACCTTGTAGTCTTTAGCGGCGACGTAGCTTTCTCCGGAAAGACCACCGAATACACGGTCGCCAAGACGACCCTGATAGATCCTATTCGAAAGCTTGTTGGCGAGCGAGCAAGATTCGTTTTTGCGCCGGGAAACCATGATCTGGAGCGCGACAAGGTTTCCGAAATTCCGCCCGATTGGGAAAAGCTTTTGTCGTCCAGGGCGCCGGAGCGTCAGAAGCAGCTCGGAGATCTGCTCTACGATAAGAAAAAATCTCCAATGATGCTCTCGCCGTTTCAGAACTTCTACCGCTTCTCCAAGGAGAATGGCTGGCCGTATCCCGATGGTGACTTGGTGCATTCGTTTATTCTGGAGCGGGGGACGAGCAAACTAGGTATCGCGACCGTCAATACGGCGGTTTGCTGCGGACGCCACGCTATTCGTGCTAAGGGCGAAGCTGCCGATCATCCTTACTGGGATTACGGAACGCTTGCCATAACCGAAAGACAACTCCGCGATGCTATCCTTCGACTGAGGCACGCTGACTTCAAGATACTCGTAATGCACCATCCTTTGAGTTGGGTGCACGAAGACGAACAAGCTGTTCTTGAGCAGCTGATCTCATCCAACTTCGATCTGGTTCTTTACGGACATGAGCATTTGCCGAGGTTCAGTTCAGTCTCCGGAAATTTTGGCGATATCAAATTTGTTCCAGCCGGATCAGCGTACGCAGGCAGATCGCCGATCAATCCACGGTACACAAATGCGTTCAATTTCGGTCTCCTGAATTGCGCTACTGGCGAGGGTGCTATCCATCATAGACGGTGGATGGAGGAGCGTGATTGTTGGGCGATGGACGATAGATACTGGCCCGATGGAGTCGCGCGTTTTCTGATTCAAAAGAAGCTGCTATCCCAGAACTCCAAGTACATCTTCCACGCCTTGCGTCGGTTCAAGCCATTTCATTCAAAGCGTGCAGGAAGGAAAGCAGAGATAACACTCAAGCACCGGTCTCTGAGCCTGCCAGAGGGAGATTTTATCGACGCTACCGTACGCTATAAGATTGAGCTTCATCCGGGACCTGCGGAACTTTTCGAATTTAGGACGACCACCAACACGCGGATCGAAAATCATCCTTCAAAGGATATTCGCGACCGGGCGTTCTCGGTTATCAAAATGTCGCCGAAGCCAAAAACGCAGAAACGAGATAAAACCCGAAACAATCGAATTGCGGGGACGTCCCAAATTTCGCCGCTGACCACGGTCGTAGAGTATCAGTATCGGATGTTGGAGATGGACAATGGCGTTTGGTATTTCGCGCTCGGCCGTTTCATAGATCAAGTCAAGATATTTATCGAGAAAGCCGAGGGCTTTGAGTACGAGTTTCAGCCAATTGGCGGTTTTCCCGATTTGCAGCCCGGGCCCGATGGGCTTCTAAGTTTCGAGACCATCGAAAGCGAAGGCGGCCATCTGCCTGGTCAGGGGTATATGGTGCAGTGGTATCCCGCGACGGGGAAGACGAAATAGAAGCAGCAGTTTCTGCAGCCCTGCTCGCTTGGGTCCGCCAAATGGCGCACCTACCGCCTCTCCGGCGGCACGTCGCGCACCCGCGCGCAATGCGCGGCGACATCCTCCAGGCTGTACTTCAGATGCACCCGCTTGTCGGACGGCGCCTGCTTAGCTGTGCACACGCCCGGCCGCCATTCCTGCGTCGGACGGATCGGGCGCGGCGCGAAGCCGCCGCCGCAATTCGGGCAGACGTTGGACAATCTCGTCTCGACGCAATCCGCGCAGAACGTGCATTCATAGGAGCAGATCCGCGCATCCGTCGCATCAGGCGGCAGGTCGCGGTCGCAATATTCGCAGTTCGGTCGAAGCTGGAGGGCCATGGTCGAATCTCCGAAAGCCGGCCGGGATGATCGCAGATCACGCATGCAGCGCGAATGGCGTAGTTCCCTCGATTTCAGCCAGCCTTCAAATCCTTCAGCGGCAGCTTCGAGCTCTCCTTGAGACGGTCGAGTACGATCGAGGAACGCACATGCGCCACGCTCTGGTGCGGCATCAGGACGTCGTTGACGAGATGGGACAAACCTTTGAGGTCGCGCAGCACGGCTTTGAGCACGTAGTCGGCGTCGCCCGTGAGCGAATAAGCCTCCTGGATCTCGTCGATGCGGTTGACCAGCGCGCGGAAGCGCTTTGAGTTGTCCGGCGAGTGGGTCGCAAGCCCGACCTGGATGAAGGCGATCACGCCGAAGCCGAGCGCCTCGCTGGAGAGGTCGGCGTGATAGCCCGCGATCACCTTCTCCTCCTCCAGCCGCATCCGCCGCCGCGAGCATTGCGAGGCCGAGAGACCTGCCAGCTCGGCGAGCTCCTGGTTGGTGAGGCGGCCGTCATCCTGGAGCGCGCCGAGGATCTTGAGGTCGAAGGCATCCACCGCAATCATGCGTCTTTTGTCCATTTCGTGCACAGATCGTGCATAGGATAGCGAAAACACGTCCCGTTTGCACGCCCATTGCGCGCCCCATGAAGGATAGTTCTCCCCAGCAGCAATTTGGGAGAACCGCCAATGGGTCCGTTTCCGCACGATGCACCGCCGGCCACTGTGAGCGCCGACAATCCGATGGGCACCGACGGGTTCGAGTTCGTCGAATATGCGCATCCCGATCCGCAAGAGCTGCACGATCTGTTCAAGCTGATGGGCTATGCGCCGGTCGCGCGCCACAAGACCAAGAGGATCACGGTCTATCGCCAGGGCGACATCAACTATCTCGTCAACGAGGAGCCCGGCACCCACGGCACTGCGTTCGTCGCCGCGCACGGCCCCTGCGCGCCGTCGATGGCGTTCCGCGTGGTCGATGCGAAAGCCGCCTACGACCGCGCGCTCGCGCTGGGCGCCGAGCCGGCCGGCGTGACATCGGCGCAGAAGGCGCTGGATGTGCCTGCGATCAAGGGCATCGGCGGCAGCCTGCTTTATTTCGTCGATCGCTACGGCGCCAAGGGCTCGGCCTATGATGCCGAGTTCGAATGGTCAGGGGCGCGCGATCCGCGGCCGGTCGGCGCCGGCCTGTTCTATCTCGATCACCTCACCCACAACGTCCATCGCGGCCGCATGGATGTCTGGACCGGCTTTTACGAGAAGCTGTTCAACTTCCGCCAGATCCGTTTCTTCGACATCGAAGGCCGTGCTTCCGGCCTGTTTTCGCGCGCGCTGACCAGCCCGGACGGCAAGATCCGGATTCCGATCAACGAGGACGCCGGCGATTCCGGCCAGATCGAAGAATATCTGAAGACCTATCGCGGCGAAGGCATCCAGCACATCGCCTGCGGCTGCCGCGAGATCCACGGCACGATCGAAAGCCTGCGCGCGGCCGGCCTGCCTTTCATGCCGTCGCCGCCCGCGACCTATTTCGAGAAGGTCGATGCGCGCCTGCCCAAGCACGGCGAGGACGTCGCACGGCTGCAGAAGAACGGCATCCTGATCGACGGCGAAGGCGTCGTCGACGGCGGCCAGACCAAGGTGCTGCTGCAGATCTTCTCGGCCAACGCGATCGGCCCGATCTTCTTCGAGTTCATCCAGCGCAAGGGCGACGACGGCTTCGGCGAGGGCAATTTCAAGGCCCTGTTCGAATCGATCGAGGAAGATCAGATCCGCCGCGGCGTGTTGAAGGTGGAGACGGCAGCGTAGGGACGCGGCCGTTCTCGGGTACGCTGCCGCATCAAACACAGTCGTCGTCCTGGCCTTCGCCAGGACGACGACGGAGTGTCATGTGACAGCGGAGGTCTTGCAGCGCCCTTAACGCCCCGCCCACGCCCTCGTCACCGCCCCGATCTCCGCCACCTCCGGCTCGCGCACCGTGGACCGGGTGCGTGAGAACCTTGGCGCCGGCGCCGGCTGCTTCACGCCGTGGCGCTCGATGAAGACGTTGCGGGCGACCATGTGCGGATGCGCGGTCGCTTCCGACATCGTCAGCACGGGCGCGAAGCAGATGTCGGTGCCTTCCATGATTTTGCACCAGTCCTCGCGCGTCTTGCTCTTGAACACGGCCTTCAGCTTCTCTTTCAGCGCGGGCCACGCCTTGGGGTCCATCTGCGCGTCGAAGTCTGCATCGGTCAGGCCCGCATGCTCGCGCAGCAGGGCGTAGAACTGCGGCTCGATCGAGCCGATCGAGACGAAGTGGCCGCAGGCGCATTCATAGACGCCGTAGAAATGGGCGCCGCCATCGAGGAAATTCCGGTTGCGGCCCTCGGTCCAGCGCCCCAGCGTCTTCATGTCGAAGAAGAACGACATCAGCGAGGCCGCGCCATCGCACATCGCGGCATCGACCACCTGGCCCTTGCCGGACTTCGAGGCTTCCAAGAGCGCTGCGAGCACGCCGACGACGAGGTAGAGCGCGCCGCCGCCGAAATCACCGACCAGGTTGAGCGGCGGCACCGGCGCTTCGTTCGTGCCGATCGCGGCGAGCGCGCCGGTGATCGAGATGTAGTTGATGTCGTGGCCGGCGGCGTTCGCCAGCGGGCCTTCCTGGCCCCAGCCGGTCATGCGGCCGTAGACGAGCTTTGGATTGCGCGCGAGCACGACGTCGGGGCCGAGCCCGAGCCGCTCCATCACGCCGGGCCTGAAGCCTTCGACCAGTGCGTCGGCGCCGGCGAGCAGGTCGAGCACCTGCGCGATCGCGGCCTTGTCCTTGAGGTCGAGCTCGATCAGCTTGCGGCCTCGTCCCGCCACCGACTTCATGCTCTTCTTCGCGCCGACACGGTCGAGCGTGACGACTTCGGCGCCCATGTCGGCCAGCAGCATGCAGGCGAACGGGCCGGGTCCGATGCCGGCGAATTCGACGATGCGGAAGCCCGCGAGCGGGCCGGAGGCGCGGACGGAGGAGTCTTCTGATCTTGCTTGGGCCGGTTGATCGAGCACGTTGTTGTTTCCTCGGGTCGCGTGCGCGGGCCTGATGTCAGGCCGTCGCGGTTCGACTTTCCTCTCGGGGGACGAGTTAATTGGCTGATTAACTCTTCTCGCCTTCATGCCGGCGAGGCAAGCGCTTTTCACGCATGGGCGCATCAAAAAAGCGGCGCGCATTGCTGCGCGCCGCGGAAGATTTGCGTTCAGTCGCTAGAACTGGATTGTCAGCCCGCGGCAGTCACCGCGCGCTGCGCCATCACCTTGACGAGGTTGGCGCGGTACTCCGCCGTGCCATGGATGTCGGCCAATAGTCCGCTCGCGGGAATGCTGACGTTGTCCAGCGCCGACGGTGACCAGTTTGCCTTCAGCGCGGCCTCGATCGCACCAACCCGCATCACGCCGCTCTGCGAGGCGCCGGTCGCGGCGACGCGGACCTCGCCCGATTTCGTCTGCGCGACGAAGACGGCGGTGAGAGCGAAGCGCGAGGCCGGGTGCCGCATCTTGGCATAGCCCGCTTTGGCCGGAACCGGGAACGAGACGGCGGTGATGATCTCGCCGTCCTCGAGCGCCGTCGCGAACAGGCCCTTGAAGTAGTCCTCCGCCGCGATCGACCGCTTGTTGGTCTTCACGGTTGCGCCGAGCGCGAGCAGCGCGGCCGGATAGTCGGCGGCGGGATCGTTGTTGGCGATCGAGCCGCCGATCGTGCCGCGATAGCGCACGGCGGGGTCGCCGATCAGCGAGGCCAGATAGGCGAGCGCGGGGATCGCCTTCTTCGCGGCATCGCTGGTCGCCACGTCGTAATGCGGCGTGGCGGCCTTGATGGTCAGGGTGTCGCCGGCGGCCTCGACGCCGATCAATTCCTTGATCTTGGCGACGTCGATGACATCGGAGGGCCCTGCGAGCCGTTGCTTCATCACCGGCAGCAGCGTCTGGCCGCCGGCAAGGAATTTCGCCTCGCTGCTCTTGCCGAACAGGCTGGCGGCCTCGTCCACCGAGGAAGCGCGATGATAGGTTGTCTGGTACATCTTCGTTCCTCCCTCTTAAGCCGCGTGGATCGTGCGCCACACCCGGTCAGGGGTCGCGGGCATTTCCAGATTGTTCTTGCCGATCGCATCCGTGATCGCGTTGATCACGGCCGCGGAGGCGCCGATCGCGCCGGCCTCACCGCAACCCTTGATGCCCAAGGGATTGCCCGGGCACAGCGTCGTGGTGTGGGAGAGGTTGAACGAGGGCACATCGTCGGCGCGCGGCATGGCGTAGTCCATGAACGAGGCCGTGACCGGCTGGCCGTTGGCATCGTAGATGGCATGCTCGAGCAATGCCTGCCCGATGCCTTGAACGAGGCCGCCATGGACCTGGCCCTCGACGATCATCGGATTGATCAGCCGGCCGAAATCGTCGGCCGCGACGAAGTTGACGAAGGAGGTCTTGCCGGTGCCGGCATCGACCTCGAGCTCGCAGATATAGGTGCCGGCCGGGAAGGTGAAGTTGGAGGGGTCGTAGAAGGCGCTTTCCTTCAGGCCCGGCTCCATCCCGTCAGGCAGATTGTGTGCGGTGTAGGCCGCGAGCGCGACCATCGGCAGCGCGATCGCCTTGTCGGTGCCCGTCACCTTGAACTCGCCGTTCTCGATGACGATGTCGGCCTCCGAGGCCTCCAGCGCATGCGCGGCGATCTTCTTGGCCTTCGTCTCGACCTTCTCGACCGCTTTGAGGATGGCGGTGAGACCGACGGCCGCGGAGCGCGAGCCGTAGGTGCCCATGCCGAACTGCACCTTGTCGGTGTCGCCATGGACGATCGAGACCTGGCTGATGGGAATGCCGAGGCGATCCGAAATGAGCTGGGCGAACACCGTCTCATGGCCCTGGCCGTGGCTGTGCGAACCGGTCAAGACCTCGATGGTGCCGACCGGGTTGACGCGCACTTCCGCCGATTCCCACAGGCCGACGCCGGCGCCAAGGCTGCCGACCGCCTTCGACGGCGCGATGCCGCAGGCCTCGATGTAGCAGGACACGCCGATGCCGCGCAGCTTGCCGTTAGCCTTCGCCTGCGCCTTGCGCGCGGGGAAGCCGGCATAGTCGATCGCCTTCATCGCGGCGTCGAGTGAGGCGTTGAAGTCGCCGGTGTCATAGGCCATGATCACGGGCGTCTGGTGCGGGAACTGGGTGATGAAGTTGTTCCGGCGCAGCTGGGCCGGATCGACCTTGAGCTGCCGCGCCGCGGTCTCCATCATCCGCTCGACCAGATAGCTTGCCTCGGGACGGCCCGCGCCGCGATAGGCGTCGACCGGCGTGGTGTTGGTGTAGACGCCGATCACCTCGGCGTGGATCTGCGGGATGTTGTACTGGCCCGACAGCAGCGTCGCGTAGAGATAGGTCGGCACAGCCGACGAGAACAGCGACATGTAGGCGCCGAAATTGGCGTAGGTCTTCACCTTCAAGCCGGTGATCTTGTTGTTGGCGTCGAACGCCATCTCGGCATGGGTGACGTGGTCGCGGCCATGCGCGTCGGTGAGGAAGGCCTCGGTGCGGTCGCTGGTCCATTTCACCGGGCGGCCGGTCTTCTTGGAGGCCCAGAGCGCCACCATCTCTTCCGGGTAGATGTAGATCTTGGAGCCGAAGCCGCCGCCGACGTCGGGCGCGATGACGCGCAGCTTGTGCTCGGGCGCGATGTTGTAGAACGCGGACAGCACGAGCCGGGCGACATGCGGGTTCTGCGACGTCGTGTAGAGCGTGTAATGCTCCTCCGCCGTGTCGTAGCTGGCGACCGCCGAGCGTGGTTCCATCGGGTTCGGCGCCAGCCGGTTGTTGGTGAGATCCATCTTCACCACATTCGCGGCCTTGGCGAAGGCCGCATCCGTCGCGGCCTCGTCGCCGATCACCCAATCATAGACCTGGTTGCCGGGGGCCTCGGGATGAAGCTGCGGTGCGCCGGCCTTGATCGCGGAATGGACATCGGCGACGACAGGGAGTTCCTCATAATCGACGACCACAGCTTCCGCCGCGTCGCGCGCCAGGTTCTTGCTGTCGGCGATCACGACCGCGACGGCCTGACCGACGAAGCGCACCGTCTCCGGCGCCATCGCCGGCCATGCGCCCATCTTCATCGGGCTGCCGTCTTTCGAGGTGATGGCCCAGCCGCAGATGAGGTTGCCGACCTTGTCGTCGACGAGCTCTTGTCCGGTGAGAACGGCAACCACGCCCGGCAGCTTCAGCGCCGCGGATGAATCGATCTTCTTCACCTTGGCGTGTGCATGCGGGCTGCGGATGAAATGGGCATAGGTCATGCCCAGCAATTTGATGTCGTCGACGTACCGGCCTTTGCCGGTGATGAAACGCTTGTCTTCCTTGCGCACGACGCGCGCGCCGATGCCTTCAACACCCATGTCTGGTCCTCCCGACCGGAATTGCTGTGCCTGCGCTTTCCATCGAAAGCTGCAGTGGTGATCGTTCGTTCGAGGCGGGCCTTACTCGGCCGCCTGCGAGACCTTCATGCGTCCGGCCGCATCCAGCACGGCTTTGACGATGTTATGGTAGCCGGTGCAGCGGCAGATATTGCCTTCGAGCTCGTGACGGACCGTGGCCTCGTCGAGCTGGCCGCCATGACGGTGCACGATGTCGATCGCCGACATGATCATGCCCGGCGTGCAATAGCCGCACTGCAGGCCGTGATTGTCGCGGAAGGCGGCCTGCATCGGGTGCAGCTCGTCGCCCTTGGCGATACCTTCGATGGTGGTGACGTTGGCGCCGTCGGCCTGGCCGGCCAGCATGGTGCAGGATTTCACGGCCTTGCCGTCCATGTGCACGACGCAGGCGCCGCACTGGCTGGTGTCGCACCCGACATGGGTCCCGGTGAGGTTGAGGTGATCCCGCAAGAGATGGACCAGCAGCGTGCGGTCCTCGACGTCGACGGCAACGGCCTTGCCGTTCACCGTCAGTTTGACTGTAGACACGTGATACCTCCCGAATGTTTGTCGTTATTCCAATTAGAGACAGCGCGAACGGAACTTTGCAACTGGGATTTTAGTCACTGCGCGTCATCGAAAGGTCATTGTGACCGTCGTCGCAGCCGCGCGATTCGGTCACGATGTTCCGCGCCACCGCCAGGATGTGGCGTGGCCGTGCAAGAAGCTTTCGAGAACGATGGTTGCGTCGTCGGTGGCTGCCGTGCTCACCGCATCGCGCGAAGCACGCCTTGGACATCGGGCTCCTCGCGCGTCGTTTCTCCCTTTGCTGCCTTGTTCGTTGCGCGAATAGGAGCACGCGCCCATGCCGTTGTAACCGCGATCTTGGTAGTAGGCATTCGCGGTCTAAGTCATTGATTTTGTTAGCTGCGATGCAGCGAACCGTCGCCGGCTTGGGGGGCGTGGAACGGCCGTCGGCGTCGCAACGCTCGAACGTCATTCCGGGCCCGAGCGGAGCGAGGGAGCCCGGAATCCATCGAGCGGCAGAGCCGGTGGATGAATGGATTCCGGGTTCGCGACTTTGTCGCGCCCCGGAATGACAGTCTCTCGCGTGAGTGAGACATCAGACGCAGCCCTAGTACTTCCTGGCGATTGATCGCGCACGCGCGCACCCCTAGTCGAGCCGGACAAGCAAACAGCAAAGGGTGGAAGCGATGCAGATGAACGACAGTCAGCGGATCCCGGCGTCGAAAGCCGATGTGTGGGCCGCGCTCAACGATCCCGACATCCTCAGGCGCTGCATTCCCGGCTGCCAATCGCTCGAGATGGCGTCGCCGACGGAGATGGTCGCGACCGTGGTGCTGAAGGTCGGGCCGGTGAAGGCGACGTTCAGCGGCAAGGTGACGCTGACGGATATCGATGCGCCCAACGGCTACCGCATCATCGGCGAAGGCGCCGGCGGTGTCGCGGGCTTTGCCAAGGGCGGCGCGAAGGTCAGGCTGGAAGAAGAATCGCCTGGGGTCACCATCCTTCACTACGAGGCCGAGGCGCAGATCGGCGGCAAGCTCGCGCAGCTCGGCTCACGGCTGATCGATTCGACGTCGCGCAAGCTCGCCGCGAATTTCTTCGAAAGTTTTGCATCCGTGGTAGCGCCATCATCGTGATCGATGTGCGTGGTACCGTCTCACTTGCTCCGCCTCTCCCGCTTGCGGGAGAGGCCGACACGCTCGCAGAGCGTGGCGGGTGAGGGTTCTCTCCTCTTGAGGACTGTCCCGTTGCGGAGACACCCTCTCCCCAACCCTCTCCCGCAAGCGGGAGAGGGAGCGCACTGCCGATGTCGCCGCATCGTGCAATCATATGCGATAGCCCTGAGCGGTTGGGTCCTAGAACTTTCAAAAAACCGAACGTCCATTTCAGGCTTTAAAACAAGGGCAAGACACCAGCTTCGACAACGAGATGCGCGGCGAAACTCGCCAATGATTTGCACTACTACCTTCCGCCCATACTAAGCGCGATCAGGCGATGTTGTAATTCCGGTCGATGGTTCGCAGACGAACTGCGCATCACGAGCGCCCAACGTGGTGCACACAACAACATCGGAGGGAATACATGACCTTTGGAACAAGGGCCTTCTTGGCCGGCATTTCGATGATTGCGATGCTGGCCGCCGCGACACCAGGCGTTCGCGCCAACGACTCCCTGATCAAGGCGCAATCCGATTCCAACCAGTGGGCCGTTGCCGGTCACGATTACGGCAACACGCGCTTCAGTCCACTCAAGCAGATCAACACCGAGAACGCCGGCAAGCTGACTCTCGCCTATTCGTTCTCGCTCGCCTCGCTCCGTTCGAACGAATCCTCGCCGATCGTGATCGGCGACACGCTCTACGTCTCGACCTCCTGGGGTCCGAAATACGTCTACGCACTCGAGGCCGCGACCGGCAAGCGCAAGTGGACCTACGAGCCGGAAATTCCGGATGACGTGCTGCAATATGCGTGCTGCGACGTCAACAATCGCGGCGTGTCCTATGCCGACGGCAAGATCTTCGTCGGCCGTCTCGACGGCAAGCTGACGGCGCTGGATGCGGCGACCGGCAAGGCGCTGTGGACGACGAAGGTCGTCGATTACAAGCAGGGCTCGGTCATCACCTCGCCGCCGCTCGTCGTGCGCGACAAGGTCATCACCGGCTTCGGCGGTGGCGAATATGGCGTGCGTGGTTCGCTGCAGGCTTTCGATATCAATACCGGCAAGCAGCTCTGGCAGACCTTCACCGTTCCCTCGCCGGACGAGCCCGGCGGCGACAGCTGGAAAGGCGACTCCGCCCAGCACGGTGGCGGCGCGGCCTGGCTGGTCGGCTCCTACGATGCGAAGACCGACACCGTCTATTGGGGCACCAGCAATCCGGGTCCGTGGAACACCGGCGTCCGCTCGACCGGCGACGGCAATTTCGGCAAGCTGACCAACCTCTACACCGCCTCGACGCTCGCGCTCGATCCCAACACCGGCAAGATCAAGTGGCACATCCAGACCACACCCGCCGACGCCTGGGACTATGACGGCGTCAACGAAGCCGTTCTTGCCGATCTCAAGATCGGCGGCAACACGGTGCCGGCGCTGATGAAGGCGGATCGCAACGGCTACTTCTTCGTCGCCAATCGCGAGACCGGCAAGGTGCTCTCGGCGGAGAAATACGTGTTCTCCAACTGGGCCAAGAAGTGGGACGTCAACACCATGCGCGCGGACGAGGATCCGGACAAGCGTCCGGGCCCGAACCATCCCGCCAAGGACATCTGCCCGAACCTGATTGGCGGCAAGAACTGGCAGCCGATGTCGTTCAACCCCGAGACCGGCCTCGTCTACATCCCGTCCAACAATGTCTGCATGGACTGGTCGGTCGGCGATGTCTCCTACAAGCGCGGGGTGTTCTATCTCGGCGCCGAATTCCCGACCAAGGAAGGCCCCGGCGGATTCCTCGGCGAACTCATGGCCTGGGATCCGGTCGCTCAGAAGAAGGTCTGGTCGATCAAGGAAGACCTGCCGTTCAATGGCGGCACGCTGACCACCGGCGGCGGCTTGGTGTTCGCAGGCAACCTTCACGGCGATTTCCGCGCCATCGATGCCAAGAACGGCAAGGTGCTCTGGAGCCGGAATCTCGGCTCCGGCATCGGCGCCGGGCCGGTGACCTATGAGGTCGGCGGCAAGCAGTATGTCGCCATCGTCGTCGGTCGTACGGCCTCGATACCTGCGTTCCTGGGCGACATTGGCAAGAAGATGACGGCCGCTGCGCCCGAGGGCGGTTCTCTCTTCGTGTTCTCCGTCCAGTGACCACTGGCGCGCGTATCCTCGAGGTGACGGGATACGCGCGCGCCTTTTCCAGACGATCGTTGCGGCTCGGCTGATGGCGTGTGCCGCAACGACCGGTCCAACAATTCCCAACTGCGGGAGATGAGGATGCGTCCGATACATCTTGGAAGTGGCAAGAAGCGGAACCATAGCATTGCCGGGCTCGCCGCATGGGCCGCCGCGTCCGCGATGATCGCACCTGCTATCATGGCTCACGCCGACGAGGTGCAGCCGCTTCGTCTCTGCGCCGATCCGACCAATCTTCCGTTCTCCAGCGATAGTCCGTCGCAGCCGGGCTTCTATGTCGAGATCGGGCAAGCGCTGGCGCAGGCGCTCGGCCGGCCGGTCGCCTATGATTGGTACAAATCCTATTTCGGCAAGCGCACCGTGCGCGTGACGTTGCTCGGCAAGCAATGCGACGCCATGATCGGGCTGCCGCGGTCCGAGGACTTCATGGGGCCGGCCGTGATCTTCTCCCGTTCGTTCGCGAAGGAAGGCTATGCCCTCGTGGCCGCGAAGGGGCAGGCCCTCGGCGGCATCGACGGCCTCAGGGGCAAGCGGGTCGCGGTGCAGTACGCCAGCACGCCGCAAAACCTGCTCGCGAGCCGCGACGACGTTCAGATGGTGACCGTGCTGTCACCGGAAGAAGGCATGCAGGCGCTGGACCAGGGCAAGGCTGACGTCGCCTTCATTTGGGCGCCGGTTGCCGGCTGGCTGAACAAGACCAGCTACAACGCCCGCTACCAGATCCAGCTCACCGAGGGCGAAGGGCTGTCATGGGACGCAGCCATCGGCTTTGCGAAGACGTCCACCGAGCTTCGTGATCGCGTCGATGCCGTCTTGCCGCAGCTTCAACGGACGATTGGCGAGCTCGCGGTCAAATACGGCTTGCCGGGCGGCGAGCCGGTCCGCTTCGGCGCGAGCCGGGGGGTGCCCGCGGGAACGACGACGGGCATGGGAAGCGGAGCCCAGACCGGAATTCACGTCACCGAGATCGCCAATGTCGCCGCGACCGAGATCAAGGGCGACGCGACGGCGCCCGCCGCCGAGGCCGTCGGTGCGGGCAAGGAAATCTTCAATGGAACTTGCGCGCATTGTCACGGTCCCGACGCGATCCAGAGCGAGCGCAAGATCGACCTGCGGCTACTGCGTCACCGCTACGGCGAGGACATGCGCCAGACATTCTGGACGACCGTGCATGAAGGACGGCCGAGCAAGGGCATGCCGTCCTGGAAAGAGGTCTTCACCGACGACCAGTTCGACAGCATCTATTCCTTCCTGCTGACGGTCCAGACCGAATCCAATGACTGAACGACCTTGACCAAACGCGATCGGGAGGATGTGCTAGCTTCCGTCCGGCATCATCTTGCCGGGCGGGTGCCGCATCGATGTGTCGCTTCCGCTGTCGCGGCGGATGCCTGTGCGGCGCGATCCTGGGAAGGCGCCATGACCAGCTTCCTGATCATCGACGATCATCCGCTGTTTCGCGAAGCGCTCGGCAATGCCGTGCGGCTGGCCTTGCCGGAGGCGCAAATCTTCGAGGCGATGTCGATCGAGGACGCGCTGCATATCCTGCTCGCCGAGCAGGGCATCGACCTCGCTCTGCTCGATCTGTCGCTGCCGGATGCGACCGGCTTCTCCGGCTTCCTGCGTTTGCGCGAGGCCTATCCGCGTCTGCCCGTCGCCATCGTGTCGAGCGAGGAGGATCAGCACATCGTTCGCGAGGCGCTGGCGCTGGGAGCCGCCGGCTATCTGCCGAAGTCGACCTCGAAGCGTGAGCTCGCGCAATCGATCGAGGGTGTACTCAGCGGATCGGTGTCGGTGCCGAAGGATTTCGTCGCGGCGCCGCGGCTGCGCCGGGCCGATGCCAGCAAGGCGCTCGAGGTCAAGCTGCGCGAGCTCACGCCGCAGCAGCTTCGCGTGCTTGATCTCTTGCGTCGCGGCTTCCCGAACCGGCAGATCGCGCAAGAGCTTGCGCTCGCCGAATCCACGGTGAAGGCACATATCACCGAGATCCTGCGCAAGCTCGGCCTGTTCAGCCGCAACAAGGCCGTGATCGAGATCGGCAAGATGGACCTGCCCGATCCCAGGGGGCGCCCTCAGGCGCGGGTCGATCGCGGGAAGCCGCAATGACGGCCGGCCTCGTTTTTGACTTGGGTCAAGCCGGTCCGGCCCGGCTGGGACACTCTGACTTGAAGCAATTCAACATCCATTCCGGTCACATCCCGGGCGAGGTTTCCGGCAAGACCTTCACCAAGACCTTCACGGTGGCTTACGCGCGATGCGATTTCTGATTGTCGAAGATCATCCGTTGTTTCGCGAGGCGCTCGAAGGCGCGCTCCAGATGGTGGCGCCGACGGCCGAGATCCTTCAGGCGATTTCGATCGACGGCGCGATCGAGCAGGCCGGAGCGACATCGGAGCTCGATCTCATCCTGCTCGATCTGTCGATGCCGGGCACGACGGGTCTTTCAGGCATCATCCGCATCCGCAAGTCGTTTCCCAGGATTCCGGTCGTCATCGTATCGGGACATCAGGATCCGCAGATCATTGCCGGCGCCCTGTCGCTCGGCGTGGCCGGCTACATCCTCAAATCGGCGTCCAAGCAGGATCTGGCGCAGTCGATCGGCGAGGTGCTGCGCGGCTCGATCTGCGTGCCCGCCGCCTACCGCGCGCCCGTCCGCCCGCAGCGCAGCTCCGGCCCGGCGCAGGATCTGATCAAGCGCCTGCATGAGCTGACGCCGCAGCAATTGCGCGTGCTCGAAATGCTCAAACGCGGCCTGCAGAACAAGCAGATCGCCTTTGAGCTGAAGATCTCGGAGACCACGGTGAAAGTCCACGTCTCCGACATCCTGCGCAAGCTCAACGTGGTCAGTCGCACCAAGGCCATCGTCGAAATGGCCAGGATCGATTTCGCGACCCTGGCGGCCGAGGCCAGCACGACGCGCGAGCGAGTCCGGTCGGATCAGCCGTGACGCGATCCTCTTCCGTCTCGTCGCGTCGGCCGGGTCTCCATTCGGTCAATGATCTTGATTGGAAGTCAGGGCGCTGGAAGAATGTAATATATTACCGCTACTGTGCATGGGGTTGTTTTTGACATTTGCCCTGGCCGGCACGCCCTAGCTCAGCAGGAACGACAGCAGTGCCCGCATCTCGGCGGGCTTGATCGGCTTCTTCAGCACCTCGAGCCCATGCAGGCTCGCTTCCTTGGCGGCCTTCTCGGAGTAGTCGGCCGTGATGATCATCGCCGGTGTGTCGAGCTTCAGATGCGCCCGGACGTCGGCGATGGCCGACAGGCCGCTCTCGCCGTGGTCGAGGTGGAGATCGGCGATCACTGCGTCCGGCGCGCCGCCGAGCTCGCTGAGGCGCAGCAAGGCGTCCGCGCCGGACCGCGTGGTGGCGACGTCGCAACCCCAGCCTTCGAGCAGGGCAGCCATCGCTTCCGAGCCCGACGGATCGTTTTCGATGAGAAGGATCTTGGCGCCTTCGAGCCCGCCATATTGCCGTTCCGCGAACTTGGTGGCATGGGCCTCGTCGATGACCTCGGTGCGTTCGGCTCCTTCCATCTCGACCGTGAAGGTCGAGCCCTGGCCGATCTGCGATGACAGGCCCACCTCGTGCCCGAGCACGGTTGCGAAACGGCGCACGATGGACAGGCCGAGCCCGAACCCGGCCTGATCGGTCGCGCTGGCATCGCCGCGCTGGAATTCGCGGAAGATCGCCTCCTGCTGCGCCTGCGGAATTCCAGGCCCGGTGTCCGAAACCTCGACATAGACCCTGTTGGCGCAATGCCCGCAGTCCATGGTGACACCGCCAACCCGGGTATAGCGGATCGCGTTCGCGATCAGGTTCTGCAGGATCCGCCGCAGCATCATCGCATCCGAGGCGACCGCGAGGTCCGTCGTGCAGATCTGCAAAGCCAGGCGCTGCCGCGCGGCGATCGGCTCGAATTCGTTGCGCAGCTGCTCGAACAGCGGCGCCAGCGCCAGCGGCCGCACGTCGGGCTTGAGTGCGCCGGCATCGAGCTTGGCGATCTCGAGCAGAGAGCGCAGCAGGTCTTCCAGCGTCAGCAGGGAGCGGTCGACCTGATCGATCAGCAGGCCGGCATCCTGCGATGCCACCATCTCCGTCAGCGCCGACAAGGTCAGGCGCGCCGCGTTCAGCGGCTGCAGCAGATCGTGGGTGACCGAAATCAGCACCGAGGATTTCAGCGAGCTCGCCGCCTCCGCCTGCTGCTTGGCGCGATACAGGCCTTCATTGGCACGTTCGATCGAATGCAATGCCTCACGCAGCTGGTGGGTCCGGTCGCGAACCTTGTGGTCGAGCGCAATGGCGGTTTCGAACAATGAAAAGGCGTTGAGCTGCTGGTCCATCGAGCGCTCGACGCGCGACATCAGCGCGGCATTGATCTTCTTCAGCTTCGCGGTCTCGCGCCGCAGCTGCTCGACCGTCGCGGGATCCTGCCACGCCTCGGTCACGCCTGCCGCCTGCCGATGGCGACGCCCGTGAATGTCTGGTTCACGTGCATCGAGCCGAACTGTTCACCATAGGTGTGGAAACCGACGACCCGGTTCTGTCGATACAGCTCGGACATGTCGCGGGCGAGCTGGTGCTGCTCGGCATCCAGCCGGCGGAGCAGGCACTCGAAGCCGATATAAAGAGACACCTCGCCGATCTGATCCTGCATTTGCGCGAAGACGTCCTGCGTCGAGCCGACGAGACTGCGCGAGGTGGCGGCGGTGAGCACCATGCCCTCGTCGATGGCGCAAAAGAAATGCAGCGAACCGTCGGGCTCGACCCGCTGGATCGACCGCGCGTAATAGGAACCGCCGACACGCACCAGTACCGGGTGGGACGCAAAGGAGAAAGGGTCGAGCTTGGCGTCGGCCATGATGCCGACCATGCGGGAATATTCCTCCGCGGCGGGCTCCGCGTTCAGCTCCTTCACCGTGCGGCTCTCGATGTCGGCTTCAGTGACCACCATCTTCTGCGGCATCGGCTCGAAATTGTCGCACTTGAAGACCTTGAAGGGCAGCGACGTGTTGAGAAGGATCAGGAGGGCGGCGTTCGTATAGGCGTTGCCTTCGAAGAACACCCACGTCCTCTCGAAGCGCAACCCGTCGCCCGCCGACCCTCCGACGATCGGGATGTCGTCGAGCGAGGCGTAGATGGCGGACATCACCGCCTCTTCCCGGCGGCAGAGCCCGTCGATCAGGACCAGGCCGAACGAATTGCCCCGGTCGACCTGTGGGGTCACGCGCAGCAGCTCGTGGCACAGCTCCCCGCCGATCCGCCGTCCGTCCTCGACCCGGAAGCTGTCGAGATTGAGGATCGGCCGGACCACTGCGGTAAAATCAGCCCGGCTGAATGCCAGCGCCACCACGCTGTTCTCGTCCCAGCCGTCGGGTGCGAGTTCACCGGCGGTCGTGCAGCCGCAGACAGGCGTCGTGTCGAAGTGCCGGCTGATCTCGGCGATGAAATGGTGGGGGTCGTAGTGAGGTGAGACGAAGACCAGGATCAGGGCCAAATCGTCCGGCGGCAGCTGCGCCGCAAGCTCGGTGACAGCTCCGTCGACGGTCGCAGCCTTCGATTTCGCAACGGCAACGCCGGATGCGTCGCCAAACCGAAAGTCGGCTTGCCCCACTCCGTTTCTCCCTCGAGGCTCACCTCGGTCTCGCGCCGAATGCCTGACAAGTGTCCAGACAGTAAGGTCTTTTCCGCCCTGCCGCAACTCGGCGACCGGACGCTGCGGGGCATCGGTCGGGCCGAAGGCAATCAGCCTCGCCGCCCCGCCGAATTTACCGCCCTTTATCGTTTCTGCCCTAGTTTTGCGCATCGGGTCTGGGGGCGGGGCGCCTCCGGATCGCGGTTGAATAGACGAAATGGGGGTTGGAATGTCCGGGCGTACCGCGTCGCCGTCGAAGCGCAGCATATTTCCCACCCTCCGGTTCCGCGCCAAGATCATCCTCGGCTTTGCCGCCGTGCTGGTGATCTCTGCCGGAAGCATGGCATTCGCCTATTTCGGCTTCGAGCGGGTTTCGTCCGGCGTCGGCTCCTATCGGAGCAGCGTCTCGGAGGCCGATCTCGCCCGCAACATCGACCGCGAGCTGCTCGGCTACCGCTCGGCCGTCAAATATTTCGTCGTCACCGGCAAGGAGGACGACGCCAAGGCGGCGCTGGACGCCGAAGCCAGCCTGAAGAACGCCATCGACCAGGCCGTCAAGAGCGCCAAGTCGCCGGCACGGCAGGACAGCCTCGACAAGCTCGCCAAGGAATTCTCGAATTTTTCCGCAACCTTCGCCAAGGTCCTGCAGGCCAAGCGCGACAGCGCGCTGCTGGTGCAGAACCAGCTCACGCGCCAGGCCAATCTGCTGAAATACAAGCTTGATGATATCGGCAACAACGCCCCAGATTCCGAGGCGCAGGCGATCGAATTCGGCACCAAGCAGGTCAACGCCCAGTTTCAGACTGCGAGCGCCGCGGCGACCAATTTCGTCCTGACGTCCGACCAGTCGATCGCAAACAGCGCATTGGCGCGGCTGAAATTCGTCGAGAACTCGCTCGGCGCGGTCTATTCCATGGACGATACGGTCGTCGCAGGCCTGAAGGATGCCAAGACCATCCTCGTCGCCTATCGCGAAGCGCTGGCGAAGCTGATCGCCAACGCCAAGCTGGTCGACGATCTCGTCACCGAGATGAGCGGCTCGGCCGGTGCGATCTTGCGTGGCGCCTCGGCGATGAAGGCGGATCTGGTCGCCGAACAGCAGCGGCTGGATTCGGAATCGGAAGCGACCATCGGCAAGACCGAGCAACTGGTGTTGATGCTGGCCGTCGGCGGCACGCTGTTGGGTGCGGTCCTTGCCTTCCTGCTCGGCACCGGCATCTCGCGGCCGATGATCGCGATGTGCAAGGCGATGCGTGAGCTCGCCTCGGGCAATTTCGACGTCGTGTTGCCCGGCCTCGGGCGCAAGGACGAGATCGGCGAGATGGCCAGTGCCGTCGAGGAGTTCAAGGTCCAGGCCGTGGCCAAAGCCGAGCGCGATGCGGCGGCCAGCGAAGCCCAGAACAGGGAGCAGGCGGCAAGCCGCCGCGCCGAGCTGATCCGCTTTGCCGATGATTTCGAGAGCGCCGTGGGCGCAATCGTATCCAATGTTTCGGCCTCTGCCGTGCAGCTTGAATCGTCGGCGTCCACACTGACGCGTACCGCCGAGACCACGCAGACCTTGTCGAGCCAGGTCGCCGGCGTCTCCGAACAGGCCTCGAGCAACATGCAGTCGGTCGCGACCGCGACGGAAGAGCTGTCGGCCTCGGTCGAGGAGATCGGCCGCCAGGTCCGCGATTCCAGCCGCATTGCCGAGGCCGCCGTGGTCCAGGCCAAGGAAACGGATGGCCGGATCGGCAAGCTCTCGCACGCGGCTCAGCAGATCGGCGAGGTGGTCAAGCTGATCACCGCGATTGCCGAGCAGACCAATCTGCTCGCGCTGAATGCCACCATCGAGGCGGCGCGTGCCGGTGAAGCCGGCCGCGGCTTTGCGGTGGTCGCAAGCGAGGTGAAGTCGCTGGCGAGCCAGACCGCCAAGGCGACCGACGAAATTTCGTCGCACATCGCGGGCATGCAGGGCGCGACCGCCGAGTCGGTCGCCGCGATCAAGGAGATCGGTGCGACCATCGGCAAGATCTCGTCGATCTCGACCTCGATCGCCAGCGCGGTGGAAGAGCAGGGCGCCGCGACCCAGGAGATCGCCCGCAGCGTCCAGAACGTCGCGCAGGGCACCCAGACAGCCGCGACCGATATCGGCCAGGTCAACCGCGGCGCGGCGGAAACCGGCTCGGCCTCCGAGGAGGTGCTGAATTCGGCGAAGACGCTGTCGTCCGAAAGCACCCGCCTCCGCGCCGAGCTCGACCGCTTCATGGCGAACATCCGGGCGGCGTAAGGCGCCGCCCCGCGACACCTCACCGCAAGTTGCGGTGTGGCAAATTTACCGCGGCTTATCCTTTGCCATTTACCGTGCACGTGAGTCGGGGAGCGGGCTGCTGCCGGGCTGCGCCTGTTTTTTCCGCGAATGGAATGGGGTGGGGGAATGTCCGTGAAGTCGAAGCCGAGCTCTTTGAGGCTCTTCACCTTGCGTTTTCGTGCAAAAATCATCCTCGGCTTCGTGGCGGTGCTGGCCATCCTCGCCGTCAGCATGGCGTTCGCCTATTTCGGTTTCGAGCGAATTGCGGGGGCCGTCGCGTCCTACCGGACCAGCGTGGCGGAAGCAAACCTGGCACGGACCATCGATCGCGAGTTGATCAGCTATCAGGGGCTGACCAGGGCTTACACGCTGACCGGTGCGGCGGATGACGAAACCGCGGCCAAGGCGGCGGAAGAGAATCTGAAGGCGGCGATCGCCAAGTCGATGTCCGCGACGTCCGGCGCGGCACGCCGCGAGGAGATCGGCAAGCTCGAGGCCGAGTTCCAGCGCTTCACAAAGGTCTTCGGCGAGATCATCACGCTGACCCGCGCCAACAACAAGATCGCTGCCGATGAGCTGAACGCTGTCGGCAACAAGATCCGCTTCAAATTCGACGATCTCGCCGATACCGCAGCGCTTGCCGGGCTCGCGTCGGTGCAGACAACGGCCAAGGACATCACCTCGCAATATCTTGCGGTGTCCACATCGGTCGGCGCCTTCGTTGCCAAGCCGGATCCGAAGACCGCCGACGGGGTCGTCGCCCGCATCAAATTCTTGGAAACACTGCTGGTCTCGATCTACGCCAACGACCAGAAGATTACCGACCGTGTCACCGAGATCGGCAATCTCTTGAAGCAATACCGCGCCTCCTTCGCAAAGCTGTCGGAGAACGTGAAGGTCATCGTCAAGTCGAATGCCGAGATGACCAAAACGGCGGCTTCCATCCTCAAGCTCTCCGGCGAATTGCGGTCGGACCTGTCGGCCGATCAGCAGCGCATCGAGGCGGGCGCGAATACGGCGATCGGGGAAACCGAGCAGCTGATGCTGATGCTGGCGCTAGGCGGTCTCGCCATCGGTGCCGCGCTGGCGCTGATGCTCGGCAATGGCATCTCGCGGCCGATGATCGCGATGTGCAAGGCGATGCGTGAGCTCGCCTCGGGCAATTTCGACGTCGTGTTGCCCGGCCTCGGGCGCAAGGACGAGATCGGCGAGATGGCCAGTGCCGTCGAGGAGTTCAAGGTCCAGGCCGTGGCCAAAGCCGAGCGCGATGCGGCGGCCAGCGAATCCCAGAACAGGGAGCAGGCGGCAAGCCGCCGCGCCGAGCTGATCCGCTTTGCCGATGATTTCGAGAGCGCCGTGGGCGCAATCGTATCCAATGTTTCGGCCTCTGCCGTGCAGCTCGAATCGTCGGCGTCCACACTGACGCGTACCGCCGAGACCACGCAGACCTTGTCGAGCCAGGTCGCCGGCGTCTCCGAACAGGCCTCGAGCAACATGCAGTCGGTCGCGACCGCGACGGAAGAGCTGTCGGCCTCGGTCGAGGAGATCGGCCGCCAGGTCCGCGATTCCAGCCGCATTGCCGAGGCTGCCGTGGTCCAGGCCAAGGAGACCGACGGCCGGATCGGCAAGCTCTCGCACGCGGCTCAGCAGATCGGCGAGGTGGTCAAGCTGATCACCGCGATTGCCGAGCAGACCAATCTTCTGGCGCTGAATGCGACCATTGAGGCGGCGCGTGCCGGTGAAGCCGGCCGCGGCTTTGCGGTGGTCGCAAGCGAGGTGAAGTCGCTGGCGAGCCAGACCGCCAAGGCGACCGACGAAATTTCGTCGCACATCGCGGGCATGCAGGGCGCGACCGCCGAGTCGGTCGCCGCGATCAAGGAGATCGGTGCGACCATCGGCAAGATCTCGTCGATCTCGACCTCGATTGCCAGCGCGGTGGAAGAGCAGGGCGCCGCGACCCAGGAGATCGCCCGCAGCGTCCAGAACGTCGCGCAGGGCACCGAGACAGCCGCAACCGATATCGGCCAGGTCAACCGCGGCGCGGCCGAAACCGGCTCGGCCTCCGAGGAGGTGCTGAATTCGGCGAAGACGCTGTCGTCCGAAAGCACCCGCCTCCGCGCCGAGCTCGACCGCTTCATGGCGAATATCAGGGCGGCGTAACTTCGCTGCATCTGAAGTCCGCGCCGTGACATCACCCTCCGCTGTCGTCCCGGACAAGCGCGCCTCAAGCGCGCGCCGATCCGGGACCCATAACCACCGAACTTCGCTGTTACACGAGCTGGCAACTCCGAGTCTTCGCAAAACGATTGCTGCGGAGTATGGGTCCCCGATCGGCGCTTCACTCCCGACAACGCCGCGCGTCGTCGGAATTTGCGCTTGTCCGGGACGACAGCGAAGTAAGTGGCGCGGCTACAGGCTCATTCCTTCCCGAACGCCCGCTTCAGCTCCACCTTCGCTTTTTCCAATCGCTCACGCTGTGTCCTTGGTAAGGTCTTGCCGGCGCGGTTGATGTAGAACGTCAGCATCGACAGCGCGGAGCGATAGGCGCCGGTCTTGCGGCGCGTGCTGTGTTCGGCCGAGCGCTTCAGCGAGGCTGCGATCTTCTTCGGGCTTGTGAGCTTGAACACACCGCGCTTCAGATCGAGCGCGTCGCTCTCCTTCGTCACGCGCTGCGACCAGCGCTTGGGCGCGGCGTGCTTTGTGCTCTTAAGGGGGCCGCTGCGCCTCGCGCTGGTTTTCTTCCGTGCTGCTGGTTTGCGCGAATGTGTCGTCTTTCTGACATGAGCCATGCATCAACTCCTTGCGGCTGCAGCGGAAACGGCCGGCATTCGCCGACGTTCCTAAGGGAACCGGCAGATGCCGCAGACGTTGTCGCAGGTGGCCGGGCCGAATGCCGCACCCCCAGACCCAGCAATGTCATGGAATTGCAGCAGAGCGCAGCGCTGAATGATGGATCCGTAGTCTCGAGGGCGGCCGCAACCGATCGCATCATCGAGACCAGCATTCCCGCGCGGCTCGATGCCCTACCCTGGAGCAGCTTCCACACCCGCGTGGTGCTGGCGCTGGGCATCACCTGGATTCTCGACGGCCTCGAGGTGACGCTCGCAGGCGCGCTGTCGGGGGCGCTGAAACAGAGCCCGACGCTGCGCTTCTCCAATCTCGATCTCGGAATCGCGAATTCTGCTTATCTTGCCGGCGCCGTGCTCGGCGCGCTCGGGTTTGGCTGGCTGACCGATCGCATCGGCCGCAAGAAGCTGTTCTTCATTACGCTTGCCCTTTATCTCTCCGCGACGGCCGCGACCGCGCTGTCGTGGAATGTCGCAAGCTACGCGCTGTTCCGCTTCCTCACTGGCGCCGGCATCGGCGGCGAATACACTGCGATCAACTCGACCATCCAGGAGCTGGTGCCTGCGCGCTATCGCGGCTGGACGGATCTGGTCATCAACGGCAGCTTCTGGATCGGCGCGGCGATGGGCGCAGTCGCGGCCATCGTGCTGCTCGATCCCGCGGTGATTGGTCCCGATCTCGGCTGGCGTCTTGCCTATCTCATTGGCGCCACCATCGGCCTCGTCGTGCTGTTGATGCGGATGTGGATCCCGGAAAGCCCGCGCTGGCTGATGATCCATGGCCGCCCCGAGCAGGCGCACGAGATCGTCGACGGCATCGAGCGCTCGGTGATCGGTCATGATCAGAAGGCGAGCCGCGAGAGTTTCCCCAAGATGCGGCTGAAGATGCGCGATCACACCCCGATCAGCGAAGTCGCGCAGACCCTGTTCGGCACTTATCGCCAGCGCGCGCTGGTTGGCCTGACGCTGATGGTCGCGCAGGCCTTCTTCTACAATGCGATCTTCTTCACTTTCGCGCTGGTGCTGACGGATTTCTATGGCATCAGCGCCGATCACGTCGGCTGGTACCTGCTGCCGTTCGCGGCCGGCAATTTCCTCGGCCCGCTCTTGCTCGGTCGTCTGTTCGACACGCTCGGCCGCCGCACCATGATCATGTTCACCTATGGTATCTCGGGCGTGCTGCTGGCGGTGTCGGGCTATCTGTTCTCGACCGGCGCGTTGAGTGCGCAGGGGCAGACCATCGCCTGGATGGTGATCTTCTTCTTTGCGTCGCCCGCGGCGAGCGCAGCCTATCTCACCGTCAGCGAGACTTTCCCGCTGGAAGTCCGCGCACTGGCGATTGCGGTGTTCTATGCGGTGGGCACTGGCATCGGCGGTGTGATCGGTCCTGCGCTGTTCGGCGCGCTGATCGATACGGGGTCACGCAACAGCGTGTTCGCCGGCTATTTGCTGGGGGCCGTCCTGATGATCGCGGCTGCGATCGTGGCGTGGCGCTACGCAATCTCGGCGGAGCGCAAATCGCTCGAACAAATCGCGCGGCCGCTCGCTTCCATGGAGTAGACTGATGAAACCGGAACTTGCCGAACTGGACCAGAAGCCTCCCATGCCTGACGAAGAAGCGCCCGACGCCGTGCCCGTGCCGCATGCGCTCGTCCCGCATCTTGACGAGACCGCGATTCTGCTCGACATCGACGGCACGCTGCTCGATCTGATGCCGACACCGCGCGAAGTGTGGGTGCCTCCGGGCCTGTCCGAGACGCTGAATCGCCTGACGGAGCGCACCTCAGGCGCGCTGGCCATGGTCAGCGGCCGCTCGCTCAACGACATCGACCTGATCTTCGCTCCCGACGTGTTTCGCGCCGTTGCCGGTCACGGTGCGGAGATGCGGCTGTCGGTGGACAACGAGGCCGACGACGTGCACGCGCCGCCGATGGACAAGGAGTTGAAGCGGCGGCTGGCCGCGATTGCAAAGCTCAGCCCCGGTATTCTGCTCGAGGACAAGGGCTATTCGCTGGCGCTGCATTATCGCCTCGCGCCGCATGCGGAGAAGGCGATCTATGAAGCCGTCTCGCTGATCCGCGCCGATCTGCCCAATGCGCCGATCGAGGTGTTGCCCGGCAAGTTCGTCTGCGAAATCAAGCATTCCGGTTTCACCAAGGCGACCGGTGTGCGCGAGCTGATGAAGCATGAGCCATTTAGGGGACGCCGCCCGATCTTCATCGGCGACGACGTCACCGATGAAACCGTGTTCGCGATCATGCCCGACATGAACGGGCTTTCCTTCTCGGTCGGCCGCCGCGCCATCGGTGTCAACGGTCACTTCGATGCGCCGAACGAGGTGCGTGCGTTCCTCGCGCGGTTGCTCGACGACACGAGGTTGGAATAAGGCGCGGTCATCGCACGGCCATATTGTCACGCGCGCAGTTCCCCTGCGCGCGCTCGTCCGGCTGCGCGGAATCGGTCTTTCCCGAGTGAAATCTCCGGGTTCCCTCGAAGGAAACAGGTTCCAACGCGCATGCCTGACTTTGGTTTCATTTCGTAGAAATGATGACAGGAACCATATTGATGAACGGCAGTTAAACGGGGTGGAATGAACAGGAGGGGACGACCTGTGAACTTAGTTGTCGTTTCAAATCGAGTTGCGCGCGGCAAGCCCAACGAGCCCATGACGGGCGGCCTCGCAGCGGCACTGCTTCCCGTTGTCGAGCATTCGGGCGCCATCTGGGTCGGCTCCTCCGGCCGCGTGCGTGATGGCCACCAGAAGGAGCCGTTCGCCGAGATCGAGGCGCTGGGGTCAGGCGCGATAGCGACGCTGGACCTGCCGGCCGCGCATTATGGCGGATATTACGAAGGCTTTGCCAACTCGGCATTGTGGCCGGCGCTGCATTCGCGCAGCGATCTGATCCGCGTCTCGCGCGATGACTATCTCAGCTATCGCGAGGTCAACGCCTTCATGGCGCGGGCCCTGATGCGCTTCCGCAAAAACAAGACCGCGTTCTGGGTGCAGGACTATCATTTCCTCGCGCTCGGCGCGGAGCTGCGCGATCTCGGCGTCGATGATCCCGTCGGCTTCTTCCTGCACACGCCGTGGCCGGTCGCTGCGGTGATGCAGGGCGTGCCCAATCATCGTGAGCTGATCACGGCGATGCTGGCCTACGACCTGCTCGGTTTCCAGACCGAGAGTGATTGCCAGAATTTTCTCGGCTATGCCGGCGGCGAGCTCGGCCTCATCATCGAGGACGGCGTCGTGCTCTCGCAGCACGGCCGCACGCGCTGCGAGGTGTTTCCGATCGGCATCGATGCGGAGAAGTTCGCGGCCTACGCCGCGAAGTCGGCTTCGCATCCCGACGTTTCGCGCCTGCGCCGCAGCCTCAACGGCGAGCGGCTGGCGATCGGCGTCGACCGGCTCGACTATTCCAAGGGGCTCGTCAACCGCATCAGCGCGTTCGATCGGCTCTGGACGGAGCAGCCGCAGTTTGCGCGGAGCATCTCGCTGCTGCAGATCGCCAATCCGTCGCGCGGCGGAATCGAGGCCTATGGCAATCTCCAGAGCGAGGTCGCCCGCCTCGTCACCGACGTCAACGGTCGCCACGGCGAGGTCGACTGGACGCCGATCCGCTATCTCAACAAGGGCTTTAGCCAGGCCGTGCTCGCCGGCCTCTACCGCACCGCGCAGGTCGGCGTGGTGACTCCGCTTCATGACGGTATGAACCTCGTCGCCAAGGAATACGTCGCCGCGCAGAACCCGGCCGATCCCGGCGTGCTGGTGCTGTCGAAATTCGCCGGCGCCGCCGACGAGCTCGACACCGCGTTGCTGGTCAACCCGCATGACATCGACGGCATGGCGCGCGCGATCGCAGTCGCCGCTGCGATGCCGCTCACGGAGCGCAAGATGCGCTGGGATGCGATGATGAAGAAATTGCGCGGCCACACCATCCAGCAATGGTCGTCGGATTTCGTTGCCGAGCTGGAGAAGTGCCGCACCGAGAAGGTCGCAGCCGCCCCGCTCGCGGCACAACCGCCACAAGCGCTCCGTTGGCTGAAATCGGCGATCTCAGGTGTGCGGTTGATCTAGGAGAGCTCGATGGATCTCCCCTCTCACGAGGGGAGACCGGGTCTCAATAGCAGTACGACACCCCATCCAGGATCGCACATTGTCGCTTGTTCGGCGCATTCGGATCATCCATCGGCACTACGCCCTTGCCCTGGCCGACGAAAACACCGGGGCCGACATGCACTGAGCTCTTGTTGCCGACGATCACGCTCTGGTGCGGCGTCGAACTGGAGCGGGTCCCGTCCGGCCAGAGGATGGTATCGCCAGAAAGCACACCGCGCCGCCCGTCGTCGCAGGTCACATCGACGCCCTGCCTGCTGCAAGCCTGCGCCTTGGCGGGTACGGTCAAGGCGGCGGCAAGGGCCGAAATCAGGCCGAGTATGGCGATGGTTTTGCGGATGGTCATGGGGTCCCTGGTCGTGTTTGGCGGCTTCAAGTGAATCGTCGCACCAAACCCGCACCTGGTTCAGCCTAACGAAGGTTCCAGCCGATCGTGTGGACGATATATTCTCTTTTAGAAACAATATGTTGCGGAAAATTCGCCCGATTGCCCCGCGATCTCTTGCAAAATCATCGGCGCCCCTTCAAGAGAGGGCGCTCCGGAGAGATGGCCGAGTGGCTTAAGGCGCACGCTTGGAAAGCGTGTGTGCGGGAAACCGTACCGTGGGTTCGAATCCCACTCTCTCCGCCATTTGCGCAATTCGCACGCCGCTTTGCGCCACGCCTTGCACCGCCCTCCAAGTCCGTCTTCGGCTCGCGCGCACTTGCGGCGACAGGCCTCAACGGACTTCGGTTCGAAGGACCTGGTGCAACAAAGGCGGTGTGCGGGGCGATCCCGGCATCGACGAGATTACGCTTCCCGGGACCTTCTACCGCTGCTCGGTGGCGATGCGCAGACCCAAAGCAATCAGGACGACTCCGGTTGCGCCCTCCACAAGGCACCGCATGGCGGGACGTTGAAGTGCATTCCGCACCTTGTGGATGGCTGCGGCATAAAATGCGAGCCAGAGGAAGGTCATGACTGCAAAGACAATTCCAAGAGCGAGCAGTGTCGCAAAGGTCGAGCCGCCCATCGGTGCAAACTGGGGGAGCAGGCTGGTGAAGAAAACAGCCATCTTGGGATTGCCGAGATCGCTGATGAGCCCCTGCCTGAAAGCGATCCAAGGACGTACGCGGCCATGGGGTTCGTTTTCGACCGCAATGCCCGAACCTTGTTCCGGCGGCCAAATGGCTTCGTACAACGCGCAGATGCCCAGATAGATAAGATAAGCGGCCCCCAAATACTTGATCGTGAGAAACAGTGGTGCCGAGGCCACCAGAAGAGTAGCGAGGCCGACGCTGGTCGCCAGGGCCCAGACTGTCTGTCCAATTGCTATGCCGGCCGCCGTGCAAATCCCGCCCATCCGCCCGGCCAAAAGGGTGCTGCGGATCGTCGTGGCCGTATCGGGCCCCGGCGTGACGATGACGATGATCGACGTCCCGATGAATGCGAGAAAAGTTAGCATGCTCCGCTGCTCCTCCACATTGCCGGCGACTATGATACACACTGCTGAGGTTTTCGGTCCGGCTCGGCGATATGTTTTTGCCTGCTATGCCAGACAATCTTCAATCCGGATTGGCAGATTGCGAATGCGCTTGCCGATGGCATCATAGACAGCGTTGGCAATCGCCGCCTGGATCCCTGCCGTGCCCAGCATGCCGATGCCCTTCACGCCACCAGGAAGGTGCGGATCATCCTCCTCGATCATCGCGATGTCGAATTCGGGCATGTCGGCATGGACAGGGACGAGGTAGTCCGCAAAGGACTTGCCCAGGATGCAGCCCGTGGTCCGATCGGTGACCGTCTGCTCGTGCAGCGCCATGCCGATGCCGCCGATAAGTCCGCCGATATATTGGCTCCGGGCGAGCAACGGATTGACGATCCGCCCGGCGGCGAAGGCGGCGCATACGCGCCGCACTCGCACCTCTCCAAGGCCGGTGTCGACGCCCACTTCGACAAATATCGCGCCATATCCCATGCCGGTGGCCGCAAGGTTCTGGTGGTCGGTCGCGGGGCTTTCACCCTCCGCTTCGAGACCGTCCGGCGCCGCTCGTGCAAGCACGTCGACCAGCCTTTCGCCTGCGTTGCTTGAGCGACTGCCGATCATTTCGTCTCTGAATTCGAGATCGTCAGTCGGCTTGCCGCTGAGGGGCGAAGTCGCCTTCGCAACAGCGGCGCGCACCAATGCCGCGCGCAATTTCGATGTGGCCGCCTCGACCGCGGGGAATATGCTTGCCGTAACCTGCGAGCCGCCCGAAAAAGGACCATCGGGCAACGAGGTGTCGCCGAGCTCGACGGTCACTTTTTCCATGGAAATACCGAGCGCATCGGCCGCAATCTGGGCGAGCGCTGTGTAGGTGCCAGACCCCATGTCCTGAGTGCCGCACTGGACCAGAAGCGACCCGTCACGGCTCAGAGACACACGGGCACGGCACGCCTGGCGGATCGCCGGATAGAGCGTCGTTGCCATGCCCAAGCCGATCTTCCAGCGATCGAGCTGAGTTGCCGATTGACGGTGACGATGTGCCCAGCCAAACCGCTCCGCACCGACGCGATAGCATTCGAGAAGGCTGTTACTGCTCCAGGGCCGACCGGACTCCTGATCGTGATCGGCAAAATTGCGTACACGCAGTTCCAGTGGATCGATGCCGGTTAGCTCCGCCGCCTCGTCCATCGCCGATTCCAGCGCAAACGTCCCCGGCGCCGTCCCGGGAGCGCGCATCGGGACCGGCTGGGGTTCGTTGGTGCGGACAAGCCGGTGATGCGTGCTCACATTGGGGCAGGCGTACAGGAATCGGGTGTAGACTGCGGTCGAGTCCGAAAACTCCGCATGGCTGGAGGTTTGGGCGACAACATCATGCTCGATCGCCGTCAGACGGCCATCGACGAAACCGAGGGCGAGATCCTGTGCTGTCTCTTGCCGCCGCCCAACAAGGGTGAACATCTGGGCGCGGGAGAGTTCGAGACGCACCGGACGGCCCGCTTTTCGCGATGCCAGCATGGCCCAGAGCATCCACGGCCACCAGAGTTGCCCTTTGCACCCGAACCCGCCTCCCAGAAAACGCGCCAGCACGCGAATGTCGGCGGCTTGCATGTCAAACGCCTGGGCAATAACCGCCCGTGTGCCGAAGACAGCTTGGGTCGACGTATGAACGACGGCTTTGCCATTCTCCCACCAGCACACCACGGCGTGCGGTTCCAGCGGATGATGGTTGTTGACGGCCGTGACGTAGTGGTTCCGGACGACATGCTCGGCATCGTCCAGCGCTTTGGAGGAATCGCCGCGCCGGCTCGCGGCCGGGAAACGCCCGACGGTCGCAGGCGAATAGGCCGAGCTCAAGGCCTGATCCATCTGCGTCAACGCGGGCTTCGCCGTGATCGAGACCTGAACTGCGCGCGCCGCTTCACGGGCTTGCGCCAATGTGTCGGCCGCGACCAGCGCTACGGGCTGCCCGTGAAAATGGACGGCTGTCTCCCGGATCAAGGCGTTTGCCGCCGACGGCTTGAGGGACGCAGCATCCGTGTGCGTGACGATTGCTGCAAATCCCGGAAGCGCTGCAGCCCGCGACGCGTCGAGGCCCTGCAATTCCCCGCTGGCGACTGACGATTCGATCAGCGCCGCATGCAGCATGCCTTCGGGGATGATCTCGCCTTCATAACGGGCTTGGCCAGTGACTTTGAGCATGCCTTCGTAGCGCTCGAACGATGCAGCATTCACGATTGGCCTCCAACCGTTTGCAGGGTGCGAATGACGGCGTTGCGCAACAAGGGGATTTTGAACGCGTTGTTTTCCAAGGGGCTGGCGCCTTCAATCGCCAGTTCGGCGGCAGCGACGAATGCCTGCTGCGTCGGCACACGACCGACCAGCGCCGCTTCACTCGGGCGCAGTCGCCAGGGCAAGGGCGCAACCCCGCCCGCCGCAAGCCTTACCTCGGCGATGACGCCATCCTCGATCCGCAGAGCGGCGGCGACGGAGACGACCGCGAATTCGAACGAGGCACGATCGCGTATCTTCAGATAGGTTGATCGGGTCGCGAACCGTGACGCGTCACGGACATGTATGGCGGTGATCATATCGCCGGCGGCGAGCGACGAATCGGGCGCGGTGGTCGCGCCCGGAAGCGGATAGAGATCCTCTAGCGCAAGGCGCCGTTCCCCTGTGGCACTCGCGACCACGATTTCCGCATCGAGCGCTGCGAGCGCCACGGCGAGATCGGAGGCATGCGTCGCGACGCATCCTGCACTGCCGCCGAACAGCGCCGCTTGACGGTTCTCGCCGTGCCGGGCGCCACACCCGGAGCCGGGATCGTGCTTGTTGCAGGCCAATCCGCGGTCGCGAAAATAGGGACAGCGTGTCCGCTGCAGCAGGTTGCCGCCGATCGTCGCCTGATTCCTGATCTGTCCGCTCGCGCTGGCAAGGATGGCCGCGCAAATCAGCGGGTGGCGAGCAGTCACGTCCGGATGAGCCGCAACCTCGCTCAGTCGCGCGAGTGCACCCAGAACCAGGGTGCTGTCGTCGACGAAGATATCGGCGAGGGGCAGGCGGGAGATGTCGATCACATCCCGCGGCGCCGCCAGCCCCGCTTTCCAGAGCTGCAGCAGGTCAGTGCCGCCAGCCAGATAGGTTGCGCCGGGCCTCACGCACGCCGCAACGGCATCGCCGATTTCGGTGGCGCGGATGTAATGGAAGGAGGGGCCGCTCATAGTCCTGCGACCTCGGCAATGGCTGCGACGATGTTGGGATACGCTCCGCAGCGGCACAGATTGCCGCTCATTCCCTCACGGATGTCATCAATCGACTGCGGGCTTTCCGACAGCAAGGCAATGCCGGACAGAATTTGACCCGGCGTGCAATAGCCGCACTGAAGTGCATCGTGGCGAATGAAGGCGGCTTGCAGCGGATGCAGGCGATCGGCGGTTCCGACGCCTTCGATCGTCGTCACGACTGCGCCGCCGAAGGACGCGGCGAGCGCGAGGCACGATGCGATGTGGCGACCGGCAACGAGAACCGTGCAGGCGCCGCAGCCGCCCATATCGCATCCCTTCTTGGTGCCGGTCAGTCCCAGCTCATCCCGGATCACATCAAGAAGGCTCGCCGTTGGAGCGATCTCGAGGTCATGACGCATACCGTTGATAGTGATTGAAAGCGCGATGCGCTGTTGGGGGATCGGATCGTTCGCCTGTATTGGGCTGCTCATGAATGGCCCTCTCTGGGATGTCTGCCGGGACTATGGCACACTCACGGAGGCCTGGAAGGCATGGTATTATCCTGGGATTGGGCGATCCCAGCCGCGCTCACGCGACGGATCTACTCGCCGCCTATACGTTGTGGCAGGCGAGTGCTCGATCGTCCACCGACCGAAGTTCGGGAACGTCGACCTGGCAGCGATGGCTGGCCAGCGGGCAACGCGGCGCGTAGGCGCAGCCGCTCGGCCGCTTGAAGAGGCTTGGCGGTTCACCGGTTTCGATCGCGCCGAGAATTCGCTTGGACGGGTCCGGCTTCGGAATGGCCGCCACCAGCGATCGCGTATAGGGGTGGCGCGGATCATCGAGAACTGTCCGCGTTGCGGCCTGCTCCACGATCCGGCCCATATACATCACCGCAACACGATTGCTGATTTGTCCGATGACGCCGAGGTCGTGGGAGATGAACAGCATCGACAGTCCCAGCTGCTCCCGCAGGTCCATCATCAGGTTGAGTACCTGGGCCTGCACGGACACATCGAGGGCCGAGACCGGCTCGTCGGCAATCACGATGGATGGTGAGGGAAGAATTGTTCGTGCGATGCCGGCCCGTTGCCTCTGCCCGCCGCTCAGTTCGTACGGATAGCGGGTGGCAAAAGACGGATCCAAGCCGACAGCCGTCAGCGCGTTGGCGATCGCGGCGCTGCGCTCGGCACGACTGGTGAAGAAACCGTTGATATCGCCAGCCTCCGCGACGGAGTCTCCGATCGCGCGCCGCGGGTTGAGCGATGCATAGGGATCCTGGAAAACCATCCGGATGTTCAGGCGCGTGTCGCGAAGGCCGGCGCCGGTCACGTCCCGTCCCTTGAAGCTGATGCTGCCGCCGTCGGGCCGGACCAGCCCCACGATGGACCGGCCCACCGTGGTCTTGCCACAGCCTGACTCGCCGACGATTCCGAGCACCTCACTCTCCGCCAGCGACAGCGACACGCCATCCACCGCCCGCACCTGATATTTTCGGCCGGCCCGCCTGACCTTGAAGGAGACCTTCAGGTCCTTGATGTCGAGGACAGCGTTTCCGTTCATCGCGGTGCCCCATCGTTCAAGGGGAAAGCGCAGAGCACCTCATGTCCTCGAGAAATCTCCGCGCGCGGTGGGGCCGCCGTGCGGCACGGTTCGCGTACCGCCGCGCATCGCGAGGCAAAGACGCAACCAGCACGGACCGTGCCGGGCGCCGGCGGCTGGCCCGCTATGGTTGGCAGGCGACGCGCGCCGGAATTCCGCGACGGCATGCAGTCCATCAATCCGCGCGTGTAATGGTGACGCGGCCTGCCGAACAACGCCTCGACGCCCGCAGTCTCCACGATCCGGCCCGCATACATGACCGAAACGCGATCTGCGAGCTGCGCGATCACCCCCATGTCGTGGGTGATGAACAACATCGCCATGTCCAAGCGGTTGCACAGCTCGCGCAGCAGACCGAGAACCTGGACCTGGATGGTGACATCCAGTGCCGTGGTCGGCTCATCGGCAATCAGGACCTGAGGCCTGCAGGCCAGCGCGATCGCGATCATGATCCGCTGGCGCTGGCCGCCGGACAGTTGATGCGGGTACGCGGCCAGCTGCATTGCGGGATCCGGCATGCGCACCAGCTCGAGCAGCTCGCGGGCCCGGGCCATCGCCGGCGGGCCGGAAACGCGGTCATGAACCCGCACGGCTTCGGCGATCTGGTCGCCGATCCGACGAACCGGGTTCAGCGAGGTCATCGGCTCCTGAAAGATCATGGCCATACGGCCATGGCCCGCTTCGACGCGCTGCCAGGGCTGCAGCTGCGTCACGTCGCTGCCCTCCAGCAGGACCCGGCCGGCCCGGATCTGCGGGCCGGGCTGCGGCAGCAATCCCATCACCGCAAGCGAGGTCATGCTCTTGCCGCAGCCGGATTCACCGACGAGGCCGAGGATTTCGCCCTTGCCGAGTTCGAAGGACACCCCGGCGACGATGTCGACCGGTGCAGTCGCCGGCCCCAATGACACGGTAAGGTCTCGAACGGACAGCACGATCTAGCCCTTCTCGCCAAGGAGCTGACGGAACCGGGGATCGAGACGATCGCGCAGTGCATCGCCGACCAGGTTGAGCGAAAATGCAGTCGCCACGATCATCATGCCCGGAAAAAACAGCAGCCACGGCGCGCGGGTGATGAAGGTGCGCGATTCCGCCAGCATGTTGCCCCAGCTGGGAATCTCCGGCGGAGCGCCCAGGCCGAGGAAATCGAGCGATGCCGCGCCAAGCTGCGCGAACGCGAAGACGAAGCTGGCCTGCACAAGAAGCGGTGAGACCAGGTTCGGCAAGATATGCTTGCCGATGAGCCAGGCCGTTCCGGCGCCCATGCTGCGGGACGCCTCGACATAGGTCTCCGTGCGCAGGCGCAGCGTCAGACCGTAAACGATCCGCGTCGTCGTTGTCATGTAGCCGAGCCCGATCGCCAGAATGGCATTCACGACGCTCGGACCGAGGACCACGATCAGCCCAAGTGCGAGCAGCAGGCTCGGGAACGCCATGAGCACATCGACCATGCGCATCAGCACGTGACCGAGCCGAGGGAACAGGGCGGACAGCACGCCGATCGGAACGCCTGTCGCGAGCGCGAACATGACCACGCCCGAGCCGATCAGCAGCGCCATGCGCGCCGACTGGATGGCGCGCGACAAGGTGTCCCGGCCAAATTGGTCGGTCCCGAACCAATGAAGCGCGTTTGGAGGTGTCAGACGGATCGACGGATCGATAGCGGAGGGATCGTAAGGTGCGAGCCAGGGCGCGAAAATCGCGGCGAGCAAGGTCCCCAGGAGGATGGCGAGCCCCATCAGTGCGATCGGGCGCGCGATGAACGGCTTCAGCCAAAAGATCGCGCCGGCACGGCTCATTGGAGTTCGACCCTGGGGTCGAGCAGGCGATAACTCAGATCGACGATCAGGTTGATCAGGAGATACACGACGACGATGACCAGAATGACGCCCTGGATCACCGGATAGTCCCGGCGGAGGATCGACTGAACGACGAGTCGTCCGATACCCGGCAGGGCGAACACGGTTTCGGTCACCACGGCTTCGGACAGCAGCGCCGCGAACGTGAAGCCGAATGCCGAGACCACCGTGAGGAGCGCGTTGCGCAGAATGTGCCGGCTCACGACCTGCCAGGGCCGAATGCCCTTGGCGCGTGCCGTGCGCACGTAGTCCTCGCGGGAGACGTCAAGCATGCTGGCACGCGTCAGCCGCAGGATCAACGCCGCATTCGGCGCAGCCAGCGCGAGGCTCGGGAGGACGAGATAGCGGAGATTGACGATGCCGCCTTCGAAGATCGATGGATAGCCGGAACTCGGAAACCAGCCGAGCCAGGCGGCAAAGATCAGGATCAAATAGAGCCCGACCCAGAATGTGGGAATCGAGGCCATCAGCATCGCCGCGCCTGATAGTCCCTGGTCGAGCCAGGTGCCATGCCGGACCGCCGCGATCATGCCGATCGGCACGCCGATGAGCGTAACCCAGACCATCGTCATGGTGGCGAGCAAGACGCTGGTCTCGGCACCATCGGCAATGACCGACAGCACCGGCGCCTGGAAGAAGATCGACCGTCCGAGGTTGCCCTCGGTCACGTGGCCGATCCAGGTCAGATATTGTAGGATGATCGGTTGATCCAGACCGAGCTGGTGCCGCAGAGCGTCAATCTGATCGGGGGTCGCGGTGTCACCGAGCAGAACATAGATGGGATCGCCAGGAATGACGTGGATGAAGGCAAAGATAATGACGGACGCCGCCAGAAGCGTCACCGCCGTCGTTGCCGCCCGCTTGAGTGAGTAAGACCACATGCGATTGCGCGGCCGATCAGCGGCGGTGACGCGCGCCGGCGCTGGACGTTCGTGCTAGTCTCATTGCCCGTCCTTACTTCGTCGACACATTCCAGAACGCGGGACCATTCGGGTTCAGTCCCTTCAGCTTCGGGGAAGCGATGTCATAGGTGTAGGCATCCCCCACCTTCATGACCGGAACCTGGTCGTAGATCAGCGCTTGGATCTTGTCCCATGTCGACTTGCGTGCGGCCGGATCGGTCGACTTGATCAATTCGGCCCGAAGCGAGCTGATCTCGGGGCTGTCCCACCATCCGGGATAGCTCGCATTCAGGAACGTCAGGAGCAGCGGATCGGGCGAGAACGAATGGTGGGTGACAAAGATGTCCCACTGTTCCGGCTGACCCCGCATCTTCAGAAGCGTCGCCCAATCGACGACCATCATCTGAACATTGATCCCGGCGTCGGCCAGTTGGCGTGTGAAGACAGCGGCTTCATCATAGTGCGCCTGATAATTTGTCGAGACCAGGAGGCGGATCGGAGTCCCCGTGTAGTCAGCCTCCTTGGCGAGCTCCTTGGCCTTCTTTGGATCGTGGGGGCTGTAGCTGGACACACCTTCTGCCGAGTACCAGGGCGTGCCCTTGGGAAAGATCGATCCCTCGGCATTCCACAGCTCCTTGGAGCCGAAGGCGACGCGCAGGGCCTGCGGCTTGTCCAACGCGGTCTGGATGGCACGGCGGAGCTTGTAATTGTCCTTCAGGATCCCCTGCTTCGAATTCATGAAGAAGAGGCCGAAGATCGGCGCGTTCGTACGCTGCACCTGGACCGATGGATCCTTGCTCAGGGATTCGTAGAGATCACCGGAGATCATTTCCGCATAGTCGTAGTCTCCGGCCTGCACGCCGCTCACGCGGGTGCCGACATCAGGCACCGGAATGAACCGGATCTTGTCGAAGATGGCGACGCGGGCGCCGGCGAAGCCGTCGCCCTTTTCCTTCACCGGCTTGTAGCCATCGAATTTCTCCACCTCGACATAGCGGTTCGGCCGCCACTCGACGAATTTGTAGGGACCGGTGCCGATATAGTCCTTCTGCTCGATCGGCTTGTTGCCTGCGTTGGCGGCGATCTCTTCCGGATAGATGGCAAGGCCACCGTTGACGTCCGCAATGAGAGTTTTCCAGGCGCCGTTGGGCGCCGATAGTTTCAGCGTGACCTCGTACTTTCCAGTTGCCTCGACCGAATTGGCTGCGGCCATCAGGAGCTTGCCGCGCGCGCCGACATTGCCCCATCGCGTCATCGAAGCGACCACATCCTTGGCGGTCATCTCCTTGCCGTTGTGGAAGAGCACACCCTCGCGGAGCTTGATGACGACGGTCTTGCCGCCGTCTTCCTCGCGATCGCTCTCGGCCAGCAGTGGGCGTGGCGTATAGGTCGAGTCCAGCGCATACAGTGTTTCGAAGATGTGGCGGCCGATGACCGATGCGACGTCGGCTGTCGTCAGCATGACGTCGAGTGGCGGCGGTTCGCCGATGGTGGCTTCGCGAAGCAGGGTGGCCGCACTGGCCTGCGCGTTCAGAAACAAAGCGGTGGCGATCCCAACGGCACCACGCATCAAGACACTGAGGTCGCATCTCATGATCGCCCCTCCCACCGTGTTTCCGCCGCCTGCCTTGACATGCAGGGATACTCTTCCGGTGTTGACCCGGCGGCGCGTTATCGTTGTTTGAAAGTTACATACAGATTATGCTAAGTTTCAAGCAGAAAATTGCCATGGATTGCTCACCTGCCGGGATACGATCCGGTCGAAGCTGAAGGTTTCTTACGAAGATCCCTCGGCCGGGACGCAGGTGGATTTGACCTGAGGAAGGGCGCGCATGCCGCGTGCGAAGCGAATTCAAACGGCAAAAGCCGCCGGGACAGCGGTCTCGACGCCATTGCGGCGCGACGCTTTCGTGGCCGGCGACATCGTCTCAGTCATCAGACAAAGTGCTCCTGGTCTCAGTCCCTCGGAGCAGCGTGTGGCCATGGCGCTGCTGGCCGATGTCGAGTTTGCCATTCACGCGAGCAATGCGGAGCTGGCGCGCAGGGCGCGCGTCAGTGAACCGACGGTGACCAGGTTTAGTCGCTCCGTCGGCTGTCGCGGCGTCCGCGACCTCAAGGTGAGGCTGGCTCAAGCCATGGCGGTTGGGCGGATCTACCTTGAACTGCCCCCGCATGTCGGCACGGATCTGGCGCGCCCGGCGCTCTGGCGGTCGGTGTTCCAGGAAATTCGTCGCGCAATCGCTGCCGCCGAGGAGGGACTCCGGAGGGAGGATATCGAGCGGGCTGCTGAAGCCATCTCACGCTGTTCGAAACTTGCCGCGTTCGGCGTGGGCGGCGGCTCGACCCTTGCGGCGATGGAGGTGCAAAATCGCTTCTTTCGTCTCGGGATCGCCGTCTCGCACACCTCCGACCCGATCTTGATGCGCATGATTGCCGCGACCTTCGGCCGGGGCGATGTCGTGGTCGCCATCTCGACCACCGGTATGGCGAACGAGGTGATCGAGGCCGCCGGTATCGCCAAGCAATATGGCGCCCTGGTTGTTGCGATTACCAGGCCGCAAAGCAGGCTGGCATCGCTCGCCGATATTGCGCTCGGCGTGCACGTGCCCGAAGCGCCCGATGCGCTCAAGCCGACCGCATCGCGCTATGCCCTTCTTGCGGCCATCGATCTGCTCGCCGCGTCGACGGCCTATTGCAAGCCGCTCGAAGCCCAGACACGGATGCGTCGGATCAAATACGAGTTGCTGAAGGGGACCGAGGGGAACTCAAATGGACCGCTCGGCGACTGAACCGTCGGGCATGCGGCATGAGATATGGCAAGCATGTTCCCGCGGCCGGTGAAATTCGCTACTGGCGGCCGTTAAGCGTCGGCAACGGCATCGCGGTGAGCTCTGGTCGAAGCCGTTCCATCGATCACCGGAGGGCTTACGCGCTCCGCCACGCTTCCATGAAGTCCAGCGTCAGTTTCGCTCCCCTGCCGTCCGACCTGATTGAGGGGCCTGTTCGTTCAGAAATGTCTCCAGGATGCGGCTGACGAACTGATTGCCTTCAGGGGTAAAATGCGCGCCGTATTCCGCGCCGTAGGCAGCTGCTCCGTCCAGGGGCACGAATGGAATGCGTCGCTGCTGCAAATAGGCTTCGAGCTGATCGTCCTTGTGCTGCAGGGCGACGAGCAGCCTGCCGCCGTTGCTAGTGACGAAATCGTTGATCGCGCCCATCAGTCTGTCGGTGGGATCGGGGACGAAGAGCTGAGGCGCATGGAGTTCGACATAGGCAAACGAGGCGAGGCGGGCCAGCCACACATGGCGCGGCAGCCATTCATCGCGGATCATCAGTTTTAGCGATTTCGGGACCGGCTGCCCCCTGGCAATCAGCGACCCATCGGTCGCTATCTCGAAATAGGGCTTGCGATAGCCGCCGTATCGGACATTGGTTCCATTATCCAAGCGGTCGTTGTCGGTGCAGAACAGCAGCACGACAATGGCGGGCTTGATTGTCGGCCAGAGCCGCTTCAGCCAGAGCAGCTCTTGATCCGTCCCGTATCCGGAGACGCCTGCGTTGACGATCGAAAAGCGCGGGAGCCGTTCCCTCAGCAGATCCGTGAAGCGTTCATTGGCCTCGGCATCGACACCCCACACGAACGAGTCGCCGAGAAACAGGATGGCGGGCCTGCCGTCGGGGCGGTATTCGATGTCGCGCAGTCCGAGGCTGTTGTGGCTGGCGTGGATCGTTCGTGCGGTCGTGACGACGGCTTCTGAATTGGGGACCGGAATCCAGCCGAGTTCGGCATCGTAGTCGTAGGACAGCGAGCGCTCGCTCGCGTCCTGGCGCAGCACACGAAAGTCGGCAAGCCGTAGCGCGGCTTCCACGGCGAGCAGCGACAAGAGGATGGTGAAGAGCGTCGACCCAAGAGATTTGAGATTCAAGGCGGCTCCGTCGCGTGAAATAAACTCCGAGAATATTGATCACATTGGCGACGATTTGCACCCGTCATGAATTGGCGCTTTGCGCTCGCCGTGCCGCGCCTCCTTTAAACGATGCTCGTCGCCGGAGGTCAAAGCCTGGCGGCTTTCGCATTATTGTGCTGCAACAAAAAGCGAGCCGCAGCTTAAATCCGCTACTCCATTGCCTTGAGTTCTAATGCCTTGAACGGATAAGCTGGCGGCGCCTAATGTCAGGCGAAGGGCTTTGGCCAGACGGTGCGCGGAGGGGGCCGATGCAGTTTCTGGAACCATCCGGCGACGAAATCGTCGTCGGACCGAGCGATCGCAATTTCGGCTTCACGATGGCGTCAGTGTTTGCGCTGATTGGTCTCGTCGGTCTCTACAAGCATTCGTCTCACGCGCCGCTCTGGCTTTGTGCCGCGCTCGCTTTCGCCGGCCTGACGTTCTGGCGGCCGCAAGCATTGGGACCTGCCAACAGGGCCTGGCTGAAGCTCGGTCTCTTGATGTATCGCGTCGTCAACCCGGTCATCATGGCGATCCTGTTCTTCGCCGTCATCCTGCCGATCGGATGGATCATGCGATTGTCCGGCAAGGATTTTCTTCGGCTCGCGCGCGATCGCGCATTGCCGACCTATTGGCTTGCCCGTTCCGACCCAAGAGACATTTCCGAATCGATGCGCCAGCAATTTTAGGCACAGCACATGTCATTCCTGCGGGAGTTGTTCGCGTTCATTCGAGCCCGCCGCAAATTCTGGCTCATTCCGATTTTGGCGGTGATGCTGGTTCTGGGCGGGCTGTTGATCGTCACCAAGGGATCGGCGCTGGCGCCGTTCATCTATACGCTTTTCTGAGTGGCCGAGATGCGCATCCTGGGGATCTCGGCTTTCTACCATGACAGTGCGGCGGCACTTGTGGTCGACGGCAAGATCGTGGCGGCGGCGCAGGAAGAGCGCTTCACGCGCAGGAAGCACGATCCCGGCTTTCCCGCGTCCGCAATCCGTTACTGCCTTGCGGAAGCCGGTATTGGCGCAAGCGCGCTCGATCATGTCGTGTTCTACGAAAAGCCATTTCTCAAATTCGAGCGCCTGCTCGAGACTTATCTCGCCTTTGCGCCGCGTGGCTTTCGGTCGTTCCGGACGGCCATTCCGATCTGGCTCAAGGAAAAGCTTTTCCAGAAGAGCGTGCTCCGCAATCATCTGCGTGCGATCGATGACGCAGTCGATTGGGAGGCAAGGCTTCTGTTCGCCGATCATCATCAAAGCCACGCCGCCTCGGCGTTCTTCGCCTCTCCATTCACGGAATCCGCGATCCTCACGCTCGATGGCGTCGGCGAGTGGACGACGACGTCGGCCGGCTTTGGCCGCGACAACGCGCTCGATTTGCGGCGCGAGATCAACTTCCCGCATTCGATCGGGCTGCTTTATTCCGCTTTCACCTACTACACCGGCTTCAAGGTCAATTCCGGCGAGTACAAGGTGATGGGGCTCGCCCCCTATGGCGAGCCGAAATATGCGAAGCTGATCCTCGAGCATCTCGTCGATCTCAAGGATGACGGCAGCTTCCGGCTCGATCTCGGCTATTTCGACTATTGCACCGGTCTCACCATGACCAATAGCCGTTTCGACGACCTGTTCGGCGGCAAGCCGCGCGATCCATCGGAGCTGCTGGAGCAGCGTCACATGGATCTGGCGGCGTCGGTCCAGCACGTGACCGAGGAGATCGTGCTGCGTCTCACGCGCAGCCTGGCGCGCGAGGGCCTGTCGAAAAACCTTTGTCTTGCCGGTGGCGTCGCGCTGAACTGCGTGGCGAACGGCAAGATCCTGCGTGATGGACAATTCGAGAAGATCTGGGTCCAGCCGGCCGCAGGCGATGCCGGAGGCGCGGTCGGGGCCGCGCTGGCGGCGTACCATCAATTTGCAGGAAAACCCCGGACTCCTACCGCGGGCGACGCCATGGCGGGGAGCTATCTCGGGCCGGCCTTCGCGCCATCGGAGATCGAAAGTCGGCTGCGGGCGGCCGGTGCCGTGTTCACGGCGCTCGATGATGACGCCATCATCAGCCACACCGTCGAGGCCCTGATCGCGGAGAAGGCGGTCGGATGGTTCCAGGGGCGAATGGAGTTCGGTCCACGCGCGTTGGGGGGGCGCTCGATTCTCGGTGACCCCCGGTCCCCCACCATGCAGAGCTCGCTCAATCTGCGCGTCAAGTTTCGCGAAAGCTTCCGCCCGTTCGCGCCGGCGGTGCTCCGAGAGGATGTCGCCGACTGGTTCGCGCTCGATGAGGACAGCCCTTATATGCTGCTTGTCGCGGACGTTTTGGGGAAGCGGCGGTTGCCGGCCGATCCGCGCAAAGAGATGTTGTTCGGCATCGAGCGCCTCAATATCGCGCGATCGGAAATCCCGGCCGTGACCCACGTCGACTATTCGGCGCGCGTCCAGACCGTTCATGCCGACACCAACAAGCGGTTTCATGACCTGCTCACGGCCTTCAAGGCCGCGACGGGGTGTCCGGTGCTGGTCAACACCAGCTTCAACGTGCGCGGCGAGCCGATCGTGTGCACGCCGGAAGACGCCTTCCGCTGCTTCATGGGCAGCGACATCGAGGTCTTGGTGATCGGCAACTGCTTTCTGAGGAAGGAAGACCAGTCGCCCGCGCTGAAGCTCGACTACAAGAACCGCTTCGAGCTCGACTGATGGACAGGGACGACGAAGCCGTTCGTGGGGGCCCAAAGCTTCGCCGCGCGCTCCATTCGCTCGTCGTATTTTTGATCGTGACGGCCGCAACGCTGGCGGTCTTGGAGACCGTGCTCCGGATCGCCGATTTTCGCGAGCTGCGGGACGGCGTCAGCGAGCGTTCGCTGAGTTACGCTTATGATGCCGAGCTCGGATGGGCCCCCGTTCCCGGATCGACCTCCGTCGTGACCAACGCACGCACGATCCACGCCAGCCACAACAGCCTTGGATTGCGCGATGAAGAGTTCATACCAGATGCACGTCCTACCATCATGTTCCTCGGTGATTCCTTCGTCTGGGGTCTCGATGTCGAGGCAGGCGAGCGCTTCAGTGAGCTGTTGAAGCCGCGCATGACGGACTACAAAATACTGGCAGCGGGTGTGTCGGGTTACGGCACCGACCAGGAATTTCTGCTGCTGCAGCGATTGTGGCCGAAGGTGAAGCCGGCGATCGTCGTCCTGATCTTCTGCACCAACAACGATCGCGAGGATAACAGCACCAACATCCGGTACGAGGGCTATCACAAGCCGTACTTCACGACAGCGGCAGACGGAGTGCTGGTGTTGCAGGGACAGCCCGTTCCCACCTCGCGCCTGCAGACCATCAGGGAAAATTGGTGGGTCAATCATGTCTGGCTGCTGCGGCTTGCGAACGCCGTCTACCTGAAGCTCATGTATCCGAAGGTGCAGGTGCCGGACCCGACTGAGCGCTTGATCGACAAGATCAAGGAGTTCGTCGAGACCAACGGCGCCCGGTTCCTGGTTGGCTTGCAAGCCACGGACGAGAGCCTCGTTCGCCATCTGCAGGCCACGCATGTTCCATTCGTGACATTCGACGGTGCCGATGCCTATCCCGGCGCAGCAAGTGGTGCTCACTGGACGCCGGAGGGGCACAAGTTCGTCGCGGAGAAGCTTTACGGCCTGTTGTCGGCGAACGGTGTGGTCGGGTCCGCCTCGCCGACACCGGACGCGCAGCGCAAGTGAGTCCCGGGCCTAGCCGCGTCCAGTCACGCGCCATCTCCCGTCTCCCGCGCGCTTCAGCACGGGATCGCTTACCTGGATCTGCTCCGCCAGGAATTCGATGAAAGCGCCTACGCGCGCGGCTGCCGCCGCCAATGCGCCATGCAGAAACGTCGCTGTACAGGTTCGGCTGCCGTCCGTAACCTCCGCGCCGCACATTTGGGGAGATGCGACGTGGCGAAGAAGACGGTTACCAAGAAGAAAAGTGTTTCGAAGAAGGGTGCGAAGACCGCGAGCAAGAAGGCCACCACCCGCAAGGAGGCTGCCGCAAAGCCGGCAAAGAAGGTGGCCAAGAAGGCTGCGTCCCGTCGCCCCAAGGGGCCGGCTTGGCAATGGTCCGCGGTCGAGACCGCCGCCGCGATCCGCACCGGCGCGATCTCCGCGGTGGAAGCCGTCGAGGCGCATCTGCAGCGGATGCACACGGTCAATCCCAGGCTGAATGCGGTCGTCGTCGATCTTGGAGAGGAGGCGCTGAAGGCGGCGCATGCGGCGGACAAACAGCGCGCCAAAGGTGGCGAGCTCGGTCTTCTGCACGGCGTGCCCGTGACCATCAAGGAGAACGTCGACTACGAGGGCCGGCCCAATTTCAATGGCGTCCCCGCCAACAGGAATCTCGTTGCGCCATCGGATTCGCCTGTTGTCCGCAACTTGAAAAAGGCTGGCGCGATCGTCATCGGGCTCACCAACACGCCGGAATTCTCCTTCCGCGGCTTTACCGATAATCCGTTGCACGGATTGACGCTCAATCCGTGGAATCCCGATATTACCTGCGGTGGCTCCTCGGGCGGCGCGGGATCGGCTGTCGCGGCCGGCATCGGCACCATCGCACATGGCAATGATATCGGCGGCTCACTGCGCTGGCCGGCGCATTGCAATGGCGTCGCCACCATCAAGCCGACGCAGGGGCGCATCCCCGCCTTCAACGCGAGTGCCACCGCAGAGCGGCCGATGCTGGCGCATCTGATGTCGGCGCAGGGGCCGCTCGCACGCCATGTCGCCGACGTCCGTCTTGCACTGGAAGCGATGAGCCAGCGCGATCCGCGCGACCCCTGGTGGGTGCCAGCGCCGCTGGCCGGACCGAAGCCGAAGGGACCGATCAAGGTCGCGTTGGCGAAAATTCCTGACGACATGAAGGTTGATCCGTCGGTCAGCGCGGCGCTGCGGCAGGCTGCCGATCATCTGGAGCGTTCCGGCTACCGCGTCAGCGAGGTCGAGGTGCCCGACATCAACGGCGTCTGGCAGACCTGGTGCGACATCATCACCAACGAGACGGTGGTGATGCAAGAGGCCGGCATGCTGAAAGTCACCTCAGAGGATTTCCACAAGGCCTGGAACGGCATGAAGACGAAGGCCAAAGCGCTCGATCTCCCCGCCTGGATGCGCGCCACCGCCGCGCGCAGCGGCCATATCCGCGCGTGGCAGCTGTTCTTCGAGGAATATCCCGTGGTGCTGGCGCCGACCACGGTGCAGCCGACGCCGGGCCCGCGCGACGACACTATCAGCGCCGAGCGCGTGCAGGAGATCTTCTGGGGCGAGATTCGCTTCATCTCCGCCATCAATGTGCTGGGCCTGCCCGGCGCCGTGGTTCCAGTGACCGTGCATGACGGCAAGCCGATCGGCGTGCAGCTCATCGCCGGCCGCTACCGCGAGGATCTCGCGCTCGACGCCGCCGCCGCGATCGAGAAGCGCGCGGGCGTGCTGACCCACCGGCTCTGGGAAATGATGGCGTAGGGCGATACGACTGGTTCTCCCTCTGCTTGTGCGAGGGAGAACCACAAGTAAGACCGGGTTAATCCAAATTGACTCAAATTTTAGCCAATTCACCAACAACCATTAGGGTTACTTCCTCGATCTCTAAGCGAATTATTGTCCGCTTTACCACCCGCCTCTAACAGAGGGACGGCGGACAACGCACATGCCTCCGACAGGCCAATAAGTGCGGCCCGCGCCACGCGGAGGTGGTACGATGCGCAACGAGACGATCGCTATTCACGCCGGCTATGAGCCCGAAGCCACCACGCACGCGGTCGCCGTGCCGATCTACCAGACCGCGGCTTACGCCTTTGACAGCGCCGATCATGGCGCCGCGCTCTTCAATCTCGAGGCCGAAGGTTTCCGCTACAGCCGCATCGCCAATCCGACCAGCGCCGTGCTGGAGAAGCGCATCGCCCAGCTCGAAGGCGGGGTTGGCGCGCTCGCGGTTGCGACCGGCCAGGCGGCGCTGCATTTCGCTTTCGTCAACGTCGCCGACCACGGCGGCAACATCGTTTCGGTGCCGCAGCTCTACGGCACCACCCACACGCTGCTTTCGCACATCCTGCCGCGGCAGGGCATCACCGGCCGTTTCGCCGAGAGCGACGAGCCCGAGGCGATCGCAAGGCTGATCGACGAGAACACCCGCGCCGTGTTCGCCGAGACCATCGGCAATCCTGCCGGCAATGTCTGCGACATCGAGGCCCTCGCAAAAATCGCGCATGCCCATGGTGTGCCGCTGATCGTCGACAACACCGTCGCAACGCCGATCCTGCTCAAGCCGTTCGACTACGGCGCCGACATCGCCGTGCATTCGCTGACCAAGTTTCTGGGTGGCCACGGCACCACGCTTGGCGGTGCCATTGTCGATTCCGGAAATTTCCCCTGGGCCGAGCATGCCGACCGCTTCCCGGCCTACAACAAGCCGGACGCTTCCTATCACGGCCTCGTCTATGCGGAGCGTTTCGGCAGGACCGCCTATATCGAGCGTGCGCGCAGCGTCTATCAGCGCACCATGGGTTCGGTGCTGTCGCCGTTCAACGCCTTCCTCCTGCTCCAGGGCATCGAGACCGTGGCGCTGCGTATGGAGCGCCATTGCGAGAACGCCCGCAAGGTTGCCGAATTCCTGCGCAACGACCCGCGTGTCGCCTGGGTCAATTACACCGGCTTCCCGGACAGCCCGTATTATCCGCTGGTCCAGAAATATCTCGACGGCAACGCCTCGTCCCTGTTCACCTTCGGCATCAAGGGCGGCATGGAAGCCGGCAAGGCCTTCTATGACGCGCTGAAGCTGATCACGCGTCTCGTCAACATCGGTGATGCCAAGTCGCTGGCCTGCCATCCGGCCTCGACCACGCACCGGCAGATGTCGCCGGAGCAGCAGCGTACAGCCGGCGTCCTGCCGGAAACGATCCGCCTCTCGATCGGCATCGAGCACGCCTCGGACATCATCGATGATATCGATCAGGCGCTGGAAAAGGCCTGTCCGGCCGCGCGTCTTCAGGCCGCGGAGTAGGCAGTCGGACCGATGAGCGTCTTGATCGCCAGGGATCAAGGTATCGCAAGCCCCGCGCTGGTTCCGGCCGAGGGCGACCTCGCACGCGATCATACAGGCCCCGAGCTCACCATCGGGTTGATCAACAACATGCCGGATACGGCGCTGAAGGCGACCGAGCGGCAGTTCATGAACTTGCTCCAGGCCGCCGCTGGACCGCGCCGCATCCGCTTCCATTGCTTCTCATTGCCTTCGGTGAATCGTTCCCCGGAGGCAAAGTGGCATGTCGAGAGCGAATATTCCGACCTGGCGGATCTCAAGCACCAGAAATTCGATGGCCTGATCGTGACAGGCGCCGAGCCGGTCGCGCCCGAGCTCGACCAGGAACCGTACTGGCGTGATCTCACCGAACTGATCGACTGGGCCAAGGTCAATACGCGCTCGACGATCTGGTCGTGCCTGGCTGCGCATGCGGCGGTACTGCATCTTGATCATATCGAACGGCAGCGCCTGTCGGCCAAATGTCATGGCATCTTCGACTGTGAGGCCGTGACCGACGATCCGCTGACGCGCGATGCGCCGGCACCGCTGAAGATCTCGCATTCGCGCCTGAATGAAGTGACCGAGCGGGATCTCGCCCACGCCGGCTATCAGGTGCTGACCCGGTCGGCTCAGGCTGGCGTCGACGTCTTCATCAGGCAGTATGCCAGCCGCTTCGTGTTCTTCCAGGGCCACCCCGAATATGACGCGCTGTCGCTCCAGCGCGAATATCTGCGTGATATCGGTCGTTATCTCGCACGTGAGCGAGAGGCCTATCCCGCGCTCCCGGTGAGCTATTTTGACGCGGCGACCGAAGAGAAACTCGCTCGCTTCGAAAAGCGCGTGAAGCACCAGCGCCATCCCGCGCTGACCAACGAGCTGCCAGCGCTGACCTTGCGCGCCGATATCGCGGCCGGGAGCGCCGCGGCGGCGCTATTTCGCAATTGGCTGCAATATCTCGGTGCGGAGGCGGATGCTCCGCTGTCCGCGCGTTAACCCCTGGGCTTTGGTTCCGCATTAGGATTACCCAAGCGTTAAGCTTGCCTGATACCACGCGCAAATGTTTCAGTACGGAAACACAAACTCACAGGGAATGCTGTCGTGCTGTCGGTCCTCAACGGACGCTTGAGCAATCGGCTGGCCCGGCATTTTCGCGCCGCGCCGCACCGTTTGCCGGCGCATGCGCCGATGGTGAGCTTCACCTTCGATGACGCGCCCGATAGCGCCGCTGGCGAGGGCGCTGCGCTGCTGGAATCGCATGATGGGCGCGGCACGTTCTATATTGCCGGCAGCCTGATCAATCAGCCCGACGATCATTGGCATGGCCTGTCGAACGATGCGATCGTGCGGCTGCACCAGGCTGGTCACGAGATCGGCTGTCATACCTTCTCGCATCTGCGCGCAGTGGATCTTGATGAGAGCGCGATGGCGCGAGAGATCGAGCGGAACCGCAATCATTTTCGCGACATCGATAGCTCGATCCGGCTCGAGAATTTTGCCTATCCGTACGGCCTCGCCTCGGTCTGGCGCAAGCCGCAGCTTGCCAGGGTCTTCCGCTCTGCGCGCGGCATCCTTCCCGGCGTCAACAGCGACGTGATCGATCTGCAGTTCCTGCGCGCTTCTCCGCTGGTCAATTGCGAGATCGATACGAATGGTGTCGATCGCTATTTCGACGAGGCGGTCGCAAGCGGCGGCTGGCTGATTTTCTACAGCCATGACGTTGTCGATGCGCCGAGCCCTTACGGCTGCACACCGGCCCTGCTGCGCCACGCGCTGGAGGCGGCGGAAAGGCGCGGCATGCCGATCGTGACGGTTGCCGAGGCCTTGCGCAGGATCGGGGCGTAAGTGTTCTCTTCCTTCTCCCCTTGTGGGAGAAGGTGGCGCGAAGCGCTGGATGAGGGGTATGTCTCCGCAAGACAATCCCTCATCGATTTCCGCGGACAGAAACCCCTCACCCGTCTCGCCGCTGCGCGGCGATCCACCCTCTTCTCCCACAAGGGGAGAGGGGAAGACAGTGCCTCCGCGCCGCAAACAGTCTTGCCATGCCCACGTGGTCATGCGACTGGCGTTGTGACGAATCTCGCAAAGCCCGACGCGCCCATGTCCGTCCCTTCTACCGCTCCACTGCCAGCGCCGGCCGATGGCCGCGATGCGCTGTCTGTGCTGCATTCCGTGTTCGGCCTGCCGGGTTTTCGCGGGGCGCAGGGCGAGATCGTCAGGCACGTGACTGACGGCGGCAATTGCCTGGTGCTGATGCCGACCGGCGGCGGAAAATCGTTGTGCTATCAATTGCCGTCGCTGTTGCGCGAGGGCTGCGGCATCGTGGTCTCGCCACTGATCGCGCTGATGCGTGACCAGGTCGCCGGCCTGATCGAGGCCGGCGTCAACGCCGCCGCGCTGAACTCGTCGCTGTCGTTCCAGGAGGCCTCCGAGATCGAGCGCCGCCTGATCGCGGGTGACCTTGATCTGCTCTACGTCGCGCCGGAACGGCTGGTGACGCCGCGCTGCCTGGCGATGCTGGCGCAGGCCAAGGTGGCGCTGTTCGCGATCGACGAGGCGCATTGCGTCTCACAATGGGGGCACGATTTCCGGCCCGAATATGTCGGCCTCTCCGTTATCGCCGAGCGCTTTCCAGATGTGCCGCGCATCGCGCTGACTGCGACCGCAGATGAGCTGACGCGGAAGGAAATCGTCCAGCGCCTCCAGCTGACCGACAGCCCGCAGTTCGTCTCCAGCTTCGACCGGCCCAACATCCGCTACGAGATCGTCGACAAGCGCAACGCGGTGTCGCAGCTGAAGGATTTCATCCGGGAACGGCATGCCGGCGACGCGGGCGTGGTCTATTGCCTGTCCCGCAATCGGGTCGAGGAGGTCGCCGCAGCTCTCGACGAGGCCGGCATCGCCGCGCTGCCCTATCACGCCGGTCTCGACAGCAGTGTGCGATCGCGCAACCAGGATCGTTTCCTCAACGAGGACGGCATCGTCATCGTAGCGACCATTGCGTTCGGCATGGGCATCGACAAGCCCGACGTGCGCTTCGTCGCCCATCTCGACCTGCCCAAGAGCATCGAGGCCTATTACCAGGAAACCGGGCGTGCCGGGCGCGACGGCAAGCCGTCGGCGGCCTGGATGGCCTATGGCCTCTCCGACATCGTGCAGCAGCGCCGGATGATCGACGAGTCCAGCGGCTCCGACGATTTCAAGCGCGTGTCGATCGGCAAGCTGGACGCGCTGGTCGGCCTCGCCGAGACCGCGCAGTGCCGGCGCAGACGGCTGCTCGCCTATTTCGGCGAGGAGGTCGGCGCCGAGGTCTGCGGCAATTGCGACAATTGCCTGATGCCGCCGAAGATGCGCGATGGCAAGGTGCTGGCGCAAAAACTTCTGTCCTGCGTCTATCGCACTGGGCAGCGTTTCGGCGCGATGCACCTGATCGACGTGCTGATCGGGCGCCTGACCGACAAGGTGACGCAGTTCGGCCACGACAAGCTGTCGGTGTTCGGCATCGGGCGCGAGCTCAACGAGAAGCAATGGCGTACCGTGTTGCGGCAGCTGGTGGCGATGGGGCATTTGCAGGCCGACAGCGAAGCCTTTGGCGCGATGAAGCTGACGGAGACTGCGCGGGGCGTGCTGCGTGGCGAGACCGAAGTGTGGCTGCGCGAGGAAGCAGCTGGCACGCGCGTCCGCGCCAGCCGTGCCAAGTCGCGCCGCGGCGAACTTGCGCCCGCAGCGAACACGCCGCAGGGCGATGTCGATCCCGAATTGCGCGCGCGACTACGGTCCTGGCGCTCGGATGTGGCGCGCGAGCGCGGCGTGCCCGCCTATGTCGTGCTGCACGATGCCACCATTGACGGCATCGTACGGGCCTGGCCGACGACGCTCGACGAGCTGCGCAATGTCCCAGGGATCGGCGACAAGAAGCTCGAGCATTATGGCGAGGAGCTGTTGCAGATCGTCAGGACGCGGTAGGGGCGCGAAGCCCATCTCCCTCCACACGTCATCCCGGACAAGCGCGCCCAAAGCGCGCGCAGATCCGGGATCCATAACCACAGGGCGACGTTGTTACGGCACGCTGGCAACCACGAGTTTTCGCAAACGATTGCTGCGGCGTATGGGTCCCGGTCTGCGCTACGCTTGCCCGGGACGACACAGGTGTATGAGGCGAGAGCTGGGCTACCCTAGCCGTTCCGGAACGCGTATCCGTAGCCATTCAGCGCAGGCGCGCCGCCGAGATGGGCGTAGAGGACCTTCGCGCCCTTCTCGAAATAGCCTTTCTTGGTCAGGTCGATCAGGCCCTGCATCGATTTGCCTTCGTAGACAGGGTCGGTGATCATCGCTTCGAGCCGTGCGGTGAGACGGATCGCCTCCTTGGTCTCTTCCGACGGCACGCCATAGGCTGGATAGGCATAGTCCTCGATCAGCACGACGTCGTCTGCAACGACGTCCTTGCCGAGCTCGACGAGCTTCGCCGTGTTCTGGGCGATCGAGAGCACCTGCGCCTTGGTCTGATCGGGGGTGAACGACCCATCGATGCCGATCACCTTTCGCGCCCGGCCGTCGTCGGCGAAGCCGACCAGCATGCCGGCATGAGTCGAGCCGGTGACGGTGCAGACGATGATGTAGTCGAACTTGAAGCCGAGCTCTTTTTCCTGCTTACGCACTTCCTCAGCGAAGCCGACATAGCCGAGGCCGCCGAATTTGTGCACGGACGCACCGGCGGGAATCGCGTAGGGCTTGCCGCCCGCAGCCTTGACGTCCTCGACGGCCTGCTCCCAGCTCTTGCGGATGCCGATGTCGAAGCCGTCATCCACCAGGCGCACGTCGGCGCCCATGATGCGCGAGAGCATGATGTTGCCGACGCGGTCATAGACGGCGTCCTCATGCGGCACCCAGGCTTCCTGCACCAGGCGGCACTTCATGCCGATCTTGGCCGCGACGGCGGCGATCATGCGGGTGTGGTTCGACTGCACGCCGCCGATCGAGACCAGCGTATCGGCATTCGAGGCGATCGCATCGGGAATGATGTATTCGAGCTTGCGCAGCTTGTTGCCGCCATAAGCGAGACCGGAATTGCAGTCCTCGCGCTTGGCGTAGATCTCGACATTGCCGCCGAGATGTTTCGACAGCCGCTCCAGCTTCTCGATCGGGGTCGGGCCGAAGGTGAGCGGATAGCGCGCAAATTTGTCCAGGTTCATTTGATCGTCCCTGATGGCGTTGTGTCTGGGATGTGACTAGCACTGCAATGCAAAAAGGTGCTTTCGAATATTGCACTTCTATTGCACCAGACATTGCGTATTTTGCGCTGGTTGCTATGATTTCTTCCAAGTTTCTGTCATTATCCGGAAGTTTCTTCCATGTCGGCCCGGCTTGATCGTATCGACCTCAAGATGTTGAGATTGCTGCAGAATAACGGGCGGCTCAGCAACGCCGAGCTGGCTGAAACAGTCGCGATCAGCCCTGCCACCTGCCATCGCCGGACCCAGCGCCTATTCGAGGATGGGTTTATCGCCACGGTTCGCGCCATGGTGGCGCCGAAGAAGGTGGCGAAGGGCACGCTGGTGATGGTCGGCGTCGTGCTCGACCGCTCGACCCCGGAGAGCTTTGCCAGCTTCGAGCAGGCGATCGCCAAGCTCAAATTCGTGCTCGACTGCCACCTCGTCGCCGGCGATTTCGACTACTTCCTCAAGATCCGCGTCGGCGACATGGAGGATTTCAACCGCATCCATGGCGAGCAACTGATCGCACTGCCCGGTGTCCGCCAGACCCGCACCTTCTTCGTCATGAAGGAAGTGGTCGACAACGCGCCGCTGGAGTTTTGAGCCATCGCGTTTTCAAGCGACGCCTCGGGTTCGCGTCATGAAAACGCGTCAAACAATAATCCAGAGCTATTGATGTGCGATGCGCATCATGAGAGATTCATCTGATGCCTCCGCTTCCCTTTCGCCAGCATGATCCCATGGCGCCGGCCTACCGGCGCGGCTGGGTGGACGAGGCGGTCGCTGCGATCGAGGCCGATCAGTGCCGCACGGCCGACACTCATCTGATCCGTCTGATCGTGCCGGCGCTGTCAGGCATCGACCTCTATCTGAAGGACGAGTCCACGCATCCGACCGGCAGCCTGAAGCACCGGCTGGCGCGCTCGCTGTTCCTCTACGCGCTCTGCAACGGTCATATCCGCGAAGGCACGCCCGTGGTGGAGGCGTCGTCGGGCTCGACTGCGGTGTCGGAAGCCTATTTCGCAGAGATGATCGGCGTACCCTTCTATGCCGTGATGCCTCGCACGACCTCGGCCGAGAAGATCGCTGCGATCGAGCATTATGGCGGCAATTGCCATCTGATCGACGATGGCCGCACGCTCTATGCGGAAGCTGCCGCACTCGCGACCCGGTTGAACGGCCACTACATGGACCAGTTCACCTTCGCCGAGCGCGCCACCGACTGGCGCGGCAACAACAACATCGCTGAATCGATCTTCACGCAGTTGAAGGGCGAGCCGCGCCCGCTGCCCGACTGGATTGTGATGGGGGCAGGCACCGGCGGCACATCGGCCACCATCGGCCGCTATCTGCGCTACCGCCAATATCCGACGCGGCTCTGCGTCGCCGATGTCGAACATTCCGCCTTCTTCGATTGCTTCCGCGCGCAGGATCGCTCGCGTGTCTGCGAACGCCCCTCGCTGATCGAAGGCGTCGGCCGCCCGCGCTGCGAGCCGTCCTTCGTGCCCGGTGTGGTCGATCGCATGATGAAGATCCCGGATGCGGCGAGCATCGCCGCGATGAACGTGCTATCGCGCCGGCTGCGCCGCGCGGTCGGCGGCTCCACGGGTACCAACTTCCTGGCGCTGTGCCGGCTCGCCTCGGAGATGCGTAAGGCAGGCCAGACAGGATCACTGGTGACACTGATCTGTGATTCCGGCGAGCGCTATCGGCAGACCTATTACGAACCTTCCTGGCTCTCCGCGCGCGGTCTCGACCCGGCACCGTTTGAGGCGGCCCTGTCGTCGTTCCTCGAGACCGCGCAGCCACTGGCGCTCGAGGTCGACGACGTCGTCAATCCGCAGAATGCATGACGCCCTAAAGGCGTCTTCCGGTTCGGCGAGCACGGCGCCGCGGAACTGTCCTGTCTTGTCGGGGTCTATTGCATTGTCTCGGTGACGCTGAACACCTTCGACGTGCCGCTGCCGGAGTAGATCGGCTGCGAACGATCACTCCGCGGCCTTGCTTGCAGGCCGCGGAGGCGCGAAGGCGATGCAGCGGTTTCGGCCTTCGTTCTTGGCCTGGTAGAGCGCCTGATCGGCCGCGCCCATCAGCGCGTCGATGCCGGACATGCTGACGGTGGCCTCGGCAATGCCGATGCTGACGGTGACCCCGAACTGCGCCTGATGCGCTTTCAACCGGATCGCCATCGCGCGTTTGCGGATTCGCTCGGCGACGAGCCTGGCGCGTGACAGGCTGGTCTCGGGCAGCAGAACCGCGAACTCCTCGCCGCCGATGCGGCCGACGAGATCGGACTTGCGCTTGCCCTCGTTGCATGCGGCGGCAACGGCCTTGATCGCCTCGTCACCGACCGCATGACCGTAGCGGTCGTTGACCGACTTGAAATGATCGATGTCGAGCATCAGGACCGAGACCGAGCGGTAGTAGCGCTGGAAGCGACTCCACTCCGCATCGAGCGCCCCCAGGAAATGCCGGCGATTGTACAGGCTCGTCAGCGGATCGGTGGTCGCCAGCCGCTCCAGCATGGCGGCTTTGTTGGTGAGATCGGTGATATCGACATAGGTCAGCATCCGGCCGCCATTCGACATCGTGGTGCAATGAGCCCTGATCCGCCGCCCATCGGGCGTTTGAAGGTCGCGCACGTGATCGCCGGCTATGACCTCGGCAACGCGCTTGCCCGGGAATTTAGCCAGCTCGCTCGCCGCCAGGTCGGGTGCGCTCGCGCGCTGCACGCGGCTCACCAGCGCAGCATAGGCCGGGCGTCTGGCGGCCTCCTCTTCGCTCACCTCCCAGAACCGGCGCATGCGCAGATTCATGAAGCTCGCGTTCAAGTCGGAATCGAGCAGGAGCACGCCGTCCTGAACATTCTCCAGGGCATCCCGCAGCAGCTTCAGCTCGTCCGAGGAACGGACGATGTCGGTAACAGGCGTATACGTCAGCATGCGTCCGCCGTCCGGCAAGGGCGTGCATTGGACGCGCACGACATCGCCGTTGGTTCGGCGCACGTCGATCGGCGTCGGATCGCCCGCCTCGATCACGCGGACGCGCTCGATCACGTGGGCCTCGAGGGCGGGGTCCGGCACCTCGTAGGCTCCGATGTCGCGCCCGTGATGAAGCAGCGTGAGAATGGATGGATTGCTGTCGGCAACCTGGTCAGGCAGATGCCACATCTCGCGAAACGACCGGTTGATGAGGCGCGCCCTGAGATCGGCATCGAGCAGCACGATTCCGGTCGGCACGTGATCGAGGGCCGCACGCAGCGCCAGCATTTGGGCGCGCATCAACGCGTCGGACGAGCGATCCCGTTCCTCGCCCGTCGCCTGCTCGCTGCCTGGCTGTTCGAAGGCAACCCCGACCTGACGGTCCGACCGCCAGATCACGCGGCAGGCGAGAGTCTCGCGCCCGGCAAGCCTGAGCTGGAACCGTTCGGGAACGCCGAGACCGCTCTCCATTTCGAGCGTCGCGGCCTCTTCGGACAGCCGGCGCACGACGCAGTCGATCGACGACTGGCCGAAATTGAAGAAGATTTTCCCAGCAAGGAACGTCCGTTCCGTGACCAAGCGGGACATCCGTAGCCTCCAGTGCGAACACGCCAAGCGAAAAGCCGCCTCAGTGTCGCGCAAGGTTACTTGCGGCAATGTAACGCGCTCGACGTTTTTGGATGAGGATTAACGTGGGGTTGACGCGGTGTTTACAAAAAAATCCACCGCGGCCCGCGGTCAGTTGCGCACGGCGTAAAGCGGTGTGCGCAGGGTCACCTGATAGGACGGTTTCGGCATCCACGCGATCTGCGCCGTGATGCCGAACAGGCGGTTGTCATTGTCGTCCATGCGGTCGAGGTCGAGCCGCAGGATCGGCTGGGTGAAGGCATCAGCCAGAGGCCGGCCCGCGAGTTGGGCGCCGCCGAACGACTGCACGCCGAGGCGACCGATGAACTTCCAGTTGCTCGGCCATTGGTAATAGCCGCCGGCATAGAGGATCGTGTTCGGCTTGATGCGGGCGAACTGGCTGGCGATGTCGGTGTTGGTGTATTGCACGCCGGCGAGCCAGCCCCGCGTCTCGTCCTCGTCCAGCGCGTAGTCGAATTCCAGGACATGGTTGAACGAATTCGTCATGCCCTGTTCGTTCGGCACCGACTGCGTGAGGGTGGATTGCAGCGTGATGGTCGGGATCTTGCCGCCGTTCTGCTGGTAGAGATCGGCCTGCACGCCGATATTCCAGCTGGTGATGTCGAAGGACGACCAGCCGCCGCCGATATCGGTCGATGAGCCGGAGACGCCGCCATAGAGGGAAACGCGATCGCTGACATCCACGGTCAGCGGCAGGTCGACGGCGATCGATTTCGCGGCCGGTAAGCCGTTCGGCAGTGTCACGCCACGTAGCGCCGCCAGCGCCTCGAACGCGGCTGAGAGTGAGGTGTTGCCGAAGCCAAGTCCGAGCGTGCCCGCCGGGATCGTCGCATAGGTCGTGCGGAGATCGAGATAGATGTTGGGTATCGCTGGCTTTGCCCGTGCGTCCTCATCCTCCGCGTCGGTGGCACGGGCGGCGCCGGCCGACGTGGCCAGACACAACAATCCGATCGTAGCAGCCCGCAAAGCCCAACGATGCGATGGATCGTGATGTGACACGTGACAATCCGGCGCGTGGTGATCTGAGCAAGAAATTGTCGTTAGATGGAGCCTGATCGCCCGTGTGGTCAAGCGCTATCGCAAGCGATAACCGGTTTGGATGCACGCGGTGACCTTGCCGTGATCGCACTGACACATTCGCCGGCCGGAGTGCAGGCTCGTGCTCGACGCGAGAGCGTGCCCTGCGTGCCTATTTCTCGACCGCGCGCCTGACCTGCTCCCCGATCTGCGACAGCACGAGCTGCGCCTGCGGCAGGATCGCGCCCATGGCGTGGAAATTGTGGACCATGCCGTCGTGGCAGACGTGCTCGACTACGACGCCCGCGGCGAGCAGCTTGCGCGCATAGGCATTGCCCTCGTCGCGCATCGGGTCGAACTCGGCGGTGTGGATGATCGTGGTCGGCAGGCCTGCGAGACGCGTCGCGCGCAGCGGCGAGATGCGGGGATCGGCCGCATCCAGCCCCTCGGGCAGATAATCGGACAGATCGGCCTCGATGGTGGCGCGGTCGATCAGATGACCTTCCGCGAACGCTTCACGCGAGGGGGAAACCGCCTCGAAATCCAGCACCGGGCAGACCAGGCATTGTGCGGCGATGGAGAGGCCGGCGCTCTGTACCGCCTCCTGGCATACGATCGCCGCCAACGTGGCGCCGGCGGAATCGCCGCCGACCACCAGCCGCTCGGCATCGATGCCGAGCGAGGAGGCTTCGCGCGCTACCCATTCGGTAGCCGCGATCGCGTCGTCGACGGCAGCGGGATATTTGTGCTCGGGGGCGAGGCGATAGTCGACCGACACGAGACGGCAGCCGGTCGCATGCGCCAGCGCCGCCGCGATGCGGTCATGCGTCGCAATGCTGCCGGCGACGAGCCCGCCGCCATGAAAGAAGACGAAGCCAGGCGCGGAGGGCCCGGCAGACGCTGGCGAATACAGCCGATAGGGCAGCTCTCCGCCGGGGCCGGGCAGCATGCCGTCGGAGGCGATCACATCGGGCGCGTCGGCCCGCGCAAACTGCATCAGCTTGGCCAGCGATTGTCGCCGCACCTCGACGCTCGGCCGGCTCCGCGCCTGGGGCGCGGCTGCGGCCATCATGGTCAACAAGCGCTTCGCGAGTGGATCGAGCGGCATGGGAAACTCCGTGACATCCAGGCATTATAGCCGGTTTGGTCGCGCTATTGTCTCGATCTCGGTTCGGGGCAAGAGTTGATGCTTCACCGCAGCAAATCGTTTAGAAATTAGGACAATAGTGCCCGGATATTTTCGAGGGGAGGCTTGCCATGGCCGAGATCAAGAAGCCGATCGACTATTCGCCGAGCTGGACCTTCTTCGAAGGCAAATGGCACGAGGGCAATGTGCCGATCATGGGGCCGCGTACGCATGGCGCCTGGCTCGGCTCGGTGGTGTTCGACGGTGCGCGTGCCTTCGAAGGCGTCGCGCCCGATCTCGACCGTCACATGGCCCGTGCCAATCAATCCGCGATCAATTTCGGCCTGAAACCTGTGGTCGATGCCGACACCTGGTTGGCGCTCGCGAGCGAAGGCATCGCGCGCTTCGCACCGAATGCCGAGCTCTATATCCGTCCGATGTACTGGGCGCAGAATGGCGCCGGTGGCGGCGTGCTGTTCGATCCCGAGACCACCAATTGGTGCCTGTGCATCTACGAGGCGCCGATGCCAAAGCCGACGGGCAATGCGATCACGCTGTCGCCGTTCCGCAGGCCTACCGCCGAATGCGCGCCGGTCGACGCAAAGGCCGCCTGCCTCTATCCGAACAATTCGCGCGCCCTTGCCGAAGCCGCCTCGCGCGGCTTCCAGAACGCGCTGATGCTCGACCTGCTCGGCAACGTCGCCGAGTTCGGCAATTCCAACGTGTTCATGGCCAAGGACGGTGTTGTCTTCACGCCGGCGCCGAACGGCACCTTCCTCAATGGGATCACGCGCCAGCGCGTGATCAGCCTGCTCCGCGCCGACGGCGTCACGGTGGTCGAGAAGACGCTGCGCTATCAGGATTTCCTCGCCGCCGACGAGATTTTCTCGACCGGCAATTTTGCCAAGGTCGCGCCCGTGATTCGTATCGACGAGCGCGAGCTGCAGCCGGGTCCGTTCTACACCAAGGCGCGCAAGCTCTACTGGGACTTTGCCCATGCGGTGAAGCTGGCGGCGTAGGCGCGCCCGCCAAGGACTCCGCTGTCATCGTCCGACTTGATCGGACGATCCCGTATTCCAGAGACGGTTGTGATTGAATCGATGGGCCGCGGCGTATTGGATGCCCCGGTCAAGCCAGGTCAGGCCGGGGCATGACACCTGTGTCTAACGGCTTCTTTTGAACCGGCTGAACTGAAACGCCTGTGTCGACTGCCACGGCGTGTGATGCGTCTCGCTCCGCGTCTCGACCAGCTCGAAGTCGGGCCCGAGCTCGCTTGAAAGGCTTGCGCTGTCGTGCCGTTGCACCGGCAGGCCGCTGCATTTCTCCGGGCCGTCAGGCGCGAACGTCGCGATGATCACGTGTCCGCCCGGCACAATCGCCGACCGCAGATGCTCGACATAGGCCGCCCGGTCATGTGGATCGGTCAGGAAGTGAAACGCGGCGCGATCATGCCAGACGTCATAGCCCTTCACCGGCCGCCATGTGGTGGCGTCGGCGACGATCCAGTCGATTTTCGAGGCGGCCGTACCGATTCGCTTCTTGGCCGCATCGAGCGCATTGGCCGACAGATCCAGCACCGCGAGATTGCGATATCCGTCCTGCAGCAGCGCATCGACCAAGCGCGATGCGCCGCCGCCGACGTCGATGATGGCTGCGTTTTGATCGGGACTGGCCGCCCGGACCATCTCGAGCGAGATCGCCGGATTGTCCTGAAACCAGCTGACCTCGGCCTCGTCCTTGGTGGCGTAGACGTTCTGCCAGTGCGCCGTGCGGTCGGACATGGCGGCTCCCTCAGCGTCGTGCCATGCGGCCGCGGCAGAGCGAAGGAGAGACTATTCGTCCTTCTTCGACATCCGCTCGAGGCGCTCCTGCATGTCCTTCATCTGCTGGCGCAGGTCGTCGATGTTGGTGTCCGTCGCCGCCGGGGCGTTGGCATCGGGCTCCGGCTCCGGGGCTGTCGGGCGCCCCGTGGAGGGGGCGAATGGCTTGAACATCGAGAAGGTCTGCTGGAACAGCTCCATGTTGCGGCGGACCTGCTCTTCCAGTGGCGCGAAGGGCGTGCCGGACAGCGTGTTGGCGATCTGCTTGCGGAACTTTTCCTGCTCCTGGGTCAACGTCGCGATCGACTGCTCCAGATATTTCGGCACCACCATTTGCATGCTGTCGCCGTAGAAGCGGATCAGCTGGCGCAGGAAGGTGGTCGGCAGGAGGTTCTGGCCGGCCTTGTTCTCCTGCTCGAAGATGATCTGGGCGAGCACGGAGCGGGTGATGTCGTCGCCAGTTTTGGCGTCGTAGACCAGGAAATCTTCGCCGTCCTTGACCATGGCAGCGAGGTCTTCGAGCGTCACGTAGGTGCTCGTTCCGGTGTTGTAGAGCCGGCGGTTCGCGTATTTCTTGATCGTGGTGGGTTGGTCTGATTTCGCCATGGGCTCTCACTTGCAAGCGCGGAGAACAGGAACCTGCAGGGCTATGCCGCAGGGCGGGAAGAGTACGCAACGCAACAAAATAAGCATTTTCAAAGGGCTCACGCTACCGTTTTGTGCGGCACGGTTAATCGCGGAGCAAAATCTTGCTTGCGAAAGCGCCAAGAACGCTATTTTGAATGCGCTGCGGCATGAATTCGGTCGCCGGCCGATTGACATGCCTCAACGACGTTAACAGGATGGCTCACGAGACTGGCGAACGCTTTTCCAGCCCCGCCGCCCCCTCTACACAGAACCTCAAGCCTCAGGAGATGCCCATGTCAGACGATGTCGTCATCGTCAGCGCCGCCCGCACCCCGGTCGGAAGCTTCAACGGAGCCTTCGCGACCCTTCCCGCACACGACCTCGGCGCCGTCGCCATCAAGGCCGCGCTGGAGCGCGGCGGCATCGAGCCCGGTCGGGTCTCGGAAGTCATCATGGGCCAGATCCTGACCGCTGCCCAAGGCCAGAACCCTGCCCGCCAAGCCTCGATCGGTGCCGGTATTCCGGTGGAGAGCCCGGCCTGGGGTGTGAACCAGCTTTGCGGCTCGGGCCTGCGTACCGTCGCGCTCGGCTATCAGGCGCTGCTCAACGGCGATTCCGAGATCGTGGTCGCCGGCGGCCAGGAGTCCATGAGCATGGCTCCGCACGCCCAGTACCTGCGCGGCGGCGTCAAGATGGGCGCGGTCGAGTTCGTCGATACCATGATCAAGGACGGTTTGTGGGATGCCTTCAACGGCTACCACATGGGCAACACCGCCGAGAACGTCGCGCGGCAGTGGCAGATCACCCGTGCCCAGCAGGACGAGTTCGCGGTCGCCTCGCAGCAGAAGGCCGAAGCTGCGCAGAAGGCCGGCAAGTTCAACGACGAGATCGTCCCTGTCACCATCAAGACCCGCAAGGGCGACGTGGTCGTCAGCGCCGACGAATACCCGCGCCATGGCGCTACGATCGATGCGATGGCCAAGCTCAAGCCCGCCTTCGAGAAGGACGGCACGGTTACCGCAGGCTCGGCCTCCGGCATCAATGACGGCGCCGCCGCCGTGGTGCTGATGACCGCCAAGCAGGCCGCGAAGGAAGGCAAGAAGCCGCTCGCGCGCATCGTGTCCTGGGCGCAGGCCGGCGTCGATCCGAAGATCATGGGCTCTGGCCCGATCCCGGCTTCGCGCGCCGCGCTGAAGAAGGCCGGTTGGAGCGTCGGCGATCTCGATTTGATCGAGGCCAACGAGGCCTTCGCGGCGCAAGCCTGCGCCGTCAACAAGGACCTTGGTTGGGACACCTCCAAGGTCAACGTCAACGGCGGTGCGATCGCGATCGGCCATCCGGTCGGCGCGTCCGGCGCGCGCGTGCTGGTGACGCTGTTGCACGAAATGCAGAAGCGTGATTCGAAGAAGGGTCTTGCCACGCTGTGCATCGGCGGCGGCATGGGTATCGCGATGTGTCTCGCGCGCGACTAAAGCTGACATCTGACTGACGGGTGCGCTGCACACGTCAGTGAGTGCGTTGCACGCGATTAAAAAGGCAGCGGTTGCAAATCAAATATTCTTCGCAACCGCGCAAGCCTCGACTAAATACAAACGCCCGGCTCAACGCCGGGCGTTTTGTTCTTGATGTCCGTCAAACCAACCGCATAATCCATCGTTAAAAAGCGATCACCAGAAACGTCCGAAGAGTCCAAGGGAAGGAATACGATATGGCACGAGTTGCATTGGTGACGGGTGGTACGCGCGGCATCGGAGCTGCGATCAGCAAGGCGCTGAAAGCGGCGGGCTACAAGGTCGCGGCGAGCTACGCCGGCAATGATGCTGCGGCGGAGAAGTTCAAGGCCGAGACCGGTATTGCCGTCTACAAATGGGACGTCAGCAATTTCGATGCCTGCGCCGAAGGCGTGAAGAAGGTCGAGGCCGATCTCGGCCCGGTCGAGGTGCTGGTCAATAATGCCGGTATCACCCGCGATACGGCCTTCCACAAGATGACCCTCGAGCAGTGGAACGCCGTCATCAACACCAATCTCGGCTCGCTGTTCAACATGACGCGGCAGGTGATCGAGGGCATGCGTTCGCGCAAGTTCGGCCGCATCATCTCGATCTCGTCGATCAACGGCCAGAAGGGCCAGTTCGGCCAGGTCAACTATTCCGCGGCGAAGGCCGGCGACATCGGCTTCACCAAGGCGCTCGCGCTCGAGAACGCCAAGGGCGGCATTACCGTCAACGCGATCTGCCCCGGCTACATCAACACCGAAATGGTGCAGGCCGTGCCGAAGGAGGTCCTGGAGAAGAGCGTGATCCCGCAGATTCCGGTCGCTCGCCTCGGCGAGCCCGAGGAGATCGCGCGCGCGGTCGTGTTCCTTGCTGCCGACGAAGCCGGTTTCATCACGGGCTCGACGATGACCATCAATGGCGGTCAGTATCAGGCCTGACGGGACATCAAGCCTGTAGCGCTGAGCGAGACAAGGCGATAGTGAAGACGCAAATGCCCGGCCTCGTGCCGGGCATAAGCGTCCTCAGAGCCTTTTGATCGATGACCCCGCGCGCTGCCACACTGATCGGATTGACCGCCATCCTGATGTGGTCGCTGCTGTCAGTGATGACGGTGGCGACCGGCAAAATCCCGGCGTTCCAGCTCGCCGCCATGACGTTCGCAATTGGTGGCCTCGTCGGGCTGTTCACCTGGATCGGCCGCGGTGACGCCGCGAAGAGCCTGCGTCAGCCGCTGGTCGTGTGGATCGTCGGCGTCGGTGGCCTGTTCGGTTATCACGCGCTGTATTTCCTCGCCCTGCGCTTCGCGCCGCCGGCCGAAGCCGGCCTTCTCAATTACATGTGGCCGCTGCTGATCGTGCTGTTCTCGTCCTTCCTGCCGGGCGAGCGGCTCGCCATGCATCACGTCATCGGCGCGGTGCTCGGCCTCATCGGCACGGTGTTGCTGTTTGCCGGCAATACGTCGGGCTTCGCGCCGGGCGCGGTGCCCGGCTTGATTGCGGCCTTCATCGCCGCCTTCGTCTGGGCGACCTATTCGGTGCTGTCGCGGCGATTGAAGGCAGTGCCGACCGATGCGGTCGCCGGCTTCTGCCTCGCCACATCGCTGCTCGCAGTGCTGATGCATGGTCTGCTCGAAACCACGGTTTGGCCCGAGACCATTTTGCAGTGGTTCGCGGTGATCGGGCTCGGCATCGGCCCGGTTGGTGCGGCTTTCTACGCGTGGGACATCGGTATGAAGCGCGGTGACATCCGCGTGCTCGGCGCCGCGTCTTACGCGACGCCGCTGCTGTCGACCGGATTCCTCATCGCTGCCGGCTTCGCAAAGGCCAGCGCCAACATCGCAGTCGCCGCCATCCTGATCGCCGGCGGTGGCCTAATCGCAGCGAAGGACATGGTGCTTCGGAAGCGGTGATGGCTGGCTAGGGCTCCCAGCCCTTCGGCGCGAGCTCGAACTTTGCGAACTCGAACGCCGGCGCGACGGTGCAACCGACCAGCGTCCATTCGCCTGTGGTCTCCGCCATCTGCCAGGCGTGCGCCGGCACGATCGCCTGCGGCCGCTCGCCCCTCACGAGATCGGTGCCGAGCCGCACCTCATGCTGCGAGCAGCCCTCATGGGCGATGCGAAGCGTCAAGGGGCTGCCGGAATAATAGTGCCAGGTCTCGACCGCATCGATCCGGTGCCAGTGCGAGCGCTCGCCGCGCGCGAGCAGGAAGTAGATCAGGGTCGAGCGCGACCGGCCGTTGGCGTCGGTGGTCTGGTCGCGAAAGGTCTCGCGGTAATGGCCGCCCTCGGGATGCGGGCGGAGTTCGAGGCGCGCGATGATCTCGGCTGCGGTCGGCATCGATCCCCGTCAGGATTTAGTCTTCAGGACGTGTGCTTCGGGACTTGGGCTTCAGGACTTGTTCTTGCGCTCGCGCAGCTCCCCGAACACTGCGGCGGCATCCGCGCCCTTCATGTGTAGCCTGGCTGCGACCGACGGTTCATCGGCTCGCAGGAACACGTTTGCTCGCTTCTCATCACCAAGCAGTGAGGGAATCGTCGGCTTGTTCTCCGCCCGCAGCCTCGCAACCTCCGTCGCCCGCGCCTGGAGCGCCGCATTGTCGGGCTCCACCGTGAGCGCGAATTTGACATTCGACGCCGTGTATTCGTGACCGCAATAGAGCTTGAAATCGTCGGGCAGAGCACGCAGCTTCAACAGCGAGTCCCACATCATCGGATAGTTGCCCTCGAATACGCGGCCGCAGCCGATCGAGAACAGCGTGTCGGCGGCGAACAGCGTCTTCTCGGTGTCGAACACGTAGGAGATGTGGTCGAGCGTATGGCCGGGCGTCTCCAGCACGCGCCCCAGCAGCTTGCCGACCTTGACCACGTCGCCATTGGCGACGCGCAGATCGACGTTTGCGATCTTCGTCGTCTTGTCATGCGGCGCGACGACGCGGCAATTGTATTTCTGCTTGAGCTCGGCCACCCCGCCGACGTGATCGCCATGATGGTGGGTGATCAGGATGTCGGTGAGCTGCCAGCCCTCGCGCTCCAGCGCCTTGATGATGGGGCCGGCTTCGGGGGCGTCGATCGACGCGGTTGCCTTGGTCTCCACATCGTGGATCAGATAACCGAAATTGTCGTTTAAACAGTTGAAAGTACGAATTTCGGCGGCCATGACATCTCCATCGCGCTCAGCCCCGCCAGACAAATATGGCGTTAACGTTGCGCAGGCAATGCAATATTCCGCGCGCAGCGGCCACCTCGTGCATGTTACATTGCCGTCATGACCATCGACGTCGTCGACCTCAGAGAATTCTATTCCCGCCGCCTCGGCATCGTGGCGCGACAGATGATCAATCGCGGCATCAGGGAACGCTGGCCGGGCGCGGAGGGCCAGCGCGTGCTCGGCATCGGCTATCCGACGCCCTATCTCGGGCTGTTCCGCGAGGACGCGGAGCGCTGCATCGCCTTCATGCCGGCAGCACAGGGCGTGTTGAAATGGCCGACGGGGCGGCCCGCGCTGGCCGCACTGGTCGACGAGTTCTCGCTGCCGCTCCCGGACGCCGCGGTGGACCGCATCCTGCTGGTCCATGCGCTGGAGATGTCGGATGATCCGGCCGCGCTGCTGCGCGAGGTCTGGCGCGTGCTGTCGCCCTCCGGACGCGTCATTGCGGTGATTCCGAACCGGCGCGGGGTCTGGACGCGCAGCGACAACACGCCGTTCGGCCACGGCCGTCCTTATTCACGCTCGCAGATCACGGACCTCTTGCGCCAGACCTGGTTCACGCCAACAGGCTGGGGCGAGGCGCTGTTCATGCCGCCTTATGCCGGCCGCTGGGTGCTGAAATCGGCGCAGATGTGGGAGCGCGCCGGAGCGGCGCTGTCGCTGCCGTTCGCCGGCGTCCACATCGTCGAGGCGACCAAGCAGGTCTATCGCGCGATCCCGGCCAAACGCGAACGTGCCAGGCTGATTCCCTCGTTGGCGAAGCCGGTGCTGGTGCCGTCCTCGACCACGATGAGGCGGGGCTAAAAGCAAATCGTCCCGGCGAGGCCGGGACGATCGCAATCCATCAAGGTCGCAGGTCGGGCTTACTCGCCCGGGGCAAGATCGTCGCTGGTTGCGGCCGGAGCTGCCTCGCGCTCGGGACGCGGGCCGTTATGCGGCCGCCGCCGCCGCCGCGGATAACGCTCGCCACCGCCGCCATTGCCACCTTCGAAGCCGCCCGGCGCACCGTTGGTCTGCGGCTGCGCACCGGTGATGAAGGACGGCAGGCGATCGACGCTGCCGGCGTCGGCGACGACAGGCTGCGGCTGGTTCGGAGGCTGCGGCTGCTGATGATATTGCGGCTGCGGACGATGCTCGCGCTCGCGATGTTCGCGCGGCTGCTGATCGCGCTGATAGGGCTGCTGGTTCTCGCGATTGTCGCGCGGCTGGTAGTCACGCTGGTGATCGCGCTGGCCGTCGCGGTCGCGCATGAAGGGCTGCTGCTGCGGCGGCTGCGGAACGAAGCCGGGTTCCTGGCCGAAGGCCGAGAAATTCTCGCCGTCGTCCTCGCCGTCATCGCTGCTGGTGCTGATGGGCTCGTCGCCGCGCGGCTGCTGGTTCTGGCGGAACTGCTCCTGGGCCGCCGCGATCAGGCGGAAATAATGCTCGGCGTGCTGGTAGTAGTTCTCGGCGGCAACCGGGTCGCCCGAGGAACGCGCGTCACGTGCAAGCTGAAGATATTTTTCGGCGATGTGGGAGGCGGTGCCGCGGATCTTGATGTCGGGGCCGTTCGATTCGTAGACCCGGGTCATCGGGTTCTGGCCACGTCGGTTGTTGTTATTGTTGTTATTGTTGCGGTTGCGCATCCGCTGCTTGTTCTGACCGTTTCTCATGTCCTGCCTTTAATTCCAGCCCTAAAGGTTGCACGCATTACTGATTGCTAGGAGTGACCTGCCGACAGCGGTTCACAGGCCTCGCGCGCACCGCGCGCAAGGGCGGCTTGAACCCTGCCAATGTTCGTCGACCGTCGCGTTCAACAAAGACGCGTTCCCCACCCGCCAGCATTCTTTGCCAGCGAACCCATTCATATCGCCTGCCGAAACAAGCCCAGCTTTGTTGCGTAAGTCTTCAAGCGCAATATCAGGCTTTCGTTCACGTTGCGGTCGGAGAGCAGCGCAGCTCCAATGGCCATCGCGCTCAACAGGACCTGCGGCTTGGAACCTATAATCAGTAAAGCTCTCGCCCGAGAGCCCGGCTTTCGCCCGTAGGTCTACGGGGCCGGCACCGATGTGTTGACCGGAACGTAGTCGTTCCCACGGGATATTCCAAGAGGTTTTTTCGAGCCCAATCCGGCTTTTATGGGGGCATTTTTCGGGCCGAGACGGCCCTTGGAATGCCCCCCAGGTCTGCCTTAGGGGGCCTGTCGATCGATAACGCGGCGGCTGCCATCAAGGTTTCAATATTCCCGGCCTGGCCCTGGCCCGCCTCGACGATCAGGGCTCCGCCGGGGATGAGCAGGCCGGCGGCCTGGGGAATCAGGGCGCGGTAGGCATCGTATCCGTCATTGCCGCCATCCAGCGCCAGATGCGGATCGTGCTCGCGGACCTCGATGCCCAATTTCGGAATCTCCCCTGCGGGAATATAGGGCGGGTTCGACACGATCAGATCGAACGGGCCGCGAAGGGCCGCTGCGTAGGAGCAGGCGACGAAGTGGGCGCGATCGGCAAGGCCCAGGGCGGCGGCATTGCCTCTGGCGGTATGAAGCGCGGTCAGGCTGAGATCGGTGCCGACACCGAAGGCATCGGGAATCTCGTGCAGCAGCGCAAGCAGGATCGCGCCGGATCCGGTGCCGATATCGGCAATGCGCGGCGGATGGGAGGCGCCGTGCTCGCGAAAATGCTCGAGGGCACGCTCGACCACCGTCTCGGTATCAGGGCGGGGGACCAGGGTCGCTTCCGACAAACGAAACGGCAGGCCCCAAAATTCCCTGGTGCCGAGAATGCGGGCGACCGGCTCATGTGCGAGCCTTCGCTGCGCGTAGCCCTCGAGCCGCGCAGCCTCCTCTGGCGTGAGCTGTCGGTCCGCCTGCCTGATCAGGCCAGTCAGATCGAGTCCCAGCGCCCCACCGACGAGCAGGCGTGCATCGAGGGACGGCTCCTCGATGCCGGCTGCTTGCAGCAGCATCGAGAGCGCGCGCCGGGCGCTCTCGATGCTCTGTCCGGAATCGAAGCCTGTCGCCAAGGGAACCATCCTGCCTGGCATCGTGGATAGATCGGCTGCCTCGCTTGCGTCAACGGAAAGGAGCGCGTTTGATCGCACCGCGCAGCGAGGGAGGGACATCCATGACCGCCTATGACGATCAGAATGTCTTTGCGAAGGTCCTGCGCGGCGAGATTCCCTGCTTCGAGGTGTTCAGGGACGAGCGCAGCCTCGCCTTCCTGGACATCATGCCGCGCTCGCCCGGGCATGCGCTGGTCATCCCAAGGGCGCCGGCGCGCGGCATTCTCGACATCACCGACGACGATCTCGCCGCGGTTATCAGGACCGCCAGGCGGATCGCCGTTGCCGCGATGAAGGCGTTCGACGCCGAGGGCATCATCCTGCAGCAATTCAGCGAGCCGGCCAGCGGGCAGGTGGTGTTTCACCTGCACATGCACGTGATGCCGGTCAGGGCCGGCGTCGAGCTGCTGCCGGCACAGACCCGCAAGGAAGACATGGCCGTGCTCGCCGATCACGCCAAGCGGTTGATCGCGGCGCTTGCGAGTTAAACGCCGAGATAGCGCTGGAGCAGCTCGGGCTGGGCCTTGAGCTCCTGCGCCGGCCCCTCATGCACGATGTGGCCGTTGTTGATGATGTAGATCCTGCTCGCCAGCGCCAGTGTCGCCGCCAGGTTCTGCTCGACCAGCACGATGGTCTGGCCGGCGGCCGCGAGCTCGCGGCAAGCCTTGACGAGGTCGTGGACGATGACCGGCGCCAGTCCCTCGAACGGCTCGTCCAGCAGCACAATCTTGGGATCGCGCACCAGCGCGCGGGCGATCGCCAGCATCTGCTGTTCGCCGCCGGAGAGCTCGGTGCCGCGGTTGCTGCGCCGCTCCTTCAGCCGCGGAAACATCTCGTAGATGCGGCCGAGCGGCCAGCGCTTTGGCGCCGTGATGCCGGCAAGGAGGATGTTCTCCTCCACCGACAGGCTGCCGAAGATGCGGCGCTCCTCGTGCACGAGCTGCATGCCGGCTTGCGCGATCTTGTGGCTCCGGCGGCCGGCGATGTCGATGCCGTCGAACTTCACGCTGCCGCTGCGCGGGGGCACCACGCCCATCAGGCTCTTCAGTGTCGTGCTCTTGCCGGCGCCGTTGCGGCCGAGCAGCGCCACCACCTCGTGACGTTCGACATGCATGGCGACGTCGAACAGGATGTGCGAGTCCCCGTAATAGCTGTTCAGGCCATGGACCTCGATCAGGCTCATGCGGCGATCTCTCCGTGCACGCCGCCGAGATAGGCTTCCTGCACCGCGGCGTTGGTCTTGATTTCCTCGGGCGTACCGGAGACCAGCACGCGGCCCTCCTGCAGCACCGTCACGCGCTCGACGAGCTCGAACAGCGAATCCATGTCGTGATCGATGATGATCATGGTTCGGCCGCGCGCGATCGATTTGAGCAGCTTGACGGTCTCGATCCGCTCGCGCGGGCTCATGCCGGCGAGCGGCTCGTCAAGCAGCAGGAGGCGCGGGGACGTCGCGAGCGCGAGCCCGATCTCCAGCCGGCGCTTCTCGCCATAGGCAAGCTCGGATACGGGCGTGTCGGCGCGGCGGGTCAGGTTGACGAGCGCGAGCGTGTGCTCCACCTGCTCCGTCAGACCCTTGACGCCGGCAAGCGTACGGAACAGGTCGAGCCGGAATTTCCCGCGCAGCTCCGCGAGGGCTGCGATCGTCAGGTTCTGCCGCACGGTCAGCCCAGTGAAGAGCTGATTGACCTGGTAGCTCTTGGTGAGCCCGAGCTGGCAGACGTCCGTGACCTTCAGTCCCGTGATGTCGCGGCCCTCGAACACGATCTGCCCCGACGTCGGTGCGATCTCGCAGGTCAGCATCTTGAAGAAGGTCGATTTGCCCGCGCCATTGGGACCGATGATGCCGCGCAGTTCTCCCTGGTCGACGCTGAAGTCGATATCGCTGTTGGCGACGAGGCCGCCATAGCGCTTGGTGAGCCCGGTGGCTTTCAGGATCGGGCCGGAATAGGCGGGATGTTCGACCTCCTTGGCCTGCATCGGGGCAGGTGGAGCTTGTAGCGGCGTCTCGACTTCAACCTCCTCCGTCTCCGCGGCTTTCCGGGCGCGCTTGCCGGAGACGAGGCCGTAGAGATCGACCAGGCCGCCGACGATGCCGCCGCGCAGGAAGCAGACCAGCAGCACGAACACGACGCCGAGCACGAGCTTCCAGGCCGCTCCCAAGCCCAGCGCGGACTGCAGGAAATCCTGAAGGAACAGCCAGACGGTTGCGCCGACCAGCGGACCGAACAACGTGCCCCTTCCGCCGATGGCAGTCTGCATCACGAGCTGGCCGGACGTATCGAACGTGAAAGCGTCCGGCGGCATGAAGGCCTGGAGCACGCCGAGCAGGCCGCCGGCGAAGCCTGCGTAAGCGGCTGCGATCACGAAGGCGGTCAGCTTGTAGCCGTGGATGTTGTGACCGACGGCGGTGGCACGCAGCGGATTGTCCCTGATGGCGCTGAAGATGGCGCCGACCGGCGAGCGCACGATTTTGAGCGCGATGACGACGCCGATGAAATAGCACAGCGCGATGAACTGATAGAGCGACCAGCCATTGGTGAAATGGATGGTGGTGAAGCCGAGATTGAAGCTCGGCGTCGGCACGCCCGGCAGGCCGTTCTCGCCGCCGGTGAAATCCGAGAGCGGATTGAACTCGACGAAGAAGAACACTTCCGCGATCGCCACCGTGATCATGGCGAAGTAGATGCCGGTGCGGCGCAGCGCGATCAGGCCGATCAGGTAGCCGGTCGCCGCCGCCGCGATCATGCCGATGATCAGCGCGCCCAGCACGTTGCTGAAGCCGGCGCGGGTCAGCAGGTAAGCAGCGACGAAGCCGCCGGTGCCGTAGAAGGCGGACTGGCCGAACGACAACAGGCCGGTGAAGCCGAACAGGATGTCGAAGCCGAGGCCGAACAGGCCCCAGACCAGGATGCGGTTCACCGTGTTCGGCGCGAAGCCGAGATGAGGCAGCACGAAGGGAGCCACGATCAGGCCGATGGCCGTCAGCGTCTCGATCAGGAACGGGCGTTGCTTGAGCATCAGCGGATCACTTACTCACGGCCCTGCACGCCGAGCAGGCCATGCGGTCGCACCACGAGCACGAGCGTCATCGCCGCAAACAGCATCACATAGGCATAGCCGGGGTTGAACATGGAGGTGACGCTGATGATCTCGCCGGCGATCAGGCCGCCGAGAATCGCGCCGGGGAACGAGCCGACGCCGCCGATCACCACCACCACGAAGGTCTGGACCAGGATGTCGTCGCCGATGCCCGGGGTCAGCGACACCACCGGCGCATTGACGATGCCGGCAAAGCCGGCGGCCATGGCTCCGATGCCGAACACGATCATGAAGACGCGGTAGACGTTGATGCCGAGCGAATCGACCATCACCGAATCCTCGATGCCGGCGCGCACGATCATGCCGAGGCGGGTGCGGTAGAGCACGATGAACAGCGCGCCAAGGGCGACCGCGACGATGCCGACCACGGCGAGGCGGTAGGTCGGATAGAACATGAAGCCGAGATTGGTGATGCCCTGGAACAGCGCCGGCGGCGGTACGATCTGCGACTGGCTCGAAAAGATCAGGCGCACGAGCTCGACGAAGCAGATGCCGAGTCCGAACGTCACCAGCAGCTGATCCTCGTGCGGGCGGTGATAGAAGTGCCTGATAATGACCCGTTCCATCGCCACGCCGAGCAGCATCACGAACAGCGAGCCGGCGATGACGGCGAGGATGAAGGATTCCGTGTACTGGTAGGTAACGAAGCCGGCATAGCCGCCGATCATGAACATCGCGCCATGCGCGAGGTTGAGCACGCCGAGCGTGCCGTAGATGATGGTCAGGCCGGAGCTGATCAGCGCGAGCAGGGCACCGAGCGCCAGTCCGTTGAAAAGCTGCGAAACGAGATTGGGCCAACTGATCATGCAACAATCGCTGTCGTGACGCGCACGGGGCGTGCGTCAAAAAAGGTGACGCCGCAGGTCCAGAGGTTGGCCTGCGGCGTCACAGGGGTTAGCTCGGGATCAGGTGTAGTCGCCGAGATGGCAACCGAAGGCGTCGGGCTTCTGCATCAGGCCTTCGCCCGGGACGATCTCGACGACGTCGTACCAGTCTTCCTTGTTCTTCATGTCTTTCTGCTGCTTGCCCTTGACGATGATGACGGGGCGGACGCACTGGTGATCCTCGGGGCGGTAATGCACGTCGCCAACGAGCGAGGGGATGGTCTCCCCCTTCTCGTAGGTCTTGATCACATCGGGCGGATTGAAGCTGCCGGCTTCCTCGCACATCCGGGCCCAATGCGCGAAGCTGACATAGGCGTTCTCGGCGCCCCATTCCGGCTTGTAGCCGTACTTCTTCTCGAAGGCCTCGTTGAACATCTTGGCCAGCGGGAACTTGTCTTCGATCGTCCACCAATAATCAGTCGCGGCGTAGACGCCCTGCATCAGGCCGCCGGTGTCGCGTGCGATGAACGGCACCTGGTAGGGCACCACCAGCTTCATCTTGTCGAGCACGCCGAATTGCTTGGCCTGCTGGGTCGACAGCACCGCGTCGTGGCCCCAGTTGACGTTGATGAGCACGTCGGCACCGGAATTGGCGACGTTCAGCAGATAGGACGAATAGTCGGGTGCACCGAGCGGGGCAACCTGGTTGGTGACGGTTGTCCAGCCGGCCGTCGCAAGGAAGTCCTGCATCGACTTGGTGACGGTGTGGCCGTAGGTGTAGTCGGGCGTCAGATACGCGGCCTTCTTGCCCTTGCCGAACTCGCGCACCATCACCGGGCCGATCGCGGCCGCGGCGGTCTGGCCGAAGAAGTTCTGGCGGACGCCGTAGCGCACGCAATCCTTGCCGGTGGTGTCGTTCGAGCCGGAGATGCCGCAGACGAACAGCACGTGCTCGCGCTGGGCGAGCTTGTTCAGCGCGACCGCCACGGCGCTCGAGGTGCCCCCGGTGATCATGATCGCCTTGTTCTCGCTGATGAAGCGCTGCTGCGCCTGCACCGCTTCGTTGGGCTTTGCCGCGGAATCCGCGACGCCGAATTTGAGTTCCTTGCCGAGCACGCCCTTGCTGGTCTTCGGCGAGATCTTCTTGATCAGCTCATGGCCTTCATTGATGTGCTCGATCGCGAGCTGGTAGCCCTTGAGCTCGTCCTCGCCCTGCACGGCATAGGTTCCGGTGCGCGGCACCGAGATGCCGATGAAGGCGGTGGAACCCGACACGCCCGCGGGATAGGAGCCGATCGCCGGCTTGTCGTCGGCGAAGGCCGGCATCGTCGGCAGCATCGAGCCGCCGATGAGGCCCGCCGTGGTTTGGAGCAGGCCGCGGCGCGAAAGGTGGCGGCGGATGAGATCGTCAGTCATGGTCGTTTCCTCCGAACATCGTTCTTGTTTGCAGACAAAACACGACTTGTCCGGCAGCAAGCGGGCCCCGAAGGCCTGCTTGCGCCGGGCACGTCACATCCGCGTGTAGCTCTTGCACGTAAGCATTGCTTGTGAAGGCCTTCTGTCAATTTCGCCTTTGGTCGAACGACGAAAATTATGTCGTGAAAACATATCGGATAACGATATATATTAGTCTTTGTGAGTACGGGGCGGTCGGGTTCGGCGAGAACAATGGCGCGGCAGACGACAGTGGCGGATAGCCGGAAACGACAATCCTGGCCTCAGGAGACGGAGCGGCAGGAGGTTGCGTGGCCCTCCAGCGAGGGCGGCGATGCCGCTCGCCTGTCCGAGCCGCGCAATCGCGCGGCCGCCGAGCGAGGGCCGGCGGTCGGCGCCGGTGAGGCGAAGCGCGCGCCGGCGCCGCTGAAGCGACTGAGCGTGCGGGCCCAGAACGTCCTGAAGGAACTCGCGGTCGAGCTCACCGGCGAGCAGCCGCCGAAGGGCAATTGGTCGCCCTCGCGCGAGCTCTTGCGTGCGCTGACGGCGGAGCGCCTTGCGACCGCTCGCAACTGCGGACCGCACACCATACGGGAGATCGTCGATTGGGCGCAGGGCTGCGGCGTCACCATCAAGCCGGTGATCCCGGCAGGCGGCTCGCTGTCGCAGATGTGGGCGGATCTGATTGCCAATGCGTCGGCGGGCGGCCTGACCGCCGCGGAGATCGCGGGCGCGCTGCAGCGCTCGATCCGGCGCAAGAGCGTCCGCATCCCGATCGCATTTCAGGTCATACTGGTCAAAATCCTGCTGTCCAGCTTCGAATAAACCACCGGATAGCTGTGCATCGGTATTACCGCGCGGTTGGTCGGGCGGCGGCCGCTTGCTACTTTAGGCTAAGTCTCCCGCGACGCCGGGCGGCATGGTCGAGGCGGGCATGGTTCCAGCGAGGAAGGCGCAGCGCTCCAAGGTGACGACGTCTGCCCGACGGGGCGGCACGATGCGTGATTCCGATTACGCAGCATTGGCGCATTTTCGCTACCAGATCCGGAGCTTCCTGGCATTCAGCGAGGCGGGCTCCGCCGGACAGGGACTGACGCCGACGCAGCACCAGGCCCTGCTCGGCATCAAGGGCTTTGTCCGCCCAGGCCCGGCAACTGTCGGCGATGTCGCGAAGTTTCTGCTGATCAGACATCACTCGGCCGTCGAGTTGATCAATCGCCTCGAAAAACAGGGGCTGGTCAGCCGCGTCGCTGATCCCGAGGATGCCAGGCGCGTGCATCTCAAGCTGACGAAGAAAGGTGAGCAGAAGCTTCAGGCGCTCTCGCGCCAGAATATCGAGGAGCTCCGCCGCGCCGCGAGCCCGGCGCTGAGCCGTCTGTTGAAATCGTTCGGAGAGCCCGGCGAGGCCTGAGCGCCGCGCGGCCTGTCAGGCCGCCGCGCCCTGTGCGGCGAGCTGCGCGGCCTGGTGCTCGGTGGTCAGCGCATCGGTCAATTCGCCGAGTGCTTCGCCCGCGATCACCTGCGGCAGCTTGTAGAGCGTCAGGTTGATGCGATGGTCGGTGACGCGGCCTTGCGGGAAATTATAGGTGCGGATGCGCTCGGAGCGGTCGCCCGAACCGACCTTTTCCTTGCGCTCGGCCGAGCGCGCGGCGTCGACGCGCTGCCGCTCGGCATCGTAGATGCGCGAGCGCAGGATGTTCATGGCCGAGGCGCGGTTCTTATGCTGCGAGCGGCTGTCCTGCATCATCACCACGATGCCGGTCGGGATGTGGGTGATGCGGATCGCCGATTCGGTCTTGTTGACGTGCTGGCCGCCGGCGCCCTGTGCGCGCATGGTCTCGATGCGCAGATCCTCGTTCTTGATCTCGACGTCGACATCCTCGACCTCGGGCAGCACGGCAACGGTTGCCGCCGAGGTATGGATGCGGCCCTGCGTCTCGGTGTCGGGCACACGCTGCACTCGATGCACGCCGGATTCGAATTTCAGCTTGGAGAACGCGCCGCGGCCCTGCACCTCCGCGATGATTTCTTTGTAGCCGCCGACGGTGCCCTCGCTGGCCGAGATCACCTCGACCTTCCAGCCCTGCAAGCTCGCGAAGCGCTCGTACATCCGGAACAGGTCGCCGGCGAACAGCGAGGCCTCGTCGCCACCCGTGCCGGCACGGATTTCCAGCACCACGTTGCGATCGTCCATGGCGTCCTTGGGCAGCAGGGCGATGCGGATCTTCTGGACCAGATCCTCGATCTTCGGATTGAGCTCGTCGCGCTCGGCTTCCGCCATGCTGCGCATCTCGGCATCGGTTGCGGGGTCGGCAATCAGCGCCTCGGTGTCGGCGAGCTCCTTCACGGCAGACCGATAGGTCTTCACCGCCTCGATCAGCGGCGTGATCTCGGCGAGTTCGCGCGTGACCTGCACATAGCGCTCGGAGGAGAGCTGTCCCAGCGATTCAGCTTCGAGCGATGCGTGATGCGCGAGCAGGACGTCCAGTTTGGCTTCGGGGAGTGACGACATGGGTTCAGTCTCAAATGGCGGAGGGAGGCGAGGCGGCGAGGACGGGCGACAGGCCCGCTACAACGCCAGGCCTTCGGCCTCGGCAAATTCCGTCAGCTTCTGCCGGATCGAGACGCTGCCGGTCGGCGCATCCAGCAGGGGCCCGAGCATCGCTGCGGCCTTCTTGACGTCGAGGTCGATCACCATCGCCTTGACCGGGCCGAGCGCGGTCGCCGACAGCGACAGCGAGCGGTAGCCCATCGCCAGCAGCGCCAGCGCGCCGATCGGCTTCGAGGCCATCTCGCCGCAGAGCGACAGCGATTTCTTCGCGGCCTGCGATTTTTGCGCGATGTCGCGCAGCGCGCGCAGGATCGGCGTCGACATGGTGTCGAACCGCTCGGAGACCTTGGCATTGCCGCGGTCGACCGCGAACAGGAACTGGAACAGATCGTTGGAGCCGACCGAGATGAAGTCGACCTTCCTCAGGAGCTCGTCGAGCTGATAGAGCAGCGCCGGTACCTCGACCATGGTGCCGATGTCGATACGCTCCGGCAAGGTGTGGCCATGCTGGCGTAAGTATGTCAGCTCGCGCTCGACCAGCGCTTTCGCGGCGTCGAACTCGGCGACCTCCGAGATCATCGGGAACATGATGCGCAGCGCGCGGCCGCCACCGGCGCGGAGCAACGCGCGGATCTGGCCGCGCAAGAGGCCCGGACGATCCAGCCCGAGCCGGATCGCGCGCCAGCCGAGCGCGGGATTCTCCTCGATCACCGTCTCCATATACGGCAGCGCCTTGTCGCCGCCGATGTCGAGGGTGCGGAAGGTGACGGGCTTGGAGCCCGCAGCATCCAGCACGGCGCGGTAGAGAGCGAGCTGGTCGCTGGTGCGCGGCAGGCTCTGGCCGACCATGAATTGCAGCTCGGTGCGGAACAGGCCGATGCCGGCGCTGCCGGTGTCGTCGATATGCGGCAGGTCGATGGCGAGACCGGCGTTGATCAGGAGCTCGACCCTCTCACCGTCCTTGGTGACGCAGGGCCGGTCGCGCAGCGCCAGATATTGCGCCTGGCGGCGGGCGCGGAAGCGCACCCGTTCGGCATAGGCTGCTTCGATCTCCTGCGACGGGCGCACATAGATCGCGCCCGAAGTGCCATCGACGATGATGGCATCGCCTGGATCTGCGATGCCGGGCGCGTTCGGCACCTCGCCGACCGCGGGAATACCGAGCGCGCGGGCCACGATCGAGACGTGAGAGTTCGCGGTGCCTTCCTCCAGCACGATCCCGCGCAGGCGTTTGCGGTCGTAGTCGAGCAGCGCCGCCGGTCCCATCGCACGTGCGATGACGATGGCATTGTCGGGCATCTGCTCGCGCGAGGGCGCGTGGTCCTGGCCGACCAGCTGCCGCATCAGGCGGTAGCCGAGATCCTCCAGATCGTGCAGCCGGTCGCGCAAATAGGGATCGGTCACGCGCAGCATGCGGGCGCGGGTGTCGGACTGGACGCGCTCGACGGCGGCTTCCGCGGTGAGGCCGGTGGCGACCGCCTCGTGCAGCTTGTGCGACCAGCCCTGGTCGTTGGCGAACATGCGGTAGGCTTCCAGCACGTCGCGATGCTCGCCGCCCTCGGCGACATCGCCGCGCTCGAGCATGCGGTCGAGATCCGAGCGCAGCTTGGCGAGCGCGGTGTCGAGCCGCTTGATTTCCTTCGGCAGGTCCTCGGCGATGTAGTCCTTGATGACGACGCGCGGCTCGTGCAGCACGACATGGCCGAGCGCGATGCCTTCGGAGAGAATTGCTCCGGCCTTCTGCGTCGAATGGCGTGCGGCCGGCTCCAGGCCGGGCTGGGCCAGCGCGGACAATTCGCCCGAGGCGATCAGTTCCGCCAGCACCATGGCGGTGGTCTGCAGCGCCTCGAGCTCCTCCTCGACATAGGTACGCTTGGCGCGATTCTGCACCACCAGCACGCCGAGCGTGTTGCCGGCGCGCAGGATCGGCACGCCAAGGAAGGAGTGATAGATCTCTTCGCCGGTCTCCGGGCGAAACGAGAAGGCCGGGTGGCTCTGCGCGTCGTTGAGATTGAGCGGCGTCGCCTCGCTGGCGACGAGGCCGACCAGGCCCTCATGGGCGCTGAGCACGGTATGGTGCACGGCCTCGCGGTTGAGGCCCTCGGTAGCATAAAGCTCGAGCGTGTTGTCGATGCGCAGCACATAGACCGAGCACACCTCGGCCACCATGTTGGCGGCGATCAGCACCACGATCTTGTCCAGCCGCTCCTGGGCCGAGACCTGCTCCGCCATGGTTTCGCGGAGCCGTCTCAACAAGACGCGGGGACCTCCCGACGCGCTCCGCATGAACCGTCAATCTCCTTCGTCTGCCCGGCCCGGCGATATTGGCCGGCGGCTGGCCTAAAATTCCAGAAAAACAATCAAATTGTCTGTCCGGCGCAGGCGCAAACGCAAACCTTCCTGAGATTAGTGCTTGCGCCGAATCAGCGCCGCCTGAACTGGGACACAGTTTGCGGCAGCCCACCCTGTTCGCCGTATAGCGAATTGAGGCTTGTTTTGCCAAGCAAAACGCCTGCCAAACGCGAAGGTGTGTACACCTTCGCGTTTGCTGCGACCGCTAAGAGAAAATTAGCCTAAGGCATGGTCCGGAAACGTGCGAAGCGGCTTCCGGAAAGACGTGCTCAAACAGCAATCTGACGCACGACGGGTCGCGTTTCAGGCCTGATCGAGGCCGTAGAGCGTGTGCAGCGTACGCACCGCGAGCTCGGTATAGGCGGCGTCGATCAAAACCGAGAATTTGATCTCGGAGGTTGTAATGGCCCGGATGTTGATATTCCGCCCTGCGAGCGCCGAAAAAGCCTGGGCGGCAACGCCGGCGTGGCTGCGCATACCGCTGCCGATCACCGAGATCTTGGCGACATCGGTCGCGGTATCCAGCCGTGCATACCCGATCGTCGCCTTGGACGCGGTGATCGTGTCCTTGGCCCTGACGTAGTCGGCGGCGGGCACCGTGAAGGTCAGGTCGGTGGTCTTGCCGTCCTCGGACACGTTCTGGACGATCATGTCGACGTTGATATTGGCGTCCGCGAGCGGGCCGAAGATCGAGGCTGCAACGCCGGGCTTGTCCTGGATCTGACGCACCGAGATCTGGGCCTCGTCCTTCGAGAAGGCGATACCGGTAACGACGTGATTTTCCATGATCTCCTCCTCGCCGCAGATCAGCGTGCCGGGCGGCTGGTTGGCGTGCGGATCGATATCCTCGGGCTTGTCGAAGCTCGATCGGACGAAGATCGGCATGTTGTGGACCATGCCGAGTTCCACCGAGCGCACCTGGAGCACCTTCGCGCCCTGGGAAGCCAGTTCCAGCATGTCTTCGAACGCGATCTTGTCGAGCCGCTTGGCCTTCGGCACGATTCGCGGGTCGGTGGTGTAGACGCCATCGACGTCGGTGTAGATGTCGCAGCGGTCGGCCTTGACGGCGGCGGCGACGGCCACCGCCGAGGTGTCGGAGCCGCCGCGGCCAAGGGTGGTGATGCGGTTGGTCTTGGGATCAATGCCCTGGAAGCCGGCGATGACAGCGACCTCCTTGCGTTCCTTGAAACGGGAGATGATCTCGCTGCCGTCGATGTCCTCGATCCGGGCCGAGGCATGGGCGTCGCTGGTCTTGATCGGGATCTGCCAGCCCTGCCAGGAGCGGGCCTGGATCCCCATGCTCTGGAGCACGATGGCCAGCAGGCCCGAAGTGACCTGTTCGCCGGACGCGACGACGGCGTCGTATTCGCGCGCGTCGTGCATCGGCGAGGCCTCGGTGCACCAAGCCACCAGCTCGTTGGTCTTGCCCGACATCGCCGAGACGACCACGGCCACTTCATGGCCGGCGTCGACCTCACGCTTCACATGGCGTGCGACGTTTCGGATACGTTCGATGTTGGCGACGGACGTGCCGCCGAATTTCATCACGAGACGGCTCATGACGACGCGTGCATTCCCTCTTGAGGATCAGTATGGTGACCCGCGCCGGACGGATGCCCTGGGGATACCGACCGCGCGTATACAGAGGGGCGGGGCCGGGGGCAAGCGGGTTCCTCAAGCTGGTTTCTGGGGGCCCAATCCGGGCAATGGGTTGTCGAGGTCATGGCGCGCTATATTGACGAAATCCTGCAACCGGGCGAGCGGGTGCTGTATTCGACCAATGCGCACTGGATCTACTATTTCCCGGCCATCCTGGCCTGGATCGTGGCGATCGTCCTGTTCGCGGTCTCCCGCCGGAGCGATATCTACAGCATCATGATCCTCTGCCTGTTCGGCTCCGGCCTGGTGGCGCTTGCTGCCCTGTACTGGACACTGAGGGGCTGGTTCCACCGCCTCACCACCGAGACCGACGTCACCAACCTCAGGGTTGTGCATAAAGTCGGCTTCATCAAGCGCCGCACCTTTGAAATGGCGCTGGATAAGGTCGAGAGTGTCGACGTGAACCAGACTATCCTTGGCCGAATTCTCAACTATGGCGACGTGACCATCAACGGCGTCGGCGAAGGTCGTGAGACGATCAAGACCATCGCCTCTCCGCTCGCCTTCCGTAGTTCGATCACCACGCGGTAGGACCGCGCGTAATCATGAGCATGCAGCAAGATAGTTCCGCAACTGCCACCGTGCCGCCGGGCTCGACCGTCGACGCCGCCGAGATCGCGAAATTCTCGAAACTCTCGGCCGAGTGGTGGGACCCCAAGGGCAAGATGGCGCCGCTGCACCGGATCAATCCGCTGCGGCTCGGCTATATCCGCGACGCCGCCTGCCGCAAGTTCGAGCGCAACGTACGTAGCCTCAGCTGTCTCGGGGGCTTGCGCGTGCTCGACATCGGCTGCGGCGCCGGCCTCTTGTGCGAGCCGCTGTCGCGGCTCGGCGCACAGGTCATCGGCGTCGATCCGTCGGCCAGCAACATTGCCGCTGCGAAGCTGCATGCCGACAAGAGCCATTTGTCGATCGACTACCGCTGCACCACGGTGGAGGAGATCGACCCGCGCGAGCGCTTCGACATCGTGCTGGCGATGGAGGTGGTCGAGCACGTCGTCGACGTCGGCGTCTTCCTCAAGCGCTGCGCCTCGATGCTGAAGCCGAACGGGCTGATGGTGGTCTCCACCCTCAATCGCAATTGGAAGAGCTTTGCGCTCGCCATCGTCGGCGCCGAATACGTGCTGCGCTGGCTGCCGCGCGGCACCCATGAATGGAACAAGTTCGTCACCCCCGATGAGCTGACCAAGCACCTCCTCGACAACCGCCTCGTCATCACCGAGCAGACCGGCGTCGTCTACTCCCCCTTCGCCGACAAATGGACGCTCTCGTCCGACATGGACGTGAACTACATGGTGGTGGCGGAAGGAATGGTGTGAGGGGGCTGTGAGCTCGTTCAGGGCTCCGCTGCATCGCCACCAAAGGCGTCGTCCTGGCAAAAGCCAGGACCCATTGCCCCAAGACCAAGTTAGGCGAAGACTAGCCCACGGGTCTTCGCAAAACCTCTCCTTGGGGTAATGGGCCCTGGATCTGCGCTTCGCTTGTCCAGGACGACGACGGAGTTTGTCGCGAGAGCATCGCTCCTATGACGGGAGCGTGATTGACCTGTTGCCGTGTCGTCGGCAGGTTGCAGCGACACTCTCCTGGTCGCTGCCACTCACCCCATGTTCACCATCACCAGCCTCTGGATTCCCTTCACGGTCATCGCTGCGCTCGGCCAGGTCGCGCGTAATGCGATGCAGCGGTCGCTGACGAAGCCGCTGGGGACATGGGGCGCGACCAATATCCGCTTCCTGTTCGGCTTCCCGTTCTCGCTGCTGTTTCTCGGCGCGGTGCTGATTACGACCGGCGATCATATCGGCATGCCGCCATCGACGTTCTGGCCGTGGCTGCTGCTCGGCGCGCTCAGCCAGATCGTCGCCACCGGACTGATGCTGCTCGCGATGAACGACCGCTCCTTCGTGGTGACGACGGCCTATCTGAAGACCGAAGCGATCCAGACCGCGATCTTCGGCTTCGTTTTTCTCGGCGATCACCTGACCTGGCTGAAGGTGCTGGCGATCGTGATCGCAACCGTCGGCGTCGTCATCACCGCGCTGCGTCCGGGCGGCGAAAAGAGTTTTGCGGAGATGAAGCCGACCATCACGGGGCTCGTAGCTGCCGCTGCGTTCGCGCTCTCAGCGGTCGGCTTCCGCGGCGCGATCATCACCGTGCCGAACGTCTCGTTCGTGACGGCGTCGTCCTTCACGCTGGTGTTCGGCCTGTTCGTGCAGACGCTGATCCTGACGATCTATCTGCTCTGGCGCGCGCCAAAGATACTCCAGTCGATCCTGGGGCTGTGGCGGCCGTCGCTGCTTGCGGGTTTCATGGGCGCCTTCGCCTCGCAATTCTGGTTCCTGGCGTTCGCGCTGACGGCCGCGGCCAATGTCCGCACGCTCGCCTTGGTCGAAGTGCTGTTCGCGCAAGCCGTTGCGTACTACTCTTTCAAGCAGCCGATCGCGCCACGCGAGATCTTTGGCATCGTGCTGATCGTGATTGGCGTCGCGCTGCTGGTGGGCTTCTGACGCGCTTCGCGCATCAGTTCCGGTCTTCCGGCAATGTCGGCAGCGGCGAGACCTCGATGCCTTCATCGATCAGCGACTTTGCCTCGTCCGGCGACGCCTCGCCGTAGATCGGGCGGTGCTCCTTGTCGCCGTAATGCATCGCGCGGGCTTCGTTCGCAAACCGCTCGCCGACATTGTCGGCATTCTTGACGATGTGGTCGCGCAGCTCTTTCAGCTTGGCGCGCAGCTCGCGCTCCTGCGCCATCATCAGCGAGGTCGGTCCTGACGGCGCAGCCTCGGGTGCGGTGGTCGTAGCAGGTTCCGCCGGCGGCGCCGCGCGGCCTTTCTTGCCGACGATGCGCGGCGCCATGATCGCCTTGTCGACCTTGGCCGAGCCGCAGATCGGACAGGTCACCAGCTTGCGCTTCACCTGCGAATCGTAGGCCGAAGAGCTCTGGAACCAGCTCTCGAACTCATGCTTGCGGTCGCAATGCAGCGCGTAGCGGATCATGCCGATCCCCGCACCAGATGCAGATGATCCGGCCCGGCTTTCGGATCGGAGACGCCGAAGCGTCGGCCGTGCTGGAGTGACGGGATTGCGCGGCGCGCGGTCTCGACCTTGGCCGGGTCGATCTTGGCCATGATGATGCCGGGCTCGACATCGCCTTCGGCGAGGATCTCGCCCCACGGGTCGATGATCAGCGAATGGCCGTAGGTCTCGCGCTTGTTCTCATGGGTGCCTGCCTGAGCTGCCGCGAAGATGAAGCAGCCGGTCTCGATCGCGCGCGCGCGCAGCAGGATATGCCAGTGCGCCTCGCCGGTCTTGCGGGTGAAGGCCGACGGCACGGTGATGAAGGAGGCGCCGCTTTCCGCGAGTGCGCGGTAGAGCGCGGGAAAACGCACGTCGTAGCAGATCGTCAAGCCGACCCGGCCCCAGGGCAGGTCGGAGATCACGGCGGTCTCGCCCGGCTGGTAGTTGGCGGATTCCCGATAGCTCTCGCCGTCCGGCAGCTCGATGTCGAACATGTGGATCTTGTCGTAGCTCGCGAGCACGCTGCCCTCGGGCCCGATCAGGAAGGATCGGTTGACGGCCTTCTCCGGAGAAAAGCGCAGCGCCAGCGAGCCGACATGGATGTGGATCTTCAGCTCTGCCGCGAGCGCGCGATACGCCTTCAACGAGGCGTCCTCCTCCTCGCTCTGCAGATGCTCGAACAGCGCCTTGCGGTTCAGCTGCATCATGTTGCTGACTTCGGGCGTCTGCACGTAGTCGGCGCCGTTGGCCGCCGCCTGCCGGATCAGCCTGGTTGCCTGTGCAAGGCTCGGCTCCGGCATCAATCCGGTGCGCATCTGCACCATGGCGGCGGTAAAGGTCCTGTCCTCACTCATGAGACCGCCTTGACGCTTTCGAGCAGGTCGTCGAGCTTGCCCTCGCGGTCGAGCGCGTAGAGGTCGTCGCAACCGCCGATATGAGTTCCGCCGATCCAGATCTGCGGGAAGGTCGCGCCCTCGCCGGCGCGGTCGTACATCTCTTCGCGCCAGGCCGGATTCTCGGCGACGTCGAATTCCGTGAAGGTCGCCTTCTTGCGGGTCAAAAGCGACCTGGCAGCGGAACAATAGCCGCACCCGGGCCTGGTATAGATCTCGACAGCAGCGGTCATGGTATCAAGCGCTCTCATGTCATGAATTTGTTGAATTATATGGGGGTTTACCTGATCTCGACAACCCGGGCAAAGACCAGCACGTCGACCTGGGCGGCCTTGGCGCGCAGCAAGGCGCGCGCGCAGGCATCCAGGGTCGCGCCCGACGTCAGGACATCGTCGACCAGGATGATGCGCCGGCCCTGGACCTCGGATTGACGGTCGGGGGATACCTGAAATGCGCCCTGCACATTGGTAGCCCGCTGGGTCCGTGACAGGCCGATCTGCTGTTCGGTGGCCCGCACCCGGCGCAGCACCTCCGCTCTCACCTTCACGCCGCTCTGCCGGGCGATGATCTGCGCCAGCGCGCCTGATTGGTTGTAGCGCCGGCGCCATGCCCGCCGCCAATGCAGGGGCACCGGCACCAGCATGTCGGCGCCGTTAAGCAGTTCGCCACCCGCGCGCGCCATCCAGCGACCCATGGCGGGCGCGAGATCGGTGCGATCCTGGTATTTCAGCGCATGCACCAGCGTGCGCGCGACATCGTCATAGCGCACCGCCGCGCGCGCCCGCATGTAAGCCGGGGGGCTCGCGATCGCCTCCATCGACAGCATGTCGGGGCCGGGATCGTAGACGAAGGGAATGCCGAGGCGCGGACAGTAGGGCCGCTCGATGAAGGACAGCCGCGACCAGCATGCCGCGCAGACGCCCTCGCCATCGACCGGTTCCCGGCAGGACACGCACAGCGTCGGCAGTGCAATGTCGAGCGCGAGCTTCGCCACCCGCGACACGACGTGGCGGCCGGCCGTCCACGCGGCACGGAAGGGTGCGGCGATGGAACGGGCAGGGGCGGCGTCAGCTTCCATGAAGGGAGGCTAGCGTTCTGTTTGTCAGGTCTCAAGCCGCCCTCTCGTGCCCCGGACGCAGCGGAGCGTCACTGCGTGCCGCACCGCGTCCGGGACACGAGAGAGTTTGCAATGCCCTGCATGATCGGCGTAACCAGCGGCATGGCTCAGACCCCGCAGACCCCGCCCGCCCTGTTCGATCGCGCCCTGCTGCACGCGCGGCAGCGGCGTGCGCAGGCGCAAGGTGCCGAGAACTTCCTGCTGGACCGGGTCGCCGAGGACATGTTTGACCGGCTCGCCGCAGTGATGCGCGAGTTTCACGCCCCGGTCGATCTCTGGACACCCGGTGAGGGGCTCGCGGCGCTGCGCGCGCGCCTGCCGTCGCTGCAGCGGATCGCGCTTGATGAAACTGGCGCGGAGACATTGCCCTTGGCGCCTGATCGCCTCGATCTGGTCGTGTCCGCGCTGGCGCTCCAATTCGTCAACGATCTCCCGGGCGTGTTCGCGCAGCTTCGCCGTGCGCTGAAGCCGGACGGGCTGCTGCTGGCGGCCATGATCGGCGGCGACAGCCTGACCGAGCTGCGCCAGGCCTTTGCCGCGGCAGAGGCCGAATGCGAAGGTGGCGTGTCGCCGCGCGTCGCGCCGTTCGCTGATTTGCGCGACATCGGCGCGCTGTTGCAGCGGGCGGGCTTTGCGCTGCCGGTCACCGACGTCGATCGCGTCGTGGTGCGCTATGGCAACGCGTTCGCGCTGATGCAGGATCTCCGCCGCATGGGCGCGACCAATGTGCTGATCGAGCGGCGCCGCGCGCCGAGCCGGCGCGCGACGCTGCTACGGATGGCCGAGATCTATGCCGAGCGTTTTGCCGATGCCGACGGCCGCATCCGTGCGACCTTCGACATCATCTGGCTGTCCGGCTGGGCGCCGCATGCGAGCCAGCAGCAGCCGCTGAAGCCGGGTTCGGCGAAAGCAAGCCTGGCGGAAGCGGTGAAGAAGGCTGGGAAAGAATGAGTTTGTCCCGGACGCGCTGCAGCGTTCTTACGCTGCTGCCCAGAGCCGGGACTTCACATCAGCAAATCAATCAAATGCGGGATCAGCGGGATGTCCGCCGGCGGCATCGGATAGTCGCGCAGCTTGTTGGCGCGAACCCAGGCGAGGGTCTGACCTTCGCGCGGCGTGATCACGCCTTCCCAGCGCCGACAGATGTAGAGCGGCATCAACAGATGAAACGTCTCGTAACCGTAGCTGGCAAAGGTCAGCGGGGCCAGGCACGGCTCGGCGACGCTGATGCCAAGCTCCTCATGGAGCTCGCGAATCAGGCTCTGCTCGGGCCGTTCGCCGGGTTCACACTTGCCGCCGGGAAATTCCCACAAGCCGGCCAGTGTCTTGCCCTCCGGGCGCTGCGCGATCAGGACGCGCTTGTCGGCGTCGACGAGCGCGCAGGCCACCACCAGTGTCAGCTTCAGATCGGCCATGTTCCTTAAGACCGGTAATCCCCGTTGATCGCGACATATTCCTTGGTGAGGTCGCAGGTCAGCACCCGGTCGCGGCCCTTGCCGAGGCCAAGCTGCACCTTGATCGCGATCTCCGGCGCCTTCATCGCTTCCGACACCTGCGCCTCGTCGTAGGAGGGATCGCGCGCACCGCTCTTGGCGACGCGGATGCCGTTGAAGGAGATCGACAGCTTATCACGATCGGCCGGCTCGCCGGCCTTGCCGACCGCCATCACCACGCGGCCCCAATTGGCGTCCTCGCCGGCGATCGCGGTCTTCACCAGCGGTGAGTTGGCGATCGACATCGCGATCTTGCGTGCGGACGCCTTGGTCTTGGCGCCCTCGACCGTGATCTCGACCAGCTTGCGGGCGCCCTCGCCGTCGCGGGCGACCTGCTCGGACAGATTGGCGAGGATCTGATTGAAGGCTTTCACGAAGGCCTTCAGGCGCGGATCGCTGGCGCGGCTGATCTTTGGCGCGCCGTGCTCGGCAGCCGCACCGGTCGCGAATGCCAGCAGCGTGTCCGAGGTCGAGGTGTCGCCGTCGATCGTCACCGCGTTGAACGTGTCCTCGACGCCGGCCTTGAGCAGCGCCTGGAGCGCGGCGGGTGCGATCGGGGCGTCGGTGAAGATGAAGGACAGCATCGTCGCCATGTCGGGGGCGATCATGCCGGCGCCCTTGGCCATGCCGTTGATGGTGACCTTGGCCTTGCCGAGCTTCACCGTCGCGGTCGCGACCTTGGGGAAAGTGTCGGTGGTCATGATCGCCTTGGCCGCGGCGAGGTAATCGCCGGGTTCCGCCGACACGGCGAGGCGGCCAAGCACGCCGTCGAACTTGGTCGCGTCCAGCGGCTCGCCGATCACGCCGGTCGAGGCGAGAAAAATCTCGCTCTCGCTGCAGCCGACGGCCTTGGCCGCGATCCTGGCGGTCATCGCGGTGGAGGCGCGGCCGGTCTTGCCGGTGAAGGCGTTGGCGTTGCCGGAATTGACGACCAGCGCGCGCGCCTTGCCGCCCTTCAGCTTGGCGCGGCACCATTCGACCGGCGCGGAGGGGCACTTCGACCTGGTGAAGACGCCGGCGACCGCGGTGCCCTTGTCCATGATGGCGAGCAGCACGTCGGTGCGGTTCTTGTAGCGGATGCCGGCCTCGGCCGTCGCAAGACGGACGCCCGCGATCACGGGCATCTCGGGGACATTCTTGGGGGCGAGGGGAGAGACGGAGGAGGACATCGCAGGGGCGCCTTGGTGAGGTCTGGATATGCAGATGCCCGGCCCCTCTTTGCGGGGCCGGGCATCAGGTAGGCTTAGATACTCTTGGCGTCACCGAAGTGACAGCGAATTCTCACTTCTTGGCGGGGGGCGCCATCTTGCTGTCGGCCGGCTTGGCATCGGCCGGCTTGGCATCCTTGGCCGCATCGGCAGGCTTGGCATCCTTGGAGGCGTCGGCCGCCGGCTGGTCCAGCCGCTCGACCTTGGCTTCGGCGCGGAGCTTGGCCACGTAGTCGGCCTGGGCCTTGCGGGTGACGTACTGCTCGATCTGGGGCTTGACCTGGTCGAACTCCGGCGCCTTGCGGTTGCGCTTTTCCTCGACCTTGATGATGTGCCAGCCGAATTGCGACTTCACGGGGTCGGAGATCTTGCCCGGCTCGAGCGAGAACGCGACGGCCGAGAATTCCGGCACCATCTGTTCCTTGGTGAAGAAGCCGAGGTCGCCGCCGTCGGCCGAGCCCGGATCCTTGGACTTCTTCTTGGCGAGCTCGGCGAAATCGGCGCCCTTGTCGAGCTCGGCCTTCACCGCCTTGGCCTCGTCCTCGGTCTCGACCAGGATGTGGCGGGCGCGCACTTCCTGCTCGCCGGTGATCTGCTTGGAAGCCTCCTCATAGACCTTCTTCATGGCATCGTCAGTGGTCGCCGCCTTGCCTTCCTGGGCCAGCAGGCTGTCCATCAGCAGGCGGTTGCGGGCGAACGCCATCCGCTTCTTGAAGTCGTCGCCGTCGGCGACTTTCTTGTCCTCGGCGGCCTTGGCCACGATCTTCATGTCGATCAGGAACGACAGGACGTTCTCGTCCTTGGTCGCCGGATCCATCTGGGCGAGGCTCGGTCCGAGCTCTTCCTCGGCCATGGTGACGTCGCTCTTCTTGATTTCAGCGCCATTGACCTTTGCCAGGACCGGATCGTCGGCCGCCCGGAGCGGGCCCGCGAACGCCAGGGTCAGCACCAAGCAGGCTGCCAGGCCCAGGCCTCCAGCGAGGGCGGACGCATGGCGGAAACGCAGGCCGGTGGTTACCGGGAACGAGGTGGTCATGGAAAATCCTTTTGTTGAAGCAGGGGGCTGCTCGAGCGGGGCGGACACTCGCCCAATTCAGGGGGGCTTGGCAACGCGAAAAGTCTGTCAAAATGATGAATTAGCTGCAATGCGCCCGCCGTTGACAAGGCCCTGACCGGGCCATATCTCTGCGCGGTCGCGACCATGGCGATACCGTTTATTTTGCTGCGTTTTTGGCCGTTGAACCCAGACTAGCCCAATTCCCACCCATATGGCGGATGAACCCCCCGCAGTCCGGGCTCTGGCGCCAAAAGGCGTCACGGTGAGTTGATAGGCCGGAGGGTGACGACTTCTTGGCTGCAACGCGGTTAATTCGCGAACACAGGAACTAGGCATGATCGGCGCGCTCGCCCGCAAGTTTTTCGGCTCCGCCAACGACCGGCGGGTGAAGGGATATCAGTCCCGCATCAACGCGATCAACGCGCTGGAGCCCGAGCTCGTCAAACTCTCCGACGAGGCGCTCAAGGCCCGCACCGCCGAGTTCAAGCAGCAGCTCGCCGAGGGCAAGACGCTGGACGACCTCCTGGTGCCCGCCTTCGCCACCGTGCGCGAGGCTGCCAAGCGCACGCTCGGCCAGCGCCATTTCGACGTCCAGCTGATCGGCGGCATGGTGCTGCACGAGGGCGACATCGCCGAGATGAAGACCGGTGAAGGCAAGACGCTGGTCGCAACGCTCGCCGTCTACCTCAACGCGCTCGCCGGCAAGGGCGTCCATGTCGTCACCGTCAACGACTACCTCGCCCGCCGCGACTCCGGCTGGATGGGTCAGATCTACGGCTTCCTCGGCATGACCACGGGCGTGATCGTCCATGGCCTGGACGATGCCGAGCGCAAGGCCGCCTATGCCTGCGACATCACCTACGGCACCAACAACGAATACGGCTTCGACTATCTGCGCGACAACATGAAGTACCGGCTCGAGGACATGGTCCAGCGGCCGCACTTCTTCGCCATCGTCGACGAAGTCGACTCCATCCTGATCGACGAAGCGCGCACGCCGCTGATCATCTCCGGCCCGCTCGACGACCGCTCGGACTTCTACAACACCATCGACGGCTTCCTGCCCAAGCTCGACAAGACCGATTACGAGGTTGACGAGAAGCAGCGCACCGTGACGCTGACCGAAGGCGGCATGGAGAAGATCGAGACGCTGCTGCGCGATGCCGGCCAGCTCAAGGGCGAGTCGCTTTACGACGTCGAGAACGTCTCCGTCGTGCACCACATCAACCAGGCGCTGCGCGCCCACACGCTGTTCACCCGCGACAAGGACTACATCGTTCGCGACGACGAGGTCGTCATCATCGACGAGTTCACCGGCCGCATGATGCCGGGCCGGCGCTATTCGGAAGGCCTGCACCAGGCGCTGGAAGCCAAGGAGCATGTCCAGGTTCAGCCCGAGAACCAGACGCTGGCCTCGATCACTTTCCAGAACTACTTCCGCATGTACGAAAAGCTCGCGGGCATGACCGGTACGGCCGCCACCGAAGCGGACGAACTGTTCGACATCTACAAGCTCGAGGTCGTGGAAATCCCGACCAACCTCGCCATCGCGCGCCTCGACGAGGACGACGAGGTCTACCGGACCCAGAAGGAAAAATACCAGGCCATCCTCGCCGAGATCGAGCGGGCCAACTCGCGCCTGCAGCCGGTGCTGGTCGGCACCGCCTCGATCGAGAAATCGGAAGTGCTGGCCGAGTTCCTGAAGCAGAACGGCTACAAGCAGATCGACTTCGGCAAGGAGAACGCGCTCGACAAGCTCTACGCCGCGGCCCGCGCCGGCAAGCCGGCGAAGCTGTTCGCGGTGCTGAACGCGCGCTTCCACGAGCAGGAAGCCTATATCGTCGCGGAAGCCGGCGTGCCCGGTGCGATCACGATCGCAACCAACATGGCCGGCCGCGGCACCGACATCAAGCTCGGCGGCTCGCTCGAGATGCGTCTCAGCCAGGAGACTGCCGGCATCGAGGACGAGGCCGAGAAGGCGAAGAAGGTCGAGCAGATCAAGGCCGACATCGCGCATTTCCGCGACATCGTGCTCAAGGCCGAGGAGACCGTCGAGGTCGAGCCCGCCAAGGGTAGCAAGCCCGCCAAGACCGTGAAGAAGCCGGGCGGCCTCTACATCATCGGCTCCGAGCGGCACGAATCCCGCCGCATCGACAACCAGCTGCGCGGTCGTTCCGGCCGTCAGGGCGACCCGGGCCGGTCGAAATTCTTCCTGTCGCTGGAAGACGATCTGATGCGCATCTTCGGTTCGGACCGGCTCGACAGCATGCTGCAGCGTCTCGGCCTGCAAGAGGGCGAGGCGATCATCCATCCCTGGATCAACAAGGCGCTGGAGAAGGCGCAGCAGAAGGTCGAGGCCCGCAACTTCGACATCCGCAAGAATCTGCTCAAGTTCGACAACGTCCAGAACGACCAGCGCAAGGTGATCTTCGACCAGCGCGTCGACCTCATGAAGGACGACAGCGTCGCGGAGACCGTCTCCGACATGCGCCACGCCTTCATCGAGGATCTCGTCGCCAAGCACGTGCCCGAGCATGCCTATGCCGAGCAATGGGACGTCGCCGGCCTCAAGGACGAATTGAAGCGGGTGCTCGATCTCGACCTGCCGGTCGACGAATGGGCCAAGGAAGAGGGCATCGCCGACGAGGAGCTGCTCAACCGCATCGAGACCAAGGCCGACGAGCATATGGCGGCCAAGGTGGGGCAATGGGGTCCCGACGTGATGCGTTACGTCGAGAAGACCATCCTGCTGCAGACGCTCGACCATCTCTGGCGCGAGCATCTGATCATGCTCGACCATTTGCGCCAGGTCATCGGCCTGCGCGGCTACGGCCAGCGCGATCCGCTGCAGGAGTACAAGACCGAGGCCTTCAACCTCTTCCAGGAGATGAGCTCGCACTTGCGCGAGGCGGTCACCGCGCAGCTGATGCGCGTCGAGATCGTGCCGCCGGAGCAGGAAGCTCCTGTGCTGCCGCAGATGGAAGCGCACAAGCTCAATCCGGATACCGGCGAAGACGAAATGGCCCTCGCCAGCGTCACCCTCGCCCCGCAGGCCACCGACGCCGCGCTGCGCGACCCGAAGAACCCTGCCAGCTGGGGCAAGGTCGGCCGCAACGAGGACTGCCCCTGCGGCTCCGGCAAGAAGTTCAAGCACTGCCACGGCCGGTATGCGTAAGGCTAGGTGATGCTGTCATGCCCCGCGAAGGCGGGGCATCCAGTACGCCGCGGCCTCTCGGCTCAATCACATCAGTCTCTGGAATACTGGATCGCCCGATTAAATCGGGCGATGACAGTTGTGCGTATCGTGTGCAGCTATTTCCGCGTCGTCGCCGGGACGACAGTCTTTGGTTTGGCTGGCTGCATCGCAACCCTCGTGCGAAAGCGCCAGACTCAATTCGAGCTGTCGATCAAGCTCTCCAGCAGTCGCTTCAATTCGCTCGTCGACTTGTCGCCGTAGCTCTCCAGGATGTGCTCCTCCTGGTCCACTGCGAGCGAGTTGAGCTTCTTGCACAGCACCTTGCCGCGGTCGGAGATGAACATCAGCACCTTGCGGCGATCGTTGGGGTCCTGGACGCGATAGACCAGCGTGTCGGAGACCATGCGGTCGATCATCTTGGTCAGCGTCGGATGGTTGAGCAGCACCGCGTCCGCAAGCTCGCCCATCGAATGGCCGTCGCCGTCCGACAGCACTTTCAGGATGCGCCACTGCTCGACGGGAACTCCCTCCTTGCTCAAGCGCAGTTCCAGCTGCCGGTTGATCTCCCGGTTGGCTTGCGCGAGCAGGTAGGCGAGGTGTTCGGTGATGGGAGCGTTCGATTTTGCCACGGCTAAGACTTCGTCTTGACCCAAATGAGTGAATGTCTTGCAATCAATGCTGCATCTATATGCACTTCAATTGTTGAATATTCAATATTTTCAAAATAGGATCATTGCCCAACAAAAGGGCGGATGCCGCGGCCGCCTGCTCAATGTGCTTTCAGGTCTGGTGCCAGACAGGAGTTGGCGTGCGCGCGACGGTAAACTTCCCGGCTCATGGCGGTCCGGCGTTGCCGCCGTCTCTGCTGTTCAGGAATCTGTCGTCATCGGCGGCCGACGGCGCGCTGTCGCCGCGTGATCACACCCTCTTCAAGCGGCGCGGCACGAACAGGCTGCGTGTCGGCGGCTTCATCTGCTGTACCGGATCGCCCGGGGTCTGGGGGCCCTGCGCCACCAACTCCGCGCAGCTCGCCGTTGCCGAGATCAACAAGCGCGGCGGCATCCTCGGCCGCGAGGTCGAGTTTTCCGTCTACGACGCCGGCGGTCCGCTGGACGAGGTGCTGAACCGCGCCGAGCAGGCGATCGCCTTCGACGAGCTCGATCTCATCGTCGGCCTGCACACCAGCGCGGTCCGCGTCGCCCTGCGCGACATCACGACGCGACATCGCATCCCCTACATCTACACGCCGGTCTACGAAGGTGGCGAGCGCACGCCGGGGGTGATGGCGATCGGCGAGACGCCGCGCTGGCAGAGCCGGCCGTCGATCCACTGGCTCGCCGACGTCAAGAAGGCCAAACGCTGGTACCTGATCGGCAGCGATTACGTCTGGCCCTGGCAGTCGCACCGCGCGGTGAAGAACTACATCAAGGAGACCGGTGGTCGCGTCGTCGGCGAGGAATTCGTCCCGCTCGGCGAGGACAATCACGAGCCGCACCTGGCGCGCATCCGCGCTGCGCGGCCCGACGTGGTGCTGATCTCGCTGATCGGCACCGACAGCAGCGCCTTCAACCGCGCCTTCGGCGAATGCGGCCTGGGGGCCACCACGCTGCGGCTGGCCGGCGCCATGGACGACACCGTGCTGCTCGGCATCGGCGCCGACAACAGCGAGAACATGTTTTGCGCCTCCGGCTATTTCACCGGCACCGGCGCGCGCGCCAATGACGATTTCCAGAGCCGCTATCGCGCGATGTTCGGACCGAATGCGCCGCCGATCGGTTCGGTCGGACAGTCGGGTTATGAAGGCATGCGCTTCCTGGAAGCGGTCGCCAACAAGGCCGGCTCATTGGCGATGGGGCCGATGCTCAAAGCCGGCCGCAACATCGTCTACAGCGGCGCACGGGGGACGGTCACCGTTCGCGATGGGCGCGCGCGGATGCCGATGCATCTGGCCGAGGCCGATGGTCTCGATTTCAAGCTGATCAAGCCGATCTGACTCGCGCGCGACAATTCGCGGGGCGCTTCAGCGCAAAATAATACTTGAAAAGGAAAATATTTCCGTTTTGAATGTTTCGGCGGGGCCGATGGTGCGTCGCGCCGGGGCGGCCACGCCCATCTTCGTTTCAAGAAAGTTCAGGAGAGCGCCGTGACAGTTGTCCTTCCCACGCCAGCCCAGCTTCGCAGCGTCGCCGAGCAGTGCGGCCTGTCGCTGACCGACGATGACGTCGCCTCGTTCCGTGGCCTGATGCAGGGCTCGATCGAGGCCTACAATCTCGTCGCCGCGATGCCCGACGAGGTGCCCGAGGTGAAATACCCGCGCACGCCGGGCCACCGGCCTTCGGCGGAGGAGAACCCTCGCAATGCCTGGTATCGCAAATCGACAGTGAAGGGTGCGGCCAGCGGCAAGCTCAAGGGCAAGACCGTTGCCTTGAAGGACAACATCATGCTGGCCGGCGTTCCCATGACCAACGGCTCGTCGACCCTGGAAGGCTATGTGCCCGATTTCGATGCCACCATCGTCACGCGCATGCTGGACGCCGGCGCCGAGATCAAGGGCAAGGTGCATTGCGAGCACTTCTGCCTGTCCGGCGGCAGCCACACCGGCTCCTATGGGCCGGTGCATAACCCGCACAAGATGGGTTACTCGGCCGGCGGCTCGTCGTCGGGGTCGGGCGTCGTGGTTGCGCTCGGCGAGGTCGACATGGCGATCGGCGGCGATCAGGGCGGCTCGATCCGCATGCCGTCCTCGTTCTGCGGCATCTACGGCATGAAGCCGACCTGGGGCCTGGTGCCTTACACCGGCATCATGCCGATCGAGATCTACGTCGATCATACCGGCCCGATGACCGCGACGGTCGCCGACAACGCGCTGCTGCTCGAAGTGCTCGCCGGCGACGACGGCTACGACCCGCGCATCAAGGCGCCGAAGGTCGAGGAATACACCAAGGCGCTCGGCCAGGGCGTCAAGGGCATGAAGATCGGGATCGTCAAGGAAGGCTTCGAGCAGCCGGGCGCGGAGGCTGCGGTGAACGAAAGCGTTCGCGAGGCGGCGAAACGCTTCAAGGATCTCGGCGCCAGCGTGGAGACGGTGTCGATCCCGATGCATCTCCTGGGCGGCGCGATCTGGACTCCCATCGGCACCGAAGGCCTGACCCAGACCATGATGTTCGGTGACGGCTATGGCCTCAGCCGCGGCGACCTCTATTCGACCTCGCTGATGGATTTTCATCGTGGCTGGCGCCGCCAGGCCGATTCGCTGTCCGAGACCACCAAGCTGTTCATGATGCTCGGCACCTACATCAACAACACCTTCGGCCCACGCTTCTACGGCAAGGCGCTCAACATCTCGCGGCGGCTCACCGCGGCCTACGACAAGGCCTTCAGCGATTACGATCTGCTGCTGATGCCGACCACGCCGATGAAGGCAACCAAGCTGCCGGAGCCCAATGCCAGCCGCGAGGACTACGTCGCCCGCGCGCTGGAGATGATCTCCAACACCGCGCCGTTCGACATCACCCACCATCCCGCGATGTCGCTGCCTTGCGGCATGGTCGACGGCTTGCCCGCCGGCCTGATGCTGGTCGGCCGCATGTTCGAGGAATCCACCATCTACCGCGCCGCCCATGCCTTCGAGCAGGTCGGTGACTGGAAGAAGATGTGAGCGGGAAATTCATGCAGACGGACGGGACTGCAAAGCATGGCTAACGCGTTCGTCGCGGCGTTCGAAATCCTGAGCTTCGGCGCGATCATCGTTCTGATCGTGCTGGGCCTCGGGATCATCGCCAGCATGATGGGCATCTTCAACTTCGCGCAGGGCGAGTTCGTCCTGCTCGGGGCCTACATCACCTATCTCGCCTATGCCAAGGGCCTGCCGATCTGGGCCGGCATGGTCGCTGCGCCCTTTCTGGTCGGCGCGCTCGGCTTCGTGCTGGAGGCGCTGATCATCCGCCGCTTCTACGCAGCGCCGATCGTCGCCATGCTCGGCACTTACGCGCTGGGACTGATCATTCGCGAATCCGTCCGCGGCCTGATCGGCGGCTTCTACCTCACCGTGCCCGAGCCGATCGGCGGCTCGATCGACATCGGCACCATGCACATTTCGGCCTGGCGCTTCACCATCATCGTCATCACGCTCCTGGTGATGGCCGGCTGCTATCTCTTGCTGTCGCGCACCAGCTTCGGTCTGCGCATGCGGGCCACGCTGGAGAATCCGTCGCTGGCGCGGGCCTCGGGCATTTCCACGCCACTGATGTACGGGGCCACGTTTGCGTTCGGGTCGGCGCTGGCCGGCCTTGCCGGCGCGCTGATCGTGCCGGTGTTCAGCCTCTATGCCGATCTCGGTATCCGCTTCCTGATCCAGGGCTTCGTCGCCGTCATGGTCGGCGGTGTCGGCTCCTTCATCGGCCCGGTCGCCGGTGCCGGCGTCATCGGCACGCTCAGCGCCGCGCTGCCGTGGATCATGGCGCCCGTGGTCGCCGATGTCCTCGTCTTCGTTCTCGCCATTGCCTTCATCAAATTCCGCCCGCAGGGCCTCATCGCTGGAAAAGGGGTTTAGTCATATGTTCGACCGTCAACTTTCGCGCCGCCGCTTCCTGTCCAATTTCGCTTTCGCCTCCGGCGCGGTCGCGACCGGCGTGGGCAGCTGGGTGATCCCCGCGCCCTGGGCCAACGCGGCGGAAGCCCCGATCAAGGTCGGCATCGCGACCGACCTTACCGGCCCGATCGCCTATGCCGGCAACGCCGATGCCAACGTCGCCAAGATGGTGATCAAGGACATCAACGCCGCAGGCGGCCTGCTCGGCCGTCCGCTCGAGCTCTACATCGAGGACACCGCGTCGAATGAATCCGTCGCGGTCGGCAACGTCCGAAAGCTGATCCAGCGCGACAAGGTCGACATGGTGCTGGGCGGCATCACCTCGTCGATGCGCAATGCGATCAAGGACCCGATCGTGGTGCGCGGCAAGACGCTCTACATCTATCCGCAGCTGTATGAGGGCAAGGAGTGCACGCCCTATCTGTTCTGCACGGGGCCGACGCCGGCCCAGCAATGCGACGAGTTCATCCCCTGGCTGATCAAGAATGGCGGCAAGAAGTTCGCGCTGCCCAGCGCGAACTATGTCTGGCCGCATACGCTCAACGTCTACGCCCGCAAGGTGATCGAATCGAACGGCGGCGAGGTCGTGTTCGAGGAATACTATCCGCTGGACCAGATCGACTTCTCCTCGACCGTCAACCGCATCGTCTCCAACAAGGTCGACGTCGTCTTCAACACCGTCATCCCGCCCGGCGTCGGCCCGTTCTTCAAGCAGCTTTATGAAGCCGGCTTCCTCAAGAACGGCGGTCGTCTTGCTTGCGTCTACTATGATGAGAACACCCTCAACATCAACCAGGCCAACGAGATCGAGGGCCTCGCGAGTTGCCTCGACTATTTCAAGGTGCTGACCAAGGAGGACCCGTTCGACGCCAAGATCCAGGCGGCCTACGAGAAGGATTTTCCGGGCAACTTCCTGTTTGCCGCGGGCAGCGCGGCGACCGGCACCTATCGTGGCCTCAAGCTGTGGGAAGCGGCGGTGAAGGAGGCCGGCAAGATCGATCGCGAATCGGTCGCTGCCGCGCTCGACCACGCCAAGATTGCCGAAGGTCCGGGCGGGCCGGCCGAGATGGTGCCGGGCAAGCGGCACTGCAAGATGAAGATGTACACCGCGGTTGCCAAGGGCGGGAATTACGAGATCGTCGGACGCAGCGACGGCCTCGTCGATCCCAAGGAGTGCTAGACGGTCTTCACCTCTCCCCGACGGGGAGAGGTGCAGTGTCCGCCACAAGGTGCTTTAACTCGAAATGCTGAAATCGATGGGTGCAGTGAAACAGGCGATCCCCGCCGAGATCGGCGGGGAGACGGACGTCGCAATGACTGAACGCGTAGCGACGGCCCAGGCTGTCGCCGGTCGAAAAGTCCTGCCGATCGTGGAGGGCGTGGTGCTGGTCGCCGCGCTGCTCGCGCCGCTGGTGCTCCAGGACTATCTCACGGTGTTTGCAACGCGCGTGATCATCCTTGCGCTGTTCGCGCTGTCGTTCGACCTGGTGTGGGGCTACGCCGGCATCATGAGCTTCGGCCAGGCGCTGTTCTTCGGCTCGGCCGGCTATGGCGTCGCGCTGCTCGCGCGCGACCTCGACATCACCAACATCTTCCTGGTGCTCCCTGCGGGCACATTGATTGGCCTCACCTTCGCGCTGCTGCTCGGTGGCTTCCTGTTGCTGGGCCGGCATCCCTCCAGCGTGATCTTCGTGTCGCTGGGCACGCTCACCGGCTCCTATGCCGCCGATCGTCTCGCGCGCGGCTGGTATTATCTCGGCGGCCAGAACGGCATTCCCTCGATCGCGCCGATGACGCTGGGCGGTTACGAATTCTCGGAAGGGCCGGCGTTCTATTATCTCGTGCTCGGTATCCTCGTCGTCGTCTATCTGCTCTGCCGCTTCCTGGTGCGCTCGCAGTTCGGCCTGGCGCTCGCAGGGCTCCGCGAGAACGAGCAGCGCATCGCCTTCTTCGGCTACAAGGCGCAGCACCTGAAAGCGATCATCTTCGCGATCGGTGGCGCCATCGCAGGCCTCGCCGGCAGCCTCTACGCCTTCCACGAGGGCTTCGTCTGGCCCAACATGGTCGGCGTCGTCGTCTCGACGCAGGTCGTGCTTTACGTGCTGTTCGGCGGCTCCGGCACGCTGATCGGCGCCGTCATCGGCACCGTCATCGTCGAGGGTGTCAGCTTCTGGCTGTCGGACAATTACCGGGACATCTGGCCGATCATTCTCGGATTGTTGCTGCTGCTGGTGATCCTGTTCCGGCCGCTCGGCCTGATCAGCTTCGTCCTCGGCGAGCGCGAGCGGGTCGGCAGCTTCGGCGCCAAATCCGGGGAGAAGCGCAATGCCGCTCCTTGAAGCCGCGGGCATCTCGAAAATATTCGGCAAGCTCACTGCGCTCGACGGCGCCGCGCTCACCGTCGGCGAGAACGAGTTTCACGGCCTGATCGGCCCGAACGGCTCCGGCAAGAGCACGCTGATGAAGTGCATCGCCGGCGCCGAGGTGCCGACGCAGGGCAAGGTGAGCTTCGTCAACACCGACATCACCGCGTTCACGCCGACCGAGCGGGCGCGGGCCGGCATGAGCCTGAAATTCCAGATCACGTCGGTGCTGCCGTCGTTGACGCTGTACGACAACGTCCTGCTCGCGCTGCAGGCGCAATCCTCGCTGCTCGATCTCGTGTTCTCGCGCACGAGGAACGCGCTGCACGATCAGGTCATGACCATGCTGACCCAGTTTCGCTTGGCGGACCGCGCCTTCGATGCGGCGGCCGCGCTGTCGCATGGCCAGCAGCAATGGCTGGAGATCGCGATGGCGCTCGCCGGCAAGCCGAAGCTGTTGCTGCTCGACGAGCCGACCGGCGGCATGAGCCTGGAGGAGCGCCGCGTCACCGGCGAATTGCTGCAGCCGATCAAGCAGCATTGCTCGCTCGTCATCGTCGAGCACGACCTCGATTTCATCCGCGACATCTGTGATCGTCTGACCGTGCTCGACCAGGGCAAGGTGCTGGCATCAGGCACCGTGCCCGAGATCCAGGCCAACACATCCGTCCAGGAGATTTATCTGCGCCGTGCCTGAATTTTTGGACATCAAGCATCTCGACGCCGGCTATGGCCGCAGCCAGGTCCTGTTCGACGTCAACCTCGGCATTCCCTGGCGCGGCGGCGTCGCCGTGCTCGGGCGCAATGGTGCCGGCAAGACCACGCTGATGAAGACCATCGTCGGCGAGCTGCCGGCATGGAAGGGCGAGGTCGGCTTCGACGGCCGCGACATCAGCCGCCGCCGGCCGGAGGAGCGCGTTCGCGCCGGCATCGGCTACGTGCCGCAGGAGCATTCGGTGTTCGCGCGCTTGTCGGTGCGCGACAATCTCGCGGTCGGCTCGCTCTTCAACAAGGATGCCACCGCGGTCGACCGGGTGCTGGCCATCTTCCCGAAGCTCGGCCAGCGCCTGGATCAGCCCGCCGGCACGCTCTCCGGCGGCGAGCGCAAGATGCTCGCGATCGGCCGCGCCATGCTGGGTGACCCCAAACTGCTGCTGCTGGACGAGCCGACCGAAGGCGTCTGGATCGGCGTGATCGAAGAGATCACCGAGCGCCTGATCGAGCTCGCCAAGACCATCGCGGTCATCATCGTCGAGCAGCACCTCGACCTCGCGCTGCGCGTCGCCGACTACGCCTACGTGCTGGATCGCGGAAGAGTCGCGCTGCAAGGCGCGGCCGGCGAGGTGAGGGGCAATCCGGAGCTGATGCGGTACCTGGCGCCGTAGGAAGCGGCGAGGCTTGCCGCTCTTGCCCAGAACTCAACTGTCATGCCCCGGCTTGACCGGGGCGTCCAGTACGTCGCGGCCTATCGGTTCAACAACTGCTGTCTCTGGAATACTGGATCGCCCGATCAAGTCGGGCGATGACAGCGGAGTGCGTTTCGAGAGCGAACGCTCGCCTACTTCAGCGCGCCAAAGCGGCTGTCGAACGAGTTCGCCGACACGACCGGCGCGGCGCCGGCCATTTGGCCGCTGTCGCCGCCGCCATCAGCCACCGACGGCTTCAGTGCGGGACGTGTTGCGGCGACCCTGGTCTCCGCGGGCTTGGCCGGCTCGGCCGGCTTGGCGGCAACGGTCGGCTTGTCCTTCGCGGGTTCGCGATGGACGAAGTGGGTCACCGCGGCCTTCAGCTTGGAGGCCGTGCTCGGCGCTGCGGGCGCGGGAGCCGGCGCCACGGATGCGGTTGCTTGCGGCGGCGTGGTCGCCGTGGTGTCGGCGGCGCTGAAGCCCATCTTGCGGCCGAGATTGGAGAAGAAGCCGCCGGACTTCTCAGGCGCAGCGACTGAAGCGACGCGGGTGCTGGTCGCGGGCGCGCCGACGGCGACGACCGGCTCGTCCTGCGGGGCAGAGGCGACCGGCTCGAGATTCGGCTTCGGCGGGTTGACGGTGCCGGGGATGGTGCCCGGCGCCTTCGACATCGCCAGCATCTGCAGCGTGTTGCCTTCGGCGCCTTCCGACAGGCCGGTCGAGCCTTCCGGAATCTTTGCCGCGAAGATCTTGTTCATGCCGCCATCGATGCCGGTGTTCATGCGCGCGACCGGAATGTTCTTGGCGACGAGCTTGTTGTACTCGGCCTCGTCGCGCTGCTCCTTGTCGCGCACGGCGCTGGCGATGTCCTCGGGGATCACATAGGCCGGGCACTTCGCGGAGGCATCGAACACGGGATCGCGCTTGGCATCGGGCGCCTTGGCCGCGTCGAACACGTACTTCTTCTCGCAGAAGTCGACCTTCGGCTCCTGCCGCGTCACCTCGAAATGATCATAGCCTTCCTTGATCATCCGCCAGAACGGCATGTTCGGGTTGTTGCGGTGCTTGGCCATGTTCACCGGCGTCATCCGGAAAGGATAGGCCTGGAACTGGAACGCCTTCTGGCCGCCGAAGAAAGACTCGCGTCCGAGCGAATAGATCTCGGCGATCTGTTCGTCGGTCATCGCGTAGCAGCCGCGCGAAGAACAATCGCCATGCACCATCAGCTGCGAGCCGGTGCGGCCGAGAGCGCGGTCGAACGCGTTGGGGAAGCCGGTGTTGAACGAGAGGTAATAGGCCGACTGCGGATTCATCTGGCTCGGATTGATCGAGTAGAATCCTTCCGGCGCCTGGCGGTCGCCCTCGCGCACCTTCGGGCCGAGATCGCCCGACCAACGGCAGATCGGATAGGTCTTGAGCAGCGCGAACTGGCCTGATCGGGTCTGCTTCCAGATCTCGAGCTCGGCTTCCTGCTTGAACAGGCGGATCAGGATCGGCGAATTCAGATCCATGTCCTTCTCGCCCATCGCGGCGACGAGCTTTGGCGAGACCGGCTGGTTGGCCTTGGCGTTGGTCGCCAGCGACACCTGATCGGTATCGCAGCCGGCGAGCACAATGCTGGCGGCAAGCGCAACCGAAACCAAGAGCGCGCGAGCAAGCGAACGAGAATTCAAGATGGACCCCACGACGTGCCGGGCGGAAGCGCGAACCCCTGATGTCGGAGCATGGCCTGACCGGACAGCCCGGCAGTTTCAGACCAAGCCCCAGCAGCGCTTATGCCCTGAAGCCATTGATTAAAATTCTAACCTCCGCCCCCTGAGGTCGCAACCCGACCTGACATCACGAGCCCGTTGGCGCGGCGGCGTGGTCAACAGAGACTTAAACTCTGCCGGAACTTGGACTTTGCAGCGAAACCGCTACTGATATCGCTGATTTGGGCAAAAAAAGGGTTAATGCAGGGTTACCGGGCGCTCCGGAGGAGGACTCTCGTGCCCCGGACGCGGCGCAGCGCGGAGCGTCACCGTCGTGCGTCGAAGACGCGCGTAAACGCGCTTATGGCGCCGCACCGCGTCCGGGACACGAGAATCCGTCCGAATCAGCCCAGTTTCCGACCGATATCGAGGAATTTCTGCCGTCGCTGCTTGCGGATGGCCTCGCCGTCCATGCCGCGGAGCTCGTCAAAGGCCTTGGCGATGGCATCCCCGGTCGTGGCAATCATGGCGGCGGGGTCGCGATGGGCGCCGCCGACCGGCTCCTTCAGAATGCTGTCGATCACCCCGAAGCGCAGCATGTCCTGGGCGGTGATCTTCATGTTGTTGGCGGCTTCCTGCGCCTTGGAGCCGTCGCGCCACAGGATGGAGGAGGCGGCCTCCGGCGAGATCACGCTGTAGATCGCGTGCTCCAGCATCAGGACCTTGTTGGCGGTGGTGATGGCGATGGCGCCGCCCGACATGCCCTCGCCGGTGATGATGGCGACGTTCGGCACGGTCAGTGCCATGCAGGCATCGGTCGAGCGTGCGATGGCTTCGGCTTGTCCCCGCTCCTCGGCGCCGATGCCGGGATAGGCGCCGGCGGAATCGGCCAGCGACAGCACCGGCAGGCCGAACCGCTCGGCCATCTCCATCAGCCGCACGCATTTGCGATAGCCCTCGGGTCGCGCCATGCCGAAATTGTGCTTGATGCGGCTCTCGGTGGAATCGCCCTTTTCCTGGCCCATCACGCAGATCGCCTCGCCGCGGAAGCGGCCGAAGCCCGCGACCAGCGCCTCGTCCTCGCCGAACTTGCGGTCGCCGGCGAGCGGGGTGAATTCGGTGATCAGGCCCTTGATGAAGTCGTTGAAATGCGGCCGCTGCGGATGCCGGGCGACCAGCGTCTTCTGCCAGGGCGTCAGGTTTTGATAGAGGTCGGCCAGCGCCTGCGCCGCCTTGTCTTCGATCCGGCCGATCTCCTCGGCAATGTCGGTGCCTGAGGCAGCGAGCGTGCGCAATTCATCGACCTTGGAGTCGAGCTCGGCGACGGGCTTTTCGAAGTCGAGATAGCTGCGCATCTGGTCTGGCATCGTTTCAATATAGGGAGATAGGACGACGAGGCGAAGCGAGGTTGGCCTCAAGTAAAGAAGTGTAGCTTCTTCAAGGGTTTGACCTGTGCCCTGCCTGGAGGGCGCCAAATCAACGACAAGGCCACGGCTCTTTCTGCGGAGATGTGGCCGAAGTCAAGGCGGTTTCGGTTGCAGTCCCGAGCCGGATCTCGTGTCCCGAACGCGCTGCAGCGCTTCTATAGCGCTGCTGCGCAGCAGCATGGGCCCCGGCTCAGCAGCGCACCGTTTCGCGCTACGCCGCGTCCGGGGCACCAGACCCTTCTACTTCTCCGCCAGCGGGTGCAGGTCGCGCACCAGGCTCTTCAGCCGCTCCTCGACCACATGGGTGTAGATCTGGGTGGTCGAGATGTCGGTATGGCCGAGCAGGGTCTGCACGATGCGCAAATCGGCGCCGTTGTGCAGGAGGTGGCTGGCGAAGGCGTGCCGCAGCACGTGCGGGGAGACCAGCCGCGCCTGCAGCCCCGAGGCGACCGCGAGCTCCTTGAGGTCACGGGCAAAATGCTGCCGCGTCAGATGCCCGCTCTCGCCGAACGAGGGAAACAGCCATTTCGAGGCGGCGAGGTTGCCCTTCTTCTCCGTCTTCGCGGCTTCCGTCGCGGCGAGATAATCCGCCATCGCCTGCCGCGAGGCCTCGTTGAGCGGCACCAGCCGTTCCTTGTCGCCCTTGCCGCGCACCACGATCATGCGGGCGTCACGCTTGGCGGCCGAGCGCGGCAGCGACACCAGCTCGGAGACGCGCAGGCCCGTGGCGTAGAGCACCTCGAGCAGGCAATAGAGCCGCAAGGCCCGCAGCCGCTGCGAGGGCGAGGCGTCCGCTGCCTCGCTCAGCTCCTTGGCGCGGCGGAGCATGCGGTCGACGTCCGAGATCGACAGCACCTTCGGCAGGCCGCGGCCGCGCTTGGGGCCGGACAGGATCGCCGCGGGGTCCTCAGTTCGGATGCGCTCGTTCAGCAGGAAGCGGAACAGATGCCGCATCGCCGACAGCCGTCGCGCGACGCTGGACGATTTGAAGCCGCGCGCATCGAGGTCGCCGAGATAATCGCGCAAATTCTGCGTTTCGGCGTCGGTGAAGCTGTGGCCGATTCGGGTCAGAAACTCGGAGAAATCGGTGAGGTCGCGCCTGTAGGCATCAAGCGTGTTCGGCCCCGCGCCCTGTTCCGCCGCGAGCATGTCGAGGAACAGGCCGGTGAGCTTGGCGTCGGAGGGCTTGGCTGATGCTTTGCGCATGCCCTTCAGGCTAGCTCCTATTTCTTGAGAAACTTATCCGGCGGGATCGTCACCGTCATTTCTCGCGGCTTCGGATTGACGAAGTTGGCCAGCGCGAACACCGCGCCATAGACGATGCCGGCGATCACGGCGACGACCGTCAGGAAGCGGAACAGGCTGGGCATCGGGCAAGGTCTCGATACAGGTCTTGAACGGGCAAATTAACCAATGAAATCATCCAACATGTTCGCCGTTTCGTGGCAAGAGTCCTCTGGCGAGGGCCCCGAGGGGGTCGTATAGGTTGGCCAGGATGCCGCCTTTGGCGGCAGTTTGAGCGAGATCCTGTCGAGCGAAAGAATGTCCGACGCCGAGATGCCAGCACAAGCGAGCCCTGAGGCCGACATCCTGTCGGCGCTGGGGACGCGTTCGATCGTGCTGGTCGGCATGATGGGGGTGGGCAAATCGACCATCGGTCGCCGCCTGGCGGCGCGGCTCAAGCTGACTTTTGTCGATGCCGACACCGAGATCGAGGCGGCGGCCGGCATGACCATACCGGAGATTTTCGAGCGCCATGGCGAACCGCATTTCCGCGACGGTGAGACCCGCGTGATCGCGCGCCTGCTCGAGGGCGGTCCGGTGGTGCTGGCGACCGGCGGCGGCGCTTTCATGCGCGAGGAGACCCGCAATCGCATCGCGGCCAAGGCGATCTCGATCTGGCTCAGGGCGGACCCTGACGTCATCATGCGGCGGGTGCGCCGCCGTGCGGATCGCCCGCTGCTGCAGACCGCCGACCCCGAGGGAACCGTGACGCGCCTGCTCACCGAGCGCGAGCCTGTTTATGGCAAGGCCGACCTCACCATCGCCTCGCGCGACGTGCCGCATGACAAGATCGTCGAGGAATGCATCGAGACGCTGCATGCGTATCTCTGTAGTCCACCACCAGCCGATGTCGCGAGTGCCGTTCGATGACTGCCCCTCTGAAACATTCTGATCCCGTGAACGTCGACGTCGCGCTCGGCGACCGCGCCTATGACATCGTCATCGGCCGCGGCGTGCTGTCCTCGCTCGGGATGCGCGTGGCCGCGTTGCGCCCCGGTGTGCGCACCGCTGTTGTCACCGACCGCACCGTTGCAAAATACTGGCTCGAGCCGACCGAAGCCTCACTTGCGGCCGCCGGCATTCCGACCTCGCGCGTCGTCGTCGAGGAAGGCGAAATATCCAAGACCTATGCCGGCCTCGAAAAGGTCAGCGAAGCCTTGATCGCCGCAAAGATCGAGCGCAACGATCTCGTCATCGCGCTCGGCGGCGGCGTGGTCGGCGATCTCGCCGGCTTTGCCGCCGCGATCCTGCGCCGCGGCGTCGATTTCGTGCAGGTGCCGACCTCACTGCTGGCACAAGTCGATTCCTCCGTCGGCGGCAAGACCGGCATCAATTCCCCGCAGGGCAAGAATTTGCTCGGCGCTTTCCACCAGCCGGTGCTTGTCATTGCCGACACCGCCGTGCTCGACACGCTGTCGCCGCGGCAATTCCGCGCCGGCTATGCCGAAGTCGCCAAATACGGCGTGCTCGGGGATGAAGCCTTCTTCACCTGGCTGGAGAAGAACCACGCCGATATCTTCAAGGGCGGCTCCGCCCGCGAGCATGCGATCGCGACCTCCTGCCGGGCCAAGGCCGGCGTCGTCTCGCGTGACGAGCGCGAGACCGGCGAGCGCGCGCTGCTCAATCTCGGCCACACCTTCGGTCACGCGCTGGAAGCCGCGACCGGTTTTTCGGATCGCCTGTTCCACGGCGAGGGTGTTGCCATCGGCATGACGCTGGCGGCGCAGTTTTCCGCGAAGCTCGGCATGATCGGCGAGCTTGAAGCGGCTCGCGTCGAGCGCCACCTGATCGAGGCCGGCCTTCCGACGCGCCTGCAGGACATCGCCGGCTTCGCGCAGGAGGGCCTCGCGGACGCCGACGCGCTGATGGCGCTGATGGCGCAGGACAAGAAGGTCAAGCGCGGCAAGCTCACCTTCATCCTGCTGGAGGCCGTGGGACGCGCCGTCATTGCCAAGGACGTCGAACCGACCCCGGTGCGCGACTTCCTGCGAGAGAAGCTTGCGCAAAAGGCTTGATGCGCGGCTGAACGTCTGTTTGAGAGTCTCATGGATTGGCTCGGCTTCACCATCGTCATCATCTGCCTGCTGGTCTCGGGCTTCTTTGCCGCGAGCGAGACCGCGCTGACCGGTGCCTCGCGCGCCAGCATGCTGCGGCTGTCCAAGCAGGGTAATCGCGACGCCGACGTGGTCTCGCAGCTGCTCGACATGCGCGAGCGCCTGATCGGCGCACTGCTGCTCGGCAACAACATCGCCAATATCACTGCCTCGGCGCTCGCAACCTCCATCTTCACGGCGTGGTTCGGCGATGTCGGCGTGCTCTACGCCACCGGCGTGATGACGGCGCTGGTCGTGATCTTCGCCGAAGTGCTGCCCAAGACCATCGCGATCAACGCGCCCGACCGCATGGCGCTCGCGGTCGCGCGCCCGATGCGGCTGACGATGTATGTGCTCGGGCCGCTGCTGCGCGTGGTGGAAGTCATCGTCCGCATGTTGATGCGCGGCTTCGGCCTTGCCGGCGAGCACCAGGCGATCCTCTCGCCGACCGAGCGCCTGCGCGGCGCGGTCGATCTGCTGCATCACGAGGGCAAGGTCGAGAAGCAGGACCGCGACATGCTGGGCGGCTTGTTGGATTTGCGCGAGCTTCAGGTCTCCGACGTCATGATCCATCGCACCGAGATGATGATGATCAACGCCGATCTGCCGCCGGAGGAGCTGGTGCGCGAGGTGCTGGCTACCGAATACACCCGCATTCCGCTCTGGCGCGAGAAGCCGGAAAACATCATCGGCGTGCTCCACGCCAAGGATCTGCTGCGCGCGATCCGCGCTTCCGACGGCGACACCTCCCGCATCGACGTCTCCACCATCGCGCTGCCGCCCTGGTTCGTGCCGGAGATGCGTCCCGTCTCCGAGCAGTTGAAGGCATTCCGTCGTCGAAAAACCCATTTCGCGCTGGTCGTCGACGAGTATGGCGAAGTTGAAGGCCTGGTGACGCTGGAAGACATTCTGGAAGAGATCGTCGGCGACATCTCGGACGAGCACGACGTCGTCGTCGCCGGCGTGCGCGCCCAGCCTGACGGCTCCGTCGTGGTCGACGGCTCAGTGCCGATCCGTGACCTCAACCGCGCCATGGACTGGCGCCTGCCTGATGAAGAGGCAACCACGGTCGCCGGCCTCGTCATTCACGAGGCGCGATCGATCCCCGATCGCGGCCAGAGCTTTACCTTCCACGGCTTCCGCTTTCGCGTCCTCCGCCGCGAACGCAACCGCATCACCGCGCTCCGTATTTCACCGGTCCCCCGCGAGGCCGAGCTGGAAGAGGCGAAGCCGAGACGGGCGGGGACGTCGTTTTAGCCATGCAATCGGTGTCATCGCCCGCGAAGGCGGGCGATCCAGTATCCCAGAGGCCAACGTTGGAGAGCTTGCTCTCACCGCATCCGCCGCGGAGTACTGGATGCCCCGCCCCCGTGCGCCATTGCGCACTAGGCGGGGCATGACAGCGGAATTCTACGTCCCGCCTTCCCCCGGCGCCTGCGCGTGGATCGCCAGCGCGTGCACGCTGCCGGAAAGTTCCGCGGCCAGCGCCGCATTTATCATGCGGTGACGGTCGACCCGGCTCTTCCCTTTGAAGGCTCCAGACACGATATAGACGCGGAAGTGCGTCTCGCCGCTCGGCCGATGGCCGGCATGGCCCTCATGCAAATGTGACTCGTCGACGACCTGCAGGCTTTCCGGCGTGAAAGCTTCCTGCAACTTGTTGCTGATAGTGTCTTTCATAACCATGAGCGTCATTAAATCGTGCAGTCGCACTCCGTCAATTGCGTAGGCCGCCTTCGGCGGCCGTACTTCAAGAGACGCCGAAGTGAAACTTCGGCTACCGTGAGTATCTAATTGCAATGTCAAGACTTGAAGGTTTTTGCATTGCGTAGTCAAAGTCAGCCATGCCGATCGATTCATCAAAGTTCTTCGACTCCATCCGCGTGAAGCCGCGGGGCAAGCAGGCCGAGGTGAAGCCGCGCGACACCGTGGTCGGTTGCGAATGGGCCGGGTGTCAGAACAAGGGCGCGCACCGCGCGCCGAAGGGCCGTGATAACCAGCGCGAATACTGGCATTTCTGCCTGGACCACGTCCGCGAGTACAACCAGAACTACAATTTCTTCTCCGGCATGAATGCCGACGCGGTCGCGCGCTATCAGAAGGATGCGCTGACCGGCCATCGCCCGACGTGGAAGATGGGCGCCAATGGCGGCAAGAAGGGCGCGGAAGCCGAAATCGATATGGCGTCCGATCCTTTCAGCATGTTCAGTGAAATCAACGGCCGCGCCAGCTGGCGCATGGGTCCGGAGGCCGAGCCCAAGGCCGAAACGCGCAAGGTCATGAACGCCGAGCGCAAGGCGCTGCAGGTGATGGGTCTTGGCCCGAATTCCACGCTCGCGGACGTCAAGAGCAAGTACAAGGCGTTGGTCAAGCAGCACCATCCTGACGCCAATGGTGGCGACCGCTCCACCGAGGATCGCCTGATCGAGATCATCAAGGCGTATAATTATTTAAAGACGGTGGTGCGGGAGGCCTGAGCCTCAGGCCAAACTCTTGGTGTCGTCCCGGACAAGCGAAAGCGCAGATCCGGAACCCATACGCCGCAGCAATAGTTTGGCGAATATAGGCAATGACCATCTCACGCAAAAACTGCGGCTGCGGCGTATGGGTCCCGGCCTTCGCCGGGACGACTGTGGAGTGTGGAGCACTGGCCCGTAGCCCGGATGGAGCGCAAGCGTAATCCGGGTCTTTCTCGCACAACGACGGCTTTCCCGGATTACGCTCCGCTCCATCCGGGCTATTTCATCACGCCTCCGGCATCGCCCCCACATAGGACGAGCTCGGCCGGATCAACCGCCCGGTCCGCTGCTGCTCGCGCGCATGCGCGGTCCAGCCGGCGCTGCGCGCCACTGCGAAGATCGGCGTGAAGGCCTGCCGCGGGATCGCCAGCGCATCGAGCAGGATCGCGGTGAAGAACTCGACATTGGTCTCCAGCGGCCGCTCCGGATTCTTCTTGCGCAGCGCGGCGCGGATATAGGCCTCGACCTCGCCGGCAAACGGCAAATCGGTGCCGTTGGAGGCGAGCGCCTCGACCGCAATCTTGAGCACATCGGCGCGCGGATCGCGCACGCGATAGACGCGGTGACCAAAGCCCATCATCCGCTCGCCGCGCGCGAGCGCCGCATCGACCCAGGGCTGGATTCTCTCGCGCGTGCCGATCGCGTCCAGCATTTCCAGCACCGGCTCCGGCGCGCCGCCATGCAGCGGACCGGTCAGCGCGCAATAACCGGCCGTGACGGCCGCGAACAGATCGGCTTGCGTCGAGGCGACCACGCGCGCGGTAAAGGTCGAGGCGTTCATACCGTGGTCGCTCGCCGTGACGAGATAAGCATCGAGCGCGGTGACCTCGCGAGCGGCGGGCGTGCGTCCATGCAGCATGCGCAGCGTATCGGCGGCGTGGCTCATGGTCGGATCGGGCGCGACCGGGTCGAGCCCCTTCGCGCGCCGGACCAGCGCGCCCGCGATCACCGGGAACGCGCCGACGATGGTCGCCTCGTGCTCGAGCCCGTGCTCGGCGCGCAAGCCGGCGACGGCCGCGCGAAAGCCGTCGATGATGCCCATGCCGCGCGTCGACGGCAGCAGTTCGTCCAGTCGCGCGAAGGCACGCTCGCGGCCCGCACTCAGGCTCGCCCGCACATTGGCTTCCGTGAGGGTGGTCTTGCTGGCGCCGTTCCAGAGCCGGGCGGTGACGCCCTCAAAGCTCGAGACGGCGGCAAGCCGTCCGACATGCTCGCCGGCGATGATCAGCTCGCCGCGCTCGCCGTCGACATGGCTCAGCACGGTTTCAGCCGCGGGGACGCCGTCCAGCCCGATCTGGCTTTTGGTGAGGTGGATGTTCATGGCCCAAAGCTCCCTTTTTGCACTGCACTCGGGAAGAATTGGGCCTCTCGACAGATTGATCAATCTTGATTACATAAATCAACATGAATAATTCCGAAGAGCTCTACCTCTCGGCCCGGGAGGCCGCGGCCGAGCTCGCGATCTCGCCGGCGACCCTCTACGCCTATGTCAGCCGCGGCCTGATCCGCTCCGAGCCGACGCCGGATTCGCGCAAGAACCGCTATCGGGCCGAGGACGTCCGCGCGCTGAAGGAGCGTCGGGTGCCGTCGCCGGAGCCGCGTGGCCTGCGCAGCTTCGATGCCGACCTGCCTGTCATGGACACTGAGATCTCGACCATCACCGAGGAGGGCGCGATCTATCGCGGTGTGAACTGCATCGATCTCGCCGAGAACGATACGCTGGAGCATACCGCAACGCTGCTTTGGGACGTCTCCGACGTCGATCCCTTCGCTCCTGACAATCAGCCAAAGATCTCCGACGAGATGCGCGCGATCGCGGAAGCTGCGCGCCGCGCGGCGCCGATCGACCGCGCCATCGCCGTGCTCGCGCTGGCGACCGGCGCCGATTCCCGTGCCTTCACCCGTGCACCCGATGGTCGCGCGCTGGTCGGTGCGCGCATCGTCCGGCTCCTTGTTGCGACGATGCTCAATGCCGAGCCGTCATCCGAGCCGCTGCATCAGCAGATCGCGCGCGCCTGGGCAGCCGACAACAAGCACGCGCCTGATTTGATCCGCCGCGCGCTGGTGCTGCTCGCCGACCACGAATTGAATGCCTCGACCTTCACCGCGCGCTGCGCGGCTTCGACCGGGCTCAATCTCTATGATGCCGTGATCGCCGGCCTCGCCGCGCTGAAAGGCCCGAAGCACGGCGGCGCCGGCGTGCTGGCCTCGCAGCTCGTCAAGACGCTGGTCGATCGCGACGTCGAGCCGATGGTGCGCGAGCGCGTCGCGCTCGGCGAGCGCTTTCCGGGCTTCGGCCATGGCGTTTACAAGCGCGGCGATCCCCGCGCGCAATCGCTGCTGAATGCCTTGGCGCGCGCCGGCGCCCCACGCAAATTCACGAAAGAGGTGCCGGAGCGGATCGCGGAGGCGACCGGCGAGTTCGTCAACATCGATTACGTGCTCGCCGTGCTCGTCCACGCGCTGCGGCTGCCCGCAGGCAGCGAGCTCGCGCTGTTCGCCATGGCCCGCAGCGTCGGCTGGATCGCCCATGCCAGCGAGCAATTGCAGTTCGGCAAGCTGATCAGGCCGCGGGCGAGATATGTGGGGCCGGCGCCGGGGAGAAGGGCAGGGGCTGCTGGTTAGCACAGCTCTTTCCTCCGTCGTCCTGGCGAAGGCCAGGACCCATACCGCGGAATCTATCGATCGCGGACGGTAGCCGCACCGAACGATGAATCTTCGCTAAACTGATCCCGGGGGTAATGGGTCCTGGCCTTCGCCAGGACGACTCGCGGAGGGAGCTACCCCCGCGGCTTCGCTTCCGCGACCGCGCCGCCGTTGCGCCGGCGATAAATCCACGCCGTCACACCCACCACGATCGCCACCGCCACCACCGTCAAAATCCACATGTGCTTGAACGGATGCCCCTCGTGCGGCGCGCCGAAATATTGGTGAAATGCCGACACCGCCAGCACGCCCGGCAGCACATGGGCGAGCGCCCAGACCAGGATCGCCGGGATGTTGACGGCGTAAAACCGCGCCGGCGGCATATCCAGCGCACCGGCGGTCACGGGCACGAAAGCGCGGATCGGCGGTACGAAGCGGGCGAAGAACACGGCCCAGGTGCCGAAGCGGTGGAAGAAGGTTTCGCTCTCCTCGACCACGCGCGGGTAATTGGTCAGCGGCCAGGTGTTGAGGATCTTGCGCTGCTGCCGGTGCCCGAGCCAGTAGGCCGAGCCGTCACCGATCACGGCGCCGATGGCGGCCGCGAGCAGCACCCATTGCAGCTTCAAATCGCCGCCTGGAACCAGAGCGCTCAGCGCCAGAATGATGGTCGAGCCGGGAATCACCGAGCCCACCACCGGGACCGCTTCGAGCAGCGCTGCCAGGAACAGGGTCAGGTAGGCCAGCCACGCATGGACTGAAACGAACGAGATCAGCGGATCAAGGAAGGACGTCACGAGGTCTCTGTGGCAGGCTGGAGCGATTGGGTTCAGACGCTTACATAAATGGGGCTGGCCGGTGAAAGTGCCATTCGCCTGGCATTCCCTTGCTATTCCCTTGCCGTTCCCTTGCCATTCCTTTGGGCAGGGCACGTGTCCGGCGCGAAATTTGGGCGAGATTTGCAGGGCAGCCTTCCAAAAATCGCGTTCCTTGCCTATCTAAATGAAAAGACAACGGAACTTTGATTGCGGGGCGGGCTTCTGCCGGCACGTTGTCTCTGATAGGTTCGCAGTCGCACCCAGCCGCAGCCAACGTGCAAATAAACTGGTCTCGGGACCGCCCGGGGCCTCGGAGGATTGATGACGACCGCCGCCATGTCCAAAGTTGAGGAAGTTTCCGGTTTGCCCGACATGAAGGTGTCGGTGCGCCAGGTGTTCGGGATCGACAGCGATCTCGAGGTGCCTGCTTATTCCGAAGTCGATCCTCACGTTCCTGAAGTCGATTCCGACTACCGCTTCGACCGCGCCACCACGCTTGCCATTCTCGCCGGCTTCGCTCGCAACCGCCGCGTGATGGTCACCGGCTATCACGGCACCGGCAAATCCACCCATATCGAGCAGGTCGCCGCGCGCCTGAACTGGCCCTGCGTGCGCGTCAACCTCGACAGCCACATCAGCCGCATCGACCTCGTCGGCAAGGATTCCATCGTGGTCCGCGATGGCAAGCAGGTCACCGAATTCCGCGACGGCATTTTGCCCTGGGCGCTGCAGAACAACGTCGCGCTGGTGTTCGACGAATACGACGCCGGCCGCCCGGACGTGATGTTCGTGATCCAGCGCGTGCTGGAAGTCTCCGGCCGCCTGACGCTCCTCGACCAGAACAAGGTGATCAAGCCGCATCCGGCCTTCCGCCTGTTCGCGACCGCCAACACGGTCGGCCTCGGCGACACCTCGGGCCTCTATCACGGCACCCAGCAGATCAACCAGGGCCAGATGGACCGCTGGTCGATCGTCACCACGCTGAACTATCTCAGCCACGACGAGGAAGTGGAGATCGTGCTGGCGAAGGCCAAGCATTATCGCACCCAGGAAGGCCGCGATATCGTCAACAAGATGGTGCGTCTCGCCGATCTCACCCGGAACGCCTTCGCCAATGGCGATCTGTCGACGGTGATGAGCCCGCGCACGGTGATCACCTGGGCCGAGAATGCCGATATTTTCGGCGACATCGGCTTTGCGTTCCGCGTCACCTTCCTCAACAAGTGCGACGAGCTCGAGCGTCCCCTGGTCGCCGAGTTCTATCAGCGCTGCTTCAATGCCGAGCTGCCGGAATCGGCGGTGAACGTGGCGCTCAGCTGAGGTTGAGATGTCGTCCCGGCGAAAGCCGGGACCCATACCGCGAGGTTTCTCGACGAAACGACGCCGATAGTTTTCCTGACCCAACGACGGCCGGTGGTTATGGGTCCCGGCCTTCGCCGGGACGACAGATAGGGTCAAATGACCACCTCCAACTCCAAATTCCGCAATACGAAGGAAGCGCCGACCGAGCCGTTCAAGCGCTCGGTGGCGTCCTGCCTGAAGGCGATCGCGAAGTCGCCCGAGCTCGACGTCTCCTTCGCCGCCGAGCGCCCGGGCCTCGCACCTGGCAAAGCGCGGCTGCCCGAGCCGGCGCGAAAGATGACCAAGCGCGATGCTGCGATCGTGCGCGGTCACGCCGATTCCATTGCGCTCAAGATCGCCTGTCACGACGCAAAGCTGCATCGCAAGCTGATGCCCGGCAATCCGCAGGCGCGCGGTGTGTTCGAGGCGGTGGAGCAGGCCCGCGTCGAGGCGATCGGCGCGCGCCGCATGGCGGGCGTTGCCAAGAATCTCACCGCGATGCTCGACGACCATTTCCATCGCGGCAAGTTCGACGAGATCACCGATCGCGCCGACGCGCCGCTCGCCGACGCGCTGGCGATGCTGGTGCGCGAGCGCCTCACGGGCCTCGCGCCGCCCGCGGCCGCCAAGAAGATGGTCGATCTCTGGCGGCCCATTCTCGAAGACAAGATCGGCAAGCGGCTCGACCGGCTCGACGGCGTGGTCGAGGACCAGACCAAGTTCGGCGATGCCGTGCATGACCTGCTGACCGCGCTGGAACTCGGCGACGAGCGTAGCGCCGACAGCGAGGACAATGACGACAACGACGAGAACCAGGACGGCGACAACGATCAGTCCGGCGCCGAAGGCTCGCCCGATTCCGACGCCGCGCAGGAGATGAGCGCCGACCAGGCGCAGGCTTCATCCGAGGAGATGAGCGAGAGCGCGATGGAAAGCGCGCAGGCCTCGACCTCTGACACGTTTGACGATGGCGAGCTCGGCGACGACGAGACGCCGGGCGAGGCGACGCGTCCCAACCAGCACGGCAAGAACGAGCCGCGCGGGCCGGAATATCACGCCTTCGCGCCGAAATTCGACGAGGTCATCGCCGCCGAGGATCTCTGCGACCATGACGAGCTGGAGCGCCTGCGCGCCTATCTCGACAAGCAGCTCGCGCATCTGCAGGGCATCGTCGCGCGCCTGGCCAACCGGCTGCAGCGCCGATTGATGGCGCAGCAGAACCGCGCCTGGGAGTTCGACCTCGAAGAGGGCATCCTCGATCCCGCGCGCCTGTCGCGCGTCGTCACCGATCCCTATCACCCGCTCTCCTTCATGCACGAGAAGGAGGCGACGTTCCGCGACACCGTGGTGACGCTGCTGCTCGACAATTCCGGCTCGATGCGCGGACGCCCGATCACGGTGGCGGCGACCTGCGCCGACATTCTCGCGCGCACGCTGGAGCGTTGCGGCGTCAAGGTCGAGATTTTGGGCTTCACCACGCGCGCCTGGAAGGGCGGGCAATCGCGTGAGGCGTGGCTGGCCGCCGGCAAGCCGGCCAATCCCGGCCGCCTCAACGATCTCCGCCACATCATCTACAAATCCGCCGACGCCCCCTGGCGCCGGGCGCGAAAAAATCTCGGCCTGATGATGCGCGAGGGGCTGTTGAAGGAGAACATCGATGGCGAGGCGCTCGACTGGGCGCATAAGCGCCTGCTTGGCCGCCCCGAGCAGCGCAAGATCCTGATGATGATCTCGGACGGCGCGCCGGTCGACGATTCCACGCTGTCGGTCAATCCCGGCAACTATCTCGAGCGGCATCTGCGCCACATCATCGAGGAGATCGAAACCCGCTCGCCGGTCGAGCTGATCGCGATCGGCATCGGCCATGACGTGACGCGCTATTACCGCCGCGCGGTGACGATCGTGGATGCCGAGGAGCTCGGCGGCGCCATCACCGAAAAGCTCGCCGAACTCTTCAGCGAGACCAACACCGCGCCGTCACAGCCGGCCGGTCGCCCGCGACGCAAATTGCATTCGTGAGCAGCTATCAATCCCGCCGCAGCTTTCTCGGCCACGCGGCGGCGGGATTTTCCACTCTCGCTTTGCCCCGGCTCGCCCAGGCGCAGGCCGCGCCCAGACCGGCGCAGCCCGAGCACGCCGTCGACGCGCCCGTCAGCATCGAGGTCAACGCGCGGCCGATTCCGTACTTCGAGCCGCGCGACCGCTCGCGCGTGCGGTTCGGGCGGTTGGCTTATCGCAGCGGGCTGGTGCTGACCTCGCCGCATCGCGGTTTCGGCGGCCTGTCCGGATTCCGCTTCCTCGACGACAAGGGCGAGCGCTTCCTCGCGCTGTCGGATCAAGGCACCTGGTTCACCGGCGCCATCCGCTATGAGGGCGGCAGGATGGCCGGGCTCGACGACGTCGAGGCGGCGCCGATGCTCAACGCCGAGGGGCGGCCGATCACGGAGAAGCGGCTCTGGTACGACACCGAGTCGCTCGCGCGCGACGGCTCGCTGGTTTACGTCGGGCTCGAACGCGTCAACCAGATCATGCGCTTCGACTTCGCCAAGGGCGGCACGCGCGCCCACGGCGAGGTGATCGCCTCGCCGGCGGCGATCCGCAAGCTGCCGGTCAACAAGGGGCTGGAGGCGATGGTGTTCGTGCCGAAAGGCCAACCTTTGGCGGGCACGCTTGTAGCGTTCTCCGAGCGCGGGCTGGATGCCGACGGCAATCTGGTCGCCTTCCTGATCGGCGGTCCGTCGCCCGGCCAGTTCGCCGTGCGCCGCACCGAGAAATTCGACATCAGCGACGCCGTGCTGCTGGCCTCCGGCGAGGTCCTGATTCTTGAACGCAAATTCTCCTGGTTCACCGGCATCGACATCCGCATCCGCGCCATCCCCCTGAGATCGATCGCACCTGGCGCGCTGGTCGACGGCGATGAGCTGTTTCGCGCCGATCTCGGCCACGAGGTCGACAACATGGAGGGCATCGATGCCCACGTCACGGCCGAAGGCGAAACCGTGCTGACCATGGTGTCGGACGATAATTTCTCCATGCTCCAGCGCACGCTGCTGCTGCAATTCACGCTGGTGGAGTAGATTGAACGTCGGCTGCCCCTTCGCCGACACACAATCATGCTCCACCGCCGCGCCGTCCTCGCCCTTCTTCTCGCCTTCGCCATATCGCCGGCCTTCGCCACGGCCGAGCATCAATACGGCAAGGGCGAATACGCCATCATCCTCGGCGGCAAGGCGCCGAACGGAAAGCTCTCGGTTGCCGCCCATGGCGGCGGCGAATCCGGCAGCGACGGTTTTCGCGTTTACCTGATGGCGGAGCCGGCGCATCGCAAGCTGACGACGCTCGACGACATCAACGACGACAACATCCTCGACACCGCGCCGGATGCCTTCCACGCGACGTGGTCGGCGGATTCGCGCTTCCTCGCGGTGTCGTTCCGCAGCGAGCGGCATATCGTCACGCTGAACATCTACGCCGTCGATGGCGCCCGCGCGAAGCCGCTCGATGGCCCCGACCTGTTCCGCGACGTCACCGGCCGCAGCGCAGGCGGCGACAACGACCTCGACATGCGCACCTCGGTGCCGGATTTCACCTGGGCGGCCCCGCGCCGCTTCCATCTCACTGACTATCGCGTCTTCGTCGCCGACGACACCGCGCTCGCCGACAAGCTCGGCACCCTCGGCAAGGCGAGCAAGCGCGATGGCGGCGGCAACACGATCCAGTTCTCCGCCGAGGCCGATGGCGAGATCCTGCCCGACGGCAAGATTCGCATGGGCAAGCCGCGGCCGGGGAAGTTCGAGGATTTGCCGTAGGAGGCGAGGGGCCCAGGTCGCCCCCAACCTCTCCTGTCGTCCCGGGGCGCGCAGCGAGCCCGGGACCCATACTCCGCAGCGAGAGTCTTGCGAAGATTCGGAGTGACCAACCTTCGCCAAACCCGGTCCTGTGGTGATGGATCCGGGGCTCACGCTTCGCGTGCCCCCGGGATAACAGCGGGGTTCTCCGGCCCATCCCCCGCAATGCATGGCCCCGCCATTCGCCATGCTGTCCGCGCATCTCGCAATTCGCTGGCCGGCCACTAAACTTCATGCAATCGCTTCCTTCCCTCTGTCCCCGGATCCCCCGCATGAGCGCCCTGTTTTCCCCGATCAAGCTGCGCGGCCTGACCCTGAAGAACCGCGTCGTGGTCTCGCCGATGTGCCAATATTCGGCCGAGGACGGCGTTCCCACCGACTGGCATTTCACCCACATCAACAATCTCGCGCTGTCGGGGGCTGCGATGTTCTGCATCGAGGCCACCCATGTCGAGGCGATCGGCCGCATCACGCCGGGCTGCCTCGGCCTCTACAGCGATGCCTCCGAAGCCGCGCTGAAGCAGATCCTCGCCTCGGTGCGCAAGCATTCGTCGACCGCAATCGCGATGCAGCTCGCCCATGCCGGCCGCAAGGCCTCCAGCGCGAAGCCCTGGGACGGCGGCCAGCTCATCCCGTTGAGTGAAGGCGGCTGGCAGACGGTGGCGCCATCGGCGATCCCGCACAAGGAAGGCGAGGCCGCGCCGCTTGCGCTGGATAGCGCCGGCTTGAAGCGCATCCGCGAGGCCTTCGTCGACAGCGCCAAGCGCGCGGCGCGCATCGGCATCGATGCGATCGAGCTGCACGGCGCACACGGCTATCTCATGCATCAATTCCTGTCGCCGATCTCCAACAAACGCACCGACGACTATGGCGGCAGCCTGGAAAATCGCATGCGCTTCCCGCTCGAAATCTACGACGCCGTGCGCGCCGTGTTCCCGCACGACAAGCCGGTGGGCATGCGGGTGTCGTCGACCGACTGGGTCGAGGGCGGCTGGGACCTGGCGCAGACCATCGAATTCGCGAGAGCGTTGAAGGCGCGCGGCGTCGACTGGATCGATGCCTCCTCCGGCGGCGTCTCGCCCTTGCAGAAGATCACGCTCGGCCCCGGCTATCAGGTGCAGTTTGCAGAGGCCATCAAGCGCGAGACGGGATTGCCCACCATCGCCGTCGGCCTGATCACCGAGCCGAAACACGCCGAGGAGATCGTGGCGAGCGGCAAGGCCGACATGGTCGCGCTCGCCCGCGGCATGCTGTACGACCCCCGCTGGGGCTGGCACGCCGCCGCCGAACTCGGCGGCGAAGTCGAAGCGCCCCCGCAATACTGGCGCTCGCAGCCGTCGACGCAGAAGGCGCTGTTCGGCAAGACCACGTTCGGGGCAAGGTGAGCTTGGGGCGCGCGCAGCGTCACGCTCCCTCACGCATCCGTAACTCCCCTTAGCTTCCACCGCCCGCCAAACTGGCCTAACCTCCCGAGATCATCACGGAGGTCCGCCATGCGGTTTCGTGTTCGCAAGACTGCCCATGTGTTCGAGCGATTGGGTCTCGCGATGGCTGGCGCTGCGTGCGGGCTGTTCGTCGGCGCCTATGTCGGATCGGCGATCCCGGCGCTCACCACGCAGGGCTTCCTGCTGCTGATGATGCTGCTCGGTGTCGTCGGCTTCTATCTCGGCATCGACACGCCGCAGCTGCCCTTCGACGACGCCCACAGCCACATCGACGCCGCCGAGCTCTTGAGCTCCGCCGGCACGCTCTGCGCCACGCTCACCGCGCTCGTCTCCGTCGCCGTCATCGTGCTCCGCCTCGAGCCGCACGCCGCGTTGCACTGGCTCGTGCTGGTGGGGTGGATCGGCGGCGTCGCCATGCAGATCATCGCAGGGGCGAAGGCGCGGATGCGGAAGGTGTGAGGGGGCGGTGAGGGCGGGCAGCGCGCGCCTCAACCTTCGCCAGGACGACGGCTGAATATTTGGTGGCAGCTTCGCCGACCATAACACCCCTCAAAACACCACGCCCACCCGCGTGCCGCGCTTCCAGGCGATGCGGCAGCGCTTCTTGGTGTTGACGTGCAGCAGCTCGAATCTGTCGGGGATCTTCACCTGCCCGCCGAGATCGACGCAGGCCCCTCCCGGCGAATAGTCGATCAGCGTGCACGGAATCACCGGCGCGCGCGGGTCGGTGATGATCTTGGCCTGGCGGGACACCAGGCCTGCGGGCTTCACGCGTGCAAACTTTCGCGGATATTGTGGCACGTGTCCTCCTGCTCCGCTGTTCTTGCGGAGGTCTCGGGACCAATGATGCCGGCGATGTGATGCGATCACGCTAAGGCGCGTCAGAGAATTTTAATGAAAAGTAGCGGCGATTGGAGATGGTGGAGGTAGCGGGGTGCACAACCTCCCTCGCCTGGAGGGCCGGCAATCGCGTATGGCGTGCTTTGATGCTGCGGCATTGACGGTTGGCTCCCTCCCCCGCTTGCGGGGGAGGGTTGGGGAGAGGGTGTCTCCGCGGCGGGACAATCCCCAAGAGGAAAAAGCCCTCACCCGCCGCGCTCTGCGAGCGCGTCGGCCTCTCCCGCAAGCGGGAGAGGCGAAGCAAGATCCACCCCCGGCGGCACCGGCATCGGCACCGTGACATACTGCTTCGGCAAATTCACCGGCCGGTAGTCCGGCTCCACGTCCATCCGCTTCAACACGCTCTCATGCACATGCGCGCCCTCGGGAATCAGGCGCGGCTCGCCGTCGGGGATGTAGAAGCCGAGAAATTCCTTCCGCTCCGGCCACTCCCGGTACTTCGCGCTTTTCGGAATGAACTCCAGCAGCCACCACGCCCCCGTCAGCGAATGGTGCAGCTGGTCCGCCTTGTCGTCGGCGTAGCCGGGCGGCACGTATCGGAACGGCGAGTTCTTGCGCTGGATGCCCCAGGCGAGCTGGTTCACAGTGCGCGGATTGAAGTTCAGCCCCGCCTTCGCCGCCTCCTCGATCATCCAGATCAGCGGATATTTCGATTCGCCGCTCTCGGCTTCCGGATAGCCGCCGCCGACGTCGCTATGCACGCCGGCGAACCACACCTGCAGAATGTCCTGCGGCACCTTCTTCTCGTCTCGCACGTAGCGGTTGCTCCAGAAGTCCTGCGGCTCCTCGTATTTGTTGAGGCGGAACATGCGCCGCCGCTCGTCGATCGCGATCGCCTGGCGGAAGATGGCGACGCTGGGGTTGACCCGCGTGAAGGCGAGCTCCTCCATGCTGAACACGAAGAAGAAATTCTCCCGCCGCGGCACGATCACGCTCGCCACCGTGTCCCACACGCCGATGAAGTGGATCGTCGCCCAGCGCGTCGAGGTGATGCGCGCGAACTGTGCCGCGAGGTCGAACGCGTCCTTCGGCAGCGGCCCCTGCTCGTCGACGGCGACGTCCTTGAGGTCCTCGACGATGTTGCCGCGCCCGGTGTCGGAAAACTGCTTGTAGGCGACCATGCCCGAGCCCGCGAGGTTCTTCTGCTCCGGCGAGATCAGCCCGATCTTGTGGATCAGCCCCGCCAGCACCCGCACCGTGTAGGCCCCGCGCGAAAAGCCGAACAGGAAGATCTTGTCGCCGGCCGCGTAATGCTCGACCAGGAAGCAATAGGCGTTGAGCACGTTGTCATCGAGCCCGTAGCCGGTGGCGAGCCCCAGCACCAGATTGACGTCGGCCTTGATCTGATGCCACGTCGACGGCTCCGTCACCGTGCCGACCCCGGGATCGTAAAACACCACCTGCCGCGGCTGCGTCTTGTCGGTCTTGCGCAGGCAGCGATAGAGCTTCAGGACGTTGGAGATGTTCTCCGAGATCTCGTTGCCGGTGCCGTCACAGCAGATGACGAGGTTTTTCGGCTCGGGTTTGCCTGCGTGATCCACGGGATGCGCCTCCGGGTGATGCTACCGGGGCGAGTATAGCGGAAATGCGCGGCGCCGAGGAGACGGGATCGTCGGATGTGCGCTCGGCCGGGCCACAAACTCCGCCGTCGTCCTGGCGAAGGCCAGGACCCATACAGCGTGATTCATCCGTATCGATTGGTGCGAATCCCGAACGACCGGTCTTCGCCAAATTCGTCCCTGTGGTTATGGGTCCTGGCCTTCGCCAGGACGACGGAAGAGGACTTGCATCGGTCTTCGCTGAAGTCTCACGGGCGAGGCGAAAACCCCTACTTCTTCTTCCCCGGCCCGAAATCCGGCTGCCAGGCGACGTCCTTCCGGCTCGGCGCCGCGGCGATCACCTTGGCTTTTTCCTTCTTCGGCTTCTTGGTTTCGCGGTTGCCGCGTTGCTGTCCCTTGGCCATGGCATCAAGCTCCTTTGCGGGTTTCAGTTCGTCCAGTTCGTCCGATTGCAGCACGCGGCCGCGCGGCGTGCAGACACGCACGTCCATGAAGCCGTCGCGCAGCAGCTTGCGCGCCAGCCGCAGCGCCACGGTGGCGTTGCTGCGGCCGTGATTGGCGCTGCCGTATTCGCCGGTCGCCCAGATCAGATAGGGCACGCGCACGGGCCTAGCCATGAAACAGCGCCGCTATGCCGACGAGAAGCAACAGGAACAAGGGAACGACGACGGGCGGAACGATCCATTCCGAGGCGCGAAAAGGCGGCATCGCATGCTCCTGCGCGGACACGCGGAAGGCGTGCCCTGGCGACTGAATTCCCGGCGGGAGCGCACGTGACCCTCAGTCACCGGTCGATGCCGTAGCGTAAGATGCGGTGATGCATGCAAGCCTACGCCTCCCCACCACCAATAGCGAGGACTAAAACACCACGCGTGCAGCCAGCGCCGGCCGATGGGTGCTTCACCTCTCCCACTCCGTCATTGCGAGCGAAGGGAAGCAATCCAGACTGCCAGCCGCGGAAAGACTCTGGATTGCTTCGCTTCGCTCGCAATGACGCGGAGAGGAGAGAGGTGACACAATGACGATAGCGCTGGCTATTGCCGCGCGACAAGCGCATGGTCGTGGTCACCGGCGTCGGTTTGGGGCCGCTCTCGCAGCAAGGCAGGCGTGCATGACCATCCGTTCGCGGCGGGAAACCGTCACGTTCAAGCATCCGTTCCACATCCGCGGCATCGAGCGCATGCTGCCGGCGGGTGTTTATCAGGTGATCGCCGACGAGGAGACGATCGAGAGCGAGACCTTCTCGGCCTGGCGCCGCGTCGGCACGTCGATCATCGTGCCGGCGGAAAGCCCTGCCGGCACCATGGAGATGCTGTCGATCCGCGCGCTCGATCTTGCCGAGGCGCAACGCGTCGATGCGAGCATCGCCAATGACTGATCATCCGGTCGATCTCGACAAGCATCGCGGCATGGCCGCGCAGAAGGCCACGGACCTCCGCCGCGTGCTGGCCGAGGTCGAGAACAATGTCCGGCAATTGCGCGAGCGCGAGGCCGATCTCGAACACCGCCTGATGACCGTGCCATCAGCCTCCTGGCCCGAGGCCGCCGTGAAGGCGCGCTACCTCCTCAACCTCTATGCCGCCAGCCTCCCAGCCGAGGACACCCGCCACCGCGCTCTGGTCGCCGCGCTGCTCGACGATTTCGTGAGACTGGGCGCGGACGTTTGAGGCGCGCCGCGGGCGCGATGCGGCGATGCTTTGAGCGCTGAAAGCAGGCGTGCCCAAAAATAGTGTGCGCGAAAACAGGTGCGCACTTTTGAAACATCTGCACGAATTGAAGATAGGTGTGCGCCCGGAATACAGGCGTCGTCCTGGCGAAGGCCAGGACCCATAACCACCAAAGCGAGTTGTTATGCAGGCTTGTGCCACAGCGTGCTTGAACAACAGATGACCGGGGTAATGGGTCCTGGCCTTCGCCAGGACGACGGCAAGCAATCATCGCGCCGCAAAGCAACCGCAACAGGAGTCTCCCATGCCCCTCACCAGCGGCCGTTTCATCGGCCACGAGCAGGACCGCGGCATCATCCAGTTCTCCATGCACGACGGCGCGAAGGAAATCCCCTGCGCCATCTCGACCTCCGCCATGGACGATCTCGAACGCGGCCCGAAAGTCGCCACCGAGCACCGCGAAGCCCAGTTCACCCGCCTCCGCGACCGCATCGAAACCCGCGCCGCCAGCAAATACCGCGCCTGCGAATTCGAGGGCACCCCGCCGGGGATCGTGCTGCGGAGCATTGATTTTCGGGGGTAGGGGAGCGCGAGCTTCTTGTCTCGGCGTCCGATCAAACGCGAACTACCGCCGCTCGGTCGTGTCCGGCTTGTGCAGGCAGCGAGAGAGCTTCAGGACGTTGGAGATGTTCTCCGAAATCTCGTTGCCGGTGCCGTCGCAGCAGATGACGAGGTTTTTGGGTCGGGTTTGGGTGCGTGCTTCATGATGGCCCCTCCGGGTGATGCTATCGGGCGACTATAGCTACAGGGACTCGGCATTGTCGTGAGTAGTAGACACTGCGACGCTGGTGATCGGTGGGGTGACCAAAGGCAGGATGGTCTAGATCTTCAACTGCCGAAGTTTCGTGCTCTTTATTGGTAGCTCGTACATCGCGCCACCCTGAACCGTCGCTGGAACTGTCTGGATTACGGGCCAGAGCGCCAGCAGCCGCTCCATCTGTTTAATCACGGGTGCTTTGTAGAGGCCCTGGGAGAGAAACAGGCCGATCAGATTGGAATTGCGGAACGCGTGATACTCTGCGCGATTTCTTGTAATCCGTCGATCGCCTGAGATAACGACCCACAGCCCTTCCTTGCTCAGGTTCGAAATCCAATCGATATCACTAATGTTGCGCGGGAATTTCTCTGCGAGGTAGGTGATTTCGTGCTCGCCTTTGAATAATTCGCGAAGGGCTCGTGCCATCGCCGGAGACATGTTGTGGTCAAAAAACAGCTTCACGCAGCGAGGGATTTTTCAAACCTGACGGCGTCCCGAACCGCGGAAGGAGAGACGTCGTACAGTTTGCTCACACGCTCCACTGAGCCCTCAGCCTTAACGGCATCTGCCAAGGTTATGGTCGGCACGCCATAATTATTTGTAATCGGCTGTCCGAAGGCACGGCTCGGATCGATGACGATGCTCTGCTTGCCTTCGAATGGTCGCCAGCGCGTGACGATGTCTTGAGATATATCGAGGTCTTTAAAGGTGCGGTCTATCACCTTCTTGATTACGTATTGGTGGCTCTTGAGGTCGAGCACCTCGTCTTCGCCGGTCCTGCGCAGACTCTCTAGGAAGATGGTACGGCCGTCAGTTCGGAAGCGGCGAGTTGAAAACGGATGATCGTCTCCAGCCAATCCGCGGGCATACTCTAGGCAGTTGCGAACGGTCAGTATCGATAGGCCTGCGTCAAGAAAGCTTTTGATAACGCGCAATTCGATTAGATCCCGAAAGCCTAGCTCCATGTGATGATCGTAGGGCGGGAGTTGAGGCTTCCAAAGCGGCGGCATGTCTACCGTCTTGTCGCCTTGCGTGAAGCGATATCCGCCCAACCAGCGCCGAATGTTGAGTGGCGCAATTTTAAGCAGCCGCGCGGCTTCGGGGACAGTGTAAAAACCGATCCCCAACAGTGTCTCGTCTTTCCGGGTCGCGCTTTGGAGCATGATTGAACCATAACGCGGACAATGCGTCTCGGCTACATCGAGGTTCAAAGGCGAGCGTAGGCAAGCAATGCGTAGAAAACAGAACGGCCGGATCTTTCGATCCGGCCGCAACGCAAAACTCAACTGGCTAAGCCTACGCCACGCGACGCAACCTAGCCCCCGCCCTATTCCGAAAAGATCTTAGCTGGCCTTCTTGGCCGGCGCGTCGCCGACCTTCTTCTGGATGGCGCGCTTCAGCTCGAGTGCGCGCGGCGACAGGGCGTCGGCGCTGGCCTTGAGCAGGAAGGCGTCGAGGCCGCCATTGTGGTCGACGCTCTTCACCGCGTTGGTGGAGACGCGCAGGCGCACGTTGCGCTCCAGGGCTTCGCTGATGAAGGTCACGTTGACCAGGTTCGGCAGGAAGCGGCGCTTGGTCTTGATGTTGGAGTGGCTGACCTTGTGGCCGACGAGGGGGCCCTTGGCCGTCAGTTCGCAGCGGCGAGACATGGCAAAAATCCTTACGTTCGAACCCCCAATGATTGCGGCCGCCATTCGGGGCGCCACGGGGGCAAATTCTGTGTCCTTGAGGGAGCGGGCGGACGTATAGGGGGTGAGGGGCGGGTAGTCAAGGATTTGGGGGACAGATCGTGCCCCCCAACAGGTGTCATCGCCCGGCTTGACCGGGCGATCCAGTATCCCAGAGGCCGGGGTTTGAGAGTTCGGCCTCACCACATCCGCCGCAGCGTACTGGATACCCCGCCTTCGCGGGGTATGACGGTGGAATGGGCGGGGAGGGTGCCCCACGAAAGGTGTCATCGTCCGCGAAAGGTGTCATCGCCCGGCTTGACCGGGCGATCCAGTATCCCAGAGGCCGGGGTTTGAGAGTTCGCTTTTGCCAGATCCGCCGCAGCGTACTGGATACCCCGCCTTCGCGGGGTATGACAGCGGAATGGGCGGGGAGGGTGCCCCACGAAAGGTGTCATCGTCCGGGAAGGCAGGTGTCATCGCCCGGCTTGACCGGGCGATCCAGTATCCCAGAGGCCGGCGTTTGAGAGCTCGTGCTCACCAGATCCGCCGCGGCGTACTGGATACCCCGCCTTCGCGGGGTATGACAGCGGAATGGGCGGGGAGAGTGCCCCACGAAAGGTGTCATCGCCCGCGAAGGCAGGTGTCATCGCCCGGCTTGACCGGGCGATCCAGTATCCCAGAGGCCTGCGTTTGAGAACTGGCTCTCACCAGACCGGCCGCGGCGTACTGGATGCCCCGGTCAAGCCGGGGCATGACAGCGGAGCGGTTGGGAAAGGTGTTCGAGTGCGGCCCGCGCCACCGGCCAATCACCAAAACGGCAATGTTTAAAACCCCTTACCATCACATAAAGGGCGTAATCGCCGCCGAAGAGTCCAGTGAGTTCCTTAAACTGGCTGCCCGGATGCATTGCCTGGCGCAGTAACTGGCTTAAGTAACAACCACTCGCTGTTCCGATTGGACCCGTTCGTGCACACGCCTTCCCTGATTTCGCCCCGGCGGCGCGCTGCCGGCAGGCTGGCCCTGGCCGCTGGTGCCGGGCTGGTTTTGGCGTGGGCGGTGGATCCCGCGGCGGCGCAGGGCAAGCTCGAGGCGCAATATGAGGCGAGCTTATCGGGCATTCCGGTCGGCCGCGGCGCCTGGAACATCGATATCCAGGACGACGTGTTCTCGGCGGCGGCCTCCGGCGGCACCACCGGCATCCTGAAATCCTTCGCGGGCGGGTCCGGCACCGGCGCCTCGCAGGGGCGCATCGTCAATGGCGCGCTGGTCGCCTCGGCCTACCAGGCCTCCACCACCACCTCGAAGAAGACCGAGGAGATCCACATCACCCTGGACAAGGGTAATGTGAAGGAGTTCGGCATCATTCCGGAGCCGCCGGTCGACCCCGATCGTATCGTCGTCACCGACGCGCATCGCCGCGGCGTGTTCGATCCGATGACGGCCTCGCTGGTGCGGGTGCCAGGCACCGGCGATCCCGTGTCGCCGGAGGCCTGCCACGGATCGGCGCCGATCTTCGACGGCCGCATGCGCTACGAGCTCAAGCTCGATTTCAAGCGCATGGAGACGGTGAAGGCCGAGAAGGGCTATCACGGCCCCGTCGTGGTCTGCGCGCTCTATTTCGTGCCCATCGCCGGCTACATCCCCGACCGCCCGGTGATCAAATATCTCGCCGCCCAGCGCAACATCGAGATCGCGCTCGCGCCCGTCGCGGGCACCAGGGTGCTGGTTCCGTTCTGGCTGAAGGTGCCGACGCCCCTGGGGCCGGCGATGCTGGAAGCCACCAGCTTCATCACCACAGCCCAGCCGCCAAGGGTGGCGAAGACGCAGTAACTCTCTCCGTCATTCCGGGGCGCGCCCCTTGGCGCGAACCCGGAATCCATTGGGCCGCGGCGACTGTCTCACGACGGATTCCGGGCTCGTCGCTTGCGCTCCGCCCCGGAATGACGGGTGGAGACCTGCCTCTCACGATATCAACGACTTACCTACTGTGCATGGGGTTGTTTTGGCGACATGCCTCGGAGGCCCACCATTGTCCGTGAATCCATTTGACTCCTTGCCGATTCTGATTCGACTCCGCGCCATCCCCAACTTAAGGATTTCAGCCATCAAATCGTCGCTTGTGCGGCACCCCAAAACTCCATCTAGTGCACACGCAAAACGAGTCCCACGACACCTTGCGTGAACGTATCGGGACTCCGAGGGGAGTCAGCGATTCGGCCGCGATTCGTTCTAGAGTCGTTCCGAAGCTTAAAGGATGAGGAAAAAGCGTCGCAAAGTGAGACAGTTGCGCGAGGTTTGGGGGAGCTGCTCCTACTCACTCGGTGTCATCGCCCGGCTTGACCGGGCGATCCAGTACGCCGAGGCGGCTATGGTTGAGCGGACGGGCCGCGGCGTACTGGATGCCCCGGTCAAGCCGGGGCATGACAGTCGTATGCCTGGCCACGTGCAGCGTTCGGAGACATAGCCGACACCTCAGCACCCCACCGCCCCATCAAGCCCTGACATTCGCCCCATCAGCCATTACCTAATCAGCTAGACATGGCCTTTCCTCCCTCCTCCTTCGCTTCCGAGCGCGTGGCGTCCGATCGAGTTCCTGGCGCTGGCGTCACTGCGGTGCTCGGGCCGACCAACACCGGCAAGACCCATCTCGCCATCGAACGGATGCTCGCGCATTCCTCGGGGCTGATCGGCCTGCCGCTGCGCCTCTTGGCGCGCGAGGTCTATAACAAGATCGTCGCCCGGGTCGGCCCCGAGGCCGTGGCGCTGGTGACGGGCGAGGAGAAGATCAAGCCGAAATCGCCGCGCTATTGGGTCTCGACCGTCGAGGCGATGCCGCGCGATCTGGACGTCTCCTTCCTCGCCGTCGACGAGATCCAGATCGCCTCCGATCTCGAGCGCGGCCACGTCTTCACCGACCGCATCCTCAACCGCCGCGGCCGCGACGAGACGCTGCTGCTGGGCGCTGCGACCATGCGCCCGATCATCGAGCGGCTGTTGCCCGGCGTCTCCATGATCACGCGGCCGCGCCTGTCGCAGCTGGAATTCGCCGGCGACCGCAAGATCACGCGCCAGCCGCGCCGCACCGCCATCGTCGCCTTCTCCGCCGACGAGGTCTACGCCATCGCCGAGCTGATCAAGCGCCAGCACGGCGGCGCCGCCGTCGTGCTGGGCTCGCTCTCGCCGCGCACGCGCAATGCGCAGGTCGAGATGTTCCAGAACGGCGACGTCGATTATCTCGTCGCCACCGATGCCGTCGGCATGGGCCTCAATCTCGACGTCGACCACGTCGCCTTCGCCTCCGACCGCAAGTTCGACGGCTTTCAGTTCCGAAGGCTCACCCCGGCCGAGTTCGCGCAAGTCGCCGGCCGGGCCGGCCGTGCCACGCGCAACGGCACGTTTGGGACGACGGGGCGCTGCGGCCCGTTCGAGCCCGAGCTGGTGAACGCGCTGCAGAACCACATCGTCGATCCCGTGAAGATGCTGCAATGGCGCAATTCGAAGCTGGATTTCTCCTCGCTCGGCGCGCTGCAGGTTTCGCTGAACCTCGCCCCCGGCCACGAGACGCTGACGCGGGCGCCGATCGCCGAGGACATGCGCGTGCTCGACCACGCCGCCCGCGACGTCGAGGTGCGCGATATCGCGCATGGCAAGGCCGCCGTGGAGCGGCTCTGGGAGGCCTGCCAGGTCCCGGATTACCGGAAACTGTCGCCGGCCGCCCATGCCGAGCTGGTGACGACGCTCTACGGCTTCCTGATGCAGAAGGGCTGCATCCCCGATTCCTGGTTCGCGGCCCAGATCGACCAGGCCGACCGCATCGACGGCGACATCGACACGCTGTCGGCCCGGATCGCACAGATCCGCACCTGGACCTTCGTCGCCAACCGCCCGGACTGGCTGAAAGACCCCGAACGCTGGCAGGGGACCGCGCGGGAGGTCGAAAATAAATTATCGGATGCGCTCCATGAACGCTTGACTGAGCGTTTCGTTGATCGCCGGACCAGTGTATTGATGCGCCGCCTGCGGGAGAACACGAGCTTGAATACGGAAATCGGCAAGACCGGCGAAGTTATCGTCGAAGGCCATGTCATCGGCCGCCTCGATGGCTTCACCTTTGCACCGGATGCGGCGGAAGCCGGCTCCGATGCGAAAGCCTTGCAGGCTGCCGCGCAAGCGGTGCTCGCCGGCGAGATCAATACGCGCGCCGAAAAACTCGGCAACGCGCCGGACGACCAGTTCGTGCTGACCTCCGACGGCACCATCCGCTGGACCGGCGATGCGGTGGCGCGCCTCGTCGCCGCCGAAGAGGCGCTGCATCCGCGCATCCGCATCATCTCCGACGAACGCCTGACCGGTGGCCCTCGCGAAAAGGTGCAGGCGCGGCTCGAGCTCTGGCTCAAGACGCATATCGAAAAGCTGCTCGGGCCGATGTTCGAGCTGTCGAAGGCCGAGGACGTCACCGGCATTGCCCGCGGCATCGCCTACCAGCTCGTCGAGGCGCTTGGCGTGCTCGAGCGTCCCAAGATCGCCAATGAGCTGAAGGATCTCGATCAGCCTTCGCGCGCGACCTTGCGCAAATACGGCGTCCGCTTCGGCGCCTATCACATCTATTTCCCCGGCATTTTGAAGCCCGCCGCGCGTGCGCTCGCTGCGCTGTTGTGGGCGTTGAAGCAGGACAATGTCGATCTGTCGGCGCTGTCGGGCGCGCAGCATCTGGCGTCCTCGGGACGCACCTCGTTCCCGGTCGACAAGAGCTTGCCGCGCGATGCCTATCGCGTGCTCGGCTACAAGCAGGCCGGCGAGCGTGCCGTCCGCGTCGACATCCTGGAGCGCCTTGCGGACCTGATCCGTCCGGCGCTGGCTTGGCGCGAGAATTCGCCGGGCGAAAAGCCTGCCGGCGCGTTCGATGGCCGCAGCTTCGTGGTGACGCAGGCGATGACTTCGCTCACCGGCTCCGCCGGCGAGGATTTCGCCTCGGTGCTGCGCGCGCTTGGCTATCGCATGGAAAAGCGCGCGCCGCTGCCGCCGAAGCCTGCCGCGCCTGTTGCCGCGGAGACGCCGGTTGCCGAGGCCTCCACCGAGGCGCCTGCGACCGAAGAGGCGGCTGCTGCGCCCGCGGATGCCGCGATCGAAGCCGTCACCGTCGAAGACGCCCCCGGCATGGAGCAGCATGACGAGGGAGCGCAGGAAGAGCCCACGCTCGACGCTTCGCCCGAAGCGCCCGTCACACCCGAAGATGCCCCTGGCATCGCCCCGCCGGCGGAAGAGGCTGCAGCACCTGCCGAGGCTGCCGCAGAAGCCGCTCCCGCCGAGACCGCGGCCACGGAAGCTGCCGCATCTCCCGATGCTGCTGCGCCTGTCGAGGCAGCGCCTGCTGAAGCTTCCGCTGCACCGGCCGAGCCCGAGCTCGTCGAAGTCTGGCGTCCCGGCGGTCGTCACGAGGACCGCAAGCCGCGTCACGAGCGTCATCGCCATCAGCGTCACCACAATCAGCGACCGCAGGCTGGTGCTGAAGCTGGTGCCGCGCCCGCTGAGGGCGAGGTCGCGCAGTCGGCCGATGGCGAGAAGCGTAACGAGCGACATCGCCACGGTGGTCATCGTCGCGACGGCGGCAGGGATTTCCGCAAGCCGCGCGAGGGTGGTGCCGATGGCGCGCCGCGCCAGGAAGGGCGCGACGACAGGAACCGCCGCTTCGAAGGCAAGGACCGCGACAACAAGGACCGGGATCGCAATCGCGACAACAAGAAGTTCGGCGGCGATCGTGACAAGGGCCGCGACAACAGGGGCCGCGACCGCGACAAGGGCCGCGACCGCCGCGATCGCGAATCCGGTCCGTCGCTCCGTCCCTACGCCTCGAGCGCCGCCCCGCGTGAGCGCGATCGTCCGGCCGATCCGAACTCGCCTTTCGCCAAGCTCGCCGCGCTGAAGGAGCAGCTCTCGGGGCGCAAGGAGTAATCCCACGACCACCGAGCGGCAGCGCCTCGACAAATGGCTGTGGCACGCGCGGGTGGTGAAGGCGCGGACCTCGGCGGCTGAGCTCGTCGTAACGGGCCACGTCCGCATCAACGGCACGCGCGAGAAATCGCCGGGCCATGCGATCAAGATCGGCGACGTCGTCACCGTCGCGCTCGATCGCACTGTGCGCGTGCTCAAGGTGACCGGCTTCAACGAACGCCGCGGCGACGCCGCCTCGGCGCGCGCGCTTTACGAGGAGCTCGGCGACGCAAAGCGCAATTAATTGCGCTTGGTATTCATTTCTTGGTCGATCAACCACACAAAGCCGTCATGATCGGGCTTTCCCGACCTTGCAGCGCGGAGCCATCCGCGCTACGCAAGCCGCGACTTTTAAGAGAGCTTTTCGGAGCGTTGGATGACTTACGTCGTCACTGAAAACTGCATCAAGTGCAAGTACACCGACTGCGTCGAGGTCTGCCCCGTCGATTGTTTCTACGAGGGCGAGAACATGCTGGTCATCCATCCTGACGAATGCATCGATTGCGGCGTGTGCGAGCCGGAATGTCCGGCGGACGCCATCAAGCCGGACACCGAGCCGGGCCTGGAAAAGTGGCTTGAGGTGAACTCGGAATACGCCAAGAGCTGGCCGAATATCACCCAGAAGAAAGAATCGCCTGCCGACGCCGAGGAGTTCGACGGGCAGGCGGGCAAGTTCGAGAAATATTTTTCTAAGAACCCTGGCTCCGGAGACTAAAATCCGGCGCAAACTTAACCCTAATACCTTCGTCAGCGCCGAAAACCAGCCCTCAAGACCCCTAAATCATTGATTTTTGCGGGAAATGTGCTATATTGGGCACATTAAGCTGAACCCCCGTCAGCCCAGTTGGCCCCGTTGGGTTCCCGTGAAACCAAATGTCGAAACAGGGGCGTGGCAGTTTCCGCGCGCAGGCTGTGTCACAGAAAACGCGTAAAAAGAGTACTTCAGCGAGGGCTTCCCATAAGGAGGCCAAAAAAGTCGCCGCGGCCAGCCGTAGCGCATCAAAGGGTCGGACCGCGACTAAGGCGCCGGCTGCAAAGTCCTCGAAGAAAAGAAGCGCAATGCCTAACAAGACTGCCAAACCGGCCGCGAAAGCGACCGTTGCCAAGCCTGCTGCTGCCAAGGCTCCCGCTGCCAAGGCTCCCGCTGCCAAGCCCGTCGCTCCGAAGGCTCCCGTTGCTGCCGCCCCTGCCAAGGCCCCCGTTGCCGCTGCCAAGCCGGCCGTGAAGGCCGCCGCACCTGCGCCGAAGGTCGAGGAAAAGAAGGTCGTGACCCAGCGTCAGGGCTTCAAGGCCAATGAATTCGTCGTCTATCCCGCTCACGGCGTCGGCCAGATCCTGGCCATCGAGGAGCAGGAGATCGCCGGCGCGAAGCTCGAGCTGTTCGTCATCAACTTCATCAAGGACAAGATGACGCTGCGCGTTCCGACCGCCAAGGTCGCCAATGTCGGCATGCGCAAGCTGTCCGAGCCGGCGCTGGTGAAGAAAGCGCTGGAGACCCTCAAGGGCCGCGCCCGCGTCAAGCGCACCATGTGGTCGCGTCGCGCTCAGGAATACGAAGCGAAGATCAACTCGGGCGACATCGTCGCGATCGCGGAAGTCGTGCGCGACCTCTATCGCTCCGAGTCGCAGCCCGAGCAGTCCTACAGCGAACGCCAGCTCTATGAAGCGGCGCTCGATCGTCTGTCCCGCGAGATCGCGGTGGTGCAGCACTCGACCGAGACCGAAGCGGTCAAGGAAATCGAGGCCCAGCTCGCCAAGAGCCCGCGCCGCACCAATGCCAAGGCGGAAGCCGCCGACGGCGAAGGCGAGACGGATGCCGAGGGCGATACCGACGATACCGATGGCGACGACACCACCGTCGCCGACGAGGCCGCGTAAGCGCTTCGCGGCGTCGTTCGCAAGCAATCAAAAGCCCGGCCGTTTGGCCGGGCTTTTTGTTTGGATACGTGTTCGAACGGCGGCCAAGCCTCGCCTTGGTCAAGCGCGCGGCTGGGTCCAGATCGCGATCGGCCGCTCGAGCCCGCGAATCGCTTGGGGATCGCGGGCGATCAGCGAGCCAAATGTCTCGGCCGTGCCACCGAGCTCCAGCTTGGCGCGACTGACGAGATCATTGCTTGCGACCAGCGCGCAGTCGAGCGTGCGGGTCAGCCCTTCCAGTCGGCTCGCCGCATTGACGGTCGCACCGATCACGGCAAATTCCAGGCAGGTGTGCCCGATATCGCCGAGCACCACCGGTCCGTAATGCAGGCCGAAGCTGACGCGCATCGGCGATTCGCCGGATGCCCTTCGCCGTGCATTCCAGCCGTCCGCTGCCGCAATCATGGCCTGGGCACAGCGCAGCGCGTTGCTGGCGTCGCGCGCGCCCGCGAAGGGCGTGCCGAATGTCGCCATCAATCCATCGCCCAGATATTTGTCCAGCGTGCCGTCGTGACGGAATACCTCCTGCTCCATCAATCCGTGGAATTCGCGAAGCGTCCGCACCACTTCGTCCGGAGAGCGCACATCGGCAAAGGCCGTGAAGCCGACGATGTCCACGAACAGCACCGCGATGTCCTGCGTGCGCACCTGCTTCAATGGCTCGTCGTGCTTCGATAGTTCCGTGACGACATTGGGCGAGAAGTAGCGCGCTAGGTTGCCGCGCTCTCGCTCCACCGCGGCGTGTCGAATCAACAAGTCATTGCTGCGGCGAACCGCGAGCGCCAGTGTTACGGCCACGATCAGGAAGACGACGATTTCCTGGATGCGGAGGCCGAATCCGATCGCAGTGGGCGAGATCAGCGCGAGGAGCCTGTGATCGCTACCCACCGCCTCTGCAATGCGCGCGGTCAGTGCGGGATCGCGATCAGGTTGCCACCATACCCAGGCTACGCCGATCGCCCAGAGCGCTGCCGTCCAGGTTCCGACCGCAATCACGGTTCGCCAGGAATAGGCCAGCGTGGCGCCCGCAAGCAGCACGAAGAAGTAGATGAAGTTGCCGAAATGGTATTGCATCGCCACCGGCCAGCGCGTGGTGCCGAACGGGTTCGGGACGACGATGACGAAAGTGAGAAGCGCCAGGTCGCAGAACAAAAGTGCCAGCTCCGACCGCGACACGCCGACCCGCCCGACCCTGACCTGGGCCCAGCCGATCAGTGCGAACAGGCCAAGCAGCACCACGTAATAGAGCTGGTCCCATGCCGGGTTGATGGCAAGCAGCAGGCAGGCGATGACGGCCAGCGCGACATAGCGCGCCCGCACGGCCAGTTGCAGGCCCTCCTTCTTGCCGGCTTCGAGGGCTGCCTGCGCAAACTGAACGGTTTCGGTATCACGCTGGCTGCGCGTCCGCGACAGCGCGGCAGACGAGCCGAGGCGCTCGACGAGCATTGTCACAGGGCGGTCTCCTCGCTTGGGCCGTTGCAGCACGGCGGCGGCCGTCAGCCGCCGCATCGGGCAGTTTAGTGAGGCATGGTCGCGAGGTCATCAGCTCGGGTGAGTGTTTTCCTCGCCGCGCGGCTCACTTCACCGGCCGCTTCTCGAGCTTCCGTGCCAGGGTGCGTCGGTGCATCCCCAGTCGCCTCGCCGCTTCCGAAATATTGAAATCGGTCTCGATCAGCGTCTGGTGGATGCGTTCCCATTCCAGCGTCTTGATCGAGGTCGGCCGGACATCCAGCGCGACCTCGGCGTTGCCCTCGGCCTTGGTGAAGGCGGCTTCGATGTCGTCGGTGTTGGAGGGCTTTGCGAGATAGTGGCAGGCTCCTAACTTGATGGCCTCGACCGCGGTCGAAATGCTGGCGAAGCCCGTCAGCACCACGATCAGCATCTCCTCATCGTGGGTATGCAGCAGCTCGACGCACGCTAGCCCAGAGGCGCCGCCGAGCTTGAGGTCGACCACGGCGTAGCCGAACGATCGGTCCTCCAGAACCTTCCTGACATCCTCGATGGAAGCAGCGAGCACGACCTCATAGCCACGGCGTTCGAACGAGCGCTTCAGCGTGCGCGCAAAGCCTTCGTCGTCCTCGACGACGATGAGCGAACGGTCAGGCGTCAAAGCTGCCTCCGATCGCGAGCGTGGCGAGCGGCAGCGTCAGGCGGACCGTGGCGCCGCGTTTCCTGTGATTCTCCGCCGTTACGCTGCCCCCTAGCTTGCGCACCACGTTCACCACCAGGAACAGACCGAGCCCGCCTCCGGCGCGGCCCTTGCTCGATTGATAGGGTTTTCCGAGCTGCGCCAGCATTTCCGCTGCGAAGCCCGGGCCGCGGTCGCTGATCGAGAGCACCAGATTGTCACCCTCGCGTTCGGCGACCAACTCCACCCACTCGCGCGAGACTTCGTAGGCATTGTCGAGGACGTTGAAGATCACCTGCTTCAGCGCGATGTCGGAGACGATCGCGACGTCCTCGCCGAATGTGTTGATGAAATAGAGCGTCCGCGCCGAGCGGGCGTCGCGCCATTCCTCGACCAGCGCAGTGACGAAGGCGGTCACGGTCGTCGGCGAGGATCCTTCGCCGCGCGCCTCGCCGGCCGACACCAGAATGCCCGTCACGATGCTTTTGCAGCGCTGCAGCGAAGTCTCCATCTCCGTGAGGTCTTCGGCAAGCTCTTGATCCGCGGCGAGGTCCGGCATGCGGCGCCAGTCGCTGAGGATGACGGAGAGCGAGGCGAGCGGCGTGCCTAGCTCATGTGCGGCGCCGGAGGCCAGCAGGCCCATGCGGACGATGTGGTCCTGCTCGGCCGCATGCTGGCGCAGCGCCGCTAGGTGCGCGTCGCGCTGGCGCAAATTCCTGTTGATGCGGGTGACGAACACGACCAGCAACACGGCATTGAGGACGAAGCCCAGCAACATGCCGGCCACGGTGAGCGTATAGGTCTCGCTCAGCGGGTTTGGCGGCAGGTCCAGCGGCCGGTAGGCCATGGTCAGCCAGACGAAGCTTGCGCAGCTCAGTGCCACCAGCGACCAGGTCGAGCGGGCGTCGAGCAGCACCGCGCCGAGGGTGACCTGGAGCAGAAACAGCGAAGTGAAGGGATTGGTCGCGCCGCCGCTGAGATAGAGCTGTGCAGTCAGCGCCGCGACGTCCAGCATCAGCGCGACCAGCAGCTCATTGTTGGTGATCGCGGCGCGATGGCGTACCCAGACCAGGCTCGAGACGTTGAGCAGCACCAGCGCGCCGATCACCGCGCCCATGCGGGTCAAGGGCAGGGGGATGCCGAGCCAGAAATGCACGCCTCCAATGGTCACGATCTGGCCGACCACAGCGGTCCAGCGCAGCTGGATCAGCAGCGCCATGTTCTTGCGGTTGGTCTCGTCGTCGGTGGGGGCAGCGCCGACCAGCTCGCTGCGCGCGTCCGCCTGCGATTGCAGCGTGACAGCTAGCTCGCCAAAATTAGTCCCGTCGTCAGGTCGGTTCGACGATCGTTCCAGCATCTGATCCCGTCCTGCGGGCGGAGGCGTCTGGGCCGCCGGCCGGTTCGTGGACGAAGCGTTGGCGGCGGAACAGCCCGCCGCGAAATGTGACGAAAAGTCTGCCGGCCAGCATGAAAGCCAGGGCAAACCACGTCAGCGCGTAGATCAGGTGGTTATTGGGAAAGCGGATCACGGTCAATCCGCCGATGGGAGCGCCAGCGGATCGTGATCCGGCGTCGGCATCGATGAAAAAGGGCGCCACGTTCCGGAGATCGCGGGCCGCCGCGATCGCAGCGACATCCCGCGAATACCAGCGGTTGTGCTGGGGCAAATTGTCCCTGAGGAATCCGCCTTTTGGCTCGGTGACGCGCAAAAGTCCGCTGACCGCGACCTCTCCGGTCGGATTGCCGTCTCGGCGTGTCGATGGGTCGCGCCGCTCCGACGGCACGAAGCCGCGATTGATCAGGACAGTCGTGCCGTCGCCGCGCTCAAGCGGCGTCAGCACCCAATAGCCGGGGCCTTCCTCGGTGACCGCCTGAACGAGGGTCTCGCGGTCATGCAGGAACCGGCCGTGGACGCTGACATGCCGGTATTCGTCGCTTGCGGCCGTGATCGCCGGCCACGACGCCCGCGATGGGATGGGCTGCGCCGGGGCATGAACGCGCCGCTCGACCCGGTCGATCAGCGCCAGCTTCCAGGTGCGGCGCTCGACCTGCCAGACGCCGAGAGCCATCAGAGCAACGAAAGCGACAAGCGAGACAACCGTGAGCCACAGGCGCGGACGCGCAGCCCTTGCGGGGCTGCGCGGTTCGTTGTCCATAGGTCTCACGGGATCGCTCACTTCATGCCCGTCATCTCGTGCATCGGCATCATGTTGCTGTTGAGGTGGTTCATCACCCACAGCGAACCGGACAGTGCGATCACCACCATCACGATGGTGAAGATCAGCGCCATCATGCTCCAGCCGTTCTCGGACTTGGGGCTCATGTGCAGGAAGTAGATCATATGCACGACGATCTGCACGACCGCAAAAGCCATGATGACCAGCGCGGTGACCTGCTTGCTCGGCAACGTGCCGCTCATCACCAGCCAGAACGGGATCGCGGTCAGCACCACCGAGAGCACGAAGCCGAGCATGTAGCCCGAGAACGTGCTGTGGGCGTGGCCGTCGTCGTGGTGATGGCCATCCGCGTGGGCGGCGTGGGTATCGGTGCTCATCGCAGAACTCCCAGGAGGTAGACGAAGGTGAAGACGCCGATCCAGACCACGTCGAGGAAGTGCCAGAACATCGACAGGCACATCAGGCGGCGGCGGTTGGCCTCGATCAGGCCGAAGCGCCAGACCTGCACCATCAAGGTCACCAGCCAGATCAGGCCGCAGGAGACGTGCAGCCCGTGGGTGCCGACCAGAGTGAAGAAGGCCGACAGGAAGGCGCTGCGCTGCGGCGTGGCGCCTTCATGGATCATGTGGGCGAACTCGGTGAGCTCGATACCGATGAAGGCGGCGCCGAACAGGCCGGTGATCAGGAGCCACATCTGCGTCTGCGCGATCTTGTTCTGCTGCATCGTCAGCATGGCAAAGCCGTAGGTGATCGACGACAGCAGCAGCATCGAGGTGTTCACCGCGACCAGGTTGAGGTCGAACAGGTCCTTCGGCGCCGGCCCGGCGGCGTAGTTGGCGCCGAGCACGCCGAAGGCGGCGAACAGCATCGCGAAGATGAGACAGTCGCTCATCAGGTAGATCCAGAAGCCGAGCGAGGTGCTGTAGCCTTCCGGATGTGGATGTTCGTCGGCGAGATAGAACACCGGTTCGCCGGTTTGGGCGGGATTGACAGCGACAGTCATTTACTTGGCTCCGGCGAGCAGTTTGGTGCGCGAGTCCTCGGTCCGGATGACGTCGTCAGCCGGAATGTCGAAGTCGCGGTGATAGTTGAAGGTGTGACCGATCCCGACGGCGAGCATCGCTATGAAGCTCGCAGCCGCCAGCCACCAGATGTACCAGATCAGACCAAAACCCATCGCGGTCGCGAAGCCGGCGAGGATGATGCCGGTGCCGGTGCTGCGGGGCATGTGGATCGACTTGAATCCCACGAGCGGACGCTGATAGCCGCGCTTCTTCATGTCCCACCAGGCGTCATTGTCGTGGACGACGGGAGTGAAGGCGAAGTTGTAGTCCGGCGGGGGTGAGGAGGTTGCCCATTCCAGCGTGCGGGCGTCCCAGGGATCGCCGGTGACGTCCTTGAGCTGCTCGCGCTTGAGGAAGGAGACCGCGAACTGCATCAGCATCGAGAGGATGCCGAGGAAGACGAGGACTGCGCCGATCGCGGCGATGACGAACCAGATCTGAAGCGAGGGATCGTCGAACACGCGCAGGCGCCGGGTCACGCCCATCAGGCCGAGCACGTAGAGCGGCATGAAGGCCATGTAGAAGCCGGTGACCCAGAACCAGAACGACATCTTGCCCCAGAACGGATCGAGCCTGAAGCCGAACGCCTTCGGGAACCAGTAGTTGATGCCGGCGAACGCGCCGAACACCACGCCGCCGATGATCACGTTGTGGAAGTGCGCGATCAGGAACAGGCTGTTGTGCAGGACGAAGTCGGCCGGCGGCACCGCGAGCAGCACGCCGGTCATGCCGCCGATCACGAAGGTCAGCATGAAGGCGATCGTCCACATCATCGGCAGCTCGTAGCGGATGCGGCCGCGATACATCGTGAACAGCCAGTTGAACATCTTCGCGCCCGTCGGGATCGAGATGATCATCGTGGTGATGCCGAAGAACGAGTTGACGCTGGCGCCCGAGCCCATCGTGAAGAAGTGGTGCAGCCACACCAGGTACGACAGGATGGTGATGACGACGGTGGCGTAGACCATCGAGGTGTAGCCGAACAGCCGCTTGCCGGAGAAGGTCGAGGTGACTTCCGAGAAGATGCCGAAGGCCGGAAGAACCAGGATGTAGACTTCGGGATGGCCCCAGATCCAGATCAGGTTCACGTACATCATCGGGCTGCCGCCGAAATCGTTCGTGAAGAAATTGGTGCCGACGTAACGGTCGAGCGAGAGCAGCGCGAGCACGACGGTCAGGACCGGGAAGGAGGCGACGATCAGGATGTTGGTGCAGAGCGAGGTCCAGGTGAACACCGGCATCCGCATCATGGTCATGCCAGGGCAGCGCAGCTTGACGATGGTGCAGATCAGGTTGATGCCGGATAGCGTGGTTCCGACGCCCGCGACCTGCAGCGCCCAGATGTAATAGTCGACGCCGACATCAGGACTGTAGCCGATGTTGGACAGCGGCGGATAAGCCAGCCAGCCGGTACGGGCGAATTCGCCGATGAACAGCGAGGCCATCACCAGCACCGCGCCGCCGACCGTCATCCAGAAGCTGAAATTGTTCAGGAACGGGAACGACACGTCGCGGGCGCCGATCTGCAGCGGCACGACATAGTTCATCAGGCCCGTCACCAGCGGCATGGCCACGAAGAAGATCATGATCACGCCGTGGGCGGTGAAGACCTGGTCGTAGTGATGGGCGGGCAGGAAACCTTCCGAGCCGTTGAATGCCATCGCCTGTTGCGCGCGCATCATCAGCGCGTCGGCGAAGCCGCGCAGCAGCATCACGATGCCGAGCATCATGTACATGATGCCGATGCGCTTGTGGTCGACGGTGGTGAACCACTCGCGCCACAGATAGCCCCAGAGGCGGAAATAGGTGACGCCGGCGAACAGCGTGATACCGCCGAGCGCGACCATGATGAAGGTGCCGACGAGGATAGGTTCGTGCAGCGGCAGCGAATCGATGCCGAGACGGCCGAAGATGAGCTTGAGAAGATCAGGAGACATGCTGGCTGGATCTCTTTAGGAGTCGGATTTCGGACGTTGTCCGAGGAAGAAGAACGAGGACTTCAGCGGCGTGAACGTCGGCCGCCTCAGGCCGGCGCCGACCAGCGGCGCGGTATCGAGCGGTGCCTTGATCGCGGCGGTGGTCTGGCCTTGCGGGGCCTCCGGCGTGCAGGTGCCGGCGACGAAGACAGGCTCGGGACCGAGCACGGTGCCGCGGCGGGCGTACTTGTCGTAGGAGAGCGGCAGGGTGTTGTTCAGGCCCTCATGGCCGTTACCGCCCTTGGCGTCGATCGCCATCATCTCGCTCTGGCACATCTTGCCGGTCTCGACGCACATGTTGAGGATCAGGCGGTAGAGATCGGCATCGACGGTGCCCCAGCGGCGCACCGGCTCGTTTTCGCTCGGTTTCTCGAGCTGGAGATATTCGGCGCGGCCGAGTGAGCCGCCGGACGATTTGGCCTGCGCGATCCAGGCGTCAAAACCCTTGTCGTCGAGGCCGTGGAAGTTGAAGTGCATGCCGGAGAAGCCGGCGCCGCTGTAGTTCGCCGAAAAGCCCCTGTAAGTCCCGGCGTGGTTGATCACGGCGTGGAGCGATGTCTCCATGCCCGGCATCGCATAGATCTGTCCGGCGAGCGCGGGAATGTAGAACGAGTTCATCACCGAGGACGCGGTGATGTGGAAGTTGATCGGGCGATCAACCGGCGCAGCGAGCTCGTTGACGGTGGCGATACCGTAGTCGGGATAGATAAAGAGCCACTTCCAGTCGAGTGCGACGACGTCGACGTCGAGCGGTGCCCTGGACTGGTCCACGGCGCGCTCGGCATGGATGCGGCCGATGTTGCGATAGGGGTCGAGCAGATGCGTGCCCATCCAGGTCAGCGCGCCCAGGCAGACGATGATGAGCAGCGGCGCCGACCAGATCACCAGCTCGAGCTTGGTCGAGTGATCCCAATCCGGCTCGTAGCGGGCGGACGTGTTGGACTGGCGGTAGCGCCAGGCGAACAGCACCGTCAGCGCCATCACGGGGACGACGATCAGGAGCATCAGGACGGTGGAGATGATGACGAGGTCGCGCTGCTGCGCCGCGATATCGCCGGCCGGCGCCAGCACGACGTAGTTGCAGCCGCTGAGCGCGGCTGCCAGGGGTAGCAGCGCCAGGATCTTGAAACGGGACACGGGCCGAGCCTTATGAGAATGAGTTTCCTTTGCGGGGCCAATGGGTAGCTGCGGCGCAACAATCCGGACATTGGACAATTTGTCCAATGTTGCACTGCGGGATGTTGGGTCAAACAGGACCAGAGTGCCTGGCGTCCCGCCGGGCGGTCGGCTTTGGTTTTCAGGACGTTAAGGGCGCACGCATGGCGACGGCACAGACCCCCGCAATGGCGGATATCCACTCGGGCGAGCACGGCCACGACCAGGCCAGTCCCGGCGAGATCGCCATCGGCGTCATCATCGGCCGCACCTCGGAATTCTTCGACTTCTTCGTCTACGCTATCGCCTCGGTAATCGTGTTTCCGCGCCTGGTGTTCCCGTTCACGAGCGAGCTGACCGGCACCCTCTATTCCTTCATGATCTTCGCGCTGGCCTTCGTCGCCCGGCCGATCGGGACCGTCATTTTCATGACGGTCGACCGCGAGTACGGCAAGACGGCCAAGCTCGTCTCGGCACTGTTCCTGCTCGGCACCGCCACCGTGGCGCTGGCGTTCCTGCCCGGCTACTCCGAGATCGGCGTTGCCGCGATCTGGCTGCTGGCGCTGGCGCGTCTCGCGCAGGGTCTCGCCTGGGGCGGCGCGTGGGACGGCATGGCCTCGCTGCTGGCGCTGAACGCGCCGGCCTCGCAGCGCGGCTGGTACGCGATGGTGCCGCAGCTCGGTGCGCCGCTCGGGCTGATCGTGGCGAGCGCGCTGTTCGCCTATTTCGCCGGCAACCTCTCGGCCGACGATTTCTTCGACTGGGGCTGGCGCTATCCGTTCTTCGTCGCCTTCGCCATCAACGTCGTGGCGCTGTTCGCGCGCCTTCGCATGGTGACCACGGAGGAATATGCTTCGCTGTTCGAGACCCGCGAATTGCAGCCCTCGCGGATCTCGGACACGGTTGCCCGCGAAGGCCACAACATCATGCTCGGCGCTTTCGCGCCGCTGGCAAGCTTTGCGCTGTTTCACATGGTCACGGTGTTCCCGCTGTCCTGGGTGTTCCTGTTCACCCGCGAAAGCCCGGTGCGCTTTTTGATCATCGAGATCGTCGCCGCCGTGTTCGGCGTCGCCGCGATCGTGGTGTCCGGCATCATCGCCGACCGGGTCGGCCGCAAATCGCTGCTGATGGGATCGGCGATCGCGATCGCGATCTATAGCGGCTTTGCCCCGCAGCTGCTCGATGCCGGTGCGTTCGGCGAGACCATCTACATGGTGATCGGTTTCATCCTGCTCGGCCTTTCCTTCGGCCAGTCCTCGGGCGCGATCGCCTCGAACTTCAAGCAGATGTATCGCTACACGGCCTCCGCCCTGACCTCCGACATGGCCTGGCTGTTCGGCGCCGGCTTCGCGCCGCTGGTCGCGTTGCTGCTCGCCACCAATCTCGGCGTCATCGCCTCGGGTGCCTACCTGCTGTCAGGCGCGTTCTGGACCCTGCTCGCGCTCTGGCTCAGCGGCCAGCGCGAAGCCGGTGACATGGATGCGGGCGAATCGTCGAACTGACGGGAATAAAATTGGGGCCGAACGATCCTGTTTGCTGCCGCAAACAGGAGCTCACATGAACGTTCGATCCATTTCCGTCCTCCCGCGAAACACGACAAGCCTGGTTCTCGCGACAATCGCGATCGCGCTGTGCGCGGCCGGCCCCGCCGGCGCGACCGGCGATGCCGCGCGCGGCCAGACGCTCTACAAGGGCTGCGCAGACTGCCACTCGATCAATGAGAACGGCGTCGGTCCGATGCACAAGGGTGTGGTCGGGCGCAAGGCGGGCAGCGTCGCCGGCTACGATTATTCGCCGGACCTGAAGAACTCCGGGATCGTCTGGACCGAGGAAAATCTCGATAAGTGGCTGACCGGGCCGCAAGCCATGGTGCCGGAAACCAAGATGTTCTTCGACGTGCCGGACGCGCAGGATCGCGCCGATATCATTGCGTATCTGAAGGAGAAGGCGAAGTAGCGCCTCAGTCCGTCACGATCTTCACGCGGTCACGCACCTTCACCTGTGCGGTGCGGTCGAGCCCGTTCAGCACGCGAAAACGTTCGGCGGGATGATCGACGCCCGCCATGCGATGGGACAGCGATTCCACGGTGTCGCCGGGCTGCACGGTGATCACCTTGATGCGCAGCGGACGTGCGGCCTGGATCTCTTCGAGCGTCAGGCGGCGGAATGAATTGACGGTCTCGCGCGCATTGCGCTCGCTCTCGGTCGACTTCTGCCGCGTGGCGAAGATGAAGCGGTAGACGTCGCTGCCGAAGCGCAGCGCGTAGACCTTGAACTGCCACTGGTCGCCCTTGGCGGTGGCGGAGGCGGCCGGGAAACCATTGATGGTGAGGTCCTCGGTAGAGGCCTTCTCGACGCCTTCCATCCAGCCGGAATTCAGATAGTCGCCGAGCGATTGCTCGGCCGGCACGCGCACGACGTCGAAACGCATCGCCTGCGAGCCGCCGTCGCGCACGCCGATCACCGCCTGCGCGGTGTTGTCGAGCGTAAAATTATCGGGCGCCTGGAAGGTGAAGCCGAGCTTCGGGTGCAGGAATCTGCGGCCGCGGACAAAGCCCTCGCTGGGGTCCTCGCCATAGACGAGGTTGTCGATTGCGGCGAGATAGCTCTCGCGGTCGCGCTCGGCGCCTTCGGGCGCTGCATATTGCCGCGCAATGGTCTGCGCATTCTGCACCCGTTCGGGCGTCGCCGGATGCGACGATGTGAAATCCTGCGCGCGCGGATCCAGCGAGCTCTTGCCGGCCTTGAGCTCGGCATTTCGCTCCATTGCCGAGAGGAAGCGGGCGGCCCCGTAGGGATCGAAATGAGCCTTGGCGGAGATGCCGACGCCGATGCCGTCAGCCTCGAATTCCTGGTTGCGCGAAAAGCTCGCCATGGTGAGCTTGGTCTTGGCGAGCGCGAGCGCGGTCAGATCGGGGTCGTTGCTCATGTCCGTGACGACACGGGTGACGATCGCGGCCTGGCGTGCCTGGTCCTCGCGCATCGCGGCGTGCTTGGACAGCACATGCGCCATCTCGTGGCTGAGCACGGAGGACAATTCGGAGGTATCGCTGGCCAGCGCGAGCAGGCCGCGGGTCACATAGAGCTGGCCGTTCGGCAGTGCGAAAGCGTTCACCGCGCCGGAATTGAGGATGGTAACCTTGTAGCCCTGATCAGGGCGATCGGAGGCGGCAACGAGGCGGTCGACAGTCTTGCTGACCAGTGATTCGAGCTTGGGGTCGTCGTAATTGCCGCCATAGCTCGCCAGGATACGCTCGTGTTCCTTTTCGGTGGCGGGGGTCTGCGCCACGGCCGGCTTGGGCTTGGGCATCGCCACGGTTGCCGGGGTCGCTGCAGTCTGGAAACGGCCCATATCGCCGCAACCGGCGAGCCCCGTGCCCAGCAACAGGCAAAGCACCGCCGGCGCAGCCCGAAGGCGGCGCGCTTCGCCCGTTTTGTGCTGTTCTAGCACCCCATTCACGTCGCTTAACCTGTGCCTGGCCCTATTTTAAGGCCTTACCCCTGTCGGCTCGCTTGCGCCCAGCAACTCGACCTGTCCCGCGAGACGCGCGTCGATACGCGGCCCCGTCGTCCCCTCAACCCAGCCCCGGATACGAATACGTCTATTTTCCAGTGACTTAAGGGTCATTCCGGCGCTCTCGAACGCCGGCAGATTGCGCTTTGAAATAGTCACCGCAAAGCCGTGTGTCCAGTTCCGTCCGAAGTTGAGGTAGGTCATTGCCCCAGCTTGACGGACCGACAGGACTTTACCCTCGACCACCATAAAGCGCCCGATCCCGGCCAAAATATCGTCCGGACTTTCCGCGTTTTTTATGGCCGACGGGTCAGCCCAACTGCCCTTTTTTTGGCGTCGCGCTGCGGCCTCCGACGCCATCAGAGCCGCCGCACAATCCTTGTCGGTGATTTCGGCCGAGACGAGGGCGTCGCCCTGGGCGAGGAGCATCGATTGAACCGAGATGTCGCTCTCGCCGATGAATACCAGCGCACCCTGGCGGCCGTAGCGGTCGGGTGTGTCGTCGGTGCCGCGCAGGATGACGTCGCGGCCGACCAGCAGCGATGTCAGCGCCTGCTGCGTCGTCGCTGTCGCCTCGATGCCGGAGAGACGGACTTCGCGGCCGTCATCGAGGCGCACGCTGCGTGCGTCGGTGATGGCGGCGACACGGCCTTCGCCCTGGGACTCGAACTGGCACGGCGTCGCGTTCGCCGTGTGACCTGCGCAGAGAAGAAGTGCGACGATGAGGTGAAGCCGCTGCGTCATATGACCCGGAGAGGTTGCGTTGTGCGTCGACCATAACTCAAATGCGGCTGGCGGCGAATTCGGCGTGTAGTACTCCGTCGTTGCCTCATACTCCGTCATTGCGAGCGCAGCGAAGCAATCCAGCGTCTTTCCGCGGATGCATCTCTGGATTGCTTCGCTGCGCTCGCAATGACGTGGAGATAGTTATCTATATGTCGCCATTCCGCTTTGCGGAAAACATGCGCGGCAATCGTGCTCTCGTGACGCCCCTCACGCTTGCTGCGCTCTCGCGCATGCGGCATGATTGCGGGAATAGCAAGATCAAGCCGCCATTCAGAGCAAGGCGATCAAGGGAGGTTGTTTTCAATGAAGCCTATTTTGTCCGGTATTTTTGCCGCCGCGTTCGCCCTCAGCGCGAGTGCCGCGCAGGCTCAGGACAAGCCTCCCCTCAAGATCGGCGGCATCCTCGACATGTCGAGCCTCTATGCCGACATCACCGGCCCCGGCAGCGAGACCGCGGCCAAGATGGCGGTGGAAGATTTCGGCGGCGAGGTGCTCGGACGCAAGATCGAAGTGCTGGCGGCTGACCATCAGAACAAGGCCGACCTCTCCGCCAACATCGCGCGCGACATGCTCGACAATCAGGGCGTCGAGATGATCTACGACGTCGCGGCCTCCGCGACCGCGCTTGCTGCCGGTGAGATCGCAAAGGCGCGGGGCAAGATCATCATCTTCAACGGACCGGGCTCGATCCGTCTCAGCAACGAGGCTTGCGGCCCGTACACCATCCACTACGTGTTCGACACCTACGGCCAAGCCAACGTCACCGGCCTTGCCGCCGTGAAGTCGGGCCTCGACACCTGGTTCTTCCTCACCGCCGATTACGCCTTCGGCCAGGATCTGGAGAAGGACACCAGCGCCGTCGTCACCAAGACCGGCGGCAAGGTGCTGGGAAGCGTGCGCCACCCGCTCAACACGTCCGATTTCTCCTCGTTCCTGCTTCAGGCGCAGGCCTCGAAGGCGAAGGTGATCGGGCTCGCCAATGCCGGCGGAGACACCGTCAATGCCATCAAGCAGGCGGCCGAGTTCGGCATCATGAAAGGCGGCCAGAAGGTCTCGCCGCTGCTGGCCTTCGTCACGGACATCGACTCGATCGGGCTTGAGACCGCGCAGGGCCTGCTGCTGGCCGAAGCCTTCTACTGGGACATGAACGACGAGACGCGCGCTTTCTCGAAGCGCTTTCAGGAACGCGTCAAGCGGCCGCCGACCTCGGCACAGGCCGGCGTCTATTCCTCCGTCATGCACTATCTGAAGGCGGTGAAGACGGCCGGCACGACAGATGCGGCCGCAGTCATGAAGGTGATGAAGGAGACGCCGATCAACGACTTCTTTGCGAAGAACGGCAAGATTCGCGAGGACGGTCGTATGGTGCACGACATGTACCTGTTCGAGGTCAAGAAGCCGTCGGAATCGAAAGGCCGCTGGGACGATTACAAGCTGCTCGCCACCGTGCCGGGGAGCGAAGCGTTCCAGTCGCTCGAGCAGTCGCGTTGCCCGCTGGTGAAGAAGTGACGCGAAGGGTCATCCCGGGGCTCGCGTAGCGAGAGCCCGGGATCCATCGGGCGGCAGTGACGGTTGATGAATGGATTCCGGGCTCGCGACTTCGTCGCGCCCCGGAATGACAAAACAACCAACAACAAGGGAGACGTCCCATGAACGACATGGTCCTGCAGAAGCTCGAAGGCGGGCTGCTCACCATCACCATGAACCGGCCCGAGCGGAAGAACGCGCTCAACCCCGAGATGGTCGCGGGCCTGGTCGAGGCGGCGCGGCGTGCGGCTGATGATCCGGAGGTGCGCGCGGTGCTGTTCAAGGGCGCTGGCGGCTCCTTCTGCGTCGGCGGCGATGTCAAGTCGATGGCGGCGGGCCGCGCGCCGCTGCCGTTCGAGGTGAAAATGGCAAACCTTCGCCGCGGCATGGAGGTCTCGCGGATCCTGCACCAGATGCCGAAGCCGGTGGTGGCGCAGCTCGACGGTGCCGCGGCCGGCGCCGGTCTGTCGATGGCGCTGTCGTGCGATCTGCGGGTTGCCTCCGAATCCTGCAAGATCACGACCGCCTTCGCCAAGGTCGGCTTCTCCGGCGATTATGGCGGCACGTATTTCCTGACCCAGTTGCTCGGCAGCGCGCGGGCGCGCGAGCTCTATCTGACATCGCCCGTGCTGACCGCCAGGGAAGCGCATGCGATCGGCATGGTGACCAGGGTCGTGCCCGACGCCGAGATCGACGCCGCCGCGCACGAACTCGCGATGTCGCTGGCGCAGGGACCGTCGATCGCGCTCGGCTTCATCAAGCGCAATATCAACAATGCAGAGCATCTGCCGCTGGAAGATTGCTTCGACGGCGAGGCGATCCACCACACCCGCTGCAGCGACACCGAGGATCACAAGGAGGCCGCGAAGGCTTTCGTCGAAAAGCGCAAGCCGGCTTTCAGGGGCGCATGACCATGGCGCCCTATATGCGGCTGCGGCAGATTTGTCTGGTCGCGCCGCAGCTCGCGCCTGTGATCTCGGACATCGCCGAGATCATGGGCCTCTCCGTCTGCTACCGCGACGGCAATGTCGCCAAATACGGCCTGGAGAACGCGCTGCTCCCGGTCGACACGATCATGCTCGAGGTGGTTGCCCCGTTCAAGGACGGCACCACGGCCGGTCGCTTCATCGACAAGACCGGCGGCCGCGGCGGCTACATGGCGATCTTCTGCTGCAACGATCCCGACGAGCGCGGCCGCAACGCCAATGCGATGGGCGTGCGCACCGCCAACGTCATCGACCACGCGCCGTATCACGGCGTCCAGCTCCACCCCCGCGACTGCCGCGCCGCCTTCATCGAGTTCAACCACACCGAGGGCAGCGACGATATCCTTGGCGCGTATCCGCCGGCGGGCCCGGACTGGCAGAAGTTCGTCCGCAAGGATGTGACGCAGGCGTTGACGGCGGTGGAGATGCAGGGCCCGCACCCGCAGGAGCTGGCGGCGCATTGGGGGAAGATCATCGGGGTTGCGGCGAGCGGTGATGCCGAGTTGAAGCTGCCGAATGCGACCTTCCGCTTCGTGAAGGGCGCGAGCGAGATCATGAGCGCGCTGGAGTTTCGGGTGGTTGATGTTGCGAGCGTGTTGCATACGGCGAAGGCGAGGGGCCTTGCGGTTGCCGGGAATGAGTTCCTGCTGGGCGGCGTGACGTTTCGTGTTGGTGCGTGAGCTGTTGCTTAAATCCCGCTGTCGTCCCGGACAAGCGAAGCGCACATCCGGAACCCATACGTCGCAACATTGGTTTTGCGAAGACTTGGAGTTGCCCGTTCGCGCCGCAACTTCTCCTGGGCTTATAGGTCCCGGCCTTCGCCGGGACGACAGTGAGGTTGTGGCGACGCGAGAGTGATACGGCGAAGCGCCGCCGCGTTACCGCCCCCTAAAATTCGCCACGCGCCGCTCTTCCGTGGCTTTCACGCCTTCCTTGAAATCCTCTGTCGCGCGCAGGCGGGTCTGCTCGGCGAGCTCGTGATTGGTTGCGGCCATCACGCGATCGGCGAGGCCTGCGCGCATCGTGGCGCGCGTGGAGAGCAGGCCGAGCGGGGAGCATTCGGCGATCTCGCCGGCGAGCTTCATTGCGGCTGCCTTGACCTGGTCCTGCGGCACCAGCTCGTTGGCGAGGCCCCATTTGTACGCCTCTTCGCCGGTGACGCGGCGGCTGGTGTAGAACATCAGCTCGGCGTTGTTCTTGCCGATGAGCTCAGGCAGCGTTGTCGTCAGGCCGAAGCCGGGATGGAAACCGAGCTTGGTGAAGTTCGCCGAGAAGCGCGCTTCGGGGCAGGTGACGCGGAAGTCCGCCGACACGGCAAGCCCGAGGCCGCCGCCGATGGCCGCGCCCTGCACAGCGGCGACGATCGGCTTCTTGGCGCGGAAGATGCGCACGGCCTGGATATAGAGGTGGTTGATCGGGCCGAGACTGTCGGCCGGATCGCCCTTGGCCTTTTTCTCGGCCTCCTGCGCTTCCTGCGCCTGCCGCGCGGGATCGCCGAAATTGGCGCCGGCGCAGAAGGCCTTGCCTTGCGCGGAGAGAACGGACGCGCGGATCTCGATGTCGCGGTCGAACTCATCGAGCGCATCGGCGATCTGGTTGATCAGGGAGATGTCGAAGAAGTTCAGCGGCGGCCGGCGAATCTCGATGCTGCCGACGTGCCCGACTTTCTCGACGCCGATATCTTTGTAGGTGGTCATGATGTCCTCGAAGGTTTTAGCGCAGGCCCAAGCCGCGCGCGATGATGCCGCGCAGCACTTCGGTGGTGCCGCCCTGGATGGTGAGTTTCGGTGCGGTCTTGATGGCGAAGTCGAGCTGCCGCTCCAGCGTCTCACGATTGGTCGCGGTTTCCTCGACGAAGGCCGCGAGATCGCGCACGCGGTGCGGAAGCTGCTGCTCCCAGACCGTGCCGATGTCCTTGACGATGGAGGCTTCCACCACCGGCTCCTTGCCGGCCTGCAGCATGCCCGCGACCGACACCGACATGCGCCGCATGGTGTGGAGCTGCGCGACCAGACGGCCAATGCCCTCGGCGCTGCGCGTATCCGGATCGGGACCGACCGCGCGGACCAGCTCGGTCAGCACATAATAGGTCTCCAGGAAGCGCTCCGGACCCGAACGCTCATAGGCGAGCTCCGACGTCGCCTGCTTCCAGGCGCCGTCGACTTCGCCGAGCACGTGATCGTCGGGCACGAAGAAGTCGGTGAACACCACCTCGTTGAACTCGTACTGGCCGGTGATCTGGCCGATCGGATTCACCTTGATGCCCGGCTGCTTCATCTTGACCAAAAATTGCGTCAGGCCGTGACGACGGTTTTCCTTGGTCGGCGGCGAGGTGCGGAAGATCGCGATCATGTAGTCGGCGATATGCGCCGATGAGGTCCAGATCTTGGTGCCGTTGATGAGATAGCCGCCGTCGGTCTTGGTCGCGCGCGTCTTCGCCGCGAACAGGTCCGAGCCGGAATTCGGCTCGCTCATGCCGATCGCAAAGCAGATCTCGCCGCGGCAGATGCGCGGCAGGATGTCCATCTTGATATGCTCAGGCGCGTATTTCAGCAGCACCGGCCCGCTCTGGCGATCGGCGACGAAGAAGCGCCGCGTCGGCGCATTGGCGACACGCATTTCTTCCGTCACCACGTAACGCTCGAGGAAGGAGCGCTCCTGGCCGCCATATTTCTTCGGCCAGGTCATGCCGAGCCAACCCCTCGCGCCGACCTTGCGGGAAAATTCCGGCACGTCGGTGTCTTCGCGGTTGGGCTTGTGCGGATCGAAGGTTCCGGCGGCGATTTCTTCGGCGAGGAAGGCGCGTACTTCCTTGCGCAACTGCTCGCATTTCTCGGGCAGGCGGATCGGATCGAAACGAAGAGCTGCGGTCATGTGTTTCGTCTCCCAATCAGCGCGAAGCCACGAGCGGCCACAATTCGTCGGCGCCACGGCTCGCGACCAGCTTGCCGAGCTCGACCGCCCAGTAGCTCTCCGAGCCGAAATCGTCGCGCCAGGCCAGCGCCCGCAGCGAGTAGCGATGCAGGATGTGCTCGATGGTGAAGCCGATCGCGCCGTGAACCTGGTGCGCGATGCCACCGCCCTTTTCCGCAGCCTCTGCGCAGCGGATCTTCGCCGCGGCGGCTTCGAGATAGACCGCGTCGTCGAAGCTCTTCGCGTTGGCGATGGCATCGGCGGCGGATGTCGCGGCGGCAAGTGCCGCGGCGGATTCGCCGGCGAGGCGGGCGAGATTGTGCTGCACCGCCTGGAATTTCGAGATCTTCTTCTCGAAGGCGACGCGCTCGTTGGAATAGCGCACGGAGATGTCGAGCATCGATTCCAGCGCGCCCGCAATCTGCAGGCTGCGTGCGACGCCGCCCATCAGCATCATTGCGGTCTGGTCAAGGCCCTTTGGCGCGGCCTTGATGGTGACAGGCTGGACCTTGTCGAGCGTCACGGTGTCGCTGTGGTCGTAGCCGACATTGAGGCCGGATTCGGTCCGCGCCTTGCTCGCATCGACCAGCGCAATCGAAACGCCGTCCCTGGCGTGCGCCAGCAGTGCAAAATGCTTCGCCGCTTTCGCAAAGGGCACGCCGCGGCAGCGGCCGGAGAGGGCGCCATCGGCATCGACAGTGATGCGATCCCTTGGCGAAGCCGGCAGCACCGTCATCTCGCCTTCGGGCGAGGCGATCCTTGCCTGCGCGAGCAGCCAGCCTGCGAGCATTGTTTCGGCCAGGGGAACCGCGACCGCGAAGCGGCCGGCGGCGTTCAGCAAGGCAAAGCCGTCGGCAAGGCTCGCGCCGGAGCCGCCGAGATCGTCAGGCACCCACGACAAGGGCAAGCCGGCTTCGCTGAGCGCCCGCCACAGCGGCGCCTGCCACGAACCCTTCTTGTCGTTGTTGATGGTTTGCGGATCGGCGAGATCGGCGAAGATTTTTTCCGCGGTCTCGACGACGATATTGTCACTCTCCGCCACAGCGTTCCCCGTGTTTTGCCATTGGCGCGTCCTGCCCAAGGCGGCGGCGCGCCATCTCTTCTTGCGCCCGATGATCTGAAAAAGCCATGGCCCTGACAAGCGTTGATCGCAGGCCCTTCTGCGGCTCCGGCATGGGGCAAGAAACAGCCTGAGCACGGCCTGGACTAATTCCGCTTAGCGGAGTTTGCTCGATTTGCAGGGCGCCGCAAACTCGCTAAACAAGGCGCCACATTCAACATGGGGAAGGAAATCCGGATGGCCAAGGACAGTTTGTGCGCAATCGTGACGGGGTCCGCATCCGGCCTTGGTGCCGCGACCGCGGAAATTCTCGCAGCGACCGGGGCGCGGCTCGTCATCAACTATTCGTCGAGCAAGACCGAGGCCGAGGCCACCGCAGAACTCTGCCGCAAGGCGGGTGCGGCTGAAGTGCTGGTTGCGCAGGGCGACGTCTCGAAGGATGACGATTGCCGCAGGATCGTCGCGGCCGCGAGCGGCTGGGGCAAGCTCGACATCCTGGTCAACAATGCCGGCACCACCAAGCATGTCGCCCACGGCAATCTCGACGGATTGTCGGCGGAGGATTTCCAGCGGCTCTACGGCGTCAACACCATCGGTCCGTTCCAGATGGTGCGCGCGGCGCGCAGCCTGCTCGAAGCCGGCGCGAACGCGTCGGGGCGCCCATCGGCCGTGGTCAACATTTCTTCCGTCGCCGGCATCAGCGGCGTCGGCTCGTCGATTGCGTATGCCGCAAGCAAGGGCGCGCTCAACACCATGACGCTGTCGCTCTCGCGCGCGCTGGCGCCCTTGATCCGCGTCAACACGGTTTGCCCCGGCTACATCGACACGCCCTGGTTCACCAAGGGCCGCGGCGAGGAACAGGCAAAGCAGGTGCGCGACAGCGTGGTCGCGAAGGTGCCGCTGAAGGTCGCCTCTTCAGCCGACGACATCGCGCAGCTCGTCTGCTTCCTGGCAATGCCGGCCTCCAGCAACATGACCGGCGAGGTCGTGCGCATGGACGCGGGGATGCATTTGGTTACGTGAGCTCGTCATTGCGAGCGGAGCGAAGCAATCCAGAAAACGTCCGCGGGGACAGTCTGGATTGCTTCGTCGCAAGGGCTCCTCGCAATGACGGTGGAGGTAGTTGGGCCTCCTCACGCAACGGACTGCGCATCACCCCTTGATCACGCCGCTCGCGACCAGCCGGTGCCAGATGAACAGCACCACCACCGCGCCGATCGTGGCCATGATGAAGCCCGCGCCCTGATCCGGGCCGTAATGGCCGATGGCCTGGCCAATGAAGGTCGCCAGAAACGCGCCGACGATGCCGAGGATGGTGGTGAGGATGAAGCCGCTCGGATTGTTCGGTCCCGGTGCCAGAAAACGCGCGATGAGGCCGGCGATGAAGCCGACGATGATGATCCACAACAGGCCGCCCATGCTCATGTCAGTGCTCCCCTTGCCTCGAAAATGCAGATCAGAGTCGATTAAATTCGTCCCGAGAGCTCGTTCTCGGTCGGCAGCCGTCCGTCCGGCGTCAAATGATCGACCACCTGCGGCAGGTACTGGCTGAGGCCGGAGAGCAGCTCGTCACGCGACAGGCCGCTTTGCGCCGACAGGCTCTGGATCTGGTCAGCACCGAGCGCATTGGCGAGATCGCCGGGTGCGATCGCCTTGTTCTCGCCCTTGCCGACCCAACTATTTGCGGTCTCGCCATGGCCGCCCTGCTGCAGCTGGTTGAGGAGGTCGCCGAGGCCGCCGCTGAGCACGGAGCCCGCCGCGCCGCCCGCGAGCAGGCCGCCGAGGCCGCCCTTGAGGACGTCACCGAGACCGCCACCGCCGCCAAGCGCACCGCCAAGACCACCACCAGGCCCCGCATTCGCGGGCGGCGGCACGGGGGCCGGCGCCGATTGCGGCGCGGCGTTCGGCTGGCCTGCGGTCATATGCTTGAATGCCTTCCAGGCGAGCAGGCCGAGGATCGCCATGGTCATCGGCGACATGCCGCTGGAGGATGATTGGGAGCTCGGCGTGCTCGGGCCGCGGGGACCGTTCTGCATGCCGTTGAGGACGTCGAGTAGACCCATGGTGCTCTCCTTTGGCGTTCTCGTACAGCGAGCTTTCGCCGCTGACAGCGCCCCCGGGGCGAAAACATATGGGGCTCTCATGACGGTTACAAGGCAGATGCGCCATGCCCGCGATGGGCAGCCGGCCTCGCCTGTGCTTGCCGGCTCTGCTATCGAAAACCGGTCATTCAGGGAGCAAGCCGGGTGGTGACGGGTCGACCGATCGTGGTGGCGGGCGCGGGCGCCATCGGCTGTTTTGTCGGCGGGCGGCTGGCGGCCGCCGATCGCCGGGTGGCATTGCTGGTGCGGCCGCGGGTGAAGACCGAGATCGAGCGGTTCGGCCTGAAGCTGACGGATTTCGACGGCGCCGAGACAAAGCTGGGTGCGGGCCAACTGGCGTTGTCGGAGGATCCTGCGATCTTCCACAGCGCCGGCATCGTGCTCGTCACGGTCAAGAGCGCCGACACGGCTGATGTCGCGGACCAGATCGCACAGCACGCGCCGCAGGATGCCGTGATCGTGTCGTTGCAGAATGGCGTCGGCAATGTCTCCGTGTTGCAGCAGCGGCTCGGCGGCCGCCGCGTGCTCGCCGGCATGGTGCCGTTCAATGTGGTCGCGATGGGCGAGGGGCGTTTCCACCGCTCGAGCTCCGGCGACATTCATCTCGGCGAGGACGCGGACAATACGGCCGCGGCGCTCTCGGTGCCCGGCCTCACCATCCGCGCGAGCCGCGACATCACGGGCGTGCAATGGGGCAAGCTGATCATCAATCTGAACAACGCGCTGAGCGCGCTGTCCGACATGCCGCTCGCGGCCCAACTGGCAAGCCGCGACTGGCGCCGGCTGTTCGCCGACCAGATGGCTGAAGGCCTCGCCGTGCTCAAGGCCGCCGGCATCACGCCGGCCTCGGCGACACCGATTCCGCCGAACTGGATGCCGACCCTGCTGCGATTGCCCGACATGATCTTCAACGCGATCCTCGGGCGCACGATGAAGATCGATCCGGAGGCGCGGTCCTCGATGTGGCAGGATCTGAAGCAGGGCCGCAAGACCGAGATCGACTATCTCCAGGGCGCGGTCATCGCGCTCGCCGGGAAAAACAACGTCGATGTGCCGCTGATGCGCCGCATTGCTGCGCTGATCAAGGAGGCGGAAACCTCGGGCGAGGGCCCGCCGCGACTCTCGCCGCAGCAGATTCGCGGTGTGGTTTGACTGCAATGGAGGAACCGATGAGGTGTTGTCTTATGATCGGGCTTGCGCTGGTCGCACTCTGCGGCGCATCGACGCTCGCTTGCGCAAGGCCCCCGACTGTCATGAACTCTCCTGGCTATGACGCGCGCTTGCAGGAGAGCCACAAAGCGCTCGAGAATTCGCAGTCAACGACAACACCCACGAATGCCCCAGCCGCAACACCGAAGCGCAGCAAGAAGAAGCACGGCCATTGAAGCGACGCCCCTCCGTTGTCGTCCCGGACAAGCGTAAGCGCAGATCTACCGTGTTGGGTGTCAAGGGTCGATCGAACGTAGAGGATGCGGCATCGGGTTCGGTCGTCAAGGCGGCTGCGCCCCGCCTTTCGGCGGTGGCCTTCGGCCAGCCTTGACGACCTGCACGCGATGCCGCGAGCGGCTGCCGTGATCGACGCCTCAGCGTGCTGCGGCTGCAGCGGGAGCCTTTGCGATCGCGTCCCGCAACTGAGCGTTCAGCCGCACCAGCATCTTGCGCATCACGGCGACCATAATCACCTTGCCAGGCTTGCCCCGTGCCCGCAGCCGGCTACAGAACTCCTTGATCTGCGGATCGAACCGCATTGCCGTGCGCGCCGGGTTGAACAAGACCACCTTGATTGACGTGCGCCCAGGCGCCAGTCCGCGGCGCTTGCGTATGCTCCCGCTCTCGTGAACGCGGGGAGCCAAGCCGCCAAGCGATGTAATCTCCTTGCAGCCGAGCCCGCCAAGTTCGGGAAGCAGCGCCAGCAGACCGCGTGCGGTCTGTTCGGCAACGCCGATCTGGTGACACAGAACCTCTTCTTTGAAGGCCAGATCCGGGTGTTCGTCCTCGTGCCGGGCAAGCTCGACAGCAATTGCTGCGAGGGCCTTATCCAGATGAACGATCACATCCTCGATCGAGCTGCGGACCGCGTCCAGTGGCGCGGTTGCTAGGCGGCAGGCCTCCGCATGCCGCATGGCCTTGAGCTGCCGCTGTCGCGCCATCAGGCAATCCAGCGTGACATCTTCCCGACGGCCCAGGCGCAGCTCACCCAAGCGATCGCGCCCATAATCTCGCAGCAACCGCGCGTCAATCCGGTCCGTTTTGGCCTTGATGCCCCGTACCTGGCGGAAGGCTTTGACCCGCTGCGAGTGAACGACAGCCCACGGGATCATCTTGTCCGCCAACGCGGCTTCCAGGTTCCGTTCCCAGCCACCGGTGCGCTCGAACACCACAATATCCTCAGCAGGATCGAACTGCTCAATTAGAGCGGCGATCGAGGCTGCATCATTGCCATGCCGCCGCACTCGCTCGCAGCCTTCCACTGCCACGTCCAGCCAGGATTTGCCGACATCAATTCCAATTACATGCTTGCCGCTCATACCGACCTCCCTCATCTTAGTCGGGTCCGGAGCGAGCACTGGATTGCAAACGGGCGATGAGCCCTCTCTACCGTTCGTGCCCGGACCCAGAAACGCCGGCGGGCCTCCAGATCTGCACGATCGTGACGATCTTCCGGGACCACGAGGTCCCGCCGGCGTCTGACCTTCCATCAGGAAGGCGTCAACAACATGCAATCCGGGACCCATAGCCACAGGAAGACGTTTGGCGAAGACTCGTAGTTGGCAGCTCCATCCATAACCACTCCCTGTGGTTATGGATCCTGGATCTGCGCTCCGCTTCGCTCGCTTGTCCGGGATGACGGCGGAGTGTGTGAGCGCTGTCTCAGCCCTTCTTCGCCGGCTTGCTCGGTGTCGGGTTGAACAGCTTCTTCAACTCGCTCAAGCCCTCCGACAGCCGCGGCCATTCGCAGGAGAACGAGCCCCTGGTGCAGGGCGCGCCCTTCTGTCGCAACACTTTCGGCCGTTCGACCGGAACGGGCACGCGCTCGGCCTCGGTTCGCAGCGTGACCTGCTGAAGTTGCTGCGCCTGCTGTTCCTGCTGCTCGCGCTGCTGCCGCGCTATCGCCTGGGCAGCTTCATTGCTACGGCGCTGATCGGCGAGATAGGCGGTGTAGGACTCGTCGATCTTCTTCTGCTCCTCCGGCGTCGGGTTGGGACCTGCGATGTCGAAGCTGCGATCCTGGAGGAAGTCGTAATAGGTGTAGCCGCCGCCCGCCTTGCGTCGGCCCGCGAACTTTGCGTTGCAGTCGGCAAGTGCTGCGGTCTTTTCGGCCTTGTTTGCCGATTTTTCGGCAGCGTCAGCGCATTCCTCGAAATCGACAGGCGCGCGCTTCCACCATTGCGCGTGGGCATGCGGCAACATCAGCAGAAATAATCCTGCTGCGGCAACGACAAACGCCGCCGCGCGACGCGATGCAACTACGTCCGACATTCTACGAGAGCATTCCTTGCAAAACTCAACCCAAACTGAGTCGTGGCCGATTTTTGCCCCTTTCTCGCCGGCTTGTCACCCATGGAACCCGGGAATTTCATGGCCGGGCTGCTGACATTTTTCGCTTGACGTGGCTCGGGAGTGACAGCCGCGCCGCACATGAAGCAATTCGAATTTTATCGGTTTGATACGACAAGGAAATCTCTTCGTCGTGAGAGCGCCGATCCGGGCGTCTGGAAGGCAGATGCTTGAAGGGTTGGCTCCGGCTGTTACACTTTGTTTTGCGACGCGCTTCGTTCTGAGGCGACGCCAAGAACACTGGAAACGCCCGATGCTGCTGCCTCTGTCCGATGTGCCGCGCTGGTATGCGCAACGCAAACCCGAGGGCACGGTCGCCGTCCAGCATGGGCAGGACAGGTTGACATGGGACCAGCTCGAGCGCGGAGCCAACAAGCGCGCGCGGGCGTTTGCGGCCAAGGGCGTCAAGCCTGGCGATTTTGTCGCGATCGGGTTGCCAAACGGCAATTCATTTTTCGAGACCACGTTTGCCGTGTGGAAATGCGGGGCAACGCCGACCTCGCTGTCATGGCGGCTGCCGCGCGGCGAAGCCGCAGCCGTGCTCGACATCCTGAAGCCGGCGCTGGTGGTCGGCGGCGAGACCGACTGGAACGCGGCGAACCGGCTGCCCGCGGATTTCGTGCCGGAAGGTTTTTCCGACGAGCAGATCGACCCGCCCGTGGCGCGCTATTGGAAGGCCATGACTTCAGGCGGCTCGACCGGCCGCCCAAAGGTGATTCTCGATCACCACCCTGCGGTCATCGACATCGCTCTGCCTCTGCCGCTCAATATCCCGTCCAACGCATCCTTGCTCAATCCCGGTCCGCTCTACCACAATGCGCCATTCATCCTGTCGCACTATGCGCTGTTCGGCGGCGGCAAGCTCACGGGCCTCGTCAAGTTCGACGCCGAGGAGACGCTCCGTCTGATCGAACGCGAGCGCGTGCAATGGGTCAATTTCGTGCCGACCATGATGCACCGGATCTGGGCGCTGCCGGAGAGCGTGCGCAATGCCTATGATGTGTCGAGCCTTCAGACCGTGTTTCACATGGCGGCTCCGATGCCGCCCTGGCTGAAGGAGAACTGGATCGCCTGGCTCGGGCCTGACAGGGTCTGGGAGCTCTATGGCGGCACCGAGCGGCAGGGCTCCTGCATCATATCAGGCACCGAGTGGCTGACGCACAAGGGCTCGGTCGGCAAGATCGGCGAGATGGCCAAGCTCCGTATCATCGGCGAGGACGGCAACGACGTCGCGCCGGGCGAGACCGGCGAGATCTACTTCCTCAACAATGACGGCAAGGATGCCACCTATCACTATCTCGGCGCCGAGCCGAAGCGTCGCGCCGACGGCTGGGAGTCGCTCGGCGATATCGGCAGGCTGGACGCTGAAGGCTATCTCTATCTCGGCGACCGTCTCGCCGACATGGTGCTGCGTGGCGGCGCCAACATCTATCCGGCCGAGGTCGAGGCCGCAGTGTCCGAGTGTCCGGGCGTGCGCTCCTGCGTGGTGGTGGGATTGCCCGATGCGGAATTCGGCCAGCGCGTGCACGCCATCATCGAGCTGGAGGCCAATGCCGATGGCCAGGCCGTCGCGGACGGCATGGGTGATTTCCTGAAAGACCGGCTCAGCCGCTACAAGCATCCGGAGAGTTTCGAGATCGTCGGCACGCCGCCGCGCGATGATTCCGGAAAGGTCCGTCGCACCTTGTTGCGCGACGAGCGCGCGGCTTGGATCAAGGAAGGCCGCGCTTTCCGCATCGTGCCGGCGAAGGCGCGCTCGCACGCCGAATAGGATCACGGAAGGACCAAACTCCATGGCGATTACGATCGCAGCGAACGGCGTGCCGAAACCGCCGGCTGATGTCATCGAGGGTTTCAGGAATGCACCGACCTCGATCATTTCCGACAATCTCAGCCGGTTGCCGGGCGCGGTCGGGCTCAAGCCCTATCATCGCAGCGGCAAGCTGGTGGGCGCGGCCTTCACGGTGCGCACCCGGCCCGGCGACAATCGCGCCATCCACCGCGCGCTCGAGCTGGTCGGCCCCGGCGATGTGATCGTGGTCGGCGACGAGGACGGGGTTGTGTCGTTTCCCGCCGCCGGCGCCGTGGCGCTGCTGGAGGCCGTCCGTGTCCAGATCAGGCGCGAGGAGGAGACCCTGACGGCGTCCGCGAGGGCCGCTACCAGGGGGCTTATGGGAAGTCCTGAGCGGCCGCTTGTTGCCCAAGCGAAGGGCTTCCGATATGGCCCTCGCTTTGATATGTACAGCCCCAGGCAACCTGCCTCATCGGCAGGTTCCGCGGTCCCGTAGCTCAGCCGGATAGAGCGGCGGTTTCCTAAACCGTAGGTCGCATGTTCGAGTCATGCCGGGATCGCCATTACGGCTTCAGGACGCCGGTCACAAAGCGTGAAGCTGCCTCGCGAACGTTTCCTCGATTGAGGATGGTGTGCACGGCCGCATCGACGAGCCGTACCAACCGTGCGGGTCGATTTCATAAATCCGATTCATGGTGAGGCACCCGCCATACGCGGCAGCGCCGCCGGTCTGCGGAGCTCTCCGCGCAATTTGCATGCCAGGCGTAAAAATTGCTACAGGCCGTGAGGAGCCTTCCCGGCCGACATGATTGAGCCTGACCGCGAATCCGGAGATGACGATGCCTTTCGATTTGATTCTGCGCGGCGGGCGGGTCGTCGACCCCTCGCAGAAGCTCGATGCCGTGACGGATGTCGCGTTTTCGGGTGGCAAGGTCGCCGCGGTCGGCTCCGCCCTCAAGGCGGATCCGGCAACCCAAGTGCGCGATGTCTCCCAGTTCATCGTGACGCCGGGGCTGATCGATCTCCACACCCATGTCTATTGGGGTGGCACCTCGCTCGGCATCGATGCCGAGGAGTTCTGCCGCAAGTCCGGCGTCACCACCTCGGTCGACACCGGCAGCGCCGGCCCCGGCAATTTCGCCGGCTTCCGCAAGCATGTGATCGAGCCGAGCCAGGTCCGCATTCTCGCCTATCTGCATGTCTCCCACGCCGGCATTTTCGGTTTCTCGCAGCGGATCATGGTCGGCGAGAGCGAGGAATTGCGGCTGATGAACCCGATCGAGGCGGCCAAGGTGGCGGATGCCAACCGCGACGTCATCGTCGGCATCAAGGTACGCGTCGGGCTGCACTCTTCGGGCACCTCGGGCGCCGTGCCGCTCGACATCGCACTCCAGGTTGCCGATGAGGTCGGCATGCCCCTGATGGCCCATATCGACCATCCGCCGCCGACCTATGAAGAGGTGCTCGCCCGCCTTCGCCCCGGCGACGTGCTCACCCATGCCTTCCGGCCCTTCCCGAACTCGCCGGCGACCGCGCAGGGCACGGTGAAGAAGGCGGTGCTGGACGCGCGCGAACGCGGCGTGCTGTTCGACATCGGCCACGGCAAGGGCTCGTTCGCGTTCAAGACCGCGCGCGCCATGCTCGCCAACGGCTTCTATCCCGACACCATCTCCTCGGACATCCATCAGCTCTGCATCGACGGCCCGGCCTTCGATCAGGTGACGACCATGTCGAAATTTTTGTGCATGGGCATGCCGCTGTCGGACGTGATCAAGGCCTCGACCGAAAATGCCGCGATGGCGCTGCGGCGCCCCGAACTCGGCAGCCTCAAGCCCGGCAGTGTCGGCGATGCCACGCTTGTCACGGTGAGGGACGGCCAGTTCGACTATGAGGACGTCGTCGGCGAGCACCTCGTCGGTGCCAAGAAGATCGTCTCCGAAGGCGTCGTCATCGGCGGCCGCTGGTGGCATCCGAACTGAGCGCCAGCGAGTACGTGCCCATGGGACTGGCGCGCGCGCTAGAGTTCCTTAGAGCGACCGCGCGATCAAGAGTTTCATGATCTCGTTGGTACCGCCATAGATCTTCTGGATGCGGGAATCGATGAAGATGCGGGAGATCGGATATTCCTGCATGTAGCCGTAGCCACCGAACAGCTGGAGGCATTCGTCGGCGGTCTGCACCTGTTTGTCCGAACACCAATATTTCGCCATCGACGCGGTGATGGTGTCGAGATCCTTCGCGACCAGGCGCTCGATGCACCAGTCGACGAAGACGCGCGCGATCATCGCCTCGGTCTTGCGCTCGGCCAGCGTGAAGGCGGTGTTCTGGAAATCCATCAACGGCTTGCCGAACGCCGTCCGCTCCTTGGTGTAATCGACGGTGAGCTTGACCGCGCGCTCCATCGCGGCGACGGCGCCGACCGCGAGCGCGAGGCGCTCCTGCGGCAGCTGCTGCATTAGCTGGACAAAGCCCTGGCCTTCCTCCTTGCCGAGCAGGTTCTCCGGCGGCACGGTGACATTGTCGAAGAACAGTTCCGACGTGTCGGAGGCGTGCAGGCCGATCTTGTCGAGGTTGCGTCCGCGCTTGTAGCCATCGGCACCATCGGTCTCGACCACGATCAGTGAGATGCCCTTCGCGCCCGCTTCGCCGGTGCGCGCGACCACGATGACGAGGTCGGCGGCCTGGCCGTTGGTGATAAAAGTCTTCTGGCCGTTGATCACGTAGGAATTGCCCTGCTTCTTCGCGGTGGTCTTGACCGCTTGCAAGTCCGAGCCGGTGCCTGGCTCGGTCATGGCGATGGCGCCGACCATCTCGCCTGACGCCATTTTCGGCAGCCAGCGCTTCTTCTGCTCCTCCGAGCCGTAATTGAGGATGTAATGGGCGACGATGGCGCTGTGCACGGAGACGCCGGTCGTCAGCTCCGGCACCGTGGTTTCGAGATCCTCGAGCACGGCGGCGTCATAGGCGAAGGTCGCGCCCAGCCCGCCATATTCCTCCGGCACGCTCGCCAGCAATGCGCCCATCTCGCCGAGCCCGCGCCAGGCGAAGCGGTCGACCATCTTCTGCTCGCGCCATTTTTCGGCGTGCGGCGCCAGATCCTTGGCGAGATATTTCCGGAACTGGTCGCGGAAGACGTCGAGCTCTTCGGTCATCCAGGAGGAACGGTAGGACATGGTCACCCTCGGTTGATGCGGCTTGCCGGTTTGGTAGGCTAGCGAGCCGCCGCAATTATTGTGTTTTCAGGCTGCGCCGGTGACGCTACCAAGGCGGCCTTAGCAGCGTCTGTCGGGGTGGTTGATTGTGGCTGTCAAAACGCAAGAGCTCAAGCTCGACATCGAACGCATCGGCCCGGTCTCCGCGATCCTGATGCAGCCGGCCAATGCGCGCGCCTGCTACGTGCTGGCGCATGGCGCGGGGACCGACATGCGGCATGCTTCGATGGACAAGATTGCGCTAGGCCTCTCGGAGCGCGGCATCGCGACGTTCCGCTTCAATTTTCCCTACATGGAAAACAAGCAGGGCCGTCCCGATCAGCCGGCGGTCGCGCATGCCACGATCCGTGCCGCGGTCGAGGAGGGTGCGCGGCTCTGTCCGGGATTGAAGCTGATCGCGGGCGGTAAGTCGTTCGGCGGGCGAATGACGTCGCAGGCGGAAGCGAAGGCTCCTCTCCCGAATGTGAAGGGGCTCGCCTTTCTCGGCTTTCCCCTGCACGCAGACAAAAAGCCGTCAATAGAGCGCGCCGAGCATCTTGCCCGCGTCGAGATCCCGATGTTGTTCCTGCAAGGGACGCGAGACGGGCTCGCCGATCTCGGCCTCTTGAAGCCCGTGCTGGCGAAGCTCGGGACGAGGGCGATGCTGCATGAGATCGAAGGCGCCGATCATTCCTTCGCGGTGCTGAAGAAGTCCGGCCGCACCAACGATGAGGCGCTTGCAGAAGTCCTCGACACGCTCGCGACCTGGATTGATCAACTCGCCTGAAGCACGAGCATGATCCGGCGTGCAGCGGTTTTCCGAGAAGATCATGCTCCAGGAGATAACGCGAAACGCACGCGCTTCACGCGGAGTAGAGCCCCTTGTCGCGCGCCTTCTGAATCGCGAGCGCGGCGATCAGATCGAGCGTCGGCGTCGACAGGCCGGCGGTGCGCGCGAAGGCGGCGGGCGCCCTCACCAGCACGTCGATTTCCATGGCGCGGCCGAGCTCGTAATCCTGCAGCAGCGACGGCTTGTGATTGGGGGCGGGCCCACTCCGCGTCGCGCGCTTGACCTCGGGGATGAAGTGCTGCGCGATGTCGTTGGCCTCGTTCAGCATCCGCGGAATGACCTCCGTGAAGGCGGGGTCGTCGCGGACACCGCGCGCCGTCTGGCCCGTCAGCAGGCACAAAACCGAAAGGGACATGTTGGTCAGCAGCTTTGACCAGATCGCCTCGCGAATCTCGGCCACCGGCGGCGATTCCAGCCGCGCATCGTTGAAGACGCCACGGAGCTTTGTGATCCGCTCGCAATTGCGGTCGTCGCATTCGCCGATCAGGAGGCGGTTACGGTCCGGCGTCAGATTCTGCACCACGCCAGGCGCCGTCACCTCGTTGGAGGAGAAGATGACGCCGCCGATGATTCGCTCCTTCGGGATGCAGGCGCGCAGGCGCCCGCCCGGATCGAGGAAGGAAATGTCCGGCGGCGTCGGGTGCCGCGGCGGCAGGCCGATACCGTACCACCAGGGAATGCCGTTCTGCGCGAACACGATGGCGGTGTCGTCCTGGAGCAGCGGCTTGATGCTGGAGACCAGCCCGGTCAATGCGGTGGCCTTCAGCGTCGAGATCACCACATCCTGGGGGCCGAGCTGGGCCGCATCGCCCGAGGCGTTCACCTTGGCCGAAACCTCGGAATCACCGACACGCAACTTCAGGCCATTGGCGCGGACCGCCTCCAGATGCGCGCCCCTCATGACGCACGAGACCTCGTGGCCGGCGCGGGCGAGCCTGACCGCGAGATGGCTGCCGACGGCGCCCGCGCCGAAAATGCAGATGCGCATATGATGTCCCGTCCCTGATATTTGGTCGTCGCCCGGCGCCAGCATGACACAAGCCGCCATGCGATGGGCGCGGCCGGCCTACGCTGGAAAGATATGGATCGGGATGCGTTGCCTCGGCCATAGTGCGCGCCATCAGAATGAGTGGAGGATCGTCGATGACTGCCAGCCCCGTCCTGTGGACCCTCGACGAGCGCGGGGTTGCGACCGTCACGTTGAACCGTCCGGAAGTGAACAACGCCTATGACGGCGCGCTGATATCAGGCGTGCTCGCGGCCATGGACGATCTCGGCAAGAAGACAAATCTTCGGGTCGTCGTGCTCAAGGGCAACGGCAAGCATTTCCAGGCCGGCGCCGATCTCAAATGGATCAACGGCGTGCGGCCGCAATCGCCTGAGGCCAACCAAGCCGCCTCGCGAGCGACGTTCGAGGCCGTGCAGCGACTCAACACGCTGCCGATCCCGACCGTGGCTCTGGTGCAAGGCGGCTGCTTCGGCGGCGGCACCGGCGTGATCGCGGCCTGCGATATCGTGATCGCCGCCGACAACGCCCTGTTCTCCATCACCGAGGTGCGCTGGGGCCTGACCGCCGCGATCATCATTCCCCAGCTCTGCGATGCCGTTGGCGTGCGGCAAGTCCGTCGTTACGCGCTCACTGGCGAACGTTTTGGCGCCGAGGACGCCCGCCGCATTGGCCTCGTTCATGAGGTGGTGCCGCTTGCCGATCTCGAAGCCGCGGGCAGCAAGGTGGTCGAGCAACTGCTTGCCAACGGACCGGAGGCGCTGGCCGAGACCAAGCGCCTGGCGCTGGAAAGCTCGTTCGGTGGAATGGCGGTGGACGATGCCGCCTATGCACGGCTGGTCCAGCTGCATTCGCTCAAGCGCCAGAGCGCGGAGGCGGCGGAGGGGCTGGCCTCGTTCGCCGAAAAGCGGGCGGCGAAGTGGGGAGGCGGAAAAGGCTGAGTTGCGCTCCACGCGGGCTACGGCAGCGCAATTCACAGCGACGGAGCGAGTGAGGTTTTCAGCAACGTCAGCAGCGCCTGCACCGCCGCAGCGTTGCGTCGCCGCTCGGGAATCGCGGCTTTCACCCATAATTCCGGAATCGGAAAGTCACGCAGCACCGGCTTCAGCGTGCCGTCGCGCAAGGCGTCCGCGACGAGATAATGCGACATCAGTGCGATGCCGTTGCCGGCGATCGCGCTGCGCGCCAGCACATGTCCCTCATTGGACGAAAGCAGCGGGCTGACCTGGATGGTGATGCGGCCACGCGGCCCGTCAAAGACCCATTCGGGGCCTGTTGGCATGAAGCTGAGGCAGCGATGCTCGACGAGATCGCGCGGATGCTTGGGCGTGCCGTGCTTCTTCAAATATGCCGGCGAGGCACAGAGCAATCGTTTCAACGGCACCAGCGGCTCGTCGACCACGCCGCCGAAGGAATGCGGGAAGGCGCCGATCGCGATGTCAAAGCCTTCGCTGACCGGATCGACCGGACGGTCGATCAGCACGATCTCGAGCTTCAGTCGCGGGTTCTGGGTCTGGAACGCACTGAAGGCATCGGCGAGCCGCGCTACCGTCATCGAGGTCGGCGCCTTGATGCGGAGGTGATCGACGAGATCGTGGCCCTTCTCGCCCATGCGCGAGAGCAGGTCGGACGCGTCGGCGACGACGCCGCGGGCGCGATGCACGTAGCGCTGGCCGGCTTCGGTCAGCCGCAATTGCCGGGTCGAGCGGTGGAACAGCGGCGTGCCGATCCGCGCCTCGAGCTGCGTGACGCGTTTGGCCACCACTGAGGTCGAGATATTGAGCTTGCGCGCGGCGGCGGAAAATCCGGCTGTATCAGCGGTGGCGAGGAAGGCCTGAAGGTTTACCAGGATGTCCATGTCAACCTTTCGCGATTCGAGAAAGCTGATCGCATATTTTGGTGGATTGTAGCCCTCCGCGCGTTAATTCATAGTCGCCCTCAAGCAAAGGATTTCGGGAAGGACGCGCCATGCGGGCCACGACGATCAATGAACCGGCACGGCAGGTGCCGCTCTACGGCGAATACGAGGTCGTCGTGCTCGGCGGCGGCCCGGCCGGCATCGTCGCTGCGGCCTCTGCCGCGCGCGCCGGGCGCAAGACGCTGCTGATCGAGCGCTACGGCTTTCTCGGCGGCATGGGCACCGCGGCCGGCGTCACCAATTTCTGTGGCCTGCATGGCAATGTCTACGGCGAAGCCGTCCGATTGGTGCAGGGCATGGCGTCCGATCTGCTGGCGCGGATCGACCATCTCAACGGCCTCAACGCACCGCACCTGATCCTCGGCAAGGTCTTTGCCCAGGCCTATGACACCGCAGCCTACAAGATTGCGGCGGACGAGCTGCTCGCGAACCACAAGGTGCACATTCTCTTCCATGCCCTCGGCGCCGGCGTCGTCATGGGCGCCGACCGCCGCATCGACGCGCTGATGGTCGAGACCAAGGCCGGCCGGCAGGCGGTGCGCGCTGAGATCTTCATCGATTGCTCTGGCGACGGGGATCTCGCGGTCTGGGCGGGTGCGCCCTTCGAGATCGGCGACGAGCACGGTCATCCCTTGTATCCATCGATGATGCTTCGCCTCAACGGCATTGACCCCGCAAGGGCGGGCGATGCCTGGCGCACCATCCCGCAGTTGATGGAAGCGGCGACCGCCGCCGGCACCCACAAATTCCCGCGGAAAAGCGCGATCGTGCGGCCGCAGAAATCCGGCATCGAATGGCGGGTGAATTTCACGCAAGTGGCGCGCGAAGACGGCCATGCCATCAACGGCGTCGAGCCCGACGATCTCACCCGCGGCGAGATCGAGGGCCGCAAGCAGGCGCTTGCGGCGTTCGAGTTCCTGCGTACCGTGCCAGGCTTTGAAAAGTCCTACATCGTCGACCTGCCGCCGCAGCTCGGCATCCGCGAGACCCGCCGCATCAAGGGCGGCTACCAGCTCAGCGGCCAGGACGTGCTCGGCTGCGCCTCGTTCGAGGACTCCATCGGCGTCAATGGCTGGCCGATCGAGGCTCATGTGCCGGGTGACGTCGTCTTCACTTTCCCGCCGATCCCGGAATCGCGCGGCTACAACGAATTGCCGTATCGCATGCTGGTGCCTGAGGGCGTAGACAATCTGCTCGTAGCCGGTCGCTGTGCCTCCATGACCCATGAGGGCCAGTCGGCGGCGCGTGTGTCCGGCGCCTGCTTCGTGATGGGCGAGGCCGCCGGTTCCGCGGCCGCGCTGGCACTGTCCGGAAACCGGATCCCGCGTGACATACCGGTTGAAAAATTGCAGGAAACGTTGAAACAACAAGGCGCCTTCATCGGGCGGGATCAACCCGTGCCAAAGGGCCTGTAACGGACTGCAAAAAGAGAATTATTGGAGGAAGCGGATGATCGGGATTGCGCGGATCGCGGCACTTAGCCTTTTGGCTATGATGGCGGTGGGCACGGCCAGGGCCGAGGATGCGCTGAAGGCCAAGGTCGGCGTGCTCCGCCTGTCCTCCTCCGCGCCCGTCTTCATCGCCCAGGACAAGGGCTATTTCCGCGAGGCTGGCCTCGATATCGAGCTGAAATTCTTCGATGCGGCACAGCCGATCGCGGTCGCAACCGCCTCGGGCGACGTCGATTTCGGCGTCACGGCCTTCACGGCGGGCCTCTACAATCTCGCCGGCAAGGGCGTCCTGAAAGTGATCGGCGGCATGAGCCGCGAGAAGGCCGGCTATCCCCTGATCGGCTATTTCGCCAGCAACAACGCCTACGCTGCCGGCCTCAAGACGCCGAAGGACCTCGCGGGCAAGCGCATCGCGATGACCCAGGTCGGCTCATCCTTCCATTATTCGCTCGGCCTGCTCGCCGACAAATACGGCTTCAAGCTGTCTGACGTGAAGATCGTGCCGCTGCAATCGCTGTCGAACGCGGCGGCGGCGCTGAAGGGCGAGACCGTCGACGCGGCGCTGCTGCCGATCTCGACGGCGCGAAAGCTGATGGACGACGGCGGCGCGAAGTTCTTGGGCTGGGTCGGCGACGAGACGCCGTGGCAGCTGGGGGCCGTATTCGCCTCGCCGAAGACGCTGGCCAACAAGGCGCTGGTGACGAAATTTCTCGGTGTCCTCGCCAAAGCCGATCGCGAATATCACGACGTGATCCTGGCTTCGATGAAGGACGGCAAAGCTCCGATCAACGACAAGACCAAGCCGCTGCTGGAAATCATCGCCAAATACACCAATCTGCCGGTCGATCAGGTGGTCGGCAATTGCGCCTATATCGACCCCGACGGCAAGCTCGACGTGAAGAACGTCGACAACCAGATCAAATGGCTCCAGGAGCAGGGCTTTGCCGACAAGGGCTATGATGCGGATACGATCATCGCCAAGGACTATGTGAAGGCGGATTGATCGATGCGGGCTTCCTTCCATCTCCGTCATCCTGAGGTGCTCGACTTGCGGCTTACCGCCGGGACGACACTGAGGACGTAACATGGACCTGATCGCCAACCACATCTCCCACCGCTTCGGCGATCTCGCCGTGCTCGACGATGTCTCCTTCACGGTGAGTTCAGGCGAGGTGGTGGCGATCGTGGGTCCTTCGGGCTGCGGCAAGAGCACGCTGCTCTCGATCCTCGGCGGGCTGCTGCAGCCGACCTCGGGCGCCCCCGAATTGCGCGGCGCGCCACCGGCCAACAGCCTCAATCCGCTCACCTTCGTGTTCCAGGACTTTGCGCTGCTGCCCTGGGCCAATGTGGAGGAGAACGTCGAATTCCCGTTGCTGCATACCCAGCTCTCGGCCGCGCAGCGCCGCGCGCTGGTCGAGGATGCCTTGCGTCGCACGGGGCTCATCGATTTTCGCAAGACCTATCCGAAGCAGCTCTCCGGCGGCATGCGCCAGCGCGTCGGCATTTCGCGCGCGCTCGCGGTGAAGCCGGCCATTCTCCTCATGGACGAGCCATTGTCGGCGCTGGATTCGCAGACGCGCGAACTCTTGATGGAGGATTTCGTCCGCCTGCTCGCCGATGGCGGGATGGGCGCGGTCTACGTCACCCATAATCTCGAAGAGGCCGCGCGGCTTGCCGATCGCATTGTCGTGCTGTCGCGCCGTCCCGGGCGAATTCGCGAGGTGGTGGCGGTGCCGATGACACGCACCGAGCGCGGCGATATCGCTGCGCGTGAACAGCTGCTGGCGCTTCAAAACCGGATCTGGTCGCTGATCCGCAACGAGGCGATCGATGCCGAGCGCGAGGTCCAGCATGCTTGATCGTGCGACGGACACGTCAACCAATGAAACGACGCGGCGCGTGCGCTTCCGCGGTGCGGGTTTCGTGCCTGCTTCCAGCCGGTTTGGCGGCTGGATCGCGCTCGCGCTGGTCATCGCGATCTGGCAGGCAGCCGGCAATGCCAAGCTCGTCAATCCGCTATTCCTGCCGGCACCCTCGGCCATCGTGCGCGCGATCTACGAACTCGCGATATCGGGCGCGCTCTGGCAGCATCTCTCGGCTTCGCTGCTGCGCATCGGTGTCGGCTGGCTGCTGGGAACGGCGGCCGGTGTCGTGGTCGGCTTCGCCATCGGCCTGTCGCGCCTGGCGCGCAGCATCGGCATCACCTTCATCTCGGCGCTGTTCCCGATTCCCAAGATCGCCCTGCTGCCGCTACTCATCCTCTGGCTCGGCATCGGCGAAGAGCCGAAGATCGCGACCATTGCGCTGGGCGTGTTCTTCTCCACCGCGATCTCGGTCTATAGCGGCGTCGACGCCGTGCCGCGCAACCTCATCCGCATGGCGCAGAGCTTCAACGTTCCCTTCGTCACCATCGTGCGCAAGGTGGTCTGGCCGGGTGCATTGCCCGCCATCCTCGCCGGCTTCCGCATCACGGCGTCGGTAGCGCTGCTGCTGGTCGTCAGCGCCGAGATGATCGGCGCGCAATATGGCATCGGCGCCTTCGTGCTCCAGGCCGGCAATCTGATGCAGACGGATCAACTGCTCGCGGGCGTGGTAATCCTGTCGGTGTTCGGGCTTGTGGTGGGGAAGGTGATCAATCTTCTCGAAATCAGGCTGCTGCACTGGCGGTAGCCGCAGTCATCGCTGCGGTAGGGTGGATTAGCGAAGCGTAATCCACCACGTTTGTCTCCGCGGAGATCAAAGAGGGGGTGGATTATGCCTTCGGCTAATCCACCCCAAGAGAACCTCACGCGTTGCCGCGATCTTCCCTGAACAGATCCAGCTTCTGCTGCACCGGCCGGTCCGAGAAGCTGAACAGCACGGCATCCTCATCCGTCTCGTGCGTCACCCATTGCCAGCTCGGCACCACGAACAGATCGCGCGGGCCCCATTCGAACACGGCATCGCCGATGCGGCTGCGACCCTTGCCTTCGATCGGACAGAACACCGTCGCATCCGTCGCGCGATAACGCGCGGTCTTGAAACCCTTCGGCAGCAGCTGGATGAAGGTGCCGATGGTCGGCATCGCGAAATCGCCGGTCTCGGGGTTGCTGAACTTCAGCTTCAGCCCGTGGCACGCGTCCCATTCCTGGCTGGTCCTGGCTTTCTCCAGCGCGTCGCGTGTGTAGGCATAGGGATAGCTGAAGATCGGCGAGGTCTTCGATGACCGCTTCACATCGACCGGCAACAGATTATGGCCGTAGCGCGCAAAGCTGTCGCCGGCGGGTTTTGTGATCTTCTGCTGGTCTTCCTTCGATCCCTCTGCAAAGGAGCAGTCGAAGAATTGCACCAGGGGGATGTCGAGCCCGTCGAGCCAGAACATCGGCTCGTCGGTTTCGTTGGAGTGATCGTGCCAGGTCATCGACGGCGTGATGATGAAATCCCCTCGCTCCATTGCGGTGCGCTCGCCATCGACGGCGGTGTGGGCGCCCTTGCCTTCGAGCACGAAGCGCAGCGCCGACTGGCTGTGCCGGTGGGCGGGCGCGACGTCGCCGGGCACCACCATCTGCACGCCGGCATAAAGCGAGGTCGTGATTTTCGATTGGCCGCGCAGGCCGGGGTTCTCCAGCACCAGCACGCGGCGCTCGGCTTCCTTGGCCGTGATCAGCTTGCCGGCCTCCGTCATGTAGTCGCGGATGACATCGAATTTCCAGAGGTGCGGCCGGCAGGCGCTTTTCGGCTCCGGCGTGATCAGATCGCTCATCACGGTCCACAGCGCGGTGAGATTCTCGCCGTCGATCTTCTTGTAGAACGCCTCGCGTTCCGGCGTCTTGGTCACGGCTTCCATGGCGGGCTCCCGTTCGTTTGTTGATTGACAGTATACTTACAGTCTAGGTAGCGTCAACTTGACGAACGACATGCAAGGTCGTTGTCATTCCGGAGCGCGCCGCAAGGCGCGAGCCCCGGAATGACAAAAGCAGGGAGGGTTTTGATGAAGCTGCATGGCTATTTTCGCTCCAGCGCGGCCTATCGCGTCCGGATCGCGCTGAATCTCAAGGGCCTCGGTGCCGAGCACCTGCCGCATCACCTGCGCAAGGGCGAGCAATGCGCGCCCGCCTATCTCGCCATCAATCCGCAGGGCCTCGTACCTGCGTTGGAGAACGATACCGGCGCGGTACTGACCCAATCGGTCGCAATCATCGAATGGCTCGATGAGACGCATCCCAATCCGCCGCTGCTGCCGAAGGATGCGCTGCAGCGCGCCAAGGTGCGAGCGTTCGCGCTGGCGATCGCCTGCGACACCCATCCGGTGCAAAATTTGAAGGTGCTGGCGCGGTTGCGCGAGTTGGGCCTGGCGGAGGAGAAGGTCCAGGACTGGGCCGCCTGGGTCAATCGCGAGGGGCTGTCGGCCTGCGAAGCGCTGATCAAGGACGAGCCGGGGCCATTTTGCTTTGGCGCGGTCCCGACGCTTGCCGATCTCTGCCTGGTGCCGCAGCTTGCCAACGCGCGCCGCTTCGGCGTCGATGTCTCTGCCTATCCGCGCCTGCTCAAGGCCGAGGCAGCCGCCAGGGGGCTGCCGGCCTTCGCCAACGCCGCACCGGAGAAGCAGCCCGATGCCGAGTAAGCCTTCTCCTCCGATCACGATGGACGCGGTCTATGCCGCGCCGGGCTATCTGTTCCGACGCATGCAGCAGATCGCCGTCTCGATCTTCATGGAGGAGTGCAAGGCGTTCGACCTCACGCCGGTGCAATATGCGGCGCTGATCGCGATCCACACCCATCCCGGCATCGATGCGACGCGGCTGTCGGCGGTGATCGCCTTCGACCGCTCCACGCTCGGCAGCGTGATCGAGCGTCTGCAAGCCAAGGACTTCGTCGAGCGCAAGCCGGCGCCGGAGGACAAGCGCATCAAGCTGCTCTATCTGACCAAGCCGGGCGCCGCGATCCTGCGCGAGATCACCCCCGCGGTCGAACGCGCCCAGGCGCGGATGCTGGAGCCGCTCAAGCCCACCGAGCGCAAGGCGCTGATGGGGCTGATGTCGCAGCTCGTCGATCTCAACAACGAGGCCTCGCGCGTGCCGCTCCGCGCCGAGGATGCGCTGGAGCATCTGGGCAAGGCGGGGTGAAATTCTCCGCCGTCATTCCGCGCGAAAGCGGGGAATCCAGTACGCGGCGGCCTCTCGGCTCAATCACGACTGCCTCTGGAATACTGGATCGCCCGCTTTCGCGGGCGACGACACCGAGAGGTGGCGACGCGATCGGCCTCACATCCTGAGCAACGCCTGCCGATCGATCTTCCCGGTGCCGGTCTTCGGCAGCTCGTCGATGAAGATCACCTCGCGCGGATATTTGTACGGGAGCAGCTTGCCCTTGACGTAATCCTGCAGGCGCCGCGTCGTTGCGCTCTGGTCGGTCGCGCGGTTGTTCATCACCACCACCGCCTTCAGCGTCATGCGGCGATCCGGCAGCTCGGCCGCGAACACGGCGCATTCGCGGATGTCGGGATGGTCGGCGAGGCACAACTCGACCTCGAGCGGGTAAACCCACTGGCCGGAGATCTTGATGAGATCATCGGCGCGGCCGCGGAAGAAGTGGAAGCCGTCGCTGTCGCGGACGAAGCGATCGCCGGTGTAGATCCAGCCACCCTCCCGGATGGTCTCGGCGGATTTGTCCGGCCTGTTCCAGTACAGCGGCGTGTTGGAATCGCCGCGCACCCACAAGATGCCCTCCTCGTTGTCGCCGACGTCGCGCCCCTCCTTGTCGCGCAACGCTACCTCGTAGCCGGGGACGCGCAAGCCGGCCGCGCCGAGCTTTTTCCGTGAGGGGTGGTTGGAGAGATAGATGTGCAGCGCCTCGGTCGAGCCGAGACCTTCCACGATTTCGAGCCCGGTGAGAGACTTCCAGCCGTTGAAAACTTCGGCCGAGAGCACTTCCGCGGCCGAGAGCGACATGCGCAGGGACGAGAAATCTGTCCCGGCTGCGCCCTCGGCCTTGGTCAGCGAGGTGAAGAGCGTCGGCAGGCCGAAGAAGACGGTCGGCTTGTACTGCTCGATCGCCGCAAAGATCGTCGCCGGTCTCGGCTGGCCCGGCAGCAGCAGGGTCACGGCGCCTGAAGAGAACGGGAAAGTGACGGAATTGCCAAAGCCATAGGCGAAGAAGATCTTCGGCACCGAGAAGCAGATGTCGTCAGGCGTCAGCTTCAGGATGTTTTGCGCGAAGGCGCGCTCGCTATAGGCCATGTCGTGCTGAAGATGCACGATGCCCTTGGGCCGGCCGGTGGAGCCGGAGGAGTACATCCAGAACGCCATCTCGTTGCGATGGGTCCGGGCTTCCGCCAGCTCCGGCGGATGTTGCAACAGCCAATCCGCAGCTTCCATCGTCTGCGGCGCAGCGTGATCACCGACCGCGCCATTGACGACGATCAGCGTACGCAGCTTCGTGTCCTTGCAGGCCTCGGCATTGAAGCGTGCGCAGAACTCGGCGTCAGCCACCGCGACAGCCGCGCCGGAATCGGCGAGATAGAATTGCAGGAGGTCCGGCGGCGTCAGCGTGTTGATCAGCAGCGGCACAAAGCCGGCGCGCACGGCGCCGAAAAAGGCGGCCGGATAGGCCGGCGTATCCTCCAGGAATAGCAGCACGCGATCGCCGCGCGTCAGGCCGAGCGAGGCAAAGCCGTTGCCCCAACGGCAAGCCTCCGCGCAAAGCTCGGCATAGGTCCGCGCGCCCGCCGGGCCAATCAGCGCGAGCTTGTCACCGCGGCCCTTGGCGAGATTGTCGAACAGCACGCGGCTGGCATTGTATTGTTGCGGAACGGCGAAGCCGATCTCGCGGGCGCCTGCGCTGTCCGCGGGCACCTGGTCGTGGATCGCGTTGGTCATGCCGTCGCCTCGTCCGCCGCGTCTCCGGCGCTCTTCTCGGCCTCGTAGCGGGCCATGAAGGCCGGCGACATCGCGCGCAGTCGCGAATCGTCGATGCGGCCGGAGCGCGTGATGTAGCTATAGGCGAAGTCCATCAGGCCGAGCTGCATGTGCTGGGCAAAATGCTCGTACCAGAACGCCGAGGTGCGCGCGGCATTGACGAGCTTCTGCACCACGGGTTTTCGCGCAGCCTGGTAGCGATGCAGCGCGGTCGACAGATGCGCGTCCGATTCCAGCGCCTTGACCAGCGCGATGGCGTCCTCGATCGCGAGCCGCGTGCCCGAGCCGATCGAGAAATGCGCCGAGTGCAGCGCGTCCCCAATCAGCACCATGTTCTTGAACGACCAGTGCTCGTTCCAGACCCAGGGGAAATTGCGCCACACCGATTTGTTGGAGACCAGGCAGTGGCCGCCGAGCGTGTCGGCAAACACCTCCTCGCAGACGCCCTTGGACTGCTCGACGTCCTTATAGGCGAAGCCGTAGGCTTGCCAGGTCGCGTGATCGCACTCGACCAGGAAGGTGCTCATATTAGGCGAATAGCGGTAATGGTGCGCGTTGAAAGCGCCGCGGTCGGTCTTCACGAAGGTCTGCGACAGCGTGTCGAAGCGCTTCGAGGTGCCGTACCAGACGAACTTGTTGGAGGAGTAGGACAGCGACGTGCCGAAATCGCCCTCATAGGCGCGGCGCACCAGCGAATTCAGGCCATCGGCCGCGACGATCAGATCGTAACCGCTCAGCTGGTCGATCGCCTGGATCTGGGTGTCGAAGCGCGGGGTAACGCCGGCATCGAGCGCACGTTGCTGCAGGAATTGCAGGAGCTCCAGCCGGCCAATCGAGGAGAAGCCGACGCCGTCGATGGCGACGCTGTCGCCGCTATGGTTCAGCGTGATGTTCTCCCAGCTCTCCATATGCGGCGCGATCGCATCGACCGTTTCGGGGTCGTCGGCGCGCAAGAATTCGAGGGCCTGGTCGGAGAACACGACGCCAAAGCCCCAGGTCGCGTCGGCCGGGTTCTGTTCGAACAGGTCGACTTGATCCTCGGGGTGACGCTTCTTCCAGAGATAGGCGAAGTAGAGCCCGCCGGGCCCCCCGCCAATCACGGCGATCCGCAAATCCTGCCTCCCTAATTGACAGTATACTCACTATCTCAGGGTAGACTAATGGGCTCCGGTCTCCCACGCCAGCGGATTTTTTGGCAAGGCGAGGTGCGCCGCAGCACGGCCATGGGCACCCGCGTCGCGCGTGCCCAAATCCGTCAATTGCGAATCATAGCCAAACCGCGCCGGATTGACCACCCGGGCGTCAGACGCAGCGCTTCACGTAGACCCCGTTCACCAGCACTCTCGTACAGCGAACCACCGGAACCGGGTGGCGAACCACGACCGCACCGTTCGGTCCGGCGCAGCCGGCGCGGTAGACGCCGCGCGCGCACACCACCGCGTTGGCGTCGGAGGACACGAACGTCATCGTCGCCGCGAAGGCGACCAACGCGGCTGCAATCAGCAGAAATGCACGCATGTGGGTTCTCCCGGTCTTGTCGTGATTGAAATCTGATATCGGCAAGGATTGGTCGCGAGAGGCGCGCGGAAATTTACGCGCGCCGCCCAAGATCGATGACGCCGCGAGCCGCGCCGCTTATCGCGCAGCGAATGGTGCAAGCACCTCCTTGCAGGCCGGCGACAGCGACGCCGCATTGCTGGCGATGCATTGCACGATGCGGCCGCCACCCGGCGCGACGCCGGCACAGAGCGAACGGATGTCCGCGCCGCATGCCGAGCGCACGATGAACAGCTCTTCGCGCGGCCGCAGCGGGCGCAGAACGATCACGGCGGGCGCGGCCGCCGGTGCTGCTCCGGCAGCGGGAGCGGCGCCGGTTGCCGGCGCTGACGTCGCCGCTGCGCCGCCGCCACCGGCCGCAGCGGTCACCGCCTTCGCGCAAGCCGCCGAAACCTTGGCCTTGTTCTTCTCGAGGCATTCCAGCGCGGGAGCGCCGCCCGGCGGCACGCTGGCGCAAACCTTGGGATAGTCGGCGCGGCATGCGCTCTTGACCGCAGCGACCTGGGCGCTGCCGGGTTGCTTGGCTGCGGCAGCCTTCGGTGCAGCTTCGGCGGCCGGCTTCGCCGCGGGTTGAGGCGCCGGCGCAGCTTCGGTCTTTGCTGGTTCAGGCTTGGCAGGCTCAGACTTGGCAGGCTCGGATTTGGCAGGCTCGGATTTGGCGGGCTCAGCTTCAGTCTTGGGTGCCGCCGCCGGCTCCACGGCGCGAACAGCCGTCTGGCATCCCGCCGACAGGCTCGACATATGACCCTGCAAACATTGATACGCTTCGACGCCGCCAGGCGTCACGCTCGCGCAATGCGTCATGAAGTCCGAGCGGCATGCGGAACGAATGGCGCTCTTCTGCGCTTCGGTCGGCGCCTGCGCGAATGCGCTTGTTGCGGTTGCGAAGAGTGCTGCGGCGAGCAACGCGTGACGCGTCGATGCATGTTTCAACGTGTTGAACATTTGAGTGAATTCCTGCCCTGTCGGTGACGCCGACGATTTTCTAAATGTAATGCAAATGCAATCGTCGCGAGTGATGCCTCGCGAGCGGTATCTTGGCCGCTTTGGCCACTACCGCAAGTAGATAATGCCCGCGGAATTGCGACGTAACTACGTCATCAGAGCTTGACCATGCGCTTGCCGCGGTTCTCGCCGGCGAGCAGTCCGATCAGCGCCTTCGGCGTGTTCTGCAATCCGTCGATGATGTCTTCCTGCACCTTCAGCCTGCCGGATTTCACCCAGGCCTGGAGATCTGCGAGCGCGCGCTGGCTCTCCTTCATGTAGTCCATCACGATGAAGCCCTGCATCACAAGACGCTTCACCACGATCAGGCCGGGCACGCCGCGCGGGCCGTGTGCCGACGGCGCACCGTCATATTGCGAGATCGCGCCGCAGCAGGCGATGCGGCCGTAATTGTTCATCTGCGGCAGGCAGGCTTCCAGAATGTCGCCGCCGACATTGTCGAAATAGACGTCGATGCCTTTGGGAGCTGCCGCGCGCAGCGCCTTGAACACCGCGCCGTCCTTGTAGTCGACGGCGGCATCGAAGCCGAGCTCTGACGTCAGCCATCGGCACTTGTCGGCGCCGCCGGCGATGCCGACGACGCGGCATCCCTTGATCTTGGCGATCTGTCCGACGATCGAGCCGACCGAGCCCGCGGCCGCGGAGACCACGACCGTCTCGCCCTCCCTGGGCTTGCCGACCTCGAGCAGTCCGAAATAGGCGGTGAGGCCGGCAATGCCGAACACGCTGAGCAGATGCGTCATCGGCTCGAGCTTCGGCATTTTCGTCAATTGCCTTGCAGGCACTGCTGCAAACTCCTGCCATCCGGTGTCGCCGAACACGATGTCGCCGGGCGCAAGCTCGGGCGCTTTCGAACTGACCACCTCGGCGATGCCGCCGCCGGCCATCACGCTGTTGGCTTCGACCGCCGAACGATAAGTCGCGCCATGCATCCAGGCGCGGTTGGCGGCGTCGAGCGAGATGTAACGCACGCGCAGCAGGGCCTCGCCGTCCTTTGGTTCCGGCACTGTGCCATCGACCATCTTGAAGTGCTCGGGGCCGAGCTTTCCGCTCGGCTTTTCCACCAGAAGAATTTGGCGATTGACGCTTCCGGTCATGGCGTTCCCTCTCTGATTGTTTGATGTTTATTGAAGCACTTGCCGCAAACAAAACGTGCAAGCCGCATTCGTTGTGCGCTGCATGAAGGCTAGATCGCCGCGTGCAGTTTCGCAACGGGAACATCCGGCTCGAGCGACCGCACGCAAAGCGTGTTGCGTCGCTGTCATATCTGCGACATCATCAAGCGGCCGGTTGTGTGGGGGTCTTTCAATGTCGAACAGGTTTACACAATACATTCTGGCCGCGATGGTGCTCGGCATCGTCATGGGCTCCGCGATCTACAATTTCCTGCCCGACACGCGGGGCGACTGGGCCTCCTCCATCAACCTCGTCGCCGTGATCTTCCTGCGCCTGATCAAGATGATCATCGCGCCGCTGGTGTTCGCGACCCTGGTCGGCGGCATCGCCCACATGGGGTCGGGCTCGAAGCTCGGGCGCATCTTCGCCAAGACCATGGGCTGGTTCATCAGCGCGTCCTTCGTCTCGCTGATGCTCGGCCTCGTGATGGTCAATCTGCTTCAGCCCGGCTCGAATTTCCCCGGCACGCTGCCAGACAAGGCGCAGTCGACCGGCCTGCCGGTCTCGGCCTTCTCGATCGAGAAGTTCCTGACCCATCTGATCCCGACCTCGATTGCGGACGCGATGGCGCAGAACGAGATCCTCCAGATCGTGATTTTCGCCGTGTTCTTCTCGGTGGCGATGGGCGCATTGCCGGAGCGATCCAAGCAGATCCTGTCGCTGATCGACGATCTCGGCCACATCATGCTGAAGGTGACGAGCTATGTGATGATGTTCGCGCCGTTCGCGGTCTGGGCGGCCATCACCGCCACCGTTGCCAAGAACGGCCTGCTGGTGCTCTGGAAGCTCATCGTGTTCATGGGCGGCTTCTATCTCTCGCTGTTCATCCTCTGGGGCATCCTGGTGATGGTCGGCTTCATCGTCATCGGGCCGCGCTACAGCCATCTGCTGCGGCTGATCCGCGAGCCCTTGATGATCGCGTTCTCCACCGCGAGCTCGGAAGCGGCCTACCCGAAGACGCTCGAAGGGCTCAACCGCTTCGGCGCTTCGTCACGGATATCGAGCTTCGTGCTGCCGCTCGGCTATTCCTTCAACCTCGACGGCACGATGATGTACTGCACTTTCGCGAGCATCTTCATCGCGCAGAGCTACCACATCGACATGCCGCTCGGCACGCAGCTCGCGATGCTGGCGACGTTGATGATCACCTCGAAGGGCGTCGCCGGCGTGCCGCGCGCCTCCCTCGTCGTGATCGCCTCGACGCTGTCGCAGTTCAACATTCCCGAGGCGGGCCTGCTCATGATCATGGGCATCGACACTTTCCTCGACATGGGCCGCAGCGCCACCAACGTGATCGGCAACACGCTGGCGACCTCGGTCGTGGCGAAGTGGGAAGGCGAGCTCGGGCCCGAGCATGCGATGGGGCCGGGCGACGTCGTGCCCGAGGACATGGTGCCGGGCGAAGTGCCCGCGATGGCCGGTCATTGACGGGAGTGCGTCATGCGCCCTTTGACGGCGATTTCGAGCGGCCTGTTGCTGGCAGCGTGTCTGCTGGCAACGGGTGCCTCCGCCCAGAGCAGTGGCGGCGAAGGGCTTAGCCCGACGCTATCGGCCATCAAGAACGCGCACACCGTGCGGCTCGGCTATCGCGAGAGCTCGCCGCCGTTCTCCTTCCTCGACCCGTCGGGCCGGCCGATCGGCTACAGCCTCGAACTGTGCGAGGCCATCGTCGAGGAGATCGGCGTCGAGGTCGACGACCCCGATCTGAAGATCGCCTACGTCAAGGTCACTTCCGACGACCGCATTGACGCCATTCTCCAGAACAAGATCGATCTGGAATGCGGCTCGACCACCGCCAATTCCGAGCGCGGCAGGCGTGTCGCCTTCTCGCCGCTGATGTTCGTTGCCGGCACCAAGCTGATGGTGCCGAAGGCCTCCAGCGTCCAGCAGCTGACGGACCTGAAGGGCAAGACCATCGTGGTGACGAAAGGCACCACCAACGAGCAGGCGATCCAGGCGGCGGACAAGAAGCTTTCGCTGGACCTGAACATCGTCGTCGGCGCCGACCATGAGCAGTCGTACCAGATGCTGGTCGACGGCAAGGCCGACGCGTTCGCGACCGACGACATTCTGCTCTCGGGCCTGATCGTCCGCCACAAGTCGCAGGACAAGTTCCGCGTGACCGGCGATTACCTGTCCTATGATCCCTACGGCATCATGTTCCGCAAGGGCGAGCCGCAACTGGCGGCCGTGGTCGAGCGCACCTTCCGCAAGCTCGGCTCCAACCACGATCTCGTGCCGCTCTACAACAAATGGTTCATCGCGCGCATGCCGACCGGCGAGAAAATGAACGTGCCGATCTCGCTGCAGCTGGAGGAAGCCTTCAAGGCGATGGACGATTCCGCCAGCGCGAACAATTAGCTCTTACTTCCTTCTCCCCTTGTGGGAGAAGGTGGCGCGAAGCGCCGGATGAGGGGTATCTATCCACGCGTTAGATTTACGTTGAGGAGAGAGACCCTCACCCGTCTCACCGCGCCCGCGGCTACTAACTCCGCCCAAACACCCGATCCAGCGCCGCATCATACGTCGCCTGCACCAGCTTCGGATGCAGCTTTGCCAGCGCCTCCATCATCACGCCCGAATTGATTTCCAGCACGCGCCAGGCGCCATCCACGCGCACCACGTCGATCGACGCAAAAGTAATGCCGATGGCGCGCGCCGCATCGACAGCGAGCTTCACGCAAGCCGTGCGCACCCCACCTTCCTCCAGCAACACCGGCTTTGCGCCAGCATCGAGATTGTGTCGCCAATCGTTGCCGCGCTGCTTGCTGTAGACGATGAGGGGCGCATCATCGAGCAGGATGACACGGACCTCCTCCTCGATCGCGACGTAAGGCGAGATCACGAGCCCGGTGCTCATCGAAAAGACCTCGCCCACCGCGTGATCGAGCTCTGCGGCTGTCGTCACCTTGAACACCGAGCGCCCCGATGTCCCTTCATTCGGCTTCAGCACCACGCCCTGCGGATCGGCGCGAAGTAGCTCGAGCATGGCCTCTCGCCAGGCGGGACCGACAACCTTCCCGCCCAGTTTCGGGTTGAGGAAGAGGTGATGGGGAATGCAAGGCACGCCGGCGAGCGACAGCGCTTCTGATGTCGCCGATTTGTCGTTGGCGAGACGATGCGCAATCGCGCTGTTGAGGCCGATGTCGTAGCCGAAGGCGAAGCGACGCATCTCGCCGCGGCGCATCGCGATCAGCCAGCCGCCGGCGCGAACGTCCACGTCGATGCCATGGCGCGCGCCATAGCCTCTGATCGCCTGGACGAAGATTCGCTCGCTGGTCGCCATGTCCTGATCGTTCCGGGCGCCAAAAGCCGCAAAAATGCGGGAAATCGCGCCAAAGCAGGGTGAAAGTCAGAGCTATTCTTAATGAAATTCTCGCGAGCGCGATGGAAATTAAGTGCTGCTTTGGCGCCCGAACGGGAAAAGAAATTGCCGGATGTGCGCGCCGGACAGCAGATCCGTTAATGATGTGACCATTTCCGCCGCAAATGCCGGTTTGACCGGCATCAATTGCATCCGGAACGAGGTTGATTATTGGTCTCAATGGCGTAGATCACACACTCGAAATCCTCCGCCATGGCAATGGTGTCCGCCCCGTTTTCAGGGCCGGGCAACGCTTTTGCCCGAAAACCGCAAGACATTCGGAATATCGAAAATCATGAGCGCGTTTTACCGAGAGAAGGTTCTTTCCGTCCAGCATTGGACCGACACACTGTTCAGCTTCCGCGCCACGCGCGACACCGGCTTCCGCTTCCAGAACGGCCAGTTCGCGATGATCGGCCTCGAAGTCGACGGCCGTCCGCTGCTGCGCGCCTACAGCATGGCCAGCGCCAATCACGAGGAAGAGCTCGAGTTCTTCTCGATCAAGGTGCAGGACGGTCCGCTGACCTCACGTCTGCAGAAGATCAAGGAAGGCGACACCATCCTGGTCGGCCGCAAGGCGACCGGCACGCTGATCACCGACAACCTCATCCCCGGCAAGCGGCTGATGCTGCTCTCGACCGGCACCGGCCTTGCGCCCTTCGCTAGCCTGATCAAGGACCCCGAGGTCTACGAGCAGTTCGAGAGCATCGTGCTGGTGCACGGCTGTCGCCAGGTCTCCGAGCTCGCCTATGGCGAGAAGCTGGTCGCGAATTTGCGCGAGGACGAGCTGTTCGGCGAGCTGCTCGCCGACAAGCTGATCTATTATCCGACCGTGACCCGCGAGCCGTTCAAGAACCGCGGCCGCATCACCGACCTCATCAACTCCGAGCAGATCTTCAACGACATCGGCCAAGGCCCCCTCAACATCGAGACCGACCGCATCATGATGTGCGGCAGCCCGGCGATGCTGGAAGAGCTGAAGGCGATGTTCGAAAGCCGCGACTTCGTCGAGGGAAGCGGCAACAAGCCCGGCCATTTCGTGATCGAGAAGGCCTTCGTCGAGCGCTGAATGGCGCTCGCTCTCGCGGCGCCGTCTCGGTGTCGTCCTGGCGAAAGCCGGGACCCATAGCCACCGAGTCCAATTTGGCGAAGACTGGCCGTTGTCAGTCTTCGCACAACCTCGTTTAGGGGTAATGGGTCCTGGCTTTCGCCAGGACGACGGCGGTGGGCACAGCCTCTTCCGCGGCGAGCGATCCTCATCCCCGCTACTGCTGCAGTGCAGCAGGCCTGACCTCTCGGTGGATTGATTTATCCCAGCCGAATTCGCTAGCCTGAAACAAGCGCTGCGTCATATCCGTATGACAGGTGCGGGCGTATCGTACCGCCTGATGCTGGCGAGAGGGTGGGAATCGTGGCCGACAACAACAAGACGCAGGAATCGCCCAAACGTTTGCCGTTGGCGGAAGAAGGGATCATGGAGACCCTCCTGCTGCCGTTCTCGCCGCGCTTCATCATTCTGACGATCTGCGCGGTCGTCACCGCGCTCCTGATCGGCATCGCCATCGCGGACCGCAGGATCTTCGACATCCTGCTGGTCCCGATCTGCATCTTCGGTGCGCTGACGCTGCTCGGCGTCCGCGATCTCATGCAGAAGAGTCACGCGGTGCTGCGCAACTATCCGATCTCGGCGCATATCCGTTTCCTCCTGGAGGAAATTCGCCCGGAGATGCGGCAGTACTTCTTCGAGAGCGAGAAGGACGGCATGCCGTTCTCGCGCGACACGCGCGCAGTGGTCTATCAGCGCGCCAAGATGCAGCTCGACAAGCGTCCGTTCGGCACCCAGGAGGACGTCTACCGCGAGGGCTATGAGTGGATGCATCACTCGGTGGCGCCGAAGGCGCATGCCGAGGAGAAGTTTCGCGTCACCATCGGCGGGCCGGACTGCGCAAAGCCCTATTCGGCCTCGGTGTTCAACATCTCGGCCATGAGCTTTGGCGCGCTGAGCCCCAATGCCGTGCGCGCGCTCAATGCCGGCGCCAGGAAAGGCGGCTTCGCCCACGACACCGGGGAGGGCGGCTTCAGCCCCTATCACGCCGAGATGGGTGGTGATGTCATCTGGGAGATAGGTTCCGGCTATTTCGGCTGCCGCCATCTCGACGGCACCTTCGATCCGGAGGCATTCGCGCGCGTTGCGAGCCAGGACCAGATCAAGATGGTCGAGCTCAAGATCAGCCAGGGTGCCAAGCCCGGCCATGGCGGCGTGCTGCCGGCGGCGAAAGTCTCGGAAGAAATCTCCAAGATCCGCGGCGTCGCGATGGGCGAGGATTGCATCTCGCCGGCCTCGCATCGCGCTTTCTCGACCCCCACGGGCATGATGCAGTTCATCGCCGAGATGCGACGGCTCTCGGGCGGCAAGCCTGCCGGCTTCAAGCTCTGCATCGGCCATCCCTGGGAATTCCTGGCGATCTGCAAGGCGATGCTGGAGACCGGCATCTACCCTGACTTCATCGTGGTCGACGGCAATGAAGGCGGCACCGGCGCGGCGCCGCTCGAATTCATGGACCATCTGGGCATGCCGATGCGCGAGGGCGTCAATTTCGTTCACAACGCTCTGGTCGGCATCAATGCGCGCGACCGCATCCGGCTCGGCGCCTCCGGCAAGATCGCAACCGCCTTCGACATGGCACGCGCCATGGCGATCGGCGCCGACTGGTGCAATTCGGCGCGCGGCTTCATGTTCTCGCTCGGCTGCATCCAGTCGCTGAGCTGCCACACCGACCGCTGCCCGACCGGCGTCGCCACCCAGGACCCGACCCGGGCGCGCGCGCTCTACGTGCCGCTCAAGATCGACCGCGTACACAATTATCACCACGCCACGCTGCACTCGCTGACCGAGCTGATCGCCGCGGCCGGTCTCGAACATCCGCAGGAGCTGCGCCCGATCCATTTCAGTCAGCGGACCTCGACGACCAAGGTGCAATCCTTCGCGCAGCTCTATCCGGCGCTGCGTCCGGGCGAGTTGCTCGAAGGCACCGAGGATCCCCGGTTCCGCGATGCCTGGCGGATGGCCCAGGCGGCGTCGTTCCAGCCGGTGCTGTGAGGCTCCCGCCTGACGGCACGATAGCGCCACGTCCGCGGCGGCCAAATTGGTCGGCATCAGGGTTGCATTTTAACCCTTGTGTCAGCTTCGGGTGTAAAATGTCGTCATGGACGAAGAGCGCCGCAGCAAGGCCAGGCACCGCGTATTGAAGGCCGGAACCATCGAGTTCGGCGGCGGCGCGATCGACTGCACCGTCCGCAATTTCTCCGACACCGGCGCCGCCCTCGACGTCACCAGCCCGGTCGGCATTCCCGAGCACTTCACCTTGAACATCAAGGCCGAGGGTGTGCACCTGCCCTGCACCGTGGTGTGGCGCAAGGAGAAGCGGATCGGGGTGCGGTTCGGGTGAGGTGGGCGTTTGGTGAGAGCGCGAACCACGAACTCCGCCGTCGTCCCGGACAAGCGAAGCGCAATCCGGGACCCATACGCCGCAGCATGAGTCTGGCGAAGATTGATCGTTACGCGGTACGGCGACCTGCGCACTCTCGATAGATCGCGCGGTATGGGTCCCGGCCTTCGCCGGGACGACGGCGGGGGTTGGCGCGGCGATTTGCGCTCTCACTCACTGCCGGCTGCTACCCCGTCTCCACCTCACCCCGCCGGCTCGCCAGAATTTTGTCGATCCGCCGGCCGTCGAGATCGACCACCTCGATATGCCAGCCGGCGAAGTCGAAGGCGTCGCCGACATTGGGCAGCACGGTGAATTGCTGCAGCACCAGGCCGGCAACGGTGTTGTAGCGGTGGTGCGGCGGCAGCTCGACGCTCAACAGCTCGCCGAACTCGTCGACCGGCATCCAGCCCGAGACGAGCAGCGAGCCATCCGCACGCCTGACATAGGCCGGTTCCGGCGGGCCTTCCTCCGAGTGAAACGCCCCGACGATCGATTCGAGAATGTCGGCCGCGGTCACCACGCCTTCGAACGCGCCGTATTCGTCATGGACGAGGCCGATATGCACGGGCGCGGCCTTCAGGATCGCGAGCACGTCGCGCGCGTCCGCGGACGCCGGAATGATCGGCGTCTCGCGGACCAGCGCGCGCAGATCGGGCGTTCGCTCGCGCATATAGGCGATGAGCAGATCCTTGGCCTGGAGCACGCCGATCGGCTTGTCGCGATCGCCGTCGCAGACCGGAAAGCGCGAATGCGGGCTCTTGGCGATCAGCGCCTGGATCACGTCCTGATCATCGTTCAGGTCGACCTCGTCGACCTCCGTGCGCGGCGTCATCACCGCGCCGACGGGGCGGTCGCCGAGCCGCATCACGCCCGCGATCATTTCCTTCTCGCCGGGCTCGAGTACGCCGGCGCTTTCGGCCTCGTTGACGAGATGATGGATCTCGTCCTCCGACACTTTCTCTTCGGCCTTGCCACCGCGACCGAGCAGCGTGAGGATCAGCTTGCCGGAGACGTCGAGCAGAAACACCAGCGGCAGCGAGACCCGCGCCAGCACATGCATCGCCGGCGCAACCTTGACCGCGATGCTTTCAGGATCGCGCAGCGCCACCTGCTTCGGCACCAGCTCGCCGACGATCAGCGTCGCATAGGTGATGATGGTGACGACGATGCCGACACCGACGATGTCGGCGATGCCCGAGGACAGGCCGAGCTCGACCAGCCATTGCGTCAGCCGCTGCCCCAGCGTCGCGCCCGAGAAGGCGCCGGAGAGCACTCCGACCAGCGTGATGCCGATCTGCACGGTCGAAAGAAACTTTCCGGGATCGGCAGCCAATGTCAGCGCGCGCTCGGCCCCGCGCACGCCCTTGGCCGCCAGCAGCGACAGCCGCGCCGGGCGCGATGAGACCACGGCCAGTTCCGACATGGAGAGCAGGCCGTTGATGACGATCAGGACGACGACGATGATGAGTTCGACGGACAACATTGTGCGCAAGGACGAGGGACGATGAGCCCGGCGGACGCCGGACCAAGCCCCTTATATATGAAAGCGATGCGCGCTTTGCCCGGTTCCGACCAAATTGTCGCAGGTCAAGTTCAGCTGCTTTCGCCGGGGTTTTCGAGGCTGAACGTGTCCGATTGCTCGTCATAGGCGAACAGCTCGGCATAGCGGCCCCACGAGACGATCGTCTTCAACGTGTCCTCGGCGTCTTCCTCGGACATGTAGTCCTCCAATTCATTCCGGAAACGAGCGACGGGCGCGGTGTGGGACGTGCGTTCATCGAGCACACGCTTGATCAGGGCCATCACTGGAACAAAGGTGAGTGCATGCTCGGCAAAAAGTTTCTTGCGGGCGTCGGTTTCAAGATTGGCAAACCGGTTGCCGGCATCCGATAGCACGAGATCGCCTTCACTCAACTGGGCGAACCGCAGCAATTGAAGGGACTCGCCGAAGTGGATGATCTCGCCCGCTTCCAGTTGGAGACTGCCGGCAAGCACAGGCAGGTCGGCGTGGCCGTTGTACGGCGGCCCGGACAACGTCTCGATCAGGCCTGAAAGGACGTTCGATGAAACATGGTGCAGAACCATGCCGATGCCGGTGCCCGGAATGCCCTCGATCGAAGCGGGCCTGGCCTCGGGACGCTGGGTCATGCGGGCATAGATGCTGTCGACCAATTGCCGGAAGACCGGATCCAGCCGATTGCGCGGATGCGGCAGATCGACTTTGATCTCTGCGGCGACCCGTCCCGGGTTCGACGAGAACACCAGAATGCGATCACACATCAGGACCGCTTCCTCGATATTGTGCGTGACCATCAATACCGACTTGATCGGCAATCGACCCTCGATCCAGAGATCGATCAGGTCGGTACGCAGCGTTTCCGCCGTGAGCACGTCGAGCGCCGAAAACGGTTCGTCCATCAGCAGCAGGTCCGGATGCACGACCAGCGCGCGGGCAAAGCCGACGCGCTGGCGCATGCCGCCCGACAATTCCTTGGGAAAGGCCGACTCGAATCCGTCGAGGCCGATCAGGTCGATCGCCGCGAGCGCGCGCTTGCGGCGCTCGGTCGCGTCGACGCCGAGCGCCTCCAGTCCGAGCTCGACGTTTTGCAGCACCGTCAGCCAGGGGAACAGCGCGAACGACTGAAACACCATGGCGACGCCGTTCGGCGGTCCCGCGATGATCTCGCCCCGGCAGGTCGCCTGTCCCGTCGACGGGGCGACGAGACCGGCGATGATCCGCAGCAGCGTCGATTTGCCGGAGCCGGAGCGGCCCAGCAAGCCGACGATCTCGCCGGAGCGGATCGTCAGATCGACCTTCTCCAGCACCAGCAGCTCCTCGCCGCTGCCCTTCGGAAAGGAGCGGCAGACACCACGGATATCGATGAGCGCAGGGGGATGATCGAGCATGATGGTCTCCTCGTCAGCCAAGCCGCAGGCGGCGTTCGCCGAAGGCGTAGAGCGGTCGCCAAACCAGGCGATTGAACAGCGTCACCAGAATGCACATCGTGGCGATCCCGAGAACGACACGCCTGAAATCGCCCGCTTCGGTCGCGGATGCAATATAGGCGCCGAGCCCGGTCGCGTTCAGATGCGTGTCGCCCCAGCTGGCCACTTCGGCGACGATCGACGCATTCCAGGAGCCGCCGGACGCGGTGATCGCGCCGGTGACGTAATAAGGAAAGATGCCGGGCAGGATCACCTTGAACCACCAGCGCCATCCGCCGAGATGAAGGCTGCTCGCGGCCTCGCGCAGATCGCTCGGAAAGGCGCTGGCGCCGGCGATGACGTTGAACAGGATGTACCATTGCGTGCCCAGGATCATCAGCGGGCTCAGCCAGACGTTCGGATTGAGCTTGAAGCTCACGATGGCGACGACGAAGACCGGAAAGGCGAGGTTGGCGGGGAACGCAGCGAGAAACTGCGCCAGCGGCTGGATGCGCTCGGCCAGCTTGGGACGCAAGCCGATCCAGACGCCGATCGGTACCCAGACCAGGGTCGCCAGGCTGATCAGGACGATGACGCGCAGCAGCGTAATCAACCCGTCGCGGATCACGACCAGCGCATCGCTCAAGCCCAGACTTGCCGACAGATAGCGATAGGTCAGCCAGGCGGCGTAGGCCGTGCCGGCGAGGATGACGGCCAGCCAGAGTCCGTCGATCAATCGAGAAGGTTGGCCCTTGCTCTTCGTTGCTTCCCTTAGCCTGGGCAACGAGATGCGCAAATTCGAAACGACGCGATTGATCGCGGAGAAGGGCAGCGTCACCGCACGCAGGGCGCGGGTTCGCCGAAACAGGTCCAGCATCCATGAGGTGGGTGGCTCGCCGGACGCGGTCTGCTCGAAGCGGAATTTGTCGGCCCAGGCAATGATGGGCCGGAACAGCAGTTGATCATAGGCGATGATGACGAGCAGCATGGCGAGGATCGCGTAGAAGATCGCCGGCAAATCGCGCTGCTGGATCGCCAGCGCGACATAGGATCCGACACCCGGCAGGGTCACCGTGGTGTTGCCGACGGTGATCGCTTCCGAGGCGACCACGAAGAACCAGCCGCCCGACATCGACATCATCGCGTTCCAGATCAGTCCCGGCATCGCGAAGGGCACGTCGAGGCGCCAGAAGCGCTGCCACTCCGAGAGATGAAAGCTCTGCGTCGCCTCTTCCAGGTCCTTCGGCACGTTTCGCATCGACTGGTACATGCTGAACGTCATGTTCCAGGCCTGGCTCGTGAAGATCGCGAACACCGAGGCGAGCTCGGCACCGAGCACCTGGCTCGGAAACAGATTCATGAAGAAGACGACCGTGAAGGTCAGAAAGCCCAGGATCGGCACCGACTGGAGGATGTCCAGCACCGGGATCATGACCATCTCTGCACGTCGGCTCTTGGCGGCAATCGCGGCGTAGATGAAGGTGAAGATCGTCGAGCAAACGATCGCGAGCAGCATCCGCAACACGGTGCGCAGCGCATAGAGCGGCAGGTTTGCCGGATCGAGCGAGACCGGGGTGCGCTCCAGCTCGGACAAGGGCGCGACGGTCTGCTCGCCGCCATAGACGATCAGCACCATGGCCCCGATCACGAGGATCAGGGCGACGATATCCCAGACATTGGGGCGTAGCGCCCGGCCGATCGCGGCCGTGCGGATATCTCTTGGCTTCATGGGCCCGCCTTCTGGGCAACAATTCTGGTCTTAGAACTCGGCGTGCAGTCGGCCCGAGAAGATCGAGACCGGTCCACGATCGGCGTTATAGGCCGGGTTTGTGATCAATTGATAGTCGCCGGTCAGCGTCACCCCTTTGATCACCGAATAAGCGTAATACGCTTCGAGGATGCGTTCGGTCCGATAGTTGAGCTGGCCGTCGCCGATCAGGAGGCCCGTGCCGCCAGCTGCGAGGAAGTCGCGATGCGCTGATGACAGGGCGTTGATGGCACCGCCGATGCCGACCGTGTCGTCAGGACGTCCCCAGTGGCTGCCCTTGATCGACAGGCCGCCCGACAGGCTTCGGTCGATGTCGGTGAAGGACAGGATCTGGTTCTGGCCGTCATTCCAGCTCGCCCGCGCGAACAGTCCGACGTCGTTGACGATCTGCTGCTCGAGATTGACATAGAAGCCGTATTTGAGCCGGGTGCGCTGATCGGCTGTGGTGATGGTATTGATATCCAGCGCCGGATTGGCCGCAGCCAGATCCACGACCTCGCGGTAGTTTGCGGTGTTGCCGCTGTTGGCGAACACGCCGATACGCAATTTGCCGGGCTGCTCGAGCAGCGTATGGCGCTCCTCGAACTCGACCACCGAGCCGCCGGTCTTGAAGGTCAGCAAATCGCTGTTCGGCGCCGACGGCACCTGGAACAAGCCGGCGCGGATCGCCCAGTCCTTGCGATTGAGCTCGACCACGCCGCCGCGCGTGTAGCCGGGCAGGTCGGCGGGGAAGTCGTAGGCCGCCGACGACCACATCGCCCAGTTCATGAAGTCGGCGCGCGGGTCTTTTGCGTAGGAGTTGCCGTCGAAGAAATCGCCGACGGCGAAGCGGCCGACGATCAGCGTGACGCGGTCGACATCGTGCTTGCCGGCCAGTTGGTTCGGTCCGTCCTCGACCGCTTCCTGCTCGCCGCCGAGCCCGAAGGTCTGCTTGAGGTAGTAGCGCTGCGCGCGGATCTTCGGGAATGGCGCGCCCGCCTTCTGCGCTTCGCCGTTGGAGAAGCCGGCAAGGCCGAGCGTGCCGTTGAGGCCAAAGCCCTGCGCGAGCTCTGGATCGAAATAGATTTCTCCGCCGTCCCACAGCCGCGCGCCCAGGAACGCCGTCGTGGTCCATGTCGCCTGGAACTGGCCGCGGCCGGGCAGGCTCTGCGGGCTCGCATAGGGCGAATGGATCGGTCCATAGCCTTGCGGCAGCAAAGTCGTCTGCGCGTGGACGTTCCAGTCGTCGGACTCAGGCAGCTTGGGCTTGCCGACCGCCGGCATCCACGGCGTGTCGCCGAACTGGTAGTTCAGGCCAAGCTTGAACAGATGGATACGCGGATCGACGTTGACGCTGCCGAGGCCAAAGCCGCTGAGGTCGTAGCTCTTGCGGGAGAGGTCGACATACTCGTATTCGGCCTTCGCGGTCCAATTGCCGCTGACGGCGTATTCGAGACCGAGGCCCGCCGTCCATCCGGCCTGATAGTGACCGACAGGGAAGAGCGGCGTGACGCCGTCCGTGTCGTTGACGTTGATGTGCGTGTGGCCCCAGGCGACACCACCGGTGACGTAGGGCATGAAGCGGTCGAAGGCATAACCGACGCGGCCGCGCACGGTGCCGACGTAGTCGATTGTGGTGTTGAACGGTGCCGGTGAGCGCGCCAGTGCAGGACCGTCAGTCGGCGCCGTGAAGGTCGAATCGGCCTCGATGCCGAGCACCACGCCATTGGCGAGTTGCCTGTTATAGCCGAGCTGATAGCCGCCGCTGAAACCTGTTGCGCTGTGAGGCAGCAGCGCGCCCTGCTCGGGCAGGGGATTGGTGCCGGGACCGAAGCCCGCATCGCCGTAACCAACGTGGCCGCCGACATAGAAGCCGGTCCAGTCGTAGACGGTCTTCGCGGCGCGCGCCTTCAGCGGCAGGTCGGCGGCAAGGCCGGCAGCCGGCAGCACGAGCACACCCGAGGCGAGCGCCGCGGCTGTCCGCAAATACCGGCAACGATGACTTCTCAACGTCAAAACGCACGCCCCCAAAGACGCGAATGTAACCTCGCCGCCGCGACATCCCTGCCGAATCGCGGCGGTCCTGTCATCAGGGTCTTGGCTGGTCACGCGATCGAACGAGATGAATTCGTTTCGACGCGATTTCATCCCCGCCCCGCATTCGTTCGGACCTTATTGCTAATAATTCGCAATAGCAACTCGGCCAGAATGTCGCAGAGATGGTTCGCATCCTTATGTGACGGTATTGCAACGAATTCCCGGCCCCGAAAAAGGATGACCCGCCCGGGGGGACAACCGGGCGGGTCGGGGCACGACACGGGGTGGATGAGGCGCCCGTGTCGGACGCGGGATCCACTTAGATCGGCCTCAACATTCAGTAGCAGGTGCGAACGCTGCCGACGTACTGCCCGAAGGCGTTGTAGCGGGGGGACCAGCCGCAGCGGTGATAGTCGTAATAATAGGGCTGGTTGCTGGCGGCGATCGCGGTGCCGACGATGGCGGCGGTGGCGATGCCGGCTCCGACGCCCCAGCCCCAGCCGAGCGGCTTGGCCTGAGCAGTCGAGGTCGTGGACGCAATGCCAGCGGTGACGGTGAGGGCTGCGAGAGCGACAGCGGCAATCTTGGTCTTGATCGACATGTGAAACTCCATCCGGGTTGAGGCGGTCCGTTGTGGTCCGCGTGCCCAATTGGACGGAGACTTGCCGGATCAGGTTCGAAGGCGCTTCAGGCAGCTCGCGAATCCCGCTCTTTCCGAAGCAATTCCAACAAGATGTCGGCTACCCAAGAGGGCCCTTGGCGAGCCTGCTCACGTCGAAGTTATCGACTTCAGCCAGCAGCTCGCAAAACGCGCGCGCGCCCTGGTCGAGCAGTTGATCGCCCTTTGCTGCCACCGCCAGCGTCGCGTTACCGACGGCGCCGCTCGCGTTGAGATCCTGTGCCTGCCAGGCAAAGGGTGCGGGCCGCTGTGTCGAGAGCCAGCGATATTGTTGCTCCATCGCGATACTGCTCGCGGGAAAATCCGCGATCGCGTCAGTGCGCACCTGGTCCGGATAGCGCGCCAGCATGATCGAGGTCTCGATTGCGCCACCGTGAATGCCGTGGCGCACTTCGTCTGATGGGAACAGCTTTTCCGCAGCAGACAGCCGCGACCACGACGTCGTCACCACGAACAGTTTCTGATGCGCGCGAAGGTCCTGCGCCACCAGCATCATCGCTGCGCTGTTGCCGCCATGGCTGGTGATGATGACGAGCTTCTTGACGCCGCGTCGCGCGATGTCCTCGCCGATACCTGTCCAGCGCTTCAGCGCCACCTCGGTCGGCAGCGTCTGCGTGCCCGGATAATCGATATGCTCGGTGGAAATGCCGACCGGTTCGACGGGCAGGAACGTCACCGGAAGCGCCGCGGGCATCAGCTCGCGCAGGCGTGCCAGATAGGCCTCGGCGATCAGCACGTCGGTCTCGTATGGCAGATGCGGGCCGTGCTGCTCGGTCGCCGCCAGGGGCAGCACCGCGATCCAGCGCGCGGTGTCCGCGAGAGCAGCATCGGCCCAGCGGATTTCGTTCCATTCGCGGGAAGGCGTCATCAAGGTTTCTTTGCCCGAATTTGTCACGTAGTTTGGGGTTATCAGGGGACGCGGGCCCGACCGGTTCGCGTCCCCTGATATGTTGCGGTTTTATCGCGTTGTTGTCACATCGGCCAGAAGCGATCCACGGAGTGCATTCATGAGCCCCCCTCATCTGCGGCGAGCGTTAACGGCGGGCTTGCTGGCCTCTCTCGTGTCGATCCTGCCGGCGCGCAGCGAGACCCTGGACAAGGTCACCTTCGGCACCAATTGGGTCGCCGAGGCCGAGCATGGCGGCTTCTTCCAGGCCGTTGCCGACGGCACCTACAAGAAGTACGGCCTCGACGTCAGCATCGTGCCGGGCGGGCCGAACGAGAACAACCGGATGCTGCTGATCGCCGGCAAGATCGATTTCTTCATGGCCGCGAACACGCTGATGTCGTTCGACGCGGTCGCCAACAACGTTCCCGTGGTAACGATCGCCGCGATGTTCCAGAAGGACCCGCAGGTGCTGCTGTCGCAGCCCGATGCGAAGGTCACCAAGCTGGAGGACCTCAAGCCGCTGACGCTGTTCGTCTCCAAGGAGGGCATGAGCAGCTATTTCCAGTGGCTCAAGTCCGAATATGGTTTCAGCGAGAAGAACGTCCGGCCCTATAATTTCAACCCGCAGCCCTTCATCGCCAATCCCAAGAGCGCGATGCAGGGCTATGTCACCTCCGAGCCCTTCGCGGTCGAGAAGGCCGCCGGCTTCAAGCCCAACGTCATCCTGCTCGCCGATGCCGGCTTCAACACCTATTCGACGCTGATCGAGACCCGCCGCGACATTGTCGAAAAGAAGCCGGACCTGGTGCAGCGCTTCGTCGATGCCTCGATCGTCGGCTGGTACAATTACATCTACGGCGACAATTCCGCCGGCAATGCCATGATCAAGAAGCTCAATCCTGAAATGACCGACGACCTGCTCGCCTATTCCGTCGCCAAGATGAAGCAATACGGCATCGTCGATTCCGGCGACAGCCTCAAGGCCGGTATCGGCGCGATGAGCGACGAGCGTTACACGTCCTTCTTCAACAAGATGGTGAAGGCGGGCGTCGTGAGGAGCGATCTCGACTTCCGCAAGTCCTACACGTTGCGCTTCGTCAACAAGGGCGTCGGCGTCGAGCTGCGCCCGGCTAAGCCGTAACGCATGCGATCGAATCCGACAATGCCGATGGCGGGGTTCACCTCTCCCGAAGGGAGAGGTCGCATCGCATCCTTGGATGCGATGCGGGTGAGGGCTTACGCTCTCTCGCGGGACCTGCGTCCCCTCACCCGGCGCTACGCGCCGACCTCTCCCCGATGGGGAGAGGTGACGTGCCCCGCAACGATCAGCGAACGATGGTAGAGAGCAAACCTTCGTCCACGGTCGAGGCCAGCCTGACGGCGCTCGCCGTCAGCCTGCGCGGCGTGACGAAGGTTTACGACAACGGCGTCATGGCGCTCGGTCCGCTCGACCTCGCGGTGCGCAGGGGCGAGTTCATCTCGCTGCTCGGCCCCTCCGGTTGCGGCAAGTCGACGGCGCTGCGGCTGATTGCGGGGCTCAGCACGGCGTCATCAGGCACGGTGCGGGTGTCGCGCCACGAAGGTGAGCTGCAGCCGGGTCATGGCATCGGCTTCGTGTTCCAGGAGCCGACCCTGATGCCCTGGACCAGCGTGCGCGAGAACGTGCGGCTGCCGCTGAAGCTTGGCGGCATCGCGAAGGCCGAAGGGCGGGCCCGCGCCGACGCAGCGCTGGCGAGCGTTGGGCTTGCCGACTTCGCCGACGCGTTTCCGCGCGAATTGTCCGGCGGCATGAAGATGCGGGTGTCGCTCGCCCGGGCGCTCGTCACCGATCCGGATATCCTGCTCATGGACGAGCCGTTCGCGGCGCTCGACGAGATCACGCGCTTCCGCCTCAACAACGACCTGCTCGCATTGTGGCGCGGCCTCGGCAAGACCGTCATCTTCGTCACCCATTCGGTGTTCGAATCCGTCTATCTGTCGCAGCGCGTCGTTGTCATGACGGCGCGGCCCGGCCGCATCCAGGCCGATATCCGCATCGAGGCCGTCGAGCCGCGCGGCGAGGAGTTTCGCACCTCGGCGGCGTACTCGGATTATTGCCGGCGCGTCTCGGCCGCGCTCGCGCCGTCCTATTCAGGGCAGTCGACACTATGAACGCGCAAGCCCCGGTCCCCGCAAAGCCATCAGGCGCACAAAGCGCGGTGCGCCTCGTGCTGCCCGTCATCGTGTTGGCGGCCGGCCTCGCCGTCTGGGAGCTCGTGGTCCGCATCCGGGAGATTCCGCCCTATGTGCTGCCGGCGCCGTCGGCGATTGTCCTGACGCTGATCAAGGACCGGGCCGTGTTGTCGCAATCGCTCGCCACCACGCTGCTGACGACGCTTGAGGGGTTCATCGCCGCAAGCATCGGCGGCATCGCGCTGGCGCTGTTGTTCAACCAGTCGAAATGGGTGGAATATTCGCTGTTCCCCTATGCGATCGTGCTGCAGGTGACGCCTGTCATCGCAATCGCACCGCTGCTGCTGATCTATCTGGAGCAGCAGACCGCCGTGGTCGTCTGCGCCTTCATCGTCGCGTTCTTCCCGGTGCTGTCCAACACCACGCTCGGGCTCAATTCGGTCGACCGCAACCTCGCCGGCCTGTTCCAGCTGTATGGCGCTTCGCCGCCACAGACCCTGCGCTTCCTGAAGCTGCCCGCGGCGCTGCCCTATATTCTGGGCGGCCTGCGCATCGCCGGCGGCCTGTCGCTGATCGGCGCCGTCGTGGCCGAGATCGCCGCGGGAACGGCGGGCGCCGGCTCGGGCCTCGCCTATAGGATCGCGGAATCCGGCTATCGCCTGAACATACCCCGCATGTTCGCAGCGCTGTTGTTGTTGTCGCTGGCCGGGATTGTCATCTATGGGGTGCTGGCGCTAATTTCCCACCTCGTTTTACGGCGCTGGCATGAGAGCGCGCTTGGAAAGGAAACCTGATGTCTACCGGTTCGATTTCGTCCGACAAGATCGACCTTCTGATCTATGGGCCGGCGCGGCCGATCCTCGAGAACGGGTTTTCCGATCATTTTGTCGTGCACAAGGCCGAGACACACGGTGACCTCGAGCGATTGACGCCGGCGATCCGCGACAAGATCCGCGGCGTCGCCGTGACCTATCACACCGTCCGCGCCGACCGGGATTCGCTGTCGCAGCTGCCCAAGATCGAGATGGTGGCGAGCTTCGGCGTCGGCTACGACCATATCGACGCCAAATACGCGGCCGAGCACAATATCATCGTCACCAACACGCCCGACGTGCTGACCGAGGAGGTCGCCGACGTCGCGATGGGCCTTCTGATCTCCACCGTCCGCGAATTCATCAAGGCCGATCGCTATGTGCGTTCGGGCCTCTGGCAGACGCAGAACTATCCGCTCAGTGTCGGCTCGCTCCGCGACCGCAAGGTCGGCATCGTCGGCATGGGCCGGATCGGTCAGGCCATTGCGCGCCGGCTCGATGCCTCGCTGGTGCCGGTGGTCTATCACTCGCGCAATCCGTCCAAGGACGTCACCTACAAGCACTATCCTGATCTGATCGAGATGGCGAAAGCCGTGGACACGCTCGTCGTGATCGTGCCCGGCGGCGCCTCGACCAACAAGATGATCAATGCCGAGGTGTTCAAGGCGCTCGGCCCGCGTGGCGTGCTGGTCAACGTCGCGCGGGGTTCCGTCGTCGACGAGCAGGCGCTGGTCCAGGCGCTGAAATCAGGCACCATCCTCGCCGCCGGCCTCGACGTGTTCGCGGCCGAGCCGAACGTGCCAGATGAACTCAAGGCCATGCAGAACGTCGTGCTGCTGCCGCATATCGGTTCGGCCTCGGTGGTGACGCGCAACGCCATGGACCAGCTGGTGGTCGACAACCTCAAGTCATGGTTCTCCGGCAAGCCGCCGCTGACGCCGGTGGCCGAAACCCCGTTCAAGGGACGCTGATGCAAATTCTCAGGGCGGTTGCATTCGCCGTCGCGGCCCTTTTGGCCGCGATCGGCATTGCGCATGCGCAGGATGCGACGACCCTGAAGAAGGAGATGGTCGGGCAGTGGGAGCTCTCGACCACCGAACGCAGCAAGACCTGCGTCGTCACGATGAAGGGCGATGCCGCCGCGCAAGGCTTCAAGCTCGAGCTCGAGCCGGCCTGCAAGAGCGCGCTGCCCTTTACCAAGGACATCGTCGCCTGGAACATCAAGGGCCTCGACATCGTCCGTCTGCAGGACGCATCGGGCGAATCCGTGATCGACTTCACCGAGGTCGAGGCCGGCATCTTCGAGGGCCTCCGGCAAGGTGAGGGCGTCTATATCCTGCAAGACCTCGCGGCCGCCCGCTCGATGGCGAAATCGATGGACCAGATGATCGGCGACTGGGCGATGGTCCGGAGCAATGGCCAGCCGATCTGCGGCTTGACACTGACCAACACCGAGGCCGACCAGGACAATTTCCAGGTCTTCCTCAAGCCGAAATGCGATGCGGCCATTGCGCAGTTCAACCCGACGCAATGGCGGCTCGAGCGCGGCCAGATCATCCTGATGTCGAAATCCGGCGAGGTCTGGCAGTTCGAGGCCGACGACAATGCGCAATGGCGGCGGGTTCCCGATACGGCCGACCCCTTGATCCTGCTGCGCCAATAGGCGCCCGTTCGTTGACTTTTCTGCCCTGCAGTTTGTCCCGTGCCCGATTTTTTCTGAGGTCATGTCGATCCGGCCCCGGCTGGATCGTCATCTGGGTAGCGAGCTGATCGCGCGGCCGAACCGGCCGCGTCTCGCCTTATCAGGAGTGTTGCATGCGGTTCATGTACATCGTCACCTCCAGTCAGCCGATGAAAGGCCCGAGCCCTGCGCTGATGGAGGCCATGCAGAAAATATCCGAGCGGGAAATCAAGGCCGGCCGGATGATCGACAATGGCGGGCTGATGCCACTTGCGACTGGCGCGCGCGTGCGCATCGTCGACGGCGAGCTCAGCGTGATCGACGGTCCCTTCATCGAGGCCAAGGAAGTGGTCGGCGGCTACGCCATTTTCGAGCTGCGCGACAAGGCGGAGGCCCTGGCCATGGCCAAGGAGTTCATGCAGCTACACCTCGATCACATGCCGGGCTGGGACGGGACCTGCGAATTGCGGGCGTTCGCCACCCCGGGCGTGGACGGGGCCTGCGAGGTCGATGCCAGATCGGCCGTAGCCGCTCACGCCTGATGGCCATCTGCGCGCCTCCCGGTCGGCGGCGATGACGGCCGCCGACATCGATCAAGCCGTCCGTGCCACTGTCCACGCCACCTGGCGTGTGGTGCAGCCGCGGCTGATCGCGACGCTGTCGCGGATGCTGCGCGACGTGCCGCTCGCGGAGGAGCTGACCCAGGATGCGCTGGTGGCGGCGCTGGAAGCGTGGCCCGCCACCGGCATCCCTGACAATCCCGGCGCCTGGCTGATGACATCGGCGCGGCGCCGGGCGCTCGATCATCTGCGTCGCGGCAGGTTGCTGAGCGTCAAGCACGACATGCTGGCGCGGGAGATGTTGCAGGAGCAGGAGATCGTGCCCGATTTCGATGCCGCGCTCGACGACGACATCGGCGATGAATTGCTGCGGCTGATCTTCACCGCCTGTCATCCGATCCTGTCGCGCGAGGCGCGCGCGGCGCTGGCGCTGCGCATGATCTGCGGGCTGACCACGTCCGAGATCGCGCGCGCCTATCTCGTGCCCGAAGCCACCATCTCCCAGCGCATCGTTCGCGCCAAGCGGACGCTGTCGAATTCCGGTCTCGCCTACGAGACGCCATCAGGCGAGGCTTTGTCGGAACGCCTCGCTTCGGTGCTCGAAGTCGTCTATTTGATCTTCAACGAGGGCTACCTCGCGGCGCGCGGCGAGGAATGGCTGCGTCCGCAGCTCTGCGACGAGGCGCTGCGCATGGGGCGCGTGCTCGCCGGTCTCGCCCCGGACGAGCCCGAGGTGCACGGCCTCGTCGCCCTGATGGATTTGAATGCCTCGCGGGCCGGTGCGCGCACCGACACGAACGGCGATCCCGTTCTGCTGATGGACCAGGATCGCACGCTCTGGGACTGGTTGCAGATCCGCCGCGGCCTGCGTTCGCTCGCGCGCGCCGGCGAGCTTGGCGGTGCCGATGGATTCTACGCACTCCAGGCGGCGATTGCGGCGTGCCACGCCAGAGCGGAGACTGCTGCAGCGACAAACTGGCGGCACATCGCGCAGCTTTACGCCGAGCTGGCGCAGCTGGTGCGCTCGCCGGTCATCGAGCTCAACCGCGCGGTCGCGGTCGGCATGGCCGAGGGACCGCAAGCCGGCCTCGACGTGCTGGACGCGGTCGCCTGCGCGCCGGCGCTGGCGACCTATCATCATCTGCCGGCGGTTCGCGGCGATCTGCTGCAAAAGCTCGGACGGCTCGCAGAAGCGCGGCAGGCTTTCGAAGCCGCCGCGCATCTTGCGACCAACGGACGCGAGCGTGGGCTGATGCAGCGCCGCGCCGCCGCCCTCGACGCCCGGAAGATCTAGCTCGTCACCTTGGGTGGCGGCGCGGTGCCCTGGGCCCATTTCTCCAGTTTGCCGAGCACGCCCCAGGCGGTGAGCGCGAGTGAGATCGGGAGCGCGAATTGGCTCAGGCCCGGAACCGCACTCGCGATCGTTCCCAATAGCCCGGCAAGACCTCCCGCATTGGGGCTAGCGGTCACCGCGGAGAGCAGCGCGGTGATGAGCGAGCCGCCGATGCCGAGCGCGGTCTTCTTGCCGTCGAGCATCTTGCCGATGGTCTCGCCAAGCGCACCGTTGACCTGGCCGAGCACGGGCTTGCTGTCTTTGCTGAGAAGTGTGCCGAGCAGGTCGACGATCGGCTTCAGCTGATCGGCAGGTCCAAGTCCAGGTCCTGCAACGGGAGCGCCCAATGGGGTTGGTCCAGTCGCTGGTGCCGCGTTGTTGGCGAGAGCCAAAAGCCGCTCGAGCAGGCTGATCGGATCGTTGGCCACTGTCGTTGTCGCTCCGGATATTACGGTTCCTGACGTCGTCCCTCCCTGGCTTGCGGCTCCGCCTTGCAGCAATTGCGCGAGGCTCTCCAGGCGCGACAGGATCTGGGACAGATCGAGGGTGGGCGTCTGCACCGGTTGTATCCCTGCGCGCGTGATGGCTGCGATCGTGGTCCCGTCGAGCACGCCGGTATCCTGCAGGCCGTTCTGCTGCTGAAACTGCGAGACCGCCGCCTTGGTCTTGGGTCCGCTGATGCCGTCTTCGACCAGCGGCGGCCGGGTGCCGAGCTTGTTGAGGGCCTGCTGCATCAGCAGGACCGATGACGCCACGTCCTCGTCGGGTTCGGAACGCGGGACAATGGATGGGCTGCCGTCGAAATCGATCGAGGAATCCTGCGACATCATCGCGTGCAGGATGACCGCGGTGCCCAGCTGGGTATCGACATAGTTCGGATCGAATACATGGTCGGCCACGAATTTGCCGGCCCTCGCCTCGGTCGGCCCGTAAAGGGTCGAGCCGCCATAGAGATAGGGCGAGTTGACGCCCCTGGCGTGATAGCCGAGGCCGTTGAAGCATTCCAGCCGGTACAGGGTGCGCGCGATGCACCAGTCCTGCGCACCGACGAAGTTCTGGATCCTCAGCGCATCCACGGCGCCTTCGACGAACGAGGCGAACGGGCCGCGTCCTTTCGGAACGAGAGATGTCACGCGATGCAGCGCCTCGCCGTTGCCGAGATAGGTGTCGAAATCGAAATTGGATTCGCGATAGTGGCAGAGCGCGACGAAGCACCAGGGCACGCCTGTGAGCCGCTCGACTTGTTGGTAGGTCGCCTTGCCGTTGATGGCCTTGCGGGCCGTTGCGTTGGCCTCCGCCAGGCGTGTGGGCCGGATCTGGAGATTGGCCCAGTTGTTCTCATACCCGCTCTTCAGGCTTTCGTATGACACCATTTCCTGCTCCCGCGAATTGATGAAATATCGGTTCGTTGTGCAAATCAGGCGTGAGCGGCATGCGGCCGTCGGCGGGCAAGCGCTCTGGGCGTGGTTCGGCAAATCTGGCATTCCGTCGCCGGAGTGCGTGTGAAATGGCTTACAGGTGCGGCGCGAAAGATTGCGGTCAAAGGACGCGACATCGGACCGACGCGCTTGCTGACGTCGCGGCGCGTCATCCTGTCGGATGGCCGGCTTGTTGAGCGATTCCGTTTATGCAACCATGCGGAGAGTAAAGCTTCGCCGGGATGCTTCGATGTTCAGAGCCGCAGTCATTGTCGTTCTCGCGCTTGCGTTGTCCGCCTGCGATGTCGTGGCCGTCGTGAAGGACGGCATGCGCCAAGCCGCGGCGGTCGAAGGCGATCTCGAGCAGTCGACCGGCGTCAAGCCGCAGGTCGGCTTCAACTGGCACAATGGCCGCCTCACCTCGGTGACCGTCCTGTTTCCGAAACCGTATGCGGCGAAACCGCTGGGTGACCTCGCGGGCCTGGTGCGCGCGGCGGTGACCAGGGAATTCAAGCAGACGCCGGACGCGATCGTGCTCTCCTTCACCCTGGACAAGGAATCCTCGATCTGAGCCGGAGCAATGGTAACCCGATCTTCGACGATGGGCGTCGCGGCAGGCGGACGCTTTGGCGCAAGGGGCAGGGCGCGCCTGGCTTCAAACAATTAGTCTGGCCCGCGATGGTCCCAGCCGTTATGACTGGCCGCATCAGATGGAGGATTCGGGATGCTTCGACGCCTTGGAATTGCAGCGTGCTTCTCAGTTGCTTTTGTCGTCCCGCTGCATGACGCGGTGGCGCAGGACGCCGTCGGCGGCGCCATCCTCGGCGGCGTGGGCGGAGCGATTGTGGGCGGCGCGCTTGGCGGCGGCCGCGGCGCAGCCATCGGTGCCGTCGTCGGCGCCGGCACGGGAGCTGCCATCGCCGCCGAAGGCGAGCGCCGCCGCTCCGGCTATTATGCCTATCAGCGCGGCTGCTACATGCAGCGCCGGGACGGCCGTTACGTTCCGGTCGATCCGCGTTACTGCTACTGAACCGAACGAGCGCCGGCGTCGTCTCGCACGCGCCGGTGCTGCCTTGTCTGATCGTTGTCTCCAGGCCGCGCTGGCGCGGCTGACGGCGTCGCCGAGCTCGGCATTGGTGCAGGCGTTACCGCCGATGCCCCACAGCCTGTCCATCGCATAGACCATGCTGACGAAAATCCGCTCCCGGCGGATGCGGTTCTTCCGTCGCCTTATGCGGCTTTGGTCGTTTCCTTGCGGTGAGATCACGATCGTTATATAACGATCGTGATCTTAAGATCGCGCCGCCTGCCGCGGGACCGCTCTCCAGGCCTGCTCAGAGACCGATCAATCCAAGCGAGGAGTGCGAGATATGCGCCTGTCGAACTATCTGTTCTTCACGACCCAGTGCGAACCGGCGCTTGCCTTCTACGCGGCCTGCGGTCTCGGCAGCGTCACCGAGATCATGCGCCACGGCGAGTCCGGCATGCCGCTTCGGAATCCGGCGATGCGCGGCAAGATCATGCACGCCAAGTTCGAAGGCCCGGGCGTCTGCTTCTATGCCTCGGACAACGACGACGCCGAACCCATGCGCGGCTCCGCCCATCTCCTCGTCATGGATGACCAGAAGGCAACCACCGACTTGTTCACACGTCTCGCCGACGGCGGCACGGTCACCACGCCGCTCGGTATCCAGCCCTGGGGCGACTATTACGGCAAGCTCACCGATCGCTTCGGCGTGCAATGGATGCTGAATTGCACGTTGACGCGTCTGTAGCGCGAAGGCTCGGCCACCGGCCGGCGCGCAAGATCAGCTACGTCCCGCCGGCGCTTCAGGCATCATCTGGCGCAGCGGCTCCGGCGAGATCGAGCGTCGGCAACATCCGGAAAGACCTATAATTTCACGCGGTCGGAATGGACGAACTACAGAAATGGAGCTTGACGTTCGACAGGCTCGATCTGCGCGGCAAGGATCGCGAAGGCCGCGACGTTTCGGTGGACGGTGAGCCCGGCGGATAGTGAGACCGTCGCGGTCCCGCACCGCGACTCAAATCAACCGCATCCCCTTCAGGCTCGCATGCCCGTTCTTGCCGACGATGATGTGGTCGTGCACCGAAATCCCCAGTGGCTTGGCGATTTCGATGATCGCCTTGGTCATCTGGATGTCGGCCTGCGAGGGCGAGGGATCGCCCGAGGGATGGTTGTGCACCAGGATCAGCGCGGTCGCCGACAGCTCCAGCGCGCGCTTGATCACCTCGCGCGGATAAACAGGGGTGTGGTCGACGGTGCCGGTCTGCTGGACCTCGTCGGCGATGAGCTGGTTGCGCTTGTCGAGGAAGAGCAGGCGAAACTGCTCCTTGTCGGCGAAGGCCATGCTGGTGCGGCAATAGGCGATCACCTCGTTCCAGGATGACAGCGCGTTGCGGCTGTTGACCTCGCCCTTGGCGACCCGGTGCGCCGCTGCCGCGATCAGCTTGAGCTGGTTGATCGCCGCTTCGCCGACGCCGTCGACCTCGCGCAGCCGCGCCATCGGGGCATGCACGACCTCGGCGAACGAGCCGAACGTTTTGATCAAGGTCTTCGCCAGCGGCTTGGTGTCGCGCCGCGGCAGCGCCGGAAACAGCGCCATCTCCAACAGTTCATAGTCGCTGAGCGCATCCGCGCCCACGCTGTAAAAGCGCTCGCGCAGCCGCTCACGATGGCCGAGATAGTGCGGCGTGTCCTCCGGCTTGCTCTTGTCGGTGTCGGTCTTGGCGGGCATTGCCCGCCAGCATTGCCGCGGATGATCGCTTTTGCAACCGTCAATTGCGGCGGTTTCGGTGGCTTGATGTCAATCCCAGCACGCGCTCCGCAAAAAATTCCGCCTTCGCCGTTTCCAGCGACCAGTCCCGTTCGTCTTGATGGCTGTGGGCTCGCCTGACCCGCCATCCCGGCGAGCAGGCCGAGCTCTTGATGGAGACTACCGATGTGGCCGTTTCGAAGTCTTTCACGCCGCACAGTTCTTGCGCGGAGTGCCGTTGCGACCCTTGCCGTGGCCGCGCCGGCCTTGAGCCGGCCTGCGAAATCAGAAGCCGATGAACGCAGAGCCCGTCTCGATCGGGTGATCGATCGCGCCATCGCCGCGCGGCGCATCGTCGGCAGCGTCGTGTTGGTGATGCAGGATGGCGACATCGTCTATCGCCGTGCCGCTGGTTTTGCGGATCGTGAGGCCGCCTCGCCGATGCGCGAGGACGCCATGTTCCGCCTTGCCTCGCTGTCGAAGCCGATCGTCTCGGTCGCCGCGATGGCTCTGGTCGAGCGCGGCGGGCTGGATCCGCAGGACCCCGTCACCAAATGGCTGCCGGATTTCCGGCCGCAGACCGCGGATGGAAAAATCCCCGAAATCACCATCCATCATCTGCTCACTCATACATCAGGGCTTTCCTACGGATTTCTCCAGCCGCCCGACAGTCCCTATCAGCGTGCGGGAATCTCCGACGGCCTCGACCGGTCGGACATCACGCTCGACGAGGAGATCCGCCGTATCGCCGCCGCGCCGCTGCTCTACCAGCCGGGCACGCGATGGGGCTATTCGCTCGCAACCGACGTGCTCGGCGCCGTCATCGCCAAGGCGGCCGGCGAGCCCTTGCCTGACGCTGTTCGCCGTTTCGTCACGACGCCGCTTGCGATGCGCGATACGACCTTCTTCGTCGAGGACGGCGCGCGGCTCGCGGTGCCCTATGTCGACGGCAAGCCGGAGCCGGCGCGGATGGCGGACCCGCAGCTTGTGCCGTTCCGGGGCCCCGGGATCATTCATGCGTCGCCGTCGCGCGCGCTCGATCGTCAGGCCTTTCCGTCCGGCGGCGCCGGCCTCGTCAGCACGGCCGGCGATTACGCCCGCCTTGCCGAGGCGATCCGCCTCGGCGGCGCGGCGGTCCTGAAAGCGTCGACGGTGCAGCGGATGACGACCAGCCAGATCGGCGATCTGACGCCGTCGGGACTTCCCGCCTGGGGTTTTGGCTACGGCGCCTTTGTCCTGAAGGACAGCGCGCTGGCGAAATCGCCACAGGGGGCGGGAACCTGGACCTTCAATTGCGCCTACGGCCAGAGCTTTTTCGTCGATCCCGTCGAGCGGCTGACCGTCGTCGCCTTCACCAATACCGGCCTCGAGGGCGGCTTCGGTGCCTTTCCGATTGAAATTCGTGACGCGGTCTATGGGCGGAGCAGCTGAGCGAAAAAAATTGCCGACCGACCGTTTCCTTTTCACGGCCCCGTTCGTCTCAGCCTTGTGACACCCGCCTCGCGTCCAGCACAGTCTTCGAAGGAAAACCTCGATGCCAGAGATCAAACCCACGCCATCGCGACGAGCCATCGTTGCCACCAGCCTTGGTGCCGGTGCCTTGCTCGCCGCCCGGATCGTCCCGTCCCACAGCCAGACCAGGAGCTCGAACATGGAAGCCACCATCCGCACCGGCAGCGACATCACCACCCTCGTCAACGTCTTCACGGTCGAGCCTGATAAGCAGCAGAAACTGGTCCAGCTCCTGAAAGAGGGCACCGAGAACTTCTTCAGCAAGCAGCCCGGCTTCATCTCGTCCAGCGTCCACGCCGGCAAGGAGGGCGGCCGGGCCATCAACTACTCGCAATGGAAAAGCGCTGGCGACATCGAGAATTTCCGCAAAGATCCGAAATTCATGCCTTACATCCAGCGCCTCGCTGCGATCGCCAAGGCCGAGACGATCCTGTGCGAGGTCGTCGAGGTCAACCATGCCTGACTTCTGGCGTGTGGCGCCTCGCCTCTGTTTGACGTATTTCGCTTGTTTGTGACGGGAGGCTCGGTTTGGCAGACGATGTGACGAGCAATGGCGCGGGGGCGGTCAGACAGACCGCCCTTCAGGCTCTCGAACGCCTCGCGGTGGAGATGCGGCCGCAGCTGCATCGTTACTGTGCGCGCATGACGGGCTCCGTCATCGACGGCGAGGACGTGCTTCAGGACGCGCTGCTCAAGGCTTTCGAGGCCGCACCGCGAACCGGGCCGCTGGACAATCCGGAAGGCTGGCTGTTCCGCATCGCCCACAACGCGACGCTGGATTTCCTGCGCCGGCGCGCCCGCTACAACGCTGCTCACGCCGATGAAGATCTGGACATGATCCCCGCTTTGACCAGCCCCGTGACCGAACGCGAGAGCGTCACCGCGAGCCTCGGCACCTTCATGCGCCTGCCGGTGGCGCAGCGCAGCGCGGTGATCCTGCGCGACGTGCTCGGCTATTCCGTCGACGAGGTCTGCAGCATCATGTGCGGCAGCGTGCCGGCGACCAAGGGCGCGCTGCAACGCGGCCGCGTCCGCCTGCGCGAGCTCGCGGCGGAGCCCGACGACGTCAGGCCTCCCGAACTCGAGACCGCCGAACGCGCCCGCCTGATGCACTATGTCGAGCGCTTCAACGCCCGCGATTTCGAGTCGCTGCGCGACATGCTGGCCGACGACGTGCGGCTGGAGATGGTCAACCGGACGCGCCGGGCCGGCCGCCGCGATGTCAGCGAGTATTTCGGGCGCTATGCCGAGACCAGCCCCTGGCATTGCGTCCCGGGCTTCGTCGACCGGCGCCCCGCGATCATCATGTTCGATCCGCAGGATCCGTCAGGCCCGCCGCGCTACTTCGTCCTGCTCGACTGGGACAATGGCAGCATCGTCAACATCAGGGATTTTCTGTTCGCGCACTACGCGATCGAAGGCGCCGAATTGTTCACGCTGGACTGATGAGTCGGGTGGACGCAGCTCAGCCGATCTGCTTCTCGCCGTGCCGCTCCGACAGCGTGAAGATCTCGACGCCTGACGCGGTGACGCCGACCGAGTGCTCGAACTGCGCCGACAGCGAGCGGTCGCGGGTCACCGCGGTCCAGCCGTCGGACAGGATCTTCACATGCGGCTTGCCGAGATTGATCATCGGCTCGATGGTGAAGAACATGCCGGGCTTGAGCTGCACGCCCTCGCCGGGCCGGCCGATATGGATGATGTTCGGCTCGTCGTGGAACATGCGTCCCAGGCCATGGCCGCAGAAATCGCGCACCACGCTCATGCCCTGCGGCTCGACGAAACTCTGGATGGCGTGGCCGATGTCGCCGGTGGTGGCGCCGGGCTTCACCGCGGCGATGCCGCGCATCATCGCTTCATAGGTTACCTCGATCAGCCGCTCGGCCTTGCGCGCGATCGGGCCGACCGCATACATCCGGCTGGAATCGCCGTACCAGCCGTCGACGATGAAGGTGACGTCGATGTTGACGATGTCGCCCTCCTTCAGCGGCCGGTCGCCGGGCATGCCGTGGCAGACCACGTGGTTGAGCGAGGTGCAGGTCGAATAGCGATAGCCGCGATACATCAGCGTCGCCGGATAGGCGCCGTGGCTGAAGGCGAACTCGCGGACGAACTCGTCGATGCGATCGGTCGGCACGCCCGGGCCGACGATGTCGGTGAGCTCGTCGAGGCACTTCGCCACCAGAGCACCCGCCTTGCGCATGCCGGCAAAGGCGGCCGGACCATGCAGCTTGATCTGTCCGGTCTTGCGCAGGGAGGTATCGGTGGCTTCGACGTAGCTCATGCGGGCGCTATCTTCTGGAATACGGCGGAAGGGCTTGATTTGAGGCCCTAATTTAATGATTGCGGGCTTTCATGCAAGTTGTGCCTAGCCGCCATGCGCCCGAAAGCGGCTCAATTCGGGACTTCTACGGTGGTTTCGACCGGCAGCGCCCCGCCGCGGACGCGGATTTCGCGGACGGGGTAGGGAACCCGGATGCCCTCGCGCTTGAAGGCGTCCCACAGCGCCAGCATCACGTCGCTCTTGACGGCGTCCATGCCGTCGGGGTCCGCAAGCCAGAGCGTCAGCGAGAACTTCATGCCGGCCTCGGCGAACTCGGTCAGCAGGCAGTTCGGCGGCTTGCCCTTTTGCGCGCGAGGATGGGCGGAGGCGGTCTCGATCGCGAGCTTGCAGACCAGCTTGGGGTCGGCGTCGTAATTGGTGCCGAAGGTGATCTTCACCAGCGTGTTCTTGTCGGTATAGGTCCAGTTGACGACCTTCTGCGTCACCAGATCCTCGTTCGGCACCAGGAATTCGCGGCCGTCGCCGGCGGCCACCGAAATATAGCGCGTCTTCATCGCGCTGATGCGGCCGGTATTGTCGCCGATGGTGACGAGGTCGCCCGGCTTCACCGATTTGTCGGCGAGCAGGATGATGCCGGAGATGAAGTTGGCGACGATCTTCTGCAGGCCGATACCGATACCAACGCCGACCGCGCCGGAGAACACCGCAAGCGCCGAGAGGTCGATGCCGACCGTGCCGAGCGCGATCACGATCGCGACCGCAAGCAGCCCGATGCGGATGATCTTGATCAGCAGCACCTGGACCGACGGCGTCAGATCGGTCGTCGAGTTGATCTTGCTCTCGGCGAAATTGCTGGCGATGTTGGTGAGCCAGAGCGCGAGGATCAGCAGCGCGCCGGCCTTGAGCAGCAGCAGCGGCGTCAGCCTGAGACCGCCGAGCACGATGGCGTAGGAATCGAGCAGGTCCACCGTGCTGTCGAGCTGGCCGAGGATGGACAGCGCGGCGACGAACCAGGCCGCGACCGACACCAGCCTGACGAAGAAGGCGTTGCGCAGCACCGAGGTCAGGAGCCGGATCGCGAGCCAGGCGAGCCCGAGCTTGGCGGCGACCATCAGCAGATAGCTGCGGCTCGGCCAGGTCGCGTGATACATCACCACGCGCGAGATGATCACCAGCAGCGTGAAGACCGCCGTCGAGGCGCTCGCGACCATCACGCGGGCGAAGTGCCGGAGCGGCAGCGGCCAGCGATTCGCCACCGAGTTCATGTCGACGCGGTTGTGAACGCCGGCGTCCGCCGCATAGGCGATCCCGGCCGCCGCCAGGATCAGCCCGAATTGCAGGTAGAACCAGGGCGAGGAGATCTCCGCTCCGACGCTGCGCGCAGTCGTCTGCACGAACTCCATGAGGTCTTTGAGGTCCATGTCCATCTGACGGTCTCGGGGAAGCGGTCGGGCGGGTTTGATTCGAAGGCGCCGCAGAATCCCATAAAGGCTGCAGCCGGGCCATCGATACACCGTGAAATGAAGCGCGTTAAGGCCGCAAAATACGGGCAGATTGCCGCGAGTGGGAGAAAATGGGTTGGCGCCGAAGTGTGGCGACGATAAGGATGCAATTCCAGCGATTTGTACCCGGAAGGTGGATGGCTTCCCTCGACTCGTTCAGCATCGCCATTCTGCTCGGCGCCGTCCTCGTCATGGCCGGCATCCTGTCGAGTCTGCTCGCGCTGCGCTTCGGTGCGCCGCTGCTGCTGGTCTTCCTCGCGATCGGCATGCTGGCGGGCGATGCGGGCCCCGGCCAGCTCCAGTTCAACGATGTCGGCACCACCTATCTGGTCGGGTCGGTGGCGCTGGCGCTGATCCTGTTCGACGGCGGGTTGAAGACGCGCTTTGCCAGCATCCGCACGGTGCTCGCACCCTCCGTGGTGCTCGCCACCGTCGGCGTGCTCCTGACCGCGCTGATCACGGCGCCGTTCGCGAAATACGCGCTCGACCTCAACTGGACCGAGTCGCTGCTGGTCGGCGCGGTGGTGGCCTCGACCGACGCGGCCGCGGTGTTCCTCTTGGTGCACACCCAGGGCCTGCGCCTGCGCCCGCGCGTCGGCGCGACGCTGGAAGCGGAATCCGGCACCAACGATCCCTTCGCGATCTTCCTCACCTTGATGCTGGTCGAATACATCTCGCTGGGCTCGAGCACGCCAGGCCATGTGGTGATGGAGTTTGTCCAGGAGGCGTTGCTCGGCGCCGTCGTCGGCGTCATCGGTGGCCGCCTCGTCGTCATCGGGCTCAACAAGGTCGCGCTGCCGCAGGGCCTGCACGCCCCGTTCGTGACCACGGCTGCGCTGGTGATCTTCGGCGGCTCGCAGATCATGCACGCCTCGGGATTCCTGGCGGTCTATCTCGCCGGCATCATCATCGGCAACCGCCCGACGCGCGCGCATAATTCGGTGGTGGCGTTCCTGGATGCCGCGACCTGGCTGGCGCAGATCGTGATGTTCGTGCTGCTGGGCCTGTTGGTGTCGCCGAGCCGCCTCGGCTCCAGCGTGTGGCCTGCGATCGGCGTCGCCTTCGTGCTGATGCTGGTGGCGCGGCCGATCGCGGTGTTCGTGTGCCTGGCGCCCTTCCGCTTCAACTGGCGCGAAAAGATCTTCATCGCCTGGACGGGCCTGCGCGGCGCGGTCGCGATCTTCCTGGCCTCGATCCCGATGCTGGTCGGCCTGTCCAAGGCCTATCTCTATTTCGACGTCGCCTTCGTCGTCGTCATCATCTCGCTGCTGCTGCAGGGCTGGACGCTGGCGCCGGCCGCGCGCAAGCTGCATGTGGCGCTGCCCCGCGCCGAGCGTGGACCCCGCCGCATCGAGCTGGATCTGCCCGGCCAGCTCGAGCAGCAGCTGGTCGGCTATCCGGTGCGGCCGAAGAGCCTGTATTTCCGCCGTGGCCTGATCCCGTCCTGGTCGAAGCCGACGCTGGTGATCCGCAACGAGAACATCCTGACGCCGGTGGAAGCCGAGCCGGTCGCGCCCGGCGACTACATCTACCTGCTGGCGCCGCCGGAGAAAGCCGAGGCGCTCGACCGCTTCTTCGTCGACATGCAGCCGAGCACGGCGCCCGATCCGCATCTGCTCGGCGACTTCATGGTGTCGGGCGAGCACACGCTCGCCGAGCTCGCCGGGATCTACGGCGTCAAGGTCAGCGAGGACGAAGGCAAGCTCACGCTCGCCGATTATTTCGACGTCCATCTCGACCGCGCGCCGAAGGAAGGTGCCGAGCTGCCGCTCGACGAGATCGTGCTGGTCGCACGCAGCATCTCCGGCGGCCGCGTCAACGTCGTCGGCCTCCGCCTGCCGGAAGACGACGAAACGCCGGCGCCGCTGACGCGCTCGCAGGCACTGAGGAACAAGCTCGCGGAGATATGGACGTCGGTGGCGGGGGTTTAGTCTCTCTCCGTCATTCCTGGGCGCGCAGCGCGAACCCGGAATCCATTTCTCCGCCGAACTAGTAGCGCGATGGATTCCGGGCTCGTGACTTTGTCACGCCCCGGAATGACAAGGATCCCGCCACCAAATCGCCGCAACCGCCGATGATTTGCGCGGCTTCGTGACTCCTGGTTCCGGAACGTCTCGTGGCGTCGTCCGTTCTAGCCGCGTAACGGTCAACGCATCTGACAGGAGCAACCCATGCGTAAACTCATCCTGCCCGCCATCGTCGCGATCGGCCTCGGCTCCGCGGCGCCGGCGCTGGCCTATGACAGCGGCGATCAGCTCTCGATGCAGGCCGCGCTCGACGTCGCCGCCGACATCGGCGTCATGACCATTTCGCAAACCGAGTTTGCCGGCGACGAATGGCAGATCGAGGGCCGCGACGGCAGCGGTCGCTGGATGGAAGTCGACGTCGATGCGCGAACGGGAGACGTCCGCAACGTCGATCGCGGCTGGTAGTCTCCTCCCTGTCATTGCCCGCGAAAGCGGGCAATCCAGTATTCCAGAGACGGTTGTGATTCAACTGAGAGGCCGCGGCGTACTGGATGCCCCGCCTTCGCGGGGCATGACGGCGGTGTTGAGGCGGGCTACTAGGTCAGCACCTTGACCCCGCCGAACGACGTCACGCGGCCCTGCCTCAGCATCACGATCTGCGTCGCGAGCTGGCGCAGTTCGGCGGCGTCGTGGCTGACATAGACCATGGGCACATTGGCCTCGTCCCGCAGCCGCACCAGATAGGGCAGGATCTCGAGCTTGCGGGCCTCGTCGAGCGCGCCGAGCGGCTCGTCGAGCAGCAGCAGACGCGGCTTCGACAACAACGCGCGGCCGAGCGCGACGCGCTGGCGCTCGCCGCCCGACAGCTTCCCCGGACGGCGATCGAGCAGTGCGCCGATGTCGAGCAGTTCGACGACGCGCGCGCGCTGGGCGGCATCGGGCGCGAGGCGGTTCATCCGCCTTCCGTAATCGAGATTCTGCGCGACGTCGAGATGCGGAAACAGCCGCGCGTCCTGAAAGACGTAGCCGATGCGGCGGCGCCATGTCGGCACATGAATGCCGGCCGCGATGTCATCGACAACATCGCCGTCGATGACGATGGTGCCGCGGTCGGGCCGCAACAGCCCGGCGATCATGTTGATCAGCGAGCTCTTGCCGGCACCGGACGCGCCGAACAGGCCGGTGACGCGGCCTTCGCTGGTGAAGGTCGCGTGCAGCGAAAACTCGCCAAGCTGCTTTTCGACGTCGACGCGCAGCATGGTCAATTCCCGTGCAGGCGCGCGGTGGCGCGGCGGGCAAACCATTCGGCGCCGATCAGCGCGCCGAGCGCGAGCACGATCGAGACGATGACGAGCCGGCCTGCCGCCGCGTCGCCATCGGGCGTCTGGATCAGCGAATAGATCGCGGACGAGATCGTCTGGGTCTCGCCGGGAATGTTGGAGACGAAGGTGATGGTGGCGCCGAACTCGCCGATCGCCTTGGCAAAGCCGAGCACCATGCCGGCGAGCACGCCGGGCAGCGCCAGCGGCAGCGTCACCGTGAAGAACACCTTGAAAGGCGCGGCGCCAAGCGTCTCGGCAGCCTGCTCGAGCTTGTGGTCGATCGCCTCGATCGACAGCCGCATCGGCCGCACCAGCAGCGGAAACGACATCACGCCACAGGCGAGTGCCGCGCCAGTCCAGCGGAAGGCGAAGACGATGCCGAGATGATCGGCGAGGAAGCCGCCGACGAGGCCGCGGCGGCCGAACGTGAGCAGCAGCAGGTAGCCGGTGACGACAGGCGGCAGTACCAGCGGCAGATGCACGATCGCATCGAGCACCGACTTGCCCCAGAAATCCCTGCGGGCAAGCAGCCACGCCAGCGCAATGCCGAACGGCGTTGCCACCAGCGTCGCGATGATGGCGACCCTGAGCGAAAGCAGGATCGCCGTCCATTCAGCGGGAGAGATGTCGAGCATCAAGTCGTAAGAATCAGGTCGTCGGGCTGATCAGGAATTTGAAACCGTACTTTTCCAGAATGGTCTTGGCCGCCGACGTACGCAGGAAGGCGAGATAGTCGTTGGTCTCGCCCTTCGCCGTCGTGGTCGCCGCCACCGGATAGATGATGGCCGGATGCGAATCCGCCGGGAAGGTGCCGACGATCTTCACGCCGGGCTCGACCTTGGCGTCGGTGGAATAGACGATGCCGAGATTGGCCTCGCCGCGCGCCACCAGCGTCAGCGCGGCGCGCACGCTCTCGGCCATGGCGAATTTCGGCTCGGCGGCCTGCCAGGCCCCCAACTTCTCCAGCGCCGCCTTGGCATATTTGCCCACCGGCACCGACTTGACGTCGCCGGTCGCGATCCTGCCGTCGCCGGCGAGTTTTGCGAGGTCGAAGCCTTGCGCGATGGTGACGTTGTTGATCTCTGAATCCTTCGGCGCGATCAGCACGATGCTGTTGCCGAGCAGGTTGACTCTGGAAGCTTCGTTGATGGTCTTCTTGCTGGAAGCATAGTCCATCCAGTCGGTGTCGGCGGAGACGAACACGTCGGCCGGCGCACCCTGCTCGATCTGCTTTGCCAGCACGGAGCTTGCGGCATAGCTGACGCTGAACTTGATTCCGGTCTTGGCGGTGTAGGCGGCATCGACCTCATCGAGCGCGTTCTTCATCGAGGCGGCGGCGAACACCGTGATGGTCTTGTCCTCGGCGCTGGCAGGCGAGAGGCTCGCGAGCATGAGCAAGGCAGTGAAAAGTCCGGCGATACGATACATGAGTGGCGCTCCGTGCGAGCCCGCGCGCGCAAAAGCACGCGCAGTTCTGGCGTTGGGTGGTTGGATCGCGACGGGCGGAAGCGCTGTTCCACGGGCCCCCGCGACGGCTTACGGCCGGCAGGGAGATCGCAGGCGCGAGGATAGCAGGCCGGCGCCGCAGGTCAAAGCCAGACCCGCTTATTGGGCCGGCAGGATCGAAATCGACAGCGAATTGTCCTTGGCGCCGCTGATCTGGAGCACGAACGGCTTGTCCGACAGCTCGTATTTCATGGTCTTGCGGATGCCGTCGCAATCGGTCGCGCCGCTGAAGGCCACGGGTTTGAGGAAATGCCCGTCCTGGACCAGGTCGACCCAGGCGCCCGAGGACAGGCTGATGGTGTAGAGCCCGGCCTTCGCCGCCTTGATGCTGGTGAAGCCGGCAAAGGTGCCGTCCTTCGGCGCGCGCTCGGGCGGCGAGGGCAATCTTGCCTCCTGCGGCCTGACCAGCCCCAGCGTGATGGCCGAGGACGGGATGGCGGCCTGCTCGGCTCCCGAGGCGAGCCTGGCACGGTCGGGCGCGGTCAGCGCGACGCGGTCGCGCTCGATCGGCCATTTGAACTTGTCGCAGCCGCTGGGCTCCTCCGCGGCAAGAGCGGAGGTCGCGCTGATCGAGAGCACGGCAAGCAGGGTGAGGACGCGCATGTCAAATCTCATCATTGGCACGCCGGGCGCGCGGCTTGCAGTCAGGTTTTGTCAGAGGGCGGGATGCGCATCCCGAAAATGCCGCGGGCTTACGGCCGCGCCGGCAGGGCGGATGTTAGCGCATTTGGGAGGAATCGACCAACCAACGAGTTCGTCATCCCGGGCTCGCTTCGCGCCGCGGGACGACAGCGGTGGGTAAGGCGCCAGCCCGGCCTACCACACGCCCTACGGCTTCGCATCGGCTGCGTGCAGCACGGCTTTGCAGGCCGCCGGCATCTGCGCCAGCGTCATCGGCGGCTTCGGCTTCGGCGGCTCCGGCGGCGGCTTGGGATGCAGCACGCCTTCGCTGAACCAAAAAGCGAAGTCCGAGGGCTTGCAGCCCTCGTCCTCGGATTGCGACGGCTGGCCCTTGCAGTCGCTGGCGCCCGCCGGGCAGCGCATGCGAATGTGGAAGTGATAGTCGTGGCCCCACCACGGCCGGATCTTCGACAGCCAGGAGCGATCGCCCTTGGCCTCGCGGCACAGCGCCTTCTTGATCGCGGGATTGACGAAGATGCGCTGCACCGCCGGCTCCCGCGCCGCATCGCGCAGCACCAGCACGTGGCCAGGGGTGAACACTTTCGGATCGATGTCGAGGCGATCCTCGCGCACCATCATCACCGCGGACATCTCCTCGCGCTCCTCGCGCGAGAGCCGGTGGTCCGGCATCGGCGTCAACCAGATGTCGGCGTCGAGCCCGATCTGATGGCTGGCATGGCCTGATAAGGCCGGTCCACCGCGCGGCTGGCCGATGTCGCCGACCAGAATGCCCGGCCAACCCGCATCCTTGTGAGCCTTGGCAGAAAGGCGCTTGATCAGCGCGATCATGTCGGGATGGCCCCAATTGCGGTTGCGCGACAGCCGCATCACCTGCCAGGTATCGCCGTTGAGCGGCATCTGCTGGGCGCCGCCGATGCAGCCCTTCACATAGGAGCCGATGACATGCGCCGGCCCGGTCGAGGGCAGCAGTTTTCGCGCGAACAGCTCCTTGGCACCGATCTTGGGATCATCAGGATTGGCCAGCGGCGGCAGCGGCTTCGGGTCCACGCTGCCCTTGTCCTGGGCCAGCGCGCCGTTGGCGGCCAGGAATGTCATCACAAGCAGGAGAGGGGCAATGCGGCAGGGACTCATGCTGACACTCTTATATCTCATCGCGGAGCCAATGCCGCACGCGGCGAGGCGTCCAACACGACATTTAATTTTCCAGCCGGATCATCCCAAAGTCGCATGCCGGGCCGTTCTTTAACGGCGCGATAACGCTATCCTGCATTGACCAAAATTCGTGCGCGGAGCGAGATGCGCTTGCGTCCTGCATGCAAGCGGCGTCTGTTCCGGAATTGATTCATGGAGACTGCGCGTTTTTGCGTCTCCTCTCTCGCCGATCGCAACCCGGAAGCAGGTTCGACGCGTCTGACGACGCTTCCCGCGCCTCGCAAACAGGCAAAACGGTCCGGCGCTCGGCCGCGCCGCACGTGCCGCCGCCGGCCAAGATTACTTTTCTTTCAGACACTTGGAGCAAGACTTGCGGCCGCTGGGCGCGGCTAGGACGTGTGAAGTTGAGTTTGGGGTCCAAAAAAACAAAAAAGCGAAAGCAGGGCGTGATCGCGGGGCGACGTCAGCGCAAGCCGCGCTTTGCGCGCGCGCCGCATCCACCCGCCGAACGCGATCAGCTCGTGCAAAGCCGCGCGGAAGCTGAAGCCGCCATCGCGGAAGCCCGCAGGTCGCATGAGCGGCTGCGTCAGGCCGTCGATCTCTTGCCGCAAGGCATCGTCATCCTCGATCCCGAAGGCCGCTACGTTCTCTGGAACAAGCAATACGCCGAGATCTACAGCAAGACCGCCGATCTGTTCAGGGAAGGCGCGCGGCTGGAAGACACGCTGCGCGTCGGCGTGGCCCGCGGCGACTATCCGGAAGCGGCCGGTCACGAGGACGAATGGATCGCCGCGCGGCTGAAGAAGCTCTACGAGCCCGGCAAGCGCCACGAGCAGACACTGTCCGATGGCCGCGTCATCCTGATCGAGGAGCGCCGCACCGATGACGGCGGCGTCGTGGGCCTGCGCGTCGACATCACCGAACTGAAGCAGCGCGAAGCCTCGTTCCGTCTGCTGTTCGACGGCAATCCCGTGCCGATGATCGTCTGCGCGCTGGACGACGAGCGCATCCTCGGCGTCAACGACGCCGCGATCGCCCATTACGGCTACAGCCGCGCTGAGTTCGAGAAGCTGAAGATCCGCTCGCTTCAGGCCTTCGACAGCGAGCCACCCTGGACCATCGATCGGTCCAGCGAGGAGCAGGCCGCGCGCACCTGGAAGCACGTCAAGGCCGACGGCGCGCTGATCGACCTTGCGATCTATTCCCGCGAACTGACCTATGCCGACCGGCCCGCGGTGCTGCTCGCGCTGATGGACATCACCGAGCGCAAGCGCGCCGAGGCGCGGCTCGCCTTCATGGCCCAGCATGACGGTCTGACCGGCCTGCCGAACCGCAATCTGTTGCGCCAGACCATCGACGAGATGCTGCTGCATACCCGCCGCAGCTCGGAGAAGGTCGCGGTGCTGATGCTCGGGCTCGACAATTTCAAGTCGGTCAACGACACGCTGGGGCACGCGGTCGGCGACAAGCTGCTGCGCGGCGTCGCCAAGCGGCTGCGCTCGACCTTGCGCGAGGAAGATGCGCTGGCGCGGCTCAATTCCGACGAGTTCGCGATCGTGCAGAACGGGTTGACGCGGCCCGAGGATGCGGTGGGCCTCGCCAAGCGCCTGCTCGAGGCCATCGCCGATCCCTATCTGCTCGACGGCCATTCCGTGGTGATCGGCGCCTCCATCGGCATCGCGATGGCGCCTGCTGACGGCGATGAGTCCGAAAAGCTGCTCAAGAGTGCCGGCATGGCGCTGTCGCGCGCCAAGCTGGTTGCGCGCGGCAGCTTCGCCTTCTTCGAGGCCGCGTTGGACGCCAAGGCGCAAAGCCGCCGCAAGATCGAGGTCGAGCTGCGCGACGCGATCCAGAACGACGTGCTGCGCCCCTATTATCAGCCGCTGATCGACCTCCAGAGCGGCCGCATCACCGGCTTCGAGGCGCTGGTGCGCTGGCCGCATGCCGAGCGCGGCATGGTCTCGCCAGCCGAGTTCATTCCGGTCGCGGAAGAGACGGGGCTGATCAATCCGCTCGGCGGCCTGATGCTGCGCCGCGCCTGCCTCGATGCCGCGACCTGGCCGGACGACGTCCGCGTCGCCGTCAACCTGTCGCCGCTGCAGTTCCGCAGCGGCAATCTGCTCTCGATGGTGACCGACGCGCTGAAGCATTCCGGCCTGCCGCCGCGCCGGCTCGAGCTCGAGATCACCGAGACGCTGCTGCTGGAGAAGAGCGCGCAGGTGCTGGCGACGCTGCATGCGCTGCGCGCGCTCGGCGTACGCATCTCGATGGACGATTTCGGCACCGGCTATTCCAGCCTCAGCTATTTGCGCAGCTTCCCGTTCGACAAGATCAAGATCGACCAGTCCTTCGTGCGCGGTCTCGCCGCCAACCGCGAGGCGCAGGCGATCATCCGCTCCATCGTCAGCCTCGGCAAAGGCCTGGGGGTCATCATCACCGCCGAGGGTGTCGAGACCGAAGCGGAGCTGAGCTGCCTCCGCGCCGAAGGCTGCGACGAAGGTCAGGGCTTTCTGTTCAGCAAGGCGCGTCCGAATGCCGAGATCATCAGCCTCTTGGCGGCGCAGCGCGGCATCGACGCCGTGGACGACGAGGACTCCGCGCTGGTGGCCTAGCGCTTGAGATTCTGTCCTGGTTGACCGGACACCGTCGTGACATAAGCATCGATGGGATCGTCATAGCCCTTGAGCGTGAGGTTGCGCCGCTCGGCGGACATGTTGGCCGGCGCACCATCCCAGACCGCGGCACTGATGACCGCTTCGCCGCCCTTGGCCGTGGCGACCAGCCGCGCGCAGAAGTTCATGGGATCGCCAAGCGCGGCAAATTGATAATTGCCGTCCTCGACGCCGATGGAGCCGACGAAGGTCCGGCCCGCGTGCACGCCGATGCCGATGGAGAGCCATGGGCCCGCGGGATCGCTATGTCCGGTGGCGCGGAGTAGCGCAAGGGCGGCCTTGATCGCGTGCCGACGATAGTCGCTGCCGGAGAAGCCCGGGAGGTAGATTCCGATCACTTCATCGCCGACCATCTTGTCGACGACGGCATCCGTCCTGGTGAACACACCAGTTGCGATCCGGAAGAAGCGCTGCATCAGCGCGGCGAAGGCGGCCGGGCCGAGGCGCGCGGCAAGCTGGGTCGATCCGCGCACATCGGCATAGAGCATGGCGATGTCGATCTCGGCGCCGCCGCGCTCTTTCGCCAGCACCGCCTCGCATTGCTCGCAAAAGTGCGGATTGCGCCGCCAGGGCCGGAAGCCGGCCAGGCGCAACGCCGGCGCGGTGAATCCGTCGAAACCCACGCAGCAGAGCCGGCAGCGATCGCTGGCGGTGGGTGACAACGCGCGCATCACCTTGCGGCCACGGCGCAGCGCAGGGTGCTGGCCGGACAGCATCTGTTGCCAGAACAGGTTACGATCCTGACCGTCCGCGGGCTCCGACATCTAACTTCCGGATGGCTGGTGTGAAGTTAGTGTTCGCCATCGTAGTGCAGCTATCGCGAGCCAGCAATGCGCCTTGTTTTCCGGCGCAGCCGGGTCGCTGCGCCGGTGGTCTGACGTTCGAGAGGTTCGCTTCTAGTAGCCGGAGTAGGGGCCGGAGGGCGCGCAATAGTCGCCACCGTAGCCATAACCATATCCGCCGCCATAGCCGTAATACGGCTCGGAGCTGTAGGCGGGATAGCCGCCGCCATAGGTCCCGCCGTAGTAGCCACGGTAGCCGCCGTAATAGGCGCTCGCGATTCCAGCCCCGACGACGGCACCTGCGACACCATAGCCGAGGCGACGGTACCCATTACCACGATAGCCGTAGCCACGATAGCCGTAGCCGCGATAGGCGAGGCCACCCCGATAGCCGTAGCCGCCGCGATAGCCCCATCCGACGCCGCGATAGCCATAGCCGCCGCGGTAGCCATAGCCCCAGCGCACGTCTGTGGTGGCAGGATCGACCATCGATTTCATCGCCGCCACGGATGTCGGCATCGGGCCCGCATGGGCCCCGGTGACGAGCAGAGCAGCGGCAGCAGCGAGAACGGCAGTACGCAGAGAACTCGAGGACCTCATGATCATCTCCGTGCTGTGCGGCAGCGCTTCTGCGCGGCCATCGACAGTCTATTCGGAGGAAACCCGGCTGGGGAGGGTTTGATTTAAATCAAGCAGATCATGATCGCGGACGGCCTACGCCGCGCGCAGCCCCGCCAGGAACGTGTCCACGCTCTTCATCAGCGCCGAAGCATGCTGGCCGAGCTCGCCCGAGGCCACCATCACGTCGCCGGCGAGCGCCCGCGACTGATCGGCCGCCTGGCTTGCGCCGGCGACGTTGGCCGAGACTTCCGTCGTGCCGGTGGAGGCCTGCTGCACGCTGCGGGCGATCTCCCGCGTCGCCGAGCCCTGCTCCTCGACCGCGGCGGCGATCGTGGTGGCGATGCCGCTGATCTCGCGGATGGTGCCGCTGATATCGGAGATCGCGGTGACGCAGTTGCCGGTCGCGGCCTGGATCGCGTTGACTTGGGCTGCGATCTCGTCGGTCGCCTTGGCGGTCTGGCTCGCCAGCTCCTTCACTTCGGAGGCGACCACCGCAAAGCCGCGGCCGGCCTCGCCGGCGCGGGCCGCTTCGATGGTGGCATTCAGTGCCAGGAGATTGGTCTGGCTCGCGATCTCGCTGATCAGGCGGAGCACGTCGCCGATGCGCTCGGCGGAGGCCGCAAGGCTCGTGACCATTTCCGTCGTCTCGGTGGCCTTGACCACCGCGCCGCTCGCGACCTGGCTGGAATGGGTGACCTGGCGGCCGATCTCGGTGACGGAGGAGGCAAGCTCCTCGGTCGCAGCCGCGACCGCGTTGACGCTGGTCGAGGCTTCTTCCGACGCCGTCGCTGCGGCCGAGGCGCGCTGCGAGGTGCCGTTGACGCTGGAGGTGATCTCGCCGGCGACATTCTGCATGCCTTCGGTCGCCTTGGCGACGGCGGCAACCACGCCCTTGACGTCGGCCTCGAAGCGCTCGGCCATCTGGCGTTGCAGCGCCTGTTTCTCGATCGCGGCCCTGGCCTTGTCGGCCTCCTGCGCCTCGCGCAGCGAGCCAGCCTCGAGCATGCTCTGGCGGAACATTTCGACCGCCTTGGCCATGGTGCCGAGTTCGTCCGGCCGCTCGCTGCCGGGAATGGTGACGCTGGTGTCGCCGCTCGACAGTCGGTTCATCACGCCCGTGATCGCCGTGAGTGGTCGCGACAGGCCGCGCCCGAGCAGGAATGCCAGCAGGATGGCGACGGCGAGAATCGCGATCGTGCCGAGGATCAGATTGCGCTCGGACGCCGCGAAGGCAGCCTCATACTCGGTCGTGTCCTTGATGATTTCGAGCACGCCGACCGGCTGCCCGGCATAGTTCTTGATCGGCCCGACATAGACCTCGACCGGGTGGCCGTCGAGCTCGGCCTCGCGCAGCAGCGGCGCGCCTGAAATCACGGCCTTCAGCTCGTCCGGCTTGGCGACGGCGTTCTCGCCGAAGGTCGACGACAGCTTGTTCAGCGAGGCGCCATCGACGGAATAGACCGCCAGGTCGATGCCAAAACGCTTCCTGGCGCGGTCGACGAATTCCTTGCCGAAGGCGGCGCCGATATCGACATTGGCGAGGTTCTTGCCGTCGCGCACGATCGGCGTCATGCCGAAGATGCCGAGCGCCTCGCGGCCCGGCTCGACGCCGACGATCTGCCGGCCGGTCTTGAGCGCCTCGACCACCGTAGCGCGGCGCCCGGAGACGTCGTCGCCGAAAGCCTTGGGGGAGTGGACGCGATAGAACGAGACCGCGGGCGGAAGCTGGAAGGTGATCAGCGGAATGCCCTGGGCCTTCAGCGCCTTGTTGGCGTCACCGAGCAGGCCGCCGAGCGCGTCGCGGTCGCCCTTGACGATGGCGTCGCCGACCGGCGGCAGCGCCGCGATCACGGCGGAGACGGCGAGAGCGGAACGTCCCTCATAGTCGATGGCTGCGATCACGCTCTCATATTGCAGCTTGAGCTGCTGATCGAGCGCCATTCGCGTCAGCGCCCGCTGCTGGGTGATCGAGAAGCCGGAAAGGATGGCGCAGGCCACCGCAACGGTCAGGGCGATGGTGAGAATCAGGCGGGCCGCAATCGACTTGAGTTTCAGCATCGAGAATTCCCGGCATTCCAAGACATTGATTGTTGGTTTTGCCGAACGGTCGCAGAAATTGCTTAACAACAAGGGTGTCGTGCCTCCGTCTTTCAACGGAGGCGCTAGCATGCTTTTGCATGACTCGTCGCAATGAGCGCACGAGAGGGCCGGTTGCCGAATCGTGACACGAGACAAAGCGCCGCAGCTTCGCCGTTCGCGCGATCAACGTCCTTCGGCGAGGATCATCTTACCGACATCTTCAAAATGCGTGTCCCGCGCCTGGATCTGCTGGGTGATGGCGTGCATGTCACGAAACCGTCGCTCGAACGGATTGCTGCGGAAGACCGCGGTGGCGCCGGCCATGCGATAGGCAATGTCGACCACGTCGGCCGATTGCTGGATGGTCCAGGTCGCGGCGAGCCTGACGGCGCTGCGATGCGCCGGGGTGAAGACGCCGGATGCCGACAGGTCGCGCCACATCGCATGCGCCGTCCCGTAGAGATAGGCGCGCGCGGCGCGCAAGTCGCCCTCGGTGCGGCCGATCAGGCCCTGGACCGCCTGGTTGTCGCGCATCGCGCTCGCCGCCAATGACTGGTGCTTGGCGCGCGCCAGCGCGATCGCCGCATCCAGCGTCGCGCGCGCGAGGCCGAGCGAGACCGCGGCAAAGCCGAGACTGTAGGTCGAGCCGGTCGGAAGCCGGTAGAGCGGGCCCGGCTCGCGCAAGGCTTCCGGCACATCGCGAAGCGCGGCGAAGCGGTCGGGGATGAAGAGGTCATTCACCTCGTAGGAATTGGTGCCGGTGCCGGCGAGGCCGATCGCCTGCCAGACGTCGTGCATCACGGCACGCGTCAGCGGAAACAGCAGCGTGCGCAGCTCCGGCGACCCATCGGCAGTTTTCCGAGGCGTGCCGTCGGCATTGACGATGCGGACATGCGCGCCGAGCCAGCTCGCCTGCGGCGAGCCCGAGGCAAAGTCCCACCGCCCCGTGACGCGGTAGCCGCCCTCGACCGCGCGCGCCTCATGCGCCACCGCCCCCCAGGCCAGGATGCCCGGCGCGGTGTTGAAGATCTCGTGCGCGCTTTCGTGGTCGAGCGCGGCCGCGATCATCGCACAGACGCTGTTTTGGCCGAGGCACCAGGCCGTGGACGCATCGGCCTTCGCGATCTCCTCCAGCATCTCCATGAAGATCTCGGGCGGCGCTTCCGATCCGCCGAGGCTTTGCGGCAGCAGCGCGCGGTAAAGCCCGTTCCCGATCAGCGCATCCACGACACCAGGCGTCAGCCGCCGCGTGCGCTCGATCTCGTTGGCCGCATCGGCAATCAGCGGCGCGACGGCCCGCGCCCGGGCAACGAGATCAACTCCGGCAGTTCCATCCATATCGGCGTTTCCTCGCCCCTTCTTGTGTGAGCGGTGAAACGCGATGGTGGTCTATTTGGTGGAGACGATCAAGGTCACATCCAAAATCCGCAGCCTCTCGTCGCCCGGATGGATCGTGCGATCCATCGTCGCTTGGCTTGTCGCGCGATCGGGATAAATGCTACGTTTTGTAGCATAGAAGGGTCCCAAGGGCGCGTCATGAAGCAGCCAATCCGCCGCAATGCGGTGCCGCCCGAGCTGGGGCTCGAGGACGCGCCGATGAGCGATATCATCGAGGCCCTGGCCGGCGGGCGCGTCACCGCGACGGCGCTGACAAAAACCTATCTCGCGCGCATCGCGGCCTATGATCGCGGCGGGCCGGCGCTGAATTCCGTCCGTGCGCTCAATCCTGAGGCGCTCGCGATTGCAGGCAAGCTCGACGGCATCAGGCCGTCGGCGAAGCGGCCGCTCGCCGGCGTCCCGATCCTGGTGAAGGACAACATCGCGACATCCGACCGGCAGCCGACGACGGCGGGCTCGCTGGCGCTGGAGGGCGCGCGTGCGAGGCGCGATGCCACGGTCATCAAGCTGCTGCGCAAGGCCGGCGCGGTGATCCTCGGCAAGGCGAACCTGACCGAGTTCGCCAACTTCATCGCGTTCGAGATGCCCTCGGGCTATTCCTCGCTCGGCGGCCAGGTGAAGAACCCTTACGCGCCGGCGCTGATGGCTGATCACGATGTCCCGGTCGTGACTCCCGGGGGCTCGAGCGCGGGGTCGGCGGTCGCCGTGGCGGCAGGATTGTGCGCGGCCTCGATCGGCACCGAAACATCGGGCTCGCTGCTGTATCCCGCCAGCCAAAACGGGCTGGTTACGGTCAAGCCGACCGTCGGCCTGATCAGCCGTGCCGGCATCATCCCGATCGCGCATAGCCAGGATACCGCGGGACCGATGACGCGCACCGTGCGCGATTCGGCGCTGCTCCTGAACGTGCTCGCGGCCAAGGATCCGCGCGATCCCGCCACGGCGCGGCAGCGACGGCCAGCCGATTACACCGCCGGCCTCGCGCGTGATGCGATGAAGGGCGCGCGCATCGGCGTGCCGAGCGACCCGGCCGACCCGCTGAACGACCGCTATTACGGCAAGCTGCAACCCGGATGGGTCAAGGTGATGACCGAGGCGATCAAGGTAATGGAGGATCTCGGTGCCGTCATCGTGCGCGCGAACATGCCGACATCAGGCTGGATCGGCGGGCCGGGCACCGGCATGCCTGTGCTCAATCGCAATCCGCTGAGCAGCAACAGGGGCAATCCGACGGGCGCGCCGATCGTGTTCGTCTACGAGCTGAAGTACGGTCTCAACCGCTATTTGACGGATTGGGCGAGCAATACCGACATCAAGACCATGGCCGACATCATTGCCTTCAACGCGGCTAACCCGAAGAAGGCGATGCGCTTCGGTCAGGACCTGTTTCTTGCTGCCGACCTCACCAAAGGCGATTTAAGCGAGCGCGAGTACAAATCGGCGCGTGCGATGGATTTGCTCTCCGCCAGGACGCGCGGCATGGACGCCTATATGAACCAGCACAAGCTCGACGCTGTGCTGTTCCCCGGCAGCAGCGGCTGCGTGATCTCGGCAAAGGCTGGCTATCCGAGCGTCCTGGTGCCCGCCGGCTTCGTCTCCGGTGCCGACGGCAAGGAGACGCCAGACTATCCGCTCGGCATCAGCTTCGCGGGCCGCGCCTGGAGCGAGCACAAGTTGTTGCGGCTCGCCTACGCCTATGAGCAGGCCTCGCAGATGCGCAAGCCGCCACCCGGATTGCCGGCGCCGATCTCGCCAGCTTCACCGCTGCGCTTCAGGCCGTGAATTGACCGCTCATCAGACCTGCGCCCTCGCTTGCACCTCCGGGCTGCTCTGCCCGAGGCGCGGCTCGGTGCCTGCCAGCAGCCGCTGAATGTTGGCGCGATGGCGAACGATCACGTAGAGGCTGCCTGCAATCACCAACAGCCGATAGGGCAGCGGGTGCGGTAGACTGCAGACGAGGATGATGGCCGTCACCGCTGCGAGCATCGAGCTCAGCGAAACAATCCTGAACATCGCCAGCACGATGCCGAAGACCGCCGCTATCCCCAGTCCCACGGGCCACGACATCGCCAGCGCCACGCCGAGCCCGGTCGCCGCGGATTTGCCGCCGGTGAAATTCAGCCAGATCGAGCGGCCATGGCCCAGCAACGCGGCGATGCCGGCGAGGCTCACCCCCCATGGCGCCCAGGCTTGCAGATCGGCCGCGGTCGGTGCGCTCGGAGACAGCACGCCATATAGCCAGGGACAGAACCAGCGGCCCACAAGGATCGCAGCCACGCCCTTCAGCACATCGATGACGAGCACTGCCAGCGCGGGCCATTTGCCGAGGGTCCGCAGCACATTCGTGGCGCCGGTCGATCTGGAGCCGTGCTCTCTGATATCGATACCCCCAAGCAGTTGTCCGGCCAGATAGCCGGTGGGAATCGAGCCCAGCAGATAGGCGATCACCAATCCGGCAGCGCTCGCGATCCAGAAAGCCATAGAGATGTGTCCAATGTCCGCGAATGCACTCTAGCGCGGACGTCGTGAGATCGCCATCGTCCCTCTGTTCGTGCAGCGTCTGCCTGAAATGAAGGCTCTTCCCGAGCCTGCAACGCCGCAAAACGGTCACACATCGAACGGCATCCTTGCGATGTCGTCGTGGGGAATGGTGGGGCCTGACATGCGGACATGGACCAGCGTCGTTGCAGCCGTGTGTACCGTGATCTTCAGCCCCGTCAGAGCCGAGCCTGCATCCAGCTGCGGCCTTCCGCAGGAAATCCACGACGGATGGACGATGTCTGCGCCGGAGAAGCAGGGGCTGAACGCGGCGCTGCTGTGTGCGATGGATGAGGGCATCCGCGGCGGCAAGCTCGCCAATGTCGACGACATCGTCGTCATCAGGCACGGCGTGCTCGTCTACGAGAGCTACTATGACTATCCGCATCAGCTCAATTACGACGCGACCACGCGGCACAACGGCTATTCCATGACCAAGAGCGTGGTCTCGCTGCTGGTCGGCATCGCCATGGATCGCGGCCTGATCAAGGACCTGGACGCGCCGATCGCGTCGTACCTCCCTGATTATGCGGGCCTGCGCGCATGGGACAAGGATCGCATCACGCTGCGGCATCTGCTGACGATGTCGGCGGGATTAAGCGCCGAGAGGGCTCCCGCCGTGTCCTTCCAGTACAACAATGCCGAAACCGAGCTGATCGGCACCATCCTGAAGAAGCTCACCGGAAAAGGCGTCGACGTGCTCGCTCAGGAGAATATCTTCGCGCCGCTCGGGATCGAGGATGTCGCGTGGTACAAAAACCCGGTGAGCGGTCTTCCGACCTCGTCGAGCGGATTGAGCCTGCGGCCGCGCGACTGGGCGAAGATCGGCCAACTCGTGCTCAACCGCGGGGTCTGGGACGGCAAGCAGATCGTTTCGGCCTCCTGGATCGAGCGATCGACGGCCGAACACATCACGACGGACAAGGCCGCGTTCGGCTATGGCTATCAATGGTGGATAGGGCATTCGCCGGACAAGGACAGCACCATTCAATGGGCCGCTGCGCTCGGCTTCAATTCCCAGAAGACCATCATCATCCCCGCGCTCGACATGGTCGTCGTCTTCAACGCAGGACGGGAATCCAGGAACATGGTCGCGCCCGAGCTGGACCTGCTGGATCGCTATATCCTGCCGGCGACCTCGCGGGATTGATGGGGTCGCGGCGGCCGGAAGGCGAACATCGGAGCGTCTGCCGCCCCGGTAAACTCCGGTCGCCCCATCCGCATTGAACCTGTCCGCCCTCCAGGCGCACCAAAACCACTGAAGCCCCTGATGTCAGTGGTGAGGAACGCGCGATGAAGGCCCTGAAAGCATCGATTTGTGTTGTCGTCACCGCGCTCGCGCTGAGCTTGTCGCCGGGCACGCCGTCTCATGCAAGCGAGGACGAGGCGGGCACGCTCACCCGGCAGATGAAGGAGCTCTATCGGGCCGGCAAATACACCGAAGCGCTGCCGCTCGCCCAGAAGGCGCTGGCCCTTCGCGAGCAGGAATTCGGGCCCGACGACGCCATGGTCGCGATGCCCCTGAATGACCTCGGCACGATCCACTACAATCTCGGCCAATATCCGGTTGCCGAGCTGCTGTACAAGCGCGCATTGGCGATCAGGGAGAGGACGCTCGGCCCGGAGTCGACGGAAGTTGCAACCGTCCTGAACAATCTGGGCGAGCTCTACCGCGTCGAAGCGCATTATGCGGACGCAGAGCCGCTGCTGAAACGGTCGATTGCCATTCGCCAGAAGGCGCTCGGGGCCAACGATCCCTCCATCGTGATGGCCATGAGCAACCTCGCTGCGGTCTACAGCAGCCAGGGGCGCTACGACCGGTCGGAGCCGTTGTTCAAGCGTGGCCTTGCCATTCTCCAGAAGGCGAACGGCCCCGACGATCCCGAGGCCACCGTCCTGATGAGCAATCTCGCCGATGCCTATATCCACGGGCATCGCTACGCCGATGCCGAGCGGCTGCTCAAGCGCGCGATGGCGGTGACCGAGAAGGCGTATGGACCCGATCATCCCGACATCGCCCAGGCGCAGAACAATCTGGCGACGCTCTATGCGCGGCAGGGGCGCAACAATGATGCCGAGCGGCTGTACAAGCAGTCGGTCGCGACGTTCGAGAAGACGCTCGGTCCCGACCATCCTGACCTCGTCGATATCCTGGATAACCTCGCCGCGTTCTACAAGGACCAGGGCCGCTATGCCGATGCCCAGCAGTTGTTCAAACGGTCGGCAGCGATTCGCGCGAAGGCACGGCCGATCTGAACCGGCCGGCGAGGCCAGCCGAGCTGCCTTTCCAGTGAGGCTCATCGCGGATCGCGTTGAAAGATTGCCATGACGACGCCTGCAAGACTGCTCGGACTTGTCGCCCTGCTGCCCTGGCTCGGATTGTCTGCCGCAACGGCGGCCGGGGGTCCGTCAAAGGATATCCTGAGTGGCGCATGGAGGCTCGACATGGACCGCGACGAGCGACCATGGCTTACTTTTTACGACACCAGCCGCAAGACGGTGTTTCGCTTCGGCTGCGGGACGCATTACGAGCTCGATGCGGTCTATCCCGGCGAGGCGCCGAAGCAGGATCACACCGGGGCCACGATCACGATCGGCAACGGCAAGACGCAGATAGATTTTGCCGGCTTCACCTACGCCGCCCCCGAAAATTTTCCGCCTGACACCTCGTGGTTCAACCAGGCGGATCTCGGCCACCCCGAGCTCACTGATGACATCTGGCGCGCGCTGGAAGACCAATTCCTGGATCTTCTGGCCTCCGGGCAGCCGCTGACGGTCTCTGCCGAGGGCAAGAGCTATAGTCTGCCGCCGACCCACGCGTCGCGCTGGCGGGCACGCTTCAAGAAGGTCTGCTGACGCGCCGGCCGCAAGCAGGCTGTCCTTCGTGGCGATATTTATTTCGAACTTTTTTATCGCATTGACGGCTCGGCCGTGTCGGCATGGAGGGGTCTCGACCGTCCTCGGGTGGACATATCGCCGAAGTGCAGTCGACAAATCCTGCGCACGGGCCGCGATGGCGTCGCCACGAGCCGTCAAATATCGAACTGGAGCCATTCCCCCATGAGAATTACCGTCGAAACCAGCGTCGCCGCCCCGATCGATCAGGTCTGGCGTGCCTACACGACGCCTGCCGACATCGTGCAGTGGAACGCCGCGTCGGACGACTGGCATACGACCAAGGCGACGGTCGATTTGCGCGAAGGCGGCGACTTTTCGTCCCGCATGGAGGCCAAGGACGGCAGCATGGGTTTCGACTTCGCCGGCACCTACACGAAGATCCTCGAGCACAAGCGGATCGAATATGCGTTCGGCGATCGCAAGGCCGAAGTGGATTTCGTGCCAGGCCCCAAAGCCGTCATCGTCCGCGTCGCCTTCGATGGCGAAACGACCCATTCGGTCGAGCAGCAGCAAGCCGGCTGGCAGGCGATCCTCGACAGCTTTGCACGATATGTCGAGGCGAAGCAGCAGGCGTCGTAAGGCGCCAAGACAGTTAAGGCCAAGGACAGTCAAGGCCAAGACAGTAAAGACAGGAAAGAGGCTGCCGGGCACGGCTCGGCAGCCTCTTTCGTGTTGGGATCACAAGGTCGGGATCACAAGGCAGACAGGTCAGCGACGGGTGGGATCGTTGCTCCTGCCGGGATGAGGATTCTGGGGTCCGCCGGCACTGCTGCTTGCACCTGCATTGCTGCTGCCACTGGCGCCAGCGCCCATGCCGGTCGTGCCGCTGCTCGATCCGGTGCCTGCCGCGGAGCCGGCTGCGCCGGTCCCTACGCCGGCGCCGCCTGTTCCGGCACCTGCACCTGCACCTGCGCCGGCACCCGCTCCGCCGGCGCCGCCGCCCGCCTGCGCGTGGGCGAAACCGATCGACGCTCCGGCAAGCAACGCACACATGGTCAGCGAGAAAATCGTCTTTCGCATCGTTCAACTCCGTTTGACGTTGTGCGGGTCAACCGAAGCCCCACGTGGACGTTCCTATGCGGACGTTCCTGAACCGATGGTGATCCCAAGTGATAGGTGAGGAACGATGTCGTGCACTTCAGGATTGACGCTTGCCCTTTTCGGGAACAATTCGTAAGCCATGTGCAGCCGACCGGCGACCTTTGGCAGGCTCCAGCATTTTGCGGCGCGGTTGGCTGACATGATGGAGGATCTCATGCGAATCGCCATTCTGGTTGTTGTCATGGTGGCGGGGCTTTCGTCCGCAGCGCGCGCTGAGCGTGACTATCCCTGGTGCGTCATGGGCGGAGAGCTCGGCTATTCCGGCGACTGCATGTACGAGACGCGAGAGCAGTGCCTGGCCTCGGCCTCCGGACGATGGAACCTCTATTGCGATATCAACCCGCGCGTGAGGTACAGGCAACCAGCTCCGCCTCCGCCTCCGCGCCGGACGCAAAGGTCGCAGTAACGCCTGGCTGGCATTCAGCGGCGGCGACATCCGCTGCGGCAAGCAGGATCTGCAAATCCCCGGAGTTTCATGATGCGCGCGCTTCCCTTTCTCCTCCTGGCCCTGATCGCAATGTCTGCGCCCACGCCAGCCTCGGCTCAACGGTTCAACGGCAATTACCCGGTGTGCCTCCAGAGATGGGAGTGGGGCGGCGCCACTTATATTTCCTGCCAGTTTAGTTCGTGGGAGGAGTGCAGGGCGACCGCTGCGGGCCTTCCCGCCATGTGCTTGCTGAACCCTTATGTGCAGCAACGGCCGCCTGAGCCGGTCCGCGCTCCGCGCCGATAGGCGCGATTCCGGCGGCAAGCGCTTCGGTCCCATCAGCACCCGCGACAGATGCCGCTGATCTTGCGATCGATGATCGCATCCTCCTGATCGAGGATGTCCTGCGGTCCCATCGTCGTTGCGGGAACGTCTGATAGGTGCGGTTGGCGGTGGCCGACCGGTGCCGTCCAAGGTCTGGTGGTCGTTTCCTTGCCGATCGCCGACGGGTGGAAGGATTGCGCCGACACGGTGCCCATCGTCGATAGCAGCGCGAGCGCAACCAGCAGCTTCGAGGTGATCATGAACGCCTCCGAATGGCTTACGCGCGGGATGCGCGGTTCTGACATCAGGATTTGCGTCGAGCGGCCGTTATTCCTGACCTAGCGGAGGCGTGATGTCGCGGCCCGGCAAGCGCAACTCCATCTCCGTCATCCCTGCGCGTCGCGATGGCGCACGCCGTCGCCCTCGTCTACGATCCGGATCGTCCATCTCGAAAGGCACTGACATGCAAACCATTGGGTTGATCGGCGGCATGAGCTGGGAGAGCACCGCGCTCTACTACAAGCTCATCAACGAGCGCGTCCGCGATCGCAAGGGCAAGCTGCATTCGGCGCCGCTGCTGATGTATTCCTACGACTTCCAGGGCATCAAGGAGATGCAATATGCCGGCCGCTGGGCGGAGGCGGCGGCGAGCCTGGCGGAGGTGGCCAAGCTGCTCGAAAACGCCGGCGCCCGCGCCATCGTGCTGTGCACGAACACGATGCACAAGCTCGCGCCCGGGATCACGGCGAGCGTGAGCATTCCCTTCATCCACATCGGCGACGCCACCGCGCAGCGCATCCGGGCCAGGGGATATCGCCGGGTCGGGCTGCTCGGCACGAAGTTCACGATGGAGGAGGATTTCTACATCGATCGCCTGAAAGCGCATGATCTCGACGTCCTGATTCCCTCCGCCGACGAGCGCGCGGAGGTGAACCGCATCATCTACGACGAGCTGTGCCTCGGAATCGTCGCCGATGCCTCGCGCCGCCGCTATCAGGACGTGATGGCCGCGCTGGTCGCGCGCGGCGCGGACTGCATCATCCTCGGCTGCACCGAGATCACGATGCTGGTCGGTGCTGCCGATACGTCGGTCGAGACGTTCGACACGACAGCGATTCACGCCGAGACGGCGGCCGATTTCGCAATCGGGTGAGGCAGGCCCCGAGGGGTTTGAGCAGTGCTTCGTGGAGATGGGCCCAGGGGCAGCTTGGCCTGTGATGTCGCCAGTTGGCCCGACCTTCGCTTGGAGAGCCGCAACGTCTGCTTTCGGGAGACGGCCGACCAAGGTGACGCCCCCTGCTATGGGCAGCTTGTGACCCAACTCCGACATTCACGATACTTGTGGCCGGGGGCGCTGTCTGCTTCAGTGGAAGGTACTCAGGGAATGGTTGGCCGGCTTCCCAAATGTCGCTTTTGCCCCGGCGAACATTGCCCCGTAGGGAACTTTGGCTTTAGGCTTGGCGGACAAGCGTCCGAGTGAGGGTGAAGTCATGGGCGGGGAGATAGTCAGCGGCTTCCTGGAGGGAGGCGGCGAGATGGGCGCTTTGACGAGGGAGTTTGACTGGTCAAAGACGTCGCTCGGCCCGCCGGAAACGTGGCCGCAAAGTCTTCGGGTTACCGTGCGGCTCGTCCTCACTTCGCGCCACCCCATGTTCATTTGGTGGGGTACGGAACTCATCCAATTCTATAACGATGCTTACCGCGAGACGATGGGTCCCGAGCGGCATCCAAGCGCTTTAGGCGCGCGGGGCCGCGAGTGTTGGGATGAGATATGGGACATCATCGGTCCTCAGATCGAGTACGTCATGGCAGGTAAGGGGGCGACCTGGCATGAGGACCAACTCGTACCGGTAACGCGTCACGGTCGTCGTGAAGATGTCTGGTGGACTTATAGCTTTGGTCCAATCGATCTCGAAGACAAAATCGGCGGTGTGCTTGTCGTCTGCAGGGATGTCACCTCCGAGCACATGGCAAGGGAAGCGCTGAACCTCATCAACGAAGAGCTGAAGCATCGCGTCAAGAACACTCTTGCAGTGCTTAGTGCCGTGGCCAGCCAGACATTTCGCGACGCCTCGAGCAAAGCCGATCTCGAAAAGTATCAAGAACGACTTGGCGCGTTCGGACGTGCGCACGACCTGCTTACAGCAGCAAATTGGGCTGCCGCGCCCCTTCGAGACGTAGTCGGCGCCGCGCTGAGCCCTTATAGAACGGGCGAAGGACGGATTGCGGTTTCGGGTCCTTCGCTTGTTGTCAAATCGAGACAGGCTCTCGCTCTCTCCTTGGCAATCCACGAGCTTGCGACCAATGCCTTGAAGTACGGCGCGCTGAGTGTCACGAGCGGCCGCGTGTCGGTCACATGGACATCAGAACAGGATTCGGGTGCGCCAAAGTTCGTTTTCGTCTGGCAGGAGTTTGGGGGCCCACCTGTGTCGGAGCCAGCCGGTGTGGGCTTCGGTTCGCGCCTTATTTCCAGGGTATTGAAAGACGATTTCAGAGGCTCGGTTGAAGTGTCGTATGGATCAACCGGACTGATTTGCTGCCTGACTGCCCCCCTCGAAAATCTAGGAAGTTCTTCGGAAGAGCGGTGAAGGCTCTCTTGCTTAGCCATTGTCTCGCCAAAAGTTAAAGGGCGCTCTCGGGTCCACCGATATTGACACCGTACTTCCGGCTCTGGCCCGTAGCCGCCTCGTCATGATTGCCGTTGCGTCTGCTCTTGGTGGTAGACGGGAAAAGGAGCAGGGCTAAGCTCCACAGCAGCTATTGAAACGAACGTTTTCCGGGCGTGAACATTGTTCCTTCTACTTGGAACGATGTCTCTTCAGAGTAGTTTTCGGTCATCACAGCCCGGACCGTGGCTTTTACCTGTGATGAGAACGCTTCGATTGCGCTCCCGCCCCGAGCAGGAAGGAGGCGCGATGCCACGATTTCAATTTAATGTCTATGACGGCAACGACAGCCTCGACACCGAAGGAACCGATTTGCCGGATTTGCGAACCGCGCAAATAGAAGCCATTGCGATGGCAGGTGGCATCTTGCGTGAACGCGCTCGCTTTATACGGCTCGATGATGATTGGCGCATGGAAGTAACGGACGATACCGGCTTGATCCTCTTCCGGCTTGACTTCCAGATCGTCGGCTCAGCGGCAATATCTGGCCAGAAGAAGTAAGGCCGTCTCAGTTGGCGGCCTCTTCATATAATAGCCACGTCGGCTTGTGGCCCACAGCGTCGAACGTGACGCTCACTTTACCGTCGGCTGTTTTGGAAAGACCGGACGTGGCTGCGGGCATATCAAATCGACGCTCATGACCCAGAACGGAAGTGCGATCTCCTGTAACGAGCCGATGCAGTCAGATTGTATTCCGGTCTAACCAGACGCCAACGCTTGGCCTACGGCGTAGAGCGAGCAGTCCTTCCAAGCCGCTACGCACAAGCGCATGGCCTCTGCCTTGGCCCCCTCGGTCGTTCGTTGAGCCGAGGTAACCGATGAACAATGACCCTCACGGTTCCACGCAAATGCCTTTACCTCCGTGCGGGCACCTACGTAGTATTCGAAGTAACTTGAGCACGCCGCATTAAGCGGTGTCGGCGCTGGAATGGGAGCCATTGGAGCGACTTCAGCGACCATCGAGGTCGGCAGGTGCAACCCGTTCAGAAACGTTTCAACGGAAGGCCACCATAATTCGGCGGGCCCCATCACGACCATTGGATGGCCATCGACACCAAAAGGTGGGAGGACTTTCAATTGTCCGGGAGCGCCGGAAGCGACGTAGGCCTCAAACATGCGTCTCCCCAAAGCCGCCGGAATGTAGTGGTCGTTCTCCGAATTGATCCAAAGCGCAGGCACCTTTGCAGAACGGCCAAAAATACCGGCGTCCTCTACAATATTGTTCGGACTACAAACCAAGTCGGGACCGGCCGACCCGTGACCGCCTGCGAAATTCAGGATGCCGACAACGCCGGCGGGATTGGTGGCAGCGGCAGCGGTCACCGCAAAACCTCCCGTCGAATGGCCTACCAGCAAAACCCGATCCGGGTCCGCCCAAACCTCACCACGGAGCGTAGCAACCGCCCCAGTCACGTCCTCGGCCGCTATTTGTCCGACAGCAAGATAATCCCGATTGTTGCACGTTCCTGAAAGAGTTTCGGCGAATTGCCCTTCTGAACGACCAAATCCGCGACGCATGATCGACACTGCGGCGTAGCCATGCTGTGCAAACGCTATGGCGGCATTGATAAGATCAGTCGGCGATTGTTGAGCCATCGCAGATCGAAGCATTTGACCAGTGGCACGCACCGTGCCGTGGACCAACAGGGCAAGTGGAAAACGTCCCGACCGATCAGGACGGATGACCATCGCCTCGAGACGGACCCTGCTTCCATCAGCAAGGGCAACAGGCAGCATTAGGTTTTCATGAACAAAGCCCGGTAGGACACTGTCGGCCTCGGCTGGCGATGCCAAAAGCGCGAGCAGCGCGAGCAGCGCGATCGCGCGAAACGGCCGCCCCATTGCCCTCTCCCAAATTAGAAGCCTTGGTCCGAACGACACGCTGAGATTGTAGGGGGGCCGGATAGATGTGACAAGGATTTGCGTAGCATCACTTCCGCCACTGGCCCATAGCCGACGAAGATCGGTCTCCGTTGCCGTCGCACGAGGTCATGAAGGGAAGTCGGCCGGCTGCACGTCGATGCGATCGGCGTGCAGCGACCAGTCTGCAATCTCACGAAGCTCGCAGAACTGCCGTTGAGCCAGCGACGCCGCCTCGGTTGCATCGCGTGCATCGACATCAACGGTACGCTGGCACACTTCACAGGATTTCCCCTGGTCGCCGATGACGTTCTTGAGGAAACGGACGGTAAAGTGGGCCATCTCTAGCTCGTTTCGTTGTGCTTGCGTGCCGGTCTGCGTCAATAGACGAAGGCGGGAGTTTGCAGCAGGTGGTCATTCACCGCCACCACGCCGGGGATCGCTTCGGCGGCGACGCGAATGGCCGTGCGTTCCGCGAGCGTCGGCGCGAAGCCCCAGATATCGATCACGCCATTCTGCACGGTCGCATTCAGATTGAACGTATGGGCCCAGGGTTGCTTCCTGACCTCCTCGAAGAATCTCTTTCGGATGGCTGAATCGGGCAGCGATATCTCGAGCTTCGGTCTGCCGCTCGCGATCGCCTGGAGCAGGTTGGCCCGGCTGACGATTCCGACGAGCTGGCCTTCCCCGTTGACGATCGGAACGCGCTTGATCTGACGCTCTTCGAGAAGCATGGCGATCTCGTGCAGGGGCGTCTCGGGCGCAGCGGTCGCCACATCCTGCGTCATGATGTCCTGCACCATGGTCGCGTGCGACTTGACGTAATCGGTCGCAAGTTGGGCATCGCCGGTCAACAGGCGCAACCACCAGGAGGACGAGCGTTCGGTTCCGCTCTCGACCCTGTGCAGCAAATCGCCTTCACTGACGATGCCCAAAACCTTGTTGTCGGCATCGACGACCGGGACGGCGCTGATCCGACGCTCCAGCAGCCTTTGTGCGACCTGGCGGACGGTTGCGGTCGGTTCAACCGTAACCACCGGTGATACCATCACGTCTCGCGCTTGCATGGCAGACCTCCCGATCGCCTCTCACCTCGAACAATCCTGCCTGATCGGGAATGGCGCGGTTTGATCGGGATCAAGCAGCGCAGGCCGCCCGGCGATAGAAATTGAACATGTCCCGAAAGGAGGTCGAAAATGACCACGATCCCACATCGTGCAGTCGTGTTCGTTGGCGACGGACGGAAGGCGCTGTTCCTGCGCAATGAGGGCGACGCGCAAGTCCCGAACCTGAAGGTAGAGACGGTGTTCGAGAGGGAGAATCCGCCCGCACATTCCCAAGGCAGCGATCGACCCGGCCGGGTCAGCAAGGGCCCGCATTCGGCTCAGCGGAGCGCGGTCGAAATGACCGATTGGCACGAGCTCGAGGAGGAGCGCTTTGCGAGGCAGGTCGCGGCCGCCGTGGAGCAGCTCCTTCGCAGTGAGCAGGCGACCGCCCTCATTGTCGTGGCGCCACCCCGCACGCTGGCGGAGCTTCGCGCGGCCTTCCATGACGACGTGAGGCGTCGGATCATCGCCGAGCTCGACAAGGACCTCACGAAGCACCCGGTGGGCGACATCGAAAAGCATCTGCGGGACGCGGCATGAGGCTATTTCGTTCGGTTGGCCTCCGAGCTCGGCGCCGACCTCATTGTCACCGGCGGTTATGGACACGGCCGGTTGGGGGAATGGATCTTTGGAGGCATGACACAAACCCTGCTGCAACAGGCTCCGGTCTGCCTGCTGATGTCGCATTGAGAACCGGCACGACAGGAGAAGGCAAGATGGACAAAGACAATCGGGCGGCGCAAGAGAACGCGGCCGAGCGAAAGGCAGAAAAGCCCGCACACAATCGCGATGATCAGGCGATCGCAACCGGGCAGCACGATCGCACGATCAAGCAGGCCCTCGAGGACGACGAGGTGCGTGAAGTGCTGAAGCTACACAAGCGGGGCAAGCGACCGTAGCTGCGGAGCCGTTCAAGCGGGCAGATGGCCGCTGGAGCGAGAGCCCGCGTCCACGCGTGGTCGCCGGCTGCACCGCTGCCATGATGGCACCATACCCCTGTTTTGCCCGACGGAACAAGCAAAATTCGCAAAAATCGAAAAAGCCCAGCGCCGTCAGGGCGCCGGCTACTGTGCATGGGGTTGTTTTCGAGATTTGCGTTCGTCCGGGGTCCGAGAAGCCCGGGCCGGACCGTGAGCGGCCTCAGCTGTCGACCTTCAGCGCGGCAATGAAAGCTTCCTGCGGGATGTCGACCTTGCCGAACTGCCGCATCTTCTTCTTGCCTTCCTTCTGCTTCTCCAGAAGCTTGCGCTTGCGCGTGATGTCGCCGCCGTAGCACTTCGCGGTGACGTCCTTGCGCAGCGCGCGCACCGTCTCGCGCGCGATCACCTTGCCGCCGATCGCCGCCTGGATCGGGATCTGGAACATGTGCGGCGGGATCAGCTCCTTCATCTTCTCGACCATGGCGCGGCCGCGCCCCTCGGCGCGGGTTCGGTGCACCAGCATGGAGAGCGCGTCGACCGGCTCGGCATTGACCAGGATCTGCATCTTGACGAGGTCGGCCGGCTTGTAGTCGGTGAGATGATAGTCGAACGAGGCGTAGCCCTTGGAGACCGACTTCAGGCGGTCGTAGAAGTCGAACACGACCTCGTTGAGCGGCAAATCGTATTTCACCATGGCGCGGGCGCCGACATAGGTCAGCTCCTTCTGCGAGCCGCGGCGGTCCTGGCACAGCTTCAGCACGCTGCCGAGATATTCGTCGGGGGTGAGGATCGTCGCCTCGATCCAGGGCTCCTGGATCTCCTCGATCTTCACGACGTCGGGCATGTCGACGGGATTGTGGATCTCGAGCTCGGTGCCGTCGGTGAGCTTCATCTTGTAGATGACGCTCGGCGCGGTCGCGATCAAATTGAGGTCGAACTCGCGCGACAGCCGCTCCTGGATGATCTCGAGGTGCAGCAGGCCGAGGAAGCCGCAGCGGAAGCCGAAGCCGAGCGCGGCCGAGGTTTCCATCTCGAAGGAGAAGCTGGCGTCGTTCAGCCGCAGCTTCCCCATCGCGGCGCGCAGCGTCTCGAAGTCGTCGGCGTCGACCGGGAACAGGCCGCAGAACACCACGGGGATCGCCGGCTTGAAGCCCGGCAGCATCTCGGTGACGGGCTTGCGGTCGTCGGTGATGGTGTCGCCGACGCGGGTGTCCGCGACTTCCTTGATCGCGGCGGTGATGAAGCCGATCTCGCCGGGGCCGAGCTCGTCGACCTGCTGCATCTTCGGCGTGAAGAAGCCGACGCGCTCGACGTCGTAAGCCGCGCCCGTGCCCATCATGCGAACACGCTGGCCCTTCTTCATGACGCCGTCGACGACGCGGATCAGCACGACGACGCCGAGATAGACATCGTACCAGCTGTCGACCAGCAGCGCCTTGAGCGTCGCATCGCGATCGCCCTTCGGCGGCGGCAGGCGGGTGACGATGGCTTCCAGCACATCGGGAATGCCGAGGCCGGTCTTGGCCGAGATCATCACCGCATCCGACGCATCGATGCCGATGACGTCCTCGATCTGCTGCTTGACCTTCTCGGGCTCGGCCGCAGGCAGGTCGACCTTGTTCAGGACCGGAACGATCTCGTGATTGTTGTCGAGCGCCTGGTAGACGTTGGCGAGCGTCTGCGCTTCGACGCCCTGGCTGGCGTCGACCACCAGCAGGGAACCTTCGCACGCCGCCAGCGAGCGCGACACCTCATAGGCGAAGTCGACATGGCCGGGCGTGTCCATCAGGTTGAACACGTAATCCTTGCCGTCCTTGGCGTGGTAGGCGAGGCGCACCGTCTGCGCCTTGATGGTGATGCCGCGCTCGCGCTCGATGTCCATGGAATCGAGCACCTGCTCCTTGCCCGCCATTTCGCGGTCGGAGAGGCCGCCGGTCATCTGGATCAGGCGGTCGGCCAGCGTCGATTTGCCATGGTCGATATGGGCGACGATGGAGAAATTGCGGATGTTGGAAATGGGGACGGTCGTCATGGGCGCGGGATACCACTCACATCCCCGTGCGGCAACCATATTGCTGTATTTTCAGGGCCTTTCTTCACGCCAAGCTGATTCCACGATGGTCCAAAACGCGCTACGCAACGGCCATGTCCACCACCTCGATCCCCTCCGCCCGAACGCGCGTAAAACCCCGGGTCAGCTTTGACCGTTTCCGGGCCTGGCTGGTTGCCTACGCGACCGACCCCTCGGCCCGGCTCTGGCTTGTGATCCAGCTCGCCATCCTGCATGCGGTGATCTGGACCCTCATCCTGATCAATCTCAAGGCCGCGCAGGACGTTCACATGGACGTCGCAGAAGCCTGGGGCTGGGGCCAGAAATTCCTGTGGGGCTATGGCAAGCATCCGCCGCTGTCGGGCTGGGTCGCGGGGCTCTGGTTCTGGGTTTTTCCAGCGGCGGACTGGGCGACCTATGCGCTGGCGATGGCGACCGTGAGTATCGGCATGGTGATCTGCTGGCTCGTCGCGATGCGCGTGGTCGATCCGCGTCGCGCGTTCCTGGTCGTGGTGATGGTCGCGCTCTATCCGATCTTCAATTTCAAGGGCTTCAAGTACAACCCCGATCTGCTTCAGCTCGTGACCCTGCCGCTCGTCGTGCTCGCTTATCTCAACGCGTTCGAGAAGCGGAGTTGGCTATCCGGCATCTGGCTGGGGCTCGCCGGCGCGTTGGCGCTGATGACCAAATACTGGGTGCTGACCATGATCGGCGCCATCGGCCTTGCCGCGCTGATCCACCCGGAGCGGCTAAAATTCCTGCTGTCGCCGGCGCCCTGGGTCGCAATCGCGACGATGGTGGTGGCGATGATCCCGCACATCGTCTGGCTGGCGGATTCGCATTTCGTGCCGCTGACCTATGCCGGCGATACCTATAGTCTCGAGGATGCCGGCCAGGTGCGGCAGCTCGTGCTCGGTTACGTCCTGCACAATGCCGGGCTGCTGGCTGTTCCCGTCGCGCTTGCCGCGCTCGCGATGGCACTGGTGCCGCCGTGGCGGACCCTGCTGTTGCGCGCACCCTCGCGCATTGTCTCGCGCGCCTGGGCGCGCGGCGGCAATCCCGGCGTCAACCTGTCCCAGGCGCGCAACGTCTGGATCATCCAGATCATCGTCGCGGCCGGACCGCCGCTCGGCGCGCTCGCCTTCAGCATCTATATCAAGACCGATTGGGGCATCTCGCTGTTCTTCCTGGTGCCGCTCGCGCTGGTCGCGATTCCGACGCTGCGGGTGCAGAGCGCCGTGCTGTTCAACATCGTGGCGATCTGGCTCGTGCTCAGTGTTGCGACGCTCTTTGCTTCGCCCTGGATCGCTGCGCACGAGATGGCCGCGAACAAGGACAACGCGGCGACCTATGGCGCGCGCTCCGAGCTCGCGCGCGAGCTGACGCAAGCCTGGCATTCGCGCTTCGCCTCGCGCTGGGCGATCGTCGCCGGCACGATGGAGTCGATCCAGCCGATGGTGTTCTACAGCCCCGACCATCCGGTCGCATTCATCCCGAACGAGGCCTGGAGCTCCGGGCTGACGACGCTCGACGAGGTCAAGAAGGACGGCTTCATCGGCGTGTTCGATCCGACCGACGGCCGCCTGCCGGCGTTCGAGAAATGGGTGTCGGAGATCGCGCCGAATGCCGAGCGGATGGTGATGACCACGCGCCGCTTCACCCATGGCAAGGCGGGTCCGGCGATGACGTGGAACATCTACATCGCGCCGCCGGCGAAGTGACCGAGGGTCTAAACGCCTTCCTCGTTGAACTTGCTTTCAACGAGCTCGGTGATCGCTGCAATCGCGGCTTCGGCATCGGAGCCGGCTGCCGCGACCGTGATGGTCGTCCCGGGTCCGGCCGCGAGCATCATCAGGCCCATGATCGAGGTGCCGCCGACGGTCTCGCCGCCGCGCGTCACCCACACCTGCGCGTTGAAACGCTCGACCGCCTGGACGAATTTCGCCGAGGCGCGGGCATGAAGGCCGCGCTTGTTGATGATCAGGAGCTCTTTGGAGATCGCGCCTGCGGGCACGCCAGCCCCGGCTTGTGGCGCGTCGTCGCTCATTTGCCGGCGAGCACGCGGCTGGCGATGGTGACGTATTTGCGGCCGGCTTCCTGAGCCATCGCGATCGCGTCCGGCAGCGGGCGCTCCTCGCGCACCTTGGCGAGCTTCACCAGCATGGGAAGGTTGATGCCCGCGAGCACTTCGACCTTGGGCCGGCTCATGCAGGAAATCGCGAGATTCGACGGCGTGCCGCCGAACATGTCGGTGAGGATCGCAACACCGTCGCCTGAATCGACGCGGTTAACCGCTTCGATGATGTCACTTCGGCACAGATCGGAATCATCTTCAGCGCCGATCGTAATCGCTTCGATTTGCTTTTGTGGACCCATCACGTGCTCAAGCGCTGCCTTGAATTCGTCGGCAAGGCGCCCGTGGGTCACAAGTACTAGACCAATCATCGGAAAACTCCCGCGGGCGCTTTTGGTGCGCCGCACGAACGCGCCACTTTGACCATCCAGAGCCCCCGCGCAAGAGGGGATGTTGCGTATCTCCCTGAATCTAGACGGATGGATGAGGGGAGCTGCGCCGGTCTACTCGGTCGCGAGTGTGGGGTTCATATGGTTACCATTTCCCTTCAAACAATCGCCTCAGGCGTTAGGCGAAGGTTAACTCTTGGTAGTGGTCAAGGCCGCGACAACCAAAGGGAGGGGCGAATAGCCGCGGCCGACAGGGATTCGCGGTATTTCGACACCGAAAACCCTGGTTTTCAGCGATTCCGGCGGCGGCAGGCGTTCGGCGTCCTCAGCGTCGAGATCGACCACGAGGCCGACCGTCGCACGCTCCACGAAGTCGCAGCTACGAATACCCAACCCCCGAATCTCGATCAGGCCGGCGAGGACAGGGACGGGACGCACCTCAATTTCGTCGCCGACTGTCGCCAGATGGACACGGTCGTCGCCGACCAGGACGGCGCCCTCGACCAGTCCCGTGCGGCCCGCCATGATCAAATCGAAGGCAAGGCGCGATTTGCCGGCGCCCGAGGGCCCGCGGATCAACACCGCCAGGGGCCCGACCTTGACCGCGGAGGCGTGAACGCTCGGCCCGCCTTCGTTCAAGCGGCCTTGGCTCATAGCGCCGGCAGCCTCACCACGAAGCGTGCGCCGGCAACCGTCGGCGTTCCGTCTTCGTCGGCGGGGCCGGCGCGGTTCTCGGCCCAGATCCGTCCGCCATGGGCGTCGACGATCTGCTTGGAGATCGAGAGGCCGAGGCCGGAGTTCTGGCCGAAGCCCTGATGCGGCCGGTCGGTATAGAAGCGCTCGAAGATGCGCTCCAGCGCGTCGTCGCGGATGCCGGGACCGTCGTCGTCGACCACGATCTCGATCTCGCCGCGGATCCGGCGGCAGGTCAGGCGCACCTTGCTGCCGGCTTCCGAGAAGGACTGCGCATTGGAGAGCAGGTTGGAAACCACCTGCCCGAGCCGCGAATCATGGCCGGTCACCGAGAACGTGTCGGTCGGGCTGCGACCCTCGAAGCGGGCCTCGACGGCGACGTCGTGGCCGAGCTTGGTTTCATTGGCGACCGCGACCAGCGTGCCGAGCAGCCGCTTGAGATCGACCGGGACCGCATCCTGCCGCTGCAATTCGGCATCGAGCCGGCTGGCGTCGGAGATGTCGGAGATCAGCCGGTCGAGCCGCTTGACGTCGTGCTCGATCACTTCGAGCAGGCGGGCGCGGCTGTTCTCGTTGCGCGCCAGGGGCATCGTCTCGACCGCGGAGCGCAGCGAGGTCAGCGGGTTCTTCAGCTCATGGGCGACGTCGGCGGCGAACATTTCGATCGCCTCGATCCGCTTGTAGAGCGCGTTGGTCATGTCGCGCAGCGCGCCGGAGAGGTGGCCGATCTCGTCGCGGCGACGCGTGAAGTCGGGAATCTCGACGCGGGTCTTGATGCGGCGGCGGACGCGTTCGGCGCTGTCCGCGAGCCGGCGCACCGGGCCCGCGATCGTGCTCGCCAGCAGCAGCGACAGCATGATCATGACCGCAGCCGCGACGCCGCCGACCTTGAGGATCGCGAGGCGCTCGGCCGTGACCATCTGGTCGATTTCGTCGCCCTGGGTCGACAGCATCAGCGCGCCATGAATAGCGCGCGAGCGCAGCACCGGAACGGCAACCGAGACGATCACCTCGCCGCGCGAGTTGACCCGCACCATCGAGCGCTTCTGGCCCTGGAGCGCATCGGCGACTTCGGCATAGCCGTTGCCGTTTTCGCGCCCGAGTTCGCGATAGAGCGGCAGGTCGCCGCGGTTCAGCCAGGTGCGCACCGCGGCCATGCCGCGTTCGACCAGGCCCGGCTTGTCCGACAGCGGCGGCAGCGGAATGCCCCTCACAATATCGAGATCGCGGCTATCGAGCAGCACGGTCCCATTCGGGTCGAAAATCCGCGCGCGGGTCTTGGTTGGCGAGATCAGCGTGCTTAGCACCGGCGCCACGCGCTCGGGATTGATCGGAAAATCCAGCGAATCATCCACTCCGCCGTAGCTCTCGCCCAGTTTCAGGTCGAGCAGCCGCTCGGGATCGACAGTGATCGCGTTGGTCTGCACCGTTGCGGATGCGCCGATGGCGCCGGCGATGATCTCGGCCTGCACCAGGAGGCTCTGCGCGCGCGCGTCGATCAGGCCGGCACGGAACTGCGACAGATACAGGATGCTTGCGACCAGTGCGACGAGGCCGGCAAGGTTGAGCGAGACGATGCGGCGGGTCAGGCTCGAGAACGACAGTGCAAAGAAGAACTGTCCGGCGCGCTTGAGCCAGTTCAGCGGCCCCCAGCCTTTCGCAACCGGCTTGTCCTCATGGTCCGATGCGCCGCGGGACGCAATGTCCTCGGCGTTCGAACTCGGATCAGGCTGCGTTCGGTCAAGCAATGCTTACGCCCGCGTTAGGACTGCTCGTTTGCGACGGTCCCCGCATCCTAGAGCATGCCCGGTTCTGAGGGAATCAGAACCGGTGCAGCCCTCAATCGTCGTGAAGGCGCCTGGCGCCTCAGGCTTCCTTGAAGCGGTAGCCGACGCCGTAGAGCGTCTCGATCATCTCGAAATCGTTGTCGACCACCTTGAACTTCTTGCGCAGCCGCTTGATGTGGCTGTCGATGGTGCGGTCGTCGACATAGACCTGGTCGTCATAGGCGGCGTCCATCAGCGCGTTGCGGCTCTTGACCACGCCGGGCCGTGTCGCCAGCGCCTGGAGGATCAGGAATTCGGTGACCGTCAGCGTGACCGGCTCGTTCTTCCAGGTGCAGGTATGCCGTTCCGGATCCATACGGAGCAGACCGCGGTCGAGCGCCTTGGCGTCGTTCTCCTTCGGCGCGACGGTCGGATCCTTCGGCGCAGAGCGGCGCAGCACTGCCTTGACGCGTTCGACCAGGAGGCGCTGCGAGAATGGTTTGCGGATGAAATCGTCCGCACCCATCTTGAGGCCGAACAGCTCGTCGATCTCCTCGTCCTTGGAGGTCAGGAAGATCACCGGCAGGTCGGACTTCTGCCGCAGGCGACGCAGCGTCTCCATGCCGTCCATGCGGGGCATCTTGATGTCGAGGATGGCGAGATCAGGCTGGGTGGTGCGAAAACCGTCGAGCGCGGAGGCGCCGTCGGTGTAGGTCATGATGCGATAGCCTTCGGCTTCCAGCGCGATCGAGACGGATGTGAGAATGTTGCGGTCGTCGTCGACCAAAGCGATTGTGGGCATGAGCCTCTGCTTTCTGCTTTCCGTTTGGGTCGTGGCTTAAACGGCGAGCAATCCACTGATGCGCCGCATACATGGGTGCCGAATTGGCATTCGAACCTTGTCACCGAGCAATGCAAGCTGGGCTGAAGTGTGACCAAGTTCCACGAAACACGGCGGAATCGCCGCATATCGACCCATAACCGGGCTCGGGTTTACCCGAAAAAAGGCCCGCCTTGCAACCACCTGAGCGGAGAAAGCCCATGCAACCGACCCCCGATTTTGTTCCCCAAAAGCTCGCCAAATCGCTGCTCAGGCGCTCGCGGCAGGGTGCGCTCGCAACCCTCATGGCTGGCAGCGGCGATCCCTATTGTTCCCTGGTTAATCTGGCCAGCCACCCCGACGGATCGCCGATCCTGCTGATCTCCCGATTGGCGGTCCACACCAAGAATATCCTCAGCGACAACAGGGTGTCCTTGATGCTGGACGAGCGCGCCCCGGGCGATCCGCTGGAGGGCGCCCGGATCATGCTGTCGGGCCGGGCGGAGCATGCCGAGGGGGAGAAGGCTTTGCTCCAGCGGCGGTATCTCAATGCCCATCCGTCGGCGGAAGCCTATGTCTCATTTGAGGATTTTTCGTTCTTCCGGATCATCCCTTCAGGAGCCCATCTGGTCGCCGGTTTCGGCCGGATCGTCGATCTCAAGCCGGAGCAACTCCTTACGGATCTCGCTGGAGCCGAGGACCTGCTGGCGGCGGAGGAGGGCGCTGTCGAGCACATGAATGCCGATCACGGTGAGGCCATGGGCCTTTATGCAACGAAGCTGCTGGGCGCGGCCGCGGGCGACTGGCGGTGCACTGGCTGCGACCCTGAAGGCCTCGACATGCAGAACGGCCAGACAGCGCTGCGGCTCGATTTTCCGGAGCGGGTCACCGATGGTCCGGCGCTGCGCAAGATGCTGGTCCGTCTGGCGGATGAAGCGCGCGCCAAGGTGGACCGAAAAACGGACTAGCTGCGGCACATTGAACGTCGCCTCCCATCGCTGCGACCCAAGATCGTGATCGGTCCGAGGTTGGCAGCGAGGGTTCATGGTAAGTCGTCGTTTGGCATTGGTCGCGGGCCTCGCGCTGGCGATCAGCACTTCCCTTGCCACGTCCAGCCTCGCCCAGACGGGAGGCCTTGCCGCGCAGAGCGCGCGCATCAATGCACTGAGAACCGCCGGCAAATATTCCGAAGCGCTGCCGCTGGCTCAGGCCATGGTGGCCGGGCTCGAGAAGACCAGCAACAACCGTGATCTCGCCGCCGCACTCAACAATCTCGCGCAAATCTACGCCGACCAGGGACACGACGACCAGGCCGAGCCGATCTACAAGCGCGCCATCGCGCTGATGGAGAAGGGGGCCGGTCTCGACAGCGTCGAGATTGCGCCGGTGCTGAACAATCTCGCCGCGCTCGATCAGCGACAGGGCCGCTTCGCGGATGCCGAGCCGCTGTTCAAGCGGGCGCTGGCCATTCGCGAGAAGGCGCTGTCGCGCGAGCATCCCGATGTCGGCCAGTCCCTCAACAATCTCGCCACGCTCTATGTGAAGCAGGACCGCTTTGCGGAGGCCGAGCCACTATTCCAGCGCGCACTCGCGATCTTTCAGAAGGTCGGAGGTCCCGAACACCCCGCGGTCGCGACGCTCCTGAACAACATCGGCCAGCTTGATCGCGACCTCGGCCGAGATGCAGAGGCCGAGGCCCCGATCAAGCGCTCGCTCGCGATCCGCGAAAAGGTGTTGGGAGCGGACCACCCCGACGTCGCGCGCTCGCTCAACAATCTCGCCGGACTCTACGAACATCAGCAGCGCTTTGCGGAAGCCGAGCCGCTGTATCGTCGCGCGCTCGCCATCCGCGAACGTGCGCTCGGGCCCGATCATCCCGATGTCGCGACATCGACCAGCAATCTCGCTTATTTCCTCTATGTATCCGATCGGATTGCGGACGCGCTGCCGCTCGCGGAAAAGACACTTGGCGGTGATCGCGCGCAGCTGCGTGTGGTGCTGCCGATCCTTTTTGCGGCACGCCAGCAATCCCTGCTGCCCGACGACAAGGCGCTGGACGAGGCGCTCGCCGCCATCCAGCGTGGCACGCAATCGTCCGCCGCCTCGGCCGTGAACAAGCTCGCGGTCAGGCTCGCTGCAGGTACCGATCGGCTCGCCGAGCTGGTGCGCAGGGACCAGGATCTCGCGGCTGAATCCGACGCGCTCGACAAGGCGATCATCGCGGCCGTGTCGAAGTCATCGGTGCAACGCGACGTCATCTCCGAGCAGCGCAGTCGTGCGCGGATCGCGGCGATCGCAAGCGAGCGCACGGCGTTGCAGAAGACGCTCGCCGTCGAGTTTCCTGACTACGCCTCGCTCTCCAACCCTCTGCCGCTGACGGTCAAGGACGTGCAGCCGCTGCTGTCGGCCGATGAGGCGATGGTGCTCTATTCCGTCGTCGACAAGCGCAGCTATGTCATCGCCATCACGCACGAGCGCGCGGACTGGAAAGAGATCCCGCTTGGTGCAGACGCGCTGACGCAGAAAGTGACCGCGTTCCGCAGAGGTCTCGATGTCGGCAAGGCCCGCGATGGCTCCGGCAAGTCGGGCTTGTTCGACCTTGCTCTCGCCAACGAGCTCTATGTCACGCTGCTCGGTCCCGTGGAGGGCTTGATCAAGGACAAGCGCAGTCTGCTCACGGTGCCATCGGGCGCCCTGACCGCGCTGCCGTTTCACCTGCTCGTCACGGAGACACCGCAGGCTGCGATTCCGGACACGCTTGAGGGCTATCGCAGCGCCGCTTGGCTGCTGCGGCGACAGGCCGTCTCGGTGCTGCCGTCGGTCGTCAGCTTGAAGTCGCTGCGGGCCTTCGCGCGCAGGGACCAGGGTATCAAGCCGATGACGGGATTCGGTGATCCCGTTTTCAATCCAGCCGAGGGCGGCCCTTCCGACCGGCGCGCGGCAGGCGGGAAAGTCGCCGCGCGCAACATCGCGACATCGGCCTATACCGATTTCTGGCGTGGCGCCGGCGTCGATCGCGCGCGGCTCGCGCAGGCACTGCCGCAGCTTCCCGACACGGCCGACGAATTGAATGCCGTAGCGAAAGACGTCGGCGCGACTGATGCCGACATCCACCTCGGCCGCGATGCCAGCGAGACGACGCTCAAGCGTGCACCGCTTGCCCAATACGGCATCATCTATTTTGCGACCCACGGCCTCGTTGCCGGCGACATCAAAGGTGTGGGCGAACCGTCGCTTGCGCTCTCGATACCCGATCAGCCGTCCGAGCTCGACGACGGTCTGCTCACGGCGAGCGAGGTTGCACAGCTCAAACTCAATGCGGATTGGGTCGTGCTGTCGGCCTGCAACACGATCGCCGGCGACAAGCCCGGTGCCGAGGCGCTGTCCGGGTTGGCGCGCGCCTTCTTCTATGCCGGCGCACGCGCGCTGCTGGTTTCGCATTGGGCCGTGGATTCGGAAGCTGCCACGCGCTTGACCACTTCGACTTTCGATCTGCTCAAAAACGAACCGGGAATCGGCAGAGCCGAAGCCCTTCGGCGCGCGATGTTAACGTATGTCGATGATATCTCGTCGCCCCGCAATGCGTATCCCGCGATGTGGGGGCCGTTCGCGCTGATTGGCGAAGGCGCGGTACGATAAGACGGCGCGCATTGTGCGTCGCAAAATACTGGACAACGTTGAAAGAGGCATTTGGTTGCGCGATCATTGATGATTTTCAATGCGCGCGTTCGGAGCTGACATGCGCGACCTTTGGCGCAGTCCTTGAATAAACCAAATCCTGCGGGATCAGCTTGGCAACGTCAGCGTTCATCAGTATTAGGTCATCCAGCCGAGGCCGACCGGCCTGTAATTCACGGTGACCGCGATGGCGCCAAAGCTTGGTCGCGCCAGATGTCGCGGGTTCTAGGAGGATTTTTCGTGCAAGAGACGGGCGTGCGCAACGGTGCCTTCGGCGCCGACAAATTCGGCTTAAAGAATCTCAAGCAGGTTCACTGGAACCTCGGCGCGCCGCAGCTCTATCAATACTCGCTCTCCGCGGGCGAGGCGGTGCTGTCCGCCGACGGTGCACTCTGCGCAGATACCGGCGAGTTCACCGGTCGCAGCCCAAAGGACAAGTTCACGGTCCGTGACGCCGCCACCGACAAGAAGATGTGGTGGGCCGGCAATCAGTCGATCACTGCGGAGCAGTTCGAGACGCTTTATCAGGATTTCCTCAAGCACGCGGAAGGCAAGAGCCTGTTCGCGCAGGACCTCTATGGCGGCGCCGATCCGTCTTATCGCATCAAGACGCGCGTCTTCACCGAGCTTGCCTGGCACTCGCTGTTCATCCGCACGCTGCTGATCCGCCCAGAGGCGATCGAGCTGTCGACCTTCACGCCCGAGCTGACGATCATCGACATGCCGAGCTTCCGCGCTGATCCCAAGCGCCATGGCTGCAGGTCCGAGAACGTCGTCGCGATCGACTTCGCCCGCAAGATCGTCCTGATCGGCGGCTCTTACTATGCCGGCGAGATGAAGAAGTCGGTCTTCACCACGCTGAACTATTACCTTCCCGAGCGCGGCGTGATGCCGATGCACTGCTCGGCGAACGTTGGCGCCAAGGGCGACACCGCGATCTTCTTCGGGCTGTCGGGGACCGGCAAAACCACGCTCTCGGCCGATCCGAATCGCACGCTGATCGGCGACGACGAGCACGGCTGGGGCCCGAACGGCGTCTTCAATTTCGAAGGCGGTTGCTATGCCAAATGCATCAAGCTCTCGAAGGAGGCCGAGCCCGAGATTCATGCGGCGTCGACCCGCTTCGGCGCGGTGCTGGAGAACTGCGTGCTCGACGAAGACACGCGCGTCGTCGATTTCGACGATGGCTCCAAGACCGAGAATACGCGTTCCGCCTATCCGCTCGACTTCATCCCGAATGCTTCGCGCACCGGCCGTGCGCCGCAGCCGAAAAACGTGGTGATGCTCGCCGCGGACGCTTTCGGCGTGCTGCCGCCGATTGCAAAGCTCTCGCCGGCACAGGCGATGTATCACTTCCTCTCCGGCTACACCGCCAAGGTCGCGGGCACGGAGCGCGGCCTCGGCAACGAGCCGCAGCCGGAATTCTCGACCTGTTTCGGCTCGCCCTTCCTGCCGCTCGATCCCTCCGTCTACGGCAACATGCTGCGTGATCTGATCGCCCAGCACAATGTCGACTGCTGGCTGGTCAACACCGGCTGGACCGGCGGCAAGTACGGCACCGGTTCGCGCATGCCGATCAAGGTGACGCGCGCGCTGCTGACTGCCGCGCTCGACGGCAGCTTGCGCAACGTCGAGTTCCGCACCGACAAATATTTCGGCTTCGCGGTCCCGACCGCGCTGCCGGGCGTGCCCAGCGAGATCCTCAACCCGGTCAACACCTGGAAGGACAAGGACGAGTTCGACAAGACCGCCCGTGCGCTGGTCGGCATGTTCCAGAAGAACTTCGCCAAGTTCGAAGCGCAGGTGGATGCAGAAGTGCGTGCGGCGGCTCCGGATGTGAAGCTGGCTGCGGAGTAAGCGCGCTCTATCTTCAATGCAAAAGGGCGGCCGCGAGGCCGCCCTTTTTGTTCGCTGCGCTCGCAATGACGGAGTCCGCGGAAGCAGCCTACGCCTTGAAATACGCAATCTGCGTCGTGGTCGCGAGCAGCCGTCCGTTCGGCGACCACAGCTCGGCGTTCTGGTCGGCGTAGCTCTTGTGCATGATTTTCGAGTCGGCCGTCGCCAGCACGCGCGTGATGTCCTCCGCCGCGAGCTCTTCACTGTCGGTGTGGAAATACGTCGTCAGCGACACCGTGCCGAACGGCACCAGCTCGCGCCTCGCATGGAAGATACGGCCGAAGAAGGCGTCCGACATCGACATCAGCGACAGCATGTCGAGCTTGCGCGGCTCGCGATCGCCGATCCAGATTTTCGAGAAGGTGCTGGCGAGCTCGGCCTGCGGCGGCCCGAGCCGCATCTCGCCCTCGACGAAGCGGAATTCATACTGGTTGGCCCAGGATGCCTGAATCCTGGGAAATGGCAGCGTCTGCTCGAACGGCTTTGCATCGGGATATTGCGCCACCCTGTGCTCCCAGGACGGCCGGCGCTCGGCGAACACGGCAGTGGCGAGAGTGGCGACCTCGCCGCCGGCCTGCGACAGTTCGACGCTCCAGTGCTGGCTGGAGCGGTTGGCCTTCACCAGGCGGATGTCGAGATCGAACGGACCCTTGGCGATCGGTGCGCAATAATTGACGGTCAGCGCCAGCGGATCGCCTGCGGCTTGCGGATGCTCGATCAGCGCGCGCAGGATGGTCGCGGCCGTTGCGCCGCCGAATGGGCCGACGAAGGCCCAGTAATCGTCGCTGGTGTGCCCCTGCCAACTCGAGTCACCCGCGGTGATGCGGGTGGCGTCGTCGAAGGGGTGCGGGAGCTTGGCGTGCATTGTTGTTTCCATCCGTCGTTCCGGGGCGATGCGAAGCATCGAACCCGGAATCTCGAGATTCCGGGTTCGGCTCTGCGAGCCGCCCCGGAATGACGGTCGTCATACCACAGTCATTGCCCAGCCGTGCAATGACCTCGCAGATAAACCCTGCTTCCACGCTGCGGAAATATCAGCCGGTTGCGTCGCGCCGATCTTCGGCCGCCTGGAATGGCGGCGTGATCGGGTTGACCGGCACGTTCCAGATCTCCTCGGCATATTCGCGGATGGTGCGGTCGGACGAGAACCACGCCATGCGTGCGACGTTGAGGATCGAGGCTCTCGTCCAGGCGGGCGAGACCAGCCAGCGCGCATCGACCGCGCGCTGCGCCTCATAATAGGAATCGAAATCGGCGCTGACCATGTAATGGTCGAGATAGCGCAGCGCATGCGCGATCGATTCGAAGCGGCCGGGATCACCGGGCGAGAACTCGCCGGCGCCGATCGCGTTGATGGCGCGCTGCAGCTTCGGCGAATTGCGAATTACGTCGGAGGCATCGAGGCCCTGCTTGCGGCGGATCATGACATCACCGGCTTCCATGCCGAAGATCGCGATGTTCTCCACGCCGACCTGGTCGCGGATCTCGATATTGGCGCCGTCAAGCGTGCCGATGGTGATGGCGCCGTTGAGCGCCAGCTTCATGTTGCCGGTGCCGGAAGCTTCCATGCCGGCGGTCGAGATCTGCTCGGACAGGTCGGCCGCGGGAATGATCACTTCTGCGAGGCTGACATTGTAGTCCGGCAGGAAGACGACCTTCAGCTTGCCGCCGATGGCGGGATCATTGTTGACGATTTCGGCGACGTCGTTGATCAGCTTGATGATCAGTTTTGCGTAGCGGTAGCTCGCCGCCGCCTTGCCCGCGAAGATCTTGACCCGCGGCACCCAATTGCCGTCGGGATCGTCCTTGATCGACTGGTACAGCGCGACCGTCTCGATGATGTTGAGGAGCTGGCGCTTGTATTCGTGGATGCGCTTGATCTGCACGTCGAACAAAGCGGTCGGGTCCACCTTGATGCCGAGCCGCTCGCCGATCAGGCGGGCCAGCGCCGTCTTGTTGTGCAGCTTGACGCCGCGGAATTTCTTCTGGAATTCGGCGTCGCTGGCGCGCGCCTCGATCAGCGACAGCTGGGTCGGATCGTCGAGAACCGCCTCGCCGCAGGTCTCGCGCAAGAGGTCGGTGAGCTTCGGGTTCGCCAGCATCAGCCAGCGGCGGAAGGTGATGCCGTTGGTCTTGTTGGTGATGCGGCCGGGATAGAGATGGTTGAGATCGTGAAATACGGTCTCGCGCATCAGGTCCGAATGCATCGCCGAGACGCCGTTGATGCGGTGCGAGCCGACGAAGGCGAGCTGGCCCATGCGGACACGGCGGCCGCTCTTCTCGTCGATCAGCGAGACCGAGGCACGGAAATCGATGTCGCCGGGCGCGCGGGCTTCGGCGAGCGCCAGGTGCTGCACGTTGATGCGGTAGATGATCTCGAGATGGCGCGGCAGCAGCCGCTCGAACAGCTCGACCGGCCAGGTCTCCAGCGCTTCGGGCAGCAACGTGTGATTGGTGTAGGACAGCGTCGCGACGGTGATCTTCCAGGCCTCGTCCCAACGGAAATTATGGAGGTCGACGAGGATGCGCATCAGCTCGGTGACGGCAAGGCTCGGATGCGTGTCGTTGAGCTGCACCGCGACCTTGGACGACAGGCTGCGCAGCTGGCCATCCGAGGCGAGGTGCCGCTTGATCAGGTCCTGCAGCGAGGCCGAGACGAAGAAGTATTCCTGGCGCAGCCGCAGCTCGCGGCCCGCCGGGCTTTCGTCGTTCGGATAGAGGAATTTGCAGATCGCTTCGGCGCGCGATTGCTCGGCGCTGGCGCTGACATAGTCGCCCATGTTGAAGGCATCGAGCTTGAGCGGATCGGGCGAACGCGCCGACCATAGCCGCAGCGCGTTGACGTGCTGGCCGCGCCAGCCGACGATCGGCGTGTCATATGCAATGGCTTGCACTGTCTCACCCGGGTGCCAGATCGCGCGATCGCGGCCCTTGTCGTCGACATGCTCGACGCCGCCGCCGAAATTGACGTCGTAGATCACTTCCGGCCGCTGCAGTTCCCAGGGATTGCCGAAGCCGAGCCATTCATCCGGATATTCCTGCTGCCAGCCCTGATTGATGATCTGGCGGAACAGGCCGTAATCGTAGCGGATGCCGTAGCCGATCGCGGGAATCGACAGCGTCGCCATGCTCTCCATGAAGCAGGCGGCGAGACGGCCGAGGCCGCCGTTGCCGAGCGCCGCATCCGGCTCGCATTTGCGCAGCTCGGGCAGCGACACCCCGAGATCGCCGAGCGCGACCTCGAAGATCTTCAAGAGCCCCATGTTGTTGAGCGCGTCGGTGAAGAGGCGGCCGATCAGGAATTCGAGCGAGAGATAATACACGCGCTTGCGGCCCGCATCGTAGCTGCGCTTCTCGGCAGAGAGCCAGCGATGCACGATGCGGTCGCGCAGCGCCAGCGCCGCGGCCTGGTACCAGTCGTGCCTGGTCGCCATGCCCGCGTCCTTGCCGATGGCAAGGCGCAGCTTCGCCAGGATCGCACCCTTGATCTCCGCCAGCGCGAGCTCGTCGATGGGCTGACCGGGGGCGGGGAAATTTGGCTGGAACGATTGATCTTGCAAGGCCGTCACTTCCTGGTCGACAGAAACACCACTAAACCCTACGCAACTTGCCGATTTGCCGGAACCATGACTGGCGCGGCAGTGCACTGCGCTGGCGTAAAATTATGCAAGGAACGGGCCGCTTTGGGAACCCGGTCCAGCACGGAGAAACGCCGATTTGGTGCTAGAGTGGGCGCAGATTCAGCCATCACTGTGGAGGAGACGCCCCATGAGACTGCTGATGCGACTGCTGATCGAAATCGCCGCTGCGGCGCTTCTCGTCATCTGCATCGCCGGTTCGAGCGCCGCCTTTGCCGCCGGCAAGCGTAGCGCCGACGGCCTCAGCTGCGGCTTCTCCCTCCCGCAGAACGCCACGCCAGCGCAGCGCTGCGCCGCCATCAAGCGCCAATGCGGCGGCAAGTTTTACGCAAGCGCGTGCGGGGACAAGTTGATGTCGGCGGCGAATTGAGGCGAGGCGGCGCAACACCGCTCGTGTCGTCCCGGCGAAGGCCGGGACCCATAACCACCGCTGTCACAGAAGATGCGAGAGATCGAGCCAATCCGGATTTTCCTGCTCGATCAGGCGAATCTTCCAATCACGCTGCCATTCCTTCAGCGCTTTCTCGCGAGCGATCGCTTCGGACGGCGATGCGTAAGTCTCGACGTAGACCAGCCGTGTCACGCCGTACTTCTTTACGAACTTCGAACCGCGTCCAGAGCGATGCAAAGTAAGCCGATTGCCAAGGTCGTTGCAGACACCGATGTATAGCGTGCCATAGCGTCGGCTCGCGAGGATGTAGACGTAGTAGGCGGCTGGTGCATTCATTGCTGGGCACTCATTTCCGAAAACGTCCGGCAGCGGTGGTTATGGGTCCCGGCCTTCGCCGGGACGACATTGTGAACCCATCAGAACAAATTAAGAACACTTTAGCAAGTCTTTGATATATCATTGTGATTCGGCGCATTGCCGACACAATATCTAGGGTCTGACTTCAGTCGCGAGGACTACATGTCCACCATTGCCTTCGATCAATTTGCCCTCACCCGGATCGCCGATTTCGCGCGGTCGCTGTCGCGGCTGCATCAGGCGGCGCGGCGCCATGCTGTCGACGACGACCAGTTCGACCGCGAGTTCAACACGGTGTGCCAGTCGATCTGGGGTTACACCATCGACGACATCAGCGATGATCTGTTCGCGCCCGAGGACCATCATTTCCTCGACACCTTGGACGAAGCGCATGCGCGCATCTTCGCGGCCGAGCAGGGCTATGACCTCGTCGGCGAGGCCGGCATGCTGACCGATTGGTGGGGCTTCTGCTGGATGATCCTGGCCGAGAAGCGCGGATTGCTCACCGCCGAAAACCGCGCGGCTGCGCGCGCGGCGATCGAGGAGAAATATCTGGCCGCGCCGAATGTGATCGGGGTGATTATCGGGCGATAGCGCGGCAACCTCCGTCATTGCGAGGAGCTCTTGCGACGAAGCAATCCAGACTGCCTCCGCAGAGGCATTTCTGGATTGCTTCGCTACGCTCGCAATGACGACTTGGCTACACGCCGGGTCTAATCCAAGCCCGCACGCTTTGCGGACTTCGCCGTGGCCTTCGGCACGGCCGTCACGTCAGGCAGCGTCTCGCGCACGATCTCGGCGGCCGGGGCATCGGCCGCCACCGTCTCTGCGCGCACCGGGGCCACCTTCATCTCGCCCAGCCGGGCGCGGACTTGTGCGGTGAGGCCGGGATAGGACGCAACGGGGGTGAACTCCGCGGTCTGCTCCTGGCCGAGGCGGACGCCGGTATAGGCGACGAGCCCGTCGCTGGTGGCGATGACGTCGCCGGCCTTCAGCGAACCATCGAGCGTCAGGTCGACCGGTGCGAGCCCGGCCGGCTCGCGGCCGTTGCAGGTGCAGTCCGCGCGCAGCGCCTTGCGGTAGGCGAACGCATTCTCGCTGTCGGCGTAGCGCTCGCCGGCCTGACTATAGGCGCCGTCGATCGAGGATCCGAAAAACACCTTTGTCGCACTGGCGGGGCAGAAGGCCTGACACATCTGCGCCGGCGAAGCGAGGCCGCGCATCAGCGGAAAATATTTGCCGTCGCAGCTGCGCACGCAGAACGCCGGGCCGGAGCCGCCGGCTGCCGCCGTGCGGGTCGGCGGCACATATTGGGGCTGGCCCTGGTTCTGCTGACTGGCGAAGGGATCGACGAAAGAGCTCGCCTGCGGCGGCACATCGCGCTGGGGGCGCTGCTGCTGCAGACCGCCGAAGAAGAAGTCGAACAGGCCTTCGGCTGAAACCGGGGCCGGGGCCGCAAGCAGCGGGCTTGCGAGAGTGGCGGCCACAAGCATCGCGCGACGCCGCCGGCGCGCATGGGACACGATGGTACGCAACGCTTACTCCACCCGACGCTATTGAACCGGCCGGGACCGTCAGGTCTCAGCACATGATTCACCATAAAGCGGGATGGTAAATGAGCGGTTGAAGGGGGCGCCGCGCGCCCTTACGCCTTCAAGAATTCCGACGCCTTGTACAGCGAGCGGAACGGCAGGCCGGCCGCGCCGAACGTGTCGGTGGCACCTTCCTCGCGGTCGACCATGGTCAGCACCAGCACGACTTCGGCGCCGGTCTCGCGCACGGATTCCACGGCCTTCATGGCCGAGCTGCCCGTCGTGGTGACGTCCTCGACGATGACGACGCGCTTGCCGGCGAGCGTCTCGCCCTTGGGCAAGCCCTCGATCGCGAGCCTGGCGCCATGCTCCTTCGGCTTCTTGCGCACGAAGAAGGCCGCGATCGGATGCCCCTTGATCCAGGAGATCTGCGCCAGCGCACCGGCGAGCGGCACCGCGCCCATCTCGAGTCCGCCGATGAAATCGAGATTGTCGTCCTTCAGCGTCTCGTAAGTCAGTTCGGCGAGCAGCGTCGCGCCCTCGGGATCGAGCATGGTCGGCTTGAGGTTGAAATAGAAATCGCTCTTGCGGCCCGACGCGAGCGTCACCTCGCCGCGCCCGAAGGAGCGGCGGCGGATGATTTCGAACAGGCGGGCGCGGGAGGCAGATTTCGACACGGCGGTCCCTCGAAAGGCGTTTTGAGAGGTGGCGGAATTTATCCGCGACCGCCGCGACATTCCAGTGGGGGTGTCCACCGTCAACAGGGATCGGCCATTCCGCTCCGCCGGTTGTGGGGCTGCAACCTTCTGGAGTAGGTGGATGCCCGAAAGGCCAAGCAAGAAACTGGGCGAGGAAATAGGCAAATGACCATCGAGCTGCACACCTGGAACACGCCGAACGGCCGCAAAATCTCGGTTGCGCTGGAGGAAATGGGACTGCCCTACAAGGTGGTTCCGGTGAACATCACCAAGGGCGAGCAGATGGCGCCCGGGTTCCTCAAACTGTCCCCGAACAACAAGATCCCCGCGATCCTCGACCCCGAGGGGCCCGACGGCAAACCGGTCGGCGTCTTCGAATCCGGCGCCATCCTGCTCTATCTCGGCGAAAAGACCGGCAAATTCCTGCCGAAATCGCTGGGCGAGCGCATTCCGGTCTACGAATGGCTGATGTGGCAGATGGGCGGCTTTGGCCCGATGCCCGGCCAGGTGCACCATTTCATTGCGCTGGAGAACGAGCAGGACCGCGCCTACGGGCTCAAGCGCTACATGGCCGAGACCCGCCGGCTCTACGGCGTGCTCGATCGCCGCCTGGAGGGCCGCGAGTTCGTCGCCGGCGACCTCTCGGTCGCCGATTTCGCCATTCTCGGCTGGGCCTGGCGCCATCCCCGCCACAAGGTGGATCTGGCCGACTTCCCCAACGTCAAGCGCTGGTACGAGGCGCTGATGGCCCGCCCGGCCGTGAAGCGGGGTATGGACGCGAAGCTGGATTGATCGGGGAAGGTGTCATCGCCCGCGAAAGCGGGCGATCCAGTACGCCGCGGCAGCTCGATTCTGGCCGCGCTGCCTCGGATTGCTGGATGCCCCGCCTTCGCGGGGCATGACAGCCTTCCTCACACCTTCTTCGCTTCCACCGCCATCCGCACCGCAAGTCCCGCCAGTACGGTGCCCATCAGCCAGCGCTGCACCAGCATCCAACTCGGCCGGCTGGCCAGGAACAGCGCGATCGATCCGGCCGCGAGCGCGATCATCGCATTGACGCTGACGCTGATTACGATCTGGATCGCGCCCAGAACCACCGACTGCATCAGCACGCTGCCGGCCATGGGATCGATGAACTGCGGCAGCAGTGCGAGATACAGCATCGCGATCTTCGGATTGAGCAGATTGGTGACGAGCCCCATCGTGAACAATTTGGGCGGGCCGTCGATCGCGAGCTTCCTGACCTGGAACGGCGAGCGGCCGCCCGGCTTCACCGCCTGCCAGGCCAGCCAGAGCATGTAGCCGGCGCCGGCAAAGCGCAGCGCGTCGTAGGCGAAGGGAATTGCGAGCAGCAGTGCCGTGATGCCGAACGCCGCACACAGCATGTAGAACACAAAACCCAGCGCGACGCCGCCGAGCGAGACGATGCCGGCCGCCGGCCCCTGCGTGATCGAACGCGAGATCAGATAGATCATGTTCGGCCCCGGCGTAAGCACGAGACCGAGACAGACGAGGGCGAAGCCGAGCAGGGCGGAGGTGTGGGGCATGGGTGAACCGGTGCGGGAGATGCGCTGGTTCTAATAGGCGGGGAACGGCGGGACCATCGCGCAATTGCACGGAGGACAATTCAGTTTGATCTTACGCGCCCGCTTGCACCGTGCGGATAAACGCTGCAAAGCGCTCCATTGCCGAACGTAACGGCTCCGCGAGGGCCGGATCGGCGGCGATGCCATGTTCGTCCCAGGCGCCGCCCAGCAGCGGCAGTGTCACGCAGGCCTCCGTGGCGAGCCGTGCCGACATCGTCTCCAGCGTCAGCGTCAGGGCGGCCAGCGCGTGCGTTGCGCGCGGCGACGTGTTGATCAGCGCGACGGGCTTGTCAGGGAATTCATGGCTCCCCACCAGCCAGTCGAGCGCGTTCTTCAAGACGCCCGCGACGCCACGGGCATATTCGGGGCTCGAGATCAGGAGCCCGTCGACGCCACCGATCAGCTCCCGCATCGCGCGGACAGGCGCGGGTACATCATCGCCATCGAGATCCGGATTGAAGAAAGGCAGGCCGGCGATTCCCTCGAACGGGATGATCTCGACACCGGCAGGTGCGAGCCGTGCCGCTGCGCGCAGGACTGCGGTATTGCTCGAACCGGCGCGCAGGCTTCCGGAGATGGCTGCGATCTTCATCGGAAAGCCGTCAGTGCGCCTCGTCCCAGTTCTTCGCCGCGCGCGCGTCGACATGCAGCGGCACCGACAGCAGCACCGCCGGGAACGGCGCATCCTGCATCACGTGCTGGACGACAGGAAGCGTTTTCTCGACTTCCGCGTCCGGCACCTCGAAGATCAGTTCGTCATGCACCTGGAGCAGCATCTGCGCCGAGAGCTTCTTCGCGGCGAGCGCATCCTCGACGCGCGTCATGGCGCGGCGAATGATGTCGGCGGCGGTACCCTGAAGCCGCGCGTTGATCGCGGCGCGCTCGTTGAAGGCGCGCACCGAGGCATTGGACGCCTTGATGTCGGGGTAGTGGCACTTGCGGCCGAACAGCGTGGTGACATAGCCGTGGCTTCGGCAGAAGTCGCGCGTCTCGTCCATATAGGCGCGAATGCCGGGGAAGCGCTCGAAGTACTTCTTGATGTAGGCGGAGGCTTCCTCGCGGGCGATGCCGAGCTGGTTGGCGAGGCCGAACGCGGAGATGCCGTAGATGATGCCGAAATTGATCGCCTTGGCGCGGCGGCGGATCTCGCTCGGCATGCCCTTGATCGGCACGCCGAACATTTCCGACGCCGTCATCGCGTGAATGTCGAGGCCATCCTTGAAGGCCTGCTTCAGTACGGGAATGTCCGCGATCTCCGCCAGCAGGCGCAATTCGATCTGCGAATAGTCGGCCGAGACCAGCTTGTGGCCCGGCGTCGCGATGAAGGCGCGGCGAATTTTACGGCCGTCCTCGGTACGAACAGGGATGTTCTGAAGATTCGGCTCGTTCGACGACAACCGGCCGGTCGTGGTCGCGGCCAGCGCGTAGGTCGTGTGCACGCGATGGGTCTGCGGATTGACGTATTCAGGCAGCGCGTCGGTGTAAGTCGATTTCAGTTTTGAAACCTGCCTCCATTCCAGAATCTTTCGCGGAAAGTCGTGGCCCTGCTCGGCGAGTTCGTCGAGCACCTGCGCCGTCGTCGACCACGCGCCGGTCTTGGTCTTGGTGCCGCCAGGCAGTCCCATCTTGCCGAACAGGATGTCGCCGATCTGCTTGGGGCTGCCGACATTGACGGGCTCGCCGGCGATCTGCTGGATCTCGGCCTCGACGCGCGCGGCGGTCTGGGCGAAGTCGCCGGAGAGACGCGACAGCACCTGACGGTCGATCGAGATGCCGCGCCGCTCCATGCGCGCGAGCACCGAGACCAGCGGCCGCTCCAGCGTTTCGTAGACCGTGGTCATGTGCTCGGCGACGAGGCGCGGCTTCAGCACGCGCCAGACGCGCAAGGCGATGTCGGCGCCTTCGGCCGACAGCGGCGCGGCCTTGTCGATCGGCACCTGATCGAAGGTGATCTTGCCCTTGCCGCTGCCGAGCAGCTCGCTCTCCTTCAGCATGGCGTGGCCGAACCAGCGCTCCGACAGCGAGTCCAGCTCATGCGAGCCGCGGCCCGCGTCGAGCACGTAAGAGATCAACTTGGCATCGTCGGTATTGCGCAAGGTGATGCCGTGCTGCGCCAGCATCACCGCGGCGAATTTGACGTCGAAGCCGATCTTGAGAATGCCCGATGATTCCAGCACCGGCCGCAGCGCCTCGATGGCGTCGGCGTGCTTGACCTGATCCGGCGCAAGGCCGGCGTCGAACAGGCCGGCGCCGCCGCCGGACTGCTTGTGGGCCAGCGGCACATAGCAGGCCTCGTTCGGTGCCAGCGCCAGCGCGACGCCGCAGAGATCGGCCTGCATCGGATCGATGGAGTTGGCCTTGATCTCGATCGCGACATGGCCGGCATCATGGATGCGTGCGATGAAGCTGTTGAGCTCCCCCAGCGTCTTGATGGTCTGGTACTTGGCCAGGTCGACCGGAAGCTTGCGCAAGGCCTCCTCGCGCGCCGCGGCGAGGGAGATTGGCGCGCCCTTGAGGCTCGCCGATTTGTCGCTCTTGTCGCCACCCCTCGCGACCGCCGCAGGGGCCGCGAACAGATCGCCGGAAGCCTCCGACGATTTCACCTTTGCTCCGTCGCCGCCTCTCGCCCCGCTGCTGTTCGCCGCATCGGCATCGACATTGGAAGGATCGATCTGCGAATAGTCGGCGACGCGGCGGGTCAGCGTGGAAAATTCCATCGCCTTCAGGAACGCGATCAATTTTCGCGCGTCGGGCTCGTGGACGGCCAGATCGTCCAGCGGCACTTCCAGATCGACCTTGTCGTCGAGCAGCACGAGCTGGCGCGAGATGCGCGCCTTCTCGGCATTCTCGATCAGGGCTTCGCGGCGCTTCGGCTGCTTGATCTCGGTGGCGCGGAACAGGAGCTGTTCGAGGTCGCCATATTCGACGATCAGCTGCGCCGCTGTCTTGATGCCGATGCCAGGGACACCGGGCACGTTGTCGGTGGAATCGCCGGCCAGCGCCTGCACCTCGACCACCTTCTCGGGCGGCACGCCGAACTTCTCGATCACTTCAGGAATGCCGATGCGGCGATCCTTCATGGTATCGTACATCGTGATCTTGTCGTTCACGAGCTGCATCAGGTCCTTGTCGGAGGACACGATGGTCGTGGTGGCGCCGCGTTCGCTGGCCTGCCGGGCATAGGTCGCGATGAGGTCGTCGGCCTCGAAGCCGCCCTGTTCCAGGCAGGGCAGGTCGAAGGCGCGCACGGCCTCGCGAATCAGCGCGAATTGCGGAATGAGATCGTCAGGGGCCGGCGGGCGGTGCGCCTTGTACTCGGGATAGATCTTGTTGCGGAAGGTGACTTCCGACTTGTCGAACACGATCGCCAGATGCGTCGGCCGGTTGTCGGCCGGCATGTCACGCAAAAGCTTCCACAGCATGTTGCAGAAGCCGAGCACGGCATTGACCTGCAAGCCGTCGGATTTGCGGTTCAGCGGCGGTAGCGCGTGATAGGCCCGAAAGATGTAGCCGGAACCGTCGACCAGGAAGATGTGATCGCCTTTTCCAGCCGCCTTGGCTGCGACCGGTTTGGCAGCAGCTGTCGCCGCAGCGGGCTTGGCATCGGCTTTGGCGGAGGTCTTCGGGGATGTGTTTTGAGAGCTCTTGGGCATGGCGGCAATGTATGAATATTTGCGGCAAAAGACAGCCTCGGCGGATCGCTATTTTGCCGACTCGCACAGCAAATCATGGCCTCAGGCCAGGCAGTCCTCGATGAAACCTGCAACAGCGCGTATCGTGGGCGTGCGGCGCAGGTCGCGATGGACAACCAGCCAGACCTCGCGCCCGACGGGGCGGCCGCCGATATCGTGACGTTCCAGCAAGGAATCGGCCTCGCCGAGGAATTTCGGCAGGGCGGCCAGCCCCATTCCCGTCCTCGCGGCCGCTGCCTGGTTCTCCAGATCGTTGGTGCGAAGCACGATCTCGCGCGAGGCCGCGAAGCGCATCAGCCATCGCTGCTGAGGCGCTTCGTCCATGCTGGAATCGTAGGCGACGAACGCGAAGGCATGCGGTGGCGTGGTCTTCAAATAGTCCGGCGAGCCATAGAGGGCGAACTCGAAATAGCCGATCTTGCGTGCAATCAGCCCCGGCTCCGTCGGACGCGACAGCCGGAGCGCCAGATCGGCTTCGCGACGGTTGAGCGAGGCCGTGCGCTTCTCGCCGATCAGCTTGATCCTGACGCCGGGATGCTGTTGCCGCAGTCGGATCAGTTTTGGCGCGATCAAAATGTTCGCCAGCGACGGCGGCGCGCTGATCGTGATGTCGCCGCCGATCCCGGATTTCGAGGCTTGCACGGCGCGCTCCACCGCGAAGGCCGTGTCCGTCATCGGAGTTCCGATCTTGGCGATATGCTTGCCGTCCTCGGTGAGCTCATAGCTGCGTGGTCTGCGGTCGACGAGCTTGAGCGACAAGGATGCTTCCAGCGCGGCGACGCGGCGGGCCACGGTGACGTGGTCGACGTCGAGGCTCCTTGCCGCGGCGGACAGGGTGCCCTCGCGCGCCAGCGCCAGGAAATGCTGCAGGTCGGTCCAGTCCATATGTGCGATTTCTCACATCAAGCTATCGATCTTGAGCAGTTTCGCAGATTTCCGCATCATTCCATAGTCCTTCCGTCATCGACAGGAGGATCCGATATGGCCGTGATCGTGAGATTGAAGCGCCCCGGCGGCGTAGAGCAACTCGAGCTGGCGAGCACCGACCTGCCGCCGCCAGGCCGCGGCGAAATCCGGTTGCAGCAGACCGCAATCGGCGTGAATTCCATCGACATCTATCAGCGCATGGGTCTCTACGCGCTTCCGCCGGAGCGGATTCCGGGCGTCGAGGCGGTGGGCGTGATTGCGGCGCTGGGCGCGGAGGTGACCGGCCTCGCGGTGGGCGACCGCATCGCCTATGCGGGAGCACCGGTCGGCGCCTATGCGTCCGAGCGCAATTTGCCTGGATGGCGCTGCGTGAAGCTTCCCGCGGGCATTCCGGACGAGGCGGTCGCAGCAGTGTTCGTCAAGGGCATTACGGCCGACATGTTGCTCAATCGTGTTTTCCCGGTTGGCGGCGGCACGACGATTCTCGTCCATAGCGCTGCAGGAGGGCTCGGACAGCTTCTGACGCGCTGGGCCAGCGTCACAGGAGCGACCGTGATCGGGACCGTCGGATCACCCGATAAGGCCGAGATCGCCCGCGCTGCCGGTGCGGCTCATGTGATCATTGGGCGGGATGCCGATTTTGCCGCGGCCATCGCCGATCTCACCGCCGGGCGCGGCGTCGATGTCGCCTATGACGGCGTCGGCGGGACCACGTTGCAGAAGACGCTCGGCTGCGTGCGGCCCTTCGGCGTCGTGGCCAGCATTGGCCAGTCGGCCGGACCGATCCCGTCGGTCGATGTTCACGATCTCGGGCCACGGCGCAGCCTGATGTTGGCACGGCCGAGCGTGATGGCCCACATGAACGATGCCGATGCTTACCGCCGTTCTGCCGAGCGGGTGCTTGCCGCGATGAGCGATGGCGTGCTGCAGGTCAGCGGCACTGCCTACAGCTTGGGGGACGCGGCGCGGGCTCAGGCCGACCTCGAGGCCGGGCGCACGACGGGCGCTCTGTATCTGCGCCCCTGAAGCGGTCTATTCCGCCGCCTGCAACACCGGCCCGGACTTCTTCGGCGCGATCCAGAATGCGTCGGGCCGTTCGAACAGGAAGTCGGCGTGGATCAGCAAGGCGCCCCGCCAGATCGCCAGCGATCCGAGCACGCCGACGATGGTCACGATCAGCGACATCGCACCGATATCGGAAATGATGCCCGTGTGCAGCAGCAGCGTTCGCGTCGCCGCCATCGGCAGGAAGAAGGCGAGATAGATCATGATCGAATGCTCGCCGCAGAAGCGCAGGAAGTTGCACCATCCGGCGCGCGCCAGCAGCGTGCCTGATGTGATGATCGCGCACGCACCGGTGAAGCCGAGCAGGAGCGAGACGATCTTCCACTCGCTGGCGCCTGAGGCGACGAGGCCGGCATTGACCAGCGCCCAGGTCGCGAGCGCCGCGAGCGCGCGCGTCGGGTGGCTTCGCGCGCGCTCCGACAGCGCGAACACGTAAGGCGCGAACAGATAGCCGGAATAGAAGTAGACGAAGCGCGCGCAGAACTCGTCGATCGCGGTCCAGCCGGTCGTGATGCGGGCCGTCTCCAGCGCGGCCGCGATCAACCAGATCGCGAGCGGCGGCATCCTGCGTGTCAGTTTTGTGACGACGAAGAAGACCGGCAGCAGATAGATGAACCAGAGCGTGCCGAACGGCTCGATGAAGGATTCCAGATACAGCAGGCCGACGTCGCGCCAGCCGGTTTCGGCCGCGAAGGCAGGCGCCTTGAAGCCGAACTGGATTGTCACCCAGACGACATAAAAATAGGCGAAATGCACCACCTTGCGATCGAGATAGGTTCGCCAGTCCCGGTCGATCACCAGGGGCAGGAACAGACCAGATATCAGGAAGAAATCCGGCATTCGGAATGGCTTTGCGAAGGCCACGAGCAGATGCATGAACCCCGGTTCACCGGCGGCGAGCTCGACCCCCAGCACCGAATGCATCATCACGACCATCACGATGCAGATGCCCTTGGCGTAGTCGACCCAGTCGACACGCGCGGCGGCCGGGGTCTTGGGTCCCCCGCTCGCGGCTGATGTGCCTGATGGTGCCATGGTGTCCCTTTTCGAGGCGCGTTCCGCCCTGATCTGTGCGGGCGTGGGGCAGTGTGCCGCCTTGTGGCTTAGGATTTCTTTACCCGTACAATTCGCATGCCGGTTTTCGCGCCCGGACGGTTTCCTTCTGCCGGGAAAATGCTAAACCGCCCCGTATCCGGGGTTTCGTTAACCAAGCCAGAGCAGGGATTTTCATGCGAATCGCGATGATCGGAACGGGCTATGTCGGACTGGTGTCTGGAGCCTGCTTTGCGGATTTCGGTCACGACGTCACCTGTGTCGACAAGGACGAGAAGAAGATCGCGGCGCTGCATCGCGGCGAGATCCCGATTTACGAGCCGGGCCTGGACGAACTGGTCGCCAATAACGTCAGGGCCAAGCGGCTTAGCTTCACCACTGATCTGTCCAAACCGGTTGCGGATGCCGACGCCGTGTTCATCGCGGTCGGTACGCCGTCGCGCCGCGGCGACGGCCACGCCGATCTCTCCTATGTCTACGCTGCCGCGAAGGAGATCGCGCAGTCGCTCTCCGGCTTCACCGTGGTGGTGACGAAGTCGACGGTGCCTGTCGGCACCGGTGACGAGGTCGAGCGCATCATTCGCGAGACCAATCCGTCGGCCGACGTTGTCGTCGCATCGAATCCGGAGTTCCTGCGCGAGGGCGCCGCGATCCGCGATTTCAAATTCCCCGACCGCGTCGTGGTCGGCACCTCCGACGAGCGCGGCCGCAAGGTGATGGGCGACATTTATCGCCCGCTGTCGCTGAACCAGGCGCCGCTGATGTTCACCGCGCGTCGCACCGCCGAGATGATCAAATATGCCGCGAACGCCTTCCTCGCGACCAAGATCACCTTCATCAACGAGATCGCGGATCTCTCCGAAAAGGTTGGCGCCAACGTGCAGGAGGTCGCGCGCGGCATTGGCTTGGACAACCGCATCGGCACCAAATTTCTGCACGCCGGTCCCGGCTTCGGCGGCTCCTGCTTCCCGAAGGACACCAAGGCGCTGATCAAGATCGCGCAGGACTACGACGTCAACCTGCGCATCGTTGAATCCGTGCTCGCGGTCAACGAGAACCGCAAGCGCGCGATGGCACGCAAAGTGAGCCAGGCGCTCGGCGGCTCCTTGCGTGGCAAGACCATCGCGGTGCTCGGCCTGACTTTCAAGCCCGACACCGACGACATGCGCGATGCGCCGTCGATCCCGCTCGTCACGGGTCTGCTCGACATGGGCGCGAAGGTGAAGGCCTTCGATCCTGTCGGCATGGAGCAGGCCAAGGGCGAGCTGCCCGGCATCACCTATTGCGAGGATGCCTATTCCTGCGCGCAAGGTGCCGATGCGATCGTCGTCGTCACCGAATGGACCCAGTTCCGCGGCCTCGATCTCGATCGTCTGAAGGCGACCATGGCCCAGCCCGTCGTGATCGACCTCCGCAACATCTTCCGCCCCGAGGACATGGCTGCCGCCGGCTTCACCTATGAAAGCGTCGGCCGCCCGCCCGTGCAGGGCTGATAGCGGCACACGATTGTCATACCCCGCGAAGGCGGGGTATCCAGTACGCTGGGATCTTCGGAATGGCCGGGATCCGATATGACTGGATCGTCCGCCCCAACGCGCAATTGCGCACGCGGCGGGCGATGACGGACCGACACTTTGCCCCGCACTTTCGACACACCCCTCCCGATCGATGCCGTGCTCGACGATTTGTCGCGCACGCTCGATCAGCACAACGCAGCCGTGCTGGTCGCGCCGCCCGGCGCCGGCAAGACCACGCGCGTGCCGCTGGCGCTGCTCGATGCGCCCTGGGCCAAAGGCAAAAAGATCATCGTGCTGGAGCCACGCCGCATCGCCGCGCGCGCCAGCGCCGACCGCATGGCCAAGTCGCTCGGCGAGCGGGCTGGCGAGACCGTGGGCTATCGCGTCCGCTTCGGCTCGAAGATCTCGCGTGCGACGCGCATCGAGGTCGTGACCGAGGGCATCTTCACCCGTCAGATTCTCGACGATCCCGAATTGTCAGGCGTGGCCGCCATCCTGTTCGACGAATTCCATGAGCGCTCGCTCGATGCCGATTTGGGCCTGGCGCTGGCGCGCGATGCGCAACTGGGCTTGCGCGAAGACCTGCGCATCCTGGTGATGTCGGCGACGCTCGACGGCGCGCGCGTCGCAAGGCTGCTCGGCGAAGCACCCGTCGTCGAAAGCGAGGGCCGCGCGTTTCCTGTCGAGACGCGCTATCTCGGCCGCAAGGCGGATGCACCGATCGAGCGGCAGATGGCGGATGCGATTGCCTCCGCGCTCCGTGCCGACGGTGGCTCGGTGCTCGCCTTCCTGCCGGGCGCCGCCGAGATCCGTCGCACCCAGAATTTTCTGGCCGAGCGAGTGCAGGACGCCAGCATCGAGATCGTGCCGCTGTTCGGCGCGCTCGATGCCGCGGTGCAGGATCGTGCCATTTCTCCGGCAGCCAAAGGCATGCGCAAGGTCGTGCTCGCGACCTCGATCGCGGAGACCTCGCTCACCATCGAAGGCGTGCGCATCGTCGTCGATTCCGGTCTTGCCCGCGTGCCGCGCTATGAACCCGACATCGGCCTGACGCGACTGGAGACCGTGCGCGCCGCGCGTGCCGCAGTCGACCAGCGCCGCGGCCGCGCCGGCCGCACCGAGCCGGGCGTCTGCTACAGGCTGTGGGACGAGCCGCAGACGGCGTCGCTGGCGCCCTATACGCAGCCGGAAATTCTCAGCGCCGATCTCTCTTCGCTGGTGCTTGATCTTGCGCAATGGGGCGTCGCCGATCCGGCAGCGCTGTCGTTCCTCGACCCGCCGCCGCAGCCGGCGTGGAAGGAAGCCAAGAGTCTGCTCACCGAGCTCAACGCGCTCGATGGCGACGGGCGCATCACCGCCGAGGGCAAGAGCCTGCGCGCGCTCGCGCTGCCGCCGCGGCTGGCTCGCATGATCGTGGATTCCCATCGCGCGGGGTGCGGCGAGGAAGCGGCCGAGATCGCGGCCATCCTCACCGAGCGCGGGCTCGGCGGTGACAGCGCCGATCTCGAGCACCGGCGCGACCAGTTCCGCCGCGACCGTTCGCCGCGGGCGGCGAGCGCGCGCGATCTGGCGCGACGCTGGGCGTCGCGGGTCGCGGCATCCGAGAAGCCGGATCAGCAGGAGGATCTCTCGACCGGCCTGATGCTCGCCTACGCCTTCCCGGACCGTGTCGCGCGCAATCGCGGCAATGGCAGTTTCGTGCTCGCCAACGGCCGCGGCGCCGCAGTGGAGCAGACCTCGTCGCTGGCCCGCGCGCCCTACATCGCGATCGGCGAGATGACCGGCACGGCCGCGAGCGGTCGCATCCTGCTCGCCGCGCCAATCACTGAGGCTGACATCGAGCTGCACTTTGCCGAGCACATCGAGAGCGTCGACGAGATCTCCTTCGACCGCGGCGCGATGGCGCTGCGCGCGCGGCGCAAGCGCGTGCTGCATGCGATCACACTTTCTGAAGCGACGCTTTCGGTGTCGCCCTCGGAACACACCGCGCGCATTTTTGCCGACGGTCTGATCGCCGCCGGCCTCGACCGGTTGCCCTGGTCCAAGGCCGCCAAACAATGGCGCGACCGCGTGATGTTCCTGCGCAAGGCCGAGGGCGATAGCTGGCCCGACCTGTCGGACGACGGGCTGATCGCGCGGCGCGACGATTTTCTGGTGCCTGTTCTCTACGACAAGATCGCGCTGAAGGACATTTCCGCCGGTGATCTCTCCGATGCGCTGATGGCGCTGTTGCCGTGGGAGATGCGCGCCCGGCTCGATCGCGAAGCGCCGACCCATTTCGAGGCGCCCACGGGAAGCGTGCTGGCGATCGACTACGAGGCCGAGCAGGGGCCGACCATCGCCGTGCGACTGCAGGAATTGTTCGGCCTCAACACCCATCCGTCGATCGCCGCCGGCAAGGTGCCGCTGGTGCTCGAGCTGCTGTCGCCGGCGCAGCGTCCGGTGCAGGTGACGCGCGATCTCCCCGGCTTTTGGCGCGGCAGCTACGCGGCCGTCCGCTCCGACCTGCGCGGCCGCTACCCGCGCCACCCCTGGCCGGACGATCCGGCAACCGCGCTGCCGACCCGTCGGGCGAAGCCGCGCGGGACGTGACGTCGTATTAACCGTCCGCTCATCCTTTTCGTCAAAATAACACCGGCTCTGCTGCGACCCTGCTCGCGGAGGAGCCTGCCGCGTGGTGAAATCGAGCGTTCGGCTCGGAAGTGGTGTGATGCGTAACATTATGATCTTCGCGGCCGTGATGATCGGTCTCGGTACATTCATGGCGCAGATGGCGGACAGGATGAGCTCCGCGTCCGCGACATCGGCGCCGCATGCGACGGTCGCGATTGCGACCACTGCGCCATCAGGCAGCCGCAGCCTCAACATCCCCCGCGACATCCGTGGTCATTTCCAGACGGAGGGCCGCATCGACGGCCAGCGCATCGGTTTCATGGTCGACACCGGCGCCTCCGTGGTGGCGCTGAACGAGACCTCCGCCGCCCGCTTCGGCCTGCGTCCCTCGCGCAGCGAGTACAGCGCCACGGTCACCACCGCAAACGGCACCATCAAGGCCGCGCGCACCCGCATTGCAATGCTTGACGTCGGCGGTCTCGTCGTGCGCGACGTCGACGCCATGGTGCTGCCGGACGCTGCGCTGTCCGAGAACCTGCTCGGCCTCTCCTTCCTGTCCCGCCTGAAGCGCTTCGAGTACGCCAACGGCCAGATGGTGCTGGAGCAATAGAAGAGGGCGCATTTCAGCCCAATGATTTTTAAACGGTCCTGGGCAAGCGCGCGGCCGGTAACGTTTTTCCGTTACCAAACTGCCGCAATTATCGGCCATAAGCCTTCATTCCCGCCTTCCGCTGCGCCCTGGCTTTCGCTAAGGCTGCATCAAGTCCCGCCATTTTCACGAGACCGCCTCAATGTTCCCCAAGCCGAAATCCGTGCTTTTGCCCAACACCTACGCCTTCGAATCCGAGCCGATGGTGAAGCCCACGGGTTTTCGCGAATACGACGCGCGGTGGTTGTTCCAGAAGGAAATCAACCTGATGGGGGTGCAGGCGCTCGGCATGGGGCTCGGCGCGCTGATCGCCGAGCTCGGCGTCGCCAAGGAGATCGTCACCGGGCACGACTTCCGCGGCTATTCGGCCTCGATCAAATATGCGCTGATCTCCGGCCTGATGGCCGCAGGCTGCAAGGTGCACGACATCGGCCTTGCGGTGACGCCGATGGCCTATTTCGCGCAGTTCGATCTCGACGTGCCCGCTGTCGCCATGGTCACGGCCTCGCACAACGACAATGGCTGGACCGGCGTGAAGATGGGCGCCAACCGTCCGCTGACCTTCGGCCCCGACGAGATGACGCGGCTGAAGGAGATCGTGCTGGGCGCCGAGTTCAAGAACAAGGCCGGCGGCGCCTACCAGTTCCACGAGAACTACCCGGCGCGCTACATCGCCGACCTCACCAACCGTCCGAAGCTCAAGCGCAAGCTCAAGGTGGTCGCGGCCTGCGGCAACGGCACGGCCGGTGCGTTCGCGCCGCAGGTGCTGGAGGCGATCGGCTGCGAGGTGATCCCGCTCGACACCGAGCTCGACCACACCTTCCCGAAATACAATCCGAACCCCGAGGACATGGAGATGCTGCACGCGATCCGCGACGCGGTGCTGCATCACAAGGCCGATGTCGGCCTCGGCTTCGACGGTGACGGCGACCGCTGCGGTGTCGTCGACAACACTGGCGAGGAGATATTTGCCGACAAGGTCGGCGTGATGCTGGCGCGCGACATGTCGGCGATCCACAAGGATGCGCAGTTCATCGTCGACGTGAAGTCGACCGGCCTCTTCATCACCGATCCCGTCCTGCAGAAGCAGGGCGCCAGGACCGCCTATTGGAAGACCGGCCATTCCTACATGAAGCGCCGCAGCTTTGAGACCGGCGCGCTCGCGGGCTTCGAGAAATCGGGCCACTTTTTCTTCAACAAGCCGTATGGACGCGGCTATGACGACGGCCTCGTCTCGGCGATCGCCATCTGCGACATGCTCGATCGCGCGCCCGGCAAGTCGATGGCGGATCTCAAGGACGCGCTGCCGAAGACCTGGTCGTCGCCGACCATGTCGCCGCACTGCGCAGACGAAGTGAAGTACGGCGTCATCGACGCCGTGGTGAAGCATTTCGAAGGCCTTCAGGCCAAGGGCGCCAAGATCGGCGGCCAGTCGATCCGCGATCTGGTCACCGTCAACGGCGTGCGCGTCACGGTCGAGGACGGCAGCTGGGGCCTCGTGCGCGCCTCCTCCAACAAGCCGGAGCTCGTGGTCGTTGTCGAGAGCCCGGTCTCCGAGCAGCGCATGCACGACATGTTCGAGATGGTGAACAGCGTGCTGCGTAACCATCCCGAGGTCGGCGAGTACAATCAGAAGATCTGATCTGGCTGCCGCGGTGCACCTGCGCCCGCCGCATTCACCGCTGTCATCACCCGCGAAAGCGGGTGATCCAGTATTCCAGAGAAGCTGGTGAGCTACGGAGACGCAGCGGCGTACTGGATCGCCCGGTCAAGCCGGCGATGACGGCATCCGTGCGCGGCCCCCTACGCCGTTCGCAGCGACCCTAGGAACCCATCGACCTCGGCCTTCAGACGCTCGGACTGCGAAGACAGCCCCGCTGCGGCTTGGTGCATCTTCAAGGCGGCGGCGCCGGCCTCGTCGGAAGCCTTGCTGACGCTTGTGATATTGTCGTTCACCTCGCGGGTGCCGGAGGCGGCCTGTTGCAGGCTGCCGGCGATCTCGCGGGTCGCTTGACCCTGCTGATCGACCGCGGTCGAGATCTGGCCGGAGATTTCATCGATCTCGGCGATGGTCGCGCCGATTGCTTGAATGGCGTTGACGGCATCGCCGGTGGCGCTCTGGATGGTCTGCACCTGCGCCGAGATTTCTTCGGTCGCCCGTGCAGTCTGGTTCGCCAGCGCCTTCACTTCGCTCGCGACGACCGCAAAACCTTTGCCGTGCTCACCGGCGCGCGCGGCCTCGATGGTCGCGTTCAAAGCCAGGAGATTGGTCTGGCTGGCGATGCTCTGGATCAGCGTGACGACCTCGCCGATCTTCTGCGTGCCGCTGGCAAGCCCCTCGACCACCTGATTGGTGCGGCGGGCTTCATCTGCTGCACGGGTTGCGATCTCGGCGGAGCGGGCGACCTGTTGCGTGATGCTGGTAACCGACGCGGTGAGTTCCTCGGTCGCCGCGGCAACCGTCTCGACATTGCTGGAGGCGCGGTTCGAGGCTGCTGCGGCGGCTGAGGTCTGACGCGCAGTGTCGGTGCTGTTGTTGCTCATCGCGGATGAGAGCTGCTGCACCTCGCCCGCGGCAATCGCGACGGCCTCGACGATGCCGCCGATGCTGCGTTCGAAATTGCCGGCGAGCCTCTGCTTGGCGGCCTCGCGGTCGTCCTTGGCGCGCTGTTCGACATCGTGGCGCTCGCTGTTGGCCCGCGCTTCGGCGGCCATCGCGGCCTGCGCTTCAGCCGTCTTCACCGCCGTGGTCTCGAACAGCTGCTGGAGCGTGTGCGCCAGCGCGATCAGCACGCCCGCCTCGATCAGCAGGATCACCGCGTGCAACACGACGCGACCGAAATCCGAGCCGCCGGGATAGATCGCCGCGGGCAGCAGGAAGTTCAGCGCGATGTGATGCAGCGCGACCGCGACCGTCGCGGCGACGATCGGCCGATAGTCGCAATAGGCGACCGTGCAGGCGAGCGCCGCGAAGAAATACATATGCATGTCGATCTGCCAGGGATGTCCCTCGAACTGCCAGGTGAACATCGACACGCCGCTCATCAATGCGACGGCAAACACGAGACGCGTGGACAGCCCGTTGCCGGACATGGTCCAGGACAGCGTCCCGGCGAGCGCGAAAATCGCCATGAAGATGGCGGGGATCAGCCAGGCCTTGCCGAGCGCAAGCCCGATTATCATGCTGATCGGCACGTGCAGCCAAAGCATCGCGACGAGAATCTTGCTGGTGGTTTGCCGCAGCGATTCAAGTCCGTCGTTCTCGACAACCATTTCATCCTCTCCAGGATTGCGTGCCAAATGGCTACACGCCACAAGGCTATCCGCCAAAACACGCTGAGACCGCTTGCGCGTCCATCACGAACCAAGCGCCGGCATCATGCAGGCGGGTCAGTCCGTCATGGTCATCCGGGCGGACGACGAGGAGAGTGGGAAGGGCGGTTGCCCTCACGATCGACGCTTGCGCCGCTCCCGTAGCCTGAAAAACCTGCTGCGTGCTCCACCAGGGTGGAAACGCAACCGCGACAACAGTCGCGCCCGGACGAACCTGTAAGGTGAGGATGGCCAATGCGATCCAGCCTGCGACCAGCAATGCAGTCGCATTCGCCCAGGCAGGCCACCGCCGGGACGGAATCGCCGTTCTCCCCTCCATGCCATAAAGATAGGCGAACGGGACTAACTCTCGGTAAACGACGGCTTACCGAGGTACCGGATCGGGGTGTGGCGCGAGATCGACCTTAAGCCGCCACCACAGCCGGGATCGGCAGCGCCGTCACCGACTTGATCTTCTCCATCGCGAATCGTGAGGTGACGTTCTTGAGCGGCACGGCGCTGATCAGCTTCTTGTAGAAGATGTCATAGGCCTGCATGTCCGCGACCACGACGCGCAGCATGTAATCGACGTCGCCGGCCATGCGGTAGAATTCCATCACCTCGGGCATTGCGCTGACGGCTTCGGCGAACTTCTTCAGCCAGGCGTCGGAATGATCGGAGCTCTCCACCGACACGAACACGGAGATGCCGAGCCCGATCTTGTTCTGGTCGACCAGCGCGACCCGCTTCAGGATCACTCCGTCGGCCTCCAGGCGCTGGATGCGCTTCCAGCAGGGGGTGGAGGACAGGCCGACACGGTCGCCGATTTCGGCAACGGACAGGGAGGCGTCCTCCTGGAGCACCATCAGGATCTTGCGGTCGATAGCGTCGAGACGGCGGCTGGTCTCGGGGATCTGGACAGCGGCATCGGTCATTTGAAGAACTTTGTTCCAATTCAGGGGCCGATTTCCCTGATATAGAGAAAATCCTTCTATAGCAAGTCCATAATCTCAGCCTGCGCGCGGGGCGGCTCCAACCAAGTTCTGCAAAAAGGCTTCAACTTCAATGCGTTGCGGCGCTGCCAGGCCGCCGCCATGGCGGGTGCATTTCAGCGCCGCAGCGGCCGCAGCGAATCGCAGCGCCTCCCGCACGTCGCCGCCCTCGGCGACGCGAAGCGTGAAGGCGCCATGGAAGACGTCGCCGGCGCCGAGCGTGTCCACGGCATCGACCGTAAAGGCCGGCGTCTCCTCCAGCCGGCCGACATCGTTCAGCCAGATCGTTCCCTCAGGGCCGCGCGTGGCGGCGAGGAAGGCGGGCGACAGCTTGGCCAGGCGCTTCAAAGCCTCGCCGTCGTCTTCGATGCCAGCGGTCTCCTGCGCCTGCTCGCTGGCAAACAGCAGATGCGAAGCAGCGGTAAGCAAGCCGTCCTTCAGCTCCATCGCACGATCGACGCCGACGATGACAGGAATGCCGCGCCGGCGCGCCTCGGTGCAGAGATCGATGCAGAAGGCGCCGCAGCGGCTCTCGACGAGCACTGCCTGGCAACCCGCGAGCAATTCGTCGGCATCAGGCAGCCGGACCGTCCACAGGGCGGGATCGCGGTAGATTGTCAGCGTGCGTTCGCCAGACGCGTCGATGATGATCGCCGAGACGGGCGTGGCTGCGCCGGGGATGCGCACGATGTGGCTGATATCAATGCCTTCATCGGCCATCCGCTCGAGAATGAAGCCGCTCGACGTCTCCTGCGCATCGCCCATCGGGCCCGCAAACGCGACGCGGCCGCCGAGCCGCGCCATCGCGATCGCGGCATTGAGCGCGTTGCCGCCGCAGATTTCGGCAAGATGCGTGGCGTTCGCCTTGCTGCCGCGCGCGGGCACAGACTCCACGCGGAAGGTGAGGTCGCGCACGGGAATGCCGATGCACAGGATGCGCGGCGCGATCGCAGGGTGCGCCATCGGCCGCCTCAGCTCCTGTCGTGCACCCAGCGGCCGAGCAGATGATGGGCGATCGCAAATGGATGCGGTCCGGCCAACCCGTCCGGATGCGTCCGTTTCAGCATCAGCGCCGCTTCCTCGCGCGTGAACCAGCGCGCGTCCTCCAGCTCGGAGTGATCGACCACGATGTCCTCGCTCACGGCCCGCGCGCTGCAGCCGATCATCAGGGACGACGGATAGGGCCAGGGCTGGGTCATGTAATACTGCACGTCGGTACAACGAATGCCCGACTCCTCCAGGATCTCGCGGCGGACCGCGTCCTCGATGGTCTCGGCGGCCTCGACGAAGCCGGCTAGGCACGAAAACATGCCTGGTGGAAACTGCTTCTGGCGGCCGAGCAGGCACTTGTCGCCCGAGGCGACGTGCATGATCACGACCGGGTCGGTGCGCGGAAAATGCTCGGCCTTGCACGCCGGGCAGTCGCGCTTCCAGCCGCCTTCCTTCATCGCGCTGCGGGTGCCGCAATTGGCGCAATAGCCGTGGCGCTGGTGCCAGCCGACCATCGACTTCGCCATCGCGATCGCCGACAGCTCGTCGGGCGGGATCGCGCCCTGCATCGCCATGCCGCGCAGCTCGGTGACGGTGTAGTCCTCGCGGCCGATCAGTTTCTCGGCGGCCGCCTGCGCCAGGCCCATGCCGAAGACCGCCGCGCCGTCGCGCAAGCCCAGAAAGATCGTGCCGGGATTGGCGCCGCATTTCAGCGCCTCGTCGATCGAGAGCAGCGCGCGCACCTTGTCGCCCTCGCGCTTCACCAGCAGCGAGTCTCGGTAGACGACATAGGCGCGCGACGACGATTTCTGCTCCATCGCGAACAGCTTTTCGTCGTCACGGCGCAGATGCGCGGCGCGATCGAGAATGTTGGTGACGAAGGCCGGTTGCCCCAGCGGAAACGAGTCGAATGCTGACATTTCTTGTTCTTTCAACCCAACCAGATTTTCTTGCGGAGCGCGCTGATGAAATTCTGCACCTCGGTCGCGTCATGCGCCAAGGGCTTCATCACGCCCCACACCGGGCGCGGCCAGGCGGCGTCACTGGTGCGGCGTGCGATGATGTGAACATGAAGCTGCGGCACGAGATTGCCGAGCGCCGCGACATTGAGCTTGTCGCATTTGGTGATCTCCTTCAGCGCGCGCGAGACGCGGGAGATCTCCGTCATCAGCTGTGCCTGCTGCACTTCGTCGAGATCGATGATCTCGACCGCGTCGGCGCGCCGCGGCACCAGCAGCAGCCAGGGATAATGCGCGTCCTTGATGACCAGCACCTTCGACAGCGGCAGATCGCCGATGTCGATGGTGTCCTCTTTCAGGCGGGAGTGCAGCGACCAGGCGGGTTCGGGCATGGAGGTTTCCGGATGGCCCGGTGGGGCGGGCGTGTTGGGCCGACCATACGATAGGGAGTTGGCGAGGGGAAGGATCGGGCTCCGCAGGGGCCTCATGCTCTATCGTCGTCCCGGCGAAGGCCGGGACCCATACTCCGCAGCAGATGTGATTGCACGAGATTGGAATTTGCGATCATCGCCAAATGCAATCTCGTGGCTATGGGTCCCGGCCTTCGCCGGGACGACGAGGAGAGACCTTACGCCTCCGCCAGCACCCGGGCATTGGCGCGAATCGAGGCTTCGCTCACGCGGATGCCGAGACCCGGCCCATCGGGCACGACGACGTGACCAGCACGGTTGACCACGCGCTCTTCCAGCACGTCCTCGGTCAACACGTGATGCGGCATGTAGAACTCGCAGCCGAGCGAGATGCCCGGTGTTGCCGCGATAAGCTGTGTCCCGGCGGCAAGACCGATGCCGCCTTCCCATAGCGTGCCGCCATAGCCGGGCAGGCCGGCGATGTCGGCAATCGCCATGATCGCCTGCGCCTCGAACAGGCCGCCGGCTTTCATCAGCTTGATGGAGACGGCATCGGCCGCCTCGCGGCGCACCACCTCCATCATGTCGCGGCGGTCGAAGCAGCTTTCATCGGCAAGCACGGGCGTTTCCAGCGCCGCGGTGAGCTGCGCCATGACGTCGAGGAACTTGCGCGGCACCGGCTGCTCGATGAAGGTCGGCGCGAACGTCTCGACATTGCGCAGGATCTTGATCGCGCCGAACGGCACCAAGGCCTGGTTGTAGTCGACGCGCAGATCGACCTTGTCGCCGAATTCCTTCCGGATCGCTTCGAGATGATCAAGGTCTTCGCGATGCGGCTTCACGCCGGTCTTGACCTTGTAGATGACATTGCCATCTGGAACCATCGTTCGCATCCGCTCGAGATCGGCGGCAAAGTCGGGATCGGCGATCGAAAACGAAAGAGGAATCGTGTCGCGGACGCGGCCGCCGAGCAGATCGGCAACGGACAGGCCCGAGGATTTGCCGACGATGTCGAGCAGCGCCATCTCGATTGCGACTTTTGCTTCCGCGTGGCCGACCAGGGCGCGGTCGAGCTCGGCCATCAGCGCGCGGATGCGGCGCACGGATTTGCCGAGCAGGATCGGCCGCAGATAGATATCGAGCGCGGCGAACGCAGCTTCCGGCGTTCCCGTGAACACCTCCCACGGTGCCGCCTCGCCCCAGCCGACCACGCCGTCGCTGGACGTCAGCTCGACCAGCACGCGCTTCACCGTGCCCTTGACGTTGCCGACGCCCTGCAGGCGCGCCATCTTGATCGGGCTTTCGATCAGGAACAGGCGGAGACGCTGGATGGTCGCTTCGGTCATGTCAGGCCTCCATTGACGTGCCAGACCTGGCCGGTGACATAGGATGCTTTCGGGGATGCCAGGAAGGCGATGATCTCGGCGACCTCCTCCGGCCGCCCGCGGCGTTGCATCGGAATCAGCGCTTCGGTTGCCGCGATCTGCTCGGGCGACAGCCGGCTCTCGCTGGGCTTGTCCTTGACGATCAGGCCCGGGGCCACGGCGTTGACGGTGATGCCGTCCGTCGCGAGCTCGACCGCGGTCAGCCGCACCAGCGCTTCGAGCGCGGAGCGGCTTGCGGCCGTGGCTGCGAACGGCGCGAATTCGGGCCGGATCGCGTGCGCGACAAAGGACGATACCGCGACGATCCGCGCATCTTTCGCGGCCCGCAACAGCGGCAGTGCGGCTTCGACCATTCGGGTGAACGCCAGCGCCGATTCGTCCATCGCCTGCCGGAAATGATCCGCGGGCGTGCCGATCGCGCTGCCGCGGCGGGCGTGGCCGCCGACGAGAACCAGTCCGTCGAGCCGGCCGAAGGCGGCATGCGTGGCGGCGATGGCATCGGTCACGGCTGCGTCCACGGCGAGATCGCCAAGACATTTGGCGACCACCGCGCCCTTTGCCTCGGCTTCCGCCGCGGTGGCATCGAGGCCCGCGGCGTTGGAGCGCGTGTGCAGCAGCAGCCCGGTGCCGGGGCCTGCGAGCAGCTCTGCGGTGGCGCGGCCGATGCCGCTGGCGGCGCCGGTGACGAGATAGACGCGATTGATCCCAGGCATCACGAGGTCGCGTTCGCCGGCGGCAGCGCGCCGGTGCGATGGAAATGGCTGAGGAAGGCGCGCGTCGCGGCTTCCCGGGGATTGTCGATCACCTGCCGCGCGGGTCCTTCCTCGACCACGATTCCGTCGCGCATGAAGATGAGGCGGTCGGCGACCTCGCGGGCAAACGCGATCTCGTGGGTCACGATCACCATGGTCATGCCTTCGGAGGCCAGCTGCTGGATCACGCTCAGCACCTCGCCGACGAGCTCCGGATCGAGCGCCGAGGTCGCCTCGTCGAACAGCATCACATCAGGCTCCATCGCCAGCGCGCGTGCGATCGCGACGCGCTGCTTCTGGCCGCCGGAGAGCGTTGCCGGATATTGGTCCGCCTTCTCCGCAAGACCGACCTTGGCAAGCTGCGCCCGCGCGAGCTTCTCGGCGTCGGCTTTGGCCATGCGCCGCACCGTGACCGGTCCCTCCATCACGTTCTGCAGCGTCGTCATGTGCGGGAACAGGTTGAAGTGCTGGAACACCATGCCCGTGGTGGCGCGGAATTTTGCGAGTGTCTTCACATCTGGGAGCTTCGTGCCCTCACCGAATGAAAAGCTGATATCGCCGACGCGCACGCTGCCGCCATCGGGCACGACCAGCAGGTTGATGCAGCGGAGCAGCGTGGATTTGCCCGAGCCGGACGGACCGATCAGCGCCACGACACCGCCCTTGGCGACGTCGAGATTGATGTTCTTCAAAACCTCGTTGCTGCCAAAGCTCTTGCGCAGGCCGCGGATCTCGATTTTCGAAACGGTCTTGGATGTCTCGCTCATTCGCCAACCGCCAGTCGCTTCTCGCCGCGGCGGACGATGATGGTGAGCGGGATCAGGATCGCCGCATAGGCGACCGCAACCGCAGTATAGGTCTCGAGCGGCCGGTAGCTGTCATGAGCGGCGACCTGGCTCTGATAGACCAGATCGGGCACTGCCAGCACCGAGACCAGCGAGGTGTTCTTGAACTGGATGATGGACTGGTTCATCAGCGCCGGGATCATGCGCTTGATCGCCTGCGGCAGCACGATGCGTCGCATGCTCTGGCCGGGCGTCATGCCGAGCGCCGCGCCGGCTTCCGACTGGCCCTTGTCGATCGAGATGATGCCGCCGCGGATGATTTCCGAATAGAACGAGCCGCCATAGAGCGACAGCGCCAGCGCCGAGGCGGTGATCGGCGTCATCTCGACACCGGCCAGGATCGGCAGCGCATAATAGAACCAGATCAGCTGCACCAGGATCGGCGTGCAGCGGAAGGCCTCGATGAAGGTCAGGGCGAGGAGCCGCACCGGCTTGAAGCGTGACAGGCTGCCGAACGCACCGAGCAGGCCGAAGGCGAGGCCCAGCAACACGATCACCACGGTGAAGCCGACGGTGACGCCAAGCCCGTCGAGAAAGAGCCAGCGATAGCTCCAGAGGATGCCGAAGTCCCACTGATACATGCGTGTTCTTACTCGTCGTGGGTATCGTCATTCCGGGGCGCCCGAAGGGCGAACCCGGAATCTCGAGATTCCGGGTTCGATGCTGCGCATCGCCCCGGAATGACAGTGGGAAAGCTTACAGCGAAACGCCCGGCGGAATGTCCGCCTCCGTCACGCCCACCAGTTCCATGTTGGTGATGATGGCGTTGCGGATGAAGCCGAGGCCCTTGTTGAAGTCGATCCAGGTGTTGACGTAGTCGCGCCAGGTCTTGTCGTTCTCGCGGCGGAAGCCGGCATTCGACGTGGTCGCGAAGATCGGGGTCGGCAGCACGAACTGGCCGAGCGAAGGGTTCTTCTTCAGCACGGTCAGCGACAGCATGGTGATCAGGCACTGCGCGTCGACGCGGCCGGTCTGCAGCGCGGCGGTGGCATCGTCGGCGGTCTTCAGCCGCGAGATCTGCGCCTTCGGCGTCAGGCGGCTGACGACCTGGTCGTGCGAGGAGCCCTGGTCGACCGCGATCTTGATGTCGGGCGAGTTCAGCTCGGCCCAGCTCTTCGGCTTGAAGTCCTTCTTGCAGAGAATGCCGAAGGCGTTGTTGAAAACAGGGATCGAGAAGTCGATCACCAGCGCGCGCTTCGGCGTCGGGTTCAGGCCGAAGAAGATGTCGATCTTGTTGGATTGGAGATCCAGCACCGAATTGCCCCAGGTGGTCTCGGTGATCTCGAGCTCGGCCTCCATGTCGTCGGCCAGGGCCTTGGCGATGTCGATGTAGAAGCCCTTCCATTGACCGCTGGAGAGGTCCTTCATGTAATAGGGCGCGCCGCCGCCGACTGCGCCGATCCGCATCTTCTTGGTGCGGCGGATGCGGGCGAAGGTCGATTCGTTGGGATCGGCCGCCTGGGCTGCGGCCGGAGAGGCCAGCGCGCCGGCGGCTGCCGCGCCGATGGCGCCAAGTCCGGCACCAAGTCCGACAATCGATGCAACATCACGACGTGTAACCATTGGGATCAATCGCTTTTCTGGTTAGGTGGAGTTCCGGCAGCGTTCTTACCAAGGCGGCCTTGGTAGCGAAAGCACAGCCTATCGGCTGGGCAGGTCAGGAATTGCCCGGATGCTGGGCAAGATCAAGTGGGCCAATGTGATACCCGCTTGCTTTCCCGCTCCTTTGGCCCCAAATAGGGATCGGGAGATTGGCGGTGGACGAGCCACTCGCCAACCGGGTCAGGTCCGGAAGGAAGCAGCCCTAACGAGGTCCGGATCGGGTCGCTCGTCAGTCTCCTACCTGTTTTTTCGAGCGAATTGCGCTGGCGGGTCTCCCGCTGGCGCGCTCCTGTCCGCAAAAGCCAGCCGAGAGACATTCCATTGCGGATTGACCGATGACCGACGCTGGCGCCCCTCCACCTCCTGATAGCGCCGGCCCGGCCGGCAACGCGCCTTACCGGGTGCTGGCGCGGAAATACCGCCCCTCGAGCTTCGACGATCTGATCGGCCAGGAGGCCGTGGTCCGCACGGTCTCCAACGCGTTCGAGACCGGGCGGATTCCGCAGGCCTGGATCCTCACCGGCGTCCGCGGCGTCGGCAAGACCACCACCGCGCGCATTCTTGCCCGTGCACTCAACTACGAGATGCCGGATGGCTCGGTGAAGGGCCCGACCATCCACATGCCGACCCTTGGCGTGCATTGCCAGGCGATCATGGAAAGCCGGCACATGGACGTGCTGGAGATGGACGCGGCCTCGCACACCGGCGTCGATGACGTCCGCCAGATCAACGACAGCGTGCGCTATGCGCCGGCCAGCGCCCGCTACAAGGTCTACATCATCGACGAAGTCCACATGCTGTCGACGGCGGCGTTCAACGCCTTCCTGAAGACGCTGGAGGAGCCGCCGGAGCACGCCAAATTCGTGTTCGCGACGACCGAGATCCGCAAGGTCCCGGTCACGGTGCTGTCGCGCTGCCAGCGCTTTGACCTGCGCCGCGTCGAGGCCGACGTGCTGATGAAGCACCTCGCCAACATCGCCGCGAAGGAGAGCGTCGAGATCGAGCCCGAGGCGCTCGGCATCATCGCGCGCGCGGCGGAAGGCTCGGTGCGCGATTCGCTGTCGCTGCTCGATCAGGCGATTGCGCATGCGGCGGGGCAGGTGAAGGCCGATGCCGTCAGGCAGATGCTGGGCCTCGCCGATCGCACCCGAGTCATCGATCTGTTCGAATCGCTGGCGCGCGGCGACATCGCGGCCGCGTTCAAGGAGTTCCGCGATCAGTACGATGTCGGCGCCGATCCGATCGTCGTGCTGTCTGATCTGGCCGAATTCGTCAATTTCGTCACCCGCGTGAAGATCGTGCCCGTTACGGCCGACAACGTCGCTTATGGCGAGACCGAGCGCGTGCGTGCGCGCGATTTCGCCTCGAAGATCTCGATGCGCGTGCTGTCGCGGATGTGGCAGATGCTGCTCAAGGGCATCACCGAGGTGCAGGGCGCGACGCGTCCCGCCGCGGCCGCCGAAATGGTGCTGGTGCGCATCGCCTATGTCGCCGACCTGCCGACGCCGGACGAAGCGATCCGGATGCTGGAGCAGAACGGCGGCGGCTCGCCGGTCGTGGGCGGCGGCGCTGGAGCGCGTGGGAACGCGCCGTCCGCACCGATGGCCTCTGCCGTATCCGCGACCTCCGCGGCGCCGGTTCGCATGCCGACCTCGTCGCCGACTGCATTCGGTGGCGGCGCCCGGCCGCAGATGGCGGCGCCAGCACCGGATCCGCAAGGCGCGGCGCCCCAGTTGCGCATCACGAGCTTCATGCAGCTCGTCGCGCTTGCCAGTCAGAAGCGCGACGTCATGACCAAGGCCGCGCTCGAAGGCGACATGCGCCTTGTTCGGTTCGAGGAAGGCCGGCTCGAAATCGCGCTCGAGCCGAACGCCTCCAAGACCATGATCACCGAGCTCGCGAAAAAGTTCGAGATGTGGACCGGCCGGCGCTGGACCATCATCGTTTCCAACGAGCAGGGCCAGGCGACGCTGCGCTCGATGAACCAGGCCGCCAAGCAGGAACATGCCCGCACCGCCGAGGCCGATCCGCGCGTGCAGGAGGTGCTGTCGCGCTTCCCCGGTGCGAAGGTCGTCGAGGTCCGCAGGCTTGCCCCCGAGACGCCGGAATCCAATGGTAACGCCGACTACGGCTCTGACGATCCGCCCGACGGTTCCGACGCCGACGACGATCTCTAGAGCATGATCCGGAAATGTGTGTCGCGGTTTTCCGACGGGATCATGCTCAAACAAAATGCTAAAGCGCGTTTAACCGCGCTTCTTTCCAAGGACGAAAACCCATGGCTGATTTTCTCGGCATGATGAAGCAGGCGGCCCAGCTGCAATCCAAGATGCAGGAGATGCAGGAGCAACTCGGCAATGTGGAGGTCGAGGGCATCTCCGGTGGCGGTCTCGTCGCCGTGCGCATGACTGCGAAGATGGACGTCAAGGGCGTCAAGATCGATCCCTCGCTGATGAAGCCGGAAGAGCGCGAGGTGCTGGAAGACCTGCTCGTCACCGCGCTCGGTGATGCCCGCCGCAAGGCCGAGACCGCGATGCAGGAGAAGATGCAGTCGCTCACGGGCGGGCTCGGCCTGCCGCCGGGGCTGTTCGGCCAGTAACATGGGCGCGGTTGCAGGTCCCGAAATCGAGCGGCTGGTCCAGCTTCTCGCGCGGCTGCCGGGTTTGGGCCCGCGCTCCGCGCGGCGCGCGGCGCTGCATCTGATCAAGAAGCGCGAAGCGCTGATGATGCCGTTGTCGTCGGCCTTGCAGGTCGCGCTGGACAAGGTCCAGGTCTGCAAGACCTGCGGCAACATCGACACGCAAAATCCCTGCACGGTCTGCACCGATCCGAAGCGCGATCCCGCCATCATCGTCGTCGTCGCGGATGTCGCCGATCTCTGGGCGCTGGAGCGGGCCAACGCGACGCAAGGCCGCTATCACGTGCTGGGCGCGACCCTGTCGCCGCTCGACGGCGTCGGCCCGCAGGACCTCACCATCGACGCGCTGGTCGCGCGCGCGCACGCGGCCGAGGTGCACGAGATCATTCTTGCGCTGAATGCGACGGTCGACGGCCAGACCACGGCGCATTACATCACCGACCTGCTTCAGGACGCCAACGTCAAGGTCACCCGGCTGGCCCATGGTGTGCCCGTCGGCGGCGAGCTTGATTATCTCGATGAGGGCACGCTATCGGCTGCCATGCGACAGCGGACCCTGTTCTAGCCACAGACCCCACGGAACGGACGACATGACGAAACGATTCGCCACACGATCGGCTTTGGCCGCGACGATGCTGCTGCTGGTGACGCCGGCCATCGCCGCCGCCCAGGAGGACGATGGGGCGCCGCCGCCGTCGAAGCCCGGCAAGCCGATCAGCGCCGGCGAAGTGCTGTCGGGCGAGCTCAACGCCATGAAGATCCGCGACGTCAAGAACGCCGGCAAGCGGGTTGCGATGTACCAGATCACCTCCGAGCCGCGCCGCCTGCCGGCGCCGAACGGGCTGTGCGATCTCGAGACCGGACCTGAGACGTTCCAGCTCGTCACCTCCAGCGACGCGCAGGCCTCGCAGCTGAAGTCGTTCGTCGGCAAGGAGATCTCGGTCAAGGTCGACGAGATCGCCTGCGCCAGCGATCCCGGCCAGATGAGCGAGGCCGTGGTGACGAAGTGGAGTTTGGTGAAGAAGTAAGGGGGGAGCGCGACGCTTTCGCGGCGTTTTCGGTGTCATCGCCCGCGAAGGCGGGCGATCCAGTACGCCGCGGCCTCGCGGACAATCACGACTGCCTCGGAGTACTGGATGCCCCGCCTTCGCGGGGCATGACAGCCGGGCCTTAAACCCGCACCGGCCCCAACGCCTCGAAATGCCCGCGCTTCTGTAACCAGGTCAGCAGCACCAGGCTCGGAATTGCCACCAGAACGCAGATCACGAAGAACAGCGCCCAGCCGGTGCTGTCGGCCACGAAGCCGGCCCCTGACGACAGATAGGTCCGCCCCACCGCGGCGAGCGCGGTGAGCAGCGCATATTGCGTCGCCGTGTGCAGCGGGTTCTGGCACAGCGCGGAGAGATAGGCGACGAAGATCACGGTGCCGACGGCGCTGGTGAAATTCTCGGCGCAGATGGCGAGCGCCAGCGCCCATTGATTGGTGCCGACCACGGCGAGCCAGGAGAAGGTCAAATTGGCCAGCGCCTGCGCCACGCCGCCGATCCACAGCGATGTCGCCAGCGAATAGCGCCGCGCAACAAAACCGCCGGCAAAGCCGCCGATCAGCGTCGCGGCAAGGCCGACGCCCTTCACGATCGCAGCATAGTCGTTGCGGGTGAAGCCGAGGTCGATCACGAACGGCGCCGTCATGGTGCCGGAGAACGCGTCGGTGAACTTGAACAGCACCACGAAGGCGAGCGCCGCGATCGCATCCTTGCGCGACAGGAATTCCGAGAAGGCGCCGATCGCCGCGTGCAGCACGCGCGTGAATGCGGTCTCTTCGTGCGTTGCAGCTTCGGCCCTTTCCGATTGCTCGGGCTCGGTCGCGGCGAGCGCCGTGATCGTTCCGATCAGCACCATCGCCGCCATCACCACATAGCCCCACATCCAGGCGGAGGTGCGGGTGATGCCGGTGCTCTCGAAGCCGGAGACGATGAACAGCGCGCCCGCGGTCGAGACCAGCATGCCGATGCGGTAGGCCGCGACGTAAGCCGCCATGCCGGCCGCCTGCTCGCTCTCGGGCAGGCTCTCGACGCGGAAGGCGTCGACCACGATGTCCTGCGTCGACGACGTCGCCGCCACCAGGAGCGCGCCGAGCGCGACGTAGAACGGCGAGCGCGCCGGATCGGTCATCGCCAGCAGCAGGATCGCGACGATCAGCAGCAGCTGCGAAAACAGCAGCCAGCCGCGCCGTCGCCCGAAGGCGCGCGTGAACAGCGGCACATGCAGCGCATCCACCAGCGGCGCCCACAGGAATTTCAGCGTGTAGGGCGTTCCGACCAGCGCAAACAGCCCGATGGTCTTGAGGTCGACGCCGGCTTCGCGCATCCACACCAGCAGCGTCGAGCCCGACAGCGCCAGCGGCAGGCCGGAGGAGAAGCCGAGGAACAGCACGATCAGCACCCGCGGTTGCAGGTACACGGCGAGGCTGTCGCGCCAGGAGGTCGGAGCGGCATCAGAGCCGGCGGGCGAAGTCACGTCGGGTGCGGTCATGGGGAGGTGTTAGCAGATTCTGGGCGTCACAAGTGAGCTGTCGTCGCCCGGCTTGACCGGGCGACCCAGTATTCCAGAGGCCGCAATTATGGAGGACCTGCAATCTCAGCATAAAGATCGTTCCAATCAGGATTGTCTTTCTCGATCAGCGCGATCTTCCAGTCGCGCTTCCACTTCTTCAGCCGCTTCTCCCGTTTGATCGCGTTTTCGGGGTCATTAAATTGCTCGAAATAGACGAGCTTCACGACGCCATATTCTTTCGTGAAGCTCTCGACCAACTGCAATTTGTGTTCAGCCACGCGGCGGATGAGATCATTCGTCACGCCAATGTAGAGCGTGCCGCCGATCTTGCTGGCGAGAATGTAGACGTAGTAGGAGCGTGCGCCCATCTTCCGTCTCTGGGATACTGGATCGCCCGGTCAAGCCGGGCGACGACACCGATATTGGAGCAGCAGATTATTGCATCGCGGGCAGAATCTACTCCCCCGCCTGGAGCTTCCTCGGAAACAGCTCGCCCGCACCGGTCGCTACCAGCCTTGGGCCCTCGGGCGCGTCCGTCTTGCTGAAATCCAGCTCCTCGATCCTGCCGGCGCGCTTCTCGATCTTGTCGGCGGAGATCAGGATCTGGCGGACGTCCTCGTTGGCGTCGGCAAAGTGCTTCTGCAATTTCAGCACGCGGTCGCGCAGACGGCCCAGATCGTCACCGAGCTTGATCACTTCGGTCTGGATCTGGTCGGCGGCATCGCGCATGCGCGCGTCCTTCATGATCTGCTGCATCACCTGGATGGCGAGCATCAGGAGCGAGGGCGACACCAGCACGACGCGGGCGCGATAGGCCTTCTGGATCACGTCGTCGAAGCCGTCATGGATCTCGGCGTAGACCGATTCCGACGGCACGAACATCAGCGCCATCTCCTGGGTCTCGCCGGTGACGAGATATTTTTCCGCGATGTCGCTGACATGCTTCATCACGTCGCCGCGCAGCCGTTGCGTGGCGAGGCGCTTCTCCTCGTCGGTGCGGGCATCGTGCAGCGCGGTCATCGCCTCCAGCGGGAATTTCGCGTCGATGCAGAGCGGGCGCTGGTCGGGCAGGAAGACCACGCAGTCGGGCCGTTTTCCGGTCGAGAGCGTGAACTGGAATTCGTAGGAACCCTTCGGCAGGCCGTCCTGGACGATCGCCTCCATCCGCGCCTGGCCGAAGGCCCCGCGCGACTGCTTGTTGGCGAGCACGTCGCGCAAGGTCGTGACCTGGGTGGTGAGGTCGGTGAGGTTCTTGTGCGCGCTGTCGATGATGCCGAGGCGCTCGTGCAGCGCGCGCAGGCTCTCCATGGTGTTGCGGGTCGAATGTTCCATGGACTGGCCGACCCGGTGGGTCACCGAATCCAGCCGCTCGTTGACCGCCCGCGCCATCTCGGCCTGGCGGCCGGCCAGCGTCTGGGTCATGGCATCGACCCGGCCGGAAGCTTCGCTCTGCGCATGCAGCACCTGGGCGAGGCGCTCTTCCAGCTCGTCGGCCCGGATCGCACTCGCCATCGCGAGTTCCGCGCCGCGCCGCCCCGAGCGCGCGATCACGACGGCAATCACGACGAGCAGGATAAGGACGAGGGCGCCGAAGCCGATCAGCGCATCGATTCCGCGCACCGGCCAGTCGCCCAGCATGATAATGATCTCGTTCATGTTGCCCTTCTAGCCGATTCGCAGGCCTGAGCGAACGAAGAGAGAACGATGGGGCTAACGGCCCCCTCATTTTTATGGTTAACGAAAGCTGAAGTTTTATGGTTAGCAGAACGTTAACGCGTTCCCGGCCGCATTGACCCGATGTCGCGCGCGGCTTAAATCGCCCGCCATGGCCCTCAGAGAAATCATCATCCTGCCCGACAAGCAGTTGCGTCTGGTCTCCAAGCCGATCGAGAAGGTCACGCCGGAGATCCGCAAGCTTGCCGACGACATGTTCGAAACCATGTACGACGCGCCCGGCATTGGCCTCGCAGCGATCCAGATCGCGCAGCCGCTGCGGCTGATCACCATGGACCTCGCCAAGCCCAACCAGGACGGCGAGACCAAGCCGGAGCCGCGCGTCTTCATCAATCCGGAGATCGTCGCCTCGTCCGAGGAGCTGTCCGTCTACGAGGAAGGCTGCCTTTCGATCCCCGAATATTACGAGGAGGTCGAACGCCCGGCGAAGGTGCGCGTGCGCTTCACCGATCTCGACGGCAAGGTGCACGAGGAGGATGCCGAAGGCCTCTACGCCACCTGCATCCAGCACGAGATCGACCATCTCAACGGCGTGTTGTTCGTCGACTATCTGTCGAAGCTCAAGCGCGACCGCGTCATCAAGAAGTTCGAGAAAGCCGCCAAGCGCGCGGAGTAAGGCCCTCCGTCGTTCCGGGGCGATGCGCAGCATCGAACCCGGAACCTCGAGATTCCGGGTTCGGTTGTTCGAGCCGCCCCGGAATGACCGTCAGTGGATTGCGTCGTTCGCAGGTTTTTCTCATGCCCCTCCGCCTGATCTTCATGGGCACGCCCGATTTCTCCGTGCCGACGCTGCTCGAGCTGGTCGCGCATGGTCACGAGATCGTGGCCGTCTACACCCGCGCGCCGAAGCCGGGCGGGCGGCGTGGCCTGCAATTGCAGCCAACGCCGGTTGAAGAGGCCGCGCGAAAACTCGGCGTGCCCGTGCTGACGCCGAAGACGTTGAAAACGCCGGAAGCGCTGGATGAGTTTCGCGCATTCGATGCCGATGCCGCCGTCGTCGTCGCCTATGGCATGATCCTGCCGCAGGCGATCCTCGATGCGCCGAAGCTCGGCTGCTACAATTTGCATGCCTCCCTGCTGCCGCGCTGGCGCGGCGCGGCGCCCATCAACCGCGCGATCATGGCGGGTGATGCCGAGAGCGGCGTGATGGTGATGAAGATGGATGTCGGCCTGGACACCGGCGACGTCGCCATGGCCGAGCGGCTACCGATCACCGACAACATGACCGCGGTCGACCTGCACGATCGCCTCTCCCGCCTCGGCGCCGATTTGATGGTGCGCGCGATGGCCGCGCTCGACCGCGGCGGGCTCCAGCTCAGGAAGCAGAGCGAGGACGGCGTCACCTACGCGGCCAAGATCGACAAGGCCGAGGCGCGGATCGACTGGAGCAAGCCCGCGCATGCGGTGCTGCGCCATATCCACGGCCTGTCGCCGTTCCCCGGCGCCTGGGCCGAGTTCGAGAACGCGCGCGTGAAAATCCTGCGCTGCGAGCTTGCGAGGGGCTCGGGTGCGCCGGGCGCGGTGCTCGACGAGCAGCTCACCATCGCCTGCGGCGAGGGCGCAATTCGCATCCTCGAGCTTCAGCGCGAGGGCAAGGGCCGAATGCAGGCCGCGGACTTCCTGCGCGGCGTGCCCGTGAGGGCCGGCGCCAAATTCAACTGACGCTGTCATACCCCGCGAAGGCGGGGTATCCAGTACGCCGAGGCTTCTCGGTCGAACGGATAGGCTGCGGAGTACTGGATCGCCTGCTCAAGGCGGGCGATGACAGCGAAACTGGAAAAGATGCCCCGCTACAAGCTCACCATCGAATATGACGGCGCGCCGTTCTTCGGCTGGCAGATCCAGGACACGCTGCCTTCGGTGCAGGGCGCGCTGGAAGCGGCGGTGAAGGCGATGACCGGCGTCGATTTGCGCGTGCATGGGGCCGGCCGCACCGATGCCGGCGTGCACGCGCGCGGCCAGGTGGCGCATGTCGATGTCGAGAAGCAGTTTCCGCCCGGCCGTTTCCGCGACGGGTTGAACGCGCATCTGCGTCCGCATCCGATCGCGGTGCTCGAGGCCGAAATCGTCCCTGACACGTTCGAGGCACGCTTTTCGGCCATCAAGCGCCACTACCGCTACCGCGTCATCAACACCCGCGCCAATCTCGCGCTCGACGTCGGCCACGCCTGGCGCGTGCCGCGCCGGCTCGACAGCGACGCGATGCATGCGGCCGCCCAGCGCCTGCTCGGCAAGCACGATTTCACGACGTTTCGCGATACCGAGTGCCAGGCGAAATCGCCGGAGAAGACGCTCGACCAGCTCGACGTCACGCGCGACGGTCGCGAGATCATCATCGTCACCTCGGCGCGTTCGTTCCTGCACAGCCAGGTGCGTTCGATGGTGGGTTCGCTGGTCTGGGTCGGCGAAGGCCGCTGGACCGCGGACGATCTCTCCGCAGCGCTCGCCGCCCGCAACCGCGCGGCGTGCGGCATCGTCGCGCCGCCGGAGGGGCTGTATCTGATGAAGGTGGATTATTGAGGCGCTCGCCGCTGTCATGCCCGGCTTGACCGGGGCATCCAGTACGCTGAGGCCTCTCGATTCCATCACTGCCGTCTCGGAGTACTGGATCGCCCGATCAAGTCGGGCGATGACAGCGGAGCAAGAGCGAGGCGACAACGAGCTACCCAAAATACCGCGTCAGTATCCCGCGATAGACCTGCGTCAGCTTCTCCAGATCCACCACCGGCACGCGCTCATTCACCTGGTGCATGGTCTGGCCGACCAGTCCGAACTCGATCACCGGGCAATAGCTCGAGATGAAGCGCGCGTCCGACGTGCCGCCTGATGTCGACAGCTCCGGCTTGCGGCCCGTCACTTCCTCGATGGCGGAGACGGCGAGATCGGTGAACGGACCGGGCTTGGTGACGAACACGTTGGAGTTCGACGGCTCCCAGACGATGCGGGCCTTGATGCGGTTGCCACAGGCTTTGGCGAGACGCGTCTCGACCAGTTCGCGCAAGGATGCCTGTGTATGATTGTCGTTGTAGCGGATGTTGAACCGGGCGCGGGCCTCGCCGGGGATGACGTTGAAAGCCTTGTTGCCGACGTCGACCGAGACGAATTCGAGATTGGAGGCCTGGAACTGCGCGCTGCCATGGTCGAGCGGCTCGTCCGAGATCGCAACGATCAGGCGCGAGATGTCAGGTACCGGATTGGAGGCGCGGTGCGGATAGGCGACATGGCCCTGCACGCCGTCGACGACGAGCGTGCCGGACTGCGAGCCCCGGCGCCCGACCTTGATGGTGTCGCCGAGCGTCTCGACATTGGAGGGCTCGCCCAGCACGCAATGATCGAATTTCTCGCCGCGCTCGGCGGCCCATTTCAACAGCTTGATGGTGCCGTTGATGGAGACGTCTTCCTCGTCGCCGGTGATCAGGAACGAGATCGACCCTTTACCATCCGTACGCGCCTTGCCGCCGTTCGCGGCGAGATGCTCCAGCACGGCTGCGACCGAGCAGGCGATGCCGCCCTTCATGTCGACCGCGCCGCGGCCGTGCAGGAAACCGTCCTTGACCTCGCCGGAGAACGCGCCGACGCTCCAGGCGCTCTCGTCGCCTGCTGGCACCACGTCGGTGTGGCCGGCGAAGGTAATGTGCGGGCCTTCGGTGCCGATCCGCGCATAGAGATTGTCGACGTCGGCGGTGCCGTCCTCGCTGAAGGTCACGCGGTGGCAGGTGAAACCGGCTGCATCAAGCGCTTTCTCGAGCACGCCGAGCGCGCCGGCGTCTTCAGGAGTGACTGAGGGGCAGCGGATGAGGTCGCGGGCAATGGAGAGAGCATCGGTCATGCCTCCGGCTTAACACGCCATCGCGGCGGCGGGCCAGCCTTCTGCGGGGACATTTCGAGCTCCCCCTGCTGATCCCAACCCGGCTTACCTGCAGGCGAGACGTAGAGCGGATCGGCGCCGAAGCGGTTGGTCTTTCTCGAGCCGCGGAAGAACAGCAGTTCAATCCCGCCCCAGGTCGCGAGCACGAACGAGATCAGGGCCAGCATGAAGCCGAGGTAGTCGTTGCCGATCCGGTCCATGAACTGGTTGATGAGCCCGGGGAGGACGAAAAAGGGCAGCGCCCACCAGGCGCTCTTGTCGCGGTCATGCAACCGCTTGACGGACGTTGCGGCGAACACCCATGCGAACAGAGGTGTGCCGATCAGCTTGGCCAGGGCCAGCGGAAGGTCGGCGCGCGACAGCGTGCGATAGGTGTCCGGATCGACGGCCTTGAAGATGTCGTTGACCGAAAAACCGAACGAGCGGGCGCCGAGCGCCACCACGATCGCGGCCATGAAGATCATCCAGCAAACGATGATGAGCCCGGCCAGCCAATATTTGGCGCGGTTGATGCGGCCGTCGAAGCCGAAGAGATACCAGGTCCAGTCCATGCGAAAGGCTCCGGGCGGTGATGCCGTCCAGAGATTGGTCGCGATGGAGGGGGAGGGGGTTCGATGAGGCTATCCGTCCCGTCACTCCCGCGCGAAGACTTCGCCGTTGCGCGGGAAGTGACGGTGAGGGATCGAGCTCAATCCCGCAGCAGCTCGTTGATGCTGGTCTTCGACCGCGTGCGCTCGTCGACGCGCTTGACGATCACGGCGCAGGCAGTGCTGGGACCGATCTGGCCGTTCTTCATCGGCTTGCCGGGCAGGGCGCCGGGCACCACGACCGAATACTCCGGCACCTCGCCCATGAAGATCTCGCCGGTCTCGCGATCGACGATCTTGGTGGAGGCGCCCAGGAACACGCCCATCGACAACACCGCGCCCTTACGCACGATCACGCCCTCGGCGACCTCGCTGCGCGCGCCGATGAAGCAATCGTCCTCGATGATCACGGGCTCGGCCTGCAGCGGCTCGAGCACGCCGCCGATGCCGGCGCCGCCGGAGATGTGCACGCGCTTGCCGATCTGCGCGCAGGAGCCGACGGTGGCCCAGGTGTCGACCATGGTGCTCTCATCGACGTAAGCGCCGAGATTGACGAAGGACGGCATCAGCACGACGTTCTTGGCGATGAAGGCCGAGCGGCGGACGACGGCGCCCGGCACCGCGCGAAAACCGGCATCGCGAAAACGGTTCGGGCCCCAGCCTTCGAATTTCGAGGGCACCTTGTCCCACCAATTGGCCTGGCCCGGGCCGCCGGGAATGACGTCCATGTCGTTGAGGCGGAAGGACAGCAGCACGGCCTTCTTCAGCCACTGGTTGACCTTCCACTTGCCATCGGCCCCGCGCTCGGCAACGCGCGCCTCGCCCTTGTCCAGGGTTTCCAGTGCCTGGTTCACGGCGTCGCGGACTTCACCCTTGGTCGAGGTCGAGATGCCGTCACGCGCCTCGAAGGCGCTGTTGATGGTGGATTCCAGGGCGGACAGGGACATCGGGATTTCCTCTTGGGACGGGGAATTTTGACGGATTGGGGCGCTTTTTCGGGATTTGGGCCAGGAGAGTCAAGCTTGGTTCGCTGTCATCACCCGCGAAAGCGGGTGGTCCAGTACGCCGCGGCCGTCGTGATGAATCGAGATGGCGGTGATGACTGGATACCCCGCCTTCGCGGGGTATAACGGCTACTTTGGGTGGGGCAGCTTGCGCAAAAACCCCGCCAGGTCATCCGTGACGTGGTCGACATGGGCCGCATCGCGGCCCTCCAGTTCCCAATCCTCGCGCACAACGTCCTTAGTGCCGTCAGGCACCACCAGCACCGTGGTCATGCCGAGCTGGTGCGGGACGGTGAGGTTGCGGGCGAGGTCCTCGAACATGGCCGATCTGGTCGGATCGACCGCGTGCAGATCGAGGAATTTCTGGTAGGTCTGCGCCGCGGGCTTGGGCTCGAACTCGGCGGCGATGATGTCGAACACGCCGTCGAAATGCGTGACGAGGCCGAGCCGCGCCAGCACCGCATCGACATGGTCGACCGAGCCGTTGGTCAGAATCAGTTTTCGCCCCGACAGCCTTGCGATCGCCGCGCCGAGCGCCGGATTCGGCTCCAGCGGTGAGTGGTCGATCTTGTGCACGTAAGCGAGATAATCGTCGGCGCGCACGCCGTGCAGGGTCATCATGCCGCGCATGGTGGTGCCGAAGCGCCGGTAATAATCCTTCTGGATGCTGCGCGCTTCCTGCGGGCCGACATTCAGCCAGTTGCAGACGAACTCGCCGATTCTAGCGTCGACCTGCTGCCACAGATTGACGTGATGCGGGTAGAGCGTGTTGTCGAGGTCGAACACCCAGGTATCGACGTGGGAGAAGGCGCGGGGTTGGGTCATTGCAGCTCTCTCAACTCGTCGTGCTGGCGAAAGCGGAGACATTACATTCCATCACGGCACCGCAAACCGCAGCGTCTTGCCGCCACTGCTCATATCGACCGCGCCGAATCCCGTCGTCGCAAATCCGCGTGCGCCGCAATCGGTCTGCTCAACGGTTTCGAACTTGGTCTCGCGGGTGCATAGCTGCTTGTCGCCGCCCCAGTTCAGCGGCTTGTCCTTCAGCTTGATGGCGCGGTTGTCGCTATCGACCGCTTCCGCGAAGCTGAAGATCTGCTTGGGCTGCCCTGATACGTCGGGGTGCAGGCAGGTCTTGGGATCGATGCGGTACCAGCCGCGGCTGGTCACGGACTTGCCGTCATCGGTCGCGACCGCTGCCATCACCTTGTGCGGCGTGTCGTTGCACCAGGTGAGGCCACTGGTGGACGGCGTTTGCGCCGCATCGACCATGGTCTTGAAGAAGTTTGGCGAGGAGACCACGTCCGGCGACAGCCCGCGGCTCTTCAGGAACGCAGCGAGCGCGGCCTGCGTCTTCGGCCCGTCGACGCCGTCGATCGCGCCGATGTCGTAGCCTGCGATCACCAGGAGGCGCTGGATGCCGGCAAGCCGCGCCTGCTCGTCGTCATATTCGGAATCCTCGGCGAGATAGGCGACGAGATTGCCATCGTCGGCCTGCGTTGGCGTCACTTGCGTGAACGCCGCCTGCGTCTGGCCGGCACGGCATTGCCGCGCAGCGGCGATGACGAAATTGTCCTGCGCCACGCACAGCATGTCGTTGCCGTTCTGCGGGATCGGCGAGGCGCCATAGACGCCGAGCGCGCGGGCGTTGAGCAGGATGCGGTCGGCGGTGAGCGTGCCCTGCACCACCACGCGGCAGGTGGCGGGATCGATCCTGAACCAGCCGCGCGTCGCGGTCGCCGCCTTGTCGTCAATGCCGATCGCGGCCTCGACCACATAGGACATCCGGTTGCAGATCTTGAGGTCCGCAAAGGCCGGCGCGGAGGAGAAGAACAACGAGACGGCAGCCGCCGGCAGCGTCATCAGGAAGCGGGTGAACGGGGAGCGCTGGCGCAGCGTCAGTCCCGTCATTCCGGGGCGATGCGAAGCATCGAACCCGGAATCTCGAGATTCCGGGTTCGCCGTTCGGGCGCCCCGGAATGACTGCTCCAATTCGTTCCTCACTTGTGGATCAGCGTTCCCGTGCCCTGGTTGGTGAAGAGCTCCAGCAGCACCGCGTGCTGCATCTTGCCGTCGATGATGACGACGCCCTCGACGCCCTGCTCGAGCGCGTAGATGCAGGTCTCGACCTTCGGGATCATGCCGCCGGAAATGGTGCCGTCGGCGATCAGTTTCCGGGCATCTTTCACCGAGAGCTGCGGGATCAGCTTCTTCGACTTGTCGAGCACGCCCGGCACGTCGGTGAGCAGCAACAGGCGTTTTGCCTTGAGCGCGCCGGCGACAGCGCCCGCAAAGGTGTCGGCGTTGACATTCAGCGTCTGGCCGTCCTTGGAGGTCGCGAGCGGCGCCAGCACCGGGATCAGCTCGTAGCCGATCAACTGGTTGAGCAGCGTCAGGTCGACCTTCTCGGGGTCGCCGACGAAGCCGAGATCGATTGCCTTCTCGATGTTCGAGCCCGGATCGATGATGGTGCGCGTCGTCTTCGACGCCTTCACCATGTTGCCGTCCTTGCCGGAGAGGCCCACGGCCTTGCCGCCGGCCTCGTTGATGTAACCGACGATCTGCTTGTTGACGGAGCCGGCGAGCACCATCTCGACGATCTCGATGGTCGCGGCGTCCGTGATGCGCAGGCCGGCAGCGAATTCCGACTGGATGCCGAGGCGCTTGAGCATGGTCGCGATCTGCGGGCCGCCGCCGTGCACCACGACCGGATTGATCGCGGTCTGCTCGAGCAGCACGATGTCGCGGGCAAAATTCTTCGCGGTCTCCTCGTCGCCCATGGCGTGGCCGCCATATTTGATGACGATGGTTTCTTCGTCGTACTGCTGCATGTGCGGCAGCGCTTCGGACAGGATGCGGGCCTGGTCGAGCGGAGAGATTTCGGTCATGAGGCGGATCTCGCTGGCGGGACTAACGCGGCCAGCGTTCTATCTGATTGGCGGGCGAGGCGCAAAGTGGGACTGGCATGCCGCCGCTACGGGCTGCGCGCAGGCACCACGGCTGCCAGCGTCACCACCAGCCAGCTCAAAATCATCAGCGTTCCACCCGATGGTGCGGCCATCGGAAACAGCGCGTGCCCCGCAAATTGCCGCAAAGTGAGATCGCCCGCGAACAGCGCAGCGCCGGTCACGAAGCCGAACGCGGCGATCAGGCCAATTCCACCGTGCAGAAGGCCGCGCGTGAGCAAAGCTATCACCGCCAATATGGCAGTTGCATGAAACAGCAGCAGGGCGCTGGCGGAGGCGAGCCGGCTGGCATCCGCGCCGTGGGCGGCGGCGGCGGCCAGTGCGACGCCGGCGGCGCCCATCAGGCCGGCAAGGGCGATCAGCAGGCGGGGCATCACTTGGTCCGCTCTTCCAGCAGTTTCGCCATGGCAGCTCGCAATTCAGCCATGCCGGTCGATGAGCGCGAGGAGGTCGCGATCACGTTCGGGAACGCGGCCGGATGCTTTGCCAATGCGGCTTCGGTCTCGGCAATGCAGGATGCGAGCTCGGACGCTTTCACCTGGTCGGCCTTGGTCAGCACGACCTGGTAGCTGACGGCGGAGCGGTCGAGTGTCTTGAGGACTTCGAGATCGACATCCTTCAAGCCGTGCCGCGCGTCGATCAGCACATAGACGCGCGCGAGCGAGGCGCGGCCCAGCAGGAAGGTGTGGATCAGCTCGGTCCAGGATGCGACCTGGCTCTTCGGCGCCTTGGCATAGCCATAGCCGGGCATGTCGACGAGGCGCAGGTCGCTCTTGCCCGGGACCTCGAAGAAGATCAGCTCCTGGGTGCGGCCCGGCGTATGCGAGGTGCGCGCCAGCGCGTTGCGCCCCGTCAGCGCGTTGATCAGGCTCGACTTGCCGACATTGGAACGGCCGGCAAAGGCGATCTCCAGTCCTGCCATCGGCGGCAGCGTCTGGATCGAGGGCGAGGCCCAGATGAACTGCCAGTCGCGCGCGAACAGCTTTCGCCCGGCCTCGATCAGCTTCGCATCTTTGTCGTCGGTCATGCGAAGGCTCTTTGCTTTGCCGTCATTCCGGGGCGATGCGAAGCATCGAACCCGGAATCTCGAGATTCCGGGCCTGGTGCTTCGCACCATCCCGGAATGACAGAGGGGAACGGCTACGTCGCCTTCCGCGCGAACGTTGCCTTGAGATTATCGAACAACTCCACCTTCACGCCGTTGCGGCGCATGATGAAGCTCTGCTGGAGCACCGAGAGCGTGTTGTTCCAGGCCCAGTAGATCACGAGGCCCGCCGGGAAGCCCGCCAGCATGAAGGTGAAGATCAGCGGCATCCAGTTGAAGATGATCTGCTGCGTCGGATCCGGCGGCGTCGGGTTCAGCTTCATCTGGAACCACATCGTGATGCCCATGATGAGCGGCCAGATGCCGAGATGCAGATAGTGCCCGAACATGGGAAGCGCGGTGGGGTCGTAGTTCAGCAGGCCGAACAGCGTGAAGATATTGGTCGGATCCGGCGACGACAGGTCCTTGATCCAGCCGAAGAAGTGCGCGTGACGCATTTCGATGGTGACGAACAGCACCTTGTACAGCGAGAAGAACACCGGGATCTGGATCACCACGGGAAGACAGCCGGCGACCGGATTGATCTTCTCCTTGCGGTAGATCTCCATCATCTCCTGCTGCTGCTTCACCTTGTCGTCGGGATAGCGCTCTTTCAGCGCCTGAAGCTGCGGCTGGATCGACTTCATCTTCGCCATCGAGGCGTAGGATTTGTTCGCCAGCGGGAAGAACAGCAGCTTCACGATCACGGTCACGAGCAGGATCGAGATGCCGAAATTGCCGAAGAAGCGATAGAAGAAGTCGAGGCCGAGGAACATCGGCTTGGTGATGAAGTAGAACCAGCCCCAATCGATCAGCAGGTCGAAATGGTTCAGCCCGAGCGCCTTGTTGTAGCCGCCGAGCCCTGCGAACGGGAACACGCCGACGACGCCGGCTTCCTTGGCGCCGGCGAACAGCCGCGCATTTGCGGTCGCGGTGCCGCCGATCGCGACGGTGACGGGGTCGAGCAGATAGTCGGTCTGGTAGGTGTGGACGTTGCCGTTGAGGTTCGAGGAGAACCGCGCCTGAAGCTGCGCGCTGGTGTCGGGGAGCAGCGCCGAGGCCCAATACTTGTCGGTCATGCCGAGCCAGCCATTGGTGGCCTTGAAGCTCACCGACTTGGCTTCGTCGATCTTCTTGTAGGCATATTCCTGCAGGCCATCGAGATAGCCGATCAGGCCCTCATGCAGGATGTAGTAGCCGGAAACCTGCGGCGTGCCGTGGCGCGAGATCAGCGCGAACGGATACAGCGTGACGGGTGCATTGCCGACATTGCTCACGTCGTCCTTGATCGAGAAGAGATAATGGTCGTCGACCGAGATGGTGCGGCGGAAGGTGAGACCCTCGCCATTGTCCCACTTCAGCACCACGGGCGTGGTCGGGGTCAGGCTGCCGCTGCCGTCCTGCTGCCAGAGGGTCTGGGCATCGGGCATCTTCGACGTCACGCCCGTCGCCGCCACCCAGCCGAACTCGGCGTAATAGGGCTCTGCCGTGCCGGAGGGCGAATAGAGGATGATCGGCGGCGATTTCGGGTCGACGGTCTCGCGGAATTGCAGCAGCGCGAGGTCGTCGATGCGGCCGCCCTTGAGCGAGATGCTGCCGGCGAGGCGCGGGGTGTCGATCTTCACGCGCGGGCTCGATGCGATCGCGGTGTCGCGGGCAACGACCGGCTGGGCCTGCTGGTTCGCGCCCGGCGCAGTGGTGGGCGTCGTCGCGGTCCCGGCCTGCGGCGTGGCGCCCGGCGTCGCGGTGGCCGTCGGCTGCGGATTGGCCTTCTGCAGCTCGGCTTGCGCCTGCTGCTGGGCGCGCTGCTTCTCCATCGCCGGCACGTTGTAGAAATACTGCCAGGCGATCAGCACCAGGCCGGACAGAATGACGGCGAGGATGGTATTGCGATTGTCGGTCATCACTGGGGTCTCGTCATCAATCCGGTTTGCGGCTGGCGGCGGGGCCAGGCCTTGGATTCGGCTTTGGCCCGCGTCCCCCGACCTGTCCCTTGGCCGTATGCCGCGCGGGCTTCGTGAACGCTATGCGCAGATCGTCGAGCATGGTCGTGAAGTCGCGCGAGAGCGCGTCCCTGCGGCCGACCAGCACGTAATCATGATGGGGTTGCATCGATACCGGATCGAGCCGCTTCACCAATTCGCGAAGCCGGCGCCGGATGCGATTGCGTTCGGGGGCGTTGCCGTTCTTTTTGGTAACGGTGAAGCCAATCCTGACAGGACCGAGGTCGTCGCGAAGACGGCTTTGCAGGACGAACGCGGGACTGTTCACCCGCGCGCCATTGGCAACGGCGAGGAAATCCGCTCGCTGCCTCAGCCGATCCATAATGAAATCCCGGAAAAAGGGGGTCCGGCTCAGGCGCTCAGACGCTTGCGGCCGCGGGCGCGGCGGGCGGCGAGAACCTTGCGGCCGCCGGCAGTGGCGAGACGAGCACGGAAACCGTGACGGCGCTTGCGCACCAGTTTGCTGGGTTGATAAGTCCGCTTCACGGGTTTTTCTCCGCTGACCGGGCAATTTGCCTGTAGAATTGATGATAAAGTCCGGAAGATGCGGCTCAAAACGGGCCGTTTCCGGCCCCAGAAGAGCCGCTCCCGGTATCGCACCGGGTCATCGCGGACAATTTGCGCGGCTTATAAGGGAGCGTCTTGTTTTCGTCAACGCCGCAGGATCGCACAGTTCCGGTGAATATCGCTGTTTCCTTGGGGTTTTTAACCCTTGAGGTGGCGAATGGCGATATCAGTGCCTACATCCCACCTCGGCAGATTAGCGATCTGTAATTTGACCACCCCAGGGGCGGGTCGCATCTTCCATTCAAGCGAAGCTTTCAGAAGGCCAGCAGGGGCGAATTTCGTGGCAGCGACGGACCTTCAGCAGCCGACGCCGGATCTGGACCAAGATCTGGATCGGCCAGAGGACCAGCCGGATCAGCCGGTGACGCGGTCCCGTGGCCCGGGCGGGCTTGGACTATCCGGCAAGCTTCTGCTGCTGACCGTCCCCCTGGTGATGATCGCGGCCGTGCTGCTTTATGTCCCCGCGATCGCCAACTTCTGGGTCAACCGCCTCAACGACCGTGTTGCCGCCGCCAATACCGCGGCGCTGGTGCTCGACGCGGCGCCGCTCGGCATGGTGCCGGATTCGCTGTCGCGGGAGATCCTCAAAAGCATCAATGCGCGCGCGGTCGCGATCAAGATGGGCCAGCAGCGCCGCCTGCTTGCCAGCGACAATCTGCCGTCCGCGATCGAGCATGACGTCGATATGCGCGACATGACGGTGTGGGAGGCGATCACCGGCTCGTTCCAGATGATGCTGGAGACCGGCAACCAGCCGATCCGCATCGTCGGTCCCAGTGTCGGCAACGCCCAGTTCGTCGAGATCGTCACCGACGAGCAGCCCTTGCGGCAGTCGATGTACCGCTTCTCCCGCAACGTCGTGGTGGTCGCGCTGATCATCGGTATCCTGACCGCGGGTCTGGTCTATCTCGCCCTGCATTATCTCTTCGTGCGGCCGATGCGGCGGCTGACCGCGAGCCTGGTCGGCTTCCACGAGAATCCCGAAAGCTCGGCGCGGATCATCGTGCCGAGCCAGCGCAGCGACGAGATCGGCGTCGCCGAGCGCGAATTGTCCGACATGCAGCGCGACCTGATGTCGATGCTGCATCAGAAGAGCCGGCTTGCGGCGCTCGGCCTCGCCGTCTCCAAGATCAATCACGACCTTCGCAATCTGCTGGCCTCGGCGCAGCTCTTGTCGGATCAGCTCGCCAGCGTGCCGGATCCGCGGGTGCAGCGTTTCGCACCGAAGCTCGTGCGTTCGCTCGAGCGTGCCATCGCCTTCTGCCAGTCGACGCTGTCCTACGGCCGTGCCCAGGAGGCCGCGCCCGATCGCCGGATGATGCTGATCGAGCCTGTCGTGCTGGAGGTGCGGGAGACCGCGGGTCTCGCCAACGACGTTTCGATCGCCTGGGTCGCCGCGATCGAGCGCGGCCTTTCGGTCGACGCCGATCCCGACCAGTTGTTCCGTGTGCTGCTCAATCTCGTGCGCAACGCCGCGCAAGCCTTGGAGAGCCATGCCTCCGGCGACGGCGGCCCGCAGCAGATCCGGATCACCGGCAAACGCGAGGGCGCGGTCGCCATTCTGGAGGTATCCGACACCGGCCCCGGCGTGCCCCAGAAGACCCGGGAGCACCTGTTCGAGGCGTTCCAGACCTCCGGCCGTCCCGGCGGCAGCGGGCTGGGTCTCGCCATCGCGGCCGAACTGGTCCGGGCCCATGGCGGCGACATCCATCTGGTCGAAGGCACCATCGGCGCCACCTTCCGGATCGTCATCCCCGACCGCCCCGTGGAACTCCTCTCCATCCGCAACGAACGGCAGCGGGCGTAAGTCGGCCAGCGACCAAGTTCTTCTGTCATTCCGGGATGGCCCGAAGGGCCAGGCCCGGAATCCATAGGGCGGCGGAGTCGATGGAGGAATGGATTCCGGGCTCGCGACTTCGTCGCGCCCCGGAATGACGACCTGAGATACGCAAATGCCCCAAAATACCGCCGACGCAGACCTTGCCAACGCCGGCAAGAGCGGTTAGTCAGAGCGCTCTTTCGCACCCCTTCGGCGCTGTCCGGAGGCTGCCTGCGGGCTTAGGTCCGCACTCCTTGCGAAAAACGCGCCCGTAGCTCAGCTGGATAGAGCATCAGACTACGAATCTGAGGGTCGGACGTTCGAATCGTTCCGGGCGCGCCATTTCGACCTGCGCTACGCCGCCAGGCCCCGCTTCTCGTCCCCGATCAGATGGACCCGGTTGCGGCCGGCGGCCTTGGCGTCATAGAGCGCGATGTCGGCTTCCGCGAACAGTTCGGCGATCGGCCGGCGGTGCGGGCGGCCGATCAGGGCGGCTCCGATCGAGGCGCCGACTTCGAGGCGAAGACCGTTCCAGAACAGCGGGCGGCTCAGCATCATGACGGTCTTCTGCAGCACGCGTGCGATCCGCGCAGGGTCGACAGGGGCGCGCAGGATGATCGCGAATTCGTCGCCGCCGAGCCGGCCGACCAGGCCGGCATTGTGGAAGGCCCGCCGCAAACGCTGCGCGACCTCGCACAGGCACGCGTCTCCGGCCAGATGGCCGAATTTATCGTTGAGCAGCTTGAAGCCGTCGAGGTCGATCAGCACCAGCGCCGAGGCGTATCCGTGATTCAGGTTGTCGTTGACCACCTCGCGATAGCGGGCCTGGAAAACCGAACGATTGGCGAGCCCGGTCAGCGGATCGGTTTCGGCTTGCTGCCGCAGGCTCTCGATCGCCTGGCGGTCGGAGGTGACGTCCTGCTTGCAGCCGAAGATCCGCACCGGCCGTTCGCCCTCCCGCACCGCGTTGATCGAGAGGCGCATCCAGCGCTTCTCGCCGCGCCAGGTCCTGATCTCGGCATCGAGCGTGACAGGCAAGCCGCTCCGGATCACCTCGGCGCGCGCGAGCTCCATGTGGCGCCTGGATTCGTCGATATAGAGGTCGACGATATCAGCGCGCCGCAGCGGGTTGCGCTCGGGATAGCCGAAGATGTCGTAGACGCCTTGGGTCCAGCTCAGGCGCTCGGTTTCGAGGACGCATTCCCACGCGCCGATGCGTGCGGCATTCAGGGCCTGATCATAGAGTCGTACGCGAACCCCGTCCGGCAAGGTCGCATGGTCTTCTGTCATCGACGATCCGGCAGCATGTCGCGATTTTGCCCAAGAGCTTAAAAGAGTGCTTAAAGGCTAGGGCTGCTGCGTTAACGAATTCTGTACGTCCATGCGAGCAGGCGCAGGGAACCACGAGCGTTCGCCGCCGGGCCGGCCTCAAGCTCGGAATGTGGCGGCCTGTGCCCGCAATTCGTCCCGGACGCGATCAAGCACGCTTTCATAATCACGCGTCTCGGTCTGGCGGAACAGCCGCACGCTCGGATACCAAGGGCTGTCCCTGCGATCGAGCAGCCAGCGGTAGTCGGGCGTCCATGGCAGCAGGATCCAGGTCGGACGGCCGAGCGCGCCGGCAAGATGGGCGACGCTGGTGTCGACGGTGATCACGAGATCGAGGCAGCTGATCAAGGCGGCGGTTTCAGTGAAGTCGGTGAGATCGGCGGTCAGGTCGATGATGTCGCGTCTCTCACGCAGCACCGCCGCATCGTGCGGGCGCGGTGCCTTTTGCAGGCTGATGAAGCTGGCATCGACGTCGAGGATGCGGGACAGCGTTCGCAGCGGAATCGAGCGCGTCTCGTCGTTCACATGCGAGGGATCGCCGGACCAGACCAGGCCGACCCGGAGCCTGGTGTGAGGACCGAGCCTGCTGTCCCAGGCCTGAATGCGGCCCGCTGGAGGAGATGGCAGATAGGGTCCCGACGGGATGGTGTCGAGACGGGTCTTGAACGCGAGCGGAAGGCTGGAGATCGGGCAATGCAGATCGAAATCAGGCAGTGCGCCCATCGCCGACATCGGCACGCAGCGAGATGCGCCCGCGAGATCAGACATCAGCCGATGCAGCGGGTCCTGGACGGCCAGGAGAACACGCGCACCGCGCGCGGCAAGCAGGGGGACGTAGCGGGCGAAGTGAATGGTGTCGCCCAATCCCTCGTCCGCGGCGATCAGGATGGTCCTGCCGTCGACGCTCTCGCCACCAAGCCACATCGGTTGCGGAAACCGCGGATATTTTGACGACGGCAGCTGCGACCGGGTCTGGTGCCCGAGCCAGCCGGCTTCGAAATTGCCGGTCAGAAGATGGGCCAGCGACACGTTCCACGCGGTCACTTCGTTGCTCAGCCCGAGCGACATCATGCGATCGGATAGCGCGAACAGCTCGTCGAAACGATGAAGGTGAAACAGCGCGACAAGCTTGTTGTCGAAGGCATCGGCAAAGCGCGGCTGAAGCGCGATGGCCTTTTCGAACCAGGCCAGCGCCTCTTCGTTCCGGCGCAGACGCCTGAGCGCAAGACCGAGATGGTTGCAGATGTCGGCATTGCCGGGATCGAGCCGGTGCGCCCGCGCGCCTTCGGTGGCGGCCTCCTCGTACCGCTTCAGGCCATAGAGAACCCAGGCGCGCATCCGCAGTGTCGGGGCATGGTCGGGGGATAGCCTCTCGCTCTCATCAAGGCGCGCAAGTGCCTCCTCGTTGCGCCCGAGCCTGTGGAGCAGAATCCCGCTTTGGTGCCACAAGCCGGCATCATCGCGCCGAAGCTGGATCGCCTTGTCGAGCACGTTCAGTGCCTCGTCGCAGCGTCCATGCTGCTGCAGCACGGTTGCGAAGCTCGCGAGATATTCCGGCTTGGGTGCACGCCGGATGGCGCGGACGATCCACTCCAGCGCGTCGTTGTATTGCCTGAACTCGAGATGCAGCAGTCCCATGAGATGCTGGGCGTCGGTGTGCTCAGCATCGATCGTGAGGGCCTGCTCGGTGCAGGCACGCGCATCGAGATGCCGTCCGTCTCTGAGATGCGCAAGGCCCGCTTCGCAGAAGGCGGCCGCTGTGCTCATTGCTGCTCGGTCCCGTTAATGGCGAATGGCCGCCAGCGTGGCGGCAGCCGACGATTCGACCTCAGCAGCGAAGGATTGCGTGGGGCTTGCGGCCGCTCCTGCTACCGGCAGGATCTATGTGCTATCGTCGGCAACGTGTCGACATCGCGATCAACGGCGTGGCGTTGATGAACGGTTGGCATGCGGACGGTTGTGACGTTCCGGCGCTACACGACCTCGACGGTCGCCGCCTCGAATTGGGTGCCGGCGCCACGATGGCGGGCGAGCTCCTCGCCTGACAGCTCCGTGACGGCGTTTTGCGCGGTGCCATCGAGCATCGCGTGGACGCGCTGGCTTGAAGCCTTCAGCATCGCCGGATCGAGCTTGCCGGCATCGACGCCGTTGATGATCGACTGGGCGAGGAAGCGGGCGCGTTCGGTGTCGGTCAAATGCGAGCAGATCATCAGCATGTCGTTGCCGGCAGCCATGAAGCGCGCGACGGCGTCGGGCGCATCTAACCGGCCCGCCATCGCGCGCATGCCGACATCGTCGGACACGATCACGCCGTCGAACTTCATCGCCTCGCGCAACAATCCTTGCGTGATCGGGCGTGACAGCGTCACGGGATCGTTCGGGTCGAGCTTCCTGTACAGGATGTGCGACGTCATCATCATCCCGATGCCGCCGGCGATCGCCGCGGCAAACGGCTTGAGCTCGCGCGCCTTGATCTGCTCGAGGTCGAGATCGAGCACCGGCAATTCGTGATGCGAATCGACCTGCGTGTCGCCATGACCCGGGAAGTGCTTGCCGCAGGCCCGCACGCCCTGGCGCTCCATCGCCCTGGCGAAGGGTAGCATCGATTTGATGACATCATCGGCCGTGCGGCCGAAGGCGCGCTCGCCGATGACAGGGTTGGCGGGGTTGGAGTGAATGTCCAGCACCGGCGCGAAATTGAGGTTACAGCCGAGCGAGGCGAGCTCGGCGCCCATGGCGTCGCCGACCTGCTCGGCCGTCGAAGCCCATCGCGCCGCATAGGCGAAGCGTGTGATCGGCGGCGGCGTGCGGCACACGCGGCCGCCCTCGTGATCGATGGCAATGAACTGCTTGTCGCGCTGCGAGGCATCGCGGATCGCGGCGATCAGGTCGCGGTGAACCGACAGCCAGTCCCGATAAGGCAGGTCGTGGCGGAAATTGCTCTTGTAGAGGATGACGCCGGCGGGCCGGAGATCCCGCAGCAGCGCACGGTCGCGATCGTCGAGAACGCTGGTCGGCCTCAAGCCAATGAAGAAATGGTCGCCGACCGTTGCAAGAAGGGAATCGCTCATCCGCCGGGCCGCCACTGATTGTCAGGGTTGATTGAGATGGAGCTGGACGCAACGCGAATTCTTAAGCTCCGGAGCGAGCCAGCGCGCGGCCCGCATCGTGGCAATATTTCAAAGTTCCTCAACGGAATCAATATTCAAATCGCTGACGCCTCAGCGGCGCCCGTAGCCATGGTAACGGCATCAGGCCGCCGAGAGCCGCACCCGGAACCTGCTGCCGGTCGCCTCGGCATAGCGCAAAAGAGTCTTTGTGCTCGGCAGCGTTTGTCCGCTTTCAAGCCGGGCAATCGTGGACTGGCTGGTACCCATTCGCGCAGCCAACTCGGACTGCGAGAATCCGGCCCGCAAGCGCGCCTTCAGCAATTCGGCAGCGATCTCGAATTCCGGGGCGAGTGCGTCATACTCGGCCTTGACCTTCGGGTTGGCCAGGAGACGAGCCTTGAGCTTGTCGAATGGAATTGTCATGTGACTCTCTTTTCAATTGCGCACGATTGCGCAGGACAAGGTCAGTGGTTATTCGAACTCCATCGTCACGTGATCTCATTTGCTCTCCGTAGGGCGAGTTCGATCTCCGCGCGTGGGGTCCTTTGCGTCTTCTTCACAAACGCGCGCACGACGACAACTCTCCGACCGATCGCGGTGACGTAGAGGGCACGGGCAATTCCGTCGCGCCCTGTCAGTCGTAGCTCCCAAAGCTTCCCTTCAAGGTGCTTGACGTGCGGTTCGCCCAAGCCTTCCAGGCCGGTCGAGGCAATGCGCTCCGCAAGCCGCAGAAAGCGCGCCTGCATGTCGGCCGGCAGGGCAGCTATCTCCGCGACAACGGTTTCGTTGAGGATTTCAACTCGCCAGTGCACAATTCGGTATATATCTCATTTTTGAGATATAGGCAAGATACGAGACTCGTGTGGTGCGGCCGGCGCATCCGCGCCGGTCACGCCGCAGCCAGCTGCGGCTGCTTCGGCCGCCGGCCGATCAGCAGCGACAGCACGGCGGCGACGATGCCGGTTGCGCCGGCGATCATGAAGGCTTGCAGATAATCGCCCTGCGACGAGCGCATGAAGCCGGCGAAGAACGCGGCGCAGGCCGCGCCGAGCTGATGGCCGGCGACGACCCAGCCGAAGATCAGCGGCGCGTTCTTGTCGCCGAAGGCCTCGTTGGCGATGCGGACCGTCGGCGGCACGGTCGCGATCCAGTCGAGGCCGTAGAACACGGCGAACACCGACAGGCTGACCAAGGAGAAGTCCGAGTAGGGCAGGTAGATCAGCGACAGCCCGCGCAGGCCGTAATAGAAGAACAACAGCTTGCGCGGATCGAAGCGGTCGGTGAGCCAGCCCGACAGCGTGGTGCCGAACAGGTCGAAGAAGCCCATCAGCGCCAACAGGCTTGCGGCCTGCACCTCGAAGATGCCGTGGTCGCCGCAGAACGCGATCAGATGCGTGCCGACCAGGCCGTTGGTGGTGAAGCCGCAGATGAAGAAGGTCGCGAACAGGAACCAGAAGGTCTGCGTTTTCGCTGCGCGCACGAGGTTGCCGATCGCCGCGACGAACGGATTGCCGATCGCGGGCGCCGCGGGCTGATCGTCATGCGTGCTGCCATAGGAGCGCAGGCCGATCGCAGCCGGCCGCTCCGGCACCAGGAAATACACCAGCGGGATCAGCGCCGCGCAGCAGGCGGCGACCGTCAGCACCACGGGCTTCCAGCCGCCCCATTCGACAAGCGATGCGAGGCCGGGCATGAAGATCAGCGTGCCGGTGGCGGTGCTCGCCGTCAGAAGTCCCATGACGAGGCCGCGATTGGTGGTGAACCAGCGATTGACGATGGTGGCGCCGAGCACGTTGGCGACGGCGCCCGAGCCGATGCCGGAGAGCAGCCCCCAGCTCATGAACAATTGCCACGGCGCGGTCATGAAATAGCTGATGGCCGTCGAGACCGACATCAGCATGAGCGCGCCCAGCACGGTGCGGCGGATGCCGAAGCGCTGCATGACCGCCGCGGCGAAGGGACCGGCGAGGCCGTAAAGGAAAATGCCGACCGCGGCCGAGGACGAGATCACGCTGACGTCCCAGCCGAAGGCTTTCTGCAGCGGCAGCATCAGCACGCCCGGCGTCGCGCGCAGGCCGGCCGAGGCCAGCAGCGCCAGGAAGATCACGGCAACGACGACGAAGGCGTAGTTTGGGCCGAACGGCCGCCGGGAAACGGCGGAGGATCGAGCGGAGGCAGGTTGAACGGGGGATGGGGGCATGTTACTTACCGGTACGTATTGGGATGCAATATTAGTACGTACCGGTCAGTAACATTGTCAAGCCTGTTGGCAAGCCTGTCCTGGAGGCATCGGAGCCTGATGACGAAGAAAGCCGAAAAAGCCGCTGACGCCCCGCTCCGCGCCGCCGACCGCATCCGCGCCTCCGCCAGCGAGCTGTTTTATCGCGAGGGCATCCGCGCCGTCGGCGTCGACGAGGTGGTGGACCGCGCCGGCGTGACAAAACCGAGCCTCTACCGCAGCTTCGCCTCCAAGGACGAACTCGCCGCCGCGTATTTGCGCGACTACGATCTGAACTTCTGGGAAAACTTCGAGCGTCCCGGCGGCAAGACCTACGGCAATGCGCGCGACCATGTGCTCGCCTATATCGGCCAGCTTGCGCCGCGCGCGGTGGCCAAGGGTTATCGCGGCTGCGGCCTCAGCAATGCCGCGGTGGAGTATCCCGCGCGCGACAATCCGGCGCGGCAAGTCGCCGAAGCGCACAAGAAAGTATTCCGCAAGCGCCTGCGCGAGCTCGCCGCGCAAATGGGCGCGCGGCAGCCGAACGTGCTCGGCGATGCGCTGCTGCTCCTGATCGAAGGCATCTACGTCACCGGCCAGCAATCCGAAGACGGGCCCGCGCAGTCGGCGCTCGCGGCGGCGAAGCTGCTGATCGATGCGAGCGTGAAGGCGGGGTGAGAGGGCTTCACGAGCTCACGTGAAATTCGGGCACTCAGATTCTCGAACAGGGCCACGGCCGCAGGAACTTCCAGTTTTTCCCGACGTTAGACCGGCGGCGCGCACAGGCGGCCGGCCCGCGAGACGAAGAACTTTGCCAACGCAGCATTTTCCCCGGAGGTGATCGATCTCATGACCATCGCCCTGGACGCCGCGGTCGCGACGCTGCCGGAGCCCGTGCATTCCTCGCATGTCAATGCGCTCGCCGAATCCATCCTCCGCACCGCAGGCGCCGGCGAACGCGACATGGGGAATTTGCAGCGGATCGCCTTGTTGGAGTTGCAGCTGGCGAGGCCCAACTGAAGAGGCCGACATGAAGACGTTTGCCGGGATCGTCGTTGGCCGGCGGTCACGCGATCGCGGAGCCCTTGTCCCGAGTGATGTGGTGGATTACCGCCACCCCAGCGCCGGCGCCACATGCTTCAGGATCGCCTCGATCGCATGTGCGCAATAGTCCACCCCAAGCTGGTTGGGAATCGTCAGCAGCAGGGTGTCCGCCTCGGCGATCGCCTCATCCTGCCGGAGCTGCTCGATCAGCATCTCCGGCTCCGCGGCATAGGAGCGGCCGAAGATCGCCCGCGTCTGCGGGTCGATGAAGCCGATCTGGTCCTCGCCGCCGCGCTCGCGGCCGAAATAAGCGCGGTCGCGATCGTCCATCAGCGCGAAGATGCTGCGGCTGACCGAGACGCGGGGCTCTCTGGTGTGGCCCGCCTCTTTCCACGCGGCGCGATAGGCGCGGATCTGGGCGGCCTGCTGCACGTGAAAGGCTTCGCCGGTCTCGTCGTTCTTCAGCGTCGAGCTCTGCAGGTTCATGCCGAGCTTTGCGGCCCACACCGCTGTGGCGTTCGAGCCGGCGCCCCACCAGATGCGATCGCGCAAGCCCGCTGAATGCGGCTCGAGGCGCAACAGCCCCGGCGGGTTCGGAAACATCGGCTGCGGATTGGGCTCGGCGAACCCCTGGCCGCGCAACAGGTCGAGGAAGACTTCCGCGTGGCGCCGACCCATGTCGGCATCGCTCTGGCCCTCGGCCGGGCGGTACCCAAAATAACGCCAGCCATCGATCACCTGCTCGGGCGAGCCGCGGCTGATGCCGAGCTGAAGCCGCCCGCCCGCGATCAGATCGGCGCTGCCTGCGTCCTCCACCATGTAGAGCGGGTTCTCGTAGCGCATGTCGATCACGGCCGTGCCGATCTCGATCTTCTTCGTTTTCGCGCCGACGGCTGCGAGCAGCGGAAAGGGCGACGCCAGCTGCCGCGCGAAATGGTGGACGCGATAATAGGCGCCGTCGAGGCCAAGCTGTTCGGCCGCGACCGCAAGCTCGATCGATTGCAGCAGCGTATCGCCGGCCGAGCGCGTCTGCGATTGCGACGAGGGTGTCCAGTGTCCGAAGGACAGAAATCCGATCTTTTTCATGGGCCTCATTTAATGCTGGCTGGGGCTGCGTCAACCGGCTGCGCCGGGACGCCCGCGCATGCGCCGCGCCAGCGCGCGCATCTGGGTGATGAAAACCTCGACGGCCGGGCTGAGCGTTCGCGCCTTCAGCGTGACGAGAACGACCGGCAGCGGCCTTCCGAGCACCACCGGTAGCGCGACCAGCGACCATCGCTTCGCATTGTAGCGTACCAGCGATTCCGGGACCGACGAGAGATAGCGCCCGGTCGCCAGCAATTGCATGCGCAGCTGCATCGAATAGGTCGTCACGGTCCGGGACGGCGGAGGCAGGCCCTGCGCGGTGAAAGCGGTGTGGACGAGCTCGCGCACCGCCGTACTCGGCGGCGCCAGGATCCAGGATTCGGCGACGAGATCCGCAAGCGCGAGCTTGCGCCGGCCGGCCAGAGGATGGTTCGTGCCGGCGCCCGCCACGATTGCCTCTTCGTACAGCGTCTCGACCGCAAGGTCATCGTCCTCGATCGGCCCGCCGATGCGCCCGAGCATCAGATCGACTTTGCGATCATGCAGTTCGCGAAACTCCATCGCGGCCGTATTGGCGTCGATCACATGTACGACGAGCTTGGGATAGCGAATCGCGAGCTCGGCGGTGACGGCCGCAAGCAGGCCGCCGGAGATGAAGGATTCCGATGCGCCGACCCAGATCTCGCCGGTGCCGGGATCGGACATGAACTCGATGTCGCGCACGCCCTGGCGCAAGGCATCGAACGCTTCGGTGCCGCGCAGAAGCATTGCTTCGCCGAATGCGGTCGGCGAAACGCCGCGCGGCCCGCGATCGAGCAAGCGCACGCCGAGCGCGGCTTCGAGATCGGCAATGGCTTGCGAGATCGCCGGCTGTGTGAGGCCAAGCTGCGTGGCGGCCTTGGCCATGCTGCCGAATTTCACCACGGACGACAGCACGTGCAGATCTCGCAGCCGTATCCGGCGTCCAATCCGCGCATCCCAGTCGGCCAGCTTCTTTGCCATTAGCCTAGCTTATATCCATATTCGTGATTTGGCCATTCTGCTTATAGCTTCTCCACGTCATGGTCGCGGCGTCCACGGCCACCATTCACCAGGAGACCCCATGACCCTCACCAGGACACTGACATCGAGCCTCGCCGCGCTGGCGGGATTGGGCGCTGCCGCGGTCCACGGACTTCACGCCGAGGGCAACGCGCCCGCCTATGTGATCAACGAAATCAGTGTGAGCGATCCGGCCGGCTTCGCCTCCTACGCGACGCAGGAAGGCGCCCTGATCGACAAATTCGGCGGCCGCTTTCTCTCCCGCGGCGGCAAGACCGCCGTGGTCGCAGGAGAGTTGCCGAAGCGCGTCACGATCTACGTCTTCGACAGCCTCGAACGGGCGCAAGCCTGGCGCGATGCGCCCGAGCAGAAGCAACTCGTGGCGATCCGCGACAAGGCGTCGAGCTTCCGCTCGTTCATCGTCGAGGGGTGCGGCGCCTGCAAGCCGCCGACCGGTTGAGCGGCAGAGCGCGCGGTGTGCCCTGGCTTTCTTGCGACGTCATTGAGATCGAACATGCAACGCTTCGCACCACCTGAACCAACGCAGCTCGCCGGCGAGAGCCGGCAGCTGCTCGCGCAAGTCAAGCTGGAGCTCGGGTCGGAGCCGATCATGATGCGGCTCCTGTCGCATTCTCCCGCGGCTTTGCGCGGCTTTCTCGCGCTGCGCCAGTCGCTGACGCAAGCGTCTCTGCCGCTGGCGTTGCGCGAACGGATTGCCATTGCGGTCGCGGCGGCGAACGAGTGCCATTGTTGCGCGGCCAATCATCGGCATTTCGGACAGCGCGCGGGGATTCCCGAGTGCGAACTGGACGCCGCGGCAGCCGCGACATCGGACGATCCCGGGGCGGCCGCCGCGCTACGGTTCACGCGCGCCCTGGTCCAGTCGCGCGGTCACGTCGACGATGCCGAGCTGGCGAGCATGCGCGCCGCGGGCTTCGATGAGGCTGCAATCATCGAGGTCGTTGCGGTGGTGTCGGCGAACATGTTCGCAAACTTCGTGAACAATCTTGCGCAATCGATTCCGGACCATTTCGCAGCGAACTGAGGCTCGCAGCTGTGCTCGTATGCCCGGCGTCAACCGCCGCCGCCAGCGGTTTGGGTATGCGGCGACGGTAGCACGAATTGTCCGGCGCGCTCGACCAGGAGATCCAGAAACGTCCGTGCGCGCAGCGACATCCACTGCGTTTCCGGATAGACCGCGTGCAATGGCAGCGCGGCGATGCTGTAATCGGGCAGCACATGCTCGAGCTCGCCGCTGCGAAGACCCTCCGCGGCATTCCACTCGGGCAAAATGGCGATGCCGAGATGCTGCATCGCCGCCGCCTGCATCGCATCGGCATCGTCGACGTGAATGGGGCCGTTGATCCCTGCGACGTGGCGGCCGTGCTCGGATTCGAAGGCCCATTGCTGCGCCGGCGACATCCTGGAATAGACGATGCACTGGTGCGAGGCGAGATCGTCGGGCGTTCGCGGCAGCGGCCGGCCGTGCAGATAGGTCGGCGTCGCGACCAGATAACGCTGCACGGTGCCGAGCCTGCGCGCGATCAATGTGCTCGCCTCCAGGTTTCCGATCCGCAGCGCCAGCTCGATGCCCTCTTCCACCAGGTTCACCAGCCGCTCGCTGAAGCGGATGTCGACCCGCACCTCCGGATAGTTCCGCACATATTCGGCGACGACGGGCATCATGTAGCGCCGCCCGAACGAGGAGGGCACGCCGATGCGCAGCGTGCCGGTGGGGCGCGGCGCCGCGTGCTCGACACTCGACCGCGCCATGTCGAAGCTGTCGAGGATCTGCCGCGCGAGATCGTAGATGCGGTGCGCCTCCGCGGTCGGCTTCAGCGTACGGGTCGTCCGTGAGAACAGCTGCGTGCCGAACTCGCTCTCCAACATCGCGATGCGCTTGCTGATCGCGGGCTGGCCGATGCCGAGCTCCTTGGCGGCCGCCGAGAAGCTGCCGCCCTCGAGGGTGCGCACGAAAGCGCGCAGGCAATCGATCCGGTCCATAATTCATTCCGATCTGGAATAAATTATATCCCATATATTCCGTAGCGGGCAATACGGCGGGCCGGTAGGCTTCCCCAAAACGAGCAATCACAGGGGAGAAGACGACGTGACACGCCATATCGGAATTGTCGGCGCCGGCATCGCCGGCCTGCATCTCGCGCTCTATCTGCAAAAGCACGGCGTCGACGCCACTGTCATCACCGACCGCCCGCCGGAGGAGTATCGCGACCTCAGGCTGCTCAACACCGTCGCGCATCACCACGTGACGCTCGCGCGCGAGGACTATCTCGGCGTCAATCACTGGACCGATCCGAAGGACCATTATTACTACCACGATCACGTCTTCAATTTCCCGCAGCCGCTGAGCTTCCGCGGCGACTTCTCGAAAGCGAGCCGCGCCGTCGATTACCGGCTCTATCTTCCCGCCCTGATGCAGGACTTCATGACGCGCGGCGGCAAGATCGAATACCGCCGCATCGAGGAGCGCGACATCGCCCCGCTGGTGGCGCGCTTCGACCTGCTCGTCGTCTCCACGGGCAAGGGGCCGCTCGGCCAGCTCTTCACTTACCGTCCGGAGCACTCGCCCTATCAGCAGCCGCAACGGCGTCTGTGCGTCGGGCTCTACACCGGCGTGCGGCAGCCAGATCCCATGAACGTCACGCTGTCGGTGTCGCCAGGCCATGGCGAGATGATCGTGATCCCGACCGTCACCTTCGGCGGCATCGCCAACGCGCTGTTGATGGAGAACGTGCCCGGCGGCGACATGGAGGAGCTGGCGACGCTCAGCTACGACGACAATCCGAAGCACTTTTTGAAGGTGTTGCTGGGCAAGCTGGAGAAGCATCATCCCACCACCTACGACCGCATCGACACCCTCAGGTTCGATCTGGCGCAGCCGCAGGATCTCCTGCAAGGCGGCGTGGTCCCGACCGTGCGCAACACGATGGTTGCGTTCGACGACGGCAAGTGTGCGATCGCGCTTGGCGACGTCCACGCCATCGTCGATCCCATGATGGGCCAGGGCGCCAACGTCGCCTCCTACGCGGCTTTCGTGCTCGGCGAGGAGATCGTCAATGCCGACGTACTCGATGCGCGCCTCTGCGAGACAATCGATTTGAAGCGGCAGGACCGCGTGCTGGCGGCCTCGCGCTGGACCAACGTCATGTTGCAGCCGCCGACGGAAGCGCTGGGCATGCTGATCGGCGCGATGAGCCAGAACCCGGCGCTCGCCAACGAGTTCACCGAGAACTTCAATTATCCGGATCGGCAGTGGGATCGCATCTCGACACCGCAGCGCATCCGGGCCTGGATCGAACGCATGTCCGCGCCATCAGAGCCCGTCAGGGCAATCGCGTGACGCCAGATGCGGGCGAAGAGTGAAATGCAACGCGCCAATCCCGCATCGTTCCGCGAAGCCGCATCGCGCTTTGTAACCGGCGTCACGGTGCTGACGGCGCTGGACGAGCACGGCCGCGTCTGCGGCATGACCGCGAACAGCTTCGTCACGGTCAGCCTGTCGCCGCCGACCGTGCTGGTCGCGGTCATGCCCGGCCGCATGCACCGCGCGATCTCGGCCACGGGACGCTATTGCGTCAATGTCCTGCCGGACCACGGCCGCGACCTGTCGCGCCATTTCGCCAGCCAGCCCAACGGAGGCGCAGCTCCAGATTACGACATCGTCGACGGCCTGCCGCGCCTGCAGGGCTGCATCGCCTGGTTCGCCTGCGAAGTTATCAGCCACGTCGATGTCAGCGACCACACGCTGATCATCGCCGAAGTATCGAGCTGCGACCACCGCGACACCACGCCGCTGGTGTTCTTTTCCAGCCGGTATCATCGCGGGGCGGGGGCGCTGGTGGAGAGGTGAGGGGCGGGCAATCGCAATGAGAGAATGTTTCGCTGCGGCGCATCGCCCGCCGCTGGTGGGCCCTCAGGACGAGGGCGAGGGACGAGGCCGCCAACCGAGGCGACCTCTCCGTTGTTTTCATACCTGCCCACAAACCAGGGTAGCGCCGCCCATGATCAATCCTGCTTCGATGCCAGCTGTGACGGCATGCCACCATGCCGTCTCACAGTTTCTAAGTCCGCCGCTCACGGCATCCAGCTCCACAGTCGTCAATTCACACGGTGTGATTTCGCCCGTATTGCCGATTTCATCTTTCCAGGTATCCATCTTTATCTCCTCTGGGTGCGGGCCGTCTGGGCGACCCCTCGTTATGATCCAATATGCGTCGAGCAATAATAGCTGCCTGGGGTCTCCCCGATCCCTTTCGCTAGCCCGATCTGGAACCAGGCCCACGCTTCCGTCTGATTGTTGCGAAGCCCACCGCTGACGCTATCGAGGTCTTCGGCCGTCAGTTCGGGCTCGCTGATTTCGAGTTGCTGTCCTTCCATGTCCGCCTCCTGTTGAATTTGGAGGGGCCATTCCCTCCCAATCTGTAGTTGCGCAGGATATGCGATCAGGTCTTGCTCGCAGTGATGTTCATCACACTTCAAAGATCGGCCAGTCTTGATTTTAACGAGATGCGACGACGGCGCTGCCAAATGGGGCTGGGGACCATTGCCCATTGTCCCGGCACCTCGGCAAGTCCGGCATATCGCCCGTGCGTCGAGAAATCCTGGGCGCACGCGTCGCCAAAGGTGGCGGCCTTTCGGATGCGATCCTCAACTCAAATACAAACACGCGGGTAATGGCTGCGATTGAACAGCCACGGATGCCCGGGCCATACCCGCTCGATCATCATGATTGGGCCGCCACTCCCATGCGATTTGCACCGTCGAAGACGGATGGACGTATCAAGAAATGACGCGCTGTCGGAGACCCAGTCGCGTGCGTGAGGCTACTCACAGTCGGACCAATGGAATTCGCGATAAGCATGCCGCACATCTCAACAGGAGGCTCACGATGTCGACGAACGCCAAGACTGAATCCACGCCGCTGCGCGATGACGAAATGGCCGCCGTCTCTGGCGGACGATGCCCGATCACGAATGGCGACGACCCGCGTTTTCAGCTGACCATGCAAGTCATGCAATACACGTATCGGCAGGCGACCTACTTCGGCAACGGAACCTGCCCGTAAGCAAGGGCGCGAAAACCCAAGCTGTCGCGCTCGGCCCCCGTTCTGGTCCGCTTCCGACAACGGACATTGCAAGACCCCGCCGGGATGTCTCGAACGGGACAAAACCGGTCGGGACGCTTAGTCAATCTACCAGCAACCATAAGGAAGCAGACACGAGCGGTTCCATCTAAGCAAGAATGGATTGCTTCTCCATCTCTGGGTAGTCTCGGCTGAATTTGGGAAGCGGAAAGCATGGTGCCAGCAGACTACGTCTTTGGCTTCGCTATCGCGTTTGTCGTCGGCTTAAACCTGTATCTTGGCCCGCGTATCGCAAGCGAGCGTGTCGCCATGCAATGGGGTCCCGACGGCGAGCCGACTTGGTACGCCCCAAAATGGCTTGCAATGTGGGGGATGATTGCCTTCATGGGGGCCGTCCGGCTCTTCATTTGGGCGGCTTCAACCTATGCGCCGCGGCATGTGCACGGTGCTGAATTGGGAATAGTCATTTTCTCGTTGATCGCCGCCGGTTCTCACCTGTTTGTCCTGATGAAGGCGAGAGCCACTCTCTGAAAATTTTCTAAAGTCCGCTCCGGATCGAGCAGTGAAAGGTTGAGCTGATCATTATGGGCACATTCTACAGCGACGGTCAGATACAGGAAGCGATTGCGGCCTTGGAGGGCTACTCTCCGGGTATTTGGGAAGCCATGAAGAAGATGGCTTTCATCACGGACCCGCAGAGTGAGGAAGAAAGGTTAGCAAAAGCGGCCATCTCACGTGCGCTGATTGTTGTTTTGCCCGAGGTCTCCTTCGTCGCTCAGGCCGAAGACAAATTCGAGGCCGAGAACCGTCTGATCATAGACGTGGGCAATGCTCTCAGAGGCGCAATCGATGCAGCTGGGTCCCAGCGCAACTGAATGTCCGCTTGGTTCAATCGCGCCGTTTTGGCCCGGTTTAAGTCAGGTCCGGTCTACGCCTGACGGCCGACATATCCTCGGCCGTGGGATACGGTAGTGATGGGCCATGAGCGGAAATCCTGGGCCGCTGATTTTCCGGGTATTCGGTACCCGAAAAAGGTGAGCGATTATCCCCTCACCTCTGTGGGCCCCGGGAAACCAATTGCCCACCCCTCATAACCCATCGGATCGCCCGGGTATTGGCGATGTTGTCCAAAGGATTGTTCGTGAGCAGGACGAGATCAGCGAATCTTCCTGGCTGGATTAGGCCGACATCGTTTGAGCGCAACGCCCTCGAGGCGTTTTCGCCCGTCATCTTCAACACCACGGATGGCGACAGACCTGCTGCCACCAGCAACTCAAACTCCTGATGAAGGCTCTCGCCTGGAATAATCCAGGGGTTGGTCAAATCGGTCCCGGTCGTCAGCAACACGCCCGCATCTCGCATCATGAGCACGAGAGTCTGTAACTTGGGGTAGGCTGCGTTCCAGCGGCGGTAATCTTGCTCAGACCAGTCGTCGGTCGAGGTGATATTCCTGCATTGGGTCCAGTCGTGGTAGAGCGCGGGCACGATCTTTGCGAAGCGATTATTAGCGTAGCGACCGCCATGAGGCGCGGCGAATTTCGTGTCGTAGGCGATCAATGTGAGATCAACCGAGATGCCTCTTTTGGCAACCTCGGCGACCATGCTTTTCACCTCGACTGACGAAAGATCTAGCAATTCGAGCCAATCGATCCGCGCGAGAAAAGAACCTGCGTTGTAGCCTTGGGCTAGCTCCAAGTAGCGCTTCCGGTTTTCCGGAGTCAGTGTTTTGGGGGACCAGTCGACGGTATGCGCCAGATGGTCGATACCGAGTTGAGCCGCTTCGAGCCACGAGGTGCGGCCCAAATGGCCAATCACGGGAATTCCATGGCGGTGCGCCTCGTCGATGACGGTTCCAACCGCTTGAGGCGATAGGCGAGCGTAGACTTTGAAATAGTCGGGTCGGTATGGCATCGCATCGCGTACGATGTTCCGCAGCTGTTGATCGGTCAGCTTCGCGTCATTGATCAGCTCGGCCGATGCGAACGCCCGCGGGCCGCGGACTGCGCCGGCGTTGAGGTCGTCACGCAGCCGCAGCCCTTCAATTGTCGGGGTTGCCGGGCTGCGCACCGTCGTTATCCCGAAGTCGAGGAGTGTGGACAACTGCTGCTCAGAAACGGCTCGGTCGAAATGTTGTGTTGCCGAGTCGTCGGCAGCGCACCTCGGCTGCATAAGGTGCGCATGCATGTCGATAAATCCAGGTACGAGGTAGCCATCTTGGCCATCTATGATGGTCGTATCCGCCGGGGCTGGCCCATTCTCCGGCAGAACTTGAGCGATCCGTTGACCCTCGATTAAGACGCGGCCCTTTGCGACCGGACCGCCGCGGCCGTCCAGAATATTGACGTGATCAATAAGAATACGCGCCGACGGTGCTTGTCCAAACGCTGCATCCGGCTGCACGACCGCTACAAATGCGGCCGACATGATGGAGAGACTCAGGCCTGGTAGTGAACAGCGAAGTTTGATTTTCGTTAGACGGAGCATGCGCGTAAAGACCGAGGATTGGCTGGATAGGCCGTGGACGCTGAGTTAACAGCGATAAGCGCAGCTCTCAAGTGGCAGGCAAAGTCGGCTTCGGGTCAAACTGAGACCTCGGATCGGCGCTCGGTCGCGTCCGGTCCGCTCTCAACACCAGACATCCAATTGGCGGACAGGGATGGCAGAGATGGGCCACAAACGGACTCATAAAGCGCAACGTCCTGGGCTCACTCGATCACCTCGTCGGCGCGGGCGAGCAGAGCCGGAGGGACCGTGAGACCCAGGGCGCTCGCCGTCTTGAGATTGATGATCAGCTCAAATTTGACGGGTTGTTGGACCGGAAGATCACCCGGCTCCGCGCCTTTTAGGATTCTATCGACATAGGTTGCTGCACGTCGGTAGAGGTCGGGCCAGTCGGAGCTGTAGCGGATCAATCCATTTCCGAGCGCCTGCACGTTTGCATAGAGGTCCGGTAGGCGGTACTTGCCGGCGAGGCCAGTGATACGCTCGTGGTTGGCCGAAAGCATGATGTCCGGCAGAGCGATCATGGCGCCTCTCGGCCTTTTTGCAAAGGCGTCAACCTCTGCTTCGATTTCCGCGGCGCTTTTCACGTGCGCGATGGTCAACTGTATTTCGAGCAATGGCGCCGCGTCTTGCATCGTTTTTACGTGTGTCCGCCAAGTTGGGTTTGGGCCGGCGAGGACCAGAACGTTCGTCGTGCGCGGCGCAATTTCCTTGAGCAGTTCTAGCCATTTTCCGGCGATCGAGAATTCATATGCGGCAAAGCCGGTTATGTTTGCTCCAGGATGTGGGAGACTTTGCACAAGGCCCTCCTGAACGGGGTCGGCAACGTGCACGAAAACAATCGGAATTCTCTCAGTTAGATCGCGCAAGACAGTTGTCGCCTGCGTACCACCACTGACAATCACTTCAGGATTGAGATCAACCAGACTGGCAGCGTCGGCTCTCAGTTTGTCAGGGTCTGGTCTGGCCCAGCGAAAATCAGACTGGATATTCTTGCCTTCGATCCAGCCGAGGGCACTGAGGCCCTCTCGAAGCGCACGTGCGTAGGCTTCTTGGACGGGACTAGTCACTACGAAGGCTCCAATCCGCCGCGTACGCTGTTGAGCCTCCGTACAAACCGGCGTCATAGCTGCCAAGCCACCTAGACCTAGGATGAATTCGCGTCGCTGCACAACTACTCCTCCAGAGCCAACCTTTACACGCTATCATGTTGCTGAGCGCGGATGCACAGTCTGTCGCAGCAAATTAGCCGCTCGAAGTTCGGCAATGGGTCAAAGGCTACCCTCAGCAGCCAGCATGCCCTTGGTCGGGTCACCTCTCGGAAGCCGACATCGCTGCGCTCTGGGTTGAGGTCAGCCACGGGCCGGAAGCGGACCTCGCAGATCATTCGGCGTTTGATGGCGTCACCCGAACTGCGCGACCACGGCCGACCACAGACGCCAGATTTCGGGGGACTTTTCATCGACGGCGGTCTGCACCATGACCAGCTTGGAGGGCGGATCAACGAGGATGCGCTGCCCGAGGTAACCCAAGAGTGCGAATTGCCGTCTGCTACCGGGAAACAGGTAGACCTGATAGCCGTAGCCGAACCCTCCCTCGGCCTTTGCCAGATACGTCTCGGCGGCGCGCACTGTGGTCGCATCAATCATCCACTGTGCAGGTATGATCTGTTTGCTCTCCCACGCTCCGTCGTGGGCCAGCAGACGGGCGAGTCGGGCGTAGTCGCGCAGTACCGCATTGAAGAACCCGTGGGCTACCTCACCGCCTTCCGCATCAACCAGCCATTTGGCATCCGCTTCCGTGCCGATCGGCTGCCAGACTTTTTCCTGGAGATAGCCGCACATTGATTGACCGGTCGCGTAACGCAGCACGAGACCAAGCACATCCGTCTCGATACTGGCGTAATGGAATCGCGTCCCCGGCGGTGCGATCCGTTGATTGAATTGCGCGATGCTGGCAACGGTGCCTTTTTGGGAAAACCAGTGCTTGCGCACCATGTCGCCCCACAGGCGATCGAGGTCGTCTCCGCTGCCTTTCGCCTCGTCGTTCTCTTCACCGAACTTCACGCCAGACGACATGTGCAACAGCGCACGGATCGGCGTTGCACCGTACTCCGTGCCTTTCAAGCCCGGAACATAGGTCTCCACAGCATCATCGATCGACTTGATCGCGCCTTCCGCGGTCGCGATCCCTATCAGCATGCCGGTGATCGATTTTGCCATCGATTGCGATATCAGCCGGTCTCGATCGGTGCGGCCGTACTGATAGCGCTCGACCAGAATCTCGTCGTCCTTGGCGATCAACAGGCCCGTCACCGGATTGCGCGCCAGGTAATCCGCAAGCGAAGCGCGGTTTCCCTTGTACTGGTAGTCAATATCCGCAGGCGTTCGCTTGAACGGCCAGGCCGTGGCCGCGCGATTGACGTGACGCGTCGGGAATATCTCATCGTAATGACTGAATGCGCCGACGCGGTATTTTGGCGCCGGATTGCCGGGCTGGTAGATCCGCCACCGGTCCTTGATTGGGTAGTTCTCTGCCGCTCCGTAAAGTTCGGCGTCCGGGCCATCAGCGAAAAAGGACGGATCACCACCGATTTCGGCAGCCCAGCTCCATTTCGCCGTTGCCCCAACGCAAGTTGCCGCAAGTCCGGTCAGGACAGAGCGTCGCGAGAATGCTTTCCCGGCGCCGGCAATGGACTTTGGAGGACTTGTCATCGCTCACACCCTTCCAATCCCGCCGCCGAGTGTACGCGATTTCGCGCCGAGCGACCAAGCATCGGATGTCCGCTTCGGATCAAAATGAGAAGAAACCGGCACGCGCCAATCAAGTCGGCTCGGCTCCACTAAGCGGACTTCAACGAAGCGTACCGCCAATTCGCGCATGGGCCACGAATGGACTCACGCAGCACAACAACACGGGTCTATTCGATCACGTCGTCAGCGCGGGCGAGCAGAGTCGGCGGCAGTCGCAGACCGAGGTGCTTTGCTGCTTGTTGGTTGACGATCAGCTCAAATTCGGTTGGCACTTGAACCGGCAGCTCGGCTGGATTGGCGCCTCGCAAGATCTGGTCGATGTATGTGGCAGCGCCGACATATATCGTCTTCATGTCGATGCCGTAGGATATCAGGCCGCCCGCTTCAACGAAGTCACGAAGCGGATATATCGCCGGAAGACCGCACTGTCCGATCAGCGCCGTTAGATGACCTCTTTGAATCCAGGTAAAGGCGTCCGGCAGGAAAATCAGCCCACTATTGGGCTTCTCCTTCAGAGAGACAATCAACCGCTCGATGCTGGAACTGTCACCGCTGGGTGCCTCCACCGACACGATCCCAGCGACATTCGCAGCCTCATCGATCGATTTGCGAAATGCAGCAGCATTATTTCCAGGTTCGGGATTGTATATGAGACCCACCTGTTGGATGTCTGGTGCAACCTCCTTCAGAATGGAAACCCATTTGCCCCCGAGCGACGGCACGAATGGCGTAAAGCCGGTCACGTTGCGGCCCGGTCTGGGAAAGCTGTCGACGTAGTGTCTGCCGACCGGATCGCTGACCATTGCAAAGACGGTCGGAATCGTCGAGCCTTCCAGTTGAAGTGCCGCCATCGAGGTGTTGGTTATGGCATACAGCACATCTGGCCTTAGAGCGATCAGCTCGCGGGCATAGCGATGCGCCAGATCGGTATCCCCGTTGTACATCCGGTATTCGATCTTGAGATTTTGGCCGAGCGTCCAGCCCCGCCGTTTGAGCGTTTCTTCCAGAAGCAGCGGTGCGGGCCCGGGCGCGTCCAAAGCGAGCACACCGATTCGATGAACTTGGGCTTCAGCTTTGGATATTGCCATCGTGCCTAAACCGGCAATGGCGCCAACGGCTCTCAGGAAATCGCGTCGCCTCATTCGAATGCTCCGCCAAGCCTTGACGGGGATTTGATCATAACGGGCACAACTCGGCCAGTGGACTCAACGGCCCAAAGGGCAGCTTTGGGTCGACCTGAGAAGACCCCAGTTCGAGCAAATCTGCTCAGCCGATCCCGACTTCGCGCCCCGGAGGCGCTCCATCTCCTTGAGCGCAGCCTCGTCCTCGTGTGCTGACCTGATCGGGTTGATTTCACTCGCCGCCATGTCGAACGTCTCTTAAGCGTTGTCACGGGGAATGCGGCCCGTCACCCGTTTGCCGTTGGATCTGGCGAGCAGATGCGTGTCGAGCTGTCACGCGAGCGGGCGCCGGCCACACAGCGCGATCATGCCATCCTACGCCTGTTTTGCCCGACGCCTCAAGCATTTTTCGGTTTTGCGGAATTCTTTGCGCGGGCGGCCGGTTCAGGCGGGATGATGGCGCGACTCGACCTCGTTGCGCTTCAAGTCCTTGATTTCGCCATCGCCGGCTACTGTGCATGGGGTTGTTTTCGACTTTTTGCTTCAAGGGTGCAAAACTATCGGTCCGAGCCCGACCGGTCCGGCGCTCGCCTTTTCATCAGTCCATTTTCAGGAGACGCACCATGCAGGTTTACAATGTGGTGAAGTTCAGGGTGAAGCAGGGTGAGGAAGCCGCCTTCCTCGATGCGCACCGGAACGGCAAGGCGAAATGGCCGGGCCTCGAACATGGCGTCATCATCAAGACCGGCGAGCAGAGCTTCTGCCTGATCGGCACCTGGGCTAGCCAGGACGCGATGGTCGCGGCACGGTCCGCGATGATCAAGACGCTCGACAGTTTCAGGTCGGTGCTCGAGGACCAGGGCCAAGGGCGCGGCGTCACGGACGCCGTGTCGGGGGCGGTGGTGCTCGATCTCTAGAGCATGATCCGGAAAAGTGTGAAGCGGTTTTCGGAAAAGATCATGCTCAAACAAAGAACCAAAGCGCGATGACGATTCAACCCAATCTCATCGCGCTTTAGCGCGCGGGAGTGCGCTACTTCATCAGCCGTATGCCCTTGGTCGTGAACTTCTGCGTCTTGCCGCCTGGTCGAACGGGGCGCCGGGTGCCGGCGGCCTTGCCGGTGCCGGGCGGCTGGTGCGCGGGGACGAGCTGGTGGGGCTGCGAGCCGATCAGGTCGCGGCGGCCCATCTCGATCAGGGCCTCGCGCAGCACCGGCCAATTGTCGGGGTCGTGATAGCGCAGGAACGCCTTGTGCAGGCGGCGCTGGCGCAGGCCCTTGATCGCCTCGACCTTGTCGCTGCCGCCGTGGCGCACGCCGCGCAAAGGGTTGACGCCGGTGTGGTACATCGCGGTGGCGGTCGCCATCGGCGAGGGCAGAAAGGTCTGCACTTGATCCGCGCGATAGCGGTTCTTCTTCAGCCACAGCGCGAGGTTCATCATGTCCTCGTCGGTCGTGCCCGGATGCGCCGCGATGAAATAGGGGATCAGGTAATATTTCTTGCCGGCGCGCTCGGCCGCTTCGTCGAACATCCGCTTGAACTTGTCGTAGGCGCCGATGCCCGGCTTCATCATCTTGTCGAGCGGGCCGCGCTCGGTATGTTCAGGCGCGATCTTGAGGTAGCCGCCGACGTGATGGGTGACGAGCTCCCTGATGTATTCGGGGCTCTCGACCGCGAGGTCGTAGCGCACGCCCGAGGCGACCATCACCTTCTTGATGCCCTTGGTCTCGCGCACCTTGCGATAGAGGCGGATGAGATCGTCATGCGAGGTGTTGAGGTTCGGGCAGATCTCGGGGAAGACGCAGGACGGCCGGCGGCATGCGGCCTCGACCTTCGGGTCCTTGCAGGCCATCCGGTACATGTTGGCGGTGGGGCCGCCGATGTCGGAGATCACGCCGGTGAAGCCCGGCGTCTTGTCGCGGATCTTCTCGATCTCGCGCAGGATCGAGCCCTCCGAGCGGTTCTGGATGATGCGGCCCTCGTGCTCGGTGATCGAGCAGAAGGTGCAGCCGCCAAAGCAGCCGCGCATGATCGTCACCGAGAACTTGATCATGTCCCACGCGGGGATCTTGGCCTCGCCATAGGACGGATGCGGCGCGCGCGCGTAAGGCAGATCGTAGACCGCGTCCATCTCCTCAGAGGTCAGCGGGATCGGCGGCGGGTTGAGCCAGAGGTCGCGGTCGCCGTGACGCTGCACCAGCGGCCGCGCATTGCCGGGATTGCTTTCCCGATGCAGCACGCGCGAGGCGCGGGCGTAGGCTTCCTTGTCCTGCTCGACCTGCTCCAGCGCCGGCAGGCGGATCACGGTCGCGCCCTTCTGGCGCGTGGCGCCTTCGTCGGCGGAATCGAGATCGTCGGCGTGCAGCTCGGCATAGTCTTCGGGCACGCGGCGGAACAGCGCGACGCCCCTGATGTCGTCGAGCTCGCGCGGCGCTTGCCCGGCAGCGAGACGGTGCGCGACCTCGACGACGGCGCGCTCGGCATTGCCGTAGAGCAGGAGGTCGGCCTTGGCGTCGGCCAGCACCGAGCGGCGCACCTTGTCCGACCAGTAATCGTAATGCGCGATCCGGCGCAGCGAGGCCTCGATGCCGCCGAGCACGACAGGCACATCCTTGAACGCCTCGCGGCAGCGCTGGGCGTACACGATGGTGCAGCGGTCCGGCCGCTTGCCGCCTTCGCCGCCGGCCGTGTAGGCGTCGTCGCTGCGGATGCGGCGGTCCGCGGTGTAGCGGTTCACCATGGAATCCATGTTGCCGCCGGTGACGCCGAAGAACACCTTTGGCTTGCCCAACGCCTTGAACGGCTCGGCCGAGTGCCAGTCGGGCTGGGCAATGATGCCGACGCGGAAACCCTGTGCTTCCAGCAGCCGGCCGATGATCGCCATGCCGAAGCTCGGATGGTCGACATAGGCGTCCCCGGTCACCAGCACGATGTCGCATTCATCCCAGCCGAGGACGTCCATCTCGGCGCGGCTCATGGGGAGGAACGGCGCCGGCTTGCGCGGGCGTGCCTGTGCCATCAGGGGCTTGTCGGCGGTGATGATCTGGGTGTCCATGGCGCCAAGGCATAGGACTCCGGACGTGGGAATACAACCGACGGGAGCGTGAAAGATGCCGGTTCCGTCCTCGCTCGGGGGCGTTAACCGTCCGCGAAGCGACGGCAGGGCGGAGCGCGGCCGTTGTGGCCGGCTCGGTTCATTTGCAGGAACGATCCGGCTGCGCGCACATTCTGATTCAAGGGATCGTGGCGAGCCCGGCTTGCGCGCGCCCGTCCCCAGGATCTGCCTCGATATTCGCCTCGGGCGATGGGGGAACTGTGAGTACAGTCATAGAGAATTTGCTGTCGCGGAAGCAGAAGCTCGTCGAACAGCTCGAGAAGGCGCCGTCGGTCGAGGACCGCGACAAGATTGAGCACCAGCTCGAACAGATCAATACGGCGCTGGATTTTCTCGACAGGCCGGGACCGAGGGGCGGGGAATAGCCGCTCAATTCGCCGCCGGCGTCTCCACCCTCAAGGCTTTGGCGTAGACCACGCCGGAATTGGTGATATGCGTGGTCATCGCCGCTTCGAACGCCGCAAACTCGCCGCGCGCGAACAGATCGAGCAGCTTGCGATGCTCGTCGAATGACGAGCGGGTGCGCACGTCGATCGGAGAGGTCAGGTTGGTGCGCAGCGCCGCCACGCGGCCCGAGACCAGCTGGTAGGATTCGGCGAGATAGCGATTGCCGCAATGGGCGAACAGGCCTTCGTGAAAAGCAGCATCGGCGCGGCCATAGGCAATGTTGTCGCGCGCTTCGACCGCCGGCTCCATCGCCGCGATCGCCTCGCTCAGCGTCGCGATGGCCCCGTCGCGATCGTGACGAAAGGCGAGCTCGGCGGCCTTGGGCTCGAGCGCGATGCGGAAGGTGCAGAGCGCGGTAATGTCCTCGGCGCTCGGTGTGAACACGAAACTGCCGACCTGCGGCCGGATCACCACCAGCCCCTGCGCCTGCAGCTGACCCATCGCTTCCCGCACCGGCGTGCGGCTGACGCCGAAGGAGTTCGCCACCATCTCCTCCGAGATCGCGGCACCGAGCGCGAACTCGCCGTCGATGATGGCCTGCCGCAGCCGCAGCATCACCCGCTGCGACAGCGATTTCGGCGCATCGAGCTTCAGCGAGCGCATCGGTCCCTCAGATGACCTTGCCGGGGTTGAGCAGATGATCGGGGTCGAGTGCGGCCTTCAGCGTCCGCATCAAGGCGATCTCCGCTTCGCTCCGGGCATGTCCCAGCCACTTCTTCTTCAGCGTGCCGATGCCGTGCTCGGCCGAGACGCTGCCGCCCATGTCGCGCACGAGGCTATAGATGATCGTGTCCATCTCCTCCTTGGGCTGCTGCTCGACGGGAAGGCCCGTGACCCAGGAGACGAGGTGCAGATTGCCATCGCCGATATGGCCGTAATAGACGCTCTCGCAGCCCTTGATGCCGTCAGCGAGCGCCGCCTTGCAGCGCGTGGCGAATTCGTCCATCCGCGCCACGGCAAGGCCGATATCGTAGGAGATATGTGGGCCCAGCACCTGGCCGAATTCGGCGCAGATGTCGCGCACGCGCCAGAACGCCTGCGTCTGCGCCAGCGATTGCGCGACCGCCGCATCGACCAGCAGACCGCGCTCCATCAACTCTTCGAGCCAGGCCTGGAAGCGCGGCGCATCGACGCTCTCGTCGGTGCCCTGCGCTTCGACCAGCACATAGAGCCCCTGGCCGGCAGCGACCGGCGCCTTGACGCCGGCGCGGCTCGTGATCACGTCCCAATAGTCCGGCCACATCACCTCGAACGCCGACAGCAACGGGCCGAGGCCGCTGCGGGCGCCATCGAGCAGCGCGACGACAGCGGCATAGTCCTTGAGCGCGCAAAGCGCGGCCATGGTCGAGCGCGGCTTCGGAAACAGTTTCAGCACCACGCGGGTGATGATGCCGAGCGTGCCTTCCGAGCCGATGAAGAGATGCTTCAGATCGTAGCCGGCGTTGTTCTTCATCAGCTTGTTGAGGCTGGTGATGATGGTGCCGTCGGGCAGCACAACTTCGAGGCCGAGCACCAGCTCGCGCGTCATGCCGTAGCGGATCACGCGGTTGCCGCCGGCGTTGGTCGAGAGATTGCCGCCGATGGCGCAGGACCCGCGCGAGCCGAGATCGAGCGGAAAGAACAAGCCGGCCTCGTCGGCAGCCTTCTGAATCGTCTCGAGCGGCGTGCCTGATTTGACCGTCATCGTCATCGAGGCGCGATCGATCTCCTCGATACCACTCATGCGCTCCAGCGAGATCGCGACCCAGCCCGCGTCGGGCGCGGCGCCGCGGCAGAGCCCGGTCAATCCGCCCTGCGGCACGAAAGGCAGGCGCGCCTGCCGGCAGGTCGCAATCGCATCGGCAACGCCCTGCGCATCGAGCGGACGGATCACCGCGAGCGGCGTTTGCGGCAGGCTCGCGCTCCAGTCGTTGCAATTGCGTGCTGGCACGTCGTTGCCGGTCAGCACGGCGGCCGCGCCGAGCTTGTCGCGCAAGGCGGCGAGCCATGGCTCGGGAAAACCGACAGGGGTCACCATATTCATGCGAGACCTCCCTCTAATTTTGGCTGCGCCTCATGCGTGCGGCGGCGGCGGAAAGGGTTTGCGCTTATCTTGTATGTAAGGTACAAGATGGAAAGTAAAGCAAAAAAGGTGCCGATGGCCTCCGAAGATCGTTAGCGATCAGGAGCTTATCTGGAAGCCGCAACATCGGGTGGTGCTATGACGGAGGCAATTCGTGGGTTCTGGGTGGCGTCGGCGACGCCGCTGGCGACGGACGGCAGTGTGGATTCCGTCAAGCTCGCCGCTCATGCCAAGCAGCTGTTCGGCAAGGACGTGGACGGCGTCGTGCTGTTCGGCACCACCGGCGAAGGCACCTCCTTCAATGTCACCGAACGCATCGCGACCCTCGAGGCCGTGCTCAAGGCGGGCGTGCCGGCGGAGCGCATCGGCATCGGCGGCGGCTTCCCCGCCATCAGCGACAGCATCGCGCTGACGCGCGCCGCGCTCGGCCTTGGCCTGCGCCACGTTCTGATCCTGCCGCCCTACTTCGATCGCAGCGTCACGGCCGCCGGCATCGAGGATGCGTTCGCGGCGATCATCGACCGTGTCGCCGACGATCGCCTGCGCGCCTATCTCTATCACATCCCGCAGATCTCGGGCGTGGCGATCCCGACGAGCGTCGCCGCGAGCTTGCGCAAGCGCTACGACAAAATGGTTGCGGGCCTGAAGGACTCCAGCGGCGACTTCAAGCAATTCCAGGCATTCCGTGCGGCGGCACCCGAGCTTGCCATCACCGTCGGCAACGAAACCGACATCGCACGCGCGATCGCCGGCGGCGGCGCCGGCACCATTTGCGGCATGGCCAATATCGCGCCGGAGCTGGTCAAGGCGATGATCGACGGCAAGGACGTCGAGGCGCGCATGCAGGCCGCGGTCGATATCGTGGTGAAGTCGCCGTCTTTCCTGACGACGCTGAAGGCCATCCTTGCCGCGCAGACCGGCGATTCCGGCTGGCTCCGCGTGCGTCCGCCGCTTCGCGCATTGTCCGATGGCGCCGCGCTCAAGGCGAAGCTCGACGAGCTGACCAGCCCTGCGATCGCCTAAGCGCGCGCTTCATCGCTGTGGTCATCCACGGCGCGCGCCGACATGGCGCGGGCCGCGACCAGCGCCGCCGCAAAGCCGGCCGCTGCCCCCACGCCGAGTGCCCAGCGCGGGCCGAAATGATCCGCCACCCATCCGACGACAGGTGCGCCGATCGGCGTGCCGCCAAGCGCGACGCCGAGGCGCAGCGCCATCACCCGCCCCCTCATCCGCGGTTCGGTGGACAGCTGCATCATGGCGTTCGAGGTATTGGTGACCGTCAGCGCCGCGACGCCGATCAGGACCAGCGTGCCGGCGAACAGCCAGTAGTTCGGCGCTAGCGCTGCCAGCGTACATCCGGCGCCAAAAGTTGCGGCCCCCATCAGCAACGAGATGAACCGCGGCCGGGCGCGCCCTGCGGCCAATAACGCGCCCGAGATCGTGCCGATAGCCATCGTCGACGACAACAGCCCAAATCCGCGCGCATCGGTGTGGAAGACGCTGACCGCCATGGTCGAGATGAATATCGGGAAGTTCAGCCCGAACGTGCCGATCAGGAACAGCATGACCATGATCGCCCTGAGATCGCTGCGTGACCACACATAGCGAAACCCTTCCGTCATGCCGCCCGGCGCCCGGTGCGCCCGTGCATTCGGACGAAGCTCCGAGGTGCGCAGCAGTGTGAGCGAGCAGAGCACTGCCATGAAGGATGCAGCGTTGAGCAGGAAGGCCCAGCCGGTGCCGATCGAGGCGATGACGATGCCCGCGATCGCGGGCCCGACCATCCGCGCGGCATTGAAGGAGGTCGAGTTCAGCGCGATGGCGTTGGAGAGCTCGCCGTCGCCGACGAGCTCGGCCACGAAGGTCTGGCGCACCGGAGCATCGAAGGCCGCGGCGCAGCCGAACAGGAAGGCGAACACATAGACGTGCCAGAGCTGCACGAGGCCGGTGACCGTGAGAACGCCGAGCACCAGCGCCAGCAGTCCCATCGTCGCCTGGGTCGCGACCAGAAGTCGCCGCTGGTTGAAATGGTCGGCGGCAAATCCCGTCCACGGCATCAGCAGGAGCTGGGGCCCGAACTGGAGCGCCATTACGATGCCGACGGCCTGCGCATTGTGTCGTGTCAGCTCGGTGAGAACGAGCCAGTCCTGCGCGGCGCGCTGCATCCAGGTCCCGGTGTTGGACACCAGTGCTCCCGCAGCCCAAACGCGGTAATTGTAGTTCCGCAGTGAGCGAAATGTCCCCGCGCCCGGCACGCTTACGCACCCGTGGGCGTATTGCCGCCGTGGAATTGGCCAAACCGCCGCGCGAGGAAAAGGCTCAGGAACAATATGCCGAGCCCGAGCGCGACGACATCGGCCGTATCAAGCAGGGCGAACTCTCCGACGCGGCAGACGAGGAGGTATCCGACGATCATATTGAAGAAGCCCCAAAGTACGTTCACCGTCGACGAAGACAGACCTTCGCCCCTCGGCGTCGCGAACGGGGTCTGGAACGGTTCGCCGCGCAGGCCGCTGACGAGATGCGGAATGGCGTTCGCCAGAAATGCACCGCCCCAAAAATAGGAAACGAGATGAAGCCAGTTCATTTCTGCGCGCTCCGTACGGCCAATGAGGCGATGATTGCCTGCATTATCATGTGATCGTGCCTGCTGTTAGAACGATTCAACACCAGAGCTATTCAAGTCGCGGCGATGTTCTCTTCATCCGCAGTCGCTGCTAGATGCGCCAGCGTCAATGCCATGACTTGGAAGTGAATCACGTCCATCCGGTCATTCTGGGTCGGACCAACCTGTTGGGTTCGACCGCGCATGGTCGATCTTCCTACGTGGAGAGAGTGAGGGCTTTGCCAGGGCTCAACTCACACTCCCAACGGGTCCTGGCACGGTGATGCGGATCCGGTCGTGGCCAAAGGGCTCCATGCTCGAAAGCGAGCGCGACGAATTCCGCATCGACCGCAGGCTGCGGCCGTCACGCCAGCGAGCAGCGCTCGGCGATGATGCCGCCAATCGCGCGGGCAAACGGCAGGTTGCAACCCTCGGCAACACCAAGGGCTAGCTCGACGGCGTTAAGCTGCGGCAGGTCCACCAGATCGCTCGCGTGCCGCAGCGATTTGCGCATCCCGAGCTTGATCGGAAGGGCCGCATAGCCGAGGCCGGCTTTGACGGCGCCGACCAGCGCGGAAAGGCTGCGCGCCTCGCAGGCGATGCTCCATTCCCGCCCGGCCAGGCGCAGGCTGCGCAGCGCTTCGCCGCGATAGGCGCAGCCGTCCGCGAAAGCCACCAGTGGAACGGTATCGCTGGACCGGTTTGACGCCAGTCCCTTTCCAAACCATGCCATCGGTTCGAACGCGACCGCGGCGTCCGCTGCGTTCGACGGCGCGCGCTTGTAGAACGCGAGATCGAGCCGCCCATGATCGACGTCCTCTGCGAGCCGGGCCGACACATCGGTGCGCACCGATAGCTGCGCCTTGGGGAAGCGCGAACGGATCTCGCCGAAAGCCGACGCGAAATCGCGTTCGAGAAAATCGGCGGGCATGCCGAGCCTGATCGGCGAGTCCAATGCCGGCCGGCGCATGGCGGTGACCGCGCGCTCATTGAGCGCGATCATCTCCCGCGCATGCGCGATAAGTTCTGCACCCTTCACGGTCGGTCCGAGCATCCGGCCGCGGGCCCGCTCCAGCAGGGGGGTGGCCGACCACGGCTTCGAGCCGGGCGATCTGCAGGCTGATCGCGGATTGCGATCGTCCCAGCCGCTCCGCCGCGCGCGAAAAACTTTTGAGCTCGACGATGGCGAGCAGCGCGCGCAGCGTATCGAGATCGAGGGTCGTCGGCATGGAAGGCTCCCGCGCTGCGGACAATCGGAATGAGATTTATCAATCAAGCCATTGCGGAAATCAATTTCTCCCGTGAGGCCCGCTCGCGCTATCAGGCATGCGCACCGGTCGTAACCGAACGCGCGGGAGAAACATATGCAACGCCGCACTGTCCTGAAGGGTCTGGGTCTGACCGCTACCGCCGCCATCGCGAACACGCCGGCATTTGCGCAAGGCGCGGGAAGTGCTGCGAGCGCGGCGCCATCGCCCTGGCCTTCACCGCAATTGGCGACCGGCAACCGGCTCGGCTATTGCCGTGTCGGTAACGGTCCCACGGTGTGCGTGGTGCTACACGAATGGCTTGGCGATCACGTCAATTGGGAGCCGGTGCTGCCTTATCTCGATCCGGCGCGCTACACCATCGTGTTCATGGATCTCAGGGGTTACGGCTGGTCGCGCGGCATGAGCGGCAGCTACACGCTGGATGAGGCCGCTGCCGACGTGCTGCGCACCGCCGATGAACTCGCCATCACCCGTTTCCATCTTGTCGGTCACTCGATGTCTGGCCTGGTGGCGCAGAAAATTGCGCTTCAGGCGGGGGGCAGGCCCCAGAGCGTGACGCTGTTCTCGCCGGTGCCACCGACCGGCTTCCGCGCCGACGAGGCGGCGATGAAGGCGCTCAATGCCGTCATTGACGAGGACGAAGCGGCCGGGCGCGCGATCACCGCCCGCACATCCAGCCGCTACGGCGCCGGCTGGCTGCGCCGCAAGCTCACCATCGCGCGCTTGGCCTCGACGATCGAGGCCAAGCGCGGCTATCTCATCATGTTCACCTCCTCCACCATATCAGGCGAAACGCATGGACTGTCTGCGCCGATGCATGTCGTGACGGGCGCACTGGATATTCCGTTCTATCGTGGCGAGCCGCTGCGGAATGCCTTCGCGCTGGCCTATCCCCGCGTGACCTTCGAGACCATCGACGACGCCGGCCATTATTCCATGCTGGAAACCCCGGTGCGGGTCGCCAGCATCATCGAGAAGCAGCTCGCGGGCTAGCAGCCGCCATCTGAAGGAGCGGCTGGCTAAGGAGGACTAGCCAAGCCCGCCGCAATCGTTCAAAAGCCCATGGCCTGTCCTCTCAGGGTCCATGCCATGAAGCTTTCGACCGTCACACCCGCCGATATCCGCCGCGCGCTGCTGCTGCGCGAGGAGATTGCGTTGCTCGATCTCAGGTTCGAGGCGGCCTTCGCCACTGGCCATCCGCTGTTTGCCGCCAACATGGCCGTGGATCGGATCGCAATCGAGGCCGCGGTGCGGCTGCCGCGCAAGGACGTGCCAATCGTGATCTATGACGATGGCGAGGGGCTGGTCGCTTCAGGCGCGGAACGATTTGCCGCGCTCGGCTACAGCAATGTTCGCGCGCTCGATGGTGGCCTGAAAGCCTGGCGTGCGGCGGGCTATGAACTGTTCGAGGACGTCAATTCCTATTCAAAGGCGTTTGGCGAGCTGGTCGAGGCGCGCCGTCATACGCCCTCGTTCAGCGCCGACGAGGTGGCAAAACTGATCGCAGACAAGGCCAATATCGCCATCCTCGACGTTCGTCGCTTCGACGAATATGCGACCATGAACATTCCGGGCTCGGTCAGCGTGCCCGGCGCGGAGCTGGTGCTGCGCGCCGGCCAGGCCGCGCCCGATCCCGAGACCACCATCATCGTCAATTGCGCCGGCCGCACCCGCTCGATCATCGGCACCCAATCGCTGATCAATGCCGGCGTGCCCAACAAGGTGCGGGCGCTGCGCAACGGCACGATCGGCTGGACGCTGGCGCGGCACACGCTCAATCACGGCGCCGACAGGCGCGGCGCGATCGGCTCGTTCGAAGGCGGCGCAGCCAATGCCCGCGACGTCGCCTACCGCGCCGGTGTCCGCCACGTCAGTGCGAACGAGATGGCGGCACTGGTCGCAACGGCCGATCGGACGCTCTATCGCTTCGACGTGCGCGACGCCGAGGATTATGCCGCCGGTCATCTCCCGGGCTTTCGCCACTATCCCGGCGGCCAGCTCGTGCAGGAGACCGACATGGCAGCACCCGTGCGCGGCGCGCGCATCGTGCTGACCGACGACAAAGGCGTACGCGCCGATATGACGGCATCCTGGCTCGCGCAGATGGGCTGGGAAGTCTATGTGCTCGAAGGCGGCTATGACGGCACGCTGGAGGCCAGCCCGCCGCTGGTGCTGCCGAAGCCCGATCCGGCGCATCGCTACCGCCGGCCCTATGAGGGCACTGAGGTTGCGGAGAAGGCCATGCAGGCCTATCTCGACTGGGAATATGGCCTCGTCGAGCAGCTCCGCCGTGACGGCACGCACGGGTTCTACGTGATCTGAGGCAGCCACAGTGGATTGCCTCTGCGGCTTTCGGCAAATTTTCTCCGTCGTCCTGGACAAGCGAGCGCTGATCCAGGACCGATTACCACAGGCTCCGCTTTGGCGAAGGCTGGCGGTTACGAGCTCGGGCCACAACTGTTCCCTGGGGTAATGGGTCCTGGCTTTCGCCAGGACGACGTCGAAGCGTGCGGTCAGGTCGCTCTCCCGCCCGCGCCACCTTCTCCCCGTAACCAAACCCTATTGTGCTCGGCCTCGTCTGCGGTCTAAGAGCTGCGGCAAAGCCGTCATTTCAGGAGATTCCATGCCAGCCCCAGGCCAAAGCCCTGAGCGGAGCGCGAAGGCGCTGCTGCTTGAAGGTGTCAACGACAGCGCCGTGGATCTGTTCAAGGGCGCGGGCTTCACCAATGTCGAGCGTCTGACCAAGGCGCTGGACGGCGAGGCGCTGCGCCAGGCGCTCAAGGGCGTGTCGCTGCTCGGCATCCGCTCCCGCACCCAGATCACCGATGAAGTGCTGGAAGCCGCCGACGGGCTGCTTGCGGTCGGCTGCTTCAGCGTCGGCACCAATCAGGTCGATCTGCTTGCGGCGCGCAAGCGTGGCATTCCGGTGTTCAATGCGCCGTTCTCCAACACCCGCAGCGTTGCCGAGCTCGTGATCGGCGAGATCGTGATGCTGCTGCGGCAGATTTTTCCGCGCTCCGTCTCGGCCCATGGCGGCGGTTGGGACAAATCCGCGGCCGGCAGCCGCGAAGTGCGAGGTCGCACGCTCGGCATCATCGGCTATGGCAATATCGGCTCGCAGCTCTCGACCCTCGCCGAAGCCATGGGCATGCGGGTGATCTATTACGATCGCACCGACAAGCTCCGCCACGGCAACACCGAGCCGGTGGAGAAGCTGGAAGAGCTGCTGGCGCAGAGCGACGTGGTCAGCCTGCACGTGCCGGAGACGCCGGAGACCGCGGGCATGATCGGCGAGAAGGAGCTGCGGGCGATGAAGCCGGGATCGTTCCTGATCAACAACAGCCGCGGTACGGTGGTCGATCTCGATGCGCTCGCGGACGCGTTGCGCGATGGCCGCATTGCGGGTGCCGCCATCGACGTGTTTCCGGTCGAGCCGTCCTCGAATTCGGAGCGCTTCAAGAGCCCGGTGCAAGGCCTCAACAACGTGATCCTCACGCCGCATATCGGCGGCTCGACCGAGGAGGCGCAGGAGCGCATCGGCGGTGAGGTCGCGCGCAAGCTGGTCGACTATTTCATCACCGGATCGACCATGGGCGCGGTGAATTTCCCGGAAGTGCAGTTGCATCTGCGCCCCTCCGGTGCGCGCTTCAGCCATGTCCATCGCAACGTGCCGGGCATGCTGCGCCGGCTCAACGAGGTCTTCCTCCAGCGCGACATCAACATCGCCGCGCAATATCTGGAGACCGCCGGCGACCTCGGCTATGTCGTGCTCGATGCCGATCTCGGCGGCCGGGATTCCGGCGAGCTGCTGGCGCAGATTCGCGCACTCGAAGGCACAATCGGCGCGCGGCTGGTGTTTGAGCACTAGCTCGCCGTCACGTTCCGGTTGCATTGTCAGGCCTAAGCTCTCTAAACTGTACCATCTTCGGCGAGTTCCAATCACGTCGAATTTGAGCTTCAGTTGCGTGAGTGTCCGCCATGGAACGCGACGCCGTACTGATTGATCTCGCACTTCAAGGCGGCGGTTCGCACGGCGCTTTCTCCTGGGGCGTGCTCGACCGCCTGCTGGAGGAAAAGTGGCTCACCATCGCCGCGATTTCCGGCACGTCGGCCGGCGCGATGAATGCGGCGGTGCTGGCCGATGGCTGGACCGCCGGCGGCGCCGAGGGCGCGCGCGAGGCGCTGGAACGATATTGGCGCCGTGTCTCGAAGGCTGCCGCCTTCAGCCCGCTGCAGCGCTCGCCGCTCGACCGGCTGATGGGGCGGTGGACGCTCGATACCTCGCCCTTCTACATCTTCACCGATTTGATGTCGCGGGTGCTGTCGCCCTACGATCTCAATCCGACCGGCTACAATCCGCTGCGCGCGGTGCTGGCGGAGAGCGTCGATTTCGAACGCCTCGCGCGCTCGCCGATCCAGCTCTTCATCACCGCGACGCGCGTGCGCACCGGGCGTGGACGAATCTTCCGCAACGCCGAGATCACGGCCGACGTGCTGCTCGCCTCGGCCTGCCTGCCGACCATGTTTCGCGCCATCGAGATCGACGGTGAGCCCTACTGGGACGGCGGCTTCGCCGGCAATCCGACCATCACGCCGCTGGTTCGCGAGAGCGATGCGCACGACACGATCCTCATCCAGATCAATCCGACCGAGCGGCCGGAGGAGCCACGCACAGCCGCCGAGATTCTCAACCGCGTCAACGAAATCTCCTTCAACTCGCCGCTGATGAAGGAGCTGCGCATGATCGCGCTGCTCCGGCAGGCGGCCGATCCCGGCAGCGGCGAGGGTGCGCGCTGGGCGAAAATGCGCACGCACCGGGTCAAGAGCGACATGCTGGCGAAGTTCGGGGCGTCGTCGAAGCTCAATGCGGAATGGGAGTTCGTTTCGATGCTGCGCGCCGAGGGGCGGCTGGCCGCGGATGTATTTCTCCGCGAGCACGGCGCCGATGTCGGCCGGCAATCGACCGCCGATCTCGATGTTCTCCTGGCGGAGTGCTGAGGCATGGGTCTTCTCGGCCTGCTCGTCGGGCTCGGACTGCTGGTGCTGTTCGCGTTTCGCGGCTGGAGCGTGCTTCTGCTCGCGCCCGTCGCGGCGCTCGTGGCCGCGTTGTTCGGCGGCGAGCCGCTGCTGGCGAATCTCACCCAGGTCTTCATGACCAATGCAGCGGCATTCTTGGCGCAGTTCTTTCCGATCTTCCTGCTCGGCGCCGTGTTCGGCAAGCTGATGGACGACAGCGACGCGGTGACGTCTGTGGCGGCCTTCATGGCAAAGCGTCTCGGCGAGCGCCGCGTGATCCTGGCCGTGGTGCTGGCCGGCGCCGCGGTGACTTATGGTGGTGTCAGTCTCTTCGTCGCGTTCTTCGTCATCGTGCCGATGGCCCGCTCGCTGTTTCGCGCGGCTGAAATTCCGCGCCGTCTGATTCCGGCCGCGATCGTGCTGGGGACGTCGACCTTCACCATGTCGGCCTTGCCCGGAACGCCGTCGATCCAGAATGCGATCCCGATGCCGTTCTTCGGCACAACGCCCTTTGCCGCGCCGGGCCTCGGCATCGTCGCTTCCCTCGTCATGCTCGGCACAGGATTGTGGTGGCTGCATCGCGCGGAAGCCAAGGCGAGGGGCGCCGGGGAAGGCTATGGTGACGAGGTCGAGGATGCGGCCGAGCGAGCCGCGTTCGACGAGTTCGTGCGCGAACGCGCGACCACGGCGCGGGAGTTCGATCCAGCGGAGCTGCAACATGGTCATCGCAGCGATCAGCCTTCGCCGGTGCTGAACGCCATCCTGCCGTTGATCGTGGTCGTCGCAGTCAATCTCCTGATGTCGCTTGTGATACTGCCTCGGCTCGATGTCAGCTACCTTGCCGAGCAGCGCTTTGGCGGGACGTCGCTCGCCGCCGTTGCGGGCGTATGGTCGGTCGCCGTGGCGCTGACCGCCGCCATTGTCGCGACCATCGTGCTGAACTGGTCCCGCCTGCCGGCTTTGAGGCTGACCATGGACGCTGGAGCCAACGCCTCGGTGCTACCCGCTTTCAGCGTCGCGAGCCTGGTCGGGTTCGGCGCGGTCGTTGCCGCACTGCCGGCGTTCACGACGGTGCGCGACTGGGTGCTTGCGATCGAAGGTGGCCCGCTGGTCTCGCTGGCGGTCGCGACCAACATCCTGGCCGCGCTGACCGGCTCTGCGTCAGGCGGGCTGACCATTGCTCTCGATGCGCTCGGGGACACTTATGTCGATCTCGCGGCACGAACCGGCATCGACCTTGCCCTGATGCATCGCGTCGCGGTGATCGGCTCGGGAACGCTCGACATTCTGCCGCACAATGGCGCGGTGGTGAGCTTGCTCGCGATCTGCGGGCTGACGCACCGCGACAGCTATTTCGACATCGTGATGGTCGGCATCGTAACGTCGCTGCTGGCGCTGGTGGCCGTGATCGCCCTCGGCAGCGCAGTTGGATCGTTCTGAGGCGATTGACGCAGCCGCGAAGGTTGACACCGCCAGCCTACCCCGCCGCCATCGCCTGTGCGCCGCCAAGCAATCGCGCGTTGAGCCGGCCGCCGGAGAAGAGCATGTCGTCGAGCGCCTCGTCGATATCGGCTGAGTTCACCGAGTTGCCGCCATCGCGCGCCAGGCTGGCCTGGGCAAGCCGCCGCATCAGTTCCTTGATGAACGCGCAGCTCGTGCCTTCGCTGCGGTGGGCGGCCTCGGTGACGACTGCATCGCTCAGCGGCAATCCCTTGCCGTAGAGCCGGACCAGCTTGCCGCGGCCGGCTTCGTCGGGGAGCGGCACTTCGATGGCCTGATCGATCCGGCCCGGTCGGCCAGCGAGGGCGCCTTCGAGTTGCTGAGGCCGATTGGTCGTCAGCACGAACAGGATGTCAGCGTCCTGTTTCAAACCGTCCATCTCGTTGAGGAGCCGGTTGAGCAGCGGTTCTTCGCAGCCGTTCATGTTCTCGCGCTGGCGCGCGATGAGGTCGACGTCTTCGATGACAACCATGGCCGGTTGCAGCAGGCGAGCGAGATTCATATAGGCGCCGAGCAGGCCGATCTGCTCAGCCGTGATGATCAGCGTCGTATGCCCGGGCAGGTCGGTCGCAAGATAGCGGATGGTGTGAGTCTTGCCTGTGCCGGGTGGACCGTAGAGCAAGATACCCTTTCGGGTCGATTGGCCAAGGCGGCGTAGAAGGTCTCGCGTACCCACGAAGTTCAGAACGTTGCGATCAAGTAGCCGTAGCGTCTGTTCGGGCAGGATCACTTCATCGCGACTGACGGAAGGAAGACGGTGCACCGTGATCCCGCGGGAGCGTCCGCGATAGTCGGAATCGGCATCGAGAGAGAGGATTTTGCCGCGATAGGTGCGTGCGGCCTGCACGGCATCTACATAAAAGGAAGCGACCGTCAAGCCTGACGGCCGCTCAAATTGCAATCGATGATGTGCGAGCTCTTAGTGCGCCCCACCTCCGCCGGCTGCCTTCACCCGGCGCGTCAGCAGCACCGCGATCGCGGCCAGCACCAGCACCACGCCGATTACGGCAAAGGTGTCGGAGAAACCCATCACCAGCGCCTGGCGCTTGACCGTCTTGCCGAGCGCGATGATGGCCTGCTCGCGGGCGGCGTTGAGGTCGGGCACGCCGTGGGCGATGAAGTAATCCGTCATCTGCGCGATGCGGGTGCGGACTTCCTCGCGGCCAAGCGTCACGGAGTGGCCGATGATGTTGGAGTGGAACTGCTCGCGCTTGGTGACGATGGTCGCCAGCACCGCGGTGCCGATGGCGCCGCCGAGGTTGCGCATCATGTTGGAGATGCCGGAGGCGGCGGGCGCATCCTGCGGCGCGACGCTGCCGAGGCTGAGCGCCGACAACGGCGCCAGCGTCAGGGCCTGGCCCACGGCGCGCACGACGTTGGGGATGAAGAACTGATCGCCGGAATAGTCGATCGACATCATTATGTTCATGAACGAGCTGGCGGCGAACAGCAGCAGGCCGACGGCCGCGATGTAGCGGGTGTCGAAACGCTGCATCAGTTTCGGCACCAGGGGAATCAGCAGGAGCTGCGGCAGGCCAGTCCAGGCCAGCACATTGCCGATCTGCTCGGCATTGTAGCCCTGCACCTGGCCGAGATAGGCCGGCAGCAGATAGACTGAGCCGAACAGCGCGAAGCCGAGGAACACCGCGGCAATCGTGCCGACGCCGAAATTCCACTGCGTCAGCAGGCGCAGGCGGAGCAGCGGCTTCGCGACCACCAGCTCGATCGTGATGAACAGCGATAGGCTGATCGCGGCGATGACCGCGAGGCGCACGATGAAGGGCGAGCCGAACCAGTCGTTCTTGTTGCCTTCCTCCAGCACGGCCTGCAGTGACGCGAGGCCGATCGCCATGGTGGCGATGCCGAACCAGTCGCCTTCGCGCAGCAATCCGAGATTCAGGGGCGCACGCTCCAGGGTGAGGAACAGGATCGTCACCATGACCGCGGTCGGCAGCACGTTGACGAAGAAGATGGTCTGCCAGCCGAAATTCTCGGTGAGGGAGCCGCCGATGGTGGGGCCGATCGCGGGTGCGAACGTCACCGCCAGCGAAAACATGGCAAGGCCGATCGGCTGCTGGCCCTTCGGCAGCTTGGTGAACACGAGCGTGAAGGCCATCGGGATCAGCACGCCGCCGAAGAAGCCCTGAAAGCCGCGCATCGCGATCATCGAGGGAAGGTCGTGCGTGAACGCACAGGCGACCGAGAACGCCGCAAACAGCGAAGCAAAGCTCAGCATGATGTTGCGGAACGAGAACACGCGCGACAGATAGTCGGTCAGCGGAATCACGATGATCTCGCCGATCAAGTACGACGTCGAGATCCAGGACCCGTTGTCGACGCCGGTGCCGATGCCGCCCTCGATGTTGAGCAGCGAGGCGTTGGTGATCTGGATGTTCAGGATCGCCATGAAGGCGCCGATCATCGCGGCGAAGACAGCGATCCAGATCGTGGCACTGGCCTTGTTGGGATCGGCAACGACGCGATCAGGCGTCGCGGCCGGCATTGTGGGCGCTGGCGTCGAGATTGCGAGGCTGTTTGACATGGCACGACCCTCCGGAAACAAGCTTGGCTCTGGACTTCGTTGAGGGCGTCGTTGCCGCTTGCGCGGTCGGCGCTGAACGGGTTGCGATCGTCGGGATCACGGACATGCCGGGCCGCAGCTCGATCGCAGGCTGCGTTTCGGCATCCAGCGCGATCTTCACGGGGATGCGCTGCACGATCTTGGTGAAGTTGCCGGTGGCGTTGTCAGGCGGCAATAGGGCGAACTCCTGGCCGCTGGCCGGCGCGATGGAATCGACGTGACCGTGCACCACGTGGCCCGGGAACGTGTCGACCTCGATCTCGACCTGCTGACCGGCACGAACGTGGGTCAGCTGGGTCTCCTTGAAATTGGCGACGACATAGGCGCCCGCGGTGGGCACGATCGACATCAGCTGCGTGCCGGCTTGCACGAACTGGCCGACGCGGAGCGTGCGGTTGCCGATGACGCCGTCGATCGGCGCGACGATCGTGGTGTAGCCGAGATTGAGCTCGGCCTGATGCTGAAGCGCAGCGGCGCGGACGGCCGCGGCGTTGGCCTGCGCGATCTCGGCCTTGAGCAGCTCGACTTGCTTGAGAGCGGAGGCAAGATTAGCGGTGTCGCGCTGGATCGCGGCCTCGGCACCGGCGTTGCGCGATTGCGCCTGCTGCGCGTTCTGCACGCTGCCGTAACCGGTGGCGGCGAGATCGGTGTAGCGCTTGTTCTCCTGCTGCGCAAAAGTCTTTGCGGCGGTGTCGACATCGACGGTCGCCCTGGCCGCGGCGATCACCGCATCCTGAACGTCGAGCTGCGCCTGCTTGCTGGTGATCGTCGCATTGGCTGCAGCGACATCGGCCTTGGCCTGGTCGAGCGCGACACGGAAGTCACGGTCGTCGATCCGGGCGAGCACCTGCCCGGCTTTCACATGCTCGTTATCGCCGACCAGAACGCGGTCGAGATAACCGCTGACCTTCGGCGCAATGGTGGTGTTGTCGGCCTTCACATAGGCGTCGTCGGTGGAGACCAAGAAGCGGCCGACGGTCCAGTAATCGTAGCCGTACCAGCTGGCGCCGGCGAGGGCGGCGACAGCGACACCCGCGAGCAAGAGCTTGCGAAAGCTCAGTTTTTGACGAGCCGCGACCTTCTGCGTGACAGGCAAAACACCTTCCGGCGCTGACGTTGGAACCGCGGCGGCATCGGACTTGGTCGGGTTGGTGTGGACGGTCATGGCCGCCTCCCTGAATTAGGAAACTTGACGATTTCCAAAATAGGACTAGCTTTGGGACTGTCAATGGAATGACAGACATCATTTAAAAACATGGCTCAGGCAAAACCGTCATCAGAGTGTCGTCCGCGCGGGCGGCCGCCGGTGCGCAGCGACGAGGAGACGAAACGGATCGTCATCGAGGCCGCGCGGCACGCCTTCGCCGTCGATGGCTACGCGGCAACCAGCACCGAAGAGTTGGCGCGCGGCGCCGGCATCTCCACCAAGACCCTCTACCGGCTGTTTCCGGGCAAGGCAGCACTGTTCGAAGCGATGTGCGCTGACAGGCTCGAGCGGTTGCTCTCCGACGTCAATCTTCAGGCCAACAACCAGGCCGACATCGAAACCAGCCTGGCCGCCGTGCTGGTTGCCTGTGCCGATCTCGCGCTCGATCCGGAGGTCGTGGCGCTGCAACGCATGGTGCTGCAGCAATCGGCGACATTCCCCGATCTTGCCGCAAATTTTTACCGGGATGGCATCGCCCGCACCGCCTCAGCTCTCGCTGGCTGGCTCCGCGATCAGGTCAAGAAGAAGCGCCTCGCGCTCGATGATGTCGATCAGGCCGCGGGCATGATGATCGGCATGATGGTGTCGGCGCCGCAGCGCGCTGCGATCTACGCCAGCGTGACGCTGCCCTCGCGCAAGGAGATCGAGCGGCGGGCGCAGGCATGTGCCGCAATTCTGCTCGACGGCTGCCGCGGGGCGTCGCGCTAGCGACGGCAGGCTTTGACAACTCGCCGTCATCCGACTATATGTTTCGCATGCGAAGTAAATTGCCCGAGGCCAAACATCACCGGCTGATCTACCTCCTGAGCGTCGCGCAACGGCGATTGCAGCGCTGGATGGCGGCGCAGCCGCAAAACGCGGTGACGCCGGCACAGGCAGGGCTGTTGTTCATCCTCGGCAAGCAGGACGGCGTCCTGATGGGCGAGGCGGGCGCGGCGCTTGATCTCGGTCCGGCCGGTATTTCGGGCCTGGTCGATCGCAGCGCCGCGGCAAAGCTGATTGAGCGGCGCGCTGATCGCGAGGACGGCCGCGCCTGGCGGGTGTGGCTGACGCCGAAGGGCCGCACCGCGCTGGCGCAAGCGAAAGCCGATACGTCCGCGATCAATGCCGCGCTGACGGAAGGATTTACCAGCGCCGAGATCGATACCGTCGCGCGCTGGCTGACCAGCATTCAGGACAAGTTTCCAAGAGACATCACAAGAGATCCAGAGGAATAAGAGGAGATAGTGATGACCGAGCATGTGCGCGTCGAAAACAACAATGGAATCCTCACGCTCACGTTGGCGCGTCCCGACAAGAAGAACGCGCTGACGGACGCGATGTACGGCAAGCTCGCCGACACCATCGAAGCCGCCGAGTCCGACCCGTCCGTGCGTGTGCTGCTGATCCGCGGCGAGGGCGACATGTTTACAGCGGGCAATGACGTCGGCGAATTCGCCGCAGTCGCGTCAGGCAAGTCCGAGGGAAGCCGCAATGTCGGACGCTTCATCCAGTCGCTGGCGCGCTGCACGCGGCCGCTGGTCGCAGCCGTGCAGGGCCGTGCCGTCGGCGTCGGCACCACGATGCTCCTGCATTGCGATCTGGTCGTGCTTGCAGAGAATACGCAGTTGTCGACGCCCTTCGTCAGCCTCGCGCTGGTGCCGGAAGCCGCCTCCAGCCTCCTGATGCCGGCGCGGATCGGCTATGCCCGCGCCTATGAGATGTTTGCACTGGGCGAGACCGTGCCGGCCAAGGCGGCACTGGAGTGGGGCCTCGTCAACCGTGTGGTGCCGCTCGACAAGCTCGATGCCGAGGCGCTTGCGCTCGCCCAGCGTCTGGCCCGGCAGCCGGCAGGCGCGCTCATCGCGACCAAGAAGCTGATGCGCAACGGCGAGGCACTGGTCGGGCAAATGCAGGCCGAGGGCGAGCAGTTCGCCAAGCGCCTGCGCACAGCCGAGGCGCGCGAGGCATTCACTGCATTTGCCGAGCGCCGGCCGCCCGACTTCGCGAAGGTTTCGTGACGTCCGAATCTTGCTTATGGACTTGGCAAATCGCGAACGGTCAGCATTTGACTAAAACCTTAACTGAACATTGGCATGTCGCGGTGCAAGGTGGCCTCTCCTGGAAGTAGGCCCCTTGTGACCCATGGCAATGTTTAAGAAATCGGTAAGCTCGCTCCTCCTGACCTTGATGGCCCTGCTGGCCGCCGGCGCGCTCGCCTCTACGGCGATCCAGATGGTGGGGGCCTTCGGCCGCTACAACGACAGTCTCGAGACGGCGCGGCTTGCCGCCGCCGACAAGGCGATCTTCCACGGCGTATTGTCCCTGCGCAACAACAGAGGCGATGCTCAGAGCGCGATCCTCGGCGACGATGATCCGCGCGCAAAGCTCGCGGAGGCCGAGAAGGCGGAGCAGGGTGGCTATGATGGCATCAGCGCCGCGCTCGCCACGATCGACTTTGCCCGCCGCGACGAACTGGCGGACAAGCTGAAGCAGGGCTGGGGCGTGGCAGCGCCGCAATTCCAGCTGTTCTATGATGAAGCCAAGCGTCCCCGTGCCGAGCGCAGGATCGATCGCACCAATTCCTGGTACGATGCCGTCACCAAGGTGATCGACACGGCCAACCTCGCCTCCACCGCGGTCTCGAACCGTGCCTGGATGAACGATCCCTTCATCGCCCGCATGATCCAGGTTCGCCGCCTCGCCTGGCAGGTGCGCGACCGCTATGGCATCCATTGCTCGGTGCTCCGTTCGAACGTCAACAGCAGCAAGCCGCTCGACGACACCCAGAAGCGCTCGCTGGCGCAATGGGACGGCACCATTGCCTCCGGCTGGGCCGGTATGACCGAGTTGCTGGCCGCAGCCGATGTTCCGGCAGAATTGGTTAGCGCAGCGAAGGATGCGCAGGCCAAGACCGACGGCGTTCTCAAGCAAATCGGCGATCTCACCAAGAATTTTGACGGCAGCGGCAAGCCGGCGATGGCGGCGGCGGATTGGAATTCGCTGTGCCAGTCGCCGTTCCCGCTCATTGTCGGTGTCGCAACCAAGGCGCTCGACCAGTCGATCGCGCGAGCCGAGACCGTTCAGGCCAAGGCGCTGACCAATCTCATCGTGCAGTCGCTCGCCTTCTTGCTGGCGCTCGCCGTGACGCTGGCCGGTGTTTATGTCGTGCGCAACCGCCTGATGCGTCCGGTGCGCGCGATTCTCGACGCGATCGCCCGCATCAGCGCGCGCGACTATGCGACGCCGGTTCCGCAATCCCGCTATCCCGATGAGTTCGGTACCATGGCCGCCGCGCTCGAAAGCCTGCGCGAGAGCGCGGCCACCGCGGAACGTCTCGGTCAGGAACGCGAATCCCAGCAGGCGTTGCAGCTTGCCCGCTCCGGTACTGTCGACGAGGCGTGTCGCAGCTTCGACGACACCGTCCAGGCGGTGATCCAGAGCGTCGCGGCGTCGGCCAAGGAGCTCGATGCCACCGCGACCGACGTCCGCACGCTGGTGTCGGAATCCAGCAGCCAGACGGCTGCGGTGTCGTCTGCCGCCGAGCAAGCCACCAACAATCTCGAAAGCATCGCGGCCGCGACCGAGGAGCTCTCGGCCTCCGTCGGCGAAATCTCCGCGCAGGTGCAGTCCAGCGCACGCGATGCGCGCGAAGCGGTGTCGCAGGTCGAGCAGACCAATGCCACCGTCGAAATCCTCGACCAGACCGCGGGCCGCATCGGCGAAGTCGTGAAGATGATCCACGCCATTGCCGGCCAGACCAATCTGCTCGCCTTGAACGCCACCATCGAGGCCGCCCGCGCCGGAGAAGCCGGTCGCGGCTTTGCGGTGGTTGCCGGCGAGGTCAAGAGCCTTGCATCGCAGACCGCGACCGCGACGGAAGAAATCTCGCGCCAGGTCGAGGAAATTCAGGGCGCGACCGGCCAGGCGGTCGCCGCCATCCGCGCGATCGGGGGCGCCATCAGCGGCATCGACGAGAAGATGACGGCCATTGCCGCCGCGGTCGAACAGCAGCGCGCGGCGACCACCGAGATCTCGCGCAACTTCCAGCATGCCGCCCAGGGCACCCGCGAGGTCACCGACACCATCGGCAGCGTGGCCCAGCTCAACCAGGAGACCGGCAATGCCGGCACGGTGCTGTTCCAGTCCGTGACCAAGATGTCGGCCGATGCTGATCGCCTCCGCGTCGCGGTCGAAGGCTTCCTGGGCGCCGTAAAGTCCGCTTAAGGCTCCATTCCCGGTTTAACGGAACGCGCGGATCGGCATTGCCGCGCTCGCCCGCGCCCTGTAAATGGTAGCGGTACCAAGCTCTAATGACGGGACTACAGGGAGATATCTTCGATGCCGGTCACCCCACACAAGGCCCAGCGCCCCTATCGCGGCGTGTTTCCGGTCGCGCCCACCATCTTCGACGAACGCGGCGAGCTCGATCTCGAGGGCCAGCGCCGCTGCATCGATTTCATGATCGATGCCGGCTCGAACGGCATTTGCATCCTCGCCAATTTCTCCGAGCAGTTCGTGCTGACCGATGCCGAGCGCGAGGCCGTGATGTTTGCGGTGCTCGAGCATGTCGCCGGCCGCGTACCCGTCATCGTCACCACCACCCATTTCAGCTCGGCCGTGTGCGCAGCGCGCAGCAAGCAGGCAGAGGCCGCAGGGGCTGCCATGGTGATGGTGATGCCGCCCTATCACGGCGCCACCTTCCGCGTGCCTGAAAAAGGCATCGTCGAATTCTTCAAGGTGCTCTCGGGTGCGATCGACATCCCGATCATGATCCAGGATGCGCCGGTCGCGGGCACGCCGCTGTCGGTCGAGCTGCTGGCGCGCCTGGCGCGCGAACTTTCCAACGTCCGCTATTTCAAGATCGAGGTAGCAGGCGCAGCCTCAAAACTCCGCAGCTTGATCGAGGCCGGCGGCAAGGACATCGAGGGCCCCTGGGATGGCGAGGAGGCGATCACGCTGATGGCCGATCTCGACGCGGGTGCGACCGGTGCGATGACCGGCGGCGGCTATCCCGACGGTATCAGGCAGATCATCGATCCCTATTTTGCGGGCGATCGGGAGAAGGCGAAGGCCGCCTATGAGCGCTGGCTGCCGTTGATCAATTACGAGAACCGCCAATGCGGCCTGATCGCCTGCAAGGCGATGATGCAGGCTGGCGGCGTGATCAAGTCGGACGCGGTGCGCCATCCTCTGCAACCGCTGCATCCGGCGACGCGTGCCGGGCTGCTGGAACTCGCCAAGGAGCGCGACGCGCTGGCGCTGCGGTGGGGCAAGTAGGGCCACACGGCTACTAGCATCGCTGTCGGCCAAAACCTCCGCCGTCGTCCCGGACAAGCGCGCGGCGATCCGGGACGACACCGAGGGTGTTTCGTGAGCGTTGGCTAACTCACCAGCCTCCACTCGCCGATGATGCGGAAGCGCGCCTTGGCATCATCCTGCTTGAACAGCGCGATGCGATCGATCGCAAGCGTGTCCAACCGCAGCCCCGCAAACCTTGCCCGCAGCATCTCCAGGATTGGCCCACGCCGCTCCGCATCCAGCCGTCCCGTCAGCGTCATGTGGAAGCGAAATTCTTCCATCACGTAAGGGTAGCCCCAGCGGTCGAGATACTCGCGCTGCCGCTCACTGAGCTTTTCGGGCTTGCGTCGCGCACGATCGTCCGCCGTCAGGGCGGGGCGGAAGCAATCGAAATCGCGGACGCAATCGGCAGCGAGCTGTTGAAGCGTGTCGACCGGCTCGGCCGGAACGACGGCGATGAAACCGCTGATGGAATCGACGATTGGGCGGATGAGCGGGATCGGGCGCGCCTTGGCGGCAAATGTCGCGCAGGCCGCTGCGAGCTCGGCCTCGGCCTTGCCTGAGACCAGCGCCATCGGCGCCTTGAGCGTGCCGTGAAAGCCGTATTTGCGGGGATCGGCGGTGACGTCGCGCCAGTCGGCGGCGACGCGGAGGGCGTCGCCGTGAAAGGGCAGCTCGTCACCGGTGTAAGCATCATAGCCGAGCAGCTCGGCGCCGAAGCGGGTGAGCGCGTGGTCGGCGCCGGCGGCAAAATAGATCGCGTAGCGGGGAAAATCTGTCATCAGCAAAGCATAGCCAATTTATGCAGCAACGACAGTCTCGCGCGGTGTCGCCGCGATGCCGGCCAGCCGCGTCGCATCGGTAAGATGCACGAGCTTGCCGGCCGCAATGACAGCGACCAGCCGCGGCCGCAGCGGCGTGCTGTCGTCGACGAGCAGAATGTCGGCGCGACGGCCTTGAGCGAGCGTGCCGCGATCGGTCAGCCCGGTGGCCTGTGCCGGTGCCGACGAGATCAGCTTCCACGCCTCGGTCAGCGGCAGCACGCCATCGGCGGCAAGCCGGAATGCGGCGTGCAGCGGCGCCGGATAATAATAGTCCGAGGCCAGCACCGAGCAGAGCCCCTTTGCGATCATGTCCGACGCCCTGGTCCAACCGGTGTGGCTGCCGCCGCGCACGACATTCGGAGCGCCGTAGACGATGGCATCGCCATGATCGGCTGCCTCGCGCGCCGTCTCCTCGTTGACCGGAAACTCGGCGAGCCTCACGCCCATGCCGCGAAAATCCCGACGCATTGCCGGCGTCTCATCGTCATGCGACAGCATCCGCACCTCAGCCGCGCGAGCCGCTGCTGCGAGCCGGGTGATCGAGGCCGGAACATCGGCCGCGCGCGAAACGATATGCGCGACGAGCTTGTCGAAATCCTCGCTGGACAGGCCGGTGCGCTCCACCATGCGGTTGCGCTTGCGCGGATTGGAGATGTCGGCAACGACCCCGTCCATATGGTCGTTGAAGGCGAACAGGTCGACGCGGCCTTCGGCCAGCCACTGACTGATCTCGTCCTCGGCATCGAGATTGAAGGTTTCGTGCCGCAAATGGAAACGGGTGTCGGCAGCGAAGTGCGGGCGCTGCCGCTCGATCGCCTCGAGCAAGCGCCGTGCGTTGTCGGCGCTGCGCAGGCCCGGCTCCCACGACCAGGTCGTGGCGTGGAACACCGTGGTGATACCGTTGCTGATGACCTGGCGGTCGGTGTCCTCGAGCGCGAGGTCGATCGGGAAATCGACGCCGGCGCGCGGCATCATCTGCCGCTCGAAGGCGTCGCCATGCAGGTCGACGATTCCAGGCAGCACCAGCAGGTTGCGCGCATCGATCGCAAGCCGCGCGCGGCCGCGTGTCGCATCGATCTGCGCAATGTCGGTTCCGGATAGGGCGAGCGATGTTTCGGCAAGCGCGGAGCCAATCAGGGTCCGGCCACCCTCGATGAAAATGTCTGTCACGCGACCGCGCTTCGTTTGCTGGAGGAGGAACTTGCCCTTGCTTCGTATGCCGACAGGAAATCTTCAATTGCGAGCGTGCGGAAATCGGGCAGCGCGCACCGCAATTTGTCGTGATCCCAGTCCCACCATGCCAGCCTGGCCAGCCGTCCGGCAACCTCCTCCGAGAACCTGCGACGCACGATACGCGCCGGATTGCCGGCGACGATGGTATAGGCCGGCACGTCCCTGGTGACGATGGCGCCGGCCGCGATCACCGCCCCGGTGCCGATATTGCGGCCGGGCAGCACGATCGCGCCATGGCCGATCCAGACGTCATGGCCGATGTGGACGTGATGCTGGCGCCGCCAGTCGAAGAAATCGGTGTCGTCGCTTTCGCCAGGAAAGTAAGCGCTGGACCGGTAGGTGAAATGCGCCTGCGTGGCGCGATGCATCGGATGATTGCCGGGATTGATGCGCGTCATCGCCGCGATCGAGCAGAATTTTCCGATGGTCGTGTAGGTGATCTGCGCGTCATTGACGACATAGGAGTAATCCCCCATCGCGACTTCATGCAGGATGGTGCGGGCGCCGACCTCGGTATAGGCGCCGAGCCTGACCTCATGCAGCTTCGCCGAAGGATCGATGGTCGGCTCGACCGATAGCACTTTGGCCATGTTGCATCCGGGCGTTTGAGGGCGGGCGCATCTCTTCGGGTGGCTTGATGACGATGTCATGACGACGCGATGACAGGGGATGATGTGTGTAGGATCGCCGCACCGCGTTGTGCATGTCACACAAGTGTCAACCGCCGAGGATAGCGGTGGGCTCGAGCTATTCTGGAGCCCTGCATGCTGGTGGTTGAAGGTCTGACGTGCCGCTTCGGCGCAAAAGCCGCGGTGGACGACGCTTCGTTTCAAATCTCCCCCGGCGGCTTCGTCGGTGTGATCGGGCGCTCCGGCGCCGGCAAGTCGACGCTGCTGCGGACCATCAATCGTCTGGTGACGCCGACGCAGGGCCGCATCCTGTTCGATGGCCTCGACGTCACCGCGCTGCGCGGCAAGGAATTGCGGCAGTGGCGGGCGCGATCGGCGATGATCTTCCAGCAATTCAACCTGGTCGGCCGCCTCGACGTGCTGACCAATGTGCTGATGGGGCGCCTTGCCACCATGCCGGCCTGGCGCTCGCTCTCGCAGATCTGGCCCGAGCAGGACAAGGCGCTGGCGATGTCGGCGCTGGAACAGTTTGATATCGCGGCGCTCGCCGCCCAACGCGCCGATCAGCTTTCCGGCGGGCAGCAGCAGCGCGTCGCGATCGCGCGGGCGCTGGTGCAGCAGCCCGACATCATCCTCGCCGACGAGCCGATCGCCTCGCTCGATCCGCGCAACACCAAGATCGTCATGGATGCGCTGCTGCGCATCAACAAGCATTTCGGCATCACCGTGCTCTGCAACCTGCATTCGCTCGATCTGGCGCGCAGCTATTGCGATCGCCTGATCGGCATGGCGCAGGGACGGGTGGTGTTCGACGGCGCGCCGTCCGCGCTGACCGATCTTGTCGCGCGTGAGCTCTACGATCTCGAAGCCGCCGACGTCATGGGTGGCATGCCTGCGCCGGCGCCCGAGGGCGTTCCGGCACTCGGAACGGCTGCGGCGGCCTGAGCGGCTCCGCATCGTCACTTTCGCTTCAACCGACCTCAACCTGGGAAGAGGGCTAACATGATCACTCGCAGACTCATTCTTGCCGGCGCCGCCGCGCTGACCTTTGCCGGATCCGCTTCCGCCGAAGACTGGAAGACGAAATATCCGGAGATCACCTTCGCCGTGGTCCCGGCGGAGAACGCTTCGGGTGTCACTGAGCGCTGGACGCCGTTCGCCAACTATCTCTCGAAGGAGCTCGGCGTGAAGGTGACGCTGCGCGTGGCCAATGACTACGCCGCCGTCATCGAGGGCCAGCGCGCCGGCAACATCCAGGTCGCCTATTACGGTCCGGCGTCGTTCTCGCGCGCCCGGCTCACCGGCGTGAAGACCGATGCGTTTGCGATCGACGTCAATTCCGACGGCTCGAAGGGCTACTATTCGGTGTTCTATGTCCTGGCGAAGTCGCCCTACCAGAAGATCGAGGACCTCAAGGGCAAGAATCTCGGCCTGGTCGATCCGAATTCGACGTCGGGCAACAACATGCCCCGCTACAAGCTGAACCAGCTCGCCATCGATCCCGATTCCTTCTTCTCGAAGGTGGTGTTCACCGGAAGCCACGAGAACGCCGTGCTGGCGCTGGCCCAGGGCACGGTGGACGTCGCCGCCAACTGGTGGAACGCGGACGACGATTCGAACCTCACCCGCATGCTCAACAAGGGCATGGTGAAGTCGTCCGACGGTACGCCGATGAAGAAGGAAGATTTCCGCATCATCGTGAAGTCGGATCTGATCATCAACTCGCCCTATGCCTATCTCAGCGATTTGCCTGACGACATGAAGGCGGCGATCAAGCAGGCGTTCATGGACGCGGCAAAGAAGGACCCAGAGGCCTACAACAAGCTCTCCGACGGCAAGAACAAGCCTTGGGAGCCGATCACGAACCAGGACTACGACAAGACCATCGAGCTGATCAAGTTCGTCGACAATCTGCGTAAGAAGGCGTCCTGAGCTCGTCGGGACGACGTACTGGAGCCGGGTCGACGGACCCGGCTCTTTTCTTGATGGATCTGTCGTGATGGATCTGTGCCTTCGATGACGATTGCGGTTTCGCTCCTTCCCGACCAGCAGCTCGCCGTCCTGAACGCCGCATATCGCAGGGCGGTCGCGCGCAAGCGCTTGCGCTTGCTGGCGAGCCTCGCCGTCTTCGTTGCCGCGCTGATCGTGGCTTCGATCGGTGCCGAAGTGAATTTGCGCACCTTCTTCACCTATCTCGGCAATTTCGTCAGCTATTTCGATCGAATCCTCACCCTCGACAGCGGTCAGCGGGTCTGGACCGACTTTCGAGAGTGGTTCTGGGGGCTGCACAATTGGCTCAAGCTGCTCGGCGAGACGCTGCTGATCTCCTATGTCGGCACGCTGATCGGTGCGGTGCTCGCGTTCGTGCTCAATTTCTTCGCGGCTGAGAACACCGCGCCTTCGTCCTGGCTGCGCTTCACCGTCCGGCGGCTGCTGGAATTCGCCCGCACTGTGCCCGGCATCGTGTTCGCGCTGATCTTCGTGATGGCCTTCGGCCTCGGTCCGGTGGCGGGCGTGCTCGCGATCGCGATCCACTCCACCGGCGCGCTCGGCAAGCAGTTTTCCGAGATCGTCGAGAATGCCGACATGAAGCCGGTCGAGGGCATCCGCTCCACCGGCGCGAGTTGGATCTCCTGCATGCGCTTTGCGATCCTGCCGCAGGTCTCGGCCAGCTATGTCAGCTACGCGCTGCTGCGCTTCGAGATCAACGTGCGCGAGGCCTCGGTGATGGGCTTTGTCGGCGCCGGAGGGATCGGGCAGGAGTTCATTGTCGCGATCCGAAAATTCTACTACTCCGACGTCAGCGCGATCCTCGTGACCATCATCATCACCGTCTTCCTGATCGACATCACCACCGGCTGGGTGCGCGCCCGGCTGTTCGGCAGGGAGGCGCGGACTTGAGTAAGCCGCAGGACGTGAACACCGCGGAACTTCGCGCGCGCTACCCTGACGTCTTCGACCGCCCGGCGTCGTCGCGCCTGGCGACGCCCGCGATGCTCGCGGCGGCGCTTGCGATTTTCGTGTTCGGCCTGGTCGATCTCGACTTCTCGCCGTCGCGTTTTATCGCTGGGCTGAGCCAGCTCGGCTGGATCAGTATGATGATGATGCCGCCCGATCCCGGCTCGTCGCTGCCGCTCTATCTGCAGGCACTGGGAGAGACGCTGTCGATCGCGCTGCTCGGCACCACGCTCGCCGCCCTGCTGGCGCTGCCGGTCAGCCTGCTGGCAGCCCGCAATATCGTGCCTCACATCGTCCGCTTCCCGGTGCGGCGGTTCCTCGATTCGATCCGCGGCGTCGATACGCTGATCTGGGCGCTGGTCTGGATCAACGTCGTAGGGCTCGGTCCGTTCGCCGGCGTGCTCGCGATTGCCGTGTCGGATTTCGGCGCATTCGGAAAACTGTTCTCGGAGGCGATCGAGGGCGCGGACCAGAAGCAGGTCGAAGGCATTCGCGCCTCGGGCGGCAGCGCGCTGCACGAGATCCGCTTCGGCCTGATGCCGCAGGTGTTGCCCGTCATCGCCGGTCAGGTGCTCTATTTCATCGAATCGAACACGCGCTCGGCCACCATCATCGGCATCGTCGGCGCCGGCGGCATCGGTCTCCAGCTCGCCGAGCAAATCCGCGTGCTGGAATGGCAGAAGGTGTCGTTCCTGATCCTGATGATCCTGGTCGCCGTCGCCGCGATCGATTTCATCTCGGGCAAGCTGCGGTTTGCGATCATTGGCAAGCGGGCGGTGGCATGAGGTTTCTTTCTTCCCTTCTCCCCTTGTGGGAGAAGGTGGCGCGAAGCGCCGGATGAGGGGTATGTCTCCGCGAAGTCAAATTGGACTCGTGGAGGCATACCCCTCGCCCGTCTCGCCGCTTCGGCGAGCCACCCTCTCCCACAAGGGGTCCCACAAGGGGAGAGGGAAAGAGTCTACGGCTCCACCAAAAACTCCACCCTTTCCGCCGCAAAGCGCGAATGCTTCGTCACCAGCGGCCTGCCCTCGAGATCGAGGTCCGTCGCATCGACCACCAGGATCGGCCGCCCGAGCGGCAGGTCGAGCCTTGCGGCGTCGGTCGCATCGACGATGCCGGCGGTGATCCGGGTGGCACCGCGGCGATAGTCGCGGATCCCGTAATGCTCGAGCATTTTCGTCATGGACCGCGTGGCTGAAAACACCGTGCCGGCGCCCGGAAACCGCTCTGCCGACAGCCAGGTGGTGGAGACGCAGATCGGCGTGCGATCGGCGAGGCGGATCGCCTCGATCCGCACCAGCGGCGCACCGGTCTTCAATCCCAATTCCCGTGCAAGCTCGCGGGTTGCGACATCGTCTGACGCCTCGATCAACCGGCCATGCGGCTCGCGGCCTTCGGCGCCGACGATCTCCGAAAAGCGTGTGCGCGAGCGCAACGGATAAGCGAGCTTCTGCGCCTCGACATAGGTTCCGCTGCCGCGCTCGGCGCGCACGATGCCGCGCTCGGCAAGGGCTGCGAGCGCCCGCCGCACGGTATGCCTGTTGACGCGATAGGTTTCGGCGATCTCCATCTCGCCCGGCAATTTGTCGCCGGCGGCAAAACGGCCGTCCGCGATGCCGCGCTCGATGCCGTCGGCAACGAGGCGCCACAGCGCGACGCCTGAAGAGGCGGTGTCCTGCATACTCATGTCGGCGGCCAGCCTAGCCCGGAAATCACACGTTTGTCACGAAACAGTCATGGCGTTTCCGTATCAAGTTGTCTAGTATCATAGACAACTTGAATTCGGCAAGTTTTGTCGAAACGGTCGGTGGATTCAGTGACCCAGCACATCACGCAGCAAGCCCAGCGCCAGGCCGCCATGGCCGTGCTGGCGCACGCGGAGGCGGGCGAGATCGCCGCCCGTCTCCGCACGATCTCCTTGCCCGGCCATCAGGATTTGCGTGAACCGGAGAACGGTCTGGTGATGCTGCGCGGCCGGGTCGGCGGCGACGGCGCGCCGTTCAATCTGGGTGAGGCGACCGTGTCGCGCGCCGCGGTGCGGCTTGCCAGCGGCGAGATCGGCTTCGGCTACACGCTCGGGCGCGACAGTGAGAAGGCGCGGCTGATCGCCCTGTGCGACGCATTGGTGCAATCGCGCGATTTCAGCGTGGCGGTCCAGCGCGACGTAATCGCACCGTTGCGCGAGCAGCTTATGGTCAGACGCAAGCAGCAGGCCGAAGAGACGGCTGCGACGAAGGTTGATTTCTACACCATGGTGCGCGGTGAAGGGTGAGGCCATGACAACGATTGCGGAATTGCCGCCGGGGTTCGCCGACAAGGTGTTGTCGGCGCAATCGACCTTTCGCTCGGTCATGGACGCGATGGCGCGGCCCGGCACGGTCCAGCGCATCGTGCCGATGGCTGGAACGGCAGGACCCATGATGCGCGGCACCGCCGCGATCGCGCTGACGCTGTTCGATCACGACACGCCGCTTTGGCTCGATGCGCGCATGGCCGAGAGCGCAGACGTCCTGAAGTGGCTCAAATTCCACACCGGTGCGCCGGTGATTCAGGATTCCTCGATTGCGGCCTTCGCGCTGATCAGCGACGGCATGTTGCTGCCCAATCTCGAGCGCTTTGCGCTCGGCACCAACGAATATCCTGACCGTTCGACCACCGTGATCATTCAGGTCGAGAGCCTGGATTCAGGGCGAAACTTTGAACTCCGCGGGCCCGGCATCGACGGCGTCGCGACGCTTGCAGCTTCGTTCAAGCCCTTCGATCTGTTCGAGCAGCTGCGTTTCAACGAGACGCTGTTTCCGCGCGGCATCGACCTGGTTCTGGTGGCCGATGATGCCGTGGTCGCGATCCCGCGCACCACGCGCGTCATGAGCAAGGGAGGCTAGAGGCATGTATGTCGCAGTCAAAGGCGGCGAACGCGCCATCGAGAACGCCCATCGCCTGCTCGCCAACGCCAGGCGCGGCGACCAGAGCGTTGCGGAAGTCTCGCTCGACCAGATCTCGGAACAGCTTGGGCTCGCCGTCGACCGCGTCATGAGCGAAGGCTCGCTCTATGACCGCGAGCTCGCGGCGCTCGCGATCAAGCAGGCGCGCGGCGATCTGATCGAGGCGATCTTTCTGGTTCGCGCCTTCCGCGCCACCCTGCCGCGCTTCGGCGCCAGCGAGCCTGTTAACACCGGCGCGATGCGGGTGCAGCGGCGGGTGTCGTCGACCTTCAAGGACATTCCCGGCGGCCAGATCCTCGGGCCGACCTTCGACTATACCCACCGTCTGCTCGATCCCTCGCTCACCCAGGGTTTCGTGCCGGACGCACCGGCCGTGGCCGAAGCGTCCACGGCGCCAACGCCGCGCGTGACCGACATTCTCGGCCGCGACGGGCTGATCGAATCATCGCCGCAGGCGGACGACGGCGCCGTCGTCGGCGATCTCACGCGGGAGCCGCTGAACTTTCCGGCGGACCGCGACCTGCGCCTGCAAAATCTCGCCCGCGGCGACGAAGGCTTCCTGCTGGCGATGGGCTACTCCACGCAACGCGGCTATGGCCGCAACCATCCCTTCGCCGGCGAGATCCGCTTCGGCGAGGTCGAGGTGGAATTCGCCGCCGAAGACGTCGGTTTCGCCGTGCCGCTCGGTTCGATCGAGCTCACGGAGTGCCAGATGGTCAACCAGTTCAAGGGATCGGCGACGGAAGCGCCGTGCTTCACGCGCGGCTATGGTCTTGCCTTTGGCCAGAGCGAGCGCAAGACCATGTCGATGGCGCTGGTGGATCGTGCTTTGCGTGCCCGCGAGCTCGGTGAAGAGGCCCTGGCCCCGGCGCAAGATGAAGAATTCGTGTTGTCGCATTCGGATAACGTCCAGGCGACCGGCTTCGTCGAGCATCTGAAGCTGCCGCATTATGTCGACTTCCAGTCCGAGCTCGGTCTGTTGCGCAAGCTGCGCAAGGAATTTGCCGAAGCTTCGCCTGAAGCCAGCGCCCCCGATGCCATAAAGGAGGCCGCGGAATGAACGCGCCCACCTACAACTTCGCCTATCTCGACGAGCAGACCAAGCGGATGATCCGCCGCGCGATCCTGAAAGCGATCGCGATCCCCGGCTATCAGGTGCCGTTCGCCAGCCGCGAAATGCCGATGCCCTACGGCTGGGGCACCGGCGGCGTGCAGGTGACGGCCGCGATCCTCGGCCCTAGGGACGTGCTGAAAGTGATCGACCAGGGGTCTGACGACACCACCAACGCGATCTCGATCCGCAAGTTCTTTGCCAAGACCGCCGGCGTTGCGACCACGACGTCGACCGACGAGGCCACCGTGATTCAGACCCGCCACCGCATTCCTGAAGCATCGCTCCACCAAAGCCAGGTGCTGGTCTATCAGGTGCCGATCCCGGAGCCGCTGCGCTTCCTCGAACCGCGCGAGACCGAGACGCGGCGTATGCATGCGCTCGCCGAATACGGGTTGATGCATGTGAAGCTCTATGAGGACATCGCCCGCTTCGGTCACATCGCGACCGCCTACGCCTATCCGGTGAAGGTCAACGCCCGCTACGTGATGGACCCGTCACCGACGCCGAAATTTGACAATCCCAAGATGGACAATTGCCCGGCGCTGCAATTGTTCGGCGCCGGCCGCGAGAAGCGGATCTATGCGATCCCGCCCTATACGCAGGTGGTGTCGCTCGATTTCGAGGATCATCCGTTCGAGCCCTACCGTTTCAACGCGCCCTGCGCGCTCTGTGCGGCCGAAAATTCCTATCTCGACGAGATCGTCACCGACGACGAGGGCAGCCGCATGTTCGTCTGCTCGGACACTGACTATTGCGAGGGACGTCAGGCCGCCGGCCATCACGGTGCCCTGAGTGCTGCGCCCTACAAGGACAAGGCGGAGGGAGGAGCCAATGGCTGAGCAGGATCTTCTGGAAACCGATCAGCCGCTGCTGATCGCTGACGGCCTCAGCAAGTCCTACGGCCGCATCGTGGCCTGCCGTGACGTGTCCTTCTCGCTCTATCCCGGCGAGGTGCTGGCGATCGTCGGTGAATCCGGCTCCGGCAAGTCGACGCTGTTGCAGATGCTGTCGGGCCAGCTCGCCGCCAGCGGCGGGCAGGTGTCCTACCGCATGCGCGATGGTGTCACCCGCGATCTTGCCGCGCTCGGCGAGGCCGAGCGGCGCCTGCTGTTCCGCACCGACTGGGGCTTCGTGCACCAGGATCCGGCACAGGGGCTGCGCATGGCGGTCTCGGCCGGCGCCAATGTCGGAGAGCGGTTGATGGCCGTGGGCTGGAACCATTACGGCCGGATTCGCGAGTCCGCTTCCGACTGGCTGACGCGGGTCGAGATCGACGTCGCGCGCATCGACGATGCGCCGCGCACCTATTCCGGCGGCATGCGCCAGCGCCTGCAAATCGCGCGTAACCTCGTCACAGGCCCGCGGCTGGTGTTCATGGACGAGCCGACCGGCGGACTTGATGTGTCGGTTCAGGCCCGCCTGCTCGACCTCTTGCGTAATCTCGTCGCTGAATTGCATCTCGCAGTCGTCATCGTGACCCACGATCTCGCGGTCGCGCGCCTCCTCTCGCATCGCGTGATGGTGATGAAAGGCGGCCGCGTCATCGAGACAGGTCTCACCGACCAGGTGCTGGACGATCCGCGCGAGCCCTATACCCAGCTCCTCGTCTCCTCGATTCTGCCGCCATGAACTTTGCAACATGAGCCTGCCAATGACCGCCATGATCGACATCGCCGACGCCAGCAAGACCTTTACGATGCACCTGCAAGGCGGCATCGAACTGCCGGTCGTACGGGGCGTGACCTTTCAGGTCCAGCCGGGCGAGTGCGTCGTGCTATCGGGGCCGTCAGGCGCCGGCAAATCGTCGATCCTGAAGATGATCTTTGGCAATTACCGCTGTGACTCCGGCCGCATCGGCATCCGCCACCGCGGCACGCTGATCGACCTCGCCACCGCCGAGCCGCGGCAGGTCCTCAATGTACGCCGAGCGACCATCGGCTATGTCAGCCAGTTTTTGCGGGCGGTACCGCGCGTTGCCACCATTGACGTCGTCGCCGAACCTCTGATCGCTGGCGGCATGACCCGCGCAGATGCGCAGGCGCGCGCCGGCGAGCTGCTGCATCGCCTCAACATCCCCGAGCGGCTCTGGCAGCTTCCGCCTGCGACCTTCTCCGGCGGCGAGCAGCAGCGCGTCAACATCGCGCGCGGCTTCATCTCGGACCTGCCGATCCTGCTGCTGGACGAGCCGACCGCGTCGCTCGACGCCGCCAACCGCGCCGTGGTGGTCGAACTGGTCGCCGAGAAGAAACGCCAGGGCGTTGCCATGGTCGCGATTGTCCATGACGATGAAATCCGCCATTTGATTGCCGACCGCATCGTCGACGTCACCAGCTTTGCCGCCGCGGCTTGAAGGACATTGAAATGAAGCCGAAGGATACCGTCATCGCCAACGCCAGGATCGTGCTGGCTGACCGGGTGATCGAACAGGGCTGGCTCGGGCTTGCGGATGGACGCATTGCCGAGATCGGGGAGGGCAGGGCGCCGACCGGGGCCGAGGATGCCGGCGGCGATCTCCTCATGCCCGGCCTGATCGAGCTGCACACCGACCATCTCGAAGCGCACTATGTGCCGCGCCCAAAGGTGTTCTGGAATCCGGTCGCTGCCGTCATCTCCTATGACGGCCAGCTCGCCACTTCGGGCATCACCACCGTGTTCGATTCGCTCCGGGTCTGGCGCGAGGACGGCGCCGAGGAGGTCGATGGCCGCGCCGGCGTGCTTGCCGCCGCCATCACCACCGCGCGCGATTCGAACCTGCTGCGCGCCGATCACTTCCTGCACCTGCGCTGCGAAATCCCGATGCCGAGCGTCGTCGAGGAAGCCAAGGAGCTGATCGACCGTCCCGACGTCAAGCTGATGTCGCTCATGGACCACACTCCCGGCCAGCGCCAGTTCCGCGATGAGGTCAAGCTGCGCGACTATTACCGTGGCAAGGGCGGCGGCATGACCGATGCCCAGCTCGACGAGCTGTTTGCGAGGCGTTTCGATTACCAGAAGAAGTATGCCGCGGCCAACATGCGCGAGATCGTGGCGCTGGCGCATCAGTACAGGATTCCGCTGGCGAGCCATGACGACACCACCGAGGAGAACGTTGTGGACGCCATCCGTGACGGCGTGGCGGTGGCGGAGTTCCCGACCACGATCGAGGCCGCACGCGGCCTGCATCAGGCCGGCATCGACATCCTGATGGGCGCGCCCAACGTGGTGCGCGGCGGCTCGCATTCCGGCAACATCGCCGCGGTCGATCTCGCCCGCGAAGGTCTGCTCGATATCCTCTCGTCGGACTACATCCCGTCGAGCCTCTTGATGGGCGCGCTACAACTGCCCGAGCATGCGCCCTCGATCAGCCTGCCGGCGGCCGTTCGCACCGTGACCAAGGCGCCGGCCGATGCGGTCGGCCTCACCGATCGCGGCGAGATCGCAATCGGCAAGCGGGCCGATCTGATCCGCGTGCATGTCGCCGGCAGCGTTCCCGTGGTGCGCAGCGTCTGGCGCGAAGGGGGCCGCGTCGCATGAGCGAGGTCGCGACCATGGCGCAGGACAAGGCGGGTGCGATTGGTCCCGGCCGGCTCGTGCTCGTGGTCGGGCCGAGCGGTGCCGGCAAGGATACGCTACTGCGGCTGGCGCAGGCGGCGTGCGCCGGCGATCGCGACATCGTCTTTCCGCGCCGCGTCGTGACGCGTGCATCCTCCGCCGACGAGGACAACATCGCGGTGAGCCCGGATGAATTCGCCCGCGCCCGCGAGCACGGCGATTTCGCCGTGCATTGGGATGCGCATGGACATTCCTACGCGCTGCCGCGCGAGATCAACGACGATATCCGTGCCGGGCGCGTCGTCGTCGTCAACGTCTCGCGCACCGTGATTTCCGCCTTGCGCCAGGCCTATGCCAACGTCGTCGTGGTCGCCATCACGGCGCCGCCGGACGTGCTGGCGCAGCGACTCGCCGCGCGGGCGCGGAACAGCGACGGCAATATCGGTGACCGGCTCGCGCGCAGCGTCGACGACGCAGCGGCCAATGCCGATGTCACCATCCTCAACGCCGGCAGCGCGGAGTATCACAGCCGTCAGCTCCTGCGCGTGATCAGGAATGAAGACTGGCAGTAGAGCGTTTTCGAGCGAAGTGGCCTCCGGTTCGCGTGACGAAAACGCGTCAAAACGAGAATCTGTAGCCGGCAAAACGAGGAGACTGGAATGTCGGTGATCGAAACGGTCGAACAGCTGGAAGCCATCTACGGCGCCACCAACGACGCCTCGACCGTCAAGGTGGCGGACCACGTCACCCCGCTCTACCGCATCTTCATCGAGAAGGCGCCCTTTGCGGCGCTCGCCACCATCGGGCCTGAGGGCATTGATTGCTCGCCGCGCGGCGATCTGCCCGGCTTCGTCCGCATCCACGATCCCAAGACGCTGATGCTGCCGGATCGCCGCGGCAACAACCGGGTCGACTCCTTGCGCAACATCGTGCGTGACCCCCGCGTGTCGCTGATGTTCCTGATCCCCGGCTCCGGCAACGCGGTCCGCGCCAACGGCCGGGCGCATCTCTCCGTCGATCCCGAGCTGCTGGCGTCGTTCAAGGTCGAAGGCAAGGCGCCCCGCAGTGTCATGGTGATGAATGTGGACGAGATCTACTTTCAATGCGCCCGCGCCATCGTCCGCGCCGACCTCTGGAATCCCGACAAGCGCATCGACCCGAAGACTTTGCCGACGCCGGGGCAGATTCTCGCCGAGATGAGCCAGAACAAGGTCGGCGGCGCCGAGTATGACCGCATCTGGCCGGAGCGCGCTGCGGCGACCATGTGGTGAGCTGCCTCTTCTTCCCCTCTCCCCTTGCGGGAGAAGGAAATATCGCGCGTGTCGCTAATGCGAGACCTCTTTAGTTAAACGCCATCCCGCCGCTCAACGCGATCGTCTGCCCGGTCATATACGCATTGTCCACCAGCAGCATCACGGCTTTCGCCACCTCGTCCGCGGTGCCGAAGCGGCCGAGCGGGATGCGGCTGATGAGTTGCGGCTGGCCGCTCATCATGTCGGTCTCGATCAGCGACGGCGCCACGGCGTTGACGGTGATGCCTTCCTTCACCAGCCGCGCGGCATAGCCCCGTGTGAGGCCCTCCATGCCGGCCTTGGAGGCATTGTAGTGCGGGCCGATCGAACCGGCGCCTCGGGCCGCGCCCGAGGAGACGTTGACGATGCGGCCCCACTTCCGCGCGCGCATCGCCGGCAGCACCGCCTGGGTGCAGAGGAAGGCGGATTTCAGATTGACCAGGATGGTGCGGTCGAAATCGTCCTCGGTGAGATCGTCGACACCGCGGGTGATGGCGATGCCGGCATTGTTGACGAGGATGTCGATGGGCCCGAGCCCGGCCGTGACGCGCTCCACCATATCGGCCACGGCGTCCCGCTGAGAGACGTCTGCGGCGGCGACGATCGCGCGTCCGCCCTGCTCGCCGAGCTCGCCCGCCAGCTTCTCGGCCTGGCTGATCCTCTCGCGGCAGTTGATCGCCACCGCAGCGCCTGCGGCGGCGAGGGCGCGACAGACCGCGGCGCCAATGCCGCGCGAGCCGCCCGTGACAAGCGCTACGCGCCCTTTCAGGTCGTCCGCCATGTTTTGATCTCCCGCTCTTCTGCTTTGTGATCGAGCGAAGCGTATCACGGAGGGTCGCGGGGCGGTGTTGAACTCATCGCGAGACGAAGTCGCCTGCGGCAACGCGCTGGCGCGTCGATTGATCCTTATCAGCCCTTCAATGCGGCGAGCAATTCATCGGGGCGCTCGGCCATGATCATGTGGCCGGCGCCCGGCACCACGACGGTCTTGGCGTGCGGGATCGCCGCCGCAAGCGCCTTGCCGGCCTTTGCGGGGGTCATCATGTCCCGCTCGCCGAGGATCAGGGTCGTCGGCACCTTGACGCTCGCGGCCGCGGCAAACGCGTTTGCGTAAGCATTGCAGGCCGACAAATCCCTGAACAGCACGCCCGGCTCGCAAGCTTGCAGCACGGCCTGTGCGCCACCATGCATCCACAGGCCGGGCGCGAGGCTGCCGCCGAGCTCGGCCTTGAAGCCGAGGCCCCAGATCGAGACCATGTCGTTGGCATCCTGCGAATTGGCTTCGGCGGCCTTCAGCAGATCCGGCCCGACCGTCATGGTCGCCGCCGTACCGATCAGGCTCAGCGCCGAGACCTTGTCGGGGTGGCGCGCCGCTGTCTCCAGCGAGATCAGTGATCCCATGGAATGGCCGATCAGATGCGCCTTGGTCGCGCCCGCCGCGCCGAGCAGCGCCGCAGTCCAATCCGCCATCTCCGCGATGCTTTCCAGCGACGGACCGGCCGAGCGGCCGTGGCCGGGCAGGTCAGGCGCCAGCACGCCGAAGCCGTGATGGGCGAACCAGCGGGTATGCAGCGCCCAGGTCGAATGATCGAAGCCGGCGCCATGAAGGAAGACGACCGTTGGCAGGGATTTGTCGAATTCGCGGCCGCCGGTTGCGGCAAATACCTCGGCGCCATCAACGGAAAGCTTCATGGTGTCAGACCTTCTGCGAGATGCGCAGCGCCTGCGCGAGATCGTCAATGATGTCGCTGGCCGTCTCGATGCCGACCGACAGCCGCACCAGCTCCTCGCCGATGCCGGCAGCCTTGAGCTGCTCGGCGTCCATCTGCTGATGCGTGGTCGAAGCCGGATGGATCACCAGCGTCTTGGCGTCGCCGACATTGGCGAGATGGCTGATCATGCGCAGCTGCTCGATGAACTTGCGGCCCGCGGGCCGGCCGCCCTTGATGCCGAAGGAGATGATCGAGCCGGCGCCTCGCGGCAGCAGCGTCTTGGCGAGCTGATAGTCGGGATGGTTCTCCAGCGACGGATGCAGCACCCAGTCGACCGCCTTGTTGGACTTCAACGCCTCCAGCACCAGATGCGTGTTCTGCATGTGGCGGTCCATGCGCACGCCAAGCGTCTCCACGCCCTGGAGCAGCTGGAACGCGTTGGTCGGCGACAGGCAGGCGCCAAAATCGCGCAGGCCTTCGGTGCGCGCGCGCATGATGAAGGCCGCGGTGCCGAACTGCTCGTCGAAGACGATGCCGTGATAGCCGCCATAGGGCTCGGTCAGCACGCCGAATCTCCCGGAGGCGCGCCAGTCGAAGCGGCCGCCATCGACGATGGCGCCGCCGATCGCGATGCCATGGCCGCCGATCCATTTGGTCGCCGAATGCATCACGATGTCGGCGCCGAGCTCGATCGGCCGGCTGAGATAGGGCGTCGCAAAGGTGTTGTCGATCAGCAGTGGAATCCTTGCCTCATGCGCGATTGCCGCGACCTTGGGAATGTCGAGCACTTCCAGCCCGGGATTGCCGATGGTCTCGCCGATCACCAGCTTCGTGTTCGGCTTGATCGCCTTCCGGAACGCATCGTGATCGCGCGGCTTCACGAAAGTTGTGGTGATGCCGAAGCGCGGCAGCGTGTGCGCCAGCAGGTTGATGGTGCCGCCATAGAGCGAGCTCGACGCCACGATGTGGTCGCCGGCATTGAGCAGCGTCGCGATGGCCAGATGCAGCGCGGCCATGCCGCTCGCGGTGCAGATCGCACCGACGCCGCCTTCCAGCGCCGCAAGCCGTTCCTCCAGCACGCCGGTGGTCGGATTGGAGATGCGCGTGTAGATGTGGCCGGTGCGCTCCAGATTGAACAGTGCCGCGGCGTGATCGGAATCCTGGAATACGTAGGACGTGGTCTGATAGATCGGCACCGCCCGGGCGCCGGTCGCGGGATCCGGATGCTGGCCCGCATGCAGGCTCAGGGTCTCGAAGGCGGGCGGTTTTGGCGCGGGCATGGGCGGCCTCGTTAATTCCTCGGTCAGTTTCCGGAGATTTGCCACAGATCGAGGTCATGCGTCAGCCGTTGACAGCTTGATTTTGTGTGTTTTTGCCTGGCGTTCGCCACACCCGTGACGGGACGTAACTGAGTTCTTAACGAATTGCCGCTACTTTTCGCATTCTCGCCAATGTGATCGCCTGCTGCCTCAGTCCCGATGGCACGGCTCCCAGCAACATCGAAGAGGCAGAATGCCGGCTCTGAAGGACCTGTTTTCGCTGCGCTCGATCGGCGCCAAGCTCGCCCTCATGACGCTGGTCGGCGCGGTCTGCATGGCGCTGGTGGCTTCCACCGTGCTGTGGATCGCGCGCAACCAGCTCGTCACCGAGCGAGTCGAGAAGGCGCATGCCGCTGTCGATATCGTTTGGAACCTCGCCGACGGCTATTACAAGGCCTACAAGGCCGGCCAGATGACCGAGGAGGAGGCCAAGAAGCGCTTCCTCGAAGCCAACAATTACGTCTGGTACGAAGACCACGGCAACTACGCCTATATCTACGACTACGAGACCGGCCTTTGCGTCTCCAACCCCGGCATCCCGCAATTTGTCGGTAAGGACATGCGTCCGAACAAGGATGCCAATGGCATGCTGTTCGCGGTGGCGCTGATGGACATCGCCAGGAAGGGCCAGGGCACGCTGCGCTATTCGTTCCGCCGCAGCGGCGCGGATGCGACGCCGCTCGACAAGGTCGCCTTCACCCGCGGCTTCGCGCCGTGGAACCTGATGATCGGTTCGGCCGAATACATGTCCGAGGTCGACAGCTCGTTTTGGTCGATGGTGCAGACCGCCTCCGTCGTGATCGCCGTCCTGATGCTGATCTCGATCATGATCGCCTGGGCCGTCGGCCGCAGCGTGGTCAAGCCGCTCACCGGCCTGAAGGAGCGCATGGCCTCGCTCAGCGCCGGCCAGCTCGATGCGCCGGTCGCTCATGCCGACCGCCGCGACGAGATCGGCGAGATGGCGCGCACCGTGCAGGTGTTCCGCGACGCCATGATCGAGACCGATCGTCTGCGCGAGGAGCAGGCCGTCACCGAGCAGCGCCAGGGCGAGGCGCGCAAGGTGGACATGAACCGTCTCGCCGATCAGTTCGAGCGCGAGGTCGGCGAGATCATCGAGCTGGTCTCGGTTGCCGCCGGTCAGCTCGAGCAATCGTCGACGACGCTGTCCAAGACGGCCGACACCGTGGCGCAGGTCTCGAACCGCGCCTCCACGGCGTCGGGCGAGGCCTCGGCGAACGTACATTCGGTCGCCGCCGCCAGCGAGGAGCTTGCCTCCTCCATCGGCGAGATCTCCCGGCAGGTCGAGACCTCGGCGCGGATCGCGGGCGAGGCCGTCAGTCAGGCGCAGAAGACCGACAGCCGCATCAGCGAGCTGTCGCAGGCGGCAAGCCGCATCGGCGACGTCGTCGATCTGATCCAGACCATCGCCGGCCAGACCAACCTTCTGGCGCTGAACGCGACCATCGAGGCCGCGCGCGCGGGCGAGGCCGGCCGCGGCTTCGCGGTCGTCGCCTCCGAAGTGAAGTCGCTGGCGGAACAGACCGCGAAAGCGACCGACGAGATCAGCCAGCAGATCACCGACATCCAGTCGGCGACGCGCGATTCGGTCGCGGCGATCAAGGAGATCGGGGCGACCATCGGCAAGATCTCGGAGATCTCGTCGGCAATCTCGACCTCAGTCGAGCAACAAGGCTCCGCCACGCAGGAGATCTCCCGCAATGTGCAGCGTGCTGCCGAAGGCACCTCTCAGGTCGAGACCAGCATAGCCGACGTGCAGCGCGGCGCCTCCGAGACCGGCGGCGCCTCCGCCCAGGTGCAGTCGGCCGCGCAGTCGCTCGCCGGCGAAAGCGCCCGCCTCAAGCGCGGCGTCGCCAGCTTCATGAGCTCGATCAGGGCGGCGTAGACTCACCTCTCCCCAACGGGGAGAGGTCGGATTGCTTTGGCGCGCAATTGCGCGCCTGAGCAATCCGGGTGAGGGGCCGCAGCGGCCGGTGAGACCAGAATCCCTCACCCGGACCGCATCTTCGATGCGATCCGACCTCTCCCTTCGGGAGAGGTGACCTCATCCCGACGCGATTTTGTCGTGATCTAACGACCGATCGGTTCCACCCGCCCCGCCAGCCGGTCCCGCACCTCTGCGGCGATCTCGAATGAGCGCAGCCGGGCGGCGTGGTCATAGATCTGGCCAGTGGTCATCAGCTCGTCCGCCGCAGTGTCCGCGATCAGCGCCTTTAGTTTCTCCTCGACCACCGCGGGCGAGCCGACCGCGGAAATCGCCAGCGACTGCGCGACGCCGGCCTTCTCGGCCGGCGACCACAGTGCGTCCATGTCGTCGACCGGCGGCGGCAACTGGCCGGGCGTGCCGCGACGCAAATTGATGAATTGCTGCTGCAGCGAGGTGAACAGGCGCTGCGCCTCGGCATCGCTGTCGGCGGCGAACACGTTGACGGCGACCATGGCATGGGGCTTTTCCAACTGCGCCGACGGCTCGAATCGAGCACGGTATTCGCGCAGTGCCGGCATCAGCATCTGCGGCGCGAAATGCGAGGCAAACGCAAAGGGCAGGCCCAGCATGGCCGCAAGCTGGGCGCCGAACATGCTGGAGCCGAGAATCCACAGCGGCACCTTCGTCCCCATGCCGGGCACGGCGCGGATCGCCTGGTTCGGCTTGATATCGCCAAGCAGCGCCTGCAATTCCAGCACGTCATGCGGAAAATTCTCGGCCGCCGTCGCCAGGTCGCGCCGCATCGCACGCGCGGTGAGCTGGTCGGTGCCCGGCGCGCGGCCGAGTCCGAGATCGATCCGGCCGGGATAGAGCGACTCCAGGGTGCCGAACTGCTCGGCGATCACAAGCGGCGAATGGTTCGGCAGCATCACGCCGCCGGACCCGACGCGGATCGTCTTGGTGCCGCCTGCGACGTGGGCGATCACCACCGATGTCGCCGCACTCGCAATGCCTATCATGTTGTGATGCTCGGCGAGCCAGAATCGCCTGAAGCCCCATCGTTCCGCATGCTGGGCCAGATCGAGCGAATTGCGGAATGCCTGTGCGGCGTCGGAGCCCTGTTTGATGGGCGCGAGGTCGAGCACGGAGAAGGGGATCATGGGACGTACCGGTGAAGGGCTGCGCGTCGTTTGAGTTCACATGTAGTGTTGGCGCCTCGGATGGGTAGAGCCCGTGCGAAGCTCGCGCCGTCCTGCGTCCTGCTTGTCGCAAGTGGTCGCGAAGCGTATCCTCGCCCGATGACGGCCGGTTCCCCCGATCTAAAAGCGTTCCTGCTCGCGACGCCGTTCTTCGGCGGTCTGTCGGATACCAGTCTTGACCTTCTGATCTCGATGCTGGTCGAGCGCCAGTTCGAGGCCGGCGCGGCAATTGTCGCCGAAGGCGAGCCGGGACGCTCGATGTTCATCGTCAAGTCCGGCCGCCTTGCGGTGAGCAAGCAGGCGAATGCGGGGGGCGTCATCCCGCTGTCCGCATTGGAGCCGGGCGATTTCTTCGGCGAGATGACGCTGATCGAGATGCAGAACCGTTCCGCCACGGTGGTCGCGGAGAGCGAGACCGCTCTCTACGAGCTGACAGCGCAAAAACTCTATGCCTGCTACAAGGCCGACATCCACGCCTATGTGATCGTCCTGCAAAACATCAATCGCGAGCTGTGCCGGCGGCTAAGGCGCGCCGACAATCGCATCACGGGACATCAGGCGGGGGACTGACGCAGGTGTGTAGGACGGGTATCGCTTCCGCCTTCGCTCTTCGAACTACTGCGGATTAATCGCTCTGCCCATCCTACAAAAGCTCGCTGATACGGCTACAGCAACGCCAATGAGTGCAGCGAGTTTCTATGAAGGCCGAAGGCAACCAGGCCGGAGAGAAGCAACGCAGTCCCAGTCACGATCAGGCAAAACGCAAACACTATCGGAAGCCCCCGGTTCGTCTTGAATGGCCGGGACGATAATAGATAAAATTTTACCGACAATCGAAAGGAAGAATTAACCTTACCTGCGCGGCCGAACAGGTCGGAATCTTCGGTGCACCGTGCGCGCCGCTCCGACCCGTCGGGCAAAACACCCGCCTCCCGCCAAACCCCGTCAACCCCCTGCCGCAAAAACATTCCACTTTACCGAAATTCGGTTTTGCGGCATTGTCTCGCCATCCCGGCCCGATGGAGAGGGGCGATCGTACGTCGTCACGAACGTGGGTTGGGGATGCGGTGGACGCGGCAGCGCCGGCGCGGATGTGAGGGCAGGGCGGGCAGAGGATTGAGCCGAACCCCGTGAGCCCGGCACAAGCCGTGTCGTACGAACGGCGCCTATGCGTACGGCAAAACCGTGTGGTCCTGGCCGTCGTCGCTACGGCCGAGCACTTGCGGAGGCGATACTGGCGTCAACCGGCGCGGTGTCGGTGAATTCCGTGAGGCGACGGTGACAACGAGAATTCGTCGCCGGGGAGAGCACGTCATAAGCCGTCCAACCATCGCGCAGGGAAGGCAGAGTATTCGGCGTCACCTGTATGCTGCTGTGCGGTTTCCTTGCGCTACATTTTCGCGCAGCGGACCGCGGGTGCCCGTCGGCACCCGGTCTTCCCTGCGCCCTCTTCGGAAGAGGAGGGCGAAACAGGCGGGCAAAACTCGGGCGTTTGATGCCGCGAGAGCGCTGATCCGCGCGTGATTGCTCTCGGCGTCGTCAACCGTTCAACGTGATCGCAATCCAATTTCGTGGTGTGTACGTCTGTGCGAGTGCAGCCAATGTCTATCGTCTGTGCCAATCGCCTTTGCGAGTTCGTCTTATCCGAGCTGGCACGATGGAAAGCTAGCCTAATGGCCGGAATTCGACATCCTGGAAGATTTTGACGCTGCCATCGAGATATCGGGATAGTTCCGACCTCAAGCGATTTTCCGTGACGTCACCACTTGTCTTGACGATCACAACCGTAGGCTGGGCGAAGGATGGCTTCAGGCGGATGTTCGCTACCGCAACACCCTTCATGCGGGAGAGGAAATCTTCCCGAGCGGCCGTGTTTGGGAATTTCAGAATCACGTCATTCTCCCAAACCTTACCTTACCTTCTTCATTCGCCACCAGCAAGTAAGCAATACTTATGCCAAATCAAGTGGTTGAGCGCAGCTTAATCGCAGTCTCCACAGCAGCTTCGCAATCAAGAAGGCCATGCCCAACACAGGTTTTACCCTCTGGGAGTAAAGAACAGGTGTCCCGGATTCCGTCAGCAATCTGTGACGGAGTCAGGGTGGGGCAGGCCGACAGCATCAAAGCCGCCGCCCCCGCTACTTGGGGGCATGCGCCGGATGTGCCCCACCAACCCATCTTCCGGTAGACTGTTCCCCAGGGGACCTCGCCATAGGTGGGCGCGACGCAATCGGGTTTGGAGGTTTGCTTGGCCCATTCTCCCGGGCCGCGGCTCGATCCAACGTGAGGCGTAGCGGGATCGCGATTGGTCAGTGCTCTGTTGACCGTCCCAACGCTCACGATGTCATCGTGAGAATTGGGACCCCAAATGGTGTTTGGCCCGCACGCATAGGGATCGTGTTTGCACACGTCATGGTGATTGTTGCCCGCGGCGAAGCAAACGAAGATGCCATTATTTACCGCGGCAAGGACACTTCCCATGTAAGGATGGTCTTCCGGTAGGATCGCCAGGCTGTCGCACACATAAAGGCCGTACGAGTTTGAAACGACGAGTGGACCCGCGATGTTGCCTTCAATACGGGCGCGAAGCAGCTCGTCGTAGATGTCGGCGAGATCGGTTGTCTTCAACGTGCTACGCGCTGCAAGAATCGTTGCACCCGGCGCGACACCGTCATAACGGCCTCCGGCCGCCCGCGAGCCGGCGGCTATCGCCGCGCACATCGACCCGTGGCCGGCAGGATCACTCCAATGCTGACCAAGATATTCGGAATCAAGATCGATGGGGGATCGTTGTCCAGGCAGAAACTCGAGGCGCGCGCCTGCAACTCCGGTATCCACGATTGCGATCGTAACGCCCTCGCCCTTCGTATGCTGCCAGGCTCGGGGGGCTCCGATCTGTTCAACGACGTCGCGAAGCGAATAGCCGTCGATCGTATCAGGATCGGGCGCTTGCATCCACCGGTCGGCCTGGTCGAGATCGTCGTAAGCTTCATCGTCGCCTGGAAGCACGCGAAACTGAACGTCTTCGAAGATCGTCGCTCCCGTTGCCTCGAGCCTGGCCCGCATCTCGTCCGTTGCGGGGGTATGCAGCACGTTCGGCTGAGCATAGAGGAACTTGGGCCGCGCGCCCTCGACCGTCTGCAGCGCTATGGTCTGTAGCCCGTCGATCTTCTGTTCGTCCGTCTCAAATCGCACAAATATCTTGTCCAAGAAAGACTCCTCAATCAAAGGTTGAAGAGTGCGCTTGCTCTTGAAGACTGTCAACGTATCGCGCGACGAACCCATTCTTGGGCGCCAGCAGCAGGGGGCTAAAATTGTTATCCGGAAGATGAGAAATGGTGCTGCCAGACAGGATTGAACTGTCGACCTCTCCATTACCAATGGAGTGCTCTACCACTGAGCTACGGCAGCATGTGCTGGGATCAGAATCGGCCGCCCGAGGGGCCTACCAAGCGGGCCGATATCTGCCACAGGCCTCCCCGCTGCGCAAGCTTGCAGGACCTGTCCGAACGAGAAAATCGGGGCGATATCGGGGATATTACGGCTATTTCCGCTCGAAACGACCGAACTTCGGCTGATTTCGGTTCCGATCCCCGCCAACTGGCCAGTTGGCCGGTGCGGCGGATTCGGCCCATTTTGGATTTTGCACGATCGGGACATCAAGGCCTCTTGAGCTGCCGCATTCTCCGGGCATGTTATCGCCTCGAGCTGGATGGACCCGTGATGGCCGACGAGATCAACAGGAACGCAAGACAAGACCGCACATCGCGCGACGACCGCCTCAAATCGGCGCTGCGGGAGAATCTGAAGCGGCGCAAGGCGCAGGCGCGCGAACGCGCCGCAAGCGCCGACCCCTCGCAAGATGACGATCGGTCCCTAGATGAGGGGACCGCTGGCGAGACCTGAGCTTGGACGCGAGCGGCTGGATATTTTTTGGAGTGCATGCAGTGACCACGGGGCAGGACGAATCACAAACAGCCGATCACGACGCGCAGATGGCGCGCTTCACCCGCCCCGAGCAGACGTTTCCGACGCTGACGTCCGCCGAGATCGAACGTCTCAGGCATTTCGGCGAGCTTCGCGCCTATGAGGATGGCGAGCTGCTGTTCGAGACCGGAAAGCCGGGTCCGGGCATGTTTGTCGTGCTTGAGGGCCATGTCGCCATCACCCAGCGCGATGGTCTTGGCAATATCACCCCCTTGATCGACCAGGGTCCCGGCCAATTTCTGGCCGAGCTCGGCCAGCTGTCCGGCCGCCCGGCGTTGGTCGATGGCCGCGCCGAAGGCGACGTCAAGACGCTGCTGCTGCCGCCGGAGCGCCTACGCGCGCTGCTGGTCGCCGAGGCCGAGCTCGGCGAGCGCATCATGCGTGCGCTGATCCTGCGCCGGGTCAATCTGCTCCAGGCCGGCGTCGGCGGCATCGTGCTGATCGGTCCCTCGCATTCGGCTGGCGTGGTGCGCCTGCAAAGTTTCCTCACCCGCAACGGCCAGCCGCATCATCTGCTCGATCCCGACAGGGATCGCGACGCCGCCGAGGTGATCGCGCGCTATTCGCCGAAGCCCGAGGACTGGCCGCTGGTGGTTGCCGCCAGCGGCGAGGTGCTGCGCAATCCCGGCGAGACCGAGCTTGCGCGCGCGATCGGCATGATCGGCGGCCCGCGCAATGATCGCATCTACGACGTCGCGATCGTCGGCTGCGGCCCGGCCGGGCTTGCGACCGCCGTGTACGCGGCGTCCGAAGGTCTATCGGTCGCGGTGCTCGATATCAGAGCCTTTGGCGGCCAGGCCGGCGCCAGCGCGCGCATCGAAAACTATCTGGGCTTTCCGACCGGCATTTCCGGCCTGGCGCTCACGGCGCGCGCCTTCAACCAGGCGCAAAAGTTCGGCGCCGATATCATGATTCCCGTCACGGTGAAGTCGCTCGATTGCACGCGCAAGGACGGGGCGTTTTCCGTCGCGCTCGACGGCAGCGATCCCTTGCGCTCGCGTTCGGTGGTGGTTGCGTCAGGCGCGCGCTATCGCCGGCCCGATATCGCCAACCTCGACAAGTTCGAGGGCCGCGGCGTCTGGTACTGGGCGTCTCCGGTCGAGGCGAAGCTGTGTGCCGGCGAGGAGGTGGCGCTGGTCGGTGCCGGAAACTCCGCGGGACAGGCGGCGGTGTTCCTGTCGGGCCATGCCAGGAAGGTCTTGATGATCATCCGCGGCGGCGGCCTGGGCGCCAGCATGTCGCGCTATCTGATCGAGCGCATCGAGGCGACGCCGAACATCGAGTTGCTGTTCAACACCGAGATCACGGCGCTCGAGGGCGACGAGGCCTCGCTGCTGCGGCGGATCCGCTGGAAGAGCCGGCTGTCTGACGACGAGGATTCCGCCGACATCAAGAATCTGTTCTTGTTCGTCGGCGCCGATCCCGCCACCGGATGGCTCGACGGCTGTGGCGTGACGCTCGATCGCGGGGGGTTCGTCGTCACGGGCGCGCAGTCCGAGCTGAACCAGGGCAAGCTGGTGGCGCCGCTCGAGACCTCCGTCCCCGGCGTCTACGCCGTCGGCGATGTCCGCTCCGGCTCGGTCAAGCGCGTCGGCGGCGCCATCGGTGAAGGCGCGCAGGTCGTGGCTTCCCTGCACGGCTATCTCGGCGACGCCGCAAAACCGGCGCTTTAGTCAAGGATATGACAAGCAGACGGCAAGTCGAATGAGGCTTGCCATCTTGCCGTGTCCCACAGACACTCGCCGCATCGCGCGACCAGTTCGCGTGGAAGAACAAATGTTCAACGGGAGGACTCAAATGGCCGAACTCGTCGTGCTCTACAAGACGCCCAAGGACGCTGCCGCTTTCGACAAGCATTATGCCGAAACCCACATTCCGCTCGCCAAGAAACTTCCCGGCCTGAAGAAATACGCCGTCAGCACCGGCGCAGTCGGATCGCCCGCAGGTCCCTCAGGCATTCACCTCGTTGCCATCCTCACCTTCGATAGCGTGGGTGACATCCAGAAAGCCTTCGGCAGCGAAGCCGGCAAGGCGGCCGCCGGCGACGTGCCGAAATTTGCCAGCGGCGGTGCCGACCTGTTGATCTTCGACACCAAGGAAGTGTGAAACTCTTGATCTCGTAGCCCGGATCGAGCGGAGCGCAATCCGGGACACTATTGCCTCAGGCGCGAGAACCCCGGATTTCGCTGCGCTCCATCCGGGCTACTGACAGCGTTGCAAGAAATTCAGCCATGCGTTTGTCGATTCGCACGATGACGCATGGCTGCACGCGCATATGTGACGTCAGCGCAGGTGGCAATCCGATGAGGAGCATAATATCAATCTCCTGGTCTCAATGCAGAGAATAGGAGAGATGTCATGGTTCTCGGGATGAGCCTGCAAGCCTTCACACTGGTCCATGTCATCATCAGCCTGATCGCCATCGCAGCGGGCCTGATCGTGATGTTCGGCCTGCTCGGCTCGAAGCCGATGCCGGGCCTCACTGCGATCTTCCTGCTGTTCACGATTCTCACCAACGCAACGGGCTTTTTGTTTCCGTTCAAGGAGCTCTTGCCCTCCTACATCATCGCCGGCATCTCGCTGGTGCTGCTCGCGATCGCCTGCATCGCGCTCTATGGCATGAAGCTCAAAGGCGCCTGGCGGCCGATCTACATCGTGACTGCGATGATCTCGCTCTACTTCAACGTCTTCGTGCTGATCATTCAGTCGTTCCTGAAGATCCCGGCGCTCGCCGCGCTCGCGCCGGCCGTGCCGCCGGCGCCGCCGTCCGGCCCGGTGTTCGCGGTGGTGCAGGGCATCGTGCTGGTGTTCTTCGTGGTCGTGACCATCGGCGCCTGGCGCCGCTACAGGCCGATGGCATTTGCCTGATCGCCCGATTCTGACCACCTCGCGCGGTGCGCGGCATCGACCTCGGATCATCGTGCAACCATCTTCGGGATGCAGGCTCGCGGGCCGCGAGCCCCGAAACGATTCTCAAAGGAGCACTTCATGCCCACCATCACCACCAAAGACGGTGTCGAGATTTTCTACAAGGATTGGGGCTCGGGCCAGCCGATCGTGTTCAGCCATGGCTGGCCGCTGTCATCGGACGACTGGGACGCGCAGATGATGTTCTTCGTCACCCGCGGCTATCGCGTCGTCGCCCATGACCGCCGCGGCCATGGCCGCTCGGCGCAGGTCTCCGACGGCCACGACATGGATCATTACGCCGACGATCTCGCGGCACTGACCGCGCATCTCGATCTCAAGAACGCCATCCATGTCGGCCATTCCACCGGCGGCGGCGAGGTCGTGCATTACATCGCCCGCCACGGCGAGGCGCGCGTCGCGAAGGCCGCGATCCTGTCCGCGGTGCCGCCGCTGATGGTGAAGACCGAGGCCAATCCCGGCGGTCTGCCGAAGAGCGTGTTCGACGGTCTCCAGGCCGCACTCGCCGCCAGCCGCACGCAATTCTACCGCGACCTCCCCTCCGGTCCGTTCTACGGTTACAACCGCCCCGGCGCAAAACCGTCGGAAGCGGTGATCCAGAACTGGTGGCGCCAGGGCATGATGGGCGGCGCGAAGGCGCATTACGACGGCATCGTCGCGTTCTCGCAGACCGACTTCACCGAGGATCTCAAGAAGATCAATGTTCCCGTGCTGGTGATGCATGGCGACGACGACCAGATCGTGCCCTACGCCGATTCCGCGCCGCTGTCGGCCAAGCTGCTCAAGAACGGCACGCTGAAGACCTACAAGGGTTTTCCGCACGGCATGCCGACCACGGAAGCCGAGACCATCAACGCGGACCTGCTGGCGTTCTTCAAGAGCTGAGCGGTTCGCTCTGACCCTGTCCCCCCTTGTGGGACAGGGGACCGGCGGCAGGGCGAATGCGTGTGATCATTTTCGGCGCGACCGGATATGGAGGATATCAATAGCGTCTAGCGCGCGAGCTGGATAATTTGAGCGGAAATTTCGGCGATCCTGCGCGTTGAAGCGGGATCAACCCCTCGAGGAGAAGTGTCGGTGATGTCTCCCCAGCTCAAACTGATCGCGCTCGATGCCGACGATCTCGCCGTGATCTCGGCCCATGTGCAGGATGCCCGGGTGCAGCCGTCCGACATCATCTGGCGGCAGGGTGAGAAGCGCCTGGTGGTCGGCATGAGCCGGCTGGACTGGGAGCAGACACTCGCCGGCGAGACCACGCCGCGCCGGCTGGTGTCGGCGCTTCGTTTCGACCGCGTGCTCGCCTGCAAGTCGCGCAACATCGACCTGGCCGCACCGGACAAGATCCTGGACCTCGTCGGCATCGAGTTTCACCCGCAGGACGGCCGCAACGAGGAGCCCGGCGGTAGCGCATTGCTGCTGTTCGCCCAGGGCGGCGCCATCCGCCTCGACGTCGAATGCCTGGAGTGCGAGCTGACCGATCTCGGGGCGGACGAACTGGGAACGGGAGTGGCAATAGAGGGGGAGGGGTGAGGCGGCCGGTATACCAGGGGAAGCAGCCCAGGCTGTTTGCTGGGCCTCCCAAGGGTGGACCAAGGGTCGACCAAGGGTTGACGCAGCTTCCCCGCCGCGCCATTGAGCAGGGGGCCGGTGAGCCGGACCGCGCGCCGTAAAACCAGCAGAAGCCAAGCCAAAATGCCCGTTCGTCTCGACCGCAGCAGCGCCGATTTCGACCAGCGATTCGCGGCCTTCCTCGCCGCCAAGCGCGAGATCTCGGCCGACGTCGAGGCCACCGTGCGCACCATCGTCGACGATGTGGCGAGGCGCGGTGATGCCGCCCTGCTCGAGGCCACGGCCAAGTTCGACCGGCTGACGCTGGATGCATCCGGCCTTCGCGTCTCGGCGGCCGAGGTCGAGACCGCGACAAGGGCCTGCGATGCCGCGACGCTGGACGCGCTCAAGCTCGCGCGCGACCGCATCGAGACTTATCACCGCCGCCAGCTGCCGAAGGACGAGCGCTTCACCGATCCGCTCGGCGTCGAGCTCGGCTGGCGTTACACCGCGATCGAATCCGCCGGCCTCTACGTCCCCGGCGGCACGGCCGCCTATCCGTCTTCGGTGCTGATGAATGCGGTGCCGGCCAAGGTTGCGGGCGTGTCACGCCTCGTGATGGTGGTGCCCTCGCCGGACGGCAAGCTCAATCCGCTGGTGCTGGCGGCCGCCTCGCTCGGTGGTGTCACCGAAATCTACCGCGTCGGCGGTGCGCAGGCCGTCGCCGCGCTCGCTCACGGCACCGCGACGATCGCGCCTGTCGCCAAGATCGTCGGCCCCGGCAATGCCTATGTCGCCGCTGCCAAGCGGCTGGTGTTCGGCAAGGTCGGCATCGACATGATCGCCGGCCCCTCCGAGGTGCTGGTGATTGCCGACGACACCGGCAATGCCGACTGGATCGCCGCCGATCTGCTGGCGCAGGCCGAGCACGATGCCAGCGCGCAATCGATCCTGATCACCGATTCCGCGCGTCTCGCCGCCGACGTCCAGAAAGCGGTCGAAGCGCAGTTGAAGACGCTGCCGCGCGCCGCGATTGCCGGCAAGTCATGGGCCGATTTTGGCGCCGTCATCATGGTGAAAAATCTCGCCGAAGCCGTTCCGCTCGCGGACGCGATCGCTGCCGAGCATCTCGAGATCATGACCAGCGATCCCGAGGCGCTTGCCGCAAAGATCCGTAACGCCGGCGCCGTGTTTCTCGGGGCGCATACGCCGGAGGCGATCGGCGACTATGTCGGCGGCTCCAACCACGTGCTGCCGACGGCGCGCTCGGCGCGGTTCTCCTCGGGGCTCGGGGTCGCCGATTTCATGAAGCGGACCTCGATCCTGAAATGCGGCCCGGACCAGCTGCGTGCGCTGGGACCGGCCGCGATGACGCTCGGACAAGCGGAGGGGCTGGATGCCCATTCGCGCTCGATTGGATTGCGCCTCAATCTGTCATGACAAAGCCGCCCGAACAGGACGACTCGACCAATCGTATCGTCGCGGTAACCCTCGACGAGGACTCGATCGGCCGTTCCGGGCCCGACATCGAGCACGAGCGCGCGATCGCGATCTACGATCTCATCGAGCAGAACCTGTTCGCGCCTGATGGCGCGGATGGCAAGGGCCCGTTCACGCTGCATATCGGCATCAGCGGCAACCGGCTGATGTTCGACATCCGCCGCGAGGACGGTACGCCCGTGGTCGCGCATCTGCTGTCGCTGACGCCGTTCCGCAGGATCGTGAAGGACTATTTCATGATCTGCGACAGCTACTACCAGGCGATCCGGACCGCGACCCCTGATAAAATCGAGGCTATCGACATGGGCCGCCGCGGCATCCATGACGAGGGATCGCGCACGCTGCAGGAGCGACTGAAGGGCAAGGTGCGGGTCGATTTCGAGACCTCGCGCCGGCTGTTCACGCTCATCACCGTCCTGCACTGGAAGGGCTAGGGCATGGCCCGGAAAAGTGTGCAGCGGTTTTCCGACAAGGCCATGCCCTCTACCAAAAGGGCCTAAGTGCGATGGCGGGTCCGCCACGCGCACGCGATCCGCAATCGGTGCTGTTTGCCTGCGCGATGAACAGCGTGCGCTCGCCGATGGCCGCGAGCCTGCTCCAGCACATGTTTCCGCAAGGCCTCTACGTGAAGTCTGCCGGCGCGAGAAAAGGCGAGCTCGATCCGTTCGCGGTATCCGTGATGGCCGAGCTCGGCCAGGATATCTCCAGCCACAAGCCGCAGACCTTCGAGGAGCTGGAGGATTGGGAGGGGCTCAATTTCGACCTCATCATCACGCTGTCGCCGGAGGCGCATCACAAGGCGCTGGAGCTGACCCGCACGCTCGCCGCCGATGTCGAATACTGGCCGACGCAGGATCCGACCACGATGGAGGGCAGCCGCGACCAGAAGCTCGCGGCCTACCGCGAGGTCTGCGACCAGCTCCTGATGCGGATCCGGCGACGGTTCGCGAAAGTAGGTGCTGCGAGCGGCTAGCTGCCGTAACACCCGCGTCACAGACTAAGGGCACACGCATGTCGGAAACCTCGAATCAGCAAAGTCCGGGTTCCCGGGTTGTGAAATCAGCCCCCTTCCGATAGGTTCCGCGCGCAATTCACCCCCTGCCAAATCTCCCAAAAATCACCTGATGCTCGGCCGCCCCAAATTCGTACTTGCCTCCGGTTCGCCGCGGCGCCTGTCGCTGCTCAACCAGGCCGGCATCGACCCGGATGCGCTCCGGCCGGCCGATGTCGACGAGACGCCGCGGCGGGGCGAGCTGCCGCGCGCCTGCGCCAATCGCCTGGCAAGGGCCAAGGCCGATGCGGCGCTCAAATCCGTGCAGCTCGACGACGAGCTGCGCGGCGCCTTCATCCTGTCCGCCGACACCGTGGTGGCGGTCGGCCGCCGCATCCTGCCCAAGGCCAATCTGGTGGACGAAGCCGCGCAGTGCCTGCGGCTGCTGTCGGGCCGCAACCACCGCGTCTACACCGCGATCTGCCTGGTGACGCCGCGCGAGGCGTTCCGCCAGCGCCTGGTCGAGACCCGCGTCCGCTTCAAGCGCCTCTCGGAGGATGACATCCAGGCCTATATCGGCTCAGGCGAGTGGCGCGGCAAAGCCGGCGGCTATGCCGTGCAGGGCATCGCCGGCTCCTTCGTGGTGAAGATGGTGGGCTCCTACAGCAACGTGGTTGGCCTGCCGCTCTATGAGACCACGACGCTGCTCGGCGGCGAGGGCTTCCCGATCCGCTTCGGCTGGCTCAACGCCACCGCGGTCTGACAAGAACTCGAAAACAACCCCATGCACAGTAGGATCGGCCCGCGGGGATCATGCGCGGCGGCCTGAAAATCCTGTTTGCCGCCGGGCCCTTGAATGCCCCGACCTCGTGTACAGGTATCCCGACGATGGACGACCAAATCAAAAAGCCCGCCGGGCCCCTCAAAACCTGCCCGATCTGCGGCAAGCCGCAGGCGCAGGCCACCCGTCCGTTCTGTTCCTCGCGCTGCCGCGACGTCGATCTGAACCGCTGGCTGAAAGGCTCCTACGTTATCCCCGGCCGGGACGACGACGGGGACGACATAGAATAGTAAATAATATCAATGCCTTATAAGGACGGTTGGCCTGCTTTGGCGAGCCCGCCCCACCTTGTACACAGCCGCGCTGCGCCCCGCGAAGCGTGGGTGGACAGGCCGCTCCGAGCCCACTATAAACCGCCCGCTCGATGGGCTTTGGCCCCTCTCTTGGAGCACGCCCAGGTAGCTCAGTTGGTAGAGCATGCGACTGAAAATCGCAGTGTCGGTGGTTCGATTCCGCCCCTGGGCACCATCCAGCTGCCGTAGCCAACAAACCATCCGCACGAACGCACGTCCCGGCGTAGCCCGAAGGGCGAAGCCAGATGGTTCGATTCCGCCCCTGGGCACCAAAACTCCGCTTTTCTTGCCCTGCAGCGGGATGTTGAGCGTCGTGGGGCTCGCCAATTCCCATATGGTCAAATCCAGGCCCGCAACCACACTTCGAGCAATAGCGCGACCAATGAGCGCCCCATTACGACGGCAAATTGCGTAGCCTTCGTTTCTTTGGCCGGCCGGAACGATATAGACCTCGCACGTCCTGCTGTTGAAACAGCTCACCGCACACGTCACGCAGCCATTGGCTTGCCGCGTCGTGATGGAAGCGGGCATGCCAGTATTGCTTCACTGTAAACCCGGTGATCGCCAGCGGGCATTCGAGCACGCGCAGTCCATAATAGTGGGCGAGCGTTTCGCCAATGTGCCTTGGAAGGGTGGCGATCAGGTCGGTCGTCCCGACGATTGCGGGTAACCCCAGGAAGCCCGGCAGCTCGAGCGCGACATCGAGGACGATCTGCTGCGCCTTCAGCGCGTCGGCGAGCAACTGATGTCCGGTGCCGGAGCGAATGAGGACGTGCGCCTCACGCCCGAAATCCTTCAGCGTGATGCGGTCGCCGATCCGAACATGTTTTGCGTTCGCCAGGCAGACCCAATCCTGCGGAAAGAGTGCCTGTTGGAAGTGTCCAGCGTCGAGGTCCGAGATGTAGCCGAGCGCCAGATCGGCCTCGCCAGACTGCAGCATTCGCGGGGTATCGCCGCCGATCTGCGCCGCTTCGATGCGGATGCCTGGCGCAACGCGGCGAACGTGGGCGAGGATGGCCGGAAGCAGCGTGATGTGGCTCGCATCCGTCATGCAGATGACGAAGCGGCGCTTTGCAGTCTCCGGATCGAACTCTGGGCGAAGCTCGGCCAGACGTCGCAGCATCTCCAACGCCTGCCGGGCCGTGCCGATGAGAGCCTCGGCCCGCGGCGTCGGCAGCATTCCTTCCGCCGACCGGATGAAGAGCGGATCGTCCAACTCCCTTCGCAGGCGCGCCAGCCAGATCGAAATGGTCGGCTGGCTTTGACCGAGCCTCTCGGCTGCCTTGGTGACGCTGCCCGTGGAGAACAACGCGTCAAACAGCCGGAGCAGGCGCGGCTCCAGCAGGTTCGTCTCGGAGAGGTCCCGGTGCTTCATTGCAATCTGCAATAATGGATATAAAGATCATAGCATATCCAAATACAGGGTGGATTGCTACCACGCCTCCGACGCCCAAAAAGGCGCGGGAGAAACGTGCGGATGAGGATCTGCTTTATCGGAGCGGGAGCCTTGGGCTCGACCATCGGCGGCACGCTGGCGCGCGGCGGTGCCGAGGTCTGGCTGGTCGATCCGTTTCGAGCTCATGTCGAAGCGATCAATGCCGGTGGTCTACGGATGCTCGAAGGTGGTGCCGAGACCGTCGTGAAGGTCTCTGCCTGCACCTCCGCGGACCAGGTCGGCAATGTGGCGGACCTCGTCATTGTCCTCGTCAAATCCTACCACACGCGGGATGCGATCCGGGCGGCGGCGCCGATCATCGGACCGCAGACGGTCGTGATGTCGCTGCAAAACGGCCTTGGCCACGAAGACATCCTTTCGGAGGTAGTCGGTCGTGACAGGGTCATGGCAGGCAAGACCTATGTTGGCGGCGTGATGCTCGGACCCGGTCATGTTCGCTCCGGGGTCGTCGGCAAGGAAACCATCATCGGCGAGCTCGATGGACGCTTGACGGAGCGTGCATGGCGGATTTCCGAGACGTTCAATCGTGCTGGCGTTCTCACGCTGCTGAGCGACAACATCCTGGGCACGATGTGGGACAAGCTCTTCATCAACGTTGCCGGCGGCGGAATCACCGCCGTTACCGGCCTGACTTATGGCGGTCTCTATTCGCTGCCGATCCTGGAAGATTGCGCGCTGGCGGCAATCTCGGAAGGCATCGCGGTGGCGCAAGCTGCCGGCGTGAAGATTTCGATTGCCGATCCGCGCCTTGCCTGGACGATGGCGTCTGCCGGACTGCCGCCCGAGTTCAAGACGTCGATGTTGCAGAGCTTGCAGTCCGGCAATCCGACAGAGGTCGATTACATTCACGGCTCCGTCGTGCGTTGGGGCGCCAAGCTCAACGTGCCGACCCCCGTCAACGCGACCCTCGTCGCGTTGGTCAAAGGGCTCGAATACGCCCGCGGCGATTATCCGGGAAAGGCCTGAGACGATGTCGTTGCCCCGCGCTTATGTCGAACACGTCGCGATCCGCGTGCCGGATGTCGATCGTCACGTCGGCTTCTTTCGTGAGGTGCTCGGTCTTGCCATTCGCGACGAGCAGCCCGCCGAAGGTGCGCGCCCGCGTCAGGTATGGGTGCTCGGAAGCGTGCAACTCATCGAGGATTCGCATTTCGTCGGACCGGAGGGACGCCTCGCCCATCTCGGCATCATGGTCGACGACTACGAAGGCGTCCTCGCCCGCGCCGCCGCCTGGGGCGCCAAGGCGCTGCCTGCGGGGCCGAACTGGCTCGAGCTGCCGGGCGGCCTCAACGTCGAAATCCTGCCAGCGAGCGCAGGCGCCGTGGAAGCCGCCCTGGCGATCAATCCCCGTGCCTAGAGAAAGACGCGACATGACCGACGAACGCTACTGGGACGATGCCAAGGTCGGTGACGAATGCGTCACCCCCGCAGTGACGGTCACGGAAGCGATGGTGAATGCCTATGCCGAACTGACGGGTGATTTTACGCCCGTTCACGTCGACGAGGAATACGCCAAGACCACTCCCTTCGGCACGCGCGTCGCGCACGGGCTGTTTGGACTGTCGCTGGCCGACGGTTTGAAGACCCGCGCCGACTATCGCTTCCTTCCGGGAATGTCGCTGGGCTGGTCGTGGGATTTCAAGCTGCCGATCAAGCTCGGCGACACCGTGCATGTGAAGTTCCGCGTCGGCTCGATGCGCACGACGAAGCGTGACGGGTGGGGCATCGTGGTGCTGCCCTCGGAGCTGATCAATCAGCGCGGCGAAGTGGTGCAGCTCGGCGAGCACCGGCTGATGATTCCGATGCGCCCGAAGACCAACGCGGCAGGAGAGCAGGCATGACTGCACAGGATCTGCCGCTCAAAGGCATTCGCGTCATCGACTACAGCCATTTCCTGGCAGGCCCATTCATGGGCCGTTGTCTCGCCGCGATGGGCGCGGAAGTCATCAAGGTGGAGCGTCCGAAAGCCGGCGATGCGGGCCGCGCCCACGGCTATTTCAAGGGCGGACAATCCGGCTACTTCCTGCAGCAGAACATGGGAAAGCAGGGCCTGTGTATCGATCTGCGCGACAAGCGTGGCCTCGACCTGATGATGAAGCTGGTCGACACAGCCGACGTATTCATCGAGAACTACCGTCCCGGCGCGCTCGAGCGCCTCGGGCTCGGTTACAAGGCGCTGTCGGCGCGGAATCCCAAACTGATCTACTGCTCGGTCTCCGCCTATGGCCATACCGGTCCCTATGCCGATCGTCCGGGTTTTGGCCTGATCGCGGAGGCGATGTCGGGCGCGCTGGCGCAACTGGGCAATCCCGGCGAAGCGCCGCCGCTGCTGCGGATGCCCTTGGCCGATATGTATACCGGCATTCATGGCGTTGCGGCCATCAATGCGGCTCTCGTTGGCCGCGGATCGTCCGGGCGCGGCCAGCATGTCGATCTGGCGCTGTACGATTGCATGGTCTCGATGCACGACTATGCGGTGCAGCGCTACTTCCTCTCCGGCGGTACCGACCTGCCGAAGCAGACCGGCAGCGGTCAGCCGGACTCGACCGTCTACGGCATCTTTCCGGCCAAGGACGGCAATCTTGTCATCGCTGCGCAAGTCGATGATGCGTGGCGCCGACTGGCGAGCCTGATCGGTGGCAACGCGTTGTCATCCGACGAACGCTTTGCCACGCCGGCCGTGCGCAACGCTCACTATGCCGAAGCGATGGAGATCGTGCGCAACTGGACGCTGTCGCAGCCATCACGGGATGCCTGTCTTGCAGCGCTGGAGGAGGCGGGTGTGCCGTCCGCTCCCGTGCAAAGCATCGAAGAGGTCGTAAAGGATCCGCAGGTTAAGGCGCGCGGCATGCTGGTCGAACAGGAGCATCCGGTCCTCGGCAAGGTGACGCTGCCGAACCTGCCGTTCCGCTTCTCCGATTGCGATACCACCGTGCAAACCCCAGCGCCGCTGCTCGGCCAGGACAATCGCCGCATTGCAGAGTCGCTGGGACTTTCGGCCGAGCTCGTCGAGGCGATGGTGCGCGACGGCGTCCTCTACAACGAAGCCGCGGTGCGGGAGTGAGCCATGAGCGATCGTTATGCGGTGATCGGCAATCCGATCGGCTTCAGCAAATCACCCCTCATCCATGGCACTTTCGCCAGAATGACAGGAGAGGACGTCTTCTATGAGGCGATCGAGGCCCCACTCGGTGGCTTCGACGCACGAGTTGACCAATTCCGGACGGAGGGTGCCAAGGGGCTCAACATCACCGCGCCGTTCAAGCTCGACGCCTTCGCCTATGCAAATGAGCTTTCCGAGCGCGCCGACCGAGCTGGCGCCGTAAACTGCCTGAAGTTCCAGGGCGATCGGATCATTGGCGAGAATTTCGACGGGATCGGCCTGGTGCGTGACATCACCGTCAATCTCGGCGTCAAAATGGCCGGACGTCGCGTCCTGATGCTCGGTGCCGGCGGCGCGGCGCGTGGCGCGCTGCTGCCGCTCCTGCGCCAGGAGCCGTCCGAGCTGGTTCTCGTCAACCGAACGCTGTCGAAAGCGGTCGCATTGGCCGAAGAGTTTGCCGGCTGTGGCCCGCTGATCGTCAGTGGCTACGCTGAGCTCGCCGACCTCGCCGAAGGCTACGACGTCGTGGTCAACGCAACCTCGGCCAGCCTGCGCGGTGAGATGCCGCCGCTTCCAGGCAATGTCTTCCGCGGTGCGGAGCTGGCGTACGAACTCGCCTACGGCAAGGGATTAACTCCCTTTCTGCAAGCGGCCCGCGCCGAAGGCGTAGCCAAGCTCGCCGACGGCGTCGGCATGCTGGTCGAGCAGGCGGCGGAAGCTTTTGCCTGGTGGCGCGGCGTTCGACCGAGCACGGCTCAGGTCATCGCCGAACTGACCATCCCCCTGAGCTGACGAGTGATGCCGGGCATGCATTCCAAACCCAGCTTCCTCGTCGGTCTGATCGGCAGCGGCATCGCTGCGTCCCGCACCCCGCCCATGCACGAAGCGGCGGCTGACGCAGCGGGCATCCGGTATCTCTACAAGAAAATCGATCTGACTGAGTTGAAGCTTGGTGCCGAAGCGCTCCCGGACCTGCTCACGGCGGCAAAGCGGATGGGCTTTGACGGGCTGAACATCACCCACCCCTGCAAGCAGGCGATCCTTCCACTGCTGGATGAGCTTTCGCCTGACGCAGAGGCGCTTGGTGCGGTGAACACAGTTGTCATCAGGAATGGCCGAATGACCGGCCACAACACCGACTGGTTCGGCTTCGCCGAGAATTTTCGCCGCAACATGCAGGGTGCGCCGCTCGGCCGCGTGGTCCAATTCGGCGCGGGCGGAGCGGGCGCGGCGGTTGCGTTCGCGCTGCTGAAGCTTGGCGTGCAGGAGCTGATCATCATCGACGTGGATTTGGCCAAGGCGCAAAGCGTGGTCGATGGATTGTCCTCTCGATTCGAAAAGGGGCGCATAAAAGTCGGCCAGGATGTCGTCACGGTCGCGGCTGCGGCAGACGGAATTGTCAACGCGACGCCGATCGGCATGGACAAATATCCGGGCACGCCGCTGCCGACGGCCTTGCTGCGTCCCGATCTGTGGGTCGCCGAGATCGTCTATTTCCCGCTCGAAACCGCGCTGCTGCGTGCGGCGCGTGCCCTCGGTTGCCGCACCGTCGATGGCGGAGGCATGGCGATCTTTCAGGGCACCGAAGCATTTCGCCTGTTCACGGGCATCTCACCTGATCCGGACGTCTTCATCGCCACTTTTGCCTCCCTGGGAGGGTGACGTCAGGCCGATGGGCGAGCGGCACGCACAACGCCCGAGGGGAAACGCAAGATGGGCTACACGCTCGATTTCTCGGTCGTTTGGCATGCCATGCCCGCGCTGCTGTGGGGATGCGTGGGTACGTTGGGCCTGGCGCTGGCCGGCATGACGCTCGCGATGGCGATCGGTGTCGCCGGCGTCGCGGCACGCGATTCGAGGGCGGCATGGTTACGGGCTCTCGTCATCGGCTTCGTCGAGCTCGTGCGCAATACACCCTTCCTGGTGCAGATCTTCTTTCTGTTCTTCGCCCTGCCGCTCGTCGGATTGAAGCTCAATCCGACCGCCACCGCCATTATCGCGCTCGGTGTCAATGGCGGCGCCTACGCCATCGAGATCATCCGTGGCGGGGTGCAATCCATTCACAAGGGACAGGTGGAAGCGGGCTACGCGCTCGGCCTGCACAAAGGACAGGTATTCCGGTTCATCGTGCTCAAGCCCGCGCTTCGCGCGATCTATCCCTCGCTCACCGGTCAGTTCATCATGCTGACGCTGACCTCGTCGATTTGTTCGGCCGTGTCGGCCTACGAATTGACGTCGGTTGCTCAGCGCATCGAAAGCGACACATTCCGTAGCTTCGAGGTCTATTTCTCCGTCACCTTCCTCTATCTCGCGATTTCCTGGCTGCTGATGCTGGGCTTTGCGGTCATATCTCACCGCTTCTTCTCATATCCGACACGCTGAGGGGGGCGATCATGACACCGCATTTTGGCCTTCCCGAGTTCGGTTTCCTGCTGCGCGGGCTGCAATGGACCGTGCTGCTGACGCTGGTTGCATTCGCAGGCGGCTGCACGGCGGGGCTCGCCGTCGCATTGCTGCGCACCTGTGGTCACAAGGGCGTGGAATGGATCACCCGCATCTACATCGGGATTTTCCAGGGCACGCCGCTGCTGCTGCAGCTTTTCGTGGTGTATTACGGATTGGCGCTCACCGGGCTGAAGCTCGATGCCTTCGTGGCGGTGGCGATCGGCTTCACGGTGAATGCCTCCGCCTTTCTCGGCGAGATCTGGCGCGGCGCGATCCAGGCCGTGCCGCGCGGGCAGACCGAGGCGGCGATGGCGCTTGGACTGCACTATTCGTCGCGCATGCGCGACATCGTGCTGCCGCAGGCAATTCGCATCTCGCTGCCCGCGACCATCGGCTATCTCGTGCAGCTCATCAAGGGCACGTCGCTCGCCGCCATCGTCGGCTTCATCGAACTCGCTCGCGCCGGTCAAATCGTATCGAACCAAACCTTCCAGCCGTTGCTCGTCTTCGGCGTGGTCGGCGCGATGTATTTCATCCTCTGCTGGCCACTGTCGTGGTGGGGCAGTCGGATGGAGGCCAGGCTTGCCCTGGCCAGTCAAAGGTAGGAACGGCGCACCTATCCAATCACAAACAGCCATCACCAGGAGGAGATACTCATGTTGTTTTCACCCAATCGTCGCCAGTTCGGGGTCGTGTTAACGGCGTTGGCGGCCATCGCCATCGCAGGCAAATCGCAGGCCGGCACGTTGGACGACGTGAAGAAAAAGGGCGTCGTCGTCATCGGCATTCAGGGCGACAATCCTCCCTGGGGTTATGTCGACAGCTCGGGAAAGCAGGATGGCATCGATGCCGACATGGGGCGTGCCTTCGCCGACTATCTCGGCGTGAAGGCCGAGTTCGTTCCGCTGGCGGTGGCCAATCGTATTCCGGCGCTGACCACAGGTCGCGTGGACATTCTGTTCGCGACCATGGCCATGCTGCCCGAGCGCGCGAAGGCGGTGCAGTATTCCAAGCCCTACGTTGCCAATGAGATTACGCTGGTTGCAGCCCAGGCAACGCCGATCACCAGCAATGCCGATATGGGCAAGTACGTCATCGGCGTTCCCCGGTCCTCCACGCAAGACACCCAGGTCACCAACAGCGCTCCGTCAGGTACCGAAATCCGCCGGTTTGATGATGATGCGGCCACGATCCAGGCGCTGCTCTCGGGTCAGGTGCAGGCCGTCGGCGCCAACAGCTTCTACCCGCAGCGTCTGAATGCCGCAAAGCCCGAACTTGGGTTCGAGCCCAAGCTTCACTTCATGGCTCTGTACAACGGCGCCTGCACGCGCCTCGGAGAGAAGGAGTGGAACGAGACGGCCAACAAGTTCATCGACCAGATCAAGTCGAATGGCAAGCTGGCCGGCTTCTACGCCAAATGGATGAAGGCCCCCGTGCCCATCTTCCCGGACTCGGTCCCCGGCGTTCCCTTCACCGTTCAGTAGCCACTGGCGAGCGGCCGACGCGCCATCCGCGTAGGCCGCCCTCCGATAGCGGAGCCGAATCCATGCAGGACAATATCCTGATCGAAATGAAGGGCGTGCAGAAGTGGTACGGCGGGTACCAGGCGCTCCGCGACGTCGATCTCACCGTTCGCAAGGGCGAGAAGATCGTGCTCTGCGGTCCGTCCGGATCGGGCAAATCGACGCTGATCCGCTGTATCAACCGCCTCGAGGCGATCCAGCAGGGCAGCATCGTGGTGAACGGTCATCGGTTGGACGACAGCATCAAAGCAATTGATGTGGTACGTCAGGACGTCGGCATGGTCTTTCAGAGCTTCAACCTTTTTCCGCATATGACGGTCTTGCAGAACTGCATGCTCGCGCCCATTCGCGCGCGCCGCATCGGCAAGGCCGAGGCGGAAGCGATCGCGCGAAAATACCTCGAGCGCGTGCGCATCGGAGATCAGGCCGAGAAGTATCCGGCTCAGCTTTCGGGCGGCCAGCAGCAGCGCGTCGCGATCGCGCGAGCGCTCTGCATGCAGCCCAAGGTCATGCTGTTTGATGAGCCGACCTCTGCCCTTGATCCTGAAATGGTGAAGGAGGTGCTCGATACGATGATCGGCCTCGCCAACGACGGCATGACCATGATTTGCGTCACCCACGAGATGGGCTTTGCCCGCCAGGTCGCTGATCGCGTCATCTTCATGGCCGAAGGGCAGATCATCGAAGAAGGCGCGCCCGACGCTTTCTTCCGCAATCCCCAACACGCCCGCACCAGGCAGTTCCTTGGCGAAATCCTCGCCCATCACTGAACGGAGTTCTCTTATGAGTCGCCTTGTTTACGTCCTCAACGGCCCAAATCTCAATTTGCTCGGCAAACGCCAGCCCCACATCTATGGCCACGAGACGCTTGCGGACGTGGAGCGGGATTGTAGGGCGTTGGCCGGGGAACTCGGGCTGGAGATTCGCTTTCACCAGTCGAACAGGGAATACGAGCTGATCGATTGGATCCACGAGGCGCGCGAGACAGCTGCGGGGATCGTGATGAATCCCGCGGCCTTCACCCATACGTCAGTCGCCATCCTGGACGCTCTGAACACGTTCGAGGGGACGGTGATCGAGGTACACATTTCCAATGTGCACAAGCGCGAGGAATTCCGCCACCACTCGTTTGTCTCCAAACGGGCTGATGGAGTCATCGCGGGCTTCGGTACGCAAGGTTATCTGCTCGGCTTGCGTCGCGTGGCCAAACTGCTTGACGAGAAGAAGGGATAGCATCGCATGAGCGCACCTGTCCGGCTGTCAGTGATGGGAGCGGGCCTCATCGGCAAGCGACACATCGAGCACATTCTCGCGCGGCCGGAGGCGATGCTGTCGTCGATCGTCGATCCCATGCCGGCGGCTCGGGAGTTGGCGGCGTCGCTGAAGGTGGACTGGTATCCCTCCTTTCAGGACATGCTCTCCGGAAATCGGCCTGAGGGGATTGTCGTTGCCACCCCCAACCAGATGCACGTGGCCAACGGGATGGATTGCATCGCAGCGCGCATCCCGGCGCTGATCGAGAAGCCGCTCGCGGATGACCTCGCCGCTGCGCAGGGGCTGGTCGAGGCCTCGGAACGGGCGGGTGTGCCGTTGCTCACCGGTCATCATCGCCGCCACAACCCGATGATCCAGCGAGCCAAGGCAGAGATCGACAGCGGCCGGCTCGGCCAGATCGTGTCGGTGCATGGCATGTTCTGGCTGATCAAGCCGGACGATTATTTTGATGTGGCCTGGCGCCGCGAAAAAGGAGCGGGGCCAGTTTTCCTGAATCTGATCCACGATGTCGACCTGCTGCGGTACCTGTGCGGGGATATCGTCGCAGTACAGGCTGCCCAATCCAATCGGCTGCGGGGCAACGCGGTTGAAGAGACAGCGGTCATCATCCTGCACTTCGCCTCGGGCGCGCTGGGAACGGTCAATGTCTCCGACACCATCCAGTCGCCTTGGAGCTGGGAATTCACGGCCGGCGAGAACCCGGCTTACAGTCACACGCCGGAGGCCTGTTACCAGATCGGCGGCACCAGAGCATCGCTCGCAATTCCGCAACTGGATCTATGGCATCACCCAAGCAAGGCCAGTTGGTGGGCGCCGATCGAGCGTGAGCGGCTGAGCTACGAGAAGGAAGACCCGCTCGGCCTGCAGATCGCAAATTTCTGCGGCGTCATCCGCCGCACGGCCGAGCCTGTGGTGAGCGGGCGCGAAGGCCTCGAAACGCTCAGAGTGATTGATGCGGTCAAGCGCGCAGGGGAAACCGGAGCTCTCGTGTCGATTTGAGAACGGAAGTATGTTCTACGGCTCGCTGGTTGGGCTGTTCTGAACGTGCGAATTCTGCGAATGTCATCATGCCACAAGGCTGAGGAAAAGCGGCGGTTCACCCTGTCGGTGGTTGCGTATGTTTCCTTCCTGGACGCCGTTTTCATACCAAGCAGAACCGCGAACCATTGGCGTCAGCATGCAGTTGCTGATCTGGACAGAAACGGACGGTTAGCGCCGGGCGCGTCGCGCGTCAGTCGAAATGCCGCCGACGACGGAGCAGATCGCTGCGCCGATCATGATTTTTAGGAGACATGCGCGGCCATCCTGGCGCGAGGCTTCGGTTGCAAGCGTCTATTTGATGCGCGCCACGCGATTGGGTCCTCAGGGACGCCGGACGGCCGTGCGAAAGCCGCAGGCGTGCTTTGGGCGGCCTATTGGCCGGGTTGGGAGCTTGGCAAATAATTGTATAACGATATCAATTGTATAATGGTTTGCTTCGCTGCTTCACAAGCCGCGCTTGGCCCGACCACTCTCTTCCCCGCATCGCAGGTTTGCTACCGGACGCCCGTCCGATTATCCTCCAGGTTGCAGCGTCTGCATCTGAGTTGCCGCGCGGCGCTCCGACGGCGACAATCCGCCGGCAGATGCAACATCTACTGCAACCTCTTTGTATAACGTCTTGGGTTTCGCCGGTGGGAATCGCGGACAGCATGGAAGCCACCGCACTTGACCTCGGCCTGCGCGGCGCAGTTGCCGGTCTCTTCCTGATGATCATGGTCGTGACCTTGGGGCGTGTTCGCCCGCTGGATACGATCAAATGGCTCAGCGTCGCCATGGCCGCCTCCGGCGCGCTCTACGCGATCGTGACGGCACCGCTCGTGCCCAAGGCCTCGGTCTGGTGGGTCATGCCGCTCCTGGGCGCCAATCCGGTGCTGGTCTGGTTGTGGGCGCGCGCGGGCTTCGACGACGATTTCGTGGTTCGGCGCTGGCATGGCCTGCTGTGGCTGGCCGTCGTCGGCGTCTGGTTCTCGGTGATCTTCACATGGACGACATGGCCTGACTTCGCCAAGGCGGGCGTTCGATCGATGTCGATCCTGGGGATCATCCTGTCGCTCTCCGCAGCCGTGCAGACGCTCAGGACCTGGAAGACCGACCTTGTCGCCGGCCGGCGTCGGCTTCGGCTCGCGATCCTGATTCTGGCGCTACTCATTGTGGTCTTGCTGTCCGTCCCGGACGTGACGTCGATCTCGGCCAAGAGCGTCGGCTTGTCAGGCAGCCTGGCCACCTCAGCCGCTCTGCTGGCAATCGCCGCACTGGCCGGATGGAGCCTGTTCCACCCCCCGCCGGCTATTTCCGCGGCCGTCGCGAGGACCGCTGCAACTGGATCCGAAAATGCAGATCGTGCGACGCCGATCAGGGCGGCCGATCGCGGTCGCGATGCCACAGCATCGTTGCTGCTGCGTCGGCTCGACATCCTGATGACGGTCGAACGGGTCTATCGGCAGGAAGGCCTCACCATCGGCGCCCTCGCGGCCAAGCTCGACGTGCCGGAATACAGGCTCCGGCAGGCCATCAACGAGGGCCTCGGCTATCGCAACTTCAATGCCTTTCTCAACCGTTATCGCATCGGGGAAGCCAAGGCGGCGTTGTCCGATCCCGGTCAACGGGACGTCGCGGTGCTGACCATCGCCATGGACGCCGGTTTCCAGTCGATCGGTCCGTTCAATCGCGCGTTCAAGGCCGAGATCGGCCTGACGCCGACGGAATTCCGTCGTGACGCACTTGCCCGGTCGGCGGCCATGGCATCGAAAAATTTGGCATTGGAAAACGACGAAGAACTTCAGAATCGGCCAATCCCGTTGAAAATCGGCTAGCCGAATTCTGTAACGGGCGAGAGAGAGCTCGCCGGAGCAGGCAAGCTGTGGAGATGGATGACAGGACGCGATCGCTCCGCTCTCTCATGATCGAACGGTCCCCACCGGCCGGGTCTTCGTCGCGGCCGCGACGATGGCTGCTTCCGGCCGTCGGGAGCTTGATCGCCCTGATCGTCGCGGGAAGCGGCGTGGTGCTCTGGCTCGGTAGCCCAATGCTGCCGGCGCAGGCACCCGCCGTCGCGGAGCCGTCTCCCCAAATTGCCCAGTCCGACAGTACGGTTCAGAAGAGCGTGGCGCCTGCGCCTGGGAGCACGGGCAGCCTGATCGCGTCCGGCTACGTCGTGGCGCGCCGCAAGGCCACCATCGCGGCCGAGGTCACCGGCAAGGTTGTCGACCTCTTGGTCGACGAGGGCATGGTGGTGCAGGCCGGCCAGGTTCTCGCCAGGCTCGACGATGTCCTGGCCGACAAGGATTACGCGCTGGCGCAGGCGCGCGCCGAGGCCTCCGAAGCGGCCGTGGCCGCAATTGCCGCTGACCTCGCCGACGCCGAGCGAATCCTCAATCGAACCCAGACGCTGTCGGGGAAGAACTATGCCACCGAGGCCGATCTGACCAAGGCGCAGGCGAGAGCCGGCGTGCTGCGGGCCCAGCTCCACCAGGCGGAAGCCCAACTCGCGGCGGCGCGACTCGAGGCCCAGCGCTACGGCGAGGTGCTCGGCAAGCACCGGATCCGCGCGCCGTTCGCCGGCGTCGTGGTCGATCGCAGCGCGCAACCGGGCGAGATGATCTCGCCGCTGTCCGCCGGCGGCGGCTTCACCCGCACCGGCATCTGCACCATTGTCGACATGGACTCGATCGAGATCGAGGTTGACGTCAACGAGGCCTCGATCGGCCGCTTGCATGCCGGCACCCGCGTCGAAGCGGTTCTCGATGCCTATCCGGACTGGCGCATCCCGGGCGCCGTCATCGCCATCGTGCCGACCGCCAATCGCGAGAAGGCGACCGTCAAGGTTCGCGTCGGCATGGACGTGAAAGACGCGCGCATTCTGCCCGACATGGCGATCAAGGTGACCTTCCTGGACGACGGCGCGCCCACCACGGCGCGATCCGATTCCCCTTAAAGCACATGCGGGAGCAAGACCCATGACGTCGCCGACGGACCCGATGATCGACATCGTCGATCTGTGCAAGCGTTTCACCAAGGGGAAGGAGACGATCACCATCTTCGATGGTCTCAACCTTGCCATCCCGAGCGGCGATTTCGTCGCCGTGATGGGACCGTCGGGGTCCGGCAAGACCACGCTGCTCAACCTGCTCGGCGGCATCGACCGGTGCGACGCAGGTGCGATCGAGGTCGCCGGTGAACGCCTTGATCGCCTGTCCGAGGGCGAATTGTCGCGCTGGCGCGCATCCCATATCGGCTTCATCTTCCAGTTCTACAATCTGATGCCGATGCTGACCGCGGCGCAGAACGTCGAATTGCCGCTGCTGCTGACGCGGCTCGGCCGCAAGGAGCGGCGGCAGCGGGTCGAGACGGCGCTCGGCGTGGTCGGGCTCGCAGATCGGGTCAAGCACTACCCCAAGGAAATGTCGGGCGGGCAGCAGCAGCGCGTCGCCATCGCGCGCGCCATCGTCTCCGATCCGGCGCTGCTGCTATGCGACGAGCCGACCGGAGATCTCGATCGCACCACCGCCGACGAGGTGCTGTCGATCCTGCAGGTGCTCAACCGCGACCTCGGCAAGACCATCGTGATGGTGACCCACGATCCGGCGGCGGCGCAATACGCCAAGCGATCGCTGCATCTCGACAAGGGCCACTTCATCGAGAAGGAGCTCGCGGCATGAACGATTTCGTCCTGATCCGCAAGAATCTGTTCCGCCGCAAATTGCGGGCTATCCTGATGATGGTCTCGATCCTGATCGCGTTTGCGATCTTCGGCGTGCTGGCGAGCTTCGAGCGCGCCTTCAACGCCGGGCAGGACCGCGCCACGCCCGATCGCCTGGTGGTGCTCAACAAGATCAACTTCACCCAGCCCTTGCCGATCTCCTACTACAATCGCGTCGCCGCCATCGACGGCGTCGCCCAGATCACCCATTTCAGCTGGTTCGGAGGCTATTACCAAGAGCCGAGGAACTTCATCGCTGCCTTCGCGGTCGATCCCGAGCACTGGATGAATCTGCGCGACAGCGACTTCGTGTTCTCCCCCGAGGCGCGCGCGGCCTTCATCCGCGAGCGCACCGGCGTTCTGGTCGGGGCGCGCCTGATGGAGAAGTGGGGCTGGAAGGTCGGTGATCATATTCCGATCTCCAGCAGCATCTGGTCCCAGAAGAACGGCTCGCACGCCTGGGACTTCATCATCGTCGGCAGCTTCACCGCCCGCATACCGCAGGCCGACACCAACGTCATGCTGATGGGCTACGACTATTTCAACGAGACCCGCTCGTTCGGCAAGGATTTGATCAGCTGGCTGGCGCTGCGCACCACGTCCGTGGCCGCGAACGAGCGCGTGATCGATACCATCGACGGGATGTTCGCCAATTCGCCCTGGGAGACGACGACCGACAGCGAGAAGGCCTTCAGCAAGGCGTTCGCCGCCCAGCTCGGTAACGTCGCGCTGATCGTCGAGCTGGTGGTCGGAGCGGCCTTCCTGACGATCCTGATGATCGTGGGCAACACCATGGTGATGACGGTGCGCGAGCGCACGAGCGAAATCGGCGTGCTGAAGACGCTGGGCTTTTCCGGTGGCCGCATCCTGCGCATGGTGCTCGGCGAATCGATCCTGCTGGCGCTGCTCGGCGGCCTGCCCGGCCTCGGCGTCGCGCTTCTCATGATCACGCGGGTGCGGGACAGCCTGATGAGCTTCGTACCGACGCTGTCGCTCTACCCTGACATCGCAGCGGCGGCGGTGGGATTGATGGTCGTGTTCGGCATCATCACGGGCCTGGTGCCGGCGCTCAACGCGATGCGCCTCAATATCGTCACCGCGCTCGGACGGAGCTGACCCGATGCGCTCGATCATCCTGCAGACCCTCGCGGTCACCGCCATCAATCTCAAGAGCCTGCCGCAGCGGCTGTGGCTGTCGCTGGCGACCGTGATCACGGTCGGCCTCGTCGTCACGGTCCTCCTGGCGTTCCTCTCCATGGCCAACGGCTTCCGTCGCACCATCGCGGATTCCGGTGCGGAGGATATCGCCGTCGTGTTGCGCAGCGGCGCGGTTTCGGAGATCAACAGCGTGGTGCTGCGCGACCAGGCCCGCCTGATCGAGGACGGTCCCGGCATCGCCAGGGGACCCGACGGAAAACCGCAGACCTCGGGCGAACTCTACCTGACCGTCAACGGCATCAAGCGCAGCACCGGGACCAAGGCGAGCCTGCCGCTCCGCGGCCTCGGCCCGCAGGGGCCGGGCTTGCGTCGCGGCGTCGTCATCACCGCGGGCCGGATGTTCAATTCGGGCAGCAACGAGATCATCGTCGGCAGGGCGCTGGGCAAGGAATTCGAGGGCTTTGAGCTCGGCCAGACGGTGACTTTCAACAACACGCGATGGACGGTGGTCGGGATCTTCGCCGCCGCCGGCAGCGTGTTCGAATCGGAGATCTGGGCCGATCTGCCGGTGTTGCAGAGCCTGTTCAAGCGCACCGGCGCCGTCCAGACCGTGCGGGCGCGGCTGACCAGTCCGGCGGCGCTCGAGACGTTGCGCGCCTACAGCGACAACGATCCGCGCCTCAAGCTCGATGTGATGTCCGAGGCCGCCTATTTCGCGCAGCAGGCGTCGAACACGTCGGACCTGATCCAGAAGCTCGGCTGGCCGCTGGCGATCGCGATGGCGTTCGGCTCGCTCGCCGGCGCGCTCAACACGATGTACTCCTCGGTCGCGGCCCGGGCGACCGAGATCGCGACCTTGCGCGCCATCGGGTTCGGCGGCTTTTCGGCGTTCGTCGGCACGCTTGTGGAGTCGCTGATCCTGGCTGCGATCGGCGGCGTGATCGGCGCCGCAGCCACCTATCTGGTCTTTGACGGCTTCACCGCCTCGACCATGGGCGCAAGCTTCAGCCAGGTGGTGTTCAACTTCCAGCTCAGCCCGCGCCTGATCGGCCAGGGCCTGCTGCTCGCGCTCGCCGTCGGTCTGTTCGGCGGAGTTTTTCCGGCATTGCGCGCGGCGCGCATGCCGATCGTCGCGGGGCTGTATGGGTGACTCTGACGACTTAGACCAGCTTCTTCCTCTGCCCCAAATACCGCAGCGCCAGCTTGATGAAATTGTGCACGACCATCGAGGTCTCGTCCTCCCTGAACACCAGGAACACGTCGGCAGCGGGCGGTGAGGGGCGGATGGGGCGAAAGGCGATATCGGCTGTGGTGAAACGCGCGATCGACTGCGGCACCAGCGCGACGCCGAAGCCGGCGGCGATCAGGCTCGGGATCGACTGCGCGTCGACGACCTGCTGGGACACTTTTGGCAAAAAGCCGGCATCGACGCAGCAGCTCTGCACATAGCGTGCGAAATCGGAGCTGTCGGGGTCGAGGACGACGTGATCTTCCGACGCCAATTCGCTGAGCGCGACGCGCTTGCGTTTGGCCAGATGGTGCGTGCGCGGCACGGCGAGAACGACCTCTTCGCGCCATGCCAGCTTGCTGGTCAGCTCGCGCTCGGCGGGAACGCCGCGGATCAGCGAGATGTTGGTGGTGCGGTTGAGCAGGGCCGCGATCTGTCGTGCCGGGGCCTGCTCGTGCACGGTCATCTTCACCAAGGGCGCGACCTGCCGGTAGGCCGCGAGCAGCTCGGCGAGACGGCCGCGCAGGATGGAGCCGGTCGCACCGAGATCCAGCGTTCCGACCAGGCCGGCGCCGATCGAGCGCACCTCGTCTTCCGCCGACTTGACCTGTTGCAGGATGGCGCGGCCGCGCAGCAGCATCGCTTCGCCGGCCTGCGTCAGCTCCACCTTGCGGCTGGTCCGGTAGAGCAACTGGGTGCCGAGCTCGGCCTCGAGGGCCTGGACATGCTGGCTGAGCGGCGGCTGCGACAGGTTCAGCCGCCGCGCCGCGAGGGTGAAGCTGCGCTCTTCGGCCACCGCGATGAAATATCTCACCTGGCGAAGATCCATAGCGAAACCCTCTTGATCGTGTCGTTCTATATATTGGACTTGATGTCGCACCTGGTCAACGAATGACCGATGCAGCCGTCGTCCGCCCTGCAAAGCGGCCAATGGCCCTGCACGCAGCGGCGTCGCGACGCCGCCAACGACAAGAATGGCGAAAGGCTCGAGCCGCCGACCAAGCCAGCCAGACACAAGTCCCGCAAGCGAGGAAAGCCATGCTCAAAACTTTCATGCCCAACATCTTCAAGTCACTCTTCTTCCAGGTCGTCGTCGCGCTCGCGCTCGGCATCGCGCTCGGGATGGCCTATCCCGATACGGCCTTGCAGATGAAGCCGCTCGGTGACGGCTTCATCAAGCTGATCAAGATGCTGGTGCCCGTCATCGTGTTCTGCGTCGTGGTGCAGGGCATTTCGGCGGCCGGAGACCTTTCGAAGGTGGGAAGGGTCGGCATCCGCTCGCTGCTCTATTTCGAGATCGTCACTACCATCGCCTTGGTGTTCGGCATCGCGCTCGCCTATTACTTCAAGCCCGGCGCCGGAATGAACATCGATCCCTCGACGCTCGATGCCAAGGCCCTCAGCGGCTTCAGCCAGACCGCGGCCCAGGTCGCCGGCGGCGGCGTCTCCGAATTCCTGATGAAGCTGATCCCCTCGACCATCGTCGGCGCGTTCTCTTCCGGCGATGTCCTGCAGGTCCTGATCGTCTCGATCATGTTCGGCTGCGCCGTGTCATTGTGCGGCGAGCGCGCAAGGCCGGTCGTCGATTTCATCGAGCGCGTCAACGAGATCATCTTCAAGATGATGAACTTCGTCGTCCGCCTCGCCCCGATCGGCGTGTTCGGTGCGATCGCGTTCACCGTCGGCAAGTACGGCATCGGTTCGCTCAAGCAGCTCGGCGGCCTCGTCGGGCTGTTTTATCTGGCAGTCGTTCTGTTCGTGGTGGTCGTGCTCGGATCGATCATGCGTCTATCAGGCTTCAGCCTGTTCAAGCTGCTGGCTTACTTGCGCGAAGAGCTGATGATCGTGCTCGGCACCGCCGCCGGCGACAGCGTGCTGCCGCAGACCATGCGCAAGCTCGAGCTGCTCGGTATCAAGCGCTCGACCGTCGGCCTCGTCATCCCGACCGGCTATTCGTTCAACCTCGATGCGTTCTCGATCTATCTGACACTGGCGGCGGTCTTCATCGCGCAGGCGACCAATACGCCGCTGGCCCTGGGCGACCTGCTGGCCATCCTCGGCGTCGCGCTGCTCACCTCCAAGGGCGCACATGGCGTTCCGGGCTCGGCGATCGTCGTCCTCGCCGCGACATTGTCGGCCATTCCGGCGATCCCGGCGATCGGCCTGGTGCTGATCCTGTCGGTGGACTGGTTCATCGGCATCGCTCGCGCGCTCGGCAATTATGTCGGCAACTGCGTTGCGACGGTCGTCGTCGCCGCATGGGAAGGCGACCTCGATCGCGCCAAGGCGCATCGCATCCTGAACGGCGAGATCGATCCCTCGCGCGAGACCTTGCAGGCCGAGCCTGCAGGCGCGGCGGCTCCCGTCGCTGGGCTGCAAACGCTCTGAGCGCGGAAACAGAGGTGGACGATGGCGACACTTTCGATTGAACCGCTGACGAAGCAAGCCTTCGCGCCGTTCGGCGAGGTCATCGAATCGGACGGGGCGATCCCCCTGTCGATCAACCAGGGCTTTGCGAGGCGCTTCAACGACCTCGCCAATATCGATGTCGCCGCCGAAGGCGGACAGACCAATATCAGCTGGTTTGTCGCCTCCCTGCGTCCGGCGCCGATCGCAATCCGCCTGATTGAGCGCCATCCGCTGGGAAGCCAGTTGTTCATGCCGCTCGATGGTGCGGACTGGCTGGTCGTCGTCTGCTCCGACCCGCGCGATGCCGCGAGCTACCGGGCATTCGCGGCGACGGGGCAGCAAGGCGTGAACTATGCCCGCAATTGCTGGCATCACCCGCTGCTGGTGCTCGAGGACGCAAGTTCGTTCCTCGTCGTCGACCGCAAGGGCGACGGCAACAACCTCGAAGAATATTGGCTGGACGAGACCATGCAGCTCGCTCTGATGCCTGACCACCACGAGGCCTGACGATGTCATCGCGAACCTATCACGTCCCGCAGGGCGGCCTGCCGCCGCAGACGGATCTCCTCAGCGGCCGCGCCGTCTTCACGACCGCCTACGCCGTGATTCCGAACAGCGTGCAACGCGATATCGTCGTCAGCCACCTGCCGCACTGGGACAACACGCGCGTCTGGGTGCTGGCGCGGCCGCTCTCGGGCTTCGCCGAGACGTTCTCCCATTACCTGATGGACATCGGGCCGAATGGAGGTAGCGAAATCCCCGAGCCCGACAAGGACGCCGAAGGTGCGCTGTTCGTCGCGGGCGGACAGGTCACGCTCAAGCTCGCAGGCAAGGACAGAGAGCTGAAGGCCGGCGGCTTCGCCTATGTGCCGCCCGGTTGCGGCTGGAGCCTGCGCAATCGCGGCCCGAGCCCGGCCCAGCTGCACTGGATCCGCAAGCTGTACCAGCGCGTGCCCGGTTTGGCCGCCCCAGAGCCGATCGTGACCAGTGAGGATTCGATCGCGCCGGTCGCGATGCCCGATACCGACGGGCGGTGGGCCACCACGCGCTTCATCGATCCCTCGGACATGCGTCATGACATGCACATCAACATCGTCACGTTCGAGCCGGGGGCGACGATCCCCTTCACCGAGACGCACGTGATGGAGCACGGGCTGTACGTGCTCGAAGGCAAGGCGGTTTACCGTCTCAATCGCGATTGGGTGGAAGTGGAGGCCGGCGACTATATGTGGCTGCGCGCGTTCTGCCCGCAGGCCTGCTACGCAGGCGGTCCCGGCCGGTTCCGCTATCTCCTGTACAAGGACGTCAACCGACACATGAATCTGCGGCAGGGCGCGCCGCTGATCTGACGTCGCGTGCCGGCGGCTCTCGCCCGCGCTCATGCAACCCGTTTCTGGCACTCCGCTTGCTCAGTCCTTACCAAAGCGCGGTCTCAGCAGCGAGGCCGTTTCAGGTTGAGGCAAGTGATGCAGGAAGTGTCCCGTTCTGGTGCGGCTGGAGAACTCCAGCTCGATGCGTTGATCGCCGATTTGTGGTGGCGGGTTCGGCTGCTCAACACCGACATTCTGGAGGAAGAGGCCAGGGTCGGGGTGTTCGACGCGCAGCAGCCGGCCTATCCGCCGCTCGCGGCGAACCTTCGCGTGCGGCGCGACAATCTGGTCGCGACGATCGGCATGCTCGAACAGCGCGCGGCATCGGCGCGCGAAGCGGCCTGAGGCACGCGAGGCGCGGCCTGAGGCACGCGAGGCGGCCTGAGAGCCGGCCTCGCTGCCCCCTACCGCCCCGCCTTAGCAAGGTTTGCCAAGCTCGCCGCGAGCTCATCGCTCCGGAACGGCTTTGTCAGCCGCGACAAATCCGGTGTGATGCCCTCGTTGTTGGCGTAGCCTGAGACGACGAGGATCTGGAGCTCGGGGTACTGGTTGCGTAGCGCGAGGCCGAGATCCGTTCCGCTCATGCCCGGCATCAGGTGATCGGTGATCAGCAGGTTCGGCCGCAGGCCGTCCTTGACGCGCTGGAGTGCGTCCTCCGCGGAGCTTGCTTCGACGACCCAGTAGCCAAGCTCGCGCAGCATCTCGGCGGTGCTCATGCGCACCAGCGGTTCGTCATCCACCAGCAGTGCCGTGCCGGTTGGCAACGGTCGTAGATTTGCTCGCGGGACGGCGTCGATCGCGCCCGCGGCCGCGTGGCTGACCGGCAGCCACAGTTCGACCGTCGTGCCTGCCCCCACAGTGCTCTTGATCGTCAGTGCCCCGCCGAGCTGTGAGGCAAGACCATGGACCATCGAGAGCCCGAGACCGGTGCCTTGTCCGATGCCCTTGGTCGAAAAGAACGGCTCGACGGCGTGAGCCAGAGTCTCCTCGTCCATGCCGATGCCGGTATCCGCAACCGAAATGCAGACATAGGTGCCCGGCGCGAGGTCGGACTCATGTGCGCGCTCGATCGTTCGGGCCTTGGCCGAAATGCGCAGCTTGCCGCCACCGGGCATGGCATCGCGGGCATTCACGCTGAGGTTCAGGATCGCCATCTCGATCTGGTTGGGATCGGCCATGGCTTCGGGCATCCCTTCCGGCGTGTCCACCGTCACCTGGATCTGCGGTCCGGTCGTGCTCGAGATCAACTCGCCCATGTCGGCGACGAGCCGGCCGATATCGACCGGAACGGCCTGAAGCGGTTGCCGGCGCGCGAAAGCAAGCAGGCGCTGCACCAGCGTCTTGGCGCGCTCGGCCGCCTGCGCGGCGCCGGCGATCAGGCGATGCTCGCGCTCGCCACCGATGCCCTTGCGCTGGAACATGTCGAGCAGGCCGACGATCGGCGTCAGCAGATTGTTGAAATCATGTGCGACGCCGCCGGTGAGCTGGCCCATCGCTTCCATCTTCTGGGCCTGACGCAGCGCTTCCTCGGCCTGCGCCAGCCGCGCCTGCTCTTCGAGCCGATCCGTCACGTCGATCCCGGTCAGGAACGCGCCGATCCGCGTGCCGTCGGGCGCGCGCAGTGTCTCGAACTTCATCTCGTAGACGCGGCGGTCGAAATTGATATCGCCGAACTCTTCGATATTGGTGAAGGCCTCGCCTGCCAGCGCGCGGCTCCAGATGGCCGTTGCCGCTGCGAGATGCTCGGGCCGGTCGGCCAGGAATTCGTGCAGGGAATCGCCGACCCTCGGCCGCTTGCCGTAAATGCGCTGATAGGCGTCGGCGCAGGACGCGTTGATGGCGAGCCAGCGATAATCGAGATCGAGCGCCTGGATCTGCCCGTCGGTGGTCTCCACGATGGTGGCGAGCAGATGGCGCTCCGCGGTGCGCTCGGCAACGCGCTGCTCGAGCGTCGCGTTCAGCTCCCTGTAACGCGCTTCGCTGGCCCGCAACTGCGTCTCGCCGAGAACGCGCTCGGTCGTCTCGGAGACGATGCAGAGCACGCCGCCGACCGAACCGTCATCGTCAACGACAGCCGAGTAGGACACATCCCAATAACTCGTCTCGCCATAGCCATGGCGCTCGACGTAGAAGGGACGATCCTTTGCCGCGAAGGTCTTTCTCGTCTGGCGCACGCCCGACAGCAGCGGCTCGAGATCGTCCCACAACTCGCCCCAATTCTCGATCGCGGGCCGGCCGAGCGCCCGGGGATGATTGGCGCCGATGCCCGGCGCATAGGCGTCGTTGTAAAGCGCGACGTATTGGGGCCCCCAGAACAGGACGATCTGGGCCTGCGCGGCCAGCAGCATGCTGACCGTCGTCTTCAGGGCCTGGGACCATTGGTTGGGAGGGCCGAGCGGCGAGCCCGACCAGTCGAGGGCGCGCATCATCGCGCCCAGCTCGCCTCCGTCGGAGGGAAAGCCCAGATCAGTCGACTGCCGAACAGTTGTCTCCGACAGCACCGGACCCCCTCGCGACGCGTGACCTGGGCATCCCTGCCCATTCGAGCCCGGATTTCGAGGACTCGCACTCAAGGTCCCACAACGCGCGGGGCAGCCTTCCGGTTCCATGGCAGGTGTTTCGCGCCGCCCTTGTGCTATTGCTGCTGTGCGCAACGACGCGAGGTCTTTCATGCTCCCCATTCCCGCCGACATCTTCACCGAGCCCGAGGACGTCTCGCCCGACAGCCTTGCCAATCTCGGCCCGCTGCGCCGGCTCGCCGGCACCTGGCAGGCCGACAAGGGCATCGACATCAATCCGAAGGCGGACGGACCGGAGCGGCGCACGTTCATCGAGCACATCAGGATGGACCCGATCGATCCGCAGGCCAACGGGCCGCAATTATTCTACGGGCTGCGCTATCACATTCACATCAACACGCCCGAGGAAGACACCACCTTCCACGATCAGGTCGGCTACTGGCTGTGGGAGGCCGCGACCGGGCTGATCATGCAGACGCTGGCGATCCCGCGCGGGCAGGTGCTGCTCGCCTCGGGGCAGGCCAAGCCGGACGACAAGAAAATCTCCGTGATCGCGAAGCGCGGCGACACGACTTACGGGATCTGCTCGACCGAGTTCCTGGAACAGGCCTTCCGCACCGACTCTTATCGCTGCGACATCACCTTCAACGACGACGGCAGCTGGAGCTATCAGATCCAGACCGCGTTGTTCGTCCGCGGCGCTCCGTTCAATCATCACGACAGCAATACGCTTCGGCTGGTCGCGCCGCCCAAACTCAATCCGCTCGCGATGATCGTGAACGATCGCGAGAAGGGCAACAAGCCGGCCTGAGACGCCGACGCGGAGATCTTGCATGAAGCCCTACGTCATCTGCCTGATGCATTCGAGCCTTGATGGCCGCACCCATCCCAGCCGCTGGCGTCCGAAAGGCGCCGGCACCGACTGGTTCGAAAAAATCCACGACCAGCTCGGCGGCGATGCCTGGGTGATCGGCCGCGTCACCGGCTCGGAGTTTGCCAAAGGCAGGCCTTATCCCGAGACGTCGGGAGAGAAATTCCCGCGCGAAAACTGGTTCGCCCGGCGCGATGCCAAGACCTACGGCGTCGTGCTCGACGCGCATGGCAAGATCGGCTGGGGTCGCGCCGATATCGGCGGCGATCCCATCGTCGTGGTGCTGACCGAGAGCGTGCCGGATTCGCATCTGGCGGGGCTGCGCGGTGAGGGCATATCCTACATTTTTGCCGGCAAGACCGAGATCGACCTCGCACTGACGGTCGAGATCCTCAATCGCGAGCTTGGCGTCAAACGCCTGCTTGTCGAGGGCGGCGGTGTTGCCAATGGCGCATTCCTGCGCGCCGGCCTGATCGACGAATTCAATTTGATCCTCAGCCCCGCGATCGACGGCGCCAGGGGCGCGCCCTTCGTGTTCGACTCGACCGAGCAGGATCACGACAAGCGCGCGCCGCTCGCCGCGATGACGCTGGAGAGCATGCGGGATCTCGGTGGCGGCGTCCTGTTGCTGCGCTATCTGATCCAGAACGATTCTGCGCGCCAATAACAGTATGCCTGATAGGTCCGAGCACATCGTCATTGTCGGCGCAGGGGCGGCAGGGCTGATGGCGGCCCGCCAGCTCGCGCGCGCCGGCAGGCGGGTCACGATCCTGGAGGCGCGCGAACGCTGCGGCGGACGCATTCATCCGCTGCCGGCGTCGGAGTTCGGCTATGCCGCCGACGGCGGCGCGGAGTTCGTTCATGGCGAGGCGCCGATCACGCGCGACCTGGCGCGTGAGGCGGGGCTGACAGTGCGCACGATCGGCGGCGCGCAATGGAGCTTTGACGGCACGATATTCTCGCGAGAGAATCCGCGCGAGCCCTATGACGAGCAGCTTCATGCCGCCGTGAAGGATCTGGCGGACGATCTCACCGTTGCCGATTTTCTGCGCCAGCATTTTGCCGGGCCGGAGCACGCGCGGCTGCGGCATGCGGTCGAACGCATGGTCGAGGGCTATGATGCGGCCGATCCCGCGCGCGCCTCGACGCTGGCGCTGCGCGACGAATGGATGAATGACGGACATGCGATGCAGGCGCGCCTCGACGGCGGCTATGGCGGCCTGATCGATTTTCTTCTCGCCGAGTGCCGCAAGTCCGGCGTTGTCATTCACCTCGGCGCTGTCGTCACCGCAATCGAGGACAGCGGGGGCAAGGTCATTGTCCGTTGTGCAGGCGGTGAGCTGCAAGACTGCGATCGCGTGATCCTCACCGTGCCGCTGCCGCTGTTGCGCGAGATCGCGCTGCCCGCGGCCGCACGCGAGACCGCGGCAGCGGCACGCGACATCGGCTTCGGCGGCGTCATCAAGATCCTGCTGCGGTTCACGCGGCCATGGTGGCGCGAGCGGCGCAAAGAGCTTGCCGACATGCTCTTCCTGCTGTCGGACGAGACCATTCCCGTATGGTGGACGCGTCATCCGGATCGGCATCCGGTGCTGACGGGATGGTTCGGCGGTCCGCGAACCGCGGGGTTGGCGCATCTCGATCAGAAAGGGCTGATCGATGCCGGCCTCGCTTCGCTCGCCGCCATTTTCGGCATTCCGCGCGAGGAGATTGCGCAGGATCTCGTGGCGGCGGCAGCGGCGAACTGGGCGAATGATCCCTTTGCCCGCGGCGCCTATTCCTGGGCTACGCCACGGACGCGGGCGGCGCAACAGATCCTGGCGCGCGCCGATGGCTCGATCTTGTTTTCCGGCGAAGCGGTTTATCGTGGTCGCGACATGGGAACGGTCGAGGCTGCGCTGGCGAGCGGCCTGGAAACGGCAGGGGTCATTTTGCGGGGATGAGCAAGAAGGCCCGCATCTCTGCGGGCCTTTCGTCTCACCAGCGGCTGCCGCCGAAGCTGAACGTCACGCCCGGACCGCGGTCGCCATAGTAGCCGTAGGGTCCGCCGCCGTAATAGCCGTGGTGCCGGGGGTAATAGCCATAGCTACGGTAATGCGACCGATAATAGCCGTGATGGTGAGGACGCCAGTGGTGATGGCGATGACCGTGTCTGTGCTGCGAGCTGAGGTCGGTCGATTGGCCAGCTTGCGGCTTGGCCTTTCCGCCGGCCGCCGCGTTGGCTGCCGGCGCGGTGAGCGCAGCAGCGCCGAGAGCCATCGCGACAAAGAGATATTTCATGTCATCACTCCAGTTGAGATATCGAGTGACAACAGATGGGATCTACCCGCGTTCCGGCGAGAGCGAGCGTCGAAACGACGCACGCGATCGACGCGACAATCGGGCTGAGATTTATTGTCGCAACGCTGCGAGCGAGGCGATCACTTCGCCTGCCGTCACGATGCGGGCAAATTCGCGGTTCAGATTCGACAGCGTCATTGTGTGAATGTTCTCGGCCGAATGCGTCTCGCCATCGGGGCCGACGCGGTCGAATGTCCAGGTGGCGTCGCGCACGAGCTGTGCATCGAAGCCGAGATTGCCGGCCATGCGCGTCGTCGTCTCCACGCAATGATTGGTGGTGGCACCGCAGATCACGAGCGTTGCGATGTTACTTGCGCGCAGGCGCGTCTCGAGGTCGGTGCCAATGAAGGCGCTGTTGACGCGCTTGACGATGACAGGCTCGCCGCCCTGCTCGCGCGCCTCGTCCTTGACGGCGTAGCCGGTGCGCTCGGGGCGAAACGTCGAGTTCGGCTTGGTGCCTTCGTGGCGGATATGGAAGATCGGCGCGCCGCTTGCCCGGAACGCGGCGAGCAGGTCAACGATGCGCGCCGCCGCATCCGGATTGTTGCGCCGCTGGCCCGCGGCCTCCCATTCGTCGAATGCGCGCTGGACGTCGACGACGATGAGGGCGGGGAGGGGATGAGGCATGGCGACGGATCTTTCGCACATCGAGTTGAATCGAATATGCGAGATGAGGGGGGAAACGTGCAATGCCGATCTTCCCTCGTTTCGGGACACCTCTCGTGCCCCGGACGCAGCGCAGCGTCTCTTCGACGGTGCGCTGCAGAGCCGGGGCCCATGTTTCAGCGAGGCCCGTTTGCAGGATGGTCCCGGCTCTGCGGAGCAGCGCTGCGCGCTGCACCGCGTCCGGGACATGGGAGTGGCTATCCGGGCTAATGTCTCTCTCATGGATGCGGCTCGCGAGCCTTCACTTCGATTTGAAACACGCCATCTGCTGCACTTGATCCAGCGCAACTTTGCTCACCGCGATCAGATGCAATGTCGCGCCGATCAATCGGACTGCAATCGAGGCAAGGCATGAAGGCGTATTTCATCGGCGGCGGCATCGGATCGCTCGCAGGCGCGGCGTTCCTGATTCGCGACGCGCAATTGTCGGGGCGCGACATCATGATCTACGAGGCGCAGCCGCTGCTCGGCGGCAGCCTCGATGGCGCCCTGCTGGCGAACGGCGCCTATTCGCTGCGCGGCGGCCGCATGCTCACCACCGACCATTATGAATGCACCTGGGACCTGCTGTCGGACATTCCCTCGCTCGAGCGCCCGGGCCACAGCGTGCGCGACGAAACCGTGGCGTTCAACGAGGAGAACCCGGCGCATTCCCGCGCGCGGCTGGTCGACCACAACCGCTTCAAGATCGACGTCTCGCATATGGGCTTCACCGCTCGCGACCGGCTCGAACTGTTGCGCCTCACCGAGACCTCGGAGGAGGCGCTCGGGAGCAGTCGCATCACCGACTGGCTGTCTCCGGGATTCTTCGAATCGAATTTCTGGTACATGTGGCAGACCACCTTTGCGTTCCAGCCCTGGCACAGTGCGGTCGAGCTGAAGCGCTATCTGCATCGCTTCATGAACGAATTCCCGCGCATCGAGACGCTCGCCGGCGTCAAGCGCACGGTCTACAACCAGTATGACGCGATCGTGCGGCCGCTCGAGGACTGGCTGAAGCGGCAGGGCGTGCAATTCGTTCGGGGGACGCGCGTGACCGACATGGCCTTCGAGCAAGCGGGCGAGAAGCTGCGGGTTCGCCAGCTCGTGCTCGACCGGGATGGCCGCACCGCCAATGTCCGTCTCGAGGACGGGGATCTCGTGTTCTTCCAGAACGGCTCGATGACGGACGCTTCCAGCCTCGGCACCATGACCGAGCCCGCGCCGTGCTTGACCAAGGACCACAGCCAGGGCTGGGCGCTCTGGGAGACGATCGCAAAAGGACGTCCCGAGTTCGGCAATCCCCAGGCGTTCAACACCTCGATCCCCGAATCCTATTGGCTGTCCTTCACTGGAACTTGCCGCGATCCGCGCTTCTTCAACCAGATGGAAGCCTTCTCCGGCAACAGGGCCGGCACCGGCGGGCTGGTGACCTTCAAGGATTCCAACTGGCTGATGTCGGTCGTGCTCTACCATCAGCCGCATTTCCTCGGTCAGCCCAAGGACGTCCAGCTGTTCTGGGGCTATGCGCTGCATCCCGATCGCATCGGCAATTTCGTTGCCAAGCCGATGTCGGATTGCTGTGGCGCCGACATCCTGAAAGAGCTCTGCGGTCATCTGAATTTCGACCGTGCCGTATTCGAGGACGCGATCTGCATTCCCTGCCGCATGCCCTACATCACCAGCATGTTCATGCCGCGGCTTGCGACCGATCGGCCGGTGCCGGTGCCAAAGAATTCGGTGAACCTCGCTTTCGTCAGCCAGTTCGTCGAGATTCCCGACGATGTCGTCTTTACCGTCGAGTATTCGGTGCGTGCGGCGCAGATGGCGGTCTATCAATTGATGAAGATCGACCGCCCGATTCCAGCCGTGACCCGGCACGACAAGTCGCTCGCCGTGATCTTCGCGACGCTGGAGAAGGCGTTCTCCTGATCGGGATTACTTGAACGGATCCTGGATCGACGGCGACGACTGCCTGATGCGCCGCACGCTCACCGGCTTGCCGTCGGAGACGAACAGCAGTTCGTATGTCCGGCCCTCGCTGTCGGTCGCAGAGCAGGTGACGTCGTTGACCTTCCTGGCCGCGAAATTGCCGGTCTGGCGGCAGGTGCCGATCGAGGTCTGCGCGACCGGGACCGGCAGGCCGTCGACCTTCGGCCGGTTCTTGGAGTTGAGCAGCATGCGATCGATCGGCAATTCGTAGGAATTGTCGTCGGCCCGCTTGCCGTTCTCGCCGGAGAACGACACGACGTGGTTCTCGTCGCTGGGATCGTCGACGGCAACGGCGAAATTGACCCGGCCCTTGTCATCGTGAGCGAAGGCCACGGTCTTGCAGGCAAAGGGACGGCCGGCGACCTTCAGCGTCTTGCAGTGGCCGGACATCAGCGCCAGCATGTCGACGAGGGAATTTTGCTGGGCTGGCGGATTGTTCACCGGGATCGCGGTGGAAGACTCGGCAAGACAAGGGCTTGCGAGAGAGACGAGAATAGCAGCCAGGACCAGTCGGGGCAGGCGCATCGTCAGGCTCATGTGCCAGGGGGCGACAGACGGGCGAGAGCTCCGCCCACCAACCATCGAATCGCAAATTGGTTGCGATCCGGTTTGCCCGGCCAAATGTTCGATAAAGCCCGTCTGGAATACCACCGCGCCACCCATCGGCGATTCGCCCCCGATCGCCCCAATCCGTTCTGGCGGGCACTTGCCGCCAAGCCGATGTTTTTTTCGTGGCGGGGAGGGGAGCAGGCGTCAGGCGGCTTGCATCATGGTCCGGGCAAAGGCCGGGTAAGTCTCGGCCAGCTCGTCGAAAATCCGCCCCCGCAGCAGCGCCAGCGTGGCAGCATCCGGCCGCTTCGTTTCGCGCACCACCTCGGGCTCCCGGTAGGCAAAGCCGGTGTTCTCCCTGATATCGGCGGGGGTGAAGGGCGGGTGCACGGAGCGAAGGGCGAAGCCGCCCGCCTCGCGGTCGAAATCGAACAGCGCCATGTTGGTCAGGAGCGCGTAGGGGCCGCCTCGGCGGGGTACCTCCGGCGTGATCGCGCGGGCGCTGACAAAATCGACCTTGGGCACGAACACCCGCGGGGAATGCTCCTCGCGAAACAGGATCACGCGGGGGATGAGATGATAGAGATAGGCCGAGCCGAACGAGCCGGGCCAGCGCACATTGCTGGTGGGATAGTCGCCGGTGCCGACCAGGTTGATGTTGCCCTGGCCGTCGATCTGGCCGCCGCCGAGGAAGAAGGCATCGACGCGGCCCTGGGCCGCACAGTCGAACAGCTCGATGCCGCCATTGGTGAAGAAATTGTGCGCCTGCGATCCCAGGATCGAGATGCGCACCGGCGGCTTGCCGTCACGTTCGTTGCGGGCGCGCAGCAGCATGGCGCCGGCCGCGGGGATCGGCGACGACGCGCCGACCGCGACGTGGCTGATACCGTCGAGCAGATCGGCAATGGTGGCGATCAGGATCTCGCGCCGTTCTCGATCGGCCGACATCAGGCGACCTGCTTGCGATGGGTCAGGAACGTCGAGAGGTAAGCGCGAAAGCCGTCCTCACTGCGCGCCATCGCCGCGTAGCGCGCGATCTCGGCCTCGTCGGCGGGGTATTCATCCCACAGCGCCAGCGGCCAGGCGCCGCGCGCGGCGACCGCGATGGTGTCGACATAGAGCGAGGGCAGCACACCGGCCGCGGAGTCTTCGCTGTCGAGCAGATTGCGGTCGACGATGCGCTCCACGGTGACCAGCGTGCGCTTCGACGCATAAGCGAGGTCCGCGAGCTCGCGATGGCGGCCGATGCGGACATTGCCGGCGCGGTCGGCCTCGGGCGCGTGAAACAGCGCGACATCAGGCGAGATCGCGGGCACCACGACGACCTTGCGCGCCTCGCCGACAGGACTGTCGATCACCTGCCAGTCCGGCCGCACGTCGAGCAGGTCGCTGCCGATGATGCCGGCGATCGGCATGAACGGCACGCCTTTCTGCGCGGCAAGCAGGCCGGCATAGATCGCGGGGCAGGTGGAGTCGCGCATCGTGAAGGCGCCGCTCTTGATGCCGGCCGTGAAGCGCGGCGCGCCACCGGCCTCGCCCAGCGACACCGCGCTGGTTTCCAGCGAGGCAACGCAGCCTGCGCCGATCAGGAGATCGGCCTGGAGGCCCGAGATCGGCACGCAGATCAGCTTGAGGTCACGAATGCCGGCCTCGAGCAGCGCTGCGGTCGCCGCCATTGCCACGCCCGAACCGTCGACGGGGATTGCCAGCGACTGCCCGGGTGCAACGCGTGCAGCCAGCACCTCCAGCGCAACGATCTCGGTCATGGCGTCCTCCGGTCTGTTGCCTCTATCCTGCCTCAAGCCATCGCCGCCTGCCAGCGCGTATCGCGCAAGGAGGGGCGGCGGTGGAGGCGGGCATCGAGGAGCTTGCGGGCGCGGGGCAGCTCGCCGCTGCGCATCAGCGCGACGAGGAACGTGTCCTCGATCAGCTCGCGCTGGGCATGGCTGCCGCCGATGCGCACGACGTCGGCGAGCACGGGCGCGAGCTCGCGCACGCACGTGGTGTAGTCTTCATCCGCAAAAGCCGCCAGCGCGCGGCAGATCGCCGGCACCACAGGGCCGGCCGGCAGCTTGCCGTCCGCCAGGCGCTGCTCGATCACGGCAAGGCGCGCGGCCAGCGCCTGCCGATTTTGTGTCGCGGCGGCGAACAACGCCATGTGGACGTCGGCGAAGGGGAGGCTCGATTTCGGGAAGAGCTTTTGCGCGGCGGCATCGGCCTCGGCCCAGAGCGCCTTCGGTACGGTATGGCCGTAGGCCGACAGGCGCCACAGCAGCGAAGCGCCGTCGGTGACGACGTTGAGCGGCGGCGCCTGCGTAGCAGAGGGCTGCAGCACGTCGGCGTAGATTTGCAGAGCGCGCGGCGCATCGCCGCGCTCGAGCGCGCCGAGGGCCTGGTGCCAGAGGATATGGCCGTGCAGGATGCCCGCGCGGTCGTAGGTCGGTATCCACGCCTCGACGAGACGGTCGGCGTCCTCGATCGAGCCGTCCTCGAACATCGCATGCAGCACGGCGTGCGCGGCGTGGGCGTTGGCCCGGCGCAGGTCAAAGCCGCGCTCGGTCACAGCACGGCCGCGCGCGACATCACCATTCTCCGTCATCGCCCAGCCCGCCATGGTGAGGAACCACCAGTCCTCGCCATAATAATGGGCGACGCGCTCGCACAGTTCGTGCCGGGCGCGGTCGTGATCGGCCATGCCGGAAAAGGCGAACAGGCCGAACGCGCCGAGCGGCAGCGACAGCACCACCGCATCGCGCGGCCAGCTCTCGATATGCCCAGACATGGCCGCGATCGCGTCTGGCCCGCGGCCCTCGATCGCGAGCGCCAGCGTCTCGACATGCGAACGCTCGCGCTCAGAGCCGCGGATGGCGACGAGCTCGCGCGCCAAGGCCGCCTTGCTCCGGGCGAGATCGCCCTGCTGGTAGAACGCATGCACGCGGGCGCGCGCGATGTGGGCGAGCGCGAAATCCGGATCGGCCGCAATCGCGCGCTCCAGCGCTTCCGCCGTGCCGGTCCACCCCGCGAGCATGAGATCGACGCCTTCGCGATAGGCCGATGCCGCCTGATCGGAGGCGGTGGAGAGCGGCAGTCCGTAGCGGTCTTCAAGCGGCATCGTCGTCTCCCGCTCTCACGCCGTTCGCGCGCGACGTCCCTCGATCGGATAGGCCGGGTCATTGTAGCCCGGCGTCGACGGATGGCCCGTCACCACCAGCCGGTCGATCAGCGCTTCGTCCTCGGCGGTGAAGCGATAGTCGAGCGCGCTGATGTAGCCGTCCCATTGCTCTTCGGTGCGCGGACCTGCGACGATCGACGAAACGAAGGCGGAATTGAGCACCCAGGCCACCGCGAACTGGCCGGCGGTGATGCCGTTCTTCTCGGCGTGCGTCTTGATCTCCTGCGCCAGTTGCAAGGACTCCGGGCGCCACTCCGTCTGCATCATCCTGGTGTCGTTGCGGCCGGCGCGCGTGTCCTTGTCGGGCGCTGCGTCGGGCTTGTACTTGCCGGTGAGCACGCCGCGGGCGAGCGGGCTATAGGGCACGATGCCGAGACCGTAATAGGAGCAGGCCGGAAAATGCTCGACCTCGGGCATGCGGTTCATGGCGTTGTAATAAGGCTGGCTGACCACGGGACGGTCGATGCCGAGCCGGTCGCAGATGTTGCAGATCTCGGCGACGCGCCAGGCGCGGTAGTTGGAGACGCCGAAATAGCGGATCTTGCCTGAACGGATCAGGTCGCCCATCGCGCGCACCGTCTCCTCCAGCGGAGTCGCATGGTCTTCCTTGTGCAGATAGTAGATGTCGATGTGGTCGGTGCCGAGCCGCTTCAGGCTCTCCTCGGCCGCCTGCAGCACCCAGCGCCGCGACAGGCCGACGCGATTGGGATCGTCGCCCATGGGGTTGGCAAGCTTGGTCGCGAGCACCCAGGCATGCCTGGTGTTGCCGATCGCGCGTCCCACCACCTCCTCGGAGCCGCCTTTCGAATAGGCGTCCGCGGTGTCGATGAAGTTGATGCCGGCGTCATGCGCTTTCGCGATGATGCGTGTTGAGGTCGCCTCGTCCGTCGGCCCGCCGAACATCATGGTGCCCAGGCAGATCGGCGACACTTTCAGGCCGGAGCGGCCGAGTTGGCGGTATTGCATGGGAAGTTTCCTCGAGGCTATTGTTGGGCCACCATAGCTAGCCACATTCGTCATTGCGAGCGCAGCGAAGCAATCCAGAACTGCATCCGCGAAAAGACTCTGGATTGCTTCGCTTTGCTCGCAATGACGCGGAAACAGCGGAGACAGCCCCACCGCCGGCCTACCCCGGCCCCTTCAATATCTTGAACACGCCATTGGCCATCACCACGCAGCGGTCATCCACGGTCACCTCGGTGCTCATGAAGATCAGGCTGCGGGTCGAGCGCACCACGCGGGGGCGGGAGATCAGGATGTCGCCGATCTGGCCGGCTTCGACGAAATGGGTGTCGAGCTGAACCGTTGCCATGTATTCCTTGCCGGAGACGTAACGGGCGGTCATGCCGCAGGTGCGGTCCGCGAAGGTCATCATCACGCCGCCCTGGACCATGCCGCGGCGGTTGTGGTGTTTGTCTTCGGTGGCGAGCGCGAACTCATATCGGCCGTCGACCTTGCGCTCCCACAGGGGGCCGACGAGGTGCATGAAGCCCGTGGTCTCCAGGATGGTCCAACCGTCTGATTTGAGCTTTGCTGCGGCCTTGCTCGTCATCGCTCTGTCCATCCCTGTAACGCTTGATCTCGCCTCGTTTCATCGAGCGCGGTCCTGGTGTAGTCAAGCATCATGAGAGCTTTCAGCGATGCCACCAGACGGAATATCGCAGAAGCCTGCGCGTCCTTCGCGCGGCTGCCCGATGCGGCCGAGCCGCTAGCGCTGAAGCGCGCTGCGGTGGTGCTGGCGTTGACCGCATCCAGTGACGGCGACGACACCGCGTTCCTGCTGACGAGGCGCGCATCGAGTTTGCGCTCGCACCGCGGTCAATGGGCGCTGCCGGGTGGACGCTGCGATGCCGGCGAGACCCCGGTCGAGGCGGCGCTGCGCGAGCTCGACGAAGAGCTTGCACTCGAGCTGTCACCCGATGCCGTGCTCGGCCTGCTCGACGATCACCCGACGCGCTCCGGCTATCTGATCACGCCCGTCGTGGTTTGGGCTGCCGAGAGCGCCGCGATCGTACCGAACCCGGATGAGGTCGCCTCCGTTCACCGCATCGCGCTCGACACGATCGAGCGCGACGACGCCTTCGACTTCACCGCGATCCCCGAAAGCAGCCGCCGCGTGATTCGTTTCCATCACCAGATGAGCCTGATCCACGCGCCGACGGCGGCGCTGATCTACCAGTTCCGCGAGGTGCTGGCGGGGCGGCAGACCCGCGTCACCGACCTGGAACAGCCTGTATTCGCCTGGAAATGATGGTAAACGGCGCGTTAACGTGACGGTTACCGGATGCCTGCTAAGAGGGCAGCATGCATCATCCGATTCGAACACATCTGGCGCTGGTTCCACTCGCGCTCGTCCTGCTCGTCCCCGCCGCGCACGGCGGTGGGGCCGACGCCCTGCCATCGACCGTTCGAAATGCCAATGCCCAGTTGCTGTCGCAGTTTTTCGGGCAAGGCGGCGCCTCGCCGGCCGTGCTCGAATATCGCCGCAAGCTCGCCGAGTATCAGGCAATCAGGGGCGCTTTTGACCAGGAGGCCAGTGCCTATTGGAGCCAGGTCTCGGAGAAGCGAAAGGGGCGTAACGCCAAGCGGCGCAGCGGGCAGCAGATCACGCTTGACGATTACGTTCTGGAGCAGCCGCCTGTCTATACCGGTCCGAAGCGCCCGGTGAATCCGGAGCCGGAGGAAACGCCGCAGCGTCCGCCGCGCAAGCCGCTCCCGGTCGCCTCCGATCTGCTGCGCGCCGCGCAGGATCTCTATCAATTCACGCCGCAGCGGCCGACGAGCGAGGTCGAGTTCAAGCGCGCCTATGCGCGCTACGCGCTCGCCTCGGGGCTGACGCGGGAGCAGGCGGTGCGGGTCTACTCGTTCGAGACCGGCGGCACCGGCAATTACGACGTGCAGGCCGGCATCGAGCACGGCGGCAAGCGCGCGATCTCGACCGCGATGGGCTACAACCAGCTGCTCACCACCAACAGCGTCGAGCTCCTGGCCGAGCAGGGCCACGAGTTGATCCGTGCGCTGTCGGACAAGGTGGCGCGCAGCTCGGGGCCGGCGCGCCAGGCGCTCGAGCACAAGCTCACCGTTCTCAAGAAGATGGTGGCGCATGCGAAGTCGGTGCCGGACACCTGGTCGGAGCATGAGAAGATCGGCGACAGCGCGCAGGGTTGGGCCATGCATGCCATGGTGCTGGACGTCGACATCGGGCCGATGCTGCAAACCCACAAGCTGTTGACCTCGGTGCTGTTCGCCCGCGCCAAGGGCTACACCCGTCCGCTCACCGCCGCCGAGCTCGAGATGATGAATCTCACCGGCGACGGCACCGGCCTCGACATGGTGACGATGCCGCAGGCGATGCGCGAGCAGGTGCCGACCTCGAACTTCTTCCAGCGCAGCGGCTACGAGCGCAACCCGGTCGCGATCCGCCACAACACGGTGGCGAAGCTGCTCGCGGTCACGGACGATCGGATGGACTCCAACAGCAGCAAACCCGGGGCAAGGGAGCTGGCGTCGGTGTTTTGAGCCACCGGGCCTGCCGCATTCTGTCATGCCCCGGCTTGAGCGGGGCATCCAGTACGCCGCGGCTTCTCGGCTCTATTACGAACGTCTCTGGAATACTGGATCACCCGCTTTTCGCGGGTGATGACACCGAGAGTGAGGCGACGCCGTCGCCCGCCACTTCAGCCCCTACTGATCCGGCCCGAACTTGAACCGGCCGTCGCCTTCCAGATATTGCCCGCTGCGCATGTAGAGCTGGCCGTTCTGGCCGATGAAGAACAGCGTGCCCTTCGGCACTTTCTTGGCGCCCTTCAACAGCTCGCCGGCATTGCTGGTGCCCATCTTGTAGGAGAAGGTCTTGCCTTCCTTGTCATAGGCATAGCCGGTGTCCGGCTTGAGCTCCCACGGCGTTGCCGCGGTTTGCGCGAGAGCGGGGGCGGCGAACGCGCCCAGCACGGCTGCGATTGCAAATGTCTTGATTGAAAATGCCATCATCCATCCTCCCCATTGTCGGGGTGCCCATTTGAACAAATCACGAACGATGCCTCCGGGTCAATCCGCGACGACGTCGCAGCGCATCACGTCTTGACCAGCAGTTTGTGATTTTCCCTTCGTCCCCTCGCGACTATGTTCCGCTTTCGGTCTAGAACGCAACACGACAAAGATATTGGTGGGGATGATTCGAATGCGTCACGTCATGAAATTTTGCTGGATTGCCTTGATCTCGCTGACGGCGCTTGCGCCGGCGGCCCGGGCCGATGACTTCCAGCTCAGTCACAACCAGCGGATTTCGTGCAGCCGTGGCCTTGCCCCGGGCAAGCTCAACACCGCGACCTGCAAGTCCTACACCTATCTCTTCAACACCAGGACCTCGGAATATTTCCGCTGCCAGGTCTCGCTGGCGCTGACCCGCGACAACAAGGAGGTCATCAACGTCCAGACCGACGGCGGCTGCACCAAGAGGCCGCGCATCTTCGAGACCGACGGTCACTATGATTTCGACGCGACCGAGACCGAGCCGCCGAACACCAACTCGTTCTTCGGCCCCGGCGGTTACTCGATCTGGGCGGCCGACATGACCGCGCAGAAGGTCCGCGGCTGCATCACCATCTCCTCGGGCCTCGGCTCCGACATCTCCAAGTGCCTGGACATGACGTTCCAGTGATTGCCATTGACGGGTTGCCACCGACGGCCTGCCGGTCACGGCAAGGCGCGCTACAAGAATAACAATCCGGGAGAACGCGCGATGGACCGGCTCAAGGGCAAGGTTGCGATGGTGGTGGGCGCCGGCTCGATCGGGCCCGGCTGGGGCAACGGCAAGGCGACCGCGGTGACCTTTGCGCGCGAGGGCGCGCAGGTGTTTTGCGTCGATCGCAACGGTGCGGCCGCCGCGGAGACCGCCAAGATCATCACCGGCGAGGGCGGCAAGGCGACCGCCTTCACGGCCGATGTCTCGCGGCCTGCCGAGATCGAGGCGATGGTTGCCGCATGCCTGAAGGCCTATGGCCGCATCGACGTGCTCGACAACAATGTCGGCATTGCCGAGATGGGCAGCGTGGTCGAGGTGACCGAGGAGAGCTGGGACCGCGTCTTCAGCGTCAATCTCAAGAGCGCCTATTTCGCCATGAAGCACGTCATTCCCGTCATGGCGAAGCAGGGCGGCGGTTCGATCATCAACATCTCCTCGATCGCCTCGATCCGCCACATGGGCATCTCCTATGTCACCTACGGCACCTCGAAGGCCGCGATGAACCAGATGACGCGCACCACCGCGATCGAGTTCGCGAAGCATCATGTCCGTGTCAACGCGATCCTGCCCGGCCTGATGAAGACGCCGATGGTGGAGCATTCCGCCGGGCTCGCCGACAGCTACGCCAAGGGCGATGTCGAGGCGATGTGGCGCGCCCGCGATGCCCAGGTGCCGATGGGCCACATGGGCGACGCGTTCGACGTTGCCAACGCCGCGCTGTTCCTGGCGTCCGACGAGTCGAAATATGTGACGGGCATCGAGCTCGTGGTCGACGGCGGGATCACCTGCAAGGCGGGGGCTTAGCCTCAACCTCCGCCGTCGTCCCGGAGCGCGCATAGCGCGAGCCCGGGACCCATAACCACGGGCAGCGGTTTGACGCTCAGCCGGTAACTCCGAGCCTTCGCAAAACTATTGCTGGGGCGTATGGGTCCCGGATCGGCGCTCCGCCCTGGACAACGCTACGCGTTGCCAAGAGCTGCGGTTGTCCGGGACGACAGTAGAGTTTGCCGCGCGATCGCGCCTCATCCCCCGGCGCTCAGCTCCGCACGATCCAGCTCTTCCTCCAGCCGGTGAAACGCATCGTCGCCGATCACTTCGCTGGAACGCAGATCGAAAATCGACTTGCGCGCGGCCTCGATGGCGCGGCGGCGCAGGGGATCGGCCGGCAGCTCGCCGTTGGGGATGCCGCCATGCGGATCGTCATCGGCCTGCATCAGAATGGCCCGGTATTCGAGCCTGAGGATTTCAGCCTCTTCCGATGGATCGTCCTCGATCTCATCGAGCGCCGCGCGATAGGCGATGGCGCGGGCGCGGGCCACTTCGATGCCGACGGGGTCGTCGTCCCTGAGGCCGAAAGCCAGGATCAGCGGCCGCAGCGTCAGGCCCTGGATCACCAGCGAGCCCAGCACCACCGCGAAGGCGATGAAGACGATGAAGTCGCGATAGGGGAAGTTTTCCGGCAGTGCGAAGGCGGTGGCGAGCGTGACGAGGCCGCGCATGCCGCACCAGGCGATGATGAGGCCGCCCTTGGGCGAAGCGACCTGCTTCGGATCCTTGGGGTGATAGATCCCGTGCGCGATCAACAGGCGCAACGTGGTGCGATAGAACGTGATCCAGAACAGCCGGACCAGGATGACCGTCGCCAGGATCCAGGCCGCGGCCACGCAATATTCCCAGCGCACGTCTGTATCCAGCTTCGTCCAGATCGGCCGCATCTGCATGCCGATCAGCATGAAGGCGAGCACGTTGAGGACGAACACCGTCGTCTCCCACACCGCGTAGGACGGCACCCGCAGCCGCGCCGGTATGCGCGCCGGCGCCGACTGCGCGATGGTGATGGCATAGACCACGATGGTCAGGATGCCAGAGAGACCGAGGTGCTCGGCTCCGATCCAGATCAGGAAGGTGGTGGCGAACTGCACGATGATCGCGCTCGGCACCTCTCTCACCCGCTCCATGATCGGCGGGATGATGCGCCCCGCGGCAAGGCCGGCCAGCACGCTGCCGACCAGCCCGAGCGCGATCGTCGGCGCGACCTCGCTCCATTTCAGGTGCTCCATGACGACAGCGCCGACAGCGATGCGATAAATCAAGAGCGCGCTCGCGTCGTTCAGCAGGCTCTCGCCCTCGAGAACCTTGACCATGCGATAGGGCAGCTTCACCTGGCTCAGGATCGCGACCGCGGCTGCGGCATCCGGCGGCGCCACGATGGCGCCGAGCGCCACGGCGGCGGCCCAGGGCATGTCGGGAAATAGCCGGTGCGCGACATAGGCGACGCCAGCCGTGGTCAGGCCGACTGCGGCCACGACAAGGGTCGAGACCGGAACCCAATTGTTGCGCAGGTCGCGCAGCGACGTATCGAAGGCCGCATCCAGCAGCACCGGTGCGACAAAAAGGGCCAATGCCAGGCCCGGGTCGAGCGTCCAGGATGGGCTGTCAGGCACGAAGGCGATCAGCGCGCCGCCGATGGCGAGAAAGGTCGGGTAGGGGACCTTGATCCGCCGCGCCAGCGCCGATAAGGCAACGGCGCCGAGCAGAAGCGCGATGATCCATTCGAATGTCGACACGACGATCCCTTAAAACCGATGTGAGCGGCGCCACAAGCTAGCACCAATCCGGCCGTATGATGGATCATGCGGCCTCAAGGCAAGACTTTCCAATTGCAATGAGCATGCGTTTTCACAAACTCATCCGGATGTCGGCAACCCTCGTGCTTTCAGCGGTCTTGCCCGGTGCGGTCCATGCCGCAACCGGCGGCGAGCCGGCCAATGTCGCGCAAGTGGACGTCGCGGCGTGCCTCAGTGCTGCCGCTGCTGATGACATGGATAAGGCAGGCCCGGCCTGCGCCGACGTCATCGACAACGAGAAGACGGCAAAGCCGGATTTGGTCAAGGCGCTGGTCGCGCGCGGCGCGCTTCTTGCGCGGCATGACCAGATCGACCGCGCCATCGCCGACGACAGCCGCGCCCTGCTGCTCGATCCGACGCTCGCCGACGTCTTCAACGCGCGTGGCGAGCTCTGGCTGAAGAAGGACGACAAGCCCAAGGCGGTGCAGGATTTCGGCGCAGCGCTGCGGATCGATCCGAACCACGAAAAGGCCAAGGCCAACCACAAGGCCATGGCGCGCGAGCTCGAGCGGATCGGCGCGCAGATGGCCGTCGCCGGCAAGCCGAGCTTCAATTGCGCCGGCGCGCGTCGCCCGGTCGAGAAGGCGATTTGTGCCAATCGCGAGCTCGCCGATCTCGACCGCGAGGTTTATGCCGCCAATGCCCGTGTGCTGCGCGAGGCGCGCAGCGACGGCGAGGCGAAGCAACTCCGGCGCGCGCAGGACGACTTCATCGCCCGGCGCAACGCCGCCTTTGGCCGGCCGGGATACGATCTGAAGAAGGCGATGCAGGACCGGCTGCAGAAGCTGAACGGGGTGGACGGGTATTGAGGTTGTTCGCCTCTCCCCGCGCGGAGCGAGGGAGCGCGGGCGCCGGCGCGTTCCTAACAGCCTCATTTTGAACCCATTCTCTCCCCGCCGCGACAACGGGAAAACCTGGTGTCACGGAGTTATTGCCATGTGCGGCTCGCGTTCTTCCGCGCAATTGTCCAGAACCTCCCTGCGGACCTTCCTTCTCGGGGCTGCGATCAGCCTCGCCATGGCCGCTCCGGCATCGGCCGCCGATTGCGTGATGGGCAGCAAGGCCCCTCCAGCCGACATCCTCTCCGCGTGCAGCGCCATCATCGACCAGACCTCGAATCCGAATTCCGACCGCATCGCGGCGCTGCTGGTGCGGGCCGACGCCAATGCGCGGACTTCGGGCGGCCTCACGCAGGCGCTGCGGGACATCGACCGCGCCATCGCGCTCGACGGCAAGAACGCGAGCGCCTGGCGGCTGCGCGGCAATCTGTTGCGGGAGGCAGGCGGTGATCTCAACCGTGCCACGTCCGATCTCAGCAAGGCGATCGAGCTCGATCCGAAAGATGCCGAAGCCCATGAGCAGCGCGGCGTCGCCTACACCAACCAGCACCGTTACGACCGCGCGATCGCCGATTACGACCAGGCCATCGAGCTGAAGCCGGATTATGCGCAAGCCTGGTCCGACCGCGGCGCGACCTATTATCTCAATGGCGACAACGACAAAGCTGTCGCCGACCTCAGCGAGGCGCTGCGGCTCGATCCCAACCGGGCGCGCAGCTACACCAATCGCAGTGCGGCCTACCAGAAGCTCGGCCAGCTCGACAAGTCGGTCGCCGACGACAACGAGGCGATCAGGATCGATCCGAAAGTGCCTGAGTATTACGACAATCGCGGGCTCACCTATGCCGCGATGAAAGACTACGACAAGGCGATCGCCGACTACGATCAGGCGCTGCGGCTGGCGCCGCGGGCGAACTTCTTCACCAACCGCGGCGATTCCCATCAGTACAAGGGCGAGTTCGGTGCGGCGCTCAGCGATTACGAGGCCGCGCTGAAGCTCGATCCCGATTTCGCGAAGACCTACAACAACCGCGCCGTGCTCTATTCCAAGATGGGCGAGCGCAAGAAGGCGCTGGCCGATTACGAGACCGCGCTGCGGCTCGATCCCGGCAACACCAACGCCGCAGACGGCCGCCGCACCATGATGGCGGAGATCGCCAGATTCGGCGCCGAGGCGCCGAGCCCGCTGGCCGCGAATTCCGGCAACGGCCCGTCGTTCGATTGCAGCTATGCCAAGCGCGAGGTGGAGAAGGTGATCTGCGTCGATCCGCAATTGGGCGCGCTCGACCGCCAGCTCGCCGAGGCCTATGAGCGCGTGCTGAAATCGATGAACCGGCGCGCGGCTGCCGGCTTACGCAAATCCCAGCACGAGTTCCTCGCCACCCGCGACGCCAGCTTCCGCCGCCCCGGCTACGATCTGAAGAAGGTCATGCAGGACCGGTTGCAGCGGCTGAACGCGATGCAGGGCTAAGTTCGCGTCTCCGCCGTAAGAACGAGGAGAGGGAGGTCATACACCTCCCTTTTCAGCTTGAACCGCGGCCCGTTCCCGGGAAAATACCCTCCAAACAAGGTCGGCACTTGATCCCTGTCATGGCGGGACTGACGTCCTGGCGTCAGGTCAAGACGAGGCCAATAAACGGAACGGGAGCGCCGGGAATGAATGTCCAGGGAAAAAGTCTCTATCACGAGGTCCATGCGCGCTCGCTGGCCGACCCTGTCAGCTTTTGGGCCGAGGCGGCGAAGGAGATCGACTGGATCGAGCCGCCGAAAAACATCTTTGATGCCTCGCAGGGCGTCTACGGCCGCTGGTTTACCGGCGGTATCGTCAACACCTGCTACAACGCGCTCGACCGCCATGTCGAACGCGGCCGTGCCGATCAGGTCGCGCTGATCCATGATTCGCCGCTGACCGACACGGTCACCAAATTCACTTACGCCGAGCTGCTGGCCGAGGTGCAGGTGCTCGGCGCGATCATGCAGGATTTTGGCGTCGCCAAGGGCGACCGCGTCATCCTCTATATGCCGATGGTGCCGGAGGCCGTGGTCGCGATGCTCGCCTGCGCGCGCATCGGCGCCGTGCACTCCGTGGTGTTCGGCGGCTTTGCCGCCAAGGAGCTCGCGACCCGCATCGACGATGCGCAGCCAAAGCTCATTCTCTCGGCAAGCTGCGGCATCGAGCCCGGCCGAATCGTGCAGTACAAGCCGCTGCTCGACGAGGCGATCAAGCTGGCGTCCGCGAAGCCGAAGGCCTGCATCGTGCTGCAGCGTCCGCAGTTGACCTGCGACCTCACGCCGAAGCGCGACTATGATTGGGCGAGCCTGCGCCGCAAGGCGATGAACGACGGCAAGAAGGCGCCTTGTGTGCCGGTTGCCGCAACCGATCCGCTCTACATCCTCTACACCTCGGGCACGACAGGCATTCCCAAGGGCGTCGTGCGCGACAATGGCGGGCATCTCGTCGCCGTGAAATGGTCGATGTTCAACCTCTATGGCGTCAAGCCGGGCGAGGTCTGGTGGTGCGGCTCCGACATCGGCTGGGTGGTCGGCCACAGTTACATCGTCTACGGCCCGCTGCTGCACGGCGCGACCTCGATCATGTATGAGGGCAAGCCGGTCGGCACGCCCGATGCCGGCGCGTTCTGGCGCGTCATCAGCGAGCACAAGGCCGTGGCGCTGTTCACCGCACCGACCGCGTTCCGTGCCATCCGCAAAGAGGATCCGGACGGCAAGTTCATCCGGCAATATGATCTGTCGAAATTCCGCACGCTGTTCCTCGCCGGCGAGCGCGCCGATCCGCCGACGGTGGAATGGGCTGAGCAGCAGCTCAAGGTGCCTGTCATCGACCATTGGTGGCAGACCGAGACCGGCTGGTGCATCGCCGGCAATCCGGTCGGCCTCGGCCAATTGCCGGTGAAGCACGGTTCGCCGACGGTGCCGATGCCGGGGTACCAGGTCGATGTGGTGGATGAGGCGGCGAAACCGGTGCCCGCGAACACCATGGGCTCGATCGTGATCAAGCTGCCGATGCCGCCCGGCTGCCTGCCGACGCTGTGGAATCAGGATGAACGCTTCAGGGAAGCCTATCTCACCGAATTCCCCGGCTATTACAAAACCTCGGATGCCGGCTACAAGGATGAGGACGGTTACGTCTTCGTCATGGGACGCACCGACGACATCATCAATGTTGCCGGCCACCGCCTTTCCACCGGCGGCATGGAGGAGATCCTGGCTTCGCATCCCGATGTCGCCGAATGCGCCGTGCTCGGCGTCAAGGATGCGATCAAGGGCGAGGTGCCCTGCGGCTTCCTGGTGCTGAAGGCCGGCGTGAAGCGCTCTCCTGGCGAGATCGAGAAGGAGATTATCGCGCTGGTGCGCGACAAGCTCGGCCCGGTCGCCGCCTTCAAGCTCGCCATCACCGTCGGTCGCCTGCCCAAGACGCGCTCGGGCAAGATTTTGCGTGGCACCATCAAGAAGATCGCCGACGGCGAGGCCTGGACCATGCCGGCGACGATCGAGGACCCCAAGGTGCTGGACGAGATCGGAGCGGCATTGAAGGGGCGGGTGTGACGCGAAGCGTCACGCGAGCGAGAGGCGGCGCCGTGCCTCCGATTTCAACTGTCATCACCCGCTTTCGCGGAGAATGACAGCACGCGTGGAAGGGCGTCCAGGACCTTACAATCTCCTCATTCCGCGCTAAACAGGGCCGGCCAACAGGGGACCGCCCAACAGGGGACCGCCTATGTCATTCGCCACCGCGCCGCGGCTGCTCATTGCCGTGGGCCTCGCCGTCGCTCTCTCCGCCTGCGCTGGGCGTTACCAGACGCCGACAGCAATGGGCGGTGACGACGACGATGCGGTGTGCCAGGGCCGCGGCCTCGCGGTCGGCTCGCCGGAATATGTGGCCTGCCGCAAGGACCGCGACGTCCAGCGCAGTGCGGCGCTCGCCCGTTCCGATCGTCGCCAGCGCGATCTCGGCGAATACATGTTGAACCATCCGGACCGGCCGTAACTCTCCGCGTCGTCCGCGATGTGGTGATGGAGGCACGGTATCTCTCCAGCGTCGTCCTGGCGAAAGCCAGGACCCATACCGCGTGATCTATCGATTGCGGGTGGGCTGAGTACCGGATGATGAGTCTGCGTCAAATTGCTCCATGGGGTCATGGGTCCTGGCTTTCGCCAGGACGACTCCGGAAAAATCAAACAAAAACGCGGCGGGTTGTCCCGCCGCGTTTTGCGTTTCGATGACGATACGGAGAGGCGAGTCCTACTCCTCCTCTTCCTCGTGTTTCTTGCCGCCGAGGGTCTTGAGCTTGGCGAACACGGCGTCGACGTTGAGGTCGTCGCTGGATTTCTCCGACGGCTCGTACTCGTCCTTCTTGGTGGTCTCGGACGCCGGCAGCAGGGTGGCGCCGCCGTAGTTGGCGTCGATCGGCTTTTCCTTGGCCGCGCGTGCCACTTCGAAATCGAGCTCGATCTGCGAGCAAAGGCCAAGGGTGACCGGATCGATCGGGGTCAGCTGCGAGGTGTTCCAGTGGGTGCGGTCGCGCACGCTGGCGATCGTGCTCTTGGTGGTGCCGACCAAGCGCATCACCTGGGCGTCCTTGAGCTCGGGATGGCTGCGCAGCAGCCAGAGGATGGCGCTGGGACGCTCGTGTCGGCGCGACACCGGCGTGTAGCGCGGGCCCTTGCGCTTGGGCTGGGGCGGCAGCACGACCTTGCTCTCCTGAAGGCGGAGCCGGTAGTCCTGGTTCTTCTCGCCCTTCTCGATCTCCTCGCGGGTCAGCTGGCCGTTGGAGATCGGGTCCATGCCCTTGATGCCCTGGGCGGCGTCGCCGTCGGCGATCGCGCGCACCTCAAGGGGATGCATCTTGGTGAAGTCGGCGACCTGGTCGAAGGTCAGCGCGGTGTTGTCGAGCAGCCAGACGGCGGTCGCCTTGGGCATCAGAGGTGCGTTGCTCATGGCAAATCTCCTTTGTGCTTCGCCCACCCCCTCAGGAGGCGAAACCGGTGGTCATCAGCGATGACAGGGAATTCGCGCTATATAAGCCCGGAGGGGGTAGCCACGCAATGGTTCTGCTATAGATAGTGCCTTGACAGCGCTCGAAAGGGGGCCCAATTCCCTCTCAAGTCGCACTAACGTCGAAGCCGACCGTTTTAGGCCCTTTTCCATCCATCGACCGTCCCTCGCCAGAAGGCGAATGGGTGATTCGGTCCCGAGATCGCTCAATGTCAGCCAAACCAGACCTCAAGATCGTGCTTTGTTCTCCCCGTGGCTTCTGTGCTGGGGTGGTCCGGGCGATCGACACCGTGGAACGGGCGCTCGATAAGTATGGCGCCCCCGTCTATGTTCGCCATGAGATTGTGCACAACAAATACGTCGTCGACGGGTTGAAAAAGAAGGGCGCCATCTTCGTCGAGGAGCTGGCGGAGATCCCGGAGAATACGACCGCTCCGGTGGTGTTCTCGGCCCATGGCGTGCCGAAGTCGGTTCCCGCCGACGCCCAGTCCCGCAATCTGTTCTCGCTGGATGCGACCTGCCCGCTGGTGACCAAGGTCCACCGCGAGGCGGCGATCCACTTCAAGCGCGGCCGCGAGATCTTCCTGATCGGCCACTCTCATCACCCCGAAGTGGTCGGCACGCTCGGCCAGCTGCCGGTCGGCGCGGTCACCCTGATCGAGACCGCCGAGGACGCCAAGACCATCAATCCGAAGGACCCGAACAACCTGGCCTTCGTGACCCAGACCACGCTGTCGATCGACGACACCGCGGAGATCGTGGCGCTGCTCAAGGAGCGCTTCCCGAACATCAACGGTCCGCACAAGGAAGACATTTGCTACGCCACCACCAACCGCCAGCTCGCGGTGAAGAAGGTGGCGCCGGTGGTCGACGCGCTCATTGTCGTCGGTGCTCCCAATTCGTCGAACTCGCAGCGCCTGCGCGAGGTCGCCGAGCGCGAGGGCTGCAAGATCGCCGTGCTGGCGCAGCGCGCCGCCGACATCGACTGGACCAGGTTCGGCAACATCGGAAGCCTCGGCATCACCGCAGGCGCGTCCGCGCCTGAAGTGATCGTCGAGGAGATCATGGACGCGTTCGCCGAGCGCTACACGCTGCATGTGGAGACGGTCTCGGCCGCGGAAGAGAACGAGTTCTTCCCGCTGCCGCGTCAGGTGCGCCCCGAAGCTGCCGCCGAGTAGTCTTGCATGGCGGTCTACACCGACGTTGCCGCCGACGAGCTTGCGGATTTCCTGAAGCAGTACGATCTCGGCGAATTGCTCTCCTACAAGGGCATCGCCGAGGGCGTCGAGAACACCAACTTCCTGCTGCATACCAGCCAAGGCTCGTTCATCCTCACGCTCTATGAAAAGCGCGTGGCGAAGAACGATCTGCCGTTCTTTCTCGCGCTGATGACGCATCTGGCCGAGCATGGCGTGACCTGTCCGCTGCCGGTGAAGGCGAAAGACGGCGAGGCGCTGCACGAGCTGCAGGGACGGCCCGCCGCGATCATCACCTTTCTCGAGGGCATCTGGCCGCGCAAGCCGAACGCCGTGCACTGCGCCGGCGTCGGCGAGGGGTTGGCGAGGATGCATCTGGCCGGCGCGAACTTTGCGATCAAGCGCGCCAACGCATTGTCGGTCGCGGGCTGGCGGCCGCTGTTCGACGCCGCGGCGGATCGCGCCGACGAGGTGCAGCCGGGCCTGCGCGCGTTTCTGTCCGCCGAGCTCGACTATCTCTCCGGCGGCGTCTGGCCGACCAATCTGCCCGAGGGCGTGATCCACGCCGATCTCTTCAACGACAACGTCTTCTTCCTCGGCGACAAGCTGTCGGGTATCATCGACTTCACCTTCGCCTGCAACGACATGCTGGCCTATGATGTCGCGATCTGCCTGAACGCCTGGTGCTTCGAGCCGGATCATTCCTTCAACGTCACCAAGGCGCGCGCCTTCCTGAATGCCTATGGCCGGGTGCGAAAGCTTTCGGAGGCGGAAGAGGCTGCATTGCCGCTGCTCGCGCGCGGTGCCGCGATCCGCTTCCTGCTGACGCGGCTGGTCGACTGGCTCAACGTGCCCCCGGGCGCGCTCGTCAAGCCGAAGGACCCCCTCGAATATGCCCGCAAGCTGCGCTTCCACCAAAGCGTTTCCAGCGCGCGGGATTACGGGCTGATGCCGTCAGGACTGGTCGCGTGAGTGAGCTTCCCAACGTCACGATCTTCACCGACGGCGCGTGCTCGGGCAATCCCGGGCCCGGCGGGTGGGGCGCAATCCTGAAGTTCGGCGACAAGGAAAAAGAGCTGAACGGCGGCGAGCGCCACACCACCAACAACCAGATGGAATTGATGGCGGCGATCTCGGCGCTGGAAGCGCTGAAGAAGCCGTGCACCGTCGATCTCTACACCGACAGCCAGTATGTCCGTCAGGGCATCACGGCCTGGATTCACGGCTGGAAGCGCAACGGCTGGCGCACCGCCGACAAGAAGCCGGTGAAGAACGTCGAGCTATGGCAGCGCCTCGATGCGGCGTTGAAGGCGCACGAGGTGCGCTGGCACTGGGTCAAGGGCCATGCCGGCCATCCCGAGAACGAACGCGCCGATCAATTGGCGCGCGACGGCATCGTGAAGTCGCGGTTGCAGCAGCGGTTGGGAGAGTAGGGCGCGCCGTCGAAGCCGGACTCTCCGCCATCATCGCCCGGCCTTGACCGGGCGATCCAGTACGCCGAGACAGCTGCGATTGAACCGAGGGGCCGCGGCGTACTGGATGCCCCGCTTTCGCGGAGCATGACAGCGAGAATGACGCGCGAACGTCGCGGGTCTCACCGCTTCTCGATCACAAGGCTCTACCGCACCAAAGGTGTCATCGCCCGGCTTGACCGGGCGATCCAGTACGCCGAGACAGCTGCGATTGAACCGAGGGGCCGCGGCGTACTGGATGCCCCGCCTTCGCGGAGCATGACAGCGAGAATGACGCGCGAACGTCGCGGGTCTCACCGCTTCTCGATCACCAGGCTCGACCGCACCAAAGGTGTCATCGCCCGGCTCGACCGGGCGATCCAGTACGCCGCGACAGCTGTGATTGAACCGAGGGGCCGCGGCGTACTGGATGCTCCGCTTTCGCGGAGCATGACAGCGAGAATGACGCGCGAATTTCGCGGCTCTCACCGCTTCTCGATCACAAGGCTCGACCGCACCAAAGGTGTCATCGCCCGGCTCGACCGGGCGATCCAGTACGCCGCAGCAGCTGTGATTTGTCTCTACGTCTCTGGAATACTGGATGCCCCGCCTTCGCGGGGCATGACAGTGTCTTGTGTGGCTGAGAGCGTGGCCCCAGCTTACAGCTGCCCCAGCAGCGTATCGCCGCCCGAGACCTCGACCTTGCCAGGCATTGCCTCGAGGTTGAGCTTCTTGACCACGCCGTCCTCGACCAGCATCGAATAGCGCTTGGAGCGGATGCCGAGGCCGTTGCCGGAGGCATCCAGCTCCATGCCGATCGCCTTGGCGAAGTCGGCATTGCCGTCGGCGAGGAAGATCGCCTCGTCGCGTTGGTCGGTGTCGCGCTTCCAGGCGTTCATGACGAAAGCGTCGTTGACCGAGACGATCGCGATGGTGTCGACGCCCTTGTCCTTCATGGCGTAGGCGTTGAGGAAGATGCTCGGCAGATGCATCTTGTGGCAGGTGCCGGTGTAGGCGCCGGGCACCGCGAACAGCGCCACCTTCTTGCCCTTGAAGATATCGTCGGTGGTCTTCACCTGCGGGCCTTCCGCCGTCATCACGCGGAATTTCGTCTCGGGCAGCTTGTCGCCAACTTGGATCGCCATCGTCAGTCTCCCTGAAAATCGGTCCCGCTTTTTAGACCGTGCGGCCGGACTGCACAATATTGCCGGCGGAAGAAGCCGACGGGCCGGCGGCCCTTCACCGTTATGTCATCAGCCCGAAAAGCCGCCGCCGTCGAGGAACGCCTGTTCGTCCGCCGTGGTCTCGCGTCCGAGGACATTGTTGCGGTGAGGGAAGCGGCCGAACCGGCGGATGATCTCGGCGTGCTCGGCAGCCGATTCCTGGGCGTCCGTGTTGTCGGTGTCGCGAAACAGCGCGATGCAATGCTCCTGGTCGGGAAGATGCTCTGAATGCATCAGCGGCATATAGAGGAATTCGAGCAGGGCAGGATCGACCCTGTCGCCGGCGCCTCGATCGATGGTGCGGCGGGCAATATCGAGCGCCAGCGCGTCGCTGGAAAAGGCCTGCGGCGTGCCGCGGAACATGTTGCGGGGAAACTGGTCGAGCACGATGACCAGCGCCAGTGCGCCGTCATCGCTGACTTCCCAGGAGGCCAGCCGGCCGGCGGCGGCCTGCTCCCACAGGCTGAGATAGCGGCGCCGGATCTCCGCGTCGAATGCATCGTTGCGCTTGTACCAGCGCTCGCGGCCGGCCTCGCGCCAGAAGGCGAGAATGCCTGATGGCGTGATGTCGCGGACGTCAGTCATGGAGCAGCGGCGGCCTTACGCCGCCTGAGCTTTCTTCTCGTCACGCAACTCGCGGCGCAGGATTTTGCCGACATTGGTCTTGGGCAGGTCGGTGCGGAATTCGATGTGCTTGGGCACCTTGTAGCCGGTGAGCTGCTCGTGACAGAACTTGATCACGTCCTCGGCCGTGAGGTTAGGATCCTTCTTCACCACAAAGGCCTTCACCGCCTCGCCCGATTTGGCATCGGGGATGCCGATCACCGCGCATTCCAGTACGCCCGGATGGCTTGCGATCACTTCCTCGATCTCGTTCGGATAGACGTTGAAGCCGGAGACCAGGATCATGTCCTTCTTGCGGTCCACGATCTTGGTGAAGCCCTTCTCGTCCATCACGCCGATGTCGCCAGTGCGGAAATAGCCGTCGGCGGTCATTACCTTGGCGGTCTCCTCCGGCCTGTTCCAGTAGCCCGACATCACCTGCGGGCCCTTGGCGCAGATCTCGCCGGCCTGGCCGAGCGGCAGCTCATTGCCGTCGTCGTCGCGGATCGAGATCCAGGTCGAGGGCACGGGGATGCCGATCGAGCCGGAGAATTCGGTCGTGTTCGCGGGGTTGCAGGTCAGCGTCGGCGAGGTCTCCGACAGGCCGTAGCCCTCGGCGATGAAGCAGCCGGTCACGGCCTTCCACTGCTCGGCCACCGGGCGCTGCACCGCCATGCCGCCGCCGTTGGAGATCTTCAGCTTGGAGAAGTCGAGCTTCTTGAAGTCAGGATGGTGCATCAGGCCGTTGTAGAGCGTGTTGACGGCCGGGAAGCTGTTGACCTGATACTTGGCCAGCTCCTTGATGAAGCCCGCGATGTCGCGCGGGTTCGGGATCAGGAGATTGCAGCCGCCGGCGCGCACCGCGAGCAAGTAGCAGGCCGTCAGCGCGAAGATGTGATAGAGCGGCAGGGCGCAGACGATCATCAACTGCTCGACATGCGGCGGCGCATTGAGCGCCGGCTGCAGCCATGCGTCGTTCTGCAGCACGTTGGCGACGATGTTGCGGTGGAGCAGCGTGGCGCCCTTGGAGACGCCGGTGGTGCCGCCGGTATATTGCAGGAAGGCGACGTCGCCGGGCGAGAGCTTTGGCTTGTTGAAGGTCTGGCCGCGGCCGGCCGCGAGCGCGTCGTTGAACGACACCGAGCCCGGCAGCGCGAAGGCCGGCACCATCTTCTTGACGCGGCGCACGACGAGATTGACGATCACGCCCTTGAAGCCGAGCAGATCGCCCATGCTGGCGACGATGACGTGCTTGACCGGCGTCTTGTTGATCACCTGCTGGACGGTGTGGGCAAAGTTCTCCAGCACGATGACGGCCTCGGCGCCGGAATCCTTGAGCTGATGCTCGAGCTCGCGCGGGGTGTAGAGCGGGTTGACGTTGACCACGGCAAAGCCGGCGCGCAGCACTGCGGCGGTGGCGACCGGATATTGCAGCACGTTCGGCATCATGATCGCGACGCGGGCGCCGCGCTGCAGGCCGCGGCCCTGCAAATAGGCAGCGAGCGCCAGTGACATCTGGTCGAGGTCGCGATAGGTGATCGCCTTGTCCATGCAAATGAACGCCTTGCGGTCGGCGAACTTCGCAAAGCTCTCCTCCAGCAGATCGACCAGCGATGCGTATTGCGTCGGCTCGATATCAGCGGGCACGCCGGGCGGATATTGCTTGAGCCAGATGCGCTCCATGGAAACTCCCCTCTCTCAACACCAGAGCCCGTTGTGTCCCGGGCTGCCTCATTGCCTGCAGTATCGAGCCTGCCGGAACGGCTGGCAAGCGGTCGAGGCTTAGGGCAAAGGCCGGGGAGTGGCTACTGGAATCGTCGCAAGTCGTTGCCGCAGGTGCGAAGTGCGGCCGGCGGCCGCAAGCATTAACCTAGCTGTTGTTGGGCGCGGGCTTCGGCGCAGGCTTTGTCGCGGCCTTGGGCTTTGCTGGCCTGCTCGCCTGATCGCCGCTCGCCGCCGGCTTGTTCGCAGCAGGCTTGTTGTCAGCGGACTTGTTGTCAGTCGGCTTGGCCGCGGCATGCCTGCTCGCGGCCGGCTTTGCCGCGCTCTTCGTATCACTCTTTGCGTCACCTTTCGCCTTGGCGTCGGTCTTGGCATCGGTCTTGGCGGCTGCTGTCTTGGCCGCGCTGCCGGCGTCGAGCTTCTTGGCAACGCGAGACTTCTTGCCACGCCCCTTCGGTGTGGCCTGCTGGTCGCTGTCGGCTGCGACCGCCGCGACCAGGGCCGCGCCCGTGCGCGTCGGGCCGGTATAGACCACCACGGGCTCCACAGGCTCCGGGGCCGAGGCCATCAGCTCGGAGGCCTTCATCAGCGGCGGTTGGAGGCCGGCGGTGAAGAAGGTGACCTTGGCTTCGCCACCGGTCAGGGAAGTCGATCCGCTGCCATTGGTCGCGATCAACGCATCGTCGTCGTCGCTGGCCGGATGCTTGCGATGACCGCCGCACATCTCGTCGCGCAGGTTCGGCGGCGAGGCGTCGACCGGCACGAGGTTTTCAACGGTGCCGAGCGAGGGGCGCAGCCACGACAGATTGTCCTGGCTGAAGCCGCGCTCGAGCAGCTGCGCGGCCTTCACCGCGCGCGCGGTGCCGGAGCTGGCGCCGAGCACCACCGCGATCAGGCGGCGGCCGTTGCGCGTGGCCGACGCAACGAGATTGTAGCCGGACGCGCAGATGAAGCCGGTCTTGAAGCCGTCGGCGCCGGGATAGCGGCCGATCAGCTTGTTGAAGTTCGGCGTGATCCGCTTGCCGAAACGGATCGCGGGGATATGCACGAAATATTCGTATTCGGGCAGGTCGCGCAGGAACGAGCGGGCGAGAATGCCGAGGTCGCGCGCCGAGGTGACGTGTCCGTCCGCGGGCAGGCCGTTCGGATTGACGTAGTTTGTCTGCGTCATGCCGAGCTTCTTCGCGGTGTCGTTCATCATCGCCGCGAAGCCGTCGATCGAGCCGCCGACGCCTTCGGCCAGCACCACGGCCATGTCGTTCGCCGACTTGACCATCATCATCTTCAGGGCGTTGTCGACGGTGAGCTGTGTCCCCGGACGCAGGCCCATCTTCGAGGGTGACTGCGAGGCGGCCGTCGGTGACACCGTCAGCAGCGTGTCGAGCGTGATCTTGCCGTCCTTCACCGCCTTCAGCGTCACATAAGCGGTCATGATCTTGGTAACAGAGGCCGGGTACCAGGGGATGGTGGCGTTGTCGGCCTGCAGCACCTTGCCGGTATCGGCTTCGATCAGCAGCAGCGCTTCGGCATTGACGGCACGGGGCAAGACGATCGCACCGATGGCAATCGTCGCGGCGAACAGGTTGAACAGGGATTTGCGAAGCAGCGGGCGAAAGGCGTGCACTATCCGATTCCGGTCCTTGGAGATCCGCTGGTTCCACGCGGTTCTCGTGATCTGATGTTCGGTTTTGAAATCCAGCGCCGCCGCTCGCGGCAGCGCAAACCTATACTGGCTCGTGCGTCGAGAATAGGGGCTTCGCACCGGTATTCCGCAATGAAATAGGCTGAATTTCGACGGCGCTACGGGGACTTGACGGCAGCCGAAGCGGCCTCCGCGGCACTCGCGCTGCCCCGCGCGGCCGGTGCTTGTTCCTGCACCATGAACTGGGCCTTGGCGAGCTCGGCAAAATGGCCGCCTTTGGCCACGAGTTCATCGAAAGTTCCGCTTTCGATCACCCGTCCGCTCTCGAACACCAGAATCCGCGTGGCATTGCGGATGGTGGAGAGGCGGTGGGCGATCACGAAGGTGGTGCGGCCCTTCATCACTTCGTCGAGAGCGGCGTTCACCTTGGCCTCGGTCACGGCATCGAGCGCGGAGGTCGCCTCGTCCAGGATCAGGATCGGCGGGTCCTTCAGCAGCGCACGCGCGATCGACAGCCGCTGCCGCTCTCCGCCGGAAAGCATGCGGCCGCGCTCGCCGGCATTGGTCGCAAAGCCGCCGCTGCGCTCGATGAATTCGAGCGCTTGGGCGCGCTCCGCCGCCTTGCGCATCTCGGCTTCGGTTGCATCCGGCTTGCCGACGCGCAAATTCTCCTCGATCGAGCGGTTGAACAGCAGCGCTTCCTGGAACACGACGCCGATGTTCCGCCGCAGCGATGTCAGCGTCACGCCGCGCACGTCCATGCCGTCGATCCTGATGAATCCGGATTGCGGATCGAAGGCGCGGTGCAGAAGCGCGATCGCAGTCGACTTGCCGGCGCCGGTCGGACCGACCAGCGCGATGGTTTGGCCGGGCAGCGCGGTGAAGGAGAGGTCCTCGATCGCGGGCCGCTTGCCGTCATAGGAGAAGGTGACGTCGTTGAACTCGACGAGGCCGGACAGCCGCCCGGCATCGATCGCATCGGGCCGGTCGTGCACCGCGGGCACGGCATCGAGCACATTGAAGAACTCGCGCAGGCGCGGGGCTTCCATGAAGACGTTGTTGATGAAGCTGACGACCTGCTCCAGCTTCTGGATCAGCAGCGTGGCGAAGCTCACGAACATCACGATCTCGCCGACCGACGTCAGGCCCTGGTCGTGCAGCGCGATGCCGAGCGTGAAGATCGCGAGCACGGTGATGGTGGTCGAGGCGCGCGTGATGACAGTGACGAGCGCCCACCAGGAGAGAACAGGCATTTGCGCCGCGAGCAGCTCGTCGGCGACCGAGCGCAAGCCCTTCACCTCGGATTCGACACGCACAAAGCTCTGCACTAGCGCGACATTGCCGAGCGCGTCGGAGGCGCGTGCGGAGAGCTCGCTGTAATGCTCCTCGACCGCCATCTGCATGCCGAAGGTCCTGCGCACGACGAAGGTCGTCAGCGCGGTGAAGACGATGCAGAGCACGAACAAGAGGATCGCGAGCCGCCAGTTCAGGTACAGCGACAGCGGCAGCAGCACCACGACCGAGAGGATCGCGGCAAAATGCTCGCGAAAGAAGCCGAGCCAGAGCCGCCACAGCGCGTCCGTGCCGTTGAGCATCACCTTCATCAGCCGTCCCGAATGGGTGCCGGAGTGGAAGGTCAGCGGCAACTGCAGGATGTGCTCGAAATAGCTGGTCAACACCGCCTGGCGCTGGCGATGCGAGAGCCGGTCGGCTTGCAGCGCCACGAGCGCGCTGCAGGCGATGGTGAACAGGCCGAACGCGACCCATGCCAGCAGGAACGGCCAGGCCGAGCTCGAGCCTGCGACGCTCTTGCCTGAGAGCACGTCGACGATCCGCCCGAACAGCACCGGCTCGGCGAATTGCGAGCCTGCCAGCAGCAGATTGGCGAATGCCAGCAGCCAGCCCAGCCGTGCCTCCTTGCCGAGCAGCTCCAGAACGCGGGTGTAGAGACCGAAAATGGACATGAAGCAGGCGTCGACCCAGGCAGGCGGTATGACCTTGAAATGACATTCTAAGCAGGGATCGCCCGCGAGATACAGCGGAAGCTTTTGCTATCCGATCGATCTCTCGCCGGCGGGGCTGAGCCGGCGCGGGTTGGGCTCGTCTGCATCACCCAACATGAATGGAAGGTGAGCGGCGGTTGCGTCACGATCACGCAATGCCGTTCAGCTTGTGTTGGGGTTGGGGAACCTAACTTAGGTGACGGGTGTTTGAGAGGCATGAGCCTGTCTCGAGGCACCAATGCAGGTCCCAAGGAGGGTCCAAGTCATGTTTGACCGATTTTCAAGGTTTGCCGGCCGCAAGGCCGTTCTCGCCACTGCCGCGGTGCTGGCGCTGACCAGTGTCGCCCCCACCGCCTCGTTCGCTGGCGGCCGCCACTGGCACGGCGGTGGCGGCGCGGCCTTCGCCGGTGCGGCGATTGCCGGCGCCATCGGCACCGGGCTTGCGATCGCAGCGAGCCGCGACGCCTACGCCTATGATCCGGGTCCGGGCTACTACTACGACAGCGGCCCGGCCTACTACAGCGCCCCCGGCTATGGTCCCTATTATTACGGCTCGGGCTACCAGGAGCGCTATGGCGGCTACAACAAGGTCTGCGCCCACGGCTATTCCGGTTACGGCTGCGAATAACCAATCGCCGGAAGCCATCGATCAACAGGCCGTCGCGCTTGCCGCGCCGGCCTGTTTTTTGCTTTTGTTCTCAGGCGTTAACGCGCTCTCCATTGGTTTAGAGTAGTTTTGCGTACATGAGTGATTCGCTTGAGCGGCTATATCTGGCTGTGCTCGCGGCCAGGGACCTTGATCCGGCAACATCGCGCACCGCGCGCCTGTTTCAGCGCGGCCCCTCCAAGATGGCGAAGAAGCTGGCCGAAGAGGCGATCGAGGTCGTGATCGATGCGGTCAACGGCGACGCCAAGGCCGTGGTCCGGGAAAGCGCCGATCTGCTCTACAATCTCACCGTGCTCTGGGCGTCCGCAGGCGTGCGCCCCGAAGACGTCTGGCGCGAGATGGCGCGGCGTGAGGACATGCTCGGCATTGCCGAAAAGCTGCCGAAGTCGCCGATGAAACTGCCCAAAGTCGCTTCACCCCGCATCTCCGCCCGGCGGCCGATTGTCGCGCTCGAAGGGCGCGGGGCGCGGAAACGGCACTAAAGCGCGATGAAGCATCATCGCGCTTTAGGTTGTTGTTTGAGCGTGATCTTTCCGGAAAACCGCTCACACTTTGCGCTAACGCGGCCCTTCGGGTCCGGATCACGCTGACCGTCACAAAACTCGCGATGGACAAATCCGTCCCATGGTGCTTCATCGCGGCGCCATGCTGAAACGTATCTACGACTGGTGCATCGACGCCGCCCACAAGCCCTACGCGCTCTGGATCATGGGTGCCGTGGCTTTCGCAGAAAGCTCCTTCTTTCCCGTCCCGCCGGACGTGATGCTGATCCCGATGTCGCTGGCGCGCCCCCAGCGCGCCTGGATCTATGCGGCGATCTGCACCGCGACCTCGGTGCTGGGCGGACTGCTCGGCTATGCCATCGGCGCGCTGCTGTTTGACTCGATCGGACATTGGCTGATCCAGGTCTATGGCCTCGGCGACAAGGTCGACGCTTTCCGCGCCTCCTATGCCGAGTGGGGCGCCGTCATCATCCTGCTGAAGGGCCTGACGCCGATCCCCTACAAGCTCGTCACCATCACCTCGGGCTTTGCCGGCTACAATCTCGCTCTTTTCGTCCTGTGCTCGATCGTCGCGCGCGGCGGACGCTTCTTCATCGTGGCGATCCTGCTCAACCGCTATGGCGACTGGATTCGCGAGCGGATCGAGCGGCATCTCGGCCTCTGGGTCGCGCTCGGCGCCGCCGTGCTGGTGCTCGGCTTTGTTGTGGCGATCAAGCTGATTTAGAGCATGATCCGGACCCGAAGGGCCGCGTTAGCGCAAAGTGTGAAGCGGTTTTCCGACAAGATCATGCTCACGCAATAACGCCCGCTTTGCCACTGCGCCCGCTTCGGCTACGGTTGGCCTCATGATGGTTCGATCCGGCAATCCGGCCGTCCGGCTCGGGACGCTGATGTCAGCAGTGCTGCTCCTGCTCGGTGCCGGCGGGACCGGCTTGGCGCAATCGGCGCCGCCCTCGCTCGGCTTGCAGGAGCAGGGGCCTCAGGCCGCGCCACCGCCCGCGCCCTCGGCGCCGCCGGCGGGCGAGGACAACCCCGGTCTGATCCACGAAATGGGCAAGCTGTTCGACAAGCTGCCCTCGATCCTGCCGCCGATCAAAAGCCCCGGCGAGACCATGAACGATTTGTCGCGCCTGGCGACGCCGTCGACCATGGTCTCCGGCCGTGCGGCCTGCCCGATCTCCTCGAACGGTGCGCCCGACTGCAAGCTCGCCGCCAACCAGCTCTGCCAGAGCAAGGGCTACAAGGAAGGCCGGAGCCTCAATACCGACGCCACCGAGAAGTGCTCGGCCAAGGTTCTCATTCCGGGCAGGCAACGCAAACCCGACGATTGCCGCACCGATACCGCCGTCACCAGCGCGCTGTGCCAGAACTGAAGGACGTCGCGCGAGCAGCAAGGAGCGCCCATGAGCCGCTACGAGCAGGACTTCCTCGGACAGCGTGAGATCGCCGACGACATCTACTACGGCGTCCAGACCATCCGGGGGAAGGAGAACTTCCACATCACCGGCATTCCGATGAACCAGGAGCCTTACTTCGTGAAGGCGCTGGGTTACGTCAAGAAGGCCGCGGCGATGGCCAACCGCGACCTCGGCGCGATCGACGTCAAGGTCGCCGATGCCATCATCCTCGGCTGCGACCGCGTCATCGCCGGCGACATGATGGATCAGTTCGTCACCGACTTCATCCAGGGCGGCGCCGGCACCTCGACCAACATGAACGCCAACGAGGTGATCGCCAACCTCGCGCTGGAATCGCTCGGCTTCCACAAGGGCGACTACCAGCACGTCAGCCCGAACGACCACGTCAATTACGGCCAGTCCACCAACGACACCTATCCGACCGCGTTTCGCCTCGCGCTGATCCTGCGCCTCGAGAGCTACATGACGGCGCTGCGCCAGCTCCAGGAGGCGTTCTTCGCCAAGGGCCGCGAGTTCGATCGCGTCCTGAAGATGGGCCGCACGCATCTGCAGGATGCGGTGCCGATGTCGCTCGGGGCCGAATTCCGCGGATGGGGCACCACGATCGGTGAGGAGGTCGACCGCATCTCGGAGGCGCGTGCGCTGCTGCGCGAGATTAATCTCGGCGCCACCGCGATCGGCACGTCGGTGACGGCCGCAGTCGGCTATCCCAAGCTCGCGGTCCGGCACTTGAGTGCGCTCACCGGCGTCGATTTCATTCTCGCCGGCGACCTGGTCGAGGCGACCTCGGACACCGGTGCCTATGTGCAGCTCTCGGGCGTCCTGAAGCGCACCGCGAGCAAGCTGACCAAAATCTGCAACGACATCCGCCTGCTCGCCTCCGGCCCGCGGGCCGGCTTCAACGAGATCAACCTGCCGCAATTGCAGCCGGGCTCATCGATCATGCCGGGCAAGGTCAACCCCGTCATCCCCGAGGTCGTCAACCAGACCAGCTTCCTCGTCATCGGCCTCGACACCACCGTGACGCTCGCGGCGAGCGCCGGCCAGCTCCAGCTCAACGTGATGGAGCCGGTGATCTCGTTCGCGCTGTTCTTCTCGATCCGCACCATGGAGCGCGCGGTCAACTCCTTGCGCGAAAACTGCATCGTCGGCATCACCGCGAATGAAGAGCACACCCGCAACATCGTGCTGAACTCGCTCGGCATCGTCACCGTGCTGAAGCCGCTGCTCGGCTACAAGCAATGCGCCGAGATCGCGCGCGAAGGCTACAAGAGCGGCAAGTCGCTGCACCAGATCGTGGTGAGCGAACGTAAGCTGCTGACGCAGGAGAAATGGGACGAGATGTTCTCGTTCGAGCGGCTGATCAATCCGGATTTGATTGGATGACGCTGTCATTCCGGGGCGCGCGGGAGCGCGAACCCGGAATCCATTTCGCCATTCGCGCTGACGCACGATGGATTCCGGGCCCGACGCTGCGCGTCGTCCCGGAATCACGAGGGGCAGGAATTCCGCGCGTTGGAATTGCCGTAGCGGCGTCCGTCCCGACGTCGCAACGCAATACTTGACAGTGGAAAGATTGCCTTGTTGGTATGGCCCCAACCTCTCATGCGCCTGCCAGCAAAGGATCGCTTCGCAATGTCCATGCCTGCTCTGTTTAAGGGGCGCCTGTCGATCCCCGTGATCGGTTCGCCGCTCTTCATCATCTCGGTGCCCGACCTCGTGATCGCGCAGTGCAAGGCGGGCGTGGTGGGCTCGTTCCCGGCGCTGAATGCGCGGCCGCCCGAGCTGCTCGACGAATGGCTTGCGCGCATCACCGAAGAGCTGGCGGCCTATGACCGCGCCCATCCCGACAAGCCATCGGCGCCGTTCGCGGTCAACCAGATCGTGCACAAGTCGAACAACCGGCTCGACCACGACATGCAGCTCTGCGCCAAGTACAAGGTGCCGATGATCATCTCCTCGCTCGGCGCGCGCGAGGAGCTGAACCAGGCGGTTCATGGCTGGGGCGGCATCGTCTTCCACGACGTGATCAATCAAAAGTTTGCCCACAAGGCGATCGAGAAGGGCGCCGACGGCCTGATCCTGGTCGCGGCCGGCGCCGGCGGTCATGCCGGCACGATCTCGCCGCTGGCCTTCGTTGCCGAGACGCGGAAGTGGTTCGACGGTCCGATCGCGCTGTCGGGCGCCATCGGCAACGGCAAGGCAATTCGCGCCGCGCGCATCCTCGGCGCCGACTTCGCCTATATCGGCTCGGCCTTCATCGCGACCAAGGAAGCCAACGCGGTCGAGAAGTACAAGGAGATGATCGCGGGCTCGACGGCCGACGACATCGTCTATTCCAACCTCTTCACCGGCGTGCACGGCAATTACCTGAAGCCCTCGATCCTCGCTGCCGGCATGGATCCGGAAAACCTGCCGACGTCGGATCCCTCCAAGATGAATTTCGGCACCGACGCCTCCGGCGAGCGCGCCAAGCCGAAGGCCTGGAAGGAGATCTGGGGCTCGGGCCAGGGCATTGGCAGCGTCGACGGCATCTTGCCCGCCGCCGAGCTGATCGCGCGCTTCAGGAAGGAATACGAGGAAGCGATCGATCCGCCGTTGTGATGGCGTTTGCAATGACCGCCATCTATCGCGTCGACGGCAACAGCGTCGTCACCAGCCCCAACGCCGCCGGTCCCTGGGACCGGCGCATGCAGCATGGCTCGGCGCCGTCAGCGCTGGTGACGTGGGCGGCGGAGCGGATCGCGACGCCGGTGCCGATGACCATCGCGCGGGTCACGATCGATCTGATGCGCCCGGTGCCGGTGGCGCCGCTCACCATCGAGAGCGAGGTGCTGCGCGAGGGACGCAAGATCCAGCTCTGCGAGATCAAGCTGTTCGCCGACGACGTGCAGGTGGTCGACGCGACCGTGCTCAAGATCAAGCAGCAGTCGCAGCCGCTGCCCGACGACGTCAGGGACTTGCCTGTTACCCTGCCGTCGCCCGAGGATTCGCTGGTCGAGGACGGTCACGGCGCGACCAGTCCGTTCGCGGGCATGGTCTCGATGCGCGCGGCGCGTGGCCGCTTCGGCCAGGCGGGGGCGGGCGCGATCTGGTTTCGCCTCGACCATCCGCTGGTCGAGGGCGAGGTGGTCTCACAGGCGATGCGCGCCGTGGTCGCTGCCGATTTCTCCAACGGCACCGCCTCGACGCTCGACTTCCGCAGCTGGACCTACATCAACGCCGACCTCACGGTAAATCTTGCGCGCCAGCCGGTCGGCGACTGGATCTTGCTCGACGGCGAATCCTGGATCGGCCCTGATGGCGCGGGCCTTGCGATGTCACGGCTCGCGGATCGGCAGGGCTATTTTGGCCGCGCGGTGCAGAGCCTTGTGATCGAGAAGCGGTGAGCGGCGCGACGTTCGCGCGTCATTCTCGCTGTCATGCTCCGCGAAAGCGGGGCATCCAGTACGCCGCGGCCCCCGGTTCAATCGCAGCTGTCTCGGCGTACTGGATCGCCCGGTCGAGCCGGGCGATGACACCTTTGGTGCGGTAGAGCCTGGTGGTCGAGAAGCCGTCAGCGGCGCGAAATTCGCGCGTCATGCTCCGCGAAAGCGGGGCATCCAGTACGCCGCGGCCCCTCGGTCCAATCGCAGCTGTCTCGGCGTACTGGATCGCCCGGTCGAGCCGAGCGATGACACCTTTGGTGCGGTAGAGCCTGGTGATCGAGAAGCGGTGAGACCCGCGACGTTCGCGCGTCATTCTCGCTGTCATGCTCCGCGAAAGCGGGGCATCCAGTACGCCGCGGCCCCTCGGTTCAATCGCAGCTGTCTCGGCGTACTGGATCGCCCGGTCGAGCCGGGCGATGACACCTTTGGTACGGTAGAGCCTTGTGATCGAGAAGCGGTGAGCGGCGCGACGTTCGCGCGTCATTCTCGCTGTCATGCTGCGCGAAAGCGGGGCATCCAGTACGCCGCGGCCCCTCGGTTCAATCACAGCTGTCTCGGCGTACTGGATCGCCCGGTCAAGCCGGGCGATGACACCTTTGGCGCGGTAGAGCCTGGTGATCGAGAAGCGGTGAGACCCGCGACGTTCGCGCGTCATTCTCGCTGTCATGCTCCGCGAAAGCGGGGCATCCAGTACGCCGCAGCCCCCGGTTCAATCGCAGCTGTCTCGGCGTACTGGATCGCCCGGTCAAGCCGGGCGATGACACCTTTGGTGCGGTCGAGCCTGGTGATCGAGAAGCGGTGAGCGGCGCGACATTCGCGCGTCATTCTCGCTGTCATGCTCCGCGAAAGCGGGGCATCCAGTACGCGGCGGCCGCTCGCTTCAATCGCAGCTGTCTCGGCGTACTGGATCGCCCGGTCAAGCCGGGCGATGACACCTTTGGTGCGGTCGAGCCTTGTGATCGAGAAGCGGTGAGCGGCGCGACGTTCGCGCGTCATTCTCGTGGTCATGCTCCGCGAAAGCGGGGCATCCAGTACGCCGCGGCCCCTCGGTTCAATCGCAGCTGTCTCGGCGTACTGGATCGCCCGGTCAAGCCGGGCGATGACACCTTTGGCGCGGTAGAGCCTGGTGATCGAGAAGCGATGAGCGTGACGGCGGCGCCGTTTTCGCGCTTGGGGCCGATTGAACGGCAGGCTTCCGCCGCCGCGGAAGGGATGCTTGGTCATATTCGACTTGGCATCCTGCCAGTTCACAATCCGTAGAAGATCTTGATCTCCCACAGCACCACGACGATAGCCGTGATCAACGTGACCGCGGCGACTGCACTTTCCAGGGAAGCGACTCTCATTGCTCACTCCGCTTCCCAGCCCCGTCAGCGGTCTAGTTGATTCCCGGATTCGCGGGCAATCGCGCAGGCTGCACGGGCAGTCACTCCGTGGCGCGTTGTGGTGTCGCGGCCACAACGACACCGTAAAATCCCGGGTGAAAACGCCGAAGATCCCCGGCATTTCGCGCGATGCGTGTATTCCGAACCCGTTGCCGCAGTCGGGAAGATCATCCCACCATCCGGTCCCGTCCGCTCCAGAAGCCGGCGCGCAGCACCTTCTTGTCGACCTTGCCGACGCCGGTCATGGGAAGCTGCTTGACGAACTGGATCTGCTTGGGCGCATGGGCCGCGCCCTTTCGCGTCCGCACCATGTTGATCAGCTCGTCGGGATCGGGCCTCGCGCCCTCACGCGGCACGACGATGGCGGTAACGGCCTCGCCCCATTTCTCGTCGGGGATGCCGACGACCGCGACCATCGCCACGTCGGCATGTTGCGACAGCACGTCCTCGACCTCACGCGGAAAGATGTTGAAGCCGCCGGTGACGATCATGTCCTTCTTGCGGTCGAGAATGAACATGTAGCCGCGCTCGTCCTGGCGCGCGACGTCGCCGGTATGAACCCAGCCGTTCTTCAGAGTCTCGGCGGTGATATCAGGCCGCTTCCAGTATTCCGCCATCACATGCGGTGCGCGCACGCAGATCTCGCCGGCCTCGCCTGTCTTCACCTCCTGGTCGTCGTCGTCGAGAATCTTGACCTCGCACGCCGCGATCGGGAAGCCGCAGGACAGGAACAGCTCGGGCGTTTTGGGGTCGTGATCCCTCTTGCGCAACACCGAGACCGGATAGCATTCGGTCTGGCCGTAGAGCTGCGAGAACACCGGGCCGATGCGCTCGATGCCTTCGAGCAGCCGGCTCGGCGACATGGCGGATGCGCCATAGAGCACAAGCTCGAGCGAGGAGAGATCCGTCTTGTCGAGCGCGGGATGATCGAGCAACACGTAGATCATGGTCGGCACGAACAATGTGAAGTTGATGCGCTCGCGCGCAATCGTCGCCAGCACGGCCTCGGGATCGAAGCCCTTCAGCATGTGCACGGTGCCGCCGCGCATCAGCGTCGGCAGCACCTTCGTTCCGGCGACGTGGCTGATCGGCGCCACCGTGAGATAGCGCGCGGCGTCCGGAATCTCGAAATCGGCGAGGATCGCGCCGGCCGCTCCGGCGTTCTCGCGGTGAGTGCGCAGCGCGCCCTTGGATTTGCCGGTCGTGCCGCCGGTGTAGTTCAGCGTGGAGAGATCGTCGAGAGTTGCAAGGCATCGGGCGCTGGCATGTCCGGCGTTTTCGATCGCCGCGAGCAGATCGACGCCGTAGTCGGCCGGTCCCATCGTGAAGACAGCTTTGAGCAGGGGCGACTTCGCTGCGAGCGCGCCGCCGCGCTCGCGAAACGCAGCCACATCAACCACCAGCACCTCCGCCTCGGAGTCCTCGAGCTGGAACAGCTGGTCCGTCTCCGATCCCAGCGGATGCAGCCAGGTGATGCAGCATCGCGACGTCTGCGCAGCGACACCGGCGCACCAGGTGTCGGCGCGGTTGGCGGTAAGGAACGCGACGCGCGCCCCCGGCTGCAGGCCGAGCCGCATGAAGACGCCCTGGATGCGTCCGATCAGATCGAGCGTGCCCTGATAGCTCAGCGATCCGCCGGGCCAGGCAAAAGCCGTGCGGCCGGGATAGCGCGCTAACGCCCGTAGCGTCTGCGCACAAGTCGGGGACGATGCGTGAAGCGGATCGGACATATGTTTCCTCGTTGCTTTGTCATCGGCTTCTCACGTGCCAATGTTGATGGCGAGGCTAGCACAGAGAATGCGGGATGGAATGGAAATGCCCGCGCGGGGAGGCATGCGTGACGTCAGATCGACTGCAGCGTTTTCACGATCGTCTCAGCCTGCCGCTGATCGCTGCGCCAATGTTCCTGGTGTCGGGCGTCGAGCTCATGGTTGCGGCCTGCCGCAATGGCGTGATCGGCAGCTTCCCCACCGTGAATTGCCGCAGTCCTGAACAACTCGATGGATGGCTCGCCGAGATCGCAACGCGGCTGCGCCAGCACGAGGATCAAACCGGCCGCAAGGCCGCGCCGCTTTGTCCGAACCTGATCGTGCATCGCTCCAATGCGCGGCTGGAGCAGGATCTCGCCGTGCTGCTCGAGCACAAGCCGGAGATCGTCATCACCTCGGTTGGCTCGCCGGCGCCCGTGCTGAAGCCGCTGCATGATGCAGGCAGCCTGGTGCTGGCGGACGTCGCCTCGATCCGCCACGCCGAGCGCGCGGCGGCAGCGGGCGCCGATGGGCTGGTGCTGCTGACGGCAGGCGCGGGCGGACAAACCGGCTGGCTCAATCCCTTTGCCTTCGTCCGCGCAGTGCGTGCGTTCTACGACGGCATCATCGTGCTCGCCGGCGGCATCAGCGACGGCCGCGCGCTGCATGCCGCCGAAGTGCTCGGCTGCGATCTCGGCTACATGGGCACCAAATTCATCGCGACGCGCGAGAGCATGGCGGACGAGCGCCACAAGCAGATGCTGGTCGACAGCAGCGCCGACGACATCCTGCTCACCACCGCCTTCACCGGCTTGCAGACCAGCATGCTGAAGCCGTCGATCGTCGCCGCCGGTCTCGACCCCAATGATCTCCCGGCGCGTGGCGCGATCGATATCGGCAAGGACATCGATGTCGGCGCGCGCGAGGTCAGGCCGAAGCGCTGGCGCGATATCTGGAGCGGCGGGCATTCGACGTCGGGCGTATCAGGCGTGATGGCAGTCGACGACCTCGTCGCAGCAACGGTCGCGGAGTACCGCGCGGCAAGGGAGCGCTAACCTTCCGCGCCGCCAGGCACAGTTAATCCCGCATGGCTCCGCAAGCCCGCATTTAACGGCAGATTAACCATCGCCCGCCAAGAATCCCCCTCACGGCCGCCAATCAGGACGAGAGGGACAGGCGATGGATTTCGATTTTCTCAACAGCAAGACATCAGCCACGCTGGACGAGATCCGCGTTCGCGTCGCCCATGCGCTGGCCCGTCACCCACTTTGCCGCAATGTCCGCTTCGACATCGTCAGCGTCCCCCGCACCCGCCGGGGCGGCAATTGGACGGTGGCGCTGCAATCGGTCGAGCCGCGTGCGGTCTGGGAGGCCTCCGAGATCGTTGCCGACATCCAGGACGCCTACGATCTCGCCGTAGCGGCTTGATTTCGCGAGGCTTTCTGGCTCCGTCGCTCCAGGCAGGGCGATTGTCGCCGCAAAGGCACACTCAAGCCTTAATTCGTGCCCTTTTGCCGGGCATCTCTAACAACATCGTGAAGCGGTCCTTCCGGAGAGACGTTTGTCCAGAGCCATCACCATCACCGTGCTGACCTGTATCCTCGTCCTCGGTGCCGCCACCACTGCCATCCTCGGCCGCGACAGCGTGCCCAGTGTCAGTGCCGAGATGATCACCCAGGCTCCGCCCAAGCCGCTCGCCGCCAACCGAGCCGCCAAGGCCGACCGGCTGGTTCCGACCCTGGCGCTGGCCTCGGCCGCGATCGACCCGGTGCAGGTTCCCGCCGACCGGCTGTCGCAGGCGCCGGTGCCGACCGAACCGCTGCGCCAGGCCTTTGCCGCGGCGACGCCGTCCGATTTCCCGATGCCGAAAGCGAGCGTGAACGAGGCGCCCGCTGCCCCCGAAACCACCGCTGCCATCGAGCCTCCGCCGAAGCCGAAGCCGGTTGCCAAGCCGCTGCCGCAAAAGACCTACTCTCTGCTCTCCGACGTGCAGATCGCCGGCATTCGGGATCGCCTGAAACTGTCGTCGTCGCAGGAATATTATTGGCCCTCGGTCGAGAGCGCGCTGCGCAACGTCGTCAAGAAGATCTCGGCGAACAAGCTCTCCAATCCCAACGGGCCGAACGTGCAGATCGATCCGAATTGCGATGAGGTCCAGCAGCTGAAGTCGGCCGCGATGCCGCTGCTGTTCCAGTTGCGTGACGACCAGAAGGACGAAGTGCGCAAGCTCGCCCGCATCATCGGGCTCGAGAAGGTCGCGCAGCAGATCTGACGACTGTTTCCTCCCGGGAACCACGTCTTTCAGGAACATCCGGCAATCCCAACGCGTTGCCCGCTCCAAACAGGGAGTGGGCCAATGCGTGCCTCGACAGCTTATTTCGTCGGCGCCGGATCGATCGTTGCTGCCATTGCCATCGGTCTCGGTGGCGGCATCGTTGCCGGCAATATCATGAATCCGATCGCGCCCAAGCACGGGCCCGACACCAGCAAGGTGGCGTCGCGCGCGGAAACCAACCCGCCGTCGGAGCGCGTGCCATATCTCACGGGCTCGCAGGCGTTCAGCACGGTCGTCGCCGCGCCGGCGCAGGCGCAGGGCGAAGCCAAGCCCGACGCGAAGCCTGATGCGGGGACAACCGAGGCCAAAGCTGAACCGCCGGCGCCGCCCGCGCAGACCGCGGCCGTCGAACCGTCCAAGCCGGCGCCTTCGTCGTCTCCGCAAGCCACAAAGCCCGCCGAGCAGCAGGCCTCGACCGAGCCGGCACCCTCGCCCGAGAATGCCTATGCCAAGGCCAGGGATTCCGATGTCAAGCGCGCCGCATCCGAGCGTCGACGGGCGGAACGGCACGAGCGCTGGGCCGAACGTCGTCGTTATGAACAACGCGATGCGCGTGGCGGGCGCGACCAGACCAATTGGGATGACGTCGCGCGGAGCGACCGCGAGGATTCTGATTCGCGTGATTTTGCCGGTCGGCAGCGCGGCGGCTTGCCGCAGATCCGGCTGTTTGGCGACGATGACGACTAGCAGCTGATGCCGCGCACACGAATGTGAGCGGCAGCGACGGCTTCAGCAGGCCGCCTGTGCAAGGCGAGCAGGAAGACATGTCAGCCGCCGTGCGACTCCACCACCTTGCGGCAGCCGTCTGAAAGCTTCGTCTTGTTCTCACGCAGGCAGGCATTCATCTCCGGCGGCTTGCCGATGTGCTCGGCGCAGAACTTGCTGGCATCGCCGCGGCACGCCATCTGCTCCTGCGGCGTGGGGCCGGATTGAGCTGCGGCTGGCAGGACGGCGGCAGTGAGCAGCAGCGCGGCAAGAATTGAAGTCTTCATAAAGCACCTCTTTGCAATTGCGGTGGTTGCGCTGGGGATCGAGCGCGGCGGACCATCTCGCGGAGATCCCTGGTCGGTCCATGCCATGTTCATGGCATCGGCTCGCAGGCTTGGCCTGCCGCACCCCCATCTTCATGGCATGTCTTGGTGATCAGTCTTTTGCCATTGAGGCTGGACGTCGGCCGCGAGATCAGGTGATTGCACCAGGGCGCCGAACGGGAAGCAGGAGAGCAAGATGTCGAAAAGAGTGGGAGCGCTGAGCGCCGGGCTGACGGTGATGATGCTGGCGGGTGCGGCGATGGTTTCGCTGGGCACGAGCCCGGCGCAGGCGGTGATCTATTGCAAGACGGTCGGCGTGCCCAAGGGCTGCGTGGTGCGGCCGGATGCGGCCGTGGTGGTTGCGCCGGCGGCGCCGGTTGCGGCTGCGGCCGTGGTGACGCCCGGCGTGGGCGCGCCCGGTGTCGGCGTCCGCGCCGGGACGCCGATGAATCGTGGCGGCCCGGTCAACCGCGTCGGCGTGCGCTGACGACTTTGTTGGATTGAGTTGGTTGCATTCTTTCGGGCCAGGGAGCCCGCTGCAAGCGCAGCCTGCGAACGAACCCCCCGTCCTTCGCAAGCCAATATCCCGGCCCGATCCCTCTCCCCGCACGTCCCACGCGCCCGGGGAGGGGGCTTTTCAGCCGCCGGCCGCATCGCTGTCGGGAAAGATCTGCGGCAATTGCAGCCGCACGCGTGTGCCCGATTCATCCGTGCTCAGCTCGAGAACCGCGCCGCAACGCCTCGCGCGGCTTCTCATGTTGCGCACGCCGCGCGCGGTCTGGCTTGCACCCGCAGCTTCGCCGTCCTCACCAAGCGCAAAGCCGCGACCATCGTCCGCGACGCTGATCGCGCCGTAGGGCCCCTGGCCGTCGTTGCGTGTCTCGACGGTCACGGTGATGTGGCGCGCGTCCGCGTGCTTGACCGCATTGGTCACGGCCTCGTCCAGGATGCGCACGATCTGGATGACGTGCCAGGGCCGCAGCTCGGGGTGCAGCGGCAGGCCCTGCGGCGTCGCCACGCGCCAGTCGAGAGCGATGTCGTGCGGCCGGAGCTGCATGACCGCGCGCTCGCGCCAGGAGCCGAGCGCGAGCATGAGATCGCCGCCGATGTCATCCATGGAGTCGATGACGAGGCGCAGATCCTTCAGCGCGGCGCGCGCCGCATCGGTAATGGTCGCGCCCTCGTGCCCACGCTCGGAGAGCGCGACGATGCTGATGAGCTGGCCGCCGAGACCATCATGCAAGTCACGCATCAGCCGGGTGCGTTCGTTGGCCAGCGCTGCGGCCCGGGCGCGCGCCTCCTCGCGGGCAAAGCTTGCTTTCAGCCGTTCCTCCGCCTCGCGCACGCGTGCGACGAGCTGGCCGGCAAAGCTGTCGACCTGGTTCAGCGCGCGGGCGAAGCGCCAGGTCAGCCCGGCGCCGATCGCAATCAGCAATGCCGAATAGGACAGCCGCGAGACGAAGGTGCGTTCGTTCGGCATGATCTCGAACACCGACAGAATGTCGTGGACCCAGCAGGTCAGCACCACGGTTGCCGCACAGCCGAGCGCGAAGCTCGCGACATCCTGTCGCCGGAACACGGCGTAGGCCGCGATGCCCGCCATCAGCACAAGGCAGAACCCGACGGTGGGGATGCCGAGCAGCAGGAAGAGAATGCGCGGCAGCGGCGGCCCCGCGATGAGGCCGCCTGCGATCACGATAAGTCCGGGCACGAACAGCAGCACCCCATAGCGCGGCCAGCGCCAGCCGAGGAACAGCACGGCTGACGCCACGATCAGCGCGCTTTCGATCGGCGCGGAGGAGAGCAGCACACCGACCAGGCGCGACGAGGCGGCCGGCGGCACCGGAGGCGTGATGAAAGCCTGCACGACGCCGAGCACCATCGCGGCCGCGAGCACGCCGTAGACAGGCTCGTGCCGCCGCATCAGCCACATGATGGCGAGGATGACGGCGAGGATCGACTGCCAGGCGGAGAAAACCACGGGCAGCGTGACGAACAGCAGCGTGCGGGTCTCGAAGGCCGGGCGCAAGGCGGCGTCCGGGCCGACATAGACGGTGTCGAGGAAACCGCGCAGCGGTCCCCACACGAACAGCCGCACCGAAATGTCGTTGCTGCCCTTGCGCAGCAGCGAGGCCGGGATCATCGCGATCTCCGGCGTGTTGCGATCGGGCCGGTTGGCCGTGGGATCGCGCCGGGAGTCCAGGATCGTGACGCCGTTGATCGCGACCTCCACGCCATTGCTGAAGCGCGGCAGGAAGACCGACCAGGTCGTGCCGGCGCCATCGGCCCTGAACACAAAGCTGCCTGAATAGAGCGGCGGATCGGCGAGCGAATAACGCGACGCGGTGAAGTCCGGCAGCGTCACGGGCCGTGTCGTGCCGGCTTCGCGCAGTGAGAACTCGCTCACGGCAAAATCATCGGGGTCGCGCGGCTCCAGCAGCCGCAGCCCGAGGAGGCTGGCGATCACGATCAGCGCCTGCAGCAGGAGATACGGCACGATGCGCGCGAGCCGCTGCTTCTGCCGCGTGGTCACGGCCTTCGCGGCAATCTCGCTCACAGCTTGATCAGACCCTGCTGCACCGCCTCGAACACCGCTTCGCTGCGCGTGTGCACCTCGAGCTTGCGATAGATGTTCTTGATGTGGCCGGGCACGGTTTGCCGGGACAGACCGAGGTGGCCTGCGATCTCGGCGTAGCTGAATCCCTTGGCGATGCCCCAGAGGATGTCGATCTCGCGCGGCGTCAGCTTGGCGGTGTTGAGCGCCGGACCCGGCGGCGGCTCGGCCGAATTCTGTGTTCGCCGCACGATGAAGCGCGCGATCGAGGCCGAGATCGGCGAATGTCCGGCGACCAGATCGCGCACGGTGGTCGCGATGTCGGTCGGGAAGGCGTCCTTGAGCAGATAGCCGGTGGCGCCGACGGTGATGGCGGAGATCACGCTTTCCTCGTCGCCGAGCGCCGAGATCACCATGATCTCGGTGTTCGGAAAGCGCTGCCTGGTCTCACGGATCAGCTCGACGCCATGGCCGTCGGGCAGCCGCAGGTCGGTCAGCAGCACGCGGGGCGCGCCGGCCGCAAGCCCGCTCCGGGCTTCGCCCAGCGTGCCTGCCGTGCGCACCTCGTAGCCGGCCTTCGTCAGGGCGTCCTGAAGGCGCCAGCAGGTCGGTGCATCGTCTTCGACGAGGAGGATGGTGATGGCCTCACCGGTCTCGTCCTGGTCCGTCATGATCATGGTCCTGCGCCGCGTGTCCCCCGCGGCGTGTGCGGCCAGTCTAGCCGTGGCCATGGGGGCGCGACACCCATAATCATGGGGGCGAGGGCACGCGTCGAGAGCCCAACGGCTTGATTGGCGCACTCCGCGCGGCGTTACTTGCTCGCCAGCGGCGAGGCGGTATTCGCCGCGGGCAGCGCAGGTGCGGGCATACGCTGCACCGAGATTTTCGCCGTGCCGGTGTTGTTGTGATAGAATAGGTCTGGCGGGCCCTGGATCACCATGAGCCACGACGGCACCATCGATTGCGGCAAGAGCTGCGGAAAGATCTGCACCGCATCATTGACGTAGAAGAACAGCTCGCCCGAGTCGGGGGCGATGAACTCGGCGACGATGCGGTCGGTCAGGGCTTCGTTCCGCCAGACCTGTTCTGCATCCGCGAGCATGTCCTGAGGGATCGGCTCGAAATTGCCGAGCGTTTTCAGCTCGTCCTTGAAGCGGTCGATGTCGTCGAGGCTGACAGGATATTGATCCCGTCCTTCGACATCATCTTCCGCTGGAAGTGTCGGCTTGATCCGGCGCGGCAAGGCGTCAGCCGGGATCACGTTGATCGCTTGTAGCGGAAGCTCGGTGACCCCTTTGGTCCCGATGCGTACCACGGGCTGGAACCAGTTTGCTGCGTAGAGACGCAGTTCGGGCAAAGCGATGGTGTGACGCAGCCCATGCGTCCGGAAGCCGTTCGCTCCGCTCATGGTGGTGCGGTCGAACCAGGGCTCTTTGACATCGATGAAGACGCGATATTTGCGGCCTTTCTCGACCGCGAGCCCGCTCCACCAGCAGAACGTCCTGGTATCGAACATCGCGATCGCATCGGTCGGGTCGTCACGCACCGGTGTGCCGATCTGGGGTGATCCGGCAGCATCCTGGTTTGTGGTGCAGACTTTCCCGAGCGCGACCCGTCCGGTGAACAGGCTGTTCGACAGCATCAGTGCCGCCGAGCCGAAGATCGTGAGCAGGAAGATGGCCGGCACGAGCCCCTTGGTGATGACGAGCCCTGCCGGACCGGCATTCATCCGCATCCAATGGCCGAACTTCAACAGCCGGCCGGGCTCGTCGATGTGGCTCAGGCTCGCCTTGCGGCGGGGCGTATTCCAGGCGAGGCGCGCGCGTTCCTGGATGGTATCACGCAGCTCCGAATTCTTGTTCCAGATCCACCAGGTCAGGATCGCCACGACCAACGTCATGAACGGATAATAGATCGCAATGTCGAGCCAGGGCGCCGCATAGGACGGCATCACGCTCCTGACGAGATTGGCGAATGGAGCCACCACGGCGCCAAGCACCCAGTCGATGTTGGCGATGAAGGAGACACCCTCATGGCCTACGGGACGTTTGGACCATTGAATCAGCGGATAGGAGATCCACGGCCAGCTGGCGATCACGCCGACCATGAACAGCAGCGCGAAATAAGCGACGCGGCGCCACCACACGGTGTCGCGGGCGAGCGAGGCCATTTCGGCGTCGGGCATGCTCATCGCGGTGAACGCCTCGGCTTCCTTCTGCCGACGCGATCCCCGCGCCTTCGTCAGATAAGCCCCCTTCATCGCCTCGCGCGTGCCCTCGTCGGTGAGGTCGAGCTTGCTGCCATCAGGCATCAGCACCCGGGCGTCGGCAGGAAGCATGATCGGCGCATAGTCGTCGCAGCCGTGCAGCATGCGCTCGACCACGGCGAAATGCACCACGGGCGTGCCGCCATTGGCCTTGCCTGCCAGGACCGGACGGGGGCCGTAGCGATACAGCACCGCCGCGCCGCTGCGTGAATCATGCAGCGGCCCGATGGCCGATTGATAGTCCCTGAAATGCTCGACCGTGCCCTTCTGGAAGCGAAGCTTGTTGCCGAGCTGGTCGGCCATCCAGACCAGCGGCACGAACGACAATGTGCAGTCGGGATAGCCGCCGCCGATGTCGGAGTGGACGCCTGTGAACCACACCTCCTTGACCATCTGGTCGGCGGCGAGATGAGACTGGTCGATCCGCAGCGGATGGAAGGTGGTGCGCTCGTCGTCGAGCGCAAGTGCATGGCAGATGTGCTTCGCCTTGTGCGAAGGGCGGTGGTTGCGGAACGAAATTGGCCAGATCGCCCAGTCGATCGCAACGCGCAGCTCCTCGATCGGGACTCCGAAAGCCTCGACCGTGTCGAACAGTCCGAGGAAGTCGATATTGACGTCCTTGCGGCCGTTCATCGCGGTGCGGACAGCGCTGTAGGGGCGGTGTCCGAAGATCAAATGATAGACGTAGAGCACGATGTCCCGGATCAGGCGCGCGATCCAGATCGTCGGCAGGCTGCGCTGCCACGGGACGGTCTCGCGGCGATATTCGCGCCACGCGGACATGGCATTGCGCTCCATCTCGGCATGGGAGACGGGCTCGTCCCCGATCACGGCAGGCACCAGACCCTGGCTTGCGATCAGGGCCGCCAGCGTGCGCGCGGTGAAGGCACCGCGGCTGAAGCCGAAGATGTAGATCTCGTCGCCCGGCCGCCAGTTCCAGCACAGGAAGCGATAGAGCTTGCGAACGTTGGCCGGCACGCCGATGCCGGTCGCGCCATCGAGCGCGGCGAGCGGCGCCCAGCCGGCGGTGCCGACGCCCTTGATGTAGTAGGCGATCTGGTCGGGCTGGGTATGGTCGAGCGCCTCGTAGAGTCGCCAGACGCTGGATTCCTGGGTGGTGAAGGCGTTGCCGGTGCCGTCGGCGAACAGCACGAGCTTGCGCGGCGCCCGCGCGCCGGGTGCAGTCGCATTCCCGTCGGCATGCGCGTGGTCCGGTGTTGCGGGACTGCCGTGCGGCGTTTCGTCATGGTGGGTCATGGGCCCCTCCGAGATTTCCGTCGGGGATGCTTCAAGCCCTGATGGGGTGGCATCCTCCGAACCCAATCGATAGACGCACGATGAAATGATGGATGTATTGTGCCTGCGAGCGCGCTGAGGTAGCAACCAGGATGGTGCCGACCCGCTCGGGCCGTCTGTGAATTGGGCCACAAGGGGCAAAAGAAATGCCCGGGGCAAGGCCCGGGCATGACACCTGTTTGCGAAGCGGTCGGGTGGCTGGCTTCTACTTGCCGTTGCCTCGGCAGGCGCCGCCCGGTCCGATATGGTAGCCGCGCGGGCACGCATGCGCGCCAGGGTCGGCGTAGTTTCTCAAGCAGCCGCCATAGGGGCCGCGGTGCCAGCCGGCGCCGCAGCCGCCGGCAACAGTGATGACATCGCCGCCGCCCTGGGCGCCGTACGGCGCCAGCGGCATCGCCCGGGCAGAGCTGACGATCACACCGAGCGCAAGCGCCGTGGCAAGGATGGTCCGGATCATGATGTGTGCTCCTGGCTCTGTCGCCTCAGTGGGTGGCCGCGAAAGCGATGCCGGCACGTATTTCGGCGATGGCGTTGTCGATCAACCCCAGCGCCCGTTCGCGATGGCCGCCCTTGTTGGGCTCGGCCTTGGCGAGCTCGGCGCGGGCCGATTGCAGGATCGCGATGGCCTCGTCCATGTGCGGCTGCGCACCGAGCGCGTAGCCGATGCAGAGGCTGGTTGCGATGGCGCCGCCGAGCACGAGGCTGCGGGGTAGAGAGGTTCGCATGTCGATGTCTCCTCCAGCGGGCGTCAGGCTGGGGCCGCCCGGTTGCCCGGACGCGATTCGCGTGTGGGGGAATGTCGCATCCGTTGCCTGCATAGGATGGCGGCGTGAGGGGCGTCTTGGACTGTCCGGCGCCGGAGGCCTTGCCGCTTGGACTGACCGGCGCAGCTTGATTCACGCCAGCGTGCTGATAGCCTGCGCCCATCGGTTGCAGCGGGCGTTCATATCCGGCCCGCGAAGCCTGTTGCGTGCTGCGCTTTTTTTAAGAACCCAGAAAAGCCATTCTCGAAAAAGTCGTTCTCGATGGCCGTCGTCAGGAAGTCGCTCTCCACCGAGATGTTGCCGAAGGAGCTGTCCGACCGGCAGCGCTTCATCCGTTTCGCCGAGCTGTTCGAGCATTTCTCCAACACCGGCGAGCTCGATCCGGCCTCCGACGTGCCGTTCCGCGCTGCGATGAACTCGATTCATATCGGCACCACCTTGCTCGGCCGCTGCAACGGCAGCTTCGTCACGGTGCGGCGGGAAAAGCGCCAGGTGATCGAGACCGGCGACGATCGCTTTTGCCTCGTGCGCAACACCGGAGACCGTCCCTCGCAGGTGATCCATCGCGGCCGCGAATTCACCATGCGGCCGGGATCGATGGTGCTGCTCAAGCTCGACGAGCCGTTTTTCGCCGCCGACGGCGCCAGCCAGAAGCGCTTCACCAATGTGCATCTGCCGGTCGATTCACTGCGCGCGATGGTCACCGACGTCGACGATCTCGTCGGCTGCGAGCTCGAGCCGGGCGGCGCGTTGTCGCTGGTGATGGACTACAGCGACCTGTTGCTGCGTCATCCCGCGGCCGCCGACGAGGCCGGCATGGCGATCGCGTCTCATCTGCTCGATCTCGCCGCGATCGGCCTCGGCGCCCGCAGCGACGTCGCGGCCGCCGCACGGCGCCGGGGCCTGCGCGCAGTGCGGCTCAAGGCCGTGCTGTCGATCCTGGATGTGCGATTCCACGAGCCGGATTTCTCCGCGCAGAAGCTCGCCAATGCGGCCGGTCTCTCCGAGCGCTATGTCAACGAGCTGCTGTTCGAGGCCGGCGCCAGCTTCACCACGCGCCTGACCGAATTGCGGTTGCGCAAGGCTGCAGATTTGCTCGCCCATCGCGAGGGGCGCATCAGCGACATCGCGTTTGCCTGCGGCTTCAACGACCTCTCTTATTTCAACCGCTGCTTTCGCCGCAGGTTCGGCCTGACGCCGACCGCGGCGCGGGGCAAGTGAGCGATCGCGCTTACAGCTGCTCCACCTTCGGCGGCGGATAGCGCCGCGCCAGCATCGACAGCGGCAGGCGCCGCTCGTCCGCCGGCAGCTCCAGCCAGGCCAGCACAAGCGGCCGCTTCCAGTCGCCAAGGCCAAAATCCATGTCGACCCATTTCTGCGGCTCCGGCCCCTCGAGCCCGCGGACCCAGACGAGATAGCGGGGCAGGTCGTTGGCATCCGTTGCGGTCGGGCGTCTCCTGGCCATCATTTGCTCGCTGCATCGACACGCGTTCAGCCCAGGATATAGGTATTGCAGCAGCGAAGTCGAACGCGTCGCTGGTGGGCTGGGGTCCGAAGGATATGAACCAAACTGTGACCGACAGCTGGGGTGATGCCTCCGAGGTGATGAAGCGGCTGACCGGCTCCTGGTCGTTCAATAGGCTCATCGAATGGCAAGGGAGCATGCAGGGCGTCGCAACCTTCACGCCCCTGGACGCGGGGAGCCTGGCCTATCGCGAACAGGGACGCCTAAGGCTCCTGAACGGCACCGAGTTCGAGGCCGGGCGCGACTACGTCTTCCGCACGCGCGTTCGCGGATTCGACGTGTTTTTCAGGGAGACCCCGCCAAGGCTATTTCATGCGATCGAACTCGTTGCATCCGACGGCGGTGATTTGACCGGAAGTGCAGGCCATCGCTGCAATCTCGACCATTATCAGTCGACCTACACCTTCCGCGGCGAGGGCGGCTTTGTCATTCGCCACGCCGTGTCAGGTCCGCGCAAGGACTACACGATGGTCACGACTTACGCGCGGGTGTGAGGAAGGCGAGGCTGTGGATCCAGTCCGCCTTCGCCAAGAGGCTTCGCCGGATACGCTTCGCCCTTCGGTCTTGCGCATGGCCGCGCCACGCGAAGCCCGAAGCGTGGTGCCCCTGGCCGGAATCGAACCAGCACTCCTTGCGGAACTCGATTTTGAGTCGAGCGCGTCTACCAGTTCCGCCACAGGGGCCCTCGGTCGGCCCCTCCGGAAGGAGAGCGTCGCGAAGCCGGCGGACTATAGCCATGGAAAACACCCGGTCAACCCGCGCCAAAGTGATCCCCGATGTTCTCGACAGGGGCCTGGGCCGGGGTTAGAGGCTAATAGCGTTTTCGAGCGAAGTGGATACCGGTTCGCGTGAAGAAAACGCGTCAAAATCTAGAACCACGCCCCTAGCCGGAGAGGCCGCCGTGACGACCCAGAGTGCCGCAATACAAGCGTTTCGCCCCGCTGCCGGCGGCCCCGCGCTGACCGCTTCGCTGGCCGTCACCCTGATCGCGGCCGCGACGATCGCGGGCGCCTGGTTCTTCCAGCTGGTGCTGGAGATCCTGCCCTGTCCGCTCTGCCTCGAGCAGCGCTATGCCTATTATCTCGCGATCCCGCTCGGGGCGCTCACCGCGCTGGCGGCACGGAGCGGCGCGCCGCGGCCGCTCCTGCTGGCGGGGCTCGCGATCCTCACCCTGGCGGCGCTCGCCAATGCCGGCCTCGGCACCTACCATTCGGGCGTCGAATGGGGGTTCTGGAAGGGACCGACCGACTGCTCCGGTCCGGTCGTCAATCTCGGCAGTGCCGGCGATCTGTTGTCGCGGCTCGACACCGTCAAGGTGGTGCGCTGCGACGAGGTGCAGTGGCGCTTCCTCGGCCTCTCGCTCGCCGGCTACAACGTGCTGATCTCGCTGCTGATGGCCGCGATCGCCGCCTGGGGTTTTGTGCGGAGCGCAAAGCGAGCCTGATTAGATCGCGCTCGCGCCTTCGTGCTGGAAGCCGAGATAGCTCGCCGCCACCCGCTCGTTCGCCGCGATGTCGCTGGCCTTGCCGCTCAGCACGAACTCGCCGAGCTCCATCACATAGGCATGGTCCGCGATCTTCAGCGCGGCCTGCGCATTCTGCTCGACCAGCAGCACGGAGACGCCGCTCGCCTTTAGCTCGGTCACGATGCGGAAGATGTCGGCGACGATGATCGGCGCGAGGCCGAGGCTCGGCTCGTCCAGCATCAACAGCTTCGGCTCGCCCATCAGCGCGCGCCCCATCGCCAGCATCTGCTGCTCGCCGCCTGAGAGTGTGCCGGCGAGCTGCTTGCGTCGTTCTTTAAGCCGCGGAAACAGCGTGTAGATCCGCTCGATCGAGGCCTTGGCCCGGCTCTTCTCGATGCGGAAGGCGCCAAGCTCGAGATTGTCCTCGACATTCATGGTGACGAACAATTCGCGGTGCTCCGGCACGAGGCCGAGGCCCATCGCGACGCGATCCTCGATGTCGAGCCGGGCGAGGTCCTGCCCTGCAAAGGCGACGCGGCCCTTCAGCGGCAAAATGCCCATGATGGCCGACAGCAGCGTGGTCTTGCCGGCGCCGTTGGCGCCGACGATGGTGACGATCTCGTTCTCGCCGACTTGAAGCGAGACCGAGCGCACGGCCTCGACCTTGCCATAGGCGACATGCGCGTCGGTGACTGACAACAGCGCGCTCATGCCGCCACTCCGAGATAGGCCTTGATCACTTCGGGATTGGTCTTGATCGTGGCGGGCGTGCCTTCGGCGATCTTGGTGCCGAAGTCGAGCACCACGATGCGGTCGGCGAGGTTCATCACGAAGCCCATGTCGTGCTCGACCAGAAGCACGGACATGCCGCCGTCGCGCAAGTCGCGCAGCAGCTTGGCGAGCTGCTGCTTCTCCATGTGGCGCAGGCCCGCGGCCGGCTCGTCGAGCAGCAGCAGCATCGGGTCGACGCACAACGCGCGCGCGATCTCGACGATGCGTTGCTGTCCCAGCGACAGGCTTCCCGCGAGCTGGTGCATCTGCTCGGCGAGGCCGACGCGCTCGATCTGGCGCGCGGCCTCCGCGAGCAGCTTTGCCTCGTCGGCGCGATCGAGCCGCAGCATCGATGAGAGAGGCCCCGAATGGCCGCGCAGATGCGCGCCGATCGCGACATTCTCCAGCACGGTCATATCGGGCACCAGCTTGACGTGCTGGAACGTCCTGCTGATGCCGAGCTTGACGATCTCCTGCGGCGGTGCGCGGTCGACCTTCCTGCCGAGCACCGAGATCGAGCCTGATGTCGCCGAGAGCACGCCGGTGATCAGGTTGAAGGTGGTGCTCTTGCCGGCGCCGTTCGGTCCGATCAGCGCGACGATCTCGCGGGCCTGGACGTCGAAGGAAACGTTGTTGACCGCGATGACACCGCCGAATTGCTTCCGCGCCTTTTCGACCTGGAGCAGCACGCCGGATTCGGCGGGCGTGCGGGTGCGTTGGTCCAGCTTCAGCGAAGTATCAAGCTTCCTGCCGCCGGCGCGTTCAGGCAGGAACGACATCAGCCAGGGCCAGACGCCGCCGGGCGCAAGCTGGAGCAGCGTCACCAGCATGATGCCGAACACGATGGTCTCGACCTGGCCGGAGCCGGGCAGGATCAGCGGCAGATAGCTCTGCAGCACCTCTTTCAGGATCACGACGATCGCCGCGCCCAGCACGCCGCCCCAGACATAGCCGGCGCCGCCGACCACCGCGATGAAGAGATATTCGATGCCGGCCTGCGCCCCGAACGGCGTCGGGTTCACCGCGCGCTGGAGATGGGCATAAAGCCAGCCGGAGAGGCCCGCGAGCACGGCGGCGTGGATGAACACCAAGAGCTTCGCCCGCGGGGTGTGCACGCCGAAAGCTTCGGCCGCGACATGGCCGCGGCGCAGCGCGCGGATGGCGCGACCGGTGCGGGAGTCCAGCAGGTTCATCGTCAGCAGCGCCGAGAGGATGACCGCGATCCAGATCGCGAAATAGATCGAGCCCGGTGAGAGCATCTTGAGCGAGCCGATCGATAGTGGCGGGATCGCCGAGATGCCGTCGTTGCGCCCCAGGACTTCCAGCTTGCTGAACAGGTAGAACAGGCCGAGACCCCAGGCCAGCGTGCCGAGCGGCAGATAATGGCCGGAGAGGCGGACCGTGACGAGGCCGAGCAGCACCGCCAGCAGGCCGCTGACCACGAGCGACAGCGGCAAGGTCAGCCAGGGCGACAGGCCATAGGCCGTCGTCAGCAGCGCCGTAGTGTAGGCGCCGAAGCCGACAAAGGCGGCCTGGCCGAACGACGTCAGGCCGCCGACGCCGGTGAGCAGCACGAGGCCCATGGCGACCAGCGCGGACAGGCCGATATTGTCGAGCAGCACGATCCAGAACGGTGGCATGCCCGGGATGAACGGGATCGCCGCCATGACACATGCGAAGACGAGAATGGGAAGCCGGCTCTGCATCTTCGCCTCAGTCCTTCTCTTCTTCGACGGCGGGCGCGGCGAGCGAGCGCAACAGCAGCACGGGGATCAGGAGCATGAACACGATCACCTCCTTGTAGTTGGAGGCATAGAAGGACGAGAACGCTTCGACGATGCCGACGAACAGGGCCGCGACCGCCGTAAGCGGATAGCTGACGAGGCCGCCGATGATCGCGGCGACGAAGCCCTTCAGACCGATCAGGAAGCCGGAGTCGTAATAGAGCGTCGTGATCGGCACGATCATGATGCCCGACAGCGCGCCGATGACGGAGGCCAGCAGGAAGGCGATCTGCCCCGACAGCGTGGTGCGGATGCCGGCGAGCCGGGCGCCCAGGCGGTTGACGGCGGTGGCGCGCAGCGCCTTGCCGTACAGCGTTAGCCCGAAGAACAGCCAGAGACCGACGATGAAGGCGATGGTGATGCCGTAGACCGTGAGGCTCTGGCCGGTGAAGCGCAGCGAGCCCGCGGTGAAGGCGCCTGACAGCACCGCGGGTCCGCGCTGCCCCTCGGCGCCGAAGAACAACAGGCCGAGGCCCTGAAGCGCCAGATGCGTGCCGACCGAGGCGATCAGCAGCACCAGCACCGAGGTGTGTGCCAGCGGCTGGAACGCGATGCGGTAGAGATAGAGGCCGATCATCGCGACGATCACCAGCGACAGCGCGATGCAGATCGCGACCGGCGGCTTCTGAGCAACAAAGTATATCGTCAGTGCCAGCACGATGGCCGGCAGCACCACATTGGCAAGGACGCTGCGCAGGATCAGCCGGCCATGCAGCGTCTTGCGGGCCACGAACAGGTCGAAGGCGCAGGCGGTGATGCCCATCGCCAGCGCGAGCTTGGCCGTGCCCGGCATCTGGCCCGAGGCCAGCGAGGCATAGGTGAGCGCGCCATAGGTGACGAATTCGCCCTGGGGGATGAGGATGACGCGGGTGACGGCGAACACCAGCACGAGCGCCAGGCCGAGCAGCGCGTAGATCGCGCCATTGGTGATGCCGTCCTGCAGCAGGAACAGCATGATGGTGGTGTTCAAGTCCGGACGCTCCCCCTTGATTAGGGACCGGTCTCCGCAATTGCGGTGGATGGTCCCCTCACAGCCATTGAAATACGCTGACGATATTTGATATGGTCCATAACAATTATCAAATATAACATCAAGGGTGGGCGAACGACCCGTCCCGAATTTAGCGGGATTACGAGCACGAGGCGATGACCGTTTCCAAAACCGCTGAAAAGTCCTCCGAAAAAGCTGGCGACGCGACCAGGGGCCGCAAGGATGCCGCCGAGGGCCTGCCGGAAGCCCTTCAGCTCGGCGAGCTCTCCGAGCAGCTCGGCTACGTGCTGAAACGGGCGCAGCTCAAGGTGTTCGAGAACTTCCTGCGCTGCATGGCCTCGCTCCAGCTGACGCCCGCGCAATTCTCGGTGCTGCTGCTGGTCGAGAAAAACCCCGGCCGTAACCAGACCGAGATCGCCTCCACTCTCGGCATCCTCCGGCCGAACTTCGTCGCCCTGCTCGACAATCTCGAGAGCCGCGACCTCTGCGCCCGGATCCGCTCCACCAACGACCGTCGCTCCCACATCCTGGTCCTGACCGACAAGGGCAAGGCCGTGCTTTCGAGGGCCAAGAAGCTCGTCGCCACCAAGCACGAGTCGCGGCTGAACGAGCTGCTCGGGCAGGCCAACCGCGAAGCGCTGATCGAGATGCTGTCGAAGATCGCGAACGAGTTCTGAGACGGGCAATCACTCCGGCTGCGCGCGAGCGTGACCCCGGAATCCGGCGCCGTATGGAGCGGTCGTCATGCCGGGGCTTGGCCAGGCTATGTCCCGGCATCCGCGTCGCTCCGCTCACTCCGCTATTCCGGGATCGCCTCAGGACCAGGCGTCCTGACGAGCCTGATGCGGGAATGCGATGGCGTGAGCTCCTGGGAGGTCGCCCGATTGATGCGCTGAAAATACAAAATGATGCTTGAAAAATCATTTTGTATCGATTAAGCTTGCTAAATCAATCACCGTAATTGCCACGGAGAGCCTGCCCCGTGATCACCGCCGCGCAGCTTCGAGCCGCCCGAGCCTTGCTCGGGATCGACCAGCGCGAGCTCGCGCAGCGCAGTTCGCTGTCGCTGCCGACGATCCAGCGCATGGAGGCCTCCGAAGGGGTGATCCGCGGCAACGTCGATTCCCTGATGAAGCTGGTTGAGGCGCTCTCGCTTGCCGGCATCGAGCTGATCGCCGAGGGATCGGCATCGAGCGCCGGGGGACGCGGTGTGCGGCTGAAGTCTCCACCTCCGAGCGCGGGCAGCCAATAGCGATGACGAAGCGCGCGCAGATCATGATCCGGGAGCGGCCATGATCGCGGTGGCGCTATGGTCAGTGGCGGCTCTGCTGGCGCTGGCGCCGGCTGCAATCGCGCTCTCGATGCGTCCGCGCGGCTCGGTCGTGCTCTATGGCGCCTGCCTCGTCATCACGGCTGCGCTCTGCGCCACTGCGCTCCTTCATTTGCTCGATCCCGCGCATCCCGTGTTGAGCGCGACGCTGCCGATCGGCCTGCCCTGGCTCGGTGCCCATGTCCGGCTCGATGCGCTGTCGGCCTTCTTCCTCTTCGTCATCAATCTCGGCGGCGCCGCCGCGAGCTTGTTCGCGCTCGGTTACGGCCGGCACGAGGACTCCCCCGGCCGCGTGCTGCCGTTTTATCCTGCCTATCTCGCAGCGATGAATGTCGTCGTACTGGCGAACGATGCCTTCAGCTTCCTGGTCGCCTGGGAATTCATGTCGCTGACGTCCTGGGCGATGGTGGTGTCGCATCACCGGGAGGCCGAGAATGTCCGCGCCGGCTACGTCTATCTTCTGATGGCGAGTTTCGGCACGCTGGCGCTGCTGCTTGCCTTCGGCCTGCTCGCGAGCGGCGCCGGTTACGATTTCGATGCGATCCGGGCCTCGCATCCTTCCGCTGCGCTGACCGGCATGGTGGTGATCCTCGTGCTGCTGGGCGCCGGCTCCAAGGCCGGCTTGGTGCCGCTGCACGCCTGGCTGCCGCTCGCCCATCCCGCTGCACCCAGCCATGTCTCCGGCCTCATGAGCGGCGTCATGACCAAGGTCGCCGTCTACGGCTTCGTGCGTATCGTGTTTGATCTTCTGCCGGAGCCGGTGTGGTGGTGGAGCATGGTGGTGCTGCTGGTCGGCGGCCCTACGGCGACGCTGGGCGTGCTCTATGCGCTGATGCAGCGCGATATCAAGCGCGTGCTCGCCTTTTCGACGATCGAGAACATCGGCATCATCTTCACCGGTCTCGGCCTGGCGCTGGCCTTCAAGGCGCAAGGGCTCGACTGGGTGGCGGCGCTGGCCTTCACGGCGGCGATGCTGCACGTCTTCAATCATGCGCTGTTCAAGAGCCTGCTGTTCTTTGGCGCCGGCGCCGTGCTGGGAGCAACCGGCGAGCGCGACATGGAGAAGCTCGGCGGGCTGATTCATCAAATGCCGAAGACGGCGTTCGCGGTGCTGGTCGGCTGCGTCGCGATCTCGGCGCTGCCGCCATTCAACGGCTTCGTTTCGGAATGGCTGACGTTCCAGGCGATCTTGCTCTCGCCGCAACTGCCTTCCTGGGGCCTCAAGCTGGCGATTCCTGCTGTCGGCGGCCTGCTGGCGCTCGCGGCCGCCTTGGCTGCGGCCTGTTTCGTCAAGCTCTATGGCATCAGCTTCCTCGGCCGGCCGCGTTCGGATGTCGCGGCGTCAGCGCAAGAGACCGACCGCTTCTCGCTGACCGCGATGCTGCTGCTCGCTGGCCTCTGCCTCATCGCCGGCATCCTGCCCGGGCTGCTCATCGATGCGCTGGCGCCGGTGAGCAAGGACATGGTCGGTAACGTCATGCCGCATCAGGTCGGATTGCAGTGGCTGACCATCGTGCCGATCGCGGAAAGCCGCAGCTCCTATAACGGCCTTCTGGTGTTCGTGTTCGCAGCACTCTGCGGCACGGCGGCGGCGTCGGCCATTCACCGTCTCGCCTCCGACCGCTTGCGCCGCGCACCGGCCTGGGATTGCGGCTATCCCGATCCGAACCCGGCGATCCAGTATTCCGCCTCCAGCTTCTCGCAGCCGATCCGCCGCGTGTTCGGCAGCATCATCTTTGCGGCGCGCGAGGTCGGCGAGATGCCGCCGCCGTCCTCGCCGCGCCCTGCGCGGCTCCAGGTCGAGCTGCACGATCTGATCTGGGATGCACTGTACGCGCCGATCGCGAAGGTCGTCGGCTTTGCGACGGACCGCATCAATATCCTCCAGTTTCTCACCATCCGCCGCTATTTGACGCTGGTCTTCGTGGCGCTGATCGTGCTGCTGCTGGTGGTGGCCCTATGAATGCGCTGCGCGACATCCTCTCCCAGGGCGCCCAGATGTTGCTGGTGCTGGGACTTGCGCCGCTGCTGACGGGGTTCGTGCGCAAGGTGAAGGCGCGGCTGCTGCGCCGGCGCGGGCCGCCGCTGCTCCAGCCCTATCGCGATCTCGTTCGCCTGATGCGCAAGGACGTCGTGCTCGCGGACAATGCATCCTGGCTGTTCCGTGTCATTCCCTATCTGATGTTCGCAGGAACCTGGGTCGCGGCCTCGTTGGTGCCGACCTTCGGCAACGGGCTCCTGTTCTCCTGGACCGCCGATCTCATCGCCATCATTGCGCTGCTCGGCAGCGCCCGCTTCTTCCAGGCGCTCGCCGGCATGGATGTCGGCACCGCCTTCGGCGGCATCGGCTCCAGCCGCGAGGTCATGATCGCCTCCCTGGCGGAGCCCGCGATGCTGATCACGGTGTTCTCGGTCGCGATGATCGCCGGCTCGACACAGCTCGCCACCGTGGCCGAGTTCATGGGCTCGGACGCCGTCGGCCTGCGCGTGTCGCTGGGCATGGCGTTCGTGGCATTGACCATCGTGGCGCTGGCGGAAAATGCCCGCATCCCCGTCGACAACCCCGCCACTCATCTCGAGCTCACCATGGTGCACGAGGCCATGGTGCTGGAATATTCGGGGCGGCACCTCGCGCTGATCGATCTGTCGTCGCAGCTCAAGCTCCTTCTCTATGTCTCGCTGATCGCCTGTGTGTTCCTGCCATGGGGGATGGCGCCTGCGGACGCGAGCGTTGGAAGGTTCCTCTTCGGCGCGCTGCTCTATCTCGGCAAGCTGACGGCCCTTGGCCTCTTGCTCGCCTTGTTCGAAACCGCAATCGCCAAGATGCGCGTGTTCCGGATTCCCGAGTTCCTGGGCGCGGCGCTGATGCTGGCATTGCTCGCCACCCTGTTGCGCTTCGTGTCGGGGAGTCTCTGACAGATGAGCAGCCTGCAATTCGACATCGCCCACCTGCTCGCCGGCTCTCTGGTGCTCGCGAGCTTCATGATGCTCTACCAGGTCCGGCTCTATGCGCTGCTCAACGTCTATGCGCTGCATGCCGGCGTGCTGGCGCTGTCGGTGGCCTGGCAGGCCTATGTGCAGCAGGCGCCGCACCTCTATCTCACGGCGCTGATCGCGCTGGTGTTCAAGGCCATCATCATTCCGGTGGCGCTGCACCGGATCATCAAGCGGCTCGGCATCCACCGTGAGATCGAGAACGTGATCGGGATCGGGCTGACCATGATGGCCGGCATCGGCCTCGTCGCGCTGTCGATGGTGGTGATGCTGCGGGTGACGCCGGGCGCCGATGCGCTCGCGCGCGAGGATCTTGCCTTCGCGCTGTCGGTGGTGCTGCTGGGGCTCCTGGTCATGGTGACGCGGCGCAATGCCGTGAGTCAGGTCGTCGGCTTCATGTCGCTGGAGAACGGGCTGGTGCTGGCGGCGACCGGCGCAAAGGGCATGCCGCTGGTGGTCGAGATCAGCGTCGCCTTCTCGGTGCTGATCGCCTTCATCGTGATCGGCATCTTCCTGTTCCGTATCCGCGAGCGCTTTGACAGCGTGGACGTGCAGGCGCTCGATCGTTTTCGTGGAGAGCGGCGATGAGCTTCGACGTCCTCAGCGCCATCCTTGTGATCCCGGCCGTCTCAGCCGCGTTGCTGGCGGTCTTGCCGGGTTACAGGCAAACGGCGAAGCTGAACGTGGTGGCGGCACTCGCGACCTTCCTGACCTCGCTTTCTCTGTTCGTGGTCGAGCCGGTGTCGGGGCAGTATCTGCTGGTGGACGACCTCAACAAGGTCTTCATCGTGTTGACCACCCTCGTCAGCTTCACCACATCGGTGTTCAGCGCGAGCTACATCCAGCACGAGATTGAGATCGGGCGCCTGACGCCGGCGTTCCTGCGCTTCTATCACGCAATGTATCAGACGCTGATGTTCGCGATGAACCTCGCGCTCGTCGCCAACAATATCGGCCTGATGTGGGTCGCGGTTGAAGTGGCGACGTTGACGACCGTGCTGATGGTCGGCATCTACCGCACCCACGAGGCGCTGGAAGCGGCCTGGAAATATTTCATCCTCGGCAGCGTCGGCATCGCGCTGGCGCTGTTCGGGACCATCCTGGTCTATATGGCGGCGCGCCCCGTGGTCGGCGAGGGGCTCGACGGCATGGTGTGGACGGTGCTGGTGAAGCACGCCGCACAGTTCGACCCGGCGCTGCTCAACGTCGCCTTCGTCTTCCTGCTGCTCGGCTACGGCACCAAGGTCGGCCTCGCGCCGCTGCATGCCTGGCTGCCCGACGCCCATGCGGAGGGCCCGACGCCGATCTCGGCGGTGCTCTCGGGCCTCCTGCTCAACGTCGCGCTCTACGCGCTGCTGCGTTTCAAGATGATGCTCGCGGTCAATCTCGCGGCCATCGCCCCGGGGCCGTTGATGGTGACGATGGGTCTGATCTCGGTGATTTTCGCGTCGCTGATGCTCTACCGCCGCCGCGACATCAAGCGCATGTTCGCCTACTCCTCGATCGAGCACATGGGCATCATCGTCTTCGCCTTCGGCATGGGCGGGCCGCTTGCGAATTTTGCCGGCCTCCTGCACATGACCATGCATTCGCTGACCAAATCGGCGATCTTCTTCGCCGTCGGCCACATCGCGCAGGTCAAGGGCACGCAGAAGATCGCCGACATCGGTGGATTGACGGTGACCAATCCCGTGCTCGGCTGGGGGCTGATGCTCGGCGTCGTCGCCATCGTCGGGTTGCCGCCGCTCGGCATCTTCATGAGCGAGTTCCTGGTGGTGAGCTCGACCTTCTCGCACGCGCCCTGGCTGACGGTCATCCTGGTGCTCGGCATCATCATCGCGCTCGGCGGCCTGCTGCTGCGCGTCGGCACCGTGATGTTCGGTGAACCCAAGGGACCTACCGCGCCGGCGGAGGCGTCCTATGTGCCGATGTTCGCGCATCTCGCTTTGGTGCTGATGGCCGGCATCTATCTGCCGCCGGGGCTGGTCGCCGGCTTCCAGAACGTCGCAAAGCTTCTGGGGTAGCGATGGGCATCCTCGACAGCATCCCCCATGTTCAAGCGGTGCCGTCGCACCGGCCCTGGCCACGCGCGGTGGTGACGGAGGCCGGCTGGCAGGCGGCGATCGATCGACTGGTCGAGGGAGGCCTCACACTGCTCGGCTTCTGGGGCGAGCCGGCTGCAGTGCATATGGCGATGCTCGATGGCGGCTCGGCCGAGATCGCGGTCGTCACCTACGAATGTACTTCAGGCACATTCCCGAGCGTCGCCAGCCGTCATCCGCCCGCGCTTCGGCTGGAACGGACCATCCATGATCTGTTCGGGCTTGTTCCTACTGCCGCCGATGATCTGCGACCAGATCTGCGACCATGGCTCGACCACGATGCCTGGGGCCAATCCTATCCGCTCGCCGGCCGCAACGCATCGCGCGACGTGCGGCCATATCAGTTCCTGCCGGCCGAGGGCGAGGCGCTGCACCAGGTCGCGGTCGGCCCCGTCCATGCCGGGATCATCGAGCCCGGCCATTTCCGCTTCACCGCCAATGGCGAGCATGTGGTGCGGCTGGAGCAGTGGCTGGGCTACACCCACAAGGGCATCGAGCAGCTGATGCAGGGCGCCGACCTCGCGACCGCGGCAAAGCTCGCCAATCGTACTTCCGGCGACAGCGCGGTGGCCTACGCCTTCGCCTTTGCCCGCGCGGCGGAAGCTGCGCTCGACATCCAGGTGCCGCGGCGCGCGAATTATTTGCGGGCGCTGATGGCGGAACTGGAGCGGCTCGCCAATCATTTCGGCGATATCGGCGCGATCTGCAATGACGCGTCTTTCGCGCTGATGCATGCCCAGACCGGCATCTTGCGCGAGCGCTGCCTGCGGACGGCGGACACGGCCTTCGGTCATCGCCTGATGATGGACGTCATCGTACCCGGCGGCGTGGCGCGCGAGGTCTCGCCGGACGGCATCACGGCGCTGCGAACGCTGCTTGCGGACATCGGCGAGGTCTTCCCGCGCCTGATCGAGCTCTACGACAACACCGCGTCCTTGCAGGACCGTACCGTCACCACGGGCATCGTGAAGGCGGACTATGCGCGGCAGTTCGGCGCCGGCGGCTATGTTGGCCGCGCCTCGGGCCGCGATTTCGACGCACGCCGCACGCTCGCTTATGCACCCTACGATCATCTGTCGTTCGAAGTGCCGGTGCTGGATACGGGCGATGTCAACGCGCGGGTCTGGATCCGAATCCGCGAGGTCGAGCAGAGCGTCGCATTGATCGCGCAGATCCTCGACCTGATGGAGCCCGGCGAGATCAGGATCGCACCGCCGGCGGGGCGCGGCGGATGCGAAGGTCTGGCACTGACGGAAGCGTTCCGCGGCGACGTTCTGGTGTGGCTGCGGCTCGATGGCGAGTTGCGCGTCGAGCGCTGCCACCTGCGCGATGCGTCGTGGTTCCAGTGGCCGCTGCTGGAAACCGCGATCGAGGGCAACATCATCGCCGACTTCCCGCTCTGCAATAAGTCGTTCAACTGTTCCTATTCGGGCGTGGACCTCTAAGCCATGCGCAAAACCCTGCTCGAAAGCCTCACCCACGGTTCGCTGACGGAGCCCGCGCCGCTGCCGGACGATTCGGCGCTGGCCGAGCTCGCCGCGAAAGTCGATCGCGCCGCCAAGGCCAGGCTTGGGCGTTCTCTTGCCATTCGCGAGGTCGATGCCGGGTCCTGCAACGGCTGCGAACTGGAGATCCACGCGCTGTCCAACGCCTTCTACGACGTCGAACGTTTCGGCCTGCGCTTCGTCGCCTCGCCACGTCATGCCGACGTGCTGCTGGTCACGGGCCCCGTGACGAAAAACATGCGACAGGCGCTGGAGCGGACCTACAACGCGACGCCGGATCCAAAATGGGTCGTCGCGGTCGGCGGCTGCGCGATCGACGGCGGGATTTTCAGAGGCAGCTACGCCTGCGTCGGCGGCGTATCCGAGACCATTCCGGTGGATCTGCACATCAAGGGCTGCCCGCCGTCGCCGACGGACCTGTTGAAGGGCCTGCTCGCGCTGCTGGAGCACGTCAGCGGCAAGCGGTAAGCCCAGCCGCGGCGGCGTCGAACGGGACGGGCCTAATCCACCAGTATCACCCTGACATCGTTGACGTTGGTCAACGTCGGCCCCGGCTGCAGCAGATCGCCCGTTGCCTCGAAGAACGTCGTGGCGTCGTTGTTGTCCAGATACGCCTGCGGCTGAAGGCCCAGCGCCTTCATTCTGGCAAACGTCGCCGCATCGATCAGTGCGCCGGCGGGATCGGTGGGATGGCCGGCGCCGCCGTCGGCGCCGTCGGTGTCGCCGGCAAGCGCCGCGATGTCGGGCGTGTCCTTCAAGAGGGAGGCCAGCGCCAGCGCATATTCCTGGTTGGGCCCGCCGCGCCCATTGCCGCGCACGGTGACCGTGAGCTCGCCGCCGGAGAGGATGGCGACGCGCTTGCCTTGCGCGCGGGCGGCAAGCGCCAGCCTGGCGTGATCGGCCGCGACCTCGCGCGCTTCGCCCTCGAGATCGGCGCCGAGGTCGATGGTCTCATAGCCGGCGTCTTTTGCCAGCTTCACCGCGGCATCCAGCGATTGCTTGGGACGTGCGATCAGCTCGAACGTTGCGCGCGCAAACGCGGCATCGCCGGGCTTGCAGCTTTCATTGGCGGGATTGTCGAGCGCGTGGGCCACGGCATCGTCGATGGCGAGCTTGTACTTGGCGACGATCGCGCGCGCATCCGCAAGCGTGGTCGGGTCGGGCACGGTCGGGCCCGAGGCGATCGCGGAGGGATCGTCGTGGGGCACGTCGGAGATCGCGAGCGTCACGATTCCCGCGGCGTTCTGGCCGGCGCGTGCGAGACGTCCGCCCTTGATGCGCGACAGATGCTTGCGCACGACGTTCATCTCGCCGATCGGCGCGCCGGAGCGCAGCAGCGCCTTGTTGACCGCCTGTTTCTGCGCAAAGCTGATGCCATCCACCGGCGCGATCCAGTTCGCCGAGCCGCCGCCGGTGAGCAGCACCAGCAGCAGATCGTCGGGTCCGGCCTCGCCCGCGAGCGCGAGCGTGTCGGCTGCGCCTTTCAGGCCGGCCTCGTCGGGCACGGGATGGCCGGCCTCGACCACACGGATGCGGCGCGTCGGCACGCCGTAGCCGTGGCGCGTCGTGGCGATGCCGACGAGGCTGTCAGGCGCGAGCCCCAGCGTGTCGAGATAGTGCCGCTCCGCAGCCGCAGCCATCGCGGCGGCGCCTTTGCCGGCGGCCAGGCAGATCACGCGCCCTTTCGGCGCGGGACGCAAGTGAGGCGCCAGGATCGTGCTCGGATGGGCGGCGGCAACGGCGGCATCGTAGAGCGCGCGGAGCAGGGGACGTCGGTCGGTCATGACGATGGCCTTGGGCAAACTCTTGAGCAGACTAAAGCTGTGGCATGGACGTCGCCATGTCCAAGCCCATGTCCATGCCTAGCGCATCGGACGCAAAAGGGTAAGCAGCCTTTACCATCATTCGATTGTGCAATCGCGTGATGACGTCAGGCGCAGCGAAAAGCCCCCTGCGATCGCCTCGCAGGGGGCCTCGGTCGCGCCGCAAACTGTATGGGTATTAGCCGCCGGCGTCGGCGCTGATCACGTCGCCGAACAGTTCCCAGCGCTCGCCCTTGAACTTCTCGAGCTGGAGCTGGCTGATCGGCGCGAAGTCGTTCGGGCCGGTGTTGATCTTGATGCCGGGCAGCAGCGCCTCGGTGCGATAGTCCTTCATGCTGGCTGCCTGCTTCATGATGTTCTCGCGGGTGAGGTCATCGCCGCAATTCTTCAGCACGTGGACCAGCGTCTGCGCCACCGCGAAGCCGACGATGGTGCCCTTGTCGAGCTTGTCGCCGTCCGGGAAGTATTTGTCCATGAAGGCCAAGAACTCCTTCATGCCGGCATCGTTTTTCCATTCCGGATCGGACACGTCCTTGAGATAGTCGGCCGAGATGATGTCCTGGCCGTTCTCAAAGCCGGCGGGCTTCATCACGCTGCCGACGGAGGCGGAGACGTTGTTGAGGAAGTGCAGCGGCTTCCAGCCGATCTCGGCATTCTTCTTGATCGCCTGCGCGGCGAATTTCGGCGTCGTGATGTTCATGAACACGTCGGCACCGGTCGACTTCAGCCTGACGATGTGGCTGTCGATCGTCGGCTCGGAGGTCTCGTAGCTTTCCTCGGCAACGATCATCGAGGACGCCTTGGCGCCGAGGCCGTCCTTGAGGCCCTTCAGATAGTCCTTGCCGTAATCGTCGTTCTGGTAGAGCACCGCGATCTTGGCGTCCGGCTTGTTCTTGAGCAGCCACTTTGCGTAGATCTGCGTCTCGCTCTGATAGTTGGGCTGCCAGCCCATGGTCCAGGGGAAGTTCTGCGGGTCGTTCCATTTGGTGGCGCCCGTGGCGACGAACAGCTGCGGCACCTTCTTGGTGTTCATGTATTTGTGGATCGCCGAGTTCGGCGGCGTGCCGAGCGAGTTGAAGATGAACAGCACCTCGTCGCTCTCGACCAGCTTGCGCGCCTGCTCCACCGTCTTCGGCGGCGAATAGGCATCGTCGTAAGAGATGAAGTTGATCTTGCGGCCGTTGATGCCGCCTTCGTCGTTGATCTTCTTGAAATAGGCGGCTTCTGTCCGCCCGATGATGCCATAAGCGGAAGCCGGTCCGCTGTAGGGCATGATGTTGCCGACCTTGATCTCGGTGTCGGTCGCGCCGGTATCGTATTTCTTCTGGGCCGATGCGATGGAGGTCGTGGCCGCGAACAGCGCGAGCGCAAGGGACGCAGCCGCAAATTTGCCGGTGACAGCAGGCATTCCAATCTCCCTGATTTTTTCTTGGTGTGTGCGCTCCTTTTCTTGGCTCGATTGTTCTTGGGCTGCGCGGATGCAATTCAATACGATTTGGCTGATGGCTTCAAGAAAAAGCCCCTGCGACCAAGTCGCAGGGGCTGCTCCTTTAGTAGTCAGGTTCGGCCGTCTCACGCCGGTAGCCGGCGCCTCCTCCCATTGCGGAGGCGCAGCCTGCCGTTAACCACTGACGTCGCCGCTGATCACGTCACCGAACAGCTCCCAGGTGTCTCCCTTGAACCGCATGAGTTGCAGCTGCGAAATGGGGGCAAAATCGGTCGGGCTGGTGTTGATCTGGACGCCCGGCAACAGGCCGCCGACCGTGGCATTCTTGATGTTGGCCGCCTGCTTCATGATGTTCGCGCGCGTCAGGTCGTCGCCGCATTGCTTGAGCACCTGGACCAGGCTCTGGGACACTGCGTAGCCGTACATGACGTTGGCGTCGGTGCGATTGGCCTCGGGGTAGTACTTGTCCAGGAACGCGTTCCAGGCCTTCAGGTCGTCGGTGTTCTTCCATTGCGGGTCGGTCGGGTCCTTGATGTAGGCCGACGAGATGATGCCCTGCGAGGCCTCCATCCCGGCCGGCTTGATCGTGGCGCCGATCGAGGAAGACACGTTGTTGAGGAAGTGGGTCGGTTTCCATTCGATCTCGGCGATCTTCTTGATGGCCTGGGCCGCGAACTTCGGAATCGACGCGTCGAAGAACACGTCGGCGCCGGAGGCCTTCAGCTTGAGGATGTGTGAATCGATGGTCGGCTCGGTCGTCTCGTAGCTCTCCTCCGCGACGATCATCGAGGCGGCCTTGGCGCCAAGCCCGTCCTTCAGGCCCTTGACGTAGTCCTTGCCGTAATCGTCGTTCTGATAGAGCACCGCGATCTTGGCGTTGGGCATGTTCTGCAGGATGTACTTCGCGTAGATGTGCGCTTCGCTCTGGTAGTTGGGCTGCCAGCCTATGGTCCACGGGAATTCCTTGGGGTCGTTCCACTTGGTGGCGCCGGTGGCCACGAAGAGCTGTGGCACCTTCTTCGTGTTCATGTATTTGTGGATCGCCGAGTTCGGCGGCGTGCCGAGCGAGTTGAAGATGAACAGGACCTCGTCGCTCTCGACCAGCTTGCGGGCCTGCTCGACCGTCTTCGGCGGCGAGTAGCCGTCGTCATACGAGATGAAATTGATCTTGCGGCCGTTGATGCCGCCTTCGGCGTTGATCTTGTCGAAGTAGGCGGCTTCCGTCTTGCCGATCACGCTGTAGGAGGACGCGGGCCCGCTGTAGGGCATGATGTTGCCGATCTTGATCTCGGTATCGGTCGCGCCGGTGTCGTATTTCTTCTGGGCGAGTGCCGCCGTAGACAGCGTCACGGCGAGTACCAGGGCAGCCGAAAACGCTCCCCTCCGCATGCGGATGGAATCCATGTGCTGATCTCCTTGGATCCGTTGAATGTGTCGCTGCTTGCTGATCGGGAGCTCTTTGTCGGCTCCGGGCAACATTCAATGCCCTTCCCTCATCGCCAGCAAGCGACGGATTCGTGAGAAGGCAGCACCGAGGATTTATCTTTAGTCGAATGGTCGCGAGCGGCGTTGAAGGCGCCGGGATGTTCTTGTCGGGCGTGCCGAGCCGGGGGCGATGGTAACGAAGCCGCGGCGTACTCGCGTCTTGCTTTGCAGCAAGCCTTTCAGGCGACGTCGGATTCCCTGCCGAACCGAAACATTGGCAAGGCCCGGGAGGACGTTGGCGAAAGTTGAGGCGACTGCGTGCGTCGATCTGTGATTGCGAGGCGGAGGATGCTAGTGGCCGGGATCGCTCGAGATGATGTCGCCGAACAATTCCCAGGCCTTGCCCTTGAACCGCATCATCTGGAGCTGCTCGATCGGGGCGAAATCGTCGGGCGCGGTGTTGATCTTGATGCCGGGCAGCAGCGTGTCGGGCGCGAAGTCCTTCAGCGAAGCGGCCTGCTTCATGACGTTGTCACGGGTGAGGTTGTCGCCGCACATCTGCAGCACCTTCACCATGGTCTGCGCCGCGGCGTAGCCGAACACGATGCCGGCATCGAGCTTGTTGGCCTTCGGATAGTAGTCCGCGAGGAAGCTGTAGAACTTCTTCATGCCGTCATCGGCATTCCATTGCGGGTCGGAGCCGTCCTTGATGTAGGTCGCCGACAGAATGCCTTGCGAGATCTCGAAGCCCGCGGGCTCGATCACGCCGCCGACGGAGGCCGAGACGTTGGAGATGATGTGGATCGGGTGCCAGTTGATCTCGGCCGCCTTCTTGATCGCCTGCGCCGCGAATTTCGGCGTGGAGATGCTGATGAGGACGTCTGCGCCTGCGGCCTTCAGCTTCACGACGTGCTCGTCGACCGCGGGCTCGGAGGTGTCGTAGGGCTCCTGCAGCACGATCATCGAGGCCTTGGGGCCGAGCCCTTCCTTCAGCCCGTTCAGATAGTCCTTGCCGAAATCGTCGTTCTGGTAGAGCACGCCGATCTTCGCGTCCGGCTTTACCTTCATGATGTATTTGGCGTAGATCTGCGCCTCGCCCGCGTAGCTCGGCTGCCAGCCCATGGTCCAGGGATACTGCTTCGGATCGTTCCACTTGGACGCGCCGCTCGCCACGAACAATTGCGGCACCTTCTTCTCGTTCATGTATTTGCGGATGGCGCCGTTGGTGGAGGTGCCGAGCGAGCCGAAGATCAACAGCACGTTGTCGCTTTCGACCAGCTTGCGCGCCTGCTCCACCGTCTTCGGCGGCGAATAGGCGTCGTCATACGAGATGAACTTGATCTTGCGGCCGTTGATGCCGCCCTCGGCATTGACCTTGTTGAAATAGGCTTCTTCGGCCTTGCCGATCACGGCATAGGCGGAGGCCGGGCCGCTATAGGGCATGATGTTGCCGATCTTGATTTCGGTATCGGAGGCGCCGCTGTCGTAGGATTTCTGTGCCAGCGCGGGACTGCTCATTGCAGCGCACAATGCGAATGCGGCCGATATCACCGCAACCTGAAATCGAACGACGGCCATTGCACTCCTGCCTCACCTGGATCGGCGTCGCATTGAACAAGATTGATATCCGCCGTCAACAAAAAGCCCCCGCGATCGCTCGCGGGGGCCTCGTCAGTTTGGACTATTGCAACGACGCGCTATTCCGGCGCGACGTCGCCGCTCATGATGTCGCCGAACTGTTCCCACTTCTCGCCCTTGAACCGCTGCATCTGCAGCTGGCTGATCGGGGCGAAGTCGTTCGGTCCGGTGTTGATCTTGACCCCAGGCAGCAGCGTATCCGGCGCAAAATCCTTCAGGCTCGCCGCCTGCTTCATCAAATTGGCGCGGGTGAGATCGTCGCCGCATTGTTCCAGCGCCTTGACCAGCGTCTGTGCGGCACCGTAGCCGTAGACGATGCTGGAGTCGGTCTTGTCGGCGCCGGGCATGTACTTGTCGAGGAACTCGACCCACTTTTTCATGCCGGCATCGTCAGCCCAGCGCGGATCGGCGCCATCCTTGGCGTAGGCCGCCGACAGCACACCCTGGGACGCCTCGAAACCGGCCGGCTTCATCACGCTGCCGACCGAGGCCGACACGTTGGTGATGATCTGCAGCGGCTTCCAGCCGAGCTCGGCGGTCTTCTTGATGGTCTGGGCGCCGAATTTCGGCGTCGTGTAGATCAGCAGCACGTCGGGATTGGCGGCCTTGATCTTGACGATGTGGCCGTCGATCGATGGCTCGGAGACCTCATAGCTTTCTTCCATGATGATCGTCGATGCCGCCTTGGCCCCCAAACCGTCCTTGGTGCCCTTGAGGTAGTCTTTGCCGAAATCGTCGTTCTGATAGAGGATCGCGACCTTGGCGTCGGGCTTCTCCTTCATCAGCCATTTGGCATAGATCTGCGCTTCGCTCTGGTAGGAGGGCTGCCAGCCCATGGTCCAGGGGAAGTTCTTCGGGTCGTTCCACTTGGTGGCGCCGGTGGCGACGAACAGCTGCGGGATCTTCTTGGCGTTGAGGTACTTCTGGATCGCGGTGTTCGAGGGCGTGCCGAGCGGGTTGAAGACGGCGAGCACCTCGTCGCTCTCGACCAGCTTGCGGACCTGCTCCACGGCCTTCGGCGGCGAATAGCCGTCATCATAGGTGACAAAGACGATCTTGCGGCCGTTGATGCCGCCCTTGTCGTTGATCATCTTGAAATAGGCTTCTTCGGTCTTGCCGATGACGCCATAGGCCGATGCCGGACCGCTGTACGGCATGATGTTGCCGATCTTGATCTCGGTATCGGTCGCGCCGGTGTCGTATTTCTTCTGGGCGAGGGCGGCAGTGGAGGCGAGCGTGGCGACCGCCGTTATGAGTGCGGCGGTTCGCAGTGTTCTTACGAAAGGCAATTGGGTCTCCTTGGTTGAAACGACAGTCTTGGTGAAGTGGGTCAGTTCTTCCTGAACCTGCCTGCGAATTGCTGGCCCAGGATCGCGACCTGCCTTGCGCCATGCGGCACGAGGTAGATGACGAGGAACAGGAGCACGCCGAACACGGCGCCGGAGAGGCCCTTGGAGATGCCTTCGGCGATGTTGGGCACGAAGATGATGAAGGCGGCACCGACGATCGAACCCGGCAGCCAGCCGACGCCGCCGACCACCATGCCGAGGAACAGCTGGATCGCGAGCGTGATGGTGAAGCTGTCGGGCGCGACGAACTGCACCGCGATGGCGCTGAGGCCGCCGGCGACGCCGGTGATGCCGGCGGAGACGCCGAAGGCGAGCGTCTTGTAGAGAGCGACATTGACGCCCATCGCGGAGGCCGCGATCTCATTGTCGCGGATCGCCATGAAGGCGCGGCCCGAGCGGGAGCGCAGCAGGTTGACCGAGAAGATGTAGATCGCGAGCACGACGACGAGCGTGAAGTAATACAGCCACATGTCCTGCGACATCGGCAGCCCGAACGGCGCATCCGGCTTGGTGACGACCAGGCCCTGCACGCCGCCGGTCCAGGGCTCGAGGAAGTTCAGCTTGAGCAGCTGCGGCATCGCGGTGGCGAGCGCGAAGGTCGCGAGCGCGAGATAGACGCCGGAGAGCCGCAGCGCCGGCTGGCCGAACAGGAAGCCCACGCCGAAGCAAAGCACGCCCGCAGCCGGCAGACAGAGGAAGTAGGGGATGTTGAACTGCTCCATCATCACCGCGGTGATGTAGGCGCCGATGCCGTAGAACGCGCTCTGGCCGAGCGAGAACTGGCCGCTCCCGCCGGTCAGGATGTTGAGCGCCAGCACCGCGAGGCCCAGATAAAGCAGCTGGGTCAGCTGGAAGATCACGAAATTCTTCGCGAACACCGGCACGACGAGGAGAAGCAGCAGCACCACCACCGAGGTGCCCGTGCCCAGCGTCATGGCCCGCTTCGGCACGGCCTCGACGGCCGGGGCTTCCGTGACGACGTCTTCGACAGCGCTCATGATCAAACTCGCTTGACGATGTGCCGGCCGAACAGACCAGCGGGTTTGACGACCAGGACGGAGATGATCAGCGCGAGCGCGATCGGGAGTTTCAGCTCGTTGCCGACGCCGGGGATGTAGGTGCCGGCGAGGTTCTCGAAGATGCCCATCAGGAAACCGCCGACCACGGCGCCGAACGGGCTGGTCAGCCCGCCGAGCACGGCTGCGGCGAAGCCGTAGAGCAGCACGCCGCCCATCATGTTGGGCTCCAGGAATACGACCGGGGCGATCAGCATGCCGGCAATGGCGCCGATCGCGGAAGCCATGCCCCAGCCGAGCGCGATCATCCAGCTCGTGTTGATGCCGACGAGACGGGCCGATTCAGGCAGCGAGGCGGCAGCCCGCATCGCAAGTCCGATCCGCGTGTACTGGAAGAAGAAGAACAGGCCGATCAGGAGCAGCACTGTGACGCCGATCATGCCCGCCTGGTGGGTCGAGATCAGCTGGCTGCCGAGGAACGGTGAGGAGCCGAACGGGGTCGGATATTGCTTGATGGTGAAGTCCCAGATCAGGCCAGCCGACGAGTTGATGATCGAAAACAGCGCAATGAAGCCCGCGACATTGGTCAGGATCGGCGCCTTGGCGAGCGGTTTGAACAGGATGCGCTCGATGGCAACGCCGCCGACGAAGGCGAACACCAGCGTGATCACGAAGGCGCCCCAATAGGGCACGCCCCACTGCATCAGCTGCCAGGAGACGAAGGTCGAGAACATCGCCATCTCGCCTTGCGCGAAGTTGAGGTGGTCGATCGCCTGGTAGATCATGACCACCGCGAGCGCCATGCAGGCGTAGATGGCGCCCGTGGCAATCCCGGCCAGGACCTGGTTGGTAAACAGTTCCATCGTGCCGGCTCCTCAGTAACCCAGATAGGATTTGCGGATTTCTTCGTTGTTCGCGATGTCCTTGGCGTTGCCGGACATCACGATACGACCGGTCTCGATCACATAGGCCTGGTCGGCGAGCTCCAGCGCGAGCTGGGCGTTCTGCTCGACCACCAGGATCGACACCTTGTCCTCGCGGTTGATCTTACCGAGGATGCCGAACAGGTCGCGCACGACCAGCGGCGCGAGTCCGAAGGACGGTTCGTCGAGCAGCATCAGCCGCGGCCGCAGCATCAGCGCACGCGCGACCGCGAGCATCTGCTGCTCGCCGCCGGACAGCGTGCCGGCCTGCTGGGTATGCCGCTGCTTCAACACCGGGAAATGCGCGTACATGCGCTCGATGTCGGAGATGATGCCCGCATTGTCCTTGCGGGTGATGGCGCCCAACTGCAGGTTCTCCTCCACCGTCATGGTGGTGAAGGTGCCGCGGCCCTGCGGCACATGGGCGATGCCGAAGCGCACGATGCTTTCGGTCGATTTGTTGTTCAGCGGCTGGCCGTCGAACTCGATGCCGCCGGTGGAGCGCACCATGTTGCAGATCGCGCGCAGCGTCGTGGTCTTGCCGGCGCCGTTGGCACCCAGCAGCGTCGTCAGCGAGCCTTCGTTGAGCGAGAAGGAGAGGCCGTGGAGCGCCTGGACCTGGCCGTAATAGGCGCGCAGGTCCTTGACGTTGAGCAGAACGGTCATTGGTCCTTGCTCCCGAGATAGGCCTTGATGACGTCGGGGTCGGCCTGCACCTGGGCGGGCGTGCCTTCCGCAAGCTTCTTGCCGAAATTGAGCGCGACGACGTGATCGGCGATCGACATCACGAGGCCCATGTGATGCTCGACCAGCAGCACGGTCATGTGGCGGTCGTCGCGGATTTTGCGGATGAGGTCGCCGAGCACGTAGACCTCTTCGTGGTTGAGGCCGCCGGCGGGCTCGTCGAGCAGCAGGATCTTCGGGTCCGCCGCGAGCGCGCGGGCCAGTTCGACGCGCTTCTGCGTGCCGAAGGGCAGGCCGGAGACGGTGGTGTGGGCGACCTCCTCGAGACCGAGATAAGCGAGGAGCTCGTGCACCTTCTGGTTCACGCTGGTCTCGCTGCGGCGAATCCAGGCGAGCCGCAGCGAGTCGCTGACGATGTCACTGGAGGTGCGGGCATGGGTGCCGACGCGGACATTGTCCATGACGGTCAGGTTCGGAAACAGCGCCACGTTCTGGAACGTGCGGCCGATGCCGATCTCGGCGATCCGGTGCGGCGGACGCGTCAGGATGCTTGCGCCTTCCATCAGGATGTCGCCCGCTGACGGCTGGTAGAGGCGGGACAGGCAGTTGAACAGCGTGGTCTTGCCGGCGCCGTTCGGGCCGATCAATCCGAGGATCTGTCCCTTGTGCATGTCAAAGGACACGCCGTTGAGCGCGACGATGCCGCCGAACACGACGCTGACGTCGCGAACCGCGAGCAGAGGCGATGTCCCCTGCGCGAGCTGTGCCTGCGTCATCTCGTCTCGCCCACACCATTCAGTGGGCGAAGGAGCGATGCGAACCGCTCCCTGACACGACAAAGGCTATCTGATCCCCTCGGCCACACGCGCAACTTTCCCTCCTGGTTTCAGCTTTTTGCTGTCGTCTTTTTTGGATAGCGACATCAGACCCCCAAGTGCCGCTTCGATGTTCCTTACCATCGCAAGCAGACGCGGTCCAATGTCGTTGATCAATCGTTCTTCCGTAAAGCGGAATGCAGGCGCGCCACAATTGAAGGCGTAAGGCCCGGTTCCGTCATTGAGCTTGAGCGCGACGCCGGCGGCGCCGATGTCGTCGTGCCAGTCCCCGACCGAGATCGCGAAGCCGTGCTTGGCGACCATCTCGCCGGAACGCTCCAGCCCGTCGCGCATCTTCGGCCAGCGGCTGCCGTAATGTTCGCGCAGCACGCGCGACAGCTCGGTGCGATCTTCTTCGCCCAGCGCCCAGAAATAGGCGCGGCCCATCGCGGTGGTTGCAATCGGCACGCGCGAGCCGACGTCTAGTTGAACGCCGACGGTCTCGCTGCCACGGCTCTGCCCGAAATAGATCATGCTGTGGCGGTCGCGGCCGCCGATCGCGACGGCACCGCCGGTCGCGCGCATCATATCTTCGCGGAACGGCTCGGACAAATGCCGAACGCCGAGATTGGCGAGCGCGGCGTAACCCAGCGCCATCGCGGCCGGCGCCAGCTGATATTTCTCGAAACGGGGAACCGGCGTCAGGTAGCCGAGCTTCGTCAACGTGTAGGTCAGCCGCGAAACCGTCGGCTTCGGCAGATTGGTGCGGGCGGCAATCTCCTGATTGCCAAGAAGTCCGTCGCTCGGTTGGAATGCGCGCAATACATCAAGCCCGCGGGAAAGCGCGACGACGAAATTCCGATCGGTCGCGGTCTTCTTTCCTGTACGCTTCATCCCTGATCTGCTCTTGCGCGGAGTCGTTGACAACGTCCGTGCTTCAAAATAACCCTGCCGTCAAGATGCGGAATTAAATTCCGCACCGCGAAATCGACAAAAGTATATATCCCCACCAAGGAGGGAAACCGTGAGCGAAGTGGTCAAGCTTGAGCGTCATGATGAAGTCGGGATCGTCACGGTCAACAGCCCTCCGGTCAATGCGCTCAGTGCCGCAGTCCGCGGTGGAATTCTGGAGTGCGTCAAGGCCGCGATCGCCGACCCCGCCATCAAGGGCATCGTGCTGACCTGCGCCGGCCGCACCTTCATTGCGGGGGCCGACATCACCGAATTCGGCAAGCCGCCGAAGCCGCCCGCGCTCAACGACGTGCTGTCCGAAATCGAGAATTCGCCGAAACCCGTGGTTGCGGCGATCCACGGCAACGCGCTCGGCGGCGGCCTCGAAGTCGCGCTCGCCTGTCATTTCCGCGTCGCGGTCAAGGAGGCCAAGCTCGGCCTGCCCGAGGTGAAGCTCGGCCTGCTGCCGGGCGCCGGCGGCACCCAGCGCCTGCCGCGTGCGGTCGGTCCCGAGCTTGCGGTCAAGATGATCGTCGGCGGCGATCCCATTGGTGCTGCGGACGCGCTGAAGAACGGTCTGATCGAGGAGATCGTGGAAGGTCCGGCCTCCGGCGGCGAAGCCTTCGTGCGCAAGCTGTTGGCCGAGAAGCGTCCGCTGCGTCGCCTGCGCGACGACAATTCCAAGATCGCGGCGGCCAAGGCCGACCGCTCGATCTTCACCAATGCGGTCGCGGCCATGACCAAGAAGTCGCGCGGGCTGGAGGCGCCGTTCGCGGCGGCCGACGCCGTCGGCTACGCCATCGACCTGCCGTTCGACGAAGGCCTGAAGAAGGAGCGCGAGGGTTTCCTCAAGCTCGTCGCCAGCGATCAGTCCAAGGCACAGCGTTATGCCTTCTTCGCCGAGCGCGAGGCCAACAAGATCGCAGGCGTCCCCGAAGGCACCAAGTCGCGCCCCGTTAACCGTGTCGCCATTCTGGGCGCCGGCACCATGGGCGGCGGCATCGCGATGTCGTTTGCAAACGCCGGTGTTCCCGTCACCCTGATCGAAACAGGCGAGGAGCAGCTCAAGCGCGGCATGGGCATCATGCAGAAGAATTGGGAAGCGACCGCCGCGCGCGGCGGCATCCCGGCGGATGCACCGGCCAAGCGCATGGCGCTGATCAACGGCGTCGTCGGCATCGAGAATGTCGGCGATGCCGACCTCGTCATCGAGGCCGTGTTCGAGACCATGGCGGTGAAGAAGGAGGTGTTCGGCAAGCTCGACCAATATGCCAAGCCGGGCGCCGTGCTTGCTTCCAATACCTCGTACCTGAACATCGACGAGATCGCGAAGGCGACCAAGCGTCCGCAGGACGTGCTCGGCATGCACTTCTTCTCGCCGGCCAACGTCATGAAGCTGTGCGAGATCGTCCGCGCCGACAAGACCGCGCCGGACGCGCTGGTGACGGCCGTCTCGATCGCGCGCAAGATCGCAAAAGTCCCGGCCGTGGTCGGCGTCTGCGACGGCTTTGTCGGCAACCGCATGCTGGCCCAGCGCGGCAAGCAGTCGGAGAAGCTGTTGTTCGAAGGCGCGCTGCCGCAGCAGGTCGACGCCGTCGTCACGAAATTCGGCATGCCGATGGGCCCGTTCGCGATGGGCGACCTCGCCGGCCTCGACATCGGCTGGCGCTCGCGCAAGGACCGCGGCATCAAGTCGGAGATCGCGGACGCGCTGTGCGAAGCCGGCCGCTTCGGCCAGAAGACCGGCAAGGGGTACTACAAGTATGAAGCGGGCTCGCGCGCACCGATGCCCGACCCCGAGGTCGAGAAGCTGATCGACGAGACGCTGCTGCGCCTCGGCCGCAAGAAGCGGATCGTCAGCGACGACGAGATCCTCGAGCGCATGATGTATCCGATGATCAACGAGGGCGCGAAGATCCTCGAAGAGGGCATCGCGGCGCGTCCCTCGGACATCGACGTGGTCTGGCTCTATGGCTATGGCTGGCCGATCTATCGCGGCGGCCCGATGTACTGGGCCGACACGGTCGGCCTCAAGCACATCGCCGACCGCCTGGCCTTCTACGCCAAGGAGACCAACGACCCGAGCCTCGAGCCCGCCCCGCTGCTCAAGAAGCTCGCGGCGGAAGGCAAGACGTTCGCCTCGCTTGCGGCCGAGTCGAAGGCGGCTTGATCGGAGCCTATCCTCTCGTCATTCCGGGGCGATGCGAAGCATCGAACCCGGAATCTCGAGATTCCGGGTTCGGCTCTTCGAGCCGCCCCGGAATGACGGCTAGTGTGGTTTAAGGAATCCATGACCCATCCCGGCGAACAGTTTTACCCCGAGGGCGTGCATTGGGACGACACCATCGTCCAGGGCACGCTGCCTGACCTGCTCTCGACCGCCGCCGCCAGTTACGGCCCGCGCACCGCGCTGGAATTTCGCGACCGTCCGATTACCTATGCCGAACTCGCCGCCATGGCCGAGCGCGCGGCTGCCGCGTTCCTGCGCGCGGGTTTCGGCAAGAACACGTCTGTCGCATTGTTCCTCGGCAACACGCCTGACCATCCCGTCAATTTCTTCGGGGCGCTGAAGGCCGGCGCCCGCGTCGCGCATCTGTCGCCGCTCGACGGTGAGATCGCGCTGACGCACAAGGTCTCCGACTCCGGCTCGCGCCTGCTCGTCACCTCGAACCTCCAGGCGCTGCTGCCGACCGCGCTGAAATTCCTGGAAAAGGGGCTGATCGATCGGCTGGTCGTCTGCGAGGACGACAGCTGGGGCAAGATCGGCACGCCGCAGGCGGCGATTCCCGATGATCCCCGCATCGTCACCTTCAAGGCCTTCGTCGAGGGCGCGTCCGTGCCGGCGGAGTGGCCGGCCGTTGCCGTCGATGACGTCGCGCTGCTGCAATATACCGGCGGCACCACCGGCCTGCCCAAGGGCGCCATGCTGACGCACGGCAATCTCACCTCGGCGGTGTCGATCTACGACGTCTGGGGCAAGCCGGCCCGCGCCGCGCGCGGCGACGTCGTCGAGCGCGTGATCTGCGTGCTGCCGCTGTTCCACATCTACGCGCTGACCGTCGTGCTGTTGTCGTCGCTCCGCCGCGGCAATCTGATCTCGCTGCACCAGCGCTTCGACGTCGAGGCCGTGATGCGCGACATCGAGGCCAAGCGCGCGACTTATTTCCCGGGCGTGCCGACGATGTGGATCGCGATCGCAGCGCTCCCCGATCTCGACAAGCGCGACTTCTCCTCGCTCACCGCCATCGGTTCCGGCGGCGCGCCGCTGCCGGTCGAGGTTGCGAGGTTCTTCGAGAGCAAGGTCGGCAAGAAGCTGAGGAGCGGCTGGGGCATGACCGAGACCTGCTCGCCCGGCACCGGCCATCCGCCTACCGGGCCCGACAAGCCCGGTTCGATCGGGTTGATGCTGCCCGGCATCGAGCTCGACGTCGTCTCGCTGGAAGATCCCAAGAAAGTGCTGCCGCCGGGCGAAGTCGGCGAGATCCGCATCAAGGGTCCGAACGTCACCAGGGGCTATTGGAACAAGCCGGCGGGATCGGCGGAGGCCTTCATCGACGGCCGCTTCCTCACCGGCGACATCGGCTATGTCGACACCGACGGCTATTTCTTCCTGGTCGACCGCAAGAAGGACATGATCATCTCGGGCGGCTTCAACGTCTATCCGCAGATGATCGAGCAGGCGATCTATACCGTTCCGGGCGTGCACGAGGTCATCGTGCTCGGCATTGCCGACCAATACAGGGGTGAAGCCGCAAAAGCCTTCATCAAGCTCAGGCCGGACGCAAAGCCGTTCTCGCTCGACGAGCTGCGTGCGCAGCTCGCCGGGAAGATCGGCAAGCACGAAATGCCGGCGGAGGTCGAGTTCGTCGACGATCTGCCGCGCACGCCGGTCGGAAAGCTGTCGCGCCACGAATTGCGTCAGCAACAGAAATCTTCACATCCAACGCAAACAGGAGGTCGCTCTTGACCGACGCCGTCATCGTTTCCACCGCCCGCACCCCGATCGGCAAGGCCTATCGCGGCATGCTCAACGCCACCGAGGGCGCAACGCTGCTCGGCCACGCGATTCGTGAAGCCGTGGCGCGCGCAAAAGTCGATCCCAAGGAGATCGAGGACGTGGTGATGGGCGCGGCGCTCCAGCAGGGATCGACCGGTGGCAACATCGCACGCAAGGCGCTGCTCCGCGCCGGTCTCCCCGTCACCGTTGCCGGCACCACCATCGACCGTCAGTGCGCCTCCGGCCTGCAGGCGATCGCGCTGGCCGCGCGCTCGGTGATCTTCGACGGCGTCGAGGTCGCGGTCGGCGGCGGCGGCGAGTCGATCTCGCTGGTGCAGAACGACAAGATGAACGGCTTCCACGCCCAGGATCCGGCGCTGCTCGAGATCAAGGGCGAGGTCTACATGCCGATGATCGACACCGCCGAGATCGTCGCTAAGCGCTACGGCATCTCGCGCGAACGCCAGGACGAATATTCGCTGGAGAGCCAGCGCCGCACGGCTGCCGCGCAGCAGGGCGGCAAGTTCAGGGATGAGCTTGCGCCGATCAAGACGCAGATGGCCGTCACCGACAAGGCGACCGGCACTGTCTCGATGAAGGAGGTGACGCTGTCGCAGGACGAGGGTCCGCGTCCCGAGACCACGCTGGACGGCCTCGCCGGCCTCAAGCCCGTGCGCGGCGACGGTTTCTCCATCACCGCCGGCAATGCCAGCCAGCTCTCCGACGGCGCCAGCGCCTCGGTGATCATGAGCGACAAGGAAGCGGCCAGGCGCGGCCTCAATCCGCTCGGCATCTTCCGCGGCTTCGTCTCCGCCGGCTGCGAGCCCGACGAGATGGGCATCGGCCCCGTGTTCGCCGTGCCGCGCCTGCTCAAGCGTCATGGCCTCAAGGTCGACGACATCGGCCTCTGGGAGCTGAACGAAGCCTTCGCGGTGCAGGTGCTGTATTGCCGCGACAAGCTCGGCATCGACCCCGAGAAGATCAACGTCAACGGCGGCGCCATCTCGGTCGGCCATCCCTACGGCATGTCGGGTGCGCGCCTGACCGGCCACGCCTTGATCGAAGGCCGCCGCCGCAAGGCCAAGTATGCGGTCGTCACCATGTGCGTCGGCGGCGGCATGGGCGCGGCGGGACTTTTTGAGGTGTTGCAGTAATTCACAGGAGGATCCGATGGATCTCGCATTCACGAAAGAAGAGCAGGCGTTTCGCGAGGAAGTGCGGTCATTCTTCCGCGACAACGTGCCGCCGGATACGCGGCGCAAGCTGGTGGAAGGCCGTCATCTCACCAAGGACGAGATGGTGACGTGGTGGCGCATCCTCAACAAGAAGGGTTGGGGCGTCAGCCACTGGCCCAAGCAATATGGCGGCACGGGCTGGACGTCCGTGCAGCACTACATCTTCAATGAGGAGCTGCAGTCCTATCCGGCGCCGCAGCCGCTCGCCTTCGGCGTCAGCATGGTCGGCCCCGTGATCTACACCTTCGGCAACGAAGAGCAGAAGAAGAAGTACCTGCCGCGCATCGCCAATGTTGACGACTGGTGGTGCCAGGGCTTCTCCGAGCCCGGTTCCGGGTCCGATCTCGCTTCGCTGAAGACAAAAGCAGAGCGTAAAGGCGACAAGTGGATCATCAACGGCCAGAAGACCTGGACGACGCTGGCCCAGCATGCCGACATGATCTTCTGCCTCTGCCGCACCGACAACAATGCGAAGAAGCAGATGGGCATCTCCTTCATCGTGTTCCCGATGAAGTCGAAGGGCGTCACCGTGCGCCCGATCCAGACCATCGACGGCGGCCATGAGGTCAACGAAGTGTTCTTCGACGACGTCGAGGTCCCCGTCGAGAACCTGATCGGCGAGGAGAACAAGGGCTGGGACTACGCAAAATTCCTGCTCGGCAACGAGCGCACCGGCATCGCGCGGGTCGGCGTCTCCAAGGAGCGGCTGCGCCGCATCCGCGATCTCGCCGGCAAGGTCGAATCATCGGGCAAGCCGATCATCCAGGACCCCGCCTTCCGCGAGAAGCTGGCAGCCTGCGAGATCGAGCTGAAGGCGCTCGAGCTGACGCAGCTGCGCGTCGTTGCCGACGAGGGCAAGCACGGCAAGGGCAAGCCCAATCCGGCCTCCTCGGTGCTCAAGATCAAGGGCTCCGAGATCCAGCAGACCACCACCGAGCTGCTCATGGAAGTGATCGGCCCGTTCGCCGCGCCCTACGACGTGCATGGCGACGACGGCTCGAACGAAGCCATGGACTGGACCGCCCAGATCGCGCCGAGCTACTTCAACAACCGCAAGGTCTCGATCTACGGCGGCTCCAACGAGATCCAGCGCAACATCATCGCCAAGGCGGTGCTGGGGCTTTGAGCCAGGAATGACGCTGTCGTCCTCCGCGAAAGCGGGGGACCCAGTACGCCGTGGCGGTCGTGAGTACCGCAGGCGGCTGCGTTTACTGGATCCCCGCTTTCGCGGGGATGACGTCTGAGGATGAAGCGACGGCAGGGCAATTCCCGCCGATTTGGAGAGAAACATGGATTTTGATTTGACCGAGGAGCAACGGCTCCTGAAGGACAGCATCGACGGCCTGCTGACCGATTCCTACGATTTCGAGAGCCGCAAGAAGTACATGAAGGAGAAGGGCGGCTGGAGCAAAGCCGTCTGGGGCAAGCTCGCCGAGCAGGGCCTGCTCGGCCTGCCCTTCAGCGAGGCCGATGGCGGCTTCGGCGGCGGCGGCGTCGAGACCATGATCGTGATGGAAGCGCTCGGCAAGGCGCTGGTGCTCGAGCCGTATCTCGCGACCGTCGTGATCGGCGGCGGCTTCCTGCGTCATGCCGGCACCGACGCGCAGAAGGCCGCTTATGTGCCCGGGATCGTCGACGGCAGCAAGACGCTGGCGTTCGCCCAGCTCGAGAAGAACTCGCGCTACGATTTGTTCGACGTCGCCACGACGGCCAAGAAAAAGGGCGACGGCTGGGTCATCGACGGCGAGAAGTTCGTCGTGCTCAACGGCGAGAACGCCGACACGCTCGTCGTCACCGCGCGCACCAAGGGCAATCGCCGCGACACGTCAGGCATCGGCGTGTTCCTGGTCCCTGCCGACGCCAAGGGCGTCACCAGGAAGTCCTACCCGACCCAGGACGGCCTGCACGCCGCCGACATCACCTTCACCGGTGTCGAGGTCGGCGCGGACGCGGCGATCGGAAATCCCGAGGACTCGCTCGCACTGATCGAGCGCGTGGTGGACGAAGCCCGCGTCGCGCTCTGCGCCGAGGCGGTCGGCCTGATGGATGAATCGCTGAAGACGACCGTCGAATACATCAAGACGCGCAAGCAGTTCGGTGTCGCGATCGGCTCGTTCCAGTCGCTGCAGCATCGCGCCTCCGACATGTTCGTCGCGGCCGAGCAGGCCCGTTCGATGTCGATGTTTGCGACCATGGCGGGCGATTTCGAGAACGCCAAGGAACGCAGCAACGCCATCGCCGCCGCCAAGGCGCAGATCGGCAAGTCGCTGAAATTCGTCGGCCAGCAGTCGATCCAGCTCCACGGCGGCATCGGCATGACAATGGAGGCGAAGATCGGCCACTACTTCAAGCGCCTCACCATGATCGAGAACACTTTTGGCGACACCGACTACCACCAGCGCCGCGTCGCGGATGCGGGTGGGTTGATTTAAGCCACACGACGACTGTTATCCCCCGCGAAAGCGGGGGATCCAGTACGCCGCGGCCCCTCGATTCCAGCCGCGCCGTCTCTGGAATACTGGATCGCCCGATCAAGTCGGGCGATGACACCGAGCTAGCGACGACACCGAGCGAGTTGAATCAGCGGAGCAACAACAATGAAAAACACCCCGTTCGATCTCACCGGCAAGGTCGCCGTGGTCACCGGCTCCAGCCGCGGCATCGGCCGCTCCTCGGCCGAGCTGCTCGCCAAGCTCGGCGCAAAAGTCGTGGTGTCCTCGCGCAAGGCCGACGCCTGCAAGGAGGTTGCCGACGGCATCAATGCCTCAGGCGGAGACGCCATCGTCATCCCCTGCAACATCGCGCGCAGGAACGAGGTCGAGGCGCTGATATCAGGTGCCACGAAACACTATGGCAAGATCGACATCCTGGTCTGCAACGCCGCCGTCAATCCCTATTACGGCCCGCTGCTCGACATCACGGATGAAGCCTTCGACAAGATCATGGGCTCGAACGTCAAGAGCAACATCTGGCTCTCCGCGCTGGCGATCCCGCAAATGGCCGAGCGCGGCAACGGCTCGGTCGTCATCATCTCCTCGATCGGCGGCTTGCGCGGCTCCACCGTGATCGGCGCCTACGGCATCTCGAAAGCCGCCGACTTCGCGCTGTGCCGCTCGCTCGCCGGCGAATGGGGCCCGAAGGGCGTTCGCGTCAACTGCATCGCGCCCGGCCTGGTCAAGACCGACTTCGCCCGCGCGCTGTGGGAAGACGAAGCCAATCTCAAGCGCCGCACCGCCACCACGCCGCTGCGCCGCATCGGCGAGCCCGACGAGATCGCCGGCGCGGTGGCCTACCTCGCCTCGGACGCCTCGAGCTTCATGACCGGCCAGACCATCGTGATCGACGGCGGCGTCACCACGGCGGCGGTGTAAGGTTTCGCCGGGACGACGGAGAGATATTGACCTTGCGGCCCTAATCCGCTCCCTTTGGCGCGACACAATGACCCGTCTTTCGGGAAACGCCCAAAGAAAACGCCAAGGTAAGCTTCCATGTCTTTCGTCCTCGCCATCGACCAGGGCACCACCTCCTCGCGCGCGATCGTGTTTCGCGGCGATATTTCCATTGCTGCGAAGGCGCAAGCCGAGTTTCCGCAGCATTTTCCGGCCTCGGGCTGGGTCGAGCACGAGCCGGAGGACATCTGGACCTCGACCGTGATGGTCTGCCGCGAGGCCATCGAGCAGGCCGGCATCACGGCGAAAGACATCGCCGCGATCGGCATCACCAACCAGCGCGAGACCACCGTGGTGTGGGACCGCGCCACGGGCCAGGCCGTGCACCGCGCCATCGTCTGGCAGGACCGCCGCACCGCCGACATCTGCGCCAGGCTCAAGGCCGACGGCCGCGAGCCGTTGATCTCGCAGAAGACCGGGCTGATCATCGACCCCTATTTCTCCGGCACCAAGGTCGCATGGATCCTCGACCACGTTCCCGGCGCCCGCGCGAGGGCCGCGCGTGGCGAATTGATGTTCGGCACCGTCGATTGCTACCTGCTCTGGCGCCTCACCGGCGGCAAGGTGCATGCCACCGACGCCACCAACGCCTCGCGCACGCTGCTGTTCAACATCCACACCGGCCAGTGGGATGACGAGCTGCTCGAGATCATCGGCGTGCCGCGTTCGATGCTGCCGGAGGTGAAGGATTCCTCCGCGCGCTTTGGCGAGAGCACGCCTGATTTGTTCGGCGGCGCGATTGCCATCTGCGGCATCGCCGGCGACCAGCAGGCCGCGACCATCGGCCAGGCCTGCTTCCGCCCGGGCATGATGAAGTCCACCTACGGCACCGGCTGCTTCGCCCTGCTCAACACCGGCGCGACACCCGTCGTCTCCAAGAACAAGCTGCTCACCACCATCGCCTACCAGCTCGGTGGCAAGCGCACCTATGCGCTGGAAGGCTCGATCTTCGTCGCGGGTTCGGCGGTGCAATGGCTGCGCGACGGCCTCGGCATCATCAAGCATGCCGCCGAAACCGGACCTCTTGCCGATCAGTCCGACTCCATGCAGAGCGTCTATCTGGTGCCGGCCTTCGTCGGCATGGGCGCGCCCTACTGGAATCCGCGCGTCCGCGGCGCGCTGTTCGGCCTCACCCGCAACACCGGACCTGCCGAGCTGGCGCATGCCGCGCTGGAGAGCGTCTGCTACCAGACCTTCGATCTCTGGGCCGCGATGCGCGCGGACTGGCCGAGCTCGGAGGTGGCCAGCGTCGTGCTCCGTGTCGATGGCGGCATGACCGCCTCCGACTGGACCATGCAGCGCCTCGCCGACCTGCTCGATGCACCGGTCGATCGCCCCGTGATCCAGGAGACCACGGCGCTCGGCGCCGCCTATCTCGCCGGCCTCAATGCCGGCGTCTATCCCGAGCCGACCAAGTTCGCCGACAATTGGCGCCTCGAGCACCGCTTCAAGCCGAACATGAGCGATGCCACCCGCGAACGAAAGCTCGCCGGCTGGGCCCGCGCGGTGAAGGGCGTGCTGGCGAGCGACGAGGGGGAAGGGTAGGCGGAATCTCGTAGCCCCCCTCCCTCACATCGTCTTCAAAAACTCCACCAGCGCCCGCCGCTCCGCCGGCGCCAGAAGACGTCCGATCACGCCGTCCTTGCCGTTGTTGAACTCGTGCCCGGTGTTGAAGTTGCCGCGGATCCTGGTGTCGAGCTCGAAGCCGCCCTCCAGCCTGTCCGTGCGATAGCCGACATTATCAGGATCATATTCGCGGTTGCCGAGGTAGAATTTGGCCGGCCGCTCGTTGACCGGCGACAGCAGGGCATAGAGGTTCGGCACCGAGCCGTTGTGCAAGTACGGCGGCGTTGCCCAGATGCCGGTGAGCGGACGCGCCTTGTAGGCCAGCGGCGCCTGGATGCCGTTGTCCCGGTAGCCATTCAGCTCCTCGCGCTTCTCCGGCGGTACAGGCGGTGTCTGGCTGTCATACCAATGCGTGATGGTCTTTTCGGTGACGGCACCGAGCGCCGGGCCGAAACTGTCGGAAGCGATATCGAGCTCCCTGGGTACGCTGACCTTGCGATCGAGCATGTCCGTTGCCTGCGCCGGGTCGGTGCCAACACGCGCGATCGGGACGACGTTGAGACGGAGATAGCGCTCGCCCGGATAGTGCTCCTGCGTTCGACCTGCGGGCAGCGACCAGCGGTCGGATGTCCAGAATTCGGCACTGCTCACCGGCGGCAAATGGCACCCCTGGCACAGCTCCTTGTAGAGGGCTGCACCCTGCGCGGCGAGCGTCTTGTCGATGGGCGGAAGCTCGGCAGGCCATTGTGGCGACTTCAATCCGGTGAAGCCCGTGCTTGCATTCGGTTGCTTGCCGGCCAGCGCTTTCTCGATTCCATGCAGGTTCATGATTTCGATGCCCGAGTTGTAAAAGCCTCCGGTCGCGCTCGTCAGATTGAGCATTGCCGAGACGCCCATGGCTTCACCGGCGTTGCGCACCATGGGCTGCTCGATCGATGAATTGTACTGGACCCAATCGAACCACGGGGCATCCCAGATGCGCGGGAAATGCACCGGCGCCGATGTGGCGGCATAGTTGGCGGGGTTCTTGAGATCGACCGCGAAGACCTCGTTGCCGATGCGGTTCAGCGCGTCGAGCCTGCCGTAGCCTTCGACCACGCTCTGCGGCGCAACCATGGTATCGAGATCGGAAAGCCACTTGCCCTGCGCCAGCACCTTGTCGAGCTGCGCGAGCAGCTGGGTCTTTTCCACCTCGCTCGGGTTTGCCCCGATCACCCTTTCGGCGAACCGGTCGAAGCGATAGGGCACGAAGCGCGTGAACGCCAGCGAGAGCCCGAGCGCGGTCCGGAACTTGCCGAGATCGGTGATTGCAGGCCCGCCGTCGACCAGAAATTCCGTGCCTTGATAGGTGAAGCGCCCGGTGTGGCACGCCGCACAGGTCAGCCCGATCCGCGTCATGTCGATGTAGGGAGCCCGTGGATTCTTCCAGGGTTGCGCGGTGGCATCGACCATCGCCTTGCCGCGGGCCATGCCCACCGGCAATCCGAGCTTGGGGTCATCAGGATCGGGAATGAAGCCGAAACGGTCGAGATAGGCAGGATCGCTCAGCAGCCCCACCGACGTCAGCGACAGCTCGGGCTGCTCGAGCGCCATGAACCATTCATAGGGAATGTGGAAGGTCGCCGTTCCCTGATCGGCGTGGTGAACCCAGTCGCGCTGATCCGTCCAGTTCTGGTCGAGCCAGCGGGTCTTCCGGACGGCTGGGTAGTGCGGCAACTCCACCCTGGTCCCGTCATAGACCTTGGCGACATAGGGGTAGGCCACCACGCCCGCGATCAAGATGACGGCGGCAACGACAACCGAGAAGAGCAGGCTCAACGAGGCGACGATGGAATTCGGCTTCCACGCCATTGTATTCTCCAATCAATCATGAAGCTATGTCCGCCAATGATCGCAACGCCGCGATGCCAGGCAGGAAGAAATATTCGCCGCCGCGCGTGCTCACGAACGCCGGCAGGCTCTGCAATCGGCGCCGCGGCGCGCCGGAACGCGGGATCGTGAAGCTTCCGCTGCCGTCATTGCCGCCGATGACCGGATCCTTGTCGTTGCCGAGGCCGGCGAAGTCGCCGTCGTTGATCCAGACCTTCTGAACGAATTCGAATTGACGGGCGATGTCGGCATTGACCAGCAACATGATGGCGCCGCGCGCGGCACCGTCATCATCAGCAGCATCCGCGGGCAGGCGCGCGCCATAGGGCAGACCCTGGCGCAGCAGCCGATGCCGATGCACGGATGCACCATTCGGGCCCGATAGTCCCGAGCGTGGATTGAGGCGGCGCACATGGGCCCCGATCGGGCAGTTCGTTCCCCTGAGATCGTCGAGATACGTGAAGTCGTTGTTTCGATGGGCGTCCGCAGCGAGCGCCTGGTCGTCCCGCTCTGCGGCCAGCGCCAGCGGCGCGCCGCTTTGCCAGCGGCCCATCATCTTCGCCGCCAGCAGCGCGACGTCGGCGTCGTCAATGGCCGAACGCCGCAGAAAATCCCTGAAGGCAAACACATGCTGGTGCAGCTTGCGCAGCACCACGAAGCTGCCGTTGCGGCTCAGGCTGGCCGGGCTCGGCAGGTCAGGGACGGCACCGGTCTCATCGACCTGTCCGAGCACGAACTCTCCGGCCTTCAGGGCGCGCCAACCGCCCGCGTCGGCAACGCCCGCGCCGGGCAACAGCAGATCCCCGCTGCCCTCGATCGCGGGTTGGGTAATTCCGTCACGGTAGCCGAAATGCTCGATCGGGACGGGCTTGCCGTCCGGCCCGGGCAGCAATTGCGCATCGATGGCAGCGAGCGCGCTCAGGCCGTTGTCGCCGATATCAGGCAGCAATGCGGTCGAAGCGGCATCGCGGTCCGCCGATGTCATCGCACTGACCACGACGAGCGCGTGCACGCTGCTGTCGAACGGTGGGTCCCACCGCGCCGGAGCGCTGTCGCCGACATCGCCGAGCCTTCCAGCGCGCGCCGCCATGCCCTGCTGGAATTCCTGCGGGAAGCTCGCCAGGCTCGGCTGCGGCGTACCGATCGCCGACAGCCCCTGCCAGGAGAGGGCGACGTTGAAAGCGAGCGGGGGCGATGCGTCCAGACCCGCAACCGTCGTGCATCGCCCGGCGACATCGCTGAACCATCGCCGGGCTCGCGCCGGGTCGCTCACATCGAGCAGATGATATCGCGCGAACGGGAAGCGATAGGGCCGCATCGCCATGCCCTGGATATCGTTCCGATCCAGCGCGCTGGCATCGGATCGGGCAGGCATTGTCCGTCAACCGATCTGGTCGAGGAACGTGTCGAATTTGCCCTTCCAGTCCAGCGCCTTGTTGATGTCGGCGACGGTCGCGTTCGGATAGGCGCAATAATAGCCCGTGGTTTCGATCGCGCTGCCGAGAATGTAATCGCGCAGCTTCGGATAGTCGCGCGCGCCCGGATATCCCTCGCAATGGCCCCAGATCGCGTCGATCCCATCGGGGGCCCGCTCGGCGAAATCGCGCATATAGTCTTCGACGTCGCCGTCGAAATTCGTCGCGAACAACAAGCGCGTGTCGTTGTCGAAAATGACCCAGCGCACGATATGGATGGTGCCGAGCGACGAGATCTTGCCGCCGCTCGCGGCGGTCAGCCCCTGAAGCGTCCTGCGCAACGCGTCGGCATGATCGGGAAGGATCTTGGTGATCGCGGTGATGGCGCTGATCTTGCCCATGGTCATTACAACGGACATGGCATTCCTCCTGTTGTCCGCGACAAGCCGTTGCGAACGGCTCAATCGCGGCGCGGCGCGCATATGTCCCCCTGACTGCTTCACGCAGGCATATTATCACGTTTGCAACTACAGTGTGTGAGGTGGTTCACGGTGCTGCAGCGACATTCGAGCCGATGCGCGATGCCCGATGCGGCGAGGCATGTGCCGATCATCAAATAGTGCAGCGCTGCTTCCCCACCGTCATTGCGAGGAGCTCTTGCGACGAAGCAATCCAGAGTCCCTCCGCGGAAAGATTCTGGATTGCTTTGCTGCCTGCGATCCAGCGCTGCATTCACTCCTTGTCGTCCCGGCGAAGGCCGGGACCCATAATCACAGGGAGTAGTTTGAGGCGAAGATGGCAACTCCGAGTCTTCGCAAAACTGTTGCTGCGGCGTATGGGTCCCGGCCTTCGCCGGGACGACGGGAGATCGCGTGGCGGACAGTGGTAGCTATAGCGGCAGGCGCCCTCTCGCCGCCGCCCTTAAACACGCCATTGGCCATCAGTTGCAGTAGCGCCGTAGCCCGAAAAAGAGCAGCCTGCCTGCCGATGCTCGAAGCGCGAAGGCGGAGCGACCGTGTTGTCGGATCATAGGGATCAACTTATAATTGCTATTTCGGTCAGTTAGAGAGATTTGAAATGGCTAGTTTCAATAACCTTCTCACGGCGCTTTCCGGATTCGCGTGGCCTGCACTTCTCCTGGTTGTCTTAGTTTATTTTCGCAACGAGTTGCGATCTATTGCTCTACAATTTCAGCGCCAGCTCGCCTCGGGGGCTGCGCTGAAATGGAAGGATTTCGAGTTTCGCGCGATCCAGATTGATGTACTCGATGCGCGGCAGGGTTCTGAATATGCGCAAGTCCCCGCCGATAAATTTCTCTTCGAAAAAAGGCACAAGAGTTACAAAGAAAACAAGAACCTCTTCCTTGTTCATAGAACTAGCCCGTCGGGGCAGTTTCATCCATTTAACAAACTCCCGACATACGACATAACGGTTTATCTTCTTTCGCATAAAAACTTCGGTCATTTGAACGATGTGAAGGAGGTCCAATACTATTTTGGTCATCACTTCGGACTGCAGCAAGGTGAGTACGGCACAAAGTTTGTTGTTAAGAATGGAACAGACAATTTTGCTGTGAAAACTAACGCCTACGGTCCGATGTTGTGTGAAGCTCGAGTTGTCTTCCACGACGGAAGTGAGACAAGCGTCAGTCGGTATCTAGACTTTGAGGGAACGGGCTATCGCTTCAGCGCCGCTACAAACGCGTCGGATATCGAAAAGACGAAGGCTAGGAGCGAGGAAGTTCGGACGTAGCCGTTCGCGATGTCTATTTCGCGTTTCGCTTCGTAGGGAGCAATAGTACGACGCCGTTCTACGTTGGGCCGCGCCCGCGCCGACGTCGGTTCGTCCGGGCCGCTTTCGAAGTTAGTTACAGCGCCCCAGCCGCTAGCCGCTAAAATTCACCGCCATCGTATTCGCCCCGCAAACCAGCACCGCGATGCGCTCGCCCGGTGATGGACGATAGCGGCCGGAGAGCAGCGCCGCAAACGCGGCGGCGCCGCCGGGCTCGGTGACGAGGCGCAGGCTCGACCACAGCGCGGCCTGCGCCTGCCGGATAGCATCGTCGCTGACGAGGACGACGCGCTCGACATGGGCGCGCGCGATCGGGAACATCAGTTCGCCGACGCGCCGCGGCGCAAGGCTGTCGGCGGCGAGGCCGCTCGCCGGCGCGTCGACCGGGGCGCCTGCCGCGAACGCGTCATGCAGGGTCGGCGAGAGCTCCGGCTCGACGGCAATGATGCGGGTCCTGCCGGCGCTCCACGCCGCGATGCCGCCGATCAGGCCGCCACCGCCGACCGCGACCAGCAGCGTGTCGATCCCAGGCGCGTCCTGCTCCAGCTCCAGCCCGACGCTGCCTTGGCCGCGCAACGTTTCGGCCTGGTCGTAGGCATGAACGGCCATCGCTCCGGTCTGCGCAAGATGCGCTTCGCTTGCGGCGAGCGCATCGGCGTAGCGGCTGCCCGCGATCATCAGCTTCGCGCCATAACCCTTGATTCGCTCGACCTTGGCTGGCGAGGTGATCTCAGGAACAAAGATCGTCGCAGGAATCCCGAGCTGCTGCGCCGCATAGGCGACGGCCGCGCCGTGATTGCCGCCGGATGCGGCGACGACGCCGGCTTGCGGCACCTGCCGCAGCAACAGATTGGCAAAGGCGCCGCGCGCCTTGAACGAGCCGGAATGCTGCAGCATTTCGAGCTTGAAAACGACCGGCGCCGCCGGCAGGCCGAAATCGGCGAGATCGGCCTGCAGCAGCGGCGTGCGCCTGACGTGCGGACGGATGACGGCTTCGGTCGCCGCGATCTGCTCGCGATTGATGTCTGATGGTGCTGTCATGATGCCGTCCTTGATAGCGCATTCGGGAGACATTGTCCCGGCGCCGTTGCGTTGGGCGCAATGCTTCATGTTGCGGATTTTGCTTGCGCGCTTGCGATCTTGTCGTGGAAACTGATCGGCCCTGCCTTGTCCCATGCCAGAGAAGAGCGAGAACCATGTTCCTGATCGGCCAATATGATTCCCCCTTCGTCCGCCGCGTCGCGATTGCGCTGCGGCTTTACGGACTTAGCTTCGAGCACAAGCCGTGGTCGACCTTCGGCGATGCCGACAAGATCGCGCCGTACAATCCGCTGCGCCGCGTGCCGACGCTGGTGTGTGACGACGGCGAGGCGCTGATCGAGAGCACCATCATCCTGGATTATCTCGACGAGCTGGTCGGGCCCGACAAGGCGATGCTGCCGCGCAGCGGCGTCGATCGGCGCAGGCACTTGCGCATCTGCGCGCTGGCGACCGGCCTCGGCGACAAGGCGGTCAGCCTGCTCTATGAGCGCGTGCTGCGGAAGGAGCAGCTCGCGCTATGGGTCGAGCGCTGCCGGGCGCAGATCGGCGACGTGCTCAAAGTGTTGGACGCCGAGCGCGCCAAGGTGACGACGCCATACTGGCTGGGGACGCGCATCGGCCATGCCGATATCGCGGTTGCCTGCGTCGTCCGCTTCACCCGCGAGGCGCATTCCGATCTCTTCGACGCGGCGCGCTATCCCGCGCTCGCAGCCCACGCCGATCGCTGCGAGGCGCTGGCGCCGTTCCAGGAGATCGTGCAGCCCCTGGCGCCGCCGAAGGGGTGAGGGTCATTGCGATCGCAACTCTCGCCACTCGTCATTGCGAGGAGCCCTTGCGACGAAGCAATCCAGACTATCTCCGTGGAGCGACTCTGGATTGCTTCGCTGCGCTCGCAATGACGGTGTTGAAGTAGCTGTGCTTAACACGCCAAGTGGAGCGTCCTGGCCGGGCGCAACACCCAATCCTGCCCTTATACAGGTGTTTTGCCCGACGGCACAAGCAATTTTCGGTAAGACCGAAGTCATCCCGGGCCGTTCAACCCCGTCCCTACTGTGCATGGGGTTGTTTTCGCGTTTCGCGTTCGAGGGCGCCTATCCCGCGCCCGCGCGCTTCTTCTGCCAGACCAGATGCACCGCGCAGGTGCAGCCGGGCGGATGCGAGGCGAGGTCGTTCGAGGCCTCGTCGTTCGCGGGTGTCGCCGCGAACGCCTTGTCGCTCGGCTGCTGCGAGGGGATGTAGTTGAGCACCGGCGCGAGCCAGCGCTCGGTCTCCGCCACCGTCATGCCCTTGCGCGCGGCGTAGTCCTCGACCTGGTCGCGCTCGATCTTGCCGACGCCGAAATAATAGCTCTCGGGACTGGCGAAATAGAGCCCGGACACGCTACTGCCCGGCCACATCGCAAAGCTTTCGGTCAGCCTCACGCCGGCCGTGTTCTCGGCATCGAGCAGTTCGAACAGCGTCGCCTTCTCGGTGTGATCGGGCTGCGCGGGATAGCCGGGCGCGGGGCGGATGCCCTGGTACTTCTCCAGGATCAGGTCCTCGCTGGAGAGCGCCTCGTCGGGCGCATAGGCCCAGAACTCGCGGCGCACGCGGGCATGCATGCGCTCGGCGAAGGCTTCGGCGAGGCGGTCGGCCAGCGCCTTGCACAGGATCGAGGAGTAGTCGTCATTCGCCATCTTGAAGCGATCTGCGACCGCGTCCTCGCCGATCCCGGCGGTGACGACGAAGCCGCCGACATAATCGGGCACGCCCGCGGGCGCGACGAAGTCAGACAGCGCCGCGTTGAACCGGCCCTCGCGCTTCTCGAGTTGCTGGCGCAGCGTGTGCAGCGTCGCGATGCTCTTGGTCCTGGTATCGTCGGTATAGAGCACGATGTCGTCGCCTTGCGCATTCGCCGGCCAGAAGCCGATGGTGGCGCGGGCCCGGAACCATTTCTCCTTGACGATGGTATCCAGCATCTTGCGCGCATCGTCATAGAGCGAGCGCGCGACCTCGCCGACCTTCTCGTCCTTGAGGATCGCGGGGAAGCGGCCGGCGAGCTCCCAGGTCTGGAAGAACGGCGTCCAGTCGATATAGGGCACGAGCTCGGCGAGATCGTAGTCGTCAAAACTCCTGGTGCCGAGGAAGGTCGGCTTCACCGGCTTGCTCTTGGCGAAATCGATCGTAACGGCGTTCTTGCGGGCGTCAGCCAACTTCAAGCGCTTCTTGTCCGCCTGCGCGCGGAGATGCGCCTCCGAGATCTTTGCGTATTCGGCACGCACCTCGGCCGCATAGGCCTCGCGCTTCTCGGGGCTCAGCAGCGAGGAGGCGACACCGACCGCGCGGCTGGCGTCGTTGACGTGCACGACCGGACCTGCCTGATAGCTCGGGTCGATCTTGACGGCGGTATGCACGCGGCTCGTCGTCGCGCCGCCGATCAAGAGCGGCAGCTTGAGGCCTTCGCGCTGCAATTCGCCGGCGAAGAACGCCATCTCGTCGAGCGAGGGCGTGATCAGGCCTGAGAGACCGACGATGTCCGCCTTCTCCGCCTTCACGGTCTCGACGATCTTGGCCGCCGGCACCATCACGCCGAGATCGATGACCTCGTAATTGTTGCACTGGAGCACGATGCCGACGATGTTCTTGCCGATGTCGTGGACGTCGCCCTTGACGGTGGCGAGCACGATCTTGCCGGCCGACGACGAGCCCTCGGTGCCGATGCCGCTGGCGAGGTTGCGCGCCTTCTCCTCCTCCATGAACGGCATCAGCCAGGCCACCGCCTGCTTCATGACGCGCGCCGACTTCACCACCTGCGGCAAAAACATCTTGCCGTCGCCGAACAGGTCGCCGACCACGTTCATGCCGGCCATCAGCGGGCCCTCGATCACGTCGAGCGGCCGCGAGGAATTCTTGCGGGCTTCCTCGGTGTCCTGCTCGATGAACTCGGTGATGCCATGCACCAGCGAATGCGACAGCCGCTTCTCCACCGGCCATTCGCGCCAGGCGAGATCGGCTTCCTTGGCTTCGGTCTTCTTGCCGCGGAATTTCTCGGCGAGCGCCAGCAAGCGCTCGGAGGCGCCAGGATCGCGGTTGAGGACGACGTCCTCGCACACTTGCCGCAATTCCGGATCGATGTCGTCATAGACGATCATCTGACCGGCATTGACGATGCCCATGTCCATGCCGGCCTTGATGGCGTGATACAGGAACACCGAGTGCATCGCCTCGCGCACCGGCTCGTTGCCGCGGAACGAGAACGACAGGTTGGACACGCCGCCCGAGATATGCGCGCCGGGCAGGTTCCGCCGGATCCAGCGCGTCGCCTCGATGAAGTCGACGCCGTAATTGTTGTGCTCCTCGATGCCGGTCGCGATCGCGAAGATGTTCGGATCGAAGATGATGTCCTCGGGCGCGAAGCCGACGCGGCCCACAAGGATGTCGTAGGCGCGCTTGCAGATCTCGGTCTTGCGCGCGAACGTGTCGGCCTGGCCGACCTCGTCGAACGCCATCACGACCACAGCCGCACCATGACGGCGGGCAATCTTCGCCTCGTGGATGAATTTTTCTTCGCCTTCCTTCATCGAGATCGAATTGACGACCGGCTTGCCTTGCACGCATTTCAGGCCGGCTTCGATCACCGAGAATTTTGACGAATCGACCATCACGGGCACGCGGGCGATATCGGGCTCGGCGGCGACGAGGTTGAGGAAGGTCACCATCGCGGCTTCCGAATCCAGAAGCCCCTCGTCCATGTTGACGTCGATGATCTGCGCCCCGTTCTCGACCTGGTCGCGAGCGACCTGCAGCGCGGCGGTGTAGTCGCCTGATGTGATCAGCTTGCGGAAGCGGGCCGAGCCGGTGACGTTGGTGCGCTCGCCGACGTTCACGAACGGAATCGCGTCCGTCAGCACGAACGGCTCGAGGCCGGAGAGGCGCAGCTTGGATGCGATCTCAGGCACGATGCGCGGCTTGTGCGGGGCGACCGCGGCAGCGATCGCCGCGATATGATCAGGTGTGGTGCCGCAGCAGCCGCCGACGATGTTGACGAGGCCGTCGCGCGCGAACTCGCCGACCAGGCGGGCCATGTACTCCGGCGTCTCGTCATACTGGCCGAATTCGTTGGGCAGGCCGGCGTTCGGATAGGCGCAGACCAGCGTGTCGGCGACGCGGCCGATATCGGCGATATGCGCGCGCAGGTCTTCGGCGCCGAGCGCGCAGTTGAAGCCGATGGTGACGGGTTTTGCGTGCCGCACCGAGTTCCAGAACGCTTCCGGCATCTGGCCGGAGAGCAGGCGGCCGGACTTGTCGGTGATGGTGCCCGACACCATCACCGGCATGTCGATGCCGAGCTCCTCGGTGATCTCGGCGATGGCATAGAGCGCCGCCTTGGCGTTCAGCGTGTCGAAGATGGTCTCGACCAGCAGCAGGTCGACGCCTCCGTCGATCAGGCCGCGGATCTGCTCGCCATAGGACTTGCGTAAGTCATCGAAGGTGACGGCGCGGTAGCCGGGATTGGCAACGTCAGGCGAGATCGAGGCGGTGCGGTTGGTCGGGCCGATGGCGCCGGCGACGAAGCGCGGCTTGCCGTCTTCGGCGGCGACGCGGCGGGCGGCATTGCCGGCGAGGCGGGCGCCATCGCGCGCCATCTCGTAGACGATGTCGGCGAGGTCGTAATCGGCCTGCGCGATCGAGGTGGTCGAGAACGTATTGGTCGCGACGATGTCGGCTCCGGCGCGCAAATAGGCCGCGTGGATGTCCTCGATCGCCTGCGGCTGGGTCAGGATCAACAGGTCGTTGTTGCCGCGCAGGTCGCGATGAAAGGTCTTGAAGCGCTCGCCGCGGAAGGCGGCCTCGTCGAACTGCAGGTTCTGGATCATCGTGCCCATGGCGCCGTCGAGCACGAGGATGCGCTCGCGCGCGGCATTGATGAGGGCGGTTCGCTTGGGCGAGGGGGATACGGTCATGATGCTTTACGCCGCCTTCTGCGCGCTCTTGGCGCGGATGCCGAGCAAATGGCTGATCGCGAACACGAGATCGGCGCGGTTCATGGTGTAGAAGTGGAAGGTGTCGACGCCGTGCTTGGCCAGCTTCTGCACCTGGCCGGCGGCAACGGTGGCGGCCACCAGCTTGCGGGTCTCGGCGTCTTCGTCGAGGCCTTCGAATTTCGCGGCGAACCAGTCCGGCACCGTGGTGCCGGCGCGGGTGACGAAATTGCGCGCCTGCTTGAAATTGTGCATGGGCATGATGCCCGGCACGATCGGGATGTTGATACCCCGCGCACGGACGCGGTCGAGATAGCGGAAGTAGAGATCGTTATCGAAGAAGACTTGCGTGATCGCGCGCGTCGCGCCGGCGTCCACCTTGGCCTTCAGCGTATCGATGTCGGCGTCGAAGTCGCGCGCTTCAGGGTGCTTCTCGGGATAGGCGGACACCGACACTTCGATATCGGCATGCCGCTTCTTGATCCCGGCGACGAGGTCCGCAGAACTCTGGTAGCCGTCGGGATGGCTGGCGTAGGGGGTGCCGATGCCGCCGGCGGGATCACCGCGCAAGGCCACGATGTGGCGGACGCCGACCTCGTGGTAGCGATCGACGATCTCGTCGATCTCACCGCGCGAGGCGCCGACGCAGGTCAGGTGCGCGGCCGGCAGCAGCGCGGTCTCCTTGAGGATGCGGGAAATGGTCGAGTGGGTGCGCTCGCGGGTCGAGCCGCCGGCACCATAGGTCACCGAGACGAATTTCGGGTCGAGCGGGGCCAGCCGATTGATGGTCTCCCAGAGATTCCGCTCCATATCTTCCGTCTTGGGCGGAAAGAACTCGAACGAGATCGCAGGCCGTTTCAGGTGCCCGTCTTGCCCGTTGGCTGCCGCAGGCGTCGTCGTCTCGGTCATGGCACCACTCACTCCAGGGCTCGCCAAAGCTTGGCGGCCAGCGGTCTATCTCGGGAGGGCCTAAGATAGGGCAAAGGCGGGTTATTCGACAGCCCATCGGCGATGGGAAGTGGCCCACTTCGAGCAATATTGTTGTAAATATTGCAGTGCGGAGGAGTTGGGTGGGAAGCGCACCAATACGGGGTATTATTCAGATATAACATATAGATATATCTTTAGCTTGGCCTCGAAAGCTCTTCGTTTCGAGGGTGGGCAGGATGAATTTGGCATTACATCCGGTTGCACCCTCCCAACTCATGGCCTTGCCATACGGCCCGGCTCGCGGCCGACACACGCCAGATCTGCGCAGCACACCCATTGTCGCGGCGCGGCCCTCCATTACGTTAGCGCGCCATGGTCCCGCTCTCAGTCCTCGATCTCTCCGTCGTCACCACAGGCACAAAGCCGGCCGCCGCGCTGCGCAACAGCATCGACCTGGCGCGCCATGTCGACGGGCTTGGCTATGTCCGCTATTGGCTCGCCGAGCATCACAATCTCGCCTCGGTGGCCAGTCCCGCGCCCGACGTGATGATCGGGCAGATCGCGGCGGTAACCAAGCACATCCGCGTCGGCTCCGGCGGCGTGATGCTGCCCAATCATGCGCCGCTGGTGGTGGCCGAGCGCTTCAAGATGCTGGAGGCGCTGTTTCCGGGCCGCATCGATCTCGGCCTCGGCCGCGCACCCGGCACGGATGGCGCCACGGCCTATGCGCTGCGCAGCCGGCTAGATCGCCGCGAGGGCGACGATTTCCTGGAGCGGCTGCACGAATTGATTCTGTGGGAGACCCGCGAATTCCCCGCAGGCCATCCCTATCACAACGTCGTCGCGATGCCCGACGACAGCCCGCTGCCGCCGATCTGGCTGCTCGGCTCGAGCGACTATTCCTCGGAGCTTGCAGCCCAAGTCGGGATGGGCTTCGCCTTCGCCCATCACTTTGCGTCCCACGATGCGATCGACGCGATGGTGCACTATCGCAACCGATTCCAGCCTTCGGCCTGGCGTACGACCCCGCACGCGATCCTCGCGGTCGCGGTCATCATGGCGGACACGGATGAGGAGGCCGAAAGGCTCGCCACCTCCTTCGATCTCAATCGCCTGCGTCGCGACCGCGGCCAATATCTGCCGCTGCCGAGCGTCGAGGAGGCTCTGGCCTATCCCTATTCGGATTCCGAGCGCGTCTCGATTGCGCGCAACCGCTCGCGCCTGTTCGTCGGCAATCCTGTGACGGTGCAGAAGAAGCTGCAGCCGTTGATGGATGCGAGCAGGCCGGACGAACTGATGGTGATCACGGCCGTCTACGACCACGAGGCGCGGAAGCGATCGTATTCGCTGCTGGCGGAGGCGTTTGGGCTGAAGAGCGCGGCCTAGGCAACTCTCGTGCCCCGGACGCAGCGCGGCGTGAAACGATGCGCTGCTGAGCCGGGGCCCACCGCACATCTCTGTGCCGTGGCCTCTGGATCCCGGCTCGCGCTTTGCGCGTCCGGGACACGAGATCAATCCTGCTGCGTCTCGCTGAAGGTCGCGCGGAACGGGTGGCCCGGATACACGCCGACGATGCGGAATTCGCGCGAGAAAAACTTCAGCTCCTCGATCGCGAACGCCAGACCCTTGTCTTCAGGATGGCCGTCGACATCGGCGTAAAACTGCGTGGCGAAGAAATTGCCATCGACCATGTAGCTTTCGAGCTTGGTCATGTTGACGCCGTTGGTGGCAAAGCCGCCGAGTGCCTTGTAGAGCGCGGCGGGCAGGTTGCGCACGCGGAAGACAAAAGTGGTGACCAGCGGGCCCGACCCTTGCGGGGCCCATTTCGGCTCGCGCGCCAGGACCACGAAGCGCGTGGTGTTGTGGGCCTCATCCTCGATGTCCTCGGCGAGGATATCGAGGCCGTAGATCTGGGCGGCGAGGCGCGAGGCGATCGCGGCGACGGTCTTGTCCTTGCGCTCGGAGATGTCGCGGGCGCTGCCGGCGGTGTCGGCGTGCACGATCCCCTTGATGCCGAGCTTGCGGATGATGCGGCGGCACTGGCCGAGCGCATGCACGTGGCTCTCGACCGACTTGATGTCCTCGAGCCTGGTGCCCTTGATCGCCATCAGCTGGTGGCGAACCGGCAAGAACCATTCTCCGATGATGAAGAGGCCGGAAGCCGGCAGCAGGTGATGGATGTCGGCGACGCGCCCGGCCACCGAGTTCTCGATCGGGATCATGCCGAGGTCGGCCTCGCCCGAGGAGATCGCCGACAACGCGTCCTCGAAGGTGGCGCACGGCATCGGCTCGGCGTCGGGATAGGCCTCGACGATGGCGATGTGGGAATTGGCGCCAGGTTCGCCCTGGAATGCGATCTTCATCTTGCTCATGACGGGCCTTGTAGCAGCGGCTCAGGATTTGGAAAGGATGCTGCGCGCGGTCTCGAGGTCCGCCGCCGTGTCGACCCCACGGGGCACCGTGTCGACGATGGTGAAATCGATCCGCATTCCGGCTTCCAGGGCTCGGAGCTGCTCGAGCTTCTCCTGCAACTCAAGCGGCGAGGGCGGCAGTGAAACATAGCGCTCAAGCGCGGCGCGACGATAGGCGTAGAGGCCGATATGGTGGTAGCGTGGTCCGTCGCCGGTCGGCGCGGTCGCGCGGGTGAAATAAAGTGCGCGCATGCGCTTACCTCCGAGCGAGGTTCCAATCGCCTTCACGACGCTGGGGGCGAGGTCCTCCTCCTCGGTGTGGATCTGCGAGGCCAGTGTGGCGATGTCCACGGCGGGGTCCTCCAGCGGAGGCAGCACGTCACGGATATTGTCGGTCGTGATTGTCGGGAAATCGCCCTGGAGATTGACGACGATCTCGGCCTGCCCACCCGGGTCGAGCTTCTGCATGGCCTCGTGGATGCGGTCCGAGCCCGAGGGGTGGCTTGGGCTGGTCATCACAGCGACACCGCCATGCGCCGTCACGGCGTCAGCGATCTCCTGCGTGTCGGTTGCGACCGCGACTCGGCCGACCGCCGCCTCTTGTGCCCGACGTAGCACGTGGATGATCATCGGCAGGCCCACGATGTCCTTCAGGGGCTTGCCGGGCAGGCGGGTCGAAGCCATGCGGGCCGGGATCAGCACCAGGATGCGGGGATCAGTCATCGTTCGAGAGCCTTGAAAACGGGACGTTTTCCGCACCGGGAAATGGGGTGGGGACGGGCTGGAAGCCGGGTCGCTTATACGGGTTGCCAGAGCACGGGCAAACCGATATCTGAATGGCAAAACTCGGGGAAACAATCAGGAACGTTTTGATTCTCCCGAGGCTCGTCCTGGCGGCCGCCCGGCCGCTAATTCCTTCTTGCGGTGTGGGGCCTGGCCGGAAATGGACTCTTTCGAACTCAATAAGATTCTCGGTGCGGTGCTCGGCACCTGTCTCATTCTGCTGGTGACGAGCTTCACCGCCCAGGCGCTGTTCTCGCCCAAGATGCCGGAAAAGCCGGGCTTCGAGATCGCCGTGAAGGAAGAAGCCGGCGACAAGGGCGGCGCGCCCGCCGCGGCCGCTCCTTCCGAGCCGATCGAAAAGCTGCTCCAGACCGCGTCCGTCGAGAAGGGCGCCTCCGCGGCCAAGAAGTGCGGCGCTTGCCATACCTTCGAGAAGGGCGGCCCGAACCGGGTCGGTCCGAACCTCTACGGCATCGTCGACGACCATCGCGGCGAAGGCCGCAACGGCTTCAACTTCTCGGCCGCGATGAAGGCCAAGGGCGGCACCTGGACCATCGACGACCTCAACAAGTTCATTGCCAATCCGAAGGGCTTCATTCCCGGCACCGCGATGGGCTTTGCAGGTATCCCGAAGGACTCGGAGCGTGCCGACGTCATCGCCTACCTCAACAGCCTCTCCGACAGCCCGAAGCCGCTTCCGACCGCGGCGAAATAAGGCCTCCCGGCATCGATCTTGGCAATGCGGCCAGGCTGAAAAGCCTGGCCGTTTCCGTGTCCGGGCCTCGCGGGGGCGTTATCGGGGCGTTTCGCCGCAGCGAACCGCCGTCCCCGGCTTCCAAGATGAGGAAAAAGCAACGTATTCGGTCGAAACCTCGCCTATATTGAGCACTTAAAGGGGTGACCCTCCTTCAAGACAGGGATGTTGATTTGGCCATTACCCGACGCGATCTGTTGCTCACCGGCACCGCTTCCGCCGCGCTCCCTGCCCTCGGTTCCCTGCTGGGCGTCCCCGTCATCGGCGCTGTCGAGGCACAATCCGCAAGCGAGCCGGCTTCGAATGCGCTTCCTTGGCGCCATGCGTTGTCACTGTTCGGCGACATCAAATACCCAGCCGACTTCAAGCGCTTCGACTATGTCAATCCGGATGCGCCCAAGGGCGGCGTCGCGCGCCTGATCTCGCTCGGCACTTTCGACAATTTCAATCTCGCGGTTGCCGGCATCAAGGGCTCGCTCGCGCCGGCCGCGGCGCTGATCTACGAAACCCTGATGACCCGCGCGCAGGACGAGGTCGCCACCGAGTACGGCGAGCTCGCCGAATCCGCGCAGCATCCGGATGATTTCTCCTGGGTGACCTATCGCCTGCGCAAAGAGGCGCGCTGGCATGATGGCAAGCCGGTGACGCCGGAGGACGTGATCTTCTCGCTGGAATCGCTGAAGAAGCTGAGCCCGATGTATGCCTCCTACTACCGCCATGTGACGAAGGTGGAGAAGAGTGGCGAGCGCGACGTCAAGTTCACCTTCGATGCGCCCGGCAATCGCGAGCTGCCCACCATCGTCGGCGAGCTGACGGTGCTGCCGAAGCATTGGTGGGAAGGCACCGATGCGCAGGGGCGCAAGCGCGATATCAGCGCGACCACGCTGGAGCCGCCTCTCGGCTCGGGTCCCTACAAGATCAAGGAGTTTGTGCCCGGGCGTTCGATCAAGCTCGAGCGTGTCAAGGATTATTGGGGCGCCAACGTCCCGAGCCAGATCGGTACCAATAATTTCGACGAGCTGCGTTTCGAGTTCTTCCGCGACAACGTCGTCGCGCTGGAAGCGTTCAAGGCCGACCAAGCTGACTGGATCGCGGAAAACTCGGCCAAGCAATGGGCGACCGCCTACGACTTTCCGGCCGTGGCCGAGAAGCGCGTGGTCAAGGAGGAGTTTCCGATCAACGATTCCGGCCGCATGCAGGCCTTTGCGATCAACAACAGGCGAGACCAGTTCAAGGACGCCCGGGTTCGGCGGGCCTTCAACTACGCTTTTGATTTTGAGGAGATGAACAAGCAGCTCTTCTTCGGGCAATACAAGCGCATCGATAGTTACTTCTACGGCACAGAGCTCGCGTCCTCTGGCTTACCTCAGGGCGAAGAGTTGCAACTCCTTGAGTCTCTAAGGGATAAGGTACCTCCCGAGGTCTTTACCACGGCCTATCAGAATCCTGTCGGCGGCAATTCGGATGCCGTGCGCGCCAATCTACGCGAGGCTGCAAAGCTCCTGAAGGAAGCCGGTCTCGAGATACGCGATCACAAGCTGGTCGATTCCTCAGGTAAGCCGCTCACTGTCGAGATATTGGTGCAGTACCCCCCTGACGAACGAATCGCTCTCTTCTACAAGCCCTCCCTGGAGCGGATGGGCGTTACCGCGTCTGTCCGCATGGTTGATGATGCCCAGTATCAGAACCGGCTTCGCAGTTTCGACTTCGACATGATCATCTACAGCCAAGGCGAATCGTTATCTCCGGGTAACGAGCAGCGTGAATTTTGGGGGTCGCAGACGGCAGACATTCCCGGGTCGAGTAATCTCATCGGCATCAAGAATCCAGCTATCGATGCGCTGATAGAGAAGGTGATCTTTGCAAAAGATCGCTCGGCTCTCGTCGCTGCTACGCACGCGCTGGACCGCGTGCTGCTGTGGAATTTTTACGTTGTGCCCCAATTTTCTTACCCGTTCTCGCGCTACGCCCGTTGGGACCGCTTCAGCCATGCCGAGCCGTTACCGAAATACGGTCGGTCCGGCCTGCCGACGCTGTGGTGGTACGACGCTGACAAGGCGGCGCGCATCGGAAAACGCTCTTGAGGAAGCAATTGCGCATGGCGCAGCTTTCACGCCGGCATGTGCTGGTCCTCGGTGTCGGCGGCGCGCTCGGCGCTGCCGCACTTCGTGGCGCAGCGGCGTCCGAGGGCCCTCCTGAAGCGCACGGCATCTCGGCCTTCGGCGATCTCAAATATGCCGCCGACTTCCACCATTTCGACTACGTCAATCCCGACGCGCCGAAGGGCGGCGCGTTCTCGCTGATCCCGTCGGTACGCGGCTACAATCAGTCCTATTTCACCTTCAACTCGCTCAACGCCTTCGTGCTGAAGGGCGAGGGCGCACAGGGCATGGATCTGACCTTCGCCACGCTGATGGCGCATGCCGGTGACGAGCCTGATGCCATGTATGGCTATGCCGCGAAATCGGTGCAGATATCTCCCGACAAGCTCGCCTATCGCTACACGATGCGGCCCGAGGCGAAGTTTCATGACGGCACGAAGCTGACCGCACACGACGTTGCATTCTCGATCAACGTCCTGAAGGACAAGGGTCATCCGCTGATCCAGATCCAGATGCGCGACGTCAAGGGCGCCGAGGCCATCGACGACGCCACCGTCATCGTGACCTTCGCCGCAAAGCGCGCGCGCGACGTGCCGCTTTACGTGGCGAGCCTGCCGATCTTCTCGAAGGCCTATTACGCGAGCCGGACCTTCGACGAGACCACGACCGACACGCCGCTCGGCTCGGGCGCCTACAAGGTCGGCAAGTTCGAGATCAATCGCTTCATCGAGTTCGAACGCGTCAGGGATTGGTGGGCCGCCGAGCTGCCGGTCTGCCGCGGCAGCAACAATTTCGACGTGATCCGCTACGAATTCTACCGCGACCGCGACGTCGCCTTCGAGGGCTTCACCGGCAAGAACTATCTCTATCGCGAGGAGTTCACCTCCCGCATCTGGGCGACGCGTTACGACTTCCCGGCGATCAAGGACGGCCGGGTCAAGCGCGAGGAGGTGCCGGATCAGACCCCTTCGGGCGGGCAGGGCTGGTTCCTCAACACCCGGCGCGACAAGTTCAAGAACCCCAAAGTGCGCGAAGCGTTGAACTTCGCGTTCGACTTCGAGTGGACCAACAAGACCATCATGTACGGCGCCTATGCGCGCGCGCGCTCGCCGTTCCAGAATTCGGATCTCGTCGCCGAGGGGCTGCCGTCGCCGGAGGAATTGAAGCTGCTCGAGCCTTTCCGGGGCCAGGTGCCGGACGAAGTTTTCGGTGAGCCGTTCGTGCCGCCGGTGTCCGACGGTTCGGGCCAGGATCGCGCGTTGCTGCGCAAGGCGCAGCAATTGCTCCAGGAGGCGCAGCTTCCGGTCAAGGACGGCAGGCGGCTGTTGCCGAGCGGCGAGGTCTTCAGCATCGAGTTCCTGACCGACGAGGCCTCGTTCCAGCCGCACCACGCCTCGTTCCTGAAGAACCTGAACATGCTCGGCATCGACGCGAACCTGCGCCTCATCGATGCCGTCCAGTATCGCGCCCGCGTCGAATCCTTCGATTTCGACGTGGCCATCAACCGCATCACCATGTCGGCCACGCCAGGCGACAGCCTGCGGACCTACTTCACCTCGCAAGCGGCAGCGACGAAGGGGTCCTACAATCTGGCCGGTGCATCCAGCCCAGCGCTCGACGCGCTGGTCGAGAAGGCGATGGCCGCCGAAACGCGCCAGGATCTGACAATTGCCTGCCGTGCGATCGATCGTGTTTTCCGCGCCGGCCGCTATTGGGTGCCGCAATGGTACAATACCAGCCACCGGCTGGCGTATTGGGACGAGTTCAGCCATCCCGCGAACCTGCCGCGTTACGCGCTCAACGACTATACGAGTGGCGTAGGGGAGCGGACCCTGTGGTGGTACGACGCCGCCAAGGCCGCCAAGCTCGAGCAGGCGAAATAATCATGAGCGCCTATCTCGCCCGCCGCATTCTGCTGATGATTCCGACCTTGCTCGGAATCCTCTTCGTGTCCTTTGTGGTCGTGCAGTTCGCGCCGGGCGGGCCGGTCGAGCGCGTGATCGCGCAACTGTCGGGCGCCGACACCGGCGGCTCTTCGCGCATCTCGGGCGGCGGCGATTTCGCGCAGCGCGCGCCGGGTCAGTTAGGGGCCGGTGGCGATGCCATCAACTCCAAATATCGCGGCGCGCAGGGGCTCGACCCCGATTTCATCAAGAAGCTCGAAGTGCAATTCGGCTTCGACAAGCCGGCGCCGGAGCGTTTCGCGCTGATGGTCTGGAACTTCGCCCGCTTCGATTTCGGCAAGAGCTACTTCCGCGACGTCAGCGTGATCCAGCTGATCAAGGAAAAGCTGCCGGTCTCGATCTCGCTCGGCATCTGGCTGACGCTGATCACCTATCTGATCTCGATTCCCTTGGGCATCCGCAAGGCGGTCAAGGACGGCACCCGCTTCGACACCTGGACCTCCGCGGTGATCATCATAGGCTTTGCGATTCCGGGTTTCCTGTTCGCGATTCTGCTGATCATCCTGTTCGCCGGCGGCTCGTTCTTCAACCTGTTCCCGCTGCGTGGCCTGACCTCGGACGGCTGGTCGCAATTTCCCTGGTACTGGAAGATCATCGACTATTTCTGGCACCTCACTTTGCCGCTGATCTCGATGGGGCTCAGCGCCTTCGCGACCATGACGCTGCTGACCAAGAACTCGTTCCTCGACGAGATCCGCAAGCAATATGTCATGACCGCGCGGGCCAAGGGCTGCAGCGAGAACCAGGTGCTCTATGGCCACATTTTCCGCAACGCGATGCTGATCGTGATCGCGGGCTTCCCGGGCGCCTTCATCCACGCCTTCTTCTCCGGCTCGCTCCTGATCGAGACCATCTTCTCGCTGGACGGGCTCGGGTTGCTCAGTTTCGAGAGCGTGCTCAACCGCGACTATCCCGTCGTGTTCGGCACGCTCTACATCTTTTCGCTGGTCGGTCTCGTGGTCAACCTGATCTCCGATCTGACCTATATGTGGATCGATCCGCGGATCGACTTTGAGGCGAGGGAGGTCTGATGGCCCTGACCGCCCCGACCCCGATCGAGACGTCGGCCAAGACGCCGCTGGGCGCGGCCGTGCCGATCACGCGCAAGCCGTTCGCGCCGTCGCCGCTGAACAAACGGCGCTGGACAAACTTCAAGGCGAACCGGCGCGGCTACTGGTCGTTCTGGATCTTCATGGTCCTGTTCGTGGTGTCGCTGTTCGCCGAGCTGATCGCCAACGACCGGCCGTTCCTGATCAAATATGACGGCCATCTCTATTGGCCCGCCTTCATCACCTATTCGGAGACGACGTTTGGTGGCGACTTCGAGACCGCGGCGGACTACCGCGATCCGTATCTGCAGAAGCTGATCAAGGACAAGGGCGGCAGCATCGTCTGGCCGCTGATCCGTTATTCCTACGACACCCACAATCTCGATCTGCCGACGCCGGCGCCGTCGCCGCCGACCTGGATGCTGACGGAAGCGCAGTGCAAGCCGGTGGTCGAGAAGAAAGGCCTGAAGAGCTGCCGCGACCTCGAATACAACTGGCTCGGCACCGACGATCAGGGCCGCGACGTGGTGGCGCGGCTGATCTACGGCTTCCGCATCTCGGTGCTGTTCGGTCTCTGCCTCACCATCGTGTCCTCGATCGTCGGCGTCGCCGCCGGCGGCATCCAGGGCTATTTCGGCGGCTGGATCGACCTCACCTTCCAGCGCTTCATCGAGATCTGGACCGCGATCCCTTCGCTCTATCTGCTGCTGATCCTGTCCTCGGTGCTGGTGCCCGGCTTCTTCGTGCTGCTCGGCATCCTCTTGCTGTTCTCGTGGGTGTCGCTGGTTGGCCTCGTGCGTGCGGAGTTCCTGCGCGGACGCAATTTCGAATATATCCAGGCGGCGCGTGCGCTCGGCGTGTCGAACGGGGTGATCATGTTCCGGCACCTGCTGCCGAACGCGATGGTCGCGACCATGACGTTCCTGCCCTTCATCGTCTCCTCTTCGGTGATGACGCTGACGGCGCTGGATTTCCTCGGCTTCGGCCTGCCGCCCGGCTCGCCCTCGCTCGGCGAGTTGCTGTCGCAGGGCAAATCCAACGTGCAGGCGCCGTGGCTCGGCTTCACCGGCTTCTTCTCGGTCGCGATCATGCTGTCGCTGCTGATCTTCATCGGCGAGGCCGTGCGCGACGCCTTCGATCCGCGCAAGACGTTCAAGTGAGGGCGTGATGGACGCGATCAACCAGCCCCTGCTTGCCGTTCGCGACCTCTCGGTGGCCTTCCACCAGGGCGGCAACACGACGCTCGCCGTCGACAAGGTCTCGTTCCAGATCAAGCGCGGCGAATGCGTCGCGCTGGTCGGCGAGTCCGGCTCCGGAAAATCGGTCAGCGCGCTGTCGATCCTCAAGCTGCTGCCTTATCCCAGCGCCTCGCATCCCTCGGGCAGCATCCGCTTCAAGGGCCAGGAGCTGATCGATCGGTCGGAGCGAGAGATGCGGGAGATCCGCGGCAGCGACATCTCCATCATCTTCCAGGAGCCGATGACCTCGCTCAATCCGCTGCACACGATCGAGGCGCAGATCGGCGAGATCATCCAGCTGCATAACCCGACCAGCAACGCCCAGGCGCGCAAGCGGACGCTGGAGTTGCTGATGCAGGTCGGCATTCCCGAGCCCGAGACGCGGCTCAAGAGCTATCCGCACCAGCTCTCCGGCGGCCAGCGCCAGCGCGTGATGATCGCGATGGCGCTCGCCAACGAGCCGGACCTCTTGATCGCGGACGAGCCGACCACGGCGCTCGACGTCACGGTGCAGGCGCAGATCCTGGCGCTGCTCGCCGAAATTCGTTCGCGGCTCGGCATGAGCCTGCTCTTCATCACCCACGACCTCGGCATCGTCCGCCGCATCGCCGACACCGTCTGCGTCATGAAGGGCGGCGTGATCGTCGAGCAGGGACCGGTCGAGCAGGTCTTCACGACGGCGAAACATCCCTATACGCGCGATCTGCTGGCCGCCGAGCCGAAGCCGGACCCGGCGCCGCCGCAGCCGAATGCGCCGGTGGTGATGTCGGCCGACGATCTGAAGGTGTGGTTTCCGATCAAGCGCGGCCTGATGCGCAAGACCGTCGGCCACATCAAGGCGGTCGACGGCGTCAGCGTCGCCGTGCGCAAGGGCGAGACGCTCGGCGTCGTCGGCGAGTCCGGCTCGGGCAAGACCACGCTGGGCCTCGCGCTGCTGCGCCTGATCTCCTCGAACGGGCGCATCGTCTTCTTGGGCAAGGACATCCAGGGCCTGCGCTTCAAGGAGATGCGTCCCTTCCGGCGCGACATGCAGATCGTGTTCCAGGATCCGTTCGGCTCGCTCTCACCGCGCATGTCGGTCGCCGACATCATCGCCGAAGGCCTCTCGGTGCATCAGCCGAAGCTGTCGTACGAGGAGCGCGAGGCCCGCGTGGTCAAGGCGCTCGAGGATGTCGGGCTGAACGCGGATACCCGCTACCGCTATCCGCACGAATTCTCCGGCGGCCAGCGCCAGCGCATCAGCGTGGCCCGCGCGGTCGTGCTCGAGCCCGACTTCGTCGTGCTGGACGAGCCGACCAGCGCGCTCGACATGCTGTTCCAGGCGCAGATGGTCGATCTGCTGCGCGAGCTCCAGCGCAAGCGCGATCTCACCTACATGTTCATCTCGCACGATCTGCGCGTCGTCGCCTCGCTCGCCAGCCATCTCATCGTGATGCGCGGCGGCAAGGTGGTCGAGGAAGGCCAGGCCGCCGAGCTGTTCAAGAACCCGAAGACGGACTACACGCGCGCGCTGTTTGCGGCGGCGTTCCGGCTCGAGACCGCGGGCAACGGCTCGGTCGCGACGTAGACTCTCCGCCGCTCCCGAATCCGGCGAGCCGGCAACGTCCGGAAACAAATTTTTCACCAAGAATGGCGATGGCACCAATCATCAGGTGCAACCGGATCGTGTGACGGCTAAACTTCCGGGAGAACTGCACCGAAGTTACACGTGCGCTGGAATGGGAATTGGAATGTTCAGGCGCCCCCTTTTGCGAGAGCAGATTGTGCTGTCAGGAGGAGCTGCGCTTGGCCGGTCACGCGGAACGACGGATTGCGAGCAGGCTGCAAATGGTCAACTGGAGCCTGGTGGCCGGATCTGCGCTGGCGCTCTGCATCGGGCTTGCGGCAACGACCTTCACGCTGGAAGGCTTGATGACGACGGAGGTCCTGGCAGCGCCGGCGCTGACGGTTGCCGGGTTGTGGCTCATGCGGCGGAGCTGGGGCGAGCGGCCGGCGTTCACCATGCTCGCGTTTGCGCAGATGGGCTGTTTCGTCATCTTCGCGGCGCCGCTGTCGTATATCGGCCTGGGCGCCGGGATGCCGCTGCAGGATACGAGATTTGCCGAGCTTGACCGATTGCTCGGCCTGGATTGGCCTGCCTATTTCCATTTTGCGATGGCCCGTCCGGAACTCCTGGTCTACGCCAAGCTGTTTTACGCAATGATCCTCGTGCCGGCGTTCGGCGTCCCCGTCGTCCTCGGGCTGACGGGGCAATATATCCGTCTGCAGCAGTTCGTGATGGCGTCAACATTGGCGCTGTGCGTGGTGATCGTCGTCTCCTCCCTGCTTCCGGCGATCGGGACCTATTTCCAGTACGGACTTCCCTCCGACACCGAGCTCTTCAAGGCGAACGGATATGGCGGCCAGGCGCGCGACATACCGATGCTGCGCGATGGCACGTTGCGAACTCTCGACCTGGGGAAGCTCGGCGGCATCCTCACCTTCCCGAGCTTTCACGCCGCCACGGCCCTTCTCAGCATCTGGAGCCTGTGGAGCATCTGGTGGCTGCGTCCCGCCATGCTGATGCTGAACGCGGGAATGCTGGTCGCGACCCCGCTGGTCGGGGGGCATTACTTCGTGGATGTGATCGCGGGCCTGTCGGTGGCCGCGCTGACGATCCAGGCGTCGAAAGGCCTGACGGCGGTCGTCGTTGCAAATCCGCCGGCGGTCTCGACGCAGACGAAATCGGTGGCACCAGGCCGGCTCGTCGTTTTTGCGCTTGCCGCCATGTTTGTGCGGCCGTTCCGAAAGCAAGGCGGACGCGACGCATTGTCGGTGTAGCGGGCTCAATCATCCTACGCGCTGCCGGCCTTTTTCAACGGAATTGGGTGGGTCGATTGTGCCAACGCCTCGAGCTCCTTGACGCCGACAGGAGGCTTGCTTCTCCAGCCGATCAGATATGAGCGTTCCGCCAGACCGTCCTGAACGCGAGCAATTTGCATCCGCTCTCTCGCCAGCCGCAGCGTCAGCAACGGATCGTGAGTTCCCGAAGCGACAAGGCATTTGTTGATGACCCAACCAAATGGCTCGATGCCGGCGCGCCGCAGGTCTTGCTGAAGGGCTGCGGCCTCTGAAACTGGAGTTGTCTCCGGCAGGGTTACCAGGATCACCCGGGTGTGGAGGGGGTCCTGTAGCCTCATCAATGGGGTAACGATACGCCCTGGTCCGCTCGGTTCCAGTTGGCTCGTCATCTGCCGATGATAAGCGCCGGTCGCATCGAGCAGTAGCAGCGTATGGCCCGTTGGAGCCGTATCGAGGACCACGAAGGTGCTTCGCGCTTCCGCGACAACGTGCGAGAAGGCATGAAAGACAGCGACTTCCTCAGTGCATGGCGAAGCCAGGTCCTCACGCAGAAGCGCCTTACCCTGCTCGTCCAGGTCGCGGCCCCGGCTCGCCAGTATTTTCGCGACATAGCGTTCCGTCTCGATCCGGGGATCAATCCGATCCACGGTCAGGCCCGGCATCGCGCCATCAACCACGAAATTGACATGGGCGGCGGGGTCTGTCGTGCTGAGGTGGACGGCATGCCCCCGCGCGGCGAGCCCCACGGCGATGGCTGCGGCAATCGTCGTTTTTCCGACGCCGCCCTTACCCATGACCATGACGAGGCCGTGCTTTCCTCGAGCGATGTCATCGACCAACCGGTCGAGGCCCGGCAGGTCGATCGGCTCTGCATCTCGGTCAGCGGCTTCATCCGGAGGCGGTGGTTTGGGTGACGCCAATACCCGTCGGAGGGTCGTGAGGCCCACGATGTCAAAGCCAAACAACGGGATTTCGTCTCGGTGCAGCTTCGTGAGTGACGCTGGCATCGAGGCGAGAGCCTCGTCCTGGTCCTGCTCGAGAGCGGCTGCCACAACATCGGTAGGGTCCGTGGCGTGAAAGCGTCCGTTCACGACGAGAGTCTGGTTCGAGAGATTGAGCGCGTCGAGTTCGCCGACGTTCGAGCCGCCTCGCGGATCGCGCTCCGATCGGCGCGGGTGACCAAGACAACGGTAGTCCGTTTGGGATCGCCCAACGCTCGAAGCGCCTGCCTAAATCGTTCCTCCTGCATCTTGAGGCCCGAATGTGGGCCGAGACAGGATGCGCCCCTGTCGTTGCCTTTCAGAAAGCCGGTCCATGCCTTTGGCAGGCTGAGAAGCCGCAAGGTGTGGCCGGTCGGCGCCGTATCGAAAATGATATGGTCGAAGCCCGCCAGATCGCCATCCAGCAGGCCCACGAACTCGTCGAAGGCGGCTATTTCGGTCGTGCAAGCGCCGGAAAGTTGCTCGCGTACCGTCGATCTCTCCTCAGCCGTAACCGCCGGCCCCAGTTGTTCGAGCACGCGGGTTCGATAGCTTTCGGCTGCTGCCTCGGGGTCGATATTCATCGCGAAGAGCCCGGCCGCGTTCGGCACGGGGACTGGACTATCGGTGAGCCTGACTTCCAGCATCTCGTCGAGGTTCGATGCGGGATCGGTGCTGACGAGGAGGACCCGCGATCCACGATCGGCGAGACCTATGGCGGTAGCACAGGCCAGCGAAGTCTTGCCGACTCCGCCCTTGCCGGTAAAGAAGAGAAAGGGTGTCGGAGCGTCTAACGCGCGAAAGTGAAGCATCGAAGTTCAGCCCTGGATCGCGTGCGGTAATGCGGGATGCCTCGTTGCGACGTGGCGATCCTGGAATCGCGTAGCGTGAAGCGCTATCCGACGCCCTGGATGATGATGCCGGTCCCGTCGCAGCGTTCGCAAGCGCTCTCCTTGCCTGTCACCTTGTCAGCCACTTTTCCGGTTCCCGCGCACACGGGACAGAGGTCCTCGGCGGTACCTGGCGTTCCGGGTTCCGGATCATCATCAGGGGTATGCGGCCTGAGTGGATTTGATTTCATGGTCGGCGTCCTCGCGCATTTTGCTGGGAGCCGCCAATTGATAGATCGCGACACGAAGGAGCCGGTTGATTTAACTCAAAGCCGGCCTTGCGCATGCTGGACCGTGCATCGTCGCGGAGTGCGCGGGATGGGTTGAGCCCTCTTGAAACCCATCATTCTTGCTCCCGTCGTGCGGCGGGCATCCTCGCCTCAGGGGTGGGCGGCATGGGGATCGAGCGGATCTTTGTGCGAGCGGAATGCCTCGCACCTCTCGTCGCTGCAGCGGTAGCCGTTTGCTTTGAACTCCTTGCCGTTTTGATTGAGCGCCGGAGGTCTTGAATGGCAGGCGTTACAGGGCAGGCCGGTCTGCCGGGTATATGCCGGCGTGGCTTGGCTCGAGGTCGTGGCGGCCCAGGCGAGGACGGCCGATATCCCAACCGTGCGGAGGAAGCCTCTCATGAAAGTCTCTTTCCTTTGCGCGAACAACGGTAACAACCAGGTGCCGCGCCAGGTTCGCTTTCGCTGTTCCCTGACCGGGGCACGGCCAAGGCTCGGAACGGCTGGCCAAAATGTCAAGGCGCTCGCGAAATTCTGCTAATAATAAGGCCCGCGTCGATGCACTACCAATATCGGTAACAGCGAGGCTGCGATGCTGAAGGCGAACACGGGCCAGTTTGGGCTCAATGCGGAGCGCGATCCTCCGATGGTGGTTGCCTTGATGCCGTCCACACAGCGACACCGAACCGTGGCTATCGGTGTCGTGGTCGTCATGCTTGCCGTTTCGGCGCTCGTCGCTCCTTTCGTGAATCGACAAATCGGTAAAATCGACAGCTTTCTTCCGGTGGTTCAGACGGTCACCAGCGCAGCCGACCTGCTGACGGCGACCCTCCTGCTCGCTCAATATTCGGTGCAGCCGCACCGCGCGTTGCTCGTCGTCGCGGGCGGATACATCTTCGCCGGCTCGTTCGCGTTTCTGCAGACTTTGAGTTTTCCGGGCAGCTATGCGCCAAACGGGCTCATCGGCGACGTTTACAACACGCCAGCGTGGTTCTTCGTACTTTGGTACACCACTTTTCCGCTGAGTATCCTCGTCTATGCGCTGCTAAAGGACAGAGGAGGAGGTTCAAGGTTCTCGACGACCGCAAGCATGGCAACCACGTTGATCTCGGTGTTTGCCGCAATAGCTCTCTTGTCGTGGGTGGCCATCGCCGAAACCAGGCGCTTGCCGAGCTTTTTCACGACGGGTCTGATGCTGCAGACCTCACTGAGCAATCAATTCAATATCGGCCTGTCGCTGCTGGGTTGCTTCGTGCTTCTGGTGCTGTTCGTCCGCCGGCGCACGGTGCTCGATCTGTGGCTGATGGTCACGTTATTTGCAGCGCTTCCCAACTTTCTGGTGGCGGCATACGAGGGCTCCGCTCGATTTTCCGTCGGCTGGTACACTGCTCGCGGATTTGCCCTGATCGCCAGTTGCATGCTGCTGTCCGTGCTGGTGACGGAGATGATCGTGCTCTATTCGCGGCTGGCCAGCGCTCTGGTGATGCAACGGCGCGAACGCTCCAACCGCTTCGTCAGCATAGATGCGGCCACTGCGGCCATCGCTCATGAAATCGGATCGCCGCTGGGGGCAATCACCCTGAACGCAAACACCGCTCGGCAGTTGCTCGTCGCGCAGCCTCGCCGGCTCGACGAGGTCAATGCCATTCTCAGGAATATCGAAGAAGACAGCCTCAGGGTCAACGCGACGATCACAAGCGTTCGTGGACTGTTCAAGGGCGCGGTCGATCGACCGGCCACGATCAGCCTCGAGGGTGTCGCACGCCAGGTGTTGCGGCTGTTGGAGCACGAACTGCAGTTCAACGGAATGCTTGTTGCGACCGACTTTCGGGTCGAAATGTCCCTGGTGCGCGCCGATCCGATACAGTTGCAGCAGGTGATCCTGAACTTGTTCAAGAACGCCATCGAGGCGATGGCATCCACGAGCCTCAACGGCCGCAGATTGAATATTGCCACACGTCTCGACGAACGAAGCTCGTTCGTCCTCCTCTCGGTCCAGGACACTGGCCGCGGAGTGCCGCCGCAGCACCATGACCGTATCTTTGATGCGTTCTTTACGACCAAGCCGTCGGGTATGGGCTTGGGGCTGGCGATATGCCGCACGATCATCGAGAGGTACGGGGGGCGTTTGGTTCTTGCCAAATCGAGCCCTCAGGGTTCGACATTCGAGATCGCGTTGCCTCTTGAAGATGACCGGCGAGGCAGTGCTTAGCACCTTCCCAACCGTGCGGAGAACGATTTTCATGAACGCTCTCTCCTTCGCAATTGCGGGGACAGTGCACCTTATCATTCGTGTCGCGCCGGGCTTGAAGGTGGAAAGGCCAATCGCGCGGATTGTCACTGTAGTTCCTGAACGCTTTGAGATCGTCGCCGCCCATCGCGAGTGGTTGGCGCTTTTGCTCGCATGTCGGGCAAAATGCAGTCGAGGACTGCTGCGACGCTTCTCAGTTTGCGCATGAATGCGGGCCATCGCGCAGCTGCATCCGAAAAAAATATTCCGCTGCCAATTCCCGATAGGTTGCTTAACTGCCTTGGAACAAACCCGCGACACATTGAAGCACCGTTGGGGTACCCGGATCTGCGGTCTGCAGTCGGCGGGGCTCGCTACCTGTGTTGTCTCGAGGAAAGGCCTTTCATGTCAGTCTTCAATTTGCGAATCGGCGGTCGGCTCTATGGTGGTTTCGCCATTCTGCTCGTGTTCTGCGCGGGTCTCGCCGGCTATGCCATCTCGCAACTCGGGGCAATCCAGGAGCAGGTTTCGTTGCTGGTATTGCAAACGGAGAACGCCCTTCATGCGACGGAGCTGGGGTCTGAACTCCATGCCAATCGCCGCGCCATCCTCCGCTATGCATTCGACCACGACGAGGCATCGTTCGCCGAGTCGGAGAAGCGCTTGGCGAAGGCCAATGCCCTGACCGCAGGTTTGATCAAGACCACGAGGTCCGACGAGCGAAGGGCGTTTTACCAGGCCGTCGAAAAGGATCTTGCGGAATTGACGACCAAGCGCGCTGCACTCGGCGATGCCGTCAAGCAGATGATCGCGGGCCGCGATCAATTGTTTTCGGACGGAGACAAGATGGCTGCCGATGTCCAGAAGTTCGTCGATGCGGCGCAGGGCACGCCATTTTCGCATGATGCGAACAACCTTGAATCTAAAGTCCTGCTGGTTCGGGTGGCGAACTGGCGAACGTTGGCCACTCACGAAGCCAAGGGGCTCGACACTTTCAAGGCCAACGTCGTGAAGACGCAACAGCAGATCGCGGAGCTCGAAGCGGTGGCATTGCCGGCGAATCTGGCATCCTTGCTTTCAGTGGTGAAGTCGGGAGTTACGAAATACGCGGATGCTTTCAATCGCACTGCGCCGAACATGCTGCTCTCCGATGAGCTCTACTACAAGGGCATCACTCCGCCCACGGTTCATGCGATCGGCGAAATCGAGAAGGTGAAGAGCTCGATCGGAGAGGCGGTCAAGGCGACGAATGCCAACACCGAGGGCCGGGTCACCACGACCATTACCACGCAGAAATTCGTGGCCGCCGCAGCCTTGGTGCTCGGTCTGTTGATCGCTTTTCTGATCGCACGCGGCATCGTCCGTCCGCTGTCGGGTCTCACCGCCAGCATGAAGGAGCTTGCCGGCGGCAATTTCGGCGTGGTTTTGCCGGGCCTCGAACGGAGCGACGAGGTTGGCGATATGGCGCAGGCGGTCGAAACCTTCAAAGTCAAGGCCGAGGAGAAGGCGCGCGAGGAAGCGGAGCAGAAAATCCGGCAAGACGAGGTGCTCGCGCGCCAGCGCAAGGCCGAGATGGCGAGGATGGCCGACGACTTCGAAGGCGCGGTGGGACGCATCGTCGAGACCGTATCGTCGGCGTCACGTGAACTCGAAGCCTCCGCGGGGACGTTGACGTCCACCGCGTCGCGTTCGCAGCAATTGTCCACGACCGTCGCTGCCGCCTCGGAGGAAGCTTCTGCCAACGTGCAGTCTGTGGCATCGGCGACCGAGGAATTGTCGTCCTCGGTCAACGAGATCAGCCGCCAGGTCCAGGAATCCGCGCGGATCGCGAGCGAGGCCGTCGGCCAGGCGCGCGGGACGACGGAGCGGGTCAGCGAGTTGTCGAGGGCGGCAAATCGCATCGGAGACGTGGTCGAGCTCATCAACACGATCGCAGGGCAGACCAATCTGCTGGCGCTCAATGCCACGATCGAGGCGGCCCGCGCGGGCGAAGCCGGTCGCGGCTTCGCGGTCGTCGCATCGGAAGTGAAGGCGCTTGCCGAGCAGACCGCGAAAGCGACCGGCGAGATCGGCCAGCAGATTTCCGGTATCCAGTCCGCGACGCAGGAATCGGTCGGCGCGATCAAGGAGATCTCCGGGACGATCGAACGGCTGTCGGAGATATCGTCGACGATTGCCGCGGCGGTCGAGGAGCAGGGTGCGGCCACCGGCGAAATCTCGCGCAACGTCCAGCAGGCGGCGCACGGCACCCAGCAGGTGTCGTCCAACATCGCCGAGGTGCAGCAGGGAGCCGCCGAAACCGGTTCGGCGTCCTCTCAGGTGCTTTCGGCTGCGCAAACACTGTCGTCCGACGCGGCGCGGCTCAAGTCGGAACTGTCGAACTTCCTCGGCAGCATCCGAGCAGCCTGACGATGGGGCGCGGCTTCGCAGTCGTAGCCGCGCCCTTCCATTCGTTGCAAGTGTCAACGCTGCCACGTGAAAATGTGAACATGATTGAAGCGATAGCTCGCTTACGAGGAATTGCGGAGCGTGCGTACGCCGGTTCTCTTAGAGTAGAGAGTGATCCTCTGCGCCGGGCTCGACTTCGCGACGTAGCAGCAAAGTGGCATTGGTTGGCCGGGCAAGCAGCAAAGCTTTGCTCCGAGCAGAAAGAAATTTCCGCCTGTGCACACTGCGTGGAGGATTGCGGAGAACGGCCACCTGCTCGGTTGAGCTATGGGGAACGTTGACCGGGGCTCGCCTCCAGCCGATGATCAACAGGACCGCAGCCGTTTCAGGCCGCTTAGTGAAAATATGGAACGCGACGCATTTTCGACGCCGCCCCTACAGCCGCTTGATCGCAACCACCTCGCTGCCGGCCGCCTCGATCCGCGCAATGGCCGGCGCGATCGGCTCGATCGCCGTTGCCATGTGATACGCATTGGCGTGAACCATGGTGTTGCCGTCGCGCACGATCGCGACGTGGCCCTTCCAGAAGATCAGGTCGCCGCGCAGCAAATTTCTCCGCTCATGCGGCTCCAGCGTGCGGCCGAGGCCCGCCTGCTGCATGTCGCTGTCGCGCGGGCAGCCTGTGCCTGACGACGTCAGCGAGACCTGAACGAGACCGGAGCAATCGATGCCAAAACTGCTCTTGCCGCCCCAGAGATACGGCGTGCCGACGAAGCGCTCGGCGACCGCGACGAAATCGCCCTCGCGATGATCGAGCGGCGCAAGATGAGTCTTCGGCACGAACGTGCCTTCGCGCGTGACGGCGAACATGCCATCCTCGCGCGCGATCGTGAGCTGCGATCCCAGCACCAGAGCATCGGTCGGCGGCAGCTTGATCGATGGACCCGGGAAGGCGAGCGTCCGCAGCGCGGTCACCTTGTGGGTCGGTGCAGCCACGGGCTTCATCAGCGCGGCCTCAGGCAGCCAGCCGACATAGCCGTCGCTGCCGAGCTGGCCCCAGGCCCAGCCCTCGCCGTTGCGATCGTAGACCGTGACGCGCTCGCCGCGCAGCGCTTCCGTCATCAGCATCGCGTTCGCCGAAGGCTGCTCGCGGACCGGCGCGATCGGTGCTGTCACCTCGAATTCCTCGCCGGTGACATAGCGATCGGCCTGCACCTGGCCTTCGAGATATTTGGCGGCGAGATCGCTCCGCGCCGGTGTCAGCCTGATATCATGCATAGCGCTCGCTCAGCACCTTGTAGATGGCGCGGGCGGCCTGGCATTCGCCGCCCTCGGGCCGCGCGGGCTTCGCCGACGGCGTCCAGCCATAGATGTCCACGTGAAGCCAGCTCCCGGCCTGCTCGACGAAGCGCTGCAAGAACAGCGCGCAGGTGATCGAGCCGGCAAAGCCGCCTGATGGCGCGTTGGTGATGGTGGCGGTCTTGGAGTCCAGCCACGCATCGTAAGGCGGCCACAGCGGCATGCGCCACAAGGGATCGTTCTCCTGCACCGCGCAGCGCGCGACGTCGGAGGCAAGCGTCTCATCATTGGTGTAAAAGGGCGGTAAATCTGGCCCCAGCGCGACCCGCGCGGCGCCCGTCAGCGTGCCCAAATCGATCAGCAACTCGGGCTTCTCCTCGTCGGCCAGCGCCAGTGCGTCGGCGAGCACCAGCCGTCCTTCCGCGTCGGTATTGCCGATCTCGACCGTGATGCCCTTGCGCGAGGTAAAAATGTCGAGCGGGCGGAAGGCGTTTCCGGCGACCGCATTTTCCACGGCAGGGATCAGCACGCGCAAGCGCACCTTCAGCTTGGCATCCATCACCATGCGCGCCAGCGCCAGCACATTGGCGGCGCCGCCCATGTCCTTCTTCATGATCAGCATGCCGCTCGACGGTTTCAAATCGAGCCCGCCGGTATCGAAGCAGACGCCCTTGCCGACCAGCGTCACCTTGGGATGATCGAGATTCCCCCAGCCGATATCGATCAGCCGCGGCGCGCGGCTGGAGGCCATGCCGACCGCATGGATCAGCGGGAAGTTCTTTTCCAGCTCCTCGCCGATGGTGCAGGCGTAGCTGGCGCCGTATTCGGCCGCGAGCGCTTGCGCGGCCGCGGCCAGCTCCTCCGGCCCCATGTCGTTGGACGGCGTGTTGATGAGGTCGCGCGCCAGCATCGCGGCATCAGCCATGCGGCTGATCTCGGCGGCGTCGACGCCATCGGGCGGCACCAGCCGGACGTCGGGCCGGTCGGCCTTGCGGTAGCGGGCGAAGCGATAGCACCCCAGCGCGAAGGCGAGTGCCGCCAGTCGTGCATCGTGCGGTGCATTGGCAAAGCGATAGGTGCCCGCCGGCAGCAGGCCGGGCAGGGCGCCGGGCCGGAACGGATCGCGCGACTTCGCGCCGTCATCCTCAAGGCCGAACAGCACCTGCGCGATCGCGCCGTCGGGGGCGGGCAGCGCCAGATAGCCGCCTGGCTTGGCCGCGAAGGCGCTCGCGATGGCGAACTGGCGCTGCGCCGGCGGCAGCGTCTCGCGCACGGCCTCCCAGCTCGACTTGGTGACGAAAATGATCGGGGTGGCAGTCGAGGATGTCTCGAAGACGGAAGGCATTGGCAGGCTCGGAGGTCATTCGGATGGGAAGCAGACTTCGCAGAGTTTTGGCACCTCCGCAATCGGCTTTGCGGTCACCGGTCAGCGAGCCGCTACTCGCACGGAAAGTCCCGTGCTAGGTTCCGGCAGTGGTCGCCAAGCAGGTTATCGTGCGCAGAGAACGCGCGTGACCGGCGACAATGCGTGCCGGGAGGAATTGCGATGGAATTTGTGTGGAGCGGGGTCACATTCATCGGCCAGACCATCGAGGCCGTCCTTGGCTATGTCGAGCATCACCATTGGGTCTTCGCGTTCCTCGCCGGCGGCTACGTCTTCTATCTCCACGATCGTTCCGTCCACGCGCGGTTCGACGCGATCGACAAGCGCATCGATGAAATCCGCAAGCGTCTCGCCATCGAATATTGATCGGGCCTCTCGAAACAATCCCCGGCTCGCGCTCGTATCTCGGTCGAGGACTGCCGTTCATGCCTGCGCCGCCGCGGGGCTTTACTAGCGTTTCGGTTGTGGCATTATGAGCGAATATTTTTCAAGTTGTGTGATGCGCCTGTGCACGTACCGAGCGCAACAGCGCCGTTGAAGTTCTGACGATACTGACCCGGATTGTGACCTGAGCTCTTCGTCGTAGGCATTTGTTCAATCGTTTGGGCGACGCAGCATCGCATCGAGCGGCGCGGAATGGATAGATCGTTCGTCATTGCGCAGATCTCCGACCTGCATCTGGACGGGTCAGGCCGGCTGCTTGCGACAATCGAGGCGCTCACCGCCGCCCTGCGCGAGCGAATGGCGGGCTTTGCGGATGTGCCCGATCGAGTCCTGCTGATCACGGGCGACATCGTGGATGATCCGACGCCGCGTTCCCTGGAGGAAGCGGTCGCGGTCATCGCCTCGTTCCGGCAGACCGGCCTGTTCACCGACATCCAGGCCGTTGCCGGCAATCATGACGCCAAGCGTCCGAGTAAGCCGGGCGGCCGGCACGATGCCTACGACTATCTGCATCTGCCGCGGACCTCGAAGACCATCTATTACCGTCAGGCCGGCCTCGACCTGATGCTGCTCGATTCCAACAGCGCAAGCCTGACGTCGCTTGCGAGCGGCCATGTCGACGAGCAGGCCTATCATGCGATGGTCGCACGGTCTGCCCGGCTCAGTGTCGAGCTCGCAGGCAGCATCGGTTCAGCCGGGCGGGCGGATTATTCCGAACCGGCGGAGAACCTGGTGCGTGTGCTGGCGCTGCATCATCATCCGCTGCCGCAGGCGACCGGCGAGGGCAAGCGGTTCCTCGGCGCCGCTGACGAGCCGCTGATGTATCTCGCTGCGCCCGCCACCTTTCTCGAAGCGGCAACGTCCCTCAATGTCACCATGGTCCTGCACGGGCACCGGCATGTCGAGGGGCTCACGCGCTATTCGATTCCGGATCCACGTGCGACGCGAGGCGGCCTCGAGGATTTCTGGCGCACGATCTACGTGCTGTCCTGTCCGTCCTCAACCGGGCAGGGAGGCGACGATGCCGGCTTCAACATCATCCATTTCGGCCCGGCCCCCGCGACGGGCCGGCCCGACTACCGGATCTCGATCGCCCGCTATTCGCGGCCGCGCAATGATGGCGCGTTCAGCCCGCTCGATTCGAACATGCCTGGCGGCCGCATCAGCCTTCCGGTCGGGCGGGATCTGTCGCGTGATCCCGCCATCCAGTCGGCGATCGAGATTGCCTCATGCGCGTCGCTGGATTGGGATCAGGTTCTGCTGCTCGCAAACCGATTGCTGTCGCGCCCGGCCTTCTACGATGATGGAGGCGAGAGCTGGGCGGATCGTCTCTACACCTACCTCGTGACGTCCCATGCCCTCGCCGATCTCGATCGCAAGCTCGAAAGGTCCGTACAGAAGCGTCACCTCGCAGCGCTGGCGGAAACGAGGACATTGCTTCGCGAGTTGATCGGATTATCCGCCGAGATGCTCGACATCGACCACGCCACGCTCGACGAGCTCCGTGCCGTCAGGCTGATCAATCGTGACGACCTCAAGCGCCGCTGGCCGGCGCTGCCGCGCGAGGATGTCGACGCCGAGGGGAAGGCGCGGCGGCGGCTGCAATTGCTGCGGAACCTGAATGATCAGGTGAAGCAGCTCGGTCTCGACCTGGGCCTCGGCGGCGAGGCGCCGCCGCAGGGTGGCATGGTCCGGCGTTAACCGGCCATTAGGGTTAACAGTCTATTGCTGGCGCGTTCGGCTCGATCAATCCGCTCGAGAGTCAAAGCGTCATGCGTCAACGGTTCCGTCCTGTCCGGCTTCTTGCGTCCGCCTCGTTGATCGCGCTGGTGGCCGCGGGCCTCGGCGGCTGCACGGCAATGTCCAAGCTTTCCGACGTCACCGGCTCGATCGGGCCGAAGGCGGAAGCCGCTGCCCCGGCCGATCCGGCGCGCGCCATCGAGGTCTATGGCGAGCGCTATCGTGCCAACCCGAAAGATGCCGACGCGGCGCTAGCCTATGGCCAGGCGCTGCGCGCCAACGGGCAGAACGCCCAGGCGGCTGCCGTGCTCGAACAGGCGACGATCGCCAATCCCGGCAACAAGGCGCTGCTGGCCCAATACGGTCGCGCGCTCTCCGACGTCGGCAATTTCCAGCAGGCCTTCGACGTGCTGTCGAAGGCGCATTCGCCCGACAATCCGGACTGGCGCCTGCTCTCGGTGCAGGGCACCTGCCTCGACCAGATGGGCCGCCACGACGAGGCGCGCGGCTATTACGCGAGCGCGCTCAAGATCGCACCTGGTGATCCCGGCGTGCTCTCCAATCTCGGCCTGTCCTACATGCTGTCGCGGGACCTGCCCAAGGCGGAAGAGGCGCTGCGGCAGGCTTATGCGTCGCCGCGGGCGAGCTCGCGGGTGCGGCAGAATCTCGGCCTGGTGGTCGGTCTGCAGGGCCGCTTCGCGGAGGCCGAGACCATCGTGAAGGCGGACCTGCCGCCCGACGAGGCCGCGGCCAATGTCGCCTATCTGAAGGACATGCTGAGCCGCAACGGCGGTCCGCGCAGCGCGCCGAAGCGAACGCCGGTCGCCTCCCTGAGCCAGTCCGGCTGATCCGCCGCCTTCTGGCGCCACGGCACGAATTTCGGCTGCCCGTTCAGGCGCTTTGCACGATCCACATCGGAGCGAGCCGGCAATGGCCGGCTACTGTGCATGGGGTTGTTTTCGAGTTTTCGCCCGACTTGGGTCAGTGCAGCTCGGAGATCTTGATCCCGGTCGGTCCGAGAATGACGACGAACAGCACCGGCAGGAAGAACAGGATCATCGGCACCGTCAGCTTCGGCGGCAGGGCCGCGGCCTTCTTCTCGGCCTCGTTCATGCGCATGTCGCGGTTTTCCTGCGCCATGACGCGCAAGGAGTGACCGAGCGGGGTGCCGTAGCGTTCCGCCTGCTGAAGCGCCAGACAGACCGACTTGACGCCTTCGAGCCCGGTGCGCTTCGCCAGGTTTTCATAAGCGACCTTGCGGTCCTGCAGATAGGACAGCTCGGCGGTGGTCAGGGTGAACTCCTCGGACAGCGCGATCGACTGGCCCACGATTTCGGTGGCGACCTTGCGGAACGCCATTTCCACCGACATGCCGGATTCGATGCAGATCAGCAGCAGGTCGAGCGCATCGGGAAAGGCGCGCTTGATCGAGAGCTGGCGCTTGGAGATCGCATTCTTCAGGAACAGCATCGGCGCCTGAAGGCCGAGATAGGCCGCGCCGACGCAGATGCCGATCTTGATCGGCATCGGGCGGTCCATATGGGCGATCAGGAAGACGTAGACGACCGAGCCGATGAACAGCACGATCGGAGCGACCAGGCGGGCGAACAGGAACGTGACGTATGGCGCATGGCCGCGATAGCCGGCCATGATCAGCTTGTCGCGCGCCGCCTCCTGCGCCAGCCATTTGGTGAGATTGAAATCGTCGACCACCTTCGAGACGAGCTGCTTGGGCGTCTGGCGCAGCGAGACCTTCTCGTTCTTGTTGAGGCGTTCGCGCTCGCGCTGGCGGATGCGCTCGCGTTCGCTCGCCACCGCCTTCATGCGCTTGGCGAGGCCCTCGCCGGCGAACATCGGCATCACCAGCGTGTAGACGGTGGCGCTGGCAGCGATGGCTGCCAGCAGCATGGTCATGAAGTGGGCGTCATGCAGTTTCGTAACGAGGAACTCGACCATGCGGCACCGTTAGAAATCGAAGTTGATCATCTTCTTCATCACCATGATGCCGATCGACATCCAGACGACGCAGCCGACCAGCATGAGCTGGCCGGTGGGGTGGGTCCACAGCAACGAGATGTAGCCGGGGGTCGTGAGATAGACGAGGAACATCACGATCGGCGGCAGCGAGCCGATGATGCCGGCCGAGGCCTTGGCTTCCATCGACATCGCCTGGATCTTTTCCTTCATCTTCTTGCGGTCGCGCAGCACCTTGGAGAGGTTGCCCAGCGCTTCGGAGAGGTTGCCGCCCGACTTCTGCTGGATCGACACCACGATGCCGAAGAAATTGGCCTCCGGCAGCGGCATGCGCTCGTAGAGCCGCGAGCAGGCCTCGCCGAGCGGCATGCCGATCGCCTGCGTCTCGATGATGGCCAGGAATTCGCTGCGCAGCGGCTCGGGCGCGTCGGCCGCGACGACCTTGATCGATTCGAACAGCGGCAGGCCGGCCTTGATGCCGCGGACGATGACGTCGACGGCATCTGGAAGCGCTGCCAGGAACTTGTTCTCGCGACGCTTCTTCATGAAGCCCAGGGCCCAGCGCGGCAGGCCGAAGCCGCCGGCAAAGGCAAGACCGGCCGCGCCGAGCAGGCCGCCGCCGCCGAACAGCGCGCCGAAGAAAAAAACGCCCGCCACGATGGCGGACACGATCCAGAATTTCTGAGTCGTCCAGTCGAGCCCCGCCTGCGACAGGCGGATGTTGAGCGGGACGCTCTTCTCCTGCGTGCGCCTGGCCTCGAGATCCTTGAGCGAACTCTCGACCTGCTCGCGGCGCGAACGCTGGGTCTTCTCGGCCTGGCGGGCCGTTGGCGCTTCGGCGCGTGCGATCGAGGCGCGGCGGTTCTCGGCCTTCCGCTCGCCTGACAGCATCGGATAGAGGAACACCCAGGCGATGCCGCCGACGGCGGCCGTGGCGAGGAACGCGAGGGCGAGGACCTGAATGTTCATGGCTGCGCCGGCCTGCTCACGTGTTCGGTTTCTTTTCCGCGGCATCGAGCGCGGCGGCAAGTCGTTTCTCTTCGCCGTAATAACGGGCGCGTTCCCAGAATTTCGGGCGACCAATGCCGGTCGAGCGATGCTGGCCGATGATCTTGCCGTTGGCGTCCTCGCCGACCAGGTCGTAGAGGAAGACGTCCTGGGTGATGATGGTGTCGCCTTCCATGCCCATCACCTCGGTGATGTGGGTGATGCGGCGGGAGCCGTCGCGCAAGCGCGCGGCCTGGACGATCACGTCGATCGAGGCGCAGATCATCTCGCGGATCGTCCGCGACGGAAGCGAAAAGCCGCCCATCGTGATCATGGATTCGCAGCGCGACAGCGCTTCGCGGGGATTGTTGGCGTGCAACGTCCCCATCGAGCCGTCGTGGCCGGTGTTCATGGCCTGGAGGAGATCGAACGCCTCCGGGCCGCGGACTTCGCCGACGATGATGCGTTCGGGGCGCATACGCAGGCAGTTTCTCACCAGCTCGCGCATGGTGACCTGGCCTTCGCCCTCGATATTGGGCGGGCGGGTTTCGAGCCGCACCACGTGGGGCTGCTGGAGTTGCAATTCGGCGGCGTCCTCGCAGGTGATGACGCGCTCGTCGTGCTCGATGTAGTTGGTGAGACAGTTGAGCAGGGTGGTCTTGCCCGAGCCTGTACCGCCGGAGATCAGCACGTTGCAGCGAACGCGCCCGATGATCTGGAGGATCTCCGCACCTTCCGGCGAGATCGCGCCGAATTTGACCAGCTGATCCAGCGTCAGCTTGTCCTTCTTGAACTTACGAATGGTGAGCGCGGGTCCGTCGATCGCGAGCGGCGGTACGATGGCGTTGACGCGGGAGCCATCGGCGAGGCGCGCGTCGCAGATCGGCGAGGATTCGTCGACGCGCCGGCCGACCTGGCTGACGATGCGCTGGCAGATATTGAGGAGCTGCTGGTTGTCCCGGAAGCGGATACCGGTCCGCTGGATCTTGCCGCTGACTTCGATGAAGACCGTGCCGGCGCCGTTCACCATGATGTCGGCGATGTCGTCGCGGGCGAGCAACGGCTCGAGCGGGCCGTAGCCGAGCACGTCGTTGCAGATGTCGTCGAGCAGCTCTTCCTGCTCGGCGATCGACATCACGATGTTCTTGATCGCGATGATCTCGTTGACGATGTCGCGGATTTCCTCACGCGCCGATTCGGAATCGAGCTTGGCCAGCTGGGCGAGGTCGATGGCCTCGATCAGCGCGCCGAAGATCGTCGCCTTGACCTCGTAATAATTGTCCGAGCGGCGGGTTTCCATGACCGGCGGGGGCCGGGAGGGCGCGAGCGGCGGCGACGCGACAACCGGCGGGGGCGGCGCGCGCGACACCGTCGGCGCCGGAGCCGAGGCAGGCTCTGGCGACACGGCGCCGGGCTTGGGAGCCCGAAAGTCGGTGTCTGTTCCGCTACGCTTACCGAACACTTAACAACTCCATGCGGCGGCTTATTTTCCCCGCAACTTCTCAATCAGCGGTGAAAGCAAGGACGACTTTTGTTTCTTCGTCTCGCTCCGGCCGGTCAGGCGCTGGGCGATCTGGAGGAACATCTCGATAGACTTATGGTTCGCGGAGATCTCCGCGATCATCTGGCCGTTGTTGGCGGCCGCGCCGAAGATCTGCGGCTCGAACGGGATCGAGACGACCGGCTGGCTCTCGATCGCCTTGGCGAATTCGGTGGCGGCGATCTCCGGCCGTTTGGGCACGCCGACCTGGTTGAGGCAGTATAGCGGCGGGCGGTCGTTGGGACGGGCGGCCTTCAAGAGATCGAACAGGTTCTTGGTATTGCGCAGATTGGCGAGATCCGGCGCCGCGACGATCAGGATATCGTCGGCGCCTATGAGGGCGCGCTTGGTCCAGCCCGACCATTGATGCGGGATGTCCAGCACGATGCACGGCATGGTCGAGCGCAGCGTGTCGAACACGGCGTCGAAGGCGTCGGTGCCGAAATCATAGACCCGGTCGAGCGTCGCCGGCGCCGCCAGCAGGCTGAGATGGTCCGTGCATTTCGACAGCAGACGGTCAATAAAGGCGGTATCGACGCGATCGGGCGAGAACACGGCGTCCGCGATGCCCTGCGGCGGATCCTGGTTGTAGTCGAGCCCGGCAGTGCCGAAAGCAAGGTCGAGATCGGCGACCACGGCGTCCATCGCGAGGTCGCGCGCGATGGCCCAGGCGACATTGTGGGAAATCGTGGAGGCGCCGACGCCGCCCTTGGCGCCGACCACGGCGATGATGCGGCCGACGGCCTTGGCTTCCGGCGCCGAGAACAAATTGCAGATCGAGCGCACGACGTCGATCGGACCGACCGGCGCGAGCACGTAGTCACTGACGCCGCGGCGCACCAGCTCGCGATAGAGCATGACGTCGTTGATGCGGCCGATCACGACGACGCGGGTGCCGGCGTCGCAGACGGTGGCGAGCTGGTCGAGCCCAGCCAACAGATCGTTGCGGGCGTCGCTCTCGAGCACGATCACGTTCGGCGTGGGCGCCGAACGGTAGGCTTCGATTGCAGCCGCCATGCCGCCCATCTGAATCTTCAGATGGGCCTTGCCGAGGCGGCGATCCTCGCCGGCCGATTGCACGGCTGCGGCGGTCTCCACGGTTTCGCAGAAGGCCTGCACCGAAACGCGCGGTGCGGGCGCAATATGCTCCTCGACCGGCGGCGGGATCTCCGGCTGCTCTTCCTGAGTCTGGCGCGCGTAGTTGATCATTTGCCGGTGTCGCTGAGTTTGGCCTTTTCGGCCTCGGGATAGGTGGTCGCCGTCGGCAAGCCCTTGCGGTATTTCTCGAAGGCGGCAGTACGTCGCGCGGTGTAGGCGGGGGTCTCGGGCCGCGGCTGCTCGAGGTCCGCCGGATTGTCGACCATGGCCGCCATGTTGCGCTGATAGGCGCATCCGAAATTGTAGTAGTCCTTGTTCTCGAACCAGCTCTTGTTCTTCATCGAGGGGCCGATGTCCTCTGGCCACAGGCCGCACGGGCCGGCGACCGCCGCGATCTTCGAATAGGTCAGTCGGATCGGCGGCAGGAAGCGCTTGTCTTCCGGCTGGTAGGGACGGGCGATGATGCCGCGCGGGGGGACGCCCCCGGCCGCCAGCAATGCCTGAATCTCCCGCATGGATTCGGCGACCGGGCGCGCATTGGGCGTTCCCGTGGGCACGTCGACGTGAATCGCGCCGGTTCCCTCGTGCATCCAGGTCGACGCCAAGCCCATCACGTCGGCGCGCTGGGCCGCGGTCAAACCGCCGCGGGCGTGACCGACGAACACCACGATCGAGCGGTTCTGCTCCTCGATCGCGATCGGGTGACGCTGCTTGTAGTCGTCGGGAATGGAGGCCGTCGCCACCTCGTCGTGCTGGCAGCCGCCGAGCGCGAGCGCGATACCGACGAGCACGCCACCGAGGCCGGCGGCGCGGTGGCGGTTCTGGGGTCGCGTTGTGATCATAACTTAAGTCCCCGTTCCGCCTCAGTCGGTGATGAAGCCGTAAGTGCCGCGGTAGTTCTTTGCCGGCTCGGTTTTACCGGGCACGCCGTAGATGCGGTTGATGTTGCCGAGAAGCTCGGCCTGCGGATCAGCAGGTGCCGAGAAGCCGTCATCCGGACGCGAGAGGTCCTTTGGCGACGTCGCGCGCACGATATAGGGCGTCACGATGACCACGAGCTCGGTCGAGTTGTTGACGAAGTCGCGGCTGCGGAACAGCGTGCCGAGGATCGGGAGCTGCATCAACCCGGGCAATCCGCTGACCGCCTGCTTGGTCTGCTGCTGGATCAGGCCGGCCATCGCCATAGCGCCGCCGGAGGGAATTTCGAGCGAGGTCTCGGCGCGGCGGGTCCTGATCGAGGGCACCGTCAGCGAGTTGACCGAGGTCGAAGTGACGGCCTGCGACAACGTGATCGCGTTGTCGTTGGAGAGTTCCGACACTTCGGTCATCACCCGCAGGCTGATCTTGCCTTCGGTCAGCACCACGGGCGTAAAATTGAGCGAGATGCCGAACTTCTTGAAGCTGATCTGGGTGGTACAGACATGCGTGGTGGGGTCGCAGGCATAACCCGCCGGCACCGGGAATTCGCCGCCGGCGATGAACGTCGCGGACTCGCCGGAGATCGCGGTCAGGTTCGGCTCGGCCAGCGTACGGATCACGCCCGCGGTTTCCATCGCGCGCAGGGTGGCCTGCACGGAGGGGCCTCCGCCGAACTTCGCGCTCAAGCTGTTGCCGTCCACGAGATTGTGGCCAAGCGCGGTGAACGGGTTGGAGTTGGTGAAGCTCACCACCGAGGTGCCGTAGTTGAGGTTCGCGGTGAGATCGATGCCGAGCTGCTTGACGATGTTTCGCGCGACTTCCGCAACGGTCACCTTCAGCATGACCTGGTCGCGCCCGCGAACCACGATCGAGTTCACCACCTTGTCGGCGCCGCCGGCGAGGCGCGCAGCGAGATCGTTGGCCTGCTGCGCTTCAGCGGGGTTGGCCGCGGAGCCGCTCAGCACGACGCCGTCGCCGAGGCCGTCGATCTGAATGTCGGAATTGGGCAGGATCTGCTTCAGCGCCGCGCGCACGCCATTGAGGTCGCGCTTGACGGCGATGTCGTAGGCGGCGATCTGCTGGCCGGCGGAATCGAAGAAAACGATGTTGGTCTGGCCGACCGAGGCGCCGATGATGTAGGCGCGCTGGGACGAGCGGACCACCGCGTTGGCAATCTTGGGATCGGCGACGAGCACGTCCTTGATGTCGCGGGGCAGGTCGATCACGATCGACTTGCCGACGCCGAGTGACAGGAAGCGCGCGTTCATCTGATCATCGGTCGGAACGGGTGCCGCCGCACGGTAATCTGCCGCAATTACGGGCGTCAGCGCCGGGTTGAGCGTCAGCGCGAGAGCGGCCGAGAACGACAGGGCGCGGACCAGGGAGGTCCGCATCGTCGCCAGATCTGCCCTGCATTTCATATCGACTGTCCTCATCGTGGCTTCGCAGCCTGACTTTGAATGCCGTAGCGAATGATCGACACGCCGTCGCTGTGCTGCGCCGATTCATCGAGCGTGATCTCGGTCGTCTTGACGTCGGCAATGCTGCGCAGCGCCAGCGACAGCGTTCCGGATTGGCGAGCGGTGGACAGCACCTTGGTCTGCGCGGGGTCGAGTTCCAGGGTCACGGTCTTGCCGACCACCGCGTTCTGGCCGTCCTTCTCCTTCGGCGCCTGGTCGATGGCCAGCACGCGGACATTGGTCAGGAGGATCTCGGACGTGATGATATCCTGGCCGCCGGCGCTCTGGTCCGGGTTCTTGAGACGGCGCGTGAGCAGTACGTCAACGCGATCGTTGGGCAGGATGAAGCCGCCGGCGCCGGTTTCCGGCGAGATTTCGGTCGAGATGGCGCGCATGCCGGTCGGCAGGATCGCGGCCATGAAGCCGGAACCATCGGCCTTGACCAGCTTCTGGTCGCGGATCGGTTCACCCTGGATGAACGGGGCACGCGCAATCGAACCGGTGACCTGGGTCGCGGCGTCCGGGCGCTCGTTGCGGCGAATGAAAGTGGCGCTGGCGGTCGCCGTCGGCCAGGTCTGCCACTGCACGTCCTCGGGCTTCAGGGTCTGTCCGAGGCCGATGTCGTTCTTGGCAACCAGGACGTCGGTGGTGGGAAGCTGTGCGACCGGAGCCGCTGGAGGCGGCGTAGAGTCCGAGCCGCTCGCCAGGTACGCAGCGATGCCGCCGGCGCAGATGGCGACCGTCAGGACGACTATGCGTGCCCTATTCATACGCTTCACTTTCCACAAAACGCTGCGACGCAGCCGCCGCCGTAATCGGCAGTTGACCAGCTATTCGTCAAAGCATGGTTAATGAGGCGTATCTAAATCGCCTTAACGCCGGGTTATCGCGGCGTTCAGAGCAATGCGAGGTGAGCGAGGTCGATCGCTTTCACCCATTCGGTTTCGGGGTAGACCAACAGCGCCCCGAGCGCGAGCGCGATGCCGTAGGGGATGCCGGTCTGCTTGTCGTGGAGCCGTGCGAGCCAGGCCTGGCCGGCAAGTCCGTAAGGTAGCGGCCATTGCCGGAACTGCAGCAGGAGCAGCGTCAGCGCTCCGCCGAACAGCGAGGCGTAGAGCAGGAAGTCCGACAATTGGGCGAAGCCGAACCAGAGCGCCACGGAAGCGGCGACCTTGGCATCGCCGCCGCCCATCCAGCCCATCGCAAAGCAGGTAAAGGCCACGACAAGGAGCAGCGCGCCAGCGCCGACATGGCTCAGCATCTCGTAAGGTGCCATGCCACCGGCGAAGGCGAGCACGAAGAAGCCTGCGACCAGCGCCAGCGACACGCGGTTCGAGATCGTCATGGTGAAAAGATCGCTGGCGGCCGCGAACGCCATCAGGGCCGGGAAGAGCAGGAGGCGCGCGAGGTCGAGTGTCATGGGCTGCTGCGTCTTGAGGGCCCGGGTCTTGGGCCTGGGTCTGTCGCCGGATCGGGTCGCCGGCGCATGCTAAAAGCCAGTGCTAAACAAACCGACAACGGCCGCCGCAACCCCGGAACGATGCCAAGGTGTCGGCGGTCTCACCACATGCTGGCGATCCGCATCGCCAGCACGACCATTGCGAGCAGCAGCGCAAGGCAGACCCAATAGGCCGAGGCATCGCCGCGCGCCGTGTCCGCCTCGGTCGCCGCAATTGCGGCATCGGTTCTGTGCCTACGCAACGCCACTGGAACTCGCCATGCCCTGAAAAACAAAGGCCCCGGAGGTCCGGGGCTTTTGCCGTCGTTCGTCGGTCGGCTTACTTCAGCGAGGAGCTGATCGAGCCGAACTTGGTGTTCAGCGTGCTGCCGAGATTGTTGACGACGGTGATGATGGCCAGCGCGATGCCGGCGGCGATCAGACCGTATTCGATGGCGGTGGCGCCGGATTCATCCTTCGCGAAACGCGCAATCAGGTTCTTCATGAACTAAACTCCATCTGGGTGAGGTCGCCTCGTTCGGCGCTGTCTTGACGCACCGACCATGTGAGCCCAGCTCTTTCGGCGGGGTTAATTCGATCGCTCAAACCTGCGGGGTGCGCGATGCTTTTGGCCAGAGTGAATTTCACCTTAAGGCGCCTGCTGCAATTCGTTTCGGTTCCGAACTCTGCGTCAACTTCACCCTCCTTTAAATTTCGGGGAGTAGGCGTAAGTGGATCAGAAGCCTGGAAGAGACGCGATGATGTCGAGCCTGCCCATGCAAGTCGCCCTGATGCTCGGCGAGACCATCGAGAAGGTGATACCCGTCACCTTCATGCTCGCGGTGGTCTTCACGGTGCTCGAGTATTTCTGGGCTTGCAATCCCGGTCCCGCGTGGTGGCGCAAGCGCGAGATCGTGACCGATATCTGCTACTGGTTCTTCGTTCCGGTGTTTGCCCGCACCATGCGGATCGGACTTCTGATCGTCACCGCCGGCACCGTCTTCAACATCCACGACGCGGACGAACTGATCGCTTTCTACGACAACGGTCACGGTCCGCTGTCGCAACTGCCGCTCTGGGCGCAAGGCGTGCTGTTTCTAGTCGCGGCCGACTTCATGCTGTACTGGCTGCACCGGCTGTTTCATGACGGCGGGTTCTGGAAATACCATGCGATCCACCACTCCTCGGAGGAGATCAGCTGGATTTCGGCGGCGCGCTTTCATCCGGTGAATTTGATGCTCGGAACGATCGGGGTCGACGTCGTTCTGTTGATGGCCGGCATATCGCCGAACGTGATGATCTGGGTCGGCCCGTTCACGACCTTCCATTCGGCCTTCGTGCACGCCAATCTGAACTGGACCTTCGGACCGTTCCGGTATGTCCTGGCGACGCCGGTGTTCCACCGCTGGCACCACACGGCGCTCGAAGAGGGCGGTGACACCAATTTTGCCGGCACCTTCCCGATCTGGGATCTGCTGTTCGGCACCTTTCGCATGCCGAAGGGCGAGCTGCCGCAGGATTATGGCAAGGACGAAGCGACCATGCCGAAGGAGATTGCCGGCCAGCTCGCTTATCCGTTCCGCCACTAGGCAGGCGACAAAACGCAAGTCCGTTAGAACAATAGTCGGCGAATTTGCGGAACGTTCACGAATTACAGGCAGGTTAACCGGGTCGGGCGCCGGCTCCGCTCTCTGATCGATTCTGCCGGTTTGTGACGTCCCGGGGTAAGAGTATGCGTAAAGAGTTTCTGCGCCGCCATGCGCGCATCTGTCTGCTGGCTGCGGCTGCCACGCTGGCTTCGCCGGCGATCGGCCTTGCCGAGCCCACCGTCGACACCATCGCCGTCAATGTCGATCAGGCCAAGCTGGTGCGCTTGCCCGGCAAGGTCGCCACGATCGTGGTCGGCAATCCCCTGATCGCCGACGTGACGCTCCAGCCTGGCGGGATGATCGTCGTGACCGGCAAGGGTTACGGCGCCACCAACTTCATCGCGCTCGATCGGGGCGGCGAGATCCTGGTCGATCGCCAGATCCAGGTTGAAGGCCCGAGCGACCGGCTCGTCACCGTCTATCGCGGGATCGAGCGGGAATCCTATAGCTGCATGCCGCTCTGCCAGCGTCGCGTCACCCTTGGCGACAGCGACCAATACTTCAACACCACGATGAGCCAGGCCGGCACGCTGAGCAGCAATGCCAGCGGCAACGCCACCACGGCTGCCGCTGCCAAGACAAATTAACAAGACAAACTGGTACGGCGAACCGGCAAGATCACCAGGCCGCGGGCGGGACCTCCGGTCCCGCAACGCCATTGCCGGTGACGTCGTTTCTGTCCTCCCCGCCTCTACGCTCCCGCCGTGGTTAACCGATCGCTAACGGTCCGGCCCGGCCCGAGTCGAATGTCAGAAACATTTAGACAATCAGTTTCCGATATTGATCGAAGCGGATGATCGCTGCCGCCGGGGAATTCACGCGATGCCGTCGCCTGTATCTTCGAGATTCACGTTGCGGACTGCGCTGCGACGATTTCGCGGCAATCGCGGTGGATCGGCGGCGGTCGAGTTCGCGCTGATCGCACCGATCTTCTTCGCGCTGCTGTTTGCCATCGTCGAGACTGCGCTGGTGTTCTTCTCGAGCCAGGTGCTCGAGACCATCACGCAGAATTCCGCCCGCGTGGTGCTGACCGGTCAAGCGCAGTCGGGTTCGGTGGCGGCCTGCGCGGTGAGCGGCGTCGCTGCGCCCTGCACGCAGGCGACGTTCAAGAGTTATGTCTGTAGCCAGATTCCGGCGCTGTTCGACTGCAACAGCCTGTATGTCGACGTCACGAGCTTCTCGTCCTTCTCGGCAGTAACGCTGCCGACGCATCTCGATGCGGCGTGCAATTTCGACACCAACATGAACTACAGCGCCGGCAACGCCGGCGACATTGTGGTGGTCCGGCTGTTCTATCAGTGGCCGCTGTTCGTGACCGGGCTCGGCTTCAACATCGGCTGCGGCAGCACGAGCAAGCGGCTGCTCGTGGCAACTGCCGCGTTCAAGAACGAGCCTTACTAGGAAAGCGGATCGGGCGGAGCGATGCAGGCGATTGCAAGATTCTGGCGGGCGGCCCGTTTCTCCGCGTGCGAATTCCTGACCGACGGCAGGGGTCTTGCTGCGACCGAATTCGTGGTGATCGTTCCGCTGATGCTGGTGATGTTCTTCGGCACCGTCGAATTCTCGTCAGCCATAGCGATCGATCGCAAGGTGACGCTGATGGCGCGGACGCTGTCGGATCTCACCTCGCAGTCGACGACCGTCGCCGATACCGACATGACCAATTTCTTCGCCGCCTCGACCGCTATCATGACGCCCTATGACGCGACGCCCGTGTCGGCGACGATCACCGAACTGTACGTGGATTCGACCCAGACGGCGCATGTGCAATGGAGCAAGGGGTCGGCCCCGCGGGCACAGAGAGCCACGGTCTCGATTCCCACGACACTCGCAATCGCCGGCACCTATCTGATCTTCAGCGAGGTCAGCTACACCTACACGCCGACGGTCGGCCACGTGCTGAAGAATTTGATCACGCTGAGCGACGTCGCCTACACCCGCCCGCGGCAGTCCGCCTGCGTCTATTACAGCCCGGACACGACCTGCACGACCTATTGAGCCCACCTGCTCTTTGGACATGAAAAAAGGCCGTGCAGCCCGCACGGCCTTTTTCCGTTGTTTGATGCGTTCGAACTGATCCGGGTGCGCGCCCCGCAAGGCGCGCGCCGGACCTCAGCCTGCGTCGCGCAGATTGTCGGCAGCCGACTTGCCGGACCGGCGATCGGCGACGATCTCGTAGGAGACCTTCTGGCCTTCGCGCAGCGAGCCGAGGCCGGCGCGCTCAACGGCGCTGATGTGAACGAACACGTCCTTGCCGCCGTCGTCGGGCTGGATGAAGCCATAGCCCTTGGTCGCGTTAAACCACTTCACGGTTCCCATGCTCACGGGGGTAGTCCCTTCTCAGATACACAATGGTAGCGCCCGCTTGCGCAGGCAGGTTAGATCGAATTTTTGGAAGGGTCGTCAGCGTGTCTGAACCGGCTGTACCGGTGGATGCTAATGTCGTCCGGCCGAAAATCGATTAATTCATTTTATTGGAATTAAGGCCTCAAAACAATCCTGACGTGCACGATTTTTTGATCCGCCGTGATGCCCACGGCGGATCAGCATACAAGTCAGCATTTTAACTCCGCGCAGGGCGGGCGAACCCGACTAGCGGCGGCGGAACTGGCCGCCACGCTGGGGGCCGCCGCGCGGCGGTCCACCGGCGGTCGCGGGACGTTCGTCCTTGTGGCGGAAAATCAGTCGGCCCTTTTCGAGGTCGTAGGGCGACATCTCCACCGTCACGCGGTCTCCCGCCAGCGTCTTGATGCGGTTCTTCTTCATCTTGCCGGCGGTGTAAGCGACGATCTCGTGCCCGGCGTCGAGCTGCACGCGGTAGCGCGCGTCGGGGAGGATTTCGGTGACCAGTCCTTCGAACTGGATCAGCTCTTCCTTAGCCATGAATTTCTCCAGGTCGTGGACGGCTAGTGCGAATGGGGCTTGCGGTTCGGGTGGCCGTTCGGCCGACTCTCACGGCGCAAAAAGGCCACGCCTTGTATCCCATCGGGCGCTCCCGCGCTATGCGCGGAACGCTGTTCCGGGCGTTCGTTTGGCGAAGAATGCATCTTACCACCGGAGCGGCGGCGGCGAGACCCCTTCGCGCCGTTTCCAGGCCTTCCGTCCGCATGCCGCGCCTCGCCATGACGGCCCTCGCCGGGCCGCCCGTCGCTCGGCTTTCCGGAGCTGTGGTGGCGTCCGTCGGCATGTCTGTCGTCACCACGCCGTCCGTCGCCATGCCGAGCGCCTTGCGGACGCTGGCCCGGTCGGCCGCCCGGCCGGCCCTGCCGTTGTTGCTGCGGCGGAGGAGCGCCTGCGTCGCGGCGGCCGGCGTCGGTGCGGAGGTCCTCGCGCGGCAGCGCCACCTTGATCAGCCGTTCGATGTCGCGGAGATAGCTGAGTTCCTCGCCGCCTGCGACCAGCGAGATCGCGGTGCCGTCGGCGCCGGCGCGCGCGGTGCGGCCGATCCGGTGCACATAAGTTTCCGGCACGTTGGGCAGGTCGTAGTTGATGACGTGGGTGATGCCGTCGACGTCGATGCCACGGGCGGCGATGTCGGTGGCGACCAGGGTACGGATTTCGCCGGAGCGGAACTGTGCGAGCGTGCGCTCGCGGTGGTTCTGCGACTTGTTGCCGTGGATGGCGCTGGCGGGGATACCGGCCCGCTCGAGCGTCTTTACCACCTTGTCGGCACCGTGCTTGGTGCGGGTAAAGACCAGCGCACGGTTGATCGGCTCGTCCTTCAGCAGCTTGGTCAGGAAGGTGGGCTTGGCCGAGAAATCGACCTGAACGATGCGCTGGTTGATGCGCTCGGCGGTCGAGGAGACCGGGGTCACCGCGACGCGTGCCGGATCACGCAGCATGGAATCGGCGAGCTCGGCGATGTCCTTCGGCATGGTGGCCGAGAAGAACAGCGTCTGCCGCTTGATCGGGAGTTTGGCGACGATTTTGCGGATGTCGTTGATGAAGCCCATGTCGAGCATGCGGTCGGCTTCGTCGAGCACGAGGAACTCGACGCTGCCAAGCTTCAGCCCGTTGCTCTGCACGAGGTCGAGCAGGCGGCCGGGGGTGGCGACCAGCACCTCGACGCCCTGCATCAGAGCACGGACCTGTCGTCCCATCGGCACGCCGCCGATGGCGAGCGTCGAGGACAGGCGGATGTGGCGGCCATAGGCATTGAAGCTGTCGAGGATCTGCCCGGACAGCTCGCGGGTGGGCGACAGCACCAGTACGCGGCAGGTCTTGGGCTGCGGCCTGATCCGGTTCTCGAGCAGCCGGTGCAGGATCGGCAGCGCGAAGGAGGCAGTCTTTCCGGTGCCGGTCTGGGCGATGCCGACGACGTCGCGTCCGGTCAGCGCCGTGGGAATCGTCTGGGCCTGGATGGGGGTGGGTGTGACGTAGTTCTCTTCAGCGAGCGCACGTGCGATGGGTTCGGCGAGGCCGAAGTCCTGAAAGGAAGTCAAAAGAGGGGCTCTTTTCATGTCAAAAGCGAGCGCCCGACGCAATTAGCGGGGCACGCGCAAAGGGGTGTCGAGAAGACACCTGCGTGTTTGGGGTGTCGGATGGCTTGGATGATATGGGGCAAGCCAGAGGCCCGGAGGGGCTTAAGAACACGCGGCTCGCAACGACCGATCGATTCGCGAGCGGTCTCTACCCTCATATGGAACATTGGCGGGGCGCTTTCAAGGCGGGCCGCCTCCCGGCGTCAATTGCGGTGCAAAAATAGTTATGCCGGAATTTTAGCCAGCGGGTACATTCTGCTCAAAAAATGGACTGGCTGCCGCATAAGCATACATTTTATTCGCTCAAGTTTTGAGCAGTCAGACTGCGGCTAAAGTTTGATTGCGGCAAAATTATTTAGACTGACCAAACACTTGGCAGGTGCCCAGGCCATGGCACGGTTCTTGCGATTCCGTTAATCGCAGGCGGCCGTGGGGCCGTTTCGCAGCGTTTTTCACGTCTGCGTCAGGGAGATGATACATCCATGCCTACCAAATCCATTCACGATATAGCGGCGTCATTTAGCCGCCGCGGCGTGCTCGCCGCGACCACCGGACTGTTGCTCGGTCTGGCGTCCATTTCCGGCGCGAAGGCCGCGGACGACACCATCAAGGTTGGCGTCCTCCACTCCCTCTCCGGCACCATGGCGATCAGCGAAACCACGCTGAAGGACACCATCCTTTTCCTGATCGACGAGCAGAACAAGAAGGGCGGCTTGCTCGGCAAGAAGCTCGAGGCTGTCGTCGTCGACCCCGCCTCGAACTGGCCGCTGTTCGCCGAAAAGGCACGCGAGCTGATCACCAAGGACAAGGTCTCGGTCGTGTTCGGCTGCTGGACGTCGGTGTCGCGCAAGTCGGTGCTCCCGGTGTTCAAGGAGCTCAACAACATTCTGTTCTACCCCGTGCAGTACGAGGGTGAGGAGTCCGAGCGCAACGTGTTCTACACCGGTGCTGCGCCGAACCAGCAGGCGATCCCTGCGGTCGACTACCTGATGAAGGAAGAGAAGGTGAAGCGCTGGGTGCTCGCGGGCACCGATTACGTCTATCCGCGCACCACCAACAAGATCCTGGAAGCCTATCTGAAGTCGAAGGGCGTCGCCCAGGAAGACATCATGATCAACTACACGCCGTTCGGTCACTCCGACTGGCAGACGATCGTGGCCGACATCAAGAAGTTCGGCTCGGCCGGCAAGAAGACCGCGGTGGTCTCGACCATCAACGGCGACGCCAACGTCCCCTTCTACAAGGAGCTCGGCAACCAGGGCATCAAGGCGAAGGACATCCCGGTGGTCGCGTTCTCGGTGGGTGAAGAAGAACTCGCCGGCATCGACACCAAGCCGCTGGTCGGCCATCTCGCCGCCTGGAACTACTTCGAATCGATCAAGACGCCGGCGAACGAGAAGTTCATCAAGGACTGGCAGGCCTACACCAAGAACCCGAAGCGTACGACCAACGACCCGATGGAAGCCCACGTGATCGGCTTCAACATGTGGGTGAAGGCGGTCGAGAAGGTGAAGTCGACCGATCCGGACAAGGTGATCGACGCGCTTCCCGGCATCGAGACGCCGAACCTGACCGGTGGCGTCGCCAAGATGCTCCCCAACCACCACATCACCAAGCCGGTGTTCATCGGCGAGATCAAGGGCAACGGCCAGTTCGACGTGGTCTGGAAGACCCCGAGCCTCGTCCCCGGCGACGCATGGTCGAAGGAGCTCGACGGCTCCAAGGACCTGATCGGCGACTGGGTCGGCAAGAAGTGCGGCAACTTCAACACCAAGACCAACAAGTGCCTCGGCTCCGGCTCCTGATCCGGATCTGACATTCGACTGCACAATGGGAGAAGACGGCTATTCCGCCGCCTTCTCCCCACTTCTGCCGGGGTGATCCAGTGCCAACCAAACTATCCGCTCGTCTCTCGACCCTTGTCCTTTCGCTGTTCCTGATCGCGTTCGCACTGCCGGCCTTTGCCGGTCCGTTCGAGGATGCGGTCGCCAAATTCGCCAACGACGATTTTTCCGACACGGATGACGCAATCGGCGCGATCGCAAGCAGCGGCAACAAGCTCGCTTTTCCGATCATCAGTGCGCTTCAGGACGACCGCCTCATGGCCGATCCTGACACCAAGAAAGTCTACATCACCGGCACCGACGGCAAGTCGATCGATGCCGCGACCGGCGAGCCTGTCGCCAGCGTGCCTGACAGCGCCAGCGCCGTCCGCCTCAACAACCGCCTGCGCCGCAGCGTCGACGCCGCGCTCGGCAGCCTGACGCTGCAGTCGCCTGACCTCGCCACGCGCCTCCAGGCCGCTCAATCTGTCTTCAAGTCGCATGAGGAGACCGCGCTCGATCCCGTCGAAAGCGCGCTCGCCAAGGAAACCAACAAAGCGGTCAAGGCCGCGCTCGGCGAGGCGCGTGCCGCGATTCTGCTGTTCAAGTCCGACGCCACCGAAGTCCAGAAGCTCGAGGCCGTCGCCACCGTCAAGGCGCGCGGCGATCAGGACGCGCTGGCGCTACTCTCCGACATCGGCACCGACCAGCCGCCCTCCGTGGCGAAGGCCGCGACGAGCGCGATCGCCTCGATCCAGAACTCGCTGGCGGTCTGGTCCACGGTGCAGAATGCCTGGTACGGCCTGTCGCTCGGCTCGGTGCTGCTGCTCGCGGCGATCGGGCTCGCCATCACCTTCGGCGTCATGGGCGTCATCAACATGGCCCACGGCGAGATGGTGATGATCGGGGCCTACACCACCTTCGTGGTGCAGGAGGTGATCCGCACCCGTTATCCCGCGCTGTTCGACTATTCGCTGCTGATCGCGGTGCCGCTCGCCTTCCTCGTCGCCGGCGCCATCGGCGTGCTGATCGAGCGCAGCATCATCCGCTTCCTTTATGGCCGGCCGCTGGAGACGCTGCTCGCGACCTGGGGCCTCTCGCTCGTGCTGCAGCAGGCCGTGCGCACCATGTTCGGCCCGACCAATCGCGAGGTCGGCAACCCCTCCTGGATGAGCGGCGCGTTCGAACTCGGCCAGATCACCATCACCTATAACCGGCTCTGGATCCTTTGCTTCACACTGGCGGTGTTCGTGATCCTGCTCGCCATGCTGCGCTACACGGCGCTGGGCCTCGAGATGCGCGCCGTGACGCAGAACCGCCGCATGGCGGCTTCGATGGGCATCGCCACCTCGCGCGTCGATGCGCTGACTTTCGGCCTTGGCTCGGGCATTGCCGGCATCGCCGGCGTGGCGCTGTCGCAGATCGACAATGTCAGCCCCAATCTCGGCCAGAGCTACATCATCGACAGTTTCATGGTCGTGGTGTTCGGCGGGGTCGGCAATCTCTGGGGCACGCTGGTCGGCGCCTTCACGCTCGGCATCGCCAACAAGTTCCTGGAGCCGGTCGCCGGCGCCGTTCTCGGCAAGATCGCGATCCTGGTCCTGATCATCCTGTTCATTCAAAAGCGGCCGCGCGGCCTGTTCGCGCTCAAGGGCCGTGCGGTGGAAGCATGACCCCTCACATGCTGACGCGATCGCTGGACCGCGGCGCGGCGATCTTCCTGATGATCGTCGCCGCCTGCGGCATTCTCATCCCGCTTTCCAACCTGCTGCTGCCTGAGGGCTCGGCCCTGCAGGTGCCGACCTATCTGGTCGCGCTCTGGGGCAAGTATGTCTGCTACGCCATCCTGGCGCTGTCGATCGACCTGATCTGGGGCTATTGCGGCATCCTCTCGCTCGGCCACGGCGCCTTCTTCGCGCTCGGCGGCTACGCCATGGGCATGTACCTGATGCGCCAGATCGGCACCCGCGGCGTCTACGGCAATCCTGTTCTGCCCGACTTCATGGTGTTCCTGAATTACTCGAAGCTGCCCTGGACTTGGTACGGCTTCGACATGTTCTGGTTCGCCGCGCTGATGGTCTTGCTCGTGCCTGGCCTGCTCGCCTTCTGCTTCGGCTGGCTCGCCTTCCGCTCCCGCGTCACCGGCGTGTACCTGTCGATCATCACGCAGGCGATGACCTACGCGCTGCTGCTCGCCTTCTTCCGCAACGATTTCGGCTTCGGCGGCAATAACGGCCTGACCGACTTCAAGGACATCCTGGGCTTCAACGTCCAGGCCGAGGGCACCCGTGCGGCATTGTTCGCATTAAGTTGTCTAGCCCTGATCCTCAGCTTCCTGATCTGCCGCTCCGTCGTCTCCTCCAAGCTCGGCAAGGTGCTGATCGCGATCCGCGATGCCGAATCGCGCAGCCGCTTCCTCGGCTACCGCGTCGAATCCTACAAGCTGTTCGTGTTCACGCTATCGGCCTGCATGGCCGGTGTCGCCGGCGCGCTCTATGTGCCGCAGGTCGGCATCATCAATCCGAGCGAGTTCGCGCCGGGCAATTCGATCGAGGCGGTGATCTGGGTCGCGGTCGGCGGACGCGGCACGCTGGTCGGTGCTGCGCTCGGTGCCATCGTCGTCAACTACGCCAAGACGTTCTTCACGTCAGGCGTGCTGGCGCCTTACTGGCTGTTCATGCTGGGCGCGCTGTTCATCCTGGTGACGCTGCTGCTGCCCAAGGGCATCGTCGGCTCCTTCAATGCCTGGCGGGAACAAGCCAGGGAAAGGCGCCCGGCCGCGACGACCGCGAGCGCGGCGGCCGAAGACGGCATCACCGAACCGAAGATGGCGGAGTAGCGGTCATGAACGTCATGGATACCCGCGCGACCTCCGCGATGCTCTATCTCGACGGCGTGCACGTCTCGTTCGACGGCTTCCACGCCATCAACAATCTGTCGCTGACACTCGCGCCCGGCGAGATGCGCGCCATCATCGGCCCGAACGGCGCCGGCAAGACCACGATGATGGACATCATCACCGGCAAGACCAAGCCCGACGAGGGCACCGTGCTGTTCGACGGCGTCACCGACCTGACGCGGCTCGACGAGACCCGCATCGCCGAGCTCGGCATCGGGCGCAAATTCCAGAAGCCGACAGTCTTTGAGAGCCAGACCGTGCAGGACAATCTGCTGCTGGCGCTCAATGTCGATCACAGCGTCAAGGGCACGCTGTTCTGGCGCGGCAGCAGGGCGGAGTCCGAGCGTATCGACAAGGTGCTGGAGACGATCCGCCTCACCGACGCCCGCAACCGGCTTGCCGGCAGCCTCAGCCACGGCCAGAAGCAATGGCTCGAGATCGGCATGCTGCTGGCGCAGGATCCAAAGCTGCTCCTCGTCGACGAGCCCGTCGCCGGCATGACCGACGTCGAGACGCACCTCACCGCCGAGCTGCTGAAGGAGATCAACAAGACCCACACCGTCATGGTGGTCGAGCACGACATGACGTTCGTGCGCGAGCTCGGGGTCAAGGTCACCTGCCTGCATGAAGGCACCGTGCTCGCCGAAGGCACCATCGACCAGGTCTCGTCCAACGAGCGGGTCATCGAAGTCTATCTGGGACGCTGAACAATGCTTGAGGTCAAGGACATCAACCTGTTCTACGGCGCAGCGCAGGCGTTGCGCGGCGTCTCGATCGCGGCCGAACCGGGCAAGGTGACCTGCGTGCTCGGCCGTAACGGCGTCGGCAAGACCTCGCTGCTCCGCGCCATGGTTGGGCAGTACCCGATCTCCTCGGGCGCAATCCTGTTCGACGGCAGCGACATTACCGGCCTGAAGCCGTACGAGCGGGCACGCAAGGGCATTGGCTTCGTGCCGCAGGGCCGCGAGATCTTTCCGCTGCTGACCGTCGAGGAGAATCTCAAGACCGGCTTCGGCCCGCTCAAGCGCCAGGACAGGAACATTCCTGACGACGTGTTCTCGCTGTTTCCGGTGCTGCAATCCATGCTCGGCCGGCGCGGCGGTGACCTCTCCGGCGGACAGCAGCAGCAGCTCGCGATCGGGCGCGCGCTGGTGATGCGGCCAAAATTGCTGCTGCTCGACGAGCCGACCGAAGGCATCCAGCCCTCGATCATCAAGGACATCGGCCGTGCCATCTCTTACTTGCGCAACCTCGGCAACATCGCCATCGTGCTGGTCGAGCAATATCTCGATTTTGCCTGCGAGCTCGGCGACAGCTTTGCGGTGATGGATCGCGGGGCGGTGAAGTTCACCTGCGACCGATCCAATCTCGACCCAAGCGAGATCAGCCGCCAGATGGCGCTGTAAGCCGGGACATTGTAGGCTGGCAATTCCTGCCGCGGCCGGCTGGGGGAGACGGATGCGCAGCGACGCCTTGGTCACATCTTTGGCGACATCCTCGGTGTTCGAAGCCAATCGCGCCCGCGGGGCTGTGCGCTTCGACGTGCACGCCCGTGACCGCGTGACGCGGCGGGGCGCCCTGCATGAATCCGGCTCGCTCCGCGTGCGCTTTCCCTCGCCGGAGGATGACGGTCTGTCCGGCGTGTTCGTCAACACGGCCGGCGGCGTCGCTGGCGGTGATCGGTTCGAGATCGAGATCTCGGCCACCGATTCTACCCGCCTGACACTGACCACGGCGGCCGCGGAAAAGGTCTACCGCGCGCCGGGGGCGGCAGCGCAGCTCAACATTTCCCTGAAGGTCGGCGCCGGTGCGCATCTCGGCTGGCTGCCGCAGGAGACGATCCTGTTCGACCGCGCGCGGGTGCATCGCCGCTTCGACATCGAGCTCGATGAGGCCGCCTCGCTGCTGCTTTGTGAAATTGTCGTATTTGGCCGCACAGCCATGGGCGAGCGCATGGAGCATGGCGAATTTGTCGACCGCTGGCGGCTCTCCCGCGGCGGCAGGCTGGTCTTTGCCGAGACCGTCAGGCTCGATGGCGACATCGGTGCGAAACTCGCGAGGCCGGCGGTCGCGAAGGGCGCCGCGGCGATCGGCACGGCCCTCATCGTGCCGGGCGACGAGGCATTGGTCGAACGCCTCCGCGAGGCATCGGACTCTTTCGCCGGCGAGGTCGGAATCTCCGCCTGGAATGGCTTTGCAATGGCGCGGTTCTGTGCCCAAGATGCGGCGCGTTTGCGTGCCGACATGATGTCCGTGCTGGCGCGTACAGGCGCCGCGCTGCCCCGGCTGTGGCTGAATTGAAGTGATGAACCGAAGAGATTTCGCATGAACCTGTCTCCCCGCGAAAAGGACAAGCTTCTGATCTCGATGGCCGCCATCGTGGCGCGCCGCAGGCTGGATCGCGGCGTCAAGCTCAACCATCCCGAGGCGATCGCGATCATCTCGGATTTCATCCTCGAAGGCGCGCGCGACGGCCGCACCGTCGCCGAGCTGATGCAATCGGGTGCGCAGGTGCTGACCCGCGACCAGGTGATGCCTGGCATCCCCGAGATGATCCACGACATCCAGGTCGAGGCGACATTCCCCGACGGCACCAAGCTCGTCACCGTGCACGAACCGATCAGGTAGCTTTCAATTCGTCATTCCGGGGCGCCCGAAGGGCGAACCCGGAATCCAGAGGTTTTGTTTCGAGATTCCGGGTTTTCGCTGCGCGAGCCCCGGAATGACAAGGAGGATAGCATGATTCCCGGCGAACTCTTCATCAAGGACGGCGAGATCGAGCTCAATGCCGGCCGCAAGACCGTGTCGCTGACGGTGGCCAATACAGGCGACCGTCCGATCCAGGTCGGCTCGCACTACCATTTCTTCGAGACCAATCCCGCGCTGAAATTCGACCGCAAGAAGTCGCGCGGCATGCGCCTCGACATCGCCGCCGGCACTGCCGTCCGCTTCGAACCCGGCCAGACCCGCGACGTCCAGCTCGTCGCGCTGGCAGGCAAGAAGACGATCTACGGTTTTCGCGGCGACGTGATGGGGAAGCTATAGGCAGGGAAAATATAAGAGGGTCCGCCATGGATACGCTCGCCAAGGACAAGGTCGAGATCGGACTCGTGCTCCAGGGCGGCGGCGCGCTCGGCGCCTATGAGTTCGGTGCGATCGAGGCGCTGCTGAAATTGATGGACGACATCGATCGTGCGGGCCGGGCTGTCACGCTGGCCGCGGTCACGGGGGTGTCCATCGGCGCAATCAACGCCGCCTGCGTCGTTGGCGCCGCTGACCGGGCTGACGCCAGACGGCGTTTGCAGGAGCTTTGGTCCGAGCTTTCTCTGGGGAACCATTGGTGGGGCATCGCCGATCATGATCTCGCGCTGTTCGGCGTGCACGGCTTCTACAAGCCGCGCTACGACTATTGGGATGTCCTCAACTGGATGAATTTCTACGACACCTCGCCCATGCTCGAGACGCTGAAGAACCACGTGGATTTTGCGGCGCTGAATGCCAGCCCGACTGCCTTCGTCGTCACCGCCGTCGATCTCTCTTCCGGCGAGCTGACGCGCTTCCGCAACCATGGGCGCGAGGGCGATCAGCAAGGCGAGATCAAGCCGCAACACGTCCTGGCCAGCGGCAGCCTTCCCCCCGGATTTCCGGCGACCCCGATCGGCGACAGGACGTTCTGGGACGGCGGTATCGTCGACAATACGCCGCTCGGCGATGCCATCGAGGCGTTTTCGGGGGCGGCCGATGTCGATCGTATTCTCGTGGTGATGAATCTCTTTCGAAACAAGCGCGCCGCGCCGAAGAACATGATCGAGGTGAACGACCGTCTGAGCGAATTGCGCTATGGCAATCGGCTTCGCCAGGATGGCGCCAATGCCGCTGTTATCAACGAGCTCCTACAGACCATCGAGGCCTTGTCCGCGTCCGTGCCGGAATCGGCGCGGACGCCGGACCTCGACAGGCGCCTGACGCAGGCGCAGCGCTTCAAGACGCTGGGCGCGATCACAAACATCGATCTCGCCGATTCCGATCTCGTCAAGGCGGCCGGCCTGTCGGAGGAAGCCGAGGACTCCAGTGCCTTTCGCGATTTCTCCGCGGCGGGTATCGAGCGACGCCGCAGCGCCGGCTATCGGCTCGCGCATGTGAAGCTGGACGAAGTGTTCAAGAGCCACGGCCTCCTGCCGGCGCTGCACTGACCAGGAGTGTCGTGGTGATCCCGCCTGTCCGCCTCATCTCCCAAGCTGCTGAGCTGGCCGCGCGCCTGCACAATGGCATGGCGCGCAAGGGGCGGGGGAATGAGCCCTACATCAACCATCTCGCGGAGGTCGCGTACCTGCTGGCAACGGCGAGCGATGGCGCCGACGCTGAACTCGTTGCGGCCGGCTGGCTGCACGACACGATCGAGGACACCGGGACCACGCGCGAGGAGCTCGCGCAAAAATTCTCCGAACGAGTCGCGTCGCTCGCCGTCGAATGCACCGACGACATGAGCCTGCCGAAGGCCGAGCGGCGGCGCCGGCAGATCGTCGATGCGCCGAAGAAATCGGCAGGCGCAAAGCTGATCAAGATCGCCGACAAGGTCAGCAATATCGGCGCGCGCATTCATTCCGATCCGACTGCGGAAGAGCGCGATGACCTCGCCGATTACACCGGCTGGGCCGAGCAGGTCGTCGCCGGCTGCCGCGGCGGCAATGCCTGGCTCGATACGAAATTCGACGACATGGTGCGAAAAGCGAAGGCTTCGCTGTGAGCGCTGACCAAAACTTCAAACGCAAATGGGGCTTGTGATGTCCGTCAAGATGAAACGTTCCGTCTACGCCGACATGTTCGGTCCGACCACCGGCGATAAAGTGCGGCTGGCCGACACCGATCTCATCATCGAGGTGGAGAAGGATTTCACCACCTATGGCGAAGAGGTGAAGTTCGGCGGCGGCAAGGTGATCCGCGACGGCATGGGGCAGTCGCAGGTCACCAACAAACAGGGCGCGGCCGACACCGTCATCACCAATGCGCTGATCGTCGACCACTGGGGGATCGTCAAGGCCGACGTCGCCATCAAGGACGGCATGATCGCAGGCATAGGCAAGGCCGGCAATCCGGATATCCAGCCTGATGTCACCATCATCATCGGCCCCGGCACAGACGTGATCGCGGGCGAAGGAAAAATCCTCACCGCCGGCGGCTTCGACAGCCACATCCATTTCATCTGCCCGCAGCAGATCGAGCACGCGTTGATGAGTGGCGTCACCTCGATGCTCGGAGGCGGCACCGGTCCCTCGCATGGCACTTTCGCCACGACCTGCACGCCGGGCCCCTGGCACATCGCGCGAATGATCCAGTCGTTCGACGCCTTCCCGGTCAATCTCGGCATATCCGGCAAGGGCAACGCCTCGCGGCCCGCTGCGCTGGTCGAGATGATCAAGGCTGGTGCCTGCGCGCTGAAGCTGCACGAAGACTGGGGCACGACTCCGGCCGCGATCGACAACTGCCTGTCGGTCGCCGACGATCACGACATCCAGGTCATGCTGCATTCCGACACGCTGAACGAGTCAGGCTTCGTCGAGGACACCATCAAGGCCTTCAAGGGCCGCACCATTCACGCCTTCCACACCGAAGGCGCCGGCGGCGGCCACGCGCCTGACATCATCAAGGTCGCAGGACTCAAGAACGTGCTGCCGTCCTCGACCAATCCGACGCGGCCCTTCACCCGCAATACCATCGACGAGCATCTGGACATGCTGATGGTGTGTCACCACCTCGATCCCTCGATCGCGGAAGATCTCGCGTTCGCGGAAAGCCGCATCCGCAAGGAGACTATCGCCGCCGAGGACATCCTGCACGATCTCGGCGCCCTCTCGATGATGTCCTCGGACTCGCAGGCGATGGGCCGTCTCGGCGAGGTGATCATCCGGACCTGGCAGACCGCGGACAAGATGAAGAAGCAACGTGGGTCGCTGCCCCAGGACAAGGGCAAGGACAACGACAATTTCCGCGTCAAGCGCTACATTGCCAAGTACACCATCAACCCCGCGATCGCGCATGGCGTGTCGAAGCTGATCGGCTCGGTCGAGAAGGGCAAGCTCGCCGATCTCGTGCTGTGGTCGCCGGCCTTCTTCGGCGTCAAGCCGGATTGCATCGTCAAGGGCGGCACCATCGTCGCAGCGCCCATGGGCGATCCCAATGCTTCGATCCCGACGCCGCAGCCGGTGCACTACCAGCCGATGTTCGGCGCCTTCGGCAAGGCCCGGACCGCGTCCTCCGTTGTGTTCACCTCGAAGGCCGCCGTCACCGGCGGTCTCGCCCGAAAGCTCGGCATCGAGAAGAAGCTCTATGCGGTCCAGAACACCCGCAGCAAGATCTCGAAGAAGAGCATGATCCACAACGACGCCACGCCCAATATCGAGGTCGATCCGGAGACCTATGAGGTGCGCGCCGACGGCGAGCTGCTGACCTGTCCGCCTGCCGAGGTGCTGCCGATGGCGCAGCGATATTTCATGTACTGAAATAGCGCCTCAACGCATGTCCCAGGCGCATGCCGATCGCATGTCCTGGGACCGCTTTTCCGGTTTTGCGTTCGATCCCGGCTGGTCTAATGTCCCGCCCGGTATCAAAACCCTCAGAAGAAAAGCCGGGAGAATTTCTCGTGATCTACGTCGTTGCCACCTTGACCATCAAGCCCGAAACCCGCGCCGAATTCATCGCAGCCGCCACCGCCTGCATCAAGGAAACGCGGAAGGAGCCCGGCAATATCGCTTACGATCTGCACGAGAGCGTGACCGATCCCACCAAGATGGTGTTCGTCGAGCAATGGGAGAATGCCGAGGCGCTGGTGCCGCATCGCGCCCAGGAGCATATGAAGACGTTCGGCCGCGTCGCGGTGAAGTGCTTTACGGCGCCACCGAAGATCGAAGTGATCACGCCCGAGAAGATCGAGACGAGGTAACAGCGCATGATCCGGGCGACGCAGGTTAAGGGACAGTACCGCTTCACGGAAACGCCGGCGGATACGGTCGTGCTTGATTTCGACGATCGGCACCGCCGCCGCATGGCGATGACCGGGACGCGGGGTCTCGAATTCCTGCTCGACCTGGAGAATGCGGTTGCGCTGCGCGGCGGCGATGCGCTGGTGCTGGAGGACGGAAGGCTCGTCGAAGTGGTTGCGGCGCCCGAGCCGCTCTTGGAGATCCGCGGTCGCGATCCGCACCATCTCGTTCGCGTCGCCTGGCATCTCGGCAACCGCCATCTGCCGACGCAGCTCACGAGCAAGGCCTTGCGCATTCGCCGCGATCACGTCATCGAGGCGATGGTGAAGGGGCTGGGCGCGAAGGTGGTCGAGATCGAGGCGCCGTTCGATCCCGAAGGCGGCGCTTACGCCGATGCCGGTCATGCGCACGGGCATGATGACCACGCGCACCACGACCACGCTCGTCACGATCATGGTCACGATCATCAAGGCCACGGTCATCATCATGATCATGCCGCGCATGAGCATGGCCATGATCACCATCATCACCACGACGAGCACTGCGACCATCCCGATCATCATCACGGCCACAAACATGCTCATGACCACAAATGAGCCTGACGGTGCCGATGACCTCGCCGAGCGCGAGGCGGCGGCGCTGTACCGGTTGATGACCTGGCTGTCGCCGGCGTTTCCCGTGGGTGGCTTCTCCTATTCCAGCGGCATCGAATGGGCTGTCGAAGCGGGAGATATCATCGACGTCGCGACTCTCGCCGGTTGGCTCGATGCGATGCTCAGTGACGGTTCCGGCTTTTGCGATGCGACCTTCCTGGTGCAGGCCTATCGCGCCGCCGAGGCAGCCGAGCAGGCATCGTTGAGCGACATCGCCGAACTCGCTGCCGCCTTCGTGCCCTCGCGCGAGCGGCAGCTCGAGACCACCTCGCAGGGCCGCGCCTTCATCGACATCTCGCGCGCGGCGTGGAACGCGGATGGCCTGGATGCCATGGTAGCGGCGTGCCGTACGCCACTGGTCTATCCGGTCGCCGTCGGCGTGGTCGCGGCGCTCCACGGCGTGCCGCTTGCGCCGACGCTGCACGCTTTCCTGCATGCGCTGGTCTCGAACTGGATTTCCGCGGCGAGCCGGCTCATCCCGCTCGGCCAAACCGACAGCCAGCGCGTGCTGGTGGGATTGGAAGCCGCCGTGGCTGCGACCGCGAGCCGGGCGCTGAGCGCGACGCTGGACGATCTCGGCAGCGCAACCCTTCGCGCCGATCTCGCCAGCCTGCGGCACGAGACGCAATATACGCGGCTGTTCAGGTCATGAGAGGCGCGAAATCTAACCGCTCGTCGTCCCGGCCCCCGTGCGCACTGCGCACTAGGCCGGGACGACACTAGGAGAGAGCATGTCGAAATCTCACGGCCCTTTGCGAGTCGGCGTCGGCGGTCCCGTCGGATCGGGCAAGACCGCGCTGATGGACTTGCTCTGCAAGACCATGCGCGAGCGTTACGACATCGCCGCGATCACCAACGACATCTACACCAAATGGGATGCGGAATTCCTTGTGCGCTCCGGCTCGCTGACGCCGGACCGCATCGCCGGCGTCGAGACCGGTGGCTGCCCGCACACCGCGATCCGCGAGGACGCCTCGATGAATCTCGCAGCGGTCGCCGACATGCGCGCGAAATTCCCCGGGCTCGATCTCGTGCTGATCGAGTCCGGCGGCGACAATCTCGCTGCCACTTTTTCCCCGGAACTGGCCGACCTCACCATCTACGTGATCGACGTTGCCGCCGGCGACAAGATCCCGTCCAAGGGCGGCCCCGGCATCACCCGTTCCGACCTCCTGGTCATCAACAAGATCGACCTCGCGCCCCATGTTGGTGCGTCCCTGGAGAAGATGAACACGGATGCCAAACGCATGCGCGGCGAGCGCCCCTTTGTCATGACCAATCTGAAGAAGAGCGACGGGCTCGATCGCATCGTCAGTTTCATCGAGACCAAGGGTGGATTGAAACGAGCGGATTGACGCGGGCGGGGTGACGGCCGTGGCGACGTGGCGCAGGCCTTTCCCACCGTTAACGCCTGAGGCAAAGTGCGGCTAACGGAACTAATTTCGGACACCGCGATTATCTATCTCCGGTGCCCGGGGCAGAGCCGCAGTTGGCCAGACGATCGGCCGGGCGGATTAAGCTTTTTGGGCGACCCAAGTTGCGTATAGATGCCTCCTCCGTCATTATCCACCGCCACTGGGCTCATCCTGTTTCGGCACATGGCCGTTCGAGCGGCGTTCATATGCTCCGTGTTTATTGCCGACCTTCCGCTTTCGCCTGAGTAGTCGCGTGGTCCGGCTGGGTTTCATCATCGGCTTCATCGCTCTGCTCGGAGCCTTGCTCTCGGGGCTCGCGGCCTATCGCGTCCACGATCAGGAGCTGGCGCTGGACCGGATCGCACTGGCGCGCGCGATCGACGTTCATGCGAGCCTCGTCCAGGACCGGTCGACCGAGCGTGAGCTGCTGGCGCGTGTCGCCTCAGGCCTGTTCCGTGCGCCATCCGTGCTGAAGCCCAACATGCTGGAGCCGCTGCGCTCGGCGATCTATGCCTTCAAGACCGATTTCGTGGTGGCCGGCTGGGTTGCCCGGCTTCGGCCGAGCGAGCTCGCCGCGGCGCAGACCGCCATTGCTGCTGCCGGCTTCCCGAAGCCGCAGATCCGTGATTTCAACGACAAGCCGATCGATCCGGCAAGCCTGACCCAGCCGATCGACGTGCTGATGGACCTCGAGCCGCGCAGCGACGAGACCAAGACGCTGCCGGGTCGCAGCTACGACGACGACCCGGTTCGCAGTGCGATGCTGACCCGGGCCAGGGTCGAGAAGCGGTCAATCGCCTCCGATCCGGTGCCGCTCCTGCGCGGGAACGGGCCGATCGGCGTCATCGTCGCGGCCCCCGTCATTCCCGAAGGCGCGACCGAGCCGGCCGGCTTCATCACGTTTTCCTACGAGCTGGCCTCGCTGATGCTGACCAACGACGATCTGTCGTTGTTTTCAGTCGCGCTCAAGGACCCGCGCAAGGAGAACAGCGAGCTCATTGCCAACGATCAGGGCGTCGTCTCGACCCGCATGACCTCGCCGGACGGGCCGGCACCGTCGGCGACGCGCACCATCAGCTTCGGCGGCCGCGACTGGCAGCTCGGCTATTACGCCAAGACCAATTCGGCGCGGCGCGCCGAGCAGACCGCGATCATCGTGGCGGCGATCGGCTTTGCCATCACCGCGATGGTGTGCGGCCTGTTCGGCTATGTCGCCTACAACAATCTGCGGCTCAGCCGCGAAATCCAGGTACGGATCGGCTTCGAGCGGCGGCTGACGGCTGTCATCGACGAGCTGAATCATCGCGTGAAGAACATCCTTGCGGTGATCCAGTCGATCGTGACGCGGACACTGCGCCATGGCTCCGACATCGACGTCGCCCGCGAGCTGCTGATCGGCCGCATCCACGCCATGTCCAATGTGGTCTCGCTGCTCAGCGAGAGCCAGTGGCAGGGCGTCAAGCTGAAGGGCCTGTTCGAGGCGCGCGCGATTCCGCACGCTGACCGCATTGCCGTCAGCGGCCCCGATATCGCCGTCAGCGCGCGCGCTGCGCAAAGCCTGTCGCTGCTGTTCTTCGAGCTCGCCTCGCATTCGGATGAAGGCCTGTCGCTGGTCGGCAAGCATCCGCACATCACCGCGAACTGGACGGTGACGGGCGAGGAGCCCGAGACCGTGTTTCATTTCCGCTGGGAGGAGTTCAACACCAGCGAGGCGACGCGTCGCCCTGACTCCGATTTCGGTCTGATCCTGCTCGACCGCGTCGCCCCCGAAGCGCTCGGCGGCAGCGCCAAGCGCTACTTCACCGACGTCTCCTATGTCTACGAGCTGACTGCGCCAATGGAGACGGTCATCGACATGACCGAGCGCGATCGCACGGACAAGATTTCCGCACCGGTGCGTCCGTCGAAGCAGACTTGACGCAGGCTTGAAGGGCTTGGCGTCCGCGCTTCAGGCAGCGCTCACGCGAGCCGCGATGGCGGTCATCTCGAGCTTGACGTTGGGGCCGAGATCGGCGACGCCGACGGCGGCACGCGCCGGTAAATGAGCTCCCGCAAAATGCGCCTTCCAGGCCGCGTTGAACGCAGCCTTCTCGCTGAGATCTCTCATGAAGATCGTGACCTGCAAGACGTTGGCCATGTCGGAGCCGAGAGCCTCGAGCAGACGCGACAGCTGTCCAAGCACATCGTTGGCCTGGCCCGACATGTCCTGGCTTACGTCCTCGGGGACGATTCCGCCGATGTAGAGAACGCCTGCATACTCGACCACTTCGTGGAGCAACCCTTCATAGGGCAAGATGCGCTTGATCATGATGAGATGATGCTCCTGTCGAAATGGCCGGGAGATGCCGTATCCGGCACCAAGTTTAGCCCTTCGGCCGCAATACGAGATCGACCAAAGACCTCGCATAGGCGGGCGTGATCGGCGCGATGCCGAAGACGTAACGGTAGAACAGGCTGCCATAGACGGCGTCGTAGAGAGTTTCCGCCGGCGCTTCGGCGAGAATGCTGCCGTCGCGCTGACCGGCCGCGATCATCTCCACCAGCGCGTCGCGGCGGAATTGCAGATAGCGGGCATAGAAAAGCTCCGCCGAGCCGGTCTTCGAAATGCATTCGGAGATCACGGCAAGCTGCACCTTGCCGAACTCGCCCTGCAGGGCCTCGGCATAGGCCACGGCATGCCGGCGTGCACGCACGGCGGCCGTGCCAACGCTCGCCGGCGGCAGCGGCAGCATTTGGGCGGCATGATGGAGAAAGGCGTCGATCAGCAGCGCCTCCCGCGACGGCCACCATTTGTAAATGGTCATCTTGGAGACGTTGGAGTGGCGTGCCACTGCGTCGATCGTGGTCGCGGCAAGGCCGGCCGCGGCCATAAGCCCATAGGCGCTTTCGAGGATGGCGTTGGTGGTCTCGATCGAGCGCGGCCGCCCGCGCCGGGGCGCGCCCTCGGCCGCATCGCTCGTGTCTTTCGCCATGACCAAGGCGGTCTCTCCTTGCGCAGAGGCCGCCATTTCCACAGGGCCACCTCATCCCGCATAGCGCAGCGGATGTCTCTGGCCTAGCAAAATCGCACGATGATCAGGCCCGTTGCCGCAAGGCTGCCGGCTCGTCCTGGCGCTTCGACCAGGAAATATAATAGGCCACCGCCGTCATCACGGCGAAACCGGCCACGCTCACTCCGATCTGCATCACGACCAGATTGGCGCCGGTGATCAGGATGAGATGGCCGGCGAATGACAGGAAGACGCCGATGCAGAACACGGCAAGCCATTCCTCGCCGCATTTGATCACCATCTGCAGCGACTTCCACCGCAGTCCCGGATGATCAGACGGAATGAGATGCGTCGCAAGGAAGGCGAGTGCGAGGAAATGGATGACGCGATAGGGCGCGAGATTTTCCTTGTCGGTCGGCGAGATGCCGTTGAGCACGATGTCAGGCAGATAGGTGGACAGGACAGGCGAATGGCGCATCAAGGTGATGGCCATCGCGAGCACGAGGTAGGCGCCGGCGAGCGCACGAAGCCAGGAGATCTTGTGAAGCCTCCGACCCGACGCGCCGGTAATGGCGAACCAACCGCCCAGCACCATCAGCAACTGCCAGCATAGCGGATTGAATGTCCATTCCAGGTCGGGATAGGCGTGAAACGTCCAGCCGAACCAGCGCGCGGCGAGGTAGAGCGCGACGGAAGCCGCCAGGGTCAGGTTCGGACGTCGCAGCAGGCCCCACAGGGCAAGCGGGAAGAACGCCATCAGCGGAATCATCAGCTGCAGCAGGTCGAGGTTGAGCGGCTCTTCCTGGAGCACCAAGCCTTGGACCAGGATGCGCAGCGGGTGCTCGAGAATCCCAGAGATGTTGTACTCGCTGATGATCTCCGGCGCCATCGATTGCGAGGCGACGTAAGCGATAGTGTCGATGTAGATCACGAACAAGACGACATAGGCGGCATAGAGCCGCCAGACGCGTCGGAAGATGCGGGTTGCCGCGACGACGTAGCCGCGCTCCAACGCCATCCTGCCGTAAATGATGGCAACGCCATAGCCCACCACGAACACGAACAGGTCCGCAGCGCCGCTGAAACCGAAGTTGCGCAGCGTCAGCAGGTTGACGACATTGTTCGGGATGTGGTCGACGAACACCGACCAGTTGGCAATGCCGAGCGTCAAATAGAGCCTGGCGTCGTGTTGGTATGAGGCGAGGTTCGCCTTGACGGACGGCTTCATTGCTAATTATTTCGTTTGGAATCAGGGCGATGCTTTTAACGGCAACCGTCTGCCCATCCGAGTAGCGATTACGTGAAGCCACACGGATTTTGCCGGTCTGGTGAAATATTGCGCAGACCTGGGCTGTCGAGCCGCTGTGAGCCTTCTGCTCGGTTCATCGGCGCAACTTTCTTAGCGCGAGTGTCCTATTCGGCAGGTTCTGCCGGCGCCTCGTCGGGGACACCGACACGGCTTGCCATGATTCCAAGTGCAACGCCTCCGATCGCCAGGATCGGCAGGAGCCGCTTGATCCCGATGGCGCGGACGATCTGCAGGCCTGTGGCGATCAGCATGGGGTCGGCGAGCATGCTCGGGGCGGCCTTCGCGGCGCGCTCGGCCGCGATACGGGCACGTGTCCGGATTTCCCGTTTGTAGCCCCAATAGCTTCCTGCGGCAGCGAGCGTCAGCAGGAAGAAGATGGCGGCGCCGGCAAGGCAAGCCTGAACCGGGCCGTATTTGTCGAGGACCGAGATGAAGGCCGCGGCGCAGAGGAAGCATGTGGTGATGAACAGCGCGAGCGCCGCGCCCGCCGCCAGCGAGGTCAGCCGCACGGTCGTGCCCGTCGATGCGCTGATGCCGTCGATGATGCGTTGAAACACAGCCTTGCTCCTCAGATCCCCACAAGCCAGTTCGTGACCCGGCGGTCACGGCAGCGAAGTCTGTCGTGACCTCACAATCAATCGCGTGCTTCAGCGGCGCCAAGCGAAGCCGATCAGGAAGCCGATGCCGAGCGCGACACCGACGGTCGCAAGCGGCCGCTGCGTGATCGCGTCTTCCAGCGTCTCCTCGATCGAGCCATAGGCGTCCTGCGCCGCGTCCATCATCGCGCTGCCGCGTTCCGAGAAATCGTCGAGCGTCGAATCCATGTTGTCGCGCGCTTGCTTGTAGCCGCGCCGGGCCTGCTTGCCCGTGGCGTTGGCGAAGGTATTGAGGGCGTCGGTGATCTGATCGGTGAGGGCGGCGATATCGCTTTTCACGGCTGCTACATCCTTCTCGAGGCGTTCTGCGGTGGCTTTGTCGGTCCAGTCTCTCGTCCCGGCTTCGGCATCGGTCGTGGACATCGTGGCTCCGAATTGTTGACGGTTGAGTCGGGCGGAGAACGTTTCGTCGGGACGGAAGTTCCGTCGTGGAAACCAGTCATTCCTGCGGAAGCTGCGGCGAATTCTCCGGCAGCAGATGCTCCTTCAGGATCAGCCCGACGATCAGCAACGGCGAGGACAGGAACGCGCCCATCGGCCCCCACAGCCAGGTCCAGAAGGCCAGGGCGATGAAGACCGCCAGCGCATTCAGCGCCAGCCTGCGGCCGATGATGGTCGGCGTGACGAAGTGCCCCTCCAGGAAGGTAATGCCGCCGAAGGCAATTGCGGCGACCAGACCGCTGCCGAGGGTCGGAAAGGCCATGACGCCGACGATGGCCAATATCACGAACATTGCGACCGGGCCGATGATGGGAATGAAGTTGAGCGCGGCCGCAAGCGCACCGAGCCCCGCCGGATTTGGCATCCTGGTGACCGCGCACACGATGCCCGTCGCGACGCCGACGCCGACGTTGATGATCGTCACGGTCAGCAGGTAGTTGCCGAGATGGACCTCGATCTCGTTCAGGATGCGCAAGGTGCGTAGCCGTGCATCACGCTCACCGAATGTCATGATCAAGGCGCGCCGCAGATCTCGCCAGCTCGCGATGAACAGGATCAGGGTCGCGAAGAACAGCAGGAATTCGGCGAAGGTCGGCGACAGGAATTCGAGCGTCGGTTGCACCCAATCGAATTTGGGAAACTGGAAGCTTGGCAATCCCTCCGAGCCGCCGACCATGGTCTGCAACTCGCGCCACAGCGCCAGCGGCCGGTCGAAGACGTGCAGCTTGTCTTTCAGTTGCGCCCCGAGCTCGGGCAAGCGCGAGCTCCATTCCATGGCGGGTGCGGCAATCAATGCGACCACGAACGTGACCATCGCGGTGACCGCAATGACGATGAGGACGGCGCCGATGGCGCGGGGCACGCGCCGCCTTTCCAGGAATGTTGCGGCCGGTGACAACATGGTGCCGGCGACCATGGCCATCACGACAGGCAGGAAGAACGCCTTGGCGACATAGAGTACGGCGACGACGGCGATCAAAAGCAGGCCGGCGAGCGCAAGAGCGACGAACTCGGTGCGGCGGATCACCGGCGGCAGTTCGACGCGGCTGTCGGGAAGCGGTGAACCCTCGTCGCTGCCGGAAATCAGACGTTCACTGGGAAGGACGCGCACAATATTTCTCCCCGCACGGAAGCCTCCGCGCGCCCATTGCTCACAGGAGAACGCACCTGAGGTGCCGAGGTTCCATCGCGGCTTTGTGAAGTTGTGCTCGCTTGACTGTGACACGGCTGCCGCACGTCGAGGCGGAACTTGAGTCGGCGCTCCCGCGTTTATCGGTCCAGCAGCATCACCCTGATGCACACATCCAACGGGGCAGCACATGATAAAGTTCTCCGTCGTCCGTCGCAGCTTTTCGCCGCGCGTCGTCACCGCTTGTGCCTTTGCGACAGCTTTGCTGACGGTGCCGTTCGCGGCTCACGCGCAGACGCTCGGCTTCGCGGCGATGCAGCCGCAGGCCTATCCGCAGGACCAGACCACTTCGCAGGGTTATGCCGGCGAGGCGCCCGAGGCCACCGACGAAGATGCGGTGCTGCCCGATCGGTTGCGCCGGCAGGTCGTGAGCTTCGACCGCAATGAGCCTGCCGGTACCATCGTCATCGATACCGCCAACACCTATCTTTATTACGTGCTGGGTAACGGCCGCGCGATGCGCTACGGCGTCGGCGTCGGCCGCGAGGGATTCACCTGGTCGGGCGTGCAGAGCATCAGCCGCAAGGCGGAATGGCCGGATTGGCATCCGCCGGCAGAGATGATCGCGCGCCAGCCTTATCTGCCGCGCTTCGTCGCCGGCGGCCCGGGCAATCCGCTTGGTGCGCGCGCGATGTATCTCGGCTCCAGCGAGTACCGCATCCACGGCACTAACGACCCCACCACGATTGGCAAGTTCGTCTCGTCCGGCTGCATCCGCCTCACCAATGAGGACGTCACCGATCTGTTCAGCCGCGTCAATGTCGGCGCCAAGGTCGTGGTGCTGCCGAAGAATGCGCCCTTGATGGCACGCGGCGGTGATCCCGCACGCAAGCGCCCGACGGTCACGAAGCTGTCGTCCGGGCGCCAGGCGCTGAACATCCCGGCTTCGTCGGTGGACTGAGCGTTCGAGTGAGGTCAGATGATGAGACGTTCGATCAGCAAGCTCGCTGAGGCTGCCACCGCGTTCGTCACGGTTGCCTCCCTCGGCCTTGCGCTCGCGCCTGCCGTGCATGCGGAGGACTTTTTCTCGGCGTTGTTCGGAGGCTTCCGCATGCGGCCGCCGCCGGAGATTCGCGTGCCGTTCCCGAACGACGACGTGCCGCGATACGACGCGCCGCGCCAGCGCGCGTCTTATGGCGGCGGCACGGCCTATTGCGTGCGTGGCTGCGATGGCCGGTATTTCCCGGCGCAAGGCAATGATGCCGAGAGCAAGGCGCAATCCTGCAAGAGCTTTTGCCCGGCTGCAGAGACGTCGCTGGTCTATGGCGGCAACATCGACGACGCCACCACGGACAAGGGCAAATCCTACTCCGACCTGCCCAACGCATTCCGCTATCGCAATGAGACTGTCGCGGGCTGCACCTGTAACGGCAAGGATCCGGTCGGGCTTGCGCAGGTCAAGATCGAGGACGACCCCACCTTGCGCAAGGGCGACATCGTTGCAGGCGGCAACGGCCTCGTCGTAGCCAACCGCAATGCCAACGACCGCCGCGGCGTCGCGATGAACTTCTCGCCACTGCCGGAGCACATGCGCGCCAAGTTCCGCCAGGTGCCGGTGGTCGCGAAGGAGTAGGGAGCTTCCTCTGGTGTCGTCCCGGCTTTCGTCGGGACGACGTCTAGAATGCGGCTGCCGTCTTTGCTGGAAACTCGCGCTTACGCCGCGCGGATCTTGCCGAGGAAGTCGGAGACCTCGTGGCCGAGCTGGTTGCTCTGGGCTTCGAGCATCTCGGATGCGCTCTTCACATTGTCGGCTGCCGCGGCTGCGGCATCCGCATCGGCTTTCACGCCGGTGATGTTGTCGGAGACATTCCGGGTGCCCTGCGCCGCGTATTGCGTGCTGCGTGTGATCTCCTGCGTGGCTGCACCCTGCTCCTGCACGGCTGCGGCAATCGCGGTCGCGACCTCGTTGACCTCGCCGATGATGCCGCCGATGGTCTGGATTGCGTCGATGGCTTCGCCCGCGACCTTCTGGATGTCGGCGATCTGCTCGGAAATCTCTTCCGTCGCTTTCGCGGTCTGGCTCGCCAGCGACTTCACCTCCGAGGCGACCACGGCGAAGCCGCGGCCTGCTTCGCCGGCACGGGCGGCCTCGATGGTGGCGTTGAGCGCGAGCAGATTGGTCTGCGCGGCGATCGTGTTGATCAGGCCGACGACCTCGCCGATGCGCCCGGCCGACTTCTGCAAGCCCTGCACCGTCCCGTCGGTCTCGCGCGCCTGCGTGACGGCGCGGCCGGCGATGCCGGCGGCATGCGCGGCCTGCTGGCTGATATCGTTGATCGAGGCCGAGAGCTCTTCCGCGGCGGCCGCGACGCTGTCGACGCTCATCGAGGCGTCGCCGGAGGCCTTGCCGGCAATCTGCACGCGGTCGTTGGTCTGGCGCGACACGGCGGAGAGATCGCCCGAAGTCTTGCGCATCCGTCCCGACGCATCGTGCAGCTCACCCAGCGTCTTGCGCACGGCGCCTTCGAACTCGCCGACATAGGTTTCGACGGCGCGCTGACGGGCGGCAGCGCCTGCATTGCGCTCGCGCTCATGCTCCTCGATCCTGAGCTTGTCGGTGGCCTGCTGCTTGAAGGTTTCGAGCGCGCCGGCGAGCGCGCCGATCTCGTCGTTGCGATCGAGATAGCCGCTGTCGACGGACAGATCGCCGCCGGCAACCTTGAGCATGGCATCGCGGATGGTGTTGAGCGGAATGATCACGCGCCGGCTGACCAGCACGTTCGCGCCGACGGCCACGCCGATGGCGAGCGCCAGCAGCATTAGCTGCACGGTCAGCGCACGCTGCGCGGCGCCGCGCTGGTCCAGCGTGTGGCTCTTGGCGGCGTCGAGTGCGGTCTCGGCCACGGCCACGGCGGCGGACAGGCGGCCCACCGTGACGGGAGTCCATTGGTTGGCGGTCATCTCCGCCTTTTCACCATTGGCGAGCGCGCCAACCAGGCGGTCGCGAAGGGCCAGATATTGCGGATCGAAATAGGCGCTCTGCACCGCGGTCAGGGCGGATGACAGCGCTTGTGGCAGCTGCATCCCCAAGGTCGACAGTTCCACTGCCTTCCACGATGCGGCCGTTCCGCCGACGAACTGGGTATAGGCGAGGCGGGCCTCGGGTGCGATACGACCGGCGCTGAGCCCGGTCGAGACGATCAGCGAGGCTTCGCCGCCGGTGTTGCGAAGCAGCCATGCGTTCTGCTTGATCGAGAGCAACTGATCGATCGCAGCATCCTGGTGATTGACGGCGGCGGCCAGCGTGTTCGAGAGCTTGTCGAGCGTGTCGAGCAGCCCCTGCGTCGTCTCCATATATTCCTTGGACAGGCCGGCGCGGCGCTGCTCCTTCGGCTTGGCGACGTCCTCCCAGAACTGCTTTTGCTCATCGGTCAGCAGCTTGGTGAGACGGGCGAACTCGGGCACCATCGTTCCGGATTGCGGGAAGTCAATCGTCGGCAGCAGCTCGAGTGCATGCACCATGGCGGGCATCTCGGCATCACGGATCGCGCGCAGATATTTCTCGATCTCGGAATCCATCGGCGCGGTCGAATTGAGCAGCCGGTTGGTGGTGGAGCGGTCGGTGCGCAGATTATGCATCGCCTTGAACAGGTCGGCGGAGGCATCCGCGATCTGCGAAATGCGGTTGGCGGTCCTGAGGCGATCCCATGAATCCCAGGCGGTGAGCGACAGCGCGATCACCACGGAGATCGACGTGATCGCGATCACGGCCTTCAGAAGCGCGGACACGGTCAGACGATTGAGCATGGAGGTCTCCCCAATTCCCGTTTCAAAGTTCGGCAGCTACGCCCCGGCAAAATCGAGAACGATGGGACGCAGCAGGATCGGCAATCAATTACCGTTCAAGGCGCGGCGCGAACGGTTTCGGCATCTGAAACGAAAAGGGTAAAGTTTTAGGCAGGCCGCCTGACGGTAGAATTACGCATTTACCAGAAGTTGCAATGGGTTGCGTCGATGGAACCAGCGCGCGAGACGGGCGTTAGGTTCTCGTTAGCAATTTGCCTGAAGGGGGCCCTGCGATGCTGGTCGGCGTACTCGTCACCTTTCTCGTCGTCATTCTCGTGCTCTATCTCATCAACATGCTGCCGATGGACGGCCGCGCCAAGCAGATCGCGCGCGTCATCGTCATCATCATCGGTATCGTGTCTCTGCTGAAATATCTCGCGGTGTTTTAGCGTGACCATCCGGGCAACGGATGCGCAAAAAAAGCCCCGGCATGAGCCGGGGCTTTTGATGATCGTATGACCGCGCTCAGCCCAGCGCCTTAGCCTCACGGCGGCGCGCGGTGAGGATGTATTCGGTGTAGCCGTTCGGCTGCTCGCGACCCTTGAAGATCAGGTCGCATGCGGCCTTGAAGGCTGTGCCATCGAAGGCGGGCGCCATCGGCTTGTAGATCGCATCGCCCGCGTTCTGCTTGTCGACGACCACGGCCATGCGCTTGAGCGATTCCATCACCTGCGCCTCGGTGATCACGCCCTGGTGCAGCCAGTTGGCGAGATGCTGGCTGGAGATGCGCAGTGTCGCGCGGTCTTCCATCAGGCCGACATCGTGAATGTCGGGCACCTTGGAGCAGCCGACGCCCTGGTCGATCCAGCGCACGACATAGCCGAGAATGCCCTGGCAGTTGTTGTCGATCTCCTGCTTGACGTCGTCAGGCGCCCAGTTCGACTTCGACACCGGAATGGTGAGGATGTCGGACAGCTTCGCGCGCGGCCCGCCCTTGGTCAGCTCCTGCTGGCGCGCGATGACGTTGACCTGGTGGTAGTGCAGCGCGTGCAAGGTCGCGGCGGTCGGCGAGGGCACCCACGCGGTGGTGGCACCGGCCTGCGGATGCGCGAGCTTCTGCGCCAGCATGTCCGCCATCTTGTCCGGCGCAGCCCACATGCCCTTGCCGATCTGGGCATGGCCGGGGAGGCCATCGATCAGGCCCATATCGACATTCCAGTCCTCATAGGCCTTGATCCAGGCTTGCGCCTTCATCTCGTTCTTGCGGATCATCGGGCCCGCTTCCATCGAGGTGTGGATCTCGTCGCCGGTGCGATCGAGGAAGCCGGTGTTGATGAACATGATGCGCTTGGAAGCGCGCTGGATGCAGGCCTTGAGGTTGACGGTGGTGCGCCGCTCCTCGTCCATGATGCCGACCTTGAGCGTGTTCTCAGGCAAGCCCAGCATCTTCTCGACGCGGTCGAAGATCTCGCAGGTCAGCGACACCTCGTCCGGGCCGTGCATCTTCGGCTTGACGATATAGGCAGAGCCCGTGCGGCTGTTCTTGACCTTGGAGTTGCCCTTGAGGTCGTGAATGGCAAGCAGGCCCGAGACGGCGGCGTCGAGCAGGCCCTCAGGCACTTCCTCACCCTTCTCGTCCAACACCGCGTCGGTGAACATGTGGTGACCGCAATTGCGCATCAGGAGCAGGCTGCGGCCGTGCAGCTTGACCTCGCCCTTGCCGTCAGGCGTCTTGTAGCTGCGATCCGCATTGAGCGAGCGCGTCAGCGTCTTGCCGCCCTTCTCGAAGTCCGCCGACAGCGTGCCGTTCATCAGGCCGAGCGTGTTGCGGTAGACCAGCACCTTGTCCTCGGCGTCGACCGCGGCGACCGAGTCTTCCATGTCGAGAATGGTGGAGACCGCGGCCTCCATGATCATGTCCGCGACGCCGGCCGGATCGTCCTTGCCGATTGCACTGCCACGGTTGATCGTCACTTCGACATGCAGGCCGTTGTTGACGAGCAGCACGGCGGATGGTGCAGCCGCATCGCCCTGGAAGCCGGCGAACTGGGCGGCGTTCTTCAGCGCGGTGGCATTGCCGCTCTTCAGCTTCACCGCGAGCTGGCCCGCGACGACGCTGTAGGCGGTGACGTCGGTGTGGCTGCCGGTCGCGAGCGGCACGGCGGTATCGAGGAACGCCTTGGCCTTGGCGATCACCTTGTCGCCGCGCGCCTTGTTGTAACCCTTGCCGCTTTCGGACGGATCGTGCGGGATCGCATCGGTGCCGTAGAAGGCGTCATAGAGCGAGCCCCAGCGCGCATTCGCCGCGTTCAGCGCGTAGCGGGCGTTGGTTAGTGGCACAACGAGCTGCGGGCCGCAGATCTTGCCGATTTCCTCGTCGACATTGGCGGTCTCGACCTTCTGCGTCGCCGGCTCCGGGACGAGATAGCCGATCTCCTTCAGGAAGGCGGTATAGGCGTCGAGATCGAAGGACTTGCCCTTGTGGGCCCGGTGCCAGTCGTCGATCTTGGCTTGAAGCTGATCGCGGAAGGCGAGCAGCGACCGGTTCTTCGGCCCCAACTCCTTGATGAGCGCAGCCACCCCGGCCCAGAACGCATCCGGCGCAATCCCCGTTTTGGGGGCGGCTTCCTTGGCGATGAAATCGAAAAGGACGGGGGCGATCTTCAATCCGTGGGCGTCGACGCGTTTCATGATGGGCTTTCTTGTTGGAAATGGCTGTTTTTGACCCGACAGCAGCAAAATGCACCCATAGGGGCGGCTTTCGAGCCCTATTAGCCTCAAAATCGGGGCGGTGAGAAGACCCCCAGGGGGTTGTCAAAATGTCAAGGAGATGTGGGGGCGGCGCACGCCGCTGTCATTCCCCGCGAAAGCGGGGAAGCCAGTACGCCGCGGCTTCTCCGTATCCCAACGCTGTCTTTGGAATACTGGGTCGCCCGGCCAAGCCGGGCGACGACAGCGGGGCTAGGGTAGCCTCAAATATTCGCGGCGAGGTCCACGACTTCGTCGAACAGCACGCCTGATGCCTTCAGCATCTGCTCGATCTCATCCGCCGCATCGGCAACCGTCCGCGTCGAGGTGTCGATGACGAGTTCAGCCGCCTGCGGCGCCTCATAGTCGTTGCCGATGCCGGTGAACGACGCCAGCGCGCCAGCGCGGGCCTTCTTGTAGTGGCCCTTCGGATCGCGCTCCTCGCAAACCTCCGCCGGTGTCGCGACATGGATTTCGCGGAACGCGGTGTCGGCGATGCGGCGCGCGGTAGCGCGGTCCTCGCGCGCCGGGGAGACTGCGGCGACGATGGCGATATGGCCGTTACGCGCGAGATGCGTTGCGACTTCGGCGAGCCGACGGATGTTCTCGCTGCGATCGGCAGGGGAGAAGCCGAGATCGCCGTTGAGCCCGGCGCGCACCGTGTCGCCGTCGAGCAGGATGGGCGAGCCGCCATTGGTGAACAGGCGCCGCTCCAGCGCCTTCGCCAGCGTCGACTTGCCGGAGGCCGGCAGGCCGGTGAGCCAGACCACGGCTCCGTTGTGGCGATAGCGCGCGGAGCGCTCGTCGGGCCGCAGCGCCGATTCCACCGGCACGATATCGACGGGCACGGCGCGCTGGCCGGCATCGACCGACAGCACCAGGCCGCCGCCGGCGATGCGCCCGGACACTTCGATCACGAGGCGGCCGGTACGCGGGTTCTCGGTGTAGGGATCGGTTGCGATCGGATTGGACAGCGAAATGTCGATCTCGCCGACATGGTTGCGGCCGATCGCCTTGTTCTCGCTGCTCGAGAGCTCGCCGGGATCGACCGCCTTCTCGATGGCAACGACGGTGGCGCGGCTTTCCTTCGGCCCGCAGCGCACCAGCAGCTGATCGCCTTTGGCAAGCGGCTTGTCGTGCAGCCAGAAGATGCGCGCGCGCAGCCGCCGCGTCTCGCGCGGCGCGGTGCTCGCGTGCGCAATGATATCGCCGCGCTCGATGAACAATTCGCGGTCGAGCGTGATGCCGACCGAGCGGCCAGCGCCCTGACGGTTTGCGACCGGTGTCACCGGCCAGCTCTCGACCGTCTTGATCCTGGCGATCTTGCCGGCGGGCATGATCACGATCTCGTCGCCGGCAATCAGGCTGCCGGATTCGATGCGGCCCGCCACGATGCGGCGGTCGTCGAACTTGTAGATCGCCTGCACCGGCAGCCGCAGCGCCAGCGCTTCCAGCGGCCGCGCCGGCTCGAGCCGGTCAAGCGCCTCGACCACGGTCGGGCCTTTGTACCAGCCGATGCGGTCGGTGCGCTCGGCAACGCCGTCGCCGTCGCGTGCGGAGATCGGGATCACCGCCGTCGGCGTTACGCCGAGGCCCTTGAGATGCGCGGAGATCTCGTCGCTGATCTCCTTGAAGCGATCGGCGCTGAAATCGACGCGATCCATCTTGTTGACGACCACGGCGACCTGCTTCACGCCGAGCAGATGCAGCAGATAGCCGTGCCGGCGGGTCTGGTCGCGCACGCCCTCCAGCGCGTCGATGATCAGCACCGCGCCGTCGGCCTGCGAGGCGCCGGTGATCATGTTGCGCAGGAATTCGGCGTGGCCGGGCGCGTCGATCAGCACGATGTCGCGCGAATTGGTGCGGAAGCGGATCTGCGTGGTGTCGATGGTGATGCCTTGGTCGCGCTCGGTTTGGAGTGCGTCGAGCAGGAACGACCATTCGAACGGCATGCCGCGCCGCGCGCTGACGGCTTTCAGCATTTCGAGCTTGCCGTCGGGCAGGCTGCCGGTCTCGTGCAGGAGGCGGCCGACCAACGTCGACTTGCCGTGGTCGACATGGCCGACGATGACGATCCGCACTAGAGGACGCGTGGTGCCGTTCGGCGTGGCGGGCGAGGTGGGGGTGACGAGCATGTTCATGACCGCGATGCGTCCTTGAATCAGAGATAGCCGGCGACGCGCAGCCGCTCGAAAGCGTCCTCGGTCTCGTGGTCGAGCGCGCGGCCGGCACGCTCCGGCACCTTGGTCTGCTCGAGCTCGGCCAGGATCTCGTCGATGTTCGACGCGTTCGATGCGACCGGATTGGTGATGTCCTGATCGCCCAGCGAACGATAGCGCTTGCCGTCCTTGGCGAGGTAGAGCGGGATGATCGGGATGTTCTCGCGCTTGGTGTAGGCCCAGATGTCGGCCTCCGTCCAATGCAGGATCGGATGGATGCGCAAGTGAGCGCCTTGCGGCGGCGAGGCGTTGAAATGGTCCCAGAACTCCGGCGGCTGGTCGCGCACGTCCCAATTGCCCTCAAGCCCGCGCGGCGAGAACACGCGCTCCTTGGCACGGGTGGCTTCCTCGTCGCGGCGAATGCCGGCGATCAGGCCGTCAAAGCCGAATTTCCCGAGCGCCATCTTGAGACCTTCGGTCTTGCGCGCGGCGGAACGGGCGGCCGGCGGCAGCGTTGGGTCGACGGCATCGATGGGAGGGCAGGGCTCGACGCGCAGATCGAGCTCCCATTCCTTCCCGTAGTGGTCGCGGAAGCGATACATCTCCGGAAACTTCTTGCCGGTATCGACATGGAGCGCCGGGAACGGCACGCGGCCGAAGAAGGCCTTGCGCGCCAGCCAGATCATCACGTTGGAATCCTTGCCGAGCGACCACAGCAGGGCGATCTTCTTCAGCCGCGCAAACGCCTCGCGGAAGATGTAGATGCTCTGGGCTTCCAACTGGTCGAGATGGTCCATGCTGGGCGCAACATCAGCGGAAAATTCTTGCGAGCCCGAGCGTCCGACCGGGGCCGGGCTGCTCACGCCGGCAACTGCGGAATCGTCCTTGAGAAGATGCATCTCTGCCACTTTGCGTTTGGAGGCTAAAATTCTATAGTTGCACTGCAGGAGAGAAGAAAAAATTTTCTCTTTGCGCGCTCGAAACGACACATATATAGAAAATAATTCCAGTCAACCCCGAATTGGGGGAAGCGAGTATCGTATGCGGTTCTTGCCGGTGTTTCTCGATCTCAAGGCCGGTCCGGTGGTCCTCATCGGCGCGGGCGAGCTTTTGCGCGCAAAATTGCGCGTGCTCGCCGCTGCCGGCGCACGCATCCGCGTGCACGCGACCGACGGCAATCAGGACCTGGGTCTGAGCTCCGACGACGTCGCGCGTATCGAAATCTCGACTAGCGATCCGCTCACATCGGATCTCGTCGGCGTCATCGCCATCGTCTGCGCCGGCGCGGGTGATGTCGGCGTGGCGATGTCCGCGCGCGCGAAATCGCTTGGCCTGCCCGTCAACGTCATGGACGATCTCGCGCATTCCAGCTTCATTTTCCCGGCGATCGTCGATCGCGGCGATGTCGTGGTCGCGGTCGGCACCGGTGGCACCTCGCCGGTGGTGGCGCGGCGCGTGCGCGAGAAGATCGAGGCACTGCTGCCGGCCCGCATCGGCGAGCTCGCCGAGTTCATCGGCGGCTTCCGCAAGTCCGTCAACGAGCGCATTGCCGAGTTTCCGCTGCGCCGCCGCTTCTGGGAGCGCGTCATTGACGGCCCGATCGGCGCCGCCGTGCTCGCCGGCCGCAAGGGCGAGGCGGACGCAGCGATCAAAGCCATTTCCGATCCGTCCGAATTCGCGCGCGCCGACAAGCCGCAAGGCTCGGTTGCGCTGGTCGGCGCCGGCCCCGGCGACCCCGACCTTCTCACCATCAAGGCGCTGCGCGCGTTGCAGGATGCCGACATCGTCTTCCACGACGAGTTGGTCTCGAGCGAGATTCTCGATCGCATCCGTCGCGATACGACGCGCGTTCCCGTCGGCCGCCGCGTCGGCAAGCCCGGCATCGGCCAGGACGCCATCAACACGCGCATGATCGAAGCTGCGCAAGCCGGCCAGCGCGTGGTGCGGCTGAAGGGCGGCGATCCCTTCGTGTTCGGTCGCGGCGGCGAAGAGGTGGAGGCGCTGCGCGCGGCTGACGTTGCCTATTCGATCATTCCCGGCATCACCGCCGGGCTCGGTGGCGCTGCCGATTTCGAAGTGCCGCTCACTTACCGTCATGAAGCCACCCGCATCACCTTCCTCACCGCGCACAAGGCACGCGATGCAGAGACCGTCGACTGGTCGACGCTGACCGACACCAAGATGACCGTCGTTGTTTACATGGGCATGACCGCGGCACCTGCCGTGCGCGCGGGCCTGTTCGCCGCCGGCCGCTCGCCGGAGACGCCGGTCGGCGTGTTCGCCCGGGTCACGCGGCCGGACGCGCAAGGCGCGATCGGGATGCTGCGCGACCTGCCCGAGCTCGTGCGGCAGACCAATGGCGGTCCCGCCATCCTCATCATCGGCGACGTGGTCCGGCATGCCGGCTCGCTTCGTCGTCAAACCCCAAAGCAAATCATCTCTGACCTATTGGATGCAGCCGAATGACCTCCCCGCTCGAACAGAAGAAGATCAAAATCGCCGGCCCCTCGGTCGTGACCGCCAACCGCACCTGGGACGGCATCGTGGTGTACCGCACCGCCGCCAAGAGCTGGTCCGCGGACCTCTCGGAAGCCGCGATCGTGCGCGACTCCGACGAGGCCAAGGCGCTGCTCGCGGAATCCGTCGCCGATGACGTCGGCGCGATCGGTCCCTATATCGCTCCGGTGCAGGTCGGCGCTGACGGCAAGATCGAACCCGGCAATCTGCGCGAACAGATCCGCCGCACCGGCGTGACCATCGGTCAGTCGGCCCAGGCTTAAGGCATTCGCTGATGTACGCTTACGACGAAATCGACCGCACGCTCGTCAACGAGCGCGTCTCGGAGTTCCGCGACCAGGTGAAGCGCCGTCTCTCGGGCGAGCTCACCGAGGACGAGTTCAAGATCCTGCGCTTGCAGAATGGCGTCTATCTGCAACTGCACGCCTACATGTTCCGCGTCGCGATCCCCTACGGGACGCTGGCGTCGAACCAGCTGCGGGCGCTGGCCCATGTCGCGCGCAAATACGACCGCGGCTTTGGCCATTTCACCACGCGCCAGAACATCCAGTTCAACTGGATCAAGCTCGCCGAGTTGCCGGACGCGCTGGAGGATCTCGCCAAGGTCGGCATCCATGCGATGCAGACCTCAGGCAACAACATGCGCAACGTCACCTCGGACCAGTGGGCCGGTGTCGCGCCCGGCGAGATCGAGGATCCGCGCATCTGGTCGGAGCTTATCCGCCAGCACACCACGCTGCATCCCGAGTTCTCGTTCCTGCCGCGCAAGTTCAAGATCGCGATCACCGCGTCGGACCACGACCGCGCCGCGATCAAGATCCACGACATCGGGCTCAAGTTGATCAAGAACGAGAAGGGCGAGACCGGGTTCGAGGTGCTCGTCGGCGGCGGTCTCGGCCGCACGCCGTTCATCGGCAAGACGATCAAGCACTTCGTGCATGGCCGCGATATCCTCAGCTATATCGAGGCGATCCTGCGCGTCTACAACCAATACGGCCGCCGCGACAACATCTACAAGGCGCGCATCAAGATCCTGGTGCACGAGCTCGGCATCGAGAAGTTCTCGCGCGAGGTCGAGGAAGAGTGGCAGCATATCCGCAACTCCTCGCTCCAGATCGACGACGAGGTGATCGAGGACATCCGCTCGCGCTTCACCTATCCCGCTTACGAGAAGCTGCCGCACATGCCGGATGAGCTGCGTCAGGCCGCGGCCGACACGGACTTCGAGGCGTGGCGCAAGAACTCGGTCGCCCCGCACAAGGTGCAGGGCTATTCCATCGTCACCATCTCGCTGAAGCCGATCGGCAAGCCCCCGGGCGATGCCACGGCCGACCAGATGGACGCGCTGGCCGATCTCGCCGACGAATACTCCTTCGGCGAGATCCGCGTCGGCCACGAGCAGAACTTGGCGCTGCCGCACGTCGCCAAGCGCGATTTGCCGGCGCTGTGGAAGGCGCTCGACAAGCTTGGCCTGGCGACCCCGAACGTCAATCTGATCACCGACATCATCGCCTGCCCGGGTCTCGATTATTGCTCGCTGGCCAATGCGCGCTCGATCCCGATCGCGCAGGAGCTGACGCGGCGCTTCGCCAACCACGAGCTGGCCAACCTGATCGGCCGTCTCCACATCAACATCTCCGGCTGCATCAATGCCTGCGGCCATCACCATGTCGGCCATATCGGCATTCTCGGCGTCGAGAAGAACGGCGAGGAGGTCTACCAGATCACCATCGGAGGCCGGGCCGACGAGGGTGCGGCGCTGGGCAATCTGATCGGCCCCGGCGTCAAGTTCGACGAGGTCGCAGACGTCATCGAGGACGTCGTGGAAGCCTATCTTGCGCTGCGCGAGCGGCCCGACGAGCTGTTCATCGACACGGTGAAGCGGCTCGGCGTCGAACCCTTCAAGGAGCGCGTCTATGCCACTCGTTAACGGCGGAAAAATCGCGGACGACCGTTTCGTCAAGCTGGCTGTCGACACGCCGCTGCCCGACAGCGGCGATATCCTCGTGCCGGCCGAGCGCTTCATCGCCGAGGCAGATGCGCTGCTCAAGCGCGCCGGCAAGGTCGGCGTGATCTGGCCGAACAACCGCGACATCGACGAACTCGTGCCGTATCTCGGCAAGGTCGCCGCCGTTGCGCTGGTGTTCCCGACCTTCCGCGACGGTCGTGCCTACAGCCAGGCGCGCCTGCTGCGCGAGCGTTATAATTATCGCGGCGAATTGCGGGCGACGGGGCAGATCCTGCGCGACCAGTTCGTGTTCATGCTGCGCGCCGGCTTCGATTCCTTCGAGGTCAAGAAGCAGGCCGACGCGGAAGCCTTCATGCAGACCGCAAAGCGCTATTCGGTGTTCTACCAGCCGACCGGCGACGGCCGGATCACGGCCTTGCACCGGCGCATGCAGCTGCGTCACTCCGAAGGTGTCGGCACGTGAACGCGATCGCTCCCCAGGTCTCGCCGGTTTCCGCGCTGCCTTCGGCAGAGGAGCTCGATCGCGCCTTGCGCGATGCATCGCCCGCGGAAATCATCGCCGCGGCCGTGAAGACCGTCGGCCGTGACAAGCTTGCGCTGGTGTCGTCCTTCGGCACGGAATCGGCGACGCTGCTCAAGGTGATGGCGGACGTCGATCCGGCGATCCCCGTGATCTTCCTCGACACCGGCTGGCTGTTCGAGGAGACGCTGGCCTATCGCGATACGTTGATTTCAACGCTCGGCTTGAAAGACGTCCGCTCGATCAAGCCTGCCGAGGAAGCGCTGACGCGCGAAGATCCGGATCGCGACCTCTGGTTCTCCGATCCCGATGCCTGTTGCCGCATCCGCAAAGTCGAGCCGCTGGCGCGCGCGCTAAAGCCGTTCTCGGCCTGGCTCAACGGCCGCAAGCGTTTCCAGGGCAATACGCGCGCCGATATTCCTGTCGTCGAGGCCGATGGAGTGCGGTTGAAGTTCAACCCGTTCGCCAATGTCTCGCGCGAGGAACTCGAGGCGATCTTCGTCCACGCCAAATTGCCGCGTCACCCGCTTGCGGCGTCGGGTTTTCGTTCGGTTGGGTGTATGCCTTGCACGAGCAGAACGACCGAGGACGAGGACGAGCGCGCGGGTCGCTGGCGCGGCCGCGCCAAGACCGAGTGCGGCATCCACACGATAGGGACTTCGTAGCGCAGGCTCGCCAAGCCTCGAGGCCGATGCTCCTCGCGACGGGGAACTGGGCGCCGGACGACACGATCGGTCTCCGGCCCTGCCGCTACCGCACATTTGCGGGTTGAGGCACCGTCATTCCGGGGCCGTGCGCAGCACTGAACCCGGAATCTCGAGATTCCGGGCTCAATGCTGCGCGTCGCCCCGGAACGACTTGCGTCGATTTTCCTCAAAATTCACCTTTCAGCCACGGTTGGTATGCAACAACGGCCCCTCATTTGGGGGCCCCTGAACATGCGCGCTGCGGCCGCGATCCTTCTCACTTTGCTTCTCGCCGGCTGCGCCGGCAATGAAGCGCCGGTCCAGCAGCCGTCGATGTATGCCGACATGTCGGTCCCGGGCGCCAAGCTTGATGCGCCTGCCGCCGCGATCATGATCTCGCAATATCGCCAGAATAACGGGCTCGGCGCCGTGGAGGTAGACCCCGAATTGATGCGGCTCGCCGAATCCCAGTCGGGCGCCATGGCCGCCGCCAACAAGATGGACCATGATGTCCGCGCCCCCCTGGGCAAACGGCTCAATACCGGCGGTTATCCGGCGACCGTGGCGGTCGAGAACATCTCGGCCGGCTATCATACGCTGGCGGAAGCGTTTTCCGGCTGGCGCGACTCCCCTCCGCACCGCGCCAACATGCTCAAGAGCGGTGTCACAAAATTGGGCATCGCGGCGAGCTATGCTCCAGGCACCAAGTACAAGGTGTTCTGGACCATGATCCTGGCGTCGACCGATCCCCGATAAGCCAGACTTGATCCCGGGTGCATTGACGTCGCGACAGACTGTCGCCACGGTGGCTCGCCTTTTGCTATTGTTCCCATATGGCAGATCATAGTCCGGAAGTCGCAACAGTCCCCGCGAAGGCGCAGCGTGTCCTGGTTCTCCAGGGCGGCGGCGCGCTGGGCTCCTATCAGGCCGGTGCCTATCAGGCGCTGTGCCATTTCGACTTCGAGCCGGAATGGGTTGCCGGCATCTCGATCGGCGCGGTCAATGCCGCCATCATCGCCGGCAATGAGGGCGCCACACGCGTCAAGCGGCTCAAGGAATTCTGGGAGATGGTCTCGGCGCCGGTACCGTGGAAGCCGATCGGCAAGAGCGACCATAGCCGCGAGCTGTTCAACTCCACCAGCGCCGCGTTGATCGCGACCTTCGGCGTGCCCGGCTTCTTCACGCCGCGCCTGCCGCCCGCGCCGCTCTGGCCGCCGGGCAGCCCGCAGGCCGAGAGCTATTACGACACCGCGCCGCTGAAGAAGACGCTGGAGCGCCTCGTCGACTTCGATCGCATCAACGATCTGAAGACCCGGCTGTCGGTCGGCGCCGTCGGCGTCACCTCCGGCAATTTCAAATATTTCGACAATTACGAGTTCAAGAAGCTCGGCAAGCTCATCGGCCCCGAGCACATCATGGCCTCAGGGGCGCTGCCGCCGGGGTTTCCGTCGGTCGTGATCGACGGCGAGCATTATTGGGACGGCGGCATCGCCTCCAACACACCGCTCGATTTCGTGCTCGATGCCGAAGTCGACCGCGACATGCTGATCTTTCAGGTCGATTTGTTCAGCGCCCGCGGCGACCTGCCGAATTCGCTGCTGGAAGCCACCGAGCGGGAGAAGGACATCCGATTCTCCAGCCGTACGCGGATGAACACCGACAAGAACAAGCAGATCCACAATGCCCGCCGCGCCGTGCGCGATCTGATTGCCAAATTGCCCGATTATCTGAAGAACGACCCGACTGTTGAATTCCTTGCGAAGGTCTCCCGTGAGAGCACTGTCACCGTGGTGCACCTGATCTATCGCAGCAAGAACTACGAATCCTCGTCCAAGGACTACGACTTCTCGCATGTCGCCATGGTCGAGCACTGGGAAAGCGGCGTGCGCGACGTGCATCTGTCGATGCGCCACAAGGAATGGCTCGAGAGGCCGCAGTCCGGCGAGACCATGGTGACCTACGATCTCACGGGGGACGTTACTGCGCCCCCGCCAAAAAGGAGCGAATAAGATGGGTACTCTCTCAGGCAAGAACGCCGTCGTGACCGGTTCGACCAGCGGCATTGGCCTTGCTTATGCGCGCGCGTTTGCCGCTGCCGGCGCCAATGTCGTCATCAACGGCTTCGGCTCGCCCGAGGACATCGAGAAGGAGCGCGCGAAAATCGAATCCGATTTCGGCGTGAAGGCCGTCTACTCGCCCGCCGACATGACCAAGCCGGCCGAGATCGCCGGGATGATCGCGTTCGGTGAAAAGTCGTTCGGCTCGGTCGACATCCTCGTCAACAATGCCGGCATCCAGTTCGTCTCGCCGATCGAGGAGTTCCCGCCGGAGAAGTGGGACCAGATCATCGCGATCAACCTGTCCTCGGCCTTCCACGCCATCCGCGCCGCCGTGCCCGGCATGAAGAAGAAGGGCTGGGGCCGCATCATCAACACCGCCTCGGCCCATTCGCTGGTCGCTTCGCCCTTCAAGTCGGCATACGTCTCGGCCAAGCACGGCATCGCCGGCCTGACCAAGACCGTGGCGCTGGAGGTCGCAACCAGCAAGATCACCTGCAACTGCATCAGCCCCGGCTATGTCTGGACGCCGCTGGTGGAGAAGCAGATCCCGGATACGATGAAGGCCCGCAACCTCACGCGCGAGCAGGTCATCAACGATGTGCTGCTCGACGCGCAGCCGACCAAGGAGTTCGTGACCTCCGAGCAGGTGGCAGCCCTTGCGCTGTTTCTGTGCAGCGACGATGCCGCGCAGATCACGGGTACGAACCTCTCGATCGACGGCGGCTGGACCGCGGAGTAACGGCGCGATGCCCTAGGGTGGGTTAGGCGAAGCCGTAACCCACCTCTTCTATTTCCACAGAGGCAGAGATGGTGGATTACGCCTTTGGCTAATCCACTCTCCGATACCCCGTATGGGGCACCGCTTCCCGCTTCAATGGCTCCAGGCCAGCGCCGTCACGATCGCGGATTGCAGGTTCAGCTCCGCGAACATGATCTTGCTGGCGACCACGACGAGGACGCTGGCCAGCGCCACGCGCAGCACCGTCTCGGGAACGCGCGTCGCGCTGTAGCTGCCGATGATGATGCCGGGCAGCGAGCCCAGCAGCAGCACGCCCATCAGACCCCAATCGACCGAGCCTAGCATCCAGTGTCCGATGCCCGCGACCAGCGTCAGCGGAACCGCATGCGCGATGTCGGAGCCGACGATGGTTGCCATCGGCAGGCGCGGGTAGAGCAACAGCAGCACCGTCACGCCGACAGCACCGGCGCCGACCGACGAGATCGAGACCAGCACGCCGAGCACGATGCCCGTGATCACGGTCGCCATCAGTGTGGTGCGCTCGTCGAGCTGCTCCATGCGGCGGCGATAGCGCTCCATGATCGACTTGCGGAAGATCAGCGATGTCGCGGTGAGGATCAGCGCGAAGCACAGAACCAGATTGACCAGGTTGCGCTCGATGTCGCTTCGAAGATCCAGCTTCCACAGCACCAGCAGCGTCAGCGCGCTTGCCGGAATGCTGCCGCAGGCCAGCCGCAGTACCGCGCGCCAATGGACGCTGCGCGACCAACCATGCACCACGCTGCCGCCGGTCTTGGTGGCGGCGGCGTAGAGCAGGTCGGTGCCGACGGCCGTGGTCGGATGGATGCCGAACAGCAGGATCAGGAGCGGCGTCATCAATGAGCCGCCTCCCACGCCGGTCAGCCCGACAAGCAGGCCGACGCCGAAACCGGAAGCGACGTAAAGCGGATCAATCATGGCTAAGCGAATCTAGGTTTATCTCGTCAGTTGGGCAATATGACGTAGGATAAACTTTCCCCGCGACGCAACCTGTTGGACAGAATAAGAAAAATTGTGCTGCGGACTGGCCATGGAGAGAGGTTTCGCCTGTTTCGCGCGCTCATCTGGAAACAGTCGTCCCCGGAGCAACGCCCAAGCGGGCGTGCATCGTGCCTATTTACCAAACGCGAGCACGTGCAGCCCCAGCCGCTGCCGCACGATCCAAAACAGCAGCACTGTCTCGAAGGTGAGCGAGATCGAGGTCGCGGCCGCGGCGCCGTGACCGCCGAAGCGCGGCACCAGCGCGATGCAGAGCACGACGTTCATGACGAATGCCAGCGCATAGGCGAGCGCGCAGATCTTCTGCTGGCCGAGCATGTTGAGCAGCCGCTCCACGGGACCGATCGCGGCGCGCACCACGAGGCCTACAGCGGCGACGAACATGATGTCGTAGCCGACAACGAATTGCGGTCCGAACAGCCAGAGCAGCGGCTTGCCGAGGGCGAGCAGCACGATGGTTGCCGCCAGCGACGGCCAGAACGTCCAGACGATGGCATGCGTGACATAGGCTGACAGGCGCGCCTTGTCGCCGCTGGCGTTGTATTCGGCGAAACGATGCGCCGTGGTTGCCGACATCGCATAGTGAATGAACGACACCAGGGCCAGCGTCTTCACGACGGCAAAATAGACGCCGACCTCGTCGGACGGGCGGAACTGTTGCAGCACCAGCACGTCGGTGTAGGAGAGCAGCAGGTAAAAGCTCTCGACCAGGAGAATCGGCAGCGAGATCGCGAGCCAGCCGCCGATGTCATAGGCCCTGGGCCCCGGCGCGATGTGATCGGCGAGCCTGCGGTTCAGCACCACCATCTGCCCGGTCATCGCGATCCACACCGCGCCCGCGCTCGCCAGCATCGCCGCGACGGCGCCGAGACGATAGCCGAGCAGGAACGCGCCGGCCGTGATGCCGATGATCAGCGCCTGGCGGATGATGAATTGCGGCATCAGGCCGAGCTGCATCCAGTCATGCGAGCGCGCGATGCCATCCTGGGTGTTGGCGACGACGAAGGCTGGCAGCGTCATGCAGCCGATATAGAGCGGCAGCTCCTCGGCCGGATCGATCCAGGGCGACAGCAGTCTGACGATGCCGGCAAGCGCCAGCGAGACCAGCATGGAAACCGCGAAGGTCAGCCAGCGGCTGCCGGACAGAAAGCCGCGCAACAGCGCATGATCGCCGCTGGCGCGGTATTCCGGAATGATCTTTTGCGCGGAGGCGGAGATGCCGAAATCCATCATGCTGCCGAGCAGCAACACCCAGGTCCAGACATAGACATAGATGCCGTAATCGGACGTCCCCATCCAGCGCGCCAGCAGCACCTGCGAAAAATAGGCGAGGCCCGCGCTGATGACGCGAATGATGAAAATGGTGCCGGCGAGCCGCCGCGTCAGCGATGCTTCGCTCGAGCCGCCCGTCAGTTTTCCGCGCAGCCGTGCGATCAGCCCGGCCGGTCCGGTCGTTGCGGGTTCTGCATCCATCACGGCCAAGTCGAGATCCCCAGGCGTTCGCATGTCGCGGCAGCGTCCGGACTTAGCAACCATTCGTTAAGATTCGGTTGGGTGGGCACGCTGCGGCGCCACTCTGCGCTGTTGCTGCGGCGTATGGCTCCCGGATCTGCGCGCGCTGAAGCGCGCTTGTCCGGGACGACAGCTGAGAGCAGAGCGACAGCTTCGCCTCACTCCAAATTCGTATTGAACTCGTACGACTTGTCCGGCCCCACCAGCGTGAATTTCAGCGCAGCGCCATCAGGCTTGACGCCCGGCGGCAATCCGTCGAGCTCGAAGGAAAATCGCTGCACCCCGGGCGGACTGTGTTCGACCGCATCGGGAATCGGCAGCGACCACTCCGGCGTCGGCCCTTCCACGAACAGATTGACCTTGCTGCCCTCGGGGGCGACGACATCGACCACCACGTTCTTGGGCCCGTCGCGCTTGACGTCGCGGATCGTCAGCGGATTGGGGTCGCCGATATTGGCCGGCTTCGGCACGGTATCGAGTGCTGCGCGCAAATTGCCGTCTTCAGTCGATGCGACGTTGTTGAAGCCGAGCTCGACATTGGCCTCGACGGGAATGCAGAGCTTTTCGCAGACCGCGTAGTTGATCTCGGCGCGCAGCGTCACCGGCTTGTCGACCGCCTTGGCGACGATGCGCAAGGGCAGCACGATCTGGTCGTGATAGCCGATCGAATGGCCGCCCGCGCCATCGTCGAATTTGAGCGGCGCCGGCCACATCACGGTCACTGCTTCGACATTGTCCGACTTGGAGAAGTCGAACCGTGGCGGAACGCCCGAATCGCCCGGCATGCGCCAGTAGGTCTTCCAGCCGGGTTCGAGCTGGACGGCGATACCGCCGAGCAGCACCGTACCACTGCGCGATCCCGCAAGCAGGCGCACTGCGGAATGTCCGTCGCGCTGCCACGGCGACGCATCGTCGGCATGGGCGGCCAGCGCCAACGACGACGCAAGCAAGGTTGTCGCGACGCCGATCGCCGCATGCAGGGGAACTCTTGTCAGCATGGCACGTCTTTACAGGGTCACCCCTCGTCAAACCATTGAATTGCTTGTGATGGATGCACTCGAATCCTATCTCTGCAAGCCTTGATTTGACAGCAGGGCGGCCCGACATCAGGATAGGAATTCAAACCGGAGTGCTTTACCGATGGCTCCCACAGGCAAGAGGACGGGCGAAAGCACCCGCGGCGCAGGCCCCAGGCTCCCCAATTCCGCCGTTTACCTCGACGGCCGGCTCCTGATCGCGATGCCCGTGATGGGCGACTCACGTTTCGAGCGCTCGGTGATCTATCTCTGCGCTCATTCCGCCGAGGGCGCGATGGGCATCATCGTTAATCATCCGGCGGGCAGCATCGACTTTCCCGAATTGTTGGAGCAGCTCGGCATCGTCAAGAAGGGCGAACACATCAAGCTGCCTGAAAATGCCGAAAGCATGAAGGTGCTGCGTGGCGGGCCGGTCGACACCGGCCGCGGCTTCGTGCTGCATTCCAGCGATTTCTACATCGAGAATGCGACGCTGCGGATCGACGACGGCGTCTGCCTTACCGCGACGGTCGACATCCTGCGCGCGATCGCCAACGGCTCCGGCCCCAAGCACGCCATCCTCGCGCTTGGCTACGCCGGCTGGGGACCCGGGCAGCTCGAGACCGAGATTCAGGGCAACGGGTGGTTGCATTGCGACGCGGATGCGGACCTGATCTTCGGCGACGACGTCGACGAGAAATACGGCCGCGCGCTGCGCAAGATCGGCATCGATCCCGGCATGCTGTCGAACGAGGCCGGGCACGCGTAGCTGGTGGGGCGACTTTGGAGTCGCGCGTCACCTTCCGCTGGATGCCCCGGCTGGACCGGCGCATCCAGTACGCCGCGGCCTATCGATTGAATCACGACCGTCACGGACTACTGGATCGCCCGGTCCAGCCGGGCGATGACAGCGGTTGCTGAGTAGCGCTTACTCCGCCGCCTGCTGTTGCACCGTCGGCTCGGTCCCCGCCACCGTCGCGCGGCGCATGTCGCGGGGTTGCGACTGGTCGTAGCGGCGGACGCGGTGCATGGTCTGGCGATTGTCCCACATCACGAGGTCATGCAGCTTCCATTTGTGGACGTAAACGAACTCGGCTTGCGTCGCATGCTCATTGAGATCGCGCAGCAGCAGGCGTCCTTCCGGCATGCTCATGCCGACCACCTTGCCGGCATGCGATGACAGATAGAGCGATTTGCGGCGGTGCACGGGATGGGTCCGCACCAGCCGCTGCAGCACCGGCTTGAACATCGCCTTTTCCTCGTCGGTATATTCGGTGAAGCCGAGCGATCCCCGCGAATACATCAGCGAGTGCTCGCAGACGAGGTCCTCGATCTCCGCCTTGGTCTCGTCGTCGAGCGCGTCATAGGCCGCGCGCATGTCGGCGAATTCGGTGTTGCCGCCCTTCGGGTTCACCACGCGCGCCGACAGCAGCGAGAACTTCGCCGGGATCGGGCGGAACGAGCTGTCGGAGTGCCACAGGCAGTTGCCGAGGTTGAACAGATTGGCGCGGCTGTCCCTGGCGAGCGGCTTGCCGTCCTTGCCCAGGTTCGAAACGTCGTTCAAGCCCGAGTTGAGGCGGTGTTCGCTGGCCTTGGTGATGTTGCCGCCGCGCGCATCCTCGCGCTGACCGAAATTCAGCGCAAAGGCCATCTGCTGCTCGTCGCTGATGTCCTGGTCGTGGAAGACGAGCACCGCGTATGTGTCCATGGCGGACTCGATCTCGCGGGCCTCATCCGGCGAGAGCGGATTTCGCAGGTCGAGGCCGGAAACCTCGCCGACAAAATGCGTCTGAAGCTGCCGGATGGCGATCGTCATGGCGTTCTCTCCCACGAATTGCGAGCGGTTGGTCCCGCTCTGTCGGTGAAAAAGCTACTCTCGTAACAAAGGTTGTCAACGCCCGGCGCGCATGGCTCTCACGCGTTGCGTGCCATCAGCCCGCCGTCGACGGGGATCACCGCACCGGTGAGAAAAGATGACGCCGGCAGGCACAGGCTCAGGGTCATATGCGCGACTTCTTCGGGGTCCCCGTAGCGGCCGAGGGCGGTGCGGCGCTTGGCGTAGATGGTCTTGTGCTCCTCGGAAATGCGGTCGGTGATGGCGGTGCGGATCGGGCCCGGGCAGATGCAATTGACGGTGATGCCCTCGCGGCCGAGCTCGACCGCGAGCGAGCGCGTCAGGCTGGCGACACCGCCCTTCGCTGCGGAATAGGGGCTGTGCAGCGCGGTGGCGCCGAGCGCTTCCGTCGAGGCGATGTTGACGATGCGCGCCGACTTCGATTTGCGCAGGTGAGGCAGGGCTGCGCGGATGATGCGCGGATGCGCCGTCAGCATCACCGCGATGCCCTTGGCCCAGGCGTCTTCATAAGCTTCGTCGTCGATCGCGACGCGCACTGAGATGCCGGCATTGTTGACGACGATGTCGAGCCCACCGAAATGCGCGGCGACATCGCCAACCACGCGCTTGATCTCGCCGCCGTCGGCGACGTCGAGTTTCCACGATTTCGCCGAGCCGCCGCTTACCGCGATCTCCTTGGCAACTGCGTTCGCACCTTGTTCGTCATGATCGGTGACGGCGACGTTGGCGCCTTCGGTCGCGAACACGCGAGCAGTGGCGCGGCCCATGCCGCTGGCGGCGCCGGTGACGAGAACCGTCAGGCCCTTCACGGAGCGGCTGAGCTCTTTGAATTCGGACATGCTGTTTCCTCGTGGCTCTTGTTTCTCGTGATGAGATGGACAAGGCTGGCATCGATCCGCAGACAGGTCAAACAAGCAAAAACAAAAGGGGAGGCCGCAATGGCGAACGAGCTCGATTTCTCCGGCAAGCAGATGTTGGTCGTCGGTGGTTCCAGCGGTATCGGCAACGGCATCGCGCAAGCCTTTCGCGCCCGAGGCGCTAGCGTTGCGGTATCTGGCACGCGCGTGCGTGCAGCGGAATATTCGGTCGAGGAGGGCTCCGATCTCACCGGTCTCGCGTATTCACAGCTCGATGTCAGCAGCACCGGTGCGGTCGAGGCGTTCAAGCCGTCGTTCGACCGGCTGGATATTCTCGTGCTCGCGCAGGGCGCGGTGATCTATCGCCGCGGCGAGTTCGAGATGGCGGGCTTCCGCAAGGTCGTCGAAGTCAATCTGATGAGCTTGATGGCGTGCGCAACGCGGTTTCATTCCATGTTGCGGGATTCGAAGGGCGTGTTGATCATGGTCTCCTCGACCGCGGCCTATCATTCCACCATGGGCAATCCCGCCTATAACGCCTCGAAGACCGGCGCGGTCGGCTTGACGCGGACCTTGGGCGAGGCGTGGGCCGAGGACGGCATCCGCGTCAACGGTATCGCGCCCGGTCTCGTCGACACCAAGATGACGAAGGTGACGACCGACAATCCCAAGCGGCTCGAAGGTGCATTATCACGGATTCCACTGCGGCGATTGGGCACGCCGGCCGACATGGCCGGTGCGGCCCTGTTCCTGGCCTCGCCGCTGTCGTCGTACATGATTGGACAGACGCTCGTGGTCGATGGCGGGCTCATTCTCTAGGCCAAACTCTCAGCAGCCGTGGAACTGCGTTGCTCCTGATCGGTTACTTGGGCAGACCCCGGAGGAGGAGCATCATGGACAAGGACAGGATCGTCGGATCGGCCAAGGAATTCGCTGGACGGGCAGAAGGCGCCGTCGGCGATCTCGCAGGCGACGCACAGACACAGGCGTCGGGCAAGGCGCGCGAAGCCGCCGGCACCGTGCAGAATCTCTACGGCCAGGCCAAGGACGCCGTGCGCGACGCGGCGGACACCGCCACGAGCTACGCCAAGGATGCGTATGACAATAGCGGCGAGACGCTGCGCGATGGATCGCAGGCGCTGTCAAAGAAGGTGCAGGACAATCCGCTCGGTGCACTGCTGGTGGCCGGCGGCATCGGCTTCGCGCTCGCGCTTCTGATGTCGCGCCCCGCACGTCGCCCGCCGCCGCGCTGGCGCTATTACGGCTGAGCTACGCGTCATTCCGGGGCGCGCGTGGCGCGAGCCCGGAATCCATCGTGCCACCGTTAATACCGCTTAATGGATTCCGGGTTCGCGCCAAGAGGCGCGCCCCGGAATGACCGCAACTACCGAACCACTTCCGCCGAACGTCCGACATTGCCGGGCGGGCGCGGAATCGCAGGATTCGGGTTGCGCGGCGGCGCCAGTTGACGCGGCGCGGGTTGCGGCGAGCCGAAGCCGAAGAAATCGCGCAGCGACGGGGTTGCCTGCGCCGGCTGCTGCGGCGGCGTCGGCTTCTTCGGCGCGGGCGGCCTGGGAGGCGCGATCGCAGCGGCTGCACCAGGCGTACCGGGCGCTCCGGGCGCCGCAGCACCGCCGTCGGGCGTGGTCGCCGCAACAGGCGTATCGCCCTTGGCCTGCTCGCGGCCGACCTCTCGGCGCGGCCAGGAATAATCATCCGCACGGCCCGCGGGCGCGGCCAGCGGCTCGCCCTTCACCAGCGTCCGCGCCGCAAGCGCATCGACCGCGGCGGGACGCGTGCCGGGTCCACCCAGCAATTGATCGGTCGAGATCGAGGCCGCAACCAGCGGCACGATCGGGCCGGCGAGCGGCCGCGGCGGCGGCTTGCCGGGCTCGGCATTGGTGTCGGGCGTCGCCGGTTCGCTTGGCAGAGCGATGGGACCGGAGCGGCCGGCGAGGAGACGCGTGATCTCGCGCTCGACATAGTGTGCGAGCTTGCGCGCGCCGGGCTTGGTGAAATAGACGCCGTCGCCGCTGCGCAGCTGACGGATCTGGCCTTCGAAGTCAGGGCCCTTCTGCAGGAAGCGGCCGGCCTCGTCGACAAAGCCGTCCCAGACGTCGACATAGGTGATGCCGGCCTTGGCCGCGCCTTCGCGATAGAGCGAATCCAGGAACAGCATGTCCGCAGTGCCCTTAGGTCCGCGGATCGCAGGCAGGCCGACCCAGAGCACCGGCACGCCCTTGGCCTTCAGGACGCCCGCAAGTTCCTCGATCTTCTTGCTGTAGAGCTCAACCCAGCGGTCGTCGCGGAATTCGTAGACGCCGTTTGGATTGCGCGCGGCCTTTTCAGGCGGGGCTGCGGGTGTGTCCGCGTTATCGGCGTCGTCCTGCGGCAGGTCGGTGTCGACAGGCTTGTCGTCGGGCTTTGCAGCGGTGTCGGATTTGGTCTCGCCGGGCTTCGCCTCACCCGGTTTGCCGTCATTTTTTCCTTGCGGCTTGGCGCGCGCGCCCTTGTCGTTCTTCTTGTCCTTATCTGCCGGCTTGTCGGCGACAGGCTCGCGGATCGAAATGCGGTCGTTGAGGCCGAGCATCACGACGATGACGTCAGGCTTCTCGGTCTCCAGGATACCCTTTGCGGCCGCGGCCCAGTCCGAGGGCTCGCCCTTCGGCTGATATCTGATCAGGCCGGACGTGGTCCTGTGCTTGCGGATCACGCCCATGTCGGGCTGCTCGGTGTAGGCGTCTTCCAGGCCATAGGCGAGCCAGTCGGCCATGGCATCGCCGATCACCAGCACGTTCTTGTCGGCAATGGTGTCGCGCTTGGCGGGGGCGGGCGCGCGCGAATAATCCTGGCGCGGAGCCTGCGGCTGCTGCTGCTGGAAGGGTGCGAAGAAATCACCGCCGAACCAGCCGCCACCACGATGCGGCGGCGGCGCCGATCGCTGCGGCGGCCCGCCGAAGCCGGGGAAGTTGAAGAACTGCGCGGAGGCTGGTCCCGCGACCGACACCAAAATCGCAAGCGCCGTCCCCAGCGCGATCAGCGGGCCGGTCTCGGTCAGCGCCTTGAAAAACGATTTTGGCTTCGACATGCGATCTCGGGCGCGCGCAACGGGGTTTGGAGATAGGTCGATATAATAACGGAATCGGGCGCCAAACGGGCAAATTCTCTTGCAGATTCCTGAGGGAATACACCGCCGATCAGCCGAAATCGCCGCTCAGGGTTACTTTCAGGCCGTTTTTACCGCCCGCGCAGCCGGTCCAACACGTCGGAGGTGGCAAATCCGTCGGCAGGGAGCCCGATCGAGACCTGGAAGTTGCGCAGGGCATCCCGGGTCTGGCCGCCGAACTGGCCGTCCGGGGTGCCCTTGTAGAAGCCGCGCTGGGCCAGCAGCTGCTGAAGTTCCAGTCGTTCACTCTTCGATAGCTCCCGCTCCTGCCGCGGCCAGGGCTGCACGAAGGGCTGGCCGCCGCGCAGGCGGTCGGCGAAATGGCCGATCGCCAGCGCATAGGCCTCGGCGGGATTGTACTTCATGATGACACGGAAGTTCTGCAGCATCAGGAAGCCCGGACCCTGCGCGCCGGCGGGCGCCAGCAGATAGGCTTTCTCCGCCGGATGCGGGAACGGCTGGCCCGTGGCCCGCTTGAGCCCGAGTTTCTCCCACTGCGCGATCGACATCATCTTGGCGCGGTCGGCCAGCATGTAGTTGAATCCCTCGGGCACCACGACCTCGAAGCCCCAGGTTTGGCCGCTCTGCCAGCCGTCTTTCTTCAGGTTGTTTGCAGTCGAGGCGATCAGATCGGTCGGGTTGTCGACGACGTCGCGCCTTCCGTCGCCGTCGCCGTCCACGGCAAAACGCTTGAAGGCGGTCGGCATGAACTGGGTCGGGCCGAAGGCGCCGGCCCAGGAGCCGCGCATCTGCTCGGGCCTGAGATCGCCGCGGTTGAGGATCTCCAGTGCCGAGAGGAACTCGTCCTTGAAATAGCCCTGGCGGCGGCCGATGCAGGCGAGAGTCGCGGTCGATTGCAAAACGCTGCGGTCGCCCATCTGCGTCGAATAGTTGGACTCGATGCCCCAGATGGCCGCGATGATATAGCGGTCGACGCCATAGGCCTTTTCGGTCGCGTCGAACTGCGCCTTGTATTGGGCGAGGATTTCCTTGCCCCTGGCGAGGCGGTTGTCGTTCACGAGGATGTCGAGATAGTCCCAGATCGACTTGGAGAATTCCGGCTGCGAATCCATCAGGTCCATGATGCGCAGGTCGGGCGTAAGCCCAGCTGTGAAGCGCTGAAAATTCTCCTGCGTGATGCCGCGCCGTGCGGCGTCCGGCCACATCCCCGCAACGCAATTGTCGAAATTGCCGGCCGCCTCGCGGATCGCAGCCGCCGTCATCAGCGGATGGCCGGACGCGCCGTCCTCGCCACTCCAGGGCAGGGCCCCCCCAGGGGCCGGGGCGGGCTGCGACGGTGCCGCGCCCGAGCCGGAGAAAATACCGCCGAACAGGTTCGACAGGCCGTTTTGCGTCTGAGCTTCCGCAGACACAGGGAACAGCAGCGCGACCGCAATCATTGTTGCGTTCGCCAGAGATCCGCCGCGTTTTGCCAAGCCTGCCACCGATTGCCTCATATCCCGTCCATCCGGCCGAAAATCCGCCATCAGGAGGCCTCGTTACGGTTGCCAATATCTTAACAAAGGTGAATTTTTGCTGGTCACCTTTTTCGCAAATTCTCTGAAACGGAGCCCAACATCCGCCTTTGTTACCGGCTGCAAAACCGCTAGCAAGAAGCCATTGCTTCTTTCACCTGCGCCCCAAGGTATTCGATCAATCCCATGAAAATCCGCAAAGCCGTATTTCCCGTCGCCGGCCTCGGCACCCGCGTCCTGCCCGCCACCAAGGCGATGCCGAAGGAAATGCTCACCATCGTCGACAAGCCGCTGATCCAGTACGTCTATGACGAGGCGCGGGAAGCCGGCATCGAGCACTTCATCTTCGTCACCGGCCGCAACAAGAACGTCATCGAAGATCATTTCGACAGAATGTTCGAGCTCGACACGACACTCAGCCAGCGCGGCAAGAAGGCCGAGCAGGAGATACTGGCGCAGAACCAGCCGGAAGCCGGTGCCGTCAGCTTCACACGCCAGCAGGCGCCGCTCGGCCTCGGCCATGCGGTCTGGTGCGCACGCGACATCGTCGGCAACGAGCCGTTCGCGGTGGTGCTGCCCGACGAGCTCGTGCTCAATTCGCCGGGCTGTCTGAAGCAGATGATCGACACGGCATCGACGCTCGGCGAGAAGTCGAACCTGATCGCGGTCGAGGCGGTGCCGGACCATCTCACCCATCAATACGGCATCTGCGGCGTCGGAAAACGCACCGGCAAGATGTTCGAGGTCGACGGCATGGTCGAGAAGCCGGCCAAGGGCACGGCGCCCTCCAACCTTTCGATCACCGGCCGCTACATTCTCCAGCCCGAGATCTTCAAGATCCTGGAGACCCAGGAGCGCGGCTCCGGCGGCGAGATCCAGCTCACCGACGCGATGATCGGCCTTGCCAAATCGCAGAAGTTCTATGGCGTCGAGTTCGAGGGCGAGCGCCATGATTGCGGCTCCAAGCCCGGCTTCCTCCGCGCCAACATCGCCTACGCGCTCAAGCGCCCCGAGCTGCGTGAGGGGCTGATTGCGGAGATGAAGAAATATCTGGGGCAGTAGGCCAAGGTGTCGTCCTGGCGAAAGCCAGGACCCATACCGCGTGATCTATCGCCAGGACGACATAATGCCTCACGCCACCAGCGACAGCTGCGGCAGGCTTGCCACCACCGACTGATTCCGCCCGCCGGCCTTTGCGGCGTAGAGCGCCTTGTCGGCGGCGGCGACCAGCACGGCCCAGTCCATGCCGGCCGTGGGCGCGAGGCTGGCGACGCCGCAGGAGACGGTCGATCCCGCCCCACCGTCGGACCAGCCCAGCACCTTGACGCGAATGGTCTCGGCGATCTTGAACGCGTCGGTGGCCGAAATGTTCGGCAGCAGCACGGCGAACTCCTCGCCGCCATAGCGCGCGGCGCAGTCGCCGGCGCGGCGCACCGAATCCGAGATGCAGATGGCGATGCCGACCAGCACCTGGTCGCCGGCCTGGTGACCGAACGTGTCGTTATAGGCCTTGAAGTGATCGGCATCGATCATCAGCAGCGCGACCTGCGTCTTCTGGCGCATGGCGCGCCGCCATTCCATGTCGATGACCTGGTCGAACTTGCGGCGGTTGCGCAGGCCCGTGAGCGCGTCGGTCGTCGCCATCTCCTCGAGCTTGCTTTCGGCATCCGCGCGCCGGCCGATCTCGCGGGCGAGCACGATGGCCGAGCCGAGCACGAACAGGGACAGCATCAGCACCACGGCGCCGATGCGCAGCGCTTCCCGCTGCCATAGCGAGAACACCGTGCTCAGCGGTTTTCCGGCCACGACAAACAACGGACCGGAGCCGCTGCTGCGCACATAGAGACGCGGCGTCGGATCCACCGGCCCCTTGCCGGCGTAGGATCCGCCGGCCCTGAGATTGTCGGGCTTCCAGTCCTGTTGCGTTCCCAGATTCTTGCCGATGATGTCGAGATCGAACGGCCGCCGCATCATGATGGTGCGGTCGCGCTTGAGCACGGTGATGGTGTCGTCGGGGTCGAGGCTCAGCCGCTCGAACAGTTCGTGGAAATAGGTGTAGCGGATCGAGCCGGCGACGACCCCCAGGAAGCCGCCGTCGGTATCGCTGATGCGCCGGCTCAGCACGATCGAAAAGGCACCGCGGAACAGCATCGGATGGCTGATGAACAGTCCGACGTCCGGGTTGTCACGATGAATCCTGAAATACTCTTCGTCGGCGCGGTTCTCCGCTTGCGGATCGAGGGTGGAGGCATCGATGGTCAGCCTGCCGTCGGCATCGAACACCTGGATGGCGCCGAAATGCCGCGCCGTGGTCGCATGATCGAACAGGATGAGCTGACGGATCGGCCTCGAGACCGTGGCGATCTCGGGCAGCAGCATGTTGTTGACGACCGCCTTCAGGGAGAGGTCGTAGATGTCGATGTTGCGACTGATGTCCGCGTCGATCGAGGTGGCGAGGTTCTCCAGCGTCTGGCGGGCCAGCGCCTCCTCGCCGCGGCGCATGTCCAGCATGACGTTGACGCAAATGGCGGAAAAGCCGATCACCGTCACGACCGACGTCATGATCAGCAGCTTCGCCGAGATACGCCAAGGCCGGCGGGCCGTGGCTTCGCGCCATCCAGACAGCATCCTTTGCTCCCGATATTAGTGGATGCGCCCGAAATCTTGCGTAGTGTTTAAGCCGCGACGGCACTGCCGCGATGAGTTAAGGATTGGTTTATCCGGCTAGCGATTTCTGGCAGGCCGCGGGATCCGGGCTTCGGACGAGAGGACTGACGTGAACGACTACGACGCGCTACGTGATTATCTGATGCGGCACAAGCAGGCGGAATTCGTGCTGACCTTCGAGCAGATCGAGGAGATCATCGGCGCAGCCCTGCCGCGCGCGGCCAACCGTGCCTCATGGTGGGACAGCCTGCGCAGCCCCGACATCCAGATGCCCCAGCGCGAAGCCTGCCTGGCCGCAGGCTTCAAGGCGGTGCGGATGCCGGACGGCCAGAGCGTGCGGTTCACGAAGATGAAGACCGATCGGCGCAGGTGAGGGGCTGGGCGTGCTCTTCCCTTCTCCCCTTGTGGGAGAAGGTGGCGCGAAGCGCCGGATGAGGGGTTCGGTCCGCAGGGCTCGCAATTCAATTGAGGCACCGCGTTCGCGGAGATGACCCCTCACCCCCGCTCGCTTTGCGAGCGGACCCTCACAAGGGGAGAGGGAAAAAGAAGATCAGCTCGCCGCTTCCAGCCGCACTTCCGTCAGCAGCCGCATCGCGGCATCCGCGTCCATCGGCTCGCCGAAGGCAAAGCCCTGCGCGTATTCGCAGCCCAATTGATACAGCTCGACCGCGTCGGAATCGGTCTCGGCGCCCTCCGCCACCACGTCCATGCCGAGATCATGCGCGAGCGCGATGATCGATTTCAGGATCACCGGCCGCGTGCCGCGATTGGTGGTGCGTACGAACGACTGGTCGATCTTGATGGTGTCGAACGGGAACCGCTGCAGATAGGCGAGCGAGGAATGGCCGGTGCCGAAATCGTCGAGCGACAGCCCGGTGCCGAGCTCGCGGATCCGCGTCAGCATTTGCGCCGCGTGCTCCGGATTCTCCATCACCAGTGATTCCGTCAGCTCCAGCTTCAGCGTGCCGCGCGCGACAGAAGATCGCGACAGCACGGTTCTGATGTCGTGGATCAAATCATGGCGTAGCAGCTGTCGCGAGGACACGTTGACGGACGCGAAGATCGGCTCGCGCGAGCGCATCGCGCGCTGCCAGATCGAAAGCTGTTTTGCGGTCTGGTCGAGCACGAACATGCCGAGGTCGACGATCAGGCCGGTCTCTTCGGCGATGGTGATGAATTCCGACGGCGCCATGCGCCCGAGCTTGGGATGATCCCAGCGCACCAGCGCCTCGAAGCCGGCGACCGAGCGATCCTCGAGCCGGACGATCGGCTGGTACAGGATGGTGAGCTCCTGCCGCTCGATGGCGCGGCGCAGCTCGCTCTCCAGCGTCAGGCGGTCCGTCTTCCGCGCGCGCATCGCCGGCTTGTAGACGTCGATGCGGTCGCCGCCGATGCGCTTGGAATGATACATCGCAAGCTCGGCGTCCTTGATGATCTCGTCCGTCAATTGCGTTTGCGGATCGGAAAGCGCCATGCCGATCGACGCCGTCAGGAAGATCTCGCGGTCGTTGAAGGCGATCGGGGCGCGGATGGTCTTGCGGATGGTCTCGGCGAAGTTGGTGATCCGCGCCGGGTCCTGCTCCGACAGCAGGATCAGACCGAACTGGTCGCCGGCAAGCCGCGCCAGGGTGTCCTGCGGCTTCAGGATGCGGGTGAGGCGGCGGGCCAGCGTCAGCAGGATCGAATCGCCGACCGCGATCCCGACGGAATCGTTGACCTGCTTGAAGCGGTCGAGGTCGATCACCATCAGCGTCGGCCGCAGTGTCGGCATGGTCTTGGCGAAATTCGCCACCGCGCCGAGCCGGTCCATGAACAGCTTGCGGTTGGGCAGGCCGGTCAGATTGTCGTGCACGGAATCGTGCAGCAGGCGTTCCTCGGCGTTGCGCAGCTCGGTGACATCGGTGAGCGTGCCGACCACGCGCGAGACTTCACCGTCGGAGCCGACAACCGGGCGCGCCTTCAGTGCGAACCACATGAAATGGCCGTCAGGGGTGCGCAGGCGGAAATCCTGCACCAGCCGACCGCGGCGCTGATCGAGCACGCTGTCGAGCGCGGCGCGGAATCGGTCCTGGTCGAGCGGATGCAGCACCTCCAGCCACGAGGCTGCGGGTCCTTCGAGTGTCCCGCGCTTCAGTCCGAGCAAGGCTTCCGTCTCGGGGCTGGTGAAGACCTTGTCGGCGGACACGTCCCAGTCCCAGATCAGATCGCCGGAACCGGCCAGGGCCAGCGCGCGCCGTTCGATGTCGGAGACGACGCCGGTGGTGGCGCCGCCGCCGGCGAATGCGTGCTGCATGACGGTGAAGCCGATCAGCATCACGATCAGCACCAGGCCGCCGAGCAGGGCAGGGCCGACGATGTCATTGGTGACGGAGCCCGCCACCGTCATGCCGGCCGCGACCACCCAGACCACCAGGAGGAACCAGGTCGGGATCAGCAGCACCGCGCGGTCAAAACCGTGGGTGGAGAGATAGACGATGAGCGCAAAGCCGGCGAAGGCGATCAGCACCAGCGAGATACGCGCGATGCCCGAGGCGACGGCCGGGTCGAACAGGGCGAGCGCCACGAGCGAGCCCAGGAAGGCGAGCCAGCCCACTGTGATGTGAGAGTAGCGCACATGCCATCGACTGAGGTTGAGATAGGCGAACAGGAACACCAGCAGCGTCGCCGCCAAGATCGCTTCACCCGCCGCGCGCCAGATGCGCTCGGCGTTGTTCGACATGTCGAGCACCTTGCCCCAGAAGCCGAAATCGACGCCGATATAGACCAGTACCGCCCAGGCCAGCGCCGCCGCGGCGGGGAACATGATGCTGCCCTTCACCACGAACAGGATGGTCAGCACAAGCGCAAGCAGGCCGGAGATGCCGATCACGATGCCCTGGTACAGCGTGAACGAGTTGACCTTGTCCTTGTAGGCATCCGGCTCCCACAGATAGAGCTGCGGCAGCTTGTCGGTGCGCAGCTCCGCGACGAAGGTGACGACGGCGCCGGGGTCGAGCGTGATGCGGAACACGTCCGCGGTCGCGCTTTCCTGCCGTTCCGGCCGGTCGCCGATCGACGGCGTAATGGTCGCGATGCGCGACAGGCCGAGGTCGGGCCAGAGCAGCCCCGACGAGACGATGCGGTAATGAGGGGCGACGATCAGGCGGTCGAGCTGGTCGTCGGTGTTGTTGGCGAGCGCGAACACCACCCAGTTCTGGCCGCCTTCGCGCGCGCGCACCTCGATGCGGCGGACGATGCCGTCGGTGCCGGGCGCGGTCGACACCTGGATGCGGTCAGAGTCGCTGCGCTGATGCTCGAGCACGCCGGTGAGGTCGATCGCGGGCGCGTCGCTGCGGACGCTGACAGCGTCAAGCGCGCGTGCAGGGGACGCGGCGACAAGAATCATGAGGCCCAGCGCGATGCGCGCGAGGCACCTGATCAGACGCAAGGTCAATTCTCCGCGTTCGACGCAAACTCTGGGTGCAAGAAGGCACGCAAGGCTGGCACGTAAGGACGATTTCAGACCGGACGGAAGTGGTTCGGCATTTCGCGATTGATGCCACGAAAGCCAAGAAAATCAAAGGGTTTCCGCCCGGTTTGATGGGCCAGCGGCCTAGACCTCCAACACAATTTTGCCAATATGTGCTGACGTCTCCATGCGCCGGTGTGCGTCGGCGGCCTTTTCCAGCGGGAAAGCGCTGTCCATCAGTGGTTTGACCCGGCCTTCGCGCAGCAGCGGCATCACTTTCGCCTCAATCGCAGCCACCATCGCCGCCTTGTCCGCATTACTACGGGGACGCAAGGTCGAGCCGGTATGGGTCAACCGCTTCACCATCACCTTGGCGATGTTGACGCTGACCTTGGGACCGTTGAGGGTCGCGATCTGCACGATGCGGCCGTCGACGGCCGCGGCGTCATAGTTGCGGTCGACATAGTCGCCGGCGACCATGTCGAGGATCAGGTTGACGCCGATCTTGTCGGTCTCTTCCTTCACCACCGCGACGAAATCTTCGGTCTTGTAATTGATCGCACGATCCGCCCCAAGCTTGAGGCAGGCGTCGATCTTGTCCTGCGAGCCGACGGTGACGAACACCTTCGCGCCAAATGCTTTCGCAAGCTGGATCGCCATGGTGCCGATGCCGGAGGAGCCACCATGGATGAGCAGCGTCTCGCCGGCCTTCAGGCCGCCGCGCTCGAACACATTGTGCCAGACGGTCATCAGGGTTTCCGGCAGCGCACCGGCTTCCTTCATCGACAGCGCCGGCGGCACGCTCATGGCCTGGGCGTCCTGTGCGATGCAGTACTGCGCGTAGCCGCCTCCGGCGACGAGCGACATGACGATGTCGCCGATCTTGTGCCGCTTGGCGTTGCTGCCGACCGCGACCACCTCGCCCGCGATCTCGAGGCCCGGCAGGTCACTGGCGCCGGGCGGCGGCGGATAGGCGCCGGAACGTTGCGCCACGTCGGGCCGGTTGACGCCGGCGGCCTGCACCCTGACCAGGATCTCGTCAGGACCGGGGAGCGGCACAGCCCGCTGTTCCGGCACGAGCACCTCCGGTCCGCCCGGCTTGGAGATGGCGACCACGGTCATTTGCGCGGGCAGCTTGTCCATGATGTGTCCTTGAGCAAAGGTGCGAGGGAAACGAGGTCTTTGATTAGCCAGCGCAGTCCGGACTGGCAACCGCCAAGCCGTGTATCAGGCGGTGTGGTCCGGCCAGCGGACGAGAGGAGGAACGGCGATGCCGATGGACGACGACGACCGCCCGCGCAAGAAGGTGACCCACGAGATCGGACAGGATCTCTCACTATTGTCGGTCGAGGAACTGAGCGAGCGCGTCGCCCTGCTCAAGACCGAGATCGCAAGACTGGAGGAAGCCGCCACCAAGAAGCGCGCCTCGCGCGACGCTGCGAACAGCGTCTTCAAGACGTAGTCGTCGACCGTTCAACTCTCGTGTCCCGGACGCGGTGCAGCGCATAGCGCTGCTCCGCAGAGCCGGGACCCATGTCTCTCCGAACATTCAGCCAAAGGACTGGGCCCCGGCTCAGCAGTGCAGCACTACGTGCCGCACTGCGTCCGGGGCACGCGCGTGGCTCGCCCATTGGCCGACATGGCTAACGAACCCTCAAAATAATCGTTCGTTTACGCAGCATTAAGCTTTCGAGTTTATGACTGGAACTGTCCTCGTTTGGACACCGAGTGGCTCCTGTCCACTCTGTTTGACGCCTCCCTGTTATCAACTTTCAAAGCCGCCGGTCTCCGGCGGCTCTTTTTTTGCGCCAAAGCATCGCGTTCCGGTTGAGTTTCCAAGAATGACCCGCGGAAACCATATCCGCGCTTGTCGCTGGACTCCGCCATTCCCCCGCGCAATGATTTGTTCATCATAAGCCGGCGCCAAAGCCGGGTCGGTAAACAGTTGCGTAAGGGGCGTTAACCATGGAACGTTTGCAAGCCGACGGCGCGCTCGTTCAACTCAGCGAGCGGTTCACCAATTCTGCGGCGTTCGGCGCCCTGTTCCGCGAGGGCATGGATCTCGTCGAAGAGACCGCTGCCTATCTCGACGGCGCGGGCCGCAACGAGGCCAAGGCGCTCGATCGTGCCGTCAGCCTCACCTACGCGACCGAGAGCATGCGCCTCACCACGCGCCTGATGCAGCTCGCCTCTTGGCTGCTGCTGCACCGCGCCGTGAAGGAAGGCGAGATGACGCTGGTCCAGGCCAACAGAGAGAAGACCAAGGTCAAACTCACCGCCGCCGATCCCGGTCCGGCCGACACCATCGAGAAGCTGCCGACGCAGCTCCAGGATCTGATCCATCGCTCGATGAGCCTGCAGACCCGCGTGCGCCGGCTCGATAGCTCGATCCACACCCCGCCGGCCGACCACATCGCGATCGGCAATCCGCTGGTGCCGCATCTCAACGCATTGAAGGCCGCGTTCGAGCGGTAGGGTCGCAGCGGCAAGCTTCGCTTTCGTATCCGCCGCGCTCGTAACGCGGGTCTCGCGCCCCGGACGCAGCGCAGTAACGCCAAAGCGTTGCAGCGCGTCCGGGACACGGTTTCCCCAAAAACAAAAACGCCCCCGGTCTCCCGGGGGCGTTTTCCGTTCTAGCCTTTTCGGCCAGATCAATCCTTTTTGAGGAAGCCCGAAAACTTCTTCTGGAAGCGCGAGACGCGGCCGCCGCGGTCCATGATCTGGGCATTGCCGCCGGTCCAGGCCGGGTGCGACTTCGGGTCGATGTCGAGGTTCAACGTGTCGCCTTCCTTGCCCCAGGTGGAGCGGGTCAGGTACTCGGTTCCGTCGGTCATCACGACCTTAATCGTATGATAATCTGGATGAATTTCGGCTTTCATGGCAATTCCTAGGGCGCCCGGCGCCCGGCTTGAGTGGCTATCGAATGACGGATTTGGCGGGGTCTATACCCCACAGGAGCCCTTAAAACAAGCCATTGTCGGGACTCGAGAACCGGGCCGTTCCTTACGGTACATCCCGGATTTGCCTCGCCCCGTGCCGCGGCCTATGTGGAGCCAACGTCTCTCTTTTGGTCGGATTCCAATGAGCGCTGTTGAACGGCTTGAAACCGGGCCTACCGAGGCCGCCTCGATCGAAGCCGAACTGATCGAGCAACCGGCCAAGGGCCGGGCCAAGCTGCGACCCCTCATGGCGCTCGCGCCCTACGTCGCCCGCTATCGCGGCCGGGCGGCGCTGGCTTTCGTCGCGCTGACGGTTGCGGCCCTGACCACGCTGCTGGTGCCGGTCGCGGTGCGTCGGATGATCGATTTCGGGCTGACGCCCGAAGGCATCGCGATGATCAACAACTACTTCTCGGTGATGATCGCCGTCGTCGCCGTGCTGGCGCTGGCGAGCGCATCTCGCTACTACCTCGTGATGACGATCGGCGAGCGCATCGTCGCCGATCTCCGGCGCGACGTGTTTGGGCATCTGCTGTCGCTGTCGCCCTCCTTCTTCGATTCCGCGCGCAGCGGCGAACTGGTGTCGCGGCTCACCGCCGATACGACGCAGATCAAATCCGCGGTCGGCGCCTCCGTGTCGATCGCGCTGCGCAATCTGATGATGTTCCTTGGCGCGGCGGCGATGATGGTGATCACCAGCCCGCGTCTCTCCGGCTTCGTGCTGCTGGCGATCCCGCTGATCGTGCTACCGCTGGTCGCGTTCGGGCGGTGGGTGCGGCGGCTGTCGCGCAATGCGCAGGACACGCTGGCCGATGCGTCTGCCTATGCCGGCGAACTGGTCGGCGCGATCCGCACCGTGCAGGCCTATACCAGCGAGGGGCTGGCGGCGAAGCGTTTCGGGGGCGAGGTCGAACAGGCCTATGAGGCCGCGCGCACCTCGACCCAGGCTCGCGCGGTTCTCACCGCCATCGTCATCTTCATCGTGTTCACAAGCGTGGTCGGCATCCTCTGGATCGGCTCGCATGACGTGCTGACAGGCGCGATCACGCCGGGCCGGCTCGGCCAGTTCGTGCTCTATGCAGCGTTCGCGGCCGGTGGGCTCGGCCAGCTCAGCGAGGTCTGGGGCGAGGTGTCGGCGGCCTCAGGCGCGGCCGAACGTCTGTTCGAGATCTTGCATGTGAAGCCCGAGATCGCGGCGCCCGCATCGCCGCGCGCATTGCCGCTGCCCGGGCGCGGCGAGGTCGGCTTCGATCATGTCAGCTTCGCCTATCCCGCACGGCCCGATGTCAATGTGCTCGATGCCGTGTCGTTTGCGGTGCGGCCCGGCGAGAAGGTCGCGATCGTCGGCCCGTCCGGCGCCGGCAAGAGCACGATCTTCCACCTCCTCCTGCGCTTCTACGATCCCAGGGGTGGCGCGATCTCGCTCGATGGCGTGCCGGTGAAATCAGCCGATCCGCGCGACTTCCGCTCCCGCATCGCCCTGGTGCCGCAGGAATCCAACGTGTTTGCCGCGAGTGCCCGCGAAAACATCCGTTTTGGTCGGCCCGATGCTGATGATGCCGAGGTCGAGCGTGCCGCAGAGCTCGCGCATGCCAGCGAATTCATCCGCCGCTTGCCCGAAGGCTTTGACACCCCACTCGGCGAACGCGGCGTGACGCTGTCAGGCGGCCAGCGCCAGCGCATCGCCATCGCGCGGGCCATCCTGCGCGATGCGCCGCTCTTGCTGCTGGACGAGGCGACCTCCGCGCTCGACGCCGAAAGCGAGACGCTGGTGCAGACCGCGCTCGAGGAGCTGATGAGCCACCGCACCACGCTCGTCATCGCGCACCGCCTCGCCACCGTGCTCTCCTGCGACCGTATCCTGGTGATGGACCAGGGCAGGATCGTCGAGCAGGGCACGCATGCCGAGCTCGTGGCAGCGAACGGACTTTATGCGCGGCTGGCGCGGCTGCAGTTCGAGGGGGCGTGAGACGTTCAGCATGTCGCCGCTCACGCTGGCAGTGAGAGGCCTGATGCTTCCACGTTCTCGTCATTGCGAGCGCAGCGAAGCAATCCAGAATCCCTCCGTCGAAAGACTCTGGATTGCTTCGCTGCGCTCGCAATGACGGGCGGAGAGAGCTTCGCCTTTGAGTTTGGGAGCGGTGATCTCACTTGCACTTCGGCGAGCCCATCGGCACGTTCGGCCACGGCCAGTTCTTCCAGCTTCCGCCTTCACCGATACAGGCGGAGCCGCCGTTGGTGGGGCTTTCCGTCGGAGCAGGGGTGCTCGTCGGAGCTGGCGAGGCCGTCGTTTGAGTTGCGGCCTTGGGCGGCGAGGCCAGGCGCTGGTCGACATAAACAGTCGACACATAGCCGGCGACGATGACGCCGAGGAACACCGAAGACCCCTTGGCCAGATCGCTCAGCCGCATCGATCCTCTCCATCTGCCCGCCTGATGTCACGCCAGCAAACCACGCTGCGCCTTTCCGTGACATCAGTCACGGCCGCCACGCCATCTTCAGCACCGGCCGTCCCGAGGTCGGGTTCACGTCCTCGCCGGCATGGGCAAAGCCGTTGCGCTCGTAGAAGCGGATGGCGCGGGCATTGTCCCTGTTGACCAGCAGCGTCACGCCGGAAGGCGACAGCCGCTTGGCCTCATCCACCAGCAACCTTGCCGCGTCAGAGCCCCAATGATCGGGATCGACGACGAGCTGGTCGAGATAGCCCTCGCCGTCGATGGTGACGAAACCGGTCAGCGTGCCATCTTGTTCCGAGACGACGATCTGGGCCTTCGGCACCAGATCCCTGCGCCAGCGTTCGCGCCACCAGTCGAGCCGCGCGGCGAAGTCGATCTGCGGGTAGGCCTGCTGCCAGGTCCGGTGCCAGAGGTCGATGGCGGCCGCTTCGTCGGCGTCTGCGTAGGGGCGAAGGCGGAGCGCGCTCACTACCGCTCCGTCAGCTTCAGCTCGATGCGGCGGTTGCGCTTGTAGGCCTCTTCGGTGTTGCCAGGGTCGAGCGGCTGGAATTCGGCAAAGCCGGCGGCGACGAGGCGCTGGGCCGGCACGCCGAGCGAGATCAGATATTGCACCACCGAGATCGCACGCGCCGACGACAGGTCCCAGTTCGACTTGAAGTTCGGGCCGTTGACCGGCCGCACGTCGGTGTGGCCGTCGACGCGCAGCACCCAGGCGATTTCGGCCGGGATCTTCTTGTCGAGCTCGATCAAGGCGGCCGCGACCGTGTCGAGTTCGGCCTTGCCCTCAGGCAGCAGCGTTGCCTGTCCGGTGTCGAAGAACACTTCGGACTGGAACACGAAGCGGTCGCCGACCACGCGGATATCGGGGCGATTGCCGAGAATGGCGCGCAGGCGGCCGAAGAACTCGGAGCGGTAGCGCGACAATTCCTGCACGCGCTGCGCCAGTGCGACGTTCAGGCGAGAGCCGAGATCGGCGATGCGGTTCTGCGATTCCTTGTCTTTCTTTTCCGATGCATCGAGCGCTTCTTCGAGCGCCGCCAATTGCCGGCGCAGCGCGCTGATCTGCTGGTTCAGCACCTCGATCTGCGCCAGCGCCCGCGCCGAGACGGCCTTCTCGGAGTCGAGCGCCTTGCCGAGCTCGGCGGTCTTGCCTTGCGCGTCGTTGCCGGCATTGGCGAGGCCCTCATAGAGGCCCTTCATGCGGTCGCGCTCGCTCTCGGCCGAGGCGAGGCCGGCCTTCAGCTGCGAGACCTGGTCGTCGAGCGAGAGCTTGCCGAGCTTCTCCAGCGACAGCAATTCGGTGAGCTGGGCGATCTTGGCGTTGAGCTGCTCCAGCGCCTTGTCCTTGCCGGTCACTTCCTGCGACAGGAAGAATTGCACGACCAGGAACACCGAGAGCAGGAACACGATCGACAGCACCAGCGTCGACAGCGCGTCGACGAATCCGGGCCAGTAGTTGAAGGCGCCTTCACTGCGGCGGCCGCGGGCTAGAGCCATTTACATCTCCGTTCTCTCGTGTCCCGGACGCGGTGCAGCGTGCAACGCCGCTCCGCAGAGCCGGGACCCGGAATCTCTCATCGATGGGCCCGGCTCTGCAGCGCATCACTTCGTGCTGCGCAGCGTCCGGGGCACGATTGCCCAGCGAGTCCTTAACTCTTCTCGGGCTGGCGCGCGATGCGCTCCAGCAGGCGGCGGATCTCGCGGTTCTGCTCGCCCTGGCCGTCGGCCCATTCGCGGATCATCTGCTGCTCGGTGCGCATGTGCGAGACCAGCGCCTGGATCGCTTCGGCAAGGCTCGCCATCGCCGCCGTGGTACCGCGACTGGCGCTGCCTTCCTCGAGCACGGAGCGCAGCCGCTCGACGGCGGCCTGGAGCTCGCCGCTGGCAACGCCGCCCCCACCAGTGCTCGCGACCGCGGCGACTTCGCCGGTGCCGTATTCGCGCACGGTGGTGGCGAGCCAGTCTTCGAGGTCGGTGTAGAAGCGGTTCTGCGCCTGGCTCGATTGCAGATCGAGGAAGCCGAGGATCAGCGATCCCGCGAGGCCGAACAGCGATGAGGAGAACGAGATGCCCATGCCGCCGAGCGGGGCGGCCAGCCCCTCCTTCAGCGTGTCGAACAGCGCGCCGGCATCGCCGCCGACCTTGAGCCCGTCGATCACCTTGCCGACCGAACCGACCGTCTCGATCAGGCCCCAGAACGTGCCGAGCAGGCCGAGGAAGACCAAGAGGCCGGTCATGTAGCGGGAGATGTCGCGGGCCTCATCCAGGCGCGTCGCGATCGAATCGAGCAGGTGCCGCATCGTGGTCTGGGTGATCGACATCCGCCCGGTGCGCTCGCCGCCCAGAATCATCGCCATCGGCGCCAGCAATTTCGGGTGCCGGGCCGGCGCCAGGCCCGGGTCGGCGATGCGGAAATTGTTGACCCAGGACACCTCAGGATAGAGCCGGATGACCTGGCGGAAAGCCAGCACGATGCCGATGAACAGCACCGCCCCGATCAGGGCATTCAGGCCCGGATTGGCGAAGAAGGCCTGGATGATCTGCTTGTAGAGCACCACCCCCACCAGCGCGCACAGCACCAGGAAAACCAGCATCCGCACCAGAAAAACGCTGGGCGAGGACAGTTTTGTGTACTCGATGTCGATGGCGGAGCGGGGCGAGGCGCCTGACGGCATGGCCGGGATCATCCATTACGAAGCTTGCTTGCCTCCGCACTATGGCACAGGCCGGGTGCAAAAAAAGCGCCGGATGTGCGGATTTCGGGAAGGAGCGCGGAACCCAAAGCTGAAACCGGGCTTTGATTACAGCGTATTTTGCAAAACTTCGGCATTCCACAGGCTTAGGTCGGATTTTTTGCATGGCGACGTTTCTTTGGGGATTGGCTTCCATCGCGCTCTCGCTCGCGGTTCTGATGGCGTTCGCCTGGGTCGTGCAGCAGCGCAGCGGCAATTCCGGCTGGGTCGACACGATCTGGACCTTTGCGATCGGCCTGGTCGGCGCCGGCAGCGCGCTGTGGCCGCTCGCGGGCGAGGGGCCCAATCTCAGGCAATGGCTGGTGGCCGGTCTCGTCGCGGTCTGGTCGCTCCGGCTCGGCACCCATATCGCGATCCGCACCTCAGGGATTACCGATGACCCCCGCTACGCCGCCTTTGCCGCGGAATGGGGCCTCAACGCCCCCAGGCGGATGTTCATCTTCCTGCAAAACCAGGCGCTGGGCTCGGTACCCCTGGTGTTTTCGATCTTCGTGGCCGCGCATGTGCCGGCGCCGGCCTTGCGCATTCAGGACATCCTGGGGGCCGTCATCCTGCTGATCGGGATCGCGGGCGAGGCGCTGGCGGATGCGCAGCTGCGCCGCTTCCGGCTCGACCCCGCCAACAAGGGCAAGGTTTGCGATGCCGGGCTGTGGCGCTGGTCGCGCCATCCCAATTATTTCTTCGAATGGTTCGGCTGGCTCGCTTATCCCGTGATCGGCCTTGCGGCCGGCTATCCCTGGGGCTGGGCCAGTCTGCTCGCGCCCATCTTCATGTACTGGATCCTGGTCCACGTCACCGGCATCCCGCCTTTGGAAGCGCAGATGCTGCGATCGCGCGGCGAGCGCTACCGCGTCTATCAATCCCGGACCAGCATGTTCTTTCCGTTGCCACCGCGAGAGGGAATGGCCGCATGAGCGTCATGTCCACGATCATCGGGACTGCCGAACGCGTGCCGCTGCCAGATCTCGTGGTCCGCGCCGCCATCCAGCGCCTGTGCTCGCGCACCGCAACGCGCCTCGCCGCGCAGACCGCCGCCGACGATGCCGCCTTCGCCGGAAAGATGATGCTGCGGCCGATCGCCGAGCATACGGACGCCGCCAACACCCAGCACTACGAGGTGCCGCAAAGCTTCTTCGCGCAGGTGCTGGGCCCGAACCGCAAATATTCCTCCTGCTTCTACAAGACGGACGCGACGACGCTGCAGGAAGCCGAGGAGGAAGCTCTGCGCCAGACCGTCGAGCACGCCGGCCTTGCCGACGGCCAGACCATCCTCGAGCTCGGCTGCGGCTGGGGCTCGCTGTCGCTGTGGATCGCGCGGCAGTTTCCGCATGCCAAGGTAACCGCCGTCTCGAACTCGCAATCGCAGCGCGCCTATATCGAGGACATCGCGCGGAGCCGCGGCCTGCTCAATCTGCGCGTCGTCACATCGGACATGAACGTGTTCGCGCCGGAAGGGCAGTTCGATCGCATCGTCTCGATCGAGATGTTCGAGCACATGATGAACTGGCGCAAGCTGACGACGCGCGTGCGCGCGTGGCTCGCGCCCGAGGGGCGCTTCTTCATGCACATCTTCACCCATCGCGCCGGCTCCTACGTGTTCGACCGCGCCAATCGTGAGGACTGGATCGCGCAGCATTTCTTCACCGGCGGCGTGATGCCGAGCCATCAGCTCATCAGGCAATATGCCGATATCTTCCAGGTCGAGAAGGAATGGCGCTGGAGCGGTACGCATTATCAGCGCACCGCGATGGACTGGCTCGCCAATTTCGACGCTCATCGCGACGCGATCGAAGCCGCCTTGCGCGACGTCTATGGCGACGAGACTCACCTATGGATGCGACGCTGGCGCTGGTTCTTCCTCGCCACCGCAGGCCTGTTCGGCTACGCCGACGGAACGGAGTGGGGCGTCAGCCACTATCGGATGAAGGCGGCGGACCTTTGAGCCTAGGCAGCCTTGCGGGTTCGCGGCTTCGCTGACTTGCGCTGCTTGCCGGACTTTTTGGGCAAGGGACGCGCAGTCAGACCCAAGCCAAGCGCGCGCAATACCCCCAACATTGTTGAGAACTCCGGATTTCCGGCCTCGCCGAGTGCCTTGTACAGCCCTTCGCGGCTCAGCCCTGTCGATTTTGCTATCTCGCTCATGCCGCGGGCTCGCGCAACCGTATTCACGGAATCACGGATGAACGCCGCGTCGCCAGTCTCCAGCGCTGCTGTGATGAATTCGGCCTGTGCTTCCGGCGTATCCAGATATTCCGCCGCGTCAAATGGTGTTGTTTTCAGCGCCATTGCGTTACTCCAGTTCTGCAAGCATCGCCCGTGCCCGCTTGATGTCGGCTTGTTGCTTTCGCTTGTCGCCACCACAGAGCAGAATGACCGTCACGGTTCCGCGTTGCGCGGCAAAAAGACGATACCCCGGGCCGTAGTCTATCTTGAATTCAGACAGCCCCCCGCCCAAGGACTTCACATCGCCAAGCGCGCCGCGTTCGATCAATGCGATTCGGCTTGCGATGCGCGCCACTGCGCGACGGTCGCGCAACCCGGCAAGCCAGTTTCGAAATGCATCCGTCTGCACGACATCGGTCACGAACGATATGTAATCCATAGTTCACAGTTCGGCAAGTCTCTGTAAACGAAGCGGCGGCCGAGTTGCGGTGTTCTGTCGCAGCACGCCATGCCGGAACCAGACTCACAATCCGGTGAGTCCGGAAAATCAGCCTGAACTCAGCGCGATAGAGCGTGTGACATTGAGCCGCCCGCGCCATGCATTGCGCCGCAGCACGTCCCTTCTATTTTGATCGCATCAGCCGCGCAGCGACTGCCCAGGACGGGCGTTGCGCGAGGCCTGATCGGTTTCAACATTCTTGGGGCACTTAACTTCATGTCAGGACTTCGAGCGCGATCGGCATGCGTTGCAATGATGCTCGCGGCCTTTGCGCCGCTGCTGAGCGCTTGCGACGAATCTTCCTCCGCTGTTTCCGCCGCGCAACCTGTCGAACCCGACGTCAGCATCGTCACGGTCAAGCCGCACCCCCGTGCCGTGGTGCGCGAGCTGCCGGGGCGGATCTCGCCGACGCGCGTCGCGGAAGTGCGCCCGCGCGTCTCAGGCATCGTGGTCGAGCGCCTGTTTCGCCAGGGCAGCGAGGTGAAGGCGGGCGACGCACTCTATCGGATTGATCCACGCCCGTTCGAGGTCGAGGTGATGGCCAATGAGGCCGGGCTTGCCAAGGCCGAGGCCGCGTTGATGCAGGCGCAGCAGCAGGCGCGCCGCATCGCGACGCTGACCAGCCAGCGCGCCGCGCCCGAAGCCGAAAACGAGAAGACCATCGCCGCCGAGCGTCAGGCCCAGGCCGAAGTCGAGGGCCGCAAGGCCGATCTCGCGCGCGCCAAGCTCAATCTCGATTATGCGACCGTGCGCGCGCCAATCGACGGCGTAGTCGGTGCGGCGCTGGTCAGCGAGGGCGCGCTCGTCGTGCAGAACGAGACCAATCTGGCCACCGTGCAGCAGCTCGATCCTGTTTATGCCGACTTCACCCAGTCGGTGACCGAGCTCAACCAGCTCCGCCGCGCCTTCGAGAGCGGCGATCTCGATCGCATCGAGTCCGATGCCGTCAAGGTGCGCCTGGTGCTCGACGATACCTCCGTCTATGCGCTCGACGGCAAGCTGCTGTTCTCCGAGGCCAAGGTCGATGCCCACACCGGCCAGGTCACCTTGCGCGGCGAGTTCCGCAATCCCAAGCGCGAGCTGCTGCCGGGCATGTATGTGCGCGTGCGCCTCGACCAGGGTCTCGACAGCGATGCGATCGCGGTGCCGCAGCAGGCGGTCCAGCGCAATGGCGGCGGCGGCAGCGAGGTGTTCGTGGTCAAGGACGACGACCGCATCGCCGTGCAGCCCGTTCGCACCGGCTCGGTGCAGGACGGCATCTGGTTCGTCACCGACGGCCTGAAGGCCGGCGACAAGGTCGTGGTCGAAGGTTTTCAGAAGTTCGCGGCGGGCGACAAGGTCAAGCCGCAATCCTGGTCCGAGGCCGAGGCGAGCGCGGACAACAGACACGCCCTCAAGGTCACGCGATAACGCTCGCGCCGGGCTCAGAACACCTCTCCCGTAGGGAGAGGTCGGATCGCATCGCAAGATGCGATTCGGGTGAGGGGATCTGATCGCACTGGGTGCCGCTGGCCCCCCTCACCCGGATTGCTCTGGACGATGCTTCGCATCGCCCGGAGCAATCCGACCTCTCCCCGCTGGGGAGAGGTGGACCTCAGACAACCGGCCGAGCCTGACTTCATCGAGCCTGAACGAAACAACAGGGGTAAAGCGGCAAATGCCGAGCTTCTTCATCGACAGGCCGATCTTTGCCTGGGTCGTCGCGCTGTTCATCTGTCTGATCGGCGCGATCTCGATCCCGCTATTGCCGATCGCGCAATATCCTATCATCGCGCCGCCCTCGATCTCGATCTCGACGAGCTATCCCGGCGCCTCGCCGGAAAACCTCTACAACAGCGTCACACGCCTGATCGAGGAGGAGCTCAATGGCGCCTCCGGCATCCTCAATTTCGAGTCGACCAGCGACTCGCTCGGGCAGGTCGAGATCATTGCCAACTTCCAGCCGGGCACCGATACCAGCGCGGCCTCGGTCGAGGTGCAGAACCGCATCAAGCGCGTCGAGGCGCGGCTGCCGCGCGCGGTGATCCAGCAGGGCATTTTGATCGAGGAAGCCTCGAGCGCGGTGCTCCAGATCATCACGCTGAACTCGACCGACGGCAGCCTGGATGAGGTCGGCCTCGGCGACTTCATGATCCGCAACGTGCTCGGTGAGGTCAGGCGCATCCCCGGCGTCGGTCGCGCCACGCTCTATTCGACCGAGCGCAGCCTTCGCGTCTGGGTCGATCCGGCCAAGCTCGTCGGCTACGGGCTGACCGCCGACGACGTCAACAAGGCGATATCGGCACAAAACGCACAAGTCGCTTCGGGCAGCATCGGCGCCGAGCCGTCGACCGCGACCCAGCGCACATCAGCGCTGGTGCTGGTCAAGGGCCAGCTGTCCTCGCCGGATGAATTCGGCGCCATCATCCTGCGCGCCAATGCCGACGGCTCGACCGTGCGCCTTCGCGACGTCGCGCGCATCGAGGTCGGCGGTCTCAGCTATCAGTTCAATACGCGCCTCGACGGCAAGCCGACCGCCGGTCTTTCCGTCCTGATGTCGCCGACCGGCAACGCGCTGGCGACGGCGAGCGCGGTCGAGGCGAAGATGAAGGAGCTGTCGCGCTTCTTCCCGGCCAATATCTCCTACGAGATTCCCTACAACATCACGCCCGTGGTCGAGGCCTCGATCAAGAAGGTGATGTCGACGCTGCTGGAGGCCGTGGTGCTGGTCTTCGTGGTGATGTTCCTGTTTCTCCAGAACATCCGCTACACCATCATCCCGACCATCGTGGTGCCCGTGGCGCTGCTGGGGGCCTGTACCACGCTGCTGCTCGCCGGCTACTCCATCAACATGCTCAGCATGTTCGGCATGGTGCTCGCGGTCGGCATCCTCGTCGACGACGCCATCGTCGTGGTCGAGAATGTCGAGCGCATCATGACCGAGGAGGGCCTGCCGCCGAAGGAAGCGACGCGGAAAGCCATGTCGCAGATTTCAAGCGCCATCATCGGCATCACCTTGGTGCTGATGGCGGTGTTCGTGCCGATGGCGTTCTTTCCGGGTTCGGTCGGCATCATCTATCGCCAGTTCTCGGTGACGATGGTCGCGGCGATCGGCTTCTCCGCCTTCCTGGCGCTGTCGTTGACCCCGGCGTTGTGCGCGACCTTGCTCAAGCCCGTCGCGGCCGGCCACGGCCACGCGAAGAAGGGCGTATTCGGCTGGTTCAACCGCATGCTTGAAGGCGGCAAGGAGGGTTATTCCCGCACCGTCGGCTTCTCGCTGAAGCGCACCGGTCGCCTGATGATGGTCTATGCCGCGCTGCTCGTCGGCCTGTCCTGGGCCTTCGTCAGCCTGCCCGGCGGCTTCCTGCCGGTCGACGACCAGGGCTTCGTCACCACCGACGTGCAGACGCCGTCGGACTCATCCTACGGCCGCACCGAAGCGGTGATCGAGAAGGTGGAAAAATACCTGGCGCAGCGGCCGGGTGTCGACAACGTCACCTTCCTCACCGGCTTCAGCTTCTCGGGCCAGGGCATGAACACCGCGCAGGCCTTCATCACGTTGAAGGACTGGTCGGAGCGCGGGCCCAAGGATTCCGCTGCCGCGATCGTCAATGACATCAACCGCGATCTGTCGTCTTCGATCCGCGACGCAAAAATTTCGGCGCTGCAGCCGCCGCCGATCGACAATCTCGGCAACTCCTCGGGCTTCTCGTTCCGTCTCCAGGATCGCGGCCAGAAGGGCTATCCGGCGCTGATGCGCGCCGCCGATCAGCTGATCGCGGACGCCAATGCCAGCCCCGTGTTGCAGAAGGTCTATGTCGAAGGCCTGCCCGAGGCGGGCGTCGTCAATCTCGTGATCGACCGCGAAAAGGCCGGCGCCTTCGGCGTCACCTTCGAGGACATCAACAACACCATCTCGACCAATCTCGGCTCGAACTACATCAACGACTTCCCGAACCGAGGCCGCATGCAGCGCGTCGTGGTGCAGGCCGACAGCCGCGACCGCATGAAGACCGAGGACATTCTCAACTACAACGTCAAGAACAGCCGCGGTCAGCTGGTGCCGTTCTCTTCCTTCGCGACGGTCGAATGGTCGCGCGGCCCGACCCAGATCGCCGGCTTCAATTATTATCCGGCCGTGCGCATCTCGGGCGAAGCAAAGCCCGGCTTCACCTCGGGCGACGCCATCGCCGAGATGGAGAAGCTCGCCGGCAAGCTGCCGCGCGGCTTCGGTTACGAATGGACCGGTCAGTCGTTGCAGGAAAAGCTGTCGGGCTCGCAGGCGCCGTTCCTGCTCGCGCTCTCCGTGTTCGTGGTGTTCCTGTGTCTCGCCGCGCTCTATGAGAGCTGGACCATTCCGCTTGCGGTGCTGCTCACCGTGCCGCTCGGCATCGTCGGCGCGGTGTTTGCGGCGATGCTGCGCGGCCTGCCCAACGACGTCTATTTCACCGTCGGCCTGATCACCATCATCGGTCTCGCCGCCAAGGATGCGATCCTGATCATCGAGTTCGCCAAGGATCTGCGCAAAGAAGGCAAGCCGCTGGTGGAAGCGACGATCGAGGCCTGCCGCCTGCGCTTCCGCCCGATCCTGATGACCGGTCTTGCCTTCATCTGCGGCGTGCTGCCGATGGCGATTGCCCACGGCGCCGGCGGCGCCAGCCAGCAGGCGCTCGGCAGCGTCGTGATGGGCGGCATGATCGCGGTGGTGATTTTGGCGCTATTGATGGTGCCGGTGTTCTTCGTCTCGGTGCAGCGGGTGCTGGCGGGAGACAGGGAGAAGGTGGCGAAGGACAGCGAGGCGTATGGTCCGCCGGCACCGGTGCGGCCATAGGGCACACTGTCATGCCCCGCCTAGTGCGCAATTGCGCACGGGGGCGGGGCATCCAGTACGCCGCGGCCCATCGATCTAATCACGACCGCCTCGGAGTACTGGATCGCCCGGTCAAGCCGGGCGATGACAGCGGAGTGTGGGGCAGGTCCTTCGCAGTAAGCCGGATTCCGCAATCCGTCCGCTTGCCTTCGCGGCTTCGTCGATCCAGACTGCATCCCTGGATTGAAAGCATGTGCAACTCGCGTCGCGACTGCACAGCCAGCCCGCCGACCGAGAGCACCTGATGCGTCCGACCGATATTGCGATCTCGAACTATCGCTCGATCCGGCGGCTCTCCCTCCCCATCCACCCGCTGTCCGTGTTCGTGGGCGAGAACGGCGTCGGCAAATCCAATCTCTACAAATCCCTCTCGCTGTTGCGCGACGCGGCGACCGGGCGGATCACGCGCACGATCGCCGAGGAGGGCGGACTTAATTCGGTCTGCTGGTCAGGCGTCCGCAAACGTGGCGAGGATGGACGGCTGCGTTTGTCGGCCAGATTCGACCGCCTGAAATATTCCATCGAGATCGGATTTCCCAGCCCCGCCGAGGCGGCGTTTTCCCGCGAGCCGATGATCAAGGCGGAAACCATCGAGGCGACGCAGGGCAAACGAACGGTGCTGCTGATGGAGCGGAAGAATTCGCTCGTCAGCATCCGCAACGACAGCGGCGCATGGACGAGCCACAAGGATGCCGTGCTGCCGTCCGAGACGGCGCTTGCGGGATTTTCCGATGGCAGGGAATGCCCCGAAATCGATGTGATCAGAAGCGCAATGCTGGGCTGGCGCTTCTATCACGACTTTCGCACCGACCCGGCCTCACCGATACGAAAGCCCTGCCTTGCGATCACGACGCCCTCGCTCAGTGCCGAGGGCAGCGACTTGGCCGCGGCCCTGGCGACGCTCTATACGATCAGGGGAGATGCCGCCGACCTGCAGGACGCAATCCAGGATGCATTTCCGGGCGCCGACCTCCGCGCGTGGGAACAGAACGGCCTGTGTGAGTTCGATCTGCAACTCGAGGACATGCCGCGTCCGTTCGGGGCTCATGAACTGTCCGACGGCACGTTGAAATACATCTGCCTGCTCGCGGTGTTCATGGGCTATCGGCTCCCGCCGTTCATCGCGCTGAACGAACCCGAGACCAGCCTGCATCCCTCGCTGCTGGCGCCATTGGCGAGGCTGATCGTCAAGGCATCGGCCCGCGCCGACATCTGGATCGTCACCCACTCGGAACAGCTGATGGAAGCCTTGCGAAGCGAGAGCTCGGTCCCGCTTCGCCGGGTGATCAAGCAGAAGGGCGCCACAATGATCGAGGGCGTGACCCTCGGCGGCGAGTATCGGGAGGAGGAGGCCGAGGATGACGATTCTTAGCCGCTTCAAGCTACCGTACGACTGAAGGCATAGACTCTGATGCTGTCATTCCGGGGCGCGCGTAGCGCGAGCCCGGAATCCATCAGGCTACCATTGATGCGGATCAATGGATTCTCAGGTGCGCAATTGCGCACCATAGTTCGCGCCAGAAGGCGCGCCCCGGAATGACGATCGGAGGGAGGCGCGTCTACGCCGGCCGCTTCAAAATCTTCACCAGCTCCCCGTGCACGAACTCATTCCCGCACACGACGTCCCCCGTAACCAGCGCGTCGCCCGGCGTATTGATGTCGCTCACGGTGCCACCGGCTTCGCGCACCATCAGCATGCCGGCGGCGATGTCCCAGGATTGCAGGTTGCGCTCCCAGTAGCCGTCGAGTCGGCCGGCGGCGACGAAGGCGAGGTCGAGGGAGGCGGCGCCGAAGCGGCGCAGGCCCGCGACGCGGTCCTGGATCGCGGTCATCTCGCGGCGGAATTCCTCGTGGTCGCCGCGGCCGATATGGGGCAGGCCGCAGGCCACCACGCATTCGTTGAGCTGGCGACGGCCGGCGACGCGCAGGCGCTGGTCGTTGAGGAAGGCGCCCTTGCCGCGCTCGGAGATATAGAGCTCGTCATTGGCGGGGTTGTAGATCACGCCGGCGATGATCGTGCCCTCGCGCACGAGCCCGATCGAGATCGCGAATTGCGGGATGCCGTGCAGGAAGTTGGTGGTGCCGTCGAGGGGATCGACGACCCAGGTGTGGCTCTTGTCGGTGCCCTCGCGCGTGCCGCCCTCCTCGCCGATGAAGCCGTAGCCGGGCCGGGCCTTGGCGAGGTCCTGGTAGAGGATTTCCTCGGCGCGCTTGTCGGCGAGCGAGACGAAGTTCGCCGGCCCCTTCAGCGAGACCTGGAGATGCTCGATCTCGCCGAGATCGCGCTTGAGGCTGCGGCCGGCGCGGCGCGCGGCTTTGACCATGACGTTGATAGTGGCGGAATACAGCATGAGCTCTGGTCTTGATCGGGGGAGGGGGCGCCAAAGGGCGCCATTTGAGGGGATTGGGTGCCCCGCGAGGGGCCAAAGGTCAAGTCATTCGGGTCACTTGCGGGTCGATTGCGGGCCATTTGGCGTCAGGTCATTTGTCCCCGAGCCATTTCTTGGCGGCGGCCTCCGCCTTGGCGCGGTCGTCGGCTGGCAGGTCTGACAGCTGCTTGTCGAGCTCCGGATCGCCCTTGCCGGCGGTTTTCGCCACCAGATGCCATTTGAACCCCTCGACCTTGTCCACGGGGGCGCCCATGCCGTTGATCAGGACCCAGGCGAGGCGGTTCTGCGCGATCGCGCTGCCCTGGCGGGCGGCCTTGCGCAGCAAGGCCACCGCGGCGGGCTCGTTCTTCGGCGTGCCGGTGCCGTTGAACATGGCGATGGCATATTCGACCTCGGCATCGACATTGTCGGCGAGCGAGGCCGCCTGCAGCAGCCGAACCGATCGTTCGGGGTCCTTCGGCACTCCGGTGCCTTCCTTGTAGAAGGTCGCCAGCGCGTATTGCGCCTCGGGCAGTCCGGCATCGGCCGCCTGACGGAGCAACTCCGCGGAGCGCTTGACGTCCTGCGGCAGGGTCTGACCATCCAGATAAAGCAGCGCGAGATTATAGGCCGCCTTGGGCTCGCCGAGCTTGGCGGCGGAGGCCATCAGCTTGACCGCCTCGCCCTTGTCGACGGGACCGCCGCGGCCCGCGATGCGCAGCATGGCCAGCGCAAACATCGCCTCGCGGTCGCCGGCATCGGAGGCGCGCTTGTACCATTCGACCGCCTTGGCGTAGTCGCGCCTGATGCCCATGGCGTTGGAATAGAGCTCGCCCAGCATGGTCATGGCCTTGGCATCGCCGGCGTTGGCGCGCGCTGTGGCGAGATCGAAGGCGGTCTTGTACTGGCCGCGCTGATAGGCGCCGTAGACCAGGTCGACGTTCGGATTGTCGGGGACCGGCGCCGGGATCACGGTTGCCGGCAGCGTCGGGCTCGGCGAGGCCGACGGCTTTGGCGCCGGCTCCTTCTTCTTGGCGACCGTGTGCGGCGCGACCTTCGGTTTCTCCTTCGCAGGCTCTTTGGGCTTCTGCTTCTCGGGCGCGGGGCTCGGGATCGTCGCCGGCGGCGTGATCTGGAGCTGCGCGGCTGCAGGCGCTGCCAGCAAGAGCGCGGCGAGAAGGGTGATGCGCGGGAGCGTCATGTCGGCTGCTAGCCCTGGCTCGCGGCAGTCGCCGTGAAGGCCTTCTTGATCGCGGCGTCGGCCTCGATCAGCGCGGCCTTGGGCCCGCGCGGGTCAGCCCAGATGAAATCGCCGACCAGCACGAAATCGGCGCCGCTGGCGGCGAAGTCGTAGGCCTCTTCGATCGAGGTGGCGAAGCCGACACAGGGCGGCTCGAACAGCTCGGCCCACCAGTCCAGCCGCTCGGCGATCGCCTGCGCCTGGGGACGCTGGCCTTTCGCGTCGGGCTCGCCGAACAGCACGTAATCCGCGCCCATCTCGCCCGCGCTCATGGATTCGTGGCGCGTTTCGAGTCCGCCGACGCCGGCGATACGGTCTGGCTTGAGCGACGGCAGGGCATCTTCCAGCGCCGCGACATTTGCGAGATGCGCGCCGTCGGCGCCGCCGCGCGCGACGATTTCGGGGTGGCCATCGACGAGCAGGGCTGCGCCGGCGTTCTGCACCACCGGGGCGAGCGCCTTGATCCGCGAGATCATGGCGCGCTGGTCGGTCTCCTTCAACCGCACCAGCACGGCCGCGACATCGACGGCCGTGAGCAGATCAGGCAGTGCCGCGAGGAGCGACGTGGGATCATCGACGTCGGGCGTCGCGAGATAGAGACGCGGCGCCGGGCGCGGCGGAGGCGATTTGTTCGACAAGATCTAGGCTGCCTTCTTTTCCAGGCTGCTTTGCCATTCGCCCTTGGAGGCGAGGCCGTTCATGCGGGCGCGATGACTGAATGCGTTTTGTCCGGCCGTAACATTCTCAGGCCTGCCCGACCAGGCCTTCTGCGGCGCGGCCTGCAGTGCGCGGCCGTAGGAGAAGGTCAGGCCCCAGGGGAGCGGACCGAGCTGGTGCATGGCGTTGAGATGCGCGGTCGCCTCTTCGTCAGACTGGCCGCCGGAGAGGAAGGCGATGCCGGGGACGGCTGCGGGCACGCAGGCTTTCAGCAGGCGGATGGTCTTCTCGGCGACCTCCGCGACGGAAGCCTGGCTTGGGCACTTCTTGCCTGAGATCGCCATGTTCGGTTTCAGCACAATGCCTTCGAGCGCGACGCGCTGCACCCGCAATTCCTGGAACGTCTTGTTGAGCACGCGGCTCGTCACCTCGTAGCAGCGGTCGATGTCGTGGTCGCCGTCCATCAGGACCTCGGGCTCGACGATCGGCACGATCTGCGCGGCCTGGCACAGCGCGGCGTAGCGCGCCAGCGCATGCGCATTGACGCTGATCGCGGTCATCGAGGGGATGCCGCTGCCGATGTCGATCACCGCGCGCCATTTGGCGAAGCGCGCGCCGCGCTCGTAGTACTTCTTCAGCCGATCGGCGAGCTTGTCGAGGCCGACGGTGATCGTTTCACCCGGGCACATCGGCAGGGCTTGCGTGCCTTCGTCGACCTTGATGCCGGGAATGGCGCCGCTAGTCTCGATCAGCTTCACCAGCGGCGTGCCGTCCTTGGCATCCTGCCAGATCGTCTCGTCATAGAGGATCACACCGGAGATATACCGGCTCATGGCCTCCCTGGAGCGGAACAGCATCTCGCGATAGTCGCGGCGGTTGCTTTCCGTCGATTCCACGCCGATCGCGTCGAACCGCTTCTTGATGGTGCCGGAGGATTCGTCGGCGGCAAGGATGCCCTTGCCTGGTGCGACCATGGCGGTCGCGACCCTGTTCAGCTCAGTCAGATTCATCGAGAGGTCCTCCCAAAACGATTCTGCCCTTGCCTGTGAAAATAGACGGTTCTCGGGCAATTGCCGAGTTAACGTTGGTCGCAGGGTAAAGCCCGTTCTCCGTCATTCCGGGATGCGCCGAAAGGCGCAGGCCCGGAATCCATAACCCCAAGCCGTGGGTATGGATTCCGGACCCACGCTTCGCGTGTCCCGGAATGACGGGAGAGGGGCCTTACGCCACCCGCGCGATCGCTTACGCGACGCGGGGATCCAGCTCGCCCTTCGCGTAGCGCTTGGCCATGTCGGCGGGGGTCAGGATCTTCTTGAACTTGGAGGCTTGCCCTGCGGTGTTGAACTCCTGCAGCCGCTGCTTGCACAGCTTGGTCATGGCTTCCATGGCCGGCTTCAAATATTTGCGCGGATCGAACTCTTCCGGATTGTCCTTGAGCACTTTCCGGATCTGGCCGGTCATGGCCATGCGGTTGTCGGTGTCGATGTTGATCTTGCGCACGCCGTTCTTGATGCCGCGCTGGATCTCGGCGACCGGCACGCCCCAGGTCGGCTTCATCTTGCCGCCATAGGCGTTGATGATGTCCTGCAGGTCCTGCGGCACCGAGGAGGAGCCGTGCATGACCAGATGCGTGTTCGGCAGCTTGCGGTGGATCTCCTCGATCACGTTCATGGCGAGGATGTCGCCGTCGGGCTTGCGGGTGAATTTGTAGGCGCCGTGCGAGGTCCCCATCGCGATCGCGAGCGCGTCGACCTTGGTCTCCTGCACGAACTTCACGGCCTCGTCCGGATTGGTCAGGAGCTGGTCGTGGCTGAGCTTGCCTTCGGCGCCGTGGCCGTCTTCCTTGTCGCCCATGCCTGTTTCGAGCGAGCCGAGCACTCCGAGCTCGCCCTCGACCGAGATGCCGCCGAGATGGGCCATGTCGGTCACGGTCTTGGTGACGCCGACATTGTAGGTCCAGTCGCCCGGCGTCTTGCCGTCGGCCTTGAGCGAGCCGTCCATCATCACCGAGGTGAAGCCGGCCTGGATCGCGGTCATGCAGGTCGCGGCCTCGTTGCCGTGGTCGAGATGCACGCAGACCGGGATGTGCGGGTAGATCTCGGTCACCGCGTCCATCATGTGCTTGAGCATGACGTCGTTGGCGTAGGAGCGCGCGCCGCGCGAGGCCTGGATGATGACCGGCGCGTCGACCTGGTTGGCCGCGTCCATGATCGCCAGCGCCTGCTCCATGTTGTTGATGTTGAAGGCCGGTACGCCGTAATCGTTCTCAGCCGCATGGTCGAGCAATTGACGCAACGTGATCCGAGCCATGTGAATCTTTCTCCCGTTTGGGCCAGTTCGGCCTATTGATTACTTGCTGCCAGGTTACTTGATGCGAAGCACTTCGACGCCGGGCAGCGGCTTGCCTTCCATCCATTCAAGAAATGCGCCGCCGGCGGTCGAGACATAGGTGAACTGATCGGCCACATGGGCCTGGTTGAGGGCCGCAACCGTATCGCCGCCGCCCGCGATCGAGACCAGCTTCTTGGCCTTGGTACGCTCGGCCGCGTGCTTGGCGGCCGCGACGGTGCCGCGGTCGAACGGCTGCATCTCGAAGGCCCCGAGCGGTCCGTTCCAGACCAGCGTCGCCGCGTCGTCGATCGCGGCGTGGACGCGCGCAATCGACTGCGGGCCGACGTCGAGGATCATGCCGTCGGCCGGGATCGCATCGAGCCCGTAGGCGTGCGAGGGCGCATTGGCCGCGAAATGATAGGCGACGGTGGCATCGACGGGCAGGATGATGGCGCAGTTGGCGGCTTCCGCCTTCTCCATGATGCGCAGCGCGGTGGCTGCGAGATCCTTCTCGGCCAGCGACTTGCCGACCGCGACGCCCTGGGCGTGCAGGAAGGTGTTGGCCATGCCGCCGCCGATCACGAGCGCATCGACCTTGGTGACGAGGTTTTCCAGCAGGTCGATCTTGGTCGAGACTTTCGCGCCGCCGATGATGGCGATGACGGGCTTGGTCGGCGAGCCCAGCGCCTTCTCCAGCGCATCGAGCTCGGCCTGCATGGTGCGGCCGGCATAGGCCGGCAACTTGTGGCCGAGGCCCTCGGTCGAAGCGTGGGCACGGTGCGCCGCCGAGAAGGCGTCGCTGACCCAGATGTCGCCGAGCTTTGCCAGCTCCGCGACGAAGGCGGGATCGTTCTTCTCTTCCTCCTTGTGGAAGCGGGTGTTTTCCAGGCAGAGAATGTCGCCGTCCTTCAAGGCCGCCACGGCTTTCGCCGCAGGCTCGCCGATGCAGTCGTCGGCGAAGGCGACAGGCTTGTTCACGACCTTCGACAGCGCTTCCGCGACGGGCTTCAGCGATTCCTTGGGGTCGCGTCCCTTCGGCCGGCCGAAATGCGCGAGCAGGATGACCTTGCCGCCCTTGTCGGCGATTTCATTGATGGTCGGCGCGACGCGCTCGAGCCGGGTCGTGTCGGTGACGCGGCCATTGTCCATGGGCACGTTGAGATCGACGCGCAGCAGCACGCGCTTGCCCTTCACGTCGACGTCGTCGAGGGTGCGGAATTTGTTGGTCATTGGACGCTCTCTCTTGTCCCGGGCGCACGGCGGCGCGAAGCGCTGCTGTGCAGAACCGGGACCCACCTCGCAGCGAGTCCCGCGGTTGAATGGGTCCCGGCTCTGCGGAGCAGCGCAAGCGCTGCACCGCGTCCGGGACACAAGACCTACGTTCTTAGATCACCTTGCTCATCGCAACGGCGGTGTCGGCCATGCGGTTCGAGAAGCCCCACTCGTTGTCGTACCAGGACATCACACGCACCAGCGTGCCGTTCTGCACCTTGGTCTGGTCCTCGTGGAAAGTGGAGGAGTGCGGGTCGTGGTTGAAGTCGATCGAGACGTTCGGCGCATTGGTGTAGCCGAGCACGCCCTTGAGCTGCTGCTCGCTGGCGCGCTTCATCGCCGCGTTGATCTCCTTGGCGTCGGTTGCGCGCTTGGCGACGATCTTGAGATCGACGACCGACACGTTCGGGGTCGGCACGCGGATCGCGACGCCGTCGAGCTTGCCCTTCAGTTCGGGCAGCACGAGGCCGATCGCCTTGGCGGCGCCGGTCGAGGTCGGGATCATCGACATCGCCGCCGCGCGGCCGCGATAGAGATCCTTGTGCAGCGTGTCCAGCGTCGGCTGGTCGCCGGTATAGGCGTGGATCGTGGTCATGAAGCCGGTCTCGATGCCGACCAGATCGTTCAGCACCTTGGCGACCGGCGCCAGGCAGTTGGTGGTGCAGCTGCCGTTGGAGACGACCAGATGATCCCTGGTCAGCGTCTCGTGGTTGACGCCGAACACGATGGTGGCGTCGGCACCATCGGCGGGCGCGGAGACCAGCACGCGCTTGGCACCGGCGGTGAGATGCGCGGACGCCTTGTCCTTCGAGGTGAAGATGCCGGTGCATTCCAGCGCGATGTCGACGCCGAGATCCTTCCAGGGCAGTTTCGAGGGATCGCGCTCGGCGGTCACCTTGATCTTGTTGGCCCCGAGGCTGATCGAGTCACCCTCGACGGTCACGGTGCCGGGGAAGCGGCCATGGACGCTGTCGTAACGGAGGAGATGAGCATTGGTTTCGACCGGGCCGAGATCGTTGATGCCGACGACCTCGATGTCCTTGCGGCCGGACTCGGCGATAGCCCGCAGGACGTTGCGGCCGATGCGACCAAAACCGTTAATTCCAACGCGGACTGCCATGTTTCGTCTCCTTATGACCGTTCAGTGACGGCTGTTCAATGACCCCATCATCCCGCACAACGCGCAGCTGGCGCGCCTGCGAGGGTTTTTTAGAGGCGGACGCCCGGTTCGGCCGGGCGGTGCTTGATCATATGAGACCTTACGTAGTCCTTTTTTTTGGCAAGCTCAACTCTCAGGAAACGCGCTTCACCACAGCGTTAACCGCGGCCTCGGCGGTAATGCCGAAGTGCTGGAAGATCTTGTTGAGAGGGGCGCTGGCGCCGAAGGAATGCATGCCCACGAATTCACCATCCTGGCCGATCACGGCGTCCCAGCCCCAGCGCACGGCGGCTTCGATCGCGACCTTCACCGGCGCGTTGCCGATGATCGCGTCGCGCCGTTCCTTTGGTTGCGCTAGCAAGAGCTCGAGCGAGGGCACCGAGACCACCCGCGTCGGAATGCCACGTTCGGCGAGCTGCTTCTGGGCAGCCACCGCGATCTCGACTTCGGAACCGGAGGCGAACAGCGTCGCCTTGGCTTCGCCCTGGGCGGCGACCAGCTCGTAGGCGCCGGCCGCGCAGGGGCTCTCGTTCGGCGCCGACGTGCGCAGCTGCGGCAGGTTCTGCCGCGTCAGCGCCAGCACGGTCGGACCGTCCACGCGGTTCAGCGCAAGCTCCCAGCACTCGGCGACCTCGATCGCATCGCAGGGACGAAACACGCGCATGTTCGGAATGGCGCGAAGCGCTGAGAGATGCTCGACCGGCTGATGGGTCGGGCCGTCTTCGCCGAGGCCGATGGAATCGTGCGTCATCACGTAGACGACCCCGGTGCCCATCAATGCGGCGAGGCGCATCGCCGGACGCGCGTAGTCGGTGAACACCAGGAAGGTCGCGCCGTTCGGCGCAAAGCCGCCGTGCAGGAAGATGCCGTTCATCGCCGCACACATGCCGTGCTCGCGGATGCCGTAATGGATGAAGCGGCCCTTCGGCGTCTTGGCGGAGAACGCGGTCGCCGACTTCGCCTTGTTGTTGTTGGAGCCGGTGAGGTCGGCCGAGCCTGCGAGGAATTCCATCGGCATCGCGCCGGCGATGACTTCGATGACCGCTTCCGACGATTTGCGGGTCGCCGCATTCATCGGCTTTTCCAGCAGCTCCTTCTTGTAGGCGCGCACGGCTTTCGCCAGCGCAGCCGGACGCTCATGGCGCAGGCGGCGCTCGAACTCGGCGCGCTTGCGGCTGCCGAGCTCGCCGAGCCGCGTCTCCCATTCCTGGCGAGCCGCGGCGCCGCGGCTGCCTGCCGCGCGCCAGGCCTTCAGCACGTCATCGGGCACCGAGAACGGCTCGAGCGAGATGCCGAGATTTTCCTTGGCGGCCTTGAGCTCGTCGGCGCCGAGCGCTTCGCCATGCGCCTTCGCGGTGCCGGCCTTGTGCGGCGCGCCGAAGCCGATGGTGGTGCGGCAGGCGATCAGCGTCGGCTTGTTGGATTTTTGCGCGCGGGTGATCGCAGCCGATATCGCGGCCTGGTCGTGGCCGTCGATCTTCTCGGCGGCCCAGCCGGCGGACTTGAAGCGCTTCACCTGGTCGACCGAGTCGGCGATCGAGGTCGGGCCGTCGATCGAGATGCCGTTGTCGTCATAGAGCACGATCAGCTTGCCGAGCTTCCAGTGGCCGGCCATCGCGATCGCTTCCTGCGACACGCCTTCCATCAGATCGCCGTCGGAGGCGAGCACATAGGTGTGGTGGTCGACGATCTTCTTGCCGAACTCGGCGGCGAGCATCTTTTCGGCGAGCGCCATGCCGACCGCGGTCGAGATGCCCTGGCCGAGCGGACCGGTGGTGGTCTCGATGCCCTTGGTGTGGCCGTGCTCGGGATGTCCGGGCGTCAGGGACCCCAGCTGTCGGAAATTCTTGAGCTGGTCGATCGTCATCTCCGGGCTGCCGAGGAGATGGAGCAGCGAATAGAGCAGCATCGAGCCGTGGCCGGCCGACAGCACGAAACGGTCGCGATCCGGCCATTCGGTGGCGGCGATGTCGAATTTCAGGAATTGCGTGAACAGCACCGTGGCGATGTCGGCGGCGCCCATCGGCAGGCCGGGATGGCCCGATTTCGCTTTCTCGACAGCGTCCATCGAGAGGCCGCGGATCGCGTTGGCCATGCGGTTGTGATCGACCTGCGTCATGTCTGAAATCCGTCTGAAATGAGGCGCTTGGCGGCGGTTCGCCCGCGCGGAAAGGAGCCTTTCGGCCGCTGGGGGTCGCGGCTGGGATAGCATCTCGGTTCCGGGAGTCCAAGGTGGTCAAACGTCTGTTGCGCGGTAAACGTTGCTTAGCGGTGCATAGTTTCGCGGCGGCGTTGCGATTTGCTAGCTTGCCACGTAAATTTCTGCTTCTAACCGCTTGCCGAACCGAGTCTTTTGCCGGCCGGCAAGCCCTGAGGTAAAGGCCACGGGCACAGCCCACAGGTTCCGCCGCTGACTGCATGAACGATCGCGTATCCAAAAGCTCTGCCATGACGGAGTCCTCCGCCGTCGAGATCGAGATCGCGACCCGCAGACTCACGGCGGCGCTCGACGCGCTCGAAAGCGCGGTGGAGCGGCGGCGCGATGCCGATCGCGACGAGAACGAGCTTGCGACGCGAATCCAGGCGCTGGGTGCGGACCGCTCGCGCCTTGCCGACGAGCTCGACGGCGCGCTGGTGAAGGCGCGCAAGCTCGAGCGCACCAATCGCGAGATCTCCGACCGGCTGGATTCCGCGATCGTCACGATTCGCTCGGTGCTCGATACCGGAGAGGACGGATGAGCCACATCAACGTCACCATCAATGCCCGGCAATACCGCATGGCCTGCGAGGAGGGCCAGGAGGTGCGGCTGCTCAAGCTCGCCGAAAGCCTGGAGACCCGCATCCAGTCGCTGCGCGGAAAGTTCGGCGAGATCGGCGATGCGCGCCTCACGGTGATGGCGGCGCTGACCGTCTGCGACGAACTGGTCGACGCCGGCAACCGCATCCGCACCATGGAGCAGGAGCTGGTCGAGCTCCGGGATTTCCGCAACGCCGCCGTCGAGCGCGCCAGGTTGACCCAGACCGCCGTGGTGAATGCGTTGAACTCGGCCGCCGAGCGCATCGAGAAGTCGACGCAGGTCCTGAACCGGACCGTCGGCAACGGCATCGCGATCGGCTAGCGGCTGCCACGCGTGCAGTGCGCTCCCTCCCCCGCTCGCGGGTCGCTCGCGGGGGAGGGTCGGGGAGAGGGTATCTCCGCAACGGGACAATCCCCCAGAGGAGAAAGCCCTCTCCCCAACCCTCTCCCGCAAGGCGGGAGAGGGAGCTCACCGGTGAACTTGGCAAGCAAGTCGGCACACTCCCGCCGGGCTGGCGATTCGTCAGTATCGTTGTTACATTGCCCGGGCGAAGCTGCGACGCGCGTCAGGAGCCATATATCCCCGGGGCCTTATCGATCCTTTAGGGAACTGTCCCTGGCCGGGCCCGTGGGCCCGGACATATGGTGCCCACCTACTTTCGTAGGGAACTCCGGGATCGAGTGCTTCAACGGCGTCCGCGGCTTCGCACTTTGGAATTACATGGGGTGAGTGCGTGTCTAAAGACCCTCGCAAGCAGGTCCTGAAGGCTGCTTGGAAGGCGCGCGAGAAGCAGGACCTCATTGCTTCCCTCCCAATGCCGGGCGCCACCTTGCGTGCGCTGTTCGACCATCTCGACGCAGCTTTTGACGAGAATGGCGCCGTCTGCGACCACACATTGTCTCGTACGCGCGCCTTCCTCTTGGCGCACCGTTTGGAAGAAGCGCGAGTGCTGCCTTGGCTGGCGAACCACGGCGGGTACTGCGACTGCGAGGTACTGTCGAACGTTGAAAACGCAGTGGCCGGCGTCATCGAGCGGGACGAGGACTAGCAAAGCCGCCGCCTCCGTGCCCTTGAGGCACAAGCGGGAATCCCATACTGTTCTGGTTCGTGCCCGTCGAATTGCGTCCCCGACACGCTTGCGGTTCAATTGAGGCTCGGTGTCATGCCGCGGCGTCGAGGTTCTTGCACTGGCGTTTCTGCAATATCGGATCACTCGCTTTCGCGGGTGATGGCTGGCGGAGCAAGACTTCGCCTTCGGGGAAAACGCACATGTCTGCCTCCAAATCCGAACTCCGCGCCAAAGTCCTCGCAGCGCGTGACGCTCTGAGCGAGAAGAAGCGCACCGCTGCCGCGGCAAAGCTCGCCAAGCGCGGACTGCCGTTCAAGATCCTCCCCGGCAGCATCGTCTCCGGCTACTCCCCGATCCGGAGCGAGATCGACCCAATGCCGCTGATGGCGAAGCTCGCCGAGGACGGCGCCAGGCTGGCGCTGCCCTGCGTCACCGCGCGCGGCCAGGCGCTGGTCTTCCGCCTCTTCCATCCGAGCGACCGCCTGATGCTCGGTCCGCTCGGCATTCCCGAGCCGTCGCCGGCGGCCGCCGAGGTCATTCCCGATATCATGCTGACGCCGCTCGCAGCCTTCGATCGTCTCGGCCATCGCATCGGCTATGGTGCGGGGCACTACGACTTCACCTTCGCGCATTTGCGGAAAGCCAAGAACATCGTCGGCATCGGGCTCGCTTTCGCAGCGCAGGAGATCAAGGCGGTTCCGGCACTGGCCCACGACGTGGCCCTGGATTATGTGCTAACGGAATCGGACGTTTTCGATTTCCGGAGTTCTGAAGTTGCGCATTCTCTTCGTGGGTGATGTCGTCGGCCGCAGCGGACGCGATGCCATCGCCGAATATCTCCCCAGCATGGTCAAGGACTGGTCGCTCGATTTCGTCGTCGTCAACGGCGAGAACTCGGCCGGCGGCTTCGGCATTACCGAGACGATCTATCACGAGTTTCTCGAGGCTGGCGCCGATGCGGTGACGCTGGGCAATCACTCCTGGGACCAGCGCGAGGCGCTGGTGTTCATCGAGCGCGCCGAGCGCCTGGTGCGGCCCGCGAACTATCCGCGCGGCACGCCCGGCCGCGGTGCCGCCCTGGTCGAGACCAAGAACGGCAAGCATGCGCTCGTCGTCAACGCGCTGGGCCGCGTCTTCATGACGCCGTTCGACGATCCCTTTGCCGCGCTCGAGCGCGAGCTCGGCGCCTGTCCGCTCGGCGTTGCGGCAGATGCCATCGTCGTCGATTTCCATTGCGAGGCATCCAGCGAGAAGCAGGGCATCGGCTTCTTCTGCGACGGCCGCGCCAGCCTCGTCGTCGGCACGCACACCCATGTGCCGACCGCCGACCACCAGATCCTGTCGGGCGGCACCGCCTACCTGACCGACGCCGGCATGACCGGCGATTACGACTCCATCATCGGCATGCAGAAGGAAGAGCCGCTGCGGCGGTTCACGTCGGGCATTCCGTCGGGACGGTTCGAGCCGGCCTCCGGTATGGCGACGCTCAGCGGTGTCGCGGTCGAGACCGATGATGCGACCGGCCTCGCGCTGAAGATCGCGCCGGTGCGCGTGGGTGGAAGGCTGGAGCCGGCAACGCCGAAATTCTGGTTGAGCTAGCGGCGGCCCGTCATGCTCAGTGTCGTCCCGGCCTTCGCCAGGCCGACACGTGAGATTGACGTGCGACCTCTTCCTTTTCCCCTTGCGGGAGAAGGTGGCGCGAAGCGCCGGATGAGGGGTTGTCTCCACGCACATCATCGAGAGTTGGACTCGCGGAGAGAACCCCTCACCCGGCTTCGCGTTCCGCGAAGCCACCCTCTCCCGCAAGGGGAGAGGGTGCAGCCGCGCTCGCCGCGCGACTACTCGGCCGTCTGCTCCCTCAGCTCCGCGACATCCTTCGCCGTCAGCTTCGAGCCCTTGGTGCCGAACCGCGCCGTGACATAGTTCGCCACCGCCGCGATCTCGTCGTCGGTGTAGGCATTGCCGAACGCCGGCATCGACAAGGCACCGTCAGGTGTATGTCGCTTGGTGCCCGAGATCACGATCTGCGCGACATTGGTGGCGGCGGGGTCGTTGACGGCCCAGGTGCCGGTTAGCGTTGCCATCGGCGAGACCGGGCTCTCGCCGCTCCAGCCGTGGCAGCTGGCGCAGGCGCTGGCGAACACTTTTTTGCCGCGTGCGTCCGCTGTCACGCCGTCCTTATGCGAGGCGGGCGCGACTGGCGCAGTGGTGGCCGGCAGGTCCGGCGAGGAGACCGGCGGCACGCTGCGCAAGTAAGCAACGATGGACCGGATGTCTTCGGGCGCGAACTGGCTGAAGCTGTGGTCGACGGCTTCGCCCATCGGACCCGAGGCCGAGCCGTGACCCGGCGCGTGGCCGAGCGACAGATACGAGATCAGATCCTGATCGCTCCAATTGCCAAGGCCCGTCGCCTTGTCCGAGGAGATGTTGAAGGCGTGCCAGCCGGCGGTGATGGCGCCGGCGAACTTCTTGCGGTTGTCGAGCGCGAAGCCGAGATTGCGCGGCGTATGACACTCGCCGCAATGGGCCAGCGCTTCCGCCAGATACGCACCTCGGTTCCACTCCGGGCTCTTCGACGTGTCAGGCGCAAAGCGCGTGTCCGGATTGAACACGGCCGACCAGAACATCATCGCCCAGCGCTGGTTGAACGGGAACGCCAGCGTGTTGTCGGGCGCCTTCGCGCGCACCGCCGGCAGGCTGAACAGATAGGCCTTCACCGCCAGTACGTCCTCGTCGCTCATATAGGTGTAGGACGTGTAGGGCATGGCAGGATAGAGCCGTGCGCCGTCATGGCGCTTGCCGCGCTGGACCGCGTTGAGGAAATCCTGGTCGCTGTAATTGCCGATGCCGGTGTCCTTGTCCGGCGTGATGTTGGTGGAATACAGCGTGCCGAACGGCAGCTTGAACGCAAGCCCGCCGGAGTACTGCTTCTCGCCTGGCTTGGTGTGGCAGACCATGCAGTCGGCCGCCTTCGCCAGATATTCGCCGCGCTCGATCAGGCTCGCCTTTTCGAGCTTGGCCGGCACGCCCGCGGGCTTGCCGGCGCGATAATCGGCCAGCGCGACCTTCGTGCCCCCGGCAAAATCGAGCGGGCCGGGTCCGCGGATGATGAAGACGCCGATCCCCACCACGACGATGGCAATCACGACGAGGCCTGCAAGGATACGCATTGTCCGGCTCATGCCTTCTTCCCCACGGCCAGCAGTTTCCGATCGATCGGCAGACGCCGCAGCGTGACGCCGGTTGCGGCAAGAATCGCATTGCGCAGCGCCGGCGGGCCGGCGTTGACGCCGGCCTCGCCGATGCCGCCGGGCGCTTCGCCACTCCTGACCACGGTCACGTCTATCTTCGGCGTCTCGTTAATGCGCATCATGCGGTAGTCGTGGAAGTTCGACTGCTGCACGCGGCCCTTGTCGATGGTGATCTCGCCATAGAGCGCGGCGGTGAGGCCGAAGATCAGGCCGCCCTCGATCTGCGCCTTCACCGTATCGGGGTTGACGGCGATGCCGGTGTCGACGACCGAAGTAACGCGGCGGAGCACGATCTCGCCGATGTCGTCGATCTCGGCCTCCACCACGGTCGCGATGAAGCTCGCGAAGGACGGCTGCACGCAGACGCCGCGGCCTACGCGCGGCGGCAGCTTCTCGCCCCAGCCGGACTTTTCGGCGACTTGATTGAGGACCGCGAGCATGCGCGGGTTCTTGGTCAGCATGGCCCGGCGGAATTCGATCGGATCCTTGCCGGCCTTGCGCGCCAGCTCGTCCATCGCGCATTCGACCGCGAACACATTGTTGTTCGGACCGACGCCGCGCCAGAAGCCTGTGGGCACCGCCGGCGGCTCGGCGCGGACATATTCGACATGGAAATTGGCGAAGTCGTAGGGCGCGTCGACCGCGGCATCGACCGCGTCGATGTCGATGCCCTTCTGGAACGCCGGCGGCAGCCAGCGTGCCAGCACCGCGGAGCCTGCGACCTTGTACTTCCAGCCGGCGACCTTGCCGTCGACCAGCGACGCCGTGATCTGGTCGCGATAGACAGGGCGGTAGACATCGTGCTGGATGTCCTCCTCGCGGGTCCAGATCACCTTGACGGGATAGTCGACCTGCTTTGCGATTCTGACCGCCGCGACCACCATGTCGGGCTCGAGCTTGCGGCCAAAACCGCCGCCGAGCAGATGCTGGTTGACGATCACCTTGTCGACGGAAACGCCGGCGGCCTTGGCCGCCTCGGACTGCACGCGAGTCATGATCTGTGTGCCGGTCCAGATCTCGCAGGAGTCTTTTGTCAGCCGCACGGTGGCGTTAATCGGTTCCATCGAGGCATGGGCCAAAAACGGTAGCTCGTAAGCCGCCTCGAACCTGTCGCCGCTGGCGAGCGCCTTGGCGATGTCGCCGGTGGATTTCGCCACCGCACCGTCCTTCGCGCTGGCATCGCGCAGGTTCTGCCAAATGTCTTGTGTCGTGATCTTGGCGTTGGGCCCCTCGTTCCATTCGATCTCGAGCGCTTCGAGACCTTTCTTCGCCGCCCACATGTGGTCGCCGATCACGGCGACGGCGTCGTCGAGCACGACGATTTTGCGCACGCCGGCCACCTTCATCGCCGCGCTGTCGCCGACCTTGCCGACCTTGCCGCCGAACACGGGGCAGTTGGCGATCGCCGCGATCTTCATGTCGGGCAGGATCGCGTCGATGCCGTAGAGTGCCTTGCCGTTGACCTTGTCGGGCGTATCCAGCCGCTTCAGCGGCTGACCAATGAGAACGAAATCCTTGGGATCCTTGACCGCGACGTCTTTCGGCGGCGTCTGGCCCTGCGCGGCGAGCGCGATCTCGCCATAGCCGAGCTTGCGGCCGCTCGCGGCATGGGTCACTTCGCCCTTCGATGCCGTGCAGCTCGCGGGCTCCACGCCCCATTGGCTGGCCGCGGCTTGTATCAACATTGCGCGTGCGGTCGCACCCGCCTTGCGCAGTGGCAGCCACCAGGCCCGAATCGAGTTCGAATTGCCTGTCACCTGCAAGCCGAAGGTGGGGTTGGCGTAGAGCTTGTCGTTGGGCGGCGCGTGCTGCACCTCGACCTTGCTCCAGTCGGCATCGAGCTCTTCGGCGATCACCGCCGAGATCGAGGTGTAGGTGCCCTGGCCCATCTCGACCTGCGGCATCATCAGCACCGTGCGGCCGGTCTCGTCGATGCGGATGAAGGCGTTGGGCGCGAACTTGCCGTCGGTCGTGTCCTTCTGCACCGGTTCGTTGGGAGCGGCGCGCAGCGGCAGATGGAAGGCGAGCAGGACGCCGGTGGCGAGGCCGCCGGTCAGAAGCGTGCGGCGGGAGACGCCGTTCTGTGCATTCATGGCGGACCTCACGACTGACGGCCGGAGGCAGCGAGCTTGATGGCCTCGCGGATGCGCACGTAAGTGCCGCAGCGGCAGATGTTCCCGGCCATTGCCGCATCGATATCGGCATCGTCGGGGTTGGGCGTTGCCGCCAGCAGCGCCGCGGCCGACATGATCTGGCCGGACTGGCAATAGCCGCACTGGATCACTTCGGCATCCAGCCAGGCCTTCTGCACCTTCGCACCCGACGGTGTGCTGCCGACATGCTCGATCGTGGTGATGGCGCGATTTGCGACGGTACTGATCGGCAGCACGCAGGAGCGCACCGCCTTGCCATCGACATGCACGGTGCAGGCGCCGCACTGCGCGATGCCGCAGCCGAACTTGGTGCCGGTCATTCCCAGGATGTCGCGCAGCACCCACAGCAGCGGCATTTCCGCTGGCGCCTCGAAGGATTTCGTTTTGCCGTTGATGGTGAGAGTCGTTGCCATATGCATTCCCTTCTTCGCCAGATCGCTGACGGCGATCGCATCGGCGAAAATTTCGCGCGACCATAATCATACCGATGCGAAACGATGAAGCTTTCAAATTCGCAGCAATGCATATCTGCGCATGCGAAGCGTCAGGCCATGACGTTCACGAATTTGTGCGGCGATCCGTGCGGCAGTTTTGGGCTAATTGATATGATCAGCGTCATGTTTTGACGCTTTTTCGTCATGCGCGCCGTCGATCGCTGCAGACAATCGTGCGAACGCGCAAAATCATGCGATGACGAAACTCGTGCGATTGGGAAAACGGAGCGACGGCAGTAGACACGGACATGTTGGGGTGAGGCGTCTCTATCCGCGTACGATCCTCTCATTCTCGAGCAGTTCTACCCGCGGAGACATACCCCTCATCCGGCGCTACGCGCCACCTTCTCCCACAAGGGGAGAAGGAAGAGGAGTGAATGGCTATTTCGGAATAATAGCATTATGCGCCTGTTTTGCCCGACGGGTCAAGCCTTCAACAGGCGCCTCTAGCGTGACGAGGCGAAAAGGCGTTGATTTCCCGGCGCCCGTCTACTGTGCATGGGGTTGTTTTCGAGATTTGACTCTAGCTTTGCCGAAAGCCCATCCGGAACGCGCCCCAGTGCCTGCCGCGGATCATGATCGGGGACGACAGGTCCTTCATCAGCACGAACTGCCCGCCGCCCATGTCGCGGCGATAGGTTTGCAGCAGGAACGGTTTCGTGTTGGCCGCGACCTTCTTGACCGCGCGATCGGTGAACAGGCGGCGGTTGCGGCAATTGGCGTTGTTCCAGACGGGGTCCTTGCCTTGCGGCAGGCGGTAGTTCGGATTGTGCGTCGGAAGGTAGCCGCCCTTGGCCCAGGCGACGCAGAACACGATGCGAGGGTCGGACTTCTGGATCGGGTCCTGGATCGCGGGCAGCACGCGATCGGTGAAGTCGACATAGGCGGTGGTGTACTGCTTGGGATCGGTGCCTGATATCTCCCGGTAGTGCTCGTCCATGAGCTGGTCGAGCGTGATCTCGCCGCGGCCGATCGCGGCCTCGAACTCGGCCGAGATCCGCTTGGCGGTGTCGACGACGACCCGGATCAGCGGCGCATCCGAGGTCTCGACGCCGCTGTCGGCGATCAGCGCGATCAGGTCCTCGGAGGTGTCGAGCAGCTTCGTCACCCGCTGGTCCGCGCTCTTGAGGTCGCGTGAGGACAGGTCGACGCCCTTGGCGAGCTCGTTGAGCTCGTTGATGACGGTGTCGCAATGGCCGAGATTGGAGGTCGCCGCGCGCGTGACGCTGTCGATCTCGGCCTCCACCGAGGCAAAGCCCTGCTGGACGCGCGAGATGATGCCGGAGATCGCTTGCGCGCCTTCGCCCGCGGTCTTGGCACGCTGCGAGGCGTCGCTGCTCTCGCCGATCAGACCTTCGATCTGGCCGTCGAGATCGCGCACGGTGTCGGAGATCTGGTGCGTGGCCTGGCGCGTCGCCTCGGCGAGGTTCTTGACCTCGCTCGCGACCACGGCGAATCCGCGTCCCGCATTGCCGGCCCGCGCGGCCTCGATGGTCGCGTTGAGCGCGAGCAGATTGGTCTGCTTGGCGATCGCCTCGATCGAGCCGGAGACTTTTGCCACCTGCGCCAGCGCGGATCCGACGGCGCTGAGGCGCGCCTCGATCCGCTCGACGGCCGCGACGAGTTCGGAGATGTGGCTGACCGCGGTATCGACCGCGCTGCGCGACTGCGCGATCTCGCCGACGGCGGCCGACGTGGTCGACTGCACCGCCTGCGAGGCATTGGCGATGTCGTGGTTGGCGGAGACCATGGTCTCTGCCGTCTTCTGCAAATGGTGGAACCGCTCCGACTGGTTGGCAACGCGGTGCGCGACCTCCTGGACGTTGCCGGCGATGTCGGCAAGCTCGACGCCGAGGCCGCCGATGCGGTCGGCGAGCTGGTCGATCAGCCGTTCGGCGAGCGTCCGGTTCGATCCGGTGTCGAGCACTGCAATCTGTGCAAGGGACATGTTACGGCTTTCTCCAATCGGAGCCGTTCGCCGGCCCTCCGCGGCATTCCCATTCCAGGTTCAAGCTTACAGGATGATTCGCGCGCCCCGTCTTGCCCGAGAGCGCACGAGAGGCGCCCTAGAGCTTGTAAGCGGTGCGAAATCCACCCCAGTGCCGGCCCTGCACGCGGATCGGGACGTCGATCTCGCGCATCATCACGGTGTTGCCGTTGCCCATGTCGCGCGCATAGCTCTGGATCAGGTACGAGCGCTGGTTGTGCGCGGCCGCCAACCCCGCCGGATCGTTGAAGATGCGGCGGTTGCGGCAATTGGCCGTGTTCCAGGCGACATCGCCCGGACGCTGCGGATGCGAATAGATCTTGTTGTGAACCGGCAGGAAGCCGTTGCGGTCGACCATGGCGCAGAACGCCATGCGCGGTTCCTTGGCGAGAAAGGTTTCCTGGAACGGCGGCAGCGCGCGGTCGGCCCAGTCGAGATAGCGTGTCCGGTATTGCTGCGGATTGGTGCCTGATATCTCGGCGTAATCGGTATCGAAGAGGTCGTCCATCCTGACCTCGCCGCGGGCGACGGCCTGCTCGAAGATCTTTGTCAGCGCGTTGCCGGCCTCCATCGCGCGGGTGACGAACTCGGTGTTCTCCTCGTGGATCGACCAGAGCTTGTCTTCGATCTTTTCGCGCAAGCCCGCATTGGGGCTGACGAATTGCGTGCGGGCGCCGGCCTTGGATTGCTCGATCACGCGCAGGCGGCAGGCGCCGATATCTTCGAGGGTGCCGTCGACGATCGTCTGCGGCGCGAGCCGGCTTGCTTCCGCGCCGCCGATCAACACGCCGTCCATCGCGATTTCGTAGACCGGCAGCACGCCGCGCACGCTCTCGAATTTGAGATGGCACGGCAGCCGTTCGGTCTTGCGGCGATCGTCGTGCTCGCTCTGCTTGAGCAGCACCGCACAGCGCGATTTCAGCTTCTGTGCAAAGGTCGTCACGGCCTTGCCGGCGCTGGCGACGTTTTCGCCATGGGTCTCGGCCGCCTTGGTCGCCGCGTCGATCTCGGCCGCGCTCTCGCCGACCGCAATGATGAATTGCGATGCGCTGCTCGCGTTGCCGGAGACCTCGCTGGTGGTGGCGTTCTGCTCGGCCACCGCGCCGTTGACGGTGTCGAACACCGGGCGGATCGCCTCGATCGCCTGCGAGATCCGGTGCACCGCATCCGCGGAACCGGCGGCATCGCGCTGGAGCGCGTCGATCTTCTTGGAGATCTCTTCCGTCGCGCTCTGGGTCTGCACCGCCAGCGCCTTCACTTCGGTGGCGACGACCGCGAAACCCTTGCCGGCGGCGCCGGCGCGCGCGGCTTCGATCGTGGAGTTGAGTGCGAGCAGCGTGGTCTGCCGCGCGATCTGGGCGATCAGGTTGACGACGTTGCCGATCGCAGCGGAGGATTCGCGCAGGCGGTCGACGTTTTCGCGCGCTTCCTGCGCCGCGGCGCTGGCCTGATCGGCGAGCTTGCCGGCCTCGCGGACCTGCGCGCCGATCCCCTGCGCCGATTGGGTGAACTTGTCGGCGGCATGGGCAAAGCCCGAAGCGTTGGACTGCGCGGCATTGGTCCGCCCGGTCAGCGCGTCGGTGCGCTGGCGGATATCGGCGAGCGTGGCCGCGGTCGCCTCGGCCCCGCCTGCCACCGAATTGGCGGCACGCTCGAGTTGGCGGATCATCGCGCCGAGCTCGAGTTCCAGCAGTTCCAGGATCTCCCGGGCCGAATCGACCTCGACCGCCGGAGCGGGCGCGGACTGGGCCGCCGGCTGCACCGCTTGCGGAGCTGCCATCGGCGTGGCCGGGTCCGGCACGCGCTTCCGGAAAAATGCGAACGCCATGGGGTCTACTCTTGTGGGAAGATGGGCGGACGCTATTTTCGCTGGTCGGAATGAAATCAGGGTTAACGGTGCCTGACTTCTGGGCACAGGCCTCTACGATCTTACCTTAAAGTATGAGAAGCTCTTTCATTCCGGTGGGTTGGCGGCCTATAAGGCCGCGCTTCCCCACGCTCACCTTTGACGCACGATTCCCCAGAAGAAGATCACGCATGGCCGGACATTCCCAATTCAAGAACATCATGCACCGCAAGGGGCGGCAGGATGCCCAGAAGTCGAAGCTGTTCGGCAAGCTGGCGCGGGAAATCACCGTCGCCGCCAAGCTCGGCACGCCCGACCCCGCCATGAACCCCCGCCTGCGCGCTGCCGTGATCGCGGCGCGGCAGGAGAACATGCCGAAGGACAATATCGAGCGCGCCATCAAGAAGGCGCTCGGCAGCGATGGCGAGAACTATGACGAGATCCGCTACGAGGGCTACGGCCCCGGCGGGGTCGCCGTCATCGTCGAGGCCCTGACCGACAACCGCAACCGCGCCGCCTCCGACATCCGCTCGTTCTTCACCAAATCCGGCGGCAATCTCGGCGAAACCGGCTCGGTGTCCTTCATGTTCGATCGCACCGGCATCATCGAATACGACCGCGGCGTTGCCGATGACGATTCGGTGCTCGATGCCGCGATCGAGGCCGGCGCCGACGATGTGGTCTCCGGCGAAGGCGGCCACGAAATCTACGCCTCGACCGAAAGCTATCGCGACGTCGCCAAGGCGCTGGAAGCCAAGTTCGGCGAGCCGCGCAAGGCCGCGCTGATCTGGAAACCACAGAACACGGTCGCGGTCGACGACGAGACCGGCGAGAAGCTCTTGAAGCTGATGGACCTGCTCAACGAGCACGACGACGTCCAGCAAGTGTACGCCAATTTCGAGATATCGGACGCGCTGGTCGCGAAGATGGGCGGGTAGGGGCGCTGGGCGCCTTTCCCCAGGGGACTTCTGTTCTGTTTCTGTTTCGCTATCATGGGCCAACCGCTATCACTGGCCCATGACCGCGCTCCCGATTCGCCAACCCGTCCGCATCATCGGCATCGACCCCGGCCTGCGCCGCACCGGCTGGGGCGTGATCGAGGCCGAAGGCAACCGCTTGATCTATGTCGCCTGCGGTTCGGTGGAACCGCCGGACAATTTGCCGCTGTCGAGCCGGCTATTGGCGATCCACGAGGGGCTCGCGGCCATTCTCTCCAGCCACCAGCCGATGGAAGCTGCGGTCGAGCAGACCTTTGTGAACAAGGACGGCGTTGCGACGCTGAAACTCGGCCAGGCCCGGGGCGTCGCCATGCTGGCGCCCGCAATGTTCGGCATTTCCGTCGCCGAATACGCGCCGAACCAGGTGAAGAAGACGGTGGTCGGCGCCGGCCATGCCGACAAACAGCAAGTCGCGATGATGCTGAAGATCCTGTTGCCCAAGGCCGAGCCGCCGTCAGCGGACGCCGCCGATGCGCTCGCCATCGCCATCACACACGCCCATCACCGCCAGAGCACGGCGCTGCGGCTGAAGGTGGCGGGACTATGATCGGCAAGCTCAAGGGCCTGATCGATTCCTACGGCGAGGATTTTGTCATCCTCGACGTCGGCGGCGTCGGCTATCAGGTGCATTGCTCGTCTCGCACTCTGCAGCATTTGCCGTCGCCGGGCGAAGCGGCCGTGTTGTCGATCGAGACCTATGTCCGCGAGGACCAGATCAAGCTGTTCGGCTTCCGCACCGACCAGGAGCGCGAATGGTTTCGCCTGCTGCAGACCGTGCAGGGCGTCGGCGCCAAGGTCGCGCTCGCGGTGCTTGGCACGCTGGCGCCGGCCGATCTCGCCAACGCCATTGCGCTGCGCGACAAGGCCGCGGTGGCGCGCACGCCCGGCGTCGGGCCCAAGGTCGCCGAGCGCATCGTCACCGAATTGAAGGACAAGGCGCCGGCCTTCGCCAATGTCGATCCGGCCATCGTGCATCTCGCCGGCGCCGTCGACGACCAGCGCGCGCCGCGCCCCGTTGCGGACGCGATCTCCGCGCTGGTCAATCTCGGTTACGGCCAGCCGCAGGCAGCCGCGGCGATCGCATCGGCATCGCGCAGCGCGGGCGAGAACGCCGAAACGGCGCAGCTCATTCGCCTCGGTCTGAAGGAGCTCTCGAAGTGAGCGATCCCAAGGCCAACCGCATGGTTTCGCCCGAGCGCCGCAGCGACGATGTCGGCGACACTGCGCTGCGTCCGCAATCGCTGTCCGACTTCGTCGGCCAGCAGCAGGCGCGCAAGAACCTCTCGATTTTCATCGAGGCGGCGCGCAAGCGCGGCGAGGCGCTGGATCACGTGCTGTTCGTTGGTCCGCCCGGTCTCGGCAAGACCACGCTGGCGCAGATCGTGGCGAAAGAACTCGGCGTCGGCTTTCGCGCAACGTCGGGTCCTGTCATCGCCAAGGCCGGCGATCTCGCCGCATTGCTGACCAATCTCGAAGAGCGCGACGTGCTCTTCATCGACGAGATCCATCGCCTCAGCCCTGCGGTGGAAGAGGTGCTCTATCCAGCGATGGAGGACTTTCAGCTCGACCTCATCATCGGCGAGGGACCAGCGGCGCGTTCGGTGAAGATCGAGCTGTCGAAATTCACTCTCGTCGGCGCCACCACGCGCGCCGGCCTGCTCACCAATCCCTTGCGCGATCGCTTCGGCATTCCGATCCGCCTCAACTTCTACACGATCGAAGAGCTGGAGAGCATCGTCACCCGCGGCGCGCGCGTGCTCAATGTCGGCATGAGCGCTGATGGCGCCAACGAGATCGCGCGCCGCGCTCGCGGCACGCCGCGCATTGCCGGCCGCCTGTTGCGCCGCGTGCGCGATTTCGCCTCCGCCGCCAACGCCGACAAGATCGACCGCAAGATCGCCGACCATGCGCTCAGTGCGCTCGAGGTCGACGCTGCCGGCCTCGATGCCATGGACCGTCGTTACCTCACGACCATCGCGACGAATTATGGTGGCGGCCCGGTCGGTGTCGAGACGATGGCGGCCGCATTGTCTGAGCCGCGCGATGCGATCGAGGACATCATCGAGCCGTATCTGATCCAGTGCGGCTATTTGCAGCGCACCCCGCGCGGCCGGCTGCTCACCTCACACGCCTTTCGCCACCTGGGCATCGCCGAGCCATCGCGCGATGCTGCGGCCCAGTTTGGCCTGTTCGGCACGGACGAGAGCGACGAGTAATTTGCGCTGACGCGCTTTGCTCTGGTCGTCATGAACTTTCGGTAATCTCTGTGCAGATGATCTGCACAAGCGCACCCCAATTTCGCTCTATTCAAGCCGCATCACGAAAGCGCATCAGCAGCAGGCTTGCATGATCTCTCGGCGTCATCTCATCCGTTCCGTCGGAGGCCTTTCGGCACTCGGCATCTCGACGGCCGCCTACGGCGTCGGCGTCGAGCCGGAGCTGCGGCCGCGCATCACCCGCTATCGTCCGGCCCCGCGACAATGGCCTGCGGACTTGCCGCTCAAGATCGCCGTGATCGCCGACATCCACGCCTGCGATCCCTGGATGTCGCTGGAGCGGATCGAGGCCATTGTCGACCAGGCCAACGCACTCAAGCCCGATCTCATCGCTCTGCTCGGCGACTACGTCGCCGGCCACCACCACGTCACGCGCATCATCCCGGCCGCTGAGTGGGCGAGGGTGCTGGCTGGCCTGAAGGCGCCGCTCGGTGTCCATGCCGTCATGGGCAACCATGACTATTGGGACGACAAGGTCGTGCAGCGCGCCGGGCACGGGCCGACGGTCGCCCATCGGGCGCTGGAGTCGGCCGGCATTCCCGTTTACGAGAACGATGTTGCGCGTCTCACCAAGGATGGCCGCTCGTTCTGGCTTGCGGGCCTCGGCGATCAGCTCGCTTATGTTGCTGGCCCGCGCTATGGCCATGCGAGGAGTTTCGGAGCCGACGATCTCAATGCGACGCTGGCAAAGATCACCGACGACGCGCCGATCATTCTTCTCGCGCATGAGCCCTATATCGCGACGCGCGTACCCGCACGCGTTGCGCTGCAGCTGTCCGGTCACACCCATGGCGGACAGGTCCGCTTGCTCGGTTGGTCCCCGGCGCTTCCGCGGCAGCATGGCGTTCCGCTCGTCTATGGCCATCTGCGGCTGAAATGCGACGTCGTCATCTCCGGCGGCCTGGGTTGCAGCATCATCCCGGTCCGCGTCGGCGTGCCGCCGGAGATCGTCGAGGTGACGCTGGGGCGGGCGCCGGCGGCAACCGTGTCCTAGCCGCGCTTGCGCCGCCGGCCGTTTTTGCGCAAAACGGAGCCGTAGCGACAAGCGAAGAGGCTCGCGACGTGACAGCTCATCTCGACGGCGAGATCCGCGACGGCCGCCACCACATGCAGGTCCGCGTCTATTACGAGGACACGGATTTCTCCGGCATCGTCTATCACGCCAATTATCTGCGCTACATGGAGCGCGGGCGCACAAATCATTTGCGGCTGATGGGCGCCGAGCAGCAGGCGCTGTTCGACCAGCCCGAGGTGGAAGGCGCCGGCTTCGCCTTCGTCGTGCGCTCGATGCATCTCGATTTCCTCAAGCCCGCCCGGATGGACGATGTGCTCGATGTCGTGACCTGGCCGGTCGCGGTGAAGGGGGCATCGATCATGCTGGCGCAGGAGGTGCGACGTGGTGAGGACGTGCTGGTCAAGGCGGAGGTGCGTGTCGCCTTCATCAGCGGCGGCCGCGCGCAGCCGATCCCGAAATCGATCCGCACGCTGATGAAGGCCGATCTGATTTCGTGATCGGGCGATAGGGGATCGCCTCTCGACTCCATCGCGTGCAGGGATAGATTGCGGCCTCAATCAACCGATGAGGCCCCCATGTCGCGCCCGCCGCTTCCGCCCTTTACCCGCGAGACCGCCGCGCAAAAGGCGCGCATGGCCGAGGATGCCTGGAATTCGCGCGATCCGGTGCGCGTCTCGCTCGCCTATACCGAGGACAGCCGCTGGCGCAATCGCTCTGAGGTGTTCCAGGGTCGCGAGGCCATCGTCGCCTTCCTCACCCGCAAATGGGAGAAGGAGCAGGACTATCGCCTGATCAAGGATCTCTGGGCCTTCGACGAGAACCGCATCGCGGTGCGCTTCCAGTACGAATGGCGCGACGCCAGCGGCCAGTGGTATCGCTCCTACGGCAACGAGCAGTGGGAGTTCGACGAGCACGGCCTGATGCGGCGGCGAGAGGCCTCGATCAACGACATCGCGATTGCGGAGAAGGATCGCCGGTTTCACTGGGCCGCGCCAGGGCCGCGGCCGGCGGATGTGCCGGGGCTGGGGACGGACCCGTTCTGAATTGCATTGCGAGCTTCGTAGCTAGGTGCGCCTCGCCAGAAACCTCGCAATCGCCCCACCTAGCTTGGCGCTATCCATCGGCTCCGCCAGCGACGCTCTTGCCGTCGCAACAACATCCTCCGGCGCCTTGCCGTCGCGCAGGTCGCAGCAGACTTGTGCAAACTCCGCGTCGAACTCCGGATGTGGCTGCACAGTCAGTGTCGCGCCGTTGGCGTAGAGCAGGCCGGCATGCGGGGTGAATTCCGACGAGAGAATCGTCAGCGCGTCGTCAGGCGCTTCGATCACCTGGTCTTGATGCGAGCATGCAATCGCGACCGCTTCGCCCTCGACGACGCCATTCTCCGGCAGCACCTGATAAACGTGCCGGCCGATGCCCCAGCCCTTGTCCGACTTTCGCACGGTGCCACCGAGCGCCTGCGCGATCAGCTGATGGCCGAAGCAGACACCCACCATCGGTGTCCTGTTGGCATAGGCGGTGCGCACGAAATCTTCCAGCGGCGCGATCCAGTCGAGCCCGTCATAGACGCCGGCAGCAGCCCCCGTGATCAGAACGGCTTCGAGCTTGCGCGGGTCGGGTAGCGCATCGCCATTCGGGATGCTGACGACGTCAACGGTGGCCGTCGGATCCTCGGCGCGGACCATGCGCGCGAACATGTCCGGAAAGGAGCCGTGCTGCTCGCGATATTTTGGCGGGACCTGCCCGGTTTCGATAATGGTGATGCGTGCCATGTGCCCCTCGGGTCAAAGGTGAGCTCAGTCGCTTCCTGCCCCATGTTGCTGGTGTGGCGCTGTGCACGCCAGGAGCGCGCTCTCCTTGCGGATCTCGCCGAGAAAGGCCTTTGCCAGGCGCGACAGCGGTTCGGCTTCCGACCATAACATATAGGCGACCGCGCGTGTCGTCGGCGTGAATGGCCGGACCACGAGGCCGTGTCCGCCGTTCTGTCGCGGCGAGAAGGGATCGACCACGGCGGCACCGACGCCGGCGGCCGCGAGCACGCAGGCCGTATTGCAATAGCGCACCTCGACCGCCGGCTGGAATGGTGCGCCGGCGCGCGCAAAACTGTCGCGCACGGCTTCGCCAAGCCGCGTGCCGCGTTCGAGCCCGATGAAGGGCAGGCCGGACAGGTCGGAAGCCGAGATCACGGACTTGCCTGCGAGCGGATGCTGCGGCGGCAGCACGCAAACCATCTCGCCGGTGTGCACCACCTCGTGCGCGATCCCAGGGTGATGCGTCAGTCCGAGCGCGAAGCCAAGCTCGGCGACGCGGCTCAGCACGCCTTCGATGATCCCTTCGTAGCGCCGGACATCGAAGAACACGCGCGTCTCCGGTCGTCGGCGCAGGAAGCCGGACAGCGCAGTGGGGATGATGCTGTAGGCGAGCGGCGGCGTCGCCACGATGGCGAGATGCCCGGCGCGATTCTCGCGCAGATCGCGCACGCGGTTCTCGAGCTTGGCGTGAAGCGCGAAGATCGCCTCGCTCTCCTTGTAGAGCGCCATCGCCTCCGCGGTCGGAAACAGCCGGTTGTTGATGCGCTCGAACAGCGCAAAGCCTGCCTGCGTCTCCATCGTCTTCAGCGCGTTGCTGACCGCAGGCTGCGACAGGGCCAGTTCGTCGGCCGCGGCGACCGTGGTGCGGTGGCGGATGACGGCACGCAGGATCTCGAGCTGGCGCAGGTTCATATCACTGCCTGTTATACTCTGGACCAAAACATCATAGCACGATGAATTGCTTTTGCAGCCCGGCCTGCGCCTAATGTCTTCGGATTTGCGCGTTGGATCAAAGGGTTCACTCGCCCATTGAGGCAGCATTGCGCACAGATTGGAGGCAATCTTGGTTCGTATCCTTCGCGCCGCCGCGGCCCAAATGGGGCCGACGCAAAAAGCCGATAGGCGCGAACATACGCTGTTGCGAATGCTGGTCATGCTGGAGGAGGCCGCCAGCCGCGGCGCCAGCCTCGTGGTGTTTCCGGAGCTGGCCTTCACCACGTTTTTTCCGCGCTGGCTTCTCGAGGGTGATGCGCTCGACCAGTATTTCGAGCGCGGGATGCCGAATCCGGCCGTGGCAAAGCTGTTTGACCGCGCGCGTGCGCTGCGCGTCGGCTTCTATGTCGGCTATGCCGAGCTGACCCCGGAAGGCCGCCGCTACAATTGCGCCATCCTGGTCGATCGCGACGGCGAGATCCTCGGCCGTTATCGCAAGGTACATCTGCCTGGCTCGGTCGAGCCGCGGGCGGGCGCGCGTTATCAGCAGCTCGAGAAGCGCTACTTTGAATATGGCGATCTCGGCTTTCCCGCCTTCCGTGCGGGATCTGCCTTGGCGCATGCGATCATGGGCATGATGATCTGCAACGATCGCCGCTGGCCGGAATCCTGGCGCGTGCTTGGCCTGCAAGGGGTGGAACTCGTCTGCATCGGCTACAATTCGGCGGCCTATGATCCCAATGGCGGCACTACCGAAGATGCTTCCTTGCGCACCTTCCACTCGACGCTGGTGACACAGGCCAACGCCTACATGAACGCGACCTGGGCGATCTCGGTGGCGAAAGCCGGCGACGAGGACGGCTCCGGCCTGATCGGCGGCTCCTGCATCGTCGATCCCAATGGCCGCATCGTCGCGCAGGCCGCGACCTTGACCGATGAAGTCATCGTCGCCGACATCGATCTCGACCTCTGCCGCCAGGGCAAGGACAAGATGTTCAATTTCGCCGCCCACCGGCGGCCAGAGCAATACAGGGTGATCACCGAGCGCGCCGGCGTCATCGAGCCGGCCGTGCTCGACGCGGACTGAGCAAATGGCACGGCGCTGGCAATGGTTCGGTCAAGCAAAAGGTCGAAGGAACTGACATGACACGCCTCTCGCTTTCCCTCGGCTTCGCAGCGCTGGCTGCCGTGACGTCCGCGCGAGCGGCCGAGCTTCCGGCTGACATCAAGCAGGCAGGCACGCTGAAACTCACAGTCAACTCGACCTACGCGCCGATGGAATATCGCGATCCTGCCAGCAACGAGCTGGTCGGGCTCGATATTGATCTCGCCAATGAACTCGCCAAGCGGCTCGGGAGTCTCAAGATCGTCTGGAGCGAGACGCCGTTCGCCGAGCTGATCCCTTCGCTCCAGACCAAGCGCGCCGATTTCATCATCTCCGGCATCTCCGACCGCGCCTCGCGGCGCGAGAGCGCCGACTTCGTCGATTACCTCACGACCGGTCCCCAGTTCTTCGTGATGGCGGAGAGCGCGGCGAAGGCCGCGACCGATCTCTGCGGCAGGAAGGTCGGCACCACGCGCAGCACCAGCTTCCCGGTCGAGATCGAGAAGTGGAGCAAGCTGAATTGCGAGGCGGCCGGCAAGCCGGCGATCCAATACGTGCCGGGCGAAAATTCGATCGACGTGCGCAATCAGCTCAGGCAAGGCCGCATCGACGCCGCGGTGCAGGGCAGCGAGACGTTGCCTTATGCGCAGACGCAGGAGCCCGGCAAATACCGCATCGTCGGCGAGGCTTTTGCCAAAGGCTATCAGGGCATCATGTTTCGCAAGGATGATGCAGCCTTGCGCGAGGTGGTGACGGAGAAGCTCACGGCGATGATCGCTGACGGTTCCTACAAAGCGATTCTCGACAAATGGGGTCTGGGCGCGAATGCGGTCACCCAGCCCATGCTGAACGCGGCGCCGCAATGAGGCCGGCGCCGGCACTCGCGGAGGGTTTTCCCGATCTCTCGGGAATGCAGATCGCGCGCGAGCCGCACTGGTTTCGCTGGATCAGCGCGGCCCTGATCGTCCTGGTGCTGGCGGCGATCGCGCGCGCCTTCGCGAATGGCCAGATCGAATGGTCCTATGTCAGCCGCTTCCTGACGGCAAAAGTCATTCTCGAAGGCATCGTCAATACCATGGTGATGGCGGTGCTGGCGATGGCGCTCGGCATCTTTCTCGGCATCGTCGTTGCGATCATGCGGCTGTCGCCCAATCCGGTGCTGAAGACGGTGGCTGCCGGCTACACCTGGCTGTTCCGCGGCACGCCTCTGATCCTGCAATTGCTGCTGTGGTTCAACCTGGCGCTGGTGTTTCCAAGCATCGGCATTCCCGGCCTGTGGAGCGCACGGGCGGTCGACGTCATGACGCCGTTCCTGGCGGCGCTGCTCGGGCTCGGCATCAACCAGGGCGCCTATACGTCCGAAGTCATGCGCGCCGGCATGTTGTCGGTCGATATCGGCCAATATGAAGCGGCGCAGGCCATCGGCATGGGGCGGTTGCGCGCGCTGCGCCGGATCATTCTGCCGCAGGCCATGCGCGTGGTGATCCCGCCGCTCGGCAACGAGTTCATCGGTATGGTGAAGGCGACCTCGCTGGCGAGCGTGATTCAGTATCCGGAGGTGTTGCACAACGCCGAGAACATCTACTACGCAAATTCCCGCGTGATCGAGCTCCTGATCGTCGCCGGGCTCTGGTATCTGCTCGTCGTGTCGATCCTGACCCCGCTGCAAATGCTGCTCGAACGCCGCTTTGCGCGCGGTACAGTGCGGCTCACACGATGACAAAGCCCCTCGTCGCGATCCGCTCCGTCAGCAAGAGTTTTGGCGAGTTCCAGGCTCTCAAAAGCGTTTCGCTCGACGTCCAGCCCGGCGAGGTGATGTGCCTGATCGGCGCCTCCGGCTCCGGCAAGACCACGCTGCTCCGTTGCATCAATCAGCTCACCGCGATCGATGCTGGCGGCATCTGGCTCGATGGCGAGCTGCTGGGCGTGCGCGAGCAGGGCGGGCGGCTTTATCGGCTTTCCGAGCAGCAGATCGGGCGGCAGCGGTTGAAGACCGGCATGGTATTCCAGCGCTTCAACCTGTTTCCGCACAAGACTGCACTGGAGAATATTACGGAGGGCCCGCTCCAGGTGCAGGGCCGCAAGCCAGATGAGGTTCGCGCAGAGGCTCTGGCGCTGCTTCGGCGCGTCGGCCTGTCTGCCAAGGCCGACGCATATCCCGCGCAGCTCTCCGGTGGCCAGCAGCAGCGCGTCGCGATTGCGCGCGCGCTCGCGATGAAGCCGATGCTGATGCTGTTCGACGAGCCGACCAGCGCGCTCGATCCGGAACTCGTCGGCGAGGTGCTCGCGGTCATGAAGGAGCTGGCAAAGAGCGGCATGACCATGATGGTGGTGACGCACGAGCTCGGCTTCGCGCGCGAGGTCGCCGACAGGGTCGTCTATATGGACCAGGGCGCGATCGTCGAGCAGGGGCGCGCGCCCGACGTGCTGGGTGCGCCGCGCGAGGCGCGCACCAGGGCATTTCTTTCGGCTGTGATCTGACATTGGGGGCGACTTGATGAAGAGAATCTTGGTTGCGGCGGCGCTGTTCGGCGCCATGACCGTGTCGGCTTTGGCGATTGATCTGCCGCCTGACATCGCCAAACGCGGCAGCCTCAAGGTGGGGCTGGTGCCGAACTATCCGCCGATGGAGTTCCGCGATCCTGCCACCAACGCGCTGTCCGGCTTCGACGTCGACCTCGGCGAGGCGCTCGGACGCAAGCTCGGCGTCAAGATCGAATGGACCGAGACCAGCTTTGCCGAATTCATGCCGTCGATCTCGACGGGCCGGGTGGATGCGATCCTGTCCGGCTTCACCGATTATGCGAGCCGGCACGAGATCGCCTCCTTTGTCGATTATCTGCGCAGCGGTCCAAAATTCTTCGTGCAGCAGTCCCGTGCGACGGAGTTCAAGGACATGGCCGTGTTGTGCGGCAAGAAAGTCGGCGCCAGCCGCCGGACCATGTTTCCGGCAGAGATCGACAAATGGAGCCAGAAGAATTGCGCCGGCAATCCGATCCAGTTCGTCGGCACCGACGGCTCGGCCGATGCGCGCACGCAGCTCAAGCAGGGCCGTATCGACGCCGCAGTGCAGGGCAACGAGACGCTGCCCTATTTGATGGATCTCGAGCGGGGCGCCTATGCGCCGGTCGGTGATCCCTTCGCAACGCAGTTCACCGGCATCGCACTGCCGGTTAAAGAGAAGGTGTTGCAGCAGGCGGTTGCCGACGCGCTCGATGCGTTGATCGCGGACGGGACCTACAAGACCCTGCTTGCCAAGTGGAAGTTGACAGATAACGCAGTCGAAAAGGCAACAATCAATGCTGGACAGTAAGGCCCTCCAGAGCATCCCGCTCACCCCAGCCAACACCGCGGATCCCGCGCCTGATTATCCGTGGCCCAAGCCGTTCAAATCGGCGATGTTCCTGTCCTTCGACGTTGATGCCGAGACCGCATGGACGAGCAAGGATGCGCTGCATGCGCAGCGGCTCATCACCATGAGCTATGGCGGCTACGAGGCGCGGGTCGGCACGCCGAAGCTGCTGGAACTGCTCGACCAACTCGATCTCAAGGCGACCTTCTTTGTCACGGGCTGGTCGGTCGATGCGCATCCGGCCATGGCGGAGGCCATCCTCAAGGCCGGTCACGAGATCGGCCATCACGGCTATCACCATCTGCTGCCGGATCCCGGCGATCCCTGGATCGAGGAGGAACTGGAGCGGGGTTTCGAGGCGCTGAAGCGCAGGCTCGGCGTGAAGCCATCAGGCTATCGCGCGCCTTACGGCGAATTCACCGAGGAACTGCGCGTCGCGCTGGTGCGTCACGGTATCGTCTACACGTCCTCGTTCCGTGACGACGTCAGGCCCTATCGTCATCGTCTCGCCGACGGCAAGCCCGGCACGATCGAGCTGCCGGTGACCGCGAGCTATGACGACTGGATGCATGGCCTCTCGGCCCGCTTCAGCCCCCGCTCGATCTTCCCCAAGGAGCATGTGCTCTCGATCTGGAAGGACGAACTGGATGAGGTGCGCGATTGGGGCGCGATGGTGACGACCGTGCTGCATCCGCAATGCAGCGGCCGTCCGATGCGTCTGCGCCTGCTGCGCGAGTTCCTCACCTATGCGAAGTCGTGCCCTGACGTCTGGATCACCACCGGCGAGAAGATCGCGGAAAACTTCCTGCGCCACGAGGCCGCCAACCGTTGAGAAGTGCCAGTGAGCCCTGCCATGACCCATCGCCGCATCCTCGTCATCAATCCCAACTCCTCGGCGTCGGTGACGGCGGCGATCGACGACGCGGTGGCGCCGTTGCGGATATCAGGCGGGCCCGAGATCGAGGTTGTCGGGCTTGCCGAGGGACCGCCGAGCATCAGCTCGCAGCGCGATGCCGACAGCGTCGTGATGCCGCTGGTGGGGCGCGTCTCGCGTGACGATGCAGACGCATTCGTGCTCGCCTGCTTCAGCGATCCCGGGCTGCATGCGGTGCGCGAGGCGGCGGACGGGCGCCCGGTGATGGGCATCGCCGAATGCGGCATCTTTCGTGCGCTGACACTCGGTGAGCGTTTCGGCATCATCGCGCTGTCGCCGTCCAGCATCCGCCGCCAGCAGCGCATGGCCCGGGTGATGGGCGTCGATGGCCGCTACGCCGGAAGCTGGTCGGTCGGCGCGAGCGCGGCGGAGACGGCAGGCGCGGACATCCGCGGCCGGTTGATCGAGGCAGGCCGCTCGCTGGTCACGCAATATCGCGCCGATGTCGTGGTGATGGGCTGTGCCGGCATGGCCTCGCATCGTGCCGCGATTGCCGATGCTATTGGCGTGCCCGTGGTCGAGCCGGCGCAGCAGGCGGTGGCCGTCGCGATCGGCGCGGTCTTGCTCAACACATGAAGTGCAAATCGTGGAGCTTCGACGTGTTCTGGAACGTGCGCCCCGCATGAGCACCACAGCAATCTTCGGCAGCTACGTGCTGTCACGCAAGGACGGCGCGCAGGACGTGCTGCGCGATCATTGGGTCCTGGTCGAAGGCAAGAAGATTGCCGCAGTCACGCGCGACAAGCCCAGTGCGGATCAAACTTACGACCGCCCCGGCCGCTTCGTGCTGCCGGGCCTGTTGAATTTGCACAATCATTGCTTCAGCGAGGCCGTGGCGCGCAGCCATAGCGAGGACGGCAACGGCCGCAAGAACAACCAGAGCATCGTCTACACGGTGCTGCTGCCGCTAACCAAGCGCGGCGCCGAAATCCTGTCGCCGGAAGAGCGGCTTGCGGTGGCGCGGCTCGGCATCCTCCAGCTTCTCAAGGGCGGCGCCACCACGGTGATGGAGCCGTTCCGCAACTCGATCCCGGAGATGTTCGACGCAGCGGAAGAGATGGGCATCCGCTTCTACGGCGCGCCCTATCTGTTTTCGACGTCCGACGCCAAAGCGGGCGCCGACGGCGTGGTCCGCTATTCCGGCGATGACGGCGCCGCCGACATGGCGACATGGGATGCGCTCTACCAGCGCTGGAACAATCGCGGCGATGGCCGCATCGGCCTCGCGATGAGCCCGCACGCCACCGACACCTGTGGTCCCGATCTGCTGAAAGCCTGCGCGACGCGGGCGCGCGAGCTCGGTGTGCCCATCACCACGCACATGGCGCAGAGCCGCGCCGAGGTCGAGACCATCGGCAAGCGCTATGGCGGCCGTACGCCGGCCGAGTATCTGGATTGGCTGGGCCTGCTGGCGCCGGATCTGATGGCCGCGCATTGCATGTTCAGCAGCGACGACGATCTCAAGCTGATGGCTGCGCGCGGCATGACTGTTCTGAATTGCCCGCGCGTGTTCGCGCGCGCCGGCGTCACCGCCGCCTTCAGCCGCTTCGCCGAGCACGGCGTGCGCACCGTTGTCGGCACAGATGGCTACAACATGGACCTGCTCGGCGAGCTCAACGCGGCCTCGCTGATCTCCAAGGTTACCTCAGCGCGCGCGGACGTCGCCAACTCACCGGCGCTGATCGAGGCGAACACGGTTGTCGCCGCCGACGTCATCAAGCGGCCGGACCTGGGCCGGATCGAGCCCGGTGCGACCGCCGATCTCACCGTCGTCGATCTCACCCATCCGCATCTCCAGCCGCTGTTCGATCCGCGCCGCGCGCTGATCGCGTTGGCCAATCGGGCCAATATCGATCAGGTCATGGTCGACGGCCGTGTGCTGGTGGATGAAGGACGCTATCTCGGTGCGGATGAAGCGGCGATCACAGCGGCGGGCACCGCCGCGATCGGCAAGATATGGGATCTGCCCGAGGCGCAGGCCGCGTTCAACGGCTAGCTCTCGAACTCCGCAAGCGACTTGCGCATGGTCTCGACCAGATCGAGCGCCACCGGCGAGGGGCTGCGCTGTGCCGGAAACACCGCGGAGAATTCGAAGTCGATGCGCGGCAGGAAGCGGCGCACGACGACGCCACGGGTGGAGAATTCCTGCGCGGTGAAGGGATCGCAGATCGCGACGCCCAGTCCCGATGACACCATGCCGCACATGATCTCGGACAGCGCGGTCTCCACCCGCAGCACGCGGCGGACGTCGTGACGATGGAAGATCTGGTCGACCAGATGCCGGCTCGAGGAGCCCGCCGAGAGCGAGATGAAGGTCTCGCCCTCGAAGTCGCGCGGTTCCAAGACTTCTTTCTCCGCGAGACGATGTCCGCTCGGCAGCACCGCAACGCGCGCCGGCGCCGGCAGCTTCTGGCTCGGCAGGCCGGAATGTGCGATCGGCACCTCGGCAAAGCCGACGTCGCATTGATTGTTCAGCACCCAATCGACCACGATCGGCGAGATCACGCCGAAGAAGGCGAGGTTGAGATTCGGCCGCTCCTTCAGGAAGTGACCGGTGAGCCGCGGCAGATAGCCGTTCGACAGCGCCGGCAGTGCTGCGATCCGCAGCGAGCCGGTGCGGCGTCCCCGGATTTCCTCCGCTGCCGCGGTGATGCGTTCGAGGCCGACGAAGGAGCGCTCCACCTCGGTATAGAGCGCCATCGCTGCCGCGGTCGGCACGAGGCCGGTGCCGCGCCGCTCGAACAGCTCCATCTTCAACAGCGCCTGGAGGTCACGGAGCAACCGGCTGACCGCCGGCTGGGTCACCGCCATCAGCGTTGCCGCTTCGGTGACGCTGCCGGTCAGCATCATTGCGCGGAAAGCCTCCACCTGCCGCGAATTGATCCGGACCATCGCAAATCTCATTCATAACATTAAGGCATGTAGAGGGTGCCATTATTCATTGGACGATGGAAGCTGGGGTCTGCGATCTTTTTCATCAGAGCTGAAGACAGACCGCTTTTTCGGCAGATTGGGGCTCAAAACACCCAAATCGCGCCAAAACCCGTCAAGCAGGGGCCGGAGCCCTGGTTGGGGGCGGGGTTTGCGCGGAAGGAAAATGCGGAAGTCGCTTCGGCCAGGGATTTGTCGGCACGTCACCTCATTCCGGTATTGGAGATCGGTCCACATGAAGACTCTTCGCCTCCTGACCGCGGTCAGCATCGCAGCGCTCATCGCCACCCCGACGGCCGTCTCGGCCCAGCAGAAAACGCTCTATGTCGCCGGCTATGGCGGCTCGTTCGAGAAGACCATCCGCGACGAGGTGATCCCGACCTTCGAGAAGGAGAACAACGTCAAGGTCGAGTACGTCGCCGGCAACTCCACCGATACGCTGGCAAAACTCCAGGCGCAGAAGGGCAACCAGCAGATCGATGTCGCCATCGTCGACGATGGCCCGATGTACCAGGCGATCCAGCTCGGCTTCTGCGGCAAGCTCGACGGCCTGCCGGCTGCCGATCTCTACGACACCGCGCGCTTCAAGGACGATCGCGCGGTCGCGATCGGCATCGTCGCGACCGGCCTCATGTACAACACCAAGGTGTTTGCCGAGAAAGGCTGGGCGCCGCCGACCTCGTGGAACGATCTGAAGGATACGAAATACGCAAAACAGCTCGTGATTCCGCCGATCAACAACACCTATGGCCTCGAAGCGCTGGTGATGCTGTCCAGGATGAACGGCGGCGGCGAGGCCAACGTCGATTCCGGCTTCAAGATCTTCAAGGACGAGATCAATCCGAACGTGCTGGCCTACGAGCCGTCGCCGGGCAAGATGACCGAGCTGTTCCAGTCCGGCCAGGCCGTGATCGCGGTGTGGGGCACCGGGCGCGTGAAGAGCTTTGCCAACACCGGCTTCCCCGTCGACTTCGTCTATCCGAAGGAAGGCGCGGCGACGCTGCTGACGACGGCGTGTCCGATCAACAAGCCCAACGCCTCGCCGCTGGCGTCCAGCTTCGTCAAGATGCTGCTCGATCCAAAAATCCAGCTCGTGATGCTGAAGGACTACGGCTACGGCCCGGTGCTGAAATCGCTGAAGGTGCCGTCCGAGCTCGGCAAGATGGCGCCGATCGGCGAGCGTGCCGCAAAACTCTATAATCCTGATTGGACCACCATCAACGAGAAGCGCGAGGAGTGGACCAAGCGCTGGAACCGCGAGGTCGAGCGCTGATCTGATCGTCCGCAGCGGAGAGAGCGCATGGCCTATCTCGAGCTCGATCGGCTAGCAAAGCAGTTCGGCACGCAGACTGTGGTCGACGACTTCAGTCTGTCGGTGGGGAAGGGGGAGTTCATCTCCTTCCTCGGCCCCTCCGGCTGCGGCAAGACCACGACCTTGCAGATGATCGCGGGCTTCCTCGACCCCACGCGCGGCGCGATTCGCCTGGAGGGCAAGGACCTGACTGCGATCCATCCGGCCAAGCGCGGGCTCGGCATCGTGTTCCAGAGCTACGCGCTGTTTCCGCACATGACCGCGGCGGAGAACGTCGCGTTCGGCCTCGAGATGCGTGGCGTGCCGCGCAACGAACGGGCCGAGCGCGTGCGCGCCGCGCTCGCGATGGTCGGCCTCGCCGGTTATGAGGACCGCCACCCCCGCCGCATGTCCGGCGGCCAGCAGCAGCGCGTGGCCCTGGCGCGCGCGCTGGTGATCAAGCCGAGCGTGCTGCTGCTCGACGAGCCGCTGTCGAACCTCGACGCAAAGCTTCGCGAGGAAATGCAGATCGAGCTGCGCCAGATCCAGCGCACCATCGGCACCACCACCATCCTCGTCACTCACGACCAGAACGAGGCGATGTCGCTCTCCGGCCGCATCGTGGTGATGAGCCAGGGCAAGATCGAGCAGATCGGCACGCCGCAGGAAACCTATGAGCGGCCGGCTTCGGCCTTCGTCTCGCAGTTTTTGGGCAAGACCAACGACTTCGCCGGGACGATCGATCGAACCGCAGCATCGGCACGGATCGTCGCTGGATCGTGGAGCGCGCCGGCGCCTGCTGGCCTTAATGGCGTAGTCACGGTGAGCATTCGCCCCGAGCGCATCGGCTTCGGTGACGCCGGGCTCGGCGCAAAGATCGTCACGCGCATCTTCCAGGGCAATCACTGGCTGTTCCAGTGCGACAGCGAATGCGGCCCGGCGATCGTGATCCGCCAGAATGACGGTCTCAGTCAACCGGCTGAAGGCGAGGATGTGCGTCTCACTTGGCGTCCGGAAGACATGAGCGTGCGCACGAGGGCTGGCGCATGAGTGCGGCCACCGAGGCGCGCAGCGCACGTGCGCCCTGGGCGCTGACCGCGCCCGCCTTGATGCTCTTCGTCGGCGTGCTGCTGATCCCGCTCGCCATGACCGTGATGCTGTCGTTCCATGATTGGGGCCAGTACAAGGGCATCGAGCCGGTCTTCATCCTGAAGAACTGGCGGGAGATCGCGACCGATCCCTACTACGCCGAAATGTTCTGGCGGACCTTTCGCATCGGGATCCTGACCACGCTGCTCACCGCCGTCCTGGGCGCACCCGAGGCCTATATCCTCAACCGCATGAGCGGCCGCTGGAAGAGCTTCTTCCTGCTGGTCATTCTCGGCCCGCTGCTGATCTCCGTGGTGGCGCGCACGCTCGGCTGGGCACTGCTGTTCGGCGGCAACAACGGTCTCGTCAACAAGCTCTTGATGTCGCTTGGCGCAATCCATTCCCCCATTCCCTTCATGTTCACCGAAACAGGCATGGTGGTGGCGCTGGCGCATGTGATGATGCCGTTCATGGTGCTGTCGGTCTGGGCGGCTCTGCAGCGGCTCGATCCGCAGATCGAGAACGCGGCGATGTCGCTCGGCGCGGGACCTGTCACCATCATCCGACGCATCATCATGCCGCAGATCATGCCTGGCGTGTTGTCGGGCGCGATCATCGTCTTTTCGCTCTCGGCCAGCGCTTTCGCGACGCCCGCGATCATCGGCGGCCGCAGGCTGAAGGTCGCAGCCACGCTCGCCTATGACGAGTTCCTCAACACGCTGAACTGGCCGCTCGGCGCGGCGGTCGCGACGCTCTTGCTGGCGGCGTTGGTGCTGATCGTCGTCGGCAGCAATGCCTTGATCGAACGCCGCTACGCCGAGGTGTTCCGATGAGACGGAACGGCCCGCTTGCGCTGATCTTCCACGGCATCTTCGTCATCGTCATGGTGGCGCCGATCCTGGTGGTCTGCCTCGTCGCCTTCACGCCCGAGGGCTTTCTGTCGCTTCCGACCAATGGATTCTCGCTGCGCTGGTTCAGGGCGATCGGGCAATATCCGGAATTCATCCATGCCTTCTGGGTCAGCCTTGGTCTCGGCGCACTGTCATCCTTCGTCGCGCTGCTGTTCGCCGTGCCCGCAGCACTGGCAATCGCACGCTATCGCTTCCGCGGCCGCGATGCGCTGGCGGCACTGTTCCTGTCGCCGCTGATGATCCCGCATGTGGTGCTCGGCATCGCCTTCCTGCGTTTCTTCACATCCGTTGGCTTCGGTGGCAGCTTCACCGCGCTGATCATCGCCCATGTCATCATCGTGTTTCCGTTTGCGCTGCGCCTGACGCTGGCAGCGGCGACCGGCATGGACCGCACGGTCGAGATGGCCGCAGTCTCGCTCGGCGCCGGCGGCTGGACGTTGTTCCGCCGCGTGACCTTGCCGCTGATCATGCCCGGCGTCATCAGCGGCTGGGCGCTCGCCTTCATTCAGTCCTTTGACGATCTGACGATGACCGTCTTCCTCGCCGCGCCCGGCACCGAGACGTTGCCCGTGCGCATGTTCCTTTATATCCAGGACAACATCGATCCGCTGGTGACCTCGGTCTCGGCCTGCGTGATCGCTGTGACCATGACCGCCCTCATTCTGCTCGACCGTTTCTACGGGCTCGACCGCGTGCTCGCCGGCAAGGGCGATCCGGGACGATAGGAGAACCCATGCGAACTGAATACGACGTCGCCGTCGTCGGCGGCGGATTGCTCGGCTCCGCCATCGCCTGGGGCCTCGGCCGGCTCGGCAAGAGCGTGGCCGTGCTCGACGAAGGCGACATCACCAAGCGCGCCTCGCGCGCCAACTTTGCGCTGGTCTGGGTGCAGAGCAAGGGCCTCGGCATGCCCGCTTACACGGTCTGGACCGTGCAGGCCTCGCAAGCCTGGGGCCGGCTGGCGTCCGAACTGAAGCAGCAGACCGGTCTCGACGTCGCGCTCCAGCAAAATGGCGGCTTCCATCTCACGCTCGGCGAGGACGAATTCGGCCAGCGCACGGAGCTCGTCACGCGCATGCATAACCAGGCCGGCGCCGCCGATTACAAGATGGAGATGCTCTCGGCGTCGGACGTCAAGAAGTCGCTGCCGCTGATCGGCCCTGAGGTTTCCGGCGGCAGCTATTGTCCGCTCGATGGTCACGTCAATTCGCTGCGCACGTTCCGCGCCTTTCACACCGGCTTCAAGGCATTCGGCATCGATTATTTCCCGGAGCGTCCGGTCTCTGCCATCAGCAGGAGCGGCGGCGAATTCTGCCTGACCACGCCGAAAGGCGAGCTACGCGCCGCCAAAATCGTGCTCGCCGCGGGCAACGCCAACCAGATGCTGGCGCCGATGGTAGGCCTCCACGCGCCAATGGGGCCGACGCGCGGCCAGGTCGTGGTGACCGAGCGCACCATGCCGTTCCTGCCGCATCCCCTCACCACGATCCGCCAGACCGACGAAGGCACGGTGATGATCGGCGACAGCAAGGAAGACGAGCTGGATGATCGTACGCTGAAGCCGTCGATCAGCGGCGTGATGGCCGATCGCGCGCAGCGCATGTTCCCGCATTTGTCGCGGCTCAACGTTGTCAGGAGCTGGTCCGGCATCCGTGTCATGCCGCAGGACGGCTTTCCGATTTACGATCAGTCGGAGACCCATCCCGGCGCCTTCGTCGCCTGCTGCCATTCCGGCGTGACGCTCGCCTCCAACCATGCCTTCGAGATCGCGCGCATGGTGGCGCAGGGCGCGCTCGAGCCTGAGCTGGTCGGCGCGTTTTCCGCGAGCCGTTTTGGCGGTGCGGGCGCGGCAAACAACAGCGGCTATTAGAAATTCTGGGGGGAGCCACGAGGCATCCATGTTTAGACGATCCGAACAGGACAAACGTCCGCAAGTGCAGATCTTCGTCGACGGCGTCGCCGTCGCGGCGCGCCAGGGCGACACCGTCTCTGCCGCATTGCTGGCCTCCGGCCAAGATGCAAGGCGCTCTACAGCAGTGAGCGGTGCGCCGCGTTTGCCCTATTGCATGATGGGCGTGTGCTTCGACTGCCTCGTCACCATCGACGGCGTCGGCAATCGCCAGGGCTGCCTCGTTCCCGTCGCCGAGGGTATGCAGGTCGAGATCCAGAAGGGCAAGCGGGAGATCGGACGATGAGTGTGGCTCCCAAGCGCGAAGACTACGACGTCGTGGTGATCGGTGCAGGGCCCGCGGGCCTCGCGGCCGCTGCGACCTCTGCCGAAGCCGGCCTATCGACGCTGCTGCTCGACGAGAATATCGGTCCGGGCGGGCAGGTGTTCCGCGCTATTTCGTCCACGCCGGTGATCGATCGCAGCCAGCTCGGCGCGGACTATTGGGTCGGTGCCGATCTCGTGCAGTCGCTCCGTGCGAGCAGTGCCGAAGTCATTCATCGTGCGACGGTGTGGAGCCTCGACCGCAATCTCGACATCGCCGTCTCGATCGGCGGTGCCTCCGCCTTCGTCAAAGCCAAGCGCGTGATCCTTGCGACCGGCGCGCTGGAGCGCCCGTTCCCGATTCCCGGCTGGACGCTGCCGGGCGTGATGACCGCGGGTGCCGCGCAGACCATGCTGAAGTCCTCGGCGCTGGTGCCGGACGGCCGCACCGTGATCGCAGGGCAGGGGCCGCTGCTCTGGCTGCTCGCCGCACAGATCCTGCGCCTCGGCGGCCGCATCGATCGCATCCTCGATACCACCGAGCGCGGCAATTATTTCGCCGCGCTGCCTCATGCCTTCGCTTTCCTGACATCGCCCTATTTCGCCAAGGGCCTGTCGATGATGCGCGAGGTGAAGGCCAAGGTGCAGGTTGTCTCCGGTGTTACCGAGCTTTCTGCATCCGGCGACGGCCAGCTTGCGAGCGTGAGCTATGTCGCGGGTGGAAGGCGCGAGACCATTCCTGCGGATTTGCTGCTGCTGCATCAGGGCGTCGTGCCCAACGTCAATTTGGCGATGGCAGCCGGCATCGAGCATCGCTGGGATGATCTGCAATTGTGCTGGTCGCCCGTGCTGGATGCGAACGGTCGTTCATCGGTCGCGGGCATCGCGATCGCCGGCGATGGTGCCGGTATCGGCGGCGCGAATGCCGCGGTGGTGCGTGGCCGCATCGCGGCCCGTGCGGCGGTGGAAGCACTGGCGCCCGCGGTTGCGGCAAAGCTGCCCGCGATGGCAATGCTCCGCGCCGATCTCGCCAAGGCCGAACGCGGCCGCGTCTTCCTCGACACGCTGTTCCGCCCCGCGCCGCAATTCCGCATTCCCTCTGGCGATACCATCGTTTGTCGCTGCGAGGAGGTCACCGCCAAGGACGTGCTCGACTCCGTCGCGATCGGCGCGACCGGGCCGAACCAGCTCAAGGCCTATCGCCGCACCGGCATGGGTCCGTGCCAAGGCCGGCTCTGCGGCCTTACCGTCACCGAGCTGATGGCGCAGGCGCGCGGTAAGACCCCGCAGGAGATCGGCTACTACCGGCTGCGTGCACCGGTGAAGCCGATCACCCTCGCCGAGCTCGCCGCCGTCCCGAAAACGGAAGACGACGTCAAGGCCGTGGTGCGCGGATGACTGCGAATGTGGATGCGATCGTCATCGGCGGCGGCATCCACGGATGCTCGACGGCGCTCCATCTGTGTCTCGCCGGCCTGAAGCCGGTGCTGATCGAGAAGGACTATGCCGGCCGCCACGCCTCCGGCGTCAATGCTGGCGGCGTGCGCCAGCTCGCCCGGCATATCCCGGAGATTCCGCTGTCGATCCGCTCGATGGGGATCTGGGAGAAGATTTCAGATCTTCTCGACGACGATTGCAGCTTCGAGAGCCATGGCCAGGTTCTGGTCGCGGAGAACGAGGACGAACTCGCCGTCTGCCGCGCGCGCGTGGCCGAGCTCAATGCGCTGGGCTTTACCCATGAAGAGCTGATCGATGCGGTCGAGCTGCGGCGCCTCGTGCCCGCGGTGGCCGAGACCTGCCCCGGCGGCGTGGTTTCGCGCCGCGACGGCGCGGCCAATCCGGCGCAGACGACGACGGCGTTCCGGCGCAAAGCCGAGCTGCTCGGCGCCACGGTGCGCGAAGGCGTAGCCGCCGGCAATATCCGGCATAGCGACGGCCTTTGGCGCGTCGATGTCGGCTCGGAGAGCTTTGCCGCGCCAGTACTGGTGAATGCCGCCGGCGCCTGGGCCGGCAAGATCGCCGCCGCGCTCGGCGAGCCCGTCCCGGTCGAGACCGTGGCGCCGATGCTGATGATCACCTCGCGCGTACCGCATTTCATCGACCCTGTCGTGATCCTGCGTGGTCGGAAACTCTCCTTCAAGCAATTCAAGAACGGTACCGTGCTGATTGGCGGCGGCCACCTGGCAACGCCCTACCAGGACCGCAACGAGACGGTGCTGGACTGGAAGAGCCTCGCCATCAGTGCCCGCACCGTGTTCGAGCTGTTCCCGGTGATGCGCAGCGCCACTATCGTCCGTGCCTGGGCTGGCATCGAGGCGAAGATGAAGGACGACATCCCGGTGTTCGGACCGAGCAGCCGCCACAAGGGGCTCTATCACCAGTTCGGCTTCTCGCTGCACGGTTTTCAGCTCGGCCCCGGCGCCGGCGCCGTGATGGCGGAGCTGATCGTCAATGGCGGCACCCAGACCCGCATCAACGATCTCGGCATCGATCGCTTCCATCCTTCCGCGCCTTAAGGCAAAATCATCGGCGTCGCCGATCTCGGCGGCCTCGCCAGGGACCCGGCTTGATCTTGCCGCCCGACCGGACTATGAGCAGGGCTCTCATCAAGGATATCAACAGTCATGGATTTTACCCCGATCGCAACGCCCAACCGCATTGCTCACGGGGAATTCCATGCCTGCTTCCATCATCCTGTCACGCCTGTCGCTGTCCACACCTGACGGCCGTTCGCTCCTCTCCAACATCGATCTGACCTTCGGCGCGGAACGCGCCGGCCTCGTCGGCCGCAACGGCGTCGGCAAGACGACGCTGCTTGTTGCGATCACGGGCGAGCACGTTCCGCAATCCGGACGCATCGTCGTCAACGGCACCGTTGGGCTCCTGCGCCAGGAGGCGCAGCTGCGCGCGGGGACAAGGGTCGTCGACCTCTTTGGCGCGCGCCATGCCCTGAATCTGCTTCGCCGGGCGGAACGTGGCGAGGCCTCGGCCGGGGATGTCGCCGAGGTCGACTGGACCCTCGAGACGCGGCTCGCGTCCGCTCTTGCGCGCGTCGGCTTCGATATCGCGCCCGACACGGAACTGGATCAATTGTCCGGCGGGCAGATTACGCGCATTCGTCTCGCGGCGCTGCTGTTTGTCGAGCCGGATTTCCTGCTGCTGGACGAACCCACCAACAATCTCGATCGGGACGGGCGACGTGCCGTGATTGATCTGCTCGCCGCCTGGCGTGGCGGCGCAATCGTCGTCAGCCATGACCGGGCTCTGCTGGAGACCATGGACAGCATCGTCGAGCTGACCTCGCTTGGCGCGACGTGTTACGGCGGCAACTGGCGCAGCTATCGCGCGCAGAAGGCCGTCGAGCTCGCCGCCGTCAGGCACGACCTCGCACATGCCGAGAAGCATTTATCAGAGATCGAGGGCAAGGCGCAGGAAGCGGCCGAGCGCAAGGCGCGCAAGGACAGCGGTGGCAAGAAGAAGCGCGCCAAGGGCGACATGCCACGGATCCTTGCGGGCGCGCGCAAGGACCGCAGCGAAGACAGCGGCGGCAAGGCCGCAGAGATCGCCGAGCGGCGGCGCGCGGAGGCTCTGGATGCGGTCGACGCCGCACGTCGCCGCGTCGAGATCCTTCAGCCGTTGTCCGTAAAACTGCCATCGGCCCAGCTGCCAGCGGGCAGGGAAGTGGTCTGGCTTGACCGCGCCAGTGCGGGGTATCACCCGGAGCGACCGATCCTGCGCGATCTATCGCTTGCCATCGTCGGGCCGGAGCGCGTCGCGATTGTCGGGCCCAACGGCTCCGGCAAGACAACCCTGCTGAAGCTCATCGCCGGTGAGCTGCGCCCTGTCGCGGGCACGGTGCGAGTCAGGCCAGGCTTCGCACTGTTCGACCAGAAGGTCAGCCTGCTCGATCCTGCGATCTCGATCCTCGACAATTTTGGGCGTCTCAATCCGAGAGCGGGGGTGAATGAATGCCATGCCGCGCTGGCTCGTTTCATGTTTCGCGCGGATGCGGCGCTGCAGCTCGTCGGCAGCCTGAGCGGCGGCCAGCTGTTTCGCGCGGGCCTCGCCTGCGTGCTGGGGGGATCGATGCCGCCATCGTTGCTGATCCTGGACGAGCCGACCAATCACCTTGACCTCGACTCCATCGAAGCCGTCGAAGCGGGCCTGCGAGCCTATGATGGCGCGCTGCTCGTCGTCAGTCACGATGAGACGTTCCTGGAGGCCATTGGGATCACACGCCGGCTCGATCTGGCCGATCGTTCCGGCTGACGGAACAATGATACCGGCTCGCGGCCGGCGGCGCCTACCAATGCTGACGATGCAAACCTTGACAGCGCAGATCGCCTGACAATTCTTCAAAAACCCGACGCTCTGCCCCCAGCGCGTCGGGTGGAATGGATGAGTATCAATCCGTGATCCCAACCCTGGTGTTGTGACTCCAGTCCTACCGATTTTCTACTCCGGGAAACTACCGCAACGGAACCGGGCGGCGTCTGCCTTCGATCTTCGCGCGGCGACTCTACACACCACCGCCGGGCTCCAGCGCTTCGCCGAGCTCCAGCGGATGCGCCATGGTCGCGTGCAGCGCCTCGCGGTCGAGCTCGCCTTCCGAGATGCTGATGACGACACAGGCGACACCATTGCCGATGAGGTTGGTCAGCGCACGGCACTCGCTCATGAACTTGTCGATGCCGACCAGGATCGCGATCGACTGGATCGGGATGTCAGGCACGATCGACAGCGTCGCTGCAAGCGTGATGAAGCCCGCGCCTGTCACCCCGGATGCGCCCTTCGAGGTGATCATCGCGATGCCGAGAATGCCGAGCTCCTGCCAGATCGTCAGATGCGTGTTGGTCGCCTGCGCCAGGAACAGCGTCGCCAGCGTCATATAGATGTTGGTGCCGTCGAGGTTGAAGCTGTAGCCGGTCGGGATCACGAGGCCGACCACCGAGCGCGAGGCGCCGAGATGCTCCATCTTCTGGATCATCTGCGGCAGCACTGTCTCCGACGAGGAGGTGCCGAGCACGATCAGGAGCTCGTCCTTGATATAAGCGATGAAGCGAATGATGGAGAAGCCGGCAAGCCGCGCGATCGAACCCAGCACGATCAGCACGAACAGGATGCTGGTGAGATAGAATGTGCCGATCAGGGCGGCGAGGTTGAGCAGCGAACCGAGGCCGTATGCGCCGACGGTGAACGCCATCGCGCCGAACGCGCCGATCGGTGCCGCGCGCACGATGATGCGGATGATGCCGAAGAACATCTTGGCGGCCTTGTCGATCGCTTCCGCGATCGGCTCGCCTGATTTCCCGAGGAAGGCGATGGCGAATCCGGAGAGGATCGAGACCAGCAGCACCTGCAAGAGATCGCCGCGCGCGATCGCGCCCACATAGCTGTCGGGAATGATCGCCATCAAATGGGCGACGATGCCGTCTTCATGCGCCTTGGACACATAGGTCGCGACCGATTTCGGATCGATGGTGGCGGGATCGATGTTGAAGCCGTGCCCGGGCTGGAGAATCTCGCCCACCAAGAGACCTATGGCGAGCGCGACGGTCGAGACCGTCTCGAAATAGATCAGCGATTTCAGTCCGACCCGGCCGACGCGCTTGAGATCGCCCATCGAGGAGATGCCGTGCACGACGGTGCAGAAGATGACAGGCGCAATCATCATCTTGATCAGCGCGATGAAGGCGTCGCCGAGCGGCTTCAGGGATTTGCCGAGGTCCGGATAGAAATAGCCGATGAGCACCCCGAGCACGATCGCGATCAGCACCTGGACATAGAGGATCTTGTACCAGGGCTGGTGCCGGCGGTGGACGGCTGGCTGGATCGCAATCTGTGCCATAAAATTTAATCCCGAAACGCATTGATCTTGCATGATTTACATCATCTGATGATCACAGCATAAGCAACAATCACATTTTTGTCGGATCGCACGAACATCAATCGCTGCGCCGCAATGGGGGGAACATGTCGAACGCATCAGGCGCGGACGAGCAATCGCAACGCTATTTTCCGCGTTGGAAGCTGAAGACCTCGGGTGTGATCATGCCCGGGGAGCGGTTGCCATGGGGACAGACCGTCGTCTCCGGCCTCCAGCATTGCGTTGCAATGTCTGGCTCGACGATCATCGCGCCGCTGTTGATGGGATTCGATCCCAATGTTGCGGTCCTGTTCTCCGGCATCGGCACTCTGATCTTCTTCGTCATCGTCGCGGGGCGCGTGCCGAGCTATCTCGGCTCCAGCTTCGCGTTCATCGCCGTCGTCCTCGCCGCCACCGGCTACACCGGGCACGGACCGAATCCGAACATCTCGGTCGCGCTCGGCGGTATCGTCGGGGCCGGGGTGCTCTATGGCGTGATCGCACTGATCGTGATGTGGTCGGGCATCGGTTGGGTCGAGCGCCTGATGCCGCCGGCTGTCACCGGCGCCGTGGTCGCCGCGATCGGCCTCAACCTTGCGCCGGTGGCGGTCAAGGCGGTGAGCGCGAACGCGTTCGAGACCTGGATCGGGCTTGCGACCGTTCTGATGATCGGCGTGGTTGCGGTGGCCGCCCCTGGCCTATGGCGCCGCTTGCCGATCATCCTGGGCGCAATCGGCGGATATCTGTTGTACCTGCTGTTCGCGAACGGCCTCGGCTTCGGTAAGCCGATCGACTTCGCGCAGCTCTCGGCCGCGCCGTGGTTCGGCCTGCCGAATTTCACCACGCCGACCTTCCGGGCGGATGCCATCTTCCTGATCGCGCCGGTTGCGGTCGTCCTCGTCGCCGAGAACCTCGGTCACATCAAGGCCGTCGGTGCGATGACGGGCCGCAGCCTCGATGCCTATCTCGGCCGCGCTTTGCTTGCTGACAGCCTTGCAACGATCGTGGCGGCCTGCGGCGGCGGCACCGGTGTCACCACCTATGCCGAGAACATCGGCGTCATGGCGGCGACGAAGGTCTATTCGACCCTGCTGTTTGCGTTCGCGGCCACCGTGTCGGTCCTGCTCGGCTTCTCGCCGAAATTCGGCGCGCTGATCCTGTCGATTCCGGGGCCCGTCATCGGCGGGCTTTCGATCGTGCTGTTCGGATTGATCGCGGCGATGGCGGGCCGGATCTGGGTCGAGAACAAGGTTGACTTTGCCAATCCGGCGAATTTGATCACCGTCGCTGTGGCGCTGACCGCAGGGGCCGGCGATCTCACGCTCAAATTCGGCGCGTTCACGATCGGCGGAATCGGCACCGCGACCTTCGGCGCGATTATCCTGTATCAGATCCTGACCTCGCCGATCGCGCGCCGCGCGGAATGAATCCCAGCGATGCGCGGACAGGGTGGAACAAAACCTCGGTTCCATCCATGATGATGCATCCCGGAGAATACTCATGCCACAAACCGATCTCTCACCTGCCTTTCCTTCGCGCCTCATTGGCCGCTATGCGCTGGTGACCGGCGCCTCCCAGGGCATCGGCCGTGCCGTTGCGATCAGGCTCGCCCAGGAAGGCGCGACCGTCGCCATCAATTATTTTGATCATCGCGGGAGGGCTGAGGAAACGCTTGCGCTGGCCACGACCGGATCGAGCGATCGCGGCCACGGCAAGCTCGACCATGTCATCGTCAAGGCCGACGTCAGCAACGAACAGGAGGTCACTGCGATGTTCGAGACGATCCTGGCGCGCTGGAAGCGTCTCGACTGTCTCGTCAACAATGCCGGCTTTCAGCAGGAATCGCCCAGCGAGGCGCTCGACATCGAGGCCTATCGCCGCATCATCGACGTCAATCTCAACGGCGCCGTGCTCTGCGCGCAGAAGACACTGGCGCATTTCGTCGCGCGCGGTGGGGCTGGCTGCATCATCAACTGCTCCAGCGTCCACCAGATCATTCCCAAGCCCGGCTATCTCGCCTATTCGATCAGCAAGGGCGGGATGGCCAATCTGACGCGTACGCTGGCGCTGGAGTTTGCCGGCCGCGGCATTCGCGTCAATGCGGTTGGCCCCGGCGCGATCGACACGCCGATCAACGCGGCCTGGACCGGCGATGCCGAGAAGCGGGGCACCGTCACCAGCCACATTCCGCTCGGCCGCGTCGGCAAGCCGGAGGAGATGGCCGCCGTATTCGCCTTCCTCGCCTCCGACGATGCCAGCTACATCACCGGGCAAACCATCTATGCCTGCGGTGGTCTGACCTTGTTTCCGGAGTTTCGGGACAACTGGGCGAGCTAGAGGCGTGATCTGGCAAAATGCCGCGGCGCGGACTACATCTGCGGCATGACAAACCGACCCCTCCAGGATTTCGTCGGCCGGCACGAAAATCTATTCGTGTTGACCGGTGCCGGCTGCAGCACCAATTCGGGCATCCCTGATTATCGCGACAGCCATGGCAACTGGAAGCGGACCCAGCCGGTCAACTTCCAGGCCTTCATGTCGGAAGAGCGCACACGCCAGCGCTACTGGGCGCGCAGCCTGATCGGCTGGCGGCGGTTCGGCCAGGCGAGGCCGAACGATGCGCATCATGCGCTGGCCCGGCTCGAGGCCAGTGGGCGCTGCGAGATGCTGTTGACGCAGAATGTCGACCGGCTGCATCAATCCGCCGGCCACCGGCAGGTGATCGATTTGCACGGCCGGCTCGATCTGGTCCGCTGCATGGGCTGCGGGGCCAAGATGCCCCGCAATGAATTCCAGAATGCGCTGGGCTGCGCCAACGCGGAATGGCTGGCGCTCGACGCTGCCGACGCGCCCGACGGCGACGCCGATCTGGAGCACGCGGATTTCTCGTCATTCAAGGTGCCGGCTTGCGAGGCCTGCGGCGGCATCCTCAAGCCCGACGTAGTGTTCTTCGGCGAGAACGTTCCCCGCGACGTTGTCGCCACCGCGCAGGACCATCTGGCGCAGGCCGATGCGATGCTGGTCGTCGGCTCGTCGCTGATGGTCTATTCCGGCTTCCGCTTTGTGAAGGCGGCCGCAGAGCTGCAGATACCGATCGCCGCGGTCAATCTCGGGCGTACCCGCGCCGACGATCTTCTGACGCTCAAGGTCGAGGAGCGCTGCGAGGCGGCGCTGGCATTCCTGCTCTGATGTGGTGCCGGGCGAACAATTCTTGCCTATTGCGGAGGTGCCGAGCAGAATAGCCGGGTACAACATTTTCGTTGTGCTCGATGGCACGGAAATTGCTGCATCTTCGCCCTCAGTTCTTGACGATCAGCCGGAGAGTTTTGGAATGCTTGAAGGAGCCGAAGTGCGGCTTGCCGTGGATATCGGTGGCACGTTCACCGATATCGTGCTGGACGTGGGCGAGGTGCGCAAGACGCGCAAGGTGCTGACCACGCCGCAACGTCCGGAGCAGGCGGTGCTGGACGGCATACGACTCATCCTCGCCGACGCACGCGCGCATATCAGCGACATCGACGTCTTCATTCACGGCACGACGCTCGCGACCAATGCCATCATCGAGCGGCGTGGCGCCAAAACGGCCCTGATCGCGACGGAGGGCTTTCGCGACGTGCTCGATATCGGCACCGAGAGCCGTTACGACCAGTACGATCTCAGCATCGACAAGCCGAAGCCGCTCGCGCCGCGCAGCCTGCGTTTCACCGTGCCCGAGCGCATCGATGCGCATGGTGCCGTCCGTCTCCCGCTGGACGAAGCTGCCGTCCGCGCACTCGCGCCGAAACTGCAAGCGCTGAATGTCGAAAGCGTTGCGGTCGCGTTCCTGCACTCCTATGCCAACCCCGATCATGAGCGCCGCGCAGCCGCGATCGTCGCCGAGGAGATGCCGGGCATTTCGGTGACGGTGTCATCGGCCGTGTGTCCGGAAATTCGCGAATATGAGCGAACGTCAACGGCCGTCGCCAACGCCTATGTGCAGCCGCTCATCGACGGCTATCTCGCCCGCATGGCCGATGCTTTGCAGGTCGAGCAATTCCGCGGCGCCATCTATCTCGTCACGTCGGGCGGCGGCGTGACCTCGATTGAGACGGCGCGACGCTTCCCGGTGCGCCTCGTCGAATCCGGTCCTGCCGGCGGCGCGATCTTCGCGGCGCAGATCGCAGCAAGACTTGGCGAAAGCAAGGTGCTGTCCTTCGACATGGGCGGCACCACGGCAAAAATCTGCTTGATCGAGCAGTATCAGCCCGAGACCTCGCGCGTGTTCGAGGTCGATCGTGCTGCGCGCTTCCTGAAAGGCTCAGGCCTGCCGGTGCGCATCCCCGTCATCGAGATGGTCGAGATCGGCGCCGGTGGCGGCTCGATCGCCCATGTCGACGCCATGAAGCGCGTGACCGTCGGCCCGGAGAGTGCGTCTTCCGAGCCGGGCCCCGCCTGCTACGGCCGTGGCGGACAGCGTCCTGCGGTGACGGATGCGGACGTTGCACTCGGCATGATCGATCCGGATGCCTTTGCGGGCGGCACGATCAAGCTCGATCCGGAGCTTTCCAAGCAGGCCCTGCTGAGCAGCGTCGGTACGCCGCTCGGCCTGTCGGCGGAAACCGCGGCCTATGCCGTGCACGAGGTGGTCTGCGAGAACATGGCGAGCGCGGCACGCGTGCATGCGGTCGAACGCGGGGAAATCGTCGGCCAGCACACGCTGATCGCCTTCGGCGGCGCTGCCCCGCTGCATGCGGCGCGCGTTGCCGAGAAGATCGGCGTCTCCCGGGTGATCGTGCCGTCGAATGCCGGCGTCGGTTCTGCGGTCGGATTCCTCGCCGCGCCAATCGCTTATGAGCTCGTGCGCAGCCGTCATGTCCGCCTCGACGATTTCGACACCGAGGCCGTCTCTGATCTGTTGCGGGAAATGGTGACTGAAGCCCGTGCGCTGGTCGAGCCCGGCGCTGCCGGTGCGGCGGTGCGCGAGCGCCGCGCAGCGTTCATGCGTTATGTCGGCCAGGGCCACGAGATCACCGTCGAATTGCCGAACCGGCCGCTGACGTCCGCGGATCTTGTTGGCCTGCGCCGGAAATTCGAGGCGGACTATTCCGCGATGTTTGAGCGCCCGATTCCGGGCGCGGCGATCGAGGTGCTGAGCTGGTCGGTGCTCGCGACCACGGAGGCGCGCAATCCGCCCACCGTTGCGGCCGTCACGCGCAAGCCCGCGGGCAAGGCGTCAGGCAGCCGCAAATTCTTCGACGGCCGCGCCGGCGAGGTGATCGAGATCCCGCTCTATCGCCGCGAGGACATGGCGCCAGGCGCGACCATTGCAGGTCCCGCCGTGATTGCGGAGGACGAGACCTCCACCTTCGTCTCCACGAGTTTTGATGCCCATATCGACGGTGCCGGCAGCATCGTCATGGAACGGAAGGCGGCCTGATCATGAGCAAGGCAAACGGCGCGAGCCTGATCGACCTCCAGATCATGTGGCACCGGCTGATCGCCGTGGTCGAGGAGCAGGCGCAGGTGCTGCTGCGCACCGCATTCAGCCCTATCGTGCGCGAATGCGGCGATCTCTCCGCCGGCGTGTTCGACCTCAAGGGGCGGATGCTGGCGCAGGCGGTCACCGGCACGCCCGGTCACGTCAACTCGATGGCGGAATCGGTCAAGCACTTCATCGATCATTTCCCGCTCAAGACGATGAAGCAGGGCGATGCCTACATCACCAACGATCCCTGGATGGGCACCGGCCACCTCAACGACTTCGTCGTCACCACGCCCTGCTTCAAGGACGGCAAGATCGTCGCGCTGTTCTCCTGCACCAGCCATCTCATGGATATCGGCGGCATCGGCTTCGGTCCTGATGCCACCGACGTGTTCATGGAGGGGCTCTACATCCCGATGCTGAAGCTGATCGACCAGGGCGTCGTCAACGAGACGCTGATGGCGATGATCCGCACCAACACGCGGCTGCCGATCGATACGGAAGGCGACACCTATTCGCTCGCCGGCTGCAACGATGTCGGCTGCGAGCGGCTGGTCGAGATGATGACCGAGTTCGGCATCGACACGCTCGACGCGCTCGGCGACTACATTTGCGACCGCTCGCGCGAGGCCGTGCTGGCCGAGATCGCAAAGCTGCCGAAGGGCAGCTGGCGCAATACCATGGTGGTTGACGGCTATGATGCGCCCGTCACGCTCGCGGCTACCCTGACGATTTCGGATGCGGGCATCCACGTCGATTTCGACGGCACGTCGGCGGCCTCGAAGTTCGGCATCAACGTGCCCTTGTCCTACACCACGGCCTACACCGTGTTCGGCCTTGGTTGCGTCGTCGCCTCGCAGATTCCGAACAATGCCGGCTCGCTCTCGCCACTGACGGTGTCGGCGCCTGCGGGGGCGATCCTCAATGCGCCGAAGCCGGCGCCGGTCGCCTCGCGCCACATCATCGGCCAGATGCTGCCCGACGTCGTGTTCGGCTGCCTGCGCCAGATCATTCCCGAGCGCGTGCCCGCCGAAGGCACTTCGTGCCTGTGGAATCTCAACGTGCGCGGACAGACGCGTTCCGGCGTTGGCGGCAATTACGGGTTCTCGATGGCCGTGACGTCCAACGGCGGCACCGGCGCGCGCTTTGCGAAGGATGGGCTGTCGGCGACCGCCTATCCCAGCGGCGTGCGCGGCACGCCGGTCGAGATCGCGGAGACGCAGACGCCGCTGATCTTCTGGCGCAAGGAGCTGCGCCCGGATTCCGGCGGGGCAGGGCGCACCCGCGGCGGCCTCGGCCAGATCATCGAGGTCGGCAGCGGCGTCGATGCTCCCTTCGATATCCTGGCGGCGTTCGACCGCATCGATCATCCGCCGCGCGGCCGCGACGGTGGCAAGAACGGCGAGGCCGGCTATGTCGGCCTCAAGTCCGGCACGAAGCTGCGCGGCAAGGGTTTCCAGCAGGTGCCGCCGGACGACCGGCTGGTGGTGCACACGCCCGGCGGGGCCGGAATCGGTGCGCCCACCGAACGCGACCGCGCCGCGGTCAAGGACGATGTGGAGAGCGGGCTGGTGTCGTCGGACAACGCGGCCGCGGTGTACGGCTACGCAGGGTGAGCCGCTGAAAGAGTTCGTCCCAGCCTCACCGGCCGGGACGATGCCTCTGGTCTGACGTTACGCCGCCACCTTCCTTCGCGCCTGCTCGGCCTTGTACAGTTCGAACTCCTCCGCAACCGCCCTGGCGAACGACGGCCGGTGGCGCAGGCGCTCGTAATAGGCCTTCACGTTCGGCCATTTCGCGAGCTCGATCGGCGGCGTTGCCATGGTCCAGTTGATCACAGTGGCGAGATAAGCGTCCGCCACGCTGAAATGGTCGAGCAGGAACTCGCGGCCTTTCAGGTAATTGTCGAGATAGTCGAGCCGCGACAGGTTCTTCTCAAGCGCGTAGGCCTTGGTCTCCTGCGGCGCCTTGCGGTCGAGCACAGGGATGAACAGACCCTTGTGCAGCTCGGTGCCGATGAAGCAGAGCCATTGGTGCAGCCGCGTGCGCTCGATGCCTTGCGTGGCGCCGAGCCCGGATTGCGGAAAGCGGTCCGCGACATATTGCAGGATCGCTGCGTTCTCGGTCAGCACCACGCCCTCGTCGGTGCGTAGCGTCGGCACCAGGCCGATTGGGTTCACCGCGCGGAAATCGGAACCGTCCTTCAGCACCGTCTTGGTCGGGGAATCGACTTCGAGATAGTTCGCATCGGCGCCGGCTTCATAGAGCGCAACGCGCGTCGCCATGGAGCAGGCGAGTGGCGAGAAATAAAGATCCATCATGGGCCTCCTTGGGCAAGTCCTCTCGTGAGTGTCGCTCAACCTGGCCAGATTGATTTTTGTACCATCTTGCATAATATGGAGCAGGTCAAGGATTAATTGCGAAATGGTACAAAAATCGAAGCCGCCAACTGCTGCCAACAAGCCCGAGCGCCGCGACGAGCCGAAACGACGCGGCCGGCCGCGTGCCTATGAGCCCGAAATTGCGCTCGGCAAGGCGCTCGATCTGTTCCGCAAGCAGGGCTTTGCCGCGACCTCGCTCGACGATCTCAGCGAAGCCACCGGCATGAACCGGCCGAGCCTTTATGGCGCCTTCGGCGACAAGCGCGAGCTCTACATCAAGAGCTACCAGCGCTACCGCGAGGACGCCCGTGCGTCGATGGTCGAGATCTTTCGCCAGGAGATGCCGGTGCGCCAGCGGCTGGAGCGGATCTATGCCGCCGCGCTGAACATCTATCTCTCGGGCGAGACCGGCCCGCGCGGCTGCTTCACCGTGGTGACGGCAGCCTCCGAAGCGGTCAGCGATCCCGAGATACGCGCCATGGTGATCGAGGGACTCACCGAGCTCGACAAGGCTTTTGCAAACTGCTTCCGCCGCGCCAAGGAGAAGGGCGAACTGCCTGAGAGTGCCGATCCCGCTGCACTGGCGCAGCTCGCCTCAGCTACCATTCACACCATCGCCATCCGCTCCCGCGCGCGCGTGCCGCGCAAGGAGCTGGAAGCGATCGTCAAGGGCGCGATCGACGTGATGGTGGGCGGTAAGGGGTAAGCAGTCGTCGCGGCACCAGGGAGCGTGGCGCGATCTATCTCCCCAACGTCGTCCTGGCGAAGGCCAGGACGACGATGCCGCGCGATCTCGCCCAGCCTACGCCGCGCGAATCTGCTGGAGGAAGCGATCCACTTCATCGCGCAGGCGCTGCGACTGCTTCGACAGCTCGATCGCCGAGACCAGCACTTCTTCCGCGGCCGTGCCGGTCGCCGCGATGCCGTCGGTGACGCCGGCAATGTTTTGCGAGACCTCGCCGGTGCGGGCGGCGGCCTGCTGGACGTTCTGCGCGATCTCCTGCGTCGCCGTGCCCTGCTGGCCGACCGCGGCGGCGATCGCGGCCGAGATTTCGTCGACCTGCTGAATCGTGGCGCAGATCGACTGGATGCCTTCGACCGCACCCGATGTCTCGCCCTGGACGGCTGTCACCTGTGCGCCGATTTCCTCCGTCGCCTTCGCGGTCTGGGTCGCGAGCGCCTTGACCTCGGAGGCGACAACCGCAAAGCCGCGGCCGGCTTCGCCGGCGCGCGCCGCCTCGATCGTCGCATTCAGCGCCAAGAGATTGGTCTGTCCGGCAATGCCATTGATGAAAGAGACGACGTCGCCGATCTTCTGCGCGGCATCCGCGAGGCTCTGGACGCGCGCATTCGACGCCTGTCCGTCGCTCGCGGCCTTGCCCACCACCTCGGTCGCATGCGCGAGCCGCCGGCTGATCTCGGTCATCGACGAGGACAATTCTTCCGCCGCAGCCGCCACCGTCTGCACGTTCTCCGAGGCGAGCGCCGAAGCCGACGACACCGTGCGGGTCTGCTGCCGCGACTGTTCGACGATGGCGGACATCGAGCGTGCCGTGTGCTCCATCTCGACGGCCGCGGAGGAGACTGTGGTGACGACGTCGCGGATGCTGGCCTCGAAATTGTCGGCGAGCGCGGCGAAGGCGCGCCGTTTCTCCGCCTCCGATTGCGCTTTGGCCTCGAGCTGCCCAGCCTGGAGCTTGCTGAAATTGACGGCATTGTCGCGGAACACCGCGACCGCCTTCACCATCGCGCCGACTTCGTCGTTGGATTTGCTTTCGGGAATGGCAACGTCGAGATGGCCATCGGCGAGCTCGCGCATCACCGATGTGATCGACAGAATCGGACGCGAGATTCCGCGGGCGATGAGATAGCCGACGATGGCGGCGAGGATCAGCCCGAGGGCGGCGATGCCGATTGCGAGCATCCAGGCACGGTCGGCCGAGGACACGTAATCGGCGTTGTCCATCACCAGCTCGACGGCGCCGAGCGGTTTTCCGGAGAAGTCCTTGATCGGCCCGAGCAGCGCAGCGACCGGCCGGGTGTCGAGTTTCGACTGCCGTACCGTAAAATCGCCACCGGTGGCGCGACCGTAATCGGCGGCATCGAAGAAGCTCTGGCCCTTCAGCGTGCCGCCGAACAGCTTGAAGCCCGTGCCATCGGCGAGATGGAAGGCAATGTCGACGTGGCGGTTGGCCTTGAAATCGTCGAGGAAGGACTGGCCGAAGGTCAGGCCGAATTCCACCGAGCCGAGATGCTTGCCCGCTTGCGCGATCGGCACCACGCCGCGGATGCCGAGCCCGGCGACGCCGCCTTCGAGTCCGACAATGACCTTGCGCTCCTGATTGGCGTCGAGGACGGTCTTGCGGAAGCTCGAGAGGTCGTCGCCGAACTTCGCCGGCTGGTGCACGCGCAGGAAGGACGTCGCGGGAGGCGTATGGAACTGGAACTGCTCGACGCCGTACTCGGACTTGGTCGCCGCGAACACCGGTCCGAACAGGCGCATCAAGGCGTCGCGATCCTGCTTGGCCATCGCCTCCTGCGTCGCCGGCATCGCGGCCACGACCGTGCTCATGGCGGCGGCGCGGTGGGACTCTTCGGAGATGCGCGACAGCAGCGCATCATAATGGCTGCGCAACTCGCGCTGGTCGGCGCGGTCGATGATGCCCGCGATGATCCACATGGCGCCGAGCACGGCAATCAGCGCGGTCGCCGCCGCCGTCAGCGCCAGCGCCACCGTGATCCGCATCCTGAGGCCAAGGCTCGCTCGCATGTCCAACTCGTTCGTTGCGCATCGATTAACAATGCCTATCAACTTCTCGCTAAAAGAGGGTGAACAGATACCGGCGGAACGAGAATTATGCGGGGGCGGCGAGAGACGGACGGTGGGGACTAAAAAACTCGTCGTCGTCCCGGCGAAGGCCGGAACCCATAGCCACCCAGCGCGATTTGGCGAAGATGGGCCATGACCATCTCGGACCATAAATCCGTCTGCGGAGTATGGGTCCCGGCCTTCGCCGGGACGACACTGAAAGACGGGGCGCCCGTGTTCGCGAAATCCCGAGCTAATACCCTCTCCGCCGATCCACCACGTTCTCCAGCGCGCCGCCTGCCTCGAACCGCGCGATCTGCTCGGCGACGTAGGCCGAGATCGCGTCCGCGTCGGTGTCGGCGGCGTTGTGCGGGGTCAGCACCACCTTGGGATGGGTCCAGAACCGGCTGTCCGCGGGCTGCGGTTCCTGCACGAAAACGTCGAGCGAGGCGGCGCCCAGCGTGCCGTCGTCGAGACAGGCCAGGATGTCGGCTTCGTTCTGCAAGGCCCCGCGGCCGGCATTGATCAGCACCGGCGCGCCGAGCGGGCTGGTGTGGTTGAGCTTGGTGAAGACCTCGCGGTTGAGAATGCCGTTTGTATCAGGCGTCAGCGGCAGCAGAGACACCAGGATGTCGGTCTTGCGCAGGAACGCATCCATGCCTGCGGTGCCGTGAAAACACTCGACGCCCGTAATGCTGCGCGGGCTGCGGCTCCAGCCGGCGACGCGGAAGCCGAGCCGCCGCAGCACGTCGGCCGCATCGGCGCCGAGCGTGCCGAGGCCCATGACGCCGACCGTGACCGCGCTCGCCGGCCACTGGTATTTCGGCTCCCAGCGCTTCGCACGCTGCGAGTCGCGCAAGTAAAGCTCCTGGCGGTGGTGCATCAGCACGTGCAGCACGACATATTCGGTCATGCGGTTGGTGAGGTCGGGCACCGCGACGCGCACCAGCGGCACGTTGGGCACGCTGTTGTCGGCCATCAGTGCGTCGACGCCGGCGCCGAGATTGAAGATCGCGCGCAGATTGGGGAAGGAGCCGAGGTCGCCCGGCACCGGCTTCCACACCGCGGCGTAATGCACCTCGGCCGGATCGAGGGAGGCATTCGGCAACAGCACCACGCGGCGGCCGTCGCAGACCGCATCGAACCGGGCCTTCCAGCGCTCCGGCAGCCAGTTCTGCTGTGTGCTGTTGATCAGGACGGCCAGTGTGCCCACGGTCATTCGAAGTGCCTCTTTTGGTTCCGCTTTTTCAGGCCCTCCTTGGCACGATCCGGCGGATTTTTCCCGCAAATTTTTTCCGCAGCCCTGTCGGGGCGAGGCATAGTGGATCGTCTTCAAAACAAGCGTTCCCGGAAGGTGCTGCCCATGCTTTATGCGATCCTTTGCTATCATGACGAGGACTTCGTCGGCTCCTGGAGCAAGGACCAGGACGAGGCCGTGATGAAAAAGCTCGCCGTGGTGCAGGACAAGCTCACGAGCCAAGGCCGTCTCGGCCCGGTGGCTCGGCTGCTGCCGACCACCGCGGCGGCGACGCTGCGCAAGGAAGACCCCCCGCTGGTGCTCGACGGCCCCTATGCCGAGACCAAGGAGCAGCTGCTCGGCTTCTATATCGTCGACTGCAAGAATCTCGACGAGGCGCTCGACGTCGCGCGCGACCTCGGCGCGGCCAATCCCGGCGGCGCCTATGAGGTGCGTCCTGTCGGCGTGTTCAGGCCCGGAGGAATTTCGGCGTGAACGAGGCCGACACCGGCTGGATCGAGACCGCGCTGACCTCGGCGCGCCCCCAGGCGGTCGGCGCGCTGCTGCGCTATTTCCGCGATCTCGACACGGCCGAGGAAGCCTTCCAGAACGCGTCCCTGCGCGCGCTCAAGAACTGGCGGGAGAATGGACCGCCGCGCGACGCCGCGGCCTGGCTGATCATGGTCGGCCGCAACGTCGCCATCGACGAGGTTCGCCGCAACCGCAAGCAGCAGCCGCTGCCGGAGGACGACCAGGCGATCTCCGATCTCGACGACGCCGAAGGCGCGCTGGCCGAGCGTCTCGACGGTTCGCACTATCGCGACGACATTTTGCGGCTGATGTTCATCTGCTGCCATCCGCAATTGCCGGCGACGCAGCAGATCGCGCTGGCGCTGCGTATCGTCTCCGGTCTCACGGTCAAGCAGATCGCGCGCGCCTTCCTGGTTTCGGAAGCGGCGATGGAGCAGCGCATCACCCGCGCCAAGGCCAGGGTCGCGGACGCCGGCACGCCGTTCGAGACGCCCGGCGCGGTCGAGCGCTCGGAGCGGCTCGCCGGCGTCGCCGCGATGATCTATCTGATCTTCAACGAAGGCTATTCTGCGAGCGGCGATACCGCGGAGATCCGCAAGCCGCTCTGCGAGGAGGCGATCCGGCTGGCGCGACTGTTGTTGCGCCTGTTCCCGAGTGAACCCGAGATCATGGGGCTGACCGCACTGATCCTGTTGCAGCACGCCCGCAGTGCCGCGCGCTTTGCCGAAGATGGATCGCTGATCCTGCTGGAAGACCAGAACCGCGCGGTGTGGAACGGCACCATGATCGCCGAAGGCCTTGCCTTGATCGACAAGGCGATGCGCCACCGCCGCAGCGGACCTTACCAGATCCAGGCTGCGATCGCCGCGCTGCATGCGCGCGCGGCAGCACCTGACGAGACCGACTGGGCCCAGATCGACCTGCTCTATGGTGCGCTCGAGATCGTGCAGCCTTCGCCGGTGGTGACGCTCAACCGGGCGGTCGCGGTGGCCAAGGTGCGCGGGCCCCAGGCCGCGCTCGATCTGATCGAGCCGCTGGCGCCCAAGCTTGCCAATTACTTCCATTTCTACGGCGTGCGCGGCGCCTTCTTGATGCAGCTCGGCCGCAACGACGAAGCACGAATCGCCTTTGATCGCGCCATCGCGCTCGCCAACACCTCCGCCGAAGCCGCCCACATCCGCATGCACATCGATCGTCTGATCCGGGATAGCCAGCCGAAGAATGGCAGCACCCGGCAGGAGGCGAAGGCGAAATAGGTCCGTCTGCTTCCGGACGGTTACGCCCCGCCATGACGTGGGGTGGGGCGTGCGCCAAAAAAAATGTTTCGCCAATTGTCGGCCCGCGTCGCTCCCCCTTCGTCTTAATCTCGTATCAGGGGAGCCATTCATGCTGAAAGCTGTTGCCATTATCGCTGTCGTACTCGTGGTCGGGATCGCGGGCACCGTCGTCTTCGCCCTTACAAAGCCCGATACGTTCCGAGTCGAGCGTTCGCTCGCGCTGAAGGCGCCGGCCGACGCGATCTATCCGATGGTCGCCGATTTTCACTTCTGGACCAGCTGGTCACCTTATGAAAACCGGGATCCCGCCATGAAGCGCACCTATGGCGGAACCGCCGCAGGCAAGGGCGCCACCTATGCCTGGGACGGCAACAGCAATGTCGGCGCGGGCCATATGGAGATCCTCGAGGCGAACACGCCGTCGAAGCTCCGCATCAAGCTCGATTTCGAGCGGCCCTTCGAGGGGCACAATACCGCCGAGTTCACTTTTGTGCCGCAAGGCGATGCTACGCTGGTCACATGGGCGATGTATGGTCCGGCGCCCTTCATGTCCAAGCTGATGCAGGTCTTCGTCAACATGGACACCATGATCGGCAAGGACTTTGAGGTCGGCCTCGCCAGCCTCAAGAAGCTCACCGAGAAGTAACCCCGGCTGCCGTCCAAGACCGGCCAGGAAACGGTCGGGGAAGTGGAGAGGAGAGAAACGATGCTCAGTTCTTATTTGTTCTATCAGGACACCTGCGAAGCGGCCTTCAACTATTACGCCAAGGTCCTCGGCGGCAAGATCGATGCCATGATGCGCCTTTCGGAAGCGCCGGCATCGGATATGCCGCCTGGCCCGCCCGGCCGCGAGAAGACGATCATGCATGCACGGATGACGTTGCCCGGCGGTGGCGTGCTGATGGCCTCCGACACGCCGGCGGAGCACTTTCACAAACCGCAGGGCTTTTCGATCTCGCTCACCGTCATGGATCCCGCTGAGGGCGAGCGCAAATTCAACGCGCTCGCCGACGGCGGGACGGTCACGATGCCCTACAGCAAGACGTTCTGGGCCAAGGGCTTCGGCATGTGCGTCGACAAGTTCGGCATCCCCTGGATGGTAAATTGCCCGGCCGAGGGAATGTGATCGTGTCGTTCCGCTGATACACCGCGCTGCGCCTTCCTCTCTTGATTACAGAGAGAGGAGGGCGCATGTCAGCGGATCGATCCGGTCGTCTCTTCGTTCGGCGGCCGTGCCATGCAGCTGCGGCAGATCACGAGCTTCGAGCCGAGCTGCCTGTCGTTCTCGGCCTCGATCTCGTCCTGCACGGCCCACCATGCGTCGGAATAGGGACGCAACGTGGCCAGCACCCTTTGTCTCTCGAGATTGGGATCGGTTTCCGGCGCTGCGCGACCGGCAACGCGACGCTTTGCGACGTCGGGACGATTTGGATCCTGACCCAGCCCGTCCCATGCGATTGATCGCCGCTCCGCCGCCGGAGCGGCCGCGCATCCCGCGAGCACTGCGCAAAAACTAAGCAAGACGAAGATGTGTCGCATCATGTCGGACTTTCGGTGCTCCGCGCGACAGGCCAAAGCTGCGCAGGACGTTCTGCATCGCGCCGTCAAATGGAACCCAAAAGAAATGACACCGTCGGAGAGCTGAATCTGAAAGAGGCTGAATCTGAAATCTTGATTCGCACAACATTGCGAGAGCAGTGAGGCCGCTTCGTGAAATGAAGCGGATCGCAATGCACAACAACTGGCGCAATATTAGGCTGTGCACGTCGCGCGAGAATCCGCTAATAATTCCTTCATAAAATAAAAACCCAGGGTGGACGTAACTCGGAAGGGAGCGACCGATGGCGGCGGCGCTGCAAATCAACTTTGCACTGTGGGGAATGCTCATTTGCGCGAGCCTCGAGCTGGCGCAAACGATTGAAAGATTCTTCTAGGCATCACATTGGTCAGTTCGCGAGCGATGCCGCGAACGAAAATGGCCTGTGCGACGACAATCTCGCGGTAGCGACGATGCGCGCCCGATGGTCGCTCCTTACCGGCAGCGCGGATAGATTGCTGCGAGGTCGCGCCCCTTGAGCAAGAGCAAACGAGAGGTGAGGCCGCCGCGGCGGCTGATCCAGTCACGCACCGGGCCCGGATAGGCTTCGAGCACGGCTTCGGATGCTTCCGGTTCGGCGTAGAAGCGTCCGCGCCGGTCGACCGAACGCGCGGCATGGAAACCGAGCACGGCGCGCCTGGTGACGCAAATGCGCTCGCCCGGCACGATGCTGAGCACCAGCGTGCAGGCGGACAGGCAGGGTCCGTCGATCACGACACGCTCGCCGCTCGCGCGCACCTTCTCGAACAGATCAAGGAACGGTCCGACCTGCCCGCCTGGGCTCTGGATGATGCGGATCTCGGCGGCTGCAGGTGCGGCGGCGAGCAGTGCGGATGCGAGCATCAGGGCACTGAAGAAAGTGACGCGTCGCATGAAGCACTCCACGAATTCGGTAACGTAGGGTGGGTTAGCCCTGCAGATGCGCGAAGCGCATCGGCAGGGCGTAACCCACCATCTTTCACATCGCGCGAGAAGAGGTGGGTTACGCCCCGCGGCCGCGCTTTGCGCAGCCGCGACGCTAACCCACCCTACAAAGCCTACCCGTTCCGTCGTTGCCCTCGCAACGTCGGCAGCCCGATGCCCGCCGCATCGAAGCCGCCATCGACGGCCAAAATTTGGCCGGTGATGTAGCTCGCGCGATCCGAGCACAGGAAGTAGATCGCCTCCGCCAGTTCCTCCTCCAGGCCATAGCGGTTGAGCGGGATGGCGTCGTGATAATCCGCACGGATTTCCTGGGTGTGAACCTGCTTTGCCATGGCGGTGTCGACCGGCCCTGGCGCGACCGCGTTGACGCGGATGCTGAGCGAGGCGAGCTCGACCGCGAGCTGTTTTGTCAGGTGCGCGAGCCCCGCCTTGCTGGTGCCGTAGGCCGAGCGCAAGGTCGAGGCACGAACGGCCGAGATCGAAGTGATGTTGACGATGGCGCCGCCGTCGGCCTCGCGCATCAGCGGCACCGCCGCCCTGGTGCAGAGGAACGGTCCGGTGAGATTGACCTCAAGCACGCGGCGCCAGTCGGCCTCAGACGTCTCCATCAGCGGTGCGAACACTGCAATGCCGGCATTGTTGACCAGCGCATCGAGCCGGCCGAAGCGCTGCGCGAGCGCCGTCATCGCGGCGTCGACCGCAGTGGCGTCCGAGACATCGCAGGTGAGCGCCAGCGTATCGTCGCCCCTGCCGATGCCGGCGACGGCCTTGGCGAGCAGCTCGCCCTCGATGTCGAGCAGCCCCACGCGCCAACCCTCGGCCAGGAATTTTCGGGCGGTCGCAAGCCCGATGCCGCGCGCGGCTCCGGTGACGAGGGCGACTTTCTGCGGAGAGGTGGGCATGGGTTGTTCAGTCCTGTGGAGAAGAAAGGCGCGCCTGAGCGCGCGCTCGTTCTACCTCGCTTTGGTCCAGGGGAGGAAGGGCCGGTGATCGCACAAGATGTGCACGATGCTGCGGCATTGACCGTGAGCTCTCTCTCCCGCTTACGGGCGAGGCTGAGCCCGCGGATGCCGTGCAGTCTACTTCGGAGAGCCCCTACGACAGCTCCGCCGATGCCCGCTGCATGTTGGCCGACATGTCCGCGGTCACCGCGCTCTGCTCCTCGACCGCGGCGGCGGTGGTGGCGATGAACTCGTTGACGCCGGCGATCGCGGCCTTGATCGCGGTGAGCGAGCTTGCGACGTCGCCCGAGATGGTGTTCAGCGCGTCGATTTCGGAGGTGATGGTGTCGGTGGCCTGCTTGGCCTGGTTGGCGAGGTTCTTCACCTCGGAGGCGACCACCGCGAAGCCCCGTCCGGCTTCGCCCGCGCGTGCCGATTCGATCGTGGCGTTGAGCGCCAGCAGATTGATCTGGCTGGTGATGCCGGCGATCATCTCGACGATCCCGCTCATGGCCTGCGCGGCCGCGTTCAGCCGCTGCGCCTGGCCGTCGGCGGCTTCGACCCTGGAGGCCGCGACCTTGGAGTTCTCGCGCGACTTCGCCATGGTCTCGGAAATCTCGCGGATCGATGCGCTCATCTCTTCACTGCCGGCCGCGACCGCCTCGATCAGTCCGCGCGCATTGTCGGCTTTCTTGCGGCCGATGACCTGCGCTGTGACGTCGGTGGCGTATTTCACCACCTTGTAGGGTTTGCCGTTGAGATCGAAGATCGGATTGTAGGACGCCTGGATCCAGATCTCGCGCCCGCCCTTGGCGATGCGTTTGTATTCGGCGGCCTGGAATTCGCCGCGGCCAAGCGTTTCCCAGAACTGGCGGTAGGCCGGCGAGCTCTTCTCGTTCGGCTCGACGAACATGGAGTGGTGCTGGCCCTTGATCTCGGCCAGCGAATAGCCCGTCGCCTTCAGGAAATTCTGGTTCGCGGTGCGGATCGTGCCGTCCATGTTGAACTCGATCACCGCCTGCGATTTCTGGATCGCGGCGAGTTGGCCGTCATTGTCGGCCGCCTTCATCTTCTGCGCGGTGACGTCGGTTGCGAACTTGACCACCTTGAACGGCTTGCCGGTCTCGTCGAGGATCGGATTGTAGCTGGCGAGAATCCAGATCTCGCGGCCGCCCTTGGCGATCCGCTTGAATTCGGCGGCCTCGAACTCGCCGCGGTTCAGCTTGGCCCAGAGCGCGCCATAGGCCGCGCCGGCGCGGTCCTCCGGCGTCACGAACATGCTGTGGTGCTTGCCCTTGATCTCGTCGAGCGTATAGCCCATCGCACCGAGGAAATTCTCGTTGGCGGTGATGATGGTGCCATCCATCTGGAACTCGATGACGGCCTGGGCGCGGTTGATCGCGGCGATCTTGCCGGCATCCTCCATGGTCCTGATCTTGGAGGCCGTGATGTCGGTGGCGAATTTGATGAATGAGACCACCTTGCCGTTCTCGTCGCGCAGCGGCGCGTAGGAGGCGTGGACCCAGACTTCCTTGCCGTTCTTGCCGAACCGCTTGTACTGCGTGGTCTGGAACTCACCGCGGTTGAGGCTGGCCCAAAAATCACGATAGCGGGCGCTCTCGCGCTCGGTCGGGCTGACGAAGATGCTGTGGTGCTTGCCTTTGATTTCGGCGAGCGAATAGCCGCTCATCTTCAGCAGGTTTTCGTTGGCATCGAGAATGGTACCGTCGAGACCGAACTCGATCACCGCCTGCGACCGATCGAGCGCCTCGACCTCTGCGACCGCGTGCCTGACCTTCTTGCTTTGAAAATTGAACACTTTGCCCCGCAACGTTCCCAACGCGTTTCGGCAGGATTGCCATACCGTTTGTCCTGTTCCGAAAAGTTGCATGCGCTCATTGAGCAACTGTAAACATTTGCAGCGAGCCTCATCGGTTCCGGAATTGGGCGTGCTCCGGCCATGTCACTCAGCGCGCATACGTTCCCGATTCATATGCACGGCGGAGTTCATTGGCCGGCACGTATTTGTACGGAGCTTCATGCGCATTATTTTTCGGAGCGTGCTGCCGCAGTGCGCTCCTGACGGCATTGCCGGCGCGGCCGCACGAACGCCTCCTCCATGTACGGCATTGGCTCCGGGTCACGACGTCCGAAATAATTTTCTCGGCCGTGTCGGCCTCGTAGGAGGCCGTTCGTCTTAGAAGTAAGCGCGGACAGAACGCCCGCTTTCGTGAGGAACCGCATGCGATTCATGATGCTGATGATTCCGCTCGGCTACGAGACCGCGCCGGCGGATGTGCAACTCGATCCCGAACGCGTCGCCGCGATGATGCGCTACAACGAGGCGCTGAAGGATGCCGGCGTGCTGATCACGCTGGACGGGCTGCATCCGCCGTCGATGGGCGCGCGCGTCTCGTTTACGACCGGCGTGCCTGTCGTAACCGACGGCCCCTTCACCGAAGCCAAGGAAGTGCTGGGCGGTTATTGGATGATCGAGGTCGGCTCGCGCGAGGAGGCGATTGCCTGGGCGAAGAGGTGCCCGGCTTCCGCCAACGAAATCATCGAGATTCGCCAGGTGCAGGAAATGTCCGACTTTCCCCCCGACGTCCAGGCCGCCGCTGCCGGCTTCGAAAATCTGAAGAACTAGCCGTCCCGAAAGACTTCGCGGCTTCGTCAATCCGTCAGCAAGGGAGCAAACCGATGAGCAATGATACCTATCTCGCCGTCTTCCTCGGCAGCAAGAACAGTCCGAAAATGGCTGCGTGGAATGCGATGTCCGACGCCGAGCGCAAGGCGAGGGAGATGGAGGGCATTGCGGCCTGGAAGGGCTGGGTCGAGAAGCACCAAGGCGCGATCCAGGCGATGGGTGGTCCGCTCGGCAAGACCAAGAAGGTCGACGGCAAGGGTGTCGCCGACATCGCCAACGAGATGGGTGCGTTCACTGTGGTTCGCGCCGCCTCGCACGAGGCGGCCGCAAAAATGTTCGAGAACCACCCGCATTTCGCGATCTTCCCCGGCGAGCGTGTCGAGATCATGCCGGTGCTGCCGATTCCGGGCGGCTAGGCCCCATCGTCATTCCGGGGCGGTCCGCAGGACCGAACCCGGAATCTCGAGCTTCCGGTTCGATGCTGGCGCATCGCCCGGAATGAAGGAGAGGGCCTAGTGACCTTCACGCTTAGCTCATGTAAAGATCGTTCACATGAGCTGGCGCAAGGAGCAGCGCCGCGCCGAGCGCGGCTATCACCACGGCAATCTGAAGGAAGCACTTCTGCAGGCCGCCCTCGGGCTGATCGCCGAGAAGGGTGCGGCCGGTTTCACCTTCGCCGATGCCGCGCGCATGGCCGGCGTCAGCGCCGCCGCGCCTTACCGGCATTTTCGCGACCGCGACGAACTGTTGTCCTCGATCGCCCAGCGCGGTTTTGAGCAGTTCGAATCCCGCCTGACCGATGCCTGGGACGACGGGCGTCCCGACACCGTCACCGCGTTCGAGCGCGTCGGCCGGGCCTATCTCGCCTTCGCCCGCGAGGAGCCGGCCTTCTACAACGCCATGTTCGAATCCGGCCTGCCGGTTGATGCCAATGCCGCGCTTCAGGCCGCGAGCGAGCGCGCTTTCAACGTCATTCGCGCGGCTGCCGAGCGTCTCGCAGCGCTCGCCCCGCCCGGCACGCCGCGACCGCCGGCGATGATGATGGCGCTGCACATCTGGTCGATGGCCCATGGCGTCGCCTCGCTGTTCTCGCGCGGTGATGCCGCGCGCCGAAAACTGCCGATGTCGCCGGACGAACTGCTCGAGGCCGAGGTGCTGATCTATCTGCGCGGCCTCGGCTTCCCGACCGACCGCCGGTCCCAGGCGAAGAGCGCCGAGCCGCCGCCGGTGCCGCCGGAGGCATCCTCCGGTTCTGGGGTGCCGCCGGGCGGGCCCTGGGGCAAACCGAAATAAAGTTGCGCGAATAATCACGCGGGCGTGTCGGGCGGCCAGCTTGACAAAATCGCGGGATGGTCTAGCTATGTAAATGTTATTTACATTCACAACGGCGCTGATGCCGTGATGGAGAAGGGAAATGGCCTACACCGCTGATGTCAATCGCTGGCGCGGCCCCTCGGACCAACACCAACAGTACGAGCGGCCCCACATGCTCGATACGCCCTGGCATCCTGGCTGGATTGCCGTGACCATTCTCGGCTTCATCATCTGGTGGCCGATTGGACTCGCCCTTCTCTTTTTCACACTCGGGAGCAGAAGAATGTCGTGCTGGAGCAACTCTGATCGCTGGCAGAACAAGATGGAGCGGATGCAGTACAAGATGGACCGCATGCGCGACCGCATGGAGCGCCGTGGCTTCGGCGGCTTTGGCTTCGGCCCGCCGTCCTCCGGCAACCGCGCCTTCGACGAGTACCGCAGTGAAACGCTGCGCCGCCTCGAGGAAGAGCAGGTCGAGTTCAAGAACTTCCTCGACCGTCTGCGCCACGCCAAGGACAAGGAAGAGTTCGACCAGTTCATGGCCCAGCACAAGACGCGTCCGACCCCGCCGCCGACCGACCAGCCGCAGGGTTGATCCCGACACCTCTCAAAGCCTTCAGGCGCATGCCCCCAAAGTCCTGATGGCCCCGAGCCGCCCGCTTGCGCACCGCGCAGGCGGGCGGTTTGGTTTTCACCTCGCTCCGCGAGCGGGGAGCGAACCGGCGACCGGTTCGCCGACACCAATGCCCATGGACCTCACCACTCGCGTGCTGCTTGGCGCGACCGCGCTCGCTGTGCTGGGCTATATCAGCTTCGTCTATGGCAGTTGCATGGGCGATCCCGACTGCCATGTCCGCACCTGCGGCCGCCACTTGTGCGGTGTCGTCTACGACCATCGCCCGGCGCTCTAAATGAAAATGACCAACTGCCCCGAGCCGCTCCCCGGCGGCGTGACGGGCGGATCTGATCATCCCGCAGCTTTCAATCGCGGGAGACGAAGCTTCAGGTTCTTTCGCGCAAGTGACCCACTCGATTGCCACTTGTTGAGGAGGATCAAACCGCCCTCACCACAATCGAGATGTAGTCCCTCGTGCACGAGGGAGGAGCGCGTCAATGGCGGATGCAAGGATTCTCGTGGTCTACTATTCTCGGACCGGAACCACACGCAAGGTTGCCAAATCACTCGCGGCTGCCTTGCGCTGCGACAGCGAAGAAGTCGTCGAGACAAGCAGCCGGAGCGGGATGTTCGGCTATCTGAGGTCCGTGATTGATGCGCGGCGGCAGGTTCCATCGCGCATCGCTGCGGGAGCGAGAGATCCATCGCTCTACGATCTCATCGTGATCGGGACTCCGGTCTGGGCTTGGTCACTATCTTCGCCCGTCCGGACCTACCTGTCGGCAAACAAGCCAAGACTCCCTGCCGTGGCGTTCTTTTGTACGCTCGGCGGGGCCGGCAGCGATCGGGCCTTCGGCCAGATGCAGGAGGTCGTCGGCAAGCGTCCCGTCGGCTGTCTCTCCATCACGGCCCGCGACGTGGCGTCCGAGGCATATGCGCCGCAGCTCGCAACCTTCGTTGAATCATTGCAACGGACGCTCGCGGAAGATGGCGGCACAGCGACGAGCGCGGCCCTCGTCGGGTCCAGTTAGATCTCCAAATCGAGTTCCGGTCCCGGCCGGCCGGGCCTTGGAGCACGATGCCATGCACAGGGGGCCGCGGGATCGCTGCAATCGCACCCGCGCCAGCGGCGGAATTGCTGGCGGGCGATGCCCCGGCCCATCCCCCTGCGCCGCCTGTCTTTTCCCCGGCCAAATTGATCCCCGGTAACCCGGCATTAACCATCGCCGGGCTCTGGTAATTATGGACAATCGCGCCCGGAGCTGTCGTCGAGGCCCATAGTTTTGACATCTTGGCAGGGAATGCAGGCGGCGGCTTGAACGAGCCCCTGCACCCCAGAAAGACAAGGCTTTGAGCGGGCTTGCCGGCCGCGCCGGTGTTAGCGCGGCCATCGGGGGAACCGGCCGCCATAGCGGGCCGGGACATAGGTAACGATCGCCAAAAACGGTCGTCTTGAGAGGATATTTCTGATGAATCCGGCCGACGTGGCTCAGTCTGCCCTTCCGGTTGCCGCCTCCGCAGACGTGTCGCTGATCGCGCTGTTCTGGCAGGCTCACTGGATCGTGAAATGCGTCATGCTCGGCCTGTTGTCCTGCTCGGTCTGGGTCTGGGCCATCGCGATCGACAAGATCTTCCTCTATGCCCGTACCCGCCGCTCGATGGACCGGTTTGAGCAGGCGTTCTGGTCCGGAGAGTCGATCGAGGAGCTTTATCGCACGCTTTCGGCCAAGCCGACCCATTCCATGGCGGCCTGTTTCGTCGCGGCGATGCGTGAGTGGAAACGCTCGTTCGAGAGCCATGCCCGCTCGGTCGCGGGGCTCCAGATGCGCATCGACAAGGTCATGAACGTCTCGATCGCCCGCGAGGTCGAGCGGCTGGAACGCCGCCTGCTGGTGCTCGCGACCGTGGGCTCCGCCGGCCCCTTCGTCGGCCTGTTCGGCACGGTCTGGGGCATCATGTCGAGCTTCCAGTCGATCGCGGCGTCGAAAAATACCTCTCTGGCGGTGGTGGCGCCCGGCATCGCGGAGGCGCTGTTTGCGACCGCGGTCGGCCTTATTGCCGCAATTCCTGCCACTATTTTCTACAATAAGTTCACCTCCGAGGTGAACCGGCAGGCCCAGCGGCTCGAGGGCTTCGCTGATGAATTTTCAGCCATCCTGTCCCGCCAGATCGACGAGCGGGGCTGACGGGCGGCATGTATAGTGTGAAGGCGAGATTGGGCATCAAGCCATGGGCATGAACGTAGCCAGTTCGTCCGGAGGCGGCGGGCGCCGCAGCCGGCGCAAGCCGGTCATGGCCGAGATCAACGTCACGCCGATGGTCGACGTGATGCTGGTGTTGCTCATCATCTTCATGGTGTCGGCGCCGCTGCTCACCGTGGGCGTGCCGCTCGACCTGCCGCAGACCCAGGCCAAGAGCCTCGATCAAACCGACCAGAAGCCGATCCAGATGTCGGTCGACATCAATGGCAAGGTGTTCATCGCCGACGCAGAGATCGCGATCAACGAGCTGATCCCGAAGCTGAAGGCAATCACGGACGCGCGCGGCGGGCTCGAGGAGCGCATTTATCTCCGCGCCGACAAGAAGGCGGATTACGGCACGGTCGCCAAGGTGATGGGGCTGCTGTCGGGCGCGGGATTCAAGAAGCTGGCGCTCGTCACGGAAGCGGATCAGGGGTCCTAGGCCAGTGAAGGTGAAGGTCGACAAGACACTCGTTGCGTCGATTGCCCTCCACGTCCTCGTGCTGGGCTGGGGCCTGCTCACCTTTAGCAGCAAGGCCTATATCGCGCCGGAGGAGTCGCTTCCGGTCGACATCATCTCGACCGATCAGCTCGCGCAGATGATGTCCGGGCAGAAGACCGGCGACAAGAAGGAGCCGAAGCCCAAGGTCGAGAAGATCGCAGAGGCCAAGCCCGAGGAAGATTCCGTCGGCAAGGTCACCGAGAAGAAAGAGCTGATCAAGACCAATTCGACCCCCGACACGCCGCCGCCGCCGAAGCCTGTCGAAAAGCCGGTCGAGAAGAAGCCCGAGCCGCCCAAGCCGGTCGCGGAGACCAAGCCGAAGGAAGAGCCGAAGCCGCAGGAGAAGAAGCCTGACCCGGCCAAGGAAGATCCGATCGCAGAGCTCCAGAAGAAACTCGATACCAAGAAGCCGCCGCCGAAGCCGGTCGAGCAGAAAGTCGCGGCGGTCCAGCCGCAGCAGCAGCCGAAGCCCAAGGAGCGCACCTTCGATCCCGCGCAGATTGCCCGAGACCTCGACAAGCGGGCTGCGACACGGCACGAGCTCACGGGATCGGCGCTGAATGCGTCGGCGTCGTTGGGGTCCACATCAGGAACCGCCGCAAACAACGTCGCGACCTGGCAAGGTGCATTCCAGGGAGCCGTCAAGCGCTGCTTCACGCCGACCTATAACGGACAGGACGCCAACCTGTACGAAGCCGACATCGACATTCCCATGAGGATCGACGGATCGCTGGCGTCCGAGCCCGTCATCGTTGCAGTGCGCGGACCGTCGCGGTCGATCGCACAGGCCGTGGCGGAGAGCGCCAAGCGGGCCATCGTGCAGTGTCAGGTCTATTCGTTCCTGCCGAAGCAGCAATACGACAGCTGGAAGGTCATTCCGATGACTTTCGGCCTGAAAGACATGTTGTGACATCCGAACAAAAGAATTTTTGCAATGAATGACGTTCGATCGATGAACCGCCGCCGCTTCATGACCTTGACCGGGACGACGCTCGCGTTAGCCGGGGGCGGACAGCTCTTCGCCCAGCAGGCGCAGGCGCAGGGGCAGGGCCGCATTCGCATCGATCCTACCGAATTCCGCCCGATCCCGATCGCGATCACCAATTTCGTCCCGGGCTCGCCGGCCGACGGCGATGTCAGCAACGGCGTCACGCAGGTCATCACCAACAATCTGAACCGCTCGGGCCTGTTTGCGCCGATCGACCAGGCCGCCTTCATCGAGCGCATCAGCAACATCGACGTCGCGCCCAATTTCCAGAACTGGAAGACGCTCAACGCGCAGGCCCTCGTCACCGGCCGCATGACGCGGCAGCAGGACGGCCGGCTCAAGGCCGAATTCCGCCTCTGGGACGTGGTCACCGGCCAGCAGCTCGCCGGCCAGCAATATTTCACCTCGCCGGAATATTGGCGCCGGATCGCCCACATCATCTCCGACCAGATCTACACCCAGATGACCGGCGAAAAAGGCTATTTCGACAGTCGCGTCGTGTTCGTCGACGAGTCCGGGCCGAAGGAGCGCCGTGTCAAGCGGCTCGCCATGATGGACCAGGACGGCGCCAATGTGCGCTACCTGACGCGCGGCTCAGACCTCGTGCTGACGCCGCGGTTTTCGCCGAACTCGCAAGAGATCACCTATATGGAGTTCGGGCAGGGTGATCCGAAGGTCTATCTCTTCAACATCGAGACCGGCCAGCGCGAGATCGTCGGCAATTTCCCCGGCATGACCTTTGCGCCACGCTTCTCGCCGGATGGCCAGCGCGTCATCATGAGCCTGCAGCAGGGCGGCAATTCCAACCTGTTCGTGATGGATCTGCGCTCGCGCTCGACCACACGCCTCACCGACACGCCGGCGATCGATACGTCTCCGTCCTACTCGCCGGATGGCACCCGCATCTGTTTCGAGTCCGATCGCGGCGGCCGCTCGCAGATCTACGTGATGGCGGCCGGCGGCGGACAGGCGCAGCGCATCTCCTTCTCCAAGGACGACAACAACGCCACCTATTCGACGCCAGTGTGGTCGCCGCGCGGCGACTACATCGCGTTCACCAGACAGGGCGGCGGGCAGTTCTCGATCGGCGTCATGAAGCCTGATGGCTCCGGCGAACGACTGCTGACGTCAGGCTTTCACAATGAAGGCCCGACCTTCTCGCCGAACGGCCGCGTGCTGATGTGGTTCCGCGATCCCGGCGGCAATTCCGGACCATCGTTGTTCTCCGTCGATATTTCCGGTCGCAACGAGTTGAAAGTGCCGACGCCGGGCTTCGCCTCCGATCCGGCATGGTCCCCGCTGCTGTCCGCGACCGCGGGCCAATAGCTCGATCGCGCGTTTCGCCACGCGCGATCTTTTCGAAAAAAAAACGCGAAGTTTTCGACTTTCTGCGCGCGCGGCAAGCTTTCCTTCACCTTGTGCCCGGCAAGGCTTGCCTAGTTGCTTGATTTCTCAGCAGAAACGGTTTCGCTATTGCCGAAAAACAACTCGACTTTAACGATGTTCCCTCAGAAAGACTTCATCTGCTGTGGGTAAAAGTACGCGCCAAACAGGACGCGCGTACAAACCAAAATGCAATTCGCAGACCAGACCGGCGGGATTGATCAAAAGCCGACGAAGCTTTCGGCGGCGCTGATCGATTCGCTGTTTGAAGCGTCCGGCCCGTTGCTTGCGGGCATCGTCTTCGTCGCGTTTGCAGCAGGCATGACCGCGCTGAAGACGGGACAAAGCCTGCTCTGGGGATGCGTCCTGTTTCTTGTCGTTGCGGGCGCGATCCGCGTGTTCGATCTCAGGCGCTTCGATCCCCGCAAATCGGATCTCACGGCCGAGGAAGCCGGCAAGTGGCAGCAGCGCTATCGCATCGGAGCGCTGATTCAGGCGGCCGCGATCGGCACCTGGTGCTCGACCGCCCTGTTGAGCAACGACGATGCCGTCGTCCACCTCATCGCGCTGTCCGTCACGACCGGCATCGTGGCGGGAGGCGCGGGCAGGGCGTATGGACGGCCATCGATCTTTCACCAGCAGGCTCTGCTTCAATTCGGTCCCGCGGTGATCGCTTTGGCGATCCGCGGCACGCCCTACTACATCGCGATGGCGTTCGTGAGCGCGGCTTTCCTGCTGGCGATCATGCAGCTTTCGGCCAATCTGCACAAAATCTTCATGCGGGCCGTCGTGGCCCGTGAACGCGAGGCGGCGCTCGCCGGTCAGTTCGATACCGCCCTGAACAACATGCCGCACGGCCTGTGCATGTTCCGCGTCGACCGACAGCTCGCAGTGATGAATCACCGGTTCGGCGAGATGCTGGATCTGCCGGCGGATCTCGTTCGCAGCGGCTCGACCGCGCGTGACATCCTGTCCGCGTGCGTCAGCTCGGGCGCCATCTCGGCCGCAAGCGGCGAGATGATCGTCGCCGAGATCGAGAACGCGCATGCAAACCAGATCGTGACCGTCGATCCCGACGCGGAGAGAAACCGGTCGTTGTCCTGGACGGTCCAGCCGATGGCCGACGGAGGCGCGGTGGTCCTGCTCGAGGACGTGACCGAGCGGCGCAATGCCGAGGCCAAGATCACCCATCTGGCCCGTTACGACGAATTGACGGCGCTGCCCAATCGCGTGCATTTCCGCAACGAGATCGAATCCCTGCTGGCGGCGTCGCACCATAGTGCGCGGCTGTCCGCGCTGCTGTTCATCGATCTCGACCAGTTCAAGCAGGTCAACGACACGCTCGGCCATCCCTGTGGCGACCAGCTGCTCTGTGCGGTTGCCAACCGCCTGCGCGAGATGCTGCGGCCGGAGGATTTCGTCGCCCGCTTCGGCGGGGACGAGTTTGTCGTCTTCCAGCAGAATCTCAGCGCGCCCGAGGATGCCGCGAGCCTTGCCCGCCGTATCGTCGAACGCCTGAGCGAGCGCTATCGCATCGACAATCACCTGGTCGAGATCGGCGCCAGCGTCGGCATCGCACTGACCTCGCCGGAGGGCGCCAGCGCCGATACGCTGCTCAAGAACGCCGACATGGCGCTCTATCGCGCCAAGGCCGACGGCCGCGGCACGTTCTGCTTCTTCCGCGACGAGATGGCGGCAACCGCCGAAGCGCGACGCATCCTCGAGCTCGACCTGCGCAAGGCGCTCGCCAACGAGGAATTCGAGCTGTTCTACCAGCCGCTGGTCAATCTGAAGTCCGGCAAGATCTCCACCTGCGAGGCGCTGCTGCGCTGGAATCATCCGGTACGCGGCACGGTCTCGCCGGTCGACATCATCCCTGTCGCCGAGGACATGGGCCTGATCGTCGATCTCGGCCGCTGGATCCTGCGCCGCGCCTGCATGGAGTGCATGAAGTGGCCGGAGGGCGTCAGTGTCGCCGTCAACTTCTCGCCGCAGCAATTCCACCAGCGCGACGTCTTGAGCGAGATTCGCTACGCGCTCGAAGTGTCGGGCCTGCCGGCGCACCGGCTCGAGATCGAGATCACCGAATCGTCGCTGCTGCGCAACACGCAGCTCACGCACGACATCCTCTCGCAGCTGCATGCGCTCGGCGTGCGCATCTCGCTGGACGATTTCGGCACGGGCTATTCGAGCCTCAGCTATCTGCACAACTTCCCGATGCAGAAGGTCAAGATCGACCGCTCCTTCCTGGAAGGGATCGACACCGACCGGCCGCTGACGCTGTTGCGCGGCGTGGCGCGGCTGTCGGCCGACCTCGGCATGGCCGTGGTTGTCGAGGGCATCGAGACCAACGAGCAGCTCGAGCTGATCAGCGCCGATGGCACCGTGTCCGAAGGGCAGGGCTATCTGTTCAGCCGTCCGGTTCCGGCCGTCCGTATCAGGCAATTGCTCGGAGCCTCGCACGGCAAGCGCGTGCAGGAGCAGCTGATCGTCATCTCCTCGCGATCGCTCGCGTAACCTCCCGCGCGTCCCGACCCTCGCGATTTTCCCAATATTTCCAAGCATTTCCCCAGGGGGTTGCGGACCGCAACCCTTAACCCTAACGGTTCTAACCCTTTGCAATTGTGTTAAGGAACCTTTAATCTTTTGCGTACTCGCGGAAGTTGATTTGGAAGTTTGGAGTATCGGATGTCGTCTCAAGCCGAGCTACGCAGGCCGTCGCAGATGCGCGGAGCAGCGTTGTTCGATCGCACCGACTACCGGCTGATCGAGGCTCCCGAAGACAGAGATGAGATCTACCGTCTGCGCTACAAGGCGTATCTGAATGGTGGGTTGATCTTGCCATCCGAGACAGGCCAGGTCCGCGACGTCTATGATGATGCGCCCAATGTCTGGATCTTCGGCGTTTACGTCGATGGACAGCTCTGCAGCTCGGTCCGCATTCATGTGCTGACGAGCGAATGCCGGATGTCCTATTCGACCGAATTGTATGGTGATCATCTGCACCCGCGGCTCGATCGGGGCGAGGTTTTCGTCGATCCGGCGCGGCTTGCCGCCGATCCCGAGAAGGCCAGGCGGCTTCCGGAACTGCCCTATCTCACCCTGCGGCTGGCCTATCTGGCTTGCGAATATTTCAACGCCGATACCGGCCTTGCGATGGTGCGGCCCGATCACCAGCCGTTTTACCGGCGCGTGTTCCTGCATGAACCCGTCGCCGAGCCACGCGCGTTTCCGGGCTGGCACACCATGAAGACGTCGTTGATGGCGTCCGATTTCAAGAACCTTCGGGAAAAGGTGCTGACGCGCTTTCCCATCATGCGCTCGAGCGCGTTCGAACGGCGCATGCTGTTCGAGCGCAATAGCCAGCCCCAGGCCTTGTCCCGGCCGGTGCTCGTCCAAGCGCCGCTCAGCCCCGCCGGCTTGGTCTGATCGACGCCGGTTCCGGCCAGTCACCGCCTTCCGCAGCCGCCAGAGCCCGTAAAGGCCCGGAATTTGGTGATTTTGCCGGCTCGCGCCGCTTGCCTTCACCCTCGCGCCACATTTACAACCCATTAACCACGATGGGTGCTTTTCGCTGGTTTGGGGGCATTTGACCGGCTGAGGCAAGGTTCCGATAAGGTTGACGGAACGTTCGCTTAACCAACCCCCTGTAGACCGGACGGCAGTGGACGAACGTGAGCGTGGAGGCTCCGGAATGAAATATCCTATGCGTATCCTCCAGGGATTGAAGCTGGCCGCGGTGGTTGCCATCGCGCTGTCGATGGGTGCCTGCGCCAAAACGAACGCGGGTCTGGACGCCAATGCGAGTGCGGCGACCCCGGGCAGCCAGCAGGATTTCGTGGTGAACGTGGGCGACCGCGTGTTCTTCGAGAGCGACCAGACCGATCTGACCCCGCAGGCGATCGTGACCCTGGAGAAGCAGGCGCAGTGGCTGCAGACCTATCCGCGCTACTCCTTCACCATCGAAGGTCACGCCGACGAGCGCGGCACCCGCGAGTACAACATCGCGCTTGGCGCCCGCCGTGCCCAATCGGTGCGCTCCTTCCTCGCCTCGCGCGGCATCGACCCGAACCGGATGCGCACGATCTCCTACGGCAAGGAGCGCCCGGTCGCCGTGTGTAACGACATCTCCTGCTGGTCGCAGAACCGTCGTGCTGTGACCGTGCTGAACGCGAGCTCCTGACCGCCGGTCAGCCGCTGTTCATCTTCGGAAACCGAATATGCCGGCGCCCTCACGGGCGCCGGTTTCGTTTCAGCGAACTGTGACAGAAACCCGGTGGTGCCAGTCACACTTTTGGCGTAGTGCGTTTCAATGTGTGGCGCCTCGAATGTTCCGTCGCAGATTTCGCTTTCGTCGTCAGGGCAAGATGTCATCCAGATCCAAGGGAATTACCGGCGTCGTGGCATTGGCCGCGCTGCTCTCTTTGTGCGCGCCCGCATTCGCGCAGACCGACGACGATCCCGAGATGCGGATCGAGCGGCTGGAGAACCAGCTGCGCCAGCTCACCGGCCAGAACGAAGAGCTGCAATATCGCAATCGCCAGCTCGAGGATCGCATCCGGCAGCTCGAGGGCGGCGCGCAAGGTGCTGCGCCCGGCCAGCCACCGGCCCAGCCCAATGTCGCAGCCGTCCCGCCCGCTCAGGTCACCCCCGGCTATCGCCAGCAGCCGCCGCAGCAACAGGCCGTGCAGCAGCCGAACTACCAGCAACCGAACTACCAGCAGGGCCAGGTCGGGGCGCCCGCGCCGATCGTTCAGGAGCAGCCGGGCCCAGGTGCTCCCGGCACGCGCCGCCGCGGCGATGCGTTCGACCCCAGCCAGAGCCCCAATGCGCCCGGTGCGCCGCGCGCGCTCGGCGGCGGCCAGCAGCCGATGCCGGTCGGTGCGCCGCTCGATCTGTCCAACAACGGCGGACAATATCCGCAAGGAGCAGCTCCCGCTCAGCCCGGCTATCCGCCGGCGCAGCAGCAGGGCTATCCCGCGCAAGGTGGCGGTCCTGCGCTCGCCACCCTGCCGCCCTCGGCCACGCCCCGCGACGAGTTCGACCTCGGCATCGGCTACATGCAGCGCAAGGACTATGCGCTCGCCGAGCAGACCATGAAGAACTTTGCCGCGAAATATCCGAACGATCCGCTGCTTGGGGATGCGCAATACTGGCTCGGCGAAAGCTATTTCCAGCGCCAGCAATATCGCGATTCCGCCGAGGCCTTCCTCGCCGTCACCACCAAATATGACAAATCGGCCAAGGCGCCGGATGCGCTGCTGCGGCTCGGCCAGTCGCTCGCCGCGCTGAAGGAGAAGGAAGCCGCCTGCGCCGCCTTCGGCGAGGTCGGCCGCAAATATCCGCGCGCCTCCGCCGGCGTGAAGGCCGCGGTCGACCGCGAGCAGAAGCGGGTGAAGTGCTAGAAGCCGTGCGGTTGTTTCACCTCTCCCCAGCGGGGAGAGGTCGAATTGCGCAGCAATTCGGGTGAGGGGGCGCGGCACCCAGTGAGACCAGATCCCCTCACCCGGATTGCATCTTTCGATGCAATCCGACCTCTCCCTATGGGAGAGGTGAAACACCGCGGCGGTTCTGGTGGCCGATCGCATGACGGGGGACACTGACAATGCAGATGATGCTGCGCTAAAATGCGTGCCATCCGCTGCGATTGCCGGGCCGCGTCATGTCAGACGACGACAATTCTCCGATCTCCGTGCGCGCGGCGAAGCAGCTCTTCGCCGAGCTCAGAGGCGCGCGGGCGCTTGTGCTCGCGGTCTCCGGCGGACCTGACTCGGTGGCGCTGATGTGGCTGGCGGCGCGCTGGCGGCATAGTCTCGCGCGCGGCCCCGATATCACCGTCGTCACCGTCGATCACGGGCTGCGCAAGGAGGCGGCGCGCGAAGCGCGCGAGGTCAAGCGGCTCGCCACTGGACTTGGCCTTGCGCACCGGACCCTGCGCTGGCGCGGCGCGAAGCCCAACGCAGGATTGCCCGCCGCCGCGCGCGAGGCCCGCTATCGGCTGCTGGCGCAGGCCGCGCGCGCCGCAGGCGCAAGCCACGTGCTGACTGCGCATACCCGCGACGACCAGGCCGAGACGCTGCTGATGCGGCTCTTCCGCGGCAGCGGCATCGCCGGATTGTCGGCGATGGCGCGCCTCTCCACGCGCGACGGCCTCGTGCTGGCGCGCCCGTTGCTCGATGTTCCGAAATCGCAACTGATCGCGACCCTGAAGCGGGCCGGGATCGGCTTTGCTGAAGATCCCACCAACCGCGATCCGGCCTTCACGCGGCCGCGGCTTCGCGCGCTGCTGCCGCAGCTTGCCGCCGAGGGCGGTGACATCAGGACCCTGGTGCGGCTGGCGGGCAGGCTCGCCCGCGCCAACGCGGCGGTCGAGGTGCTGACCGACGGTGCCGAGCGCTTCCTCCGCCTGCGGGATCGCGGCCATCAGCCGCAGCCGGGCGTTCGCAGCTTCGAGGCCTCGGCCTTCGCCACCCTGCCGGAGGAAGTCCGGCTGCGGCTCTTGCTGCGGGCCATCGACGCAACAGGGCACGAAGGGCCGGCGGAACTCGGCAAGGTCGAAACCCTGCTCGCCACACTCGATCAGGCGATGACCGCACCTGCGAATGGCCGTGCCATCCTGAAGCAGACCCTTCTCAAGCAGACCCTTGCGGGAGCCTTGATCAGCCTTGCCGGGGGGCGTATCCACATCGCGCCTGCGCCGGTCCGGCGGCCCCCAAGGAGACTTCAAAGGGATGAAAAGGGCGGATGAGGGCGGATCATGACACCGGCCATTTGCCAGATTTGCCGTCAGGACACCTTAACCAGGCAGGAAAAACCCCGGCTTCGATGCCATTATTTCAGCGGGAATCGCTCTAAGATGGGCTAAATAGTCCTATCTCGTTCCCTTGGCAGCGAGCGGGGCGGCACCTAAATTGTATACGTCTAACGATGAGGATTCCTTGGGGATTTCCTCGTACTGCCCCAAGGATGAGGCCGCGATCCGCGCGACCACGAAGGAAGATCGATGAACGCCAATCTGCGCAATTTCGCCCTCTGGGTCATCATTGTTTTGCTGCTGTTGGCGTTGTTCACGCTCTTCCAGAATCCGGGTCAACGCACGTCCTCGCAGGACATCGCCTTCTCGCAGCTCTTGAGCGACGTCGATCAGGGCCATGTCCGCGACGTCGTGATCCAGGGCCCGGACATTCACGGCACCTTCACCAATGGCTCGAGCTTCCAGACCTATGCGCCGAACGACCCGACGCTGGTGAAGCGCCTCTATGACAGCAAGGTGCAGATCACCGCGAAGCCGCCCGGCGACAACGTGCCGTGGTTCGTCTCGCTGCTGGTCTCCTGGCTGCCCTTCATCGCGCTGATCGGCGTGTGGATCTTCCTGTCGCGGCAGATGCAGGGCGGCGCCGGCAAGGCGATGGGCTTCGGCAAGTCGCGGGCGAAGATGCTGACCGAGGCCCATGGCCGCGTCACCTTCGAGGACGTCGCCGGCGTCGACGAGGCCAAGCAGGACCTGCAGGAGATCGTCGAGTTCCTGCGCGACCCCGGCAAATTCCAGCGCCTCGGCGGCCGCATTCCGCGCGGCGTGCTGCTGGTCGGGCCTCCCGGCACCGGCAAGACCCTGATCGCGCGTGCGGTCGCGGGTGAAGCCAACGTGCCGTTCTTCACCATTTCCGGTTCGGACTTCGTCGAAATGTTCGTCGGCGTCGGCGCCTCTCGTGTGCGCGACATGTTCGAGCAGGCCAAGAAGAACGCGCCCTGCATCATCTTCATCGACGAAATCGACGCGGTCGGTCGTCACCGTGGCGCGGGCCTCGGCGGCGGCAATGACGAGCGCGAGCAGACGCTGAACCAACTGCTGGTCGAGATGGACGGCTTCGAGGCGAACGAGGGTGTGATCCTGATCGCCGCCACCAACCGCCCTGATGTGCTCGATCCGGCGCTGCTGCGTCCGGGCCGCTTCGACCGTCAGGTCGTGGTGCCGAACCCCGACGTCGTCGGCCGCGAGCAGATCCTGAAGGTTCATGTCCGCAAGGTGCCGCTGGCCCCGGATATCAACCTCAAGACCATCGCGCGCGGCACGCCCGGCTTCTCGGGCGCCGATTTGATGAACCTCGTCAACGAAGCAGCCCTTACCGCCGCCCGCCGCAACAAGCGGATGGTGACCCAGGCGGAGTTCGAGGAAGCCAAGGACAAGGTGATGATGGGCGCCGAGCGCAAGTCGCTCGTCATGACCGAGGAAGAGAAGCTCTTGACGGCCTATCACGAAGGCGGCCACGCCATCGTCGGCCTCAACGTGCCCGCGACCGATCCGATCCACAAGGCGACCATCATTCCGCGCGGCCGTGCGCTGGGCATGGTCATGCAGCTCCCCGAGCGCGACAAGCTGTCGATGTCGCTGGAGCAGATGACCTCGCGGCTTGCCATCATGATGGGTGGCCGCGTCGCCGAAGAGCTGATCTTCGGCCGCGAGAAGGTCACCTCTGGCGCCGCCTCCGACATCGAGCAGGCCACGCGCCTCGCCCGCATGATGGTGACGCGCTGGGGTCTGTCGGAAGAGCTCGGCACGGTCTCCTATGGCGAGAACCAGGACGAGGTCTTCCTCGGCATGTCGGTCTCGCGCACGCAGAACGCATCGGAAGCGACCGTGCAGAAGATCGACTCCGAGATCCGCCGCCTGGTCGAGGAAGGCTACAAGGAAGCGACCCGCATCCTCACCGAGAAGCACGCCGATCTCGAAGCCCTCGCCAAGGGCCTGCTCGAGTTCGAAACGCTCAGCGGTGACGAGATCGTCGACCTGCTCAAGGGCAAGAAGCCGAACCGCGAGTCCGTGCTCGAGCCGGCGACGCCGCGCGCCTCCGCCGTGCCCCCGGCCGGCAAGTCGCGCCCGCGTCCCGATCCGGATCCCGGCCTGGAGCCGCAGCCGCAGGCGTAACCGCAAACGCGTATGGCCGGATATTCCGGCAAACCCTTAGTGCAAAAGCTCGGCATCAAGCCGGGCTTTTGTATTTTCGTGGACGGCCTTGGCGCGCCCTATCGCGACATCGTTGGCGAGCTCCCTGACGGCGTGGCGATCGCGAAGACCGCCAAGGCGCCGCTCGACATGGTGCATCTGTTCGCGGCCGAGGCCAAAGGCCTCGCCGCCAAACTGCGCCTCTACCGCAAGGCGATCGCGCCCGACGGAATGATCTGGGCATCGTGGCCGAAGAAAGCGTCGGGCGTTGCAACTGACGTCACCGAAGCCCTGGTGCGCGAGACCGCGCTTGCGAACGGCCTCGTCGATATCAAGATCTGCGCGGTCAGCGACGTCTGGTCCGGCCTCAAGCTCGTGATCCCCGTGAAGGATCGCGCGAAGGTCGCGAAATAGCTCCGCTCTCGTGGGGTGGCACACCATCGCAATGACGATGTGGATGCAGTTGCGCTCGCAACAAAGGCAGTGATGCCTTGCTCACGACGCCAGCCGGAGCCACACGTCCTTGCTCGCCAGCGTACCGTCAGGCGTTGCGATCTCCAGGTCCACGACGTGCAGGGAGTGGTCTCCGTAGACATATTTCAGGTGCCATATCAGCCCGAGGTCCGGCGTGATGACGAAGTCGTCGAGCCCGTCGGTCATCGCCCGAACGGCCTCGCGATGCGTCAGCGGTGCCGAAAACATCGCATCGATCAGATCGGCGAGGCTCATGCCTTCGACCAGCATCATGCGGGCGATGTCGTCACCATGGACGTGGCGGAGGGCTGAGACGATGACGGCGATGGCGTCGGGATTTTTCATGACACGGTTGACTTCGGGGCCATTTGCCTCGCCCCGATCCGGCTGCATTGAACTGCGTTAGTCCCGAAGAGACAAGGCTGCTTGCGGGCCCGTCCTCACTTCGACGCTGCGGCCTGATTGTCCCGCACATGCACCACGGCGATCTTGTCCGTGTAGATCCGCTTCCAGCCCGCGACATGATCCAGCATCTGGGCCGCAGGTGAATCCGCCGTGAGCAGCGTCGCATCGATCTTGTTCTCGTCGAGCATGCGCAACAGGCCCGCCACGTCGCGGCCGTCCTCGGCGGCGAAATAGTCCATCAGGAATTTCTCGCCGTAGAGTTCCGATCGTCCGTCGACGAAAGGCCTGATGTCGCGAACGATGAGGTAGCCGCCGAAACCGTAGGAATTGAAGATGCGGGCGGCCTTGCGCTCAGCCAGCACATCGACGGCCGCAACCGGCGTCTGCGTCGCGGAGAATGCGAACGAATGGCGGGCCGCAAAGGCTGCGCTCGCGCTGGCGGCCGCAAGCATGATGGCCACCGCGGCCAGCGCCCCAGGGGCGCCGGGGGCCATCCGCAAGCCGCGCGATGCGTCGGGGACTGACCTGAACCAGCCGCTCAGCGGCTGCGCCAGCACCAGAGGAACGATCACGCCAAAGGTCTCGATGCTGCGGACATGCGCGAGCGCCATCCAGGTGGTGCCGAGGATCAGCAGCACGCGCGGCGGCGACAGCGTCAGGCTACGCGTCAGCGCGAGCCCGAGCAGGCCGAGCAGGGCGCCCGCAAACGGGTTGAAGGCGCTGAAATCGGCCGGACGCCATTCGGCGATGACGGAAAAGGATTTGCCGAGGCTGAGGATGCGGGCGGCACCGAGCAGCGTATCCACGCCATAGGGCGTGCAGCAACTCGCCGCCAGCGCGCCAACCCCGAATGCGGCCCAGCGCAGCATGAGCGCCGGCCGTCGCGCCGGCGCGGCACACCAGAGCGCCTCCAAGCCGATCGCGCCGACGAGTGCGAGCCCGAGCACGAAGCCGCCGTGAAGATTGGCCCACAGCACCATCAGCGGCAGCAGCAGGAAGGAGGGCGCGCGGCCGCGGTCGGCTGCCGTCATAAGGGCCCCGCTCCAGGCGACCATGACCGGCAGTGCCAGCACATGCGGACGGGCCAGCAGGTGCGGCGCCGCCAGCGTCATCGCCAGCAGGCAGAACACGAGCGCGTAGGGAAGATCGAGATGTCGCTGCAGGAAGGCCAGCAGCAATCCCATCGCCAGCGCGATGGCCGCGGCGGTCAGGATGACGGGCCCCGCCCATCCCCAATGCGAATAAGTCGTCGCGAACAGCACCTGCGACAGCCAGGACGTCGAAAGCCAGACCTCGCCCTGACGGGTCAGCGAATAGAAATCGGTCCACGGCACGGCGTGATGGTCGAGGATCCACTGGCCGACCTTGATCTGCCAGAGCGTATCGGGATCGTGCAGCAGGCTGTCGCCGCTCACCAGCAGCAGCAGGAAACTCGCGGCCGCCACGCAGAGCGGCGCCAGATTGCGCTGGGCGCGCGCAACCGGAAGGCTCGCGGCGATGCTCATGGCTTGGCTGGCGTGGCCGCGCCTGCCGCGTCATCCCGCACATGGATCACGGCGATGTTGTCGGCGTAGAGCCGCTTCCAGCCCTTGATGTGATCGAGCACCTGGGCGGCGGGGCTGTCGGCGACCAGTAGCGTGGCGTCGATCTTGTGCTCTTCGAGCAGCCGCGTCAAATTATCGAGCTTCTTGACCTCGATCGCCTTGAAGAAGTCCATCACGAACTTCTCGCCATAGAGCTCGGCGCGGCCGTCGACGAAAACAGGAATGTCGCGCGAGATCAGGTAGCCGCCGAATTGATAGGCGTTGAAGATGCGCTGCGCCTTGCGCTGCTGCAGCAGGTCGACGGCGGCGACAGGCGTCTGGTCCATCGTGAAGGTGAAGCGATGATGCGACATGTAGATCGAGGTCGAGGTCCAGGCCGCGGCCGCGATCATCAGCGCGCCCATCACCGTAACGTAACGCGCCGCCGGGCTCCCGGTGCCCTGCTCAGTATCTTGCGCGAGCTGCGGCAGCGGCGACTTCTCACCGAGCGGCTTGGCCAGCACCAGCGGCACCAGGAAGGCAAAGGCCTCGATGCTCCGGACATGGGTGAGCCCCATCCAGGTGAACAGCAGGATCAGCAGGATGCGCGGCGGCGACAGCGTGAGGCCGCGAAACAGCCCGAGGGCAATGAGGCCGAGGATCGCGCCTTCGAACGCGGAGAACGAGGCGAAATTCGCCGGCATCCATTCCGAGATCACCGACAGCAATTCGCCGAGATTGAGGATGTTGGTCGCGCCCAGCAACGTGCGCCAGCCATAGGGCGTGACGCAGGCAGCCAGCATCGCGGCGAGGCCGAACAGAAACCAGCGGAAGAGCAGGCGGATCTGCTTGGGCTGATCGAGCGTCCAGATCGCCTCTAACGCCATCGGGCCGATCAGCGCGAGGCCCAGCACGAAGCCGCCGTGCAAATTCGCCCACAGCGACATCAGCGGCAGCCAGACCCAGGACGGTGTCACCTTGCGGTCGGCCGCATTCATCAGCACGCCGACCCACGCGATCATCACCGGCAGCGCCAGGATGTGCGGCCGCGCCAGGATATGATGGAGCGAGAGCAGCACCGCCAGCATCGCGAACAGCACCGAGCGCGGAATTTCGAGATGGGCGTCGAGCAGGTAGACGAAGATCGCGACCGAGGCGGCAATCGCAAGCGCGGTCACGACCACCGGTCCGGCCCAGTCCCATTGCGCATAGGTGATGGCGTACAGAATCTGCGACAGCCAGGACGTCGAGATCCAGGGCTGTCCTGATCGCGTGAAGGAATAGAAGTCGGTGTATGGCAGGGCGTGGTGATCGAGGATCCATTGTCCGATCTTGATCTGCCAGAACGAGTCGGAATCCTGAAGCAGCGTGTCGCCGACATAAAGGAAGAAGAGATAGGCGCCCGCCCCTGCGCACAGCGGCACCAGCGCTCGCGCGCGGCTCTGCACGGTGATGCTGTTGGTGAAGGAGAGCGACATGCCGCCTCGTCTTGTTCTTGGGTGTATTGGCCGAGCGGGCGGCATTGGACCACGGCGGTCATAACTTCCCGTAAATCGGCGACGGCCTTGCCACGCGCCCGCGCAATTTAACCGATTGTTTTCAAATTCGGTTTACCATCGGCCAATACATGCAAACCGTTCCCTGTTTACGCAGTCGAATTAACTGCGGCGCAAGTCTTTGCGCTTACGTTGAGTTCCATGGTCGGGCGGCGCTGGGAAGCCGAAGAGACCAGACCATTGAAGCCTCGTGTACCTTTTGGAGCAGTCTATGAAGAACCTCGTTTCGCGTTTCGTGAAGGACGAATCCGGCGCCACCGCCATCGAATACGGCCTGATCGCCGCCGGCATCGCGCTGGCGATCATCACCGTGGTCAACAACCTCGGCTCGACGCTGAACACCAAGTTCGGCTCGATCTCGTCCAGCCTCAAGTAAGCTAGCGACGAATTCAGAGTTCAGAGAGCCCCGTCCTCGGACGGGGCTCTTTTCGTTGTGGGGTGCGGCATCGTCAGCAAACTCGCTCATCGTCCCGTCTTCCCCGCGCAATGGCGAAGCCATTGTCGCTGGAGGTGCTCGCCTCTTCGGCGAGCCTCGAAGGGCGACGGCCCGGCTGCATCTCGGCCGTTCATCCTTCGAGGCTCGGCGCACGTTGCTTCGCACCGCGCGCCTCGCACCTCAGGATGACGGATGAACGCTGGATTTGTTAACTGAGCTGCGACGAAGAATATGAGAGTCGCGGTTGCGAGCGGTGTGATGCACCGCTCGCGCGCTTATTCCGCGAGACTCGGCTGCCACACCACCGCCGGTGCAGCCGCCGCTGCCGAAACCCGCGCCGTGCGGCTCATCCATTCCAGATAGGCCTTCGCGGCAAAGATCGAGCCTGCCGCCAGCGCAATACCGCCAGCGACATCGACGATGTAATGCGCGCCGATGACGGGCGTTGCGGCGATCATCATGAGGTTGAGCGCCGCCGCGATGCCGCCGATGCGCCGCACCGGCCACAGGGCCCACATGTAGAGCACCGCGGACGCGGCGTGGAAGCTCGGGAACGAGACGATGCCGGAGAGCTTGAACAGTTGCAGCTCGTGCAGGCTGCCGTCGCGCAGGGCCAGGATATCGCGCAACTGTCCGGCGTAGACGGCGGTGTTGATGTCGGGGACCTGGGCGGCCGGCAATTGCAGTCCGTAATAGGTGCCGATCGCCGGCACGAGTGCCGAGACCGCGATGGTGACGGCAAGCGCAAGGCTCATCGCCAGCATGAACAATTGCAGCCGCACGTAACGCGCCGTCAGCGTCAGCACGACGGGGGTGAAGAGCAGGGGCCATTTGATCAGGCCGTAGCTGCGCGACAGGACGTCCGCGAGCCAGGGGTGATCGTTGACGAAGCGCGCGATCGGCTCGGGATCGAGGCCGAGCGCGCGATCGACCGCGAGCAGCGCCTGGTCCTGCAGCGGCCAGCCCATCCTGCCGGCGACGTAGCTCAGAGGCCCGACGATGGCGCAGGTGATGATCACCTGGCCGATCGTGCCAAGCGAGAAGATCAGTTTCGGATCGGCGCAATCGCCTTTGGCGATGCGGTGGCGGTAGGCGATGACGACGAAGAACGCGGCGATTGCCAGCGTAATGCCGTAGGCGACCGGCTCGAGCCTGAGGCCGGTGACATCAAGGCCGAGCGCCAGCAGGCTGCCCATGATCGCGATGGGAAGCCAGTTCAATTGGTAAAGCCGCCAGGCGGTTTTGGCGTCCGTGTCGACCATGCTGCACCGAGTTGGATCGCAGCCACCGTGGCCGCTCCGCTTTAAGACCGCGGTAAGAAGTGTGGTCAGCCGTTTACCAATGGATTCCCTGCAATTTGAATGGTTTGCAGTGCAGCGACGCAAGTGACCTCCAGGAGCGGCACATGCGTATTTGCTTCTTGTCATCCTCCCTGAATAGTTGTTCAGTCCTTGCGGGGCGATTTGCAGCGAATTCAGTGACGAAGCGTTCGGCCGCGGGCGTGCGGCAGGCGTGGTGGGACAGGAAGCGCGCCATGGTTTATCGGCGGACGCATCAAGTGGTTAAGCGCCTTGCGGCTCGGCGCAGCGCCATCCTGGCGGCGGCAAGGGAAGCCGCAGCCGAAGGCGGCATGGCGGCGGTGCAGATTGCGCCGGTTGCGGTCAGGGCCAATGTGGCGGCCGGCACGGTCTACCGCTACTTCCCCTCCAAGGCCGAGCTGATTTCCGAGCTGATCTCCGAAGTCTCCCGTGACGAGCTCGCGGCCATCAGGCGCGCGGCCGATGCCGCGCCGGGACCGTCCTCGGCGTTGGCGGCGGCCGTGACCACGGTGGCGGTCCATACCCTGTCGCAGCGGCGGCTCGCCTGGGGCATCCTGGCCGAGCCCGTCGATGTCGATGTCAGCGCCTCCAGGCTGGCCAGCCGCCGCGAGATCGCGGGTGAGATCGCCGCGCGGATCGACGCTGCGGTGCGCGCGGGCCATCTGCCGGCGCAGGACACGGCGCTCGCCGCCACCGCGCTGCTGGGCGCGCTGCATGAGGCCCTGGTCGGCCCGCTCGCGCCCGACAATCTCGAAGATCCCGTCAAGATGCGCGACGCCGTCCAGACCGTGACGCTGCTGGCGCTGCGCGCCGTCGGCGTCATGGACGCCCGCGCGCGAGGTCTGGTGGTGCAGCAGACGTTGCTGCCGACGACCAAGGCGCTGGTCGGGGCTGCGGGCTGAGTTGATCGATCGGACATGCTCTAGCCCGGGATCGGCCGTTGCGCGCTACGTCCCAGCGCGAACTGACCGACCGGTCCCTCGACGTGGAGTTCGAGCCCCGTCATTCTTGCGAACAGGTCAATGTTGCTGGTGCCGATCGCGCAGCCGCCAAGGCTCATGTCGGCCGCCGTCAGGTAGAACGTCTGGATCATGCAGCCGACATCCTTCAGGACCAGCGAATATGCAATCGAGCTGTATTTCCAGGCGATCCGCCCGAAACGCGCGGCGATCGTGATCAGGATCTGCGGTGGCCCCGATGCGTCCATGGCAAACTCGGCCGTCGCGAGAAGCGCCCGGATCTGCTCGGGAGAGGCATCGAGCGAGACAAGCGCGTGGCGGCCCGCATCGTAGTGGTAAAATCCGCGGGCCAGACCCTCGCAGTTGGAGACCGCCAGATACAGCTCCAGCTCATACGCGCTGCCGGCCGCAGGATACGGCCGCGAGGTGTAGGTGACCTCGCCGCCTCCGCCGACATCGTCGCCGCTCTTCCATTCCGACAACACGCGGGCGGTCGTGCCGAGAAACTGCGCGAGCTCGGGAAGCGTGACGGGATTCCGGTCGTCGAAATCCCGCGTCGAATGGCGGGCGTGCAGCAGCCTGGTGAACGGCGATGCTGGCGCGGCCGAGACGAATTTGTCGAGGGAGACCGACTTGCCGGTCCAGGACGGGCGCAATGCGGGCAGCGAGGGAACGGCGGCAGCATAGGCGTACGCGCCGCCAACCGGTTCGGAATGCCGGCCCTCCGTGCTGCGCGTGTGAAAAACGAGATCGTGGAAATCCCACAGAACGAGATTGCCGTCGCCTTCGTTTACTCGAAGTCCGTCTCCGTGTTTCGGATCGAGCTTGATCAACATCCCGCCGTCGAGCAGCAATCCGAGCAACTCGATGTCCAGCGCTGCCGCCCGCCTGCGAAGGTTGCTGATCTTCTGAGGCCGTGACAGGCTCGCGAGCGTGGCGGCGATGGCGGGATCACCAATCCGGAACAGCGCGCCGGCGCGGGGCGATTCCAGCACCATCTCGTTGCCGCGCCGGCGCAGATAGGCGAAGCGCGACAAGACGAGGATATCGCCGTTCGACAGTTTTGCAGGCTCCGGCCAATATTCCGCGACCTGTGGCTCGATGACGACCATGTCTTGCGCGTCACGGGGCGAGAACAGCCGATAGTCGAGCAGCCCGTGCCATGCCAGCCGTCGCACCAGGACATGCACCTGCCTCGCGACGATACTTCGGCCGGCAAGGGAGGCAAGCGGCAAGCCGGTGGCGAGCGGGCCCGCGCGCTCGATCGCCGCGCGGCTGTATTGTCCGAGGTTGAGCGAATGATCGCCGGACACGGCGGCAACGCTTCCGTCGGCCTGCATGTGCAGGGAGAAACGGCCGTTCAGCCGGGCGGTGATGACGGATGCGACGTTCCTGGCCAACTTTTTCCGGGAGGTGCGCACGGAAATAGCCTTCAAGTGTGCGGCAGGAACGGGGTCAGTTCGCTTTCCAGGCGCGGGCGATCCAGCAGTCCTAGCTTCACGGGCACATCGTAAAGCCGGCCGGGCCCGAAGCGACGATAGAAATGCCGCAAGCCAGGGACGAGCACCCTGACGACGGGGACCTCGACGTCGGGCCGCGTCTGGTCGAGCACGAGGAAATCGTATCCGGCGCGGACCGCGATCTCGACGCAGGCATTGACCTGGTCACGCGTATTGTCGTGAAGCTGGATGTCGGGCGCCGGTGGGACAATCGGGTTGTCGCTGGGAATCAAGAACGGATAATCGTCCAGCCGCAGCGGCGTGACACCGTCGAGCGATGGCTTCTCGCCGCTCCCGCCGCCCATCAAGCCGATCGACATGAACTGGGTGAGCTCGGTGAGCGAACGCAGCAGGGCGATGCGGCGATCGAAATGCGAACCGGACCCGAACTCGATGTTCTCGTGTCCATTTTGCATCCAGTGCATGATCGCAACATAGGAGGGAATGCCGAGATCGCTGGTGATGTCGAGGACCCAGAGCCGGCGTCCCGCGTCGGCGAACTGGCGCTGCAGATCCCGTACGTAGGAATCCTCGAATTGCGCCAGATCGACTTCCGCACGCTGCACCCGGTTGTACCACCAGATCGCATAGGCATCGCGTTCGACCAGTTCGAGGAAGCCTTGAACGATGGCTTCCTCGCGTGTGTTGCCGGCCGCGCAACCGTTCGAATCCGTGTGGAAGCCGCCGTAGAAGAAATACAACAGGCCGGTCGGGAGATATTTGAATCGCTTGTCGCGCAGTGACCAGACCGGCGACCATTCGGTTTTCATCGCGGGATCGAAGGGCTCGGGAACCGGATGTGAATCGTCAGGCAGCGGGATATGCCTGTTTTGGAATTGCAGGTCGCTGAAGAACTGGACGTCGTTGGGCAGAAGTGCGTCACCGGGAGCGAAATCGGCGAAGCGTCGCGTCGTCCTGATCTCGTCACCCTGGAAAATGCCGGAATAGCGTTCGATCGCCTCCATCAGCGCGCTGGCCTCGCCCTGTTCGGCCGTGGAGCCCTTGCCGAAGCTGCCGCCGCTCAGGCCGGACCTGAGCTGGTCGACATTCCACGCCGGCGCAGAGAAATTGTGGTAGGCGAAAAAATTGGTGTTCATCGGCAGGTCCGCTTCGATCCGCTCGAGCCTGGACACCACGCCGGTCAGTGGACTGACATGTTTGCGGTATCGCGCCACGGTGGCCCGCGACGTCACGGTGCGGTATCCGCCGCTGGTCATGACGAGACGTTTGCCTTCGGCAATCTCGATCGGCACGGCCGCCCGCCGCGGATTCCTCAGCTTCTTGCTGCCGCAGGTCGCGCATTGCGGACGTTTCGCAACGTAATGCTTGGCGATGGCGGCCCCGGTGAGGTCGACGCTTGCGATGTGATCGCTGAGGTCAGTGCGAAATCCTGATGCAATCGCCTTCGCAATCTCAGTGGCAGCGAAGTGGACCGCGGTCTGTCCCACACTGTCGCTGACCAGGGGCGATGTTGCGACCGCTTGCGCCGCCCCGCGATGGAGAAATCCCTTGATCTCGCGATTGCGGATCATGCGATCGTGCAGGCAGGTCCAGCAGGCGCTTTCGCCCGGCTTGAACACCGGGCCCACCAACGGAAAAACCCCGGAGGGCTGGACCAGCAGCCAAGGCGTTCCGTCGGCCACGCGGTCCCCGTTCAATTCGGCGAGCGCGGGTTCGAGGTAATCGTTCACGAGCGTGACGATGAGTTTTGGCGACCGCTTGGTGATTTGAACTCCGAGCTTGGCGAGCGCCGCGCTCAGCTCGCCGGCGCCCTTGACGTCGATCGATTCCACCCGAACCGGCCAGTTGCGCAGGTTCTCTTCGGCGATTTCGGCAGGCAGGCCGAGGCTTGCCCAATATCCATCAATGGGGCTCGCCTGCGATGCTCCGCTGACAACGTAGCGGCGCTCCAGCAGACGCCGGATCGCTTCCTCGATCTCGGCCACGGGAAAGTGTTTCGAGAGCTGGCGGATGATGTCCCGGGCCGCGCGGCCATTCTTTCCGATCGCGGCCGCCACTGCGCAATAGAGCTCTCCGTGCAGGAAGAATTTGCGGTTCTCCGAATAGAGGCAGACCACATTGGGAGGAAGCAGATAGGCGGTGAAGTTCGGCGCGAAACGCAAAATGCTCTTGCGGATCGGCCTTGCGGTGCGGCGCTTTCGCTTTGATGTCATCGGGGTCGCACGCTGATCCTGTTTGCGCCATGTTCGATCGTTGGCTTACGATGAACGCCTTGCCGGCCCGACCTTTCGTCGAGCACCACCGGATTTCTTGATATGAGTTGGAACACACTCGTTCGCCATCGGCAAGCCGAGCAGGAGAGCGAGGCGAACGCGGTGGCCGCGACAGAAAATTGACCGGGTCGTGTGCGAGCCCGGCCAATGAAATTGCATCATGTCGATGTTGATTCAGATGCTTCTAGCCTAGCACCAGCGGCAGCGTCCCCATGATGCGCAGCACCCCGTGCAGGCTACTGGCACCGGCAACGGCAGCGGCAAGCCGATCCAGCCAACGCCACAGCCGCCACAGCCACCGCAACCGACGCCGCAGCGACAGGCTCGACAACCTGCGCAACCTCTGCAGCCGCCACACCCTCTGCAGCCTCCGCAGCCGTGACAACCACCGCATCCTCGCGCCAGCAGCACCTGGCTCAATTCTTTCTTGTCGTAGGCAAGATGAAAGGTGGCGAGGCTGACGTCCGCGAGCTCTTCCTCGCTGAGCGCCGTATACCGACCGGAATTGGAGTTCGGTCTTTGTTGGATCTCGTCGGTCTGCAACGCGGACGCTGCCGCGCTTCCAGCCAGTGAAAACGTCAGCCCGGCGAGGCCTAGCGCCGGTATCGCGGTTTTGGTTTTTCGGTTCTTTTTCGAAGCTTGTCTCGTCCGCCGCATGGCCGCATCCTCCAAGGCTTCAAGAAGGCTTCAGGTCCGATCGCCGTGCAGTGATCCTACGCCGGGCAAAAAGGGCGGGCAAGATTCGCACGTACACAAAAGAGTAAGAGCCTATTCGCACGCATTCATCTTCATGAACGACATCGCGGCAATTTCTTGTCGATATCGATGGACGGCCGTGATGCGGTGCGCAATCGTCAGGGAAGCTCAACCGGAGAGGCGAGCGTGGCCGAACAATTTGGACGCTTCGTTTGGTACGAGCTTCTGACGACGGACGTGCCGTCGGCCGCAGCTTTTTACGCCGAGATTGTCGGCTGGGCCGTGAAGGATGCCTCGAGCCCGGAACTTGCCTACACGCTGCTGACGGCGGGGGCAGCTCCGGTCGTCGGGCTCATGGATCTCCCCGAGGAGGGAGTGCGGATGGGGGCCACGCCGAGATGGCTCGGCTATGTCGGCGTCGATGACATGGTTGCGACGGTCGCGCAGGTCCTCCGACTGGGAGGCGCCATCCTGGTATCGCCGACCGACAGCAATATCGGCCGCATTTCGGTGGTCGCCGATCCGCAAGGAGCGACGTTTGCGTTGGTCACCCGGCTGGCCTTTGGCCCGGCGCAAACGAGCGGGTCGTATCAGCCCGGACGCGTGGGCTGGCACGAGTTGCTGGCTGAACACCGAGGCGAGGTCTTTCCATTTTATGGCAAGCTTCTCGGCTGGCGACAGTCCTCAGCCGAAGTGGATCCGGCCAGCGTGTATGATTTGTTTTCGGTGGCCGGGAAGACGATCGGCGGCATGCTCACCAAGCTCCCGAGCGTATCGCACGCCTCTTGGCTTCATTACTTCAATGTCGAGGACGTCGGCGCCGCGGCCCGGCGGGTCAACACCGGCGGGGGCCGCGTCCTTCACCAGCCGATCGAGTTGCCCGATGGCGGCTGGATCGTGCGATGTGTCGACCCTCAAGGCGCCCTCTTTGCACTCCAGGGCGCCTGGGATCACAAGGGCGGCGAAAAATCCTCCAGCCCGGAACTCAGCTGGTCCTCCGAATGGGGCGGCATTGCTTCGCGGGGCAGGATGGTGATCCACAAGACCAGGCGTTAAACGCGGCCAACCGGCTACTGTGCATGGGGTTGTTTTCGCGTTTTGGTCGGCGGCCGGCCGGCCGCCTCAGATGTTCGCGTCGCCCTCAGGGCCGACGGAGGCAATGCGCACCATGTTGGTGGTGCCGGGAATGCCGAGCGGCACGCCGGCGACGATGATGACGCGCTGGCCGGCGCGGACGAAACCGTCGCGGAAAGCGATCTGGCCGGCGCGGTTCACCATGTCGTCCTGGTCGCGCGCATCTTCCGCCACCACGCAATGCACGCCCCAGACCACCGCGAGCCGGCGTCCGGCCGTGATATTCGGCGTGATCGCCACGATCGGCGGCTTCGGCCGCTCGCGCGCCACGCGCACGGCGGTCGAGCCGGAACTGGTCCAGCAGATCAGGGCAGGCAGGTCGAGCGTCTCGGCGATCTGCCGGGCGGCGTCCGCGATGGCGTCGCCGGCGGTGGATTCCGGCGCGGGCCGCTGGGCCATGATCACGTCTCGATAGATCGGGTCGCGCTCGACCTCCTCGCCGATGCGGTTCATGGTCGAAACAGCCTCGACCGGGAATTTGCCGGCCGCCGATTCCGCCGACAGCATGATGGCGTCGGCGCCCTCATAGACGGCGGTGGCGACGTCGGAGACTTCGGCGCGGGTCGGCACCGGCGACTGGATCATCGATTCCAGCATCTGGGTCGCGACCACCACCGGCTTGCCGGCGCGGCGCGCCATGCGCGTCATCTGCTTCTGCAGGCTCGGCACGCGCTCCAGCGGCAGCTCGACGCCGAGGTCGCCGCGCGCCACCATCAGCGCGTCGGAGGCCTCGATGATGTCGGCGAGGCGGTCGATCGCCTGCGGCTTCTCGATCTTGGCCATCACGGCGGCGCGGCCGCGGATCATTTTCTTGGCTTCGATCACGTCGTCGGCGCGCTGCACGAAGGACAGCGCGATCCAGTCGACGCCGGTGACCAGCGCAGCCTCGAGGTCGGCGCGGTCCTTCGGCGTCATCGCCGAGACCGGCAGGTCGGTGTCCGGAAGGCTGACGCCCTTGCGGTCACTCATCTTGCCGCCGACCACGACCCGCGTCACCGCGTGCTCCTTGGTGGTTTCCTCCGCGATCAGCCGCACCTTGCCGTCGTCGAGCAGCAGCGCGTGGCCGGGCCGCAGGGCTGCCAGAATCTCCGGATGGGGAAGGTTGACGCGGGTGGCGTCACCAGGCGTCTTGTCGGAATCGAGCGTGAAGGTCTGGCCGTTCTGGAGCTGCACCGCGCCTTCGGCGAACGCGCCGAGCCGGAGCTTGGGGCCCTGGAGATCGACCAGGATGCCGATCGGGCGGCCGTAGCTGCTTTCGACATTGCGGATCGTCGCCACCAGCTCCCGCATCTTGTCGTGCGGGGTGTGGCTCATGTTGATGCGGAACACGTCGGCGCCGGCCTCGAACAGGCGGCGGATCATCGCGAGGTCCGAGGAGGCAGGTCCAAGGGTCGCGAGAATCTTGATACGGCGAAGACGCCTCATGGCTTATTTCCAGACGGTGGTGGCGAGGAAGCTGGCGGGAGGCCAGGTGCGGCGGGGGGCGTACCACCGGGCGGACTATTGGGCAAACCCGGAACGCCGCCACCAGGCCCAACAGGGCCGGGCATGCCGGGGACACGCGGTTGCGCGGAAGGCTGCTCATTGGCGTCGGTGAGCTGCACCGTCCAGGCCCGCTGCTCGCCGGTGTCGACCTCGAAATAGCCGGTCCGGTCATAGCCGCGCGCCAGGCAGTCTTCGGTGCCGCGGATGGTGAACTCCTTGTCGCGCGAGCACATGAAGGCCTGCCCCGACCATTCGCCGCCGCGGTCGTAGTCGATCGCGTAGATGTAATAATAGCGGGCGATCAGCGTTCCCCGTAGCAGGGTCTCGCAGGAGCGGGACGAGATGTTCCACCAGCCTTCGGTGGTCCAGCCGTCGGCGTCCTTGTAGCCGAGCGCGATGCCGACCCGGCTTGAGGTGTTGTTGCAGAGCCGGAAATCGGCCGAGGCTGGGCTGGCCCAGAAGCAAAACAGGCCAACCGCGAGCACCGGGACCAACCGGGCGAGCAGGCGAAGGGGGGAGCGGGGAGATTCGGCGATCATTGTCGCGGAACGTATACCAGATGATTGACGATTTGGCGTAGGGCCGGGGAACTGCCCATTGATCGGCCCAGCGGCCGTTTGCGCCGCGATATGGCAAAATCTGTGACACGACCCCACCTGATCCCGTAAGGGTGACTACCATCAAGGGCGCAGCCGAGGATTCCTGCCATGGCCATCGACGACAAAACCAGAACGGAGCTCGAGGCGGCCGCCTTCCGGCGGCTGATCGATCATTTGAAGACGCGAACCGACGTCCAGAACATCGATCTGATGAATCTGGCCGGCTTCTGCCGTAACTGCCTGTCGAACTGGCTCAAGGACGCCGCGGACGCCCAAGGCGTGAGCTTGAGCAAGGATGAGAGCCGGGAAGCCGTCTACGGCATGCCCTACGAGGCCTGGAAGGCGAAGTACCAGGGCACGGCGAGCCCCGAACAGCTCGAGGCGATGAAGAAGGTCCATCCCCACAATCACTAAGTCGTTTTCCCTGTCATTCCGGGGCGATGCAAAGCATCGAACCCGGAATCTCGAGATTCCGGGTTCACCCTTCGGGTGCCCCGGAATGACAGCGTCTTCTTCTGTGGGCGCGCTGTGGACGAGCGCGATGCTTGCTTGAACGGAGCAGGCGCCAACCCTAAGGGTCTACCCAGCACGCGCGGTGGATGCCGGCGTCACCTCGTTTTGCCAGTTCCATTGGGAGTACCAAGATGGCCACCTCCGCCGCCGTCCGCGACGACGAGCCCGCGACGAAATTTGCCAAGGACCAGCTCAAATCCATCATCGAGCGCATCGAGCGGCTGGAGGAAGAGAAGAAGGCGATCTCCGACGACATCCGCGACGTCTATGCCGAGAGCAAGGGCAACGGCTACGACGTCAAGGCGCTGCGCACCATCGTACGCCTGCGCAAGCAGGACCCCAACGAGCGCGCCGAGGCCGAGACCATTCTCGAGACCTATATGCAGGCGCTGGGAATGATCTGAGGCCTCTGTCGTCCTGGCGAACGCCAGGGCGACACCGGTGGTGTGGAAGCATCGAGGGAGACGTCAGTGACTGCGCCGCCGCTGCCGCGTGAGGTGATCAGTGCTTTCGGCGCTCTTCCGGTGCCGATCGGCAAACGGTTGCTCCAGGTCCGCGACCTGATTTTTGCGATCGCGGCGGCGGATGACAATGTCGGCTGTCTCACCGAGACGCTGAAATGGGGCGAGCCTGCTTACCTCACCGATGAGACCGGCAGCGGCTCGACGATCCGGCTTGGCCGGCTCAAGGACTCCGACCACGCCGCCATTCTGTTCAACTGCAAGACGACATTGGTCGACACGTTTCGCGAGCGCTTTCCCGATCAGTTCGAATACCGGCAGACCCGGGCGCTTTTGCTGCCGGCGGCCGGCAAGCTGCCGAAGCAGGCGCTGTCAGTCTGCCTGTCGCTGGCGCTGACCTATCATCTGGATCGGCGGGGAAAGAGGGCTCGCTAGGCGATCTGCTTCAGCGCAGCGCGGCCGTGCGCATGACGAACGACGTCGTCTCGATCTTCGTGGTCGCGCTGCCCGAGAAACTGTCGCACGACAGGCCGTGCATCGGGTCGTCGGTGAAGCCCATTGCGACCACGGCTTGCGGCTTGACGAAATAGGCGCGCATCGCGGCCATATCGAGCTCGCCCATCAACGTGACAGACATCGCGCGGCTGGCGCTCGGCGACAGCATCACGATCTTGAGCCAGATGCTGTCGCCCTTGGCGGCGGAGAGCCGCGTTGCGGTTGCGATCATGCCGTCGCTGCTCTTGCCGACGACGGTGTTGATCTCGGTGGCCGGCGCGCCGTTGCGGGCCGTAGACACCGGACGCGCGCCGCGCGGAATCGGCGCTGAGGCGGCGACGACACGGGCGCGGTCGACTGGCGATGCGGACGCGGGCGCAAAGGCCAGCGCCTGATAGGCGGCGTTGGAGACACTGGCGGTGGCCTGCGGATCTGTCGCGGCGGCCAGTGCCTGGCGTGCCCTGAGCGCTGCGATCTGCGCCGGCGTCGCCTGCTGCGGCGTCGCCGGAGTATCCCAGAAGCCGCGGGCATTGATGATGTCGGCCGGGGACTCGAACTTGCCGGCTGCCGGCTTGTCAGCCACGGGCTCGGCTTTCGGCTCGGCTTTCGACTTGGGCGGCGCAACGAGCTGGGCATCGGCCGAGGCGAGCTGGATGGCGGAAGCGACCGACGGTTTCGCGCGCGGCGTCGGCACGGGATCGGCGGGTTTGGCTGCCGAGGCGACCACGGTGGGCGTGACGGGCTTGGCGGCCGGGGCGGGAGCGCCCTCGTCATCCTCATCGGCACTGGCTGCCGGGGCCTGCTTGCCCTTGAACAGGGCGGCGAAGAAGCTCGGCTTGCCGGCACCGCCATCGTCTTCGCCGCGGCGCTCGATGTCGGCCTTGGCGAGCTCATAGCCCTTCAGCGGCACGCCGTCGGTCGGGATATGCACCGTGCGTTCGTCCGGGAAGACGCGGACGAGCTGGTCATGCGTCATGCGCGGCCAGTGCCGCACATTGCCGGTGTCCAGATGCACGAAGGGCGACCCGGAGGTCGGGTAGAAGCCGACGCCGCCGCGCTGCAAGCGCAGGCCGGCAAAGCGGATCTGCTCCAGCGGCACGCCCGGAATGTAGAAATCCATCGCGTGGCCCAGCATGTGCTGGCTGAAGCGCGCCACGCCGGTATGGGCGGAGCGGCGGCGCAGCATGGCGTTGGTGGCCGGGGAGCGATAGGAGGAGATGATCTGGATCGGCTGCTTGCCGTCGACGTCGCGATAGACTTCCCAGAGGATGTCGAACAGGTGACGGTCCATCACCGTCTCGTCCTGGGTGCGCCAGTCGCGCAGGAAATGGTTGAGCGTCTTCAGCGCGGCTTCGTCATAGCGGCCATCGCGCTTGAAGGTAACGGTGAGGTCTTCGCCGGAGTGCGTGTGGTGGAAGGAGAGCGTCTTGGTTTCGTTCAGCGCAGCGGCGTTATGAACCGAGCCGGCAGCCGCAAGCAGCACCAGTGAAGCGAGGCCGATCCGAGATCCGACCTTCACTCCCGCATGGGACAACGACAACGCAGCGAATTTGCGTGCGAAACCAGTCAGCACGTATGAGCCCACCCAGTCGACGAGCGTTCAAAATGGACTCTCCCGCCAACCCCGTTAGCGCGCGAAAGAGGATGAACGCTTTCTTAAAGCGAGAAGGTTAATCCGAGGTTGACCTTCCCGCCCCCAAACCAAGTCAGACTACAATCCTAAGCGGTTGAGTGTGGCAAAAAAACGCCAGCCGCCCGGCCTCGGGCGGAGAATGGTTAACGTTAAGCGACCCTATCCAGGAGACAGGGTCGCTGATTTTACTGAAGAAATTCAGGAGTTGAGGCGCGGGGCCTGGATCTCAGCGGGTAAATACCCGCTGCGGCCGACGGCCGACCGGCGCCGGCGGTGGGGTCGGGGCCCCGCCACCGAACAACCGCTCGAAGAAGTTCAGTCCGGACGAGGCGCCATTGTTGGCAAACGCCACGCCTGACGGCAGCGTCGTTGCCGGGCGCGAATAGCTCGGCTGCGCGTGGGCGACGACGGTCTCGAGGTCCTTGCCGCGGCTGTTCTTCAGGATGTTGATCATGGTCGCGTCGCGGCCATAGACGTCCTTGCGGAATTGCAGCTTGCCGCCGTCGTCAACGAATGCGGTCTGGTAGGTGATGTTGACCGGGATCGGGGTCGGGAATTTCAGGTCGACCTCACCCGAGCCGTACATGCTCCGGACGCGCTCAGGGGTGTAGTGCTCGTTCGGCACGGCGATGTTGAGCAGGACCGAGGCGTACTGATCCGGATATTGCACGCGCATGCAGCCATGGCTGAAGGCGCGCTCGTCCTTGGCGAACAGGTACTTGTCCGGCGTGTCGTGCTGATAGACCAGGAACTTGTTCGGGAAGTTGAAGCGGATGCGGCCGAGCGCGTTGGCTTCACCGGGCGGCTGCGAGATGTGCACCGAGCCGTCGCGATTTTGCTCGAGCTTCAGGCCCATGCGCTGAAGCACGGTCGGATCCTGCTGCAGCGCCGGCAGATACTCGCCATAGACGATGGACGGCGGCACGTTCCAGGTCGGGTTGACCGTGATGTACTTCATCGTCTCGGTGAGCAGCGGGGTCGCGTGCTGGCCAGGCTTGCCGGTGACGACGCGGGTGGTCCAGACCTGCTGTCCGTGCTGCATCACCTTCAGCGTGTAGTCGGGAATGTTGAGGATGACATAGGCATCGCCGAGCGAGGGCGCGCCGAGGTCGCGCGGCAGCCAGCGCCAGCGCTCCATGTTCACCAGCACGGTGTCGATCTGCTTGTCGCGCTTCGGGCTGTTCAGCGCCTTCACGGTCGGCGCGTCGAGGACGCCGGTCGCCTTCATCTCGACGCCGTCCTGGAATTTGCGCACGGCTGCCGCGACCGTTGCGTCGTAGTGATCGTCGCTGGCGTTCTCGGTGATGCCGAGCTTGGCGCGCAGCTGCGGCACGCGCGGATCCTGCACGACGATTTCCGCCTGCTTCTTGCCCTTGGCCGGCGTGTATTTCAGCGCGGGACCGTCGGTGATCTCGATCACCGGGCCGTCGCCCTGGCCGCGGAGCTTGGCGAGCTGCGCCTTCAGCTCCTTGTAGAGCTTCTGCGGCGGGTTGTAGCTGTCGAGCGCGGCGGAGGCGTCGGCCGCGGTCGTGACCTTGGTGAGCACCTCGTTCGGATCGACCGGATGCTCGGGATAGAGAATGTCGGCGCTCACCTGCGACCAGTGCATGCGGCCGCTCTGCGCCTGGCGCGCATAGTCGAACATGCTGGCGGTGAGCTTCAGCTCGGCATCGGCCAGCGCATCGGGCGTGGTGGCGGCGGCGAAGTCGGGCACCGGATAGTCGGCGGGGTTGAGACCGTCGGAGGCCGCATCCTTCAGCCGCGCGATTACGCCCTTGGCTGCAGCGGTCAGGCTGCCGGCCTGTGTCCAGACCGGCGCGAAGTCACGGGCGCCGTAAAACTTCTCGGCGGCGGCACGCTCGTTCTTGCGGTCGAAATGGCGCGAGGTTTTGGAGCCGAGGATGTCCTTGATCTTGTCGGCGACCGGCTGGTCGGCGGCGGGAACGTTGCTCGCGGCCTTCACAGGCTCGGCGGCCGGCTCCTTGGCGGCGTCCTTTGGCGGCTCGGCCGAGGTCGCTGCAGCGGCCGCCGGTGCGGCGGGCGTGGTCGGCGTTGCGGTTGCAGTGTCGGCTTTCGAAGGCTCGGTCTTCGCAGGATCCGTCTTCGCCGGGTCTGTCGTCGCTGGGACTGTCTTGGCGGGTTCGGTCGCGGCCGTCTCGCTCTTCGGCGTGTCGGCTGCAGGGGTCACGGCGACGTCGGCAGGCTTGGTCTCGACCTTCTCTGCGGCCGGGGCGGCTTCGGCCTTCACGGGCTCCTTGGAAGCATCCTTCGGGGCGTCCTGGACCGTGGCAGTGGTGTCGAGCTTGATGTCGGATGCGGTCGGGGGCGGAACGTTTGCGGGCTCGGGACGCGGGATTGCGGCTTCGATTGCAAGTTCTGCAGCGCTGCTGCGCGCCTGATCCTGTGCCAGCGCCGAGCCGGCCGACACCGTGAGGAAGGTCGCTGCGACCGCCGCCAGAACGCGGTCAAAGCCTGCACGGTGGTTCAAACAGTCACGCATTGTATCGCACCCCTCGGGTGAACTGTCCCTCGTGGAACAGCTTTCGTTATCGCCTAATTGAGCTTCGGCTAAATCGCGCCGGCCTCTCGAAAGTTGCACGCCTGCACGCAACGATTCATACGCAGACGATATACAGGCCCCGTTTTCGCAGCTAGCGCTACCCCGGGAAACTCACGACAAACTGACTTCAACACAGCCCGTTTGCAACGGATTGTGCGGCTTCAACACGCGCTTTTCCCACCGTATGTCACTTCCAAGTCACGGTTCCGGCCGGAGCCGAATTTTGCCGTAATTCAACGGGTTGCGGGCAGCTCACAAATGCGCGCGAACCACCATTCGCACGAGGTTCAGTGCGTCTCCTCGCCGCTTTTCCCGCCATGTCCGGGAACCCCGGCTTCGTCGAGTTTGCGGTACAGTGTGGACCTGCCGATCTTGAGTCGACGCGCCACCTCGGACATCTGTCCGCGGTAATGCGAGATCGCGAAGCGGATGATCTCGTTCTCCATGTCCTCCAGCGGGCGGATGTCCCCGGTCGGGGTGAGCATCGAGAGCGACCCTGCCTGAGCCAGCGGCGCGATGGGTATTTCGCTACCCGATACCACCGAGGGCGCTGCGATCGGCTCGATCATCAGCGGCGCGGTCGGAATCTCGGTCGCGGAATGGGGATGCGAGGCCAGCAGCGGGAAATCGTCGAGGCCGAGCTGGTCGCCCTCGCTCATCACCACCGCGCGGTAAACCGCGTTTTCGAGCTGGCGGATGTTGCCGGGCCAGTCGAGCTGGGCGAGATGCGCGACGGCCTCGCCAGTGACGCCGGAGATCGTGCGGTTCTCCTCGGCGGCAAAGCGCGCCAGGAAATGCCTGAGCAGATGCGGGATGTCCTCGCGGCGGGCCCTGAGCGAGGGGATCGTCAGCGGCAGCACGTGCAGGCGATAGAACAGATCTTCCCGGAAATGGCCCTGCTTGACCCGCTCCAGCAATTTGCGATTGGTCGCAGAGATGATGCGAACGTCGACCTTGACCGGTTTGCGGCCGCCGACGGCCTCGACTGCGCCTTCCTGCAGTGCGCGCAGGAGCTTGACCTGTGCAGTCAGCGGCAGCTCGCTGACCTCGTCCAGAAACAGCGTGCCGCCATGGGCCTCGAGAAATTTGCCGGTATGGCGCTCGGTCGCGCCGGTAAAGGCGCCCTTCTCGTGGCCGAACAGGATGGACTCGACGAGATTGTCGGGGATCGCACCGCAATTGACCGCAACGAAAGGCTTGGCCTTGCGCTCGCCGCTGCCATGGATGGCGCGCGCGAACATTTCCTTGCCGACGCCGGACTCGCCTTCGATCAGCACGGGAATCGACGAGTTTGCCGCCTTCTGGGCCGCGCGCATCACAGGTGCCATCGCTTCGGCGCGCGTGATGATGTCGGAGAAGGTCAGCCGGCCCTCGCGGCTGTGACGGATGCGCTGCAGTTCGCCCTTGAGTGCCGAGGCATTCAGCGCGTTGCGAAGCGAGACCTGGAGCCGCTCCATTCCGACCGGCTTGACCACGAAGTCGGCCGCGCCGGCGCGCATCGCCGAGATCACGTTGTCGATGCCGCCATGGGCGGTTTGCACGATGACGGGGACGCTGAGGCCCGCCTCGCGGATTTTCGCCAATACGCCCATGCCGTCGAGGCCGGGCATCACGAGATCGAGGATCACTGCGTCGATCGCGGGTGCGTCGGGGGCGGTGAGGGTCGCGATCGCAGCGTCGCCGGACTCGACGACGAGCGTCTCATAGCCGCATTTCTGCACCATGTTCTCGACCAGACGGCGGGCTACGGCGTCGTCGTCAGCGATCAAAATACTGGCAGCCATGGTGCTCCCCGCACGCTACTACTATCTGTCTCGAATCGGGTCACTCTGGCCGAAGCCGCTTAACGCACTCTTAAACCTTGATGCCCCCGCCCACCGCAGCGATCGTTGAACACAGGTTTCCCACACAATGAATTCGCGCTCCAAGACTGCTGTCCGCAAACCAGCCGCCAAGACATCCGCCGCCAAGAGATCCATCGCCAAGACATCCATCGCCAAGAAATCCGCTGCCAAGGCAAAACCCTCCGCAAAGCCTGCGAGCAAGACGGGCAAGCTTCCGGAGTGGAACCTTGCCGATCTCTATTCAGGGATCGATGCGCCGGAAGTGGCGCGCGATCTCGAAACGATGGATGCCGATTGCGTCGCGTTCGAGACCGACTACAAGGGCAAGCTCGCAACAGGCACAGCAAACGAAGATGGCGGAAAATGGCTCGCGGAGGCCGTGCGGCGCTATGAGGCGATCGACGATCTCGCCGGCCGTCTCAGCTCCTATGCCGGGCTCGTTCACGCCGGCGACAGCGTGGACCCTGCGATTTCAAAGTTTTACGGCGACGTCTCCGAGCGGCTGACCGCGGCGTCGACGCATCTCTTGTTCTTCGCGCTCGAGCTCAACCGTATCGATGACGATATTTTGACCCGTGCGCTGCAAGTCCCGGAGCTCGCACATTATCGTCCATGGATCGAGGATCTGCGCAAGGAGAAGCCGTATCAGCTCGACGACAAGCTCGAGCAGCTGTTCCTGGAAAAGGCGCAGACCGGCTATTCCGCCTTCAACCGTTTGTTCGACCAGACCATCTCGGGCTTGCGCTTCAAGGTCGGCGCCAGGGAGCTCGCGATCGAGCCGACGCTGAACTTCTTGGCTGATCGCGACGGCGCCAAGCGCAAGGCCGCGGCCGAAGCGCTGGCAAAAACCTTCAAGGCCAATGAGCGCACCTTCGCGCTGATCACCAACACGCTCGCCAAGGACAAGGACATCTCCGACCGCTGGCGTGGTTTCAAGGATGTCGCGGATTCCCGCCACCTGAACAACCGCGTCGAGCGCGAGGTGGTGGATGCGCTGGTCGCCTCGGTCCGCGCGGCCTATCCAAAGCTGTCGCATCGCTATTATCAGCTGAAGGCGAAGTGGTTCGGCAAGAAGAAGCTGGCTTATTGGGACCGCAACGCGCCGCTGCCGTTCGCGGCGACCGATGTCATCGGCTGGCCCGATGCGCGGAACATGGTGCTGACGGCCTATCGTGGCTTCTCGCCGAGGATGGCCGATATCGCCGAGCGCTTCTTCACCGATCGCTGGATCGATGCGCCGGTGCGTCCGGGCAAGGCGCCCGGCGCGTTCTCGCATCCGACCACGCCCTCGGCGCACCCCTATGTGCTGATGAACTACCAGGGCAAGCCGCGCGACGTGATGACGCTTGCGCATGAGCTCGGCCACGGCGTGCACCAGGTGCTCGCCGCCAAGAACGGCGCGCTGATGGCACCGACGCCGCTGACGCTGGCAGAGACCGCGAGCGTGTTCGGCGAGATGCTCACGTTCAAGCGGCTGCTTGCCCAGACCAAGAACGCAAAGCAGCGCCAGGCGCTGCTCGCCGGCAAGGTCGAGGACATGATCAATACCGTGGTGCGGCAAATTGCGTTCTATTCGTTCGAGCGCGCCGTCCACACCGAGCGCAAGAACGGCGAGCTCACCGCGACGCGGCTCGGCGAGCTCTGGCTGTCGGTGCAGGGCGAGAGCCTCGGTCCGGCGATCGAGATCAAGGCGGGTTACGAGAACTACTGGATGTACATTCCGCACTTCATCCATTCGCCGTTCTACGTCTATGCCTATGCGTTCGGCGATTGCCTCGTGAACTCGCTCTATGCCGTCTACGAGAATGCGGCCGAGGGCTTTGCCGAGCGCTATCTCGACATGCTCGGCGCCGGCGGCACCAAGCATTATTCCGAGCTGCTGCGCCCCTTCGGGCTCGATGCCAAGGACCCCAAATTCTGGGATGGGGGCTTGAGCGTCATCGCCGGCATGATCGACGAGCTGGAGGCGATGGGTTGAAGGGCGCGAATGCCCGGATTTAGGGCAGGGGCGATGGCGCGGCATCTGTTGAACCCCGGTTCAGCAAAGCCAATTCCGCGCGCCGGATCCGCGATAATCGGGATTCCAAATGAGCCTATTTGCCGGAAAACTGAGCCTTCGCGCCGTTGCCCTGCCCGAAGGTTTAAGGTATCCCAGCCGAGGAATTCGACTTTCGACTGGGGACATCCATGGCAGATCATAGCGAAGTTGCGTACAGCACCGCCGACGGCAACGACTACGTTGCGCACGAGCAGACCTACGAGGGCTTCATCAAGCTGGTGAAGTACGGCACGGCCTCGGTCGCGCTGATCGTGATTCTGATGGCGATCTTCCTCACCTAGATCGGACTTGGCGGCTGCCTTCACCTGTGGCGGCGGCTGCCCACAAAATTTGCAAACAAGCCGGTTCTAAAGCCGGTATGCAACGCTGCGGGAGTAACGCTACTTTTTTGTGCGTGCGCTGTCCCGCGCCGCCGGAGGACCTATGAAGATCGCCGTTGCCAAGGAAATCGATCCGTCAGAGCCGCGGGTCGCGGCTTCGCCCGATACGGTGAAGAAGTTCAAGGCGCTGGGCGCCGAGATCGCCGTTGAGCCGGGCGCGGGCCTCAAGTCGGGCCTCCCCGATTCCGAATTCACCGCGGTGGGGGCCACCGTCAGCGCCGATGCGCTGAAGGACGCCGACATCATCATCAAGGTGAAGCGTCCCGAGGCCTCCGAGCTGTCGCAATACAAGCGCGGTGCGCTCGTCATCGCCATCATGGATCCCTACGGCAACGAGGCCGCGCTGAAGGCGATGGCCGATGCCGGCGTCTCGGCCTTCGCGATGGAATTGATGCCGCGCATCACGCGCGCGCAGGTGATGGACGTGCTGTCCTCGCAGGCGAACCTTGCCGGCTATCGCGCCGTGATCGAGGGCGCCGAGGCCTTCGGCCGCGCCTTCCCGATGATGATGACCGCCGCCGGCACCGTGCCCGCGGCAAAGGTGTTCGTGATGGGCGTCGGCGTCGCCGGCCTGCAGGCGATCGCGACCGCGCGCCGTCTCGGCGCCGTCGTTACCGCGACGGACGTGCGGCCTGCGACGAAGGAGCAGGTGGAATCGCTCGGCGCAAAGTTCCTCGCCGTCGAGGACGAGGAGTTCAAGAACGCGCAGACCGCCGGCGGCTACGCCAAGGAGATGTCCAAGGAGTATCAGGCCAAGCAGGCCGCGCTCACCGCCGAGCACATCAAGAAGCAGGACATCGTCATCACCACCGCACTGATCCCCGGCCGGCCCGCGCCGAAGCTCGTTTCCGGCGAGATGGTCAAGTCGATGAAGCCGGGCTCGGTGCTGGTCGATCTCGCCGTCGAGCGCGGCGGCAATGTCGAGGGCGCCAGGGCCGGCGAGGTCGTCGAGACGGATGGCATCAAGATCGTCGGCTACACCAATGTCGCCGGCCGCGTCGCGGCCTCGGCCTCCAGCCTCTACGCACGCAATTTGTTCTCCTTCATCGAGACCATGGTCGACAAGAAAGAGAAGAAGCTCGCCGTCAACTGGGACGATGAGCTCGTCAAGGCCACCGCGCTGACCAGGGACGGCGCCGTGATCCACCCGAACTTCCAGCCGAAGGTTTAAGGAGAGCCGTCATGGAGCATGCTGCACAGGTCGTCGACCCCTTCATCTTCCGGCTGTCGATCTTCGTCCTCGCGGTCTTCGTCGGTTATTTCGTGGTGTGGTCGGTCACGCCGGCGCTGCATACGCCGCTGATGAGCGTCACCAACGCGATCTCGTCGGTGATCGTGGTCGGCGCGCTGCTTGCCGGCGGGGTCGCCAACGTCTCGAGCGGATCGGGCTGGGCGCGCGCATTCGGCTTCGTCGCGCTGATCTTCGCCTGCATCAACATTTTCGGCGGCTTCCTTGTCACCCAGCGCATGCTGGCGATGTACAAGAAGAAGTCGAAGTAAGCGGCCACCTCGGGCTGATGGGATCAATGGGGACCTGAGATGAGCGCCAACCTCTCTGCATTTTTGTATCTCGTGGCGGGAGTGCTGTTCATCCTGTCGCTGCGCGGGCTGTCGAGCCCGGCTTCGTCGCGCCAGGGCAATCTGTTCGGCATGATCGGCATGGCGATCGCTGTCGCCACGACGCTCGCCAACCACCCGCCGGCCGACGGCCTCGCCTGGGTGCTGGTGATCGTTGGCATCGCGATCGGTGGCGTCATCGGCGCCGTGATCGCACGTCGCGTGCCGATGACGTCGATGCCGGAACTGGTCGCGGCGTTCCACTCGTTGGTCGGCATGGCCGCGGTGCTTGTGGCCGCCGGTGCATTCTACGCGCCGGAGGCTTTTGACATCGGCACCCCCGGCAACATCCATTCGCAAAGCCTGGTCGAAATGTCGCTCGGCGTCGCCATCGGTGCGCTGACCTTCACCGGCTCGGTGATCGCGTTCTTGAAGCTGTCGGCACGGATGAGCGGTGCGCCGATCATTCTGCCTGCCCGTCACATCGTCAACATCGCAATTGCTGTGGCGCTGGTGTTCTTCATCGTCCGCCTGGTCCTGACCGGCGGCGCGCTCGACTTCTGGCTGATCGTCATCCTGGCGCTCGCGCTCGGCGTGCTCATGATCATCCCGATCGGCGGCGCCGACATGCCGGTCGTGATCTCGATGCTGAACTCCTATTCCGGCTGGGCCGCGGCGGGCATCGGCTTCACGCTCGGCAATTCGGCGCTGATCATCACCGGCGCGCTGGTCGGCTCGTCGGGCGCGATCCTGTCCTACATCATGTGCCACGCGATGAACCGGTCCTTCATCTCGGTCATCCTCGGCGGCTTCGGCGGTGAAACCGCGGCTGCCGGCGGCGGAGCGGGCGGCGAGCAGAAGCCGGCCAAGCTCGGCTCGGCTGACGATGCCGCCTTCATCATGAAGAACGCCTCCAAGGTCATCATCGTGCCCGGCTACGGCATGGCGGTGGCCCAGGCCCAGCACGCGCTGCGCGAAATGGCCGACATGCTGAAGAAGGAAGGCGTCGAGGTGAAGTACGCCATTCACCCGGTTGCCGGCCGCATGCCCGGACACATGAACGTGCTGCTTGCCGAGGCCAACGTCCCCTATGACGAAGTGTTCGAGCTCGAGGACATCAATTCCGAATTCGCGCAGGCCGACATCGCCTTCGTGATCGGCGCCAACGACGTCACCAACCCGGCCGCCGAAGAGGACAAGACCTCGCCGATCTACGGCATGCCGGTGCTCCAGGTCTGGAAGGCCGGCACGGTGATGTTCATCAAGCGGTCGCTGGCGTCGGGTTATGCCGGCATCGACAATCCGCTGTTCTACCGCGACAACACCATGATGCTGCTCGGCGACGCCAAGAAGGTGACGGAGAACATCGTCAAGGCGATGTAAGCGGCGAGGGCCCCCTCGTATGGCGCGCCGCTCGCGCAGCGGCGTGCGGCAATCGGACCCGCGCCTCGCGCGCGTCACGGTGCCGCTGCCGATCATGCACGGCAGTGAGGGGTGTGCCCTCCAGGTCGCGCTCACGAAAACGCGTGAGGCTTCATCAGCGGCTCCAGAGGGCTGACGGGCGCGATCTTCTCGCGCATAATCGGGCGGTTCAACGAAAGAATCCCCTGCATGAGTGCACACGGACCGATGCCGCGGTCGTCCTGGATCTTCCCCGCGCTGGCGGTGCTGCTGTTCCTGGTCGTCACCGCGACCGGCTACGGTTTCACCCTGTCGGTGGGCGGCGGCCTGTTCGCGGTCGTCCTGCTGGTGATCCTGTTCGGCACCGTGTTCGCGGCCGTGCATCATTCCGAGGTGATCGCAGAGCGGATCGGCGAGCCGTTCGGCACGCTGCTGCTCACCCTTGCGGTGACCATCATCGAGGTCGCGCTGATCACCACGATCATGCTCGGCGACAAGCCCGCCCCGACGCTCGCGCGCGATACCGTGTTCGCGGTGGTGATGATCGTCTGCAACGGCCTCGTCGGCCTCTGCGTGTTCATCGGCGGGCTGCGCTACCGCGAGCAGGGGTTCCAGCTCTCCGGCGCCAACGTTTATCTCAGCGTGCTGATTGCGCTCGCGACGCTGACGCTGATCATGCCCAATTACACGCTGACGACGCCGGGGCCGATCTATTCGACGCTTCAGCTCGGCTTCGTCGACCTCGTGACCATCGTCCTCTATGGCGTGTTCCTCTACACCCAGACCGTCCTGCACAAGGATTATTTCGTCCACGAGCGGGCGGAGGGCGAGAGCGCGGAGGCGCATTTGTCGGGCAGGATGCTGGTGCTGAGCATCGCGCTGCTGCTGATTTCGCTCCTGGCGGTCGTGCTGCTGGCCAAGAAGTTCTCGCTGGTGGTGGATGCCGTCGCCGACAGGATCGGCGCCCCGCCGGCCTTCGCGGGCCTTCTGGTCGCGCTCCTGATCCTGATGCCGGAAGGCGTCTCCGCGATCGCGGCGGCCCGCAAGAACGACCTCCAGAAGAGCATCAATTTGGCGCTCGGATCCTCGCTGGCCACCATCGGCCTGACCATCCCGGCGGTCGGGCTCGCCACCTATGTGATCGACCAACCGCTGGTGCTCGGGCTCAATTCCCAGAATACGGCGCTGCTGTTCCTGACATTCTTGCTGAGCATGCTGACCTTCGGCACCGGCAGGACCAATGTCCTGTTCGGACTGGTCCATATGGTGGTATTCGCCGTCTACGCGTTCATGGTGTTCGTGCCCTGAGCCGATTCGCCCCAGAGAGGTTCTCGATGATTGCCGCCAGGTCCGAGGTTCAGATCGACAATGACGAGGTCCGGGTGACCGAATGGCGGCTTGCGCCCGATAGCGCGACCGGGCATCACACCCACGGAATGGACTATGTGATTGTTCCCGTCGTCGCCGGCGAAATGACCATCGTGGCGCCGGGCGGGGAGCGCTCCAAGGCGCAGCTTGCGGCGGGAAAATCCTACTTCCGCAAGGCCGGCGTCCAACATGACGTACTTAACGAAACCTCAACCGAGATCGTGTTCCTTGAGATCGAGCTGAAGGCGTAAGGCACGCGTAACCTTTGCCATCGATCCGTCGCAGTTGATCCCTTACAATGCCCTAAAGTTCCCGCATCAGATCGCGCGGGGAGTGGCCGAGAAATGCTGAAATACCTCGCTAAAATCTCGATGGATATTTTCCCCTCGGTGCTCGCGACGATCATCGGGGCCTACATCGTTAATCACTACATCAACGCCAGGCCGGCGGCCGATACGCCGGCCGCAATCGTGGCGCCTGCCGGCGCCGGCAAGAAGCCCGCCGACGTGGCCAACCTCCCAGGCCCCGGCGTGAAGGCCAGGGGCGTTTCCGAGAAGAGCATTTCCGACAAGAGCGGATCGGACAAGCCGGTGGCCGACAAGGCTGCCGAGACCAAGGCTGCCGAGACCAAAGCTGCGGAGGAGCACGGTCGTGCCCCCGCGCATGAGAAGGCGGTTGCCAAGTCCACCCCGGCAGCCTCCGCCGCCACGCCGGTGGTTGAGGCCAATTCGTCTCCGGCCGCGACCCCCGACGCCAACGATCTCGCCCGGGCTGCCATCGAGCGCCTGCGCAAGTCGCCCGAGGGCAAGGCCGCCGAGAAGGCCGCCGAGGCCAGATCTTGGGAAACCAAGCCTGCCGAGGCCAAGGCGTTCGACAACAAGGCGCTCGACAACAAGGCGCTCGACAAGACGCCCGAGAAGATGTCGGAGCCCGTCGTGCAGGAAGCGTCCCGCACGCCTGAGGCGCCGCGCATCGTGACTGCAGTGCCGACGACGGTGCGCCCCTTGCCGCCGGCGATCAACGTGTCGACGCCGTCACCCGAAGCCTATGGCAACGGCGCCGTGTCGCAGGCTAGTCCGCCCTACACCGCCTCGGTCGGCGAAGACAATCCGAATCGGCTGACGCCACCGGCCGATATCCCGGTCCCGGTGATCGCCCCGCCGCTCGATCTGCGCGCCGACGCTGGCGCGCCTATGCCGCCGCGTCCCAAAACCAATGTCGCCGACGAAATGCTGTCGGGCATGAAGTCGATGTTCCACGCGGTGTTGCCGAAGGGCGCCACCCCCGACTAAGACGGCGTTTGCGCCTCCAATCCGAAAGACACCGTCAGCCGCCGACGCGGGCCAAGCCGCTGCGGGCGGCCTCATCGCGTGGGTGCAGCGCGACCGCCTTGTTGTAGGACGCCGCCGCCTTGGCCTTGTCGCCCAGCCGCTCATAGGCCTGTCCCCGCGTCGTCCAGACCTGCGCATTGTTCGGATCGGCTTCGGAAGCCTCGTCGAGATCGGCCGCCGCCTCCTTGACCTTGCCGATGGCGAGATAGCTGACGGCACGGCCGAGCAGCGGTTCGGCTTTCTGCGGATTGAGCCCGCTGGCGGCCCCGAAATCGGCAATCGCGAAGTCGTGCTCGTTGCTGCCCTGATAGAGCAGGGCGCGGCCGTAGAGCGCCTGAGCATTATAGGGATCGAGCGCAACGGCGCGGTTGAACTCGTCCAGCGCGGCCTGCGTCTCGCCGGACTTGGCAAAGGCCTGGGCTTTGGCCGTGTGGGTCTGGGCTTCGGTGACGTTGGCAGCGCTGACGGCGCTGTCCGGCGTGGCGGTTGCCTTGGGCGTGTCCTGCGGCTTGTCCTTCTCCGGCCCCAGTGAGCCGAGATCGAAGGAGCAGCCGCACAGGGCGATCCCCATCAAGGTCAACGCAAGCGGCTTGCGCCAGATCCGGCGTCGCCGCGCCAAGCCGGGCTGGGGGGAAGGGAAGGCCATCTACGGTTCGCTCGCGCTAGAGCATGATCCGGAAAAGTGTTCTCCCTCGCGACAAACGCGGAATGCGTTTGCGCGGAGATCATGCTCGAACAACAACCTAAAGCGCGATGATAGTCCTGATCTCATCGCGCTTTGGCGCCGCATCTGTGGTGCCCCGTCCCAGAAAGGCACCGCTCACAAAATAATAACGCGGGCCAGGAGCCCGCGTTATTGAAAACTCAGTCCTGCATGATCGGCAAGATCAGCGCGGTCCGCGCGGACCTGCACCGGGGCCGCCACGGCCGCCACGCTCGCCACCGGGGCCAGCGCCGAACACCGGCTTCGGCTTCATCGGCAGCAGGCCTTCACGCTGCAGCTTCTTGCGGGCCAGCTTGCGCGCGCGGCGCACGGCTTCGGCCTTTTCACGAGCCTTCTTCTCGGAGGGCTTCTCGTAGTGACCGCGGAGCTTCATCTCGCGGAAAATGCCCTCGCGCTGCATCTTCTTCTTCAGCGCCTTGAGGGCTTGGTCGACATTGTTATCGCGAACGAGAACCTGCACGCGGCATCCTCTTCAGTGGATCGGATTTGAATTCTGGTAAGACGAAGGGATGGCAAAAAGCGCAAGCCCTTAACCTTGAGGGCGCGGATGTATCAGACAAAAGCAGGGATGTCCACCTGCCAGGCGGGGTTTAGGGCCAAGTTCAGCCATTAAATACGGCGAAAATGCTCCCTTGCGGCCCCGATTTGGGAGATTTGGCGCCAGGAAGGGCCGCAGCGGACGTAGTTCCGGGAATCTTTGCAATCAGGGGAGACGCCACATGGACATGAAGAAATACGCTGCCGAGGCCATCGGCACGTTTTGGCTCACATTTGCAGGCTGCGGCAGCGCGGTGATCGCTGCCGGCTTTCCGCAGGTCGGCATCGGCCTGGTCGGTGTGTCCCTCGCCTTTGGCCTCAGCGTCGTCACCATGGCCTATGCGATCGGCCACATCTCGGGCTGCCATCTCAACCCGGCCGTCACGGTCGGCCTTGCCGCCGGCGGGCGGTTTCCGGCAGCCCAGATCCTGCCTTATGTGATCGCACAGGTCTGCGGCGCCATCGTCGCCGCAGAGCTGCTCTACGTGATCGCCAGCGGCGCGCCGGGCTTCGACGTCACCAAGGGCTTTGCCTCCAATGGTTACGACGCGCATTCGCCCGGCCAGTACAGCATGGTCGTGTGCTTCATCACCGAGGTGGTGATGACGATGATGTTCCTGTTCGTCATCATGGGCGCGACCCACGGCCGTGCGCCGGCGGGCTTTGCGCCGCTCGCGATCGGGCTTGCGCTGGTGATGATCCACCTCGTCAGCATCCCCGTCACCAACACGTCCGTGAACCCGGCCCGCAGCACGGGCCCCGCGCTGTTCGTCGGCGGCTGGGCGCTGTCGCAGCTCTGGCTGTTCTGGGTCGCACCGCTGATCGGCGGCGCGCTGGGCGGGGTGATCTATCGTTGGCTCAGCGAGGAGCCCGCAGGCGTCGTCGCGGGTGTGAAGACGGCGTGATCGCAAAAGTGGGATCGCAGCTTTTGCTGCGGTCCCCTCACTTGCCCTTCGAGGGCCTGACTTCGGTGACGTGGCCCATCTTGCGGCCGGGGCGCGGGGCGCCCTTGCCGTAAATGTGGACCGTCGCGCCGGGCACGCTCAGCCACTTCTCGTAATCATTGATCTCGTCGCCGATCAGATTGGTCATGGTGACGATCTCACCGTGGCGCACCGGCTTGCCGAGCGGCCAGCCGGCGATGGCGCGGATGTGCTGCTCGAACTGGGAGACCGACGCGCCGTCGAGCGTCCAGTGTCCGGAATTGTGCACGCGCGGGGCGATCTCGTTGACCAGCACCTTCGATCCGCCGCCGTTGGCGAGCACGAACATCTCCACCGCGAGCACGCCGACATAGTCGAGCGCGGTTGCGATCCTGCTGGCGATGCTGCGCGCCTCTTCGGCGAGTGCATCCGGGATCGGCGCAGGCGCTCGCGAAATCTTCAGAATGTGGTCGCGATGCTCGTTCTCGGTGACGTCGAAGCATTCGACCTGGCCCGCGGCCGAGCGCGCGGCGATCACGGAGATCTCGCGTTCGTACGGGATGAAGGCTTCCAGGATCGCCGATTTGGTGGCGAGGCTGGTCCACACTTTCGCGATGTCGTCGCCCTCGCGGATGATCGCCTGGCCCTTGCCGTCATAGCCGAAGCGGCGGGTCTTCAGCACCGCGGGAAGGCCGATTCTGACGATCGCCTCGCGCAGCGATGCGACCGAGGTGACGTCGGCATAGGCGGCGGTGCCGATGCCGAGCTTCGTCACGAAATCCTTCTCGGCGAGCCGGTCCTGGGTGGTCTCGAGGATCTTGCGGTTCGGCAGCACCGGGCGGCGCGAATCCAGCACCATGGCGGCCGCGGACGGCACATTCTCGAATTCGTAGGTGATGACGTCGACGTCGTGGGCAAACAGCTCGAGCGCCTCGACATCGGCATATTCGGCGCAGGTCGCGTTCAGCACCACATCGAAAGCCGGCGAATCCGGATCGGGCGAGAACACCTGGCAGCGCAGGCCGAGCCGTGCCGCGGCCATGGCGAGCATCCGACCGAGTTGTCCGCCGCCGAGGATTCCGATGGTGTCGCCGGGTTTCAGCTTCACCTGCTTTGCGTCAGTCACGCCTTGTCCTCCGGGCGCTCGGCAACCGCCTCGGTCTGTGCCTTGCGCCAGGCGGCGAGGCGATCGGACAGCGCGGGATCAGACAGCGCCAGCACGGCAGCCGCGAGCAGCGCTGCGTTGATCGCGCCGGCCTTTCCGATCGCGAGCGTGCCGACCGGAATGCCGGCGGGCATCTGAACGATCGAATAGAGCGAATCGATGCCCTTCAGGGTTCGGGACTCGACGGGGACGCCGAACACAGGCAGTTCCGTCAGCGCCGCGGCCATGCCGGGCAGATGCGCGGCCCCGCCGGCGCCGGCGATGATGACCTTGAAGCCTTCAGCCTTGGCGCCTTTGGCGAAGGTAAACAGCCGGTCGGGGGTGCGGTGGGCCGAAACGATGCGGGTGTCGGAGGCGACACCGAGCGCTCGAAGCGTGTCGGCGGCGTGCCGCATCGTCTCCCAGTCCGACTGGCTTCCCATGATGATGGCGATCGGCGCGGTCATGACGTCAATTGTGCTCGAAAAATAGAAGGATAGGCCAGATTAACGGTTCCGGCCGGCGGCTCGCAAGGCGGTGGCAAGGAGAAGGGAATGCACTATCCTGTCTTGGTGAATCCCCGCAAGCCTTCATTGAGCAGGATGCCCATGAAGAAACCAAAAAGGGCGACCGCTGCGAAGGCCAAAAAGGGCCGGAAGACCAGCCGGCGCCGAACGAAAGTCGTACCCAAGCGGGCCGCGGCGCCGCGCCGCGCCTCCCGTACCGGCGCTGCCAAGACAATTGGCAAGACCAAGACAATTGGCAAGACAGCGAGCAAGGACACCAGCAAGGCGACCATCCGCAGCCTGCGGGCCAAGCTGTCGCAAGCGCTGCGGCGCGTTGCCGAGCTCGAGGCGGCGGCCGATACCGATTTCCTGCTCGACATTCCCAACCGGCGCGGCTTCGAGCGCGAACTCCAGCGCGCCATCGCCTACATGAAGCGCTATCGCGCCAGCGGCGCGCTGATCGTGCTCGATGTCGACCGGTTGAAACCGATCAACGATTCCTTCGGCCATGCCGCCGGCGACGAGGTGCTGAAAACGATCGCAACGACGCTGACGCGGCAGATCCGCGCGTCTGACGTGGTCGGCCGTCTCGGTGGCGACGAGTTCGCCTTGTTGTTGTGGAATCTCAGCGAGACCGACGCCAAGGCGAAGGCTGCCATCTTCGAGCAGGCCATCGACGATCTGTCTTTCACCTTTCGCGGCCAACACGTGACCGCAGGTGCCTCGGCGGGCGTCGCGCAGCTCGGGCCGCAGTCCGATGCTGTCCGCGCGCTGGAGGAGGCTGATGCCGCCATGTATGTGCGCAAGGCGCACCGGCGGCACGAGCCGCGGATCAGGCTTGTTAGCAGCTGACTCTAGAGAGTTGCGAGATCTTCCGGCACGTTGCCGAATTTGCGCAGCAGCGTGGCATCGCCGAATTCACCGGTCATGGGATCGCCGCAGCGGCTGAACGCGACGGCGCCGATGTGGCCGGTGCCGCGCGCCATGGCCTCTGCGCGCCGTAGCGCGGCCGTCGAGCTCTGGCATTCCTCAGCGGTGCCTGCGACAGGCGATCCGTCGGCATCGATCAGGAAGGGCATTGCAACGTAGTAGGTCACGTCTGACATGGCGTTGCTCCAATGGTGGGGCTTTAAGCCGCGCTGCTCCTGCTGCGCGAAGCCTCCGGGATGCAGCCGGCGGTAACAGCCGCCTGCAATTCTTCCAGCTCCGCTTCCAGATATTCGTTGGCCATGATCAGCGCCTTGATGGTGCTGCGCAGGTTGCCGTCGCACATCGCGATCGCCTGGTCGCAGGCCTGTTCATAGCGGCTGTTGTCGAGAGGGGCGGGGACTGACATCGGCGGTGTCCTTGCGGGTTTGTCCTTGGGGCGTGTCCTGGAGCGTCGGGGGCAGTCCTTATGTTCTTCTTTTGTTCTTTTTGAGTCAAGCGGATTCACACGGTCGTGCATGGCCGCGTCGGGATCAGGCGATGATGTCGGGGGTAATCTGGTCTTCGATGAACGCGATACGGTCGCGCAACAACAGCTTGCGTTTCTTCAACCGCTGTAACCGCAATAGGTCGGGGGCAGGCGATTGATGCAGTGCATCGATCGCCGCATCGAGATCTCGGTGTTCCTGCTGCAACCGGGTGAGCTCGGCTTCGAGTTCACGCTCGTCTTCATGGGTCATGCTGCGGTGGCCGAAAAACCGATAGGCTTGAGATTAAGGCTGTGGATGCCCTGTGGAAATTATCGTCCTTGCGCGGCGTGATCGCAAGCGATCTGCGACCGTCACGCACCGCTCTCTCGCACGATATTTCGACGATTCGCGAGCAGGTGGCGTAAGCGCATTGATATCATGGATTTTTCGCGCGTGGGTTCCTTACTCACGCTTCATTACATATGAATTTTCAAAAATGACGGTGCGACGACGGATACATATCGACAGAATGAATCGGTGATGTACACTTCCTCGTCCGGATCGAATCCAAGGTTCACCCCTACCGAGGAGGTTTCGAATGACAATTCAGGCACATCTGGTTGAATTGGAACGGAAGCACAAAACTCTCGAAAACGAATTGCACGAAGCTCTCGTGCACCTTTCAACAGACGACCTGCAAATTGTTGAGTTGAAGCGCCGCAAGTTGATGGTCAAGGACCAGATTGAACGACTGAAGCAGACCGGCGACACGCTTCACTAGTAACCCCCGTAACAGCGTCGAGTTTGATCGTATCCTTTCAGGCAGGGATGAGAGCCTTTGCGCTCGTCCCTGCTGTAAGGTGCGCAGTTGCGCGATCATCATCGCGCAACGACTTTTCGTTTGGACGCGTTTTTGTTGACGCCTATCCACTCGGCTCGAAAAACGCGTTCTAGATGTCTGCCAGCTCCGCGACGTGGTCCGCGATCGCGAGCGACGATGTCAGTCCCGGCGATTCGATGCCGAACAGATTGATCAGTCCTGCGACGCCGTGATCGCGCGGCCCCTGCATCAGAAAATCCTGCGTTGCCACCGCCGGCGGCACGATCTTCGGGCGGATGCCGGAATAACTCGGCATCAGCGCGCCATCGGGCAGCGTCGGCCAGTATTTGCGGATCGCAGGATAGAACCGCTCGGCGCGCGACGGATCGACCTCATAGTCGATCGTCTCGATCCATTCGACATCGGGGCCGAAGCGCGCCTGTCCTGCCATGTCCAGCGTCAGGTGCACCCCGAGCCCCCCGGGTTCGGGCACCGGATAGATCAGGCGCGAAAACGGCGCGCGCGCATTGCAGCTGAAATAATTGCCCTTGGCGAGATAGGCCGGCGGAATCCGGTCGATCGGCATGCCGTCGATGTGGCGCGCCACTGATGTCGCCGACAATCCCGCGGCATTGACGAGCAGGCCGCATTGCAACGTCATCGGCGCTTCGCCGCCGGCTTCGATCTCGATCACGCCCGCTTCCGCCTTGGCGCGGAGCAGCGGCGTGTGAAACGCAAAGGCGGCGCCCGCCGCCTCGGCCTCGCCTTGCAGCGAGAGCATGTAGGCGTGACTGTCGATGATGCCTGTCGACGGCGACAGCAGCGCGGCGTCGCAGGCCAGCGCCGGCTCCAGCGCGCGTGCGGCGTCGCCCGAGAGCAACTGCATGTCGAGCACGCCATTGGCTTCGGCATGCGCCTTGATCGATTGCAGCTTCTCGGTTTCCTTCGCATTGGTCGCGACGATCAGCTTGCCGCAATTCTTGTGCGGAATGCCGCGCTCGCCGCAATAGCGGTACAGCGCATGCTTGCCGCTGACGCACATGCGCGCCATCCAGCTTCCGGCGCGGTAATAGATCCCGGCATGGATCACCTCGCTGTTGCGCGAGGAGGTGACGGTGCCGATGGCCTCGGCTTCCTCCAGCACGATCACCTCGCGCCCGGCCTGTGCGAGCCTCCTTGCCACCGCGAGCCCGACCACGCCGGCTCCGATGACGACGCAGTCCACCCTATCCATGGCGATGCAGAAGTCCCGCTGAAGGTGCCGATGGCTCCGGTTTGCCCGGGAAACGCGCTGCGCGGGCGTTGTCCGTTAAGGAAGCATTTATCATGTCAGGGCAATTGCCGTATTTCACGTCACATTTTTCTGTTGGGTCTACAGGCGTTTACCCGATCCAAACCCGTGAAGCCAGACAATCCGCAGTTGAAATCGCGGGTGGCTGATGGCTGAGAAGAACTGGCAGGAAGGCAGCATGCTTCCGATTGCTGTGCAGGCGCTCGCGTGCCTGACCAGCGCGGTCGCGCCTTCGCGTGCCTATGCCGACAGCGTCATTTCGCCGATCCAGCTTGGCGATTTCGGGCCCAATCTGGTCTGGGAAGCCCTGATCGGGGGCGTCGTGGTCTGCGCGTTCCTGGCCGCGATCGCGCTGTGGATCCATTCCGCGCTGCGCAAGAGCAAGCGTTCGCAGCTGCGGCGCAACGCCTTCATCTCCTCCGCCATGAACAATCTCAACCAGGGCGTGGTGATGACGGACGCGCAGCGGCGCGTCATCTTCTGCAACGACCGCTATCTCGAGATCTACGGCCTGGCGCGCTCGGATCTGTGGACCGGCATGACCGGCTACGACATCCTCGGATTGCGGCGCAAGCGCGGGGTCCTCGGTGTCTCTGACGACGAGTTCTACGAGAAGGCGGCGAGCCCCAACGGCCTGATCACCGAACTGCCCGATGGCCGCTCCATCCTGGTCAAATACTTCGTGCTGCCCAACGGCGGCTCGGTGGCGACCCATCTCGACGTCAGCGAGCAGCGCGCACTGTCGCGGCAGCTCGCCTCCACCAAGCAGTTCCTGGAAACGGTGCTGGACAACGTTCCGGCTTGCGTCGCCGCAAAGAACATCGAGGACGGCCGTTATATCTTCGCCAATCGCGCCTATGAGCACTTCTGGGGCTTTTCGCGCGACCAGGTGGTTGGCAAGAACGCGCGCGAGCTGTTCGGCCCGAAATCGGCTGATAGCATCGAGGCGACCGACCGGGCCGCATTGCTGGCGCCGGAAGGACAATATCGCAACGAATTCGAGGTCGAGGTCGAGCAGGCCCGGCGCATGGTGGCCTCGATCCGGATCGTGGTCCGCAACGAGAGCAACAAGCCGCAATTCCTGCTGGTCGTGTTCGAGGACATCACCGATCGGCAATCGCTGTCGATGGAGCTCGAGAGCACCAAGAAGTTCCTCGAGCTCGTCGTCGATAACATCCCCGTGGCGCTGATCGTGGAGCAGGTCAAGGACGGCCGCTACCTGCTCGCCAACCGCAGCGCCGAGACGATCCTCAACCGCCGGCGCGAGGAAGCCACCGGCCTGACCGCCTCCGACATCTTCAATGCCAAGGAAGCCAAGCTGATCATCGCGCGCGACGAGGCCGCGATCAAGAAACGCGGGATGATCACCGAGGAGCATCCGATCTCCACCAAGGACGGCCTGCGCCTGTTCCTGACCCGGCGTGCCACCGTGCTCAACGATGCCGGTGAGCCGCAATATCTGATCAAGACCCACGAGGACGTCACCAACCGCCGGCAGACCGAGTCGCGGATGGCGCACATGGCCTATCACGACGGCCTCACCGATTTGCCGAACCGCGCGGCCTTCCTTCAGGCGCTGACCCAGATGATCGAAGCCTGCGAAGGGACCGACGAGGAATTCGCGGTCCTTTGCGTCGATCTCGACGGCCTCAAGGAAGTCAACGACGTGTTCGGCCATGCGCTTGGCGACAAGCTGCTGATCGAGGTGGCCCAGCGGCTCCAGGACACCGCGCGAGGCGGTCTGGTGGCGCGCCTGTCTGGCGACGAATTCGGGCTGATCATCGACGGCAAGCAGCCCGACGCGGGCCTCGCGCTGGCGCAGCAGCTCGGCGAGGCGCTCGCGCCGGAATTCCAGATCGACGGCCGCGCGGTCCGCGCCGGTATCACCACCGGCATGTCGGTCTTCCCGCACAATGGCCCCGACGGTGCCTCGCTGCTCGCCAATGCCGGCGCGGCCCTGTTCCGCGCCAAGCAGAAGTCGTGCGGCACGATCAGCCTCTACCAGCCCGAGATGGACCAGCAGATCCGCGACCGCCGCGTGCTGCACCAGGACCTGTCGAAGGCGATCAAGAATGGCGAGCTTTCGCTTGCGTTCCAGCCGCAGGGCATCGCGCGCAACAGCGTCGCCGAGAGCGAGATCATCGGCTTCGAGGCACTGGCGCGCTGGCAGCATCCTGTCCGCGGCCAGGTCTCGCCGGCCGAATTCATCCCGATCGCGGAAGAAAGCGGCCTGATCGTCGAGATGGGCGAATGGATCCTGCGCGAAGTCTGCCGCGAGGCGGCCTCGTGGCCGAAGCCAATGCAGGTCGCGGTCAATCTGTCGCCGGCGCAGTTCATGCACGGTGACGTGGTTGGTCTCGTCCATTCGATCCTGATCGAGACGGGGCTTTCGCCCGGCCGGCTCGAGCTGGAAATCACCGAAGGCGTGTTGATCGAGGATTTCGATCGCGGCCTGGCGCTGCTACGCCGCCTGAAGGCGCTGGGCGTGCGCATCTCCATGGACGATTTCGGCAGCGGCTATTCCTCGCTGAGCTATCTCCAGGCCTTCCCGTTCGACAAGATCAAGATCGATCGCGCCTTCATCATGAATCTCGGCCGCAACCCGCAATCGGCGGCGATCGTTCGCGCCGTGATCGATCTCGGCCACGGCCTGGAAATGTCCATCATCGCCGAGGGCGTCGAGACGATCGACCAGCTCGCTTTCCTCGCCAAGGAGGGCTGCGACGGCGTGCAGGGCTACCTGCTCGGCAAGCCGATGCCGATCGGAAAATATGCCGACCTCGTCGGCCGCAGCGAGGCCATGGAGCTTGCGCTCAAGACCGGCTAAAGCGTTTTCGAGCGAAGTGGACACCGGTTCGCGTAAAGAAAACGCGTCAAAATAAGAAATCTAGAGCCCCGCTCCGATTTCATCGGGGCGGAAATGGCTCTAGTGATGTCGAGCGCTTGCCTCGTTCCCTCTCGACGGTTTCATGGCGGATTACGACCTCGCGATCATTGGTGGCGGCCTGAACGGTGTCAGCCTCGCCCGCGATGCCGCCGGCCGCGGGCTGCGGGTGATCCTGATCGAGCAGGGTGATCTCGGCGGTGCGGCCTCGTCGGCGACCCCTCGGCTGATCCATGGCGATCTCTCGGTGCTGGAGCGGCGTGGCTTCTGGCGCGTCCGCCGGGCACTGGCCGAGCGCTGGATTTGGCTGCGGATCGCGCCGCATCTGGTGCGGCCGATGAGTTTTGTGATCCCTGCCCATTCCGACGAGCGTCCGCCCTGGCTGTTGCGGGCGGGCCTCTATGTTTATGACGCCCTGACGAATCGCGGCGGCCTTCCGGCATCGACGACCTTAGACATCACGCATCATCCGGTCGGCAACGCGCTGAAACGGCCGTTCGGCATCGCTTTCGAATACGCCGATTGCGTCGTCGACGATTCGCGCCTGGTGGTGCTCACGGCGCTGGATGCCGCCGAACGTGGCGCAGCGATCCGGACAGGGGCGCGCTACGTACGGGCCGACAGGGCCGATACCTGGCGGCTCGCTGTCGTCGATCGCGGTCATCGCCGCACGATTACGGCCCGCGCGCTGGCCAATACCACTGGGGCCTGGACGTCGCTGGTGGCGGAAACCGTGCTGAGGCAGAAGCAGCCGGCCATGGCAGCGGTGCAGATGAGCCAGATCGTCGTGCCAAAACTGTTCGAGTCCGACAATGTCTATGTATTCCAGAACGACGATGGCCGGCTGATTTTTGCCAGCCCGTTCGAGCGTGATTTCACACTGGTCGGCACCGTCACGCATGATTTCACCGGCGATCCCGCCATCGTCGCGATGCCGGGCGCCGATGTCAGCTATCTCTGCGAGGCCGTGAGCCGCTATTTCCGCGAGCGCCTTGCGCCGACCGACGTGGTGCGCACGGTCACCGGCGTCAACCTGTCGCCTGCGTCGGCGCGGCGACGCGACGGCACGACGTTGTTCCACGCGCGCCGGCGCAAGGCACCGCTGCTCACGATGTTCGGCGGCGACATCACGACTTCGCGCTTTCGCGCCGAGCGGGCGGTGGCGCGGCTGACGCCGTTCTATCCGATGTCGCGGCCGTGGACTTCGGGCGCAGCGTTGCCGGGCGGAGATTTCGCCTGGGATCGTTTCGAGACGGAAGTTGACCTCGCGCGCCACCGCTGGCGCTTCCTGGAGGAGCCGCAGGCCCGGCGCATGGTTGCGGCCTACGGATCGCGCCTGGCGGCCGTGCTGGGTGAGGCGAAGGCACGCGACGAACTCGGTCCAGCCTTTGGACCTGACCTGACCGGCGCAGAGGTGCGCTATCTCATGGCCCGCGAATGGGCGCGCTTCCCCGAGGACGTCCTGTGGCGCCGCTCGAAGCTCGGCCTGACCATGCCCGCGGCGGACCGCGACGCGCTGGCGGTGTTCATGGCGACCCCACCTCGAACCGGTTGAGCAAACGACGATCCGCCGCTAGCGTGCGGCGGCATTGGGGTTGGCGGGGACCATGACTGACGAGTTGCCCAGGACAGACGCCGCTGGCGGAGATGCGCATCCGGCAGCGTCCGAGCCGCTACTGCGCATCGAGGGCGTGGCCAAGACGTTCGGGACGTTCCGCGCGGTCGACGGCGTGTCGCTCGAGATCAAGGCCGGCGAGTTCTTTGCGCTGCTCGGCCCCAGCGGCTGCGGCAAGACCACGCTGCTGCGCATGCTCGCGGGTTTCGAGGCCCCGGACGAAGGACGCATCCTGCTCGGCGGCCAGGACATCGCGCAGGCGCTACCGCATGAGCGTCCCATCAACATGATGTTCCAGAACTACGCGCTGTTCCCGCATCTGTCGGTGCGCGACAACATCGCCTTCGGCCTCAAGCGTGCCGGCATGGCGCGGGCCGACATCGCAACACGCATCGCGGAGATGGTCGCGCTGGTGAAGCTCGAGGGGCTGGAGAAGCGCAAGCCCGACCAGCTCTCCGGCGGCCAGCGCCAGCGCGTCGCGCTGGCCCGCGCACTGGCGCGGCGGCCGCAATTGTTGCTGCTCGACGAGCCGCTCGCAGCCCTCGACAAGAAGCTGCGCGAGAGCACCCAAGGCGAACTGATGGAGCTACAGCGCCGGCTCGGTATGACGTTCATCATCGTCACGCACGACCAGGAGGAGGCGATGACGATGGCTGACAGAATCGGCGTGATGAAATCGGGCAAGCTTGCTCAGGTCGCGACGCCGCGCCAGCTCTACGAGGCGCCGCGCTCGCGCTGGGTCGCGGAGTTCGTCGGCGACATCAATCTGTTCGATGCCGAGTCCAGATTGCGCGACGGTCATCGCCTGGTCATCGGCACCCGCGATGCCGGCGCGCTTGTCGTGGCCGAGCCGCGTGAGCCGCTCGGCGAAGGAAAGTTCTCGGTTGCGATCCGCCCCGAGAAGGTCAAGCTGTCGCGTCGTGGTCCCGTGAGCGAGGCCGGTCATGAAACCGCGATCAACCGGCTTGACGGCGTGATCGCCGATATCTGCTATCTCGGCGGCACCACCACCTACAAGGTGAAGCTTGATACGGGCGGAATGCTGCAGGCTTCGGTCGCCAATAGCGCGCGCCTCGACGTCGATGCCTATAGTCTCGATCAGCACGTCGTCGCCTGGTTCACGCCCGACGACTGCGTGGTGCTGCAATCATGAGTGCGCGCCGGATCTTCGCGCGACCGGCACGTTTCGCCGCGATCGCGCCCTATGTCTGGATGCTGCTGTTCTTCCTGGTGCCGTTCGGATTCGTGCTGAAGATCAGCCTGTCGCAGACCGCGATCGCGCAGCCGCCTTACGAGCCGGTGTTCGACCTGACGGCGGGTTGGACGGCGATCCGGGCGGCCTTTGCCGCGCTCTCGATCGACAATTTCAGGCTGATCGCCTCCGACGATCTGTATGTGTTCGCCTATTTGCGCAGCCTGACTGTTGCTGTGACAGCAACCGTGTTGCTGCTCGTGATCGGCTATCCCATTGCCTACGGCATGGCGCGACTGCCAAAACGCTGGCAGTCAGTGGCGATGGTGCTGGTGATCGTGCCGTTCTGGACCTCGTTCCTGATCCGCATTTACGCCTGGATCAACATTCTCCAGCACGACGGCCTGCTCAATCGGATCCTGCTGGCGTTGCATCTGGTCAGCCAGCCGGTGGTGTGGCTCTCCACCGACACCGCGATGTATATCGGCATCGTCTATTCCTATTTGCCGTTCATGATCCTGCCGCTCTACGCCACGCTGGCCAAGATGGAGCCGGCGCTGGAGGAAGCGGCCTCCGATCTCGGCGCGCCGCCCTGGCAGGTGTTCTGGCTCGTCACTTTCCCGCTGTCGCTGCCGGGCGTCGGCGCCGGCGTGCTGCTGTGCTTGATTCCCATCGTCGGCGAGTTCGTGATCCCGGATCTGCTCGCCGGCTCCAACTCGCTGATGATCGGCCAGACGCTATGGCTCGAATTCTTCACCAACAAGGACTGGCCGGTCGCATCAAGCGCGGCGATCGTGCTGCTCGTGGTGCTGCTGCTGCCGCTTCTGCTCTATGAGCGGTTGCAACGGCGGCAGCTGGAGGAGCGGTGAGATGCGCAAATTCTCTCGCCTGTCCCGCTTCAATATCGCTTCGCTCGTGCTGGGGCTGGCCTTCCTCTATCTGCCGATCCTCATCCTCGTCATCTATTCCTTCAACGCCTCGCGGCTGGTGACGGTGTGGGGCGGCTGGTCGCTGCGCTGGTATCACGAGTTCTTCGCCGACCGCGCCATGATCGAGGCGTCCTGGATGAGCCTGCGGGTTGCGGTCGCCTCCGCGAGCATCGCCACGCTGATCGGCACGCTGGCTGCGGTGGCGCTGTCGCGCGGCGAGCATTTTCGCGGCCGCACGCTGTTCTCCGGCATGCTCTATGCGCCGCTGGTGATGCCGGAGGTGATCACGGGATTGTCGCTGCTGCTGCTGTTCGTGGCGCTGAACGTCGAGCGCGGATTCTGGACGGTGACGATCGCCCATACCACACTGACCATGTGCTTCGTCGCCGTCGTCGTGCAGTCGCGCCTCGGCTCGCTCGACCGTTCGCTCGAGGAGGCGGCGATGGACCTCGGCTGCGCGCCCGTCCGCGCCTTCCTGTCGGTGACGCTGCCGCTGATCGCGCCGGCGATCGTCGCCGGATGGATGCTCGCCTTCACGCTCTCGCTCGACGACCTCGTGATCGCGAGCTTCACCACCGGTCCCGGATCGGCAACCCTGCCGATCCGGATCTATTCCGAGGTGCGGCTCGGCGTGAAGCCGGAGATCAACGCGATCTGCACGCTGGTGATCGCCCTGATCGCGATCGTCATCGTCATCGCCTCGCTCGCTTCAAAATTGTCGAGCTCGCAGGGCGAGAGCGCGGCGCCTCTCTAGATAAGGAATCGGTCATGATGTTCGTCTATCAGATCCTGGTCCATACCCCACCCTGGGTCTGGATCCTGCTGGCCTATCTGGTCTGGCAGGGCATCCAGTCGATGCAGCCGCGCAAGGCGCCAATCTGGCGTGCATTGATCGTTCCGGTCGTTTTCATCGCCTGGGGCGTTTCGCGGATTGGTTTCGGACATCAGGACAGCCAATGGCCGCTGGTCGCGTGGATCGGCGCGGCGCTCGCGCTGCTGCCGCTCGGTGTGCTGACACCGCGTCCGTTCGATGTCGATCACAAGACGGGAGAGATCATCCGTCCAGGCAGCGCATTCGCGCTCATCCGCAATCTCGTCGTCTTTACCTTGCAGTACACGGTGAGCGTGATCTCCGCGATCGACGCAGGCGACCGAGCGCTCGCAATCATCGTCGGCCGCGCCATATCGGGCGCGACCGCCGGTTATTTCTTCGGTTCGATGGTCGCGCTGCTGCTGGCCTATCGCAGGAAGCGCGCCGAGGATGCTTAAGACTTCACGGCACCTGCCGTCAGTCCGCCCACCATGTAACGACGGAAGACGTAGTAGACCGCGGCCGGCGGCAGCGCGTAGATGAAGCCGGTGGTCATCAACAGCTCCCAGGGCGAGTCGTCGGCGGCGAGGAAATTGCCGAGCGCGACGGGAAGCGTGATGTCCTGGTCGTTCGACAGCAGCAGGAACGCATAGAGATACTCGTTCCAGGCCAGCAGCACCGCATAGGTGCCGATCGCGACCAGCGAGGGCATCATCAGCGGAAGATAGACCAGGCGGAAGATCTGCAGCGTCGTGGCGCCGTCCATCACCGCGGCTTCATCCAGCTCGACCGGCAGCTTGTCGGAGGCCTGCTTGAGCACCCAGATCGCGTAAGGCGAGGCGATCGTCACCATCGCCAGGATCAGTGCCCAGCGATTGTTGAGCAGGCCGTAATTGCCCATGGTGCGGTACATCGGCACGGCGAGGAACGCCGCCGGAATGAAGTAGGTGAAGAGCGCGAGATTCAACACCACGCGTCCGCCCGGCACCTTCAGCCGCGAGATCGAGAACGCCGCAGCCGTGGCGACGAACAATGTCAGCGCACCGACGGCGGCTGCGATGAAGGTCGAATTCCAAAGCTGGATGTAAAAGTCGCGCAGGAAATAGTGCTGCTGCCTGAACACGATTTCGAAATTGTGCAGCGTCGGATGGTCCGGCCACAGCTTGCCCGAGAACGCGTCCTCCTTCGGAGAGATCGCGAACAGGAACATGTGATAGATCGGAATCATCGTCCACAGGAAGACGGGAATGCCGATCAGCAGCAACCGCGCCTCGGTCGCGACGTCGCTCCAGGAAAACTCTCTTACGCCGGGAAGCTTCATCGCGACAACCGTTTCATCATGAAGTAAACGAGCGGCAGGACGAACGGCATCGCGCAGACGATGGAGGCCATCGCAAGCGAGAGCTGGTCGAGCCGGAGATAGCGGATGCCGAGCGTCGACAGCACATGCGTGAGGTCAGCCGGGCCACCGCCGGTGAGAAGGTAAACGCTGTTGAAATCGCCCAGCGTCCAGATCATCGAGAGCAGCGTGCAGGTCACGTAGAGCGTCTGCATCGACGGCCAGGTGATGAAGCGGAATTTCTGCCACCAACTCGCGCCGTCGACCTCTGCGGCCTCGAACAAATCGTGCGGGATTGCGAGCCGTCCTGTGATCAGGATCAGGGTCCAGAACGGCAGCGACTTCCAGATGTGCACACCGATGGCCATGGCGAGCGCAACGGTCGGATCGTTCAGCCAGTTCGGGCCGTCGTCGCCGGTGAATTTGAAGATGAGCTGGTTGACCACACCCCATTCCGGATTGAGCATGAACCGCACCGACAGGATGGTCGGAATCGACGGCACCGCCCAGGGCAGGATGAAGATCACCGAGAGCCATCTGATCCAGGTACGCTGTTGCGCGAAAAATCCCGACAGGAACAGCGCAATCAGCATCTTGATGTTGATGCCGATGACCAGGAAGATCAGCGTGTTGACGGCGGCGCGCGCAAAGACCGGGTCGTTATAGAGCGCGACATAGCTCGCCGGATGGCGCGCCAGCCACAGCCCGTAGCTGACGGGATAGACGACGAAAGCCAGGAATACGAGCAGGTAGGGCGTGAGCAGCACGATGCCCCAGACTTGGGCCGGCGTCAGCCGGGCCGACAAGGGCGGGGCGGATATCGCGTGATCGCCGGAAAGCGTGATCGCCATTCTTTTCGGACTCTTCAAAGAGAAGCCGGCCGCGGAACGCGGCCGGTGTTGTTCTTACACCTCTCCCCGCCCGGCGGGGAGAGGGAGCGATAGAACTTAGCCTGCAACCTGCTTGATGCGGGCGATCATCTCGTCGACGGCCTTGTCGACCGGGATCTTCTCGCTGACCACCCGGTTCATCGCCTTGGCAAACACGTTCTCGTTGTTCAGGATCGTAAACTTGTAGTTCTTCGTGAAGTCGAACGGAATCGTGCCACCGGTGAACTGCGCGTAGGCTGCCTTGCGGTGCTTGTCGGCCTGCCAGAACGGGCTTTGCTGACTCGCCTTCGTGACCGGGAACCAGCGTCCGAGTCCTCCTTCGACATAGGGCTTCAGGTTCTCTTCCTGCATCAGGAACTTGATGAACTCCTTGCCTTCCGCCTTGTTCTTGGAGGCCGAGAAGATCACGCCCGTCTTGACGTCTGAGCGGTACTTCATCGGCGTGCCGTCCGGCTTGTTGGGGAATCCGGTGGTGATGATGTCCTGCTCATAGGCCTTCTTGCCGGCGTCGCGCTGCTCTTGCGTGAGCGCCGGATTGATCGAGTCCTCATACCATTTTGCCGGAATCGAGATCGTAAAGTTGTGAGTCATCACGATCGTCTTGTTGTGGAAGGCGACGTTGTTGTCGGGGTCCTTCCAGGTGGTCGAGGAGGGCGGCGTGCAGCCCCTCGTGTAGATGTCCGTGTAATCCTTGAGCGCGTGGATCAGGCCGTCGCGGACCTTGGGATCGTCGACCGTGATCTTGCCGTTGTCGTCGACCAACCTGACGTTGTAGGCGTCCATGAAAGTGTAGAACGACTGGAATGCGTCGGTGGACTCCACGCCCATCGGCTGTCCGATCGCGTAGAGGCGCTGGCCGGTCGCCTTGCGGATGCCCGGCTGCACCTTGTCGCACCAGAACGACCAGTAGTCATTCCATTTGGTCGGGATGTCGCTCTGCTTGAAGCCGGCCTTCTCCAGCATGTCGTTCCAGATGTTGACATGCATGGTCTGCTGCTTCAGCGGGAAGCCGTAATAGCCCTTCTTCTTGGTCTGGTCGTTGTAGAGGAGGGCCGTCTCCAACGTGTTCGGTGCAAACGCGTCCTTCATGGGCAGCAGAATGTCGGAGAGGTCTTCGAGCTTGCCTTCGAACGCCCACTTGCCGGCCGCTTGCACGTCATACGTGTCGGAATAGGCGACGTCTGGCACAGTGCCCGAGTCCAGTGCAGCGACTGTCTTCGGAATCATGTCCTGGACGGCATACTGCGACAATTCGACCTTGATGCCACTCTTGTCCTCGAACTTCTTGATCGCTGCGAGCAGCGCGTCGTCCTCGGATTTGTAGAAGCCCTTCACCCACCAGACCGTAATGGTCTTCGACTGGGCCAAAACGGGTGCAGTGGCGGCGAACAGCCCAACCGCAGCGACCGCCAGTGACACTGCGCCAATAACCTTGGATCTCACGTTTTTCTCCCTCAAACGGCCGGAGTTTTTAACCGGTCGTATAAAACACTAGCCCATGGGCGCTATCCGATCTAGCGGCATGTTGTCAGACCTAGGTCGAGGGGGATCTGGCTCTCGGAGATGCTTAACGTGCGTATCGATCCAATCGCGGCATCGATTTGGCCCGATCAATTCGCCTCGTGCGTTTCGGCCTCGACCGGTCATCCGCTCGCGACGTACCCGCCGCCGGGGCAAGAACCCGACCGCCTGTATTCGTTATCAACACTTAGCGCAACGCGATGGCCGGCCGAGGCACACGTCGAGAGTGTTTGAGGACAGGGAATGGCTCGGTCGAGGAAACCCCGGCCAGAAGGGAGCGATCTCGGGCCGCCGGGCGTCCAGTGATCAGCGCTTTTGCTTCGGGCCGATCGAAACGGAATTCGAGCTTGCCGCGGCGGAGCGGGGCTTGTCTTGTCCGCTCGTCCGGGAAGGTGAGCGCCACGCCTCGAGGAGCATCTTGAGAAATTGGTTGGCATGAGGTGACAGCGTCGCGCCGTGCCTGCGCACGATTCCGATCGTCCGCGACACCTCCGGCTCGATCAGCCGAACGGTGCGAATGATCGGATGACCGGCGGCGGGTGTCGCGAGCCTCGGCAACACGGCGATACCCAGTCCCTCTTCGACCAGGCCGAGCGAACCGGAGAGGTGAGCGACTTCATAGGACCAATTCAGCTGCAGGCCCTGTCGCGCCAGCGCATTGTCGATCAACGCGCGATTGCCGCTGTTGCGACCGACCGTGATGACCCGGTGCGAAACGATCTCCGACCAGCTCACTTGTTTGCGCGATGCCAGCGGATGGTCATGACGGCAGGCGAGGACGAAAGGGTCCTCGACGAGCTTCTCAAATTCGATTTCGGCATGCGAGGCGCCAATGAAATTGATGCCGAAGTCGGCTTCTCCACGTGCGACCGCCTCCAATCCCTCGTTGGCGCCGATGTCCAGGATCCGGATGCGAATGCGCGGATACGCTTCGGCAAACCGGCCGATCGCACGTGGCAGGAAGTAGAACACCGCCGTCGGCACCGCAGCCACCGAGACCAGTCCCGAACTTCGCGCGCCGATATCGTGGATGGCGAGTACCGAGGTCTCGAACTCGTCGATGAGGCGGCGAACCTTCGGAAGGAAGTCGCGGCCGGTCATGGTGAGATTGACGTGACGCGTCGAGCGTTCGAGCAATGGCGCACCGAGACTTTCTTCCAGCTTCTGGATGCGTCGGCTGAGCGCCGGCTGAGACAGGTTCAACGCCTTGGCAGTCCGCACGAAGCTTCCCGTCTCCGCGACGGTGATGAATGCCTTGAGGTCGAGCAGCTCCGCATTCATGGCCTGTCTCCAATTATACCGATTTTCGCATTAATACTTCACATATTTGCATTTTACAGAAGAGTTGCAAGGGAAGATGATCCGTTCGCGTCAAGACGTCGTCGAACGGAACAGCTTCATGAACGATCAGATTGCCATCCCCTGTGTGGTCATGCGCGGCGGGACCTCGCGCGGGCCGTTCTTTCTGGCGAGGGATCTCCCGGCCGATCCCAGAGCGCGAGATGCGGTCCTGTTGTCGGTGATGGGCGGCGGCCACGATCTTGGAATCGATGGGATCGGCGGCGGCAATGCCGTCATCAACAAGGTCGCCATCGTGGGGCCGGCATCAGTCCTGGGCGCCGATGTCGACTATTTGTTTGCCCAGGTCCGTGTCCGCGAGGGGATCGTCGATACGTCGCCGAATTGCGGAAACATGCTTGCGGCGGTGGGGCCGTTCGCAATCGAGGCCGGCCTGGTCACCGCAACCGCGGATCGCACCCACGTGCGCATTCACAATGTCAACACCGGTAAGCTGATCGATGCCACGATTGCCACCCCCGGCGGGCAGGTGACTTACGAGGGCGAGGCGCGGATCGACGGCGTTCCGGGAACGTCGGCGCCCATTGAACTGTCGTTTCCCAACGCGGCCGGCGCACGCACGGGTCGTCTGTTGCCGACTGGCCGACCGGTCGACCGCATCGACGGGATCGATGTGAGCTGCATCGACGCGGCGATGCCGGTCATGCTGGTCCGCGCGGCAGATCTGGGATGGACCGGGCGTGAGGCGCCTTCGGATTTCGCCGACAACAGCTTTCGCGCGCGACTCGAAACGCTGCGCATCGAGGCTGGCCGCCTGATGGGCTTTCCAGATGCCGCGAACATGGTGATTCCGAAACCGATCCTGATCGCGCCCGCAAGCGAGGCGACGTTGAACGTCAGGTACTTCATGCCGCACGACTGCCATAGCGCGCTGGCGGTGACCGGCGCGGTCGCGATCGCGACGGCCTGTGTCACGCCCGGAACGGTCGCCGCAGACTTGGTGGGATCGCTCGCGCCGCCGGTGCCGATCACGCTGGCCCATCCGTCCGGCCAACTCGTGGTTCGGCTGGAGCCCGGTCCGGTCGCGCGGGTGCAGCGGACAGCCCGGCGAATATTCGAGGGCCATGTCTTCGCCCGCCGGTCGCACGTACCTCATGCGGTTCTGGCGGCCTAACACCAGACTGCTCTTAGAAAATTCAAGAATCAGACCAAGGGAGAAGCGAGAATGCAGATGCAAGCGCGGGCTGAGTCCGCGAACGCCGAGCCGCGAAAGCCATTCTACCGGATTCTCTACGTCCAGGTGCTGATCGGCCTGACGCTGGGCGTGCTCACGGGCCATCTCTGGCCCGAATTCGGTGCCGCGCTGAAGCCCTTTGGAGACGGCTTCGTCAAGCTGGTCAAGATGATGATCGCGCCGATCGTGTTCTGCACCATCGTGAGCGGCATCAACAGCATCAGTGATACCCGCGAGGTCGGGCGTACGCTGGTGAAATCCATGGCGCTGTTCTACATGCTGACCGCGCTCGCGCTGCTGGCGGGGCTGGTTGCCGTATTGCTTATCCAGCCGGGTGTCGGCATGCATGTGTCCGTCAACACGCTGGATCCGTCGGTGGCTGCGAAATTCACCAAGCAGGCAACCGCCACCGGATTTGCCGATTTCATGCTGCACATCATCCCGCATTCGTTCTTCGGAGCGTTCGCCGATGGCGAGGTGCTGCCGGTCCTGCTGGTCTCAATCCTGATCGCCTTCGGCCTGAGCCGTGCCGGCGATGGCGGTGCCGTCGTGACGAAGGCGATTGAATCGTTCTCGCAGGTTCTATTTGTCTCCTTCGGCTTCATCATGAAGCTTGCTCCGCTCGGCGCTTTTGGCGCCATGGCGTTCACGGTGGGACGCTACGGCATCCGTTCCATTGGCTCGCTCGGGCTGCTGATCCTGACATTCTATATCGCCTGCTCCGTCTTCGTGGTCGTCGTGCTCGGGACGTTGGCCCGGTTGAACGGCTTCAGCCTGTGGAAGACGATCCGCTACTTCAAGGAAGAACTGCTGATCGTGCTCGGCACATCCTCTTCAGAGCCGGCGCTGCCCGGCGCGCTGCGCAAGCTGGAACTGCTCGGATGCCAAAAAGGCGTATCGGGGCTCGTCTTGCCGATGGGCTACTCGTTCAATCTGGACGGCAGCGCCATTTATCTCACCCTGGCGTCCATCTTCATCGCCCAGGCTTGCGACATTCATTTGTCTTGGGGACAGATTGCGGCGATGCTCGGATTGATGCTGCTGACGTCCAAAGGGGCGGCCGGCGTCACCGGGAGCGGCTTCGTCGCGCTGGTCGCAACTCTCACCGTGATGCCGGATCTGCCCGTGACGGGCGTGGCGCTCCTCGTCGGCATCGATCGCTTCATGTCGGAGGCGAGGGCGCTGACCAGCATGATCAGCAACTGTGTCGCGGCTATCACCGTCTCGCTGTGGGAGAACGCCTGTGACCGCGAGGTGCTGGCCCGCGAACTCGGGCAAAGCGGTACCCCCGTCGAAGCGAGAACCCGAGCAACATCGGTACGTGAGGACAAGAGCTGGATCGCGACCACGCAATCGGCCGCTTGACGGCGCGTTGGGATCAAACCGGTGGCGGCTCCGGCCTCGTGCTTTAGTTGGACTTCGCGCCCTCTTTGGCGTTCTCCGCCGTCGGCGATCCCTCCGGCGTCGGCCGCTTGCCGCCGGTGATGCGTTGCTTCAGGAGGTCGAGGAACGGAGATGCCGCCGGCGACTGGCGGATCAGGGCCTCGGGGTCGGGGAAAATCAGCGGATCGTCCCAGGGGCCCTGCACCATGAAGGGCAGTTGAAAGCCGGACGTCGTGTTCAGGCTCGCCACACCCTTCATGTCGTATTCGCGCGTCGGCACCGAGGCGGTGCCGGTCAGCGTGATCTTTGCGGCCGGTCCCTCGATGCGGATGTCCTCGGCGGTGGCGATCCCGTCGGCGAATTTCACCGCGATGGTGAGCTTGTCGTAAGGCGTCGTGCCGCTGCGGAAATTGCCGCCGCCGGACAGCGGCCGCCGCTCGAGCCGCTTCAGGAGCTGCTCCGCATTGAAGCCGGAGATGGCGCCGTCATGCCCGGTCACGGTGGCGGTGCCGTCGAGCGATTGCACGAGGCCGAACGGGCTCGAGCCGGAGGCGACGAGGGACACGTTGACGTTGCCGCGGCCGGACAGCTTGTTGAGGCCGAACAGTTCGGTGGCGCAGGCCTGAAGGTCGACGTCGGTGAACTGGAATTGTGCCTTGATGTCGGCGACCGTGTCGGCGCGCGAGATGCCGAACGAGCCCTTGGCGATGCCGCCATAAACCTGGGCTTCGCCGACCGAGAGCGCCAGCGTGCCGTTACGCAAATTGGCGCCGATCGCGGTGCGGCCGAGCTTGGTCGGGCCGACCGTCAGCTTGGCGGCCGACAGGCGCATGTCGAGGTCGGTGCTCGACAAACCGTTGAGATCGAACAACTGCCTGTTCCAGTCGCGCGCGCCGCTCGCGAGCAGGCGGAAGGTGGAGATATAAGGCGTGAAGTCGAGCGCGTCGGCGGCGAGCGTTGCCTGCAGAGTCTGCCGGCCATTGTTGGCATAGGTCATGACGCCTTCGGCGGTGTTGCCGTCGAGCTCGACATTGACATTGGTCAGCGCGATCGAGGCGCCGACGACGTTGGCGCGGGCCTTCAGCGCGAAGCGGCCGAAGCCGCCGCTGCCGGGCTGCGGCTGGCCGGTCCAGCGCAACGCGTTGCGCAGGGACGGGCTGTCGATGGTGAGCGTTCCCTCCATCATCGGGCTGGTGCGGTTGGCGACGCTGCCGTCAAAGGCGAGCTTGAGCGGCGCGCTGGCGATACGCGCCTTCAGGCCGGAGCGCTCGCCCGAGAGCGCCGCGACGAAATCGGCAAAGCTGATCGAGCCGTCGACGCGTTCGCCGCGCCAGTCGAATTGGCCGGTTGCGGCGAAGGAGCGCGAGATCGAGGGCCAGGCCAGCGACAGGTCGATGTCCTCGAGCTTCTCGGTGGCGTTCGTGGCGGCATCCAGATAGTCGAGCACGCCGTCCTGGATCCTGATCTCGGAGAACGAGACCTGGTTGTCGGCGCCGGGCTTCATCGTCCGCGCAATGGTCTGGATGAACGGTGTCCAGTTGCTCTCGCCGTCCGGCTTCAGGCTGACATGGATATGCGGCCGCAGCAGCGTCAGGTCGGCGATCTCGAACCGCTGCAGCAGCAGCGGCAGCAGCCGGAGGTTGGCGGTGAGCACGTCGACATGGAGCGCGGGGTCGGCGGTGCCGCCGCCCTTGAGGCCGACGTCATGGAACGAGATGTAGCTCGCCGGCAGCACGGAAATGTCGATGTTGCCGTCGACGCTGAGCTCGAGCCCGGTGACGTCGCGGATCTGCGCTTCGACCGCCTTGCGCAGCGCGTCGCGGTTGATGAGCCAGGAGGTCGCGATCAGGGCGATCAGCGCCACGCCGAGCAGCGCCGCAATCGGCGTCCCGAGGCGCTTCATTCCTTGGGCCATGGTCAATGGCATGTCCTGATCGGGTTGGTCGTTTGAGCCGGAAAGGCGGGCCGGGAAACCTGCGCGCCCTGCGCCCAAGATCCTGCCCGAGTCTTGTTATGTTAAGTGCCGCAACTTGATGGGTTTTCTTGTCGCTTTCAAGGCCGCGGACGGTACTGCCCACGGTGTGGGCAGCTTCTAGCACCGCCCCTCGGAACGGAGAACCCCGTATCATTGACGGCTTCGGACGATTTCGCCTAATAATCGCCGCCAATAAGGGCGCGACGCCTCTCAGGTTTCAGTCGAGGGTTTTTGCATGAACAAGGTCTATCCCGACGCCAAGTCGGCGCTCGAGGGCGTTCTCAAGGACAACATGATGATCATGTCCGGTGGCTTCGGCCTCTGCGGCATCGCCGAGTCGCTGTCGGACGCGATCCGCGACTCCGGCGTCAAGGGTCTGACGGTCGTCTCGAACAATGCCGGCGTCGACGGCATCGGTCTCTCGCGCCTGCTGGAAACCCGCCAGATCAAGAAGATGATCTCGTCCTATGTCGGCGAGAACAAGCTGTTCGCCCAGCAATTCCTCGCCGGCGAGCTGGAACTCGAATTCAACCCGCAGGGCACGCTGGCCGAGCGCATCCGCGCCGGCGGCGCCGGCATCCCGGCCTTCTACACCAAGACCGGCGTCGGCACGCTGATCGCCGAAGGCAAGGAAGTGAAGGAGTTCGACGGCGAGAAGTATTTGATGGAGCGCGGCCTGTTCGCCGACCTCGCCATCGTGCACGCCTGGAAGGGCGACACCGCCGGCAACCTGATCTACCGCAAGACCGCCCGCAACTTCAACCCGATGATGGCGACCGCCGCCAAGGTCACCGTGGCCGAGGTCGAGCACCTGGTTCCCGCCGGTGAACTCAACCCCGATCACATCCACACGCCCGGCATTTTCGTGAAGCGCATCGTCGAGGTCGGCACGGCCAAGAAGCGCATCGAATTCCGCAACACCCGCCCGCGTCCGACGAGCGCACCCCCGGCCGGAACAGGAGTAGAAATCTGATGGCTTGGACCCGTGAACAGATGGCTGCGCGTGCCGCGAAGGAATTGCGTGACGGCTATTACGTCAATCTCGGCATCGGTATCCCGACGCTGGTCTCGAACTACATCCCCGATGGCGTCGATGTCAGCCTGCAGAGCGAGAACGGCATGCTCGGCATGGGCCCGTTCCCCTTTGAGGGCGAGGAAGATGCCGATCTCATCAACGCCGGCAAGCAGACCGTCAGCGAGCTGCCGTCGACGAGCTATTTCTCGTCGGCCGACTCCTTCGGCATGATTCGCGGCGGCCACATGGATCTGTCGATCCTCGGTGCCATGCAGGTGGCCCAGAACGGCGATCTCGCCAACTGGATGATCCCCGGCAAGATGGTCAAGGGCATGGGCGGCGCGATGGACCTCGTCGCCGGCGTCAAGCGCGTCGTCGTGGTGATGGAGCATTCCGCCAAGGACGGCGCCAAGCTCCTGAAGAAGTGCAACCTGCCGCTGACCGGCGAGCGCGTCGTCGACATGGTCGTGACCGATCTCGCGGTCTTCACCATCGACAAGCACGGTGACGGCGGCATGGCCCTGATCGAGCTCGCCGACGGTGTCACGCTCGACGAGGTCAAGGAAAAGACCGAGGCCGAATTCCGCGTCGCGCTGAAGAACACGTAAGGTCGACACAAAGGGGCGCGCATGACGATACGGTCTGCGCGTCCCGACGACGCCGATTTCATCGCCAGAACCATCCTGCCATCGCAGCGCGGCTACCGGCCGCGCGGCTGGTTCGACATTGCCCTCGGCTGGCCGGAACAGCAGTGCCGCGAATTCATAGCGCGCATCGCCACCGCGCAGGCCGTGTCGATGTGGCATTATCGGAGCTTCCTGATCGCTGAATGCGATGACAAGCCCGCCGCTGCGCTCTGTGCCTTACCCGCGGCCGGCACCGGTCCGGCGGCGTGGGCTGCGATCGCCGAGGTGGGCGCCGCGACCGGGCTGACCGCGTCCGAGCTGGAGGCTATCCGCCGACGCGGTGCCTATGTCCGGGACTGCTGGGTTCAAGGCGGCGAGGGTGATTGGATGATCGAGCATGTCGCGACCGACCCGGCCTATCGCGGCCGCGGCCTCGTGCAGGCACTGATCGCGCAAGCGCTCGAGAAGGGGCGGACCGCTGGATTTAATCGCGCAACGATCTCGTTCCTGATCGGCAACGAGCCGGCAGAGCGGGCCTATGCCAAGGCCGGTTTTGCCTTTGCGGACGAGAAGCGCGACCCCGCCTTCGAGGCGATCATCGGAGCGCCGGGCTTTCGCATGTTCGCGCGGACGATTTGAACGTGCTTGCCCACCGCGCTTGATGTTGTCATGCCCCGCCTCGTGCGCAATTGCGCACGGGGGCGGGGCATCCAGTAAGTCGCGGCCTCTCGTTTCAATTGACGTCGTCTCTGGAATACTGGATCGCCCGCCTTCGCGGGCAATGACAGCGGTGTTGCTCTGCTACGACCTCGCCCACACTTTTCCCAGCCGCGCCGACACGTTCGCCACCCATGACCGGTCCTCGCGGACCAGACGAAAACCGAGATTGGCGGGCGGCACGCCCTGTGCGCAGCCGCCGGCGCGGGCGTCGCGGATGAAGTCGGTGACGTAGGCGCGGTGCGCGCCTTCGGCGACGCGTACCCCGCAATTCACCGTCGGGCGGCCTGCGTTTCCTGATGCATCGACGCGCGAGCGCACGAAGCAGGTCGAGGTCCACTCCCAGACATTGCCTGCGACATCGGACACGCCACGCTCGTTGAGGCCGAACTTGCCGAACGGATAGGCCGTGGTGTCGGAAAGGTCGCGTTCGGATTCGCGCTCGTAGCGGCTGATCCAGCGCCTTGCAGGATTGTCCGCATCCGCGGGCACGCCGTCGTCCCTGAACCGGGAGCCCGCCGCAAAGGCCCATTCGGCGTCGCTCGGCAGGCGGTAATTATGGCCGGTCTTGCGCGATAGCCAGCTCGCATAGGCCTGTGCGTCGTACCAGCTCACCTGCACCGCAGGGCGGTCTGGCGCAATCGCGACGCCGCGATCAAGCGCGCGGCATTCGCCGTCTCGCACGCAAAGCTGGTAGTCGGCGGATGAGACTTGCTCGCGCATGACGTGGAGCGGCTTCGTGAATTGCAACGTGTGCAGCGGCGCCTCGGCCTGCTGCCCGCCGCGGGTGAAATCGCCGGCCTCGCGATAGGCGAAGCTGCCCGCGGCGATCTCGACGATCGCGGGCTCGCCCTGCGCGTTGGACGTTGTCATCTCGGAAACGAGTGGCGCAACGGCCAAGGGTCCCGCGAAGCCCGCAGCGCAGGCGAGCAGCAATTTGACCTTGAATGCAATCAGCATGGTCGTCCCCCGAAGCAAGAAGGGGCCGGTGATGGCCGGCCCCTTGTCGCATTTAGTTGGTGCTGGCGGCCGGGATTTCGGCAGGCGCCTTCACCTGGGTCATCAGATCGTCGTTCCACTTGCCCTCGACCTTGAAGTGCGCGGTGGCGCCGAGGTCGGCGGCTTCGATCAGATTATGTGTGACATAGGCGTAGATGCCGGGTTGCAGGAACTTGTACATCGCAGCTCCCGCCGAGCCCCCGCGGATGAACCAGGTCTCGAGCCCGGTCTCGGGCGGATTGGAGAATTTTCCGGTCTCCCAGACATAATCGCCATGGCCGCCGATCAGGTGCGGACGGCTGTCGCGGTTGGCCTGCGAATGCACGATCAGGACGTTCTCGCCGACATTCGCCGTCAGGGCGTTCTTGCCGGTGAGGGCGCCGACCTTGCCGTTGAACACGACGTGGGACGGGATGAGCTTCTTCATTACTTCTTCCGTGTCGGTGAAGGCTTCACCCGGCGAGTCGTAGGATTTGAAATTGCCCTTCTCGTCGCGCGGCACGTACAGGTCCTGCTCGCCGATATAATAGACCTTGTCGTATTTCAGCGCGTGGCCCTTGCCGTCGCTCAGTCCGTCGCGCGGCAGCACCATCACGGCACCGTTCATGCCGGAGACGACGTGCCAGGGAATCATCGGGCCGCCCGGTGCGCAGTGATACACGAACACGCCGGTCCGCGTGGCCTTCCAGCGCAATACGACCTGCTCGCCGGGATTGATCAAGGTGAGCGCGGCGCCGCCGAGTGCGCCGGTGGCGGAGTGGAAGTCGATATTGTGCGGCATGGAGTTGGTCGCGGGATTGACCAACGTCACTTCGACATAGTCGCCCTCATGCACGACCATCAGCGGGCCCGGCATCGAGCCGTTGAATGTCATGGCCTGGAAGGTGGTGCCCTTCTCGTCGATGACGACCTTCTTCTCCTGGATGGTAAGCGTGAACTCCATGATCTTGGGGCCCTGCTTGGTCGCCTGCTCGTGCGCATGCACGAAGGGCGGCGCAACCAGCTCTACCTTCTGCCGCGGCAGGTTGAGATCGTTGGCGGCGAAAGCGGGTGCTGCCAGCATCAGGGCGGTCGCGGCGGCGCTGATCAATGCGGCTCTGCGGGTAAACATCGAAAGCATCCTTCATCTGAAAAGCGTTTGATGACGAATGCAGTGTGCGCCTGTTGCGGCAAGCGTGTTTGCGCTGCGACAAGCTTTTGCCGGATTCGGCTCCGGTGAATCCCTTAAGAGCTGCACCGACAGAGGTGTCCCGATGTGCGATCCGGCGCCACGACTTTGAGCGAGCGCAAGGTGGTCTGGCGGAAAACGGGTCATCTTGTGCCATCCGGGCTGCTGCGCCCGCGTGCAGCACTGATTTACGAATGGGTAAGACATGAGGACCGACCTCGCGGCGAGCTATGGCGAAGAGAGATTGCCGCGCTACACGAGCTATCCGACCGCGCCGCATTTCTCGCCGGAGATCGGTGCCGGCACCTACTCACGCTGGCTGTCCGAGCTTCCCTCGGGCGCGAGCGCATCGCTCTATCTGCACGTGCCGTTCTGCCGGGAGATGTGCTGGTATTGCGGCTGCCATACCCAGATCGTCCGCCGCGATGAGCTTGTCGCGGCCTATCAGCGGGCTCTCCTCAGCGAGATCGCACTCGTCGCTGACACCATCGGTCGCCGCATCAAGGTCGAGCACATTCATTTTGGCGGTGGTACGCCGACGATCATGGCGCCGGAGGCCTTTGCCGAGCTGATGGCCGCGATGCGTCATGCCTTTGTCGTGCTGCCCTCGGCCGAGATCGCGGTCGAGATCGATCCGCGCACCCTGACCGGCGAGATGGTCGAGGCCATGCGGCTGTCCGGCGTCAACCGCGCCAGCCTTGGCGTGCAGAGTTTCGATCCCGTCGTTCAGCGCGCCATCAATCGTGTGCAGAGCCGCGAGCAGACCGCCTCCGTCGTCGGCATGCTGCGGCAGGCAGGTATCGGAGGAATCAACTTCGATCTGATCTACGGCTTGCCGCACCAGACGATCGCATCCTGCCTGGATACGGTGCGTCGCTCGCTCGAGCTCGCGCCCGACCGCTTCTCGGTGTTCGGCTACGCGCATGTGCCTGGCTTCAAGAAGCACCAGCGCATGATCAGCGAAGCCCATTTGCCGGACGGTCTTACACGGCACGACCAGGCCTGCGCCATCGCCAACGCGCTGAAGGAGGCCGGCTATGTGCAGATCGGCCTCGATCATTTCGCCAGACCCGATGATGCCATGGCCGTGGCCTGCGAGAAGGGAACGCTGCGGCGCAATTTCCAGGGCTACACCACCGACAAGGGCGAGGTCCTGCTCGGCTTCGGCGCCAGCGCAATCGGACATCTGCCACAGGGCTACGTCCAGAACGAGGTGCAGGTCGGCGCCTATCAGCAGAGCATCGCCAGCGGCCGCCTCGCCACCACAAAGGGCTATGGACTCACGGAAGACGACCGGCTGCGCGCTGACATCATCGAACGGATCATGTGCGAGTTCGGCGCCGATCTCGCGGACATCTGCGCACGCCATGGCGCCGAGCCGGGGGCGATGCTGCAATCGGCGTCGCGGCTGAAATCGCTGATCTCGGACGGTGTGGTGAGATTGGACGGCGATCGTCTCGCGGTCGCGAACGACTCACGCTTCCTGGTCCGCAGCGTCGCCGCCGCATTCGATGCGCATCTGGATCCGGGCAAGCAGCTGCACAGCCGGGCGGTGTAGCCTCTCTCCGTCATTCCGGGGCGTGCGAAACACGAACCCCGAATCCATCGCTCCACGTCATCGGCCGCACGATGGATTCCGGGCTCGCGCCAAGTGGCGCGCCCCGGAATGACGAGTTGAGGAACGAGCGACAGCTTGCGCTTCAACAAAGAACCTCCGGCCAACCCCGCTATCGTCAGTTCGGAACGGAGTTGTCCATGCCCTTCGGATCCGACGATCTGGTCGATGACATCATGCGCAACGCGCCGCACACAATCCGTGTGTTCCTCGCCTTCAGGATGGCCTGTGTCGGCTGTCCGATCGCGACCTTCCACACCGTGGACGACGCTTGCCGCGAGCATGGCATTGACCGCGACAAATTCCTGGCCGCGCTGAGCGATCGTGTGCCGGCGTGAAGCAGGTCGTAATCTGCGCCGGGCGCGCGGATGTCGGGGTGAGGGAGCGCTTGCGCCGTAAGCGGAAGCGTCCTCACTCCAATTGTCAAGCGGCGCCGCTGTCCGGGCTCCGCTCCGCCAGCACGACGATCTTGTGCGGTTCGCGCAGGATGATGCGTTGCCGGCCGCTCTCGACGAGACCCTGGCTCTCCCAGCCGCTGAGGATGCGGCTGACCGTGTGCAGCGTGGTGCCGGTCATCTGTGCAATGTCCTGGCGGCTGATCGGGAAGTCGATCTCGATACCGTGGTCGAGCTTCTTGCCAGATTGATTGGCGAGCCGCAGCAGCGCATGCGCGACGCGCTGCTCGACCTGCTGGGTCGACATTTCCAGGATACGGGTGTGGCTCTCCTGCAGCCGCTTGCCGACGGTCTGCATCGTGTTGGCAGCAAGCGCGGGGAACCGCTCGACCAGGCGCGGCCATGCCGACGTGGGCCAGATCAGGACGACGCTATCGTCGACCGCGAGCGCGGTTGCCGGATAGTGCGCGGCTCCGATCGCCATCGCCAGCCCAAACGTCTCGCCGGGCGCGACATAGCGCACCACGATCTGCTCGCCGGTCGGCGTGGTCTTGGCCGCGCGGACATGGCCGTGCAGCAGCAGGAAGAACGACTGTGCGTCTGCGCCCTGCTCGAATATGGCGGTGTTCCTGGGGTAGCGCGCGGAGCGGGCCTCGCGCAGAATCTCGTCGAGATCATCCGGCTTGACACCGGCGAACAGCGGCAAATGCGCAACCAGCGATGTGTCGACTTTGGCCATTCTGCCTCCTTGGCATCAGGGAGTGTGATGGCACCTGCAATCATCAGGCAGTTTGCGATAGCGCAAAACGCGCCGGCTACGCAGCAGTATTTTTCCAACCAATGGTCTGAATCTGCTGGAGTTGTCCCATGGCTGGCGCTCGATCCCGTAATTTTCAGGGCTTTCAGCTGTTTGCGAACAGCTTTCGGCCCTTCTTCCTGCTCGCTGCCATTCAGGCGGCGCTGTCGATCCTGGTCTGGCTGCCCATGTTCTATGGCGAACTGTCGGTGACGTCCGCCTTCGCGCCGCGGGATTGGCACGTCCATGAGATGCTCTTTGGCTTCCTGCCCGCCGTCATTACCGGGTTTCTGTTCACGGCGATCCCGAACTGGACCGGGCGGCTGCCGATCCAGGGCACGCCGCTGGGCGTGCTGGTGGTGGTCTGGCTCGCCGGGCGTGCGGCGGTCGTGCTGTCTGCCGAGATCGGCTGGGCGTTTGCGCTTGCCGTCGATGCGGCCTTCCTGGCGCTGGTCGTTGCGGCTGCAGCGCGCGAGATCGTCGCCGGCGGCAATTGGCGCAATCTGCCTGTCGCGGCGCTCGTGCTGCTGCTGCTGTCGGGAAACGTCGCCTTCCATCTCGAAGCGCATTTCAGCGGTGCGGCCGATGTCAGCATCCGAATCGGCGTCAGTGTGGTCGTGCTGCTGATCTCGCTGATCGGCGGTCGCATCATTCCGAGCTTCACCCGCAACTGGCTGGTCAAGTTCAATCCCGGCCGTGTGCCGGTGCCGTTCGGACGGTTTGACGGCGTGGTGATCGGATTGAGCGCGCTCGCGCTGATCACGTGGATCGTGGCACCGTTGAACACTGTCAGTGGTGTCGCGATGACGCTCGCAGGCGCGCTGCATCTGGTACGGCTGGCGCGCTGGGCCGGTGATCGCACCGCGCGCGAGCGGCTGCTTGCGATCCTGCATGTCGGATACGCCTTCGTCCCGCTTGGCTTCATCCTGAACGCCCTGGCTGGCTTCGGCGTGCTGCCGCCGAGCGCAGGCATTCATGCCTGGATGGCGGGGGCGGCCGGAATCATGACGCTCGCGGTGATGACGCGCGCGAGCCTTGGCCATACCGGGCAGGCGCTGACGGCGTCGCCGGCCACACAAGTCATTTATGGTGCGATCATCGTCGCGGCACTGGCGCGCGTTGCTGCCGTTGTGCTCCCTGCGCATGGCGATGCGTTGCTGCACATCGCTGCCTGCGGCTGGATCGTCGCCTTCCTCGGCTTTGCCATCGCGTTCGGCCCGTTGCTGACAGGCAATCCTCGGCGCGCACTCGCCATCATGGGCGCGGCCGCCCCGGCACGCTGAAATCTAGGCCGCTGAAGCCGATGGGGCGTCAGCGGCCGCTTTTGGCAGCGGCCGCACGCCTCTGCGCCACTCCGTGATGGTGCAGCCGAAGTGGTTGCGGAACCAGCGGGCCATGGCGCTTTGCGCGGAGAAGCCGAGCTGCGTGGCGATATCCGCCAGCGGCCGGCCGGGATCCTCGATCAGTTGAATCACGAGATCGGCGCGTTGCGCATCGAGGATCGCCGAGAAGCTGGTGCCTGATGCGGCGAGGTGACGGTGGATGGTGCGGCGGGTGCAGGCCAGATACTCGGCGACGCGCTCGACCGTGCAGTCGCCGCTCGCAAGCAGGCTGCGCACGACCTCGTCGACCTTCTCCTCCCAGCCTGCGGGCCGGTTCTCGATCGCCTCGATCCGCTTGCGCAGATAGCTCGCGATCAAGGGGTGCGCGCTCGGAATCCGGCGCTCCATGTCGTGCGCCGACATCAGAACCGCGTCCTCCTCCGCGTTGAAACTCACGCGGCAGCCGAAGAAGTCGCGGTAGCGCTTGGGGTCGTGCGGCGGTGGGTAGTGCAGATGCACCTCCTGCGGCCGCCAGTCGCTGCCGAACAGCGACTGGATGATACGGTGGACGCTGCCGAGTGCCATGTCGATCGACTGGCGCGGCGCGGTTGGTTGCCGGCCGCGCAGATGCAAGATGATGGTGACGGTCTGCCTGTCTCTGACGATCTCGAGCTTCATGCCGTCGTGATGGACATGAATGAAGCGGGAGAAAGCCTCGATCGCTTCGCCGACGGTTGCCTGTTCGCGCACGATCAGGCCGACCGCGCCGAAATTGGTGAGGCCGCCGCGCTCGGCAAGCCGTAGGCCGAAATCTTCGGCACCGGACTCCGCTGCCGATATCTCAAGCAGGCGACGCAGGGCAGGGACCGCAATGGGTGTATCGGGCTTGTCCAGGATGGCCAGCGGCAGCCTGACCTTGCGCATCATCTGACGGGGATCGAGCCCGACCGACCGGGCGACCTCCGGGTAACAGCTCAAGCCTGCGCTGCGAATGAGGTCGGTCATGCGACCCGTTCCTGTCAGCTATTCCCGCAGATGTCCCGAAATGTAAAGTATCTGTCCCGATCCGTCAAATCCCGGAACCCGTTGGAACATACATAGGGGAAAGCGAAGCACGGGCGCGAATGCCGTGCCGATGACGGCGGGGCGCGATGAGGCCCCCGGCCGTCGCATATCATTTTGACCAAGACATTGCTGGATCGGGATTATGCCGGGGAACATGCTTTCCAAGGGTGAGGTATTCGTCATTGAAACCGACGCCGCCTCTCGCGAACAATTGTCCAACGCGCTTCAACAGAGCGCCTATGATGTGATTTGCTTCGCCGACGGCGCATCGCTGCTGTCGGAAGCCAAGGAGCGGATGCCGGCCTGCGTACTGCTCGAGATGCCGCCTGACCGTTCCGCGCTCGTCGTGCTCAAGCGTCTGCGCGAGGAGAACTGCATGGCGCCGGTGTTGGTGACCTCGGCCAATGGCAGCATCGCCATGGCGGTCGATGCCATAAAGAGCGGAGCTGCCGACTTCATCGAGAAGCCGTTCCGCACCCACGATATCGTCGGCCGGATCGACGCCGCGATCGACGAATCCGCACAGCCCGAGACGAGCCGGCAGCGTTGGCTGGCCGGTTGCGAGCCCCTGACCGCGCGGGAAGGCGACGTGCTCGCGCATCTGGCGGCCGGCCTCACCAACAAGGAGGTCGCCCGCCGCATGCATCTGAGTGCGCGCACGGTCGAGGGCTATCGCGCCAGCATTTTGAAGAAGGCCGGCGCCAAGAACGTGACGGATTTGCTTCGTCGTATCTTCGGCCAGGGTTCGCCCAGCCGGGTCTGACGGTTAGTTCTTCGATCGACGTTGTGCCGCGGCGCGGTGACGCGTTCCGCGGCCATGGTGCTGCCGCAGCGGCGCCCAACGGAAACCCCAATCGAACCGGTTCCTTCCCTGCCGCGTCTCACCACGATGGCGTGGCATGTTTTCGCGCGTCCGGCTGGCGGCGCGGCGATATCGGCAGGGAGAAGTTTGATGCGCATCACCGCAAGATGTCTGGCGACGACGAGCCTGGTTCTGGTGACCACGGCACTCGCTTTGCCCGCATGGGCCGCCGATGTGGACGCTACATCGGCCATCGACGCCGTCACCGTCTATCCCGATGGCGCGACCGTCACGCGCGTGATCGCGATGGACCTTGCGCCGGGCGAGAGCACGCTGGTCGCAAAGGATTTTCCGCTCTCGCTTGATCCCTCCTCCCTCCGCGTCGAGGGTGAGGCGGGCGCAAAGCTCACCATCGGCACCATCGACGCGCGCCCGCCTCGCGCGGCGCCGCCGGTCAATCTTCCCGAGCTCGACAAGCGCATCGAGGCGCTCAAGGACGAGCGCGCCGATCTGCAAGGCGCGATCGATGCGGCCACCGCCCGGCGCAAATTCGCGGAGCGCTTTGCCGAAGCCTCTCCTGCCGGCCTCGGCGAGAAAGGCGAGGCGCGCCCGATCACCGAATGGCGCGCGGCCTTCACCGCGGTGGCGGAGGAAGTTGCGGCCGCAGATTCCGCGATCCGCGATGCCACGCGAAAGCAGCGCGAGATCGACCGCCAGATCGCGCAGCTCGAGGCCGATCGATCCGCCAAGCCGCCGAGCAAGCTCGAGGTCCGCATCGACGTCGCATCGGCCGCCGCGACAAAGGCCACGCTGCGCGTGACTTACAACGTCCGCAATGCGCGCTGGCTGCCGCTCTATGATGCCCGGCTCGACACCGCCGCCAAGGATCGCAAGCCGCAGCTCGAGCTGGTCCGTCGCGCCGAGGTCACGCAATCGACCGGCGAGGACTGGTCGAACGTTACGCTCGGCGTTTCCACGGTCCGGATCGCCCGCGGCGGCAGCGCGCCGGAGCTGGGCTCGCTGGTGGCGCAATATCCGCAGCTGCCGAAGCCGATGGCGGCCGGCGCAATGCAGATGCAGGAGAGAATGCCTTCGGCAGCACCGATGTTGCGAAAAGTGGAGGCAGCACGAGACAAGGACCAATTTGATCTGCCGGCCCAACGTGCGGACGAACAGCAAGCGCTTGCGGAGATCGGCGACTTCCAGGCCACCTTCAAAATCCCCGGCCGCGTCAGCCTCGGTGCCGCCGAGGGCGCCAAGAGCCTGCGCATCGCCGCGATGAGCGTGCCAGCTGATTTGGCGGTCCGCGCCGCGCCGGTGATCGATCCCACCGCCTTCCTCGAAGCCAGCTTCAAGCAGACCGACGACACGACATTGCTGCCGGGCAAGGTCGCGATCTATCGTGACGGCATCTTCGTCGGCCGCGGCAAGCTCTCGGCATCAGCCAAGGACGACGTCGTCCGGCTCGGCTTCGGCGCCGACGACAAGGTCAAGATCGAGCGCGCCGTGCTCAAGCGCAATGAGGGCTCGGCCGGCCTGATCGTGACGACGTCCAAGACCGACGAGCGCGCCTTCAAGACCACTGTCCGCAACGGCCACGACTTCCCGATCCACGTCGCGATCGAGGACCAGCTGCCGGTCAGCGAGAATGACGAGATCGTGGTCGAGATGCTGCCCGCGACCACGCCGCCCACGTCAAAAGACATCCGGGACAAGCGCGGCGTGCTGGAATGGTCGTTCGACGCCAAGCCCGGCGAGATCAAGGATATCAATTTCGCCTGGCGCGTCCGCTGGCCGAAGGACAAGAGCATGGTGATCGTGCCGTCCGGCTAGTTTGCAGGCAATTGCGGCGGTCTACTCCCACTCCCGCACAGAGGGCCTTCCCAGGCGCGCAGCCGCGCGCCGGGTCTCACACGCCCTCATAGACCAGTCGGGTGAAGTAGCCGGGGTCGACGAGGAACTGGCCCCATCTCGCGTCGAACGCGGCGGTCGGCTTGGCGGCCAGCGTCTCCTCGCGCGTCTTTCCCTGTTTCTTGAGATTGCCGACATTGTCCCTGACAGCGACCAGCATGTCGCGGAAGTCCTGCAGCTCGGCCTTGTTGCTGACGGGCTTGCCGTGACCGGGGATGATGATGGTGTCGTTGTTGGCCATGGCGAGATTGGCATCGGACGCCGCGATCATGCCGTTGATGCTGCCGCCGGTCGAATAGTCGATGAATGGATAGATGTCGTTCCAGTAGGTGTCGCCGGCGTGAAGGACATTGGCCTCGGTGAACATCACGGAGATATCGCCGTCAGTGTGCGCGGGTCCGTAATATTTTAGGGTGATGGAGGCGCCGTTGACCTTGAGGTGATGATCTCCGGAGAAAACCTCGGCCGGAACGGCGTTCGCGGGCAGGGCGAGGAAATTGTAGTCCCAATCCTCGACGCGCTGGACGACGGACAGGTGCTTGCGGGTATTTTCGTGCGCGATGATTTTCGCGCCTGCCTTCTGCAGCCATTCATTGCCGTCGGCATGGTCGAAGTGCCAGTGCGTGTTGATCAGTTGGGCGATCGGTTCGTTGCCGAGCTCGGTCAACGCCTTGCTAAGCTGAGGTTGAGAGACGCCGATGCCGGCGTCGACCAGAAGCTTGCCGTCAGATCCTGTGAGGACGGCGACGTTGCCGCCGGATCCCTCGAGCACGCTGATGTTGTTGCGCAGCTTGTAGGTTTTGATCGGTGATGTCGCCGCGCTGTCCTTGATCAGGCTGACCAGGCCGCGCGCTTCGGCGTAGGCCTGCCGCGGGCTGAGCCATCCCCCGGTTGCCGCGACGGCGGCGCTACTGATGCAACACAGGCAAAAGCCGCGTCGGGACATTGGATGGAGCTTTGGCGATCCCATGCGATGCTCGCTTTCTTGCGCGGCGATCGACGGTGCCAAGGATCGACCCCGCCGTGTGTGCGGCAAGGTGCGACGAAAGATGCAGGCGGTCTATCAGGATTGCACGGTCGTACGCGATCGCACGCCGCTCGTCATTCCTTCACCGCGCCAGTGAGCGACGATACGTAGTAATCCACGAACAGCGAGTAGAAGATCGCAACCGGCAGCGAGCCGAGCAGCGAGCCCGCCATCAGCGCGCCCCATTGATAGACGTCGCCGGTGACGAGCTCGGTCAGGATCGCGACCGGCACGGTCTTGTTGGCGCCGCTCTGGATGAAAGCGAGTGCATAAATGAACTCGTTCCAGGACAGCGTGAAGGAGAAGATGCCGGCCGAGATCAGGCCGGGCACGGCGAGCGGCAGCGTGATCCGCCGCAGGATCTGCAGCCGCGTGGCGCCGTCGACCAGCGCGCATTCCTCGAGCTCATAGGGGATCGACTTGAAATAGCCGATCAGCAGCCAGGTGCAGAACGGCACCAGGAAGGTCGGATAGACCAGGATCAGCGCGAGCGGGGAATCGAACAGGCCGAACTGCACCACCACTGTTGCGAGCGGAATGAACAGGATCGACGGCGGCACGAGATAGGCGAGGTAAATGCCGAGGCCGACATAGGGACTGCCGCGGAAGCGCAGGCGTTCGATCGCGTAGGCTGCAAGCGTGCTCGCGACCAGCGACAGCGTGGTCGCCCCGATCGCGACCATCATCGTGGTCCACAGCCAGCGCGGATAGGCGGTGTCGAACAACAGGTGCTTGATGTGCGCCAGCGTCGGCGAGGTGATCCAGAACGGGTTGTGCTCCCGGTAGTTCATCAGCTCCGCGTTCGGCTTGAACGAGGTGATCGCCATCCAGTAGAACGGGAACAGCAGGATCAGCACGAAGCAGCCGAGCGGCAGATAGATCATCATCAGCCGGCGCAGCCCGGAATCCCAAGCCATGGTCTCGGGGGCTGCTTTCGCATCAGTGACGGAGGAGGCTGGGGCGACGGCGTCAGTCATTGGCCTCTCCCTGCTGCCATTTGCGGCGCGCCAGGCCGAAATAGGAGAACAGCGTCGCGAACACCAGGAACGGGATCATCGACACCGCGATCGCCGCGCCTTCGCCGAGCTCGCCGCCGGCGATGCCGCGCTGGAAGGCCAGCGTGGCGAGCAGATGCGTCGAGTTGACGGGGCCGCCGCGGGTGATGGCGTAGACCAGCTGGAAGTCGGTGAAGGTGAAGATGATCGAGAAGGTCATGACGATGGCGAGGATCGGCATCATCATCGGGAAAGTGATGTAGCGGAAGCGCTGCCAGGCGCTGGCGCCATCCAGCATGGCGGCCTCGTAGAGCGAGGGCGAGATGGTCTGCAGCCCCGCCAGCAGCGAGATCGCGACGAAGGGAATGCCGCGCCAGATATTGGCGGCGATCAGCGAGAAGCGTGCCGGCCAGGGCGAGCCGAGGAAGTCGACATTGCTCGTCCGCCAGTGCAGCACGTCGACCAGCAGATAGGAGATGATCGAGAATTGCGGGTCGTAGATCCACCAGAACGCCAGCGCCGAGAGCACGGTCGGCACGATCCAGGGCAGCAGGATGATGGCGCGCAACAGGCTCTTGAACGGAAAATGGTTGTTGAGCAGCAGTGCGAGCCAGAAGCCGAGCGCGAATTTCCCGAAGGTCGCGATCGCCGTGTAGACGATGCTGTAGAAGACCGCATTCCACCACAGGGGATCGGAGAGCAGATATTGGAAATTATCCAGCCCGACGAAGATGCCCCTCTGCCCGATCGTGGTGTCGGTGAAGGCGAGCCAGATGCCGAGGCCGAGCGGATAGGTCAGGAACACCGCGAGCAGCCCGATCGCGGGCGCGAGGCACATCACGATCAGGAACGGCTTGTAGTCGAACAGGCGCACCAGCCAGTTCGGCTGCCGCTGTGCCAGCGCGGGGGAGGAGAGGGTGGTCACGGACATCAGGGCGTTGTCCTATTCTAGATAGTCACTTCACCGTCATTGCGAGGAGCCTGCGACAAAATTGCGAAGCAATTTTGCGCTGGTGCGGCGAAGCAATCCAGACTGTATCCGCCGAGGGATTCTGGATTGCTTCGCTTCGCTCGCTATGACGGCCTCTCGGCCGTCACCTCTGCCGCCGGAAGTACCGCTTGCAGCGCTGCTCCGCCTCTGCGGCTGCGGCCTCCGGCGTCGCTGCGCCGGTTGCGACCGAGGCGAACATCTGCACCGTGACATAGTCCGCGCGAACAGCGCCCGTGGCGGTCGAAATCGGCCCCTTGTAGCCGGCGTAGTAGTTGCTGTTCATGGTGTCCTTGAAGATTGCGACCTTGGGATCGCCCTTCCACACCGCTGCATCGGCATAGGCTGCCAGCGGCTGCGACCAGTAGCCGCTGTTGGCGTTGAGCCACGGTTCGTACTGGTCCTTTTCCATCATGTATTGCAGGAACGCCTTTGCGGCGTTTGGATGCGGGCTGTGCTTGAACACCATGGCGTTCAGCGTCAGCCCGGACATCGGCGAGACCGGTGCAAGACCTTTCGGCAACGCCTGATGTTCGGAATCCTCGGCGATCGCCGCGGTCGCCGGATCGTTCTTCAGCGAGAAGTACAGCGAGACGCCGTTCGCCGTCAGTGCGATGTCTTGCGCCGAATACGCGCGGTTGTTGCTGACGTCGTTCCAGGACGTCGTGCCCGCGATGAAGGTCGGATAGAGCTCCTTCACGTAGTTCAGTGCCGCGATGGTCTCCTTGCTGTTGATGGTGACATTGCCTTCTTCGTCCAGCAATGCGGCGTTGTGCGCCCACATCATCCAGTCGGCAAAGCCGTTGCCGTCGCCCACGGCATTGCCGAGCGCAAAGCCGGCGGGCTTGCCGGCTTTCTGCAGCTTCTTGCAGAGGTCGAGGAATCCAGGAAGGTCGTCCGGTGCCTTGTCGAACCCGACGGATTTGAGCACGGACTTGCGATAGATCAGCGGGCCGCCGGAGGCCCCGAACGGGAGGCCAATCCAGGTATCGCTTTTGGCCTTCTTGCCATAGGCCTTCGCCAGGTTCAGCCAGCCGCCATACTTCTTGCCAAGATAGTCGGCGATATCGGTCAGCTCGATCAGCTTGTCGATATAGATGTGCGGTGCATCGGAGAAGCCGATGATGATGTCGGGGCCGGCGCCGGAATTGGCTGTGACCGCGGTCTGTTGGTTGATGTCCTCCCAGCCGACGAAATCGACCTTGACCTCGACGCCGGTCTCCTTGGTGAATTTAGCCGCATTGGCGCGGAACACGTCCTCGTCGGCCTGGACGAAGCGCACCGGGCGCAGCATGCGCAGGCTCGCGCCCTTTTCGATCGGCAGTTTCGGAGCGGGGACGTCCGCGGCCTTGATCGCGGATTGAGCGTGCGCTGCAACACCAGTGGCAGCGACCGTTGCAGCAGACAGGCCCAGCGCCAAGGCATCACGACGCGTGATGTCGTTCCTCATCGGTTCCTCCCTATGATGTCTCCCTTCCCGGCGTTGGTCGCCGGTGAAGGGCCGTTTCGGTCTTTCGGCGCGGTGTTGCGCCGGCCGCCTTAGCTGTTCGGGCCGCGGTCCATGCCGACGGGTTGCCAGCGGCGGAGCGCGGTGTCTTGCAGCACCGACGGATTGACACAGCTTACCGGCCACATGCCCTGAAGCACCAGTGACAATTCGTAGCCCACCCGGCGCTTGCGCGCCTCGTCGAACCGTGCCGAGGCGGAGGCGACATGGGCGGTCAGGGTCACATTCTCCATGCTCAGGATCGGGTTGTTGTGCGACGGCGGTTCCTTCTCCAGCACGTCGAGGGCGGCGTGGGCGATCCAGCCCTCCTGCAGCGCCTTGATCAGGCTTTCCTCGTCGACCGTGGCGCCGCGTCCCGTGTTGATGAAGATCGAGCTCTTCTTCATCTGCCGAAAATGCTTCTCGGTCAGCATGTGATGCACTTCGGGCCGGGCGGGGGCGTGCATCGAGACGAAGTCGGATTGCGACAGCACCTCGTTCAGCGTCGCCGGGATCACGCCGTGGTCCCACATCAAGGTTTCCTGGATGAAGGGATCGTAGGCCATCATGCGCAGGCCAAAGGGGGCTGCGCGCTTTGCAACCGCACGCGCGACGCGGCCAAACGAGATGAAGCCGAGCGTCTGGCCCATCAGCCGTGGAATCTTCAGGAGCGCCGGCCGTCCCTCGGCCCAGCGGCCGGTGCGCACCATCTTGTCCTGCTCGACCAGGCGGCGGAAGCCCGACAGCAGCAGCATCATGGCGTGGTCGGCGACTTCCTCGATGAAGGTGTCGGGAATGTTGGTGACGGGAATGCCGCGGGCGGTCGCCGCCTTCACATCGACGCTGTCGACGCCGACCGAGCCGAGCGTGATGACCTTGCAGTTCTGCAAGCCGTCGATGATGGTCTTGGTGATCGGGATGCCCTTGGCGTAGATCGCGTCGGCATTCTTCGCGGCGGCGATGAACTCGGCCTCGTTGGCCGGCGCCTCGACGATCTCGGCATCGATCGGATCGAGCGCCTCGCGCTCGTATGAATAGTCGCTGCCGGCGACCGTGAAGCTCGCGCCCTTCGGCGTCACCACCCTGTATTTCGGCATTTTCTGCTCCCGATTTTGTTTGTCGGTTCTTGTTGCCACCCGCACCTTCTGGGCGGGCCTTTGCGTCTTTTACGCGAAATCGCCGTGAGTGCGTACAATTCCCGGTTGTTGCTCCAGCGATTATTTGCCTTTTTCCCGGCAGCGTCCGGGCTTCTACGGAGGCCCGTAAGTAACTTGCTAAGAGGTCGCCCACTAAAAGTTGATTCAATTTCTATCGTTTCACTCGCGCGCCCGTATCCCTTTCTCCGGAGCCCATCCCGTGAAGTTGAGCAATCTGAAGATCGTCCCCAAGCTTGGCATCCTTGTCGGCGTTACCTTGTTCGGCCTGTGTATCTCCGGAGTTCTCGCCGGTTACCTGATGAAGCAGGAGATGGTGAATGCACGCATCGATCAGACCAAGGCGATCGTCGATCTTGGCCGCAACTATGCGGCCGCGCTGAAGAAGCGTGTCGACGCCGGCGAGCTGACGAAGGATGCGGCCATGGCCGAGCTTCGTCGCTACGGCAATGCGATGACCTACGACAACGGCTCGGGCTATCTGTTCGGTACGTCTTATGACGGCATCACCCAGCTCGCGCCCGATCCGAAGCAGATCGGGATGAACCGCATGGACGTCGTGACCAACGGCCGCAAGCTGTCGGTCGAGCTGATGAACGGCGTCAAGGCCAACGGCTCGATCCTGCTCTATTATGACTATGTGAAGCCCGGCCAGCAGACTCCGATCAGCAAGATCGGATACGCCGTCGCGGTGCCCGGCTTTGATATGTATCTCGGCACGGGCGCTTATCTCGCCGATATCGACGCCAAGATGGGCCCGGTCTACTGGCTGCTCGGCCTCGCCGTGCTCGGCATCGTCATCGTCGCCGGCAGCGTTGCCTGGTTGCTCGGCCGCAGCATCAGCCGTCCGCTGGCCTTGCTCGGTGCCCGCATGAAGGATCTCGCCGACGGCAAGCTTGACGGCGACATCCCCGGCGTCGGCCGCGGCGACGAGGTCGGTGCGATGGCATCGACCGTCCAGATCTTCAAGGACAACGCGCTCCGCATCCGCGAAATCGAGAAGAGCGAGCAGGACGCCAAGGACCGGGCCGCGGCGGACCGTCGCCGCGCGATGGAAGATATTGCCAACGACTTCGAACGCAGCGTCAACGGCATCGTCCGCTCGGTCTCCTCGGCCGCGACGGGCATGCAGTCGACGGCGCAGTCGATGACCGCGACCGCCAGCGACGCCTCCTCGCGCGCGGCGACCGTCGGCGCGGCCTCGCAGAAGGCCTCCGGCAATGTCGGCACGGTTGCCGCCGCCGCCGAAGAGCTGTCGAGCTCGGTTGCGGAAATCTCGCGCCAGGTGACGCGCTCGACCGAAGTGGCGAGCCGCGCGGTCAGCGACGCCGAGCGCACCAACGCCACGGTGCAAGAGCTCTCGACCGGCGCCGAAAAGATCGGCGAGGTCGTCAAGCTCATTCACTCGATCGCGGCGCAGACCAATCTCCTTGCGCTCAACGCCACCATCGAGGCGGCGCGTGCCGGCGAATCCGGCCGCGGCTTCGCCGTCGTCGCCTCCGAGGTGAAGGCGCTGGCCAACCAGACCGCCAAGGCGACCGAGGAAATCTCCGCCCAGGTCGCGGCAATGCAGACCTCGACCAGCGATGCGGTCGCAGCGATCGGCGGCATCACCCAGACCATCGCCGAGATGAGCGAGATCACCGCCGGCATCTCGGCCTCGATCGAGCAGCAGGGTGAGGCGACCCGCGAGATCGCCCGCAACATCCAGTCGGTCGCGGCCGGCTCGAGCGAGATCAACGCCCATATCGGCAGCGTCACTTCGGCCGCGGAAGCGACCGGCACCGCCGCCGGCGACGTGCTGACCAACGCCCGCGAGCTGGATCACCAGTCCGGCGCGCTGCGCAGCGCGGTGGACGGCTTCCTCGCCAAGGTTCGCGCGGCGTAAATTCGGGCACCGGTCTCGTGCCCCGGACGCGGCGCAGCGCTTCCCCGGCGATGCGAAGCATCGTCCGGAAGCGGTGCGCTGCAGAGCCGGGGCCCATGCCGCCACAAACTGGGTCCCGGTTCAGCAGCGCATCACTGCGTGCTGCGCTGCGCCCGGGACAAGAGACGAGTTGCGCGTCCGCACCACGTCTTACTTGACCACCGCGCCCCGGCGCGAGGCGATGACGACGCCGGCGAGCACCAGCGCGTAGCCGATCAGGTGAAAGGGCTGGAGCCTTTCGCCGAGCAGCAGGATCGCCATCGCCGAGCCGAATACCGGCACCAGGTGAAAGAACGGCGCGGCGCGGTTCGGCCCGATCAGTGCGACGCCGCGGTTGAAGAAGAGATAGGCGAGCGTCGAGGGGAAGATCAGGATCCAGCCGAGCGTCATCAGCGTCACGGTGTCGAACTGCAGCACCCTGCCGCTCCAGGCCTCCCAGATTGCCGTCGGCAGCAGCATGAAGGCGCCGCAGCAGGTGGTGAACGACAAAAACGACAGCTGATGAACCTTCGGCCGCCGCGGGATGAAGGCCGAATAGAGTCCGAACGCGACCAGCGAAGAGGCGAACATGATGTCGCCCCGGTTGAACGAGATGCTGGCCAGCGCCGCCAGATCGCCGCGGAGGATGATGATCAGCACGCCCATCAGCGAGATCGCGATTCCCGCGAGCTGCCCGCCGGTCAGCCGCACGCCGAACAACACCAGCGACCACAGCGCCACGAACAGGGGACCTGCCGACTGGATCAACAGCGCGTTGAGCGCCTCGGTATATTGCAGCGCCCAGTAGGAGATCGCGTTGTTGAAGGCAAAGCCCACCAGCGACAGGAACAGCATCAGCGGCAGGCTCTTGCGCAACGCCGGCCAGTCGCGCTTCAGATGCGGCCAGGAGAAAGGCAGCAGCAGAAGGAACACGCCGAACCAGCGGATCGTCGTCACCGTCAGCGGCGGCACATGCGCGCCGACATGGCGCGCGATCACGATATTGCCGGCCCAGAACAGAGAGCTCAGGCTGAGAAGCAGATAAGGCTGGTTGTTGAGCCAGCTGGCCGGATTCGAGGCCGTTGGCGCGGGCGATGCAATCGTCATTGGCGTCACGTGCGACCTTGCGCCGGATGGTCGTCATGACACAAGTCCCGCCGCCGCAATGCTACAATGCAGGCAAACCTTAGGGAGGTGCCATTGGCGGTTAATATGTTGAACATCCAGGGGCTGGAAGGGCTCGACCAGCATGCGCCGGTGGTGATGCTGAACCTGATGCGTTTCCACGCCCATTCGCGCGATGGCGACGGCTCCGGCTGGGATGCCTATTTGCGCTACAGCGCGATCACCGTGCCCATGATCAAGGCGCGCGGCGGCACATTGCTGTGGACCGGTGAGACGAGGGCGATCGCGCTCGGCCCGCACGCGGGCAACCAATGGGATTTCGTCGCGCTGGTCTCCTATCCGTCCGTCGCGGCGTTCCTCGACATGATGACGTCGCAGGCCTACGAGCGCGATGCCGACCCGCATCGCGTCAACGGCTGTGCCGAGCATGTGATCATCGCCACCAGCGAGGCGTACAGCAAGTTCAGGGCGAGCTAGCTCGCCTGCTTCCGCGACGCCACGAAAACGCCCGACAGCACCAGCGCGAAGCCGATGAAATGGAAGGCCTGCGGCAGTTCGCCGAGGAAGACCATGGCCATGATCGAGCCGAACACCGGCACGACGTGAAAGAACGGTGCCGCGCGGTTGGCGCCGATCAGGCGGACGCCGCGGTTGAAGCAGAGATAGGCCAGTGTCGAGGGAAACACCGAGACGTAGAACAGCGTGAGCAGGTTCGGCCCGTCGAGCTTCATGACCGGGCGCGCGGATATCTCCCAGATCTCCAGCGGAATCAGGCACGCGGCACCGGCGCCGAAGGTGAAGGCGAGGAACGACAGGCCGTGGATCGGCGGCCGCTTCAGGGTCAGCACCGAATAGAGCGCGAAGATGATCAGCGCGACGATGAAGATCAGGTCGCCCTTGTTGAAGGCGATGTTCGACAGCGTGGTGAGGTCGCCGTGCAGCAGAATGATCACCACGCCGCACATCGAGAGCAGCACGCCGAAGGCCTGCGCGCCCGTCAGCCTGATTCCGAGGATGACCAGCGACCACAGCGCCACGACCAGGGGCGCGGCTGACTGCAACAGAAGCGTATTGAGCGCCTGGGTATGCTCCAGCGCCCAATATTGCAGGGTGTTGAAGGCGCCGATGCCGGTGATCGACAGCACGATCATCAGGCCGAGCTTGTCGCGGATGGCCGGCCAGTCCTGGGCGAGATGCTTCCAGGCGAACGGCAGCACCAGCAGGAAAGCGAAGCTCCAGCGCAGGAAGGACAGCGTCACCGGTGGGATGTGGCCGGCGGCGAGCCGCCCCACCACCGCATTGCCCGCCCAGCAAATCGCGGTGATGCTGAGCAGGAGATAAGGCTGGTTGGCGATCCAGCTGTGGCTGGATGATTCGGCGCTCGTGGTCTGGCCGGCAGCGGACATTGGTATTGTTATGGCCCCGCGTCATGCGCCGAGGCTCCCGGCCCGGCCCCGCCCAAAGACACGGAAACGAGCCCGATATCAATGGTGCGCGGCGCATCGCCATCATGCGCTAGGCGGTGCAACAGGAAACTCAGCCGGTCGGTCCCGTGCGGATCGCGAACGGCTTCAAGAGCTCGGCGCAGGCGAGATAGACGACGACGAGCAGCGCAATGCCGGCCATCATGACCGGCGGGGGCGCGACGAAGCCGAACCAGGTCCCGAGCGGCGTGAACGGCAGCGCTATCGCGGCGAACAGGGCGATCAGAGAAGAGGCCGCAAGCACGGGATCGGGCCAGTTGTGCCAGGGTCGTCCATAGGTGCGGATGACGAAGATCACCAGGATCTGCGTCGCCATGGATTCGACGAACCAGGCGGTGCGGAATTCGTCCGGCGAGGCCTTGAACACATAAAGCAGCGCGGCAAAGGTGAGAAAGTCGAACACCGACGACAGCGGCCCCATGATCGCGGCAAAGCGCACCAGCCGTGACATGCTCCACACCTGCGGCCTGGCCGTCGCCTGCGCCGAGACCCGGTCGAAGGGAATGCCGAGCTCGGAGAGATCGTAGAGCAGGTTGTTGAGCAGGATCTGCGTCGGCAGCATCGGCAGGAACGGCAGCGCGATCGAGGCCGCCGCCATCGACAGCATGTTGCCGAAATTCGAACTCGCGCCCATGCGGACATATTTGAGGATGTTGGCGAAGGTCCGCCGACCTTCCTCGACGCCGTCGGCGACGACTTCGAGATCGGACGCCAGCAGGATCATGTCGGCCGCGGCCTGCGCCACACCGGTGGCGCCGTCGACCGAAAGACCGACATCGGCCACTTTCAGGGCCGGTGCGTCGTTGATGCCGTCGCCGAGGAAGCCGACCACCTCGCCGCCGGCCTGAAGCGCCTTCACGATGCGCGACTTCTGATCCGGTGCGAGCCGGCCGAACGCATCGGCGGAGCGCACCTGCACGGCAAGCGCCTCGTCGCCGAGCTTGGCAATGTCGGCTCCCGACAGCACGCGCTCGGCGTTGAGCCCGACCAGTCCGGCGAGCCGCTTCACAACCACCGGGTCGTCGCCCGAGAGGACCTTCAGGCTCACGCCGCCCGCCGCGAGCCGGGCGATCGCGGCTGCGGCCGTCGGTTTCGGCGGATCGGCGAAGGCGCAGAGACCCTCGAAGATGAGGTCGGTTTCATCGTCGGTCTCGACCTCGCGCAGCGCGCCGCTCCATGCCCGCGAGGCGATGGCCACGGTGCGCAGGCCCTCGGTCGCGAGCGCGTGGACGCGGGCCATCGTCGCCTCGCGCGCATGTTGGTCCATCGTGCACAATTCCAGCACGGCCTCCGGCGCGCCTTTGACGATCAATCGCGCGCCTTCGGGGCCGGTGGCGAGCACCGATCCGAGCCGCCGCGAGAAATCGAAAGCCTGCCGTCCGGCGAGCGTCCAGCCATGCGCGGCGTCCGGTCGTCCGGCGACGAGGGCGGCGTCGAGCGCGCCACGGTCGCCGCCGAGCGAGGCCGCGATGGCGCCGAGCCGCGCGGCGCGCTCATCGTCGTTGCCTGCGGCATCGAGGCTTCTCGCCAGCGTGATCTCGGCCGATGTCAGCGTACCCGTCTTGTCCGTGCACAGCACGGTCATGGCGCCCAAGTCGTGAATGGCGGCGAGCCGCTTCACGATCACCTTGCGCCCCGCCATGCGCAGCGCACCGCGCGACAGCGTCACCGTCGTGATCATCGGCAGCAGTTCCGGCGTCAGCCCGACGGCAAGCGCGACGGCGAACAGCAGCGAATCGAGCACGGGACGACCGAATACGACGCGGACGGTGAGCACGACCAGCACCAGCGCCAGCGTGGCGCGCGCGATCACGAGGCCGAATTCGCGCAAGTCCCGTTCGAAGGGGGAGGGCGCCTGCGCCTCGGCGAGCGCGGAGGCCGCCGCGCCGAACACGGTGTCGCGGCCGGTCCTGACCGCGAGCGCGATCGCTTCGCCGGTTTGTGCCACGGCGCCGCGGAACAGCGCATTCGAGGTGTCGTCGGGGCCGGCGCATGGTCCGGCGCGTTTCTGCACCGGATAGGGCTCGCCGGTGAGTGCGGCTTCACCGGCGGTGAAGGCGGTGCTCTCCAGGATCAGCGCATCGGCCGGGATGATGTCGCCGGCGCGGACGCGCAAGAGATCGCCGGGCACGACGTGCTCGACATCGATATCGACAAACGCGCCGTTGCGGCTGACCTCAGCCTTCAGGGCCACCGAGCGGCGGAGAATTTCGGCGGCGCGGACCGCGTGTCCCTCCTGGATGGTGTCGAGGCCGATCGAGAGCGCGAGGATCAGGACGATGATGAGCCCGCCGATCTCGTCGCCGGTCAGCATCGAGATGATGCCGGCCACCAGAAGGATCAGCGACAACGGTTCGAGCAACCGGCGCAGGATGGCGCGCGCCGCGCCCTCGATCCGCGGCGGTGTGTCGGTATTCGGCCCGAAACGGTCGAGGCGTTCTTCGGCCTGCGCCGCTGACAGACCGGTAAGCCCGCAGCCCAGTCGGCTGCAGAGCTCAGGCGGTGACAGCTGCCAGAAATTGGTGTCGGCGCGGGTTGGACTGTCCAGCAAGCGGTGCTCCCGGTTTCAGGGCGTCTTGTGGCGGCCAGATGCCTCTAAATTCGGCGTAACCTATTGACCTAAAGCAATCTCGATTGCCGACGGCACGCTAGCGTTGAAGAGGATCACCCGGCTTTGCCGGGCCAGCAATCGAAATCGAGACGTGAATCCGCCCAATAGCACGGCGCGATTTGCATGGCGTTGTCATGGTCGAGCAAACTATCACCTTGCCGCAGCATAAGAGCCGGCTCTCCGTCGCGGCGCTGTGGTCGGGATTTCTCAATCACAAATGGTTCATCCTCGCGGTCGCCGTTCTGCTGGCCTTCGGGGCCTGGCAAAGCGTGCGCATGATTCTGGGGCCGGCGGTCGTCGTCGACGAGGCGAGGCGCGGCCGTCTCGTCGAGACCGTGGTGGCGAGCGGCCATGTCGAGACGCCGTACCGGGTCGAAATCGGCAGCCAGATCACCGGCACGGTGCAGGAGGTGCTGGTGCAGGAAGGCGAAAAGGTCAGCAAGGGCCAGCCGCTGATCTCGCTGGAGTCGCGCGAATTGAACGCCGCCGTGGTGCAGGCGCACGGCGCGGTGGCCCAGGCCGAGGCCCGCATCAGGCAGCTCGAGGAACTGACGCTGCCCTCGGCGAGGGAAGCGCTGACCCAGGCGAATGCCACCCTGCGCAACGCGCAGCAGACTTACGACCGCACCGCGCAGCTCGAACACAACGGCTATGCGACGCGTGCGTCGCTCGACGATGCGCAGAAGACGCTCGATGTAGCCAGCGCGGTGAAGCGTTCGGCCGAGTTTCAGGTCTATACCGCCAGCCCCGGCGGCAGCGATTACGTGATGGCGCAGACGCAAGCCAACCAGGCCCGCGCCAATCTCGACACGGCGGAATCCCGGCTCGGCTATGCCACGATCGCCGCGCCCCGCGACGGCGTCCTGATCACGCGCAGCGTCGAACGCGGCACCGTGGTGCAGCCAGGCAAGGCGCTGCTCGTGCTCGCGCCGGTCGGCGACGCGCAGCTCGTGCTGCAGATCGACGAACGCAATCTCGGCAAGATCGCACTCGGGCAGAAGGCGCTCGCCTCGGCCGATGCCTATCCGGACCGGCGTTTCGCCGCAGCGATCACCTACATCAATCCCGGTGTCGACATTTCGCGCGCATCGGTCGAAGTCAAGCTGACGGTCGCCGACGCGCCGGACTATCTGCGGCAGGACATGACTGTCTCGGTCGATATCGAAGTGGCTGCGCGTGACGACGCGCTGATCCTGCCGCTGCGCTCGGTGCACGACGTCTTGTCGGGGAATCCCTGGGTGCTCGGCGTCAAGGACGGGCGTGCTGTGCAAAAGCCTGTAAAAATTGGCCTGCACGGCAACAGCCAGATCGAGATCACCGACGGCCTTGCTGCCGGCGATGTCGCGATCCCGCAAAGTTCCGGCGTTCTGACCGGCCAGCGCGTGCGGCCCGTACGGCAATGAACCGCTGGCTGCCGTTCGAATGGACCATGGCGGTGCGCTTTCTGCGCGAAGGCCGGCTCCAGACCATCTTCATCATCGGCGGCGTCTCGATCGGCGTCGGCGTCATCGTCTTCATGTCGGCGATGCTTGCGGGGCTGCAGGCGAACTTCATCAAGCGCGTGCTGACCTCGCAGCCGCACATCCAGCTGCTCACGCCCGACCAGATCGCGCGCCCGCTGCGCAACCGCGCAGGCGAGATCGAGGACGCGGTGGTGCAGCGTCCGAGCCAGCGGGTGATCTCGATCGATCAATGGCCGAAGATCCGGCTCCAGATGCAGGCGATGCCCGAGGTCGTTGCGGTATCGCCGACGATCCTCGGCTCCGTGCTCGCGGTGCGCGGCGATGCCAGCCGCTCCGTGAATCTGTCGGGCGTCGAGCCGGAGTCCTATTTCAACATCGTCAAAGTGCCGGACTATATCGTTGCCGGCGAGCCGCGCCTGACCAGCGAGGACGTCATCATCGGCATCGAACTGGCAAAGGATCTGGGCGCCACCGTCGGCGACAAGCTCAACATTCGCGCCGCGTCCGGCGCGACCCGCGTGCTTACGATTTCGGGCCTCGTCGACCTCGGCAACAAGGGCGTCAACCAGCGCGTCTGCTACGCTGCGCTCCGAACCGCGCAATCGCTGCTCGGCATGATCGGTGGCATCACCACGATCGACATCACGGTCCGCGACATCTACGCAGCCGAAGACATCGCCCAGCGCATCCAGGCCGCCAACGTCGTCGAGGCCGACAGCTGGATCAAGACCAATGCGCAGTTCTTCACCGCGGTTCAGGCCCAGCAGAACACCAACACCCTGATTCGATTGTTCGTCGGTCTCTCGGTCGCGTTCGGAATCGCCGCCGTGCTGGTGGTCTCGGTGATCCAGCGCTCCAAGGACATCGGCATTCTGCGCGCGATGGGGACGTCGCGCAGCCAGATCCTGCGTGTGTTCCTGCTGCAGGGCGGCCTGCTCGGCTTCGTCGGCTCGCTGTTCGGCGCGGCGATGGGCGCATTCGCGCTGGTCTATTGGCACTCGGTCGCGCGCCAGGCCGACGGCACCGAGCTGTTTCCGCTGATCCTGGAGCGGAGCCTGTTCGTCTACACGGCGCTGCTTGCAACCGTCACGGGCCTGCTCGCCGCGATGGCGCCTGCGGTGCGGGCCGCGAAACTCGATCCGGTGGTGGCGATCCGTGGCTAGCGAAATCCTCCGCCTCGAGAATGTGTGCAAGGCCTATAATGTCGGCCTGCCGACCGAAACCGAGGTGCTGCATGGCATCGACCTCGAGCTCGACCATGGCGAGTTCCTGGCGTTGATCGGCCCCTCGGGCTCGGGCAAGAGCACGCTGCTCAACATCGTCGGCCTGCTCGACCAGCCGACGTCGGGCCGGCTGCTGATCAAGGGCCAGGACATCGCCGATCTCGGCGACGCCGAGATCACCCACCTGCGCGGCCACACCATCGGCTTCGTCTTCCAGTACCATCTCCTGATCTCGGCCTTCACCGCGCGGGAAAATGTCATGATGCCGATGCTGGCCGATCGCGGCTTTGCATCGGCTGATATCGAGGCGCGGGCGGACCGGCTGCTGGCGCAGGTCGGGCTCGAGAAATTCGCCGGCAACCTCGCCAACAACATGTCGGGCGGGCAGCAGCAGCGGGTGGCCGTGGCGCGAGCCTTGGCCATGAGCCCGGACCTCGTGCTTGCGGACGAGCCGACCGGCAATCTCGACACCAAATCGGCCGACGCCGTGTTCGAGCTGATGCGGCAGGTCAACCGCGACAGCGGCACGAGCTTCCTGCTCGTCACCCATAATATGAGCCTGGCGCGGCGCTGCGACCGCATCATCGAAGTGGTTGACGGCCGCATCCGCGCCTAACGTCGTAGAAGGCGCCCGGTAAGGCGGATTTTTAGGGGATATCAAAGGCTTGGATCGCGCCTTGGGCCCGAAAAAAGCCCCGTTCTTGCTTGCCTAGAGAGGCTGCTTCCTTTATCCGGTGGGGCTGCCTCGCATGCGAGCGGCCTTGGGCCGGGACTTGGGCTGGGCGCAGGCATGATCCCGGACAAGCGGGTCCCGGTTTTCCGTTTGGATCGTGCCTTTACAGAGAATTCTTCGAAGGATTACCCGCGAATGGCCAATGTTGTCGTCGTCGGCGCCCAGTGGGGCGACGAAGGAAAGGGCAAGATCGTCGACTGGTTGTCGGAGCAGGCGGACATCGTCGCACGCTTCCAGGGCGGCCATAACGCCGGCCACACGCTGGTCATCAATGGCGAGACTTACAAGCTCGCGCTGTTGCCCTCCGGCGTGCTGCGGCCGTCGAAGCTGGCGGTGATCGGCAACGGTGTGGTGTTCGACGCGCAGGCCTTCCTCGACGAGGTGACCAAGCTGCGCGGCCAGGGCGTCGCGGTCGGCCCCGAGAATCTGCGCGTCGCCGAGAACGTGACCCTGATCCTGCCGCTGCATCGCGAGCTCGATGCGCTTCGTGAGTCGTCCAATGCGGTGACCGCGATCGGCACCACGCGCCGCGGCATCGGCCCTGCCTATGAGGACAAGGTTGGCCGCCGCGCGATCCGCCTGATGGACCTCGCCGACCTCAACACGCTGCCGCACAAGATCGATCGCCTCCTGGCGCACCACAACGCGCTCCGTCGCGGCCTCAATTTGCCGGAGTTCGACGGCAAGGAGATCCTGAAGGAACTCACCGCGCTGGCCCCGCAGCTGCTGCCTTATGCGGAGACCGTCTGGCGTCTGCTCGATGCCGAGCGGCGTGCCGGCAAGCGCATCCTGTTCGAAGGCGCGCAGGGCGCGCTGCTCGACGTCGACCACGGGACCTACCCTTACGTCACCTCGTCCAACACCGTGGCGGCGCAGGCCGCGACCGGAACGGGCCTCGGCCCGAACGCGGTCGGCTACGTTCTCGGTATCTGCAAGGCCTACACGACGCGCGTCGGCCAGGGACCGTTCCCGACCGAGCTCTTGAACGAGATCGGCGAGGAGATCGGCCGCAGAGGTCGCGAGTTCGGGGTCAATACAGGGCGCAAGCGCCGCTGCGGCTGGTTCGACGCCGTGCTGGTCCGCCAGACCGTGCGGACCTGCGGCATCACGGGCCTCGCGCTGACCAAGCTCGATATTCTCGACGGCTTCGACACGATCGAGGTCTGCGTCGGCTACAGGCTCGACGGCAAGGAGATCGATCATTTCCCGGCCGGTGAGGGCGCGCAGGCCCGGGTCGAGCCGATCTACGAGACCATCGAGGGCTGGAAGGAGCCGACCGCCAATGCGCGGTCCTGGGCCGACCTGCCGGCCCAGGCCATCAAATATGTCCGCCGGATCGAGGAATTGGTGGGGTGCCCGGTCGCACTGCTTTCCACCAGCCCCGAACGCGAGGATACTATCCTGGTGCAAAACCCGTTTGAGGCTTAACGATCTCTTACCAGGACGCGGGTATAGTTGAGTTGAAATGGCTGATTACTATCCGCTGATCGCCCGCGCTATTGCCGCCCTGGACCCCAACGCTCCCGGCGAAAGCCGGCGCGCGCTCTATGAGCGGGCGCGCACGGCGCTGATCGCACAGCTGCGCAGCGTGCAGCCGCCGCTCTCCGAATCCGAGATCACCCGCGAGCGCCTGTCGCTGGAAGAGGCCGTCCGCAAGGTCGAATCGGAGGCCGCCCAGCGTGCCCGCGAGGCCTCGCGCCCCGGCGGCGGTGCCCGCGCAGGCGGTGGCAGCGGCGATGCGTTCCGCCGGGCCAGCGCCCGTGCGACTGAAAACAATCCGCCCGCATCCGCTCCGCCTGCCGCGCCGCCGCGCGCGCGTCCGGCCGCTCCGTCGCCGCGTCCGCCGGTCGGCGGCGACGACCAGGGCGATGCCCCGCGTCCGCCACGCGCCCCGCGTTTCGATGCGCCGCGCCAGCCGGAACCTCCGGCCGGCCGCTCCGCTCCGCGCCGCCCGCAGGATGGCGGACCGCCGCCACCGGTGCCGTCGGCGCCCGGGGTACGCGGCTTCCGCGACATCACGGCCGACGTCAACGATCTCGGCGGCGCTGCCGCGCAGGCCAACCGAGCCGCACGCCGCACTTACGCCAACGTGCCTTCGCCCTCGCCGGAATTCGACCGGCTCGAGCCGAGCCTGGAAAACCGCGCCGCGGAAGCCGACGCGCCTTATTCCTATGACGAGTCGATGGAGGAGGCCGAGCGCTACGCGCCGCAACCTCCGTCGCCGCGTCCACGCATCGCACCCGACCGTGACGTCAAGAAGCGCGCCGGCAGGGGCTCGGTGTTCCCGTTCAAGAGCGCGATCGCCATCGGCATCGTGCTGATCCTGGTCGGCGCCGGCATTCTCTGGGGCAAGCAGCTGGTCCAGACAGCGACCAATCTGTTCAAGCCGTCGCCCACCCAGGTGGTGGAGGCGCCGAAGGATACTTCGCAGCCGCAGATCAAGCCGAAGATTCCGGATCGCGTCGGCCAGCCCTCGGCGAGCGACCAGCCGGCCGCGCCGGTGGCGCAGAAGGTCGTGCTCTATGACGAGGATCCGTCCGACCCGAAGGGCAAGCAATATGTCGGCTCGGTGGTGTGGCGGCTGGAGCCGATCAAGGCCTCGGGCAACCAGAAGGCCGACGTCGCCGTGCGCGCCGACATCGAGATTCCCGATCGCAAGTTCAAGATGACGATGTCGTTCCGCCGCAATACCGACTCGTCGCTGCCGGCGAGCCACACGGCGGAGCTGACCTTCATCCTGCCGCCGGACTTTCCGAGCGGCAGTGTCTCCAACGTGCCGGGCATCCTGATGAAGTCGAACGAGCAGGCGCGCGGCACGCCGCTCGCAGGGCTCGCGGTCAAGGTCACCGACGGCTTCTTCCTGGTTGGTCTGTCAAATGTCGACGCCGACCGCAGCCGCAACATCCAGCTCCTGAAGGAGCGTTCCTGGTTCGACGTGCCGCTGGTCTACGCCAACCAGCGCCGCGCCATCATCGCCATCGAGAAGGGCGCCCCCGGCGAGCGCGCCTTCAACGACGCCTTCGCGCAGTGGGGCGAGTAGGGCTTCTGTCATTCCGGGGCGCGCGAAGCGCGAACCCGGAATCCATCAAGCAGCACGTGACGTAGGGAAATGGATTCCGGGCTCGACATGTCCGGGCCGCGCTCCGCGCGGTCCCGTCGCGTCGCCCCGGAATGACTGCTACTGCGCAGCCGCTTCGCGCTTGCGTGACGTTGCGGCGGCGGCCGCTTCGCGGTCCATCACGGCGCGGCAGCCGGGGCTGACATGCGACTTGTTCCGCACCATGCAGGCGGTGATCCGCGGGATGTCGGGGATTTCACTGGAGCACAGCCGCATCGCATCGTCCGAGCACATCTGCTGCGCTTCGGGCGAGAAGGCGAGGCCGGGCGACGTCTGGAGGGCGATGGCGGTGGCGGCGAAGGTGAAGAGCGTGGCGATAGTCCGATAGCGTGTCATGAAAATGCGTCCCCGAGTTGCGCGGATTGGAAACCGCTTGATTGTTGGGACGCCGCACGCGGCTTGATCTGCCGCATGTCACAGCCTTCATGCCGGGTGTTCACTCCCGGATGTGGTCGCTCGATTTCCTGATATTCGAATCGAAAAGTGCTGCGCCGCCCGAGCCGAGTATGCGCGATTGCCGTGAAGCTTCAATGGGAGCCGCGAAGGAATTCGCAGCTGTTGCGCCTCCGTCACGCAAAATGCGGTGCGGGCTCACATGCCGATCTTACGTTCCGATCTTAGGTTCCGATCTTACGTTCCATGGCTATTCCTACATTCCATGGCTCTCGAACACCTTGCTGCACGATCGCGACAGCCTTGCCCGGTTGGCTTGCAGGCAGCCTTGCACCGCACCGTCATTGCCGAGATCCTTGCGGCACAGCCGCGAGGCGTCGCGCGAGCAGGCCCTCTGCTCCTGCGGCGTGCCCATATGGCCTTGTGCGAAGGCAGGTGCGTTCGACAGGCAACCGAGGGCCGAGAGCGTGATCGTCGCCAGCAACAGCAGTTTACGAGACATCGGCGGCTCCAAATCTGGACGGGGCAATTTCAGCTCCAGTCTGAACCCGCCGCCTTGCCACTTGTTCCCCCCGGGCAGCCCGCAACCCCGCTATCCAAGGTTCCCGGCTCGCTGCTATAAATGCCTTCTCGTATCAGGAGTCCTTGATGAAACGCTATCTGGTGTTTGCGCTCGTTGGGCCGTTCGTGGGTGGATTCCTGCTGCTGCTGACGACAACCTACCAGTCCGGCTACTGGACCGAGGCGCATCTCGGCGAGGTCGGCAAGCTGATCGTCGTGTTCTTCAAGACCCTGCAATACAGCTATCTGTTCGGCTTCCTGCCGTCGTTGATGATCGGCGCGATCGACGACATCCTGCTCCATGTCAGGCGGGTTGGGCCGCTGTTGCGGATGCTGCTAGTCGGCCTGCTCGCCTTCGTCCTCGCCGCGTTCACCTATGGCTCGCGCGGGGCGGATTCGGGCGCGGTGCAGTTCATCCTGTACGGCCTGGTCGGATTCGTGCCCGCGGTTCTGTCATCCTGGCTCGTGCATCACTATGTCGAGGAGCCGCGGCCGGCGACGGCGGCAAGCTGAGCGCGACCATCGGACGCGATGCAGCAACCTCTGCTGCGCTCGTGAGTTTCACAACGACCATGACCATGCAAGACGACGACATTCTCGCGCCACGCAGGCCCCGTTCCGGGGCGCATGCGCACGCGGATCCTTCGGGCCGTAGGCCCCGCGGTCCGATCATCGACCAGGAAGGCCACGAGATCCGGCCCGAATCCCTGGAGCAGGGGTTTCAGGGGTTCCGCTTCGAGTTCGGCCAAAAATTTGGCCAAGGATTTGGCCAAGAATTTCGCCAAGGATTTCCCAATGGCAATCCCTTCGGCAATCTGACGCGGGAACAACGCGTTGCCCGGCTTGAGGCCATTGCAAAACTGCTCGACGTCGCCTTCGTGCTGCCCGGCACCAACATCCGCTACGGCATCGACGGGTTGATCGGGCTGATCCCTGTGATCGGCGACATCATCACCACCGCGATCTCGCTGTGGTTGGTGCGCGAGGCCCGCGCGCTCGGCGCGCCCTGGTACATCACCGCGCGCATGCTCGGCAATGTCGCGGTCGACGGCGTGGTCGGCATCGTGCCGTTCGCGGGCGATGCCTTCGACGTCATGTTCCGCGCCAACATGCGCAACGTCCGCCTCTTGCGCCGCTGGCTCGACAAGCAGCCGCGGATGTAGCGGCGAGGGCTGAGGGCTCTTGCCGCAAAATCCACCTCAACGTCGTCATTGCGAGCGCAGCGAAGCAATCCAGACTGTCCCGGCGGAGGGATTCTGGATTGCTTCGCTGCGCTCGCCATGACGGGGAGAGGGCGTCGCCCCAACGCAAAAAGCGCGATGACCTTTCGGCCATCGCGCTTTCTCCGCACATCGGAGTTTTGCGAAAACTTACGCCGCGTCGGCGTCGGTCTCGGCGGCCGGGGCCGGCTTGGGGCGGCGCGGCAGCGGGAAGGCTTCGCTCTCGTAGAGCGAGCGGATGCCGTTCTGGTCGAAACGGGCTTCCTCGACCTGGAGATAGGCGCCGTTCAGCGAATCCGTCGGCAACTGCTCCATCGCGAACTGCACGGCTTCGGCCGCAGTGCCGAACCGGCGGTAGGTGAAGCCCGCGCGCTTCTTCTTGCGGATGGCGGCGGGGAAGAGCTCGGCGGAAGTGTTGAAGTTGAACGGACGCAGTGGACGCATGGTCAAAGACCTCGTGATCTTCTCTGGGGCTTTAAGCGCGTGGGGTTTGGGAGGGCAGAGGCCGCAATCGAGCGGGCCCGCCGCATGTCATTTTCGACCTCTAATATAAGCCGATTTGACAAAATTGCGACCCCTGCGATGGGAGATGATGAATCCACGCATGGCAGGTCCGCTGAAGCGGAAAGCCTAGCTAAATCAATGTCTTATATGGCTTATAATTTGCCAAGAAGCAGCAGGACGAGCAGCACCACGAGAACGACGCCGCCGATCCCCATGCCGGAATGGCCCATGCCGTAGCCATAGCCGCCGATCCGGCCGGACCAGCCGCCCAAGAGATAAATGATCACCAGGATGATCAGGATGGTCCCAAGTGTCATGGTGTCCTCCCTGGCGGCCGCCGGAATGCACGCATCGGCTGCACCGCTGGAAGAGAAAAGCACATTGCGGCGCCGGGTTCCATCGGGGAACCCGGCGGTGCAATCTTATTTCGGCTCGAGCTTCAGCGCGGCCGAATTGATGCAGTAGCGCAGGCCGGTCGGCCCCGGTCCGTCGGGGAAGACGTGGCCCAGATGGCCGCTGCATTTGGAGCAGAGCACCTCGGTGCGGATCATGCCGTGGCTGATGTCCCGCTCCTCGTCGATATGGCTCTCGACCGCAGGCGCGGTGAAGCTCGGCCAGCCGCAGCCGGAATCGAACTTGGCGTCGGACTCGAACAGCTCGTTGCCGCAGCCGGCGCAGACATAGGTGCCGGCACGGTGGTCGTGCTCATATTCGCCGGAGAAGGGACGCTCGGTCGCCTTCTCGCGCAGCACCGCGTACTGCATCGGCGTCAACTCGCTGCGCCACTGCTCCTCGCTCTTGACGACCTTGTCGTCGGTGGTTTTCGTCCTGGTATCGGGCATGGGTCTCCCGTTTTCCTGATGATCTCGAGATCAGTTGGTGGCCTTGCTGGCGCTGACCAGCGTCGGCTTCTCGATATAGTTATCCGCGAACAGCTTTTTCAGGTTCTCGACCTTCGGGATGTCGTTGAAGGCGATGTAGGGCTGGTTCGGATGCAGCGTCAGATAATCCTGGTGGTAGGCCTCCGCCGGGTAGAAGCCCTCAAGCGCACCGACCTTGGTCACGATCGGCTTGCTGAACACCTTGGCGGAGTTGAGCTGGGCGATATAGGCCTCCGCGACCTTCTTCTGCTCGTCGGAGGTGGTGAAGATCGCCGAGCGATATTGCGTGCCGGTGTCGGGTCCCTGGCGGTTGAGCTGGGTCGGGTCGTGCGCCACCGAGAAGTAGATCTGCAGGATCTTGCCGTAGGAGATCTTCTTCGGGTCGAACTTGATCTCGACCGACTCGGCATGGCCGGTTCGTCCGGTCGAGACCGTCTCGTAATCCGCCGTCGCCTTGGTGCCGCCGGCATAGCCGGAGACCGCGTTGACGACACCGGCCGTGTGCTGGAATACGCCCTGCACGCCCCAGAAGCATCCGCCGGCGACCACGGCGGTCTGGATGCCGCTCGATGGCGCCGCGTCCATGGCAGGGGCGGGGATCACGACGGCGTCTTCCGCGGCCCGGGTCGGTGCGGCAAAGCCGAGCGACAAGGCGGCGGTGGCGGCGAGCAGGGACAGGACGGAGCGGCGCATGGCGGATCCTCTTATCAGTAGGCCTGACAGTTTAGGGCGGTTGAGGGCCGGCGAACAGCCTGCCCGGCGTTTTCAGACACCTCAGATACGGATCGAGCGGGCGATTGTTACAGCCGACGTGACACGAGTCCGTGAAAAAATGCAGCCAACCCCGGCCCGGCTTGGCGGGATCGGGAACTCCGGGCTAGATGAACCGGCACGATCGCTGATCGACTTAAAATGTGGTGGCTGGAGCTGGTCTGACAACATGCTGCGCGTCGTCTCCCTGACATCGGTCATCCTCCTCTCGGGCATCGCCATCGCCGCGGCGGACCCGCAAGCCGGCGACGACCTCGCCACCTGCCGCGACCGCCAGGCCGAGACCCAGGCGCGGGTGACGGCCTGCGAGAACCTGCTCAACGCCAACCGCGTCGGCGGCAAGGACAAGTCGCTCGCGCTCGTCATTCACGGCAACGCGCTGATCAGCAAGCGCGATTACGACCACGCGATCGAGGCGCTGACTTCAGCCATCGAGCTCGATCCGGACAATATCGGCGCCATCAACGTGCGCGGCGTCGCCCACGAGCACAAGGGGGAAGACGATCTCGCGATGGCCGACTACAACCTCGCCATCCAGAAGCGGCCGAATTTCGGCTTCGCCTACAACAATCGCGGCACCATTCAGCTGCGCCGGGGCGCGCTGCAGAGCGCGCTCGACGATTTCAACCTGTCGATCAAGTACACGCCGAAATTCCTGCTCGGCTGGACCAACCGCGCCCGTGTACGCACGGTGATGAAGGACTATGACGGCGCGATCGCCGATTTCGCCGAGGCCGAGAAGATCGATCCGACCGCGCAGCAGATCGCGGCCAATCGCTGCACCACCTATGGCCTGATGGGCAAATACGATCTGGCCTTCGCCGATTGCAACGGTCTGATCGAGAAGCAGCCGAAGAACGTCTACGCGATCAACAATCGCGCCGATGTCAGCATGTTGAAGGGCGATCTCGACGCCGCGCTGAAGGACTACAACACGGTGATCCAGATCAACCCGAACAATGTTCGCGCGCATTCCGGCCGCGGCCAGCTCTACGAGCGCAAGAAAGACCTCGCCCAGGCCCGCGCCGACTACCGCGCGGCGGCCTATTCGCTGACGAAATTCGACGAGTACGACGTCGCTCGCGCCCGTGCCATGGCTCAGGCGCGGCTCGCGGCGCTGACGCCGCAAACTTCAGGAGGCGCGCCCACCGGGCGCCGCGTCGCGCTGGTCGTCGGCAACGGCGCCTACAAGAACGTCCACGCGCTGCCCAATCCGCCGCGCGACGCCAAACTGATCGCGGGCGTGCTGCACGATGTCGGCTTCCAGACCGTGATCTCCGTCAGCGATCTGACCCGCGACAAGTTCTTCGACGCGCTGAAGACCTTTGCCGATGAAGCAGAGAAGGCCGACTGGGCGGTGGTTTATTATGCCGGCCACGGCTTCGAGATCGGCGGGGTGAACTACCTCGTTCCCGTTGACGCCAAGCTCGCCGTCGACCGGGACGCCGAGACGCAGGCCGTCGCGCTGGAGCAGGTGATCGCCGCCGTCGGCGCGGCAAGAAAAGTGCGCCTGGTGATCCTGGATGCCTGCCGCGACAATCCGTTCGCGCCGACCATGCAGCACACGCTGTCGCTGAAGCTGGTCGACAAGGGTTTTTCCAACATCGAGCCCGGCGCCGGCTTCATGGTGGTCTACGCCGCCAAGCACGGCGAGACCGCGATCGACGGCGACAACGGCGCCGACAGCCCGTTCTCCACCGCGCTCGCCCGCGAGATCAAGGAGCCGAAGGTCGAGATCCGAAAGCTGTTCGACATCGTCCGGGACGACGTCTGGTCCGCCACCAAGCACGTGCAGCAGCCGTTCACCTACGGCTCGCCGCCGGGCAGGGAGGATTTTTATTTTGTGGCGGGGAAGTGAGACATTCTCGGTGCACAGGGTGGGTTAGCGAAGCGTAACCCACCACTGTCTCTATCCGCGGAAACGGTTTGCGCTTCGCGCAATCCGCGGGGCTAACCCACCCTAAGGCACCGTAGCTTCAAACCACGATACTCAACCGCTTCGCCGCGCGCGTGATCCCCGTATACAGCCACCGCTGCCGCGACTCCTGAAACGCGAAACTCTCGTCGAACAGCACCACGTCGTCCCATTGCGAGCCCTGCGACTTGTGCACGGTCAGCACGTAGCCGTAGTCGAACTCGTCATAGGGCTTGCGCTGCTCCCAGGCGATCTGCTCGACGCCGCCCTCGAAGCAGTCGGCGCGCACCGAGACCTTTGTCACCTTGTGGCCGAACTCCTCGTCCGGCGACAGCCGCATCGAGAGGATGCGCGATTTCGAGCGCGAGGTGTTGCGCGACTTGACGCGCCACAGGCCGCCGTTGAACAGGCCCTTCTTGCGGTTGTTGCGCAGGCAGACCAGCTTGTCGCCCGCGACCGGAAACACGTCCTCGATGTTCTGCCGCTGCCGCACCCGCATATTGTAGGCGCGCCTGGTGTTGTTGCGGCCGACCAGCACCTGGTCGGCGCCCATGACCCTGTCAGGGTCGAGCTCTTTGCGCGACACCACCTCGCTCTCGCCGTAACGGCCGATGTCGAGCTCACGACCCTCGCGCACGTCCATCGACATCCGCACGATCGGATCGTCCTGGGCCTGGCGGTGTACCTCGGTGAGCATCGCATCGGGCTCGGTGTTGGTGAAGAAGCCGCCGCCCTGGATCGGCGGCAATTGCGCGGGATCGCCCAGCACCAGCAGCGGGCATTCGAACGACATCAGGTCGCGGCCTAATTCGGCGTCGACCATCGAGCATTCGTCGATGACGATGAGCTTGGCCTTGGACGCCGGCGCGTCGTCCCACAATTCGAAGCTCGGCTGCTCCTCGCCGGATTCGCGGGCGCGGTAGATCAGCGAGTGGATGGTGGAGGCCTCGTCGCAGCCCTTGTTGCGCATGACGAGAGCCGCCTTGCCGGTGAAGGCGGCGAACTTCACCTCGCCGTCGACGCCCTCGGCGATATGCCGCGCCAGCGTGGTCTTGCCGGTGCCGGCAAAGCCGAACAGCCGAAACACCGGCGGCGTGCCGTTGCGGCCCGGTTTGGCTTTGAGCCAGTCGCCGACGGCCTTGAGCGCGGCATCCTGATGCGGGGTGAAAGTGGCCATATCTGTCTTGAGGAAGGGCGAAACGATGCGATTCGCCATCCCCCAAAACTAACCATTCCCCCCGCCGGTTCAAGCCGGGCGGATGGCCTTACTGCCAGCCGGGAACGCCGCGCATGTCGGGCAGATGGTGGGCGATGCCCTTGTGGCAGTCGATGCAGGTCTTCTCGCCGGTGAACAGGAAGCGCTGATGCGCCACCGCGGCGCGCGGCGATTGTTTCGTGATGTCCATGGAATCGGCGCTGTGGCAGTTGCGGCATTCCAGAGAATCGTTGGCCTTGAAGCGCGCCCATTCGTGTGCGGCGAGCTCGAGCCGATGGTCCAGAAACTTCTCGCGCGTGTCGATCGTGCCGAAAATCTTGCCCCAGACTTCCTTGGAGGCTTGCATCTTGCGCGCGATCTTGTCGGTCCAATTGTGCGGCACGTGGCAGTCCGGGCAGGTCGCACGCACGCCGGAGCGGTTGCTGAAGTGGATGGTCGACTTCAGCTCGGCGAAGACGTTGTCCTTCATCTCATGGCAGCCGGTGCAGAATTTCTCGGTGTTGGTCAGTTCCAGCGCGGTGTTGAAGCCGCCCCAGAAGATCACGCCCGCGGCAAAGCCTGCGAGCACCAGCGTGCCGAGCGCGAACACCGTGCTCGGCCGCGACAGCACGCCCCACAGCTCGAGCGCGAAATCCCGCGCGCGCGCGATGAAGCCGCGTTTGGCTTTGGATTCGTCAGCGGTCGTCGTCATCGCCGGCCACCCGGACTTGCGCGCGACAGCAAGGTGTCGATGTCGGTGAAGTCGTTGCTGACAGGCGGCGTCGCGGTGTTCTGCGGCACGTGGCATTCGGTGCAGAAGAAACGCCGCGGCGATATCGAGGCCAGGAACTGGCCGTCACGGTCCATGAAATGCGTGATCGAGACCATCGGCGCCTGCGATTCCGCCGTGCGCGCCCGCGCGTGGCAGGACAGGCATTTGTTGCCGTTGAGATCGATCTGGTAGCCGTCGATCGTGTGCGGGATCACCGGCGGCTGTTCCGGATAGTTGCGCGACTCCCGCTCGGAGGTATTGCGGTTCGGCAGCATCGGCGGCGCCGGTCCCTCGTCGTTGAGCGGGGTCGGGCCGCGCAGGCCCGACGTCACGGTCTGCGCGGTCAGCGAGCTCGCGCCGGCGGCGATCGCGCAGGCGAGCAGGGCTATGCCAAATCGTTTGATCATGACTGGGTCACCCGCTCGATGCGCACGGCGCATTTCTTGTAGTCGGTTTGCAGCGAGATCGGATCGGTGGCGTCCAGCGTCACCTTGTTGATCAGCTTGGATTCGTCGAACCACGGCACGAACACGAGGCCGCGCGGCGGCCGGTCGCGGCCGCGCGTCTCGACACGGGCGCGGATGAAGCCGCGGCGTGAGACGACCCTCACTTCGTCGCCACGGCGCAGCTTCATGTCCTGCGCGTCATCCGGGTGCATGAAGCAGACGGCTTCCGGAAAAGCCTTGTAGAGCTCGGGCACGCGGCGCGTCATGGTGCCGGAGTGCCAGTGCTCCAGCACGCGGCCGGTCGAGAGCCAGAACGGATAGTCATTGTCGGGCGATTCCGCAGGCGGCTCGTAAGGCAGTGCGAAGATGCGCGCCTTGCCGTCGGGGTAGCCGTAGAACTGCACGTCGGTGCCCTGCTTGACGTAGGGGTCGCTGCCCTCGCGGAAGCGCCATTTCGTTTCCTGGCCGTTGACGACGGGCCAGCGCAGGCCGCGCTCGCGGTGATAGCTGTCGAACGGCGCGAGGTCATGGCCGTGGCCGCGGCCGAACGAGGCATATTCCTCGAACAGGCCCTTGTGCACGTAGAAGCCGAACGCCTTGGACTCGTCGTTGAGGTAGCCCTGCTCGATGTCGGTCACGGGGAATTTGTCGACCTGGCCGTTCTTGTAGAGCACGTCGAACAGCGTCTTGCCGCGAACCTCCGGCTTCTTGGCGATCAGCTCCTCGGGCCAGACCTCCTCGATCTTGAAGCGCTTTGAAAACTCCATGAGTTGCCACAGATCGGATTTGGCTTCGCCCGGCGCCTGGACGAGCTGGTGCCAGAACTGCGTGCGCCGCTCGGCGTTGCCGTAGGCGCCTTCCTTCTCCACCCACATCGCGGTCGGCAGGATCAGATCGGCTGCGAGCGCGGTGACGCTCGGATAGGCGTCCGAGACCACGATGAAATTATCGGGGTTGCGGAAGCCGGGATAAGTTTCTTCGTTGGCGTTCGGGCCGGCTTGCAGATTGTTGTTGACCTGCACCCAATAGGCGTTGATGAGGCCGTCCTTCAGCATCCGGCTTTGCAGCACGGCGTGCGCGCCGTTCTTGTCGGGAATGGTGCCTTCGGGCAGCAGCCAGAGATGCTCCGCCTTGTCGCGATGCTCCTTGTTGGTCACCACCATGTCGGCGGGCAGGCGGTGCGAGAAGGTGCCGACCTCGCGCGCGGTGCCGCAGGCCGAAGGCTGGCCCGTCAGCGAGAACGGGCTGTTGCCGGGCGCAGAGATTTTTCCGGTCAAAAGGTGGATGTTGTAGACGAGGTTGTTGCACCAGACGCCGCGGGTGTGCTGGTTGAAGCCCATGGTCCAGAACGAGACCACTTTCGTCTTCGGATCGGCGTAGAGCTCGGCGAGCGCCTCCAGCCGGTTCAGCGGCACGCCGGACATTTGCGCCGCCTTCTCCAGCGTGTACTCAGAGACGAACTTGACGTATTCGTCGTAAGTCATGTCGGTGGAGTCGTTGGCCTTGGCCGCGCCGGTCGCCTTCTTCTGCAGTGGATGTTCCGGCCGCAGCCCATAGCCGATGTCGGTCTGCCCGCGCCGGAACGTTGTATGCGCGGCGACAAATTCCTTGTTGACGCGGCCGGTCTTGATGATGTGGTTGGCGATGGCGTTGAGCAGATAGAGGTCGGTCTGCGGCTTGAACACCATGCCGATGTCGGCAAGGTCAAACGAGCGGTGCTCGAAGGTGGAGAGCACGACGACACGGACATGCGGCGCAGACAGCCGCCGGTCGGCGACGCGCGTCCACAGGATGGGGTGCATCTCCGCCATGTTGGAGCCCCACAGCACGAAGGCATCGGTAGCCTCGATGTCGTCATAGCAGCCGGACGGCTCGTCGATGCCGAAGGTGCGCATCATGCCGGCGACGGCGGAGGCCATGCAGTGGCGCGCGTTGGGGTCGATGTTGTTGGTGCGGAAGCCGGCCTTGTAGAGCTTCGAGGCGGCGTAACCTTCCCAGATCGTCCACTGGCCGGAGCCGAACATGGCCAGACCGTTCGGCCCGCGCTTCTTGAGCGTGTCCTTCCACTTCGCTTCCATGATGTCGAAAGCTTCGGTCCAGGTAACAGGCGTGAACTCGCCGTTCTTGTCGTACTTGCCATCGGTCTTGCGCAGCATCGGCTGCGTCAGCCGGTCGTGGCCGTACATGATCTTGGAGAGGAAATAGCCCTTGACGCAGTTGAGGCCGCGATTGACCTCGGCCTTGATGTCGCCGTGGGTGGCGACGACGCGGTTGTCCTTGGTCGCGACCATCACCGAGCAGCCGGTGCCGCAGAAGCGGCAGGCGGCCTTGTCCCATTTCAGTTCGGACGCATCGCGCTCGGCGACGAGATTGGCGGCGAGCGCAGGGGCCGGCATGCCTGCGGCGGCGGCCGCGATGGCGGCGGCCTCCAGCTTCAGCACTTGGCGGCGGTCGAGCTTTGGCGATGTCATGATGGCTCTCCCGGCCTTCAGGTTTCGATGGCGTGAAAGACCAGGGCCGCGGAATAGACGTCCCGCAGCGACTGGATGGTGTTGAGCAGGGTGCCGAGGCTGCCGGCGTCGGGCGCTTCGGTCACGACGACGAGTTTTCCTCTGCTGTCGCGTCCGTGAATCTCGCAGCCGGGAAGCGCGCCGATCTCGGCTTCGACCTCAGTGAGGCGCTCGGGACGCGCCTGCACCAGAATGCTGGCGATCTCGCAGCCCGGAGGGGTGACGACGCTGTCGGTGCTGAGCACCCGGCCGGTGATCAATGCACGGCGGTTGAGCTTGGCGTGGGCCATGATGCCTGTCTTTCGCTTCTCGGGGATCAATGCGGCGAGCTTGGTGGCCCCGGCGGGCCGGCGAACATCTGATAGATCCAGACGCCGAGGCCGTAAGAGCCGACCGTTCCGACCGCGAGGACGGGCATCACGATCGCGGTCAGGAACAGGAACGCGAAGATCTCCATGCGCTTACGGCGCACGCGCGAGGTCGTGTCGTCAGCGGCCGACATATTCGGTCTCTCTGAAATTTTGGGAATCGGGACGGCATCCGGGCCGTTGCCTTGCTGCATTTTTGATGCAGCAGGGCGGTTGACGCGTTGATCTGGATCAACCGTTCAAGTTGCTGATGTCGCAGCCGCCGCGACCACAAGGGCAATTTTGGATTGTGCACGCGCGAAGGCGATGCGAAGGTTGAATTGTCGGATGGAGACGGCAGGGTGATGGGGCTGACGGCCATCGATCTCGGGCTTCGCGGCGCAGCCAGCGGCGTGTTCCTGTTGATCATTCTCGCGGCGCTGTTGCGTCGGGCCACCAGCCAGCAGGCCTTGCTGGGCATGGCCATGTCCGCCGGAGGCGTGTTCTACGCCATCGCGACTGCCCCGTTCTTTCCCAAATCGTCATGGTGGTGGGTGTTGCCGATCATGTCGGCACAGCCGGCCTTGTTCTGGCTGTGGGCACGTTCGGCGTTTGACGACGATTTCGTGCTGAGGCGATGGCACGGCGCCCTGTGGCTGGGCATCGTGGCTTTCGGCTTCGCGCTGACGCTGGGTTGGGCTTACTCGCCCGCTTTGGCCGGAGCCGGCGGTCGAGGCCTGGCATTGCTCAATCTGGCGTTGGCGCTCGCGGCCGCGGTGCAGACGGTCAAGACCTGGCGTGCCGATCTGGTGGCGCGGCGCCGCCGGCTGCGGCTGGCGATGCTGGCGATCAATGTCGGGCTCATCGTCGTCTTCGCCGGTGCCGGCTTCGCCGCCATTCCTGTCGCCGTTCCCGGCGCGCCCGGCAGCCTTCCGACCGCGCTCGTCCTGTTCGTGGTGGCCATGATGGCCGGGGTGGGGACTCTCGCCACCCCGCCGGCCGTGCCCGTCGACGACGTCACGGCGGCGATCGCATCCGGCGAGGCCGGCGGAGCCGACCGCGCTCCGTCGGCTCGGGTCGTGGTTGACCCGCTCCTGTTGCGGCGCCTCGACCATCTGATGAGCGTGGAGCGAACCTATCGGCAGGAGGGTCTCGCGATCGGCGCGCTGGCGGCCCGGTTAGGGGTTCCCGAGCATCGGTTGCGCCAGGCCATCAACGAGGGGCTGGGCTATCGGAACTTCAACGCGTATCTCAACCATTATCGCATCGCGGACGCCAGGCTGGCGCTGTCCGACGTCACGCAACGGGAGGTCCCGGTGCTGACCATCGCCATGGATGCGGGCTTCCAGTCGATCGGACCTTTCAACCGCGCCTTCAAGGCGGAGACCGGCGTCACTCCGACCGAATTCCGGCGCGAGGCGCTGAGCCGTCCGGTCATGGCTGACATCGGCGAGCCGCAGCGAGAAATCGGCTAGCCGATTTGCCCGGTGTGTTTCCGCCGATGCGCGCGAAATGGCATCTGCTTGTCCGCATCACCTTCATCGGCACGGTCTGGATGGCCCGCGCGCGACGAGGCGCATTCTCCCGCAAGGCGGAATTGCGACTGCGTAGACAGCGCAGCCTCACGCATTAAGATGCCAGCAACAAGAATAAGCGGACAGGAAGAACTGGGAGAGGCGTCATGAAGTTCGGCATCTTCTATGAGCTGCAACTGCCGCGACCCTGGGTGGCCGGCGACGAGCTCGCCCTCTATCAAAACGCACTCTCGCAGATGGAGCTCGCCGACCGTCTCGGCTACGATCACGCCTGGGTGGTCGAGCATCACTTCCTCGAGGAATATTCGCACTCGCCTTCACCTGAGTCGTTCCTCGCCGCCGCGAGCCAGCGCACGAAAAACATCCGGCTCGGCCACGGCATCCTTCAGCTCACGACCAACCATCCTGCCCGTGTCGCCGAGCGTGTCGCGGTCCTGGACCTGCTCTCCAATGGCCGCTGCGAATTCGGCATGGGCGAGAGCGCCTCGATCACCGAGCTGACGCCGTTCGGCCGCGACATGGAGACCAAGAAGGAAGTTTTCGAAGAAGCCGTGCAGGCGATCTTTCCGATGTTCAAGGACGCGGGCAGCGAGCATCACGGCAAGTATTTCGACATCCCGTTGCGCAATGTGGTGCCGAAGCCGGTGCAAAAACCGCATCCGCCGTTGTGGATGGCCTGCTCGCAGCTGCCGACCATCGAGCGCGCCGGCCGCCACGGCTTTGGCGCGCTCGGCTTCCAGTTCGTCAGTGCGGATGCCGCGCATGCCTGGGTGCACGCCTACTACAACGCCATGACCAAGCGGCTGCACAAGCTCGCCGACTACCAGATCAACCCGAACATGGCGCTGGTGTCGTTCTTCATGTGTGCCAGGACGGACGAGGAGGCGCGTGCGCGCGCCGACGGCGCCACCTTCTTCCAGTTTGCTCTGCGCTTCTACGGCGCCTCGCAGAACCGCCAGCGGCCGGCGCCCTACACGGTCAACATGTGGGACGAATACGTTAAGTGGAAGCGCGACAATCCGGAGGCGCAGGAGGCCGCGCTGCGCGGCGGCCTGATCGGCTCGCCAGAGACGATTCGCAGGAAGCTGAAGCGCTTCCAGTCCTCGCATATCGACCAGGTCATCCTGCTCAATCAGGCGGGCAAGAACAGCCACGAGCACATCTGCGAATCGCTCGAGCTGTTCGGCCGCGAGGTGATGCCGGAATTTCAGAACGATCCCGCTCAGGCCGAATGGAAACGAGGCGTGATGAGCGGCGAGATCAAGCTGGAAGAGATCGACACCGAGGCCTTCACGGACCGCTATGGCAAGCTCGCCATCAATGTCGCGCCGGCGAAGGCGGCGGCGGGGTAGGCGCTCGCGTCCGGCATGCCGTCGTTGCCGAACATCTTGTCTGGCCTCTGCGACCCCGCGCTCGCAGAGCTCGGCCGATAGGCGCAATGTTTTCCAGATAGTCCGACTGCAACGGCCTTAAGTTGCCGGTGCTCAACGGCTGGCGAACTGAAATCAGCTCGCGAGCTGGTTTGACCTCTACTGTCCATTCATTTGAAAAAGCGATTTCCGAGGAAATGCGATGTCCGAGACCATAGACGCCGTATTGTGGTGTGCCGCGCTGGCAACCTGGCTCATGATGTTTTCCGCGATCATCAAGGACGGCGTGATGAAGATCGTGGCCGGTCTCCGCGACAGACCCGGCAGGCGGGGCAGCTAACTAGCACCTTTCGCCCGCGTCATTCCCGGCATTCCCGTTCCAACCGCATGCATTTGCCTGGGAGGCAGTTTTGGCCTTGTTCAAGAAGCTTTCGTCCTGTGCTTTGGTCCTGCTCGCGATCGTGGTCTTCTTCACGAGTGATGGTCTCTCGGCGGCCGATTCCGGACGGTCCGGCGCCGGAGCGTCAGACCAGCCCCCGGCATGGGCCTTCGTGTGGGATCCGAGCGTCCAGGTGCCGGCGCCCGGCGAGACGCCGGTTGCCCTTCCAGGCAGCAATGCCAGCTTTAGCTGGAAGCAGGCGCGCGATCTCTTCGCCGCGCTCGACTGGCATCCGGAAGCCCACCCAGCGATGCCGGACGTTGTTGCGAACGGGCGCAAGCCCGACGTTCGCGCTTGCGGATCATGCCATCGCGTCGAGGGCACCGGTGGGCCCGAGAACGCGAGTCTCGCCGGTTTGCCGGTCGCCTATTTCGTCCAGCAGATCGCCGACTTCAGGAGTGGAGCAAGGCGGATGTCCGGTGCGGAGCGGCCTTCCACGCAGGCCATGTTGGCATCGGCCAAAGGTCTGACGGATGACGACATCAGGGCTGCGGCAGAGTATTTCGCGAAGCTGGCGCGCAAGCCAGTCATCAAGGTCGTCGAAAGCGACACGATCCCGAAAACCGGACCCTCGCGCTTGTTCTACGTGAAGAGTCCCGCAGGAGGGACGGAGACGCTCGGCCAGCGCATCGTGGAGATGCCTGACGATGTCGATCGCTTTGAGCTTCGCGATTCACGAGCGACATTCACCGCCTATGTCCCGGTTGGGAGCGTGGCAAGGGGAGAAGCCCTGGTGAAGACCGGTGGATCGGGCGCGACCAACGCCTGTGGTCTCTGTCATGGATCGGAGTTGAAAGGCTTCGGCGATGTTCCAGCGATCGCCGGGAGATCTCCGACCTATATCGTGCGCCAGCTCTGGGAATTTCAGCACGGTAATCGATCGGGAGGCGCAGGCGCACTGATGCAGCAGACCGCCGAGAGGCTGTCGCAGAAGGACATGATCGACATCGCGGCCTATGTGAGCTCGCTCGATCCGTAACGCCAGCAGCCGTCGTCGATCGCGGCCAGCAGAGCGCGTTGGATGGCTGGAGCCTTCCCGCTGCGGCGGCACGTCAACCCGCTTCCGACGAACATAGGCCGCGCCGAGGTCGCCGCCGGTCGGGATGTTGCCGACATCGAGCAGGCAGCTCGCCGCACCGCATCGTGCTGGGCCTGCTGGTCCGCGCCGCCCTGAACTGAGGAGGCGGGGGGCGCCGGGTGACCCGCCTTTGACCCAAAGCGGGACACATCCGACGATGGGCGAGGCAGAAAATCTGCTCCGTTCACCACATTTAAACCTTAAGATTTTACGAAGGGGACTCACCACAGGCTGCAGGAACATGCGAACAGCCCTCGTACAGAGGCCATCCGTGGACTTCGGGCAATGAAGGTCTGGCAGACCGGCTGCATCGCGGGTGTTATCGCAGCCGTGGGGCTCTATCTGGCCGACGGTAACAAGCCGGCCGCGAACGTGCCGGAGGTCATACCCGAAGCGGCAGCAAACATCGCGGCCCCTGCGGACCTGGTGACGCCGGCCTTGTACGCGGAGGCATCCGCCAGGCTTGCAGCAGCGCTTCGGGCAGAACGAGCGGAGCTCGACGCGGTGACGTCAGCAAGTTCCGCGTCGTTGAACACCGGAGCCGAAATCGCCGATCATCCTGCGGGGCCGAAATTGGCGTCGCTGGGAGAGGATATCGTGCAATCGCTGCCGCCCGCGCGCGATGCGTCCGACGGTGCTCCCAAAGCGGCGTCGACCCCGGATTTCCGCTATCTGACCTATTACATCTGGTCCGAAGTGCCGCCCGCCGAGAAGCCGGCAGAGACCGTCTTGCGTGCGTTCAAGGACATCCCGCTCGGAACGCCGGCCGAGGAGATCAAGCGCGTTTCCGACGCGTTTGGTCTCGATTCCAACTTCATGATGGCGGTTGCCAAGATCGAATCCGGTTTCAATCCCACTCAACGCACCGGGTCGTATATCGGCCTGTTTCAGCTGAGCAAATATGAGTTCGGCAAGTTCGGCTCCGGGCAGATTCTCAATCCGCGGGACAACGCCGTTGCGGCCGCCTACAAGATCATTACCGAAGGAGTCCAGTTCGGGTGGATCACGCACCGGACGCCCGACATGAGCGATCTCTACCTGATCCATCAGCAGGGCTGGGAAGGCGCCGCCGAGCATGTCAGCCAGCCCTCACGCCTCGCCTGGAAGTCGATGTGCGCCACCGGCGAAGGCAAGGAGAAGGGCGAGAGGTGGTGCAAACGCGCGATCTGGGGCAACGCACTGCCGGCATTCAAGCGCACCTGGAAATCCGTGGACAACGTGACGTCAGAGGCGTTCGTCGGCATGTGGCGCGGCCGGGTCGCCGAATTCTATACGAAATATGTCACGACCGCCGCCGCGGCGGCAAACCAGTAATTCCGTCGTCGGCGGGGTCGCCGCGTTGTCCGTCAATATACGTGACACCGGTAGGTCGGCGACTACACCTTCGTTTGTTCCGGCTTGGGTAATGGGGAGACGCGCTTGGCAAACTGGCGTCCCGGATAGTGTCGGCCGCAATAGGCGACGAGCGCTTCGATAAAGGACTCGGCATAGGGAGCCAGAAAGCGCTGCGGATCCCAAGCCACCGCGGTCCATCGCCCGATCGAGGCGCCCCTGTGAATGAGCGGAAAGGCCCGCACGCCGGTGGACGGGATCTGGACATTCGACGGCACGATGGCGACATCGTTCCCGCCTTTCGCCAGGGCGAGCAGCGTGTGAGGCGCGGCACTTTCGAGGATCACGCGCGGCCGGATATGTGCGACGTTGCAGGCGGCATCGAACCAGCCGCGAGATGCGAAGTCCCGCCGCAAGAGCAGCAACGACTCATCGGCGAGTTCGGCAATCTCCAGCTTCCGCCTGCTTGCCAGGCTATGCCGCGGCGAAACCGCAGCAAGCATGTGAACGGGGGCCAGCAATCGGCGGTGATAGCCGTCGTCGGCGGCCGGAATGATCGCGAGGTGAACGTCGCCGCGCTGCAGCCGATCCGGAACGCGAGCACCGCCGTCCTCGATCAACTCGATGACGACGGAGGGGTGCTTGCGTCTGAACGTGGGGAGGAAATTGGCCAGCACCGTCTCTATATGTTGGGTGCTGCAGCCGACCCGCAGCGCGCCGGCCTTGCCCGTTCGCAGCGCGCGCGCACGCTCGCCGAACGATTCGGCGTCCTGCAGGAGACGGCGACCGCGCCGTAGCAGATCTTCGCCCTCCGACGTCAGCTTGATCCCGCGGCCGACGCGATCGAACAAGGGAATCCCGAGTTCCGCCTCCAGCGCCTGGATTTGCCGCGAGGCGGCCGGCTGGCTCAGATGCAAATGTTGTTGCGCGGCGGCAAAGCCGCCTGCCTCGGCAACGACGACGAATGTGCGCAGTTGTCGAAGGTCCATTTCAATGCATCCATTGCATCGATACCACGATGATAAATGCATTGGACACATTGAGCAAGTCGCGACATCCTCGAGGCCGCCAAGCCGAAATGTGTCGAAAGGGTATCGCGATGTTTGACACCGAGCGTTTCGTTGCCGACTGCCGCGCGGCATTCGCGGCGGACCCGTCTCACCGGGCCATTCACGAGGTCGTTGCCCGCGCGATGTCCGAACCGGCCGCGGTCTTCAAGGGACTGGGCGAGCCGACGCGCCCCGAAAGCCGCGCGCTCTTTCACTCCGAGACGCTGACCATTTTGAACGTGGTTTGGCCTCCCGGCTATATCGTGCCGCCTCACGATCATCACATGTGGGCCGTGATCGGCGTCTATGCGGGCCGGGAGGACAACGTGTTCTGGCGGCGCATTCCGGGCGAGCCAAGCAGGATCGAGGCCGCCGGCGCCAAGGCCTTGCGCGCGCGCGATACCGTGCCGCTCGGCACCGACATCATCCATTCGGTGATCAATCCGATCGATCGGTTGAGCGGTGCAATCCACGTCTACGGCGGCGATTTCTTTGCCGCGGAGCGGAGCAAATGGGACTCGTTGACGCTCGAAGAGGGCCGCTCCGACCGCGAAGAAGCGCGCCGCAACTTCGAACGGGCAAGTGCGCGCTACGAAGCAAGCCTGCGCGAGGCCGGCGGCTGACTGATGCGCGTCGTCGCGCCGTCGTCCTCGCCCTGGAGCGGATCGGGCTGACGCACCGCCAGCCCTACTGCGTCGTTCTGTTGCTGCTGAAGATGAAGGCCGCCTGAAACAGGCTCCCGCCATCGGTTCGCACCTCGACTGCAACGTCTTGCCGCTCATCCAGGCTCGCGAGATCGCGCGCCAGGCCTGCCAGCGTCTCGGCTGCTTCCACTTCAGCGTCACGCTGTGTTGGGAACTCCAGCCCTTCCTCGTCGGGATAGAGCCCGGTGCTGTCCCTGATGTCGAAATAATAGCGCATCACCGCATCACCCTCTGATGTGGCCCTGCTTCAACACCAGCGTCGACAGGCGGTTCCTGATCGACGAGGGTGCCACCAAGCGCAATGCGAGGCTATAGGGACAGTGCAACTGCCGCTTCAGGACATCAGAGCTCTCTAGCTCGCGGACCCCGAAACCTGAGGAAGGGGTGGCTTGCGTTCGGGAAGCTTCTTCTTCGGAGGCGCCGGCAACAAGCCTTCCCTGATCGCCTGCTTGCGGGCGAGCTTGCGGGCCCGCCTGACGGCTTCGGACTTCTCGCGCGCCTTTCTCTCGGAAGGCTTCTCATAGGCGCGCCGCTGCTTCATTTCGCGGAAAACGCCTTCCCGCTGCATCTTCTTCTTCAGGACACGAAGCGCCTGGTCGACATTGTTGTCGCGGACAAGAACCTGCATTGAAACTCCTCGTTGGGCTGCGAAATGGAGCGATCCTGCACGCAGCCGGTTGCGCAGGAGACTCGTGACGAATGGGAGAATGAGAGCGACCGCGCATGTCTTCGCCGGTCTCGAACGCGCAGGTTTGCGCGTCACGGCGATGCGGTTCAGTGGTAACGACGTGACCACCGCCGCGCGGCCAAGTCAATCGATAAAGGGCTTTCGCGCCTGCCGGCGCTGCGTCTGGAACTGGTCCGCGCGCAGCGTCAAAACCGCAGGATTGAAAACAAATTGGCGCCTTCCTTGTAAAAGCAGGAATATTGTGTATATTCGTTCTATTCGATTAGCCGCTGTGCCTTGTTGAACGCGCCCGCGGGCTCCTTTTCCAAAGACATCGACGAAGTTGAAACGACCGCGTGATTGTCGCGCGGCACGCGCTTTCGCGCTTTGGAGAAGAACATGACGACAGGTACCGTGAAGTGGTTTAACGGCCAAAAGGGTTTTGGATTCATCCAGCCGGACGATGGCGGCAACGATGTGTTCGTTCACATCAGCGCGGTCGAACGCGCCGGCCTTGCGGGTCTCGCCGAGGGCCAGAAGGTGAATTTCGAAGCCAAGACCGACAAGATGCGGGGCAAGGTCAGCGCAGAGAACCTCTCGCTGGCATGATCTCGTAGCGCCGTTTCACGGATGTACTGAAACGGCTGTGATGCCCGCTCGATCCCCGGATTGAGCGGGTTTTGCGCATTGCATACGGGGTGAACGATGAGCGCAAGGAAATCGGTTGTACCGTCGCCCGAAGCAATTGCGCGCTCGCATCGTCAGCGTCTGGCCGCCGAAGAGGGCGCGCGGGCGATCGCGGACGTCGAACGGCAGGGTGTCGAGGTTCGCAAGAACATGGCGCGATTGCGCGAGCTGCGCGAGGCCAAGGAAGCCGCTGACGCCGTCATTGCAGAAACGTTGCCCGCGCCGGCACCCAAGAAGCGCGCAAGGAAATGGCCCAAATAGCCCGCTTCAATGATCGTCAACGGCCGGAGTGCTGATGTGCCCAGAGCAAAGTCGGACGGTAGTGGAACCATCACCTTTACGCTCGCGCTCGGTGCAGCGCGGCAGTTGTGCAGACTTACGACGACGTTTCAGACCGACAAGCAGGCCTTCAGCTATCTCCACAAATATCGCACCGAGTTCGAACGGATCGCGCGGGCGCGCCTCGCTTCCGGGGAGCTCGAGGACGGCGTCGTCGTTCTCTCGATGCTCTAGAGCGTGGCTGAGGCGCTCTCGAAAAAGCGCTATTTGGAAGCCCCTTTTGCGCTGGCTTCCCTCGCCAGACGCTCCGCTTTCAGGCGCTCGCGATTTTCCTGAAAGGATTGCTCCGCTTTCGCGTAGTCGGTCAGGGGCTTGGCTTTGTCCGTCGCCTTGAAAGCATTGTTGGCTTCCCGCAGATGGCGGGCATTCGCGTCTGTTCTGATCATGGTCCCTCCACGAGCTCGAGTATTCTCGGCCTGACCGCCGGCATCTCGGCGACCTGCGCCCGGTAGTTTGAGATCGCCCTGTTCGCGAGCATGAGCTTTCTTCGCTCGCCCTTGCGTAGCTGCTGCTCGATCGAATCCAGAATGATGTCTGCCGATTCCGCCGCGCCTCTCAACTCGCCGGACTTCTCCAGAAAGCTCCAGGCGATGTCGAACGACTCTTCGAGCGCGCTGACAAGTGTCATGGTCGTCAACTCCGCTGCCGGACGCCTGTTCCTCACCCTCATGACAGGGACTCGCGACACTTGGGGCCGGCCCGCACCAACCGTCACGTCGGCGGCGGCTCGATCCGGCTTCGACGCCGGTCGAGTTCAGAGGAAGCTTGCACCGGGAATGTATTCGTAGGCTCCCACCAGCGGCGCATGCACATCGTGCTGCGGTTGTGATACGATCATACGTAATCGATGACTTGAGCCTGTAAGGGGTGATCGGCCCGCAAATGGGCCGTCGCGCGAGGCCGCGATGCGGAACCAAGCAAGAAGGAATCATTCGATGAAGATGATCAAGGGACCGGCAATTTTCCTCGCTCAGTTCGCATCCGACACGGCGCCGTTCAACTCCTTCGATTCGATCTGCAAATGGGCCGCAGCGCTGGGCTACGAGGGCGTCCAGATTCCGAGCTGGGATGGGCGACTGTTCGACGTCAAGAAGGCGGCGGAGTCGCAAGGTTACGCCGACGAGGTCAAGGGTATCGCCGCCAGTCACGGGCTTTCGATCACGGAGCTGTCGACCCATCTCCAGGGCCAGCTCGTCGCGGTGCATCCGGCCTATGATGCCGTGTTCGACGGCTTCGCCGTGCCCGAAGTGCGCGGCAATCCGAAGGCGCGCACCGAATGGGCCGTCGACCAGGTCAAGTCGGCGATCCGCGCGTCAAAGCGCCTTGGGCTCACCGCGCACGCGACCTTCTCGGGCGCGCTCGCCTGGCCCTACATCTATCCCTGGCCACAACGCCCACAAGGCCTGGTCGAGGAGGCCTTCGACGAGCTCGCGAGGCGATGGCGGCCGATCCTCGACGAGGCCGACGCGCACGGCGTCGATCTCGCCTACGAGATTCACCCCGGCGAAGATCTCCACGACGGCGTCTCCTACGAGATGTTCCTCGAAAGGGTGAACAACCATCGCCGCGCGAACCTGCTCTACGATCCCTCGCACTTCGTGCTGCAGCAGCTCGACTATCTCGACTACATCGACATCTATCACGAGCGCATCAAGGCCTTTCACGTCAAGGACGCCGAGTTCAACCCGACCGGGAGGCAGGGCGTCTATGGCGGCTTCCAGAGCTGGGCGAACCGGGCCGGCCGCTTCCGCTCGCCGGGGGACGGGCAGATCGATTTCGGCGCGATATTCTCCAAGCTGACGCAGTATGATTACGGCAGCTGGGCGGTGCTGGAATGGGAATGCGCGCTGAAGCACCCCGAGGACGGCGCGCGCGAAGGTGCCGAGTTCATCAGGAACCACATCATCCGCGTCACCGAAAAGGCCTTCGACGATTTCGCCGGCGCCGGCACCGACGTCGCGATGGTCCGCAAGATGCTTGGCATCTCCTAGAGCATGATCCGGAAAAGTGTGAAGCGGTTTTCCGAAAAGATCATGCTCAAACAAAGAGCTAAAGTGCGATGACGATTCAATCCAATCTCATCGCGCTTTAGAGCGAGGCAGCAGATGGCAATCGAGGCAGGCAACGAGACCGCGGGTCACCGCCGTATCCGGCTCGGCATGGTCGGCGGCGGGCAAGGGGCTTTCATCGGCGCGGTGCATCGCATCGCCTTCAGGATCGATGACCAGTTCGAGCTGGTGGCCGGTGCGCTCGCATCGGATCCCGCCCGCGCCAAGGCTTCGGCAAAGGAGCTCGGGATCGCGGCGGACCGCGCCTATGGCAGCTTCGAGGAGATGGCGAGAGCGGAAGCCGCCCGGCCTGACGGCATCGAGGCGGTCTCGATCGTCACCCCCAATCACATGCATGCGCCGGTGGCAAAGGCCTTCCTCCAAGCCGGCATCCATGTGATCTGCGACAAGCCGTTGACCACCAGCGTCGCCGAGGCCGAGGAATTGGCGGCGCTGGTGCAGACGACCGGCAAGGTCTTCGTCGTCACGCATAATTATGCGGGCTATCCGATGATCCGCCAGGCCCGCGCCATGGTGGCATCAGGCGATCTCGGCGAGATCAGGCTGGTCCAGGCCGAATATCTGCAGGACTGGTTGACGGAGCGGCTGGAGGCGACGGGCCAGAAGCAGGCGGCGTGGCGCACCGATCCGGCCCGCTCCGGCGCCGGCGGCTGCATCGGCGACATCGGCACCCATGCCTATCATCTCGCCTGCTTCGTCAGCGGGCTCGAGCTCGACCAGTTGCTCGCCCAGCTCTCGACCTTCGTGCCGGGCCGGCTGCTCGACGACGACGTCCAGATCCTTCTGAGGTGGAAGGGCGGCGCCAAGGGCATGCTTTGGGCGAGCCAGGTCGCGGTCGGCAATGAGAACGGATTGAAGCTGCGCGTCCACGGCACCAAGGGTGGCCTGGAATGGGCGCAGTCCGATCCGAACTATCTCTGGTTCACGCCCTACGGCCAGCCGAAACAATTGCTGACCCGCGGCGGCGCCGGTGCGCTGCCGGAGGCTGGCCGTGTCAGCCGCATCCCGTCAGGTCATCCCGAAGGCTATCTCGAAGGATTTGCGACCATCTATGCCGAAGCCGCGCGCGCAATTCGCGCCGTCACATCGGGCGTCAAACCCGATCCGGCGGTGGTCTACCCGACGGTGCATGACGGGCTCGCCGGCATGAAGTTCATCGACGCCGCGGTGAGATCATCGGCGGCGAATGGCGCCTGGGTCCGCGTCGGCGGATGAACTCCGCGTTCGAGTCTGCTGTTGGCCGTAGCTGACCTGTTGTGCCGTCGGTCGATAAGCCAGCCTTTGACTCAATTCGGACCTGGACGGGCGCCACTGCGGTTCGACTACGGAAGTCCCTTTGTCGCCGTGAAGGGATTGAACCCCTGCTCTGCAAGAGCAGCCCACGCAGCAGCGCCGAGATGTGGCAATCGGAAATAGAGGCGTGGCTTGGCCGGATCGGTGTCCAGCATGAACCCGGTCGGTAGCGCCCGGACATCCGTGGCATAGAACCCGCCATCCGGCGACCTCTGGGATTCGATGACTGCGATCAACGATTTTGCCTCTGCAGTCCTGCCGAGCAATTTCAACAGGAGCGCCATCTGGCTCGTCCCTTCGGTCCACACACCATCCCGGTCCTCCCCGTAAGAAAAGCCTTCGTCGACTCTCATTCGCTGTTCGGCGGTCGTAACGGCCGATGCAAATGTCCTGGCTGCTCCGGGGAGCGCCGTCAGCGGCCAGACTTGCGCATCAAGGGCTAAAATCGGATTGCGCGTGACGCCGTCTTCGGCGGTGCCTGCGGCGAAGCAGCCGCATGCCGGATCCCACATCGTATCCACGAAGCGTTCAGCAGCTGTTGCCATGTCACGCCAGCGCGAATCGCCTGTGCGGGTTGCAAGAATGCCGAACGCGGCGGCAAGGTCAGTATTGTGTTCGGTCGATTTCCATGTCCGTAACTCGGGCGTCGGTTCGTGCCCAAACGTACCGCCCGTGAAACCGCCGGTCCCACGCCCGTCGGCCCATTGCGCGACCCAGGAGCCAAGCCGCGCTGCACCATCGCGGAATCGAGAGCCGGTGTTCGCATCGTCAATCGACAGCAACGCCAACATGGCCCATGCCATGTTACCGACGTCGCTGCCGACCTGATATCGATCCTCCAGCCATTTGTTCTGCGTGTTGTCCCACCACCCCGGAAGTTTGACAGGGCCATTCGCCACCACGCCCGCGGCGTAAGCATTCCGGAGCCGTCCATCACGCCAGGTCCGGTCGTTGTCGATGGCCCAGAGAATCGCCGCGCCGATCCGACGTGCTTTGTCTTGCTCACCACAACCGATCAATGCGATGGCGGCCACCGCATTGTCATAAAGGTATGCGGCGCCATGGAGAGGCCCCGAGTCCACGGTCGGATAGCTGGGCAAGAACAACGGCCCTGGCGGTGCCTTGTCGATCAGACCGGCGAGGTAACCGCACGCCGACGCTTCTGCCGTCGCCGGAGCCGGTCGTGGAGTGGTGACCGCAATGATCATGCAAGTCGTTAGGATCCATACGAAGGATGCTATTCGGGACACTGGTCGTTCTCCGGGTGGGCGAAGGCGCGGTTACCTCGTCCCCAAATCCTCCGCGAACCGCAGCAGGTAACCATCGGGGTCTTGGACCAGGAATTGCCTGTTGCCACGCTCCTCACCTGCGATCCGATACCATGCGTCGTGACACTCTCTGAAGAGAGCCCATTTGTGCTGCTTCAGTGCATCGAGAAGAGGGGCGACGGAGCCGACGAAGATTTGAAAATTGATCCCGCGTCCCAACGGCCGCTCGAGAGGCCCGGTTTCCCAATTGCCATTTCTCTGATTGAGCATGACCTGTGCTCCCTGTAGCTCGATGTACATGAAGAGATTCTCAGGCCTTTGATAGGCAATCTGGAAGCCAAGTATATCGCACCAAAAACTCTTGCTGCGTTCCAATTCAAATACGTCAAGTTCGGGTACAAGCCGACCAAAGCCGCCGCTAGGCAATCTATCCATTGTTCCCATGGCTCGGCAGTCCTCCACGCTCTTGATTCAGCGAACCGCGGCAGGGCGCGATGCAGCTCTGGTGGGGGGCTATTATCACGGATCCTCTGCGATAGCTTCCGGCATGAGGGTGACGACCTCCCTGGCTGTCCGAGCATTCGCTGATGAGTGCAAAGCAGAAGCCGCGGCCTCTTCGCTTCAATCGGGAAGCTTGGGTGGCATGCCGGCTAGCTGGGCCGGTCTGCAACTACGGCTTTCGGTGGCAGAGCGGGTCGCCGGTCCAAGCTCCTACCTTAGTGGCCTGGTTTGAGAATCCCCCTGGCCGCTTTTGGAATGTGACGCCCCTCACGGTTCTGGTGCGAGCCAACAGGCATACTCGCTCCGAATTCACGGCCAAACGCCGAGCAAGGAGCCGGACCATGGTGAGCAGCAGCAATCGCGAACTGAACTCCGCCGAATTGGCGAATGTGAGTGGCGGCGGCATCAAAGGGGCCGTTGAGGGGGTGTGCCGTAAAGAACCAACATCTGGCGGTCAGAACGCTCCGGCCCAAATGTTTCAACAGATCTTGCAGCAACTTACCCCAAGCCAAGGTTGAGCACGGCGGCGCCTCAGTCGGCGGCCTCTTTCACTCTATTCTAGGAATAGTTGCCATCGTCGTCTCACCCGAACCCGACGCCTCTACAAGAGAGACCAGTCCCATCGTCGGCACCTCGCATGTTCCTGCATCATTGCGAGGATTTCGAACCGATCGGTTCGAGCGAGGTCTTGTCGAATCGCAGCTGCTTGACGCGGCCGTCGTCGATCAACATTGCATTGCACCTGTTATCGTCGGCACACACAAACTTCAGGTTTCCGATCGGAAAGCGCGCCGAGAACGCGTCAACCCCGTCAGGCTGCAGACCGAGGTCTCCCCGTGGGGTGTGCACCATCAGCACGTCCTCGCGAACGAACACGTTATAGATGACGCCGAGTTCTGCGCTGTAGTAGTGCCCCTCATACGCTTTGAGCCGGTCTGCGGTAGGCTTGCTGATCGTGATCCGCTTCAGAGCAAGATTGGCGCCGTTCTGGTGCAGGACCGCGCTCTGAGCCGCTCCGCCTTGTGCGACTTTGTCGAAGACGATTTCGGCGACAACGACCCTCAGGCGGAAGGCGGTGTCGGATACCGCGTACATTGGAAACGATGGCTGGCCGGTCGCGCGTGCGACGAGATGGTCATTGTCTTTGCTGATGGAAATGATGAACCCCGGTCTGAGTTCATAGTCGCCCACGTAGGCATCGAGGATCTTGGGGTCGACCGTGACTTCCGGCTTGTCGTCAAGGGCCGGCTTGTCGGGCGCAGGCTTGAGCAACTGCTTGAGATAGATGTCGGCGATTCCAAATGAAAGCGCCGTCGGGTTCAGGTCTCCCGCGTTTGCCAGGACCACGACCGAGAAATGCTGATCCGGGAATCTGAGAATATTGGTCCGGTAGGCGGCATCGCCGCCGGCATGCTCGACGGTCCTGAGTCCGCGATACTTTCCGATGGAGAGGCCCGATGCGTAATTGACATCCCTGCCGTTGTTGAGCTTGCCCTTCTGCTGCATATCGCCGAGAAGCATCTCGCCGCCGACGTCTCCGGTGTAGAAGTTCTCGTCCCAGCGCGCCAAGTCGCCGACCGTGGAAAACAGGCTTGAAGGTCCGACCGTCGAATAGGTGAGCGCAACGTATTGGTATTTGCCGTCCGGCTGCCGGGCGTAGGAATAGGCCCGGTCCTTGACGATCGTGCCGTATTTGTCCTGGAAGTGTGTGTGCGACATGCCGAGAGGTTCGAAGATGCGCTCCTTCGCGAACTCCGGCAGCGCTTTGCCGGAAACCTGCTTCACGACCATCGCGAGCAACGTGTAACCGCTGTTGCTGTAGAGGAACTGGTCGCCCGGCGCGAAGTTCAACTCGGTTTGTCGAAACAGCAGGTGCGCAATATCGTCGTCCGTGATCTCGTCGTCCAGCCGCCACCCCGCGAGCGCCAGAAGATTCCACTGGTCGCGAACGCCGCTGGTGTGGTGAAGCAGTTGGCGAATCGTTATCGGCTTGCCGAAGTCGTGCAGCTTCGGAACATATTTGCGAACATCGTCGTCCAGAGACAGTTTTCCGTCGTGAGCGAGCAGATGGATCGCGAAGGCAGTGAACTGCTTGGAGACCGATGCCAGGTGGAATACCGTCGATGGCGTATTGGGCACGCCATACTCCAGATTGGCTGCGCCATAACCATGGCTGTAAATGATCTTGCCGTCTTGAAGGACGGCGATGACAGCGCCGGGTGAGTTCGGTTCAGCCCATTGAGCGAATAGCTGATCGACGGCCCGCTCCATGGACACATTGCTTGATATCGTGGAGGACGAGGGAGCCGGTTGGGCGACGACGACGGCAGGTGTTGAAAGATACAGCGCCGCAAAGACCGCCGTGACAATCCTGAAGAGCATGACGAGTTTCCTGATTGACGCTCAGAGTCTTCGCGGCATCAACGCGGCGATCAGAGTGCGGCAATGTTGGATATTGGTGCGCAGCTGAAGGGCCTCTCGACCATGACCATTTCAGTTCATTGCAGCACGGCGGATGCCGTTCCGTTCGACGATTATGGATGGATTTGCCGCAAAAACAACCATAAGTAGAGATCACGGATTCGTTCGATTCTCGGCCGACGGTAGCTCGGGGCGCCTCGATACGTCTGTCCCTATCGTTGGGGACAGACGCCGCCGCCGGATTTCGCTAGTCTGGCCTGGACCACTCGACAATCCAGGGAGCCCGCCTTGAGCACCGCGCCGCGCGTCGACATCGACCCCAAAGAATTCTGGGCCGATCCCTATCCGATGCTGGCAAAAATGCGGAAGGAGGCACCGATCGCCTTGGTGCCGCAGCTTGGCTCGACATTGCTGACCAGCCGCGACGACATCTCGATCTCCGAGAAGCAGATTGATGTATTCTCCTCGCACCAGCCCGCCGGCCTGATGAACCGGCTGATGGGGCACAACATGATGCGCAAGGATGGCGAGGCGCATCAAATCGAGCGCCGCGCGATGTTTCCGACGGTGTCGCCGAAGACGGTGAAGGCGCACTGGACCGCGCTGTTCCAGGCCCATGCCGACCGCATTCTCGATCGTCTCGCCATCGGAAGCCGGATCGATTTCATGCGCGATTTCGCGCTGCCGTTCTCCGGCGAGTGCCTGAAGTCGATCACAGGCCTCACCAATATCGGCTTTGCCGACATGGACGCCTGGTCGCAGGGCATGATCGAGGGCATCGCCAATTACGGCGGCGATCCCGCCGTGGAGGCGCGCTGCCATGCTGCGACGTCGGGCATCGATGCGGCGATCGACGACATCCTGCCGGTCATGCGGAAAAATCCGGATCAAAGCATTCTCGGCGTCCTGCTCGCCTCCGGCATGCCGATGGAAAGCGTGCGCGCCAACGTGAAACTCGCGATCTCGGGCGGCCAGAACGAGCCGCGCAAGGCGATTGCCGGCACGGTGTGGGCGCTGCTGACGCATCCCGCGCAGTTCGACCTCGTGCGCAAAGGCGAGGTGACGTGGCTGCAGGCGTTCGAGGAATATGCCCGCTGGATCTCGCCGATCGGCATGTCGCCGCGGCGCATCGCCAAGCCGTGGAGCATCCGCGACGTCTCGTTCGAGACGGACGACCGCGTGTTCCTGATGTTCGGCTCCGCCAATCGCGACGAGAAGCATTTCGAGCGCGCCGACGCGTTCGACGTGCGGCGTGACACCTCGAAGAGCGTGGCCTTCGGCGCCGGTCCGCATTTCTGCGCCGGCGCCTTCGCCTCCCGCGCCATGATCGCCGACGTCGCGCTGCCGACAGTGTTCGCGCGTGCAAGCCGAATAGAGCTCGCCGACGACGAGCCGGTGCGGATCGGCGGCTGGGCGTTTCGGGGCCTGCAGAATCTGCCGGTGCGATGGGAGCGGTAGCCGCGGGAGCCTATACGCCGCCAACGGATTGTGCGCGCATCTCGTCATACGCTCGGTGTCATCGCCCGGCTTGACCGGGCGATCCAGTACTCCAAGACATTTGTGGTTGCATCGATGGGCCGCGACGTACTGGATTCTCCGCCTACGCGGGGAATGACAGCGGCGGTGATGGCAGGAGCGTCGCGCCTCGGCGGACCCACATCGCCACGATGCCATCCTACCCCTGTTTTGCCCGACGGGTCAACAAAAATTCGGATAATACGCATTCTCCGTTTTTGCACGCCCCGCCTACTGTGCATGGGGTTGTTTTCGCCTTTTCGAGCTGGCCGGCCGCCAAGGTTGGATCCTGAGCCATCTTTTGTCGGCGGACGATCGTACCTAAATAGAGGGACCCCGCTCCGGGGACCATGCCAATGATGTAGTGCCCCGCGATCTCATGACCGAAATTCCCGTCTCGTCCGCCGATTTCCGCGGCGCCATGCGCCACCTCACCGGCGGCGTCAGTATCATCACCGCCGGGCGGGGCAAGGACATCACCGGCATGACGGTGACCTCGGTGACCTCGTTCTCGGTCGATCCGCCGACGCTGCTGGTCAGCATCAACCGCGACGCCTCGTCCTTCCCGCTGATCCGGCGCTACGGCGCCTTCGGCGTGAACATTCTCGCGGCCGACCAGCTCGACATCGCCGAGCGTTTCGCCGGCAAGGGTGGACTGAAGGGGGCCGATCGGTTTGCAGGCGCCCAATGGGTCACGTCGGTCTCCGGCGTGCCGCTCCTGGTCGGCGCATTGTCATCCATCGATTGCGAGGTCGAGGACATCATCGAGCGTCATTCGCACGGCATCGTCATCGGTCGCGTCAGGGATGTCAGGAATTTGACGCGCAACGCCGCGCTCGCCTATTGGCACGGCCAGTATGTGGCGATCGACCACGAGGAGAACGCAGCCCGGCTCGTGGACGTCAGCGTCCCCGGCCGTCACGTCCACGCCAGGTAAGGAAGCCGAACGACTAGATCGTCAGCACGGTCAGCGTGGCCGGCGTATCGATGATGACCTTGCTGTTGCGGACGCTTTGCCAGACCGCCGTGACTGGCTGCGGTGTCTGCACCAGGGGTACGCCGACGACGAGCGTGGTGGGGATGCGCCCGGTGGATTGCGGCTGAGCCTCGTTGTAGGTGAAGGTCGCCGTCACGGCCTGCACGGTATTGCCGACCTGGATGCCGAAAGTCCCGCCTGGGAAATCATTGCCCTGCGCATAGGGGTTCGGGACGTTGAGGATGACGATCGCGGTGATGCCGACGCCGCCGGGAAGGGTGACGGTCAGGCCTGGAATGGCCGACCACGAGCCTGAGCTGGTCGAGTGAGTCCCGCTGCTTTGCGCATAGAGAGTCATGAAGTCGTCCTCCCGTTGTTTGAGCGATCATAGCAACAACAGGTTGCGCGCGGCAATCGATTTTGCCCGCGTTGCGTGTGAAGAGTGCGTGACGCCGCGGTGCGGCAGAAGGTCTGGCCGGTGGCAATTTGCCTGGTCGCGGCCTACAAGGCCTCGTCGGAGTGGGAGTGGCTCCGCCTTTTGCAATGTGGTGCCAGGATTTGATCAAGCGTCTTGCAGTCTGGGCCTTCTACGCCGTCGGCGTGCTGGCGATCGCCTATCTCGCGCTCTACGCCTATGCCAGGTTTCGCGGTCAGCCGTTCGTGCCTGGCGATCCCATCCACATTTTCCGCAAGCCCGACGCGCCGAGTTATTCGTGGCGCATGCATCAGCCCTTCAGAATTGCCAGCGCCAGCGTCTGCGCGCGCGGCACGATGCTGTCGAGCTCGAGATATTCCTCCGGCGAATGGGCCAGACCGCCGACCGGTCCGACGCCGCAGATCGTCGGCGTCCCCACTGCGGCGGTGAAGCCGGAATCGGCGCAGCCGCCGGAGAACTCGCCTTGCAACGTGGTGAGCCCGGCTTGCCTCGCCGCAGCCTGATAATCTTCGAACAGCGCCTTCGAGCTCTCGCTCTGCACGACAGGCACGAACTCGCCCTTGATGGTCAGCGTCGCGCTGGTGCCTGGCACGTAAGGCGTCGCAATGATGCGTTCGATCTCGGCCGTGACGATGGCGCGATCCCTGGGATCGACATAGCGCATGTCGATCTGGCCCTCGGCATAAGGCGCCGTCGTGTTGACGGACTGGCCGCCCGAGATGAGACCGACATTGAGCGTGATCCCCTTGGTGAGGTCGGTCAGCGCGTGGATCTGCGTGATCTTGTGCGCGAGCTCGCCGATCGCGCTGATGCCCGCGGCGAAGTTGGCGCCGGAATGCGCGGCCTTGCCGGTGATGGCCATATGCATGAAGATGCCGCCCTTGCGGCTGGTGACGACATTACCCGTGGGGCGGCCCGGCTCGGAGTTGAACACCGCGCGCGCGGAGCGCCCCTCGCGTTCGATCACGGGCCGCGAGGAGGGCGAGCCGATCTCCTCGTCCGAGGTGATCAGCAACTTGATCGGATGCGGGTTGCCGCCGAATTTGTGGAAGGCGGTGGCCACGAAGATGTTCATGACGACGCCGGCCTTCATGTCGGCAACGCCGGGTCCATAGGCGCGCTTGTCCCTGATCGTGAAGGGGCGCTTTCCGGCCTCGCCCTTGCCGAACACGGTGTCGCGATGTCCCATCAACAGCACCGGCTTCTCGTTGCTGCCGGGTTTGGCCACCTCGGCATGGATGGCATCGCCGAAGCTGTCGTGGCTCTCGCGCCGGAACGGAATGCCGTGCTCGGCAAAATGCCGCTCGAACCGCGCACCGACCGCATCGACGCCTTCCTTGTCGTAGGATCCGGAATCGATGTTCACGACATCGCGCAACAGATCGATCATCGCCTGCCGCTGCGACGCCAGCCATTCCGTGATTTGCGCTTCAGACATGTGGTTCCTCGCGTGTTCTCGCGAGCGGTTATAGGGGCTCGCGCGGCAATGACCTAGTCGCGAGATGCGGTGCGGCCATGTCCACCCAAGAGAAAATGCCCGGGACCGGGCCCGGGCATTTGCAGTCTCAGTTGGCGTGAAGTCCTACGCCCCGATCATCGGCATACGCGGATATTCGCCCGGCGTACCAGCCGGCGTGATCGGGATGCCGCCGTCGGCATATTCGTTGAGCTTGTTGCGCAGCGTGCGGATCGAGATGCCCAGGATGTTGGCGGCATGGGTCCGGTTGCCGAGGCAGTGCTTGAGCGTCTCCAGGATCAAATCGCGCTCGACGTCGGCAACGGTGCGGCCGACCAGCGCGCGCGTCACCTGCTCGGCGGCCATGGTGGCATGCGCCACGGCGGGCGGCGTCTTGGCGAGGTCGAGGCGGTCGCCGTCCGGGGTGAGGATCGCATCGGGGCCGATCTCGTCGCCCTGTGCCATCAGCACCGCACGGTGCATGGTATTTTCCAGCTCGCGAACGTTGCCCTGCCAGCGGTTGGTGGAGAGCACGCGTTTGGCTTCGGCCGAGATGGGGCGCATCGGCACGCCGTTGGCTTCGGCGTACTTCTTCACGAAATGCTGGGCGAGCTCCATGATATCGGCAGGGCGCTCGCGCAGCGGCGGGATCTTCAGGTTGACGACGTTGAGGCGGAACAGCAGGTCCTCGCGGAACGTGCCTTCGCGCACGGCGTCCGCGAGGTTGCGGTTCGAGGTCGCAATGATGCGGATGTCCACCGGCACCGGCTTGGTACCGCCGACGCGGTCGATCACGCGCTCCTGGATGGCGCGAAGCAGCTTCGATTGCAGGCGGACGTCCATCTCGGAGATTTCGTCCAGCAGCAGCGTGCCGCCGGTCGCCTCCTCGAACTTGCCGATGCGGCGGGCGATCGCGCCGGTGAAGGCACCTTTCTCGTGGCCGAACAGCTCGGATTCCAGCAGATGCTCGGGGATCGCGGCGCAGTTGATCGAGATGAACGGACGCTTGGCGCGGGCCGAGCGGGTGTGGACGTAGCGGGCCAGCACTTCCTTGCCCGTGCCGGATTCGCCGGTGATCATCACCGAGGCGTCGGAGCCTGCGATCTGCTGTGCGAGCTTGATGACGCGTGCCATCGCCTCGTCGCGGTAGACCAGCTCGCGGGAATCGTTGGCGACCGCGGCGAGCACGGCTGCGATCAGCTCAGGATCCGGCGGCAGCGGGATGTATTCCTTGGCGCCGGCGTGGATCGCGGCGACCGCGGCGCGGGCGTCGTTGGTGATGCCGCAGGCGACGATCGGAGCGTGGATATGCTCGGCCTCGAGCCGCATCACGAGGTCGCGGATGTCGAGGGCGACGTCAACCAGCAGGAGATCTGCGCCCTTGCCGCCGCGCAGCACGCGCATCGCCTGCTCGTGATCCTCGGCATGGGTCACGGTGGCGCCGTTCTCCATCGCGATCTTGGTGGCGGTGGTGAGCTGGCCCTTCAATGTGCCAACGATGAGAAGCCGCATGTCAGTCTCCTGTCCGTCTGTTCGCGCCGTTGCGCGTCATTCCTTTTGCGAGCCTTAGCCGCGTTCGGTCTTGATGATTTCCGTCATGGTCACGCCGAGCTTGTCCTCGACGAGGACCACTTCGCCGCGGGCTACCAGCTTGTTGTTGACGTAGATGTCGATGGCCTCGCCGACGCGGCGGTCGAGCTCGAGCACGGTGCCGGGGCCGAGCTTCAAGAGCTCGCCGACATCCATCTTGGAGCGGCCGAGCACCGCCGAGACCTGCACCGGCACGTCGAAGACGGCCTCGAGGTCGGCGGCGACGCGCGCCGCATATTCGTCCTCGTTGTAGCTGACGTCGGTGCCTGATGGCGGCAACGGGCCGTTGAGATCGGGCAGCGGGACCTGTCCGTCGGTGTCGCTCATGGCTTAGTTCCCCTTGCGGGACGCGATATAGCGTCCGACCATGTCGTCGATCTTGGATGCGATGGCGCTGCGTTCCAGCACCACGCCGCCATCGGCCCATTCGATCCGGCAGTCGCCGGTGGCGATTTCGGGCTCGGCCAGGATTACCAGCCGGCCTTCGAAGCCGCTCTGCTTGGCGAGCCGCTCGATCTTCTCGCGCGCGCTGTCGTAGAGCGCGTCGTTGATGCGGACGACGAGATGCGGCGTCGCGACCAGGTGCGAGAAGCAGTCCTTGACCAGCGCCATGATCTCGCCGAGCGGCTCGGCAGCGACCAGATCGGCGCACAGCTTGCGCGCCACCGCGACCGCAACGTCGACCGCCTCGGTCTCCATCTTGCTCTCGATGTTGCCGATCCCTGCGGCGATGCCCCGGATCGCGATGTTGATCTCTTCCATGGCGAGCGCGACGCGGCGGTCGCTCTCCGCCTTGGCCTCGCGCTGGCCCGCCGCAAAGCCGTCCTGATAGGCGCGCGCTTCTGCTTCCGCGACCTTTTGCGCGATCTCGGCCGCGGTGGCGGCCTTTTCGCGCGTCCGGTCGGGCGCGGCGAAGTCGGTATCGAACAGGAATTTGGCCGGGGCGCCCATCAGTACACCAGCTCGTCGTCAGCGCGGTTCTTGGTCAGCATGATCTCGCCCTTGGCGGCGAGGTCCTTGGCGAGATTGACCAGCAGCGCCTGGGCCTCGTCGACGTCGCGCAGGCGGACCGGGCCCATCGCCGCCATGTCGTCCTGCAGCATCTTGGCCGCGCGCGAAGACATGTTGCCGAAGAAGAAGTTGCGGACGTCCTCGTTGGCGCTCTTCAGCGCCACGCCGAGCTTGTCCTTGTCGACGTTGCGCATCAACGTCTGGGCCGAGCCGGAATCGAGCTTCACGAGGTCGTCGAAGGTGAACATCAGCGCCTTGATGCGCTCGGCGGATTCGCGGTTGTCCTCTTCCAGCGAGGTGATGAAGCGGGTTTCGGTCTGGCGATCGAAATTGTTGAAGATTTCCGCCATCACCTCGTGGGCGTCGCGGCGGCGGGTCTGCGACAGATTGGACATGAACTCGGTGCGCAGCGTCTTCTCCACGCTCTCGATCACTTCCTTCTGCACCGCTTCCATCTTCAGCATGCGGTTGATGACGTCGAGCGCGAGTTCTTCCGGCAGGATGCCGAGCACGCGCGCGGCGTGCTCCGGTTTCAGCTTCGACAACACCACCGCGATGGTCTGCGGATATTCGTTCTTGAGGTAGTTGGCGAGGACCTCTTCCTGCACGTTGGAGAGCTTCTCCCACATGTTGCGGCCGGCGGGGCCGCGAATTTCGTCCATGATGCCGTTGACACGTTCCGGCGCCAGATATTGCTGCAGCAGGCGCTCGGTGGCGTCGAAATTGCCCATCAGCGCACCGGAAGCCGACATGCGCGAGACGAATTCGAGCAGCATGTCCTCGACGGTATCGACCTCGACGGTGCCGAGCGTCGACATTTCCAGCGAGAGCTGGCGCACCTCGTCGTCGTCGAGCAGCGACCAGATCTTGCCGCCATACTGTTCGCCGAGCGCGAGCATCAGGATCGCAGCGCGCTTCGGCCCCGCAACCACCTCCGTCTTGGCGCCTGAGCGATTGCCGGCTCGCTGGCCGAGCGTCGAGATCACGCTGGTGATGTCGTTCGAATTGGCGTTTTGCAGGGAAGCGGCCATGTCAGTTCACTTCTCGATCATTTCGCGGGTTCGGTCAGCCACTGACGGATAATGGCGACGGTTTCGTTGGGATTGCGTTCGGCGAGCTCGCCGACGCGATGAACGGACTGGGCGTGGACCTGGCCCTGAATGGTCGCGACGTCGATCGCGCTGGCGGTGCCGCTCGGCAGCAGCGGCTGTCCGGCGGCCGGTGCGGCCTCTTCGGACGCCGCGGGGCCCGCAAGGACGCCGCTGATGGCGGCGGCGACCTCGTCGGAGGCGAGGATGCGCTTCACCAGCGGACGGATCACCATGAACATCACGACCAGGCCGAGCAGCATCATCACGCCGAGCTCGACGAAATACATGATGTCGTCCTTGGTGAACTGCAGCATGCCCAGGAAGCCGCTTGGTTCGGTGATCGGGGTGGTGGAGGGAGCGTCGGCAAAACGCAGATTGACGACCTCGACCTGGTCGCCGCGCTTCTGATCGAAGCCGATCGCCGAGCGCACCAGGGTGGCGATGCGGTCGAGCTGCTCCTTGGTGCGGTCCTGATAGGCGAGCTCGCCCTTGTCGTTCTTGGTGTAGATGCCGTCGACCAGCACCGCGACCGAGATGCGGTTGACCCTTCCGGCCTCGGTCACCTCGGTCTTGGTGGTGCGGGAGATCTCGTAATTGTTGGTCTCTTCGCTCTTCTTGCTCTGGTCCTTCGCCGCCGCGCCGCCGTTTTGCTGCTGGCCGGGGAGCTCGTTGTTGACCGTGACCTGGCCGTTGTTGTCGGCGGTCATGCTCTGCTCTTCGCGGGTCTGGGTCGAGCGCAGCACGCGGCCTTCGGGATCGAACTTGTCCGAGGTCTGGGTGATCTTGTTGAAGTCGAAATCGGCGGAGAGCTGGACGCGTGCGCGGCCGGAGCCGACCACGGAGGAGACGATGTCCTCGACCTCCTTGCGCAACCGCTTTTCAAAGGCGATGCGCCGGTCGTCGCCTGCGGCCTGCTCCGGATCGGTCTGGGCACCGTCGGCGAGCAGCTGGCCGGCCTCATCCACGATCGAGACCCGCTGCGGCTTCAGCCCGTTGACGGCGGAGGCGACCAGGTGGCGGATGGCGCGGATCTGCTGGGCTTCGAGCGAGCCGCGGACCCGCACCACGATCGAGGCCGACGGCTCCGGCGCCTCGCGCGCGAACAGCGGGCGCTCGGGCAGCACCAGATGGACGCGGGCGGCCTGGATCCGGTCGATGGCGCGGATGGTGCGGGCGAGCTCGCCCTCCAGCGCGCGCAGATGATTGATGTTCTGGACGAAAGAAGTGGTGCCGAGCGCGTCCGACTTGTCGAAGACCTCGTATCCGACGCCGCCGCCCTTGGGCAGGCCGCCCTCGGCGAGCTTCATGCGCAGGCGGGTGACCTTATCCTTGGGCACCATGATGATGCTGCCGTCATTGCGCAGCTCATACTGGATGCCCTGGCGGTCCAGGTCTTTGATAATGCTGGAGGAATCCTCCATGCTGAGGTCGGTGAACAGCGTCGTCATCTGCGGTGTGGTGACGCGCATGATGACGAAGGCAAAGAAGCCGATGAGCGCGGCGGTGACCGCGATCATCGCCCCAAACCGGGCGGCACCGATACCCTTTAAGAAGTCCGCAAGCCCTTGCAAGCAACCGCCCCGACAGATTCGGCTGCTTTCACTGGAAAGGCCGACTGGGCAATTATTGCCTAGGTGATGGTTTCCATATGGTTAACGAAGGTTAAGGGCTCGGACAAAAGTCGCCCCAAAAGCAAACATGAAAAAAATCGGCCTCGCGTGGCGAAGCCGATTTTCGTCAAAAGCAGCAGATTTCCGGATCGCTTACTGGCGATATTGCTGGATGCGGGTGGTGCGAAGACCCGCCAGACCGTGCTGGTCGATGGAAAACTGCCAGGAGAGGAATTCGTCGACCGTCAGGGTATAACGGCTGCAGGCCTCCTCGAGCGAGAGAAGTCCGCCACGAACCGCGGCAACGACTTCGGCCTTGCGTCGGATGACCCAGCGTTTGGTGCCGGGTGCGGGCAGATCTGCAATCGTCAGCGGACTGCCGTCCGGCCCGATGACGTATTTTACCCTCGGGCGATGGGGTTCTGTCATGGCGTACTCACAAACTCTCAACCACTGAACTCACGCCGTAACCCTACGCGTGCCGGCTTAAAAATCCGCTAAGCCTAAGGCTTCAATACAATTCTCGTTGAATCCGGCTGGAACGAAACCGGCCCGGCGGGCTGAGAGCACGCTTTCAGCCGGCCGAGCGGGGGTGTTCGTAAATACTTTACTAACGAACGCGGGGCCTGCGTTGACGTCGCAAGGCCCTCAACAGTCGTCCGGGCGAAAACCAGGACCCTTTACCCCAGAGAGTAGTTTGGCGAAGACTCGGGGTTGAGTGTTCGCCTCAAAACGACGTTCGGTGGCTATGGGTCCTGTCTTTCGTCAGGACGACACCGAGTCTGTGGAAGCGCTATTCCGTCTCAACCTCAACTGCCGCTGCTGCTGCTCGTCGCCACCACGCTCTTCACTTGGCTCAGCGTGTAGCTGTTGCCGTCGATGGTGAGCAGCGGCGGCGATTGGGTCAGGTCGACGGAACTCACCGTGCCTTGCACCTGCGCGGCGACGCCGACGGGATTGCCCGAGGCGTCCTTGCCGGTCGCCGTGATCGTGTACTTGCCGTCGGGCCATTGCGTGCCGTCATTGCCCTGGCCGTTCCAGGTGAAGGGAATGTCGCTGCCTTGGCCCGCAGTATATTGGCCGTTGAACACGGTCTGGCCGGTGGAATTGGCGATGGAGATACTGACCGTGGCGCTGGAGGGCACGTTGAGGTGCCAGGTTGCCGAGGACTGCGACATCGTCGCGGTGGTGCCGTCGACCACCGCGGTCTTGCCGACGTAATCCAGCGCCTGCGTCGCCTGCGTGGTCTGCTGCAAGGTGACGAGCTGCGATAGCGAGTCGTTGGTCTTGAGCTGTTGTTCGACGCCGGCGAACTGCACAAGCTGCTGGGTGAACTGGTTGGTGTCGAGCGGATCGAGCGGGTTCTGGTTCTGCAGCTGCGTGGTCAGCAGCGTCAGGAAGGTCTGGAAATTGCCGGCAAGCGTCGCGCCCGTGGACGAGCTCAGGCTGGAGCTCGAGGAGGACGACGACGATGACGATGTCGGCGTCGTACCGGAGACGACAGAAGGTGCGGTGGTGGCATTCGTGGTGGTCATTGCCTGATACTCCTCACACTCTGATATCGACGCCGCTGCTCGATCCGAGCATGCGGCCATAGCTGCTTCTGACCGGCGGGCTTGCGGCCTGATCGTCCTCGCTGATGATCAGGCGGCGCGAATTGCTGCCATTGTCGTTGTTCTGACCGGCGTTCTGGCCCGATGAGTTCTGGTCGCGCAGGCTGAAGGACAGGCCGTTGCTGCCGGTCTTGAGACCGGCATCGTCGAGCGCGCGCTGCAATTGCGGCGCGTCCTGCCGCAGCATCTGCAGCGTCTCCGGCTTCTCGACGGTGAGATGCGAGGTGACCTGGCCGTTGCGGTCGACATTGATGCGGACGTCGATACGGCCGAGATCGACCGGATCGAGGCTGATATCGAAGCGGGTTTTGCCGGCGCGCGCGGCAGCGGCGATCTCGACCGGAATGCCGCTGATCGGCACGGCATTCGGATTGGCCGCGGTCGCGGTGAGCGTCGCGGTGGAGGCGGTGGCCGTCGATGTCGTTGTGGTCAGCGGCGCCTGCACGGCGTTCGCGGCCTGCGTGCTGGCGTCGGTGGTCGCGGCGGCGACGGCTTGCGTGTCGGCATGCGCGTGTGTGACGGGCGCGACCGGCGTGGCATCGGCGGTGCGATTGGCCGCGTCGGCCTTCGCATCGGTCGTTGCCGCGTCAGTCTGCGGCTTCGGGCCTTGCGGATGCGCGGCCGCGTTGATGGCCGCGGTCGTCGCTGTCGCGGGATTTTGTGCCGTGGTCGCGCTCTGCGTGGTCTTGGTCGGATCCTGGCCGATATTGGAGACGTCGGTCTGGGCTTGCGCGGTCGCGACCGCCTTGAACGAGGCCTTCGGCGTGCCCTGGTCGACCGCGGTGACCTGCGCGGCATTTGCCGTGACATCGGTTGCGGTGCCGTCGGTGTTCGCAACAGCCACATCGGTGAGCGCGGCCTTGGCGTCGGTGGTCTTGCCATCGCCGGTCTTGGCGGACTTGCCTGACGCGTCCGTCTTGGTGCCCGATATCTGCGCCGTGGTCGAGGCGCTGGCGGCGATGCCGGCAGCTGCAATCGTCAGCGGCGACGAGGCGGTGCTTGCCGCCTGGCTCGCCGCTGCATTCGGATCGACCGGCACCACGGGCGCGGCAACGGGAACGGCGGTCGGATCAGGCGTCGCGGCTGGCGTTGCGGTCTGCGCCGCGGCCGAGGTGTCGACTGCGGCGGCGAGGCCATCGGTGCTGTCGGTCTTGGCGTCCTTGGTGTCGCCCGCCTTGGTGTCGGAGGCGTCGGTCTTGTCCTTGGATTTCCCATCAGCCTTTGCCGGTGCGGTCGGCGTATCGCTAGCGGTCGTCGTTGCCTGGGAATCCGTGACGTCGCTCGGCTTGCCCTGCGAGGACTGGTCGGTCGAGGAGCTGTTATTGCTCCGGTCCGACGAGGCGGAGGACGACGACGATGATGATGTGGATGAGGAGTCACTTCGCCGCGGCGCGTTGTCCTGGCTCGAGGACGGGGCGCTGTTGCTGATCGCCTGGGTGTTGCTGTCGACCAGATCGCCAAAGGAGGAACTCGTCGTCTGATCCTTGGTCTGCGGCCGGGCAGGCTTTGCTTGCGCGCTGGAGACCTGCGCACTTGCCGCTACGTCTGATGTACTACCGACCACAGGCGACCCCTCGAAAACATCTTCGGGTCAGGAGGTCAGCAAGGAGCGGGCCAATCGCGTGAGATGACAAATTAGATAGTGAAATCAATCTATTGCTGGATTGACCCAGCCGTCGCTACCCCGCCTGCGGCCCCGTCATTTCTGCCGCCCCGGCAAGAATTGCCTGAAAGCTTGCGGCGGGCATGATTGCTTCACCGGAATGCCGCCTATATTAAAGGGTGCTCTCAGCCGCTTTCGACCGGGCCAGCCAGCGCCCCCGAGGGAACCAAGGGGTTCCCGGGGACTGTTGACGTCCCGGTCCCAGCGACCGGGAAGTGCAACAGGAATCGCGGGAAACGCCGCCGTCACGTCAGCTTAGGCCCATGCTCAACAGTCTGGATCTCGAAGGCCGTCCTGAGGATACCAGGGTCGTCGTTGCCATGTCGGGCGGCGTCGACTCCTCGACGACGGCTGCGCTGCTCAAGGCCGAGGGCTACGACGTCGTCGGCATCACGCTGCAGCTCTACGACCATGGCGCGGCGACCCATCGCAAGGGCGCCTGCTGTGCCGGCCAGGACATCCACGACGCCCGCGACGTCGCGGCCAAGCTCGGCATTCCTCATTACGTGCTCGACTATGAGGACCGCTTTCGCGAGTCGGTCATCGACAACTTTGCCGATTCTTACGCGCTCGGCGAGACACCGGTGCCGTGCATCGAGTGCAACCGATCAGTCAAATTCCGCGACTTGCTGAAGACCGCGCGCGAGCTCGGCGCCCAGGCGCTCGCGACCGGCCATTATGTCGCCTCGCGCCGCCGCGACGACGGCTCGCGTGCGCTGGTCTGCGCGGCAGATAGCGATCGCGACCAGAGCTACTTCCTGTTCGCCACAACGCAGGAGCAGCTCGACTTCCTGCGCTTCCCGCTCGGCGACATGACCAAGCCCGAGACGCGCGAGCTCGCGCGCCGCTTCGGTCTGTCCGTCGCCGACAAGCACGACAGCCAGGACATCTGCTTCGTGCCCACGGGGCGCTACACCGACATCATCACGCGCCTGCGCCCGAACGCGATGGATCCCGGCGACATCGTCGATCTCGACGGCCGCGTGCTCGGCCAGCACAACGGCATCGCCAATTTCACCATCGGCCAGCGCCGCGGCCTCGGCATCGCGGCCGCCGCGCCGCTCTACGTGGTGCGGCTCGATGCCGCGGGTCGCCGCGTCGTCGTCGGCCCGCGCGAGGCGCTGAAGATGCACCGCATCACCTTGCGCGACGTCAATTGGATCGGCGGCGGCGATATCGACAGCGCCATCGGAGCCGGCCTTGAGCTTTTCGTCCGCGTGCGCTCGACCCGCAGCCCCCAGCCGGCGTGGCTGCGCGGTGCAAACGGCCATTACGAGGTCGAGCTCGTCGCCGGCGAAGAGGGCGTCTCGCCCGGCCAGGCCTGCGTGTTCTACGACGCAGCCGGCGGGCAGGCGCGCGTGCTCGGCGGCGGCTTCATTCAGAGCGCTGCCGCGAAAGTCGGCGCCGCCACATCGCGCCCGCTCGCGGAGGCCGTGCGCGGCTAATCATGACGAGATTGGATCGCACTCTCGCGACGCCGGAAGTGCGCTCCCTCTCCCGCTTGCGGGAGAGGGTTGGGGAGAGGGTAGTTCCGCAATGGGGTAGTCCCGGTGCGGAGAGAGCCCTCACCCGCGCCTGCGGCGCGACCTCTCCCGCACGCGGGAGAGGCGCTAGACCGGGGTCGGGGCGAAAACCGACATCGCCAATGACGATCAGGTTTCAGTAGAATATCAGGCAGGGCAGGGGGGCATGGCAGCAGACATCTCGCGGGCCGGGGTCGAAAAGGCCTATGGCCGTTGGGCGCCGGTCTATGATCTCGTCTTCGGCAAGGTGTTCGACGCCGGCCGGCAGTCGACCATCGCCGAGGCCGACCGCATCGGCGGCCGCATCCTCGATGTCGGCGTCGGCACCGGTCTCTCGCTCTCCGACTATTCGCGCACCACGAAGATCTGCGGCGTCGACATTTCCGAGCCGATGCTGCGCAAGGCGCAACAGCGCGTCCGGAGCCTGCGCCTCTCCAATGTCGAAGTGCTCTCGGTGATGGATGCGAAGAACCTCGCGTTTCCCGACGCCTCCTTCGACGCGGTGGTCGCGCAATATGTCATCACCGCCGTGCCCGATCCCGAAGGCACGCTCGACGAATTCGTGCGCGTGCTCAAGCCCGGTGGCGAGCTGATCCTGGTCAACCACATCGGCGCCGAAAAGGGCCTGCGCAAACTCTCCGAGCTCGCCTTTGCGCCCTTGGCGCGCCGCCTCGGCTGGCGTCCGGAATTCCCGTGGCAGCGCCTGGTGAATTGGGCCGCCAAACATGGCGGCGTCACGCTCGCCGAGCGCCGCCCCATGCCGCCGATGGGCCATTTCTCGCTGATCCGCTACCACAAATCGTAACCTTCACAGGCGGAACACCGGCCCTCGCTCGCGCGTTTCCCTTCCATGCGCACGACATCGAACATCATTCTGGCCAGCCTCGTAATCGCAGCCTCTGCGCCAGCGATTGCGCAGGCGCCGCCCGCCCCGGCGACGCCGCCGCAAGCGACCGCGCCGCCATCCCCGCAACACATCGCCGACTGCGCCCCGCAAGACCGCCCGAACCGCGCCACCGCGCCTGACGGCACCACCACGGGCCAAGCCCGGGAACCGCTCGGCGATCGTCTGGCGAAATCCGACGGCGTGCTCTGCCCGCCCGCCGGCGTCGACCCCGAAATGCACGCCCCGGCGCCAAGCACTGACGGCAACATGCCCGTCATCCCGCCCCCCGGCAGCCCCGGTGGCGATCCCAATGTGAAGCCGAAATAGCCGAGTTCTCGCGCCCCGGGCCTCCTGCGCCTCTCCCCGTCGGGAGAGGCCGAAATCCGCGCCAAGCGCGAATTTCGGGTGAGGGGCCTGGTCACGAGTCCGGCGCCTGAAAAGGCCAATTTTCCCGCGGACTTGTCCCGCCGAAGCCTTGGCGAAGGCGGAAGCTTTTCGGATTGACTTCCCGCCGCCCCCTTCTTTATATGCCGCGCGTTCGCGAGATCGGCCGTAGCAGGCCTCCGCGATCCCTGTGGCGGGGTAGCTCAGCTGGTTAGAGCACGGGAATCATAATCCTGGGGTCGGGGGTTCGAGTCCCTCCCCCGCTACCAATCATCCCTCCAAGTTCCCATTTGATAGCTTGATGGTCTCGGCCGAGCCTGACGTAGGGCACCGGGTCTGTTTGAATGGCGCGTCGGCTCTGACGTTGACGCGCGTACGCGCCGCAAGGGGGCGTGGGGCGACATGGTCGAAGCCCTGCCGAACGAAGTCGAAGTCATCGCGCTGTTCGTCGACGACATCGCGTCGTCGAGAGCTTCTACTACGCACTGATCAAATCCGGAGCGAACCGATTCCCCAGCTCATATTCGGCCTGGCCTATCTGCTGATCCTGATCCGCTTTCTCTGGCCGCTGCAGTTGCCGCTCTCGATCAAGATCGTGGCGGCGGCGCTCATCCTGGTCGCATTGCAGTTTCACCGGTGGAGCAAGCTCTCGTCGGGCTCGGTGTTCTCTCCGGAGTTTCCACGTCCGGTGGTCGCTCTCTTCAACTGGGCGTTCGGCGCGATCGTCCTGCTGGCATTGCTGCAATTGCTGCTCGATGCCGGACTCCTGGTCGCAATGCTGATCCACGGCGGCATCGTGAGCGCGCCCGATGGCATCAGATACGGACTGGCGGGGCTGGCTGCCGTCGCAGCCGCAATCGGCGTGCATCAGGCGATGCGGATTCCGCCGCTGAAAGACGTGGAAGTCGGTATCCGCGGGCTTCCGCGGCAATTCGACGGATACACAATTCTGCAATTGACCGATCTCCACATCAGCCGGCTGTTTCCCGCGTCATGGGCGCGCGCCGTCGTCGAGCGATCGAACAAGCTCGGCGTCGATTTGATCGCGATCACGGGGGATCTGATTGACGGCACTCTCGATGCGCGGCGCGCCGACGTCGAGCCATTGCGAGACTTGAAGGCGACCGACGGCGTCTACGTGATCTCGGGCAATCATGAGTACATTTTTGGCTACAGAACCTGGATCGCGCGCTTCGCCGAATTGGGGCTGCTGTCGCTCGAAAACAGCAGCGTCGTTCTCGATCGCGACGGCGGCAAGCTGGCTGTCGCCGGCATCACCGACCGGGCGTCGCGCCACGGAGGGCAGCATCCTGTCCGAGATCTTGCTGCCGTCCTAGAAGGCCTCCCCAACGGCGCCCCCGTCATCCTGCTCGATCACCAGCCGAGCGACGCGCGACACGCAGCCAGGCTCGGCGTGGCTCTGCAATTGTCCGGACACACCCACGGCGGATTGATTCTCGGGATCGACCGCCTGGCCGCACGCGCCAACGCCGGCTTTGTATCGGGTCGTTACGACGTCGATGGGATGACGCTTTATGTGAACAACGGCACCGCGCTTTGGCCCGGCTTTGCGCTGCGGCTCGGTCGCCCCTCCGAGTTGACCCGGATCACGCTGCGCCCAGCGGGCGCGATCTGACCGTATACGGTCGGCCACCGCGTTCTCGGTTCGTCGGGCAAAACACCCGGCAAAGCTCGGGCAAGCGGAGCCGCGAGAACGAGAATGTCCGTGTGCTATGTCGATGGTGCGAAAACTGCCTGAGGCTAGCAAACTATCTTAATGTCAATTGTTCCAGTGGAACTAGCTCGCGAGCAACGTCGATCGGGTGCGGGGAGCGCCCGGCGAGCAATTCGCGCCGCAGGGCTCGCGGAAATTACCGGTCTGGCGCGCGTTGGTCGCGGAGACTTGCCGGCCGCATATCGACCCAGACCTGCTCAACGTAAGCAAGACATTCCTCCTTGCTGCCCGTTTTCGGGGCGAGCTGCCAGCCTTGCGGCACTTCGCGCCCGAGCGGCCAGATCGAATACTGTTCCTCGCCGTTGACGACGACCTGGTAGTGGCCGTCCTGGTTCTCTTGCCTGTTCACCGGGTTCTCCTCGTTCAATTGCCTGGTTCGGATACAGGAGATTCAGAAGCGAATATTGCGGGCGGGCCGGGTTCGCCCGGACGGCGGTCCTTCAATTGAGGCTGTGCGCGGCCTCCTCTGGTGTTTGCTCGAGCTTCGCGAGCAGGCGATCGATTTGATCGTCCCCGCGTTTCTCCATCATGGATTCGACGGTCGCCTGCGCCAGCGCTTCGACCGTGGGATTATCGAACATGAGGCGGACGGGCAGTTCGGCCCCAAACTCATCTCTGATCCGGGAAATGACGCGAGTGGCCAACAACGAATGCCCTCCCAGCTCAAAGAAGTTGTCCTTGATGCCAACGCTCGGCACCTGAAGGATGTCACTCCACAGGCGCACCAGCGCAATTTCCACCGGCGTCCTCGGCACTTCGCCGGCGGTGGAATGGGACGCTTCCTCTTGCGGGTCGGGCAGGTTGTTGCGGCTCAGCTTCCCACTCGGCGTAAGCGGCAGCGATCCCACAATGACATATGTCGCCGGAATCATTTGCTCGGGCAAAATGGCGCGAAGATGCGCCCGGAGGTCTTCCGTCGACACAGGCGATTCCGGATCGGCCTGGATGTAGCCGAACAGACGAAGCTCGCCGCGGCTTTCGCGGGCAACCACAACGGCTTCGCGGACCGACGGGTGCGTCCGTAGGGCAACTTCGATCTCGCCGAGTTCGACCCGGAAGCCACGAATCTTGACCTGCTGGTCCGACCGTCCGAGGAACTGAAGCTCTCCGTTCGACAGAAAGCGCGCGCGGTCGCCTGTTCTATACAGTCGTCCTCCTTTCGTGCTTTGCCCATCCGGGACGAAGCGCTCGGCCGTCAGGGCGGGCCGTTCCAGATAGCCATGCGCCAGAGCAGAACCGCCAATGCAAAGCTCGCCCGGAATACCGATCGGGCAAAGCTGTCCATGCGAGTCGAGGATCTGGATCACCGTATTGGGGAGCACCCGGCCGATCGACGGGCGCGCCGGCCAGTCGCTTGCCGCGCCGGTCAGCGCGAGTTCGGTCACGACGTGAGACTCGGTCGGTCCGTATTGATTGTACAGATTCGCGCTCAACCGAGTGATCATCGCAGCTATCTGTGGCGTGATCTGTAGTTGTTCGCCGGCCGTGACAATCTCTGTCAACGAATGGGGAAGGACCGCCGCATGTCGAGCGTGCTCTGCCAGTTGCTGGAGCGCGACATAAGGAAGGAAGAGTCGACGCACGTTTTCCTGATGCAGCAATTTCCATAGAGCGGGCGGATCCCTGCGCTGCTCCTCTGTTATGAGGACGAGCGTTCCGCCGGCGCCCAACGTCGAGAATATTTCCTGGAACGAGACGTCGAAACTCAAGGAAGCGAATTGCAAAGTTGGCGCCGCTGTCGGCAGCGCGGACCGGGCGATTTGCCAACGGATCAGTGATGCGAGCGGACCATGCGGCATCGCTACGCCTTTCGGTCTGCCCGTCGACCCGGATGTATAAATGACATAAGCGAGGCTGCCGGCCGTAGCGGATACGGCCGGATTGTCGTCAGCGAGAACAGCGGGTTCAAGGTCATCGATGGCGAGCAGCACGCCGGTCGCTTCCGACAATTCGCTGCGCCGCGCACTTTGCGTCAGCATCAATGCGACACGCGCATCTGCAGCCATGTAGGCAATGCGCTCTTTGGGGTAGGAAGGATCGATCGGAACATAGGCCGCTCCAGCCTTCAGCGTTGCGATAAGGGCGACGATCATATCCACCCCACGCTCGATGCAGATCGCCACGCGAGAGCCCGGTCCGATGCCAAGCCCGATCAGACGGTGCGCCAGAGCATTGGCGCGGCAGTTGAGTTCCTTGTAGGTGGTTTTTTCCTCTCCTGCGACAAGCGCGACTTCGTCCGGCAAGAGCGCCGCCTGCTTCTCAAACAGCACGTGGCTAATTTCCGGTTGGATCGGATCTTCGGTGTCGTTCCAGTCCGCGAGGGCTGCCGTCTCGGCCGGCAGAAGCATCGGCAGCGACCATATCGGACGATCCGGCTCGTTCATCGCCGCGGTGACCAAAGCGCCATAGTGTCCCGCAAAGCGCGCGACCGTAGACCGATCGAACAGATCTGAATTGTATTCGATTCCGGCGCGAAGGTCGCTCGACGATTCCGACAAGAACATCGTCAGATCGAATTTGGATATGCCGGCGCTCAGCGACAGGGTATCTTCATCGAGCAGGCCGTCGGCTGCCATGGGTCGGCCCATGTTCTGCAAGGCAATCATGACCTGGAAGAGCGGATTGTAAGAGAGATTTCTGCTCGGCTGGATCTCCTCGACCAGCCTCTCGAAAGGAATGCCCTGGTGTGCGAAGGCGCCCATCGTCACATCGCGCACCTCCGAAACCAGGGCACGGAAAGTGGAGTTTGCCGAAAATTGGGTGCGGAGTACGAGCGTGTTCACAATAAAACCGATCAACCCTTCGAGTTCGGGGCGCACCCGGTTGGCAATCGGAGAACCCACCACCAGGTCTTCACGACCAGTATAGCGATAGAGAAGGACATAAAACGCTGACAGCAAAGTCGTAAAAAGGGTTACTTGCTCCTGCTCGGAGAAAGTCTTGACGCTCTTGAGGAGCGATGGCGGCAGGGTGAACGTGTACAAGCCTCCGGTGAAGGTTTGCATCGCCGGCCGCGGTCTGTCCGACGGCAATTCGAGCAGTGGGGGTGCACCCTGGAGTTTGTCTTTCCAGTAGCTGACGTCGCGCTGCAGCACCGGGCCGGACAAGTATCGACGCTGCCAGGAAGCGAAGTCCGCATACTGGATCGGGAGATCGGGCAACGATGGAGGCCTCCGGCTACGCCGGGCCTCGTAGAGTGCGACAAGCTCTCGGGATATGATGTCCATCGACCAACCATCCGCGGCAATGTGGTGGATGGTTAGAAGGAATAGATTGTCATTGTTGTGCAGACGTATGAGTTCTGCCCGCAAGACCGGTCCGTGCTTCAGGTCGAACGGCATCCGTGTCTGCCGCGTGGTCAGGCGTTGCATCTCGAGTTTCTTGGTTTGCTCGGGCATGTTGCGAAGGTCGTGAACGGGCATCTTGATTTGGAGAGACGGTGCGATCACCTGCACTGGCTCGTCCGCGACCGTGTCAAAGGTCGTGCGCAGCGTTTCGTGGCGCACGATGAGGTCGTTGAGGGCGCCTTCGAGCGCTGCCACGTCGAGCGCTGCGAAGCGCACCGGCATGGCGATGTTGTAGACGGCGCTGTGCGGATCGAACTGGTCCAGGAACCAGAGGCGCTGCTGCGCAAATGACAACGGGATCGGCCGATCCCTGGCAATTCGGGGGATCGTGGAGACCTGTGGCTGAGGATCTGAACCGACCAGCGGCTTGATGATTGCCGCCAGTTGCTCGATCGTCGGCGCTTCGAACAGGCGCTGGAGTGGCACGTCGATCTGCAAGTTATCGCTTATCCGCGCGATGATTTGTGTGGCGATCAGAGAATGGCCGCCAAGCCGAAAGAAATTGTCCCGGATTCCGACCACGTCGGTGTGGAGGACGTCCATCCAGATCTGTGTCAAGTAAATTTCGAGATTGTCGCGCGGCGCGAGATATTCTTCGATGCCGGAAATTGGGGCGTCCAGGCGCGCGACGATTTCTGCCAACGCACGCCGGTCGATGTCGCCTTTGCGGTCATAAGGGATCTCTCGCCTAAGTTCGAACGTCGAGGGCATCAGCCGCGCCGGTATCCGTTCAGCCAGGAAGCTCTGCAGCTCCGATACCGGAACGTCCCGAGACAGCTTTAGAAATGCAACTACCCCCCGGTCATGCAAGCCCTGGCGGGTTCGTGCCGCAACGGCCGCTGCCTCCACTGCCGGATGTTCGCGAAGAGCAGCCTCGATCTCGACGAAGTAGGTCTTCAAATGGCCCGTTAGCAGAGCATCTTCCATATCGCCATGCAGGACGAACTGCCCGTTCTCGAGCCGAGCAAAATCATCGGTCCGATAGCCTGGCTCGGGGTGGGACAAATCGGGATTTTGTACATAGATATGTCCAGGCACGCGTCCCGGCACGGGCTCGAGGTCGCGTCCCAGAAGGTTGATTCGGACGCCGGCAGCCGGAATTCCAAGCGGAATGACCGCTGCATCTGGCTTGAGAAGCGCGAGCGGTTGAATCAAATAAAAGCCACCCGCGGCCGGGTCACCCGACACCATATGAATCCGCCCGATGAGCTCGGGCGTGAGCGCTTCCTGAAGCTGGCCCCAATCCAATCCGCGTTCGGTAGAAAGCACGAGCCGGACACTTCGCAAGGACCGCGGAAATTCCCGGACCAACCGCTCCAGATCCGCCAGAGCGAGGGACAGGACGGTAACCGAGGAGTCATGCAGCAGCGTTGCAAAGCGCCGCGAGCGAAACGACAATTCGGGCGGCACAAATACGATTGCCGCTCCGGCGGCCAGCGCACCGAAGATTTCGTACCGCCCGCAATCGGAGCCGATCTTGGAAAGATGGGCGACGCGATCCTCCGGCGACAGGCGAAGGAAACGGTCACATCCAGCGCGGCTGAGCATCCGATGGCTGAGGTGCACAGTGGTCATTTTGGCTGTGCCGTCAACCTGGGCAAGCATCATTGCGGGCGAGTCGAGCGTTACGGAGTTTGCGAGTTCATCGTCCGGGCGGGTCGCCGAATCTGCCCAAACCTCGTCAAAGCGGACGACCTCTCCCCCGAATTGTCGGAAGCACGGCTCGGTAGCTTCGTCTACGATCACCAATGCCGGCCGAAGCGCCGTCAAGATGCGCTCCGCCCGATCGGAGTTCAGCGGGAGCCCGCCTGGTGCCAAGATGTCGGCCGGATCGATCGGAGCCCAGACCAAACCCGCCTTCAGGATCGCCAAGATGAGCGCGAGCCCTCCCGATCCGGACCTGGAAGCGACCGCGACGGTGCTGCCGGCGCTCAGCTTCCCGAGGAAAGACGTGCGCGCGATCCGGTTCGCCCGCTGGTTCAGCTCGAAATAGGTGCACGTACCATTGGGATCGATGGTGGCAAGGGCTGTCGGTGAGCGTGCCGCATGGGCGGCGATGCGGGCTCCCAGGACTTCCGTCGGCACCGCCGCTGTTTCCGGGGCATCGGCCGAATCCGCGGTTTTGATGACCTCGTCGGGCATCCATATGGAGAGGCGCGACAGCGTTTCGCGAGGATTCTCAACAATTCTGTGCAGCAACGCTATGTAGCGCTCGATCATGACCTCGGCGGTCGATTCATCGAAAAGGTCGGTGTTAAATTCGAGAGCTCCTTGTGCACCGGCTCCGGTATCGAGCACCGACATCGTCAAGTCGAACTTGGCAGTACCGTTGCCGACCGCGCCAGCCTGGATCTGGGATCCCAACGGCTGGATGGGAGCTGCGCTGCGGTCGACCGCTCCGATGTTTTGGACCCCGAACAGGATCTGGAAAAATGGATTGCGGCTCAAATCTCGGTCGAGCTGAAGTTCGTCGACCAACTTCTCGAACGGCATGTCCTGATTGCTATAGGCTTCCAGCGCCACGTCACGCTCGCGCACAAGCAACTCGACAAAGGTCGGATCGCCCGAGAGATCCGTCCGCAAGACCAGCGTGTTGACAAAGAAGCCGATCAACCCTTCAAGCTCCGAACGGGTCCGGTTGGCGATAGGCGATCCGACGGCGATGTCGGTTTCCCCACTCAAACGGTGGAGCAACACCTTGAACGCGGCGAGCAGCGTCATGAACAGCGAGGCGCGGCTGGCGTTGCCGAGCGTCTTGAGCGCTTCGCACAGCTTCTGGTCCAGCGTAAAGACGCGGACCGACCCGTTACTGGTCTGCACGGACGGTCTGCGACGATCGGTGGGGAGATTGAGCACGGACCGCAGGCCGGAGAGCTGCTTGCGCCAGTAACCGAGCTGCTTTTGCAGAAGCTCGCCGCGGAACCACTCTGCCTGCCATACCGCGAAGTCCGGGTATTGAACCGTCAGTTCCGGCAACGGCGAGGGGCTCCTGCGCAAGAATGCCACATATATTGTCGTCAATTCCCGATTGAGCACCGACATCGACCAACCATCGGAGACGATGTGATGCATCACCAGCATCAGAAAGCTCTGGTTGGAATTGAGGTGCACCAGCGAAGCATATAGCAATGGTCCTGTTCTAAGATCGAACGGCCGTCGGCTTTCCGCATAGATGAAGCGGCTCAGAGCCTCCTCCCGGGCCGCCCCGGAACGCGAACGCAGATCGACGATGGCGAGCTTGAGCTTCAAGGAAGGCTTGACGACCTGTGCGGGTTGGCCGTCGACCACCTCGAATGTCGTCCTCAAGGCTTCGTGCCGCCGTACGATTTCATTTATGGTTCGTTCGAGAACCGCCACGTCGACGCGGCCATACAGCGGGACCGATGTCGCAATATTGTACGCGGGATTACCCGGTTGAAATCGGTCGAGAATCCACAACCGGGATTGCGCAAAGGACAGAGGACGAGCACGCCGCTCGCCATTCTTGACGAACTGGGACGCGGAGCCGTTCGGTTGATTTGGTGCCTGAGAGATCGTGGACAACACTGCACCTCCACTTTTGCGGGAAATCCCGACGACTGAACCTAGCCCGTGCCGCTGTCATCGAGGCCATCGCCGTCCGGCGAGGCACCCGATCTTTTGTCTTCCCGGCTCATTTACCGGCCTGGAGCAACCCGGCCGTGTCAGCCGACTTGCTCACATAGGCGGGATCCAGCGAAGGCATGTGTCCATCGCTACGCTCGGGCATGCCATCACCGGAGACAAACCATTCAATCATGCGTGCCACGACATCAGCTCGATCATAGAGAAAGTAATGCGTCGCTCCCGGAGCCTGCAGCAGACGCGCACGTGGAAATAACCCGCTCGCCCATTCCGAAGCTTTGGGCGCCGCGACACGGTCGTACTCCGATGCGAAAAACAGGATCGGGACGTCGATTTGGCCCGCGACTTCGTTAACATCGTAGTGCCAGAAATCGATCATCTGACGCGCAAATCTGATCGTTGTGCTCGCGTCGCGAAACGGCCGTAGCACCGGCATTCTCAGGTCACGGTTCATCGCGCCGAGAACAGCCTCCGACTCGTCTGTTTCCGTCATCAGGTCCAAGCCGGCCTCAGTCGCACCCGAGGTTAGTGAAGCCGCTATGTACGAGGCCGTCGACGGTCTTTGTTCCAGCTCGCTGAAAATGGCCTCAAACTCGGTTTCAAACGGCGTATCAAAATTGGGCGAGCTCTCGAGACACTTCACCTGCATATTCAGGAACGTCATGGAGAGCACCCGCCCCGGGTGGCGCAGAGCGAATTCCGCCGCGATCTTAGGGCCGGTGCACCATCCGACCAGATGGACGCGAGTCACCGACTCCCGCTCGAGGATTGACGCTAGTTCGGCAACATGATCGAGAAGCGAGAGCTGGGATTCCGACTCCTCGAGCCCGCGCGGATCCCAACTCAGAACCCGAAACCGCGGGCGTAGATGGGCTATCAGCCGAGACCATGGTTTCGGTCCCTGGCCTAGGGCGTTGAGCAGCACAATCGCCTCTCCGTCGCTGCTCGTAGAACTATGGGAAAGCTCTCGCTCGCCGCTATGCGTCGTTCGGGTCTCCGGAGGCTTCGAGGCGTGAGAAACGAGCGCACTATGTTCGGACAATTGCGTCTGATGTGCCGATTTCGCCAAATCATCGAACTCGGCGGGACCCAGACCAGGTTGAGCAGACCTCATGCCTGCGGCGTTGTAGGCATGTTCGATCACCTCGCGGTTCGGTTGCCCCAGGTGTTCGGCGAAATTCATCAACCGTCGATCAAACAGCGCGTCGATGGCGGTTAGCCGCGGAGAGAACAGTTCCTTGGCGTCCAATGCCAGCAGGCTTACGCCGTAAATGTTGCCGACCCGCTCGAGAAAATCCTCCCCCGACAGGCTCTCCGCCCCCGCGACAACGTAGTTGCCGCCCTCTGTCCGATCAGCAATCGCCATGATGATTGCTGCTGCTTGCTCGGTTCTCAGAACATTGACCCGGGCGGTCGGCGCAATCAGGCACCGGAGCCCTCGGTATTCGAATAGATCATCAGCCCGTTCATCGATTTCCGTCTTGAGATCAAACAAGGTGGACAGGAAATGAAGGACGCCTTCTTGCGCGATATCGTCGGGAGGAGCGATATCAAGCGTCAGCGTCGTTCGGAACGACCGCGTCACGGGGAAATCCATCGGGACCGGATTGCGATCGACGACCGACGCGCCTCGCGGCATAATCCAGCGCCAACGCTGGCCGCCGCAATAAGGTGTCGTAACCACATTCAGCGCGCCGATAGGGGTAGCCCGAACGGTTTCGAGCAGCGATCCGGCAATGGACTCTCCACTCGAGGCGAAGTGCCATACGTCCGCGCCGGCAGCGTTCTCCAATGAGGAGAGGGGCTCCATCTGTCCCGCTCCAGCCCTTGGCTCTCGGCGGAGCGAAATTCGCCGCACCAAGGACTCGAAGCGCGCGTACGCCACCGGTGGCGCCAAGACGCTTACTTGCTGGGAACGCGACAACCGCTCGGCGGCGATGAAGGCCGCCAACAGGCCAGGCGTCCCAGTGAAGACAGCACTCTCTTGCGACATGCCGAGGTACCCGTAACGTCATCCGCCCTGGCGGAGCATCAAGCGGCAGCTCCAGGTGCCCCGCCCGGGGGTGAGAAGGGATCGCTGGCAGCGGGTGCGCTAGGAGAAACCGGCCCCACCAAGTTCATCGCCGTCGTTGAAACGGACAGCAGGCTTTGGCCCAAGTTTCTCACATCCGTAAAACCGAGGTCATTGATGTCGCTCTCGGCTATCAGCTGTTTCAATGCGGCCTTGTACTTGTCATACGCCTCGGCATATTGCTGCGGCAGCGTCGGATTGCTGTAGAGCGATTGTACCTTCTGTTGATATTCATCTTGCGCGACGCGGAACTGCTCTGGCTGTTGGCTCTGATAGGCCCTCTCGATCCCGCGTTCGAATTCGGTCTGGATGTTGCGGCACTGGCTTTGCGAGTCCGCCCAGGCATCAGCCACATCCCGGAAATATCTCTCGTGGATCAACTGCAGCTGCCTGTACACCGGCTCGTTTGATTTGTCTTGGTTTGTCATCGTCATAGGAGCCTCCCTACGTTCGGTTGGATTGGGTCATTTACGATAGCGCCACGCGCGGTCTCCTGGTTGCGCCTAAAATACCGGTGCACCATGTTCGTGCTTAGCGTCGATCCAAAAAAAGATCTCGAGTGCCTGGCATCGTTTGCCATCCCTTGGTCTTCCGATGCACGCCATGATCCGTTCGACCGATAAGATCGCGATGGTGGCGTGCCGGTGGTGGCAAGCTTGTTCGGAATGTTTCTGTTCTTGCTGACGCTTTCCGCTGAAAGCGGACATCAACTGTCGGCAGGTCGAAGTCGTGATCGTCGAAAATGTCGAGATCATTAGAGGATGTGACGCTGGCAAATTCGTCATGCCGCCCGGGCAATGGATCGCCAGACGGATGAGCGGTCAGCTCGGCGACTGCCGACGCCTCGCCAGGGTTGGTGGACGATCGAACCAAAGCGCGCTTGCCTTTCTGCTCTGGGCATCGACCCGACGGACGGCCAGAACACTAAAAACAATATGCTTCCGGACAGGCTCTCTCCCTGATCTCCCACGCACTTCGGATTGTTACCAGCTTGATCAAAGATGCGCGGTCTTACGGGTGGTCAGCGATCTCCGAGCGAGTTCAAATATTGTTCCACGGCTAACAATCTCGCTGCTCACCCAGAGATTGTATTACCACATTCTATACGCTTCCGTGAATGAAATTTGCGCCAGCTAATCAAAAGATCGGAAGGCAGGCGTCGTCTTGGTTCGCCTTCGCCCATGAGACCGGCGCGCGACCGCGCTCTCTTGCGATTGCTTCAGGACTACAAAAATAAGGACCCGATCAATGGGTTATTGATTGGTCACAGACTACGCCATATGGCCTGCGCGAAGACTTCTCTCACTGCTCCTTGGCAGCAGAGGCTTCGTGATCCGTTCGCTGCGTCATCTGCTGCCTGAGGCTCAGCGGGCGCATGTCAGTCCAGACTTGCTCGACATAGGCAAGGCACTCCTCCTTCGAGCCGACCTTGCCCGCGTCGCGCCAACCGAGCGGCAGATTGTCGCGGTCGGCCGGCCAAATCGAATACTGCTCTTCATGATTGATCACGACTTTCATTTGTCCGTCATCAGGCATGTCAGCTCTCTCGTAAAACGTTCGGCGCAAAATCACGATTCCGATCACCGGATACTTTCACAACAACTGAAAGTAGGATATTGTTAGAAGAAGAAACTAGGAATAGTATCAAAGTCCACTCCTCCTCTTTATGAGGCTCGTGGAAATCTTAGACGCCGGTTTCTGAATTTGAGCGGTGTTGCGGGCACGTCGATAATTGCCCCGTTGAGGCTTGCGTACATAGCGAAATACATCGAGGGAGGGACAGATTGGAATCTCCCATTGATACTGCGAGGGCGTCGATAGCCATTGATATCGACGGCAACCACGAAGTGTTCGGATCACCGGCCGAGGCTACATCCGACCGGTGCGCGCTATTCGTCAAACCACAAGTTCATAACGGGATTTGGCCCTTATCACCGAGAGAGCGCCATGATCTATCAGTGTGTCGGCGTCGGCATCGGACCGTCGAACCTAAGTCTTGCCTCGCTTCTCTATCCGTATAAGGGCGTGCTCAGCGCCTTCTTCGACCGAAAGCCGGAATTCGCGTGGCATGACGGGATGTATTTCCCTGGCGCGAAGCTGCAGGTCGCGTTGTTCAAAGATTTGGTTACGCTGTCGGACCCGACAAATCCCTTCTCGTTTATTTCTTACCTGCATGCCGAGGGTAAGATTCATCATTTTCTCAATGCTCGATTCGAGGCGGTGCCGCGGCGTGAGTTCCGGAACTATCTGAAATGGGCGAGCGATTCGAACGAGAACGTTCATTTCGGTGAAGAGGTCACGCAGATCCGGTTCGACGGGCACTTTGTCGTAGAAACAGACAAGCGCTGTATCCGTGCCGAGAACATTGCCGTCGGCGTCGGCACAGAGGCCCATATTCCGAGCTTCGCCCGAAACCATATCGGCCCAACACAATTCCATGTCAGCGAATATGGCGCCAAGGCCAAGTCGCTCAAGGCGAAGCGCGTCGCCATCGTCGGCGGCGGTCAGTCCGGCGCCGAAGCGTTTCTCGACGCAATCTCCTGCGACCACGACCTGCTGCCGAAGCAGGTCACCTGGATATCGCGCCGCGAGAATTTCCTGCCATTGGACGATTCTCCTTTCGTCAACGACTATTTCATGCCGAGCTTTTCCGATTACTTTTTCGGTCAGGATGCCGAGTTCAAGAGGGCGTTCCTCGAACGGAACGTTCTGGCGAGCGATGGCATCTCGGAAAAGACACTCCGGGAAATCTATCAGCGACTCTACGAGCTCCGCTTTATCGAGGATTGCGGCAATGTGTCCGTGCTGATGCCTGGCCGAACGGTCGAGCAGGTCTGGCACGATGGTCGGCAATGGGGCCTGGCCGTGACCCATGATGCGACCAAATCGGAAGAGGAGCCTGTCTACGCCGACATCGTCATATGGGCGACCGGCTTCCGCAGTGCCCGCATGCCGTTTCTCGATCCGCTCGTGTCGCGCCTTGAATACGAAGACGTCGAGGTTCGCATCGACACCAATTTTGCGGCGGTCTGGGACGGTCCGGCCAATCGGCGCATCTTCATGCTGAACGCCGCGCGGCGGCAACGCGGGTTGGCTGAACCCAATCTCAGCCTGATCGCCTGGCGCAGCCAATGCGTGATTGAGGCGATGCTGAGCGGGGTAAGCTGCACGCGCGCAGCCCAGAAGCAGTCCTTCATGACCTGGCAGCCGATCAATGCTTGGTCCGAGCGCCAGCACCGCGCGGTGTGAGGGGGCGGCCATGCGCGAACGGGTGGTCGTTGCGGGCGCGGGGATTATCGGCTCCGTCATCGTTCGACAGATCTTGGCCGAGCGACCCGGCACGGAAATCATCGCGATCGACCGGGACTTGGTCGGCTCAGGCGCGTCACGGCGTTCTGCTGGGCTACATTTTCCGGTTGGCCGGACCGAGCGCGTACGCGCCATGACCGAGATGAGCGAGCGCTACTATCAAGCGCTCGCAGCCCGCGATCCCAGCCTGCCGATCTATCCAGTAGCAATGCATGCGGTGGCCTTCGGCACGGCTGCCGAGGCAGCATGGCGCAATTTCATCAAAGCGGGGCCGATCGAAACATCGCCGCCAGCCTGTCGACGGGTGGCGATGGGGCAACCGGTCGGCGCTTCGGTCTGGTCGGTCCCAGGTTGCCACTACACCGATGTCGCGACCCTGGCAGGTCGTCTTGTTCGAGAATTTCGGTCCGCGATCTCGCTCCTTGAAGGCGTCGCCGTCGCAAATATCCGAGAGGAGGCAGGCGCCGCCGTACTGGTGCTCTCGACCGGCGAGACGTTGAGGGCGGACCGATTGATCCTGGCGCCGGGCCCGTGGGTGAATGCGCCGGCATGGCGTGCGCTGGTCGCGCCGCTCGGCATCCGGATCAAGAAAATCATCGCCCTCCATCTGGATGCTCCGGTGGAGAAGGCTGATGCTGCGGTCGTGTTCCCGGAGGAGGACGCTTTCCTGCTGCCGCTGCAGCATCGTGGCCATTGGCTTTTCAGTTATACGTGCCTCGATTGGGATGTCGATCCGGACGCGCCGCAGCCTGGTGTAAGTCGACAGAATCTCGATGAGGCGCAAGCGGTGCTTCGACGTTACGCACCGGAGCTGGTCGAGAAATTGCGGTCCGGCCGTGTGTTCTGCGACGCGTATAGCCCGAGTCGGGAACCGATTGTCGCCAGGGTCGGCGCAAGCGGCCGGATCATTTTCGCCGGCGCTGCAAACGGATCCGGCTATCGTCTGGCACCGGCCATCGCTGCCGAGACGTTGCGGCTGCTCGACGACTGATCACTCGGCCCGAGGAACGCACGCTATGAAGATTACAACCTTGGACGAAAGCGCCTACTCCGCCGCGTTCGGCATCGAGATGGCCCCGGTTGGTAGCCTTGCCGGCCCAGGCGGAGCCGCAAGTTTCGGGCGCGTCTTGCCGGGAGGTGAGACAACACCGCACCAGCATGACGAAGCCGAGGCATTCGTCATACTCAAGGGCGCGGGCGAGCTGGTCGTCGACAACGTCATCCACGGCGTCGGCCCGGGCTCGGTCGCCGTATTCGAGCCCTTTGAAACACACACGTTGCGGAATTCGGGCGGCGTGCCGCTGGAGTTCTTGGACCTCTATGGCCGCGATCCAGCCCGCGCGGCCGAAGCGGCCAAGAAGACCGGCAAGGAGCGCTTTGCCGATCGGCCTGTCTTCGTCTTTTCGACGCCGCCCACGCCAAATGGCGACCTTCATCTGGGGCATCTCTCCGGCCCCTATCTCGGCGCCGACGTCTTCGTCCGCTTCCAACGCATGAACGGGGTCGCAGCCTATCACCTCACCGGCAGCGACGATTTCCAAAGCTACGTGGTCGCCCGCGCCAACCAGGAAAACACCGACCCTCCACGCGTCGCCGCGCATTATGCCTCGGAAATTCGCGCGACGCTTTCTCTCATCGACATCATGGTCGACCAGTTCACCGTGACCGGGACGGACCCGACCTACCGGAGAGGGCTGCAAAATTTCTTCTCGCGACTCGTTGGCTCGGGCGCCGTGCAGCGGCGAAAGGGTGAGGCGCTGTTCGATGGAGCGACCCAGAAATATCTCTATGAGGTCGACATCGGCGGGCTATGCCCGAATTGCTCGGCGCCGACCGGCGGCAACATCTGCGAGGAATGCGGCGAGCCCAATCTCTGCGTCGATATCGTCAACGCCAAATCCAAGCTTTCCGTGGCGGCACCGGCGCACGGGACGGCTGAACGCTACTCTCTGCCGCTACATGATTTCCGCGACACCGTGATGGCTCATCACCGTACCGGCAAGGTTTCGCCGCGACTTCAGGATCTGGCCCGGCGTGTCTTTGCACGGGGGGAATTTCATTTGCCCGTCACTCATCCAGCCGAGTGGGGCGTGCCGCCGGTTGAGCCGGTCGAAGGGCGCCAAGTCATCTGGGTTTGGCCCGAAATGGCTTACGGATTCCTGCATGGCATTGCTGAGCTTGGCCGCCGCCATGGCCAGGATTGGTCGGCCGACGCGCCGCAGCGTGAGTGGAAGATCGTCCACTTCTTCGGTTACGATAACAGCTTTTACCACACGATCCTGTATCCGGTGCTGTACGCTCTCGCCTATCCGGACTGGTCTTGCGACATCGAGTATAATGTCAACGAGTTCTACCTGCTCGATGGCAAGAAGTTTTCTACCAGCCGGCGACACGCGATCTGGGGCAAGGATATTCTGTCGCCCGAGACTGTCGATGCCGTGCGCTATTATCTCGCCCTGACGCGCGGCGAAACGGAGCGAACCAATTTCGAGCTGAAGAGCTGCCAGGCCGTCGTCTCTGGAACATTGATCGAGCGATGGCAAACCTGGCTGAACGGGCTGGGCGGTCGTATCGCCTCGCACTTCGACGGCCGCGCCCCGGATGCCGGCGTCTGGTCACCGATTCAGAGCGCTTTCCTCGCGCGGTTGCAGACACGGCTCGACACCATCGCGATACATTATGGCGCAGACGGCTTTTCGCTCAATGGCGTGATGCGCGAGCTCAATGCATTGGTCGACGACGTGATCCATTTCACGACGACGCACCAGTGCCTGTCCGGCAATTCCGATGCCTATGACGAGTGGCGCACCGTTATCGCGCTCGAGCTGGCGGCAGTCCGGTTGCTCGCTCAATGCGCTGCCCCGGTCATGCCGCGCTTCGCCGGCAAGCTGGCCGAGGCGATCGGCACCGATGACGCCACGTCGCATTGGTCGGATCGGGTGACGCTGCTGCGGCCCGGCGCCAAAATTACGCTTGCCGCGGCGTGCTTCTTCGCCGTTCCCGGTGCGGCATCGTCTGGCGACGCCGGGCAACTCGTCAGGAGCGCTCGGTGATGCTGACGCAGCCTCAGATACAAATCGACCTACAAGACCCGTCGCCAACCGATCCGGAAGCGGTCATACGGACGGAATTTGAAGCGACTCTCCGGGCGATCCTGCACCTCGCACCCGATGCACCAATCCGGTCGCAGGCGCCGGGTGATCTTGGCCTCACCTCGCTCGGCGCGATCACGTTGCAATACAAGCTGCAGACCGACTGGGGCATCGACCTTTCTGTCGGCGATATTCTGGGAGCAGAGACGGTCGACGCCCTCTTCGCTCTGGCGATCGCGCAGCGCGCCGCCTCTCAGCAAGAAGGAATCGTCATATGAGTACTGAGAGCATTCTGAGAGTTGTCGCCGAGCGCGGCCTCGTCTTGTTGCGCAACGGCTCGAACCTGCGCCTCGAGGGGCCTCGATCGGCGATTGACCCGGCGCTGATCGGACTGATCCGCAGCGCCAAGTCCGAGCTGATCGAGCATTTGCGGGCCGTGGCGAGGGACGACGGCGGCCGCATCGCGCTGACGCCGATGCAGGCAAGCTATTACTATGGTCGCCAGGATCACTTCGCGATGGGTGGCGTGTCTTCGCATGTCTACCGCGAGATTGAAGGCGTGTTTGATGCGGCTCGGCTGGAAGCGGCCCTGGCCACGGTCGTCGAGCGGCACGGCATGCTGCGCACCCGCTTTGCCGACGATGCGACGCAGGTCGAAGACAGTGTCGCAGAGTGTCAGCCGGTGCGGATCGCTGTAACGGATCTGCGCGGGCTGAACGGTGCCGACCAGCAAGCGATGCTGGATCGTACGCGGGCTGAAATGGCCCAGCAGGTGTTGCCGGCCAACCGCGCGCCGCTCATCGAGGTCCGGCTGACAATACTGGGCGACGCCAATATGATCCTTCATGTCAGCCATGACGGCCTCGTCATTGATGGCGGCAGCGCATTCCTGTTCTTCGAGGATTGGCGCCGGGCCTATGTCGCGCCGGACAGCGCGGGCCTGCGTGACGCCTTGCAAGTATCGTTTTTCGACTACGTTCGCGCGCTCGCCGCGTCGCACGCCGCACCGGAATATCGGCGTGCGCGCGATTACTGGCTGGGTCAGTTGGAAAGGATTCCGCCCCATCCGCAGCTGCCGCTGTGCGGCAACCCGGCGACAATGAGGGCGCCGGTCTCGGTCCGTCATGGATTTCGTATCGAGCCGGAGCGTTGGTCCGCGCTCAAGGCGCAGGCGGTCCGCCGCACGCTGACGCCGAATGCCGTGCTCGTTGCCGCCTATGCTGAGGTCTTGTCGCTTTGGGGCGCCGGCGAGCGCTTTACGCTCAACATCACCCTGGCAAACCGCCTACCGATCCATCCCGATATCGACCGCGTCATCGGCAATTTCACCGATTGCATGCTGCTACCGATCGAGATTGATGTCCGAGCCAATTTCGCGGAGCGCGCCGTCGCGATCCAGACCCGACTGCGCGAGGGATTGGATCATCGCCAATTCTCCGGTCTCGACGTCATGCGGGAAATCGGCCAGCGTGCCGGCACCGGTCAGGCAGCGCCGATGCCGTTCACCTTCAACAGCACGCTCGGAGCGGTGCCCGATGGTTCGGCGATCGCCGCCTGGGGGCGTGACGTCTATTCGGTTAGCCAGACACCGCAAGTATGGCTCAATGCCTTCGCACTGGAGAGCGACGGCGCTCTCGTCATCCAGATGGATTCGGTGGACGCGCTGTTTCCGGCAGGGCTGGTCGCCGCTCTGACCGGGGGCTATGAGCGGCTTCTCCTCGCACTCGCCGCCGGTGACGCGGCGTGGTGCCGCATCGATCATGAGCTTCTGCCGCACGACCAGTTCGCTCAACGCCGGGCAGCCAACGACACGACCGTCGCAATTCCTCCTGAGCAGCCCTATGCCCGCTTTCTGCAGCATGCCGCGTCGGCACCAGGCGCATTGGCGATCGAATCCGGCGCGAGGCGCCTCAGCTATGGCGAGTTGTGCGCCGGAGCGAGCGCGGTGGCGCGCTGGCTCAAACGCAACCGCATTGGCCGCAACGACCTGGTCGGCGTCGTGATGCACAAAGGGTGGGAGCAGATCGTCGCGATCCTCGGTGCGTGCCTCGCCGGCGCTGCCTATGTGCCGATCGAGGCGGGGCTTCCTGCGGCGCGGCGCGAGGCTCTGCTGTCGAACGGGTCGATACGGTGCTCGCTGGTGCAGGATGCCGCGATGCAAGACCCCGAGGGCAGGGCGTGCTTGATTGTCGATGATGCCTTTCTGGAGCAGGCTCAGCACACGGAAGCGGATACGCGGCCTGAGGAATTTGCTCCGGTCGATTCCGCACAAGACGATCTTGCCTATGTGCTCTATACTTCCGGCTCGACCGGCGTGCCGAAGGGCGTGATGGTTACCCGGCGCAACCTGATCAATCTGGTCGCCGATACGACAAGGCGCTTCGAGATTTGTGCCAAGGACCGCTTCTTCGCGGTCAGCAGCTGCAGCTTCGACCTCTCCGTCTTCGACATCTTCGGCGCGCTCTCGGTCGGTGCTGCGCTGGTGATTCCCGACGCGGCGCGTGCAGCAGACCCGGGACATTGGCTCGACCTCGCCGCACGGGCCGGCGTCACGGTGTGGAATTCGGTGCCGGCGATCGTCGGGTTGCTGGTCGATGAGGCCGTTGCGTCCGGCCGGGCGCTGCCGCGAACGCTGCGCCTCGTGCTCATGAGCGGCGACCGTATTCCGGCGACGCTGCCGGGGCGGATCGCGGCACTCCAGCCAGAGGTTCGGATCGTTAGCCTCGGCGGCCCGACGGAGACGACGGTGTGGAACATCTTTTACCCGATCGACCACCCCGGGGCGATCGACGGGCCGATACCGTACGGTAAGCCGAATGCCAATAACCGTGCCTATATCCTTGATGCGCAGCGCCGCGAATGTCCCGACTGGGTGCCGGGCGAACTCCATGCCGCCGGCGAGGGAGTTGCCAAGGGCTATTTCGGCAATCCGGCCCTGACCGCAGCCGCGTTCTTCGACCACGGGCCGCTGCGCGAACGGCTCTATCGTACGGGCGACAGCGCCCGCTATCGGCCGGACGGAAACATCGAAATCCTCGGCCGGGTCGATTTCCAGATCAAGCTCAATGGCTATCGCATCGACCCGGCGGAGATCGAATCCATACTGATCAATCAGCCGGGTATCGCCGCCGCCGCCGTGGTTGGCCGCAGCACCCGAGACGGTCCGCGGCTCGTTGCCTGTCTCGTCGAATCCGGCGACGGGACCACGGCGGCCGAATGCACTTTGACCGCAGCGCTCGAAGCGGCTCTGCCCGAGTACATGGTGCCGCGCCAATTCGTTTGGTTGGAGCGCCTGGCGTTGACCGGAAACGGCAAGGTCGACCGAGCCTTCCTTGCCCGGACTGCGATGCCGGACGCGCCGGACACGGCCACTGAAGCCGCTCCGGCCCCGCCAACCGAACTCGAGGCAAAGATTATCGAGATCTGGTCCGATATATTGCGTTGTGACGCGATTGATCCAGTCAGTGGATTCTACCAACTGGGCGGCACGTCGCTGTCCGGTGTCCGGCTCCTCGCCCGCATACGCAAGGAATTCGGCATCTCCGTGCCGATCGCCAAACTGGCGCGACTCGACACGCCGCGCAAGATGGCAAGTCACCTCGACCAGGCGCAATCGCACGCGAAGACCTCGTGACATGGAACAGATCATCAACCGGGTCGCGAATGGTCGGCCCTCGGCAGCGAAGTCGATCGCGATCTATGGCCCAGGCGGGAGAACCGTGCTGCCGCTATCCGAACTCGACCGGCTTGCTCGGAAGATGGCTGTGCATCTCCAGCGCCTTGGTATTTCCGCCGGTGATCGGATCGGCATCGTTGCCAGGAACCGGCTCGAATGGCTCTTGCTCGACTTGGCCGCGCTGAAGCTCAAGGCAGTCACCGCCGCTTTCGAGGCAGGGAAATTCCCGGCGACCGCCGCACTTGCCGAGCGATATGGGCTGCGCATCATCTTCAGCGATGAAGCGTCGGACGCATCTTGCATCCAGCCGATGGACAATTTGCTTGCCACGCTGGAAGCCCTGCCGCAGGATATCGACCTCCCTCCCGTCGCCTTTGCGCCCGACGACGTGACGACGATCAAATTCACGTCCGGGAGCACTGGTGAGCCCAAGGGCCTGGCGGCCACGGTCGGCAGCATCGACAGCTCGATTACTGCGACGCAGGCCCTCTTCTATCATGCGCCTGAAGACAAGCTCTTCATCTTCTTGCCGCTGTCGCTGCTGCAGCAACGCTATTGGGTCTATTCCGCGCTGGTCTACGGGCATGATGTCGTGTTGTCGACTTACGAATTGGCGTACTACGCGCTGTCGCGCGAGGCGCCGACGGTCGTGATGGGTGTTCCCGCTTTCTTCGAGACGTTGCGCAAGGCGATCGCAGCGCGCGCCGGGAGCGACGATCCGCCGGCACTCCGCCGCGCCGCAATCGACACCATGGGAGCTCGGATCCGTTATCTCTGGACCGGTTCCGCACCGGCCAGTCCGGACATGTTGCGCTTCTTCGAGGGTTGCGGCACGCCGATCTTTGAAGGCTATGGCATGAACGAGACCTGCATCGTCACCAAGAATGCGCCAGGTGCCCATCGACGCGGCAGCGTCGGCAAACCGATCGACGGCAAACGTGTCTCGATCGACGAGGAGGGCATCGTCGTCGTGCACAGCGCGTTCCCGGTGAATACGAGCTACCTGTTCTGCGCGCCTGGCGACTCTGAGCGCATCTTCCAGCCCGATGGCTCGGTGCGCACCGGCGATCTCGGCCGCATCGACGAGGACGGGTTTCTCTACATTCTGGGCCGAGCCGACGATATCGTCGTGCTCACCAATGGGCGCAACGTCCTGGTCCGGACGATCGAGGAAAAGCTTCGAACCTGTCCCGAGGTCGAGAACTGCATCGTTGTCGGTTCAGGCGAGGATCGCCTTTCGGCGATCCTTTGCGCGCCGCACGGTGAGGCGGCGCGCGATGCCATCAAGCGTCATATCGCCGATCTCAACGACACGAGCCGGCCGGATGAGCGTATCGGCGCGTTTCTCATCGTGGACGAGCCGTTCAGCATCGAAAACGGGCTGCTGACCTCGCAATACAAACCAAAGCGTAGGGCCATTCAGGCTCGATTTGCGAATGAAATCACCCAAGCGTCAAGGGGGGCCATATGAGCAATCTTCAGTCCACCGTCAAAAGAAACCTCGCAGATCTGCTTGATGTCGACGTCGATCGGATCGCCCTCGATGCCAACCTTTCCGATGAATACGGGCTGACGTCGCTCAATCTGGTGCTGCTCGTGACGTCGCTCTGCGAGGAGACGGGCATTCCCGTTTTCAATTTTACCGACAAGGATATCGCCAACCTGAAGACCCCGCGCGACGTTGTCACCATGTTCGCAACTGCCGGCCGCCAGGAGGCTTGACATGGCTTGGAAGGACCTCGCCGAGGTGCGGCTTGAAAACGATCATGCGCGGCTGCGGCCAATCGCGTTGACCGATCGTGCGGCGCTCGCCGAAATCGCTTTTGATGCCGATATCTGGCGTTACTTCGTGCAGCGGATCGACACGGACAGAGATCTTGACCGTTTCATCCAGCAAGCGGTCGAAGATACCGCCGCCACCCGCCGGGTCGTCTTTGCCGTCATCGACAAGGCGACGGGCTCGTTGGCCGGCAGCATGGCCTACGGCAATTTGGCTGAGGCCGACCGGCGGCTCGAAATCGGCTGGTCGTGGCTCGGCCGCGCCTATCGCGGGAAGGGGCTCAATCGTTGGGCGAAATTTCTGCTGCTGCAGCACGCCTTCGAACGGCTGGATTGCGAACGCGTCGAATTCAAGACTGACGTGCTCAATCTCCAGGCGCGCAAGGGCTTGCAGAACATTGGTGCGACCGAGGAGGGCGTGCTGCGGAGCTTCAACTACATGCCGGATGGGCGTCGCCGCGATGCGATCTATTACAGCATCCTGCGCCACGAATGGCCGATCGTTCGGTCCGGCCTGCTCAAGGAAGCGAAGCTGACCAGGGCAGCCAGCGAACTGGCTGGTGCGGGGCCGTGAAGCCGCTGTGCCTCGAGGGGTTGCCGCGCGAGCTCGGACGCGCCCACGGTGTGGCGCTCCGCCAGCAGATCCGCAGCTTTCTCGATGACGATCTGGCGCGGCTCAATCGCGTCTTGCCGCGGCAGATCGGCCTCACCACACTGGGGCCGGAGATTGCGGCCTATCGCCGCGAGATCGCCGCGGCGGCGCCGTCGCTTGCCGAAGAAATCGAGGGCCTGGCCGAGGGCGCCGAGATCGCGCCGGACGAAGCGATGCTGCTGCAAATACGCCGTGAGGTGATGGGCTATTCGCGCCTTTATACGGCTGGCGATTGTACGACATTGTGCCGGCGCGGCGACGACGGCCCCGTGCTTGCCCAGACGATCGACCTCAATGGCGATCTGGAGGACCAGATGGTCATTCTCCGGATTGCTCATCGGTCGAGTCCGCGGCAGGTCTTGCTGCTGAGCTTCACGGGGTTGCTCGGGTATCTCGGTCTCAACAGCGAGGGTTTGGCGATCGGGCTCAACCTTGTGCTCGGCGGCACGTGGGGCCCCGGCATCCCACCCTATCTCGCTATCCGCCATTTGCTCGACAGCTGCGGCGATATCGATTCATGCCTTGATTGGTTGTCGAGGGTGCGGCTCGCCAGTTCGCGTTCGCTCTTGCTATGCGATTCACAGCGCAGCGTGACCGTCGAACTCTGCGACGGGCAGCTTTCCGTCCGAGCCGGCACCACGCTCGTGCACACCAATCATTTCCTGTCGGAAGACTTTGTCGCAATGGACCAGATGAACCCATTCTCGCGCAATTCCTCGGTGCGCCGGCTGGAAGCGTGTCGCGCGCAGCTTGATCGTCTGGGGAGTCACGGAGGCCCGGAGGATTACATGGCCCTTTTGTGCCAGGAACCGATTTGCGTGTCCGACACCGGCAATATACGCCGCGAGAAGACCGTCGGCGCCGTGGTCATGTTGCCGAAGCATGGCATGCTCCATGTCCGGCGCGGCAATCCCGCGCTGGCGCGAACCGAAAAATTCTGTCTGGCCGCGTGAGATGGCCCGTCACCTCGCCGTTTCAGCCGGCCCAGGCCCAAATCTAGCTCTTGCGCAGCAATGCGCCGAAGCGGGCACCGGATACGCTCGATCCCAGGGCCAGCAACTCGCCCGGCCCCACCGAACCGCTTGCCGCCAAGTCGATCATGTTGATCAGCGGATCGCAGGAGAAGACGTGGCCGATACGTGGAATATTGTCGAGATGGAGCTGGTCGCGGCGGAACCCAGCCTGCTGCTCCTTCATGACCACGATCGGCTTCCACAGATTGTTGTGCGCGAGGCGCTTGATGTCGCGGAGATCGACCTCCGCCCGCGCGAACAGGTCGGCGTTCGCCCGCCGCGCCAGGTCGGCCGAGATCTCGCCATTTGGCTTCATCATTCGGGCATCAACTGCCGCGGCGGTGCCAAGCAGCTGGAATTCGCCACCTTGTCCGGCGCTGACGATGCAGCTTGCCGCCCCATCGCTGAACACGGCGAAAGGGCGCAGCCTTTCATCATGTACGCCGATCGTATCTCCGGCCGCAACCAGGATCGCCTGGTGCCGCCCGCCGCGGACCAGCGTCTCGGCCAGGCCAAGAGCGGATGTGAGGGTCGCACAGCGATTCAGGGTCACGCCGTACGGGATGGCTTGGTGCAGGCCCAGCGTCTCGAGCAGCCGGCCGATGAAATCGGCATGTCCGTCGACATCGGTCGGAAAGCGCGTTGCGCACAGGATGACGGCATCGACCGATGGTTGACCGGCGCCAAAATCCGCCAAGCTCCGGCGCGCCGTTTCGGCCAGCAGCTCGACCGTCGGCCTCGCCGTGACGCGAAAACGATCCCAGCCCCACAAGCCCGGGTCGTCGATCATCTGGTTTCGCGCGAGCCAATTGGCCAGACCGGGAATCTCCGTCACACGCCGCTCTTCTTCTCCGAGGACATAGTGACAGCCGTGAAGAGACAGTTTCTGGTTTTCCATGCCGCACCGATCCGCCGGTTGGTGTTACGGGAGCCACCATAGCGAGGTTGTGAAATGAAAGGCCTACCACAATCAATCGGTATATCATCCAAATCGGATACGGCCTTGAGTGACGTTCAAGGCGCCACCATACATCGCTTCCCTGGTGGCATGATCGGTCGGTTTCATTTCGACCCGGCGGCTCGACCGTTGGCCGATGCCGCATTGGCCGCGGAACCGGCGGAGATCGCCGCGCTCCTGTTGAAGGATTGCGAAAGTGAGGCGATGCTACTGGCCGCCAAGCAGATTCTGGATGCGACGCTGAGCGTCGCGGAGTGGGACGATGGAGCGCTGGGCGCGATGGTGCAGGCGCCCGTCCTCCGCGGCGGCCGCGTGGATCGGGAGCAACTGTGGCACTGGCTCGAAGCGCAGCGCACCGCTACCGCGGCGGCGCTCGACGGCGTGGTCGCGCTGGGAATGGCGGCGAGACACTCTCTCCTTCGCGGGCGGGCCGCGCTGTCGTTACTCGGCGATTGCTGGCTCGACACCGTGTCGCAACCCGCGACCCAGCCTGCCGCCATCGTCAACATCCTGTTCGGTCAACGATGGCTGCTTCTTGGCGAGGGCTGCCCAGCGCGGTCATGTGTCGCTTTGCGACGGCGGTCCCTCGAAGAGGCCGGCATTTTCCTGCCGTCGATCTCCGATGCAGGCTTTTTCCGCGCGGCCGCGACCGACCCGATGACGTCATTGCAGGCCGCCTTCCTGCTGTCGCTGTCTCGCTACCCTGCCACCTACCTTCCCGAGTTGGTCGGAATCCACGCCGCCTACCACGCCCTGGGGATCGATGACCGCGTTGCGGGGCTAGTCCCCTTCGTGACATCAGAAGCGGCATGGGAGGCCCTCGAGACCTATGTCGACGGGCTGCGAGATGACCCGGCGGGTGAAGCCTTGTCCCGCCGCCTCGTCGATGCGATGCGTGTCTTTGTCGGCCTCGAAAGGCGACAGGTGGCGATGCTGGCGAAGATGGCGGAGCTGGCCGGGCAATCGACCGACCGCTCCCTCGATCTGCAGGTCGCCGAGATTGTCCGGCGCCACGCGCCGTTTGCCGGAAAGCAGCATGGGCGCGTCCGGATCGGCGGAAAGCTGCTCTCCGAGCGTTTTGCTGAAACCAATCTGGATCTCGCCGGCTTCCTGCGGGATTTCAAGCGATCCAGCTATCTGCGAGCCGATGCGACAGGAAGCTGCCGCTTCGTCGACGCCATCAAATTCGGCGGGCCGATGTTCGGCATATTTTCCGAACAGGAAGCGGGCGTTCTCAAATCGTGGTTCCATCGAGCGGCTCAAACGATCGACGAGCCGATCATCCTGGTACCGGAGGGCCATGACGATTCGGTCGCGCGATTGTGGCTCGCCGGCATCCGCAATCGCTTACCACGCGACACCGTGTTCGAAGCTGCGCCCGATCTCGATGACCGGACGCTGTTCTATCGGCTGGTCAATATCGAGAATTTCGCGAACACATTGTCGGTCGCGCTGGAGCGGGCACGTGCGGGGCTGGCTCGGGCGGAAGTCCTGTTCAACGACGAGGCCGCGGGGCGATATACGGACGCTCGCTTTTTCGAATATTCCCCCGAGGCCCTGGAAGCCCGGGTCGAGTCGATCTATTGGCAGAAGCTCGTCGAACCCTATGCGCCACTCGACGACATCCCGCCCCGCGACGAGGTTGTGTTCGGTCAGAAATACTATGCGCTGGGCAATCTGATCGATGGTTGCTGGGCATTTCGAAGCAGCGGCACGGGCCGCTTCGAGCGAGCCGCAGATGTGACCTTGTTCAACATCTATGCCGATGAGATGGGGTTGGGGGATATCCAGAAGAACCACATCACGCTGATCTACCGGGTCCTGAGGAGCCTGGGGATCAACCTGCCGCATATCCGCGACGAAGCGTTCATCGATCAGGACGAGATCCCGGACAACTTCTATACTTTCCCGTTGAACCAACTGTCGCTCGGCCTATTTCCGAACCGCTTCCATCCCGAGATTCTGGGCTACAATCTCGGCGTCGAAATGTTTGGCCTCGGCGAGGTGCGGCTGCATGAGATCCAAAAGCTGAAGCACTGGGGCTTCGACCACATTTACGAGGATGTGCATCTGTCTATCGACAACCTCTCGGCCGGACATGCACGGCAAGCGGTGACGATCATCCAGGCGCATCTCGACGAAACGGAGCGGCGATACGGTGCCGCTGCAGGCGCGGCCGAGTGGCGCCGCATTTGGAACGGCTATGCTGCGTTTTCCTATTTCATGGAAGGTGGGACGCTGGAATCGCCACACTCTGTCATGATCGACGATGACGCGATCGGTGATCATTGTGCTTTGACGCTTTGACCGTTCGGCGCGCCGCCTTCGGAAGAGTTTTTGCAACACCGGTTCGAAGGAGCCGCCGTGAAAATATTCGATACCTCGGTGCTAAGACTGCCGCTCTACGAGGAACGGCACCGGCAGCTCGCAAGGCGAATTGAAAGCTGGGCCGACGAGATCTCGCCGGAACTCGGCGAGATCGAACGTCGCCCGCCCGCCGAGATGGGGCGCCATCTAACCGCCCTGTTCGGTCGAAACGGCTGGTACGCTGCCGTCGGCGGCGCCGATGCGGCCCCTGATTTCCGCAGCATCTGCTTGATCCGCGAGGGCTTCGCGTTCGTCCATGATTTGTGCGATTTCGCCTTCTCGATTCAGGCCCTCGCGGCTACGCCGCTCATCCGATACGGTTCTGCGGAGCAGCGTGCGACTCTGCTCCCCGACATATTGGCAGGTCGGTCGATCGGGTGTCTGGCCTTGTCCGAACCCGACGTCGGCTCGGACATTGCCAGCGTGTCTCTGCGTGCCGAACGTCGTGGCGAGTCCTATGTCCTGACCGGGACGAAGACCTGGATCTCCAACGCCGACATTGCCGATTTCGCGATTGTCCTGGCCCGAACGGCAGACCAGTCGGGGCCGCTCGGGCTCAGTTTGTTTTTCGTGCGCGCGCAATCGTCCGGAATGCGTGTCGTCGAGACGATTGAGGCGATGGCACCGCGCTCCTTTGGCAGCCTGAGCTTCGACGAGTGCATCGTGCCGGCGGCCCAAATGATCGGAAAGCCGGGGCTCGGCTTTCAAATCGCGGGCGAGATCCTCGAGCAGTATCGGATGACGGTCGGCGCCGCCGCGACCGGTTTCGCCCGCCGGGCGCGGAGCGCGGCGCTGAAATGGGCTCGCTCGAGACGCCTCTCGACCGGCACGGTCTGGGACATGCAATTGACCAAATCGAAACTCGCCGATAGCGAGGCGGCGCTGACCGCCAGCGCATTGCTCATCGCCCAGGCGGCGTGGGAAATCGACCAGCAGATCCGTGGTTATGGAAAGCACTCCAGCATCGCGAAACTGGTTGCGACGGAGCATGCACAGCGGATCATCGATGATGCAGTGCAGATCTTCGGCGCCGCGGGAATCGTGAAGGATACGGTCCCGGAACGGCTCTATCGACAGATCCGATCGCTGCGCATCTATGAAGGAACCTCGGAGATTCAGCGCCTGATCATCGCAAGCCATCTCCAGCACCCTGATATCGGATAGGCCCCCATTGCTTCGCCGGCGTGATCGCGGGGCTCTACGAGACGGGCAGGGATCTCGGGGCCAACAACGCCTACCCGGTCATAACCCACCGCCTGAGGTGCGCGGTCCGAGAAGAAACTGGTTGACCGCATCGGCAAATTCGTCCGGGTCTTCGACCATTACCGCGTGACCGGCATGAGAAATTTCGTGCAGCTGGCCGTCCTTCAACAAACGTATGATATCGAATGCTTCCTTTTTGCTTAGGACCGCGGAACCTCGGCCTCTTATCAACAATGTACGGCAGGAGATCTTGGAAAGAATGGGCCGGACGTCATCCGCTCGCGCCGATCCTGTGCCCATGATTTGCTGAATCCTCCGATCGACTCTGAGGACAAGTCGTCCATCGGCGCTCTCGCGCAGAGCATTGTCGACGATGTGACCGAGCATTCGTGGATGTGTCAGCGGTCGTTTGGCCGAGATCCAGGCGGCGTACTCGGCGAGCGAGCTGTAGCCATCGCACTGCTCCTGGAACTGCGAGAGAATATTTTCGGAAACGTCCGGTTCGGTGCTCAAAGAGAAATCTACCAGAACCAGGTCCGTTACGAGGTGCGGGACGGCTGCAGCAACCTGGAGCGCCACGGCCGCACCAAGGGAATGCCCTACAAGAGAGATATTCCGGAGTTTGTATTTCTGAATGAGATTGAGAACGTCCGTGGAATAGGATCCAACGCCATAATTTCCGGTTGGATCTTCGCCGGAATTTCCGTGCCCCCTGAAATCGATGATGATCGTGCGATAGTTTTTCGGCAAGCGAGGCGCAAAGTCGTTCCATACATAGCCACCTTCGCCGAAGCCGTGAAGAAGTATGCAAGTCGCGTCTCCACCACCACACTCCCTGATGTGGAAAGAGAATTGGTCTGCCCCAGGCGCCGGTGTGTGCAACAGGTCCGGCTCTTTCATAGACGACACCTTATCGTTCGTTCGATGAAGGACAGCTCCGATCACGGGGGCCCAAATGCTTCAAACGACAAAGAAGAGTTCTAGCAAAAGTAGCAAAATTCGCTGCCTGCCGATAGTGGATGGAGGGCTTCGACAACGCCGCTGGACTGGATCATTCGGGCCGGACGGATCTCGGTGCGTACTCATCGCTGCTTGCGCGATCCGCAACCGAAGCCGGACATGCTCGGCTATCTGCACTTTATTCCCTCGGCTCAATTCCGCCCCTGTTTCGCACCTCGTCAACCCCTCTCCGCAAAAATATTCCACTTTACCGAAATTCGGAAATGACGTATGTGTCGCCGCATCCCGGCTTATCCTTGAGGGGCGATCTCGAGTCGTCATGATTGCGAGCCGGGCTTGCGGTGGACGCGGGCAGCGTCGGGTGCGAGAGGCGCGGGCAGGGCGGGTAGTCCCTGTGAGCCCGAAGCCGCGCATCGACGAGCGGCGCTGTCAGGTTCGTCTCGCCGGCAATTCCCAGGCAATGTCGACAAGGCCGGGGAATATTGCGGCGGTCAAGCGAGCCGTGCGTACGGCAAAACCGTGTGGTCCTGGCCGTCGTCGCTACGGCCAAGCCTGTCGCGGAGGTGCAGGGAGCCCAACCGGGTGAAATGCACCATCCAATTCGCGAGGCGAGGGAGGCCAGAAGGAACTCGGCTCCCGGGAGAGCGCGGCATAAGCCGTCAACCCACTGCGCAGGGAAGGCCGAGTGTTTGGCACCACCTGTATGCTGCTGTGCGGTCTTTTTGCGCTACATCTTCGCGCAGCGGACCGCGGGTGCGAGGTCAGCACCCGGTCTTCCCTGCGCCCTCTTGGCTCAAGAGGGCGGAACGACCAGGCAAAGCTCGGGCGACATCCGCCGCGAGAACATGAGGGCGCGTCTGCACTTGCGCTGCCATCGAAGATTCCTGTTGTCGCGCGACTCCGGCGCCTCTAGCATCGCGTCAAAAGAAAAGGCGTCGGGACGAAATTTGCCGCGAGGACATCATGCGCTGCATCCGTGCATTGCTGCTGGCCGCTTGTGTGCTGGGATCGCTGCTGCTCGCATCAGTGGAACCTGGTCATGCGCAGGGAATTCCGCAAGACATTCCGAGGAAGGATCTGCTGATCCTCGAGAACCCGGAAGGCACGGTCAAGAATGCCGGTTGGTTCAACATCTGGGTGATCAACGCCGGCGCGCAGTCCAATGGGCTGCAGCAGGCCGCGCTTGATACGCTCTGGTACATCGATCCCGAGAGCGGTCTCGACGGCGTCTGGGACAATTCGCTCGCCGCCGACAAGCCGCAATACAACGCCGACTTCACTGAAATGACGGTCAAGCTGCGCAGCGGCATCTTCTGGAGCGATGGCGTCGAATTCACCGCCGACGACGTCGTCGCAACCGTGATGACCCAGATCAAGCATCCGGCCATGCGTTTCAGCGCGGTGCTGGCGAGCAACGTCGCCTCGGTCGAGGCGCCGGATGCCCGCACCGTCGTGTTCAAGCTCAAGAAACCCAATTCACGCTTCCATACCAATTTCACGGTGCGCTGGGGCGCGGTGTGGATCCTGCCCAAGCACGTCTTCGACAAGGTCGAGGATCCCGTCAAATTCGATTTCAACAAGCCGATCTCGCTCGGCGCCTATGTGCTGCACAGCTACGATCCCGACGGCAAATGGTACATCTGGCAGCTTCGCGATGACTGGCAGCGCACCACGCTCGCGCGCTTCGGCAAGCCGGGGCCGAAATATCTCGCTTACGTCGATCCCGGACCGCCCGACAAGCGGGTGATCGCGCAGCTCAACCACGAGCTCGATGTGATCCACGACATCGCGCCGGAGGGCATGTTTGCCCTCGCCAAACAGAGCAAGACGACGCGGGCCTGGTTCAAGGGATTCCCTTACGGCCATCCCGATCCGACGCTTCCGGCCGTCATCTTCAACACCCAGAATGAGAACTTCAAGAATCCGGACGTGCGGTGGGCGCTGGCGCTGCTGATCGACATCAAGGCCGTGGCGATGGCGGCCTATCGTGGCGCCGCCACCATATCGGCGATCGGCGTGCCGCCGACAGGCACCCATCCGGCGACCTATCACGCGCCGATGGAAGACTGGCTCAAAAGCTTCGAAATCGACACCGGCAAGCGCAAGATCAAGCCGTACGACCCGACCATCGGTAAGCAGATTGCCGACATGTTGCGGCCGTCGATGGGCGAACAGATCCCGACCGATCCGGCTGAGATCGCCAAGGCGTTCGGCCGAGGCTGGTGGAAGACTGATCCGGTCGCGGCGCAGGAGCTTCTGGAGAAGGCCGGCTTCAGCAAGCGCGGCGGCGCCTGGGTCACGCCTGACGGAAAGCCCTTCACCGTCCGCGTCATGGTCGAGGGCGATCTGCGTCCGGTGATGACGCGAGCCGGAACGATGATCGTGCAACTGTGGAAGCAGGCCGGCATCGACGCCAGGATCGACGTCGCGCAAGGCACGCTGCCGACACGGCGGGCCGCCGGAGATTTCGACACCTTCATCGGCTGGAGCGTGGAGACCTGGGGCGGCCACCAGGACTTGTCCTACTTCCTCGACAGCTGGCATTCGCAATTCGTCGCCGAGCCGGGCAAGCCGCAGCCGCTGCGCAACTGGCAACGTTGGTCCAGTCCCGCGCTCGACAAGATCATCGAGGAGATCCGCACCGTCGGTTTCGACGATCCCCGATCGATCGAGCTCGGCAAGGACTACGTCAAACTCGCGGTGAAGGAGATGCCGACCATTCCGCTGATGGCCTACAACGTGTTCACCGCAATGGACCAGACCTACTGGACCGGCTTTCCGACTGCAGAGAATCCCTACACCAATCCCGTGCCGAACTGGGGCAATTCGCGCTACATGTTCGTCCGGCTGAAGCCGGCAAATTAGCAAGCGATGATCGTGGTGCACTCGCAGCTGCCTCAACGACCTTGCCGAGAGTCCCGGGTGCTGCCGTGAGCGGGTACGCCGGCTACGTCGGCCGCCGGCTCGCGCAGTTCCTGCTCGTTGTCTTCATCGGCATCAACATCGCCTATGTCGTGACCCATGCTTCGCCGATAGATCCGGTCGAGCAATCGATCTCGGCGGTGACTTCCTTCGGCAACACCGCGCCTGAAGCGATCGATCGGATGCGACATTCGTTGCGCGAGCTCTATGGTCTCGGCGGCACGCCCGTTCAACAATATCTGACGTTCTGGAAGCGGATCCTGAGCGCCGATTTTGGCCCCTCGCTGTCGGCATTTCCAACGCCCGTCGGCACCCTGATTGGACGTGCGCTGCCGTGGACGGCGGGCCTGCTCACGGTTTCGACCATCATTGCCTGGGTGCTTGGAAACCTGCTGGGAGGCCTTGCCGGCTACTACCGGCAGAGCCGCGGGCTGAAGCTGATGGGAGTGATCGCCATGGGCCTTCATCCGATCCCCTATTACATCCTGGCCATGCTGCTGCTGATCCTGTTCGGCTTCATCTGGCCGGTGCTGCCGATCAGTGGTGGGGCGACGATGAATCTGCCGCAGACCCTGACACCCGAATTCGTCTGGAGCGTGCTGCAACACGCGATCCTGCCGGCGCTCTCGCTGATCCTGATCGGTGTGGGGAGCTGGTTTCTCGGCATGCGTTCGCTGGTCTCCAATGTCCTCGCCGAGGATTACGTCGTCTATGCCGAGCTTGCCGGCGTGAAGTCCTGGCGCATCCTGACATCCTATGTGATGCGCAACGCGCTCGTGCCGCAGGTCACGGGCCTTGCGATGTCGCTCGGCGGCATCTTCAACGGCGCCGTGATCACCGAAAAGGTGTTCGGTTATCCAGGCCTCGGCTCGCTCCTGGTCGATGCCGTCTATGCCGGCGACTACGGTCTTGTCCTCGGTGTTACCACCATCTCGATCCTCGGCGTGTCGGTTGGCGTGCTCGCAATCGACCTTCTGTACCCGCTGCTCGATCCCCGGGTGAAAGTCAGCTGATGCGCGTCTTTCTCCGCGATTTGCTGCGCTACAGGGCCGAATTCCGGATCGGGCTCGTGCTGGTTGCGCTCGTCCTGCTGCTGTCCGTGCTGGCGAGCTTCTCGCCATACCCGCCTGACAGCGTCTATGTGGTGCCGCCGGATCTGCCACCGTCGCCGACATACTGGTTCGGCACCACGTCGCGCGGGCAGGACGTGTTCTGGCAATTGAGCTTCGCCATCCGGAATACATTGCTGTTCGGCGGCACGGTGGCGCTGGTCAGCCGCCTGGTCGCGCTCGCGGTCGGGCTCATCAGTGGTTACAAGGGCGGCTGGATCGATCGCGCCTTGATGTCCGTGAACGATACCTTCATCGTCATCCCGCTGCTGCCGATCCTGGTGCTGTTCTATTTCGTGATGCGCGACCGCATCTCGTGGCTGATGCTGGCGCTGATCATGGCCTGTTTCGGCTGGGCTTACGATGCGCGGCTGATCCGCTCGGTGGTCTTGAGCTTGCGGCAGCGCGAATTCACCCAGACCAGCTTGTTCTCCGGAATGAGCACGCGGCAGATCCTGACCGAGGAACATCTGCCCTACGTCGTGCCGATCCTGTTCTCCACGACCATGAACAACATGGTGTGGTCGATCGGGCTCGAGGTGACGCTTGCCGTGCTCGGCTTCACCGACATCAACACCCCGACGATCGGCGGTATGATCTATTGGGCCAACCAGCATATGGCGATGGTTGCGGGTATCTGGTGGTGGATCGCCTTTCCGACCATCGCGGTGATCATGGCGTTTATCGGGCTCTTCCTGCTCGCGGTCTCGGTGAACGCCCATCTCGATCCGAGAAGCCGCCTCTGGAGCACGGGAGAGGCTTCGTGATGCACGCGAGCGCCGAGCAGCCGCACGGGGATCAAGAGGCTCAGCCGCTTCTCGTCGTTCGCGATCTGCAAGCCCATTATCGGACCAGCCATGCCGGTGTCAGGCGCGGCATCCGGGCGGTCGACGGTGTCAGCTTCGCCGTGCGCCGCGGCGAGATCTATGGTCTCGCCGGGGAATCGAGCTCCGGCAAGACCACACTGATCAAGAGCATTGCGGGTGCGATCAAGCCTCCGCTCGAGATCGTCGGCGGAAGCATGGAGTTTGCGTTCCTGCCCGGCTATGGCGGATTGCACCGTGCACCGCCAGCGGAATTGGAGCGAATACGCTGGCGGCGACTGTCCTACATCATGCAGGGTTCAATGAACGTGCTGAACCCGGTGCGTCGTGTCCGGTCCTCGTTCGTGGATTTCGCCTATCCGCATATCGGCGGCAGCCGAAAGCAGTTCGAGCAGCAAGTGGTCGCCCATCTGGCTCGCGTCAAACTCGATCCTTCGGTGCTGTCAGCCTTTCCACACGAGCTCTCGGGCGGGATGCGGCAACGCGCCGCGCTTGCGCTCGCGACGATCTGCCGGCCCGGATTTATCATTGCCGACGAGCCGACCACCGCGCTCGACGTGGTGGTGCAGAAGGAGGTGCTCGGCATGATCCGCGGGATTCAGCGCGAGACCGGCTCGTCGGTTCTGTTCGTCACGCATGACATGGGCGTGCATGCGCATATTACCGACCGCCTCGCGATCATGTATGCCGGGCGCCTCGTGGAGGAGGCCGCGACCGGGGAGATCTTCCGAAACCCGCTGCATCCCTACACCAAGAACCTGATCTCGAGCCTTCCGCGCATCGGCGAGAACGCGCCGCGCGCAGGGCTTGGCGGCGCGCCGCCGAACCTGGCCGATCCCCCGTCGGGTTGCCGCTTCCATCCGCGCTGTCCGCTCGCAAGCGAGATCTGCAGCCGTGAGGTTCCCGTGATGCGTGAAGCGCGTGCCGGCCATCGCGTTGCATGCTTTGCGGTCAATGGGACGACAGGACATGAATGATCTTCTGCTCGATGTCATCGACGTCGGCAAAACCTTCGTTCGCGGAGGGCTGTTGTCGCGGGAGAAGATCGTTGCGGTGAACAAGGTGAGCGTGCAGCTCTCCGCCGGGCGGCCGGAGATCCTGGCGATCATCGGCGAATCCGGCAGCGGCAAGACGACCCTTGCCCGGATGATCCTGAACATGGAAACACCGACCAGCGGCAGGCTGCTGCTCGACGGCATCGACCTTGCGGCCATCAGCGGCAGTGCCGGTCGGCTGGCGTTCATGCACAAGGTGCAGCCAATCTTTCAGAATCCGTTTGAATCCTTCAACCCGCTGAAGCGCGTCGAGCGGTATCTGCTTATGACGCGACGCCGATTTGCCGGGACGGCAAGTGAGATCACGGATGTGGCGGCCGTCGATGCGGCGCTGCACAAGGTGGGTTTGTCGCTCAAGGAGGTGAGCGGCCGATACCCGCACGAGCTGTCCGGCGGGCAGCTCCAACGAGTCGCGATTGCGCGGGCGCTGCTGGCCGAGCCGAAATTGGTCGTGGCGGATGAGCCGGTCTCCATGATCGATGCGTCCCTGCGCATGTCCATCGTCAATCTGTTCAGGACGTTGCGGGACGAGCTGGGGATATCGATCATCTACGTCACGCACGATCTGGCGACCGCCTACTACATCAGCGATCGTATCGTGATCATGCAGAAGGGCAGCGTCGTCGAAAGTGGTGATGCGAGAGCGGTGCTGAGGGCGCCGCGGCATCCCTATACGCATCAATTGCGCGAAGCCGTGCTATTACCCGAGGTCGCCAACGTTCCGAACGTCACGGCCAGCATGAATGATCTCAGCCCCGGAGCACCCGAGAGGAGAGCATGAGGAAAGCCAGAGTTCTGATCGACCGCGACTTCGCCATCGGTCACACCGACCCTCGCTTGTTCGGTGCGTTCGTCGAGCATCTCGGGCGATGCGTCTATGGCGGCATCTACGAACCCGCTCACCCGACAGCGGACGAAAGGGGATTTCGGAAGGACGTGCTCGCTCTGGTGAAGGAGCTCGGCCCGACGCTCATCAGATATCCCGGCGGTAATTTCGTCTCGGGCTACAATTGGGAGGACGGCGTCGGCCCGCAGGAGACGAGGCCGGCGCGCCTTGACCTCGCCTGGTTCAGTACCGAGCCGAACAGCTTTGGCACCAATGAATTCATGGACTGGTGCAGGGCCGCCGACGTTGCGCCGATGATGGCGGTCAATCTCGGCACCCGCGGCGGCGATGCCGCGCGCAATCTGGTCGAATATTGCAACCATCCGGGCGGCACGGCCTGGTCGGAGCTGCGCCGTAGCCATGGCTGGGACAAGCCGCACGGCGTCAAGCTGTGGTGCCTCGGCAACGAGGTCGATGGGCCCTGGCAGATGGAGCACAAGAGCGCCGCCGACTACGGTGCCCTCGCGCGCGAAGCCGCCAAGATGATGCGCTGGATCGACCCGACCATCGAGCTGGCGGCATGCGGCTCATCGGGGCGCAACATGCCGACCTTCGGCCAGTGGGAGGACACGGTCCTCGAGCACACTTTCGATCACGTCGAGTACATATCGCTTCATACCTATCTCAACAATTACAAGCAGGATACGGCCTCGTTTCTCGCCAGCCCCGATTTGATGGACAGCTTCATCGACGAGGTCGTCGCGATCGCTGACGCGGTGGCGGCCAGGCGGCGTTCCAACAAGCGCCTGATGCTGAGCTTCGATGAATGGAACGTCTGGTACCGAACCCGCCGCAACCGCGCCGACCGGGTCAAAGAGGGCTGGCCGGTGGCGCCGCCGATCCTCGAGGAAATCTACACGATGGAGGACGCGCTCGCCTTTGGCGGCGCCTGCATTTCCCTGCTCAATCATGCCGATCGAGTCAGGGTTGCCTGCCTCGCGCAGCTCGTCAACGTCATCGCACCGATCATGACCGAGACGGGAGGCGGCGCCTGGCGCCAGACCACCTTCTATCCGTTCGCGCACATGACCCGCTTCGGCCGCGGCAAGGTCTTGCGCACGCAGGCGGAGTCCGAAACCTACGATTCCCAGTATTACGATCCCCGTGGCACCCAGGAGCAGTTCTTTCCCGTGCCGAACGTGCCGTACCTGAAGATCGCGGCCGTGGCGTCAGAGGATGGCGGCCTGTCGCTGTTTCTGCTCAATCGCGACCTGAAGCAGGAGATGGAGGTGAGCGTCGAGGCAAGAAGCTTCGGCCGGCTGACGGTGAGCGAGCGGCTCGAACTGCGGCATGATGATCTCAAGGCGACGAATACCAAAACCGCGCCAAGCAAGGTCAAGCCGGCGCCGCTGCAGAGTGTGTCCTTCGACGGTGGACGATTGCAGACGACGCTCAAGCCGGCGTCATGGAACGTGATTCATCTGTCGGCAGGCTGAGGATGGCAAGGCTCAGGCGGATGCGAGCGGAGACTGTTTATGGCGTGACGCCGGGACGTCCCCGCGACTCGAGGACCTGGCGAATGGCATGCGCCAGATCTGCGGGCCGGTACGGCTTGCTCAGCAGGGTGATATCAGGGTCGAGCCGACCGTCATGCATCATGGCGGCTTCCGGGTAGCCCGACATATAGAGCACGGGTACGCCGGGACGCCGCCGGAGAACGGCATCGGCAAGTTCGCGGCCGTTCATCCCGCCGGGCATGACGACATCGGTGAAGAGCAGATCGAAGGCCGCGCCTTGGTCGACGAGCGCGAGAGCCTCCGGGCCGTTGGGGGCCGCGATCGTGCGATAGCCGAAGCTCTTCAGCTGGGCTTCGACATAATTGCGGACCAGCTCGTCGTCCTCGACCAGGAGAATGGTTTCACTGCCGCGTTGCAGCTCGCCCTTCGTCGCCACGCGCGCGGAGGCTGCGGCCTGGGTCGCGCGCGGCAGGTACAGGCTGAAGGTCGTTCCCACCCCTTCTTCGCTGTCGATTCTGATATGCCCGCCGGACTGCTTGATGAAGCCATACACCATGCTCAAGCCGAGGCCCGTTCCCTTGCCGAGCTCCTTGGTCGTGAAGAACGGCTCGAAGATCTTGTCCCGGATCGCCCGGGGAATACCCGAGCCAGTATCGCTCACCGTGACCAGAACGAAGTCGCCGGGCGTATTGTCCGGGCCCGGATTGTCGGGGCCAAAGCTCACATTCGTGGTGCCGAAGGAGATCTTGCCTCCGCCGGCCATCGCGTCGCGTGCATTGACGGCGAGGTTGATCAGGGCGGTCGAGAGCTGGCCCGGATCGATCAGCGCATGCCAGCAATCCGCTTGCAGCATGGAGCCGATCTCGATGTGCTCGCCCAGCGTCGGCCGCAGCAGCTTTGCGGTGTCGACAATGAGATTGTTGACGTCGACGTTGCGCGGTTGAAGTGGCTGCCTGCGCGCGAAAGCGAGGAGCTGCATCGTCAGATCGGCGCCGCGTGTGGCGGCGTCGTCGATCATATGTGCAATGGCCACGAGGTCCGGCTGGTCCGCAAGCCCGTCGATCAGGATCTGGATGGTCCCGGTGATGACCGTCAGGATGTTGTTGAAGTCATGTGCGACGCCACCGGTGAGCTGGCCGACCGCGTCCATCTTCTGCGCCTGGCGCAACTGCTGCTCGAGGCGCAGACGCTGGCTGATGTCGCGTCCGATCACGATGATCAGCTCCTGGCCGCCGGTCGAGACGTGAGCGGCAGACATTTCGACATCGAGGCCCTTGTCGTCGGGGCCGTTCAGGCGAAGCTGCAACAGTCCCGTCGAATCCGGCGCCAGCAGTCTGGCGACCTCGGTTGCGTCCGCAGGGACGAGGATGGAGCGGAACGGCAGGCCGATGATCTGCTCCCGAGCCCGCCCCAGCATCACCCCGGCGGTGCGATTTGCCTCGATCACGCGGCCGCCTTGGTCAAGAACCAGGATCGCGTCATGCGCCTGTTCCATGAGCAGGCGGTATTTCTCCTCGGCCTGCTTCCGCGCCGTGAGGTCGAGCACGAACGAGACGCATTGATCGGACGATCCGGCCAGCGAGGCGGATCCGATCAGAACGGGAACGCGGCTGCCGTCCTTCCTGATGAACTCCTTTTCCCGCGAGGGGGTCTGCCCGGATGTCCTGAGCTGTTCGATCCGCTGCATGTCTCCGTCGCGATACTCCGCCGGGGTCATGTCGTTCCAGCGGATTGCGTTCGAGACCAGGTCCTGCCTGGAATATCCGGTCATGCTCAGGAAAGCGTCGTTGGCGTAGCTGACGTCGCCGTTGCCGTCCCAGAACAGGATGCCGATAATGTTGGAATCGACGAGACGGCGGATGCGTGCTTCGCGCTCCTGGAGATCGCGATAGAGCAGCGTGTTCTCCAGCGAAATCGCCGCTTGTGCCGCGAGCAGGTCCAGCACCGCCACGCGATCCGGCGTGAAGGCGTGTGTCGTCAGCGTATTCTCGAGATAAAGCAAGCCGATGAGCTTAGCTTGCTTCAGCAGTGGGAGGCAAAGCATCGATCTTGGGTGTCGGCGCCGCACATAGTCGTCACCGTAGAGCGGATCGGGCCGCGTCGCGTCGTCGACGATGAGGGGCTTTTGCGCGCGAATGACGTAGCGCAGCAGAGCCTCCGGACAATCCGGCGTCGAAAGCGGGGTCTGACGCATCGCGACAGTGAACTCGTCGCCCCTGGATTGGCCTTCCGCTTCGATGCGGAAGTCGTCGTGCCGCGACAAGATCAGCAGGCCGCGATCGGCGCCGGCGTTTTGCAGCACGATCTTCATCAGCGTCTCGATCAGCTTCGGCAGCTCGATTTCACTCGAGACGGCCTGGGACGCCTTCACCACGGTGGTGACGTCCATCTGCTGGATGGTCAGGCGGCTTCCGGAGCCGGTATCTTCGGCGACGTGGAGCCGTGGATAGAGGTGTTCGAGCTGCCTGACCTTTGGCTCGGCTCCCCAGCGAATAAATCCATAGTGGGCATCGCGCAGATAGGCATTGGCAATCTTGTCGAAGCCGCGCGTCGTGTAGAAGCGCCCGGCGAGTTCGTTGGCGATGGCCTCGTTCTGAGGAAAGCCGTTTGCATGCGCCGCGGCGATCGCCCGGTCGTAGAATCGCATCGCATCGAGCTCGCGACCTTCGATGCGCGCGATTTCGGCCGAGATGAGAGCGGCGCGGTCGGCGAAATCTTCCGGGCTGATTTCGGCCAGTTGCTGAAGCTGGCGGTGGTGGCGGGTCAGTGCGTCGAGATGCCGGACACGTTCGCCCGGGGCGGCGACCTCGCAAAACGCGGCCTCGGCCAAGGCCGCATAGAAGTGAAAGTCAATTCGATCGAACAGGGCTTTCGATGTCCACAAGAGCTTGTCGGCCTTTGCTGCGGCGGCGATGGCGGCGGGATCGTTTGCAAGCACGCGTGCCTGCAGCTTGCGGGTCCAGTACCAGAATCCGGCCTGCTCCAGGTACGGCTCCGTCTCGAGACGACGTTCAAACTGCGCCTCGTTGAAGTCGGCTTCATCGAAGCCGCCAAATTTCGCGGTAAGTCCGCGCAGCGAGCGGGTAAGCTGCAACTGCCCGATAATTCGATCTGCCGCGAGATCGACGCGCGCCCGGCGTGCGAAATCGAGCCCCGCTTCGGCCTCCTGTTGCACTTCGGCAAGGGGATCGCCGCAGGCGAGAAGGTGCGTCAAGAGATGATGGCGGGTGAAGCTCGCATAGTTCACATCGCCGACTTGCTGCGCGGCGTCGAAGGCGCGCTTCAGCCAGGGGCGACCCGTCCTCACATCTCGCGTCCAGCTGCCGAAGCCGAGATAGACGCGGGCCTTGAACCGGTCCAGTCCGCGCGTCTCGACCAGATCGAGGCCGAGCCGGGCAAAACGATAGCCGGCGGCGTAGTCGCCGAAGTCGGGGCCGAGCACGGTGCCGAGCACGATGTAGGCAAGGCACGACGCATCGGAGTTGCCGTATTGCAGGCTGAGATTGGCCATGCGTCCGATGATCAGGCGACGCAAGCCCTCGTCGATGTACCAGGCTGGCGAAACCAGCACCGTAAGGACGTCCATCGTTCCGCGCGCGACCGGATCAGCCATCTGCGGCAGATCGAGCAGGGCCTCGATCGGACGGTCGCCGATCGCTTGCCACATCCGCTGATATTCCCCCTGGACCTCGTCCGGCGTTGGATGCGCGGACCAGTCGATACCGACGCGTCGCAGATAATCGAGCGCGGTCTCGACGTCGCGATCGCTTGGCTCCATCCGCAGCCGGGTCACTGCCGCGAGATCGGGCAGGGTGGCCGCACGCTTTGCCAGCTCGGCGAGACGCGTGTTCGCGGCGGCGTGGTCGCCTGCCAGGAATTCACATTCGGCGCGCTGCAGCGCCAGCGCGAAGCTCAGTGTGTAATGTTGCTCCCAGCGATCCCGGGGCAGCATGGCTTCGCCGGCGGCGAAGTGAGCGTGGGCCATGGCGAAGGCTGTCGCGGCCTTGGCGCGGCGACCAGCCAGCAGATTGAGTTCCGCCAGCCTGACGCGCTCGTCGGGTGCGGTGATCAAGGCCGTGCCGCGGTTGAGCTGGCTGACGATCTCGAAGACGTGTTCCTCGATCGCTTCAGGCGCGGCTCTCGCCGCGAACAAACGGCCGATGCGCAGATGCGCCGCCGCCCGTTGGTCCTCTGGAATCAGCGCATAGGCCGCTTCCTGAAACCGGTCGTGGACGAAGCGGTAGGTGTTGCCCTGCGGCTCTACGAATTCCTGGCGAACGGCAGGCCACAGATCGGCGTTGACCTGCTCGTCCGAGAGGCCGAGCACGACCGAAAGCACCGCGACCTCGGCGATATGTCCGAGACAGGCCATCTGCTGGAGGGCTGTGCGCGTGACCGCGGGCAGCCGGGTGAGCTTCCCCAGCATGAGGTCGATGACGTTGTCGGTGTACCGCTTGGCGTGAATGCGCTCGAGGTCCCAGGACCAGCTGATAGCACCATGGTCGAAGGCAAGCAGGCCTTCGTCGACCAGCGAGAACATGAACTGGATGGCGAAGAACGGGTTGCCCGCGGTCTTCTCGTGCACGAGCTGGATCAAGGGCGCTGCGTGCCTGGGCTCGCAACGAAGCGTGTCCGCAAGCAACTGGCCGAGATGCCTGCGACCGAGCGGTGCGAGCGTGATCTCCACCACCCGTCGCCCCCGCGCCTTGATGGCCTCGCGCATGCGCATGACGGGATGCGTGGAATCAACCTCGTTGTCCCTGAAGGCGCCGATCAGCATCAGGTGCTTCAGCTCCGATCGGGTCAGGATGTCCTCGAGCAGCTCGAACGTTGCCATATCGAGCCATTGCAGGTCGTCGAGGAACAGCACCAGGGGATGTTCGGCCCGCGCAAACACGCTGATGAACTGCTCGACTACGCGGTGAAAGCGGCTTTGCGCGTGCTGGAGCGGCAGCTCAGGAACGGGCGGTTGTTCGCCGATGACGGCTCTCAGCTCCGGGATTAGATCCACGACAAGCTGTCCGTTCGGGCCAAGCGCGCTGAGCAGGGCCTGGCGCCACTCGTTCAGCACGGCTTCGCGTTGGCCGAGAAGGGGGCGAACGAGGCCCTGGAATGCCTTGGCGAGTGTGGCGTAGGGGATGTCGCGTTTGTGCTGGTCGAATTTGCCCGAAGCGAACAAGCCGTGCGAAGGCACCAGCACCTTGTGCAGCTCGTTGACGACGGAAGACTTGCCGATGCCGGAATATCCAGCGACCAGCGCAATCTCCGGCACGCCTGACTTGACGATGCGTTCGAACGAGGCGAACAACATCTCGCGCTCGGATGTCCTTCCGTACAGCTTCTCGGGGACGAGAAGTCGGTCCGGTGTGTCGTGCCGGCCCAGCGGGAAGTCGTCGATGCAACGCCGAAGCTCCCACTCGGCAAGGCAACGTTGCAGATCTCTCTCGGCGCCGCCCGCGGTCTGGTAGCGCTCCTCGGCCATCTTGGAGAGCAGTTTCATGATCAGCCTGGACACCGCGCCGGGCACGTTGCCGCTTCGCTTGGCCGGGGCCTCCGGCTCTCTTGCGACGTGACAATGCACCCATTCCATCGGATCATCGGCGGCGAATGGAAGCGAGCCGGTGACCATCTGGTAGAGCGTGATGCCGAGCGAGTAGAGATCGCTCCGGGAGTCGATCGAGCGGTTCATGCGTCCCGTCTGCTCGGGAGACATGTAAGCGAACGTACCGGCGATCTGCTCGTGCGCAGCCGCGGACAGCCGTTCGCGCGGGCGCCGCGTTGCGAAGCCGAAGCCGGTGAGATGCACGCCGCCATTGTTGCGGCTCACCAGGATATTTGCCGGTTTGATATCCTTGTGCACCAGGCCCTGTTGATGGACCTTGCCCAACGCGGCGGCGATCTGGATTGCGAGACGCAGGAAATCGCCCGTCTCCATGGGCGCGTCGGTCAGCCAGGTCAGAGGCTCGCCGCCGCGATCCTCGAGGACGAGAATGGTGCGGCCGTGATCCTGCAGCAGCTCGAGCGGCTTCGCTGCCCAGGCACCGTCCAGTTCGTCCTTCAGCGCAAATTCGTGAGCCAGCCGGTCGAGGCTTCGCGGGCTTGGATGCTCGGCGGCCGGAACGACGGCCAGCACAACCTGCCGTTCACCGTCAATGCGTTCGCGGGAGGTGCGGCACAGCAGAATCCCTTCTTCGTCGCAGAGGACCTGCGGACCGTGGGCCCAGCCGGTGCCCATAAACGATGAGAGATTCATGTCGGTAGACCATGCCGCCGCCGGGTTCAGGTCCAAGCCATGACAGGCTCGCCCGGTCCTCCGCCTCATCCTCCATAAGACTGCCCCGATGCGGCAATGCGCGCCGTTACCGTTTCTGTGTTTCCGCGTCCGGGACGCATGAAGGGCAGGACGCACGTGCGACGTTCGGCACGACAGGGCTGGCCCCTCACGCCTTCATTCCGGCGCCCGGCTCGATCGACGAAGCCGGGCACCGTTAAATCGTATCATTTGCCTCAATCTCGTCAACGGACGGCCTATGAAGGCGGCGGCGAAGCGAAATGCATTCGGCCAAGACGGCATGCAACAGAGGTCTCTCACGGGTGGCGTCGCAACTTCAAGGAGAGCGGACGCGTCCATCGCGAGCCGGCGAGAGAATTCAGTTCTTTCAATTGGTTAGACGCTGGGCTGGCGGAGCCCGAACCAGCCCCCGACGTCACGTCCGGATTACAAAACCCTTCGCAAGGTGATGGCGCACAAAATAGATCATCGCGATTCCCGGCACGACGGCGAGCACCGTCATCGCCATGACAAGGCCGAAGTCGGTTCGAAAACCGAACAGGCCGTTGATGGCCATGGTGATCGGCTTGCCACCGGTGGTGGTCAGGATGCGGGCCAGCACCACCTCCACCCAGGAGAAGATGAAGCAGAAGAACGCGGCGACGCCGATGCCGGGCGCAATCGCCGGAATGAGGTGGCGAAAGAAAAAGCTCGGCAGCGAATGGCCGTCCAGGAACGCCGTCTCGTCGAGTTCGCGCGGCACCGCGGAGATGAAGCCCTCCAGGATCCAGATCGAGATCGGAATGTTGAAGACGCAATGGACTAGCGCAATGCCGACCGGCGTATTTGCAAGGCCAATTTGAGCGAACAGGACGAAGATCGGCAGCGACAGCACGACGGTCGGCGTGATCCGGAACACCAGCAGCAGGAAGAACAGCTGGCGATCGCCGGCGAAGTTGTAGCGCGCGAATGCATAGGCGGCCGGTAGTCCGACGCCGAGGCACAGCGCGACGTTCAGCACGACATAGATGATGGAGTTGACGATCGAGTCCTTCAACGCGGCCGAATGCAGGATGTTCTGGTAGTTGACGAGACTGAAATGTCCCTCCGCGATTCCACCTCTCGGCAGCGTCGAGACGAAGCTGGTGATGATCGTCTGCGCAAGCGGCACAAGGATGAAGACCCCGATCACGGCAAACAGGGCGATCCGCCCCCAGGATGACGGCGGCTTCACGTGGTGAGCTCCTCGGTGGGCGCTCGCGCGCTCGTCGCCGCCTTGAAGGTCCATGCAACCGCCAGCACGATCAGGAAATAGACGATCGAGCGGGCCGCTGATGGTCCATAGTTGAAGGACAGGATTTCCTCGCCGAGGTCGAGGCTGAGAAAGGCGGTGGCGCTGTCAGGGCCTCCTGCATTGATGCGGAAAGCCTCGATATAGATCATGAAGCTGTCCATGAAGCGAAGCAGCACGGCCATCGACAGCACGGTCTTCATTTTCGGCAGCTGAATGAAGCGGAACACCTGCCATTGCGACGCGGCGTCGACGGCCGCGGCCTGGTAGTAGGCCGGCGGAATGCTGGAGATGCCGGCATAGGCGAGCACGACGACCAGCCCCAGCCAGTGCCAGGTGTCCATCACCACCAGCACGATCCAGGTGTGCAGGGCGTTGAACTTGTAATCGAAGCCGACGCCCAGCCACGTCAGCAGTCTGCCGGCGAGACCGGCATTGGGATTGATGAAGTTGAGCCAGATGACCGGGATCATGTTCCAGGGGACCACCAGCGGCACGGTGATCAGAACGAGGACGGTGCTGACGATGAACTGGTTGGAACGCTGCAGCAGCAGCGCGATCCAGATGCCGAGCGGAAGCTGGACCGACAACACGATTACCGAGAACAGGAAGCTGCGTCCGAGGCTCGCGTAGAAGCGCTCCGAAGTGACGATGTTCCTATACCAGTCGACGCCGACCCAATAAGGATTGTTCAGGGTGAACAAGTCCTGGAAGGAATAGTTGGTGACGGCGATGAGGGGCAGGATTCCGACGAGGGTCACGATGACCAGCGCAGGAAGAACCAGGAACCAGGCTCGGTTGTCGTATAGTTTCATGTTGAACGACTGCAGCGGGACAGGCCCGGTCACGAAAAAGGCCTCGATTGACACCGAGGCCTTCCCAGCATTCCGGATCGGGTCTGACCTAGCCCGTCATTTGGCAAGAATCCAAGAGGCGGCAGCGCAGCCCAGTTCCGCGCCGCAATCATGTGTCGACGCGCCTCGTCAGCGCTGCGCGTCGCGTTCGTCTTCGGGATCGCTCACCGGCTCCGGGATCAGCACCACCGGCTCGTCATAGCCCTTGCGGCTGCTGTAGAACACCAGCGCCATCAGGCCGGCGCCGATGACGAGCGAGAACACGACACCGAGCACCAGTGCGACAAAACCTGCTTCCGGAACCTTGGTATCCGTGCTGGTCCAGCCGAGATAGCCGAGAATGCAGGCGGCAAGAAGCAGGGCGCACAGCACCGCAACGACGATCCATCTGGCGAATTTGCTGCCTTCGGAGCCCGCCGGCGCGACGGCCGCTTGATTGTCTGTGCTGATCATGGATCCCGCCTCACACTAGGGCGCAGTCGCTTTGGCCGCGATCGCATGCAACGCGCCGGTCAGCGCCGCGACGACGGGCTTGGCCGGCTCCCCGGCGCCGTGACGTCGTGCGAGAAAGGCTGGATCGTTGTAGGACAGCCAGGTCTCGCCCTGCTCGTCCTGCCAGACCAGCGCTTTCAGCGGCAGGTCGATGCCGGCCGTCTGGGCTTGCTGCATCAACGGCGTGCCACCCTTGGCATTGCCGAAGATGAGCAGGTCGGTCGGCCGCAGCTTCAGGTCGACCGCGGCCGCACCCGCGGCGTGATCGATGTGGGCGAACACGGTGAGGCCCCGGGCCTTCACCTCGGCCTCGAGCCGCTTCATCGTGTCGTCAGGTCCGAAATGGCTCTTGATGGTGATGAGTCCGTCCGCGGCCATGGCTTGAGTCTCCCATAAACATGTCACTGCAATCAGCGCGACGATCCCTATCAATCTCGACAGCTTCACGTCCAAGCGCTCACTTCTTGTGAAACAGCTTCGCCGGATCGAATTCCGGATCCGGAACAAAACCATCGCGATTGGGCATCCTGATTTTCGGCAAGGAGTCCTTGTCGACCTTGCCGTCGGCGGGAACGATGCCGTTCAGGCTCAGAATGTAGGCGGTGACGGCGTAGGTCTCGTCGGTGCTGAGCGAGCCAGGCGTCGGATATGGCATCGCGCGATGGATGTAATCGAACAGCGTCGTCGCATAGGGCCAGAAGCTGCCGACCGTCTTGACCGGCATGTTGGAGGCGAGCGTGCCCTGTCCGCCGACAAGACGATCCTTGATGCCGCCCTGGCCGTTCTCGCCATGACAGGCCGCGCAATTGTCGGCAAAGACCTGCTTACCTTGCGCGGCGGTGCCGCTGCCGTCAGGCAGACCCTTGCCATCGGGACCGACGTCGATGTCCCACAGCTTGATCTCGTCGGACGTTGCCGGACGACCGAAGTCGAAGGCCAGCGCGGGCGCCGCGAGCAGACCGGCGGCGAGGAGGCTGGCGAAAAGCAGCTTGCTATGCGAGGACATTGCGAACCCTCCCGGCCTCGTCGATGCTCCAGCTTTGCTGGGCGTTGTAATGAAACAGCGCATTCGTCCCCATCGCGGCGATGAAGGATTTGCGGTCGGGCTGAACATTGCCCTGGTCGTCGGTGGAGCGGCTGACGATCGTGGTCGGCTTGCCGTCCCACACCCAATCCATCTGGAAGCGAACCTGCGCCTTGGGCAGCACCGGCAGGCTCAACTGCGCCTGCTGCCAGGTTTTGGCACCGTCGGTGGAAATCTCCACCCTGGCGATCTTGCCGTGGCCGCTCCAGGCGAGGCCGGAGATCCTGACATAGCCGGGTTGGATCTGCATCATGCCCGAGGGCTGGGTGATGACGGAGTTGGTGTCCATCCGCAGCTGGAATTGCCGCGCCTTGCCGTCGGCCAGCAACTGCGTGTAGCGCGCCGTTTCCCAGCGCGTCATCCACGGTGCGTTGCCGAATTTGAGACGGCGCAGCCATTTGATATTGAGGTTGCCCTCGAAGCCCGGCATCACCAGCCGCATCGGAAAACCGTGCGCGGGCCGCAGCGGCTCGCCGTTCTGCCCATAGGCGATGAAGGCCTCGTTCACGATCTCGTCGGTGAGCGGAATGCTGCGATCGACGCCGGCGCCGTCGCCGCCTTCTGCCAGCATCCAGGTCGAGCCCTTGTCCTTGGCGACGAGGTCGATCAGGAATTTGAGCGGCACACCGGTCCATTCATTGGTGCTGACGAGGCCGTGCGTGTTCTGCACCGTCAGCTCGGGATCCGCCTTCTTCCAGTTCTCCCAGCCATTGCCGGTGCATTCGATGAAGACCACGCGCGAGATCGACGGCATCCGCTTGAGGTCATCGACGCTGAACACCAGCGGCTTTTGCACCATGCCGTGGATCAGCAGCCGGTGCTGCGCGGGATCGATATCAGGCACGCCGGAATGGCTGCGTTCGTAATGCAGATCGGTCGGCGTGATGTTGCCGACCAGCTTCTGATGCGGCGTCTTGGAATTGATGGCGTCGCCGGGATCGATGTTGCGCTTGCCTGGTGTCGCCTCCGGAATACGATCGATCTTGACGAAGCGGGATCGTTCGCTGTGCGCGCCGAGTTCGGCTCCGGGCCCACGATCGGGGACATCCGCCAGCGATTCGGCGTTGGCCGCCTCGGTCGCGGCCACGCCCAAAATACCTGCCGACAGTCCTCCCACGAAGCCACGGCGCGACACATTCGCGGGCCGTGACGACATTTCGATTGGCGTCTTGAACGTCATACCATCTCCCATCGGTCATCGTGCGTTTTGGAAAATCCGACCGCGTTCATGCCGCGACGTTTACCGCACGTGGTGAAGATTGCTTGTTAGGTTGTGTTAGAAGGAGTGAGCATTGACGCGCTCTTTCCGTTGGGCCGTTCAAGCTTCCTTGAAGGCCTCGTGCGCGCGGGTCGAATAAACCAGAGCCGCGCCGGCGTTGACCGAGATCGCCGTGCCGAGCGCCTCGGCGAGTTCGCCTTCACTCGCGCCGTGCTTCTTCGCCTCGGCGGCATGAACGGTGATACAGCCGTCGCAGCGCAGGCTGATGGCGACGGCGAGTGCGATCAGCTCGCGTGTCTTGGCGTCGAGGTGAGCGGTCCTGGCGCCGGCGCCGCTCAGCGTCGCGTAACCCTTGACCGTTTCCGGCGACAGCTTTCCGATCTCGCCGACACCGGCGATGAGCTGGCGGCGATAGGTGTTCCAGTCGAGCATGGCCATGTTAACCTCCCTTGGTGTTCTGGCCTCTAAGGTGCCGGCCCTCGCCGCTCCGGGATATGGCCTGGCGGCTCGGGCTCATGTCCGGGCGGATCAAGGAGTGCTGATGTCGGAGGTTGATGCAGCCGAACTGTTGAAAGCGATGGTGCCGCTGTTCAGGATTCGTCCCGTGATCGAGGATTCCTGCAGCTTCGGCGGCAGCTGGGAGTCGCCTCACGCGCCGAATGGCAGAGGATGGGCGCAATTCCACATGGTGACGCGTGGCTCCTGCGTGGTCGAGAGGCCGGGCTTAAGCCCGCAACGGCTGGAAGCAGGCGACATTCTCCTGCTGCCGCACGGCGACAGTCATCTGATGCGGAGCGAGGTGAGGGGCGCTGCAGGGCGGGTCTCGACCGAAATCCGCAATGGCGTGCGTCAGCGTGCCACGGTCGATGCCGCGGTCGATACCGAACTGCTCTGCGGCCGCTTCCTGTTCGAAACCTCGGAGGAGAATCCGCTGATCGCGGCTCTCCCCGACGAGATCATCCTTCGCACGGCCGGAGAGCCGCTGCTGGAACGGTTTCGGCGGCTCTTGCTCGACATCCGCGACGAACTGGATGCGGGGCGGGCCGGGTCCGAGATGGTCGCGGCCGATCTCGCGAGGGCGTTGTTCGTCATGATGCTGCGCGACCATCTGACCGGGCAGGCGTCAGGCGACGGCACGCTGTCGCTCCTGCAGGACCGCACCACCGCCCGTGTCGTGCTCGCGATCCTTGGCGATCTCGCCCGCGACTGGACGCTCGACGAGATGGCTGAGGTCGCGATCGCCTCGCGCGCGACGCTGGTGCGCGCCTTTCAGAAGCGAGCAGCCGTTGCACCGATGACGTTCCTGTCCGATCTGAGACTGGCGGTCGCGCGCAAGCGCCTGGCCGGCACGTTGGATCCGGTCGCGAAGATCGCCCACGAGGTCGGCTACGCGTCCGAAAGTGCCCTGAGCAAGGCCATCATGCGCAAATACGGCATGCGGCCCGGCGCTTTGAGAGAGCCCGGTTCGCAGCCGCGTGCCGTCAGATCCGATACCAGCTCGCAATATTCCACGTCGTGACGTCCCACCCCGAGATATCGGTCATCAGGCCATTGACGGCGCCGCCGACGATGAAACGCGAGAGCAGCGGCAGGAAGATGTTGGCCTCGCAGAAGATCTCGTCGACCTTGATCAGCAGCGCGGCGCGCTTGACGGGGTCGAGCTCGTTCTGTGCGGCCTTGTAGGCCTTGTCGGCCTCCGGATCGGACCAGCGCGAGACGTTGCGGCCGAGCCATTTGTTGTCCTTGCTCGCGATTTCCCATGAGACGCACTGGTTCAGGAACCGCTCCGGGTCGGGCTGCGGCTGCGTCGCGTTGTACATCTCCATGTCGCAGTAGAATTTCGTATAAGTGTCCGGGTTGCCGGCGTCCGACGAAAAGAACACCGACGCGGTGACCGATTTGAGCTCGAGCTCGATCCCGGCCTTCTGGCAGGCCTGCTTGACGATCGCCTGGGCCTTCTGGCGCGGCGCGTTGATCGAGGTCTGGAAGACGTATTTCAGCTGCTTGCCGTCCTTCGCGCGGATGCCGTCGGCGCCCATCTTCCAGCCGGCCTCGTCGAGGATCTTGTTCGCCTTGTCGATGTTGAACTCGTATTTCAATTTGCCAGACTTGAACTGCGGAGGCTGGTTGACGAAGCTCGCTGTTGCGATCGCAGCGCGGCCGTAGATGAATTTCTGGATTCCGTCGCGATCAATCAGCAAGTTCAGCGCCCGGCGCACGGCCGGATCGGACAGTGTCGGGTGCTTTGTTCTGGCGTTGGATCGTTCGCCGTCGACCTCGGTCCACGGGTCCGTGGTGTTGAGGATGATGAACTCGATGCCGCCGGCGGTCGTGTACTCGACCTTGCCTTTGCCGCCGGTCTCCATGCGCTTGAGGATCTCGTCCTCGACCAGCAGATTCCAGGCATAATCGTATTCGCCGGTCTGCAGCACGGCGCGGGCCGCAGAGACCGCGTCGCCGCCGCCCTTGATCTCGAACGTGTCAAAAAAGGGCTGGTTCTTGACGTGATAGTCGGGATTGCGTTCGGCCCGGAGCAGATCGCCGGGCTTGAACTCGACGAATTTGTAGGGACCGGTGCCGACCGGCTTCAAATTGCCCGGTGCATCGCGCGATTTCGCACCGGCATAGTCGCCGAAATGATGCTTCGGCAGGATCTGGCCGACCGCGCCGACGAAGGGGTCGGCCCAGAACGGGGTTGGGGCCTTGAACTTGATCTTGACGGTGTGGTGGTCGATCTTCTCGACAATGATGTCCTTGTAGGATCCCGTGGTGTAGGCGGCCGTCGCGAGATCGGCGGCATAGGTCCAGGTGAAGACGACGTCGTCGGCGGTGAAGGGCTTGCCGTCGTGCCATGTCACGCCCTGCTTCAGCTTCCAGATCACGCTGGTGCCGTCAGCGGAGAGACCGCCATTCGCCTTGGTCGGAATCTCGGCGGCGAGACAGGGGATGAGATTACCCTCCTTGTCCCAGCCGGCAAGCGGCTCGAAGAAGACTCGTGAGGCGACCTGGTCCTTGGTACCGAGCGCGAAATGCGGATTGAGCAAGGTGGGCGCCTGCCAGACCAGCATCCTGAGCGGACCGCCGCCTCCCGCTTTCGCCGGTTTGTAGGGCAGCGTGGCGTTCGCCATCGCCACATCGTTCCAGAGCAGGATCTGGCTCGCAGCCGGCGCCGTGATGCCGACCGTGGCCATCGTCCGAATGAACGAGCGCCGCGACAGTGTGCCTTGCTTCACCTCCGCAACGAGTCCGCGGATGTCGTTTTCGTCCATCGGATGACCTCCACCTGCCACAAGAACAGTCGTCACCGGCACCCCATCATGTTGCATGGGGCACGAGGCGGCAATGCCGACGATGGTGGAAAGCGGTGCGACGAAATGGCGAGCGTCGAGAACAACGAGCGCAACTCTGTCACCGTCATCCTGAGGTGCCGTAGCCTTGCGGCGCAATTGCGCCGCTGGGCGGAGGCCTCGAAGGATGAACGGTTCGGCTGCATCTCGGCCGTTCATCCTTCGAGGCTCCGCTGGCGATGCGTCGCATCGCAAGCCTCGCACCTCAGGACGACGGATTGAACTCCGCCACCAAGGGCTGCGAGCCGTGGGATGCCGCTATGCGCGCAGGTTCCGGGCATCGGTAATCAATTGCTCCGCACGCGCGGGCCTCATTATAGTGTGGCGATGATTGCAACCGGAGCTGCCTGCTCGGCGCTCCGCGATTGAGGGCCACGCGATGGACGATACGATCGGCTTCCCAGACCCCGGCCTCGATTTGTCGGATGGATTCAAGCCCCACACCTCGCATTGGGGCGTGTTTTCGGCGCGCAACGGCAAAGCCGGGCTCGAGGTCAGAGCCTATGCCGGCGATCCCGATCCGAACGGCATCATCGACAATTTTCCCAGTGCTCTTCGCCATCAGGCACGGATCGCCCAGCCCGCCATTCGGCGTGGCTGGCTCGAGCGCGGGCCCGGTCCGGACGACAAGCGCGGCCGCGACGAATTCGTCTCCGTCAGCTGGGAGAAGGCGCTGGACCTGCTCGGCGACGAACTGATGCGCATCCGCGACACACGGGGCCCCGGCGCCGTGTTCGGCGGCTCCTATGGCTGGGCGAGCGCCGGCCGCCTGCACCACGCGCAGAGCCAGGTCCACCGCTTCCTCAACATCGCGATGGGCGGCTATGTCCGCTCGGTGAACTCCTATTCCTCCGGCGCGTCCTCGGTGCTGCTGCCGCAGATCATGGCGGGCTATGAGGACATCACCAAGCGCAACGTCACTTGGGAACAGATCGCGACCGAAACCGAGATCGTGCTGGCATTCGGCGGCATGGCATTGAAGAACTCGATGGTGGCCGGCGGCTCGATCAGCAAGCATGTCGAGCGCGGCGCCATGGCCGCGGCGCGCAAGCGCGGCTGCGAGTTCATTCTGATGAGCCCGCTGCGCGAGGATCTGCCGGTCGAGGCCGGCGCCGAATGGATGACATGTACGCCAGGTACGGACACCGCGCTGATGCTCGGCATGGTCCACACGCTGGTCGGCGAAGGCCTGCATGACCAGGCTTTCCTCGATCGCTACACGGAAGGGTGGCCGGTGTTTTTGCGTTACCTTACCGGCGAAAGCGATGGACAGCCAAAGCATGCCGAATGGGCCGCCGCGATCTGCGGCGTCGACGCCAACACGATTCGCGTGCTGGCGCGCCGGCTTGCCGGCAAGCGCGCGCTCATCACCGTCTCGCATTCGCTCCAGCGCGCCGAACATGGCGAGCAGCCGGTGTGGATGGGCATGGTGCTGGCAGCGGTGCTGGGCCAGATCGGCCTTCCCGGCAGCGGCTACGCCTATTCGCTCGGCGCGATCGGCTATTACGGCCGCCGCGTCAACGACGTGCCGGGGCCGACGCTCGGGCAGGGTCGCAACGGTGTCAGGGATTTCATTCCGGTCGCGCGCATCGCCGACATGCTGCTCAACCCTGGAAGCACCTATCGCTACAATGGCGAGACGCGCACCTATCCGGACATCCGCCTGGTCTATTGGGCCGGCGGCAATCCGTTCCATCACCACCAGGACATCAACCGCCTGCGCAAGGCCTTCGCCAAAGTCGACACGCTGGTCGTGCACGAGCTCGCCTGGACCGCGACCGCGCGCCACGCCGATATCGTGCTGCCCTCGACCATGACGCTGGAGCGCGAGGACATCGGCTATTCCAGCAACGATCCGCTGATGGTCGCGATGCACCGCATCGCCGAGCCGTTTGGGCTCGCCCGCGATGACTATGAGATCTTTGCCGATCTCGCCGATCGCCTCGGCGCCCGCGAGCCCTTCACCGAAGGGCGCAACTCGCGGCAATGGCTGGAGCATCTCTACGAGCCGACCCGCGCCTCCCTCGCCAAGCGCGGCCTGAAGGCGCCGAGCTTCGAGGAGTTCTGGAAGCGCGGCAGCCTGGTCGTGCCGCAACAGCCCGACGATGGCGGTCGCTTGCGCAGTTTCCGCGAGGATCCGGTGGCGCATCCGCTGCCGACACCGAGCGGCCGCATCGAGATCTATTCCGCGAAGATCGCCGGCCACGGCGACGTGGATTGCCCGGGCCATCCGGTCTGGCTCGAGAAGAGCGATATGCCAAAGCCCGGCGCGCCGTGCTTCCTCGTCGCCAACCAGCCGGTGACGCGGTTGCACAGCCAGCTCGATTTCGGCGGACATTCGCTGGGCGCAAAGCATCGCGGCCGCGAGGTCGCGCGGATGAATCCGCGCGATGCCGATGCGCGCGGGATCAAGGACGGCGACATCATCCGCCTGTTCAACGCGCGCGGCGCGTGCCTGGCCGCGGTGCATGTCACCGACGGCATCGCGCCCGGCGTCGTGCAATTGCCGACCGGCGCCTGGTACGACCCGATGGACCCGGAAGACGATGCGCCGCTCTGCGTGCACGGCAATCCGAACGTGCTCACCCGCGACATCGGCACCTCGTCCTTCGCGCAAGGCTGCACCGGCCAGCTCACCACGGTAGAAGTGGAGAAGTTCACCGGCAACCTGCCGCCGATCCGGGCGTTTGATCCGGTGTAGCTGGATATGCCGGTCGGACGAGCGCGTCAGCGCTCGTTCGCGATTGTCAGCGCGGCGTCCACTGCATTCTCCAGGATCTCGTCGGACAATCGCCTGTCGTTGACCGCGCGCGCCAATTGCAGCGCACCGACCATAGTCGAATAGATCGTGATCGCCCTGCGTCGCCGCTCTTCTGCGGTGCCTTGCCTGATCTGCTCCGCCATCAATCCGATGAGATCGGAGATCTTGCCGGTAAAGGCATCGCGCGTTGTCTTGGGGTGCCGCGCGATCTCGGCGGCCAGCGCGGCGGTCGGGCAGCCGGTGCCGGCGCGATCGCGGTGACGCGCTGAGAGATAGTCCCGGATCACGGTTTCGACCGCGACGCCATTCTCGAGATTGGCCTTGTGCCGCTGCTCGCGCCTTGTGAGTGCATCCACGAGCACCTCCCGCACCAGGTCCTCCTTGGAGGCGAAGTGGGTGTAGAAGGCGCCGTTGGTGAGACCCGCCTCCGACATGATGCCGGCGAGGCCGACCGCGGCGATCCCGCTCTCGCGGAACTGGGCGGAGGCGACATCGAGGATGTGCCGACGAGTCTCGTCCCTGTGTCCCTTTTCGTACCGCATGGTCTCAACTCCCTCCTGATGACCGGCCTGAAACGCATGGCCACAACATCGTGAGCGATTTTCTATTGCATTACGATCATAATAATACATTATGATCATAATTCAATGGCTGCCGTAGCGGCCCCGTAACGGAACAGGATCTCAGGAATGTCAGTCGAGGATGTCGCCGCATCGTCAATGCCGACAATGGAGGCTTCGGCGCGCAGTGTGGCCGCGGCTCGTCCCGCGGCGACGTCAGCCGACCAACGACGCGCCGCGCTTCTGTCCGCGCCGATCCTGCCGACGCTGCTCAGGCTCGCAGCGCCGACCGTGACGGTGCTGGTGGCACAGACCGCAGTGAACATCGCCGAAGCCTATTATGTCGGCTATCTCGGCACCGATGCGCTGGCGGGTGCCGCGCTGGTGTTCCCGATCTTCATGCTGATGACCATGATGTCGAATGGCGGCTTCGGCTCCGGTGTCGCCTCGTCAGTGGCACGGGCAGTCGGCGCCGGCCGCCGCGACGATGCGGACGCGGCGCTGTTCCACGCCATCGTGCTCGCGATCATCGCGGGCGCCCTGTTTACGCTTGGCGCGCACTTCGGCGGCGTCGCACTGTTCCGTGCGCTCGGCGGTCGCGACGGTGCGCTCGACGCGGCCGTCACTTACTCCAGCTATCTGTTTGCCGGCGCCATTCCAGCCTGGATCGTCAACCTCCAGGCCGCGGCGCTGCGCGGCTCCGGCAACGTCAAGGTGCCGGCGCTGGTGACGCTGATCGGCGCCATCGTGACCATTCCCGTCTCGCCCTTGCTGATCTTCGGTTTCGGCCCGGTCCCGAGCCTCGGCATCGGCGGCGCCGGCATTGCTTTCGGCCTCTATTACGGCGCTGCGATGTTGTTCCTGCTGCGCTACATGTCCTCGGGCGCATCCGGCCTGCGGCTGCACATCGTGCCGCTGCGCGCAAAGATATTTGGCGACATGCTGAAGGTCGGCATTCCCACTGCGTTCAATGCCGTGCTGACCAACCTCACCGTCATCCTCGTCACCGGCGCGGTCGGCCTGTTCGGCACCTCGGCGCTTGCCGGCTACGGCATCGCCTCGCGGCTCGACTACATCATGATCCCGCTGCTGTTCGGCATCAGCACGGCGACACTGACCATGGTCGGCGTCAACATGGGTGCGGGCCAGACCGCGCGGGCGCAGAGGATCGGCTGGGTCAGCGGCGCCGCCGGCTTGATCATGACCGGCGCGATCGGCCTTCTGGTCGCGATTGTTCCGACCGCCTGGCTGCATCTGTTCAGCCACGACGCCGACGTCGTGGGTGAGGGCATGACCTACCTGCGTATCGTGGCGCCGGCCTATGCGGCGCTCGGTTTTGGCTTCGTCACGTCGTTCGCCGCCCAAGGTACGGGCCGGGCGATGGGGCCGCTTGCGGGCGCGGTTGCGCGGATCCTGATCGCGGCGGGCGGCGGCTGGATCGCTGTCGAATATTTCGGCGCGGGCATGAGTGGGCTCGCCACCATGGTCACGGTGTCGCTGGCCGCTTATGCCGCGATCTGCGCCCTGATCATGCTGTCGCCGTCGACCTGGCGCACCGAGCCGCGCGCCTAGGAAGGGCTTGCCGCAACCGCACCCGCTCCCATTGGCGTTCATTTCCTATTTGGCGACGATCAGAGAAGTGTTGCCCGCCGCCGGCGGTCAATATGGATATCCATTTCATTGATTTCATCCGGCGGAGCGGCGAATACGGTTCCCATCACTGCTGCTGAGTTATGGAGACCAAGATGTTGCCGCGGGACAAAGGCGCGATCAAGCGCGAGGACGGTGTCGGCTTCAACCCGGCCGGGCTCGATATCAGCGACAAAGGCGCGGTGCTGCCGAGCTGGTAGGCAGTCTGCCTAGCCAAAGGTCTGGCGCGGGGGCGCGATCCCGGCGGGCAGCCTTGCGCATTGCCCGCTTGTCTCCGGCTCCAGCAACCGACATCATCGGGGCCCATCCTCGCCCGACAGGGGTCGTATGAAACGCCTTGCAAACCTGAAACGCCTGGGATTCTTCACGCGCCTGCTCGATGAGGCCCCGCCGGCCGAACGCTATCGCTTCGCCGCCGAGCAGATCGTGCGCGCCGAGAAGGCTGGCCTCGATTCCGCGTGGATCGCGCAGCACCATTTTCACGAACGCGAGGGCGGCCTGCCGTCGCCCTTCACTTTCCTCGGCTATGTCGCCGCGCAGACCTCGCGCATCCGCCTCGGCACCGGCATCGTCACTCTGCCGCTGGAGAGTGCGGTGCGGGTGGCGGAGGACGCTGCTGTGCTGGACCTGCTCTGCGACGGCCGCTTCGAGCTCGGCGTGGGTACCGGCGGCAATCCGTCGGCCTTCGCCGCCTTCGGCCTCGACGGCACCCAGCGCAACGAGATCTTTGCGCGCAATCTCGAGGTCGTCCGCAAGGCGCTGACCGGCAAGCTGCTCGACGGCGGCGACACGCTCTACCCGCAGCGGCCGCAACTGGACAAGCGGATCTGGCAGGCGACCTTCTCGGTCGCGGGCGGCGCCCGCGCCGGCAAGGCCGGCGACGGGCTCTTGCTGTCGCGCACCCAGCCGCGGACCAAGGACGCACCAAACGCGACGCTCGCCGACATCCAGAATCCGATCATCGACGCCTATCTCGCCGCGCTGCCGCCGGGCGCTGAGCCACGCATCATGGCCTCGCGCAGCGTGTTCGTCGCCGACGATCATCGCGAGGCGATGCGGCTTGCCGATCTCGGGCTGCGGCGGGCGCTGCCGCAATTCATGAAGAGCGGGCACCTTCCCCCCGGCGAGACGCTGGAGGAAATGATCACGGCGTTCGACACCCATGTCGGCGGCCCAGATGAGGTGATCGCCTCGCTGCGCACGGATGCGACGCTGGAGCGGATCACCGACCTGGTGTTCCAGGTCCATTCGGTCGATGCGCCGCACCCCTATGTCCTGAGGTCGATCGAGCTGGTGGCCGAAAAAGTCGCGCCCGCGCTGGGCTGGACCCGGACGGCGCCCGAAGTCGCCCTCGCGGGCTAGTCGGGATTGGATGGATTGCACGAGGCTTTATGATGAGTATGCCTGATATCATCGACACGCTTGCCGGGATCAAGCCGGGATCAGCGCTGGACGCGATCCGCGCCAAGCGCCTGCAAGCGCGCGAGAATGCGCAGAAGAGCTATCTCTCGCTGTTCGAGCCGATCGACGCCGGCGAATTTTCGCTGCTCGAGCGCGCCGCGGTCGCAGCCTTCGTGACCGGCCTCCATGGCGAGTCCCCCGTCGCCACCTTCTATCGCAACAAGCTCGCGACGAGCGCCGGCGCCGCGGCTCTGGTCAAGGCGATCGACGCCGAGATCGCGCGGGGCAAGACCTCGGGCCCTTATGGTTCGTTTCCCGCAGGCCCGCTGTCGGTCGAGAATACGGCAGGCCTGATCTATCGCGTGGACGCGGCGAGCAAGTCCGCTCTCGGCGCCCGGCTCGTCGCGGCGCTCGAGCATGCGCATCTCCTGGTATACCGTCCGCGCGATGCGGCATCCTCGGACATGAAGGCGCTGCAGGCCGCCGGCTGGTCGACCACCGGCATCGTCACCTTCTCCCAACTCGTCGCGTTCCTGTCGTTTCAGGTGCGGGTCGTCAGCGGCTTGCGCACGCTTGCCGCAGTGAACGCATAAGAGGAGGTCGACATCATGAGTGCCACCGTCAATCCGCCCGATGTCTTCACCCAGGATGAGCTCGGCTGGGTCTCCTGGATCGAGCCGTTGCCCGAGGTCGAGCTCACCGACCGGCATTTCAATGGTCTCGTCGACCGCGCCCGCGCCAAGTCGGAATATTTCCGCTTGCTGGTGCGCGATCCCGAGGTGCTGGAAGCCCGTACCAAGACCGACAAGGACATCTTCTACAACGTCGCCGACGGCCTGCCGCGCGCCGAGCGCGAGCTCGCCGCCGCTGCGACCTCGCGCTACAATGGCTGTATCTATTGCGCCTCGGTCCATGCGCGCTTTGCCAGCACCTATTCCAAGCGACGCGAGGACGTGCAGAAGCTGCTGGATGAAGGCGTCGGCGCCGATCTCGGCGAACGCTGGAACGCTGTGGTGAAGGCCTCGGTGGCGCTGGCCACGACGCCGATCGCGTTCGGTCCTGAAAATATTAGGGCGCTGCGCAGTGCGGGCCTCGACGATGCTGAGATCGTCGACGTCATCAACGGCGCCTCGTTCTTCAATTGGGCGAACCGGCTGATGCTGTCGCTCGGCGAGCCCTCGAAATAGGCAATCTCACCGGCACAAGACTTGCTGCTTGTTTTGTGAGAACTGAGTTTTCAACACCTGAGTGGATGGAGCCGTACATGAGCAACATCGATCGCCGAACCCTGGTCAAAGCTTCTCTCGCCATGATGGCGGGCGCCGCTTTCTCGCGCAGCGCCTTCGCCGATACCGATCCGATCGTGCTCGGCGTCAGCGGTCCGCTGACCGGGCCGAACGCGCAATATGGCACGCAATGGAAGCAGGGCTTTGATCTCGCGCTCGACGAGATCATGGCCGCCGGCGGCATCAACGGCCGCAAGCTCGCCTATACCTTCGAGGACAGCCAGAGCGATCCGCGGCAGTCGGTGGCGATCGCGCAGAAGTTCGTGTCCGATCCCAAGATCGTCCTGGAGCTCGGCGATTTCTCCAGTCCCGCCTCGATGGCGGCCTCGCCGATCTATCAGCGCGGCGGCCTCGTGCAGTTCGGCTTCACCAATTCGCATCCTGATTTCACCAAGGGCGGCGACTTCATGTGGAGCACGTCGGTCAGCCAGGCCGACGAGCAGCCGCTGCTGGCGCGCTATGCGGTGAAGAGCCTCGGCCTCAAGAAGCTTGCGGTGCTGCATCTCAACACCGATTGGGGACGCACCAGCCGCGACTATTTCAACAACGCCGCCAAGGAATATGGCGCGGAGATCGTCATCACCGAAGGCTATATCGCCGAGGAGCGCGACTTCCGTTCCACGCTGGTGCGCGTTCGCGATGCCAATCCTGACGGCCTGGTCCTGATCTCCTATTATTCCGACGGCGCGCTGATCGCGCGCCAGGCGCGGCAGGTCGGGCTGAAGCAGGTGATCTGCGCCGCGAGCTCGGTCTACTCGCCGAAGTTTCTGGAACTCGGCGGCGATGCCGTCGAGGACGTCCACGTCGGCACGCGCTACTTCCCGGAAGATCCGCGGCCCGAGGTGCAGAAGTTCATCGCCGGCTTCAAGAAGAAGTACAATGGCCTCGAGCCCGATGCCTTCAACGCCTACGCCTACGACGCCATGAACATGGCCGCGGCCGTGATCAGGATCGGCGGCACCGATCGCAAGGCGATCCGCGATGCCTTCGCCAAAGTGAAGGACGTTCCGAGCGTGATCTTCGGCTCCGCGACGTTCGACGTCGCGACCCGCCGCGTCAAGGGTGCGATGAATGCCGAGCTCGTCGTGCGCAAGGGCCAGTTCACGCTTTGGGACGGCAAGCCGACTTGATCTGACGGCCGGAGTCTTGCTCCGGGCTTTCTCCCTTCATTAGGAACCCTGCGTGTCTTCCTGGCTCGACTACACCATCAACGGGCTGATCGTTGGTAACGTCTACGCCCTCGTTGCGGTCGGGCTCGCGCTGATCTTCGGCGTCAGCCGGCTGATCAACTTCGCGCAGGGCTCGATCTACCTTGTCGGCGCCTATATCGGCTGGGTCGCGGTGGTGCAGCTGCACACGCCGCTGCCGCTCACGATCATCTTCGTCGCGGTGGTGGCCGCTTTGGTCGGGCTGATCATCGAGCGCTTCGGCCTGCGGCCGCTGCAGAATTCGGTACGCATCGCGCCATTGCTGGCGACGATCGGCATCAGCTTCGTGCTCGATCAGCTCGTGATGTTGACCTTCTCGCCCAATCCGCGGGCGCTGCCGAGCCAGTTGCCGGATGTGCGTTTCCAAATCGGCGGCGGCACGATCGGGCCGCTTGACCTCTTGATCGCCGGCGTCGGCGTCTCCAGCGCACTGCTGCTGTTCGTGTTCCTGCGCTATACCAAGCTCGGCTGGGCGGTGCGTGCCGCCTCGCAGGACCGCGACGCCGCGATGCAGATGGGCGTCGACGTCAACCGGGTCAATCAGACGGTGTTCGGGATCGCGGCTGCGCTCGGCGGCGTCTCGGGCCTGTTGGTCGGCATGTACTACAACCAGATCGACACCGCGATGAGCCTGCAGGCGACGCTGAAGGGCGTCGTCGCCGAAGTCGTCGGCGGTGCCGGCAATGTGCCCGGCGCTGTCATCGGCAGCATGCTGTTGGGTCTGGTCGAGAGCTATGGCGTCGCGGTGTTCGGCACCAGCTATCGCAACCTGTTCGCCTTCCTGCTGCTGGTGGTCGTTCTGGTGCTGCGACCCAACGGCCTGTTCGCCAGCGCCCGGCAGGCGCCGCCCGAGCCGCTGACCGGCACCTTCATCGCGCCGAGCCGCCCCGTTCGCATTCCGCGCTGGGCCCTGGCTGTCGCGGTTGCCGCGTTTGCGATCCTGCCGCTACTGCCGGTGTCGTTCTACATCCTCCAGACGCTGATCAACGCCTGGCTGCTCGGTATGCTCGCGCTCAGCCTGACGCTGGTCGCAGGCACGATCGGCCAGGTCTCGCTCGGACACGCCGCGCTGCTCGCGATCGGCGCCTATACGTCTGCGCTGCTGTCGCTGACATTGAACGTGCCTGTCGGCCTCGCCATCATCGCCGGCGGCCTGATGAGCGCCGCGCTCGGCACCATCCTGATCTCGCCGTCGTTCCGCCTGCGCGGGCATTACGTCTCGATCGCGACGCTCGCCATCGGCGAGATCGTGTCGCTGGTGATTCTGAACTGGGAGAGCGTGACGCGGGGGCCGGTCGGCATCTCCGGCATCCCGCCGCTATCGCTGTTCGGCCATGATTTGATCAGCCCGGCCTCGGTGTACTGGTTCGCCTTCGCGATCATGGTCGTGCTCGCGTTGCTCCAGGCGCGGCTGCTGGGCTCGCATCTCGGCCGCAGCTTTCGCGCCATCCGCGACGATGATATCGCTGCGCGCGCCTATGGTCTCGGCCTCAACCGCTACAAGTCGCTCGCCTTCATCTTCGGCGGCTTTGCGGCCGGCGTCAGCGGCGGCATCGCCGCGCATCTCTATTCCTATATCAACCACGAGACGTTCAACACGCAGCAATCGATCCTGGCCCTGACCGTCGTGATCCTCGGCGGTCTCGGCAACGTCGTCGGCGCCATTGTCGGCGCCGTCGCGCTGGTTGGCCTGCCCGAAGTGTTTCGGGTCGCGGCGGAGTACCGCATCCTGATCTACGGCATCGTGCTGCTGCTGCTGGTGCGGTTCAGGCCGCAAGGCCTGTTGGGGACGATCTGATGGCGGAGCCGCTCGCACCGCTGTTGTCCCTACGCGGGCTGACCCGCCGCTTCGGCGGCCTGACGGCCGTCGACGGTATCGATCTCGATCTCGCCAAGGGTGGGCTCGTCAGCATCATCGGCCCGAACGGCGCCGGCAAGACCACGCTGTTCAATCTCGTCACCGGCCTTGATCGTCCGGATGCGGGCGAGGTTCGATTCGAGGGACAGGACATCACCGGCCTCTCGCCGGAGCGGCTCGCAGCCCAAGGCATCGCGCGGACCTTCCAGCTCGGCCGTGTCTTCGGCAATCTCAGCGTCATGGACAACGTATTGATCGGTGCCCATACGCGCTTGCGTGCCGTGAAGCCGGCCGTGCCCGTGATCGGCCCGCTGCTGGAGCTTGGGCTGGCGCTGCTGCGCCCTTCGAGCGTCAGGGAAGAGGAAGAGCGGTTGCGCGAAGAAGTCAAAAGCATCCTCGCCCGCTTCGGCGAACGGCTGCTGCCGCGGATCGACCAGCCCGCCTACAGCCTCTCCTATGCCAACCGCCGCCGCGTCGAGATCGCGCGTGCACTCGCGCTCAAGCCGCGCCTGTTGCTGCTGGACGAGCCGACCGCCGGCATGAACCCGAGCGAGACCGCGGAGATGCAGGCGCTGGTCGCCGAACTGAAAGCCGAAGGGCTGACCATTCTCCTGATCGAGCACAAGCTCGAGATGGTGATGCAGCTCTCCGACCGCGTCATCGTCATGGACGAGGGTAAGAAGATCGCAGAGGGGCCGGGCGAGGTGGTGCGCAATGATCCCAAGGTGATCGAGGCCTATCTCGGCCACGGGCTGTCAGGGACTGCGGAGCAGGAGAGTGCGGCATGACCGCGAGCGCAGTCGAACCGCTGCTGGCGCTGACCGACGTCAACACGTTCTATGGCCAGGCCCAGGTCCATTTCGACCTGTCGATCACGGTCGGCCGCGGTCACATCGTCTGCCTGCTCGGCGGCAATGCCAGCGGCAAGTCGACCACGATGAAGATCATCCTGGGCCTGGTCAAACCGCGTTCGGGCGAGGTGACCTTCGACGGCGCCTCGCTGATCGGACTCACCACGCCGCAGATCGTCCGCCGCGGCATCGCCTCGGTGCCCGAGGCGCGGCGGCTGTTCGCCGATATGAGCGTGCGCGAGAACATCCTGATGGGCGCATTCGTGCGCAACGATCGCGAGAGCATCGCACAGGATCTCGACAAGATGCTCACGCTGTTTCCGAAGCTCGGCCAGCGGCTGTCGCAGCGCGCCGGCTCGCTCTCCGGCGGCGAGCAGCAGATGGTGGCGATGGCGCGCGCGCTGATGAGCCGCCCGCGCCTGATCGTGATGGACGAGCCGACGATGGGCCTGTCGCCGCTCTATGTCGACCGCGTGCTGGAGCTGATCCGCACCATCAACCAGGACGGCGTCTCGGTCTTCATGGTCGAGCAGAACGCCAGCCTCGCGCTCGAGATCGCGCACGAGGCCTATGTGCTCCAGACCGGCAAGATCGTGCTGTCAGGCCCGGCGCGGGCGCTGAAGGACGATCCCCGCGTGCGCGACGCCTATCTCGGTGGCAGCGAAGCCGCGTAACTCGATCCATCCGCTCGTCAAGCCCGGGCATGACGACCTCCAGCAAATTCGCATATGCGGTCATCGGGCAGTAGCCGGGACTGGTCAGTGTGATCATTCTCTGAAAAGATCATACCGTTGGCGCAATGGGGCGTGCGGCGGAATGCGTGTCGTGACAAGATGGTCTGGGCGGGCGGTTGAGCCCGGAATGGTGCTGATGTTCGGCGGGCTCGCCGTCGCCAATGTCGCCGCATGGGTATGGGCATCCGCGGCGTTCGGCGACCGGCCCGCGGTGATGGCGACTGCGCTGCTCGCCTGGGTGTTTGGCCTCCGCCACGCCGTTGATGCCGATCACATCGCCGCCATCGACAATGTCGTGCGCAAGCTGATGCAGGCGGGCGGCACGCCGCGCAGTGTCGGTCTCTATTTCGCGCTCGGTCATTCCACTGTGGTCGTGGTCGCGACCATGCTGCTCGCGCTCGGCGTCGTCAGCCTTGGTGGCGACAGTCTGCTCAAGAATATTGGCAGCCTGATCGGCACCTCGGTGTCAGCGCTTTTCCTGCTGTTGATCGCGGCGATCAACCTTGTCATCTTCGCCGGCCTGTGGCGAACCTTTCGCACCGCGCGTGAGCAGGGCGTTCATGACGCCGCCGGGCTTGATGCGCTGCTCGGCCATCGCGGCTTTCTCGCGCGCCTGCTCGGCCCGATGTTCCGCCTGGTGACAAAGCCATGGCATATGTTCCCGCTCGGCCTGCTGTTCGGCCTCGGCTTCGACACCGCAACCGAGATCGGCCTGCTCAGCATATCCGCCACCGAAGCGGCGCGCGGTGCCTCGCTCGCCGACATCCTGGTCTTTCCCGCGCTGTTTGCGTCGGGCATGGCGCTGGTCGACACCGCGGATTCCGCACTGATGGTCAGCGCCTATCGCTGGGCTTTCGTCGATCCCATGCGCAAGCTCTGGTACAACCTCACGATCACCGGTGCCTCCGTCGCGGTGGCGCTGCTGATCGGCGGCATCGAGGCGCTCGGCCTGATCGCCGATCGGCTTGGATTTGATGGCGGCGTGTGGGCGCTCGTCGACGCTCTCAATGAATCGCTCGCCAATGTCGGTTTCGCGGTGATCGCTCTGTTCGTGATCGCCTGGCTGGTCTCGAGCTTGCTTTATCGTCGCATGTTCGCGGCGGCTTGACGGCGTCAGGCCGACGCCGCGCTCGGCATTTGTTCGGCTGGCTGATCGTCGCCGTTGGGATCGCCCGGCGCGGTTGCCCATGCGAGCTCGACCAGCGTCACGAACCGGCGCCCGGCGCCGTCAAGCTGGACCACGATCAGGCCCTGCTCCTCCATGTAGCCGAGCAGGCGTTGTGCCCTTCGCAGCGAATGCGAGCCATAGGCGCGGGCGATCGCAGCATCGCCGGGGCAGGGCCAGCCTTCCTTGGCGGCGCGCGCGATCATCATGAACACGCCCTGCATGTCGTCGGGCAGGATCGAGGCGCGCAAGCTCACCTCCTGCCAGGAATCGTCCTCGGCAATGTCAGTACCGAGCCCGGCGCGCGCATGCGTCAGCATGCGGCGGAATTCGGTGAGGTCGGGCACGGACGCGCCGAGGCCCTCGATGCGGCAGCGGACCACGAACTCCTGATAGAGTACGCCGATGGCGCGGAAGCCGGCATCGGGCGCGGCCAGCACGGCGCGCAAGGTCCGGTCCACGCGCTCGCGCCGTTCGGCGAGTTCCTCGGCACTGACCGGCACCTCGACCACTTCGGGGCTGATCTCGGGCGTTGCCGCCTTGGCCGCGCGAAGCTGATCGAGCAGATCGGGTGCGGGCCGGCGTTGAGGCCGGCTGGCATCCGGCGGCGGTGCCGCCAGGATCACGGCGCGCATATCTTCCGTTGTCGCTTCCGGGAGCGGCATCAACCGCGGCGTCGAGTTGCGCGGGGAAGTGTCGGTCGGGCCGATGTTCAGCCGCAGCGGACGGCGCGACAGCGCCGGTCCCAGCGCCATGAACTGCCCGCGTTCGAGGTCGCGAAAAGCCTCCGCCTGCCGCCGCTCCATGCCGAGCAGATCGGCGGCGCGCGCCATGTCGATGTCGAGGAAGGTGCGGCCCATCAAAAAGTTCGAGGCTTCGGCCGCGACGTTCTTGGCGAGCTTGGCCAGGCGCTGCGTCGCGATGATGCCGGCAAGGCCGCGCTTGCGGCCGCGGCACATCAGATTGGTCATCGCGCCGAGCGAGAGCTTTCGCGCTTCGTCCGATACTTCGCCCGCGACCGCCGGCGCAAACAGCTGCGCCTCGTCGACCACGACAAGCATCGGGTACCAATGGTCGCGCTCGACGTCGAACAGGCCGCCGAGAAAGGCGGCCGCGCGCCGCATCTGGTTCTCGGCGTCGAGCCCCTCGAGATTGAGTACGGTGGAGACGCGGTGCAGCCGGGCGCGTTCGCCCGCGACCTGCAGGCCGCGCTCGGTGTGATCCTCGGCGTCGATCACCAGATGGCCGAAGCGCTCGGCCAGCGTGACGAAATCGCCTTCGGGATCGATGATGGCCTGCTGCACCCAGGGCGCGCTCTGCTCCAGGAGGCGCCTGAGCAGATGCGACTTGCCGGAGCCGGAATTGCCCTGCACCAGGAGACGGGTCGCCAGCAATTCCTCGAGGTCCATGGCCGCCCCGGCGCCCGCCGTGGTCAGCCCCATCTCGATCGCAACCGTCATGTCCCCGACTCAAGCCCCGTCATTCGCGGACAGGGGCTTATCAATCGAAGCGGGATGCGTCGAGGGAAACAGCTGGGAACACACCGCATTGCCCACGGCGGAATTTCTGCTGGGATTTGAAAGCCGTAGAAGTGCGGGCGGGAATGGCGGGCAAGGCCGGCGGCATTGCATGATTTCGGTTAAGTCGCATTATCAGGAGAACCAGCCTGTCGATGTCAACCGCGCGGTGGAATATCCGTCCGTTCTTGTATGCATTATCCCAGTTGCCATTCGCGCCTAGTTTGCCTTAAATGCTGCAACGCACCCGCGCACAACGGCCGGGGCCAAAAAATCACACACATTTCGAGGGGACGAACATGGCGCGCAACGTACTGATTCTGGGAGCTTCCTACGGCTCCCTGCTGGGCACCAAGCTGTTGATGGCCGGGCACAACGTGACCCTGGTCTGCCGCACCAAGACCGCGGAGCTGATCAATCGTGATGGCACCGAAGTGCGCATCAAGCTGCGCGACGAGGCGGTGCACCGCGCGATCTTCTCGCGCGACCTGCCGGGCAAGCTGGATGCGGTGACGCCGCAGAATGTCGACGTCTCCCGCTACGATCTCGTCGGCCTTGCGATGCAGGAGCCGCAATACACCAACCACACGGTTCGCATGCTGATGGTCAAGATCGCCGCGGCGAAGCTGCCGTGCCTGTCGATCATGAACATGCCGCCGCTGCCTTATCTCAAGCGCATTCCGGCACTGGCAGACATGGATCTCGAGGAGGCTTACACCAATGCGCAGGTGTGGGAGCGTTTCGAGCCCGGCCTGGTGACGTTGTGCTCGCCCGATCCGCAGGCCTTCCGTCCGCCGGAGGAAGCCGCGAACGTGCTGCATGTCGGCCTGCCCACCAACTTCAAGGCCTCGGTCTTCGCCGACGAGAAGCACAACAAGGTGCTGCGCGAGCTCGAGGCCGATATCGACGCGGTGACGCTCGACGGCAAGGACGTGCCGGTCAAGCTGAAAGTGTTCGATTCCCTGTTCGTGCCGCTGGCCAAATGGTCGATGCTGCTCACCGGCAACTACCGCTGCATCACGCCGAACGAACCGCAATCGATCCGCGACGCCGTGCACGGCGACCTCGCGCGCTCCCAGACGATCTACGACCATGTCGATGCCATCGCCCGCCGCCTCGGCGCCGATCCCGAGGACCAGGTCCCGTTCGCAAAATACGCCAAGGCCGCCGAAAGCCTGCTCAAGCCGTCCTCGGCCGCGCGGGCCGTGGCAAGCGGCGCCCCCTTCATCGAGCGCGTCGATCTCCTGGTAAAGCTGATCTCGCATCAGCTCGGCGTACCCAACGCCGAGATCGACCGCACGGTCGATACCGTCGACCAGAAGCTGAACGAGAAGATCGTGCAGGGCGGATCGGGCGCGCAGTAACGGCGCGTAGCCTGGATGGAGCGCAGCGCGATCCGGGACCAGCTTGTCAGCATGCGAGACCGCCCCCGGATTGCGCTGCGCTCCATCCGGGCTACAGGAGTGTGTCGCCTGGCTGTCAACCCGAGTGGTTAAAATATTCCTATTTACCGAAATTCGGATTTGTCGTATGTTTCGCCCATCCTGATCCGGCGAAGAGGGGCGGTCGTACGTCGTCACGAGCCGCGGATCGGGCTGCGGTGGACGCTGGCAGCGCCGTCGCGGATGTGAGTGCAGGGCGGGGCGATGGATTGAGCCGAACCCCGTGAGCGTCTCGCAAGCCGCGTTGTACGAACGGCGCTTGATGTCCTGACTCGCCCTCGGGCGGAACAGGAAAGCCTGCGTACGGCAAAACCGTGTGGTCCCGGCCGTCGTCGCCACGGCCAAGTCTTGCGGATGCGGCATCGTCGCCAACCGGCGCGGTGCCGGTGACTTCCGCAAGGCGAGGGAGGCCAGAAGGAATTCGGCTCCCGGGAGAGCACGGCATAAGCCGTCCGACCATCGCGCAGGGAAGGCCGTGTGTTCGGCACCACCTGTATGCTGCTGTGCGGTCTTTTTGCGCTACACTTTTGCGCAGCAGACCGCGGGTGCCTGCCGGCACCCGGTCTTCCCTGCGCCCTCTTGATTGAGAGGGTGGAACGACAAAGCAAAGCTCGGGCGAAACGCGTCGCGAGGATGTGCAAGCGTGTCTGCGTCTACACCCTCGGTGTCATAGCCCGGCCTTGACCGGGCGATCCAGTACTCCGAGAGGGTGCGACTAGAACCGAGAGGCGGCGGCGTACTGGATTCCCCGCCTGCGCAGGGAATGACAGTGTCATTTGGAGAACCATGCCGTCGCCTCATACTCCGTCATTGTGGGCGCAGCGAAGCAATCCAGGCTGCCTCCGCGGAGAGATTCTGGATTGCTTCACTGCGCTCGCAATGACGTCGAGAGAGCGCGCCTCACCCCTGGCTTGCCACGCGGGCGCGATCGAGATGCTGCTCGATCTTGGGGCGATCGCGGGTGCGTTCGAAGCTGGTGCACAGCAACTCGGTCTCCTCGAGCGAGACGGGGGCGCGATACAGACGGCACATGAACTCGGCGACGGCGCGGGCCTTGCCCGTGGCAGGGCTGCGCTCGGCCAGGAACATGCAATCGCGACAGATGCTGGCATCGAGGCGCTGATGCGCCGCATCGAGATGGTTGAGGACCTCGCGGAGCGAGTCGCGCAGCCTGACGCATTCCTCGGTGCCGAGCGAATTGACCGCGTTCAACACGTGATTGATCGGGTCGTGCTGGCTCAGGCATTTCTCACCTTGCGGCGTGACGTGCAGGACGACAGAGCGCTTGTCCTCCTGCGACGGCTTTCGCACCAGGAAGGATTTGCTTTCCAGCGTCTTCACGATCTGCGACGCTGTCGCTCTGGTCGCGCCAATGAACCCGGCAAGTGCGGACGGCGTGCGCGAGAAGCGATTGGCGCGGCCGAGAAAGCGCAGCGCCATCCACTCCCGATCGCGCAATCCGTGTTGATTTCCTTCGAAGTACCAGGTTCTGGCCGCCTGAACCAGCAGCTCGACTGCTTCGCGTGCCAACGGCATCAATTCCTACCTCGCCCCGGGAATCGCGTGTGCGGCGCCCGGAAGCCACTTTCCACCATGGCGCGCGGATATCCCACTGCGCGAGAAACGATGCTGCCGATGGCATGCCAACCGCAAGGTCGCCGAACGCAAGCCCGAGTTGCCGTCGCTTCCAGACGATGGATCGGAATTGCTCAACCGAAGCCCCTGAGTTCAAGTCACACGCAGACGTTTCTTATGTTCGGTTGAAACGATGAATGAGCTTCTCAACAAAATCAAGTCAAGAGACCACGCGAGGGCGGATGTCGTTGCAGACCAATGTAAAGTTCAAGACAATCTCGCCCGTCAGGACACATGAAGGTGAACGCAATACACAGTCAAACAAGCCAGATGCACGCAGTTCTACACGTGTTGGATCCCACCCCTATCGTTGTCTGTCGTTGATGCAGTTTGATCGAAGCTTGTGCACGACAGACGGCAGGCCACGAAAGTCATCCACAACTTCCGCGATCTGCTTGCGGAATCGCCATGGCGGTGCCAGGTGAAGTTGTGGGGAATGCACGTGACGGTTGTTGCGGGATTGGGCCTGGAGCATCATCCGCGTGTCGTCTTCCGCGACCACACTGGTCGTCTCATCCCAGCGGCTGAGACTCGCGCGGCTGACATCGCCGGCGAACGAGCGCCTATGCAGTTTGTGCCACGACGTGCGCGGGTCGAAGGCAGGATGCGAGGGCACGGCCGCACGGCCGGCAAGCCGTGCCGCTAGTCGCCCTTGAGCATGTCCCTGAGCTCGCGGAACGGATCGGCGCTCGGCCGCGCCGAAGCGTCTTGACGCATGGCGTGGTAGATTCGCGGGACCATGTCGACGGCCTGGTCGAGGCCCGAATCGCGCCCCGACTGGTACCCGCCCATCAGGCGAAGGTCGCTTGTGTCCTCGTATTTGGCGATCAGGGTGCGCAATTTGCTCACCAATTCGCGTTCTTCGGGATCCCATACGTTGTGCGCAAGGCGCGAAACTGAGGCCAGCACGTCCACCGCAGGATAGCGTGCCTGATCGGCGATGTGCCTGGACAGCACGATGTGTCCGTCGAGCGTGCTGCGGATGGTGTCGGCGATCGGCTCGTTATGATCATCGCCATCGACCAGCACGGAGTAGATGCCGGTGATGGTCCCGGATCCTTCCTCACCGGGCCCGGCGCGCTCCAGGAGGCGCGGCAGATCGGTGAAAACCGTCGGAGCGTAACCACGGGCGACCGCCGGCTCGCCGGCCGCCAGTGCGACCTCGCGGGCAGCATGGGCGAAGCGGGTGATCGAATCGACGATGAGAAGCACCGATTCGCCGCGGTCGCGGAAATATTCGGCGACCGCCATCGCCGTCTTCGGCGCCAGCCGCCGCATCATCGGACTTTCATCACCCGTCGATACGATGGTGACGGCGCGGTTGCGGTCGTTGCCGAGCACGTCCTCGATGAATTCGCGCACCTCGCGGCCGCGTTCCCCCACCAGCGCCAGCACGACGGTGTCGAAGCCCTGGCTGCGGGCGAGCATGGCGAGCAAGGTCGATTTGCCGACGCCGGAGCCGGCAAAGATGCCGACGCGCTGGCCGGCGCAGATCGGCGCAAACAAGTCGATGACCCGCACGCCGGTGCGCAGTGGCTTGTGAACGCGCGCCCGCTTCATGGCCGGCGGCGCTTCCGCCTCGGCCGAAACCGCCCGCGATCCAGGGGTAAGCGGGCCCATTCCGTCCAGTGGCGCGCCCAGCGCATTGATGACGCGGCCCTTCCAGCTCGGATCCGGCGCGAACGACAGAGGCGGCATGCGATAGGCAACCGAGCCGAGGCCGCCGGCGAAGTGCCGGTCGAACGGCTTGGCCACGATGCCGTCGCTGTCGATCCGCACCACCTCGCCGATCTGGGGCTTGGCCCCAATATTGACGCCGATCAGCTCGCCGAGCTTGACCGAACGCGACAGGCCCGAGACGCGAAAATGCGTCGGCGCGATCTCGGAGATCGCGCCGCTGATGCTTGCCAGAGGCGTGCTCTGCTCGAGCTCGAGCAGCGCCCACTCAAGTTGCCGAAGAGCATTCAAGGAAACCGTCCACCCAATTGCGCGCGAGGCGCAGGTCTACTTGCCGGGATCGCCCAGCGTCTGGATTGCGTTGCGGAGCGTGCTCTCGGTGCCGTCGATCAGCGAGTTGGTGCTGTCGAAGGCGCGCGAGGCCGACATCAGCTTGGTCAATTCCATCATCGGATTGGCACTGGAGCCCTCGACATAGCCCTGCTTGAAGCCATCGCGGCTGAAATCGGCGATCGCGGTTACGGGCCGGTCGGGCGTGACGCCGGAATTGCCGTAGCGATCGAGATTGGCATCGGCGGGAATGTTGAACAGGCCGATGGTGCCGATCTCGTTGTTGTCCTGGGTGATCGCGCCGCTGCGTGAGATCGAGACCGGTCCGCCGTTGGGGTCGAGCGTGAGCTGCGCGCCGCCGGAATCGACGACGGGAAAGCCCGACACCGTCTGAAGGTCGCCGTTCGCGGCGATCTGGAGGCGACCGTCGCGGGTATAGACCGTGCCGTTGGGGCCGGCGAAGGCGATCCAGCCCTGTCCGACCACGGCGACGTCGAGCGGATTGCCGGTCTCCGTGATGCTGCCCTGCTCGCGCGAGATGATGTTGTCGCCGGGCGAGGAGAACGCGACCGGGTTTGCGCCGGCCTTGGAGAGCACCGTCTCGAATTTCACGACGTCGGTGCGAAAGCCCGACGTGTTGACGTTGGCGACGTTGTTGGCGATCGTCTGGAGGCGCTTCTCGAGCGCGACTTGCGCCGACAATCCGACATAGAGAGCCGATTGCATGACTTACCTGTTGAACTTGATATTCTGAAGTGTCGTGAGCATATCGGTGTCGAGACTTGCCGACGACGTCGAGGCGCCGGTGATCAGTACCAGCGCGGGGTTGGTCGAGCTGTCGCTCTGCGCCTGGTTCGCATCCCACATCGCCGCGAAGCGCTGTACGAATCTGGTGACCTTGGCCGGATCCTTGAAATCGGCGAGGTTGATCTTGTCCGTGATCATCTTGGCCTGCATGTCGATGTCGGACGAGCTGATCATCGACGACCAGCCCTCTGCGGTCTGCACCACCTGGGTCAGGGCCTTGTCGGCGAGGATCTGGTAGGGGCTCGTGATCGAGGAGGCCTTGCGCGTGAAATAGAGCGCCAGCCGGAGGCCCTCATTCTGATCGCCGGCATCCTGCTCCAGCGTCTGGGTGGCATACTGGCCGGTCGTGCCTGATGTGGCCGCGGTGCTCTGGGTCGCGGCGGCGCCTAGCGCGGCAAAGTTGAAGGCGGCGGCGAACTCACGGTAGCGGCTGTCGCTCAGCTTATTGGCGAAAGTATCGGAGGTCGCGATGCCCTCGGTCAGCACTTTCCGCATGAACGCTTTGGCGTAGATCATGTCGTCCAGGCCGTAGGCCTTCATCGCATAGGAGTAGAGCTTATAGTTGTTCAGGAAATCGTCGATGCTCTTCACCTTGCCGATATTGGCGAGGTAGTAGGCGGTATCGCGGCTGACGTCCGGCTGCTGCTCGACCTGAGTGAGCGATTTGCTCATGTCCGTGGTCAGCCTGGTGTAGTCCGCGATCGTGGATAGCATGGCATGTGCCCCTCTTGTCGCCGCTGCGACATCGTCTCAAGCTGCCGCGAATTGCTTGCGCGGGGCTGGCGAGGCGCAAGCCAGCCTCACGCAAGCGTCGCCGACTAGGTATTCCCGATGGGATCGGCGATGGAGCGGCGCGTTGGGCAGTTTCGTGGGGATTGTCATCACGGTGGCAGCACTGCTTGGCGGATTTGCCGCCATGGGCGGGCACCTGGCCGTGCTGATGCAGCCGTGGGAGTTCGTGATCATCATGGGCACCGCGGTGGGCACCTTCATCGTGGCCAATCCGTGGAAGACGGTCGTGGACACCGGGGTCGCCTGCATGCAGGCCGTCAGCGGTGCGGTGCCGGGCCAGCGCTATTACCTTGACCTGCTCGGTGCGCTCCATGCCTTGATGCGCGAGTTGCGCGGCAAGGGCCGCAACGAGGTCGAGGCGCATATCGACGATCCCTCGTCCTCAGAGATCTTCAAGGCGTTCCCGAGCGTGCTCGGTGACCCGTCTCTGCTCCAGTTCATCTGCGATTATGTGCGCCTCATCATCATGGGCAATGCCCGTACCCATGAGATCGAGGCGCTGATGGACGAGGAAATCCACACCATCGTGAAGAGCAAGCTGACCCCCTATCATGCGCTGGTGGTGGTGTCGGAGGCGCTGCCGGCGCTCGGCATCGTCGCGGCGGTGCTCGGCGTCATCAAGGCCATGGGTGCGCTGGACCAGTCGCCAAAGCTGCTCGGCGGCTTCATCGGCGCGGCGCTGGTCGGCACCTTCGCCGGCATCTTCCTGTCCTACGGCATCATTTCGCCCTTCGCGCTGAAGATCAAGATGACGCGCGAGAAGAAGTGCCGGCCATACATCATCGTCAAGCAGACCCTGCTGGCGTTCATGAACGGTGCCATGCCGCAGATCGCGGTCGAACACGGTCGCAAGATGATCGCGAGCTCCGAGCGGCCCTCGATCGACGTCGTCGAGAACGAGACGATTGCAGGTCCCAAGGCCGTCGTGACCGACACTGAACCCAAGGCTGCACGCGCATGACGATGGAAGACGTCGAGGTCGATCAGCGCAAGCAGCTGCCGAACTATCTGCTGGACGCGGCCGGCATCTCGATCGAACGCATGCCGATGCTCAATGTGATCTTCGATCGCATGGCGGCATCCTGTACGGACAGCCTGCAGCCGATCGCGGGCACGCCCTGCTACTTCTCGGTCAACGGCATCACCAACGACCGCGTCGGCGACATCATCAAGGATTACGAGGGCAATGCGGTCGCCGCCGTGCTCTATGCCGAGCAGTGGGACTCCCGCGTCATCATCATGCTCGACCGCGATTTCGTGTTCACGATGGTCGAGGCGATGTTCGGCTCCGACGGCGCCGAGCCGCCGCTCGATGTCGAACGCACCTTCTCGAATATCGAGATACGCCTGGTTCAGGCGCTGTTTGACCGGTTTGCCAAGTCGCTGCAAGCGGCGTTCGCCGGCACCTCCAACGTCACCTTCCGCGTCGAGCGGGTCGAGACGGCGATGGCGTCGCTCGCGATCGGGCGCAGCGGCAACATGTCGATCTGTGCGAACATCATGCTGCAGGCGCTCTATCGCGGCGGCCAGATGTTCCTGATCATTCCGCACTCCGCGCTCAACCCGCTCAGGCAGAAGCTCGCCCACGTCGTCGTCAGCGAAGGCGGCGCGGCCGATCCGCGCTGGCGCGAGCAGATGGAGAGCGAGGTTCACCGCACCGAGGTGACGCTGAGCGCCGTGCTCGACGAGAAAATGATCACCCTCGAGGACGTCGTCAAATTCAAGGTGGGGCAAGTCCTGGAACTCGAGGCTACGCCGCGTACGCTGGCGCGGCTCGAGAGCAACAACCAGGTGCTGTTCTGGTGCCAGATCGGCCAGCTCGATGGCTATTACGCCATGCAGGTGGCAGATCCCGTCGATCAGAAGCGGGAGTTCGTCGATGATATCCTATCTCGTTGATGCGGTCCTGCTGATCGCGTTGGCCTTCACCAGTATGCGGGTCACCCGGATGCACCGGGAGCTGGCGAAGTTGCGCAGCTATCAGGGCGAGTTCTCGAGCATCGTCCACGAGACCGCCGGCGCCTTCGACACCGTGATCACCGCGGCGCACGATTCCACTGCAAATCTCGGCCGGCTCGCCAACGTCTTGGGTGCGAAGATCGATCAGGCCCATGAGGCGATCGCGGCGCTCGATGCGCGCAGCGGGCTGCAGGGCACTGTCATCGTGAACGGCCCCGAGGCCAACAAGCATTGAGGCCGGCAGCGGCCGAAGAGATAGATCGGAACGTCGCGACGCTCCGGGAGCGGAACTACCAAGAGGCGATACCAGATGGCGCAATCCTTCGACTACGAAACTGCAACTGCATCGGATGATGCCGACACCTCTCCGCTCGAGCGGCTGGCGGAGATCGCCGCCCGCACCGCCGAGGAGACGGGCAAGTTCGCCAATGTGGATGCGATCCTGCGCATTCCCGTCACCATGCAGGTGGTGCTGGGATCGGCGACCATTCCGGTGGCCAATCTGATGAAGCTCGGCCGCGGTGCTGTCGTTCCTCTGGACCACCGCGTCGGCGAGCCCGTCGACGTCGTGGTCAACGGCCGCGTCGTTGCCCGCGGAGAGGTGGTCGTCGTCGAGGAGGACAATTCCCGCTTCGGCGTTTCGCTGACCGAGATCGTCGGACCGCTGGGGCAGGGTGATTCCTGATCATGGCGGCACCGGTCGCTCCCATCAAGCAGCGCGGCGTTGCCACGCTGGGCGGAACGGAAAAGGTCGCGGCGCTCCTGCTGGCCATGGGTCGTCAGGCGGCCGCCAGCGTGCTTGCGCAGTTCGAGCCGCAGGACATTCGCATCGTCACCAAGGCGGCAGCCGAGCTGAGGCCGATCACGGCGCAGGAGCTCGAGTCGATTGTCGAGGAGTTTGCCCAGCAGTTCTCGATGGGCGCCAACATTCTCGGCACGCTGGGCGGGCTCGAGGCCGTGCTGGGCGACGTGCTTCCCGCCGACCAGGTCACGGCGATCATGTCGGACCTGCTCGGCAATTCGAGTCGGTCGGTGTGGGACCGCGTCTCGTCGGTGTCGGAAAACTCGCTGGCGACCTACCTCTCCAAGGAGCATCCGCAGACCGCGGCGCTGATCCTGTCCAAGGTCAAGCCGTCTTGCGCCGCCAAGGTGATGAGCCAGTTGCCGTCGAGCCTGCGCAACGAATTGATGCGGCGGGTGCTCAGCCTCAAGCCGATCGTCGACGACGCGATGAAGGTCCTCGAGAAGACGCTGCATGAAGATCTGACGCTCAATTTCGCCCGCAACCTCGGCGCGGATACCTACGCGCGGGTCGCCGACATCATCAACAAGATGGAGCGTGGCCATATCGAGGACATGCTGAAGAGCCTGTCGGAAAAGCGGCCGAAGTCGGCCGAAGTGCTGAAGGAGCTGCTCTTTACTTTCGACGACGTCATCAACCTGGCGCCGAAGGCGCGCACCATGATCTTCGACCAGGTACCGACCGACCGCATCGTCGTGGCGCTGAAGGGCACCGACAAGCATTTCCGCGAGCTGATCCTGTCCGCGGTCGCATCGCGCGTTCGCCGCGTCGTCGAGTCCGAACTTGCCATCGGCGAGCCATCGAACCAGCGCGACGTGCTCGAGGCGCGTCGCGTCATCACCGATCTCGCCCTCGATCTGGCCGAGAAGGGTGAAATCGAGCTCAACCCCGATCAGGAGGACGAGCTGGTCTTCCGCTGACCGCCGAACGGGCATGGCAGAGACATCCGACCAGGAGAGCAAGACAGAAGAGCCGACCGAGAAGAAAGTCCGCGATGCGCTCGAACAGGGCAAGATTCCGGTCTCTCGGGAGGCGTCGCTGTTCGCGTCCATTGCGGCGTTGATGGTGATTCTGTCCTTCCTCATCGGTCAGGGCGTGCAGCAACTGATGCCGACCTTGAGAAGCTTTCTCGACGATCCCGACGGTTTCCCGCTTCATACCGGTGCGGACGCGCAGAACCTACTCACCGTAGTCGGTCTCGATGCGCTGCGGTTCCTGGTGCCGCTGGTCGTGATCCTGGCGGTGTTCGGGCTGGCAGCGTCGCTGCTGCAGAACGCGCCGAACCTGGTGCTCGACCGTATCATGCCGGATCTGTCGCGAATCTCTCCAGTAAGCGGCTGGAACCGCATCTTCGGGGCTCAGGGTCTGGTGGAGTTCGGCAAATCGATTTTCAAGCTCGTCTCGGTGACATCAGTCGTCTGCTTCGTGTTGCGCTCGTCGGAGGCGAGGGCGTTCGAGGCGATGTACACCGATCCGGTCGCATTGCCCGAGATGATTCTCACCATCGCGATGCGGATCGTGTCGGCGATCTGCATCGCGACGATCGTGCTGGTCGCGATCGATCTCGCCTGGGCGCGCTTCCACTGGCGGCGCGAGCTGCGAATGACGAGGCAAGAGATCAAGGACGAGCACAAGCAGGCGGAAGGCGATCCGCTGATCAAGGCGCGTCTGCGTTCGCTCGCGCGCGACCGATCGCGCCAGCGCATGATCGCTTCCGTGCCGCGCGCGACGCTGGTGATCGCGAATCCGACGCATTTCGCGATCGCGTTGCGCTACGACCGGGACGAAAACCCGGCGCCGCTCGTGGTGGCCAAGGGCATGGACGTGATCGCGCTGAAGATTCGCGAGGTCGCCGAGCAGAGCAAGATTCCGGTGATCGAGAACAAGGCGCTCGCCCGTGCGCTCTACGAAGCGGTGCAGGTCGATCAGGTGATCCCCGCCGAATTCTTCCGCCCCGTCGCCGAGATCATCTATTTCCTTCAATCGAAGCAGGCGCCGCGGCCCGCGAAAGTTCAGTAGAATCTCCGGGATGGTGATCCGCGCAACAGCTTGACGAAAGCTTAACGCCCTAGGGTTCTCTCCAACGAACCATAATGGGGCCGTCGTGGGACCGCTTTATCTCTTCGAACTCGCATCCTCGCAGGCACGCTGGCTCGAGCTTCGTCAGTCGACCATTGCCACCAATGTCGCCAATGCCAATACGCCGGGCTTCAAGGCGCGCGACGTCGAACCGTTCAACAAGGTGCTCGACGCGGTGCCGGTCAGGCTGGCCACGACCTCGCCAGCCCACATGCAGCTGTCCCCGGCCGAAACCGACACGCGGGCCGTCGCAAAGAAGGACAGCTGGGATGTTGTCCACTCCGGAAACTCCGTGAGCCTGGAGCAGGAGATGATCAAGGGCAGCGACGTCAATCGCGACTACTCGATGAATTCGGCGATCGTGCGCTCGTTCAATCGCATGGTCCTGACCAGCGCGAAGACCTGAGGTGTGAACCGACATGCTTGACGCTCTATCAGCTTCATTGACGGTCGCGAGTTCGGGGCTCGAGGCGCAATCGACGCGCATGCGCGTCGTCTCGGAAAACCTTGCCAACGCGACGTCGACCGGGCGCACGGCGGGGGCCGATCCCTATCAGCGCAAGACCATCACCTTCGATGCTGAGCTCGATCGAGCCTCCGGCACGCAGCTGGCGAAGGTCAAGGAAATCGGGGTCGACACCACGCCGTACCGCGTCGAGTACGACCCGGGGCATCCCGCGGCCGACAAGGCCGGTTACGTCAAGATGCCCAACGTCAACATGATGATCGAAATGGCCGACATGCGCGAAGTCAACCGCTCCTATGAAGCCAATCTCCAGGTCGTGAAGCAGGTGAGATCGATGCTCGGCATGACCATCGATCTACTGAGGAGCTGACAATGCTTGAGGCGATTTCATCCACCGCGATCACGGCGGGGCAGGCGGCCTCTCGCGCCACCGAGACGCAGGCCATTGCGCCAACGGGAGCGTCTGCCGTTCAGTCCGCTGACGATGTCGGCTTCGATTCCGTGATGAAGCAGGTGACCACGGACGCGATCGGGACGTTGAAGGCGGGCGAAGCCGCGTCGATCTCGGCGATGCAGGGCAAGGAATCGACGCGAAAAGTCGTTGAGGCACTGATGTCGGCCGAGCAGGCCTTGCAGACCGCGGTCGCGGTTCGCGACAAGGTCGTGCAGGCCTACCAGGAAGTCGTTCGGATGTCGATTTGATCTGAAGGAGTGACATAAGTGAAATCGCTCGCCATCGCGGCCACGGGCATGAATGCCCAGCAGACCAACATCGAAGTCATCGCGAACAACATTGCCAACATCAACACGACGTCGTTCAAGCGCGCGCGTGCGGAATTCACCGATCTGTTCTACCAGATGGACCGCATGCAGGGTGTCGCAAATGTGAACGGCGCCTCACCGATTCCGGAGGGCTCAAATCTCGGCCTCGGCGTCAAGTCGGCGGCGATCCGCAAGTTGCACATCCAGGGTGCGCTGACGCAGACGGGTAATCCGTACGACCTCGCGATCAACGGTCGGGGTTGGTTTCAGGTGCTGGGCCCGAACAACGAGGTGCAATACACGCGCGCGGGATCGTTCAACACCAACGCGACCGGCCAGCTGGTGACGATGGACGGATACCTGCTCGATCCCAACATCACGGTGCCACAGGGGACGGTGCAGGTGACCGTGAACCAGACCGGCCAAGTGTTCGCCAAGCTGGATACGGAGGTCAATCCGCGGCAGATCGGCCAGCTCAACCTGGCCAATTTCGCCAACGAGGCTGGCCTCGAGCCGCTCGGCAGCAACCTCTATCGCGAGACCACGGCGTCGGGCGCACCGGTCGTTGGTCTCCCCGGCGATGCCGGTTACGGCAAGATCAACCAGCAGTATCTCGAAGCCTCGAACGTCGATCCCGTCAAGGAAATCACCGAGTTGATCTCGGCGCAGCGCGCCTACGAGATGAACGCCAAGGTCATCCAGGCGTCGGATGATATGGCCTCGACGGTATCGAAGGGTCTCAGTCGCTAGTTCCGGTGTGTCCATGTTGAACAGGGTGGGCCTGATCGTGCGCGGGTTGGCCGCCGCACTGCTGGTTCTGGTCTTCGCGCGGTGCGCCGCCGCAGACGAGAAGCGGCTTCCCGTGCCCGCGGTATCGATCCGCGCCGGCGAGCTGATCAGGGAGGACATGATCACCGAACGCAACTTCGACCAGAATGCGCTCGGTGTCGCGATGTTCGTCGAAGGACGTCAGGTCCTCGTCGGCCGCATGGCGCGGCGGGCGCTGTTGCCGGGTCAGCCGATCCCGACCAATTCAGTGGAGGATCCCTGGACCATCGCCCGCGGCGCCACGGTGAAGGTCGTGGTCGAGGACTCCGGCTTGTCGATCGTGGCTTATGGTGCGGCGATGCAGTCGGGTGCGCCGGGCTCGCTCATCACCGTGCGAAACACCGATACTGGCGTGATCATCAGGGCCATCGTCCAGCCAGACGGCACTGTCAAGGTTGCGGACGGGTCATGACCAGAGTCCTGCTTGCTCTCCTTCTCATCGTCTCCGCCGCCAGCGCCCAGGCCGCCGTTCGCATCAAGGACATCGCCGATATCAAGGGCCTGCGCGAGAACCAGATCGTGGGCTACGGCCTCGTGATCGGGCTCAACGGGACCGGCGATACGCTGCGCAACGCGCCGTTCACGGAACAGTCGTTGCAGTCGATGCTCGAGAACATGGGCATCAATGTCCGCAACGAGACCAGCAGCACCAACAATCAGTCGCGGCCGACAACGCTGCGCACCCGCAACGTCGCCGCCGTGATGGTGACCGCGGACCTGCTGCCCTCGATCGGGCCGGGCGAACGGATGGACGTCACGGTGTCGTCGCTGGGCGATGCGACCTCGCTGCTCGGCGGCACCCTGGTGATGACGTCGCTGCGCGCCGCCGACGGTGCCGTCTACGCCGTGGCGCAAGGTGCGGTTACCGTCGCCGGTTACAGCGTCGGGGGACAGGCCCAGAACGTCAGCCAGGGCACGCCGACCGCGGGCCGCATTCCGAACGGCGCGCTGGTGGAGCGCGAGGTGCAGGGAAACCTCCACGAGATGGAGTTCCTGGTGCTTGAGCTGAAGAACCCAGATTTCGTCACGGCGACCCGGATCCTCGACGCCGTCAACCGCTATGCCGGTGGACGCTATCGTGCACAGATCGCCTTCGAGCGCGACTACCGGACGATCGTCCTGTCCAAACCGCGCTATGTCGGTCCGGTCCGCTTTCTCGCCGAGATCGGTGAATTGACCGTCGAACCTGACACGCCCGCGCGGGTCGTGATCAATGAACGCACCGGCACGGTGGTGATCGGGCGAGATGTGCGAATTTCGACCGTTGCCGTCACGCACGGCAATCTGACGGTTCGCGTGACCGAGCTGCCCGTGGTGTCGCAGCCGGCGCCGTTCTCGCAAGGCCAGACGGTCGTCGTGCCCCAGACCGTGGTCGAGGCCAACGAAGCCGGATCGCAGGTGGCGATCCTGAGCGGCGTCGATCTCCAGCGCCTTGTGCGCGGATTGAACCAGATCGGACTGAAACCATCGGGCATCATCGCGATCCTCCAGGCGATCAAGACGGCCGGCGCGTTGCAGGCCGAAGTCATCGTGCAATGATGCGCAAGCGTCCTGCAAGCTTGGTCGCTCAATGCTCGGATCCTGACCGGGAATCGCACGCGGACCGATGCTGAAGCTGGATCACAAAGCGCAACTCCTTCTGGCCGCGGTGTTCGTGCTCGCGAACACTTCGCCAACGTTCGCGTTGGACGAGCCGAGGTCGTCGAGGCCGCTCAATCTGCTGTCCTTCGTGCGTGCGCGTGCGCCCGGGCCGCAGAAGCCGCACGCACAGGCGACGCCTGCGTCAGGCGATAATTCGCGGGCCACGGCATGGGCGGCCGAGGATGCGGGGCCCGCCACCACCGGTGCCGTGCCGGAGGCGCCGCCGCCGGCACCGGCTCCCGCGCCGATTCGTCCGGCGAAGTCAGGCAGTGGCGCGGCGCCGCAGAAGCCGGTGCCGGCTCAGGCCACTGCTTCCGCAGACAACGAAGTCGCGCTGTTCTGTAGCAATGTGGCCGATCCCGCCGTCGACGCCAGGCTCGCCTGGCAGCTGAAAGAGCTGGAGAAGGCCGAGAGCCTGCTGCGCGAGCGGATCGCAGAAGTCGAGGCCAAGCGGGCGGAATATGAGAAGTGGATGGCGCTCCGCGGCGACTTCCTGAAGAAGGCCGAAGCTAACGTCGTCGAAATCTATTCGCGCATGAAGCCGGACGCGGCCGCGACCCAGATCGCCGGCATGGCGGACGAGACGGCCGCAGCGGTTCTTGCAAAGCTGAGTCCGAGAAGCTCGAGCGCAATTTTCAACGAGATGGAGACCGGGCGTGCGGCGCATCTCGCTGACCTGCTCGGTGGAATGCGTCGCGTGGATGACGGAAAGACCAAGTAATGAAGACGCCTTTCCTCATCCTGTCGCTGTTGCTTCTTGTCGGCTGCTCGCATGATCCAGCGGAAATCCTGACCGGCCCGAAGCTATCGCCCGTGGGCAGCGGCCTGAGGACACCGGCCGAGCCTATTCCGGTGACACCCCGCATGCGTACGCCCGTCAGTTATCGTTCGACCTGGGACGACGGTACCGATCTCTACCGCGATCCCCGTGCGCGCCGCGTCGGCGACGTCGTGACGGTGATCATCTCGATGCAGGACAAGGCGAAGCTCGACAACAAGACTGGCCGCTCGCGAGATTCGCAGATCCAGTTCGGACTGAACTGGCTGATGGACGTTGCAGGATGGCAGGACAAGGGCCAGACCAACGCCAATCTGAACACCAACACGCAGATCAAGGGCAACGGCCAGATCGACCGCTCCGAGGATATCAAGCTTTCCATCGCCGCCGTCGTCACGGACGTGTTGCCGAATGGAAACATGATGATCAGCGGCTCGCAGGAGTTCGGTATCAACACGGAGATGCGCGTGCTCAATGTCGGCGGCATCGTGCGCCCGCGCGATATTTCGCGAACCAACACCATCTCCTACGAGAAGATCGCCGAGGCGCGCGTGTCCTATGGCGGTCGCGGAAATCTATCTGACGTGCAGCAACCAGGATGGGGACACCGGATCTATGATGCCGTGGCACCGTTCTGAGGCTCGCGCGTCATGGAGGCAGATAACGTCATGCGCCTGATTGCCGCCATCGTCGTGCTGACCCTGGTTGCGATCGGCGCCGGCGCGCTCGCGGGCCTGCATCTGTTCGCTGCGGCCGAACGCGTCGCCGATGCAAGGAAGGGGGCCACCCCGCCGCCGATCGCGTCGAGCTACTCCGGCAGCGCACGGCTCAGAAAGCTGTCACCGATCGTGACCAATCTTGCGGCGCCGGCCAACAACTGGGCCAGGGTCGAGGCCTCCATGGTGACCGACAGCATGAGCGACGAGGATGCCGGCATCCTCGCCGCGCACATCAGCGAGGACATCGTCACCTATCTGCGCTCCGCCTCGGTCACGCAGTTCGAAGGCTCGCGCGGGCTTCAGCATCTGCGCGACGACCTGTCCGAACGCGCCAGCATCCGCTCGTCCGGCAAGGTCCGGGAATTGATCATAGAGACGTTGGTGATCCAGTGAAATTGAGAGTCCTGCTGCTGGCTTTGCTGCTGGTCGTGCTGCCCGAAGTGGCATTCGCCCAGATCCCGGACCTCAACTCGCTGCTGCCGCCGGGCAACGGCTCGACCAGCGGCCGCATCATCCAGCTGATGGCGTTGCTGACGGTGCTGTCGGTCGCACCGGGGCTGCTCATCATGGTGACGAGCTTTACCCGCTTCGCGGTCGCGCTGTCGTTCCTGCGCGCCGGGCTCGGCCTCCAGACGACGCCTCCGAACCTGGTGCTGATCAGCCTTGCGCTGTTCATGACGTTCTACGTCATGGCGCCGACCTTCGATCGCGCCTGGGAGACCGGCGTGCAGCCGCTGATGAAGAACGAGATCTCGGAGGAGGAGGCCTATCTGAAGATCAGCGATCCGTTCCGCGAGTTCATGCTGGCACATGTCCGTGACAAGGACCTGCAGACATTCGAGTCGCTCGCGGCGGAAAGCTTTCGCAAAAAGTTCGACGACAAGCGCATCGACATGCGCGTCATCATCCCGGCCTTCATGATCTCCGAGCTTCGGCGCTCGTTCGAGATCGGCTTCCTCATCATCCTTCCGTTCCTCGTCATCGACATGATCGTTGCGACACTGACCATGTCGATGGGCATGATGATGATGCCGCCGTCGATCCTCGCGCTGCCGTTCAAGGTGCTGTTCTTCGTGCTGATCGACGGCTGGAATCTGCTTGCGTCCGGACTGGTGCGATCGTTCTCGTGAGGGCGAACAGCGGCCGGCGAAAATCGTTGAGCGAAAATCGTTAAGGTTAGTGAAGAGTAATATTAACCATATGATTTTGCTGAAGAATTCAAGCCGGCCTTAATCCGGAGGCAAGATTCGGCGTGCTAGCAATGCGGCACGGCGGGTTGGACCCCACCCACATCAGTCCAAAGGCATGATGCCGCCCCTCCGTACCGGTGAAAGCCCGGTATGTCCCCTCGTGAAAATGTAACGCGTACATCAAGGGACATTCGCAATGTCAAGCCTGCTTACGAACTCGACCGCCATGACTGCTCTCCAGACTCTCCGGTCTGTGAGCTCCCAACTCGCCACCACGCAGACCCGCATCTCCACCGGCCAGCGCGTCTCGACCGCTTCGGACAACGCCGCCTACTGGTCGATTGCGACCTCGATGCGGGCCGACAACGCTGCGCTCTCCGCGGTCTCGGACTCGCTCGGGCTGTCGGCGGCGACCGTCGACACCGAATACACCGCTCTGACCTCGGTTGTCGGTGACAGCAACGGCGGCCTCACCAAGCTGCAGTCGCTGCTGGTAGAAGCCAAGACGGCCGGTATCGACCGCACCAAGATCCAGGCGGACGTCACCCAGATCCAGCAGCAGATGCAGGCGACCGCGTCCGCGGCGACCTTCAACGGCGTGAACTGGCTCAGCACCACGACGGCCACGCCGACGACGGTCAACCTGGTGTCGTCGTACTCCCGCGTCGGCGGCACGCCGACCACCGGCGCCATCAGCCTGACCGTTGCGAACTACTCGCTCTACACCTCGTCCACCAGCGGCATCCTCGACAAGGTGAGCGGCGGTGCTTCGGTCAACACGATCGACATCTCCACGCTGACCGACTCGGCGGCTGACCAGACCACGCTCGATGGTTACATCGCGCAGGTCACCGGCGCGATCAACTCGGTGGCTTCCGCCGCCGCGAACCTCGGTGCCGTGAAGAACCGCATCTCGACCAACACCGACTTCGTGAAGTCGCTGATGGATTCGGTGACACGCGGTATCGGCCAGCTCGTCGACGCCGACATGAACCAGGAGTCCACCCGCCTGTCGGCCCTCCAGGTCCAGCAGCAGCTCGGCGTTCAGGCGCTCTCGATCGCCAACAGCAGCAGCCAGAGCATCCTGTCGCTGTTCCGCTAAATCTGAAGACCTTCCGAGGGGGCCGCGCTTCTCGCGAAGTGCGGCCCTTTCGTTTGGCGCAATATCCTGCGCACGTCTCAACTTAGTTTGCGCTGTTGCGGCGGAGACACAGAGACACAAGCCTCGCACAAGCTTCGAGCGTTACGGTCGCCGTACGACAGGTTGGGCCCTCAAACGCTTTTGCGCAGCCCAAAGGCATGACGCCGCCCTGTCGTACCGGTGCAAGTCCGGTATGTCCCCAAAAACAACTCGATCTTCAAAGGGACATCAAAATGGGTTCTAGCCTTCTCACCAACTCCGCCGCCATGACCGCGCTGCAGACGCTGCGCAATGTCAGCTCCAGCCTGCAGACCACCGAAAACCGCATCTCGACCGGCCAGCGCGTCGCTACCGCGTCGGATAACGCCGCTTACTGGTCGATCGCAACCTCGATGCGCGCCGACAACGCCGCGCTCTCCGCCGTCTCCGACTCGCTCGGTCTGTCGGCTGCGACCGTCGACACCGAATACACCGCTCTGACCGCGGTGGTCGGCGACAGCACCGGCGGCCTGACCAAGCTGCAGTCGCTGCTGGTCGAAGCCAAGACCGCCGGCATCGACCGCACCAAGATCCAGGCCGACATCACCCAGATCCAGCAGCAGATGAAGGGCACCGCCAATGCGGCGACCTTCAACGGCGTCAACTGGCTGAGCACGACGACGGCGACGCCGGCGACCTTCGACTTGGTCTCGTCGTTCTCGCGCGTCGGTGGCACGCCGACCATCGGCTCCATCACGCTGACGATCTCGAACTATTCGCTCTACACCTCGGCGACCGGTGGCATCCTGGACAAGGTGAGCGGCGGTGCATCGGTCGACACGATCAGCATCAGCACGCTGACCGACTCGGCAGCCGACCAGACCACGCTCGATGGTTACATCGCGCAGGTCACTACCGCGATCAACTCGGTGGCTTCGGCCGCCGCCGATCTCGGCGCCGTGAAGAACCGCATCGCGACCAACACCGACTTCGTCAAGACCCTGATGGACTCGGTGAATCGCGGTGTCGGCCAGCTCGTCGATGCCGACATGAATGCGGAATCCACCCGCCTGCAGGCGCTCCAGACCCAGCAGCAGCTCGGCGTCCAGGCGCTCTCGATCGCCAATCAGAACAGCCAGAGCATCCTCTCGCTGTTCCGCTAAGCCTGAAAACGACCTAAGGGAGCCGCGCTTCTCGCGAAGCGCGGCTCTTTTCATTTCGAGACGCGTTGTTCGCGCGCCAGGAGAACCTCGAATCGCCGCCTCGAACTGTCTCGTTCCCCTCCGGTGCAGTCACGGCGCCACAAGCTTCGCGCAAACTTCGCGTGCTATCGCCGCCGTTACGACAGGTTGAGCGCGCTTTTTCGCGGCCCAAAGGCATGATGCCGTCCCGTCGTACCGGTGCAAGCCCGGTATGTCCCAACAATTTCAATTTCGTTTTCAGGGGACGTCCAACATGAGTTCTAGCCTTCTCACCAACTCTGCCGCCATGACCGCGCTGCAGACGCTGCGCAATGTCAGCTCCAGCCTGCAGACCACCGAAAACCGCATCTCGACCGGCCAGCGCGTCGCTACCGCGTCGGATAACGCCGCTTACTGGTCGATCGCAACCTCGATGCGCGCCGACAACGCCGCGCTCTCCGCGGTCTCCGACTCGCTCGGTCTGTCGGCTGCGACCGTCGACACCGAATACACCGCTCTGACCGCGGTGGTCGGCGACAGCACCGGCGGCCTGACCAAGCTGCAGTCGCTGCTGGTCGAAGCCAAGACCGCCGGCATCGACCGCACCAAGATCCAGGCCGACATCACCCAGATCCAGCAGCAGATGAAAGGCACCGCCGCCGCGGCAACCTTCAACGGCGTCAACTGGCTGAGCACGACGACGGCGACGCCGGCGACCTTCGACCTGGTGTCGTCGTTCTCGCGCGTCGGTGGCACGCCGACCATCGGCTCCATCACGCTGACCATCTCGAATTACTCGCTCTACACCTCGGCGACCGGCGGCATCCTGGACAAGGTGAGTGCCGGCGCGTCGGTCGATACGATCAACATCGGCACATTGACCGATTCGGCGACCGACCAGAGCACGCTCGACTCCTACATCACGCAGGTCACGGCCGCGATCAATTCGGTGGCCTCTGCCGCTGCCGACCTCGGCGCCGTGAAGAACCGCCTCGCGACCAACACAGACTTCGTCAAGACCCTGATGGACTCGGTGAGCCGCGGTGTCGGTCAGCTCGTCGACGCCGACATGAATGCGGAATCCACCCGCCTGCAGGCGCTCCAGACCCAGCAGCAGCTCGGCGTCCAGGCGCTCTCGATCGCCAACCAGAACAGCCAGAGCATCCTCTCGCTGTTCAAGTAAGCTTCGGCTCCGAAAGCGACCGTGCTCCCCAGGGAGCGCGGTCCCGCCGTGATCGGCGGACGTGAGGGCACATGACGTGCCCGCAATTGATGTCGTGACGCCAGACGGCGAAGCAACGTGTCGTTCGCGCGGGCGCCCGCTCGTTGCCGTTGCACCGGTTGAGGCGCCTGAACGTCCTGCGAAACTGCAATGCGTCCCGCGAAGCAACGTCTTCACGTGTTCGCGCAACCTTCAGACAAGGTTGGCAGCGGAGTGTCCTCACCATTCGCATTGGTACGAGGTCATATGCTCAGTCGCGCGCAGCTACAGCAGCTGCTCAACAATCTGCTGGAACTTGGGCCGCGACGTCTGATGGCCTTGGGATTGATCGGTTTCGCCGTCCTCGTCACCGTGGTCGGCGGCGCCTACTATCTGAGCCGGCCCGAATTCGAAACGCTTTACACCGGTCTCACTCGCGAGGACGTGACGCGTATCGGGGCCGCGCTACGCGAGCAGAACATCACCTTTGACATCAACGCGGCCGGTGACGCCGTCTCGGTGCGACCAAGCCAGACCGCGCAGGCGCGAATGCTGCTCGCCGAGAAGGGGCTGCCAACCAGCGCAAATTCCGGTTACGAACTGTTCGACAAGATCGGATCGCTCGGACTGACCTCCTTCATGCAGGAGGTTACCAAACTTCGCGCACTTGAAGGCGAGATCGCACGCACCGTTCAGCTGATGAAGGGCGTCAAGGCGGCGCGAGTGCACATCGTGATGCCGGTGCGCGGATCGTTCCGTGCGACGCAGCAACCGCCTTCTGCCTCGGTCGTGCTGCGCACCGACGGGGCGCTCGAGGCGCGGACGGCGCAGTCGATCCGCCACCTCGTCGCGGCCGCCATTCCCGGTATGACGCGCGACAAGGTCACGGTGCTCGACGCCGACGGCTCGATGCTGCTGGCGGAGGACGACGAAGCCAGCGCCGCGCCGACCAAGATGGCAAACCTCCAGAAGACCGTCGGCGGAATGGTGCAGGAGAACATTCGTAAGGCGCTGACGCCTTATCTGGGGCTGGACAATTTCGAGGTCAGCGTCGCGCCCCAGCTGTCGACCGACAAGCGCCAGATCAACGAGACTGTGTACGATCCGGAGACACGCGCCGAGCGTTCGGTACGCAACGTTCGCGAAAACGAGAAGTCATCGAACGCCGACCGCTCGACGCCGACCACCGTGCAGCAGAACCTGCCGGATCAGCAGGTCAATGCCGGCGGCACCAAGAGTTCCAGCGAAGACAAGACGCGCCGTGAGGACGTCACCAATTTCGAGGTCTCGTCCAAGACCACGACAACCGTGAGCGACGGCTACGCGATCAAGAAACTCTTCATCGCGGTGCTGGTCAATCGTACACGGCTTGTCGCCGACCTTGGCGACAAAACCAACCAGGCCATCGTCGACAGCAAGCTCGCCGAGATCAGCCAGCTCGCGGCGACCGCCGGCGGACTGGACAAGACGCGCGGCGACCAGATCCAGGTGACGGCTGTCGACTTCGTGGAAGGCTCGCGCGATCTGGCGCCGGTGCCGCCGATCAGCTTCGTCGAGATGATGAACAAGCAGCTCGGCAGCGTGATCAACGCGGTGACGATCCTGGCCGTCGCCTCGATGCTGGTCTGGTTCGGGCTGCGGCCCGCGGTCAACGGCATTCTGACCCATCGCGCGGCGCAGGAGCAGAGCGAGGCGGCCGAAGCCGCTGAGCTCGAAGCCGCCTCTGCCCTCGCCTTGGCCGAGAGCCAGGACCCCGAGCTCAACCTTGTCGAAGACCTCGAAGGCAAGATGCAGCGCACGCCGCAGAAGCGGCTCGAGCAGATCGTTCGCCTCGATCAGATGCAGGCGGCAGCAATTCTTAAGGACTGGATGCGACGCGAGGAGGCGGCATGAACGCGGCAATCGGAAAGCTCCTGACGCAATTCGACGCCAACGGGCGGGCCAAGTCACCGCCGCCTCCGTTGCCCAAGATCCAGGACGTTCTGACGAAGCAGAAGGAGGTCCGGCGTGAGCCGCAGCCTCAACCGCAGGGACAGGAGCGCCAGGGGCCATCGCAGCCGCAACGTCAACCGCCGTCCCCGGCGCCTGCGCCGGAAGCAGCACCGGTCAATCTTCTCGAGGACGCTTATCGGCGCGGCCATGCCGCCGGTCTTGCCGAGGGCGAAGCCAAGCTCGCCGAAGAGCGGGTCCGCGGCGCGATCCGGCTGGGCGAGGAGCGGGCCAAATGGTCCGACCAGCAGGCGGTCGCGATCGTCAACGGCTTCGACGCTGCCTGCCGCGAGATTGAGAGCAACATGGCAAGCTCGGTGGCTCGGATATTGCTGCCGTTCCTCGCCGAAGCGGTCCGCGACAAGGCGATCGGATCGCTAGTCGAGCAGATCGCGGCGTTGACCTCGAGCTCCCCTGTGTCGGTGTTCCGCGTCACCGGACCCAGCGAGCTCATCGACCTCGTGAGGACGCAGCTCAATCTCGCTGGCCGCACCGGTGTCGAATACAAGTCCGCCGACACCGTCGAGGTGCGCGTCCTCGCCGATCAGACCACGATCGAGACGCAGATATCGACCTGGGTCGACCGGCTGAACGAGGCGCGCCGGTAGCGAACCATGGAGGAAGTCAAGCACGAACTCGTCATCATCCGCCGGCGGAGCGCCTTCGAAGACGAGAAGGCGCACGGCGGCGTCTGGAAGATCGCCTACGCGGACTTCATGACCGCGATGATGGCGTTCTTTCTGGTGATGTGGCTGCTCAACGCGCTGAACCAGGACCAGAAACAGGTGGTTGCGAGCTATTTCAACCCGATCAAGCTCGCGGAGAACGCGCCGGCGCCGAAGGGTCTGAAGGATCTGTCCAAGAAGGAGCCCACGAGTTTCGACGGTCAGGACGGCAAGCGCCAGCCCGCCGGCCCGAACGAGGAGCGGCGCGGCGACTCGCCGACCGCCGAGAAGCCGCCCTTCTATGAAGAGAAGGTCCTATTCCGCGATCCCTATGCGACGCTCGCCGAGATCGCGGCAAGCTCCAGCCAGGCTTCGGGCCAGCGGCGCGCCGGTGCCTTGACGTCTGCCGAAGAGGATGGCCTCAAGGGCGGCGACGCCTATCGTGATCCGTTCGATCCCGGCTATTGGAAGCTTGCGCCAGAAGCTTCGAAGGAAGCTGACAGGATCATGGAAGGCGAGCCGAAGGCGAGTGCTTCGGCGCGTGACAATCCGGCCAACACAAATCAGGGCGAGCCGCGCCGCGACAAGATCGATGATGCCGGCGGCAGCGTGGCTCCCGACGCACAGGGGTCGTCCACGAGCATATCGCCGCTGCTGCCGCCGGGCGCGGCACCTTCATCCTCAGCGCGCGATGCGGGCGTGCAGCCGAGCCCGCAAACGAACGTCCAAGCCAATGTCGCGCCGCAGCCGCGTCCGACCGATGGGCCGAAGGAATCCGAGCCGCGCGACGCCGCCCAGACCCAACAGCCGACGGTGAAGCAGTTCCAGTCGGCGATTGCCGATGCGCTGTCGGACATCAAGGCCGGCGCCGGGCCGGTCGCCGAAGTCCGCCAGGTCGAGGAGGGTCTGCTGGTCAGCCTGACCGATGATGCGAGTTTCGGCATGTTCGCGGTCGGTTCGGCTGAGCCGCGGCCAGAGCTCGTTCGCGTCATCGACAAGATCGGTCCGCTCATCGCGAAGCGTCGCGGCATGATCATCGTACGTGGTCACACCGACAACAGGCCCTACAAATCCGACAATTACGACAATTGGCGGCTGTCCACGGCGCGCGCGCAGATGGCTTACTACATGCTGGTCCGCTCCGGCATCGATGCCCAGCGGATCGAGCATGTCGAAGGCTATGCCGACCGGCGGCCGAAACTTCCGACCGATCCTGCGGCTGCGCAAAATCGACGGATCGAAATCCTGATCCGGGAGAAGCGTCCGTGACCAGACCGCTGCTCCGCACTGTGCTGTTGATGCTGTTGTCGCTGACGGCGACACGCGCCTTTTCCGATCCGGCGCTGTCGTCCGGCGAGCCGTATGAGCTGGTCCGCGCGCTGCAGGCGGTGCAGGACGGCATCGCCCATGGCGATACTGCGGCGCATGGCAGCCATATCGCCCTGATCCGCCAGATCGGCGAGAAGTTTCTCGCCGCAGATCCGACCGTGTGGAGCAACCCGCAGAACGGTCAGGCGGTCGTGATCTATCTGCTGTCGGGCGGCGCGCCGCAGATCGTCCGCAAGCTGCCGCGCGACAAGATCAACGTCGATAAGGCTCTGTTCGACGGCGCTCTCGCTTACGTCGAGGGACGGCAGGACGAGGCGAGGGACCTGCTCAAGGATGTCAAGCCGCGCACGATCCCGGCCGGCATGGGCGGGCAGGTGGCGCTGGTCCAGGGAGCGCTGTTTGCGAGGTCCGAGGCATCGCTGGCGATCGAGCGTCTGGACGATGCACGCCTGCTGCTGCCGGGCACGCTTGTCGAAGAGGCGGCACTGCGGCGCGAGATCCTGCTGGTCGGGCAAGCCGAAGATTTCGACAAGTTCGAGTTCCTGACGCTGGCCTATATTCGCCACTACCACAACTCGGTCTATGCCGGCGATTTCTGGCAGCGCTTCTCCACGGGACTGACGCAATCGAGCCTGGCGCTGGACGATGGTCGTTTTGCACGGGTCGCGGCGCTACTGGAACAGGTCGACCGCGCCAGCCGCCTCAAGCTGTATCTGGTGATTGCGCGCGGCGCGCTGATCCGTGGCAAGCTCGCTGTCGTCAGCCTCGCGGCCGAGCGGGCGCTGGCGCTCAGCGCCGACGCCACGCCCGATCGGGAGCGCGCCCATTTCTATCGCGGCGCATCTCGCACGCTGACCGACGAATATGACGGCGGTTTCGCCGAGCTGAAGGCGCTCGACCGGTCGAAGCTGGCCGAACGCGACGTCCTGCTCCTCAACGCAACCCTCCAGCTCGCGCTCGACGTTCGCAAGTCGATCACGGGCCCCGCTGCCGTCATGATGGCCGACAAGCCGCCGCCCACGCCGGCGCGGATCGATCTCGGCTCGTCGAACGCGATGCTTGCGCGTGCGAAGTCGCAGCTCGGCGAACTGGAGCTTCTCACCACGGATCACCGACCATGACCAAGCTCAGTGAAACCTCCGGACAGCTCTTCGCTGGTCTCGCCGAAGGCCTTGCGCGGGGAATGAACCGGTCGACGAAAGGCGTGGCAGCACCGGGCGCGAAAGCTGCCGACCATTCCTCATTTCACGATCTGCTCCACACCGTCTCGAACATGGCCAAGCGGGCTTTGGACGATCAGGGGACCGATACGACCACCAAGGTTGCCCCAGCGCGTTCGCGCGTGACCCAGTTGACCGAGCGTGACACGTCGAAGGACGAACCGCTGCATGAGCGCACCGAGGAGACCAAATCGTCGAGCAAGCAAGAGTGCGCCGATCAGGTTGCGAAGGCGGATGTCTCGAGCAGATTGAACCCTCCGGCGATCATGGGGCAAGAGCTTGCTGCCGTGCAGGTGGTGACAGGGCTGGCTTCACAGCCGTCCGTTGACAAGAAGGAGACGTCGGCCCGGGACGAGCATCCCTTGGCGGCGAAGCAACGCATCGGCGATGCAAGGGCGGCGGCAGACATCGCTCGATCTACCGTCACGCCTTCGACTGTGGCGCGTTCCGGCGGCGATACGTCCGCCGTGCACGGGCGGCAGATTCCAGGCGCACAGATCGCGGCGATGCCGCAGGCAAGCGCGCGTCAACCAGATGCGATGCCCGCAACACCGGGCTTCGAGGCCGTCGCGGCGAATGTCGAGCGCGCCGCAAGGTCCGCGAGCCGCGATGCCTTGCCTGAGACGACCAAGGTCACGGTGTTGCAGCAGGAGACTCATCTGCCTCCTGTTGGGCAACTCAGCGCGACCCAGCAGGTCGCAAACGCCGTCGTGTCGGAGCTCAAGAGTTCGCCTGCGCCGGCTGCGTCCGCCGCGGCAGATCTCGTGGGCGCGCAGAACAGTCCCACGGATCAGCCGCTCAAGATCCTCACCGTCAATCTCGAGCCGCCTGATCTCGGCAATGTCACCATGCGTCTTCGTCTCGTCGGCAACGAGGTGTCGGTCCAGCTCGCCGCCGAACGCAAGGACACCAGCACGATGCTGGATCAGCAGCGCGACCAGATCCGCGACCTGATGCAGTCGGCGGGCTATGTCGCCGACGTCGCGCCGGTGCAGCACGGTTCGCTCGACGGCTTCCAGGCGGGATCCGGCCAGGCGCAACCGCATCTCTCCGGCCAGCAGCAGCATCCATCGCAGTCGCAAGGCGCTTTCGGCGGTGCGGGCGCGTCGTCCGGTCAATCAGACGGCGGCGCGCGGCAACCCCGCCAGGACCAGCAGCCCAACCAGGAGGCACGCCATGACCAGGACGTGGCGCCGCAGTCTCGTCGCGGCCCTGTTTATCTATAATGCGAGCACCGCCGGGGCGGCAGCGACCGACGCCTCGAGCGCCTGCGAGCGGGAGATGATGCGCGCCTCGCGGCAGCACGGGATTCCGCTCGGCATCCTTTATGCTGTCGGCCTCACCGAAACCGGCCGGCGCGGCGCGCTCTATCCCTACGCACTCGGTGCCGAGGGGCAGACCGTGTTCGCCAAGGATATGGACGACGCGATCGCGAACTTCGAGGCGATGCGAGCCAGGGGCATCAAATTGATCGACCTCGGCTGCATGCAGATCAACCACTATTTTCACGGCGACAAGTTCACGTCGGTACGGGCGATGTTCGATCCGGCGAAGAATGTCGACTACGCCGCGCGATTCCTGAAGGAGCTGAAGCAGCGCGAGGGAAGCTGGACCATGGCAGTCGCCCGCTACAATGCCGGTCCCAACAATCAGCCGGCGCAGAAGCGCTATGTCTGCCACATCGTCGCGCATCTCGTTTCCAGCGGCTTCGGCGCGTGGACCGACAAGGCGCGCGCGTTCTGTCAACCGAAGACGACATGAAGTTGTGCATCGCCGCCAACCATCAGCCCCGCGCAAGCAAGATCCCCCATTGTAACGACGATCTGCCAAAGGAGCCCACTACATGAGCCTGTATGGTGTTATGCGCACCGGCGTTTCCGGGATGAACGCGCAGTCCAACAAGCTGTCGACGGTCTCGGACAACATCGCGAACGTCAACACGGTCGGCTACAAGCGGGCTTCGACGGAATTCTCCTCGCTGATCCTGAAGAGCGGCTCAGGCAATTACGATTCCGGCGCGGTCGAGACAAATGTCCGCTACGCCATCACCGACCCCGGCAACCTCCAGTTCACGACCTCGACGACGGACCTTGCGGTCCAGGGTAACGGCTTCTTCGTCGTGCAGGACGCCAATGGCAACAACTTCCTCACGCGTGCCGGCTCGTTCGTGCCCGACAGCACCGGCAACCTCGTCAATACGGCCGGCTTCCAGCTGATGGGCTACAACATCCAGAACGGCGCTGCGCCCAATGTCGCCGCCAACGGCTTCGGCGGTCTCCAGGTCATCAACGTCAACCAGATGGCGCTGCAGGCCTCGCCCTCGACCAAGGCGACCGTGGCCGCCAATCTGGATCCGAGCGCTGCGAATGTCGCTTCACCGGCCCTTGCGGCTGGTCCAGGCAATTACACGTCGAAAACGTCGATGGTGACCTACGACAACATCGGCAACGCCGTAACGCTCGACGTCTATGCAGCGAAAACCGGCGCGAACACCTGGGACATCGAAGTCTACAACGGCGCCGGCTTGCTCACGGGCGGTCCCTCGGCCACGACCGCATTCAGCTTCGACGTCACCGCGGCCGGCAAGGGCGCGCTGGCTGCCGCGAGCCCCAAGACGCTCTCGTTCAACGTTCCTGGCGGCTCGGCCTTCACCATGGACCTTTCGGCCATGACCCAGGTCGCCTCCAGCTTCGACTTCAAGGCGACTGTCGACGGCAACGCGCCATCTGCCGTCGAGAAGGTCAACATCGACAGCAAGGGCGTGGTCACCGCGGTGCTCAAGAACGGCACTGAGCTGCCGAGCTTCCAGGTTGCGCTCGCCACTGTGCCGAGCCCGGATCACCTGACACCCGAAGTCGGCAACGTCTATTCGCCGAACTTGGACTCCGGAAACGTGCAGGTCGGCCTCGCCGGCCAGGGTGGCCTCGGAACCATCCAGTCCGGCGCTCTCGAAGACTCCAACGTCGATCTTGCGAGCGAGCTGACCGACATGATCTCGGCGCAGCGCGGCTTCACCGCGAATTCGAAATCGTTCCAGACCGGCGCCGATCTGCTCGACGTCGTCGTCAACCTGAAGCGCTGAGTCCGTCGGCGCCGATTTCCGGCAAGAGATCGTTCAAGAGCAGGCCATGTCCCTTACCTCAGCCCTCGACTCCGCCCGCAACTCGCTCATGGCGTCGGGCATCCAGTCGTCGACGATCTCGCGCAATATCGCCGGTGCCAGCTCGACCGGCTATTCGCGCAAGATCACGGTGCTGGACAATCTTCCCGGCGCCGGCGTCTATGTGGCGGCGATCCAGCGCGCCGCATCCTCGGGCCTGTACGGCAACGTCCTGACCGCGACCTCGGCGGCCGCCACGCAGAGCGCGATCTATGACGGCCTCCAGAAGATCGCCTCCGCCACGGTGGACGATCCACAGCTCGACCAGTCTCCGACGGCGCAGCTCAATGCGCTGAAGCAGGCGCTGCAGCAATACGCCAACGCGCCTGACAACACCACGCTGGCTCAGGCCGCAGTGACGTCGGCCAAGGACATGGCGAATGCGCTCAACCAGGCGACGCAGACCGTGCAGTCGGTGCGCGAGGGCGCGGATGCCGACATGAAGACGTCGGTCCAGAACATCAACCAGTTGCTCTCCCAGTTCCAGACCGTCAACACGGCGATCGTGAAGGGGACGATTGCCGGTGACGACGTAACCGACTATCTCGACCAGCGCGACAGCATCGTCTCCCAGTTGTCGCAGGAAGTCGGCGTCACGATGACGATCCGCACCAATGGCGATGCTGCCCTCTATGCCGACAGCGGCGTGGTGCTGTTCGACAAGACGGCGCGGGCGGTGACTTTCGCTCCGACCAACGCGTATTCGGCGAGCACGACGGGTAACGCGGTCTTCATCGACGGCGTGCCGGTGACCGGCGCCAACTCGGTGATGCCACTCAAGTCCGGCAAGCTCGCCGGCCTCGCCCAACTGCGCGACACCGACACGGTCACCTATCAGAGCCAGCTCGACGAGATCGCACGCGGCCTGGTCAATAGTTTCAGGGAGAGCGACCAGTCGGGAGCAGCGCTGCCCGACGTTCCCGGTCTCTTCACTTACCCTGGCGCACCGGCGATGCCCGCGAGCGCCACCGTCTCGGTGGGGCTCGCCGGCACGATCTCGGTTGCGGCGTCGGTCGATCCGACCCTGGGCGGCAACCCGAATCTGCTGCGCGACGGCGCGATCAGCGGGAATGCAGCCTATAATTACAACACGGCTGGTAACGGCGGCTTCTCGACCCGGCTGCAGCAGCTCATCGGCAACATGGACATTTCGCAGCCGTTCGATGCGACGACGCAGGGCAAGCCGAACGGCAGCCTGATCGACTACGCGTCGTCGTCGACGAGCTGGATCGAGAACGAGCGCAAGGCCGCCAACGACAACTCCCAGTACCAGAACACGCTGCTCAACCGCAGCACGACGGCGCTGTCGAACGTCAACGGCGTCAACATGGACGACGAGATGTCGCTGATGCTCCAGGTCGAGCGTACCTATTCGGCCTCCTCGAAGATCATTTCGACTGTCGACCAGATGTTGCAAGCCTTGCTAGCCGCCGCGGGGAATCCGTGATGATGAGCGCCAACTACATTTCCACCCTCGTGCTGTCCTCGTCCTTGAGGTATTCGATCACGAGCAACCAGGCTGCGCTGAGCAAGGCGTCGACGGAAGCGACCACCGGCCGCTTCGCCGATGTCGGCCTCCAGCTCGGTGCGACGACGGGCGGCGACGTCACCTTGCGGGCCGACCTGAGCTTCGCCGATCAGCTCGTCGACACCAACGGCCTCGTCGGAGGGCGCCTGGACGTAACCCAGGACCGCATCACGCAGCTCAGCTCGACCGCGACTGATTTCCTCAAGGACCTGATCGCGGCCCGGAGCACGGACGGTGGAGGGCGGATCATCCTGCCGCCGGCGTCCTCCAATCTCCAGGATCTGATCGGCGCGCTGAACGTCTCTTACAACGGTTCGTACCTGTTCTCGGGCATCAACACGCAGAACCAGCCGATCACGGCTTACCAGGCCGGCTCGGCCAGCAAGAACCAGGTCGATGCCGATTTCAATGCGGCTTTCGGCTTCACGCAATCCTCGCCTAGCGTGGCCAATATTACGCCTGCCCAGATGCAGACGTTCCTCAACGGCCCATTCGATGCCGAGTTCGCAAGCCCGGCCTGGAACACCAACTGGTCGACGGCCACCGATCAGGCTATGCAAAGCCGCATCTCGACGACGGAGATCGCCGATACGTCCGTGAGCGCCAACCAGACGGGCTTCCGCAAACTCGCCGAGGCCTACACCATGATGGCCGATCTCGGAAATGCGAACCTGAGCCAGTCGACGTTCCAGGTGGTCGTGGACAAGGCCATCGGCCTCGTCGGCAGCGCCATCACCGACCTCGCGACGCTCGGCGGCGACGTCGGCACGGTCCAGCAGCGCATCACCACCGCGACCGACAAGCTGAAGACCCAGAAGGACATTCTGAACAACCAGATCGTCGGCATGGAGCAGGTCGATCCGACCGAGGCGTCGGTACGCGTCAATGCCCTGCAGACCCAGATCCAGACGGCGCTCGCACTCACCTCACAGCTCCAGAAGATCAGCCTCATCAACTATCTCTGAGGCCGAGCAACCGTCGCGTTCGCCTTCAGTTTCCTGCAATTACCTGCGCAGAGTGTTACGGATGACTTTTGAAGCCTATGAAACGGTCGTTGAGGACAGCGGCCACGAGGCGCGAGGGCGCGAGCGCCAGGCGCTCAGCCTCGGCATCGACCGGCTGGAGCGGCTGCAGCGGGAGTGCTTCAGCATTGAGGATCAGGTCCAGAGCCTGCTCTATGTCCGGCGGCTGTGGACCATCTTCATCGAGGATCTCGCGCATCCCGAGAACGGGCTGCCCGAGCAGCTGCGCGCCGACATCATCTCGATTGGCCTGTGGGTCGTCAAGGAAGCCGATCGCCTTCGCGAGGAGCGATCGAATGACGTGATGCAGCTCGTCGAAATCAACCGTCTGATCCGAGACGCGCTTTAATGAAGATCTCCTTGCGGGCAGGCGAACGCGTCTACATCAACGGAGCGGTGCTGCGCGTCGACCGCAAAGTCTCGCTCGAGCTCGTCAACGACGTGATGTTCCTGCTGGAAGGACAGGTGATGCAGGCGGCCGATGCCACCACCGCGATGCGCCAGCTCTATTTCATCGTCCAGCTCATGCTGATGAATCCGACGGATGTCGGTGCAGCCGGCTCGCTCTACGGGCAGCACCACGCGGCTCTGCTGGCCGTATGCGAGAACCGCGAGATGCTGGACGGGCTCGCCGCCATCGACGAGATGGTCGGCGGAACCCGCTACTTCGAGGCGCTCAAGCGGATCCGGGCGCTATTCCCTCTGGAGGAGGCGATCCTGGCCGGCGCCACCACCGAATCTCCATTCAAGGCTGCCTGACAGCGGAGAGGCCAATGAACGTCCCCAGCGCGACCGATACCACAAGCACCAGCTCGACCGGCTCGACCTCGTCCAGCTCGACACCCTCAAGCAGCGGCGTCGACTACAACACCTTCCTCCAGCTCCTCATCGCCGAGATGAAGAACCAGGATCCGACCAATCCGACGGATACGTCGCAATATATGAGTCAGTTCGCCCAGCTGTCGACGGTCGAGCAGGCCATGCAAACCAACACGAAGCTGGATTCGCTGCTCTCCTCGCAGTCGCTGTCGCAGGCGGACGGGCTGATCGGAAAGAACGTCAGCTTCACCGACTCGACCGGAGCGACCTTCACCGGCAAGGTCGCGTCGATCTCGATCAACAGCAACGGCTCGGTCGCGACCCTGCAGGACGGCACCAAGGTCGCGGTCGGCCCCGGTCTCACGATCAGCAACTAGCCATGAACGAGCGGGACGCCCTCGACCTCGTTCAGGCAGCGATCTGGACCATCCTCGTTGCGTGCGGACCCGCAGTCGGCGCGGCGATGCTGGTCGGCATCGTCATCGCGCTGATCCAGGCGCTGACCCAGATCCAGGAGGCGACCCTGACCTTCGTTCCGAAGATCATCGTCATCCTGGTGGTCGTGGCCATCTCCGGCTCCTTCATCGGCGCCCATCTCTCCACCTTCACCGAGTTGGTCTATTCGCGGATCGAGCACGGCTTCTGATCCGCGGGGCCCGTCACCACCCTCGCGTAAGCTTTGCGGGGCAGATTGCAGGGCGGACCCTGCCGCCCGGTGACCCATGGCCGATACGTTAGCTGCTAGCCTGCCGAACCCGCGACGCTTCGGCGCGGACGCCTTCTTCGCTGGCGGTATCGTGACGATGCTCACGATTCTGTTCCTGCCGATTCCGCCTGTTCTGATCGATCTCGGCCTTGCCTTCTCGATCGCGCTGTCGGCGCTCATCCTCATGGTCGCGCTGTGGATTCAGCGACCGCTCGATTTCTCCGCCTTTCCAACCGTCCTCCTGATCGCGACGATCCTGCGGCTGGCGCTGAACATCGCAACGACCCGGCTGATCCTGTCGCGCGGCGGGGAGGGCGAGCAGGCCGCGGGGCACGTCGTCGCCGGTTTCTCGCAATTCGTCATGGGCGGCGATTTCGTCATCGGTCTGATCATCTTCGCCATCCTGGTCACGGTGAATTTCGTCGTGATCACCAAGGGCGCGACGCGTATTGCCGAAGTCGGCGCCCGCTTCACTTTGGACGCAATTCCCGGAAAGCAGATGGCGATCGACGCGGACCTGTCCGCGGGCCTGATCGACGACAAGGAGGCACAACGCCGGCGCCGCGAGCTCGAGGAAGAGAGCGCGTTCTTCGGTGCGATGGACGGTGCCTCGAAATTCGTCCGTGGCGATGCCATCGCCGGCCTGATCATCACGGCGATCAACATTTTCGGCGGCATCATCATCGGCGTCACCCATCATGGGTTGACGCTGTCGCGCGCCGCCGACGTCTACACCAAGCTCTCCGTCGGTGACGGTCTGGTGTCGCAAATGCCGGCGCTGATCGTGTCGCTGTCGGCGGGTCTTCTGGTGTCCAAGGGCGGCACCAGGGGCTCGGCGGAGCAGGCGGTGCTGCGGCAGCTCGGCGGCTATCCGCGTGCGGTCTCTGCGGCCTCCCTGATGATGTTCGTGCTTGCTCTGATGCCGGGGCTGCCGATGGCACCGTTCGTGCTGCTGGGCGGCGTCATGGCCTTCGTCGGCTATTCGCTGCCCAGGCGGCAGGCGGCGCGCGAGCGAAAAGAGCACGCGCGCAAGGCGGAAGAGCGGGCCCAGAACGACGTCAAGGAATCGGTCAAGGAATCGCTCAAGACCGCCGAGATCGAGCTGTCGCTCGGCAGCCATCTCTCGGTTCACCTGCTCGGCTCGCGCAACGAGCTTGCCCACCGCGTCGCCAAGATCCGCAAGAAGTTCGCCAAGCAATACGGCTTCGTCATTCCAGAGATCAAGCTGTCGGACAATCTGTCGATCGACCCGAAGGGATACCAGATCCGGATTCACGACACGCGCGTCGCCCATGGCGAGCTCCGCATCGGCGAGGTGATGGTGCTGGTGGACAAGGACGGCAAGCCCGACGTGCCCGGCGACGAGGTGATCGAGCCTGCGTTCGGCATGAAGGCGTTGTGGGTGACGGAAGCCTTCACCGAAGAGGTCAAGCGGCAGGGCTGCAAGCCGGTCGACAATCTGTCGGTGCTGCTCACGCACCTGAGCGAAGTGCTCAGGGCCAACCTCTCGCAGCTGCTGTCCTACAAGGACATGCGTGGACTGCTCGACAGGCTCGAGCCCGAGTACAAGCGCCTGGCCGACGATCTCTGCCCGTCGCAGATCTCCTATTCGGGCCTGCTGGCGATCCTGAAGATCCTGCTCGGTGAGCGGGTGTCGATCCGGAACCTGCATCTGATCCTGGAGGCGATCGCCGAAATCGCGCCGCATGTGCGGCGCTCCGAGCAGGTCGCCGAGCATGTGCGGATGCGCCTCGCCCAGCAGATCTGCGGCGACCTCGCCGACAACGGCGTGCTCAACGTCCTTCGCCTCGGCAATCGCTGGGATCTCGCCTTCCATCAGAGCCTGAAGCGGGACGCCAAGGGCGACGTCGTCGAATTCGACGCCGACCCGCGGCTGATCGAGCAGTTCGCGACCGAAGCCAGCGCCGCGGTCCGGAAGTTCACCGAGGACGGCACCAGCGTGGTGCTGGCGGTGACGCCGGAGGCGCGGCCCTATGTGCGCATGATTTTGGAAAGAGTGTTCCCGACCTTGCCGATCCTGTCGCATGTCGAGGTCGCTCGCAGTGCCGAGATCCGCGCACTCGGAGCCATTTCGTGATCATCGGCCTCACCGACAATTTGCTCGCCACGTTCATCGTGTTCTGCCGCATCGGCGCCTGCCTGATGCTGGTGCCCGGCTATTCCAGCGTGAACGTTCCGCCGCAGATCCGCTTGTTTGTCGCGCTGGTTACGACGTTTGCGCTGACGCCGATCCTGGTTTCGATCCTGAAGCCGCTTGTGGACGGCGCCTCGCCGCTGACGCTCGCGCTGCTGATCGTCACCGAACTGGTGGTCGGCAGCGTCATCGGCCTCGGCGGGCGCGTGTTCTTCCTCGCGCTCCAGACCATGCTCACCGTGATGGCGAGCGCGATCGGGCTCAGCAGTATTCCGGGCACGCCCGTTGGCGACACCGACCCAGCGCCGCCCGTGGTGCCGCTGATCATGGCCGCCGTCACCACGCTGTTCTTCCTGACCGACCAGCACTGGCAGGTGCTGCGTGGGCTGATGAACTCGTACGACGTCTGGCATCCCGGCGAGCAGCTGACCGGCGAGATGGCGCTGAACCAGTTGGTGAGCCGGCTCGCGGAGGCGTTCGTGCTGACGCTGCGGATTACCAGTCCCTTCATCGTCTATTCCGTCATCGTCAATTTCTCGGTCGGTCTCATCAACAAGCTGACGCCTGCGATACCGGTTTATTTCGTCTCGGTGCCGTTCGTCCTGTTCGGCGGCTTCCTGCTGCTTTACCTCACCAGTGACGAATTGCTGACGCAGTTCATGCTTGGCGTGTCGTCATGGCTGGCGGGATGAGGGGGCATGACCTCGCGCGCCGGCAAGCTCAGCCGTATCGTCTCGCTGATGAAGCTTCAGCTCCGGCTGTCCGAATGGCAGCTCGCGCAATTGCGCCAGCAGGAGCAGACCATGCAGGATGAGCAGGCCTGGCTGGTGGAAATGCTGAACGAAGGAAAAGCGCCAGCCGGATCGTCGAGCGAATCGATCGCGCGGCGTCTCAACAAGACCAGCGTCAGCGCACGTGCTGTGAAGGAGCGCGCTGCGATGCAGCTCGACAAGGTCCGCTCGGAGAATAGGCGGGTGAGGCGGCTCGAGGACGTCGCTAGAGCTGCGCTCGCCGACAAGCTGCGCGACGCCGAGAAGCGCTCGCTCGAGGACGTGACGGGAACACATGCCGCCGTGCGCGATTTGATGCCGCGGCCAGCCAGCCGGATCAAGACATGATTGTGACCGCGACCCCCGACCTCGTTCTCGATGTCCTCGACGCCGCCGATCCGGTCACGCAGCGCGCGGCGACGGCGAAGCTCGACGCGCTGAAATCGTCCGGCGCCAATTTCGCCGCGTCGATGGATGCCGAAGCCGGCAAGGCGGCCACCGCAGCTGCCGATCAATCCGTGGCGCAGGTTGCGGATACCGCCCAATCGGGTGTGGTGAACGGACCGCCGGTGCAGGTGATCAAGAAGCCGGGCCCTGACGAGGTCTATCGTAAGTTCGAGGCCTTCATCCTCCAGACCTTCGTCGAGACGATGCTGCCGAAGGAGTCGGAAGAAGTGTTCGGCAAGGGCACCGCGGGCGGCATCTGGAAATCGATGCTGGCTGAGCAGCTCGGCGCCCAGCTTGCGAAAGGCAAGGGGATCGGAATTGCCAAGCAGCTTGCGGCTGCGCATCCGGCAGGCCCCGACGCGTCGGGGAAGGCCGGAGGGATCGGGACACGGGTGACGAAAGGTGAGGGGTGAATTGCCATGCAGGTAGAACAAGGCGCAGCGGCTGCGGTGATTGAACAACCGGTCGCGGACATCGAGCTAACGACGGAGATCGCAGCGGGCAATGCTCCGCTGCCCGCGCTCCTGTCGGAAGTCGGCAGCGAGGTGATATCCGACGACGCCGATGCGGCAAGGCTGGAGGCGACGCGTTCCGAAGAGGTATCGGGCCTGTTGACCGCGATACGCCGGCTCGAAACCATCGTCGAGGAGGAGACCGGTGCGCTCGCGACCGGACAGAAAATCGATTTCGACGATTTCAGCGCCCGCAAGAGCCGAAGCATGCTGGAATTCGTCCGCCTGATGCGGGCAAGGATGCATCTCGGCAGCGAAAGCGAGATCACCGAGGAGATCCAGCGGCTGCGCGAGAAGCTCGAGCGAAACCGCTCCCTCCTCGAAATGCATTACGACGCCGTGCGCGAGGTCGCGAGCATCTTCGTCAGGGCGATCAAGGAGGCCGAATCCGACGGCACGTACACCGGGCGTGTAGCGCAGGATAGAACATGATCAAGCTGGTGCTGGCCGGGCTCTGGGTATGCATCCTCACCGCGGGGACGAGCTATGGCGTGGCCTATTGGAAGGAAAACGGCAGCCTGCTGCCAGCGAAGGACGAATATCTGGATGGGCTGCAATACCAGAAGACGCGGGCGCTGAGCGTGCCCATGGTCGAGGCAGGCGCCGTGCAGGGCTACATCGTTGCACGCTTCGTCTACACCGTGGAGGCGAAGACCATGCACCAGCTGACCGTTCCACCGGAGCCATTCGTCGTCGACGAGGCTTTCCGCAGGATTTACGCCGACGACAAGCTCGATTTCAGGAAGCTCGCCCGTTACGATCTCTCCGTCCTCACCGCGGCGATCAAACGGCGCGTCAACGAGCGCATGCAGGCCGACATCGTCCAGGACGTCCTGGTCGAGGATTTCAACTACGTCTCCAAGGAAGAATTCCAGCAGAAGCCGTAACGCGCAGGCCTTGCGACGCTGCGCCGGTGTGGCGGGATTTCTGCCCGCGACAACAAATCGGCCTCTGCGGGATCTTCCTGCAGAGGCCGGTGGTCGTTTGCGGGCGGCGCTTTAGTTGCCGGCCGGGTACGCTGGTGGGGCGGGATGGGCCCGGTTCAGCAGGATGCCGACCTCGTCGAGGTCCTGCATCGGCTCATCTATGCTCTCGTTGGCCGGGATGTTGAGCCGGTACCCGACATAGCGGCGGGCCACGATCGCGTCGAAGCCGAGGCGGTCGCGGAGTTTCTTGCGTAGCTTGCTGACATGGCTCTCGATCACGCTTTCGTCGAACGTGGATTCAAAGATGCCGTAGACCGCGTTGAAGATCTGCGTCTTGGTGATCCACTTGCCGTGGTTGCTGACCATATATTCGAGAATGCGCAGTTCGCGGCGGGGCAGCGTCAGGGCGTGGCCCGCGATCTCGGGGTCACGTCCGTTGAAGAAGACCTGAATCCTGGTCTCGCAGGGCCTCGGCAACTCACCCACTCGGCGGCGCGCGATTGCGGCCGTTCGGGCGAGGATCTCACGCAGATGGATCGGCACGTGGACGACGTCGTCCACGCCGGATTCGAACAGCTCCAACGTGTTCTTGAGCATCTTCTGGCCGCTCATGGCGATGATCGGCGCCGTAGACCGTTTGCGCATCGCCCTTGGCAGGCTTCCGCGGGCATCGCAGTCCCCCAGAAGGAAGGCATCGACGGCTGCCAGGTCCGATTCATTCGCGGATTGAAGCCAGTCCCAGAATTCTCCCGAGGAGAAGCCGATCGACGATACGCCTTCGCGTACGAGGCCTCCTACGTAGCTGTTCGTGACGCTCTCGCGATCATCAACGATAATGTACATCAGTCAGTCGCCCCTGTTTCGCACTTGCTGTGGCCGGGAGGTTTGTTGTGATGCCCCGGCTCGCCAGCCATGCTGTTTGACGATATTCCCTCCCGCGAACCGTTATTGTGGTCTCGATATTCGCGGGCAGCCCTACGCATTCAGTGCCCACGCGTGTGCGGGCCTGCTACTTCGACTCGATACTGAACGCTTACTGCGTGAAGCCCGGCGGGTGTCTTACGGATCACCTTGCGGGGCGGATTGAGACAGCGACCTGGTCCAGTTGCGTCACGTTGCTCATCGCGTTCGAACACTACTGCACTCAGTCGATCTCCTCGCCAACGGGCAAGAATCACTTGATACAGACCGTAACAATTGCCGATTTCCGATCAAGCGTGCGGAACAAAGCGTTTGCTACGTGTGCTTGATACTGTTGGTTTGTTTCCGGTTGTTTCTTGGTGTGTCAAAGCGCAGCAGTTGATTTGAAATCCGAACCAGTTTCGCACTGTGACGGTTATTAAGTTCCATATGCCCGTGCAATTACAGCCATTTTGGGTAGTGGCGCTGAGCCGTTGCAGTGCTTGGTTTTCAACTCCGGATTGACTCTCCTGGCCGTGCACCCGCATGCGACAATTCGACTCACGTATGGCGGCAAGACTCCAGCTTGGCGAAATCTTGGCGAGTGTGTGTCTTTCGAGTCGCACTTTTTTCTCGCGCACGATGCGTTGCATTCGTGTGCATCATGCATGACGAACTATTTTCGATACGCACGTCTCAGGCAAGCTTCGTCAGCTACCTTCGTTCGACAGATCGACACGAACGGAGCATTTTCAAATGTTGTCCGATGGAAAAGCGCGTCCCGCAGAAGCCGCGGATTCGAGCGCTACGGCGAAGCCTGCTCCGGAAACACGCGATACCAAGCTTAACAACAATACGCGCGCGGCCAGGCCCGCGGCAGGCGCCAGGCCTGCACCCGTGTCGAGCGACGAAACCGCAGCGAAAGAAGCGCTCGAGGGATTGAAGCGCATTCGTGCCAAGGCGCGCCTCGACAAGATGGCGATACCGAAGCCCGCGCCGGTCGTGATCAAGCCGGCGGTGATCGTGGCCAAGCCGCTACCACCGCGTCCGACCTGGGTCGCTCCGCTCGCGACATTGGCGGTTGCCGCCATTCTGGTGGTTTGCGCATGTACCGGCGTCATCGCATATCTCACCACGCAGCCGGGCCAGAATAATGTCGCGGCCAATGCGGAGATCAGGAATCTGCGCGATACGGTCGCCCAGTTGCGCAAGCAATTGTCCGGCGTATCAGAGAACCTCGACGGCCTGCGCACCGCGGTCGATCAGTCCAGCAAGGCAACCAGCGATCGCTTCGGCCGGTTTGCCGAGAATCTGGATCGTATCGAGCGGGTCAGCTCATCTTCCACGGCGAAGCTCGACAGGCTCGCCCAGGCTCAGATCCAGGCACCGGTGCAAGTCGCCGCGCAGCCGTCGCCGGCGATGCCGGTGATGGCGTCGGTCGCCGCGCCGGAGACCACGGGCTCGGTGGCTCCGGTCGAGCGCAGCTCGGCACCGCGAAAGGTGATCAAGGGCTGGTCGGTCCGCCAGGCCTATGAGGGCATCGCGATCCTCCAGGGTCCGAACGGTGTCGTCGAGGCCGTGCTCGGGCAGCAGGTGCCGAATCTCGGCCGGATCGAGGAGATCAGGAACGAGAACGGCCGTCTCGTCGTCGAAACCAGCGGCGGCGGTGTCGTCTATTCGGCGCGCAAGTAAGCGGCGGAGCTTCTATTGTCGGTGATGCTCGAAGCTGGTGCATAGCAGCTCGATCTCGGCCTCGGCGATCGGCGCGCGAAACAGCCGGCAGGTGAATTCGACCGTCGACTTGCTCTCCGAAGCGGTGCGATCCTCCCGCAGGAAGATGCATCGTTTGCAGACGTCGGTGTGGTGCCGCTGTTCGGCGGCATCCGCCTGATCGAGCACGTGTCGCAAGGTATCGCGAAAGCGGACCTTGCTGTCGTCATCAAGAATGGCGAAGGCGTCGACTAGGCCGTTGACCGGATCGCGCGCCAGAAACTTCTTGCCTTGCTGCGTCACGCTCAGCATGACCGAGCGCTTGTCCTTGGAGGAGCGTGCTCGCTCCACATAACCGAGGCGCTCGAGCTCGCCGATGATGAACGATGCGGTACCGCGCGTCGTACCGACATAGCTCGCCAGCGCCGAAGGCGTCCGCGAGAACCGGTTGGCACGGGAAAGGAAACGCAACGCCATCCACTCGCGATCACGCATGCCATGCTTGGTGCCTTCGAACCATAGGATCCGCGCTACCTGTCCCAACAATTCAATTGCTTCGCGAGCCAAATTCATTTCGATGCCAGATCAGATAAAGCTTTATTCAATTGTGCGTTCGGGTGCGCAATCGCTGCGGGGCGAAATGAGCGTTGCTTCGCGCGGAACGAAAAGACATGCCGCGCTTGGAAGACGCTTCTCCGTTCTGGAGATGGAACATTCGGGAGTGGAACTAGAGCGTCACAAAGAAAGTTCGAGTAAACTGCAAGGCTCAACTGATCCGAAAATTTCAGTCAAATGGTGCGAGCCCGCTGTCTTCAGGCGACATCGTGTGTCTCTGCGGCCACGATCGTGCCCGATTTTTGCGCCGAAACGTTTCGAATTGGGAGAAGCTGCACACAGGGCGCAACACATGACGGCGCGGCGAGGGGCGGGAGAACCCCCTTTTTCGGTTAATGGATGTTGCGCCGCAACTCCGCTACGCGGTTAAATCAGGCACACAATCGTACCGGGAAATTCACGAGTGTCGTCGGGAAACGAGCAAATCGAGCCATTCAGCGTCAGACGTGCGGCGCTGGCTGCCACTGTCGGCAACATGCTCGAGTTTTATGACTTCATCACCTACAGCTTCTTCGCGATCCAGATCGGCCACGCCTTTTTCCCGAGCGGCAGCGAGTATGGCAGCCTGATGCTGTCCCTGGCGACCTTCGGCGCAGGCTTCTTGACGCGGCCGATCGGCGGCATCGTGCTTGGGATCTATTCCGACCGGATCGGCCGCCGGCCGGCCATGCTGCTGAGCTTCGCGCTGATGGGGGCGGCGATCCTGACCATCACGTTCACGCCGTCGTACAATACGATCGGGCTTGCAGCGCCGATCATCGTGATCGCGGCCCGCTTGGTGCAAGGCTTTGCGCTCGGTGGCGAGGTCGGGCCGACCACCGCCTATCTGATCGAGATCGCGTCGCCCGAGCGTCGGGCGCTGGTGGTGGCATGGCAGCCGGCGAGCCAGGAGATTGCGGCGACGGCAGGCGCCCTGGTCGGCGTCATCCTCAGCAAGACGATGGCGCCGGAGATGCTTGACCTCTATGGCTGGCGGGTGGCATTTCTGATCGGCGCGGTCTGCCTGCCGTTCGGTGTCTGGATGCGCCGTACCTTGCCGGAGACCATCCCGCAGGCTGAAGCCGGCGTTACGGCGAAGGAAAGCACGGGCCATCTCTCGCTAGCCCGCCGCCACATCGGCCTGATCGTGCTGGCGTTGATGGTTCTGGCCAGCGGCACGATCTCGACCTACGTCACGCAATACATGACGACCTATGCGCAGAACACGCTGCATGTCTCGTCGACGCTTGCGTTCGCGGTTTCGCTCGTCAGCAACGGCATTCAATTCGTGGGCGCGCTCGTCGGCGGCTGGCTTGCCGATCGTCTCGGCCGTAAGCCGGTGATGATCTGGCCGCAGCTCGTAACGCTGCTGCTGACCTATCCGGTTTTCCTGTGGATCGTCCATGCACCCGGCACGTCGTCGCTGCTGGTTGGCTTCGGCCTGCTCTCCGTCATCGGCTCGCTGCCGTTCACGGCCTTCTATGCGACCTTCACCGAGGCGCTGCCCCAGAGCATCCGCGGCGGCGTATTCGCCACCGTCTACGCGGTCGCGATCGCAAGCTTCGGCGGCACGGCGCAACTCGTGGTCACCTGGCTGCTCCATGTCACCGGCGATCCGCTGGCGCCTTCCTGGTACCTGCTGCTCGCGGGGGTTGTCGGGCTTGTCGCGATGAGCCTGATGCCGGAGACCGCCCCGGCCAGGACTGGCAAAGCCTGAGCGTGGCGAATGCTCGCACGCTGGTGATTTGCGTTTCTCAGGTAGTTATTGGCGAATGCGTCGCCTGAGGGATCAGGGCCAGGCATCAGGAAGGATCAACCAAATGAGCATTGAAACCACTATGACGGCCGACGTCGTCGGCTTGACGAAAGTCGCCCCGGTCTCGCGTCGCGGATTCATGAGCGCAACCGCGGCTGTCGCCGCCGGTTATACGCTTGCGGCGGGTCCCGTCCGTGCCGAGGTCATCACGACGGACACCAATGGCCTTCAGGCCGGCGATGCCAAGATCAAGGTCGGCTCCGAGGAGATGCCGGCCTATTTCGCCCGGCCCGCCGGCAACACCAAGGCGCCGGTGATCATCGTCGCGATGGAGATTTTTGGGCTGCACGAATACATCAAGGATGTGACGCGGCGCCTCGCCAAGCTCGGTGCCTTCGCGGTTGCGCCCGACTATTACTTCCGCAAGGGCACGGACCTCACCAAGATCACCGACATCAAGGACTTGCTGCCGATCGTCAACGCCAAGCCGGACGCCGAGCTGCTGTCCGATCTCGATGCGACTGCGGCCTGGGCGGGATCGCAAGGCGGCGACACCGCCAGACTCGGCATCATCGGCTTCTGCCGCGGTGGCCGTACGGTCTGGGAATATGCCGCCCATAACGGCGCGCTGAAGGCTGGCGTTGCCTTTTACGGTCCGCCGGTCGATGCGCCCAATCCGCTCTGGCCGAAGAGCCCGCTGCAACTCGCGCCCGAGATGAAGGCGCCGGTGCTCGGCCTCTATGGCGGTGCCGACACAGGCATTCCCGTAGCTCAGGTCGAGCAGCTCAAGGCAGCGCTCGCGGAGAACAAGAAGACGGCCGAGTTCAAGATCTATCCGGAAGCGCCGCATGGCTTCCATGCCGACTACCGCAGCAGCTACCGCAAGGAGGCGGCAGAGGATGCCTGGAAGCAGGCGCAGGCCTGGTTCAAGAAGTATGGCGTGCTGAGCTGACGCCGATTTTGAAGAGGGCGGCCGGCTGGACGCCCTCTTACTTTCGCGGGGGCAGTATCGTCTTGTCGTCACGCCACAGTGCATCGAGGCCGTGCCGATAAGTCGGATAGGTCAGCGTGACGCCGAGCTCGAGCTTCAGTTTCGCATTGGAGACGCGGGCGCTGCTGGCATAGAAGCTTCGTGCCATTGCCGACATCTCGGCCGTCGCGAACGCCTCTTCGGCCGGTGGCGCAACGCCCATCAGCCCTGCGGCATAGGTGATCACATCCTGCGGCGGTGCGGGCTCGTCGTCGCAGACGTTCCAGGTGCCGCCGCTCTTGCGGTTGATCGCGGCCATGATGGCGCTCGCGATGTCGTCGACATGGATGCGGTTGAAGACCTGGCCGGGCTTGATGATGCGCCGCGCGGTGCCGTTCTGCAGCGTCACCAGCGCGTTGCGGCCGGGGCCGTAGATGCCGGCAAGCCGCAGGATCGCGACATCGCCGTGCGCCGTCTCCGTCCAGGCCTGCTCCGCCGCGACGCGCATGCGGGCGCGATCGAGGGAAGACTGCGGCGGCGTGCTCTCGTCGACCCATCCGCCGGTGTGATCGCCGTAGACGCCGATGGTGGAGAGATAGACGACCTTGCGCCGCCCCGCCGCCAGCACATCGCCGAGCACTGCAAGGGCGGGATCGCCGGTGCTGGCGGGCGGGATTGAGACGAGCAGGATATCGGCCTCGCGGATGCGGTCGACCGTCGCGTCGGCCGGGCGGCCGCCGGCAAAGCCATGCAGCTCGATGCCGGCGAGGTCGTCTCTCGTGTTGGGATCGCGGACCGTGCCGGCGACATGCGAGAAGCTGCCGGCGAACTTGCGGGCGAAGTGCCGGGCGCTATAGCCGAGGCCGAGGATAAAGAGCCGCATGCGTTTCCCGTGCTAGGTCCGAGTTCCGTTCGCGCGACGCCGCGCACCTCCGCTCATAAGAGATTTTTGGGTCCGGCAAAAGATATTGCAATTTTACGCGACCGCCGGTGCAGGCGATGCTCACCCGCCACAGGAGGCGTCTACCATGCAGGCGGAAGCGAGCGCTGCAGAACTGATCCGGAACGCGGCCGCGCTGATCTTCGATGTCGACGGGACGCTCGCCGAGACCGAGGAGCTGCACCGGCGCGCCTTCAACCACGCCTTCGCCCGTCACGGTCTCGACTGGCACTGGGACCGGGCCGTCTACGGCGATCTGCTGCGGGTGACCGGCGGCAAGGAGCGCATCCGTGCGTTCCACACCAGCCAACAGATCGCGCCTGCCTTGTCGGACGCTGACATCGCCGAGCTCCACAGCGCCAAGACCGCGCATTATGCCGAGCTGATCGAAACCGGCTGCTGCCCCTTGCGGCCCGGCGTGGCGGAGCTGCTGACGGCCGCAAAGGCGCGCGGGCAGCGGCTGGCGATTGCGACGACGACATCGCACGGCAATATCGATGCGCTGCTGTCGCGGGCGCTGGGGCCGCGCTGGGCCCTTGATTTCGAGGCGATCGTTGCCGGCGATGATGTCAGGCACAAGAAGCCGGCGCCGGATGTCCATCTCGCGATCCTGGCACGGCTGAAGCTGGCGCCTTCGGATTGCGTCGCGATCGAGGATTCCGCCAACGGGCTGCTGTCGGCCTCACGAGCCTACATTCCCGTGCTCATCACGCGGAGCATGTATTTCCGGGGTGATGATTTCGGCACGGCGCGGTTCGTGCTGGACGAGCTGTCGGAAATCGCCGCCGAACCGAAAACCTCAAAACAACCCCATGCACAGTACATCACGCCAACGTGACGGTCGCCGTCAGTGCACCCGGTGGCTCGCTCTATCGTCCTCAGCCTGCTCGACAATCTGCGCGATCGGGCTCGATTGGTGATGCACCATGCGCCAGTCGTCACCGACGCGGCGAAAATGATTGGCGGCGGCCAGCGCGGTTCCGTCGACGATCTCGATACAGAGCACGCGGGCGCTGTCGCCGTCGACGATCGCCTGTGGCTCGGCGCAGACGATCTGCGGACGCTCAGGATTTTGCAGGATGTCGCGCCAGCTTCCGATCACGGTGGCGTGGCCGACGATCGCAGGCCAGCCGGGATGAATGCAGGAAATGGCATCGTCATCCGCCCACATCCGCTTCATGCCGTCAAAATCGCCCGTCGAAAAGGCGGCGTAGAAAGCCGCGTTCGCGGCGATGACCTTGTTGTCCTTTGCCATATCTCTCGGGTGGGGCAATGGAACGCAAAAATCAAGCGCGACTTCAGTCCGACTTTGAACGCGGTGCAGCATTGCTGCCCACTTTCTGGTCACGCCGAAACCTGCGTTTCCACCGCGCGCCGCGCACCTTCCGCGTAGAGCCGCCCGAGCGCTGCAGTCACGGCCTCGCGCAACCGCGGCTCGGCGCCGAGCGGCCCGAACACTTTCGTGACGCCCAGCAATGCGGGCGCAAGCCGTTCCGCAACGGGACCCGCCTCGCGCGCCAGCGCCGCCAGCTCGGCGGCGAGGGGATCGCGCACATCGATGGTGCGGCCCTGCTCGTCAAACGCGGTCACGTAGCGCATCCAGCCGGCCACCGCGAGCGCATGCGTCGCGATCGGCAGGTTCCTGGCGAGCCGATCCTGCATCGCCCCGAGCAGGCGCTGCGGCAGCTTCTGCGAACCGTCCATCGCGATCTGCCAGGTGCGGTGATGCAACGCCGGATTGGCAAAACGCTTGAGCAGGGAGGCGCGATAGGCGGAAAGATCGGTGCCTTCAGGCATCGTCAGCGTCACCGCGGCCTCTTCCATCACCTGTGCGGCGAGGCGCGCGAAATGCGGATCCTGCATGGTGTCGGCGATGGTCTCGTAGCCGGCGAGGAAGCCGAGATAGGCGAGCGCCGAATGGCTGGCATTGAGCAACCGCAGCTTCATCAGCTCGAACGGCTTGACGTCGCTCACAAGCTCGACACCGGCCGCGGCGAGATCGGGCCTTCCTGCGGCAAAGCGATCCTCGACCACCCATTGCGTGAAGGGCTCGGTCATCACGGGCCATGCGTCCCGCATCCTGAGCGCTGCAGCCACCGCATCACGATCAGCACGGGTCGTTTCAGGCACGATGCGGTCGACCATCGTGCAAGGGAAGGTGGCCGTGTCAGCGATCCACTGACTGAGCTCCTTTGAGCGGAGCGCGGCGAATTGCGTCACGATCCGCTGCACGGTGTGGCCGTTGGCGGCGAGATTGTCGCAGCACAGCACCGTGAAGGGCGCAATCCCCAGCGCGCGCCGTCGTGCCAGCGCCGCCACGATGAAGCCCGGCGCCGAGCGCGGCGCGTCGAGACTGTCGAGGTCGTGCACGACATCGGGATGGCGTTCGTCGAGATCGCCTGACTGCGGCGTGTGGCAATAGCCCTTTTCGGTCACCGTGAGCGAGACGATGCGAATGGCCGGATCGGCCATCCGTTCGACCAGCGCAGCCGGCTTCTCGCGCGCGACGACGCTGTCCAGCAGCGCGCCGACGACGCGATGCTGGGTGCCCTCGGCGGCGCGCACGGCGACCGTGTAGAGATGATCCTGCGGAGCAAGGGCATCGCGTGTGTCGGGGCTGCGCAGGCTTGCGCCGACGATGCCCCATGCATTGTCGCCTCCGGCAAGGCAATCGTCGATGACGACGGCCTGATGGGCGCGATGAAACGCGCCGAGACCGAGGTGCACGATGCCTGGTGTGATCAGGGAGCGGTCATAGGCCGGGCGGCGGATGGCCGATGGCATCCTGTCGAGATTGGCGTGGCCAAGCCGCATGTCGTTTCCCCGATGTTTGGCCGCTGCTTGACATGGCGGCCGTAGCAGGTCAATTGGTAAGGCCAATTATCCAAAAATGGCGGGGTCGACGGGGCAGCAAGCCTCCCCCCGAGACCCTTCTGGGAGGCCGGCGTGCCGCTGGAAGCTGTGGAGGCGAGACGGCTTTACCGCCAGGTCGCCGATCAATTGCGAAGCCTGATCGACAGCGGCGAGTACGCGGTCGGCAGCCGCTTGCCGACCGAGCGCGAGCTCGCCGAGCAGCTCAGGATCTCGCGGCCGACGGTGCGCGAAGCCCTGATTGCCCTTGAAGTGGAGGGACGCGTCCGCATCCGCGTCGGCTCCGGCATCTATGTGACCGAGCCTGCCGACGCCGCGCCGGTGTCCTCGGCCGTCCTCGAAGGGCCGTTCGAGCTGCTGCGCGCCCGCGAATTCCTCGAAAGCGCCATCGCCGAGCAGGCCGCCCGCGTCGCGACCAGCGACGATGTCGCCCGCATCGACGCGGCCCTTGTCGCAATGGCAAACGTCGAGCATCCCAGCGAAGCCTCGATGGTTCATGACCGCGCCTTCCACATCGCGATCGCCGGATGCCTCGGCAACGCCGTTTTGGTGCGCGTGGTCGGCGAGCTGTTCGACCAGCGCCTCAATCCCTATTTCACGCAGCTTGCGCATTATTTCGAAAACCCCGGCACCTGGCTGGCGGCGCTGAGCGAGCATCGCGCCGTGCGCGACGCCATCGCGGCGCGCCGGCCAATGTCGGCTCACGACGCCATGCGCGATCATCTCGCGCATTCGCAGGAGCGCTTTGCGCAGAGCTTTGGCGCCGAGCCATCAGCAGGGGCGCCGGCGCCGCGGAAGCGGGCCGCGCGATCCGGAAGCGAACCGGCGAAGCCGAAACGACCAGATGGCGTGCAGGCCAAAAGCGGCAGCGCGCGGCGGCGATGAGATTGGACGGCTCGTCTCGTTTTCGGGACGGGTGAACGAAGCTGCAGACACCATGGGATTTGACCGATGACCTCGACCGCTCTCGCCGCAACCCTGTTCGGACCCGAAGATCTGCGGATGATCGAGCATCCGCTCGAGAAGCTTAGCCAGGGCATGGTGCGCATCCGCTTCGGCGCCGGCGGCATCTGCGGTTCGGACATGCATTACTTCCGCCATGCTCGGACCGGCGATTTCGTGGTGACGTCGCCGCTGGTGCTCGGTCATGAGATCTCGGGCGAGGTCGTGGAGATCGCAGGCATGCCTGCGAACCTGAAGGTCGGTGACCGCGTTGCCGTCAATCCGTCGCGCTGGTGCGGCCATTGCACGGCTTGCCGCGAAGGCCGGCAGAACCTCTGCGAGAACATCTATTTCATGGGTTCGGCCTCGAAGACGCCGCACATGCAGGGCGGCTTTGCCAGATATTTCGACGCGGTCCCGGCGCAGTGCGTGAAAATCCCCGACCACGTCTCCTATCAGGCCGCAGCGCTCGCCGAGCCGCTCGCCGTTTGCCTGCACGCCGTCGCGCGGGCCGGCAACATCCGGGGCAAACGCGGCATCATCTTTGGGGCCGGTCCGATCGGGCTTCTCACCATGCTCGCCGCCCGCCGCGCCGGCATGACCGACGTCACGGTGGCCGACATCGCGCCGGCGCCGCTCGCCTTCGCGACCAGGCTCGGTGCGTCCCATGTCGAGAACGTCTCCGGCGGCGAAGAGGGCCTGAAGGCGCAGGCTGCGTCGCGTCCGTATGACGTCGCCTTCGAAGTCTCGGGCACCGCAGCCGGCCTTGCCAGCGCGATCGGCATCGTCAGGCGCGGTGGCGTCGTGGTGCAGATCGGCAATCTGCCTGGTGGCCAGATCCCGACGCCGTCGAATGCGGTGATGGCCAAGGAAATCGATTTGCGCGGCTCGTTCCGCTTCGGGCTCGAGTTCATGACCGCGGTGGAACTGATCGGCACGGGCAGCGTCGACGTGCTGGCGCTGGTCACCGCCGAGCGGCCGTTGTCGACTGCGCCCGACGCGCTACGGCTGGCGCTCGACCGCTCGCAGAGCGTCAAGGTGGTGCTGACCGCGAACTGAGTCTTGTTTGACGCGTTTTCTTCACGCGAACCGGTGACCACTTCGCTCGAAAACGCCATGGGAGTGAGCCGATGATGTTAGAAGGATGGCGCTGGTACGGGCCCAACGATCCCGTGTCGCTGGACGACGTCAGGCAGGCTGGCGCAAGCGATATCGTCTCGGCACTGCATCAGGTGCCGATCGGGGAGGCCTGGACGCGCAAGGCCGTCGAGGAGCGCAAGAATTTCATCGAGAACGGCCAGCCCGGCCGTGCGCAATTGACCTGGTCGGTGGTGGAATCGATTCCGATTCCTGATGACGTCAAGCGGGTCGGCGGCAAAGCGACCAAATCCATCGACGCCTGGATCGCGAGCCTGGAGGCCGTGGCCGCCTCCGGCATCAAGATCATCTGCTACAATTTCATGCCTGTGGTCGACTGGTGCCGCACCGACCTGGAGTGGGAGCTGCCGAACGGCGCCCGCGCCCTGCGCTTCGATCAGGACCGGTTTGCGGCGTTCGAGCTGCATATCCTGCAGCGCCCGGCAGCGCTGCAGGACTATTCGCAGGACGCGCAGGCACGCGCAAAAGCGCTGTTCGACAAGATGAGCCAGGCCGACATCGACTATCTCATCATGGTCATTGCCAGCGCGCTGCCCGGCTCGACCACCGAACCGCTGACCATCCCGCAATTCCGCGACAAGCTGGATGCCTATCGCGACATCACGCCAAAAATCCTGCGGCAGCATCTCGTCGAATTCCTGGCCCGCGTCGCGCCGGTCGCCGAGCAACTCGGCGTCTTGCTGACGCTGCACCCGGACGATCCACCGCGGCCGCTGTTCGGCCTGCCGCGCATCGCCTCGAGCGCAGAGGACTATCAGGCGTTGTTCGACGCCGTGCCGTCCAAGGCCAACGGCATCTGCCTGTGCACGGGTTCGCTCGGCGTGCGCGCCGAGAACAATCTGCCTGAGATGGCCGAACGCTTCGGCCCGCGGATCGCCTTTGCCCATCTGCGTGCGACCCGGCGCGAGCCGGACGGGCTGTCGTTCCATGAATCCGATCATCTCGACGGCGACGTCGATATGATTGCGGTGCTGAAGGCCCTCCTGAAGGAGAACGCGCGGCGTTCGCCCGACCAGCAGATCGTATTCCGCCCCGACCACGGCCACCGCATGCTGGACGATCTCGCCGCCACCAAGCGCACCAATCCCGGCTACACCGCAATCGGCCGCCTGCGGGGACTAGCCGAACTGCGCGGCGCGATCAGGGCGATTGAGCATCAGTGAGCACGAAGCGCGCGGCTCTTCGCCTCTCCCCGCGTGCGCCGACTGCGGGGAGCGGCCGGAATTTGCGTAGTAAATTCCGGGTGAGGGTACTTTCCCAGGCTTCCACGCGAGGGCCATGGTAATTGGGCTCAGAGGTTGTTTCGCAAGAAATCGGCCACCTCGGCCTCGATTCGGCGATGGATCGCGGCGCGATCGACCCCTTCGGCGTCCTTGCAGAAGACAGGCACTTCCTTCACGAGTGCGGGCGGGCAGGGATCTATAAAAACAAAGTGTCCACCAGGCACGGTTTCCTGCCGCGGCGGGCGCGGCAATGCCGCGGCGAGCGCAAAGATATTGCCTGCCGCGGCGAGTTCACTGTGCTCAGCGCGATAGAGCAGCGCCGGCATCTGCACCGCGGTCAACGCGTCCCGATCGAACGGGGCGCCGAACGGATCCATCAGCACGAGCGCCTTCGCCGGAAGCACGTCGGCGGTTTGCCCTAAGATGACGTGCGAGGTGTCATTCGTGTCGATGCCGTCGCAGGCGAGCGGATCGTCGGTGCGGCCGCGGCAGTATGCCGAGAGGTGGGCAAGGTCCGGTGTTGCGCCGGCGGCGAGGAGTGCCACCGCCCCGCCAAACGAGAAGCCGGCAATACCTAAGCGCGAACGATCCGCTTGCGCGGCGAAGCGTTCGTCGGCGAGTACCTGATCGAGAGCTTGATGCAGTTGTCGCGGTCGATTCTGAAGCGGCTTGGCCCCAGAATGGAACGGCGCGATGACGATAAAGCCCTGTCGAGCCAGCGAGGCAATAAGATCGCGGAGAGGCAGGGGGCTTCCGCCACGACCATCGCCATGTGAGAACAGCAGAACCGGGAACGGTTTCGCCGTGGCGATCGGTGCGTTAAGACTCGCGTGGATGGTCCACGGCCCGGCCTCGAATGGGGCTTCCGGTACGTCGGTCGGATAGGCTACGAGAACCTCAAACGGGGCTGTCTTAAACGGGACTGCGTCCTGCACGGTAACGCGCGCGACACCGGCTCGATACGGACCCTCCGCGCGCGCAGACGGGCTGTCGACGAGTGGCACAAGCACCGAAAGCGCCATCGCCGCTGCAAGAACGGGTAGTCTGGCAGGTCGCTTGCACACGGTGGCTACTCCTCGTTTCATACGGGATATCTGACGGAAGGCTGTTCCGGTTTGAGCATCCGGCCGGTTCGGCTTGTCTTCGCGAACGGCAATAAGCAACGTAGTAAAGTACCCTGCCTTCCCCGGACCGAGCAATCAGGTCCAGCAAGTTTTTCGACGTCCACCGATCGCGCGGAGTGTCGGGAATGGCCGCCCAAATCGAATCCCTCTGCAGAAAGACTCTGGATTGCTTCCGCCTTCGCCAAGGCTTCGGCGGACAAGTCGCTGCGCTCGCAATGACGGGGAGAGAGCGGGGCGGTCCCGCTACGGTGCAATCGGCCGCCTCCGCGGTCTCGCAGAGCTGCGCGGCGCCATTCGGGCGATCATGCATTAAAGACGGTTGCGCCGGGCCGCCATAGCGGGCGTTATTGCGCTTCTCAATGTGAGAAGTGAAATCCCATGCGCGTCTTTTCCGCCGCCCTTGCCACCGAGACGAACACCTTTGCGCCGATGCCGACGGGCGTGTCGGCGTTTCACGAGCGCGCCTACTATCCGGCGGGGAAGCATCCCGATGCAATGCAGATGCACGGCGGCCCGCTCTGGGCCGCGCGTGAGGTCGGGCCGTCGCGCGGCTGGACGCTGATCGAGGGGCTGGTGGCGGCGGCCGTGCCGAACGGCATCGTGACGCGCACAGCCTATGAAAGTCTCCGCGATCAGCTGCTTGCGGATCTCAAGGCGGCGCTTCCCGTCGACATGGTCCTGCTCGGCATGCACGGCGCCATGGTCGCCGACGGCTATGACGATTGCGAAGGGGACCTCCTGGCGCGCGTCCGGCAGATCGTGGGACCGGATACGATCGTTGGCGGCACGCTCGATCCGCACACCCATCTCAGCGACGCGATGGTCGGGAATGCCGACCTCCTGATCTGCTGGAAGGAGTATCCGCACACGGACATCCTGGAGCGGGCGCGGGAGCTCGTCGACTTCTGCACGGCGCTGGCCGAGAAGCGCCTCGAGCTGCGCGTTGCGGTCGTCGACACCGGGATGATCGCGCCGCTGCACACCACGCGCGAGCCGGGCAAGAGCTTTGTGAACCGCGTGCGCGCGCTCGAGGGCAAGGACGGCATCGTCTCCATCTCCCCCGTGCACGGCTTTGCGTCGGGCGATGTGCCTGACATGGGCACCAGGATGCTGGTCTACAGCGATGCCGCCGTCGATCCGGACGGCGCCCGGGGAAAAGATGTGGCGCAGCGCCTCGCGCGCGAGCTGTGCGACATGCGCGAGACGCTGAGCGAGCCGCCCACCGGGATCGATGCCGCGATCGACGCCGCGCTCGCCGCGAACGGCACGGTCGTGCTCGGCGATGGCAGCGACAATCCGGGCGGCGGCGCACCCGGCGATTCGACCTATATCCTGCGGCGGCTCATCGATCGCAACGTCGCGAGCGCCTGTCTCGGGCCATTGTGGGATCCGGGCGCGGTACGGATCGCCTTCGATGCCGGGGTCGGCGCGCGCCTTCCCTTGCGCATCGGCGGCAAGATCGGGCCATTGTCGGGCGATCCTGTCGACGCGGTCTGGGAGATCCGCGCGCTCAAGCCGGACATGGTCATGACGGGACTTGCGGGAACGCCGGCGAAACTCGGCGACTGCGCGCTTGTCGCCTCTGACGGCGTCGAGGTCGTGCTCTCGACCTTCCGCTGCCAGGCCTTCGGCGTCGACCTCTTCACCCAGCTCGGGCTCGATCCCGCGCAGCGCAAGATCGTCGTCGTCAAGTCGTCGCAGCATTTCCGCGCGTCCTTCGAGCCGATTGCCACGCGCGTCATCATGGTCGACGCGCCCGGCGTCGTGGCCCGCGACATCACCAAGCTGCCGTATCGCAAGATCAAGCGGCCGAAATGGCCGTTGGATGCGATCTGACGGCCGGCCGGTCGTCAACGGTCAGGCGAGAAAATCGCTGCGGTTCACGCGGCGAGCACGCGGCAGAAGAGTGGGGAGACGATTGTCGCGCCGTTCTCGGTGTCATCGCCCGACTTGATCGGGCGATCCAGTATTCCAGAGACGGCTCTGATTGAATTGATAGGCTGCGGCGTACTGGATGCCCCGGTCAAGCCGGGGCCTGACTGCGAATGTGTGGCGGCTGCTAGGCCTTCGCCCCCAGCCACGCCAGGATCATCTCCACGATCTGCGTCCTGCTCTTCGCCAGCACCTTGGGCTCGCTGAGGTCCCGATCGAACAGCGCCCCGAAGGTGTGCCGGTTGGCGACGCGGAAGAAGCAGTAGGAGGAGATGGCGAGATGCAGATCGATGGCGTCGACGTCGTCGCGGAACACACCCTCGCTGCGGCCGCGCTTGAGGAGACGATCGAGCGTCGCGATCACGCTGGCGTTGAGCTGGCGGAGCTGCTGGTTCTGCTTCAGGTGCTTGCCGTGGTGGATGTTCTCGATCGAGACGAGGCGGATGAAGTTCGGGTTGCGCTCGTCATGGTCGAAGGTCGCCTCGATCAGCCGGCGCAGGCCTTCGCGCGCGTCGCAGCTGGCGATGTCGAGCTGGTCTTCCAGCGCGCGGATGCTGCGATAGGCTTCTTCCAGCACGGCGAGGTAGAGCTGCTCCTTGCCGCCGAAATAATAATAGATCATCCGCTTGGAAGTGCGGGTCCGCGCCGCGATCGCATCGACGCGGGCGCCGGAATAGCCCTCCGAGGCGAATTCGGCCATCGCCACTTCGAGGATGTCGCGCTTGGTGCGCTCGGGGTCATTGGTGCGCTTCGATGGCGGTGGCATGCGCTTGAGCATCACTGTTTCTCCCGCCCGTTTCTATGGATCACCTTGAAGGTGAAGGCAAATTTCGTCCAATCCGACGTTTTTCAACGCGGCCTTGCATAAACGTACTAGTTCGTACATTATGGATCGAAGCCAGGGTTGCGGCAACCAAAAGCAATAAGCGCGCGCAAGGCCGGACGGGCATGACGCGAGCTGCGACCGCCATCGCTCACGGGGAGGACTATCGAATGAGCTTGACCTCAACTGCATCGCTGCACGCGCCTGATCGCGCGGACGTTTCGCAAAACAGGCTGCCCAAGCGCGCCGCGCTGGTCAGCTTCGTCGGCAGCATGCTCGAATACTACGACTTCTTCATCTACGGCACGGCCGCCGCGCTGATCTTTCCAAAAGTGTTCTTCGCCAATGTCGATCCCGGCACGGCGACGCTGCTTGCGCTGCTGTCGTTCGGCATCGGCTACATCGCGCGTCCGGTCGGCGCCGTGATCCTCGGTCATTTCGGCGACCGCATCGGCCGCAAGACCGTGTTGCTGTTCACGCTGGTGGTGATGGGCCTCTCGACGCTTGCGATCGGCCTGTTGCCTGACGCGAAGACCATCGGCAGTGCCGCGCCCATCATCCTGACGCTGCTGCGCCTGTTGCAGGGCCTGTCGGCCGCCGGCGAGCAGAGCGGGGCGAACTCGCTGACGCTGGAGCACTCCGCCAACTCCAATCGCGCTTTCTTCACGAGCTGGACGCTGAGCGGCACCCAGGCCGGCGCGATCCTGGCGACGCTGGTGTTCATTCCCGTCGCCAGCATGCCGGAAGATCAATTGCTGAGCTGGGGCTGGCGCATTCCGTTCCTGCTCTCGGCGCTGGTGCTGCTGGTCGCCTATCTGGTGCGCCGGACCATGCCGGAAACGCCGGTGTTCGAGAACATCAAGGACAAGGCGCAAGTCGCGCGCTTCCCCGTCGTCGCACTGCTGCGCGACTATTGGCCTGACGTGCTGCGCGTCATTGTCTGCGCGCTGATCGCGACCGTCTCTACCCTGACCGCCGTGTTCGCGCTCGGCTATGCCACCAGCAAGTTCGGCGTTGCACGCCCGACCATGCTGTGGGCCGGCGCGCTCGGCAACGTCGTGGCGCTGTTCGCGCAGCCGCTCTGGGCCTTGCTCGCCGACAGGATCGGCCGCAAGCCGGTGTTCATCGGCGGCGTGCTCGGCTGCGCCGTGCTGCTGTTCCCGTACTTCATGCTGGTGACGTCGGGCAGCACGCCGGCGATCTTCACTGCTGCGATCGGCCTCTACATCATCTACTCTGCCCCGAACGCGATCTGGCCGTCGTTCTACGCGGAGATGTTCGAAGCGCGGGTGCGCTATTCGGGTACTGCGATCGGGACCCAGCTCGGCTTCCTCGCCGCCGGCTTCACGCCGCTGGTGAGCGCGAGCCTCGTCGGTGAGGGACCGAACGGCTGGATCCCGGTCGCGATCTTCGTCGCCGGCTGCTGCGTCGCCTCGGCCGCGGCCGCAATGACCGCGCGCGAGACCCACAAGGTCGACATCGCCGATCTCGGCAAGCGTGGCGCGTGAGCGCGCGACAGGACAAGCATCGATGCTGACCAACGCTGTTCCGACCACGCTCGGCCCCGTCATCGGGGCCGAGCAGGGCCACGTCCGCGCCTTCAAGGGGGTGCCGTTCGCGATCGCGCGGCGCTTTGCCAAGGCAACGCCGCCGCCTGCATGGACCGAACCGCGCCGCTGCACCGACTATGGTCCCTATGCGCCGCAGCCCGGGCATCTCGATCAGCCGGAGGAGGCCTGTCTCAGCCTCAACATCTGGACGCCTGTCGGGGCCGATCGCCCGCTGCCGGTGCTGTTCTTCATCCATGGCGGTGCCTTCGTCACCGGCGGTGGCGCCGATTATGACGGCGCCTTCCTCGCCGCGCACGGCCCGGCCGTCATCGTCACCATCAACTATCGGCTCGGCCCGCTCGGCTTCCTGCAGCTGCATCGCCACGGCTTGCGCGACGCCAACAATCTCGCGATCTCGGATTCGCTTGCCGCGCTCGACTGGGTGCACGCCAACATCGCCAATTTCGGCGGCGACCCCGATAAGGTGACGCTCTCGGGCCAGTCGGCCGGCGCATCCATGGTGATCGCGCTCGCAGCCCTGCCGCAGGCAAAAGGCAAGTTCGCCCGCGCGCTGGCGCTGAGCGCGCCCGGCCGCAACATCATGAGCGCGGATCATGCCGACTTCGTCGCGCGCCGCGTGCTGGCCGAGCTCGAAGTCGAGCGGGATGCGGGCGCAATCGTATCCGTGCCGTTGCCGAAACTCTTCGCAGCCGTCGAGCGCGTCGGCCGCAGGATCGCGGACGAGACCGATTCAGGCACCCTGTTCGGGCCGGTGCTCGACGGCACCGTGATCCCGCGCGAGCCGCGCCATGTCTTTGCTGAAGGAAGCCTGCGCGACATTCCGCTCTGGCTCGGCTCCTGCCGCGACGAGATGGTGATGTTCCTGAAGAGCACGCCGCCGGCCGCGATGATCCGCACCACCGAGCGCAACGTGCGCATCGCGCTCGGCGATGCCGGCTGGGACCGCCTGCTGGCCTGCTATCGCGGCTCGGCTCGCCCGGACGAAGATCCGTACGAAGCGCTGCTGTCGGATGCGTTCTGGCATCGCCCGATGGCTGATCTTGCGCGAAGCCACGCAAAAGCAGGCGGCGCGGTGTGGCTGAGCCGGTTCGACCATCGCCCGGCGCTGGAGCCGTTCCTGTCGCAGGGGCCGACGCATGGCGCCGACAATGCCTGCCTCTGGGCGCATCTGCCCGAGTTCATCGATCGCCCGATCCTGAAGCGCAAGGGCGGCCCGATGACGCCTGCCGACATCGACGTCGCCGCGCGGTTTCAGACCAGCGTGCTGCGCTTCGTGACGTCAGGCATGCCCGATGTTGCGGAAGCCTGGCCGCGGTTCGAGCCTCGCAACGAGCCGCTCGCCATCTTCGGCCAGCCGTTTCACATTGTGCCGCTCAATGAAGGTGTACGTGCCCGCCTGTGGGCGGAATTGAGCGCGTGACGCCCGGGGCTCGAAGCCGGCACCTGTAATCTGCTTCACAGGCAGGCGCGCCGATCTGCGCTAGAGGAAGTCGGGCCCCGCGTCCGCGCGGCCGACTTCGGAGCTGGCGATGATTGCTGCACTGGCAAGAGCAATATCCCGCGCGACGGGAACCAATGTCGACATCGAGACTCTGAAGATCCTCGTGATCTTCTCGGGCGCGGGCCTCCTGGTCTCGCTCGTCGCCGCGATGATCTACGGGCAGGCGCTCAACGCCGCTCTGTTCTGAGCGCGTTGCAATCAGGCCACCGGCTCCCTGGGACGGCTCCGCTCACGCGGCGCCAGCGGCGGTGCCTGCTTCAGCGGAGCTGCTTCGCGCGGCGCGGCGTCACTGCCTGAGACATGTTCGACCGGCGCAGGGCCGGTGTCGCGCCAGGCGACGAACCAGATCAACAAGCCGAGGACCGCCAGACCGGCCCCGACGGGACCCGTGGAGGTCCAGCCGAATCCCTGGCGAATGGCAAGGCCGCCGAGGAAGGGGCCGAGCGCATTGGCGGTGTTGAAGGCCGAATGATTGAGCGCGGCGGCGAGCGCCTGCGCGTCTCCCGCGACGTCCATCAGCCGCGTCTGCAGGACGGCACCGAGCGCGACGCTGGCGCCGATGGCAAAGATGTCGATCGCGAGCAGCCAGGGATTGCCGGCGACGAGCGGAAAGACCAGCAGCGCCACGGTTGCAAACACCAGAATGCCGCCCGCCGTCGGCATCAAGGCGCGGTCGGCGAAGCGCGGCACGAACAGATTGCCGAGCGTGGCGCCGATGCCGAAGATCGCCAGGAAGAACGGGATGACCTCGGTGCTCACCTTGGTGACCTCGATCAATGTCGTCGCCAGATAAGTGTAGACGGCGAACATGCCGCCGAAGCCGATGGCGCTGATCGCGAGCGTGGTCCAGACGCGACGGCTCCTCAGCGCGCCGAGCTCGCGCAGCGGGTCCGAGCGGCCGGCCTGGTCGCGCGGCGCGAACAGCGCGCAGAGCAGAACCGTGAGCAACGCCAATACCGACACGAGGCCGAAGCTCGCGCGCCAGCCGACCGCCTGGCCGATCAGATTGGCGAGCGGCACGCCGATGATGGTGGCGACGGTCAGCCCCAGCATCACCTGGCCGACCACCTGCGAGCGGCGATGTTGCGGAACGAGCGAGGCGGCAACCAGCGCGGCGATACCGAAATAGGCGCCGTGGGGCAGGCCCGAGAGGAAGCGGGCCGCGACCATCGAACCAAAGCTGGGGGCCAGCGCGGTGAGGGCATTGCCGAGCGCGAACACGGCCATCAGCGCCAGGAGCTGCGTACGCCGCGCGAATTTCGCGCCGAGCACCGCGATCAACGGCGCGCCCAGCACCACGCCGAGCGCGTAGGCGCTGATCGCGTGTCCGGCGGTCGGCTCGTCGATGTGAAGGTCAGCCGCGAAGAACGGCAGCAGGCTCATCGATGCGAACTCGGTGGTCCCGATCGCAAAGCCGCCCATCGCGAGCGAGAACAGGACGACGGCGAAATGAGGGGGCGCTGAATTGGGTTTCAGTTTCGCGCTTGGCGAAGTCGCGTGAGGCGAGGTCGTCATGTGTCCTGCATGGGTGACGGCAACGGGAACCAGCCCGGCGAACGTCGCCATCCCTGCAGTCTTTGTCTCACCTACTTAAACGCGCACGGATTCCCGTCAACACCGGAAGGCCCACGTAAGGCGGCACGCATATCAGCGTCCCGGTTTGCTCAGGGCATCCGCGTCAATCTGTCCGGTGGATCGGCACAAGAACGTCATCAGCCGCGCGTTGCGCAGCCGAAGACGTCCGGGACCCGAATGGCCGATCAGAACTGCACTTCGCTCGGAATGTCCGCGGCGCTGAGGCCGACGGTTTCATAGGCCTTCAGCAGCCATTCACGGGTCTGGCCAAGCGAACGGTTGTAGTCGGCCCAGGCGCTGAGGAAATCCTTGTAGCGGCGATCGGCTTCGGCGCGGATACCGAGATTGGTCGGCAGCGTCAGCAGCGGCCGCGGGATCGCGAGCTCGCCGAGGGTCGGATTCTTCTTCAGCGTGAAGACCGAAAGCACCGCCAGCGAGACGTTGCAGTCGGCGCGGCCGGTCGACACCGCAAGGATCGCCTCGTCGCGCGTCTTGAAGCCGAGGATATCGGCCTTCGGGCAGTAATGGCGCGCGATGGTCTCGTGCGTCGAGCCGATGTCGACGGCGATCTTGACCTCGGGCTTGTTGAGCTCGGCCCAGGTCTGCGGCTTGGCAAAACCCTTCTTGGTGATGACGGTGAAGGAGTGCACCAGGATCGGGGTCGAGAAGTCGATGACCAGCGAACGTTCCGGCGTCGGGTTCACGGCGAAGGCGAGGTCGATCTTGTCGGCCTGCAGATCCAGGATCTGGTTGCCCCAGGTCGATTCCAGCGTCTCCACCTTGGCGCCCAGCTTGGCGGCGATGTCGTTCGCCATGTCGATGCAGGCGCCCGACCATTGATTGGTGGCGAGGTCCTTGTGGAAATAGGGATCCTGGCCGGCGATGACGGCGATGCGCAGCACGCCGCTCTTCTTGATGCGATCGAGCGCGGAGGTCGGCGCGGTGTCGGCCTTGACTGACGCGGTCGCGGCCATTGCGGCGCCCGCCAGCGCGACGGTGGTGAGTGCGTCCCTGCGGTTCATGCTCAGTACTCCCTGGGGATGGGGATCTATCGGCTCCGGCCGGTGAACTATTTCTGTATTCAGGACATAATGCAATATGGTATTGCGGCTTTGCCGGGCATTTGTGCGATGAGGCAGGTTAGAGCCTAGTCCGTTGGCAAAGCGAGAGAAAACTCCGTGAAGCCAGGTCGGATCGTGGACCGGCCGGGCAGTGCTTGGGATGAAGAGGAGAGACGTCCGTGCGTGCTGTTTTCGTCGATGCCAACGACACCCTGGCCGCGGTTACCGAGAAGCTGCTGGGTGCCGCGAAGCTGCCTGTCGACATCGTCAGCAATCCTTCGATCAAGCCCGATGATCTGCCGGGCCTGCTCGGCGATGCCGAGATCATGATCGTCGACCACACCGCGGTGCCGACGGCGATTGCCGCGAAGTGCGCCGGGCTGAAGCACGTGGTCTTCCTCGGCACCGGCGCGCGCAGCTACATGAATCCGGGAGAGCTTGCCGAGCGCGGCATCGCCGTCCACACCATCAAGGGCTATGGCGACACGGCCGTGGCCGAATGCGCGATCGCGCTGATGTGGGCGTCGGCCAAAAGCTTTGGCGAGATGGACCGCGGCATGCGCGAGGGCAATTGGCTGCGGCGTGATGCCGTGCAGCTCACCGGCAAGACGCTCGGCCTGATCGGCTTCGGCGGCATCGCCGCGGAAGCCGCACGCATGGCGGCGGGCTGCGGCATGAAGGTGATCGCCTGGAACAGGACGCCCAAGACGCATCCGGGCGTCGCATTCGTGTCGCTGGAGCGGCTGCTGGCCGAGAGCCATGTCGTCTCGCTGCATCTCCTGCTCAACGACGAGACCAAGGGCTTCCTGTCGCGCGAGCGCATCGCGCAGATGCGCAAGGGCAGCATTTTGATCAACACCGCACGCGGTGCCATCGTCGACGAGGACGCGATGCTGGACGCGCTCCGCTCGGGCCACATCGCCCATGCCGGCCTCGACGTCTTCACCGTCGAGCCGCTGCCGGCGGGCCATCCCCTGACAAAGCTGCCGAACGTGACGCTGTCGGCGCATTCGGCGTTCCGCACGCCGGAGGCGAGCGACAATCTCATCGGCGCCGCACTCGATCACTGCCGCCGCATCATCGCCACCGGACGCTAAAGATGGTGAGATCGCTCGTACAGGAGCCAAGAAGGGATTGCTCTCTCTCCGCGGGCTCCGCCTCTCCCGCTTGCGGGAGAGGCCGACGCGCTCGCAGAGCGCGGCGGGTGAGGGTTCTCACCGCCCAGGGACATGCGCGGCAAATTCTCAACAACCCCAACGCGGAGACACCCTCTCCCCAACCCTCCCCCGCAAGCGGGGGAGGGAGCCCACTGTCGATGCCGCTGCATCCTGGACACCATATGCAATTGCCCTGCCCGCAAGCGGGAGAGGTGCCGCGGGTCAGCCGCCAGCTGATTCAACCCAGCTGAATTTTCCTGCAGGACATCAGAGAACATCCCATGACTGACATCACCCGCATCGACCAGAACGCCCGCCGTAGCCGCGCTTCCGTGTTCGGCGATCTGGTTTTCCTCGCCGGCCATGTGGCTGACACCAAGAGCGCTGACATCACCCAGCAGACCAAGGAGGTGCTGGCCAAGATCGACGACATGCTGGCGCGATCAGGCACCGACAAGTCGCGCCTGCTGAGCGTGCAGATCTGGCTGAAGACCATGGCCGATTTCGACGCCATGAACGCGGTCTATGATGCCTGGGTCGTGCCGGGCAATGCGCCAGGGCGCGCCTGCGGCAAGGTCGAGCTCGCTGATCCCGCGTACCTCATCGAGGTGATCGCAATCGCCGCGCGGCGCTGACATGCGCGCCGATGCGCTCAGCACTGTCCGCATCGGTCTTGCACCTCATGTCGGCCTGTCCTACGCCACCCCGGAACAGAAACGCATCGCCAAAGCCTGCAGGGAGCTGTCATGACTATCAGAAACACCCGCACCGGGGGCCAGATCCTGATCGACCAACTGGTCGCGCAAGGCGTCGAGCGCGTCACCTGCGTGCCCGGCGAGAGCTATCTGGCGGCACTCGATGCGCTGCATGACAGCCCGATCGACGTGGTGATCTGCCGCGCCGAGGGCGGCGCCGCGATGATGGCGGAAGCCTATGGCAAGCTCACGGGGCGTCCGGGTGTCTGCTTCGTCACCCGCGGTCCCGGCGCGACCAATGCCAGCCATGGTGTCCACATCGCGATGCAGGATTCGACGCCGATGATCCTGTTCGTCGGCCAGGTCGATACCGGCATGCGTGAGCGCGAGGCGTTCCAGGAGCTCGACTACAGGGCGGTGTTCGGCTCCATGGCGAAATGGGCGGTCGAGATCGATCGCCCCGATCGCATTCCGGAGCTGGTCGCGCGCGCCTTCCGCGTCGCCATGCAGGGGCGACCAGGCCCGGTGGTGATCGCGCTGCCGGAAAACATGCTGAGCGAAACCGCCGCCGTTGCCGATGCCATGCGCATCGAGCCGGCGGTGAGCTGGCCGGCGCCTTCAGATCTCGAGCGCGTCGCCGCAATGCTCGCCGGCGCCAAGGCGCCGCTGGTCATCCTCGGCGGCTCGCGCTGGACCGATGACGCCACCAGGAGCATCGCGCGCTTCGCCGAACGCTTCGACCTGCCGGTTGCAACCTCGTTCCGCCGCGCATCGCTGATCGACGCCGACCATTCGCATTATGCCGGCGATCTCGGCATCGGGCCGAGCCCGGGCCTGAAGGCGCGCATCGACAATGCCGATGTGATCCTGCTCATCGGCGGCCGCATGTCGGAAATGCCGTCCTCGTCGTACACGCTGCTCGACATTCCCTCGCCGAAGCAGAAGCTCATCCACGTGCATCCGGGCTCCGAAGAGCTCGGCCGCATCTATCAGCCGGAGCTGGCGATCCAGGCCACGCCGGCTGCATTTGCCGCCGCCGTCGAGACGCTGAAGCCGTCAGGCGCCGTGGCCTGGAGGGGCGAGGCCGCCAAGGCGCATGCCGATTACCTCGCCTGGACCGACAAGGCGCGCGAGCTGCCCGGTACGTTCCAGTACGGCCAAGTCATGACCTGGCTGCGTGACCGCCTGCCCAAGGATGCGATCGTCTGCAACGGCGCCGGCAACTACGCCGGCTGGATCCATCGTCATCACCGCTTCCACAGCTTCGCCTCGCAACTTGCGCCGACCTCGGGCTCGATGGGCTATGGCGTGCCGGCGGGCGTGCTGGCGAAGCGGCAATATCCTGACCGTGTCGTCGTCGCTTTCGCCGGCGACGGCTGCTTCCTGATGAACGGCCAGGAATTCGCGACCGCCGTGCAGTATGACGCGCCGCTGATCGTGATCGTCGTCGACAACTCGCAGTACGGCACCATCCGCATGCACCAGGAGCGCGACTATCCCGGTCGCGTCGTCGGCACCCAGCTGAAAAACCCCGACTTCGCAATGTACGCCAAGGCCTTCGGCGGCCATGGCGAGCGCGTCGAGCGCACGGAGGAATTCGCACCCGCGTTCGAGCGGGCGCTGGCCTCGGGCAAGCCGTCGATCCTCCACTGCATCATCGATCCGCGCGCGATCTCGGTCGGCAAGGATTTTACGCCTGATGTGAAGGCGTAAGCGATGTCGCAGAGCCGCCACGTCGCCATCATCGGAGCCGGCGCGGTCGGTGTGATCAGCGCCATCGAGGCGCTGCGCGAAGGGCACCGCGTCACGCTGATCGACGCGGGCGAGCCCGGTGGCGAGCAGGCGGCGAGCTACGGCAATGCCGGCTGGCTCTCCTCGCATTCGGTGATCCCGCCGGCCGAGCCCGGCGTCTGGAAGAAGGTGCCGGGTTATCTGATGGACCCGCTCGGCCCGCTCGCGATCCGCTGGTCTTACCTGCCGAAGGCGCTGCCCTGGCTGATCAAATATCTGCTGTCGGGCTGGACCGAGGCGCGCGTCGAAAAGACGGCGTTCGCTTTGCGCGATCTCCTCAAGGACGCGCCGCTCTTGCACCGCAAGCTCGCGGAAGAAGCAGGCGTGCCCGAGCTGATCGAACGCAACGGCGTGATGCATGTGTTCCCCTCGCGCGGCAATTTCGACAACGACCTCGGCTGGCGGCTGCGCAAGAAGGTCGGCGTCGAATGGATGGAGCTGAGCGCCGACGAGATGCGTCAGCGCGAGCCGGATCTGCATCCGCGCTATACGTTTGGCGTGGTGGTGGAGGAGGCCGGTCGCTGCCGCGATCCCGGCGCTTACGTTGCGGCGCTGGCCCAGCACGCGCTCGCGAGCGGCGCGAAGCTCGTGCGCGCCAAGGCAACAGGTCTCAAGCTTTCGGGCAACAAGCTCGTTGCGATCGTGACCGAGACCGGCGAGATCGCTTGCGATGCCGCCGTCATTGCGGCCGGCGCGCATTCGAAACGGCTGACGGCTTCCGTCGGTGATTCCCTGCCGCTCGAAACCGAGCGCGGTTATCACGTCATGATCGAGAACCCGGAGTCAGGTCCGCGCAGCTCGATGATGGCCTCCGACGCAAAAATGGTGGCGAACTGGACCAATAAGGGCCTGCGCGCCGCCGGCACGGTCGAGATCGCGGGCCTCGAGGCCGCGCCGAACTGGAAGCGCGCCGAGATCCTGCGCAACAATCTCCTCAGCATGTTTCCAAAACTGCCGCGGGACATTCCGGCCTCGCGCATCAAGATGTGGTTCGGCCATCGCCCGAGCATGCCGGACGGACGTCCCTGCATCGGCTACGCACGCGCCTCGCGCGACGTCGTCTATGCCTTCGGTCATGGTCATGTCGGCCTGGTCGGCTCGGCCCGCACTGGCCGTCTCGTCGCCCAGCTCCTGAGCGGCAAGCCGCCCGAAATTCCGCTCGCGCCGTTCTCGCCTGATCGCTTCCTCTGAGATCGCACCATGACCCATCCTGCCAACTCGCCTTCTCGTATTGCCCGCGGCGGCAAGGCCATCTACGGCGCCCCGCTCGGCATCCTGATGCTGGAAGCGCGCTTTCCGCGCATCCCAGGCGACATGGGGAACGGCACCACCTGGCCTTTTCCCGTGCTCTATCGCGTGGTGAGCGGTGCATCGCCCGAGAAGGTGGTGCTGAAGGGCGCGGCTGGCTTGCTCCCTGATTTCATCGAAGCGGCGAAGGACCTGGTGCGGTTAGGGGCCGAAGCGATCACCACCAATTGCGGCTTCCTCTCGCTGTTCCAGAAGGAGATCGCCGCGGCGGTCGGCGTGCCCGTCGCGACCTCGTCGCTGATGCAGGTGCCGTGGGTGCAGGCGACCTTGCCGCCCGGCAAGCGCGTCGGCCTCGTCACGGTATCGGGGTCGACCCTGACGCCGGCCCATCTCGAAGGGGCCGGCGTGCCGCTCGACACGCCTGTGGTCGGCACCGAGCACGGCAAGGAATTTTTCCGCGTCCTGATCAAGGCCGAGAAGGACGACATGGATGTGGCTCAGGCCGAGCGCGACGTGGTCGATGCGGGCAAGGAGCTGGTCGCTCAAAATCCTGATGTCGGCGCCATCGTGCTCGAATGCACCAACATGCCGCCTTACGCGGCGGCGTTGCAGGCCGAAGTCGGCTTGCCGGTCTACGACATCTATTCCATGATCACCTGGTTTCATGCTGGACTGCGCCCGCGCGCGTTCGCCTGATGCCTGACGTCGCGAAGCTCTTCACAACCTGTACTTTCGTTCGCATTGCAATCGCTCCGGCAGCCCCGGTATATTGGGCTGTGTTCGGGCATGAATGCAGTTGATATGAGCAACGTGGAACTGGCCTCAGATAGTATCGTCGATCGCGTCTATGAACAGCTCAAGGCGATGGCCGTGAGCTACGAGTTCAAGCCGGGCGAACGGCTCAACGAAGGCGAGCTGGCCAAACGCCTCGGCGTCAGCCGTACGCCGCTGCGCGAAGCGCTCAACCGCCTCAACACCGAAGGTTTTCTGCGCTTCACCCCGGGCAAGGGATTCTTCTGCCGCGAGCTCGACGCCCACGAGATCTTCGATCTCTACGAGCTGCGCAAGTCGATCGAAGTCGCCGCGGTTCGCCTCGCCATCAAGCGCGCCAAGGACGAGGACATCGACGCGCTGCTGAAATTCCTCGAGGCCACCGGTCCCGATCCCGGTGAGCGCACGTCGGTGGAGCTCGTCGAGCTCGACGAGACCTTCCACGAGCGGCTGATGGCGATGTCGAACAACGCCGAGATGCTGCGGGTGCTGCGCAACGTCAACGCCCGTATCCGCTTCGTGCGCTGGATCGACATGGACAGCATCAACCGCACCAACACGCAAGCCGAGCACCGCGCGGTGATCGAGGGCCTGAAGGCGCGCGACGAGGCGGTCTGCGTCTCGGTGCTGGAGAAGCACATCGACCGCCGCCTTGATCGCATCACCTCCGCGATCAAGGAGGGTTACGCGCAGATCTACATGCCGGCGGCGAGAGCTGGGGCGAATTGAGGCGGCGATGCCCTCTCCCGCAAGGGGAGAGGGCGCAGCAATGCGCACTGCGAGCTATACAATCCTTCAATATCTGCTCGTGCCAGACGGTCAGAGCCTTCGCATCGGAACATCGCTAGCGTGCCGCTCGAAATCCACGGAGTCATCAGGTGCATAGCCCCAAGCCCAATCCCGAAACCGACTGGCCATCCGAGCTCTATCGCGTCCTGAAAGCCGCTGACGTCAGGCAGATGTCCTACGTGCCCGACGCCGGCCACAGCCAGCTGATCCGCCTGTTCTCCGCCGACGCTGACGTCACCACCCATGTGCTGACGACGGAGGAGGAGGGCATCGCGATCGCCGCGGGCGCCTGGCTTGGCGGCCAGCGCAGCGTGCTGTTGATGCAGTCGAGCGGCGTCGGCAATTGCATCAACATGCTGTCGCTGTCGGCGATCGGCCGCTTTCCTCTTCTGATGCTGGTGACGATGCGCGGCGAATGGGCCGAGTTCAATCCCTGGCAGGTGCCGATGAGCCGGGCGACGCAGCCCTCGCTGGAGGCGATCGGCCTGAAGGTGATGCGGGCGGAGACGGCGGAGGATCTGGTCGAGACGGTCGAGTCGGCCGCTTCTCTCGCCTACGAATCCGACCAGCAGATCGCGGTTTTGATCGGGCAGCGCCTGATCGGCAAGAAGAAGTGGTGATAGCGATGTCCGTTCCCTCTCAGCTCGATCGCCGTGCCGCCGTCGCGGCGCTCCTGAAATCTCGTGGGGAGACGCTGGTCGTGTCCGGCCTGGGCTCGCCGACCTACGATCTGCATGCGGCCGGCGACCGCGACGATAATTTTTATCTCTGGGGCGCCATGGGCGGCGCCGCGCTGATCGGGCTCGGTCTTGCCCAGGCGCAGCCTTCCAGGCGCGTCCTCGCCCTGACCGGCGACGGTGAGCAGCTGATGGGCCTCGGCGGCATCGCCACCATCGGCGTCGCGCGCCCCAAAAATCTCGACATCGTCGTGATCGACAACCAGCATTTTGGCGAAACCGGAATGCAGGCGAGCCACACTGGGCGCGGCGTCGATCTCACCGCGATTGCCACCGCGTGCGGCTTCGCCGTGACCGGAACCGTGCGGACGCTCGAGGAGGTGCAGCGGCTCGCGGTGCAGATGGCCGAGCCGGCCGATGGCCCGCGGCTATTTGTCATCAAGGTGAGGGCTGAAAATCCGCCGCGCTCGCTGCCCTCGCGCGATGCCGTCTTTATCAAGAACCGGTTCCGTGCTCATCTCGGCTTTGCGGCGGCCTGATCTGGAGCTCTCGCTCCAGCCTGGCCTGCCCGAAGCAGCTATCCTGGAGTGAGCCCCATGAAACTATCTGGCAAGGTCGCCGTCATCACCGGTGCAGCGCGCGGCATCGGCAAGGCCTGCGCAAAGCGTTTCCTCGACGACGGCGTCAAGGTGGTCATCTCTGACGTCGACACCGACGCGCTCGAGAAGACGGTCAACGAACTGGGCAAGCCCAAGGAACTCTACGCGGTGCCGTGCCACGTCGCACGGCGCGCGGACGTCGATCGCGCGGTGGCGACCGCGGTCCGCGAGTTCGGCCGGCTCGACATCATGGTCAACAATGCCGGCGTCGCGCGCAACCGGGATATCCTCGAGATTACCGAAGCGGAATTCGACGAGATCATCGGCATCAATCTGAAGGGCGCGTTCTTCGGCGTGCAGGCCGCGGCGAAGCAGATGATCGCGCAAGGCGGCGGCGGGGTCATCATCAACATGTCCTCGGTGAATGCGCTGCTGGCGATCCCGGCGCTGGCGACCTATGCGATGTCAAAGGGCGGCATGAAGCAGCTCACCTCGGTCGCCGCCGTCGCGCTCGCGCCGCACAATATCCGCGTCGTGGCGGTCGGGCCGGGCACGATCCTGACCGACATGGTGGCGTCGTCGATTTACACGTCGGAAGATGCGCGCAAGACGGTGATGTCGCGTACACCCGCCGGCCGCGGCGGCGAGCCGAGCGAGGTCGCCTCCGTCGTCGCCTTCCTCGCCAGCGACGATGCGTCCTACATCACCGGGCAGACGATCTATCCGGATGGAGGACGACTGATCCTGAACTATACGGTGCCGGTGAAGGATAAGTAGGAGCCGCCCCACACTCGTGTCATCGCCCGGCTTGACCGGGCGATCCAGTACGCCGAGACGGCGCTGCTAGAACCGAGAAGCCGCGGCGTACTGGATGCCCCGCCCCCGTGCGCAATTGCGCACTAGGCGGGGCATGACGGCGGCGGTTGTACGCGGCTATTCCGCCGCAACCGTCATCCCGTAACCAAGCCGCTTCGAAATCCCGCCCGCGCAATCCCGCAGCGCGTGCGCGATCGGGCTGTCCCAGCGCGCGTCGAACGTGCCTTCCGGTCCCATCGCGGTGATGACGAGCGCGACATGGCCGGCATGGTCGAACACCGGCGCGGAGAACGCATTGACGCCGGGCAGGGGATCGCCGAGCGCGCGGGCGAGGCCGTGCTTGCGGACTTCGGTGAGCATCTCGGCGACCTTGGCGCCTTTCACGGCGCGCTTCGGATTGTAGCCGACGCCCTGGCGATCGAGCCCGCTTTCGAGCGCAGCGTTGATGGTCTTCTCGGGCAGAAACGCTGCAAAGGCGCGCCCCGTGGCGGTCTCCAGCAGCGCCATCACCGAACCGGCACGCATCACGATGTGGACGGGCTGGCCCGGCTCCTCGAGCTGCACCACGGTCGGCCCGTGCGTGCCCCACACCGCGAGCGAGACCGCGTGGCCGATCTGGCTTGCGAGCGCAGCGATCTTCGGCTGTGCGATGCGAACGCCGGAGAGGCGGCGCAGGCTGATCAGGCCGAGCTCGAGCGCGAGCGCGCCGATCTCGTAGCGGCCGGTGGCCTCGTCCTGCTCGATCAGGCCGATGCGGGAAAAGCTGGCGAGATAAGGATGCGCCTTGGCCGGCGCCATGCCGGCCTCGCGCGCGAGATCGCGCAGCATCATCGGCTCGCCTGATCTGGCGAGCGCGCGGAGCAATTCTCCGCCGACCTCGATCGACTGGATGCCGCGGCTTTCTTTCTTCATGCGCCTCCGATGCGCCTGCGTTTTTGTTCGGCGCTGTCTGCAAGGTGTCGCCCGGCAATGTAGCCGAAGGTCAGTGCCGGCCCAAGCGTGATGCCGGCGCCGGGATAATTGCCGCCCATGATGCTCGCCATGTCGTTGCCGGCGGCGTAGAGCCCGGGAATTACCCGCCCCTCGGCGTCGAGCGCGCGCGCATTCTCGTCGGTGACGATGCCGGCATAGGTGCCGAGATCGCCAATGACCATCTTGATGGCGTAGAACGGGCCGTTCTCGATCGGTGCGATGCAGGGGTTCGGGCCGTGCATGGCGTCGCCCTGGTAGCGGTTATAGGCTTTTGATCCTTTGCCGAAGGCGGCGTCCTGACCCAGCGGCGCGGTCGCGTTGAATTGCTTGACGGTTTCGGTGAACGCCTTGGCGTCGATGCCGGCCTTCGCCGCCAGCGCCTCCAGCGTATCGCCGCGCATGAGATAGCCGCTCGCAAGGTGATGGCCGAGCGGCATCGGGAACGGCGGCACGCAGCCAAGGCCGTATTTGCGCAACGTCTCGTGATCGCAGACGAGATAGGCGGCGATCTCCTCGCCGGGCTTTGCCGCCTTGACCATGGCCTGGACGAAGTCGTGATAGGAATTGCCTTCATTGGCAAAGCGCTTGCCGTCGCGCATCACCGCGATCACGCCGGGTTTGGCGCGATCGATGAAATGCGGCATCACGCCCTTCGAGCCGTCCTTGCGCGTCGTCAGCGATACCGGCACCCAGGCCGCCGCATTCGGCAGGCGGTCCTCGACATGTCCGCCGGCGCTCTCGGCAAGGCGCAGCCCGTCGCCGGTGTTGCCGGGGGGGCCGGGCGAATAATGCTCGTTGCCGGTCGGAGCATGCGGAAACATCTTTTTGCGCCGCGCGACATCATGCGGAAATCCGCCGCAGGCGAGCACGACGCCCTGCCTTGCACGAACGCGCACGTCGCGGCCTTCGCACGAGACGATCGCGCCGGTGACCGCACCATTCTCGACCGTCAGCTCGCGCACGGGCGAGGACAGCCACATCGGGATCTTCAAATCCCGCGCGGATTTCGCCAGACGACCGGCGAGGGCGTTGCCATTGGTCAGCGTCATGCCGCGGCCGTAGCGCAGCACATCCATCAGATGCCGCGACAGGCGCTTGGCGACGTAGACCGCCGAGGTCAGCGACTTCGTTACCCGCATGAAATGGATGATCTCCTTGCCGCTGCCAAGCATCATGCCGAACACGGTGAGCTCGGGCAGGGGCATGCCGAGCGTCTTGATCTGATCGCCGAGCTCGCGGCCGTCGAACGGGCGCGTCACCATGGAGCGGCCGCCTTGCGCGCCGCCGGGCGCTTCGGCGTGATAATCCGGGAAGACCAGCGGCATGTCGAAACGCAAGGACGTCTTGGTGGTGAAGAAATCGACCGCCTCGGGGCCTGCGCTGAGGAAGGCATCGACGCGCGCCGCGTCGAAATTGTTGCCGGCCTCGTGCCGCAAATATGTGCGCGCCTGCTCCGGCGTCTCCACGATACCGTAGGCCTTGGCCAGCGACGTGCCTGGGATCCAGAGCCAGCCGCCCGAACGCGCCGTTGTGCCGCCAAAGCGCGGCTCCTTTTCGACGATCAGCACGTCGAGGCCGCGGTAGCGCGCGGTGATCGCCGCCGCCATGCCGGAGCAACCCGATCCGGCCACGAGCACATCGCACTCGTAGGTTTCGCTTGCGCTATGCTCGTTGCCGGTCATGTCTCACCTTACTTCTTCAAGAGCGGGCATTTGGACTCAGAGACCGGGCGGAAGGCGTCCTCGCCCTTCACGGTCTTGATGATGTCGAGATAATCCCAGGGCTCCTTGGACTGCTCGGGCGACTTCACCCTGGCCAGATACATGTCGCGGATGACGCGGCCGTCCTCGCGCAACTTGCCACCGTGGACGAAGGTATCCTCGATCGGCAGCTCGCGCATCTTGGCCATGACCTTGGCGGGATCGTCGGTGCCGGCCGCCTTGATCGCCTTCAGATAATGTAGCACCGAGCCGTAGACGCCGGTGTGGATCATGGTCGGCATCACGTTGGTGCGCGCAAAGAACTTTTTCGACCAGGCACGGGTCGCCTCGTCCATATTCCAGTACGACGCCGTGGTCATGTAAGTGCCCTGCGCGGCCTTCAGGCCGATCGCATGCACGTCGGTGTCGAACATCAACAGGCCAACGAGCTTCTGGCCGCCCTGAACCAGGCCGAACTCGCCGGACTGCTTGATGGCGTTGTCGGTGTCCTGGCCGGCATTGGCGAAGGCGACGACGTCGGCCTTCGAGCTCTGCGCCTGCAGCGCAAAGGACGAAAAATCCGCGGTGTTGGTCGGATGCTTGACGCCGCCCAGGACCTTCCCGCCCATCTCGGTGATGAAGCGCGTGGCGTCCTTCTCGAGCTGCTGGCCGAAAGCGTAGTCGGCGGTGATGAAGTACCAGGATTTTCCGCCTTCCTTGATCACGGCGGAGGCCGTCACCTTCGACAGCGCATAGGTGTCGTAGGTGAAGTGCACGGTGTTGGGGCTGCACAGCTCGTCGGTCAGCGAGCTCGCGCCGGGGCCCGACAGCAGTGCGATCTTGTTGCGCTCGCGCACCATGTTGTGCACGGCGATGGCGATGCCGGAATTGGGAATGTCGGCGACCGCGTCGACCTTGCCGTTGTCGAACCAGCCGCGCACGATATTGACGCCGACGTCGGTCTTCATCTGGTGGTCGGCGCTGATGATCTCGATCGGCTTGCCGAGCACGGTCGGCCCGAACTCCTCCACCGCCATCTTGGCGGCCTCGACCGAGCCCGGCCCTGAGTTGTCGCGACCCCAGCTCGACAGATCCGTCAGCACGCCGATCCGCACCACGTCGTCGGAGATTTGCGCAGATGCGACTGTGGTCATGGCAGCCGAAATCGTGGCCGCGAGCATGGCGCAGGCCAATAGCCCTCTCATTGAAGTTTCCTCGCTCTTTGGGCCGCTTGGCGCGGCGGGTTGTTATGGCGGTAAGTTAGATATTAGCTAACAAATTTGTCAATGACAAAACTCGGGAATGTGGCCGCCGGATGGTCGGTGAGGCGATCTACAGCGAAACCGCCCGCCACAGCCGTCATTGCGAGGAGCCCTTGCGACGAAGCAATCCAGACTGTCTCAGCGGAGACAATCTGGATTGCTTCGCTACGCTCGCAATGACGGGTGTGGGGAGCGGCGCTCAAAAAAGCTCGCACCGTTATCCTGTGAGAGACAACACCTCCACAGATTGCAACCCTCATCACGATTAGCCATGATGCCCGCTGGAATAAGGGGCGGATGGCAATGACGGCAGCAACGGGGCTCTCCGGCGAAACGGAGCGATCGACGACGGCGCATGTGGTGTGGGCGAGCGCGCTCGGCACTGCGATCGAGTGGTACGACTTCCTGATCTACGGCACGGCGGCCGCCCTCGTGTTCAACAAGCTGTTCTTCCCGAGCTTCGATCCCTTTGTCGGCACGCTCGCGGCATTCTCGACCTATGCGGTCGGCTTCGTGGCGCGGCCGATCGGCGGCGCGATCATCGGGCATTACGGCGACCGGTTCGGTCGCAAGACAATGCTGGTCGCGACCATGATCGCGATGGGGCTCGGCACTTTCCTGATCGGCTGCCTGCCGACCTACGGCCAGATCGGCGTGTGGGCGCCGATCCTGCTGGTCATCCTGCGCTTTGTGCAGGGCATCGGGCTTGGCGGCGAATGGAGCGGCGCGGTGGTCATGGTGGCCGAGCACGCCGGCGTCAGGCGCGGGTTCTACGGCAGTCTGGTCCAGATCGGCTTCCCCGTCGGCGTTGCCGCCTCCACCGGCATCTTCGGGCTGATGACGCGACTGCCTGAAGCCGACTTCCTCAGCTGGGGCTGGCGCGTGCCGTTCTGGATCAGCATCGTGCTGGTCGGCATCGGCTTCATCGTGCGCTTGAGGCTCGCCGAGACGCCGCTCTTCAAGGAGGTGGTCGAGCGGAGGGAAGTTCTGGCGCAGCCGGTGTGGGAAGTGCTGCGCAGCGACTGGCGCAGCTTCCTGCTGGCGATCGGCATCACGGTGTCGGAGGTCGGGCTCGCTTATCTCCTCACCGTGTTCGTCGTCGTCTATGCCACGGCCAAGCTCGGCGTCCCGCGCCAGGTGATCCTGAACGCGGTGGTCTACGCCGCGATCGTCGAATTCGCGACGTTGCCGCTCGCCGGCTGGCTCTCCGATCTATTCGGCCGCAAGGCGCTGTATCTTGCCGGCGGCGTGTTCACGGTGGCGCTCGCGTTTCCGCTGTTCTGGTTCCTCGACACCAGGGAGCCGGTGCTGATCACGCTGGCGCTCGTCGTCACCATGACGCTGACGCACGCGCTGCTGTTCGGACCGAAGGCTGCATTCATGCCGGAACTGTTCCGCACGAAGGTGCGCTACAGCGGCGCCTCGCTCGGGGCCAATGTCGCGGCCGCGCTCAGCGGTGGCTTCTCGCCGCTGATCGCGACCGCGCTGCTGGCCTGGGCCGGCACGTCCTGGCCGGTGTCGCTCTACATCATCGCGCTCTCGGTCATCACGATCGTCGCCACCTTGATGGCGCCGGAGACGGCGCGCGACGGGCTGAAGTCCTGAGGCATCCCGGAGGGCCGGCGGGCGGCCAAAAATTTTTTGGGTCTCCCCCTTGAAACCCCCAGCCGTTTTTCTAATTCATTTTTCGCCGCGAGAGCGGTGTGCCGGGCGCCAGATCGGGCCCGGTGCGGGCGCTGGACCGGTCGTCGGACCTGTCTGATACCCTGTCTTGCGCTCCTTCGTATCCATCTTGCTCTCAGGAGGACTTGGTTATGAGGACCAGTTTTGACTTCGCGCCCCTGTGGCGTTCCACCATCGGCTTCGATCACCTGGCCGACCTCGTCGACAGCACGCTGCGCCAGGCGACCGAGGACAACTATCCCCCCTACAATATCGAGCGGTCCGGCGAGGACCATTACCGGATCAGTCTTGCCGTGGCGGGGTTCGGCCCCAGCGACATCACGGTGACGGCGGAACAGAACGCGCTCACGATCGAGGGCAAGAAGCCCGAGACCGCCGCGCGCGAATATCTGTACCAGGGCATCGCCGCCAGGCCATTTCGGCGGGTGTTCAACCTCGCCGACTATGTCCAGGTGAAGCAGGCCTCGTTCCAGGACGGGCTGCTCATCATCGATCTCGTCCGCGAGGTTCCGGAAGCCATGAAGCCGCGACGGGTTCCGATCGCGGGTGGCACGCCTGCGGCATCGCAGATCGAGCAGAAGAAGGCAGCCTGAGAATTGGCCCAGGCCGGACGGCGGCGATTGCCGCCGCCGTCTCCCGTCAACAAACCCGTTCCCTTGAAAGGAGTATGAGGGAGGCACCGTCGATGACCAACGTGAATACAAATTCCGGCCATCTCAATCCGCTGTTTCATCCCGCAGCTCACTATGACTCACCTGCCGAGGTCCTGAATGCGCAGGATCTGTCCGCGCCGGAGAAGCGGATCATCTTGTCATCTTGGGCGTCGGACATGTATGCGGTCGAGTCCTGTCCTGCCTTGCGCGAAATCCCCGGCATGAGCCACACGGTCCGGCTTGCCGATATTCTGGCCGCGCTGCGCAAGCTCGACGGGGACAACGACAATGACGACCCGCCGCGCGGCGGCGGCGTACCGATGCGACGGCGGCGGCCATGGGCCGCCGCAGAGGGGCAGAGTGCATGATGCTAACGCAGACCGTGCTGGGGCTCGTGCTGCTCGGCCAGGCTGCTGCGGCCTGGACAATTCCGATTATAGCTCTGCAAGGCCACATCACCGCCGAGATCTGAAGCCAGAGGTTTCCCATTCCCATCCGCAGGTGGCAGGTGTGACGATGCGTGCTGTGCGTTTGTTCTTGCCGGCGATGCTGGTGCTGACGCTCACGGCGTCGCAGCCGGCTGCCGGCCAAATCCCCGACTTCAAGACCGGCGGCTCGGTGCCGACCCTGGCGCCGCTCGTGCGCCAGGTGACGCCCGCTGTGGTCAACATCTCCGTACACGGCCGCGTGCGGGAAGATAACCCGCTCTACCGCGACCCGATGTTTCGCGAATTCTTCGACGTCCCCAGACAGATCGAGAAGGAGGTCAACGCGACCGGCTCCGGCGTGATCGTCGATGCCCAGCGCGGCTACGTCTTGACCAATAATCACGTGGTCGAAGGCACCTCCGCCGTCCAGATCACGACCAAGGATGGCCGGCAATTTTCCGCGAAGGTCGTCGGCCGTGACCCACCCACCGATGTCGCGGTACTCCAGATACAGAACCCGACCGGGCTCAAGGCACTTCCCTTCGGCGACAGCGACGCGCTCGAAGTCGGCGACTTCGTGCTCGCGATCGGAAATCCATTCGGGCTCGGCCAGACCGTGACATCGGGTCTTGTCAGCGCGCTGGGCCGGACCGGAATCGGCAAGCAGGGCTACGAGGATTTCATCCAGACCGACGCCGCAATCAATCCAGGCAATTCCGGCGGGGCGCTGGTCAGCCTGCGCGGAGAACTCGTCGGCATCAACTCGGCGATCATCTCGCCTGCCGGCGGCAATGTCGGCATCGGCTTTGCCATTCCGGTCAACATGGCCCGCAAGGTGATGGAGCAGATCATCACCAACGGCCGCGTCGAGCGAGGCCGTATCGGCATCTCGTTGAACGACCTGCGCCCGTCGGCCAGCAAGGGATTGATTCACGGCGCCGTCATTGCCGAGGTAGCCGCGGATTCGCCCGCGGAACGGGCAGGCTTGCGCAGGGGGGATGTGGTCACCGGAGCCGACGACCGCCCGATTCGCACCGCCGCCCAGCTCCGCAATACGATCGGCCTTGCCCGCGTTGGCGAGGATGTGAGGCTCTCGATCTCGCGGAACGGCGTTCCGCTCGCCGTGAGCGTCAGGGTCGCGCCTGCGAGTGACTCAAGCAGCGCCCTCGCAGCGCCCGATCGCCTCGTTCGTTGAACGGATCGCAGGGCTTGCCCCGAAGCATCGGCGGCGGTTCCCCTGCGGGGATGTTGCGGTTCACGCTGCGCGATGGTCCTGCTCACCTCGCAAGTCTCTGATCAGTCGTAGCTCGCGCTCAATCCGCTCGCGATAGAGCTCGCGCTCTTGCTGGTTTTCGCGTTTGCCAGAAGCAGCTCGTAATGGCCGATGACCTTTTCGCTGCCGCGAATGAGCAGCTCTCGTTGGCTGGTCATGGCATTGCTCCCCTCGCATCGACCGGCACCGGGACCGCCGAGAAAGACACGGGGAAGCTTGCTGCGGTCAGGCTTTCAAGCGACGACCTTTCTTCCGAGAGACGTCTCTCGATGAACTGGCGTTCGAGCTCCGACAGCCTGGTCTTCAGAAGGCGCCGGTAGCGGAGGATGTTGTTACGGTGTGCGCGAAAGCGGGCCAAATTCTCATCGAGCATCGTCGTCTCTCCAGACGGTCGCGTTGATCCTTTGATTTTTGAGGGTGAGAAACAGCGTTCTCGCCGCAAAAATATGCAGCGCCAATTGCGTGTCAAGAGACTTGCGAGATGCCCGGTGGCGTGGAGCGTTCCGAAACGTTTGCGCGCAAGAAGGTCTGGGCATTGGTCGGGACTTGGAATGTGGTTTGCGGGCGGAGCCCCTGAATTGCCCGAGTTCCATCGATGATTGCCCCGTCCCGGACCACGAACAAACCCGCTGCGGCCATATTTGGGTAGGAGTGATCTCGCGAGAGGGAGACGCTCGGATGAACAAAGCTTCGATGATTGCCATCCTGCTGCTGGCTGGTGTGCCGGCAAGCGTCGCCGCGCAGGAGCGCGCAGGCTCCGCGGCGCTCGGAGCCGTGTCCGGCGCGGTCGTGCTGGGCCCGGTCGGTGCCGTTGCAGGCGCGGTGATCGGCTATACCGCCGGTCCTTCCATCGCCAGGTCATGGAGCGTGGGAGGTTCGCGCGCCGCAAGACACCGGAAGCCGCCGCATCGCGAGGTGTACGGCGCTCCTGCCACCCGTGCCCGCACGCGCGAGGCGATGGAGGCCAACGGTCAGATGAGAGCGGCCGGCAAGCCGCCGGTCCAAGCCGCTCCCGTGGTGCAACCGGCCGAAGTTGCGCCTGCAGCGCCGGTGGCAACCACGACGCCACCGGTTCAGGGATTCGACTGAAACGCCCCTCTCTAGCTCTGGCCGAGAATCTTCTTCGCGGCGCGAAGATGCGGCTTGTCGATCATCTGTCCGTCGAGCCGCAGCGTGCCGGCGTTCGGATTGCTCGCGAACGCGGCGATGACCTTCTCCGCCCAGGTCCGCTCGGCCTCCGTCGGCGCGAACGCCGCATTGACGATGTCGACATGCTTGGGATGGATCAGCGCTTTTGCCGAGAACCCGTCGCGCCGCGCCGCGCGCGTCTCCTGCTCGAGGCCCGCGAGATTGTCGATGTCGGTATAGACGGTGTCGATCGGCGCCACGTCCGCCGCGGCCGCCGCCATCAGGCAGAGATCGCGCGCGAGGCGATAGGGGCTGTGGAACACGCCGCCCGACGCTTTCTCGGTCGCGCCGAGCGAAGCCGAGAGATCCTCCGCGCCCCACATCAAGCCGGCAAGGCGAGGCGAGCAGCCCTTGTAGCTGCCGAGCCCGAAGATCGAGCTTGCGGTTTCCGTCGCGACACAGACGATGCGGGTTGCGCCTGGTGTGATGCCGGATGCAGCTTCCAGCGCTTCGAGCCAGGTCGCGACCTGCCGCACGTCGTCGCCGCCCTGCGATTTCGGCAGCACGATGCCGTCGGGCTTGCCTGAGATCACCGCAGCGAGATCCGTCAGCGTCATGCCGGTGTCGAGCGAGTTGACGCGGACATAGAGCTGGTGTGGGCCGGGACGGCTCTTGAGCATCGCAAGCGTCAATCCGCGCGCCTCCGGCTTCTTGTCGGTGACGACGGAGTCTTCGAGGTCGATGATCAACGCGTCGGCTTGGCCTTCGCTGGCCTTCTCGAATTTGCGCGGGGAATCGCCCGGCACGAACAGCATCGAACGCATCAGACCGGCCTCTCGTGCATCATCGCGGTTTCCCTTCCTGCGAAATAACGGCGCGCGCAGCTTCGCGCCGCATGACGCCATGCATGTTAGACACAGTTGATGGACAAATTCACGTATCTGGATGCGGTTTTTCGAGCTAAACAACGAAAAGCAGAGGGCATGCCGGGCGCGGCAAGCGGCCGTGGCCTTTACGCGGGGAACGCGATCGGGAGAAGGCGCAATCGCGGCTCCCAGCAAGGAGATCAAGGCCATGGATTTCGCGCTCACCGATCAGCAGGAAGCCATTCGCGACGCCATCGCCAAGATCTGCGAAGGCTTTCCCGACGCCTATTGGCTGAAGAAGGACCACGACGGCGGCTTCCCGCACGACTTCCACAAGGCGCTGGCCGACGCCGGCTGGCTCGGCATCTGCGTGCCTGAAGAATATGGCGGCTCGGGCCTCGGCATCACCGAAGCTGCGATCATGATGCGCACGATTGCCGAGTCGGGTGCCGGCATGTCCGGCGCCTCCGCAGTGCATATCAACGTGTTCGGCCTCAATCCCGTCGTCGTGTTCGGCACCGAGGAGCAGCGCAAGCGCATGCTGCCGCCGATGGTCGAGGGCCGCGAGAAGGCGTGCTTCGCCGTCACCGAGCCCAACACCGGGCTCAATACCACCCAGCTCAAGACCCGGGCCGTCGCCAAGAACGACCGCTACATCGTCAACGGCCAGAAGGTGTGGATCTCGACCGCGCAGGTCGCGCACAAGATCTTGCTGCTGGCGCGCACCACGCCGCTGGAGGAGGTGCGCTCGCCCACCCACGGCCTCAGCCTGTTCTACACCGATTTCGATCGCAACAAGATCAAGGTCCATGAGATCGAGAAGATGGGCCGCAAGATCGTCGATTCCAACGAGCTGTTCTTCGAGGATTTCGAGATCCCGATGCAGGACCGTATCGGCGAGGAGGGCAAGGGGTTTCAGTACATCCTCGAAGGCATGAACCCCGAACGCATCCTGATCGCGGCGGAAGCCGTCGGCCTCGGCAAGCTCGCGCTGTCGCGCGCGACCGAATACGCCAAGACGCGTGTCGTGTTCAATCGCCCGATCGGCAAGAATCAAGGCATCCAGCATCCGCTCGCGGTGAACTGGATCGAGCTCGAGGCGGCCTGGCTGATGGTGATGCAGGCGGCCTGGCAATACGACAAGGGCTTGCCCTGCGGCGCTGGCGCCAACGCGGCAAAATATTTCGCAGGCGAAGCCGGATACCATGCCTGCGAGCAGGCGGTGATGACCCATGGCGGCTTCGGCTATGCCAAGGAGTTTCACGTCGAGCGTTATTTGCGGGAAGTCCTGATCCCGCGTATCGCGCCGGTCAGCCCGCAGCTCGCGCTGAGCTTCATCGCGGAAAAGGTGCTGGGGCTCGCCAAATCGTACTAAGGCGCCAGGCGCTAGCTCGGTTCGGCCGCGATCCGCTCCATCGCGATCGCGCGGAGTTTTGCGCGCTGGATCTTGACCCCATTGGCGCTGTCGGTGACCGGGAAGGCGTCCACGACGTAGATCCGCGCCGGAACCTTGTAGCCGGCAAGCCGCTCGCGCAGGTGCGCCGTCAGTTCTTCCTGCTCCGGCAAAATGCCGGCAGGAATGACGAAAGCGACGCATCGCGCCTGGCCCTTGAGATCGATCGCGACGACCTGCGCATCGGCAACGCCGGCGCAGGACTTGAGCTCGTCCTCGATCTCGCCGGGCGCGACCAGGAAGCCGCCGAGCCGCATGGCATCGCCTGCGCGGGTCTCGTAGACGAAGGCGCCGCCGCGCAGGCGACCGATGTCGCCGGTGCGGAAGAAGCCGTCCGCGGTGAACGCATCGCGCGTCGCCTGCGGATTGTTGAAATAGCCGAGGAAGCGCGACGGCGCGCTGATCTCGATCTCGCCGGACACGCCGGGAGCTGCAAGCTCGCCGGTCTCGGTGTCGCGCACGCGGACTTTCGCGTCTGGTGACATCGGCCAGCCGCCGCCCTCGATGCGGTCGGCGAAGACGTCGCTGGCGCGGCCGATCGAGAACAGCGCCTGCACCTCGCTCGATCCGTACAGGCCGAACAGCGGCAGGCCGCGTGCCTCGGCTTCCGCGGCCAGCTCGCGCCAGCCGGGCTGGAACGCCGCGAAGCCGCAGACTTCCAGATGCGGGAACGGCGCGTCGGTCAGCGCGAGGATGCGGCGGAACATCTCGTCGGAGCCGAAGGTGTGGGTGATGTTGTGCTCGCCAAGGATCTTCAGCGCCGGCGCCGCCTCGAAGGCGTCGAGCACGTGGACGGTGGCGCCGGCCGCGATGAAGCCGAGCAGGCTCGTCATGCCGAAGGTGCCGCAGAACGGCAGCATCGCCAGCAGCGCATGACGCTGCGGAGAAAGCTGGAGCGCCTGGGCGACGGAGCTGGCGTGGGTCGCAAGCGTCCGCTGCGAATGCGCGACCAGCTTTGGCCCTTTGGTCGTGCCCGATGTGGTGTAGAGCAGCACGGGCAGATCGACGTCGTCCTGCGTTGGAGTCGGAGGATAATTCTTGGCGAACGCATCGAAGCGCACGCAGGGCCATTGTGCGGGGATCGCACCCGCGCCGACCACCGCGAGCTCCTGCAGCGCGGGGACATCGTCCCCAGCGATATCGGCGAGAATGGCGGCGAAATCGATCGCGCGGAACGCCGCCTCGACCACCAGGAGTTTTGCACCTGATAGCCTGAGGAGATGCGAGATCTCCGCGCTGCGATAGCGCGTATTGACGGCGGCGACGATCGCACCGAGCCGGGCCGCCGCAAACAGCAGCGCGATCCATTCGACGCGATTGACCAGCCAGACCGCCACGACGTCGCCCTTGCCGATACCCTGCGCGGCAAGCCAGGCCGTGGTCTGTTCGACCTTCGCCAAGAATTCCCCGCGCGAGACGGGCGTGCCGTCAAACACGAAGGCGGGATCGGCTGATGTCTCCGATCCGATCAGCGATTGCAGTGAAGCATCGTCGGCATGCATGGCAACCGGAGTAACCCGATCGCGCAAACCTGTCTACTTGGTGCCGAACATCCGGTCGCCGGCATCGCCGAGACCGGGCACGATGTAGCCGTGGTCGTTGAGCCGCTCGTCGATCGCGGCGGTCCAGATCGGCACGTCGGGATGCTCGCTCTCGAACTGCGCGATGCCCTCGGGGGCCGCCAGCAGGCACACGAAGCGGATGTCGCGGGCGCCGCGATCCTTGAGCAGGGAAGCGCCGGCGCAGGCCGAGTTGCCGGTCGCCAGCATCGGGTCCATCAGGATCACGGTACGGTCCGACAGGTCCTGCGGCGCCTTGAAGTAATATTCCACGGCCTGCAAGGTTTCAGGGTCGCGGTAGAGCCCGATATGGGCGATGCGTGCCGACGGCATCAGCGCCAGCATGCCGTCGAGAAAGCCGACGCCGGCGCGCAGGATCGGCGCCAGCGTGAGCTTCTTGCCGGCGATTTTCGGCGCCTGCATCGGGGCGATCGGCGTCTCGATGTCGACCAGCTCCAGCGGCAGGTCGCGCGTCACTTCGTAGCCGAGCAGCATCCCGATCTCGTTCAGGATCTCGCGAAAGCTCTTGGTCGAGCGGTCCTTCTCCCGCATCAGGGAAAGCTTGTGCTGGACCAGGGGGTGGGCGACGACGTTGACGCTTGATGTGCTCATGCGACCGATCTAACACGGTTCCGCGAAGCGGCGCCAGATCGGCCGGGGCGTTTTCCGCAAGGGGCGAAACGGCCTGGCGGACGCTGCGGCCATCGTATGGCCCGTTGCTTGCCTGATGGGCAGCCATGGTCAAGTCGCGCTCGATCATGGCGCGGAGACGTCGGCGGAGCTAGACGCCGAGGCCGCGCGCGGCGAGCGTGATCACGACCGTCAGGACCGCGCCCCAGACCAGGCTCAGCACCATGGTCAGGATGGTCGTGGCCGCGTGCTCGAGAGGTCCCCTAGAGAGCGGCATGCGAACGGCCCAGCAACCGCGCCGCCAGCACAATCAGCGGATTGCCGCGATTGTCGATGTCGAGCTCGAAGGTCTCGACGGGAAACACCAGTGCGCATCGCGCGGGCGCGCTCTGACGGCGGGCGAAATCGACCGCGGAGCTCTTGAACAGGAACAGTCCGCCGATGCGTCCGCGCGCCTCTCGCGCGACCCAGAGGCCGATGGCGTTGCGGCCGATGAAGAAGGCCGGAATGGCGGCGCTGACGATGTCGGGGTCCAACGGCCTGAGCTCTGCCGCCGACACCTGCTGCGGCTGGCGATGAGCAGCTTGAAGAGCAATCGCGGCCATGGCGGCCTCCTCACACATCTGCAGGTCATCAATGGTCTCCATCGCCGGTCAGGCGTGGAGGTGCCAGACATAGACGGCGGTTTTCAGCGCGATGAGTGCAGCGAGGACGCCGCCCATCATGAGCACGGCCAGCGCGCGCAGTGCGGCGCGCTTGAGCTGGGTCTTGCGTTCCCTGGAGATCAGTGCCGGGCGCCCGGCCCAGCCAGAGGGTCGTTCAAAGCCCTGAGTCAGCATCGACATGTCGGAAGTCCTTGTCCGTGGAGCGACGCGACCGTCGCCCCAACCCGTCTCTCATGATGCGCATTGCAGCATAGGAATGCGAGGCGGGCGGCGGTGCAGTCATATAGGAGCGGCATAAACGCACCTCTCAAGCGCCGATGCCGTCGATCAGCTCTTCATCGGCGATCGCGACGAAGGCTCTGATGACCTCGGCCTGAGCTGCGTCATCCAGCGGCACGATCGGCAGCCTGGTTGCCGGCGACATCAGGCCCAGCGTGCTCAGCGCGTATTTGAGCGCCGCCGGGCTCTCCTTGCTGAGGCACGCGATCAGCGGAACGAGGCGCTTGTACAGGTAGCGCGCCGTTTGCAAACGGCCCTGCCTGATTTGCGAGAAGATCGTGCGGCAGAGATCCGGCGCAACGTTGCAAACGTCCGAGATCGCGCCGTCGCCGCCTGCTGCGATATGGCCGAAGGCGGTGGCGTCGTCGCCGGACAGCAGCCGAAAGCCCGCCGGCAGCAAACGGGCGAGGCGCATCGGCCGGGTGACATCGCCGCTGCCGTCGCGCAAGCCCACGAACTGGCGGGATTCGACCAGCCGCAGCAGCGTCTCGTCGGCGAGCGGGCGCAGCGTGCGGGAGGGAGTGTCGTGCAGGATCACGGGCAGGCCTGTCGAGGCGGCAATCGTGCGAAAATGCGCGAGCATGCCTTCCTGCATCGGCTTGCTGTAGGCGGGCACGACCGACATGATGGCGTCGGCACCGGCGGCCTCCGCACGACGCGCGAGTTCGACGGCGCTGGTGGTCGCATTCGACATCGCGCCCGCGATGACGCGCACGCGACCGCGGGCGACGTCGACCGCGGCGCGAATGACGAGCTCCTGCTCGGCCGGCGAGAGCGTCGGCGCTTCGCCCGCCGTTTCGCAGACCACGATTGCTGGAACACCGGCTGCGATCTGGCGCTCGCACTGCGCGGCGAGCGCCTTCAGATCGATTCCATCCGATGCATCGAACGGTGTCGGCAGATCCGGGATGAAGCCTGTGAACCGGGCTGAGGGAGGGATGAACATGATCGTCCTGCCTGAAGGCGCCTGCTCAGGCGGCGCGCTGCGAGGCACCGGGGTTTTTGCCCATCTCGAGCTCGATCTCGCGCGGCAGCTCGACGATGGTCTCGGGGTGCTGCCCGTTCTCGAACAGGGCGTATTTGATGGCCTCTGCGCGGCTGACGAAGAGGCCGCCATAGAGGCCGTTCTGCTCTTGCGCGATCCATTGGCCGCGACGGTTCTTGCCGATGAAGACAATGCTGGAGAGCGAGCTGCACGAAGGAGGTTCGACGAATTTCACGGAGGTATTCCTTCCGATTGACGGGCGCAGCGGAATCTCGTCCCGCTGGTCACCCGATCAATATCTGTCTCAGTGGATAGGATTTCGAGAGAGAGCGCGCGGCGATCTCATAGGAACGCCATAGGCCTTCGCACGGAGGCCTGGCGCTCGGTCAGTTGAAATTCTCGCAAGATGCCGGCTCGAAGAGCGGATCGGGGGCAGGACGCACGTTGGGCACGCTTGGCCGCGGCGCTTCCACGGCGAGTATCTGCACCTCGACAAAAGCCGACATCAGCGCGATCGCGAGGTCGCCGTGACATCCCTCGACCGCCGCATCGAGCCAATCGGGCAGCTCGCGTTCACGCGACAGCGCACAGTGCCATTCGCCTTCGTCATAGGCGATGCGGCGGACGTGCCATAGCGGCAGCTCCAGCTCCATCAATGCCAGGGCGGCATCGGTCCACGCCTCGGCGTCGATCAGGCGCATGATTCGAGCGGTGCGCTCGGACAGTCCGAGCGAAGGAAGGCGGCGGCAGGCCTTGTCGATGATCTCGAGCATCAACGACCGCGTCATGCCTTGCGTGTTGCGCAGGCGGTCGCCGAGGGAAGGCGGGTCGTAATGACGGAAAGCGACGGTCATGCAGCCTCCTGGAAGTGGCGTCGGTCAGTCGGCCGGCCTCTTCAGGATGGCGGGATGCGCATTGGAAAACGAGATGGGACGGGGGCGGGAGATATAGGAATCTCATAAAGACGGGCGCAGTGCGTGAGGGACGCGGCCCTGCCGGCGAACGCCGCTGTCATCCCCGCGAACGCGGGGATCCATAACCACAGGGAGATGTCGCGGAGCCAAATCGGTAACCGCGAGTCATCGCCAAACTTCTCCCTGTGGCTATGGGTCCCGGGCCAGCGCTTGCCCGGGACGACAGCGGAGGTTGCCTCACGAGCCGCGCCCAACCGCGTTCGCCGCCGCCTTTATGAGATTCCTATAACTTCGCCATAGCCCTCGTCTCGAAAACCTATGCCCGTGGTGGCACTTCAGCACGGTCAAAAGTCCCGGCGGCGCGCGAATTCAACTGCTTTTGATCTAGCGCAAATCGCCCGACCAAACCTGCGGAAGAGTTGCGCCACGATTGCGCGCAACGAGGAGCATCCCATGATGGACATTCTCATGCTGGCGCTGGGCTTCGGCTTCTTTGCCCTTGCGATCGGCTACACCTACGCCTGCGAACGGCTGTGACGGAGCGGATCATGATCTTCGATTATGCGCTCGCCGGTGCCGTCTCGTTCGGCCTCCTGATCTACCTCACTTATGCGCTGCTGCGGCCGGAACGGTTCTGAGCCGTGCTGCTGCTTGTCGAATTGCTGCTGGCGGACGCCGCGCTGGTCGGCTGCCTGCTTGTGGTGTTCCTGCCGCTGTTGCGGGCAAAAAGTCCGAAGGATTGCACCAAGCCTGAAGGGTTGATTCCATGACTGTGATCGGTTGGCTCCAGATCATTCTTTTCTGCGCCATCATCGTCGCGCTGACAAAGCCGCTCGGCTGGTACATGACGCGCGTGTTCAATGGCGAGAAGACATTCCTCTCGCCGGTACTGCGTCCGATCGAGGCCGGCATCTACTGGATCTCGGGCGTCGACGAGAAGCGCGAGCAGCACTGGCTGACCTACACGGTCGCCATGCTGCTGTTCCATGTCGGCGGCTTCCTCATCATCTACGGTGTGATGCGGCTCCAGGCCGTGCTGCCTTTCAATCCGGCAGGTCAAACAGCGGTCGCCGAAGATCTGTCCTTCAACACCGCGATCTCCTTCATCACCAACACCAACTGGCAGAACTACGGCGGCGAGAGCACGATCTCCTATCTCGTGCAGATGCTTGGCCTGACGCATCAGAACTTCCTGTCGGCGGCAACGGGCATTGCGCTAGCGGTCGCCTTGATCCGCGGCTTCTCGCGCGCCTCGATGCGCACCGTTGGAAATTTTTGGGTCGACGTCACGCGCTGCACACTCTATGTGCTGCTGCCGATCTGCATTGTCTACACGCTGTTCCTGGTCTGGCAGGGCATGCCGCAGACGCTCGGCGACTATGTCGATGCGACGACGCTCGAGGGCGCCAAGCAGACCATCGCGGTCGGGCCGGTGGCCTCTCAGGTCGCGATCAAGATGCTGGGCACAAACGGCGGCGGCTTCTTCAACGCCAATGCCGCGCATCCGTTCGAGAACCCGACCGCGCTGTCGAACTTCGTGCAGATGCTGTCGATCTTCGCGTTGGGTGCCGCGCTGACCAACGTGTTCGGCCGCATGGTCGGCAACCAGCGCCAGGGCTGGGCGATCCTCGCCGTGATGGGCTTGCTGTTCGTCGCCGGCGTGGCCGTCACCTACTGGGCGGAAGCCAGCGGCACCTCGATGCTGCAGGCGCTGGGTCTGACCGGCGGCAACATGGAAGGCAAGGAGGTCCGCTTCGGCATCGTCGCGTCCTCGTTGTTCGCCGTGATCACGACGGCCGCCTCCTGCGGAGCGGTCAATGCCATGCACGACAGTTTTACCGCGCTCGGTGGCATGATCCCGCTGATCAACATCGAGCTCGGCGAAATCATCGTCGGCGGTGTCGGCGCCGGTATGTACGGCATGCTGCTGTTTGTCATTCTGGCGATCTTCGTCGCCGGCCTGATGGTCGGCCGCACCCCAGAATATGTCGGCAAGAAGATCGAGGCGCGCGAGGTCAAGATGGCGATGCTCGCGATCCTGGTGCTGCCGCTGATGATCCTGGGCTGGACCGCCGTTGGCGTGGTCTATCCGGCGGCGGTCGCCTCCATGGCGAATGCCGGCCCGCACGGCTTCACCGAGGTGCTCTACGCCTATACGTCGGGGACCGGCAACAACGGCTCGGCCTTTGCGGGCCTGAGCGGCAATACCTTCTTCTACAACCTCACGCTCGCCTCCGCGATGTTCGTCGGCCGCTTCTTCATGATCGTTCCGGCGATGGCGATCGCAGGCTCGCTCGCCGCCAAGAAGTCGATCCCGCCTTCGGCGGGCACGTTCCCGACCACGGGCGGGCTGTTCGTCGGCCTCGTCGTCGGCGTGATCCTGATCATGGGCGGCCTGACCTTCTTCCCGGCCCTCGCGCTCGGCCCGATCGTCGAGCATCTCGCGATGAACGCCGGCAACCTCTTCTAATTTCTGGAGTGACCTCCATGGACGCCATGAAACTGCAAAAACGCGCATCGGTCTCGGCGATGCTCGACCCCAAGATCGTCCTGCCCGCGATCCGCGCGTCGTTCACCAAGCTCGATCCACGACTGATGGTCAAGAATCCCGTGATGTTCGTGGTCGAGATCGTCGCCGCGCTCACCACGGTGATCTTCCTGCGCGACCTTGTCACGTCAGGTGCGAATCTCGGCTTCACCTTCCAGATCATCCTCTGGCTCTGGTTCACGGTGCTGTTCGCCAACTTCGCAGAAGCTGTCGCGGAGGGGCGCGGCAAGGCCCAGGCGGATTCGCTGCGCAAGACCCGCACCGAAAGCCAAGCCAAGCTCCTGAATGGGGCAGGCCACGACTTCAAGCTTGTGCCGGGCACGAGCCTCAAGGTCGGTGACATCGTGCTGGTCGAGGCCGGCGATACCATCCCGTCCGACGGCGAGGTGATCGAGGGCGTTGCCTCCGTCAACGAGGCCGCCATCACCGGCGAATCCGCTCCCGTGATCCGCGAGTCCGGCGGCGACCGCTCGGCGGTCACCGGCGGCACGCAGGTGCTGTCCGACTGGATCCGCGTCCGCATCACGGCCGCGCAGGGCTCGACCTTCATCGACCGCATGATCAAGCTGGTCGAAGGCGCCGAGCGCGCCAAGACGCCGAACGAGATCGCGCTCAACATCCTGCTCGCCGGCCTCACCATCATCTTCGTGTTCGCCACCGTCACCATTCCGAGCTACGCCGCCTATGCCGGCGGCTCGATCTCGGTGATCGTGCTGGTCGCGCTGTTCGTGACGCTGATTCCGACCACGATCGGTGCGCTGCTGTCGGCCATCGGCATCGCCGGCATGGACCGCCTGGTCCGCTTCAACGTGCTGGCGATGTCGGGTCGCGCGGTCGAGGCGGCCGGTGACGTCGACACGCTGCTGCTCGACAAGACCGGCACCATTACGCTGGGCAACCGCCAGGCGACGGCGTTCCGCCCCGTTCGCGGCGTCACCGAGCAGGAGCTGGCGGACGCCGCCCAACTCGCCTCGCTCGCCGACGAGACCCCCGAAGGCCGCTCCATCGTCGTGCTGGCGAAGGAAAAATACGGCATCCGCGGCCGCGACATGGCCGAGCTCGGCGCCACCTTCATCCCGTTCACGGCGCAGACCCGCATGAGCGGCGTCGATGCCGGCGGCTCGTCGGTGCGCAAGGGCGCCGTCGATGCCATGCTGAACTACGTGGGCGGTGGTGCGTCGCTGGCCGTCGCCTCCGGCAATACGGCCCGCGCCATTCAGCCGGCCGCGCTCTCCGACACCGGCCGCGAAGTCCAGACCATCGCGGACGATATCTCCAAGGCGGGCGGCACGCCGCTCGCGGTCGCCAAGGACGGTCGGTTGCTCGGCGTCATCCAGCTCAAGGACATCGTCAAGGGCGGCATCCGCGAGCGCTTTGCCGAGCTGCGCCGCATGGGCATCCGCACCGTCATGATCACCGGCGACAACCCGATGACCGCAGCCGCGATCGCGGCGGAGGCCGGTGTCGACGACTTCCTGGCGCAGGCGACGCCCGAGGACAAGCTCAAGCTGATCCGCGACGAGCAGGCCAAGGGCAAGCTGGTCGCCATGTGCGGCGACGGCACCAACGACGCGCCGGCGCTGGCGCAGGCCGATGTCGGTGTCGCCATGAACACCGGCACCCAGGCCGCCCGCGAAGCCGGCAACATGGTCGACCTCGATTCCAACCCGACCAAGCTGATCGAGGTGGTCGAGATCGGCAAGCAGCTCTTGATGACGCGCGGCGCGCTGACGACCTTCTCGATCGCCAATGACGTCGCGAAATATTTTGCGATCATCCCGGCGATGTTCCTGGCGTTCTACCCGCAGCTCAACGTGCTGAACGTCATGAACCTGTCGAGCCCGCAGAGCGCGATCCTGTCGGCGATCATCTTCAATGCGCTCGTCATCATCGGCCTGATCCCGCTGGCGCTGAAAGGCGTTGCCTATCGCGCCGTCGGCGCCGGCGCGCTGCTTCGGCGTAACCTCTTGATCTACGGCCTCGGCGGCATCGTCATTCCCTTCATCGGCATCAAGGCGATCGACCTCGTCGTCGTCGCCTTGCACCTGGCTTGAGTTCGTCATTGCGAGCGAAGCGAAGCAATCCAGAAATGTCTCCGCGGTTGACAGCCTGGATTGCTTCGTCGCTTCGCTCCTCGCAATGACGAGAGAAATTGGAGAAAACACATGCTCAGAGAAATCCGCCCTGCCATCGTCCTGTTGCTGGTGCTCACCGCCATCACGGGCCTGGCCTATCCGCTCGCCATGACCGGCATCGCCGGCGCGATCTTCCCCGCCAAGGCGCAAGGCAGCCTGATCGAGAAGGACGGCAAGGTGGTCGGCTCCGCCCTGATCGGGCAGGAGTTCAAGGACGACAAATATTTCCACGGCCGCCCCTCGGCGACGCTGGCGCCGGATCCGAACGATTCGACCAAGACGGTGTCCGCGCCCTACAACGCCGCCAATTCCGGCGGCTCCAATCTCGGCCCGACCAGCAAGGCGCTGGCCGACCGGCTGAAGGAGGATGTGGACAAGCTCAGGAGCGAGAACCCGAAGGCCCCCGTTCCGGTCGATCTGGTCACGACCTCGGCGAGCGGTCTCGACCCCGACATTTCGCCTGAGGCCGCGCAATTCCAGGTGCCGCGCGTCGCCAAGGTGCGGAATATGCCGGAGGATGCACTGAAGGCGCTCGTCGCCGCCAACACCGAGGGCCGCCTGCTCGGCCTGCTCGGCGAACCCAGGGTTAACGTTCTGGCGCTGAATCTCGCGTTGGATCGTGCGTCCGCGAAGTAGCGTCTAGGCCGGGAATATCAGGATGATTATATTGGCCTGATGGTTCAGCAACGCCGCGATCCCGAACAACGTCCATCGCCCGAGGCGCTGCTGGAAGCCGCGCGCCGGGAAGAAAGCGCCAGCGGCAAGCTCAAGATCTTCGTCGGCGCCGCCCCCGGCGTCGGCAAGACCTACGAGATGCTGCAGAGCGCCCATGCCAGGCGCAAGGCCGGTATCGATGTCGTGGTCGGTTTCGTCGAAACCCATGGCCGCGCCGAGACCGAGGCGCTGGTGCGGGGACTGGAGGTCGTCCCGCGCAAGCTGCTCGATTACCGCGGGCAGGTCGTCGAGGAGATGGACCTCGACGCCGTGATCGCGCGGCGGCCGAAGATCGCGCTGGTCGACGAGCTCGCCCACACCAACGCCGCCGGCAGCCGCCATCCGAAGCGCTATCTCGACGTCGAGGAGCTGCTGTCCCACGGCATCGACGTCTATACCGCCGTCAACATCCAGCACATCGAGAGCCTCAACGACGTCGTCGCCCAGATCACCCATGTCCGGGTGCGCGAGACCGTGCCGGATTCGATCTTCGATCGCGCCGATGCGATCGAGCTGATCGACCTCACGCCCGACGACCTGATCCAGCGCCTGCGCGAAGGCAAGGTCTACGTCCCCAAGCAGGCCGAACGGGCGCTGGAGCATTACTTCTCGCCCGGCAATCTCACCGCGCTGCGCGAACTGGCGCTGCGGCGCACGGCCGAGCGGGTCGACGAGCAACTGCTCAATCACATGCAGGCGAACGCCATCGCCGGGCCCTGGGCCGCGGGCGAGCGCATCCTGGTTTGCGTCAGCGAGGATCCGCGCGCGGCCAGCCTGGTGCGCTACACCAAGCGGCTCGCCGACCGGCTCCATGCGCCGTTCACCGCGATCTCGATCGAGACGCGGCGCTCGCTCCAGCTTTCGGACCAGGAGCGCGACCGGCTGGCCGACACGCTGCGGCTTGCCGAATCGCTCGGCGGCGAGGCGCTGACCATTCCGGCCGTCGGCCGGCGTATCGCCGACGACGTCATCAACTTCGCGCAAGGCAACAACGTCACCCAGATCGTGATCGGCAAGTCGACCCGCTCGCGCTGGTTCGAGATGACGCGAGGCTCGGTCGTGCATGACCTGGTGCGGCGCGCCGGCAATATCAGCGTTCACGTCATTCCCGGCGACGAGCTGCCCGACGAGCCGGTGCCGAAGACGGCGGTGCAGACCGCAGCGCGGTCCGAGCCGTTCGATCCGCTGCCCTATCTGAAATCGCTCGGCGTCGTGCTGGTCGGACTCGGCGCCGCAGAGCTGCTGCAGCCGCGATTCGGCATCGAGAACGTGGACCTCGTGCTGCTCACCGCGGTGGTCGCGGTCGCGGTGCGCTACGGCCTGTGGCCGTCGCTGCTTGCCAGCATCGCGGCCTCGCTCGCCTATAATTTTTTCTTCCTGCCGCCGGTCTACACCTTCACCATCACCGATCCGACCAACGTCGCCGCGTTTTTCTTCTTCATGCTGATCGCGATCCTGGTCTCGAACGTCGCCGCGCGCGTGCGCACGCAGGCCGATACCGCGATCAGCCGCATCAGGACGACCGAGCAGCTCTATGCGTTCAGCCGCAAGCTGGCCGGCACCGCCACGCTCGACGACGTGCTGTGGGCCTCGGCCTATCAGATCGCGCTGATGCTGAAGGTCCGCGTGGTGCTGCTGCTGCCGGAGGACGGGCTTTTGACGGTGAAGTCGGGCTATCCGCCGGAGGACCAGCTCGACCAGGCCGACCTCGCCGCCGCCAACTGGGCCTGGAGCAACGACCGCTCTGCGGGCCGGGGTTCGGATACGCTGCCGGGCGCCAAGCGGTTGTTCCTGCCGATGCGCACCGGGCGCGGGCCGATCGGCGTGATCGGCATCGACAATGACCGCACCGGCCCGCTGCTGACGCCGGACCAGCGCCGGCTGCTGGATGCGCTGGTCGATCAGGGCGCGCTCGCGATCGAGCGTGTTCTGCTGGTCGAGGACATGGACCGCGTCAAGCGCACGGTCGAGTCCGAGCGCTTGCGCTCGGCGCTGTTGACCTCGATCTCGCACGATCTGAAGACGCCGCTCGCCTCCGTGCTCGGCGCCGCCTCGACCATACGCGATCTCGCCGGCGCGCTGTCCGACACCGAGAAGCGCGATCTGCTCGCGACCGTGATCGACGAGTCCGAGCGGCTCAACCGCTTCATTGCCAACCTGCTCGACATGACCAAGCTGGAATCCGGCGCGATCGTGCCCAACACGGCGCTGCACGACCTCGGCGAGATCGTCGGCAGCGCGCTGCGGCGCGCCTCGAAAATCCTCACCTCGCACAAGGTCGAGCTGGTGCTATCGGCCGACCTGCCGATGCTCGAGCTCGACGCCGTTCTGTTCGAGCAGGTGCTGTTCAACCTGCTCGACAACGCCGCGAAATATTCATCGCCCGAGACCACGATCGCGATCAGGAGCCGGCGCGAGCGTGACCATGTGGTGCTCGAAGTCGCTGACGAGGGGGACGGCATTCCGCCCGACGAGCTCGAGAGCGTGTTCGACAAGTTCTATCGCGTGCAGAAGGGCGATCATGTCCGCCCCGGCACCGGGCTCGGGCTCGCCATCTCCCGCGGCTTCGTCGAGGCGATGCGCGGCACGATCACGGCCGCCAACCGCAGTGACCGGCGCGGCGCCGTTTTGACCATCCGTCTGCCGGTTCCGGCACAGACCAAAGCATTGGATACCGCCGCATGAGTGCCGCCCCGATCAAGGTCCTGGTGATCGACGACGAGCCGCCGATCCGCAAATTGCTGCGGATGGGGTTATCGACACAAGGCTACGAGATCCTGGAAGCGTCGAACGGCAAGGTCGCGCTGGAGAAGCTCGGCGAAGGGCCGGCGCTGATCATTCTCGATCTCGGCCTGCCCGATATCCAGGGCCATGAGCTCTTGCGCACCATTCGCGCCCGCAATGAAGCCGTGCCGATCGTGGTGCTGTCGAGCCGCGGCGACGAGGCCGGCAAAGTGCAGGCGCTCGATCTCGGCGCCGATGATTATCTGACCAAGCCGTTCGGCATGGACGAGCTGCTGGCGCGCCTGCGCGCCGCGCTGCGGCACCAGTTGCAGGTGCAGGGCGAGCGTCCGGTGTTCCGTACCGGCGATCTCTCGGTCGATCTGGTGCGCCGCATCGTCAAGCTCGGCGAGCGCGAGATCAAGCTGTCGCCGAAGGAATATGATCTCCTGCGCGTGCTGGTCCAGCACGCCGGCAAGGTGCTGACCCACAGATTCCTGCTCAAGGAGCTCTGGGACGAGCTGACCGACGCACAATATCTGCGCGTCTATGTCCGCCAGCTCCGCCAGAAGATCGAAGCCGATCCGGAGCGCCCGCAATATGTGCTGACCGAGACGGGGATCGGGTACCGGCTGAAGGCGGGGGATTGACGGTCCCGTGGGACGCGATCCTGCCTCCACACCGTCATTGCGAGCGCAGCGAAGCAATCCAGAGTCCCTCCGCGGAGGCAGTCTGGATTGCTTCGTCGCAAGGGCTCCTCGCAATGACGCCGGTGTAAAATTATCCCGCCTTCCTCTCCCGTGCCGTCGACCGATGTGCCTTCTTCGCGGTCCGCTGCCGCCCGGTCGCCCGCCGCGCATGCGACTTGGCCGCCGTCTTCTTCCCGCCGCGCCCCTTCAAACTCTGCTTCAGCGCATCCATCAGGCTGACAACGTTGCTCGGCCGTTCCTGCGGCTCCGGCAGCTCGATCTTCTTGCCGCTCGCCTTGCGCTTCACCAGCGCCTTCAGGGCGGTCTCGTACTCGTCCTTGAATTTGCTCGGATCGAAATGCGCTGCCTTGGTATGCAGGATGTGGCCGGCGAGCTCGACCATGTCTTTCGTGATCTTCGGGCTCTTGATGTCGTCGAAGAATTCGTCTTCGTCGCGCAGCTCGTAGGCGAAGCGCAGCGTGGTGCCGAGCAAGCCCTTGCCGAGCGGCTCGATCGCGATGATGTGCTCGCGGTTGGTGAGCACGATCTTGGCGAGCGCGACGCGGTCTTGGTCCTTCATGGCGTCGCGGATCACGGCAAAGGCGTCGATCGCGGCCTTGCCTTCGGGCGCGATGTAATAGGGGTGGTTGAGATAGCGCTGGTCGATCTCCGCGCTCGGCACGAAGCTTTCGATGTCGATGGTGTGGTTGCTCTCGATCTGGACGGCCTCGAGCTCCTCCGGCTCGATCTCGACATATTTGCCCTTGCGCAGCTCATAGCCGCGGCCTTTCTGGTCGCTCTCGACGACGTCGCCGGTTTCGGCATCCACCATCTGCTGCTTGAGCCGGTTGCCGGTCTCGCGGTTGATCATGTGAAATCGCGTCTTCTCGGCCGCCGTGGTCGCCGGGTAAAGCACGACCGGACAACTGACCAGCGACAGTTTCAACGTTCCCTTCCAATAGGCGCGCGGGGCCATTCCATTCTCCAGTGATTTCAAGGCGTTTTGGAACCCCAACCACTCCATCGGGTTTTGGTTCCGGGTGGGACTTTCGCCGTGATAGGCTTCAACGCGATTAGAGGATGTGGGACCGGTCGTGCTGCAAAAACTCTCCACCTATCGAAAGAAGCGTGACTTCGAAAAGACGCCTGAACCGTCGGGCAAGACCGCGGTGGCGCCATCGAAGCAGCGCCGCTTCGTGATCCAGAAGCATGATGCGACCCGTCTGCATTACGATCTCCGCCTCGAATTCGACGGCGTGTTCAAGTCCTGGGCGGTGACCAAAGGACCCTCGCTCAATCCGCATGACAAGCGGCTGGCGGTGGAGGTCGAGGACCATCCGCTCGACTATGGCGATTTCGAAGGAACGATCCCCGAGGGACAATATGGCGGCGGCACGGTGATGTTGTGGGACCGCGGCACCTGGGAGTCCGATGATCCCGAAGCCGGCTTCAAAAAGGGCGACCTCAAATTCACCCTGCATGGTGACAAGTTGCATGGCAGCTGGGTGCTGGTGCGCATGCGTAACCGCGGCGGCGAGAAGCGCACCAACTGGCTGCTGATCAAGCATCGCGACGACTATGCCAGCGAGGACGAGGATATTTTGGCGGAGGACAAGTCCGTGGCCTCGGGCCGCGCGATGGAACAGATCGCAGGCGGCAAGGGGCGCGCGCCAAGACCGTTCATGCTGGCAAAAGGTAAGGGCAAGGCCGATGCGGTCTGGCAATCCAACCGTGCCGAGGAGACCAAGGGGCGCACGGTCAAGCCGGCGCCTCGCACGGCGCTGAAGGCCGGCAAAACGTCGAAGAAGAAGGCGATGACCGCGACGACGGCCAAGACCGTCTCGGAGATGCCTGATTTCGTGGAGCCGCAGCTCTGCACCCCGGTGGAGCGGCCGCCCGCGTCGGATGGCTGGTGCCACGAGATCAAGTTCGACGGCTACCGGGTCCAGCTGCGCGTCGAGGACGGCGAGGCGACGCTGAAGACGCGCAAGGGTCTCGACTGGACCGACAAGTTCGGATCGATCGCAAAGCAGGCAGGTGAATTGCCGGACGCGTTGATCGACGGCGAGATCGTCGCGCTCGACCACAACGGCGCGCCGGACTTTTCCTCGCTGCAGGCCGCTCTGTCGGACGGCAAGACCGAAGAGCTGATCTTCTACGCCTTCGACCTGCTGTTCGCCGAAGGCCTCGACTATCGCCGTCTGCCGCTCGGCGAGCGCAAGCAACGCCTCAAGAAATTGCTGGAGGCGCGCAGGAAGAAGACGAGCCAGATCCGCTATGTCGAGCATTTCGAGAGCGGCGGCGAGGCGGTGCTGCAATCGGCCTGCAAGCTCGAGCTCGAAGGCGTGGTGTCGAAGAAGCTGGACGCGCCCTACCGTTCGGGCCGCACCGAGAGCTGGACCAAGGCGAAATGCCGCGCCGGCCACGAGGTCGTCATCGGCGGCTACAAGACCACCAATGGAAAATTCCGCTCCCTGATGGCGGGTGTGCATCGGGACGATCATCTCGCCTTCGTCGGAATCGTCGGGACCGGATTTGGTGCCGACAAGGTCAAACGCATCATGCCGTCGCTGAAGGCCATGGAAGCCAAGGAAAGTCCTTTCGGCGGCAAGAATGCACCGAAGAAGACCCGCGACGTGCACTGGCTGAAGCCCGAGCTCGTCGCCGAGATCGAGTTCGCCGGATTTACAGCCGATGGCAACATCCGCCAGGCTGCGTTCAAGGGACTGCGGCAGGACAAGCCGGCCGAGGAGGTCGAGGCGGAAACGCCCGTGGATACCAAGCTCGCGCAGCCTTCCACCAGGAGGCGCGCGCCGGCGCAACCGGCGAAAGCGAAGGGCACTGCCGAGGTCATGGGTGTCGTCATCTCGAAGCCCGAGAAGGAGCTGTGGCCTGACGGCGGCGATGGTGAGGGCGTGACGAAGCTCGATCTCGCGCGCTATTTCGAGGCCGTCGGCGCCTGGATGATCGAACATCTTAAGGGCCGTCCCTGCTCGATCCTTCGCGCACCCGACGGCATCGCCGGCGAGAAGTTCTTCCAGCGCCATGCGATGCAGGGCACGTCGAACCTGCTCGAGCTCGCAAAGGTCTCCGGCGATCGCAAGCCGTATTTGCAGATCGATCGCGTCGAAGGCCTCGCGGCGGTCGCACAGATCGGCGGCGTCGAGCTGCATCCCTGGAATTGCGCGCCCGACGCCTACGATACTCCGGGCCGTCTGGTGTTCGATCTCGATCCGGCGCCGGATGTGAAGTTCGCCGCTGTCGTCGAAGCGGCGAAAGAGATGCGGCAGCGGCTCGCCGATGTCGGCATGGAGAGCTTCTGCAAGACCACCGGCGGCAAGGGCCTCCACGTGGTGGTGCCGCTGCTTCACGGCGCGCGCGACAAGGTGAGTTGGAAAGAGGCCAAAGCCTTCGCGCAAGGCGTCTGCCAGTGGATGGCCGATGAGGATCCCGAGCGCTACCTGCTCAACATGTCCAAGAAGCTGCGCAACGGGAAAATCTTTCTGGACTATCTGCGCAACGATCGTCTGTCGACCGCGGTGGCGCCGCTGTCACCCCGTGCGCGTGATGGCGCGACCGTGTCGATGCCGGTCACCTGGGCGCAGGTGAAGGGCGATCTCGATCCGAAAAAATATACGGTGCGGACTGTGCCCGGCCTGCTGGCGCGATCGAAGGCCTGGGATGGCTATGACGATGCGGCCACGTCGATCAAGGCGGCCATCAAGACATTGGCGACGAAGAAGTAGGGTGGGTTAGGCAAGCGGATGCGCAACGCGCATCTGCTTGGCGTAACCCACCGCTTCTGTATCCGCGGAGATCAAAGAGGTGGGTTACGCCGCGCGGTTTGCGCTTCGCGCAATCCGCGGGGCTAACCCACCCTACAAAGTTGCGCTAGATCCGGCCCATCAGCAGCAGGATCAGCAGAATGACGATGACGAGCCCGAGGCCGCCGCCGCCGTAATAGCCGGTGCCGTAGAACGGGCCGCCGCCGATGCCGCTGAAGCCGCCGAGCAGCGCGATAACCAGGATGATCAGAATGATCGTACCGATAGACATGCGAATCTCCTCCAGCCCTTTGATGAAAGGGTCGTTGCAACCTGTCCCGTTGTGCGGGGGGCAACTTGCCGCGGGTTTTAAAGTTCCGGATTTGAAACAGGGCGACAGCTTCAACTTGCATGGAACCTTTGCGCTCCCATCGGGCATGACTATGTGAGGATCAGTCACCGCAGGGCAGGGCCATGTCAGCACCGCTTGTCGTCTCCATTCCGCATCGCCTCGGGCGCGAGGAGGCCGTGCGCCGGCTCAAGACCGGGCTCGGCCGCGCCGCCGCCAGCATTCCCGTCATGCAGGTCGAGGAGGAGCGCTGGAGCGGCGACAGCATGGCCTTCCGCATTCGCGCGCTGGGGCAGATCGCGAGCGGACAGGTCGACGTCGCCGACGACCACGTCAAGGTTCAGGTGGTGCTGCCGTGGCTGCTGCAGCGCTTTGCCGAGATGGCGCAGGCGACCATCCGCAAGCGCGGACAATTGCTGCTGACAAAGGATGAAGGCAAGTGAGCGTCAGGCGCGCACGCGCTGCCGTGCGGGCTTGATCGAGCCTGCCGCGCGGGCCTCGATGACCGCAGCGGGAAAGTCGCGGAACGCCTGCGCGAGCGGCAATTCGTTGCGGGCGAGGCCCGGCGCGGTGTAGCCGCCGATGTCGACGGTTGCGTCAAAGCCTTCGCGCGCGGACCACTCGCGGCCCGCTTGCGTGAAGCGCGCGAACTGGCGCGCAACCACGACGATCGCCGCGGCGCGGCCGTGCCGGCGGGCAAAGGCGATGACGTGATCGGCATGAGCGCCACGCACCTCAAGCGGTTGATAGTCACCTTGCGCAAAAACGTCGGCGAGCTCTGTCCGGAGCCTGAGGAGGTGCCGCGTCCAGGCGAGCTTGAGCCGGCCGTCCGGCCAGGTCTTGATCAGTTCGTTCCAGTCGGGCGCCTCCAGCGAACCCAGCGCCGCTTGCCGCGCAGAAAAATCCATTGGGCGGCGGTTGTCGGGATCGACCAGCGACAGGTCCCAATATTCGGTGCCCTGGTAGAAATCAGGCACGCCCGGCAGCATCGCCTTCAGCGTGAGTTGGCTCAGCGAGTTCAGCGCGCCAAGCAGCGCGACGCGGCGGGCCAGGGTGGCAAGCGAATCCAGGAATTCGCCTGACAGCGCGGGATCGAGAATCTTTCCGATGAAACTCTTGATGCCGCTTTCATACGCTTCATGCGGATTGAGCCAGCTCGTCTCTTCCTTGCCCTCGCGCGCCGCCTTGAGCGCATAGGCCTGGATGCGCTCGACGAAACTGGCATCCGGCCCTTGCAGCGGCCAGGCGCCGAGCAGGGTCTGATAGAGCATATATTCGAACGTCGCCGACGGCGCGCGCAGATTACCTGACAGCGTGAGGTGTGGCGCGTTCAGCACTTTCCAGCGCGAAACCGCGCTGGTCCACTCGCCCGAGATCTCACTGAGCGCTGCGATCCGCGCCCGCGCATCCTCGCCGCGCTTGGTGTCGTGGGTCGCCGTTGCCGTCATCCCCTGCGGCCATTCCTTGGCGCGGGCGCGCATGGCCTCGTGGAAGGCTGGTATGGTGAGGCCTTTGCTGGCGGGATCGCCGCCGACCTCGTTCAGCGCCAGCAGCCTGTGGAACTGATAGAACGCGGTGTCCTCCAGCGATTTCGCCATCATCGGCCCGGTGAATTGCTGCACCTTCAGCGCGAAGCGGCGCACGCGCGGCGCGCTGTGCGGCGGGCGGCCGGGCTTGAGCAGGTCCATGGTCAGCGCATCGCGCAGGAAGTCGAAAATGCCTTCATCCGCGGCGAACCATTCGGCGCGGGCGCGCGCGATGGTGTCGTCGATCAGCTTGCGGTCGAGCGCGGTCGGACCGCTATGCGTCAGATAGGTGCGATAGACCGGGAAGTGCAGCACGTAGAGCTCGAGCGCCTGCCGCAGGCTGTCGGCGGAGAAGTCGCGGGTGGAATAGTGCCCGTTGGCGATCCGGGCGAGCAGGCGCGTCAGCACGGTGAATTCGCTGGTCAGCAGCGTCTCCAGCACGCGCCTTTTGGCATCCTTGACATAGGGCGCGAGCCGGGGCGGCCGGTTGCTGATCTGGCGCCAGGTCTCGTCCAGCGCCTCCAGCCCTTTTGCGTCCACCAGCACCTGGGTGATGGCGTTCATCCATTCATAGCCGGTGGTGCCCAGGACGCCGGCGAAGTGCGGCAGCTTTTCGTGCTCGCACAGGATCTTTTCAATCACGGTGTAGAATGGTTTTGCATTGCCTTGCGCATCGCGCACCAGCCGGCGCAGCCGCTGGCAATATTGCGCGGGGTCGCGCAGGCCGTCGATGTGATCGAGGCGGATGCCTTGCAGCTTTCCGTCGGTGATGAGCTGCTTCACCAGCCGATGCGTTGCGGCAAACGTGCTCGCGTCCTCGACGCGGAGGCCCGCGAGCCCGTTGACGTCGAAGAAACGGCGATAGTTGATGTCGCTGGATGCGAGGCGCCAATGGCCGAGCTTGTAGTTCTGCCGCTCCAGCAGATGATGCAGCGCCAGCGTCTGCGCCGGGCGATCCTTTGCCGCGCGATAGGCGGCGAGGCCGTGGACGATGATGTCGGCACCGCCCGCGATCTCCTTCAGCTCGGTCTTGAAGGCGGGCGCTTCCTTGCGGTTCGGCCGGCGCAGGCCGGTGGTGTGCGCGGCGAGCGAGAGCAGGCGTTTGCCGGCGACGGTGTCGGCGGCATCCGCCTCCTTCACGATCATCCGCAGGATCTCGCCATAACGTTCCGGCGCGATCGGCAGGCGGTGCTCGAAATACCACGCGGAAAAGCTGCCCTCATCGGGATCGTAGCGCAGCTCGATGTCGCCGCGCTCCAGCGCCTCGCCATAGGACGCGCCGAGGATCGGCAGCAGCACGCCGCCGCGGGCGCGGTACGGCAGCTGGTCCCAGTCGATGTCGAAGGAGATGGCATGCGGCGAGGCCTGGCCCCATTCCAGCACATCGAGCCACCAGGGATTGTCGGCAAAATGCACGCCGACATGATTGGGCACGAAGTCGATGATCAGGCCGAGGTCGTTCTGTGCGAGCGCCTCGCTCAGCCGCGCAAAGCCGGCCTCGCCGCCAAGCTCGGGATTGAACTGGCTGTGATCCACGGTGTCGTAGCCGTGGGTGGAGCCTTTTCGCGCCTTCATCACCGGAGAGGCGTAGAGATGCGTGATCCCGAGCGACTTGAGGTAAGGAACGACCGCGGCCGCCTTGTCGAAGTCGAAATCCGCGGTGAGCTGGAGCCGGTATGTCGCGAGAGGAATCCCGGAAGGCATATCAACCTCCGAGATGCCAAACCACCGACCAGGGCGGAAGTCGGTCGCCGGCCGCGCCGCCCCAGATCGGCGTGCCTGCATCGTTGCTGGAATGCACGATATCCTTGTCCGACAGATTGGCCGTGAGCCGCAGCGTCGTGCCGTCGCCCATGCGCCAATGCGCGGTGAGAAGGCCGTTGTCGTCAGCCTCGGCATCGCCGAACCGCGCGCCCTTCAGGTGCGGCATGATCTTCTTGCGGCGAACCGCGAGGAGATCGCGCACCAGCGAAAGCCGCGCCTCCTGCTCGGGCGTGCGGCCGGTCCAGTCCAGCACGGCCGATTGCGGCGTCGCCGGGTCGAGCGGATCGGGCACCTCGTCGCCGTATCTCGCGTAGGCCCAGGCATATTCCCGCTTGCGCCCGTTGCGCACGGCATCGGCCAGCCCGCCCTGGAAGTCGCAGAAGAACGGGAAGGGCATCTTCGATCCCCACTCTTCGCCCTGAAACAGCATCGGCACCATCGGTGCGAGCAGCGTCACCGCGAGCGCGGCCTCGATCTGCCGCGGCGAGGCCAGGCTTTCGAGCCGTTCGCCAAGCGGGCGATTGCCGATCTGGTCGTGGTTCTGCAGGAAATTGACGAAGGTCGCCGGCGGCAGCTCACGGCTCGGCTCGCCGCGCGGCTTCTTGCCCCAGAATTCCGAGATCTCGCCCTGGTAGACGAAGCCCGACGCCAGTGATCGCGCGAGGTCCATGCGCGGGGTCTGGTAGTCGGCATAATAGCCGTTGAGCTCCTCGGTCAGCATCACGTGCCAGACGTGGTGATAATCGTCGTTCCACTGCGCGCGATATTTGCCGTTCGGCGGCTCCTGCGCGGCGTCGAGCAGGCTGGCGCGGTTGTCGCCATTCTCCAGCACCAGATGAATGTGCCGTCCGGTGGCCTTGGCGAGCTCACCGGTGGCGGCGCTGAGGTCGTGCAGCATCGACTGCTCGCCGGGAATCGCCAGGATGTGGTTGGCGGCGTCCAACCTCAAGCCATCGAAGCGATAGTCGGTCAGCCAGGACAACGCGTTCTCGACCGCAAAGGCCCGCACTTGCGGCACGCGATAGTCGATCGCGCTGCCCCAGGGCGTGTGCGCGTCTGTGAAGAAGCCTGGCGCGTAGCGGCCGAGGTAGTTTCCTTCGGGGCCGAAGTGATTGTAGACGACGTCGAGGAAGACCATCAGCCCGCGCAGATGCGCTTCGTCGATCAACGTCTTCAGCTCTTCCGGACGGCCATAGGCGCTATCGGGCGCATACCACAGCACGCCGTCATAGCCCCAGCCGCGGAGGCCAGCGAAATCGGCCAGTGGCATGAGCTCGAGCGCGGTGATTCCAGTCGCGACGAGATGATCGAGCTTGTCGGTCATGGCGCGGTAAGTGCCATCGTGCGTGAAGGTGCCGACATGGGTCTCGATCAACACAGTCTCTTCCCAGGGACGGCCACGCCAATCCTTCGCGCGCCATGCAAAGGCGTCGTGATCGATCACCTCGCTGGGGCCGAACACATCCTCGGGCTGAAACGCCGAGGCCGGATCCGGCACGTCGATCTCGTCGTCGATCCTGAACTTGTATCGGCTGCCGCGGGTGAGGCCGGCGATCTCGGCGACATACCAGCCATCCTGCCGGCGCTGCATCGCGTGCCGGGTTTCGAGCAGCAGGTCAACGCGACGCGCGCCGGGCGCCCACAGTCGGAACGACACGCCGTCCTTGGTCGGCTTCGCCCCGAAGGATGGCCTCATAGCGCCCCCGCGAAGGCGAGCACGGAGCGCGGCGGCGCCTTGCTGTCGCTTCCGGCCAGGAAATCAACGCTGTTCAGTTTGGCATCCGTCGTGTTCAGGATCTGCTGCCAGCTCTTGTATTCGGGCATTTTGGGCAATTTGAATGCGATCTCTTCGGGGGCGGCGTTCAATACGATAAAGATCGCCGCGCTGCCCGGTTCCATCGGTCCCATCACATAAGAGAGGAACCGGCCGTCCGGGAATGTCCAGTCGCTCTCCGTCATCTCGTTGCCTTCGGGCGTCAGCCACAGCGCGCCGTAGGAGATGCCGTCCTTGGGGCGGCCGTCGAGCCAGCGATGGCTGCGCAGCTGCGAGAACTTTTGCCTGATGTCGGCGAGGTCGGCGACGAAATCGACCATGTCGTCGCCGTCCTTGCCGAGATTGTCCCAAGAGACCCAGCCCACTTCATTGTCCTGGCAATAGGCGTTGTTGTTGCCCGCTTGCGAATTTCCGACCTCGTCGCCGGCGAGGATCAAGGGAATGCCCTGCGCCAGCATCAGGCAGGCCAGCACGTTCTTGCGAAGCTGGCGGCGGAGAGCGAGGATCTTGGGATCATCGGTCGGGCCCTCGACACCGCAATTGTTGCTGTGGTTGTCGTTGGAGCCGTCGCGATTGTCCTCGCCATTGGCCTCGTTGTGCTTCTCGTTGTAGCTGAAGAGATCGGCCAGCGTGAAACCGTCGTGCACGGTGATGTGGTTGATGCTGGCGCGCGGCCGGCGCCCATCGTGATTGAACAGGTCGGACGACGCCGTCATGCGGCTGGAGATATCGCCGATCAGGCTGCCTTCGCCGCTCCAATAGCGGCGCATGGCGCTGCGATAGCGGTCGTTCCATTCCGACCATTGCGAAGGGAACGCGCCGACCTGGTAGCCGCCAAGTCCGAGATCCCAGGGTTCGGCGACCAGCTTGACGGTGGCAAGCACCGGATCCTGCCGGATCGCGGTGAGGAACGAGATGCCGCGATCGAAGCCGTTGGGGCCGCGCGCGAGCGTCGTGGCGAGGTCGAAGCGGAAGCCGTCGACATGGCAGACCTCGACCCAATAGCGCAGGCTATCCATCACCATCTGCAGCACGCGCGGATGGGTGAGGTTCACCGAGGAGCCGCAGCCGGTGAAATCGTCGTAATAGCGCGGGTTCTCGCGGTTCAGCCAGTAATAGGAGGCGTTGTCGATGCCGCGATAGCACAGCGTCGGGCCGAGGTGATTGCCTTCGGCGGTGTGGTTGTAGACGACGTCCAACATCACCTCGATGCCGGCATCGTGCAGGCGCGCCACCGTGGTGCGGAAGGAATCCAGCGCATTGTCCTGGGCGTAGCGCTGCTCCGGCGCGAAAAAGGACAGCGTATTGTAGCCCCAATAATTGGCGAGCTTCTTCTCGACCAGCACGCGGTCGTCGACGAAGCTGTGGATCGGCAGCAGCTCGATCGTGGTGACGCCGAGCTTCTTCAAATGCTCGATCATCGCCGGCGATGACAGCCCACCATAGGTGCCGCGCAAATTCGGCGGCACGTCGTCGCGCTTCTGGGTCAGGCCCTTGACGTGGGCCTCGTAGATGATGGTGTCTTCCCAGGGGATGTTGGGCCTTATCTCGCGCCGGCCCCAGTTGAAGGTCTCATCGACCACGACGGCCTTGGGCATGCCGCGCGCATTGTCGCGCCGGTCGAACGACAAATCCTCGCGGGCCGAGCCGGTGCGATAGGCGAAATGCGCGTCACTCCAGACCAGTCGCCCGGCAAGGCGCTTGGCATAGGGGTCGAGCAACAGCTTGTTGGCGTTGAAGCGATGGCCGTGCTCGGGCTCGTAGGGGCCATGCACGCGATAGCCGTAGAGCTGGCCCGGCGAGACGTCGTTGAGATAGCCATGCCAGACGTCCTCGGTACGTTCCGGCAGCTCGATGCGCTCGAGCTCGCGCCGGCCCTGGCTGTCGAACAGGCACAGCTCGATCCTCTCGGCATGGGCCGAGAACAGCGCGAAGTTGGTGCCGCGTCCGTCCCAGCTTGCACCGAGGCGCGCGGGCGATCCAGCAGTCAGGCGCATCGGTCAGCTTTCCGGAACGAGGAAGATCGCGGCGAGCGGTGGAACGGTGAGGCAGAGCTCGGGCGACTTGCCGGCAACGGTTTGCACCTCGCCGATGTTCCCGACATTGGTGCCGCCATAATGGGCGGAGTCGGAATTGAACACCTCTTTCCACTTGCCTTCGAAGGGCACGGGGACGCGGTAGTTGCGATAGACGTTGGGCGAGAAGTTGATGACCACGAGACATCGTGCGTGCTCGTCAAAGCCCTTGCGCAGCCAGGCGAACACGTTGCGGTTGGCATCGTCAGTGATCAGCCATTCGAAGCCGGCCTGGTCGCAGTCCATCTGGTGCAGCGCCGGCACCGCGCGATAGAGCCGGTTGAGGTCGCGGACCAGCGCCTGGACGCCCTGGTGATATCGGTATTCGAGCAGGTGCCAGTCGAGCGACTGGTCGTGATTCCATTCGCGGCTCTGCGCGATCTCACCGCCCATGAACAGCAGCTTCTTGCCGGGATGGCCGAACATGAAGCTGTAATAGGCGCGCAAGTTCGCAAAGCGCTGCCATTCGTCGCCGGGCATGCGGCCGAAGATCGAGCGCTTGCCGTGCACGACCTCGTCATGCGACAGCGGCAGGATGAAGTTTTCAGAGAATGCGTAGTGCAGGCCGAACAGGATCTCGCCGTGGTGATATTTGCGGTGGATCGGATCCTTGCTGATGTAGTTCAGCGTGTCGTGCATCCACCCCATGTTCCACTTGTAGCCGAAGCCGAGCCCGCCGAATTCGACCGGGCGCGAGACCTGCGGCCACGCGGTGGATTCCTCGGCGGCCGTGGTCGCCTGCGGGAAGCGTGCAAACAGCTCGGTGTTGAAGCGACGCAGGAAGTTGATCGCCTCGATGTTCTCGCGGCCGCCATACTGGTTCGGAATCCAGGCGCCGGGCGGACGGCTGTAATCGAGATACAGCATGGAGGCGACCGCATCGACGCGCAGGCCGTCGATGGCGTAGCGCTCCAGCCAGAACAGCGCGTTCGACACCAGGAAGTTCGTCACTTCGGTGCGGCCGTAATTGTAGATCAGCGTGCCCCAGTCGAGATGACGGCCCTGCAGCGGATTGGCGTGCTCGTACAGCGCCGTGCCGTCGAAGCTGCCGAGCCCGTGCGGATCATCAGGGAAATGCCCGGGCACCCAGTCGAGCAGCACGCCGATGCCTTCGCGATGGCAGGCATCGATCAGCGCGGCAAAATCCTCAGGCCCGCCGAAACGGCTGGTCGGCGCATAGAGGCCGGTCGGCTGGTAGCCCCAGGAGCCGTCGAACGGATGCTCGCTCACGGGCAGGAATTCGAGGTGGGTAAAGCCCATGTCGCGGGCATAGGCCGGCAGCTGCTCGGCGAGCTCGCGATAGGTCAGCCATTCATTGCCGCTCTTGCGCCGCCACGAGCCGAGATGGACCTCGTAGATCGACATCGGCGCCGACAGCGCGTTGATGCCGTCGGGCGCCGGCCGCGGCCGCGGCAGATGCGCCTCGTCGAACACGATCGACGCCGTCTTCGGCCGCACCTCGCTGGCAAACGCCATGGGATCGGATTTCAGCGGCAGCAGATGGCCATGCGGTCCGATGATCTCGAACTTGTAATGATCGCCGGATCTGGCATGCGGAATGAACAATTCCCAATAGCCGGCGCCGCGAACCCGCATCGGGTGACGCCGCCCATCCCAGAAATTGAAATCGCCGACCACGGAGACGCGCCGCGCGTTCGGCGCGAGCACCACGAAGCCGATGCCCTCGATGCCCTCCAGCCGCATCGGATGCGCGCCGAGCTTGTCGTAGAGCCGCTGATGCGTGCCTTCGCCGAGCAGATAGAGGTCGAAATCGGTCAGGATCGGCGGAAAGCGATAGGCGTCCTCGAACTCGACGACGCTGTCGCCGAATTTGGCGCGAAGCTGGTAGTGCTTGGAGCCGTTGGGCAGGGCGCCGATGAACAGGCCTGACGCGTGGACGCGGTCGAGCGGCGCGACCTCGCCATGCTCACCGACCGCCTCGACGTTGGAGGCCTCGGGCAGGAAGGCCCGCACCACGCTCTTGCCACCCTCGGGATGCATCCCGAGATAGTGGAAGGGGTCGGAGTGGCGGCCCTCGATGATGGCGTAGGCTTCGGCTGGCAGTTTAGGCATGGGCTTCGCTCCCGGCACTGGACAGAATGCGAAGCAGGCCGGTCAGCGGCGCATGGAGCCCCTCGGGCCGGTGGGACAGCTCGTACTCTACCTCGTCGAACGCTAGATCAAGCAGGAAAAACCTTAACATGCTTTCCGCGCAATGTGCATCTTCCGGCCAGAGCCGCCGGTCGGTCATGGCCTCACGATAGGCGGACAGGAAGGTCGCGGTGGCGCGCCCGCGCCATTCGCCGAGCGCGGCCGCGAGCCGGCCGTGTTCGTCACTGCCGCCCGACAGCGCTCGGCCTAGCGCGGCGTTAACCGAAAGATCAATCGAGCGGACCAGGCCCGCAACATCGCGCGCGGCAGGCAGCTTGCGCCGCTTGTCGGCCAGTGTGAGGTGCGGATCGCCGTCGAAATCGATGATGAAGATGTCGTCCTTCACGATCAGAGTTTGCCCGAGGCGGAAGTCGCCATGATGACGGATGTTCAACCCGCCAATGTCGGATGGCAAGAGCGCATCGATGTGATCCGGCACGGTCGCACGCATCGCGGCCAGCTGGTCGACCAGCGGCTGGTCGCCTTCGCGCAGGCCGTCCCTGATGTCGGCCAGCCGGTCGAAGACCCGCTCGGCCCGTCCCTTGAGGTCAGTCGTCCAACGCTTGACGTCCGCCTTGCCGATCGGTTGAGGGGCAAGGTCGGTGGATTTCGCGGCGGCGAGCGCCATGTGCAGCTCGGCGAGCCGACGGCCGATCTGCGTCACGAAGTGCAAATAGGGCCCCTGCTCCTGGGTCTCCCGGTGCGTCTCGTCCGGCGGCAGCACGCGCTGCTCGTCGACATAGCGGTCGAGGTAGCCGGTGGTGACGGCCCAACCGTCACCCTGGTTCTCGACATAGGCATGCAGCACGCCGACCGCGCTGCGGCTGGCGCCCTCGACCAGCTCGACGCTGCCGAGCAGCGCCGGCGTATTGGGAAAGCGAGCGACCTCGGTGAGATAATTGCCGATTTCGATCTCCGGGTTGGTGCCGCTTTCGAGCCGGCGATAGATTTTGGCAACATATTGGTTGTCGACCAGCGCCGTGCTGTTCGACTGCTCGACCGCACGAATGCGCGCGGGCTCCTTCACGGTGTAATCCGCGAACCGGCTTGTCGGCTTGAACTCGAGCCGCAGATTGTTCTCGTCCACCACGAGGTTCTGCGACAAGCCGCGCAGGAACAGCCCGATAAAGATCTGGTCGGTGGCAACGTCGAGCAGCGTGCCTTCGCGTGCGCCCTGGCGCACGGCGGCGAGCGCCCTCGGATTGAAGCGCTCGCGGTCGAAACGAACCCATTCGATCTGCATCGGCAGCACATAGCGTGTCGTGACGTCGTCATGCGCCGTCTCGAAAAACGCGATCCACGGCCTGTTGTCGCCGATGTCGCTGAACGGCACTGCCGACGTCAGCGCAGCCTCGATGTGCTTGGGATTGTGCTCGGGATACCAGCGCGTCCGCGACAGGAATCCCGGCAGCACGTCGCGTTCGAACACGCCGCGCTCGCGGGCGAGCGACACCCAGTTCGAATTGACAGGGACCACCAGCGTCTCGAATTCCGGCACCGCGCGCGGCACCACCGGCTCGGACTTGTCGCGCTCCTGAAGCTGGAACCAGTAGAAGCCGTAGGGCCCCAGCGTGATCATGTAGGGCAATTCGCCGATCGCTGGAAAACGCGTGCGGCCGAGCATCTCCTGCGGGATGCGATCCTTCCAGGGCGACAGGTCGAGCTCGGTTGCCTGCGCCGCGCGCGACAGATTGGCGACGCAGAGGATGACTTCGTCGCGATATTGCCGGACATAGGCGAGCACGGCGCGGTTGGCAGGGCGGATGAAGGTCATGGTGCCGCGGCCGAACGCGAGCGTCGACTTGCGCACCGAGATCAGCCGCTTGGTGGCATTCAGCAGCGAGGACAGGCTGCGCGACTGCGCCTCCACATTGACGGATTCGTAGCCGTAGACGGGATCCATGATCAGCGGCGCGTAGAGGCGGGCCGGATCGGCGCGGGAGAAGCCGCCATTGCGGTCCGGGCTCCATTGCATCGGTGTGCGTACGCCGTTGCGGTCGCCGAGATAGATATTGTCGCCCATGCCGATCTCGTCGCCGTAATAGATGATCGGCGTGCCGGGAAACGACAGCAGCAGCGAGTTCATCAGCTCGATCTTGCGCCGGTCGTTGTCCATCAGCGGCGCGAGACGCCTGCGGATGCCGACATTGATGCGGGCGCGGGGATCGTTGGCATAGGTGGTCCAGAGATAGTCACGTTCGACGTCGGTGACCATCTCCAGCGTCAGCTCGTCATGGTTGCGCAGGAACAGCGCCCACTGGCAGCTCGCCGGGATATCGGGCGTCTGGCGCAGGATGTCGGTGATCGGGAAACGGTCTTCCTGCGCGATCGCCATGTAGATGCGCGGCATCAGCGGGAAGTGGTAGGCCATGTGGCACTCGTCGCCACGGCCGAAATATTCCTGCACGTCTTCAGGCCATTGATTGGCCTCGGCCAGCAAGAGCTTTCCCTTGGAATAGGCATCGAGTTCCTGGCGCAGGCGCTTGATGATCGCATGCGTCTCCGGGAGGTTCTCGTTCGAAGTGCCCTCGCGCTCGCAGAGATAGGGAATGGCGTCCAGGCGGAAGCCGTCGACACCGGCGTCCAGCCAGCGCTTCATCACCTGGATGATGGCGCTGACGACGCGCGGATTGTCGAAATTGAGGTCCGGCTGATGCGAGAAGAAGCGATGCCAGTAGAACGCGCCGGCCTCGGGATCCCAGGTCCAGTTCGACTTCTCGGTGTCGGTGAAGATGATCCGCGTGCCCTGGTATTTCTGGTCGGTGTCGCTCCAGACATACCAGTCGCGCGCGCTGGAGCCGGCATGGCTGCGGCGCGCACGCTTGAACCAATTGTGCTGGTCGGAGGTGTGGTTGACGACGAGCTCGGTGATGACGCGCAGGCCGCGCTTCTGCGCTTCCTGGATGAAGCGCTTGAAGTCCTTCATCGTGCCGAAATCGGGATTGACCGAACCATAATCGGCGATGTCGTAACCGTCGTCGCGGCCGGGCGAGGGGTAGAACGGCAGCAGCCACAGCGCGGTGACGCCGAGATCCTGCAGATAAGGCAGCTTCTCGGTCAGCCCGGCAAAATCGCCGATACCGTCATTGTTGCTGTCGGCAAAGGCCTTGACGTGGAGCTGGTAGATGATCGCGTCCTTGTACCAGAGCTCATCCGCGATCGCGGCAGCCTCGGCCTTCTTGGTGTCGACGGAAGACAGAACATTCATGGCGTGATCCTTACGCCAGGCAACGGAAGACCAGGGCCGGATCGCGGTCGGGATCGATACGCAATTTGATCCCGCCCCATTCGATGCGGGACTGTTCGCCTGTCACGAGATTTTCGATTGTGCTGACGGGGCGGCGCTCGCCGCCGACGTCGATGGTGAGGTCGCCGAGCGGCAACCAGATCTCGCGCACATGGCGCGAGAGGGCGATGGCCGCGACAACGATGTTGGCCGGCTCGGTCACCTCCTTGACGAAGGCGATGGTCTCGCCGTCCTCGATGCCGAGGAAGCGCAGATGGATGGTCTGCTGCAGCGCCGGATTGTCGTTGCGGATGCGGTTGAGTGCGGTGATGTAAGGCTTGATGTTGCCTGATTTATCCCAGTCGCGCTGGCGGATCTGGTATTTCTCGGACTCCTGATATTCCTCACGGCCGGGCACGGCCTCGTGCTCGAGCAGCTCGAAGCCGCTATAGAGACCGTAACTCCCCGACAGCGTTGCCGCCAACGCGACACGCGACTTGAACATCCAGGCCTCGCCGCTCTGGAGATGATAGGGCAGCAGATCAGGCGTGTTGACGAACAGGTTTGCCCGATAGAAGTCCCGCTCCGGATAGCGCGAGAGCTCGCCGAGATATTGCTCCAGCTCCCACTTCGCCGTGCGCCAGGGGAAATAGCTGAAGGATTGTGCGAAGCCGAGCTTGGCGAGACCCTTCATCAGCTTCGGCCGCGCGAAGGTCTTCGAGAACAGGATCACCTCGGGATGTCGCTGCCTGATCTCGTGGATCAGCCATTCCCAGAACGGCAGCGGTGCGGTGTCGTGATTGTCGATCGCGAAGATGGTGACGCCATGGTCGATCCAGAACAGCATGGCGTCGCGAAACGCATTCCAAAGCCCGACGCGGTCGACCGAGGCGAAATCGGGGATGACGATATCAGAATAGGGCCCGTCCGCCGTCCGTACCGACCGGTCGGGACGCCATTTGAACCATTCCGGATGCTGCGTCAGCCAGGGATGATCCGGCGAGCATTGCACGGCGAAATCGAGCGCGATCTCGAGGCCGTATTCGAGGCAGGTCGCGACCAGCGCGCGAAAATCCTCGATGGTGCCGAGCTCGGGATGCAGCGCATCGTGCCCGCCCTCGGCCGCGCCGATCGCGTAGGGCGACCCGGGCTCGCCGTCGGTTGCGACAGGCGCATTGTTGCGGCCCTTGCGGCTGGTGCGACCGATCGGGTGGATCGGCGTGAAGTACAGGACGTCGAAGCCCATCGCGGCGATGTCGGGCACGCGCGCGATGCAGTCGCGGAGCGTGCCGTGCCGGCCGGCAACCGCGCTCTGGCTGCGTGGCATCATCTGATACCAGGTGCTGAAGCGCGCCCGGTCGCGGTCGATGACAAGCGGGAAGTTCGGCGAGCGGGTGAGGTCCGGCCGGGCCTGGCTCTCGGCCATGGCCTCGCCGAGGTCAGTTGCGAGCAGCGAGGTGACGTCGCCGTTCTGGAGATAGTCCTCGCATTGCCTGACGATCACGGCCGCGGCGTCCTGCCCTGCGCCATGCGCCTTGGTCAAGAGGCCAGCGCCTTCGATCGCATCGAGCGTGACGTCGCCGCCCTTGCGCTGCTTGCGTTCGACCCCGTGGCGCCAGGTGGCGAATTCGTCGGTCCAGGCTTCGATGGCATAGACGTACTGACCTGCTTCGGTCGGCGTGAACGCGCCGGACCAGCGGTCATCGCCATGATGGACCATCGGCTCACGCCGCCATTCGCGGTCCTGCTCGCCACGCCAGATCAGCGCGGCGCTGATGGCGGCATCGCCGTCGCGATAAATGTCGGCCCACACCTCGACCCGATCGCCCGCGATCCGCTTCACGGCGAAGCGGCCGCCATCGATCAACGGATAGATATCTGCAATGAGGAAAGCGCTGCCGGCAGCGGCACTCTCGACAGTTTGAATTGTCTTGTTCACGGTGATGCCATTGACAAGAAAGCAGGAGCCCGTTTCCCTTGTCGGGAACCTACGCTTGGTACCACTATAGAAAGCCGCTTGTGTGTCATTGGTTCCCATGGGAACGGCAGGTGCGGTTTGGGAGTTACCCCTGACTAACCTCTTCCGCGACCTCGTTAAAATCCATGCCCCCGGCCAAACAATGGCCTGCAAGCTGCGTGCCGAATGGATCTTTTAGCTCAAGCCCAGATCAAGGGCGTTCAGTCTGAATTCGTGGATGCCCTCGGCAAGCTGCGGGTCACCGCGCCGGAGGCGCTGAAATCCATCCTCGATGCCCTGCCTGCGAAGCGGGTTTATCGCTTCGTCAGCGGTCCGGTGGTGGTACGCGCACTGGGCAATCCGCGCACCGAGCTCGCTTCGGTCGGCACGGCGCCGCTGCAATGGAAAGTCACCAGCAACGGCGATTTGATCGGGCAGGGCGAGACGCGTGAGCCCGTGATCGCCTGGCCCGCTGGCCTGCCGCTTGGCTATCACCGGCTGACGCTGACCGATGCCGCGGGCGCGACCGAAGAGGTGCCGATGATCGTGGCACCCGAGCGCGCCTTCGGCGGTGAGTTTGACCGTGGTTGGCTGCTGGCCGTGCAACTCTACAGCGTCCGCTCGGACCGCAACTGGGGCATCGGCGATTTCACCGACCTCGCCGGCCTTGTCAGGCTCGCCAAGCAACTCGGCGCTGACGGCGTCGGGCTCAATCCGCTGCATATCCTGTTCGACGATCATCCGGCCGATTGCAGCCCCTATTCGCCGAACAGCCGGCTGTTTCTCAATCCGCTTTATATCGACGTCGAGGCCATTCCCGAATATTCGGCAGACCTCATTCCGGACGCCGCCAAGACCGCCGCGCGGCTGCGCCAGGGCGATCGTGTCCCTTATGCCGATATGGCGGCGCTGAAGTGGCTGGGCCTGCGCGCCGCCTTCGACAGTTTCGTGAAGTCAGCGAGCGGTGTCCGCCGCAACCAGTTCGACGCCTTTCGCGCCGAGCGGGCGCCGCTGTTGTCGCGCTTCGCCTGTTTCGAGGTGCTGCGCCATCGTTTCAACGTGCCGTGGTGGGAATGGCCGGCGGAATGGCAGCAGCCGGACGATGCCAAATGCGCTGAAATGCGCAACGGACCCGACAAGCACAAGGTCGAGTTCGTCGAATTCGTGCAGTGGACGGCGGATAGCCAGTTGCGCGCCGCCAAGGAGCTCTCCGCCGAGCTCGGCATGCGCGTCGGGCTCTATCTCGACGTCGCCGTCGGCGTGCAGTCCAACGGCTTCGACGCCTGGAACGAGCAGACGTCGATCTCCCGCCACCTTGCGGTCGGTGCGCCGCCTGATGTCCTCAATACGGTCGGCCAGGATTGGGGACTCGCCGGCTTCAACGCGGGCGGCCTGGAGGCGCAGTCCTTCGTGCCTTTCGCGAACATGCTGGCCGCTTCGATGCGGCATGCCGGCGCCATCAGGCTGGATCACGTGCTCGGCCTGAAGCGGCTTTACCTGGTGCCGCGCGGCTTCAAGCCCGACAACGGCGCCTATGTGCAGATGCCGCTCGAGGCGCTGCTGGCGGCGGTCGTGTGCGAGAGCGTCACCCATAAATGCATCGTGATCGGCGAGGACCTCGGCACCGTGCCCGAAGGCTTCCGCGAGACCATGCAGGATTTCGGCATCTGGTCCTATCTCGTCATGATGTTCGAGCGCGACGATGCCGGTCATTTCCGCAACGTCGACCACTACCGGCCGAACGCGCTGGTGACGCTGAACACCCATGATCTCTGCACCTATGCGGGCTGGCGCTCGTTCAGCGACCTCAGGATGAAGCTGTCGCTCGGGCTCGATCCCGGCGAGAACGAGCAGGCGCGCTGGGATGCGCTCGGCGCGCTCGATCAGATCCTGCGCCAGAACGGCATCAGCGCCAACGATCTCTACTCGGTGCTCGGCTTCCTGTCGCGTACGCCGTCGCGGCTGCTCGCCGTTTCGATGGAGGACCTGCTCGGCGTGATCGACCAACCCAACATTCCCGGCACGATCGACGAGCATCCGAACTGGCGGCAGCGGCTTCCCGTCGCGCTCGATCAGATCGCCGCCAAGGTCGATCTCGCCGCTTTGAAGGCCGCGACACGGGAACGTTCGCTCATCGGCGGGCGTTGATGTCAAGGGTTTCCTAGGCTCGCAAGACATTGTCTCAGAGGATCGAGGACTATGCGCTGATCGGCGACTGCGAGACCGCGGCGCTGGTCGGGCGCAACGGCTCGATCGATTGGCTGTGCTGGCCGGCCTTCGATTCCGACGCCTGCTTTGCCGCGATCCTCGGCACGCCCGAGAACGGCCGCTGGCTGATCGCGCCGAGCGAGGACGTCACAAGCGTCTCGCGCCGCTATCTCGGCGACACCCTGATCCTCGAAACGCGCTTCGAGACCGAGGGCGGCACCGTCGCGCTGGTCGACTTCATGCCGCCGCGCGGCAAGGCCTCCGACATCGTGCGGCTGGTGCGCGGCGTCAATGGCACGGTGAAGATGCGGATGGAGCTCATCATTCGCTTCGGCTTCGGCACCAATATTCCCTGGGTGAGGCGGATCGACCATTCGCTGCTGGCGGTCGCCGGCCAGGACATGACGGTGCTGCGCTCGCCGATCGAGACGCGCGGCGAGGATCTGACCACGATCGCGGAATTCGAGATCAAGGCAGGCGAGACGGTGCCGTTCGTGCTGACCTACGGTCCCTCGCATCTCGATCCGCCGGAGCGGATCGACCCCGATGTCGCGCTCCAGGAGACCGAAAAATTCTGGAAGGAGTGGTCAAGCCGTTCGACGCATGATGGCGAGTATCGCGATCTCGTCATGCGCTCGCTGATCACGCTGAAGGCGCTGACATTCGGCCCGACTGGCGGCATCGTCGCCGCGCCGACCACCTCGCTGCCGGAAAAGCTCGGTGGTAGCAGGAACTGGGACTACCGCTTCTGCTGGCTCCGCGATGCCACCTTCACGCTGCTGGCGCTGATGAATTCGGGCTACACCGACGAAGCCCTGGCCTGGCACAATTGGCTGCTGCGTGCTGCCGCCGGCGCGCCCGCCAACATGCAGATCATGTACGGCATCTGGGGCCAGCGGCGGCTCTTGGAATGGGAGGCAAGCTGGCTCGACGGCTATGAGGGCGCGAAGCCGGTGCGCATCGGCAATGCCGCGCACGCGCAGCTCCAGCTTGACGTCTACGGCGAACTGATCGATGCCTTCCATCAGGCACGCATGGCCAAGCTCCAGCTCGACGATGAGGCGACCTGGGCGCTGGAATGCGCGGTGCTGAATCATCTCGCCGAAGTCTGGGATCATCCCGACCACGGCATCTGGGAGCGGCGCGGCCAGCCGAGGCACTACGTTTTCTCCAAGGTGATGACCTGGGTCGCCTTCGACCGCGCCATCAAGAGCGCGGAGACCTTCGGCTTCAAGGCGCCGCTGCTGCATTGGCGCGCTTTGCGCGAGGCGATCCATCGCGACGTCTGCAACAGGGGCTTCGACGCTGAAGAGAACGCTTTCGTCGAATCCTACGGCTCAAAAATGCTCGATGCGAGCGTGCTGCTGCTGCCGGGTGTCGGCTTCCTGCCGGCGCACGATTCGCGCATCCGCGGCACCATCGCAGCCGTCGAGAAGCGCATGATGCGCGACGGTTTCGTGCTGCGGCACGATCCGCGCGAGGTCTCCGAGGAGACCCAACCGATCGAGGGCGCGTTCCTGGCCTGCACCTTGTGGCTGGCCGACGCCCACGTGCTGGCCGGCGACCTCGATCGGGCGCAGGCGCTGTTCGATCGCATCGCGGGCCTTGCGAACGATGTCGGACTGCTCGCCGAAGAATACGATCCCGTCGCACGCCGCCAGGCCGGCAATTTCCCGCAGGCGCTGACGCATATCGCGCTGATCAACACCGCGCATAATCTCTCGGCGGCCAGGCACGCCAGCGAGAAGCCGGCGATGCAGCGGTCGAAGTGAGGGACTTTGGATCAGTACCGAAGTGGAAGTGCGCTCCCTCCCCCGCTTGCGGGGGAGGGCTGGGGAGAGGGTGTCTCAGCTGGGCGAGAACCCCCCAGAGGAGAAAACCCTCACCCGCCGCTACGCGGCGACCTCTCCCGCAAGCCAAGCGGGAGAGGTGGGACCGGCCGATAGTCCGTCTCAGCCCACACCATTCCGCTTCAAAATCATCTCCATCGCCTCGGCAAACCCGTCCTGCTCGTTGCTCGCGGTGACGTTGGTGGCCTGGTCCTTGACGTTCTCGGTGGCGTTGCCCATGGCGATCGAGGTGCCGCTGACGCGGAACATGGCGAGGTCGTTCTGCATGTCGCCGATGGTGGCGACCGCATCCAGGGAGATGCCGAGCCGCTTGGCCATGGCTTGCACGAATGTGCCCTTGTTGAAGCCGGGCGGGGTGATGTCGAGATAATAGGTCTGGGAGCGCACGGCAGTGGCCTCGCTGCCGAGCGCCTGTTGCATCGCCTTCTCGCAAGCTTCGAGCCCTGCAGCATCGGCGCTGGCGCCGACGATCTTGCAGGCGCTGGCCAGATATGGCGCAAAGTCCGTCACGATGCTGGGATCGGAGCGGATCGTGTGCTGCTCATGCGCGACGTATTTGCCGTGGGGGTTATCGATCAGCCATTTGTCGGTGGTGAACAGCCAGATGTCGGCGCCGAATTCGCGGAGGATCTGCAAGCTGCGCTCGGCCGCATCCTTCGGGATCAGATGCTGCTCGACCGGGTTCATCTCGGGATCGACGATCGAGGAGCCGTTGAACGGGCCGACCGGCAGCCACAGCGCCAGCGGCTCGATCAGGAAGCGCATGCCGATCGCGGGCCGGCTGGAGGTGATGGTGAAGCCGATGCCGGCCTGGTGCAGCCGCTGCACTGCGCTCCGCGCGCGGTCCGTCAGCGTCTTGTCCTTGGTGAGCAGCGTGCCGTCGACGTCGGAAACGATCAGTGAGATTTTCGTCATGGCTGCGCCCTAGATTTCCTTGGCCCTGCTTTTCCCGCCGTCGATTTTCAGCTGCCGCACGATGCCGTCGACGATCGCTTCGACCGATTCGTCGATCGACGCCGTGATGACGTGCTCGCTCGCTTCGGGCGGCTCCAGCGTGTTGAACTGGCTGGTGAGTAGTCCGGGCGGCATGAAATGGCCCTTGCGGTGCGCGAGGCGATCGGCGATCAGCTCCTGTGTGCCCTTGAGGAACACGAAGCGGACGTCGTCGCGACCGCGCAGCAGCACCTCGCGATAGGTATGCTTGAGCGCCGAACAGGCGATGATGATTTTCTCACCCCTGCTGCAGGCGCGCGCGATTTCGTCGGCGATGGCGTTGAGCCACGGCCAGCGGTCCTCGTCGGTGAGGGGATGGCCGGCCCGCATCTTCTCGACGTTGCTCTTGGGGTGGAAGCTGTCGCCGTCCTCGAACCGCCAGCCCAGGCGGTCGCCGAGCGCGGCTGCAATCGTGCTCTTGCCCGAACCCGACACGCCCATCACGATCAATGCACAAGGTGCTTTAGTGCCCGCCACGAATCCCCTCCGGAAGCGCGGCCCTGTCGACCAGCCAGACGGTCTCACCATGCGAGCGCGCGCGTAACGCCGGCAGAGTCTCGCCATTGAGCAGGCGCGTCAAGATCGGCTGCTTGTCATGCCCCGCAATCTCGAACAGCATCTCATGGCACGAGGCCAGCGTGGGAAGCGTCAGCGAGACCCGCGGCACGAAGGGCGCGACGTTGGCCTTGGGCACGCCGACGACCCAGCGCACGGTTTCCTCGATACCGGGATAGCCGGGAAACAGCGAGGCGGTGTGGCCGTCGGGGCCTGCGCCCATCAGCACGAGGTCGAACAGCGCTCGTGCCGGATCGAGGCTTTCAGATCCGTAGAAGGCCTGCAATTCGTGTGCATACGCCGCAGCGCTCTCATCCGGATTTTCAACCAGGGTCGGAATTGGATGGATATGACCGGATGGCGCATTGCGATCGAGGAAGGTCGCGCGGGCGACGGCCATGTTGTTGAGCGGATCGCTCTCGCCCACGAAGCGCTCATCGCCGATGAACCAGTGCACGCGGTCCCACGGAACCTTGCCGCGCCAGCTCGCGCTGCCGAGCAGCTGATACAGCTTCTTCGGGCTCGACCCGCCGGTCAGGCAAATCGCGATGCGGCCGGGATTGGCTGCGATCCGGGCCATCACCCGCTCGGCTGCGGCTTGTGCGAGGGCTTCGGCATCAAGCGCGACGATCAGCTTCGGCTCTGCGGCTGGCGCCATCATGAAAACTTCCGCCAGCTGCGGCCCTCGCGCCGCAGCAGCTCGTCCGCGCAGGCCGGGCCGTCGCTGCCGGCTTCGTAGGTCTCGATGCCGTTGTCGCCCGCGGTCTTCCAGGCGTCGAGGAACGGCTGCACGGCCGCCCAGCCGGCCTCGATGCCGTCGGCGCGCTGGAACAGGATGTTGTCGCCGATCATGCAGTCGTAGATCAGCGTCTCGTATCCGGTGGAGGGATCGGCGCGGAAATAGTCGCCGTATTTGAATTTCATCTCGACGCCGTCGATGGTGATGCTCGGCCCCGGGATTTTTGCGTTGAACTGAAGCTCGATGGTTTCGGTCGGCGCGATGCCGATGGTGAGGAAGTTTTGCGAGAGCCGGTCGACCGTCGTGCCTGAAAACATCGACAGCGGCGCCTGCTTGAACTTGATCGCGACCTCGGTGCGCTTGTGGCCCAGCGCCTTGCCCGTGCGCAGGTAGAACGGCACGCCGGCCCAGCGCCAATTGTCGATCATCAGCTTCAGCGCGACGAAGGTCTCGGTGGAGCTATCAGGCCTGACGTCCTCGGTCTTGCGATAATCGGGGATCTCGTCGTCGCCGATGCGGCCGGCGAGATATTGCGCGCGCACCGAGTTTCTCAAGGCTTCCTCGTGGTTCGGCTGCTGGATCGAGGTGAGCACCTCGGCCTTTTCCGAGCGCACCGAATGCGCGTCGAAGCGCGCCGGCGGCTCCATCGCGACCAGCGACATCAGCTGGAACAGATGGTTCGGCACCATGTCGCGCAGCGCGCCGGTGGCATCATAGAAGCCGCCGCGATGGCCGACGCCGAGCTTCTCCTCCACCGTGATCTGGATGTGGTCGATGTGGTTGCGATTCCAGATCGGCTCGAACATGCCGTTGGCAAAGCGCAGCACCAGGATGTTCTGCACCGTTTCCTTGCCGAGATAATGATCGATCCGGTAGATCTGGTGCTCGTCCATGATCTTCAGGAGCTCGGCGTTCAGCGCCTTGGCCGAGGCGAGGTCGGTGCCGAACGGCTTCTCGATCACGAGGCGCCGCCAGGCGCCATTCTCCTTCATCATGCCGGTGCGGCCGAGCTCGCGCGCGGTCGGCGCGAAGGCTGCGGGCGGGGTTGCCAGATAGAACAGGCGGTTGCCGCCGGTGTCCTGCGCGCATTCCAGCGAATCCAGATGCTGGCGCAGGCGGTCGAAGGAGGGCGGGTCCTTTGCATCGGCTTCGACGAAGGTCACGCATTCCAGCAGCCTCGTGGCGATGTCGTCGTCCACGGGCCGCGTCGCGAATTGCTTGAGGCCCTTCAGCAGGCTGTCACGCAGCTCGTCATCGGACTGGCCTTTGCGGGCCACGCCGACGACGCAGAATTTCTCCGGCAGCAGGTGTTCGGCGGCGAGATTGTAGAGCGACGGCATCACCAGGCGATGGGTGAGGTCGCCGGTGACACCAAAGATGACGAAGGCGCAGTTTTCCGGCTTGCGCTTTGGTTGCGGGTCTTTTGTCACGAACGTGGGGCCTTCGCTTGATGGAGTTTCTTATTTCGGCTTCGAAGCGGCCGGCTGCTTCGGCTCCTTGTGGCCGCCGAATCCCGCACGCATCGCGGAGAGAATTTTTTCGGCGAAGGTGTGTTCCCGTCGGGAACGGAAACGTGTGTAGAGGGCCGCGGTCAGGACTTCGGCCGGCACGGCCTCGTCGATCGCCGCATTCACGGTCCAGCGTCCCTCGCCGGAATCCTCCACGAAGCCGGAATATTCGGCCAGTTGCGGGCTGTCGGCGAGCGCCGTCGAGGTGAGGTCGAGCAGCCAGGACGGAATCACGCTGCCGCGGCGCCAGACCTCGGCGATGTCGGCGAGGTCGAAATCGTAGCGATGATCGGCCGGCAGCGCGTCGATGTTGGCGTTCTTGAGGATGTCGAATCCTTCGGCATAGGCCTGCATCAGGCCATATTCGATGCCGTTGTGGATCATCTTGACGAAATGGCCGGCGCCGACGGGGCCCGCATGGATGTAGCCCTGCTCGATGCGGGGGTCTCGGCCCTCGCGTCCCTCGGTGCGCGGGATGTCACCGGCGCCGGGCGCGAGCGCTGCGAAGATCGGATCGAGCCGCTCGACGACCTCCTTCTCGCCGCCGATCATCATGCAATAGCCGCGGTCGAGGCCCCAGACGCCGCCCGAGGTGCCGACGTCGACATAGTGGATGCCGCGCGCCTTCAGCGCCTTGCCACGGCGAACGTCGTCCTGCCAGAAGGTGTTGCCGCCGTCGATGACGACGTCGCCTTCCTGCATCACGCCCGCGATCGTCTCGATGGTCGCTTCCGTGATGCGGCCGGCCGGCAGCATCACCCAGGCCGTGCGCGGCCGCTCCAGCTTCGCGATGAATGCTTCCAGCGTCGCCGAACCCACCGCGCCGTCTGCGGCAAGGCCGGCGACGGCCTTGGCGTCCTTGTCATAGACCACGGTCGAATGTCCGTGGCGCATCAGGCGGCGAACGATGTTGCCGCCCATCCGGCCGAGGCCGATCATGCCGAGTTGCATCGAGATATTTCCTTAGTTCAGCGCGTCGTTGAGCGCAGCGTTGAGCGCCGCAAGACCTTTCTTGAGCGGCCCCTTCAGGTGCACCCGGAGCGCGCGCCGGCCGCGCTCGGTGAGCACGTCGAAATCGCCACGCGCTTGCGCCGCCTTGATCACGCCGAAGCTGGCCTTCTGGCCCGGCACCGGAAGATCCTTGGCGTCGTCGGCGGTGATCTGCAGGAACACGCCGCTGTCCGGTCCACCCTTGTAGGCCTGTCCTGTGGAGTGCAGGAAGCGCGGGCCGAACTCGGCGGCGGTCGCCAGATGCCGCTTCTCGAGCACGGCGGTCCGCATCTCCTGCAGCGCCTCGATGTTGGCCTTGTCGCGCGCGATATAGCCGAGCAGGGCAAAGTAGTCGCCGCGCCGCGAGCGGGTGATATGAGCCCTGAGCCAGGAGGTGAGGTCGCCGTTGGCGCCCATCGTGCGCAGCGCGGCGGCGTTGTGGTCGTCGGTGTAGAGATCGAACTCCTTGGTGCTCACGACCGGCTGTTCGGCCGGCAGCGCGCCGGTCTTCTCGAACGCCGATGTCAGCTCGCGGGTCTTGATCTTGGCCGCTTCCACGTCCGGCTGGTCGAATGGATTGATGCCGAGGATCGCGCCCGCCACCGCCGTTGCCATCTCGAAGCGGAAGAACTCCTGGCCGAGATGGTCGATCGACTTCATGACGATGCGCGCGACGGGATGGCCGGCGGCTTCGATCCCGGCGAGCGCGGAGTCGTGGGCGGCATCCGTTTCGCCCTCGGTGCGGATGTCGATGAAGAAGCGGTCGTTGCCGTATGCCGCGGACGGGCTCAGCGGCTCGCCGGCGATCGGGATCAGGCCCTTGCCTTCCTTGCCGGTCGATTCCGCGATCAACTGCTCGGCCCAGGCGCCGAAATCGGCGATTTTCTTCGACGCCAGGATCGTCACCTTGTCGCGGCCTTCGAGGCCGGCAAGGCCCATGGCGAGACCGAGCTGCACGCCCGGGTTCTCGGCTGGCGGCACGTCCGGTCCGCAGGAGCGGGCCATCGCCAGCGCATGCTTGAGGAAGGTCCTGACGTCGATGCCGGCCGTGGCCGCCGGCACCAGGCCGAACGGCGACAGCACCGAATAGCGGCCGCCGATCGACGGCTCGCCATGGAAAATGCGGGCGTAGTTCAGCTTCTTGGCCGCCTTCTCCAGCGAGGAGCCGGGGTCGGTCACTGCGATGAAGCGGAAGCCGGTCTTGGCCTTCGGGCCGAGTGCCTGTGCGACGCGCTCGTGGAAATAATCCTTCATCGCGTTCGGCTCGGTGGTGCCGCCTGACTTGCTCGACACGATGAACACCGTGTTGGCGATGTCGATCTTGGCCTCCATCGCCCGCACCTCGGCCGGATCGGTGGAGTCGAGCACATGGAGCTTCGGAAAGCCCGCCTTCCGCGCAAAGGTCTCGGCCAGCACCTCCGGGCCCAGGCTCGATCCGCCCATGCCGAGCACGACGGCGTCGGAGAATTTCTGGCCCTTCACGCGGCTCGCATAGTCCTCATAATCGGCGACGTCGGCCTTGGCCGCGCTGTCGAGCCAGCCGAGCCATTTGTCCTCGTCCGTCCCGGTCCAGACCGACTTGTCGCGCTGCCACAGCCTGCGGATTTTGGCCGATGCGCGCCATTCCTCGGTGCTCTTGGCCACGGCCTTGCCAAGGCCGTCGCCGAGCGAGAGGAGCTGGCGGTCAAGCGCCGGCCCGAGCACGGTCGCGCGCTTTTGGGCGACCGCGCCGTAGAGCTTGTCGGCGGCGTCGGCAAATTGCTTGACGCCGTCCTTGACCAGTTCCTCGGTGATGGCGTCGAGCGAGACGCCGGAGCGCTCCAGCTCGTCCAGCACGCGATAGGCGTCCTCGACATTCTCCTCCAGGCTGTCGCGCGGCTTGCCATGGTCGCGGAACGCATCGAGCGTTGCCGGCGGCACGGTGTTGATGGTGTCGGGGCCGATCAGCTCCTCGGCATAGAGCACGTCGCTGTAATCCTTGTTCTTGGTGCCGGTGGAGGCCCACAGCATGCGCTGCGGCTTGGCGCCCTTGGCGGCAAGCTTCTCCCAGCGCGCGCCTGCGAACAGGCGCTTGTAGTCCTGATAGGCGACCTTGGCATTGGCGATCGCGACCTTGCCCTTCAGCGCGGCGAGGCGCTCCTTCTCGGAGGGGTCGTTGGCCCGGGCGATCTTCTCGTCGAGCTGCTTGTCGACCACGCTGTCGATGCGGCTGACGAAGAAGCTGGCCACGCTCGCGACATGGGAGGGATCGCCGCCGCCGGCGACGTATTTTTCGAGACCGGCAAGATAGGCCTCGGCGACCTGGAGATAGACGGCCTTGGAGAACAGCAGCGTGATGTTGATGCTGATGCCGTCGCCGATCAGCGTTCGAATTGCCGGCAGGCCCTCCGCCGTCGCCGGCACCTTCACCATCAGGTTCTTGCGATTGACGTCCTTCCAGAGCCGCCTAGCCTCGGCGACCGTGCCTGACGTGTCCATCGCGAGATAGGGCGAGACCTCGAGGCTGACATAGCCGTCGCCGCCCTTGAGGCGGTCATAGACCGGGCGCAGCACGTCGGCGGCGTTCTGGATGTCTTCGACCGCGACGGCCTCGAACAGGTCGGCCACGGTCCGGTCGCCGCGCTTCAGCGCCTTGCCGATCGGGGCGTCGTATTCGTCCGAGCTGCCGATCGCCTTCTCGAAAATCGAGGGATTGGAGGTGACGCCCTTGACGCCGTCGGTGTCGATCAGCCGCTTCAGGTCGCCCTTGGCGATGAAGCCGCGGGCCAGGAAGTCCAGCCAGACGGCTTGTCCGTGCTTTTCCAGTTCTTTGACGGGATTCATGGTGCTTATTTATCTCCAAGCCTACGGGCGGAGGGGGTATCCGCGCCGGTCGTGACGCGCTATCCTCTAGCTAACATGCTCCCGGGAGGGAACCAATCAAGGGAATGGGCGTCATATTCATAGGCTAACTCCGTCGCGGTCATGACGATCCAGGCGGTTATCGTGGTTTTGCGTAATAAATAATTTGGCCGGCATGGGTCGGCCGAGGTTTTTTGTTGAGGTCGATCATTCGCGTCGCGAAGTGTTGCCAGGAGGAATGGTCCGCCTGATCGACATGGGGCTCGGTCGCGAATGGCCATGCTGGGGGAAAGCATGCATACTCGTCCTGATGGTATTGCCGTCGCCGATAACAGGCCATCCGTGACGCCGGCGGCGTGCATCGATGCCTTTCACGATCTTGAAATCGGCCCATGCGTCACGCGCCTGCGGCTGCTGGTCGCGGCGGGGTTCGCGGTGACGTTGTTCAGTGCAAGCCTTGCCTTCGACTGGTGGGGTGAGATCGCTCCCTATGACACGACGATAGGCTATCTCGGCGTCGCGCTGTTCGGTCCGGTCACCGCCTGGCTGATCTGGATGCTGCCGACCGAGCGCGGCCCTGTCGTGATCGTCACCCTGTTCGGCATCCGCGACTTGCGGATCGGCAACGAATTTCTGCTCTGGGAGTCCATTGCGGACGTTTCGGCTGAACAAATCCGCGGGCGCAAGGTGATCGTGCTGACGCCGACGCCGGCCTTGCAGCAACAGCTCTCCTGCATCCGTGCTGCCACGCGCAGCGCGCAGAATGAACGGATCGTCATCCGCCCGGAGGGGTTGGCGACCGATTTTGACACATTGCTGCGCGCTTGCAGGGATTGTCATGCTGCAGCCAACCCGGCCGCCGCCAGCAACCAGGCCACCGCATTGCAGCAGGAAGATGAACACGGCACCCACGGGATCGCCCTGCAAGCGTCATAAGTTTGCCGCTCGCAAATCGTCATGTTGCAGTGCCGGAGGGGCGCGCCCCGGTATCGCCCGGATGTGGCGAGCCAGTGACAATTTCTGGAAATACGCCAAGATGGATAGAGATTCGCACAAATTACAGGCAAGTGCCTGTTCGTAATTCAGCGAGTGCCTACCTTGTGCGTTGCGTCGTGTCGGCACCCGGGTGTCCAATGATCGTCATGTGCTCACGCTGATTCGAGAAGCGGCCTGAGGAACGGTCTAGTAACTGCTTTCGTTTCAGCTTGTAGCGGAACTCACGCGGAGAGGGATCATGTACAACGATTCTCTATTCAACGCTTTCGCTCGGTCGTTCGAGGCGAGAAGCCAGCACGACATGTCGATGGCGGAATATCTGGAATCGTGTCGAAGCGATCCCATGAAATACGCGAACGCGGCCGAACGACTACTTGCAGCGATCGGTGAACCCCAGACGATTGACACGGCCAAGGACCCACGCCTTGGCCGTATTTTTTTGAACCGCACGATCCGAACCTATCCGGCCTTCGCCGGCTTCTATGGCATGGAAGAAACCATCGAGCGCATCGTCGGCTTCTTCCGGCACGCGGCGCAAGGTCTCGAAGAGCGTAAGCAGATCCTCTACCTGCTCGGTCCGGTCGGCGGCGGCAAATCCTCGCTTGCCGAGCGGCTGAAGTCGCTGATGGAAGTGCATCCGATCTACGTCCTCAAGGCCGGTGATGAGCTTTCACCCGTGTTCGAGAGCCCGCTCAGCCTGTTCGATCCCGATCAGCTCGGGCCGATGCTGGAAGAGAAATACGGCATTCCGCGCCGGCGTCTCACCGGTCTGATGAGCCCATGGTGCTACAAGCGCCTCGAGGCCTTCGGCGGCGACATTTCCCAGTTCAGGGTCGCGAAAATCCAGCCGTCGCGGCTGCGCCAGATCGCGATCGCCAAGACCGAGCCCGGTGACGAGAACAACCAGGACATCTCCTCGCTGGTCGGCAAGGTCGATATCCGCAAGCTCGAGACCTACGCGCAGAACGATCCCGACGCCTACAGCTATTCCGGCGGCCTCAACCGCGCCAACCAGGGCGTGCTCGAATTCGTCGAAATGTTCAAGGCGCCGATCAAGATGCTGCATCCGTTGCTGACCGCAACGCAGGAAGGCAATTACATCGGCACCGAGAACATCGGCGCGATCCCGTTCACCGGCGTCATCCTCGCGCACTCCAACGAGGCGGAGTGGGCGAGCTTCAAGTCGAACAAGAACAACGAAGCCTTCATCGACCGCATCTGCGTCATCAAGGTGCCCTATTGCCTGCGGGTCACCGAGGAGCAGAAGATCTACGAGAAGCTGATCCAGGGCTCCGAGCTCGCGGCCGCACCCTGCGCACCGTCGACCCTGGAGACGCTGGCGCGGTTCTCGGTGATGTCGCGCCTGCGCAAGCACGAGAACTCGACGCTGTTCGGCAAGATGCGGGTCTATGACGGTGAGAGCCTGAAGGAATCCGATCCGAAGGCGCGCAGCGTCCAGGAATATCGCGACGCTGCCGGCGTCGACGAAGGCATGGACGGCGTCTCCACCCGTTTCGCCTTCAAGATCCTGGCCGCGACCTTCAACCACGATCCGCAGGAGGTCGCCGCCGATGCCGTGCACCTGATGTACGCGCTGGAGCAGTCGATCCGCCGCGAGCAGCTGCCCGAGGAAGTCGAGAAGCGCTATCTCGAGTTCATCAAGGCCGACCTCGCGCCGCGCTACGCCGAGTTCATCGGCAACGAAATCCAGAAGGCCTATCTGGAATCGTACTCGGATTACGGCCAGAACCTGTTCGACCGCTACGTCGATTACGCCGATGCCTGGATCGAAGATCAGGACTTCAAGGACCCCGACACCGGCCAGCTGCTTGATCGCGAGCTTTTGAACCAGGAATTGACGAAAATCGAGAAGCCGGCGGGCATTGCCAACCCCAAGGACTTCCGGAACGAGGTCGTCAAATTCTCGTTACGCTCCCGGGCCCAGAACGGCGGCAAGAATCCGACCTGGACCTCCTATGAGAAGATTCGCGATGTGATCGAAAAGCGGATATTCTCTCAGGTCGAGGACCTGCTTCCGGTCATCTCGTTCGGTTCGAAGAAGGATGGCGAGACGGAGAAGAAGCACGGCGAGTTCGTGGCACGCATGGTGGAGCGCGGCTACACCGAGCGTCAGGTTCGCCGACTGGTCGAATGGTACATGCGCGTGAAGCAAGCCGGTTGAGGCGGATGAGAAAGTGGCCATTCACATTATTGACAGGCGCCTGAATCCAGGCGGCAAGAGTCTTGAGAACCGCCAGCGGTTCTTGCGTCGGGCCAAATCCCTGGTGCAGGGCGCCGTCAAGAAGACCTCGCAGGAACGCGACATCAAGGACGTCCTGGAGGGTGGAGAGGTCACAATCCCGCTCGATGGCATGCACGAGCCGCGTTTCCGCCGTGAAGGCGGGACGCGCGACATGGTGCTGCCGGGCAACAAGAAGTTCATCGAGGGCGACTATCTGCAGCGCCAGGGCCAGGGCAGCGCCAAGGATTCCGGTCCCGGTGAAGGCGATAGCGAAGACGCCTTCCGCTTCGTGCTCAGCCGCGACGAGTTCGTCGATCTGTTTCTCGACGATCTCGAGCTGCCTGACCTCGCCAAGCGCAAGATCGCGCAAACCGAGAGCGAAGGCATCCAACGCGCCGGCTACACCACCTCGGGCTCGCCCGCCAACATCTCGGTCAGCCGCACCGTGAAGCTGGCGCTCGCCCGCCGCATCGCGCTCAAGCGCCCGCGCAAGGACGAGGTCGAGGAGCTGGAAGCCGCGATCGAGGCCTGCACCGACGAGGACGAGCGCGCCGAGCTCGTCGCCCGGCTGGAAAAGCTGAAGGCGAAGACCAAGCGCATTCCCTTCATCGATCCGCTCGACATCCGCTACCGCCGCTACGAGAAGGTGCCGCGGCCGGTCGCGCAAGCCGTGATGTTCTGCCTGATGGACGTCTCGGGCTCGATGTCCGAGCACATGAAGGATCTGGCAAAGCGCTTCTACATGCTGCTCTACGTGTTCCTGAAGCGCCGCTACAAGCACGTCGAGATCGTCTTCATCCGCCACACCGATCGCGCCGAGGAGGTCGACGAGCAGACCTTCTTCTATGGCCCGGCCTCCGGCGGCACGCTGGTCTCCAGCGCGCTGCAGGCGATGCACGAGATCGTACGCGAGCGCTTCAGCCCGGCGGACTGGAACATCTATGCCGCGCAAGCCTCCGACGGCGACAACTCCTATTCCGACGGTGAACTCACCGGCCTGCTGCTGACCGAGAAGATCCTGCCGGTCTGCCAGTTCTTTGCCTATCTCGAGGTCGGGGAATCCGGCGGCAGCGCCTTCGATCTCTCCGATTCCTCGCTCTGGACCCTCTATGAGCGCCTGCGCAACTCTGGCGCACCGCTCTCGATGCGCAAGGTTTCCGAGCGCAGCGAGATCTTCCCGGTGTTCCACGATCTGTTCCAGCGCCGCGAAACTGCCCAGGAGAAAGCCGCTCCATGACGGAACGCTTGTTCGAAGGCGCCGATTGGGATTTCCACACCTTGCAGCGCATCACCGATGCCTGCGAGGAGGTGGCGCTGAAGGATCTCGGGCTCGACGTCTATCCGAACCAGATCGAGGTCATCACCGCCGAGCAGATGCTGGACGCCTATTCGTCGGTCGGCATGCCGCTGTTCTACAAGCACTGGTCGTTCGGCAAGCACTTCGCCTATCACGAGGCGTCGTACCGCAAGGGCCTGATGGGCCTTGCCTATGAGATCGTGATCAATTCCTCGCCCTGCATCTCCTACCTGATGGAGGAGAACACGGCGACGATGCAGACGCTGGTGATCGCGCACGCCGCCTTCGGCCACAACCACTTCTTCAAGAACAATTACCTGTTCAAGCAGTGGACCGATGCGGAAGGGATTCTCGACTATCTGGATTTCGCCAAGAACTACGTCATGCAGTGCGAGGAGCGCTACGGCCGCATCGAGGTCGAGCGCACGCTGGACGCGGCGCATGCGCTGATGTCGCACGGCATCGACCGCTATCCCGGCAAGAAGCAGCTCGATCTGCGCGAGGAAGAGAAGCGGGCAGGGCGCCGTCGCCAGCACGAGGAGGAAGTCTTCAACGACCTCTGGCGCACCGTGCCCAAGGGCGCTTCGAAGGCCCGGACCGCGATCTCGCTCGAACGGCGCCGCAAGCTGCTCGGCCTGCCGCAGGAGAACCTGCTCTATTTCCTGGAGAAGAGCGCGCCGCGGCTGGCGCCGTGGCAGCGCGAGCTGTTGCGCATCGTCCGCCACATCGCGCAATATTTCTATCCGCAGAGCCAGACCAAGGTGATGAACGAGGGGACGGCGACCTACGTCCACTATCGCATCATGACCAAGCTGCATCAGCAGGGCCGTATCTCCGACGGCAACTTCCTCGAATTCCTGGGTTCGCACACCAATGTGGTGTTCCAGCCCGAATTCGACGATCCGCGCTACTCGGGCTTCAATCCTTACGCGCTCGGCTTCGCCGTGATGCAGGATATCGAGCGCATCGTCACCAATCCGGAAGACGAAGACCGCGAGTGGTTCCCCGACATCGCCGGCAAGGGCGACGTCATGGGCGTGCTGCGCGACGTCTGGGCCAATTACCGCGACGAAAGCTTCATCGGCCAGTTCTTGAGCCCGAAGCTGATGCGGCACTTCCGCATGTTCCATCTGCACGACGATCCCGAGGAGCGCGCCGGCATCCGGGTCGACGCCATCCACGACGAACGCGGTTTCCGCCGCGTTCGCCGCGAGCTGGCGCGCCAGCACGATGTCGGCTTCATCGATGCCAATATCGAGGTGGTCGATGTCGATCTGTCCGGCGACCGCCGGCTGATCCTGCATCACCGCGTCATCAAGGGCTCGCAGCTCAACGAGACCGACGCCAAGCGCGTGCTGCAGCACCTCGCCGATCTCTGGACCTACGGCGTCGCGCTGATCGAGGTCGATGCCAACGACAAGGTGCTGCGCGAATATGTCGTCAGCCCGCGTCCGATCGCGGCGGCGGTGGCCTGAGGCGTCTTTCACTGTGATATGAGACTTGCGCACCGGAGGCGGTGCGCTCCCTCCCGCGCCTGCGGGGGAGGGTTGGGGAGAGGGTTTCTCCACGGTGAGACTCCCCCAGAGGTGAGAACCCTCACCCGGCGCTACGCGCCGACCTCTCCCGCAAGCGGGAGAGGTTTCAGAGCCCGCGGCGGCCAATGTGCTCAACGTAAGCTATGGTGATCTAAGTCGATCACTTCTTGGCGGGCTTCTTCGCCTTCGCCGCGTTCAGCTCCACGGCCGCGCGGATCAGCGCCTTCAACGCCTTCTCGTTGAGCTTCGCGCCCTCGCCAATATCGATTGCGCGACGCACATTGCCGTCGAGGCTGGAATTGAACAGGCCGGCCGGGTCGTCCAGTGCCGCACCCCTGGCAAAGGTCAGCTTCACGATCGCCTTGTAGGTCTCGCCCGTGCAGATGATGCCGTCGTGCTCCCACACGGGAACGCCGCGCCATTTCCATTCCTCGACCACGTCAGGATCGGCCTCCTTGATCAACGCGCGGATCCGCTTCAGCATCTCGCCGCGCCAGTCGCCAAGCTCCTTGATCCGGCCGTCGATCAGCTTTGACGGCGACGGCTCTCCCGCGTCCTTCGCGCTGCTCTTCTTTGCGGTCACGGCCTTCTTCATGAGCGCGCCTCGCTGCGGCCGCCGAGATAGGGCCGTGCGAACAGATAGAGCCCGGTCGCGAGCAGCGGGATCAAGGGCACGAACGCCATCAGGCCGATCCACGTCGCCTGAATCTGCATGATCAGTGCAACGATGTTGGCGACCACGGCAAGCGTGAAGGCAAGTGACAGCCAGCGATGGATCTGCCTGATCCACATGTTCGAGTTCATTTCAATCTCCTGTGGGACTATTGGGAATGGACGCGTGGCCGGGCTATTCGGCCCGGGCCAGCAGCTCGTCCAGCTTGGTGAAGAACTGCTTCCAGCCGGCATGCGCGCCGCCATAGGCCTGCTTCTGGCTGGGGCGGAAGCCCGCCTGCTCGACGCGCAGATGCGTGCCTGATCCTTGCGCCGTGAGCGTGAACGTCACCACGCTTCGGAGGTCGTAGGCCGCGTCCTCATGGGTGAAATTCCAGGTGTAGGCGAGCGAGCGCTGCGGCTCGATGGCGAGCACCTCGCAGTCCAGCACACCGCCCCATTCGCCGCGCAGGTTGAAACGGTGGCCGACTTCGGGCTTGAAGTCGTTCTTCATCAGCCATTCCTCGATCAGATGCGGCTGCGTCAGCGCGCGCCACAGCCGCTCAGGCGGATAGGCGAACTCGCGCTCGATGATCATGGAACGTGTTTCGGTCGCGGCCTCAGTCATTGGTCCATCCTCTTCAGGAGATCGTCGAGCGCATCGAGCCGGTTTTGCCAGAAGCCGGCCATCTGGCTGGTCCAGTCGATCAGCGGATTGAGCGCGCCCGGCCGCGCGCTGTAATGGGTCTGGCGCCCCTCGTGGCGGTCGCGCACCAGGCCCGCCTGCTTCAGGGCGCCGAGATGCTTCGAGACCGCCGGCTGGGAAACGCCCGCCAGCACCGTCAGTGCCCCGACCGTCTGCTCCCCCTCGCGGCACAGCCGCTCGAAAATCGCCCGCCGGGTCGGGTCGGCCAACGTCCGGAACAGAAGGTCGGGGGTGGCAGACATAGGAAATCCATAACCGTGAAGTTATGGATTAACTCATAACCGTAGGGTTATGGGTAAGTCAAGTACCTCTCCGCCGTCATTGCGAGCGTAGCGAAGCAATCCAGGATCCCTGCACGGGCAACCTGGATTGCTTCGTCGCAAGAGCTCCTCGCAATGACGGAATAGACAGCGGGGCCTCACGGCCGCAAATACAGATACCCCTGCGACTGCAGCTCGGCCAAACGCACCACGCCGCCTTTCTCCGCACTCACGAATCCCGGCAGCAGATCCGCCAGCGTGATGTTCTGCGCCTTCATGGTGTTGCCGCAGGCAGCGAGCTCGACGCCGTCCTTTGCGAAATTGCTGATCCGCCCGCTGACGTCAGGGTTGGCCTGCGCCTGATGGAACGCCTTCAGCGCCGGCCCGTGGATCACGAGCGCGAGGGTGACATGGTCGGGGCCGCCGACGCCGTCGATGTGGTTCTGGATGTTGCCGAGCACGAAATTGACCTTGTCGGCGTCGGCCAGGTGATAGACCACCTTCAGCTTGTCCGACTTTGCAGCTTCAGTCGCGGCCTTTTCAGTTCCAGCCTTGGCGCGCGAGGCGGCAAGGGCCGCGCCCAGCGCCGAGACGGTGCTCCACAAGATGTTCCGGCGGTTCATGATCATCTCCCGATTTTGCCGGAGACATATCACTTGTGGCGGAGCGCGGCGAGTTCCTTGCGATCGGTCGCGAGCGCCGCGCACTCGCTGGTGTCGGTCCGGTCGAGGCGGAAGATGCCATCGTCGCTACCCGCGACCAGCGTTCGGTCTTCATCTTCAGTCGGCTGGTTGTGCAGCCAGATCCTGACGCTCTCCAGCCGCACGATGGCTGATTTGTCGTCCTTCGACAGCGCGATACCGATGCCGCCGCCCTCGCAATCGACGCCGCAGCCGAGCCTGATCTCATCGGCTTTCTTGGTGAGCACCGTGTGGTGACAGGAGCCGCTGGAGTCGAAATCGCCGCTGCGGTGGCGATAGCGGAAGCCGATCCGGAACGAGTTGTGCAGCTGCTTGTCCTCGCTGTCGCTCTCCGCGGAGACCAGCAGCTTCATGGAGGCCACCTTCTGCTTCGGATGCCGCGCCAGATGCTCGGCATCGTAGCGCCGGACGAAGCAGGCATAGGCCGTCTTGCCCGGCGTGCCCGCATACATCCGTGCGTTGAAGGTCTCGGCTTCGGTCTTGTTCGCCTCGCGAAAGTCGTCGGCCTCCTCGGCCCGGGCGACGCCGATGAAGGCCACGAGGGCAAGCGGAAGGATGAGGGCAAGCTTCATGATCACACCGGGCGTGTCTGCGATTTGGTCCGCATCGGGACGGCGAGGGGCCAACCAGCTTTTAGTCGCAAGCCGCACGCCGCCCGTTCAACTGCACGCCCGGCCGGCAGCCTCGCGCAAGGTTCCAGGCTTAACAGTCTGGAAAGATGAGGGGCGGTAAGCCCCCGGGTGTTGCAGATGACTGGTGGCGGTTGAAATGTCCGTAAGTCAGAACTTCCCCAACCTTGCGATCGGCTATTCCGTGTTGCGGCTGCTGAAGATGCTGGCCGTCGGCCTGCTGGTGACGCTTGTGTGCGCCGCGATCGCCTTCAATTGGTTGCACGTCAAGACCCTCTCCGAATTCCAGATCGCTGGCAGCTTCCTTGGTGTCGTTGTGTTCGGGTTCGTGACCTGCAGGACGCTTTGGCGGCTGGTCTCGACCAGGCAGCCGGTCCTCTTCATCACTCGCGTCGGTATTCGCGACACCCGCATCGCGGACGATACCATTTCCTGGAGATCGGTCCGGGACATCTCGGCCTGGCACTATCGCAGGCATATGATTGTGGTGCTCAAGCTCGACCCGCTCGTCGCCGACCGTTTCGACGTCGGCCTGCTGAAGCGCATCGTGTCGATGATGAACAAGGCGGTCGGCGCGGAGGGGATGCTCGTCAATCCTGGAGGCCTCACCATGGACGGCGAAACGCTGCTGGAAACATGCCAGCAATATTGGAAGGCCGGCCGCCTGGCTTATACGGCCCAGCCGGCGGCGGAGCCCGAGGCTGTCCACTAAAGCAGTGCCGTAGGGCGGGCGAAGGCGCAGCGCGCCGTACATCATCGCTCTCAATCGTTAAGGTGGTGGGCACCCGCTTTGCCCACCCCTTCCAATGCATCAGCGCAGGCTGGCGTTGATCTTGTCCAGCACCGCCGAGCCCGGGCACAGCGTATCCGCTTCCAGCGTGTTGAGCGGTGTCTCGACCGTGTTGAGATGGGCGTGCAGATCGTCCGCATCGGGATCGACGTACAGGAGCCCGGTGACGATCTGGCCCTTGGCGGCGTGCTTGGCAAGGAAGGTCTGGGCGCCCAGCCGGTCATGCGGATCGTAGTCGGCGTCGATCTTGCGCAGCGCGATCTTGCTGCCGTCATGCTGCTCGACCACCTGCACGGTACCAGGCGCATAGTCCACTGCAATGGGATCGCGACCGACCAGCACGTCGAGCCGGTTCACGGCGTCATTGTGCTCGCGGACATAGTCGAAGCTCTTGGTCGAGCCGGCGTGGTTGTTGAAGGCGATGCAGGGGCTGATGACGTCGATGAAGGACGCGCCCTTGTGGCCGATCGCAGCCGCGATCAGCGGCACCAGCTGGCTCTTGTCGCCGGAGAACGACCGCGCCACGAAGGTGGCGCCCAGCTGCAGCGCGATCGCGACGAGGTCGATGGCGTTGTCGGTGTTGGTGACGCCCTTCTTGCTCTTCGAGCCGCGGTCGGCGGTGGCCGAGAACTGGCCCTTGGTGAGGCCGTAGACGCCGTTGTTCTCGACGATATAGGTCATGTTGACGCCGCGCCGGATCGAATGCGCGAACTGGCCGAAGCCGATCGAGGCGCTGTCGCCGTCGCCGGAGACGCCTAGATAGATCAGGTCGCGATTGGCGAGGTTGGCGCCTGTCAGCACGGATGGCATGCGGCCGTGCACGGAGTTGAAGCCGTGCGAGTTGCCGAGGAAATAATCCGGCGTCTTCGACGAGCAGCCGATGCCGGAGATCTTCGCCACCCGATGCGGCTCGATCGAGAGCTCGTAGCAGGCCTCGATGATCGAGGCCGTGATCGAGTCATGACCGCAGCCGGCGCACAGCGTCGAGATCTTGCCCTCGTAGTCGCGATGCGTGTAGCCGAGCTCGTTCTTCTTCAGGCCCGGATGATGGAATTTCGGTTTTGCGATGTAGGTCATGACCGTCTTTCTCTGCTCCCTCTCCGCAATCCGACGTCTCTTTGGCCGGGCCGTCGCAGCCGCACTCCGTCATTGCGAGCGCAGCGAAGCAATCCAGGGTCTTTCCACGGAGGCAATCTGGATTGCTTCGCTACGCTCGCAATGACGATGTGGATGCAGCTTGCCATCATGACACGGCCTTGCGGAGCGGGGTCACCTTGAGGTGATCCTGGTGGTCGCCAATGGCTTTTGCGATGTAGCGGGCGGTGATCGGGGTGCCGTCATAATGCACGATCGGCACGAGGCGGACGGGATCGATGCCGTTCTCGTTGACGATGAGCTGGCGGAGCTGGCTGTCGCGGTTCTGCTCGACCACGTAGACGAAATCGTGCTCGGCGAGGAAACTCGCGACGCTGGAGTGGAACGGGAAGGCACGGATGCGCAGGCGATCGAGCTGATGCCCGCGCTCTTCCAGGAGGCCAATTGCCTCGTCCATTGCCGGCGAGGTCGAGCCGAAATAGATCACGCCATATTTGGTCGGCCGTTCCGCATTGGCCTGCAGCGGCCGCGGCACCAGGTCCTGCGCGGTCTCGAACTTGCGCACGAGCCGCTGCATGTTGTCGGCGTAGACGGAGCCTTCCTCGGAATAGCGCGCATAGCGGTCACGCGAGGTGCCTCGGGTGAAGTAGGAGCCCTTGGTCGGATGCGTGCCGGGATAGGTGCGGTAGGGGATGCCGTCGCCATCGACGTCGAGATAGCGGCCGAAGTCGCGGCCTTCCTCCAGCATCTCCGCGGTCATCACCTTGCCGCGGTCATACTGCTTGGCATCGTCCCACTTCAGCGGGCGGCAAAGCCGGTGGTTCATGCCGATGTCGAGGTCGAGCATCAGGAAAATCGTGGTCTGCAGCCGTTCGGCGAGATCGAACGCGGCGGCTGCGAATTCGAACGCTTCGGCCGGGTCTTCCGGGAACAGCAGCACATGCTTGGTGTCGCCATGCGAGGCATAGGCGCAGGCGATGATGTCGCATTGCTGGGTGCGGGTCGGCATGCCCGTGGAGGGGCCGGCGCGCTGGATGTTCATGATCACGGCCGGAATCTCGGCAAAATAGGAGAGGCCGATGAACTCGGTCATCAGCGAGATGCCGGGGCCTGACGTCGCGGTGAAGGCGCGGGCGCCGTTCCAGGAGGCGCCGATCACGATCCCGATCGAGGCCAGCTCGTCCTCGCCCTGCACGATCGCGTACTTGGCCTTGCCGGTCTCCGGATCGTGCCGGTACTTCTTGCAATGGGCCGTGAAGGCTTCCGCGACCGACGATGACGGCGTGATCGGATACCAGGCGCATACCGTGGCGCCACCATAGACGGCGCCAAGCGCGGCAGCGCTGTTGCCCTCGATGAAGATGCGATCGCCGACCTTGTCGGATTTCTTCACTCTGAGGCCGATCGGGCATTTCAGATTCTGCAGCGCCCAATCGCGCCCCAGATGCAGCGCGTGGACGTTGGAGGAGAGCAGCTTCTCCTTGCCCTTGTACTGCTCGCCGATCAGCTGCTCGATCAGCCTCGGATCCATCTCGAGCAGCGCAGAGAGCGCACCCAGATAGATGATGTTCTTGAACAGCTGGCGCTGGCGCGGATCGGTATAGGTCGAGTTGGTGATCGCGGTCAGCGGCACGCCGATCACGGTGATGTCGTCGCGAAACTTCGTCGACGGCATCGGCTTGGTGGAATCGTAGAATAAATAGCCGCCCGGCTCGATACCGGCGACGTCCTTGTCCCAGGTCTGCGGGTTCATCGCCACCATCATGTCGACGCCGCCACGGGCGCCGAGATGGCCGGCTTCGGTGACGCGCACCTCGTACCAGGTCGGCAGGCCCTGGATGTTGGAGGGGAAGATGTTGCGTGGGCTCACCGGCACGCCATGGCGCAGGATCGCGCGCGCGAACATCTCGTTGGCGCTGGCCGAGCCCGAGCCGTTGACGTTGGCGAAGCGGACGACGAAGTCGTTTACGCTGCTGATCGGCTTTTTGTCGGACATGTCGAACCTGCGTGAGTCATCTCGATGAAATATTTCTGCATGTCCCAGGCACCGGTGGGACAGCGTTCGGCGCACAGCCCGCAATGCAGGCAGACGTCCTCGTCTTTGACCATCACCCGCCCGGTCTTGAGATCGGAGGACACGTAAAGATCCTGCTCCGGATGCGGCGAGGGGGCCCTCAGGCGCGTGCGCAGGTCGCTTTCCTCGCCATTGTCGGTGAAGGTGATGCAATCCATCGGGCAGATGTCGGCGCAGGCGTCGCACTCGATGCAGAGCGAGGTCGAGAACACCGTCTGCACGTCGCAGTTCAGACAGCGATGTGCCTCGCCGAGCGCGAGCTTGACGTCGTAGCCAAGCTCGACCTCGGTCTTGATGTCCTTCAGCGCGACCACCTTGTCGCGATGCGGCACCTTGAAACGCTTGTCGATGGAGATGTCGTTGTCATAGCTCCATTCGTGGATGCCCATCTTCTGCGAAGAGACGTCCACCTCCGGCAGCGGCCGCTCGGTGATGTCCTCGCCCGACAGCATCTTGTGGATCGAGAGCGCTGCGTCGTGCCCCTGCGCCACCGCCCAGATGATGTTCTTCGGACCGAACGCAGCGTCGCCGCCGAAGAACACCTTGGGGTTGGTCGAGACGAAGGTCTTGGGATCGACCTTCGGCATGTGCCATTTGTCGAACTCGATGCCGCAATCCTGCTCGATCCAGGGGAAGGCGTTCTCCTGGCCGACCGCGACCAGCACGTCGTCGCAAGGAATGGTCTGATCGGGATCGCCCGAAGGCACCAGGTTGCGGCGACCCTTTGCGTCGTATTCGGCCTTGACGTGCTGGAAGGTGACGCCGATCAGCTTGCCGGCGACATGCTTGAATTCCACCGGCACCATGTAGTTGAGGATCGGGATGTCCTCGTGGATCGCGTCTTCCTTCTCCCAGGGCGATGCCTTCATCTCCTCGAAGCCGGAACGCACGACCACGGTGACCTTCTCGCCGCCGAGCCGGCGCGCGGTGCGGCAGCAATCCATCGCGGTGTTGCCGCCGCCGAGCACGATGACGCGCTTGCCGATCTTGTCGGTGTGGCCGAACGACACCGACGAGAGCCAGTCGATGCCGATATGGATGTTGGCCGCCGCTTCCTTTCGGCCCGGAATATCGAGCTCGCGGCCGCGCGGCGCGCCGGAGCCGACGAAGATCGCGTCGTATTTCTCCGAAAGCAACGCCTTCATGCTCTCGATGCGATGGCCGCCCTTGAACTCCACGCCGAGATTGAGGATGTAGCCGGTCTCCTCGTCGATGACGGAATTGGGCAGGCGGAATTTCGGGATCTGCGTGCGCATCATGCCGCCGGCTTCGGGATCGCCGTCGAACACGGTGCAGTGATAGCCGAGCGGCGCGAGATCGCGCGCCACGGTCAGCGAAGCCGGACCGCCGCCGACGAACGCGACGCGCTTGCCGTTCTTCGCACCGGGATGCGGCAGGCGCTGCTTGATGTCGTCCTTGAAGTCGGCCGCGACGCGCTTGAGGCGGCAGATCGCGACAGGCGTTTCCTCGACGCGCCCGCGGCGACACGCCGGCTCGCATGGACGATCGCAGGTGCGTCCCAGAATGCCGGGAAACACGTTGGATTTCCAATTGATCATGTAGGCGTCGCTATAGCGGCCTTGCGCGATCAATCGGATGTATTCGGGAACCGGGGTGTGCGCAGGACAAGCCCACTGACAATCGACCACTTTGTGAAAGTAGTCGGGGGCCGCAATATCGGTCGGTTTCATTCCTACCCTCGTCCGCGCAGGCTCAAAGACCCGGCGGCCTTTTCTTTGAGCTTGTCGACGCTTAACGCGCGGCGATCTGGTTTCTGAATGACGTCATTGGGTTAGCTTATTAGAACCGCTCCGGAGTACAACGGCAAATTTGCGCGCTTCCCCTCTTTCATGGGAGCCAAGCGCGCACAGCATTAACAGCCGCGGTCAGTCATTGCGGCAGTGCAATATCACACTCTCCGTCATTCCGGGGCGCGCCGGCAGGCGCGAGCCCGGAATCCATCGGGCCGCAGAGCCAGAGGACAAATGGATTCCGGGCTCGTCGCTGCGCGCCGCCCCGGAATGACGGAAGAGAGACACACGCCTGGCTCCACATCGCCATTGCGAGTTCAGCCTCGTGCGATGTCGCTCTTTGCAAGGTCCCACATCAGGTTGTAGGTGCCGACGGAAACTGGCGGCGGGAAGGGGGCGGCCGCAGGGCCGGTGAAGCGTTCGGCGATGACGGCTGAGACCGCACCGACATGCGTGCCGTCGATCAACACGAACCAGTCGCGCGCGCCTTCGTTGCGCGCCGCTGGAATATTCGCCGTCGCGCCCGACAATTCCGGCTCGCTTTCCAGCAGATGCATCGAGATGATGCCGTCACGGTCTCCCGGCGCCAGCTTTTCTTGCAGTGCATCACGCCATGCCGCCCCATTATCCGGCGTGGGTCGCAGCCGCACCAGGCCAAGCGCGGCGCCGCGGCCGGTGCCCTTGCTGATGGTGATGCGCGCGACCACGCGCAGCATGTTCTTGAAATGCGCCATGGTCCGCTGCGACCATTCGGTCGGGTTGGCGAGCCGCGCGCGATAGGCGGGACTGTCGAGCACGTCCAGCGTCGCGGTCGAATAGAGCGAAAGATATTTGGGATTTGCGGCGTGCGCGACATAACGGCGCGCTTCCAGAAAACCCTCGATCGCGACGCGCTCTTCCAGATGTTCGCGATCGTACCAGCGGTTGAAATCGGCCTCATCAGCCGCATCGATATTCATCGACGTCAGCAGCATGCCTGTCCCGGCGAGGGGCATTGTTCTTGTTGTCCTTGCTTTCGCGCGTTAGAGCATGTTGGGGTCGACTTGAATCGCAGGGATTCCCAAAGGGAGCGAACCGTGATTCATCCTTGAGACCGGGAGGAGGCCGGCAGGGATGGCGCATGGAGAAGCTCTTCGCATTCGGGTGATCAAGGCCGTCGTTGAGGATGGCCTTTCGCGGAACGAGGCGGCCCGGATATTCCGGGTCGGGATCGCGAGCGCGATCCGCTGGGTGAAGGCGTTTGAGGAAACGCAGCGCACGGCGGCTTTGCCGACCGGCGGTGACCGGCGTTCTGTGCTGAAGCCGCATCGGGACTGGCTCTTGGAGCTTCGGCGCAAAGAGAACGATCTGACGCTCGATGCGATCGCCGAGCGACTGCTTCGCAGGCATGGCGTCGAAGCCGACAAGTCGATGCTGTCGCGCTTCTTTGCCGGTGAGGGCATCAGCTTCAAAAAAAACCGTGCACGCCAGCGAACAGGATCGTCCCGACGTCGTTGAGCGCCGACAAGCGTGGCGGTGCGCGCAAACCAGCCTTGGCGGTCGGCTCATCTTCCTCGACGAGACCTGGACGACGACGGCGATGACGCGTCGTTACGCCTGGGCCGATGTCGGCACACGCGCCTTGGGCCATGCGCCGCACGGACATTGGAAGACGACGACGTTCCTTGCCGGCCTGACCTGCAAGGGGCTGATAGCGCCGTTTGTGCTCGACGGGCCGATCAACGCCGAGTGCTTCTTCGCCTATGTCGAGCAAATCCTCGTCCCCGCGCTGCGCGAAGGCGACACGGTGATCCTCGACAATTTGTCGAGCCATAAGAACGAAGCGGCTCGGCGTCTCATCGCCGACGCCGGCGCGAGCCTCCTGTTCCTGCCGCCCTACAGCCCCGATCTCAATCCAATCGAGATGGCCTTCGCCAAACTCAAAGAACTGCTGCGCCAAGCCCAAGCTAGAACCGTCGATGCCCTCTGGGACCTCATTGGCCGCTCTCTAAGCCTCTTTACCCCCGAAGAATGCGCCAATTACATCCGTCATTGCGGGTACAATCCGCTTTGATCGCAACTCGCTCTAGCGAGCGGCCTTCGATGCAAGGTCGGAGATCGACTTCATCACCAGAACGAAGCGGCTCGGCGTCTCATCGCCGACGCCGGCGCGAGCCTCCTGTTCCTGCCGCCCTACAGCCCCGATCTCAATCCAATCGAGATGGCCTTCGCCAAACTCAAAGAACTGCTGCGCCAAGCCCAAGCTAGAACCGTCGATGCCCTCTGGGACCTCATTGGCCGCTCTCTAAGCCTCTTTACCCCCGAAGAATGCGCCAATTACATCCGTCATTGCGGGTACAATCCGCTTTGATCGCAACTCGCTCTAGCGAGCGGCCTTCGATGCAAGGTCGGAGATCGACTTCATCACCGCGTCCCGCACGCCGGCATCATAGAGCGAATGTCCGGCTTCTTCCACGATCCTGACCTCGGAACCCGGCCAAACCTTCGCCAGACCCGCGGATGTCTCGGGCGGGCACAACAGATCGTAGCGCCCCTGCACGATAATGCCGGGAATGCCGGCCAGCCTGCCTGCGTTCCGCAACAACTGGTCTTCGCTCATGAAGGAATCGTTGATGAAATAATGCGCCTCCATGAACGGCGTCGCCGGCAGGGTGCGCCAGACGTTGAGCGAGGCGAGATCAAGTCGCGTCTTGGCCGCCTTGTGCTCCGACAGGGCGCGCTCGGTATCATGCCACGCGCGCGAAGCGGGCCCGTGCACGGCGGGATCCGCATCGAGAATGCGGCGATAATAGGCTTCCACTGGTCGCGCACGCTCTTGCGGCGGCAGCACACTCAAGAAGTCCTCGTGCAGCGCTGGATAGAACTGCGCCAGGCGCGAGGTGAAGGCTGTCGCGACCTCCGCTTGCGTGCCCAGAAACGTCGCACGCAATGCGATGCCGGAGACGCGCTCGGGATGGGCTTCTGCATAAGCCAGCGCCAGCGTCGCGCCCCAGGAGCCGCCCGCGACGATCCAGCGGTCGAAGCCGCACTTCTCGCGGATCTTCTCCATGTCGGCGATCAGGTGCGCCGTCGTGTTGTGCTCGCGCGAGCCCTTCGGGCGGCTGCGGCCGCAGCCGCGCTGGTCGAACAGCACGGCGTGCATGCGCTCGGGATCGAACAGCCGGCGATGATCGGGCTGACAGCCGGAGCCCGGCCCGCCATGCAGATAGATCGCGGGAATGCCGTCAGCGCGGCCGACGGTTTCGACATAGAGCTCATGGCCGTCACCGACGTCGAGCATGCCTGACGTCAGCGGCGCAAAGGGATCGGCGCCTCTGGCGGCCGCGTCAGGCATCATTCCCCGATTCCAGGGTGCCGCCGGCGAAGTTGCGGTAGAGGAAGCGGCTGGTGTCGCCCTCGGCCTCGCGCTCGGCCTGCTTGAAGATGGTCTCGTGCAGCGGCGATAGCGCACAGGCCGGGTCGGTGTTGGCGGCATCGCCGGTCAGCGCAAAGGCCTGGCAGCGGCAGCCGCCGAAATCGATCTCGCGGAATTCGCAAGATTTGCACGGCTCCTTCATCCAGCCGGTGCCGCGATAGCGGTTGAAGGCCTCCGAGTTCTGCCAGATCCAGGCGATCGAATGGTTGGAGCGCACCGACAGGAAATCGAGCCCGGTGATGCTCTCGGCGGCATGGCAGGGCAGCACCTTGCCGGCAGGCGAGATGTTGAAGAATTGCCGGCCCCAGCCGCCCATGCATTTCTTCGGCCGCAGCGCGTAATAATCGGGGACGACGTAGTCGATGGCGAGCGTGCCCTTGAGCCGCTCGCGCGCCTCCTCGACGAGGCGGGTGCATTCATCGAGCTGTGCCACCGTCGGCATCAGCGCGGCGCGGTTTTTCAAGGCCCAGCCGTAATACTGGACGTTGGCGACCTCGAGCCGGTCGGCATCGAGATCGACGGACATCTGGATGATCTCGGGGAGCTGATGCAAATTCTGCCGGTGCATCACCGCGTTCACGGTGAGCGGCAGATCCAGCTCGCGGGTCCATTTCGCGACTTCGAGCTTCTTGCGGTGGCCCCCCTTGTAGCCGGCGACGCGATCGGCGAGGCCTTCCTCGATGCCCTGGAACGAGATCTGGACATGGCAAAGCCCTGCATCGGCGAGCTCGCCGAGCTTCTCGCGCGTCAGCAGCACGGCCGAGGTGATCAGGTTGGTGTAGAGGCCGACGTCGCTGGCATGCTTGACCAGCTCGACCAGGTCTTTCCGCGCAGTCGGCTCGCCGCCGGAGAAATGCACCTGCAGCACGCCGATCTCGGCGAGCTCGCTCAAGACCCTCTTCCATTCGTCCGTGGTCAGCTCCTTGCCCGAGCGGTCGAGCTCGACCGGGTTGGAGCAATACGGGCATTGCAGCGGGCAGCGATGGGTGATCTCGAGCAGCACCGCAAGGGGAATGCCGAACGTCTCCGCCGTCGAGCGGGTCTTCTCCAGCACGGCGAGGCTGTCGCTGGCGTCGGGCGGGGTGGTCGGGAGCACATCGCTCATGGCGTCTTCTCCCTGATTTCGGTGAGGAACCCCTTGTCGGCGAGATCCTGCAGCATGACGATGACGTCGGCGAGGATCGCTTCGCGCGGCGCGGCATATTTCGCCGCCAGTTGATCGGCGACATCGCCGACATTGCGCTCGCCGTCGCAGAGCTGCAAGACCTCGACGGCAATCTCGTCCGGCGCCAGCACCCGTTCCGGCGCCAGGATCACCCAGACCTTGCGCGTCTCGTCATATTTCAGCTTGGCATGCCGCGGCAGCACGGGGCGGCTTGCCTCGCTGACGCTGATGTTCCGCGGCCCGGCCATTGCTGTCCTCTCAACTCACCTTGGGCACGAACGCGCCCGGCGGAATGTTGCCCTCGACATAGGCGTGCTGGAGCGCATCGAGCTGAACCCACAGCACGTTGGTCTTGAAGATCAGCGCGTTGCACACAAGCGCGCGCTGCTCCGGCGTCGTGGCGTGCGCCTTGACATAGTCGAGCGCGAAGTTCGCATCCCGCGGCGCCTGCGTCAGGCGGCGCTTGAAGTAGCTCATGATGTCAGGATTGACGAAATCATAGTGCTCCAGCATGCCGGCGATGCGCTCTTCGTGCAGGTTCGGCGCGAACAATTCGGTGAGCGAGGAGGCGATCGCCTCCAGCGGGCTCTTTTCGCGGCAATAGTGGACATAAGCCTCGACCGCGAAGCGGGTTGCCGGCAGGATGCCTTCGGTGGATTCCACATAGGCGGTGTCGAGGCCGAGGCCTTCGGTCAGTTTCAGCCAGCGCTCGATGCCGCCCTCGGAGCCGACATCGCCGTCATGGTCCTCGATGCGGTGGCGCCATTCCAGGCGCGTGGCGCGGTCGCGGAAGCGCGAGATCACCACCGCGTCCTTGATCGGGATCGTGCTCTGGTAATAGTAGCGGTTCAGCGCCCAGGCCTGCACCTGGCCCTTGTTCAGCTTGCCGCCGTGCAGCAGCTTATGGAACGGATGCAGGCTGTGATAGCGCGTCGCACCGATATGGCGCAGCGTCGCCTCCAGCTCTTCCGCCGAGTTGAGCCTGATGTCCTTGCCGACAGAGAGCGCGGTCATTCCGGTCATGGATGCAGCAGTCACAGCACGATCTCCGTTCCGTCTGCGGGAATCTGCCAGCCCGCGGCCTCGGCCGTCTTGCGTTCAGGCGACGCAGGCAGCAGCGCCGGGTTCGAATTGTTGATGTGTAGAAATATCTTTCTGCCGATCGAGAGATCGGCGAGCCGCGCAATCGCGCCGTCGTCGCCGGACATCGCGACGTGGCCCATGCTCTTGCCGGTTTTGTGGCCGAGCCCGCGCTTGATCATCTCGTCGTCCTGCCAGACCGTGCCGTCGAAGAACACCAGCGCGGCACCGTCGATCTCGGCCTTCAGCGCCTCGGTGATTTCGGCGCAGGCGGCGATGAAGTAGAAGCACTTGCCGGTCGCTTTGTCGGTGATCTTCAGCCCCAGCGTATCGCCATCGCCGCTCTCGCCGCCCGGATGCGCCTTGCCTTCGAGATACCAGGCCGATTTGCCTGGCACCGCGAAGGGCCGCACCTCGAGCCCTGACCGTGCACCATCAGGAAATCGCGGCTCAAAGGGCTCGCCGATTCCGATCGGCTGGCGCTTGACGGTCTTCTCGTTCAGCACGTTGAAGATGCTGTTGCTGGCCAGGATCGCCAGCACCTTCTCATGCGCGTAAACCGTGAAGGGCGAGCCCTCGCGCATCGACAAGAGGCCCGCGACGGCATCGACTTCGCTGTTGGTCAGGATCACGCCGGCAACGGGCGTATGGCGCAGCGCGCCCGCCTTGGGATGCAGTTGCGGCGTGGCATTCAATTGCTGGCGCAGATCAGGGGAGGCGTTGATCAGGAACCAGTGCTCGCCGTCGCCGCTGAAGGCGACCGAGGCCTGGGTTCGACAAAGTTCTTGGCCGTTTTCACGGGCCGCCCGGCAGCCCTCACACCCGCAATTCCATTGCGGGACTCCGCCGCCGGCCCCGGCGCCCAGGACGACGACGCGAAGCATGATCCGTCTCCTGGAAGCAACGTCGCGAGGTGGATCCTCAGGATCAAAAGGACTTGGACGACACAGTTTCCAGCGGTCGGAAACCGATCGTGACCGAAAGACCCACCTGCGCAGAACGCAGACTCACCAACCGCTTATTTGCGGGTGGCGCTCACATACATGTTGATTTCCATGCCGCAGGGCACTTCGACGATCTTGGGGGCTTTCCAGGCCATTTTGGCTCTCCATTTTCGCGATTTCGGACGTGTCCGCCCGAGGTTAAATTACTGCGGGCGTAAAAGTTCGCCAGTGAAATTTTCCCGAGCGCAGTCATATTGCGCCGCGACAAACCCACGGGGAACAGTACTTTCTGGTGATACGGCCTTGCGTCTGGCGCATTCGGTCGCGAACCCTGTGCTGATAAAGCAGTTGTGAGTGCAGTGCAGCTTTCAATCCGGTACAGGCCGCTTTAGCTGGAATCTCGTGATGCCCAAATATTTCTTCAACACCCGTATCGGTGACGAACTGATCGTGGACCCCGATGGCGAGGATCTGCGCAATCCCGATCGCGCCTGGGAGGTCGCCCGCCAGATGATCCTGGAGGTGGTGAAATCCGAAGGCGCCCAGCCGGCCTTGCTCGAGGCGGTCATCGAGGTGACCGACGACGATGGCGAGATCGTGCTCGAATTCCCCTTCACCGAGGCGCTGCTGGACATCGAGGACGAGTCCGAGACAAGGCATTAGGGGCGTCCACCGCTCTTTCCCCTCGTCATTGCGAGGAGCTCTTGCTCCCTCCACGTCATTGCGAGCGTAGCGAAGCAATCCAGAGTGTCGCTGCGGAGGCAGTCTGGATTGCTTCGTCGCAAGGGCTCCTCGCAATGACGGAGGCGCGAGCCGGGATCAAACCCACCTTCCACCCTGCGAAATCCGCATGGCTTTGCCGCGATCCCGGCGCTAAAAGACGCCGGTCATACGGAGCAAGTCATGCAAGATCTCTGGCGCCTGTCGGCCGCCGACCTCGCTAGTCTCGTCAAATCCAGGAAGGTGTCCGCCAAAGAGGCCGCCAAGGCCGGCCTCGACCGCCTGGATGCCGTCAATCCCCGGCTCAACGCCGTGATCGACCACCGGCCCGAGGACGTGCTCAAGCAGGCCGATGCCGTCGATGCCGCCATCGCCAGGGGCGAGGACCCCGGCGTGCTCGCGGGCGTGCCCGTCACCATCAAGGCCAATGTCGACCAGGAAGGCTTTGCCACCACCAACGGCCTGAAGCTTCAGAAGGACCTGATCGCGCGCGAGGACAATCCGGTCGTCGCCAATTTCCGCAAATCCGGCGCCATTCTCCTTGGGCGCACCAATTGCCCGGCCTTTTCCTATCGCTGGTTCACCACCAACCTCGTCCATGGCGACACCAGGAACCCGCGCGATCCCTCGCTGACGCCGGGCGGCTCGTCCGGCGGCGCCGGCTCGGCGGTTGCATCAGGTATCGGCCATATCGCCCACGGCACCGATATCGCCGGCTCGATCCGCTATCCCGCCTATGCCTGCGGCGTGCACGGCCTGCGCCCGACCCTGGGTCGCATCCCCGCCTTCAATCCGGCGCTGCCCGAGCGCCCGATCGGCCCGCAGATCATGGCGGTGTCGGGACCGCTGGCCCGCACGGTGCATGATCTGCGTCTCTCGCTCGCCGCGATGTCCGCGCGCGACGCGCGCGATCCCTGGTACGTGCCGGTGCCGCTCGAAGGCCCGGCGCGCGAGAAGCGCGCCGCGCTCTGCCTCAACCCGGACGGCCTTGCCACCACGCCTGAGGTGAAGGCCGCCGTGACCGACGCTGGCAAGCGGCTGGAGCGCGCCGGGTGGACCGTCGATGTGATCGAGAACACGCCGCCGATGCGAAAGGCGGTCGAGTGGCAGATCAAGCTGTGGCTCGGCGACGGCTACGAGGCGCAGCTCGAAATGGCCGAGCGCGAGGGCGATCCCGGCGCGCTGGCCTGTCTGCGCGGTATCAGAGCCAGGGTCGTGCCGATGGACCAGGCGACTTACGCGAAGGCGCTGACCCGAAGAGCCACGCTGACCCGCGACTGGATGCTGTTCTTTGAAAAATATGCTGTGGTGCTGACGCCTGTTTCCGGCGAGCTGCCGTTCCCCGATCATCTCGATCGCAAGGACGCCGCATCCTTTGAGCGGGTCTGGGAAGCCCAGCTGCCGCAGATCGCCATTCCCTTCATGGGCCTGCCGGGCCTGGTGGTCTCCACGGGCCTCGTCGGCAAGACGCCTGTCGGCGTGCATATCGTCTCGGGCCGCTACCGCGAGGATCTCTGTCTGCTCGCCGGCGAAGCGATCGAGGCGGGCGGCGTGCCGGCCTCGCCGATCGATCCCGTGGGTTAGCGATGCCCGGGATTTACGACTTCAAGGCCAATTCCCTTGCCGGCGAGGAGGTGCCGATGCGCGCCTTCGAGGGGCAGGTGCTCCTGATCGTCAACACCGCGAGCAAATGCGGCTTCACGCCGCAATATCGCGGTCTGGAGGATTTGCATCGCGATCTGTCGCCACGCGGCTTCTCGGTGCTGGGCTTTCCCTGCAACCAGTTCGGCGCGCAGGAGCCGGGGCAGGCAAACGAAATCCAGGCGTTCTGCTCGACCAATTACGACGTGACCTTTCCGCTGTTCGAGAAGATCGACGTCAACGGCGCCAATGCGCATCCGTTGTATGAGTACCTGAAACGCCAGCAATCCGGCCTTCTCGGTGCCTCCATCAAATGGAATTTCACCAAATTCCTGGTGGACCGTGCCGGCCACGTGATCGCGCGCTACGCGCCGACCGCGCGGCCGGAAGGATTGCGGCAGAGAATCGAGACCCTGTTATGAGCGAGACTTCAATGAGCGATGAATTCCCGGACCGCCTGTCGGTCGACCCCAACAGCCCCTATTACAACGCCGACATCCTCCAGCGCGACGTCGGCATCCGCTTCAAGGGCATCGAGAAGACCAATGTCGAGGAGTACTGCATCAGCGAAGGCTGGGTCCGCGTCACCGCCGGCAACGCCAAGGATCGCCACGGCAACCCGCTGACCATCAAGGTGCACGGCCCGGTCGAGCCGTATTTCAGGGATAAGAAGTGACGGCGAAGCCGTCATTCCGGGGCTCGCGAAGCGAGAACCCGGAATCTCGAGATTCCGGGTCTGGTCCTTCGGACCATCCCGGAATGACGTGCTAACGAGCGAGAAAGCCCCCCATGTCCGTCCGCATCGTCGACGTCCGCGAGATCACCAAGCCGATCTCGTCCCCGATCCGCAACGCCTATATCGATTTCACCAAGATGACGACGAGCCTGGTCGCCGTCGTCACCGACGCGGTGGCGGACGGCAAGCGGGTCGTCGGCTACGGCTTCAATTCCAACGGCCGTTACGGGCAGGGCGGCCTGATCCGCGAGCGCTTTGCCCCGCGCATTCTCGAAGCCGATCCGAAATCGCTGCTCGACGCTGGCGGTGACAATCTCGACCCCGACAAGGTCTGGGGCGCGATGATGACCAACGAGAAGCCGGGCGGCCATGGCGAGCGCTCGGTCGCGGTCGGCACCATCGACATGGCGGTGTGGGATGCGGTGGCGAAGATCGCGGGCAAGCCGCTGTTCCGCCTGCTTGCCGAACGCCACGGCGTCACCGCCAATCCGCGCGTGTTCGTTTACGCCGCCGGCGGCTATTATTATCCCGGCAAGGATCTCTCGATGCTGCGGGCTGAGATGCGCGGCTACCTCGATCGCGGCTACAACGTCGTCAAGATGAAGATCGGCGGCGCTGACATCGACGAAGACCGCACCCGCATCGAGGCGGTGCTGAAGGAGATCGGCAAGGACGCACAGCTCGCCGTCGACGCCAACGGCCGCTTCAACCTCGAGACCGGCATCGCCTACGCCAAGATGCTGCGCGACTATCCGCTGTTCTGGTACGAGGAAGTCGGCGATCCCCTCGACTACGCGCTGCAGGCCGCGCTCGCCGAGTTCTATCCCGGCCCGATGGCGACAGGCGAGAATCTCTTCAGCCACCAGGATGCCCGCAACCTCATTCGCTACGGCGGCATGCGCCCCGATCGCGACTGGCTGCAATTCGACTGCGCGCTGTCCTACGGCCTGTGCGAATACCAGCGCACGCTGGAGGTCCTCAAGACCTACGGCTGGTCCCCCAGCCGCTGCATCCCGCACGGCGGCCACCAGATGTCGCTCAACATCGCCGCCGGCCTCGGTTTAGGCGGTAACGAAAGCTATCCCGACCTGTTCCAGCCCTATGGCGGCTTCCCCGACGGCGTCCGCGTCGAGAACGGCCACATCACCATGCCCGACCTTCCCGGCATCGGCTTCGAAGGCAAGTCCGATCTCTCCAAGGAGATGAAGGCGCTGGCGGAGTAGGACGCGCGTTGGTGCGCGGCAGCTGCGCCACGCACTCCGCTGTCATGCCCCGGCTTTGACCGGGGCATCCAGTACGCCGCGGCGGATGTGGAGAGAGCGAACTGTTCAACGCCGGCCTCTGGAATACTGGATCGCCCGGTCGAGCCGGGCGATGACACCGAGGTTGCGGTCGCAAACGGCGCTAGCCACCGTCGTCGTGTAACTACGACAGCCGCATGTCCAGCAGTCTGCGCCCTTCGCCCTTGAGCAGCTTCTTCACCGCGCCCGACGCCACCACCTCGCCGTCATTGGCATAGGCTTCGTGGTTCTTCTCGATGTCGTCGAGGCGGTAGAGATAGTTGACCATGACGCCGGCGGATTCGCGCAGGCCCTTGGGCGAGAGGTCTCCTAGCCAGTTGATGCGCTCCAGCCGCGCGCCGTTGCCGAGGTGGAAGCGGGCGACGGAATCGATCAGGCGGCCCTTCGGCGTGCGCGCCTTCAGGAAGTAATGGGCGGCGAGCGGTTCGATCAGGCTGCGCAGCTGCGCGGTGGTCTCCGGGTTCTCGTACCATTTGGGATCGTCCAGACGCCTGAGGATCTCGCGGTCCTCGTCCGACAGCGGCAACTCCTTGTCCTGCTTGATCCATGGCATGAAGCCCGGCACCGGCGACAGCGTCACGAAGGTGTCGAGCTTCGGCGTTTCGCGGCGCAGCTCCTCGACCACCTGCTTGATCAGGAAGCTGCCGAAGGAGATGCCGCCGAGGCCACGTTGGGTATTCGAGATCGAATAAAAGACGGCGGTGCGCGCCTTCTCGATCGGAAGATGCTGGCGATCGACCGCGAGCAGCGGCGCGATCGCGCCCGGAATCGTTTCGGTCAGCGCCACCTCGACGAAGATCAGGGGCTCGTCGACCATCGCCGGGTGGAAAAAGGCGTAGCAGCGGCGATCGACCGGATCGATGCGGCGGCGCAGATCGTCCCAGTCGCTGATCTCGTGCACGGCCTCATAGCGGATGATTTTTTCGAGGATGTTGGCCGGGGTCGACCAGTCAATCCGGCGCAGCACGAGAAACCCCCTGTTGAACCAAGACGAGAGAAGATGCGAAACGTCGCGGTCGAGCGCGGCGAGATCGGTGTGACCGTTCATCATGCCGAGCAGGTCGGCCCGCATGGCGACGAGATCGCCGGTGCCTCCGGGCGCGCGGTTGAGCCGGCGGATCAGTTCCTGCCGCCGCGGCTCCGAGGCGAAATGCAGCGCGCTCGCGTCCTCGTCATCAGGCTGGGCGCGCCACTTCTCGATCGCCTTGGACAAGCGCTCGCGGTCCGGGCCGAAATCGCGCACCAGCCCTTCGAAGAAGGCGCGGCGTCCGGCGGCATCCAACTCCTGGTAGATGTCGAGCACCTCACGCGCCATGGCGGTGCCGGAGGCTTCGCCCCGGCCCGACAGCAGCGCATCGCAGAGCGCGATCAGCCCGTCGGCATCCTGCTTGGCGTCAGTGGTATCCCCCCGGCGCAGCAGCGTACGGCCGCGCTCGGAAATCGTGGCGAGCAGGTCGGAGAAGAAGGCATTGGCCATCTGGGCTTTTCGAATCCGGGTTTGTGCGATGCGGAAGCTTACACGGGATTTAGGCGGAAGCCGATCACAATCAAGCAGGGGGATGCGGCATCTTTAGTTGGGCCGTGCGTTTTGGAGAATGGTGGCATGTCGAGTGAGGATTGAGTGGCGCCAGACCAACGCTGTCATGCCCCGGCTTGACCTGGCTTGACCGGGGCATCCAGTACGCCGCGCCTCTCGGTTCATTCACTGCCGTCGCGGAGTACTGGATCGCCCGGTCAAGCCGGGCGATGACACCGCGTGCGTGGCAAACTCCGTCGGCGTCCGTCCCGTCACCTGCCGGAATGCTGCGGAAAACGCCGGCACGCTGGCGTAACCGAGCTGCGTCGCGAGCTGCTTCACCGACACGCTCGCATCCGTCGACAGCCTCTGGATCGCCGCCGCGATCCTGGCGCGCTGGCACCAGCTCTTGAAGCTCAGCTGCGTCTCCGTCGAGAACAACCGCGACAGCGTGCGCGCCGACGTTCCAACCTCGCGCGCGAGCGCGTCGATGTCGTGCAGGCCGGTGGGATCGTCGAGCACGATCATTGCGGCGCGGCGGCAGCGCGGCTCGTGCGGCAACGGCACGAAGGTCGCGGAATCCTCGGCCTGGCGTAATTCCAGCATCACCAGGCGCACCAGCAGCTCGGTCCGCTCCTCGGTGTTGCGCGCGTCGAACAGCGCGAGGATCGCCTGATTGAGCAGCTGCGACACCCGCACCACGAACTCCCGGGTCAACCCTTCGGAGCGCTTTTCGCGCTTGAGCCAGGCGAGATCGAAATACAGCGTGCGCATCTCGATGTCGGCGAGCAGGTCGATGGCATGTTCGAGCCCGGCCGGCACCCAGACCGCGCGGTCCGGCGGCACCAGCCAGCGCCCGCCGGGCGTGTTCACCTGCATCGTACCTTTGGCGGCATAAATCAGCTGCGCTTCCCGGTGCATGTGCAGATCGATCCGCATCCCCTTGGGATAGTCGCGCGCGACCAGGTGCACACCCGCGGTGGAGCGGTGGTTGCCCTGGACCTCCCTGAGGATTGGCGTTTCCAAAATTGGCGTTTGCAAGACAGTCATTGGCAGCATCCCGTCATGGTGAGGACATATAACTCATTTCGGAGCAGGAGAGGATTCCGAATGAACAGCCCTGTCAGGGTCATCAGTTTCGTCAACGCGGGCCATTTCATCGACCATTATGCGATGCTCATTTTCGCGGCCGCCGTGATCATCATGGGGCCGGCGCTCGGCATGGCCTATTCGGAACTGCTTCCCTATGCGACCCCCGGCTTCATCGCCTTCGGCGCCGGCTCGCTGCTCACAGGCTGGCTGGGCGACCGCTGGAGCCGCCGTCACATGATGCTGATCTTCTTCGTCGGCATCGGCGCTTCCATGATTTCGGTCGGCTTCGTGCAGACGCCCGTGCAGCTCGGCGCGGCACTGCTCGCGATCGGCATCTTTGCCTCGATCTATCATCCCGTCGGCACGGCCATGATCGTGTCCTATGCCGAGCGGCTCGGCCGCGAGATGGGCATCAACGGTGTCTGGGGCAATCTCGGCGTTGCCTCCTCGGCACTGGTCACCGGCGTGATCGGCCAGTATCTCGGCTGGCGCTTTGCCTTCATCGTCCCCGGCATCGTCACCATCCTGATCGGCATCGCCTTTGCGATGCTGGTGGTGCATGAGGATCGCAAGGGCTCCAGGCAAGCGGCGGCGCAGGCGCGCGTCGCCAAGCAGGACATGTGGCGCGTGGTGCTGTCGCTGCTGATCGTGGTGATCGCGATCTCCACCACCTTCAATGCCGTCACCGTCGCGCTGCCGAAGCTGTTTGCCGAGCGGCTCGCCGACCTCACCAAGAGCCCGGCGCTGCTCGGGGTCATCGCCGCCTGCGTCTACGTGTTCGGTGCCATGACCCAGTACACGATCGGCCGCCTGCTCGACCGTTACTCGCTGAAGACGGTGGCGCTGCCGCTGTCCTTCATGCTGGCGCCGTTTCTGTATCTGGCTGCGAGCCTGTCGAACCTGCCGCTGATCCTGGTCTCGATCGGCATCGTCATGGGCGCGTTCGGCCAGGTCACGGTCAACGATGCCATGGTCGGCAAATACACCAGCGAGGAATGGCGCTCGCGCGCCTATGCGGTGCGCTACTTCATCGGCTTCACTGCGGCGGGCGCGTCGGTCGGCCTCGTCGCCTGGCTCTACGATCAGGGCGGCTTCGTCACCATGCTGCACGCCTTCGCCGCCCTGTGCCTGCTGGCGATCGCCGCCGCGATCATCCTGCCGCGCGAGATCCGGACGCCGCAGGTGCAGTCCGCCTGACGCCCTGCCTTGAGGCGCGTGCCTGCATCCCCATCGTCATTGCGAGCGCAGCGAAGCAATCTAGAATCTTTCCTCAGAGGTAGTCTGGATTGCTTCGTCGCAAGAGCTCCTCGCAATGACGGGGAGCAGGGAACCCGCTCCACCTCCCGCAAGTTCTATCCTCTGTAGCCCTGGCACCCGGGGCAGCCACGGGGGAAACATACCGCATGCAGTGGAGCCTGCTCCGACCGGCCGGCCTCGCCCCCGCGGCCCTCGTGCTCACCACCATGGCCGCCAGCGCTGAGGGCGGCAAATCGGCTGGCCCGTCCGAATTCCTGCTGGTGACGCAGATCGTGCTGCTGATCGCGGTAGGGCGGGGCCTTGGCGAGATCATGCAGCGGATCGGCCAGCCCTCGGTGATCGGCGAATTGCTCGCGGGCATTCTGCTCGGGCCGTCGCTGTTCGGCTGGATCTGGCCGGAGGCGCAGGCCGCGATCTTCCCGAAAATGCCCGAGCAGAAGGCGATGCTCGACGGCATCGCGCAAGTAGGCATCCTGCTGCTGTTGTTGCTCACCGGCATGGAGACCGACCTCAAGCTGGTCCGGAAGGTCGGCAAGGCCGCGATCGCGATCTCGATTGCCGGCATCCTCGTGCCCTTCGCCTGCGGCTTCGCGCTCGGCGAATACCTGCCCGATGCGCTGCTTCCGAAGCCCGAGCAGCGCCTCGTCGCCTCGCTGTTCATGGGCACGGCGCTGTCGATCTCGTCGGTGAAGATCGTCGCCGTGGTCGTGCGCGAGATGAACTTCATGCGCCGCAATGTCGGCCAGATCATCGTCGCGACCGCCGTGATCGACGACACCATCGGCTGGATCATCATCGCCGTCATCTTCAGCCTGGCCTCGCAGGGCACGCTGGACATCGCCTCGGTGGCGAAGGCCGTGCTGGGTACGCTCGTCTTCCTCGCGATCAGCTTCACCGTTGGTCGCCGCCTGGTGTTCCAGCTGATCCGATGGGCCAACGACAACCTCGTCAGTGCGGCCGCCGTGATCACCGTGATCCTGCTGCTGATGGGCGTGATGGCGCTGATCACGCATGCGATCGGCGTCCACACGGTGCTCGGGGCCTTCGTCGCCGGCATCCTGGTCGGGGAGTCGCCGATCCTGACCCGGCAGATCGACGAGCGGCTGCGCGGGTTGATCTCGAGCTTCTTCATGCCCGTGTTCTTCGGTCTCGCCGGCCTCAGCGCCGATCTCTCGGTGCTGCGCGATCCAACTCTCCTGATGCTCACGGCCCTCCTGGTCGTGATCGCCAGCGTCGGCAAGTTCGGCGGCGCGTTCGCCGGCGGCACGGTGGGCGGCCTGAGCACGCGGGAGTCGCTGGCGCTGGCGAGCGGAATGAATGCGCGCGGCTCGACCGAGGTCATCATTGCCACCATCGGCCTTTCCATCGGCGTGCTCAGCCAGAACCTGTTTACGATGATCGTCACGATGGCGATCGTGACCACGATGGCGATGCCGCCGATGCTGCGCGCGGCGCTCGCGAAACTGCCAATGAACAAGGAGGAGAAGGAGCGGCTGGAGCGGGAAGAATTCGAGAAGCGCGGTTTCGTCGCCAATCTCGAACGTCCCTTGCTTGCGGTCGACGAGAGCGTCACCGCGACCTTTGCCTCGCACATTGTCGGGTTGATCGCCGGCATGCGCGGCCTGCCGATCACCGTGCTGCATATCGGCAAGCGGGCCAGCGAGCAGCAGAAGGACCGCGACGCCGATAAGAGCCATGAAGCCGTGGTGAAGAAGGCGGCCGAGACCGTCTCCGCCGTCGGTGACGGCGATTCGGGCAGCATCGATGTCGTCACCCGCGCCAGGCGCGCCGAGCTCGGAGAGACCATCACCGAGGAGGCGCGCAAGGGCTTTGATCTTCTCGTCGTCGGCGTCGACAAGGTCGCCGCGGCCAAGGACCGCTTCGATCGCAGCATCGAGGACATCGCAGCAAAATTCGACGGACCGCTCGCGATCGTCGCTGCCAAGGGCAAGCATCTGAAGCAGCCGATGCCTGATGGCCTCAACATCCTCGTCCCCGTTTCCGGCAGCGGCGTCTCCAAGCGCGGCGCGGAGGTTGCCGTGGCGCTGACGCAGGCCGGATCAGGCTCGCTGCGGGTGATCTATGTGGCGACGACGCGAGACAAGGGCGCGCAGCGCGGCGCCTCTCGCGGCCTCGGTCAGGAAGCAGGCATCCTCAAGGACGCCAGCGATCTTGCCGCCCGCTACGATGTCGACATCACCACCACGCTGCGCGTCAACCGGTCGCCGGAGGCGGCGATCCTGCGCGAGATCGACACCACCGACGTCGACCTCGTCGTCATGGGCGTCGACCGCATCCAGGCCGATCATCTCTCCTTCGGCGGCGTTGCGGACGCCGTGCTCAGACAGTCGAAGGTCTCGGTGCTGCTGGTGTCGAGCGGCGAGGCGCGGCAGGCGTCGAGCGAGAAGGGGTAGCTCCGCCGTCATTGCGAGCGTAGCGACTTGTCCGCCGAAGCCTTAGCGAAGGCGGAAGCAATCCAGAATCTCTCCGCAGTTACAGTCTGGATTGCTTCGTCGCAAGGGCTCCTGCAATGACGGGGAGAGGCCGCCCATGATGACATTATGCACCTGTTTTGCCCGACGGCACAAGCAATTTTCTGTAAAAACGAAATTGCTCGCGCTTTTCAACCGCATCCCTACTGTGCATGGGGTTGTTTTCAGGACTTCACCTCCGCAGCGGCCACCGCCTTCGGCGCCTTCCGCTGCTCCAGCCAGTTTTCGAACCGCTGCACCACCACGAAGAAGGCCGGCACGAACAGCACGGCGAGGCAGGTCGAGGCCAGCATGCCCGAGAACACCGTGATGCCGATCGACTTGCGCGCGCTGGCGCCGGCGCCGGTCGCGATCACCAGCGGCACCACGCCGAGGATGAAGGCGAACGAGGTCATCAGGATCGGGCGGAAGCGGGCGCGCGCCGCCTCGATCGCGCTTTCCAGCACGGGCTTGCCGTCGCGGCCGTGCAGCTCGAGCCCGACCTCGACGATCAGGATCGCGTTCTTGGCCGACAGCGCGATCAGGAGGATCAGGCCGATCTGGCAATAGAGGTTGTTGTCGATCTTGAGGCCCGAGAGGATCAGCGTCGGCCCGAGCAGCGACAGCGGCACGGCGAGGATCACCGAGATCGGCGCGTACCAGCTCTCATACTGGCCGGCGAGCACGAGATAGACCAGCAGCATGGCAAGGCCGAACACCCAGTAGATCTGGTTGGAGACCGCCTTCTCCTGGTAGGACATCGCCGTCCATTCGTAGCCCGTGCCCGGCGGCAGCGTCTTGTCGGCGATCTCCTCCATCAGCTGCAGCGCCTGGCCCGACGAATAGCCCTGCGCCGGCAGGCCGACGCTGGTGGAGGACGGATAGAGATTGTAGAGGCTGATCAGCGAGGGTCCCGTCACCGGCGTGATGGTGGCGACGGTGCCGATCGGGATCATGTCGCCGTTCTGGTTGCGCACCTGCATGTTGGCGATGTCGCGCTCGGTGACGCGGAACGACGGATCGGCCTGCGTGTAGACCTGGAACACGCGGCCGAACTTGTTGAACTGGTTGACGAAGGACGAGCCGAGATAGGTCGACAGCGCCGAGAACACCGCATCCGTCGTCACGTGCAGGGTCTGGGTCTTGACGCGGTCGATCTCGACATTGAATTGCGGAACGGCCGAGCGGAACGAGGACGAGACACGCTGCAGCGCGCTCTGGCTCTGGGCGTTCGAGACCATCGCGGCGGTGATGGCCTGCAGCTTGGCGAAGTCGCTGTTGCCGTCGCGGAGCTCGACCTGCATCGAGAAGCCGGCCGCATTGCCGATGCCCTGGATCGGCGGCGGCGGCAGCACCAGCGTGCGCGCCTCCATGATGGTGGCGACCCTGTCGTTGAGGCCGTAGACCAGCGAGCGCAGATCCTCGCCTTTGCCGCGCGCGGACCAGTCCTTCAGGATGATGTAGGCGACGCCCGCATTGGCCAGGCTGGCGCTGTTGTCGAGCGCCGAGATGCCGGCGATGGTGATGACCTGCTGGACGCCGGGCGTGTCCTTGATGATGTCGGCGGCCCGGTCCAGCACCTTCTGGGTTCGCTCCAGCGAGGCGCCATCGGGGAGCTGCACGGCTGCGATCAGATAGCCCTGGTCCTCGATCGGCAGGAAGCCGGTCGGCACCCGTGACAGGCCGTAGCCGCTGAGCCCGATCACAACGAGCGCGAACGCGACGGAGAACGTCGCGTGCTTCACCAGGAACGTGATCAGCCGCGTGTAGCCCCGCTCGACCTTGTCATAGACGGCGTTGAAGCCGCGGTAGAAGAAGTTGCGCTGCTCCGGCGGCACCGCCGGCCGCAGCCACAGCGCGCATTGCGTCGGCTTCAAGGTTGCGGCGTTGATGGCGGATAGAAGCGCGGTCGCCGCGATCACCAGCGCGAATTGCGAATAGATCCGCCCGGTGAGGCCGGCGAGGAACGAGGCCGGCAGGAACACCGAGATCAGCACCAGGGTGATGCCGACGATCGGCGCGAACAGCTGGTCCATCGCCTTGATCGAGGCGTCGTGCCCGTTCATGCCCTGCTCGATATTGTGCGCCGCGCCTTCCACCACGACGATGGCGTCGTCGACGACGATGCCGATCGCCAGCACGATCGCAAACAGTGTCGACATGTTGATGGTGAAGCCGAGCGCCGCCATCGCGGCGAAGGCGCCGATGATGGTCACGGGCACCGTGGTCGCCGGCACCAGCATCGCGCGCCAGTCCTGCAGGAACACGAGGATCACGACCAGTACGAGGAGGCCCGCCTCGATCAGGGTCATGTAGACCTCATGGACCGAGGCGTTGACGAATTTCGTGGTGTCGAATGGCGTGTCGTACTTAATCCCCTCCGGAAAGCGCTTGGCGAGCTCGACCATCTTCTTCTCGACGGCCTGTTCGACTTGAAGCGCGTTGGCGCCGGGCGACTGGAACACGCCGATGCCGGTGGCAGGCTGCTTGTTGAGGGAGAAGATCTGGCTGTAGGTCTGCGCGCCGAGCTCGACCCAGCCGACGTCGCGCACGCGCGTGACGTCGCCGCTCGTGCCCGTCTTGACGATGATGTTCTCGAACTGCGTGGTGTCCTCGAGCCGGCCGTTGACGTTGAGCGTGTACTGGAACGCCTGTCCGGGCGGCGTCGGCGGCGCGCCGACCTGTCCGGCCGAGACCTGCTGGCTCTGCTGCTGGATCGCCTGGATGACGTCCTGCGGCACGAGCCCGCGCGCTTGCAGCTTGTTCGGATCGAGCCAGATCCGCATCGAATACTGGCCGGCGCCGAACACCGTCACGTTGCCGACGCCGGGCAGGCGGGATAGCTCGTCGCGGATGTTGATGGTGGCGTAGTTGCTCAGGTAAAGGCTGTCGAACCGGGAGTCCGGCGAGGTCAGCGTCACGAACAGCAGGATCGAGGTCGATTTCTTCTGGACGGTAACGCCCTGGTTCTGCACCGACTGCGGCAATTGCGACAGCGCGCTGGAGACGCGGTTCTGCACCAGCACCTGCGCGAAATTCAGATCGGTTCCGATCTTGAAGGTCACCGTCAGCGTGTAGGTGCCGTCGGATCCGCTGTAGGACTGCATGTAGAGCATGTCCTCGACGCCGTTGACCTGCTGCTCGATCGGCAGCGCGACGGTGTCGATCACGGTCTTGGCGCTGGCGCCGGGATAGCGCGTCGTCACCTGCACCGTCGGCGGCACCACATCGGGATATTGCGCGATCGCGAGGTTGAACAGCGCCACGCCGCCGATCAGGATCATCAGGACCGCGATGACGTTCGAGAGGACCGGCCGCTCGATGAAGAATTTTGAGATCATGGCCGGCGCTCCTACTTGGCAGACGCCTGCGGCTGCTCGATCTTGGTCAGTTGCGGGTCGATCTTCTGGCCCGGGATCACGCGCAGCAGCCCCGCAATGATCACGCGGTCGTCGGGCTGCAGGCCGCTCTCGATCACGCGCAGGCCATTGTCGGCGGGTCCGGTCTGCACCTTGCGCTGTTCGACGACGTTGTCCTTGTTGGCCACCAGCAGATAGCGGCCGCCCTGGTCGCTGCCGAGCGCGGTGTCGGGGACGAGCAGGGCGTTCTTGTCCTGGTCGAAGGGCACGCGGACCCGGACGAAATAGCCTGGGAGCAGCACCCGCTTGTCGTTGGGGACGACGCCGCGCACGGCGAGCGTGCCGGTCGAGGTGTTGAGGGTCGGCGCGACATAGTCGAGCCTGCCTTCATGCGGATATCCGGTCTCGGTCTGCAGGCCGACCTCGATCGGGAATTGCTTGAGGTCGGCGGCAGTCAGTCCGCGCCGCTGCGCCTCGGCGCGGATGCGCAGCACGTCCTGCTCGTTGACGGTGAAGTTGACCCAGATCGGGTCCATCGCAACGATGGTCGCAAGCTGCGTCGGGGAGGAGACGCCGACGAGCTCACCGATCGAGACCATATGCGCGCTGACGATGCCGTCGAACGGCGCGCTCACTTTGGTATAGCTGTAGTTGAGCTCGGCAATCCTGGTGTTGGCCTGGGCCTGCTGGAGGTTGGCCTGGGCGTTGTCGCGGGTCGACGTCGAGGTGTCCAGCGTCGCCTGCGAGACCGCCTGGCGCTGCACCAGATCGACCTGCCGCTTGTAGTCGGCCTCGGCCTGCCTGAGCGAGGCCTGCGCTCCGGCCTCGGCGGCCTGCGCCTGATCGAGCTTCAGCTTGTAGGTCTCGGGCTCGATCGTGAACAGCTGGGTGCCCTGCTTGACGAAGGTGCCGTCGGTGTAGTCGATGGTTTGCAGAAAACCTTGCACGCGCGCGACGAGATCGACGCTCTTGATCGGCGCGGTGTTGCCGGTGGCCTCGACATAGCGCGTCACCGAGCGCTGTATGGGTGTGGCGACGTCGACCTTCGGTGGCGGGGGCGCCACGAAAGTGTTCTTGTCCTCGCAGCCGGCCAGCGCCATCACGGCGACCGCGGCGGTCAGAGCCCGCCCGATATGCTTCCGCGCGCCGTGAAATTGTGCGGGATGGACGGAGTACGCTGAGGTCATTCGGTGGCCCCCGATGATTGTCTGTCGGTGCGGCAGGCTACCAACAATTGCCGGGCCGTGGAACACCATAGCCATGGCAGTCACGGCCCTTGCACTGCAAACATCGGCGTGCTGTCAGATGGCCTGAAAGACGAGATCGCGCCGACGAGCAAGCCGCGTGTTGCGATTGCAGTCGGCCCGGCGGGCGTCCGTAAATTCCGGTCCCGACAACCGCGCAATGGGGTCTTTGCGTCAAACTGACACAGCTCTGTCACTCGTGATCGCTAGGGTCGCGCCGTCACTCCTTCGGGGCAAGCAAAGATGAAATCCAAATTTTTGACGTCGGCTGCGATTTTCGCGGCCGCGACGACACTTGCGTGCAGCATTCCGGTGCTCGCCAACGATTTCGACCGGGACCATGATCACGACCTGTTTCACCGGCATCCGCATGACATGCATACGGAAACGCCGATCAAGCATCTCGTGATCATCTTCAACGAGAACCGCTCGTTCGACCATTATTTCGCGACCTATCCGAACGCGGCCAATCCGTCGGGCTCGATTGCCTTCGTGCCGAAGCCGCATACGCCGAAGGTCAACAACCTCGCCAACGCCAATCTCCTGGTGAACAACCCGAACAACAATCCGGCCAACGGCACCGGTGCAACCGATCCATTCCGGCTCGATCGCACTCAGGCCAATACGCGCTCGCAGAACCACGCCTATACGCCCGAGCAGCAGGCCGTCGACAACGGCAAGGACGATCTGTTTCCGAAATACACTGGTCGCGGCACTGCCGGCGGCGCCGGCGCGTTCGGCACCAACGGCCAGGTGATGGGCTATTTCGACGGCAACACCACCACGGCCCTCTGGAACTACGCCCAGCATTTCTCGATGAGCGACAATGCCTGGACCGACACCTTTGGGCCCTCGACGCCGGGTGCGCTTGAGGTGGTCTCGGGTCAGACCAACGGTGCCGTCAACATCGTCGGCACGACGTCGTCAATTGCCGACGGCCAGGGTGGCCTGACGCTGATCGGCGACACCGATCCGGCCTACGACTCCTGCTCGAGCACGACCAGCACCGTTCTGATGACCAGCAAGAACATCGGCGACCTGCTCAATGACGAGCACGTCAGCTGGGGCAGCTTCATGGGCGGCTTCGACCTGACGCTGAAGAACGCCAACGGCACGACCGGTTGCGCACGCAGCACCTTGTCGACCGTCGTGGGTGCCGCGACTGCGGACTATATCCCGCACCACGCCTGGTTCCAGTACTACAAGTCGACCGCCAACCCGACCCACGCCCGCCCGAGCTCGGTCCATGCGATCGGCCATACCTATGCTGCGGATCACAAAACTCTCGATCCGGCCAACCACGCCTACGATCTCGAGGACTTCTACGCCGCGGTGAAGGCGGGCCATCTTCCGGCCGTGTCCTATATCAAGATGCCGGCCTATCAGGACGGTCATGCCGGATATTCCGACCCGCTCGACGAGCAGGCCGGCAATGTCGAGCTGATCAACTTCCTGCAGAAGCAGCCGGAATGGCGCGAGACCGCCGTCATCATCACCTATGACGACTCCGACGGCTGGTACGACCACCAATACCTCGCGCCGAAGAGCGCCTCCTATGATCCGGCTGCCGATCAGGTCAACGGTCCGGGCCTGTGCGGCCTCGGCTCGGCCAAGCAGCCGGCACCGAATGGCCTCAACGGCAAGCCGGTGAACGGCCGCTGCGGTCCAGGCACCCGCATCCCCTTCATCGTGGTCTCGCCCTACGCCAAGACCAACCACGTGAGCCGCACTTACATCTCGCAGGCGTCCATCGTGCGGTTCATCGAGGACAACTGGCTGCACGGCAAGCGTCTGGGTGGCGGCGCGTTCGATGCGACCTCGGGATCGATCATGGACCTGTTCGACTTCGATCAGGATCATAGCCACGACTTCCGCACCGACGCGCTGTTCCTCGATCCGACCGCCGGCACGGTGATCGTCAGCCCGCCGGACGAACACCACCATCACTAGGACGTCATATGCACAGCCGCACTTTGTGGCTCCTTGGCGCCGGCCTGCTCTCGTTGGCCGGCGCTGTTTTTGCGGCCGAGACGCGAGGAGTGGCCGAGGCGACGCCGTCGGGGCTCAACCCGAACCCGGTTCATCTCTATCGCCCGCCTGTCGAGCCGCTCTCCGCGATGGCGCAGCTTGGCAAGGCGATCTTCTTCGACGCGTCGTTGTCCTCGTCAGGCGTGCTGTCCTGCGCATCCTGCCACAGTCCGGATCACGCCTACGGCCCGCCGAACGACGGCCCGGTGATGCTCGGCGGCGCCGACCTCTTGCGGCAAGGCGCGCGCGCCGTTCCGTCGCTGACCTATCTGGAGCGCCACCCGAATTTCAGCATCGGCCCTGAAAAAGCCGACGACGACAACGTTATGGATCTGGCGCAGATGGCGGCGCTCGGCCAGCAGGCCGTGCGCACGACCAAGACCGCGGGCGGCAGCGGTGCCTCGGCGAACATGGTGCCGCAAGGGGGGCTGTTCTGGGACGGTCGCGCCGACACGTTGCAAGACCAGGCGCTCTTCCCGTTGCTCGATCCCAACGAGATGGACGGCGGCAGTGCCGAGATCGTGGCGGGCAAGCTGCGCAGCGCGCCTTACGCCCAGCGTTTCGTCGAATTGTTCGGCGCCGGCGTGATGAGAAATCAGCGGCTTCTGATCGCCGAGGCGATGTTCGCGGTCGCGCGCTACCAGGTGGAAGAGGGGAGTTTCCATCCCTACAGCAGCAAGTATGATTATTGGCTTGAAGGCAAGGCGCGACTCTCCGAGAACGAGTTGCGCGGCCTGCAATTGTTCAACGATCCCGACAAGGCCAATTGCGCCGGTTGCCACACCTCGGCGCCGTCCCGCGATGGCTTGCCGCCGCTCTTCACCGATCACCAATACGAGGCGCTGGGCGCGCCACGCAATGCCGCGCTGGCCGGCAATGGGGATCCCGACTATTTCGACCTCGGCGTCTGCGGGCCGCATCGAACCGACATGACCGAACAGACGCAATATTGCGGCATGTTCCTGACGCCGACGCTCCGCAACACCGCGACGCGTCGCGCCTTCTTCCACAACGGCGTCTTCAAGACGCTCGAGCAGGTGCTCGACTTCTACAATTTCCGCGACACAAATCCGGAAAAGGTATTTCCGCGCGCGGCCGACGGCACGGCGCGGAAATTTGACGACCTGCCTGAAAAATATCACGCCAATGTCGATGTCACCGATCCGCCCTTCGATCGCCATCTCGGCGACAAGCCGGCGATGACGGAGCAGGACGAGGCCGACATCATCGCGTTCCTGAAAACGCTGACGGACGGGTACAGGGTGGAGAACTGACGCTCTCCGCTGACGCGAGCCCTACAATCCCGGTGATCTCGCTGCCCAGGCCTTGGTGGCCTGGCAGCTGTTCATCGCTCGGGCGTAGGCAGGACGTGCCGTGGTACGGGCGAGATAGTCCCGCTCGACAGGTCCGGGGACGTAGTTGCCCGTCCGCAGGCCGAGCAAGAGGGCGTAGCTCACTGAGATATCGGCAGCAGTGAAGCGGTCGCCGGCAAGATAGGGGCAATCTGCAAGGCGGCGGACGACCAATCCCAGCCGGCTCTCGAAGGTTTCGGCTGCCCAGCGGGTCACCCGGGCATTTCGCTCGGCTTCGGGCGCCAGGTTGCGACCGATCAAGACTGTATTCATCGGCCCGGCAAGCCCCGCCTCACCCAAATGGAGAAATTGCAGATAGGAAGCGAAGGCGGGATCATCAGGGGCAACGGCAAGCGAACCTGAACCGTGGCGGGCGAGCAGATATTCAAGAATCGCGATCGATTCGACCATGACCGTCTCGCCGTCCTGCAGCGCGGGAATGAAGCCGGCAGGGTTGATCGCAAGGAAATCGCGATCGTTCTCGACGGCGAACAGATCAACCGGGCGCAGCCGATAGGCCATTCCTAGTTCCTCGAGCAACCAAACCACGCGGAAGCCACGACCTTCGCCATAGACGGTGAGCATAGTTAAGCGTTCCTGGATTGGGCTGCTTTATGGGTGCGCAACCTAGCGCGGCCTGATCTCCGCATATTTCACCATCGCCTTGTCGAACTTCCGCTTGAACAGCCACATCGCGCCCAAGATCTCGCGGAAGCTGGCCGAGCTTCGCGCCCGGTCGACCTTGCCGAAGGCGAAGATGCTGTTGTTGCGCAAGTGCTTCATGATGGTGGGATTGGACACCCTGTAGTTCAACAGGTCGCCCGACTTCAGTGCGGACCGCGTCGGCGTCGGGATGATCTGGATCAGCTCGAACAGCTTCATCTGCTCGATCGGATCGGGCAGCGTCTTCACGATCGCAGGGATCTCGGCAAACAGTTCCGCATGCGCGTTCATGAGGCCGTCGCGCACGTTGGTCCAGTGATTGAAACGGCGGTCGGTTCCGCGGGACCGCGCCTCTTCCTTGTCGTCGCGCGCGTTCAATGCGGGATCGGCGGCCGCGATCGTGCCCTTGATCGCCTCCCATTTGCGCTGGCCGTTGCGGTCTTCGGACGGGCCGGTCTGCAGGCTGCCCATATAGGTGTTCGAGCGTGCGTTGCGGACGTTCTGCTTGCCGTTCGTTTCGGCATAGAAGAGCCCCAGGCTGATGCGGCCCGCGGCCTCGGCGTCAGCAGGTGCAAGCCCTTTGGCGCGCGCAATCGCGGCTCCGAGATCGACGACGTCCTTGAACGGTGTCGGCGAATTCTGTGCGCTCGCGGGCGGTGCCTCCATGATCTCGAAGACATCAGCGTATTCGTCGACCAGCGGCTCGATCGCGGCGTCGAAATAGGCCGGTGGGATCCCGAATTTGTTCGGCCTGCCGATCCGCGACGGCATGGCGTCGGTCAGATCCTTGTAGGTGCTGATGACGGCGACGCGCGCGAGATAGAGCGCCTGGCCCGGCAGGTTCGGCAGCTTCTGCTTCGCCTCGATCTGGTTGCGCCGCTCGGCCAGGATCGACTTGAAATCGCCGAGCGCGTGCTCGTAGGCGGCGAGCGCGTCGGACTGCGCCGGCGTCGGTGCGCCTTGTCCCCGAGCGGGCGTCATAAGCAACAGGGCCAGCGCCGCAGCGGCGGCATAACATCGTGTTTGCATCGCGGGGTTCCCGGGACTGCCGATTCGGCTGTTGTGGAGATCGTAAGCCTCAAGGATGCGGGCTGGCGAGGGGCAGCTGGTGGATGGCCGGCCGGTGAGTAGGGCGCCGGATGAGCCCGTTTCGAACTTGCAGGAAACAACCGGGACCCGCCTTTCACTTGACGCCTTTACGATTCGGTAGCGCCCGGCCTGCACAATGGTCCGTCGTGTCTCGGGGGCAACGCGAGGGCATTTACGCGAAGTTCACCATCTTCGCGACCACGCGCCGGTCCTGGCATCTGTTTCGTCTCATTACCCCTTTTGGCTCTCGTCAATCATTTTCCGCGAACCGTCGAGAAGGCTTGGCAATGCCGGATTTTGGAATGCTACGGCGCTTTGGCCGGCTCCTCTCGCGGTTGCAGCGTGACTCCCGTGCCAATGTCGCCGCCACTTTTGCGATCGCGCTCGTGCCGCTCATCGCGTCGATCGGATGCGCCATCGACTACAGCATGGCAACGCGCATCAAGGCGAAGCTGCAAAGTTCCGCGGATGCGGCGAGCGTAGCCTCGATCTCGGTCAACTCGGCCGGGTACAACGCCGCGATGGCGATGACGTCGAATGGATCGGTTGCCGCCGGCGTCACGGAAGCGAACAACATCTTCAACGGAAACGCATCAGGGTTTGCCAACAGCTTCACCAATCTGGGTGAGACGAGCACCGTCACCAAGACGGGATCGAGGCTGACGTCCTCCGTACAGTTCAGTGCTGATGTCCCCGTCACCTTCATGCAGCTTCTCGGCTACAGAAAGCTGACCGTGACCGGCAGCTCGTCCTCGTCCACGACGCTGCCGCTGTATCTCGATTTCTATCTGACGCTGGACGTCTCGGGCTCGATGGGCCTTCCCTCGACCACTGCGGAAGCCCAGCGCATGCAGTCGATCAACCCCGATAACTACCGGCAATATCCGACGGGCTGCACGCTGGCCTGCCATTTCTCGCCGCAGAACAGCGCATGCACCGACAGCGGCACGCAAGGCTATCCCACCAACAATTATTGCCTCGGCTACGCCATCTCGCGTGTCAGCCAGAGCGGCTACCGGGGCCTGCTCAGCCCGAAGGCCAGCAATCCCATGGGCGTTCAGCTGCCTTCCTCGATCGTCTCCGGACTGCCGAATTCGCTCTACTCAAATCTCGCGACGGTGGCGAACTGCCCGACGGACGGGACCGATTCCTGCATCCAGCTGCGGCTGGATGCCGTCGGCTATGCGGTGAACCAGCTGTTCGTCACGGCGAACAATACGGAGAAGGTGGCGAACCAGTTCCGCATCGGGCTGTATCCCTTCATCCGCTATCTCTACTCGTACTTCCCGTTGACCAGCAGCATCAACGGTTCGACGACCAATCCGTCGACCATCAACTATGCGGCGGCCAATCTGGCGACGCTGCTCGATACCAACGTGAATTCGAGCCTTGGTTCCGGCGGCACGCACATCGACACGGCGTTGTCGAGCGTGAGCACGCTGATCACGAGCGTAGGCGACGGCAGCGCGTGGAACAATACGCTGCCCTATGTCTTCCTCGTCACCGATGGTGCGCAGGATCCGCAAGTCAAGGGCGTTCCGAACGGGTCCTGGTCGGGCAGCAACCATGCCACCACGATCGACCCGGCGACGTCCTGTACGCCGCTGAAGAACCGCGGCATCATTATCTCCGTGCTGTACATCCCGTATCAGAAGATCAATCCGGTCAATACCTCCTTCGCCGGCGACGAGGACGATTACGCCAACTGGAACATCCCGAACATTCCGACCAGCCTGCAGAACTGTGCTTCGCCGGGCTTCTTCTACACCGCGAACACACCTGCGGACATCACGGCGGCCTTGAACGCGATGTTCAATCATGCGGTCCAGGAGGCCCGCATCACCAACTAACCGGCTGCCTGATACGCCGGCGCCGACATCAGGAATTCGGCATAGGCATCAGCGTCGGGCGGCAGGAAGTGTCCCTTGAGTCCGCGGCGCCTCTGCATCTCTGCGCCGATATCGGCCATCAGCTCGTCGAAATGGCGGTAGTGATAGGGCGCAACGCACAGGCCGCCGTAGACGCCGGCAGCCGGCCGTTCCACGCGCTTGAAGTGCAGCATCATCTCGATGTTGTCGCGCATCTGTCGCTCCGTTGGCTGCCGCACCAGTTGCCCATCGGCATAGCGAACCAGCCAGTTGGCGGCGAGATCGGCGCAGAGCACGGTGCAGAACGAGGAGTTGAAGCCGACGAAGCCGAGCTCGGGCAGGTCGGGGTTGGCGATCAGGCGATAGAGCCGGTACTGCCCGTCCGCATCAACGAGCTTTTTCTTATAGGCCTCGGGGAGGAAGGGCACGCCGAGCTTGTAGCCGATCGCGAGAACCGCAACGTCGGCACCGACGCGCTCGCCGCCGCTCATCACGATGCTGTCGCCTTCATAACGATCGAAGGTGCCGAACACGGCCTTGATGCGGCCGTCTGCAACCATCGGATAGAAGCCGGGCGTTGCGATCGGCACCGAGCAGTTGACGCCGTCCTCGATCCGCTCCTTCGGCACCATCCTGCACTTGTTGAGCTTGAGCTGCGCCTTCAACAGGCTCTCGAGCCCGCGCCAGTTTGCCCAGATCAGCGGGGCTGCGACGCGATAGGCGAGCCGCGACATCGCGCCGATGCCCCAGCCCGGAAACATCTCCTCCTGCGCGCGGATGTAGAGGATGCGTTTGAAGTTCACGAGCCCGCCGATGAAATAGGGGATGCGCCAGACCGGCTCGCGCATCACGATGGTGACCTCGCGCGCACCTGATTTCACCGCGTTCACGGCAATGTCGGTCGCGGATTTCGATCCGCCAAGCACGACGACGCGACGGCCTTTCGCCAGCGCGGGATCGCCGTATTTCGACGAGTGCAGGATCTCGCCGCCTTGCGCCAGAAAGCCGTCCTCGCCCGGGCAATGCAGCTCGCGCGGCTCGTTGAACTGCCCGGTGCACACAGCGACGAAATCGAAGTCCTCGTTGGTGGTCGCGCCATCCTTGCCCGACAGCGCGAGCGTCCAGCCGGGTTTGCCGTCGACGCGCCGCGCCATGCCGGAAACCGTCGTGCCGAGGCGCAGCATGCGGTCGAGGCCGAAGCTTTTCGCGTAGTCGGCAAGATAAGCATGGACCTGCGGCCCGGTCGGCCATTCCGGATAGGCCTCCGGCATGGCGCGATCGGTGTAGCGGTAGAGATCCTTGGGGCTTTGCGTCTGCACCTCCGGGTAGGAGCGCGCGGGCTCCCACACACCGCCGAGGTCGGCGCTGCGCTCGACGATGGTGACGCGGTGGCCGCGGGCGGAGAAGGCTTTCGCTGTGGCGAGGCCGGAGACGCCGGCGCCGATTACGCAGACATGCTTGGGGCTGACCATGAGATGGCTCGCAATCGAGGTGTTTTGCGCGCAAGCGACTTCGTTCGGCCGCAAGGCGCGGCCGGCGGAGCTGCAAGCAGGTGAAAGCGGACGAGGAGGCGGGCGCCTAGTCGTTGGCCTCGGGCGGCAGGAAGTCGACCTCGTGCAGCGCCGAGATACGCACGACTTCGGCCGGGTCGGTCAGATTGTGGAGCTGGTTGAACAGCGCCTCCAGCTTCTGCATCGGCGAGACCCAGAACAGCGCGCGGCACGGCTTGTCGGACTTGTTGAAATAACCATGCGGAATGCCGCGGGGCATGCGCACGAGGTCGCCGGCATGGGCTTTGACCCAGACGCCGTCGAGCTTGAGGTCGAGCGTGCCTTCCTGCACCAGGATGAACTCGTCCTGGGTCGGATGGATATGCACCGGCACGAACTGGCCGGGATCGCTGTTGGTCTCGAATGCGAAGGTGGAGTCGGTGACGGCCTTGGGGAAGTAGACCTGGCCAAGGATGTTCCAGCTTTTGCCGCCGTAGCCTGTGCCGTTTGCAGTAATGCCCTTTTCGAGTGCAGTCATGGCTCGCCTCCTGTTGGATACCGGCGAGGACCGAGCTTCAGCCACGCGCGGGCGGCTGTCTATCCGTTAAACGAATCCGGCGCGGCTGTTGCCATGCAGCACGACGATTTCGCGACACCACCCTTTTCGCGCCCTGCGAACTATTATAGGCTTAAAGCAATTTCGCGACGCGAAGTGGTCGATCATGTCCGCAGCCGTGCAGGAAATGAGCGCAAGGGCGTCCGCAGCCGGACGGCTTGCGGCCTTCGCGCGCGTCACGACCGACGATGTCGACGAAGCGGCCGAGCTGATCGGTCGCATCTTCTGCCCGCACGATCTCAGGCCGGCGCAGGCGCGTGCGTCCAGATTTTCGGCCCGGCACAATTGCGCGGCCTTCGACGGCTTTTCCATCAACTACGTTGCCTATGGCGGGACCGTCAGCATCGATCCCGGCTGCCTCGATCGCTTCTTCCTTGTCCAGATCCCGCTCACAGGTAGCGCCCATATACATGCAGGTGCCAGCGGATTCGATGTCGCGCCTGGCGAAGCGGCTTCGCTGCTGTCGCCAACCATCCCGACGCAGATGACGTGGCGTGACTGTGCGCAGGCGATCTTGCTGCTCGACCGCCGCATGGTGGAACAGCGTGCCGCGGCGCTGTCGGGCAGGGCGGCCGCCGCGGTCGAATTCGATCCCGTGATCGACCTGCGCGCGCCCCCCGGCCGCCATCTGCAAGCCAGCCTTGCCGAGCTGATGATGCTTGCCGAACAGTTGGGGCCGTCCGGCCGGCTCTCACCGGCCATGATGGCCGATTGGCGCGAACTGCTGCTCGATCACCTGCTCATTGGCCAGCGGCATGGCTTGTCGGATGCGATCAGGACGTTCTCGGGGCAGGCCGAGCGTCTGCCGCGCGCGCTCCGTGCTGCGCGGGACCATCTTGCGGACAATGCCGATGAGCCGCTCGATCTCGTCCAGCTTGCCTGCGCGTCCGGCATCGGCATCCGTGCGCTTCAGCTCGGCTTCCGCCGTCACTTCGGCGTGTCGATCTCGGAGATGCTGCTCGATATGCGTCTGGCCGGTCTTCACACCAGGCTCGCGCAGGCGCCGCCGGACGCCTCCATCACCGCCATCGCGTTCGACCTCGGTTTCACCCATCTCGGCCGCATGGCCGGAGCCTACCGCGAAAAATTCGGCGAGACACCCTCGGCAACACTGCGGCGGCGGATGAGCTAGCGGGAGGTGCCGGGATATCTACTTCCGTGATCGCGTGGCGCTGTCTTCGGGGGCCTGCCTGCGCAGGAAGCCTTCGAGATCGGCCTGCACCGAATAAGGTGTCGGGATCGCATCGCCCGCTGTATCGACGGCGGTGTCGAGCGAGCGGCGCAGCATGCGTGCGAGCTCGGCCTTGCGGTAGGGCTTTGCCAGCAGAGGCGCGCCCTTGGTGACGCCTTCGGGCGCGTGCTGGGAATCGTTCGCGTAGCCCGAGGTGAACAGCACCCGCAGCGAGGGCCGTGCTGCCACCATCTGGTCGGCAAGCTCGCGGCCATTGATGCCGCCGGCCATCACGATGTCGGTGAACAGCAGGTCGAACGGCGTGCCGCTGGCCGCGATCGCGAGCGCTTCGGTCGCGTTGGCGGCGGGCACGACCTTGTAGCCGAGGCTTTCGAGCTGGACCGTTACGTATTGGCGGACGTCGCGGTCGTCCTCGACGCAGAGAATGGTCTCCGTTCCGCCCACGATCTTGCGCGAATCATAGCTTGCGGGGCGCAACGCACTGGTCTCCGCCTTCGGCAGATAGATCGTGAAGGTCGTGCCGCGGCCTTCTTCGGATCTGACCTTGATGCCGCCGCCGGACTGCTTGACGAAGCCGAACACCATGCTGAGCCCGAGACCGGTGCCCTTGCCGACCTCCTTGGTCGAGAAGAACGGATCGAAGATCCGTTCGACGTGCGCTTGCCGAATACCCGTTCCGGTATCAATGATCTCGATCTCGACATAGTCGCCGGCGTAGCCGGCGCCGACCGCCACGGCCTCGCGGACGCCGAACACCACGTTGCGCGTCGTCAGCGTCAGGCGGCCGCCCTCCGGCATCGCGTCGCGGGCGTTGATCGCCAGATTGAGCAGCGCCGCGCTGAGTTGCCCGCGGTCGGCGTAGGCGAGCCAGATATTGCCGTCGAACTTCCTCACGATCTCGATCTTCTTGTCGAACGTTGCCAGCAGCAGCTTTGAAAGCTCCTCGAGCAGATCATTGACGTCGATCTCGGCCGGCTGCAGCGCCTGCTTGCGCGCAAAGGAGAGCAGGCTCGAGGTCAGCGCGGCGCCGCGGTCGGCGGCCTCGCTGATCAGCTTGGTGATGGCGGCGAGCGGCGGATCGTCCTTCACGGCCTCGGCCAGAATCTCGATCGTGCCCGTGATGACAGTCAGCATGTTGTTGAATTCGTGCGCGATGCCGCCGGTGAGCTGGCCGACCGCCTCCATTTTCTGGGACTGGATCAGCTGCTCCTCGGCTGCGCGCTTCTGTGTCACGTCCTTGACGAAGACGTTGATGATGGTGCGGCCGCCGATGCGGAGCGCCGTGCTCGACGCCTCGATCCGGATCTCGTCGCCGGTTCGGTGCAGGATGTTCGCCTCGAAGCGGATGCCGATCGGCGTATCGGACAGTTCCGGCAGGATGCGCATCATGCGCTGCCTGAATCCGGCGCGGAGCGGCTCGGCGACCAGCAACTCGACGACGTCGGCGCCCAGGGCTTCGGGCCGCGACCATCCGGTCAGCGCCTCGGCCTGCAGGCTCCACTGCAGCACGATGCCGCGTTCATCGGTCTGCACGAAGGCGTCAAGCGCGGTCTTGATGATGGCTTGCGTCATCTGCGCGCTGTCCGCGCGCGCCTGCGCCAGCTCGGTCAGCCGTGCGGCGATGCGCTTCTTCTGCGACGTCGCGATGCTGCGTGCGCAGATGCGCGCGAGCAGCAATGCAACGGCGCCGCTGGCGAGCAGGGCAATCAACTGGGGCACGCCGGGACCGGTGCCGGTCGCGGCATACGAGACCAAGAGAGCCACGGCGGTCACGACGGCCTGCGCGGCCATCGCGAGTGTCAGAAGCCCTCTGAGTTTCATGCGCTCACACCACCGACATCTGCCGCGGGCCGCCAAGGGTCTCCAAGGGTCTCCAAGTGTCTCCAAGGGTCTCCAAGTGTCTCCAAGTCCGCCCTGTCAAAGGAGTCCGGCTCCCTGTGAGCTACAGACTCCCTGCGGCGGCGTCGAGGGCATTTTCCGGCGGTGCGGGGGTGCGGACCCGGTTCAGCCAGCCGGCGGATCGGACTGGCGCAGCGTCGTGACCCAGATCACGCGCGCTGTCTGCTGGGTCGGGTTGTCGAACATGTGCGGCACGATGCTCGGAAAGCGAAAGCTGTCGCCGGCTTCCAGCACATGGGCCTGGTTGTCGAGCCAAAGCCGCAGGCTGCCGGACAGGACGTAGCCGGCCTTCTCGCCGATGTGCTGGAGGAAATCGGTGCCCGAGGAGGCGCCGGGATTGAGCGTGAGCTCATAGAGCTCCAACTGGCCTTTGCCTTCCGGCGTCAGCGCTTCCTTGACGACGCCGCTGGCGGTGAGGCGCAGCAGGCGGCGGTTGTTTTTGCGCACGATGTAGCGCTGCACATCGGCGGGATCGCTGGTCTCGAAGAAATAGGAGATCGGCACGTCGAGCGCGATCGAGAGCAGGCGCAGCGTGCGGATCGACGGCATCGCGCGCGCTCGTTCGAGCTGGCTGATCATGCCGTTGGAGAGGCCGGTCTTGTTGGCGACGTCCTGGATCGAGAGACCGGCGCGCTGGCGCAGCAGCCGCACGGTCTCGCCGAGACGCGCATCGACTGCATCATCGGACTCGGTCGTCGGGGCGTCCTTTGGACTGTTGTCGCCGCGACCATCCATGTCGCTCTCCCATGCTTGTCCTCGCCGCCGGATCAGCCGGCGGCGGTTTGAAAAGGTCGCGTATCCTAGCAATGCGATTGACAGCTGTATTTAGTCATGATGAACTTTTGGCTGAAAAATTTAGAAGCACTAAAGCCCTCTCCTGTCCCTTTGCCGGGGTCCGGGGCGCGGGAGAGGTGCCGCGTGCGGAAACGGAGACTGGTCATGGCAGACAGCACCGGCAAGTTCGGCGTTGGCGGATTGCATCATCTCGGCATTCCAAATCGCCGGCAATTCTTCCAGCTCGGCGCAGGCGCCGCCGCGGGATGGACGCTGTCAGGCACAGCTTTTGCGCAGACCGAACGCCCGAGCACTCCGCCTGACAAGCCGCGCGGACAGGTGATCGCGGCGCTGTCGCAGGAGCCGACCGTCTTTCACCCCTTGATGCCCGGCATCGAGGTCGATCAGGGCATCTGGTGGCAGGTGTTCTCGCCGCTCTGGTTCATCGATCCCGACGGCAAGTTCGTTCCTGATCTGGCACGCGAAGTCCCGACGGTCGAGAATGGCGGCCTGTCGGCCGACGGCCTGACCTGGAAGATCAAGCTCCGCAGCGACGTGAAATGGCACGACGGCACGGCCTTCACGGCAGATGACGTCAAGTTCTCGCTCGACCTGATCAACAATCCCGACTTCCGCGTGCGCAACCGGGTCGGCCACAGCCTCGTCAAGGACATCACGGTCGTGGCGCCTGACGAGATCCACTGGCGAATGGAAGCTCCCTATTCGCCCTATATGTCGATCCTGTCGCTCACCTTCATCGTGCCCAAGCACATTCTGGAGAAGGTGTCGGATCCGAATTCGTCACCGTTCCACAATGCGCCTGTCGGCACCGGGCCGTTCCGCTGGGGCGAGCGCGTGCCCGGCGACCACATTCAGGTCAACGCCTATGCCGGCTATCACGGCAAAGGGCCCTACGTCGAACGCGTGGTCTTCAAATACATTCCTAGCCTGACCGTCCTCTACACCCAGTTCCGCACCGGCCAGGTCGACTACACCGGCCTGCAAGGCATTCTGCCGAACTTCGTGCAGGAGGCGAAGACGCTGAAAGCGAGCAAGATCTTCGTCTCGTCGACGTCGTCAGTCGAGCACATCGCGCCCAATCTGGAGTTCGGTCCCTTCGCCGACCACGCGGTGCGCGAGGCGCTCTATCTGGCCATCAACAAGCAGGCGATCATCGATGCGCTGAACTACGGCCTGCCGACGCAAACCGAAAGCTTCGTACCGCAAGAGGCCTGGTCGTTCCAGCAAGGCCTGCCGCAACACAAATACGATCCGGCCAAAGCCAATGCGCTGCTCGATGCGGCCGGCTGGGCGCGCGGCTCCGGTGGCGTCCGCGAGAAGGGCGGCGTGAAGCTCGAATTCACCAATTCGACCACATCAGGCAACGCCGTGCGCGAGCAGACCCAACAGCTCCTGATCCAGGATTGGCACGCGATCGGCGCCAGCATGCGCGTCAACAACATGCCGGCCGCCGTGATCTGGGGCGATTTCTGGCAGCAGTCGAAGTTCAATTCGGTGATCGTCGGCGTGAATTTCATGCTGGGCAGCGATCCTGACGTGACGCCGCGGTTCGGCTCCGGCGCGATCCCAGCCAAGGGCGGCCGTGGTTACAACACCTACCAATACCAGAGCGCGGAGGCCGATCGTCTTCTTGCCGACGGCGCCAGGCAGTTCGATCTCGAACAGCGCAAGAAGACCTACGGCGATCTGCAGAAGCTGATCCGCAACGACCTCGCGATCCTGCCGCTGTTCCAGGGCTTCATCGCCGAGGGCGTGAAGGAGGGGTTGCAGGGTTTCCGCCCCAACATCAACACGTCGACCAATTGCTGGAACATCCGCGAATGGTACTGGGCCTGATGCCTCAGGCTGGCTGGATCGCCTGAGATGGCCCGTTACGTCCTCAATCGCCTGGCGCAGGCGGCGATGCTGCTGGTGATCGTCTCTGCGATTGGCTTCGCCCTTTTGCATCTTGCGCCGGGTGGTCCGCTGTCGCAATTCGCCGCCTCCGCGCAGATGACGCAGGAAGATCTCGACCGCGTCTCCAAGCAGCTCGGGCTCGATCGCCCGTTGCCGATCCAGTATCTCGACTGGTTCGTCCGCATGCTCCGCGGCGATTGGGGCAAGTCCTATCGCGACGGCGAGGCGGTGCTGTCGGTGATCTCCTCGCATCTCGGCGCGACGCTGGAGCTGATGGTCACCGCGACCATCATCGCGGTTCTGCTCGGCTGCTGGATCGGCATATCAGGCGCGCTGCGGCGCTATTCGCTGTTCGATTCGCTCGCGACCGTCGGCGCCATGATCGCGCTGTCGATCCCGACCTTCTGGTTCGGCCTCGTCACCATCTACGTCTTCTCGGTGACGCTCGGCTGGCTGCCGGCGGGAAATCGCGAGACCGTCGGCGACGGCTCCTTCCTCGATTTGCTGCATCATCTCATTGCGCCGGCGATGGTGCTGGGACTGGTCGAGACCGCGATGTGGGGCCGCTTCATGCGCTCCTCCATGCTCGAGGTGATCAACCAGGACTACATCCGCACCGCGCGCGCCAAGGGCATGCCGGAATGGCGGATCCTGACGGTCCACGCGTTACGCAACGCGCTGCTGCCGATGATCACGGTCGCGGGCCTGCAGTTTCCGACGCTGCTCGGCGGCGCGCTGGTGGCCGAGACCGTGTTCACCTGGCCAGGCATGGGGCGGCTGTTTCTGGATTCCATCGGCTATCGCGACTATCCCGTGGTGATGGGCATCCTGATGTTCTCGGCGATCATGGTGCTGATCGGCTCGCTGATTGCCGACATTCTCTATGCGGTCGTCGATCCCCGCATCCGGGTGGGCTGAAGCGATGGCGACCGCAATCCTGTCCACCGCTCAACCCACGCCCGGCCAGGGCGCCTGGCGACGCTTTTGCCGGCATCGGCTCGCGCTTGCGGGCGCGGTGACCATCGTGGTGCTCGTTCTTGGCTCGGCGTTCGGTCCTGATCTGCTGCCGTTCGATGACACCTACATCGACATCATGAAGCGGTTTGCGCCGCCGCTCTCGGGCGCGCATATCCTCGGCACCGACGAGCTTGGCCGCGATGTGCTGGCGCGGTTGATGATGGGCGCACGCGTCTCGCTGTCGATAGGCTTCGTCGCGATGGTGATCGCGACGGTGGTCGGCATCGTCGTCGGCGCCTTCGCCGGCTTCTATGGCGGCGTCGTCGGCGCGGTCCTGATGCGGCTCGTCGATGCCGTATTGTGCTTTCCGACCATCTTCCTGCTGCTGGCGCTGGCGGCGCTCACGGAGCCCGGCTTCGTCACCACCACCGTGCTGATCGCAGCGACCGCCTGGATGTGGGTGGCCCGTGTCGTCGAGGCCCAGGTGCGCTCGCTGCGGGAACGCGAATTCGCGGTGGCCGCGCTCGCCTTCGGTTCGTCGAACCTGCGCATCATGTTCCGCGAGCTCGTGCCCAATGCGATGGCGCCGATTCTCGTGGCTGCAACGCTCAACGTTGCCAAGGCGATCCTGCTGGAATCCTATCTCAGCTATCTCGGTTATGGCATTCAGCCGCCGGCCGCGAGCTTGGGCAACATGCTCAACAACGCGCAGATCTATCTCACCAGCGCGCCGTGGCTCGCGATCGCGCCCGGAATCGTCATCACGCTGGCCGTGACGAGCTTCAATTTCCTCGGTGACGGCCTGCGCGATGCGCTCGATCCGCGAATGAACATCCCATGACGAGCAAGAATCCGACCGAACAGAAGTCCAGGAGTGAACAATGTCCCCGCCGCTCAACCGTATAAACAGCGACGAACGCCTGCCCGCGCAGGCGGATGTCGTCGTCATCGGCGGCGGTGTCATCGGTGTCTCCGCGGCCTATCATCTGGCGAAGAAGGGGCTCTCCGTCGCGCTGGTCGAGAAGGGCCATGTCGGTGGCGAGCAGTCGAGCCGCAATTGGGGCTGGTGCCGTCAGCAGGGTCGCGCACGCGAGGAGATTCCGCTCGCGCGTGAAGCATTGCGCTTGTGGGAGGACATGCAGAACGACGCCGGCGTCGATGCCGGCTTCCGCCGCACCGGCGTGCTGTTCCTGACCAAGAGCAAGGACGAACTCGCGAGCTGGGAGCGTTGGGCCGCGGTCGCGCGCGAGATGCAGGTGCACTCGACCGTGCTGACGCCGGCAGAGGTCGCCGAGCGTATGCCGGGAAATACCGACAAATGGGTCGGCGGCCTGCATACGCCGAGCGATGGCCGCGCCGAGCCGTCGATGGCCGTGCCTGCGCTCGCCACGGCTGCGCGCAAGCATGGCGTCACCATTCACCAGGGCTGCTCCGCGCGCGGGCTGGAGACGACGGGCGGACGCGTCAGCGCCGTCGTCACCGAGAAAGGCACCATCAGAACCCAAGCCGTGCTGCTGTCGGGCGGCGCCTGGTCGTCGCTGTTCTGCCGCCGTCACGGCATCGAGCTGCCGATCGGCCTCGTCAACGCCACCGCTTGCCGGACCACGCCGGCACCCGAGATCACCTCGGGTGCGCTCGGAACCGATCTCTACTGCATCCGCCGCCGCCTCGACGGCGGCTTCACGCTGGCGCTGCGCAACCGCGGCACGGTCGAGCTGTCGCCCGATCTGTTCCGCTATGCGCGCACCTTCTGGCCGACCTATCAGCACCGCAAGAACGGGCTTAAACTGTCGTTCGGCAAGTCGTTCTTCGACCAGATCATGCGCGGCACCGGCTGGAGCTTTGACAGGCCGTCGCCGTTCGAGACAGAGCGCGTGCGCGATCCCGCGCCCGACATGTCGCTGGTCAATTCCGCGCTCGCGTCGCTGATCAAGGCAAATCCAGAGTTAAAGGACATCGAGATCGCGGAAGCCTGGGGCGGCACCATCGACTGCACGCCGGACACGATCCCGGTGATCTCGCCGGTGAACGCGCTGCCGGGCTTTTTCCTCGCTACCGGTTTTTCCGGCCATGGTTTCGGCATCGGCCCCGCCGCCGGCAAGCTCGCCGCCGACATCGTCACAGGCGCGACGCCGCTGGTCGATCCGGCCGCCTACAGCCACGAGCGCATGATCGACGGCCGGCGGCTCGCGCCCGTCAGCCCGTTCTGAGGTCCGCATGACGGTCCTCTACAAGGCCAATATGGTGCGCGGCGCGGAATGGGCGCGCTTCTTCGCGGAGCGCGCGCCGCAGCTGCCGTTCCGGCTTTGGCCCGACATCGGCGATCCCGCCGATGTCCGTTATCTCGTGGCGTGGGTGCCGCCTGATGACATCGCGACGATCTTTCCCAACCTCGAACTGGTCTTCTCGGTCGGTGCCGGCGTCGACCAGTTCGACGCGACGAAAGTCCCACCGCACATCCCGCTGGTGCGCATGCTGGAGCCCGGCATCGCCGAGACCATGGTCGAATACGTCACCATGGCCGTGCTCGCCCTGCATCGCGATCTCCTGCATTTCATCAATCAGCAGAAAGAGCAGATCTGGCGCGAGATCCGGATCACACCGGCGAAGCGTCGCCGCGTCGGTGTAATGGGGCTCGGCCAGCTCGGCCAGGCCGTGCTCGAACGGCTCAGTGCGTTCGGCTTTCCGCTATCGGGCTGGAACCGCTCGCCGCGCCAGATCGAGGGCGTCACCTGCTACGCCGGCGCGGATACCTTGCCGGAATTCCTTGCGCAGGCCGATATCCTCGTCTGCCTGCTGCCGCTGACATCAGAGACCCGCGGCATCCTCAACGCCGATCTGTTCGCGCGCCTGCCGCGTGGCGCCTCGCTCGTCAATGTCGGCCGCGGCCCGCATCTCGTCGAAGCCGATTTCCTCGCCGCGCTCGATAGCGGCGCGCTGTCCGGTGCCGTGCTCGATGTTGCCGATCCCGAACCGCTGCCGGCGGGACATCCGTTCTGGAGTCACCCGCGCATCCTGCTGACGCCGCACAATGCCAGCATGACGAGCCCGGACAGTGCCGTCGATTTCGTACTCGACGTCATCGGACGCCACCGCCGCGGCGAAGCGCTGCCGGGGCTGGTTGATCGCAGTCGCGGCTATTAGGACATCGGCATGAGCATCGGCGCAAACAGTTCGAACCAAGTGGTTGCCGACGCGCAGGTGCCCGTGCTCTCGGTCGCGGACCTCACGACGTCCTTCCTGCGCGAGGGGCGATGGCTCCCTGTCGTCCGCAATGTCTCCTTCGATATCGCGCCGCGCGAGACTGTCGCCATCGTCGGCGAGTCCGGGTCGGGCAAGAGCGTCACCGCGCTCTCGATCATGCGGCTTATTCCGAAGGAAAGTGGTCGCATCGAGGGCCGCATCACACTCGCCGGCCGCGATCTCCTCGCGCTCCCGGAAACGAGCATGAAGGACATCCGCGGCAACGACGTCGCGATGATCTTCCAGGAGCCGATGACGAGCCTCAATCCGGTGCTCACCATCGGTTTCCAGATCGCGGAAGCGCTGATCCAGCATCGTGGCCTGTCGCGTGCGGCCGCCGAAGCCGAGACCATCCGCCTGCTCGACCGGGTCCGCATCCCCGCGGCAAGATCGCGCTTCCACGAGCATCCGCATCGCTTCTCCGGCGGCATGCGCCAGCGCGTCATGATTGCGATGGCGCTGGCCTGCAGGCCCAAGCTCCTGATCGCGGACGAGCCGACCACCGCGCTCGACGTCACCATCCAGGCCCAGATCCTGGAGCTGTTGAAGGAGCTTCAGCAGGAAGAGGGGATGTCGATCCTCTTCATCACCCACGACATGGGCGTGGTCGCCGAGATCGCCGACCGCACCGTGGTGATGTATGGCGGGCAGGCGGTGGAGACGGATACGACCATGCGCATCTTCGACGCGCCTTCGCATCCCTATACTCGCGCGCTGCTGTCGGCCGTGCCGCGACTCGGCTCGATGGCCGGCCGTCCGCGGCCGATGCGCTTTCCGATCGTCGACAAGGTCACCGGCAGTTCGGACGAGCCTGCGGAGACGCCCGATACCGTTTCGATCGCGGAGCGTCCGCTGTTAGAGGTCTCGAACCTCACCACGCGCTTTCCGATCCGCTCCGGCCTGTTCGGCAAGGTCTCGGGTCGCGTTCACGCGGTCGAGAACGTCTCCTTCACCTTGCGTGCCGGCGAGACGCTGGCGCTGGTCGGCGAGTCCGGGTGCGGCAAGTCGACCACGGGCCGCTCCATCCTCAAGCTGACCGAGCCCGACGCTGGTACTGTCCTGATCGACGGTCAGGACGTGCTCGCCTTGAGCGGTCGCACCTTGCGCGACTTCCGCAAGCACATGCAGATTGTGTTTCAGGATCCGTTCGCGAGCCTCAATCCGCGGATGTCGGTGGGCACGGCGATCGCAGCGCCGCTGCTGGCCAATGGCCTCGCTACGGCCTCGCAGGCACGCGACAAGGTTGCCGACCTGCTGGTGCGCGTCGGCCTCACCGCCGACATGGCCGCACGCTTTCCGCATGAATTCTCCGGCGGCCAGCGACAGCGCATCTGCATTGCGCGGGCACTCGCGCTCGGACCAAAGCTTATCGTCGCGGACGAGGCGGTCTCTGCGCTCGACGTCTCGGTCAAGGCACAGGTCGTGAACCTGATGCTCGACCTCCAGGCCGGCATGGGCCTCGCCTATCTCTTCATCTCCCACGACATCGCCGTGGTCGAGCGCATGAGCCACCGCGTCGCGGTGATGTATCTCGGCGAGATCGTCGAGATCGGCCCGCGCGCGTCCGTGTTCGGCAATCCGCAGCATCCCTATACGAAGAAGCTGATGGCCGCGGTTCCCGTGCCCGATCCGTCACGTCGCGGCGCAAGACGCAATGTCGCCAACGATGAGATCAGAAGCCCGGTGCGTGCGCCCGACTACCAGCCGCCGGCCCGGCAATACCGCGAGGTCTCGCCGGGCCATGTCGTGCAGGTCTGGGGCGAGGAATGGTCGGCGTGAGGCGCCGCGCGCCTTACGAATTCACGTGCACGAAATCCCGCAGCAGCGGATAGATCTCGTTGTTCCAGCGCTTGCCGGAGAACACGCCGTAATGGCCGACGCCGGCCTGCATGTGATGGACGCGGCGATAGGCGCGCACGCCGGTGCAAAGGTCTTGCGCGGCGAGGGTCTGGCCGATCGAACAGATGTCGTCCTTCTCGCCCTCGACCGTCATCAGGCCCATGCGGCTGACGGCCCTGGTGTCGACGGGGCGGCCGCGATGCATCAGCTTGCCCAGCGGCAGCAGATGCTCCTGGAACACGTCGCGCACGGTCTCGATGTAGAACTCCGCCGGCAGGTCCATCACCGCAAAATATTCGTCGTAGAAGGTCTTGATGCTCGCCGCCTTCTCCTTCTCGCCCTTGGCGATGTGGTTGGCGAGGTCCATGTGTTGCTTGATGTGCCGCTCGAGATTCATCGAGACGAAGGCGGTGAGCTGCACGAAGCCGGGATAGACTTTGCGCAACGCGCCGCGGCACTGCACCGGTACGTAGTTGATCAGGTTCTGCTCGAACCATTCGATCGGCTTGCTCTTGGCGAACTCGTTGACCTTGGTCGGCTGGATCCGCGTGTCGATCGGCCCCGCCATCAGCGTCAGCGTTGCGGGGCGCGAGGGATGGTTGCCCTCGCACATGATCGCGGCGGCCGCGAGCGCCGAGACCGACGGCTGGCAGATCGCGACCATATGCGGACGTGGGCCGAGCTGACCGAGGAAGTCGATCAGATGCTCGGTGTAATCGTCGAGCCCGAAGCGGCCCTCGCTGCGCGGAATGTCGCGCGGATTGTGCCAGTCGGTGATGTAGACATCGTGGTCCTGCAGCAGCGTCTTCACCGTGCCGCGCAAGAGGGTGGCGAAATGGCCGGACATCGGCGCCACCAGCAGCATCCGCGGCTGCTCGCTCACGCCGTCCTTCCTGAAATGCAGCAGCGAGCCGAATGGCGTGGCGTAGGCGATCTCCTCGGTCACGCCGATCTCGCGATTGCCCACCATCACGCTGTCGATGCCATAGGCCGGGCGATCATAGGTGAGGGTGGAGCGCGAGATCAGCTCCAGCGCCGCCGAGAGCCGGCCGACAACCTGGTCCGACATGCCTTGCGGCACCAGATTGAGGAATTTGAGCGCCGACGAGGCGCCCGCCCGCAACGGCGCCGTCAAATCCATCTGGTTCTGAAAAGCCTGATAATACATCGACATCATACTGAAGCGCCCACCTATCCGCTGCCGCCATGCAATATCGGAGCCAGACGAGAGGCGGCAGCCCCTTGGAATTGGCACGTCGCTTGCTGCGCGTTGGGGCGGAAACGGTGAGGGAAGGGCCCTATGGCGAAGGCGACACTGACCATCAGCAGCAAGAACTACTCGTCCTGGTCGCTGCGTGGCTGGCTGCTGACGAAATTCTCCGGGCTCGATTTCGAGGAGATCATCACCGCGCCTGATGACGCATCGGCACGTGCCGAGATCCTGTTGCTGTCGTCCTCGATCCTGGTGCCCTGCCTGCGGCACGAGGGCGCCACGGTCTGGGATACGCTCGCCATCGCCGAATACCTCAACGAGGTGATGCCGTCAGCCGGGCTGTTGCCTGATGATCGCGTCCAGCGCGCGCATTGCCGCTCGATCTCGGGCGAAATCCATTCCGGCTTCACCACGCTGCGCGCCTCGCTGCCGGTGAACCTGAAGGGGCACTTCCCCGGCTTCAAGATCTGGTCGCGCGCGCAGGCCGACATCGATCGCGTCTGGTTCATCTGGCGCGACTGCCTGGCGACGTCAGGCGGCCCGTTCCTGTTCGGCGAGAAACGCACCATGGCCGATGCGATGTACGCCCCCGTGGTGACTCGCTTCATGACCTACGACGTCAAGCTCGAGCCTGACCTGAAGGCCTATGCCGACACCATCATGGGCATGCCCGAGATGAAGGAATGGATCGCGGCGGCCAAGGACGAGCCGGCCGAGATCGAGGAGCTCGAGGTCGAATATTAGGCAGGCGCCGTGTGGCCTGCTTGTTTCCGGAGCGGACGTGGCCAGTGTTCCTCGCCGACCTCTATGTCTTTGCAAATATTAACCTTTGATGCCGGTATCCAGCGGCGGCCACTTCGCGCGCTGCGCAGATCTTGTGCGCGCCGGCGCGGCCATGTCGACATCTAGCCGTGAACAGCCGCGTACAAGGCCATCAAGTTGATTCGGACGTGATTCGTTCGGGCCGCGTTCCGTTCGTTAAGGCGGAGCGCGGCCCCGTCGCATTATGACACAGACGGCCCGTCAGGCCGCGCCGGAATGCTTCACGCGCGGCATGCGCCAGCCGATGACGGTGGCTTCGACTGCGATGCCGGCCTCGTGGTTCTGCCAGCGGCCCTCGACATAGCGGCAGGCGAACGGAAGTTGGTACGTCCCGCTATGGTCCTCACACAGCACTTCGACCGGTAGACCAGGTGGCGGTTCTCCGGCGCCATCGAATTCCGCCAGACGTCTATCGCGCGTTGCCATTCCAAAAATCTCCCCTAAGCAAAGCCGCGGAAAGAGCGCCCACTTCTTCCGCGCGCGGTTTAGTGCTCCCCTGTCCAAAGGATCATCAGAGGGAACATGCCAAGCTCAACGCGAGAATGCGGTACGAGTGTGGTAGCCTCATGCGGCTCTGCGCAATCGGCGCACATTGCCGTGATCGATTTTGATGAGGAACCTTGATGCTGCGCCGGATCGCTCCTGCTTGTTTCGCCATGTTACCGCTCGTCGCGCACACGCCGGTCGCGGCGCAGGACGTTCCCGGCATCGAGATCTGCACCGTCGAGAAGACCATGGAGCGGCGTACCAGCTGCCTGCAGAGCAATGTCGATTTTCTCCAGAAGACCATCACCAAACTCAATCTCGATCACCAGCAGAAGCTGGACGCCGCCGTCAGGCAGATCGATGCGCTGAAGGTGACGATTGCCGGCTTGCAGAAAACCATCGGCGATCTCCAGGCCGCGCAGGCGAAGACGACGGAGGACCTGAAGAAGAAGCAGGATGCGCCGCCGGTGAAAGACGCGAAGGACAAATAGGGTGGGTTAGCTTGGCGGGCTGCGCGAAGCGCTTCTGCTCGGCGTAACCTACCTCTTTCGTTTTCGAGGAGACAGAAGTGGTGGATTACGCCTTCGGCTAACTAATCCACCCTACGATTCAGCGCCCGCTGCCTGACCGCAATCCCGATCAAGCGAGGCGCGCGATGACGGCGCATCATCGCTCCGCTTCGAACGAGAGCCTTAAAACCATGAACCCGGCCCAGCGCGCGCTCTGGTACATCGAAAGCCATCTGGCCGAGCCGATGACGCTCGACGAGATCGCTGCGATCGGAGGCGTGTCGCGGTTCCACATGGTGCGCGCGTTTGCCGCAGCCACCGGTTATCCGGTGATGCGCTACGTGCGCGCGCGGCGGCTGAGTGAGGCGGCGCACAGCCTTGCCAAGGGTGCGCCGGACATTCTGAGCGTCGCGCTGGAGGCGGATTACGGCTCGCACGAAGCATTCACCCGCGCGTTCCGCGACCAGTTCGGCACCACGCCCGAAGCAGTGAGAGCGGCGACGTGTACCCACCAGCTCAAGCTCCAGGAGCCGATCCTCATGGACTCCACGATCTCGGACGATCTCAAAGCCCCGCGTTTCGAAACCGCAAAGGCCTTCCTCGTTGCCGGCATTGCCGAACGCATCTCCTGCGACAATGGCGCCATTATCCCCGGGATGTGGGCCCGTCTCCACCAGGAGGTCGCAGACATTCCCGAACGCAATGGCAACGTGGCTTACGGCGTCTGCTGCAACGGCGATGATTCCGGTAATTTCGATTACATCGCCGGCGTCGAGGTCGGTGATTTCTCTAATCTCGCGCGACGCTTCGGCCGCATCCGCATCCCCGAGCAGCGCTACGCGGTGTTCACCCACACCGACCACGTCGCCTCGATCCGCCGCACCGTCAGCGCGATCTGGAATCGATGGCTGCCGGCATCCAGCTACAAGGCCGCGGATGCGCCGAATTTCGAGCGCTATGACGAGAAGTTCGATCCCGTCAGCGGCAATGGCGGCTTCGAGATCTGGGTGCCGGTGAAGGAGTAACGCTGCAACGCTGGCATACCATCCCGCTTGCTTGGCAAGGGGGACCTACTTTGTCATAACCGCTGGCAAACCTTGCCAGCGGGGCCCGTGCCGGACATCCCGAGCAAGCCATAACAAGCAGCCGGGAGGGTCTCCATGTCCGACGTCCGCGTTCTCGCCACCGACCTCGCATTTCCGGAGGGGCCGGTCGTGATGCCCGACGGTTCGGTGGTGCTGGTGGAAATCCGCGGCCAATGCCTGACCCGCGTTTATCCCGACGGCCGCAAGGAGGTCGTCGCGAAGGTCCCGGGCGGCCCCAACGGCGCCGCGCTCGGCCCCGACGGCAAGATCTACATCTGCAACAATGGCGGCTTCTCCTGGATCCCGGCCGGCAAGATGATCATGCCGGGCCCGCAGCCCGAGGATTATCTCGGCGGCTCGATCCAGCGTGTCGATCTGCACACGGGCAAGGTCGAGACCGTCGTGACCAAATGCGGTGAGCACGATCTGCGGGGACCGAACGATCTCGTCTTCGACAAGCACGGCGGCCTGTGGTTCTCCGACCTCGGCAAGCGCCGCCCCCGCGAGATGGATGTCGGCGGCATGTATTATCTCGAGCCCGGCATGAAAGAGATCGTCGAGGTCGTGCACGGCGTGCTGCCGGCCAACGGCATAGGCCTGTCGCCGGATGAAAACACCGTCTACATCGCGGAGACGCCGACGGCCCGGCTCTGGGCCTATGAGCTCTCCGCGCCTGGCACGCTGAAGCCGCGCGAGGTGATCTATCGCGGCGAGCGTGGCAAGCCGATCTGCGGCCTCGGCGGCTATCAGATGTTCGACTCGCTCGCGGTGGAAGCGAACGGCAATGTCTGCGTCGCCACTTTGGTTTCAGGGTGCATCTCGGTGATCGCGCCCGATGGGACCCTGGTCGAGCAGGTCCCGACCGGCGACCGCGTCACCACCAACATCGCCTTCGGCGGCCCCGAGCTGAAGACGGCCTACATTACGCTGTCGGGCAAAGGCGAGCTGATCGCCATGGACTGGCCGCGCGGCGGTTTGCCTCTCAATTTCCTAAATAAGTAAACGGTGCTAGTGACCGTCATTGCGAGCGAAGCGAAGCAATCCAGAAATGTGTCCGCGGTGACAGGCTGGATTGCTTCGTCGCTTCGCTCCTCGCAATGACGCGACGTAAGGAGAGACTTCAATGCCCTGGCCTGATCCCACCACCTTGCGCGGACAGCACGCCCGTCTCGAATCGCTGTCGAAAGAACATCTCCAGGGGCTGACGGAGGCCGTGAAGGACGGCGAGCTGTCGAAGCTCTGGTACACGGCGATCCCGCTGCCGGAGAACATGGGCAAGGAGATCGACCGCCGCTTGGGCCTGCAGGCCGCGGGCTCGATGCTGCCATTCACGGTGTTCGACGCCGGCGGCAACATCGTCGGCATGACGACCTATATGAACACCGATGCCGCCAACCGCCGCGTCGAGATCGGCTCGACCTGGTATGGCAAGAGCGCGCAGCGTGGCCCGCTCAACACCCAGTGCAAGCTGCTCTTGCTCCAGCACGCCTTCGAGACGCTGAACTGCATCGCGGTGGAATTCCGCACGCATTTCTTCAACCACCAGAGCCGCCGCGCCATCGAGCGCCTCGGCGCCAAGCAGGACGGTGTCTTGCGCAGCCACCAGGTCGCGCCGAACGGCACACTGCGTGACACCGTCGTGTACAGCATCACCGCCGCCGAATGGCCGACGGTGAAGGCGCATCTCAACTACCAGCTCAACGAAAGGCCGCGCTAGCTTTTGTGCACGCTTTTCGCACCAATGTCGCCGCTGGTTCGATCACCTCTCCCCATGGGAGAAGGTGAAGAACGCCCGCTTCTGGCACCGATTTAACGAAGACGTATTGCACGCTAAGGACGCAGGCACCATGGACAGATTTGACTACGTGATCATCGGCGCGGGATCGGCCGGTTGCATCCTCACCTCCAGGCTCAGCGAAGATCCTGACGTGAGCGTCTGCGTGCTCGAGGCGGGCCCGAACGACTGGCACCCCTACATCCATCTGCCGGCGGGTTTCATCAAGACCTTCCACATGAAGAGCATCAACTGGGCCTACCAGCAGGAGGTCGGGCCCTACACGAACGGGCGCAGCATCTACGCGCCGCGCGGCAAGACGCTGGGCGGCTCGTCCTCCATCAACGGCCACATCTACAACCGCGGCCAGCGCATGGATTTCGACACCTGGGCGCAGATGGGCAATCGCGGCTGGGGCTACGCCGACGTGCTGCCTTACTTCAAGCGCCTGGAGAAGCGGGTCGGCGAGGGCGACAGCACCTTCCGTGGCCGCGACGGTAATCTCACCGTCACCACCATGGACTGGCGCGATCCGCTCTGCGAAGCCTTTATGGAAGGCGCGGTCTCGCTCGGCATTCCCCGCAACCCCGATTACAACGGCGCGAAGCAGGAAGGCGTCTCCTACTGCCAGCGTACCATCGACAAGGGCCTGCGCGTCTCCGGCTCGACCGCATTCCTCAAGCCGGCGATGAAGCGGCCGAACGTGCATGTGCACACGCACGCGCACGCGACCGAGATCATCTTCGAGGGCAAGCGCGCCGTCGGCGTGCGCTACACCAAAGGCGGCCGCGGCGGTACGCCGGTCGAGGTGCGCGCCAACAAGGAGGTCATCCTTTCCGGCGGCACCTATAATTCGCCGCAACTGCTCCAGCTCTCCGGCATCGGCTCGCCAGATTTGCTGAACGCCCACGGCATCCAGGTCCGCCACGCGCTCCCCGTCGGGGAAGGTCTTCAGGATCACTACGCCCCGCGAACCGTGGCGCGCGTAAAAGACATCAAGACGATCAACGAGCTCCGACGCGGCTTCTCGCTGTGGATCGAGGCGCTGAAATGGGCGACCGCGCGCCGCGGCCTGCTCTCGCTGTCGCCGACCATGGTCTATTGCTTCTGGCACTCCGGCGAGAGCGCCGATAGTTCGGATTTGCAGCTAACCTTCACGCCAGCGAGCTACAAGGAAGGCGTGCAGGGCCAGCTCGAGGACGAGCCCGGTATGACCGTCGCCTCCTGGCAGCAGCGCCCAGAGAGCCGCGGCTATGTCCGCATCCGCTCCAACGATCCGTTCGCGCCGCCGATCATCCAGACCAATTATCTCGACGCCGAGCTCGACCGCCGCGTCATCGTCGGCGGCATGAAGCTCGCGCGCAATCTCTTGAAAAGCGCGCCGCTCTCGCCTTACTACGCCTATGAGGATTTCCCCGGCCCGAACGTCGTCACCGACGACGAATTTCTGCATGCGGCGACCGAGCGTGGCACCACCACGTTCCACCCCGGCTGTACTTGCCGCATGGGCCCGGCGGATTCGAACTGGGCGGTCGTCGACGACCAGCTCCGCGTGCACGGCCTCGAAGGTCTCCGCGTCATCGACGCCTCGGTGATGCCGCGTATGATCTCGGCAAATTTGAATGCGTCCACCATGATGATCGCCGACCGCGCCTCGGACCTGATCCGCGGCAAGGCGCCGATGGAAGCCGCACGCATCCCGGACGCAGCGGTGGCGTGAAGTCCACCGCCTACGGGATCGGAGTCATCGGAATGAACGTGGTCCTGATGTCGTCGAGAACCGGCTCTGCGGTCTGGCCGATGATCGCCGCCGTGAGCTGCGGGAAGTACAGGGACCAGGAATGGGACGTCTTGCCCGTCGTCTCGTTCACGCGGTCGGACTCCCCGCGAATGACGTCCAGCGCGCACGGACCAACCGATTCCTTGCCTGCTGATTTGAACCTGTAGTCATAGGTGGTGGTGGACTCTCTCGTGCTGCCGTCCGCGTAGACGACTGATGAGGTGGTGCTGTACTTGAGATCCGATCGACGATCGAACTGCCGCGGCATGCCTCGCTCAACGTACTTGATGGTCGAGGATTTGAACTTGCCGGCGTAGGCCGAAGTGGTCTCGCCCGATGTCAGGATGCCGCCTTCGAAAACGCCCTTGGCAACAAACTTGCCCTTCATCGTCTTGAGCCAAACGACAGTCTTGCCCGAATTGTCCCTGTAGACCTGGATGACGGAGGCCTCGTCGCCCTCGTGATAAGTCAATTCCACCGGCGCCGCCGTGTTCACGATCGCGTCGCAGTCGACGGGCTCGGCGGAAGCCGCCGCGCCGGTCAGCAGAGTGACGGACAGGACGACATAACGGATCATCGGTCTCTCGAAATGAAATTGGCAAGACCATTTGTCGTTTGACCCGGCAGGCCGGTTCACGGCCCTCCATAACGATTCTGAAGGTGACGCGCCGCATCCGCTGTCATCGCTCGCGAAAGCGGGCGATTCAGTATTCCAGAGGTGGTTGTGATTGAATCGAGAAGCTGCGGCGTGCTGGATGCCCCGGTCAAGGCCGGGGCATGACGCCGTCAGTGTGGCCGCAGCGGAGTGCGATCGCAGGAGCGCTCGCCCTCACACTTCCCGCCGGCTCAAGAACGCCAACCGCTCGAACAGATGCACGTCCTGCTCGTTCTTCAGCAGCGCGCCGTGCAGCGGCGGGATCAGCTTGCGCGGGTCGCGTTCGCGCAGTTGCTCGACGCTCATGTCCTCGTTGAGCAGCAGCTTGAGCCAGTCGAGCAGCTCGGACGTTGACGGCTTCTTCTTCAGGCCCGGCACCTCGCGCACCTCGAAGAAGATGCGCAGCGCTTCCTCGACCAGGCGCTTCTTGATGCCGGGGAAGTGGACGTCGACGATGCGGCCCATCGTGTCGGCGTCGGGGAACTTGATGTAGTGGAAGAAGCAGCGGCGCAGGAAGGCGTCCGGCAGCTCCTTCTCGTTGTTGGAGGTGATCATCATGATCGGGCGCTGCTTGGCCTTGATCGTCTCGCCGGTCTCGTAGACATGGAATTCCATGCGGTCGAGCTCGAGCAAGAGGTCGTTGGGGAATTCGATGTCGGCCTTGTCGATCTCGTCGATCAGGAGCACCGGGCGCTGCTCGGCGGTGAAGGCTTCCCACAGCTTGCCGCGCTTGATGTAGTTCTTGATGTCGGAGACGCGCGCATCGCCGAGTTGGCTGTCGCGCAGGCGCGACACCGCATCGTATTCATAGAGGCCCTGCTGCGCCTTGGTGGTGGACTTGATGTGCCAGGTCAGAAGCGGCGCGTTCAGAGCCTTCGCCACTTCCTCCGCCAGCACCGTCTTGCCGGTGCCGGGCTCGCCCTTGATGAGGAGCGGGCGCTCCAGCACGATCGAGGCATTGACGGCGACCTTGAGATCTTCGGTCGCAACATAGTCCTTGGTGCCCGTAAATTTCATTGCGCGTCCTTGTTGGTCGTCGGCCGGGGCGTTGCCAATTTCTTGGTCCCGGTCGCGACATGGGAACGGCCGCACATGGCGGCCGTTCCTGGTTCGGTCAGGCTTTCAGACCCGTCTTATCAGCGAAAGGATGACCAGCACAATCACCGCGCCAATGGTGGCATCGACGATGGCGCCGACCGTGCCGGTGGCGAGCTCGATGTGAAGCTGGGGCAGCACCCAGCTCGCCACCAGCGCGCCGATGATGCCGACGACGATGTTGCCGATCAGCCCAAATCCCGCCCCGTGGACAATCTTGCCGGCCAGCCAGCCGGCGATCGCGCCGATGATGAGCGCTGCGATAATTCCCATGACATCAGTCCCCAAAACGACCCTGCGAGGTGGTCAATTCTAGAGCAAAAAGCCTCCCGGTCCAGCGTCCTACGCCGGTCTCCGCCCCTTGACGTTCGTCCCTCGACGGGCAATCTGTCACCCATGTTCCTGCAATTCTTTACCTCTCTGCGCGATGCGCAGGTCCCCGTCACGCTGCGCGAATACCTCACGCTGATGGAGGCGCTCGACGCTGACCTCTCGGACTATTCGGTCGAGAATTTCTACTATCTGTCGCGCGCCTCGTTGGTGAAGGACGAGCGCAATCTCGACAAGTTCGACCGCGTCTTCGGCACGGTGTTCAAGGGGCTGGAGAGCCTGCTCGACGCCATGGAGAAGGCGGAGATCCCCGAGGAGTGGCTGAAGAAGCTCGCCGAGAAATATCTCTCGGAAGAGGAGAAGAAGCAGATCGAGGCCATGGGCTGGGACAAGCTCATGGAGACCTTGAAGAAGCGCCTCGAGGAGCAGAAGGGTCGCCACCAGGGCGGCTCGAAATGGATCGGCACGGCCGGCACCTCACCGTTCGGCGCGCACGGCTACAATCCCGAAGGCGTCCGCATCGGCCAGGAGAAGAACCGCAACAACCGCGCCGTGAAGGTGTGGGACAAGCGTGAGTTCAAGGACCTCGACGGCAATGTCGAGCTCGGCATTCGCAACATCAAGGTGGCACTGCGGCGCCTGCGCAAATTTGCGCGCACCGGCGCGCCCGACGAGCTCGATCTCGACACCACCATTCGCGAGACCGCCAATCACGGCTATCTCGACGTCCACATGCGCCCCGAGCGGCGCAATGCGGTGAAGCTCCTGGTGTTTTTCGACATCGGCGGCTCCATGGACTCGCATATCGAGCAGGTCGAAGAGCTGTTCTCGGCGGCGAAGAGCGAGTTCAAGCACATGGAGTATTTCTACTTCCACAACTGCCTCTATGAAGGCGTGTGGAAGCAGAACAAGCGCCGCTTCACCGACCGCACGCCGACCTGGGACGTGCTGCATAAGTATCCGCACGACTACAAGGTCGTGTTCGTCGGCGACGCCTCGATGAGCCCTTACGAGATCATGGTGCCCGGCGGCTCGGTCGAGCATGTCAACGAGGAGCCCGGCACGGTCTGGCTCGACCGCATCATCCGTACCTATCCGCACACGGTGTGGCTCAATCCGGTCGCGCAGAAGCATTGGGACTATTCGGAATCCACCACCATCATCAAGCGCATCTTCGCCAACCGCATGTACCCGATCACCATCGAGGGGCTGGAACATGCGATGAAGGAGTTGACGCACTAGCCTCCCGTCATTCCGGGGCGCGCGCAGCGCGAGCTTTGGTGCGCAATTGCGCACCTGAGAATCCATCGGGCGGCAGAGTTGGTGGAGAAATGAATTCCGGGCTTGCGACTTCGTCGCGCCCCGGAATGACGAAAGAACAGAAGGGAAGACACATGCCCCAGAACATCACACGTGGCATCAAGGCGCTGATCGACGAGGCCAATGCCGAAATCGAGACGCTGTCAGCCAAGGACGCCATCGAGATCTCCAAGAACGGCGACGTCGTCATCGTCGACATCAGAGACCCCCGCGAGATCGAGCGCGATGGCCGCATCCCCGGTGCGTTCTCCTGCACCCGCGGCATGCTCGAATTCTGGATCGATCCGCAGAGCCCCTACGCCAAGCCGATCTTCCAGGAGGACAAGAAATTCGTGTTTCACTGCGCCGGTGGCTTGCGCTCCGCGCTCGCCGCCAAGACCGCAAAGGACATGGGCCTCAAGCCCGTTGCCCACATCGCCGGCGGTTACGCCGCCTGGCGCGATGCCGGCGGCCCGACGGAAGCGTGGGAGCCGAAGAAGAAGGGCTAACTCTCCCTGCCGTCATTCCGGGGCGCGACGAAGTCGCGAGCCCGGAATCCATTCATCCACCAACTCCGCGACCCGATGGATTCTCAGGTGCGCAATTGCGCACCAAAGTTCGCGCTACGCGCGCCCCGGAATGACAAGGACAAGCCAATGACCGCCACCGACCCCCTCGTCTCCACCGAATGGCTCGCCGCCCACATCAACGACGCCGACGTCAAGGTGCTCGACGCCAGCTTCAAGCTGCCGGGCGTGCTGCCGCTGCCGAAGGATGATTACCTCGCCGCGCATCTGCCAGGCGCTGTGTTCTTCGACGTCGATGCGGTGTCGGATCATTCCAATCCGTTGCCGCATATGTACCCGAGCGCCGAGCAGTTCGGCCGCGATGTCGGCAATCTCGGCATCTCCAATGACAAAACGGTGGTGATCTACGATGCCGGCGGCTGGGTCGCTGCGCCTCGCGCGTGGTGGATGTTCCTGGCCTTTGGCCACAGCAATGTGCGCATCCTCAATGGCGGCCTGAAGAAGTGGCGTGCCGAGGGGCGCACTGTGGAGAGCGGCGAGGTGAAGCCGAAGGCTGCGAGCTTCAAGGCGAGCTACGATCCGAAGCGCGTGCGCAGCATGCAGCAGCTGGTTGCCAATGTCGAAAGCCGTGCCGAGCAGGTGATCGACGCTCGCGCCGCCGATCGTTTCGAAGGACGTGCGCCCGAGCCGCGCGCGGGCATCCGCTCTGGCCACATCCCCGGCGCGCGGAATGTGCCATACAATCAACTGTTCGATGCTGCGACCGGCACGATGAAGCCGCTCGAGGATCTGCGCGCCGCGTTCACCGGTGCCGGCGTCAAGCTCGATGCACCGATCGTGACCAGCTGCGGCTCCGGCGTCTCCGCCGGCGTGCTGACGCTCGCGCTCTATCGCCTCGGGATCACCGACACCGCGCTGTATGACGGTTCATGGTCGGAATGGGGGCAGGAGGGCGGGCCGGCCATCGCGACGGGGCCGGCATGAAGTCTCAACGCGTGCGCGCAGCCGTTGTGGCGAGCGTCTGCTGCTGCTGGCCGAAAGGATCGAGCGCCTGGTTGACCTGTTGAGGCGGCGGCGCGCGCCACACGGTGCGGTGACGCTTCTTCGGCTTGTGCGCGCGCGGCTTGCTGTCTTGCGTCGCGCGGTCTGGTTTGGGCTTCGCCGGCACGAGGTCGTTCAGCGCGGCTACCCGGGCGGCTGCGATGTCGCTCACGCGCGAGGCCAGGGCCGGCGTTGCAGTGCGCGGCACGTCGGTGGCGGACATCGCCGGAGCCGGAGGCGCCGTGACAATGGGAGCCGCGGTATCGGCCGGAGTGAGCGTGTCAGTAGGAGCAGGTGCCGCGGCCCCACTCCGGGCCTGCTCAGGGGCTGGCGCCTCGGTGGCGGGCAGAGCCGGCTCTGCCACCGGCGCGACGGCAACGAGCTGAGACTCAGGCTGGGGCTCAGGCTCGACCTTGGTCTGGAGTGTCACCGCGGCCATCTGCTCAGGTCCGGTCTCGACCGCGGGCAGTGAGATGCTCGGAATCTGGTTGCTCTCGACCTGGTCCTGCGCCGCAGGCGCCGCATCGTTGGCGATGGGCGCGGCGGGCTCGACGCGCAGGGCCGCCAGCACCGGCTGGGCCGGCTCGGAGCTCTGCGCAAACACCTGCTCCTGCGGGCCGTTCCGCCAGGAGGGGTTGCTGACATATTGCTCGTGGCTGGCTCTCACGAGCGCGGCGGCGCCTAGGCCGAACACCAGGATGGAGGTCGATAGCAGGATCGCGGCAAGCAGGAAGCGAAAGCCGGGAAGCATTGACAGGTCGCGAATTTCCGCCCCGGCGGCGTATGGCCAGGGCCCATGAGCCATCTGAACGCGGTGACGGTACTGAATGCCGCCTTCGCCACGCGGGGATTGAGCTCAAATCGGTGGCGAATCAGGCTGATTCGACCATATCGCAACGTCTCTGCGCCGTTCCGTAAAAATCGGGGTGGATCACTCCGGCAATCTACGGCGTGATGCGATTTCCGCCCCGTGATGCAACGGGGCAACTGTGTGCGATTGCATCACAAATCGCAAAATCGGGCGCGATCAGCCTGTTATGTCTTGAATGTGCCGCTATCTTCGGTCATCTGGCCGTCAACGGCTCGGACGGGGCCCGGGGACTTACAAGAGCGATGATGATCAAACATTTTCTGACGATATGCGCTGCCGCAACAGTCGCTGCGGCGGGAACTTCTCTTGCACAGGCCCAGAGCTATCCGGTCCAGCAGGCGCCCAGCTATGGCGCTCCGGCCGAATATCGGCCCGGCGACCGCGCTCCGAATTTCGACGCGCTGGACGACGAAGACGACGCGACGCCGCAGGCCTCGCTGCCTCCGCCCGGTCCGGCTGAGGATCCGCGCTACGCTCGCCCTGCCGGCCCGCCGGTCTACTCGGCGGCCCCGCCGCAGGGCCCGGTGATGTCGCCGGATGATCCGCGTTATGGCCGCCCGGCTGGCGCTCCGCCGGTCTATTCGGCTGCCCCGCCGCAGGGGCCGGTGATGTCGCCTGACGATCCCCGCTATGGCCGGCCTGCCGCTCCGCCCGCGGTGATCTACGCCGACCGTCCGGGTCAGGCGCCCGCCAGCGATGGCATGCGTCCGCCGGAAGCCGTCGGTGGCCCCGCCGCGACCGGCGCGGTCCCGCAGCAGGGCGCCGATGGTCGGCCGATGTCGGTCGCATCGCTGCCGCCCGAGGAGCAGCCTGATGCGGCCCCGGCGCAGCTGGCGCCGAACCTGCGCCGTCAGGAGGTCGCGTTCCAGACCAAGGAGCCGGCCGGCACCATCGTGGTCGATACGCCGAACACCTATCTCTATTACGTCCTCGGCAATGGCCGTGCGATCCGCTACGGCGTCCGCGTCGGCCGCGACGGCTTCACCTGGACAGGCGTACAGAAGATCACCCGCAAGGCCGAGTGGCCCGATTGGCATCCGCCGGCGGAAATGATCGAGCGCCAGCCCTATCTGCCGCGCTTCATGGCCGGTGGTGAAGGCAATCCGCTCGGCGCTCGCGCGATGTATCTCGGCTCGACCGTCTACCGCATTCACGGCACCAACCAGCCCTCGACGATCGGCAAGTTCGTCTCTTCCGGCTGTATCGGCATGTTGAACGAGGATGTCACGGATCTGTTCGACCGCGCCAAGGTCGGCACCCGCGTGGTCGTGCTTCCGGGCGGTCCCGCGCCGGGGACCACGACCGCATCGGCAGCGCCTGCGCCCGGTGCTGCACCGGCTCCGATGGCCGCACAGGCTGGTCCGGTTCCGGGCACGCAGCCGACCGTGGTGCCGCCGCTGCCCGCGCCGGTCACCGTGCGCTAGAGACTTCGCGAATATTCGGATTGCAGAAGGGCGTGCCGATGGCACGCCCTTCGTCGTTTCAGGCGAGCTTGCGCGCCAGCTCGCTGCCTTTGGTCCAGGCGTCGATCGCATCGACCATCTGGCCGTAATGGATGCGCAAACCGTCCTCGGTGGCGTAGCCGAGATGCGGCGTCAGCACGAGATTGTCGAGCTTGCGGAAGGGATGGTCGACCGGCAGCGGCTCGACCGAGAACACATCCAGGCCTGCGCCCGCAATCTTGCGCTGCTGCAAGGTCTCCAGCAGCGCCGCTTCATCGATAATGGGCCCGCGCGCGGTGTTGACGAGGAACGCGGTCGGCTTCATCCGCGCAAGATCGGCGCGGCCGACGAGGCCGCGTGAACGATCGCTCAGCACCACATGGATGGTGACGATGTCGGCCTTGGCGAACAGCTCCTCCTTGGTGGCGTAGTCGACGCCGGCAGCCGCGCACTTCTCCGGCGTGAGGTTCGGGCTCCAGGCGATCACGTTCATGCCGAACGCCTTGGCAATGCCGGCCATCTTGCTGCCGAGCTTGCCGAGGCCGACGATGCCGAGCGTGAGGCCCTCGATCTCGACGCCGGCGAAGGTCTGCCAGGGCTCACCGGCATGCATGCGCGCATTCTCGCGGCCGATGCCGCGGGTCAGCTCCAGGATCAGGCCCATGGTCAACGGCGCGGTCGGATCGCGCGAATATTGCGTGCCGGCGAGCGTCACGCCCTTCGCCTTGGCAGCTTCCATGTCGATCGCGGCGTTGCGCATGCCCGACGTGAGCAGCAGCTTCAGCTTGGGCAGCTTGTCGAACAGGCTCCTCGGGAACGCCGTGCGCTCGCGCATCGCGCAGACGACCTCGAAATCGGCGAGCGCGCTGGCCGCGGCCTGCTCCGAGGCAAAGGGATGGGTGAACACGGTGGTGTCGATCCGGTCGGACAGTTTCGACCAGTCGGCAACGTCGAGGGCGAGATTGAAATAGTCGTCGAGAATTGCACAGCGCAGCCGCGTCATCAGCGTCGATCCATGGCGAGAGGTGACAGCGCCGGGCGGGGGGCGCCGTTGTCGGAACCGGGCCATGGTTGCGCGCAATCAGTCGCGCGCGCAAGCAGTCTGGGTCTTCAAAAATCCGACAGAGAGAGGGCGGTTCAGCGGGGCTTCAACCGGATCGGAGCATCCATGCCGTGCTTGGCGCGCCAGGCGGGACCGGGGCCGCGCATGTAATGCAGTTCGGGTCGGTAAGGATTGAAGGCGGTGGCGAAGAAGCGCTTCCAGAAACCCTTGATCTCCAGGATGAGCGCGTTGGCGCGACCGGCTTCTGCCGGAACGGGAAGGGAATGGGTCTCGATCAGAGCCATGATGGGCCTCGCTGTGCTCCCCGTTCATTCTGAGCGGGTGGCGCTGTTGCCGCGCGAAACCGAGCTTTGGCCTGATTGATTAAAAGATGGTTTCAATTGTCCGGATCGTCCGTCCGGATGGTGTCCGACCAGTATTCATCCGTGGTGAACGGAGGGAAAACATTGCCCTTTGGGGGCAGGATCGCTACATCGCTGGCTAGCAAATCTCCTCAAATTGAAGGTTTCACGGGACCGATGGCGCGCCAGTTCATCTATTTCATGCAGGGCCTGACTAAGAGCTACCCGACCCGGAAGGTGCTCGATAACATCCACCTCAGCTTTTACCCGGACGCCAAGATCGGCGTTCTCGGCGTCAACGGCTCGGGCAAGTCGACCCTGCTCAAGATCATGGCGGGCCTCGACAAGGAATATACCGGCGAAGCCTGGGTCGCCGAAGGCGCCCGCGTCGGCTATCTCGAGCAGGAACCGCAACTGGATCCGAAGCTCTCGGTCCGCGAGAACGTCATGCTGGGCGTCGCCAAGCAGAAGGCGATCCTCGACCGCTACAACGAGCTCGCCGTCAACTATTCGGACGAGACCGCCGACGAGATGACCAAGCTGCAGGACGAGATCGAGGCGCAGGGCCTCTGGGATCTCGACAGCAAGGTCGACCAGGCCATGGACGCGCTGCGCTGCCCGCCCGACGATGCCGACGTGACGAAACTCTCCGGCGGTGAGCGCCGTCGCGTCGCGCTGTGCCGCCTCTTGCTCGACCAGCCCGAGCTCTTGCTGCTGGACGAACCGACCAACCATCTCGACGCCGAATCCGTGTCATGGCTGGAAGGTCATTTGCGCAACTATCCCGGCGCAATCCTGATCGTTACCCACGACCGCTACTTCCTCGACAATGTCACCGGCTGGATCCTCGAGCTCGATCGCGGCCGCGGTATCCCTTACGAAGGCAATTACTCGTCCTGGCTGGTGCAGAAGCAAAAGCGCCTCGAGCAGGAAGGCCGCGAGGACGCCGCGCACCAGAAGACGCTGGCTCGCGAGCAGGAATGGGTCGCCTCGTCGCCCAAGGCACGACAGGCCAAGTCGAAGGCGCGCTACCAGCGCTATGAGGAGCTGCTCAAGCAAGCGAGCGAGAAGCAGACCCAGACCGCGCAGATCATCATTCCCGTGGCCGAGCGGCTCGGCGCCAACGTGGTCGATTTCGAAGGCCTCAGCAAAGGCTTCGGCGATCGGCTCCTGATCGACGATCTCACCTTCAAGCTGCCGCCCGGCGGCATCGTCGGTGTCATCGGTCCCAACGGCGCCGGCAAGACCACGCTGTTCAGGATGATCACCGGGCAGGAAAAGCCCGACAAGGGCACGATCACGATCGGCGAGACCGTGCATCTCGGCTATGTCGACCAGTCACGCGATGCGCTCGACGGCAAGAAGACCGTGTGGGAGGAAATCTCCGGCGGCAACGAGCTGATCCTGCTCGGCAAGAAGGAAGTCAACTCGCGCGGCTATTGCTCGTCGTTCAACTTCAAGGGTGCCGACCAGCAGAAGAAAGTCGGCGCGCTCTCGGGCGGTGAACGCAACCGCGTCCATCTCGCCAAGATGCTGAAATCAGGCGCCAACGTGCTGCTGCTCGACGAACCGACCAACGACCTCGACGTCGATACGCTGCGCGCCCTCGAAGAGGCACTGGAGGATTTCGCCGGCTGCGCCGTCATCATCAGCCACGATCGCTGGTTCCTCGATCGTATCGCGACCCATATCCTGGCGTTCGAAGGCGACAGCCATGTCGAATGGTTCGAAGGCAACTTCCAGGACTATGAAAAGGACAAGATGCGCCGGCTCGGCCAGGACAGCATCATTCCGCACCGCGTGAAGTACAAGAAGCTGACGCGGTGATGGCGCGATGATGCGGCGGGCGCTCATCGCTGCGGTGATTGCGATCACCTGCGGATGGTCGTCCGCCCGCGCCGCCGATGTTGCCTTCACGCAGTTCATCGCCTCGCTCTGGCCGGAAGCGCAAAAGGCCGGCGTGTCGCGCGCGACGTTCGACGGGCAGACGCGCGGGCTCGAGCCGGACTACAAGCTGCCAGATCTGATCCTGCCGGGACGCCCCGCGACCGGCGCGCCGTCGCAGGCCGAATTCGTGCAGGTGCCGGCTGACTACGTCCGGGAAGCCTCGATAGCGAATCTTGCGGGCGAGGGACAGCGGCTGCTGCAGAAATACAATGCCGCGCTGACGAAAATCGAGCAAAGCTCCGGTGTGCCTGCGACCGTCATGCTCGCGATCTGGGGCCGCGAGACCGACTTCGGCCGCTATAAACTGCCTTACGATCTCGTCCGCGTGCTGGCGACACAGGCCTATGTCGGCCGGCGCAAGGACACGTATCGCAACGAGTTCATCCTCGCGCTGAAGATCCTCGGTGAGGGCGTGGTCACGCGCAAGGACATGACCTCGTCATGGGCCGGCGCCACGGGGCTGACGCAGTTCCTGCCGTCGGAATATTACAAGCACGGCGTCGATTTCGACGGCGACGGCCGCATCGATATCTGGCACTCGGTGCCGGATGCGCTGGCCTCGGCTGCGCAGCAGCTCGTCAACAAGGGCTGGCAGAGCGGCGTGCGCTGGGCCTATGAGGTGCGGGCACCGGCGAAGGTGGATTGCACCGTCGGTGTGCCCGAGGTGACCAAGCCGATCGGCCAATGGTTGCGCGAAGGTTTTGTGCCGGTGCGCGGGCAGAAGCTGAGTGCCGCAGAGCAGGCCCAGCCGGCTTCGCTGCTTCAGCCGGAGGGCGTCTATGGTCCGGCATTCCTGACCACAAAGAATTACTTCGTCATCAAGGAGTACAATTTCTCCGATCTCTACGTGCTGTTCGTCGGTCATCTCAGCGACCGCATGACGAGCCCGTTGCCGTTTGCAACGCCATGGTCGGCGTCGAAGCAGCTGCGCACGAGGGATGTCGAGGCGATGCAGCGCGGGCTCACCCGCGTTGGATTGTACAAGGACAAGGTCGACGGTAAGGCCGGCATGCAGACGCGCGCCGCGCTCGGCGCTTATCAGAAATCGGCGGGGCTCAAGGTCGATTGCTGGCCGAGCGAGGAGGTGCTGCGCTCGATCCAGGCCGCGCGCTAGCGGCCCTTCCAAAGAAAAAGCCCGGCCGATGGTCTCGGCCGGGCTTCGATCGCAGCGCTTGCTCAGCGCAGTGCCGATCAGATCAGTAGCAAACGCGAACCGGGCGAATGACCCAGCCGTAGCCGTCCCAATAGCGCTGACGCTGCCAGTAGCAGGGCGGCGGGGGCGGAGCGGGCTCGGCCACGTAAACCGGGCCACCATAGGCCGGACGGCTCGACGCGATGGCGCCGCCGATGATTGCGCCGCCGAGCAGGCCGGCAGCGATACCGACGCCGACACCGTCATGGGCCTGGGCGGACGGCGTGGCGGTCACCAGCGAACCGGCGATCGTCGCAACCGTGAGGGCGGCAACAATAGTCTTCTTCATGCTCTTGGCTCTCCTGGGAGAAGGACGTCCCTTGTTAGGAGCATCCGGGGTTCAAAGGTTCACGCACACTCTGATGGAATTGGCCTTGCAGCTAGGAAGCGCGCAAATGGTCAATCCACGGTAAACGCACACTGAGCTGTGACGAGAAAAAGCGGTCTTTTTCAGGCCTTGAGATGAACGGCGCATCCGTAGTGAACCGGCCCGACGGAATTGCTCAATCGATCCGGCCTAATGCGCCTTAGCCACAGACCCTGACGCGACGAACGCGCCAGGCGTAGCCGTCCCAGAAGCGCTGCTTCTGCCAGACGCAGCCGTCGCCGTAATAGCCGTCGGCGACGTAGCCGGGACCCGGCGCGTAATAGCGGGGCGGATAGTAGCCGGGGCCGTAGCCTGGGCCATAGGCGTAACCGGGGCCGGGTCCGTAATAATACGGAGATGCCAGAGCGCCGCCGACGATGGCGCCACCAATGATGCCGGCGGCGACGCCGGCCGCGACACCGCGCTGCGCATGAGCCGGTGATCCAGCGGTCAGGACCAGGGCGGCGGCAGCAGCGATTGCCATAAGCGTCTTCTTCATTGCTCGACCTCTCACAGGAACGCATGACTCCTGCGGCCAAAGTTCCATATTTCGTTTGAATGATCAATGAACGGCGCGTTGGCCGGGTGCGACCAATTGGTTGTGCGGAGGTTTTCAAGCCTGGGAGGCCATGATGAACGCCCTGACCAATGCCCTGATCGCCCTCGGCGCCGTCGGCGTGGTTGGTTACGCCCTGATGAGCCATCTGCAGAACCGCGCCCCGCGTCCGCGCGCCAGGGCGGGCGGAGATGGCGGCGGTAGCGACGGTTATTCGGATACGACGAACGACGGCTTCTCACTGGGAAGCTGGTTCTCCAGCGACGGCTCAGCAAGCTCGACCGACAGCGGCAGCTGCTCCGCCAGTGATAGTGGCAGCAGCGGCGGAGATTGCGGTGGAGGTGGCGGTGGCGACGGTGGAGGCGGCGGAAGCAGCGATTGAGCCCCGGTCCGCCATCCGGTTGATCCAGCGCAACTCCCTATTTTAGAGCCGTTCTAGGCTCTATCCGGGCCAGTTTGGAATAGCTTGAAATTCCGGTTTTTCCTTTTGCATCCGGAAGGCCCCTTAAATATCGATGACGGTGCATCACCGAAGGGCCTACCGCTTCCATGATCGTTTGTTCCTGTAACGTGCTGAGCGATGACGACATCCGCGCCGCCGTCGCCGAGTCCGACGATGCCGTGCGCCATGCCAAGCAGGTCTATGGATGCCTCGGCTGTAGCGCCGAATGCGGCCGCTGCGCCCGTACGATAAAAACGATCATCGACGAAGCGCTCGGCCCATGTGCACAGTCCTGCTGCGCAGGCTGTCCGCACAGCCACACAGTGGCTGCGAACGACGAACTCGCCGAACCCGCTCGGTTCGCTCTCGCGGCCTGCTGAAACCTTCCGCAATCTGACCTGAGCTTTTCCCCGGCCGCGTTCCGGTAGCCGGTTGCTCTCATGTTTGATCTCATTTAGAAGCGTTCTAAAATAAGTTAGGTCCGATTTGGACTGCAAGAGCTGGAGTGGACCATGCAGGGCGACGCAAAAGTCATCGACTATCTCAACAAGGCGCTGCGTCACGAGCTGACTGCGATCAACCAGTACTGGCTGCACTATCGCTTTCTCGACAATTGGGGCCTGCTGGATATGGCCAAGGTCTGGCGTAAGGAGTCCATCGAGGAGATGGAGCACGCCGACAAGCTCACCGCGCGCATTCTGTTCTTCGACGGCTTTCCGAACATGCAGGTGCTGGATCCCCTGCGTATCGGCCAGAACGTCAAGGAGATCATCGAGTGCGATCTCGCCGCCGAGATGAGCGCACGCGCGCTCTACCAGGAGGCGGCGACCTACTGCCACGGGGTCAAGGACTACGTCACGCGTGACCTGTTCGAGAAGCTGATGAGCGACGAGGAGCACCACATCGACTTCCTCGAAACCCAGCTCGACCTGATCGGCCGCATCGGCCTCGAGCTCTACACCCAGAAGCATGTCGGCGGGCTCGAGGGCGAGGGGCACTAGGCCGTTAGGCGCTAGCTGTACCACGCACTCTTATGTCGTCGCGGCCTTCGCCGGGACGACAGCGGTGCACTCGCTAGTCTAGAGCTGCGTCTTGTAGCGCTCTTCCACGATCTCCTGGCTTTCCGGTTCGCCCAGGCCCGTCTGGTCGTGGATGACCTGGCCGATGCTCGGCATCACCGAGCGCTGCACCTTCTCCGGCGACCACAGCTTCGAGCGCATCAGAGCCTTGCCGCAGTGGAAGTAGACTTCGCTGACGGCGATGTTCAGTACCGCGCGCGGCGGCCTGCCGAACTCCACCATCGAGGCAAGCAGATCCGGATCGGCCGAGAGTGTGCCGCGCCCGCCGACGCGCAGCGTCTCATCGATCCCAGGCACGAAGAACAGCAGATGCACGAAGCCGGAGCCCTCGACGACATTGCGAAAACTGTCGATGCGGTTGTTGCCGGCGCGGTCGGGCATGAGCAACTGATTTGGGCCGGCGACATGGACGAAGCCGACGCCGCCACCGCGCGGTGAGGCATCGACGCTGCCATCGAGTCCTGATGTCGCGAGCACGCAGAACGGCGACATTTCGATGAACTTCTTCGCATGCGCATCGATGGCGGGACGCGCTTTCGCGATCACGCGCGGGGTCGGCTTCGCATAGAGGGTGGCGAGGTCTTCGGCGCAAAGGTCGGTCACGAGAGTCTCCCTGATTGAAGCTTCGAGGATATCACTCTCCGGCCTGGCCGCTATCCCTCTTGTGGCGCCGCCACGGCCAGTCGATCACGTCGGCACAGTACAGCGCCCACCAGATCAACACCGGCTGAAGCGCCAGCCTCGGCCCATGATAGAACCAGCTGTTGGGAATGGGCGGAAGGTCGATGCCCTCGATGGCGTGCTTGATGTTCGCAGGCCACACGCAGAGCGCATAAAGCGCGAGCGCGACGCCGGCCCACCAGCGCAGGGGTTTCGTTACCAACGCGATGGCGCCTGCGATTTCACAGACGCCGGTGACGAAAATCAATTGCCTTGCGAGTGGAACCCATGATGGTGTGATCGCAAGCAGCTTGTCCGGAACACCGAGATGGGCAATGCCGGCAGCAAAGTAGAGCGCCGCCAGCACGAAGCGCATTGCAGCGCGGGTTCGATCGTTTGCAGAGACCATCAGTTGACCTAGCACGCGCGGTGCCAAGACGCCATCGCGCGCGCTACACCGCGTCCGCGGGCACGAAGCAACTGATGATGATGGCGCCGCGGTGGTGGACGTACCACACCACGGCTTGACCGACCGGATTGCCGCGATCGCGGATGATGGCGCGCTCAGGCACCTCCATCCATTGTCCCTCGATCGGCACCCAGTAAGCACCCTTGCGCACGTCGTAGTCCGTGCGATGGCCATCGGAGATGTCGCAGCAGGGTACGCCATTCGGCGCGATCACGCTCTTGAACCAGGCGCGGATGTCGGGCGGGACGCTGTCGTACTGACCATTGTCGAACGCGAGCGCGGTGCCCGTCATCGCGGCGAGCCAAACGCACAGCGCAAGCCTGTGCATGCAAATCCTCCTCATCGCGTTTTCGATTCGTATCGTTGACGCGATTAAGCCCGAGCCGCCGGCTCATTGCATGCTCAAATAATATGCGGCGCCGAGGCGCCGCATATGATGCGTTGCGATAGCGGGCTCGCTCCGACGATGTCTACATCGTCCGCTGCGGTGCGGTTTGCAGCAATTGTCGGACCTGTTCGCTGTAGAATTTTGCGTTGCCGGTGGTGCCGTGGCCGCGCGTCTCGGTGCTCGCGGGGATGAGGTACAGCTTGCCGTTCTTGACCCGCTTCATTGCGGCATCCGTAATCCCGGTCTCGGGCGGATTGCGCTCGTCGTCGGCGGAATTGATCAGCAGCAGCGAGGCCTCGATAGTCTCGAGCTTTTCGGCAGCGTTGTAGTCATGCGAGGACTCCCATTGATAGACGTAGTCGTTCGCGTCAGCGGTAATCGGCGTTGCCAGCCGCTCGTCGACGATCTTGTCGGCCTTCGCCGCAGTCGGTGCCTGTTGCTGATAGGCGAGCGTGCCACCGATGCTGGCGATGCCGTAGGCGGTGATCGCATACTTCATCATCCGTGGCTGGCTGGTATAATTTCCGCCGTTGTAGTCGGGATCGTTCCTGATGGTATCGAGCATGATCCGCCGCAGCATCCAGTTGCGTGACGCCATCTCGGTCGGCTGCGAGGCCATCGGCACCAGCGCGTCCATGTCCTTCGGATATTTCTCGCCCCACAGCCACGTCTGCATGCCGCCCATGGAGTTGCCGATCACGAGCCGCAGGTGCTTGACGCCGAGGCCTTCAGTCACGAGGCGATGCTGCGCCTCGACCATGTCGTCGTAATCGTATTTCGGAAAGCTCGTCTTCATGCCATCGGAGGGCTTCGACGACTTGCCGTGGCCGATCGAGTCTGGGAGGATGATGTAATATTTGGACGCGTCGAGCGGTTGGCCGGCGCCGAACAATTCGCCGGCAAAGGCGGGGCTCAGCATGCTCGCGCCCGAGCCGCCGGTGCCGTGCAGCACCAGCACCGGCTGTCCGGTCGGTTCGCCGACCGTGGTGTAATGCAGCTTCAGTTCCGGCATGACCTCGCCGGTGTGGAATTTGAAATCCCTGACGACCCAATCGCCCTGCTTCGGCGCCGGGTAGTCCGCGGCGAATGCTGATGCGGAAACGGACAGCAGAACGGCCGACAGCGCTGCACAATAAACTTTCATGTTCCTCTCCCCAGGCGGCTCATATCCGGCGGCCGCGTTGGTGCGGACCTTAGCAGAAGAGGGCGGAACGATGTAGGATTTCGGCTTGGCCGATCGTCTATCAGGAAACCACCGGAGAAACTGCATGTGCCGCAATATCAGGACGCTGTTCAATTTCGAGCCGCCGGCGACGGAGGATGAAATCCACGCCAGCGCGCTCCAGTTCGTGCGAAAGCTCTCCGGCTTCAACAAGCCATCACAGGCCAACGAGGCGGCCTTCGACCGCGCGGTGGCGGAGGTTTCAGACGCTGCACGAAAACTGCTGACCTCGCTGCACACCCACGCACCGGCGCGGGATCGCGAGATCGAGGCGGAGAAAGCGAAGGAGCGTACGCGGCTGCGCTTCGGTTAGAGGTTCCACAACCTCCCACCGTGACGCGCCTCACGGAGGCGGCGGTCGTGATGCGCCATGATGTCTGCCGGGGTTCTGACAACCCGGAGCAGGAACCATGAGCCGTCCCCTTCTTCCGCTGAAAGCAGGTGCCATCATATTCACGCTGCTGTGGACCGCGTGGATGATGTGGTGGAGCGGCTCGTTTTCGAGCGCGAACGTGGTGATCCCAGCGGTTTGTGGCGCGGCGGTCGGCTATCTCTGGTACCGCGCCATGCGCTGGCAGTTCGAGCGCATGGGCATGGTGCCGCGGCGGGACGACCAGGCGGAGTAGCCGCTAGTCCTTGTGGCCGTGCTTCTTCTTTTTCTTCTTTTTCCTGGGCTCGTCGCCTTCGCCCTCGTGGTTATCGTTGTCCGAGAATTCGTCTTCGGCCTCGTGCACGGCGGCTTCCAGCGCAGCGCGCTCGGCGGCCTCCTGCTCGCGCTGGCGGCGGCGCTCATCCCAGGCGTCGAACAGCTGTTCGAGCCATGGCAGCACTTGCTCGATCGACGGTAATTGGCCGGGCGGGCCCGGCTCGCCGCGCGGGCCTTGGGGACCGGCGGGGCCGTGGGGGCCGGCGGCGCCTTGGGGACCGGCGGCGCCTAGCGGTCCTGCGGCGCCCCGCGGACCAGCTTCGCCTGGCTTGCCCGGCAGACCAGCCTTGCCCTGTACGCCAGCCTTGCCGGCTGGTCCCGGCTTGCCCTGCGGTCCCGGCTTGCCGCGTGCGCCGTCCGGTCCTCGCTTGCCCGGATGCCCCTGCGGCCCCGGCCGTCCCGGTTCGCCCTGCCGTCCGCGCGGACCCTGAGGTCCCGGCCGTCCCTGATCGTCTGCCACGCCGCTACTCCCTCTTGGCATGCTTGCTACTTAGCGGCGTTTGACGACAGCAGCAATTCCGCCCGCGCGTCGGGGCGGGCTTGATCAACATCAATCGGCACCGCAGGACGCCGTGTCACTGATGATACGCGGCCACAACCCTTGCAGGGAACGACGGATGCGCGCTGCGTGGAAAATCTTTTGCCTGTCCGCGGTCGTGCTCGCAGCGACGCTCGGTCTCGCCCATCTGCTCGTGCCCGATGTCGTCCCGGTTGGCTATGCCGAGGAGCCGCAGCCGTCGTGGGCCATACTGACGGCCTTCGCGTTGCGCGCGGTCGCGTTGACCGCGGCCTGGGTCGCGATCATCACCTTGTCACTGCTTGTGGGCACGAAGCTGTATCGGATGGCCTTCGGCCCCGGCACGCGCTAGTCGTGATAGGCCGGCACCTCGATGCCGGAGGCCGCATACGTCCTGATCTTGTTGCGCAGCGTGCGCACCGACAGGCCGAGCACACGCGAGGCACGCGTGCGGTTGCCGTCGCAGCGCGCAAGCGTCTGCAGCACGAGCTCGCGCTCGACCTCGCCGACGGTCGCGCCGATCAACAGTGGAACGATCTCATTGGGTGCAAGGAATTGCGCGCCCTCGGGCGCCGCGACATGAACAGTGGTCATCAACACACTCCCCGATCAACGCCCGCTTCCATCGTTGGAAGCGGATCGAGAACAAACGACCCCCAAGCCGAATATCCTAAGCCGTAGATCTACGGTGGGCGGGTTTGGTTAACGAAAGGTTAATTCCCGGCGATCGCACGAGATGACCTTGGGAATGCCGCCGCGCTGCCGCGATTGGCACGAGATGCATAGCGATGCGGACCGATCTCGCTCACACCGTGCGATATCCGCCGTCCACCATGACGATCGATCCTGTGACGAAGGACGACAGGTCGGACGCGAGGAAGATCGCAGGACCGACGATGTCCTCGGGCTTGCCGGTGCGCGCGAGCGGGGTGTGGTCGACGAAGGCTTGCACCAAAGCCGGATTGGTGGCGCGCACATGGGCGTTGATGTTGGTCTCGATGAAGCCCGGCCCGATCGCGTTGACGCGCACGCCTTCCTTGCCGAGCTCGACCGCCAGCGCCTTGGTGAAGCCGAGCACGCCGTGCTTCGACGTGGTGTAGGCGGCCGAACTCGGCGTGCGCAGATGCACAAAGGACTGGATCGAGGCGATATTGACGATGCGGCCCTTGGCTGCGCGCAAGGGTGCGAGGAAGGCCTGCGTCACGTTGAAGACGCCGTTGAGGTTGAGCGAGATGATGTCGTTCCAGTCCTTGGCCACCGCCTCGGTCTCCGCCGTGATGGCGTTGCGGCGGGTGATGCCGGCATTGTTGACGAGGATCGAGACCTGCCCGACCTTGTCGGCGACCTGCTTGGCCAGGGCGAAGCAGTCTTCGCGTTTGGTCACGTCGAGCGCAAAGCTCGTGGCTTTGCCGCCGGCCTTGCGGATCTCCTCGGCGGCCTCCGCGACCGTCGCGGCGTTGACGTCGAGCAGCACCACTTGCGCGCCCTCACGGGCATAGCCGGCGGCGATCGCCCGGCCGATGCCGGAACCGGCGCCGGTGACGACAGCGATGTGGTTTGCGAGCAATGTCATGGCAATTTCCTCCCGGATTCGCTTCTAAGTTTCTTGAAAGGCTAACCCGAAATTAAGGGGTCGGAAACGGCGGCCTTGGCATACTCGCCTGCGTTGTTAAACGTTGCGCGCATGATGGAACGACTTGAATCCTGGAAACTGGCGCTCGAGCGCCTGCGGTCGGCGGATGTCGCCGATTGGGCCGAAGCCGGCCGGCTGGTGGCCGAGATCATCAGGACGAGCAATGATCCCACGTTGCGCCAGGCCGCCGAACAGGCGCTGCCGGTGCTGCGCCAGGCGGCGGACAATGACGATCACGGCGTGACGCTCGCCGCGCGGCGCCGCGTCGGCGTGATCCTCGATGTGGTCCATGATTTGACCGCGCCGCGTTTTGGCCGCCGCAACGCAGCGCCGAAGAAACTGTCGAGCGAGGATCGCGCCCGCAAGATGCTGGGCCTGCCGCTCGCGGTGCAGCTCACTTGCGAGGACATCAACCAGGCCTATCGCCGCGCCGCCAAGGGCATGCATCCCGACCAGGGCGGCAGCGCGCAGGCCTTCATCGACTTGTCGGCCGCCCGCGATGTCTTGATTCATCCCGGTGCGCACAAGGACGCCTGAGAGCGCTCAGTTCCTGTTTACGCAACTCGGATAGGGCGCGGCTTCGCCCGATACGATCGGGCAGAGATCGATCGGGCTGAGATCGCGCAGGCGCGTTTGCCAGCTGATGTCGTTGACCGGCGGCTCGTCGCTTTCGGGGCCGCGCTCGGCCCATTGGATCGTGTAATAGTCGCTCGCGCCCTTCAGCGTGATCAAGAGCGCGGTCTCGCTATGCCGCGTCGGGCCGCTGTCGATGCGGCCGCAACCGATCACTGCGATGAAGCCCTCGAAGCGGCCGAACCTGGTCTCGCCCAGGGGCCTCGCTGCAAAACTGTCGGGGCAGGCCGATTTGAAGCCGCCGGCGATCGTGCCCGCGAACATCTCCGGCGAGCTCCCTGGCGTCAGCGTCATGCCCTTTTCGCCCGTCACCGTGATCATCTGCGTCCAGCGCTCGGGCGTCTCGCCTTTCAGCACGGCTTCGCGGATGTAGTGACCGCCATTGGTGTTCTCGAACACCGCCGCGAAATGCGACGGCATCGTGAAGGCGACGAGCTGGCCGAAGATCGGCGAGATCACGCGGAAGGATCGCGGGGCTTGCGCCTCTGCGGCCGCGGCGAGCAGCAGCGAAGCGGCGAGAGCCGCAAGCAGCGTGGTCCGGGCGCGCATCGACCTGCTCCTGTCCGTGAGGCAAAAAAAGACCGGGCAGGGAATGCTAGCACCGCATCCTTGCCCGGCCCTGTCGTCCGCCGATCGAAGTCTTACCAGCTGCAGTGACCGGCCTTGAGCGCGCTGTCCTTCATCATGAGTGCATCGACGAAGGTCGGGACGCTCGCGCTGGCGCGATGATAGCCGGCGGGCCACGGCGTGGTCGGAATGCTCTCGTCCCAGATCTGGCAGAAGCCGCTGTCCTGCCAGCGGATCAGGTGATAGCCGGCCTGGGCCGGGCTCGCAGCGACGAAAGCGGCAGCGGCGAGACCGGCGGCAGCGCAGAGCATGGAAATACGACGACGCATGGATCAGCTCCTCAAATTGAAAGATGTGATGCGCCTCCCGACAATGACGGGGAGGGGGTGCGGGGCGCTTCCTCAGCCTGCGCCCCGGACAAGAGGTGAGTAGTTCCGTGTGCTGATCAGGTTCAAAGCGTCAACGCGGGAAATCGCGCAATTCGCCGGCCAAAAGAACAGGGCGGGCTGCTCGCGCAACCCGCCCTCGAACAGAAACGGCCTGATGGCTCAGAGCGTGCAGCGGCGCTCGCCGCGCATCTTGATCTGGAGGTCGGAGGCCTGGGTGAAGGTCGGGAACGGCTTGCTGACGACCTTGTAGGTCGAGACGCCCCACTGCAGCGGCTTGTAGTGCAGGTCCTCGTTCCAGACCTGGCAGATGCCCGTGTTGTCCCAGCGGATCACGTAATAGCCGACCTTCGCGGAGGCGGGCGCGGCAAACACGGAGCTGGCGATGCCGGCAACGGCACAAAGGGCGAAAACGCGACGCATGGAAAATCTCCTGGTGGGATGTGATACGTCAACTCGTGCGGCAAAACGGCGTATCTTGCAAGCCGCCGCAACGCCGTTCACGGATATGTCAGGCGCATCGGTGCGGGCCGCGCTCGACCGCAAATCGCGAAAACAACCCCATGCACAGTAGAAACGATCGGAAACAGGAATTTCGGGAAGGCAGAAATTTTGATTGACCCGTCGGGCAAAACAGTGGCAGGATGGCATGATGGGGAAGGGTGAGTGGAGTGACTTGCGGCCTCGAACTCCGCTGTCATCGCCCGGCCTCGACCGGGCGATCCAGTATTCCAGAGGCCAGCGTGGAAGAGTTCGCTCTCACCATATCCGCCGCGGCGTACTGGATCGCCCGGTCGAGCCCACGGGTGTCCGGTTCATTGGAAGTATAGTCCAAGGTTCAACTGGTTTTGGTTGATAGGGACGGACTGCAGAGGTTCGAGCAAGTTGTTGATCGGACGTCTGTGCATGAGATTGGTGCGGACGAGCCGGGCAAATTCGAGGGGACTGTGTACCGCTTTTTGAGCGAGCTGGGCCATGCGCAGGAGGAGAAACGCGATCAGGGCGATGGCGATCTGAATGCGGACTGCGTTCTCGGAGACGCCGATAAAATGCCTGATTCGAAGCGTCTGCTTGACCCAGCGGAAGAACAATTCGATCTGCCAGCGCTGTTTGTAGAGCTCGGCGATCTCTTCTGCCGACGCGTCGAGATCATTGGTCACGATACGCAACTGCTTGCCGCTCTCAATGACGACGCAGATCTCCCTGACCGGAACTTGCAGCGGATTCTTGCGGCTGTTGGCGAGGCGGGCCGGCAAGTGACCGATCCGGTCGCTCACAATATTGCTGTTCTTGGAGACGTGGTTCTCCCTTATCACGTCGAGCGGAGTGTTCTTCTTCAACCGCGTCACGAAGCGGCAGCCGGCCTCATCGAGCTTCGCCCACCAGCCATAATCGTAGTAACCGAGGTCGTAGACGTAGGTTGCGCCCAGCTCAATCGGCATGGCCTTCGCAGCCGTGATGTCGTTGACGTTGGCTGGCGTCACCGCAAAGTAAACCGGCCGATCGGCATTCGGATCGTAGACGATATGCGCCTTGGCCCCGAACACATCGGCCGAAAATGTCGCCCAGCTCTCGCTCAGGCTGGAGAGCCTAATACTGGTAGAATCAATCAGGCGGACCGCATCCGCGGTTGCCCGCCGCAGCCCGCGATGCGCCTGCGGCAGCATCTGTGCGAACAGCTCGCTGAACACCTGCCAAGGTCGCTGCGAGTTGGCGTCCGACATCGTCGAGCGCTTCACCGGCGCCGCCCCCACGTGATAAAGCCGCGTCTCGTGGCTTGCCATCCCAGTCACGATCTCCCGCAGGCTCGTCGAGCCGCTCAATTGCCCATACAGCAGTGCAATAAAGTGGCGCTTCGTCGTCAACTTGCGCACCAATCGATCGGCCCCGTACTTCTCCACGACCTGTTCGAACTTAGACCAAGGGATTTGCTTCGTTAGACTGTGAAATACGCTATTCTGATGCCGCATGGCGTGGACTTCCTTCCGTGTCTCGAACGTGTGCGAAGCGCTCGAAACACAGAAGAATCCCCGTCATGCACCCTGTCCACAACAATCGAACCGGACACCCGTGGGTCGAGCCGGGCGATGACAGCTGAATGTGTGGCTGCCGGCTCGCGCCTCACCAACGCCCCCATCATGTTGCCGCCGTGATCGATCGGATAGATTGCGGCGTCTGATTCGCTTTTCCTCCCAGAAAATAGCCCCCGGAGACGCCTCATGAAGATTGCTTCCACCTTGCGTGCCGCGCTCGTCGCCATTGCCGCGCTGGCCGGCCTTTCGACCGCGGCGCGGGCCGACGGCGGCACCGTGGTGCTGACGATCTACAAGGCGGGCTGGTTCATCGGCGGCTCCGGCGGCTCGGGCGTCCTGAACTTCCACGGCCGCTCCTATGCGCTCTCGACCGGCGGACTCGATTACGGCCTCGTCTTCGGCGGCTCCAAGACCGTGCTGCGCGGCCGCGTCTCCAACATCGTCAGGCCGTCGGACGTTGCCGGCGTCTACGGCGCTGCCGGTGCCGGCCTCGCCCTCGGCCGCGGCGCCCGCGCCATCGTGCTGACCAACCAGAAGGGCGCGGTGCTGGAGCTGTCGGGCACCCAGACCGGCCTGATGGCGAATGCCGATCTGAGCGGGCTCGCAATCACGATGCAGTAGACGGTGCCGTGGAAAACGGTGCCGTAGGGTGGGTTAGGCGAAGCCGTAACCCACCGCTTTGGTTTCCGCTGTGACAGAATTGGTGGGTTACGAGACCACGCAGTCACCGCCGCATGCTCTCAGCGCGCCGATTGCTTGGCTCTATCGTCGGTCGTCACGGCCTGCGCGCGTTTGCCGGAGCGGATCATGAGGAACGATCCTGACGTACCCGGCAACCGCCAGCGCCCGTCGATCTCGGTGGCCTCTCCGTTCATGATGCCGTCATAGTGGACGATGTCGAAGCCGTAGCCCGGCGGCTCGTAGCGCTTGACGAACGACACCACGCTGCCGGCGCGATGGCCCGATATCGAGGCGCTGTGAGTCCGTATCGGGCAGTGCGGATTGGAGCACGGCTCGGTGACGTGGCCCGAGAGCGCGCCGCCGGTCTCGATCAGCGTCGCCGTGAACGTGACCATTCCCGTGCCGGGTTGGATGTAAGTGCCGTCCCAGACACCCGAGAGATCGTCGCTCATGCGGCGGCTTCCTCGAAACAAGATTGCCGGTTGATCCCGGCTTTTCCACTCAAAGTCGTATCGTCCCGGTTGCGCCCTTGCAAGTGTCCGCGCGCGACGTCCATGGGGCGCGGCATCATCCGTTTGGTGTAGTCTGGGGCCGTTCGGGGGCAAAAAAGCATCATTCCGCCTGTCGGAAGATCGTCCGCCGGTTCGTCCTTGGGCGACGGCGCACCCGGGTGCGTCCGGTTCGATGCAAAGGATAGCGCTCATGACCTCCATCACGCCGTTTCTCTGGTTCGACAACAACGTTCCGCAAGCCGTGGCGTTCTACAAATCGGTGTTTCCCAACGCCAGGATCCAGACCGTCAGCGACTTCATGGCGGTGTTCGAGCTCGAGGGACAGCGCTTCCATGCGCTCAATGGCGGGCCGCAGCACCGCTTCAACGAGGCGGTGTCGTTCTTCATCAGCGTGGAGACGCAAGGCGAGGTCGATTACTTCTGGAAAGCGCTCACCGCCGACGGCGGCGCGGAATCCCGCTGCGGCTGGCTCAAGGACAAGTTCGGCCTGTCCTGGCAGGTGGTGCCGTCAGCACTCGGCCGCTATCTCGGCGACCCCGACCGCACCAAGGCGAACCGCGTCATGCAGGCGATGATGGGGATGAAGAAGATCGTGATCGCGGATCTGGACAAGGCGTATGCGGGGTGAGGGAAAGACGGTGCGGTAGGGTGGGTTAGCTATGCAGATGTGCGAAGCGCATCTGCTTGGCGTAACCCACCACTTCTGCATCCGCGGCGGCAGACTTGGTGGGTTACGCCGCGCGCTTTGCGCTTCGCGCAATCCGCGAGGCTAACCCACCCTACGCAGCGATCCACATCGCCAATTCTCCCGGGATCGCTATACTGCCTGACATCAGCAGGATGGTGATCCCATGGAAAGAAAATTGGACGGCAAGGTTGCCGCCGTAACCGGGGCCGCGTCGGGCATCGGACTCGCGAGTTCCGAGGCGATGCTGGCCGCCGGCGCGCGCGTGGTGATGGTCGACCGCGACGAGGCCTCGCTGAAGGCGCTCTGCAAAAAGCACGGCGATGCCGTGATCCCGCTGCTCGTCGACCTGCTCGATCCCAGGGACTGCGCAACGCTGCTGCCGCGCGTGCTGGAGAAAACGGGCCAGCTCGACATCTTCCATGCCAACGCCGGCAGCTATGTCGGTGGCGACCTCGTCGATGCCGACGTCATGGCGATCGACCGGATGCTGAACCTGAACGTCAATGTCGTGATGAAGAACGTGCACGACGTGCTGCCGCACATGATCGCGCGCCGCAGCGGCGACATCATCGTCACCAGCTCGCTGGCCGCGCATTTCCCGACGCCGTGGGAGCCGGTCTACGCCTCGTCGAAATGGGCGATCAACTGTTTCGTCCAGACGGTGCGGCGCCAGGTCTTCAAGCACGGCATTCGCGTCGGCTCGATCTCGCCCGGTCCTGTCGTCACGTCGCTGCTGGCGGACTGGCCGGCAGAGAAGCTGCAGGAAGCCAGGGATTCCGGCAGCCTGCTGGAAGCCAGCGAAGTCGCCGACGTCGTGATGTTCATGCTGACCCGCCCGCGCGGCATGACCATCCGCGACGTGGTGATGATGCCGACGAATTTCGATCTGTAGGACGTATGCGGGATGCCTTGCCGATGAACCGCGAAGAATTGGCCGTCGCGTACGCGGCGCCCGGCCGCCACTATCATAATCTCGCGCATATCGAGGATTGCCTGGCCGCGCTCGCGCGGGTCGACAGTCTTTCGGCTGTCGAGCGCGAGACGCTGACGGAGGCGATCTGGTGGCATGATGTCGTCTACGATCCTGCCAGGTCCGACAACGAGGAACGCAGCGCGGAGCTCGCCGAGCAGCAGGTCCGCATCGAGCTTCGTCAGGAGGTCGGCCGCCTGATCCGCCTGACGAAAACGCACGATGTGGATGCCGGCGATCGCCTAGGGGCGATCCTGATTTCGATCGATCTCGGCATTCTCGGCGCCGATCCCGCGCGCTACGACGCCTATGCCGCCGCGATCCGCCGCGAGTTCAGCCATGTCAGCGAACATGACTATCGCATCGGTCGCGCCCGGGTGCTCCGCCGTTTCGCGGCGCGCGAGGTGATCTTTCCCGATCCGGATTTCGCCGCGACCTTCGACCGGCAAGCCCGCGCCAATCTCGCGCGCGAGCTGGCGGCGCTGGGCGGCGGTGCGTAGGGTTAGCCGCTCACAAGTGCGGTCGCTCAACACGGAACGGCGCAAGGCGTAACCCACCGCGTGCGCCTCCGCGGCGACAGAAGCGGTGGGTGACGCCGCGCGGCCCGCGCTTCGCGCAGCCGCACGTCTAACCCACCCTACGCAGCGGTCCACCTTGCCAGCTCCCGCCACGGCTCCAGCGTCCAATGCCCTGACGCCGCGCCCGACGGTGACGGCAGCACGAATATCTCCGGCAAGCCCGCATCACGCTTCTGCCGCCCCAGCGCAATGCCGCTCGACGGCCTGCCATAAAACAAGCTGGCCGCCTTCTTGCTCGTGAATGCAATCGTCCGCGGCCGATATTTCTCCATCTTGGCCCTGAAGCCCGGCACGTCGATCTCATCCGCCGCGATCTGGTGATCCATCCCCGCGCCCGACTTGGAGAGATCGGTGAAGCCGATCCCGAGCTCGATCAGCGACGCAAACTCGCCCGGTTGATACCGCCGCGGCGTAATCCCGGCCTCATGCAGCGCGCGCCAGAAGCGGTTGCCGGGATGAGCGTAGTAGTGTCCGAGCTCTGCCGAGCGCGTCGAGGCGGCGGTGCCGACGAAGACGAGACGGAGGTTTTCGCGGAGCTGATCGGGGAGGCGGTGAACGGTGCTGGACATCTGCGATGCGATTATTGACTTGCTTCTTCTCTGAATCTGCCGTCGAAATTGTCAGGAGTGCGGAAGCGACGGACGCCGCAGGCCTGTCGGGGGACAAATGCACGACCAGTTCGAGTGGCCGGAGCCCGAACACGAGGCCGACGAGATCATCTTGCGCAACGTCCGCAACCACGGCTGCCATATCACGGGCATACAAGATGCCACCCCGCCGTTCGCATTTTCGACTGGTCTGTATCTGAATTACGGCCACCCCGAGCTCATCATCTTCGGCCAGAGCGCTCAAAACGCGCAAGCCATCATCAACCTTATCCGCGATCGCGCTGCCGCGGGCCATCAATTCGTCGACGGCGATATCTCCGACGAGCTGCTGGAGAACGGCTACAAACTCGGCTTCTTGCAGGTGCCGTTCGGAGCCTATCCTGATTATCTCGGCACTGCGATCTGGTTCTATCGGAAATCGCAGATCGCATTCCCCTGTCTCCAAATCGTCTGGCAGGACGTCAATCGCCATTTCCCCTGGGAGGCCGAATGCGCGCTCGACGTCAGGCGCGATCAGCCATTGTTGAAGCGGACGGCTTCTTGATGCCGTCTCACGAAGTGGCCCGACGATGAACCGCGAAGAGCTGGCCGCGCTCGCCCAGCCCGTGGGGTGGTTAGCCGCTCACGAGCGAGGTCGTTCAACACACGACGGCGCAAAGCGTAACCCACCACGTCTGGAGAGCCTTTGGATGCCAAGTGGTGGGTTACGCTACGCTAACCCACCCTACGGGCTTCGATGAGGCTTCTTCGCGAGTGCGCGTTTCAGTGAGAATATTGAGTTTATCGATGAAAAATTATTCATTGCGTGCAGTACGTAGCGCGCATGGAGCCGTATGATTTGGGTAGTACGAACTATCCGATTTTGAGATTGTAGCGAGAGCGCCATCACCACCGCAAAATTCTCAAACATGGTGAGCTTGTCGACGAATTCCTTGACTTCTGCCGGATTCATCTTGACGACATTGCCGCCGCGTACAGTGAGTGGACCGTCGACTGCGCCCGCGAGGGCGACGTCTAATAACATCAAGGCTCTCAGAACTTCGGCAGGCAGTAGATCGTAGTGCTCGTAGTACAACGTCGATACCTTGTTGCTCAGTTCTTGCAGTTTCTGTTCGGCTTCATCCGTAGGCAATTTGAGATTGGTAAGAGGTGCGATTTCTTTCGCAATCAGCTTACGGGCTTCAAGATACTGCTCCATTATCTTGAGGTTTATAGTGTGCCTGTGCGTAAAATAAGGGGCCAGCAGTCCAAGAATAGCGCCCAAAACAAAGGTGAGTGTGCTGGCCATTTCAGTCAAACAGCTTTGAAAGGTTGGCTACGGTGGGGCGTCCGCAACTAAAGGCAGCCTCGAACGGCAACAAAACATTGAGTTCAGTTTCGATGCTGCCGAGGAGCCTGATTAGCGCGAGCGAATCCATGCCCAACTCAAAAAGGTCTCGATCAACGTCAATTTCGTTGATCGAGACCTCCAAGACGTCTGCCGCTATGCGTTGGATAATGCTGCTCCTATCCATCGACGGTGACCTTCCAGTAAAAGTCGTTCAAGAGGTCATGCCTCGTGGAGCGGCGTTCCCCCTCACAACACCCGATTGCTCTCCTTCACCTTCTCCGCATCCAGATATACGCTCGACCCCATCTCCTTGAACTTCGCGCTCATCCTGGCCATGCCGTCCTCGGCGGTGCCGCTCATCGACATCCCCACGCTGTTCGGATCATTCAGCGTCGCCGCGTAATCGCGCACGTCCTGCGTGATCTTCATCGAGCAGAATTTTGGGCCGCACATCGAGCAGAAATGCGCGACCTTGTGGGCTTCCTTCGGCAGGGTTTCGTCGTGGAAGCTTTTTGCCGTATCGGGATCGAGTCCGAGGTTGAACTGGTCGGTCCAGCGGAATTCGAAGCGGGCTCGCGACAGTGCGTCGTCGCGCAGTTGCGCGGCGGGATGGCCCTTGGCGAGATCGCTGGCGTGGGCCGCGATCTTGTAGGTGATGACGCCGGTCTTGACGTCGTTACGATCGGGCAGGCCGAGATGCTCCTTCGGCGTGACGTAGCAGAGCATGGCGCAGCCGAACCAGCCGATCATGGCGGCGCCGATGCCTGACGTGATGTGGTCGTAGCCCGGCGCGATGTCGGTGGTCAGCGGTCCAAGCGTGTAGAACGGCGCCTCGCCGCATTCCTTGAGCTGCTTGTCCATGTTGATCTTGATCTTGTGCATCGGCACGTGGCCGGGGCCCTCGATCATGACCTGGCAGCCCTTGTCCCACGCGATCTTGGTCAGCTCGCCGAGCGTCTCCAACTCGGCGAACTGCGCGCGGTCGTTGGCATCCGCAATCGAGCCCGGACGCAGGCCGTCGCCGAGCGAGAACGAGACGTCATACTTGCGCATGAGGTCGCAGATCTCGTCGAAATGGGTGTAGAGGAAACTCTCCTTGTGATGCGCCAGGCACCACTTCGCCATGATCGAGCCGCCGCGCGAGACGATGCCGGTGACGCGGCTCGCGGTGAGGTGGATGTATTGCAGGCGCACGCCGGCGTGGATGGTGAAATAGTCGACGCCCTGCTCGCACTGCTCGATCAGCGTGTCCTTGTAGAGCTCCCAGGTCAGCTTGACCGGATCGCCGTTGCACTTCTCCAGCGCCTGGTAGATCGGCACCGTGCCGATCGGCACCGGCGCGTTGCGCAGGATCCATTCGCGCGTGGTGTGGATGTTGCGGCCCGTGGAGAGGTCCATCACGGTGTCGGCGCCCCAGCGGATCGCCCACACCATCTTCTCGACCTCTTCCTCGACCGAGGAGGTCACCGCCGAGTTGCCGATATTGGCGTTGATCTTGGTCAGGAAGTTGCGGCCGATGATCATCGGCTCGAGTTCACTGTGGTTGATGTTGGAGGGGATGATGGCGCGGCCGCGCGCGATCTCGCTGCGCACGAACTCCGGGGTGATGAAGGCGGGCACCGAGGCGCCAAAGCTCTCGCCGTCGGCGAGGGCGGCTTCGGCGCGCTCGAGCTGCTGCTTGCGGCCGAGGTTTTCGCGCGCGGCGACGTAGATCATCTCCTTGGTGATGATGCCGGCGCGGGCGAATTCGAGCTGCGTGATCTTGTGGCCGTCGAGGCCGCGCAAGGGCTTGTGATAGGCGGCGAAGGAACGCGCCGCATTGTCGGTGGAGACGCTGCCATTGTCCTCCGGCTTGATCTGCCGGCCCTCATATTCCTCGACGCCGCCGCGCTCCAGCACCCATTGCTTGCGGTTGCGGGCAAGGCCGGCATTGACGTCGATGGTGACGGATGGATCGGTGTAGGGGCCGGAGGTGTCGTAAACAGGCAGGTTCGGCTCGCCCGCACCTTCCGAGAGGATGATCTCGCGCAGCGGCACGCGGATATCAGGCGCGGCATCGGGCGTTGCGAAGATCTTTCGCGAGGAGGGAAGCGGGCCGGTGGTGACGGCGGGGACGGTCTTTTCGGGGTTGGAGCGAATGTTCATGGGATCCTCCTTAATTCAGTTCGTTTGTGTCGCTGAGCGAAAGACAATTACCGCTGTCATCCCCGCGAAAGCGGGGATCCAGTATTCCAGAGACCGTAGTGGGGTACGGAGAAGCCGCGGCGTACTGGATCGCCCGGTCAAGCCGGGCGATGACGGCGGAGTGTGTTGAGAGAGCGAGGCGTATCACGCGGCCTCCTTCGACTGGCCCAGCCATTGCCGCACCCGTGCATCGGGGTCGGCATTTTGGGTGACGTCGGACACCACCGCGATGGAATCCGCGCCGGCGGCAAAGATCTCGGCGGCATGCTCGAACTTGATGCCGCCGATCGCGACCAGCGGGATGGGGCCGATGCGCTTCTTCCATTCCGTGATCTTGGCAATGCCCTGCGGTTCGAAGCGCATGGATTTGAGCGTGGTGAAGAAGATCGGGCCGAGCGCGACATAGTCGGGCTTGGCCTCGAGCGCCGTTTCAAGCTCCGCGTCGTCATGGGTGGAGACGCCGAGCGAGAGGCCGGCTTCGCGGATCGCCTTGAGATCGGCGTCGGCAAGATCCTCCTGGCCGAGATGCAAATATTTCGCGCCGGCGACGATCGCCGCGCGCCAATAATCGTTCACGACCAGCTTGGCCGGCGTTCCCTTGGTGATGGCGAGCGCATCGGTGACGATCTGCAAGGCTTGCGCGTCGTCGAGATTTTTCGCGCGCAGCTGGATGGTGCCGACGCCGAGCTTTGTCAGGCGTTCGACCCAGGCCAGGCTATCGACCACAGGATAAAAACGATCAGGATACGGCATGCCAGAACGGGGTCCCAACGACAGGGGTGGAGGGGGAGGCAAAATCGCGGGCGTTCATCAGCCCGGCTTCATAGGCGGTGCGGCCGGCCTCACAGCCGAGGCGGAAAGCCCTGGCCATCGCGACGGGATCGGCGGCCTTGGCGATGGCGGTGTTGAGCAGCACGGCGTCATAGCCGAGCTCGAGCGCCTCGGCGGCGTGCGAGGGCGCGCCGATGCCGGCGTCGACCACCAGCGTGATGTCGGGCAGGCGCTCGCGCAGCAGCTTGAGCGCGTCGCGATTGATGATGCCCTTGGCACTGCCGATCGGCGCGGCCCAGGGCATCACGACCTTGCAGCCCGCATCGACCAGGCGGTTGGCCACCGAGAGATCCTCGGTGCAATAGGGGAACACTTCAAAGCCGTCCTTGATCAGGATGGTGGCGGCTTCGACCAGGCCGACGACATCGGGCTGCAGCGTGTCGTTGTCGGCAATGACTTCGAGCTTGATCCAGGACGTGCCGAACAATTCGCGCGCGAGCTTTGCGGTGGTGACGGCCTCGCGCACGCTGCGGCAGCCGGCGGTGTTCGGCAGCACCGTGACGTCGAGTTCGCGGATCAGCTTCCAGAACGCGTCCCCAGTCTTGCCGCCGGCGGATTCGCGCCGCAGCGACACCGTGACGATGTTCGAGCCGGAGGCGCGGATCGCGTCCTGCATGATCGCCGGCGAGGGATAGAGCGCGCTGCCGATCAGCAGGCGGGAGGCGAAGGTCTTGCCGTAGAAGGTCACCATGTGGGAGGTGTCTCCTTGAATGACGCTGTCATCCCCGCCTAGTGCGCAATTGCGCACGGGGGGCGGGGATCCAGTACGCCGCGGCGGCGCGGCTGGAATCGTGAAGCCGCGGCGTACTGGATCGCCCGGTCAAGCCGGGCGATGACAGCGGAGTGTGAGGCGGGCGCTTCATCCCATCACCCTCCCTGCCGCGGCGTGATGATCTCGATCTCGTCGCCGGCCTTCAGGCTCGTCTCGGCCCAGCGGCTCTTCGGCACGACGTCGTAGTTCAGCGCGATGGCGAAATGCGTGCCCTCGTAGTCGAGCTCGGCGAGCAGCGCATCGACGCTGGCGGAACTGATCTCGCGTTGCTCGCCATTCACGATCACGCGCATTGCATCACCTCATTGTCGATCTGGCCGCGCTCGACGAAGTTGAGCGTCAGCTCGGCGAGGGCCGGGGCGATCAGGAAACCGTGGCGGTAGAGCCCGTTGACGCTGATCTTGCCGCCGCGCACGCCGATGCGCGGCAAATTGTCGGGATATGCAGGGCGAAGGCCGGAGCCGAATTCGACGATGCGCGCCTCCCCGAAGGCCGGGTGCACGGCATAGGCGGCGCCCAAGAGCTCCAGCGCGGAGCGGACGGACACGCCGGTGTCCTCGGCCTCGATCGAGGTCGCGCCCAGCATGAACAGATTGTCCTCGCGCGGGATCACGTAGAGCGGCCAGCGCGGATGGATCAGCCGCACCGGGCGGGACAGCTGCACCTCGGAGGTCTCGATCAGGATCATCTCGCCCTTGACGCCGCGAAGCTCGCTTTGCTCCTCGCGCGCGGACAGGCCGCGGCAGTCGATCACCAGGCCGTCGAGGTCGGCCGATGAGACGTCGCTGCCGAACTTGATGGTGCCGCCGGCGGCCTTGATGCGCGCGTGCAGCTGCGGCAGCACGCGGCGGGGCTCGACATGGCCTTCGGCCGGGAAGAACAGCGCATCGCGGAAACGGCCTTCCAGCGACGGCTCGAGCGCGGCGAGGCCGCTGGCATCGAGCCGGCGATGGCCGTCGGTCATGCGGGCAAAGCGCTCGAAATCGTTGCGCTCGCGCGGATGGGCGACGACGAGCGAGCCGTTGAAGGGGGTGTCGGGCAGCTCGCGCCGCCAGATGTCGAGCGAGCGCAGGCCAAGCCTAGAGATGATGGGTTCGGCGACCTCCGCCTCGCAATAGGGCGCGAGCATGCCGCCGGCCCAATGGCTGGTGGCATCGGTCATGTCGGCGTCACTGCGCTCGTGTAGGGTCACGGCGTGGCCGGCCTGCGCGAATAACAGCGCCTGCCAGGCTCCGGCTATGCCTGCGCCGATGATGGATACCGGGGAATCCGGTCGATTGGTCGTCTGCAACATCCCTGTCCCTTCGCCGGCATGACCCGGATCAGGTTCAAAGGGTCACCGCGGTCCTGGACATGCTTGCTGAAGTGCAGGCCTGCCCGTTTAGCGGTATCTCAGCTCCTCCTCGGAGCACCCCTCGGAACAGCTCTAATGTAGGCTAGTGGGGCGGGGTGGTCAACGCGTTAGCCACAGAGCAGTCATTCCGGGATGGTGCGAAGCACCAAGACCCGGAATCTCGAGATTCTCAGGTGCGCAAGGGCGCACCATAGTTCGATGTTTCGCATCGCCCCGGAATGACGGATTATTCGCGAGGAACCTGCGCCCGCGCGTTGCGGACGTGCTGGGTGAGCTTGCGATGCGGCGCGGCGCCGAACATCGGCTGCGGATTGCCGTCCGGCTCGATCTGAGGCTCGAAGCTCGCCTGCCGCACCATTTCCTGACGCTGCCGCTTTGCAGCGTAGTAATAGCCGCCCGCGAAATAACGCACGGCTCGGTCATGGTCGCCATTGGCGGCGTGATAGGCGCCGGCGAGGTATTTCACGGCATAGGTGAGATTGGTGTTGGGGTCGCGCAGGCCGCTCGCATCGCCGGTGTAGCCGAGGCCGCGGGCCGTCGCGAGCTTGATCTGCATCAGCCCGATGGTGCCGCCACGGCCGACCAGGCCGGGCTGATAGCGGCTCTCGCGCATGATGACGCGATGCACCAGCGCCTCCGGCACGCCGTTGGCACGCGCATGCATCGCCACCATCTCGGCATAGTCGGCCTGGCCTGCGATTGCGGCGTGCGACGACATCAGTGACGGCATCAGTCCTGCCGCGAGCAACGCGGCAACGCGTAAAATTTTCATCGATATATTCCTCGGCAGAACTGACCCGCACCCGTGCGCGTTAGGCCGTGGGAACACGGCGATGATGTGGCGAAACGCCGCCACCGGCGATTTTCGCCGAGCCGTCGCTTTTACGACTCAAACGTGGGGTAGGTCCGGAGCCGGCGGAGTGCCTTACGCGACAGCAGGTCTGTCCGTTCGTGCTTCGCCCAAAAATCGCACCAACAGCATTCGGGAGGACGTCCATGACCCGAGCAGACATCGGCGACATCCCCACGCAGAACCCGTGCGCACAATGCGGGACACCGATCGCGCAGCCCGACTGGATCGAGCCTGGCGAGGGGCGGGTCTCCTATCTCTGGACATGCCACGCCTGCAATTATCGCTTCGAGGCGATCGCGATCTTCGACGAGTCGGCCGTCGAATATCCGCCGCTCGCGGCTTAAGCGGCCAGCCGCGGCTGCTGCCATATCGGCAATTGCATCCGCACGATCAGCCCGTGCGGCTGGCGGTCGTGCAGCGACAGCTCGCCGCCATGGGCGAGCGCGATCGCGCGCGCGATCGACAGGCCGAGGCCGAAGCCGGTGGAATCGTCCATGGTGCGCGCGTCGTCGCCGCGCACGAACGGCTCCAGCATCTCCTGCTTGCGCGCGTCCGAAATGCCGGGGCCGTCATCCTCGACGTCGATGACGAGTTCCGTGCTGGATACATCGAGGCGGATCGTCACCACGGCGCCGAAGCGCACCGCGTTCTCGACGAGGTTGGTGACGCCGCGATGCAAATCGTCGGGACGCGCGGCCGCTGTCGCAGACGGCGGGCCGTCATAGTGCACGACATGGCCCATGTCGCCGAACTGGTCGGCGATGAGCTGCAGCGTGCTGGCGATATCGACCAGCGTCACCGCTTCGATCTTGCGGTCGTTGCGCAGCAGCGACAGCACGCTCTCCAGCATCGAGCGCATCTGGTCGAGGTCGATCAGCATCCGCTTGCGGTTGCCTTCGTCCTCGATGAACTCGGCGCGCAGGCGCAGCCGCGTGATCGGCGTGCGCAGATCGTGGCTGATCGCCGCCAGCATCTTGGTGCGGTCCGACATCAGCCGCGCAATGCGCTCATGCATGCGGTTGAGCGCGCGGGCCGCCGAGCGGATCTCTTCCGGACCGCGCTCGGGCAGTGGATCGGCAGTCCCATCCAGGCTGAAATTCTCGGCCGCCCTGGCAAAGGACGACAGCGGCGCCGCCAGCGCGCGCGCGGCCCACAGGCCGAGCACGGTGATACAGATGAAAGCCGTCATCAGCGTCACCAGCCACGGTGCACCCCAGAACCACGGCCGCGGGCCGTTCTGGACATGGCCTGCGATCACGCTGCCGTCGGGCAATTCCACGCCGATGCGATGGGCATCGCCCTCGGGCGCGAGCTGCACCACCTTGTAGCCGCGGGCGAGATGGTGGCGGATGCCACGCAAATGCTGGGCCTCGCTGTCGTTGACCGTCGCCGCCGTGCCGGGCGGCAATGTCTCGAGCTCGAGCTTCGGAAAGGCGCGCGCGAGATCTGCGATCAGGCGCGGCCGGTCGTCGGGCCTTGCCGAGCCGAGCAGCAACGCGGCATCGGTCAGTTGATGCGCGCCATCAGGCGGGCTGTCCGGGCGGTCGGGGCGGCTGAGCAGGAAGGCGGTGGTGACGACGAGGTGCAGCGCGACGGTCGAAGCCAGCACCAGCGCGGCGATCTGTCCGCCGATGCCCTTGAGGTGAAAGAACCCGAACGGCCGCATCGTCTCGAAGCCCCTTTAGTTGCTCGGGGGCGCGGCAACCGCTTCCGTTCTGGGCGTAAACAGGTAGCCGCCGGAACGCACCGTCTTGATCATGATGGGATCGGCCGGGTTGGGCTCGATCTTGCGGCGGATGCGGCTGACCAGCACGTCGATGGAGCGCTCGAACGAACCGGTGTTGCGGCCTTGCGTGAGGTCGAGCAGGCTGTCGCGCGACAGCACGCGGCCGGGACGCTCGCAGAACGTCCTGAGCAGGTCGAACTCGGCGCTGGTCACCGCGACGCGGGCGCCTTCCGGATTGCGCAGCTCGCGCAGGCGCAAATCGATGCGCCAGCCTTCGAAGGAGAGTGTCGAGGCGCCCTCGATGGAGCTTGCGGCCTGTGCGGAGGCCTGACGCCGCAGCACCGCGTTGATGCGGGCGAGCAGCTCGCGCGGATTGAACGGCTTCGGCAGGTAGTCGTCCGCGCCCATCTCCAGGCCGACGATGCGGTCGACGTCCTCGCCGCGGGCCGTCAGCATGAATGATCGGCGTCTGCGCCTCGGAGCGCACCTTCCGGCACAGGCTGAGGCCGTCTTCGCCGGGCAGCATGACGTCGAGGATGATGAGATCAACGCGGTGGTCGGCCATGGCACGCGACATCTCGCGGCCATCGCTCACGGCGGTGACGTTGCAGGAGTTGTTGCGCAGATATTTCGCAATCAACGTCCGGGTTTCGCGATCGTCCTCGACGACCAGGATGTTGGGAGAAGGAATGGCCATGGGCCTTGTTTGTCCAAGATTCGGGCCAAAAGGCGAAGTTTATTGTTTCAGTGTGTTTCCGGGCGAATTTTCGCAACACCTCGCAACGACGGCGTCGTCGTGCGGCAAGCTCTCGTTAAGCCCGTTAACCATACCGTGGCGCAGTTGCGTACGAAACCCCGCAAAAACCACGGTGCACTCAATGACTTCGATTTCGGCGGCCTCCGCCAGTAATTACCAATCGCCGCTTCAGCGGCTACAGCAGGAATTGCAATCAGAGGTGTCGGACGGCACGATCTCGTCGTCCGATCAATCCACTCTCACGACCGCCCTGCAGGACATCGATACGGCGCTCCAGCAGAGCCGGTCCAGCGATCAATCCAGCGGCACCAAGCCGTCCAAGGACGGCCTGAAATCCAAGATCGACGACCTCATCTCCAACGAGGTCTCGAACGGCACGCTGACGTCGAGCCAGGCCGATGAGCTGAAAGGCGTGTTTCAGTCTGCCTTCGCCAAGGGACCGGGCGGTCCCGGCGGTGCCGGCGGCCCGCCTCCCGGTCCGCCGCCCTCGGACGACGGCTCTTCGGATTCTTCGACGTCGTCGACGGACCCGGCGAGCAGCAGCTCGACCGACAGCAGCACGGCGAAGATCCTCGAGCAGTTTCTTCAGGCGCTGCAGCAGTCGCAGTCTTCGTCGAACTCGTCATACGGCGCCAACGGCAGCGCGACGAGCGCGACCGGCACGGACATCTCCGCGCTCCTGATCGACTACAAGAGCTGACCTGAGCGACGCAGGTCGGCGCGTTCCTCGCCGCGAACATGCTTCATCCCAGGGCGCATGATCGTCGGCGGGGAACTGTGCGTCTCGCACGTTCCAGGAACCTTTCGTCGCGGCGCAACGCCGCAATGGCGCACGAAATTGCCGCACGCGAGGAACTGTGCGTGTCCGTCGCTGTTCTCTCCGCACAAGTTTTCTGCTGAAGGAGAGGACAACAATGTTGATGAAATCGATCGCCGCCGGCCTTGCCGGCACCGCTTTGCTTGCGACCGTTGCGTTTGCGCAAAATCCCGCTGCCACCGAGAAGTCGCCAACCGCTTCGACCGCGACCACAACGACGACGAGCGCGTCGGGTGAATGGCGGACCTCGAAGATGGACGGCGTCAAGGTCTACAACGAGGCCAACGAGAACATCGGCTCGATCAACGACCTGCTGATGGACAAGAGCGGCAACATCAAGATCGCCGTGATCGGCGTCGGCGGCTTCCTCGGCATGGGCGAGCATCTCGTCGCCGTGCCCTACGAGAAGCTGAAATTCGTCAACGAGGCGGTGGCCTACACCGGCACGAACCCGAACGCCAAGCCCGCCGGCACGACCACTGGCGCGGCGACCGGCACCACCGAGACCAAGACGACCACGACCACGACCTCGTCCTCGTCGAAGTGGTATCCTGATCACGCCGTGTTCAACGCGACCAAGGATCAGCTGAAGGCCATGCCCGAGTTCAAGTACTCGGAGTAACCTAGACCACGTGATTGCTTAATCGAAGCGCGCCCGGTTTTCTCCGGGCGCGCTGTCGTGTCTTTCGTCATTGCGAGTAGCCAGCACAAAATGCGAAGCGATTTTGTTCTGGCGACGAAGCAATCCAGAGCTATCTCCGCGGATGCATTTCTGGATTGCTTCGCTGCGCTCGCAATGACGGAGGATAGAGCCCGCCTCACTTCACCAGCGGGCAGCCGCCCTTGTCGAGCGGGCGGAAGGCTTCGTCGCCGGGCACGGTGGCGATCAGCTTGTAGAGGTCCCACTCGCCCTTGGACTCCTCGGGCTTCTTCACTTCGTACAGATTCATGTCGTGGACCATGCGGCCGTCGATCCGGATCTTGCCGTTCTTGGCGAAGAAGTCATTCACCGGCGTCTTGCGCATCTGCTCCATCACCTTCGGCGCTTCGTCGGTCTTGATGGCCTCGATCGCCTTGAGATAGTGCATGGTGGCCGAATAGAGGCCGGCCTGGATCATCGTCGGCATGTGGCCGACCTTCTCGTTGAAGCGCTTGGAGAAGGCGCGGGTCTCGTCGTTGGTGTCCCAATAGAACGCGTCGGTGATGATCAGGCCTTGCGTCGCCTTGATGCCGAGCGAGTGAACGTCGGTGATTTCCATGAGCAGCGCGATCATCTTCTGGCCGCCCTGGGTCAGGCCGAATTCGGCAGCCTGCTTCAGCGCATTGGTGGTGTCGCCGCCGGCATTCGCCAGCGCGACCACCTTGGCCTTCGAGGCCTGGGCCTGCAGCAGGAAGGACGAGAAGTCCGACGAGTTGAGCGGATGGCGAACGTCGCCGAGCACCTTGCCGCCGCTCTCCTTGACCACGTTGGCGGCGTCGCGCTCGAGCGCCTGGCCGAAGGCGTAGTCGGCCGTGACGAAGAACCAGGTGTCCTCGCCGCGCTTGACCATCGCCTTGCCGGCGACGTTCGACAGCGCGTAGGTGTCGTAGGTCCAGTGCACTGTGTTGGGCGAGCAGGCGACGCCGGTGATGTCGGACGAGCCGCCGCCGGAATTGAGGTTGATCTTGTTCTTCTCGCGCGTCAGCGCCGAGATCGGCAGCGCGACCGAGGAGGTCGGCACGTCCAGGACGGCGTCCACCTTCTCGTTGTCGTACCAGTTGCGGGCGATGTTGACGCCGACGTCGGGCTTGTTCTGGTGGTCGGCGGACACGACCTGGATCGGCACGCCCGCGACCTTGCCGCCGTAATCGGCGACGGCCATCTCGACGGCGGCCAGCGAACCCTTCCCGGTCGCGTCGGCGTAGAGGCTCGACATGTCCGTGAGCACGCCGAGCTTGACGACGTTGTCGGAAATCTGCGCCTGCGCCGTGCCGCTGCTTGCGGCGACGGCGAGACCGGCCGCGACCGCGGCGATGAGTTTGTGCATGGAGTTTCTCCCTTGGCGTTGTTGTTTGGGCTTTGTTGCGGGGACTGTTCTAGCCACAAATCGACGCGCGGGCAAAGGCGGGGAGATGGGATGTGGGGTGGGAAAATAGGTAGGGCTCTGCGTCATTCCGGGGCGCGCCCCCCTTGGGCGCGAGCCCGGAATCCATTCATCCACCGTCGCTGCGGCCCGATGGATTCCGGGCTCGCGCTGCGCGCGCCCCGGAATGACAGCGGAGGGTGGTTAAGTGCCCTCGCCCTTCAGCCGCTCGTTGCGCCGACGCAAGCCCTCCAGCGTGGCGAGCAGGATCACCGAGACCGTCGTCAGGATCACCGCGGCGGCCGTGATGGTCGGGCTGATGTTCTCGCGGATGCCGCTGAACATTTCGCGCGGCAGGGTGCGTTGCTCGGGCCCCGCCATGAACAGCACGATCACGACCTCGTCGAAGCTGGTCGCGAAGGCGAACAGGGCGCCCGACGCGAGGCCCGGCAGGATCAGCGGCAGGATCACACGGCGGAACGCCTCGAGCGGCGAGGCGCCGAGCGAGGCGGCGGCGCGGGCGAGGTTGGTGTCGAAGCTTTGCAGCGTCGCGCCGACGGTGATCACCACAAAGGGCGTCGCGAGCGCAGTGTGAGCCAGGATCAGGCCGAGATAGCTGCCGGTGAGGCCAATCGGCGCGAAGAAGAAATAGAGACCGACTGCGGTGATCACGCCGGGCACCACCACCGGCGATAGCACGAACGCCAGCACCAGCGGCTTGAACCGGCTCTTCCACTGCGCGAGCCCAAGGGCGGCCAGCGTGCCCAGAACCATGGACAGCAGCGTCGAGGCCACGCCGATGATCATGCTGTTCTTCAGCGCATTCATCCAGCGCGGTGAACTGATGAAGTCGTTGTACCAGCGGAACGAGAATCCCGGCAGCGGATAGGTGAGATAGGAGCCCGAGCTGAAGGACAGCGGCATGATCGCCAGGATCGGCGCGATCAGGAAGATGAACACCAGGGTCGAGATGACGATGGTTCCGATCCACGCGATGCGCTGGCTGGGCGTGCGGAGGGAGGCGTCGCTCAATTCTTCATCCCTCCCGTCACCTGCTGGCCCTGCACCAGCTTGCCATAGACCAGCGCGAGCAGCACGGTGGCGAGCAGCAGCACCGCTCCCAGCGCCGAAGCGAGGCCCCAATTGGCGGTTTCGGTGGTGTAGAGCGCGATGAAATAGCTGATCATCTGGTCGGCGGCGCCGCCGACCAGGGCCGGTGTGATGTAGTAGCCGAGCGCCAGGATGAAGACGAGCAGGCTTCCCGCGCCGATGCCGGGCAGGGTTTGCGGGAGATAGACCCTCAAGAAAGCGGTGACGGGCGCTGCGCCGAGCGAGGCGGCGGCGCGCATGTAGGCCGGCGAGATCGCCTTCATGCTGCTGTACAGCGGCAGGATCATGAACGGCAGCAGCACGTGGGTCATCGCCACGCAAACACCGAAGCGGTTGTAGATCAGGCGCAGGGGCTCGTCGATGATGCCGAGCCAGCGCAGGCTGTCGTTGACGACGCCCTTGCTTTGCAACAGCACGATCCAGGCGCAGGTTCGGACCAGAAGCGAGGTCCAGAACGGCAGCAGCACGAAGATCATCAGGAGGTTCGACCGGCCCGGCGGCAGCGTTGCCAGCAAATAGGCGACCGGAAAGCCGAGGATCAGGCAGAGCACCGTGACACCGAGGCTAATCAGGAACGTGCGCGCGAAAACCTCGCGATAGATGGCCTGATCCGGCGGGGCTGCGACGATCGCGCCGTCCGCGTTCCTGACAAGGTCGAGCGCTCCCAGAAGATAGAAGCCGGTGACCGGACCGCTGGCATCCCTGATCGTCGTCCAGGTCGCGCGTTCGCGCCATGCCGGGTTGATCTTGCCCAGCGCTTCTTTTGCGGTGCCGGGCTCGGGCATCGCCTTGAGATTGCGCGCGGTGCTGATCAGGATGGTGCGAAAGCCGTTCAGCGCGTAATTGAGCCGCTTGGCGGCGATCGCAATGGTGCCGGCGGCGCGCGCTGCCTGGAGGTCGCCTGCCAGGGCCGCATAGGTCTTCTCGTCCGGCAGATCCTTGCCGTCCCAGCCGGCGAGAGACGCGACGGTTTGCGGCAGAACCTGGCGCACCTCGCGGTCATCGACCGCGTGCCACAGCATGCCTGCGATGGGCCCGGCGAAGGTGAACAGCAGAAACAGCAGCAGCGGCCCGACCAGCGCGAACGCCTTGAGCTGGCGCGCGCGCTCCGCCCGTTTCAGGCGGCGCTTGAGCGGCACGCTGGTCTTCGCATCGGCGTCAGTCAGGGACGCTGCTGTCATCGCGGGATCAATTCAAGCAAAAGGCACGGCGAAGGGGCGCGCCCCTCCGCCTCTGCGGTACGGTCGTGTTATTTCGCGGCCCATTTGTTGAAGCGTTCGGTCAGCTTGTCGATGTTCTCGAGCCAGAAGGGCACGTTGATCTCGACCGCGTTCTTGATGTTGTCAGGCGCGGTCGGCAGATCCTTCAGCACGGCCGGCTGGATCATGGCGGCGGCGTCCTTGTTGGAGGTGCCGTAGGCAATGTTCTCCGACAGCTTGGACTGGTTCTCAGCCTTGCCCGCGAAGTCCAGGAACTTGTAGGCGGCGTCCTTGTTCGGGCTGCCCTTCAGGATGACCCAGCTGTCGAGCGTGAACAGCGCGCCGTCCCACACCATGCCGAAGTTCTTCTTCTCGTTCTTGTTCGCGGTGTCGATGCGCCCATTGTAGACCGAGGTCATCGCCACTTCGCCGGACGCGAGCAATTGCGGCGGCTGGGCGCCGGCCTTCCACCAGACGAGGTCGCCCTTGATGGTGTCGAGCTTCTTGAAGGCGCGATCGACGCCCTCGTCGGTCGCCAGCACCTTGTAGACGTCCTGCGGCGGGACGCCGTCGGCCATGAGGGCGATCTCGAGCGTGGTCTTCGGGCCCTGGCGCAAGGCGCGCTTGCCCGGAAACTTCTTGGTGTCGAAGAAGTCGGCCCATCCCTTGGGTGCTTCCTTCAGCTTGTCCTTGTCGTAGCCGAGCACGAAATCATAGAGGATGGCGCCGACGCCGCAGGGATTGACGGACGGCTTGATATAGGCGCCCTCGCCGCCGATCTTGGAATAGTCCAGCTTCTCGTACAGGCCTTCTTCGCAGCCGACCGCGAGCTCGTCGCTCTCGACCTGGACGACGTCCCAGGTGGCGGCGCCACCCTGCACCTTGGCGCGCAACACGCCGACACCGCCGTCCCAGGACTCGTCGTTCATGGCAACGCCCGATGCCTTCTTGAACGGCTCGAAATAAACCTTCTTCTGCGCATCCTGATACGCGCCGCCCCACGACACGACGGTGAGGTCACGCGCCTGCGCTGATGTGGCCAACGCCGCGCTGGCGCCGAGCGCCGCGATGAAACCCAGAGCAATCTTGCGCTTCAGCATGGTCCTTGTTCCTTCTTCAAGTGAGTTGCGTTGAGGTCGATCGATCAATCAATCAAACAGGGTCGAGCGCGAGGCAGTCCTCGGGACGGAAGGTAACGAAGACGCTTTCACCGGGGCTCAGGCTGTCATGCGCGCCCGGCTGCAGCTTGACCATGAATTCGCCATTCCCCGCGACATCGAGCACGGCCAGCGCGTGGTCGCCGAGATAGATGGTATTTTGCACCTTGGCCGGCAGCCGGTTCGGTCCATCGCTGGAAGCGCCGTCCGGGATAATGGCGATCCGCTCCGGCCGCACCGACAGTGAGGTCGCAGCGCCCGCGCCTGACACGTTGACCGCACGGGCCGTGACGGTGCCGCCACCGGCCAGCGCGACGCGGCAATAGTCCTTGTCTGTTGTCTCGACGGTGCCCGAGAGCACGTTGTTCTCGCCGACGAAATTGGCGACGAAGCTGTTCACCGGATGCTCGTAAAGCGCGTCCGGCCTGTCGATCTGCTGCACGATGCCGTCGTTGAACACGGCGATGCGGTCCGACATGGTGAGCGCTTCGCTCTGATCGTGGGTGACGTAGACGACGGTGATGCCCATGGTCTCGTGCAGCTGCTTGATCTCCAGCTGCATCTGCTCGCGCAGCCGCTTGTCCAGCGCGCCGAGCGGCTCGTCCATCAGCACGAGCTGCGGGTTGAACACCAGCGCGCGGGCGAGTGCCACGCGCTGCTGCTGGCCGCCGGACAGCTGCCCGGGCCGCCGCTGCGCCATGGTTTCCATCTTGATCATCCGCAGCGCCGCCTTGACGCGCTCCTGCGTTTCCGCCTTGCTGGTCTTGCGGACGGAGAGCGGGAAGGCGACGTTCTCCTCGATCGTCAGGTGCGGAAACAGGGCATAGTTCTGGAACACCATGCCGATGTCGCGCTTGTGCGGCGGCATGTTCTTGATCGGGCGGTCTGCAATATAAATCTCGCCCTGGGTCGGGACCTCGAAGCCGGCCAGCATCATCAACGTCGTCGTCTTGCCCGAGCCCGACGGGCCGAGCAGGGTGACGAACTCGCCCTTCCTGATGTCGAGATCGAGGTTCTTCACCACGAGGTGCTCGCCATCATAGGTCTTCTGGATGCCGGAAAAGCGCACCAGCGCCGGCGCGGATGTGACGATGCCGGCTTCCATGATTCCTCGCGATGTCCCCTGCAATACTCTCGGCACCCCGTTGGAGGTTGCGAGAAACAGCTTAGCATCCTCCAACGAGAATGCCAGCGGCGCAAGCGCTAAGGGGTTGCGCCGATTCCATGCATGACTGCGCGCTACATTCCCGACAGCTTGGTCACGTACACGTTGAGCGTACCGCCGGCTTCCGCAACCACGCGCAGCGTCTTGGAATCGAAGGCGATGTCGGCCAGCGTGAGGCTATCGATCTTTGCCTCGACCTTGAGGCCGTCCTCGCTCTTCTGGTATTCGGCGATCGCGGCCGCGATCTTCTCGCGCGCGTTGGCGGCGATCGGCTTCAGGTCGAGCGTCGCCTTCTGCACCAGCGCCTGCTGCATCTGCGGCACCACCGCGCGGGCGGCGGCACCGAGCAGCCCGAAGGCCGCCTCGGATTCGACCGCGAGCTGGATGTCGGCGAGCCGCAGCGTCTGCTGCGCCTCGTCGAGCATCGGCCGGCCCCAGATGTGCACGGTCGCCTCGGCGCCCAAGCCGAGCCAGCTCTTCTTTTCCTTGGCGCGCACCAGGAGGGAGATCAGCAGGCGATCGCCCGAAGGAATCACGTTGACGCTCTTCACGGTGACCTCGACCGGACCGGAGCCGTCCTCGGGATAGGTATGGCCGACCAATTGGGCCGCGATCAGCTTGTTGATTTCGGTGAAGGGCACGTCGATGGGCACGCCGATGTTCACGCCGGTGCCGGTCGGCGGCACGATCGAGATCTTGTCGGGGAACGGGCAGTCCGGCTTGGTCGGGGTCGAGGTCACGCGCGTCTCGGCCTCGAGGCCAAGCAGCAAAGTCACGGCCTGCGCATCGACGCGCGGCTGCGCCGCGATCGCACGGGTCGGCTTCATCTCGAGCCAGAGCGGCGGCAGTGCGGCCGAGGAGCCGGTGCCCTGCAGCGGGATCGAGCGGCAGGCCTTGGCCCATTGCACCCTGGCGTTCTCGCGCAGGCTGGGGTCGTTGCGGATGCGCTCGGCGACGACGTTGAGTTGCTCGTCGACCGTCTTGTCGATCAGCGGCTTGACCTGCGCCGGCACGTTGACCCTGGCGCCGGCGACGTTGACGTTGGTGTCGCCGAGATTGACCTGCGCGCCGAGATTGGGTTCGAGATGCCAGGCGGCCGCGAGCTTCGGGCGCGAGGTGACGACGACGCTGCCCTTGATTTCGGCGCTGGCATTCAGGTTCTTGATGTTGATTGCGCCGATCCGTTTCGCCGCGTCGCCGCCGAGCACGCTGCCGAGGGCATCGCCGAGTGCGCCGGTGGCCTTCGACGACAGCGAGCCCGTGACGTTCAGCTTGCCGGTGATCGGCGTCGACAGCGTCAGCACGTCCTTGTCGCCGCTCGCCGACATCGGCCCGCGGGTGGCGGTCCAGCCGATATCGGCGTTCTCAAGGATCTGCGAGATCGGGTTCTCCGCCTTGCCGGCGAAATTGCGCGGCGAGGCCTTCTCGGCCTGGTCGCGGATGGCCGACAGCGCGATCGCGACGGGGGCGACCACGATCGAGCTCTTGGAGACAGGCGGCAGCGGCGGCAGTTGCGCGATGGGCGGCGCAATGTTGGTCGCGCGCGGCGACAGCCAGTCCATCACCTTCAGGCTGATGAAAAACGATGCCGCCAGCACCGCGACGGCGATCAGCACGGTCTTCAAATTCAACGTCAGACGCATCAATCCCCCAGGCCGCCCAACGGGATTTTACAGGGCGGGCGAGGAGGGCGCTAGAGCGCACCTGTGGGGTGGAATTGCGGCAAATGGGTTAATTGCCGCGGCCGCGGCGTTGCTCCCTTTGTCGTATCGGCGGCTGGGCTGCCCAGGCTAGCTTGCGCTCTCTTGGGTGCGTCTGGGGCGGCGGACCGCTCTCACACGGCCGCTGTCGCCACCGCCGCAGAACAGCTGGTCGCCGCCGTCGGATTCCAGCCCCGAGACCATCGTCCCGGCGGGCAGGTCGAGCTGCTCGAGCACCTTGCCGGTGTCGGGATCGATCCGCCTGACGTCGCTGTCATCGCCTTCCCAGGTGCCATGCCAGAGCTCACCGTCGACCCAGGTCACGCCCGTGACGAAGCGCTTGCTTTCGATGGTGCGGAGGATCTTTCCCGTTTCAGGGTCGATCTGATGGATCTTGCGCTCGCGATACTGGCCGACCCAGAGCGAGCCTTCGGCCCAGGCCAACCCGGAATCGCCGCCACCGCCCGGTGCGGGAATCGTGCTCACGACCGCGCCGCTTACCGCATCGATCTTCTGGATGCGATCCTCCGCGATCTGGAACAGGTGCCGGCCGTCGAACGCCGTTCCCGCATGTGCGGCGACGTCGATTGAGCGTGAGATCTTGCCGCTATCGGGATCGAGGCCGTTCAACTTGCCGCCCGACGCGAACCAGACATGGCTGCCGTCATAGGTGACGCCGTGCACGGCCTTGATATCGGGGAAAGGGCCGTACTCTCGGATGATCTCGGCGGCTGATCGTTTCATGGTGTGGTCCCTGTGCGGCGATCGAATGAATCTTACGCTTTCAGTAGCGGCGAGGGGAGTAACAAGCCTGTCGGGAAACCCGGGACCGGCGGCGTCATCCAGCGACGCGCCCTGCCGTGGCCGAACGACTGCACCTTGCTCGATCGCGCCAGCTCCTCGAGCGCCCGCTGCACCGTGCGTGCGCTCATTTGAAGCGCGAGCGCGAGCGCAGAGCTCGACCAGGGCTCGCCATCGGCGAGAATGGCAAGGACGGCGGCGTGCTTCTCCTCGACGGGGCGTGCCAGCACGATGACGTCGCGCGTTTTTCGCGGCGCCAGCTCGAAGCCCTGTTTCGTAGCGCTGATCTCGGCCAATGGCTTGAGCTGGGTGCGGAGCCGTCCGATCTCGACACGCAGGCGGGCGCGATGCGACTCGTCGGCGTGCCTTGCCTGGAACGCGCCCGAGATCAGCGCCTCGCGCGCGACATCTTCGGGCCAGGCCTGCGCCAGCAGACGGGCGAGCGCGAACAGAACGGGGCGCGTTCCCAACGGCACGGCGACGCCCTGCCGGCGCACGACATGATGAAAGGTGTCGACGACGAGCGCTGTCGAGGTCGCAAGGCGCTCGACCTCGCCGAGCAGGAGCGGGTGCTCGCTGCCGCGCGCGATCAGCCGGGCGGCCGGCGTATTCAGGATGAGGCTGGCGCTGTCGACCTCGGCCACCAGCGCCGGGATATCGGCCTGTCGCGCCGCGCGGGCCGCGAGGTCAAGCGCTGTGCGCGCCTCCTTTGATTTGAGCCGCCTGATGGCGATGCCGGCGACCACGAGCTCGCGCACGACCAGGGACGCAGGCGGAAGCGGGCAGGCGGCGATCTCGGCCAGCGTCCGCTCGGCTTCGTCCACGCGTCCGAGCAGGAGCAGACGGCGCGCCTCGATATGGCCGGCATGGGCGGCATTGGCGAGATCGCCGTGACTTGCCAGCGTCGCCCGCGCCGCAGCTAACGTCTTCGCCGGCCGGTTCAGGTCGCGCGAGACCAGCGCGATCTCGGCCTCGGCCACCACGCATCGCGCTCGCGCGACCGCCTCTCGCGGCCCGAAGGCGCGGGCGGCGCTGCGCAGCAGCGCCTTGGCCTTGGCGAGATCGCCAAGCTGCGCCATCGCGATGCCGCGCAGCGCCAGCGAGGGCGCATCGTTGCGCAGGGCGACGCGGTTCAGTGCGCCCAAGGGATCGCCGGCCTCGAGCGCGCGGGCGGCGGCCGTGATCAGCGACTCCATGAAAATCCCGCCACACTTGTTACTCCCACTGCACGGCCATCCGGTGCCAGAAATCGCTGACGGCCGACAATGTGCGGTGAGCGAGAGATTTGGAGAACCATCATGACGTCAGCAGACAAAGCAGGGACTAACGGACAGACCGCCATGCTAACACCGCCCGTGGTCTCGCCGCAGGAGTGGGAGGCAGCCCGTCAGGTCCTGCTGGTGAAGGAGAAGGCACATACCCGCGCCCGCGACGCACTCGCCGCCGAACGCCGGCGCATGCCGTGGATGGAAGTGACCAAAACCTACGCATTCGAGGTGCCCTCGGGCAAGGCCAGTCTGCTCGATCTGTTCCAGGGCCGGAAGCAGCTCATCCTCTATCGGGCGTTCTTCGAGCCGGGCGTGTTCGGCTGGCCCGACCATGCCTGCCGCGGCTGCTCCATGGTGGCCGACCAGGTGGCGCATGTGTCGCATTTGAACGCCCGCGACACCACGCTGGTGTTCGCCTCGCGGGCCCCGCAGGCCGATATCATCAGGCTGAAGGCGCGGATGGGCTGGAACATTCCGTGGGTCACCATCACCGACAGCTTCGATGCCGATTTCGGCGTCGACGAATGGCACGGCACCAACGTGTTCTACCGCGACGGCAAGCGGATCTTCCGCACCTATCTGATCAAGAGCCGCGGCGACGAGCAGATGGGCGGCACCTGGAACTATCTCGACATCACCCCGCTCGGCCGCCAGGAGCCCTGGGAGGATTCGCCTCCCGGCTACCCGAAGAGCCCGACCTACAAATGGTGGAACTGGAACGACAGCTACGAGGCGGGTGCGGAGCCCGACAAGAAGTGGGTCGAGATCACGGACGCCGGCGAAATCGCGCTCCGCGCACCGGGCGCGCAATGAGCGAGATCTGCTCAGTCAACGCGGCCGCCGATGGCGGTCGCGACGGCCGGGCGGCCGCATCCCGCCTCGCCCGATGGCTGGGTCTTGCGGCCAGCCCGACCTTCGTGGTCATGGCCGTGCTGACGGCCGTGCTCGGCGGCGGCCCGGCGGACATGCTCTGCTCCGCCGGCCACGGAGGGTCGCTGGGTGGGATGGTGCCGATGTATCTCCTGATGAGCGCGTTTCATTCAGCGGCGTGGCTGCGGCTGATCTCGCCGCGGCGGGGGTGAGTGCACCTCTTGCCCGTCTCGGGAGGACGCACTCACCAGCTCCAAACGAAAACGGCCCCGGCATCGCCGGGGCCGTTCGCATTTCGATCTGTTCCGCACCTCGCGTCAGCGAAGCTCCGCGCGGCGCTCGGTCATCGGCAGCACGATCACCTTGGTGCCGACGTTGACGCGGGAGTAGAGGTCGGAGACGTCGTCATTGGTCAGGCGGATGCAGCCGGAGGAGACGTGCTTGCCGATCGTGTCGGGGGCGTTGGTGCCGTGGATGCGGTAGACGGTGCCGCCCAGATACATGGCGCGGGCCCCCAACGGGTTGCCGGGGCCGCCGGCCATGTGGCGCGGCAGATAAGGCTGGCGCTGGATCATTTCCGGCGGCGGCGTCCAGTCCGGCCACTCCGCCTTCTTGGTCACCGATTGCGTGCCGGACCAGGTGAAGCCGTCGCGGCCGACGCCGATGCCGTAGCGGATGGCCTGGCCATTGCCGAGCACGTAATAGAGATACGTGTTCGGCGTATCGATGATGATGGTGCCCGGCGCTTCGCGCGTCGCATACGAAACGGTCTGGCGCCGGAAGCGGGCCGGCGTCTCGACGGCGTCCTGATCCTCCGATGGTGCGGCCTGATAGGTCGGCGCAGAATAGGGCTGGTAAGGCTCAACCGGCTGCGGCGCAGTCATCATCGGCAGCGGCTGGAAGAACGGGAAGAGCTGCACGGGCGCGGCTTTGGCCGGGCCGGCAAACGCGATCGCGGTCACAGCCACTGCACTGACGGCAACGGCGCGCGAATAGGTCTTGAACGTGTCCAGATTGAACATTGGTCGCCCCTGTTTGCGTGGTGTTTCTTAGGTCCACCCCGGCACCGTTGCGGTGCTCCGTTGCTTAAACGACTAACGGAAACAAGTTTCGGGACGTTTGCGCGGAAAACCGAAAACGGTTTCATCGCGGCAAGGATTGTTTCATGACAGTTTCGTGGCCGTGCAGGTTCGTTAACGAACAAAACACTGCGCCGACACTTCTGTGACGTCACACGCCTGAAATATCCGTGGTTGATGGTCCTCAGCCGAGAATCATCAAACTCTCGGGATTCCCCCATGCGGGTATTAATCGCGACTGACGCCTGGCATCCGCAGGTCAACGGTGTGGTCCGCACCCTGACCTCGCTGGCTGCCGCCGCCAAGGCCCTCGATGTCGAGATCGACTTCCTGACGCCCGACGGATTCAGGTCCTGGCCGCTGCCGACCTATCCGGGCATTCGCATCGCGCTGCCGAGCGCGAAAGAGATCGCGCGGCGGATCGAGAGATGCGCGCCGGAAGCGCTGCACATCGCGACTGAAGGGCCGATCGGCTGGGCCGCGCGGGCCTATTGCCGCCGCAACCACCTCGCCTTCACGACGTCCTACACCACGCGGTTTCCGGAATATGTTTCGGTGCGAACCGGCATCCCCGACGCGGTCGGTTATGCCGTGCTGCGTCACTTCCACGATGCCGCCGCCATGACCATGGTGGCGACGCCGTCGCTGCGGCAGGAGCTCGCAGGCCGTGGCTTCAAGCGGCTCGGCTTCTGGGGGCGCGGCGTCAACACCGAGCTGTTCCATCCCGATTCTCCGGCCGCGCTCGATCTGCCGCGACCGATCTTCATGACCATGGGCCGCGTTGCGGTGGAGAAGAATCTCGAGTCGTTCCTCTCGCTCGATCTGCCCGGCACCAAGGTCGTCGTCGGCGACGGCCCGCAGAAGGCCGCGCTGGAGAAGAAATATCCTGACGTGGTCTTCCTCGGCGAGAAGAAGGGCGCGGATCTCACCGCCCATCTCGCCGCCGCCGACGTCTTCGTGTTCCCGAGCCTGACCGATACGTTCGGCGTGGTGCAGCTCGAGGCGCTCGCCTGCGGCACGCCGGTTGCGGCGTTTCCGGTGACGGGACCGAAGGACGTCATCGCCGATCATCCGGTCGGCGCGATCGACCAGGATCTGCGCGCCGCGTGCCTGCGCGCGCTCACCATGTCGCGCGAGACCTGCCGCCACTTCGCGCTGGAGCGCTCCTGGGAGAACAGCGCGCGTCAGTTCGTCGGAAACCTCACGTCACTTCAGCCCAGCCGCGCCTTGCGCGCTTCGCCTCGCATGGCGCAGCGGCCGGTGCGCGGTTGATCATACTTTGACCCACAGCGAGAACCTCATCGATGGCTAAGATCATGAACCTTGACGGCACCCAGCAGCTCGACCTCACCCGTGGCTCGGTCGAGCAGGCCTATGATCGCTGGGCGCCCGTTTACGATCTCGTGTTCGGCGGTGTGTTTGCCAAGGGCCGCCAGGCCGCGATCGCGGCGACCAACAAGATCGGTGGCCGCGTGCTCGAAGTCGGCGTCGGCACCGGCATCTCGCTGCCGCTCTATGCCCCGAACCTGCGCATCTTCGGCACCGACATTTCGGACGCGATGCTCGACAAGGCCCGCCGCCGCGTCAGCGAGGGCAACCTCAAGAACGTCGAGGGCCTCGCGGTGATGGACGCCGAGAAGCTCGAATTCCCCGACAATTCCTTCGACGTCGTGATGGCGCAGTATGTCGTCACCGCCGTGCCGAATCCGGAGAAGGCGCTCGACGAATTCGCCCGCGTGCTGCGTCCGGGCGGCGAGCTGATCATCCTCACCCGCGTCAGCGCCGACACCGGCATGCGCCGTTTCATCGAGCAGAAGCTGCAGCCGGTGGTGCGTCCGCTCGGCTTCCGTACCGCCGAGTTCGCCTGGTCGCGTTATGCCAAATGGCTCGCCGGCGCCAAGGGCATGGAGCTCGCCGAGCGCCGCCTGATTCCGCCGCTCGGTCATTTCTCGCTGGTGCGCTTCCGCAAGGTCGACATCGCCAAGGCGGCCTGAGAGGGCCGGGAAGAGCGGCGGCTCGTTCCGTCGCTCACGCGTTCGCATGCGTCACCGCGTCGCTGCACATCGTCACATGACAAAATGATGATGTCACACGCCGTACATCGAATCTCTGTAAATCCTGAACCCGAAAGCATTTTGGGGGAGAGCATGATCAAGAACTACCTCGAGCAGCTGCGGATCCAGCGCTGGGACGACCATCGCTACTATCACCACAGCCGCATCAATCAGAGCCTGCACTTCCTCAGCGCGCTGAGCTTCCTGTTTGCTTATGTCTGGCTGTTCGTCGATCCCATGATCTCGGCGCTGGTCGGCTGGCTGGTCTCGATGACCTCGCGCCAGGCGGGTCATTTCTTCTTCGAGCCGCACACCTACGACCACATCAACCAGGCGACGCACGAGTACAAGGAAGAGATCAAGGTCGGCTACAACCTTCAGCGCAAGGTGGTGCTGATGGCGATCTGGGCGCTGTCGCCGCTGGTGCTGTTCGCCGATCCGACGCTGTTCGGCCTGTTCACGCCCTGGGCGAATGCGACCGACTTCGTGCGGCAGGTTGCCAAGATCTGGCTGGCGGTCGGCGGCGGCGGTCTCCTGTTCCGCACCGTGCACCTGTTCTTCATCCGCGACGTCGAGACCGGCCTCGTCTGGATGACCAAGATCCTGACCGATCCGTTCCATGACCTGATGCTCTATCGTAGCGCGCCGCTCGCCCTGATGCGCGGCGAGCTGATGGATCCCGGCCTGCACCTCAACCCCGAGCACACGCTGGGCCTCATCTCCGAGCCCGTGCTCGAAGAGCAGCACGCCTGAGCGCGCTGGTCTCACACGACACTCCGATGTTTGATGGTTACGTCATGCCCGGCCTTGCGCCGGGCATCCACGTCTTGGGGGCTCTCTGCGAGTCGGCTTGGCGCCGCGGCGAGGGCTCTATCGATCCGTCATTGCGAGGAGCGCAGCGACGAAGCAATCCAGAGTCCCTCCGCAGAAGGATTCTGGATTGCTTCGCTTCGCTCGCAATGACGGAGAAGACCTCAGCGCCCAAAGCGCTTGGCCAGCATCTCCTTCAAAATCTGCCGCTTGATGTCCTTGTTGGTGAGCGCGCCGTCGTGCCACCAGAAGCCATCGGCCTTCATCTTCTCGGCGGCGCGGACGAAGCGGTCGGCGACTTCACTGAAGTCGGCGTCGGTGTAGTTGAGGCTGAAAATCAGCCGGCCGGTGCCGACCCAGCTCAGCGCCAGGCCCTCGGCGCGCAGGTAGTATTGCAGCATCCAATTGTAGCGCGACGGGGTGTTGTATTTCACCGTCCAGATCGACGAGAAGTTGGCGAACTGCACCGGCAGCTTGGCATCGCTCATCATCTTGTTGAGCTTTTGGACGCGGCCGTTCCAGGTCGCATCCAGGCCGTCATAGATCGCGCGGAAGTTCGGGCTGGCGAGCCGGCTCAGGAACTCGTCCATCGCCGTCATGACGTAAGGGTGCGAGTTGAAGGTGCCGCGGGCGAAGCAGATGTCGGCGGGGCGATCGTCGCGGAAGCGGCGCATCAATTCGCGTTTGCCGCAGACCACGCCGACCGGCAGGCCGCCGGCGAGGCTCTTGCCGTAGGTCACCATGTCGGCCTTGACGCCGAAATATTCCTGGGCGCCGCCCGCGGCGAGACGGAAGCCGACGAAGACCTCGTCGAAGATCAACACGATGCCGCGCTGGTCGCAGATCTCGCGCAGCTTCCTGAGCCATTCGGTATAGGCGGTGCGATCGAAATTGCCGCCGCGCGAGGAATCGACCAGCGAGGAATCGCCGGGCGCGTTGGCGTTCGGATGCAGGCCCTGCAGCGGATTGACCAGCACGCAGGCGATGTCCTTGCGCGTCTTCAGCACATGCAGGGTCTTCTCCGACATTTCGGAGAGCGTGTAGGTCTCGTGCGCAGGGATCGGATTGCCGACGCCGGGCTGCACGTCGCCCCACCAGCCGTGATAGGCGCCGGCGAAACGAACCAGGTGCGTGCGCCTGGTGTGGTAGCGCGCAAGGCGCACCGCCTGCATCACGGCTTCCGTGCCGGACATGTGGAACGAGACCTCGTCGAGGCCCGAGATCTGGCAGAGCCGCTGCACGTTCTCGAGGATGACGGGATGGTAGGGACCGAGCACCGGGCCGAGCGCATGCGCCCGCTTCTCGGAACCCTCGATGCATTCCTTGTAGAAATCGTTGCCGAAGATGTTGACGCCGTAGGACCCCGTGAGGTCGTAGGAGGTGTTGCCGTCGACATCGGTGACGGTGACGCCGCTGGACGATTCCATGAAGGTCGACGTGCCCAGGTGCTCGCGGACGAGGCGCGAGAACTGGAACGGCACGCGGTAGCTTTCGGTGAAGTTGAGGTCCGAAATAGTCTCCGCCGCCTCCTTCGTCATGGCGCGGCCCTTGGGGTAGCGATCCGCGTAGAGGCGCGCGAGGCGGAAGAAGGCGTCCTTGCGCTGTGTCACCACGTTTGCGGGCGCGCCGTCGCAGCCGAAATACTTGTCACCTTCGAACTCGTAGAACGGCAGCAGCTTTGCCACGCGGCGCGACATCTTGGAGTGCCCGGCGAGCGAGCGATGCTTGGCGCGGGACAATTCGACCCGCGCCTTGATCTTCGGAAGGACGGCGGCAGCAGACGCTGCGGCGGCCACGGACATCGAGAGAATCGGGAGTGTCGTTTCCATGACAACAAGCGCTAATACCGTGAGCTGACAGATTCATGACAGTCAAAGCCCTCATCGCCTCTTTCACCCAGCAGGAAGATCTCAACTTCCTGCTGACCAACCGCATTCCCCGCGCGGCGTTGACGCGCTTCATGGGCTGGTTCTCCAAGATCAGGAATCCGCTGGTGCGGGATTTTTCGATCGCGCTGTGGAAGCTGTTCTCCGACCTCGATCTGTCGGAGGCGCGCAAGACCCATTTCACCAGCCTGCACGACTGCTTCACCCGCGAGCTGAAGCCGGGCCTGCGTCCCTTCGATCCGGATCCTTCCGTCGTCGCCAGCCCCTCCGACGGCATCGTCGGCGCTCATGGCCGGATCGCCGACACCGAGCTGTTCCAGGTCAAAGGCGCGCCCTATTCGCTGCTCGACCTGCTTGGCGATCCCGCGCTGGTCGAGCAGCACCGCAACGGCAGCTTCGTCACGCTACGGCTGACTTCGAGCATGTATCACCGTTTCCACGCGCCGTATGACGCGCATATCGAGCGCGTGACGCTGATCCATGGCGACGTCTGGAACGTCAACCCGATCGCCTTGAAACGGGTCGAGCGGCTGTTCTGCAAGAACGAGCGCGCGGTGATCCGCACGCATTTGTCGACGGGCGAGGCGGTGACCCTGGTGCCCGTGGCGGCGATCCTGGTTGCCAGCATCCGCTTGCACTTCCTCGACATGGTGCTCAACGCCCAGACCAGGGGACCGGTCAATTTCCCCTGCGATGTCGTCGTCACCAAGGGCCAGGAGCTCGGCTGGTTCGAGCACGGCTCGACCATCATCATCCTCGCGCCCGGAGACTTTTCATTCTGCGACGGTATCGCGGAAGGGACGCGGATCCGCGCGGGTCAGGCCTTGCTGCGGCGGACCTAGTCTTCATTCCGCCGCGTCGGGCGCTTATATCGTTCGCGGGGACGAATGGTCGGCACGGCAGGATTGGTGATGGCGCGGGCGCCGGTGATGGCGGCGGGTGGGATTGTGCTGCGGCGTGGCGCGCCGCCGCTGGTTGCCATCGTGCGCCAGCGCAAGCGCAATGAATGGGTGCTGCCCAAGGGCAAGCTCGACGACGGCGAGACGCCGAAACAGGCCGCGCATCGCGAGGTGCTGGAGGAGACCGGCCACGAGGTCGCCATCCAGGAGTTCTTGGGCACGCTGGTCTATCAGTCCGGCGGCCGCTCCAAGGTCGTGCATTTCTGGCGGATGGAGGCCGAGGGCGGCCAGGTCCGGGAGTTGATGAACGACATCAAGGCGGTCGATTGGTTGCCGCTGGACGACGCGCTCGCGCGCCTGTCGCGCGAATATGAGCGCGCCTTCCTCACCCAGGTCGGCCCGATCGCGATCGCCGCGGCGGGGCTTGCTTCGCCGCTCGAGCCGGAGCCGACGCTGGCCACCGGCGAGATCGATGCCGCCTTGCAGACGCTGACACCGGTCGAGGCCGCCTCCGTCGACGAACTGCGGCATGGCCTGTTGCAGAAGGTGCGAGCGTGGTTGCGCGGCGAGGCGTGAGGTTTCTGCTCGGCTCTCTCCACGCCGTCATTGCGAGGAGCTCTTGCGACGAAGCAATCCAGAATCTCTCCGCGGAGGGACTCTGGATTGCTTCGCTGCGCTCGCAATGACGGGAGGGAGCGGAGTCTTCCAACCTACCGCTTCTTCTTTTCCTTCGGCGGCGGAGCCAGCGCGGGTCTGCGTGGCGCGGTGGGGCGTTGTGCGCCAGGTAGGCGCTGTTGGAAGCCGGGCTGGCGCGGTGCGGCGCCTTGTTGCGGCTGGACTGTCGGCAGCGTGCCGGGCTGCAACCCGGTGCGCGGCGGCTGCGGTTGCGGCGTCGCGCCCGGCTGAGGCGTGACCGCTCCCGGCCGCTGCGGAGATTGTCCGCCACGCGGTGGCTGCGTCGGCGGCGCGCCGCTCGGCTGCGTGCCTTGTCCGGTGCGCGGCTGGGCGGTTGGCTGAGCCGTGCCTTGCTGGCGGGGTTGTTGCTGACCTTGGCCCGCGCGCGGCGCACCCGGCTGTGTCGCTCCGCCTTGTCCTTGTCCTTGCCCTTGCCGCTGTGGCTTCTGCGTGCCCGGTTGCGTGCCCTGACGGTTCGGCGCTCCCGGCTGCTGCTGTTGACCCGGACGGTTGTTCTGGCCGGGTTGACCAGGCTGGCCATTCGGCCGCTGCTGTTGCTGGGTCGGCGCCGGATTCGGCCGCAATTGCTGCTGCTGCGGCGGCAGGGCCGGTCGCGGAATGCGACTGACTGCAGTCGGATTGGCGCGACGGAAGTCGCGTTGCTCGGTAACGATCTGCCGTCCCGCGGTCTGTGCGGCGTGGACCTGGCTGACGAAGCCGCGGTCGCGCGCGATCTGCTGCGGCGGAATCGTGATCGGCACCGCGGCGAAGCGCATGCCGCCCGGGCCGGCCGCGCCCGGCCGAATCGCAAAGCCGCTCGAGGCTTGCGTCAGCGCGCCGAGCCGCGTGCCGCTGGCGCGGTCGTTGACGTCGATATGGCCGACCCGGCCGTCGGCGTCGGGATAGAGTTTGATGTTGACGTTGTTCGCCGTGTTTGCGGTCGCGTTCTCGGGCACGTCGACGACACCGGTGGTGCCGCGGATGCCGAGCGTTGCGGTCGGCGTTGCGATCTTCATGTCGCCGGTCTTGGCCACCGCGGCCGCGACGAAGGCGACCGTGCCCTTGCCGATGTCGAAAATGGCCGAATTCTGCTTGCCGCCGTCCTCATAGACGTAGTTGTCGATGGTGATCTTGGCGCTGGCCGAGAGATTGAACGTGGTGGCGTCGTTGAAGGTGATGCCGAGCGAGGAGTTCGAGGATGTCTGCACGATATCGTTGAGATAGATGTCGTCGCGCACCTTCAGCGGATAGGAGTTCTTGTCGCGGATCACGGTCGCGATTCCCGTCACGGTCGCGACGTTGCCGATGGGCTCGACCGTGGCGGACTGCGCATCCGCCGCGGGCGCTGGCGAAGCCGCTGGCGTCGGCGAAGGAGCGGGCGAGGGTTGTGCCTGCGGCTGCGCTTGCGCAAGCTCGATCGCGTCGGACGCACATGCATTGTCCGCGCCAGCCAGCGGCAGCGCCAGCAGCGGCAAAGCAAACATGACGCGGCGCCAAGCCACCATCAAAGCCACATTGAGGTCCCGGTGAGAACGCGAGGCGAGATCGGTCGATTTCAGCCTGAGGTGGCTGAATGGCGGATGAACATCTGTTGCATGGAAACGGTGAACGTTCAAACGCCACGTCCCCAAGACAGGGACGTGGCGCCGCCTTCTTGCTCGTCATTCCGGGGCGCGACGAAGTCGCGAGCCCGGAATCCCGAAATTGTGGCACGAGATCCCGGGTTCGATGCTGCGCATCGCCCCGGGATGACACCTTCGGTGTCAGCTCACACGCTTCCAGGTCTGGCCGCCGCAGAACAGGCCGCCGAAGGCGCAGCCTTGCACGCGCATCGCGTTCGGGCCCCTCATGGCGATCGTCGAGTCGTAATTGCGACCGGAGTCGGGATCGTGGATGCGGCCGCTCCACTTGGCGCCGTCGGGCTTCATGTTGATCAGAATGCGCTCATTGGTCTTCTCGGCATAGCCGCAGAGATTGGTGCCGCATTGTTCGACGCGGACGTTGCCCTTGTTCTCTTCGGTGGCCCACACGCCGACCGGCGTGTTCGCGGCCTGCACCGGCGCAACGGGAGCCGGGGCCGGCGGTGGCGTGTAAGCGGGCGCGGCGGCAACCGGCGCAGGCGCGACGACCGGAGCGGGAGCTGCAACAGACACGGGCTGCGTGGTCGCGTCGACGGACGGAGCGGCGGCAACGACCGGGGCAGGGGCGGCGGGGGCAACTGCGGGGGTATTCGCCTGCACCGGCGCTGGCGCGACGGGCTGTTGCTGCACCGGTGCTGGTGCGGGCTGCGCAGTCGTCGCGCTCGGCGTGCTGTCGCCGTCGTCCTTCGAGCCAAGATCTTTGGAGCCAAGGCCGTTGAGGTTGATGTTGTTCAGCTTGATCGGCTTGTTCGAGAGGCCGGGCGCCACGATGGTGACGCAATCGAGCGAGGCGCAATTGCGCGGCGTTTCGATGCGGATGTTCTGGCCTTCGATCCGGAACGAGATCGAATTGCCGGCATGCGCGACGGCGGTCGAGGCGAGGAAGAGTGCCGCGGCGGCGATGGTGAGCTTGTTCATGACAACCTCCGAAATGGCGTGGTCCCGAAAAGGCTTGAGTCCCGAGATGGATTGAAGTCGCCTCGGGGCCCGATGTGGTTCGACCCTATGCCTGACAGCTTCGGTCTTCTGTGACGGACCTCACAGCCGCTGCCTGCGTGAGCCAACGCACATTCGGTTGCGCCTGTGCACGTCGCCCGCCCCCTGTCCAATTTGTAATTCCCTCGCACCGAACCCGCGTTCGGCTTGCATGCGACCGATGGCCGACGACGCCTGCAAAGGAGATTGCCCATGAAACGTCTCGCCCTCATCGCTGCGCTGCTGATCGGCAGCGCAATCTCGGCGCACGCCGACACCGATATCTGGACCAATATGCTGAAACAGAAGCGCGGCGACGACGCGCTCAACATCGACAGCTCGTTCTGCGATGCCGAGCTCGGCGCACCACAGAACGGCACGCCGACATCACCGGCGTACAAGCGCTGCATGCGCGCGCGTGGATGGCGCTTCAGCCACACCGTGCGCGAGAAGGACGATCGTTATCCCGACCCCGACAATCCCGGCATGATGTGCCGCAGCTTCAAGATCGGCGGCATCACCGGATCGGACTGCTCGAACTTCTGATGCGCCTCGCGATGCCTCCCGGCCGTTCATCGCAGCCGGCTGCGCCTCGCGCGGCCGGTATGGTTAAGGAATATTGAAATCAACACGTTGAAGAGTCTTTAAGTAAATTCACCGAACGTGCGCGCATGACGCGCGGAGTTCGTTTGTATCTCGTCGGCTCCATCGTCCTTGTTTCGCTCGCGGGTTGCGGACGCGGCTTTTTCCAGGCCGAACGTGAACCGTGGCGAGCCGAGGCCGAAGCGGCGTGCCTGAAATCGGGCGCCGTGAAAGAGAGTGCAGACATCGTCCGGATCGATCCGATCTCCGGGCCTGGCATGTGCGGTGCCGAGTTCCCGCTGAAGGTTGCCGCCATCGGTGAGCCTTCGAGCAGTTACGGTTTCGCCGATGAAGAGCTGCGCCCGCCCGGCAATGTCGGAAACCAGCCGCGCTGGCCGGTGTCCCAGCCGCAACAGAACTATCCGGCTTCCAACTATCCGCAGCGCTCGAACTATCCCGAAAGCGCGGTGCGCCAGCCCGCCGGCTATGGCGCGTCTTCAGGACCGGTGTCGCTCAGCGCGCCTGGCGTCGCGCCGCAGGAAGACGAGATCGACCTGCCGCCCGAGGGCACCGATGCTGCGGGTGCCGCGCGCTACATGAATGCGCCGAGCTATCCGGCGCGGCCGCCCGGGCCTGCGCCTTACTCGCAGGCGCCGGCGCAGCAGCCATTGCCGCGTCTTGGTCCCGCGCAGGGCAATCCCGTCAGCGCCGTCGGTCCCGTCGTGGTGAAGCCGACCGCAACGCTCGCCTGTCCGATCGTGTCGGAGCTCGACCGCTGGTTTGCCGACACCGTGCAGCCGTCGGCGATGCGCTGGTTCGGCGCCCGCGTGGTCGAGATCAAGCAGATCTCCGCCTATTCCTGCCGCGGCATGAACGGCAACCCGCACGCCCACATCTCCGAGCACGCCTTCGGCAACGCGCTCGATGTCGCCGCGTTCACGCTCGCCGACGGACGCCGCATCACGGTGAAGGACGGCTGGCACGGCATGCCGGAAGAGCAGGGCTTCTTGCGCGACGTCCAGTCGGGCGCGTGCGCGCATTTCACCACGGTGCTGGCGCCGGGTTCCAACGTCTATCACTACGATCACATCCACGTCGATTTGATGCGCCGTGCCAGCCGTCGCCTGATCTGCCAGCCGGCCGCGGTTTCCGGCGAAGAAGTCGCCGCACGCGCGGCCGGCCGCAGTCCTTACGCGAACAACCGCGATCCCTACGTGACCGGCTCGCTTGGCGGCCGCAAGAGCGGCAAGCACGAGAAGATCAACGAGGAAGACGAGTTCGCGGACGAGTAGCGGATACGAGACGCCGGCATCATTTCGAAGCCGGCTTCGATGGCGGCGCCAGTCCCATGCAGCGCTGCACTTCGGCGGGGACGTTGTAGGTCCGCATGATATGCCTGTTGTCGCGCAGCCCCGTGGCCTCTCGTTGGACAACGAACATCCAGAGCGCCTGGCCGGCCTCCATCACCAACTGGCGCCTCGCCGGCTGCATCGCGGCCGGCGGCTCCGAGAAGCCATGGGCAGCGTCGAATTCGCGCAGTCGCGCGAGCGCCTGTTCGAGCGTGCGGCCCATTCGTCCAAGCGCCGAGGCCTGTTCCTGGACGATTTCATAATGGAGGATATCGACCGGCGGGCGAAGGTCACGGGACATGGCGCTCAATATAATGCGGCGCGGACCGCAGGCGCAACGCGCGGCCGGCTTCCGCTCACTTCGCCTTGTACGAGGCCAGGAACATCCGCGTCGCACTGTTAATCACTTCCGTCATGCGCTCTTCCGAGGGCGGTGGCGCGGCCTGAAAGACGAAGGGCAGGAAGAGCGAGGCCTTGCACAGTTCCATGAACTGCGAGGCGGCAAGGTCGCAATCGTCGATGGCGAGATCGCCGGAGGCGACATGGGCCTTCAGATATTCGGACAGCCGGTTGATGGTTTTCTCCAGCACCCGCAGATAATAGCGGCGGCCGACGTCCGGCATGCGCTCGGCAATCGCCATCACGGTGCGAATCGCCGATCCGCCGCCGGGCCGGCAGAGCAGATGCAGATAGGCCTGGCCGAAATCCTTCAGCGTGGTCTCGGCGTCGCGCGCAGGGTCGAAATTGAACACGACCTGGCCGTGAAACAGCGCTTCCTCCTCGAGGATGGCTTCGAACAGCGCGCTCTTGTCGGCGAAGTAGACGTAGAGCGTCCCCTTGGAGACGCCGGCCGCGCGCGCGATCTCGCCCATGCTGGCGCCGTCAAAACCCAGATCCATGAACACCTTACGGGCTCCGGCCAGGATCTGGCGGCGCTTTGAGCTGTCCTCGTCCGGGAGAGCGTGCAGATGTTCGCGGTTTGCTGCAACCATTGGTTTAGGGTCCCGAAAGGTTTTGGCCCGGTCGTCCGGTGATGAAACCCAAATAAAGGATTCGGGCCAGTAGGGTCTTGCCGGGAATATTAAGTATATTGACCGAACCGTTCGGTCAATGATATTTGGGTGGGCGATCGGGATCGCGGCCGTGCGACGGCAGCCCCGTATCGCGTTTTTATTGGGGAGGCCGTTATGGCCATATCGAGAGACCAGGCTGCGCGCGTCCTTCGCCAGGAAGCGGTGGAGACGAACGCGGCGAACGGCGAAGCTGCGACCGGGACATCGGCCGCACTCGCCGAGCAGCTGCGCTCTCATGTGGTCGAAGAAGCCAAGCGCCGGACCAGCGAGGCGCCGGAGAAACCTGTCGCCGATCAGCCGGCTCCCACCGCACCCGCCGCTGCCGCGCCGAAGCCTAAAAAGCGCAAATTCGTCATGATGGGCGTCGGCATCGTGCTGGCGCTCGCAGCGGCGAGCTATGCCGGTTACTACACGCTGGTCGGCCGCTTCTACATCTCGACCGACGACGCCTATGTCCGCGCCAACAACACCATGCTGGGCGCGCGCGTGGCCGGTCATATCTCCTCGATCCTCGCCGGTGACAATAAGCTGGTGCATGCCGGCGACATCGTCATGCGTATCGACGACGGGGACTACAAGATCGCGGTCGATGCCGCCTCGACCCGGATCGCGACCCAGCAGGCCACCATCGACCGCATCGGCCGTCAGATCGCGGCGCTCGACAGCCAGGTCGCGCAGGCCAACGCGCAGCTGGTCTCCGCGGAAGCGGGCCTCAAGCGCGCCGATCTCGACTATGAGCGCCAGCAGGCGCTGAGCAGCAAGGGCTTTGCCTCGCGCGCAACCTTCGAGACCTCGGAAGCCGGCCGCGACCAGGGCGCCGCCGCGGTCAAGGCCGCGCAGGCCGCCTACGACGTTGCCGTGAGCAATGTCGATGTCGCCAAGGCCCAGCAGGCCGAAGCCCAGGCCCAGCTCGCCGAGCTCAAGACCACGCTCGCCAAGGCCGAGCGCGATCTCAGCTTTGCCGCGGTGCGGGCGCCGGTCGATGGCATCTTCTCCAACCGTCTCGTCAACCTCGGCGACTTCGTTGCCGTCGGCCAGCGCCTCGGCAATGTCGTGCCGCTCGATGAGGTCTATATCGACGCGAACTTCAAGGAGACGCAGCTCAAGCGTATTCGTCCCGGCCAGCCGGTGACGATCAAGGTCGACGCCTACGGCATGCGCAAGTTCTCCGGCGTCGTCGACAGCATCGCGGCGGGCGCGGGCTCGGTGTTCACGCTGCTGCCGCCCGACAACGCCACCGGCAACTTCACCAAGATCGTGCAGCGCGTCCCGGTCCGCATCCGCGTGCCGAAGGCGGTCGCCAGGCAGAACCTGCTTCGCGCCGGCATGTCGGTCTACGCCACCGTCGACACCAACAAGGGCGCCGCCGACGCCGACAGCGAGATCGATCTCGACGATCCCACCATGATCCATCCGCAGTAGGCCGGGACGACGGCGGAATTTGACTCCATGGCGAACGCCACGACTGCTTCACCTGCCATGATGGCCGATCCCGCTTCGGAGCGCATCGCGCCGAAGCGGCTGTTCGCCTTCATCATCATGGTGTTCGGGATGTTCATGTCGATCCTGGACATCCAGATCGTCTCGGCCTCCTTGAGCGAAATCCAGGCCGGCCTGTCGGCGAGCTCCAGCGAGGTCTCCTGGGTCCAGACCGCCTATCTGATCGCCGAAGTGATCGCGATCCCGCTGTCGGGATTCCTGTCGCGCGCCTTCGGCACGCGGCTGTTGTTCGCGATCTCGGCGGCCGGCTTCACGATTTCGAGCCTGCTTTGCGGCTTCGCCACCACCATCGAGGAGATGATCCTCTGGCGCGCGCTCCAGGGCTTCCTCGGCGCCGGCATGATCCCGACGGTGTTCGCCTCCGCCTACACCGTGTTCCCGCGGTCGAAATTCCACATCGTCGGTCCCATCATCGGGCTCGTCGCGACGCTGGCGCCCACCATCGGGCCGACGGTCGGTGGCTACATCACCGACCTGATGTCCTGGAACTGGCTGTTCTTCATCAACGTCGTGCCGGGCATCGGCATCACCCTCGGCGTCTGGGCGCTGGTCGATTTCGACGAGCCGCATTTCGAATTGCTCGACCGCTTCGACTGGTGGGGCCTGCTGTTCATGGCCGGTTTCCTCGGCACGCTGGAATATGTGCTGGAGGAGGGCCCGCAATATGAATGGCTGCAGGACACGTCGGTGGCGATCTGCGCTGCGATCTGCGCCGTCTCGGCGGTCGCCTTCTTCGTGCGGGTCTTCACGGCAGCCGAGCCCATCGTCAATCTGCGCACCTTCACCAACCGCAATTTCGCCGTCGGCTCCACGCTGCAATTCTGCATCGGCATCGGTCTCTACGGCCTGACCTACATCTATCCGCGCTATCTCGCCGAGGTGCGCGGCTACAGCGCGCTGATGATCGGCGAGACCATGTTCGTGTCTGGAATCACCATGTTCCTGGTCGCGCCGCTGGTCGGCCGGCTGATGGCGAGCCTGGACATGCGCTACATGGTCGCGTTCGGCCTGATCGTGTTCGCGCTGGGCTCCTACCAGATGACCTGGATCACGCGCGACTACGATTTCTACGAGCTGCTGATTCCGCAGATCCTGCGCGGCGTCGGCATGATGTTCGCGATGGTGCCGACCAACAACATCGCGCTCGGTACGCTGCCGCCCGATCGGGTGAAGAACGCCTCGGGCCTGTTCAACCTGATGCGCAATCTCGGTGGCGCGGTCGGGCTCGCCGTCATCAACACCGTGCTCAACGATCGCACCGATCTGCACATCACGCGTCTTCAGGAGCGCATCACCTGGGGCAATGCGACCGCGACCGAAACCCTGACCATGCTCCAGCAGAAGTTCCAGGGGCTCGGCGACTCCGCGCTGATGGCGATGAAGCAGCTCACCCAGATCGTGCACCGTCAGGCCGTGGTGATGAGCTTTGCCGACGCGTTCTTCATTCTGACGCTGTTCTACCTGAGCCTCAGCGTGCTGGTCACGCTGCTGAAAAGGCCGGCCTCGCCGTTCGGCAGCGGCGGCGACGCACACTGACGCCACGCACTCGGTGTCGTCGCCCGGCTTGACCGGGCGACCCAGTATTCCAGAGACGTGCATTGCAGAGCTCGCTCTTGCAACTTCCGCCGCGGCGTACTGGATGCCCCGGTCAGGCCGGGGCACGACAGCGGAGCTTGAGGCTGCACTGCCCTTCGCGCCAAAATGCAACACTCGTGCGTGATCTCGCGCAGGCCCCGTTGCAAATCGCAAATCACACATCTATAAAGCGCACCTCATTTCAATCGAACCGGGGAGAGATTTGCATGATTTCGTCGCATTCGCAGATCGTTCGCCCGCGCTCGATGTTCTGGCTCGGGTCCTGCTCGGCCGCCTAGAGGCCGCTTCCGCCAGCTTCGATCGGATTTTTTACCCCGATCGCTCCGCTTCCCAACTGCAAGCCAATTCCCAGTGACGCTGCTTCGGCCCTCGCGGCCGGCCTGTGTCCATCGATGGAGCCGGCCCGCGCCAACAGCGGCCGGATGATGCCATGACCGCCTTGTCGAAAAAGCCCGCGGCTATCCGCGTGGTTCTGCCCTTCGTGTTCCGGCACTGGCTGAAGCAGCCGGGGCGGGCGCTTGCCATCACCGTCGGCCTGTTAGGTGCGACCGTCGCCGATCTGTTCATGCCGGTATTCTCGGGACATCTGGTCGACGCGCTGACGCGCGGGCCATCCGATCCCGATGCGCGCCACGCCGCGCTGGTGGCGCTTGGCGGCATCGTCGTGCTGGGCGCCGCGTCGATGGTGTTGCGCCTGGGCGGACTCCAGGTGATCGTGCCGTTCACGCTGAAGATCATGTCTGACGTCGCGCAGGATGCCTTCCTGCGCGTGCAGCGCTTCTCGACCGACTGGCACGCCAACTCCTTCGCCGGCTCGACCGTGCGCAAGGTCACGCGCGGCATGTGGGCGCTCGACCTCCTCAACGACACCATCCTGCTGGCGCTGCTGCCGTCGCTCGTGGTGCTGATCGGATCGATGATCCTGCTCGGCGTGCACTGGGCCTCGCTCGGTGCGGTGATCGCGCTCGGCGCGGCCGCCTATGTCACGATGACGGTGCTGTTCTCGACGCGCTACATCGCGCCGGCCGCCCGGGTCTCCAATGCCTGGGACACCAAGGTCGGCGGTACGCTGGCGGACGCGCTGACCTGCAATGCGGTGGTGAAATCGTTCGGCGCGGAAATGCGCGAGGATGCGCGGCTTGCCCGCGTCATCAAGCGCTGGCGCACGCGCGTGCGTCGCACCTGGTTCCGCTACAACTACACCGCCATGTCACAGCTCTCGCTGCTGCTGTGCCTGCGAGCGTCCGTGATCGGCGGCTCGGTGCTGCTGTGGATGTCGGGTCGCGCCTCGCCCGGCGACGTCACCTATGTGCTGACGAGCTACTACGTGATCCACGCCTATTTGCGGGATGTCGGCATGCACATCAACAACCTGCAGCGCTCGGTCAACGACATGGAGGAGCTGGTCGCGATCCATGACGAGCCGATCGGCATTGCGGATGCCGACGGCGCGCTGCCGATCGCGATCGAGGGCGGCGAGATCGTGTTCGACGACGTCACGTTCCACTATGGCGGCCATCGCGCGCCGCTCTACGACGGATTGTCGCTCAAGATCCGCGCGGGCGAACGTGTCGGCCTCGTCGGCCGCTCCGGCTCCGGCAAGACGACGTTCGTCAAGCTGGTGCAGCGGCTCTACGACGTCACCGGCGGTCGTGTCCTGATCGACGGGCAGGATATCGCGCTGGCCACGCAGCAATCGCTGCGCAGCCAGATCGCGATCGTGCAGCAGGAGCCGATCCTGTTTCACCGTACGCTTGCCGAGAACATCGCCTATGGCCGGCCCGGCGCCAGCCTGGAGGCGATCGAGCAGGCGGCCCGGCTGGCCAACGCGCACGATTTCATCCTGCGCCTGCCGAAGGGTTACGGCACGCTGGTCGGCGAACGCGGCGTCAAACTGTCGGGCGGCGAGCGGCAGCGCGTGGCGCTGGCGCGCGCATTCCTCGCGGATGCGCCGGTGCTGATCCTGGACGAGGCGACCTCGAGCCTCGATTCGGAATCGGAGGCGCTGATCCAGCAGGCAATGGAGCGGCTGATGAAAGGCCGCACCTCGATCGTGATCGCGCACCGGCTGTCGACGGTGAAGAGCCTCGATCGGATCCTGGTGTTCGACCGCGGCGAGATCGTCGAGCAGGGCACCCATGCCATGCTCGCGGGCAAGCCGGGCGGGATCTATCGCAGCCTGTTCGAGCGCCAGGTGGTGGAGCTCGGGCATATCGCAGCAGCGGAATGACGCGCGGCGGCAGGCGACAAGCCTTGCCGTCACGTCGTCGAGGATGGAATGAGATGAAGGACCTGACGCGCGGCTCCATCGTGAGCCACATCCTGAGCATGGCGCCACCGATCGTGGTCGGCATGATCACGATCATGATCTGCCAACTCGTCGACCTGTACTTCGTGTCCGGGCTCGGCGATGCCGCCGTTGCAGGCGTCGCCGCGGCCGGCAACGCCGGCTTCCTCGTCAACGCGCTGATGCAGATGCTCGGTGTCGGCACGGTGGCGCTGATCGCGCATGCAGTAGGCCGCAAGGATCGCGACGACGCCAATGTGGTCTTCAACCAGTCGGTCGTGCTGTCGGTGCTGTCAGGGTTGCTGACGCTGCTCGGCGGCCTGGCGCTGGCGCGCCCCTATATGCGCGCGATCTCGGTCGACGCGGCCACGATCGAGGCCGGCGCCACCTATTTCTACTGGTTCATGCCGGCCTTGGCGCTGCAATTCATCACCCAGGTGATGGGAGCGGCGCTGCGGGCCACCGGCATCGTGCGGCCGAGCATGCTGGTGCAGGTGCTCGCCGTGCTCCTCAACATCGCGCTGGCGCCGGTCCTGATCACCGGTTGGGGCACTGGACACGCGTTCGGAGTCGCAGGGGCGGGGCTCGCGAGCTCGATCGCCGTGTTCATCGGCGTGCTGATGCTGTTCGCCTATTTCCACAGGCTGGAGCGCTACGTCGCCTTCCATCCGGAGCAATGGCGTCCGCAGCTGCGGGAATGGAAACGGATCCTCAATGTCGGCCTGCCCGCGGGCGGCGAGTTCGTGATGATCTTCATCTTCATGGCCGCGATCTATTACGTGCTGCGCGATCTCGGCCCGGCGGCCCAGGCGGGATTTGGCATCGGCACGCGCGTCATCGGCTTGATCCAGATGCCGGCGCTTGCCGTCGCCCTCGCGGCCGGGCCGATTGCCGGCCAGAATTTCGGCGCGGGCAACGGCGAACGCGTGCGGGAGACCTTCGCCAAGGCGGCGTTGATTGCGACGGCCGTGATGATCGTGCTCACCGTCTTCGTACAGCTCGCACCCGGATTGTTGCTCGCGGGCTTCTCGAATGACCCGGAGACGATGAGGGTCGCGTTGCTGTTTCTGAAGATGATCTCGCTGAACATGGTGGCGCAGGGATTGATCTTCGTCTGCTCCAGCATGTTCCAGGGCCTCGGCAACACCAAGCCGGTGCTGTGGAGCTCGGCGACGCGCGTCCTCACTTATTCGCTGCCGGCCATCTGGCTCTCGACGCGGCCGGGCTTTCGCATCGAGTACGTCTGGTACATATCGAACGCGGCGACGACGCTCCAGGCCGTCCAGAGCCTGTGGCTGCTGCGCCGCGAGTTCAGGAAGCGGCTGGTGACACCGAAGGAGACAGCTGCAGGGCCGGCGAGTCCGAAGCCCACCGCGCCCTTGGCACGCGAGCCCGCGTAGCGACGGCTTGTTTCATCCCCGCGGCTCCGACCAATTTGCCGGGTTGCGAGGATGGGGCTGTCGAAGGAACGCATGGACGGAGTGGCAGACGAGGGGCGGCCGACGACCTGGCTCTCGGCGATCTGGGCGGCGCGCGACCAAGGACGCGGCGCCACGCGCTACGCTGCCCGCGGCTTTCGGAAGATGAAGTTGTTGCAATAATCTTTGCGCTTCCAGAACCATTCGCCGTCTTGTCGCTGATGGATGGCTGCGTCGAACTGCGAGATCGGAAGCAGTCGATGTCGGCACACGAAATGTCCCTCGTAGCCGAGGCTCTCGAGAAAGGCGAAGACGTCCCCAACATGGCCGTGCAGCAGATGGCGGTTCTCGCATTCGAAAACCAGGAGCGGACCATCGCTGCGCAGAATCCGCGTCGAGCCCCTCAGCACGGCGAGCTCCGCGCCCTCGACGTCGATCTTGAGCAGCGCGACCCGTTCCTTCGCCGGGAAGTAATCGTCCAGTGCGATAGCCGGGACCGACAGCACTGCGAAGCTGTCGGCCTTCCCCTGATCGTAGCAGACCGATGCACCCGGCCCATGACCCTCCGGTATGTACAAATCCTGCGCGCCGGAATGGGAATAGACCGCCTTGGCTTCAACAGTCACATTCGCAAGTCCGAACAGATCGCAGAGACGCGAGAGGTTGCGTGCCAATTCCGGTTGCGGTTCGAAGGCGACGACACGGCCGTCGCGGACCCAACGCGACAGCCAGTAGATGAAGTTGCCTTTGTTCGCCCCGATATCGCAGGCGATGTCGCCTGGTCTCAGATGCCTTCGAATGACGGCCAGCTCGGCTCGCTCGTCGCGCAGCCGCGCCTTTAGCGCGCGTACCAGAAATCTGGCGCCGGCATCCGCGGACTTGGCGCGGAAAATCGACATAGGACGATATTTCCATTTTCCCGGCGAGGGTCGGCCGACCTCGCAGAATGCAATTTGTTCGAATGGCTTTGCTGGCGCCTGAAGCGCCCACGACAATTTCGCTGACGACGGATCGTCACTATCAAGTAGTCAGCAACCGTAACCCGGAAACCAGCGTGCCGTAAACGGCGTTGCGCTCTTGCCGGGGACGTTCGCGTCTATCCCGCGTCCTAGAACGCGCTGACGCTGTTCCAGACCAGGGTCGCGCCGGACAGGAACAACAGGCCGAGTACGACGTCGCCGAAATGCTTATCGCTGAGGGCGTGATAGACGCGCGCCCCCAGCCATGCGCCGATCAGCGTGCCCGGGAATGCGACCATCGCGAGCCAGACCACCTTGAATGCGACCAGGCCCGAGACGGTCTGCAGCACCAGCGCGGTCGCAAGCACCGTGAAATTGAACAGCTGGAAGATGCCCCGCCGTTCGTGCTTGTTCCAGCCGCGGATGTTGGCCCACAGGATCGGCAGCGGCCCCGATAGTCCGGCGAGCCCGCCCAGAATGCCGCCGGCAAAGCCGACCACGCCGTCGGCGATGCGACCGCCGAAGGTGACGGCGAACTGCTTTTTGTTGAAGTAGAGCGCGCTCGAGAAGATCAGCAACAGAACGCCGACGCTCAGCTTGAACACCTTTGGATCGGCGGAGGCGACCAGCGTGGTCCCGATCGGCACGCCGATCAATCCGCCGATCAGGAACGGCCACACCAGCGAGAGGTCAAAGCTCTTCCACATCGACGGCAGCGTCGAAGTCTGCGCGATCACCGAGCAGATCAGCACCAAGGGCACCGCGAGCGAGGGCGGCAGCACGTAGAGCCAGATGCCGAGCGCCATCAGTGCCGTGCCGAACCCGGCCAGCCCCGAAACAAAGCCGCCCGCCAGTGCGCCAAACAGCAGCAGCGCAATCGTGAACGTTTCCACGCCTGAGTTCCTTGTCGCGATCTCGTGATCAGCGCACCGGGCATAGCACAGTGGCGGGCGTAGCGGTCAATGCATGCTTGCATGCACCGCGACCTGCGACCGTCGGGCATTTTCGAACGACACGACCAGATAGTGCGCATAGGATTCTGTTCGAGCGGCTTGATGAGCGTAGCCCTGCTGATCCGCAGTCTCAGGTTGGACAATGGAGGACAACCTTAGGTGTGCTGTGCCCGTGATGCCACCGATGTGACTAATCGTGAACCCGCTCCTTGTTGGAACGGCGCGACCTGATTCGTATCTTAGCGGGGCGGCTGTCAATTGGAGAAAAAGCGATGCGTATGATCCTGGCTTCGAGCCTTTTGATCGCCCTGGCGGGCTCTGCGAACGCGGCTACGGTGCACCATGCGCACCGGCACCATGTCGTTCGTCCTTATCAGGGCGCCTCAGACCCTGCCTCGGCATTTGGCTACGCGCCTTCAGGCCCGGCGATGTACCCCCGCGCAGCACCGTATGGTGAAGACATTGGACCGTATCCGGGATCTTCCCAGGGCTACGCGCCCGGTGAACGCGAGCAATTTATCGATAGTGTGAGACAAGGCGGCTAGGTCGCCAAAGCATAGCGGATGATCTTGCGAGCTGCGATCGCCGGGATGCAAACGGCGGTCTCAGCGTTTGATAGCGTGCATCAGACGATCTGCCTGGCATCAGCGGGCCTCTGCAGCGCGCCGATCAGAATCCGGAGTGCTTGCGTGAGCTCCGCGCGATTGCGAGCGGCGCCGAGCGACAGCCGCGCAGCATTCGGCGGGTTGCCATCGGCCACAAAAGAGTCGCTGGCCACGACGGCGAGCCCGTCGCGCAACAGCTGCGCGGTGACATCGCGGCGGCCAAGTCCCTCCGGCAGCCGTAACCAAAGATGATGCGCGGCAGGCTTGGCCTGGAACTGAAAACCCTTCAGCGCGCGCTGTGCCAATTGCTGGCGGCCGACGGCTTCGTCGCGGATCGCGGTGATGATGCGGTCGGCGATGCCGCTCTCCAGCCAGTGCGTCACCAGCGCGACCATCAACGGCGCCGGCATCTGCACTGTGGCCTGGAGATGATTGCGCATCTGAAGCTGCGCGCCGCCGTCGGGCGCCAGCAGATAGGCGACGCGCAGTGCCGGCGCGATGCATTTTGACAGTGTGGTCGCGAGATATGTCCGCTCCGGGATCAGGTTGGCGACCGGCGAGACCGAGCGATCGAGCAACCCGTAGGCGTCGTCCTCGATCAGCACAGTCTCGGCATCGCGGATGATTTTTGCGATCGCACTGCGCCGTTCGGAGGAGAGCGTCGCCGTGGTCGGATTGTGCAGCGTCGGAATGAGATAGACGGCCTTCGGCTTGTAGCTGCGGCAGGCCTTTGCCAGCGCATCGGGCAAGATGCCGCCGTCATCCATGGCGACACCGATGAGCTTGACGCCGAGCTGCGCTGCGGCTGCCTTGATGCCGGGGAAGGTGAGGGCTTCCGTCAGCACGATGTCGCCCGGTCGGGCAAGGTGCGCGAGCAGGTTGAACAGGATGGTCTGTGCGCCGGGATAGATCACGAGCCTGTCGGCCTGCGCATGGGGAACGCGCGCACGCATCCAGCGCGCGGCGACCTCGCGCTCATGTGCGCTGCCGCCCGGCGGCTGATAGTTCAGAAATGCGGTCAGACCCGATTGGGCGCGAAGGACCTCGAGGCCGGCGATGATGCGCTCGTCGAGCTGCGCTTCCAGCGGATGCGGCGGGACGTTCATGGAGAGATCGATCGCGACCGGATGCGGCAGGTCGACCGTGCGGCGTGCGCTGGTCTCGGACACGAACGATCCCTGGCCGACCCGGGCCTCCATGATGCCCCGGCGCCGCGCCTCGGTGTAGGCGCGCGTCACCGTTGTGAGGTCGATGCCCAGCGCTTTTGCGAGCGCGCGCTGCGTCGGCAATTGCTGTCCCCGCACCAGCCGGCCGGCGGCGATGTCCGCTTCCATGGCCTCGACGATGCGCTGGTAGCGCGGGCCCGATAGCTCCGAAATTGTAGGGGTCCAATCCATGCAAGTTTGGTCCATATTCTTTGAATGTATGGATGCAAGAGATTATTGTATGGGTCAGCGAAATGGAAGAGGTGTGGTCATGGCGACCGGTTCAGTCTCTCTGGCAAAGGCGATGTGGCGCGGCTTTCGCGGCAAGTGCCCGAACTGCGGCGAAGGGCGCATGTTCGGGCGTTTCCTGAAAGTCGCGGACCGCTGCGATCATTGCGGCGAGGAGCTGTTCCACCAGCGCGCCGACGACTTCCCGGCCTATCTGGTGATGGTGGTGGTCGGCCATCTCGTGGTGCCGGCGATCCTCGCGGTTGAGACCGCCTATGCGCCGCCCGTCTGGCTGCAGCTCGCGGTATGGCTGCCGGTGACGCTGTTTGCCTCGCTCGCGCTGCTGCAACCGACCAAGGGCGCCATCGTCGGCCTGCAATGGCAGATCGGCATGCATGGTTTTGAGGCGAGCAAGCTGCGGCGGGACGCCAGCCAGCTTGCGGCGGTGCTGGTGAAGGCACAGCGCGCGGCCTGAGGCAGCTCGCAGCGTTTACATCGCGTCGGCCATCGCTACACTCCATCGCATCAAGACAAGAACGATGGAAACGCCGATGGCCGCACGCGCAAAAACCTTCCTGCTCTGTCACGGCGCGTGGTCCGGCGGCTGGTCGTGGCGGAAGATGCATCCGCTGATGGCGCAGGCCGGCCACCGCCTGATCGCACCGACCTATACCGGCCTCGGTGAGCGGTCGCATCTCGCAAGTCCCGCCGTTGATCTCGAGACGCATATCCAGGACATCCTGGGCGTCATCAAGTTCGAGGATCTCGACGACATCGTGCTGCTCGGCCACAGTTATGGCGGCATGGTCGCGACAGGCGTCGCCGATCGCGCGCGTGAGCGGGTGACGCAGCTGATCTATCTCGATGCCTTCGTGCCGCGCGATGGCCAGTCGCTGTTCGATCTCAACGAAGGTGGGCGCGAGCCGATGCGCAAGGCGGCCGCCGCCGGCGATGGCTACCGCATCCCGCCGAACCCGCCGCCATCAGATACGCCGCAGGCCGATCTCGATTGGCTCAACGCCCGCCGCACCAACATGCCGATCAAATGCTTCGAGACGAAGCTGAAACTCCAGCACGGCGAGGCGGCAATGCCGCGGAGCTACATCTATTGCGCCCGCGTTCCGCCGGGCGACGTGTTCGGGCAATTCGCAAGGCGCGCGAAGAGCGAGGATGGCTGGCGCTGTTTCGAGCTCGACGCCAGCCACGCGCCGAACGTCACGGCGCCGGAGGCGTTGATGGGCGTGTTGGAAGAGATTGTCGCCTAGTTCGTCATTCCAGGGCGCGACGAAGTCGCGAGCCCGGAAGCCATTGTTCCACCGTCCCTGCCGCCCGATGGATTCCGGGCTCTCGCTTCGCGAGCCCCGGAATGACGGCGTTGAAATTGGTGAGGGGTCTGGCGCGTTTGCGCCAGACCCCTCGTTGCAAGATATCAGCCGGCCTGTAAGCCGGGTTCTGTAGGGCACCGCCTGCTTGCGCAAACGATACGTGACGACCATTCCTCTGGGACCATGTTTGCACATGGCCTCGAGCAACCTACCCGGACGGCGGGCCTGACATCGCCCCGCGGCGTTATCGCTTTCGCGAACAGCCCGCTACGCCGCCCCTATTCGGTTTTGCTCCCGGTGGGGTTTACCATGCCGGCTCCGTTGCCGGACCCGCGGTGCGCTCTTACCGCACCTTTTCACCCTTACTTCCTCCGAGGAGGGAGCGGTTCGTTCTCTGTGGCACTTTCCCTGGGGTTGCCCCCGCCGGACGTTATCCGGCACCGTATGTCAAGGGAGCCCGGACTTTCCTCCCCGGCGGCCTTTCGGCACCTGCCGGAGCGGCCGTCCGGCCGACTGACTGACAAGGCAATGGGCATTTGTGACGGTTTCGTCAAGCGGAGATCGGGGCGCATGCGGCGGCGCAAATAATTTATCCTGAAGATGTCGTCGGGCGCAGGCCCCGTTCGACTGGATGACGGCAATCCAGCCGAACACAGGAGCGAAGCGATGCAGTATCTGCTGCTGATCTATCGGAACGAAGCGCAACAGGGCCAGATCGCGCCCGCAGATTACCAGAAGCTGCTGGCGGAGTATTCCGCCTATACGCAGTCGATCGTCCAGAGCGGTCACTTCAAGGCCGGTGATGGGCTGCAGCCGACCTCGACCGCGACTACCGTTCGCGTGCGCGAGGGCAAGACGCTGACGACGGACGGTCCCTTCGCGGAAACCCGCGAGCAGCTCGGCGGCTATTATCTGGTCGAGGCCAAGGATCTCAACGCCGCGATCGAGCTCGCCGCGCGCATTCCCGGCGCCAGGGACGGCTCGATCGAAGTCCGGCCGGTCATGATCTACAAATGATCCCGAAAATAAGTCCGAGGAGATGTCGTTTGGAGTTTGGCTCGTTCGACTGATGTCGGCGATCCAGCCGAACCACAGGAGTAAAGCGATGCAATATCTGCTGCTGATCTACCGGAACGAAAACTACATGACCGATATGAGCGCCACCGACCGCCAGAAGCTGGCGGGGGAATACGGCGCCTACACCCAGTCGATCATCCAGAGCGGCCATTTCAAGGCCGGCGACGGCCTGCAGCCGACGGCGACGGCGACCACGGTGCGCGTGCGCGACGGCAAGACCATGACCACCGACGGCCCGTTCGCGGAAACGCGCGAGCAGCTCGGCGGCTATTATCTGGTCGAAGCCAAGGATATCGACGATGCCGTTGGGCTCGCCGCGCGAATTCCGGAGGCCAAGCGGGGCTCGATCGAGGTCAGGCCGGTCATGATCTATAAGTGATCAGCGCAACCGACATCGACAAGATCTTCCGCGACGAGGCGGGGCGGGCGCTGGCCACCCTGATCCGCCTCGTCGGCGATTTCGATTTGGCCGAGGACGCGCTGCAGGATGCGTTCGCGGTCGCGCTGGAGCGCTGGTCGGCGGGCGAGGTCCCTGACAATCCGCGTGCGTGGCTCGTCAATGTCGGTCGCAACAAGGCGATCGACCGTATCAGGCGCCAGGCCGCCTTCCGCGGCAAGCAGCAGGCGCTCCTGCACGAGCTCGAGCTCAACGCGAATACGCCGGCCGAGCCGCCGGCGATGCTCGACGACGACATGCTGCGGCTGATCTTCACCTGCTGCCATCCGGCGTTCGCGGCCGAGGTCCAGGTCGCGCTGACGTTGCGCACCGTCTGCGGCCTCTCCGCCGCGCAGGTCGCGCGCGCGTTCCTCGTCGGCGAGGACGCGATGGCGCAGCGCCTCGTCCGCGCCAAGCAGAAGATCAGGCTCGCCGGCATACCCTATGAGGTACCGGAACGCGACGCGCTGGCGCCGCGGCTCGACGGCGTGCTCGCCGTCATCTATCTCGTCTACACCGAAGGCTATGTCGCAACCTCTGGCGCGGACCTGATGCGGCCCGACCTCGCGACCGAGGCGATCAGGCTCGCGCGTTTGCTCGATCGTCTGATGCCGGATCGCGCCGCGATCAAGGGCCTGCTGGCGTTGATGCTGCTGCATGACGCGCGCCGCGCCGGACGCGAGACCGCAGCCGGCGACATCGTCCTGCTGGAAGAGCAGGACCGCTCGCTGTGGGATCGCGCGCAGATCGAGCAAGGCTTGCGCCTCGTCGATGACGCGCTGCGCGTGCCGGGCCGGCCGCAGCCCTATGCGGTGCAGGCCGCGATCGCCGCGCTGCATGCCCGCGCGGCGAGCTTTGAGGAGACCGACTGGCCGCAGATCGCCGGACTCTATGAAGTGCTGCTGCGCATCAATCCGTCACCGGTGATCGAGCTCAACCACGCCGCCGCCGTGTCGATGGTCGACGGCCCCGCTCGCGCGCTCGATCTCGTCGATGCGATCACCGCGCGCGGCGGCCTCGACGGCTACGAACTGCTGCCGGCAGTGCGCGCGGATTTGCTGCGGCGGCTCGAGCGGAAGCGGGAGGCGCGTGAGGCCTATGCTGCGGCCACCGCGGCAACGCAATTGGAGCCGTTGCGGCGGCTCTATGCGCGCCGGGTGAGGGAGATGGAAGACTAGTCGCTCAGTCCGGCCTCGTGCCCCGGACGCAGCGCAGCGCCCCCTTTGGCGGTGCGCTGCAGAGCCGGGGCCCAGCTCTCCCGCGGCGGATTCGCGTCGCCAACTGAGTCCTGGCTCTGCAATGCAACGCGAACGGCGTTGCGTTGCGTCCGGGACACGAGACTTGGCAATGACGCGCCTCCAGCCTTCGCTGTTACTTCGACGCGACCGTCGTCCCATCCGCCGGCAGGCTCGCCAGCAGCGCCTGCAAGGTCGACAGCGTCGAGTGATCGGCAACCCCATCGAGGCGCGCGGGACGGAAATGGCGCTGGAAGGCGGTGACGACTTCCATGGTCGAGGCATCGTATTTGCCTGAGAGCGGCACGCCATAGCCATAGCGTGCGAGCGCCTGCTGCAGGCTCAGCACCTGGTCGCTGATGGTGCCGAGCATCAGGGTTTCGCCGCGCACGATCGGCGCCGGCGTCACCCAGTGACCGACTCCGGAATTGGCCAGGGAATGCCAGGGAAATTTCTCGCCGGGATCCTTCTTGCGCGCGGGCGCGACGTCGGAATGGCCGAGCACGCGCTGCGGCGTCACCTTGCGGCGGAGCATGATGCCGCGGCACAGCGCGATGACGGCGGCGATCTGGCGCAACGGATATTCCGGGTAGCCCCAATCATGGCCGCGATTGATGATCTCGATCCCGATCGAGCAGGAATTGATGTCGTCCTCGCCGGCCCAGGACGAGACGCCGGCGTGCCAGGCACGGCGCGATTCCGGCACGCATTGCACGATGCGGCCATCCTCCAGCACGACATAATGGGCCGACACTTCGGTGCCGGCCGTGCACAGCCGCGCCAGCGCGCCCTCGACGTCGGGCATGCCGGTGTAGTGCAGCACGATCATGTCGACCTGCCGGCCCCTGTTGCGCTCGCCGTGATTGGGCGAAGGGATGATGTCGGAGACGATCGACGAATCCGGCTCGAACGTCCGCATGTTCGCCGCGGCCTTTGGAACCGGGAGAACGCGCTGACGCTTCGAATCAGTGCCAGACGGTGTGGACGGACCGGACGACATAAACAGCTCAGAATCGGAGGACGAGTGGGCCAAGCCCTTCTCTTTACTATTTCTTTACTGTCCGGTCCGCGCAATCGCGCCGTGCAGTTAACGCGTGCATTTTGAGCTCAGTGTGTGGATGACGCATCACCACCCGAGCACCTTTTCGAGATGTAACGAGCCGATCAACGCTTTCTTAACGCTAAGGGCCGTTACTGAGAGGTGAAGAGCCGACCCGCGTCCGGAGGCGGCCAAAAGCGTTTTCGGCTCGAAATCCCATGGCTGCCCGACATATTCCACTGGGAACACCGGGTCTGCCGCCTGGGACGACCGGGCGCGGCGCACATGCTGAACTGGGGCTTTGTCGTGGAATCGCCGCGACGCGGATTTATTCGAGGCGTGATGGGCTGCTTCGCCCCAAATCTTACCTGCGCATTCGGCGGGCGCGACGCATGAGTGATGCGCCGCACATTCCCGTGCTCGGCGTTGAGGCGATCGCGCATCTCGCGCCGCGCGAGGGCGGCATCTATGTCGATGCCACCTTCGGGGCCGGCGGCTACAGCCGCGCCATCCTCGATGTGCCGGGAACCCGCGTCATCGCGATCGATCGCGATCGCACCGCGATCGCCGGCGGCGCCGGGCTGGTCGCGAGCGCTTCGGGCCGGCTGACGCTGGTCGAGGACCGTTTCTCGAATCTCGCCGAGGTCTGCGCCGCGCAAGGCGTCGATACGGTCGACGGCGTCGTGATGGATGTCGGCGTGTCCTCGATGCATCTCGACCAGGCCGGTCGCGGTTTCTCGTTTCGCCTCGACGGTCCGCTCGACATGCGGATGGGGCAGACCGGGCCGACGGCCGCCGATGTCGTCGCGCATGCCTCGGAGAGCGATCTCGCCGACATCATCTATCTCTTCGGCGAGGAACGGCATTCGCGCCGCGTCGCCCGCGCCATCGTCGCCGACCGGCAGGAGACGCCGTTCACCACCACGCGCGCACTCGCCGATCTCGTCGGCCGGGTGGTGCGCTCGAAGCCCGGCGATATTCACCCGGCAACGCGAACGTTCCAGGCGCTGCGCATCTTCGTCAACGAGGAACTCGAGGAGCTGCAGACCGCGCTCGGCGCGGCCGAACGCGTGCTCAAGCCCGGCGGCCGTTTGGTGGTGGTCTCGTTCCATTCGCTGGAAGACCGCATCGTGAAGAATTTCCTCGCAGAGCGCGCCAAGACCGGCGGCGGCTCGCGGCATCTGCCTGAGGTGGCGCAGACGGCACCGAGCTTCCAGCTGTTGACGCGGCGGCCCGTGATCGCCGGTGAGGTGGAAGTCGCGCACAATCCGCGCGCCCGCTCCGCAAAGCTGCGCGCCGCCGAGCGCACCTCGGCGCCGGTGCATGCCGACGACGAGCCATCGTCCTGGCCGAAACTCTCCGACGTGATGAGGGGCGGCTAGCAGATGCGCTTCATCCACCTCCTCGTCATCGGCGCGCTGGTCTTCGCGGCCGCCTATGTTTACCGGATCAAGATGGATTCCACCGCGCGCACCGAGAAGGTGCTGCGGCTGCACGCCGAAATCCGCGAGCAGCGCGACGCGATCGCACAGCTGCGCTCCGAGTGGGCCAAGCTCGATGCGCCCCAGCGCCTGCAAGGCCTGGTCGAGCGGCATCTGCCGCTCAAGCCCGTCAGCGGCACGCAATATGATTCACTGAAGAACCTGCCCGACCGTCCGCCGCGGATGTTCCGGCCGGGCGAGCCTGATCCGATCGGGTCCATGATCAACACCATCGAAGCCGCGAGCGATCCCGACAGCGTGACGGGCTCGGTGCCGCAGCCCGAGGACAAGCAATGAGCGCTGTTCCGGCCAAACCGACAGAGCGGCCCCCGGAGCCTTGGCGGCAGCGCCTGATCCGCAGCCTGCTCTACGGGCGCAATGTCGATCGCGCCGCGAAAGCGCGCGCGCGTGTGGGTCTGGCGATCCTCGCCTTTGCCATGGTCTATACGCTGATCGGCGGCCGGCTCGTGATGTTCGCGATCGGCGCCGACGCCCACAGCGCGCGTCGTGCCGCCTCGCAGGAGGTGGTTGCGACCGCGCGGCCCGACATCGTCGATCGCAACGGCGCGATCCTGGCAACCGACGTCAAGGCCTCCAGCCTGTTCGGCGAGCCGCGCCGCATCATCGACAAGGACGAGGCGATCGAGCTTCTGACCGCGACCGTGCCCGACCTCGACGAAGCCGAGGTGCGCGAGCGCCTGTCGTCGCGCAAGGGCTTCGTCTGGCTGAAGCGCGAGGTCACCGCGAAGCAGCAGCAGGACATCCACAAGCTCGGCCTTCCCGGGATCGGCTTCCTGCGTGAGAACAAGCGCGTCTACCCGACCGGCAACGAGGTCGCCCACCTCATCGGTCTCGTCAACATCGACAACCAGGGCATCGCCGGCATGGAGAAGTGGCTCGACAATCAGGGCCTGGCCGATCTCCATCGCGCCGGCTTTGCCATCGACCGTCTGCAGAAGCCGATCGAGCTATCGGTCGATCTGCGCGTCGAGCATGCGCTGCGCGACGAGCTGTTCAAGGCGAAGGAGAAGTTCCACGCCAAGGCGGCCTCCGGCCTCGTGACCAACGTCAACACCGGCGAGATCATCGCCATGGTGTCGTTGCCGGACTTCGATCCCAACAACCCGAAGGAAGCCCACGATCCCGATCGCATCAACCGTCTCACCACGGGCGTCTACGAGATGGGCTCGACGTTCAAGGCCTTTACGCTCGCGATGGCGCTCGATACCGGCAAGTACGGCCTCGACTCGCTGTGGGACGCGCGCGGGCCGCTGCACTACGGCAAGTTCGCCATCCATGACGACGAGCCGAAGGGCCGCTTCCTGAGCATGAAGGAGGTATTCACGTTCTCCTCCAACGTTGGCGCCGCACGGATCGCGCTGTCGCAGGGCGTGGAGGCGCACAAGGCGTTCCTGCGCAAGATGGGCCAGATGGAGCGGCTGCGCACCGAGCTGCCGGAGAGCGCCTCGCCGATCGTGCCGCGACACTGGGGCGACCTGAACACCATCACCATCGCGTTCGGCCATGGCATAGCGGTGGCTCCCTTGCAGGCGGTGATGGGCGTCAGCGCGCTCGCCAATGGCGGTCTTCTGATCCCGCCCACCTTCCTCAAGCGCTCCGAGGAAGAGGCCCGCGCGATCGCCAAGCGTGTCATCAAGCCCGAGACCTCGGACAAGATGCGCTATCTGATGCGGCTCAATGCCGAGATCGGCACCGCCAAGAAGGCCAACGTTCCCGGCTACTATATCGGCGGCAAGACCGGTACCGCGGAAAAGGTGGTCAACGGCCGCTACGCCAAGAAGAAGGTGCTGACCGCGTTCACTGCGATCCTTCCGGCGGATAAGCCGAAGTACCAGCTCCTGATCATGCTCGACGAGCCGCAGCCCTTGAAGGAAACCTACGGCTTTATCACCTCGGGCTGGAACGCCGTTCCGACCGCCGGCAACGTCATCACCCGGATCGGGCCGCTGCTCGGCATCGAGCCCCGCTACGACCTGCCGCCCGCGGACCGCCTTATTCTTGCAGCATCCAGGACAACCCAGTAATCACAGGGTAGGCCGTCGCCGCTGCTGAGTCGGGGATTTTCCCCCGGGATTCGGCTTTCCGGCACGGCAACTGGAAGACGATGAAGCTGCGTGACCTACTTGGCAATGATGCCGCAATCGAGCCCGCCACCGCAGCGCTCGATGTAACAGGCGTTGCGCTCGACAGCCGCGTGGTCAAGCCGGGCGTTCTCTTCTTTGCACTCGCGGGCAGCAAGACCGACGGCGCGCGCTTCATCGATGCAGCCATTGCGGCCGGTGCGGTGGCCGTGGTCGGTGATCATGCGCCTGATGGCTGCAAGGTGCCGTTCATCACGGTCGCCAATCCGCGCCGTGCGCTGGCGCTGGCGGCGGCCAGATTCTTTCCGGCCCAGCCTGCGACGATCGCGGCGGTGACCGGCACCAGCGGCAAGACCTCGGTTGCCGCGTTCACGCGCCAGATCTGGGAGCGGCTCGGCCATGCCTCGGCCAGCATCGGCACCATCGGCCTGGTCTCGCCCAAGCGCACCGTCTACGGCTCGTTGACGACGCCAGATCCGATTGCGCTGCATCGGCAGCTCGACGAGATTGCGCGCGAGGGCGTGACGCATCTCGCCTTTGAAGCCTCGTCGCACGGCCTCGACCAGTATCGCCTCGACGGTGTGCGCGTCTCCGCCGGCGGCTTCACCAATCTCACGCGCGACCATATGGACTACCACCCGACCGTCGCGCACTACCTCGCGGCAAAGCTCAGGCTGTTCCGCGAGCTCATTCCATCAGGTGGCGCTGCGGTGATCTCAGCCGATCATGATTGCTCCGCGGAGGCGATCGATGCGGCCAAGAGGCGCGGTCTGCGCGTGATGGCGGTGGGACGCAGCGGCGACGGGGCAGGCGAGGGCATCCGCCTCGTCGATGCCGTGGTCGAAGGTTTCTCGCAAAAGCTCGTCCTCGAACATCGCGGCAGGGCCTATCCGGTCAAGTTGCCGCTGGTCGGCGAATTCCAGATCGAGAATGCGCTGGTCTCGGCCGGTCTCGCGATCGGCACCGGCAGTGATGTCGCAGACGTATTTGCGAGCCTCGAACATCTCGAAGGCGCCAAGGGCCGGCTCGAGCGCGTCGGCGAGCGCAACGGCGCGCCTGTATTCGTCGACTATGCGCACAAGCCCGACGCGCTGGCGAAAGCGTTGCAGGCGCTGCGGCCTTACGCCAAACGGAGACTGATCGTCGTGTTCGGCGCGGGCGGCGATCGTGACGCCGGCAAGCGAGCGATCATGGGCGAGATCGCGGCCGAGAATGCCGATCGCGTCATCATCACCGACGACAATCCGCGCAGCGAGAAGCCGGAAGCCATTCGCGCCGCGATCCTTGCCACCGCAAAGGGTGCGCGCGAGATCGGCGACCGTGCGGCCGCGATCCGTGCCGCGATCGAGGAACTCGAAGAAGGCGACGCGCTGCTCGTCGCCGGCAAGGGCCACGAGACCGGGCAGATCGTAGGCCACGAGGTCCTGCCGTTCAGTGATCACGAGGCGGTTGCCGCCGCATTAGCAACGAGGGTCGCATGAGCGGGCCGTTATGGACGGTTGCGGAGGTGGCGCGTGCGCTGGGCGTCACAGGATCATTTCCCGGAACTTCGATCGATCTCGTGACCCAGGACAGCCGCCTGGTGAAGCCCGGCAGCCTGTTCGTGGCGCTATCGGGCACGCCGAGCGGCGGCTTCGTCTCGGCTTTCGCCAGCGCGCGCGACGGCTGGGAGTTTGCGGACAAGGCGGAGGCCTCCGGCGCGGTCGCGATGATCGTGCCGCACGAGATCGCAGGCATCCGCATTCCCCAGATCGTCGTGAAGGACACGCTCATCGACGGCCTCTGGGGCCTCGCCCGCGCCGCACGCGCACGCTTCCGCGGGCCGGTGATCGGGCTCACCGGCAGCGCCGGCAAGACCAGCACCAAGGAATTTCTGGCGGCCTATCCCAATGCCTATGCGAGCCCCTCGAGCTTCAACAATTTCTGGGGCGTGCCGCTGACGCTGTGCAATGCCCGGCCGGATGCCAGCCTGTGGGTCGTCGAGATGGGCATGAACCAGACCGGCGAAATCGCGCGGCTCAGCGAACTGACGCGGCCGACCGTCGCCCTGGTCGTCAACGTCCAGCCGGTGCATCTCGAAAAGCTCGGCTCGCTGGAGGCGATCAGGCGCGAAAAAGTGTCGATCGCGCTCGGCCTGCCCGAGGACGGCGTGCTGGTGCTCCCCGCCGGGCTCAAGGCGTCGGAATGGAAGGGCAAGGTGGTGCGCTTCGGCGAGCATGCCGAGGTGCACGAGGTCAAGCACGCGCCGCATGGCGAGAGCTGGCAGGTCGTGGCTGCGATCGGCAGGAAGGAGATCGCCTTCAGCCTGACGCCCGGCGCGCCGTACCGCGTGCAGAACGCGCTCGCCGCGCTCGCCTCTGTTCATGCCGCCCATCTCGATGTCGCGACGCTCGCAATCAAGCTCGATCGCGTCGGCATCATGACCGGCCGCGGCGTCGAGCAGGCGGTCGGTGGCGTCACCGTGATCGACGACAGCTTCAATGGCAATCCGGCGAGCGTCGCTGCCGCGCTGCAAAGCCTCCAGGCGCGCAACATGACCGGCGGCCGCCGCATTGCGGTGCTCGGCGACATGCTGGAGCTCGGCGAGGACGCCCCGCACTACCACACCGCGCTGGCCTCGCATCTCCAAGGCATCGACGGCATCTATTGCGTCGGGCCCCTGATGCGCCACCTTTATGACGGGCTTCCCGCCGGAAAGAGGCTCGGCTGGCACGACGATCCTGCCACGCTTAAGGCCAGCGAAGTCGCTAGCCTGCTGAAGGCAGGCGATGTCGTGGTTGTCAAGGGCAGCAAGAAGATGTTCTGGGTCAACAAGTTTGTGCCGGGCCTAGTGGCCGCCTTGCAGGCAAAGGCGTAAACTGCTTGGAAAGCGCAGTGCCGAATCCCACCCGCGCCGCCGTCCGGTTTCGTTGGGGTCGCCCGATCCCATGATGAAGACCGGAGAATGCGCCTGAGAGGTCGAGGCCGGAGCGAAGGCCGCGTGCGAAAGGCGCCATAGGACCGACTGAATGTTTTACTGGCTGATCGAGCTCTCCAACACATTGCCAAGCTTCGGTGCGGTGCGCACCGTATTGAACGTCTTCCGCTACATCACCTTCCGGACCGGCGGGGCCATCGTGACCGGCGCGCTGTTCGTGTTCCTGTTCGGACCCTGGATCATCGATCATTTGCGCATCCGTCAGGGCAAGGGCCAGCCGATCCGTACCGACGGTCCGCAATCGCATCTGGCCAAGAAGGGCACGCCCACCATGGGCGGGCTCATGATCCTGTCCGGGCTGACGGTCGCCACGGTGCTCTGGTGCAATCCGCTCAATCCCTACGTCTGGATCGTGCTGGCGGTGACGCTCGGTTTCGGTTTCGTCGGCTTCTACGACGATTACCTCAAGGTGACCAAGCAGACCACGAGCGGATTCGGCGGCAAGCTGCGCCTCCTGATCGAAGGAATCATCGCGCTGGTCGCCTGCTATGCGCTGGTGCGGCTCAACCGCGATCCCGCCTCGACCGCGCTGACGATCCCCTTTCTGAAAGACACCGTGCTGCATTTCGGCTGGTTCTTCATCGTGTTCGGTGCTTTCGTGATCGTCGGTGCCGGCAACGCGGTGAACCTTACCGACGGCCTCGATGGCCTTGCCATCGTGCCCGTGATGATCGCGACCGCGAGCTTTGCGATGATCGCCTACCTCGCCGGCAACGCCGTATTCGCCGACTATCTCCAGATCAAATACGTCGCAGGCACCGGCGAGCTCGCTGTGCTCTGCGGCGCGCTGATCGGCGCCGGTCTCGGCTTCCTCTGGTTCAACGCGCCGCCGGCCTCGATCTTCATGGGCGACACCGGCTCGCTCGCGCTCGGCGGCATGCTGGGCTCGATCGCGGTCGCGGTGAAGCACGAGATCGTGCTCGCCGTCATTGGCGGCCTGTTCGTGCTGGAGGCGGTCTCGGTGATCGTGCAGGTCGTGTCGTTCAAGCTGACCGGCAAGCGCATCTTCCGCATGGCGCCGATCCATCACCATTTCGAGCAGCTCGGCTGGACCGAGCCGCAGATCGTGATCCGCTTCTGGATCATCTCGGTGATGCTGGCGCTCGCCGGCCTCTCCACGCTGAAGCTGCGCTGACGGGTCCGCGATGATCCCGGTCACATCCTTTGCCGGCAAGACGGTCGCGGTGTTCGGCCTCGGCGGCTCGGGGCTCGCCTCCTGCGATGCGCTGAAGGCCGGCGGCGCCGAGGTCATTGCCGCCGACGACAATGCCGAGAACGTCGCCAAGGCCGCGCAGGCCGGTTTCATCACCGCGGATCTGCGAACCGTTTCGTGGGACAGTTTTGCTGCGCTGGTGCTGGCGCCCGGCGTGCCGCTGACTCATCCGGTGCCGCATTGGAGCGTGCTGAAGGCACGCGAGGCCGGCGTCGAGGTGATCGGCGACATCGAGCTGTTCTGCCGCGAGCGCCGCCGCCACGCGCCGAACGCGCCGTTCGTCGCCATCACCGGCACCAACGGCAAGTCGACCACGACGGCGTTGATCGCCCATCTCACGAAGGTCGCCGGCTACGACACCCAGATGGGCGGTAATATCGGCACCGCGATCCTGTCGCTGGAGCCGCCGCGCACGGGCCGCGTCCACGTCATCGAGATGTCGTCCTATCAGATCGACCTCACGCCCTCGCTCGATCCCTCCGTCGGCATTCTGCTCAATGTCAGCGAGGATCACATCGATCGTCACGGCACGATCGAGCATTACGCCGAAGTGAAGGAGCGCCTGGTTGCGAACGTGCAGGCAGGCGGAACCTCGATCGTCGGCGTCGATGACGGCTATTGCCGCGACATCGCCGACCGGCTCGATCGCGCCGGCAGGAATGTGGTGCGGATCTCCGTCAAGAATCCGCTCGCGAGCGGCATCCATGTCGAGCACGGCACCATCGTTCGCACCTCCGGCGGCGCCCGCAGCGAGATCGCCACGCTTGGCGGCATCGGCTCGCTGCGCGGGCTGCACAATGCGCAGAACGCGGCCTGCGCGGCGGCAGCCGCGCTCGCGATGGGCATCAGCCTCGATGTGCTTCAGAACGGCCTGCGCAGCTTTCCCGGCCTGGCACATCGCATGGAACAGGTCGGCCGCCGCGGCAATGTGCTGTTCGTCAACGACTCCAAGGGCACCAACGCCGACGCCACCGCGCATGCGCTATCGTCATTTTCGGAAATCTTCTGGATCGCCGGCGGCAAGCCGAAGGCGGGCGGCATCACCAGCCTGACCGGTTTCTTCCCGCGCATCCGCAAGGCTTATCTGATCGGCGAGGCCGCGCAGGAGTTTTCCAGCACGCTCGGCTCGGTGGCGCATGAGATCAGCCAGACGCTCGACGTCGCCGTCGAGCAGGCCGCGCGCGACGCGGAGGCATCGGGCCTCACGGATGCGGTCGTGCTGCTGTCGCCGGCCTGTGCCTCGTTCGACCAGTACCGCAATTTCGAAATCCGCGGCACAAAGTTCCGCGAGCTGGTGCAGGCGCTGCCGGGTGTGAAGCCGGTGGTGTGAGGATGTCGCGGCGAGGCCGGATCGCAATTATCGTCGCTGCTCTTGCTGTTCCAATCGGGTTCCTCGGTGTCGTCCTCATCGACAGCCTCATGCACGAATTTGGCGCCTGCCGCGTCGTTCGCCAGCGTGCATTTGCCTCCCCGAGCGGTGGTCAGTTGGTCGTCGTGGTCTGGAAGTCGTGCGGAGCAACCGACAGCACGCAGGCCAGCATCATCGCGCGCGGCCGGACATTCTCGCCCGAGACCACGCCGACCTTTGTCAGCGTGCGCGGGCATCTCGACCCTGTCGTCGTCTGGAGCAGCGAGCGGGCGGTCAGGATCGGTTTCATTCCTGAGCCGGTCCAAGTCGACAAGCGCGATCAGCGCGCGGGCGATGTCGCGATCTTCTACGAGTGAGGGCATCGGTGTCGATTGGCAATCGTCTCCACAATCTCCGCTGTCGTCGCCCGGCGTGACCGGGCGACCCAGTACGCCGCAGCCTATCGATTCAATCATTCCCGTCTCGGAGTACTGGATGCCCCGGTCGAGCCGGGCATGACAGCGTGTTTTGTGGCAGCGGGGGATCATCTCCAATCATCCGCAATTCCTTAACCTCCCGGTAACCAACCTCGGCGACCAATGGACGGACCTCTGTCCGAAAGCGGCCGCCCATGCTCTCCCGTGAAGAACGCACCCCCTTTTCCGAGTGGTGGTGGACCGTCGACAAGCCGCTGATGGGCGCGATCCTGTTGCTGATGCTCACCGGCGTCATCCTGTCGCTGGCGGCGAGCCCGTCGGTTGCGACCCGCATCGGGCTCGATCCCTTCCACTTCTTCACCCGGCACGTGATGTTCCTTGGGCCGTCCTTCATCGTGCTGCTCGGCGTGTCCTTCATGTCGCCGCGCTCTATCCGACGCTCGGCGCTGATCATCTTCACGATCAGCATCATCCTGATCGTGGTGACGCTCGCCGTCGGACCCGAGGTGAAGGGCTCGCGGCGCTGGATCACGCTGCTCGGCGTCAACATCCAGGCCTCCGAAATCGCAAAGCCGTCCTTCGTCGTCATCGCGGCCTGGCTGTTCGCGGAATCGACCAAGCGGCCGGAGATGCCGGCGACCTCGATGGCGCTGGTGTTGCTGTTGATGCTGGTCGCGCTGCTGGTGATGGAGCCGGACTTCGGCCAGACCATGCTCATCCTGATGGTGTGGGGCTCGCTGTTCTTCATCGCGGGCATGCGCATGATCTGGGTGTTTGGCCTCGCAGGCCTCGGCGCAGCCGGCCTGTTCAGCGCCTATCTGTTCGTCCCACACGTCGCAGGCCGCATCACGCGCTTCATGAACCCGGCCTCGGGAGACACCTTCCAGGTCGATACGGCGATGGAGGCCTTTTACAACGGTGGCTGGTTTGGTCTCGGACCCGGCGAGGGAATTGCAAAACGCAGCCTGCCTGATAGTCACACCGACTTCGTCTTCGCCGTTGCCGCCGAAGAGTTCGGCATCATCCTGTGCCTCGCCATGCTGGCGCTGTTCGCCTTCGTCGTGATCCGCACGCTGTCGCGCGCCTATGCCAATGAGGACATGTTCTCGCGCTTCGCGGCGTCCGGCCTTGCCATCCTGTTCGGCGTGCAGGCCGCGATCAACATGTCGGTGAACCTCCAGCTCATCCCGGCCAAGGGCATGACGCTGCCGTTCATCTCCTACGGTGGTTCCTCGATCGTGTCGCTCGCCTATGGCGTCGGCATGATGCTGGCCCTGACGCGGCTGCGCCCGCGCACCGAGGTCGAGGCCAGTGGCCGTGCCGAGGCGATGCGGAGCTACGCGTAGTTCTTCGTCATTGCGAGCGCAGCGAAGCAATCCAGACTGTCCCTGCGGAGGGATTCTGGATTGCTTCGCTGCGCTCGCAATGACGGGGGAGACACTGTAAAATGGGGATTATGGACCAATCCCCCTTGATTCTTCTCGCCGCGGGCGGCACCGGCGGCCATCTGTTTCCGGCCGAGGCGCTCGGTGTCGAGCTGATCCGGCGCGGCTTTCGCGTGCGCCTCGTCACCGACGACCGCGCGCTGCGCTATGGCGGGCTGTTCAGCAAGGACATGATCGACGTCGTCGCGAGCGAGACCGCGCGCGGCCGCAATCCGATCCAGCTCGCCTATGCCGGCCTGACGCTCGCGACCGGCACGCTCTCCGCCTACCGCCTGATCAAGCGATTGAAGCCCGCTGCCGTCGTCGGCTTCGGCGGCTATCCGACCTTGCCGCCGCTGGTCGCGGCAAAATTCGCTGGCGTGCCCGGGATCATCCACGACGCCAATGCCGTGCTCGGCCGCGCCAACCGTTTCCTGTCGGGTCGCGTCCAGGCTATCGCAACCTCGTTGCCGGGCGTGCTCGACCGCGATCCCGCGCTCGCGGGCAAGACCACGACGGTCGGGACACCGATGCGTCCCGCAGTCCTTGCCGCAGCTGCCGTGCCCTATGCCGCACCCGAAGTGAACGGACCGCTGCGCCTGCTCGTGGTCGGCGGCAGCCAGGGCGCGCGCATCATGGCCGACATCGTGCCGGGCGCGATCGAACGGCTCGAGCCTGCACTGTGGGGCCGGCTCGTGCTGACCCAGCAGGTCCGCGACGAGGACATGACCCGCGTGCGCGCGGTCTACGACAAGCTCAAGATCAAGGCGGAGCTGGCGCCGTTCTTCATCGATTTGCCGGCGCGGCTCGCCTCCAACCATTTGATCGTATCGCGTTCCGGCGCGGGCACTGTGGCCGAGCTGGCCGCGATCGGCCGGCCCTCGATCCTGGTGCCGCTGCCGGGCTCGATCGATCAGGACCAGTTCGCCAATGCGGGCGTGCTGGCCAAGGTCGACGGCGCGATCCGGATCCCGCAGACCGAGTTTACCTCCGACCGGCTCGCCTCGGAGATCTCTGCCTTTGCCGCCGAGCCGGCGCGCCTTGGTGCCATGGCGGCTGCGGCCAAAGGGGCAGGGCGACTCGACGCCGCCGAGCGGCTGGCCGATCTGGTGGTCAAAGTCGCGGGAATCTGAGCCCAAACGGACCGATTTTCGTATTTTTGCCGTCATGGCCGGGCTTGTCCCGGCCATCCACGTCTTGCATGAAGTAGATCCGGATTCGTGGATGCCCGGGACGCCTTGCGCAAGGACGCGCTTGGCGCTTATGCCCGGGCATGACGACGGAACCATAGGATAGAGCATGAGACTGCCGCGCGAGATCGGACCCATCCACTTCGTCGGGATCGGCGGGATCGGCATGAGCGGCATCGCCGAGGTGCTGGTCAATCTCGGCTATGCCGTGCAGGGCTCGGACGCCTCCGACAATTACAATCTCGACCGTCTGCGCAAGAAGGGCGCGAAGGTGTCGGTCGGCCACAAGGCCGAGAATGTCGACGGTGCCGAGGTCGTCGTCGTGTCCACCGCGATCAAGCGCGACAATCCGGAGCTGATGGCCGCGCGCGGGCGGCGCATTCCCGTGGTGCGCCGTGCCGAGATGCTGGCCGAATTGATGCGGCTGAAGAGCTGCGTCGCGATTGCCGGCACGCACGGCAAGACCACGACGACCACGATGGTCGCAACCCTGCTCGATGCCGGCGGGCTCGATCCGACCGTCATCAACGGCGGCATCATCAACGCCTACGGCTCCAACGCGCGTCTCGGCGCGGGCGACTGGATGGTGGTCGAGGCCGACGAGAGCGACGGCACGTTTCTGAAGCTGCCGACCGACGTCGCGATCGTCACCAATGTCGACCCCGAGCATCTCGACCACTTCAAGACGTTCGATGCCGTGCAGGATGCCTTCCGCCATTTCGTCGAGAACCTGCCGTTCTATGGCTTTGCCGTGATGTGCATCGATCATCCCGTGGTGCAGACCCTCGTCGGCAAGATCGAGGATCGCCGCATCATTACGTATGGCGAGAATCCGCAGGCCGATGTGCGGCTGCTCGATCTCACCCCGATGGGCGGCGGTTCGAAATTCAAGGTCGCCTTCCGTGACCGCAAGACCGGCGCAGTGCACGAGATACCCGATTTGATGTTGCCGATGCCGGGGCGCCACAATGCCTCCAACGCGACGGCGGCGATTGCAGTGGCGCGCGAGCTTGGCGTCTCGGACGATGCGATCCGCAAGGCGATCGCCGGCTTCGGCGGCGTCAAGCGCCGCTTCACCAAGACAGGCGAGTGGAACGGCGTCACGGTGATCGACGATTACGGTCATCATCCCGTCGAGATCGCAGCGGTGCTGAAGGCGGCGCGAGAATCCACCAACGGCAAGATCATCGCCGTGGTGCAGCCGCATCGCTACACCCGCCTGCAATCGCTGTTCGAGGAATTCTGCACCTGCTTCAACGATGCCGATGCGGTCGTTGTCGCCGAGGTCTATGCGGCGGGCGAGGCGCCGATCGACGGCATCGACCGCGATCATTTCGTCGCAGGTCTGCGCGCGCATGGCCACCGCGAGGTGATCCCGCTGCCGGCGGCGACGGAGCTTCCGGGCATCGTCAAGGGGCTGGCGAAGTCGGGCGATCTCGTCGTGTGCTTGGGGGCCGGCAACATCACGCAATGGGCGTATGCCTTGCCGGACCAGTTGAAGGCGCTGGGGTAGGGCATGAGCTTCCCCGACATCACCCCTTCACTCAAAGCCGCGATGCCTGAGCTGCGCGGCCGGCTGCTGGCGAACCAGTCGCTGGCCGAGCTGACCTGGTTTCGCGTCGGTGGTCCGGCGCAGGCTCTGTTCACGCCGGCGGATGAGGATGATCTTGCTTATTTCCTCGCGCATCTCGTGCGCGACATTCCGGTCTACGTCGTTGGTGTCGGCTCCAACCTGATCGTGCGCGATGGCGGCATTGCGGGTGTGGTGATCCGCCTCGCGCCGCGCGCCTTTGGCGAGGCTGCCGCGAGCGGCGATGTCGTCACCGCGGGTGCAGCCGCGCTCGACAAGCGCGTCGCGGAGGTCGCGGCTGGCGCTAATATCGGCGGGCTCGAATTCTACTTCGGCATTCCCGGCACGATCGGCGGCGCGCTGCGGATGAATGCGGGCGCCAATGGCGGCGAGACCAAGGACGTGCTGATCGAGGCGCGCGGCGTCGGGCGCGACGGCACCAAGCACATCTTCTCCAACGCCGACATGAAATTCGTCTACCGCAGCAGCGGCGTCGATCCCTCCATCATCTTCACCTCCGCGCGCTTTCGCGGCGAGATCAGGGATGCAGAGGCGATCCGGGCGCGTATGGCCGACGTGCAGAGCCACCGCGAGACCGCGCAGCCGATCCGCGAAAAGACCGGCGGATCGACCTTCAAGAATCCGCCCGGCCATTCCGCATGGAAGCTGGTGGATGCTGCCGGCTGCCGCGGTTTGCGTGTCGGCGGCGCCCAGGTCTCGGAGATGCACTGCAATTTCCTGATCAACACGGGCGATGCCACCGCGCACGACATCGAGACGCTCGGCGAGACCGTACGTGAACGGGTGAAGGCAAATTCCGGAATCGAGCTGCACTGGGAAATCAAGCGGATCGGGGTTTCCGCGTGAGCGTCATTCCGGGACTGCGCCTGACCGCGCATCCCGGAATGACAACTGGATAGGTAACGGAAAACATGCGCATCACCATCCTCTTCGGCGGCTCCAATCGCGAACGTCTGGTTTCGGTCGCCTCAGCCCAGGCGCTGCATCAGGCGTTGCCCGAGGCCGATCTCTGGTTCTGGGATATTGAGGACAAAGTGCATGTCGTGCAGTCGAAGCAACTGCTCGAACATGTCAGGCCCTTCGAGGACGAGTTCAAGCCGGGCACGCGTGGCATTGCGCTGGCGCAGGCGCTCGACCGGGCCAAGGCGGAAGATCGCGTGCTCGTGCTCAGCCTGCATGGTGGCTGCGCCGAGAACGGCGAATTGCAGGTGATGTGCGAGGCGCGCGGCGTGCCGTTCACCGGCTCCGGCTCGGCCTCCTCGCATCTCGCCTTCGACAAGATCGCGGCCAAGCGTTTTGCCGCGCTCGGCGGCGTGACGCCGCCTGCGGGCATCGCGCTCGAGGATATTGATGATGCGTTTGCCGAATATGGCCGGCTGATCGCAAAGCCGGCGCGCGATGGCTCGAGCTACGGCCTGATCTTCGTCAACGCCAAGCAGGATCTCGTCGCTGTTCGCAACGCTGCCAAGCACGAAGAGTATGTGATCGAGCCCTACATCGCGGGCATCGAGGCGACCTGCGGCGTGCTGGAGCGGTTGGATGGCTCGATCATCTCGCTGCCGCCGATCGAGATCATTCCGGGCGAGGGCAGTTTCGACTACGCCGCAAAATATCTGCTGTCGACGACCCAGGAGATCTGCCCCGGCCGCTTCACGCCCGAAATCACCGCCGCGCTCAAGACCCAGGCCATGCTGGCCCACCGCGCGATGTCCTGCACCGGCTATTCCCGCTCCGACTTCATCGTCTCGGAGAAGGGACTGGTCTATCTCGAAACCAACACGCTGCCCGGGCTGACCAAGTCCTCGCTCTACCCCAAGGCGCTGAAAGCCGAGGGCATCGCATTCGTCGACTTCCTGCGCGGCCTGATCGAGCTCGCTGAGCGGCGGGTGCGGAAATAGTTAGGATTGGTTAACGGCTGGACCGGCCAAAACGCCCGGTCTGGCGCCCAAAACCGGTAAAATGCCGGACATCGTGGCGCAACTGCCTCACTTACCTGGGCAAAAAGCATCCCGCGTTAACGAACTTTACCTTTTGTTTACCAGGACGTCCGAAGGTTAACGCTGGCGGCGCATATGGCGTTTTGGCTGCCGGCGCGTGAGCCGTTTCGGATTGTTCCCGATCGGCGAACGCTTTGAAGGGGAGCGGCTTCTTCTGCTGAAGACCATCACCCGGCCCGGCACGTCCGAGACGTCATGTTCGCCAGGACCCGCGCGTCGCGGGCAAACTGTTGACGAGCTCGTGCAATGGATGGAGCAGGAAGCCTCACCCGATCGTTTATGAGATCGCTGAGGCCCCAAGCTGACCTGAAGGCGGCCGCTATCGGAGCGGTCGTGCTTCTGCGCGAGTGGGTGCAAGATCAACGCGCCGAGAAGCGCGCCGCGTCCAACGAGAAAATCAAGGCCAAGGCCGTCGTCGAGCGCGAGCCGCCGCCGCGCCTGGTGGCGCTGGTCGAGCGCTATCTGCCGCGCCGGGTCGGGATCACGATGACCTTGCTGCTGCTGATCGGCAGCTGCGGCCTCGGCATCGTCAAGGGCGGCCATCTCCAGGATTTCATCACCGCGGTCAGCGACGCGCGCAACGCCATGGCCAATTCGGCCGGCTTCCGCATCACCTCGGTCGTGATCAACGGCCGCAAGCAGCTCAGCCAGGACGAGATCCTCGCGATCGGCGGCGTCAGCGGCCGTTCCTCGCTGCTGTTCCTCGATGCCGACGACGTCCGCGACAAGCTCAAGGCCAATCCCTGGATCGCGGACGCAACCGTGCTGAAGCTCTATCCGGGCCAGCTCATGATCGACATCACCGAGCGCAAGGCATTCGCGCTGTGGCAGGAGGCCGGCCGGCTTGCCGTCATCGCCGACGACGGCGCGCTGCTCGAACCCTATGTCTCGCGCCGCTTCCTGTCGCTGCCGCTCGTGGTCGGCAAGGGCGCAGACACCCAGGCCCGCGACTTCCTGGCACTTTTGGCACGCTATCCGCAGGTGAATTCGGTGACCAAGGCCGCGATCTATGTCGGTGAGCGGCGCTGGAACCTGAGGCTGAAGGACGGTCTCGACGTCCGCTTGCCGGAGCAGGACGTCGGCAACGCACTCGCCGCGCTTTCCAGGCTCGACAAGGACGAGCGCCTGTTCTCGAAGGACATCGTCGCGATCGACATGCGCCTGCCCGACCGTCTGGTGGTGCAGCTGTCCGATGACGCCGCCAAGGCGCGCGATGATCTCTTCAAGGACAAGAAGAAAAAGAAGGCCGGGGACGCCGCATGACCGGTCTTGATCGCACCCAGACGCCGAAGACGCGCCCGATGCCGCACAAGCGCGGCGGCCTCGTTGCCTGCCTCGACATCGGCACCAGCAAGATCGCCTGCATGATCGCGCGGCTGAAGCCGTCGGCACCGAGCGAAGCCCTGCAAGGCCGCACCCATGCGGTGGAACTGATCGGTTACAGCCAGATCCAGTCGCGCGGCATGAAGGCTGGCGCTGTGATCGATCTCGCCGAATGCGAGCAGGCGGTGCGCCAGGCGGTCGGGCTTGCCGAGAAAATGGCGAAAGTGCGTGTCGAGTCCGTGCTGCTGTCGGTCTCCGGCGGCCGGCTCTCCGGCCAGCTCGTCGAAGCTGCAGCCGATATCCGCGGCGGCGCGGTGACGCCCGCCGATGTCAGCCGCGTCACCTCCACCGGCATGCGCCACGCCACCGGCGAGGGCCGCACCGTGCTGCATGCGCTGCCGGTCGGCTACACCCTCGACGGCGTCAAGGGCATCCGCGATCCCCGCGGCATGGTCGCGCATCAGTTCGGCGTCGACATGAACGTCGTCACCTGCGACGCCACCGTGGCGCGGAATCTGATGCTGGCGGTGGAGCGCTGCCACATCAATGTCGAAGCCATGGCGGCGAGCCCCTATGTGGCCGGCCTGTCGGTGCTGACCGACGACGAGGCCGATCTCGGCGCCGCCGTGATCGAGATGGGCGCGGGCACCACCACCATCGCGGTCTATTCCGGCGGCCGCTTCGTGCACGCGGCCGGATTTGCGGTCGGCGGGCAACACATCACGATGGATCTTGCGCGCGGACTCTCGGCGACCATTGCCGATGCGGAGCGAATCAAGACGTTATACGGCACCGTCATCACCGGCGGATCGGACTCGCGTGAGCTGATGTCTGTACCGACAGCCGGTGACGACCAGGATCTGCCGCAGATCGTTTCGCGCGCCACTATCGCCAACATCGTCAAGCATCGTGCCGAGGAAGTCTTCGAAATGGTTCGGGACAAGCTGAAGGATTCGCCCTTCGCGGCAGAGCCCAAGGGCCGCGTCGTGCTTTCGGGCGGCGCCTCCCAGCTCACCGGCCTCGTCGAGCTCGGAACGCAAATTCTCGGCCGGCCCGTGCGGGTCGGACGTCCGCTCGGTTTTGGCCGGCTGCCCAACGAGGCGAAGAACGCCGCGTTCGCGGTGCCGGCCGGACTTCTCGTCTACCCGCAATATGTTCACCTCGAACATGTCGAACCGCGGCATACGCGGCAGCAGGTCAGGACAGGGACCGGCGGTTATTTCGGAAAGGTCGGACGATGGCTACGCGAGGGCTTTTGATGACCGATTTCCGCACATGTCTGATTTCACCAACTCCCGCGGCCGCAGGCCGGGGCGAACCCACGCGCGCGTGATCGAGAGGCAAACATGACCATCAGCATCAACGTTCCTGATATTCACGAGTTGAAGCCCCGCATCACCGTGTTCGGCGTCGGTGGCGCCGGTGGCAACGCCGTCAACAACATGATCACGGCGGGCCTGCAGGGCGTCGACTTCGTGGTCGCCAACACCGACGCGCAGGCGCTGACGATGTCGAAGGCGCAGCGCATCGTGCAGATGGGCACTGCGGTGACGCAAGGGCTCGGCGCGGGTTCGCAGCCGAACGTCGGCGCTGCGGCTGCCGAGGAGGTGATCGACGAGCTGCGCGACCATCTCTCGGGCGCCAACATGGTGTTCGTCACCGCCGGCATGGGCGGCGGCACCGGCACCGGCGCCGCTCCCGTCATCGCCAAGACCGCGCGCGACATGGGCATCCTCACCGTCGGCGTCGTCACCAAGCCGTTCCACTTCGAGGGCGGCCGCCGCATGCGCACCGCCGAGGCCGGCATTGCCGAGCTGCACAAGGTGGTCGACACCCTGCTGATCATCCCGAACCAGAACCTGTTCCGGGTCGCCAACGAGAAGACCACCTTTGCCGACGCCTTCGCGATGGCCGACCAGGTGCTCTACTCGGGCGTCGCCTGCATCACCGACCTGATGGTCAAGGAAGGCCTGATCAACCTCGACTTCGCCGACGTGAGGGCGGTGATGAGGGAAATGGGCAAGGCGATGATGGGCACCGGCGAAGCCTCCGGCGACAAGCGCGCGCTGACCGCCGCGGAAGCTGCGATCGCCAACCCGCTGATCGACGATTCGTCGATGAAGGGCGCCAAGGGCCTCCTGATCTCCATCACCGGCGGCAAGGACCTCACCCTGTTCGAGGTCGACGAAGCCGCGACCCGCATCCGCGAGGAAGTCGACCAGGACGCCAACATCATCGTCGGCGCGACCTTCGACGAAGCGCTCGACGGCCTGATCCGCGTCTCGGTCGTTGCCACCGGCATCGAGCAGGCCGCGATCGCCCGCAACAGCCAGGCGACCTCCGCTCCGGTCGCGAACGCCGCGCCGCAGCAGGTGCAGCAGGCTCCCGCAGCTCCGGCCGTTGCCGCCGAGAGCCGTCTCGCCGACCTCACCGCGCGCCTTCGCGCCGACAATCAGCGCATGGCCGAGCGTGCCCAGAAGTTGGAAGCGCAGATCCCGGCCGCCGCACCGGTCGCGGCCGCGCCCGCCGCGCCGCGTCCCAATGTCGAGCGTGCGGCGCTTGCCGCCATCGCGGCCGCCGTATCCGAAGTTCCGCCGGCGCCGCAGACCTATGGCGACGTCACCGTACGTCCGATCGCGCAGAAGCCCACGCTGTTTCCGGAACCCGAGCAGGCCCCGCTGGCCATCCAGGAGCCGATGACGCCGGAGACCTTCATCCCGCCGCAGGCCGAGCGTGCTCCGGCTCGCGCACCCCGGATGCCGCGCCTCGACGAGCTGCCGATGCCGGCCCAGGCCGAGCTTCGCCAGGCCCGCGGCGAGGTGGAAGAAGAGACCCCTCAGAAGACCCGGCTGTCGCTGCTCCAGCGTCTCGCCAATGTCGGCCTCGGCCGTCGCGACGAGGAGACCGAGGCCCCGATCGCCGCCCGCACCGCTGGCCCCGCCATGCCGGCGCTGCCCGAGCGCAAGCCGCAGCGGTCGGTGGCGCAGCAGATCGCTGCCAACGAGCCGGTCTCGGAGTATGCCCGCCGGCCCGCGCCGCAGGGACTCGACGCCCATGGTCGCCCGGCACCTGTTGCGCCGGCGCCACAGGGAGACGACCATCTTGATATCCCGGCCTTCCTGCGGCGGCAGGCGACCTGAGGATTGTTACAATAAGGCAGACACAGAAAGGTCCCGGCGGGAAGCTCGCCGGGGCCTTTTCTTATTCCCCGTGCACATCCGGATTGTCGGTTCAAGCAACTGATTTTAAATCATTAATTACCTGTTGGGTGTTTCAGTAAAGCTGCCGGTAACGGCCCTAAACCGAGGTGCAATTTGGTTAAGCCTTGGCGCGAATACGGCGGGTTTGGGGTAACAATCGGTAAAAAAGCGTGAGTTGGCGCTCTTTGAGGCAGTGACTATGGTTTGCCAGTGACTTGGGGATACGGAGATTCGAACGGTCGATCTCGATCGATCAGTCGGGTTGAGTATAAGTCGCAGTGGGTCGTAGTGGGGCGGGTTCCTGATGAAATTTAGCCGGCAAACAACGCTTCGTGCGCAAGCCACCGTGGCCGGCGTCGGCGTTCATTCCGGTCTTCCCGTTACCCTCACGCTTGGACCTGCACCTGTCGATGCAGGTCTTATTTTTGTCCGCACCGGCCTTGAGGGAAGTGACCGCGAGATTCAGGCGACCGCCGATCAGGTGGTGGCAACCGATTTCGCGACGGTCCTCGGTGATCGCACTGGTCCTTTGATCTCCACGGCCGAGCATGTGCTTGCCGCGCTGCGGGGTATGGGCGTCGACAACGCCATCATCGAAGTCGATGGTCCCGAAGTCCCGATCATGGACGGCAGCGCCGCAGCTTTCATCGCAGCGATTGATCAGGCCGGCATCATGACCCAGCCGGCACAGCGCCGCTTCATCCAGGTTTTGAAGCCTGTTTCGGTGCGGATGGGCGACTCCTTCGGCGAGTTCCGGCCCTACGCCAACGGCTTCCGTGCCGAGGTCGAAATCGACTTCACCAATCCCGTGATCGGCCAGCAGAGCTACGGCTTCGACGTGAGCCCCGAGCGCTTCCGCCGCGAAGTCGGCCGCGCCCGGACCTTCGGTCTGATGGGCGATGTCGCCAAGCTCTGGAGCGCGGGCTATGCGCTCGGTGCCTCCTTCGAGAATACCGTCGTGTTCGACGACGAGCGGCTGCTCAACACCGAGGGCCTGCGCTACGCCGACGAATGCGCCCGCCACAAGGTGCTGGACGTGATCGGCGATCTTGCGCTGGCCGGTCTGCCGCTGCTCGGCGCCTACCGTTCGGTGCGTGGCGGCCACAAGCTCAACCACGCCGTCCTGACTGCGTTGCTCGCCGACCGTACCGCCTGGCGGGTCGTCGAGGGTGAGGCAGCTCGCCGCACCAGCCGTCCCGTGGTCGAGGTCGGCAGCGGTATTGTTGGCGGCCGCATCGCCGCAGCTTACGGGCCGGACGTGTCCTGAAGGGCAGTTGCACCAGGCGGCCAAGCGGCGATTTCTCCGGGAAACTCCTGGTAACCATGATCGACTAGGATTGCGGCGTTTTCGCCTTAATCCGGGCGAAATGCCTGCCTATCCGATGGGTTAACAATCGTTTTCCGGTTACACCGACGTGGGCGCATGGCAGGCACCACGGACACATTTCGCGCCCATGACGGGGATCATGGGCTGGCGGCACCGCATCACAGGGCGTCAGGTCTTAAATTCATGTCGGCACAGCGTATGACGCGCGGATATCTCTTGGTTTCTCCGATCGGGACCCGTCGGTTGCTTCAGGCCGCGACCTTGTTCGCGCTCGCATTGCCGCTGGCCGGCTGCGGCACCGGCGCGCTCTGGGACAAGTTCACCCAGAAGGACGACACCTTCGTCGAGGAGCCTGCCGACAAGATCTACAATGAGGGCTTGTACCTCATGAACGAAAAGAAGGACATGAAGGCGGCGAACAAGAAGTTCGAGGAGGTCGACCGCCAGCATCCTTATTCCGACTGGGCGCGCAAATCGCTGCTGATGTCGGCCTACGCATCCTACCAGGGCGGCGACTATGACAGCTGCATCGGCGCTGCGACCCGCTACGTCACCCTGCATCCCGGCAGCCCGGACGCCGCTTACGCGCAATATCTGATCGCCGCCTCGCATTACGACCAGATCCCGGACATCAACCGCGACCAGGGCCGCACCGAGAAGGCGATCGCCTCGCTGGAAGAGGTGGTGCGCAAATATCCGAACTCCGAATATGCGACCTCCGCCAAGGCCAAGATCGAGGGCGCACGGGACCAGCTCGCGGGCAAGGAAATGGCGGTCGGCCGCTACTATATGCAGAAGCGCGACTACACGGCCGCAATCAACCGCTACAAGGCCGTCGTGACGCAGTACCAGACCACGCGCCACGTCGAGGAGGCGCTCTACCGCCTGACCGAGGCCTATATGTCGATCGGCATCGTCGGCGAGGCCCAGACGGCAGCCGCCGTGCTCGGCCACAATTTTCCTGACAGCCGCTGGTACAAGGACGCCTATAATCTTGTAAAATCCGGCGGTCTCGAGCCGAGCGAGAATCAGGGGTCCTGGATCAGCCAGACCTTCAAGAAGATAGGCCTTTAGGTCTCGGCTAGGAAATCTGGTTCCATGCTGGCGCGTCTGTCGATCCGTGACATCGTCCTGATCGAACGGCTCGATATCGAATTCGCCACCGGACTTGCGGTTTTGACCGGCGAGACCGGTGCAGGCAAATCCATCCTGCTCGATGCCTTTGCATTGGCCCTCGGCGGCCGCGGTGACGCGGGCCTCGTGCGCCATGGCGCGGAGCAGGGGCAGGTGACCGCCGTCTTCGATATCCCGAAGAATCACCCCGCAACCAAAATCCTGGCCGAGAACGGGCTCGAGGACACCGGTGAGATGATCCTGCGCCGCGTGCAGCTCGCCGATGGCCGCACCCGCGCCTTCATCAACGACCAGGCGATCAGCGTGCAGACGCTGAAGGCGGTCGGCACCGCGCTGGTCGAGATCCACGGCCAGCATGACGAGCGCGCGCTGGTCGATGCCGCCACCCACCACCTCCTGCTCGATGCCTTTGCCGGTCTCGAAAAGGACGTCGCTGGTGTCGAAACCCTCTGGGCCGCGCGCCGCAGCGCCAACACCGAACTGGAAGAGCATCGCGCCAGCATGGAGCGTGCTGCGCGCGAAGCTGATTATTTGCGCCACGCCTCGGGCGAGCTGAAGCAGCTCGCGCCCAAGGATGGTGAGGAGACCTCACTCGCCCACCGCCGCACCACCATGATGCAGGGCGAGAAGATCGCCTCCGATCTGCGCGAGGCGCAGGAGGTCGTCGGCGGCCACAACTCGCCGGTTGCGGCGCTGTCGGCCGCGGTGCGCCGGCTGGAGCGTCGCGGCGTCAATTCGCCGGCGCTGGTCGAGCCCGCGGTGAAGGCGATCGACGTCGCGATCAACGCGCTGGAGGAGGCCGACCAGCATCTTCTGGCGGCGCTCGCGGCGACGGATTTCGACCCGGCCGAGCTCGAACGCATCGAGGAGCGGTTGTTCGCTCTGCGCGCTGCCTCGCGCAAATATTCGACGCCGGTCGACGGCCTCGCGGCGCTGGCCGCCAAATATGCCGCCGACGTTGTGCTGATCGATGCCGGCGCCTCGCGCCTGAAGAAGCTGGAACAGGCCGCGATCGAGGCAGATGGCCGCTACGCGGCCGCTGCGAAAAAGCTCTCCGCCAGCAGGCAGAAATCGGCCGAGAAGCTCAACAAGGCCGTCAATGCCGAGCTGGCGCCGCTCAAGCTCGAACGTGCGAAATTCATCACCCAGGTCACATCAGACGAGGCAGCGCCGGGACCGCAAGGCTTCGATCGCGTCGAGTTCTGGGTGCAGACCAATCCGGGCACCAAGCCGGGTCCGATGATGAAGGTCGCCTCCGGCGGCGAGCTCTCGCGCTTCCTGCTGGCGCTCAAGGTGGTGCTGTCCGACCGCGGCTCGGCGCCGACCCTCGTGTTCGACGAAATCGACACCGGCGTCGGCGGTGCGGTCGCGGATGCCATCGGCGCGCGGCTGGCGCGGCTCGCCGGCAAGGTGCAGGTGATGGCCGTGACCCACGCCCCGCAGGTCGCCGCCCGCGCCGACCAGCATCTGCTCATCTCCAAGGATGCGCTGGACAAGGGCAAGCGCGTCGCCACCCGCGTCAACGCGCTCGCCGCCGACCACCGCCGCGAGGAAATCGCCCGCATGCTCGCCGGCGCCGAGATCACCGCCGAGGCGCGGGCGGCCGCGGACCGGTTGCTCAAGGCGGCGACGGCTTAGACTTCCACCGTCATTCCGGGGCGATGCGCAGCATCGAACCCGGAATCTCGAGATTCCGGGTTCGGCTCTTCGAGCCGCCCCGGAATGACGCCTCACTTGCAGATCGACTCGTAAAGATCATTCCAGTTCGGATTGTCCTTCTCGACCAGCTGGGTTTTCCAAGCCCGCTTCCACTTCTTAAGCTCCTTCTCGCGAGAGATCGCCGAGATTGGGTCATCATAAATCTCGAACCAAACCAGCCGAGTGATGTTGTATTTTGCCGTGAAGCCTGGAACGGCTTTGATTTGATGCTCATAGATGCGCCGTATGAGATCATTGGTAACGCCGACATAGATTGCTCCGTCCCGCCGGCTTGCTAGAATATAGATGTAATACGCCATGACTCCCGACCCTTTCCCAACTGTCATTCCGGGGCCCACGAAGTTCGAATCTGGAATCTCGAGGTTCCGGGTCTGGTCCTTCGGACCATCCCGGAACGACGAGGCGCAACTCTAAGTATAATGGCCAGAGCAGCAAAAACAAAAACGCTTCGTGACGTCGCCGATCTCACCAAGGCGCAAGCCAAGGTCGAGCACATGCGTCTGACGCTCGAACTCGAAGAGCATGACAGGCGCTATTATCAGGACGACGCGCCGACCGTGACCGACGCGGAGTACGATGCGCTGCGCCAGCGCCTCAACGCGATCGAGAAGCGCTTTCCGGAATTCGTCAACGCCGACTCGCCCTCCCAGAAGATCGGCGCTGCGCCATCGGGACGATTCAAGAAGGTGCGGCACTCGGTTCCGATGCTGTCACTCGACAACGCTTTCGCTGACGAGGACGTGCGCGACTTCGTCGGCCGTATCGTGCGCTTCCTCAAGCTCGACGACGACAAGATCAACTTCTCCGCCGAACCGAAGATCGACGGCCTGTCGATGTCGCTCCGCTATGAGGGTGGCGAGCTCGTCACCGCTGCGACGCGTGGCGATGGCGCAGAGGGTGAGGACGTCACCGCCAATATCCGCACGCTCGAGGATGTGCCGCAGAAGCTGAAGGGCCGCAACGTCCCTGAGATCTGCGAGGTGCGCGGCGAGGTCTACATGACCAAGAAGGCCTTCCTCGCGCTCAATGAGCGGCAGAAGGCCGCCGGCGACACCATCTTCGCCAATCCGCGCAATTCGGCTGCGGGCTCGCTGCGGCAGAAGGATCCGACCATTACCGCCTCGCGTCCGCTCGGATTCTTCGCCTATGCCTGGGGCGAGATGAGCGCGATGCCGGAAGCGACGCAGACCGGCATGATCCATTGGTTCGAGCGCTGCGGCTTCAGGACCAATCCGCTGACCAAGCTGTGTCACTCCGTCGAGGAGTTGATCGCATTCCATCAGAGCATCGAGGAGCAGCGCGCCGAGCTCGACTACGACATCGACGGCGTCGTCTACAAGGTCGATCGCATCGACTGGCAGGAACGGCTCGGCTTCGTCTCGCGCACGCCGCGCTGGGGCATTGCGCATAAATTCCCGGCGGAGCGCGCCATGACGGTGCTGCGCGACATCGAGATCCAGGTCGGCCGCACCGGCTCGTTCACGCCGGTCGGCAAGCTCGAACCAGTCGGCGTCGGCGGCGTGATCGTGCAGAACGTCACCCTGCACAACGAGGATTACATCAAGGGCATCGGCAACAAGGGCGAGGTGCTGCGCGAGGGGCGCGACATCAGGATCGGCGACACCGTCGTGATCCAGCGCGCCGGCGACGTCATCCCGCAGATCGTCGATGTCGTGCTCGACAAGCGGCCGAAGAGCGCCAGAGAATTCCACTTCCCCAAGAAGTGCCCATGCCCGTTGCACACTGATGTCGTGCGCGGGGAGACGGCGGCCGGCGAGGAGGAAGCGCGCGCGCGCTGCACCGGCGAGTTTGCCTGCCCCTATCAGAAGATCGAGCACCTCAAGTTGTTCGTGTCGCGGCGTGCCTTCGACATCGACGGTTTAGGGGAGAAGCAGCTCCAATATTTCTTCGATGAGGGATGGGTGAAGGAGCCCGCCGACATCTTCACGCTGGAAAAGCGCAACTCGAAGCTCAAGCTCGAGGAAATCGAGGGCTATGGCGCGACCTCGGTGCGCAATCTGTTCGGCGCCATCGAGAGCCGGCGCAAGATCGCGCTGGAGCGCTTTGTCTATGCGCTCGGCATGCGTCATGTCGGCGAGACCACGGCGCTGGCGCTGGCCCGTGGCTACGGGTCCTGGGATGCCTTCCACGACGCCTGCCTCAAGGTCGCCAAGGGCGACGAGGAGGCGATGGCGGAGATGGACGCGCTGGACCAGATCGGCGACACCGTGATCAAGAGCATCGCCGATTATTTCGGCGAGAGCCACAACCGCGGCATCGTCGAGCGGCTGACCAAGGAGGTCGAGATCGTCGACGCCGAGAAGCCGAAGAGCAATTCGGCGGTCGCCGGCAAGACGGTGGTGTTCACGGGCTCGCTGGAGAAGATGACGCGGGATGAGGCCAAGGCGACCGCGGAACGGCTGGGGGCGAAGGTCTCGGGCTCGGTGTCGAAGAAGACCGACCTCGTCGTCGCCGGCCCCGGCGCGGGCTCAAAGCTCGCGGACGCCAACAAGCACGGCGTCAAGGTGCTGACGGAGGATGAGTGGCTGGCGCTGATCGGGGAGTGAGGGGCCGCGCTCTTGCCATTCATTCCGCTGTCATCGCCCGGCCCTGACCGGGCGATCCAGTACTCCCAGGCGGCTGTGATGGAGTCGAGTCGAGACGCCGCGGCGTACTGGATCCCCCGCTTTCACGGGGGATGACACCGTGATTGTGGACGCACGACGCCTCACATCATCCCCGTCTCTTCTCCCTCCGCCTGCTCGATCAATTCCTCGCTCACCATGATCTCCCGGCGCGGCACGACGAAGATCATCATGCAGGCGCAGAGCAGCGAGATCGCGAGCACGGCCGAGGTCAGCGGCAGCGTCGTTGCGGAGTGGCCGCCGAGATAGGCGCCGAATTGCGACATCAGCGCGCCGATGCCCTGTTGTAGAAAGCCCATTGCGCCCGATGCGGTGCCCGCGGCCTCTGGGCGGATGCTGATGGCGCCCGCAGCAGAGTTCGCCATCACGAAGGCATTGCCGACCATCACGATCATCTGCGTGCCGAACAGCCAGCTTGGCGCCTCGTTCCAGCCGGCGAAACTCCAGAGCAGGTTCAAGAGGCTGCCGCAGAGTTGCAAGGACAGGCCAAACCAGATCAGCTTTTCCAGCGAGTGCCGCGGCGCAAAGCGCACGCAGAGCAGATTGCCGACGAGGTATGCGAAGCCCGTCGTCGCGAACCACGCGCCGTATTCGGCGCTGGTCCGGCCCATCTGCGTCACCACGATGTAGGGGCCGCCGCCGGCGAAGGTGAAGATGATTTGCGAGGCCAACACCTGGCACATCACATAGCCGATGAAGGCGCGGCTCTTGATCAGGCTGCGGACGTCGCTGCGAAAACCGCCGCTGCCGACCGCGCGGTCGCGCCGCGTCTCCGGCAGCGCGATTGCGATGCCGACGGCAACGGCGACCGCGCCGAACGTCACGGCGTAGAAGATCGCGCGCCAGCCGAATGCGGTCTCGATCAGGCCGCCGGTCAGCGGCGAGACCATCTGGCCGATCATGAGGGCTGCGACCACGAGGCTGATCATGGAGGCGACACGGTCGCGCTCGTAGATGTCGCGGATGATCGCGCGGCTGATCACCATGCCGGAGGCGCCGCCGAGCGCCTGGAAGAAGCGTGCGGCGATCAATTGCGGCAGGGTCTCGGCGAAGATGCAGGCGACGCTCGCCGCGACCATCAGCGCAAGGCCGCCAAGCAGCACCGGACGACGGCCGAACTTGTCCGACAGCGGTCCCATGGTGAGCTGCGACAGCGCGATGCCGACCATGTAGAGCGACACCGTCATCTGCGCGATCGAGATGTCCCGCCCGAACGTCGTCGCCAGCACGGGCAGTGCCGGAACCAGAATGTAGAGCGAGATCGGCGCGATCCCGGTCATCACGACCAGCAGCAGCAACACCAGGCGCGAGGTCGCGATGTTCTTGGTCGCCGCGTCCTGCGGTCTGCTGATCATGCCGTGCATGCGTGTCCGTCTTTCGAAGTCGAATCGGACTGTAGCGTGGTCGCACAAGACGGATATCGGCGTTTCGGAATGCGGCTATACGGATTTTGGGACGGTCGAAATAACAGCGCCATGGTGAGGAATTGGGGCGTTGCTCGCGCCACTATGACGGTGTCATTCCCCGCGAAAGCGGGGAATCCAGTACGCCGCGGCCTTTCCGCATACGTCTGCTGTCTCTGGAATACTGGATGCCCCGCCTTCGCGGGGCATGACAGTTATCGTGGGGAAAGAGCCTTGCGCAAAGCGCGTGGTGCCATGCGCCTACGGCTTCAGCTCCGCCGTGGCCTGTTCCAGCCAGGCCTTTGTCGTCGCATCCAGCGCCGGCCCCACTTCGGCGCGGACGCGCGCGTGGTAGGCGTTGAGCCAGGCAAGCTCCTCGCGGCTGAGCATGGCCGCGTCGATCAGCCGGCGGTCGATCGGCGCCAGGGTCAGCGTCTCGAATGCGTTCATCGATTTCTCGGCGCCCTTGATGTCGGCGGCAACCACCAGCTCGAGGTTCTCGATGCGGATGCCGAAGCCGTCGGTCTTGTAATAGCCGGGCTCGTTGGAGAGGATCATGCCGCGCTTCAGCGGCGTGGTGCCGAGCTTCGAGATCCGCGCCGGGCCTTCATGCACACTGAGATAGCTGCCGACGCCGTGGCCGGTGCCGTGCTCGAAATCGACGCCGGCGGCCCAGAGATATTGCCGCGCCAGCGTGTCGAGCTGCGCGCCGGTGGTGCCATCAGGGAAGACCGCGCGCGCGATCCCGATATGGCCGCGCAGCACGCGGGTGAAGCGGTCACGCATCTCCTCCGTCGGCTCGCCGATCGCCATGGTGCGGGTAACGTCGGTGGTGCCGTCTTCATATTGCGCGCCGGAATCGATCAGCAGCAGATCGCCGGGCACGATCCGCCGGTTGCTCTTGCGGGTGACGCGGTAATGCACGATGGCGCCGTTCGGTCCCGTTCCTGAGATGGTCGGGAACGACACGTCTTTCAGGGCGCCGGTGTCGCGACGGAACGTTTCCAGCGCCTCGACGGCGTCGATCTCGGTGAGCTTGCCGCTTCCTGCCTCGCGATCGATGAAGGCGAGGAAGCGCGCCAGCGCGATGGCGTCGCGCCGGTGCGCCGTCTGCGTGCCCTTGATCTCGGTCGCGTTCTTGACGGCCTTGAGCAGCGCGATCGGATCGCTGCCGCGCAGCGGCTTGCCGCCGCCATCAGCGATCAGGCGGCTCAGCGCGTCGGCCGCGGTGGCGCTGTCGAGCGCGATCGTCGCGCCGCTTTTGGCGAGCGCCATCAGCGTCGGCGTCAGCGCGTCCGCCTCGCGCACATCGGCCGATTGCTCGAGATGGTCGCGCGTCACATTGGAGAGCTTGCGGTGGTCGATGAACACGGTCGGACGGCCGACCTTGGGCACCAGCGCGTAGGACAGCGGCAGCGGCGTATGCGCGACGTCGGCGCCGCGGATGTTGAAGGTCCAGGCGACCGCATGGCTGTCCGACAGCACCAGCGCGTCGGCGCCCAGCTTCTCGATCTCGGTCTTGATCTGCACCACCTTCTCGGCCTCGGCGATGCCGGCATGTTGCAGGCCGTGGATCGCGACCGGCGCGACCGGCGGTTGCGGCCGGTCCTGCCAGACCGCATCGATCGGATTGCTGTCGACCGCTACCAGCTCGGCGTCGACCTTGGTGCAGGCGGCGGAGAGGCGCTCGGCTGCTGCAAAAGTGTGCAGCCACGGGTCAAATCCTAGGCGATCGCCGGGTTTGAGATGCGCGGAGACCCAACTCTCCGGCGGTGGATCGATCAGCGATTCCACCGCCCACGCCTTGGCGTCGACCTGCTTGGCCGCCTGGATCGTGTAGCGGCCGTCGACGAAAACAGCGGCTTCCTGGGCCAGCACCACGGCAAGCCCCGCTGAGCCGGTGAATCCGGTCAGCCAGGCGAGCCGCTCTTCAGAGGGCGCCACATACTCGTTCTGCTGCTGATCGGCGCGCGGAACGACAAAGCCGGTCAGCTTGCGGCGGGCGAGTTCTTCACGGAGCGCAGCCAGACGCGCCGTCAATGCGACGCCGGCCTCGGGCTCCTCGAATGTCTGGAAGTGTGCTTCGAACATGGCTCAGTTTAGAATCATGGCGATCAGTCCGCAATGTAGACGCAATTGCCCTCTCATCTGGCATGGACTGTGCTTGAAAATGTTCCATTCGAATTGAGTGGAGTAATGGATGCGGCAGTTGCGCTTCGTCCGGATAACAGGGAAGTTCGAGCAAGTGGTTCATCTCAACGGCGAGGGGACACACGATGCCAGCGTTCACCTTTGAGAAGATTTCGCCGCCGGTGCGCCGCGCGCCGGCTGCAACGACGCCGAAGAAGCCGCGCGGCCTCATCAGCCAGATGATCGACCGTTTCGCCGAACGCCGCGCCAGGCGGCTCTCGCGGGGCGATCGCACGACCAGCCGGGACGACAAGCCTGCGGAGTAGCGCGGCATCGACGCTGCCGTAGAGTGGTCTAGCCGAATGCGTGACCCACCATTTTGATGCGACATGCGTTGGCGGATTACGCTTCGCTAATCCGCCCTACGACACCTTCCGCAACAACAGACTGCTCCAGCCCTCGATCCGCAGATGCCGGAGCGGCACCAGGCCACGTGCGCGGTAGGCCGCGATCACGGCGGGGGCCTGGTGGTTCAACAGGCCGGAAAGGATGACGCGCCCGCCCGGCACCAGATGCCGGGCCATGGGGCCGGCCAATTGCCGTAGCGGATTGGCCAGGATGTTGGCCAGCACCAGGTCGAACGGGCCGCATCTGGCAAAGTCCGGTGCGGCGAAGCCGGTCGCCCGGATGGCCCGCACATATTGACCCACTTCGTTCAGGGCCGCGTTCTCGGCCGCGACGCGCACCGAGGGCGCGTCGATGTCGGAGGCCAGCACACTCAGATGCAGCGCCTTGGCGGCCGCGATCCCCAGCACGCCGGTCCCGGTGCCGAGGTCGAGCACGCGCTTGGGTCGCGCATGCTTCAGGACATGGTCAAGCAGAAGTAAACAGCCGCGCGTGGTCCCGTGGTGTCCGGTACCGAAGGCGAGCGCCGCCTCGATCTCGATCGCGAGCTTGTTTGGCGCCACGCGGTCGCGGTCGTGACTGCCATGGATGACGAAGCGTCCGGCCGGTACCGGCACGAGATCCTCCAGGCACGCCTTGACCCAGTCCTTGGCCTCGACGGTGTCGAATTCAAGCGTGGCGGCGATGTCATTTCCTGCTGAAGTTGCAACGAGTTCGCGGAGCAATTCGTGGTCCGGCGCCTCGGCAAAATGCAGTGTGACATCCCATTGTCCGTCCGGCCGTTCGAAAGCGGCGACCGCGGCATCGCCCTCGAAAAACACCTCCGTAAGCACGTCGACGACACGCCTGGCAGCCGCCTCGTTGCCGATTGAAAAGCTGGCGCGATGGGTGGGCAGGGGCTGCATGGAAGGGTTCCGTTGAGTTCAATTTGGGGAACTTTTGTTCCCAATTTTCCGCATAACTTGCGGTTCCCAGATTAACTGGACCGTAGGTTGTGCTCCGTAGATTTCCTGAGGTCCAACCAACTCAGTTCGGCATCGAAATGGAGGCGAATCTTGAAGCACATGATTTCCAAGTTCTGGTCCGATGAATCAGGCGCGACTGCGATCGAATACGGTCTGATCGCGGCCGGTATCGCGCTGGCGATCATCACCGTGGTGAACAGCCTGGGCACCACCATGAACGACAAGTTCGGTTCGATTAGCAGCTCCTTGAAGTAATTTCTGCCTCCATTTCCCAGCGGGGCCAGTTTCTTCTTAGACGGCTTTTTCGACGACCGCCCGCTGGGGAGTTGCCCCCTGGCGGGCGTTGTCGTTTTGGCGAGCAAGCGAGGCTGACATCGCCGCCTGTGCCCACAACTTGTCCGCTCGCGATCATGAAGCCTTCCACCGGCTTGTCCGGGGTCTATCCAGTCCCTTCTCCACAGCATGATCCCCGGTTATCCCCGGCGGTCGCGGCAGGATCCCACCGCTTCACCACAGCCCTGGCAACAGACTTGCCAACAAGCCGCCGACAGGCCTGTCCACAGCCCGTCCACAGACTTATCAACGGCTTGCGAACAGGCTGCGGTGATCCCGCAAGATCGCCTGTGCCGCGTTATGGCCGGGGGCGCCGGTGACGCCGCCGCCGGGATGGGCGCCCGAGCCGCAATGGTAGAGGCCCCTCACGGGTCCCCGATAATCGGCATGGCCCAGCATCGGCCGCGCCGAGAACAGCTGGTTCAGCGTCAGTGCGCCGTGGAAGATGTCGCCGCCTAACAGGCCGAACTGCCGCTCGAGATCGAGCGGGGACAGGATCTGGCGACCGAGCACGCTTCCCGCAAAGCCCGGCGCGTAACTATCCACCGTCGCGATCATGAGATCGGCGACCTCCTCGCGGTGGTCGTCCCAGGACTTGCCGTCAGGGAGTTCCGGCGCGACGTGCTGGCAGAACAAGCTCGCCACGTGTTGCCCCGCGGGCGCAAGCGTGTCGTCGAGCGTCGAGGGGATCAGCATCTCGACGATCGGTTGCTTACTCCAGCCCTGCGCCCGCGCGTCGAGCCAGGCACGGTCCATATAGCCGAGATCAGGCGCCAGGATGATGCCGGAGGTGAGGTGATCGCCATCGCCCGGCAGCGCCATGAAGGAGGGCAGGCGGTCCAGCGCCACGTTCATGCGAAACGTGCCGGAGCCGTTCTTCCAGTTGCGAATGCGGGCGAGGAAATCCTGGGGCAGCGCATCGGCCGCGACCAGCCGCGTGTAGAGCAGCTTAGGATTGACGTTCGCAGCCACATATTTTGCGCGAATGGCCGTGCCGTTCTCCAGCACCACGCCGACGGCGCGGTCGCGCTCGACGATCACCTCGCGCACGCCGGCATCAAGGTCGATCGTGACGCCGCGCGCGCGCGCCGCCCGCGCCATCGCCTGCGTGATCGCGCCCATGCCGCCGATCGCGTGGCCCCAGACGCCCTTCTTGCCGTTCACCTCGCCAAAGGCGTGATGCAGCATCACATAGGCCGAGCCGGCCGCATAAGGGCTCGCATAATTGCCGACGATGGCATCGAAGCCGAACAGCGCCTTGACGAGATCGTGCTCGAAGCGTTCGTCCAGCATCTCGCCGGCCGAGCGGGTGAAGAGATCGAGCAGGCTGCGGCTTTGCTCCAGCGTCAGGCCGCGCAGGATATTGGCCGTCGCGAGCGCATTCGTGGCCTCGCGGATCGCGCCGAGGCCAAAACTGTCGAGCAGGTTCGGCGGCGCGCGCAGCACGAACTGTCGCAGCACGTCGGCGATGTCCTCGAGATCGCGCGAAAATCCGTCGAGCGCATCGGCGTCGCGCGCGCTGAGCCGCGCAACCGACGCTTTGGTCCGGCCCTCGCCGGTGAGGAGATAGCTTCCATCAGGTGCGGGCAGAAAATTCTGCGCGCGCCGTTCGACGACGCGCAAGCCTTGTTCTGCAAGTCCGAGGTCGCCGACGACCTGCGGATTGAGCAGGCTCACCGTGTAGGCCGCGACCGAGTTGCGAAAGCCCGGATGAAACTCCTCCGTGACAGCGGCCCCGCCGACCACCTTGCGGCGCTCGACAACATGCACGCGCAAGCCCGCCATCGCGAGATAGGCCGCGCAGGTGAGGCCATTATGGCCAGCGCCGATGATGACGACGTCGGTTTCGGTCATGATGTTCCTGGCGTCATGTCGGGTTCTACGCCACGCGTCGCCCCGCAATGACGTTCTATATCAGGCATTCCTCGCTGCAACATCACGAGACCATTTATTGCCGGTTCAGGCGCGGTGTGCTCCATTGCACCCGGCCGGCGCCCGCCGGAGGTAAGCCGGAGCTTCCATGGATTCGATCGTGCAACCCGCCGCTACGGAGCAGCCGTCCGCCTCGCGCAACCGGCTGCTGCTGACGGTCTACACCGCCGCGATCTTCGTCAGCGCGCTCCTGCTGTTCTCGGTGCAGCCGCTGTTCACGAAAATGGTGCTGCCGCGGCTCGGCGGCTCGCCGGCGGTGTGGTCGGTGGCGATGGTGTTCTTCCAGTCCTTGCTGCTGGCGGGCTATGCCTATGCGCATCTGCTGATGCAGGTGAAGAACCGCGTGGTTCCGGTCGTGGTGCATCTTGCGTTGCTGATCGCAGCCTTCATCACGCTGCCGCTCGGCATTGCCAGTGGCTATGGCGAGCCGCCGGCGTCGGGCTACGCATTCTGGCTGCTCGGGCTGTTCGTGATGTCGATCGGGCTGCCGTTCTTCGCACTCGCTGCCAACAATCCGCTGCTGCAGGCATGGTTCGTCCGTACCGGCCACCCGGATGGTCACGATCCGTACTTCCTCTATGCGTCGTCCAACATCGGCAGCTTCCTCGCGCTGCTGTCCTATCCCTTTCTGCTGGAGCCGATGTTCACGCTGCATACGCAGAACCGGCTCTGGACCGGCGGCTATGGCCTGCTGATCCTGCTGATTGCCGCCTGCGGCGTTCTGCTGCTGCGCTCGCCGACGGTTGCGCTGGCCGATGTGCGGACCGGCGACGCGAATGCGCCGGCGCCAGGCATCGTGACGCGGCTGCGGTGGATCTTCCTCGCGGCAGTTCCGTCGGGCCTGCTCATCGCAGTCACCGCGCATATCTCCACCGACGTCGCGGCGGCGCCACTCTTGTGGGTGCTGCCACTGTCGCTTTACCTCCTGACCTGGGTGGTGGTGTTCCAGTCGCGGCCGCTCTTGCCGCACAAATGGATGCTGATGCTCCAGCCGGCGGCGATCGCGGGCGTCGTCATCCTGCTGGCTTTCGGCGGCGAGCAGAATCTGCTGCTGACGCTCGGCGGCCATCAACTCTGCTTCTTCATCATCGCGATGGCCTGCCATGGCGAATTGGCGCGGACGCGGCCGGCCGCAAAGTATCTGACCGGCTTCTATGTCGCGCTGTCGTTCGGCGGCATGGTCGGAGGCCTGTTCGCCGGCCTCGTCGCGCCCTTCACGTTCTCCTGGATCGCCGAATATCCGATTTTGGTCGCGCTCGCGGCGCTGTGCCGGCCCTCGGCGAACGAGCGTCTCGCGGGCATCGTGAAATGGTATTGGTTGACGCTGGCCGTGCTCGCGGTCGCGCTGGTTGCGCCGTCCTACACGACGGGCGGGCTCTCGACCTGGCTCGAGGATCAACGCGTCTGGGTCGCCGGCGCCGTCGGCGTGCTGGCAGCGCTGCTGGCGCTCGTGCTCAATGCCGGCCGCTGGAAGATCTTTGCCACGGTCGCGCTGGCGCTGGCCTTGACGCGGATCTATCCGGCCGACGAGGGCCGCGTCACCACGGTGCGCAGCTTCTTCGGCGTGCACAAGATCGTGGAGACCCCTGGCGGCTATTTCCATGTGCTGATGCACGGCACCACGATTCACGGCGCCGAGCGCTTCCGCAACAATGACGGCACGCCGGTCACCGGCCGACCCGAGCCGATCACCTACTATCACCGGGATGGCGGCATCGGTCAGGCCATCACCGCGATCCGCGAGCGCAAGGGCGCGCCGTTGAAGGTCGCGGCGATCGGCGTTGGATCAGGCACGCTCGCCTGCGCCGCCGAGCCCGGCGAGGACTGGAAATTCTTCGAGATCGACCAGTCCATGGTGGATGCGGCGCGCGACCCGAAGAATTTCCGCTACATCTCGAGCTGCCTGCCGGATTTGAAGCCGGTGATTGGTGATGCGCGCCTCACCTTCGCAAGAGAGCCCGACGGCGTCTACGATCTCATCATTGTCGACGCCTATTCGTCGGATGCGATCCCGATTCATCTGGCGACAGAAGAGGCGATGAAGATCTACAAGGACAAGCTCGCCCCGCACGGCGCCGTGGTGATGCACGTCTCCAACCGCCATCTCGATCTGGAGCCCGTCGTGGTCGGCATCGCAGATGCCAACGATCTCAAGAGCTGGGTCTACGACGAGGATTCGGGCCGCGATGCCGACTACATCTTTTCCACCGACGTCGTCATCTCCGCGCGCGAGGCCGAGGACGTCGGCAAGCTGGCATCCTCCAAGCAATGGGAGGAGACCGAGCCCGATGAGAAGGTGCGGGTCTGGACCGACGACTATTCCAACATCTTGGGCGCGCTATACCGGCGCTTGCGCTACGGGGAGCAGTAAGCTCGGTGCCCCGGACGCAGCGCAGCGCTTCTTCAGCGGTGCGCTGCAGAGCCGGGGCCCATGTCTGCTGGGTCCCGGCTCTGCGTCGCGTCATTTCATGCCGCGCCGCGTCCGGGACACGAGATCATCCAAGGCCTACGGCTGGACCGGCGTCCCCGCCGGCAGCGCGATGCCCTTCTCGCCGGCGACCTGCCGCAGCAGATCCGGCCTGTCCGAGATGATGCCGTCGACGCCGAGCTCGATCATCCGGGCCATGTCTTCGGGCTTGTTGACGGTCCAGACCACGACGCGCAATCCCAGCGTATGGGCCTCAGCGACGAGCGCCCCGGTCACGTCACCGAAATAGGGCGACCACACCGCACCGCCCGCGGCCTTGATGGTGCGCGGCAGCGAGCCGCCGTGATCGGCCGGGTTGAAGCCTGCCGTCCAGCTGGTGGCCTTGTCGAGAGCGTTGGTCGGTGCCGAGCCACGCTGGAGCGTCAGGTACACCGTCGGAATTTTCGGGGCCTGCTGCTGAACGAGCAGCAGCGTCCGCCAATCGAACGACTGGATCATGACGCGGTCGGAGAATTTTTCGTCCGCGGTCACCCCGAGCAGCTTCGAGACGAAAGCCTGCGGCCCCAGCGATTGATCCGGATGATCCGGATCGATCTTGGTCTCGATGTTGAAGCGGACGCGCTCGTTGCCGGATTTGCGCACCAGCGCGAACAGCTCTTTCAGCGTGGGAATGCGCGTCCCCGGCACGGCGCGCTGGTCGGGGAACTGTTTGGCGTAGGCGCTGTCTGGCCGGATCCGGCCGACGTCATAGGTCCTGACGTCGGCGAAGCGCAGCTTGACGAAGGGCGTGCCGGGTGCCGCGACGTAGGTGCCATCAGCATCCCGCGCGAGATCGGGATTGAGCCCGCGCTCATGCGACACGACCACCTCGCCATCCGAGGTCACGCCGACGTCGAGCTCGAGCGTGTCCACGCCCATCGTGAGGGCGTTGGCGAAGGCCGGCAGGGTGTTTTCCGGCAGCAGCGCCCGTCCGCCGCGATGCGCCTCGAGATCGAACGCCATCGCCTTGTCGGTCATGGCTTGTCCTGTCGTGAGAACCGAAAGCACGGTCAGAATTGTCGCAACACGTGACGGCATCAGGGCTCGCAGCGCAAGTGAAAAGAAAAAGCATATGAAATCTTTGCTGCGTTCGTCCAGTCCAGTGGTCGACAGGGATAGCCGGCGCCCTTATCCTCCCAAGATTGCCATTCGACGCGCGTGACGGAATTTTCGCATGAGACGCGCTCCCTTGTTCGTCGCATTCTTGCTCGCGGTCCTGGCTTGCGGACCAGCCTCCGCCCAGCGCGGCAATGATTTCGATGCGCTGCTCGCGCAGATGAATGCGGCGACGCAAGCGGGGCATTGGGCCGAGGGCCTGGTTGCCGCGCAGAAACTGGAAGCCATGGTGCGCCGCCGCCAGGGCGCGGACAACATGAATTATGCCGGCGTGCTGCATAACGAAGGCATGTTCCTGCACAATCTCGGGCGCTATCCCGAGGCCGTCGACAGGCTGAATGCCGCGCTCGCCATCAAGCTTCGCAACAACGACGTCGCCTCGATCCTGCGCACCTCCAACCTTCTGGTCGGGTCGCTCGGCATGCTCGACCGGCGGGCTGAGGCGACGACGGTGGCCGAACGGGCGCTGGCGCTCGGCACCGGCGCGTTCGGTGCCGGCGACGTCCGTCTCTCCGATACGCTGGCCGCGCTCGGCGGATTGGAGCGTGACAAGGAGAACTACAAGGAAGCGGCCGGGTATTTCGAACGCGCGCTTGCCGGCCTGCAGGCCGCCGACGCGCCGCCGCTCGATGTTGCTTCCGCCCTGGACAATCTCGGCGATGTCTACGGCTTGCAGGGGCGCTTCGACGACGGCGAGCATCTGCTGAAGCAAGGAATCGAGCTGCTCGACCGCAACTTTGGCGGCAATGCAGAAGCCGCACCGAACTATGACAAGATGCTCAACGATCTCGGCAACCTCGATCTCGATGCCGGGCATCTGTCCGACGCCGAGGCCGTCATGCGGCGCGCATTGGCCATCGCGCGGGCGCGCAGCGGCGAGGCGCATCCGAACGTCGCGGCTACCATGGGCAATCTTGCGACCGTGCTGGAACACGAGGCGCGGTACGCCGAGGCCGAGAAGCTCTACCAGCAGACGCTGCAGGCCTACGAGCGGATCTACGGCCCCAACCATCCGACCACGGCGATCGGGCTGAACAACCTTGCCAACGTCTATTCGGCACAGGGCAAGAACGACGCGGCCGCCGGCGTCCAGGAGCGCGCGCTCGCGATCGACGAGAAGGCCTTTGGCCCCGATAGCCCCGATGTCGGACGCGCCCTCAACAATCTCGCCAACACCTATGCCAGCCTCGGGCGCAATGACCAGGCCCTCGGCCTCTACCGCCGCTCGCTCGCGGTGATGGAGCGCAAATTCGGCGAAGGCAGCGGCGCGAGCGCGCTGGCGGCGGGCTCGCTCGGACAGGCCTTGATGCAGGCCGGCAAGACGGACGAGGCCAGGCCCTATCTGGTGCGCTGTCTCGAGATCGACGAGCGCGTGCTCGGCGGAGCGCATCCCCAACTGATCAAGGATCTGCGCGCTGTCGCGCTGCTCGACCTCAAGACGGGCAATTTGACCGAGGCGCGCAGCCTGCTCGGGCGCGCGCTGGCGATTGCCCAAGACAAGCTCGGGCCGCGCCATCAGGACACGATCGCAACCCTGATCAATCTCGCCGACGTCGATCGCCGCGAGGGCGAATGGGCCGACAGCCTGACGCGCCTGCGGCTCGCCGCCACCGCGCTCGACGCACAGCGAAATGCGCAATTCACTCGTTTCACCGAGCTCGATCCCTGGCTGATCGATGCGATCTGGCGCGTTGCGGACGGCAAGCCCGACGTCGCGGCGAGGGATGAAGCCTTCGGCGCCGCACAGCGCGCGCATGAGACCAAGGCGGGCGCCGCGCTGGCGCAGATGGCGGCCCGCTTCGGCGCCGGCAACGATGCCATCGCGGGTTTGGTCCGCCGGCAGCAGGATCTGAAGGCGAGCGTCGATACGCTCGACAAGCGCATCACATCCGAGCTTGGGCAGGCGGACGGAAAGCGCAACGATCAGCTGATCGCGAGCCTGCGCGCCCAAGCGGCGCAAGCGCAGAAGTCGCTTGACGACGCCACGACCCAGCTCGGGCGCAGCTTTCCGGCCTTTGCCGAATTATCCAATCCGCAGCCGCTGTCGATCGCGCAAACGCAGACGTTGTTGAAGCCGGATGAAGCGCTGGTGACCTTCATCGCGCTCGGCGACAAGACCTATGCTTTCGCAGTCACACATGAGGCCAGCGCGCTCCGACAGGTCGCACTCGGCGGCCGCGAGATCAACGACCGCGTCGCTCATCTGCGGCAGGGGCTCACCGATCCGGAGGCGGCGCAATCCTCGTTCGACCTCGATGCGTCGTTCGATCTCTACAACGCCCTGTTCGGCCCGATCGCCGCCGATATCGTCGGCAAGCCGAAACTGTTGATCGTCCCTGCGGGCGCACTGACCAGCCTGCCGTTCCAGGTGCTGGTGACGAAGAAGCCCGATGGCGCCGCCGCCGACCGATACAGGCGGGCCGCGTGGCTGCTCAACGAGCGTGCCGTCACGGTGCTGCCTTCGGTGCCGAGCCTGCGTGCGCTGCGCAACTTTGCCAGGGACTCGCGTGCGCAAAAGCCGTTCATCGGCTTTGGTGATCCTGTATTGCAACGCTCGCCCGGCGACAAACGCGCGGGACGCAACGTGCAGCCTTATCAGAGCTATTATGAGGGCTCCGCTGTCGATCTCGAGCGCCTGCGTACCGGCCTGCCGGCGCTGCCGGAGACGGCGGGCGAGCTCCAGGCCGTTGCGAAGGCGCTCGGGGCTTCGCCGCAGGATGACGTCAAGCTCGGCGCCGCCGCGACCGTGACCAACGTCAACCAGCTGCCGCTGGACCAATACCGCGTCGTCGATTTCGCCACCCACGGGCTGGTCGCGGGTGAGGTCAACGGCCTCAGCGAACCCGCGCTGGTGCTGACGCTGCCGGACCGGCCAACCAGCGATGACGACGGCCTGCTCACCGCAAGCCGTGTCGCAAAACTCAAGCTCGATGCCGACTGGGCGGTGCTATCGGCCTGCAACACCGCCGCGGGCGATGTGCCCGGCGCTGAAGGCCTTTCGGGTCTCGCGCGCGCTTTCTTCTATGCCGGCGCGCGGGCGCTCCTGGTTTCGCACTGGCCGGTCGATTCCGATGCGGCGGTGCGCCTGACCACGGGTACGTTCTCCGAGCTCGCCGCGCATCCCGGCATCGGCCGCGCCGAGGCGTTGCGGCGGTCGATGAAAGCCCTGATTGCGGATCGGTCGTCACCGCGCAACGCCGATCCGGCCGTGTGGGCGCCGTTCGTGCTGGTCGGCGGGGGCGGTTGACGTCGGCCGGGGAAAGCCGAAACTGGTCGTCAAAAAAGACCGGGAGCTACGCAGATGCGGCTCATCTTCATCGCAACCATGGCGGTTCTGATGGTTGGACAGGCGGCGGCCAAGGACGTGTTGTCGGGCGCAAGTCTCTACGCCGATGTGGCGCGCTATGCCTCGTTCGGCCTGCACCGCTTCGGCTCGTCAGGCGATCGCGCGACCGCCGACTGGATCGCGGGCGAGCTCTCTGAGGCCGGCTACGCGATCAAGTTCCAGCCCGTCGTGCTGGGCCGGCAATATGTCGTGGAGCGGGCCAGCGCGGAAGCGGCAGGCACGGCGGTCGAGGCGACACCGTTCTGGTGGCCGCCGGAGGACAAGGCCGGCTTCCACCTGTCGGCGCCGCTCGCCCGCGATGGCGATGTCGCCGGGAAGATTCTTTGGCTCGAGCTGCCGTTCGATCGCGGCGCCTATCATGGTCCGGCCCATCGAGCGGCGATCAGCGAAGCCGCGGCCAGGAAGCCCGCCGCCATCCTGCTGATGATCGGCAATCCCGCCGACGATCGCTTTGCCTACAACGTCACGCAGGAGGACGCGCCCTGGCCGGTGCCGGTGATGGTGGTCGGCGCCAAGGCGCGGGCGACGTTCGAGCGCGCGCTCGCATCGAGCGCGCCCGTCACGTTCGACGTTTCAGGTCATTACGAGCGCAGTGTGTCGGGCCGCAATGTCATCGCCGAGATGGGCGTCGGTCGCGGGCCGACCCTCGTGGTCTCCACGCCCATGACCGGTTGGTACTCGTGCGTCTGCGAGCGCGGTCCCGGCATCGCCAATTTCCTGGCGCTGGCGCGCACTGCCGCGGCGGAGAAATGGCAGGCGCATTTCGTCTTCATCGCCACCGCAGGTCACGAGATCGGCCATGGCGGCATGGAGCTGTTCCTGAAGGACGGTGCGCCTTCGCCAAGGCAGACGTTGGCCTGGGTTCACTTCGGCTCGTCGAACGCGTGCTATGCCTTCGCGGAAGGCGCTCGCACCAACAGGCCGGAGGAGGAGCGCTATCTGGTGCTGAGCAAGTCAGCCGTTGCGCTGACCGACGAGGCCTTCGCCGGGGTCGCGGCCAAACGCCTGGTGGCGGAGAAGCAGGCAGTCGGCGAGCTGCGCGACGTCCATGCGGCTGGCTACGCCAACTTTCTCGGCATGGCCGGCCGCCATCAAACCTTTCACACGCCTGCGGATGATCTCGGCGCAACCGGACCCGACATCCTCGAGCCGGTCGCGCGCGCCTTCGTCGATGCTCTCAGGACAATCGTTGAACGCGGCGACTCCGCGTTCAAGCAATAGCGTCAGTTCTGATAGAAGTAGTTGCGCGGCTGATAATACTGACGCGGCTGCGGCTGATAGTAGCCCTGCTCCTGGCCATACGCCTGGCCGTAATTCGGGTCTGGTTGAGGCAGCTGCTGGTAGACCTGCGCGCCATAGGGGCGGGTGATCGGGCGCGGCGCGGGATAGCGCGCGCCCGTGTCGCTGCCGTCCGCGGGATAGATGTAGTTGTCGTCCTGCTGGATGTAGCGCCGCGTGGGCTGCATCGGCGGCGTCAGACTGACGGGATCGCCCGAGGTGGCGTATTGCTCCGCGGCCGGCTGCTGGGCGCGGGCCACGGCGTTGCTGGCGCGGCCGCGGGGGTTGCGAGCCAGTGCGACCTGCGCCGAGCCGGTCAGCGTCACCGTTGTATTGAGCACGCCTTGCTCCTGCACCAGCGCGTAGAGCGTCGAAGCGTTCTGACGCGACAGCCGCACGCAGCCATGCGAAGCGGGGGTGCCCAGCCGTCCGACCGAGTCGGTGCCGTGGATGGCGTGCCCGACCTTGGTGAAGAAGATCGAGTGCGGCATCGGCGCGTCGTCGAATTCCTTGGAGAAGTGATCCTCTTCCATGCGGAAGGCACGGAAGGAGCCGTTCGGCGTCTCGCGCGAGGGAATACCTGTCGACACCGGCCAATGGTACCGGGTCACTCCGTCGACCACGACGGTCATCTGTTGATTGTCCTTGTCGACGGTAATGTCGACCTTGGCCTGCGCGGTGCCCGCGCTCAAAAGCATCAGCGAAGTGAACGCAATGAAAAAGGAACGCATCTGACGTCTGGCCTCCGGCCTGTTCACCGCGGCTCTCCGTCCCCGGCATGCACTATGCCTGCAATCCGGCTTTCGTTCCAGCGGCCTGCCAAGCTTACCTTCCTGCCATCGTTAACGCGATGCCGGGCGTAAGCAAGGCCGCTTTGTGCCGCGCATGTCCCGGCGGTGCTGACATTTTCGCGAGCGGACGTGCGTTCACATCGCCGACAATTCGTCACAAAGGCGCAACCATTTGGCCGCCTCACGCGTTGATCGTGACCTACCAGACAGGCGGCGTTCACCGCCGTTCATTTCCGGGGACTCAAGATGAACAAAGCCCGTATCGCCGCCGCGCAGCTGCCGGCGGGTCGACCCGTTCGCCTGCTTTTCGCGGGCGCTGCCGTCCTTCTCGCCCTGGCTTGCGTGCCACAGGCCAGCCACGGCCAGGGCATCGTGCGTGGCGCCCAGGAAGGGTCCTATCAAGGTAACAGGATCGCCGGTCCGGTAGGCGGTGCGGTCGGAGGCGTCGTCGGAGCCGGTGTTGGTGGCGCTGTGGGCGCCGTAGACGGCATCCTGGGCATTCCGTACCACGGCCGCCGCCATTGTCGCGGCTACTATGACGGCTATCACCACTTCCGCTGCTACAGGTGAGCAGCTGCGGTCATTCCGGGGCGCGCGCAGCGTGAGCCCGGAATGACAATTTAGTTCTTCAGCCGATACCCGGTGCGGAAGATCCACCAGATCACGGCGAGACAAATCGCCAGGAACGCGACCGTCATGCCGATGCTGACGGACACGCTGACGTCAGCGATCTCGTAGAAGCTCCAGCGGAAGCCCGAGATCAGATAGACGACCGGGTTGAGCAGCGCCAGCGTGCGCCAGGTCTGCGGCAGCATGTCGATGGAATAGAAGCTGCCACCGAGGAAGGTCAGCGGCGTCACCACCAGCATCGGGATCATCTGCAGCTTTTCGAACCCGTCGGCCCAGATGCCGATGATGAAGCCGAACAGGCTGAACGTCACTGCTGTCAGCACCAGGAAGGCCAGCATCCAGACCGGATGATGGATGTGCAGCGGCACGAACAGGCCGGCGGTGGCGAGAATGATCAGGCCCAGAATGATCGACTTGGTCGCGGCGGCACCGACATAGCCGAGCACGATCTCGAAATAGGAGATCGGTGCCGACAGGATCTCGTAGACGGTGCCGGTGAATTTCGGGAAGTAGATGCCGAACGAGGCGTTGGCGATACTCTGTGTCAGCACCGAGAGCATGATCAGGCCCGGCACGATGAAGGTGCCATAGCTCACGCCCTCGACCTGGCTGATGCGCGAGCCGATCGCGGCGCCGAACACCACGAAATAGAGCGAGGTCGAAACGACCGGCGAGACGATGCTTTGCAGCAGCGTACGCCAGGTGCGCGCCATTTCGAACAGATAGATGGCGCGGATGGCGCGGTGGTTCATGACGTCCTCACGAGGTCGACGAAGATGTCCTCGAGCGACGATTGGGTCGTGTCGAGATCGTTGAAGCGGATGCCGGCCGTGCGGAGGTCGCTGAGCAGGCTGGTAATACCGGTGCGCTCGCCCTTGGTGTCGTAGTCGTAAATCAGCGTCGCGCCGCCGTCGCAGAGGTCGAGCTTGTATTGGCTGAGGCTCTCCGGCAGCGCGCCGAGCTTGCCTTGCAGATGCAGCGTCAGCCGCTTCTTGCCGAGCTTCTGCATCAGGGTGGTCTTGTCCTCGACCAGCACGATCTCGCCCTTGTTGATGACGCCGATGCGGTCGGCCATCTCCTCGGCTTCCTCGATGTAATGCGTGGTGAGGATGATGGTGACGCCGGATTGCTGAAGCGTGCGGACCACCTCCCACATGCCCTTGCGCAGCTCGACGTCGACGCCGGCGGTCGGCTCGTCGAGGAACAGGACCTGCGGCTCGTGCGAGAGTGCCTTCGCGATCATCACGCGACGCTTCATGCCGCCGGAGAGCGTGATGATCTTGTTGTCCTTCTTGTCCCAGAGCGAGAGGTCCTTGAGCACCTTCTCGATATGGGCGGGGTTCTTCGGCTTGCCGAACAGGCCGCGGGAGAAGCTCACGGTCGCCCACACGCTCTCGAAGGCGTCGGTGTGCAATTCCTGCGGCACCAGGCCGATCAGCGATCGCGCCTTGCGGTATGAGGTCTGGATATCCTCGCCGCCGACCAAAACCTTGCCTTCGCTCGGATTGGCGATGCCGCAGATGATCGAGATCAGCGTGGTCTTGCCGGCCCCGTTGGGACCGAGCAGCGCGAAGATCTCGCCGCGCTTGATGTCGAGATTGACGTTCTTGAGTGCCTTGAAGCCGGACCCATAGGTCTTCGACAGGTTGGCGACGGAAATGATGGAGGACATGAGGGGCCGCTAGGGGTGGGGATGCACCGGAGCCTGGACCCTGGCGGGCCGTCCGGCGGACCCCCGAAATAGGAATGGCCTTGCCCGGCCGCAATCGCCTGGAGAAAAATGGTCCCAAAAGCGGCCCTTCGGTGGTAGCTTTCGGGCAGGTGTTGCGCGATGGTCACGGATTGCGGCGAAGATCGCCGTTCACGCGGCTCTTTGTTGCGTCTGCGAGCAGGCCGAGGCTACGATTCCGGCCAATCGCAAAGCGTATGTCCCCAGGGAAAACATCAATGAGACTGAACGGCCGTCACACCGCCGGTGCAAGCCAGTTGCCCGCCCTCTGCGTCTGGGCGATCTGCCTGCTCCTGCTGTCAGCTGTTGCCATGAGTCCGGCCCCCGCCAGGGCGGCGCCGAGCCAGGCGGCTGCAACGACACACGTCTATCTGCTCCGCGGCGTGCTCAACATCTTCTCGCTCGGGCTCGACACGATCGGCGCAAGGCTCGAGGCGCAGGGCATCCCGGTGACCGTTGCGAACTTCGTGTCCTGGTCCTCGCTCGCCGATGAAGCCGCGACCGCCTACAAGGCCGGCCGCCTCAAGACCATCGTCCTGGTCGGCCATTCGTCCGGCGCAACCGCACTGCCCGACATGATCGCCAAGCTCAACCATCTCGGCGTTCCCGTGAAGCTCGCGATCGGCCTCGACTCCGTATTCAAGACCAAGCTGTCGACGGGCGCCGAGCGCTACATCAACATCTATATCGGAGACGGTCCTGGCGAACCGGTCCGCGCCGCCAACGGTTTCCACGGCAAGCTCGACAATGTCGACGTGCGCGGCAGCGGCGTCGGCCACATCACCATCGACAAGAACGAGGCGATCCAGCGCCGCGTTATCGCCGAGATCGACGCCGCGATCGCCCGCTCGCGCGGTCCGGCTGCTCCGGTTGTCGGAGCCGGCCCAGCACCGCGAGCGGCGCGCTCGGCGGCGGCAACGGCGCCGGCGAGGAACTGAGGCCTAACGACGTCAAGGGCCGATCTGATCGTGCCGCCGCCGACTTGATTGTCGACGGCGGCATTGTCTTGTCCGCGCCGCCGTGACGCCGCGGCCGCGCGCGGGCTATGCGAGGAAGGCGCGGATGGCCTCCGCGATCGTACGCCTACGAGGAAGGCCGCCTTGTTTGACGGAGGCGAACGCTGCAGGTCCTAGGGGTAATCCTAGGAGAAGCGCTATGACGATTTCGAGGGCGGAGGTGATCACATCGGTCGAGCGGCGGCGCCGGTGGTCGCAGGATGAGAAGGAACGGCTTGTTGCAGCGTCGCTCGAGACCGGTGCCAATGTTTCCGAGGTGGCTCGCGTGGCCGGGCTTCATGTGAGCCAGCTGTTCAGGTGGCGTAAGGAGCTTTGCAAGCATGGTGAAGCGAGTGTAGCGCCGTTCGTGCCTGTCGAGACCGGGCCGTCTATGCCGCCGCGGGAGGTTGCCGAAGTGCCATTGGCGCCGGCGCGTCGGCGGAAGAGCCAGGGCATCATCGAGATCGACCTTGGTAGTGGGCACCGCATCCGGGTCGATGGCGATGTGGACGGAGACGCGCTACGTCGCGTTCTCGATGCTTTGGTCCGCCGATGATCCCGGTTCCGACTGGCGCGCGAGTGTGGCTCGCGACCGGCTACACGGACATGCGCCGAGGCTTTCCGTCGTTGGCTCTCCAAGTGCAGGAGGTGCTGCGCAAGGACCCGCTTAGCGGTCATTTGTTTGTCTTCCGCGGTCGCCGCAGCGATCTTGTGAAGCTGATCTGGCACGATGGCCAGGGAGCATGCCTTTTTACCAAAAGACTCGAGCGAGGAAGGTTCATCTGGCCATCGGTTGCAGGCGAAGCAGTGACGATCTCGTCGGCGCAATTGAGCTATCTGTTGTCCGGAATCGATTGGCGCACCCCGCAAGAAACCCAGCGTCCGACGCGGGTCGGATAACGGTTTTGGGTTTGAATCTGCCGCTCGATCTGATTCAATGGCTCCATGATATCGAAGCCGGACGACCTCCCGTCGGACCTTGTCAGTGCGCTGGCCGCGCTGCAAGCCGAGCGTGAGGCACGGCTACGAGCCGAAGCGATGGCTGCCAGCGCACAGGCGGAGCTGTCGGATAACGCGGCGCTGATCGCGCATCTCGAGCTACGGATCGAGAAGCTCAAACGCGAACTGCACGGGCAGCGCTCCGAGCGCACGGCGCGCCTGATCGAGCAGTTGGAATTGGAGCTCGAAGAACTCGCCACCACGGCGAGCGAGGATGAGCTTGCCGCGCAGGCCGCAGCGGCGAAGACGCAGAACGTCCGCCCCTTCACGCGCAAGCGGCCGGTGCGCAAGCCATGGCCGGACGACATAGAATGCGAACGCGTCGTCATTGAGGCTCCCACGACCTGTGCCTGCTGCGGCGGATCGCGGCTGGCGAAGGTCGGCGAGGATGTGACCAAGACGCTGGAGGAGATCCCGCGTCGCTTCAAGGTCATCGAGACGGTGCGCGAAAAGTTCACCTGCCGCGATTGCGAGAAGATCAGCCAGCCGCCTGCGCCGTTCCATGCCACGCCGCGCGGCTTCATAGGCCCACAACTGCTGGCGACGATCCTGTTCGACAAGTTCGGCATGCATATCCCGCTCAACCGCCAGAGCGTGCGATTTAAGGCCGAGAGGATCGATTTACCGCTGTCGACGTTGGCCGACCAGGTCGGCCACGGGACCTTCGCCGTCATGCCGCTGTTCCAGCTGATCGAGCACCATGTGCTCGCGGCCGAGCGCCTTCATGGGGACGACACCACCATCCGCATCCTGGCGAAGGGCAAGTGCACGACCGGCCGGATCTGGACTTATGTGCGGGATGACCGGCCGTTCGCCGGGCCTGCGCCGCCGGCGGCGGTTTACTACGCTTCGGGCGACCGTCGCGGCGCACACCCCCAGAAGCATCTGGCCACCTTCACCGGTATCCTACAGGCGGACTGCTACAGCGGCTTTGAGCCCCTGTTCGACCCGCAGAGGAAGGTTCTACCGATCGCGCCGGCATTTTGCCTGGCCCATGCGCGGCGGGGCTTCTTCGAGTTGGCTGACATCGAGAAGAATGCTCGGGAAGGCAAGAAGGGCAAACCGGTCTCTCCGATCGCGCTGGAGGTGGTCAAGCGTCTCGACGCCCTGTTCGAGATCGAGCGCGCCATCAACGGCCGAAATGCCGACGAGCGGCGTGCCGTGCGCCAGGAGAGAAGCAAGCCGCTTCTTGAAGACATGCATGCCTGGTTGCTGCGCGAGCGCGAAACCCTCTCGCACTCTTCCGAGGTCCTGAAGCCGATCAACTACATGCTCAGGCGTTGGGAGGGCTTCGCCCGCTTCCTCGACGATGGCAGGATCTGCCTGACCAACAATTGTGCTGAGCGCGCATTGAGAGGTATCGCATTGGGAAGGCGCAACTGGACCTTCGCCGGCAGCCAGCGTGGTGCCGACCGTGCCGCCATCATGCTGACGATGATCACGACCTGTCGTCTCAATGACGTCGATCCCAAGGCCTGGCTCGCCGACGTCCTCGCCCGGATCGCCGATCTTCCCACATCGCGGCTGCACGAACTGCTGCCCTGGGAATGGAAGCTCCTGCGCCAAGCCGATAAGCCAACCGATCAGCAAGCCGCCTGACCTTCACCCAACGCCATCATAGACCCCGCCGTGCCCGCGCGCATCCGTCAATCAGGCGGTCTTCGTCGTATGCGTACCCGCGATCTCCCTTGCGTGCGTTTCCAGCGCGAAATGTCCGGTGTCGAGGAGTTTCACCACCGCGTTCGGATTGTCGCGCTTGTACGCTTCTGCGCCGGGCGGGATGAAGAACGGATCGTTCTTGCCCCAAACCGCAAGGATGGGCGGCTTGTGCTTGCGGAAATAGTCCTGGAAGGCGGGATAGAGCGCAACGTTACTCTTGTAGTCGCCGAACAGGTCGAGCTGCACATCGTCCGAACCAGGGCGCGCCAGGTAGAAATTGTCGAGGTTCTGGCCGTCAGGTGACACGGCCGCCGGATCGGGGACGCCATGCGTATACTGCCAGCGTGTCGTCTCCGGTGTGAGAAATCCGCGAAGCGCCTCGCGATTGGCGGGCGAGGGGTCCTGCCAATAAGCCTTGATTGGCGTCCAGCCGTCGCTGAGGCCTTCTTCATAGGCATTGCCGTTCTGCGAGATGATGCCGGTGATCCTTTCAGGATGGCTGAGCGCGAGCCGGAAACCGGTCGGCGCGCCATAGTCGAAGACGTAGATCGCAAAACGGTCGAAGCCGATCACCTCGGTCAAGCGCTCGATCACGCGCGCGATGTTGTCGAAGGTGTAGCTGAAGGTTTCGCGCGAAGGCATGTCCGACTGGCCGAAGCCGGGAAGGTCGGGCGCGACGATGTGAAACTTGTCCGCCAGCAGCGGGATCAGGTCGCGGAACATGTGGCCTGCGCTCGGGAAGCCGTGCAGCAATAGAAGCTTCGGCGCGCCCGCGCGGCCGGCTTCGCGATAGAACACCTTGAAGCCGTCGACGTCGGCGGTGCGGTAGGTGGTGGAGGTCATGATAGTCTCCCTTACTGTGATTGCTGTGCTGCCCTGACGAGATGCGATCCGATGCTCGCGCGGTGGCGCGCTACGTGCCACTCGCCGCGTGCACTGCGTCGCGAATGATGTCGGCGACCGCCCCGGGCGCGGTGACGCCAGGGGTGTGATCGACGGCGAGGGTGCGGATGTTCGCCTTCATGCGCTCCGCCATGAAGCGCTGCGTCTCCGGAACGATCATGCGGTCCTGCTCGGCAATCAAGAACCAGCTCGCAACGTTCCTCCAGAGCGGGCGCCCCGCCGGGACGGTGATGCAATTCAACGAGATCGGCCGCTGAACGGCGGCGAGCACGGCATGATCTTCTGCGGTCGCGTTCTGCGCGAAGGCAGCGGCGAAGGCATCTGCGGGCAACCAGATCAGGCCATTGTCGTCGGGCGCAAGCTTGGGGGCCTGTGGGTGCGGCGGCAGGCGATAGAACACGTCCGCAACCTTCTCGCCTTCGTCAGGCGCCAGCGCCGCCACATAGACGAGCGCCTTCACGCGCTCAGGGCGTGCGAGGGCGATCACTGCACCGGCATAGGCGTGTCCCGCGAGTACGATCGGACCATTGGTGCGATCCAAACTCCGGTTGAGCGCGGCGACATCGTCCGCGAGCGAAGTCAGGGGTAGCGGCGCGGCCTGCGCCCTGATGCCCTCGCCGGCGAGAGCCGTAATGACCCGCGCCCAGCTCGACCCGTCCGCCCATGCGCCGTGGGCCAGGACCACCGTGACGTCGCTCTCGGCCATCGCCGCCTCCAAAGTAACCTATCTGGTTATAGTTGATTGGTTACAGCTAGGCTGAGTAACTTGTCAATATGCATTTTACAGGTTATATGCGCGTTTGTGTCCGGCTGGGGAGCCACACGTGCAAAACAGACCGCCTGCCATGTTCATCGCCGACTCGGTCGGTCTCGATTTCCTCAATTCGATCGCGACGCCGGTCGATACGCCCGTCGACTGGATCGACGATGGCGACGGGCTGATCGATTGGCTGGCGCAGGCGAAGCTCGTGCCCATGGACGAACTGGAGGCGCTGAGCGCGCGCGCCAGGCCAGGCGAGTTGGACAAGGTCGCGTATCAAGCGCGGGCGTTGCGCGAATGGTTCAGGGGATTTGTCCGAACGCACGCGGGAAGGCCGCTTACCGAGACGGCTCTGAAGGAGCTCGGTCCGCTCAACAGCCTCCTGGAACAAGACGAGGTATTTAGCCGGATCGAACCGCGGCATGACGGCGGCCATCATGGTCTCGCGTTGCGGACGACGCGGCGGTGGCGATCATCGGGGTCGCTGCTGTTGCCGATCGGTGAGGCGATGGCGAAGTTCGTCTGCGACGAAGACTTTTCCGATGTGAAAGCCTGCGAGGGACACAACTGCACGCTGCTGTTCGCCGACCACACCCGCCGCCGCGCGCGACGATGGTGCACTATGGCTGTCTGCGGCAACCGCGCCAAACAAGCGGCGCATCGGAGCAGGCTCAAGAGCCGTCAGTAATCGGGCCGGGGGCGAGAACGGACCGAACAAGGAGTCCAACACCATGGCCGATGTTCCCCTGATCGTCTTCGACGTCAACGAGACGCTGCTCGATCTCCAGACCATGGAGCCGATTTTCGCGCGCATCTTCGGAGACAAGGACGCGATGCGCCTATGGTTCGCCAATCTTATCCTGTATTCCTCGGCGCTCACGGTCGCAGGCTGCTACGTTCCCTTCACCGATATCGGTGCGGCCGTGATGAAGATGCTGGCGGATACCAAGGGCATTACGATCGACGAGCGCGACAAGAAGGAGCTCACCGAGCGGTTCTCGACGATGCCACCGCACGCCGAAGTGCCTGCAGCGCTGCGCAAGCTGCGCGCCGCCGGCTTCCGCCTGTTCACGCTCACCGACAATTTGCTCGAGGTGCAGACGCGTCAGCTCACGCATGGCGGCATCGTCGATCTGTTCGAACGGCGCTTCAGCGCCGATGGCGTCAAGCACCACAAGCCATCGCGCCAGGCCTACGCCTATGTCGAACGCGAGCTCGGCGCCAGTCCATCTCGGTTCTGCCTGATCGCCTGCCACACCTGGGATACGCTCGGCGCGGTCGCCGCAGGCTGGGAGGCGGCCCTGATCAGGCGCGTCGGCAATGACCTGCTCGGTGTCGGTCCGCAGCCGCAACTGGTCGGCAACGATCTCGACGATGTTGCCGACCAGTTGATCGCGCGTCACGGAGCCGGTTGACCCGGCGGACTTCGTGCCCCAAAAACCACCCAATCGGTGGTCACTAACCGCCGCAGTGGGGGCATTGGCCCCCCGTGGTAGGACTGTGGCACTTGATGATTGATCCAAGGCGACTTGTGGTGTTGGCAGCTTGTGTGCTGCTCGCCTTGAACCCCGGTATGGCCGCAGCCTCGCCTGCCAAGCCGAAGCCGGCCGCGATCCCTGCGGTCGCGCCGCCGCTTCCCGCACCGCCGGCAGAGCCGCTGCCGCCGCCCAAGATTTATCTATTCCGCGGCGCCATGGGGCCGATCTTCTCGACCGGCATCGACCGGCTCAGCGAGAAGCTGAACAAGGCCGGCTTCTCGGCCGATGTCTACGAATTCACCCTGTGCCGGCTGATCGGCAACCGCGCCATCGCCAGCTACAAGGAGAGCCCGGCGCCGATCGTGCTGATGGGCCATTCCATGGGCGGGCTGTGCTCGGTCCTCATTTCCGAGATGGCGGCGAAGGAGAACATCCCGATCAGCCTCGTCATCACCATCGATCCCGCGCACGCAACCGACGACGTGCCGCTCAATGTCGAGCGCTTCATCAACATCTTCCTGTCCGACAGCGTGCTTGGCGGCGGCGATGTGGTGGCGGTGCCCGGCTTTCGCGGCCATTATGCGAGCTATGATCTGAAACTGAACAGCCGTGTCTCGCACATCAACATCGAGAAGTCCGACGACATCCACCGCCAGATCGTCGACATGGTGACGCAGTTGCCGCGCATCCAGGCGGCGCAGACCGAGGCCGACGCGGTGCCGCTGCGCCTTCAGGTCCCCGCGGACACGCTGGTGGAATTGTGGGACAGCGGCGTACGCATACCGGTCCGCACGGGCGATACGATGGAGAGCATCGCGATGGCCCATCGCGTGCCGGTCTGGGCCATCGCGCAGAGCAACTCGCTGGCGGAGAATGCGACGCTCACGCCGGGGCAGTCCATCATCATCCCGCGACATCTGACACCGCCGGATGCAGCGGCTGCTGCCGCGATGGCGGTGCCGCCGGCGGCGGCACCTTCGGGGCGGAAGAAGTAAGGCCCTCTCAGACGTTCGAGCCGTGGATCGCGTCGATCACGGCATCCGTCACTTCCCTCGTCGTCGCTTTGCCGCCGACATCGGGCGTCAGCACGCCGGCCGCGCAGACTTGCTCGACCGCCTTCATCAGCCGCGCGGCGGCGTCTTTCTCGCCGAGATGTTCGAGCATCTGCGCGCCGGTCCAGAAGGTCGCGACCGGGTTGGCGATGCCCTTGCCGGTGATGTCGAAAGCCGAGCCGTGGATCGGCTCGAACATCGAGGGGAAGCGGCGCTGCGGATCGATGTTGCCGGTCGGCGCAACGCCGAGGCTGCCCGCAAGCGCGCCGGCGAGGTCGGAGAGGATGTCGGCGTGGAGGTTGGTCGCCACGATGGTGTCGAGGCTCCTCGGGTGCAGCGTCATGCGTACGGTCATCGCGTCGACCAGCATCTTGTCCCAGGTCACGTCGGGGAATTCGGTCGCGACTTCCGCGGCGATCTCGTCCCACATCACCATGCCATGGCGCTGCGCGTTCGACTTGGTCACCACGGTCAGGAATTTGCGCGGACGCGACTGCGCGAGCTGGAACGCGTAGCGCATGATGCGCGTGACGCCGACGCGGGTGAAGACGGCGACCTCGGTGCCGACCTCCTCGGGCAGGCCTTTATGCGCGCGGCCGCCCATGCCGGCATACTCGCCCTCCGAATTCTCGCGCACGATCACCCAGTCGAGATCGCCGACGCCGACATTGCGCAGCGGCGAGGCGACACCGGGCAGGATCTTGGTCGGCCGCACGTTGGCGTACTGGTCAAAGCCCTGGCAGATCGGCAGGCGCAAGCCCCACAGCGTGATGTGATCGGGCACGTCGGGCGCGCCGACTGCGCCGAAATAGATCGCGTCGAACTTCTTCAGCTCGGCGAGACCGTCGGCCGGCATCATCACGCCGTGCTTCTTGTAATAGTCCGAGCCCCAATCGAACGTCCTGACGTTGAATGCGATGTCGCCGCTGCGCTTGGCCAGCGCCTCCAGCACGCGGACACCGGCCGAGATCACCTCGGGGCCGATGCCGTCGGCGGGGATGGCTGCGATCGAATGGGTGCGCATGGGAAAGCTCCGTTTGGGATGTCGCGCGGAAGCTTAGGCCGGGCGGCGAGGCGGCTTCAATTGGCGCTGGTTTATACAAAAAAATGATATAATCATCGTTTGGCGGGACGAGGGAAAGTTTGATGGAATTGCATCAGCTCCGATGCTTCGTGGCGGCGGCCGAGCAGCTGCATTTCGGCCGCGCCGCGCAGCATCTGCAGATGCTGCCGTCGGCGCTCGGCCGCCAGATCCGGCTGCTGGAGGAGGATCTGGGAACGCGGCTGTTCGCGCGCACGACCCGGGCCGTCTCGCTCACCGAGGACGGCTCCACCTTGCTGCGCGATGCCCGCGCCATTCTTGCCAAGGTCGAGGCGGTCGAGAGCAATCTGCGCAATCGCTCCCGCGCGGGAGCCGCGCGACGGCTCCGGGTCGGCGCCGTCGACAGCGCTGCGGCCGGGCTATTGCCGCCATTGCTGCGCGACTTCCGCACTGGGCATCCCGAGGTCTCGGTCCAGCTTCTGGAGGACAAGACCGTCAGGTTGTTGCCGAAGATACTGACCGGCGCGCTCGATCTCGCCTTCGTCCGTCCGCCCGACCGGGCCGACAAGCGGCTCGAGTTTCGACCTCTGCTCCAGGAGACCGCGATCGTGGCGTTTCCGAAACGGCACGCGCTCGCGGCCCGCAAGTCGATCACGCTGGCCGATATCGCCGACGAGGCGATGCTGGTGCCGGATCGCCGTTCGCGGCCGCACAGCCATGACCTCACGATCAAGCTGTTCGAGCAGGCCGGCCTGACGCCGCGCATCGTGCACGTCGCCGACGAGAAGCAGACCATCATCAACCTGGTCGCAACCAAGCTCGGGGTCGCCATCGTGCCGCGCTGGACCATGCGGATGGCGGTTTCGGGCGTGCGCTTCGTGCCGCTTCGGCCCAAGCAGAGCGGGCCGGTCGGTCGGCTGCCGCTGGCGGCGGCCTGGCTGCGCGGCTCGCGCGATCCTGCCCGCGATGCGATGCTGGCCGTGCTGGACGCGCGCCTGCGCTTCTATGCGCGGGAGGCGTGAGCGGCTATGACATGGGCTTGGCGATAAGGTGGATGCGATGACTGACCGGAAAGCTTCGAACGAGTTGCGGGTGGCGATTGCGGGCCTGGGCTCGATCGGCACCAAGATCGCGACCGCGCTCGATGAGGGCATCGAGGGACTGACGCTGTCAGCCGTGGCCGTGCGCGATCCCGCCAAGCATCAGGCGTTTCTCGGCGGCCTGCGTCATCAGCCGCAAATCCTGCCGATCGACCGGCTTGGCGAGGTCGCCGACATCGTGGTCGAATGCGCGCCGAGCAGCCAGTTGCGTGCGATCGTCGAGCCCGCGGTCAAGCGCGGCAGGTCCGCGGTCGTGGTCAGCGTCGGCGGGCTGCTCGACAATTTTGACTTGGTCGATCTCGCGCGCGCCAGGGGCGGCCGCATCCTCGTGCCGACAGGCGCGCTGATCGGGCTCGATGCCGTCAACGCGGCCGCCGTCGGCACCATCCATTCGGTGAAGATGGTCACGCGCAAGCCGATCGACGGCTTGAGGGGCGCGCCGTTCATCGTTCAGAACAACATCGACATCGACGATCTGCGCGAGCCGCTCAAGCTGTTCGAGGGATCCGCACGCGATGCCGCAAAGGGCTTTCCGGCGAACGTCAATGTCGCCGTTGCGCTGTCGCTGGCGGGCATCGGGCCCGATCGCACGCAGATGCAGGTCTGGGCCGATCCGACCGTGACGCGCAATGTTCACCGTATCGAGGTCGAAGCGGATTCGGCGCGGTTCTCGATGGGCATCGAGAACATCCCGTCCGAAAATCCCAAGACCGGGATGATCACCGCGTTGTCCGTGATCGCGCTGCTGCGCAAGCAGCGCGCCACGTTGTGCGTGGGAACGTGATTCTTACGCCCCCGTCACGCGCCAGATCACGTTGCCGACGTCGTCGGCCATCAGCAGCGACTTCTTGTCGGGGCCGATGACGACGCCGACCGGGCGGCCGTAGGATTCCTTCTCGTCCGGGGACAGGAAGCCCGACAGGATGTCGCGACCGGGGCCGGAGGGTTTTCCGTTCGCGAACGGGATGAACACCAGCTTGTAGCCGGACAGCTTGCTGCGATTCCACGAGCCGTGCTGGCCGATCACCATGCCGTCTCCGAAGCCGGGCAAGGTGCCTGCGGGCATCCAGCACAGGCCGAGCGACGCAGTATGGCCGCCGAGCGCGTAATCAGGTTGGAGAGCCTTGGCGACCATCGCCGGATCCTGCGGCACGCGGTCGTCCACCGTCTTGCCCCAGTAGCAATAGGGCCAGCCGTAGAAGCCGCCGTCGCGCACCGAGGTGAGATAGTCCGGCGGCGTCTCGTCGCCGAGCCCGTCCCGCTCGTTGACGACGGTCCAGAGCACGCCCGTCGTCGGTTCCCACGCAAGCCCGACCGGATTGCGCAGGCCCGCGCCGAAGATGCGATGCGTGCCGGCGACGAGATCGAGCTCGTAGACCGCGGCGCGGCCTTCCTCGACCTCCATGCCCATCTCGGCGATGTTGCTGAGCGAGCCGACGCCGGCATAGAGCTTCTTGCCGTCGGGACTGGCCAGCAGGCTGCGCGTCCAGTGGCCGCTCGGCTTGAACGTGGTGAGCCGCTTGCCCGGTGCGGCGATGCTGTCGGCATTGGCGACGTAGGGAAAGGCCATCACACCGTCGGTGTTGCCGACATAGAAGGTGTCGCCGACCAGTGCCATGCCGAACGGCTGGTTGAGGTTCTCCATGAAGGCGCCGCGGACCTCCGCGACACCGTCGCCGTCCTTGTCGCGCAGCAGCGTGATGCGGTTGGCGGAGACGCCCAGCGCGGCGGCGCGCCGCATCGTCGCTTGCATCGCGTAGTGAAACACGCTGCGCGGCGGACCTGCGATCTGCGTCGCTTCCGCGATCAGCACGTCGCCATTGGGCAGCACCTCGATCCAGCGCGGATGGTCGAGGTCGGTCGCGAACGCGTTGACCTTGAGTCCGGCTGCGACCGTCGGCTTCTGGCCCTGGCTCCAGCCGCGCGCGGTCGGCATCTTCAGGGTCGGGATCGCGCCTTGCGGCTTGGCTTCGGGAATGGCCGGCGTCTGGCCCCAGGCCGGTGCGGCCTCGGTGCCGGTCAGCTTCCGCCATTGCAGCGCGATGCCGCCGAGAACTGCGACGAACTGCGCGAAGATGCTGGAAAAACTCATGAGAAGCCCCTGTCGAATCCTGTCGCGCCTTTTTTGCGCGCGCATCCAACTGGGTGGAGGTGAAAAGGTCAACCGGGACGGAGCTGGATCGGGCCGTTTATGACGCAGATGGCAGCTCGCTGAATTTGCATGGCAAGGATGACGTTTGCTTGAGAGATGGCTGCAAGCGCAAAACACTCACTGTCGTCCCGGCGAAGGCCGGGACCCATACCGCGGAATCTGTCGATTGCGCTCGATAAGAGTACTGAACGACTATCTTCGCCAAACTCCTCCCTGGGGTTATGGGTCCCGGCCTTCGCCGGGACGACATCGAGGGTGTGGCGACTTGTCCTGCTACATCACCGCGGCGAGGTGAACGGAATGATCATCGGCACGCGGCGGCAATAGGCGCCGTAGGCGTCCTCGCCGAGCTCCTTCGACAGGAACACCTCTTCCATCCGGCCCTTCTGCCACATGCCGAGCGAGATCAGGATGGCGCCGAGGATCGTCGTCACCATGCCGATCGCAACGCCGGTCACCAGCATGCCGAAGATGAGGCCGGTGTAGATCGGGTGACGCACGATGCCGTAGGGGCCGGTGTCGATGACGCGATGGTCTTCCTTGTGGGTGATGGTGTTGGACCAGAACTTTCCGAGATGCAGCCGCCCCCACCAGGCGAAGGCGATGCCGGCGACCGAGAGCACCGCAGCGATGGTGATGCCGGCGTCGCCGAGCACCCAGAGCGGCTTCCAGCCCATGACCTCCGCAATGAACGGCGTGTACAGGATGCCGCCGATCAGGATCGGCAGGCGATAGCGCTGCGACTCCAGCGTCATGACCTGCTTCTTGGTCTGCCCCTGCCAGAACGAGGCGCCCACCCAGCTGGCGAGAAAGGCGAGCCAGATCAGGGCCAGGAGTTCGGTCGGCCAGGTCGTGGTCCAGCCACCCCAGGCGACGGACAGAAGCTTGCTGAAATCGAAGGACATAAGGAAAGGTTCTTTGGGTTGGGGAGCGGATCAGCTCGCGCGCGACGACAGCGCGTGATGCTCGATGGCATTGGAGGCGGCCTGGCCGCCACGGGCGAGCAGATGAGTGATGGTCTCGCGCAGCACCGGCTCGATCGGGCGTGGCGCATAGCCGAGCTCGTCACGGGCCTTGCCGATTGAAAGGTCGCTCGCGGCAAGCGCGATGCGCACGCCCTCGGCGGTGCCGTTGGGCGGACGACGCGTGATGTGGTCGGAGACCTTCTCGAGCAGGATCGCGGAGAGCTCGGCGATCTTGCCGGGGACGACGATCGGATATTGCCGCCGCCCGCTCATCGCCGACATCATCCGCAGGATCTGCCCGAGCCTGACGCAGTCGCCGCCGAGGATGTAGCGCTGGCCGATGCGGCCACGCTCCATCGTCAGCAACAGGCCCATGGCGACGTCGCGAACGTCGACGAGATTGACCAGGAAGTCGAGATGCGGCTGCACCTTCTTCTGCAGGAAGTACCACAGCATCGCCGTGGGCGGCGTCAGATTGTGGTCGGCAGCGCCGATCGGCATCGTCGGGGTGCCGATCACGAGCGGGAAGCCGCTGGCCGCGGCCTTCGCCGCGTGATGCTCTGCGAGTGATTTCGAACGCGTATAGGCGCCGGGCATCGCATCGGCCGGCTGCAGGGCTTCCTCGGCGGCCACGCCGTTGAGGTTGGCGTAGGGGAACAGGATCGACTCTGTCGAGCAATGCAGGAAGCGCGAGATGTTGCGCTTCATCGCGGCCGCAAGCACGACCTCGGTGCCGCGGAAATTGACGTCGTGGAAGTCCTGCTTGTTGGCGACCCACATGCCGGGCAGGCCGGCAAGGTGATAGACCTGATCCACACCGGAAACCGCAGCAGCGACCGTCGCGGCGTCCAGCACCGAGCCGTGCACGTACTCAACGTCGGCATTCGCAGTCGCCGGCGGCCGGACATCGAGCACACGTACCCGCCGCCCACGGGCGCGGAGCGCTTCGACGAGATGCTGTCCGATGAAACCGCTGCCACCGGTAACCAGTACGAGAGTCATGCAGAAGGTTTGCTGTTTCGCTTCTAGAACTAACGGGCCGAAAGGGAATTGGTCGGAACAGGCGCCAGAATCGCGGCAAGGTCGCGACGGAAGCCTAATGCAATGAATAATTTTGCCATAACGAACATCGGTCCAAGCAGGAAATGTGTGGGGTGGTCGACCATGGACGGCTGCCGTTCCTCGAACACCCGGTGACCAACGATCTGGGCTGCGACGCCAAACCCGATCAGCGCCGCAAAAATCGACCACATCATGGCGGTCGAGACCTGATTGCCGATCGCGGTTGCGACCGATAGCAGCACGATCATCGACACCAGGATGCCGAGCCCGACGCCGGCGTCCAGCATCAGCCAGTATACCAGCACGGGCAGGGCCAAAATCACCGCCAGGCTCACCTCGACCCCCAGCATGGAGAAATGGACCAGCGTCAGCGGCAGCGTCGCGCCCGTGAAAAGCAGGAGAATGCCGACCACATGCATCGCGCAATTCCAGGGATCGCGATGGTATTCGACATAGTCGGCCAGTTGGCGTTGAAAATAGCCAGCCATTTCGGTCTCGTGCAGCACGGGGTCGGGAAGGGCGAAGACAGCCTATAGCACCTGGGAGGGCAGTGCACAAACCTGCGCTATTGTCGCGCAAGGCTGCCCTGTCGCGCTGTGAGACAGGTCACAAAATAATCGGAACTTCAACGGGTTCCCGAGCCGCGCGCTCAACGCTTTCTGGCGGGCTTTTTCGCCGCAGGCACGGGGGTTGCGGCAGGACGCGGGGGCGCTTCGTCGGGCACTTTGGCAAAGGTCAGGATTTGCAACTGGCCGTTGACGGCCGAGGTCGGCTTGGCGCGGTCGAGGAACTGTTCCTCGCCGAGGCCGATCGGCTGGAGCCGCTTGGTCGAAATCTTGAACGTGTTCACCAGCACGTCGCGGATCGCATCCGCCCGGCGCTGGCTCAGGATCGCGTTGGCCTCGCGTGTTTTCGAATTGGATTCGACGTGGCCGACGATGAGGAACGTGTAGGGCAGCAGCGACGTGTGAACCAGCGCGTCGGCGATCCGGCCGACGGTCTGGTAGGACTCCGGCTGGATGATCGGCGTATCGGCGTCGAACTGGATCTGCGCGTTGAAGGCGGGCAGCTTGGCGAGGTCAGGCGCGATCAGCGGTCGGTTCACCGGGCCCGGATCGTTCTTGATCCTGGCCTTGGCCCGCTCCATCACCTGCTGCTTCAGCGCGGGGAGGTCGACCTCGGTGGCCTCCTCGAAGTGGTTGAGCTTGCCGACGATGTCGTCGCGGGTCGGCGCGGTCTGCGCAGCCGCCGTGCCCGCGAGTAGCGCGAGGCCAAATGCGATGCCGATGGCGCCGTGCCCGGTTGCGCGCATCATCGATACCCCGCCTCGTCGATGGCCTTCAGGCAGTTGTTGCTGATGCCCTTTGGCGTCGAGACCAGGCAGGGGATCGATTTGCTGGTCTCCTTGGTCGAGCCGCCGCAGACCTTGACGATCTCGCGCTGGCAGGCGTTCGCCACGGTGACGCGTGCGGCGATACGCTTCTGGATGGCGTCGAATGCGGTGAGGTAGTCGCTCAGGCACTGTTGGGAGAGTACGTCCCGGTTGCGAGAGAGGCATTCCTTCAGGCGGGTGGAGTCGGGATTGACGCCGCGGCAATTGGCGACGATGTCGGCGCCACAGCTCTTGGCCAGGAGCCCGATCGAATCGCCAAAGCTCATGGTCTCCGCCGCGCTGAGCGACGGCATCCCCAATACAAGCACGATCAGTGTGATAAGGCCCCGGACCATGGTTGCATCTGATACGGGGAAGTTCGCCATGGTCAAGGGCTGATCGCCCCCGAACTGTCGAGAGTCCGGCGAGTGCGGCGAACAGTCCTCACTGTCAGGCGTCTTCGCTCGGAGGAAATTCGATCAGGACGGCCGTGTGGTTCCGGATCGCGTCAACAAATTCCGGGGCGGCTTTGAGCTCGTCCAATGTCCGCGGCGGCGGAAGCTCGCGGCCCTCCTCGATCAGCTCCTCGGCATAGAACGTGATGGCCTCGGGCGCGTTCTCCAGGGCCTCATCGACGTCGTCGCCGCCGGACATGCAGCCGGGCAGGTCTGGAAACCACAGGCTGACGTCATCAGGGCCATTGTCTTCGATGATGGCAACGTAGTGAGGCATGGCGGCTTCACGCCCGCTGCACAAAGCTGTCCACGACCTTCTTCTCGCCGGCCTTGTCGAAGGCGATGGTGAGCTTGTTGCCGTCGATCTTGGTGACGCGGCCGTAGCCGAATTTCTGGTGGAAGACCCGGTCGGACAACGAGAATTCCGACGTCGTGCCGGTCGATTTCGCGACCAGCTCGCCTTCGATCGTCAGCGGACCGCGGCGGCGCGAGGAGAAGCTGCCGAAATCGGGGCCCGATGACGAAGAGGATGAGAACGTCGCGGCCTCCTCTTCGAAGCCGCCGCGCCCGCCACCGCCATTGCGGCCGCCACCGCGGTTGCGATTGCCTTCTCGGTTGGCCTGGGCGCGCTGCCAGCCCGGCGTCGAATAGGTCGAGCCGAACGCCTCCATGTCGTCGAAGCGCGAAGCGCCGTAGCCGCCGGTGCCGCCCCAGGCCGAGCCGCCCTTGGATTCCGTGATCTCGACATTGGCTGCCGGCAATTCGTCGAGGAAGCGCGACGGGATCGTGGTCGACCAGGTGCCATGGATCCGGCGATTGGTCGCGAAATAGATCATGGCGCGGCGCCGGGCTCGGGTCAGGCCGACATGGCCGAGCCGGCGCTCTTCTTCCAGCCCTGCGCGGCCCTGTTCGTCCAGGGTGCGCTGGCTCGGGAACAGGCCTTCCTCCCAACCGGGCAGGAACACGTTGTCGAATTCGAGGCCCTTGGCCGAATGCAGCGTCATCAGCGACACCGCGTCGTCCTCGGCGCCGCCTTCGCGGTCCATCACCAGCGAGATGTGCTCGAGGAAACCTTGCAGGTTCTCGAACTCCTCCATCGAGCGCACGAGTTCTTTCAAGTTCTCCAGCCGGCCCGCGGCATCGGCCGAACGGTCCTTCTGCCACATCTCGGTGTAGCCGCTCTCGTCGAGCACGATCTGGGCGAGGTCCGTATGGGCGGTGACCTCGCGCTGGGCGCGCCAGCGATCGAACTGGGCAACGACGTCGCGCAAGGACCCGCGCGCCTTCGGCTTCAGCTCGTCGGTCTCGACCACGGCGCGCGCCGCCTCAAACAGAGGAATGCGGCGCTTGCGGGCGTGATCGTGCAGCATCTGGATGGTGGCGTCGCCAAGGCCGCGCTTGGGCACGTTGACGATGCGTTCGAAGGCGAGATCGTCGGCCGGCGAATTGATCACGCGCAAATATGCCAGCGCATCGCGGATTTCGGCACGCTCGTAGAAGCGCGGGCCGCCGATGACGCGATAGGGCAGGCCGAGCGTGACGAAGCGGTCTTCGAACTCGCGCATCTGGTAGGACGCGCGGACCAGGATCGCGATCTCGTTCAGCTTCTCGCCCTGGCGCTGGATCTGCTCGATCTCCTCGCCGATGCCGCGGGCTTCCTCTTCCGAATCCCACGAGCCCGTGACCGTGACCTTCTCGCCGTCCTGGTCCTCGGTGCGCAGCGTCTTGCCGAGCCGGCCTTCATTGTGGGCGATCAGGTGCGAGGCGGCGGCGAGGATGTGGCCGGTCGAACGGTAATTGCGCTCGAGGCGGATCACTTTTGCGCCCGGGAAATCGTGCTCGAAGCGCAGGATGTTGTCGACCTCGGCGCCACGCCAGCCATAGATCGACTGGTCGTCGTCGCCGACGCAGCAGATGTTTTTGACGTGGGGCGTGGCAACCGCCACTGCAGCATGCTCCGTCATTCCGGGATGCGCCGAAGGCGCAGACCCGGAATCCCGAGCTGAGGTCTCATCTCCAGATTCCGGGTTCAGGCCTTCGGCCCGCCCCGGAATGACGGTGGGCGTGGTTGGCTTTGTCGTCGCCGGCGCCTGCGACAGCAACCGCAGCCACAGATACTGCGCGACGTTGGTGTCCTGATATTCGTCGACCAGGATGAATTTGAAGCGCTGCTGATACTGCCGGAGGATGTCCGGATGCTCGCGGAAGATGCGAATGTTTTCGAGCAGCAGATCGCCGAAATCGGCGGCGTTCAGGATCTTCAGCCGCTCCTGATAGCTCGCATAGAGCTTGCCGCCCTTGCCGTTGGCAAACATCGCGGCTTCGCCTGACGGCACCTGCGACGGCATCAGCCCGCGGTTCTTCCAGCCGTCGATCAACCCGGCCAGCATGCGCGCCGGCCAACGCTTGTCGTCGATGTTCTCGGCTTGCAGGAGCTGCTTGAGCAGCCGTACCTGGTCGTCGACATCGAGCACGGTGAAATTCGACTTGAGCTGCGCCAGCTCGGCGTGGAAGCGCAGGATGCGGCCGCCGATGGAGTGGAAGGTGCCGAGCCACGGCATGCCCTCGACGGCATGGCCGAGCATCTGGCCGAGCCGGTGCTTCATCTCGCGCGCGGCCTTGTTGGTGAAGGTCACCGACAGGATCTCGGCGGGGCGGGCGCGGCCCTGACTCAGGATATGGGCGATGCGCGTGGTCAGCACGCGCGTCTTGCCGGTGCCGGCGCCGGCCAGCACCAGGACCGGGCCGTCCAGCGTCTCCACGGCTTCGCGCTGCTCCGGATTGAGCCCGGTGAGATATTTTGGGCCCACGGAGGCGCGCGCACGCGCGGCGATGCCGCCGGCGGCAGGCTGGTGGTCGGGTACGCTGGTGATCTTGCTCGGCTCGGTCATGCGAATCATTGGCCCCACGATGGCACCGCGGGGTGGCGGAAGGGAGCCTTCTTAACAGGGATTGGAGCCTATATGGGGCGCCGGGGAGGGGTTTTCCACGTGCGCGGCGGGGCGATTTGTTCCTGGCGACGGGGCGAATTTCCGCCGGCAACCGGCCGGAACCAATGTTCCGCGTTGGCGATTGTTTGGACAAGGGAGGCGCGCCAGCCGCGCCGATCGCAGACAGACATCAAGACAGAGGTTTCGCCATGCTGAGCTGGGTTGTGACGTTTCTGATTATCGCACTGATCGCCGGTATCCTGGGCTTTGGCGGCCTCGCCGGCGCATCGATCGAAATCGCCAAGATCATCTTCTTCGTCGCGGTGGTGCTGTTTTTGGTCTCGGCCGTGGTCGGCCTGGCGCGTGGCCGCAGAATCTAGCTGTGATATCCGCCTCTCCCCAATGGGGAGAGGTGGCCCACAGCGTCTGAGCAGCCTATCCCTTCGAGGGCATCGCCACGTTCCGACCGATACCCTGGGGCCGCGGCAAGGCGCTGTGCGCTCCGACGACAGCCGCGATGCGCTCGCGAATGTCGGGCGGAAAGGCCGCTACCTTTCGTGAGCCCATGTCGATGTGCAGCGACATGTTCTCCGAGGTGGCTGACAGCCAGCCTTCGGTCGCGTGACGCAGCTCCTGGAACGTATGCAGGCGCTTGTCGTCGGCATCCAGCAGCCAGACCGAGACCTCGACGGGATCGCCGAGATGAATTTCGCGCAAGTACCGCACATGGCATTCGGCGGTGAAAGTCGAGCCGTTGCGCTCCTTCATGTAGGTGGGCCCGATCCCGAGCTGCAGCCACATCTGGTCGATCGCCCGGTCGAACATCACGTTGTAATAGGCCATGTTGAGATGGCCGTTATAGTCGATCCATTGCGGCTCGATCTGCATGATCGAGGAGCGGAACGGTTCGGCAGGCTTCGAAGCGGCACTCTCCGGCATGTCTCATTCCCTGGCTATGCGTCCGGTCGCTTGACTTGACCGGTGAGATGTCCTTTGCCACGGTTTCTTCTGTCGGGAGGACGATCCGTGGGTACTGTTATCACCAATAAGCCGCCGCGGCCGGAGCCGAAAGCCCTTGCAAGCGCGCTGGAGCAGCTTGCCGCACGCTTCGGCAACCGCCTCATCACCTCGCAGGCCGTCCGCGAGCAGCACGGCCATACCACCACATGGATCGTCAACCAGCCGCCTGATGGCGTGGTGATGGCGCAGGAGACGGCCGATATCCAGGACGTGGTGCGGATCTGCGCGAAAACCGGCGTGCCCGTCATTCCGTTCGGCACCGGCACCTCGCTCGAGGGCCAGGTCAACGCGCCCGCCGGCGGCATCTCGATCGATTTGCGGGACATGAACAAGGTGCTCGCGGTTCATGCCGAGGATCTCGACTGCGTGATCCAGCCCGGCGTCACCCGCAAGGCGCTCAACAAGCATCTGCGCGACCAGGGTCTGTTCTTTCCGATCGATCCCGGCGCGGATGCCTCGCTCGGCGGCATGGCCTCGACCCGCGCCTCCGGCACCAATGCGGTGCGCTACGGCACCATGCGCGACAGCGTACTGGCGCTGAAGGTGGTGCGCGGCGACGGCGAGATCATCACCACGGGCACGCGCGCCAAGAAGTCGTCAGCCGGCTACGACCTGACGCATCTGTTCGTCGGCGCCGAAGGCACGCTCGGCATCATCTCCGAGCTGACCATCCGCCTGCGCGGCATTCCCGACACGATCGCGGCCGGTGCGGTGTCGTTCGCGTCGGTGCACGGCGCGTGTCAGGCGGTGATCCTCGCGATCCAGACCGGCATTCCCGTGGCGCGCATCGAGCTGCTCAACGCCGCGCAGGTCAAGGCCTGCAACGCCTATTCGAAGCTGACGCTGCCGGAGACGCCGCTGCTGCTGATGGAATTCCACGGCAGCGAGATCGAGGTCGCCGAGCAGTCCAAGGCCTTCGGCGAGATCGCAAAGGATTGCGGCGGCGGCGATTTCTCCTGGACCACCAAGCCGGAGGACCGCACGAAGCTTTGGCAAGCGCGGCACGATGCCTATTGGTCCGTCAAGGCGCTGCGGCCCGGCGACAGCATCGGCGTGGTCGCAACCGACGTCTGCGTGCCGATCTCGCGCCTTGCCGATTGCGTCAGCGAGACCGAGGAAGATCTCAAGCGCCTCAATTTGTTGTCGCCGATCGTCGGCCATGTCGGCGACGGCAATTTCCACTGCTCGCTGGTGTGCGACACCAACGATGCGGACGAGATGGCGCGCGGCGAGGAATTCATGCACCGCCTCGTCGAACGCGCTCAGGCGATGGACGGGACCTGCACGGGCGAGCACGGCATCGGCCAGGGCAAGCAGAAATACCTCAAGGCCGAGCTCGGCCCTGAAGCGCTCGATGCGATGCGTGCGCTGAAAAAGGCGCTCGATCCGCAGAACATCTTCAACCCCGGCAAGATCGTGCCGGAAGCGTAGCGCGCAGCGCCGCCATTCGTTTATGCTCGCTCCGTCACGGCGGAGCGATGCAATGCGGTGGTTCGCGCGCAAAACGCGAATGGACATCTGGGACCAAGCGATCGAGTGGCCGCTCGGCGACATCGAGGCCGCCGCGCGTATCCGTGCCATCTGTGACGCTGCGGCCCAGAGCGCCATCGCTAGTGCGCGAAACGACAAGGGCGAGAGTGCTCGTTATGAGCGCGCCGCGAAGGTCGCGATGGAGATCGCGATGAAGATCTCCGACGGCCTGATGCGCGACGACGCGGTGCATCGCATCGTCAATCTCTGCATGACGGCGAACGACCTCAAGACGGCCCAGATCCTGTTCCGCGCGATCCACACCAACTGGATCCGCGAAACGGCGCAGCGGGATCACCCGGCGCTGGTGCAGTAACAGCGGCTATTTCGCGAGCTTGTGCACGGCCTCGTCGACGCTATGGAAGACGTGCTCCTTGGGCAGGACGTCGAACAGCCTGAACCGCTCGAAGGCGTCCTGCGCCCGCACCGATTCCAGCCGCGCCAGCGCCACCGTGACGCCTTGCGCATTGCACACCTTGAAGACGTCGAGCAGGATCTGCGCGGCGGTGAAGTCGATCTCGACCATGCCGCTCGCCTCCAGCACCAGCAATTGCGGTGCCGTCGTTCCCAGAACCTTGGTCACGTCGCTGCGAAAGCCCGGCGCGTTGAGGAAGGACAGCGGCGCCTGCAGCCCGATCACGGCGACGCCTGCGACGCGCTCGCCGGTGATGTGCGGATGCGCGGGCCACCAGATCGTGGTGCCCGGCACGCGCTCGAACTCGACGAGCCTGGCGCGCGTCGTGCTCCAGATGCCGTGCAGCAGCGACAGCACGATGCCGAGGAAGGCACCCTGCTGGATCGGCAGCACGATGATCAGCGCGGCGGTGGCGACGATCAGCAGGAACTCGCTGAACGATTGACGATAGATCGTGACGATCTGCTTGGTCCGGATGATCCGCAGCGCCACGAACAGCAGGATGCCGCCGAGCGCAGCGTCCGGCACATGGCGCAGCAAACCCGTACCAAACGCGAGCAGCAACAGCACGATCACGGCCGCCGCCAGGCCAGCGAGTTGCGATTGCCCGCCGGTCTCGGCGACGATGCCTGTGCGCGGCGGGCTGGCATTGACCGGAAACGCGCCGAACAGGCCCGACAGCACGCTGCCGGCGCCGGCACCGAGGAAGTCGCGGTCGACGTCCGCGGGCTTGTCAGGGTCGGACGGGAAGGACCGTGTCGTCGCCGCGGTCTGGACCATCACCACGACCGTGATGACGAAGGCGAGGGGCACCAGGTGGACCCATTGCTCCGGCGCGAGCATGGGCAGGGTCGGTCGCGGCAGCGTGCCCGGCACCGTGCCGACCACGTTGACGCCCTTGCTCTCGAGGCCAAGTCCTGTTGTGGCCAGCGTCGCGCCGACGAGGCCGATCAGCGCGCCGGGAATTTTTGCGCTGATCTTCTCGGAGATGAAGACCACGGCGAGTACGCCGAAGCCGATGCAGAACGTGATGGGATTGGTGCGCCCGAGCTCGGTCGCGAGCACGCCGATGCGGTCGAGCGTCGGACCACCAGGCGCGTCCAGTCCCAGCACACCAGGCAATTGCGACACGATGATGTGGACGGAGATGCCGGCGAGAAAGCCGACCATGACAGGCATCGACAGCAGGTTGGCGATGCCGCCGAGCCGAAACGCGCCGCCCGCGAGCATCATCGCGCCGACCATCAGCGCGAGCGCGACTGCAAGCCCCTGATATTCGGGCGAGCCAGCTGCCAGCGCCGCAAGGCCGCCGGCGAAGATCGGGGTGATCGTGGAATCGGCGCCGCAGGACAGGAAGCGATTGCCGCCGAGCAGCGCAAAGCCGAGCGATCCCGCCATGAAGGCGAAGAAGCCGATCTGCGGCGCGAAGCCGCCGAGCCGCGCGGTCGCCATCTGCTCGGGGATCGCGATCGCCGCCAAAGTCAGCCCGGCCATGAGATCGCCGGGCAGGGCATAGGACGCGAGCGATCGAAACAGCGGCCATGAGTTCTTGGCGTGAGCGTCTTGCGGCATCGATATCGAATCCCCGGAAAAGGCGTGTCGGCCGATCAGACTACAGCATTTCCAGGTTGGAGGGCGGCGGACAGTGACGGCTCTGCCCCATTAACAGAAATGTCCGCAAGTAGTACTTGCGGACATCAGTGCCTATTGCAGCGGGGTAACCTCAGTATCTGGTGCCGCGGTTGTAGTCGCCATGTCCCATCTCTCCGCCACGGCCTCCGCCGCCCATGCCCATTCCCATGCCAATCCCGACACCGATGCCGATGCCTTGCATCACGGCGGCGGGCGGCGGTCCTGAGGGCGGCGGAGCGTGCTCGACCACGACCTCGTCAGGCGGCGGCCGGCGCTTCGGCGGCGTGTCGACGACCTTTCGCTTCGGCGGCGTGTCGTCGACGCGCTTCTTGATGATGGGGGCGACCGTCGGGTTGATCGGCGTCGTCGCCGGCGGCGTCGGTGCCGAGCACGGGCAGGTCGGTGCCATGGCGACGGCGACCGGGACCGCAGCGGCGGCAACCGGCAGGACAAAATTGCGGTTCTGCACGCGCAGCAGCAGCCGGCGCGCGGTCGCGGCGAGATCGCTGTTGTCCCAGTTCGCCAGATAAGCCTCAAAGGAGGCGCGGGTGTTGATCGCCACCGCGCGGTCCCACGCCAGCATCTGGCGCCGCCGTTCCATGACGGTGCGCAGGCGCGGCGTGCGGGTGTCTTGCACGTAGAGCTCGATATAGGCCTGATAGGCTTCCACCGTGTCGTCGGCGATCACGAGATCATAGGCGACCTTGGCATCCTTGCCCTGCAAATCCTTGCGCCAGTCCGCGACGCTGCGCGGGGTGCTCGCGAGCGCCATCGCGTTTGCGCCCGGTGCAGGCGGCTGGGCGCTGCTCTCGCCGAAGAATTTGAAGTCGGTCGTCAGCGAGGAGCTTTCCCAGGGAATCTGACGCCCGTCGGTCGACTGCGCCACCGCGATGCGGATGCGCTTGAACACTTCCTCGATCGGGACGTTCGGTTGCTTCGCAACCGTCAGCGCCGCCGTGGTGTAGGGACTGTCGGCCCCGGAGCCGTCCTCGGCTTCGGCGCCGGGTGAGGTCGAGTAGGAGATGAACGAGCCGGGCGCGCCGGCCTTGGTGTCGACGATGGCAAGCCCGTGGCCGGCGCCCGAGAGCGCCGGGAACGGGTTGTTGCGGCACGCATCGAGCATGAAGATGCGCGCCCGTGTCGGCAGCGCGCCGAGCGTGTTGAGCAGATCGTTCAGCCGCACGCCCTGCAGCGGAATGTCAGCCTCACGCTTGGGATCGAGATCGACGGGCACGAGATAGTTCTCGCCGTCGATCTGCAGGCCGTGACCGGCGTAGAACACCAGCGCCACGGTGTCGGCGCCGCTGGCGCTGACCTTGCCGGCGAAATCCGAGATCGCCTGGCGCATCTCGTTCTGCGCGAGGTTCGGTGCTGCCGTGACGGTGAAGCCGGCATTGCCGAGCAGCTCGGCCATGCCCTTGGCGTCATTGGCAGCGTTGGGCAGCTCCGGCACCGTGCGATAGGCGGACTGGCCGATCACCAGCGCAAGCCGGGCTTCGGCTGCGGCTTGCGTCGGCGTCATCAATTGCGTGAGTGCGAGCAGGCCGGAGGCAAGGATCAAATTGCAAAGGACTGGACGGCGCATGGTGTCACCTCCATTGGCAATGGGCGCGAGGATGTCACCTTTTCTAGTCGTCCGCCATTGCCCTGTCTGTGCGCTAGCTCACGCTCTCGCGTGCGGCAAAATGGGGCAGGAGGTCTGCCGGAGATGACGCATCACGCCCTGCGATGTCAGAACAATCCGCGGTCCCACGGCGGATCAGGTGCAAAACGCGCGGCGAGGAAATCGATGAAGGCGCGCACTTTCGCCGGCGGACGACGATCGGGCAGGTAGACCGCATGCACCGCGGACGACTGCATCTCCGGCTGGTCGAGCGGCAACGCGACCAGCGTGCCGGCGCGCAAATCGTCGGCGACGATGAAGGTCGGCTGCCGCGCGAGGCCAAGGCCGGCCAGCGTCGCCGCGCGCAGCGCATCGCCGTTGTTGGCGCGCAGATTGCCCGAAACCTGGACGCGGATCTCGCCATCCGCGCCGAACAGCCATTCCGCCGCGCTGGCCTGCTGCGACAGCGTGTAGCCGAGGCAATTATGCGCGGCGAGGTCGGCGACGCTGCGCGGCGTGCCGTGCTTGGCGAGATACGACGGCGCAGCGCAGACCACCAGGCGGTTTGGCGCGAGCTTGCGCGCCACCATGCTGGAGTCGCGCAGTTTGCCGATGCGGATCGCGAGGTCCCAGCCTTCCTCGGCGAGATCGACCAGACGGTCGTTGAGGCCGAGCTCGATCGTGACCTCGGGGTGACGCTCCGAGAAGTCGGCAATGAGCGGTGCGATCTGGCGTGTGCCGAACACGACGGGCCCATTGACCCGCAGCGAGCCGCGCGGCTCGACGCGCTCGCGCGCGACCGCGGCGTCAGCCGTCTCCATGTCGGCAAGGATGCGCTCCGAGGATTCCAGATAGAGCCGGCCGGCCTCGGTGATCGACAGCCGCCGTGTGGTGCGGTGGAACAGCTTGATGCCGAGCCGCGCCTCCAGCGAGGCGACATGCTTGGTCACCATGGTCTGCGACAGGCCCATCGCCCGGGCCGCGCCTGACAGGCTGCCGTTCGCCGCCACCTTGGCGAAGACTTCCAGGCTGGTCAGGCGGTCGAGCATTCATTTCACTCTATCAGTGTGAAGTATAATTCCAAAATAGCAGATTATCATTCGTCTGAGAATAGATCATACGTCGCACAACAATGGAGACCGCTATGATCGATTCCCGTACCGCCCCCTATGCCGCGCTGGTGCTGCGTGTGGCCTTGGGCGTTCTGTTCCTGGCCCATGCCAGTCTGAAACTGTTCGTTTTCACCCCCGCCGGGACTGCAAAGTTCTTCGGCAGCCTGGGTTTCCCGCCCGAACTGGCCTACCTCGTGATGACTGTGGAAGTTCTCAGCGGCATTGCCCTGATCCTCGGCGTCTGGACCCGCTATGCCGCGCTGGCAGGCATCCCGGTTCTGCTCGGCGCGATCTTCACGGTGCACGCAGCAGCGGGCTTCTTCTTCACCAACCCGAAGGGCGGTTGGGAATTCCCCGCCTTCTGGGCGATTGCGCTGGCCGCGCAGGCGCTGCTCGGCGATGGCGCCTTCGCGCTGCGGCCCTCGCGCGATGTCGAGGCGGCGAGCGGACAGCTGAGCGTCGCGCCGTCGCGCTGATTTCATCGTTCATTGGATTGCGGAAGCTGCGGGATCCCGGTCCCGCAGCTTTTTGCTGCGTGCCCATCAATCTGCGTTCGGCATTGATCCATGCCTGAATTGGATCGATCTGCGTCAATCTTGCATGGAAGCCGTTCGGCCGCGTTGCGGCATGAGCGAAAACCTCGGGAAACATAGGCGTTGCGCTCGAATCTGTGCCGTCGCGCCCGCCGCTTGCGCGCACATCGCGCGCGGCTGCAAGCCTTGCCTGCCCCGTCGCTTTGGCCGTACTCTCCGCGCAACAGGCCATGGCAACGACCGTGGCCAGCAAACAAAAAATATTGGGGAGAGACACCATGACCCTCGTGCCCGTCAGCCGTCGCACGTTCATCAAGTCGTCGACGGCGCTGACCGCCGGCCTCGTGCTCTCTCCCGCCATCATCGGCCGCGCTGAGGCGGCGACGCTGAAGCTGAAATGCTCCTCCTCGCTGCCGAACGATCCCAAATTCGCCAACGGCCGCGTCTACTACGACAACCTCGTGAAGCAGATCAAGGCCAACGGTCTCGGCGAGCAGGTCGAGGTCGCCTTCTTCCCCGACAACCAGCTCGGCCAGGAAATCGACGTCATCAATTCGGTCAAGCTCGGCGTCATCGATCTCATGATCTCGGGCTCGTCGATCTCGGCCAATCTGGTGCCGCTGGTCGGCACCTACGATCTCGGCTTTCTGTTCGCGAGCTTCCCGCAGCAGACCAAGGCGTTCGACGCGGGTGCGGCCAAGCCGATCGAGGACGCGCTGCTCAAGGGCAGCAACATCCGCATCATCGCCTGGGCCTATAATTTCGGCTCGCGCAGCGTGCTCGCGAAGAAGGCGGTGAAGACGCCCGAGGATCTCGCCGGCCTCAAGATCCGCACCCTGCCCAATCCCGTCATCACCGAATGCCTGCGCCTGATGGGCGCCGCCGCGACGCCGCTGGCGTTCGGCGAAATCTACACGGCGCTGCAGGCCGGCGTGCTCGACGGCCTCGAGCACGATCCGCCGACCATCCTCGCCAGCAAGTTCTACGAGACGGCAAAGTTCTACGCGCTGACGCAGCACAATTTCTCGCCGCTCGCGGTCTATTTCAGCGATATGACGTTCAACCGCATGGATCCGAAGCTGCGCGAAGGCTTCCTCGACGCCGCGAAGAAGGCCGCGGCCGACACGCGAACCCATGGGCTTGCGGTCGAGAAGGAGGCGCTCGCGGCCTTGACCGAGAAGGGCGTGACGGTCGCCGAATGCGACCGCGAGGCCTTCAAGAAGCGTGTCGCGCCGCAGACCGAAAACTTCATCAAGGCGCGGCCGGAGTCCAAAGCCGTCATCGACATCATCCGCTCGACGCAAGCCTGAGATGGCGATGACAGAAGCCGTGCCGCTCTCGGGCGCGCGCCATGGGAGCATTGCCCTGCTGCTTCGTTGCAGCGACGCGATCGCGGCCATTCTGCTGGCTGCCGACCTCGCGGTCGTGTGCGGCTCGGTGCTGCTACGTTTCTTCTTCAACGCGCCGGTCGAATGGTCCGATGACGTCGCGCGCGGATTGATGGTCGGATCTGCCTTCTTCGGCGCGGCCAGCGCGCTTGCGCGCGGCGAGAATGTCGGCGTCTCCTTCTTCCGCGATCTGATGCCGGGACGGCTGCGCACGCTGGTCGATGCCGCAAGCAGCCTGCTTGTCGTGCTGATCTCGGGCTATGTCGCCTACAACGCCGTCAAGCTGGGCTCGCTGACATCAGGACAGACCACCGGCTCAGGCCTGCCGCTGGAGCTCACCTTCTATCCCATGGGCATCGGCGCGCTGTTCATGACGGTGTTCGCGATCGATCATCTCTGCGCGCGGCCGCTCCCGGACATTGCCAGGGGCCTCGTTGCTGTCGCTGCGGTCACCGGCCTCTATCTCGCCTGGGATTATCTGTCGCCATCCTCGGTGCCCTCGGCAGGCGCGCTGATGCTGATCGGCTTCTTCGCGACGCTGTTCGGCGGCCTGCCGATCGGTTTTGCGCTGGCGCTGGCCGCGCTGATCTTCATCTGGGTCGAGGGCGCGCTGCCCGGCGTCATCTTCGCCCAGCAGATGGCGCGCGGCATCGACAATTTCGTGCTGCTCGCGATCCCGTTCTTCATCCTGGTCGGCTACCTCATGGAAGCCAATGGCATGTCGGTGCGGCTGATCGAGCTGCTGCAGCGCGCGGTCGGCCGCATGCGCGGCGGCCTGAACGTCGTGATGGTGGCCTCGATGGTGCTGTTCTCGGGCATATCGGGCTCGAAGATGGCCGATGTCGCCGCGGTCGGCTCGGTGCTGATCCCGGCAGCGCGCCGCTCCAGGCAGAATCCCGGCAGCGCGGTGGCGCTGCTCGCGGCATCCGCGGTGATGGCGGAGACCATTCCGCCCTGCATCAACCTGATCATTCTGGGCTTTGTCGCAAACCTCTCGATCGGCGGCCTGTTCATGGCGGGCCTGCTGCCCGCGGCGCTGATGGCGGCCGTGCTGATCGCCTTCTCGATCATATCAGGCAAGACGCCCGATGACGTCGAGGAGGTCGAGCCGCAGGTCCCGGTCTCGGGCCTGTGGAGCGGCGCGATCGCCTCGTTCGGCCTGATCTTCATGATCTTCTTCGGCTTCAAGAGCGGCTTTGCCACGGCCACGGAAATCTCCGCCTTCGCCGTGGCCTATGCGCTTGTCATCGGCGGCGTGGTGTTCCGCGAGCTTGGCGTCAGATCGGCGGCGCAGTGTTTCGTGCAGGCGGCGACGCGCGCCGGGCTGGTGCTGTTCATCGTCGCCGCGGCGCAGTCGCTGGCTTTCACGCTGACCTTGCAGCAGGTGCCGCACGCCGTCGGCGACTTCATGCTGGGTCTGTCCAAGACCTCGGGCACCTGGCTGTTCATCCTGCTCGCGATCGCCGTGCTGATCGTGATGGGCTCGGTGCTCGAAGGGGCGGCCGCGCTGATCATCTTCGGGCCGCTGCTGTTGCCAGTCGCAGTGCAGCTCGGCATCGATCCCCTGCATTTCGGTGTCGTGCTCGTCATTGCGATGGGCGTCGGCCTGTTCGCACCGCCGCTCGGACTGGGACTCTACGGTGCCTGCCTGATCGGCAACGTGCCGATCGAGCAGACGGTGAAGCCGATCCTCGGCTATCTCGGCCTGTTGTTCCTCTGCCTGCTCGTCATCGCCTTCGTGCCATGGCTAAGCACCGCCTTGCCGCGCGCGTTTGGCTATTGAGGGAGTGTTGCCGTGAAAGTCCTGCTGGCCCATACGCCGGAGATGCGCCGCAATTACTACGGCGATCGCAGCCTGAACGGCCTGCGCGCCATCGCCGATGTGATCCTGCACGAAGGCGACCAGGCGCTTGATGCGGCGGGCCTCGTCAATGCGGCCAAGGACGCAGACATCATCGTCGCCGATCGCATGACCGAGGGCCGCGGCGAAATTTTTGCGCAATTGCCGCGCCTGCGCGCCTTCGTGCGCTGTGCCGTCGATATCAGGAACGTCGATGTCGACGCCGCCTCGCAAGCCGGTGTGCTGGTGACGCGGGCCGGTCCCGGCTTCGTCCAGGCGGTCGCCGAGCTCGCGGTCGGCTTCATGGTCGATTTGTCGCGCGGCGTGTCGCGAGCCACGGCCGACTACCACGCCGGCCGCAAGCCGGAGGCCCGGATGGGCCGGCAACTCGCCGGCAGCACGATCGGCATCATCGGTTATGGCAGCATCGGGCGCTACCTCGCCGAGATCGCCAAAGTGATGCGTATGCAGGTGCTGGTGGCCGATCCCTTCGCTGAGGTCAACGACAGCGCGATCCGGCAGCTCACGCTCGACGAGCTTCTCGCGGCATCGGATTACGTCGTCTGCCTGGCCATCGCCAACGAGCAGACCGAGAAGCTGATCGGAGAGGCGGCGCTGGCACGCATGCAGAAGCACGCCGTCTTCATCAACCTCTCACGCGGCAATCTCGTCGACGAGGCGGCACTCGCCAAGGCACTGCTGGAGAACCGGATTGCCGGCGCGGCAATGGATGTCGGCCGCGCGGCCGACCAGATGCCGACGCCGGAGCTGGCAAAATTCCCTGATGTCATCGCCACGCCGCATGTCGGCGGCCTGACGCCGCAGGCGATCGAATATCAGTCGCTGGAGACGGTGCGGCAGGTCGAGGCGATCATCAAGGGCGGGGCGCCGCAGGGAGCCGTCAACGCCGAACGTTGGACGCGGCGGTCGTGAACCGACTTACAGCCGGTCGATCGGCTTGAACGTCCCGTCCTTCTGGATCACCGTCAAGAACACCTTTGGCGGCGTCTCAAGGGCGCGCGCGCCGACAGTGACGATGCTGCCGCTGATGTCAAAGCGGCCGGTATCGTTGATCGTGCGAAGCAGGCCGGCGCGGGTCGGATTCGGCCCGGCTTTTTCCAGCGCTGCCGCCACGAGGCGACCGGAGAGATAACCCTCGAGTGCCACGAAGTCCGGTGCCAGCGTCGGATCGAACGCGGCCTGCGCCGCCTGGTAGTCGGCCACGAGCTTGATCGAACGATCCCAGGGGAACGGCACGACCTGGGCGACGACGACGCCGTCGCCATCAGGGCCGAGCTCCTTGGCGAGCGCGGTGGCGCCGACGAAGGAGATGCTGACGAAGGTCGGATAGACGCCGCTGCGGTGCGCGAGCTTGATGAATTCTGCACTCGGGCCATAGGTCCCGACCATGACGATCGCCTCGGGCTCGGCGCGCTTGATCGTGCGCCAGGCCCCGCCGACCGCGCGGGTGTTGCGTTCGAAGGTGCCTTCGACGGCGAGCTCGAGGCCGCGCTTGGCGAGCGCGTTCTTCACGCCCTTGAGGCCGTCACGACCGAAGGAATCGTCCTGGTAGAAGATGCCGATGCGGGTGAAATGACGATCCTCGGTGAGGTGCCTGACGATGGTCTCCGTCTCCGCGCTGTAACTGGCGCGGATGTTCACGACATTCGTCAGTTCGAGGTCGCGCAGGAGCGCGGCCCCGCTAAGCGGTCCGATGAATGGCACCTCGCGAGCGCTCGTGATCGGGATCGTCGCCATCGCAGTCGGTGTCCCCACCGCGCCGATCAGCGCGAACACCTTGTCGTCATCGATCAGCCGTAGCGTCTGGACCACCGAACGATCAGGATCGTAGCCGTCGTCGCGGCTGATGAGCTGGAGCTTGCGGCCGTGAATGCCGCCTTTGGCGTTGACTTCGTTGAACGCCGCGACGATGCCGTGCCGCATGCGTTGACCGAGTTGGGAGGAAGGACCTTCGAGCGCCGCAGCCTGGCCGAACAGGATGGCGTCCTTGCTGACGCCGACCTCGTCGGCTCTTGCCGTCGGTGTTGCGGCCAGCAACGCGGCGGCAAGCGCGATGCCTAGCGCTGCGCGCAATGGTTTCATGGGAGAGTTCGCCGGATGCTGAAAGACGCGGCCACAATAGGCGCGCGGGCTGAACAGGGCGCTAACTGGCCTCGAGAAGATGATCCGTAGGACTCCGGGTAAGAGCGGCAATTGGCCACCAGATTGCGGGAACGCGCGGATCAATCGTTAACTACACCGCGCAATGCGCGGCGGCTCGGTTCCAATGTTGTGCAGTTCTTAACCCCGTTCCTTGTCCGATAGTTGCCACGGCGGCTCAACCCTAGGTACGGCGGCCGCGCCGAGGGGACGTTTCGGAATCAAGATGGGCGATCGCGATCAGACCGATCAGGATCGAAGGGGTTTGGCTGGACGGTGGCGTGTTACGGCGCTGCTCGGCCTCCATCGCCCTGCGCTGGTCGCGGCTGCCCTTGGACTGCTGTTCTCGCTTGCGGGCGCCGCGGCGGTGGCGCGCTGGGAAGACCGCGTCAACAGGATCGAATTCGAGAACGCGGCCGAGACGCAAGCCATCGTCATGCAGAACGGCATGAACGAATATATCAGCCGGCTCGTGGCGCTGCGCACCCTGTTCGAATCCTCCAACGAGGGCGTCACCCGCAGCGAGTTCGAGACGTTCAGCGGCAAGCTGTTCGAACGTTACCCCGGCCTGCTGCGGATCGGCTGGCTGCCGCGGATCACCCGCAAGGAGCGCGCCGAATACGAGGCCGCCGCGATTGCCGATGGCGTATCCGGCTATCACATCAAGGCGCTCGAAAGCGGCGACTTCGTCACTGCGCCGCAGGGCCAGGAATACTTCCCGATCTTCTACTCGACGCAGGCCAAGACATCGCGTGTCTACGGCATGGACTATATGAGCGTGCCCGACCGCAGGGCCGCGCTCGAGCGTGCCAGGGACAATGACCAGATTGCCGCGCTCCGCACCAAACTCTATGCCCGGAGCGGCGCCGGCCAATTGCCGAACGTATTCGTGATCGTGCCCGTCTACGCCAAGGGAACCTCGCGCGACACCGTCGCCGACCGCCGCCGCAACATCTCGGGCTTCGTTGTCGGCATCTTCGACCTGCCTCTGCTGATGCAGGCCATCCGCGTCAGGACCGGTGCGAGTCCGGCGGTCAGTGTCAACGTCTATCAACCCTATAGCGCGCGCATCATCAGCCTGGAGGGCATGCTGCCCGACTACGCCTCCGCAGCGGATGCACCGCAGTCGATGCGCGACGTCGCGCGTGGCCGGCACTGGTCGGGCGGCCTCAAGATCGGCGACGCCGATTGGCAGGTGCGGGCAATCCCGACGGCCGGCGGCCCGCTGGAGACAAGCTATGATCGCGCGGGCGCCGTGCTGACGGTCGGCATGCTGCTGACGTTGTCGCTGTCGATCTATCTGATGCTCGCCAGCCGCAACTCGCGGCGGCTGTCGCTGGCCAACCGGCGCGTGCTGGAGCTGGCGCAGACCGACGTGCTGACCGGATTGCCGAACCGAGCTTTCTTCCTGGCCCGGCTCGACGAGCTGAACGGTCAGCTGGAGCACGGCGGCTGGTCCTTCTCGATCCTGATGCTCGACCTCGACCGCTTCAAGAACGTCAACGATTCCCTCGGTCATGGCGCCGGCGATGCGCTGCTGCGCCTGGTGGCGCAGCGGCTGAAATCCGCGGTGCGCGCCACCGACGTGCTGGCGCGGCTCGGCGGCGACGAATTCGCCATCATCCAGGAGGGCTGCGAGGATCAGCGCGCCTCTTCGACCGAACTGGCGGCGCGGATCGCCAAGCTCGTCGCCGAGCCATTCCTGCTGCCCGGACATCGCGTCGAGATCGGCACCAGCATCGGCATTGCCGTCGCACCGGATCACGGCAGCGACCAGGAGCAATTGCTGAAGAAGGCAGACCTTGCGCTCTATCGCTCGAAATCGGTCGGCCGCAACTGCTTCACCATCTACGACGAGGCGATGTCGGCCGAGCTCGAAGCGCGCAACACGCTGGAAGGAGACCTGCGCGACGCCATCGCGCTCTGCCAGCTCGAGGTGCATTACCAGCCGTTCATGGACGTCAGCGCCGGCGTGCGGCGCGGCTTCGAGGCGCTGGTGCGCTGGCGGCATCCGACCCGCGGCCTGATCCCGCCGGATCAGTTCATCGCGCTCGCCGAGGAGACCGGTCTGATCGTGCCGCTCGGCGAATTCGTGCTGCGTCGCGCCTGTGCGGATGCGGCGGCATGGCCGTCCGACCTGATGGTCGCGGTGAATCTCTCGCCGATCCAGTTCAAGGAAGCCGATCTGTTCGACGTCATCAGCGCGGCGCTGGGCGATTCCGGCCTGGCGCCGCAGCGGCTGGAGATCGAGATCACCGAATCCGTCCTGTTGGAGCGCGGCACCGAGAACCATGCTTTCACGGAGCGGCTGAAGAGCATCGGCGTCGAGCTCGCGCTCGACGATTTCGGCACCGGCTATTCCTCTCTGAGCTATCTCACCGCATTCCCATTCGACAAGATCAAGATCGACAAATCGTTCATCCGCAATCTCACGCACCAGCCGCGCTCCTCCGCGATCATCTCCTCGATCGTGACACTGGCGCGCGGGCTCGACATGTCGGTCACCGCCGAAGGCGTCGAGACAGTGGAGGAGTTCGAGCGACTGAAGGCGCTCGGCGTCAATTTCGCGCAAGGCTATCTGTTCGGCCGCCCGCTGCCGATCGACCAGATCGAGCTCGACCGGCCCGCCGAAGGCTCGCAGCGCGACGCCGCCTGAGAACCATTCCCGTCATCCTGAGGTGCGCGTCCTGCAACGCAGGACGAGCCTCGAAGGACGACGGCCAAGCTGCACCAGGGCCGTGCATCCTTCGAGGCTCTTGATGGGACGCGATGCGTCCCCTCAAGCGCGCCTCAGGATGACGGAGTGAATATACGGCGACCCCACGAGGACAGACCGCGCCGTCCGCCTCAAAAAGCGCTTGACCTTCGCCGTCCCAGATGGTCCGAAAGCCTGTCTGGGGATGAAATAAAAACAAAATGCGGCTTCCGTTCTTCTACGGCTGGGTCGTGGTTGCGGTGACGTTCGTCACCATGGCGATCGGCGTCAACGCGCGCACCTCCTTCTCGCTGTTCTTTCCGCCGATCATTGCCGAGTTCGGCTGGGAGCGCGGCGTGACTGCGGGCGCGTTCTCGTTCGGCTTCATAGCGTCCGCTGTGGCCAGCCCGCTGATCGGACGGCTGATGGACCGCGCCGGACCGCGCGCGGTGATGGAGCTCGGCGTGTTGCTGATGGGCGGCGGGCTGCTGCTCGCGCCGCTGACCAGCCAACCCTGGCATCTCTATCTGACGATCGGCGTCATGGTCGGCGCCGGTTCCGTGTGCCTCGGCTATTCCGGCCAGTCGCTGTTCCTGCCGAACTGGTTCATCCGCAAGCGCGGCTTTGCCATCGGCATTGCCTTTGCCGGGGTCGGCATCGGGTCGGTCACGCTGCTGCCTTGGGTGCAGCATCTGATCGAGCAGACCGGCTGGCGCACCGCTTGCACCGCGATGGGCCTGATGATCCTGGTCGTGCTGGCGCCGATCAATCTGCTTCTGCACAAGCGCCCCGAAGACATCGGCCTGCAGCCCGATGGCGACGCCGCGCCACTCACGGGCGCCGCAAAGCCGCTCTCCAACATCGTCGATCCCGACTGGGTTGCGATCGACTGGACGCTGAAGCGGGCGGTTGCGACGGCGCGCTTCTGGTGGATCGCGCTCGGTTATTTCTGCGGCCTGTACATCTGGTACGCGGTGCAGGTGCACCAGACCAAATTCTTGCTCGACATCGGCTTCAGCCCGAGCGTTGCGGTCTGGGCGCTCGGGGCCGTCAGCCTGCTTGGCATTCCCGGCCAGATCTTCCTCGGCCATATCTCCGACCGGATCGGGCGGGAATGGGTCTGGGCCATCAGCTGCGCCGGTTTCGCGCTCTGTTTCGCAGCGCTGATGGCGCTGAAATACCAGCCGTCGTTCTGGCTGGTCTGGCTGATGGTGTTCACGCAAGGCGCGCTCGGTTACGGGCTCACCTCGATCATGGGCGCAGTGGTGTTCGAGATTTTTGGCGGACGCCACCAGGGTAGCATCTTCGGGATGATCATGCTCGCAGCATTGGCGGGTGGCGCGGCCGGCCCCTGGTTGACCGGCCTGCTCTACGATCGCACCGGCGACTACACACTCGCGTTTGGCATTGCCATCATCGTCAGCCTCCTCTCGGCGGTGGCGGTCTGGCGGGCCTCGCCGGGCAAGGTGCGGGCCGTTGCCGGCCGGCTGCACACGCTGCAGGCGGGGACTGGCGGGGAATAGGTTCCACTCGCACTGGATTACCTCTGCAGCTTTCGCGGAATGTTAAGCATGTCGCGGCTTGGCCGAATGCGGGCCGGTTGCAAAAACGTCTTGGACACCATCGACGCGCTAACCTGGAGCCGATTGCCGTATCTTGCCGATGCTGCCGGGTCCAACGATGTCTGTCTCCGACTGCCCCGTGACCGAAACGCCCGACGTGCTGCGCGCCGTGCTGGAATGTGCCGACGACGGCATCGTCATTGTCGATGACGCGCATCGCATCACCTATTTCAACGCCGGCGCGGAGCGGATCTGGAAGCTTGCGCGTGCCGACGTGCTCGGTGGCGACGCCGCCATTCTCACGCTGAAATGTCTTCACGCCGATCCGGTCGTGGACTTTCGCGACGAGATCAGCCTTGTCAGGCGCGACGGCAGCCGGATCAAGGCCTCGATCGCGTTGTCGTCGGCGGCCATCGACGGCGCCACCCAATACATCGTGTTCGCGCGCGACGTCACCGCCGAGGCCGAGCGTCGCGTCAGGATCGGGCTGCTCAACGCAGTCTCGGACCAGACCAATCGCGCTGTGATCATCACCGACGTCGAGCAGAACATCCGCTACGTCAATTCGGCCTTCACCGCGCTGTTCGGCTATACCAGCGAGGAAGCCGAGGGACGACCTGCGGCAGAGCTCATCGCCGGTCGCCATACCGATCGCAGGGCGATCGCGAAGCTCGTCAAGCGGCTCATGGCCGGCGGCCGCCGCGGCGAGGTCGAGACACTCGTTTACGACAAGAGCGGCGAGGAAATCTGGGTCTGCGCGGGGCTCGACGCCTTCCGCGACAAGAAGGGCCGGCTCAAGCACATCTTCGCGCTGGTCGAGGACATCACCGAGAGCAGGCAGTTGCGCTCGCTGCAGCAGCTGATCATGAGCGCGCTCGCCGACGAGGTGCCGATCACCGAGATTGCCGACCGGCTCTGCCGCCGCGTCGAGGAGATCGCGCCCGACGTCGTCTGCTCGCTGCTGCATGTCGATGCTGCAGGCCTGATTCACCCGCTCGGCGGTCCGAGCCTGCCCGCTGACTATTCCCGCGCGCTGGACGGCATCGCGATCGGCCCCAATGTCGGCTCCTGCGGCACCGCCGCCTTCTACGGCGAACCGGTGTTGGCCGAAGATCTCGACACCGATCCGCGCTGGCAGCCTTACAAGGCCATGCCGCTGGCGATCGGCTTGCGCGCCTGCTGGTCGACACCGGTCAAGGCCAAGGACGGCCGGGTCATTGCGACGTTCGCATTCTACTATCGCGAGCCTCGCGCGCCGAGCAATTGGCACCGGCGCATCGTCGATGCCTGCGTCGATCTCGGCGCCTTCGCCATCGAACGCAAGGAAGCGCGCGCCGAGATCGCGCGGCTTGCCTATCACGATATTCTCACCGGCCTGCCCAACCGCGCGCAATTGCGGCACCTGATCACGACCGCGATCAATGCCTGTCCGACCGGCAGCCATGTCGCGCTGGCCTTCCTCGACGTCGATCACTTCAAGGACGTCAACGACACGCTCGGCCATGCCGCCGGCGACGAGCTGCTGATCCAGCTCGCGCAGCGCCTGCGCGAGCAGATCGGGCCCGAAGACATGCTGGGCCGGCTTGGCGGCGACGAGTTCGTCGTGCTGCTGCCGCATCGCAATGCCGAGGGCGCCGAGCAGGTCGCGACGCGCATCACCGAAGCGCTGACCGCGCCGTTGCGGCTCGGATCGAAGCCGATGCCGATGTCGGCCAGCATCGGCATCAGCCTCTATCCCGACCACGCCACCGACATCGACACGCTGATGCAGCAGGCCGATGCCGCCATGTACATGGCCAAGCAGGCGGGCCGTTCGACCCATCGCATGTTCAACGCCGAAATGAACGGCCTCACCGAGCAGCGGCTGGCGATGATCGCAGCGCTGCGCCGCGCCATTGCCGAGGGCGCGCTCAGCCTCAGCTACCAGCCGCAGATCCGCAGCTGCGACGGCGCCATCCACGGCGTGGAAGCGCTGGCGCGCTGGCACGATGCCGTGCTCGGCGATGTCTCGCCGGCCAAATTCATTCCGCTCGCCGAAGAATGCGGCCTGATCGAGCAGATCGGCCTGTGGTCGGTGCGCGAGGCCTGCCGGCAGATGGCGGCCTGGCGTCGCGCCGGGCTCAACATCCCCAGCGTGTCGGTGAATTTGTCCCCGATCAATTTCCGCCACGTCGCGCTGGCCGCGCGGCTCGAGGATGTCCTCGCCGAATACGATCTGCCGCCCGATGCGCTGATGCTGGAGATCACCGAAGGCACCTTCATGCAGGACGGCGCCGCTGCGCTCGAGACGATGCACGCGATCCGCGCGCTCGGCATCGGCCTGTCGGTGGATGATTTCGGCACCGGCTATTCGAGCCTCTCCAGGCTCGCCCATCTGCCGATTCGCGAATTGAAGATCGACCGCAGTTTCATGCGCGACATCGAGAAGGATTCCGGCGCCGTCGCGATCGCCACCGCCGTGATCCGCGTCGGCCAGGGGCTCGGCATGACCGTCGTCGCCGAGGGCGTCGAGACCGAAGGCCAGCGCAAGATGCTGGCCGAGCTCGGCTGCGACGTCGTGCAGGGTTTCCTCTATGCCCCCGCGCTCGCGCCTGTTGCCTTCGAGCGCTGGCTGATCGAGCACTGCGCCGAGCAGGCGAAGGCGATGCTCGGGCGGCTGGATGTCAAGCCAGCGGGCACGGTTGCGGTGAAGCGCTTGGCTTAGCGCGCGTTCCAATAGGACACCGGCGACCGCAAGATCGCCGGTGTGTTGCTTGAGATCTCTGCGCAATCGCCGGTTCAGGCGGCGCGGATCAGGCCGAGCTGCTGCAAGGCCGTAACGCCGTCGTCAAGACCGATTTCCTCGAGGATCTTTCCGTCCTTGAGCTTCAACACGGTCGTGCCGGTGAACTTCATGGTGCGGCCGGTGTTGGCCGGCAGCGATCCTGCCAGGAAGTCGCCGAACGCCGGTCCGGTATGCGTGCCTCCACCTTCCCATCGGCCGACGACATAGTCGCCTTCGGCGATGAGATCGGCAGCGCCCCAGAAATTGAGATCGGGGAATGCTTTCCGGAAGTCCGTCATGAACGCCTTGATGTCGTCGCGTCCTCGCCGCGGCTCGTGCAGCGAATATTGCAGCAGCATATCGGGCGCTGCGAGTTCATCGACAATTCCGAGGTCGCAGGTCTTGCCCCAGAAATTCGTGAACCACTGGCCAACGATGGCCTTGTTGTCGTCTTCAATCGACACGATCGCTTCTCCTGTTATGTGCTTTGGTGCCCACCACGAGAAGCTATGACGATGTGATCGCTGCCGGCCCACCCGATTCCCGACGGCGCAGCCGCCTTGCGCCGTCCCGTCATTCCAGATGAAGTTCGTTCAGCGAGTTCTCCGACATTCCCGCCGCGGAATAGAGCTCGCCGTCCTTCATGAAGAAGACGGTGTTTTTCGGCACTTTCGCCGCGTACTTCATGATCGCGCTGCGATGATCGCCTCCGAATTCCCGGACGCTCATTTGTCCCGGCCCGCGATACGTGTAGGCCATGTCGGATTTGAAATCCCAGCACGCTTCCGAAAGCGCCTGGCTCGAGATGATCGCGAACGCGGCCGTTGCGATGGTCGTCTTGGACAGGAAGGCCATTGGAAATTCCTTTCGGTGCGTTCGAAAGAAATATCGCCTGTGATGAACCCCGCTCTTTCGAGAGCGCATCCTCGTTTGCGAGAACACACGACAGCGGGCGCGTCGCAGCAGGGCGCTAGTCCGACGCCAACCCCGTCCTGCGCCGCAAATCGCCGATGGCGCGCAGAAAGCTGTCGGCCGGCGTCGTCTCCGGGTCGATCAGCCGGTGCAGGCGAAAGCCGTCTTCCAGCGCCAGCACGACCGAGGCCATCCAGGGCGGGTTCAGCGCCGGGCCTTTGGCGCTGTCCTTCAAGGTCGCCTCGACGATGTCGGCGATCAGCTTGCGGCGCGCGCGCAGGCGTTTTGCAAGTTCCGGGCGGCGCTTCTCGGCGCGTGCGACGAACAGGATCATCTCGATATGCAGGAGCGGCGAGCGGGCGAGGGGGTCCTGCCGGGCGCGGTCCATCGTCTTCAGCGCCGCAATGAAGTCGTCGAGGTTCTTGTGCTGCGCCAGGATTTCCATGTTGCGGCGGATCGATCGCTCGACATGGTCCTCGAGCATGGCGAAGATCAGCTCGTCCTTGCTCCTGAAGTTCGAATAGAACGCGCCGCGGGTGAAGCCGGCCTCGGCCGCGATCGCCTCGATGCTGGCGCCGCCGATCCCGTCCTGCTCGAACACGCGCGCGGCCGCCTCGAACAGTCTATCGCGCGTGTCGTCCCTGGTCGGCCTGGTTCTCAGCCTTGACATCGGGCCAGGTTAGGGCAGAATGCAACTCGATACAACAATGTATCGAGTTGATAATTGGTCAGGGATGGTTACGCCGGCTCCGGGGCTGCAAACTGGCGTATCGTGTCATGCGGCAACCGATGTGAGGTCACCATGAACGAGCAAGTGCAGAGCGTCGCCAGCGATCCCCTGTTCAATCCGCTCGCGCCGGACTTCATCCGCAATCCCTATCCGCATTACGACCGGCTGCGCACGATCGACCCGATCCACGTCACGCCGTTCGGCCAGTTCGTGGCGAGCCGCCATGCGGAGGTCAGCCTGGTGATGCGCGACAAACGCTTCGGCAAGGATTTCGTCGAGCGCACGACACGCCGTTATGGCCCCGACATCATGAAGGAGCCGGTGTTCCGCAGCATGGGGCACTGGATGCTGCAGGCCGATCCGCCCGATCACACCCGCCTGCGCGGCCTCGTCGTGAAGGCGTTCACCGCGCGCCGCGTCGAGGACATGCGGCCGCGCATCCAGGAGATCGTCGACCAGACCATCGATGCCGTGATCGGCCGCGGCCAGATGGACCTGATCGAGGATTTCGCCTTTCGCCTGCCTGTCACCATCATCTGCGAGATGCTCGGCATCCCCGAAGACCATCGCGAGGTCTTCTACAAGAGCTCGCGCGACGGCGGGCGGCTGCTCGACCCGGTGCCGATGACGCCGGAGGAGATCGCGAAGGGCAACGCCGCCACGACGATGGCGCAGATGTATTTCCAGCAGCTGTTCGAGCTGCGCCGCAAGACTCCCGGCGACGACCTCATCACCCAGCTGGTGCAGGCCGAGGAGGACGGCAACAAGCTCACCAATGAGGAGCTGACGGCCAATATCATCCTGCTGTTCGGCGCAGGCCACGAGACCACGGTCAATCTGATCGGCAACGGCCTCTTGGCGCTCCATCGCAATCCGGACCAGCTCGCGCTGTTGAAGGCGCGGCCAGACCTGATGACCAACGCGATCGAGGAATTCCTGCGCTACGATTCCTCGGTGCAGATGACCGGCCGCGTCGCGCTGGAGGAGATCGACGATCTCGGCGGCAAGACCATCCCCAAGGGCGAGACCGTGCTCTGCCTGCTCGGTTCGGCCAATCACGACCCGGCCGTTTATCCCGATCACCCCGATCGGCTCGATATCACCAGGCCGAACGTCAAGCCGCTGTCGTTCGGCGGCGGCATCCATTTCTGCCTGGGGGCCCAATTGGCGCGCATCGAGGCCGAGATCGCCATCGCCACGCTGCTCCGGCGCCTGCCGGGTTTGCGCATCGACGACGTCGAAAACCCCGAATGGCGCCCGACCTTCGTGCTGCGGGGCCTGAAGCAGCTGCCGGCGAGCTGGTGATACCGGGGTCGCGTTAACCGCCGCGCGCAACAGTCGCTGTGACTTCGCCACACTTCCCCCTATATAAGGGGCTGTTCCGGCGCGCCTGAAGCTTGGTTTGTCAGCTTGGGTTTGACCCGGGTGCCGGCTTGGCCGAGGGGAGACCCGTGCAGACGACGCTGCTCGGATTGGCGATTGCCTTTATCTTAGCGCTGCTGGCCGCGCTGATCGGGCCTTACTTCGTTGACTGGAACCAGTTCCGGCCCCAGTTCGAGGCAGAGGCGACCCGAATCATCGGCGTCCCGGTGCGCGTGGCGGGCGAGCTCGATGCACGGCTGTTGCCGGCGCCGAAATTGCGTCTGCGTTCGGTCACCTTCGGCGGCAACAACGATCTCGGGCGCTTGCGCGCCGACAAGCTCGACGTCGAGTTCAGCCTGAGCTCGCTGATGCGCGGCGAATGGCGCGCCACCGAGCTCACGGTCGGCGGCATGGCGGTTGACCTCGGGCTCGACGCCAGGGGCAAGGTCGATCTGCCCTCCACCGCGACCGGCACTTTCAATCTCGCCTCGCTCGCCATCGATCGGCTCAATCTCACCGGCCGTATCGCCCTCCACGATGCCGCCAGCCGTTCGACCCTCGAGCTCATTGATATCGTCTTTTCCGGCGACGTCCGCTCGCTCGCAGGCTCGGTGCGGGGCGATGGCAAATTCACGGCCAATGGTGTGCGTTATCCGTTCCGCGTCTCCTCCGGCCCGAGCCCGGACGGCAGCGCCACCCGCGTGCACCTCAATATCGATCCCGGCGAGCGCGCCATTCTGGCCGATCTCGAAGGCGTGCTTGCCTTCGACAACCGCCTGCCGAAATTCGATGGCGCGCTGACGCTGGCGGTGCCGCCACCGAAGAAAGCAGGCGAGGCGGGGCCGACGCCGTGGAAGCTCACCGCAAAGCTCAAGGCCGATCCGGCCGGTGCCAAGTTCGACCAGATCGACGCGAGCTTCGGCCTTGAGGACAGCGCGCTGAAGGTCGGCGGCGTCGGCGACCTCAGGTTCGGCGCCTCGCCGCTGCTGCGCGCCGTGCTGTCGGCGCGGCAGGTCGATGCCGACAAGCTCGCCGGCCGCGACGATGCCGAGCCGCTGCGCATCTTGCCCGCTTTGCGCGCAGGTCTCGCGGCGATCCCGCAGGCGCCGATCCCGGCGCAGATCGAGTTCAACTCCGACCAGATCATGCTGGGCGGCCGTCCGCTCCAGAACATCACGACCGAGCTTCAGACCGATGGCCGGTCCTGGACCTTCCGGCGGCTCGATCTGCGCGCGCCCGGCATGACGCAGGTTTCGCTCAACGGCGCGGCGCCCGGCGCCGACAGTTTCAGCGGCCGCATCGGCGTCGAATCCTCCGATCCGGATACGCTGGTGGCCTGGCTGCAGGGCCGCAACGAGGTGACCCGGCGCAGCACGCGGCCGCTCCGTCTCGACGGCAATGTGACGATCGCGGCCAATCATCTGGCCATCGACGGCCTGAAGGCCGACATCGAAGGCGGCACCGTCGAAGGGCGGATCGCTTTCGTGCAAACGGGCGCCAACAAGGGCTCGCGGATCGACGCGGAGCTGAAGGCCGACCGGCTCGACCTCGACGCCGCCGCGAGCTTTGTCCGCGCGCTCGCAGGCCCGCAAGGCGAATGGCCGGAGGAGGCGAAGCTTTCGCTCGACATCGGCCGTGCGATCTCGGCCGGCCAGGAGTTGCGGCCGTTCGCGGCCAGGCTCGGCTACGGCCCGACGGCAATGTCGCTGGAGCAGTTGCGCTTCGGCCAGGCCAGCGGCGTGACCACGGAGGCATCAGGCAGTTTTGACCGCACCAGGGCCACCGGCAAGCTCGCGCTGAAATCGTCGGCCAATTCGCTGCGCGATCTCACGGCGTTGCTGGAGCCGATCGCGCCCGCGGTCCGCGCGCGCTTCGATGCCATCCCGGCATTGCCGGGCGCGACGCGGCTGAAGCTCGACCTCAGCCTCGACCGGAACGCCGAACATGCCGATCGCAGCGATGCGCGAATCGTGCTCGACCTCGATGCGCCCCAGCTCAAGGCCACCGCGACGCTCGCAGCGCAGCCGCAGGCCGCTGACGTCAACGCCATCGACATCGACAAATTGCGCAACAGCGGCTTCACGCTGGAATCGAAGGTCTCGACGCCGCGGGCCGCCGCGTTGACCGCGCTGCTCGGCCTCGATCGCATGGTCGCCGCAGGCGAGGGCGCCTCGCAGATCGAGGGCAGGCTGAGCGGGGCCTGGCGAAGGCCGATGCAGCTGAACGCCAAGCTCGGAGGCGGCGGCCTGGACGCGGATGCGCAAGGCAGTGTCGATTTGTCGGCGGCCGAGCCGAAGGCAAACGTCAATCTGCGCGTGCGCAACGCCAATCTCGCGCCGCTGTTCGGGACCAGCCCGGCCGACAAATCGGTGCAGGCCGTGAGCCTGTCCTCGCGCCTCACGCTGTCGGGCAATCGTCTGACCTTCGACGATCTCGACAGCACCGCATCCGGTTCACACCTGCGCGGCCACCTCGCCGTCACGTTCGATCAGGAGAAAAGCGTCGACGGCGAAATCGGGCTGGACACGCTCGATCTGATGCCGGCGCTCGCGCTTGCCGTCGGCGCCGCCGGGCGCGACAGCGGCGAGCCGCTCGGCGCGGGCCTCATCACCGGCTGGCGCGGCCGCATCGCGTTCCAGGCGCTGCGCGGCAACCTGCCCGGGGGAATCGAGATCCGCCCGTTCAGCGGCACGCTCAGGGGCGACGGTCAGTCGCTTGCGCTCGACGCGCTCAAGGGCGGACTTGGTGGCGGCGAGATGACCGCGAGCCTCGATGCGCGCAATGGCGCCAATGGTCTGGCGGTGAACGCGCATCTCGATCTCGCTAATGTCGATGCGGCCTCGCTGCGTTACCGCGATCTGGCGCTGCCCAAGGGGCGCGCCTCGGCCCAGATGACGCTGACGAGTGAGGGCCGCAGCGTCACGGCCCTCACCGGCGCGCTTGCCGGCAACGGCACGGTGACGCTCGATGCGGCCGAGATCAGCGGTCTCAATCCGCGCGCCTTCGAGATTGCCATCCGCGCCAGCGACGGCGGCCAGGTCTCCGACGACGCCCGCTTGCGTCAACTGGTCGAGCCCGCATTGTCCGCGGGGCCGATTGCGGTCGCCTCGGCGCAGATCCCGTTCACGATTCGCGACGGTCGTCTGCGCGTCGGCGCAACGCCGCTGGAAGCCAAGAACGCCCATGCCATCGTCTCCGGCGGTTACGACATTCCGGCCGACCAGGCCGACATCCGCGCCAGCCTGACGCCGATCATGACCGGCCTGTCCGGCGCGCCGCCGGAGATCCAGCTGTTTGCGGCCGGTCCGCCCGACAAGCTCAGCCGCACGATCGATCTGACACCGCTGTCGTCGTGGCTTGCGGTGCGCACGATCGACCGCGAGACGCGCCGGCTCGATGCCATCGAGCGCGGTGAGCCGCCGCCGGCGACCGCCGCGCTGCCGGCGCTGGTCTCGCCTGAGCCCGAGCCCGCACCCGCATTGACCGACGTGCCGATGCCCGGCCGCGACCCGCGCCGCGCGCCGCCGAAGGCGAAGCCTGAGCCCAGAGCAGAACCCAGGGTCGCACCGACGCCGAGGCCTCCGCTTGCCGCGCCCGCCGCGCCGAGCCCGCCGCTGGCAAGCCAGCAGGTTGCCCCCTTGCCGCCGCCGATCGACGTGCGGCCTGCCCCGGGCCCGCCGCCCGCCAAGCCCCGGCCGAAGCCGCCGCTGGTCCTGACGCCGCAGAACCCGTAGGGCGTGATGTCCGTTGGCTTGCGCCGCCTCTCCCGCTTGCGGGAGAAGCCGACACGCTCGCAGAGCGTGGCGGGTGAGGGTTCTCTCCTCTTGGGGATTGTCCCGACGCGGAGACACCTCTCCCCAACCCTCTCCCGCAAGCGGGAGAGGGGGCGCACCGTCGTCGTTACCCCGCGGTCACCACATTCGCTCGCATTTGAACGAATTTTCGTCGGCAAAACTGATGTGACGATTTTACTGGATTCTCGCGTTTGTTCCCTAGTGTTGGCCCAGAGGAATCCGGCGTCCTGCCCGCATTGGCAGGATGGCTCGCCAGCAACTGGAACCAAGAATTGGGGTTATCGAGATGGATGGGGCGAAAACGCTTCTACAGGATCTGGACGACGCGATCGCGCGCGGCAGCGATGAAAGCCGGGCGAAGGCGTTGTGGCATGCGACCGATCTTCTGATCACGGGCCGCTACGTCGACGACGATATCAGCATGTTCGGCGAGGTCATCGGCCGGCTTGCCGACGAGATCGAGGTCGCGGCGCGGGCGCAGCTCTCCGAATTGTTGGCAGGCTGCGATCACGCGCCGCTCAACGTCATCGAGAAGCTCGCGCTCGACGACGAGATCGAGGTCGCCGGCCCCGTGCTGCGCGACTCCGTCAGGATCGGCGAGAAGGTGCTGGTCGAAAGCGCCATGACCAAGGGCCAGGCGCATCTGCTCGCGATCTCCCAGCGCGAGGCGATCGGCGAGGCCGTGACCGACGTTCTCGTCAAACGTGGTAACCAGGAGGTTGTCACCTCGGTTGCCAGGAACGAGGGCGCGCGCTTCTCGGGCTCGGGCCTGCTGCACATGGTCCGCCGCGCCGAGGGAGATTCGATTCTGGCCGAGCAGCTCGGCCTGCGTAAGGACGTGCCGCGCCATATCTTCCAGCAACTCATCTCCAAGGCGTCGGAAGACGTTCGTCTCCGGCTTGCGACCGAGCGCCCGGAGATGATGTCGCAGATCCAGAGCTCGGTGACCGAGGTGACCGGCGATCTGCAGTCCAAGTTCGGCCCGTCCTCGCGCAGCTACTTCGTCGCCAAGCGCGTGGTGACGACGCAGTACCGGCAGGGCAACCTCAACCAGGTCTCGATCTCGAACTATGCGCGCCAGCACCGCTTCGACGAGGTGCAGATCGGCCTGTCGCTGCTGTCCTCGCTCCCGGTCGACGTGATCGAGCGTGCGCTGATGGACCGTAACCGCGAGATGATCCTGGTGCTGTGCAAGGCGCTCGACTTCTCCTGGGACACGACGATGTCGCTGTTGTTCCTGGGCGCCAAGGATCATCTGATCACGGCGCGCGAGCTTCACGACAACGAGCGCGACTTCGGCCGGCTCAAGATCGAGACCTCGCGCAGCATTCTGAAATTCTACCAGTCGCGCAAGAACAGCGCCGGCGCCGATCCCGCCACGGGTCGTCAGCCTGAGCTCCAGGTTCACTGAGCGGGATATCGAGGGAGTATTTGCAATGTTGCCTCAATTCGGCACCGCAGTCCGCAAGAACAAAAGCCTCACCAAGACGCTTCCGGTCGAGACCGGTGGTGCGGCTCCGGAGAAGGCCACGGTCGACGCCGCATGGCTCGTGCTGGAAGCCGCCAACGATCTCGGCGACCACGCCGCGATCGAAGCCTGCCGCCGCGTCATCGACGCCGAGCTGAACGGCACGGTCGCCGCCAGCGCGGATACCGATCTCGTGGTCGGGTATTTCAGGTAAGGATGCAAAGCTGATCCCCACAGTCGCACGAGCGATCGCTGGCCTATCGCATCTGGCGTGCACGATGCTGCGTCATTGACAGTAGGCTCCCTCTCCCGCCTGCGGGAGAGGGTTGGGGAGAGGGTGTCTCCGCGATGGGACAATCCCCTAGAGGAAAGAACCCTCACCCGCCACGCTCGGGACGATGCTTCGCATCGCCCGAGGCGTGTCGGCCTCTCCCGCAAGCGGGAGAGGCGGAGCAAGCCCGCGAGAGCCGGCCTAGCCGCAATTCCAGATCGCGCCGATCGGCGTTCGCGTCCAGCACGGACCGAAGCTGCCGCCATTGTAGCGCGAGCCGCCAAAGCCGGGGCGGCCAAAATAGTGCCATTCGCCGTCGAAGTAGCGGTAATAGGCCGGCACCGGATCGATGTACCAGGGCCGCTGATTTTCGCGCGCATAACGACGAAAGCCGTTCTTCTGCATGAAGATCGGCTGGCTGTTGCTCAACGGCTGGCGATAGCCCGGCAGGAAGCCGTAGCCGTGCCAGCTTTGCCTTGGCTTTTTTGCGACGGCCTCTGTGGGCGCAACGGCCGGCAACAGCGACAGAATGACAGCAAAAGATAGACACAAAATGCGCGACATGGTCAGACCATAGACAGTCGATTGCCGGAAAGCCATTCAAATCCGGGTGGCGAGTTCGCGGACCCCGCGCGCATGGAAATACGGCCGGACCGAATCCTGGCCCGGCCGTTTTGCTCCTCGTCGTTCAGGCGTTTGCTCCACCGTCGACGGTGAGCGTCGAGCCGGTGATATATTGCGCTTTCGCGCTCGCCAGGAACGCGACCGCATTGGCGATGTCATCAGGTGCGCCGTAATGGCCGAGCGCCATGAACTGCTTCAATGTTTCCGCAATCGGGCCGTGGGCCGGGTTCATGTCGGTGTTGATCGAGCCCGGCTGCACCAGGTTGACCGTGATGTCCTTGGGGCCAAGCTCGCGCGCCAGTCCCTTCGTGAACGCTGATAGCGCCGACTTCGAGGTCGAATATATGCCGAGCGCGGGTGAGGGCACGCGATCGGCAAAATAGCTGCCGATGGTGATGATGCGCCCGCCCTTGCCGAGATGGCGGAGCGCCGCCTTGCTCGCCACGATCGGCGAACGGACGTTGACATGCAGGAGCGCATCGATGTCGGCGAGCGACATGTCGTTGAGGCCGCCCAGGCGCAGAATGCCGGCGTTGTTGACGAGGATATCGAGCCCGCCCAATGCCGCGACTGTTTTGTCGACGGAAGCCTGGACGGCGACGACATCGGCGCTGTCGGCCTGGATCGCCACGGCCTTCCGCCCCGTCGCCTTGATCGCGTTGACGACATCAGCGGCGCTGTCCGCGGATTTTTCGTAAGTGATGGCGACGTCGGCACCTTCTGCGGCAAGCGCCTTCGAGATGGCCGCGCCGATACCCCTGCTTGCGCCCGTCACCAGGGCCCGTTTTCCTGCCAGTGTCATCGTGATCTCCTATTCTGTAACGATCGACACAGAATATCTGGGATCTTGATTGGCCCGGTCAAGTCAATTATGTTTTGACCATTACAGAAAGAGAATTCATGGCGGGACGGCCACGGGAATTCGATCGCGAGGCGGCGCTGGAGGCGGCCATGCTGCTGTTCTGGCGCAAGGGCTATGCGGCAGCCTCGATGAACGATCTGTGCGAGGCGATGGGCGTGCGCTCGCCAAGTCTCTATGCCGCGTTCGAGAGCAAGGAAGCGCTCTATCTCGCGGCGATCGAACATTACGTCCAGACAGAGGGCCCCCCGGTGTGGGACAGGCTGGGCGAAGGGGCAACCGCGCGCGAGGGCATCGCCAAGCTGCTGCACAGCGCGGCCGAGATCCTGCCCAAATCGCGTTCGGCACCGGCAGGCTGCATGGCCGTGCTCGGCGCTGTCAGCGACGAATGGCCGGCTTCGATCGCCCGCGCCGTCAGGAAAGTCCGCAGCGACATGCTGAGCAATCTGCACGCACGGCTTCAGGCTGCGGTTGCCGACGGCGAATTGTCCGCCGCGACCGACATCGAGGCTCTCAGCCGTTTCTATCTCAGCGTCTATCAGGGCATGTCCATCCAGGCCAAGGACGGTGCCACGCAGGCGGAACTGGAGGGCGCCGCCGATGCGGCGATGGCGGCGTGGCCGCAGTTCCGCAGGACGGGTTGAGCTCTTGCGAAACCCATCACCTTATCCGCCTGTGTTGCCGCGTCATGGGTTTCGCTTCCGCTCAACTCATCCGACCAGCTAGACGAGTTAAGAGCTCCGCTCGATCCATCCTGCAGCCGACACAAAAAGGCCCCGCCGAAGCGAGGCCTCCTTGTTTCACTTTGCGGGCACGAACTAATCGTCGTCCCAGTGATGGCGGCGGATCACGACGCCGCGGTCGTAGTCGCGGTCGTGGTGGTACCAGCCATGATGCCAGCCGCGGTCATGCTCGTAGATGCGGGCACGCGGGCCGTAATCATCGCGGTCGCCGCCGACATAGACGCCGAAGCCGGCCGCATTGGCGATGGTGGGGGCACCGATTGCGAGTGTGGCAACCGCCGCAAGAGCGTAAGTCAGCTTCCTCATCTGTTCCTCCTCCTTCTGCCTCGTCGGTTGGTCAACGGAGGCCGCGGTCGCCTGTTGCAGGAACCGGCAAGAAACTTTCTTGAACGCCTGTTCAGGTTTCACACGCTCCATCGTCAGAAAGCCAAAAACACGTGGTGCACTCCGAGTGAACTGGAACATTCGCATCGCGTCGGATCGCTGGCCAGCTTGGGGCAAACATGTCGGAACCGCCATCGATCCTGATCGTGGAGGATGAATATCCGCTTCAGGGCGTGCTCGAGAGCGTGCTGGCGGATGCAGGCTTTGCCTCCGACATCCTTTCGTCAGGCGAAGAGGCGATGACCGTGTTCGTCGCGCGCGGCAAGCGTCACAAGGCGCTGGTGACCGATGTCTATCTGGGCGGCAAGCTCAACGGTTGGGATCTCGCCCGGCGGATGCGGGAAAAGGACCCGGCTCTTCCGGTCGTGTACATTACGGGTAGCGCCGGCGCTGCATTGTGGAGGTCGCAGGGCGTGCCCAACAGCGTGCTGCTGGAGAAGCCGTTTCATCCCGAACGGCTGGTTGCGGCGCTGATGAGGCTGTGAGCCGGCGGCACGTCATGCGTCATCGCCTGATGCGATAGATCACGACGTCCTCGCCGTGATGGGTCGTGTGTCAGTGTGTCGGTGCGGAAGCAATCCATGCTGACGGATAACGGCTCTCGAAGCCTGTTGTCGATCGCTTTCGGAAGCCGATGGGCGTCAGCACCGGTTGGATCGTTTGGCCTCCGCGTCGAGCCGAAATTCCGATCTCACGGCGCTCAGCGCTGCAGCCAGGTCGTCGAGATGATAGGGTTTCGGGAGAATCTGGATGCCCGCCAATTGGGCATCGTGAACTGCGGCTTCGGAGTATCCGCTGGTCAGAAGCACGGGTATGTCGCTTCGCCGTCGTCTGATCTCGCGGGCCAGCTCGACGCCATTCATGCCGCCCGGCATCATGATGTCGGAAAAGACGAGATCGACCGTTCGGCCGTCGGCGAGGGCGCCGAGCGCAGCGGCGCCACTCGCGGTACGCGTGACCTCGTAGCCGAGCTGTGCGAGCATCTCGCTCACCAGCGCGGCGACCTCATCGTCGTCTTCGACCAGGAGAATTCGGCCATGGTTGCTTCTTGTCGGCCGCGTCATGTTCAGGTCGACGAGATGTAGCTCCCTGGAGGGAACGTTGTGCGATCGCGGCAAATAGAGTTCGATGTTGGTGCCTTTGCCGATCTCCGATCGAATGCGGACCGTACCACGTGATTGCGTCGTGAATCCGTGGACTTGGGCGAGGCCGAGCCCCGAGCCCTTTCCGACCTCCTTGGTCGTGAAGAACGGCTCGAAAACGCGCGACAGGATTTCCGGTCCCATGCCGATGCCGGTGTCGACGACAGACAGGCGGACAAAGTCGCCTGCGATCTGCTCGTCATTCAGCTCGGGAAGGTTTTCCCCGCGTACGACGATCGTGCCGCCATTGGGCATGGCGTCACGGGCGTTGACGGCGAGGTTGAGGATCACGAGCTCGAGCTCGCCGGGATCGACCTCGACCGGCCAGAGATTGTCCGGAAAGTCGAACTCGACGTGGACGTCGCCTCGCAGGCTCCGATCGAGCAGTTCCCGCATGCCGCCCATCTGCGCCGCGACATCGACGGGTTCTGGCCGCAGTGTCTGCCGGCGAGAGAAGGCGAGAAGCTGTCGGGTCAGGCTGGCGCCGCGCTGCGCGGCCTGGACCATCCCGTCCATCAGGCGGCGACGGCGGCTTGGGTCTGTCTGACGGTCGAGCATGTCGAGGCCGCCGGAAATGACCATCAGCAGATTGTTGAAGTCATGCGCCACCCCGCCGGTCAACTGGCCGATGGCTTCGATCTTCTGGGCCTGGCGAAGCGTCTCCTCGACCCGTGCGCGCTCGTTCATCTCCAGGCGTAACTGCTCATTGGCCTCCGCCAGCGCGCGCGTGCGCTCGACGACCAGCTTTTCGAGTTGCTGGGCCGTCTGCTCTCGCGCCTGGAGCATTGCCCGGATCTCATATTGACGTCCTCTGGCTCGCATGGCCGACTGAATGGCGCTCGTCAGGGTCATCGGCTGGACCGGACGTTCGAGCAGCGAGACGTTCCGTAAAAGCGCGACGATATTGCGGCGCCAGGCGACGACAGCCGGTTGCTCGCGATGACTGGTGAGGATCACGAAAGGCAGGTCGGACCATGGCGGCTGGTTCGCGATCCATTGCCCGAGCGGCGCGGTGTCCTGTCCGAACAGGCCTTCCTCGGCAACGAAGACCGCGCCCACGCCAGCGGTCATCTCACTGACGAGTTCGGAAAGATTTCGGCAATTGATCGCCTCGAGACCCGAGCTTCGGAACAGTTCTGCAGCAGCCGGTCCGTCGCGCCCGATCGGAGCAAAGACGAGAACATGGTGATCTCGCTCGATGCTCATTCCCCCGATCCTTCGAGCGATGCCGTACCGGTGTAACGCGGATTGCCGGAAAAGATGCCGCTGAATTCCTTGAGAGGTGGACCTAGCCAGATTCCGGAGCGGCCCAGGCGAAACTCGCGGATCGTGTGCTCGTGGTGACCGCTGCGCTTCTTGACGACCGACAAGGCGCGTCGCACGGTGCCGGCGACCTCGAAATATCGCAGCATGACCACGGCGTCGCTCAAATAGCTGATGTCGAGCGGAGTATCCATTGGCCCGACCAGCCCATGCTGGGCGAGAATCAGGATGGTCAGCACGCCCTGCTGCGCAAGATAGCTCAGGAGCTCGTGCATCTGCAGGATGAGAAAGCGCTCGTCCGGCATGGCATTCAGATATCCGTTCAGGCTGTCGATGATGACGATGCGTGCATTGTCCCGTTCGACGCTTTTCCTCACGTTTGCCGCGAACTCGCCCGGCGATAGTTCGGCCGGATCGATCTGCTGAAACCGGACATGCCCGGACATGATGTACTTTTCGAGCGGCAGGCCGAGCGTCTTGGCGCGTGCTTCAACCGTGCCGCGCCCTTCGTCGAAGGCGAAGAAAACGGCATGTTCGCCGCGTTGGGCCGCAGCGATCGCATAAGTCAGGGCGACGGAGGACTTGCCGACGCCCGCGGCGCCAATCAGAAGCGCATTGGTGCCGCGCTCGAGCCCACCTCCGAGGAGCTGATCCAGCTCGGCGTTGCCGCTCGGCGTATATTCGCCGGAGAAGGGCTTGTGATGCTCGGCGGCGACCAGCCGCGGAAAGATGTGCAGGCCGCCTTCTTCGATCGTAAAATCATGGAAACCGCCGCGAAACTTGATCCCCCGCATCTTGATCACGCGGAGCCGCCGTCGTTCCGCGCCATAGTCGATCGCGAGCTGTTCGAGCATCACGACGCCATGCGCAATCGAATGCAGCTGCAAATCGTCTTGGGACGACGAGAGATCGTCGAGCAGTACCACCGTGCAGTTGCGGTTGGTGAAGAAGTGCTTCAATGCCAGCACCTGGCGCCTGTAGCGCAAGGGGTTCTGGGCCAGCAGACGCAGTTCGGACAGGCTGTCGAGCACTACGCGGGTGGGATTGATGCGCTCGACTTCCTTGAAGACGAGATTGGTCGTTTCGTTCAACTCCATCTCGGCGGGATGAAACACCGTGAGCTCGCGGTCCGGATCGAGCGTCGTCTCCGGTGGCACAAGTTCAAAGATGTCGACGCCCTCGAGCGACCAGCCATGTCGTTTCGCGACGAGGTTCAACTCGCGTCGGGTCTCGGATAGGGAAATGTAGAGCACGCGTTCACCGTTGCGGACCCCCTTGAGCAGGAACTGGAGCGCCATCGTGGTCTTGCCGGTGCCGGGCCTGCCCTCGTACAGATACATCCTGTTGGCATCGAACCCTCCGCCGAGGATGTCATCCAGCCCATCGCTACCGGTCGAAATCCTCGGCAAATCCCTGGATTCACCGTCTTGCGCGGCGCTGGCCTTGCTGATCATCGGATGTCCTGACGCTTTTACCCCAGAAGGGCGCCACTGATGTTAGGTCCCCGGGATCCGGCTGAGGCTTCGCCCGAAAAGGGATGCCTGACAGGAACTCAAAGGAAGGCCCGGAGTTCCATGCCGGGGCATTACGCCTGCAGGCTCGGCGGGACCGGCACGGGGGAAGAGTTGGCTGCCCGGCATTTTGCGATCATGCCATTGTGCCAGTGTTTTGCCCGACGGGTCAACCGATTTTCCGAAATGCGGAAAGTGCACGGCAGCGCCCCTCGCCAGTGGGCCGCGTGGGCCCACCAGCACGTCTACTGTGCATGGGGTTGTTTTCGCGTTTTGGTTTGCGGGGGGTTAGCCGGCGCCGAGCGCGACCGCGACATTGTAGGTCAAAAGGCTCGCCGCATAGGCCAGCACCAGCATGTAGGCGAAGGTCGCCGCCATCCAGCGCCAGCTCCCGGTCTCGCGCCTGATGACGGCGAGCGTGGAGGCGCATTGGGGAGCGAAGATGTACCAGGCCAGCATCGACAGGGCGGTCGCGAGCGACCATTTGGTCGCCAGAACCTGACCGATCTGCTCGGCCGCTTCCTTGCCGCCCTCAATCGCATAGACGGTGCCGAGTGCTGCGACCGCGACCTCGCGCGCCGCCATGCCCGGGATCAGCGCGACCGCGATCTGCCAGTTGAAGCCGACGGGATGAAGCAGCGGCTCGATCGCCTTGCCGATGATGGCAGCGAGGCTGAAGTCGATGGCGGGCTCGGTCGAGCCTGCCGGCGGCTGCGGGAACGAGGCCAGGAACCAGATCAGCACCATCATCGAGAAGATCGTGGTGCCGGCGCGCTGCAGGAACATCTTCGCGCGGGTGAAGACGCCGATCGCGATTGATTTCAGCCTGGGCACCTTGTAGTCCGGCAGCTCCAGCATGAAAGGCGCCGGCGCATAGTCGCGCAGCATGAAGAACTTGATCAGGAACGAGACGGCCAGCGCGCTGATGATGCCGGCGGCGTAGAGGCCGAACATCACGAGGCCCTGCAGGTTGATGAAGCCCCAGACGTCTCTCGCCGGAATGAAGGCGGAGATGATCAGCGTGTAGACCGGGATGCGCGCCGAGCAGGTCATCAGCGGCGCGATCAGGATCGTGGTCAGCCGGTCGCGCTTGTTGTCGATCACGCGCGTCGCCATGATGCCGGGAATGGCGCAGGCAAAGCTCGACAGCAGCGGGATGAAGGCGCGGCCGTGCAGTCCCGCGCCGCCCATGATACGGTCCATCAGGAACGCGGCGCGCGCCATGTAGCCGAAATCTTCCAGCAGCAGGATGAACAGGAAGATGATGATGATCTGCGGCAGGAACACGATGACGCTGCCGACGCCCGAGATCACGCCGTTCTGAAGGAAGCTCTGCAACAGGCCGGCGGGCAGGGTGGCGTGGACGAGCTCGCCGAGCGCATCGAAGCCGGATTGCAGCAGCTCCATCAGCGGCTGCGCCCAGGCGAACACCGCCTGGAACATCACGAACAGGATCAGCGCCAGCACGATCAGGCCGCCGACCGGATGCAGCACGATCGCATCGATCCGCGCGGTCAAGGTTTCGGGCCTGGCGGGCAGGCTGACGCAGTCCGAGATGATGCGGTCCGCCTCGCGCTGGGTCGCGCGCAGTTCGGAGACGCTGAGCGCGCGCCAGCTGTTTTCCTGCGGCTCGGCGGCGAGCCTGGCGGAGATCTCGTCGGTCAGCTTCAGGAGGTCGGCCGTGCCGCCCTTGCGCACCGCGATCGAGGTGACCACGGGGACGCCGAGCTCCTTGGCGAGCCTGTCGACGTCGACCGAGATGCCGCGACGGCTCGCGATGTCGAACATGTTGAGCACCAGCACCAGCGGCCGGCCGGTGCGCTTCAGCTCGAGCAGCAGGCGGATGGTCAGGCGCAGATTGGTGGAGTCGGCGACGCACAGCACGAGGTCGGGCACGATCTCGCCGGAGGCCTTGCCGAGCACGAAGTCGCGCGTGATCTCCTCGTCGGGGCTGCGGCCGCGCAGCGAATAGGTGCCGGGCAGGTCGACGATCGAGACCTGGCGCCCCAGGGGCGTGACGAAGAAACCTTCCTTGCGCTCGACGGTGACACCCGGATAGTTCGCGACCTTCTGCCGGCTGCCGGTCAGCGCATTGAACAGCGAGGTCTTGCCGCTGTTTGGCGTGCCCACCAGGGCGAGATGCAGAAGGGGTAATTCCATGGAATCAGATATCCGGTCGCGCTACTCAAGCGACGATGATGGCCATGGCCTCGCGGCGGCGCACCGCGATGGTGATGTTATCGACACGCACGGCGATCGGGTCGCGCCCGACCAGCCCCTCGTGCAGGACCTCGACCCGGGCGCCCTCGACGAAGCCGAGCTCGATCAGCCGGCTCTCGAGCTCGATGTCCGAGAGAGCCGAGCCCGCCTGCTTGGCGGCGAGGTGCTGAATGACGCCGGTGTAGCCGCGCTGGGCCAGGCCCAGCGGCATCTCGCGGCGCATGTCATGGGTGTCGGTCATGCCCTGTATTTTCAACGCTGGGCATCGAGGTCAAGCGCGCGCGCCCGTGGAAACTGCACCTTAGAGGGATTTTAAAGTGCAGATCACGAAGCCGTGGCCAAACGTCCCGGCGCTATTGCGCCGGGACCTTGTCCGGCTGCATGGCAGCCATGGCGCGGCTCTTGAAGTAGTCGAGCACGAACAGGCGGATCGCCGAGGACAAATTGCCCTGCTGGCGGGCGCCGTCGATTTCGCCGACGAGCTCGGACAGCGTCATGTTGCGCAGGCCCGAGATCTCCTTCATGCCGTTCCAGAACGCCTCTTCCAGGCTGACGCTGGTCTTGTGGCCGGCGACCACGATCGAACGCTTCACGACGGGCGACTTCATGGCTGCTCCTCGTGATCGATCCGGTGCTGGTCCAGATGCGCCTTCGCCTGGTCCGCCTGCTTCTCCTCCGCCGATCGCTTGGCCTTCGTGCGGCCGAACTTCGTTCGGTTGGCGTCCGCCTGCTTCGCCGAGGCTTCCCGCTCGGTGCGCTTCCTGAAACGATTCAGGTTGATGACGTTCCCCATGCCGCGTCTCCATCACCCGATCCTCTGCGGGCAGGATGTTACATTCCGAAACAGGGCGCGGCCTCGCGCCCAACAAGACTTGATCGTCGTCATTCGCTTGTCCTCGTCAATTGGCCTGGATGGCCATCAAACGATGAATTTCGCCCCGTCACGGGCTCGAAGGCCTTGCGTAGCATGCGCCTCCGCCGCCACATTGACGGTAATCAAATCCCGTCCTCCAAACCTTATAATTATGAGCCTTGGGGCTCCGTATCACTACGGATGACTATCGGAATTCGGAATTCATCCGGGCCGCGTCATCTTCTCCGGCCGCACCAGGCGGTCGAATTCGTCGGCCGAGACGAAACCGAGCCGCAGCGCCTCCTCCTTGAGCGTGGTGCCGTTGGCATGCGCGGTCTTGGCCACCTTGGCAGCGTTGTCGTAGCCGATCTTCGGCGCGAGCGCGGTCACCAGCATCAGCGAGCGCTCCATCAGCTCCTTGATGTGCTTCTCGTCGGCGCGAATGCCGCTGACACAATGTTCGGTGAAGGAGCGCGCCGCGTCCGCTATCAGTCGGATCGAGTGCAGCATGTTGTAGGCGAGCACGGGCTTGTAGACGTTGAGCTCGAAATGCCCCTGGCTGCCGGCGAGTGTGATCGCTGTGTGATTGCCGAACACCTGGCAGCACACCATGGTCATCGCCTCGCATTGCGTCGGATTGACCTTGCCCGGCATGATCGATGAGCCCGGCTCGTTCTCCGGCAGGATCAATTCGCCGAGCCCCGAACGCGGGCCCGATCCGAGCAGGCGGATGTCGTTGGCGATCTTGAACAGGCCTGTGGCGACGGAATTGATGGCGCCGTGCGCCAATACATAGGCGTCGTTGGACGCGAGTGCCTCGAATTTGTTGGCGGCGCTGGTGAAGGGGAGCCTGGTGATCCCGGCAACGTGCTTTGCAAACAGCTTTGCAAAGCGCGGTTTGGAGTTGAGCCCGGTGCCGACAGCCGTGCCGCCCTGCGCCAGCGGATAGAGATCCTTCACTGCGACCTTCAGTCGCGCGATGCCGCTTTCGACCTGCGCGGCATAGCCGGAAAATTCCTGGCCGAGCGTCAGCGGTGTCGCATCCTGGGTATGGGTGCGGCCGATCTTCACGATTCTGGCGAACTGCTTCTCTTTCTTGCGGAGCGCGCGGTGCAGCTCGCCGAGCGCGGGCACGAGATCGGCATTGATGCGGCTTGCCGCGGCGATGTGCATCGCGGTCGGGAAGGAGTCGTTCGACGACTGGCTCATGTTGACGTGGTCGTTGGGATGCACCGGCTTCTTGGTGCCGAGCTCGCCGCCCAGGAGCTCGTTGGCGCGGTTGGCGATGACCTCGTTGAGGTTCATGTTGCTCTGGGTGCCCGAGCCGGTCTGCCACACCACCAGCGGGAAATGATCGTCGAGCTTGCCCTCGATCACCTCGTGCGCGGCACGGATGATGGCGCCGGCTCTGCGCTTGTCGAGCAGGCCGAGCTCGAGGTTGGACTGCGCCGCTGCAAGCTTGACGATGCCGAGCGCATGGACCAGCGAGATCGGCATGCGATCGATGCCGATGCGGAAATTCTGCCGCGAGCGTTCGGTCTGCGCCCCCCAATAACGATCGGCGGGGACCTCGATGGGACCGAAACTATCGGTCTCGGTGCGGGTCGCGGGGCGGGCGGTCTTCGCAGCTTTGGCCATGAGCACATCCATTCTGCCGCGCGAGGTGCCGCACGGCATCTTCATGTGCTCTTCTATATAGGGGATTGGCCGGACGCGACGGTCTGGCGGCCAAGCTAGATCATTTCTTGCGGAAACGATCGAGCCGCACGACTTCGGCGCCGCCCTGGTTCGGCGGGCTCGGCTCTTCGGCGGTTTCCGTCGGCTCAACGGCAGGCGCGGGCATCGCGACAGCCGAGGGGGCAGGGGCGGCCGGCAAATTTTCGCCCGCCACTTCGGCGTCGGAGGTTTCGAACTGGAGGCCGAACTTCACGGACGGGTCGAGGAAGCTCTTGATGGCGCTGAACGGCACTACCAGCCGCTCCGGGATGCCGCCGAAGGACAGGCCGACCTCGAAGCGATCTTCGAGCACGGTCAGGTCCCAGAACTGGTGCTGCAGGATGATCGTCATCTCTTCCGGATATTGCGCCAGCAATCGGCTCGACAGCTTCACGCCCTCGGCCTTCGATACGAAGGTGATGAAGAAATGATGCTCGCCCGGCAGGCCTTGGGCCGCAGCGTCAGTCAGCACTTTCTTGACCACGCCGCGCATCGCCTCGCTCGCCAGCACGTCGTATCGGATGTGATCGGTCGCCATGGTGGTCCTGTTGCATTCCGGGAGACGGGCCCTGCCGGTCCGACTCGCCAAGCCGCAATAGTACCGCGCCTGACGGGTCAGCAGGAGTCCCCGCCGGGAAGGAAATCAGAGGTAAGTGGAGGCTTCTGTTGCCAGGTGCCTCCGAACCCCGCCTAACGGAGCTTAACCCGTTAGGACTTTAAGTTGGTCTTTCAAACTGCGTTACGCAGCCTGAGCAACCGGAGCAAAGTTGTCGTTGGCAACTATTGCAGTAGCCCGATAACGGCGGAACAATACCGGGAAAAAGCACGCCCTTTACGCCCTCGTCGATCCTATTTCGCCCCCGCCAAAGCCCGCTTTTCGGGTGCCCGCTGGTGGGCTTTGGTGGAGGCGCCGGGTACCGCCCCCGGGTCCGAATGGTTTATTGCGACGACCGTTTATTTCCATAGCCGGCGAACCGGCACCCCCAATATAGGAGGCAAAGGTTTCAAAATACAGAGGTTTCGAGCGAAAGCGACGCGGTTCCTTTGGATAGATCCGGGATGGTCGCTGTCCTGGTCTTGGCCGATCCGGGAAGCGCGTTCTAAGCTCCTGACATGTCCACGGATTCAGCACCGGTCGCCCAAGAGCCGGAAATTCGCCCCACTCATGCCCCTCCGCCCGGCCTCGCCGCGCTGTTCCTGGCCTTCGCCCGGATGTCGCTGGCCGGCTTCGGCGGCGTTCTGGTGTTCGCCCGGCACGCCATCGTCGACCAGCACCGCTGGATGACGGCGGACGAGTTCAACGAGACCTTCGCGCTCTGCCATTTCCTGCCCGGCCCGAACATCGTCAATCTCTCGATGGTGTTTGGCTCGCGGCTGCGCGGCATTGCCGGCGGCGTTGCGGCCTTCACCGGGCTGTTGCTGCCGCCGACGCTGATCATGATGGTGCTCGCGATCATCTACGCGCGGTTCGGCGATGTGGAGGTGCTGCGCCGGATTCTCGCAGGCATCTCCTGCGCCGCGGTCGGCCTGCTGATCGCCGTGGTCTTCAGGATGATGACGCCGCTGCTCAAGCGGATGGATGTCGTCGTGATGATCCTGATGCTCGGCGTGTTCACAGCCATCGGCGTGTTCCGCTGGCCGTTGCAGGCGGTGCTGCTGATCGCGATCCCGCTCAGCATCGCCGTGACCTATGTGATGCGACGGAAGGCAGCAGCATGAGCAGCGAGAACCCCATCTGGGCGCTGATCTCCACCTTTGGTCTAATGTCGCTGTTCGCGGTCGGCGGCGCTGCTGCCGCAATACCCGAGATGCACCGCATCGCTGTCGAGGTGCATCACTGGATGACCGACAAGCAGTTCGCAGATGCTTATGCGATCGCGCAACTCTCGCCGGGGCCGAACGTGCTGATCGTCACCTTGATCGGCTATGCCGTTGCCGGCGTTCCCGGTGCGCTGGCCGCGACGCTGGCGATGTGCCTGCCGACGGCGCTGCTTGCCTACTATGTCAGCCGGCTGCTGAATCGGCCGAGCCAATCGCGCTGGCCTGCCCTGATCCAGGCTGCATTGGTTCCGCTGTCGATCGGATTGATGGCAGCAAGTGCCTTGATCCTCGCGCAGTCGACCGATCGCACCATTGCTGCGGTGCTCCTGACCGCGATGGTTGCCGTGATCGCTTCTGTCTCGCGCGTCAATCCGCTGTGGCTCCTGCTCGCAGGCGGACTGTTGGGTTTTGCTGGTATTGTGTGATGAAAATCGCTAGGCAATGATGCGGGGCGGGGATCCAGTTCCAGCCGATTAGAACAACAGTGCTCGTGACTTACGGGTCGCGGAGGAGACATGCATGGCCGATACAATGGGCCACTCGGCAACAGCCACCAAAAACACCTCGGTGGCGCTCGGTTTCTGCCTGCTGGCGCTCGCCCCTCAGATTTTCGAATTGATCTGGTCGATCGGCACGATCTTCGGCTGGGGCACTGGGCGCGGTCCGGCCACGGTCCTGATCAGCCACACGACGGCGCTCGTCGCCGGCGCGCCTGCCGCAGTGCTTGGCGCGATCGACGGTGAGACCAAGAAGGCGTCATCGGATGTCTTGTTGGCGCTGATCTATTCCTATCCGTTGTTCGCAGTAGCGATCGTCACGCTGTTCATGACGATCAAGTCGGGCCAGGACTATATCGGCGGCGTCATCCTGATGGCACTGGCGCTGTTTGCGCTGTGGGCCTCGAGCGATTTGCAAGGCATGCGCGGCTTCTCCTTCGGTGCGGGCACGGCGCCGCGGATGTTCGGCGGATTGCTCGTGGCTTTGTCCGCCGCGATCGCCCTGACCGGCCTTTTGAACGAAGGACCGGCGCTCGCGCATTATTCTTGGCGGGGGCCGCTGTTCGTGATGTGCGCGATCCTGTTCTTCGCACTGGCGATCCGCCCCCTGGGTCTCGTGGTCTCGGCGTTCGTGAGCTTCATGATCGCAGCACTCGGATCGCATGAGACGCGCTGGGTGGAGGCCGCTATCGTCGGCGCCTGCCTGACGATCGGCTGCGCACTGCTTTTCCCTTACGTGCTAGGCCTGCCGATGCCGATGTTCCCGCGTTTCCTGGTTCAGTGAGGCTGTCATGGAGCTTTTTGCCAACCTCGCTCACGGTTTCGTCGTCGCCTTCTCTCCGATCAACCTTTTGATGTGCCTGATCGGCGCGCTGGTCGGCACGCTTGTCGGTGTGTTGCCGGGCATCGGCACCATCGCCACCGTCGCGATGCTGCTGCCGATCACCTTCGGACTGCCGCCGGTCGGCGCGCTGATCATGCTTGCCGGCATCTATTACGGCGCCCAGTATGGCGGCTCGACCACCTCGATCCTGGTCAACATTCCAGGCGAAGCGACATCGGTCGTCACCGCCATCGACGGTCACGCGATGGCCAAGCAGGGCCGCGCCGGTCCGGCGCTGGCGATTGCCGCGATCGGCTCGTTCTTCGCCGGCTGCGTTGCGACCGTGCTCATCGCCGTGCTTGGTGCGCCACTCACGAAGCTCGCGCTGGCGTTCGGTCCGGCGGAGTACTTCTCGCTGATGGTGCTCGGCCTGATCTTCGCAGTCGTGCTCGCCAAGGGCTCGGTGCTGAAGGCGATCGCGATGATCGTGTTCGGCCTGCTGTTGTCGATGGTCGGCTCTGATATCGAGACCGGTGCTTCACGCATGGCCTTCAACATTCCGGAGCTTGCCGACGGTCTCGGCTTTGCGACGGTCGCGATGGGCGTGTTTGGCTTTGCCGAGATCATCCGCAATCTCGACGCCGGCGCCGAGATGAACCGCGACCTCGTGCAGCAGAAGATCACCGGCCTGATGCCGACCAGGAAGGACCTGATCGATTCGACGCCCGCAATCCTGCGCGGCACCGCGCTCGGTTCGATCCTCGGTATCCTGCCGGGCGGCGGTGCGGTCATCGCCTCGTTCGCGGCCTACACGCTGGAGAAGAAGCTTGCGAAGGATCCGAGGCGGTTCGGCCGCGGCGCGATCGAGGGCGTGGCGGCGCCGGAAAGCGCCAACAACGCAGCCGCGCAGACCTCCTTCATCCCGCTCTTGACGCTCGGCATCCCGCCGAACGCGGTGATGGCGCTGATGGTGGGGGCGATGACCATTCACGGCATCGTACCGGGTCCGCAAGTGATGCAGAAGCAGCCCGACCTCGTCTGGGGCATGATCGCTTCGATGTGGATCGGCAATCTGATGCTGATCATCATCAACCTGCCACTGGTCGGCATCTGGGTGCGATTGTTGCGCGTGCCTTACCGGCTGATGTTCCCCTCGATCGTGATCTTCTGCGCGATTGGCATCTACTCGGTGAACAATGCGCCGGTCGATGTCATCCTTGCGGGCGTGTTTGGTCTGGTGGGCTACTGGCTGATCAAGCATGATTTCGAGCCGGCGCCGCTGCTGCTCGGCATGGTGCTGGGACCGCTGATGGAAGAGAACCTTCGCCGCGCACTGCTGATCTCGCGTGGTGACTGGAGCGTGTTCGTGACGCGCCCGCTCTCGGCCGTCCTGCTCGCGATCGCAGCCTTCCTGCTGGTGCTGACGCTGCTCCCCATGCTGCGCGCCAAGCGCGACGAGGTGTTCACCGAATCCGAGAATTGAGAAGTGGGACTTGGTGCTCAGCCGACGAGTTTAATGAGAATAATCAAGCTGATAAAAGGGGCGGGACGCGAGTTCCGCTCCTTGTCGTTTGTGGCGGGAAGGGGCACCTTTTCAGGATATAATCTGTGGGCACAGCGAATCGCCGCTGTTGCAGCGCAGTGGGCGCCGTTAAGTTCGCCGCCTCCCCAAAGGCCTATTGCACATGCACCAGTATCAGGACCTGCTCGAGCGGATTCTTTCAGACGGCGCCGAGAAGACCGATCGGACCGGTACCGGTACGCTGTCGGTGTTCGGCCACCAGATGCGCTTCAACCTGTCCGCCGGCTTCCCGATGCTGACCACCAAGCGGCTGCCGCTGAAGGCGATCGTGCATGAGTTGTTGTGGTTCCTGAAGGGCGACACCAACATCAAATATCTTCGCGACAACGGCGTCACCATCTGGGACGAATGGGCCGACGCCAATGGCGATCTCGGCCCGGTCTACGGGCATCAATGGCGCTCCTGGCCCGCGCCCGACGGACGCAGCATCGACCAGATCGCCAACGTCGTCGACATGATCAAGCGCAATCCGGACTCGCGCCGCCTGATCGTCTCGGCCTGGAATCCGGCCGAGGTCGACAAGATGGCGCTGCCGCCGTGCCACTGCCTGTTCCAATTCTATGTCGCAGGCGGCAAACTGTCGTGCCAGCTCTATCAGCGTTCGGCCGACGTGTTCCTCGGCGTGCCCTTCAACATCGCTTCCTATGCGCTGCTCACGATGATGGTGGCGCAGGTCACAGGGCTGAAGCCCGGCGATTTCGTGCATTCGTTCGGCGACACGCATCTCTATTCGAATCATCTGGAGCAGGCGCGACTCCAGCTGTCACGTGCGCCGCGTGCGCTGCCGGTGATGAAGATCAATCCTGACGTGAAGGACCTCTTCTCCTTCCGCTACGAGGATTTCGAGCTCGTCGGCTACGATCCGCATCCGCATATCAAGGCGGAAGTCGCGGTTTAGCGCTGATGTCGCTCAACATCCGCCGCGCGCGCTCGGACGAAGCCGGGCTCGTTTTGGATTTCGTCCGCGAGCTTGCCGAGTACGAGAAGCTCTCGCATGAGGTCGAGGCGACCGAGGCTGACATCGCGGACGCCTTGTTCGGCCACGATCCCAGGCTGTTTTGTGCGATTGCCGATTGGGACGGCGAACCGGTCGGCTTTGCAGTCTGGTTCCTGAATTTCTCGACTTTCAGCGGCCGTCACGGTGTCTATCTGGAAGATCTCTATGTGCGGCCATCGCACCGGGGCAAGGGCCTCGGCAAGGCGCTGCTGATCTATCTGGCGAAGGAATGCCTCGATAACGGCTGGTCGCGCCTGCAATGGGCGGTGCTCGACTGGAATGCGCCGTCGATCGAGTTCTACAAATCGCTCGGCGCCGTGATGCTGGACGACTGGACGCTGTGTCGCGTCACGGGGCCTGCGTTGACGCGACTTGCAGGGAGCGCGACCTGATGGAGATCGTCTTCGTCGTTGCGATCGCGGAGAACGGCGTCATCGGCGCCGGCAACGCGATGCCGTGGCGTTTGAAATCCGACTTGGCGCGCTTCAAGGCGCTCACCATCGGCAAGCCCGTGATCATGGGTCGCAAGACCTTCGAGTCTTTGCCACGCCGGCCGCTGCCGAACCGCACCAACATCGTCATCACGCGCGATGCGGCCTATCGCGCCGCCGGCGCCATCGTCACGACATCGGCGGCGGATGCCGGCGCGGTCGCGCTTGGCGACGCCCTGCGGCGTTCAACCACTGAAATTGCGGTGATCGGCGGCGCCGAAATCTTCCGGCAATGGCTCGATCGTGCCGACCGTCTCGAGATCACGGAAGTTCATGCGCGGCCCGAGGGCGACACGCATTTCGACATCGACAGGGCGCAGTGGGAGGAGACGGCGCGCGTCCGCCATCCCGCCGGCCCGGACGACAGCGCCGACTTCTCCTATGTGACATATCGTCGGCGGCCGGCCCATTAACTGCATTCGCCAATGTTTACATTGACTTTTCCGCCCCCGAGCATAGCTCGTGAGGCGGTCAGGCTTGCGTTGTAAGGGTCCTTTCGGTCCCCTATAAAGCCGGACCGGACAATGCGGGCCGGCTTTAGTTCTAGTCCCGGCCTGCCGAGGAGAACGTCGAATGCCGTGGAAGAATCAGGGCGGTGGCCCGTGGGGCTCGGGTCCGAAAGGACCATGGGGCACAGGCCCGCAACCGGTCGGGCCGAGGCCGCCGGATCTGGAAGACCTTCTGCGGCGTGGCCAGGACCGGCTGCAGCAGATCATGCCGGGCGGCTATTTCTCCGGCATCGGCATCACGCTGATCCTGCTCGTCGTCGTCGCGCTCTGGCTGCTGTCGGGCTTCTTCCGGGTGCAGTCCGAAGAGCAGGGCGTCGTGCTCCGTTTCGGCAAGCATGTGCGCACCGTCGATCCGGGCCTGAATTATCATTTGCCCTATCCGATCGAGACAGTGCTGCTGCCGAAGGCGCTGCGTGTCTCCACCATTTCCATCGGCATGACGCTGATCGACGACCCGGCCCGGCGTGGCCGCTCGATCCGCGACGTGCCTGAAGAGAGCCTGATGCTGACCGGCGACGAGAACATCGTCGACGTCGACTTCACCGTGCTGTGGCGCATCAAGCCCAACGGCGTCGGCAATTTCCTGTTCAACATCCAGAACCCTGAGGGCACCGTGAAGGCGGTGGCCGAAAGCGCGATGCGCGAGGTGATCGGCCGTTCCGACATCCAGCCGATTTTGACTGGCGCACGGACGCTCACCGAGACCACTGTGCAGGATTTGATGCAGAAGACGCTCGACGGTTACGGGGCTGGTATCCAGATCACCCAGGTGCAGATGCAGAAGGTCGATCCGCCGGCGCAGGTGATCGATGCGTTCCGCGATGTGCAGGCGGCCCGCGCAAATCTCGAGCAGCTGTCAAACGAAGCGCAGACCTATGCCAACAAGGTCGTGCCGGAAGCACGCGGCAACGCGGCCAAGATCCTGCAGGCCGCCGAGGGCTACAAGGAGCAGGCGGTCGCCGAGGCCAAGGGCCAGAGCGCGCGCTTTCTGAAAGTGTACGAGGAATACAAGAAGGCGCCTGACGTGACGCGTGAACGGATCTATCTTGAGACGATGGAGCGCGTGCTCGGCGGCTCGGACAAGCTGATTTATGACGGTGGTCCGTCGAGCCAGGGCGTTGTGCCCTATCTGCCACTCAGCGAATTGTCAGCCAAGAAGCCCACGATGCCGGGCCAGCAGCCGGGCGGAGGTGCCCGATGAGGTCCCCCGTTACTGGTATTGTCGTGCTGCTTGCGGCGCTTCTGGTCGTGATCGTCGGCTACATGTCGCTGTTCACGGTGCAGCAGACCGAGCAGACCATCGTGCTGCAATTCGGCAAGCCGGTGGACGTCGTCACCGACCCCGGACTGCACTTCAAGGCGCCCTGGAACTCCGTGATCAACATCGACAAGAGGATCCTGGATCTCGAAAATCCCTCGCAGGAAGTCATCGCTTCCGACCAGAAGCGGCTCGTGGTCGACGCCTTCGCGCGCTACCGCATCAAGGACGCGCTGCGCTTCTATCAGAGCGTCGGCTCGATCCAGGCGGCGAACCTCCAGCTCACCTCGCTCTTGAACGCGGCGCTGCGCCGCGTCCTCGGCGAAGTCACGTTCATCACCGTGGTGCGTGATGAACGCGAAAAGCTGATGGGGCGCATCCGCGAGCAGCTCGACCGCGAGGCGGGTGGCTACGGCATCGAGGTTGTCGACGTCCGCATTCGTCGCGCCGATCTGCCGGAACAGAATAGCCAGGCTGTCTACGACCGGATGAAGTCCGAACGCCAGCGCGAGGCGGCTGAGTTCCGAGCGCAGGGCGCCCAGAAGGCGCAGGAAATTCGTTCCAAGGCCGACCGCGATGTGACGGTGATCATTGCCGACGCCAACTCGCAGGCCGAGCAGACCCGCGGCGTCGGCGACGCCGAGCGCAACCGCCTGTTCGCCGAAGCCTATGGCAAGGATCCTGACTTCTTCGCCTTCTACCGGTCGATGACGGCCTATGAGAACGGGCTGAAGAAGGACGACACCCGCTATTTGCTGCGGCCGGACTCGGATTTCTTCCGGTATTTTGGTAACCCGTCCGGCAAGACGGCGACCGAGACACCGGCGAAACCGTAAGTTAGACAAGGGCGGCAAGTTTGGTCGCCCTTCGTCCAGACAAAAACAGCACCACGGGAGGTTCCAATCCGATGAGGTCCATTGCGTTCGCCGACTTCCTCATCGGCTTAGGCATCCTGTTCGTGCTGGAAGGCTTGATGTTCGCGGCAAGTCCGAACTGGATGCGCAAGGCCATGAAGAGCGCCATCGCGACGCCTGACAACATCCTGCGGGCGGTGGGGATCGGCTCGGCTGTGGCCGGTTTGATCCTGATCTGGGCGATGCGACGTCCGATCTAGCCGCGGGCCAACGCCAAAGTGAAGGCGTGGGGCAGGTTTTCGCCGTATTGTCCGGGTCTCGAGGCCCGTTAAGCTCCGCGCTTGCGCCGTGCCCCCGTTCGAGCGCAGTCTTGACGCCGAATCCTTTTCTCTGGAGACCACAATGACCGCTGCCACCATTGTCCCGACCCGCTTGCGATTTGGGTTGGCTGCGCTCGTCATCGGCGCTGTCAGCGCCCTCGGCTCGCCAGCCTATGCACGCGGACCGGAGGGCATCGCCGACGTCGCCGAGAAGGTGATCGACGCGGTGGTCAACATCTCGACCTCGCAGACGGTCGAGGCCAAGGGCGGCGGCAGCAACACCATGCCGCAACTGCCGCCCGGCTCGCCCTTCGAGGAATTCTTCGACGACTTCTTCAAGAACCGCAAAGGTCCCGGTGGTGGCGGCAAGGGCGGCGACAGCGGCCCGCCGCGCAAGACCAACTCGCTCGGGTCCGGCTTCATCATCGACACGTCAGGCATCGTGGTCACCAACAACCACGTCATCGCCGATGCCGACGAGATCAACGTCATTCTCAACGACGGCACCAAGATCAAGGCCGACCTGGTCGGCGTCGACAAGAAGACCGACCTCGCTGTCCTGAAGTTCAAGCCGCCGAGGCCGCTGATCGCGGTGAAATTCGGCGACTCGGACAAGCTGCGCCTCGGTGACTGGGTGATCGCGATCGGCAATCCTTTCAGCCTCGGCGGCACGGTGACGGCGGGCATCGTCTCGGCCAAGAACCGCGACATCTCCTCGGGCCCCTATGACAGCTACATCCAGACCGATGCCGCCATCAATCGCGGCAATTCCGGTGGTCCGCTGTTCAACCTCGAAGGCGACGTCATTGGCGTCAACACGCTGATCATTTCACCTTCGGGCGGATCGATCGGCATCGGTTTCGCCGTGCCGTCGAAGACGGTTGCGGGCGTCGTCGATCAGCTCCGCCAGTTCGGCGAACTGCGCCGCGGCTGGCTCGGCGTGCGCATCCAGACGGTCACCGACGAGATCGCCGAGAGCCTCAACATCAAGCCGGCGCGCGGCGCGCTGGTTGCCGGCGTCGACGACAAGGGCCCGGCCAAGCCCGCCGGCATCGAGCCGGGCGACGTCGTCGTCAAGTTCGACGGCAAGGACGTCAAGGACCCCAAGGACCTCTCCCGCGTCGTCGCCGACACGGCGGTCGGCAAGGAAGTCGACGTCGTCGTGATCCGCAAGGGCGAGGAGCAGACCAAGAAGGTCACGCTCGGCCGCCTGCAGGATCCGGACAAGGTGCAGGCCGCAGTGAAGACCGACGAGCCGCCGCCGGAAAAGCCGGTGACGCAGAAGGCGCTGGGCCTTGATCTTGCCGTGCTGAACAAGGATCTGCGCGCGCGCTACAAGATCAAGGACAGCGTCAAGGGTGTGGTCGTCACCAATGTCGACGCCAATTCGGATGCTGCCGAGAAGCGGCTCTCCGCTGGAGACGTCATCGTCGAAGTCGCCCAGGAAGCGGTCTCGAGCGGCGACGACATCCAGAAGCGGATCGACCAGCTCAAGAAGGACGGCAAGAAGTCGGTGCTGCTGCTGGTGTCCAACGGCGACGGCGAATTGCGCTTCGTGGCGCTGAGCGTGCAATAGGAGCGCGGTTCGCTCCACTCTCAATGGTTATGCCCCGCGAAGGCGGGGCATCCGGTACGCTGCGGCTTCTCGGTTTCAGCACTGCGGTCTCTGGGATACTGGATCACCCGCTTTCGCGGGTGATGACAGCGGAGACCAGGCTATACCTCGACAAACTCCTCCCGCCGATACCCTTGCGCATAGAGCAGCGCGGTGAGGTCGCCATGGTCGATCCGCGCTGCGGCGGCAGCGGCCACCGCCGGCTTGGCGTGATACGCCACGCCCAGCCCCGCCGCCTGGATCATCGCCAGATCATTGGCGCCGTCGCCGACGACGACGGAGTCGATGTCGTCGAGATCGAACGACTCCATCAAATCCACCAGCGTCGCGAGCTTCGCCGCGCGACCCAAAATCGGCTCCTTCACCTCGCCGGTGAACTTGCCGTCGCGCACGACGAGCTCGTTGGCGCGGTTCTCCTGGAAGCCGATCCTGGCGGCGACCGCGCTCGTGAACAGTGTGAAGCCGCCGGAAACGAGGCAAGTATAGGCGCCGTGGGCGCGCATGGTCGCGACCAGCTCCCGGCCGCCGGGAGTCAGCGTGATGCGCTTTTTCAGCACCTCGTCGACGACGTTGGCGGGAAGGTCCTTCAGCAGCGCGACGCGCTCCCGCAGCGCGGGCTCGAACTCGATCTCGCCCCGCATCGCGCGTTCGGTGATGGCGGCGACGTGTGCCTTCATCCCGACGAGATCGGCGAGCTCGTCGATGCATTCCTGGCCGATCATGGTGGAATCCATGTCGGCGAGAAAAAGTTTCTTGCGCCTGAGACCGGCAGGCTGCACCACGATGTCGATGGGCAGGTCGCCGCGCAACTCGCGGAGCCGCTCTTCGATGGCGTGACGGTCGGCTTCGAGGTTACTGTCGGCGCCGAAGGGAATGTCGACCGCAACCCCGTCGAACAGCCAGTGCGCGGGCGCGGCGCTGGGCAGCACGGCGCGGGCGCCATCGACGATTGTAGAGTCGAGCGCGGGATTGTTGGGATTGCAGATCAGCGTGGCGACGAGGGACATTTGAGGTTTTCGTGAGCGAGGGGCATTCAAGCAAGGCCGTGCTTATCGCAGGCCCGACCGCCAGCGGCAAGTCGGCGCTGGCACTCGCGCTCGCCCTCAATGCGGGCGGAGTCGTGATCAATGCCGATTCCATGCAGGTCTATCGCGATCTCCGCATCATCACCGCGCGTCCCACGCAGGATGAGGAGGCGCGCGTTCCACATCGTCTCTACGGCCATGTCGATGCGGCCGTGAATTTTTCGGCCGGCGCCTGGGTGAGCGACGCCACGAAGGTGCTCGACGAAGTACGGGCTGATGGGCGCCTGCCGATCTTCGTCGGTGGCACAGGCCTGTATTTCAAGGCCATGACCGCAGGCCTTTCCGTGGTGCCTCCGATCCCGGTCGAGGTGCGCGAGGGTGTTCGCGCGCGGCTGGAGCAGAACGGCGTCGAGGCGCTGCATGCGGAACTCGCGCGCCGCGATCCGCGCGCGGCGGAACGGCTGAATCTACGCGATCGCACGCGCATCGCGCGCGCACTCGAAGTGGTCGAGGCGACCGGGCGCTCGCTGCTCGACTGGCACCATGAGGGTCAGCCGCCGCTGCTTCCCGAGGGCAGCTTTCAGGCGGTGTTTCTCGCGCCCGAGCGTGACGAGCTCTATGCCCGCATCGACGCCCGCTTCGACGCCATGTTGCGCGCCGGCGCCCTTGACGAGGTCGAACTGCTCGCCGCCCGCGGCCTGGACCCGCTGTTGCCGGCCATGAAGGCCCACGGCGTGCCGGCGCTGATCCGGCATCTGCGCGGTGAGCTCAGCCTGGAGGAGGCGGCCATGATCGGCCGGGCCGATACCCGCCACTACGCCAAGCGGCAATTCACCTGGTTCAGGCATCAATTGCCTCAATTCGAGTGGGTGAAGCCCGAGGAGGCGAGGGGATGGCTGACAGCAGCCGCCCAAGCGGCTGGAAAGTCCGGTTGACGTGCTTTTGTGCGCGGGTTCCCGAATTTACCTCTCGCCGAACCCCGGGAACGCGGTTACACTGCCAAAATCGCGCGGAAGTGGCCGCTTTGCCTTGACATCGAGGCTTTGGTCGTTATGTTTCGCGCAACCTTTGGGAAGCCGACCGCCTGCCATGCGTAACATTATTACCAAACTCCTTATCGCCGTCGTACCCAGGCACACCGCCGGGGATGGCTAGCTGCCATCCACATGACAGGCGGTGTGCAGGGTCCCTCTTCGGGGCCTTTTTTATTTCCCGAACCCGACACGAACGAAGCCGCTGACAACAGCGCATCCGGAGCAAGCCAATGAGCGACAAGAGCCACGATCCGAACCAGATGACCGGCGCAGCGATGATCGTCCGCGCGCTCATCGATCACGGCGTGACCGACATTTTCGGCTATCCCGGCGGCGCGGTGCTTCCGATCTATGACGAGATCTTCCAGCAGAGCCAGGTCCAGCACATCCTGGTCCGCCACGAGCAGGGCGCGGGCCATGCCGCCGAGGGCTATGCCCGTTCGACGGGCAAGCCCGGCGTTGCGCTGGTGACGTCAGGGCCCGGCGCCACGAACATGGTGACGCCGCTGACCGATGCGCTGATGGATTCGATCCCGCTGGTCTGCATCTCCGGCCAGGTGCCGACGCATCTGATCGGCAACGACGCATTCCAGGAGTGCGACACCGTCGGCATCACGCGCCCCTGCACCAAGCACAATTGGCTGGTGCGCGACGTCAACGATCTCGCCAAGGTCCTGCACGAAGCGTTTTACGTCGCGACCACGGGCCGTCCGGGCCCGGTGCTGGTCGACGTTCCCAAGGACGTGCAGTTCGCGACCGGCACGTATCATCCGCCGCGCAAATCCGACGTCCACCGCTCCTACGCGCCGCGTGTCAAGGGCGATGCGACGCAGATTCGCAAAGCTGTCTCGCTGCTGGCGAACGCCAAGCGCCCGGTGATCTACAGCGGGGGCGGCGTGATCAATTCCGGTCCCGAAGCCACCAAGCTGTTGCGCGAGTTGGTCGAGGTGACGGGCTTCCCGATCACGTCAACGCTGATGGGCCTCGGTGCATACCCCGCGTCGGGCAAGAACTGGCTCGGCATGCTGGGCATGCACGGCACCTATGAGGCCAACATGACGATGCATGATTGCGACGTCATGTTGTGCGTCGGCGCGCGCTTCGACGACCGCATCACCGGCCGCGTCGATGCATTCTCGCCGAACTCGAAGAAGATCCACATCGACATCGACCCGTCCTCGATCAATAAGAACATCCGCGTCGATGTGCCGATCATCGGCGATTGCGGCAACATCCTCGGCGACATCCTGCAGGTGTTCAAGGCCGAGGCGAAGAAGCCTGACATCAAGAGCTGGTGGCAGCAGATCGCGCAATGGCGTGCCCGCAACTCGCTCTATTACAAGAAGAGCAATGACATCATCCTGCCGCAGCACGCGATCCAGAGCCTGTTCGAGGCTACGCGCGGCAGGGACACCTACATCACGACCGAGGTCGGTCAGCACCAGATGTGGGCGGCGCAGTTCTACGGTTTCGAGGAGCCGCATCGCTGGATGACCTCTGGCGGTCTCGGTACGATGGGTTACGGCCTGCCGGCCGCGATCGGCGTGCAGGTCGCCCATCCAGACAGCCTCGTCATCGACATCGCGGGCGACGCCTCGGTGCAGATGACGATGCAGGAGATGTCGACGGCGGTTCAGTACGAGCTGCCGATCAAGATCTTCATCCTGAACAACCAGTACATGGGCATGGTGCGGCAGTGGCAGCAACTGCTGCACGGTAACCGGCTGTCGCATTCCTACTCGGAAGCGTTGCCTGACTTCGTCAAGCTCGCGGAAGCCTATGGCGGCGTTGGACTTCAGGTGACCAAGCCGGGCGATCTCGAGGGTGCCATTAAGGAGATGATCTCGGTCAAGCGCCCGGTGCTGTTCGATTGCCGCGTCGCAGCGCTGGAAAACTGCTTCCCGATGATCCCCTCCGGCAAGGCACACAACGAGATGCTGCTGCCCGAGCAGGCCAACGACGAGGCGACCGCCAAGGCGTTCGCCGGCGGCAAGGCACTGGTGTGAGGCCATGTTCGACCTGACGGAGCTCGAACGCGCACATGCGATCGTGGGGCAGGCGGTGCCGGCAACGCCGGCACACCGCTGGCCGCTGCTCGCTGGGCGCCTCGGCACAGAGGTCGTCGTGAAGCACGAGAACCACACGCCGATCGGCGCCTTCAAGGTGCGCGGCGGCCTGGTCTATCTCGACCGTCTCAAGCGTGAGCGCCCGAATACGCCGGGCATCATCTCTGCGACGCGCGGCAATCACGGCCAGAGCCTGGCCTTTGCCGCGGCCCGTCACGGCGTGCCGGCGGTGATCTATGTTCCGCGCGGCAACTCGGTCGAGAAGAACCGGGCGATGAAGGCCTTTGGCGCCGAACTGGTCGAGCATGGCGAGGACTTTCAGGCCGCCCGCGAGGAAGCCGAGCGCCGCGCGCAATTCTCCGGCCTTCATATGGTGCCGTCGTTTCACCCGGATCTCGTGCTGGGTGTTGTGACCTATGCGCTCGAACTGTTCAGGTCGGCGCCGGATATCGACATTCTCTATGTGCCGATCGGGCAGGGCTCCGGCATCTGCGGCTGCATCATGGCGCGCGACCTTCTTGGCCTGAACACCGAGATCGTCGGCGTGCAGTCGACGGAGGCGCCGTCCTATGCGCTCTCGTTCGCGGCCGGCAAGATCGTGACGACAGAGACCGCGAATACGCATGCCGACGGCATGGCGACGCGCATCCCTGACGCGGACGCGTTCGCGCTGATCCGCAAAGGTGCCTCCCGCATTGTCCAGGTCACCGACAACGAGGTCGCTGCCGCGATCCGCGCCTACTGGACCGATACACACAATCTTGCCGAAGGCGCCGGCGCGGCCGCGCTCGCCGCGGCGATACAGGAAAAGAGCAAGCTGAAGGGCAAGCGCGTCGGTCTCGTGCTGTCCGGCGGCAATATCGATTTCGATCTGTTCAAGCAATGGGTGGTCGCATGATGATGCGAGCATCGGTCCAGTACACCACTGTCTTCGTCCGGCTTGCCGCCTCCGCTAAAGCTTCGGCGTGCCTGAGACCGCAAGCCCCGTCGAAGCGTTGGCGTAGACGGGACCGGACGATCCAGTACGCCGCGGCGGTCGTGGGACTTTCGACGCCGGTGATTACTGGATGCCCCGCCTTCGCGGGGCATGACGAGAGAGAATAGAGGGGGACGACAAATGAACCAGCCCGCATCCGCTTACTTCATCGAAGAGCGCCACGATCCCAACGAGACGCACACGCTCGCGGTGCTCGTTCAGAACGAGCCGGGCGTGCTCGCGCGCGTCATCGGCCTGTTCTCGGGGCGCGGCTACAACATCGAGAGCCTCACGGTCTCGGAGACCGAGGCCCAGAAGCACCTTTCGCGCATCACCATCGTCACCACGGGCACGCCGATGGTGATCGCCCAGATCAAGCACCAGCTCGACCGCATGATCCCGGTCTACCAGGTCGTCGACATGACGCAGACGAAGCGCTCGATCGAGCGAGAGCTCGCCATGGTGAAAGTGCGTGGGCAGGGCGAGCATCGCGTCGAGTCGCTCAGGCTCGCCGATGCCTTCCGCGCCCGCGTGATCGACGCGACCACCGAGAGCTTTGTGTTCGAGATCACGGGCAATACCGACAAGATCAACCAGTTTATCGACCTGATGCGCCCGCTCGGCCTTGTCGAGGTGTCGCGCACCGGCGTTGCCGCGATCGGTCGCGGGCCTGAGGGGATGTGAGCCATGCTGGCGCGCGACTGGTACTATAACGAGCGGAACCGGATGGGCATCGAGCCCGCGGTGGCGTCGATCTACGACGCCCACGACGATGCCGATCTGCGGGCGCGCGCCGCACTGAAAATGCTGGGAGTCCAGCGCGGCTGGCGTATTGCCGATATCGGCTGCGGCAACGGCGTTCTTGCCACCGAAGCGGCCTTGATGGGCGCCGAGGTCGACGCCATCGACATCTCGCCCGCCATGTTGGCACTAGCCGAAATCTACGCCCGCGACCGCAAGGCGCCCGTGCGCACGCAATCGGCTGGCTTGCTCTCCTTCGCTTATCGGCCCGAATCCTATGATTTGATCGTCAGCGAGTTCACGCTCCATCACCTGCCGGACTTCTGGAAAGCCGTGGCGATGTCGCGGATCTTTCGTGCGCTGAAGCCGGGCGCGAGCTTCTATCTGCGCGATATCGTGTACGCCTCGATGCCCGATGCGGTCGAGCGCGATGTCGAGCAATGGGCCGACTACCAGATCAAGAACCACGACTTTTCGCGCGAAAGCGTGGTGACGCATATGCGCGACGAATATTCCACCTTCGGCTGGGTGATGGAGCGGATGCTGACTGATGTCGGCTTCGCGCTGGTCTCGGCTGACTATCATGCACCGATGCACGGCACTTATCTCTTACGCAAACCGAAAGCCGGCGAGCAAGGCTAGAGCAGAAGAACGAGCAGGGCTGCACGACGGGGCAGAACCGGAAACAACAATGAAGCCGGCCGACATCCTCATCGCCCTCATGGTGGCGATCATCTGGGGGCTTGCCTTTGTGGCGAGCCGGATCGCGCTCGACGAGTTTTCGCCGGAGCTGATGACGGCGATGCGCTTTTCCATCGCCGCACTGCCGTGCCTGTTCATTCCCAAGCCGAAAGTCGGCTGGTCGCTACTGATCGCAATCAGTTTCACGCTGTTTCTCGGTCAGTTCCTGAGCCAGGCCTATGGTATCGCGCATGGCGTGCCGGTGGGCCTGACCTCCGTCGTCGTGCAGAGCCAGGCGCTGTTCACCATCGGCTTTGCGACGATTGCCTTCGGAGAGCGTCCGACGCCGGTGCAGACGCTCGGGATCGCCATTGCCGCAGTCGGACTGCTAATGATCTGCGGCACGGTCGGTTATGATTTCAGCGTCAGCGCCTTCGCCGTGCTGATGATCTCGCCGATCAGCTTCGCAATCGGCAATCTGCTGCTGCGTGGCGCACGCCGCGTCCCGATGTTCGACCTGTTCGCTTGGCTCTGTCTCGCCACCGCAGTGCCGCTGTTCGCGCTAGCGCTCGTCGTCAACGGGCCCGTTCCGACCTTCAACTCGCTGATCCATATGTCGCTGACGGGCCTGATCTGCCTGCTGGCGGTCGGCGCCGTCTCCACCAGCATCGCCTATTGGCTGTGGGGCCGGTTGCTGCGTGACTATCCCGCTGCGCAAGTGGTCCCGTTCGCGCTGCTGGTGCCGTTCGTTGGCTCGGCGGCGTCGAGCATCGTGTTCGGCGAGCGGTTCGGGCCGCTGCGCCTCGCTGGGATGCTGACCGTGATCGGTGGCATCGCGGTGATGGTGCTGGTCAAGCGCCCGCAACCGCTTGCGAAGACCGCGTGAGGTGATGATGGCCAATTCGTTGTTCTACGCCTTTCTCGCCTTCATGGTGGTGATGTATTTCACGCCTGGGCCGAACAACATCATGCTGATGTCCTCCGGGCTGACCTACGGCTTCCGCCGCACCATTCCGCACATCGTCGGCATCGTGCTCGGCTTTGCCTTCATGGTCGCCGCGGTGGGTCTTGGGCTCGGCACCGTGTTCCTGGCGTACCCGATCCTCCAGACAATCCTGAAATATGCCGGCGCCGCTTACCTGATTTACCTCGCGGCCGTGATCGCGTTCGCCGGTCCGGCCAAACCGGGCGATGCAGACGTCCGTGGCCCGATGACCTTCTGGGGCGCGGCCATGTTCCAATGGATCAATGCCAAGGGCTGGGTGATCGTGATCGGCACCATCACTGCCTATGCGGCCATTGCCCGGTTTCCGGTCAACATCGCGATCCAGACCCTGATCAGTCTGCTGGTTGGCACGGTCTCGACCGTGGTCTGGGCCTTCTTCGGCACTGCACTGCGGCCGGTGCTGACCTCGGAGCGGCTGGTCCGCGCCTTCAATATCGTGATGGCGCTCTTGCTGCTCGCCTCCCTCTACCCCGTTTTCATGGATGCATGATGTCGCGGATTTCCATGCAGAAACGGGTTTCCCTCAGGGGCCGAAATGCTCTAGACAGCCCTCGAAATCCGCAAATTCCACCCTTCGGACACTGACCATCGGCCGATTTCCGGCCCTCAACGAGGAAACGACTATGCGTGTTTATTACGATCGCGACGCCGACCTGAACCTGATCAAGGGGAAGAAGGTCGCCATCGTCGGCTATGGCAGCCAGGGCCACGCCCATGCGCTCAATCTGAAGGACTCCGGCGTCAAGGACGTCGCCATTGCGCTCCGCAAGGACTCGGGCTCGGTGAAGAAGGCGGAAGCCGCCGGCTTCAAGGTGATGGAAGTCGCCGAAGCCGCCAAATGGGCCGACCTCGTCATGATGCTGACCCCCGACGAGCTCCAGGGCGACATCTACCGTGAGCACCTGCACGACAACATGAAGAAGGGCGCTGCCCTCGTGTTCGCGCACGGCCTCAACGTCCACTTCAACCTGCTGGACCCGCGCGCCGATCTCGACGTGCTGATGATCGCACCGAAGGGCCCCGGCCACACCGTGCGCTCGGAATATCAGCGCGGCGGCGGCGTGCCCTGCCTGATCGCGATCGCCAAGGACGTCTCGGGCAACGCCCATGACCTCGGCCTGTCCTACGCGTCCGCCGTCGGCGGCGGCCGCGCCGGCATCATCGAGACCACCTTCAAGGAAGAATGCGAGACTGACCTGTTCGGCGAGCAGGTCGTGCTCTGCGGTGGCCTGGTCGAGCTGATCAAGGGCGGCTACGAGACCCTGGTCGAAGCCGGCTATGCCCCGGAGATGGCCTATTTCGAGTGCCTGCACGAAGTGAAGCTGATCGTCGACCTGATCTATGAAGGCGGCATCGCCAACATGAACTACTCGATCTCGAACACGGCGGAATATGGCGAGTACGTCACCGGTCCGCGTATCGTGACATCAGAGACGAAGGCCGAGATGAAGCGCGTTCTCGCCGACATCCAGGGCGGCAAGTTCGCCCGCGACTGGATGCTCGAGAACAAGGTCAACCAGACCTCGTTCAAGGCGACCCGCGCCAAGCTGGCCCAGCACCCGATCGAGGAAGTCGGCGCGAAGCTGCGCGACATGATGCCCTGGATCAAGAAGGGCGCGCTGGTCGACAAGTCGAAGAACTAAGGCTTGCGTGCTCCGGATGCAGCGTAGCGCTCGAGCGGTGCGCTGCCGATCCGGAGCCCATTGCCACTTCTAGGTCCCGGCTCTGCGCTCCGCTTCGCTGGGCTTGTCCGGGACAAGAGCGAAACAAAAAGCTTCGTTCGCCAAACCAAATCTTAAATCTTCGCGATTACATCTGAGCGAGATCGCAACAGCGGTCTCGCTCTTCTCTTTTCGCGCGAAGCATTGCTGCTTCATTCAAATTCTTCGCGCGTTGAAGTGCTTCCAGAGAGCCAAGAACTGACGCTTAAACCACATTCTTGTGTTCGCGTCGTTTTTCAAAATTTTCTCAGAGCTCGTGATCATCAAAAGTGCTGTGTCCTCAGGGTCTAGGACTCGGCTCTTCATCCGCACTCTCAGGGCATCATCAGCAGCAATTCGCGACGTTCGCGCGCCGCTTCATCTTAAGAACAGACACCCGATACGCCTTCTTGCAAGCCGTGCTCTCAGCCCGCCGCGATGGCTTGCCCGCGCGGGTGGCGCGTCATTGCGATCATCCGCAGCGCCATCACCGCGAGCAGCGGAATGAGAAACGCCGCGTAGGCGGGCATCGCCGGTACGCGCTTGCCGAACGACACCATGAACTGGATCCAGAGATAGTACCCGCCGACGAGGTGCAGCGTGCGCCAGGCCCGCGGTCCGATCAGCGCGGCCGTACAATCGAACGAGGTCGCACTCATGGCCATGATCATGGCATAGCCGATGCAGCCGAAGATGTAGGAGGCCGGCGAGGTGGCTTCCGCGAAACCTGCCGGATCCATCCTGGCGAAGACGACGATCGCCACCGCATGGATGGCGTGGGAGACCGCAAAGCTCAAGCCGAGATAGCGGCGGTTGCGGCGCTGCCAGCGCGTCCAGGCGTTGGGCCAAAGCCGCGCCAGCGCTGCAGCGCCGAAGGCGAGACAAAACAACAGCAGCGAGCTGCGCGCCGTGAAGCGGATCACCACGCGAACGCCCTCGACCTCGAATTGCCGCATCGAGGCAATCCAGAAGCTCAAGGCGAGCAGGCTCAGCGTGAGCACGGCGAGCAGCCGCCAGCCTTCGAACCAGGTGTGACGTCGCGATATCATGGCGGCTTCCTCCATTATGTAATCACCGATTACATTTCGATGCTCGATGGTCGTCAACGGTGTAATCGCCGCTTACATTCACGTTCGAGTGATGCTAGGAAGCCGTATGCCTGCCCGTCAGACCTCCAAGCCCCGGATTTCCAAGCCCCGCGGCCGTCGCCAGACACCCGAAGCCCGGCCCTATCACCACGGCGACCTCCGCCGGGTGCTGATCGATGCTGCGTTGCAACTGGCGGCCGAGGGGACCGAGGTCTCGGTCCGTGAGGCGGCGCGCCGGGCCGCGGTGTCACCGGGAGCACCATTCCGGCACTTTCCCAACCGCGACGCCTTGATGGCGGCGGTGGCTGAGGAGGCGCAGCGGCGCTTTCGCATCGAGATCGAGGCCGCGCTGGCCGAAGCGACCTCCGCTGACCCCCTGGTGCGCTTCCGCGCCTTCGGCATCGCCTATGTGCGCTGGGCGATGCACAACCCTGCGCATTTCGAGATCATCTCAACGGGACGCTATTTCGCGTATGGCAGCTCCGCCGAATTGATCCGCGACAATGCCGAGCTGGTCGCACTGAGCGAACGGATGTTGGCTGAGGCGGCCTCCGAGGGCCTGCTGCATTCGTCGGATCTGAAGCGCATCCTGATTGCCGGCCGCGCTCTGATCTACGGTTTTTCCCGGATGAACCTCGACGGCCATTTTCCGCGCTGGGGCGTGGCGGAGGGGGAAATCGAGCGGATGGCGGAAGGGGTGATTGATCTGTTCATCGCAGGGATCGCCAAGCGCTAGCTCGCCCCCGGTGCGGCCCTTCGCCGCCCGCTAACATTAAGCGAAGGTCGCATCGCCGCGCGCGTTGCCTGCCTGTGACCGTTCCGTTACAGTTTTGTGACACGGTGCAGCCGGCTGCGCCGGACGCCTTGGCGGTCTTCAGGCCAGCCAACCGGCTTCGCATCACCGCGCCGGACCCAAGTTCAGCGTGTCGTCGATGGCGTCCGCGCCCAATCCAGGTCCTTCCGCCGCCACTGCCGCTCTGGCGAGCGTCGCCGCGCTCGGTACCTGGCGGCTGCTTGCGGTAGCCGCGCCGCATGTCGCCGCGCTTGCGCTGATGTCCGAGACAGAGACGGATTTCGCCTCGCGGCTCTCCTTCCTGCTCGCCTGGGGCATCCTCAACTTCTTCTGGATCACACTGCTCCGCCGGCCGGCGCTGTCGGGCGCATTGTCGCTCACCATGGTCGTGGTGCTGGTGCTGCTGTCCCGGCTCAAGCACGACGTTGCGCAGATGACGGTCAACTTCATCGACCTGATGATGATCGATCGCGACACGGTCGCGTTCCTGTTCACGATCTTCCCGAATTTGCGCTGGTCGGTGATCGGGGCTGGCCTCGTGACGCTGCCGTTGATGTACGCGCTGTGGTGGCTCGATCCGTTCCGCATCCGCCGCCTTCCGGCGCTCGCCTGCAAGCTCGCCTGTCTCGCCGCTCTGGTCTTCTATTCCGTCTATCATCCTGACGAAGCCTGGCGCGGCTATTACGACGACGGCTATCTTTCAAAGTTCTTCCGCTCCGGCGTCACTGCGGTGTCCGATTTCGTGCAGTACGGCTTCATGGAGTCGGCCGCCTCGACCAACGAGCGGCTCAACATGCCGCTGGTCGATGCCTGCCACCCGGCCGGCCGCCGGCCGAACATCATCATGATCCATGATGAATCGAGCTTCGACATCCGCGCCGCGCAGGGTATCAAGGTGCCATCGGGCTATGGCAGCCATTTCAAGTCCTGGGATGGCAAGGAGCGTACCTTCCTGGCTGAAAGCAATGGCGGGCCGAGCTGGTTCACCGAATACAACGTGCTCGCGGGTCTGTCCGCGCGCTCGTTCGGCCGCTTCGCCTATTTCGTGACGCGCATTGCGTCGGGCCGCGTCGAACGTGGCCTGCCATTGGCGCTGCGCCGTTGCGGCTACGACACCATGTCGCTCTATCCGGCCTATGGCGGCTTCATGGGCGCGCGCACCTTCCAGATGACGACCGGCGTCGAACGCTTCCTCGACTCTCATGATCTCGGCGCGAAAGACGTCGAGCCTGACAGCTTCTTCTACGACAAGGCGCTCCGGCTGATGGGCGACCGCACGCCCAACAAGCCGCTGTTCACCTTCATCTATCTCGGTGCCAATCATTTCCCCTGGGAGACGCGCTTCCGCCCCGACCTGCTGCCGAACTGGCGCGCGCCGGGCAACGTGCCGTCCATCGACGAATATCTGCGCCGCCAGGCGATGAGCGCCGAGCAATACAAAGCCTTCGTCGCGGGCTTGAAGAAGAATTTTCCCGGCGAGCCGTTCCTGATCGTGCGCTATGGCGATCATCAGCCCGAGTTCGCGCCTGCCATCCTCGAGCCAGGGCTCGACGAAGGCGCAATCGGCAAGAAGCTCGACGCCTATGATCCGCGTCTCTATGCGACCTATTACGCCATCGACGCGGTCAATTTCGAGCCTGTGAAGAGCGCTGCCGTGATGGATACAATCGATGGCCCCTATCTGCCGCTGGTAATCCAGGAAGCCGCCGGTATTCCGCTCGACCCGTCGTTTGCGGAGCAAAAGGCTATCATGCTCCGCTGCAACGGCATCTTCTATGGTTGCAAGGACGGCGCCGAGGCGCGGCGGCTGAACCGGCTGCTGATCGATGCAGGGATGATCCGGGGGCTTTAATGCCGGACGTCACTGTTGAGCCTGGCTCGGCAGACTGCTAATATAGCGCCATTTGATATTTTACGGATTTTGCGATGGTTATGCGCCTGCTGTCGCCGCAATTTCTTGTGCTGTGGGCCTTCATCGGCTCGACGCTCACGGTCCATTTTCGCGGACGCGTGCGGCTCGGATTCTGGCGCCAGCTGTCGGATCACTCGACCTTGATGGCGCCGTACAATGTCCTGATGTACACCTTCTCTGCGGTGCCGAACCGGCCGATCCTGGATGTCGGAATGGTTCCGGAGCTCCTCGTCTTGCGCCAGAACTGGCAGACGATCCGTGAAGAGGCGCAGCAACTGTTTGCGCAGGGCGCCATCAAGGCAGCCGACAGGTACAATGATTGGGGCTTCAATTCGTTCTTCCGCACGGGCTGGAAGCGCTTTTATCTGAAGTGGTACGAAGAGCCGTTGCCATCGGCCCTCGCCAATTGTCCGAAGACCGTCGCGCTACTCGAGGGCATTCCGATCATCAAGGGAGCGATGTTCGCGAACCTTCCGCCTGGCGGCCGTCTCGTGCAGCATCGCGATCCCTATGCCGGCTCGCTACGCTATCACCTCGCTCTCCAAGTGCCGACGTCGCCGGGCGAATGCCGTATCTTGATCGACGGCGAGCCCTACGTCTGGCGTGACGGCGAAGATCTGCTTTTTGACGAGACCTATTTGCACTATGCCGAGAACACGACCGGCGATGATCGCCTGATCCTGTTCTGCGACGTCGAGCGGCCGCTTAGGACGCGCGCCATGATCTCCGTCAACCGCTGGGTCTCCCGGCACATCATCAGTGAGAGCGCGACGCAGAATGTGGAGGGCGAGCGCGTCGGCTGGATCAACCGCATTTTTGCCTATGCCTACCAGGTACGGCTGTTCGGCAAGCGGATGAAATCCTGGAACAGGCGTGTGTACTATCTCGTGAAGTATCTGCTGATCGGCGGAATCATCGCGGCCTTTCTGGCGACTGCGTTTGCGTGAAAGTATCGTATTACGATGTTTTAATCTTTCGATGGCGCGCACCGCTTTCAAACTAAAGTCTGAGGCGAAAATGCCTGAAATCACCGACTTGTAATTGGGGCGGCGCTTCGCCTCCCAAACTTTGTCACGATTTCTCCCATCATCCGGCAAGCCGTCGCCGTCGTCTTTCAGGCGGCGCGTCTCTGGTCCACTTTCCTTGCAGGAGTATCGTCCATGCGAGCGCTTGATGCTGCGCGTCTTGCATTTGCCCTCATGTTGCTCAGTCCGTCCGCTTATGCGGCCGAGCCGGCGCACGACATCAAGGGCCTCTACCTCATGACCGACTATCCGGCAGTCACGGTACGGCCCGGGACCACGACCAATGTGTCGCTGCGGTTGCAGGACTACGGCCTCGCGCCGGAGCGCTACCAGCTTTCGGTCGCCGGCGTGCCGAGCGGTTGGACCGCGACTTTGCTGGGTGGCGGCCAGCCGGTCGGCGCAGCGATGCCGGCGCCCGATGGCAGTGTCGCGCTCCAGCTTCGGCTCGACATCCCCGCCACCAGCGATCTCAGCGCACATACGCTCACGGTCAAGGCGGAGGGGCAGGGCACCAACGCCGAACTACCCATCGCCGTGTCGCTCGCCAAGGAGCTGCCCGCCAAGCTCAGCTTGAAGTCCAGCCTGCCGTCGCTACGGGGCAGTCCGAAATCGAATTTCGACTACACGCTCTCGATCAAGAACGACTCAGGCCGCAACGTTGTCGCCAGCTTCGCCGCCGATGCACCTGCCAATTTCGAAACCTCGTTCACCGAAGCCTATGGGACGCAGGAGCTGTCGTCGATTCCGATCGATGCGGGTCAGTCCAAGGACATCAAGCTGAAGGTACGGCCGCCCAGCTCGACCGCTGCCGGCCATTTTCCGGTGAAGGTGACGGTGAAGGCGGGCGACGCTTCAGCCACGACCGAGCTTGCGCTCGATGTGGTCGGCGAACCGCAGCTCCAGATCTCGGGCCGCGATGGCCTGCTGAGTGCGCGTGCCGTCGCAGGCAAGCAGAGCTCGATCCCGATCGTCGTGAGCAACAGCGGGACGGCGCCGGCCGAGAACATCACGCTGGCCGGCACGGCGCCGAACGGTTGGAAAGTGACGTTCGAGCCGGCGACGATCGATCGCCTCGTGCCCGGCAAGGATAGCGAGGTCCAGGCGCTGCTGACGCCCAGCGACAAGTCGCTGGCGGGCGATTATCAGGCCAACATCCGCGCCACCTCCAAGGGTGAAACCGCGTCGAGCCAGTTCCGCATCACGGTCGGCACCTCGACCGTCTGGGGAATGGCCGGCGCCGGCGTCATCGGCGTCGCGTTGCTGTTGATGCTGGGTGCCGTTGCGAGGTTCGGACGGCGATGAACGAGCAACAGACCCAAACCATGACCCCACCGGTCATCCATGCTCGCGGCCTGACCAGGCGCTACGGCGATACGGCGGTCGTTGACGGCATCGACATCGACATCATCAGGGGCGAGGTGTTCGGCCTGCTCGGCCCCAACGGGGCCGGCAAGACCACGACCATCCTGATGATGCTCGGCCTGACCGAGATCTCGTCGGGTGAGATCAGCGTGCTCGGCTTCAATCCGGCGCGCGAGCCGCTCAAGGTCAAGCGCCGCGTTGGCTATCTGCCGGATGCCGTGGGCTTCTATGACCAGCTCACGGCGGCGGAGAATCTCGCCTACACGGGCAAGCTGATGGGGCTCGCCCGTGCGGAGCGTGGGGGCAGGATCGAACAGGCGCTGCGACGCGTCGGGCTGGTCGACGTCGCCTCGAAGCGGGTCGCGACCTTCTCGCGCGGGATGCGGCAGCGGCTAGGCCTTGCCGAGATCATCATGAAGCGCGCCGAGATCGCGATCCTGGACGAGCCGACATCGGGCCTCGATCCGCAAGCGACCCAGGAGTTTCTGGGCTTGATCGGAGAGCTCAAGGCCGAAGGCATCACAGTGCTGCTGTCGTCCCACATGCTCGACCAGGTTCAGCGCATCTGCGATCGCGTCGCGTTGTTCAAGGCCGGTCACATCGTGCTGATGGGGGCGGTGCCGGAGCTCGCGGTCAAGGTGTTGGGGGCTGGCTTTGTCGTGGAGGTCGAGGCTGAAGGTCTGGGGATCGCCAGGCGGCTCGCCATGATTCCCGGCGTCACCAACGTGGAGACGCTCGCCGCCGATCGCTTCCGCATGACTGCCGAGCGTGACGTGCGGCCGGATGCGGCGCGCGCAGTGGTCGCCGTTGACGGGTCCTTGCGCAGACTGTCCGTCGACGAGCCGAGCCTCGAAGCGATCTACGCACGCTATTTCCAGGACCAGCCTGCGGGAGGCGTTCGTCATGCGGCGTGAGGGATCACCGTTCCAGGGAATGTCGACCGTCTTCGTCAAGGAGCTCGCTGACCATATCTCCAGCGTTCGCATGTTGATGCTGCAGCTCCTGATCGTCTTCACGGCACTTGCGGCCCTGTACGAAGCCATCAACAGCCTCAGGCAGAACACCGCCGAGGATCCGTTCCTGCTGCTGCGGCTCTTCACGATCGATCAGGCGCCGTTGCCGTCCTTCGTCGCGATCCTCGGCTTCCTCATTCCGCTGATGGCGATTGGACTCGGATTTGACGCAGTCAACGGCGAGCACAACAGGCGAACATTGTCGCGCATCCTGGCGCAGCCGATTTATCGTGATGCCCTGCTGATGGGGAAGTTCCTTGCGGCGCTCGCCACCATCGGTATCAGCCTTGCCGCCCTGTGGTTGCTGGTGATCGGGCTCGGCCTGATCTTCCTCGGCGTGCCGCCCGGCAGCGAGGAGGTCGCGCGATCGTTGGTATTCCTGGTCGTGGCGATCTTCTATGCGGGTGTCTGGCTGTCGCTGGCGATGCTGCTGTCCACGGTGTTCCGGTCGGCTGCTACGGCGGCCCTGGTCTCGCTGGGCGTCTGGCTGCTCCTGACGGTGCTCTGGCCGATGCTGGCTCCGGCTCTGGCACAGGTGGTCGCACCAGCCGATCCGCGTTATGCGATGCTCGGCCTGAACGATCCGGCGACTGCGGTGTGGACGCAGGAGCTGTTGCGGCTGTCGCCGAACGATCTGTTTGAGGAAGCGATGCTTGCGGTGCTGTCGCCGACGACCCGTGCGCTCGGCCCCGTCTTCCTCGACCAGCTCCGAGGCGCCGTTATGGGCGCGCCGCTGCCCTTCGGTGAAAGCGTCATGCTCGCGTGGCCGCAGACCGTCGGCCTCGTCGCCGGCACCATCGTCCTGTTCGCGTTCAGCTATGTGCTGTTTCAGCGTCAGGAGGTGAGGGCGTGATCTGATTGTACTTTGCCCTCTCGTCCTCCACGAGATGGGCACGAGGGGGTGGCCGACGTCCCCTGCGGCTGCCCCCTCAACCTTGCCTATTGTCCCCCATCCTGTCGCAGAGCCACTTTGCCGCATCCATGATACGTTGTTCGCGCCGTCCTCGAAACGAGGGACGCGACGAGAGACGAGGCCGCCCAATGGCAGCACTCGATCGGACCGCACACGAGAGGTAGAATCATGGCAATTTCCGTTAAGCAGATGTTGGAGGCGGCCAACGCCGTCGTGACCAAGATCACGCCGGCCCAGGCGAAGGAGATGATCGGCAAGGGCAACACGCTCGTGCTCGACGTGCGCGATGCGCCGGAGATCGAAAAGAGCGGCAAGATTCATGGCGCGGTGAATGTCTCGCGCGGCATGCTGGAGTTCCGTGCCGATCCCGAGTCGCCGTATCACGACAAGGCGTTTGCCAAGGAGAAGACCGTAATACTTTATTGTGCCTCAGGCGGTCGTTCCGCCCTGGCCGGCAAGGTGCTCAAGGATATGGGCTACGCCCATGTCTACAACGTTGGCGCCTTCAAGGATTGGGTCGACGCCGGCGGTGCGATCGAGAAGCCGGTCATATAATAAGCGGCGGAGTGGGAGCGCGCCGGGGCGTTGCGCCTAGAATACTCTAGCGCCCGCCGACCTTCTCCCACAGCCACTTCGCCACCGCATCCGGCGAGGAGTTCGCATCGTTGCCGCTGGCGCGCAGGTTTGCCTCGCGCATGGTGGAGATGTCGATCTTGCCGAGCAGCGGGCTCAGCGCCGCCTTCAGCCGCTCGTCGCCGGCGCGCTTCGGTGCCAGCAGCAGGATGGCATCATAGGGCGGGATCGCCTGCTTGGGATCGTCGAGCGCCACCAAATCATATTTCGCGATCAGGCCGTCGCTGGTGTAGCCTGCGATCACGTCGACCTCGCCGCTGGCCACGGCCGCATACATGAAGTCCGGCTGCATCTGGCGCTGCGCGCTGAACTGAAGACCATAGGCCTTCTGCAGCGCCGCCCATTCGGGTCGCGAGAAGAACTCGTAGTCGCCGGCGATCGACATGGTCGAGGTATGCGCGGCCAGATCGGCGATGGTGTGGATGCCGAGCGCGTCGGCGCGCTTCTTCGGCATCACCAGCGCATAGGCATTCTCGAAGCCGAGTTCGCCGAGCAGGGTGATGTTGTCCTTGGCGAGCGCCGTCTTCAACTCCGCCACCAGTTCCGCGCGTGGCTTGATATCGGTGCGGTGCAGCTGGTTGGCCCAGAGCGTGCCGGAATAATCGACATAAAGATCGATATCCCCGGCTTTCAACGCTCCGAAGATCACGCTCGAGCCGAGGCCGGACCGTGCGGTCGCTTCGAGGCCGGCCGCCTGGAGGCGGTCCCGAAGCAGGGCCGAGAGCACATATTGCTCGGCAAAGGTCTTCGCGCCGACAACGTAGCCGGACGATGAGCGTCCCATCGTCGGAACCAGCGTCGCCGCAACCAGCGCCGCGATACCAGTCGCACCGAGCGCAGTACGCAGGCGACCGCGCTGACGCAGGCCGCTCTCGATCAGGCCCAGCAGCTGATCGACGGCGAGCGCCAGCAGCGCTGAAGCGAAACAACCGAACAGCACGAACACCCAGTTTTGGGTCTGGAGCCCGGCAAAGATGTAATTGCCGAGGCTGGTCTGTCCGATCGGCGTCGACAGCGTGGCGGTGCCGATCACCCACACCGCAGCGGTGCGGATGCCCGCCATCATCACCGGCAACGCCAGCGGCAGCTCGACCATGACGAGTGATTGCCGCGCCGTCATGCCGACGCCCTTGGCGGCCTCGATCAATGCGGGGTCGATGCCGTTCAGTCCGGTGATGCCGTTGCGCAGCACCGGCAGCATCGAATAGAGCGCGAGCGCCAGCATCGCCGGCAGGAAGCCGAACGCCGAGAACGAGACGCCAAACCATTTCAGTGTCACGGAGGCGGCGAGCAGTAGCAGGGGATAGAACAGGGCGAGCAGTGCGAGCCCCGGCACGGTCTGCACGATGCTTGCGAGGGCAAGCAGGATGGCGCGCGGTGCCGGACGATTGCGCGTCAGGATCGCGAGCGGCAGGCTGACAACGAGGCCGAGCGCGAGCGCGGCGAGGCTCACCCGCACATGATTGCCGAGATAGTCGGGCAAATGCGACAGCGCCTCGCCCCAGCGCGGATCATTGAAGAGGCTCATGCCGCACCGCCCAGTGGCAGCAGTGCGTTCAGCCGTTCGACCTGGCGCCGTGGCGTGCGCAGCAATTCCAGCACATAGGCGTCGTTGCTCGCTGAGAGCTCGGCCGGTGTACCCTGCGCGAGCAGCCTTCCGCCGCGCATCACCGCGATCCTGTCGGCGAGCAAAATCGCCTCCGTCATGTCGTGGGTGATCATCACGGTGGTCAGGCCAAGCTTGCTGTGCAGCTCGCGAAAATCCTCGCCGAGGGCGTCGCGGGTGAGGGGATCGAGCGCGCCGAACGGCTCATCCATCAGCATGATGCGGGGCTTGGCTGCGAGCGCCCGCGCCACGCCGACGCGCTGGCGTTGGCCGCCCGAGAGCGCTTCCGGCAGCCGGTCGCGATGGGAGGCGCGGTCGAGCTGCATCAGCGCGATCAACTCGTCGACGCGCGCGGCGATCTCGGCGGCCGGCGCGCCGAGCAGTTTTGGCGTGATCCCGATATTGTCGGCGACGCTCAGATGCGGAAACAGTCCGCCGCTCTGGAAAACGTAGCCGATCCGGCGCCGCAGCGCGACCGGATCGATGTTTTGCACGTCCTCGCCTTCGATAGTGACGGTGCCGCCATCGGCCTCGATCAGCCGGTTGGCGAGCCGCAGCAGCGTCGTCTTGCCCGAGCCCGACCCGCCGACGACGGCCAGAAACTCCCCCGCGGCGATGTCGAGTGACACATCGTCGACGGCCCGGAGGGAGCCGAAGCTCTTGGTGACGTTTCGGTAGCTGATCGCCGGCCGGGAAGGCATCGCTGGTGGGCTCGCTGTTCTCTCACCCTCGCCTCCGGGGGAGGTGAAAGCAAGGCCATCCCCATGCGTAGCACGCTTGGCCGCTTGATTGAACTTGGTCGCGCGAGCAGCTAAGGCATCAAGCCAAGTTTGGAGGGAACACATGACAACGCCCACGGCGGTGGCGCTGGAAGATGCCAAGGTTGCGTTCCGGCTGGGGGACGGCCGGGTCTATACAGCGGTGGAGAAGGCTCATCTGACGGTCGCGCAGGGCGAGTTCGTCGCCATTGTCGGGCCGACCGGCTGTGGTAAATCCACGCTGCTCAACGTCGCCGCCGGCCTACTGAAGCCGGCCGCCGGCAGCGTCCGGATATTTGATCGGCCGCTGGCGGCGTTGAACCGGGATGCCGGCTATCTGTTCCAGGCCGACGCGCTGTTTCCCTGGAAGACCGCGCTCGACAACGTTGCCATCGGCCTCGAGATCAGGGGCACGCCGCGTGCCGAGGCGCTGCCCCGGGCGCAGAAATGGCTGACGTCCGTGGGCCTCGGCGCCTTTGCGGGCCGCTATCCCCACATGCTTTCTGGCGGCCAGCGCAAGCGCGTGGCGCTCGCGCAGGTCCTGATCCGCGATCCCAAAATCCTCTTGATGGACGAGCCGTTCGGGCCCCTCGATGCGCAGACGCGCCAGGTCATGGGCAATCTGCTGCTTGATCTCTGGAACGCCGACCGCAAGGCCGTACTGTTCGTGACCCACGACCTCGAGGAGGCCATCGCGCTCGCCGACCGCGTTGTGATCATGTCGGCGGGGCCGTCCTCGCGCATCATCGGCGACTGGCGCGTCACACTTCCGCGCCCTCGCGACATTTTCGAGGTGCGGCTGGACAAGGAGTTTCATGCGCTGCATCGCGAGATCTGGAGCGTGCTCAAGGACGAGGTGATGAAGGGCTACGCGCAATCCACCCACGCGGCGGAGGCGGTCTGATGTCGCGTGTCACGCTGCTTGCACTGCAAGTCCTGGTCGCGATCGTCTGCATCGCGGTGTGGCAGTTGCTGTCGACCGTGCCGGTGTTCGGCAAGATACTGCTCCCGCCGTTCTTCTTCTCCAACCCCGTCGATGTGTTCGATCAGATCGTCAAATGGTTCGTCTCCGGCGTGATCTGGAAGCATCTCTGGATCACGCTGGTGGAGTCGATCCTGGCCTTCGTGATCGGCTCGCTCGGCGGCGTCCTCATCGGCTTCTGGTTCGCGCGCCAGCCGCTGGTCGCCGCGGTATTTGATCCTTACGTGAAAATGGTCAATGCGCTGCCCCGCGTCGTGCTGGCGCCGATCTTCGCGCTGTGGCTGGGCCTCGGTATCTGGTCCAAAGTTGCCCTCGGCGTGACGCTGGTGTTCTTCATCGTGTTCTTCAACGTCTATCAGGGCGTCAAGGAGGTCAGCCGCACCGTGCTCGACAATGGCCGCATGCTCGGCATGAGCGAGGGGCAGTTGATGCGACATGTCTATTGGCCGTCGGCGCTGTCGTGGATGTTCTCTTCTCTGCACACGTCAGTGGGGTTTGCCGTGGTCGGCGCAGTGGTCGGCGAATATCTGGGATCGGCGGCCGGGCTCGGCTATCTCATCCAGCAGGCCGAAGGCGTGTTCGACGTCGCCGGCGTCTTCGCCGGCATGTTCGTGCTGTCGGTGTTCGTCATCCTGATCGATTTCGCGGTGACTTTGGTGGAGCGGCGCCTGCTGGTCTGGCGGCCTACGGTGGACGGCCGCGGGTAGGTCTCGCCAGCCTGCTGACATTTATGTGATTGACCCGCCGGAATAGAACGCGCGGCCACGCGTCATACCCCCATGCAATCACCTGCATGGGAGTTTTGGATGCACGGGTCACGGTTTCGCCGCGTCGTTGCGGCGCTCGCAAGCAGATGCCGATGGCCGAAGCCCGGCCTCGGCACGACGCTCCTTGCCGCGCGCATTCTCGTCGCCTTCGCGGTGCCTCCGCTGGTCTTCGCGCATGAAGCCCATCCGGCCACCGCTCCGCAGGCCGGCCTCAGCGCCGACGAGAGCGCCTTCCTGCAAGAGAACGAGGCGGCCATGACCAGGATGATGAACGACATGGCGGCCAAGCCGACCGGTGACGTCGATCGCGATTTCGTCGCGATGATGACTCCGCATCATCAAGGCGCGATCGATATGGCGGTGATCGAGTTGCGTTACGGCAAGAACGAGCAGCTGCGTCGTATCGCCCAGGAAATCATCGTCGACCAGATGCAGGAGATCGCGGCCATGAAGCTCGCGATCGGCGAACCGGTTGCGGACACCACGCCCGCCCTCACCCAGGCGCAACCTGCCTCAATTGCCAACGTCCATCATCATCCCGGCATGCAGATGGACATGTCCACCGGAATGAAGAAATAGGAGCCACGCATGACGACCTTGAGAAACACGATCGGGAAGAGCGTTCTTCTGGCAGCTACGATGCTTGCCGCCAACTCGATCGCGTGGGCAGGGCAGGCGCCGGGCAGACTGTCGGCCCCCGATAGTCCGATCAGCCACCACGACCGCGTCTACGCGGCGGAACAGTTCTCGAATACGGTCTCGGTCACCGACCCCGTCGACAACAAGCTGCTTGGCGTGATCCGGCTGGGCGACCCGCAGCCCGGAAATTTCAGCCCGCTCTACAAGGGCCAGGTGCTCGTGCACGGCATGGGTTTCTCGCCAGATCACAGGACGCTCGCCGTGGTGTCGATCGGCTCGAATTCGGTGACGTTCATCGACACCGCCACCAACGCGGTCAAGCATGTCGCCTATGTCGGACGGTCGCCGCACGAGGCGTTCTTCACGCCGGACGGCAAGGAAGTCTGGGTCACCGTGCGTGGCGAGAACTACATCTCCGTCATCGACCCCGTGAGCTTTGAAGAGACAACCCGCATCGTGACCCCGAACGGACCGGGCATGCAGATCTTCTCGCCCGACGGCAAATACGGCTACATCTGCTCGTCCTTCAATCCCGAGACTGATGTCGTCTCGGTCGCCGAGCACAAGATCATCGCAACGGTGAAGCAAGAGAGCCCGTTCTGCCCGAACATCGCTGCGACGCCGGATGGCAGTCAGGTTTGGTTCACGCTCAAGGATGTCGGCCGGACCCAGGTATTCAACGCCAAGCCGCCGTTCAGCCTGGTCAAGACGATCGATACCGGGCCGATCACCAATCACGTCAACTTCGCGCACACCGCCAAGGGCACGTTCGCCTATGTCACCGTCGGCGGCCTGAATGAGGTGAAAGTGTTCCGCACCGACGATTTCTCTGAGGTCGCGACGGTCCCGGTCGGCAATCTCCCGCACGGCGTCTGGCCGTCCGGTGATGGCACGCGCATTTATGTGGGACTGGAGAATGCTGACGCGCTTGCGGCGATAGATACGGCGACGAACAAGGTGGTTGCCAACATTCCGATCGGCCAAGCGCCGCAGGCAATCGCCTATGTGCCAAACGCGGCGCCTGATGCGAATGATCGGCAGAACTTGCAGGCGCTCGGTGTTGCCGGCCAAGTTGCGCATCTGGCGCTCGCGTCGAAAGGTGGTGCCAAGGACGGCAAGACGCCGACCAGCGTGTCGCTGTTCGATCAGGGCCTGATTCAGGTGTTGCAAGCCTCTGTGACGGGACTTCAGCCCAGGCAGAAATACGTGCTTGCGCTGGCGGATCATGGCGATGGAAGTGGTCCATTGCAGCCTTTGGCGGCGTTCATGACCAACCCGGCCGGATCGGCTATCGTCAACGCGGCCGGCCCGATCCGTCAGATCGTCGATCAGTCGGCTGCCGCTACCAGGCGGTACCTCGTGATCGCCTCCGGCGACGCGGCCATGCCCGGCGAGGCAGTCCAGATCGAGGCGCAATGACGTTCGAACGAACGGCAAGGCAAAGCAGGCGGAGCGCCTCATGAAGGATATGCTGGTTCAGGTTGAACCGCTGATTCCCGCGCTCCGTCGCTATGCCCGTGCACTGATGCGCGATCGTGCGGCCGCTGACGATCTGGTCCAGGATTGCCTGGAGCGTGCCGTCAGCCGCTGGCATCAGCGGCGTGATGGCAGTGTGCGCGCCTGGCTGTTCACCATCCTCCACAATCTGGCGGTCACGCAATTTCGCCAGGCCACAGCGCGGGGCAGACATATGCCGATCGACGATGCAGGCGAACAGGAGCTCGTCAGCGCGGCAGCGCAGGAGCAAAGGCTGATCTACCAGGATGTCCTCGGCAAGCTTGCGAAACTGCCGGAAGAACAGCGGGCCGTCTTGTTGCTGGTCGCAGTCGAGGACCTCTCCTACGCGGATGCCGCAGCGGTGCTCAACGTTCCCGTCGGCACTGTCATGTCGCGTCTGTCGCGCGGGCGGGAGAGGCTGCAGCAGGAGATGGATGGCGTTGCGCCGAGGAATGTCGTCGCATTGCGGAGCGTCAAATGAACCAGCGGCCGATGACCGAAGACGATCTCCACGCCTATGTGGACCAGGCGCTCGAGCCCGAGCGGCGCGCGGAGGTCGCATCCTATCTGGATGATCATCCTGACGTCGCCGGGCGCGTCGCGGCCTATGCCGCCCAGCGCCAGCAGCTGCGGGGCGCGCTTGCGTCAATCGCAGATGAGCCGTTGCCGGCTGAGCTGAACTTGTCGCACATCATCGAGAATAGCAAACGACGTCCTCTGCGGGCGTGGCGTGCGATTGCGGCGGTCGTGCTTCTCGGCATCGGCGCTGTCGGCGGTTGGTCCATGCGCAGTGTGCTCCAGGAGCGATCGAATGGACTGTCCTCGTTGGCTCATGAGGCGGCCTATTCTTATAACGTCTATGCACCGGACCGCGTTCGACCCGTCGAGATACGGGCCTCCGACAGCGCTGAGCTCACCCGGTGGGTCTCCAACCGGCTAAAGCAGCCGGTCAAGGTGCCGGACCTCTCGGTGTCAGGCTATCGGCTGATGGGCGGGCGCCTGGTTGCGACGCCGCATGGCCCGGCAGGGATGTTCATGTACGACGACGATCACGGTGACCGTCTCGTTGTGCTGACACGGCCGATGAACGACCGCAACCTCGCGACGCCGATGATGCCGCAATCGACCGGCGACGTCGCGGGCTTCGTCTGGGCGGATGGCGGCATGGGTTACACGCTCGTCGGCCAGTTGCCCGGGGAAACCCTCAAGCCTATCGCGAACGAGATCCGAAAGCAGTCGCGCCCGATATAGCGGGCCCGCGCGCCGTCGCGAGCCCGGATCGCACAGCTTCAATCCAGCAGCTTGACGTCGCCGGGCGCCTGCGGCGGCGTCTTGATCGCGATTGCCTTGACCTGACCGCTGATCGGCTTGGTGCCGCCATGCGGCGTGCCCTTGGGGATGATGACGAGATCGCCCGGTTTCACGGTCACTTCCTTGTCGCCAAGCCAGATCGTCCCGCTGCCGTCAAGGATGTACTGGATCTCGTTGGTGTTGGGATGCAGGTGCTTCGGCACATTGCCGACCTGGATAGACACGGTCGAGCCGTCAGCGGTCATGAAGGTCTTGGAGCGGTAGCCGACCTGGTTGGCGGGCCCAGCGCATCTCCCTCCATCTCGCCGGTGTGGATAATCTGCGCGGTAGTGTTTTCGGCGGCGAATGCCGGCCCAAGCTAATAAGTCGCGCTGCATCTGGCGACGAAGGCGGCGGTGATCGACAGCCCTGCAACATGGCGATTCATGGATGACCTCCCCATCAGAGATTGCCGTAGTGGGTGCATGCCATTGCGCCAAAAGGCTGATGGCCAGTGCACTGGGTGTGCTTCTCAAGCCGGCGCTGCTGCTCTATGGTGCCGCCAGCCGAACGGAGGAAACCAATGAAGAACACAATTGCCAGGCTCGCCGGCGCCCTGCTTGCGCTGACGCTCACCACCTCGCTTGCCGCAGCGCAAAGCAAAGTCACCGTTGCGGTCGGAGGCGGCGCCTGCCTGTGCTATCTGCCGACGGGTTGGCCAAGCAGCTTGGCGAGTACGAGAAGGCCGGCCTCAATGTCGACCTCGTGGACCTCAAAGGCGGCTCGGACGCGCTCAAGGCCGTGCTCGGCGGCAGCGCCGACGTCGTTTCCGGCTATTTCGATCATTGCGTCAACCTGGCCGCCAAGAAGCAGGAGCTGCAGGCGTTCGTGGTCTATGACCGCTATCCCGGCCTCGTGCTGGTGGTTGCGCCCTCGCACACGGCGGACATCAAGTCGATCAAGGATCTCGCCGGCAAGAAGGTCGGCGTTAGTGCGCCCGGCTCCTCCACCGATTTCTTCCTGAAATATCTCCTGAAGAAGAATGGGCTCGACCCGGCCGGCACCGCCGTGATCGGCGTCGGCCTCGGGGCCACGGCGGTGGCGGCGATGGAGCAGGGGCAGATTGACGCCGCGGTGATGCTCGATCCCTCTGTTACCGTGCTCCAGGGCAGCCACAAGGATCTGCGCATTCTCAGCGATACCCGGACGCAAAAGGACACGATCGAGACCTTCGGCGGCGAATATCCGGGCGGCGCGCTGTACTCCACCGTGGCCTGGATCAACGGCCATGAGAAGGAAACGCAGGCCCTGACCAACGCAATGCTGGCCACGATCGCCTGGATCCATTCGCATTCACCCGAGGAGATCATGGCCAAGATGCCGGAGGAGATGGTCGGCAAGAACAAGGACCTCTATCTCGCGGCGCTGAAGAACACGATCCCGATGTTCTCCGAGACCGGCAAGATGGATCCAAAGGGCGCCGACGCCGTGCTCGCGGTGTTCAGCGTAGGATCGCCGGAGGTTGCGAACGCCAAGATCGACGTCAGCAAGACCTTCACCAACAAGTTCGTCGAGCAGGCCAAGAAGACCACGGGCAGCGTCAAATAGCTAACGCGATTGCGCGGTAACCAGGCGTCATGACGTCATCGACCATTCATCGCGTCACGACGCTTGATCTTGCCGTGCGGCCGGTCACCTGGCCGTTCGCGGAGCAGCGGCGGGACGAGATCACCGCGCACTTCGCCGAGCAGCAGCGCGCGCGGCCGAAGCTCTGGAACGGCCGGGTTTTGCTCGGGCGCGATGCTATCTTCACGAACGGTCATCTCTCGGCGACCTATTTCGAGACCGATTTCGCGAGCTTCCTGGCCTGGCGCGACTGGGGCTTTCCCGACCCCGCCGTGTTCAACGGCTTCGGCATGGGGGCGCTTCGCACCTCCGATGGCGCCTTTGTGATGGGCGAGATGGCAGATCACACCGCCAATGCCGGACGCATCTATTTTGCGTCGGGTACGCCCGACCTCGACGATGTCAGGGACGGCACGCTCGACATTCCCGGCAGCGTCGTCCGCGAACTTGAGGAAGAAACCGGTCTCTCGCCTGCCGATTACTCGGCCGAGGCGGACTGGCACTGTGTCGTTACCGGCACCGCGCTTGCAATGATTCAGATCCTCAACCTGGACATGCCGGGGGAGGCGGCTCGTGCGCGGATCGAAGCCAATCTGGCTCGCCAGGCCGAGCCGGAGCTTTCGGCCATTCATCTCGTGCGCGGGACCGATGATCTCACGCCAACCATGCCGCGGTTTGTCACGGCCTTCATCGCGCAGCAGTTCGCCTCGCGCTGACGCGCAAGGCTTGACATCGCGCGGCGCAGCCCATGTGATGGGCGAAAAGCAAAACAAGAAAATGCAATGCACAATCGTCCAGGGAGGTTTAGATGCGCCTGCGCATGGCTGCCCGCTTGGTACGTGGGCTGTTGATCGCGATTGCAACGCTGGGCCTGGCGGCTTCGGTCCAGGCTCAAGACAAGAAAATCAAGATCGGCGTGATTTTCGACCTGACCGGCCCGCTCGCGGGCGGCGGCTCCGAGCTTGAATATCTCGGCACCAAGATCATCCTCGACCATTTCACCAAGACCGGCGTCGAGGGCTACAAGGTCGAGGCGGTCTATGCCGACGCGCAGAGCAAGCCGGACGTCGCCATCAACGAATCCGTCCGCCTGCTCGAGCAAGAGAAGGTCGATCTGGTGCTCGGCTTCTTCTCGTCGGCGCAGTGCGTGCCGGTTGCCGCCCGCGTCGAGCAGCTCAAGAAGTTCATGTGGATGACGACCTGCATCTCGTCCGCCGTGCTTGCCGACAAGAACTACAAATACGTCTTCCGCCCGCAGGCGAGCGGTGACCAGTTCGGCACGATGACGATGGATTTCATCGCGCAGAATGCCAAGACGAAGTTCGGAAAGGAGCCGAGCGAGCTGCGTGTCGCCATCATCCACGAGGACGGCGCCTATGGCGTCGACGTCTCCAAGGGCAACGAGGCCGGCGCGAAGAAAGCGGGATTCAACGTCGTGCTGAAGGAAGGCTATTCCGCCACCGCGCCCGATCTGTCGGCACTGGTGACCAAACTGAAGCGCGCCAAGCCCGATGTTGTCTTCCACACCGGCTACAACCCCGACATCACCCTGCTGCTGCGGCAGGCGCGTGAACAGGGCCTGAAATTTGCGGCGCTCGTCGGCCATGGCGCGGGCTACGGTGTCTATGAGAAGCTGAAGGAGGGTCTCGGCGCGGACGCCAACTATCTCTTCGACACCGATCCGATCTCGATCTGGCTCGCCAACCAGAAGACCATGGACCCGAAGCTTGCCCCCGTCATCAAGATGATCGGCGAGGAGTTCGACAAGGTCAGGCCCGGCGTCGCCATCCGCTCCGCTCATGTCGGCATCGGTGCGTCCAACACCTACGTCTTCATGGACGACGTGCTGCCGCGCGCCATCAAGAAATATGGCGGGATTGATCCCGAGGCGCTGCGCAAGGCTGCGCTCGACACCGATATCCCCGAGGGCGGCACCATGCTCGGCTTCGGCGTCAAGTTCTTCGGCGAGGGCACGCCGATGGCAGGGCAGAACGAACGCTCATTCCCGGTCGTGATCCAGTATATCGACGACAAGTCCTCCGTGGTGTGGCCGAAGAGCCAGGCGCAGCGCGAAGCCGTGCTGCCACTGCCGAAGGGCACCACCTACAGCAACCAGTAGCGCAATAGTTTTGAAAAGGAGAGCGGGACGGTGCTGGAGGTCAGCGGGCTCGTTAAGCGGTTCGGCGGCTTCACCGCCGTCAACAACGTGTCGTTCAGGGTCGAGCAGGGCGAGATACTCGGCCTGATCGGCCCCAACGGCTCGGGCAAGAGCACGATCTTCAACATGCTCTCGGGCACGCTTTCGCCGAGCGCCGGATCAATCCGGTTCGACGGCTCGGAGATCGCTGGCCTCGCGCCGCACCGGATCATCAACAGCGGCATCGGTCGCACCTTCCAGATCCCGCGGCCGTTTCGCCGGCTCACCATCTTCGAAAATGTCGCGCTCGCCGGATTTTACGGCCAAGGTCGCCACAGCCGCGTCAAGGCCGAGGAGGCGGCGGAACGCTCACTCGCGATGGTAGGCTTGCCGACCGATCGTCATGCCGGCGTCGACGGCCTCGGCGCGGCCGGGTTGAAGAAGCTCGAACTTGCCAAAGCACTCGCCACCGCGCCAAACCTTCTTCTTGCCGACGAGAGCCTCGGCGGTCTCGACGAGGCCGAGATGCATCAGGCGGCGGACATGCTGCGCAACATCCGCGATGAGCTCGGCATCACCATCATCTGGGTCGAGCACATCATGGGCGTCTTGATGCGCGTCGTCGACCGCGTCATGGTGCTCGACCACGGCGAGAAGATCTCGGAAGGGCTGCCCAGCGCCGTCGCCGGCGATCCGCGCGTCATCGAGGTCTATCTCGGCACCGATGCCGAGACCACGCAGGCCGCGGCCGCCGAAGCGCGCCGTCGCGCAGGGGGCCAATGATGCTGGAGCTTCGCGGAGTCAACGCCGGCTATGGCGCCTTCCAGGCGCTGTTCGACGTCAATCTCGACGTCAAGGCGGGCGAAGCCGTGGGCGTGATCGGTCCGAACGGCGCCGGCAAGACCACCTTGATGCGCGTCGTCTCCGGCCTGATCCGACCCTCGCGCGGTTCGATCTCCATGCAGGGCGTCGATGTCGTGGCGACGCCGCCGCACAAGATCGTCAGCCTCGGGATTGCGCATGTGCCGGAGAACCGGCGGCTGTTCCCGCAGCTCTCGGTCGACGACAATCTCAAGATGGGCGCCTTCATGAAGGAGGCACGCGGTCATTATGCCGAGCGGCTGGCAGTCGTGTTCGACCTGTTTCCGCGGCTGAAGGAACGTCGCCACCAGCTCGCGGGCACCATGTCCGGCGGCGAGCAGCAGATGTGCGCGATCGGCCGCGCGCTGATGTCGAATCCAAAGCTTCTGCTGCTCGATGAGCCATCGGCGGGGCTGGCGCCGGTCGTGGTGCAGCAGGTGTTCGAGCTCGTGAAGCGGATCCGCGCCAGCAGGCTGACGGTGCTGATCGTCGAGCAGAACGTGCAGCAGGTGCTGAAGGTGGTCGATCGCGCCTATCTGATCGAGGCCGGCACGATCAGAGCGTCCGGCAGCTCGGCGGAGATGCTGGCGAGCGACACGGTCAAGGAAGCGTATCTCGGGGTGTGAGGGGCACATGCAGGCGTTTCTCGATATCTTCGACATCTACCTGCTGGAGGCCGTGATCAACGGGATCCTGCTCGGCGGCGTGCTGGCGCTGCTCGCACTCGGGCTGAACCTGATCTTCGGCGTGATCGACGTCACCTGGATCTGCTACGCAGAGCTGGTGATGATCGGCATGTACGCGATGTATTTCATGGTGCAATATTACGGCATCAGTTATTTCATCGCCGCACCCCTGACCATCCTGCTCGTCGCGATCCTTGGCGCCCTCCTGCATTACCTCGTGATCGCGCCGCTGCTCACCGCGCCGCCGATCAACCAACTGCTTGCGACCGGCGGCGTGCTGTTCGTGCTGCAGAGCTTTGCCACCGTCGCCTTCGGCATCGACTTCCGCAACCTCGGCATCCGCCTGCCGGTGCTAGCCTTCGGCGACATGAATTTCAGCTACGCACGCCTGCTGTCGTTCCTGGCGGCGCTGGTCGGGATGGTCGCGGTCTATTTGTTCATGACCCGCACTTTCACCGGCACCGCGATCCGCGCCATCTCGCAGGATCGGCAGATCATGGCGCTAATGGGCGTCGACACCAAACGCATCTATCTCATCACCTCGGCGATCGGCGGCGGGCTCGCCGGGCTCGCCGCCTGCCTGCTCGTGCTGCAATATGACGTGCATCCCTTCGTCGGTCTTTCCTTCGGCCCGATCACCTTCCTGATCTGCGTGCTCGGCGGTCTCGGCAATTTCATCGGCGGCTTCATCGCCGCCTTCGTGTTCGCCGAGATCATCTCGCTCGGCGGCCTGTTCTCCGATCTCGAATGGGGCTACGTGCTCGCCTTCGCTTTCTTCATCGTCATGATGTTCATCCGGCCGGCGGGCCTGCTCGCGAGGCGCCGATGACGGGGCAGGGGCGGCTTGCGGCTTGGGGGATCGGACTGGCGGCTCTGGTCGCGTTGCCCTTCGTCTATCGCGATCCCTATCATCTGCACATTCTGGTGCTGATCCTGATCTGGTCGTTCGCCTATACGTCATGGTCGATGATGGGGCGGTTCGGCCTGGTCTCGCTCGGGCACGGCGGCTTCATGGGCATCGGGGCCTATGTCACCGCGCTCTTGTGGAACCATCTCGGCCTGTCGCCCTGGATCGGCATCCCCATCAGCATGGTCGCGGCCGGCGTACTGGCGCTGATCGTCGGCTATCCCTGCTTCCGCTTCCGCATCACCGGGCACTATTTCGTGCTGGTGACGCTGGCGCTGTCGGGCATCGTGCTTCAGGTCATCACGGCGACGCGCGACTACACCGGCGGCTCGCTCGGCTACACGCCGAACCGCGCCGCGGGCAACAAGCTCCTGGCGCTGCAGTTCGACGACAAGACCACCTGGTATCTGATCGCGCTTGCAGTCTGGCTCGGCGGCATCGTGGTCTGGCATCTGGTCGATCGCAGCATGAGCCGCTATGCGCTGGAGGCGATCTCGGAGGACGAGGACGCCGCGGCCGCCGCTGGCGTCAATGTCACCGCGGAGAAACTGAAGATCACGCTGATCAGCGCCCTGATGACGGCGCTCGCCGGCGCGATCTATTGCCAGTACCAGATGTTCATCACGCCCGACACCGTCTCCGGCATCGCGGTGTCGCTGCAGATGGTGTTCGCCGCCATTGTCGGCGGTCTGTTCGTCTCGCTCGGCCCGACCGTCGGTGCCGTCATCACCATCCTGCTCGCGGAAACCTTGCGCATCGGCTTCGGCACCAGGGCGGTCGGCTGGGACAACCTCGTCTACGGCGTGCTGCTGGTGCTTTTCATCATATTCCTTCCGAAGGGCATCCTTGGTAGCCTGCTCGATCGATTGAAGCCGCAACGCAAGGTGCCCCGCGCTCATGAGCAAAAAGCCGTCCAAATCGCTCGCCCAGGAACTTGACCGTTACATCACCCCGTTCCGCCATGACGGGTCCGGCAAGTTTCATCTGAAGGACTACAAGACCGACGCGAAGGGCGATCTGGACAAGGAGGCGGCGCAGGAAATCCTCGATGCCAACAAGAAACGCCTCGTCGAGTTCCAGGAGAAGCTCTACGCCCAGGATCGCTGGTCGGTCCTGATCGTGTTCCAGGCCATGGATGCCGGCGGCAAGGACAGTGCGATCAAGGCGATCTTCGAAGGCATCAACCCGCAGGGTTGCGATGTCCATGCCTTCAAGGCGCCGAGCAGCGACGAGCTCGACCACGATTTCCTCTGGCGTCACGCGATAGCGCTGCCGGAGCGCGGCAAGATCGGCATCTTCAACCGCTCCCATTACGAGGAATGCCTGGTGACGCGCGTGCACCCGGAACTCCTCGTCAAGGAGAAGCTGCCGCCGCGGCTCGTCACCAAGAACATCTGGAAGGAGCGGTTCGAGGACATCGCCGCCTGGGAACGCTACCTGATGCGCAACGGCACCGTGGTGCTGAAATTCTTTCTCAACGTTTCCAAGGAGGAGCAGCGCAAGCGCTTTCTCGACCGGCTGGAAGAGCCGGGCAAGCAGTGGAAATTCTCGATGGGCGACATCAAGGAGCGTGCGCTGTGGCCGCGCTACCAGGCGGTCTATCAGGACATCGTGCGCCACACCGCGACGCCCCATGCGCCCTGGTACGTCGTGCCTGCCGACCACAAATGGTTCGCGCGCGTCGTGATCGGCTCCGTCATCGTCGCGGAGCTGGAAAAGCTGGACTTGCGCTTCCCCCGTGCCGACAAGGCTTCGCTGGCCGAGTTCAAGAGCGTGCGCGAGGCGCTGGAGCGGGAAGGCAAGGGGGCCAAGAAGCGGGCGAAACCAAAACGGCGAAAACAACCCCATGCACAGTAGCCCGGGGATATCGGAATCAATCGCCTGCCGGCCGCCGTCCCCCGGAATTCGGATTTTGAGAAATTTTACTTGTGCCGTCGGGCAAAACAGGGCTATGATGTCACCATTGCGACAGGTCTCGGAGGGTGGGTTAGCGTCAGCGTAACCCACCATTGTTGTTTCCGCAGCAGCAGAAGTGGTGGGGTACGCGAGCGGACTGCGCGTTGCGCAGCCGCTCACTAACCCGCCCCACAAGTTCGGTGCTAGCCGCTAGTACCCCCGGCCCCACCAGTAGCAGAAGCGCTCGACATTGGCGGCCAGGCTGGCCTCGTAATTCGCCCACTTCTCGTATTTCGGCAGCTTCACTTCCTTCATCGCGGTGTCGAAGCATTTGCCGGCATCGGCCGCCTTCTTCACCTCGGTGGAGAGATCCTCCATGTAGGCGATGTCGTCCGCGACGTCCTTCTTGGTGCCGAGCCGGCCGCCGGCGTAGGGATGGCCCGGGATCATGCGCTCCCAGTCGAGCGCGGCCAGCTTCTTCAGCGAAGCGATATATTCCAGCGGCGAGGCGTTATCAGGAATGTTGCGGAACTGGACGCTCTCGATCGGCGCGAAGTCGACGACGAAGACGAGCTTCTCCTTCGGCAGCCGCATCACCAATGAATTGTCGGAATGGTTGCGGCCGACATAGTCGAGCTCCAGCGTGGTGCCGCCGAGCTTGATGATCTTCTGGTCGTCGACCACCTGGTCCGGCATCACGATATCGGCCAGCAGCGCGTTCTGCTTCTTCAATTCGAGCAGCCGCTCCTTGGTGCGGCGATGCGCGATGAAGGTGGCGCCGAGGTCCTTGAACGGCTGGCCGCCGGCGATGTGGTCGTAATGGTGATGGCTGTAGATGACGTATTTGATCGGCTGGTCGGTAACGGCCTTGATCGCGTCGATATAGGGTTTTGCCGGCCGCAAATAGGAGATCGGATCGGTCGCGATCACGCCTTTCGGCGTCACCACGAACATCGACTGATGGCCGCCATAACGGAAGATGTAGACGTTGTCGGTGCCGTCGACCTTTCTGGTCGAGGTCTGTGGCGGCGTCTGCGCGAATGCTGAACCGGTCAAGAGGGCCGCGAGAACGGCAATGCAAGATAATGCTTTCATCTCTGGCTTTCTGAAAAATGGACGGCGGGGAAGATGGAGATTCTCCCTCACACAAACGCTGCGGAAAGGGATTTATTCCGTGCTCCCACGCGGTCAGTCTGTCGCGGAACAGCTGTGCAAATGTGATCCCGGGGGACATCGATCCCGCTTGACAGTTTTATGTCACGGGAGGAGCATGCCTGTGGTCGCGATCAGCGCGACGCGTAACGTCCACACCTCATGAGCAAGGGGAGGTCTATGACTCCACCTCCGCAAATCCAGCCGCGTTAAGTGCGATGGAGCTCGTTCGGACTATCGCATAGCGGCAGAAACCGCGAACGGCACGCCGGGTCAAGGTTTAGTGGGCTGCAGTCAGTAAGGCAGAGCCCCTACCTACCCGGCGCTGTGCGTTTTTGCGATCTGCCTCGAGGGCTACGCCTTCTTCTGCACGCCGAAGAGATCACCGAGCCATTGATAGTAGAGCGGCTGCTTGTCGCGCAGCGTGGCCCGGTTGTTCGGTGGACGGTCGACATTGCCCCAGAGATAGAGGCTGCCCGTCACCGCGAAGTACTCCTGCACATTCTTCAGCACATAGGCATCAGGCGGATAGAGCTCGTTCTGCTTGGCGATGCCGTAGAAGCGGACCAGATCCGGATTTTGCAGTGCGCCCGGCAGGACGCGAAAATGATAGGCGTGGAGCAGCTCGTGCAGCAGCACCGGCTTCTCCGGCGCATCGACCGCTGCGTCGATCGTGACGCCCGCGTCTTTGGAGGAGAAGTGCCCGCCACCGTCACCGTGTCCGGGCTTGACCACGACCGGCTGGCTCCTGAAGAAGGTCAGGATCTCGGGCTTCGCGCCGCATTCGACGACGATGTCGATCTGGTGCTTCAGCGATGCGACGACATCCTTGATGTCAGGCTGGCCTTGCGCGGCACTGATGTCGACCGCGATGCCGCGATAAAGGAAGGGCGGCCCGCTCTGTGCGTTCGCTGCCGGCGTGCCGAGCAGGAGCGCAGCCCCCGCAAGCACGAGCGCGCGCCGATCGAGATCCGTCATGTGATGCCCCCGAATTCCGGCCGCCAATCTTGCATGGCTTTGGGACATTGGCCATGACGGGGTTCCATCACGTTTGCGTCGTGGGAAATGCCGAAGGAAATGCCAAAGGAAATGCCAAGAGATGGCCGCCTGATCGGCAAATTTCCGACACATGACCGGGGCGAATAGCCCCGATCCGACATGACGCAGTGCTTCGCGCGGTCCCGATTCCGCCGGCGCATTTCATTTATTTGGGGAATCCGCGTGTCGCACAAGCTTGCCTCGGCGCTTCTCGCAGCGCTCTTCCTCGCCATCTCGTCGCTCTCCGTGGCCCGCGCCGGTACGGCTGTGCCTGCCGTCGGAAGCGGGGCCACACTGTCGCCTGACGAGGCGAGGCGGGCCCTGGATACGCTCCAGGACGACAAGAAGCGTGCGCAAATGATCGATACGTTGCGCGCGATCGCCAATGCGTCCGGTCCGCAGCAGGCAGCACCGCCTGCGGCAGAGTCGAAATCGCCGATCCCGCTCTCGGCCGATGGCCTCGGCGCACAGCTCTTGCTCACGGTGTCCGAACAGATCGGCGAGATTTCGCGCGATGTCGCCGATGTGGCACGCACGCTCACGCATTTCTGGGCGTTCTACTACTGGATCGTCCGGACAGCTAACGACCCTGATGCCTACAATCTCCTGATCGAGATCGGCTGGAAGCTTGCGCTGGTGTTCGGCTGTGCGCTCGCGGCCGAGTGGGTCGGCGTCCGCCTGATCCGGCGCCCGGTCGCTTTCCTCGAGGGGCGCGTGCCGCAGGCGGGCCGCCTGCCGGTGCAGGCACTGCCCATTGCCGATCCACCGTCATCGGTCGTCGATGTCACGCCCGCTCCCGAATTGCACAAGCGCCGGCACAGCCTTGCGTATGTCTGGCAGCTGTTGCTGCGGCTGCCCTTCGTGCTGGGACGACTGCTGTTCGAACTGTTACCGGTCATCGTGTTCCTTGGCATCTCGACCGCGTTGCTCGGAACGGAGATCGGCGATCCCGCCACCGTTCGTCTCGTGATCCTTGCGGTCGTCAACGCCTACGCGTTCTCGCGCGGGCTCATCTGCGTCATCCGCGCTCTGGCCGGACCCTTCGGCCTGTTTCCGGTGCGCGCCGAGACCGCGGCCTATGTCGAGATCTGGGCGCGCCGCATCGTCGGCGTCGCGGTATCAGGCATTGCGTTTGCCAATGTGGCGCTGTTGCTCGGCCTGCATCGTGCCGGCTACGCCGCGCTCATTCGCATGGTCATGCTGGTCGTGCATCTCTTTGTCGTCGTCATCATCCTGCAATGCCGCCGCCAGGTCGCCGACGCCATCCGTGCGCCTGCGGACCGGCAGGGGATCGCGGCGCGTCTGCGCAACCGCATCGCCGGCGGCTGGCATTATCTGGCAATCGCGCTCGATCTGGCGCTATGGGCGGTCTGGGCGCTCAACATCCACAACGGCTATTCGCTGCTTCTGCAATATTTCGTCGGCACGGTCGCGGTGGTGCTGATCACGCGGATCGCCATCATGGTGACGCTGAGCCTGATCGACCGCGGCTTTCGCATCCGGCCCGAGATCCTGCAGCGTTTTCCGGGGCTGGAGATCCGCGCCAACCGCTATCTGCCGCTGCTGCGCAAGATCGTCTCCGGCGTGATCGCCTTCATCGGCTTCGTCGCCGTGCTCGAGGTCTGGGGCGTCGATGCCATCGTCTGGTTCTATGGCGGCCAGATCGGCAGCCGGTTGCTCTCGGCGGTGGCGACGATCGGCGTCGCCGTCTTCATCGCAGCCGCGATCTGGGAAGCCAGCAATGCGCTGCTGGATCGCCAGATCAACACGCTGTCGCGCGACGGACATTATGCCCGCGCCGCGCGCCTGCGGACGTTCCAGCCGATGCTGCGCACGGCGCTTTTGTGCCTCATCGCCACCGTGGTCGGCCTCACCGCGCTCAGTGAGATCGGCGTCAATGTCGCGCCGCTGCTCGCCGGCGCCGGCATCGTCGGCATTGCCATCGGCTTCGGCTCGCAGAAGCTGGTGCAGGACCTCATCACCGGCCTGTTCCTGCTTTTGGAGAATACGGTGCAGGTCGGAGACACCGTCAGCGTGTCGGGGCTCTCGGGCGTGGTCGAGAACGTCTCGATCCGCACCATCCGCCTGCGCGCCGGCGACGGCGCCGTGCACATCGTGCCGTTCAGCGCGGTGACGACCATCACCAATGCCAGCCGCGGCGCCGGCAATGCCTCCGTCAGCATCAATGTCGCCTACAAGGAGGACACGGACCGCGCCGGCCAGATCCTCAAGGACATCGTCGAGGAGATGCGCCGCGAGACCGAATTCCGCCCGCTGATCCGCGGCGACCTCGAGCTCTGGGGCATCGACAAGGTCGATGGCGCCATGGTCTCGATCGTCGGCCAGATCCGCTGCACCGAGGCCGGCCGCTGGCCGGTCCAGCGCGAATTCAACCGCCGCATGAAGCAGCGCTTCCAGCAGAACGGCATCGAGGTCGCATCCGCAACCCAGACGATTCTGATGCATGTCGCGCCGACGGCCGATGTCGCCGCCAGCCTGACGCCGAGACGGGCGGCGGGATAGTCCCGTCATTCCGGAGCGCGACGAAGTCGCGAGCCCGGAATCCATTCATCCACCAACTCTGCCGCACGATGGATTCCGGGCTCGTCCTCCGGGCGCCCCGGAACGACGAAGGTAGAGAGCAACCCGCGGATCATCAGCGAAAGTCTCGCTGCGGTGCGAGATCACAATCACCGTCCAGGGGGCAACGTCCTTGATCTCAGGGGGACGCTGGCCGACAATGCCGCCCCTTTTATAAGAAACTCCCTGGGGGAATTCGTGAATAGACCTGCTCGGGTCAGCGCCCATTCGACATCGTCCGATTCCGCGCAAGGCATGACGCTGCTGCGCGACCCCCTGCTCAACAAGGGCACGGCCTTCACGGAAGCCGAGCGCGCCGCGCGCGGCCTGCGCGGCCTGCTGCCGCCTTGCGTGCTGACGATCGAAGCGCAGGTCGAGCGCGTGCTGATCAATCTGCGTTCGCTGCCGACGGACCTGGAAAAATATGTCGCGCTGAATGCGCTGCATGACCGCAACGAGGCGCTGTTCTTCCGCGTCGTCGTCGACAATATCGACGAGATCCAGCCGATCATCTACACGCCGACGGTCGGGCTCGCCTGCCAGAAATACGGCCTGATCTTCCAGCGCCCGCGCGGCATGTTCATCTCCTCGCACGATCGCGGCCAGATCGCCGAGATCCTGAAGAACTGGCCGTATCCGGCCAAGTTGATCGTCGTCACCGATGGCGAGCGCATTTTGGGACTTGGCGACCTCGGTGCCAACGGCATGGGGATTCCCGTCGGCAAGCTGTCGCTCTATTCGGCCTGCGCCGGCGTGCATCCCGAGCTGTGCCTGCCCATCGTGCTCGACGTCGGCACCTCCAACGAGGAGCTGCTGAGCGATCCCTATTATCTCGGTCTGCGCGAGCGGCGGCTCACGGGCGAAGCCTATGACAGCTTCGTCGACGAGTTCATGACCGCCGCGCGAAAGACCTTCCCGGGCGTGCTGATCCAGTTCGAGGATTTCGCCAACCATTCCGCGTTCAAGCTGCTGCACAAATACCGGGACGAGACCTGCGTCTTCAACGACGACATCCAGGGCACCGCGGCGGTCGCGCTTGCCGGCCTGTTCTCGGCGCTGAAGGTGAATGGTGGCAAGCTGAGAGACCAGCGCATCCTGTTCCTCGGCGCGGGCGAGGCGGCGACCGGCATCGCCGACCTCGTCGTCTCCGCCATGATGGCGGAGGGCGCAACGGAAGCCGAGGCGCTCCGCCGCAACTGGCTGGTGGATTCCCGCGGCCTCGTCGTGAGCGGCCGCGACGGCCTCTCCGGCCACAAGCTCCGCTATGCCCACACCGATCAGGCGCCGATCGCCGACTTCCTGACCGCGATCAGGACGCTGAGGCCCACGGCGATCATCGGCGTTGCCGCGGTCGGCGGCGCCTTTACCCCAGAGGTGCTCAAGGCGATGGCCGAGCTCAACGAGCAGCCGATCGTGTTCGCGCTGTCCAACCCGACCTCGAAGGCTGAATGCTCGGCCGAGGATGCCTATCGCTACACCGAGGGTCGTGCGCTGTTTGCCTGCGGCAGTCCCTATGACCCGGTGACGCTCAACGGCCGCACCTTCGTGCCGCGCCAGGGCAACAATTCCTACATCTTCCCCGGCGTCGGCCTCGGCGTCATCGCCAGCCGCTCGCGGCTCGTGACCGACGAGATGTTCATGGCAGCCGCTCATACGCTTGCCAATTGTGTCGGCAAGGAGGATCTCGATCAGGGCAGCCTGTATCCGGCGCTGCCGCGCATCCGCGAAGTCTCGGCCCGCATTGCGGCCGCCGTGGCCGATGTCGCCTTTCAGCGCGGGCTCGCCGACGGACCCGCGCCCAACGACGTCAAGGCCCTGGTCCAGTCGCAGATGTACGAGCCGAAATACTGACGCCTGATGACTTTTGATTGACTCGATCTGGCGGCTGGCTCGGTCACCTCTCCGGCTTGCTTGCGGGCGAGCATAGGCCGCCTTTGGCGGCCGTCTCTTAAGAACGTCGAAGCGAAGCTTCGACTATGGCGCCCGGGCGATGCGAAGCATCGTCCCGCGCGCCGGGTGAGGGCTCTATCCTCCGGGGGAGCGTCCCGTTGCGGAGAAACCCTCTCCCCAACCCCCCGCAAGCGGGGGAGGGGGCGCACGGCAAATGAGACCCAACCTCATCAGGCCTACGAACGATTCCGCCTCAGCCGGAATCGCAATTGTCCGCCGCGGCCTGATGTGCGACGCTCCGTAGCATTACAAGAATCTCAACAGGTAAGCCGCCATGGACGATCGTTTGCCCGACCTGGGCGATCTCGAGCACGAGGTCATGCAGATAGTATGGGCCCATGGGCCGGTCACGGCCGAAATCGTGCGCGAGCGTCTGTCGCGGCGTCTGAAGGAATCGACGGTGCGAACGGTGCTGCGCCGCCTGGAAGAAAAAGGCTATGCTCGCCACACGGTTGACGGACGCACCTACGTCTACCAAGCCACCGAGGCGCGCGCCCGGGTCGCGGCCAAGGCGGTGCAGCGCATCGTCGATTGGTTCTGCAATGGCTCGATGGAGGAGGTCCTCGTCGGCATGGTGGACAACGCGATGCTCGACCAGCAGCAATTGCGCGCGCTGGCGGACCAGGTCGCCAAGGCGAAGAAGGCGAGGGGAGTAAAAAAGAATGATCGCAGCTCTGGCTGAGGCGGCGTTACGCTCCTTTGCGCTGGGAGGCGTCGTCTGGATCGGTCTCAATCTTTTTCGCGTGCGCAATCCGCACCTTCACATGACGGCCTGGATGGTCGTGCTGCTGGCATCGCTGGCGATGCCCTTCGTGATGCACTGGCCGACGCTCACAATCGACCGGCTGCCTTTGTCCGTGCCGGTGTCCGACGAAACCTGGCCGGCCGATCTCGCGATGCTGGACCGGCCGTTCCTGCCGATCGCGCCGGATGCGGCGATCGCCCCGACGGCGAAGCACGGATTCTCGATTGACTGTTGGACGGTCGTCACCACCGCTTACGCCTGCGTCGCCGGCCTGTTGCTGATGCGGCTGGCCATCGGCCTTTGCCTGACCTGGCGTCTGGTGCGCGCAGCCAAGCCGGTGAGGGGCATGATCGGCGCGGACGTGCGCGTCAGCCGCGACGTCGGCGGTCCCGTCACTTTCGGCTCGACCATTCTGGTGCCGCCGCAGTTTTTCGGCTGGGACGCCAAGAAGCGCCTCGCGGTGCTCGCGCATGAGGGGGCGCATGTCGCCAATGGCGATTTCTATGTGTTGCTGCTCGCCTCGCTCAACCGCGTGGTGTTCTGGTTCAGCCCGTTCTCGTGGTGGCAGCTGGCGCGTCTGGCCGAGCTTGCCGAGATCATCAGCGACGCCCGCGCCATCGAGATGATCGACGACCGGCTGTCTTATGCCGAAATCCTGCTCGATGTCGCGGCCTCCGTGAAACCGCGGCCGATGGAGCTTGCGATGGCGCGGGTCTCGACCGTGCGTGCGCGCGTCGAGCGCATCATCGCGGCCGCCGCCATGCCCGTGGCGGTCGGCTGGCGCAAGCGGTTGTGGATCGCGGCGGCGATCGTGCCGGTCGTGATCGTGTCATCAGGCATGATCGTCTACCGCACGCCGGATCCTGTGCCATCAGGTTCTGACATCGCTCAGGTGCCGGCCGAGCACTACCACCCGTTTGTCAATTTCTACGCCATGGGCCCAGCCTCGGTGTTCGCGATCTTCCGCGAGGGCGACGACCTCTACGGTCAGCTCACCGGCCAGCGCAGGCTGCGCCTGACCGCGGCGCGCGACGGCACCGCGTCCTACGCGGCCTCATTCGGCGAGATCACCTTCCCAGTCGACATGGAGCGCCGCTCGTCCGAGCTGACGCTGCACATGAACGGTCGCGACGTGCGCGCCATCCGCGTCGCGGAGATGCCGGCGCCGGCGACCGATGCGGTGCCGCTTGATCAATATGTCGGCTGGTACAGGATCGCGCCGAACCGCGTGCTCACCATCAGGCGGGATGGCGATGGTCTGCAGGTGCAGCAGACCGGGCAGGGCCGATCGCCGGTGCTGGCCGAGGGCAGGGACGCCTTCTCCGTCCATGGCGATCATCTCCTGATCTTCCTGCGCGACGAACAGGCGAGCGTCTCGCGGGTGCTGGTCCAGAGCGCCGCGTCCGGCGCTCGCCTCGCGCCGAGGATCGATGCGGCGCAGGCCCAGGCGATCGAGGCCGACTTCGCCCGGCGCCTCGCGGAAGTGCCAGACAGGTTCAGGGAGCAGGTCCCGGCTGCCGGCAGCAAGGAGATGATTCTGAAAGGGATCGAGGATCTGCGCCACGGCACGCCGAGCTACGATCGGATGAGCGCGCCGCTCGCCGCCAACATCCACCATCGGCTCGACGAGTTGCGCGCGACCTTCACAGCGCTCGGCGCGGTCGAGTCGATCTTCTTCCGCGGCGTCGGGCCCGGCGGCTACGACATCTATGGCGCCAAGTTCGAGAACGGCACGGCGGAATTCCGCCTGCTGCTGGAGCCCGACGGCAAGGCCGGCGACGTGACCTTCCGGCCCGACGGCAATGACGAGCTCGGCGGCATCGTCTCCTGTTCGGAAGAGGCGAGCGTGCGCGGCCGCGCCGGCACCTCGCCGATCCGGATCATGCTTTACAACGAGACCGAGGACGACATCCAGGTCTTCAAGCTTGATGCGAACGGCGCGCGCAAGGCGCAGGGCGTCGTCAGGCCTGATATGACCTGGATGACGCTGACGACCGTCAACGATCCATGGGTCATTGCCGACAAGTCGGGCAAGTGCATGGAGATCCTGATGCCGGGGCGGCGGACGCGCTTCTACAATGTCGAGGCCGCGAACATCGGTGCCAGGCATGTCGCGCGCCGGGCCGTTCCGATCGCCGATGGCGAGGCGATGCTGCGGCAATATCTCGAGGGCATCGGCAAGGGGCAGCCCGACTACGATCATATGACATCCGAGGTTGCCAACGTCACGCGTGCGCAGCTTCCGTTCGACCAGGCGATCCTGGCGCGGCTCGGTGCGCTGCGCGCCGTCTCGTTCCGCGGCGTGACCGCGCTCGACAGCGACATCTATCTCGCCCAGTTCGCCAACGGCTCGGCGGAATGGCGCATCGGCGTCAGGAACGGGACGATCACCAGGATCGCGCTCGGGCCGAATTTCTAGCCGCGCGTTCGCGTTGTCGTGATCGGGAGCGGAGGCCGCCGATGCCGCCTTGCGCCGATCGGCCGCAAACGTTACGCTGTGTAACATTACGCTTTGGTCGTCTGCCGCCGATGGTCGATGCGGCCGTCGGCTTGGGGCCCCAGGGACGGCCCGCAGGCGGATCGGGTTCATGATGTGCATGCTGACGCAACGGGAGCTCGACTTTCTTGCCAGCCTGAAGACCGGCTGGCGGCAGCTGTATCGACGCGAGCTGGTGCGGCTCATCAGGGGTGACGTCGACACCGGCGAGGCGGGGCCGGAGACGCGCCCGATCGTCTGGCGCGTCGTATCGAGCTGATTTCTCGCTATTTTGTGTCGATTCAGGACAGGTGACTGTGGTCGATTCATCACAGCCGGCGCGAAACAATGGCGGCCGCAAGGCCGCTTTTGTTCAGCCAAGGTTCTGCCCTCATTGCCCACCGAAAATCAGGCGTGTTCGGAGGGCGCATCCATGTCTCGCTTTGCACGTGCCGAAACGACCCTTTCGCCGGCATCCGCGTCCCGGTTGCTGCTTGCCGTCATGGGCGCCGCGTCGCTCGCCGCCTGCGCGCAATCGCCGGTTGGCCGGCAGAGGGCGGACCTTGCTCCGACCACAAAGCAGGTTGCGATCGAGCGGCCGCACCGCGTGGCGGCGCTGCATCCGCATCCGGTCTACAGGCCGCATCGGTCCGTCGACACGGCAAGCGCCAAGTCGTCGGCCTCGCAGGGCGTGGCGAGCTTCTACTCGGACACGGAGACCGCGAGCGGCGAGAGGTTCGACAAGAACGAGCTGACTGCGGCCCATCCCACGCTGCCGTTCGGGACCAAGCTGCGCGTCACCGATGTCTCCTCCGGGCGCTTCGTGACCGTCCGTGTCAACGATCGCGGGCCGTTCGTGCGCGGTCGCGTCGTCGACATCTCGCCGTCGGCGGCCGAGGCGCTCGGCATGGTCGACAAGGGGCTCGCCAATGTCAGGCTCGACGTCGTGCAATAGGGGGGCCTCGCGCTTAACCTGGTATTAGCGGCTCTCCCGCACCATGGGCGTCCGGCAATTCGGGGCGCAGGGGGAGACGGGGCTTGAACACGATCCAGTATCTCGAAGATCAGGCGGCGCGCGCCGAGCGACTTGCCAAACGGATCACGGATACGCCGACGATCGAAAAGCTCCTGACCTTCGCCGGCGACCGCCGCCGCGAGATCGAGGTCATCGCCGCCAGGCGCCGCGGCTGACGCCCGCTGATAACAGCCGCGATCCATGCTCTGGACGCATTCGTCCGCTCCGAAAAGTGCGGAACTTCTTCTTCTCTCCGGCGTCATGTCAGTCATGAACATGGAGGAGGAAGTCATGGGCTTTGGACGAGGTGCTTTGCTCTGGTTGCTTGGCGTGCCGCTGCCGGTCATCCTGCTGCTGGCGATCTTCTGGCATCACTGAGACCGTGATGGGATGCGAAAAGCGCCGCGGAAGCGGCGTTTTTTGTTGCCTGCAAGCTTGTCGCGCTGACGTTGCGCTCAGCTATGGCTCTCGACGAAATCGCTGAGATAGTCGGGAAGCGTCACGCCGTCGATATCGCAGCGCGCCTGGATTTCGCCGGCAACGTCGGTCGAGATGTCCTTCATCCAGTGCTCGAGCGTGTTGAACGAGATCACCTTGATCGGATCGTTGAAGCAGCCGGCGACGAGCTCGTTGATCGCTGCATCGAGATCGCTTCGCTCGACGCGGATTTCGGTGGCCTCGTCGAGGCGATCAATCACCACGAACAGGGTCTGGTCGGCGCCATAGGGCACGACCGGAGATGGTAGGCCAGCGTCAATCATCTGGATGACTCGCGTCTTGGCTCTGGATTGTCGGCTCTCGATTCCCGGCTTTCCGATCTCCCTTAACGGGAAAAACCGGAAGAAGGTTCCTGCCGAGATCTCACGACGCGGACAAGACTGATGTTGCCGGCGTGCAGGTGCTCGCCACCAGTTCAGAGAAATTCTCTCAACCGCGACAGCTCGATGACGTGCTCGGGGGAGAGAATACCGGTCACCAGCGGCGGCTGTGCCGCCGTGCGGATTTCGTAGAGATGCCTCGTAGGTGCTGGCTTTGCCATGAAAGCCGAGATGCAAGCATCGAGCGTGCCCTCGCTCACCTGGTAGGGCTCACGGTCCACCCGGCGTTGATTTCCCAGCGACGGCCATTTCTGCAGCACGGCGAGCGCGCTGAAATCGACCTTCGCGTGCGAAGATGATGCGTCCCCCATTGCCCCGCCTCACGCAAAAAGAACCCTGACACGCTTACCTCGCGTGCCAGGGCCCATTACCCATCGCTGCATCTCAATGCCACGCACCGACAACGCGGCGGCCGGGAAAAGGTTCCCGCCCGATCGCGGCCTAACTCGCGGCGGCTGCGATCTTGTGCCCTGGGCTCGCCTCGCCATGGCTGGTCTCGCTGCCGCTTCTGACCTCCGGCGGCAGCCCTGCAAAGCGCCGCAGGGCTTGCGCCATCTGCACCCGGCCCTGGACGCCTGTGATCACCACGTCCACCATCACAAAGGAAGAGTGGAAATGGCCGTGCGCCTTCAGCTGCTCGACCGGGACGCCGGCGGCGGCCATCGCCTCGGCATAGGCGATGCCCTCGTCGCGGAGCGGATCGAACTCGGCCGTCACCACGAAGGCCGGCGGCAATTTTTCGACCTTGCCGCGCAGCGGCGAGACGCGCGGATCGGTGCGATCATCAGGTGAGCAGTAGAGGTCCCAGAACCAGTACATCAGCGAGCGCGTCAGGAAGTAGCCGGCCGCGTTGTCGTTGTAGGAGGGCCGGTCGAAGCTGCTGTCCGTCACCGGGCACACCAGCAGCTGACCCGCGATCTCAGGCCCGCCGCGGTCGCGCGCGAGCTGGCAGGTGACGGCGGCGATGTTGCCGCCGGCGCTCCAGCCGGCAACCAGCAGCGGGCCCGGAATGCCGCCGAGCTCGGCCAGATGCTCCGAGGTCCAGCGCGTCGCCGCATAGCCGTCCTCGATGGCCGCCGGGAAACGATGCTCCGGCGCGTGGCGATAGCCGACGCTGACGAACATCATGCCGGTCCGCCGCACCATGTCGCGGCAGAACGGCTCGTCCGACTGCTCATCGCCGAGTACCCAGCCGCCGCCGTGGAAATAGACCACGACCCGATGTGGTCCAGGCGTCGCCGGCTTGTAGACGCGATACGGCAGCGGGCCGTCGGCGCCGGGGAGCGTGCCGTCGACGATCTCGCCGATCAGGCGTCCCGCCGGGCGGCCCTTGTTGAACTCATTGACGAAGGCGCGGGCGCCTGCGGCTCCCATCGACTCGATCGGCGGCAGGTTCAGCGAGGCCAGCAGGTTCAGCACCAGCCGCACGTCCGGCTGCAGCCGCACCACCTCGCCGTCGTTGCATTGCGCAGCGACGTCGGGGCCGGCGAGCCTGAAGCCGAGCATGCCGCGGCTGGTGACCTCGTCGCAGATGCTGCGATAGGGACCGACGCCGCCGGTATAGGGCATCAGGCCCTGCACCTTGCCGGGCACGTTGGCGCCCGTGTACCAGGTGTTGGCGAGCCGGTGCAGCGTCAGCATCGAGCAGTCGGCCATGTGCCTGTTCCAGCCGGCCTGCGCCGTCCCGGTCGGCTCGATCGTGGTGAAGCCGGCCTCGCGCAGCGCTTTGAGCCGGTCGACGACCCAGTCGACATGCTGCTCGATCGACACCGCCATGTTCGACAGCACGGACGGGCTGCCGGGTCCGGTGATCATGAAGAAGTTCGGGAAGCCTTCGACTGTGAGACCGAGATAGCTCTGCGGCCCCTGCGCCCAGACATCGGTCAGCGACTTGCCGCCCCGCCCGGTGATCGGATGCACGGCGCGGATCGCGCCGGTCATGGCGTCGAAGCCGGTGGCGAACACGATGACGTCGACATCGACATTGCGCTTGGCCGTCGTGATGCCGCCTGCGGTGATCGCCTTGATCGGCTCCTGGCGCAGATTGACCAGCGTGACGTTCGGCCGGTTGTAGGTCTCGTAATAGTTGGTTTCGAGGCAGGGGCGTTTGGCACCGAACGGATGATCGTCCGGCATCAGCGCCGCGGCCGTCTCGGGATCCCTGACCGCGGCGCGGATCTTTTCGCGGATCAGGTCCTGGACGATTCTGTTGCCGTCGACATCGACGGCCTGGTCGGCCCAGAGCTGCGTCAGGATGTGGACGAGGTCGCCGGCGGCCCAGGCGCGCTCGAACCGCTCGCGACGCTCGGCGTCGCTGAGCTGCCAGCTCACGGCGGTCTCCTGCGGATAGGGCACGCCGGCCATCGACTGGCGCGCCTGCTCGCGATAGGCCGCGCGATCGCTCTGGAACAGATCCCTGCGATCGGCCGGCGAGGGGCCGTTATGGGCGGGCAGCGCGAAATTCGGCGTGCGCTGGAACACGGTCAAATGAGCGGCCTGTTCGGCGATCAGGGGGATCGATTGAATGCCGGACGAACCCGTGCCGATCACGGCGACGCGCTTACCCGCGAGATTGACGCCCTCATGCGGCCAGCGTCCGGTGAAATAGATCTCGCCCTTGAAATCCTTGACGCCGTCGATCTCCGGCGGTTTTGGTGCGGAGAGGCAGCCTGTCGCCATGATGTAGAAGCGGCAGGAGACGGCCGCGCCGTTGTCCGTGGTGAGTTGCCAGCGCTCGGCGTTCTCGTCCCATCTGGCTTCGGTGACCTTGGTCTTGAAGCGGATGTCGCGCCTGAGATCGTAGCGATCGGCGACGAAGCCGAGATAGCGCAGGATCTCGGGCTGGGTCGCGTATTTCTCCGACCAGGTCCACGCCTTGTCGAGTTCGGGATCGAAGGTGTAGCTGTAGTCGATCGTCTGGATATCGCAGCGGGCGCCGGGATAACGGTTCCAGTACCAGGTGCCACCGACATCGCCGGCTTCTTCCAAACCGACGGCCGAGAGGCCGGCCTTGCGTAGGCGATGGAGGAGATAGAGGCCGGCAAATCCAGCGCCGACGACGGCAACATCGACGTTTTGGACGGTTCCGCTTGCCGCTTGGGACTCACGTGCGGCGACCATTGCTTCCGGCATGGCTATTCCTCCCGTGTCTTTTGTTTTGCCGGCAGGCTAGTCCCGCAGGCTCGGCTTGTCATCAGAACAAGTGCAATCTTCGGTAGTCCGTTTGCGGCATTATCGTGACAGCGCGAACGTTGCCTCAACGCACGCATCGCGATGCACAATGGCCGTGATTGCCCGGGCTAATCATGGACGATCCGCCTGTATATGCTTGCGGCTACTAGCCACGCGTGCCCAGGGCGTCATGACAGAGCTGAGTGAGCGAACCAAGGCCAACATGGACGTCGTCCTGGAGGAGACGTGCCGGCAATTGCCGCATGGCGGCGATCACGACAGTCGCCGCTTCATCGCCGAGCGACTGATCGAGGCGGCGCAATCCGGCCACTCCACGCTCGGCGAGCTCGGCATCATCGCGCGTCGCGCGCTGGCGGAGATCATCGCCAAGGGCGGTTAGTAGACACCTCGGCGCTTGCCTGTTCGCGCGTTGCGGACGTAACCTGTCCGGGAACATTTTTGCGCATCGAGATCCCCTGAAGATGCGGTTCCTGCTTGCGCTCATTGCAGCCCTTGAATTGCTCTGCGCCTGTAACGCCGACGCCCAGGCGGTCGGCCAGTATCCTTTTGCGCTGACGCGCGAAGGCCAGATGCTCGGTGCGGTCGAAGGCGAGGTCGCCTCCTTCAAGGGGCTGGCCTATGCCGCGCCGCCGGTCGGCAGCCTGCGTTGGCGTCCGCCTCAGGAGCTGCCCGAGAGCTCCGAGATGAGCACGGCGTACGACTATGGCGCGCCCTGTCTGCAGCCCTCGCTGCCGGCCGCGCGCGAGGATTGCCTGACGCTGAACGTGTTTCGGCCTTTCGGCGTCGACGGGCCGCTGCCGGTGATGGTGTTCATCCATGGCGGCGGTTTTGTCAGCGGTACCGCCAATGATCCGCTGTTCGACGGTTCGAGGTTCGCGCAGGCCGGCCTCATCGTCGTCACCGTGAATTATCGGCTCGGCGCGTTCGGCTGGCTCATGCATCCCGCATTGTCCGAGGACGGTTCAGGCAATTTCGGCCTGATGGACCAGATCACGGCGTTGCGTTGGGTGCACGACAACATCGCGGCCTTCGGCGGCGATGCGAACAACGTCACGCTGTTCGGCAACGGCGCCGGCGCGACCTCGATCGCGCTGCTGATGCTGTGCTCCCAATCACGCGATCTCTTCCAGAAGGCGATCCTGCAATCGGTGCCCGGCCGCATGCGCCCGGCCTCGCCGCAGGAGGCCGAGACTGCGGGGTTGCAATTCGTCGCCGCGCTCGGACAGGCGACCGATTTGCGCGCGGTCGAACCGGCGCGGTTGCTTGCCGCCGAGGGAAGACTGCTGGACAAATCGCCGCGCGGCTTTTCGCCGGCGATGGACGGAAGCCTGGTGACCGAAGACATCGCCGCGGGATTTGCATCGGGACACGAGAGCCGCATTCCCCTCATCATCGGCTCGAATGATGACGAGAGGCGCTTCGACAGCGAGCTGGAAGTCAAGCAGGCGCTGTCGTCCTCCACCGAAAGCCCTGATGAGTTGCGCAGGCTCTATCCTGACGCCAAGACGCCCTCCGATGTTGCCGCCGGCTTCTACACTGACAAGGTCTTCTCCGAGCCGGTGCGAATGCTCGCCCGGCTTCATGCCGCAACCGGCGCGCCCACCTTCCGCTATCGCTTCACCTACGTGCCGGAAGCCCGGCGCAGCAATCCCGACGAGGGCCACGGGCGCGAATTGCAGTTCGTCTTCGGCGCCGAGGGCGTGCCGGGCGCGGGCATTTTCTCGCGACGGGATCGCGAGGTCGCAAACCGGATGCGGTCCTACTGGATCAATTTTGCGAAGAGCGGCGATCCCAACGGAGCCGAGCTGCCGCATTGGGATGCGGCCGCGGACCGCGACCATCTATTGCTGATCGCGAACGATCATACCGCGAGCGGCGACGACCCCTTGTCGGAGCGTCTGGATCGGCTAGCGCGCGAGAGCGGGAAGTGAATTGGGGTTAGGCCGCGAGCTCGACGCGCGGCGCCGGCGTCAGGCGATCTTCCTCGAGATAGTCCATCGTGCCGTCTTTCTCGACGGCATAGAACTGCTGGCCTTCCTTGGACCGGTAGGCGGCGCGAACGACGCCGCGGCGGCCCTTGTCACTGTTGACGACGTCCCCCAGCGCAAACTTCTTCATCTTAACGTCCCGCATGTCTTCTGGCCGATTGCTTCGGCCATATCAGGATTGTGGGCGGGAAATCGTTAACGGCTTGCTAACCATGCCGGTTTGCCTATGCTCGCCGCCAAGCGCGCGGGCGTTTAATCCGCGCAGGATGTCTTCGAGGCGAGCCTGAAAACATGACGCGACTTCCGACCCTGTTTCTGTCCCATGGCGGCGGCCCCTGGCCCTTCATGGAGGACCGGCGGGTGCAATATGCCAAGACCGCCGCGGAGTTCGGCCGGCTGCCGCAGCTGCTTCCTGAACGACCGAAGGCGGTGCTTGTCATCACCGGCCATTGGGAGGCCAACGCCTTCACCGTGTCGACCTCGGCCCATCCGCCGATGGTGTACGACTATTACGGTTTCCCCGAGCATACTTACCACATCACCTATCCGGCGCCGGGCCAGCCCCAACTCGCAGCGGAGGTGAAGGCGCTGCTTGCGCGCGCCGGCCTCGATTGCCGGGAAGATCCCAATCAGGGCTTTGACCACGGCACCTTCGTGCCGCTCGGCTTGATGTACCCCAACGCCGACATGCCGATAGCGCTGCTGTCGCTGAAGTCGAGCTATGACGCGGCCGAGCACATCAAGGTCGGGCAGGCGATCGCCCCGCTGCGCGATGAGGGCATTCTGATCGTCGGCAGCGGGCTCACCTATCACAACATGCGCGGTTTTGGCCGTGCGGAATCCAAGCCGGTCTCGTATGATTTCGAAGCCTATCTGAACGAGGCGATCAGCAATCCGGACGCGGCGCGCCGCAACGCGATGCTGGTCGATTGGGAGAACGCGCCCAGCGCGCGCCTGGCGCATCCGCGTGAGGATCATCTCCTGCCGCTGATGGTTGCCGCGGGTGCTGCGGGCAGTGACGTCGGCAAGCGCGTCTTCGTCGACGAGGTCGCAAGCGTCGCGATGGCGTCGTATATGTTCGGGTGAAGGTGGAAGCCGGATCGGCGAGCCGTAACCCGCCATGACCAGGCAGGGTGTCAGGGATCACGGCTTGTAGCGCGCAATGCCGTGCGACAGCAGATAAGCGTCATGGGCCGCATCCGACAGGAAACGGATGAGTTGCGCCGAAGCGTCCCGCCGCTTGCTGTGGATATGGATGAACATCGACATATCAATGCTCAGATCGAGCTCGTCCGGAAATTTTGCGACCGGCACGATGCCGGGAGCCGTTACGATCCTGGACAAAGGTGCGATGGCATATTGCACGCGTCCCTGTGACACAGCGAGCGGCGGTTCGCCTGCTCCCATCGGCCGCAATCGATCCGACAGCTGCTTTTCAAGTCCCATGGCCTTGACGGCGCGCAGGAACGTCTTGCCGCTGGTCCCGATGTCCGTGTAGGCGATCGTATCGGCGTTCGCGAGGAGATCGCGGATTGCCGCGTGCGAGCTGACAATGTCTCGCTCGGGTCCGACGGCGCCGATTGCCAGCGGAATTCGGCCGAACGGCACATGAACGTCCGGAACGACGCGGCCTTGCGCGATCATCTCTTCGACATACCAGGGATTGTTCAATCCAACATCGAAGACTTCGCCGGCCATGACACGCTTGGCGACTGCCGGGTTGACATCGTAATTGGCCTGAATCTCCAGGCCGTGCTCGCGGCTGAAGCGCGGCAGCAATTCTTCGAGCTCCGCGTGGATGGCAACGGCGCTCAGCACAATGATCTCGGTCTCGTGTGGATTGTTCATACCGGTCTCCAGTCCACATTTCAATGCGGCGACTATAGCGAAATCCGTGTTCACGTCGAACCCGCTGCCGGCAGCGAAGCGCGTCTTCGTCGACGAGGTCGCCAGCGTCGCGATGGCATCGTATGTCTTTGGGTGAATGCGTAGGGCGGATTAGCGAAGCGTAATCCGCCATTGGGCCGCAGCAAAGGTGGCGGATTACGCTTCGCTAATCCGCCCTACGCATTGCGTGACGCGATCAAGCTCCGATACAGCGCCGCATACTCGCCGGCGCGGTTGCGCCAGGACACGTCGGTGGCAAGGCCGTTCAATTGCAGTCGCCGCCAGGTCGCCTTGTCGCGAAAGGCGGCATTGGCTTTCCGCAAGCCGCCGGTGAGGGCGTCGGCCGTCACTGGAGCGAACTTGAAGCCGGTGGCGTCACGTCCGGTCTCGCCGATGTCGACGATGGTGTCCTCGAGGCCGCCGACATGGGAGACGATCGGGACCGCGCCATAGCGCAATGCGCAGAGCTGGGTCAGCCCGCACGGCTCGAACCGCGACGGCACGAGCAGCGCGTCGGATCCGGCCTGGATCAGGTGGGCCAGAATCTCGTCATAGCCGATCAAGACGCCGATCCGGCCGGGATTGGCACGCGCGGCGGCTTGGTAGCGCTCCTGGAGATCGCGGTCGCCGCTGCCGAGCAATGCGAGCTGCATGCCCTGGTCCAGGATCGTCGGGATCGCCTCGAGCAGCAAGTCCAGGCCCTTCTGCCAGGACAGCCGGCTGATGACGCCGAGCAGCGGCGCCTCGTCGGAGGAATCGAGATTGAACTGCTGCTGCAGCACCGCCTTGTTCGCGGCGCGGAACGTGAGGTCCTGTGCACCGAAGCGATAGGCGATATGCGGATCGGTCTGCGGATTCCACACTCCGATGTCGATGCCGTTGAGGATGCCGCTGAGCACGTTGGCGCGCGCGCGCAGCAGGCCGCCGAGCCCCATGCCGCCTTCATCGCTCTGGATCTCGCGGGCGTAGGTCGGCGACACCGTGGTGATGCGATCGGCGAGCTGCAGCCCGGCTTTCAGAAAACTGATGCCGCCGAAATATTCGAGGCCGTGGACGTCGAACGATGCGTCATGGGGCAGGCCGATCGCCCCGGCCAGCGCGCGGTCGAACTTGCCCTGATAGGCCATGTTGTGAATCGTCATCACCGTGCCGGGCCGCGCCCCGCCGTCATAGTGCAGATAGGCCGGCGCCAGTCCGGCCTGCCAGTCATGGGCGTGGACCACGTCGGGTATGAAACTCGCGACCAGACCCCGGCCGATATCGGCCGCCACGCGCGCCAGCGCCGCGAAGCGCACGCCGTTGTCGGGCCAGTCGACGCCCTCGGCGGTGACGTAAGGGTTGCCCGGCCGCGCATAGAGGTGCGGTACGTCGAGCACGAACAGATCGAGCCCCTCATGCGAACCGGCGAGCAGGCGTCCCCGCCCGCCGAAATAATCCGGCCAGCGCCGGATCTCGTCCGCGCCCGAAAGCCGTCGCATCACCTCAGGATAGCCCGGCATCAAGGTGCGCATCTCGACGCCGTGCGCCTTCAGCGCGATCGGCAGCGCACCGGCGACATCAGCGAGGCCGCCGGTCTTGACGATGGGATAGACTTCCGAAGCGACCGCGAGGACGCGAACAGGCGTCATGTATTGAGCCTGTCGATCATTGGCTGGGTCACGAGCGAGATGCCCTGTTCGGTGGTGCGGAAGCGTTTGGCGTCAAATTCCGGATCCTCGCCGATGACGAGTCCCTCCGGAATCTCCACGCCGCGGTCGATCACCACGTTCTTCAAGCGAGCGCCGCGGCCGACATTGACGTAGGGCATGATCACGGCGTTCTCGACATTGGCATAGGAGTTGATGCGCACCCCCGTGAACAACAACGAGCGGCGCAGCGATGCGCCGGAGATGATGCAGCCGCCAGAGACGAGCGAACTCACCGCCTGGCCGCGCCGGCTCTCCTCGTCATGGACGAATTTCGCGGGTGGCGTGATCTCGGCATAGGACCAGATCGGCCAGGCGCGGTCGAACAGATCGAGCTCCGGCACGACGTCGGTGAGGTCGATATTGGCCGCCCAATAGGCATCCACTGTGCCGGCGTCGCGCCAGTAGGAGCGGGGGTCATTGCCCGAGCGCACGCAGGAGGTCGAGAACTGGTGCGCGATGGCGCGGCCGTTCTTGACGATGTAGGGAATGATATCCTTGCCGAAATCGTGGCTGGAGTTCGTATCCTCGGCGTCGCGCTTGAGTTGATCGTACAGGAATTTGGTGTCGAATACGTAGATGCCCATGCTGGCGAGCGAAACATCAGGCTTGCCCGGCATCGGCGGCGGATCCTTTGGCTTCTCCAGGAACTGCTGGATCCAGCCGTTCTCGTCGACATGCATGATCCCGAAGCCCGAGGATTCCGCACGCGGCATTTCGAGGCAGCCGACGGTGACGTCGGCGCCGCTGTCGACGTGCTGGCGCAGCATCACCTCGTAGTCCATCTTGTAGATGTGGTCGCCCGCGAGAACCACGATGAAGCGGGCATTGTGCGACTCGATGATGTCGATGTTCTGGTAGATCGCATCCGCCGTGCCGACATACCACATGCTCTCCGAGACGCGCTGGCTCGCGGGCAGGATGTCGAAGCTCTCGTTGCGCTCAGGGCGGAAGAAGTTCCAGCCCATCTGGAGATGCCGGATCAGGCTGTGCGCCTTGTATTGCGTGGCGACCGCGATGCGGCGGATGCCGGAGTTCACCGCGTTCGACAGGGCGAAATCGATGATGCGGGATTTGCCGCCGAAATAGACCGCGGGCTTGGCCCGCCGGTCGGTCAATTCCAGCAGCCGGCTGCCGCGGCCGCCGGCCAGGACAAATGCCAAAGCCTGGCGGGCAAGCGGCTCATTTCCGGCAGCACTCATGTCATCCTCCCACTCGTCTGGCGCAAGCCAATTCTGGCGTAAGCCAAGGCCTTCGCGAAGTGCCTTCCGGCCGCGCATCATTGGAACAGATAGTAACGGTACGAATAGTAAATCGGGAAGATGCTTGTTGGTTGCGAACACGCGGGAAGCTTAACGCTTTGGCCGCGGCGGGAGGCCTTCCGTCGCCGTCGCCTGGCGGTCACAGATCAGGCATGCGCAGCCATCTTGTGCGCTGCACGCAAGATTGGCGGCTTTGACTTCGCGCAAGGACGCAAGATCATGGCGTGCGATGCTTTTCAAATGAAACATCAGACAGGGAGCAAGAGGATGAGTATCTGGAGAACCGCAATTGCATGCTCACTGGCGGTCGGGGTCCTGATCGGCCAGGTTGGGCAGGCATCAGCGGGACCGATGCCGACCAATGTCGCGACCATGAAGGCTGCGGCCGGCGATGATGTCACTCAGGTTCACTGGCGTGGTGGCGGCTGGGGCTGGGGCCTCGGTGGCTTTGCGGCCGGCGCCATCATCGGCAGCGCCATCGCCGGCGCGCCCTACGGCTATTACGGCGGGGGACCGTACTACGGCTACGGCTATCCGGGTTACGGCTACGGCTATGCACCGGCCTATTATGGTTACGGCTACGGGCCTGCCTACCCTCGCTATTACCGGCCCTATCGTCCGTATTACGGTTATCGCTACGGCTATTATCGGCCGCACTACCGTCACTACTACCGCCGCTATTGGTGATCGCGCAGGCGGACGAGGTCGTCGATCGCTCGTCCGCCTATGCGATTGCGGGCGCATCATCACTCTCGTTGAGGCGGGCCGGGTTCGGCGCGCCACCATAGCACGCTTGAGACGCGCGTAGACGCGCTCATGCTGGCGCGCTGCGTCGCGCGCGACAGCATCGAGGTGCGCACGCTCGTCTTCCACAAACAGTAACAATGTGTGATGGATCCGCCGGGCATGGTCCGGTGGAGTTCCCGGAACAATCCGGAACTCGACGACGTTGCAGCGCGGGGCAGGGCCAACCGGGAGCGGTGCCGTGCAAGCGCAGCCGACACTCTTGTTTTGTCTGACCACTTTCTCGCTTTCTGCATTTTCCGTCGCTCACGCCGAAAGCGGACTTGCCTCATATTATGGATATGGAAAAGCCGCGAGGAGCGGCGAGCTGACCTGCGCGCACCGGACGCGCCCGTTCGGCAGCGTGCTCAAGGTGTCCTATGGCGGTCGGACCATTCAATGCCGCGTCAATGATCGCGGCCCCTTCATTCGCGGCCGCATCGTCGATCTCTCGGTGCCCGCTGCTCGTGCGCTCGGCATGATGAGCGCAGGCGTGGTGCGTGTCTCCGTAGAATAGCGCCGCCGACGCGCGATGTATGCATCAAGAGGACGGGGCGGCCGGTGGTGCTGCGGCGTGCCACCCATGCGCCTACCACGCTCCGACAGCCATCATCACGACGATAGTCAGGCACGAGAGGCAGGCGATCGACGCAGCATAGAATTGGGGGGTGTTCAATATCGCCTCCTGAAATTCGTCCGCTTCTTCGAAAGATTGATGTCGCAGCGCGCTTATTCCCTCTGACGCTTCAATTCGGCGTCGTGTTGCCCGTCCGTCCCGTCCGGATCGGACCGCGCATCATCCGGAAGAAACACCTTTGGATGTTTGCCGATGAGCAGAAGCTGCTTGCGCATCTCGGCAAGGCGGGCACGGCAAAATTCCTTGTAGAGCAATTCGAATATGGCGGGCACTGTCACCCCCATCGCTGGAATTCAAGCTCTGAAATATATGATCCCGCTGGACGGCTTCGAAAATGCGAGCCGTTGCCGGAGAGGCCAACTCTGAAATGCCGTTGGCTGACCGGCTTGTAAGCACGAAAAACGAGCGCCGCTAATAATCCAGATCACAGTCTAGAAAGCTTTTGTTTCAAAAGGACTTCGTCTCACAACCAGCGCGAGTTGCCTGACGGCCCAAAAACCAACTACAGCGCGAAAATCGTGATCACCGGATGCATTTGCCGTCATCTGCAACGCCGGCGGCGACGAGCGGAGTTGCGCCTTACCGGGTGCGTTGTGACCATCCTCTCCCGCGCGCGGGGAGAGGATGCTTGGCGTCGTGGGGATGGAAGGGCGTCGCGACAATGTCAGCTCAGATGCACCGCATCGTCCCGTTGGGCATGCGCGTGGCCGGATGGCCGGTCTTGCGGATGCAGTAGTCTTCGTTCTGCCCGCCGAAGACGCAGCGGCCCGCCGCATTGCGATGCTGGTTCGGACCGCAGCCGCCAAGGGCAGCAGCGGGCGTCGACGTCAACCAGAGACCCGCCGAGAGAACAACAATTCCAAACAGAGCAGCAGACAGAGTCTTCATGAAAACCTCCACGTCTCGCGCGCCATCGTGATCAATGGCCGCCTTCTATAGCACGAGCGTGAATTCGCATAAATCGGTGCGGCGCGAGAACGTCGCGCCGTCAGCCCGACGGCAGGTGGCTATGCGCCGTAGGTCGATCCTTTCGGCAACGGAAACACCGGATCTTGCGTCCTGATGTTGGTCGGCCACACCACGGAAATGTGCTCGCCCGCATTCTGCATCACCACCGGCGTCGAGCGCTCGTTCTGGCCGGACAGCGGCGTGCCCGGCGGGAAGAATTTCACGCCATAGCCCTGGATGGTGCCACCGGCAGGGATGTCGACGTCGAGCGCCGCCTTGCGAATGGCCTCCGGCTCGAAGCTGCCGTATTTCTCTTTCGCCACCGGCAGCACGTTGTTGAGCAAAACCCAGGTCTGGTTAAAGCCCATCGAGCAGTGCGGCGGTACGTCGGTGGCGCCGGTCTTGGCCTGGTAGCGCGTGACCATGGTCTTGATCAGCTCGCCCATGCCCGGCGCGAGCTTCGAGGGGTCGAGCAATTGCGCCGGGACCGGATCGATGTTGCAGAAATGGTCGATGTCGGCGCCGAAGGTCGCGCGCAGCTTGTCGAGTTGGCTGTAACCGGCGCCGGCGCCGAACAGCATCTTGAAGCGAAGCCCGCTCTCGCGCGCCTGGCGCAGGAACAGGGTGATATCAGGGTTGTAGCCGGCATGCGAGATCACGTCGACCTTGGCGCGCTTGAGCTTGGTCACCAGCACCGAGAGATCGGGGGCCGAGGCCGAATAACCCTCGTGCAGCACGACCTGGATGCCGGCCTCCTTCGCGTAGGCCTCGTCGGCGGAAGCGACGCCGACGCCATAGGGACCGTCCTCGTGGATCAGTGCGACCTTGACGTCCTTCGGCTCCATGCCGAGCTTGCCCTTGGCGTGCTCGGCGAGGAAGCCGGCGAAGGCCTGGCCGTACTGGTCGGAATGGATCTGCGCGCGAAACACATATTGCAGGTTCTTGTCCTTGAACACGGCGGTCGACACCGCGGTCGTGATCCAGAGGATCTTCTTCTGCTGCTCGACCTTCGCCGCCAGCGGCACGGCATGCGCGCTGGAATAGACGCCGTTGATGATGTCGATCTTCTCCTGGCTGATCAGCCGCTCGGCCTCGTTGATGGCGATTTCGGCCTTGCTTTGGGAGTCGGCGGGGACCGGCACGATCTTGGTCTTGCCGCCGATGCCGCCCTTCTCGTTGACGAGATCGATGGCGATCTGCGTGCCGACCGAGGAGGCGACCGAGCCGCCCGCGGCGAATGGTCCGGTGAGATCGTAGATCAGGCCGATGCGCAAATTCTCGGCTTGCGCCTGGGCCCGTGTCCAATCGAGGCTGAGCGTGGCGGCGGCAGCCGCCGTACCCTTCAGCAGCTGCCTGCGTGAAGTCGGCATCCTATCCCTCCCTCCGGTCAGTCGTTTGCGACTGGTCTTATGTTTTTTGGCGAGTATTTGGAGGGCGTCCGCGAAAGTCAACATGCGCCGCACTAGGCAATTCGGACGCGTGATCGCTTCGGCATTTTTCCCTGAGTATCATTCTTTTTGCGCTGCGCCGTGCTTGGTTCGCAATCATTCGAGGGCGACGCATCAGGGTGGAGACGAGCATCCGCCTGTCACGCGTGTATTTTCGGCTTCGTCGCGATGCCGCAGCATCTCCCGCAGATGTGATGGCTTTGCTCAACGCATTTGCAGCAGGGCAGGGCTCATGACCGGCATTCGGCTTGTGCGCATCGGAGGTTGCGTGCCATCCTAGCGCGGTAAATTGCACGGGAAGCCAATTCCCGGCTTGGCCATTGCGCCACGTTCAGGGTGGAAACAAAGCTCAGGAGAAGAGATATGATGTGGACGCTTCGTCTTACGGGGCTCGCTTGCGTTGGCCTGTTGCTGTCCTCGGTCAGCGCCCTCGCGGGGCCCAAGGTCGTGACCGGTCCGGGTGCCGATCCCGCATGCTTCAAGCCCTGGTCCGCTCAAACCAAGTTCTTCCAGTGGGCCAAGAAGCCCGGTCCCTACAAGATTGCCCTCGTCAACGGCTTCGTCGGCAACACCTGGCGCATTCAGATGGTGAAGACCGCGAAGGCCTTCGCCGCGCAGCCGGGCATCAAGGAGAACATCAAGGAGTTCAAGGTCGTCTCGACCGGTACCGATGTTGCAGCGCAACTCGGCGCGATGGAGGACTTCATCAATCAGGGCTTTGACGCCATCGTCACCATCGCGGTCGCCCCTGACGGCTTCGACCGCATCATCCGCCTCGCCGACAAGAACAACGTCGTCGTGGTCCCCTTCGACAACGTCCTCGACACCGACAAGGTGATGATGGTCAACGAGGACCAGAAGGAAATGGGCCGCATGTCGGCGAAGTGGCTGATGGACGAGAGCGGCAAGAAGAGCGGCGACATTCTCGAGGTCCGCGGCCTGCCCGGCAATTCGGTCGACCGTGACCGCCATCTCGGCTTCCGTGAGGTGATGGAAGCGCCGGGCAACAGCTTCAAGATCACCGAAGTGGTCGGCAACTGGGACACCGGCACCTCGCAGAAGGTGACGGCGGACGCGCTCGCCGTGCACGGCCATTTCGACGGCATCTTCACGCAGGGCGGCTCCGACGGCACCGTACAGGCGCTGATGGCGGCCAAGCATCCCTTCGTGCCGATGTCGGGTGAGGGCGAGAACGAGTATCGCAAGCAGATCGCCGATCACGCCAAGGACGGCCTCAAGGGCATGTCCTACGGCCAGTCGCCGGCGCTGGTCGCCATCGCCACCAAGGCGGCGATCTCCGCCTTGCAGGGCAACGTCATGCCGCAGCTGATCTCGATCCCGATCCCGGTTGCGACCTACAAGGACCTCAAGCCCGGCGTCAATTACTGGCCGGACCTCAACGCCAACTTCTTCGCGCCGAACCAGTTCACGCCCTGCGGCGTCAACTTCACGGCGCCGGAAATCATGTCGCAGAGCGAAAAGAACACCCAGTGAGCCGACTGGAGACGTCACGGTTGCGGCCCGGCTTTTGCCGGGCCGCCGCTGCGTGAGCCCCGACATGTCCGATGCCGTCCTGACCCGACCCGCCTTCCTCACGCTCTCGGGAATTTCCAAGCGCTACGCCGGCGTGCGCGCGCTGGAAGGCGTCGACTTCGCCTGCGAGCGCGGCAAGATCCATGCGGTGCTGGGCGAGAACGGCGCCGGCAAGTCGACGCTGATCAAGATCATCTCGGGTGTCGTGCAGCCCGATTCCGGCAGCATGCGTCTTGACGGACGGGACGTCAGCTTCGCGACGCCGTCCGCTGCCAATGCCGCCGGTGTCGTCTGCATCTTCCAGGAACTGTCGCTGATGCCCGACCTCTCGGTCGCGGACAACATCTCGATCGCCTCGCCGCCGCGCCGCTTCGGTCTGATCGACGCGCGGGCGCAGCGCCGCCGTGCCGAACAATTACTGGCCGAGATCGGCTGCGAGGACGTCAATCCCCTGATGCGCGTGCGCGACCTGCCGTTGTCGCGCCGTCAGGTGGTGGAGATCGCCAAGGCGCTCGGCATGAAGCCGCAGCTCCTGATCCTGGATGAGGCCACCTCGGCCCTCACCAGCGCCGACGTCGAGAAAGTCTACGCCATGCTGGCCCGGCTCAAGGCCGAGGGTGTCGCCATCCTCTACATCTCGCACCGGATGCACGAGGTCGAGGCGCTGGCCGACCGCGCCTCCGTATTCCGCAACGGCCGCCATATCGAGACCTTCGACAAGGGCAAGCGCTCGACCGCCGATATCGTCCAGCTCATGATCGGGCGCGACATCGCGGCCCAATATCCGCCGAAGCCGCCGCGCGGCTCACCGAGGCCCGTGCTTGATCTCGAGAATTTGAGCTGGGACCGGCACCTCGATCGCATCTCGCTCCGGGTGGGTGCCGGCGAGATCGTCGGCCTCGGCGGCCTCGACGGCCAGGGCCAAAAGTCGCTGCTTTTGGCGCTGTTCGGCGTGCTGCGCGGCGTCACCGGGCGCGTGACCGTCGAAGGCCGCGAGGTGCGGCCGGCGTCTCCGGCGGCGGCGAAGTCGGTCGGCATCGCGCTGGTGCCGGAAGATCGCAAGACCGAAGGCCTGATGCTGCCGATGTCGATCGCGGACAATCTGGTGATCGCTTCGCTCGACGCGATCTCGTCAGGCCCTCTGGTCGACCGCGCGCGCGAGAACGAGGTGATCAAGCGCGCCATCGCGCGGCTCCAGATCAAGATCGGCGCGCCCGGCGATGCGGTCTCCACGCTGTCGGGCGGCAACCAGCAGAAGGTCGTTCTCGCCAAATGGCTGATGACCAATCCAAAACTCATCCTGCTCAACGATCCCACGCGCGGCATCGATGTCGGCACCAAGCAGGAGCTTTACCGCCTGATGCGCGAACTCGCCGACCAGGGCGCGGCCATCCTGTTCTACTCGACCGATTATGACGAGCTCATCGGCTGCTGCGACCGGGTGGCGATCATGTATGACGGGCGCATCGTGCGCGAGCTCGAAGGCGACGATCTCACCGAGACCAACATCATCGCGAGCGCGCTGAACATCGACGCCGCGACGCCGGACGCTGCCGGGGCCGCCCATGCTTGACGATATCGCCATCAGGGTTCGCCAGAACATCGGCATCGTCACCGCCGTCCTGCTGTTCGCCATCCTCTATCTGCTCTACAATTTCGCCCATCCCAAGGGCTTCTCGTCGGCGGTGCTGGTGCAGAACGGCGACGAGATCTTCGCGCTCGCCATGCTGGCGATGGCCCAGACCGTGCCGGTGCTGGCATCGGGGCTGGATCTCTCCGTGGGCGCCGTCATGACCATGGTGGGGTGTTTCGCGAGCTATCTGCTCACGGGAGCAGCGGACGGCACCCCGCTGCATCTGGACATCTTCGGCCTGCAGCTCGGCCTCGGCACCTTCCCCGGCGGAGTGAGCGGCATCCTGCTCGGCATCGTCGTGTGCCTTGCGATCGGCGCGCTCGCCGGCTTCATCAACGGCTGCGTCGTCGTCTATGGACGAATACAGCCGATCATCGCGACGCTCGCGACCGGCGCGGTCTATATCGGCATCGCGCTATTCCTGCGGCCGACGCCGGGCGGCAAGATCGACGAGGATCTCAACTGGGCGATGACCAACTCGCTCGGCGATTTCGCCGCGACCGTCCATATCTTCGACGACGGCGCCGCGACCTGGTTTGCGCCGGTCGCCTGGATCCCGGTGCCGTTCGTGCTGCTGATCCTGATCGCGCTGCTGGTCTGGGTGCCGTTCCGTCGCTCCGTGATTGGCCGCGCCGTCTATGCGGTCGGCTCGGCCGAAGGCGCCGCCTACATGTCGGGGCTTCCGATCGACCGGGCCAAGATCGCTGCCTTCACGCTCGCCGGCTTCTTTGCCGGCTGCGGCGGCCTGTTCCTCGCCATCCAGACCTCCTCGGGCAATGCCGACATCCCGCAGGCCGGTGCCTATACGCTCAACTCCATCGCCTCCGTCGTCATCGGCGGCACCTCGCTGCTAGGGGGCACCGGCAGTGCGATCGGCTCGATCTTCGGCGCCATGGTGCTGCGCGTCATCTCGTTCTTCTTCCGCATCTTCGACATCGCGCCGCTGTTGCAGCCGCTGTTCGAGGGCCTGATCCTGCTGGCGGCGGTCAGCATCGGCGCGCTCGGCGTGCTGCGCGTCAAGAATACGCTGGAGCTGTTTCGATGACGACTGCGTCTCTCGGGCTCTCCCGCGACGACCGCCCGATCCTGATCGCGGCGCTGTTCATCCTCGTCATCCTCGTCGCCGGCACGGTCTACACCTTCGCCCGCTTCGGCAGTGCGCCTCTGTTGTCGCCGACCTATCTGTTGCAGCAGCTCCAGATCGGCGCCTTTCTCGGCATCGTCGCCGCCGGGATGATGATGGTGATCCTGATCGCGCAGATCGACTTGTCGGTGCCGTGGACGCTGGCGGCGGCCGCGATGATGGCGACCTCGATCGGCGGGCCGCTCGCCATTCCGGTCGGGCTCGGCGTCGGGGTTTTGGTCGGCCTCATCAACGGCATCGGGGTCGCGTATCTGCGCGTGCCTTCGATGATCTTCACCCTCGGCGTCAATGCGGTGATGCGCGGCCTGATGGTTGCGCATACCGGCGGTTACGCCCCGCAGACGGCGGCGACCGATCTGATGCGGATGCTCGCCGGCGATCGCACGTTCGGCATCCCCAACGCCCTGTTCGTCTGGGCCGCCGTGTCGGTGCTCGTCGCCATCATCCTGCAGCGCACCGCGCTCGGCCGCTATGTCTATGCCATCGGCAACAAGGAGGCGGCCGCGTATCTCGCCGGCGTCGACACGCGCCGCATCACCGTGATCTGCTTCGTGCTCTGCGGTCTCGCCGCCGCGCTGGCCGGCGTCCTGCTCGCCGGCTACTCCACCAAGGCCTATCAGGGCATGGGGGACGCCTATCTGCTGCCGTCGATCGCGGCGGTGGTGATCGGCGGCACCAACATCCTCGGCGGCCGCGGCCGCTATCTCGGCACTCTGATCGGCGTCGTGCTGATCGTGCTGCTCAACAGCGTGCTGTCGATCATGGACATGCCCGAGGCCGGCCGCCAGGTGATCTACGGCCTCGTCATCATCTTCATGCTGCTGGTCTACGGCCGCGGCGAGCGAGTCACGAGTTGAACCGCCGCCTCAGCGGATCAGAGAAACGGCGACGCCAGGGCCGGCGTTTCGGCCAGCGCGTGAGCGGCGTATTCGAGCGCTCCCCGGATCTGTGTGCGCGTTGACGGCCCGCCGATGCATATTCTCACGGCCTCGGGAGGCGGATCGCTCACGACAAAGGCGTCGCTGGCGACGACGCCAATGCCGGTCTGCCGCATATGCTCCACGAAAGCCGAGCGCCGCCAGGGTGTGGGCAGCTCGACCCACAGGTTGAAGCTGAGGGGATCGCCACGATAGGACCCCTTGGGCAGGATTTCGGCGGCGAGCTTTTGTCGCGCCGACGTCTCGGCGCGGATGAACCGCAACATCGTGTCCGCGGTGCCGTCTTCGATCCAGCGCGTCGCGATCGCCACGGTGAGAGGCGATGCCATCACGGTCGCTGACCGCAGCGCCGAGGCGAACGGCCAGGCCGAGCGCGTGTCGGGCACGACGACATAGGCGGTGCGCAAGCCCGCCCCGATACATTTTGCCAGTCCCGCGACGTGCCAGGTCAGATCGGGCGCGATGGCAGCGAAGGGAGCGTGGCCGTGGCCGTGCTCGGGGATGAAGCCATAGGCGTCGTCCTCGATAACAGGCAGCTTGAAGCGTCGCGCGATCGCGACGATCTCGCGCCGGCGCGAATCCGGAATCGTCAACGTCGTCGGATTCTGCAGCGTCGGATTGAGGTAGATCGCCTTGGGCTTCAGCTTCTTGCAGGCATCGGTCAATGCCTGCGGCTCGATGCCGTCCTGATCCATCGGCAGGCCGATGAGATTGATGCCGAGCTGCGCGGCGATCGACCTGATGCCGGGATAGGTGATGGCCTCGCACAGCACCACCTCGCCGGCTTTCGCCAGGATCGAGAGGATGCCGAGCAGCGCCGGATGGGCTCCTGGCGAGACGAAAATGCGGTTCTGTGCCGGCACCAGCGCGCGGCGGCCGAGCCAGCTAGAGGCGGCATCCTTGTCGGCCTGCGTGCCACCAAAGCCCTGGTAGCGCAGCAGCGATGCGATGTCGCGCAGCACATGCTCGGCGCCGGCCTGCATCCGCTCGATCAATTCGGGATCGTCGGGCTCGGGCGGCAGGTTCATCGAGAGGTCGACGGGGCGGGGCGGAAAGCTTGTTGCCGAACGCCGCGGTCGCGGCTTGTCGCGCACGAAGGTTCCCTGTCCGACCTTGGATTCAATCAACCCACGCTTCTGCGCCTCGACATAGCCGCGCGCGACGGTGGTGAAATCGACGTCGAGCCGCTTGGCGAGCTTCCGCTGTGGCGGCAGGCGGTCGCCGATCACGAGCCGTCCAGCTGCGATGTCGTCGGCAATTGCGTCTGCGATGGCGAGATAACGCGGCTTGTCACTGCTCGAGAGATCGGGTCGCCAGTCGGCCATAGCTCGGTTCCGGTCAATTACGTCAGTAGAATTGACTGTATATTGTTGCAAGCGCAGACGCAATTGTATCGGTGAGTTTTGCTGCTTTCGAAGAGGGTTCCGGCTGAGCGCCTTGCACATCGATCAGGCGCGCTGCCCAGCATTTTTCAGGCATTATTTTTCGAGCATCGCGCGCGCACAGCCAAATCCAGTCAGGTCTCCATTCAACATTGAATGTATAAGTGAATGCAAATTGACTGGTGTGATGATTTGTAGTGCAGAACGCCGCTTGGCACATTGATTGCAAAACCTGATCTCGATCCGGGAGGGCCGGACGTGAACAGGAGGTGTCTATGCCAGCAGTGAACATGCCCGCGCGTCAGAAGGGCGACTTTCTTGTCGACTACGAAGAGAAGGTTTTCGAGGACGTCAAAGCGAAGCCGGGTGAGAAGGCGCTGGTCACCTTCCATACCGTCGCATTCGAGGGCTCGATCGGCCTCGTCAACATTCTCCAGGCGCTGCGCCTGAAGCGGAAAGGTTTCGAGACCTCGGTTCTGCTTTACGGTCCCGGTGTCACGCTCGGCATTCAGCGCGGCTTTCCCAAGATCGGCGACGAGGCCTTCCCCGGTGCGCAGAACTTCAACAACCAGCTCGCCAAATTCATGGATGAAGGCGGCAAGGTCTATGCCTGCCGGTTCGCACTGCAAGCGCTCTACGGCCACGGCGAGCCGTCGCTCATTCCGGGCATCCGGCCGATCAATCCGCTCGATGTGCTCGACCTGATCCTGCTTCATCGCCGGGACGACGCGTTCATGATCCACACCTGGACCGTCTGATCTCGGTTGGCTCGTGCGACGGACGAGGGAGGATACAGTGACAGCGAAACGCACGATCAGGGCTGGCGCGATTCAGATCGCGCCTGACCTGGACACGCCGACCGGAACGGTCGACCGGATTCTGGCGGCCATCGCGGAGGCAGCGGGCAAGGGAGTCCAGCTCGCCGTTTTTCCGGAGACGTTCGTTCCCTGGTACCCGTATTTCTCCTTTGTCCGTCCGCCGGTCCTGAGTGGCGTGGAGCACATCCAGCTCTATGACAACGCGGTCGTCGTGCCTGGTCCTGTGACGGATGCCGTTGCACAGGCGGCCAAGCGCCACGGCATGGTGGTGGTGCTTGGGGTCAACGAGCGCGATCACGGCTCGCTTTACAACACCCAGCTCGTGTTCGACGCGAACGGCGCAATCGTGCTGAAGCGCCGCAAGATCACGCCGACGTTTCACGAGCGCATGATCTGGGGGCAGGGCGATGGCGCCGGTCTGAAGGTGGTCGAGACCGCGGTCGGCCGTGTCGGTGCGCTGGCCTGCTGGGAGCATTACAATCCGCTCGCCCGTTACGCGCTGATGGCCCAGCACGAGGAAATTCACGCGGCCCAATTTCCGGGATCGCTGGTCGGACAGGTCTTCGCCGACCAGATCGAGGTGACGATCCGCCATCATGCGCTGGAAAGCGGATGCTTCGTCGTCAACGCCACCGGCTGGCTGACCGAGGAGCAGATCGCGAAAATCTCGCCGGAGGAAGGCCTGCGTAAAGGTCTGCGCGGCGGCTGCATGACCGCGATCGTCTCTCCCGAAGGCAACCACCTGGTGCCGCCGCTGACCAGCGGCGAGGGCATCCTTGTTGCCGATCTCGATCTCGCGCTGATCACCAAACGCAAACGGATGATGGATTCGGTCGGCCACTACGCCCGGCCGGAGTTGCTGTCGCTGGTGCTGAATGACAGCCCCGCGCGTCCGATGCACGGCCTTCACCCAAACCGCCTCACGTCCATTGCGAAAGACCCATCAAATGAGACCGCAGATGCCGCAACCCATGATGCAGGAAACCATGGCGATGCCGACCGAGCAGCTGATCAACGAGTTGCAGTCCTTCGGGGTCCGGCTCGCTGATCCCAAGACCGGGGGCACCAGCCGCCGCGGCGGTGCCGGGCCGTCGGATCATACGCCGTTCACGATTGACGGCGCGACGGTGATGATCCCGGTCCACAACGCGCCGGCCTTCGAGAGCCCTTATCTTGTCGAGCGCCCTGACGAGGCCGGACGCAGTCGCATCTCGCGCGACGGCGTGGTGCTTGCCGACGTCTCGTTTCCGTTGCGACCCAAATTCTACGACCGCACCACCGAGGACGGCATTCCCTATTGGAAGATCGCGACCCTGCACGGGCGCGACGTTCTCGCCACCACCGTGCTGCAGACTTGCATTCGCTATCAGAGCCGCACCAAGACCTGCCAGTTCTGCGCCATCGGCCAGTCGCTCGCGGCCGGACGCACGGTCGAGCGCAAGACGCCCGCACAGCTTGCCGAAGTCGCGAGGGTCGCCGTCGAACTCGACAGTGTCAGGCACATGGTGATGACGACGGGCACGCCGCACACGTCGGACCGCGGCGCCGCCATCCTTGCGGAGAGCGCACAGGCCGTCAAAGCCGCCGTCGACCTGCCGATCCAGGCGCAATGCGAACCGCCTGATGATTTTGCCTGGTTCGAGCGTATGAAGAGCTCAGGCGTCGACGCGCTCGGCATGCATCTGGAGGTGATCGGGCCGGCCGTGCGGCAAAGGATCATGCCCGGCAAGGCGCAGGTCCAGGTCGAGCAATACATGGACGCGTTCGAAGCTGCCGTGCCGGTGTTCGGCCGGGGGCAGGTCTCGACTTACATCCTCGCCGGTCTTGGCGACGAGCCCTCCGAGATCATTGCGCTGTCGCAGCGGCTGATCGATCTCGGGGTCTATCCCTTCGTCGTGCCGTTCGTGCCGATTGCCGGCACGCCACTGGAGAGCCATCCGACACCGTCCGCGGCGTTCATGCACGACATCCTGCAGCCGCTCGCCGAGATGCTGCGCGCCGGCGGCTTGCGCGCCACCGACATCAAGGCAGGCTGCGGCAAATGCGGCGCCTGCTCGGCCCTGTCCACCTACGAGCGCGGAGCCAGTGCATGATGTTCGAGCCATTCAAGCCCTTCGTTGCACCGGAATTCCAGATTAAATTCGCAACCGAAGCCTGGGAGCGCGAGGCTGCCGCGGCCTTGCGGCGCAGGGTCTTCTGCGAGGAGCAGGGCGTGTTCGCGGGCGACGATCGCGACGCGACCGACGACATCGCCATTCCGCTCGTGGCCGTGTCGCTGCTCGGCGTTGCCGAGGACGAGGTCGTCGGCACCGTGCGCATTCACGCCGATGACCGCGAGGCAGATGCGTGGTGGGGCTCCCGCCTTGCCGTTGCAAAGAGCTATCGGCGTCTCAGCGCGGTCGGCGCCGGGCTGATCCGGCTTGCCGTTTCCTCTGCGCATGGGCGCGGCTGCCGGCGCTTCCTCGCCAATGTGCAGAGTCAGAATGCGCTGCTGTTCCAGCACATGCATTGGCATTCCCTCGGCGAATTCGAGCTCCATGGCCGGCCGCATCATCGCATGGAGGCCGATCTCGACCATTACCCGCCGTTCCGGACGCCGGAGACCGGCTTCCTCTCACTGGCAAAGCTGGCGGCCTGATGATGCTGACGAACGCCGCGCTCGCAGGCCTCGCCGAAACACTCCGCAAAAGCCGCGGCATCGCCGCCAAGGCCGACATCGCGGCTGTTGCGGCCGCGCTCGATCTGTCCGGCAGCGACGCCATCGCGGTGGGCGACGATTGCGCGGCGATCCCGGAGGGCGACGGCTACACCCTGTTCGCCATCGAAGGCTTCATGAACGAATTCGTCGCTGCCGATCCCTGGTTTGCGGGCTGGTGCGGCGCCATGGTCAACATCTCGGACGTCGCTGCGATGGGCGGACGGCCGACGGCCATCGTCAATGCAATCTGGTCCAATGGTGCGGACAAGGCCGCGCCCATTCTGGAAGGATTGAAGGCTGCCGCGAGAACTTTCGGTGTGCCCGTCATCGGCGGCCACACTAATGTGCGCAGCAGCCAGAGCCAGTTTGCTGTCGCGATCCTAGGCCGCGCCAGCCGGCTTCTCACCAGCTTCGACGCCAGGCCCGGCGACAAGCTGATCGCCGCCATCGATCTACGCGGCCGTTACCGGGATCCCTTCGCGAACTGGGAGGCGGCGACCGACGCGCCGGCGGAACGGCTGCGCGGCGATCTTGAGATCCTGCCATCCATCGCAGAAGCGGGGCTTGCATTGGCAGCCAAGGACATCAGCCAGGGTGGCATTGTCGGGACCGCGGCGATGCTGGCCGAGTGCTCGCAGGTCGCCATCACCCTGGACGTCGAAGCGGTTCCGATTCCTGCCGGTGCGCCGCTCGAGCGCTGGCTGCTGACGTTCCCGAGCTTCGGTTATCTGCTGTCGGCCAAGCCCGACGACGTCGACGAGATCCTGTCGCGCTTCCAGCGACGCGGAATTGCGGCGGCCGCGATCGGCGACGTCAGTGCCGGAACGAGCGTCGACATCAGCGCTGGTTCCCGTCGTGCAACCGTCTGGGACTTCTCGGCGCAGCCGCTGATCGGATGTGCGCCTGGGCAGGGCTATCGGCAGCGGAGCGTGGCATGAGTGGCGACTCGTCCCAGCTTCGCATCGCGGTCCTCACGCACTCGACCAATCCGCGGGGCGGCGTGGTGCACGCGCTCGCACTCGCGGACGCCCTTGCAGACCTCGGACATCTGCCGGTCGTGCATGCGCCCGACCCCGCAGGCAAGGGCTTCTTCCGCCGCGGTGTCGCTGCGACGCGGTCCGTGCCTGCATCGCCCGCCTCAGGCGACGTCGTCGCCATGGTCGAGGCGCGCATCGATGATTATGTCCGGCATTTCGAGGATCCTGCGCATCGTCGGTTCGACGTCTTCCATGCCCAGGACGGCATCTCCGGCAATGCGCTCGCGACGCTCAAACAGCGCGGCCTGATCCAGCACTATGCCCGCACCGTCCATCACATCGATGCCTTCGCTGACCAGCGGCTCAGCGTGCTCGATCGTCGCTCCATCATCCAAGCCGACGGCCTGTTCGTCGTCAGCCGGTTCTGGCAGGAGCAGTTGAAGTCCGAGATGTCACGCGCGGCGGCGCTGGTCGGCAATGGCGTCGACACGCTGCGCTATTCGCCCGTCGCGGCTCCTGCCGATCAGCTATTGCACGCCCGGCTCGGCCTTCGCGCAGGCCCGATCCTGCTCTCCATCGGCGGTGTCGAGCAGCGCAAGAACACGCTCGGGATCGTCGAGGCGTTCCGGCAGGTGCATGCCGTGCACCGATCCGCACAGCTCGTCATCGCCGGTGGTGCGTCTCTGCTCGACCATGGCTTCTATCGACAACAGTTCAAGTCGCGGCTGCGCGATGCCGGGCTGCCTGCGGATGCCATCATCGAGACCGGTCCGCTGCCGGATGCCGAGATGCCATCGCTGTTTCGTCTTGCCGATGTGCTGCTGTTCCCGTCCCTGCGCGAAGGCTTCGGCCTGGCCGTTCTGGAAGCGATGGCCAGTCGCGTGCCGGCGGTTGTCTCGCATGTCGCGCCTTTCACCGAATATCTCGGCGCGGATGATGTTGCGTGGTGCGATCCGCATCATCCGGGTTCGATTGCGGATGCTGCCCTCAGTGCGCTCGCCGAACCGTTGCGCTCGCGCCTGATCGCGAATGGCGCCAGGGTCGCCCGGCATCACGACTGGAGCCGCACCGCCATGGCCCATATGGCGACCTATCAGGAGATGCGAGAGGTGCATTATGCCTGAGATGCACTTCCACGTGCGCTGGCCCGATGAGCGGGTCGAGGCCTGCTATTCGCCCTCGCTCGTCATCAAGGACCATTTCGTCGCCGGCACGACCTATGCGCTCGACGACTTTCGCGAGCGCAGCCGCATTGCATTGACGATCGCAGCCGAGCGTGTCCGCGAGAAGTACGGCTTCCTCTGCTCGCGTGCGCTCGGGCAACTCGCCCGGATCGAGGCGACGGCCGCGCAGTTCGAGACCACGCCCGGCGCGTCCGTCACCATCGTCTCGTTTGGAGACTAGCAGGAGCTGATCATGTCCGACCTTCACACTCACTATCCGGTCGTCGTGATCGGCGGCGGCCAGGCCGGCCTTGCGATGAGCGCGCAACTGAAAGCGCGTGGCATCGAGCATGTCGTCCTGGAGAAAAACACCATCGCGCATTCCTGGAAGACGCAGCGGTGGGACGCCTTTTGCCTGGTGACGCCGAACTGGCAGTGCAAGCTTCCGGGATTTCCCTATGCCGGCAGCGATCCGCACGGTTTCATGCTGCGCGACGAGATCGTCTCCTACATCGAGGATTTTGCCAGGCACATCGATGCGCCGGTCCGTGAAGGCGTCGCCGTCACACGCCTCAGCAAATCCAGTCGCGGCTTCATGGTCGAGACGAACCTAGGCGAGACCGCTGCTGACAGCGTCGTGCTGGCCGTCAGCGGATATCACGTTCCCAAAGTGCTGCCGTTTGCCGACCGGCTCGATCCGTCGATCACGCAGATCCACTCGTCCGCTTACCGCAATCCGGATCAACTGCCGGCGGGCGAGATCCTCGTGGTGGGAAGTGGGCAATCAGGCTGCCAGATCGCGGAAGATTTGCACCTGGCCGGCCGCAAGGTGCATCTCGCCGTCGGCAGCGCGCCGCGGTGCCCGCGCTTCTACCGCGGCCGCGATGCGGTCGACTGGCTCGACGATCTCGGCCAGTACGACCTGCCGGTCGACAAGCATTCGCTGAAAGAGGGCGTTCGCAAGAACGCCAACCATTACCTGACTGGACGGGATGGCGGCCGTGACATCGATCTGCGCAAATTCGCGCTCGAGGGCATGAAGCTCTACGGTCGCCTCAAGGATGGCCGTGGGACGCGCCTGCAGCTTGGCGATGATCTCCAGGTCAATCTTGACAATGCTGACAGGGTCTACAACGGCATCTGCCGCATGATCGACGAGCACATTGCAAGGAACAGGATCGCAGCGCCCGTGATGCCTCATTATGAGCCCGTCTGGTCTCCCACAGCGGTGCCCACGGAGCTCGATCTCGCCGCGAGCGGCGTCACGAGCATCATCTGGACGACCGGCTTTCGGTCCGACTGGTCGTGGGTCGATCTGCCGATGTTCGACGGAACCGGTTATCCTACCCACAAGCGGGGCATCACCTCGGTCGACGGCGCCTATGTAGTCGGCCTGCCGTGGCTCTACACCTGGGGCTCGGGCCGGTTCGTCGGCATCGGGCGTGATGCAGAGTTCGTCGCAAACCACATCGAGGAGCGATCGAGCGCATCGGACTCCGGTGCGTATCAAGCAGGCGCTCGCGAGCAATATGCAGCGAGCGCAGCCGTGTAGGCTCCTCGCCCTAAACCGCCGCCCGCGTGTTGAGATAGATCGAATACAGCGAGGTTTGTCCGCAGATATAGAGGCGGTTGCGGCGCGGGCCGCCGAAGCAGACATTGGCGACGATCTCGCCGATCGGGATCGTGCCGATGTGGGCTCCGTCAGGCGCGTAGCAGAACACGCTGCGGCCGGCCGACGTCCAGACGTTGCCGTGGATGTCGACGCGGAAACCGTCATAGAGCCCGTCGGGGCAGGTGGCGAACAGCGCGGCTTCTCCTAGGCTCTGTCCCTTGACCTCATAGGACCAGATCGTCGGAGGCAGCCCGCGCACATGCGTTGCGCCGGTGTCGGCGACATAGAGCTTCGTCTCGTCCGGCGAGAAGGCGAGGCCATTCGGCTGCACCCGGTCGGACACGACGCGCGTGATGGCACCTGAGCCGCCATCGATCCGATAGACGTTGGAGGCGCCGATCTCGGACGGGCTTTGCTGGCCCTCATAATCGCTGTCGATGCCGTAGGTCGGATCGGAGAACCAGATCGAATTGTCCGACTTGACCACGGCGTCGTTGGGTGAATTCAGCCGGTGGCCCTCGAACGCATCGGCCAATACCGTGATCGAGCCGTCATGCTCGGTCCGGGTGACGCGCCGCATGAAATGCTCGCAAGTGACGAGCCGTCCCTGGCGGTCGGTGGTGTTGCCGTTGGAATTGAAGCTCGGCGAGCGAAACACCGACACCGATCCGTCGGTCTCGTCGAACCGCATCATCCGGTTGTTCGGGATGTCGGACCAGATGAGGTAGCGCCCGGCCGGAAAATAGGCGGGGCCCTCGGCCCAGCGGCAATCGCCGTTGGTGAGCTTCTCGAGATTGACATGGCCGAAGACCAGCCGATCGAAGCGGGGATCGTGGGCGACATAGGGGAGCATGCGTCCTCCTTGATGAGCCGCAGATTCTTGGGGGGCCTGCGTGCGCTCGTTACTTTGATCGACCCCGACAATTTTGCAAGCGTGCTTCGCCTTGAGGGTCCAAAAACGAAATGCCCGGGAGGGGGCCCGGGCATCGCGCATGTGATCGGCGTTGGGCCTGTTACTGCGACAACTTCACGAAGTTCGGAAACTTCAGCTTGCCTTCCGCGATCTTCTCCGGCCAGACCACGACCTGCTTCTCGTCCTGCCATTGGAAAACCAGGCCGGTCACGAAGCCGGGGCCGGACTTGATGCCGTGGGTGAACTCGTCGTCCTTGCCGTAGAACTGAATCCTGCCGATCGTGCCTTCGTAGTCGGTCTTCTCCAGCTCGGTGACCATCTTGTCGGGGTCGGTCGATCCCGCGCGCTTGATCGCATCGGTGATCATGTAGACCTCGTCGTAGGCGGTGTAGCCGGTATAGGCCGGCGGCGAGCCGAACTTGGCCTTGAACGCGGCCGCGAACGGCTTGGTCTTCGAGGTCACGGCGACGTCGGCCGTTGACACCGCGAACGACGGCACGCCGTCGGCGGCGCCGTTGGTGTCCTTCCAGAAGGTCGGGCTCAGCGCCTGCGCGCTGATGCCGAACATCGGGATCGGCACCTGCTGGTTCTTCCACTGCACCGTCGGTTGCACGCCGACATGGGAGATGCCCGTCACGATCACGTCCGGCTTCTTGGCTTCGATGTTGTTGAAGATCGGCGTGAAGTCGGTGGTGTCAGGCGAGAAGCGCACATGCTCGACCACCTTCAGGCCGGCCTTGGGCAGGCAGGCCTCGTAGCCGACGTCGAGCGGCTTTGTCCAGGCCGCATCCTCGCTCATGATCGCGACGGTCTTCATGTGCATCTTGTCGACCAGCAGGTCCTTGGCGGCATCGCAGACGATCTGGGCCTGCGCCGCTGAGGTCAGATAGCCGTGGAAGCTGTACTTGTTCTTCTCGTAGTCGTTGTGGATCGCCTTGGTGATCTCGTTCGAGGCGGCGCCCGGCGTGATCAGCGGCATCTTCAGCCGTGCCGCCCAGGGCTCGAGCGCCAGCACGACTTCGGAGATGTAGCTCGCGATCACGGCCGAGACCTTGTCCTCGCTCACTGCGCGCTGGAACGCGCGTACCGAGTCGGCCGAGGAGCTCTTGTTGTCATAGGTGACGATCTCGATCTTGCGGCCGAGGATGCCGCCCTTGGCGTTGATCTCGTCGGCGGCGATCTGTGCGCCGCCCGGCGTTGCGGCCCCCGCGATCGACTGCACCTCGGCGACGACGCCGATCTTGATCGGGTCGTTCGACTGCGCGTAGGCGGGCGCGGCGAGGCACAGCGCCAGCGCGGAGGTGACGAGGACAGAGCCGAGAGCCGTCGATGATCGCATGGTCGTTTCCCTTTCGTTTCTTGTTGATACGCGCGACTTAGAGGAAATCGGCACCGGCCTCGCTCGCGAAGCGGCCGGGATCGCCCTCCCAGACGATCCTGGCGTGCTCCAGCACATAGACGCGGTCGGCATGCGGCAATGCGAAGGTCACGTTCTGCTCGCCGAGCAGTACGGTGATCGAGGTGGTCTGGCGCAGCTTCTCCAGCGCCTTGGACAAGAGTTCGAGGATGACGGGAGCAAGGCCCAGCGTCGGCTCGTCCAGGATCAGGATCTGCGGCTGCATCATCAAGGCGCGTCCGATCGCCAGCATCTGCTGTTCGCCGCCGGAAAGCGTCTGGGCCATCTGGCCCTGGCGCTCTTTCAGGATCGGGAACAGCTCGAACAGCCAGGCGAGCTGCTTTGCCCTTGCGTCGTCGTCGAGGTGCTGGCCGCCGAGATCGAGGTTTTCCCGCACCGTCATCTCGCCGAACAGCTCTCGCGATTCAGGGCACTGCACGAGGCCGCTACGGGCGATCCTGGCCGGGCTCGTGCCACGCAGCTTCTCGCCGCCGCGGATGATCTCGCCGGTGTAGGGCAGGAAGCCCGAGATGGTGTTGAACAGCGTGGTCTTGCCGGCGCCGTTGAGGCCGACGATCGAGACGAACTCGCCTTCGTGGATGTGGATCGAGACGTTCTCCAGCGCCTGCGCCTTGCCATAATGCACGCTGACATTCTCGACCTGGAGCAGCGGCACCTTGTCCTTGAAGCTGGTCTCTGGCCGCGCATGGGTCTCGATCGCGCCGCCGAGATAGACCCGGCGCACGGTCTCGTTCTTCATGACGTCGTCGGCCTTGCCGGTGACGATCTCCTCGCCGAGATACATCGCGAGCACGCGGTCGACCAGCGCCGCGACGCTCTTGACGTTGTGATCGACCAGCATCACCGCGCGGCCCTCATCGCGAAAGCTGCGGATGAGGTCGGAGAACACGTCGACCTCGGCGCGGGTCAATCCAGCAAAGGGCTCGTCGACCAGCACCACCTTGGGATCGCGCGCGATCGCCTTGGCGAGCTCGAGCCGACGCAGATCGGCGAAAGGCAGCGTCGGCGGGCGGCGGTTCATGACGCTGCCGAGGCCGACACGGTCGGCGATCCATTTGGCGCGCTCGACCAGCGCCTTGTCCGGAAACAGCATGAACAGGCTGTCCGGCAGCAGCGCCACCATGATGTTCTCCAGCACCGTCTGCCGGTTCAGCGGCCGCGAGTGCTGGAACACCATGCCGAAGCCTTTGCGCGCGATCTTGTGCGCGGGCAGGCCTGCCACATTCTCCCCTTCGAAGATCACGTCGCCCGCGGTCGGGCGCTCGATGCCCATCACGCTCTTCATCGCGGTGGACTTGCCCGAGCCGTTCGGTCCGATCAGGCCAAAGATCTCGCCGCTGTTGACCTCGAAGCCGAGGTTCTTCACCGCGGTCAATCCGCCGAAGCGTTTGGTGAGGCCGCGGACTTCGAGCACGGGCCGGTTGGAAAGCCTCTGATCCATTACGAGCGAGCCTCGCGCGAGAGGGCCGCCCCTAAGAAGCCGCCGGGGAAGAACAGGACGACGAGCAGGGCGACTGCGGAGACGATGAAGGTCGCAAGCTCGCCGGTCGGGCGCAAAAATTCGCCGGCGACGATCAGGAAGATCGCGCCCAGCGCCGCGCCGAGCACCGTGCGCCTTCCGCCGAGCACGGCCGAGACGATCACGTTGACGCCGACCGCGACGTCGACGACGGTGCCGACCGAGGCGGTGCCGAAGTAGAACACCAGCAGCGCGCCCGACAGCCCCGAGAAGAACGCGCTGACGATGAAGGCCGCGAGCTTGTGCTTGACGATGTTGAAGCCGAGCGCGCCGGCCTGCACCGGATCCTGGCCGCTGGCTTGCAGCACGAGGCCGACCGGCGATTGCGACAGGCCGTAGAGGATCGCCGCCGAGATCGTCATGAAGCCGAGGGCGATCCAGTAATTGGCGCCGGCGTTGATGGTGATGACGTCGGGGATGGTGAGGCCGATCTCGCCGCCGGTGAGATCCGCAAACACGACGACGAAGTTTTGCAGCATCAAGACCGCGACCAGCGTGGTCAGGCCGAAATACGGCCCGCGCACGCGCAGCGCCGGCAGCGCCAGCACGAGGCCGGCGACGACCGAGGCGAGCGCGCCGAGCACGATGCAGAGATAGACCGACCAGCCGAACTGCGCATTGAGGATGCCGGCGGTGTAGGCGCCGACGCCGATCAGGAAGGTCGGGCCGAAATTGACCTCGCCCGCGAAGCCGAACAGCAGGTCCCAGGCCATCGCGAACACGCCGAAATAGAACGCGACGGTGAGAAGGCCGAGCACATAGCCGGAGACATAGAGCGGCAGCGTCGCCGCGACGATCACGAGCGCCAGCGAGACGAAGAACAGGCGCGAGGTAAAGAAACCAGCCATCTCAGCGCCTCCCCAGAAGGCCCTGGGGCCGGATGTACATCACGAACACGAGCAACAAGAGCGCCGGAATGGTGCGATAGGCGGGCGAGACCAGATAGGCCGTGAGCGTTTCGAGATAACCGACCACGAAGGCCGCGATCAACGAGCCGGAGACGCTGCCAAGGCCGCCGAGCACCACGATCGAGAACGCGCTCGCGGTCAACGGCCCCACGCTGTAGGAGCTGACGCCGAGGAACATGCCGAGCAGCACGCCGGCAATGCCGGCGAGGATGCCGTAGATGGCCCAGACCACGATGTAGATGTTGGTGAGCTCGAGCCCGAGCAGCGTCACGCCGCGCGGGTTCATCGAGGCCGCCAGCACCGCCTTGCCGGTGCGGGTGCGGTTCACCAAGAGCCACAACAGGGCGATGACGAGGCAGCACACGATGGCGGTGAAAATCTCGTTCTGAGGCGTGCGCACGCCGAGGATGTCGACGACGCCTTCGACGATCGGCAGCACCGTCTTGGCGTTGTTGGTGAAGAAATAGGCGATCAGCTCCTGGATCATGATGCCCCAGAGCAGCGTTCCCGTCAGGACGAAGATCTCCTTCTCCTCATTCGGGATGCGCCGGGAATCCTGGATCGGCTTCACGACGGCGAAGTAAGTCAGGAAAGCGGTGAGGAGGGCGACGCCGACGCCGACAAGTGCGCCGGCATAAGTGCCGACGCCCAGAATGCTCGCGGCGGCCCAGGCCGCCACCGCTGCCGCCACCATGATGGCGCCGTGGGAGAGGTTGAGCACGCCGGAGACGCCGAAGATCAGTGTGAAGCCCGTGGCACCGAGAGCGTAGAGAGCGCTGATGGCAAAGCCATCGATCAGAATCTGGAAGGCTCGCATTGATGGTTGGCAATCCGCTCTATGAGCTGGCAGTCAGGCTGCCGCTTTGAGGAAAGGTGCAGCGCCGCAAGTGGAAGCTCCCGGGACGTGGTCCCGGGAGCAATTCCGATCAGTTGCTGAGCTTGATGAAGCTCGGGAACTTGATGTCGGCCTTGGCGACGTCCTTGGGCCAGACCGCGATCTGCTTGCCGTCCTGCCATTGCAGCATCAGCCCGGTGATCAGGCCCTTGCCGTATTTGATCGAGTGCGTGAACGGATCGTCCTTGCCGTAGAACTGGACGCGGCCGATCGTGCCTTCCCAGTCGGTCTTCTCCAGCGCGTCGACCAGCTTGTCGGCGTCGGTCGAGCCGCCGCGCTTCACCGCGTCCGCGATGTAATAGACCTCGTCATAGGCGGTGTAGCCGGCATAGGAGGGATAGTTGCCGAACTTCTTCCTGAAGTTTTCCGCGAACGGAACCGACTTCGGCGTCACCGCGACGCCGGGCCCGGAGACGCCCTGATAGAGCACGCCTTCGGCGGCCTGGTTGGTGTCCTTGCCGAAGGTTTCGTTGGTGGCCTGCGAGGAGATGCCGAACATCGGGATCGGCACCTGCTGGTTCTTCCACTGCACCGTCGGCTGCACGCCGACATGGGAGATGCCGGTGATGATCACGTCGGGCTTGGCGCCCTCGATCTTGTTGAAGATCGGGGTGAAGTCGGTGGTGTCGGGCGAGAAGCGGATGTGGTCGAGCACCTTCAGCCCGATCTTGGGCAGGCATTCCTCGTAGCCGACATCGAGCGGCTTGGTCCAGGCGGCGTCCTCGCTCATGATGACCGCCGTCTTCATGTGCATCTTGTCGACGAGCAGGTCCTTGGCGCCGTCGCAGACGGAGAGAGCCAATGCCGCCGAGGTCAGGTAGCCGTGGAAGGTGTACTTGTTCTTCTCGTATTCGGCGTGGACGCTCTTGCTGATCTCGTTGGAGGCCGCGCCCGGCGTGACGAACGGCGTCTTGAGCCGCGATGCCCACGGCTCCAGCGCCAGCACGACTTCGCTGATGTAGCTGGCGATGACGATATTGACCTTGTCCTCGTTCACTGCGCGCTGGAACGCGCGCACCGAGTCGGCCGAGGAGGAGTGATTGTCGTAGCCGATGATCTCGATCTTGCGGCCGTCGACGCCGCCGCCGGCATTGATCTCGTCGGCGGCGAGCTGAGCCGCCTGCGGGATCGATGCGCCGGCAATCGCCTGCGCTTCCGCGATGACGCCAATCTTGATCGGATCGGCCGCAAAGGCCGTACCTGAGGCTGCCAACAACGCGCCCGCCGCGGCCGCACCAAACGCACTTCGCAATGCACCAGAGAGTGCCTTATTCATATTGTTCTCTCCCTTGAACCAAGCTTCTTTGAGCTATTACGTCCGGACTATACCGGCGAGAGAATCCTCGGCAAGTGAAACTGTATTCAGGGGTGTACGATGGGGACTAAAGTCTAGCTGCGCAAATATCGGGCAGGCGCAGCGTTATTCCGCACGCAGACATGCAGATTTCGTCGAGGGGCATGCGCAGCCATGCTGGTCGGCAACTCGGCACAAGACAGACAAGATGCTAGCGCGCCTGCAGCAGCGATGGGTCGAGCGGCGCGAGCCGGCCAGGGGCGAATGGTGCGAGGCTCACCTCGCGTGCGACCCCATCCGCGATCAGCTGCGCCAGCGCTTCGCCGGTCGCGGGCGCATTGAGGATGCCCCAGACATTGTGGCCTGTCGCAACATAGAGACCTTCGCTCTGCGGTATGAGGCCGATCAGCGGCAGGCCATCCTCGGTCACGGGCCGGAAGCAGGCCTGCTGCGCGATGATCCTGTCTGGCCGGAACAGCGGTGACAGCCGCTCGCACATGATCTGAAGGCGCGCGATTGCTTCGCGGTCCGGCGTCACCGCTGCCGGATCGAGTGGCAACGGCGCAATGTCGGAGAGCGCGGTGACATGCGTGCTGCCGTCGGCACGCGGAAACACCTCAATCGACACAGTGCCGCCTTCGCTCTCGCACTCCAGGAACAATGCGTCAGCCGGCACGTCTGCTCCCGTATCGTACACGATGCTCGGGCTGCGCTGGCCGTAGACGGCGGGCAGGCTCATCCATTGCGCCGCGAGCAGCGACCACGGTCCCATCGCGATCACGACGGCATCGGCGTCGATGACGTCGCCGCCGACCTCGACGCCCTTCACCTTCATGCCATCGGCGTCGCGCACGATGCCGGTAACGCGTCCCGATCGAAGCTCGGCACCGTTTGCAAGCGCTGCGTTCATCATGCCCGATGTGAATTTGCGGGGATGAACGATGGCCGTTGTCGCTGCCGTGCCGATACGCTGCGTGATGACGACACCATTGCTCAGCCAGTCGAGCTTGGACCGCGTAGTCCGGCGCGCATCGTCGTCGGGTGCGACATAGCCGCTATAGGCGGTCATCGGGCGATAGCCCCAATCGCCCGCGATCCTCTCGGGCAGTTGCGCGTGAAGCGCAAAGCTGCGTCGCGCCAAGGCATCGAGCGGGGTGGCCGCGCACCAGTCGCGCGCCAGAAAGCCGCCGGCCTTGCCGGAGGCCGCGGCCGCTACCTCGGTCCGTTCGACGACGATGACGTCGACGCCATGGCGGCGGAGGAAGTAAGCAGTGCAGGCGCCGATCACGCCGCCGCCGCAGATCACAACGCGCATGGCTTGTTCCCCGATCCGCGCCTACGTTTGCGAAGACAATTTAGCTCGAATAGCGGCGTTCCAGCGCATGTCGTTGTCGATAACGGTCGAGCGCCAGATGGACGAGGCGGGTCAGCAGCTCGCCATACGGCACGCCCGAGGCTTCCATCATCTTCGGATACATGCTGATCGAGGTGAAGCCGGGCAGGGTGTTGATCTCGTTGAAGCAGAATTCGCCGGTTTGCCGGTCGAGGAAGAAATCGACGCGCGCAAGGTCGCTGCATTCGAGCGCGGCGAAGACCTGCACCGCGAGCGCGCGCACGCGCGCCATCTGTTCCGCGTCCAACCGCGCCGGAAGATCGACGCGCGCGCCGTCAGGATCGAGATATTTGGCCTCGTAGGAATAGAATTCGTGCTGGGCGTTGGGATTGAGCTCGCTGGCAACGCTCGCAAACAGCGTCTCGCCCTCGAGCACGGCGACCTCGATCTCGCGGGCGTCGATGCCCTGCTCGACCAGCACCTTGAGATCATAGCGAAACGCGTCATCGAGCGCGGGCCCAAGCGCATCCCATGTCTTCACCTTGTGGATGCCGACACTGGAGCCCATGTTGCACGGCTTGACGAACACGGGCAGGCTTAGGCCCTCGACGGCGCTCACGAGAGACGCAGCGCGATCGGTGACAAAGGCTTTGCGCGTCAGCACGCGATAGGGCGCCACCGGAACGCCGGCGAATTGCGCGAGCCGCTTGGCGACATCCTTGTCCATGCTGACGGCCGAGGCGAGAACGCCCGATCCGACATAGGCAATATCGGCGAGCTCCAGCAGGCCCTGCACGGTGCCGTCCTCGCACAGCGGGCCGTGCATGACCGGAAACACCACGTCGATCGCGATCGGGCCGCCAGCGCCTTCGACGACAGGCATGAGAACGCCGCGTCCGTCAGTGCCTCTGGCGAGCCGCATCTCGGGCGCACCGGACAGGATCGGCAGCGAGGCCTGCGCCGGGTCGATCGCCGACAGATCGTTCCATTGCCACCGGCCGGTCTTGTCGATGGAAACAGGGATCACCTCGAAGCGCGCACGGTCGAGATGCCGAAGCACGGAGGCGGCGGATTTCAGCGAGACCTCGTGCTCGCCGGACCTGCCGCCATAGAGAACAACGACGCGAATTTTCTCTGCCATGGCTCAATTATCACGCGCGGTATCGGGAAGTCACCTCTCTTGCATCCATCTTCACACGTCGATGAAGAACATTCAAAACGAGGCGGCGCCGGCGGGAACGCCGGCGCCCCATAGCAATTCAGCTCACACCGGCTCAGCCGGGCCCCGCGCCTTGCGTTGCCGTGTACACCGCGTAGAGCGACTGGCTCGCGGCCATGAACAGGCGGTTGCGCTTGGGGCCGCCGAAGGTGATGTTGCCGCAGACTTCGGGCAGGCGAATGCGGCCGAGCAGCTTGCCCTCCGGTGACCACACCGTCGCGCCGTTGTAGCCGACTGCGCGACCGGCATTGCTGGAGGCCCAGACATTGCCATTGACGTCGCAGCGCACGCCGTCCGGCCCGCACTTCACGCCGTCAATCATGAAGTCGCTGAACCTCTTCTGGTTCGATAGCTTGTTGTCGCTGCCGACATCGAACACGAAGACTTCGCCCTTGCCGCCGGGGCCGGTGTCGCCGGGGCCCTTGCCGGTCGAGACGACGTAGAGCTTCTTGTAATCGGGCGAGAAGCACAGGCCGTTCGGATCGGGCACCTGATCTTCGGTGACGACGAGATCGACGCGGCCTGAGGGGTCGATGCGATAACAGTTGGTCGGCAGCTCGCGCTTCTTCGGCATGAAGTCCGCCGGCTGGCCGATCCTGGGATTGAGCTTGCCGCCCGAGTCGGGCTCGCCCTCGTAGAGCTGGCCGCCATAGGGCGGATCGGTGAACCAGTAGCTGCCGTCGGGATGGGCGACGACATCGTTCGGCGAGTTCAGCTTCTTGCCGTTATAGTTGTCGCAGAGGATCGTTGCGGTGCCGTCGTTCTCGTAGCGCGTCACCCGGCGGGTGAGATGCTCGCAGGAGAGCTGGCGGCCCTGGAAATCGAACGAATTGCCGTTGCTGTAATTCGACGGCATGCGAAATACGCTGACATGACCGTCATCCTCGCTCCAGCGCATCTGCCGGTTGTTTGGAATGTCGCTCCACAACAGATAGCGGCCTTGCGCACTCCACGCCGGGCCTTCCGCCCACAACACGCCGGTGTAAAGCCGCCTGATCGCGGTGTTGGGCTGCGCGAGATCGTTGAAGGACGGATCGACGGCGATGATGTCGGGGTCCCAGAAATAGGTGGTCGGCGCGCCGCGGGGGCTGAAGTCGCGCGGCGGTGTGGTGATCGTCGTCGGTGGGGCGGCAGGGCCGGTCTGGGCCAGTGCCGTGCCCGTTCCGGCCATCGTGGCCGCGGCACCGATCGCAAAGCCCTGAACCAGCGTTCGTCGTGAAAGCGCAGCATCCTGCTCACGCGTCTGTTGGCGTGTCATTTGCGTCCTCCCGGGTCATCTTGGCTGACCGGTTGATCCGGCCGAGCAAGCGCAAGGTTAGTCCGGTCTGCGGCGGGTTGCGAGAGGAAGGTTCGCATCCTCTGCGCGATGCGCCGAGGTCGAAACATGGCCGCATTGCGGCCGCGCGTGGGCAAGCGACAATGCATTCGCTTTCTGCAGTTCGCAGGAAGCGAGCTTTGGTCATGTCAAGGCTTGACCTCGCACGCGATGCTTCGCAAAAACGTTTGGGGCGCAAGGTCGGAGTTGGTTGTGGGTGTCGTCATACTGATCGTACTGCTCGCGATTGCGTTTGCTGCCGGCTATGTCGTGCGCGATCTGAAGTCTCGCAAACGCCGTGCAGAAGCCCGCCGTTGGACCGACTACGCGCAGCCGGATTGGCTGAACGCCAATGCGCCTGCCAACACCAACGAAGTGACCGCCACCAATCAGATCGCGGGTGCGGCCACCGGCGAGCTTGGTCGGCTTGGACAGATGCTGGATCGCTGGGAGACCAGGGCCCGCGCGCGCCGGGTGGGGTAGGCTAGACGCCCCAGCATTCTGCTCCGCTCATCCGGCTACAAGAACTCGCGTTGCCGACAGGGCAAAACACGCAAGCGCTTGGTCAATCGGTGCGCTTCAAAATATTCCACTTTACCGAAATTCGGATCGACGACGTGGAGAGGGCGCTTGGCTCCATGACCGTGCGACGGCCCGGCTGCATCGTGGCCGTACATCCTTCGCGGCTTTGCATGCGTTGCTTCGCACCTCAGGACAGCGGGCCGATAGGGAGCCATTCTTGATCGGGTCAGCCCCCCTGACCATCTTTTGGCGTTGCAGTTGCTGCCATTTCTCGTCTAGAAACGACGCACCGAGCCTCCCGGCAACCAACCGTCAACGGTTTTGACCGAGGATTTGGGGCTCAAAAGGGTCTGGCAATGCTGATTCGCGGCCAAATCGATGGGATTTTGGGGGAGGTGGCTCTGGCCGCCGCCACGATCCCGGCCGCGCTGCCCACCCTGCTTCTTGGCGGGCTTCTTCTTAGCTGCCCCTGAGGGCCGGCTGGGCGCTGCGCGCCTGGGCACTCAGGGGTTGGTCGAGATCACCGGACACCTCAAGCGCCCAGCAGGACTGACGGCGCGAAAGCTCAAAAGGAAATTTTGCAATGGCCCCCGTGAACAAGTCCGACAAGGACCGCGTCATCATTTTCGACACCACGCTGCGCGACGGCGAGCAGTGCCCCGGCGCCACCATGACCTTCGAGGAGAAGCTCGAGGTCGCCGAGTTGCTGGACGATATGGGCGTCGACGTCATCGAGGCCGGCTTCCCGATCACCTCTGAAGGCGACTTCCAGGCGGTGAGCGAGATCGCCCGCCGCTCCAAGAATGCCGTCATCGCCGGGCTGGCCCGGGCCCATCCCGCCGACATCGACCGCTGCGCCGAAGCAGTGAAGTTCGCAAAGCGCGGCCGCGTCCACACCGTGATCGCGACCTCGCCGCTGCATATGCGGGTGAAGCTGAACAAGACGCCGGAGCAGGTGATCGAGACCTCGGTCGCGATGGTCGCGCGCGCCCGCAACCAGATCGACGATGTCGAATGGTCGGCCGAGGACGGCACCCGCAGCGAGATGGACTATCTGTGCCGCATCGTCGAGGCCGTGATCAAGGCCGGCGCCACCACGGTGAACATCCCCGACACCGTCGGCTACACGGTGCCGGAGGAATATACCCACTTCATGAAGACCCTGATCGAGCGGGTGCCGAACTCCGACAAGGCGGTGTTCTCGGTGCATTGCCATAACGACCTCGGCATGGCCGTGGCGAACTCGCTGGCCGGCGTCGTCGGCGGCGCGCGCCAGGTCGAGTGCACCATCAACGGCATCGGCGAGCGCGCCGGCAACGCGGCGCTCGAAGAGATCGTGATGGCGATCAACGTCCGCAACGACAAATTCCCCTACTGGAACAAGATCGACACCACGCAGCTGACCCGCGCCTCGAAAGTGGTGTCGGCGGCAACCTCGTTCCCGGTGCAGTATAACAAGGCCATCGTCGGCCGGAACGCGTTCGCGCATGAGAGCGGCATCCACCAGGACGGCGTGCTGAAGGATGCCTCGACCTACGAGATCATGCGGCCCGAGATGGTCGGCCTGAAGCAGTCTTCGCTGGTGCTGGGCAAGCACTCCGGCCGCCATGCCTTCGTGCACAAGCTGGAAGAGATGGGCTACAAGCTCGGCCCGAACCAGCTGGAAGATGCGTTCACGCGGATGAAGGCGCTCGCCGACCGCAAGAAGGACATCTACGACGAGGACATCGAGGCGCTGGTCGACGAGGAGATGGCGGCCTCGCACGACCGCATCAAGCTGACCTCGCTGACCGTGATCGCCGGCACCCATGGCCCGCAGCGCGCGACCATGAAACTCGACGTCGACGGCCAGATCAAGATCGAGGAGGCCGAGGGCAACGGTCCTGTCGACGCGGTGTTCAACTGCATCAAGCGCCTGGTGCCCCACGAGGCCAAGCTCGAGCTGTATCAGGTCCACGCGGTGACCGAAGGCACCGATGCCCAAGCCGAGGTCTCCGTGCGGCTGTCGCAGGAGGGACGTTCGATGACGGCCCGCGCGGCGGATCCGGATACGCTGGTGGCATCCGCCAAGGCCTATCTCGGCGCCCTCAACAAGATCGTCATGAAGCGCCAGCGCGACAGCCTGACGACGGCCGCGGCGAGCTGACGAGCGAAGCTTGTCATTCCGGGGCGCCTCGCAGAGGCGAACACGGAATCTCGAGATTCCGGGTTCTCGCTGCGCGAGCCCCGGAATGACGGCACTTATTCATCATGAATGGCTGCTCTGCTCACGGGCGATAGCGGCTCAATGCGCGAGCCGCTATTGAAGCTGTCGGCTCAAGATCGCCGTCCGCGCGCGGGCGGCCCAAATAACGACAGGGAGAGATTATGCGCACCTTCGCGATCGCGGCGTCCGTCGCCGCGCTGGCACTAGGCCTTGCCGGCTCAGCCAGCGCCGACCCGATCATCATCAAGTTCAGCCACGTCGTCGCGACCGACACGCCGAAGGGCAAGGCGTCGGAGAAATTCAAGGAGCTCGCCGAGAAGTACACGAACGGCAAGGTGAAGGTCGAGGTCTATCCGAACTCGACGCTGTACAAGGACAAGGAAGAGCTCGAGGCACTGCAGCTCGGCAGCGTGCAGATGCTGGCGCCGTCCAACTCCAAGTTCGGCCCGCTCGGCATCCGCGAGTTCGAGGTGTTCGATCTGCCCTATATCCTTCCCGATCTGAAGACGCTGCGGAAGGTGACGGAAGGCCCGTTAGGGGCGCGGCTGCTCAAGCTGCTCGAGCCGAAGGGCATCACCGGCCTTGCCTACTGGGATAACGGCTTCAAGCAGATGAGCGCCAACAAGAAGCTGGTGACCCCTGCCGACTATCAAGGCGTCAAGTTCCGCATCCAGTCCTCGCGCGTGCTGCAGGCGCAGTTCAAGGCGCTCGGCTCGCTGCCGCAGGTGATGGCGTTCTCGGAAGTCTACCAGGCGCTGCAGACCGGCGTGGTCGACGGCCAGGAGAACACCTGGTCGAACATCTATACCCAGAAGATGCACGAGGTGCAGAAGTACATCACCGAGACCAATCACGGCTACATCGGTTACGTCGTGATCGTGAACAAGAAGTTCTGGGACGATCTGCCCTCCGACATCCGCGACCAGCTCTCGAAGGCGATGAAGGAAGCGACGGATTTCAACAATGCGCAGTCGCAGAAGGAAAACGACGACGCGCTCGCCGAGATCAAGAAGAGCGGCAAGAGCGAGATCATCAAGCTCACACCCGAGCAGGACGAGGCGATGCGCAAGGCAATGGAGCCGGTCTACAAGGACGCCGCGAGCCGCGTCGGCCAGCCGCTGATCGACGAATTCCAGAAGGAAGCCAAAAGCACGACGAACTAGTCTCGACGAGGCATGACGATTGAAGGGCTTCCGTGCTGCAACGCGGAAGCCCTTTGTTGCAAATGATGTCCAGCTCGCGATTTGATCCAGATCAAGGAGTTACATCTTCGTAACATGGACCTCCCTGTCCAAGTTGTAAGTTGCGCACGGGCTTCGCGACGCTCATCTTCAAGGCATCCTTCCAGAGGAGGTTCGGATGAGGAAGTTCACCATCGCCGCCATCGCCGTGCTCAGCATCGCCGGCTCGGGCGCGGTCTATGCCCAATTTCATCGCCCGTGGATGGAGCACTTCCATCACATGCGATTGAACCCGGAAGATCGCGCCGCCTTGGTCGATGCGCGGATCGCTGCCGTTCATGCCGGGCTGAAGCTCAACGCCGATCAGGAGAAGCTGTGGCCGCCGGTCGAGGCCGCCGTGCGCGACTTCGCCAAGTTGCGCATCGACCGTGCCAATGCACGGATGAACCCCGGACCTGGTGACGCCGACAAGCCGGACGATCCGGTCGCCCGCCTGCGACAGCGCGCCGACGACATGGGCGCGAGCTCGGCGGCCCTGAAGAAGATCGCCGATGCCGCCGATCCGCTCTACAAGACCCTCGACGACGGCCAGAAGCGGCGTCTTGCCCTGCTGACCCGCCACCGCGGCCCGTTCGGCGGCGGCGAAGACGGCCCGCCTCATCACTTCATGGAGCGGGGCATGGGCCGCATGATGGACCACATGCGCGGTGGCGATCGGGACGACGGCGCCGACCGGGAAGGCCGGCTCTGAGCGCACCGGGATTTCCCGGGGATTAACCTCTGCGAAGCCGCTGGAATCCAGCGGCTTTTCGCATTTCGGGGGGCCGTGGAAGAACCTTGGAAAACATGCGTCACATCGCTTGCCAGACCCGGATCGCTTTGCTAAACGACCGGCCTCGCAAGGCATTGACCGCCTTTCGGGCGCATAGCTCAGTTGGTAGAGCAGCTGACTCTTAATCAGCGGGTCCCAGGTTCGAGCCCTGGTGCGCCCACCATTTCAAGGCCCTGCCGACGCGGGGCCTTTTAAATTCCGCGTGCAGAATAAAGCGCGTCTGATGCGACGCTTGTTGTGGTCGGACGTCGCAGGGCGGGATTGCTATGCTCTTTCCATAGTTTCTTTATCTTCACCCCATTCAATCGCGCGCGCAGATCCGGTGGTACGGGTCGATGACGTGCTCGTCGTGGAATAGGGATATTTCGGCGAGCAAAAGACGCCGGGCATGAATTGCATATTCCGCGCGGTTCTACTAAATGGCTGCGTCCATCAATCGCTCGCGCATGCGTGGGACCACGAAATCGACGAAGGCGCGCAGCTTCAGGGGCAACCGGCTCTGCGTGTCGTAGACGAGATGCACGGGGCGTGGCGCAGGCTCGAAGGATTCGAGGACGAGCTTCAACCGGCCGCTGCGGACGTGGTCGACGATCTGGTAGGACACCACGCGGACCAGTCCCGCCCCCGAGAGCCCCGCGTCGATTGCCGCATCAATCGTGTTCACGCTGAGGCGTGAGCGGAACGAGGCAGTGATCTCGGCGCCTTCGGATTCGAAGATCCAGGTGCTCAATACGGACACGCTCTGAAACGAAATCACGCTGTGCCGAACGAGATCGTCGGGCGTCGACGGGGTACCGTTCGCAGCGAGATAGTCGGGACTTGCGCAAATCACGTGCCGCACCGTACCCAAACGCGTCGCGATCAGGCTCGAATCCGGAAGGGGGCCGATCCGCAGCGCGACATCGACCTGATCATCCAGGAAGTGCGCGACTCGATCGGTCATGACCAGTCCAACGGAAACGTCGGGGTACGCGGCGAGGAAGCGCGTCACTACCGGCAGCACATGCAACCGTCCGAACATGATCGGCGCGGTGACCACCAGGTCTCCTTTCGGCTCGGTGTATTCGCCCGCGGCGGCGCGCTCCGCTTCGGTCACTTGCTCCAGGATCGCCTTCGCGGCCGTGACATAGGAACGGCCGGCTGGCGTCAACTCCAGCCCCTTTGCGGATCGGATCAGCAGGGTTGCGTTCAGGTATGCCTCAAGCTCCGCGACCTTGCGACTGACGGTCGCCAGCGGAAGCCGGAGATCTCGGCTCGCCTTCGAGAGGCTACCGCTCTCCGCTGCTGCCAGCAGCACCGACATGGCTTCCAGGCGATCCAATGGCCCTTCCAAAAAACGAGAGGTCTTCTCCCGAATTTATCCTCTCCCGCGATTTTTTGGAAGGCATAAACCAAGAAACGGCAACTGCGCACGACCCGCGACGTCCGAACTGCCGAGGAGAGACCGATGACCACAACCCGCACCCATTACCGCAACGCAACCGTGAACGGTCGCAAGATCTTTTACCGCGAGGCCGGCGACCCTTCCGCCCCGACCATCCTGCTGCTCCATGGCCTGCCGACCAGCAGCCAGATGTTTCGCGACCTGATGCCGCTGCTCTCGGACCGCTTCCATCTGGTCGCGCCTGATTACGTCGGCTTCGGCCATTCGGACGCGCCGTCGCGGGACGCCTTCAGCTACAGCTTCGAGAACCTGGCGTCTCACGTCGCTGGCCTGATCGAGGTGTTGAAGCTCGACTCGTACGTCCTCTACATGCAGGACTATGGCGGGCCGATCGGCTTCCGCCTGTTCACGCGAGCCCCCGAACGGGTGAGGGGCTTCATCATCCAGAACAGCAACGCCTACATCGAGGGAGTCGGCGATGCGCCGAAAAAGGTGCTGCTGCCGCTCTGGGACAACCGCACGCCGGAAACGGAAAAGGCTGCGCGCGAGTTCGTCAGCCTGGAAGGCACCAAATTCCAGTGGCTGGTCGGGGCTAGCGATCCCAACGCAATCAACCCGGACAACTGGATTCTCGACCAGGCGCTGCTCGATCGTCCGGGCACGCAGGACTATCAGGTCGATCTGCTCGAGAACTACAAGACCAACGTCGCGCTCTATCCCGAATGGCAGGCGGCGTTCCGCGCGCACCGGCCGAAGACGCTGATCGTCTGGGGCAAGCACGACCCGTTTTTCATCCCGCCGGGGGCGCGCGCCTACCTGAAAGATCTGCCCGACGCGAAGCTGGTCTGGCTCGACGCCGGGCACTTCGTGCTCGACGAAAACGCCCCGCAAGTCGCCGCCGAGATCAAGGCTGTCTTCGTTCCCGAAGCCGCATCTGCCGCCTGAGCGGCCCAGTGCCGACGTCCGTCGACCATCCGCGATCATCCCCTTAAAACCCGAGAACCACGACCATGAGCAAATTGCTGTACATCAAAGCTTCGCCGCGCGGCTCCGCTTCCAAGAGCAGCGCCGTTGCCGACGTTTATGTCGCCACGCTACGCGACCGGCTTCCCGATCTTGTCGTCGATACACTCGACCTCGCGCAGGAAAGACTTCCCGAGTTCGACGGTGACAAGGTCGCCGCGAAGATGGCTGTCATCGCCGGTCAGGCTCACGAAGGCCGGCAGAAGACCGCATGGGACGAGATCACGGCGGTTGCGAACCGATTCATCTCCGCGGATCGCTATCTGATCGCGGCGCCGATGTGGAACGGCGGGATTCCCTATCGTCTCAAGCAGTATATCGACGTGATTCATCAACCAGGGCTGCTGTGGGGCCTGGATCCCCAGACGGGTTACTTCGGACTGCTGAAGAACAAGAAAGCGGTGCTGGCGCTGACGAGCGGCGCCTTCGGCCCGTCGATGCCATCGCCGGCTTTCGGTGTCGATCACCACTCAACCTATCTGCGGGACTGGCTGAACCAGGCCGGCGTCACTGACATCGAAGAGATCCGCTTCCAGCCAACACTTCTCAACCCCGATCCCGAGGGGAGCTTCGATGCCGCAGCAGCGGTGGCCCAGTTCTTCGCGGCTCGCGCCTGACAGAATCGAAAATCGAGGAGAATGATCATGGACCGCCGCCTCCTGGTATTGGCCATCGGAATGTTTGCGCTCGGCACCGACAGCTATGTCGTCGCCGGCGTGCTGCCGGAAATCTCGCGTGATTTCGATGTGAGCATCGGAGCCGCTGGCCAAATGACAACCGTGTATTCGGTCGCCTTCGCCCTGCTCTCGCCGACCATTGCCGCGATCGCAGCGAGTGTCCCGCGCAAGAGCCTGCTTCTTGCCGGCGCCGCGATCTTCGTGCTCGCCAACCTGGCGACTGCGGTCGCCCCGAGTTTCGGGATCGCACTGTTGGCCCGCGCTTTCGCTGGCCTGGGCGCGGCAATGTTCTCGCCGACGGCCACTGGATCGGCCGCCATGCTCGTTCCCGCCGAGCGGCGAGGCTTTGCTCTTTCCGTCGTCGTCGCCGGGCTCACTCTGTCCACCGCGCTCGGCTCGCCGACCGGGGCCGTCATCGGCGGCCTTGGCGATTGGCGCTGGACCATGGCCTTCGTGGCCGCTCTCGGCACCGTTGCCGGCCTCGGCGTCTGGGTCTTCTTGACCGACGTGCCGTTGCCGACGGCGGTCTCCTTGAACAAGCGCCTCGCGCCGCTCGCCGACGCGCGCGTCGGATTGACGCTCGCGACGACCTTTCTTGGCCTCACCGGAATATTCACCGTCTACACCTACTTCGCCGTCGCTTTCGACCGCGCGATTGGCGGAAACGCCGTGATGCTGGGCGCACTGCTCGTGCTCTGGGGCGCGGCCGGCACCTTCGCGAACCTCGCCTCCGGACGCCTGATCGACCGGATCGGCGCACGCAAGGTGATCCTGACGATGTTGACCGTGCTGGCGATCGACAGTGCGCTGATGCCGTGGACCAGTAGAGAGCTTTGGACCGCTGTGCCCGCGATTGTGGTCTGGGGCGCCGCCGGTTGGGGGCTGTTGGTGCCGCAGCAGCATCGGCTGGTGAGTCTCGCGCCGTCGATCGCGCCGGTACTGTTGGGCCTCAACACGGCAGGCTCATTCTTCGGCATCTCCGCAGCCGGTATTGTCGGTGCTGCAGGAATCCAAGTCCTCGGCGCGCACAACCTCGGAATCATAGGAGCTGGGTTGGCGATCATCGCACTGATCGTGGCCGAGCTCGCCACAATCCGCATCGCTGCCGCAAGTGTCTCGCGCTCAATCGAGCTTTCCCCCTCGACCTAAATCCACATCGTCGACCAAAGATGGAGTAAGGACCCATGAGTAAAGCAGTTCAAATCGTCCAAGCCTTTTACGACGCCGTATCACGGGCCGATGCAGCTACGGTTGTGGGCTTGTTACATCCCGATCTGCACTGGACCGAGGCCGAGGGATTTCCCTATTACAGCGGCACTTGGCTCCGCCCGCAGGAGGTCCTCGACAAGCTGCTGGTCCCGCTGGTGCGCGACTGGGACGATTTCTCCGCCGTTGCCGACGATTTCATCGTCGAAGGCGATCGTGTCGTCAGCCTCGGTGTCTATTCCGGGGTCAACAAGGCGACGGGCAAGGCCATGCGCGCACCCTTCGCACATGTCTGGCGCGTTGCTGACGGCAAGCTCGCTCGTTTCGACATGTATACGGATACGCTGCTGATCGATCGGGCCATGCAACAGCGGCACGCCGGTGGCAGCGACGGCGCGCGGATCGGTTCATAGCTTCACGCCACGATCCAATGAAGGCTAATCGACGAGGAAGGATCAGGGCGATGAAAAATTTAGCTCTCGCGGCGCCCTGGTCCGGTCCGCGAGCTCGCACTTGCCTTCGTCGATATCGCGCGCAGATCCGACCGGACGGGGGTGCTCCTTCCGTCCCGGACACTCGCCCCGCCGGCGCGGCCGTCAGCCGCGCATGCGTGCGATCTCATCTTTCACCTGAGATGGATCGGTCTTGTCCAATGCGAGAAGAAGCGAAGCCACACGGTTGGCGGACGCTGCCCATTCGGCAAGGCGCGGATAGTTGTCGATGAACCAGCTACAGGCGCTCTGGACCACGACAAAGGCTGCCGCTGCCTGCACGACCTCGCCGAGAAGCATCGTCCCTGCGACGTATTTCGGCATGCAAAGCAGCAGGCCGATCACCGGCGCCACCAGTGAATTCGTATGGGTTATGATCGTGAGGCGCACGAGTTCCCAGCAATAGTTCAGCCACGAGGCAATCACTGCCTTGAGGGCAGGGCGGATCGCGCGAATTCCGTCCTCGCCCTTCATGCCGGACCCCATGCCTTCTCCGCTTTCACGCACATGGGTGCCAACGGCCCTCAGCTGGGCCTCGGCCCGCTTGTTCTCCTCCAGGACGTCCGTCAGCCGCCGGCCGATCAACATCGTCACGGCTGCCACGGTGATCGAGTAGACGACGACGGCGACGACCAAATAGCCGGGAATGGTCAGGGTGAGGCCCGCGGCGTCGATCGCGAGATTGCCTCCGACCACCCAGAGGATACCGATAAAGGTGGCCGCGGTCAGGAGAGAACCGACCAGCCCGAGAACGAGATCGACCGGAAGGTCTGTTGCCAGCCTGCAGTCCTCGGCGATTCGATATTCAGGGGCCTGATAATCTCCTGCCACGAAGTTCAGCCGCACGAAGCGATCCTGTCCCAGCCAGTAGCGGTAAAGCTCGTCGCTGAGCCATGCCCGCCAACTTCGCTGCAGCGTCATCCGTCCCCAAACCGAAAACACGGCGAGCGATAGACTCGCCGCCGCAAGCGGCAGGAATCGCAGGGTCTGGCCGAGAAGCTCTTTCCCATCCTTGCGCTCGATGGCGTTGAAGAAGTCGCGGTTCCAGAAATTCAGGTAGTATTGCGTCAGCAATTGCAGAAGAACCGTCGCGACGAGCAGCACGGTCAGCAGCCAGGCCAAGACCGCCGACTTGCCTGTCCAGAAGCCGCGGGCGCTTTTCCAGAAGCGCAGCAGCAACTGCCGTTCGCCCGGCGCGTGGTATGTCTCGTCGCTAGGCATGATAGCCGGCAATGGCTGTGACGTTCACACGCAAGGCGAGTCGATGAACATCATCACTGAGGCAAAGCCCCGTTCCTGGACTGAGCAACGCCGCTGAACCGCCGGCGACGCCATAGCGCAGGGCGCTATCGAGCTTGTCGCCATGGGCGAGCCTCGACACCATTGCTCCCAGGAAGCTGTCGCCGGCGCCGGATACGCTGACTGCCTCCATGGCAAGGCCATTCGCACGCAAAGCGATGTCGCGCGTCAAGAGCAGGGCGCCGCCGGGGCCCATGGACAGCGCGATGATCTCGATGCGATAGCGGCCGAACAGGCGGCGTCCCGCCTCGAGCAGCGCGGGCTCGTCGGCGCAACTGATCCCAGCCAGCTCCTGAAACTCCCGAAGGTTGGGCTTGATGAGATAGACGCCCGCCTCGAGCGCGGCCTTGAGCGAGGCGCCGGACGTGTCGACGATGACTTTGGCCGCCGCATTCGATGCCCGGACCACCCCCCCGTAAAAATCGGCCGGCACACCCGGCGGCAGGCTGCCGCTTGCGATGACAAAGACGGCCCGCGGGCTGAGGCGCGCAATGGCATCGAGACATTGCTGCCATTCGAATTCGCTGAGGGAGGCTCCAGGAAAGACCAGCCGAAACTGCTCCTTGCTCGTTTCATCGAAGATGGTGATGTCTTCACGGGTATCCTTCGATGTCGGGATGATGACGCTGCGCACGGCCTCGCGTTCCACCAGAGCGGCCAGGGTCTGGCCGGTCGCACCGCCGGCCGGATAGACGGCGGTCGTCTCAAAGCCGAGCCGCTTCAGGACGCGAGCCACATTGATCCCGCCGCCACCGGGATCACGCTGGGCCTCGGCGCAGCGCATCTTCGTGAAGGGCACCATCCTCGAGACCGAGGTCGAGATATCGACAGCCGGGTTGATGGTCAGGGTGACGATGTCGAGTTGCGCTGTCTCAGCCAATGCCTTCGACCTCCATCAGGTTACGAAGGCCGACGAACGCGACGTCGTCGTCCAGGATCAGATATGCCGGTATCGGTTCCAGGAATTTTCGGAGCCGCCCTTTCTCCTCGAAGCGTTGGCGAAACTTCGACGCGACGAGATGGTCTCGCATATGGCGCAGGATGCCGCCGCCGATGAATATCCCGCCTCTCGCGTTCACGGCGAGCGCCAGATTGCCCGCGACAGACCCCAACATCGCGCAAAACATGTCAATCGCTGCGCGGCTGGACGGACACGTTCCCTCGATCCCGGCCCGCGTAATGTCGGCCGCGCGGCGGTTTGGCGGCGTCACGCCGTCGATGGAGGCGAGAACGCCGTAGAGGTTTTCGAGCCCCGCACCCGACAGAACGCGTTCGGCCGAAACATGTCCGAAACGTTGCCGCAGATGCTCGATCACGGCATCCTCGCGCAACGAACCGCCTGCCAGCGTGGCATGGCCTCCTTCGCTGGAAAGCACGATCTGACCGTCGGAATGCGGTATGCTCACGGCCATTCCCAAGCCGGTGCCGGGGCCGATCGCAGCAAGCGGCGCGCCTGATACGCCCAGTCGCCCGCCGAGCTGCAGCAAACTGCTCGGGCCGAGGCGGGGCAGGGCCCAGGCGACCGCCTCGAAGTCGTTGATCAGGCGCACGGTCGAGAATCCATGGGCCCCGCGCAACTCTTCTGCGTCGACGATCCAGGAATTGTTCGTGAGCGCGCAGCGGCCGTTCTGAACCGCGCCGGAAGCCGCAAGGATCGCATGAGCAGGCTTTTCGGCCCTGGCCGAAGCGCCGAGATAGACAGCGAGTGCGTCCAGAAAGCTGGCGTAGTCACCGACGGCGAAGTGAGTGATCGGGCCAAGCTTGCCGTCAGCCAGCAGCGCGAAGCGGGCGTTGGTACCTCCAACATCGGCAAGCAGCGCGGCGCGTCCCCGCGGTGTCGTCTCGATCACGGCCGCACCGCCTTAATTAGCCCGGCATACCAGCCGAACGACGATTTCGGCGTTCGCCGCAGTGAAGCATAATCGACGTATGTCAAGCCGAACCTGGTGCTGTAGCCGGAATCCCATTCGAAATTGTCGAGCAGCGACCAGACGAAATAGCCGCGAACATCGACGCCGCCGGCGGCTGCGTCATTCATCGCGTTGACGTAGGCCTTGAGAAATTCAATTCGGCCCGGGTCGATCACAGCACCGGTCCGGTCGGGTTCGTCGGAATTGCCGTATCCATTCTCGAGCACGTAGATCGGCAGGCGATACCGTGTGTGGGTCGCCCGTAACGTCTCGCGGAAAGCCTCGGGATCAATCGGCCATCCGATCGGGGTCAAGGCAGCGTCGGCCGGCTTGTCGCCGAAGTCGTAGCCCAGCATGGAATCCGCCCGCGACTTCACGTAGACCGGGCTGTAGTGGTTCAGTCCAAACCAGTCGAGCGGACGGCAAATTTGCGCGAGATCGCCGGGTCGCAGATGCGGCTCGATCGCAGCTCGCATCGATGGCGGATATTCGCCGCGGCACTGCGGGTCCGGAAAGGCTGCATTCCAGTAATCGTCCAGGCGCGCCGCAGCCGCCACATCGGCTTCGCTTGCGCTGGAAGCCCGGCAGGGCTGCCGATTGTGAATGCAGCCGATTGAGGCATCGACGACGTTCGCGCGAAGCACGTCCACCGCCGATCCGTGGGCGAGGTTGACATTGTGGATCATGCGATGGAGCTGGTTCTCGTTGCTCCGCTCCATGTTGCCGAGTGAGCGGCTGAACAGGCAGAAGATCGAAGGCTCGTTGAAAGTCGCGAAGCGCTTGACGCGGTCGCCAAGGCGCGAAGCGATCAGAGCTGCATAGTCGGCGAACCATGTGGCCGACTCCCGATTGAGCCAGCCGCCATGCTCCTCGAGGGCCTGCGGCAGATCCCAATGATACAGGCACAGCCATGGCTCGATGCCGGCGGCCAGGAGCGCGTCGACCAGCCGGTCATAGAATGCAAGGCCGGCCTCGTTGATGGAGCCACGCCCTTGCGGCAGGACGCGCGGCCAGGCCACCGAGAACCGGTATGCCTGAACGCCCAGCGCCTTCATGAGACCGACATCCTCGCGGTAGCGATGATAGTGGTCGCAGGCGACATCGCCGGTGTCACCATTCTTGATCTTGCCGGTCCGGCAATAGATATCCCAAACGCTCAATCCGCGCCCGTCCTCCTGTGTTGCCCCTTCGATCTGGAAGCTGGAGGTGGACACGCCCCAGATGAAGTCAGGGCGCAGGCTGGCGGTGCTCGGCAGTTGCGTTGGCGGCATGAGCGACCTGCTTGGTCCTGCTCAGCCGGTGACCGGTTCGCCGTCACGCGACCGGCCGGCTGGATTTCAGGGGCGTTGTCTTCCTTCTGAATTGGTAGTCACGGTGGCCCGGCTGGTATTGAGATAGGTCAAGAACCGCTGGCTTGGCCGTGCGATGGAGTGGCATCTTCAGACTGCCGCCGGGGGCACGCTTGCGAAGGACCAGATGGGGAGGGGTCGTCGACGACGGCCTCGAGGGAAACGGCTTCTTCCGCGTCGCCGAGCGCAATGGCGTATTCTGGTTCATCGATCCCGATGGGGGCCGCTTCATCTCGAAGGGGATCAACACGGTCCGCTTCGATCAGGACCACATCGGACGCAGCGAGCGCGTGCCCTATGCCGAGGCTTGCCAGGCCAAATACGGCAGCCTGCAAACCTGGCGCAGGACTACGTCCGACCGCTTGGCAAGCTGGCAATTCAACACGATAGGCTGCTGGTCGGACGAAGCCGTGGCCGGCTCGGCATCGCAATTGCTGGCGAGCACTCCGACCGCGGCGCTCGGCGCATCCTTTCGCTTGCATCGTCGCGACCAGATCTTTCCGGATGTCTTCGATCCCGAGTTTTCCGCGCATATCCGTGCGAGCGCCGATCTTCGGTGCAGGCATCGGCGCAACGATCCGGGCCTGCTCGGCACGTTCATCGATAACGAGCTCTACTGGTCGCCCGACTGGCGCGGTACCGACGAACTCCTGACGTTGTTCTTGAACCTGCCGGCCCGCCGACCAGGCAAGGTCGCCGCACTTTCGGGTTTGCAGTCGCATTACCGGGATTTTGCTCAGTTCAATGCGGTATGGCGGACGCAGGCGCGATCTTGGGAGGAACTGGGAAGGATCGAACATGTCGTGCCGCCGTTCGTGAGGCTCCGGCCCGGCGTCTTGAACGATGCCCTCGAGACCAAGGCCAATTTGGCCGATCCCGTACGCGAAGCGTTTTCAGCAGATTGCGATGCCTTCGTGGCGGTCGTGGCCGACAAATATTTCGAGCTCTGCGTCTCGGCGATCAAAGCGGCCGATCCCAATCATCTCGTGCTCGGATCCCGGTTCGGCTATCAGCCGCCGGCGAGCGTCATTGCAGCGTCTGGCCGGCATCTCGACGTGATCTCCTTCAATTGCTACGAGTTCGACCCCGGTCCGGTCATTGACGCTTATGCTGCCGCCAGCAAGCCATGCCTGATCTCCGAATTCTCTTTTCGCGGTGATGACGCGGGCCTGCCAAACTCCAAAGGGGCCGGACCGCGTGTCGCCACTCAGGCCGAGCGTGCCCGGGCCTTCGAGGGCTATGTCGTGACGGCCCTCAGCAAGCCGAATGTGATCGGCTATCACTGGTTCGAGCATGCCGATCAGCCGGCGGAAGGGCGCTTTGACGGAGAAGATTCGAATTTCGGCACGGTGACCATCGACGACGAGGTGTATGGCGAACTGACGAGAACCATGACCAGAGTCAATGCCGCCGCAGAACGTATTCACCTCGCCGCCGGCCCGGCGGCGATTTGATCGCAGCAGCGAGCAAAAGCGTCACGCCGGGGATCTCTGCAGATCGGCTTCGGCGTCGGCCACCACGGCCATGGTGCGAAATACGCTCGAAGGATTGACACTGATCGAGTCGATGCCAAGTCCCGTCAAATATCGCGCAATCTCCGGATAATTCGCAGGTGCTTCGCCGCAGATGCCGATATGACGGCCATTGCGCTTGGCGCCCACCACGGCCTGTCGGAACATCTCCAGCATTCCGGGGTCGCGCTCGTCGAAATCGAAGGCAACGATATCGGAATCCCGGTCGACCCCCAGCGTAAGTTGCGTGAGGTCGTTCGAGCCGATCGAGAAGCCATCGAACAACTGAGCAAATGCGTCGACCTGGATGACGTTGTTCGGAATCTCGCACATGACGTAGATCTCGAGCCCGTCTTCGCCGCGCTGCAGTCCATTGGCAGCCATCGTCGCGATAACGCGCCGGGCTTCCTCGACGGTTCGGCAGAACGGCACCATGATGCGCAGATTGGAGAGACCCATCTCGTTCCGCACTCGGCGGAGCGCGGCGCACTCCAGGGCAAATCCTTCGGCATAGGCAGGATGGCTGTAGCGGGAGGCGCCCCGGAAACCCAGCATCGGGTTTTCTTCCCGGGGCTCGAAGCCTTCGCCACCGATCAGGCTGGCATACTCGTTGGTCTTGAAATCGGAAAGCCGCACGATCACGGGCTTCGGATAGAATGCCGCGGCGATGGTGCCGACGCCTTCCGCAAGTCTCTGAACGAAGAAATCGGCCGGGCTGGTGAAGCCCTTCACCAGGCGCGCGATCTCGGCGCGCGCCTTGGCTGACTTGACCTTGTCCGGCTTGAGCAAGGCCATCGGGTGAACGCCGATATGCTCGCTGATGATGAATTCCATGCGGGCGAGGCCGACCCCGGCCTGCGGCTGCATCGCAGTGCGGAACGCCATCTCCGGCGTGCCGACATTCACCATGATGGCGGTGCGTGGCCGCCGAAGCTCGCTGACCGGCGTTCTGGTCACGTCGAAAGCAATCTTTCCCTCATAGACGCTGCCGACCTCCCCTTCGGCGCAGCAGATCGTCACCTCGGTCCCGGTCTTGATCTTCTCCGTCGCGAGTGTGGTGCCCACCACGGCCGGGATGCCCAATTCTCGCGCGATGATGGCGGCATGGCAGGTGCGGCCGCCTTTGTCGGTGATGATGCCGGCCGCGGTCTTCATGACCGGCTCCCAATCCGGGCTGGTGGCCGGCGCCACCAGGATCTCGCCGGGCCTGAAGGCCGCGAGATCGCGCGCAGTCACGACGCGACGCGTTCGTCCCGACGCGATCTTCTCACCCACCGCGCGACCGGTAACGATGTTTGAGCCGCGTCCCTTCAGATAGTAGGTCTCGTAGACGTCCGCCGCGCGCCGCGAGGCGACCGTCTCGGGGCGGGCCTGAATGATGTAGAGCGTTCCGTCGGCGCCGTCCTTGGCCCATTCGATGTCCATCGGCATCGCGACCCCGGCGTGTTTGGAATAGTGAGCCTCGATCAGAACCGCGCTCTCGGCAAGGCTGAGCACGTCCTGGTCGGAAATGCAGAACTTCCGGCGCTCTGCGTCGGGGACATTGCGGGTCAATGTTGCATGCTCACCGCCACGTTTGCCGTAGATCATGCGGATTTGCTTGGCTCCGAGCCGGCGCCGCAGCACGTGACGATAACCCTGGCTCAGCGTGGGCTTGTGAACGTAGAATTCGTCCGGGTCGACCTGGCCCTGCACGATGGTCTCGCCGAGCCCGTAGCAACCGGTGATGAAGACCACCTCTCGAAAGCCGGATTCGGTATCGAGCGTGAAGATGACGCCACTGGCTGCGAGATCGGAACGGACCATCTTCATCACGGCGACGGAGAGCGCGACCTTGAAATGATCGAAGCCGTTGTCGATACGATATGAGATCGCGCGATCGGTGAAAATCGAGGCAAAGCAGCGCCGGCAAGCCTCGAACAAGTCTTTGGGCCCCCGCACATTGAGAAAGCTTTCGTGCTGACCTGCAAAACTCGCCGTCGGTAGATCCTCCGCCGTCGCGGAGCTCCGTACGGCGACGGCGACCCCGCTCCCGGCCTCGCGTTCAAGCTTTCGATAGGCGTCCACGATCTGTTCGCGCAACAGTGGCGTGTCCATCGCCCTGTATATGATCTCGCGGGCTTTGGCTGCCTTGCTCGCGAGCTGCTTGATCTTGCTCTTGTCGATCCCATCGAGAAGCCGGTGAAGCTCGTCCGCGACGCCGTCCCGCGACAGCGCTTCGCGATAGGCGTCTGCCGTGATGGCGAAGCCGTTTGGAACGGCAACCCCTTGGGATGCGAGAGCGGAATGCAATTCGCCGAGCGAAGCGGTCTTGCCGCCCACCAGCCCGACATCGCCCAATCCGATTTCGAGGAAAGATCTGATATATCCGGACATGCGAACAGCAGATCACGCCGGGCCTGCCTGGCCTTGAGGCAGGTCAATTTTTCGAACGATTCAGGCGCCGCCCAATAAATCGTCGATAACATTCCGGAGCAAAGGCTCGACACGCGCAGCCGATGCGTTGACGTCAGACTTCGAGCTTGCTTTCCGGCAATGTCGCGGCTGCGATGGCGAGTTGAACGGTTTCGTCCTGCGCCTTGATGGCGCGCGTCAGTGAAAACAACCGTTGGCGGGTGTCGTAAAGCTGATCGAGCAGCGACAGCACGATCGGTAGCGTGCTGTCATCAACTTCGAGGTCATAGGTCAGCGTGCAGATGAGACGGATCCGCGCGCATTCCATGTCCGAGAACGTCAGGGACCCCCGGTCCTGTTCCACGACCAGTTCTTCGCGGATCCAGCGTTCCAGATCGGCGCGCTGAAGCGCGGAGATGGTCGCCAAGAGATCATCAATGGCCATCATGGCTCCATCTCCTTGCGTGGATCCTGAGAGTTTATCGGCCGCCATTGTTCCAGAAATCGTACCAATTCGGGCTCCTCGGCCGTGGGAAGGATGACCTTCAGCTCGATCAATTGATGTCCGCGCTGCCCAGACTTTCGGTTGCGGATCCCTCTTTCGCGCAGCCGCAGCATGGTGCCGGAATTCGAACCCTTTGGCACCGTCACGGTCACGGGTTGAGTGATTGTCGGTACCTCGATTTTGCCTCCCAGCACCGCTTCCCGCAGGGTCACGGGTACTTGGACATGGATGTTGTCATCCTTGCGATGAAAGAACGGATGCGGCTGGATGTGCAACTCGACATAGGCATCGCCTGGCGGCCCGCCGCCATAGCCACGCATTCCCTGGCCTTTCAGCCGCAGCATCTGGCGGTCCTCGGCGCCCTCGGGGACAGTTACCTCCAGGGTCTTGCCGTCCGGCAGCGTGATGGTCCGCGTGGCACCGCTGGCGGCGTCCAGGAAGGCGACCGGCAGCACATAGCTCACATCCTGACCGCGCGCGCGGAATGCTCCCTCTGATCGTTGCCCACTGCCGGCAAACGCTCTTGCCAGGAACTCTTCAAGATCTTCGTTGCTGTCAAATCCATCCTGTGCGGCATGGGTGGTGTAGCCAGGCCCGTCCGCGAAGTCGCGATAGAAACGCTCCTGCGGCCGCTCTGCACCGCTGGCGTCGATCTCACCGGCGTCAAATCGCCGCCGCTTCTCCTTGTCCTTGAGCAGATCGTTGGCAGCCGAGATGGCCTTGAACCTGGCCTCTGCCTCCTTGTCGCCCGGATGCAGGTCAGGATGAAATTTGCGCGCGAGCTTCTTGAAGGCGTTCTTGATTTCCTTCTCGGTCGCGGTTCGGGTCACGCCAAGCGTCTCGTAAGGGTCTTTCATTCAACTGATCCCGGAAGGCCTAAGAAATCCAATCAACCTTCGCGGCCTTGCGAGGTGAATTCGCGTATCGCGCGTCGACGTAGATGGCTTCGTTGAGATCCATGGCCGTCTCCACTTGCATACATCGTAATCCTGACGCGCCCGTCATTTCTCGGTTTGATGTCGATCAAATTGACCGAGATGAATGGTCTTAGGCTGGATTGTATGCAGTCAATGTAGGCGAGATGCAGGAACCGCCGTCATGGGATCGTCAGCGCCAAATTAACCGCCGAGGTCGCCGGGCTTGCGGACACTTATCCGTTCGGGATGTGACCTCGTTCGGAGCGGTCGAGTCAGCGGGCGTTCCGGCCAGGGGATTCAGCGGCACCATGTGCAAGCCCATAGCTCATGCTCCCGGCGCTCCTTCGTCTGCCGGCTGTACCTCCAATGCCTCACTCTCTACGGCTTGGGAATGCCCTGCGAAGCGCTGCCTTTCGCGGCGGAAAATCTCGACGAGATAGTCGGCGACCGCGCGGACACGAGGCACTTTCGTCAGGTCGGGGCGGATAAGAAGCCAGAGCTCGCGCTCGAGCATCGGCGCGTCGAAGTCGATCTCGGCAAGCTGCCGATCATTGTCGGCGAGATAGCGTGGCAGCAGTGCAATTCCAAAGCCTGCTCGTGCCGCGGCAGCTTGCGCTATCTGGCTGTTGGCGCGGAGTGCGAAACGGCGCCCGGGGAAGTGTCGTTCAAGCCACTCGGCCTCCGCGATCGAGTCGGCCTCTCTGTCGAAGCCAATGAGGGGCAATCGCGTCAGCGCGTCCGGTTCAGCGTGCAGGCCGGCTGCGACATACAAACCAAAGTAGATCGTGCCGACACGTCGGCCCGCGAGCTCGCTGCCCTTGGGGTGACCAAATCGCAAAGCGATGTCGGCCTCCCTTCGGGCCAGGCTCAGGAGCCTGACCTCTCCAATGAGCTCGAGATCTATCCCCGGATGGCGTCCATGCAGCCCGTCCAGTCGGTCGATCAGAAATCCTTCCGCCAGGCTGCGCCCGGCGGTGACCCGCACGAGGCCACTGAGCTCCACGCCCGCATCGAGGCGCCGCAGAACCGAGAGCGCGGCACTGTCCATGACGGTCGCTTCTTCCAGCACTGCTCTGCCGTCGGCCGTGAGTACGTAGCCCTCGGCGCGGCGCTCGAACAAGGCGCGTCCCAGCAGCGCCTCGAGACGAGCAACCCGGCGGGACACCGTTGCATGATTGACGCGAAGCGCGCGGGCGGTGGCGGACAGCGAACGATGTCGCGCCAGCGCCGCGAAATAGCGAACGTCTTCCCAGTCGAGGTCGCCTGTGCATTTCTTATCAAGCATAGAGAATTTATAGCGAGTTCCCGGCAAAGCGGCGAGGGCTAAACTCGCGCAATGGTAGAAAAAAAGGTAGGTGGGAAACTGGCGACGAGCCGTCGCCTCGCGCACGCCGTTCGCCGCTTGATAAAGGGCGGCCGTCGTCATTCCGGCGATCGTTCGTCACGCAACTTCGACTGCGCATTCAAGCGCGGCGGAGCGCCGAGCCGGCGCTGGAGCTGAGTGGCCATGCTTAAACAGCCCAACGGCAACGTGGCGTCCTATCTGATTGCCCGGCTAGAGGAGCTTGGCATCGAACATCTGTTCAACGTACCCGGCAGCTATTGTCGTGGATTTCTTGCGGAGCTTGCCAAGAAATCCGGGCTGAAGGCCATCTTCACGACATATGAGATGGAAGCCGCGTACGCAGCCGACGCCTATGCCCGCATCAAGGGGTATGGCGCGATGTGCAGCACTTATGGCGTCGGTGCGTTGAGTGCGCTCAATGGCGTCGTCGGGGCTTTCGTCGAACGCTGTCCGGTCGTCGTTATCAACGGAAGTCCTTCTGCAAGTCAGCTCGATCTTGAGATCGACTACGGCATCATGTTCCAGCATTCGACGGGTCAGCTCAAGACGGACCTGACGATCTATTCGCAGACGACGGTGGCAACAGCCGTGATCGAGCGGGCGGAAGAAGCGCCAGACAAGATCGACGAGGTTCTGATCGCCTGCATGACGCGTCGGCGCCCTGTCTACATCGAAATCAGTCAGGATCTATGGGAGCAATCCTGTGCATTGCCGGTGGGCAGGCTCAGCGCTGCGTTATCGATCGTCAATGCAGACTCGCTGTCGGAATGCCTCGACGATGCAATGGCGCGGCTCGCCGGCGCGCAGCGTCCCGTGTTGTGGGTCGGCGAAGAGCTCGATCGCTGGCGATTGCATCAGGAATGTGCGGACCTGTTGCGCGCGAGCGGGCTCGCCTATGTCACCACCCTGGCCGGAAAATCGGTGCTGGCCGAGACCACGAGGGGATTCCTCGGCGTGTATGATCGCCGGTTCGCGACGCCCGATCTTCAGGAGTTTGTCGAGAGAGCCGATTTTGTCATTGCACTGGGCACCACGATCACCGATTTCGTCGGAGACATAGTCGCGAAAGACTACGGCAGCATGATCCTCGCTTCGCAGGGTGGGGTCCGCATCGGACATCATATCTACAGCGACGTCAGCCTCAGGGATTTCATCGTTGGGCTGACGCAGCGATTGGGAGGTCATGCCGACGCTCCACCCGCTTGGGAAACGGCATCGAAGCGTCAGGCCGCCGACGTCCCATCTGGCGATTCACCCATGACTTTCGATCTTCTCTTCGCTCGCATGCCGGATTTCGTGCGGGGCAAGATTGTGATCGCGGACACCGGCCTTTCGCTCTTTGGATCCGCTGGACTGCCGATCGTCGATCGGCAGGGATTTTTGTCGCAATCGATCTGGATGTCGATCGGATACAGCCTCGGAGCTTCGGTCGGCGCGGCCTGTGCCGGCGCCAAGCGGCCGGTCGTGTTCGTGGGAGATGCCGCCTTTCGGGAGGGGCCACAGGCCCTCTCCACGCTGGTTCAGTACAAGCTGCCCGCCGTGATCTGCGTGATGAACAACGGGATCATGGGGATTCAGCAGTTCATGGGCCATCCGCGATTCTACGATAGCCCGCACGGCCAGCCGGACGGTCACAATGTGCTCCGTCGCTGGGATTACTGCGCGTTAGCTGGCGCTTTTGGTGCACGATATGCAAGCGCCAGAACCCTGGCCGAATTCGACCAGGCGCTGCGACTGGCAGCTGAGCTGACCGACGTGCCGATCTTGATCGATGTCATGCTCGATGAACGGGATATCCCGAGCGTGATCCGTCACACCATCGGGCGCACCGCTCCCGAGGCGGTTCAGGCGAATTTCGAGGCGCCGCTGCTGCGACGCATCGTGCCTTGATGCGGTACCAGTTCCTCGGTGCCGCGGCCCTGCCAAGTTGATCTGTGCGATTCTTATCACTCATTGAGAAAATATTACGGGTTCCTCGCGAACCCGTTGCAGACTAGTCTCCCGCCAAGATTGTGGCAGCGTCCCATTAAAGCCTCTCAGGGCACTGGGCGCAATTCCTATTGCTGAATACAGAGGCGACGAGACGACATTTTCGACGGACCAACGTTCCGATATCCGATTTCAGCGAGGTCATTCATGAGCGCAATGCCTTTTGAAGAACAGCCATCGGACCCGCCGCTTCTCGATACGGTCATCTATGGTGCGCGCAAGGAAGACTCGATAACGGACACGACCGAGGCATCAGTCGCCACTCAACACGAGCTCACCGTCGGTGGGGTGACACTCGAATACACTGCCAGGGCAGGCCATCTGGTTACGGTCGACCTGTACAGCGGGCAGCCGGCTGCGAAGCTGTTCTACGTGGCATTCACGGCCAATGTTCCAAATCAGAAAGAGCGCCCCGTCACGTTCTTCTACAACGGAGGGCCGGGTTCCTCGTCGGTCTACCTCCTGCTCGGTTCGTTCGGCCCACGGCGCATCAGGACGAGCATGCCGGACTTCACGCCGCCCGCGCCCTACGCCTTGGAAGACAATCAGGATACTCTCCTGGACCATTCGGATCTCGTCTTCATCAATCCCGTCGGCACCGGCTACTCGGCAGCGATCGCGCCGAACAAGAACAAGGATTTCTGGGGGGTAGACCAGGACGCCGGATGCATAAAGCAGTTCATCAAGCGCTACCTGACCGTCTTTCAGCGCTGGAATTCGCCAAAGTTCCTTTTCGGCGAGTCATACGGCACGCCCAGAACCTGCGTCCTCACCTGGATGTTGCATGAGGACGGTGTCGATTTGAACGGCGTCGTCCTGCAATCCTCCATCCTCGACTATTCCAAGGCGAGCAATCCGATCGGGACACTGCCGACGTTGGCGGCCGACGCGCACTATTGGAAAAAGGTCGCCACCAAGCCTCCTCCCAAGGATCTTCCGTCCTTCATGGAGTCAGTGGAGGCATTCGCCCGCGGTCCTTACGCGAAGGCGCTGTCCGAGTATCCAAAGATCAAGCCGGAACTTCTAGAAACCCTCAGCGAAATCCTCGGGATTCCGCCTGCGACACTGCGTCATTGGAAATTGAATCCTGCCGCCGACGACGCGACGCCATTTCTGACGAGCCTGCGCCGGGACGAAGGCTATGCGATCGGGTCCTACGATGGGCGCAACTATGCGGACGAAGAAGGAATTGCCGGCGCAATTTCCCCGGATTCCGGGAACAACGACCCGACGATCACGGCGATCGGCGGCGTCTATACCACGATGTGGAACGTCTATCTCAATGAAGAGCTGAAATACACTTCGGTATCGCCGTTCCTGGACTCAAACGATGAGGCCTTCAAAAACTGGGATTTCCGCCATATCGATCCAACGGGCGCACACAAGGGCGGACCCGATTCTCTCTACACAGCCGGCGATCTTGCCGCGGCCATGTCGCTCAACCCGAATTTGAAAGTATTTTCAGCCAACGGTTACTACGACGCTGTGACGCCGTTCTTCCAGACGAAACTGAATTTCGAGCAGATGCCGCTCAAGGGCCCACATACGGCCGAGCGGATAGAGATCCGAAATTATGGCTCGGGTCACATGGTCTATCTCGACAATGAGTCGCGGGCGGCGATGAAGGCCGACCTGGCCAATTTCTACCAGCCGCCACCGCCGACTGCGGCTGCGGCTGCACGATCAGTTCAGCAGGCCGGAAAAATTCACAGCACGCGCGTTCGTAGGCGGATGAGCCGCACTCCGTACTAGGTACCAGTCAGTTCGCAATTCCTCGAGCACCCTTCCTCATCGGGACTATCATCGCGAGCAAGATGACGGCCCTGAGCACCTTGTGGATCCGGCGTCATGACCACGTTCAGAATTCACCCCGCCATCGGCATCGCGCGCGTCGGCAACTCCGATGACTACGTGATCGCGCCGGAGACCATGGCAGGGAGTCCGGCTACCGACGGGACCAGACTGACGGGTGGATTGCCGATCCGGCGGGGAACCGAGAGCGAGCCCATTCGGAGCAGCGATCTTCGCGATGCATCCGGGGCCCTGAAGCGTCACGCCGCACGGTTTCGCCTTTTCTCCTATGGTGATGGCAATCCCGAAAGCTGGCCCCGTGGCGACGGTCGCGAAGTCCGGATTGGCGACGAGATCGACGGACGAAAGATCGCCGATATCATCTGGACCGTGCATATTGCGAACAAGAAGACAAACTGGTTCGTGCTCGCCGAGAGCGATCCGCAGGGGATCGAAAGCTACGAGAATGGGAACCTCCCTGAAATTCGAAATCCGTCCTTGACACAGGCCGGTGCTCCGCAACCCCCCGACAAGCTCGCCACGCTCGCTTTGCCGGATCGCTTGCGCAAGCTTGTGATCGATCCTGGCCCGCGTGTCGTGTCCGGCGCGTCGGCGGCTCCTGTTCGGTTTGATGCGCCGACCCCCGCGAGATATTTCGACGGTGCTCGCGGAGCGGTCGTCGATATGCCCGACTATCCGAAATCGTTTCCATCCAACGGCCTCGGACCACTCGACTGTCCTTCCGGGCCGATCGATAGCCTGGGTGAAATTCAGACCGATTCCTTCGGTCGGCTTCTCGTGCTCGGCGGTCGGGGCCCTGCGGTTGCGTGGAAGATTGCGGGAAAATCGCCCCTCGACGACGACGTCAACAACAACCAATGGTTCGATGATACGTCGGACGGGCCGGTCAGTGCGACGATCGTCTTCGAGGACGGCGGTCGTGCGGCCGCGCATGGCGCGTGGGTGTCGGCGACCGATCCCTCCTTCGCGCCGCAGATCCTCAATGTCGTATCGATGTGGGATGACGTTTACGATGTCTGGGTACGTCAACTCGAACTCGCCCCCGACATCTTCGACAAGACGTCCCAGGCTTACAATCCGGCCTACAAGCCCACTTTCGGCGACCAGGTTGCGCCCATCCTCAAAAGTGCGAGCCAGCAGCACTGGGTTGCCAATCTCAGTCAGAACGGCATCGCAGCGCATGCTGCCTTGGCCAGGATCACGGAGACGACCGATCCTGCGAGGACGTCATTGGCTGGCTTGTCTGCGGTCTTCAGGGATCCGTCGCAGGATCAGTTGAAAAATACCACCCTGATGCCTCTGCACCTCGGCGATGCAGATCAGTCACTACTCGCCTTGCGGCAAACGCAGCACTTCTTTCTGAAGCAATGGAATAAGGGCCGTGACTATTTTCGGCCGGGCTCCGGCTCCCTCGGTCCCGGGGAATTTCTGGACAAGGCTACACTCGTCAATTGCATCGGCGGCCGGTTGAGCCCGGGCATCGATCTGACATTTGTCATGCGTGAGCCGGCGCTCTACGAGCTTCCCTGGCAGACGTCGGGAGCAGGGCCATTCAGAATTCGGGCGAAGCCGCTCGCTTACGATGCGGGTCTCGTCCGCAACAATGCCTTCCTGGGCGTCGGCTACGTTCCTCGCCATGCCGATCAGTCGGGACTTGAGCCGGGGGACCTCTCCAAATTCCTGGCCTTGCCGTGGCACACCGACTACAACTCCTGCGCGACCCATCCGTTGGATCCCCCTGTTGGCAAAGTTCGGACGTTGTTCTGGTCCTGGCCAGCGCAGCGGCCCGTTGCGGTCTACGACGCATCCCAGGTGAACTGGGGACCGCGCGACCTCGACGATTCAACCAATGTATTCCAGTTGGGTCCGCAACTATGGTCGCTTCGCGGTTGGGGCACCGACGCCGCGGATGCCGAGAATTGGGGAAGATATCAAGAGCGCAAGGACATGCTGTACAACTGGCACCGGATCGGCACGGTGCTGCAGTCCCCGGCGATTGACCCTCCACTCACGCACACCGAGTCGGGCTCGACCGTCGTCACCACCGCGCCTGATGATTGGTACCTCGAGGTTGAGAGCCAGTTGCGCGACACCGGCCTCACGCCGGTCGTGCCGTTCCCGAACTACGCGACGGAAATTCCGTCGAATCTGGTTCCGCAGCCGACGCAAGATGATGCCGGGCCAACGCCGGACAGCCAGAATCCGGGCGCGGTCCGCGAGTTGTTCTATGAACTTCTAAATGTCGACGAATATCCCGGAGCGCTGCGGAATGCGCGGCACTATGTGGATTTCTGGCTGAAATGGGCCGAGGTTTTTTCGCTCGATCCCACGGTGGCCCCGTACGATCGCACGTTCTTTCCCTATTCGCCTCAGGCAATCGAGGACAGGATGCAGCTGATCTACCAGGAACTGTCGGATGATGCCGATCTCGTGGACCCCGACCCGTTGATCACGAACGTTGCGCAGATGGTCATCCGTATCAAGCAGTTCACGCCGCTGAACCTGCTGGACGGCGCCTGGCTCCGCAACATCGGGAAGGCCGGGCCGACGGACGAAGTGCGCGCGCTCCTGTTCTCGATCTGGATGGATGAGTTCGGTGACGGAGAGGTGTCGAAAAATCACTGCAATATCTATCTCGATCTCTGTCATAGCGTCGGATTCTATCCGTCGGACCTGAGCAGTCGCGAATTTGCGTTCGACGAAGAGCTTTTGGACAGCGCCTTCACGGTGCCAACCTTCGAGCTTGCGATCTCGCAGTTCACCGAGGAATACTACCCAGAGATACTCGGCATGACGCTGCAGCTCGAGTGGGAGGTGCTCGGTCTCAAACCAACGCGCGATCTCCTTGCGAGCTTGGGTCTGAATCCGCATTTCTACGTCATGCATATCGGCATCGACAATGCCGTGAACGGCCACGGCCGTCGTGCGCTCGATGCGGTTCTGCTCTATCTCCAGACGATACAAGAAGCCGGCGGGACCGACGCGGTCAACAAGGCGTGGCGACGGATCTGGAACGGATATGTCGCATTCGGGCAAATCGGAAATCTGGGTCAGGATCTTCGGAACCTCATAACGGATCCGCCGAGCCTGGAGGAGAGGATGATCGCGCTCATCAAGAGCAAGGCCGATTTCGGAAGTCGAAACCACCAGGCCCACACTTTGGGCGGGACGCCGATCAACGAGCTGTTTGCCGTGCCGGAACAGTTCCTGCAGCTCATAAAGTCCGACTTGCTGACGCCCGGTGATTGGGAGAACAGCAGGCTGAACCAGCTGATCCAGTTTCAGACGGGCGCGATGTTCAGGGTGTTCACGGATGATGAGATCGATCTGCTGAGAGACTACACGCTGTCTTTGGCCGGCGCTCCGAAGCCGCCTCCGCCGAAAGGACTGCCACCCGCTGCCGCCATGGAAGCCGTGATCAAGCAGCTGAAACCGCAGCAGATCGGCGCGGTGGGGCACACCGCGAATTCGCTGACCGACGAGTCCGGAGTGGCACATACGATCGCCTGGTGGTTCGATCAGCCACCGGCTGCATTCATGGCAGCTCTCGCATCGTCTCGGAACAACGTGATCACGCCGGGAGATCCCGCGGCGAGCTCCTTCCTGACAAACTGGATTGCGCCCACCGGGCCGATGGGAGGCGTATTCGCACAGATGGCCGTGGAGTCTCCTGGCATGACGTGCCGCGCCGTCGTTCAACGCTGGATCGCGAACGGCTGCCCGGCAGTCGACCAGGTCGTTCGAATGCTCCGGCTGACCACGCCGTCGACGAAACGGCGACGACACAAGACCGGACGCATGTTTGGGATGGGTAGTGTCCATTGATCGGAGTGATCAAGAGCGATGTCGTCGTGCTCGGCGGAGGAATTGCCGCCAGCGCCACGTCTATCGCGCTCGCTCGAAAAGGTGTCAGGGTCGGGCTGTCGTATCCGGTACACACCAGACCGCGGCTGGCGGTCGGTGAGACCGTCCCGCCCGATGTAAGGAAGCTTCTCAGTGAATTAGGGGTCTGGGAGAAGTTTCTTGGGCAACGGCATGAGGCAAGTCTCGGCAGTTGCTCAGCATGGGGCGGGACGGAGCTGGGCTACAACGATTTCGTGTTGAATCCGCAGGGCTGCGGTTGGCACCTGGACCGCGCCAGGTTTGAGGCGTTGCTGCTTGACCACGCAGCAAGCTGTGGCGTGGCCGTCTTCCCGATCGCCAAGTGCGCCTCACTGGAGCAGGCCCCGGACGGAGGCATCGCTCTCAGCGCGATCATGCCGAACGGGGCCACACAGCACCTTTCGGCGCGTTACATCGTCGATGCCACGGGATCGCGCTCCGTCGTTGCACGCCAGATGGGCGCGCGCCAGATTCCGCTGGATCGACTGAGCTTTGTCTACGGGTTCTTCGATCAGCCGCAGGCGGCCGCTTCTTCGCAACTCACCCTGCTCGAAGCCCGGGAGCTCGGCTGGTGGTACAGGGCGAGGCTGCCTGATCACAGGCTCGCAATTGCCTTCGCCTCGGACGCTTCGATCGTCCGGGACCATAATCTCGCGCGCGCGAGCGAGTGGCTCGCTCTTCTTCGCGCGACGAGTCACGTCGCGCAGGCGATCGAAGCATATCGGCTGAAGGATATCGTCGTGCGCGCCGCGCCGAGCTTTCGTTTGGACTGCGTCGTCGGGGCCAATTGGTTGGCCGTAGGAGATGCGGCGGCCGCCTGTGATCCAATTTCCTCACAGGGCATCATGAATGCACTCGAGGACGGGCTCCGCGCCGCTACGACGATTGCCGACGTGCTCGACGGACGTTCCGACAGCAGCGGGTTTTACGCCCGATACCTCGACGCCCGATACGCGGACTACCTCGCGAACCGCAACTATCTCTACAGCCTGGAACGACGCTGGCCGAAATCGCCATTCTGGCGGCGGCGATACGCGCCCAGCGGAAATGTGTCGCTTCCCGGCGAGAGAGCTGCCTAGGCCACAGGAGGACCGAAGTTTTGTATTGAGCACGAAGACTAGAAGACATTTTCCATAATTGATCGTTTCACGAATTTCATTAGGAGACAGAATTAATGGCCATATCGCGTAGAACTCTCATGTCCGGTGCGGCGTCGGCCTTGGCGTTCGCGTTTCCGGCCGTCTCTCGCGCCCAGGACGAACAGAACGCGCTCGAATTTTCCCGGATATTCGGCAAGCCCGACATGAAGGGTGGCCCGGATCTGGACACGGCTCGGATCCTGCAGGAGAACCGTACGGCCGTGCCACGCCAAGCTGGCGAATTTGCAGACTTCCTCTCCAAGTCTCCGTTGCTCCAGAACATCACCGGTGGCGTCTCCAACAATGATTATTATCATCTGTTGCAGTGGAACGCGCTTGCGCTGGATCTGACGGCGCAGGATCACTCGACCACCACCGGGACGACGGATCCGACTTACGCCGAACAATACGGTCCGCATCGATCGAGTTGGGCGCTTGCGATCCTGCACCTCGCGATGTTCGAAGCGGTCAACGCGATCATCCAGCGGCACAAGAGCTACAAAGGATCCCAGGCCGCCATCTGGTCGGGGGTCGGTCAACCGGGCACGGCCATCAATCCGAAGACGGCGTCTGTCCGCGCCGCACTCGCCTCGGCGGCGTACGACACGCTCGCGGTCCTCTACAAGAACAAGATCGCGTACACGAAAGTGGTGTTCAACAGACTGGAACTGGCCATCGACGACCCGCTGCCCGCCGTGCAGCTTGGAGCAAGGATTGGCTCCGAAGCCTCCAAGGTTATCCTCGCCACCCGCAAATACGATCCCGGCACCGGAAAATTCGGTGACGGGTCGAAAGCGCAGGTCGGGCTGCAATCGTTGTCCACCGAGCCGCGCTTCACCGATCTGTTCAAGGGGCCGGTCGGTACTCGGGATTGGGATATCGATCCCATTAGCCAGCTTCCCGTGGCACTCGGCGGACATTGGAATGAGGTCATGCCGTTCGTTGTGGCCGATCTTCACCTGCCTCCGGGACCGCCTGCTGAAAACGATCCGAAGTTCAAGTCGGCGTTGGATGCCGTCCGTAGGCTCGGCGGGGATCCTGCGCCGCCAGCCTTGGGCTCTCGCTTCAAAACGCCGACGAGCCGGAAAGGCAGCGTGTTCGCTCCGCTGGATTCCTCGAACGAGACGCTGAAGGGCATCTACTGGGCGTACGACGGGACGCCGCTTCTGTGCGCACCGCCGCGGCTTTACAATGAAATCGCGCTGTCGGTCGCATTCCGCGAGCGGCCGATCAAGCGTGTCGAGGACCTGGCGCAATACCTCGCCTTCATCAACGTGGCGATGGCCGAGGCCGGCATAGGTGCATGGACCGGTAAGTACAAATTCCACCACTCGCGGCCCGTCACCTACATTCGCAAGACGGATCCCGAAGGATCGGTGCTCGGTTCGAAGAACAAGGAGTTCACCCCGCTGGGAGCACAAGTCTCCAACGGTACGCCAGCGGGCGCAAACTTGACACCTCCGTTTCCGGCGTATCCTTCGGGGCATGCAGTGTTCGGAGGAGCCGTGTTCGAAGCGATGCGACTCTATTTGCGGGGCGACACCGCGTTCACATTCGTGTCGGACGAGTACAACGGCCTCAACAGGGGGCCGACGGGCGCCACGCGACCGAAATTCGAGCGTAAGTTCAAGAACCTCACGGAGGCCGAGATCGAGAACGGACAAAGTCGCATCTGGCTTGGCATCCACTGGCAATACGACGCCGACGACGGCATCAAGCAGGGCAAAGCGATCGCCAAGGACGTCTTCGATACGTTCAATAGCTAGATTTGGCTAAATCAAAAGCGCGGCGGCGGCTCAAGGCGTCGCCGCGCTTTGTTGCGAACTTCGGACGAGGGGCCGATGCGACCAAAGGAACGCCGAAACGGTGACCCGCCGGTGTTCTCCGCTCAAAGCCGAATGCGACTATCCACACAGAAGCAGATACGCCGAAAGCGCGGGCGGTCCAAAGGTCTGGCCCATCAGCAAAGGCAACGTCTTTCCGATAATCAGCTGCTTTGCCGATGGAGCAGGGTGAAGCGCGTATCGATGACGGCCTGTTCGGGCTCGGCGTCGGGGTGCGCAATCCGGGCGATGATGAGCCGCGCTGCTTCCTTCCCGATCAAGTCGCCGGGAGGACGGATGGTCGTCAGGGACGGATTGGAGGCCGCGCTGAAGCTCAAATCGCCAAACCCCACCACCGACAGGCGCTCGGGAATTGCGACACCGGAGCGCTGGCACTCGAAGATCACGCCGAGGGCGATATGGTCGTTGGAGCAGGCGATCCCGTCGACGTTCGGAAAACGATGCAAGGCCTCGCCAAGCAACATCGCGCCGACCTCGGCACTCGCCGGAGCGGGGTGCTGGATGATCTCTGCGGTGACGTCGGTCGTGTTTCGTGCAGTCTCGATGAAGCCCTGGGCGCGCCGCGCGGCGCGCCGATCCTCATGTAGGCGGGCGCCGAGAAACAGCAGTCGCTTGCGCCCGCGCTGAAGAAGATGCGACGCGGCGGCATGACCGACCTGGTCGTGGTGGAAGCCGACCGCCATGTCCATGGTCGGGGAACCGAGCTCCCAGATTTCGACGATTGGCACTTTGCTGTCGCGCAGCAGCCGGCGCGTTGCTGCGCTGTGAGACAGGCCGGTCAAGACGACGGCGGCGGGCGCCCAGGACAGTGCCACGCGGACCAGATTCTCCTCGTCGTGCTCCTTGTACTCGGTGTGGCTGAGCATCACCTGCAGTCGCTGCTTGCCGAGCTCGTCTTGCAGGGCCGCGACGGTCTCGGCGAAGAACGCATTGCGCACCGATGGCACGATGATGCTCACGACGCGCGATGAGGCCGCTGCCAAGCCGCCGGCCATCAGGTTCGGCACGTAGTCGAGCGCTTCGATGGCCCGTGCGATCGCCTCGCTCGCCGCCGCCGAGACCGCATCTGGCTTTCTGAAATAGAGCGACACCGTGGAGGGCGACAGCTCTGCGCGCGCCGCCACATCCATGATCGTGACCCGTTGCATCTTGCGCCGGGTGCGTAGGGGCTTTGATGCGGCCATTGCCATGTTGGCTTGAGATAATAGCGCTATTATCTAGCTGAAGCCCAGGAGCGATACAATCGTGTTTTGCCAAGAGGACGATATAGTCATCTAAATCAACCAGATAATGCCAAAATTCGTGTCTGACCGCGTCGGAGCCAGCCTTTATGGCTCAGGCGTTGATTTCCAAAAATCGTAGCGCTATGATGAATGTTCACCCCGGCCGCAAGAACCGTCGGGACGGGAGATGAGGGCTCATGGCTTCGGTCAGCCTGCGCAAGCTTGAGAAGAGCTACGGCGCGTTTCGCGTCGTCAAGGCGATCGACCTCGAGATCATGGACGGCGAGTTCGTCGTGCTCGTCGGTCCGTCCGGCTGCGGCAAGTCGACCACGCTGCGCATGATCGCCGGCCTCGAACGCATTAGCGGCGGCGAGATCCGGATCGGCGATCGCGTCGTCAACGATCTGCCGCCGCGCGAGCGCGACATTGCCATGGTTTTCCAGGACTACGCGCTCTACCCGCACAAGACGGTGCGCCAGAACATGGGCTTCAGCCTGAAGGTGCGCGGCGCCAACGCGGCGGACGCCGACAACAAGATCAGGGACGCGGCGGAGATGCTCGGCATCACCCATCTGCTCGACCGCCGGCCGGGACAGCTCTCCGGCGGCCAACGTCAGCGGGTTGCGATGGGCCGGGCCATCGTCCGGCGGCCGCAGGTCTTCCTGTTCGACGAACCGCTCTCCAATCTCGACGCGAAACTGCGCGGGCAGGTGCGCACCGAGATCAAGCGGCTGCATCAGACGATCGGGACCACCATCGTCTATGTCACCCACGACCAGGTCGAGGCGATGACCTTGGCCGATCGCATCGTCATCCTGCGGGGTGGCGACATCGAGCAGATCGGCACGCCGGACCAGGTCTACAATCATCCGGCGAGCGTTTTCGTCGGCGGCTTCGTCGGCGCTCCCTCGATGAATTTCGCGAAAGCCAGGACCACCCAAGGCTATCTCGATTTCGCCGACGGCAACCGTCTGCCGCTTGCCGGCCTCGCCGGCGCAAAACTCTCGGTCGCCGACGAGCGTGAGCTCATCGTCGGCATCAGGCCCGAGCATTTCATGCCGCTGAGGTCCGATGTCGGCCTGAACAGCCAGGTTCAGGTCGTCGAGCCGCTCGGCTCCGATACGCTGGTGCATTTTGCGGTAGGCGGCGCGACATTGACCGCGCGGCTGCCGCCCGAGCTGCGCCCGAAAGCCGGCGAGGCGATCAAGCTTGGGCTGGACCCCGCAAAGATCCACCTGTTCGATCCTGAGACGGAGCGCGCCTTGCAGTAGAGAATGCGCAGCCAGGCCACAACACTAAGCCAGTCGAGCCGCAAACAAGCGGCGATCTTTTCCGGGAGGACGGCATGAGTTCAGGACGCATTTCGAAGGTGGCGGGTTTGCTGCTCGGATGTGCAGCGGTCGCATTCGCAACCGCTGCATCCGCCGAGACCAATTTGAAGGTCTTCGTGACCAGCCAGGGGCAGCCCGCCATCTGGCGCACGCTGCTCGATCAATACGAAGCGCGCAATCCCGGCATCAAGGTCAGCATCGAGCTGGGCGGCACGACTTCGGACATGCAGGCGCAATATCTCAACACGGTGCTCACAGCGAAGGACTCCTCGCTCGATGTGCTGATGCTCGACGTGATCCGCCCGGCGCAGTTTGCGGCGGCGGGCTGGACCAGCCCGGTCGCAAGCGACATGTCTTCCTATCTGCGTGCCTATGCCGAGGCGAACACGATCGACGGCAAGGTGGTGGCGCTGCCCGCCTTTGCCGATTCCATGTTCCTCTATTATCGCAAGGACCTGCTGGACAAATACGGGCTTCAGCCGCCAAAAACCTGGGACGAGCTCGCGGACGCCGCAAAGAAGGTCGCGGACGGCGAGAAGAATCCGAACCTGCAGGGGCTGTCGTTCCAGGGCAAGGCGATCGAAGGCGCAGTCTGCACCTTCCTGGTGCCCTATTGGAGCCAGGGCAAGGTGGTGACGAAGGACGGCAAGCTCGATTTCGATCGCGAGGCGGCGACCAAATCGCTCGCGCTCTGGAAGGGTTTTGCCGACAGCGGCGTTGCCAAGAAGAACATTGCCGAGGTCGCGACCGACGATACGCGCAAGGAGTTCCAGGCCGGCAACGTCCTGTTCGCGGTAAACTGGGCCTATGCATGGGCGATGTCGCAGGACGCCGAGTCCGCGGTGGTTGGCAAGGTCGGCGTCGCGCGGCTTCCGGCCGTCAAGGGCGGCGAACAGGCGACCTGTCTTGGCGGCTGGGAGTGGGGCGTTTCCGCGTTTTCCAAGCATCAGGACGAGGCGAAGAAGCTGGTCGAATATCTGTCGAGTCCCGAAGTCTCCAAATACATGGCCATCAACGGCTCGCTGCTGCCGACCTACGGCAAGCTGTACAAGGACGCCGACGTGACCAAGGCGGTGCCGTGGTTCGCCGACGCGCAAGCCATCGTCGAGACCGCAAAGCCGCGCCCGGTGACGCCGCGCTACAACGAGGTCAGTGAAGCGATCCGGACCACGGTCAACGCGGTGCTCGCGGGTGCGACCACTCCGGCAGACGGCGCCGCCCAGATCGAGGCGCGCCTGAAGCGGATCATCCGCTAAGGCATGATCCGGAAAACTGCGAAGCGGTTTTCCGATCAGATCATGCGCAAGCTCTTAGGGCGCGTATTGCAATCCGGACCGGACCTGATGACGACGACATCGACGTTCAAAAGCGAGGCCGATCGCTCGCTCGCGCGGCGGCGATGGCTGTCGCGCTGGTCCGATCCTGACGACACCACACTTGCCGTGATGCTCTTGGCGCCCGCAGCGATCCTGCTCAGCGTGATGATCGTCTATCCGGTGAGCCGGCTGATCTACACGAGCTTTCTCGACCTGTCGCTGACGTCGGGCTTGCCGGCGCGGTTCGCCGGGCTCGCGAACTTCAGGCAGATGCCCGACGATCCGGTGTTCTGGCAGGCGACCTGGAACACGGTGCTGATCACGCTCATCACGGTGCCCGGCTCGCTCTTCGTCGGCTTCGCACTCGCGCTGCTCGCCAATCTGCCGTTCCGGATGAAATGGCCGGTGCGGCTCTCGCTGCTGATCCCCTGGGCGCTGCCGCTCTCCTTCGCCGGCCTGATCTTCGGCTGGTTCTTCCATTCCGAGTACGGCGTCGTCAATGATGTGCTCAACCGGATCGGCCTGCCCAGCGTGATCTGGTTCAATTCGCCGCGGCTCGCCTTCGCAGCGATCTGCCTTGCCATCATCTGGAAGGCCTCGTCCTTCATGGCGATGATCATTCTCGCGGGCCTGCAGACCATTCCGCGTTCGCTCTACGAGGCCGCGGACGTCGATGGCGCCGGGCGCGTGCGGCAGTTCTTGGAGATCACGCTGCCGCTGCTGAAGCCCACGATCGTGGTCGCGCTGATCTTCCGCACCATCACCGCGCTGCAGACTTTCGACATTCCCTACATGATGACCGGCGGAGGGCCGGGCACCGAAACCACCACGCTGGCCATGTACATTCACCAGAACACCGTGTCGTTCCTCGACCTCGGCTACGGATCGGCGCTCGCGGTGGTGATGTTCGGCCTGTCGATGCTGGTCACCGCGCTTTACCTGCGCATGATCCGCGGCAATGAGGCTGCGTCATGAGCACGGCTGTCGCCTCCACGTTCGACCAGGCTCTGTCGGGCAAGCCGCTGCGGGCCATCGCCGCGTTCATTCTCATCGTCAACGGCCTGTTCCCGGCCTTGTGGATCCTGTTGACCTCATTCAAGACCGAGGCGGAGCTGACGCAAAAGCCGATCACCTGGCTGCCGCACGCAGCGACGCTGCGGAATTACATCCAGGCGTTCTCAGATCAGCCGCTGCTCACCTTCCTGTTCAACAGCTTCATGGTCGCGTTGCTCTCGACCGCGCTCACGCTGCTGGTCTCGGTGCTCGCGGCCTATGCGCTCGCGCGCCTGAACTTGCGGTTCAGGGGACTGATCATGTCCGTGATCATCGCAGTTTCGACCTTTCCGCTGGTGACGCTGCTGGTGCCGCTGTTCGAAACCATGCGCGCGCTCAACCTCCTCAACTCGTGGACCGCGCTGGTCCTGCCCTACACCGTGCTGAGCCTGCCCGTGTGCACGTTGGTGCTGACGTCCTTCTTCGAAGGCATTCCGCGCGATCTGGAGAATGCCGCCATGATCGACGGTTGCACCCGGTTTGGCGCGCTGTTCAGGGTGGTCGTGCCGCTGTCGGCGCCCGGCGTCTTCACCGCCGGTATCCTCGCCTTCGTCAATGCCTGGGACGAATTCCTGCTGGCCTTGTCGTTCAACTCCAATCCGGGATTGCGGACGCTGCCGGTCGGAATCCAGCTTTATCAGGGCGAGTTCGCATTTCCCTGGCCGGTGATCTCGGCCGCGCTCGTCGTCGGCATCGTGCCCGTCGCGATCCTGATCGTGATCTTCCAGGAGCGCGTCGTCTCGGGATTGACCACAGGCGGCGTCAAGGGCTGACGGAAAGGCCAAGGAAGGGTCAGGGAAAGGCCAAGGAAAGATCAAGAGGAATGGACCTGAAACTCGACACGACCCCGTCCGGCTTTGCGCTCTCCATCGCGGGCCGCCGGATACTTGCCCACAGCGCCGCGGCGCCATGTTTTTTCGTCGGCCGGGGCAACGACAGCATCGAAATGCACCGCGGCCGCTTCACCATCGAGGATCGCCTGGCCGAACGCTGCCCGCTCGCGTATGCCGAGATCGACGGCGCCTCGATCATGCTGTCCGCGGCCAAGGGGCAGCGTCCGCGCCTCGCCGTGACGCTTGAGGGCCATGCATTGAAGCTGCGGTCGCTCGATCCCTCCGTGAACCGGTTTTGGCTGCGCGTCGTGGCCGACCGTGACGAGCATGTCTGGGGCGGCGGCGAGCAATTCTCCTATTTCGATCTGCGCGGACGGCGGTTTCCGTTGTGGAGTTCGGAGCCGGGCGTCGGGCGCGACAAGACCACCGAGATCACCTTCAAGGCCGACGTCGCGGGCCAAGCCGGCGGCGACTACTATCACACCAACTATCCGCAACCGACCTACGTCTCCTCGGCGCGCTATGCTCTTCATGTCGAGACGTCAGCCTATAGCGTGTTTGACTTTCGCGAGGATGAGTTTCACGAGATCGAGGCCTGGTCCGTTCCTGAAAGCATCGAGCTGTTCGCCGCGCCGTCGTTCGTTGCGCTGGTGGAGACGTTGTCGGCGCGATTCGGCCGCCAGCCTCCGCTTCCGGAGTGGATTTACAACGGCGCGATCGTCGGCCTCAAGGATGGCGCGAACTCGTTCGCTCGCCTTGCGGCAATGCGCGCGGCCGGCGTCAAGGTTTCCGGACTCTGGTGCGAGGATTGGGTCGGGATTCGGCCGACGGCGTTTGGCGCACGGCTGTTCTGGGACTGGAAGGCCAACGAGACGCGTTATCCTGGCCTTCGGCAGCGCATCGCCGAATTGAACGACCAGGGCATCCGATTTCTCGGTTACGTGAACCCGTATCTCTGCAACGACGGCGTCCTGTTCGAGGAGGCCCAGAATGCCGGTTACTTCGTGAGGGATGCCTCGGGACGAACGGCCCTGATCGATTTCGGTGAGTTCCACTGCGGCACCGTCGATTTCACCAATCCGGACGCCGCGGCCTGGTTCTCCGAGCAAATCATCGGCAAGAACATGCTCGATTATGGCCTGTCCGGCTGGATGGCCGATTTCGGCGAGTATCTGCCGGTCGAGGTGCGTCTCGCCAGCGGCCTCGATGCAAGGCTCGCGCACAACCTTTGGCCCGTGCTGTGGGCCGAGGTGAACGCGAAGGCTGTATCGAGCCGTGGGCGCACCGGCGAAGCCGTGTTCTTCATGCGGTCCGGCTTCACGGGCGTGCAGAAGTTCTGCCCGTGGCTCTGGGCCGGCGATCAATCGGTCGACTTTTCCAGGCATGACGGGCTGGTCACGGTGATCTGCGCCGCCCTGTCGTCGGGATTGCTCGGCAACGCGTATCACCACTCCGACATCGGCGGCTACACCAGCCTGTTCGGCAATCTGCGTACGCCCGAGTTGTTGATGCGCTGGAGCGAGATGGCGGCCTTCACGCCTGTCATGCGCAGCCACGAAGGCAACAGGCCTCGTGACAATCTGCAACTCGATGGAGATCCCGCGGTTCTCGCGCATTTCGCCAGGATGACGGCGATCTACGTTCACCTCTCGCCTTATCTGCGGACGTTGTCGCTGGAGGCTGCGCGCCGGGGCCTTCCGGTCCAACGCCCGCTGTTTCTTCATCACGAGGACGACCGGCGAACCTACGACATTCAGGATTGCTATCTCTATGGTCGCGACCTGCTCGTCGCGCCCGTCTGGCAGGCAGGCCAGGATGAGCGGGGCCTCTACCTCCCGGCAGGGATCGATTGGATTCATGTCTGGACCGGACAATCATTTGCCGGCGGACAGGAGATATCGGTCGCCGCCCCGTTGGGGCGGCCGCCCGCGTTCTATCGGGTGGATAGCGAATTCGACGCGCTCTTTGCGGGATTGCGGGAGCTGTAGGGCTGGCTGAGCTCGACCGGATCTCGTGATTTGCAAAGGCTTCGAGGGCACTTCGACAGGTCGGTGCCTAAGCGGCGGGATGGTCTTCTCGACCTGAGGCGAGCTCATCGCCGCGGTCCGACTGCCACGGCCAGCGACCTTCGATTTCAAGGGTCAGGGTCCAGCCCAGGAACGTGCGAACCAGAACCAGGCCGGCAAGTAGGCCGAGGCTCACGAAGGTCAGTTCGATCGCGATCGTCTTCACGATATCTGCGGCAACCAGCACCTCGAGGCCAAGCAACAGCGATCGCCCGATGCTGATCTTGTAATTGTCGTAGCGAGACGCGACGTTCCGTCCAAGAACGTACCGGATCGACCAGACGATCCCCAGGACGATGACGAAGACGCCATAGATCTCGATGCTGACGCCAACCAGGTGAATCCAGTGGCTGGCGGCCGTCTCGATCGACTGGGAGGGATCGGCGATCATCTTCCTGGTTTCGTTGCGTGCGCGGGTCCGACGCCATGGATGCCGGGAGCATCCCGGGTGAGGTCACATCAGCTCACGATCGCATGGACGCGCCTTGATCAAGATCAACGAAACAGCGGCTCGTCGCGAAGATGCTGGTGTCCATCGATGATATCAAAAAGGCAGTGGCATGCAGCTCTGGCTGATACCCACGCTCTACGCCGCTGCAAGTGTCGCGGCGGGCTTTCTGGTGCCGCGCCTGGAATCCAAATTCCTGGCCGTCAGTCTCAATCTGTCGACGTCTTCGGCCCAGGCTTACCTGTCGGCAGTTGCCTCGGGCATGATGGCGCTGACCGGCATCGTGTTCTCGATCGCCTTCGTGCTCGTTCAGTTCAATGCCGTCGTCTATTCACCTCGGCTCGTCGTCTGGTTTGCGCGCGACCGTCTCTTGTTCCATTCCCTCGGCATGTTCGTCGCGACCTTCATGTATAGCCTTGCGACGCTGGCGTGGGTCGATCGTCCGGGTGCTCAAGGCGTACCTTTTCTGTCTGCGGCGATCGTTGCGGCCATGCTGGTCGCCAGCGTCTTGATGCTTGCGCAGCTCGTCCAGCGTTTGAACAATCTTCAGATCATGCGGGTGCTGCAGGCGCTGGGGGATACGGGCCGGCAGGTCATCAGCAGCACCTATCAGTCCAGCCCGTGGCAGGCCCCGGGCAAAGCGGCGCGAGCGCAAGAGCAGTTGTGTTCGGCCAGGCTGACCGTCAAATATGTCGGCAATCCGCAGTCGGTGACATCGATCGATATCGACAGGTTGGTCGGCCATGCCCGGAGAATGAACGGGCTCATCATGATGGAATGCGGCGTCGGCGACACGCTGCTCGAAGATAGTGTGATCTTGCACGCTCAATGTGCGACGACCTTCGTACCCGAGGAGGAGTTGAGCGCATGCGTACATCTCGACGAGCAGCGAACGTTCGAGCAGGATCCGAAATATGCAATTCGGCTGCTCGTCGACGTCGCGATCAAGGCGCTGTCTCCAGCCATCAACGATCCAACGACCGCCGTCCAGGCCATCGACCAGATCGAGGACCTGCTGCGGCGGCTGGCCAAATGCGACCTGGAAGCGTGCCGCGCCTTCGACGAGGACGGCGTTCTGAGGGTGGTTCATCGTATGCCGACCTGGGAGGATTATCTTGGGTTGGCTTTCGATGAAATCCGGCAGTTCGGGTCGACGTCCATCCAGGTGATGCGCCGGCTCCGCGCCGCGCTCGCCGGCCTCGCCGAGTGCGTCGGCGAGGGGCGCGCGGAACTCGTTCACGCCTACCTCAATCATCTCGATTATGGAATCGAGCGCTCGAGCTTCGATCCGCAGGACCGCGCCGCGGCTCGTATCGAGGACAGGCAGGGCCTTGGCTTGTCGCACCACGTGGAAGCAGGGGTGGCCAGTCCGGCCGCGGACGGGAAGGGGCGGCCGGTGTCGTGATCACGCAAGCGACTGGATTGACGCGAGCCAGGTTGCGGGCCCCACGCGTTGCGGCCGCGGCCGGTGTCCTGTTCTCAGTGCTGCTTCTCGCAGTATTCTGGTTGATGCGGCGATCCGTGCCGGCCGACCCGCTCGAGCCGGGCGCATGGCTGCATGGAGGCACCAGCAATGTCGCTTTGGCCTTGAACCTCGTGCCCTTCGCGGGTGTGGCCTTCCTGTGGTTTGTCGGCTTTTTGCGTGACCAGCTCGGCGCGCGCGAGGACCGGTTCTTTGCAACGATCTTTTTCGGCAGCGCTGTCCTGCTGCTCGCGATGCTGTTCGCCGCCGCCGCCGTCATCGGCGCGGTCATTCTGGCCTTCCATGCCGCGCCGAACGTGCTGATCAACTCCGCGACCTTTCATTTCGGCCGCGGCCTTGCCTACGGAATGGTCAACATCTATCTCGTCAAGACCGCCTCCGTGTTCATGATCACGACGTCGACGATTGCCCTCTACACGGGGCTCACGCCGCGTTGGCTTGCCTATGGCGGTTACGCCGTTGCCGCCACCCTTCTCATCGGAAGCTACTTCATCGACTGGAGCCTCGTCGTCTTTCCGTTCTGGGTGCTTCTCGTCAGCATCAACATCTGGCTCAAGAAAGACGAGCCCGAGGCGCGACCGTAAAGACGCCAAGCCGGCCTGTATGGGGAGTTGATCCGGCCTGTCATCCGTTCTGGTCCGACCGGCGATCCATCCGATCGTTGACCTAAGTCAACGTATCCAGCCGTCTGGGGCTCTCTATGAAAGGGGCGGGCAAGAGAGGTCGGAACATGGCGATGGAAATATCAAATCTCCCCGGTGGCCCCATGTCCGGGCTGGTTGCTTCGGCCGTCGAATATATGGTCGACGCAGGGCAGCGCAGTGTGCTGTTCCTTGACATCATGCGTCGGCGCGGCGACCAATATCGTGAGCATGTGGCGCAAACGGCGCCACACGTCCTGCAGTATGCCGCCGAATTGATCATTGACGGCCGCCAGCTCGACGACCCCGTCAACTACGCGCTGGTGCGCATCATTCCGCCGAAGGGCGTCGAGATAAACCTCGAGCGACGGCCGTTCATCGTGGTCGATCCGCGCGCCGGGCACGGCCCGGGCATTGGCGGGTTCAAAGCCGACAGCGAGATCGGTGTTGCGATGAAAGCGGGCCATCCCTGCTATTTCATCGGCTTTCTGCCGGAGCCGATGCCGGGACAGACGATCGAGCGCATCGCGCGGGCTGAGGCTCTTTTCATCGAGAAAGTCATCAGCCTGCATCCAAAAGCCGACGGCAAGCCCTGCGTCATCGGCAATTGCCAGGCCGGCTGGGCCGTCATGATTCTGGCCTCGTTGCGGCCGGAACTGTTCGGGCCGATCATCATTGCCGGCGCGCCGCTGGCCTATTGGGCCGGCGTGCATGGCAAATATCCGATGCGCTATTCGGGCGGGCTGCTGGGCGGAAGCTGGCTGACGGCGCTCGCCAGCGATCTCGGCGCAGGCAAGTTCGACGGCGCCTGGCTGGTGCAGAATTTCGAGAACCAGAATCCGTCGAACACGCTGTGGACCAAGCAGTACAATGTCTATTCGAAGGTCGACACCGAGGCGGACCGTTACCTCGAATTCGAACGCTGGTGGGGCGGACACGTCAATCTGAACGCAGAAGAGATCCAGTTCATCGTCGACGAGCTGTTCATCGGCAACAATCTGGCCGCCGGCAACATCGAGATGTCCGACGGCAGCAAGGTCGACCTGCGCAACATCCGATCGCCCATTGTCGTGTTTTGTTCCGAGGGGGACAACGTCACCCCGCCTCAGCAAGCGCTCGACTGGATCCTCGATTGTTACGCCGATGTCGATGAGATCAGAGCCTACGGACAGACGATCGTCTATACGGTCCACGAGAGTGTCGGCCATCTCGGCATCTTCGTCTCGGGAGGTGTCGCAAAGAAGGAACACGCCGAGTTTTCGAGCAACATCGATCTGATCGACGTGCTGCCGCCCGGCCTCTATGAAGCCACCTTCGAGGCCAAGGGCGAAGAGACCGCAAGCTCGGACCTGGTCGTCGGCCAATGGGTCATGCGTTGTGAAGCGCGAACCCTCGACGATATCAGGGCCATGGGAGGCAACTCGCCCGAGGACGAACGGCGTTTCGCCGCCGCAAAGCGCGCATCCGAGATCAATCTCGCGGCCTACCGGAAGTTCGTCCAGCCGTGGATCAAGAGCGTCGTGACCCCGCGATTGGCGGAGACGATGCGCACTTTCCACCCGTTGCGGCTGCAATATGAGGCATTCAGCAGCAAGAATCCGCTCATGGCGACGGTCAAGTCGGCAGCGGAGGAGATCGAGGACAATCGCAAGCCGGTGTCGAAGGATAATCCTTTCCTGGCATTGCAGGAACGGATGTCGAAGCAGATCGTCCGCGCGCTCGATAGCTGGCGCGACGCGGCGGAAGCGCTGAGCGAAACGATTTTCCTCAACGTCTATGGCTCGCCGGCCGTGCAGGCGGCCCTTGGCGTCGATCCCAAGTCGGAGCCCTCGCGCCGCCGCGAGATGTCCGCCGAGCACCAGGCGATGCTGGCGGCGCGGATTGCCGAATTGAAATCCAGGATCGGTGAAGGCGGTCCGCGGGAGGCCGCCATTCGCAGCCTGCTCTACATTGGCTCGGCGCGCGGCATGGTCGACGAACGCAGCATCGAGGCCTTGCGCCGGGTGCGGCGGGATTACGGCGGGGCGCGCATGCCGCTCCCCGAGTTCAAGACGCTGGTTCGAGAGCAGTTCTTCATGCTGCTGCTGGATCAGGAGGGTGCGCTCGCAGCCATTCCGCGGCTGTTGCCAGACGACATCAATCAGCGCCGGACTTTGATTGCAGCCATGCGGGAGGTGCTGTCCGCCAGTGGAGAGATCACGGGAGAGCGCGCAAGCCGCCTCCAACGGGTGGCCACGCTGCTTGGCGTCGGCACGGAGGAGGGAAGCGTGACCAACGTTGCCCCTTTCGACCAGGCGAAAGCATCGTAGCGGCCGTCCAGACCATCGGGAGCAACACCATGTCGACCGATACCGGGCAATCACAATCCCCGAGCAAGTATGACCGGCTGATCACGGCGGCCAAGGCCGCCACTCCGGTTTGGACCGTCGTCGTGCATCCCTGCGACGAGACGTCGTTGCGGGGGGCCGTCGACAGCGCGCAGGCCGGCATCATCCGGCCTATTCTGGTCGGGCCCGAAGGAAAGGTCAGAGATACCGCCAGAAAGTTCGGTCTCGACATCGCCGGCTTCGAGATCGTCGACGCCGCGCACAGTGAGGACGCCGCCGCCAAAGGGGTCGAGCTGATCCACGCTGCGCGAGGCGAGATGCTGATGAAGGGCAGCCTTCACACCGACGAGCTGATGCGCTCGGTGACGGCGAAGGTAGGAGGGCTGCGCACGGACCGCCGTATCAGTCACGTGTTTGTCATGGACGTACCGGCCTATTCCGAGACCCTGTTCGTGACGGATGCTGCGATCAACATCTTTCCCGACCTCGATGCCAAGCGGGATATCATCCAGAACGCGATCGATCTCTACACCCAAGCCGGCTTCGGCAAGGCGCCTCGCGTTGCCATCCTGTCGGCGGTCGAGACCGTCACCTCCAAGATTCCATCGACGATCGAGGCCGCCGCACTCTGCAAGATGGCCGATCGCGGCCAGATCACCGGCGGCGTACTCGACGGGCCGCTGGCTTTCGACAATGCGATCGACCCCGAGGCGGCACGCATCAAGGGCATCAGGTCCGAGGTCGCCGGTCGGGCGCAGGTCCTGGTCGTTCCCGATCTCGAGGCCGGCAACATGCTGGCGAAGAATCTTGCCTACTTCGCCAAGGCCGATGGAGCCGGCATCGTGCTCGGTGCGCGCGTGCCCGTCGTCCTGACGTCTCGGGCCGATACGCCGCGCGCCCGGATGGCATCCTGCGCGATCGCGTCGCTCTACGCCAATGCGCGCCGACAGCAAGCCCCCACAATCGCAGCGTGATGCCATGGACAGCATTCTCGTCGTGAACGCCGGCTCCTCGAGCGTCAAGTTCCAGATCTTCTCGGTCGAAGGCGAAGGCAGGCTGCGGCGGCAAATCAAGGGACAGTTGGACGGCATCGGCAGCCGTCCGCGGTTGAAGGCCGGCGGGGCGGCGGGCGATCCCCTGGCCGACCGGGCTTATCCGATCGAGGCGGTGCCGGACGTTACGACCGCAATGGGGGTCGCCGGCGAGTGGCTGCGCGAGGAGCTCCGCATTCACCCGATCGCTGTCGGGCACCGGGTGGTCCATGGCGGCCCGGACTATGACAAGCCGGTCTTGATTGACCACGGCGTGGTGGCCTCGCTGGAGCGCTTCATCAATCTCGCACCGTTACATCAGCCGCACAATCTGTCGCCGATCCGGTCGATCCTCGCGAATTATCCGACCCTGCCGCAGGTCGCCTGCTTCGACACCGCATTTCATCGCACGCACGGTGTGTTGGCCGATCACTACGCTATACCGCATCCGCTTCATGCGGAGGGCGTGCGGCGCTATGGCTTTCACGGCCTGTCGTACGAATACATCGCGAGGACTTTGGCCGGCGTGGCCCCCGAAATCGCAAAGCGTCGGGTGATCGTCGCGCATCTCGGCAGCGGCGCCTCGATGTGCGCCATGAAGGACGGGCGGAGTGTCGAGAGCACCATGGGATTCACCGCGCTGGATGGTCTTCCCATGGGAACGCGGCCTGGACAGCTCGATCCCGGCGTCGTGCTCTACCTCATCTCCGAGAAGGGCATGCCGGCTGCGAAAGTGCAGGATTTTCTTTATCGCGAATGCGGCCTGAAGGGCCTTTCCGGTGTCAGCAACGACATGCGCGCATTGGAGCAAAGCGACGATCCCAAGGCCAGGCTTGCGATCGACTATTTCGCCTATCGGATCGGCCTTAACGCCGGCATGCTGGCCGCGGCCTTGCAGGGCCTGGACGCCTTCGTCTTCACGGCCGGTATCGGGGAGAATTCTGCAACCATTCGCGCCCGCGTGGTCGAGCAGCTCGGCTGGCTCGGTGCCACACTCGACCCCATCCAAAACTCCCGCCACGCGCGCCTGATCTCGCAACCCGGCAGCCTCATTCCGGTCTATGTGGTCCCGACCGATGAAGAGCTGATGATTGCGCAGCATACGCTGTCGTTGCTGATGAACGCGCCATCGACCAACCCCAAGCAAGAGAGGGTGTCATGATTCCCGTATATCCGGATACCAAAGTGGCCCTCAAGGGCAAGAAGGGGCTCGTCGTCGGTATCGCCAATGATCAATCGATCGCTTGGGGCTGCGCCAGGGCGTTCCGTGCGCTCGGGGCCGACCTCGCGGTCACCTATCTGAATGACCGCGCGAAGAAGCATGTCGAGCCACTCGCCCAGGCGCTCGAGGCGCCGATCTTCATGCCGCTCGATGTCATGGCCGAGGGCCAGACCGAGCAGGTTTTCGAACGAATCGCGAAGGAGTGGGGGCAGCTCGACTTCCTGCTGCACTCGATCGCTTTCTCGCCCAAGGAAGCGCTACACGGCCGTGTCGTCGACGTCGGCCGTGAGGGCTTTCTGAAGACCATGGACGTGTCGTGCTGGTCGTTCCTGCGGATGGCGCATCTGGCCGAGCCGCTGATGAAGAACGGCGGCACCATGTTCACCATGACCTACTATGGCAGTCAGATGGTGGTCGAGAACTACAATATCATGGGCGTCGCGAAGGCGGCGCTGGAATCGGCGGTTCGTTATGCGGCGGCCGAGCTGGGCCCGAAGGGCATCCGTGTGCACGCGATCTCACCGGGACCGCTGGCGACGCGCGCCGCTTCGGGCATCCCCGAGTTCGACGAACTGATGGACAAGGCGCAGTCGAAGGCTCCGTCGCGCAGCCTGGTGAGCATCGATGACGTCGGCAATGCAACGGCATTTCTGGCGCTCGACGGCGCCAAGCTGATCACCGGCGGCGTGCTCTATATCGACGGCGGCTATCACATCATCGACTGACGGGCGAGAGCGTTGCTTTCGTCTTTTTGGCTCAGCGATAGTGCAGGGCGATCAGCTCGGCGATGCAGGCCGGTTTCTTGCCGCCTTCGATCTCGATCACGAGATGGTAGTTCACCCGTAGTCCGTCGGGCGGGACGTCCTCGGCTTCCGCGATGGTGACGCGGCCGCGCAGTCGCGATCCTGCTGGCACCGGCGCCAGGTAGCGGATCCGGTCGGCGCCATAGTTCAGCGTATTGCGCAAGCCTTTCAGGCCGATCACCGATCGAATGAACAGCGGCGCGAGCGCGAGCGACAACAGGCCATGGGCAATGGTCTTGCCGCCAGGCATCTCCTTGCTGGCGCGCTCCTGATCGACGTGAATCCACTGCTCGTCGCAGGTCGCTTCGGCAAACTGATCGATGCGTTGCTGTGACACCTCGACCCAGTCGCTCACTCCGATCTCGGTGCCGATGGCGGATTTGATCTCGTTGAAGTCGCCGAAGATGCGCATGACCGTGCCCCTCAGAGTTTCATTTCCGGGACATTGTCGGGCACAAAGAGCTCGGCCTCCGTGACCGCCATGACCTCGCCGACGCTGACGCCGGGCGCGGTTTCGAGCAGCGTGGCCCTTCCTGCCGGGAATCCGATCACCGCCATGTCCGTGACGACAAGGTTTACCGGCCGCGCCGAGGTCAAAGGCAGGGTGCATTTGGCGACGATCTTGGACTTGCCCTTGGCGGCGTGCTGCATGGCGACGATGACGCGCCTGGCGCCACTGACGAGGTCCATCGCGCCGCCCATGCCTGGCACCATCTTGCCGGGGATCATCCAGTTGGCGAGCAAGCCGTGTGCGTCGACCTGGAGACCGCCGAGCACGGTGATGTCGACATGACCACCGCGGATCAGCCCGAACGACATCGCGCTGTCGAAGGTCGCCGCACCCGGCAGTGCGCTGATCGGCCGGCCGCCGGCGTCGGTGAGCAGGGGATGGGCCATGCCTTGCTCCGGAATCGGGCCAGTGCCGATCAGGCCGTTCTCTGACTGGAAGAACACCTTGAGGTCGGCCGGAACGTAGTTGGCAACCAGGGTCGGAATGCCGATGCCGAGATTGACCAGGTTGCCGCTCTGGAGCTCTTTGGCGACGCGGCGGGCGATGATGATCTGCGGGTCCATGATCTCACCCGTTCGCAATGAGGTAATCGACAAGCGGCGCCGGCGTCATGACATGGTCGGGGGCGATCACGCCGACCGGTACGATATGCTCGGCCGTGACGATGACCGTATCGGCCGCCATCGCCATGATGGGATTGAAATTGCGCGCGGTGAGCGCATAGGTGAGATTGCCGAGGTAATCGGCGAGAAAAGCATGGACCAGCGCGAATTGCGCGCGGATCGCCGTCTCCAGCAGGAACGGCTTGCCGTCGACCTCGATCTGCCGCTTGCCCTCGGCAACGAGCGTGCCGACCCCGGTCGGCGTCAGCACGCCGCCAAGGCCGCAACCGCCGGCCCGGATGCGTTCGACGAAGGTCCCCTGCGGCACCAGGTCGACATTGATCTGGTTGGCCAGCATCTGCCGCTGCGCCGTGGGATTGAGACCGATATGCGTCGCCGTCAGTTTTGCGACCAGCGTCGCATCGAACAGTTTGCCGACGCCCTTGCCGACGAAGGCGGCATCGTTGGAGATCACGGTCAGGCCCGCCTTCTGTTGCCGCACCATTTCGTCGAGCACGCGCTCCGGCGTGCCCACGCCCATGAAGCCGCCGACCATGACGCTGGCGCCTGCGGGAATCATCGCAACGGCTTCTTCGACGGAAACGGCCTTCATGATTGAAACTCCGATCGGCACGACCAGGCAGCGGACCGATGTTGGCGACGCCCCCCTTGCGATCCTTGATCTGCGTCAAAGCCTGCGCATCATTCGCGAATGTGGATGCCGAGGCTTGCCAGCATTTCGCGCCACAGTTTGCGCACCTCGCGATGCCGCCGCTCCAGCGCCGCGCTGACGGCATCGCGGTAGGGCAGCAGATCCGGCCCTTTCAGAAACAGGATTTGTGCCTGCAACAATCGTCCGCTTTCAAACTCGATCCGGCGCAGCGCGGCCACGAACGGATCATCCGCCCTTGCCTCCGTCGGAAGCAGGGCGGCCGGCCGTATTCCGGCGTGGACCGCATGCGCAAGCGTCGCGAGGTGGATGGCCTGCGCACGCGCGTCATCGGCGATGGCTTCCATCGGTTCAGGGAGCCAGGCCATCTCCCAGGAGACTGCCATGGGACCTAACGCCAGATCCGGGGTCCACGCGGTGGCGCGGGTGAGCAGCGAGACGATCTCGCTCTCGCGATAGAGCTGTGCATTCAGCTCGGTCTGCCAGGCGGCATCGAATCTAGCGGGTAACGCGAGTGCATATTGCCGTGCCAACGCGCCATGGGCGGAGACCAGGAACGCGGCGACCCGCGTCTGCTGGCTCGGCGGCAAACGACCATCGGCCTCCAGCGGTCCGAGGAACGCGCTCATGTCGCCGCCCTCTGCACCGGGATCGCGCGCAGGTGGTCGTACCCAGCCGGAAACGCCGAAATCGCGCCGCCGGGCTCGTTTGGCGCGATCAAGACAGCCTTGTTGCCCTGCCAGCGTCCGGCCAGCACGTCCTCGGCGAAGCGTGCGAGCAGGTCGGCGGTGAGCGCACCCTTCTCGAGCGTGAAGGCGTGATAGGCCTCTGGAACGATCACCAGCGCACTGTCGGGAATTTCGACGCGCAGGGTCTCATGCAGCGCCCGTGGCGTCAGGAAGTCGAATTCGCCGTTCAGGATCATGGTCGGCGCAGCGATCGACGAGAGAAGCGGCGTCAGCGGCTTGAAGTCGAGAAAGGACTCCATCAGGTTCTGCAGGGCATAAATGTCGTTGACCAGCCAGCCCTGGCGCTTGACGCTGTCGAGCTTGTCCAGCAACGGCTTCAGCCATTGGTCGGACAGGTTCATCGGCAGCAGCAGGTCCTGGAGGTAGCCGGTGCCGCCGAGGATCAGTCCAGTGCGCAAGGCATTGCCAATCAGCAGCAACTGCGGTGAAAGCTCGGCAAAGCAGCTCATCGGCACCAGGCCCGACAGCCGTGCGCCGTGTTCAATGGCATAGCGAAGCGCGATCAAGCCGCCGAAGCTGATGCCGCTGAGAAAAATCGGCCCGTCGCCGAGCTCGCCGATCAGGCGATGCAGCACGGCAACGTGGTCGTCCTGGTTGATGAAAAGCGCAGGTTTGTCGGAGACGCCTTGGCCGAGCAGGTCGAAGGTCGCGACGCGGAAGCCGCGTGCGGTCAATGCGTCGCGATAGGCTCCCCATAGCTCCGAGTATTGGGTGAGGCCATTCACCAGCACATAGGCGGGCGCATCCGCAGGTCCGTCCAGCTCATAGCGGATCCGGTATGAGCCGTGACTGAGGAAGGGCATTGCTGGATCCGGCGGCAGGTTTCAACCGGAATGATCCTCACAACCCGCAAGGTTCAATCCATTGAGTTAGATCAAAGCTCGTCCGGCCGCCTTGCCTAGCGTCGCGTCAAAATGCGTCAGGGAGGACTTCGTGATGGTCCGGAGAGAGATCGCAAAGCGCTGCTTCGTCAGCCTGATCCTGCTGCTGGTCGGCACTGCGCTTGCAGTCGCCCAGCCCTTCACGCGTCGCTCGTCGCAGATGCAGCATGACGGCTTGAAGAAAACCTACGAGATCGCCAACTTCAAGATCGGCGGCAAGTATGATCTATCCGATCCCTCGAAGTGGGAATTTGGTGGCGAGGGCGGTGTCACGCTGGAATCTCTCGGTGCGGGCAAGCTGCGCACCGCCTACATCACGATCGGCACCGCGCGGCGCAATGAGGCGGGCGAAATCACCAACGCCGTCGTCATCAACTCCTATTACTCCGGTGACTCCACCGACATGTATGAGCAGTGGGTCAAGGGTGCGCCACTCTCGGGCGGCGTGCCGATCATCGGCCCGGGCCGGCCGATCGATACCGACCGCTATTACGTCATCATGGTCGATCCGCTCGGCACTTGGGGCGCCAGCAAGCCATCGGACGGCCTCGGCATCAAGTTTCCGCAGTACAGCTACTACGACATGGTGCAGGCGAACTATCGTCTCTTGCGCGACGAGCTGAAGGTCGCGCGCGTCGCACTCGTGACTGGCGTCTCCATGGGGGGCACGCAGACCTATGTCTGGGGCGTGATGCATCCGGAGTATGTCAGCGCGATCATGCCAATCGGCGGCACGACGCAGTCCGATGGTGACGATCCCGTCGGCAACTGGACGTTCCAGATGATGACGGCCGCGATCGAATCCGATCCGGTCTGGCAGGCCACCAAGGGCGACTATTACAAGCTGCCCAAGGAGAAACATCCGGTGCCGGGCGTCGCGTTCGGCTGGTCGATCCTGGGAATGACCGGGTACGACTTCGCCTTTCGCACGACCCAGAACTGGAAGGCGGTGCAGCCTGAGATCTTCTACTGGGATCCGCCGAACGAGAAGGCAGGCCTGAACGTCACCAACCGCGCCAAGCTCTATGACGCGGTCGACCTCGTCTGGCGCAATCGCGTCGGCGAGACCCACAACATCAACCCGTATCTCGGCCGCATCCGGGCGCGCACGCTGGTGATGCATATCACCAACGACCTCTGGCTGAATTTCAAGTTGGCGCAGCAGGCCGTCGATCGTGTGCCGGGCGCGGACCTGATCGCCCAGGAAAGCCCGGTCGCCCACTACGGCGTCTTCCCGATCATTAACCAGCGCAAGAACGATCCAAAATTCGTCGCCTTCATGGACGACGTGGCGGCGCTCGATCGTGCGCAGTTGTTTGTCGACAAAAACTATCGTGTTCCGCGCGTCGCGGAGAAGATCGATCCAAGCAAATCCTTCTGGAAGGACTTCGTCACCTATCCCTATCCGGTCAAATACGCCAACGCCAAGGACAAGATCGGTAACACCTGGCAAATCGGTTACATGGACGAGTATGCCGGCACCGACAAGGATCCCAAGGTCCTCGTCATCATTCACGGCAAGGGAGCGTTCGGCGGGCACTACGGCAACATCATGCAATACGCGCTGCGGAGCGGCCTGCGCGTGATCGTGCCGGACTTGCCGGGCTACGGCATGTCCGGGCCGGGCAATCTCGACAAGAGCCCGGCGCGCACCATGCAGGACATGCGCGAGACCATCTACGATCTCGTCGTCAACCAACTCGGCGTCAAGAAAGCCTATTATCTCGGCCACTCGCTCGGCGGCCAGTTCGTCATGGGCTATGCGCTGACCTGGCCGGATGCGGTGCAGGGACTTGCACTCGAAGCGCCGTCAGGTCTCGAGGAATACCCGCGAGACATCACGATTGCGAAGGACAAGAAAGCACCCTTGTTCCAGCAGGGTCTTGGCCGCGATTTCGACAAGTGGAGGCAGATCTGGGATCAGACCGGCATCCTTGCGGCGGAAAAGGCCCGCGACGAGCAGAGCATCCGCGACTTTTTCTACTTCAAGAAGCGTGATCCCGACACCGGCGTCGTGTCGGCGGCCAAGAGCGGCTACTTCTTCAGCGACAGCGAGTATGCCCGCTTCCACACCGAGCAGCGCGTCGGGCTGACAAGGGGTAACCCGAAGGAGCTCGAACAATGGTGCAACGTCTTCATCTTCGACATCTACACGATCGGATCCGAGCTCCAGCAGGATGATCCGAAGAACCTCTACGAGCGCGTCACGGAGATCAAGGCGCCGATCTTCCTCGCGTTCGGCGACAAGGAGCCGTTCATCCCGACGCCGGCGTTCAACGGACTGACCGATCTCGGACGGGACGTAATCACGCCGTTCATGACGCGGATGACCAATGCCGGTAACCGGCCGATGCTCAAGATCTATCCGGAGACCGGACACTTCATCCACACCGACAACCCGGTGGAATATTCCGCCGATGTCGTCGACTTCGTGACCAAGGGACGGGTCGACGCCTCATCGCCACTCGGCACGGACCGCATGATCAAGGGCGCGGTGGCGTCGGCCATTCCGGTAGCACCGACGCCGCCCGGCGCGGCGCCGACGGCAGGGCTGAACAAATAGGATGGTTCGATGCCGCGGGTGCAGGCAGGTGAGGTCCAGCTCGGCTGGCGGGAGTGGGGACAGGGCGATGTCACGGTCGTGTTCATCCACGGCAATCTCGCCAGCAAGGATTGGATCGAGCTTGCCGCGCCCATGTTTCCCACCGGGCTGCGCGTGATCGCGATTGATTGGCGTGGGTGCGGCGACAGCGACCGGCCGAAGCCGACTGCGGACTACTCCAACTACTCGATGCAGCAGCATGCGCAGGATCTGCTGGCGGCTCTCGATGCGCTTGATATTCTCTTCTGCCACCTCGCCACCCACTCCACGGGCGGAATCATCGCGGCACGGATGCTGCTGATGCAGCCCGAACGGTTCGGGCGGGTGTTCGCGCTCGATCCGGTCACGCCGCTCGGCCTGGCCTTCAATGCCGACCAGATCGGCGTCTTCCGCGCGATGATGGCAAGCAAGGACGTGACGCGAGCGGTGATGGCGACTGCTGCGTCTTCCTTGTTCGTTCCTGACAGCCTTGCGCCGACGTCCATGCCGAGGTTTCGGGAGGGGCTTGGCGACGTCCAAGCCTTGTTTGAGCGAATTCTCGAACAAACCTTCGGCGTGTCCGAGGGAATATGGCTCGGCACCCCCTTCAATCTCAACCGCGAGTGGGAGAGCAAGCAGCTCGGGCTTCGGATGGCCGAAATCCGGCATCCGCACCTGGTGCTATGGGGCGAGCGGGATGGGTGGATCCCGCCGGCGGATCTGAGAGCAATGGCGGTGGCGATGCCTGACTGCCGCTTGGTGATCGTGCCCGGTGTCGGCCATTCGATGAATCTTGAAGTCCCGGCGCTCTATGCTGGCTATTTCGGCGCCTGGTTCGGAGGCCTTTCGCGATAACCCGTTTTCCACCCAAGGGAGCCATGCCATGGCAAATATCAATCCTTCCGCCGACAACGTCCGGGCGATGCTGACAGAATCGCTCGGCCGCGTTCGACAGGCCAGCACCGAGTATTTCGACCTTCTCGAAAAAAATCTCGGCGCCTCGCCGCTGCCGATCGCCGATCAAGCCAAGCAGTTTTGCAACTATCTGCAGCGCAACGTTGTGGCGACTTTCGACCTCGGCGACAAGCTCATCCAGGCCAAGGACGTTCAGGATGCGCTCAAGGTACAGTCGGAATTTTTCCAGGCCCAGATGCGGGCGCTGACGGACCAGGCCAAGGACATGGGCGAGTCGGCGATGAAGGCTGCAAGCGGCATGTTTCAACCGAAGAGCTGAAGTACTGCCGCGAAGAAGGTTTCCTGCTCGCAGACACCTGCCATCGAGAGGAGTTAGCCAAATGGCGGATACCACCAAGATCTCGGTCGAGAAGGCGCTCGAGAAGATCAGAGAGGGCGATCAGCTCAAGTCGAAAGATCAGCGCCGCGATGAGCAAACCGAGAAGCTCAATGAAGACATCAAGCGCATGAGAGCGCAGAGATCACGTCTCGACCGGACCTCTCGTCCGCGCGATTGAAGCGCGGGGTCCTTGCGAGGTCATCGGCGCGCCTATTGCGGCGCGGCAGTCCGGGATACAATGGCTGATGATGGCATTATGCCGGTGTTTTGCCCGACGGAGCAAGTGGTTTTGCAGACGCAAATGGCGGCGATGAAAAAATCCAATGATTCCATGCGCGGTTCTACTGTGCATGGGGTTGTTTTCACGCTGCCGGAAATCTTGGGCTCGAAAGAGGTGGTGGCCCCTTCAATGCTTCGAGAGGAGCTTCTGGGCTGAACCTGCGGCTGGTGCCTAGCCGGCCGCTTTCAAGTCCTCCGGCGATTCCAAATAATAGCCGGAGTAAGAGTCGACGAGGCCGAGGTGGTCATGGACTTCCTTGACGCCGCTGGTGTTTTCGGCAGCGATCATCGACGCTCGCCGGGCCTCGTCGGTCGTGATGAGACCGTGCAGATGGACGATGCCGTTGCGGACATCCGCTCTGAAACCGATCGGGCGCCAGTCGGCTTTATTGATCGCCCGCGTGATGCGGTCGCAGATGTGCTCGTCATCGGCGGTTGGGTCCGGGATTTCGTGTGCGAGGCTGGCCATGGCTTGCAGCAAGTTGCTCCTCGTCACGATTCCGATCGTTGCCTTGCCCCGCATCACCGGGATGCGTTTGATGTCGTGCTTTTCCATCAGATCAACGAGGTCGGCCAGGGAGGTTTCCTCCTGCGCGGAGACGACCTGCCGCGTCATGACATCCTCCACCTTTCGGCCACTTTCGTGAACGAACTCGGCCGCGGCCCGCCCGGGTCCCATGAAGAATTTCAACCAAGCGGCGTGCCTACGACCGGTGCCAATCTCGCTGCGGCGAAGGAAGTCGCTTTCCGAGACAATGCCGACAAGGTTGCCGGCGTCATCGATGACGGGCAGGCCGCTGATGTGCATCTGCAGCATGATCTTGGCGGCTTCTTCGATCGTCGTATGAGGCGTCACCGCGACAACGTCTCTGGTCATCACATGGATGGCGTGCATGATGCGCTCTCTGTCTCGAATTGCAGACCCTGGGGGAGGCCGCGATGCGGCCTCGCCCCGGCAGCCTTCAGGCCGCCTTCACGTTGATGGTCTTGGCGGGCTTCTGGGCGTCCTCGGTTTTCGGAAGCACGACCTTGAGCACGCCGTTCTTGAAGGTCGCCTCGATCTTGTCGGCGTTGACGCCCTCCGGCAGGGTGAAATAGCGCTCGAACGCGCCATAGCGTCGCTCGGAGACATAATAGTCCTTCTTCTTTTCCTCCGTCTCCTCGCGCTTCTCGCCCTTGATCGTAAGACCGCCATTGACGAGCTTGATATCGATGTTCTTCTCGTCGAGCCCCGGGAGCTCCGCCGTGATTTCATACGCCTTGTCGCCTTCGGCGACGTCGACGGCGGGCGCAGCAATCGACTTCGAGATGTCGCGCTCCAGCCGTGCGAGCGAACGGAACGGTCGGTTCCAGAAGCCGTTGCCGAAATCGTCGAAGATCTGATCGATCTCGTTTCTCAAGGCCTGGAATGGGCGCCAGGTCTCGGCCGCGACGGCAGGCGCGGTAGAGGTTTTCGTAACGGGCAATTTGGTTTCGGTCGCCATGATCATTTCTCCTTCGAGGTTTGACCATCTCGGTCGCCGAAAAGAATAGTCGCTCGTGCAGGTTGGAAAGTTGATTTCGCTCAAACCCGCCGTTGGGCCGCTGAAATTTCTTCCTCGGCACGCCGCGCCAATGAGGACGCGCTGCTGGAGTTTCCTGGCCTGGCCAGTTAGGGCATTGCCATCTCCTGCTCGGGCAGCCGCTCGCGTTTCGGCTCCTGGATTTCCGTCATCGTCGCTTCGGTCAGAAGGAGCACGCTTGCGACGGAAACCGCATTCTCGAGGGCTGTCCGTACGACCTTGACCGGATCGACGATGCCAGCTTCGACGAGGTCGACATAGACCTTGCGGGCGGCATCGAAGCCAAAGCTGCCTTGACTTTCGAGCATCCGGGCAACCACCACGCCACCGTCGGCAGCGGAATTCTCGGCAATCTGGCGGGCGGGAGCTTCAAGCGCGCGTTTCAGAATCTGCACGCCTGTCCGTTCGTCGCCTTCGCAGGCTGCTTCCTCCTTGGCCACAGCCGCGATTGCGCGAAGCAGCGCCAGCCCGCCGCCCGGCACGATGCCTTCGGCGACCGCCGCTTTGGTCGAACTGATTGCGTCGTCCAAGGCTTCCTTCTTCGCCTTCATCTCAGCCTCGGTCGGCGCCCCTACCCGGATCACGGCTACCCCGCCCGACAGCTTGGCGAGGCGCTCTTCGAGCTTTTCGCGATCATAATCGCTGGTCGTCTTGTCGATCTCGACCCGGATCTGGGCCAGTCGGCCATCGATGCGGGTACGATCGCCACCGCTGCCGATCAATGTTGTATTTTCCTTGTCGGCGACCACGCGTGCAGCACGGCCGAGTTGTTCAAGGGTAGCACTCTCCAATTTCAAGCCGATTTCTTCCGAGATCACCTGGGCGCCGGTCAGGATGGCGATATCCTCGAGCATGGCTTTGCGCCGGTCGCCAAACCCGGGGGCCTTGACGGCGCAGGCCTTGAGCACACCCCGCAATTGATTGACGATAAGCGTGGCCAGCGCTTCGCCCTCGATGTCCTCGGCGATGATCAGAAGCGACCGGCCGCTTTTGGCGACCTGCTCGAGAAGTGGAACCAGATCACGCAATGCGCCGATCTTGTGGTCGCAAAGCAGGACGTAAGGGTCCTGCAAGACCGATTCCATTCGATCGGCGTCGGTGACGAAATAGGGTGAAAGAAAGCCTCGATCGAATTTCATGCCTTCGACGACGTCGAGGAGGGTTTCGGTCGTCTTGGATTCCTCGACCGATATCACGCCGTCGCCGCCGACCTTTTCGATCGCATCCGCGACGAGCTCGCCGATCGACGGATCGTTGTGGGCTGAAATGGTGGCGACTTGCGCCTTCTCCGCTCTGGATCTGACGGGCTTTGCCATGGCGCGCAACGCAGCGATAGCGGCCTGTGTCCCGCGATCCAGACCACGTTTGAGATCGATCGCGCTCGCGCCGGCGACAACGTTGCGAACCCCATCAGACAGGATGGCATGTGCGAGGATGGTGGACGTGCTCGTGCCGTCGCCGACGACATCGCCGGTCTTTTCGGCGGCCTGACGCAACACCTGGGCACCGAGGTTCTCTTCGGCGTCCTTCAAGTCAAACTCCTTGGCTATGGTCACGCCGTCGTTGCAGACAATGGGTGCTCCCCAGGCCTTCTGAATCAGGACGGATTTCGATTTCGGGCCGAGTGTCACGCGCACTGCGTCTGCGAGGAGAGATGCACCGCGCAAGACCTTCTCACGAGCTGCTGAATGGAACAGGACTTGTTTGTGTGCCATTTCAATTCCTCGAGGTTTGTCGTCGTTGCTGTTATCGCGCGTCACTTTGTAACAGCGCGTCCGGCGCAGTTTGATCCTGGTCAACCCGAGGCGAGGTTGACCTGAATCAAGTTCACTTCTTTGGGCCAAATTAGCATTTCAAAGAATTGACCCGGACGGGAGGCGGACTTGGATTCCAATCAGATCTCGCGAAAGCAGACGATAGCGATGGCCATCATCTTCGCGGGAAGCATGCTGCTCGTCGTCCTGCAATTCATTGCTACGACTTACAACTCAATCGAATCCATCCCCTACAGTCAGTTCGAGCAGTTGCTCGCCCAGGATAAGATCGTCGAAGTTTCGGTTGGCTCTGATACGATCCAGGGAAAACTGAAAGAGCCGCTTCCCGGTGGGAAATCGGCATTCGTGACGTCGCGGGTTGATATGGCCCTGGCCGAGCGGTTGGCGGCAAAGGGCGTCGTCGTAACTGGCGTTCCGGGAAGCGGTCTGCTTCAAGGTCTGCTGTCCTGGATATTCCCGGTCGCCGTCTTCCTCGTGATCTGGTATTGGGCCGGTCGCAGCATGAGCGGCCGCCAGGGGTTCGGCGGGTTGATGGCGATCGGGAAGTCCCGTGCCAAAGTCTATGTCGAGAAGGACATCAAGATCACATTCGCCGACGTCGCCGGCGTGGACGAGGCCAAATTCGAGCTTCAGGAAGTCGTTTCGTTTCTGAGGGATCCCGCCAGTTACGGCCGATTGGGAGCGCACGTGCCCAAGGGGATATTGCTGGTCGGACCGCCGGGAACGGGAAAGACCCTGCTGGCGCGCGCCGTGGCCGGAGAGGCCGGTGTTCCCTTCTTCTCGATTTCGGGCTCTGAATTCGTCGAGATGTTCGTCGGGGTGGGCGCGGCCCGCGTCCGAGACCTCTTTGAGCAGGCCCGTAAGGCAGCTCCCTGCATTATTTTCGTAGACGAACTCGATGCGCTCGGACGCAGTCGCGGGCCGGTGTCTTTCGCGAGCCATGACGAGAAGGAGCAGACCCTCAATCAGCTGCTGTCGGAGCTCGACGGCTTCGACCCGAGCGCGGGCGTCATTCTGCTCGCGGCCACCAACCGCCCGGAAATTCTGGATCCTGCGCTGCTGCGAGCGGGAAGGTTCGACCGACAAGTCCTCGTCGACCGGCCGGACAAGATCGGGCGCACGGCCATTCTCAAGGTGCATGTCCGCAAGATTCGCATGGGGGCGGGGGTCGATCTCGACAAGGTCGCCGGCCTTACGACCGGCTTCACAGGCGCTGATATCGCCAATCTCATCAACGAGGCTGCCATCGCCGCAACCCGCCGTGGCGGAGAGGAAGTCTCGTTCGCTGATTTCGTCACTGCGATTGAGCGGATCGTTGCCGGGGTGGAGAAGAAGAGCAGGGTCCTCGGCAAGGATGAGCGGCGCAGGGTGGCCTATCACGAAATGGGGCATGCCCTGGTGGCCGCAAGTCTGCCCGGCGTCGATCCGGTGCAGAAGGTTTCGATCATACCGCGCGGGATCGGCGCGCTCGGGTACACCATCCAGCGCCCGACCGAAGACAGGTTCTTGCTGACGATCGAGGAGCTGAAGAATCGCATTGCCGTGCTGATGGGCGGACGGGCATCGGAGCGCTTGATTTTTGACGGCGCGATCTCGACGGGAGCCGCCGACGATCTTCAGCGCGCGACGGAAGTCGCCGTCGAGATGGTCACCAAATACGGCATGGACGAGGTGGTCGGCCAGCGCACCTATGCGCCCAAGCCTCAAGCATTCCTCGCGGCCCAGGATGCGGTCGTCACCGCCGCGGAAGCCACCGGCCGCGAGATTGACCTCGCGGTCCGGAACCTGATCGAGGAGGGTGACCGCCGTGCCCGGGATATTCTGCAAAGGCGGCGTGCCGACCTTGACGCCGGTGTTGAGCTACTGATTGCAAATGAAACGGTGACCGCAGAGCAGTTTTCTCCGCTGCTCGCCAAGAGTGCGGAAAAGAACCATCAGGTCGCCGCATAAGCCAGTTGCGGCGGAGGTTGATGTCCATCGAGCGCCGTCGGTCACACGACGGGCCAACGGTCTGTCGTCCTCAGACCGAGCGTGGTCCGACCTTGTTTCGCAGGCGATGGCAGAAGTCATCGAGCAAAGTCTGAACATTCTCGAGATGGATCAAGTGGCGTTCCGCGTCTTGCCGTTGCGTCGTCCCTGCGGGGGCGGAGTCGCGGATCGATGCCGCTTGCGCGACCTGCTGCCTGCTGACTGCTACTTTGCTCTCGGCAAACTCGAGATGCTCGGCATCGTTGCTCAGCTTGTCCAGCTCGACGACGAGCAGCGAGATTGTGGTGCTCCGTTGCTGCATCGTCAGCCCGGCGTCTTTCAGAATACCTAGGTAGTGCTCGACATTGGCCCGGGCGACATACCGGTGCATGGCGCGCTCCCCGCTACGCGTTACTGTTCAATATTACCACTCCAAGGCCGGCGCGGCGATATTCGGTTCCGACGTGCGCGGATTTGTGGTGTTAAAATACCACTTCCGAACCGAGTACCTAAGGGATCTTCCCGAGTTGATCTGTCCAGGGGGAGAGAGCACGTGGACGGTAGGGAGATTTCATGTCCAAGACCCTGTTCCGCTGTCCCAACACCGGTATGAATGTGCAGCACCATGTCGGCGAGGCATCCTCTGAAACGAAGGATGGCGCGGTCGTGGTGGTGAGTTGCCCGGCCTGTGCGAGAATTCATCTGGTGAATGTCGCTACGGGCAGATTGGTGAGCGATCCCCGGAGCCAATCGTAGTCGATCCAGATTTGATCCTGATCAAGCGGGGGCAATGCAAGCTGGCTTAGATTATTATTTGCGTAGCTAACCCACGGCTATGTCCCCCCAAGTTGCCGCCGAGGCGTCCCCCCAAGAGTCTCGGCGGCTTTTTCTTTTCTTTTTGGTTGATCGAACCGGGACCAGGATAGCCCGCGAATGCGCACCTATTATTTCGACATGAAGGACGGCGTTCCCACGCGGGACAAGGCAGGCGTGGAATTGGCGAGCGACGGCGCTGCGATTGCGCACAGCAAGCAGCTGGCAGACAAGGTGCGCTTGGAGAAACCCGCGGGCCATCAGGATCTACGGATCGTCGTCATCGACGAAAGCGGTCGCGAAGTTCACCGCGAGCAGGTTTATCAACGCAAGATTTGATCACCGTCTGGGCCTGGCCGCCGGTTGCCTTGCCGATGACCCGCTCCGTTATATCTTCCGGACAGCTCGACCACCGCGACGGTGGGCAGTACGCGCCTCTCGCTTGCAGTCTGCCCTGGACGTCGAATGGATGTGCGGCGCAGCGGTGACTTAACGCTGTCCCGGGACCGAAAATATCTGATTTCCGGGCGGGCGTTGGTCGGTCGGTATGCCAATGGTGATGAAGCCCCGCTCCATCGAGGTGTGGCAAGCGTTGCAGCCGTCGGTCAGGCTGCGCATGGAAGCGGCAAACTTTTTGCTGTCGCCCGCCGTTATGGCGTCCGCGATAGACAGCAGCGGATCTTTCATCGTGGTGACGTTGCTGACCGGAATGCCAGGGTAGAAAATTGCGGCTTGGGCCAGGCTGTCGGTCAATTGTCGTAGCTCGAAATTGGCGAGGTCCCAATTTTTGGCCTTGCCAGCGTACCAGAGTTTCAGGTGCTGAAGTTGTGCGGCAGTCATGGTTTCGACCAGACGAGGCGCATACTTTGCATTGGGAGACGGCGGAAAGTCCGGCTGTGCAACGGCAACAGACGTCGCCGCTGTTGCGGACACCGCCAGGATCGCGCACCAATTTCGTAGCTCCATTTGATCAATCCTCGTTTGACGGATGAAAGCCTATCAGAGGGCCAAAGAGGCCTGTTGCTCTGAATCAAACCAAGCGTCGTGCCGGGCCGGTCGTCCCGATCCTGGCCTTGTGCCAGCTGCTCACTCCTGTGCTCCGCGTCGTCGCTGTCATGGACACAGCACTGCGGCACCAAGCAGCTTGCCGTCGCGTAAACGGGCGAGCGCTTCGTTGGCTTCGGTGAGCGGGAATATCGTCGTGTGGGTGTGGATCTCAGTCTTCGCGGCCGCGGAGAGGAAATCGATGCCGTCTTGGCGCGTGAGATTTGCCACCGATATGACCTGCCGCTCGCCCCAAAGGATGTTGTAGGGAAACGTCGGAATATCGGACATGTGAATGCCGGCGCAAACGACGCGACCGCCCTTCCTCACTGCGCGCAGCGCAAGCGGCACCAACGCGCCGATCGGTGCATATATGATGGCTGCATCCAGTTCGGACGGTGGCTCATCTTCGGACGCGCCGGCCCAAGCCGCGCCAAGCGAAAGCGCGAGGTGCTGTGCGTCTCGGTCACCGCCGCGGGTAAATGCGTAGATCGACCGGCCTTGGGCGCGGGCGACCTGCGCTATGATATGTCCGGCCGCTCCGAAGCCATATATGCCCAACGTTTTCCCTTCGCCGGCCATCACCAGGGATCGCCAGCCGATCAGGCCAGCGCAAAGCAGCGGCGCGATGGCAGCATCATCGCCATGCTCGCCGAGCGGAAAGCAATATCGGGCATCGGCGACCAGGTGGCTCGCAAAGCCGCCATCGCGCGTGTAGCCGGTGAATTTGGGGTGGTCGCAGAGGTTCTCCTTGTCTGCGCGGCAGTAGAAGCACTCACCGCAGGTGTATCCGAGCCAGGGAACGCCGACGCGCATTCCTGGCACGAGATCCATAACGCCTTCCCCCACTGCATCGACACGGCCGACGACCTCGTGGCCCGGAATAATTGGATAGGGAACATCGGGAAGGTCGCCGTCGACGACGTGCAGATCAGTACGGCAAACGCCACAGGCGCCGACCTTGACGCGGACTTCACCCGGACCGGGTGTGGGGTCCGGTCGTTGTTGGAGCGTCAGCGGACCACCGCGCGTGGATAGGACCATTGCATACATGTCGTCATCCTGGCCTCCCTCCGTGACCCGGGCCATCGATTTTCGCGTCGCGCCAAATCAAGTTTCTGCGTTCACGCCCGCCCTCGCCTCGTTCGCCGATTTGCCGGCCGAAGCTGCGGCGCGGGCTGCTGACGCAGGCGTCGATCCGGCGATCTTTGTCGACATTCTGGCCAAGGGGGCGGTGCCGGCGTTGCGCTCCAGCGCATGGCGCACGCCCTGGTGACCGGCGATGTCGGCGCAGTTCCGTTCTCGATCGGTAATGCGCTAAGGGATATCTCCTGCTACCAGACGATGGCAAGCCGGCAGCCCAGGCCAGGGAATGAGTGTTGAGACAGGAAAGACCAAGCGAATGACAAAGACCGATATCCGATTTCCCTTGGACGGCCGAACGCGCAAGATGTTCGTCGATGGCGTCTGGGTCGAGGCCCGCTCGGGCAAAGTCTTTGAGACGCGTAACCCTGCGACCGGCGAAGTGATCGGGCGTGTCCCGCGTGGCGATGCCGGCGACATCGACATCGCCGTCACTGCCGCCCGTCGGGCCTTCGTGGGACCGTGGAGCCGCTTCAAGCCGTTCGAGCGGCAGGCGCTGCTCCTGCGCATCGCCGATCTCTTTGACAAACATTGGGAGGAGATCAGCCAGTCCGACACGGCGGACATGGGCATGCCGATCGTGAGGACGCGGGCGAACAAGCTTCGCGTGCTCGGGATGCTCAGATATTACGCCGGCATGGCGACCGCGATTCACGGGCAGACGATCGACAATTCGCTTCCGGGCGACATCGTCTCGTTCACGCGGAAGGAGCCCGTCGGCGTCGTCGGCGCGATCATTCCCTGGAACGCGCCCACGGCTGCGTCTGTCTGGAAGATTGGACCTGCGCTGGCGACCGGCTGTACGATCCTGCTCAAGCCCTCGGAAGAGGCACCGCTGACGCCGCTCCTGATCGCAGATTTGATGAACGAGGCAGGCGTGCCGCCCGGTGTCGTCAACGTCGTGACCGGGACCGGCTCCGAAGCTGGCGCGCCTTTGGCCGAACATCAGGGCGTCGATAAAATCGTCTTCACCGGCTCCACGGCAACCGGGCAAGCGATCATCCGCGCCTCTGCCGGCAACCTGAAGCGGGTGTCTCTCGAGCTTGGCGGAAAGTCGCCTGTCATCGTCTGCGCCGATGCGGACCTCGACAAGGCCGTGCCGATTGCCGCGATGGCAGCCTTCGCAAATTCAGGCCAGATCTGCATCGCGGGCTCCCGGCTGTTCGTCGAGCGGAAGATCCATGACGAATTGGTCGAACGGCTTGGCAAGTTTGCCTCGGCCCTCAAGATCGGCGACGGAGCCGATCCCACGACGGAGATCGGACCTCTGGTTTCCGAGCGACAGCTCGACAAGGTCGAAGGTTTCCTGAACAGCGGACGCGACGAGGGTGCGAAGCTCGTGACCGGAGGGCGGCGACTGAGAGAGGGGAGTTTCGCGAAAGGCAACTTCGTCGAGCCGACCGTGTTCGCCGGCGTCTCCGACACCATGCAGATCGCGCGCGACGAGATCTTTGGTCCTGTTATCTCCGCGCTGCCGTTCGACACTCTCGATGAGGCCGTGGAGCGGGCCAATGCGACGCCATACGGGCTGGCCGCGGGTGTCTTCACCCGCGATGTGAGCAAGGCCCACATCGTCTCGCGCAGCCTGCGCGCGGGCTCGGTCTGGGTGAACACTTATCACGCCATCGATCCTGCGTTGCCCTTTGGCGGCTACAAGATGAGCGGATATGGCCGCGAGGGCGGCACCGAACAGCTCGACGAGTATTTGAACACGAAGGGGGTCTGGATCAAGCTCGACTGACCCGATCAATCCACAATATTGCATGAGACCGCCCGATGTTCTGGAAATCATCTCTTGTCGTGGGGACCGCCTTCTATATCGCCGCATTTTCTGCAAGCGCGCAGCAGAGTGCGGAGTTCGATGCGTGCGTGGCCGAGGCCGACGGCGTGTCCTCAAAAATGTTGGATTGCGGCGAGGCCGAGATCAATAAGTGGGACGTGAGGCTGAATGCCGCCTATCAGACCCTTCTGCACAGGTCCGTGGACAAGACTCGGGCGCAATTGCAGCAGGAGCAGAGGGCCTGGCTCAAACATCATTTGAGCGAGAGCCACCGTCTGGCTGCTGATCCCGACAACGGGTCCGTCGCATTTCTCGACTCCCAGTCTTTTGAATTGGATGATCTGGTCGCGCGGACGTTGCAGCTTGAAAAGCGCGTCGGCGGGAAGCCTTGATGGCGCAACTCCCGCGTCGTGAGCGTCACGCGTCCTGTGGCGCGGCTGCGACGGCGGCGCGTCGCCGTGCCGGCAGGAGACATCCCGCAATCGCGCCAGCCAGCGAGAGCGTTGCCGCAAGGCGCATCGCCGCGGCAAATCCGCTGTCGAAATGTGCGGCCGAGTAGGCTCCGCCATGGGCCGAGAAGCTGGCCACCAGCGCGGCGATGCCGAACATGCCGCCCAGGAAGCGGCCCATGTTGAAGACGCCGGACGCCTTGCCCATCTCGGCCACCGCGACCGAGCTGAGAATGGCGTTTTGCGCCGCCGGCATCGCCATCGAGACGCCGACGCCGGCCAGCACCAGCGGTGCCACCAGGGCGGAGTAGGCGACCGTGGGACTCGCGATCTCCGCGATCCAGCCGAGGCCAATCGCCTGCATGAGCAATCCCGTCACCACCAGCGGCCGCTCGCCGAACCTGTTGACGACCGCGCCGGCGATCGGTGCCGTGACGAACAACGTCGCCGTCCAGGGCAACAGGCGAAGTCCGGCGCTGAAAGCGTCGAAGCCGAGCGCGGTCTGCAGAAACTGCGGCAACAGAAACAAGACGCCATACATAGCGGCGTAGAACAGCACGCTCGCCGACATGCCGGCGGCGAGGGCGCGCGATGCAAACAGCCGCATCGGTACCATCGGCGCGGCCGCGCGCAATTCCCAGAGCACGAAGGCGGCCGTGAACACCAGGCCCGACAGCAGCGTGCCCACGACCTCGGCGCTCGTCCACCCCACCGCGTTGCCGCGCAACAGGCTCCAGACCAGTGCGAGCGCCGCTAGCGCCACGAGCGATAATCCAGGGATGTCGAGCGCGGCAGGAAGTCCAAAGCTTTCGCGCAACCGTGCCAACACCAGGGCGATCGCGATCAGGCCGATCGGCAGGTTGATCCAGAATACCCAGCGCCAACCGAAATGTTCGGTGATGAAGCCGCCGATGGCCGGGCCGATGATCAGCGCGCATCCGGTGAGGCTGCTGAAAATGCCGAGCGCGCGGGCGCGCTCCTCCCGGCCGAACGTGCCGCTGAGGATCGCCATCGCGAGCGGCATCACCAGCGCGGCGCCGGCGCCTTGCAGCGCGCGGGCAGCGATCAGTGCGGTGGCGTTGCCGGCTAGCGCACAGGCCGCCGATGCGACGACGAACAGGGCGATCCCGGTCGCGAACATGCGACGCCGACCGAAGCGATCGCCGAGCGCGGCGCCGGACAGGAGCAACACGGCGAAGGTCAGGTTGAAGGCGTTGACGGTCCATTGCAGCGTCTCGACCGGGCTGCCGAAATCGGCGCGGATGGCCGCGAACGCCGTCGTAATGATCATGGCGTCCAGCGCCATCATGAAAGATGCCAGCGCGGTGACGCCAAGTACCCAGTTCTTCTCGGCGCGATTGATCGAGGTCTGCATTGGCCACTCTCCATGTGCCGCGCCGCCCTGTCGCGGCGCGCTGTGCTGGCTAGACGGGGCCGACGCGGTAAAGGGTGCGCCCGGAAATAATCTTTTGCGGACCGAATCCTTTGGCAACAGGCAAACGTCCTCGGAGGTGATGCGGCATCGGCTTTCCCGGAAGGTTTTGCTAAACTGGACGATGGCGCGACGAGCAACCAGGTGAATAGCTGAGGAGCGCGTGATGAGAAGAACGTTGATCAGGTACAAGTCCAAGCCGGAGCTGGCCGACAAGAACGCCGAGCTGGTTTCTGCCGTGTTTGCGGAATTGAAGGCAGCGGGGCCCGACGGCGTGCGCTATCTGACGCTGCGGCTGGAGGACGACACCTTCATCCATCTTGTCGAGGCTGCAGCCGAGGACGGCTCGAGCACGATCCCGAAGCTCAAGGCGTTTCAGGTGTTCCAGGACGGCATCCGTGACCGCTGCGTGGAGCCGCCGCTGGTTCGTGATGTGAGGATCGTCGGCAATTATCGTATGCTGGACGAGACCTGACCAGGCGAGGCGGAGGAACAATGGCGCCAGACCCGCTGGCTACCGTCGACATCGAGGCCCTGCTGGCGCGGATGCGGCCGAAGCTGCACCGCTACTGCGCCCGCATGGTCGGTTCGGTCATCGACGGCGAGGACGTGCTGCAGGATGCGCTGATCAAGGCGATGGCGGCGCTGCCATCGGTCTCGCCCGTCGCCAATCCGCAAGGCTGGCTGTTCCGCATTGCGCACAACACCGCGCTGGATTTCCTGCGCCGGCGCAACCGGCAGGAGGCGCTGCATTCGGCCGAGGAGGTGGACATGATCGCCGGCCAGCTCGATGATGTGGAAAGCCGCCAGATCGCTGCGACCAGCCTGCGTACCTTCATGCGACTGCCGGTGGCGCAGCGCTCCAGCGTCATCCTGATGGACGTGCTCGGCTGCTCGCTTGCGGAGGCCTGCGACATCATGGATTTCAGCCTACCGGCGGTGAAGGCGGCGCTGCATCGCGGACGCACGCAGCTGCGCGACTTCGCTGCGGAGCCGGACGATGCGCCGCAGCCGGGCCTGTCGGAAGCCGATCGGACGCGGCTCAACGCCTATGTCGGCCATTTCAACGCCCGTGACTTCGACGCGATCCGCGCGATGATCGCCGACGATGTCAGGCTCGAGCTCGTCAACCGCACCAAGTTGAAGGGCAAGGCCGAGGTGTCGCGCTATTTCGGCAATTATTCGAAGGTCAGCGACTGGCACCTCGTGACGGGACAGGTTGAGGGACGTCCAGCGATCCTGGTGTTCGATCCGAATGAGCCGAACAAGCGGCCGAAATATTTCATGCTGCTGAATTGGTCCGCCGACAAGCTCGCCACCATCAGGGATTTTCGTCACGCGGCGTATGTTATCGATGCGGCCGAGTGGGTGGTGGATCGAGGGTAAGTGGATGAGCGTCTGCCGCTCGCGCCGCGCCCGACACGGCCTGGTCTAGCGAGCGAGAATCCGCCGGCAGGCATCGACGAACACCTGCGCGCCGGTGACGATGTCCGCGTCATCAGTGTTCTCGGTCCAATGATGGCTGATGCCGCCGATCGAGGGGACGAACAGCATGCCCGCCGGCATGACGGTCGCCAGCATCTGCGCATCGTGGCCGGCGCCGCTCGGCATGCGCAGCGATCGTCCCCCGGCAAGCGCCTTGCTCGCGGCCTCGATTGCATCCTGGAAGCCGGCGTTCATCATGGCGGGGGCGCCGGTACGAATCTTCTCCACGATGACGGTGCAGGGTCCCCTGGCGCTGACCTCGTCCGCCATGGTGTCCAGCAGCTGCTCGAGCCGCGCGATGACGGAGGGATCGTCGTCGCGGATCTGGAACAGCATTTCCGCGCCGCCGGGAATGATGCTCGGTGCGCCCGGATCGAGCGTGATGCGGCCCGTGGTCCACACCGTGCGCGGCCCGCATGCGGCCGGGAATTGCTCGTCGATCGCCACGCAGAACTTCGCCAGCGCCAGGCCTGCATCTTTGCGCACGGCCATGCGCGTGGTGCCGGCATGATTCTGCTCACCGGTGAAGGTGATGCGGTACTGCCAGATGCCGACGATGGAGGTCACGACGCCGATAGCAAGCTTGCCGCTTTCGAGCGTGTCGCCCTGTTCGATATGCGCCTCGAGATAGCCGATATGCCGTCCCGGCTCGGACGCGATGCGCGGACGCCCGGCAAGCCCCATGTCAGCAAGGGCATCGCGCATGGCGCGGCCGTTGGTGCGATCGCGCGCGGTATCGATTTCGGCCTCGCCGACCTGTCCGACATAGGAGCGTGAGCCGAGGAAGCTCCCGAAATGACCTTCCTCGTCAACCCACGCGGCCACCTCGACCGCGCCTTTCACGGAAGGATCGGCATTGAGCACGCGTGCGGCTTCGAGCGCATAGACGACGCCGAGCGGGCCATCGAGCCAGCCGGCATAGTTCTGGCTTTCCAGGTGCGATCCGGCGAGCAGCTTCGGCCCGGGCTTCGCGCTCTTGCCGACGATGTTGCCAATGCCGTCGATCGCGCCGGTAAGGCCGGCATCGGGGAGCTTCCGCACAAGCCAGTCGAGCGACTGTCTGTGCGGCTCGGAGAAAGTCGGCTTGTGCACGCCGGTCTTGTAGGCGCCGAGCGCGCGGAGCGCATGGAGATCGGCGAGGACGCGCTCGCCATTGGCGTGCGGTTTTGTGTCAGGCATGTTCGGCAACCTTCAGCGCCTCGGTGCGGATTTCCTCGACCAGCCGTTCCTTCAGCTGGACGAATTCCGGCGTGGTCTTGATCTTGTAGGAGCGCGGATGCGGCAGGTCCACGGCGATCTCGGCCTTGATGCGGCCGGGGCGGGCGCTCATGACGACGACGCGGCTGCCGAGGAAGATCGCTTCCTCGATGTCGTGGGTGACGAACAGCACCGTCTTCTGGTCGCGCTCCCAGATGCCGAGCAGCATCTCCTGCATCAGGGCGCGGGTTTGGTTATCGAGCGCGCCGAAGGGTTCGTCGAGCAGCAGGATTTTTGGATCATTGGCAAGCGCGCGCGCGATCGCCGTGCGCTGCTGCATGCCGCCGGAGAGCTGCTTCGGCCAGTGGTTCTCGAAGCCGGCAAGCCCAACCTGACGGATGAAGGCGTCGGCGACCTTGTTGCGCTCGGTTTCCGGCACGCCGCGTTCGCGCAGGCCGAAGGCGATGTTTTCACGCACGGTGAGCCAGGGAAACAGAGTGTAGGACTGGAACACCATGCCGCGATCGGCGCCCGGTCCGGTGACCTCGCGACCGTCGAGCGTGACGCGTCCGCTGGTCGGACGGTCGAGGCCGGCAACGATGCGCAGCAGAGTGGACTTGCCGCAGCCGGAGGGGCCGAGGATGGTGACGAAGTCGTTGTTGCCGATGGTGAGGTTAGTCGGCTCCAGTGCGCGGGTGGGCGCATTGCCGTGGCGCGCAGGGAAGGTACGCGAGACTTGCTCGACCTTGAGCACCGTCATGCCAGCCTCCACGGAAACAGCCAGGCGTTGAATGCCTTGAACATGAAGTCCGAGAGCAGGCCGATCAGGCCGATCACGATGATGCCGAAGATGATCTGGCCGGTGTTGAGCAGTGCCTGGCTGTCGGTGATCATGTGGCCGATCCCCGAGGACGAGCCGATCAGCTCGGCGACGATGACGTAGGTCCAGGCCCAGCCCAGCACCAGGCGCAGGATTTCCGCGATCTCGGGCGCAGAGGAGGGCAGCAGCACGCGGCGGATGATGCCGCGGTCGCTTGCGCCAAGCGTATAGGCCGCCTCGACCAGATCACGCCGCGTCGCACCGACGGTCACCGCAACCATCAGGATGACCTGGAACACCGAGCCGATGAAGATCACGAGCAGCTTCTGCAATTCGCCGATGCCGGCCCACAGGATCAGCAGCGGAATAAAGGCGGAGGCGGGCAGATAGCGCGCAAAGGAGACGAACGGTTCGAGAAAGGCCTCGATCGGCTTATAGGCGCCCATCAGCACGCCGAGCGGCACGGCGATGATGGCGGCGAGCGCAAAGCCGCCGACGACGCGCCAGATCGTCATGCCGATGTCGAACACAAAGCCCTGCTTGACCAGCAGATCGTAGCCTTCCTGCACCATGGTCAGCGGATTGGCGAGAAAGGTTTTCGACACATGGCCGCCGAAGGTCGCCCAGGACCAGAGGGCGACGAACAGCACAAAGAAGGCAAGGCCATAGGCCACGCGCTGCTTCGATGTCACGGAATCCAGGGGACGCATCGATCGTTGATCCGAATGGCCGAGCCGGTCCCACGTCTCCGCGGGACCGGCGATCGCGAGAATCTTACTTGATGAAACTGGCGTCGAAGAGGTCCTCGACCTTCGGCGTCGATTTGATGATGCCCATTTCGAGCAGCAGCTCGGCCGCATCCTTGTTGAAGGCGAGGAAGTCGCCGGTGAAGAATTTCTGGTTCGCGGCCTTGTCCTGCCAGCGCAGATACTTCGCCGAATTGCCGAACTGCTCGCCGGTCTGCTTCACGTCGGCGCCCATGATCTCGTAGGACTTGGCCTGGTCCTTGGCGATCATGTCGAGCGATTCGAAATAGCTGTCGGCCAGCGCCTGCGCCGCCTTCGGGTTCTCGCTCAGGAACTTCGGCGTGCAGCCGAACGTGTCCATCACGATCGGATAGTCCAACGTGGTCGCGATGATCTTGCCCTTGTCGGGCGCAGCGCGCACGGTCGACAGGTAAGGCTCATAGGTCATCGCGGCATCGTTCTGGCCGGAGACGAAGGCCTGCGCGGCGGCGGCCGGCTCGAGGTTGACGACGGTGACGTCCTTCACCGTGAGGCCGTTCTTCTTCAGCATCCAGGCCAGCGCGAAATAGGGCGAGGTGCCGGGCGCGGAGGCGGCCACCGTCTTGCCCTTCAGATCCTTGATCGACGTGACGTCGTTGCGCACGGCCATGCCGTCGGCGCCGTAGCTCTTGTCGAGCTGGAAGATCTGCTTGGTAGCGACACCGTTGGCATTCCAGGAGATCCAGGTCTCGACCGTGGTCGCCGCGCACTGCACGTCGCCGGAGGCGATGGCGAGGTGGCGGTCCTTCTGCGGGATCTTTTTGATCGTGACGTCGAGGCCGTGCTTCCTGAAGATGCCGGCTTCCTTTGCCAGCGTCAGCGGTGCAAAGCCGGTCCATCCGGAGATGCCGATGCCGACCTTGACGTCGTCGGCGAGCGCGGGAGTGGCGGCCGCGAGCGCAATGATTGTCGCAAAAACTGTCGAACTACGCATGATTGTCGTCCTCTTGCCCAGATGGTTTGACGTCCTGTCGATCTCTGCGGAAACGTTGCACGATTTGTGCCGACATTGTTCGCTCAACCTCCCTTGAATCGCGCGACAAGGCGGTGAGAGTCGCCGGGATAGAGCAGGCGCACCGCGGTGATTGTGCGCGCGCTACGCCAGGTATAGCGGTCGATCACGAGACAGGGCGCGCCGACGGCGATGTCGAGCGCCTCAGCCGTGCGATCATCAGCAACGATGGCGCTGATCGTATGCTCGGCTTCCGTCCATGGAACGTGATGAAGCAGCCATGAGCCGGGCGGCTCGCGCGAGAAATCTGCGGTCGCCGCGGATGGCACGGATGACAGATCGATCAGCCGATCCTCGACGGCGAACGGCACGTTGTCGGCGCTGTGGCGGCAAGAGATTGCGACCACCTTGCCGGCTTTCTTGACGCCGAGACGCTCGCGGTCTGCAGCGGTTGCCGCGCGCAGTTTGCGGCTGATCAGCTCGTAACCATAATTGCGGCCGAGCGCGGTAATCTCAGCGCGCATGTCGGCGATCTTGAGCACTGCTGATTGATGCTGCGGCCGGCGCACGAACGAGCCGGCGCGGCGCCGCCGCTCGATCAGATCGGCCTGGGCGAGTTCCGACAGCGCCTTGTTCACCGTCATGCGCGAGCAGCCGTAGCGCGCGACCAGCTCGTGCTCGAACGGAATGCGATGGCCGGGCGGCCATTCGCCGGTCAGGATGCGTTTTTCGATGTCCGCGCGAATGCGCTTGTAGAGCGTCGGCTTGTCGGCGCTATCTGTGGCAAGGCTCATGCGACGAGCCTTCGCATCGCGGCGTTGAAGCGCTGACGCGCGGATTGGCGCGATTTGTGCCGGCCACCTTCAACAACCTTGTTGCCGCCGGCCCAGACGCAATCGATCGCGCCGCTTCCTGCCGCGAAGATCCAGCCGTCGATGACGGCGTCGCGCGTGCGTCCCGCCAGCGAGGGATGCGTGGCGTCGAGGGTGACGATGTCGGCGCGCGCGCCAGGGATGAGGCCGACTGTCGCTTGCGCCAGCGCCCGGGTGCCGCCTGCAAGGGCCGCGTCGAACAGCGCCCGACCGGTCGAACGGCCGGCTCCGCCCGAGAGCACGTTGCGCGCGCGATGCTTGAGCCGCTGGCCATATTCGAGTTGACGCAGCTCGTCCGCAGCGCCGACCAGCACGTTGGAATCGGTCCCGACGCCGAACGAACCGCCGGCGTCGAGAAATTCTCGTGCCGGAAAGATGCCATCGCCGAGGCTCGCTTCGGTCACAGGGCAGAGTCCCGCGACCGCGCCGGTGCTGGCGAATGCGCTGACTTCCCGGTCCGTCATGTGCGTCGCGTGAATGAGGCACCAGCGCTCGTCGACTGGCGCGTGCTCCAGCAGCCATTGGACTGGACGCTGGCCCGACCAGGCCAGGCAATCCTCGACCTCTTTCACCTGCTCCGCGGCGTGAATATGCACGGGGCCGCCATTGGCGAGCGGAATGATCGCCGCGAGCTCGTCCGGCGCCACCGCGCGCAGGCTGTGCGGGGCGATGCCGATATTCGCGCCTGGCAGGTTTGCGATCGCCCTGCGCGAGGCCGCCATCAACTTGGCGAACTGATCGACAGAGCAGAGGAAGCGACGCTGGCCCCCATGCGGCGCAGCACCGCCAAAGGAGCCATGCGCATAAAAACTCGGCAGCAGCGTCAGGCCGATGCCGGAGGCGTCGGCAGCTTGGGCGATGCGCACCGCCATTTCGGCGGGGTCAGCGTAGTGCGAGCCGTCGCGATCATGATGCAGATAATGGAATTCGCCGACGCGGGTAAAACCCTGCTCCAGCATCTCGACATAGAGCAGTGTCGCGACGGCGGCGACGTCGTCAGGCGTCATCGCCAGCGCGAAACGGTACATCGTCTCGCGCCAGGTCCAGAACGTGTCGGCGCTGTCGCCGCGCTGCTCCGCAAGTCCCGCCATTCCGCGCTGAAACGCGTGGCTGTGCAGGCTCGCCAGTCCCGGAAGCGCGATGGCGTGGCGTTCATGGTCCGCCGCGGGCGCGACATCGGGCGTCACCTCTGCGATCGCGCCGGCGGTGATCACCACCTGCACGTCATTGGCCCAGCTCGAAGGCAGGAGCGCGGAGGCGAAATGCAGACGGGTCATGATTGATTACACGCCGGCTGGACAGAACCGCGTTACGATTATATGTCTAGACATATAAGTCAAGCATCCCAGGGCGCAGGGACTTCGCGGGAGGCAGTGGCATGGCAGAGCGCTTCGACCGGATCTGGCATAACGCCCGGCTCGCCACCATGCGGGCCGACCGTCCCGATCTCGGCGAGATCGACCGCGGCGTGATTGCCACGCGCGGCGGCCACATCGCTTATGCTGGCGCTGCGGCGGATTTTCCCGGCGATGCCGACGCCATCCAGTGGATCGATTGCGAGGGGCGCTGGATCACGCCGGGGCTCGTCGATTGCCACACTCACCTCGTCTATGGCGGCAACCGCGCGCATGAGTTCGAGCTGCGCCTGAAGGGCGCAAGCTACGAGGAGATTGCGCGCGCCGGCGGCGGGATCGTTTCCACTGTGGCCGCAACGCGCAAGGCGAGTGAGGCCGAACTGATCGCAAGTGCCTTGCCGCGGCTGGATGCGTTGATCGGCGAGGGCGCAACCACGGTCGAGATCAAGTCCGGCTACGGTCTCGATACCGAGACCGAGATGCGGCAGCTTTCTGCTGCGCGTAGCCTTGGCCGTCAGCGGAAGGTTGCGATCCGCACCTCCTTCCTCGGCGCGCATGCATTGCCGGTGGAAGCCGGTGGTGACAAGGATCGTTATATCGGCCTCGTCTGTGAGGAGATGCTGCCGGCTATCGCAAAGGCCGGGTTGGCCGATGCGGTCGACGCCTTCATGGAGGGCATCGCGTTTTCGGCCGAGCAGACGGCACGGGTGTTCGAGGCGGCGAGAGGGCTGGGTCTGCCGGTGAAGTTGCACGCCGATCAACTCTCGAATCTCGGCGGCGCCGCGCTCGCCGCGAAATTCTCCGCGCTGTCGGCCGACCATCTCGAGCACACGGATGAGACCGGGGCCGCCGCAATGGCAAAAGCCGGAACGGTGGCGGTGTTGCTGCCTGGCGCGTTCTACTTCATTCGTGAAACGCAAAAGCCGCCGGTCGAGACCTTCCGCAGGCACGGCGTTGCCATGGCGCTTGCGACCGACTGCAATCCCGGCAGCTCGCCTTTGACCTCGCTGCTGCTCGCCATGAACATGGGCGCGACGCTGTTCCGGATGAACGTCGCCGAATGCCTCACCGGGACCACGCGCGAAGGCGCGCGGGCGCTTGGCGTCCTTGGTGAGACCGGCACGCTCGAAGCCGGAAAATGGTGTGACCTCGCGATCTGGGACATCGAGCGGCCCGCCGAGCTGGTCTACCGCATCGGCTTCAATCCGCTGCATCGACGGGTGTGGAGGGGCCAGTGACCGGGCAGGGCACAGCGATCGTCGTCAGGCCGGGATCGGTGAGCTTTGACGATCTCGCGCGCGTGCTTGCGGGTGCTGCTGCGGTGCTCGATCCATCGTTCTGGTCGCGCGTCGAGGCGGCCGCGGAGATCGTTGCAAAGGCGGCGCTCGGCGCCGCGCCCGTTTACGGGATCAACACCGGCTTCGGGAAGCTGGCCTCGAAACGCATTCCGCCTGACCAGACCGCATTGCTCCAACGCAACCTCATCGTCTCGCATTGCTGCGGCGTCGGGCCGGCCGCGCCCGAGCCGATCGTGCGGCTGATGATGGCCCTCAAGATCATCTCGCTCGGGCGCGGCGCGTCCGGCGTGCGCCGCGAGGTGATCGAGCAATTACAGGCCATGCTGGCCCACGGCATCTATCCGCTGGTGCCGCAGCAGGGCTCGGTCGGTGCCTCGGGCGACCTCGCGCCACTCGCGCATATGACCGCCGTGATGATCGGCGAGGGGCAGGCTATCGTCGACGGGAAGATCGTCTCCGGCAGCGAGGCGCTTGCTGCGGCCGACCTTGCGCCGCTGACCCTCGGTCCCAAGGAGGGGCTCGCGCTGATCAACGGCACGCAGTTCTCGACGGCCTATGCCATCTCAGGCGTACTGCGCGCATTTCGACTCGCGCGCGCGGCATTGGTCTCCGGTGCGCTGTCGGTCGATGCCGCCATGGCTTCGACCGCGCCGTTCCGGCCCGAGATCCAGGCGCTGCGCGGTCTTCGCGGCCAGATCGCCGCGGCCGCAACGCTGACGGCACTGCTCGACGGCAGCGATATCCGCCTGTCGCATCTCGAAGGCGACGAGCGCGTGCAGGATCCCTATTGCCTGCGCTGCCAGCCACAGGTCGCGGGCGCCGCGCTCGATCTCATCACCCAGGCCGCGCGCACGCTGATCGTCGAGGCCAATGCCGTCACCGACAATCCGCTGGTCCTGGTCGAGACCGGCGAGATCGTCTCCGGCGGCAATTTCCACGCCGAGCCGGTGGCCTTTGCCGCCGATACGATCGCGCTCGCCTTGTCGGAGATCGGCGCCATCAGCGAGCGGCGCATCGCGACGCTGGTCGATCCCGCGCTCAACTTTGGCCTGCCGCCGTTCCTCACGCCGGATCCCGGCATCAATTCCGGCTTCATGATCGCCGAGGTGACGGCGGCCGCGCTCTACGCCGAGAACAAGCAGCGCGCCGCGGCCTGCTCGATCGACTCGACGCCGACCAGCGCCAACCAGGAGGACCATGTCTCGATGGCCGCGCATGCCGCGCGGCGCCTGTCCGACATGGCCGACAATCTCGCGTCCATCCTGGGTATCGAGCTTCTGGTCGCGGCCCAAGGCATCACGCTGCGCGCGCCGCACGCGACCAGCGCGCCGCTCGTGGCGGTCATCGACAAGCTTCGCGAGCACGTGCCTGCACTCGGTGCCGACCGCTACATGGCCGGCGATCTCGCCAAGGCCGCCGCGCTGATCGAAGCCGACGCTCTGCCGGCCGTCGCGCTCACTGCGCTCGCATCTGATCCGTTTCCAAGGCTTGACTAAGGGGTTTTGCTCATGAACCGCCGATTGGACAATGACCGCACCATCCGCGCGCCTCGTGGCAGCGAAATCAGCGCCAAGAGCTGGCTGACGGAAGCACCGCTGCGCATGCTCATGAACAATCTCGACCCCGATGTCGCCGAGCGGCCGAGCGAGCTCGTCGTCTATGGCGGCATCGGCCGCGCCGCGCGCGATTGGGAGAGCTTCGACCGGATCACGAATGCGTTGCGCAAGCTCGAGAGCGACCAGACCCTGCTGGTGCAATCCGGCAAGCCGGTCGGCATCTTCCGCACCCATGCCGATGCACCGCGCGTGCTGATCGCGAACTCCAACATCGTGCCGCATTGGGCGACGCTCGATCATTTCAACGAGCTCGATCGCCAGGGCCTGATGATGTACGGCCAGATGACCGCGGGCTCCTGGATCTATATCGGGAGCCAGGGCATCGTGCAGGGCACCTACGAGACCTTCGTCGAGGTCGGCCGTCGCCACTATGGCGGCAGCCTGGCCGGCAAATGGATTCTCACCGCCGGCCTCGGCGGCATGGGTGGCGCGCAGCCGCTGGCGGCGACCATGGCCGGCGCCTCGATGCTCGCTGTCGAATGCCAGCCGAGCCGCATCGAGATGCGGCTGCGCACCGGCTATCTCGACCGCCAGGCGGCAACGCTCGACGAAGCGCTGGCGATCATGGCGGACGCGGCCAAGTCGAAGAGGGCCGTCTCGGTCGGCCTGCTCGGCAATGCCTCCGAGATTTTTCCGGAGCTGGTGCGCCGCGGCGTCAAACCCGACATCGTCACCGACCAGACCAGCGCGCATGATCCGATCAACGGCTATTTGCCGAAGGGCTGGACTCTCGCTGATTGGGAGGCCAAGCGCGCCTCCGATCCGAAGGCCGTTGAGCGCGCCTCCAAGACATCGATGGTCGAGCACGTCCAGGCCATGCTGGATTTCCATGCGCAGGGAATCCCGACGCTCGATTACGGCAACAACATCCGCCAGATGGCGCAGGACATGGGTCTGACAAACGCCTTCGATTTTCCCGGCTTCGTGCCGGCCTATATCCGCCCGCTGTTCTGCCGCGGCGTCGGGCCGTTCCGCTGGGCTGCGCTGTCGGGCGACCCTGAAGACATCTTCAAGACCGACGCCAGGGTCAAGGAGCTGATGCCCGACGACAAGCATCTGCACAACTGGCTCGATATGGCCAGGGAGCGCATCAAGTTCCAGGGCCTGCCGGCGCGGATCTGCTGGGTTGGCCTCGGCGATCGCCATCGCCTCGGCCTTGCCTTCAACGAGATGGTGGCGCGCGGCGAGCTGAAGGCGCCCATCGTGATCGGTCGCGATCATCTCGACTCTGGCTCGGTGGCGAGCCCCAACCGCGAGACCGAGGCGATGAAGGACGGATCGGACGCGGTGTCCGACTGGCCGCTGCTGAACGCGCTGCTCAATTGCGCCAGCGGGGCGACCTGGGTGTCGCTGCATCATGGCGGCGGTGTCGGCATCGGCTATTCCCAGCACGCCGGCATGGTGATCGTTGCCGACGGCACGCCGGAAGCGGCGAGGCGCATCGAGCGTGTGCTGTGGAACGATCCCGCCTCTGGCGTCATGCGCCATGCGGATGCGGGCTACGACATCGCGATCGACTGCGCCCGCGACAAGGGGCTCGATTTGCCGAGCCTTTCGAAGTAGCCAGGCAACCAGTCCGGCTCAGGCCACGACCTTGGCTGCGCCGTGGTCAAGCCGTTCGCGCTCCCTGGCGAGGTAGTCCTCGATCGCCGCGCCCGGCATGGGCTTTGCGAAATAATAGCCCTGCACGAAGTCGCAGCCGAGGCGGCGCAGGCTGTCGAGCTGGGCGCGGGTTTCGACACCTTCGACCACGCAGGCGATCTCCATGTCGTCGCACAGGCCCGTCAACGACTTGATGATCTTGTGGCTCACAGGATTGTCGTTGATGTCGGCGACGAAGCTGCGGTCGATCTTGAGCTTGTCCAGCGGCAGCCGGTGCACGTGGCTCAGCGACGAATAGCCGGTGCCGAAGTCATCTAGCGAAATGCCGCAGCCCATGGCCTTCAGCGCCGCGATCGACTGCTGCGCGCGCGCGAAGTCGAAGGTCACGGCCGTCTCGGTGATCTCGAAGTCGAGCCGGCGCGGCGGCACGCCGCTGTTTTCGATGATGGCGATCAGCGGCAGGATGCCGTCGGGCGAGCAGATGTCGTGGGCCGAGAGGTTGAACGACAGGCGGGTATGGTCCGGCCAGGTCCTGGCCGCCGCGAGCGCGCGCACCAGCAGCGCCTGCGTCAGCGGACGGATCAGGCCGATGCGCTCGGCGGCCGGGATGAAGTCGGCCGGCGAGACCCAGCCGAGGCGGGGGCTTTGCCAGCGCGCCAGCGCCTCGAAGCCCGCGGTATGCTCGCTCATGGCATCGACGATCGGCTGGAACACCAGGTCCATCTCGGCGCTGAAATCGGCCGTGCGCAGCAGGGTTTCGATCACGCCGCGGCTACGAATCTCGGCCTCGTGCTCGCTCGAGAAGATCACGGTGCGGCCGCGCAGATGGCGTTTGGCGTGGTAGAGCGAATAGTCCGCGCATTCATAGAGCGCTTCTGCCGTCGACGCCGAGCGCGGGTACAGCGCAAAACCGATCGAGCACGACAGGCCGGTGTGGGCGGTGTCGAGCTGGTAGGGTAGCTTGACCTGCTCGCCGATGCGTTCACCGAGCCGCTCGAGATCGGCATCTTCGGGGTCGCCGCAGACGACGAGACCGAACTCGTCGCCGCCGAGGCGCGCGAACTCCACACGCTGCGGGCCGAAGCCCTCGCAGACCTCGCGGATGCGGCGTCCAGCCTCGATCAGGACTCGGTCGCCGACCGAATGGCCGTAATTGTCGTTGATTGGCTTGAAGCCGTCGAGATCGATGATGCCGACTGCGACGCGCACGTGCCTGCGCTCGGCATCGTTGAAGGCGCTCGACAGCTCGGCGAAGAAGCGGCGGCGGTTCGGCAGCTCGGTGAGGGAATCCAGATTGGCGAGACAGAAGTTTTCGTCCGACAGCGCCTGCGTCGCCGCCTGCTGAACCAGCAGCGATTTGCGGCTGGCGACGAGATCGGCGAAGTCGCGGTAATAGATGAACAGCACCGTTACCATCGCGCCGGAGACCAGGAGGTTGTTGACCGCAATCGCCTTCAGCGTCGGTTCGCCCGTCGCCCAGAAGAACAGCACATAGGGCACGTCGACGATCAGCGTCACGATCAGCGCAGCCGAACGCAGATGCATCAGTGAGAAGATGCAACCGATCACGGTCACGGCCATGTAGAACGCGACCTGACTCCTGGCGAAGGGATCGCCGTACGGATAGAGCGCGAACGACCAGGCGGTGAAGCCGGCGGCGATCGGCAGCGTCATCCAGTTCGTGGCGCGCAGATTGCGCAGGATGTCGGCATCGCTGCGCACGAAATGGCGCTGGCGCAGCCACCAGAAGGTCCGAAGCGCGGCGAGCACCGTGAGCACGCCCGGCACGATCATCGTCAGCCAGTCCGGTGCGACGTTGACGTAGGTATAGGCCACCGCGATCGTGTTGCTGATCAGGATGAAGTAGAGCAGCGGAATCTGCTTGGAGAAGGCGTCGAACTGCGCGCGCGTCAGGTCCGGATCGTCGGAGACGCGAAACAGCTGCATCGCAGCGGCGAGGTAGGCCTTCAAATTGACGGCAGGCATGGCAATACGCGCCCCAAATCCCTTCAAAAACGAAGTCGATCTTGCACGGCGGGAGTAAAGAGGGCGTTAGATTGGTTCCTTCCGGAACTCTAGTTGCGGTTGCGCGCCGTCGCGGAACGGGCAGCTCGCGTGCATTGGTGAGAGACTGTTAAGGATGCGCGGCTGGCGCGGATGCCGTCTCGCGCCGCAGATCGTTGCAAACGATCGCGGCCACGTTCCGCTAACCATACAGGACCCGGCCAGACATCCCGTCGCGGCGCGACGCTTTATCGCAGCGGAAAAGGATCAGGCGAGCGCGACCTGGCGTTCCCGCACGGGCTCACGGTTGCGATCGGCGCCGCGCGGTTCGGCGAGCCGGGTGAAGCTGCGCTGGCCGGCGTGCACGGGCGCCTCGACGATGACGCCCTCGCACACGACCTGTCCGCCGAGCATCCTGAATTCGAGCTTGTCGTAGCGCGGCATGGTCTCGCCCGGCTCCGGCGGCAGCAGCCCGATGCGGCCCTGGATGTTGAGCGCTGCATCGCCGGTGCCGTGCAGCCGCGGGTTCCACATCCTGATCCCGGTCTCGGCCCAGCGTTGCCGGATCAGCGCGGCGCGATCGGTTGGCTCGACGATCTTTGCGCGAGGCTTCTTCGGAGTGGCAGCCGGAGGAGCCTCAACCTGTGCAGCGACGACAGGAGCGTCGGCGACGTCGGCCACGGGATCGCTTGCGACGACCGGCTCGATCCCCATCACGACATCAGGAGCCGCCTCGGTGTCGATCCTGACCTCGGCGACGACAGGCGCCGCGATGTCGGCATCGCAGTTGATGACGGGCTCTTGAGGTTCGGCCGCTTCGAGTTCGGCAGAAGCGACCGGCGCCTCTTCCACGAGTTCGGGGTCGGCGTTCGCCAGCAATTCTGCGGGGAGGCCGCTGATGACGACGGGCTCGGGAGCATCGATTGCTCCGACCTCGACGGACGGTGCCGGAGCCTCATCCACGTCATCAGGCTCGACATTCGCCAAGCGTTGCGCCGGCGGATCGCTGCTGATCAGTTCGGGCGCATCAACCGGCTCATGCGCGATCTCAACCGAACAGATTGAAATCTCCTCGACGACGCCGGGCGCAATTGCTGCCAACGTCTCCGGGGACGAATCCTCGCCGGCGATTGTCTCGGCGGTCGGAGCGGCCTCTGCGATCGCGATGACGGCGGGCTGTTCATCCGCTGCGCTCGGCGTCAGCTCGATGCTGCCGCTGTGCGGCAGGGGCCGAAGCCGGTTGAACGCCCATTTCACCGCAGGAATGCGGCTCAGCAACGATATCAGTCTCGAAAGCACTGGGAGTTGTCCAAGAGGTACTCGGGGCCGTGGGCTTCAGCTGATTCGCCAGCAATGTGAAAAACTGCCCCGGCCGTCACGCCCCTGTCAATTGAGGCGGGACCAATTGCAGAACATCTGCACAGGCCGGCGGGCCACAGCGTTCATTCGAAATGCATCGATGCAAGCGGATCTTCGTCATGATCGGGCAGGCGCGACGACGAAAAAGGCATGACGGCGCGCTCTGCTTTGCGGCTGTTCGAACGCGCCGGCGCATGCTTGCGGACGAGCGCCATGGCGAGCGCTTCGCAGTCTGTGGTTTCGTTGCCCCAGGCGCAGTCGACGCTCGAGGACTGTCCAGGCCAGGCCTGCGCTGGACCCGCGATCGCAAGTGAGAGGATGATCCGCAAGGTGGCAATGATATTTGTCTTTGTCATGGGACGCTCAAAGCTGTTGTATCCCTAGGGATCGGCCGGAACGTGCGAAATTCCGCGCCGCCACGTGATTGCAGGACTCATCACGTGAGGTTCAACAGCCGTGAGGCCGGCGTGAAGCAACCGCCGACACGGCGGCCAAGCATTCCGCCCTCATCGTCAGGGCCCGCCGGATGCAGAGTCTCGAAGGATGCGTCGCAGGAGGACCGCCCTATACGCGATAGCGCTCATGAGGCGCACACGCCCAATGTCGGGCTTTCCTGCGTCATCCTCTCCATCTAGTTTGAATCATCTGAGAGTGAGGACGATATCATGAAGAAGCTTGCCGCCATCGCAGCGGTTCTGGTCTGGTCGACATGCGCGATGGCGCAGGACCGCAGCATCACCGTGGCCTCGACGACGTCGACGGAGCAGTCCGGCCTGTTCGGCTATCTGCTGCCGCTGTTTACGAAGGCGGAAGGGATCGTGGTGAAGGTGGTCGCGGTCGGCACCGGCCAGGCGCTCGATATCGGGCGGCGCGGCGATGCCGACGTTGTGTTCGTCCATGACAGGCCGGCCGAAGACAAGTTCATGTCGGAAGGCCAGGGCGTGAAGCGCTTCGACGTGATGTACAACGACTTCGTCATCGTCGGCCCGAAGAGCGACCCCGCAAAGATCGCCGGCGACAAGGACGTCGTCGACGCCCTGCGCAAGATCTCGGCGGCCAAAGCGCTGTTCATCTCGCGCGGCGACAAGTCCGGCACGCATGCCGCCGAGCTGAGATTGTGGAAGGAGGCCGGTGTCGATCCCGCTGCCGGCAAGGACGGCTGGTATCGCGAGATCGGCCAGGGCATGGGCCCCGCGCTGAACATGGCGTCGTCGTCGAATGCGTATCTGCTGTCAGACCGCGGCACCTGGCTGTCGTTCAAGAACAGAGGCGAGCTTGCGATCCTGACCGAAGGCGACAAGCGGTTGTTCAACCAATACGGCGTCATGCTGGTCAATCCGGACAAGCATCCGAACGTCAAGGCGAAGGACGGGCAGGCCTTCATCGACTGGCTGATCTCGGCGAAGGGGCAGGATGCGATCGCCGGCTACAAGGTCGGCGGCGATCAGCTATTTTTCCCCAACGCGTCCCACTAGCAGGAAGGCGACGGTCGAGACCGCGATGCTGAGCGCGAGCAGGATCAAACCGAGCCCGAGCGCCAGCGGCAGGTCGCCCTTGCTGGTCTCCAGCGCGATCGCCGTCGTCATCGTGCGGGTAAAGCCCCTGATATTGCCGCCGACGATGATGATGGCGCCGACCTCGGCGATGGCGCGCCCGAACGCGGCGAGAAACGCCGTCAGCAGCGAGGTGCGGCCGAGCGCGAACAACAGGCCGATGCTGCGCAGCGTCGAGAGCCCGTCGATCCGCGCGAGGTCGCCATATTCAGCCCATAGCAGGCTCGCCGGCCGATGCACCAGCGCGACCACGATCGGGGTTGCCAGCAGAGTCTGCGCGATCACCATCGCCGTCGGCGTGAACAGCAGGCCGGCCGCGCCGAGCGGACCGGAGCGCGACAGCAGAAGATAAAGCGCGAGCCCGACAACGACTGGCGGCAGGCCGAGCAGCGCGTTGGTCAGCACGATGATGACTTGGCGCCCACGAAAGCGCGTGATCGCCAGCAAGGCTCCGAACGGCGCGCCGATCAGCAGCGCGATCATGCTGGCCGTCAGGCTGACGCGCACCGACAGTGCGACGATGCCGAGCAGCTCGGGATCGGCCTCGCCGATCAGCGTGAATGCGGCAACGATGGATCGCGTGAAATCGTTCATCCGGCGTGATGTCTCGGCGCCAGGCCGAATGTCAAGGGATGGTCACTGCCGTGGCCGCGACCTCGCTTCAAAACTCGTCCCTGCCGTCGTGACGAGTGTCAGAGAATACAGGCACGGAGCGGCTTGGATACTCTCAGGGGGCGAAACCAGCCGCAAAACTCGGGCCGATCAGGCCGCGAGGTCGCCAAATCATGTCCTTTGCCTACGGAAAGGCGGCTTTATTCTCGCCACGGATGCGCTAAGGAAGAGCCTGGATGCGGTGCAGCACGCAAAGCGCGCCGCGGCTCGAAATTCAGGTCAAACCGGGCACGCTGCCGCTCAAGGCCGGCCCGTCAACGAGAAGGACGTCATTCCATGATCAATACCGTTGGCATCATCGGAGCCGGGACCATGGGCAACGGCATCGCCCAAATCTGCGCCGCGGCCGGGCTGTCGGTCGTGATGGTCGACATTTCCGATGCGGCGGTGAACCGCGGCATCTCGACCGTCGGCGGCAGCCTTGAGCGCCTGGTCAAGAAGGAGAAGATCTCGGCGGCCAACCGCGAGGCGACGCTCAAGCGCATCACCGGCACCACTGATCGGGCGAAGCTTGCCGACTGCGATCTCGTCATCGAGGCCGCGACCGAGAACGAGGAGCTCAAGGTCAAGATCCTGAAGGACCTCTGCGCCACGCTGTCGCCGCGCACGCTGGTTGCCACCAACACCTCGTCGATCTCGATCACCAAGCTTGCCGCGGCGACCGATCGTCCCGATCGCTTCATCGGCATGCACTTCTTCAACCCGGTTCCGGTGATGCAGCTGCTGGAACTCATCCGCGGCTTGCAGACGTCCGACGACACCCACGCCACGGCGCTCGACTTCGCCCAGCGCGTCGGCAAGGTGGCGATCACGGCCAAGAACAGCCCTGGCTTCGCCGTCAACCGCATCCTGTGCCCGATGATCAACGAGGCGATCTTCGCGCTCCAGGAGGGCATCGCGACCGCGGAAGAAATCGACGCCGGCATGAAGCTCGGCTGCAACCATCCGATCGGGCCGCTGGCGCTGGCTGATCTGGTCGGCCTCGACACCATGCTGTCGGTGATGGAGGTCTTTTATAAAGGCTTCAACGATCCTAAATACCGTCCAGCCCCCCTGCTCAAGGAAATGGTCGATGCCGGCCATCTCGGCCGCAAGACCGGGCAGGGCTTTTATAGCTACGGCGCGTGAACCTGTAATCGCTGCAAAGATGGCGCTGTAGGGTGGGTTAGCTTAGCGGCTGCGCGAAGCGCGGTTCGTTGAGTAACCCACCAACTTCGGTCGCATGCGCAGAAGCATGGTGGGTTACGGCTTCGCCCAACCCACCCTACAATAATGCTCAAGGAGCATGCGCCGGGCTCGAATTTGCCCGCCGCCCAACCCGCAATTTGCGCCACGACAAAGACGTCGCGCGCACTTGGCCCGACAATGTTGAATGGGCGGCTCGCGGGAACAACAAATCGGAAAACGAAGGACATGTCGGATCGACTGAAGGCCGAGCGCGAGGCGGCGGCCGCGCGGCGGAACCTGCTCACCCAGGATGCGATCGAGCGCACCGGGATCACCGAGGAGATGATCGGGGAACTCGTCACCCGCTTCTATGGACGGGTGCGTGAGGATGCACTGCTCGGGCCGGTCTTCGCGATCGTGCAGAATTGGGACGAGCATCTGGCCAAGCTCAAGGACTTCTGGTCCTCGGTGGCGCTGATGAGCGGCCGCTATCACGGCTCCCCGATGCGGGCGCATATGCCGCTCGGCTTGAAGGGCGATCATTTCGACCGCTGGCTCGACCTGTTCGAACAGACAGCGCGCGAGGTCTGCCCGCCGCCGGCGGCCGGCCTTTTCATCGACCGGGCCCGTCGCATCGCTGACAGTTTCGAGATGGCATCGGCCACCATCGCCGGCCGCATCGCATCGCCGCGCCATGTGCTGCGGTCCTGAACGCGCGAAGCTGCCATGAGACCTTGCGGTTGAATCGCTTAAAAGTTGCATCGTCTGGCCAACCGCGTGCCGCACCAATTCCTGGAGCATCGACCTGATCTGCAAAATCATCATGCCGATCGCGCGGCATGATGTGGAAACGGCAAAAACGCGTTTGAATGCGTGCAATCGTGTTCAATCAAAGCGAGTAAGGCCATATTGATGCACTGCGGCGCCAATTCTTCGCCTTCATTTCGGCAGAGTTCCAGCGCCTGCTAGCATGCATGTCGAATGCATCATCCAACATCGCATCGTCATCCTCCGACAACATTGCGGAACCTGAAACCTGCGCCGAGCAAACGCGACGAGCGCTGCTGCTCGGTGCGCTCGCCACCACGGCCTGCCTGGCCAGGCCCGCGCCAGCAAGGGCTGACGATGATCAGCCGGGTGCTGACGAGCGGCCGCAGAAAGGCGATCTGCTCGTGCTCTCCGAGGGCGACAACGAAGGTCAGCTCATCAAGCCGGACGACCTGAAGCTGGGCGGCCCTCCGGTTCGCGCCTGGCCGAAGGATCCAAAAACCTCTGTCGTTCGCAGCGGCTCACGCCTGAACGAGATTCTTGTCGTGAAGCTCGACGCAAACGAGCTCGATGAGACCACGCGCGCACGCGCAGCCGGCGGTATTGTTGCCTATTCGGCGGTCTGCGCTCATGCCGCCTGTCCGGTAACGGAATGGGTGAAGGCGGATCAGGGGGGCGACGTGACCGTCTTCAAGTGTCCCTGCCACAACTCCGAATATGATCCTCGCCAGGGCGCGCAGGTCGTGTTCGGGCCCGCCCCACGACGCCTCGCGGCACTGCCGCTGTCGTTAAGCGACGGTTCGCTCAGCGTTGCGGGTGGCTTCATCGGAAAGGTAGGTGGCGCGCAGCAGGGATGATGGATCGTGCGGGATACGCCCGCCTCACGAGAGGCCGCATCCGCCCAGCGGCGGATTTCGGGACGAACGACAAGAATTCAAAACAAGAATTCATTCGGATGAAAAGGGGAAACGTCCATGAAAACGTACATGACCAGGAAGCAATGGTTATTGTCCGGCTTCGTCGCCTTCACATGTGTCGTCTCGACCGCCGTGATCGCCGGCCCGATCGAGAATTACGCGCCCGTCACCCAGCAGCGCCTGGAAAATCCGGAACCCGGCAACTGGATGCTTTATCGGCGCACCTATGACGGGCAGGGCTATAGCCCGCTCGACCAGATCAACACCTCGAACGTGAAGGACCTCACGCCGGTCTGGACATTCGCCACCGGCGTCGTCGAAGGCCATGAGGCGCCGCCGATCGTCAACAACGGCGTGATGTTCGTGGCGACCCCGATGGGGCAGGTGATCGCGCTGAATGCGAAGACCGGCGACGAATATTGGCGCTACAAGCGGCAGCTCCCCGACGATCTGTTCCAGCTGCATCCGACCAGCCGCGGCGTCGGCCTGTGGGAGGACAAGCTCTATCTCGCCACCACCGACGACCACGTCGTCGCGCTCGATGCCAAGACCGGCAAGGTGATGTGGGACACCAAGGTGCAGGATTACAGGAAGGGTCAGTACATGACCCTGATGCCGCTGATCGTCGATGGCAAGGTCATCGTCGGCGGTTCTGGCGGCGAGTTCGGCGTGCGCGGCTATGTCGCTGCCTACGATGCCAAGGACGGCAAGGAGCTGTGGCGCACCTTCACCATTCCTGGCGAGGGCGAGCCCGGCCACGACACCTGGCAGGGCGACGACTGGAAGAACGGCGGCGGCTCGGCCTGGATGACCGGCACCTACGACAAGGACACCAAGACGATCTATTGGGGTGTCGGCAATGCCGCGCCGTGGCCCGGCGAGATGCATCCCGGTGACAATCTCTATACATCGTCGGTGCTCGCGCTCGATCCCGGCAACGGCAAGATCAAGACCTATCACCAGTACCACCAGAACGATTCCTGGGACTGGGACGAGGTCGATGCGCCGATGCTGGTCGATCTCCAGCGCGACGGCCGCAGCATCAAGAGCCTGATCCATCCCGGCCGCGATGCCATCTTCTGGGTGCTCGAGCGCACGCCGACCAAGATCAACTACGTCGCGGGCTGGCCGTTCGTCTCGACCGACGTCTGGAAGGGCATCGACGAGAACGGCAAGCCGATCCTCGATCCCGATCACAAGCCGGTGGTGGGCAAACGCGTCGAGTTCTGTCCGTCATTGTGGGGCGGCAAGGACTGGCCGTCGGCGGCCTACAGCCGGAAGACCAGTCTCGTCTACGTGCCCGCGAACGAGAATTTCTGCGGCGGCTTCACCGGCGAGAAGATCCCGCTCAAGCCCGGCGAGCTCTGGCTCGGCACCAAGCCGGAGGACATCGGCCTGAAGACCAAGCCGGGCGCCGATCATTTCGGCGAGATCCAGGCCTGGGATCCCGCGACCGGCAAGAAGGTCTGGCAGCACAACTTCCCGAAGTCGCAGATGTTCGGATCGGTGACGGCCACCGCAGGCGATCTCGTCTTCGCCGGCGGCACCAACGACCGCAACTTCCGCGCCTTCAACGCCAAGACCGGCGAGCTGCTCTGGGAGCAGAAGACCAACTCAGGCATCATGGGCATGCCGATGTCCTATGAGATCGACGGCACGCAATATGTCGCGATCCAGTCGGGCTGGGGCGTGGACGCGCAGCGGATCCAGGACGCGCTCGCGACCAACAATATCGGCATCGAGTCCAACGTGCCGCAAGGCGGCGTGATCTGGGTGTTCGCGCTGAAGAAATGAGCTCCGCAGGCGGATCGAGAGACGCGGAGCGACAGGGGGCAAATGCGGCGGACGGCAACGTCCGCCGCATTTTGCGTCCTTTCATTCCTTCTCCCCTTGTGGGAGAAGGTGGCGCGAAGCGCCGGATGAGGGGTTGCTTCAGCAGCTTCATAAGGCAGTTGGATTCGCGGAGACAACCCCTCATCCGAGGGAGTGCGCATCTCCCAGCGTCGCTGCCCCTCCCGCAAGGGGAGAGGGCACATTCATGCGGAGCCGTCAGGTCACTATTTGCCCTGCCGATCGACCTTGTCTTTCTCGGCCTGATTCATCTCCCGAACCTTCGGATCGGTGCTGCTCTGACCTGTGGTCTGGGTGGTCGAGGCGGGTGGGGCGCTGGCGTTGGGAAGCGAGCTCTGGTCCGGCGCGGTGGGGCGCGTCGCCGTGGTCGGCGGCGTGGTGTTGCTGCTCTGGGCGAACGCGGCCGCCGTGGTCAAAAGAAAGGCGCTCGACAGCAGCGAGACTGCGAGCGCCCTGGGAATGTTGATCATCGATCTGCTCCTGTCAGATCGATGGGAAACGGCGCGACGCCGTTTGTGTTCCCGCTAAGCCTCAAGTTGCTTGCCGATCGGAAGCGCGCGGATGCGCTTGCCGGTCGCGGCGAAGATCGCGTTCATCAGCGCCGGTGCGAAAGGCGGCACGCCGGGCTCGCCGACGCCGCTCGGCGGCGTGTCGGATGCGGGCGGCACGATGTGGACGTTCGTCACCAGCGGAGCCTCGTCGATCCTGACGACCTGGAAGTCGTCGAAGTTCTTCTGCTCCACCTTGCCGTCCTTGAAGGTGACCGCGCCGTATTTGGCGAGGCTCAGGCCCATGATCGCGGCGCCTTCGATCTGGGAGGCGATGCGCTCGGGGTTGACATAGGTGCCGCAGTCGATTGCGGTGTCGACCCGTGGCACCGTCAGCTTGCCCTTTTCGTCGACGGCCACCTCGACGATGGTGGCGATATAGCTGACGAAGCTGCGGTGCACGGCGATGCCGAGCCCATGGCCCTTCGGCACCGTCCGTCCCCATTCGCCCTTCTCGGCGACCAGCTCGACCACCTTGCGCAGGCGCGCCGTGTCGATCGGGTAGCTGTCATAGGGCTCGCCGTAGTTCCAGAGGTCCTTGACGTTTGGCTTGACGATGCGCGGGCTGCCGATCAACGCGAGCAACGTCTCCTTCTGGTCGCGCCCGGTCGCATTCGCGATCTCGCCGACCATGGATTGCACCGCGAAGGCGCGCGGGATGTTCGAGACCGAGCGGAACCAGCCGATGCGGGTGAACGCCGCGGCTTCCGGGTTCTCGCAGGAGATGTTGGCGATCTCGAACGGCATGTCGACGAGCCCCATGCCGAGCTCGAACGACGCTGCATGCTTGGCCCCGGCCGCGAAGGTCGAGGCGATGGTCGGCGCCACGCTGCGATGACGCCAGGCGATCACCTTGCCGTCCTTGTCGAGCCCCGCCTCGATCCGTTCCACCGAGACCGTGTGCAGGAAGTCGTGGTGGATGTCGTCCTCGCGCGTCCATTGCACCTTGACCGGCACGCCGAGCTCCTTCGAGAGCAGCGCTGCCTCGAGCGCATAGTCGCATTTCGATTTGCGGCCGAAACCGCCACCGAGCAGCGTGACGTTGACGGTGACATTGCCCTCGGGAATGCCGAGGGTCTTGGCGATGTCCTCGCGGGTCCCCCCGGGGCTTTGCACCGGCGCCCAGATCTCCGCCTTGTCGCCCTTGACGTCGGCGACCGCGACCGGCGGCTCCATGCTGACATGGGCAAGATGCGGCAGGTAGTATTCGCCTGTTACGACCTTGTCGGCGGACTTCAGCGCGGCGTCCGCGTCGCCCTCTTGCCGCACGACCAGACCCGGCTTGCGCGAGGCCTCCTCGAGCTCCTTGCGGTAGGCGACGGAATCGTACTTGCCGTTGGCGCCGTCATCCCAGACCAGCTTCAGCGCGTCGCGGCCCTTGATCGCAGCGCCGGTGTTGCGGGCGATGACGGCGACGCCGCCGAGCGGCTGGAATTTCGACGGCCACGGCCAGCCTTGAACCTTCATCACCTTCTCGACGCCGGGCACTTTCAGCGCCGCGTCCGGATCGAACGAGGTGAGCTTGCCGCCGGTCACCGGCGGGCGCGCGATCACGGCGTATTTCATGCCGGGAAGACGCACGTCGGCGCCGTAGCGGGCCTTGCCGGTGGTGATGTCGTGGAGATCGACGATGCTGACTTGGCCCTTGCCGAGATAGCGGAAGTCTTTCGGATCCTTCAGCTTGAGGCCTTCGACAGCAGGCACCGATTCCTTGGCAGCATCGGCAGCCAGCTCGCCGAAGCCGAGCTTGCGTCCGCTGGCGCTGTGGACCACCTCGTGATTGACCGCCTTCACCTCGGTCGCCGGCACATTCCAGCGCTTGGCCGCAGCCTGCTCCAGCATGGTGCGGGCGGAGGCGCCGATCTGGCGCATCGGGATCAGATAGTGCCGCGTGCTGCGCGAACCATCGGTGTCCTGATTGCCGAACTTCACCTCGTCGCCAGGAGCCTGCTGCACCTTGACCTTGGACCAGTCGGCCTCCATCTCCTCGGCCACGATCAGCGGCAGGCTGGTTCGCACGCCGGTGCCCATCTCGGAGCGGTGGGCGAGGATGGTGACGGTGCCGTCAGGCGCGACCGCAACGAACACGCGCGGATCGACCACGACGCCATGCGGCATCTTGCCGGCGCCGGTCTCGTAGGCAAAGGCCTGCCGCGTCATCACGGGCGCGGCGAGCACGAAGCCGCCGGTGACGCCGAGCCCCTTGAGGATGCTGCGGCGGGAGATCTTCTCGACCTTGATGTTCTTCTCGAAGCCACGGAGCTTGCCGGGATTGTCGATGAAATTCATGTCACACTCCCGTCGATGCGAGATGAACCGCGTTCTCGATGCGCTGATAGCAGCCGCAGCGACAGATGTTGCCGGACATCGCTTCGCGGATCTGGTCGTGCGATGGCTTGGGATTGTCCATCAGCAGCGCAGCCGCCTGCATGATCTGGCCGGCCTGGCAGAAGCCGCATTGGGGAACGTTGACCTGGCGCCAGGCTTTCTGGACAGGATGATCTCCGTCCGGATGCAGCCCCTCGATCGTGGTGACCTCGCGCCCGGCGACATCGTTGATCGAGGTAATGCAGGAGCGCACCGCCTCCTTGTCGACGATGACGGTGCACGCGCCGCAAAGCGCCTGGCCGCAGCCGAACTTGGTACCGGTCAGGCCGGCTTCGTCGCGCAGGAACCAGAGTAGCGGCAGATCCGGGTCGCCGTCCCAGCTCTGTTCCTGGCCGTTGATCTTCACCTTGATCATGATCGTCCCTCGCTCTTCATAAGCTTGCTGATTTCAACATTGCCGATTTCGGTCGGCGCAATGCCCGTAGTGTCGGTGTGATTGCATTCCAACTCGTCGTCCCACACGGGCAGGTCCCGGCGGGAAGCTGGAATGCGAATCGTGATGTCCGGATGTGCTCGATACCTCCCGTTTTGTTCTTATTTGATTGAACTCGCGCGGCATCGTGATGGCGCGACCGTAGCAGGAAACGCGCCGCACCGGCATTCACAGCCGGGTGTAGTCGACGTCGACAGGCTGCATCCGGGGTTTGTCAAAAGCAGGGCGCGACAAGGCGTCGTGCGTGGGGCGATCAGGAAATCGAAGCTGCAGCGAAAAAGCTTCGTCCGCCAGAGGGACTGGGCGGACGAAGCAGTAGTCCTCAGTCGAGGGAGGGAGAATCGCTGGGCCGCGCCGACTTCAAGACGGAAGAGGGGCGGCTCTGCGCAGTCATTCAAAGACCAGGACTGAGGGAGCGGGACGCGCTCGCATACGCAAAGCGCTCAGGCGGCAGCATGGCCGCAATCGTTCGAGAGCCGCACCCATCACGCTCGCTGGCGAACCAGCGAGCGGACGGGGCATCGTCACGCGGCCTTGTCAGGCAGCTTTGGCCTTCGCCACGTGGGTCGCGATCGCATCCATCAGCGCCGGCGACAGGCAGTCATAGGGCTCGAGGCCGATTTCCTTCAACCGCGACCGGATGCCGGCCATCTGCTCGGGCTTGACGCCGGACTCGATCACCGAGGAGACGAAAGCGGCAAATTGCGGCGCCTGCGAGCCCTGCTCCTGGAACAGCTCCGGATGGATGAAATCGAGACCGTAGAACGGATGGTTCTTGTTCTCGATCCGACCGAACATGTGGGTGCCGCAGGCCTTGCAGGCATGCCGCTGGATCACCGCGGAGGCGTCGACGATCTGGAGCTTGTCGCCGTTCTCGAGCACGGTGAGGTTCTGGCGCGGGACGACGGCCACGACCGAGAAGGTCGCGCCCTGCGGCTTCCAGCACTTGGTGCAGCCGCAGGCGTGGTTGTGCGCCACGTCGCCCTTGATGCCGACCTTGACCTGATGGTCCTTGCATTTGCAGGCGAGCGTGCCACCGGCAAAGTGCCCGGTACCTTGTTTGAGGCCGTTATCGATCGATGGGTGGAGTGCAACAGTCATGGGTCGATCCTCCTTGGGGGTGACGCTTGGGCTAGAACACGACGACTGAACGAATTGATTTGCCCTCATGCATCAGGTCGAAGCCCTTGTTGATGTCTTCGAGCTTGAGTGTGTGGGTGATCATCGGATCGATCTGGATCTTTCCGTTCATGTACCAGTCGACGATCTTCGGCACGTCGGTGCGGCCGCGGGCGCCGCCGAAGGCGGTGCCGCGCCAGTTGCGGCCGGTGACGAGCTGGAACGGACGGGTGGCGATCTCCTTGCCTGCTTCGGCAACGCCAATGATGATCGAGGTGCCCCAGCCGCGGTGGCAGGCTTCGAGCGCCTGGCGCATCACCGTCGTGTTGCCGGTGCAGTCGAAGGTGTAATCGGCGCCGCCGTCGGTCAGGGTAACCAGATGCGGGACGATGTCGCCCGTGATTTTCTTGGGATTGACGAAGTCGGTCATGCCGAACCGGCGACCCCATTCCTCCTTGGAGTCGTTGATGTCGACGCCGATGATCTTGTCGGCGCCGGCCATCTTGGCGCCCTGGATGACGTTGAGGCCGATACCGCCGAGACCAAACACGACGACGTTGGAGCCGGGCGTGACCTTCGCGGTGTTGACGACGGCGCCGACGCCGGTGGTGACGCCGCAGCCGATGTAGCAACTCTTGTCGAAGGGCGCGTCCTCGCGGATCTTCGCCACCGCGATCTCGGGCAGCACCGTGAAATTGGAGAAGGTCGAGCAGCCCATATAGTGGTAGATCGGCTTGCCCTTGTAGGAGAACCGGCTGGTGCCGTCGGGCATCACGCCCTTTCCTTGCGTCGCTCGGATCGCGGTGCAGAGATTGGTCTTCTGGCTCAGGCAGCTCTTGCACTGCCGACATTCCGGCGTGTAGAGCGGGATGACGTGATCGCCCGGCTTCACCGAGGTGACGCCCGCGCCGATCTCGCGGATGATGCCGGCGCCCTCATGGCCGAGGATCGACGGGAATATCCCTTCGCTGTCGAATCCGTCGAGCGTATAGGCGTCGGTATGGCAGATGCCCGTCGCCTTGATCTCGACCAGGACTTCGCCGGCCTTCGGTCCTTCCAGATCGACTTCGACGATCTCCAGCGGTTTCTTGGCTTCGAAAGCGACAGCGGCGCGTGTCTTCATCGGTAACTCCTCAAATTCTCGCAGGATGCCGAGACGTAAGTCTCGGCCGGGCTGCAAACGTTCACTTCTTGCCCATGCACGAGTCTTCATTCTTGGTATAGGCGTCGTTCTTGTCCTCATGCTTGGCCGGTCGGGCGCGACCCCAGGCGTCGTTGGAGCGGGCGCGCAGATAGATGTAGAGATCGTCCATGTAGCAGGCGACGTTCGGGTTATCGCCGAAGGCCGGCATCACGTTCTCTGCCGCGGTCGACACGTTCTTGCGACCAGACGCAACGGTGCTGAGAAAGTCGGCATAGCTCATCGTCTTGAGCGAATCCTTCAGCGCCGGCGCATAGGACGAGCCCATGCCGTCGGGGCCATGACATACATGGCAGTCGGAGTGATAGCGGCGATACCCGGAATAGGTATACCAGTCGACGGAGTCGCCGTTGATCTTGTAGGTCGGATTCCCGTCCTTATCGAGCCATTCGCCAGTTTCGTTCTGTTTGACGGCGGTCGGATCGCCCGATCCGTCCGCAACAGCAATTCCCCCGGACGCAACGAAGATCATCGCAGCAATGACAGAGCAGATTTTACGCAAGAGATGTTCCTCGAAGGCATCAGGTGGAGACAAGCCGGCGCGTGGAGCTGATCCACGCGCCGGAGCGATACCGAACAGAGACTAGTTGGGCAGCGAGAACACGGTCAGCGTGCCGCCGAGCGCCGTGTAGTTGCTGAGAGCCGCGTAGCCACCGACCGCGCCGAGGCCTGCGGTCGGGTCAGTCAGACCTGCTGCCAGACCGATACCGGCCCAGCCGCCGACGCCCGAGAGCACTGCGACATACTGCTTGCCGCCGTTCTCATAGGTGGTCACGTTGCCGATGATGCCGGAGGGAGTCTTGAACTTGTAGAGCTCCTTGCCGGTCTTGGCGTCGACCGCCTTCAGGTAGCCTTCGAGCGTGCCGTAGAATACCACGCCGCCTGCGGTTGCGAGTGCACCCGACCAGACCGAGAACTGCTCCTTGTTCGACCACACGATCTTGCCGGTCTTGCCGTCCCAGGCGATGAAGTTACCCATGTTGGTATCGCCCTGCGGGGGATACATCGAGAGCGTCGCACCCACATAGGGCTGGCCCGCGGTGTAGCTCACCTTGAACGGTTCGTAGTCCATGCAGACGTGGTTGGTCGGAACGTAGAACAGCTGCGTGTCCGGCGAGTAGGCTGCCGGCTGCTCGTCCTTGGTGCCGAGCGCCGCCGGGCAGATGCCCTTCACGTTGTGATCTTCGCCCGCCTTGTCGGTCGAAGCTGCGTCGAGCACCTTCGGACGACCATAGGTCGGCGAGTTCTTGTCCATGTCGACGCCGGAGGTCCAGTTCACCTTCGGATCGTACTTCTCGGCGACCAGAAGCTCGCCGGTGGCGCGGTCGAGCGTATAGCCGAGGCCGTTACGATCGAAATGCGTCAGCAGCTTGCGGGCCTGGCCGTTGATCGACTGATCCGAGAGGATCATCTCGTTGACGCCGTCATAGTCCCATTCGTCATGGGGCGTCATCTGATAGACCCACTTGGCAACGCCGGTGTCCGGGTTACGTGCCCAGATCGTCATCGACCATTTGTTGTCGCCGGGACGCTGCTTCGGATTCCAGGTCGAGGGGTTGCCCGATCCGTAGTAGATCAGGTTCAGCTCGGGATCGTAGGAAATCCAGCCCCAGGTGGCGCCGCCGCCGATCTTCCACTGATCGCCTTGCCAGGTCTTGAGGCTCGAATCCTTGCCGATCGGCTTGCCGAGTGCGGTGGTGCTGTCGTTGACCAGGATCTGGTCATCCGGCCCTTCGGAATAACCGCGCCAGGCCAGCTTGCCGGTCTTGATGTCGTAGGCGCTCATGTGGGCCTGAACGCCGAACTCGCCACCGGAGATGCCGATCAGCACCTTGTCCTTGACGACCATCGGTGCCGAGGTGCCGGTCTCGCCCTTGCTCGGATCGCCGTTCTTGGCGGTCCATGCGACCTGACCGGTCTTGGCGTCGAGCGCGACGAGAGTCGTGTCGGCCTGATGCAGGAAGATCTTGCCGTCGCCGAAAGCGAGGCCGCGGTTAACCGTGTCGCAGCACATCACCGGGATGACGTTCGGATCCTGCTTCGGCTCGTACTTCCAGACGATCTTGTTCTCGTTCGAAAGGTCAATGGCGTAGACCTTATTCGGGAACGGCGTATGGACGTACATCATGTTGCCGACGATCAGCGGGCCGCCTTCGTGGCCGCGCAGCACGCCGGTCGAGAAGGTCCAGGCAACCTGGAGCTTGCCGACATTTTGTGCGTTGATCTGATTGAGCTTGGAGTAGCGGTTGTTGGCGTAGTCGCCGGTCGGCATCACCCAGTCTTTCGGGTTCTGCGACATCTTGATCAACTCGTCATTGGCCGACGCGGTCCCGACGGCGAGAGCCGCCGCGGAGCCGAGAAAGGTCGCCAGTAGCACCTTGCGCATAGTCATTCCTCCGTTGGTCTCGTTTATTGTTTCCGAAGCATTGCTTAATCACCGGGCTTCTCGTCCGGCGTCTGCTCGTGCAGGGCGGTCACTTAGGGGACCAGAAACGATGCTGTGCTGTTTCCTCCTCCTGATGAGAGCTACGGGTCCACGTGCAGGAGCGGCCCGTTCTTTTTGTTCCTGCCGCAATCCCTAACGACTTCGCCAACGGGAAACTTGCCCAAGAGTGAACCCGCTTTGCTCGACAGCGCACGAACGCAAAGTTTTTGATTTTGCGGTAGCGAATTCAGCGGCTTCGGTGCGGCGCGGCGCCACGCTCAACGCTCAGGTTCCCCTTGACGGCGGTGCAACTAAGGCGGAGGATTAACCGTCAAGGGTGGCAAGGGAACGATGGCGCTCGTTTCAAAAGACCGCCTAAATTTGAGGTAAACGTCACGCAATCATGGCTGAGGGCTCCAGCAGGCGCTGGCCGCGATTCGCGTCGAATCTCCGGGTATCACCAGTGGCTGGATTAATGTCCGACACAATTCACACGCTCTCGACGACGGGACTGACGCCCAAGCGACAGATCCAGAGCTGGGTCGACGGATTGACGAGCCTGTGTGGTCACTTCGATGTTGATCCGCTGGAGGCGTCCTCGCTCGAAGGGCGCATCGACTACACCTCGGTCTCGCGGCTGAAGCTCTGTCAGATCGAAGTCAGCCAGCATCGCATCGCGCACACGCTCGCGCGCGCCAAGGCCAACGAGCACCCGTACATCAAGATTCATTTCCAGACCTATGGCGTGTCCTACTTCGAACAGGAAGGCCGCCACATCGAGCTGAATCCGGGCGACATCATCGCCTATGACGTCTCCTGTCCTCACTCGATCATCAGCCCTGCTTTCACACGCCATGACGTGGTGATCGTGCCGAAGGCCCTGCTGCGCGATCGTGGCTTCCCGTCACAGCGCATGCCGGCCTGCAAGCTCTCGGCAAAGATCGGAACGGGGCGAATCGCCCACGACTTCGTCCATGCCACGTTCGACGAGGCGGCGAAGCTGTCGGCCAACAGCGCGGTCGGTGTTGCCGATTCGCTGATCGACCTGCTGCTGCTGCCGCTGCGCGAAGCCGACACGATGTTCGATCGGGTCGGGCCCGAGGCGATGTACGTGCGTGCCCAATTCTTCATCCGCGAACATTTGCGCGATCCGGATCTGTGCATCGACCAGATCTCCGCCGAGCTCGGCTGCTCCAAGCGTTATCTGCACATGCTGTTCTCGGAGCGCGGCACCACGGTGAGCGACTACATCTGGCAGGCACGCCTGCAGAATTGCCGGCAGGAACTTGAGGCTCACGGCGGCAAGACCATCACCGATGTCGCATTCTCCTGGGGCTTCTCCAGCTCATCGCATTTCAGCCGCGTATTCCGGAAATATTTCGGCGTGGTGCCGTCCTCGATCCACAAGGCACAGCAGGGCGCGGTGGACGAAACCTAGGCGGGTCTGCTGCTTAACTCGAGGTAGCTACGTAGGGAATGCTGGTCACGAGCGCCGCGACCAGCGTTGCGTTGCAGAGCATGCCGCTCCAATGCAGTTGACGTAGTCGACGAACGGCATCGGGATCGCCGGCATCCCTGGCGCTGAGCTCGTCGTCCATCCGTCGCATGAACCAGCCGCGCCCCCGGATCGCGAGGGTCGCGATCAAGCCGATGCCCATGGCAAACAGCGGCCGACCAGCGACGAGGAAAGCCACGGTCGCAAGGACACCGGTCACGGCAATCATTCGGAATTGGATGTTGAACATCCCGCGCAGCAACTGCGTGACGGGCGGAATGTCGAGCTTCACCAGCAGGAATGCGGGCGAGGCCAGCAGGAAATAGCCCATCGGAAAGAGCAGGATGACCAGGGCGGCGATGGCGACGGCATCGGGTTTCATGCGCTCGGCCTTTCTTGCCCGGAGCAGAGAGGGGCGCCCGGCGACAGCGCGTGATCATAGCCGGCCAATGTGCTTGTGACACCAGGCTTTGTCGGATGCGCAGGGGCAAGCCGCCTGACTTCGGTGCGCGAGCTGACATCTTGCCTCACTCACGCTGTCATCGCCCGGCTTGACCGGGCGATCAGTACTCCGAGGCGGCAGGGATTGACCCGACAGGCCGCGGCGTACTGGATGCCCCGCCTACGCGGGGCATGACACGGGAGAGCGGCGCTGCATGGCGCCTCTGCATGACGTCCTCACCGCTGAATGATCTTCGTCCAGACATCGCCGAGGATCGCGGGCTCGCGCGGCGGCAGATAGGTGAGGCCGGCCTGCTTGCCGAATTCGGCGATCCTGCCCTCGGCGGCTAGATCCGTCAGCGCCGTGTTGACGCCCTCGATCAAGGCGGGATCGCCGTCGAGCCCGACATAGCCGCGATTGGCGCCGATCGGATAATAATAGCCGGAGGCGGTGATGGCGGTGTCAGGATGCGCGGCGCGATGGGCGTCGTAGCGGGCAAGGTCGATCAGGGTCGCGTCATAATCGCCACGATTGAGCGCGCCCAGGAGGTCGTCGCGGCCGGGAACGAGATGGGTGATATTGTCGATCAGCTTTCCCTTGTCGAACGTCATGAGGATGGCGTCGCCGAGAGAGCCGCTTTCGATCGCGAGGCGAAGCCCGGCGAGATCGCCGATATCGGCAACCTTGCGCTCGCGCGCCTTCGGCCCAAGGACCACCGTCATCGGCGAATAAACGTAAGGCTTGGTCGGCGCCAGCACGCCGAGTGCGACGCGGCGGCGATGGTCGTCACGCGTGGCGCCGGAGAAATCCGGCAGGCGCGCCGTCTTCATGCCGGGCTTGACCAGCGCATCCGTCGTCAACGCGTAGCCGCCGACGAGTGAGCAGCGGCCGTCGGACAGCAACGCATTGGCCTCGAGCTGCGGGCTCGAATCCTCATCCAGCTTGCTCTCGAACCATTGGATCCTGAGCTGCCGCCCCATCCGCTCCGCGATCGCCTGCGCCAGCAGCACGTCGAAGCCCGAATCCGGCTTGCCCTTGCGATGCGCCGAGAGCGGCGGGCGATCCTCGTCGAGACAGATGGCGAGGGGTTCGGCCGCCCAGGCTGGCGTCCAAGCCGCTGTCCAGGCCGCCGTCGCCGGAGTTGCGAGCATCGTCAGCAGCGCGAGCGCCGCAAGCCGGTCCCTCATGGCTTCCTCCGGCTCGAGATGAAGGCCCAGAGATCGCCGATGTCATCGTCGTTCAGGATATCGCCCCAGGGCGGCATCCTGTTGTTCTTGCCGTTCTTCACGGTGGTGACGAAGCGCGTCTTGTCATCAGGGAAGGCGCGCAGATCAGGCGTGATGGTGCCGGAGTTCATCAAATTGGGGCCGTGGCAGTGCGAGCATTTTTCGGCATAGGTCGACTTGCCGTGGTCGATCTGCGCCTGCAGCGGATTGCCGTTCGAATCATCCGCGGCACGAACGGTCGCCGCAAGCGCGACCGTCAGCACCGCGACGGTGGCGAGGATCGCCACCGTCTTGTGAGATATGTGCCTCAAAATGTCTCGCCGTTACTGCTTCACCGCAAAGACCCACAGCGAGCCGCCGGGCGGCACCTTGGCCAGCCGTTCGTCGCCGGAGAACAGCGAGTAGACGCCGCCGTAGCCAGACGTGACGGCGACATATTGCACGCCGTCCTGCTGCCAGGTCACCGGCTGTCCCTCGATGCCGGAGCCGGTCTGGAACTGCCAGAGCTTCTTGCCGGTGTCGGCATCGAAGGCCTCGAACTCGCCGGTCAGCGCACCCGTGAACACGACGCCGCCCGCCGTCGACAGCACGCCGGAGAAGCGCGGAATGTCGCTGGCCGCCTCCCACTTCGCCTTGCCGGTCATCGGATCGATCGCCTTCAGATGGCCGCGCGCACCGTCACCCCACTCCCAGGGATCGGTCAGGTCCATGCCGAGATACCATTCACCCTGCTTGAAGGTGACGGGCTCCGACTTGTACTTGCCGCCGAAGGCGAGCGTGTTGGCGTAGGCAAGGCCCGTCTGCGGGTTGAACGACATCGGCTCCCAGTTCTTGCCGCCGAGGATCGACGGATAGACGGTGACCTTCTTGCCGTCGCGAGCATCCTTGACGACGTCGGTCTCGATCGGCTTGCCCGTCTTCAGGTCGACGCCGGTCGCCCAATTCACCTTCACGTAAGGATTGGCGGCGAGCAACTTCCCGTTGGTGCGGTCGAGCACGTAGAAGAAGCCGTTGCGGTTGGCGTCCATCAGCACCTTGGTCGGCTTGCCCTCGACATTCATGTCGGCGAGGACCATCTCGGCCACCGCGTCATAGTCGAACGGATTGTTCGGCGAGAACTGGTAGTGCCACTTGATCTTGCCGGTCTTGGGATCCATCGCCAGCACGGAGCAAGTGTAGAGATTGTCGCCGGGACGCACGGCCGCGTTGAACGGGCCGGGATTGCCGATGCCCCAATACACGGTGTTCAGCTCGGGATCATAGGACCCCGTGATCCAGGTCGAGCCGCCGCCGAGCTTCCAGGTGTCGCCCTTCCAGGTGTCGCCGCCGGGCTCGTCCGGCGAGGGGATCGAGTGGGTGCGCCAGAGGTGCTTGCCCGTTGCCGGATCCCAGCCGTCGATGAAGCCGCGGGTGCCGAATTCGGCACCGGAAATGCCGGTGATGACGACGCCGTCGGCGACCAGCGGAGCGACCGTCATCGAGTAGCCTTCCTTGATGTCGGCCGCCTTCTGTCGCCACAGCTCCTTGCCGTCCTTGATGTCGATTGCAATCACGTTGGCATCGAGCGTGGTGCGGAACAGCTTGCCGTCGAACAGTGCGCCGCCGCGGTTGATGATGCCGCAGCAGACGATGCGCGGGGTCTCTGCCGGATATTCGATCTTGGATTTCCAGATCTGCTTGCCGGTCTTGGCGTCCACCGCCATGGTCGCGTTGTGAGAGGTCACGTAGATCACGCCCTGATACACCAGCGGCTGCGATTCCTCGCTGCGATCGTCGTTGAGGGAGTAGTTCCAGACCGGGACGAGATTCTTGATCGTATCCCTGTTGATCTGGTTCAGCGTCGAGAAGCGCTGAAGATTGTAGCCCATGCCGTAGTTGAGAACGTTCGACGTATCGGTTGCGCCCTTGACCAGTTGATCGGTCGTCTGTGCGCTCGCAACCGAGCATGCGGATATGACGAGGCTCGCGGCCATCGCAAAGCGTTTCATCCGTTCCTCCCAATATGCGCGCCTTTTGACGCTGCGATCGCAACACTCTGTCGGAAAGCAAAACAGGTCAATACGAAAGTCGAAAGCACGCTACCGATATGTTGGATTCCAGACGCGGTCACCTGGAGGAAACTGACGAACAAACTCCGACTTGCGCGCAGACGCTGAAAAAATTCCGCGGCATGATGCAAGGCCTGCGATGAGCGGTCGCCTGGACAGTCCCGGTTCTGCCGGTTGTGCAGTGCGCACGTTGCAATTGCGGACTTGAACTGCGGCCGTCTTGCCGACTTATGTTGTCGCGAGCCCGGCGAATCGGGCCCTTGGTCAGGGAGGTCAGAATGATATCGCGTCGCTCAGTTGCACTTGCGCTCACGCTCACTGCGCTGTCCGGTCCGGCCTGGTCGGCCTCCGGCACCGCCGTCAAAATGTTCGACACCGACAATGACGGCACGCTCGATCTGGCCGAGGTGAAGAAGGCCGCAGCCGCGCTGTTCGCCAAGCTCGATCCGGACCATGATGGCACGCTCGATGTACGCGAACTGCGCGGACGGTTAACGGCGAAAGAACTCGCCGCCGCGGACCCCGATCACGACGGCACGCTGACGCTCGATGAATATCTCGCCGTTGTGGAGCAGCGCTTCAATGCGGCGAATCCCGACAAGGACGGCACGCTCGACGCCAAGGAGCTGCATTCGCGTGCAGGTCGCGCATTGCTGCAATTGTTGCGCTGAGGTCGTCAGCGCTTGACTGGGAGCGAAGACGATTTGCCCGAGAGTGAAATTTGCGCGTGTTATTCGATACTTCGCGGTGTTTGCGGTCCGATTCCAGACTTGCGCTGTGCTTGAGGCAGCCCTAGGTTTTGCCCGGCGCGATGTCGCGCTCAATACTTGGGGAGACCCCGAATGGCCTGGAAAGCTCCGAAGATCGTCGAAGTGCCGGTCGGCATGGAAATCAACATGTACGCCTGCGCAGCGCGCAAGTAAGACTGACGACCTGCCACGGCTTCGATCGCAGATGCCCTCGAAGCCGTGGTAGTGTCGGAATTGCGGTCGCGCCCCGTCATGTGGCTCGCGCCGACCTGCCATTCATGAAAAGCCACGTCTGATCGAGCTTGGGCTCGGTCCTCTCCCGCCAAATACGTCCTGCGTTTTCCGCGCTCCGCCTTTCGCCGGCACCCGGTCAGTGTGGCTGCGTTTGAAGCTGCGTATCGTCGTGCTTCTGCGCCCCATCGGGATGGTTCTTGAAACGCGCATATCGAAGCGCCAGGGTCGGCAGGACCAACAGACTAAGCGCCATCGACGTCATCAATCCTCCGAGGATGACGATCGCCATGGGTCCCTCGATTTCACGTCCGGGCTCTCCCGCGCCGATCGCGAGTGGCAGCAATCCCAGGCCTGTGACAAGGGACGTCATCAGAATCGGAACGAGGCGGTCAGCCGCGCCTTCGATCGCGGTATCGAGGTCCCAGACGCGACCATCGACCAGGACGAGATGTTCGTAGTGAGAGATGATGAGGATGGAGTTGCGCAGCGTGATCCCGAACAGCGTGACAAAGCCGACCATCGATCCGAGCGAAAGCAGGCCACCCGTCAGCGCCAAGGCGAACACTCCGCCGACGAAGGCAAATGGCAAGTTGATCATGACCAGCAACAGATTGCGCCAATGGCCGGTGACCATGGCAAGGAGAATGATGATGCCCGTTCCGGCCAGCAGGAAGTTGACGATGAGATCGCGCCGAGACCGGGCCTGGGCCTCGGCGGCTCCGGCAAATTCGAGGCGGGCACCGGTCGGTAGCGTGACCTCACGAGCCAGTTTTCGTTTGGCGGCCGCCACGAAGGATTCGAGGTCGCGTCCGTTGACATTCGACGTGACCGTCTGAACGCGCTGCGCGTTCTGGTGCTGGATTTGATACCGTCCGGAGGTTTCGTAGACGTCGGCGATCTGCTTGAGCAGAATGTAGGCTCCGCTCGGCGTGCGCACCGGCAAGTCTCCGATCTGGGTGAGCCGCGCTCGGACATGCGCATCGAGAATCACGATCACATTGAAGACGGCATTGCCTTCGTATCCCTGTCCGACGATGTCGCCCTGATAGGCCGTGCGCACCAGCTCGAGCACCTCGACCGCATCGAGCCCCCAACGTTGCAGATCGGTCGGGCGAAGCGTCACATTGACCTGCGGCATGCCCGGCGGAGTTCGCCGCTGCACGTCGGCCGCGCCGCCGACCTCGTCGAGTTCGCGCGCGACGTCGCGCGCGGCGCGGTCGAGTGAGTCGAGATCAGGCCCATAGATGTTGATGACGACAGCTGCGCTGAAGCCAGAGACGGTCTCTTCCACGCGCTCCGTCAGATAGGTCTTGCTGGAGAAAGAAATTCCCGGGAAGTCGGCCAGAGCTGCCCTGATGCGTGCTTCGGCTTCGGATTGCTGCCGGCCCGAGAGCTCCGGTTCCAGATCGACCTCAAACTCGCTGGAGTGCGGACCAACGGTGTCGATGCCGGCCTCGGCCCGTCCTGCATGCTGCGCGACCCTGCGGATGCCGGGGATATGTTGCAGCGCGTCCGTCATCAGTTTCCCGATGCGAAGGGATTCGTCGAGCGAGGTCCCGGGAATCGCCGAGACGTGCAAGATCAGATGGCCTTCACGCAGATCCGGCAGGAAGGTTCCGCCGAAGAAGGGCAACATCGCTGCGCCGGCGATCGTGATAGCCGCGGCGGCCGCCATCACGAGCTTCGGAAAACGGCCGATATGACGCAGCAGGGCCTGGTAATGGCGACGCGACCATCGCACCGCAGGCGGTTCATGCAGGCGCTCCGTGTTGCTTCTGCCGACGAGGAGCAGCATGGAGAGCGCCGGCGTCACCGTGAGGGCGACCGCGAGCGAGGCGATCACGGCGAGGATGTAAGCGATACCCAGGGGGGCGAACAGGCGGCCGGCAATGCCGGAAAGGGCCAAAACCGGAAAGAAGACCAGCAACACCGCAAACGTCGCATAAGCGACCGCGGTGCGCACCTCGAGGAAGGCGTCGAGCACGACGCGAGGCTCGGGCCTCGGCACTGTCGCCCGACGATTTTCGCGCAACCGGCGCACGACGTTTTCGACACCGATGACGGCATCATCGACGACCTCGCCGATCGCGATCGCGAGGCCGCCCAGAGTCATCGTGTTCAGAGTCTCGCCCATCCATTGCAACGCGAGTACGGCCGCTATCAATGACAGGGGGATAGCAGTGCAACTGATGATCGAGGTGCGCCAGTCGAACAAGAAGAGAAAAAGGACGACGACGACCAGCGCCCCGCCGATCAACAGGGCGTTGAGGACGTTCTTCGTTGCGGCGTCGATGAAGCTGGCGGGACGAAATATGTCCGCATATAGCTTGACGTTGTCGGCCTCGAGGCCGGGACGCAGCTCCTGCAGCGCGGCTTCGGCGCGCGTGGTGATCTCTCGTGTATTCGCGCCATATTGCTGGCTGACCATGAGCATGATGCCAGGTGCGCCGTCAATGAGGGCGGCGCCGATCGGCGGTTCGGGAGCGGTTACGACAGTGGCGACGTCGCCGAGGACGACGCTGGCGCCGCCTTCGTGCAGAAGGACGGTGCGGGCAAGTTGGTCGGGCGTCAGTGACTGGCCCTGGGTTTGCAGCGTGATGCGCTGATTGGCGGTGTCGATGAACCCGGCGCCGCGCACGCCTGTGGCCTTACGCGCGGCGGCCAGCACATCGTTCATGCCGACGCGAAAGCGGATCAGGTCATCCGGACGGACCTGAACCTGCAAAGACCTGACGTCCTTGCCGTAAGTCGAGACTTGCGCCACGCCCGGCACGGCCAGCAGCCGTCGTGCCACGGTCCAGTCCGCGATGGTGCGCAGATCCATCAGCGATCGCTTGTCGGACGTCAAGCCGATGACCAGTACCGTGCCGGCAAGTGGGGTCAATGGCGTCATCGACGGCGGTTGAACGCCTTGCGGCAGTCGCGCGGCGACGACCGCGAGACGTTCCGTCACCAATTGTCGCGCCCGGTAGATATCGCTGCGCGGCTGGAAGACGACGGTTACGACCGAGAGGCCCTGGATCGATGACGACCGCAGACTCTCGACGCCGGCCAGGCCGTTGATCGAAGTCTCGATCGGCTGCGTGACCAGGATCTCGACGTGCTCCGGGCTGAGGCCGGGAGCTTCGGTTTGTATCGTCACCTGAGGTGGGGCGAATTCGGGAAAGACCCCGTATTTGGCTTCGCCGATCGCGAACAAGCCGTAGCCCAGCAGAGCAAAGGAAAGCGCCAGCACGATGCCTCGGAAGCGGATGGCGAATGCGACGAGAGCGGCTTGCGGCCCCGACCTGCCGGAGCCGATGTCATCAGTCGTCATCGCCGCCCCGAAGCTCGCTCTTGGCCTCCTCGGACAACAGGACCTGCGCTCCGCGCATGACGATTTCGGATCCGGATGGAATGTCTCGGACGACATAGTCGTCGTCCGAGACCGGCTGATCCATGCTGATCGGGTGCCGCCGGAAGCTGTCGGGGCTCACGCGCAGGTAAACCCACGATCGCCCCTGCCATCGCACGATCGCGGTGTCCTCGATGAACACACCCTCATAGGTGTTACCTGACGGCACATAGACAGTGGTGTTCATGCCCGGCAGCAGGCCGCTGTCCCCCGGCACGGAGAAGAAATAGCTCAATCCCTGAATACGAGGGTCGGTGCGCGTTGCCGGAGAGATGTACTGGAGATCGATATTGGCATTCCGCGTCGGTGCCTGCGCCAGAGCCGTTCCCGGAGTGCCGGTGACGGTCACGCCGGGCGGCAGTGTCACCTGAACCAGCAACTGGTCGCGCTCGATCAGTTTGACAACGGCAGGCGAGCGCTCGACGATTCCCCGGCCGATGACCGGCCCCCATTCCTGCTGTGCCGTTGCGGTGAGAGTTCTGAGCTGCGATTCCGCGCCGGCCAGTGCGGCCTTGTCGACGCGTAACGTTCCCTCCGCGGTCTCGGCTTCCTTCTTCGGAAGGGCGGCGGAGTCGACGAGATTCTTGGTGCGGTCGTATGCGCTCCTGGCGACTTCGAGCTTAGCCTGCGCTGTCTGGAGTTGAGCTTGCGCATTGGCGTAGTTGTTGGTGAGCTCCGTGATGCGGGAGATATCGAGCACGGCACCATAGGCGCGGAATTGCTCCGGATGTGGCGCCGCTTCCAGGAGCGCGGTTTCGAGCCCAATCTGTGTTTGCTGGCTTGGCGTCAACTTGACCACGGGCTGGTCGCTGTCTGCAGTGCCGGAAGGCGCCGTGCGGGCAGAATTCGATTTGTCGGACGGCGTCTCGGCAGCAGCTCGCCGGACGTAACCCGTGACAGCCCAGGTGCTGGCCAAAAGCACCAGCACGCAGACTGTGGCCGCGACGCCGCGGCGGGAGGTTTCCGTAAGAGCCATCAGCCTGTTAGCAGTTGTCGGGAACCAGCTTATTGGCGAAATTGACAGGCGGCAAGGCACCGGCTGCACCTCTGTCACTTCGGGCAACCCAGGTGCGTATGGCGGCGAAGCCGTAACCGTTGCCTCGCATGGCTCGCGCCCATTTGAAACTTCTGACTGCCCAGGACGTAGGTTTTTATGGTAGTTTTCTTCGATCCCTGAAGGATTCTCGGCATGAACCCGATCGATCTGGTGGTGACTGTGTGTGCGCTGCTCTCGCCCGCGACCTGCGAGGAGCAGCATCTGGTCTTCAACTTCGGCGGCTCACCGGCGCAATGCTCCATGGCCGCGCCGCCCTATATCGCGCAATGGATCGGCGATCACCCGAAATGGCAGGCGGTGCGCTGGCGCTGCGAGTATCCGCATACGCATGACAAGGCGTGATGCGCGAGCGCTACTTCGTGCACTCCTTCAAATCCTTGTCGGCGATCGAGAAAACTGCGTCCGCCTTGATCTCGATGTCGCGGACGATGCATTGCCGGGAATTGGGATAGCTGACCTTGGCATCATAACGGCCGGGCTCGACGCCGGTGATGCGCAAGCGTTCGTCGTGGTCGACCTCCTTGTCCTTGTCGTTCAGGCACTGGTTCGGGCCCCAGTCAGTCTTGCCTGATGGCGCGAGCTGGAAGCCGGAGATCGTCTCGCTGGTCAAATTCCAGAGCCTGACGCCCTTGCCCTTGGTCTGCGCAAGCGCCGCACCCGGCATCGCAACCAAAAGGATGCCTGCCGCAATCAGCTGACGGCGCATGGTGACCTCCCCGACTTGTCTCATTGGACGTAATTGACCACGAGTTCTCATTTCGATTCAAGCAGCAAGGCCGCAAGCTCCGCCCTGATCCTGGCGAGCTCGACCTCGCTGCGCTCTGCGCGCGGAGTCAAGATCGGGACCTCCTGCACGATGCGTGCGGGGCGGGGCGACAGGAAGAACAGGCGGTCCCCGAGGCGGATGGCGTCGTCGAGACTATGGGTGACGAGCAGCGTCATCACGGGACGGCTTGCCACCAGCGTCGCGATCTCGTCGCGCAGGCGGCCGGCGAGCGCATCGTCGAGCGAGGCGAGGGGCTCGTCGAGCACGAGCAGGTCGGGCTCGACCGCGAAGGCGCGCGCAAGCGCGACGCGGCGGGCGAGACCCAGCGACAATTCGCCGGGGAAATGGCTGCGGTGCGCCTCCAGCTCGAGGATCCTGAACAGCTCCGCCAGCTTGGCATCGGTGACATCAGGCGCAGCCAGCCGCACATTCTGCTCGACCGAGCGCCACGGTAGCAGCCGCGGCTCCTGGAACACCATGCCGATCCGCGCCTCCGGTGGGCGCGCGACGCGGCCGTCGAAGTCGCGGTCGAGTCCGAGGATGATGCGCAGCATCGTGCTCTTGCCGCAGCCGGACGGGCCGATGAGCACGCCAACTTCGCCGGACTGCAGAGCGAATTTCAGTGGCGCCAGCACCTGGTGCGATCCGCCCGCAGCGCTCCGGTAGGTCTTGCCTGTGATCTCGACCTCAAGCCGCACGGGGCCGCCACCGCGTTGCACGGGCCTCGAACGGCTGCACCAGCGCCGTCTCGATGACGAGCACGACCGCGGCGAAGGTGAGAGAATAGGCGAGCAGGCGAGGCGTGTCGAACAGCTGGAAGGCGACGCCAATCTCGAAACCGACGCCGTTCGGCCGCCCCAAGAGTTCAGCGACCAGCACGATCTTCCACACCAGCGACAGGCCGGAGCGGGCGGAGGCCGCTATATAGGGTGCAAGCTGGGGCAGCACGACATGGCGGAACGCGCGCCAACGCGGCATCGCAAAGACGGTCGCCATCTCGTCGAGAGAACGGTCGAGCGCGCGCGTGCCCTCGCGCAAGGTGACGACCGCGGTCGGCAGCTTGTTGATGGCAATCGCGGCGATCGCTGCGGCCTCGGTGAGCCCCGCCCAGATATAGGCCAGCACGATCACCACCAGCGCTGGCAGATTGAGCAGCAGGATCAGCCAGGGATCGCCGAGCCGGTCGGCGAGCTTCACCCGTCCCATCAGATAGCCGATGGCGCTGCCGAGCGACATCGCCAGCACGAAGGCGAGCGCGACGCGCGCAAGCGTGGCGCCGAGATGCAGGAACAGCGCGCCCGATGCTGCTTCCGCGATGATGACGTGGAGCACGACGGGCGGGGAGGGCAGTTTTGCACCGCCGACGAACAGCGCGGCCGTCCACCAGATCGCAAGCAACAGGGCAATCGAAAGAAGGCGCAGCACCTCAGTCTCCGGGCACGGCGTGATAGAAAGTGCCGGGATCGACCTCCGCCGCCGGTCCCACCAGATCGTGACCGCCAATCTCGGCCAGCACGCGATAGAGCACGCGCGCATCCGCCTCCTCGTCATTGATGCTCCGGCGTGGAATGCCGTCGCGATAGCGGTCGCGGTATGTCTTCAGCATGGCGGGATCGGCCGTGCCGGTGAGCGGGGCGATCTTGTCCCAGGCCGCGTCGGAGGTGACCAGAAGCTGCTTGGCCTTGCGGGTCATGGCGATGAAGCGCGCCACGGCGTCGCGATGGCTCGCGGCCCAGCTCTCATCGAAGACATAGCCGACGGCGGAGACCGCGCCCTTGGCGCCGAGTTTCGGCAGGATCTCCTCGATACCCGCAAGGCGCCTGAAGCCCTTGGCCTCGAGCTGGGCGCAGAAATTCCAGAAATTCAAGCTCGCATCCATCTCGCCGTCGAGCGCCTTAGCGGCGATCAGAGGCGGCGCGCCATAGACGATGGTCGCATCCGACTTGAGGTCGATGCCGTCCTGCTTCATCCGTGCCTGCAGCAGCAGCCAGCTCTTGTCGATCGGGCCGCCGCCGACGCCGAGCTTGCGTCCCTTCAGATCGGCGAGCGTCTTGATCGGCGAGGATGCCGGCACCATCACCGCGCCGAGCGCGCTGGAATAGGGATAGAAGGTCAGCTTGGCGCCGAGTGCACGCTCGCGAGACACCCAGAGCCAATCCGACAGCATGATGTCGGCATTGCCGGCGCGGAGCGCGATCTTGCCAGCCTCGGGGCTCGCAAGCTCGGTGACCTCCAGCGACAGATCGGCCTCCTTGTCGAGCCCGGCCTGGCGGATCGTCGCCAGTTCCCAGGAGAACGTTCCGGTCTTCTGCACCGCAAGGCGGATGGTGTCGGCGGCATGGGCCGGCGTGCCCACTGCCAGCAGCATCAGCAGCACTATTGTTCGTGCCAAATCTCTCATCACCTTGTGAGCCATTTCCCCGGACAGAGTGCTTTTCAGGACAATACGCATAGCATAGCTTCCATCGCAACCAGCGGGAGGACGCTCATGAGTTTTGCGGGACGGGTACGACCTGTTGTCGCCGTCGTGGTCGTGCTCGGAGCGAGCGCGTATGCGGCCAGGGCCGAGGAGGCCAATGATTATCCGACCTCGGCGCGCGCGGAGTATGTCTATGGCTGCATGAAAGCCAATGGCGAGACGCGGCAGGCGATCGAGCAATGCTCCTGCTCGATCGACGTGGTCGCCTCGATCGTGCCCTATGAACGCTACGTCACTGCCGAGACCGCGCTCAGCATGTCCCAGGTTCGCGGCAATCTCGGCACCCAGTTCCGGACGTCCGAGCAGGCGAACGCGGCCGTGAATGATCTGCGCCGGGCGCAGGCTGAGGCCGAGGTGAGATGTTTCTGATTTAGCGCCCGTCATTCCGGGATGGTCCAAAGGACCAGACCCGTAATCTCGAGATTCCGGGTTCGATGCTTCGCATCGCCCCGGAATGACGGCTTGACTACTAAGTCCCAGACTTCTCCACGTCCCACTCGTTCCTGAACACGTGCCCGTCCGTGTCCTTGGCCTCCGCGCGGAATCGCTTCGCGCCGTTGGAGACATAGGTGAAGCGCAGGTTGGGATCTTCGGAGATCGAGATGCCGCCTTCCATCGACAGCACGGGACTGTCGTCCTGGGTCAGCTTCAGCTGATTGATGAAAAAGGCGGGAATATAGAGCTGGGTCACCTGATCCATCTGCAGGCCGGAATTGTTGGGATGGCCGATCATGATCTGGGCTTCACGGATGCGGCTTGCCGGCGCATCCTCGCGCGCGAATTGCCGATAGCGCATCTGGCCGAGGTGGTTCTTGGCCTCCTCGGCGTTTTTCCCGGCTGGTGCCGAGCAGCCACCTGACGCCTTCACATAGGTCTTGGAGACATAGAGCTGGCCGTCGCTGAGCTCGGCGACCGCGTGTACGTCAGTGTAATTGTTGACGCGCACGCGCGTGGAGATTTCGCTGACATTGGCATCCGGCCCGAGATCGAACTTTGCTGCCATCGGCGCCGGGTTGCGGTCGATCACCAGCGTGATCGAGCGGATGCGGCGGCTGTCTGCGGGCGACAGCTTGCTGCGCAGCGTCACAGGCACGATCGCCGCATCCTCGGCGCGATAGGGCATCTCGATCGCGATGACGTCGGTGCCGTCGTTCATCGGACGGTTGTTGAAGATGTCCTGCACCAGGCCGGGCCAGGGATCGTATGCCTCTTCGGCGCTGGCAGGTGCAGCAAAGGCGATGCCGAGCAGCGCGGCGATCAGGGTCAGGCGGCGTGTGCATCCCGTCATGGTCGTGGTCTCGCACGGTCGAAGCAGTCTGGGTCAGCGTAGCTGATCCCACTGGGTAGCGTAGCTGATCCCACTGGGTCAGCGTGGCTGATCCCAACGTAGCGCGCCCGCTACTCCCATTCAATTTCAGAAAATGCTGCAGTTGCGTTGCGGGCATTGTAATCGTCAAAAAGTTCCCAATGCGATCGCTCGGTCGCGGCGGCCTTATCGGCGGCATTTCGGATCGTCTCGCCCTTCTGGTTCGACGCACGGACATCCGACAGCAGCACCGAGAGATAACGCCGTTCATCGGCCAAAGCGGCAGGCCAGCTACTCACCGGACCGTGACCGGGAATGACGCGGACCGCCGGAACGGCCTCGAGCCCCTTCATCAGTCCAAGCCAGCCGAGAATGCTGCCGTCCATCACCGGAATGTGGCGGAGAAAGACGAGGTCGCCCGCGAACAGCGTCTTCGTGGTCTCGTCAAACACGGTCAGATCGCTGTCGCTGTGCGCGGCCCGCCACGCCCGCAAGGTGATCAGGCGGGATCCGAGATCGAGCGTCATCGTGCCTTTCACGAGCAAAGTCGGCGGCACGATCTTTACGGGGTCGATCAGCTCCGCGCCCATGATGCGCCGGAAATTGTCGAGATAATACGGCCCGCGCGTCGCGAGCGCCTGCGGCAGCTTGCTGTGGCCGACGAAGCTGGTTCCATCGGCCACGAAGGCGGCGTTGCCGAAGACATGGTCGGGATGGCCGTGGGTGTTGATGACGTAGCGGATCGGTTTCCTGGTGTGGGCCCGTACAGCCGCGAGCAGCGCCTCGCCTTCGCGAAGGCTGCCCCCGGTGTCGATCACGGCCACCGCATCCTCACCGATGATAAAGCCGACATTGGCGATATCGCCCTCGTTCTCGCGGGTCATCAGGGCGATGGCCCCGGAGTGCACGAAGATTCCGCTCGCGACTTCGCTTACAGGCAATTCGGCCGCCCAGGCGCGTGCTAGCGTCGCCAGTCCAAGCAGAGATAGGGCTGCGATCTTTGAAATGAGCTGCGACACTTTTCCGCCCCAGTTCAGGATTTGCCTGATGCACTGCAACACAACGAGCCAACACCAAGTTTGGCAAACAAAAGAGGGTGCGTCCTGATTTGCATGGATACCACTCGAGGGAAATGAGGAGGAAGCGCGATGGAGGCCGGACGACATCGTCGCTGGTTGTTTTCACTGTGTGTGATGGCGGCGTCCTGTGCGATCGGCGACCTCGCCCGCGCGCAGACGAGTGATGGTGGCGATCTCTCGTTCGAACTGGTCGATCCCAAGGTGCTGCGGGTCTGTGCCGATCCGCGCAACATGCCGTTCTCCAACGAGAAGGGCGAGGGCATCGAGAACAAGCTTGCCGAGTTGTTCGCCGACAAGCTCGGCAAGAAGCTCGACTATGTGTTTTTCCCACAAGCGACGGGCTTCGTGCGCATGACGCTGGGCGCGCATCGGTGCGACGTCATCATGGGCTTTCCGCAGGGTGACGACATCGTGCAAGGCACCAATCCCTATTACCGCACCACCTATGCGATGGTGGCCAAGGCCGGCGGTGGGCTCGAGGATGTCGACACGCTCGAGGATCCAAGGCTGAAGGGCAAGCATGTCGGTATCATTGCCGGTACGCCGCCTGCGACCAACATGGCGATCGCCGGGCTGATGAGCGACGCCAAGCCCTATCCGTTGATGATCGACACGCGCTACGACAATTCGGCGCAGGCGATGATCGACGATCTCACCTCGGGGAAAATCGATGCCGGCGTGCTGTGGGGGCCGATGGCGGGATATTACGCCAAGAAAGCCGGCTCGCTGCACGTGACGCCGCTGGTGAAGGAAACCACGGGCCCAAAACTGGTCTATCGCATCGGCATGGGCGTGCGTGTCGCCGATCAGAACTGGAAGCGGCAGCTCAACAAGCTGATCCAGGACAATCAGGGCGAGATCAACAAGATCCTGCTCGATTTCGGTGTGCCTCTGCTGGACGAAAATGACCGGCCGCTCGGCGTGGAGGCGGCCAAGAAGGCGCCATGAGATGGCCTCTCGCCGCAGCGCTGGTCGCCGCCATGCTGGCGGCGGCGGTGTCGGCGCAGCAAGATCAGGCGCGGCAGCAAGAGCCGTTCGAGCCGGAAGGCTATCGCACCGACGTTTACCGCGCGCCGGTGCCGGCGACATTGGAAGGCGCGCGCGTGCTGACGACGGCGGACGCGGAGACGATCTGGCGGTCGAAGAGCGGTGCTTTCATCGATGTGCTTCCGCGCGCACCGAAGCCGAAGAATCTCCCCGCAGGCACCGTGTGGCGCGATACGCCGCGCAGAAACATTCCGGGCAGCATCTGGCTACCGGACACAGGCTATGGCGCGTTGCCGCCGGCGATGGATGACTATTTTCGCCGGGGCCTAACACACGCCTCGCACGGCGACACGGCCGCGCTGCTCGTGATCTATTGCCTCGCGGACTGCTGGATGTCCTGGAACGCCGCCAAGCGCGCGCTGGCGTACGGCTATTCCAACATTGCTTGGTATCCTGAGGGCACTGACGGCTGGGAGCATGCGAAGTTGCCGACGGAGGAAGCGCAGCCGGAGCCGCGGCCCGAGCAGTAGGCCCAACTCTTTCCCCGTCATTGCGAGCGCAGCGAAGCAATCCAGAATCTCACCGTTGAGAGACTCGGGATTGCTTCGCTGCGCTCGCAATGACGATGTGGGTAAAGCGTCGCCCTACTGCTTCTGCAACTTCGTCAGCGTGCTCGATCCATCCATATCGGTCGCGGTGTACGTCACCCTGTCGCCGGCATGGACGGCATCCAGCATCGCGGCGTCCTTGGCCTTGTACTGCTGGAGCGCGCCGGCACCGCCGGCACTGCCGCCGACCGTACCTTTCTGCATCTCCTGAATCGAGATCGTGTTGTTGAGCCTGTTGATGCTGGTGACCATTCCGGTCATGTCGTCAGCAAAGGCGCTTGTCGTGAGTACGGTGATGGCCGCAGCGCTTGCGAGGATGAATCTTGCTGTTCCCATCGAGGCCTCCCGGCGTTTGCAATTCACGGGACAAGCCATCCTAGATCGATTTGGTTCCGGCAGATAGCGCGGCAAACATTAATGATCGCGTTGATACCGCAGGAACTTTCATGAAAGCCGTCAGCAGGACTGACGTTTTAAAGATCGCGCTATTCCATTTCCTGCTGGATCACCCGGCCGAGCGCGAACAGACGCTGGTCGATCGTGGTCGGAACCTCGCAGACGAAACGCACCACCTTGCGGCGGTCCTCGAAAATGCGGGTCTCCCAGATCAGCTGGTTGCTCATGGCGTCGACCTTGGTGTCGTCGCGCGGCGTGGCATCCTGGAGCGCCTGGAGCTGGATGGTCTCCTCGCGGATCTTGTCGGCGGCCTCGCGCTGCTTGTGGCTGACGCGCTCGAGCCCGCTCATGACCTGGGAGCGCTGGGCGTTCAGCGTGTCGAACAGGCCGGCGAACAGCAGCTTTGCGTTGGTGCTCTTGTCGGCGGCCGAGCCGGCCAAAAAGTCCTTCACCGATTTCTCGGCCTCGTCCAGCGGCGTTTTGCGCGCCGCGAGCTTGGAGACCAGCGCGCTGATCTTGCTGTCGTCCTTCCACTTGGTCTCGGCGTCACCGAGCTCCGGACCGGCCCACACCGCGGCTAGTGAAATCTCCGGAACCTTGGCCTGCGCACACGGCCAGTTGGGAAAGCGCGGATCGGCGGCGCGCGCGGCGGTGGCGGAGACCGCGAACGCGAGAGCCGCCATGGCAACTGTCCGAACCGTCATCCTTCGCCTCCCGCGGGCCCGCGCCGCGCCAGCCCGCGCGACGGATCATAGGCGAAAATCGCTGCCGTCATGAAGACGATTGTGCAGCCGCCAACCACGGCGAGCGAGATCCAGTTGATCTGTCCGTACAGCGCAAACCGTATCAGCTCGACCGCATGGGTGAACGGATTGGCCTGGCAGACATAGTAGAGATAGGGACTGCCCTCCTGCACCCGCCAGAGCGGATAGAGCGCCGAGGACGCAAAGAACATCGGGAAGATGACGAAGTTCATCACGCCGGCAAAGTTTTCCAGCTGCTTGATGCCGGAGGAGATCAGCATGCCCAGCGAGCCCAGCATCAGCCCCGACAGGATCAGGGCCGGAAGCACGGTGAGGTAGCCGATCGGCGGTGGCGTGATGTCCCAGAACCAGGCGATGATCAGGAACGCATAGACCTGGAGCAATGACACCGCGGTGCCCGCGAGCAGCTTGCAGAACAGGAGGAAGCCGCGCGGCAGCGGGCTCACCAGTAGCGTGCGCATATTGCCCATCTCCCGGTCATAGACCATCGAGAGCGAGGACTGCATGCCGTTGAACAGCTGGATCATCGCCATCAGCCCCGGCGCGATGAAGACCTCATAGAGGATGTAGGTCTCGTAAGGCGGGATGATGGAGATGCCGAGCACCTGGCGGAAGCCGGCGGCGAAGATGAACAGCCAGACCAGCGGCCGCACCAGCGCCGAGACGAAACGCTCACGCTGATGCAGGAAACGCAGGCCCTCGCGCCAGACGATGCCGGTCAGGCAGGTCATATATTCCGCGGCGGAGAAGCCGCGTGGTGCCTCGCGCGTGGCGATGCTGCTCATGCGCCGCCTCCCGGCATCGCTTGCGCACCTGTCAGGCGCATGAAGGCGGTGTTGACGTCCTGCGCGCCTGATTCGCTGATGACGCGACCCATCGGCCCCTGCGCCAGCACCTTGCCCTGGTGCAGCACCACGAGGTCGTCACTGGGCATGATCTCGTCGAACAGATGCGTGGCCCAGAGCACACCGATGCCTTGCTCGGTGACGAGCTGGCGGACATGGCTGATGATGTCGGCGCGCGCCTTGACGTCGAGACCGACGGTCGGCTCATCCAGCAGCAGCAATCGCGGCCGGTGCAGCAGCGCGCGCGCGATCTCCAGCCGTCGCATCTGCCCGCCGGAGAGATCGCGCACCTTGCTGCCGGCGCGGTCCTCGAGCCCAATGCGCGCGAGCAGCTCGGCGCTGCGCGCGGCGGCCTCGCGGCGGCTGATGCCATGCAGCGCGGCGTGATAGAGCAGGTTCTGCGTCAGCGACAGGTCGAGATCGAGCGTGCGCGGCTGGAAGACCACGCCGAGCAGGCGCAGCGCTTCGCCGGGACTCTTGCCGATGTCATGGCCGAAGATGCCGATACGGCCGGTCTGGATGCCGAACAGCCGCGTGATCAACGAGAACAGCGTGCTCTTGCCGGCGCCGTTGAGGCCGAGCAGGGCGGTGAAGCTCGCCGGCTGCACCTTGAAGGAGACGTCGATCAGCGCCCGGCGCGGGCCGTAGGCATGGCTGACACCGTCGATCGACAGCGCCGGCACCGCGGCGGGATCGGGCCGTGGCGTCTCGCGTGGTTCGGCGATGGGGAGGGGACTTGTCATGGCGCGATCGTGATGCCCCAGGGCAGCTCGCCCACCTGAATGGTCTTGATCACCTTTTGCGCGGCGACGTCGATGACGGAGACATCGTTGGAGACGCCGTTGGTGGTGAGCAGGTATTTTTCGTCCGGCGTGAACGCCATGTGCCAGACGCGCTGGCCGACCAGGAGATATTTGGTCACCTTGCGGGTGGCGGTGTCGACCACCGCGACGCGGTTGGCGGGTCCGAGCGCGACGAAGGCGGTCTTGTCGTCCTTGGTCATGCCGATGCCGACCGGCTGGATCGCTTCTTTCCGCAGCCCCGGGATCTCGAAGACGACCTTGCCGATCACCTCATGCTTGACGGGATCGACGATCGACACCGTGCCGCCGATCTCGGACGACACCCACAATTCGGAGGCGTCGTGCTTGAACTCCGCAAAGCGCGGCCGCGGATCGACCAGCACGTTGGCGACGATCTGGCGCGACGACGTGTCGATGAAATGCGCCATGTTGGTCGTCTCAGACGTGTTGATCAGGGTCTTGCCGTCGGGGCTGATGGTCATGCCCTCGGGCTCGACGCCGACCTGGATGTCGCCGAGACGGGCGCGTTTCTCCAGGTCGATCACGGTCACCGTGTTGTCGTTCTCGTTGGCGACATAGAGCGTCTTGCCGGCGGCATCCTGGGTGAACAATTCGGGGTCGGGGCCGGAGGGAAGGGTGTCCACCACGCCTTGCGTCTTGGCGTCGATCACCTGGATCGTGTCGTCGTCGCCGACCGCGACCATCACGAACTTGCCGTCGCGCGTGAACTCGATGCCGCGCGGACGCTGGCCGACCTTGACGGTCTTGGTCACCGTCCAGCTGTCGGTGTCAATCACCGACACCGTGTTGCTCTTCTCGTTCGAGACATAGGCGATGAAGGCCTGCGCGGGCGTGGCGGCGAGCGTTAGGGCGAATATCGACGCTGCTCCCAAGATGTGCGATATCTGTCCGCGGGCTGGTTTCACCTCTCCCGCTTGCGGGAGAGGTCGCATCGCATCGATAGATGCGATGCGGGTGAGGGTTCTCTCCTCTTGGGGGCTATCGCCTGCGGAGACACCCTCTCCCCAACCCTCGCCCGCAAGCGGGGGAGCGGGCGCAGCGTCGTTACGGCCGCAGCTCGAGCTCATCGCACAAAGGTTTACTTCAGCTTGCATTTGCTCTCCGGGCGATCGTAGCCGAGCGTGTCGAGCTCGGAGACCTGGTGCAGAAAGCCTTCCTGCGGCGAGACCGACACCACCATGCGGCCGTCGACCAGCAGGATCGGCTGGCGGAGCTGGAGATTCCAGTCGCGCACGGTAAGCCTTGTGCCCTTGAAGGCGGCGACCTCGAAATTCGGTCCCTTGATGAAGTCGGTGACTTTCTTGACGTCGCCGGAATTGGTCCTCGAAGTCGCTTCGCCGATCATGCGCACCGCGGTCCAGGCCTGCATGTCGAGCGCGGTCATGCGGCGCGCGTTCAGCTTCATGAAGCGGTTCTGCATCTGCGTCGCGCCCCACTGGTCCTGCGCCGCGTCCCAGCTGCGCGGCACGAGGCCGGCCGAGCCCGCAACGGGGCGGGGGTCCCAGGTGCGGTAGGGCAGATAGGCGGCGAACACCTCGCTCTCGTCGGCGGCAACCAGCACGTCATAGGCGGGGGCCTGTTGCGTGAACACCGGAATCTGGCGCTGGATCAGCGTGACGCCGGAATCCGTGCGGCGTGCCCCGCCGGTGTCCTCGAAGGTACGCTCCTGCACGATCTTGGCGCCGAACCGCGTCGCGGCGCGCCGGAGCGCATCGGCGTAGAGCTTGTCCTCGTCATGCGAGCCCACCACCAGCAGCCAGCGCGACCATTTCTTCCACACCAGGTACTGGCCGAGCGCATCCGCCAGCATCGACCGCGTCGGCGCGGTGTGGATGACATTGGCGCGGCAATCGGCTTCGCGGAGCCGCTCGTCGATGGCGCCGGCGTTGAACAGCAGCGTGCCGCGGTCACGCAACGCGTCGGCCACCTTCAGAAGTGCATCGGCCGGCAGGTCGGCGACGATGAAGCCGTTCTTCTCGGCGAGCGCGGTCGCAGCCTGGACCGGATCTTCTCCCTCCTTGATGCGGTGCTCTTCCAGCGTGAAACGCTGGCCCAGGAATTTTCCGGTGGTGTTGTTGTCCTCGATCGCGAGCTTGGCGCCCGCGACGCCGTCATTCTCGGCCGGCTGCTCGACCAGGGACAGCGTCGATCTGGCGCCGGCGACACCGAGATAGCCGACGCCGATCGTAACAGGGTCGGCCGCGAGCGCTTGCGCCGCCACCAGACACAGGCCGATCGGGCCGAGCAACCATCGGATCATGCTTCCTCCGCAACGCCCTCCCCGGCTTGACCGCAGGTGGAGAATTGTTTCTCTTCAAGCATGACCGATTTGGCCGGGCTTGCAACCCCGCATTTGGTCGTCGCGACATGAGGATCGGAATCACGATCATGCGAGCGCTGATATGTATCGCAGCTTTGCTGCTGATGGGGTCGCAGGCAGCCGCCGAGCCGCCGAAGCTTGCCGTGTTCGATTTCGAGCTGATCGACACCAGCCTGCCCGGCGAATTCTATGGTTCGAAGCCGGAGGAAGTGCGGCTTGCGCATATCAGCGAGCAGCTCCGCAAGGAACTGACCGATTCAGGCAAGTTCCAGGTGCTGGACATCGCGCCGGTCAGGGATGCCGCCATTCACAGCAATCTGCAGGCCTGCGGCGGCTGCGACCTCAAGCTTGCCGGACAATTAGGCGCTGACCTCGAGATCACAGGCATGGTGCAAAAGGTCTCGAACCTGATCATCAACCTCAACATCTATCTGCGTGACGTCAAGACCGGCGCCATGATCACCGCGGCGAGTGCCGACATGCGCGGCAACACCGATGAATCCTGGACGCGCACGATGAGCTACCTGATCCGCAACCGCCTGCTGGCGCCGAATTACGGCAGGCCGTGAGTAGGTTTTTACCCTCTCCCGCAAGGGGAGAAGGAAGAAGGCGGCGTTTGCTTGGCGCGCAAACCTCACCCCTTCAGCCTCTCCGCATGCCAATGCAGATGATCGCTCATGAAGGTCGAGATGAAATAATAGCTGTGGTCATAGCCCGGCTGGCGGCGCAGCGTCAGCTCGATGTTGGCCTTGGCGCAGGCCGCTTGCAGCAGCTCGGGCTTGAGCTGTTCCTTCAGGAAATTGTCGGCCTCGCCGACATCGACCAGGAAGCCGGAATATTTCGCGCCGTCCTCGATCAGCGCCACCGTATCGTGGTTGCGCCAGGCGTCCTTGTTCGGCCCGAGATAACCCGTGAGCGCCTTGATGCCCCACGGCACCTGTGACGGCGCCACGATCGGGGCGAAGGCGCTGGCGGCGCGATAGCGGTGCGGGTTGCGCAGCGCGACCGTCAGCGCGCCGTGGCCGCCCATGGAATGGCCCATGATCGATTGCCGCTTGGCATCGACGGGAAAATTTCCCGATACTATCTTGGGCAATTCGTCGGTGACATAGCTCCACATGCGGTAATTGCGCGCGAACGGCTCTTGCGTGGCATCGACATAGAAGCCGGCCCCCAGGCCGAAATCATAGGCATTGTTGGCATCGCCGGGAACGTCGGGTCCGCGCGGCGAGGTGTCGGGGGCGACGAAGATCAGGCCAAGCTCGGCGCAGGCTTTGCGGAATTCGCCCTTCTCGGTGACATTGGCGTGGGTGCAGGTGAGACCGGAGAGATACCAGACCACGGGCAGCTTGGCGCCCTCGGCATGCGGGGGCGCATAGACCGAGAACACCATGTCGGTTCCGGTCGCCTGGCTGGCATGGCGGTACACGCCCTGCACGCCGCCATAGGATCTGTTGGTCGAGACAGTCTGGATCGTCATGCCTGATAGCTCCGTGGCATTTTACCACATCGAGAATGCGATGCTTGTGTGACCGAAATTTGTGGCGCGGTTCTAGGCCACGCCGCTGTCGATCGCCAGCCGCACCAGCTCGACGGAAGTCTTCACCCCGAGTTTCTGGCGCATGATCGAGGAGGTGTTGGCGACGGTCTTGTAGGACGATTGCACCAGCCAGGCGATCTCGGAGAGGCTCTTTCCTGCGCTGAGCAGCCGCAAGATCTCCATCTCGCGTGCGTTCAGCTTCGACAGCGGGCTCTGCGCCAGCGTCGGCCCTGCGAAAGCGATGCTGCGGGCGATCGCGCTCGGCAGATATGTGCCGCCGGCGCCGACGGTGCGGATCGCCTCGACGAGATCGTCGGGGTCGCCGGTCTTGGAGACATACCCCTTGGCACCGCATTCGATCGCGCGGGCGGCGAAGGCGGGGTCGTCGTTCATGCTGAACATGATGATGCGGGCTTCCGGCGCGCGCTCGAGGATGCGGCGCGCCAACTCGAAGCCGGAGACCGTCGGCAGGTTGATGTCGATGACACAGAGGTCGGGGCGCTCCACGATGAAGATGCTCTCGCCGTCCTCGGCGTCGGCGGCCTCCAGGATCTCGATCTCGCCCTCGTCGGCCAGCACGGCACGGCAGCCGGAGGCGACAATGGGATGATCGTCGACGATCAGAATGCGCATAGGCGTTCCCCGTGACAGCGCCGGCCTCTTTAGTTTCGCGATTTCGCGCCGCATGGTGCCGAACGAGGAAATCCGTCCGGTCATGCAACCCGGCCGGGATTGCTGTACGCTTCCGATTAGATATCGGGCGCTTTGCCCCTGTCAACGTTATCGGACAGGCGCGGGCGCTCCTCGACGGGGCACGGGCGAAAGCAATGTGGCAAAATCTCTCCTTGCGCGGGCGCATCAACCTTCTGCTGGCGCTGTTGCTGGCGCTCGGGCTCGCCGTCAACATCGCTCGCCAGGTCGCGGAGGCGGGGCCGCGCGTGCAAGCCGAGGACCAAAGCGTGATCCGGCTGGCGCGCGAATTCATCGAGATGATCGTTGCCGATCTCAACGAGGCGCCGGATCCCGATGCCAGGCTGAACCAGATCGCGCACGATCTGAACCGTCTGCGCCATGTCAGCATCGCGCTTCGCGATGCCGGCGGTAACCCGCTGACACCATTGCGGTCCGGTGCGGATGATACGCCGGGGCCGCCGGCCTGGTTCGTCAGCCTGGTGCATCCCGAGCAGACCGCTGTCACTGTGCCGGTCTCGGTTCATGGCAAGCCAGGCTCCCTGGTGATCACCTCGCATCCCAACGACGAGATCGCCGAGATATGGGACGCCATCGTCACCCAGCTCGAGGTCGGATCGGTGATCGCGCTGGCGCTGTTCCTGGTGATGATGACCGTGGTCGGCCGCGCGCTCGCGCCGCTGGAATCTCTGGCGCAGACCATGGGCGAGCTCGAGGGCGGCGACTACGATGCGCGCGTTGCGCCCGGTGGCGCGCCGGAGCTGGCTGCGATCTGCTCCAGGCTCAATCATCTCGCGGCGACTCTCGGCGAGGCGGTCGAGGACAAGCGTCGCCTTGCCGAGCGCGCGGTGTCGCTCCAGGACGTCGAGCGCAAGGAGATCGCACGCGAGCTGCATGACGAGTTCGGGCCGTATCTGTTCTCGCTGCGCGCGCATGCCAGTGCGCTGGCGAAACTGGCCGATGGACGGGCGCCGAGCGCGGACGCCGTGCGAAAGCACGGCGGCGCGCTGCTGGAGCAGATCAACGCGCTGCAGCAGTTCACGCGCCGCGTGCTGGAGCGGCTGCGGCCGGTCGGGCTTGCCGAGCTGGGCCTCGGCAAGGCGCTGGAATCGCTGTCGCGGCTGTGGCGGGAATCGCATCCTGACGTCACCATCGAGACCACGATCTCGCCGGCGCTTGGCCCGACGGGCGAGACTGCCGACCTCACGATCTATCGCGTCGTGCAGGAGGCCCTCACCAACGCGTTCCGCCACGCCGGCGCAACTGCGATCAACGTCGTGATCGAGCCCGCGGAGCAGCCGGGCCGCGATGGCCGCTTCTGTGCGCGTGTGCGGGTCAGCGACAACGGCCGCGGCATGGAGCCCGGCCAGAAGCTCGGCTTCGGCCTCGTTGGCATGCGCGAGCGCATTCTGGCGCTCGGCGGCACGCTCAACGTCGCCAGTGGTGAGAGCGGCGTCACCGTGGAGGCGCTGGTTCCAACCGCGGCGGCCTGATCGCGCCCGCCTTCATCAGGGAAATTTCCCGATCGGGAAAAGTTCCCGATTTCGTCGGGAAAACGGGTGCGGATTCCCTACGACCTTTTGGGGCTAGTGCATCAGGTGTCGTCGAATAGACTCGCCCCAAACCATCAGGCGAACATCAATACAGCCGGTGGTGCCTGATGGGGCGATGGGAATGGGCAAGCTGGGACACGCGCGTAATTTGCTGATGGCCTCGGTCTCATCAGGGTTGCTGTCCGTGCCTGTATTCGCGACCGACGCGCGGGCTGCGCAAGACGAGGAGACCAACGTCCAGAATTTGCCCGCGGTCGAGGTGGTGGCTCCGCAGCCGACCGCACGTCGCGCGCCGTCCCGTCCCGTCGCGCGGACGGCCGCGAATTCCGGGAAGCCGAGGAGTAGCGGCAGGATCTACGTCTACCCGACAGCGCCCGGCACCGGCAGGGGTCTCGAGGTCGACAAGGTTCCGTCGGCGATCAATGCCGTCGATGCGAACCAGATCAAGCGCACCGGCTCGCTCAATGTCACGGATGCGCTGCGCGACAACATCGCCGGCGTCAGCATCAGCGAGGTCACCGGCAACCCGTTCCAGCCCAATGTCGAGTTTCGCGGCTTCATCGCCTCGCCCGTGACGGGCACGCCGCAAGGCCTCGCCGTGTACCAGAACGGCGTCCGCATCAACGAAGCGTTCTCTGACGCCGTCAACTGGGACCTGATCCCGACCGCGGCGATCAGGTCGGTGACGCTCGTGACCAACAATCCCGCCTTCGGCCTCAACGCGCTCGGAGGCGCGATCAATCTGCAAATGAAGGACGGCTTCACCTATCAGGGTGCAGAGCTCGATGTCATGGGTGGCTCGTTCGGCCGTATGCAAGGCTCGGCGCAATGGGGCAAGCAGGTCGACCAGAACTGGGGCATCTACGCCGCGCTCGAAGGCCTGCACGACGACGGCTTCCGCAACTTCTCCCAATCGGATGTGCGGCGCTTCTACAGCGACGTCGGCTACAAGGCCGGCGACAGCGAATTCCACGTCAATATGGGAGCCGCCAAGAACGATTTCGGCGCCAACGCCACCGTGCCGGCCGAGCTCCTGAACAATTATTGGGGCGCAACCTACACGACGCCGCAGACCAGCTCCAACCGCGTCGGCTATCTCAACCTGACCGCCAAGGCCGACGCGACGCCGACCTGGACGCTCGAAGGCACCGCTCATGTGCGACGGTACGAGCAGAAGATCGTCGACGGCAATCCCACCAACGTCGGAGAGTGCACGGCGGACGCGACGCTGCTGTGCTTCGGCGACGGTGCGACTCCCGCGAACGGCATGAACGGCGTGCAGCTCGACAATCCCTTTGCGCCGGGAACGATCCTCGGCGAGATCGACCGCAGCTCGATACGGTCGACCAGCTTCGGCGTCTCGGGGCAGGCCACCAACAGCGATCAGTTGTTCGGGCACGATAACCGCTTCGTGATGGGCACGAGCTACGATGCCAGCACCACGCGCTACGATGCCATGGCGGAGATCGGCTCGATCGGAGAGAACTACATCGTCAGCGGCAGCGGCGTCTTCCTGGGGCCGACAGGCACCATCGCGACCGGGCTTGCCGGTCCCGTCTCGCTGCGGACGGTCAATCAATATAACGGCTTCTATGCGACGGATACGTTCAACGTGACGGATGCCTTCGCGCTCACGGGCGGAGGCCGCTTCAACGTGGCGCGCATCTCGCTGGAGGACCAGCTCGGCACCGCGCTCAACGGCGACTCCACCTACACGAGGTTCAACCCGGTGATCGGCGGCACCTACAAGATCACCTCGGAGTTGACCGCCTATGCCGGCTATTCCGAGGCCAACCGCGTGCCGACGCCGCTGGAGCTCGGCTGCGCCGATCCGAACAATCCCTGTCTCATCGCGGCGTTTCTGGTCTCGGACCCGCCGTTGAAGCAGGTCGTGTCCAAGACCGTGGAAGCGGGCTTGCGCGGCACCAGGGAGCTGACCATCGGCACGCTCGGCTGGAAGATCGGCGGCTTCCGCGCCACCAACTATGACGACATCCTGGCCGTCCCGGTCCCTGATCGAACCGGATTTGGTTATTTCACCAATGTCGGCAGGACGCGGCGGCAGGGGCTCGAGGCCGAGGTCAACGTCAAGTCAGCGGCACTTCAGTTCCAGGCGAGCTACACCTTCATCGATGCCCGCTTCCTCGACCCGTTGACGCTCGGCTCGAACAGCCCGTTCGCCGATGCCGACGGCCACATCCAGGTCTTGCCCGGCAACCAGATCCCCGCGATCCCGCGCCACCGCATCAAGATCGGTGTCGACTACGCCGTGACCGATGAGTGGAAGGTTGGCGGCAACGCACTGTTCGTCTCCAGCCAATATCTGGTGGGCGACGAATCCAACCAATCTGCGAAGCTGCCGTCCTACACGGTCTTCAACCTGCACACTTCCTACCAGGTCACCAGGAACGTCCAGCTCTACGGCAAGGTCGACAACGTCTTCGACAACAGATACGCGACCTACGGACAGTTCTTCGACACCGGCGCGCTGCCGAATTTCACCAACGGCGGAAACCCCTTCACCGACCCGCGCTCGCTGAGCCCGGCAAGGCCAAGGGCTTTCTATGCCGGGGCGCGAGTCACGTTCTGAAGCCGTGTACTCATAAATCCGCGCTGTACGTCGTATGAGGTCCGTTCTGCCTCTGAGAGCTGCGCGGTGGCACAGCTTACCCTAAGTCCGAGATGGGCCAAGACGAGACATTACCAGCTATAGAAGTCGTCCCTAACATCGGGCGGCTCCGGGCAACTAGCATCAATCGGGAAGACCCGCTAAACGCAGACCCTCGAGAAACCTCTCAACATCTTGCTTTCGATTGAAAGGTGACCACTCCTCTACATTGGAAAGGCGCATGACCATATCGATTTCGCGCAAGCGCCCCATCATTGACCGTGCTTGATCAAGCCTCCCTGATAGGGCATGTCCAACTGACGCAATTCTTAGGGATGGAGTAATTCTTGGCTGAATAGCGAGCGCGCGCTCTGCGCTGTGGCAAGCTTCATCATATTTACCCAGAAAAAGCAGGGCAAAGCCCCTAGCATTTTCTAAGTGATAGTTTTGCGGGTCGATTGGGTTAACGCGGATCGCGCGATCAATCTCATTCAGGGCCTTCTCGTGTTCCCCGAGATAAACACTGATCCATGCGCGCGCACGAAGCGCGATTGCAAGATTGGAGTTCATGGCAATAGCGCTATCAACCAACGTAGCGGCCTGCTCATGTTCAAAAAAATAAAAGAAAGTGCAAACGCCACGCGCGACAACGCGACGGCGTCGTCCTGACCAAATTTGATAGCGCATTCAATCAGACGCCTCGCTTCGGCAAATTCGCGCTCTTTATCTACGATCCACCCGTTCATTTTGCGAACGTGATATCGGCTGGCCGCCCAGCCATAGGCTGAAGCTGACTGCGGATCCAGTTCTATTGCACGGTAGAAAAACCGCAGCGCTTCATCATCTTTTTCCCTGTCCCCAGCCGTTTGTAAACAGTCCATTCCCCTCAGAATGGAATCATAAGCATCGAGGTTTTGGATGGGCTTGCGCTTGGCGCGATCAATCTCAACTTGCTCAAGTTTTGGTACGATTGCGCCGACGACGCTTGTCGTCAAGTTGTCCTGCAATTCAAAAATATCTTCCAACGAACCGTCGAATCTATCCGCCCACACATGCGCGCCGCTCACTGCGTCTATCAATTGCCCAACAATACGAACCTTTCGGCCAGCCTTTCGGACGCTGCCCTCAAGTACGTAGCGAACGCCAAGCTCGCGACCAACCAGCTTGATGTCAACTGCCGCCCCCTTGTAGATAAAGCTCGAATTGCGTGCGATTACGAATAGGGATTTGAAGCGAGACAATGCGGTGATTATGTCATCGACTATTCCGTCAGCGAAATATCCCTGCTCCGGATCATCGCTCATATTCTGAAACGGAAGCACCGCGATTGAGGGCCGATCGGGCAAGCGCAGTGACTTGGTCGTTTCCGAATGAGGCTTGGCGCTCGTGGTAGATGCCGACCGAGCTGAATAAAGCCGTACCGGCCGCTCGATGTTCTTCAAACTGCGGTCGCCGAGATCGTCGAAGGCAAATGCGGTCTTGCCGCGGACCTGCTCGTAGGCGCTGCCGGACAGGCAGACGCCTCCGGGCTCGCATTCACTCTCAACACGCGCTGCGACGTTGACGCCGTCGCCGAAGATATCGTCGTCATCAATAATGATGTCGCCGACGTTTATGCCGATCCGGAACGAAATAGTCTCGTTCCTCCGAGCGATCTGATCCTGAATGGTCACGGCGCTGGTGACCGCATCAACCGCGCTGGCGAACTCGACCAGCATGCCATCTCCGGTCGTTTTGACGATGCGGCCTTTGTGCGCAGCGATGGCGGGATCGACGATCTCGCGACGAATCGCTTTGAGAGCCTGCAATGTGCCGAGTTCGTCAGCGCCCATGAGGCGGCTATAACCGGCAACGTCTGCCGCCAGCACTGCCGCCAATCGTCGCTCTACGCGTCCGCCTGTCACTGCAAATCCCCACCAATCCCGAAAATCGGGACCTATCCAATCACGGGATAGTCAGGCCTACCAGTCCGGGCGCCAGGATTCCGACGATCATCGAGGTCCGAAATGGGTCATAAGCCGACGTGACCAAAAGGCCGGAAATCGCTGCCGCCCAGAAATTCCGCGCGATAAAGCCCCGTCCCGTGGTTCCACTTAAGTAAAGCTCCAGAGGGGCAACGCTCTCTATTCCGGTGTTAGTTTGGGGCAATGGAAAAGACGGCCTATCCCTGAGAGCCGAACTGCCACAGGTGCGGTCTGCCACGCATGCGCCTCGATGCCGTTTCATCCGGAAGCACCGGCTCTATCGCCGTACTTGCGGCTACCAAGCGTGGAAGTGAGCAGCTCGTTCTGAGTTGCTCAATGCGACAGGCATGAGCAGCGAGGCAATCGCTGAATTGTCCAAGATACGATTGGCGTTGGAGTGACACGCTGCCGACCAAGACCACCAACATCCATCGTATCGCGTTCGCCCGCGCCGTCCCAATCACCGTGAACGGGGGTACTGCGGCAAAGTTCCGACCATGGAGCGGGAAGGGGAGTCAATAAAGACGCGCAGTTCTTCGTGCTCGTCGTCAGTTGCAGACTTCGGTCGTGCCCACCCCGCTTCCGCTTCGCGCATACGCCTGCTGCCCGTACAGGGCGTCAAGGTGACAGCCCGGACGAACCGGACGGCAGCCCGCAGAGTTGCAGAATATCTGGCCGCTGGCCCGCGGCTTCGCGGGTTCAGCCTCGGTCTGCTTGCGCTCGGTGTCCCGTTTCCTGGCATCCTCGCGAGTCACGACGGGTTTCTTGTCCCGCACCTTCTCGCATTCGTCATCGTCGTTGATGCGATAGCCGGCTCGGCATGCGATCTTCACGCATGCATTGCCATCGGCCTTGAAGCCGTGCTCGCACACCAGCGGGCAGACGCGGCCGGGCTTGGCCTTGATCGCGTCGAGTGCCTCGAAGCTTGCAAGCTTGGCGTCGAACTTTGTACCGGCGAACCTGTTGAACAGCGTCAGCGAGCGCTGCGAGGCCGTATTCCAGTCGCCATCCGGGTTGCCGGCCAGACATCCGACCCGGCGCAGTTCCGACTGCACCAGCTTCGCAATCTCCGCGGAGGACAGGCCCGGCGGCGTCTCGGCAGGCGTGATAGCCGCAACCTTGCGCTCGCTTTCAGGCTGCGCCTTTTCGGGCGCCTGCTTCTCCGCTTGATCGGACACCGCCTTGTCGTTGGCAATCTTGTCGGCGAGGGCCTTCTCGGCGGCCTGCTTGTCGGCGAGTGCCTGGGCGACGGCGGCTTCCGCGTCCTTTCGACGCTGTTCGGCCGCGGCCGCCTTGGTCTCTTCGATCTGCTTGGCCTTCTCTGCCGCGATCCGTGCATCCTCGGCGGCCTTGGCGGCGGCCGCCGCCTTGTCCTGATCAGCCTTCTTCGCGCGTTCGGCGACCAGCCGCGCTTTGTCCTCCTCGGCTTGCCGCGCCTTTTCGGCAGCCGCCGAGCGGGCTTCCTCGGCCGCGATCTTGTTGAGCTGGCCCTTGGCGAGGTCGGCATAGAATCCGTCGGCATACCTGTTCAGGAAAGCCGTCCAGGCGTCACGGGTGCCGAGTTGCAGCGCGAGCTCGTAATTGCGGCGAACCGCCTCCTCGGGGTTCGCCTGCGGGCCCGTCGTCACGGGCTTTGGGGCTACCAGCGGCACGTCGTCGCCGCCGAGCGAACCGTAGACATACGGCTCCTGCTGATAGGCGGTGTTCTTCAGGACATCGTCGCGGACGAAGCCGAATGCCTTGCGCAGGTCGAGGCCGGGTGTCGGCAGGCGTTCGACGAGCGCCGTGGCGAACGGGCTGTTCCTGCTACTGCCGTCCGATGCGGTCGAGCCGGCTTTCGCGGCGAAGGCGATCATGGTGTTGGGGCTGGTCGGCTCGACCTTGGCGAGGCCGCGTCCGATGGCGCGGGCCGCCACGGTGCGCTTCATGGTCTTGGCGAAAGGATTGTCGCGGCAGGCGTCAAGGATGATCAACCGAAGCTGCTTTGCAGGCTCGACTGCGAACAGCGCACGGTCGAGACCCACGGCTTCGTCCAGCACGTCGCTGTCGGTCTCGAGCGCCGCATCGACCGGAATGAGATAGTTGGTGCCGTCGAGCTCGATGCCGTGACCGGCATAGTAGATGACGGCGACCTCGGCATCCCGCGTCCGCTGACCGAAGTCGCGCAGGGCCTTGCGCATCTCGGATGCGTTCACGTCGGTCTTGATGTCGATCCAGTCGAACCCGGCGCTCCTGAACATGCCCCCGACTAGCGCGGCATCGTTGGTGGGGTTGGCGAGTTTTGGGACGCGTTTGTAGGCCGAGTTGCCAATCACCAGTGCCATGCGGCGCTCGGCGTGCGCCGTGCCGCACACCAGCCAAATGGAAACGACCAAACAAAACCAGCGAAAAGTACCCATTAATGTCCCCGGCAATAAGTGCGCAGCCTATCTAGAGACTGCTGAAAGACAAGGACCACTTATGTGACATCGATCACCTAAAGATCATTGGATCCAATACAAGGCGAGGTCTGCTGCGGGTCACAAGCCGTCGATCATGCTTAACATGGCAGACTTCCGCGGTGCGTTGGTGAGCCGACGTGTATGAGTGCACGCCCTAGTTAACCTTCGGAGCCTCACGCGTGGGACGCGGCGTGAAGCTGTGAGACATTGAGACGGAGTCGGCGGAGCGAGGGCCCGACCCAGCAGTCCCTGATGGCGCCATCATGCGCCTGTCTCGTCCGACGAGTGAAAAGATGTTCTGTTTTTCGGAAGTATCGTGCTCGAACGACAGGCTCATGCGCGATGACTGGTCATCCCGAACACAGTGCGCTTTCCGGGTCGGCGAGGGCAGATACGACAGCAGCCCGCGCCCTTTGGCCCCGACATCCCGTTTTAAACTTGTGAATACCTTGATCGGCCGCAAGGCAGCATCTTGCCAGCTGCCCGTAGGCTCTCCGGCGTTATAGTGCGGCGTTACGCGAGCACGATAAGGCAGAGACAATGTGGATCAGAGCATTCCTGCTGGGATTGAGCTTGACGGTTTGTGCGGCGCTTCCAGCCGACGCTCGGTCGGGAGGCGTTGGTCATGACGATCCCCTGAATTCCGAGCACATCGACGTTCTACCCGCCGAAGTCCGGCACTATATTGCCGGGATCTGCAAGGGCCCCGCGCGCGCCCAACACGACTTCGCGACCTATCTGCCGTCGGAGAAGCGATGGCGCATCAACCTCGAATATCTGCGTTGCGAGGGCCTGGGCGCTTTTCGTCGCGGCAACCAATGTCTGGACGTTGATTTCGTCGGCGACGGCTCGCACTTCCATTTGGCGCGGAAGGGCTATGCGGACTGTGGTTTCTGACGTCGGCCGCAGTTCGATCGAATCGATTGCTGGGTCGGGAGGAAACGCAGCCGAACACTGCGGATGATGTCACCATACACCTGTTTTGCCCGACAGGTCAAATCAAATGCGGATTTTCGGAAAAATCTTGGCCGGACAACGACCTCGCGCGCGATGATACCTCATCCCGGTCGCATCGCGCTTTAAGCCATTGATTTCGCTATCCCCGGCTACTGTGCATGGGGTTGTTTTCGACTTCCCTCACGCCACCGTCACCCCTCCAGCGGGGCGGCGGCGAGGCTGGTCTGCGTCCGGCCCTTGGCCGCGCCGACGCGTTGCCGGCGCTGGACGAGATACTGGTCTGCGAGGACGCCGATCAGGATCACTGCGCCCATCACAGCGAAATTCAGCGAGCTCGGAATGCCCAAGAGATTGACCAGGTTCTGCAGCACCTGGAGCAGCACGGTGCCGAGCACGACGCCGACGATCGAGCCTTCGCCACCGCGCAGGGAGCAGCCGCCGAGCACGGCCGCGGCGATGGCATAGAGCTCGTAGAACGAGCCGTGCACGGCCGGCGAGATCGAGCGGGTGTACATCGCGAACAGGATTGCCGAGAACGCGGTCAGCCCGCCGCAGATGACATAGGCCGAAACCATCACGCGCTCGGAGCGGATTCCGGAATAGCGCGCGGCCTCCTCGTTCTTGCCGACGGCGTAGAGATAGCGGCCGAACACCGAGCGATGCAGCAGAACCCATGCAATGGCGGCGACGACAATCAGGGCCACCAGGCTGTGCGGGACGGGAAAGCCGAGTAGATTGGTGCGGCCCGCGGTCAGCCATTCCAGCGTCGGAAAGCTGGCGCCGAAGCCGAAGCCCGCGGTCGCGTCCTCGGTGTAATAGCGCGCGGCGCCGCGATAGATCAGAAGTCCGCACAGCGTCACCACGAACGGCTGGATATGCATCCGCGTCACCAGCGCGCCGTGCACGAGGCCGATCACGAGGCCGCCCGCGATGATTGCGGCAAAGGCGAGCATCCAGTTGACGTCGTGATTGACGATGAGGTCGATGAAGAGAACGCCGAGCAGCGCGATCACCGATCCGACCGAGAGCTCGATCCCGCCGATGATGATCACGAAGGCTTCCGCGATCGAGAAGATGCCGAACATCCCGACCTGGTTCAGCGTGTTGGAGAGATTGCCGACGTAGAGGAAACGCGGATTGATGAAGGCCACGACCGCGCCGACGACGAGGATCAGGACCAGCAGGCTCAGATCTTTCTTGTTCAAGGCACCCTCATCTCAAACCGCGTGGCCGACGGCCAACTGAAGCACGTTGTGCTCGCTGAACTGGCTGCGATCAAGGAACCCCGAGATCGCCCCCTCGTGCATGACGGCGATCCGGTCGCTGACCCCGATCACCTCCTCCATGTCGCTCGAAATCATCAGGATGGCGACGCCGGCGTCGGTCAGCCGGCGCAGCATCTCGTAGATTTCCTGCTTGGCGCCGACGTCGACACCGCGCGTCGGCTCGTCGAAGATCAGCACCTTGGGCCGCATCGACAGCCATTTGGCCAGCACGACCTTCTGCTGATTGCCGCCGGACAACGAGCCGACCGTGGTCGCAACATCGGGCGCGCGGATCTTGAGCTGCTCGCGCTGGGCCCGGGCGTTCTTGGTCTCCTGCGCGGTGTTCACCAGGAAGAAGCGCAGATAGGACGACAGATCCGGCAGCGAAATGTTCTCGGCGATCGACACGTCGAGCAGGAGCCCGCAGCCCTTGCGGTCCTCCGGAATCAGGTAGATGCCGTAGTCGATCGCCGCGCGCGGGTTTGTCACGCGGATCGCTTCGCCGTTCAGCTTGATCGCGCCGCGGCGGAGCGGATCGACGCCGAAAACGGCGCGCGCCAGCTCGGTTCGGCCGGAGCCGACGAGGCCGGCCAGCCCCAAAATCTCCCCGCGCCGAACCGACAGGCTCACGGCGCGCTCCGGATAGGTGTCGGTCACGGCCTCGATGATATCGAGCACCGCCTCGCCGGGCGGCGCGGCCGGCGGCACGTAGAGCGATTTGAGGTCGCGCCCGATCATTAGCCGGATCATCGCCGCCGGCGACAGCTCGGCCCGGGTCAGCGCGCCGACCATGCGTCCGTCGCGCAAGACCACGGCGCGGTCGGCGCACTGCATCACCTCGTTGAGGCGATGGGTGATGAAGATGATGCTGACGCCGTGGGCCTTCAGGGCGGCGATGACCCGCATCAGCCGGTCGGTTTCGGAAAGGGTCAGGCTCGATGTCGGCTCGTCCATGATGACGAGGCGCGCATCGAGCGACAGCGCCTTCATGATCTCGACGAGCTGGCGCTGGGCCAGCGACAGCTCCGCGAGCGGCGCGTCCGGCGCGAAATCGGCACCTAAGCGGTCGAGCAGCGGCTGCGTCCTGGCGTACAGGGTCTTGCGGTCGATCAGCCGCAGCGGCCCGCCATGCACGGGCTCACGGCCGATGAACACGTTGCCGGCAACGTCGAGATTGTCGAAGAGGTTGAGCTCCTGATGGACGAAGGCGATGCCCGCGGCGATCGCCTCAGCCACCGTCAATGCGTTTCGCTCGACGCCGTCGACGCGGATGCGGCCGCCGCTGGGCTCGACCACGCCGCCGAGCACCTTCATCAAGGTCGACTTGCCGGCGCCGTTCTCGCCGATCAGCGCGATCACCTCGCCCGGCGACACGGCAAGGCCGACGTGGTCGAGTGCGACCACGCCGGGATAGCTCTTGCTGATATCGACGAGTTCGAGAAACGGCTCAGTCATTAAAGGCTGCGGGCAACGCCCGCACGTCTCCTACTTCTTGAGCATCGCCTTCATCGAGGCCATGAAGTCGTCGACATTGCTCTTGTCGATGACCTTGCCGGGCACGATGATGATGCCGTTGGCGGGCACGCCGGACTTGTCGCCCTCGATGTACTTCGCCATCAGCTTCATGCCCTGATAGCCCCACTCGAACGGCTGCTGCACGACGGTGCCGGCGATGGCGCCTTCCTTGACGCCGCCCAGCGTGATCGGATCCTCGTCGAAGCCGATGATCTGGATCTTGCCGAGCTTGCCGGCCTCCTTCAGCACTTCATAGATGCGGGGCGTGTTGTAGGAGTAGAAGCCGACCAGGCAGCTCACGTCGGGCATGGCGGCGAGGATGTCCTCGACGTTGCGCTTGGCGCGGGTCTGATCGATCTCGTCGCCGCGAACGTCGACCAGCTCGACCTTCGAGCCCTTGATGGTTTCCTTGACGCCTTCGATGCGCTCGCGGGCGTTGTCGGCGCCGGGCAGACCGACGAAGCCGACGCACTTGCCGCCGTTCGGCAGCGCCTTGAGCATCAGCTTGCCGGCGTCCTTGCCGAGGTCGACGTTGGACGAGCCGATATAGGCGATGCGCTTCGAGTTCGGGGCGTCGCTGTCGGTGGTGAACAGCAGCGTCTGCGAGGCGATCTTGTTGAGGTGCTCGACCTGGTTCTTCGGATCGACCGCGCTGACCATGATGCCGGCGGCACCCGCGGCAACGAGGTCGTCCATCATGCGCTGCTGAACGGCAGCGGCGGCCTGCTCCGGATATTTGAGCTGAAGATTGTAGTTGGGCAGTTCGCCCTGGGCCTTCTTCACGCCGGCTTCCGCGATCTTCCAGAAGTCGGACGCGCCGTTGACGACGAAGGCCAGGACCTTCTTGTCGGCCGCATTGGCCGAGCCGAGGCCCAGAGCCAGTGCGAACGCGACAGATATACCTGCGATCAAGTGACGCTGCATGTCATCCTCCCCTTGTGCGGTCAGCCCTTGATGGAGGCCAACTCTGCTTCAGCCCGAATTGGGCACATGCCTCGCTCCCCCCACGGGACACACCGGTCGGCCGCCAATCCGCATCTTTGCGGCAGGGGCGGGGTCACCAGTCGGCCCATGAGGTGAAATGAGGCGCGTACCTCAACCGTAGCAAAAGCACGTCGAGCGTGCAACAGGAGGCGACGTTCGCGCGAAATCGCCCCAACGCTCGCCTCGCCGGCGTTCATCATCCTGAACGTGTTGGGGGAACTGGAAGTCCCGCCGCGGGGCCCCGGATTGGTACGGACCGGGTTATTAACCACGCTTTAGCGCTGATCGTGCGGATGATCGGCGTGGCGAGACCAGGGGAGCGGCCCCCATGCTGAAGGACGGTACCTACGCGGCGTGGTACAAGACGCCATTCGATCAGGGCACCGGCATCGTCCATGTCGCTGACGGCCAGATCTGGGGCCGCGACAGCCTGATGACGTATCACGGCTCCTGCAAGATCGATGGCGATCGTTTCACCGCGACCGTTTCGACGAAGCGTCACACCGAAGGGCGTGACACGGTGTTCGGCGTCTATGATGAACTCACGCTGGACATCGAGGGCATGTGCCCCGGCAAAATCGCGACCTACACGGCAACGGCGGGGCAGGCGCAGGGAGTCGTCCTTGAGGGAACGCTCATCCTGACGGAGCAGCCGACGGCGGCGCTTGAACGAACCTCAGAAGTCCCGCGGTTCAATCCCGGCAAGCTGCCAAAGCTGCCGAGGCGCTCGCGCTGAAGCGCAGCGTCGCCTGCCGCGACATCTCGTGCCCTCGGCCAGTGCGATTGTGCATCCTCAAATTCCGGTGCTGGCGCTTCTCAAACGGACGACGCCCAGTCATTGTGCCGCCGCATCGTCAATCTGGGAGCCAGCATCAATGTCAGACAAGGTCTCGCGTCGCCAGTTCGCGAAAATCGCGGGCCTGTCTGCGGCCGGAATCGCAAATCCACCCGAGGTCGCCGATGCCAAGCCGGCAGCCGCGCCGCGCCGCACCGGCGGCTTCCCGGCAGGCTTCCTCTGGGGCACCGCGACCTCGTCCTATCAGGTCGAGGGCGCGGTCGAGGAGGACGGGCGAGGGGCCTCGATCTGGGACAAGTTCGTCCGCATCCCCGGCAAGATCGAGGACGGCACCAATGGCGATCGCGCCGCTGAGCATTATCATCGCTACGTCGATGACATCGCACTCATCAAGGAACTCGGCTGCAAGGCCTATCGGTTCTCGGTGGCCTGGCCGCGGGTGTTTCCTGACGGCGACGGCAAGCCGAACCCGAAGGGGCTCGACTTCTACAATCGACTGATCGACGAACTCTTGAAGAACGGCATCGAGCCGTGGCTGACACTTTATCATTGGGACCTGCCGCAGTCATTGCAGGACCGTTTCGGCGGCTGGCGGTCGACCGAGACCTGCAAGATCTTCGGTGACTACGCGGCCTATGTCGCCGAGCACCTGACCGATCGCGTCAGGAACGTGTTCACGCTGAACGAGAGCGGCCGCTTCGTCTATTTTGGCTATGGCATCGGCATCGACGCGCCCGGTCTGACGCTGCCACAGGCCGAGGTAAACCAGATCAGGCATAACAGCGCGCTCGCGCATGGGCTCGCGGTGCAGGCGGTGCGTGCCCATGGCCGCCGCGGCACGCGCGTCGGACCCGCCGAGAACATCGATGCCTGCATTCCCGCGATCGACACGCCCGAAAACGTCCGCGCCGCCGAGATCGCGTTGCGCGAGCTGAATGCCGGCTATCTCAACGTCATCATGACCGGCCGCTACACCGACGCATTCCTGAAATATGCAGGCAGCGACGCGCCGAAATATACCGACGCCGAATTGAAGATCATCTCCTCGCCGGTCGATTTCCTCGGCCTCAACATCTACGCGCCGCAGCACTATATCGTCGCGTCCGACCAGGGCGCCGGCTTCACGCCCCTGCCGATCCCGAAATCGTTTCCGCACATGAACTCGGACTGGCTGCGCGTCGGCCCCGAGACGATCTACTGGGTGCCGAAGCTCGCGGCAAAGATCTGGAAGACCGATGCGATCTATATCAGCGAGAACGGCACCTCCGGCGAGGATCAGGTGACGCCTGACGGCAAGATCTACGACACCGACCGCATCATGTATTTGCGCAACTATCTCGCCCAGCTCCAGCGCGCCACCGCGGAAGGCGCGCCGGTGCGCGGCTATTTCCTCTGGAGCCTGCTGGACAATTTCGAATGGGTGTTCGGGCTCAACAAGCGCTTCGGGCTCTATCACGTCAATTTCGACACCCAGGTGCGCACCGCCAAGCTGAGTGCGAGCTTCTACCGCAATGTGGTCGCGAAGAACGCGGCGGGGGCGTGATGGCTTGAGTCCGGATTTTACGCGGAGCGGAAAATCCGGGCTCAGGGTGCAAATGCCGCGCATTGACTCCACTTTCCCCCTGATTCAAAACCGTCCTCAATATGCACAACGAGAGGACAACGCTCATGACCGACGCACTGATCATCGATGCCTGCCGAACCCCGCGCGGCGTCGGCAAGGCCGGCAAGGGAGCGCTGTCAGGCATTCATCCGCAGCAGTTGGGCGCCACCGTGCTGCGTGCGCTCGCCGATCGCACCGGCATCAACACCGCCGATGTCGACGATATCGTGTGGGGCTGCAGCGCGCAGGTGGCAACGCAAGGCGGCGATCTTGGCCGCATGTCGGCACTCGATGCCGGCTATGACGTCCGGGCCAGCGCCGTGACGCTGGATCGCTTCTGCGGTTCCGGCATCACCAGCGTCAACATGGCGGCCTCCTCGATCATGGCGGGCGCGGAAGATCTCGTCATCGCCGGTGGTTGCGAGATGATGTCGATGGAGGGACGTCGCGGCGGCGGCCCGATGATGATGGACTCCGGAAATCTGCGGCTTCGTGCAAGACATCCGCAGTCGCATCAGGGCGTCTGTGCCGACGCGATTGCGACGCTGGAAGGCATCACGCGGCACGACGTCGACGCGCTTGGCCTCGAAAGCCAGAAGCGCGCGGCGCAGGCGATTGCCGGCGGCCATTTCAACAAGAGCCTCGTGCCCGTTCATCGCGAGGACGGCAGCCTTGCGCTCGACCATGAAGAATATCCGCGGCCACAGACGACGATGGAAGGGCTAGCTGCCCTGAAGCCCGCGTTCCCCGCGATCGCGGACTATGCGCTGGACGACAAGGGCACGACCTATCGCGGCCTGATCCTGCAAAAATATCCTGACCTCGACATCGACTTCATGCATCACGCCGGCAATTCGTCCGGTGTCGTCGACGGCGCCGCGGCGATCCTGCTCGCGTCGCCGTCTTACGCCAGAGCACATGGCCTCAAGGCCCGCGCCCGGGTGGTCGCCATGGCCAATATGGGGGACTCGCCGACCCTGATGCTGAACGCACCAGTGCCGGCGACGCGCAAGGTGCTGGCGAAGGCCGGGCTCGCCATCGACGACATCGACCTGTTCGAGATCAACGAGGCTTTCGCGGTGGTGGCGGAAAAATATATCAGGGATCTCAAGCTCGACCGCGCCAAGGTCAACGTCAACGGCGGCTCGATCGCGCTCGGTCATCCCATCGGCGCGACCGGCTCGATCCTGATCGGCACCGTGCTCGACGAGCTGGAGCGGCGGGATCTCAAGCGCGGTCTCGTCACCATGTGCGCGGCCGGCGGTATGGCGCCAGCCATCATCATCGAGCGCGTCTAGTGCGCCGCGGCCCCGTAAAAAGCAGGGAAAAACGTCGCAGGACGACGATCCAGCCTTATTTTTCAGGGTGAATCGCGCATCCCTTCTCACAAAGAGGTCGGTCGTCGCTTGTCGAAAGCATCGAATCAGCTTTAGCAAGGCTGCTTGCGGGCCTTTGAAACAAGGCAAAAACCGCTGCGTGAGGCGCCATCCACTCTGGAAGCCGCTAAAATGCAGGGTTTTTTGTCTCAGGGGGCCAAAAAAGCCCGTAAAACCGCGACAAAACTGTGCAGAAGGCTATAGGCCTTCGCCGGTTGGTCTAATATGCAACCGGCAACGAATCAGAGGAGACACGATGCCAGCCCAAATGTCCAAATCGCAGTTGATCGAAAAGATTGCGACCGCCACCGAGCTTTCCAAGCGCGACGTCAAGAGCGTCATGGAGACGCTGACCGATGTCGGCCACAAGGAGCTCAAGAAGAACGGCCTGTTCCTGGTGCCGGGCTTCGCCAAGTTCGTGGTCATTAAGAAGCCCGCGACCAAGGCGCGTAAGGGCACCAACCCGTTCACGGGCGAAGAGATGATGTTCAAGGCCAAGCCGGCCCGGAAGATCGTCCGCGCCCGCCCCGTCAAGGCCGCCAAGGACGCCGTGGCCTGATAACGCAAAGGCCCCCTCGATGAGAGGGGGCCTTTTGATTTGAATGCCCGCGCGGGCCGATCGGAGGGGATCAGCCCTTGCGGCGCCTCACCCGGACCGGGATCGGCTGAAGCCGCGGCACCGGTCCTGCAAGCGCATCGCGCACCCGGTCGATGGCACGACCGAGCAGCTGGCGCAGCTTCTGCGTCGTCCGCGATCGCTTCGCGTCTTCCAGCAGTTTATTCATCGCATTCACTCCGCCGCTTCGACCTTCGCATCGACTTCCGCGGGCTCGAGCGCCGCGGCGATGGCCTCGTCGACACGCTCCAGCCAGATGAACTCCAGGTTGTCCCGCGCGCTCTTCGGGATGTCGTCATAGTCCCGCTTGTTGCGCGCCGGCAGCATCACCCGCTTCAAGCCGGCGGCGGCCGCAGCCACCACCTTCTCCTTGATGCCGCCGACCGGCAGCACCAGGCCGCGCAGCGAGATCTCGCCGGTCATCGCCGTGTCGCTCCTCACCGTGCGATTGGTGAGCAGTGACGTCAGCGCCGTGAACATCGCCACGCCCGCGCTCGGTCCGTCCTTCGGGGTTGCGCCCGCCGGGACGTGAACGTGGATGTCGCTCTTCTCGAACAACTGGGGATCGATGCCGAGCTGGTTCGCTTTGCTCTTCACCAGCGTCAGCGCGGCCTGCACGCTCTCGCGCATGACCTCGCCGAGCTGGCCGGTCAGGATCATGCCGCCGCGGCCGGGCACGCGCGAGGCCTCGATGAACAGGATGTCGCCGCCGACAGGCGTCCAGGCGAGGCCGGTGGCAACCCCGGGAATGCTGGTGCGCTGCGCGATCTCGCCTTCGAAGCGCGGCTGTCCCAGCACGTCGCCGATGTCCTTTGCCGTCACCACGACCTTTGCGGTCGTGCCTTCGGCAACCTGCACCGCGGCATGGCGGAACACCTTGCCGATCTCGCGCTCGAGGTTACGCACGCCGGCCTCGCGGGTGTAGCCCTTGACCACCAGCTTCAGCGCCTCCGGCTCGATCTCGGCCTGCTCGGCCGTCAGGCCGTTGGCCTCCAGCTGCCGCCGCACCAGATAGCGCCGCGCGATCTCGAGCTTCTCGTCCTCGGTGTAACCGGCGAGGCTAATCAGCTCCATACGGTCCAGCAGCGGACCGGGAATCTGGTCCAGCATGTTGGCGGTCGCGATGAAGACGACGCGCGACAGGTCGAAGGGCACGCCCAGGTAATTGTCCCGGAACGTCCCGTTCTGCTCGGGGTCGAGCACCTCCAGCATCGCGGCGGAAGGATCGCCCTGCACGCCGCGGCCCATCTTGTCGATCTCGTCCAGCATCATGACGCAGTTGCGTGCGCCCGCCTTCTTGATGCCCTGGATGATGTTGCCGGGCAGCGCGCCGATATAGGTGCGCCGGTGGCCGCGGATCTCGGCCTCGTCATGCACGCCGCCGAGGCTCACGCGCACGAAGGGGCGATCCATCGCGCGGGCGATGGACTGGCCGAGCGAGGTCTTGCCGACGCCGGGCGGGCCGACGAAGCACAGGATCGGCGCCTTGCCCTGCGGCGCCAGCTTGCGCACCGCCAGATATTCGATGATCCGGCTCTTGATCTTCTCCAGGCCAAAGTGATCCGCATCCAGGATGCGACGTGCTTCCTTGATGTCGATCGGCTTCTCCGCAGGCAGCGCCCACGGCAGCTCGATCAGCCAGTCGAGATAAGTGCGGACCATGCCGGCTTCGCCTGCGGCCTCAGGCATGCGCTCGTAGCGGCGCAGCTCCTTCTTGGCGTGCGCGTCCGCTTCGGGCGGCATGTTGGCCTTGGCGATCGCAGCCGTCAGCTCGGCGACCTCGGCAGCCTTGCCGTCGCCTTCGCCCAGTTGCCGCTGGATGGTCGCCATCTGCTCGCGCAGGATCGCCTCGCGCTGCCGCTCGTCGAACGAGGCCTTGGTCTTCTGGCCGATCTCGTTGGAGATGCGCAGCACCTCCAGCCGCTCCGCCAGATGCTTCGACACCCTCTCGACGCGCAAGGAGAGGTCGATGGTCTCCAGCACCTCCTGCTTGTCGGATGGCTTGATGTCCATGAACGACGTCGCCAGATCCGCCAGCGCGCCGGGTGCACTGGTGCTCTGGAACATCGCGACCAGCTCGGGCGGGGCCTGCGGCAGCAGCTCGATCGCCTCGATGGCCTGGCGCTGCAGGTTCAGCGCCCGTGCCTCGATCTCGGCTGAGGTCGTGGTCGGCTCGGGGATCTGCTGGAAGCGCGCGGCCAGGAACGGCGTCCCCGGCAGGAAGTCGAGGATACGCGCGCGCTGCACGCCCTGGCAGACGATGTGATGCGTGCCGTCGGGTGCGGTGATGTAGCGCACGATGTTGGCGATGGTCGCGACCTTGTAGAGATCATCCGGGCCCGGCTCGTCGGTCTCCGGGCGGCGCTGCAGCACGATGCCGACCGGCCGCTGCTCGCGCAGGGCCTGCTGCGCGGCGGCGACGGATTTCGGCCGCGCGATCGCGATCGGCGCGATAGCGCCGGGGAACAGCACCATCTCGCGTACCGGGATGATGATCAGTGCGTCGTCGGGGATCTTCACGTCTGGATTGGTCTGAGCGGTATTCATCTGTTCGGTGGCCATGATCGACCTCAGGATTTGGCGAGGCGCAGTGCGACGCAGCCGTCCATCACGAAGCGGCTGATGGCGTAGCGGCCAAGGGGAAGCGCGATGCGGCGCTCAAATCGCCCCTGCGGCAGCTCGAGCCGGTGGATGCGGGCGTTGCGAAGCTCCGGCGGCAGCGTGCGCTGGCCGGAAATGACCAGCACGCCGTCATGGATGACGGTCTCGACATTGTCCGGATTGACGCCGGGAAGCGCCACCAGGATCAAAAGTTCATGCTCGGTCTCGAGCACGTCGATCGGCGGCTCCCAGCAGGTGTCCTGGCGGCCGAACTGCTGCCGCAGCCGTTCGGCGCGGGTCAGCTGGTCGAGGGCCTCGGACAGCATCCAGTTAAAGGGATTTTTGGGTTGCATGGCAAAACTCTGGGAAGGCGCTGCGGTTGGAAAACGGGGATATGGTGATGGTTCCCGCAATTTCCAGCATCGCGCGTTTGCGGCATGCCTGCCTCTCTAAGGGAAGCAGGCCCTTGCGCTCAGACGCATCGACGCCGCGAAAGATGTTCCGCGGCGCCGGAGGCAACAATTGGGCGGGTGGTCGGGATCAGGCGGCTTCGCGGTATTCGGCCTCCGCTTCGAGGTTGATGACCGACGTGGCGAGCTCGGTCAGGGTGTGGTCGGTCGCCTCTTCCTCGTCCAGCGTATCCTGGAGCAACCTTGCCGCCTCGGGCATGCCGAGCTCCTCGGCCCAGGTGCGAAGTGTGCCGTAACGGGAGATCTCGTAGTGCTCGACGGCCTGCGCCGCCGCCAGCAGGCCAGCGTCGAGGGCAGGGGCGTTCTTGAAGTCCTTCATGATCTCGGCGCCCTCGTCGGTAATGCCGTTGATCGCCTCGCACGGCTTGCCGCGTGCAGGCTTGTCCAGCATCCGGAAGATCTGCTCGAGCCGTCTGACCTGGCCCTGCGTCTCCCGCAGGTGCTTGTTGAAGGCGGCGGCAAGGTCCTTCGAATGCGCGGCCTTGGCCATCTTCGGCAGCGTCTTGATGATCTTGTTCTCGGCGTAATAGATGTCTTTCAGCGTTTCCAGGAAAAGGTCGCTCAGCATCTTAGGCGCCCGCCGCGGGCGGCGCGATGCGGTCTTTTTCGTAGGTGCACGTTTCTTTGCTTTCTTCGCCATTGGTCCTCCTCATGAGGCGACACGGGAAGGCACGTCCTTCCTCAATCCTCACGCGATCAAGAGCCGGGACAGGCAAATGTTCCTCGCGAAGGTCTGCGCGAGCCGCTATGGCTGGCGATCCACGCTTGTCTGAGGCGCCCGACCCATGCTCGACTTCGCCCTGTCCGCCTTCGTCACGCTGCTGCTGGTGGTCGATCCCGTCGGCCTTGCGCCGGCGTTTCTGGCCGCGACCGGCGGCATGCCCGACGCGAGCAAGCGGACCGTGGCGCTGCGGGCGCCGTTCATCGCGGCCTCGATCCTGGTCGTGATCGCGCTGGTCGGAAACTGGCTGCTGCGCCAGCTCGGGATCGGCATCCCCGCCTTCCAGATCGCGGGCGGACTGCTGCTGTTCGGAGTGTCCTACCAGATGATCTTCGGCGACCGGCCGCATCGCGAGGCGCGGGAGGCCGACAAGGCCACGGCCGAGCACGCCTCCGATGTCGCGGTGTTTCCGCTCGCCATCCCCATGATGGCCGGTCCCGGGGCGATCGCGACCACGCTGCTGCTGGCCGGCGATGCGGGCTATGGGGCGAGGCTCGCGATCATCATCGCGATCGTGCTGGCGGTCTGCCTGCTCTGCATGCTCTGCTTCGCCTCGGCGCACCTGATTGCGCGCACGCTCGGGCGCACCGGAAATGCGGTGCTCTCGCGGGTGCTCGGCATGCTGCTGGCGGCCTATTCGGTGCAATTCGTGATCAACGGCATTGCGGCCGTCCGGGCGAGCCTGTCCTAGCGCCGCGACAAACTGTTAATCTGTTGATTTTACAATAAATTCATGGCCCTTGCGGGCGCGTCGGCAATCTGGCGCCTGAACAGGTCCGCTTTCGCTTGCACTGCCATATTGCTTTGACGTACTTCGGGTCTAACAAGAGCCCATCGCCACGAAGATCACCAAGAAAATCCGCAACAAGGTCGAGATACAATCGAGATGTCGATGACAGCGGACGAACTCGCAAAGAGACAGGCCATCATCGACGCCTGCCGCCGGATGAATGCGCTCGGCATCAACCAGGGCACCTCAGGCAATATCAGCGTGCGGCATGAGGACGGGCTCCTGATCACGCCCACCAGCCTTCCCTATGACACCATGACGCCGGACCAGATTGTCTTCATGGCGATGGACGGCTCTCATGCCCCGGGCCAGAAGCCGTCCAGCGAGTGGCGCTTCCATCTGGACATCCTGAAGGCGCGCAGCGACGTCAACGCCGTCGTGCACGCCCATCCGACCTATTGCACCATCCTGGCGATCATGGGCATGGAGATCCCGCCGGTGCACTACATGATCGCGGCGGCCGGCGGCGACAGCATCCGCTGCGCGCCCTACGCCACCTTCGGGACGGTGGAATTGTCCGAGCATGCGGTGCGTGCACTGGAGGGCCGGCTCGCCTGCCTGCTGGACCATCACGGCATGATCGTGCTCGGCAAGACCCTCGACAAGGCGATGTGGCTCGCCGTCGAGGTCGAGACGCTGGCGCGGCAGTATCACGGCTGCCTCCAGATCGGCAAACCGCCGCTGCTGTCGAGCGCCGAGATCGAACGGGTCCGTCAGCGCATGGCCGGCTACGGCCTATCGGAAGGGTAGGGCTCGCAAGCGGTGTTCGCGCGGATCAGATATTTCGTCGACGGCAAGGGGACCAACCGAACCATGGTTCGGCTGCGCGCGCTGTTGCGCAGCAACGAGTTCTACCTGATCCCGCTCGCGCTCGTCATCGGCACGCTGGCCGGTGCGATCGTGACCCTGATGGCCGAGATCGCGCAGATCGCCCATGTCGTGATCTTTGGCATTCCGATCGACGTGCGCCTCTCCGCCAACGCCTATATCAATCCCTGGGCGGCGATGACCGCGCCGGCGCTCGGCGGGCTCGTGCTCGGCGTCATGGAATGGTGGCGGCGGCGGCTGAAGATCTCGAGCGCGGTTGATCCGATCGAGGCGAACGCGCTGCGCGGCGGCATCCTGTCGATGCGCGACAGCGTGGTGGTGTCGAGCCAGACCTTGATCTCGAACGGCTGCGGCGCCTCGGTCGGCCTGGAGGCCGGCTACACCCAGATCGGCTCGGGCATCGCCTCGCTGTTCGGCAAGTTCTTCAACCTCCGCCGCAACGATCTGCGCCTGATGGTCGGCTGCGGCGCAGCCGCAGCAATCGCGGCGGCGTTCGGCGCGCCGATCACCGGCGCGTTCTACGCCTGCGAGCTCATCGTCGGCGTCTATTCGGTCGGCAGCGCAGCTCCCATCCTGGCGGCTTCGCTCGCCGGCGCGCTGACCGCACAATGGCTGGGCGGCGCGCCTTACTCGATCGAAATCCCCAAGGTCAGCGCCGTCGGCGTCGAGCAATATCTGGCGCTGATCGGGCTCGCGCTCATCACCAGCGGCGTCGGCATTGCCGTGATGCGCTCGTCCTCGATGTTCGAGCGGCTGTTCAAATGGCTGCCGGTCTGGCTGCGCCCCGTGATCGGCGGCCTCATCGTCGGCAGCTTCGCCCTCGTCACGCCGCAGGTGCTGGCGGCCGGCCACGGCGCCATGGTGCTCGACCTCTTCCACGACATGACGATCGGCCTGGTCGCGATCATCATCGCGCTGAAGGTGACCTCCTGCCTGATCTCGCTGGCCTCGGGCTTCCGCGGCGGTCTGTTCTTCGCCTCGCTGTTCGTCGGCAGCCTGATCGGAAAATTCTTCTCCGCCGTCCTGCTCTTGATAAGTCCGAATTTCGCGATCGATCCGCTGGTGGCGATGCTGACCGGCATGGCCACGCTGGGCGTCGCCATCGTCGGCGGTCCGCTGACCATGTCGTTCCTCGTGCTCGAGATGACCCGCAATGTCGATGTCACCGCCGTGGTGCTGGCCGGCTGCATCGTCACCTCGATCTGCGTCCGCTTCATGTTCGGCCACTCCTTCTCGACCTGGCGCCTGCATCTGCGTGGCGAGACCATCCGCAGCGCCAACGACGTCGGCTGGCTGCGCAATCTCACCGTCGAACGGCTGATGCGCTCCGACGTCGGCAAGGTGCCGTCGAGCACCACGATCGCCGCGACCCGCAGCGAATTCCCGCTGGGATCGCGCCCGGGCGTCGTCATCGTCAACAACGCCGACGAATATGTCGGCCTGGTCCTGCTGCCCGATTTGTTCTCCAGCGACCTCGACACCATCGCCGACGATATCCAGATCATCGAGCTCGCGCGGCTGACCGAGATCGTGCTGATCCCGGAAATGAACGTGAAGTCGGCCATGGCGGTGTTCGACGAGGCCGAGGCCGAGATGCTGGCCGTGGTCGATTCCACCGACAGCCGCAAGGTCGTCGGCTTCCTGACCGAGACCACCGCCCGCCGACGCTATGTCGAGGAGATCGACAAGGCCACGCGCGGCGTGCTGGGAGCGCTGTCCTGAGGTCCGCCCCCCGGGCAAGTTGACGCTGGCACGCCGGGCGGACTTGCCAGATCGTTCACAACCTCTAGGCTGGGGACCGGCGGCGGGGCCGGCGCCTGGCCGCATCCAGCGACGAGGGACGTGCGATGCCGGATACGCTTCGCCTGTTACTTGCTTTGCTCGAGCTCGGGCCCCGTCTGAAAGACCTGCTCGGCGACAGATGGCCCCCTTATGCCGACGAATTACAGGAATTGGCCGGTCGGGCCGGCAGGGGCGAGGATCCGGCCAGGCTTCGTCCGTCGCTTGATCTGCTGCTCGTGCGGCTGCTCGCGGAGGCGCCGGCCACGGAATTCGTCGCGCATTTGATGGAGGACATGGCGGCTCCCACGGCCGCCACGGAGATTGTGACCCGTCGCGGCCGGATTTCGCCGCTGGTCGTCCCGGAGATCGTCCGGCCGACCACCGATGAGGCGACCGGCGTCGTCACCATCCCCGTGTTCTACGGCACCGACCGCGCCCGCGGCGACGACACGCCGTCGCACTATTTTGGCGGTGTACGCGGGACGCTGTCATTCGGGATCGCGGAGGTCAGCGTGCCCACGCATGGCCGCGACCTCGGCGAGCTCACCAGCCCGAGCTGGTGGCACCTCGAATTCTCGGCCAATCCGGAAAAGCATGTCATCCTCAAGTCGGTGGGCGCGCTGGACAGGGATACCTTCGTCACCGGTCTGAAGGACTCGCTCGCGGCGGCGGATTTGCACGACGTCCTGATTTTCGTGCACGGCTACAACGTCACCTTCGAGGATGCGGCGCGGCGCGCGGGGCAGCTTGCGGTGGATCTGAAATTCGCCGGCAGGACGCTGCTGTACAGCTGGGCGTCGGCGGCGGACACCAAGAAGTACACGGTGGACGAGAGCACGATCGACTGGTCGCGCGATCATTTCGAGGCGTTTCTCCAGCTTGCGCTCGGCGAAATCGGTGCCGGCAAGGTGCACGTCATCGCTCACAGCATGGGCAATCGCGCGGTGATCAACACGCTCGAACGCGTGACGTCGTGGCAGCTGCCATCAGGCGCCGCAAAGCTCGGTCAGATCATCTTTGCCGCGCCCGACATCGATCGCGACCGCTTTGTCCAGCTCGCGGCCAAGTTCAAAGGCTGCGCTGCGCGCGTCACGCTTTATGCCTCGTCGCGCGACGTGGCGCTGCTGGCCTCGAAATTCGTGCACGGCTATCCCCGGGCGGGCGAGGCCGGCGATGCGCTGACTGTTGTCGACGGCGTCGACACGATCGATGCCTCGCTGGTCGACACCAGCCTGGTCGGCCTGCGCCATTCCTATTTCGGCGAGAAGCGCTCGATCCTGAACGACATGTTCAATCTGATCGTGCAGCAGCTCGCGCCCGATCAGCGTTTTGATCTCCAGGCTGCGGGCGATGCGCTGCGGAAGTATTGGAGCTGCAGGGCCTAGAGGCGGCACGACCGGTCAAAGCGTGGCAGATTGCCGCGATCGCGAAACCAATTTTGCGCTTTGCGCATTATAGGGTGTTTCCATATCTCTTTTTGGCGAGAGCAGAGGACGTGAAAGATGAGTGACAGGTCCGTGAATTCGAGAGTTGGCCGCAGCACCGCATTGGCCGCTTTCGCCAGTCTTGCTCTGGTCGCGGCGTCCGTGACGCCTTCGGCGGCCGCCTCTCCGGCGAAGGCCTCGCGCGCCGCTACGGCCGGGCAGGGCTCGTCCAACGCGACCGATTTCAGTGCTGCGCGCCGTCATCGCTATTATCGGCGGGGGCCGAGCGCGGCGGGCCTTGCCTTCATGGGCGCCGCGGCTGGCCTGATCGGAGGCGCGATCGCCGAAAGCCGACGCCAGGAATATTACGACAATTATTATTATGGCGGACCGCGCTACTATGGTCCCGGCTACGGCTACTATGGTGGGCCGCGCTACTACTACAATCCGTACTGATGCCAACGGGGGATGGACCGGTGCTGTGTCGCCCCCTGCCAATCAGCGTCGGCAAAATCATTCCGCTTAGCGAAATTCGGAAATGGCGTATGTGTGGCGCATATCGGCTTGACTTTGAGGGGCGATCGTAAATCGTCACGTTTGCGAGGCGCGTCTGTGTCTACACACCCGCTGTAATCGCCCGCGATAGCGGGCGATCCAGTATTCCAGAGGCGGATGTGGTTGAGCCGAGAAGCCGCGGCGTACTGGATTCCCCCGCCTTCGCGGGGAATGACCGTTTCATTTGGAGAGTAATGCCGGCCCGTCGCTGCGCTCGCAATGACGATGTGATGTGGAGAGAACCCGGCCCTATGCCTTCGGTCTCATCGCCCCGCCGGCGCCGACAACGCCCCATTGGCGTAGCGCCAATAGTCCACTTCGCTCGGCTGCGATGGCCACATGGCCGCGTTGGAGTCGCGGACCGATTGGGTGATGGGAGCAGGTCGCGCCTTGCGAACATGGTGACGGTCGTTCGCGGCGGCGGTCTGGAGGGTGATGGCGGTGATCAGCGTGGCGCCAAGAATGGCAAGAGACTTTTGCATTGCTGTTTCTCCCGTGACGACGTTCCGGTCGTGTGAAATGTCATCGTCGTCACCGCTGACATGGCGATGCGACCGGCCTGATGTCACCGTCGCCGGGTTCACGATGGGGAGAGCCGATTTTTTGGTCCCGGCTAAATATTCGGCAGCCGCATGGCGGGGTCCGGATGGACTTGGCCGGCGCCATCAGGTTGAATGGTGCAATAAAGGTTTCAGGCGCGACAATGATGTCGAAATATCTGCTGGTCCTGCTCTTGATCGCCTCGCCGGCTGTGGCGCAGGTCAAACCCGCTCCCAGAACCTCGGCGGCGCATCCCGACCCCTGCGCTCCGATCGGACGCACCGCGGACGGCAAGTTGGTCTATTCCATGAAATGCGAGAATCTGCCGGCGCCGCCTGAGCCAGCTCCCCAGGCGGAACTGAAGGAGGCGCCGCCGGCGGCAGCCGCCGCTGCGGAGCCCGAGCCGGAGGTGCGGCGGAGCGGCATATTTGGCTGGTCCTACGACCGCAGGTAACGGGCCTTAGTGACAAGCCTTGCGCCCTTGCGCGAAGCCCGCTGGAATGCTCTTTGCGTGCAAGTTCCACGTGGGCCCTCCAACACGTCGGCCCCCGATCCAGAGAGATGAGATGAGCAAACTCGTTATCCGCGCCGGCGATTTCACCTTCGATGCCCGCTTCGAAGAGGAGGCTGCTCCCAAGACCGTCGCGGCGTTCCGCAAGGCGCTGCCGTTCGAGAGCCACATCATCCATGTGCGCTGGAGCGGCGAAGGCGTCTGGATGCCGCTCGGCGATCTCGACTTCGGCGTCGGCTACGAGAACCACACCAGCTATCCCGCGCCGGGCCAGATCATCCTCTATCCCGGCGGCATCAGCGAGACCGAGATCCTGCTCGCCTATGGCGGCGTGCACTTCGCCAGCAAGATGGGCCAGCTCGCCGGCAATCACTTCATCACCGTGACTTCGGGTTTGGAGAACCTGGCGACGCTCGGCAAGAGCGTGCTGTGGAAGGGCGCGCTGCCGATCCGTTTCGAGGAAGTCTGAGTGACCGACAACAGCTATCCGCGCGATCTCCGCGGTTACGGTCGCAACCCGCCGCATCCAGAGTGGCCCGGCCATGCGCGGGTCGCGGTGCAGTTCGTCGTCAATTTCGAGGAGGGCGGCGAGAACAACATTTTGCACGGCGATCGTGCCTCGGAAGCATTCCTGTCCGACGTGCTGGGCGCGCAGCCCTGGCCAGGCCAGCGTCACGCCAATATCGAATCCATGTTCGAATACGGCTCGCGCGCCGGCTTTTGGCGGCTGTGGCGGATGTTCGATGAACGAAAGTGGCCAACCACCGTGTTCGGTGTCGCCACCGCGCTGAAGCGCAATCCGGAAATCGTGGCGGCGATGAAGGAATCAGGCTGGGACATTGCGAGCCACAGCCTGAAATGGATCGAGCACAAGGACATGACCGAGGCGCAGGAGCGCGCCGAGATCGCCGAGTCCATTCGCGTCCACACCGAGGCGGTCGGATCGCGGCCGCTCGGCTGGTACACTGGGCGCTCCTCGATCAATACCAACCGGCTACTGACGGAGGAGGGCGGCTTCCTCTATCTCTGCGACTCCTATGCCGACGATCTGCCCTATTGGGTCAAGGGCGCCAACGGCAAGCAGCTCATCATTCCCTACACGCTTGACGCCAACGACATGCGCTTCATCAACCCGCAGGGCTTTGCCGAAGGCGAGCAGTTCTTCATCTATCTGAAGGACGCCTTCGACGTGCTCTATGCGGAAGGGCAGACCGCGCCGAAGATGATGTCGGTGGGACTGCACTGCCGCCTCGCCGGCCGGCCCGGCCGCGCCGCGGGCCTGATCCGCTTCCTCGACTACATCGGCAAGCACGAACGCGTCTGGGTGCCGACGCGGCTGCAGATCGCGCAGCATTGGCACGACAAGCATGCGCATCTTGCCGACAACGCCTTCGAGATCGGATAGGCAATCAATGTCGCGGATCGCCTTGTCTGATCTCAATGCCGCGAGCTTGGACGATTTCGTCGCCGTACTTGAAAACGTGGTCGAATACTCGCCTTGGATCGCCCAGGAAGCGGCGGCGCGCCGTCCGTTTGCCGGGATCAATCAGCTGCATGCCGCGCTGATGGCGGCGATCCAGGCCGCCGAACCCGAGGTGCAGCTGGCGCTGATCCGCGCGCATCCCGATCTCGCCAACAAGACCCAGCGCGCGGCGGGCCTGACGGCGGAATCGACCGGCGAGCAGAACAGCGCCGGTCTCGACCGGCTCTCGGAGGCCGAATATTCTGCGTTCGAGCGCGTCAACGGCGCCTATCGCGAAAAGTTCGGCTTCCCCTATATCGTCTGCGTGCGGCGTCACACCAAGGATTCGGTGCTGCGCGACTTCGAGACGCGCCTGCGCAACATCGCCAAGACCGAGACGCGCCGCGCGATCGAGGAGATCGCCCGCATCGCAGCGCTGCGCCTCGACCAGCTCGTCGTCGCCGACGACAAGCTGAAAGTGCATGGTCGGCTTTCGACCCATGTGCTGGATAATCACGTCGGGAAGCCCGGGGCAGGGATCGCGGTGGAGTTGGTGGAGCTTGCCAGTCTCGGCGAGAGCCGAGTGATCGCTCGCAGCGTTACCAACGCTGACGGCCGCACCGACCAGCCGCTGATCGGCGGTCGCCCGCTGCCGATCGGACGCTACGAGCTCCGCTTCAATGTCGGAAAGTATTACGCGGAGCGCAACGTGCAGCTTCCCGATCCACCATTCCTCGACGAGATCCCGCTGCGCTTCGCGATCAGCGAGCCGGAAGGCCACTACCACGTGCCGCTGCTGGTCACGCCGTGGAGCTACTCGACCTATCGCGGCAGCTAGTCGCCGAACTTGTCGTGCAGGGCTGGAAACAGCCGGTCCGGCTTGAATGGCGGCGCAGTGAAGCGGATGCCCGTGGCATCGGCGATGGCGTTGCCGAGGGCGGCCGCGACCGGATTGTACGGGCTCTCGCTCATCGACTTCGCGCCCAGCGGTCCGATGGTATCGGAGGTCTCGGCGAACAAAACTTCCGTGCGCGGCACATCCGCGAAGGACGGCAGATGGTAATCGCGGAATTTGGGATTGGTAACGCGGCCCTCTGCGTCGATCACCATTTCCTCGTAGAGCGCAGCCCCAAGGGCCTGCGCAACGCCGCCTTCGACCTGGCCGCGGCATTGCATGGGGTTGGCGACGACGCCGGCATCGGCGGCCTGCACGCTCCGGAGAATCCTGATCTCGCCTGTGCCCTTGTTCACGGCAACACGGAAGCCCTGCACGTTGAAGCCGACCGAGCGCGGCGTTCCCTCGGAATTGCCGTGCGCGGCGAGCGGACGACCGGCCTCGCGCGCGAGCTTTGCGAGCTCGGCAAAAGACATCCGCCGCACGCCGCTGACGACGAACTCGCCCTCGAGCGTGCACGTCGCGACATCGCAAAGCCACGCGCCGGCGGCGGCGGCCTTCAGCTCGGCTGCAAGCTGCATCGCTGCGGCTTCAGTTGCCTTGCCGGCCACGAAGGTGCCGGTGCTGCCATAGGCGCCGGTGTCGTGGCCGCCATGGGCGGTGTCGGACTGGCGCAGGCGGATCCTGTCGACGGTGGTCGCGAGCACAGTCGCGGCGATCTGCCGGTGCACGGTGCTGGTGCCATTGCCGAACTCGGCGGTGCCGACGGTGAGATCGAAACCGCCATCGTCGTTGAGCGCGATCATGGCGTCTGCGATGTGGCCGGCGGGCGGCGCGGTGTCGATCATGGTCAGTGCAATGCCGTCGCCGGTCAGCCAGTCGGGCGATAGCTCGTGTTGCGGCTGATCGGCCTGCATCGCGCGCTCGACGAGATCGATGCACTGGTCGAGCCCGTAGGAGCCGTAGAGCACGTCGTGATATTCGGATTCAGGCGGCGACAGCATGGGATCGCCGGGCCTGACGATATTGCGGCGGCGGATCTCGTAGGGGCTGATGTTGAGCTGCTTCGCCAACTCGTCGATTGCGGCTTCCACCGCGATCACGGTCTGTGGCAAGCCATAGCCGCGAAATGCGCCCGCGGGCACCGTATTGGTGTAGACCACGAAACCGTCGACGCGCTTGTTCGGGCAAATATAGACGGCAATCGACTCGTTTACAGCGTGAAACATCACAGAGGGGCCGTGATTGCCATAGGCGCCGGTGTTGGAGAGCACGTCGAGCTGCAGCGCGGTGAGCTTTCCTCGCGCATCGGCGCCGGCCTTGATGTGGACGCGCATAGGGTGCCGCGTCGAGGTCGCGATGAACTGCTCCTCGCGGGTGAGCTCGAGCTTGACGGGCCGGCCGGTCTTGAGTGCGGCCAGCGCCAGGATGTCCTCGACGAACATCTCCTGCTTGCCGCCAAAGCCGCCGCCGACGCGCTCGCAGAACACGCGGACCTTGTCCATGGGAAGCTGGAAGATGTCCGAGAGCGCGCGCCGCGTCAGGAACGGAACCTGCGTCGAGGTGCGGACGTTGAGCACGCCAGAAACGTCGAGCCATGCGAGGCCGCCATGGGTCTCCAGCGCCGCATGCTGCACACGATGGCTGTGGAAGGTGGCCTCGTACGTGACCGCGGATGTGGCGAGCGCGGCCGCGACATCGCCGAACTCGCCATGAATCTCCGCGACCAGATTGCGCTGCGCGTCGGCAATGCGGTTGGCGCTGGTCCTGTCAGGGTGAACGAGCGGCGCGCCCGGCATCATCGCCTGCTCCGGATCGATCAACGCAGGCAAAATCTCGTAACCGACCTTCAGCCGGCGGCAGGCCTCCTCGGCTGCGCCTTCACTCTCGGCCACCACCGCCGCGACCCTCTGGCCGATGAAGCGGACGACGTCGTCGAGGATGCGGGTGTCCTCGGGGTCCATCCAGTCCTTCTCGTGCCGCGCCGTCGATGTCAGCACCGACGGCGCATCCTCATGGGTCAGGATTGCGTGCACGCCCGGAACGGCCATCGCTGCCGATCTGTCGATCGACACGATCCGGGCGTGAGCGTGCGGCGAGCGCAGCAGCTTGATGTGCAGCAGGCCGTCGACTTGCGTGTCGAACGTGTAGCGCGCCTTGCCACGCACGACGTCCGGCCCTGCGGGCGCCGGCAGGCTGCGGCCGAAGGCCCTGCCGGCCTCGACATGCGCCTCGGCATTGCTCCTGCCGTGGATCGCATCCTCGATCGCGCGATAACCGGTGCAGCGGCAGATATTGCCCTTCAGCGCGGCGCCAAGGTCGGTGCGCTGCGCCTGGTTCAGCGAAGCACAGGTCACGATCATGCCGGCCGTGCAGAAGCCGCACTGGAATCCCTGCGCGTCGAGGAAGTCCTGCTGCATCGGATGCGCGCCGTCCTCGCCGCCGAGCCCTTCGATCGTGGTGACGGCGCGCCCCTCCGCGCGGAACGCGGGAATCAGGCAGCTATGCACGGGTTCGCCGTCGAGCAGCACGGTGCAAGCGCCGCAATCGCCGGCGTCGCAGCCCTTTTTCACCCCGAAATGGCCAAGCTCCCGCAGGAATGTGCGCAGGCACTGACCGGCGCCCGGCGTTTGCGGAAATGTCGTCCCGTTAATCAAGAAACTCATGGCGACATTGCACCCTGCAGTTCGGCGCGGATCTCCTCGGCGAGCCGCAGTGTCATGTGCTTGCGCCAGAGCGGCTTGCCATGAACGTCGGTGTGATAGAGATCGTCGGGAATCTGCTCAGAGATCGCGGTGCGAAGCGTGCTCGCATCGACCGGCCTGGGAAACGACACCTGGATCGGGCGCACGGTCGAAGCGGTCACAGTCAGCTTCAGCGCGCCATTGCCGTCGAGGCAACCGATCAGAAGCGCTGCGGACCGGCCGACCGGGGCGAGCGAGATCTGGCGAAACGCCGAGCGGCGCTTCAGCGCAGCAATCGGGATGTCGATCTGCCGCAACAACTCGCCCGGCGACAGCCGATTGCGCTGGTTGCCGGTGACGAAGTCGGTGACGGGAATCCTCTGCTCACCGTTGCCGCCGGCCTTCCAGATGGTGCAAACGCCGTCGAGTGCGGCGGCGAGCGAGATCATCGGCCCCGCCGGCAGCGACATGCAGAGATTGCCGCCCACGGTCGCCGTCTTCCAGATCTTGAAGGACGCGAGGAAGGCGCGGCAGCATTGGCCGATCAGCGGTGCCGCGAGCCAGTCGGGCGGACAGGTGAACGCATCGAGCTGCGAAATCGTGCAGGTGGCGGCGATGCTGAGGTGACCGGGCGTGATCGTCAGTGCCGGCCATCTCAGATCGGTGAGATCGATCAGCCGCGTGAGATGGACTTGCGGCTCGGAGAACAGCCACGTGCCGCCCGCGAGCCAAGCATCACCTGGCGCCCAAACTGGCAGTTCGGAACGCGTTTGCGGATGAGAGACCGCTGTGATGGTATTCAAGTCCATGGCTGCGACAACGCCTGCGCCGAAGTGATTTGTGTCGAGGGAAAGTCTTGCAAGACCAGCGCCAAGTAGCAACAAGAAGTAGCAGCAACAGTGCTCTGGTGATGGTCTCTGCCTTGCAGGCGCTTCGTTAACGAGGACGAGGAGAAATAGAGGCATGAGCGACGCAAAGCCGATCTGGATCAGGGATCCCTTGGCGATTCTCGCTGACGGCGCCGGGCGCGGAATCGTCGTGAGGGATGGTCGTATCGTCGAACTGGTGCCCGCAGGCGGGACACCTGTGACCGCAGACGTCACCGTGTTCGATGCGAGCGAGCATGTCGTGCTGCCGGGCCTTATCAACACCCATCATCATTTTTATCAGACGCTGACGCGGGCGCTGCCGGCGGCGATGGACCGCGAGTTGTTTCCTTGGCTTCAGGCACTCTATCCTGTATGGGCGAGGATGACGCCCGAGGCGCTCGAGCTCGGCGTCACCGTGGCGATGTCGGAGCTGCTGCTCTCGGGCTGCACCACCATGACGGATCATCATTACGTCTTCCCGGCGGGGCTCGAAGAGTCCGTGGATATCGAGGTCGGCGCCGCAAAGCGGCTCGGCGTGCGCGTGTTGCTGACGCGCGGCTCGATGAACCTGTCGCAGCGCGATGGCGGCTTGCCGCCCGACAGCGTCGTGCAGGACGAGGACACCATCCTCGCCGACAGCGCGCGCGTAGTCGGCAAGCACCACCAGCGCGGTGCGGATGCGATGGTGCAGATCGCGCTCGCGCCATGCTCGCCGTTCTCGGTGACGACATCACTCATGCGCGCCACCGCCGACCTCGCCGCCAAGCTCGACGTGCGTCTGCACACCCATCTGGCCGAGACCGAGGATGAGAACAGATTCTGCCAGCAGATGTATGGCTGCCGCCCGCTCGACTATTTAGAGCAATGCGGCTGGCTCAATGCGCGGACCTGGCTCGCGCACGGCATCTTTTTCAACGCCGACGAGATCAAGCGGCTCGGCAAGGCCAGGACCACCATCAGCCATTGCGCGTGCAGCAACCAGTTGCTGGCGTCGGGCTGCTGCCCGGTTTGCGAGATGGAAGAGGCGGGCGTCGGGATCGGCATCGGCGTCGACGGCTCGGCCTCCAATGACGGATCGAACCTGATGCAGGAGGTGCGCGCGGCCTTCCTGCTGCAGCGGGCGCGCTATGGCGTGACCAAGGTCAGCCACAAGGATGCGCTGCGCTGGGCCACAAAAGGTTCGGCAGCCTGTGTCGGCCGTCCGGAGCTCGGCGAGATCGCGGTCGGCAAGGCCGCCGACCTCGCGCTGTTCAAGCTGGATGAGCTTCGCTTCTCCGGCCATGGCGATCCCCTGGCCGCGCTGGTGCTGTGCGGGGCGCATCGGGCTGACAGGGTGATGGTGGCAGGGAACTGGGCCGTGGTCGACGGCGCAGTCCCGGGATTGGACGTTCCGGACCTGATCCGCCGGCACAGCGCCGCGGCGCGGGCCATGCAGGCGGGATAGGACAGAAAGAGGGGGCGGCCACAAGTGCCGGGTGCTTCTGGCCACCCCCTCCGAACCTCCTCCGGGAGGAGCAGGTGATTTAGACGATGCAAGAAGCGTGCTACTTGCCCGGCAGCTTGTCGTCGATGCCCTTGACGTAGAAATTCATGCCGAGGATCTGGCCGTCGGCGAGGTTGGCGCCGCCCTTGCACTCGATCTCCTTGCCGTCCTGCCCAATCACCGGGCACTTGAACGGATGCAAGGTGCCGGCCGTGATGGCGGCTTGGGCATCCTCGGCGATCTTTTTCACGTCGTCCGGCATGTTGGTATAAGGCGCCATCGCGAACATGTGGCTGTCGAGGCCGCCGTAGGTGTCCTCCGACTTCCAGGTACCGTCGAGCTCGGCCTTGACGCGGGCGATGTAGTAGGGGGCCCAGGTGTCGAGGATCGAGGTCAGCTGGGTCTTGGGCCCGAACTTGATCATCTCGGAGTCCTGGCCGAAGGCGAGCTTGCCGCGTTCGCTGGCAATCTGCATCGCCGCGGGCGAATCCGTATGCTGCATGATCACGTCGGCGCCCTGGTCGATCAGCGCCTTGGCGGCGTCGGCTTCCTTGCCCGGATCGAACCAGGTGTTGGCCCAGATGATCTTGACCTTGATGTTCGGGTTGATGCTCTGCGCCGCGATCATCGTCGCGTTGATGCCGGAGACGACCTCGGGAATCGGGAACGAGCCGATATAGCCGAGCACGCCCGACTTCGACATCTTGGCCGCGATCAGGCCTTGAATGTAGCGGCCCTGATACCATTTCGACGAATAAGTCGACATATTCTTGTCGCGCTTGTAGCCGGTCGCGTGCTCGAAATGCACGTTCGGATACTTCTTGGCGACCTTCAGCGTCGGATCCATGTAGCCGAACGACGTCGTGAAGATCAGCTTGTTGCCGGCGCGGACGAGCTGCTCGATGGCACGCTCGGCGTCGGGGCCTTCTGGGACGTTTTCGAGATAGGTGGTCTCGATCTTGTCGCCGAACTCCTTCACCAGCGCCTGGCGGGCGAGCTCATGCTGGTAGGTCCAACCGAGATCGCCGATCGGGCCGAGGTAGATGAAGCCGACTTTCAGCTTGTCGGCGGCGGAAGCTGCGCTGACGCTTCCGGCAAGCAGAAGGCCGGCAGCCAGCGCAAGAAGTGATTTCCTCATCATCAATCTCCAAACATCAGGGGAAAGCCACGATCCGCAACTTGCGCGCCCCATCGCGCATGCTGCGAAAACCAAAACTCTAGCGGTCAGGCACGAACACGGTGCCGAGCGCGGCCGGCGCGGTTGAGCCGCCTGTGCGCGCGCGGGAGAGCAGGACCAGCACGATGACTGTCGCCAGATACGGCAGCGCCGACATGAACTGCGAGGGAATGCCGACGCCCCAGCCCTGCGCATGCAATTGCAGGATGGTCACCGCGCCGAACAGGTAAGCGCCGACCACGAGCCGGCCCGGCCGCCAGGATGCGAACACGACCAGTGCGAGCGCGATCCAGCCGCGGCCCGCGGTCATGCCGGGAATGAAGAATGGCGTATAGGCGAGCGGCAGATAGGCGCCGGCAAGACCCGCGCAGGCGCCACCGAACATCACGGCAAGGGTGCGGATGCGCAGCACGGGATAGCCGAGCGCGTGCGCGGAAACGTGATTGTCGCCGCAGGCGCGCAGGATCAATCCCGCCCGCGTCCGGTACAGGAACCACCACACGCCGATGATGAGAGCGATCGAGAAATAGACGAAAGCGTCCTCTCCGAACAGCACGCGGCCGATCAGCGGAATGTCAGTGAGGCCGGGAATGTAGAGGTGTGCGGCCGGCGTCAGGCGTTCGCCAACGAAGCCGGCGCCGATCAGACCCGACAGGCCGATGCCGAAAATGGTCAGCGCCAAACCCGTAGCGACCTGGTTGACGGCGAGGCCGAGTGCCATCAGCGCGAAGACCAGGGACATCAGCACTCCCGCGATGATGCCGAACACCGCGCCGATGAAGATTGATCCGCTGAGCCATGCGCCGCCGAAGCCGCAGGCGGCGCCGACGATCATCATGCCCTCGACGCCGAGATTGAGCACGCCGGACCGCTCGGTGACGAGCTCGCCGGTTGCCGCGATCAGCAGCGGTGTCGAGGCGGCGAGCACCGACAGGATGATGGCTTCAACCAGCTCCACGGGCCACCTGTCGGTTCGGGAAGACCAGCTTGAAGCGATAGAGAATGAGAGAATCGCAGGCGAGCACGTAGAACAGCAGGATGCCCTGGAACACCTTGGTGACGTCCAACGGGATCTTCATTGCGATCTGCGCCTGCTCGCCGCCGATAAAGGTGAGCGCGAGAAAAAGGCCTGCAATTAGTATTCCAATCGGGTTCAAACGGCCGAGGAACGCGACGATGATCGCAGTGAAACCATAGCCGGGCGAGATGCCGGGCTGGAGGTGTCCGACGGGACCGGCGACCTCGATGATGCCGGCAAGGCCGGCGAGTGCGCCCGATACCGCGAAGGTCAGGATCACCAGCTGGTTGGCATTGAAACCGCCGAACCGCGCCGCACGCGGCGAAGCACCGACCACGCGGATCTCGAACCCCTTGATGGTGCGTCCGAGCAGGATTGCCGCTGCTGCAACGACCAGCAACGCAATGATCGAGCCGAGATGCAGCCGTCCGCCTTCGATCAGCAACGGCACCGTCGCGACGGGATCGAATTCCGCCGTGGTCGGGAAGTTGAACCCGTTCGGATCGCGCCAGGGACCGCGCACCAGATAATCCAGCAGAAGGTCGGCGACATAGACCAGCATCAGGCTGGTCAGGATTTCACTGGCACCGAACTTCACCTTGCAGATCGCCGGGATCAGCGCATAGAGCGCGCCCGCGGCGGCCGCGAGCACGAGCATCGCCGGCAGCACCCAAGCCCCGGCATCGGTGCCTTGCGTCTTCACTGCGATCCAGCTTCCGGCAACGGCGCCGATCAGGAATTGCCCCTCCGCGCCGATGTTCCAGGCGTTGGCAAGATAGCAGAGCGACAGTCCGATCGCGATCATCACCAGCGGCGTCGCCTTCACTGCGATCTCCTGGAGCGAATAGCCGTCGGTCAGGGGCGCAATGAAATAGGCTTGCAGGGCGAGCAGCGGATTCTTGCCGAGGATCGCGAACAGGATAGTCATGGTCACGATCGTCAAGCCGATCGCGATCAGCGGCGAGACCAGCGCGATCGTATTGGAGCGCTCGGCGCGCTTCTCAAGCACCAACTGCATGCGCGGCCTCCTTCGGCTCCAGGCTGCTGCCGCCCATCAACAGGCCGAGCTTCTCGCGTGTCGCTTCGCTTGCTGCCAGCGGAACAGACAGGCGGCCGTGGAACATCACCGCGATGCGATCGGCGATTTCGGCGAGCTCGTCGAGATCCTGGCTGGTCACCAGCACCGCAGCACCGGCGGTCGCAAGGTCAAGCAACGCCTGGCGGATGACGGCGGCAGCTCCGGCGTCGACGCCCCAGGTCGGCTGGCTCACCACCAGCACGGCGGGGTTGCGCAGGATCTCACGGCCGACGATGAATTTCTGCAAATTGCCCCCGGAAAGAGATGCCGCTTCCGGGTCGCGCTTGGCCTTGCGCACGTCGAAGGTCTCGGTCGCCCTGTCCACCGTCTTCAGCGTGGCCGCGGTGTCGATGAAGCCGCGATTGACCATGCCGCTGGCGGCGTGACCCGTCAGCAGCGCGTTCTCCGACAGCTTCATGCGCGGCGCGGTACCGTGGCCGAGCCGCTCTTCGGGCACAAAGGCGGCACCGAGCTTGCGGCGCTTGGTGATCGAGAGGTGGCCGGCAGCGATCCCCTCGATGACAACAGTGCCGGGATCCGTCGACAGCCGCTCACCGGACAGGGCGGCAAACAGTTCGTCCTGGCCGTTCCCGGCGACGCCGGCGATGCCGAGAATCTCGCCGCCTTTCAGCTCGAACGAGATGTGCTCGAGCCGCACCCCATGCGCTTCGTCGGGCGCGAGCGAGAGATCGTTGACGACGAGCCGCGGGATCGTTGTCCGTCGCCCGGCCGCCGCCTTCACTTCCCTGATCTCGCCGCCGACCATCATGCGCGCGAGCGAGGCGGCGGTCTCCTGCCGGGGATTGCAGGTCTGCACCTTCTTGCCGCCGCGCAGAATGGTTGCGGTGTCGCAGAGGCGCTTCACTTCCTCGAGCTTGTGGCTGATGTAGAGAATGGCGCGGCCTTCTGACTTGAGTCGCTCCAGTACGACGAAGAGCTGGTCCGCCTCCTGCGGTGTCAGCACCGCGGTCGGCTCGTCCAGAATCAGGAATTTCGGATCCTGCATCAGCGCGCGGACGATCTCGATTCGCTGGCGCTCGCCGACGGATAGTTGCCAGACCTCCCGTCTGGGATCGAGCGGCAGTCCGTAGGTCCTGGACACCTGCTCCAGCCGCGCCGACATGTCTCTGAACGATTCCTTGCCGTCGAGGCCAAGGGCGACGTTCTCGGCGACGGTGAGGTTGTCGAACAGCGAAAAGTGTTGGAACACCATGCCGATGCCGCGGCCGCGCGCCTCGGAGGGACCGGACAGCACGATGGGTTGGCCCTGCCAGCGTATTTCCCCGGCGGACGGCTGGATCAGCCCATAGATCGCCTTCACCAGCGTCGATTTGCCGGCGCCGTTCTCGCCAAGCAGGGCATGGATTTCCTTCGGCCAAACGTCGATGTCGATGGAATCGTTGGCGAGGAAATCCCCATAGCGTTTGGTCAGCCCGACCGTTTGAAGCAACGGGCACTCGCCGGAATGCAGGCTGTTAGGCGTCGGATCTAGCATTCGTTGATGCGCTTGCATGGATGAAGTGCCTCAATTGTGGGCTAGTTTGAACCGCTGCGTAAGGTGCGAAAAAGCGTCATCCCTTGCTTAACGCTTCGGCAGGAGGCCAGTGTTGCGAGTCGCGGTCCTCGTCGAACAATAATTGCGTCTAGGTGAGGAGCCGGGGCCGCTGGGGTACAGCCTGCAGGCCAGGTCTGTTGCAAATTTGTGACGGTTTAAACCAAATCGGAACCCGCTGGGCAGGCTTGATGTGAAGTTGGGCAAAATCGCGCCAGGACGCGTATGCAATGCGGGATCGCCCCGGCAGCCAATGCCAACACCGGCATTTGCATTGCTCGGTCGGAATAAAACGCAAACGAAATCAAACGGGAATGTTCGGCATTGCGTCGTCGATTCCGCGCGGCAAATTCGCGCGAAAACCTCGTGATTTCAGTGGTGAATCGTCGCGTGCTGCCGAAACATGCGGCATGCCTTGAAAAAAGTTGAGGCTTCTCACCTCGGGGGTTCGGAGCAACTGTCGCCCAAGGGACGTTCATTTTTACGTGTCCAAACTTGGGGGTATTCAGGATGTCGTTTCGCTTCAAGGCGGTTGCAGCAATGGCGCTGTCACTTGCTACGCTGGCCATCGGTGGCTGGGCTCACGCGGCAGATCTGCCGGTCAAGGCGGCCAAGAAAGCGCCTGACCTTCCGTTCTTTCTGGTGATCGATAACCGCGTATCGTTCTCCTGGATGCCGAAGGGGACTGACCCCGGCATGTGGAGCACCCGGCCGGATGGCAGCATCAACGGCACCACTCCCAAGCAGGTCTACTCGTTCACGCATTTCGACCTCTGGGCCTACGGCACCAACTTCTTCACGATCTCGATGTTCAAGTCGGGTCATAACGACCCGGCCTCGCCCTGTACTGCGCCGGGCGTGAACATCAACGGCACCGCCAGCAACTGCGCCGGCGCCACCGAGATCTATGGCCTGTTCCGTTCGACCTTCGGCTGGAACGAGCTGTTCAACACCAAGACCTTCACCGCGGGCCCGCTGCACAACATCTCGTTCGAAGTCGGCATGGACGCGAACACCGAGAACAACTTCCTCGCGCCCGCCAAGCGTGACGTGGTTGGCGGTCTCCAGTTCGCCTTCGACCTTCCCTACAAGGGCTACATCGACGTCGCGCCGTTGGTGTATTGGGAGTTCCTGAATCACAACGCCTTCACGCAGTGCGGCCTGTTCGGCGCTGGTGTCGCGGGCGTGACCTGTAATTCGGACGGAAACGTCAGCTATCGTGCGACCTGGGCCGTTGAAATCAACTACTACATGGATCTCGGCTTCCTGCCGCCGAACCTGCAGTTCTGGTCGATCAGCGGCCGCGCCGGGTGGTATGGCCCGAAGGGCGACTCGAACGGCCTTCCCGCGCTCTCAGGCATCGGCCGCTTCTCGACTGCGTCCAAGACCGAGCTGAACAGCGAACCGATCCGCCTGACCTTCGACGCGTCGAAGGCCGCCTGGGGTGACAAGTACTCGCACTTCGTCGACCTCTGGGTCGCCTATCGCTACTGGCAGAACAAGTTCGGCCTCGACCACAACGCCATGCCCGGCGTCTGCACGGTCGCCGCGACCGGCCAGAGCACCAACAGCTGCACCGAGTCCACCGTTTACGGTGGCGTCACTGTGAAGTTCTGATCGCCTGAGGTTTCAGGTTCGAGTGGCGCCGCGCAGGAATGCGTGGCGCCATTCTGTTGGGTGGAATCGTAGGGTGGATTAGCGCAGCTTAATCCACCTCTTCTGCTTCCGTGCGTCGGGAGAAAGGGGTGGATTATGCTGCGCTAATCCACCCTACGAAGTTAATCTACTTCGTCCACATGCCGTCATGCAGCGCTGCGGCCTCGTCTTCGAGCAACGGCCCCACCACCTCGGTCGACCGCTGGCCGCTTGCAAAGACGTCGCGGCAGGGCAGGTCGAGTGTCGGGTTCTCAGGGTGATTTCCGGTGATGCCGCGCAGACGGTGCTCGCCGAGGCCGTAGACGACGCGGCCGATGCCGGCCCAGTAGATCGCGCCCGAACACATCGCGCAGGGTTCGGCGGAGGAATAGAGCGTCGCTGACGCCAGCACCTCGCGGCCGAGCGTGCGGCAGGCTTGCGTGGCCGCGAGGCGTTCCGCATGCGCAGTGCCGTCATGGTCAGGCATGTAGCCGTTCTCGGCTTCGATCAGCACGTTGCCATCGGCACCGACGATGATGCAGCCGAAGGGATGGTTGCCGTGCATGAGGGACCGGCGGGCGACCGCGAAGGACAGACGCAAAAAGTGCTTGTCGGGCTCGCTTGCGCTGTCCATCGATGCTCCGGTCTAGTGCCCTGCCATGTGCCGGCCGACCTCGGTGAGATCGGCCTCGCTCGTCCGTGCTTCGTAGACGAATTCGCCATGGAACATTACCACCAGCCGGTCTGAGAGTTCGAGCAATTCGTCGAGGTCTTCGCTCACCAGCAATACCGCCGCGCCGCGGTTACGTGCGGCCATGATCTCCGCGTGGATTTGTGCCACGGCGGCGAAGTCGAGGCCGAAGCAGGGATTGGCAGCGATCAGCACCTCGACATCGCCCGCGAGCTCGCGGGCAAGCACGGCGCGCTGGACATTTCCGCCCGACAGCGCCGCGATCGGCGTCTCGGGCGTGCGCGTCTTGATCTTGTACTGTCCGATCTTTTTCTGCGCGTCGGCGCGGAAGGCGCCGCGGTTGAGCCACCAGCCGCCGCTGGCTAAGGGCGCGCGATCGAACTCGCGGAAGGCGATGTTGTCGGCAACGCTCATGCCGCCGACACAGGCATTCTTGAGCGGCTCCTCCGGCAGGAGCGACATCTTGTGACGCCGCATCTCCTCTCGGCTAGCCTGATAGGGATCGCCTGCGACGCGGATTTCACCGCCTTCCGCCTCGCGCTGGCCGGCCAGGACCTCGACCAGCTGGCGCTGGCCGTTGCCGGAGACGCCGGCAATGCCGACGATCTCGCCAGCGCGCACGGTGAGGGAAACGTCATGCACGGCAACGCCGCCTGCATCGTCGAGCGCGCGGAGCTTCGCCAGCTCCAGGCGTGCCTTTCCAGCCTCGCCGGTGCGTGGGGGCTGCACGGTCAGCTCTTCGGCGCCGATCATGGTGCGCGCCATCGCATCCGGCGTGAGCTCGGAAACCTTGCCAGCTCCCGCGAGCTTGCCCCGGCGCAGGATCGTGACGTCGTCGGCGAAGGCCATGACCTCGCGGAACTTGTGCGTGATCATCAGGATGGTCAGCTCGCCCTTGACCACCATGTCGCGGAGCATGCCGAGCACCTCGTCGGCTTCCGCCGGCGTCAGCACCGAGGTCGGCTCGTCCAGGATCAGGAAGCGACGCTTCAGATAGAGCTGCTTGAGGATCTCGCATTTCTGCCGCTCGCCGGCGGAGATATCGGAGACCTTTGCCGAGAGAGGCACCTTGAAGGGCATCCGCACGAGGAACGCTTCGAGCTCTTTCATCTCCTTCGGCCAGTTCACCACGGCCGGCACATCGTCGCGGGCAAGGACGAGGTTTTCAGCAACCGTCATGGCCGGCACCAGCGTAAAGTGCTGGTAGACCATGCCGAGGCCGAGCGCATGAGCATCCTTTGGGTTGGCGATCGCCTGCTCGCGGCCGCCGACCAGGATGTCGCCTTCGGTCGCGTGGTAGTAGCCCATGATACATTTGACGAGGGTCGACTTGCCCGCGCCATTCTCGCCGAGCAATGCATGGAAGGAGCCTGGCCGCACCTTAAGCTCGACATTATCAAGCGCCAGGAAGTCGCCGAAGCGCATGGTCATCGCGATGGCGTCGACGCCGAAGGCGCCGACGAGCGGAGGCGGCTCGCCGATGATCACGAAATCGCTCCGATGAAGGCGTCCGAGGTCGAGACCGCGCCGAACACGCCACCCTGCATCTTGATCATTTTCAGCGCGTGGTCGTGGTTGCTCTTGTCGGTCGCGCCGCAGCAATCATGCAGCAGCACGCATTCGAAGCCCCGATCGTTGGCCTCGCGCATGGTGGTGTGGACGCAGACGTCGGTCGTGATGCCCGTCAGCACGATGTTCTCGATGCCGCGCACGCGCAGAATCAATTCCAGGTCGGTGGCACAGAAAGAGCCCTTGCCGGGCTTGTCGATGATGGGCTCGCCTGGCAGGGGGCTAAGCTCCTCGATGATGTCCCAGCCGGGCTCGCCGCGCACCAGGATGCGGCCGCAAGGGCCGGGATCGCCGATGCCGGCGCCGATCTGCCGCGAGCGCCAGCGCTTGTTGGCGGGAAGATCCGAGAGATCCGGACGATGTCCTTCGCGGGTATGGATGATGTGAAAGCCCTGCTTGCGCATCGCGGCGAGCAGCTTCTTGATCGGCTCGATCGGCGCCCGGGTCAGCGACAGATCGTAGCCCATCTTGTCGACATAGCCACCGACGCCGCAGAAATCGGTCTGCATGTCGATAATGATGAGTGCGGTGTTTTGCGGGCGCAGGTCGCCGTTGTAGGGCCAGGCATAGGGCTCGGACTTGATGTAGCGCTCGGGCATGATATCGCTCTCTAGCGGGTGATCGACAATTCGGCCGGGGCTCCGGTCAGCGTGCGTTTCGGCGAGCAGGTGATGATCATGATCGCCAGCGTCAGGATGTACGGCGCGGCGTTGAAGAGGTGATAGCCGGAGGTGACGCCAACCGATTGCAGCGCCGGGCCGAGCGCCGCAGCGCCGCCAAAGGCGAGCGAGGCCCACAGGCAGAGCAGGGGATCCCAGCGGGCGAAGATCACCAGCGCGACGGCGGTGATGCCCTGGCCCGACGAAAGACCCTCATTCCAGCTGCCGGGATAGAACAGCGACAGGAACGAGCCGCCGATGCCGGCGAGGAAGCCGCCGACCATGGTGGCGCGCAGGCGGATCAGCAGCACCGAGTGGCCCATCGCGCGTGCCGCATCCGAGCTCTCGCCGGCGGTGCGAATGAGGAGGCCCCAGCGCGTGGTGCGGAAGGCCCAGTAGAGTATCGGTGCGAGCGCGACGCCAATCAGGAACAGGACGTTGACGCGTAGAGCGGCGCGGACCTGCGGGATGTCGCTCCACCAGCCGAAATCGATCGCAGGCAGGCGCGGTGCGGTGGGCTCAATGAGCGGCTTGCCGAGATAGAAGGCGAGCCCGGTGCCGAACAGCATCAAGGCGATGCCGACCGCGACGTCGTTGACGCGCGGCAGCGAGCAGATGCCGGCATGGAGCGCGCCCAGCAGCGCGCCGGTGATACCGGCGGCGAGCACGCCGAGCCAGGGCGATCCCGTCAGGTAGGAGATGCCGTAGGCGCTCATCGCGCCCATCACCAGCGTGCCTTCAAGGCCGAGATTGATGCGGCCCGAACGCTCGGTGATGCATTCACCGAGGCTCACGAACAGAAAGGGCGTCGAGACGCGAATGGCGCCGCCGAGCACGGCGAGCGGGACCGTCCAAAGTCCGATCGATCCGTCAGCCATCAGGATTTGCCTTTCAGGAATCCGATGCGGCCGTAGAGCGCATCGCTGGCGAGCACGAAGACGAAGATGATGCCTTGCAGCACCAGCACGGATGCATCCGGCAATCCCAGGCGGCGTTGCAGCAGGCCGCCACTGGCGCTGATGCCGCCGAGCAGGATCGCGACGGGAATGATCGCAAGCGGATTTTGTCGCGCCAGGAAGGCGACGAGGATGCCGGTGAAGCCGTAACCAGCCGCGAGGTTGGCATTGGTACGGCCCTGAACGGCGGCGACCTCGACCATGCCGGCAAGGCCTGCGGCGCCGCCGGCGAGGAAGCATATGGTGAGGATCAGCTTGCTGACGCCGAGACCGACAATCTTTGCGGCGCGGATGTTGCCGCCGGCAACGCGCGCGGCGAAGCCGAATACGGTGTGATAGATCAGGATGTAGGAGGCGACCGCGGCGATCAGACCGAAGACCAGACCCCAATGCACGTCTGTGCCCGGAATGGAGCCGATCATGTTGACGGCGCCGATCTCGCGCGTCGATGGCTTGTTGAGGCTTGCGGGATCCCGCATCATGCCTTCAACGAGATGATTGAGGATCGCGAGCGCGATGTAGACGAGCAGCAAGCTCGAGATCGTTTCGTTGACGCCGCGATATTGCCGCAGTGCGCCCGCCAGCATGATCCACAAGCCGCCTCCGACGACGCCGGCGATCACCATGGCGATCTGTACGACGAGCGGTGGCATGCCCTGAAGCAACAGTGCGGCGCTCGTCGCCGACAACGCGCCGATCAACAGCGCACCTTCGCCGCCGATGATGACCATGCCGAGCTGCGCCGGCAGCGCCGTGCAAAGCGCGGTGAGGATGAGGGGCGCAGCACGCGTCAGCGTGTTCTGCCAGGAGAACCAGGTGCCGAAGGCGCCGTAGTACATGTAAAAATAGAGGTCGAGCGGGTTCTTGCCGAACAGCATGACGAAGATGCCGAAGACCACGAGCGCGCCGGCCAGCGCCGCGGCCGGTATCAGGACATACTCGATCGTGCCGCCGTGACGTTGCAGAAAGCCGGGGTCGGCGGTCGGGGCAATTGTCCCGACCGCCTCGGCTGAATCCGCTGCTTCCGATGTCACGAAGTCGCTCCGATCACGCCTTCGACGAGATAGTCCATCTTCTCGAGTTCGGGATCCTTCTGGCCGCGGTCGGTACCGGCAGCGATCACAGTCTTGCCCTTGTTGTCGACCAGGCCCCCCTTGAAGATGGCAAAGCCGTCCGCGGACAGGAATTTCGCTTTGGCCTCGTCCGCCGCCTTGCGTGCCTCGGCCGAGACGGCTTCGCCGTAAGGCGAGACCTTGACGATCTCCTCCTTCAGGCCGCCGCGATAGAAGTTCGGGATGCTCTCGCCGGCCGCGATCATCTTGACGAACTTCGGATAGAGCGCTTCCCAGTTCCATTCCGCGCCGGTGAGATAGGCCTTGGGTGCCAGCGCCGACTGGTTGGTGTGATAGCCACAGACGAAGGCGCCGCGCCGCGCGGCGTTCTCGACCATGGTCTTGGGGCCGTCGACGTGACAGGTCAGCACGTCCACACCCTGGTCGATCAGGCTGTTGGTGGCTTCAGCCTCCTTGACCGGCATCGACCAGTCCCCGGTGAAGATCACCTGCGTCGTGGCCTTCGGATTGACGGACTTGGCACCCAGCGCAAAGGCATTGATGTTGCGCAGCACCTGAGGGATCGGCTTGGCAGCGACGAAGCCGAGCTTGCCGCTCTTGGATGTCAGGCCCGCGACGATTCCGGAGATGTACTGAGCTTCGTCGATATAGCCGAAATAGCTGCCGGCGTTCTTCGGGTCCTTGTCGGTCCAGAGGCCGCCGCAGTGCTCGAAGCGCAGCTTCGGGTACTTGGTGGCCATCTTGATCATGTGCGGATTGTAGTAACCGAACGAGGTCGGGAAAATCAGGGTCGCGCCGTCGAGGTTGATCATGGACTCGATCGTCTTCTCGACCGCGTCGGTCTCGGGCACCTTCTCTTCCTCAACGACTTTGAGGCCCGGAATCTTCTTCAGCGCCGCCGCGCCCTGCGCGTGGGCCTGGTTGTAGCCGTAGTCGTCGCGTGAGCCGACATAGATGAAGCCGATTGTGGTTTCGGCCGCGAAGGCCGGGCGGGCGCCGGCCGCTGCGCCGAGGGTGAGGGCAGCACTGCCCTGCAACAAATGACGTCGTGAAATCCTGCCAAAATCCATTGCTTGCTCCCCTTGGCGGACTGACCGCCTCAATCTCGCGGCTGCGCCGGTCTGGCGGAGCCCGGGATACGATGTCGCAAGCTTTGTGCCAGAGGCCAATAGGCGTGCATTTCAGATTAAATAACTGAAAAACATGGCATATATTGAATGTGCAAAATTTGATCAGGAGACCGATAGATGAAATTATAGGCATTATTTCTTGATTGTATGCAATTGAGTTAAGCAATCTTAACACCTCTCGCGGGACATAGGCGATCGCAGGCGGTTCGGCCGACCGCCCCTAAACGTGCTAACCACACGCTGAACCCGCGAGGGCGCTGGTCTGAATTCGCTGGCACCGAACTTGTATCGATTGACGCTGCGACCGCGCCTAGCGGTCTCCAGGATGGAAGCTTGGCCGAGATGGGTGCTGGTAAGGCCGTTCAGAATGCATCGCTCGGCGAAGAGATCGTGCGCCGGGTCAACGAGCTCGCGGCGATCTCGGAAGGCGGCGACAAGCTCACCCGCGTCTTTCTCACGAAGGAGCTGCGTGCAGCCTCCAATGTCATTCTGGGCTGGATGCGTGAGGCCGGCATGAGCGCGCATCTCGACGCGATCGGCAACGCCTGCGGCCGTTACGAAGGTGAGCAGCCGGGGGCGCCCTGCCTGATGCTCGGCTCGCATTACGACACGGTACGCGATGCCGGCAAATGGGACGGACCGCTCGGTGTGATCACGGCCATTGCCTGCGTCGCCGACCTCAACCGCCGCGGCAAGCGTCTGCCGTTCGCGATCGAGGTGGTCGGCTTCGCCGACGAGGAAGGCGTGCGCTTCGCCTCGACCCTGCTCGGCAGTCGCGCCATCGCCGGCACATTCGACGAAAGCGTTTTGAACACGCGCGACCGGGACGGTGTGTCGATGCGCGATGCGCTCATCGAATTTGGCCTCGACCCTGATCATATCGGTGCGGCAGCGCGCGCCCGACGCGAGCTGCTGGCCTATCTCGAATTGCATATCGAGCAGGGGCCGGTGCTGGAAGCCCGGAATCTCCCTCTCGGCGTCGTGACCGCGATTGCGGGCGCGACACGGCTCGCCGCGCGGCTGACCGGAATGGCCGGTCACGCCGGCACCGTGCCGATGGCGTTGCGCCGCGACGCGCTGACAGGTGCAGCCGAATGCATTGCCGCCATCGAGCAGTTTTGCCGCACCGATGAGGACGAACTGGTCGGCACCGTCGGCTACATCCAGGCAAGGCCCGGCGCGACCAACGTCGTTCCGGGCGAGGTATCCTTCACCATCGACATGCGTGCGCCGACCGATATGCATCGCAAGCGCGCAGTCGCCGACGTCGTTCGCCAGATCGAGGCGATCGCAAGGCGCCGGAATCTGGTGCTTCAGCTCGATGTCACCCATGAGAACCGCACTGTTCCTTGCGCGCCCTGGCTGAAGGATCAGATCGCGCAGGCGATCGCGGCCGAAGGATTTTCCACCTTCGAGCTGCCGAGCGGGGCCGGGCATGACGGCATGGCGATGATCGACATCGCCGATGTCGGGATGATTTTCATTCGCTGCCGCGGCGGCATCAGTCATCATCCGGACGAGCATGTCGAGCTGGCTGACGTCGATGCCGGCGCGCGGGTGTTGCTGCGGGTGATCGAGCATTTTAAGCCGCGAGCGGCGTAGGCCCGGAAGTCACCGGGTAGAGACACGAATCAGAGAAGTGTAAAATGGTGCAACTTCACCAGACGTCAGCCGACTCGAACAAATGAACAGCGACATTTCCTTTTCAAGCCATCGAGAGAACCGGTTTTACCAGGGCACGGCTGCGACCTTGCTCGCCAACGCGCTTCAGGCGGTCAATTTTCTCGGCGACCGGTTCATGAGAAAGTCGCATCACTCGCTGTCGGCGATCGAGGACCTCTATCGGCACTCGATGGACAGCGCCTTTTCGGTGACCGAGGCGTTCCTTGTCACAGGTGCTCCGCACGCCTCCGCCTACTATCCGCGCGACTTTGCCTGGTTCTATCCTGATGTCCTCGATCCCGAGACCATCATGGATGCACAGGACGCGGTGCGTCGGGCGCGCTTGCTCGAAAAGAGCGTGCGCCTGTTGCTAGAGGCGGCTCGCGCCGATGTGGTCACGACGACCATCGTTCCGGCGGGGCGTGGCCGGTATCTCGGCGTGAACTATTTCTCGCGCCCCTCGGATACGTTGCTCGGCATTCTGGCTGGTCTGCAGCAGATGCTCTCGGCCGAGGAGCGGGCGTTGTCCTATCTGGCGATGTCGCAATGCGCGCATGCCGGCCGCCTGTTGCTGGCCGAATATGGCGGCGATCTGAAGCGTGCGATCCTGAAGCTCGCTCGCGAGCTCGAGCCGTTCGATGCCGACGGTGTCCGATATTTGCTCTGCGATGCCAGAAGCCCTCGTTCGGCGGCAACAGACACCCGTGCTGAGCGCCGGCGCTTTGTTACCAATGCCTGTGTTTACACGACGTTCGTGTGGGGTGTGCAACTCGGCATCGTCGACGAGGTCGAGCTGAAGCGGCTGCTCGGGCGCGACCTCCCAGAATACAAGAAAGGCCTGCTCCGGCTGTTCGGCAAGGATGGCTACATCAGGCATTCGCTGGATGGTCCAGCGGGCCCGCCGGTGTCGATGGTCGCGCTGGATTTTGTCAGCGTGCATCGCGGCTTCTGGGATATGAATGATCCGAGCGAGCGCGCGCTGTTCGCGGCCACGACGGATCTGATCCTGGCCGAGCCCCGTTTCCGCATCCCCAGCACGTTCCACTTCCTGGTGTCGGCGGATAATCCGCGCAACAAGATGATCCACAAGATTGCGGCGCCGGCCTATCAGGGTCGCTCGTCGTGGCCGACGTTCAACGTCGAGTTCGCCGATCGCATGCTGGACTTTGACGAGCTCTCGGGGAGCGATACTTATCGCGCCTGCGCGCAAGGAATCTTGAAAGATATCCGTACCGCGACCGAGGTCCACGGCGGCTATCAGGAACTGATCTCGGAGCAGGGGTTGAAGTATCGCACCTGGGCCTATAAAGGCGCGGTTGCGCACTCCTGGTTCCCGCGCTTCCTCTCCGTCTGGAGCCGGGCCTATGGGACGCCCTTGCTCCGCTGGAACGACTGAGCGGCGATCTTTGCGAGACCGGCCGCATCGGAACATCAGACCAAATCCTCGGCAAGCCGTTGACGGCAATCCAGAAGCGCCCGCTGGTTGCGACAATAGGTCCCTGCTCGCTGTCATAATCTCGTAACGGAAGTGACACGGCCGAGCAGCACGTCTGACAAGCGCGCCCCTTAACCTGACATGCGTTGAGACAATTTCTCTGCATTCAGGAAACGAACGGAGGGGTGTGAAAATGCTTTCAAAGACGACACGACGTCTGCGTGACCGTACCGTGGTAACAGCCGCGATCCTGTCACTGATGGGACATGACGTTTATGCGATGGATATGCTCGGCGGCAGCAACACGAACGGCGACCGTACCGAGAGCCCGATCAAGCACGTGATCGTCATCCTCGGCGAAAACCGCACCTTCGACCACGTCTTCGCCACCTACGAGCCGCGTCATCCGGGCGAACATGTCGACAATTTGCTCTCCAAAGGCATCATCACCAGGGACGGTCAGCCCGGTCCGAATTACGCCAGGGCCGCGCAGTCTTCCACCGTCGTCAACAATACTTACTCGATCAATCCGACCCCGAAGACGCCATATAATCACACGACCAACAAGGTGCAGACGCCCGGCACCTCCTACGCACCGCAATCCTGCTACACCTCGGTCGATCAGGCCGCGCTCAATGGTCCGGGATGTCTCGCCACGCTGCAACTCGCGCAGCAAGGGGATTACGGCCTGAGCCAGCAGGACCTGCCGCTGCTGACGACCGGCGCGACCGGCCTGCCGGGCAATTCGCCCGACACGCGCATCCTCGACTCCGATAGTCTGCCGAACGGCCCTTATCCGCTCGTGACCCTGGCGCAGGGCGGCGAAACTCCGTCCACCCTCTACAAGACCTACGGCGGCAGCCCCGTGCACCGCTTCTACCAGATGTGGCAGCAACTCGACTGCGACGTGGCCAAGGCAACGCATCACAATCCAAGCGGCTGCCAGGCCGATCTCTTCACCTTTGTGGAACAGAGCGTCTCCTCGGGCAGCAATGGCAATCCGACCCCGCACCCATTGAAGGAAGGCGGTATTGCGCTCGGCTTCTATAATGTCGCCAAGGGCGATGCGCCTTATCTGACCGAGCTTGCGCGCAAGTACACGCTCAACGACAACTTCCACCAGAGCGTGATGGGCGGCACTTTCGCCAATCACATGATGATCGGCTACGCCGACGCGCTCTATTATGCCGACGACAAGGGCGACCCGGCCAAGCCGGATCACGTGCTCGTGCCCGGTTCCAATCCGCCGCAATATGTCAACGAGGTCGAGAACCCGAACCCGGCGCCGGGCACCAACAACTGGTATCTCAACGACGGCTATGGCGGCGGCAGCTATTCGAACTGCTCAGATCCCGGCCAGCCGGGCGTGGGCCCTGTTGTCGCCTATCTCAACGCCATCCACGTGTCGCCGCGCTGCGCGCCCAACGCCTATTATCTGCTGAACAACTACGTTCCAGCCTTCATCGGCAGCGGTGCCACCGATCCGATCAACAACGGGCCGTTCACTCTGCCGCCTGTCATCAAGCAGCGGCATATCGGCGATGCGCTGACCCAGGCCGACGTCTCCTGGGCCTATTTCGGCGAGCGCTGGAACGACTTCAAGACGGCGCCCGGCGAGGGCACCAATTTCGGTGCGCTGGATCCAGTCGCCTACCTCTATTGCAACATCTGCAATCCCTTCCTGTTCTCCGCTTCGGTCATGACCCACGCGGAGCAGCGCGATGCGCACATGAAGGACACGCTCGATCTCTACGACGCCATCGCCAAGGGCGATCTGCCCGCCGTGTCGTTCGTCAAGCCGAGCACCTTCAACGACGGCCATCCAGCCTCGTCCCGTGTCGATCTCTTCGAAGCCTTCACCAAGAAGATCGTCGATCAGGTGAAGTCCAACAAGGAGCTGTGGAAGTCGACCGCGATCGTCATCACCATGGACGAGGGCGGCGGTTACTACGACTCCGGCTATATCCAGCCGGTCGACTTCTTCGGCGACGGAACGCGCATCCCGCTTCTCGTCGTCTCGAAATATTCGCGCGGCGGTCATGTGTCGCATGAATATGGCGACCACGTCTCGATCACCAAGTTCATCGAACGCAATTGGCACCTCAAGCCGCTCGGACCCAAGACGCGTGACACCCTGCCGAACCCGGTTGCGTCGGACGATAATCCCTACGTTCCCGTCAACCGCCCCGCAATCGGCGATCTCTTCGGCAATTTCAACTTCGCCGATCGTCACGACGGTGATCACGACGACGACCAGGACTGATCGGAGCCGATAGCCTTCACCAGCAAGACCCGGCGGCTGCCCAGCCGCCGGGTCGATCTCGTCTGAATTGCATGGAGCAACACGCGTGGAAGCCAACGGACAGCATGCCGCCGGCGCCGTTTCGATCGAGGCGGCGCGCCGTGCCTTTGCAAGCGGCGATCTGAGCTCGACTGAGACGATTTGCGCAAAGGTGCTCGCGGGCAATTCGTCGGATTGGCGCGCCTGGGCGCTGCTGACCGAGACTGCGCTGATGCGTGATCGGCTCGATGCGGCAGCGGTCAGCGCGGAACGCGCCGTGGCACTCGCTCCGACCAACCCGATTGCGCTGGCGTTGCGGGCCAAATGCCTCTTCGTGAAGGGCGAGACGCGCGAAGCCAATGCGGCTACGGACGTTGCGGCGAGGCATGCCGGCGACGAGCCGGACGCGCTCGACGCAGTTGGTGCCATGTTTGGCTTGCTCGGACTGCAACAACAGGCGAGGGAGCTTTTCCGCCGCGCTGTCACCTTGCAGCCCGCCGTTCCGCAGTATCTGTTCAATCTGGCCGCCGCGGAGCGGATGATCGGCGCACTCGACGACGCCGAAGCGCATTGCGATGCGGCGATTGCGTGCGACCCCCGCTACGGATTGGCCCACTACCTGCGTTCGGACCTGCGAATCCAGAGCAGCGACCGCAACCATGTCGACGAGATGGAGGCCGTGATCGCAGAGGGGCGTCTGTCGGCGCCGAGCGAAATCATGCTGCGCTTTGCCCTCGGCAAGGAGTGCGAGGATGTCGAGCATTGGGATCGCGCTTTCTCGCATGTCGAGGCCGGCTGCAACTTGCAGCGCCGGTCGCTCCCGCGCGATCCCGCCGCCGAAATTGGTGAGATCGATGCGATCATCCAGGCGCACACGCGACGCTGGATCGATACTGCGCCGCGTGGCTACGCCGATGTCGCGCCTGTCTTCGTCACCGGTCTGCCGCGCACCGGTACCACGCTGGTGGAGCGCATTATCGCGAGCCACTCGGCGATGCATTCCGTCGGAGAGACCGGCGCGTTCGCCGCAGAGATGCGTCGCAGCATGGCGGAGCGCCCAAGGGGGCACGACCTCGAAGGTATCGGCAGGCGCTACCTGGATCAGGCCACCGCGCTCCGCGTGCCGGAGAACGTCCGCTTTGTCGACAAGACGCTCGATAACTATCTTTATTGCGGCCTCATTCACGCGGCGCTGCCTTCAGCCAAGATCATCCTCGTCCAGCGGCATCCGATGGATGCGTGCTGGGCGATCTACAAGGCGCACTTCCGCAACAAGTTCGCGTTTTCCTACGATCAAACCCAGCTAGCGCACTACTATCTCGCCTATCGCCGTCTGACGCGGCACTGGCGCGGCGTGTTGCCGCCCGACGTGCTCATGGAAATCAACTACGAGGACGTCGTTCGGGACCAGGCTGCGGCGAGCCGGGACATCATCAGATTTCTGGGGCTTCCCTGGGAAGACGGGGTGATGCGATTCCACGAAAGCCCGGCGCCATCGGCGACTGCCAGCGCCGTTCAGGTGCGCCGTCCGATCTACGCATCCTCGCTCGGAAAATGGCGTCACCATGCCGAGCGATTAAAACCGCTCCGCGAACGCCTGGCGCACGAGATTCCGGAAGCGGAACTGGCATGACGATGCGTCGGCTACTTCTGGTCGCCATGCTCGGGTCCGCCACCGTCCTGGCCCTCGGCCGAACCGCGTCGGCCGAGGTGAAGGTTGCGGGGCGTCCGGACGCGGTCCATCTCGAGGTGCACGACGCCTCGCTCCATGACGTCTTGGCTGCGCTGCAGGAGCGTTTCAATCTGCGTTACCGCTCCGCTGACGCGCTCGAAGCTCAGGTGACGGGCGTGTTCGATGGACCGCTGCGTCGTGTGGTCGCTCGGCTCCTCAGCGGCCATGATTATGCAATGCAGGTCACCGCCGACAGCATCGACGTCCTGGTGCTGGCATCGCAGGGCCCAAGTGCGACCGTCGTCGCCGCGGTGACGCCTGCAAGTGCTGCCCGGCCACCGCTCACGGCTGCCGAGCGCAAGCATTACGACAGCGGACACCTGCGCTAGCGACGCGACGAGCTCGCCTCAACCCAAACAATTGCCGATAAGGTTGCCGACTGCACGGGACATACCGATGTCGCTTACGCAATTGGGAGGGCCCAGATATTTTGATCGTGAACTACGCTGCCAAATCCAGCAATCGGCATGATCCGCGCACCAGCACCTTGCGTCCCGCTGGTGTCATCGCGGGCACTCCGTCGTTGACGTCGACGAGGCCAAGCCTGGCGAGACCTTCGAGGAGGTAAGCCTTGGCGAGGCGACCGTTCGACACCGGGTTGCGAAGCGCTTTCAGCGCTTCCCACTGGTCCGGCGAAAGGTCGAAGTCGGCGTCGTTGCTCATGTTGCCTCAGGCGATAGTCACGTTCGCGCCCCTGTTAGCGGCGCTGCATGAAGACCATGCGACGACAATGAGTCGGGAATTCGGTGACCATTTTGAACTTCTACTCACGAATTGCCGCAGTCTGTTGCGCCACAATAGTTAAGATCGGCTGGAGGCGATTATCGTCCCGATCGCCGATCACTAATTGATGATCTTCATTTGATGCTGCGCCGCGACAGCCGCAGTGCACGGGAAGCGTTGCTGTCTCATTCTTCGTCGCGATATGCACAGAAATGGTGAGACGCTGGGTTCGTGATTCTGCTAGGCTGATTTGCGGGGAATGGCTTCACACGACAAGGAGTGTGAGTGCATGAACAGGCTGGTCGAAATTCGCAGTCAGGAATCCCTCTGTCGGGAGCGCGCCGCGCTCGATTTCGAACGTCGGGTTTTCTGGCTGGCGCAAGCCCAGGAGTGGGAACAGCGCGCGCTCGACGAAATTGCCTATCACTTTCGCGAGTGCAACGTCGCTCACGCAGAACTTGCGCGAAACTGACGTTCGCTGCGACCTGAGACTTACTGATAAGTGGCAACGATATCGGAGACCGCGCGCTCGAGCTGCTGTGCGGTGGCGCATTGCCGCACCACGCTGCAAAAGGTCGCATAACGCGGCATCTCGGAATCGCCAAAGCCCCAGGCGAGCCGTCCTTCGGGATTGAGCCAGACCAGCCGCTTCGATCGTTCGGAGATGCGGCGCAAGATATCTGCGCGCGGGTCGAGATTGTTGCTACGCGCATCGCCGAGTACGATCACCGTGGTCTGGGGCGTCAGCGCGCTCATGAAGTCCTTTTCGAAATCGACCAGCGCGGAGCCGTAGTCGGACGAGCCGAAGCCGACCTTGGACATGATCTCGGCCATCGCCTCCTCGGGCGACTTCTTCTCCAGGATCTCGCTGACCTCGATCAGATGTGACGAGAATGCGAAGGAGCGGACGTCGTCCACGACTTCGTGCAGGGAGTGGATCAGGAGCAGGAAGAAATCCGAGACCTGCGCAACCGAGCCGGAGACGTCGCACAGCGCCACGATCTTCGGCCGGTCGCGATGCTTGCGCTTCCATGCAGTGAGGAAAGGCACGCCGCCCCAAGCGGCGTTCCGGCGGAGCGTGCGGCGGACGTCGAGATGGCCGCGGCGCTGGCGCTTGCGCGGCTTCGAATAGCGCTCGCGCAGGCGCCGCGCGATCTGGCGGATGAGGGCGCGCATCTCCGCCACCTGGCGCCGCTCGATGCGGGCAAGAGGCGCGTTGCGCAGGATTTCGTTGCGGAGGTTTTCAGCCTCTTCGCGGGCATAGAGCGCGAGTCCCTGCGAGACAGTATCGCGCACCGCCTCGCGCAACGCATCTAGCGCGGCGCGCAGGCGTTCGGCGAGTGCCGGGTTCGTCCCGGTCAGCTCGTCAAGATCGTCGCGCAGGCGCTGGAGCCCCATCGCGTCGAGAATGCGGCTGGAGAAGATGCCGCGCTGGGTGGAGTAGCGGATATCGGAGAGTGATGCTGCGCCGGAAGCACTGGCGATGGCGGCCTGGATCGCGTTGCGATCCTGCGACAGCAGCATCTGTGCGAGCGGGCCCAATCGTTGTTGGGGCTGACCCCCGCCTGCATCGCTGTCCGAGCCTGACGAGGCCGACTGATCGGAGCCTTGTGAAGGCTCGTCATTGTCGTTTGCCTCGGGTTGATCCTGCCGCGGCTCGGGCTGGCTGAAGAACAGATCGAAGCAGTCGCCGAGCGCGAGCTTCTCGTCCTGTGATTTGGCGAGCGTCAGGAGCAGCGTGTCGCGCAGGATGGCCCGGTTGGTGAGACCGACCTGCGAGACCGCGCGCATCGCGTCGATGCTTTCGGCAGGCGAGACGTGGACGCCGGCGCCGCGCGCCGCCCGGAAGAAACGATGGAGGTTCTCGCGCATCGGGCGTCAACCGAAGACGTTGGACCGGGCCGCCTTGGCGATGAAGGTCGTCACTTGCGGCGTAGCCGCCTCGATGTCGGCCTCGTATTTCAGGAGCACGTTGAGCGTGTCCTTGACGATCTCGGTGTCGAGCTCGCTTGCCTGGAGCAACACCAGCACGCGTGCCCAGTCGATGGTTTCGCTGACCGACGGTAGCTTCTTGAGGTCGAGCGAGCGGATTTCGTGAATGAAGCCGACCATCTGCCTGCGAAGCGTCTGCGAAATGCCGGGCACGCGGCTTTCGACAATGCGCTCCTCAAGCCGCTGCTCGGGGAAGCCGATGTGCAGATGCAGGCAACGCCGCTTCAGGGCGTCGCCCAGATCGCGCTCGCTGTTGGAGGTGAGGATCACGGTCGGTGGCGTGATCGCCGAGACCGTGCCGAGCTCGGGGATCGTGACCTGGAAGTCGGAGAGGATTTCAAGCAGCAACGATTCGAATTCGGCATCCGATTTGTCGATCTCGTCGATCAGCAACACGCAGCCGCCCGGCTGCTCCAGCGCCTGGAGGAGGGGACGCGGCTCGACGAATTCCTTGGAGAAGAACACGTCGCCGAAATCGTGGAGCTGATCGAGGGCGGCATGTAGCGTCTGCGCGCCGCCGAGGACTTCTCCGAGCTTGTCCTTGAGGATCTGGGTGTAGAGCAGCTGCTTGGCGTATTTCCATTCATAGAGCGCCTTGGCCTCGTCGAGGCCTTCGTAGCATTGCAGGCGGATCATCTTCTTGCCGCGCCATGCGGCGATCGCCTTGGCGAGCTCGGTCTTGCCGACGCCCGCGGGGCCCTCGACCAGGATCGGCTTTTCGATCTGCTGCGACAGATAGACGGCGGTCGCGATCTGCCGGCTCGCGATATAGCCTTGCGCGGCGAGGCCGCTCTCCACTGCCTCGATCGCGGTCGAGGCCTTCTGATCAGCCACGAAATGGCGCTCCCAAATGTCTTGCTTGAGGGGTGTTCTGCCTGCGTTCCCGGCAAAGAACAAGCCTCGTTTGGGACGGCCTGACCCGCGCTGACATCAGCTTTTTCCGTTCAGCGCAAATACTTAAGGGCTGCTGATCGCTCGATCAGTGCCTCAGCAACTCCGGCTTGCGGATGGTCTGCCTGACCTCGGCGCCGCAATCGGCGCATTCATAGACGAAGTCGATCTTGGCAAGGCTCCAGTGCGGCTCGACCTCGCGCACATACATCGGCAGGAACCCCATGCATGTCGGGCAAATCACAGGCGCGATTTCGATGTCCTGATGATGCTGTACATAAGCTGGCATCTCGGCTCTCCTTCGCAGGCGACCACCAAACCCCGCGAAGAGGCTACTGCCGGTCGCTCCGAGACCGTCATCAACTCTTTCGAACAGAGGTGGAACGGCGAGGGTTTGTCGTTCGCTGTGACATTCTTGTTACGTCTTCTATACTGTAACAGGCGGACCAAATGCCTATTTCTCGGGCCGATCCGCCCTTCGAGGACCATCAACGCAACGATAAGGGAGCAACGCCCATGACTCACGCCATTCGTTTTCACAAGACCGGTGGTCCGGAAGTCCTGCTTTGGGAGGAGGTCAGTGTCGGCAAGCCGGGGCCGGGCGAGGCGCGCATCCGCCATACTGCCGTGGGCCTCAACTTCGTCGACATCTACAATCGCTCCGGTGTGTATCCGGTGCAGCTGCCGAGCGGGCTCGGCAGCGAGGCGGCTGGCGTTGTAGAGGAGGTCGGCCCCGGCGTTACCGATCTGAAACCAGGCGATCGCGTCGCTTATGGTGCATCACCGCTCGGCGCTTATTCCGAGGCACGGCTGATCCCGGCCGACCGGCTGTTGAAGATTCCCGACGGTGTCGACGACAAGACCGCCGCGGCGATGATGCTGAAGGGACTGACGACACAATATCTGATCCGGCAGACCTATCGTGTGAAGGCCGGCGATACCATTCTGCTGCATGCCGCCGCCGGCGGCGTTGGCCTGATCCTGAGCCAATGGGCCAAGCATCTCGGCGCAACCGTGATCGGCACCGTCAGCAGCGACGAGAAGGCAAAGCTCGCCAAGGCGCACGGATGCGACCACGTCATCATCTATACGCGTGAGGATTTCGTGAAACGCGTCGACGAGATCACCGGCGGCAAGAAGGTGCCAGTGGTCTATGATTCCGTCGGCAAGGACACGTTCCTGAAGTCGCTTGACTGCCTCGCGCCGCTTGGCGTCGCTGCGCTGTTCGGTGCATCCTCCGGCGCGGTCGAACCGCTCAATCTTGGTCTGCTCGCGCAGAAGGGTTCGCTCTATGTTACCCGGCCGACATTGTTCACCTACGCGGCCAAGCGCGACAACCTGGTCGCCATGGCGAACGAGCTGTTCGATGTCGTCAAGTCCGGCGCAGTCAAGATCGCGGTGCACCAGAGCTATGCACTGAAGGACGCCGCCAAAGCGCATGCCGACCTTGCCGCGCGCAAGACCACGGGATCGACCGTTTTGACGGTGTGAGCCCGGTTCAGTCGTGACGCAGGCTGCGTCAGGCCTGCGTCACGCTTTCTCGTGCTTGCGCAGGTCGCGAGCGTGATCATGACGGAGCGCCTGGAGATCCAGGTCTTCAGGCGGGATTTCGGGGAGGGCGGCCTCGGCCAAAATGGCTTCGGTCACGTCGTCGACCGAATTTTCCGCGATTTCGTGGATGAACAGAATGTTCCGGTATTCGCCGGAGCTGACGCGGGAGATGACCTCGCGCCTGGTGATTTCAGGATCGACGACCGCCTCGCGACCGCGGCGCCCGTAATCGATCATCACGACGAAATACTGCATCAAACGATCCTGCCGCACCCCCGGTGGTCGGGTGCGCGGCAGAGTATTTCCGGAAATAAGAAAAAAGTCAAGGAGGATTTCCGAAAATCGGGAATGCCTGTTATCGACCCTTCTTGCGCGGGCGGGCCGATTTGGCGCGCAACCGTTCGAGCTGGCCTTTTGGCATCGAGAGACAGATCTCTCCGACCCAGTCCAGCTTGACGCCGACGATCGGCTTGGCGTTGAAGCTCGTGAGGTTGACGACAGAGGGGGATTTGCCCCGCTCGATGGTCTTCAGATAGCGCTCGCCGGTCTTGAGCCGAACAACGGCCTCTTCGCCATAGAAGCTCGACAGCGGATGACGCTGGTCCTTGTAGACAACGATCACGTCGCCGCTTTCGTATTTGGGCAGCATCGAATCGCCAACGATCTCGAAGGCCACGGTCTCTTCCATGATCGGGAAGGGCAGCGCGATATCGCCGAGCCCTTCCGGCGGAACCTGCTCGAAGTCAGGCTCGATCACGGCGCCGGCACCAACGCGGCCCATGATCGGCGCGAGGTTCAGCTCGAGATACTGCATGATCGGGATGATTTCCGAGGCCTTCACCAGGCGTTCACCACCAAGGATTTCCGATACGGCACCCGGGCGCACGCCCATCGCCGCGGCCAGCCCGCCTTTGCTCTTGCCCGTCTTTTCCAGGCCCCGCTCGATCATCGCAACGTCCAACATGGTGATTCCCTCGATTGCCATGGTTCAGTCCCTTGTAATCCGAAATTCGGAATTCATGCAATTATGAATATCAGAATTATGGCTTGACTTCGTATTCGGAATAACGGAATGTGTGTGTCGCCTCGGGATCATGAGATCGGGGGTGCATCACAGGACAACAGCATGGAACCGGGCCATTGGTCGTCGGAGCAGTCCGACGCGCTTCGCGACTACTTCTTCAAAGGACTGTCATATGCAGAGATCGGAAGGCAGATTAACGCAAGGTTTGGAACGGCTTACACGCGCAATGCGGTGGTCGGTCGCGCCAAGCGGCTCGGGCTCGGGCTCAGCAGGCCCGAACGAATGATAAGTCCGTCGATCGTGCCGTCCTTGCCGGGCGCATCTGCTCCGCTCACACCGCCTCGTGCCGCGCCACCCTGCTTGAACCTGCCACCGCCATCGGCCCTGAAGCCAGCCAATCCGGTCAAACTGCGCTGCGTCGGCGTCCAGCCGCGCCTGATCGCACTGGACGAGCTCGAACCAGGCGATTGCCGCTACCCCTATGGCGGCGACAAGGAGGGGGAGGAGATCAACTTCTGCGGCCACCCACGTCAAGCAGGCTCAAGCTATTGCACGCCGCATGCGCGCCTCACTTGCGGTCCCGGCGCGGCCCGTACGGCAGCAGCCGTCGCGCTGAGGCTCGTCTCCGCCGCCTGAGCCGCGCGCGACCGTCTTTTTCATGTCAATTCGCAAGGAGTTTCCGAGTGGCTCGTGCCCGACGCAACAAGTCTTACAGATTGACCGAACTTCACGACCGGCGCTCGCGCGACCTGCCGTTCAATGCCGAGGTCACGGAGGCAGAGGTCGATAATCCCCTCGCGCTAGATTCCGATGAGAAGATCGTGGCGATGCGGTCGATTCGCAACGATCCGCTCGGCCGGCTGCTCTCGCATCGCCAGATCGATGAAGCGCAATATCGAGGTGGTCGCGCCTACCAGAACGACTGGGAGAGGGCAGAGCGGGGCCCGCAGGCCATGGACCCCAGCCGAGAATATGTTGACGGCACGAGCTCCCGCGAACCCCTGACGGAGCGTCAGCGTCAGGCCGTGCTGCGGTTGAATCGGGTCGAACGCGAGCTTGGCACCGACGGTGCCGCGCTGGTGCATGACGTGCTGGTGCTCGGCCTGACCATGGACCAGATCGGGCAGCGGCGCGCTGTCCGCACCCAGCGCTGGAACGACTATTTCGCCCGGCGCTTTCGCGAATGCCTCGACCGGCTGGCGCTGGTTTATGGTTTTGCGATGGACGCGTCGGCGCGGCGCCGCTGAAGAATGGGCCGACGGCTTTCGCCGTCGGCCCATCTCCGGCCTCGCGTCACGGATGCGGCATGATCTGGTAGGGCGTGGTGTAAGGTTCGACGCGGAGCGAAGCGTTGGCCAGGAGGCCAATTTTGGCCGAGGGGGCCTGCTGCATTTCGCCGTTCTGTCCGCGATGCACGTTGTACTGCCAGACGGTAAGGTCGCCCCTCTGCGCCAGAGCGTGCGCGACCGCACTCGCGTCACTGCCGCCGAGCGCCTGGAGCTCGTCGGGCGACAGCCCGATGATGATCTCGTCCTTGACGGTGACGATCTTGAACAGGTTCATTTTGGTCTCCTGCGCCCATGCGCCCTGAGTCGAGAGTGTAAGAAGCGCAGCCGCGGCGCCCTTGATGAGATCGCAGCGAGAAAGCATGCCGTCGTCCTTTGGTCCTGAGGCGCGCCCGAATCAAATCATTCATCAGCCATGGCGCCCGTGATCTGCGTGGTCGCAACCGCTTGGTCGCACGATCTTGAACGACGGTTCACCAAGCGAGAGATATCGGACCATGATGAACCCCGATGCGGCGCGACGCGTCCAAGCCATGAAGGGGAGCTGCCGCATGAAATTCATCCATCTTGCTTGTCTGCTCGCATCTCTTGGCATGGCAGGCTCCGCCGTGGCCGCCGGTCCCTTTTTTGTCGGAAACTGGACATTCACGACGGCCGTGGTCGCGCCTTGGGCCGATCCGCACCGCAAGCCTGACGATGTCGAGCGCGCGCGGCTGATGGGCAGGACAGTCGCTCTCAAGACCGGGGAAATCTCCGGTCCGCGTCCATTTGCCTGTGCCAAGCCGCGCTACAAGGTGACCGATTATGGTCCCGACATGCTTTTCCAAGGCGCATTTGACGAGATGCGTAGCGCCGACGGGAAGGTCGATCCAAAGGCACTTGCCGCTTCGCTCGGCTTCGTCGGGTCCCGTATCAGGACATTGGAGACGGGCTGCGAGATCGACGTTCATTTCGTGGACGATACAACCGCCGAAATCGGGCTCAACGATTACGTGTATACGCTGAAAAAGCGCTAGTTCGCAGTTTGCCAGTTTCCGAGCATCAGAAACGACGCGAAACGTTGGTCGAATTGACAGCGATCGGGACCTTGTGGTGACTGTTGCTGCTTCTTGACGCAGGTGGGTGACTGCGGCGCGTATTCCTGTTATCCGGAATTGCCGTGGCGCGATGTCGACGAAGCATCGCTAAGTCTCACGGTTTGGCTTGCCCGACGGGTTGTTCCTTGACATAATTGCAACTTCTCGGGTCGGGCCGAGTCTATTCAGACCTACAGCTCAGCGCGCCAGCCTGCTGGGGTGCTCCGACCTAGAGTTCGTCGTCGCCGTGGCGTTCGGTGACGACAACCGGTCCTCGATCGGGCTTCGAACGCCCGACCCGAAGGGCCGATCCTGTCATAGGTGCGAGATGAAGAACCTCAATTTCGCGGCTGAACTGCATCTCAAGCTCGGTGCACCCGCGACCGGCACGGTCGAGAGCCTCCGCCTGCTGCGCGCCTTTCTCAAGCTCGCTCCCCGTCAACGCTTCGAGGTCATCAAGCTCGTCGAAGATCTCGTCACCGACGAAACTCTCCCCGACCACCCCTTGTCCTAAGCGTGGCCGAGCGCCGGCAATACGCTTGGTCCGTGCTCCCGACCGGTGATGGACCGTCGGGTGGCGGTTCCGGCTGACGCTTGGCCGCTGGAAGGCGGTGCGACAAATGTGATAATCAGTCAGGAAAAAGAGGGAGGAGTACGACCATGATCGAACCGAAGCTCGAAGTTCCGGCTGAACTGCGTGACTTGGCGGAGAAGACGATCGACCAGGCGGAAAAGGCATTCGGCATGTTTTTCGATGCCGCCACCAAATCGATGTCGTCTGTTCCTGGCGCGAGCGCGGACGTGTCCAAGCAGGCGCTCGCCTTCACCGAGCAGAACATGAAGGCGGCATTCGAGCATGCGCGCAAGCTGGTTCATGCGACCGACCTTCAGGAGGCGATGCGAATCCAGTCCGAGTTCCTGCGCAGCCAGTTCACGAACGCCGGCGATCACATGCGCCAGATGACCGGCAACCTCATGCAGCCGGGCAAGGGCAAATCCTGATCCCGGATTGTCTGCTTACAAATTGATCTTGCGCAGCTGCGTGATGCGCATTTCAATTCCAACGCAGGTCCATGATGGGCCACCGGATGAACCTCGTCCGCCGTCCATCGTCCCTTCTGCTGATCCCTGTCGGTTCACCCGGCATGGGTTTGCATTTTCGGGGGAGCGATCCGCCACCTACTGGCGCAATGATCCGATATAGGCCGCGAGGTCGGCGGCTTCGGTCCGGCTCAACGGAAAGTTCGGCATCTTCGGATGCGGGTCAAGAAGGAAGAATGCGAGCTTCTCGGGGTTAAAATCAGGCTTGCGCGCAACTGATGCGAAGGAGGGCACGTCGGCGCTGGCCTGCGCTTGGCTGCTTGTCACGAGATGGCAGCTTGCGCACCAGCGCCGGGCCAGGTCGGCCCCGTGACCGGCGTCGGCCGCCGGAGCAGGCGATATGCCCAAATTCGCGATTGTCGCTAGCGGAAGCCAAATTCGTCTCGCGAATGCGCGCATCTCATCACCTGCCTTGTTCGCTTGCGGACTGCACGCTCAGCCGCAACATGATCCCGGAAACTGCGAGAGGTCGATACGCGCGATGATCGAGCGGAAGAGCTTGCGGGCCAAACGATAGAGATGGCGCATCGGTGCAGGCACTCTCGCCGGGAGAAGGCCGAGCCTCTCCATGTCGAGCCTCGTCGCTTCGAGCCCTTCAGGATGATGCAACATGCGCCTCTCCGGTAACGTATGGCCATTTATCCCGGCCGGCATGGAGCTGCGTTGATCTGCCGCAAAGCGTCCCGGCTAATAGTCGCCGGGGTTCATGATCATCGGGGTGGTGGTATCGGCCGGCGCCAGCGCGCTGCTGGCGCTGTCCCGCAGGAAGCGGTCAAGTGTCGCCTGGATCTTCTCCTTGACCGAGTCGGGCCCGCGATCGCTCATCTCCGTGTGCTGCGCACCGGTATGGATGATGTCGATGCCGCGCGCCTTGGCCTCTTCCGGGGTCGGCAGCACGCCGGGGTCGGTCACGAAATGCGGGTCCTTGGAGCGGAACGATAGAATCTTCATGTGGTCGTTGAGAACGAAGGGCACCCTGAGATTGTCGAGCGTAATCACCTTCGACACCAGTTCGGGATGTTGCTTTGCGACATACATGGAGACGTCACCGCCGTTGGAATGACCAACGAGCGTGATGTGGTCGTAGTCGGCATTCTGCTGCCGCCCCTTCAACGTGTTCAATACGTAGAGGATGTTGGCTTCGCAGCGGATATAGACTTCGCGCCGGCCGACATATTGCTGGCCGACACGGGTCATCAGGGGCGGATCGCTCGGCAGGTCCTGCTGAATGCTGGCGACGAGATAGCCGCGCGCCGCAAGCACGTTGGCGAGGAAGGAGTATTCGGTTGCCTTGACCGTATTACCGTTGCTGATGATGGCGACCGGAAGCTTCCAGAGACCGAGATTGGCCTTGGTCTCGTAGTCGCGCCGCACCGCGATCTCGACCGAGATCGGCCGCTGACGCGAGGCGTCAAACAAGGACAACATCTCGTGGCGGATCGCGAATTTGCTGACGATAATATACTGGCCCGCCGCAAGGACGCAGAGAAAAGCCAGAATTGCAAACACCCTCTTCATGGGTTCCGTCTCAATCACTTTTCACTGAACATGGCTATTGGAAACGCCGGGATCGAGCGATCGTGACCAGATTGCCGGATTAAATTTAGGCAAGTTTGTGAGGAAGCCCGCGAAAAGGCCGTATCAAGGCAACGGCTAGCAGCTAAAGGCAGCCGTTTCTGCCGCGTTCGGGGCAGAGCCGGAACGCACTCGACAGGGTGAAAAGAAAGCGCGGGCTGCGGCGCTCATTGTCCGGTGCACGGTAGCTCAAGGGTACCGCGACGCCGACATCCGCCTGGAGATCCTGCGGCAGGAAGAACCGTACGCCTGCGCCCGCCGACGTCAGCGACAGGCCGTCGCTCAGCCGGTAGCCGTCGTTCCAGACCGCACCGGCATCGCCGAACGCGTAGAGCTGGTAGCCGCTCCAGTAGCGGAAATTGAGCTTCTGGTCGAAGCGCACCTCAAGCGAGCCGGCAAGACCGTTGTCGCCGCTGATCTCGGCCGCGCCATAGCCGCGGCCGAAGGCTGCGCCGCCGAGATAGAATTGCTGCGAGGTGACCAGGGGACGTGAGGCGGTCTGGCTCGCCGCAGACAGCTTGAGCGACCATGCGTCGTTGAGAGTCTGGTAGCGCGTGAACCAGAAGTTCAGCACCGAGAAGTTCGAGGAGGCACCATCGCGTGACAACAGATCGTCGTTGAAATGCGAGGCGCCGAAGACGTCAAGACCCTGGCGAAAAGTCATCGTCGCATAGTTGGTGCCGCCGAAGCCATCTTGCAGCCGGTAGTCGGCCGTGAGGCTCGCGGTTCTGATGTGGTCGTTGTACCAGGGGCCGTACAGATCGTGCTCCGACACATTGCTGAAGGTCGTCGCCGCAGTGAGGGTCAGCGTGGACGATTGGGATTGGAGCGGGATAATGCTGGCACGCAGCTCGAACGCCTCCGTCGTGGTGATGTCGCTGGCGAGGCGGCGCGCATCGCCAGGCCTGACTGCGCTGTACAGCACCGATCCACCGAGCCGAACGCCGTCCACGCCAACTGGAGCGTCGTAGGAGAGGCGCGAGAAACCGAGCTCGCGCGGGTCGTTGGCAATGGTCGACAGATTGACGGCGAGCGTGTCACCGGGCGTGAGGTAGGAGTTGAACGCTCCTGTCGCGTAGGTCTGCCACGGACCGACCGACGACGACCCAAGATTGTCCAGCCCGAAAGAGGTGAAGACATGCCAGGTCTTCACATACACGGTGAGGCGGAAGCGTCCGGTCGTGCCGCCGATTTCTTCCAGCGCGGTGTCGGCGATGCGCACGCCCGGCCAGCCGTTGACGAGGTAGAGCTGGCGTTCGAGCGTTGCCAGGCGCGACGGCTGCTCGGCTAGGATCGGCCCGAGCATCGGCCTCAGGCCGAACTGCTCGGCGCCATCGCCTTTCAGCTCGGCCTCGACGATCGAGCCTTCGATCACCTGGATCTGGACGCGGCCGCCGGCAATGTCCTGCGCGGGCACGATCGCTCGGCTCAGATGGAAACCCTGGGTGCGGTAGAGATCGCTGATCGCGCCGGCGATCGTCGCGAGGTCAGCTTGCGAGACCTGCTTGCCGAGATAGGTCTGGTAGACGGCGACAATGCGATCGTGGGGGATGGCGTGGGCGCCGGTGATCGTGATGTCGCGCAGTACGAATTGTGGCTTGGTATCCCCGGCGGGATTGCGCTGGCCGACCGAGGGTAGCTTCACCGGAGGCCGGCGGAGGGATTCCTGCTCAGTTTGGTTTTCAAAATATTTCTCCGGCTGACGCGGATCGAACCCCGGCTGGTTCGCCTGCTGCGCGAGTGCTGGGGAAATTCCCGCAAATGTGGGTCCTAGGAGCGCCAGAGCGGCAGCGAGATACCACCCCGCGGCTCCGAGCGTAGATCGTTCTCCGTAGTTTGACGGAGAAATCGCCTGGTTCCGGTTGGGATTCCGTAGCCGCATGATTTTTCATAATTTTTTATGGTCAATGATCGGTTAATGCGGTCCCCCGACTCCGGGACTCCCGCTAAGTCAATCTTGAGTGATTTCGGATAGGCCTCAGGCTGGCAGTAACTCTGGCTGAGGGTCGTTCATGCTTGTCCGAATTGGAATGCGGTGCGCCGTGATGGCAGCGCTGGTCCTGGCAACGGTATCCGGTGCTTCCGCTGCTGATGACGGCGTCTGGTCGGTCAGCAAGTCATCGGGCGAGGTCTGGCTTGCGACGACCGGCGCGCAGCAGGTCTCGTTGAACCAGGAAGAGACTCTCAAGCCGGGCGACACCATCCGCACCGGCCGGAACGGGCGCGTGCTGCTGGTTCGCGGTGAGGAGACGATCCTGATCTCTCCCAACTCGGTCGTCGGCGTGCCGGCCGAGAAGAAGGAGGGTCTTTCGACCACCATCATCCAGCAGGCGGGCTCGATCCTGCTCGAGGTCGAGAAGCGCAACGTCAAGCATTTCGAGGTCGAGACGCCCTATCTCGCCGCCGTGGTCAAGGGAACGCATTTCAGCGTCACGGTGGGCGCAGGCAGCACCAAGGTCGGCGTGCTCCGCGGCCAGGTCGAAGTGTCCGATTTCAAGACCGGCCAGATCGCCCAGGTGATGCCCGGCCAGGTGGCGACCGCCTTCGCGAACGGCAAGTCCGGTCTCAACCTGAGCGGTTCCGGCACGCTCAATCCGATCGAGCAAGGCAAGCCGCGCGCATCGACAATCGAGCGCGTCCCCGTGCCGAAGTCGGGTCTGTCCGCGCCCCGCAATGCGTCGAACGGCCACGCCATCCATGCGCTTGGTACGATCAACAAGGGCATCAAGGTCGCCGGCGCGCCGACGCATTCGCATCAGCCGGCGGGAGCTCATGCTTCAAAGGCTGGCGTCGTGCACATCTCGAGCTCGCTCGGCGAGGTCAAGCTGAACTTCCACAAGGTTACGCACGGGCTCGCCCATAGCGCCGTCGCACCAGGACAGGTACGCAATGCGAACGCCAGCACCGACACGGTGTGGAGCGATGGCAAGTCGAACACGACGATCCCGACCGCCAACAGCTCGAGCGTCACAGCGGTCACCGTGAGCGGCAGTGGAGCCGCGGCCGGCGCCTCGTCGACGTCGTCAAGTGCAACAGCCACTGCTGCAACGAGTGCCGGGTCGACCAGCGATGCTGCGTCCGGCAATAGCGGAACGCCCAACGGCAAAAGCTCTGCTGGCAAAGAGAATGATGACAGAGCTGCCAGCAATAGTGCTGCCACCGGCAACGGCAAGGGCAACAACGGTAACGGCAACGGAAATGGCGGCGGCAACGGCAGCAATAGCAGTGGCAATAACGGCAACGGAAACGGCGCCGGTAACGGCAACGGGAATGGCAATGGCAATGGCAACGGAAATGGCCACCACAAGTAAGGCGATTTCCTAGGGGCGATGGGGGCGCACCTGTCTGAGCGGGTGCGCGGGAGGATCGGGTGAAACGCTATCGGCCGCATATTCTTGTCGTGATCGCGCTGGCGCTCGTGCTGTCTACGGGATGGCACGGCGCGCTGCGTAACGTGCTCACCGATCTGCGCTTCGCCTGGCAGTCGCGTTCCGCCACCGGCAGCGTTGTCGTGGTGGCGATCGATGCTCCCTCTATCGATCAGATCGGTGTATGGCCCTGGCCGCGCAGCCTGCACGCCGACCTCCTGCACAGGCTCGAGGCCGCCGGCGCGCAGGATATCGCTTTCGACATCGATTTCAGCACGCCATCGGATCCAGCCTCCGACGAGGCGTTCCTCACCGCGCTTCGGACGGTCGGAGGCTCGACGATCCTGCCGTCCTTCAAGCAGCCCACGCCAAATGGCGGCGCGGTTCACATCAATCGTCCCCTCAAGTCGTTCAGCAATCAGTCATGGCCGGCCGTCGTCAATGTCGCGGTTGAATCCGATGGGCTGGTTCGCCGCTATCCGGTCGGAGAGAAGCTCGGCGATGCGCAGATTCCGTCGATGGCGGTCGTCCTGGCCGGGCAGAACGTCGATCGTCGTCCGCCTTTCCTGATCGACTTCAGCATTCGGGCGGGATCTATTCCAATTGTTTCCTATGTCGACGTGCTGCGGGGTGACGCCGCAGCACTCGACAAGGTCAGGGACAAGAAGGTCATCGTCGGTGCCACGGCGCTCGAACTTGGCGACCGCTTCAGTGTCCCGAATGGCCACATCGTCGCGGGACCTGTGCTCCAGGCGTTGGCGGCAGAATCGGTCCTTCAGAACCGTATGCTGCGCTGGACGTCCGATGCCGGCATGATTGTCGGCCTTGCCGCGATCTGTCTGCTGATGATGTATTCATGGCGGCGTGTTGCGCCCGGTGCCCGCGTCGCGATCCTGGTTGCAGCCGGAGCCGGCATCGAGCTGACTGCGGCGCTTGTGCAGGAGCGTTGGCCGCTCGTCATCGACACGTCGCTCTTCCACATCGCGATTGTCGCCTACCTGACCGCCATAGCACTGGACGAGATCGACTTCCGCAGCCTGTTGGGACGCATCGCAGAAAGCCGATTTCACCGTATCGCGATGTCGCTCGGCGATGGTCTTGTCTGCACCGATGAACATCACCGCATCACGGTCTGGAATCCCGGTGCAAGCGCGATATTCGGCTACATGCCGACCGAGATCATCGGTCGCCCGTTCGAAGCGCTTTGCGCGATTCCAGGCGAAGCCGGCGCGAAGGCCTTCGCCATCAGAGACGCTGCGCGCCAGGCGCTGCTGGTCCCAGGCGGTGCCGTGGTCGTCGAGTTCGAAGGACGACGCAAGAACGGCGAAACCTTCCCGGTCGAGGCGAGTTTCTCGGGTTGGCAGGGAGCGGACGGCTTTCAGTATGGCGCGATCTTGCGCGACATCTCGGTGCGCAAGCGCGAGGCCGAACGTGTCAGATATCTTGCTGAACATGATGCGCTGACTGGGCTTGCCAATCGCAATACGCTGCACGCCGGCCTCGTCAGTCTGATGGCTGCCGCGGAGCGGCGGTCCTCCGAGGTCGCGTTGCTCGTGCTGGGGCTCGATGGCTTCCAGCAGATCAACGACATGCTCGGACACGCCGCCGGCGACCTCGTGCTGCAGGCGGTAGCCGAACGCCTGCGGACCGAAGTCGGCAGCAAGGCGCTCGTCGCCAGGCTCAGCGGCGACGAATTTGCGATTGCGCTGGATTGCGCCGCTGTCGGCGAGCCTGTTGCCGCGTTCGCCGAGCGGATTGCGCGCGCATTCGATGCACCGCTCGCAACGGGGGCGCGCCAACACCGCGTCAGGATCAGCATGGGTGTTGCCGTCTACCCGGACAGTGGACAGAACGCGGACGATCTCCTTAGCAACGGCCATCTTGCGCTCACCAAGGCAAAGCTGACGCGGCGCGGAGGTCATGTGATCTTCGAGAGCGCGATCAGGCAGGAGCTGGAAAGCCGGCTGACGCTGGAGAGCGAACTCGCGCTTGCCGCGGATCGCGGCGAGTTCGAGCTGTTCTATCAGCCCCAGGTGCGCCTGATCGACGGCTGCCTGGTGGGTGCCGAAGCGTTGATCCGCTGGCGTCACCCGGTGCGTGGCTACGTTTCGCCGGGCGAGTTCATGCCCGTGGTCAATACCTCGGCGCTGTCCGAGCGGATCGCGAGTTGGGTGATGGAGACCGCCGGCCGGCAGGCGCGCGCGTGGGAATTGACGGGGAATGCGGTCCGCGTCGCAATCAACCTCTCGCCATCGCAGCTCCACTCCGGCGACCTCGCGCATTCAGTTGCGGAGCTGCTGAGGACGACGGGACTTACTCCTTCGCTGCTTGAGATCGAAGTCACCGAGGACATCCTGCTGCACGACGAGGTCCGGGTGCTCGACATGTTCAAGCGCATCCAGCAACTTGGCGTGCGCATTCTGTTCGATGATTTCGGGACGGGCTATGCAAGCCTGAGCTACCTGAAGAAATTTCCGCTCGACGGGCTGAAGATCGACCGCTCTTTTGTGACCGATCTGCTCGCCGATTCCGACGATGCCGCCATTGTCGGCTCGACTATCGGCCTCAGCAAGCAGCTTGGCCTGACTGTTGTAGCCGAAGGAATTGAGAATCGCGCGACGGCCGACTTCCTGGTCAGCATGGGATGCGAGGAAGGGCAGGGCTATTTCTTCGGTCGACCGATGCCGTCCGAGGCGTTCGAAAAGACATTCTTTGCGGCCGAGCTCGAAGCCGTCACCGCCGCCTGAACGGCCGTTCAGCGCCGACGGGCGATCGCTACGCCAAAGAGGAACGCGACGAAGAGGCTGGCCAGAGGTGCCTCGCGCGTGATCGCCGCGACTGTCGAAAGCGGGCGGCCCGGCTTTCGCGCTTCGTCGATCGCGTAGGTGAGGCGATCGACGGCGGCGCGCAATCCTCCTGCGACCTCACCGATGGTATGAGAGACGTCGGTAGCTGCGTCGATGGCGCGCTCGGCCATGCCGGGCTGATGATTGGGCTGCGGTATGTCCGTGCTCAAGCTCGCGACCTCCAGACCTGACGGAAGGATTGAGGCCGGCACCTTTGGCTATCCGCGCGTGCGCTCGTTTTGAACAGCGGGCCCGAGGGCCTTTGGCTATCCGCGACAGGCGCCGTTTTGAACGGCGGGTGCCGGCCTTGCAGTGAAAATGCCGCGCGCGAGAATTTGTTCCGGCTTCCCCGTGAAACGACGGATGCGAATCTCTGTTAGGCTAGTGCAGCCTTACAGACCTCAGGAGATTGCCGTGACCGATCGAGCTATCGCGGATCGAGCCCGGCGCATCGCGTTGCTGGGCGCGCCCATCGACATGGGCGCCTCGCAGCGCGGCACCTTGATGGGCCCTGCCGCGCTGCGGACCGCCGGTCTTGCAACGCTGCTTGAGAGCCTGGATTTTGAAGTGGTCGATTATGGTGATCTGTCGGTGGCCGAGATCGGGGATCTCGCCGACAGGCCACCGGCAAAGGCCAATCACTACCGTGAGATCCAGCGCTGGACCCGCATCCTCAGCCGCCGCGGCTATGAGATCGCGCAAACCGGCGCATTGCCGATCTTCTTGGGAGGCGATCACACTTTGTCGATGGGGTCGGTCAACGCCATGGCGCGCCATTGGCGGGAGCACGGACGCGAGCTGTTCGTGCTTTGGCTCGACGCGCATGCCGACTACAACACACCCGAGACGACGATTACCGCGAATATGCACGGCATGTCGGCCGCGTTCCTGTGCGGCGAGGCGGGCCTTGATGGCCTCCTGGGCGATGATCCACGTGCCCCGATCGATCCTGACAGACTCGATTTGTTCGGCGCACGTTCGATCGACAAGCTCGAAAAGGACCTGATGCGCGCGCGCCGGATCAGGGTCGTCGACATGCGCCAGATCGACGAGTTCGGCGTTGCGGTGCTGATCCGGCGCGTGATCGAGCGCGTCAAGGCTGACAACGGCGTGCTGCATGTCAGCTTCGATGTTGATTTTCTCGATCCCTGCGTGGCGCCGGGCGTGGGGACCACGGTGCCAGGAGGTGCGACCTATCGTGAAGCGCATCTGATCATGGAGCTGCTGCATGATTCCGGAGTGGTGGGATCGGTCGACATCGTCGAGCTCAACCCGTTCCTGGATGAGCGTGGGCGCACCGCACGCACCGCGGTTGAACTGATTGGCAGCCTGTTCGGCCAGCAGATCACCGATCGGCCGACGCCCAGCAATGCGATCGCGCCGGGCGAGTGACCTTCGGGCCGTTTGTGCATTGCACAGAATGGAACTGCAGTCACACCAGGTGAATTTAGAACAGTCTTGATCAAATCGCCTGTTTTTGAAATGCGCGCGAATTGCAAATGCGCTTCGCGGAAGGTTTCATGCGGGTCCAGGTTCACGCGAGGGTCCGCTATGAGCAACAAGACCGACACCAGCGACAAGCCCATCAGGGCGACACGCCGCCGCTTCCTGCAAAGTGGCGGTGCCGCGGCGGGCGGCATTATCCTTGGCACCGGAACGTCGGTTGCAGCTGAGACGGAGAACCTTCCGCCCAACGTCCCCGATTGGATGAAGGCACCCGGTGATCCCATGGGAAGCCAGCCCTACGGTGCGCCCTCGCCATTCGAGAAGGGCGTCGTCAAGAACATCTCGAAGAACCTCAAGCAGTACATCTCCGCGTCGGGCCGCACGCCGTTGCAGGAACTTGACGGCATCATCACGCCGAACGGACTGTTCTACGAGCGCCATCACGGCGGTGTGCCGACGATCGATCCGGCGCAGCACCGCTTGATGCTTCACGGCCTCGTCGAGCGCCCTCTGATCTTCACCATGGACGATCTGCGGCGCTTTCCCTCGGAATCGCGCATCCACTTTCTCGAGTGCTCCGGAAATCCCGGTTACACCAAGCCTTACGGCAAGACGGCATCAGACCTGGTGGGTCTGTTAAGTTGTGGGGAATGGACGGGCGTGAGCCTGAAGCTGGTGCTTCAGGAGGCCGGGCTGAAGCCGGAAGCCAAATGGATCATCGCTGAGGGCGCCGACGCGGCCGCGCTGACCCGCAGCATCCCCATCGAGAAATGCCTTGAGGATGCCATGCTAGTCTATAGTCAGAACGGGGAGCGGCTACGCCCGCAGCAGGGTTATCCGTTGCGGCTGCTGTTGCCGGGTTTCGAAGGCAATATGAATGTGAAATGGTTGCGGCGCCTGCATGTGGCGGCGGAGCCCGCTTACTCGCGCGAGGAGACCTCGAAATACACTGATCTCTTGCCTGACGGCACCGCTCGCGAGTTCTCTTTCTACATGGAGGCGAAGTCGATCATCACCCGCCCCTCGGGAGGTCAGCGCCTCAACGTATCAGGCTTCCACGAAATCACCGGCATCGCCTGGAGCGGCCACGGAAAGATCAAGCGCGTCGAGGTATCGGTCGATGACGGCAAGAGCTGGCAGGATGCGCGATTGCAGGAGCCGGTGTTGACGCGCGCGCTCACGCGCTTCCGCTTGCCCTGGCAATGGGATGGCAAGCCCGCGGTGATCCAGAGCCGCGCGATTGACGAGACCGGCTATGTGCAACCGACGCTCGCCGAGCTGCTCGCAGTGCGCGGAGAGAATTACTTCTACCACAACAATGCAATCTGGCCCTGGCGCATCAACGCCGATGGGGAGGTGACCAATGCGCTGGCGTGAGATCTGCGGCGCTGTTCTCGCGATTTTGTTCTGTGCTTCAGCAAGCACCGGGCGGGCGCAAACTCCTTACGGCATCGGTCGGCCAGCGACCGCTGCAGAGATCGCGGGTTGGAATATCGACATCGGGCGCGATGGCAGCAACCTGCCGAAGGGAAGCGGCTCGGTCAGGCGTGGACGCGAGGTTTTTGCTCAGCAATGCGCGTCGTGCCATGGCGACGGCGGCGAAGGGGGTGTCGGCGATCGACTCGTTGGTGGACAAGGCACGATCGGGACACCGAAGCCGATCCGTACGGTCGGGAGCTACTGGCCTTATGCGCCGACGTTGTTCGACTATATCCGCCGTGCGATGCCGCAAAATGCGCCGCAGTCGCTGAGCGACGAGGACGTCTACGCGGTGTCGGCCTACATTTTGAACCTGAACGGGCTGGTCGGAGCAGATGCGACACTCGATGCCAGATCGCTTGCTGCGATCAAGATGCCGAACCGTGACAAATTCGTCGGCGACGCGCGGCCAGACGTGAAGTGAACGAGGAGAAAGGCGCAAGTTCCGGGCGTTGGCTCGGAACTTGCTTACGTCTGGGCCGGAACTCGCGAGGCCATGATTGCGTTAACCCGCGAGAGGACAAAGGTGCAGATTCTTCGATGGCAACAGTTCGCTTCGCAAATTCCATCTCGATAGCGCTTCGGCATCCCGGCGTGATCGCGATGGTCGTGGCCGCCGTGACGATTGCTGCGATGCTGATCGTCGACCACGGACCGTGGAGCCGCGCCAAGACTCAGCCGGCTCACGTGGCGATGTATGCGACCACAGGCGAAGCCGCTCGCGCGGTAGGCGCCAAGGTGCTTCCGACCGAACCGAAATCGCCGATCGAACCGGAGCGTCCGGGGCCGAAGACGTCCCCCACCATCAATCCGGTGCAGCCGTAAAACTCAGCTCTTGCGGCCGTAGCTGAGGAGCCCGCCTGTCGTCTTGGGCGGATGTGCGCGAAGCGCCTCCTCGTTGGGCTCGGTGCCCCATCCGGGCCTATCGGGAATGATCAGGTGCCCGTCCTGGATTTCCGGTTCATGCGTGAATAGCTCGCGATCCCAGGCGAGGCGGTCGATGTCGATCTCCATGATGCGCAAATTCGGGACGGCCGCGCAGAAATGCGCGTTCATCATCGAGCAGAGGTGGCCGTAGAAATTATGCGGCGCGACGTTGACCTCGAAGGCTTCTGCGGCCGAGGCGATCTTCATCGATTGCCACACACCATTCCAGGGCGTGTCGATGATGGCGACGTCCATCGCCTGCTCGCGGAAATAGGGCAGGAATTCGCGCAAGCCCAGCAGCGTCTCGCAGGATGAGATCGGATGCGGGCTCTGCCGGCGGATATAGCCGAGGGCCTCCGGATTGAAGCTGTCGATCTCGATCCAGAACATGTCGAGATCTGCGATCTCGCGCAGGATCTTCAAATAGCCTTCCGTCTTGGCGTTGAAATTGCAGTCGAGCAGGATATCGACATCGGGGCCCGCGCCGTCGCGGATCGCTTCCAGATGCATATGCAGGTCCCGCAGGATCTTGCGGTCGACATTGATCTCGGGCGCAAAGGGCGAGCCGAAGCCGGGCCGCCAACCCGTGGGTTTGCCGTCATCATAGGAAAAGATGTTGGTCTTCAGCGCGGTGAATTTCTTCTCGCGCACCTCACGCCCCATTGCCTTGACGCCGTCGAGATTTTCGATCGGCGGCTTGTACCAGGAGGGATGATTGATCCGCCAGGTGGCGCAGTGGGACCAATAGACCCTGACACGGTCGCGGATTTTGCCGCCGAGAAGTTCGTAGCATGGAATGCCAAGGCATTTTGCCTTGGCATCGAGCAACGCGTTCTCGATCGCGCCGAGGGCCTGCGCCACCACCCCGCCGGCGGCAGGCCGCGTGGCGGCGAAAAGTTCGGCATGAACGCGCTCGTGCTGAAAGACGTTCTGGCCGATCACGCGCGCCGATAGGCGCTGGATCGCGGCACCGACGCCGGGCGAGCCAAAACCCTCGTCAAACTCGCTCCAGCCGACGACGCCGTCTTCCGTCGTCACCTTGACGAAGTGGTAGTTTCTCCAGCCGGCATCGCAGGCAAGGATCTCGAGATGTGTTGCTTTTGACGAGTTTGCCATGTCGCTCCCTGTGCCCGGCTTGGCTTATTGGTTTTGTGGTCCCGGTCGCAAGCTCCAGCCCAGCCACAATTGTTAGGCTAACGACCAAGCGGCGTGAAGTCTGCAAACGCTTGGGCAGGCATCGATTTTTGGCCGTGCTGGCAGAAAGCCCGTAGAATCCGGGGGAGCATCATGTTTCTTGGGATCGTCGCTAAAATGCGCCAAGCCCAGACTTTTTTGGCCACAATCGGACCCGATCAAGGACGCATGCAGTTCTTGGCCATGATTTCGGTTCTGGCGCTCCTCACGATGAGTGGGGCCGTCGTTTCCGATCGGTTGCTCACAGCGGATCAGCACGTCGCGCAAGGGGTGGAGTAGCGCGCACGAGCGAGGGCTCATTGTCTTTGGGGAGACAACAATGCTTTCAGTCGATCAGTTCTTGCGGTTCATCAGCGTGCCCGCCGTGATTGCGGCCTTCATCATCGCCTCGCAGATATCGGCGGCGCTGTCGCCGGTCTGAAGCGCGCTGACGCGCTTCAGGTTATCCTTTGAGCATGATCTTTTGGGAAAACCGCTTCACACTTTTCCGGATCATGCTCTAACCGATCGCGGACGAGCCGAGCAAAGCGAGGACGGCCAGCGCCATCAGTGCGGTGCCGAGCCAGCCGAGTGCGACCAGCCAGCGTCTCGCCTTGAAGCGGCCCATGATGGCCCTGCTCGAGACGATCAGCATCATCATTGCCATGATGGGGACCGCGACGATGCCGTTGAGCACGGCGCTCCACACCAGCATGTGGATCGAATCGATCCCGGTAAAACCGAGCCCGAAGCCGATGATGGTTGCGGCCGCGATGATGGTATAGAAGCCGACAGCCTTCTCCGGCCTTGCCTCCAGCGTTGCACGCCAGCCGAAGATTTCCGCCACACCGTAGGCCGCCGAGCCCGCCAGCACCGGGATCGCGAGCAGGCCCGTGCCGATGATGCCGAGCGCGAACAGCGCAAAGGTGAAGTCGCCGGCGAGCGGCCGCAGCGCTTCGGCCGCTTGCGTCGCCGAGTTGATGTTGGTGACGCCGTTGGCGTTCAGCACCGAGGCCGTGGTCAGGATGATGAAGAAGGCGATGCCGTTCGACAGCAGCATGCCGAGCGTCGTATCGACCCTGATGCGCGTGAGCTCGGGATCGCCGCCGCGTCGCGTCTCCTCGCGGAGCGGCCGGTCGCGCTTGCCAAGGTTCATTTCCTCGACCTCCTGGGAGGCCTGCCAGAAAAACAGATAGGGGCTGATGGTGGTGCCGAGCACTGCGACCACCATCATGAAATAGTCGGCGCTGACATTCGCCTTCGGCCACACCGCGGCGAGCAGCGCGGTGCTCCACGGAATCTCCACCGTGAAGGCGGTCGCGACATAGGCAAACAGCGTCAATGTCAGGAATTTCAGCACCGGCGCGTAGCGGCGGTAGGGCAGGAAGACCTGGAGCAGGGTCGAGCCGGCCGCGAAGATCAGCGCATGTTCGTGATTGAGCCCGCCGATGACCAGCGAGAGCGCCTCCGCCATCGCCGCGATATCGGCGGCGATGTTGAAGGTGTTCGCGGCAACGAGCAGACCGACGAGCGCCATCACCATCCAGCGCGGCGCGAGCTCCATGACATTGGCCGCCAGCCCCTTGCCGGTGACGCGGCCGATCTGCGCGCTGACCAGCTGGATGGCGATCATGAACGGCGTGGTCAGGAATACCGTCCAGAGCAGCCCGTAGCCGAACTGGGCGCCGGCCTGGGAATAGGTGGCGATGCCCGAAGGATCGTCGTCGGCCGCTCCCGTGATCAAGCCTGGCCCGAGTCGCTTCAGCAGCGTCGGCTCCGCTTTCGTCGGAGCGACGGCGCTACCGCGCGCGGAGGCTTGAACTTTGGATCGGTTCGACAAGGCTGACCTTCCGGAAATTGCGAATTCGAGGGCTAAGCGCGATCATAGCCGGAAAGTTCCATGGATGCTCCGCCGATCTAGCTCCGCTTCAAGACAGCGGCGTGAACGGCTCCCGCCCGACGCGCATCGCTCTTGCGAAAAGCACGTTGAGATTGTACGGAGCGTCATGAGCCATCGCGCCGCGCCCACCAAGGTCACCCCGCTCGCGCCGGATCAGGCGGCTGCGCTGGCGCGCGACGGCTATCTTCTGCTTCGCGGTGCGGTGCCCGAAGCCTGGCGCGAGGCGCTGCGCGCCGCATTTGATGCGGGTGTCGGGACCTCAGACCAATGGGCGGTGCCCCGCGGCTTTGGCTGGCGCCACGCGCTGGTCGATCTCGATCCGATCGTGCAGCGGACCTGCCGACTGCCCCCGCTGCTGGCGGCGGGCGCGCAGATGCTGGCAGGTCCCTTCTTTCTCTCCCAGGTCGAGGGTCGTGAGCCGCTGCAGGGCGGCGGCCATCAGCCGCTCCACCGCGACGGCGTGGGCAGCAGGGCCGTTGCCGCCTTGGTCTTCCTCGATCCATATGGACCGGACAATGGCGCCACGCGGCTCGTTCCGCGTCATCTCGACCAGGGACTTGTCAATCACGGCGAGCTTGATGAAGCCGCGTCCCTGATCACGACGGGCGAGGCGGGGGACATCCTGGTGTTCGATGCCGACCTGCCGCACGGCGCGACCCGCAACCGCTCCGGGGCACGGCGGCGTTCGCTGCTGCTGAACTTCATGCCGGAGCGCATGCGGAAGGTGCAGGAGTCCTGCCGCGCCATCCGCAACGTGCGCATGGACACCTCCGAGGTGTTTGTCCCGTGAATGTCGGTGCGCTTGCGATGGCTGCTTTAGGTTGTTGTTTGAGCATGATCCCTTAGGAAAGCCGCTGCGCACGTTTCCGGATCATGCTCTAGGACGACGGCGACATCTGCAGATAGCGGCCGTCGAACTGGGCGAGCTCCTGCAGCTTGTGCTCGTTGAGAATCCGCACCGTGCCGCGCTGCAGCTCGAGCACGCCGTCGATCCGCAGTTCGCGCAGGATGCGGTTGGTATGCACGCTCGTCACGCCCATGGCTTCGCCGAACTGCTCCTGCGTCAGCGGGATTTCGAAAGTATTGTCGATCACGCGGCCGACCAGGCGCAGCCGTTCGCGCAGCTCGACGATCAGATGTGCAAGCCGGTTGTGGATGGAGCGCTGGCCGACATTGACGATCCATTCCCGCGACACGGCGGCATCCACCAGGGTGTCCCGCCAGAACATGTCGCCGACACCGGATCGTTCGGCGATGAGGTCCTTAAGCGCCTTGTGGGCGATGAAGGCCAGCGTGCAATCGGACAATGCGATCAGGTCGTGGTCGACGGCCGGGAAGTGGAGGTTTTGCAGGTTCGGCAGGTCGCCGGGAATGTGGATCGAGAGGATCTGGCGCCTGCCGTCCACGATGGTCTTGGAGCGGACGCAGAAGCCGTCGGCGATCAGGCAGCATTCGCTCGGCTGTTCGCCGTCGCGCAGCACGGTCTGGTTTTCGCGAAAATGGCGGAGCGTGAACGGCAGCGCCGCGAGCGCTTGCAGATCCCGGTCATCCGCGCCGGTCGTGGTTTTCAGGCGCTGAAACAGCGGCGCCCAGATCATTTCGCTTGTCACGGCAGTCGATTCCCCCACGCGACTGAGCGCGTGAGGTCCTCAAAGCATAGACCCCGGCTTGGTGTTGACAACAAAGGTTAAATGACGCCGCGCCGGCGCTTCAACATTGTGGACGATGCGTCAGGAAAAATAGGCAAACCCAACAAATGTTAGGTGCGGGCCGGCCCGGCCCTGTTCGTCACTTAACATTTGTCAAGTTGAGCCACGGGATCGTGGTCGACAATCATATCATTGCCCGGCGTTAGATCCGATTTTCCAAATCGTGGGAAAGGTGCGAATGTTGGGGCGGCTTCGCTGCGGAACGGTGCGGGCGCGGCGGCGTTCTTCTGGTCTGAGGAGGACGTCGCAATGGACCGCCTGACGAAGCGCGAGCAGCCGGATCGCAGCAAGATCAACATGCACGAGGCCTCGGAGGTCAAGTACTGGATCCATGCGCTGGGCGTCTCCAGGGAGGAGCTGCAACAGGCGGTCGACAAGGTCGGCAATTCAGCGGCGGCGGTTCGCAAGGAGCTCGCGGTGTGACCCGCGGCGTGCAAGCCCGGCATCGGGCGGATACCTTGTTTGCCCCTACTTGATGCTGACGAACATGCCCCAGGCGGCAGAGAGCGCCGCGCCGGTGAAGACGACACCCGGGCTGTCGCAGAACATGCCGCCGTAGCTGCACACATCGGCCCCGAACGAGCCGAGCTCGTGATGGCCCGCGGAATAGAACAGTCCCGACAGTCCAAGCAATCCAGCGGCGACGTAGTACATGGCTCCCTCACGCGAGAACGAACATGTGCCAGCGTGGCGCGAAGAGATTTCATCTCGCCGAATTCGGTCAGGTGTATTTGATTCAAGTTTGAGCTGTTCCAGTGAGGAGCCACGGAGGGGCGCTACGGTTTGGCCCGCGCGGGAATGCGGGCCGCTTGGATCAACTCGGTCTGCCCATGGCCGTTCGGTTCGACCTTAGCACGGCGAATTGGCTTCCTTGGGCTCACGAGTTTTTTCAACCTCCTGAGCACTCGCTGTATGTGCTGGCGGGGGACTTGAATGGAAACGAAATAAGGCGCCTGCGCACTTGCCTGATGCGGCGCGGAATTATCCAAGCGCTATAGCGGGGAAGAGTCCAAAAGGTCGATGAGGCCCTCAGGTTGATGGTTTGTCTTCTTTGTCATTCCCGCGTGCGACTATCGCAAGAGCTTCATCCGCAAGCGGTCGTTGCAGCGCTTTGGCTTCGTCCCACGGCGCCCGCAGCCAAACGTCTCGCTCCTCGGCTGTCGTCAGGATCACCGGCATTGCCTTCGTATGGATCGGCTCAACCACCGCATTCGCCTTCGTGGTGAGAAACCCATAAACCTGATGCGGCCCCGGCATCGGCTTTGACTTCGTCCCGCGATCACCATTGAAGGTGGTCCAGATGCCGGCGAAGGCAAACAGCGGCCGCGACTCCGCCAGTGCGAACCACACGATGTCTTTCTTCTTCGTCTCCGGGTTCGGCTCCGACGCGTATTCGGCAAAGCTGTTCACGAGCACGAGGCAGCGATGCTCCGGCTTGAGCCAGGCGGGCCAGTGCGGAGAAGAAGTGTTGCGAATGTTGGTGACGGGCGGGCCGCCGGTGCGTGGTGGCGGCGGCATGCCCCAGCGCATCATCACCATCTCGCGCTCGCCGTCGTCGCCATCGCGGATGACAGGCGCCGGATAATCCGGAAACACGCCGGGCATCGGCGCGAGGTTGCCTTCGTAGCGCCTGACGACGCGGAAGAGATCGGCGATCGCGGCTTGGTTGGTGGTGATCGAATAGAGATTGCACATGAGCGCGTATGACCCTCCGCTTGCGATGCTACTTATACCCGGGAATGGAGATCGCTATGCAAAGACGTGTTCGATAAATAGAAACCGCGCTGCGGGCGAGGCAGCGCGGTTAGGGTCAAGTCATCGAAAGGTTGGTTACTTGGACATTCCGTTGCTCTTCATGCCCTTCTTCGAGTGGTGCTTCGACATGCCGCTGTTGCTCATGCCCACAGTGCCCTTGCTCATGGAGCCTTTCTCCATGCCGGACTGCTCCGTGCCAGGTTTCGAATTGCCTTGGGAATTGACCTGGCCCTGAGCAAAGGCGGAGCCGCACATCATGGAGAGCGCGGCGGCGGCGATAATGATCTTCTTCATCGGAAACTCCAGGTTGTTGCGTCTAAGCCAACCGGAGAGCGGCCGTGGCGTTCCTACAAAACGAATGCGCCTTGCCAGACTTGACTCTGAGTTCTCTTTTTGTTCTTTTCGGCCAAATCGCAGGTTTGGTCAATGCCTACACTCGAATACATCCGCTCCGAGATCGAACACATGCGCCGGCAAATCGGCCGCCAGCAGAAGGAAATTCAGTCCCTTCTTCGTTCGGGCATCTCGACCGCCTCGGCCGAAACGCTGTTGACCAGCATGCAGGCGAAGGTCGAAGGGCTTTGCGACCAACGCGATCGTCTGCTGAGCGAGGAGCGCGGGCCGACTTATGCCAGCGGAAAGCGCATCAAAGGCACTCCGTCACACCGCAGGGCCTGATGACGCGGCGTTTTCCTGCGCCATGGGTGATGGAAGAGGACAAGCACGGCTTTCGCGTCAGAGATGCTACCGGCTTGTACATCTGTGGCATCCCGCACCGTGACGATCTACACCGAAATGGTTACCAGTACGCTCATCACTTTCTCACGCGAGACGAAGCGAGGCGAATTGCCAAGGCGATCTCTCGACTGCCGGAGTTGTTGAAGCGTCCACAATACTAAGGTCCTCCGCTTGTCCCCACAGCGGCGCAGAGGCGGAATTTGCACGAGGTCCGAAACGGGCCAACAGGCGACATGTTGGATGAATTCATTTAGCTAGGCTAATGCGCCGCCTCGCTAGGCTTGCCATTATGGCTTTGTTCGAAAGTCTAGGTCGGGGTTTAACCTATGTGTCTGCAACCATTTGCCCAGGAGCGTTAAATCGCTCTCATCAGCAGAAGGAACGCGCGATGGGAAAGAAGCGGAGGCGGTTTAAGCAAACAGACCCGCTCGACAAGCGGCTCCTGCAATTCGCAGAAGACATGCGGAAACGCGCGGATCGAAAACCCCCCGGCGATGAGCGAAACTCCTTGCTCAAGCGAGCCTATAACGCAGATCAAGCAATCGACTTGGAGCGGCAGCTTCGCCACCAATAATAGGAACGAGGCGAATTGGGAGTAATTAGCTCTGCGTCCAAAGCCCTCCTAAACCTAGACCCATCTCAGGGGCTGTTTCTTTAGGTATGAAAGAGGCCGCCACGGCTTGGGCATCAGGGGCTGCGCGGGTCTATTTCCCAAATGGTGAGTTCGGCTAAGGCAACAGCGTCGCTCACGCCCCTCCTATGAAGCTCGATCATTTTCTTGGCGACAAGAGCGCAAAGCGGGGTTGAGCAAATCTGGTCCGCTCTGCCGCGATGAGCGGACATCCGTCAGAGGCGGCGCAGCTTCGCAAATGGCCAGAAGCGGAGGTCTGCAAGATAGCAGGAGCGATGCGCTATCTGCTCCAAAAGCAGCTATTTGGTTTTAGCATTTCCGGTCGTCTGGTTTTCGATCTGTGCGTCGACGGCTCGCGCCAGCGCTACGTGTTGCTGCAGGACCGGAATCGTTTCCGTAGCAAACTGGCGGATACGCTCGTTTTGGGTTGAACCCTGTTGCTTGGAGTACTTTTCAATATCGTCAGAATGGTCCTTGATCTGAGCTTGCATGAATTTGGCCTCGAATTCGTGCCCGCCCAGTGTCTTTAGCTTGGATAGTGTCTCTTGGCCCTCTTGGCCGACACCATCGGGCAGATTGGCCTGCAATTCGTTAGCGAGCGCTGCGAGCCGGCTCTCGACTTCCACGTGATCATCAACCATCAGGCGTGCAAAAGCCTTCAGTGCGGGATTTGCCGCCCGCTTTTCCGCGATCAGGCACAGCTGGATCTCTGCCTGGTTGTCCTCAGCCGCATAGCTGAGGAATTTCTGGTCGATCTGATCGAGCGCGCGGCCGGACTTGACACCCTGTTCCTCCGCTTGCAGGGCGGCGCCCCAGCAACCAACAGCCAAGGCTGCAACCAGACCTGCACGTAGAATCGAATTGCCCATGGACGCCGCTCCTCTGCTCGAATATGGCGGCTCAACTGAGCATGAGGACCACCGTTCCTAACCCAATCGGATTTTGCGGCCCCAAGTCGGCGGTAGTTGGGCTTCATCGCAATCCGTGCCTTCATTCGCGGCTGCGTCGACCCGCATGGGGCCTCGCCGTGTTCCGACGACAGCTTCATCACCGCTTCGTGCAGCCAGGAAGGTATCGTCGAATGATCATCGCTCCGCTTCTCGGCCAAAGTCCACCAGCGATCGGATACGTCCATCACAAGTCCTCCCGCAAGCCCTTAAAGAAAGGGTGCCGGACCTTTCCCTCCGCTGACTTGGCGCGATACTCGATCTCCGCGAGCAGCTTCGGCTCGACCCAGATGCCCTTGTGCGCAATGCGCCTCGCATAAGGTTGCGTCTTGCGAATGAGCGGCCGCAAGCGTTTTTGCAATTCGGCGGCCGACGTCTTGTCGAAGCCGTGGTCAACCTTGCCGGCATAGATCAGATCGTCGCCCTTGTGGCGGCCAAGATAGACGCCGTCCCATTTGCCCTCATCGAGCGCAAAGCCGGCGATGGTCAGCGTCTCGCGCTGGGCGCAAGTTTTCTTGACCCAGGCGTTGCCGCGGCCGCTCACATAGATGCTGTCGCGAACTTTTGAGACCACGCCTTCCAGGCCGATCTTGCAAGCATGCGCGAGCATCTCGGGTCCCTCGATCTCGAAGCTCTCGCTCAATTGCAGGTCGGTGCCGGCGATGATCTCCTTGAGTTCGGCCTTGCGCTGCAGGAGCGGCAAGCGACGAAGATCTCGCCCGTTGAGATAGAGCAGGTCGAAGGCGACGAGCACGATTTTGCTCGACCTGCCTTTCAGCTCGTTTTGCAGAACGGAGAAATCCGTGGTGCCGTCGGCTGCCGGCACGACGACCTCGCCATCGATGATCGCGGAGGCCGCCTTGATGTGCCAGGCATCATCGGCGACCTTCCTGAAGCGCTTGGTCCAGTCGTGACCGCGACGAGTGAAGACCTTGACCGCTTCGTTGGCGAGATGCACCTGCACGCGGTAGCCGTCGAACTTGATCTCGTGAATCCACCTTTCGCCTGATGGCACCTTCTCAATCGAGGTTGCCAAGGCCGGTTCGATAAATCCGGGGAAGGGCGCCTTGATGCCAATCGCCGCCGACTTCCTCTGACGCTGGGACGCCACTGACCAACTCCACGCTACAACACTTCGGATTCGAATCATTCGCGGCGGATTCGTTCCGGCCTCGCCGCCTCCAAACAGCGACAAAGGAACCAACTGAATCTCTTTGCGTTTCTCAAAGCCAAGGAGGTGCATCATGGCAGCAGCAAAGAAACAAACCGCCCGTGGCCGTAAACAGGATCGCGCGCGCGTCGCTGGTGGACAGAAGTACGAAGTTGCTTACGAGGCGAAGAAGACCCGCAAGTCTGCGTCGGCGGTGAAGAAGGCCGTCAAGAAGGTCGGCAATATCAGGAAGAAGGTCGAGCGAAAGCTGGGGCGCGAGGGCAAATAGGAACGTTCGGTTTCAATCCCGACTTTGTTTGTGCCGGCTTGCCGCCAAGAAGCCGGTTCTCCTGGCGGCTCTGGCGTGCGAATCCCCCCGTCGCCGCCAGAGCCGTTTCGGTTTATCTTAAACGATCTTGACCCGTCGGGCAAAACACTGGCAGAATGACATCATCGAAAAGTTTGGTTCAGCCAGCGCGGGGCAATCTGGCGGGCTTTTGTTTCTCGATCGTCCCGACCGCTCCTATTGAGCCAACAGCCGACATTTCAGGCTCGGTACTGGGGGCAGCTTAGGACCCATTTCGGACCTCGATGATCGTCGGAATCCTGGCGCCCGGACTGGTAGGCCTGACTATACCGTGATTGGATAGGTCCCGATTTTCGGGATGGGTGGGGATTTGCAGTGACAGGCGGACGCGTAGAGCGACGATTGGCGGCAGTGCTGGCGGCAGACGTTGCCGGTTATAGCCGCCTCATGGGCGCTGACGAACTCGGCACATTGCAGGCTCTCAAAGCGATTCGTCGCGAGATCGTCGATCCCGCCATCGCTGCGCACAAAGGCCGCATCGTCAAAACGACCGGAGATGGCATGCTGGTCGAGTTCGCCAGCGCGGTTGATGCGGTCACCAGCGCCGTGACCATTCAGGATCAGATCGCTCGGAGGAACGAGACTATTTCGTTCCGGATCGGCATAAACGTCGGCGACATCATTATTGATGACGACGATATCTTCGGCGACGGCGTCAACGTCGCAGCGCGTGTTGAGAGTGAATGCGAGCCCGGAGGCGTCTGCCTGTCCGGCAGCGCCTACGAGCAGGTCCGCGGCAAGACCGCATTTGCCTTCGACGATCTCGGCGACCGCAGCTTGAAGAACATCGAGCGGCCGGTACGGCTTTATTCAGCTCGGTCGGCTTCGGCATCTACCACGAGCGCCAAGCCTCATTCGGAAACGACCAAGTCACTGCCCTTGCCCGATCGGCCCTCAATCGCGGTGCTTCCGTTTCAGAATATGAGCGATGATCCGGAGCAGGGATATTTCGCTGACGGAATAGTCGATGACATAATCACCGCATTGTCTCGCTTCAAATCCCTATTCGTAATCGCACGCAATTCGAGCTTTATCTACAAGGGGGCGGCAGTTGACATCAAGCTGGTTGGTCGCGAGCTTGGCGTTCGCTACGTACTTGAGGGCAGCGTCCGAAAGGCTGGCCGAAAGGTTCGTATTGTTGGGCAATTGATTGACGCAGTGAGCGGCGCGCATGTGTGGGCGGATAGATTCGACGGTTCGTTGGAAGATATTTTTGAATTGCAGGACAACATGACGACAAGCGTCGTCGGCGCAATCGTACCAAAACTTGAGCAAGTTGAGATTGATCGCGCCAAGCGCAAGCCCATCCAAAACCTCGATGCTTATGATTCCATTCTGAGGGGAATGGACTGTTTGCAAACGGCCGGGGACAGGGAAAAAGATGATGAAGCGCTGCGGTTTTTCTACCGTGCAATAGAACTGGATCCGCAGTCAGCTTCAGCCTATGGCTGGGCGGCCAGCCGATATCACGTTCGCAAAATGAACGGGTGGATCGTAGATAAAGAGCGCGAATTTGCCGAAGCGAGGCGTCTGATTGAATGCGCTATCAAATTTGGTCAGGATGACGCCGTCGCGTTGTCGCGCGTGGCGTTTGCACTTTCTTTTATTTTTGTTGAACATGAGCAGGCCGCTACGTTGGTTGATAGCGCTATTGCCATGAACTCCAATCTTGCAATCGCGCTTCGTGCGCGCGCATGGATCAGTGTTTATCTCGGGGAACACGAGAAGGCCCTGAATGAGATTGATCGCGCGATCCGCGTTAACCCAATCGACCCGCAAAACTATCACTTAGAAAATGCCAGGGGCTTTGCCCTGCTTTTTCTGGGTAAATATGATGAAGCTTGCCACAGCGCAGAGCGCGCGCTCGCTATTCAGCCAAGAATTACTCCATCCCTAAGAATTGCGTCAGTTGGACATGCCCTATCAGGGAGGCTTGATCAAGCACGGGCAATGATGGGGCGCTTGCGCGAAATCGATACGGTCATGCGCCTTTCCAATGTAGAGGAGTGGTCACCTTTCAATCGAAAGCAAGATGTTGAGAGGTTTCTCGAGGGTCTGCGTTTAGCGGGTCTTCCCGATTGATGCCAGTTGCCCGGAGCCGCCCGATGTGAGGGACGACTTCCTATAGCTGGTAATGTCTCTTCTTGGCCCATCGCCGACAGGTGGTGCTCGACCGCGCGACGCTGCTCCTAATCCAACACCGGTCTCGATGCTGACCTCATAAGCTGAAGGATTATTTGTTTGACACGTCGGGCAAAACACCGACATGATGCCATCATCGAAACGAATTTGGTTCATCCGCGCCGGAAGCATCCGCCGCGGATTTTTTTATTTCTGGAAGAGAATTTGAAATGACCAGGATCAGGAGACGGCTACCCGTCTATCAACACGTCGCTCAGCCGATGACGAGCGACGATTATTTGTCCCCCACCTTCCGACATTCAGGCTTTGGCGAGGAGCAGGACGGAGACCGCAATCCACGTGCTCTCCGCCATCATGATCAGAGAGACCGCAAACCCGTTTGCGCGGGTGGCCGCTGCGAAGGAGTTGCTCGATCGCGGCTGGGGCAGGCCGGCGCAGCCATTTGCGACCAATCACGGGCCGTTGGAATTGCTGACCCGGATCGAACGCGTGATCGTGCATCCGGATCATCCATCGGCGGCCGTTCATCAGGTTGAGAGGTCAGCCAGCGCGGAGGTGTCCCGTTCTGAGTCAACTCACAAGGAGAAAGCGGAATGAGTGTCTTAAAGCCGACGTTGCTCCAGCCCCAGGCTGCACCCGGACGATCGCGCGCCGGGCTGACCTCGCTGGATGCGCGAAGCGTTTGCTTATCAACCAGAACCTGAGGGCGCGGAGGCGGTTGGCGAGGGGCAGGCGCCGGCAGCCAACGATCCTGCGAATGTTCGGATTCTAAGTCGCGTCGCTCCGCCCGCGTGACGCTGCGACTGCGTCCCTATCGGCTTCCCACGACAGTCCTCAACTAATAGGGGTTGAGCACGCTGTCGATGAATTGCTCCTTTTCTCCGGGCGCGTAACCCTGGCAAGCACCGTAATATGGTTCTGGCCCGTCGCAGGGGTTGGCCGGCCGATAATATCCACGCGGCGCATAGGCAAAGCCCGAAGGTCGGCCTGACGGGTACATGTGATGATGGGGACGAACCACCGCATGCCGGTGGTGCCCATGATGCACGTTTGCCGCGTTCGCCATTCCGCACAGGCTGAGCAGGACGCTCAAGGCCAAAATCGAACGCATCGCCTTCTTCCTCCGAAAAGTTCGCTCCATCATCTCAATCATTACCATGACGCAGCGTTCCAAAGACCCCCTTGTTGGCTCTCATTGTCTTCCGACATCGCGCCAACGCATCGGGAAAATTTGGCAAGAAGCGAAGGGAACGCAGAAATCCTGTTCGTGTTGGTCAAAGACCGAGGAGCACTTCGATGGACAGAACCTCGATCTATGACGAGTTGAGCCGGGTCGAGCGCGACGTGGTCGCAGGAGAGCGTCAGCTTGCCGAACAGGAGCGGCTGGTTCTCGATTTGAAACGGGAAGGCCAGAACACTTCGGGTGCAGAAAGGGAGCTGGAACGGCTGCGTGACGCTCAGCGCCTGCGCGATCAAGACCGTCAACGGCTGCTTTCGCGGCTGCAGCCCTGAGGCCTCCTCATCGGGCACCTCAACCGACTTTCGTTGGGTCCGGTCCGATCTTGAGCTTGTCCATCAGGCTTGGTATCGTCTGCGCGGAGGCCGACGAACATATTGCAGTCGTCCTCCGTTGGTAAACTTAAAGCCCTTTGCGGCCCCGCCTTCGGGTGCCTTCAGTGCGTTGGGTGCGGCAACGTTCCCTCCGTTCTTCCCTTAGACTCCGGAGGCGGGCCCTTTTGCCTGCCGACCAAAGTCCGCCGCAGCACCGACAAGATACCCGCCTTCCCGGTGAGCGGGCGGAATCATCTCGTGCCTCGATCGGGGACGTCAGCCCGATCGCGCCCGATTGAACCTGCGTCGCCTCCGGCGACACCAAGGCAGGCAGAGAAATTGCCTTGGTCGCTGTTGCCGTTGGTTGCTGTTTTCCTTGGCCGGATGTTGGCATGAACCCCTCTCTCGATCTGCTCTATCGCCTGGCGGCCTTCGGGGTCAGCATCTATTGCGGCCGCAAGGCCTGGTATGGCTATGTCGAGCGAAAGATCCTGTTCGTCAGCGACGACTGGTGGGACTGGTCGCGGTGGTCGCGGCAGGAGTTTTACCGCGACCCCATGCCGATCCGCTACTGGGCGCAGATGGCCGGCACGGCCTTCGCCTCGCTGGTGAGCCTTCTCGGTGCGATCATCGGCTGGCAGCCGGGGCAGCTGAACTTCTGACAGCTCCGGCTGCCTCTGCCAGCGACGAAACCGTCCTGAAACGATCCTGAAACCAGATCGTCCTGAACTCCATCGCCGCTGGACTCGACCAACGGAGCGAAAAGGAGAAAGCCATGATCCAGGTCGGTTCCAAGGAAGAAGTCGCGTTGCTCTTGGCCCTGTTCGGGACCCATACCCAGCCCGTCAGCAAGCCGAAGTCGAAATCGCGGCAAGGGTAAAGGCGAGCCCATGCCGGGTCTGGCCGATTGCCTGAGTTTTCTGCGTTTGCTGATTGCCCGGGGAGATCCGAAAGGTATCCCGATGGCGACCGATGCCATCGACGACTACCTCGCCATGGCTCCGGTCAGCGCACGCCGGCGCGGCCTGCGCGTGCTCCAGCAGGACGCACTCGAGCTTCATGTCACCTCGGTTGGCGTGCAGCGCTCGTTCGCGGAAACCGTGGACGCCTATATCGCGCGGAAGCTGGCGGAGGAATGAGGCGAGCTTGGCCTCCCGGGCCCTCTCCCGGGAGCTGGCATCTGTCTTGCTACAATCGTCTTGATCGCGGCCCGGCAGTCGGGCCGTTTCAGATTGAGGCGATCACATGCAGTCAACGTCCCGTTTCGAAGCGACCGCGTCCCTGCAACTCCACGCTCTGATCTCCGACCTGCACTGGCGGATCCAGATGCTCGACGGCGACATTGCCGAGGAGGAGCGCAATGCCGGCAATGCCGATCCTCGCAGCCCGACTTATTCGATGCTGGCGCAGGCCTTGCGGGCGCGCCGCGACAACCTGCGGACCTCGGTCGCCTTGCTGGAAGCGCGGGTCGAGCGGACGGCGCAGCTGTCGCACGCGGCATAGGCCAGGGTCGCGCCGGATTCCGAACGCATACCCCGGGGCATGTAACATGGGTTAATTCACTGTGGATTTGATCCGTCGCGGAAGGCTCGCGCGTCCGCTTTTGGAACCAGTGTGCACTTTGATGCTTAGGAACTCCGTCATCAGGAGTTCTGGTCGTGGCCGACAAGGGGGACGCCGAGCATCACGGTCCTGGCCGCCCGCCAGGCCCGTCGTGCCCGAGATGCAAGACGCCATCGCGCTACATTACGTCGGTGCTCGACATCAGGCGCGACCGGCCCGTCATGATCTACCGGTGCGACACGTGCCGCGATGAAATCTGGCAGTGAGGTCGATGGGGCGATGCCATGGCGGGCTCTCAGTTCATGACCTCGGGCGGCCAGGGTCCTCTCAGCACGCCGATCTTCCGGCCGAGCTGCCAGACTTCGACATCGCCGCGGCGCGCAAACCTCCGTGCAAAGGCCAGTGCGGACGAGTCGCCGGGCGCCTCGAACGCCTCGGCGGCGCGGAAGACGCCGTCTTCACCGACGAGATAGGCGCGATACTGCTCGCTCATGTCGGCGCCCTCAGGCCGGGCGAATACAGCCAGGCATCGATCTGCATCGCCATCTCGTCCTGCCGCGCGCGGCGCAGCAGCATCTCGCGGCGATGTCCCGGCGCGAGCGCGCGCGCCTGCTCGCGCAATTGCGCGGCTTCATCCGCGAGCCTCTGGTGAAGTGTCCTGGTCTGCTTGAAACGACGCCGCTTCAACATGGCGCTGCTCCCTGTTCGCGTGGGGCGGGAGCGCGACTGGCGTTCTCATCACCGATATCTGCCAAGGACCTTGCGGTGATGGTTAACCCTACGACTCGTACGGGCGGGAGTCTCCAACATTTGATAGGACGACGCGCAATCTCGCGCACGTCTTTGCGATGTGCTGTCAGGGCCTTTTGTGCCGCTTACTCATTTTGTGCGCCGGCTGGATCGAAAGCGCATTTTTGAACAAAGGAGCTACCCCGCGGAGCTTGCTCCTTTGTCGCCTCCGACACTCCTATGCTGCGCCGAACCAGGTCGTCAGCGACTCCAGGAGCCCGCCCGCGCGCTCGTCACCGACCCATGCCACATGCCCGTCGGGCCGCACCAGCACGGCCGTCGGCGCGGCGACTGCTCCGATGGAAGGAAGCTCCCATGCGCCATCGTAGGCGGCATCGATGTGGGTCACGCGATCGGCCCAGGGCGAGATGTCGCGCCCGAAAGGCCCGCCGAAATCGAGCAGCACGCCGCGCGCCTCATGAAGTAACATGAACAGCCGCACGGAGCGGCCCGCGACAGTCAACGCCAGATCGGGCATGCGGCGACCGAGCAAGGGATGCCCGCCGCCGAGATCATAGCTGATATCGAGCCCGCTCATCATGGCGCCGTAACGCTTGCGCGGCTCCTCCATCGCGAGCAGTTCGGAGAGGACCTCGCGCGCGGCGTTGCGGCCGTCGTCGTTGCGGCGGAGCAGGGCGATCTGCGCCCTAGCGTTGCGGAGCACGCGCGCGGCCACGGGATGGCGCTCGGCATGATAGCTGTCGAGCAGGCTGTTGGGCGACATGCCCTTCACCACCTGCGCCAGCTTCCAGCCCAGATTGACGGCATCCTGCACGCCGGTGTTGAGGCCCTGTCCGCCGACCGGATGATGGATGTGCGCGGCATCGCCGGCGAGCAGCACGCGTCCCTTGCGGTACGAGACGGCCTGCCGTGCCGCGTCGGTGAAACGCGAGATCCGGGACGGATTGTGGACGCCGAAATCGGTGCCGTAGACGGCGATGAGCGCCTCGCCGAGATCGCGCAAGGAAGCCTCGCCGCTGCGATCGCGCGTCGCTTCCGTGATCACGACCAGGATGCGTCCGGCCTCCGTCTTGCTGAGGCCGTGAAAGCCTGTTGCGTCGTGACGCAGCCCCCATTGCGGCGCCTCGCGCATCTCGACCTCGGCCATGAGATTGCTGAGCGTCGGATCCGTGCCGGCAAATTCGATGCCCACGGCTTTGCGGACCAGGCTGCGCCCGCCGTCGCAGCCGACCAGATAATCCGCACGCAATGTCTCGCCGCTTGCGAGGCTCACGTCGACGCCGGTGTCGTCCTGCACGACATCGCTCACCTCGCGGTCCCGATAGATGGGGACGTGGAGCTCCTCGACCCAATCGGCCAGGATGCGTTCGATGTGGCTCTGCCGCAGCGCGAGGCCGTAAGGATGCCCAGTGGGCAGATCGCCGATGTCGAGCCGCGTCCAGGCAAAGCCTGCGAGCTGGGTGATCTTCCCTTCGCGCAGGAAGCGGTCGGCAACGCCGCGCTGATCGAGGATCTCGATGCTGCGTGCGTGCAAGCCCCCGGCCCGCGTGCCGGTGAGCTCCTGGCTGACGCGGCGCTCGACGACGGCGACATCGCACCTCGCCAGCGCCAGCTCCGCCGCCAGCATCAATCCGGTCGGACCGCCGCCGGCGATCACGACGGCATGATGGGCCGCTTGCTCGGAGCGAATTGGCGAGGTGCGGTTGCGCGCGCGTGACGTCGGCAGCAGGACAGGCATGTGGTGACCCCTCTCAGGTGGCGTGAGGCGCGGGGGTGTACACCGGGTGCGGGAGCTTGAAGCAAGCCCCTTGCGCACCACATATCAAGCTGGGAGGAGGGGCGATGTGTTCGTCAGCCGGCCCGTTCCACGCGCCGAGATGCGCGCTGGCGGCGGACTAGTCGTCCTTCGAGAGATCGCCGGGCTTGGTGGGAATCTCGATGGTGCCGCCATCGCCGTGAACTAGATCGCGGCCGCTGTCCCCGGTCTCGCCCGCGTCCTCGACGACGGCCTCTTGCCTCTCGCGCGCCTTGTCAGTGCGCGGCCTCTCCCCCGGCAGGTCTCGCGAGGTCTTCGGTGCGATGCCTGAAGTCATGGCCGATCCTCCTGTTCCATCAACGCGCGAGGCCCACCGGATCGTTCGTTTGACACGTCGGGCAAAACACTGGCACAATGCCATCATCGAAATCTGGTTCAGCCCGCGCGGGATCATTCCGCCGCGGGCTTTTTATTTGGCGGCGAACCTTCAGCACGCGCCTAGCGTCTGCTTCATGGTGTTGGCGAGATCCTCGAGCGAGAACGGCTTGCGGATCATCGGAAGGCCGCCGCGCCGCGGCTCCCGGCCCGACAGTTGAAGAACCCGGAGGCCCGGCCGCACGCGCCTGGCGCGCTCGGCCAGCTCGTGTCCGTCCATGCCGGGCATGTTGATGTCGGTGATGAGAATGGAGATGCGCTCGTTCCGCGCGAGATGATCGAGCGCTTCGGCGCCGTTTCGCGCGCTGACGACGTCGCAGCCCAGCTCCTGCAGCATGCTTGTGACGACGTCGAGAACATCGGCGTCGTCGTCGACGACGAGTACGACATGACTCATGGATGATTGACCTCCTGCGATGAAATGCGCAGCGCGCCTCGCTTGTTCCTGACACGGACGCGCCCGCAATGCTTGTGCGAGGAATCGTGCGAGAGTGATGTTCGTGATGTCGTCGCGCTCGGCGGCGCATGAATGCGCTAGCGAGGTCACCGTCCCTGCCGTTCGCAGGAACCGGGCGCTGTTTCGGAATTTGTATGATCCGGAGGACGACAGTGCTGACAGATTCCGACATCGCCATGCTCTGCGACATCGGCCAGTCCATCGCCTTCGGCGACAGCGACGAGCGGCACGAGCAACTGTTTCGGCTCGTCGCCGACGGCTACGTGCAGAAGGACGGCGACACCTACGAGCTCACCGCCAAGGGCGAAGCGGCCGTGGTCGATCGCGGCGCGGGGCTGAACGAGGCGTGATGTCGGATGGCCGCCGGGCAATCACGATGGTGCTTGCCGTCGGCCGACCTGGCCGGGCGTGACATGCGACAATTGACAACGCGGCCTGACGCAAGTTCGGACCGCGCGGGACTTAGGAACCTTCCGTTCCAGGCCGCATTTGGTGTCGTGCCGGCTGACCCCGCCGATTGGCCGGCTGGAATGGCGGCTCCGGCGCAACCAAGCCCCCCGTCATGCGCCGGAGCCGTTTTCGGATTATCGAAATAGACCTTGACCCGTCGGGCAAAACACTGGCAGAATGGCATCATCGGAAACTATGGTTAGCCCGCGCGGGAAACATCCGCCGCGGGCGTTTTGACGCCGCCGTCCCTGAAGGGAGTTGCACACATGAGCCCGTCCGGTGACTTGGTCGCGATCCTGCCTTGTAACGACCTCGATGCGTCGGAGCGGTTCTATGCCAGGCTGGGCTTCGTGCGCCCGGACGGGACAAGGCCTGCGCCCGGCGAGGCGGACACCTATCGCATGCTGTCGAACGGGCAGGGCGGATATCTGCATCTGACCGATGCCGTCGAGGGATGGCTCGTCCCAGGCCGCAACCCGTTCGGGCTCTATCTCTACCTCAGGGATGTCGACGCCGCGGCGCGCGAGTTTGGGCAAACACCCGAGGACAAGCCGTGGGGGATGTATGAATTCGCGCTCTCCGATCCCGATGAGACATTGGTGCGGGTGGGATGGCCGAGCCGGCTGCGAGCCGAGGCTCGATAGTTCCTTGCCGACGCCGACCTGCTCCTGCCTGTAGCGCTGATCCAAGGCGAGGGCGTGCTGCGGCACTTCGCGTCTTCGCGCAGTAGCAACCAATTCGAATCTCGCATGTTGTCGCCCGCACAATCACTTGCAGGAGACAAAAACATGTCACGTCTGACTTTGCTGGCGGCAACCTTGTTGCTGCTCGCATCTGCGCCCGCGGGCGCCCAGTCGCAGCCCGCACAGAGCGGGCCGGGCAACAACGCTGTCAACAGCTCCAACCAGAACAATTCGAACGCGCCGGTCGCGGGCCGCAACAGCTTCACCGAGGGCCAGGCGAAGTCGCGCATCGAGGGGGCGGGATATTCCAACGTCTCCGGCCTGCAGAAGGACGACAAAGGCGTCTGGCGCGGCAAGGCCGACAAGGCCGGCACCAAGACGGACGTCAGCGTCGACTTCCAGGGCAACGTCAATTCCACGAAATAAGGAGCCGATAGCATGACGACCACCATCTCCCGCCTCTATGACAGATATTCCGATGCCGAGCAGGCCGTGACCCGGCTCGAGAGCGCCGGCGTGCCGCACTCCGACATCAGCATCGTCGCCAACAATTCCGACAATTGGTACGGTTCTCGCAGCGGCAAGGTCGACCGTGACCGCGACGGCGTCGACGATCGGGCCGAAGGCGCTGGCACGGGCGCCGGCATCGGCGCCGGCGTCGGCGGCGCGGCGGGCCTTCTCGCCGGCCTCGGCCTGTTGGCCATTCCCGGTCTCGGCCCGGTCGTGGCGGCCGGATGGCTCGCCTCGACGGCGGTCGGCGCGGCAGCCGGTGCGGCCACCGGCGGCATCGTCGGCGCACTCACCGAGGCCGGCGTCTCCAGGGAAGACGCCTCGCGCTATGCGGAAGGCGTTCGCCGCGGTGGTACGCTCGTCACTGCGAGGGTGCCCGACAACGACCGCGCACGGCTCGATGCGCTTCTCCACGAGAGGTCAGTCAACCTTCTGGAGCGCAGCACTGCGTGGCAGAAAGCCGGCTGGAACGACTTCGATGCGGCGAGCCCGCCCCTGTCTCCGGAGGACATCGGCCGCGAGCGCGAGCTTTACGGCGCAGGGACGCGGCGATAGGCTTTGCTCGGACCCTATAAGACGAAGGCCCCGCGCTGCGGGGCCTTTTTCCTTATAGTGCCGAGGATACGTCCTCGTTTTCATTTCCCCGCGCTACGATATCGGAGTTGCATGCTGAGCCCATCCGGTGCCTGGTCGCGATCCTGTCTTGTACCGACCTCGATGCGTCGGAGCGCTTCTATAACCGGCGTGGGCTTTGTGCGCCCGGAGGGCGAAACGCAGGCCCCGGGCGAGGCGGACCCCTATCGCATGCTGGCGAACGGCAAGGGCGGATATCTGCATCTCACCGATGCGGTCGAGGGATGGCTCGTTCCGGGCCAAAATCCTTCGGGCTCTATTTCTACCTGAGGGATGTTGACGCCGCGGCGCGCGAGTTTCAGCAAACACCCCAAGACAAGCCACGGGGATGTATGAATTCGTGATCTCCGATCCGGATGAGACGTTGGTGCGGGTGGGGTCGCCGAGCCGGCTGCGGGGGGATTAGGTCGGCCGTAGCTCGGTCAAAAGCGGCTTCAATTTAGTTCACTCTTGTTCGTTGAGTGACCGAGCAAAAGACCCCGAATGATGTTGTTAAGGCAGGACAGTGCAGAGCAGGTTCCCAGGCCTTTTCTGCTGGGCCTATCAGCGGGTGGTCTCAAGCTAGCAATAAACTTCTCAAGCTGGATAACGGAATAGATCCTCGCACGGCGGGCCTTTGCGACCGCCCGTCAGATGATTTCTTTTCTAGGCGATCGACACTGCCGGAGCTCATCGGGTCGAATTGTTCGCCCTGTTAGGGAAGTCTTATAGCCTTCGAGCAATAATTTCTTGATTAACTAAATGAAGGTAGCTCGACTTGGGGCCAACGCTGAAAGGGCAATGGACCGCTGCGGCTTGCGTGTTCGGTGCGGCTGCGATTTTCGCGATCGTCTACTGGGCTGTCGGAGGAGCTGTTTTCCCTACTGACGACGCCTTCATCAATTTGCACAATGCCCAGGTTATTCACGACGGCTACGATCAGAAGTATCTTGGTGTTCCCGCTCTGGTTGGAGCCACGAGCGGCGTGCATCTCGCCCTGCTGCTGGTCATTGAGAAAGTAGTATCCTCCGATACCATCGCATTGTACCTGCTCGGCGCATTTTGCGGCGTGGTGTATGTGCTCGGTCTTCTCTTCGCGAGCATGAACGTTGGATGCTCCCCCCTGGAGGCAGCGCTAATCGCAATCGGTGGGTTGATCTTTGCGGGCACTCTGTTTCAACTCTTGAATGGAATGGATACCGGACTCTCGATGGCCGCGGTGGCTTGGAACATCAAGCTGCTAACTGACAAGAGACGGACACTCTGGCTCTCCCTTCTTTGCGGAATCATGCCATTTATTCGGCCGGAACTCAGTCTCTTCTCTGCCGGATCGATGTTCATTTTGCTTCTGGATAACGATCGTACGTCCCACTTCAAGATCGCTGCGTGCGTGACCTCGATTCTATGCACCGTGCCGTTCCTGGTGTGGTACTGGGTCGATACCGGCTCTCTGGTTCCCAACACCGTCGGTGCCAAGACTTACTTCTTCGCAGACCGTTACGCAGATTTGCCAAGCAAATTGCTTTTCGTGTCGTTGGCAATGGCTCGGGCTGCAGTTGCCTCCTTCCCCCTTTTTCTCTGTGCTCGTTTCATACGGCCGCGCTCGGCTGGGATTATGCTAGCCGTCTCCGCAATCACTTTCATAGGCTTGTACTTCTGGAAATTCCCTAGCGGACTCTCCCATAATGGAAGCCGATATCTCTACATATTTGTGCCGGTCATACTTTTCGGTGTTGCGTGCGGTCTCACTTCGGCGGCTCGAACGAAAACCCTTCGACTAATCGGGATTTCGGCTTTCTTCCTGCCATTAGCCTTTGGCTGGCAACTTTCCGACTATTGGACGCACATAACAGGAAATCAGAAAAGCCTGTGCGACGTCGTGCGATGGATTAATCAGAATTTACCGGATCGACCGACGATACTGGTCCATGACGCTGGTTATGTCGCATACGCCGGACATGTTCCGCTTGTCGACCTCGTGGGCCTCAAGACGCCGGCTGCGACCGAATTTCACAAACGGCTAACGTATCCAAGCGTTGGGAAGCTAAGGTCAAAGGCGATCGCCGACATCGCTCGATCATTCAATACGGAATATCTTCTGGCGCTTGAAGAATGGAACGAGAGATTTGATCTTGTCGATGGTCTGCGGGAAGAGGGGTGGCGTGTGGAGGAAGTGTACGCGGGAATAGCCTCCGAGAATACGCCCGCTTCAGATGTCTACCACCTTTATAGGCTGAGGAAGGCAGTCTCGACTGTTGGCCAGTTCGGGATAGATCGAAGGTCGGGCCGCGCTACTTTAAAAGGCACTCAGGTCTTGCCTGATCTGGATTCGCTCAAGGTAGAGGAATCTTTCGACCGACCAGAGCAAGCGGGCGACTAGCAAGTGTTTTCGAGTGGAAGCTCCTAGATCAACGCAGCCCTTTCGGCTTGCCGAGTGCCATCGTGATCTCCAGTCTTTCCAATCAAGCCGACTGAATCACTCCAAATCTGAGACGCAATCAATTGGCCTATGGCCGGCCTTTTCACGCCAACTATCAGTTTTTGGCGCGCGGCCGAGCTCAGTGATTGCCAGACAAGCTGATGACTATTGCGTCACGATCCGCGAAGCTCCTGTCTGGGACAAGGTCCTCGGCCTCGGATCGGCGGACCCTCGCGCTGGCTTTGAGGCGATCACTGCTAATCTCGTCGTTTCCTTCTATTTCGCCAAGCGAGCTTTGAGAGCGTTGCAGGGATCAAGGATGAAGATGCTAGACGACGACATCATGGCGATCATGGCCAAGACACTGGCCGAGCAGCAGAAGCTGCAGCAGGACCGCATCATAGCGATCGTATTGAAAGCGGTAGCGTCGGAGCTGGCTTCCTTTGGAATCGAAGATGATGATCGGAGGAAGATGAGGGCGGACTTCCAGCACCTCCGGCGGTGGCGGAAAAGCGTGGAGCAGGCGCAAAGCTTCATCCTGAAGGCCGTAATCACGGTGCTGGCCACCGGGCTGATGGGGACTGTCTGGCTGGGCGTAAAGGTCGTGCTGAGCAAGTGAGCGTCTCGTCGGCGACGTCGCCGCTCGACCGATTCCATCCGATGAATCACGTCATGTACAGAATTCGTATGCTCGACGAGTCCGATGATGACGTTGCCGACGCCCGGGCTGATTTGCATCGGCTGACTTTTTTGGCACTGCGGCGGTGTCGGAGTTCGATCTCGGAGCGTGGTGGCTTGCCTGTCAAGGCGACGATGCAATCGCCTTCACATGCGTCGTGCCGTCCATCTACGCGCCGCATTTCGGGTGTTGCTGCGGGGGTGAATTCCTGGCGCTGCATTGGGGCGGGGACCTTCATCGCAGGTTGATGCGGGCTACCGAAATGGCACGGCAACGTTTCCGCTACGACGGACGATCTGGTTTCGGCGAATAGCTTCATCAAGGCGGGCTATCGCCCTTCTAACCCGAAGTCGGCTAGCGATAGTCGCATACGCTGTATTGGCGAAGGTCGCTTCGTTGAGCGGAATGTCTCGCGATACGGAACGCTCATTTCAGGTTTTATTTCTGCCGGGTCCCTTTTACGAACTGAAGCCTTGCGACTGAAGCACTTGCGGAGTTGGTTCTCCCGGGCTTTAAACTCGCTTGCAGTAAAACTCGGCAGGTATAAGCCGATGCAAGGGAGCCCTAGGGATGTCCACCAAGCCTCAATTGCCGGAACGTCCGTCGCGGGCCGCAGGAGTACCAACCGCGCTTGATGGTCTCTTGGTCATCGATTTCACGCGCGTGGTCGCCGGCCCCGCCTGCACACAGACGCTGGCCGATTTCGGTGCGCGCGTCATCAAGATCGAGAATCCCGACGGCGGCGACGACACGCGCGCCTATGAGCATGCCGAGATCGGTGGCGAAAGCGCAGCCTATCTGAGCTTGAACCGCAACAAGCGCGGTATCGCGCTTGATCTCGCGGTTCCGGAGGGGCGCGAGATTGCACTGGATCTGATCCGCAAGGCGGATGTGGTCGTGGAGAACTTCTCCAGCGGTGTGATGAAGAAGTTCGGTCTCGATTACGAAGCCGTGGCACCGCTCAACCCGCGACTGGTCTATTGCTCCATATCCGCTTACGGGCGCACCGGGCCCTTCGCATCGCGGCCCGGCTTCGATCCGATCACGCAGGCCGAGAGCGGCTTCATGTCGCTCAACGGATTCGCAGATGGGCCGGCAGTTCGTACCGGCCCGCCGATCGTGGACATGGCGACGGGGATGTCGGCCTGCAACGCCATTCTGCTGGCGCTGTTGGCGCGGGACCGCATCGGCCGAGGTCAGCATGTCGAGGTTGCGCTGTTCGATGTCGCCATGGGGATGACGGGCTTCTACGGCATGGCCTATTTGATCAACGGCCAGAATCCCGGCCGGTTCGGCAATTCGCCGGCCGGATCTCCCACTGTTGGTGTCTACGAGGCTTCCGACGGTCCGCTCTACATGGCCTGCGCAAATGATCGGCTGTATCGACGGCTGGTAGTCGAGGTACTGAACCGGCCGGATCTCATCAACGCACCGCAGTTCGCCACGCGCAAAGCAAGGTCCGAGAACAAGGAGCTTCTGCGTGCGGCGATCGCGGAAGTGTTCGCGAGCGACACGCTCGAGAACTGGATGGCGAAGATGAAGCTGGCCAACATTCCGGTCGGCTATCTCCGCACCGTCGAGGAAGGGTTCAATGCCCCCGAAGCGCGCGAGCGCGCGCGTTTGAGCCGGATCCCGCATCGCACCGCGCAGTGGGTGCCGAATATCGAACCGCCGATCAGCATGAGCTTGACGGTGGCAATTGATCCTGTGGCGGCGCCTCTGCTGGGCGAGCATACCGAGGAGGTCATGCGCGAGACGCTCGGTTACGACAAGAAGCGGATTGCGGCAATGGCCCAAAAAGGCGCATTCGGGCCGCGGGGCGCCGCGACATCGGGCTGAGCGCAGCAACAGCTTGATTTGGCAGGGTTCCAGCCTCATAAATGGATGAGAGCGAGGGACGCGAATGGTGCCTGGTCAGGACCCGAGCATGGATCAGTCGATGGCGACGGGCTCCGGCGGGCGAGCCTATGCGGCGATGATTGCCAAGGCCCGATCGCTCGTGCCGCAGTTGCGGGAACGTGCGGTCCGAACCGAGGAGCTGCGGCACCTGCCGCCGGAGACGGAGCGCGACTTGCATGAAGCCGGTCTGTTCCGGATGCTGCAGCCGAAGCGTGTCGGCGGCGCCGAGCTCGATTATGTTGCCCTTATCGATTGTGCCGAGTTGCTTGGGCGGGCCGACGCATCGGTGGCCTGGAATCTGGCCAATCTGGCAAGTCACCACTGGATGCTCGGCATGTTCGAGCAGCGTACGCAGGATCTGGTTTGGGGCCGAGATCCGGATGTGCTGATCGCATCGTCGTTCATCTTCCCTGCCGGCCGTGCCAAAAAGGTCGAAGGCGGATACCAGCTGCGCGGAAGCTGGCCGTTCTCGTCGGGCGTCGGCTCGTGCGCATGGAACATGCTTGCAAGCGTCGTTTCATCCGACGACGAGGCTGACGGGATCGAATACCGCATCTTTCTATTGCCCAAGGCCGACTACAAGATCCTCGATACGTGGAACGTTGCGGGATTGCGTGGCACCGGGTCGTCGGACGTCGAAGTCAGGGATGCCTTTGTACCCGAGGATATGACGGTCGCGGTGGGTGATCTTGCGGGCGGCGCGGCGCCCGGCAGCAAGGTGAACCCCAATCCGCTGTATGCGCTGCCGGTCTTCTCGCTGTTTCCCTACGTTCTTTCCGGCGTCGCACTCGGCAATGCACAGGCGTGCCTCGATGACTACGCTGAGGTCGCGCGTCACCGAATATCAACTTACAACCGCGCAAAGTTGAGCGACTTCCAGAGCACGCAAATCAAGATTGCGGAAGCTTCCGCCAAGATTGATGCCGCCCGCCTCATCATGCGCTCGGCTTGCACCGAGGCGATGGAGGACGCACGGCGCAACCGCACGCCTGATATGGTCACCAAGACCAGATACCGTCGCGACGGGGCGTTCTCGGTCAATCTGTGCACCGATGCCGTCTCGATGCTGTTTGCTGCGAGCGGAGCGCGCGGTCTGTTCACGACGGGCGTGCTTCAGAGGCAGTTCCGAGACGCGCACGCGATCAATTCGCACCTCGCATTCAATTTCGATGCGGCCGGAACCAATTATGGACGCGTCGCCCTTGGCCTGCCGTCCGAGAATCTCACCCTGTGAGGCCGGCCGATGAATGATCAGCCAAAGCATCCGGCCGCCGCCGATCCCGCCAACGAGTTTGCAAGCGACAACTCGCCGATCGACCCGCGTGATTTCCGCAACGCGCTCGGTACCTACGGAACGGGTGTCACGATCATCACGGCTACGGCCGCTGATGGAAAGCCGTATGGCATCACCTGCAACTCGTTTGCCTCGGTCTCCTTGAACCCTCCTTTGGTTCTCTGGAGCCTCGGCGTTTACTCATCGAGCTTGACCGTGTTTCAGAACGCCACCCATTTCACGGTGCACGTGCTGGGCAGCTCGCAGCAGGCGCTTGCAAACAAGTTCGCCAAGTCGTCGGACGACAAGTTCGCCGGCGTGGAGTGGACACCGGGCCTCGGCAACGCGCCCGTGCTGGCCGAGAGCGTGGCGAGCTTTCAGTGCCGATCCGTCAATCGCTATTATGGCGGCGATCACGTGATCTTTCTCGGTGCCGTCGAGGCCTATGCCTACAACGCAAATGAAGCGCTGCTATTTGCGCGGGGGGCGTACGGCCGATTTCTTGCCGATGACGAGCGCAAGAAGTTGCCGTGAGGCGATTTAGCAGTCCGGAGCCGAGAGCTTATAGATTTCCAGTGCGTCGGCTTCTGCGCCGCGTGCAGCCTTGGCCAGCCTGAAGATCTGACCTGCGAGGGTCGCCATTGGAACCGGAGTCGACGTTGCCTGCGCGACATCGGCGACCGTGTCGAGATCCTTCAGCATCGTTGCGACGTGCCCGAGCGGGGGCGAGTGAATGCCCCGGACCATGCGCGGCACGAAGAGCTGAAGCGGGATCGAATCCGCAAAGCCGCCCGCGAGCGCCTCCGGCAACCGGCTCGCGTCAATTCCGGCGTTCGAGGCAAGGCGCGTTGCCTCCGCAAGCACGGCCATCGCGCATCCGACGATCACCTGGTTGCAGAGTTTCGTGGTTTGGCCGGCGCCGGTCGGACCCATATGGGTGAACCTGCGCGCCATGGCCAGCACATAGGGCCGGGCCCGCTCGATGTCCGAGGCCTCTCCTCCGGCCATGATGGCAAGCGTGCCTTCTTCGGCGCCCTTGGTACCACCGGACACCGGCGCGTCGATCCAGCTTGCGCCGTTCGCAGCTTTCAATCGCTCCGCAAGCTCGCGAGCGGCGTCGGGATGGATCGACGAAAAATCGACCACGAGCTTGCCTGCACCGGGAGCCGCGGCAAGACCCGCCCTCCCGAAGATCACCTCTTCAACCGCGGCGGCATCTGTCACGCACATGAAAACGATGTCGGAGCTCGTCAACAGCTCACACGGCGTGTTCGCGCTGACGGCGCCAGCCTGGACAAGCGGCACGACCTTGCCCTCCGATCGGTTCCAGACGCTGACGTGATAGCCGGCGTTAAGCAACCGACGGGCCATTGGCGTTCCCATCAGTCCCAGGCCAAGATAGCCGAGCCTCTCGACGCCTTGCGGGTTTGCCTTGCCTGCATCAGCCATAGGTTGTCTCCTCCTGCCGCAGCGCAACCGTGCGCGACCGCTCCCGCACCATACATAACGGATGCCGCTGCGAAACCGGACCGGCCTGCATGGCTTGCCTGATTGTTTGAACCATGAAACATTTGGGCCGGTCGGGTTGGGTGGCGTCGGTCGGCGCCGGAGCAACGGAGTGGACACGATGCGGGCAGTTTCGAGGTGGATCCTGGCGGCAGGAGCCGTGGCAGCCATGATCGCAGGCGCAAGCCCGGTGTTGGCGCAGCAGACGATCCGCGTGGGATGGACCATCCCGGCGGAGGAATCAAAATACTGGATGATGCGCAGGCCGACCGAATTTCCCGATATCGGCAAGACCTACAACATTGAGTGGACCCAATTTCAAGGCACCGCGCCGATGACGCAGGCACTCGCGGCCGGCGCGCTGGATTGCGCGACGCAGGCGCCGCTGTCGCTCGCCAACGGCGTGGTCGGCGGCAACCTCAAAGCCTACATCGTGGCCCAGCATGTCTTCGAGAAGCCGGGTGGCTTTTCAGTCTATTGGGCCGTCAAGGATGACTCGCCGATCAAGACGATTGCAGATCTCAAGGGCAAGACCGTCGGCATTTCCGTGATCGGCGGCGGCACTCAGGGCCCGTTCAACCTGCTATTGAAGCAGAACGGCGTCGATCCCGCCAAGGACATCAAGCTGGTCGAGGTCGGCTTTGCGGTCTCCGAGGATGCGCTGCGCCAGGGCCGGGTCGATGCGGTCAACATGAACCAGCCATTTGCGGCGCGCGCAGAGGCTAAGGGCGGTATCAGGAAGCTGTTCTCGCTGTCTCAGGCCATGCCGAACATCGTGCATATCTTGGAGGCCTGCCGCGCCGATTTCGTCGACAAGAACCCAGAGCTGGTAAAGGCCTATGTCCGCGATATCACGTCCGGTATGAAGAAAGCACTCGCGAACCGCGAGGAGACCTTGAAGGTCGTGTCCGAGGTGCTGAAGGCGCCCGTTCCTGTGCTCGATACTTACCTGCTCAAAGACAACGATTTCGGTCGTGATCCGGGTGCGGCGCCGAACTTCCCTGCGATCCAGAAGATGCTGGACATCTATGCCGACACCGGGATGCTGCCGAAATTGGATGTCGCGCAGTTCAAGCACCCGACCATCGTAGCGCCGCTGCAATAGGCGATAGAGCGGCTCGCAGGATAAACGAAGTCGCGATGTCCCGCCACGTGCGGGACATTGCATGAAGATGATGCAAACATGAAGAAGTTGCGGTCACGGATCACGACTGACGGGCTCGATCGGGCGCCGCACCGCGCCTTCATGCGCGCCATGGGGCTGGACGACGCGGCCATTGCCAAGCCGATGGTGGGCATTGTCAGCATGAAGGGCGAGCAGACGCCCTGCAATATGACCCACGATTTCCAGGTGGCTGCGGCCAAGACCGGAATCGAGGAAGCCGGTGGGACGCCGCGCGAATTCTCGACCGTCTCTGTGTCAGACGGCATCAGCATGAATCACGAGGGGATGAAATTCTCCTTGTTTTCGCGTGAGCTGATCGCCGACTCCATCGAGGCCGTCGTTCATGGCCTCGCCTATGATGCGCTGATCGGATACGGCGGATGCGACAAGACGCTTCCGGGCGTGATGATGGGCATGGTTCGCTGCAACGTGCCTTCCATCTTCATTTATGGCGGCAGCTCCCTGCCGGGTCACGTGGATGGGCGGACGCTGACCGTCCTCGATTCCTACGAGGCCGTCGGCAGCTTTATGACCGGCGAGATAGACGCCGGGACGCTCGAACGTATCGAGCGCGCCTGTCTGCCGACGATCGGCGCCTGCGCCGGTCAGTTCACCGCGAACACCATGGGGATGGTGTCGGAGGCTATGGGCCTGACCATTCCCAACGTGTCGATGGTGCCCGGCGTCTATGCCGAGCGCGCACAGATCTCGCGCCGCGCCGGGCGGCTGATCGTGCAAATGCTGGAGCGTGGCGGACCGCTGCCACGCGACATCGTGACACGGAAGTCTCTGGAAAATGGCGCAGTGATCGTTGCGGCAACGGGCGGCTCGACCAATGCTGCATTGCATCTGCCGGCGATCGCGAACGAGGCTGGCATCGCCTTCACGATCGATGATGTCGGCGAGGTCTTTGCTCGGACGCCGCTGATTGGAAACCTGCGACCAGGCGGCAAATACACCGCAAAGGACGTCTACGACATTGGCGGCGCTGCCGTGGTGATCCGCGAGCTGATACAGAGTGGGCATATCGATGGCAGCAGCCTGACGATCACGGGCCGCACGCTTGCAGAAGAATATGGCGCGGCCAATGCGCCCGATGGCGAAGTCATTTACGCGGCCCGCGCGCCGATCATGCCCGACGGCGGTGTTGCGGTGCTGAAGGGCAATCTTTGCCCCGATGGCGCCGTTATCAAGGTTGCAGGCCTGAAGAGTCAGCTGTTCGAGGGCGAGGCGCGCGTCTTCGAGGATGAGGAAGCTTGTGTCGCCGCGGTTCGCGACCGCAGTTACAAGGTTGGCGATGTCCTGGTCATCCGCAACGAAGGGCCGGTCGGCGGTCCCGGCATGCGCGAGATGCTCGGCGTCACCGCGCTCATCTACGGCCAGGGCATGGGCGAGAAGGTTGCCTTGATCACGGATGGGCGGTTTTCCGGTGCCACACGCGGAATGTGCATCGGTTATGTCTCGCCGGAAGCGTTTGTTGGTGGCCCGCTGGCGCTCGTCCGCGACGGCGACAAGATCCGGATTGATGCCGCTGGTCGTCGCATGGATCTGCTGGTCGATGACCAAGAACTCGCGGCGCGACGGCGTGATTGGAAGCAACGCCCGCCTCGTCATCGTGCTGGTGCGCTGGCAAAATATGCGCGACTGGTCGGTCAGGCCCCGGGCGGCGCAGTCACGCACCAAGGACCCGCGGAGTGGCCATGGTTCGATTGAGGCGGCGTCGCGCGCGCGAAAATGCGACTGGCTTGGCAGGTTTCTTGCTAAGCTGCGGCTGATGGAGACATTCAGTAGATCGGTCGCGTGAAGTTCGCGTGTGAGTGAAGCGAGAGGCGGGATGAAGGTAGTGCCTTCGAGATCGGACGACTTGGTGAAACCGGTGACGTCACAAAACCCGGCATCTACGATCATCGAGATCGACCGCGTCTCGCAGGTCTTCCAGACCTCGGCGCGCAAGGATCATTTGGCGCTGTCGGACATCTCCTTGACGATCGAGGAGGGGGCGTTCGTCTCCATTCTTGGTCCCTCCGGCTGTGGCAAATCGACACTACTTTATATCGTCGGTGGTTTCGTTGGCCCGACCAGCGGCGCGGCCAAGATGAAGGGACAGATGATCACCGGGCCGGGACCGGATCGCGGGCCGGTGTTCCAGGAGTTCGCGTTGTTTCCTTGGAAGACGGTGCTAGGCAATGTGATGTATGGGCCGCGCCAGCAGGGTGTGCGAGCCAACGAAGCCGAAGCGCAGAGCCGCGCGCTGATAGAGATGGTTGGGCTCAAGGGCTACGAGAACTTCTACCCGAAGGAGTTGTCGGGCGGCATGAAGCAGCGCGTCGCGCTGGCGCGAACACTGGCCTACCACCCCGAAGTTCTGTTGATGGACGAGCCGTTCGGAGCGCTCGACGCTCATACCCGGACGCGCCTGCAGAACGATCTCCTGAACATTTGGGAGCGCGACCGCAAGACGGTACTGTTCGTCACCCACTCGGTCGACGAAGCGGTTTTCCTTTCAGATAAGGTCGTGATGATGTCGAAGTCTCCCGGCCGCATCCGGGAAGTCATCGATATCGATCTGCCGCGGCCACGGCGCCGCAACGAGCTATTGCTCGATCCACGGTACCAGAAATACGTCGTCGACATCGAGCGCATGTTCGATGAAAGCGATGATGAAGCCGGATCGCCATTATGATATCGCTGGCTGCCATGGCAAGACGTGCTGCGCCCGTGCTGGCTTGCATCGGATTGCTGGCGGTCTGGCAGGCCGCCTCCCTCGGCTTGAAGAACGACAGCTTTCCGACGGCGCTCGAGGCGATCCGCGCGATTCCGGATATCCTCGGTGACAAGGAATCTCTGGTCAATATCCTGGCTTCGCTCCGCCGCATGGCCATCGGGTTCGGCATTGCCGTGCTGGTTTCGATTCCACTAGGCCTGTTGATGGGCCGTAGTCGGGCCGTCGCCTCCTTCTTCAATCCACTCTTGATGGTGATTTATCCTGTTCCGAAGGCCGCGTTGATGCCGATCATCATGCTGTGGCTTGGCGTTGGCGAAGCTACGAAGATTCTCGTGATCTTTCTCGGTGTCAGCCTGCCGGTGATCTATCACAGTTTTGAAGGCGCCAAGGCCGTCGAGGAGAAGATGCTGTGGTCGGGCGCAGCGATGGGGCTCTCGCCTTTGCAGCGTCTGGTCCGGATCGTGCTCCCGGCCGCGCTCCCGGAAATTCTGACCGGATGCCGGACCGGCCTGGTGCTGGCGCTGATCACCATGATCACCAGCGAGATGATCGCGCGCCAGTCGGGGGCAGGAAACATCCTCTTCAACGCGCTTGACATGGGACAGTACGATACGGTTTACGCGATGATCATCATCGTCGGAGCGATGGGCATTTGTCTCGATGCTATTTTCGAGCGGGTTCGTGCGGGGCTTGTACGCTGGTCCGAGCCTCAATTCGACATGCCGCTGAGCTTCTCATGATGTCACGTTTTCTCTCTGCAAACGTCATGTTAGGACTCGCGCCAATCGTGCTGGTGGTCGCGCTGTGGCAGGCTCTGGTGACGTTCGGCTTCGCTCCGGCGGTTTTGTTGCCAGCGCCGGGCTTCGTCTTCAACCGGCTGCTCCAGCAACTCGTGTCATGGACTTTTCAGCAGGAAATCGCAGCGACGTTGATCCGGCTGTTTGCCGGATTCGTGATTGCGGTCGTGCTCGGCGTCAGCATCGGCATCGCGGCTGCCGCAAGTCCCGCGATCAATGCCGTGGTTCGGCCAATCGTGCGCGTGTTGGCACCATTGCCGAAGGTCGCGCTCTACCCGGCGCTGCTGTTGCTGTTGGGCTTCGGCCACGGCTCGAAGATCAGCTTGGTTGCGGCGGACGCACTCTTCCCGATTTTGCTATCGACGTATTACGGTGCATCAACAGTCGAGCAGAAGCTGATCTGGTCCGCCATGGCGGCGGGAACGCCGCGCTATGAAATCCTGTTCAAGGTGGTGTTGCCGGCGGCGATGCCATCGATCCTGACCGGGTGCCGAATCGGCCTTGTCATTTCGTGCATCGTGGTGTTTCTGGCCGAGATGATCACGTCGACGGACGGCTTGGGCCATGTCCTCGTGACAGCGGCCCGCACCTTCCAAGCGGTCGACATGTTCGTGCCGCTGATCACGATCTCGCTGCTCGGGCTAATCCTCAACGCCTTGCTGAGCGCCGTGCGATCGTACCTTCTACGGGGCTTCCCCGAAGCATGATCTGACGAACAAGAAACCAAAAAGACCGGGAGTGAACCATGCTGGCTGATCGCATCGAGGCAAAATGGATCGACGCGTTTTGCGAGATCTTTGAGCGTTGCGCCGTCAAGGCCGGCGATACCGCGGCAATCCTCTCGGAGACCCAGTCACGCGCATTGAATGTGCACCTGGCGGAACTGGCTCTGCTTCGGATGGGAGCGAAGCCGTTTCACGTCGTTATGCCGACGCCGCGCAACCGGAACATCGTTCCGGTCCGATCGACCGGAGCGAGCGAAGCGATCCAGAGGCTGGGTCCCGTCATCAGTGCGCTTCAGCAAGCTGGTTTCGTGGTGGACTGCACCATCGAGGGCTTGATGCACGCGGTGGAGACGCCTGAAATCCTGAAGGCCGGCGCACGCATCCTGGTGATCTCCAACGAGCATCCCGAGGCTCTGGAGCGTATGGTGCCGGATCCCGCCCTGAAGAAGCGCGTTCGCGCGGCTGCGAAGATGCTGCGTGGAACCAAGCGAATGCGGGTCACCTCAAAGGCCGGCACGGCGCTCGACGTGGACATGGTGGGCGCTTCCACGGTTGGCGTTTGGGGCTGGACGGACAAGCCAGGTACGCTGGCGCATTGGCCGGGCGGCATCGTCGTCAGTTTCCCCAAGAGCGGGACGATCAATGGCACGCTGGTGATGGCACCCGGCGATATCAATCTCACCTTCAAGCGCTACCTGACATCGTCGGTCAAGATGATCTTGAAGGACGATTACGTCGTCGAACTGGAAGGCGAGGGCACGGATGCCGCGATGATGCGTGCCTATCTCGCCGCTTGGGGTGATCGCGAGGCCTATGCCGTGTCGCATGTCGGCTTCGGCATGAATCCGGCCGCGCGCTACGAGGCACTCTCGATGTACGACCAGCGTGACACAAATGGCACGGAGATCCGCGCGGTCTCCGGCAACTTCCTGTTCTCGACGGGCGCGAACGAATTCGCCGGACGTTACACTGCGGGCCATTTCGACCTGCCGATGATGGGGACGACCATCGAGCTTGACGGCGTGGCAGTTGTTCGCGAAGGTGTCCTTCAGGACGTCTTCGGCTAGCTGCGGTCGAGTACCGGCGGGCGAGCCAGGTCGAAGTGCCGGAGCAGGTCGACCATGGCCTGTAACCGTTTTGCGCGATAGGCATCGACGTCCATGTCGGAATAATCGAGGAAGCCTGCGCCGGTGCGCAGCCCGATCCTGCCTTCATGCATGTTGCGCGAAATGACGTCTGGCGCGCGATAGCGGTCGCTGCCGAGCGCGCCTTCGAGATATCGGCTGGCGTAGTACAGAATATCCCCGCCGCCCCAATCGATGAATTCGAGCAACCCGAGTACGGCATAGCGGAAGCCGAAACCGTATCGGATCGCCTTGTCGATCTCCTCGGCGCTGGCGACGCCTTCCTCGACCATGCGCGCGGCTTCGTTCATGGCTAAGGCTTGGATGCGCGGAACGATAAAGCCGGGTGTCGCTGCGCAAACCACCGGCACCTTGCCGATGCCCTCGAGCATCGTCTTGACCTCGTCGATGATGGCGGGGTCGGTGGTTTTACCGGGCGACACTTCTACAAGCGGGATCAGATAGGCCGGATTCAGCCAGTGCACGTTGAGGAAGCGGCGCGGATTCACGACAGCGTCCGACAGATCGTCGACGAGGATGGTCGACGTCGTCGAGGCAATGATGGTGTCTGGGCCGACCTGCTTTGAAGCCGTCGCCAGCACTTCCCGCTTGAGCTCGACGACCTCGGGAACCCCTTCGAAGATGAATCCGGCCTCGGAAAGGGCCGTGCCGCTCCCGCTGGCCGGCACCACCGAGACTCGTGCGACCAACGGATCAACGTCAGCCTCGGTCAGCAGTCCCAGCTTGGACAGGCTGGCAAACGTCTTTCTGATCTCGCCGAGTGCATCAGCCTTTAGCTTGGCGAACTCCTCCGCCGAGCGGTCCTTGATGTCGATCATCTCGACAATATGCCCCGCATAGGCAAACGCGACGGCAATGCCGCGCCCCATGCGACCGGCTCCGAGGCAGGCAATCTTGGCGCGGTCGCTCATGGGTTAGAATCCCTCACGAAGCAGGGTCTGCAATTCGGCGCGGTGAAGCTTGCCAAGCCCCAAGGACTCCAATGTTCGGCCGCCTTGCGTAAAGTCCTCGCCGTAGATGGCGCCGCCGATGGCGAGGAATGCCTTGGCAAGCGGCGTGGTCACGCTCGCTACCCCAGCCACGGACACCAGCAGCGATAGCCCCAGCCGCAAATCTTCGCGCATGTAGCGGTGCTCGGTCAGCACGATCCGTTCCCGCCAGTCGCCGGAATCGGTCAGGCGATCATGCGAGCCCCGGCCATACATCCAAATCTCGCCTTCCCTGGCGTAGTGATGGGCGAGTGGGAAATGCGGTGCTCCATATCCCAGTGCCTCGCGCACGGCGATCCGCTCGCCGTCGAGGGCGTCGGTCACGCGCCGGATCGCAGCTTGAGTACCCTCTTTGTGAATGTCCCATCGTTCGAAGTGCTCGATCGGACCCGCGTTCATGACGATCAATGGTGGATGGATGATGCAACCTGCATTCATCAGTGCGCCGGAGAGGGCATCACCGCATGGCTCGATCACGTCAGGGAAGGCGCGCCCGATCACCTCGAGCGCGTGCGAGGCCCGATCAAGCGGGAACACGCCGACCGGCAGGCGTTTGGCGCGGATAGTGATGGCGACATCGAATGGGCCATGCTTGCGGGTGAGCCAGGGCAGGGTGCCGGTTTCAGCGAAGCTCGCTTTGGCGTGATTGCCTGCGTCCCGTGCCGCCTGAGCGAAAATCATCGAGCCGAATGTCGCGGGTGGTAGGAACACCACCTGGCCGTCACGGAGGTGTGGCGCAAGGCGCCGGGCGATATCCTGCTGCGCGAAGGCGGGAGCAGGGCACACGACCAGCTCGACGCCACTGACGGCTTCGGCGATATCGGTGGTCACCAGCGCCAGCTTCACGTCGTGGCGGCCATTGTGGTCCTTCACCAGGATGCGAGATCCTGCGGCACGATGTGTCTCCACTTGATTCGCGTCACGGCGCCAGAGCCGAACCTCGTGTCCCGACAGCGCAAAATCGCCCGCGGCCGCGAAAGAGCCGTTTCCCCCACCCAGAACCGCAATCTTCAAGATGCTTCTCCTTGCGCGCGCGACTGCGCATCGAGCTGTTTCAGCAGGAAATGCTGAACCTTGCCAAGCACCGTACGCGGCAGATCAGCGACGAAAACGATGTCGCGTGGAACCTTGTAGCGGGCAAGCTGAGTCTGAACGTGCGCTTTCAGTTCGTCTGCTTCGAGGCGGCAGCCGGATCGTCGGACGACATAAGCGATGGGCACTTCGTCCCAGCGCGGGTCCGGCCTTCCGATAACCGCGCATTCGCTGACATCGGGATGTTCGAGCAGAACACGCTCAACCTCGGCCGGATAGATGTTCTCGCCGCCGGATATGATCATATTCTTCTTGCGGTCGCGGACCCAAAAGTAGCCGTCGGCGTCGCACAGGCCGATATCGCCGGTGCGATACCAGCCGTCCTGCAGCGCATCGCGCGTGGCCTCAGCGTTGCTCCAATATTCGAAGAACACGTTGGGTCCGCGCACAGCGATTTCACCCGGCGTACCTGCAGGCACCTCATTGCCGGCTTGATCGATCACCTTCGCGTCGCAGCAGAGGCCAGCAAGTCCGGTTGATCCCGAGCGCGACAGGTCGCCGCCGAGGCGAGTGTAGACCGCGATGGGGCAGGTTTCCGTCGAGCCGTAGACCTGCAGCACTGGCACGCCGCGCGTAACGAAGCGATCGATCAGGTGGGGCGGCACGATGGTTGATCCGGTGGCGACCGCCTTCAGCGAGGAGAGATTGGTCGTGGCCCAGGCGGGATGCTCGCTGACGGCTTGGAGGATCGTGGGTACCATGACCGTCAGGGTCGGCCGCTCCCGTTCGATGGCCGCAAGCGCCGTGTCCGGCGTGAAGCGAGCGTGGATCGTAATGGTCGCGCCAAGCTGAAGGGCCGCCGTCGTCTGGATGTTGAGTCCGCCGACATGGAAAAACGGCAGCACCGTCAGCACATGATCATCCGATGTCATGTTGTGCATGTGCTGGCTCATGACGCCGTTCCAGAACAGCGCCTCCTGACGCAGCACCGCGCCTTTCGGCCGTCCCGTCGTCCCCGAGGTGTAGACGATCAGCAGCGGACAGGAGAGATCGGTGTGCGGATTGCGTGCGCTTCCCTCGCTGTCAACCAGCAAGCCGTCGCAGGACTTGCCGCGGGGCGGTGTGAAATCGAAACCCACGACAGCTATTCCCGGCGCGAGCTCGGGAAGAACGCCTGCAAATGCCTGCTCGAGAACCAGCACTTTGGCGCCGGAATCGGTGAGAATGAACAGCTGCTCGGCGACCGCCAACCGCCAGTTCAACGGCACCAGCATCGCGCCGAGCCGAGCACAGGCGTAGAGCAGAACCAGGTAGTCCGGCCGATTCTGGCTCAGGATCGCGACGCGGTCTCCGCGCCCGACGCTGAACTGCTGCTTGAGGACTGTTGCGATTCGTTCGATCCGATGGGCGAACGCTGCGTAGCTCAGCCGCTGCCCCTCGAAGGCAATGGCCGTCTTGTCTGGCGCGAACGCCGCATTGCGATCGATTAGACTACAGAGATCCACCGTCAGTCGTCCGTCTCGCCAGCCTCGTACAGCGCCTCACGGCCGATCCGGTCGAGACAGAGCTCGGCCGTCCAAGGAAGCATCAGCGAGCCACAGCGGCTGTCGCGATAGATACGCTCCAGCGGCAGCGAGCGGAGCATGGCCTGTCCCCCGCAGGTGCGGATCGCGAGCGCCGCGAGTTCATTGGCGCCTTCCATCACCGAATATTGCGCGGCATAGGCGCGCAGCACCTGCTCCTTGCCCGGATTGGCACGCGCTTCCGTTACGGCCTGGAACCAAATTCCCTTGATTTGCTCCAGCTTGATCTGCATTTGCGCGACCGCAATCTGCTTGGTCGGGTACATCCGGCGCTTGACCGGTGGCATGCCTGCCACTTCGCCGCGCAGATAGCGCACGGTGAAATCGTAGGAGGCTTGCGCGAGGCCCATATAGGTGGGCGAGAGGGTCAAGAACATGTGCGGCCAACGCATTGCCGCCTGGAAATAGACGCCGCGCGGCATCAGCGCGGACTCCTCGGGAACGAAGACATCCTTGAACAGAAGTGTTCGCGAGACCGTGCCCCGCATGCCGAGGGGATCCCAATCGCCAACCACGGAAACGCCATGCGACTTAGCTGATATCGCGAGGTAAAGAGTATTGCGGCGCGATGCTTTCTCGCCTTCCTCAATCTCCGTGCAGAGCACCCCGTAATAGTCGGCGTGACCCGAGAGCGATGCAAAGATCTTCTTGCCGTTGACGATCCAGCCACCTGCAACGGGCCTTGCTTCTGTGCCGAACGCGACGCCGCCGGCGGCTGCCGCGCCGCCCTCCGAGAAGGGTTGTGAATAGATCGCGCCGTCTTCGACGATGCGCTTGTAGTGAACCGCCCGTCGGCGCTCGTGTTCCGCACGGGTCTCCGCGTCCATGTCGAGATCATCGGCCAAAGGCCCGGACCACAGCGTCGAACAGACATGCATGTTCCAGGTCAGCGCGGTCGCGCCGCAATAGCGGCCAATCTCGGCAGCCGCCAGCGCGTAAGTCTGGTAGTTCGCCCCCAGGCCACCGTGCTTCTTAGGTACGGCGATGCCGAGCAGACCGACGCGATGCAGGTCGCGATAATTCTCGATCGGGAAAGTTGCTTCGCGATCGTAGGCCGCGGCGCGGCCGGCGAACACGCTCTGGCCGATCTCGCGCGCCCGGGTGATGATGCTAGCCTGCTCGTCGCCAAGGCGGAACGCCACGGGATCGAAGATCGGTGCATCCGGCGCAACCTTGTCGGTTGCGCCGATCGTCCTGCTGACTGGCACGGTCATGGCGCAATCACCCGTGTTTTGCCACGACGGAATCGACGAAGCTGCCGAGAGCCTCGTCGAAGGCGTCGGGACGTTCGAGGTTGGCGAGGTGGCCAACGCCGGAGAGCTCGACATATTCGGCCGCGGGGATGTTGGTGGCCATTTTCGCCATCATAGGCGCTGGTGCGTTGCCATCCTTCGAACCAGAAATCAGCAGTGTTGGGACGCATATATCTTTGAGCGTACTGCGCTGATCGAAGCCGACTAACGCCAACATCATGGTGCGATAGCTCGCCTCCGGCACGCTTTCCATGCACTCGCGCGCAAGCTCCATGCCCCTGGAATCGGGATCGTCGCCGACGAGCTCCTTCACCAGTGAAGGTGCCAGCGATTTCATTGTCTCGCCCCGATCAAGCGGGCCGAGCCGTGCCGCGATGAATGATTTTTGCCAGTCGCCGTCGGCCTTGCCGAAGGCCGGGCTTGTCTGTGCCAGAACCACCGCGCGCGCCAGATTTGGCGATTGGACCAGCCATTTCTGGACGATCATGCCGCCGATCGAATGGCCGACCAGAATGGGCTTTGTCGCGCCGAGCTGCTCGATGAATTGCTGAAGCGCTTCGGCCAGGGCAGCGATGCTGACGCTGGCGAGCGGCGGCGATCCGCCATAGCCCGGCATGTCCCACGCGATCGTACGAAAACGATCACCGAATGTCGCAAGCTGCCGTCGCCAGGCTCGCGCCGCACCGCCGATGCCATGGAGAAAAATCAGGGGTGTTGCGCCCGGATCACCAGCGGCTTCATAGGCGAAGCGTCCATCCTTGGTTATCATTGAAGGCTGCGACACCCGACGTCCTTTGGCTTGACCGCGCGATGCTAACAGGCCTGTGGGGGATGGGAAGCGATAATTTTATACTTAAAGCAATTTTCAGGCCGCTCTCCGGCGCCACGGCATGCCGTATCAGTCGGCGCTTTCGTTGCAAAAATTTGAAGGTTAAAATATATCGGAGAAACGATGAGCAGATCCTAGGGAGCAAGCTATGTCCGGATTGCCGCATTCGCCGCACGCGTTGGTGACCGGTGGCGGTCGCGGCATCGGCCGGGCAATTGCGGGGGCTCTTGTGGGCGCCGGCGCCACGGTGACCGTGCTTGGCAGGAATACTGCTTCTCTCGAGGAAGCGATCAACGCGGGGGCCGCGCACCATGCCGCCGTTGCCGACGTCTCGGACGAAGCTGCGCTGAGGGCCGCCGTCGTCGTAGCGCAAGCGCGAAAGCCGATCGATATCCTGATCGCGAATGCCGGCAGCGCCGAATCCGCGCCGTTCTCGAAATCGGACAGTGCCCTTTTTGCGCGCATGATGGATGTTAATTTCATGGGCGTTGTCCACGCGATCGGTGCGGTGTTGCCTGACATGAAGGATCGCCCGTATGGACGCATCGTGGCGATTGCATCGACGGCCGGCCTCAAGGGCTATGCATATGTGAGCGCGTACACGGCGGCAAAGCACGCTGTGGTCGGCCTTGTACGCTCGCTCGCGCTGGAGATCGCTGGCAGCAACGTGACCGTGAATGCCGTGTGCCCTGGCTTCACCGACACGGATCTCGTCGCTGGAAGCATCGACAATATCATGAAGAAGACCGGACGAACCCGCGAGCAGGCAATCGCCGAGCTCGCGAAGCACAATCCGCAAGGGCGTCTGATCACGCCACAGGAAGTCGCGAATGCCGTGCTGTGGTTATGCAGCGAGAACGCCAGCGCGATCACCGGGCAGGCGATTGCGGTCGCCGGCGGCGAAATCTAGCGTCGTGGCGCAGGTGAGGAACACGGAAGCCAAGGAGATCGCATGAGCAGACCAGCCAATCCCGTCACCGTGCCACTCGCGGACTATTCGCCGCAACATTTCCTGCTGGCCGTTGTCGAGGGCGTTGCCACCGTGACGCTCAACCGCCCGGAGCGGAAGAATCCGCTGACATTCGAGAGTTATCGTGAGCTGACGGATTTCTTCCGCGCGTGCGCCTTCGACGACGCGGTCAAGTGTATCGTCGTCACCGGTGCCGGCGGCAATTTCTCGTCTGGCGGCGACGTGTTCGAGATCATCGGCCCGCTCGTCAAGATGGATACCAGGGGTCTGACCGCCTTCACCCGAATGACCGGCGATCTGGTCAAAGCGATGCGGGCCTGCCCGCAACCGATTGTGGCCGCGGTCGAAGGCATCTGCGCCGGCGCCGGTGCAATCATCGCCATGGCGTCGGATATGCGGCTCGCTGCGAGTGGAGCCAAGGTGGCGTTCCTGTTCAACAAGGTCGGCCTTGCAGGCTGTGACATGGGCGCCTGTGCGATCCTGCCGCGGATCATCGGGCAAGCTCGCGCCTCCGAGCTGCTCTACACCGGCCGCTTCATGACCGCGGAGGAGGGTGAACGGTGGGGCTTTTTCAGCCGCATCGTGACGCCGGAGCAGGTGCTGCCCCAGGCCCGGCTGCTGGCCACGCAGATTGCGGAAGGGCCGACGTTCGGCAACACGATGACCAAGCGCATGCTGGCGATGGAATGGGCGATGTCGGTAGAGGAGGCGATCGAAGCGGAGGCCATTGCCCAGGCTCTGTGCATGACGACGGCCGATTTCGAACGCGCCTTTCAGGCCTTCGCCAACAAGGTCAAACCGGTCTTCAGGGGCGACTGAGCGGCGGTTTCGGCCGCAAAATTAAGCCTAAGCCCAAGAGCGTGGCCGAGGGCGGGGTGGAGGCGACAAAGCCGCTTGCGGCGGGGGGACCGACCGTGCGACGTTCGCCCCGTTGCCTGTGTATCGAGTGGAGTTGAGGGCGATGAAGGCGATTATCGTCGGTGGCGGTATCGGTGGTCTCACCACGGCTTTGATGCTGCGGGCTCGCGGCATTGGATGCGAGATTTTCGAGCAATCCGATACGATCCGCGAACTCGGCGTCGGCATCAACACGCTGCCGCACGCCATGCGAGAGCTCGCCGGCCTGGGCCTACTGCAGAAGCTAGACGACGTCGCGATCCGTACTGACCAGCTCTACTACCTCAACCGCCACGGCCAGGAAGTCTGGCGCGAGGCCCGTGGCATCGACGCCGGCCACGACGTGCCGCAATTCTCGATCCATCGCGGCCGCCTCCAGGGCGTCATCCACCGCGCCGTCGAGGAGAGGCTCGGACCCGAAGCGATCCACACCGGCTGTCGGCTCGGCGCCTTCACCCAGGACGAGGGCGGTGTTACCGCATATTTCTTCGATCGCGCCGGTGCGCACATCCGCACCGTGCGCGGCGATATCCTGATTGGTGCCGACGGCATCCATTCGCGCGTGCGCGACACCCTGTTTCCGAACGAGGGACCGCCGTGCTGGAACGGTCTGATGCTTTGGCGCGGTGCGCGCGATTGGCCGCTGTTCCTCACCGGAAAATCGATGATCGTGGCCGGTGGCCTCAATGCCAAGGTGGTCGTCTATCCAATCGCCGAGGGATCGAGCCCGGCGAGCCGTCTCACCAACTGGGCGGTGCTAGTGAAGGTGGGCGAAGGCAATGCGCCGCCCCCGCGGAAGGAAGATTGGTCACGGCCGGGCCGGCGCGAGGAGTTGATGCCGCATGTCGCGCGCTTCTCGGTGCCTTACATCGACGTAAAGAGCCTAATTTCGGCGACGCCGGAGTTCTATGAATATCCGACTTGCGACCGTGATCCCTTGCCCTGTTGGTCGTCCGGACGCGTCACGCTGCTCGGCGATGCCGCGCATCCCATGTATCCGGTCGGCTCCAACGGCGCCTCGCAGGCGATCCTTGATGCGCGCTGCCTCGCCGACGCGCTTGTTCGTGCCGAGCATCCACGCCAGGCGTTGATTGAGTATGAGAAGAAGCGCCTGCCGATGACGGCGGAAATCGTGCGCTCCAATCGCCGTGGCGGGCCCGAGGGTGTGATTGACGCCGTCGAGCAGCTTGCGCCCGACGGTTTTGACAATGTCGATAACGTGCTGAGCTATTCCCAGCGCGAGGCGATCGTGCGGGGTTATGCCAGCAAGGCGGGCTTCGCCGCGGTCCCGGGACTTGCGGCGGTGCGCGCCTAAACCGCGCTCTTAGCCGGCGCCGGGAGGCGGCGGCAAGAAGTGGATGTTGAACTCGGCGGCCATCGCTACCACGTCCTCCGGCTTCTGTTCCTTCATGTTGTGAAGGCCCCAGAACAGGTCGAACAGCTTTTTGGTCGGCGACACCCAGAACAGTACTTTTGCGGTTTGGTCCGACTTGTTGAAGATGCCGTGTGGCACGCCCATGCCGAGCCGGATCAAGTCGCCGGGCGTTGCCTGCGCCTCTGAATTGCCGAGCACGAAGTCGAGCTTGCCCTCCAGCATGTAGAGATATTCGTCCTGATCAGGATGAATGTGTGGCGGCACGAATGTGCCCGGCGGCAATGTCGCGTGCCAGGAGAAGCTGTTCTCGCTGTTGCTCTTCGGCACATAGGTCTGGCCCAGGATGTTCCAGGAAATGCCCTGGATGCCCTCATTGGCCCGCGTGATGCCGGTGATTTCGCTCTTCATGGTATTCCTCCCTTAACGCGACGCGCGGCCTTAGTTTGCCGCCTTGCAATCCTTGGCGTAACGGTCGCCGTAGTTCTCAAAGACCTTCTGGACGATCTCGGTCTGGAACTTGCCGTCCGGACGCTTGGCAACCTTGGTCAGGTAAAAGTCCTGGATCGGATAGCCGTTGGTGTTGAATTTGAACGAACCGCGCAACGACGTGAAGTCCGCCTTCTTCAAGGCAGTCCCGACGGCATCCTTGTTGGAGAGGTCGCCCTTCACTCCCTTGACCGCGCTGTCGATCAGCATCGCTGCGTCATATCCCTGCATGGCATAGGTACCCGGCACGCTGTTATAGGCGGCCTCGTAGGCCGCGACGAACTTCTTGTTCTGGGGATTGTCGAGATTGGGCGCCCAGTTCGCGCCGCCAAACATGCCAACAGCCGCGTCCTGCTGCGCGGGCAGTGTCGATTCATCGACGGTGAAAGCTGAAAGCACCGGAACGCTGTCAGCAAGGCCGGCCTGCTTGTACTGCTTGACCAGATTGACGCCGAGGCCACCTGGCATGAACGTGAAGAGAGCATCGGGCTTCTGCGCCGAGATCTTGGAAAGCTCGGGCTGGAAGTCCAGCGTGTTGAGCGGCATGTAGGATTCTTCGACAATCTCGCCCTTGTAGGCGAGCTTGAAGCCGGCGACCGAGTCCTTACCGGCCTGATAATTCGGCACCATCAGATACATGCGCTTGTAGCCGCGATCCTGCGCGACCTTGCCCAGGACCTCGTGGACCTGGTCGTTCTGATAGGACGTCACATAGAAGAACGGGTTGCAGTCCTTGCCAGCGAATGTCGACGGACCCGCATTCGGGCTGATCAGGAAGGTCTTGGATTCCGTGACCGGACGGTGGATCGCCTGAAGGATGTTGGAGAAGATCGGTCCGACCACGAAGTCGACCTTGTCACGCTCCAGCAGGCCCTTGACCTTGGTCACAGCCGCATCCGGCTTGAGCTCATCGTCCACCACGATCACTTCGACATCACGGCCCCCCATCTTGCTGCCGAGATCCTTCACCGCGAGGGCAAAGCCGTCACGAACCTGCTGACCGAGCGCGGCAGCCGGTCCGGAGAGGGTCACGATCACGCCCAGCTTGATCTTCTCTTGTGCGAGGGCAGGGCTCATCGCGGTGCCGAGGACAAGTGCGGCTGCGGCCAAGGTCAGTTGCGTCTTCATGATCAATCCCCCGATTGCGCCTGCACTGCAAGCTGCGTACTCCGTGCCAAGCTTATGCCGATGATGGCGTTCGCGGCAAGCCAAGCTCAAGGTCGCCGTCGTCGTGCGGGGAGCGGCGCATGCAAGCGGCGCGCCAATTATTTGAAGCCTAAAGAAATCCGCGCTCGGTCGATTGTTGTAGCTTTGGGCTTGCGGCCGGCGTCGATTTATTTGAAGCTCAAAACGTTGGGGAATCCTGGGTGGCGCAAATGCCGACCGTGAGTGATTGCATCGAAATGCTCGATTCCGAGACCAAGGCCGTCGAAACGCCGGAGGATCATGCCGAAGAGCTCCGGCTGTGGTTGCGTCTGCTCACCTGCACGACCCTGATCGAAGGCGAGGTTCGCGGCCGGCTGCGGCAGCGCTTCGACGTCACGCTGCCGCGTTTCGATCTGATGGCGCAGCTCGATAAGGCGCCCGACGGCATGACGCTGTCTGACGTCTCCAAGCGCATGATGGTGTCCAACGGCAACGTCACCGGTCTCGTCGAACGCCTCGTGGAATCCGGCCATCTCGACCGGCGCACCTCGGAGACCGACCGCCGCGTTCAGGTCATCCGCCTGACGAAGCTCGGTCGTGCCGAGTTTCGCAGGATGGCTGCAGAACATGAGACCTGGATCGCCGATCTCTTTGCCGACCTGACGCCCAAGGATGTGCGGGAGCTGATGCGGCTGCTGGCCAAGACCAAGGCGTCGGCGCAGAAATCTGCCGCGCGTCGCAAGCCCTGAATCCAAGGGCCGAGGCGCCTCCAATCCCCACCTTGCCGTAGGAAAATGCATGGGATCCCCAAAATCCGCTATTGCGCAAAATTGTTTTAAGCCTAAAATGTTTTCTGTGAGTGCTGCCGGGTGCTTTCCATGCGCAAAGGAGCGTGCGATGGCCAACGCTGCCAAGGTTCATGTCTCGGGCTTGCCTGGCGGCGACGCCGCAAGCGCCCATGTCGATACATTCGCGCGGCAGCATCTGCCGCCGCCTGACCTTTGGCCGGAATTCATCTACACGCGACCGGAGCTGCGCTATCCGGCGCGATTGAATTGCGTAAGCTATTTCCTCGATCGCTGGGTCGAGCAGGGGCACGGCGATGCGCCCTGCGTCATCAGTCCCGCCGTCAGCTACACTTATCGCGAATTGCAGGAGCTGGTGAACCGCATCGCCAATGTGCTGGTCGGCAAGCTCGGACTCGTCACTGGTGGCCGCGTGCTGCTGCGCTCCGCCAACAGCCCGATGATGGTCGCGGCCTATCTCGCGGTGATCAAGGCCGGCGGCATCTGCGTGGCGACGATGCCATTGTTGCGCGCCAAGGAGCTATCCTATCCGATCCAGAAGGCGGAGATCACGCTCGCGCTCTGCGACGGGAAGCTCTCCGACGAGATGGAGAAGGCAAAGCTGGCCGCGCCCGGACTCAAACAGGTGGTCTATTGGGGCAACGGTGCTTCCGACTCGCTCGAGGCGCTGATCGCGGATGCGGGCCCTGAGTTTACGGCGGTTGATACCGCCTCTGACGATATCTGCCTGATTGCATTCACGTCGGGTACAACAGGCGATCCCAAGGGCACCATGCATTTCCATCGCGACATGCTGGCAGTGTGTGACGGCTATGCACGGAACATCTTGCGGGCCGGGCAGAAGGACCGCTTCGTCGGCTCGGCGCCGCTTGCATTCACCTTCGGTTTCGGAGGCGTACTGTTCCCGATGCATATCGGTGCTTCGTTTGTCGTACTGGAGAAGACGACGCCCGATGACATCCTCTCGGCGATCGAACAGTACAAGACGACAATCTGCTTTACGGCGCCGACAGCTTACCGCGCTATGATCGGCAAGCTTCCGGGTCGCAACATTTCTTCGCTTCGAAAGTGTGTCTCCGCCGGAGAGACGCTTCCCAAGCCGACATTCGATGCATGGCTGAAGGCCACTGGTATCAAGCTGATGGACGGCATCGGTTCGACCGAGCTGCTACACATCTTCATCAGCGCGACTGAGGACGAAATCCGCCCCGGTGCGACCGGCAAGCCTGTTCCCGGCTATGAGGCGAAGATCGTCGATGATGACGGCAACGATTTGCCGCCGGGTACGATGGGGAAGCTCGCTGTGCGCGGGCCGACCGGCTGCCGTTATCTCGCCGACGAGCGGCAGCGCAAATACGTCCAGAACGGCTGGAACATCACCGGCGACACCTATCTGATGGATGGCGACGGCTACTTCTGGTACCAATCGCGCTCCGACGACATGATCGTGTCAGCCGGTTACAATATCGCTGGTACGGATGTGGAAGCTGCGTTGCTCACGCATCCTGCTGTCGCCGAGTGCGGTGTCGTCGGTGCGCCGGACGAGGCGCGCGGGATGATCGTGAAGGCCTATGTCGTAGCGGCATCCGGTGTGACGCCGGATACAAAGCTCGCGTCCGAGTTGCAGGAGCATGTCAAACGCGAGATCGCGCCGTACAAGTACCCGCGCGCGATCGAGTTCGTGACACAGCTGCCGAAGACCGAGACCGGCAAACTGAAGCGCTTCGCCTTGCGACAACTGGCGCAGGCGGCCGAGACATCCTCAGGAGTCGCGGCAGAATGAGACGAGGAATCAGGAATTGTCCGTGACAACGCCGAAAGGCCCGCAGCTCGCGGTACTGCCGAGCGCCGCCGAAGATGCCGCGAGCCCGAGGGCTCAGGTGCTCCAGCCTTCCGGCTGGCCGATGCCGAAGGGCTATGCCAACGGCATGGCGGCCGAGGGACGCATCGTCGTCACGGGTGGTGTGATCGGCTGGGACGCGCAGGAGCGGCTCGTCGACGGCTTCGTCGCGCAGGTGCGCCAGACCCTGAGCAACATCGCCGAGATCCTGGCCGAGGCCGGCGCGCGGCCCGAGCATCTGGTGCGTTTGACCTGGTACGTGGTCGACATGGAGGAATACCTGACAAGCCTGAAGGAACTCGGCAAGATCTATCGCGCCGCATTCGGTACGCACTATCCCGCGATGGCGCTGGTCCAAGTCGTGCGTCTGGTCGAGAAGGCGGCGCGCGTCGAGATCGAGGCCACCGCGGTCATTCCTCGCTGAGTTGGTTCTCGCTCAGGCTTGCCATATCAGCTTGCTTTGGCGAGATCGTCATCCTCGGGCGAGTTCAGATAGACGCCCGACATGGTGTCGACCCAGCAGAGATGGTCGTGCACCTTTTTGACGCCCTCGACGTTCTCGGCGGCGACGACTGCAGCCTGTCGTGACCGCTCCTCGGTGATGACGCCGCTCAAGTGGACGATGCCGTCGCGCACGATGACGTTCAGCCCGAACGGGCACCAATCGTTCTTCTCCATGGCATCGATGATGCGGCCGCGGATGTGATCGTCGTCGGCGGTCGGGTCCGGCACCTCGCGCGCGAGCCCAGCGACGGCCTGCAACAGGTTGGCGCGCGAAACGATACCCACGACCTTGTCCCCGCGAACCACCGGCAGGCGCTTCACGTTGTTTCGTTCCATCAGGTCAACGATCTCGGCAAGCGCCGTATCCTCGGTGATGGTTAGGGGCGATGCAGTCATCACCTCGGAAACCTTGCGGCCGTGCTCGTGGACGAAGTCGCTGGCCGATTTGCCGGGCCCGAGGATGAACCGCAGCCACCTTCCGCGCTTGCGCCCGGTACCAATCTCGCTGCGCCGGATGAAGTCGCCTTCCGAGACCACACCGACCAGCTTGCCGCCGTCGTCGACTACAGTGAGGCCGCTGACATGGCGCTTCAACATGATGTTGGCCGCTTCGACGATGCTGGTGTCCGGCGTGACTGAAATAACCGACCGGGTCATAATCTGGTGGGCGCGCATGGGGTACTCCGCTAGCTTGTCAAATTTTGATAGCGCAAACCTAGATCGCGTCCGGCGGTATGGTTTTGACGCATGTCAAGCGATGAGCTCGGTTCGTGCCGGTTGAGCCAATGTGATCAATCTCTGCAATTGATGCAGCTCAACGATTCGCGGGCGAGAGGCCATATCCTGCTACAGAAAGACCAGAAGCACATGAGAATCGTTGGCCATGAGCGTTGTTCAGATCCTTCCTCGGACCGAAGAGCCGGTGTTGCCAGCGTCATCCGTTGAGTCGGTTGTCGGTGTCCCCCCGTCTGCGACCAATACCCAGCTACCCGCCGAGATGTCGGCCGCGGAGCCTGCGTCTGACCGTTATCTTTTAGACCGCATGTTCCATGCGGCGCTGGCGCGTTACACGGGCGGAATTTCGCCGACGGCCCTGATGCTTGCCTGGCTCGATTGGAGTTCCCATCTCGCGTGGGCGCCGCAGCGGCGGCTGGAGATCGCCAATAACGTCGTTCGTGATAGCGGCCGGTTGCTGGAAGCGGCCATGCACGTGACGTCAGCGGGGCTAGAGCCCTGGTCCGCGATCCGGCCGGAGAAACGGGACCGCCGTTTCAAGGAGCCGCAATGGGAGACGCCGCCCTTCAATCTTCTCGCACAGGCGTTTCTGCTTTGCGAGCGCTGGTGGCACGATGCCACGACCGGTGTGCGAGGCGTCTCGCGTGCGAACGAAGCCATCGTCGAATTCTCGATGCGGCAGATCCTAGATATGCTTGCGCCGTCGAACTTCGCAGCAACAAACCCGGAAGTGCTGGAAAAGGCGTTTCAAAGCGGCGGAGAGAATTTCGTCTTTGGCTGGCAGAATTGGTACGGCGATTTCATGCGGATGCTCTTGGCCGCAAAGCCTGTCGGGAACGATCAGTTTGTCGTCGGCCGGACAGTTGCGGCGTCGCCTGGCAAGGTCGTCTATCGCAATGCTCTGATCGAACTGATCCAGTATTTTCCAACAACCGCAAAAGTGCGCCCCGAGCCGATCCTGATCGTGCCGGCCTGGATCATGAAATACTATATCCTCGATCTGTCACCGCAGAATTCGCTGGTCAAATTTCTCACCGATCAGGGCTTTACCGTGTTTGCGATTTCCTGGCGCAATCCCGATGCCAGGGATCGGAATGTTGCGTTCGACGACTATCGCAAGCTGGGGGTGATGGCCGCGCTGGATGAGATCGGCCGAATCCTGCCCGGGCAGAAGGTCCATGCGCTTGGCTATTGCCTTGGTGGCACATTGCTGTCTATCGCCGCCGCAGCAATGGCGCGCGATGGCGATGACCGTATCGGCACCGTCACGCTCCTGGCTGCACAGACCGACTTCACCGAGGCCGGCGAGCTGACGCTTTTCATCAACGAGAGCCAGGTCGCCTTCCTTGAAGATATGATGTCGCAGCGGGGCTATCTGGATACGGCACAGATGGCCAGCGCGTTCGCGCTGCTGCGTTCAAACGACCTGATCTGGTCGCGGCTGTTGCACGACTACCTGATGGGCGACGCGGCGCCGCCGAGCGAACTGATGGCTTGGAACGCGGATGCAACGCGATTGCCCTATCGCATGCATTCGGAATATCTGCGTAAGCTGTTCCTTGATAATGACCTCGCCGAAGGACGTTACCTTGTGGGAGGTCGGGGCATCTCGCTGTCCGACATACATGCGCCGATGTTCGTGGTCGGTACGATCACCGATCACGTGGCGCCGTGGCGATCCGTGCACAAGCTCCACTATCAGGTCGATGCTGACCTGACCTTCCTGTTGACAAGTGGTGGCCACAATGCCGGCGTCGTCGCACCGCCCGATGAGCCCGGTCACAGCTATCAGGTGATGACCAAGGCTGCGGACGCGCCCTATGTCGGCCCGGACGAATGGCTGAAGCTGGCCCCTCATGTCGAGGGATCCTGGTGGCCGGAGTGGACCCGCTGGCTCGTCGCGAGGTCCGGCGCGCTCTGTGATCCGCCGCAGACCGGATATGGAGACGTCAGCGGCCTGCCGAACGCCCCCGGCGACTACGTGCGCACCTAATCCTCCGGCTCCGCATCCGGCGTTAGATCGGAGGAGCGGAACGGCTCGGCTCTGTTCAGCTTGCGGTACGCGGTCGATGCGGTCTGCAACAGCTTCCTTTCCCGCTTGCGGTCGAGAAAGCGAATGCCGGCTTCGGCAAGCGCCTCGTCCAACGAGGCGGCCAGCGTCTGGCCGCGCGCATCATCGTTCAACTGTCCGAGGGACTTCTGCGCCTTGCGCAATTGCTTGAGGATCGATTTCTGCTTCGCCAGCGACCTGTCGGCGAACAGATCCTCCAGCGATTCGATCGAATAGGTCAGCCGCTTGTTGAGAATCCGCAGCTTGTGCCGCTTCTCGACGTCAAGCTTGCGCAGCTTTTTGGCCTTCCTGAGTAGCGTCTTTTCCCATTCCGCCAGCTGTGCCGTTGCATGGTCGGCGAGCGGGCAGCGGCGTAGCCTGATGGCCACTTTGCTACGGCGCGTCGACCAGGGGCCGCCCTCGATCCAGCTCGAGGTCTGTTCAACCAGCCGACGATATCGTGCCGATTGCAGCGCACGCGCCAGCAGGCGATGGCTCTCGGCGCGCTTCTCGTCCCAGTGCTGGAGCTCGGCGATCACGGCGAGCTCGCCGCCGGTCTCGGCCACGATGCGTTCGATGGCGACGTCGAGGTCACGCACCATGCCGAGCTGGCTATTCAGCCATTTCAATTCTGCCCAGACTTTAGGGCGTAGCGCATCGTCGACCATGGGTGAAAAGAAGCGAATTGCAGTCCGCAAATGCGTCAGCGCGATTCGGATCTCGTGCAGCGCGTCCGGATCGCCACGGCAGGTGCCCTCATGCTGGGCAAGCACGGCCGCGAGGTGGCGGCGTGCGATGATACGGAAGGCCGTATCGCAAGCCATGCCGGGGCTCAGGCGGCCGGGCAGAGCGTTCCGACGCGCTGCCGCCTTCGTATCGGCCGTTGCCTTCGAACTCCTGGTAAGTCGCACCATCCTAGCCCGCGCCAATCAGATTGCCTTACCAGCCCTTAGCGATCGCGTCCCGGCAGTTCTGGAGCGTTTGCGCTTGCGTTCCGGATGCGTCGATGGTCGCCCAACCGATCTGGCCGATATTATATTGCTCTTGCAACGCGGCAACCTCTTGCGTGGCATCCGATGCATCGTTGCGGCGGCCGCCGATTCGGGCTTGCCGGGTCGCAAGATCCGTGACCAGGAAAAGGCCGGTGAAAAGCACGCTGCAATCCCGGGCCAGCTTGACGCACGCGTCTCGTTCGAAATCCCGGGCGAACACGCCGTCGACGATCACCGAATGGCCCTGAATCAATACACGGCGGGCGCGCTCGGCCAAGGTCGCGTAAACCCGCTCGGCAAGCTCGGGCGTGTAGGCGGATGGTGGCAGCCGGTCCGTGTCTGCGACCCCGAATAGCTGCTTGCGTATGACATCGCTGCGCAACACGACGGCGCCCGGCTGCGGCGCTACGGTCGGCGCGAGTGCGTGCGCCAGAACCGTTTTGCCGGTGCCGGACAGTCCACCCACAGCGACCAAACGGGGAGCAGAAGGCCGGATCAGCGTCCGGGCCAGGTCGAAATAGCGGCGTGCCTCGTCAAGAATGCCGGCATCGTCGGGGTGCGACGGTGTCAGCCGCGCCAGCGCCACCTGGGCGCGAATTGCCGCGCGAATGGACATGAACAGCGGCAGCGCGCCGAGCGCGTCGAGATTTTCGGACGGAGTGGCGGCAAGATACCGGTTCAGGACGACGTTGGCTGCCAGAGGCTGATCATGGTGCAACAGATCCATGAGTGCGAATGCGAGATCGTAGAGCACGTCGACGGTCGCCATCTTCTCGTCGAACTCGATCGCGTCGAACAGCACAGGCTGTTGTTCGATCAACACGATATTCGCAAGATGCAGGTCGCCGTGGCAACGGCGGACGAAACCCTGGCGTGCGCGTTGTTCGAGAAGTGGACGAATACGCTGGAACGTTCTGTGCGAGTCAGTTGCAAGCTGCTCGATCTCCGCGGCTGGGGCATGATCGCCGCTGCGCAGGCCGTTGCTGTTTCCGTCGATCAGCTCCGGGATTGAGGAAACCCATGCCTCACCCTGAGCGGAAGTCACTGCCGCATGCGATGCCGCGATCGCATCGGCGATGGACGATGCAAGGCTCGCATCGAACTGTCCGGCTTTCGCCAAATGGTCCAGCGTGCGGTTCTCGTCGAAACGTGACATGTGGACGGCATACTCGATCGGCCGGCCGCGGCCGTCGACTTTCACCGAACCGTCCGGTTCTTCTGTGATGGCCACGACGCGATGATAGATCTGTGGCGCATGCGGCCGATTGATCCGGAGTTCCTCTTCGCAGGCCGCTTTGCGTTTTTCGAGTGTTGAATAGTCGAGGAACGGAAACTTGACCGCCCGCTTGATTTTCAGCGCGCGGGACCCATCGAGGAAGACCGAAGCAGCATGCGTGTCGATCCGCTTCGCACCAGCATGCGCGGTCAGTGCCGAGAAAATCCGCTCCTGGGTCGCAGAATAGTCTGTCATTCCTGCCGGCATCTTGCTGATGGGCGTCCCAAGCGGTCCGGCCGCAAACCAACGTAACTCTTAACCGGGGAGTGCGACCAGTCCTTGACTTCCGTCAAGGACTGGCGTCGGCTGGCAGAGCCGAGTTTTCCCGGCTTGAGGAGGATCAAGCGACCGGAGCAAGGGCGGCCTATCCTGAGCGGCAAGGAGAATTCGATGCCCATCAAGGACGTCTTTCTGCCGCTGTTTGGCGAGCCGCGCGATCCTACGCTTGCCGCGATCGAGAAGTGCGTCGCCGTTGCTGCCGATCTCGGCGCCAGGATCACCGCGCTCGCGCTCGAAGACGATGCCTTCGTGCGGCCGAAGGTGGTGTTCCCCGATGATCCCGGGCCCGTGGAACGCGCGCGCGAAGCGAGCAACATGCAGCAGCTTCTGAACGCGTTCACCAATGCAGCTTCGCGTGCCGGCATTCGCGCCCAAAGCCGATCGGCCGGCGTGTCGGCCGACCAGATCGCGTTGACCTTGGCCGCGCAAGCGCGCTTCAGCGACCTCACCTTGATCCCTGTGAAGCCGCATGACAGCCGAACCGAAAACATCGTCGAAACGTTCCTGTTCCAATCTGGCCGACCCCTGTTGCTCTGTCCGGAGCAACATGTGGAGACGCTGCGGCCGGAGTTTGAGAGCGTCATGATCGCTTGGGACCATTCGGCGCGAGCTGCGCGCGCGGTCGGCGACGCATTGCCGATCCTGCAAGCCGCCGCTTTAGTGCGTGTGATCACCGTAGCGGATATGAGGCCGCAGCGATCACGCAATCTGGCCACAGTCTCGTCCATCATCTCCGGGAACACGGCATTTATGCATCCTTCGAAACGGTGCAGGAGGGCGGGAGCTCGATCGGCAAGGTGCTGGGGAGCTGGGCGCAATCCCATGCCGTCGACGCCATCGTCATGGGCGCCTATCACCATTCGCGCCTGAACGAGACCGTCTGGGGCGGCGTGACCAAGACGGTCATCGGCCAGCCACCATGCTGGGTGATGATGTCGCACTAGCTGCGTTTCAACCCATATCCGGGGTAGCATCCTAGCTGTCGGACCCGTTGCCCGATCGGACAATTGTGATCATGTCGACTTACCGCCTGAAGAATCTGCTGTCGCCCCAGTCTGTCGCGCTGGTCGGTGCAAGCTCCCGTCCGGTTTCCGTCGGGCGCGCGGTCCTGCAGAACATTCGCAAGGCGGAGTTCAAGGGGCCGTTCGGCCTGGTGAACCCGCGCCACGCGGCGATCGACGGCATGGCCGCGGTGAGCAGCCTGGCGCAACTGTCCTTCGTACCTGAACTCATCGTCGTCACCGCGCCGGCAGGCGCGATTCCCGACATCATCGATCAGGCCGGCCGTCTTGGCTCGGCCGGCGCCCTGATCGTTTCAGCGGGGCTCGGCCACGGACCGGGATCGCTTGAGGCGGCCTCCATCGCCGCCGCTCGCAGATACGGCATGCGGTTGATCGGCCCCAACTGTCTCGGCATCATGATGCCCGGCACAAGCCTCAATGCGAGCTTCGCGGCTCATATGCCGGCGGCAGGCAACCTTGCGCTGATCTCGCAATCGGGCGCGATCGCGGCCGGCATGGTGGACTGGGCCACGCAACGTGGCGTGGGCTTCTCGGGCATCGTCACGATCGGCGATCAGGTCGACGTCGACATCGCGGATCTGCTCGATTATTTCGCGATGGACCACAAGACGCGGGCGATCCTGCTCTACATCGAGTCCATCAAGGACGCGCGAAAATTCATGTCGGCGGCGCGTGCCGCCGCGCGCGTGAAGCCGGTCGTTGTCGTCAAGTCCGGCCGCCTGGCGCAGGGGGCGAAAGCGGCGGCCACACATACAGGTGCGCTCGCTGGCGCCGACGCGGTCTATGATGCGGCCTTCCGCCGCGCCGGCGTCCTTCGGGTATCCGATCTACGCGAGCTGTTCGATTGTGCCGAGACCCTGGGCCGGGTCGGGTCGCCCGCGGGAAAGCGCCTTGCGATTCTGACGAATGGGGGCGGCATCGGCGTTCTCGCGGTTGATCGGCTCGCGGACCTCGGCGGAATTCCTGCGCCGATGACAGCGGAGACGCGCCGACGGCTCGACGCGGTGCTGCCGCCGGCCTGGTCAGGCGCAAATCCCGTCGACATCGTCGGCGACGCGGATGCGCCGCGTTACGCGGCAGCGCTCGAAGTGCTACTCGAAGATCCCGGCAATGATGCGGTCCTGGTGCTCAACGTGCAGACTGCGATCGCATCGGCCGCTCAGATCGCGACGACCGTGACCGAGCTCATCGGAAAATATCGCGAGAAGCACCGCAGTTGGGCCAAGCCCGTGCTTGCGGCCTGGGTCGGGGCTGATCAGGAGATCACCGCGACGCTGTCCGCCGCCGGCATTCCGAACTATCCGACTGAAGATGATGCGGTGCGCGGCTTCATGCACATGGTCCGGCATCGCGAGGTGGTCGACGAGTTGAGTCAGGTTCCCCCGGCGATGCCCGACTCATTCGTGCCCGACATCGCCGCTGCGAAGCAGATCGTCACGACGGCCATCTCTGACGGACGCAAATGGCTGGAGCCCGTCGAGATCAAGCACCTGCTTGGCTGTTATGACATCGCCATGGTGCCGACCTATGCGGCTGAAAATGTCGAGGAGGCGATCGGATATGCGGAAGGGATATTCGCGCGAGGCGCCACCGTCGTGCTCAAAGTTATGTCGCGCGACATCCTGCACAAGTCCGACGTCGGCGGTGTCGTTCTTAATCTAACAACGACGGAAGCAGTACGCGCGGCCGCCGTCGATATTATCGCGCGGGCGAAGACATTGCGGCCCGAAGCCCGCATTGATGGCATCATTGTGCAGGCGATGGTCGTCAAGGCCAAGGCGCGTGAGCTGATCTTGGGTCTCGCCGATGATCCAACTTTCGGCGCCGTCGTCGTGTTCGGCCGCGGTGGGACGGCGGTAGAGATCATCAATGACAAGGCTCTTGCGCTGCCGCCGCTTGATTTACAGCTTGCCCGTGATCTGATTGAGCACACACGGGTGTCGCGATTGCTGCGTGCCTACCGGGACGTGCCGGCCGTCAAGCAGGACGCCGTCGCTCTGGTCCTGGTCAAGCTGGCGCAGATGGTGGCAGATGTTCCCGAGATCCATGAGCTCGATATCAACCCGCTTCTCGCTGATGAGTCCGGCGTGACGGCCGTCGATGCGCGCGTGGCCGTGGGGCCGCCGCAACGGAAATTCGCGGGCTCGGGGCCTGCGAATTTTGCCGTCCGCGCCTATCCGTCGCAATGGGAGCGTCGCCTTACGCTCAAGGACGGCTGGCACATCTCGGTGCGGCCCTTGCGTCCCGAGGACGAGCCGACCATTCACAAATTCCTGCGCCACGTCACGCCTCACGATCTTCGCTTGCGATTCTTCGCGCCGATGAAGGAGTTTACCCATGAGTTCATCGCGCGGCTGACCCAGCTCGACTATGCGCGGGCCATGGCGTTCATTGCTTTCGATGACAGCAACGAGATGGTCGGAGTGGTGCGATTGCACTCGGACTCGATCTACGAGAGAGGCGAATACGCGATACTGCTGCGGTCCGACCTCAAGGGCAGGGGTCTCGGCTGGGCTTTGATGCAGCTGATCATCGACTATGCCAAATCGGAAGGCCTCAAGAGCATCTCGGGTGACGTGCTCAAGGAGAACGTCGTTATGCTCGAGATGTGCCGTCAGCTCGGCTTCGAGATCAAGCCCGATCCGACCGAGCCTGATATCTGCGACGTACGGCTGAATCTCTAAGGCGCGTCGCTACGAACGCGCATCGGACGTTACGTCTGCTGCACTCTCTTTGGCGGTCTTCCGCATGTTCTTGACGATGATCGCGATGAGCGGCACCAGCACCGGCACGATCGTGTTGAGCGGATGATGGACCGCGCCCGTCAATTGGGTCTGAAACGCCCGGGCTTCGACTTGAAGGGCCTCGATCGATGTGTCGTGGATTTCATTGGCAAGCTCGATGTCGCGGCCTGACGGCGGGCGCCCGGCGAAGATGAACAGGACCGCAGCGATGGCGAAATTGATCGCTCCGAGGATGGCCGCCGCGGCGATCGCACTCCAGATCTGGACAAGGGCGAAGTAGGCCGACAACTCCAGCATCAGCAGACCAAATGCGGCGATCAGTGCCGCGAAGGCCCGCATCCCAAGCCCGACCAGCAGGTGTCGCAGTCGGATATCCGCGATGATCCTGTCGGTGCGCCACAAGGCGCGCAGATGCTTGACCACATTCTCGGTATTCACTTAATGCCTCCTCAGCATGAAGCCGACCACGACGCCGAGCGCAAAGGCGGAAGCGAGTGAGGCGACCGGGCGCTCCGTGATCAAGTCATGGAGCTGCTCCTGCTCCTCGCTGACGGTTTCGCCGAGTTCGGCCAGCGCCGCCTTGATCTGATCAGCGAGGATCTCCGCACGGTCCTTCGAACTCTCGAACATCTGCTCGCCAGCCGTGCTCAGCAGCCGGGCGACGTCCACCTTCAACGTTCGCAGTTCTTCGCTCATCCTGTCGCTGTCGAACATGGATTTGATGTCTCCATTGAATGAAATGAGCCTAAGTCGCGCCGGTGTGGACGCGCTTGATTTGCGTCAAGCGGCGCGCGTGGTCTTGAGACAGGTCAAATCCTCCGTCACATGCTGGCATAGAAACAACAGCTGAATGGGACCAGATTGTCCCGATGAGGTGGAAGCGTGAACCCGGAACCGCTGTTGCTGGCGACGCCGTCTGGCGACGTTCTAAGATTGCGCCCGGAAGGGCCCTGGACGGCGGCGAATGTGACGACGCTCGAGACATTGTCCCGCTCGGTCGGCGCAGAGGTCGATCGATCCAGAGCCGTGACGCTGGACATGTCGGGCATCACGGCCCTCGATACGCTCGGTGCCTGGATCCTGGAGAAGATGTCGCGCAGGGTTGCGTCCTCCGGCAGGCCAGCCGAGATCGTGGGTGTGGCCGATCATTTCAGCGGGCTGCTGGAGGAAGTGCGGCAGGTCAATCATCACACGGCGCCGCCAGCGGCCGCCTCCAACCCCGTCCTGCTAAGGCTGAACGACCTCGGCAAGGCCACGATCGGTGCCCGCGAAGATATCGCGGTCTTTCTGCAAATGCTGGGCGCCCTGTTCGTGGCAGTGGTCGGCGTCTTACGGCGGCCCCGCTCGCTGCGTCTGACGTCGCTGGTCTACCAGCTCAACCGGATCGGGTTGCAGGCGATTCCAATCGTCGTCCTGATCACCTTCCTGATCGGCGCGATCATCGCCCAGCAGGGATTCTTTCATTTCCGCAGGTTCGGCGCGGAGTCCTACACAGTCGACATGGTCGGCATCCTTGTCTTGCGCGAGCTCGGCGTACTGATCGTCGCCATCATGGTCGCCGGACGATCGGGAAGCGCCTATACCGCCGAGCTCGGCTCGATGAAAATGCGTGAAGAAATCGACGCGCTGGCGACCATGGGACTCGATCCCGTCGACGTCCTGATCTTGCCGCGCGTGGCTGCTCTGGTCATCGCACTGCCCATTCTCGCCTTCATCGGATCAATGGCCGCGCTCTATGGCGGCGGTCTGGTTGCACAATTCTACGGCGACATGGGGCCGGCGATCTTCATCGCGCGGCTGCATGAGGCCATTTCCGTGACCCATTTCGAGGTGGGGATCCTGAAGGCGCCGTTCATGGCGCTGGTGATCGGGATCGTCGCCTGCAGCGAAGGATTGCGCGTCAAGGGGAGCGCGGAATCGCTTGGTCGGCAGACGACGACATCGGTGGTCAAGTCGATCTTCCTGGTGATCGTACTGGACGGCCTGTTTGCGATCTTCTTCGCGTCGATTGGAATGTGACGATGTCCGAGCCGCAAGCGGAGTTCGCGATCCGGGTCCACGATCTCGTGGTTGGTTTCGGCCGTCAGACCGTGCTCGACCATCTCTCGCTCGATGTCCGCCGCGGCGAGATTCTTGGGCTGGTGGGCGCATCTGGCGGCGGCAAGTCGGTGCTGATGCGTACCATTATCGGTCTTATCCCGCGTCGCAGCGGCACCATCGAAGTCATGGGACAGCCGATCGGCGGCCCGCATGATCGCAGCCGCGCAGCGACATGGGGCATCCTTTTCCAGCAGGGCGCGCTGTTCTCCTCGCTGACCGTCAGGCAGAACGTGCAATTTCCGCTTCGCGAAAATCTCGTGTTGTCACAGGAGCTGATGGACGAGATCGCGATCGCCAAGCTCGAGATGGTTGGGTTGCGCGCCCAGGATGGCGACAAATATCCGTCCGAACTGTCGGGCGGAATGACCAAGCGCGTGGCGCTGGCGCGTGCGCTCGCGCTCGATCCACCGATCCTCTTCCTCGACGAGCCGACCTCCGGTCTCGATCCGATCGCCGCGGGCGATTTCGATGCGTTGATCCGGACGTTGCAAAAGACTCTCGGGCTCACCGTCTTCATGGTGACCCATGATCTCGCAAGCCTCACCACGGTTTGCGACCGTGTCGCCGCGCTTGCCGATGGCAGGATCGTGGCGATCGGCCCGATGCGCGACCTGCTGCAATCCGAGCATCCCTGGGTGCGGGCCTATTTCCACGGCAAGCGCTCGCAGATGCTGCAACCACAGATGAGATGAGACATGGAAACCCGCGCTCCCTACGTGTTGATCGGCACCTTCGTGCTGGCCGCGATCCTCGCGGTTTTCGGCTTCGTCTATTGGCTGAACAACAGCGGTGGGATTGGCCCGCGCACCAGTTACCATGTGCAATTCCAGGGGCCGGTGCCGGGTCTTCTGGTCGGTGCCGGCGTGCTGTTCAACGGCATCCGCGTCGGGGAGGTGGCCCAGCTTGGCCTTGCGCCCGACAATCCGCGCTTCGTCAACGCGACGATCTCGGTCGCTTCGGCAACGCCGGTGCGCGCCGACACCAAGGTCGGGCTTGATTTCCAGGGGCTCACGGGCGTGCCGGTCGTGACGCTGGAGGGCGGCATGATCCTCGCGAAGTCTGGCGAGCCCCTGACTTTGATCGCCGAGGCTGGCGCGGGCCAGAGCATGACGCAGGCGGCGCGCGGCGCGCTGCGGCGCGTTGATTCCGTGCTTGAGGACAATTCCGGCCCACTTAAGGACACCATCGCCAATTTCAGGACGTTTTCGGACGGCCTTGCGCGCAACGCAGGTAAGATCGACGGCATCCTGGCGGGCCTCGAAAAAATGACCGGCGGCGGCGCGCCTGCACAGAAGATCACCTATGATCTCCGCACGCCGCAAGATCTCGGACAGGTCGGAAAGACACTCTCGGCATCGCTGGCCATTCCCGAACCGACCGCGGTGGCGATGCTTCAGACGCAGCGCATGCTGTTCTCGCCGGTTGGCGACATCAAAGGCTTCGCTGACTTCCTGTGGGCCGACAGCATTCCAAAGCTGGTGCAGGCGCGGCTGATCGATGGCTTCGAGAATTACGATATCGCGCATGCTCCGTTGCGGACGGCGGACTTAGGGCAGGCGGAATATCAGCTTCTAATCGACATTAGGCGTTTCCGCATTGCCACCGAGGGGGAGCCGCGGGTCGAAATCGGGCTGTCGGCACGGATTGTCGACAAGAATGGCAAGGCGATCGCATCCCGCCTGGTCGAGACCAGCGAGAAGCTGGACAAGGTTGAGCCAGCTGCCGCGGTTACGGCGTTCGACGCAGCTTTCGCACGGATCGCAAGAGAGCTGATCGGCTGGACGGTGCAGGCGGTGTGATGCTTCCGGAGCTACTCGAGCGTCTTGAGATAGGACAGCAGGTCATGGATCTGCTCAGGCTCGAGCTCGAAGGCGGGCATGTCGGCGTGACCGGTATAGATACCTTCGGCGAGCGCTTCCTCGAGGGAATCGATCGCGTAGCGCTGGTGCAAGGTCCTGAACGGCGGAGCGATCTTGAGCGGGCTTTCCGAGCGACGGTCGATCGCGTGGCAGCGCGCGCAATTGGCGCGCGCGTAGGCCTTGCCGCGCTGTTCGGCGGTCGGCGCGGCGAGCGCGGGAGTGATCAGGAACAGCCCAATCAGGCCGTGGCGCAGCGCGGTCTGCAGCATGGAAATCGGTCCCATTGAACTCTCAAGGCAGAATAGGGCTGGGTTGGGCGTCAAATTTGATCTGGGTCAATCGGCTCTGGCCGGTTGCAGTAAAATGCAGTCAGCGCGGTGGACCTCTGTCAGGTTCGGAGACTCGGAGACGCCTGGAGCGGTGGATGAAGGCTTCCATGACGATGATTGAGCCAAACGGTCATTTTTGCAGCGACTGCGCGGTCCGCGGCATCGCGGTTTGTGCGTCACTGGACCCGGCTGAACTCAAGGAATTCGAGCATCTCGGGCGCCGCGTTCATTTCGGGGCGGGAGAGACAGTGTTTTCCGAGGAGGATATCACGACCTCATTCTACAACCTTCTCGAAGGGGTGATGCGGCTATACAAGCTGCTGCCTGACGGTCGCCGGCAGATCGTGGGCTTTGCGTTGCCCGGCGATTTCCTGGGGATGAATACCTCCGGGCGCCACAATTTTTCGGCCGATGCGATCGGTGCCGTGACCGTGTGCCAATTCGCCAAGGCACCGTTCGGCCGCTTCATGGAAGGCCGCCCGCATCTGCTGAAGCGAATCAACGAGCTGGCGATTCGCGAGCTGAGCCAGGCGCGCGACCACATGGTTCTGCTCGGTCGTCGCTCGGCGGATGAAAAGGTCGCGACCTTTCTGCTCGGCTGGCGGGAGCGACTGGTCTCGCTCAAGGGCTCGTCGAATACGGTCCCTTTGCCGATGAGCCGGCAGGACATTGCGGATTATCTTGGTCTGACCATCGAAACCGTCAGCCGTACCTTCACTAAGCTGGAACGACACGGGGCGATCGAGATCATCCATGGCGGAATCAGTTTGCGCGACCCCGCTCGGGTCGAGGCCTTGGCCGCGGCGTGAATCCCGCCCGTGCCGGGGGCCCTCGCTGATTTTTGATCCGGATCAATGACGTCATTCGCGCCTCGCCAATAATGCCCCAAACAAAGTCCGGGAGGGCATAATGCCGACTGACGCGCTGCTGGTGACCATGGCCGTTGTGGCCGTCTTTGTCGCATTTGCTTGGGCGCTGGCCTGGGCGGACCGACAGACCAGTGCTGGCGGGCACAGTTCGGATACCAAGCGCTGAAGTTCCCGAGATCATTTGGATGCGCCTCCCACGGTGGCGGTCGTCCTGCTCCGCCGTGCTCGCGCTCTATGGTGATCTGCCGTCTCTGCAACTTTGCATGGTCTGAAGCGCGCCGGCGCACCCTGCAGGTGCGAATTAGTGGTGCCACCGCGGCATTTTAAGGGCAGTTGCATCAAACTGTCCCGTGCTTTCCGGTTGAAAAGACCGGCAACACTGACTACGCAGGAACTCCAGCGCTCGCAGTCTCAGGAGTCCCGGCGTGCCTCAGGACAAGACCGGCGACCCCCGGCAGTCGTCGGGTAACAAACTGTTGGTCCTGCGCAAGCATCCGATCTTTGCGGATCTGGAGCCGGACGCGCTCGATCAACTCTGCCGCTATGCCAAGCATACCACGGTCAAGCGCGGAGCGACGATCGCCGCCAAGGGCGACCCCGGAAACAATCTGTTCGCTGTGATCACTGGAACGGTGAAAATTTCCTCCTCGTCGCCCGATGGTCGCAACGCCATTCTCAATTTGATCGGTCCCGGAGAGATCTTCGGCGAGATCGCGGTGCTCGATGGTGCGCCACGGTCGGCCGATGCGACTGCCAACACCAATTGCGAGCTCTACATCATCGACCGCCGCGACTTTCTCCCGTTTGTGAAGAGTCAGCCGGCGCTGGCGATGAAATTCATCGAATTGCTCTGCGCACGGCTGCGCTGGACCAGCCAGCAGGTCGAGCAAGTGATCTTGCAGAATCTGCCGGGCCGGCTCGCGAGCGCATTGCTTGGCCTCACCGAGGAGCGCAAGTTCGATTCCGGCAGCGGCACCCTCGCGATCACCCAGCAGGAGATCAGCGAAATGGTGGGGATGACACGAGAGAGCATCAACAAGCAATTGCGTGCGTGGGCCGGCCGTAACTGGGTGCGCCTCGAGCACGGTGCCATCGTCGTGCTCGACACCGATGCGCTGCGCGAGTTAGCCGAGAGCGGCCTCGACGGCGAGTGACTTTCCCGCCGTCAAGTGACGCACCGGCGCGATCAGCTCAGTGCAGGATGTGACGCGGCAGCCAGAGCGAGATCTCGGGCAGGTAGGTGACGAGCATCAGCACGAACAGCATGACGCCGTAGAACGGCCAGATCTTGCGCATGACCTCTTCCAGCGAGACCTTGCCGACGGCGCAGCCGACGAACAGGATCGCGCCGACGGGCGGATGGCACAGGCCGATGCCGAGATTGAGCAGCATGATCATGCCGAAGTGCACGGGATCGACGCCGAAATTCTGCATCACTGGCAGCAGGATCGGCGTGGCGATGAGGATCGACGGCGCCATGTCGAGCAATGTGCCAAGCAGCAGCAAGAGGACGTTGAGCAGCAACAGGATGACGTATTTGTTGCTGGAGATCGACAGGAAGAACGCCGTCATCTTCGCCGGCATCTGTGTCAGCGCCATGATGTAGCCGACGGCGGAAGCGCAGGCGATCAGCGTCATCACCATCGCGACGGTACGCAAGGTCCGATGCAGCAGCACCGGCAGGTCGCGCCATTTGTAGTCGCGGTAGACGAACATGGTGACGAAGAACGCCCAGATGCAGGCGACCGCGCCGGCTTCGATCGCCGTGAAGATGCCGCCCAGAATGCCGCCGAGGATGATGACGAGCGTGATCAGGCCCCAGGCCGCATCGATCGTGATCTTGATGGCATCCTTGGCCGGCACGGTGCGGCCCTGCGGATGACCTTCACGATAGGCGATCACCAGGCACAGCATGATCAGCGAGAAGCCGATCAGCAGTCCTGGGAAGACGCCCGCCATGAACAGTGCGCTGATCGAGATCGTGCCGCCGGTGGCAAGCGAATAGAGCACCGCATTGTGGCTTGGCGGCACCAGCAGCGCCTGTACCGAGGAGGAGATGGTGAGGTTGGTGGCGAACACGCGCGGATAGCCGTTCTTTTCCATCTGCGGGATCATCACCGAGCCGATCGCCGACGTATCGGCCACGGCCGAGCCGGAGATGCCGCTGAGGAAGGTCGTCGCCAGCACGTTGACGATCGACAGTCCGCCGCGCAGGCGGGTCAAGCCGACCAGCACGTCGGCAAAGGCAACCAGTCGCCGCGCCATGCCGCCTTCGGCCATGATGGCGCCGGCGAGCACGAAGAACGGGATTGTCAGCATCGCCACTTTGCTGACGCCGTCCGAGATCTTCAGCATCAAGGCTTCCAGCGGAATGCCGACCGACAGCGCGCCGGCGATTGCTGCCATCGCCAGCGAATAGGCGATCGGCATGCCGATCAGGAAGCACACGATCATCGTGCCGAGGAGGATGAAGATGTCCATTGCGGTGACTCCCGGCTCACTCGAAGGGGGCGGTTTCGGAATGCTTGCCGATCGGGTCGGGCGGCGCGCCGAGGAAAATCCGTTCGATCACGAACAGGAGCAGACAGAGGCCGCCGATCGGAATCGGCAGATAGGTGACACCGACCGAGAGCGAGGGGAAGTCGGCAATGCTGTTGTGCCAGGTGACCTCGACCAGTCGCTCGCCCCAGATCACCATGAACAGAGCGATCAGCGCCATCAGCAGCTGGACCAGAATGTCCGTCGCCCGTTGCAGCAGCGGAGGCAGCTTCTTGGCGAAATAGCCGACGCTCATATGCAGGTTAAGCCGATAGCCGGCGGCTGCACCGATGAAGGTCAAAACGATCGTCAGCAGCACCGCCATTGGCTCCGGCCACGAAGCCGCGCTGTTGAGTACGTACCGCGTGAACACCGCCCACGGGATCACCGCGGAGATCAACACCAGTGCGATGCAGCCGACGATCACGCACAACAGGTAGAGAAAGTCCATCGCTCGGCGAAACAGTGCGGCCATCCTCGTTTCCTGCTCTGGTGGTTCGAATTGTGAAGGCCAAAGCGCGATGAGTGATCGTCGCGCTTTGGCTCTGTTTGAGAAAGCTCAGAGCGCCTGGATGCGCTGGATCATCGCCTGGTATTTCGGGCCATACTTGTCCCAGACCGGCTTGACCGCATCCTGGAATGGCTTCTTGTCGGCGATCTCCACGATCTCGCAGCCGGCGGCCTTGGCTTTCTCCATCGCCGTCGTCTCATACTTCTTCCAGAGCTCACGCTCCTCGAGCTGGGCTTCGCGGGCGAACTTCTTGATCAGCGCCTGGTCGTCGGCGGACAGCGCGGTCCAGGACCGCTTGGAGAAGCACAGGATCTCGGGAATGATCAGGTGCTCGGTCAGCGAGTAGTATTTCGCCGCGGTGTAGTGGTTGCTGAACACGTAGCTCGGCGGGTTGTTCTCGGCGCCATCGATCACGCCAGTCTGGAGCGATGAGAACACCTGGTCGTAGCCCATCGCGATGCCGTTGCCGCCAAGCGCGTTGACCATGTCGATGAAGATCGGGTTGCCGATCACGCGAAGCTTCAGGCCGTGAATGTCGGCGATCGATTTGATCGGGTGTTTGGTGTTGTAGAAGCTGCGCGCACCGGAATCCATCCAGCACAAACCGACCAGATTGGCGTTCGGGCTGGCCGTAATCTTGTCGAGCAGTTCCTGGCCGATCTCGCCGTCCATCATCTTCCAGGATTGGGCCACGTTCTTGAACAGGAACGGCATGTTGACGACGTTGATGTCGTCGACGATCGGGCCGACCGCGCCGGCGCTGACGCGCAGCATCTGAATCGCGCCGATCTGGGTCTGCTCGATCGTCTCCTTTTCGGCGCCGAGTTGCGCGGAGGGATAGGTCTGGATCGAGAGGCGCCCCTGCGTCGCCTCGGCGAGCTTCTTGCCCATGCTTTCGACGGCGGCAACCGTCGGATAGCCGACCGGCTGCACGTCGGCAGCCTTGAACACGGCCTTGGTCTGGGCGCGGGCCGGAGAGATCGGAGCAAGCGAGGCTGCTCCAAGGCCTGCACCTAGTCCTGCACTCAGTTTGATGAAATCACGGCGTCTCATGGTAGTCCTCCCTCATTGCTTCTTCGGTGTGTGTCGTCGTCGACCGGAGATACGGTCATTCCGTGCTCGCGAAAAACTCCGGATTGGTATGTTGCGTCTCCGAGATGTCGCGGAGCAGCCGGTCGAGATGCCGCTCCATCGCAATCCCCGCACGTTGCGGATCGCGCGCCTCGATCGCCGCGAGGATCGGCTCGTGCTCGGCAATTACCTGCGTCATGCGTCCGGTGACCGGCAGCGTCAGTTGGCGATAGCGATCGACATGCACCTTCACATGCAGGATCAGCGTCCAGATTCCGGGGTGTCTGGCGACGTCGGCGATGGTGGCGTGGAAAAGCTCGTCGGCCTGGTGAAATGCAACCCGGTCCCCGGCCTCATCCGCCTCGCGCTGACGTTCCACGATCGAGCGCAATTGCAGAACCTGGCTTGTCGTCGCGCGTTCGGCCGCGAGCCGCGCCGTCGTCTCTTCCAGGGCCTTGCGGATGATGATGGCCTCAGGCAGGGCGGCGAGCGGGATGCGGGAAACAAAGATTCCTGATTGCGGGAAAACGTCCAGCAGGCCCTCGTCGGAGAGCTTCAGGATCGCTTCGCGCACGGGCGTGCGGCTGACGCCATAGCTGAGCGCGATCTCCGATTCCGAAACCACTTCGCCGGGCCTGCGCCGCATTGTCACCAATTCGCTGCGCAGCTCACTGTAGATGCGCGACGAAGCCGTCGCCCGCTGCGGTGGCCTGCCGCGGCGAGGACTGGTCATGGCTGAAGCCGAGGCCTCAGTTTTCTTCGTCGAGCGGACGGGCATGCGTGCTCAGTAAATTGATATATTAGTATACGAGGCGAACGTCGCGAAGATCAACTAGGAGATTAGGAGGGGGTGTCTCTGCTGCATTGCAGCAGGAAGCGGCCTTCTCGAGCCGAAAGCCGCGCGCGAGATTTCTCTGGCGACCATGATGGATCTGTCCGCGCTCAAGCGCCCCTCCTTGAATCCATTTCCCCGTTGGCCTTCGTAAGGGCGCGCGGAGTGGGGAGTCCAAGTTGAAGCGAGCATCGATCGATGCCGTTTTTGGATTGATGCGTCTGCTGTCGGGTGTACGAACGAACCCCGACCTCTCGTATCCCGACCATTTGGTGCGCAACGAGCAGCTAGGCTGCAAACAAGAAAAGGACGTGACCGTGACTGACTATCGCAAGCTCTTCGATCTCACCGGCAAGACCGCCGTGGTGCTCGGCGCCGCATCGGGCATCGGCAAATCGTCCGCCGAGGCGCTGGCGGGGCTCGGTGCCCGCGTCGTCTGCGCCGATCGTGCGTTGGACGCGGCCGAGGCGACCGCTGCTGGCATTCGCGACAAGAGCGGCTGGGCCGAGGCGGCAAGTTGCGATGCTTCGAGCGCTGCAGACGTCAATGCGCTGGCCAAGATCGTGATGCAGAAGTTTTCGCGGCTCGACGTCGCGGTGACGACGCCCGGGCTCAACATTCGCAAGACGATCCTCGACTACACCGAGGAGGATCTCGACCGCGTCCTGAACCTCAACGTCAAGGGCACGGTCTGGTTCTTCCAGGCGTTCGGCCGCATCATGGTCGAGCAGAAGGGCGGCAGCATCATCGCCTGTTCCTCGGTGCGCGCGGTGACTATCGAGCCGGGCCTCGGAATCTACGGCTCGACCAAGGCGGCGATCGGTTTGCTGGTGAAGGGCTTTGCCTCCGAGGTCGGCCATGCCGGCGTGCGCGTCAACGCGATCGCGCCGAGCATCGTCGAGACGGCGCTGACCAGCCCATTCAAGCAGCGGCCCGACATCTACAAGCTCTATGCCGGCCACACCGTGTTCAACCGCTGGAGCAGCGCCGACGAAGTCGCCACGGCCGTTGCCTATCTCGCCTCGGATGCCGCAAGCTATGTCAGCGGCAGCACGCTGTTCGTCGACGGCGGCTGGACCGGAGTTGATGGCCCGCCGACCGGTCTCACCCAATTGCACAAATAGGATTCGGATCTAACCGGCAAAACCCATGCGCTGGCGCAGGTCTCTCTGGTCTGCACCGGTCAGCAGCGCGATCAGCGCCGCCGCTTCCTTAGGGTGCACCGCCCGCGTGGCGATGCCGGCTGTGTACGTCGTCACCAGCTCGCATCCCGGCGGCAGCGCACCCGATAGCGCAATGCCGCCGGTCGCGATGATCTCGGTCGCCTGGGTGCATCCGATCGGCCGCATTGCCGTGGACGTCGCCAGCTCGCGCATCGCTGTGGCACCGTTCGGAAATATCCTCAAGCGCGACGCGACCTCGTAGGCGATGCCGAGTTGATCCAGCACCTTTGCAACGTGCTGGCCGGCAGTCGAGGCCTTGGTGTCAGGAACGTAAATGGCATCCGCCGAGCGCAGGACGTCGCGGAGATCAACCTCCGTCTTCACGGTCACTTTGGGATCGCGGCTGCGGACGGCGAGGGCGGTCTCCACGCGGCCGATATCCGCGACTGAGGAGGGGAAGACAAGTTTCTCGGCGGCAAGCTTGCCAAGAAGGGTCTGCGTCAGGATCACGAGATCCGCCGGCGCGCTTGCGCGCAGCTTGTCCGCCATCATGCCGACAGCGCCGAATTCGCCGTCGATGCCGAAGCCGGTCTGAGCCTTGAAGGCCTCGGCAAGGCCGCGCACCAGGCCTTGCGCCGCACCGCCGCTCAAAATGTTCACTGTCGTCACGATGCAAGCTCCATGGCTGCGATGATCCTGTCCCGCGTGATCGGCAGGTCGCGGATGCGCAGGCCGAGACAATCATGAACCGCATTCGCGATCGCTGCCGTCACCGGGCCGTGCGCAGCCTCGCCCGCGCCGACCGGCTCGATCTCCGGTCGCTGGATGATCTCGACATCCACCGTCGGGACCTCGCTGAAGGTCAGGATCGGGTAGTCCGTCCACGAGGTGGTGGTGATGTGCGTGCGATCGAAGCGGACGCGCTCCTTCAGCACCCAGCTCGTCGCCTGGATCGCGCCACCTTCGATCTGGTTCATGACGCCATCCGGATTGATGGCTTCGCCCACGTCGACCGCAAGCGTCAGCCGCGCCACGCGGATGTCGTCGGCGCCTTCGACCTCGGCGATCGCGGCGCAATAGGCGCCGGTGTTCTTGTAGCGGGCAAAGCCGACGCCGTGGCCGATGCCGGATCGTCTTTCAGGCTTCCATCCCGCGCGTCGTGCCACGGCACGGATCACATCCGTCGCTCGCTCGTCGCGGAGATGTCGCAGGCGGAATGCGATCGGGTCTTCACCGCGTAAACCCGCGATCTCGTCGATCAGGGATTCGATCGCGAACACGTTTCCTTGCGCACCGAGGGTCCGCAGCGCCGAGGTGCGCACCGGCATGGTCAGGAGGCGATGGCTGGTGATGGTCCAGGCCGGGAGATCGTAGAGCGGAACGGCGTTGCGGTCGCTGCCGCCACCATTGGCGGGCGGCGGATTCGTCGAGATCATGCGCGGATAGGGATTAGCAATTTCGCTTGCGGCCAACAGTGCGGGCTGGGCCGCGCGCCCAGGCCGTGCCGTATGACCATTGCTCCAGATCGCATGACGCCAGCCGACGATTTCGTTGTCAGCATCGAGATCGGCCTCGATCTCGATGGCCATCGCGGCACCAAACGGCGCGTGGGACATCTCGTCGTGGCGCGACCACTGCACCCGCACCGGACGGCCGCCGGCGGCCTTCGCCAGCAGCGCGGCATCGAGTGCGACGTCATCGGCGGCATTGTGTCCGTAGCAGCCGGCGCCTTCCATGTGCTCGACGACGATGTTCTCGGCCGGCAGTTTGAGCACGATTGCGAGATCCGCGCGGAGCAGATAGATGCCCTGGCTGTGCGTCCAGACATGGATAAGGTTGTCATCCCACTGCGCCATCGCGCAGGACGGCGCGATCGAGGCATGTGCGATGTAGGGGCGGGTGTATTGCCGCCGGAGCGTACGCGTAGCATTTATGGTGACTGCTGCCCTGGTGTCGATGACGGTGGTCTCGACCGGCTGGCCTCGCAGGAAGCCCGCCAGATCGTTCTCATCCGGCAGCGGCTCCCCCGACGACCAAGTCGCGCCCTTGCGCAGGGCTTTCAGCGCGGCTTCAGCCGCAGCCTCGCTGTCGGCAACGACGCCGGCAAAGTCGCTGTCGCGGACGATCGCGATGAGCCCGGAAACGCTGCGCGCGAGCGCCTCGTCGAGGGCGATCAGTCGCGCACGCGAGACGTCAGGCCGCAGCACACGCCCATGCGCCAGCCCGGGCAGCGCATGATCATGAATGAAGCGCGGCCGCGCGAACACCTTGTCGGGAATGTCGACGCGCTGGATGGAACGCCCGGCGACGCTGCGTGTGGCGGCGGACTTGGCGATTGTGCCAGGCGTTGCATCGTGATCGAGCGAGACGTCTCCCGCGAGCTCCCAATAGCTGGTCGTGACATTGCCGGGGCCGGAGATCATGCCATCCTCGACACCGAGCAGGGCTGGATCGACGCCAAGCCGTTCCGATGCCGCTGCGAGAAAACGCTGGCGGACCTCGGCACAGGCGTGGCGCAGCGCGCGGCCGGATTGCTGGATCGACAGGCTGCCCGAGGTGACGCCTTCGTTCGGGCTCACCGCCGTCGAGGCGCGGATCATCTCGATGCGGCCGATCTCGACGTCGAGCTCGTCCGCGGCGATCTGCGCCAGCGCCGTGACGACGCCTTGGCCGATCTCGACCTTGCCGGGCAAGATTGCGACGCGGCCATCGGTGGTGAACCGTACCCAAGACGACAGTCTTGGGTTGGCGATCAGGCTGTGCGGCAGTTTCGGACCAGGAGGCGGCGCGCTCATGACGTTGCGATCTCCGATGCCGCGCGCAGCACGGCGCGGACCATGCGGTTATGCGACCCGCAGCGACACAGATTGCGATCGAGCGCCGCTCTGACCTCCGCCTCCGTCGGCGACGGATTGCGCTTCAGCAGCGCTGCCGCGCTGATCAGGATGCCCGAGACGCAATAGCCGCATTGCATCGCCTGGTTCGAGATGAAAGCGCGTTGCAGCGGATGCGGTTGCTCGACCGTCCCGAGACCCTCAAGTGTAACGACGGCCTTGTCCGCCACCGACCACATCGGCCTATCGCAAGACGCCGTTGCCTGGCCGTCGACCATCACGCAACAGGCTCCGCATTCGCCGGCGCCGCAGCCAAAATGCGCAGCTGTGATGCCGAGCCGGCCACGCAGCACGTCGAGCAGCGTCTGGTCCGGATCGGTATCCACGGACACCGCAGCGCCGTTGAGCTGGAATTGAATGGTGGGCATGACCCGCGAAAGCATCAGGACTTGTTGAACTTCTTGACGACGTCGGCCCATTTCGCGATGTCGCCGCGCAGGAATTTGTCAAACTCCTCCGATGTCATCGACATCGGCACGGCACCTTGCTCCGTCCAGAGCTTGACGATGTCGGGCCGCTTCACCATCGCGTTGACGGCCGAGTTGAGCTTGTCGATGACCGGCTTCGGCGTGCCTGCTGGCGCCATCAGGCCGAGCCAGATCGTCGCCTCGTAGCCGGGAACGCCGGCCTCGCCGGCGGTCGGCACGTTCGGCAGCACCGTGGAGCGTTGCTGGCCGGTGGTCGCGAGCGCGCGGACCTGGTTCTCGCCGATGTTCGGCGCCATCGCCGGCACCGCATCGATCATCATCTGCACCTGCCCCCCGATCACGCCGCTGCGGGCCTCGCCGCTGTTGCGGTAAGGGACGTGGACGACATCGATGCCAGCCATCGCTTTGAACAGCTCGCCGGCCATGTGATAGGGCGTACCCTGGCCTGATGAAGCGTAGTTCAACTTGCCGGGCTGCGCCTTGGCGAGTGCGATGAACTCGGCAAGCGTCTTCGCCGGGACTTGCGGGGTTACCACGATGACGAGATCGGAATAGTTCACCGGCGCGATCGGCGCGAGGTCGCGCATCAGATCGTATTTGCGCTGCTCTGGCGTCAGCAGCGATTCATTCGCGGTCTGGGTGTTGGACATCATCAGCAAGGTGTAGCCGTCGGCCGGCGATTTCGCCGCCTCGACGGTGCCGATGACGCCGCCGGCGCCGGTGCGGTTCTCGACCACGAAGGGCTGGCCAAAGCGCTCCTGGAGCGCCTGGCCGATGAGCCGTGCTGCGACGTCGGCGGGCCCGCCGGCACCGAACGGCACGACGATGCGGACGGCGTGCGCGGGATAATCCTGCGCCGGGGATGAGCTTGCGGAGAATGCAGCGAGCAGGCCGGCGGCTAGCGCCAGCGAAATGTGTCGGGCCGTCACACCAACCTCCCCAAATTCGTTTTTGTTTGATGGCACTGTAGAGGGAGTGGAGGCGGACTGTCGACGCCTCACAAGGTCGATTTGATCAGGAATATCGGCCCGCTTCCGGTGTGTCAGCCCGGCATTTCGCGGTCGCGGGAGGAACAGGCGGCGCGCGTGGTTTGAGCATTTTGCATGGGCATTGCCGGATAAATGCCCTCGGCGCGCGGGTCTTTTGATGTTACGAAATTGGCCATGAACCAGCACGCAAAGATCGAGATCCGCCACTCCACCTGTCCGCATGATTGCCCGTCGGCCTGCGCGCTCGATGTCGAGGTGGTCGAGGGCCGCAGCATCGGCCGCGTTCGTGGTTCGAAGAAGCAGACTTATACGGCCGGCGTGGTCTGCGCCAAGGTCGCCCGCTATGCCGAGCGCATCCATCATCCCGAAAGGGTGATGTACCCGATGCGCCGCACTGGACCGAAGGGCTCCGGCCAGTTCGCGCGGATTTCCTGGGATGAGGCGCTCGACGAGATCGCCGATCGCTTCAATCAGGCCGAGCGCGCATTCGGCGCGGAGTCGGTCTGGCCCTACTACTACGCCGGCACGATGGGCCTGGTGATGCGCGACGGCCTCAACCGCCTCACCCACGTGAAAAAATATTCGCGCTTCTACCAGACCATCTGCGCCAATGTCGGGCGCATCGGCTTTGCAATCGGCACCGGCAAGATCGCGGGCGTCGATCCGCGCGAGATGGCCCTGTCCGACCTCGTCGTGATCTGGGGCACCAACCCCGTCAACACGCAGGTCAACGTGATGACGCATGCCGCGCGTGCGCGCAAGGAGCGCGGCGCGCGGATCGCCGCCGTCGACATCTACGACAACGAGACCATGAAGCAGGCCGATATCAAGATCCTGCTGCGGCCTGGCACCGATGGCGCGTTTGCCTGCGGCGTGATGCATGTGCTGTTCCGCGACGGCTATGCCGACCGCGCCTATTTGGACAAGTACACCGACTGTCCTGCCGAGCTCGAAGCGCATCTGAAGACGCGCAACCCCGAATGGGCGTCGGCAATCTGCGGCGTGCCGGTCGCGGAGATCGAGGCCTTTGCCAAGGCTGTCGGCGAGACCAAACGTACTTTCTTCCGCCTCGGTTACGGCTTCACCCGTTCACGCAACGGCGCGACGCAGATGCATGCCGCGAACTGCATTCCCGCGGTGACCGGCGCCTGGCAGTACGAAGGCGGCGGCGCCTTCTTCAACAATTACGCGCTGTGGCACTTCAACGAATCCGTCATCGAAGGTCATGATGCGCTCGACAAGACGGTCCGCGCGCTCGACCAGTCGCAGGTCGGCCGCATCCTCACCGGCGATCCCGAAGCCCTGCTCGGCAAGGGGCCGGTGAAGGCGATGCTGATCCAGAACACCAATCCAATGACGGTGGCGCCGGAGCAGGCGCTGGTCCGAAAGGGCTTCGCGCGCGAGGACCTGTTCGTCGCGGTGCATGAGCAGTTCATGACCGAGACCGCTGAGATGGCCGACATCGTCCTGCCGGCGACCATGTTCATGGAGCATGACGACCTCTACTACGGCGGCGGCCATCAGCACATCTCGGTCGGCCCCAAGCTGATCGACCCGCCCGGCGAGTGCCGCTCCAACCATGAGGTGCTGCAGGCGCTGGCGCCGCGGCTTGGTGCGAAGCATCCGGGCTTCGAGATGACGCCGCGCGAGTTGATCGATACGACGCTGAAGCTGAGCGATCATGGCGACATCGCCGGTCTCGAGGCCGATCTCTGGCGCGATCTGCAGCCCGACTTCCGCACCTCGCATTATCTCGATGGCTTTGCGCATCCGGACAAGAAATTCCACTTCAAGGCCGATTGGGCGCATCCGCCGTTCGGCCAGACCATGGGCGATTCCGACAAGATGCCCTCGCTTCCGGATCATTGGGCAGTCATCGAGCACAGCGATCAGACTCATCCGTTCCGGCTCGCGACCAGCCCCTCGCGCAGCTTCCTCAACACAACCTTCAACGAGACCCCGTCCTCGCAGGCGCGCGAAGGCAAGGCGAGCGTGATGATCCATCCGCTGGATGCCGCGGCGCTCGACATCGCCGATGGCGACGCGGTGACGCTGGGGAATACCCGCGGCGAGACCACGCTGATCGCTACGCTGTTCGAGGGCGTGCGGCGCGGCGTGCTGATCGCGGAATCCGTGCATCCGAACAAGGATCATATCGGCGGCCGCGGCATCAACGTGCTGACCGGCGCTGATACGATCGCGCCGATCGGCGGCGCTGCGTTCCACGACAACAAGGTCTGGATCCGGAAAGCGGTCGCCGCCTGAGCCGCGCTCGCACCGTGATCTTCCGCAGATTTGCGTCGAGGCGCTAAAGCGCGCCTTCAGGCAGATTGCCCTTGCACCTGGCGCCCTAGCTGCCGCAAATGGCTGCAAACCGGAGCAAGGATTTTGCGTCATGACCGACACCGCAGGCGTCATCACCGAGAAGCGCGGGCAGGCGTTCTGGATCACCATCAACCGGCCGGAGAAGCGCAACGCGCTGAACGGCGATGTGATCGCCGGCATCACCAAGGGCTATCGCGATGCGCACGACGATAAGGACGTTCGCGTCATCGTGCTGACCGGCGCCGGCGACAAGGCGTTCTGCGCGGGTGCGGACTTGCAGAATTCCGGTGCGGCCTTCGCGATGGATCATTCCCGGCCGAATGTCGACTATGCCGATCTCTTGCGCCTGTCGCAGAACGCGACCAAGCCCGCGATCGCGCGCGTCGGCGGCGTCTGCATGGCGGGCGGCATGGGCCTCTTGTGCATGACCGACATGGCGGTTGCGGCCGACCATGTCATCTTCGGCCTGCCGGAGGTGAAGGTCGGGGTGTTTCCGATGCAGGTGCTGAGCCTGTTGCAGGAGATCGCACCGCGACGCCTCGTCAACGAATGGGCGCTGACCGGCGAGCCATTCGACGCGAAAGCCGCGAAGGACGCTGGCTTGCTCAATTACGTCGTGCCCACGGCCGAGCTCGACGCCAAGGTCGACTGGCTGATCGGCCGCATCGTCGACAAATCTCCGACCGCGATTCGACGCGGCAAATACGCCATGCGCGCCATCGCGTCGATGTCGTTCGACGAGAGCATCGCCTACACCGAAAGCCAGATCGCACTGCTGGCGATGACCGAAGACGCCAAGGAGGGGCTGAAGGCGTTCAGCGAGAAGCGCAAGCCGTCATGGCCGGGGAAGTAATTACTAGCCGTCGTCCCGGCGAACGCCCTAGGGCATGCACGCATCTCTGAGTCTCCATCCCGCTGCGACGGCCTGGAAGTATTCGAGGCCGTTTTTGAAGGCGATCGGGCCCGGCGGCTTGGACGATGGGTAGCCATCCCAGCCCCCGGACGTCCGATGATCCAGGCGGCCCATGCGAGGCTGTCGGGCGGATGCGGGTTCTTTAGTCGCTTGCTCTTGGCTTCGAGTTGCTTGTTGAGAGCAGCAAGCGCGCCGATTTCGCCGTCGTTGAAGGCAACGTGATAGAGCTGCTGACCGCCGACGCGCGCTTGGAGAAGCTGCATGGTGATGACAGCTGCCTTCGCGGCGATAGCGACCAACTTGAGAAGCCGATCGGCGGTTGCGACCTGGCTGTCTTCGAGCTTGAGACCTTGCGTCTTGAGGACGCGGAAGAACTGCTCGATGATCCAGCGCTGCTTGTACCATTGGACGATACGCCAGGCGTCCTCGACGCCGGTGACCTTGTGAGATGCGAGAAGACGCCAGTGCAGCAGCTCTACGTCGGTCTCAGTATTGATCTCGCGCACATCGACCACCGCCAATGGCAAGCTTTTCGGTAGATGGCGCAGGAACTTACTGTGCGGGCGACTCGATTGCGCCAAAGCGAAGCTCAAGATGGGCCAAGCCGGCCGGTCGCAACACGCGCGCAGGCAGTTGGATCGCACGCCGATCCACCGCAGCCATGGCATCGCTGACCTCATACAAGCCGTTGCTGTCGGCGAGCTTGCGATTATGCATGCTGCGCGCGATGACGTGGAAGTGCTGCTCGGCCGAACGGGCATAAAGGGCAAAAATATCGCTTTCGCGATCCCCGTCACCGCTGCAGCCTTGGTGAGCAGCGGCCTTGCCGTAACGACACTGGATATCCAGCACTGCAATTCCTTAGCTGATAGCTCACGCTCGTCGTGCGAGGTGGTGCGACGGCCCTGGCGCGTCCAGACCTGCCCGCTCAAAAGTCCAAGACAGGGCCATCATTGGCATCCACCGCCAGCAGCGGATGCAGCAGCACGCCGTGGTTATTGCCTTTGCCGATTTCTCCGAGCCCGCGCCGGCGCTCCGGCGTCGTATTCAAGTGGATCTCGCTGGTGTCCTGGATCGCCAGCACATGGCGGCCTTCTACCGCCGCAATCGTGCTTGTGCCCCAGCTTGCGACGATTCGTTCCGCTGTTACCTTGCCGTGGCCGAGAAAGCGGTTCAACCGGACCTCCAGAGCGCGATTACGCCGGGAAAGTCGTCGCAGGCAGACCGTTTTGCCCGCAACCACGCGTTCGACGAGCGCCGCCCCCCTTTATCGAGACGACGATCCCCGAACCGGCCTAAGGTCCAATCGATACCTAACAGCATGCCAACACCTCCGCCAAAGCCGAAGTGTCGCAATAGGAATCACACAAAGCACCGATTCGGGAATCCCCTCCGCAGAAACCAGGTGTGTGCATGCCCTAGGGCGAACGCCGGGACCCATATGTGGACGGCCCCCGTGGCACAAGAGCTTCGTGGGGACTGATCGGATAGCTTGCATCCATACGTGCTGCCTGTTGGGTGCGGCTTTGGCCGCTGGCCAAGATGGTTTCCGTAACACGAATTCCAATCACCGCAGCTTCGCGTCTCGGGTCGACCGATCACTCCATCTCCTCTGCTCTTGCAGCTCTGGTTCAGACGGACGAATTCGCCGGCCGGCCGATCTCTCGACTAAGTGGCAACAGCCATTTGGGCATCGATCTGCGCACGATCGTAGCTTTCTCCTGTGGTCATCAGCTTCCGGGGGATGCGAGCCATTTTGTTGGCCGGCGCCACTGCGGCAGGGCAGCTGCGACCGGGGCGAGTTTGACCGCCTCTGGGCGATGCCCATGAAGACAAGGATGTCGCGTTTCGACGTCAAAAGTCGGCTCCAATTCCGTCAATCTCGGTCGTGGCGGTGCGGCAGTTCGTCATCTTGGGCCAACTCACACCAGGGCTGAGCTTAAAGAGATTGAGCCTTTGTCATCCTCTGCGTTGAGCCGGTCCCCACTGGCCGGACTCGGGGCTGGGGCCATTTTTTTGACGGGATCTCTATGTCAGCGTGATTTCTGGGTGGTCTCGCGCACAGCGCCAAGTGCCGTTTTGTACTCTGTTGCCGACGCGATCCGTTACGCCGGCCGGCAGGGTCCGTTCTGCATGAACGATATGGCGGCGCTGCCGCCGGTCAAGGGGTCTTCAGCCTGCCCGGGGTCAAGGTCGGCGTATGCCGATGCCGGTGCTGATACTGTTGTAGTCGTAACGCCTGAGCACCTCGCCAACGAGTGGTCGCTGACCGCATTTTGGCCTCGCGGCTTGCCGCTATTTGGTATGGAGTAGGTCCCCTATACGTTGGAATTGCGAGACCACGGCATGACCAGTTGTCCACCTCACATCCAGCTGGGTGTCGTCCAGCTGCGCTACGGCAATTCCGCGCCCGGCCGTCTGGCGTACCAAATGTGCACCGCCTTCAACGACGGACACCGTCGGGAAGACTTCACCCCGTTCAAAGATCAGCATCTCGGCGGGTTGGTCTTGCTGCCCGAAGGTGCTCCCGCTGAATTTGCAGACGAGAGCACTTTCATTACGGCGATTGCTTCTCGGGAAAAGAGGGTGGACGCGCAGGCGGGACGGACGCTGGACGTTTCATTGCCCAGGGGGGTCCCTAAGGAACTCCTGATCCCCATGGCGGCGTTTGTGGTCGCCCCGTTCGTCGCACAGGGCATGGCGATCCGGTTGGACGTAGAATGCCCAGCGGCCTCCGATGGCGGCACCAATCCGCATGCACATGGGTTTCTCTCGCAGCGTGCCTTGGAGGAGAATGGCTTCGGTAAGAAGTATCGACCGTGGAACGAGTTGTTCCTGCGCAATATGGGACGCCATGTCCGTGCTCTGGTCGCGGGGCGTGTGACTTTGGCATCGGCGTTGGTGGGCGTCGGCGCCTATATGGATCCTCGCCGCAACGAGATTGCGGGACTTCCAGAACCGGAAGTCCGGGTACCCCGGCAACAATTTCGCCGGCACGAGCGAGGAGAATTCGTCGCTTCGATCGAAAACCTGAAGGTTGCCCGTCGGCACAAGAAGGCGACCGAGAGCACTCTGGCGGCCGCAGAGTCGTCCGTCGTGACGAATGCTGTTACCAGGTACCGGTCCATGAGCATCGAGCAACGTCAACTGAACATGAATTTCGTAGTGCAGCTCGCTTCGGACGCGGGAGCGGAGACGTTCCACTCGGACGAAGACGTAACCTTGTCTACGCGCGACGGTTCGACCACCTTCGATGGCGAGAAGTTTACAAGTTCAAGTATCATCGGCCCCGCGCAGGCCCGGCTGATCGTGATCCTCGCACAGGCGTTCGATTGGCCGGCGATGGTGGTCGAGGGCAATGCCGGATCGGCCGATGAACTCATTATCGCTGGCGTCCCGATCGGCCTCACCGCCATCAATCGCTGCGCCAGCCCCCGCGCCATTCTCCTTATTCGAAGGAAATACGGTCACTTGCTCGCCGACACGATCCGGCCGCTCGATCCCCTCGCGGTCGCTATGGAGGTGCTGGAAGTTGCGGATGTCGTCGAAGCAGGAAATGCAGAGGTCAGGTCAGAAAGTGACGTACCCGAAGAGTTGCGGCCGGCATCTGTTTTCGGCCGACCCGGCTCGCCGGGAACGACCATAGCGAATCTCGTGGTGGACGACCGAGGCGGTCGGTTGCCGCTCACTCCGCTCGCCCGGGGCCTGGAAGCGCTTCGCGATCGCCATCCTGATGACGTTGGTGGCCAGCATCGCAAAGAGACGGCGCCTTCTGAGCCCAAACAAAAGTCATCGAAAAACATCTTCGACGACGAGTTCGACTTCCCAGAACCGCCCAAGCCCACGATCCTCGAAGACGAATTCCATCGACAGCTGAGTGCCGACATCTGGAAGAATTATGCCGATCGAGTTTTCGAAGCCTTGCCTTTGGGTTCGAACCGGGCGGCTCGCGAAACTCGCCCCCCGTCGACGCGTCTTGAATCCTGTCCCTTCATGTTGCCGCCGATTGAGATCCGTCGTCCGACGATGATGTCGAAAAAATCGCCTTTCTCCACCAAGTAGCCAGCGCGGCTCGACTGTGATTGCCCCGCGTGAGGACTTGTGCCGACGTTTCGGACAGGCTGAGCAGGTGTCGACGACCTATGAAAATCTCACGCGATCAGTTTCGGGGGAGATTCGCGTCGCGATCTCGCATGATGACCTCGACGAGCTGGCGCAGCCTGCGAACCGAGCCGCCGCGCCAGGCCGATGCGATGGCCCCGCGCTCATCATGATCGAGCGGAGTTACCCAGCGCGCATCGAGACCACGATCGCGAGCGAGATCCCCTAGGACGGCCGGTAACAAGGCATCGAGATGGTGGCTCGAGGGGAGGGGCATGTCGACGACCCACAAACGGTCGAGCAGGGGACGGGGGCAGACCGGCTATGTCGTTTGCCGTAGTCAGGTAGCAAATTTCGCTGAGGTCCACGAAATTTTGGGGCAAGGGATCAGGTAAAGTTGGCTCGACTCACCTTCCAGCATGCCGAGAAGACAATGCCATAGAGACGGGACCGGTTTAGAGCGGCCGATAGCCGTGACAGCGTAAGCAATCACCCCTCCGCATTTGTCAATCTCGTCGAGTAACACCAAAGGATTGGCGTGATTGGCACGAGCGATTGCGAGAAAAGGATGACAGGGCTCCGCGGAGTTCCAGCGGCGGTCCGTACCTGCAAATACCGAATCTGCTCTGGCGCAGTCCGTTCGCCAGCAATGTATCCGGAGCTTCTCCGCCCATCCGGCGAGCCAAGAGGGTCTTCCCGCCACCAGGTTTTCCCGAGATCAGGGTTGGGCGGATAAAGATGGTCGTCTGCCGACCAGATCGCCGAGTATCGTGTCGGGACATTCTGCGCTTGCGGGAATTCGAACAGAAGTGCATCGCGGACCTCCGCAAGAGGCGGGGTGTCACCAAAGAAATTGCTTTGTTGATGACGTGCGCGATCAGCGGAAGCAGTTCCTTGAACCTCTTGTCCTTCATCTCCGTCTGCGAAACCGTGGCGACGATGCGCTGATGCTCTCCAGGTTCCGGTGGCTCGATGACCCGTTCTTTGATTCTATCGCTCGTTTCGCCTTCGTCCGCTCGTCGGACGACGCGCGCTTCGACCGCAATCTGGATGGCGTCCTCGGCGGCTTGCATCCGGCGCACCGCGGTCAGTTCGCCAAGAGCACTGGTTTCGGCGGCGGCCGGCTGGTAAGGACGCCGGTACCCCAGCAAGCGGTACCTTAGCGCCGGCAGCATCGACCAGCCGATGATGTTTCGATTTCGGCGCCAAGCCGCAAATCGATATCCTCCGGCAGCTGTGCAAGCGCGGTCAGAAGTGTTCGCGTCACCCGTCGGTAATCTTCGGAGGCATGCAGAGCCTGCTGCAGCGGCAAGCTGATCAGGCGGAGACAGTCTGCAATGTGGCGGAGTTCGGGAACATCGTCGGCCACGGCGAGCCGGTCGAGCGCTTTGCCAGCGTCAGCGCCGCTTCGGCACTGCCCTGCTCGGCGAAGGCCGCGGTCTCGCATAATCCAGGGGGCAGCGTTACGATGTCCGATACCAGCCGGTCATGGATATCTGCGCCTCGCCGGTTGATGAGGAGGCCATCCGTATAATTCTTGGCAGGCTCTTGAGCTCCTCCTCAAGGTCCACGGCGGCGGCGGCGCCGGTCAATATGGTATATTCGTCGACTATCAGCAGATCGGAGCCATCGACGACATCGCCACCGGAGACTTTCGGCTCGGAGTTGCTCGTCTTGACGTGTCCCGCATCGCCGTTCATTCGTCGGGTTCTCCTGAAACCGAGTGATGGAGCCATTGGTCAGCGGCGTCGCCATGCCGCTCCCGGAACGCCGTCGGCAGAACGGCCTTTGCCTGGTATAATTTCGCCGGCTCGTGCGAATGGCCATGAGCGAGCCAGGACGCCGCAAGCGGCAGCGCGAACGAATGATCGAGTGCGGTCAGACCAAGCACTTGCGCCATGACGAGCACCGACGTGGCGTTGCCGCACAGCGCCGAGTGTAGAACCGCCGTCATCACGATGTCCGTTTGCAGCGTGATCTCGCTGATCGGCCTTCTGGCAACGGCGGCGTCGATCGCGGCATCCGCATCGCCTTGCAATGCTGCGGTCAGCCCGCTGTCGTTGCCCAGTACGGTTTCGCCTGAATACGAGCGGCAGAAATTCGCGATCCGAAGTGCCGATCGAGTCAGGTGGCAACATTCGCCACCACGCCAATATGGAATGGTCTTCAGCCTTGAAGGGCCAGGGGCGCGATGGGGCCACACGACGGTGCTTGGCGCAGGAGATGGCTGAACTCTCCCGGTCGATGGCCGCAGTGCCGCTATCTACTTGGGAACCCGGCGTGTCGTGGAGCAAGGTCAATCCGAGAACGTTGGTCATGCGTGCCCTTCAAACGGTTAAACGGTGGGAGTGGGCGGGGAAAAGCGCAGCGGCATCCACTTGCCGCCATCGCGCGAGCCGCAGACCAACTTGGCGGCCGAGGATGCCGAGCCGAACTCCACCGCGACGACGAGCCGCTCCCGGTCTTCCAAACCGGCGATCGGCACCAGCACCCCTTCGGCCCTGAGCTGAGCGCGATCGTCCCTGATCCAGCCCCACGCGCTCTCGTTGACCGAATAACGGACTTCCGAACCCGCCATGACCACGAACCGACCTTCATTGGGGAATCCGCGCGCCCACAGATCGCCATAGATGAGTTCGAGTTCGGTGCCGGGGAGAGGCGTGGCCGTGACGCCGATCCGCATCGGCCCGGCCGGATCCGATCCGAGGAGCTCTGCGTCGGCAGTAACGCGTCGCTGGCTGCCGTTGTTCGAGCAGAACACTCTGCACCCCGCGTCGAACAACAAGCGCAGGCTGTGCCGCACGACTCCCTCGAGCATCGCCCGCCGGTCCTTGCTCAGGTCGGGGATGCGCGGGTTGACCCCTTTGATGACGTCCACCAGGGAGCCTTGCTCGGCGAGGTCGGTCAACCTGAACTGCAGGAATTCGGCCGTACTTGAATCAGACCACAACTCGCTTGAGCGGCCCGTGCCGCCGATGATGTAGGCTTCGCGTGCGAAATTCTTGCCGGGATCCCGAGCGTGTTCGTTCAGCCGGCGCCTGATGTCGGCGGTTTCGCCGAAATAGACGCAAGACTGGTCGACGAGTAGGTAGCAGGCGGGCGCGGCAGCAGCGATCGACACTTCCTTCAGCGTTGGCCACGCGAACGACGACACCACCACATCCGTGATGCCGTCGAAGACCTCACGATAGCCTTCGATACCGCCCTCGGGGCGGTAGATGATGGTGGTGGTGGCCGGTGGCAACTGGCCATTAGTTGGAGCGAGCGTCATGATAGTCTCTCTTTCTGTTTGAGTGAGAGATCGCGAAGCCCGGAAACCCGCACGTATGGAGTCATCTAACTATCCGATTGAAAGGCATCCGGCCGACCGCACTTTGTCCTTTCCGTGGACGTCAGGAGTGCGAACCATTTCGCGATGGAGCGCGGACGACGGAGTGGAGCGAAGTGAGCCAGAGGCGATCGCGGGCCACTCGTGTCGAGCTTCGCGATGTTCTAGGCGATGGAGGTCGGGATGAGCGAAGCGGCCTTGCCGGAGACCGCGCTCTGCTCCATCCGTCGGCACAGGCAGGGGGTGCGGCCGAAATAGCAGCGCGGGCTGTCGACGAGAACGTAGACCGGAGGCGCCTGATTACTCGTGACCGCGGCCTGGATGCCAGCGGTTTCGACGGGCATTTGAATGCTCTTTGCGGGCACGAGGGAACGCAAGGACGGGCGGGGCAGGGGCGAATCTGCGCTATTGTGGCAGTCAGCCATGACGGACTTCTCCTAAAGTTCGTTGCGGTTAGGCCGTTGCCGGTGTGTCAGCACCGGCAGCGGCCGCTTCCTTTATGCAGCTGTTCCGGGCAAATTGCAACTTTGTTCTTGTTTGGTTCGTGATTCCATGCTCGGCCAGCGCCAGCGAGTCCACCTCTGGTCATGGGTGGCGGCCAGGATGGGCTGCACCAGACAGAAGCGAAGAATTTCACGTTTTTTGCCCGGCCAAGTTGCCAACATTGGTCCGGCCAAGTTGCCATCATATTGTATTTATTGACGTTTTATTGATTCCGAGTATATTGGTCTGGAACAACCTCGGAATCCACCATGGGCAAGAAGTTTGATTACCGCGGGCTGCCGGAAGAGCAACAGGCGAAGTTGCGCGGTCTTTGCAGCAGTATCCACAGCGCCGGATGCCGGAACACCGCCGGGGCAGCCGAAATGGGCAATGCTTTCAACGAGGCGAAGATCGGGCTCGACCACGGCCAGTTCACCAGCTGGTGCTATTCAGAAGCTGGGTACGAGATCCGCCAAGTCCAGAATATGATGAATTTGGCGAATTTCGCGGGAAAGGAACCGGACATTCTCCTTGTGCCTATGTCTGCCGGGTTCTTGCTCGCAGCGCCCTCGGCTCCCAAGCTCGTTGTCGAAAAGGTGCTAAAAGTCGCGCGCGAAGGCGGACGCGTGAGGGTTACGTGGGTGAAACAACTTCTGAAGCCGGAACGCGAAAAGGAACCCGCACCGGAGCGAAGCACCGCGAGCGAGGCTGCCAAGATCGCTAAACTTATCGCCGGTGTGCTTCACCCGGGGGAAGCCGTCTCCTTGCGGCAACTCCTTGAAGCCGCAGACGCATCCCTGATCCAGCGGTTCGTTTCCGATCTGCAGGAAAATTTGCGGGCTGCGCTGCCGGGCGCAGTTTCCTCCGATAATTCGGCACATCGGCCGAGTATTGGATACTGATCTGGGTTAGGCCGCAGCGACGCTGCGAACCTCCCGAGGTCCGGACGGCAAGGTGTCGATCAGGGCGAGTCGGCTAAAGAAGACGTGCTGCGCCGAAAGCTCGCGAGCGAAGAGCGCTGTGATCTGGTCTACGTGCCCGCAAAAGCGATGACTTCCTATATCTAATCTACATCGTGTGGCTGAGCGACGCGGGCCACGCCCAGGGCATTGTCACGCCTGCCGGGTCGTGTGCCAGGGAGTGGTGTAGCTGATAGCAAAGCCGCTCGGACGCGCGCCCCACATAGCGCCGTAGCGGGCGGGCGGCTTTGCGGGTGGTCACCGATGGTTCGTCGGTAAGGTTTGGATTGCGACAGCCAACCTGATTCGAGGATCCACCGATGACCGACGACATGATGAACCTGCGCACGCTCGTAGAGAAGACCCCTGATGCCGATCTGTTGCGCGAGATGATCGGCTTTGCGGCCCAGCGGCTGATGGAACTGGAAGTCGAGAGCCAGACCGGGGCGGGCTACGGCGAGAAAAGCCCCGAGCGTCTGGCCCAGCGCAATGGCTACCGCGACCGGATCTGGGAGACCCGGGCCGGCGCGGTCGAGCTGCGCATCCCCAAATTGCGCAAGGGCTCCTACTTCCCCGGCTTCCTGGAGCCGCGCCGGATGGCCGAGAAGGCACTGACCGCCGTGGTGCAGGAAGCCTACGTGCAGGGCGTCTCGACCCGCTCGGTCGACGATCTGGTGCAGGCGATGGGGATGAGCGGCATCTCCAAGAGCCAGGTGAGCCGGCTCTGCGCCGAGATCGACGACAAGGTGAAGGCGTTCCTCGGCCGCCCGATCGAAGGCGACTGGCCGTATCTGTAGATCGACGCCACCTACGTGAAGGTGCGCCAGAATGGGCGGAACGTCTCGGTCGCGGTGATCATCGCGGTCGGCGTCAACGGCGACGGCCGGCGCGAGGTGCTCGGCATGGACGTCGGCCCTTCCGAAGCCGAGACGTTCTGGACGGCGTTCCTGCGCAAGCTCGCCCGCCGCGGCCTGCGGGGCGTCAAGCTGGTCGTCTCCGACGCCCATGAAGGCATCAAGGCGACGGTGGCCAAGGTGCTCAACGCCAGCTGGCAGCGTTGCCGCGTCCACTTCATGCGCAATGCGTTGGCCCATGCCGGCAAGAGCGGCCGGCGCGTCGTCTCCGCCTTCATCGCCACCGCCTTTGCCCAGGACGATGCCGAGGCAGCGAAGGCCCAGTGGCGGCGCATCGCCGATCAGCTCCGCCCTAAACTGCCGAAGTTGGCCGGCTTCCTCGACGAGGCCGAGACCGACGTGCTCGCTTACATGACGTTCCCGCCGCAGCATCGCGCCAAGCTGCACTCGACCAATCCGCTCGAAAGGGTCAATGGCGAGATCAAGCGCCGAACCGAAGTGGTCGGCATCTTCCCCAATGAAGATGCCATCGTCCGCCTCGTCGGTGCGATCCTGCTCGAGCAGAACGACGAGTGGGCGGTCCAGCGCGGCCGCTACATGACACTGGAAACCATCGCCCCGTTGGGCGATGATTTCGCCGTCAGCTTCCCGGCAATCGCCAGTTGACCGATCCGACCCATGCCGGCGAACGTGGTGACCCGCACTCAGCTACACCACGCCGCGGGGGGTACGTCATGCCAAGCTGATGATTGCTTGTGGGTGCAAGTCCCATCCGGCCAAAGCCGAAGCAGGCAAGCCGGGACCGAGTCTTGCGGGCGTCGTGGTAACGCGGGGTCTGAAGTGTAGACAGGAGCCATGCGGGGTGCGGGAATGAGCCTCGAAAGGTGGAAGTTCGCGGAGGCCGAGTGTTCCCTAAGCACGAAGGCAGCACGAGCGCCGTCGATAGGCGAGACGATGTCGCTCCGTCGGGGTCGATGGCCGGATCACGCTTGGAAGGTAATCATCGGAACATGAGAGGCCCGACCGGGTCCATTGGATTGGTCTACAGTGGGGGACAGCGGCAGGGCATTGCCAGAGCCGCGGTCCGAGCCGAGGTCGGGAGTCGGACTGGTTCGTAGTACCTGTGAAGTTGTCGAGGGTAACGAGACGCATGGAGGGAAGGGACCAGCACGAGGGGAGCTTGCGCGAGGAGGCCAGGGTCCGGACGCAGAGCCGGGTTACCTTGCTGCCAAACCTCGAGCGGGTGAACGCGGCGGCCAAGCAGGCTGCCCAAACCCGGTTCACGGCCCTCCTGCACCACATCGATGAAGACGCTCTGCTTCGGGCGTTTTGGCGACAAAAACGGCAGGCCAGCGCGGGGGTCGATGGGTGACGGTGGCGAAGTACGAAGAAGGGCTCACGGATAACATCCGCGATCTCTGCGCACGGGTCCACACTGCTCGTTACCGGCCACAGCCGGTGCGGCGTGTCTACATTCCCAAAGCCGACGGCGGCAAGCGGCCTCTCGGTGTGCCGACGCTCGAGGACAAGATCGTCCAAAGCGCGGTGGCCGAGGTATTGAGCGCGGTCTACGAGGCCGACTTCCTCGGATTCTCCTACGGCTTCCGGCCGGGGCGGAATCCTCAGATGGCGCTTGATGCCCTGCATACAGCGATCATGAGCCAGCGCGTGAACTGGGTGCTCGATGCCGACATTCGCAGGTCGACCACGGGTGGCTGCTGCGGATGGTGGCGCACAGGATCGCCGATCCTCGTATCCTACGGCTCATCGAGCTGTGGCTGCGAGCTGGCTTTCTTGAGAGCGGCGAGAGGAAGAGACGGACAGGGGAACGCCGCAAGGGGCAGGCATCAGCCCGCTCCTCGCCAACATCTTCCTGCACTACATCCTCGATCTCTGGATCCATCAATGGCGTCGTCGCCACGCACGCGGTCGCATCGTGACCGTGCGTTGTGCAGACGACTTCGTCATGGGCTTCGAGAACAAGGCCGATGCGCAGGAAATGCGCTTGGCCCTCAAGGCGCGGCTGGCCAGCTTCGGCCTGACGCTCCATGAGGACAAGACCCGGTTGATCGAGTTTGGCCGGTTCGCGGCCCTCTCGCGTCTGCGGCGCGGCGAGCGGCGGCCAGAAACCTTCGCCTTCCTGGGCTTCACCCACTACTGCGGGAGGACCCGGGATGGCCGGTTCATCGTGAAGCACAAGACGGGAGGGAAACGCCTGACGCGGAAGCTGACGGCGTTGCGCCAGGACGCCTGGCGGCTCACGCACGCGTCACTGGCCAAGCAGCACGAGTGGTTCGCCGCCGTGCTGCGCGGGCACTATGGCTACTACGGCAGGCCGCACAATTATCCAGCGCTCAACGGCTTCTACCGCGAAGTGCGTCGAACCTGGCTGCGTTGTCTGAGACGGCGCAGCCAGAAAAGTCGGCGCATGGGCTGGCCGGAGTTCGAGACCCTGACGGCACGCTTCCGCCTGCCAACTCCACGCATCACTCGCACATGGGCGCAGGCGCGGATATGACGCGGGTTACTCTCGGCAAGAGCCGGGTGCGGGAAATCCGCCCGCCCGGATCTGTGAGGGCAAAGCCAAATGGCCGAGCAACTCGACCACGATCCCGGCGCACCGAAATAAGCAATCTCATGGAAAGTGAAGAAGGAGATGTCGAGCGGCAGAATCACATGCGCGAACGGCAGCGGCGGGCGGTGAGGGTGCTGACATTGTCGATCAGGAATCCCGTCTATTTAAAGTAAGCGAGGGCCGCCGATGAAGTGTCACGTCGACCAGGCAACGCCCATCCGCATCGTGACGTCCTGGGTATCCGACGCGGCCGTCCGAACGCCGCTATTCGCGGCGTGATGTTGATGATAGATCGGCGTTTCGGAACCGATCCGGCATGAGATTGATAGCCGCACGCACGGTGAGTGGCTGGCCGACCTCATAGGCAGTTCTGACGGCAGCCCCTCGCGATTTGCCCATCATTTCCGCCGCGATCGCCGGGTCGATCAGGTTGTGCGTCCGGCTGCGGCCGGCGAAAATATCTCGGGCCGCAATTGCATCAGCGGCAGCTTGAGCGCTTCGGGACGTCGTCATGGATGCGATTGGCAATCGCCAATAGGCCCGCAAGCCCGGCGAGACAAGCCCCTGCGGTCAAGGCAACTGTAGCCACGATCCGGCGGCCAAAGACCTTGTTCGAACGAGGTGACCCGACTGACATCGATTGGGACTTGGCGAATTATCCGGCGTTTGCTTTGAGGCCGGCAGCTTCGATGCCGGCCAACGCGCAAATTTCGTCATTGTCTGACGTGTCGCCGCTGACGCCGACCGCGCCGAGCAGAACACCGTCGCCCATGATCAACACGCCGCCGGGCACCGGTACGAGCCGGCCCTGCGCCATCGTGTTCGCTGCATCAATGAAGTAGGCCTGCTCCTGGGCGCGCTGATACAGCGCACGCGAGCCCATGCCCATTGCGAGGGCGCCATAGGCTTTGCCATGGGCGATCTCGGCGCGCATCAGGCTGGTGCCGTCTTGCGCAGCGGCGATCTTGAGCACGCCACGCGCATCGAGGACGGTGACGACGAGCGGCTTCAGCTTCAGTTCGCCCGCCTTGGCGAACGCGGCGTCGAGGATCTTGCGGGCGGTGTCGAGCGTGAGGTCAGCCATTGCTGGATTCCTTTGTTATGAAAGTGGGATTGGTTTCGGCGCGATCGAGGCTGCTCGCCAGAACGCGGGCGACGTGAAGCGCCTCGCGGCTAGCGCCGTCGTGGATCTGGTGGCGGCAGGAGGTGCCGTCGGCGATGACGAGCGTGGACGGATCAGCCTTCCGCACCGCCGGCAGCAGTGAGAGTTCGGCCATTTCGATCGAGGCGTCGTAGGTATCGGCGCCATAGCCAAAAGCACCCGCCATGCCGCAGCAGCTCGACTCAATGGTCTCAACCTTGAGGCCGGGCACGAGACGCAACACCTGCTCGACCGGTTTGAAGGCGCCGAAGGATTTTTGATGGCAATGGCCGTGCACGACGGCCTTCTCGGCGATGGTCCCGAGCGGCAATTGCAGCCGGCCGGCTTCGGCTTCGCGGACCAGGAATTCCTCGAAGGTCAGCGCATGCGCCCCGACGGCCTTGGCGTCGTTGTCCTTGCGCAGGGAAGCCAGCTCGTCGCGCAGCGTCAGCAGGCAGCTCGGCTCGAGGCCGACGATCGGCACGCCGCGCGCGGCAAAGGGCGCGAAAGCCGCAACGAGACGGTCAAGCTCGTACCTCGCCTCGTCGACCAGACCGGCGGAGAGGAAGGTGCGGCCGCAGCAGAGCGGGCGGGTGCCAGCCGTTGGCTTGGGCAGATGCACGCGATAGCCGCCGGCCGTCAGCACGCGCAGCGCGGCGTCGAGATTTTCGCGTTCGTAGATGCGGTTGAAGGTGTCGGCGAAGAGAACGACTTCGCGGCCGGTTTCCGGCCCGACGCTGTCAGTTGGCGGCACAAAGACGTCGCTGCGGAAGGCGGGTAGCGCGCGGCGGGCGCTTATGCCGGCAAAGCGTTCGAACAGCTTTCGCAGCAATGGACTGTGGTTGCGCAAATTGGCGAGCGGTGCAAACCGCGCGGCGAGACCGGCGTAGCGCGGCAGGTAGCCGACCAATCGATCGCGCAAGCTCAGGCCGTGCGAGGCGACGCGTGCGGCCAGCACCTCGATCTTCATCTTGGCCATGTCGACGCCAACTGGGCATTCGTGGCGGCAGGCCTTGCAGGAGACGCAAAGCTTCAGCGTCTCCATCATCTCGTCCGAGGACAGCGCGTCGGGGCCGAGCTGGCCTGAGATCGCGAGCCGCAGCGTATTCGCGCGGCCGCGTGTGACGTCCTTCTCGTTGCGCGTGGCGCGGTAGGATGGGCACATCACGCCGCCCTCGAGCTTGCGGCAGGCGCCGTTGTTGTTGCACATCTCGACCGCGCCCTGGAAACCACCGCCGGCGCCGGGATAGGCGGACCAGTCGAGCTTTGTCCTCAGCTCGGTGACGCGATAGTCGGGCTTGAAGCGGAACAGCGAGCGGTCGTCCATTTTGGGCGCGTCGACGATCTTGCCGGGATTGAGCACACCGTCGGGATCGAAGCGCCTTTTCACCGCGCGGAAGTCGGCGACTAGTCGCTCGCCGAACATGCTCTCGTGGAATTCGGAGCGCACCAGGCCGTCGCCATGCTCGCCGGAATGCGAGCCCTTGTACTCGCGCACCAGCGCGAAGGCCTCCTCGGCGATGGCGCGCATCGCCTTGACGTCCGTGTCCAGCTTGAGGTTCAGGACCGGCCGCACATGCAGGCAACCCTCGGAGGCGTGCGCATACATCGTGCCGCTGGTGCCGTGCCTGGCAAACACCTCGTTCAGGCGCTGAGTGTAATCGGCCAGATGCGGCAGCGGCACGGCACAGTCCTCGACGAAGGAGACCGGCTTGCCCTCCTGCTTCATCGACATCATGACGTTGAGGCCCGCGGCGCGGAAATCGGCGATACCGCTTTGCAGCGCCGGCTCTGTTATCTCGACCACGCCGCCCCATTTGCGCGGCTCGTTGCTCCAGCCGAAGCCGAGATCGCCCATCAGCTCGGTGAGCTGCTCGAGGCGCGCGAGGTTGTCAGCCTGATCCTCTTCGGCGAACTCGACCACCAGCACCGCATCCGGATCGCCCTTGATGGCCGTGTTGATGATCGGCTTGAACATCGCGATATCACGGCCGAGCGCAATCATGGTGCGATCCACCAGCTCGACCGCGATCGGCTTCAACTTGACCAGGTGCTGGGCCGCATCCATCGCCTCGTAGAAGCTGCCGAAATGGCAGACGCCGAGCGCCTTGTTGCGGATCACGGGCCAGAGCTTCAGCTCGACCTTGGTGGAGAAGGCGAGGGTGCCTTCGGAGCCGACCAGCAGATGCGCCATGTTATTGCGCGCGTTGCGCGGCACCAGCGCATCGAGATTGTAACCGCCGACGCGGCGCTGCACTTTTGGGAAGCGGGCCGCGATCTCGTCGGCTTCGCGCATCCCGAGATCGAGCATGTCGCGGAACAGCGAGCGCACGCTGTCGCCGGCATCGCTATCCGAGAGGTCACGCGAGACCTCGCCGAACCGACTCAGCGTGCCGTCGGCGAGTGAAGCCTCCAGCGACAGCGTATTGTCGCGCATCGTGCCGTAGCGAAGCGAGCGGCCGCCGCAGGAGTTGTTGCCGGCCATGCCCCCGATGGTGGCGCGCGAGGCCGTGGAGACGTCGACCGGAAACCACAGGCCGTGCTTTTTGAGCTGGCGGTTGAGGTCGTCGAGCACGATGCCGGGCTCGACCACGCAGGTGCGGCCCGCAACGTCGAGCGACAGGATCCTGTTGAGATGCTTCGAAAGGTCGACCACGAGGCCGTCATTGACCGTCTGGCCGCACTGCGAGGTGCCGCCGCCGCGCGGGGTGACCTTCACCCCCTCGTCGCGGGCGATCGCCAGGGCTCGCAGGGCCTCGTCCATGGTTTTGGGCACGACCACGCCCGTGGGCATGATCTGGTAGAACGAGGCGTCGGTGGCGTAGCGGCCGCGGCTGAAGCCGTCGAACAGGACGTCGCCGGTGATTTCCCGGGCCAGACGGGCCGCCAGGCCGTCCTTTGGGGCCGATTTCGATGATTTTCCAGCCGCTTCCGCTGCCATGATCCGCTTTCGTCTGTTCGCCGGCTCCGTCTTGCCTCCCGTCACGGCCCTTGGCAAGCGAGCCCTGCTTCTTGCGCATTGACGGACCTCGCCGGGCGAGCGACAAGCCCGGCGAATAGTGATATGCGAGCGGCTCGCGACAGCCCCGAATTAGGGACGCCGACGCTAACGCCGAGACAAGCTTCAAAGACCGGGAAGGACGCCTATGACCGTGCACACTGGAAGGCATTTTCTCCAGATTCCAGGACCGACCAACGTGCCCGACCGCGTGTTGCGGGCAATGGACATGCCGACGCTGGACCATCGCGGTCCGGAGTTCGCCGAGCTCGGTTTTGCGGTCCTCGCCTCGCTGCAGCGGGTGTTCCGCACCAAGCAGCCCGTGATCATCTTCCCCTCGTCGGGCACCGGCGCCTGGGAGGCGGCGATGGTCAACGTGTTCGCCCCCGGTGACAAGGTGTTGATGTGCGAGACCGGCCAGTTCGCCGTGCTGTGGCGCGGCATCGCGGGCAAGTTCAAGCTCGATGTCGACTTCATCCCGAGCGACTGGCGCCATGGTGCCGACCTCGCCGAGATGGAGAAGCGCCTTGCCGCCGACAAGCAGCACGCCATCAAGGCGGTCTGCGTCGTCCACAACGAGACCTCGACCGGCTGCGTGACGCCGCCGCTGGAGGTGCGCAAGCTGCTCGACCGCGTCAAGCATCCGGCGCTGCTGATGGTCGACACCATCTCCGGCCTCGGCTCGATGGAATATGAGCACGACGCCTGGGGCATCGACGTCTCGGTCGCGGGCTCGCAGAAGGGCCTGATGCTGCCGCCCGGCCTCGGCTTCAACGCCGTCTCCGAGAAGGCGCTCAACGTCGCCAAGGCCAATCCCGGCATGCGCTCCTACTGGGACTGGCAGGAAGTGATCAGCTTCAACAAGCTCGGCACCTTCCCCTATACGCCTGCGACCAATCTGCTCTACGGCCTGCGGGAAGCGGTGAAGATGCTCGAGGAGGAAGGCCTCGAGAATGTCTGGTCCCGCCACAAGCGCCACAGCGCGGCGACGCGCGCGGCGGCCAAGGTCTGGGGCCTGGAGACGCAATGCGTCGATCCCGCCGCGCATTCGCCGGCGCTGACCGGCGTACGCGTGCCCGATGGCTTCGACGCCGACGCCTTCCGCAAGGTGGTGCTGGAAAACTTCGACATGTCGCTCGGCACCGGCCTGAACAAGGTCAAGGGCAAAGTGTTCCGCATCGGCCATATCGGCCATTTGAACGATCTGATGCTGATGGGCACGCTCGCCGGCGTCGAGATGGGCCTGGATCTTGCAAAGATTCCGCACCGGGGCGGCGGCGTATTGGCGGCCATGGACGTCCTGAAGGGACGTGACGCGGTGCCGATGGCCAAGGCCCAAGTGGCTTGAACGATCTGACCTGAAGAAGAAGTGAGCGCGCGATGAACGCACCGGCGACGACCAACGAAGACCTGCTCTACTCCGTCACTGATGGCATCGCGCGGATCACCTTCAACCGTCCCCAGGCGCGCAACGCCATGACCTTCGCCATGTATGATCGCATGGCGGAGATCTGCCAGGAGATCAACGCCGACCGTTCGATCAAGGCGCTGATTCTCACCGGCGCCGGCGACAAGGCGTTTGCGTCAGGCACCGACATTTCCCAGTTCCGCGCCTTCAAGACGGCGCAGGACGCGCTCGACTACGAGGCGCGGATCGACCGCGTGCTCGGCACGCTCGAACAGTGCCGCGTGCCCGTGATCGCGGCCATTGCGGGGGCTTGCACCGGCGGCGGCGCCGGTATCGCCGCCTGCTGCGATCTTCGCATCGGCACCGAAACGACGCGCATGGGCTTTCCGATCGCACGCACGCTCGGCAACTGCCTGTCGATGTCCAACATCAGCCGCGTCGTCGCGCTGGTCGGCCCGGCCCGCACCAAGGACCTGATCTTCAGAGCGCGCCTGGTCGAAGCGCAGGAAGCGCTATCGCTCGGCCTGCTCACCGAAATCGTGCCTGACGTCGAGACGCTGCAGCGCCGCGCGGACGAGACCGCAAAGCTGGTCGCGAGCCATGCGCCGCTGACGCTGGAGACGACCAAGGAAGCGGTGCGCCGCATCCGGCCCACGCTGTCGCGCGAACAGGGCGAGGACCTCATCCTCAAAGCCTATATGAGCGAAGATTTCCGCGAGGGCATGGACGCCTTCCTCAACAAGCGTGCGCCAAACTGGAAGGGCAAATAGCCTGCCAACTTTAAACAACAAACCTGGTGCTATCGGGTTATAGATCCTTCCTAGTGCCGATATCATTCCACTACGCCTATGTCTGGCGAATTTCGGCAGGCAGCTGCATCAATGAGCCACACCTCATCTGAACTCTGGAGCAACTCGACAATAAGTGCAGCGAGGCTTGCAATGTTGCGGTGAGTGGCGCTTCAGAACCACGGAGCTTTCGGCACGCCTGAAAAAATTATTGATTCCAACCAAGAACTTCGGCGCGTAACCGGACGATTTAATACCCTGTTTGGCGTGGAGCTCAATTTGACCGGCGGTGATACCAAGGTGCTCGTCCACACATGGCTTCAGATTCTGCACCCTCAAAAGGCAGAAGTTTTGGCGCCACTCCTGTATCTTTCACGTCTTTTGGGTGGCCGAATCGACCAGAGCGTATGATGAAATCGCCTCGCGTAGTTAGACTCTCTCCATTGTCGACAACGGCGACTTCGATCTCAACGTCTCCAAATCGAACGAAGCGTTAACGCCTCGCTTGTGGCATGCGTCTGGCCCAACGGGCCTTGGCGGCTTTCCGAGCTATTTCCCGCCGCTCGACGTCTGATAGCGAGGCTGCTCTCGCGATGCCGCCAGCGGCTCGAGCGGGAACTCCCCAATGCACTTTTCGTCGTGTCCTCCGCCCCTCGTGGTCGTGGTCCAAACTTACCTTCCTACGCATATTCATGCTTCAGCAATATTGACAGATTAGAAAATTGCAACCCTCCAAAAATGAGCTTACTGGGGCGCGCCAATTTACGAAGCGAGCAACGCCGGATCATTTAGTATGGTCTTAACCAATTCAGGTGAGGCGCACTGCCAAACTGCTGTGCAAAATGCTTTCAGCATCACGTCCTGGCACCTAATTTCTGGAACCGGCTGAAATCTTGCCGCGAGAGCCTGGGCAACACTGAGTGCCTGGTATATATCCTGTTCCCGGTAGAGCTTTAGACCAAAGACGCTTCCCAACAACCCGCCCCAAAAGCTGGGCTTGTGAGAACGTATTAAAACGCCCCTCCTGCCGACAGAGATCCAACAAGCGTCCCCGCTCTCGAGGATGATCGTCGCGTCGTGGCCGAATTTTTCGTTGATGTAAAGCAGTCGTGGCATCAGTTCATCACTCCAGCCGCTTCATTTCGGAAATGCCATTTAGTCGATACGACTTAACGAGGACTTCTGTGGGCCCATTAAGACCATTGACTACTTTCTCCGTACCTCGGGTCGAATGGGTCGCTTGCCATTTAGTTGCACTAAGCGTGTCTCGTTTCAAACCCCATCCAGAGTCAAGTTCGGACAGTTTGCACTAGGCTGAATTCGACAGCACAATCATCGCTGAACTTCCAATTTAGACAAGCCCGTGCAGGGCCAGGTGACCGTGACGGCCGGTATCGCCGCTGCTGCGATCTTCGCATCGGCACCGAAACGATGCGCATGGGCTTTCCGATCGCACGCACGCTCGGTAGCTGCCGGTCGATGTCCAACATCAGCCGCGTCGTCGCGCTGGTCGGCCCGGCCCGCTCACCGAAATCGTGCCTGACGTCGAGACGCTGCAGCGCCGCGCGGACGAGACCCCCAAGCTGGTCGCGAGCCATGCGCCGCTGACGCTGGAGACGACCAAGGAAGCGGTGCGCCGCATCCGGCCCACGCTGTCGCGCGAACAGTTCCTCAAAGCCTATATGAGCGAAGACTTCCGCGAGGGCGTGGACGCTTTCCTCAACAAGCGCACGCCGGTCCGGAAGGGCAAATAGCGCCCGCGCGGTGCTTTTCGCGCCGCTGCTTTGTGGTGGCGCGACAGGCGAAGCGTTCACGACGTCAACCGTCAGTCGTTTCCCGCACTGCACTTGCGATAAATCCGTTCGGCGGTTCCTTTCCTCGGAACCGCAGACCTGCGCCTGCCGTTCTCTGCGTTCACGTTGACGACACAGCGAGCTCGGGCATAAGATCGTGGAGGTTGCATTCCACCGTTCCGTTTTTTGAGACAGCGGGCCCGGTGATACCAAGTCAACTCGAATTGGGCGATATGAGTGATGCGTGCTGCAACCGGACGTCATTGAAGTGAAATTGAACTGAAAAACTAGCCAAGTACGTTCGACGACGCGGGCCGCGCCAAATTCATTGCTGATGACCATCCCGACGCCAGCACGGCCTCGCGAACAAGCCAAGACTCCTAAAACAAGACTCTTAAACCTGGACTGACAGGGCTTTTAAGTCAGGAAGGCTGAGGCACGTCCGATTTCTCGGACCGATTAGTCGCGTCGCCGTGTCCTCAATGCGGCGGCGCCTTCGTGGGCAAACGCAGGCAGGGATTCTCCATGACCAATCATACGCCGGTTTTCACCTCGTCGTCCGCGACGGGCAGCTTCACCGAATTTGCCGACACCACCGATTCGGCGGCGCTGCACACGCTGTCGGGCACGATGAACTTCAAGGATAGCGACAAGACCGACACCCACACGACGTCGGCGCTGCTGCAATCGGCAGTGCTGTCCAGTGGTACGATCATTCCGGCAACGTCACTGGCGGATTTCCAGACCGCGATGCAATCGCAGATTCTCAGCGATTCCAACGGCTCGGGTCAGCTCAAATGGAATTTCAGCGACGCTGACGACGATTTCGATTTTCTCTCCAAGAATCAGACGCTGACGCTGACCTACGACATCACGGTCTCCGACAATCACGGCGGCACCGCGATCCAGACCGTCAGGGTCGTCGTGACCGGCACCGACGACAAGCCTGTCTTCAACATGACCACGATGGCGACAGTCACCGAGCAGGCCAACCAGACGCTGTCGCTGTCGCCGGACACCGTCCACGTTGCGCTGAATTTCACCGACGACGATCTCACCAACACCGGCTATACCGCGTCGGTGATCGGCGTCTCCGCCTCCGGGGCCACCGCGGGCCTGTTGTCGGGCCCGCTCGGCGCCGCCGAGCTGATGGCGTTCTACCACGTCGACAACGTCGTCAAGAATTCCGGCTCGAGCGCCGGCACCATCAACACCACGTTCTCGGCACCCGATCTCGCGTTCGACTATCTCGCGGCGGGACAGCATCTCGACATCACCTACACCGTGCAGCTCGACGATCACGCCGGCGGGGCCTCGACGCAGACGGTCACGGTCACCGTGGTCGGCAGCAACGACAAGCCGGTGTACCTGTCGTGTCCGGAATCCGCCGCGCTGACCGAGGACCAGAATGTCGATCCGTCCGGCAATCTGACCGCGCGCGGCGATCTGTTCTTCGGCGACGTCGACCTCGCCGACGCGCACACCGTCTCGACCACGGTCAGCGCGTCGCGTTCGGGGGGCGGCGCGATCCCGCTGACGAACGCAGAACTGCTGGCCGCGTTCGGCACCTCGCTCGAGGATTCGACCGACCACGTGCTCGGTGAGGTCGACTGGAATTTCGCGCTTGCCAATGCCGCGACCAATTTCCTCAGTGGCGGCGAGAAGCTGACGCTGGTCTACCATGTCACGGTCGACGACGGCCACGGCGGCACCGCCACGCAGGACGTCACCGTCACCATTCTCGGCGTCAACCATCCCGTCGTCATCACCAGTGGTCCGGAATCCGCAGCCGTTGCCGAGCAGGATGCCACCACGGGCTCGTCGACACCGGACACGACGCCGACCACACCGGCCGGCACGCTCGCCTTCACCGACCAGGACACCAGCGACACGCACACCGTGACGGTGGCGCTCGACTCCACCTCCGGGCCGACGCCGCCGGCCGCCACGCAGGCCGATCTTGCCGCTGCGCTGACGACGGTGCTGCACGATTCCACCGGCACCGGCTCCGGCAGCATCGACTGGAATTTCGCGATTGCCGACAAGGACCTCGATTATCTCGCCTTCAACGAGACGCTGACGGTGAACTACGACATCAAGGTCGCGGACGGCTCGACCAGCTCGATGCAGACCGTTTCCCTCGTGATCACCGGCGCCAATGATGCGCCGGTGATCACCAGTGGCTCGCAGAGCGCATCGCTCTCCGAGCAGCCAGGTGTAACCGGTTCGAGCGCGCTCGACTCCACGAGCCCGGTTCCGACCGGGACGTTGAGCTTCAATGATGCCGATCTGTCAGACGTCCACTCGGTGAGTGCCGGGCTCAATTCGGCGGTGTGGTCGACTTCTGCGGACGTGCCCACCCAGACCCTGACCGATCTCCAGACGGCGCTGACAACCGTGCTGCACGATTCAACGGGAACCGGCGCAGGCGGCATCGACTGGACCTTCCGTATTCCGGATGCCGATCTCGATTTCCTCAGCCTGGGCGAGACGCTCACCGTGCAATATAACGTCGCAGTCATGGACGAATCAACGAGTTCGTCCCAGACTGTGACTGTTACAATCGACGGCGCGTCGGACGCTTTCGTGGTAAACCCGTTCACGGTGCACGCGTCGGAGACTTCGTCGCCGGATGCGGGCGTGGCGCTCGCGGCTGGAACGATCGATGATCTGACACCTCCGGTCGATTTGAGCACACCTAAGACAATCGTTGCGGTCAGTGGCAGCAGCGCCAATGTCGGCGAGCCCGTTGCGGGCAGTTATGGATCACTGATCATGGGGACGGACGGCTCTTACGGCTACGTCGCCAGTTCGGCCATCGATCCTCTCCAGATTGGTGACCATGTCACCGACCAGTTCAACGTCACGATCGATGACGGCCATGGCCATCAGGCCACGACCACGCTGACATTCGACATTGCGGGCGCGGACGACCGTCCGGTCATCACGGGCGGAAGCATTACAGGATCCGTCACGGAGGACGCGGGTGCGCCTGCGATCATCAATGGAGGTTTCGAGACCGGCGACCTAACCGGGTGGACCGTAAGCGGCTCGATCCACATCGTACAGTATGAAATTGGCAGCACTTACGGCCACTATTCAGCTCATCTCGCAGCGTCGGGCGGCACGCTCTCCCAGAACATTGCGACGACCTCGGGGCAGCATTACTTCGTCAGCTTCGATCTCATCGGCGATGCCGATGCGACGCACGCGCCGTTCGCGGTGACCTGGGCCGGAACAACTTTGGTGAATCTCGCGGAGGTGCAGCCCGGCGTCTATCACTATGCTTTCGACGTTGTCGGCGATCCCTCGAGCACGACGCTGCAGTTCAGCTATGGCGACGACGCAGCCGGCATGATCCTGGACAATGTCAACGTCAACCCAGCGACCGGACCTGCCACTGCGACCACGTCTGGCGCAATCTCGTTCTCGGACGTCGAGACTGGAGATACCCACGGTGCGAACGCGGTTGCGCTCGGCAGCGGCTATGTCGGCACGTTCACGCTCGATCCTGTGATCGAGTCCTCCGGCACCGGTTCTGTTGGCTGGCATTTCACAGTGAACAATGCGGATATCCAATTCCTTGGGCAGGGACAGACGCTGACCCAGGATTATCTGGTGACCGTGGCCGATGATCACGGCGGATCCACCGTGCAGGATGTCACCATCACGCTCAATGGGACCAACGACGCGCCGACCGCAGTGAGCGACAACGTGGTCAGCAACGCAGGTGCAGGCGGTGTGGTAGACATCCCGTCCTGGGCATTGGCGTTGAATGACACCGATCCCGACAGCACAGATCACGTGTCGGTCGGTGCTATCACCGGCAACTCTGGCGGCACCGCGGTCGTCGCCGGCGATACTTTCTTCATCGACGACGCAACGGCCGGTGGTTCGTTCGACTACACCGCCTTCGACGGGATCACGAACAGCAACAACAGCGCGACGGTCACGGTCAGCAACAACGCGACGACGGCCACGACCCTGACTGCCGCCAGCGGCGGCAGCATCCTCCTTGCTACCCAGGGCAATGAGACGATAAACGGGGGAGCCGGTAACGACATTCTGGTGACCAGTAGCCTGGGCAACCATGTGCTAACCGGTGGCGGGGGCGACGACATTTTTGCGTTCCGACTGCCACCCGCCAATCCCAACCAGATCACGGACTTCAACGACACCATAGAGCACGATCGCATCGCCATTTCCGCGAGCAATTTCGGCGGCGGCATCACGGCCGGAATGGACGTGAATTCGACCTTCGAGACCTCGGCCGATAACGCTTTCTCCGGCGCGGCTGAATTCCACTTCGACACCGGCAACCAGACGCTCTATTTCAGCGCGGACGGCACGCAAGGCTCGGCGATCGCGGTCGTGGCGGTCCAGGCTGGCGCCGTGATTAATCCGCACGACATCCTGGTCGTCTAGCCGCACACATCGGCTTTGCTGGAAGCGCGCGGGCTCCGCAAGGGGCCCGCGCTTTTTTGCCGGGCCCGCCGCGCTTGCAATCGATCTCATTCCAAAGTCATAGGAGGGGCGGCGCCGGGCGGCTTGAACTGGCAGGCGTTCGCCCGCACAATGCCGGTCGTCTCTGGCTTTCACGAATTGCCAATCCGAACAAGAACATAGACAAGAATCTGGAGTCAACGCGCGTGGGACATGGAATGAAGGCCGCAGCTACGCTGCTCGCTGCGCTTTGGGTGGCGCCAGCAGTCGCGGGCTGGGAACCGACCAAACCCGTCGAGATCGTGGTGGCGGCGGGCGCGGGGGGCGCCTCCGATCAAATGGCGCGGATGATGCAGGCCGCGATCCAGAAGAACAATCTGATGAAGCAGCCCATGGTGGTCTCACTCAAGGGTGGTGCGTCGGGCGCCGAAGCGCTGATGTACATGAAGTCCAGCGAGGGCGACCCGAACAAGGTGCTGATCGCCTATTCGCTGATCTACATGCTGCCGCTCTCGGCCAAGATCCCGTTCAACTGGCGCGAGCTGACCCCGGTCTCGGTGATCGCGCTCGACCAGTTCGTGCTGTGGGACAACAGCGCCGGCCCGAAGACGGTGAAGGAGTTCGTCGCGGCTGCAAAGGCTGCGAGCTCGCCGTTCAAGATGGGCGGCACCGGCTCCAAGCGCGAGGATCACGTGCTGACCGTGTTCCTGGAGCAGAAGACCGGCGCCAAGTTCTCCTATCTGCCCTACAAGTCCGGCGGCGAGGCCGCGACCCAGCTGGTTGGCAACCACACCGAATCCAACGTCAACAATCCATCCGAAAATCTCGAAGTCTGGCGGGCCGGCCAGGTGCGTCCGCTCTGCGTGTTCGACAAGGAGCGCATTTCCTACACGGCCAAGGTGACGGACACGCAGTCCTGGGCCGATATTCCGACATGCAAGGAGGAGGGCGTCGACGTCCAGTACCTGATGCTGCGCGCGATGTTCCTGCCCGGCAATGTCACGCCGGAGCAGCAGGCGTTCTATGTCGAGCTGTTCCACAAGGTGACTCAGACCGCCGAATACAAGGAATACATGGAAAAGCAGGCGTTGAAGCCGATCTTCCTCGCCGGCAAGGACATGGTGCAATTCCTCGAGGAGGACGACGCCCAGAACAAGTCACTGATGATGGAAGCCGGATTCGTCGCCAAATAGCTGTCTTCTTCACCTCGCCCCCGCTTGCGGGGGCGAGACGAGCCAAGCTCGCTCTGCGAGGTCGGATCGCATCGTCAGATGCGATCCAGGTGAGGGGACTCTCCGGGAGTTCAGCTCTCACCGTCCCCGTGGAGGCTCCCCTCACCCTAACCCTCTCCCCGCCGCCGGGCAGAGGGGATTGGCACAGCATTGATGTCCCAAACCGATCTTGAAATCGTCGTCGACGATCCAACCGCGCCTGAAGACAACTCCCCCTCCGTCACGACGACCAGTACCGTCGAAATCATCGTCTGCCTGCTGCTGCTAGGGCTGGCCGCGACCCTCGGCTACGACAATTGGCGCACCGGTGCCTCCTGGGATTCGACCGGGCCGGAGCCCGGCTATTTCCCGTTTTATCTCTCCCTCGTCCTCGGCGGCGCCAGCCTCTATGGCCTGATCGTCGCTCTGCGGGCGCGCCGCGCGCCTCCCGAAATATTCGTCACGCGCGCGCAGGCGCGTCGCGTGCTGGCGGTGTTTGTGCCGACGCTGCTGTTCTGCCTGGTGACGCAATTCCTCGGCCTCTACGTCGCGAGCTTTCTACTGATCGCGGGATTCATGCGCGCGATCGGCAAGATCGCGCTTTGGAAGTCGCTGCTCACCGCTCTCGTGTTCACGGCGATCATGTTCGTCACCTTCGACCTCGCCTTCGACGTCATCATGCCGAAAGGGCCGCTCGAAGCGGCCTTCGGCTACTAGGCGGGCCTTACGCGATGGAAGCTCTTGGTCTCCTGCTTCACGGCTTCGCCGTCCTGCTGACGTGGAAAACGCTCGTGCTGATGATGGTCGGGCTCGTGCTCGGCATCTTCGTCGGCGTGCTCCCCGGCCTTGGCGGGCCCAACGGCGTCGCCATCCTGTTGCCGCTCACCTTCACGATGGACCCGACCTCGGCGATCGTGATGCTGTCCAGTATCTATTGGGGCGCGCTGTTCGGGGGCGCCATTACCTCGATCCTGTTCAACATTCCCGGCGAAGCCTGGTCGGTCGCGACCACGTTCGACGGCTACCCGATGGCGCAGCAGGGCAGGGCGGCCGAGGCGCTGACCGCAGCGTTCACCTCGTCCTTCATCGGCTCGCTGGTCGCGGTGCTGCTCATCACCTTCCTCGCGCCGATGATCTCGTCCTTTGCGCTGAAGTTTGGTCCGCCCGAGTTCTTCGCCGTGTATCTGTTGACGTTCTGCTCCTTCGTCGGATTGGGCCGCGAAGCCAGGCACAAGACCGTCATCTCGATGTCGCTCGGCCTTCTGCTCGCCGGTGTCGGCATGGACACCGTGTCGGGCCAGCTGCGCATGACCTTCGGTTCGGCCGAACTCCTGCGCGGCATCAACTTCCTGGTCGCCGTCATCGGCCTGTTCGGCATCAGCGAGATCCTGCTGACGATGGAGGAACGGCTGGCGCTGCGTGGCCACGCGGCGAGCATCTCGCTGCGCGTGGTGCTCGGCGTATGGAAGGACCTCCCGAAATACTGGGTGACGCTGCTGCGCTCCTCCTTCATCGGCTGCTGGCTCGGCATCACGCCGGGCGGCGCGATCGCGGCGTCCTTCATGGGCTATAATCTGGCAAAGCGCTTCGCCAAGGATCCCGAGAGCTTCGGCAAGGGCCGTATCGAAGGCGTGTTCGCGCCCGAGACCGCCGCACATGCCTCCGGCACCTCGGCACTGCTGCCTATGCTGGCGCTCGGCATCCCCGGCTCCGGCACCGCTGCGATCCTGCTCGGCGGGTTGATGGTGTGGGGGCTCAATCCCGGGCCGCTGCTGTTCGTCGAGCACAAGGATTTCGTCTGGGGTCTGATCGCCTCGATGTATCTGGGCAATGTCGTGGGCCTCGTGCTGGTGTTGACGACGGTGCCGATCTTCGCCTCGATCCTGCGCGTGCCGTTCGCCGCGGTTGCGCCGATGATCTTGGTGTCCTGCGCAATCGGTGCCTACGCGATCCAGAACGCGATGTTCGACATCTGGCTGATGCTCGGCTTCGGTGTCGTCGGCTACGTCTTCAAGAAAATCGGTGTTCCCTTGGCGCCGTTCACGCTGGCGCTCGTGCTGGGCAACCGCGCCGAAGACGCGTTCCGCTTGTCGATGATCGGCGCGGGCGGCGACGTCAAGGTGTTCTGGTCGAACGGTTTGGTCGGTTCGATCACGACGCTGGCGATCGTGCTGCTGTTCTGGCCGGTCATCGACGGGCTGCTCGGTCGCGTCGGCTGGACAAGGGCGACGTCGCGCTGACTTCATAGGAGAATCTTGTTTGAAATCAATTACATGGTGCCCCGGTATGGGCGCCATTTTTGCTCGTTTGTTTCCGGTTGTTGCTGTGGCGGCACAGCCATTGATTGCTTCCGGGCATATATTTTGATCACGAAATCGTGCGGAGGGTTTTCCATGAAGCAGACCGTGATTGGAATGGCAGCGGCGATGTCGCTGTTTGCAACTGGCGCATCGGCTGCGGACCTGGCGGCGAAGCCCTATGTCAAAGCGCCCCCGATGGTCGATCCCGGCTTCAATTGGAGCGGCTTCTATGTCGGCGGCAACGTCGGTTACAGCTGGGGCCGCGAGCGTGACGATGGTACGCTGACTGGTTCGCAAAGCGCGCAGGTCTTTCGTACGGCCGGCCCGACCCCGGTCGGCGGCCCGGTCGTGACGCCGCTGGCGGCGCAGACGATCTGGGGCCGCTCAAACGTCAATGGCGTGCTCGGCGGCGGGCAGTTCGGTTACAACTGGCAGCAAAGCAATTGGCTGTTGGGTCTTGAAGCCGACTTCCAGGGCAGCGACGAGAAGTCGACGAACAATATCTGCTCGGCGATTGGATGTCCCGCGGGCTCGGTGCTGTTTCCGGCCAACTACAACCTCGACTGGTTCGGCACTCTCCGTGGTCGCGTCGGCTGGGTCGCTACCCCGCGCGTGCTGCTGTACGCGACCGGTGGTCTCGCCTACGGACATCTCGGCGCGAGCGCGCCTGCCATGGGTATCAGCTGGGGCGGCACAAAGGCCGGTTGGACGGTCGGCGCCGGTGGCGAGTTCGCGATCGACCGCAATTGGTCCGTCAAGGTCGAATATCTCTACATGGATCTCGGCTCATTCAACGGTGCTTCGGCGTCCGCGACGACGGTCACGAATGCGCTCAACACGCCGGCAACCGGTTTCAATACCGTCACCACGACCACGACGATGAGCAATTTCGGCACGCGCTTCACCGACAACATCGTCCGCGTCGGCGTGAACTACCGTTTCTCGGGACCGGTTGTCGCCAAGTACTGACCGCCTCCGATAGACGCATTGGGGCCCGGCGCCTGCGCCGGGCCTCCCGCTTTTCGGGCCCGGCGCGAGACCTTGATCCTCAGACCACCTTGGCGGTCCTGAGCGCGGCAATCTCGTCAGCGCCGAAGCCGAACTCCTTGAGCACCTCGTCGGTCTGCTCGCCGAACTCCGGCGGACGCGCCACCATCCTGCTCGGCGTGCGCGACAGCGTGACGGGCTGGCCGACCAGGCGGATTTGACGACCCTCGTCGTTGGGCACATCCTGTGCGATGCCGAGATGTTTGACCTGCGCGTCCTCGAACATCTGGTCGATGGCGTAGATCGGCCCGCACGGCACGCCGGCCTCGTTGAGCTCGCGGACCCAGATCTCGGTCGATTTCGTCACGGTGCGCCGCTCGATCTCGGCGTTGAGTGCGTCGCGGTTCTTCGAGCGCGCTGGCGCAGTGGCGTAGTCGGGATTGGAGACAAGCTCCGGCGCGCCGATCGCCTGCGCGCAGCGCTCCCAGATCCGTCCACCTGTCGTCGCAATGTTGATGTAGCCGTCCGAGGTCTTGAACACGCCGGTTGGAATGCTGGTCGGATGATTGTTGCCGGCCTGTTTTGCTACTTCCTTTTCCATCAGCCAGCGCGCGGCCTGGAAGTCGAGCATGAAGATCTGGGCCTGGAGCAGCGAGGTCTGCACCCACTGGCCCTTGCCCGAAATGTCGCGCTCGAGCAGCGCCGTGAGGATGCCCATGGCGCAAAACAGGCCGGCGGTGAGGTCGGCAACGGGAATGCCCACCCGCATCGGGCCTTCGCCCGGTGCACCGGTGATCGACATCAGCCCACCCATGCCCTGGGCGATCTGATCGAAGCCGGGCCGCTTGTGATAGGGGCCGTCCTGGCCGAAGCCGGAGATGCTGCCATAGACGATGCGCGGGTTGATGCTGGCGAGGCTGTCATAGTCGATGCCGAGCTTCTTCTTCACGTCGGGCCGAAAATTCTCGACCACGACGTCGGCCTTGGCGGCGAGGCGCTTGAACACGGCAAGCCCGCGCTCGTCCTTCAGGTTCAGCGTCATGGCCCGCTTGTTGCGGTGCAAATTCTGGAAGTCGGAGCCCAGCCGCGGCCCCCCTGGCTGCTCGCCGCCGGCGTCCTCCGTGAGCGCGTCGATCTTGATCACGGTCGCGCCCCAATCCGCGAGCTGGCGCACGCAGGTCGGCCCGGAGCGGACTCGGGTCAGATCGAGCACGGTGAAGCGCGAGAGGGCTTCGGAAGCGTGAGGAAAAGGCATTTCGAGGCTCCGGTGAACGCAGGAGGAATAGTGATTCTGATCGGTCAATTCGAGCGGGACTTCAATGCCTGGGAGAATGGCAGTGGGTTCCGAGGCCTACCGCAGAATTCAGTAGCTTTGTCCGAATGCTACATTATTTTTGACGGTAGTTGTCCGGGTTGAATAGATAGAGGCTTCGGAACAAAAGGCGCTGCTAACGCTCGCATTGCCGGTTCCATGAAACCACAAATTAACGTTGGTGGCCCGATCCTGACGCCTGAGCCTGATGGGGGCTGGCGCCGAGCACCGCGTCCTCCTCATGGCCGCAGGCGAACAGTCGACTGAAGCCCGACTCGAGACACTACAATGAGAACATCGACCGATGAACTGCTCGCCGACGATCCGTTCTATACGGTTGTCGGCAACAGCATTCAGGGCAGCTATTTCCCGGACACTGCGGCAAGCACTCCCGGTTCGACCACGACGACCGGCTCCGTCATGTCGGTCAATTCGGGCGGCATCACGATCAACTTGGTTCTCGATGCGGCGGCACAGGCCGCGCCGACCAGCTTCAAGAACGGTCTGCAACAAGCGGTCTCAATCCTTGCGGCCAACATCACCGACAAGATCACCGTCAATATCAACATCGATTATAGCGGGACGGGCGGCGGGGCCGCGGCCGGCCCAGATTCCGGGTATTACGAGAATTACTCTTGGGTGCACTCCCAGCTGGTCAACAACGCGACCGCGGGCGATACCACTTTCAACAGCCTGCCGACTGGCTCCACAATCCAGGGACAGACGAATGTTGCGGTCTGGAATGCGCAGCTCAAGCTTTGGGGCGTGCTTGGCGCCAACGACACCACCACCGACGACGCCAGTGCGAATTTCGCCACCGACATCAATTCAAATCTAATCGTCGGTGTCGCGCTTCACGAGCTGACGCATGCAATGGGCCGCGTGCCCTACGGCGCGGCGCCGGACATCTTCGATTTCTATCGTTTCATGAGCCCGGGCGTACGCCTGTTTTCCGGTGCACAAACCGCGCCGGCCGCGTACTTCTCGCTGGACGGGGGCAACACCAAGCTCGCCGACTACGGACAGAGCTCCGACCCAAGCGACTTCCTCAACAGCGGCGTGCAGGGGTCCAACGACCCCTTCAACGAATTCTACACTGGCAGCACCTATCAAGGGCTGACGGCGATCGACTTGAAACAGCTTGACGCGCTCGGCTTTCATCTTGCGACGAACTCGCCGACAACGATTGAGTCCTATGGCGCAACCAGTCTGGTGCAGGCCGGCAGCAACTATTTCGTGAATCCCACGGTTGGCGGCAGCGGTCCGTCTCTGAAGTATGGCGACACCAGCATTACGGCCGGGCAGTGGGGCGGCTGGGTGCCGATCGGCGCCGAAGCCGTGGGCGGCGGATACGAGGTCGCCTGGAAGCTCACCGGCGCGGATCAATACACGGTCTGGAACACCGACGCCAACGGCAACGACACTGTCAACTATATCGGCACAGTGTCGGGCAGCAGCACAGCGCTGGAGTCGCTGGAGACTAGCTTCCATCAAGACCTCAACGGCGACGGGGTCATCGGCGTTCTCGGCGTCGCCGGCGTGACGATCGAGTCCTATGGCTCAACGAGCCTGCTGCAGTCGGGCAACTATTATTTCGCCAATCCGGTCGCGGGCGGAATTGGGCCGACCTTAAAATTTGGCGGCGCCAGCATCACGGTGGGGCAATGGGGCGGCTGGGTGCCGATCGGCGTCGAAGCCGCGGGCAGCGGATACGAGGTCGCTTGGAAGCTGGCCGGCGCAAATCAATACACGGTCTGGAATACCGATTCCAACGGGAACGACACCGTCAACAATATCGGCACGGTATCGTCGGGCAGCACCTCGTTGCAGTCGTTAGAGGCCAGCTTTCATCAGGACCTCAATGGCGACGGCATCATCGGTGTTGCCGCATTAGCTACCGCAACGATCGAGTCTTATGGCGCCACCAGCCTGATACAATCGGGAGGCAATTACTTCGTCAATCCGACGGCGGGCGGGTCCGGGCCGACGCTGAAATACGGCGGAGCCGGCATCACGGTCGGGCAGTGGGGCGGCTGGGCGCCGATTGGCGCGGAAGCAACTGGCAGTGGTTATGAGGTCGCTTGGAAGTTTGCGGGAGCCGATCAATACACCGTCTGGAACACGGACACCAGCGGCAACGACACCGTCAACAATACCGGCACGGTGTCTGGGAGCAGCACTGCGCTGGAGTCGCTGGAGACCGGCTTTCATCAGGATCTCAATGGCGATGGAGTCATCGGAATTCCCAGCCATACAAGTCCGCAGGTTGTGACGGTCGCCAAAGACGGCTTTACGTTCGCGCCCAGCGCGAGCACTCCCTCGAGCGCAATCGGCTCCGCTGCCGCGCCCTTGGCTGTTGGCGCCCATACAGCCGTTCATTTGGATACCGGCGGGGTTCCGGTCGCCGGTCAGCCGGTGAGCGATCTCCTCGCCGATTGGATCGCCCACCATCAGGACTCGTTCGCTGGTTTTATTATTCTTCACTGAGGTTTGTTGTGCCCAACTTGCGACTACGCCGGGTCGACCGCGGAGCGAAGTTGTTCCGCCTGCGCTCAAGTACAAACAAACACGTTGGACCTCGCTATTCTCTTCAAGCTAGAATGCGGCTCTAAAGCATGATCCAAGAACCTGATCATCGCATTTTTGTCTAGCAGCGGGAGAAATCGTGCAAAAGCACCCGATTGTCATCTTCGGAACTGGTGAAATCGCCGAGTTGGCCGATTTTTACTTCACTGCTGATTCCGGCTATGAACCGGTCGCGTTCACGGTCGATGCCGCTTTTCTCAAACAACATGAGTTTCGGGGGCGTCCCGTCGTTGCGTTCGAGGAGGTTACCGAGACTTTTCCGCCAGACCGTTTCGGCGCCTTCGTGGCCGTGAGCTACGCTAAGATCAACGCCGTGCGGACCGAAAAGGTCGCCGCCTTCAAGGCCAAGGGTTATGGCCTCGTCAGCTATTTGAGCAGTAGCGCGACCACATTTCCCTTGTTCAATCTCAGGGAGAACTGCTTCATCCTGGAAGACAACACCATCCAGCCTTTCGCGACGGTCGGTGCCAATGTGACCTTGTGGAGCGGCAACCATATCGGCCATCACTCGGTTATCGAGGACGACGTTTTTCTCGCATCCCACGTCGTGGTGTCAGGGGGCGTGCGGGTCGGGCAGGGAAGCTTTGTTGGCGTCAACGTCACGATCCGGGATCATGTGACGATCGGCAAGAAGTGCGTGCTTGGTGCCGGCGCCCTCGTGCTAGAGAACCAGCCGGATTTCTCGGTGGTAGCCCCGCGCGGTTCGGAACGCTCGGCGGTGCCCAGCACGCGCTTACGAAATCTTTGAGGCAGGCGATGTCCTGGAGACGTCTTGGCTTGGTCTACGTTCCGGATGGCACGCTCTCATGGGCGCGGAGCCATGCGGCTCTGGCCACTCCGCTTCATCTCGTCGGGGACACCTTCCGGGTGTTCTTCAGCTCACGGGATGCTGACAAGCGTTCGTACGTTGGTTGGGTGGACGTCGAGATCTGCGAAAGGCCCCGCGTCTTGGACGTTGAGCGCGGGGCTGTGTTAGCGCCGGGCCCTGATGGCACGTTCGACGACAGCGGCATCGGCATCGGCAGCATCGTCGCGACGGATGGCGAGCTTTTGATCTACTATATGGGCTGGAATCTCGGGACGCGCTCGCCATGGCGGAACGCTATTGGACTTGCACGATCCAGTTCCAAAGGCGGCCCTTTCACGCGATTTTCGCCTGGTCCGATCCTGGATCGTTCACCGGAGGACCCTTACACCCTTTCTTATCCGTGCGTGTTGCGGCTCGGTCCTCAAGATTGGCGTATGTGGTATGGTTCGAATCTCGCTGCTGCAGTCGGCAACGCCGACATGCAACATGCGATCAAGCAGGCGCGGTCGACCGACGGAATTCGTTGGACACGCGACGGCCGGACTGTCGTTGGGTTCGCCGACGAGACCGAATATGCACTCGCGCGTCCGAGCGTGATCAAGGTCGGCAGCGCGCTACTGATGTGTTTCGCTTGCCGCGGGCCGCACTATCGCATCGGCGCTGCAGCCTCGCAAGACGATGGGACAAAGTGGACGCGGATCGACTCGACGATGGGACTTGATGCATCCGATAGCGGCTGGGACAGCGAAATGGCCTGCTACCCGGCCTTGTTCTGGCACGCCGAACGACTTTGGATGGCTTATAGTGGCAATGGCTATGGGGCGACTGGGTTTGGCCTTGCCGTGTGGGACGGACCCCTTTCGCTGCCTATCTAGGTAATCTTCCGCGCACTCCGGTAACTGCAAGCAGTGGACGCGGAAGCTACGCAAGAGGTCCGTTAGATCTTGTCAGGCCGATCGGGCTGCGGAGGCCCGAAGCCGCAAGCGCGCCACGACCACGCTTCCGAACCACCGTGCCAATTGCACGGCCGGGTCATTGACGAGGTGTGCGAACAGAACAGCGGCCGTTATTGAACCGACGATGACGAGGCCGTCGACTGTAAGACCCCAAGCAATTGATGGGTTGCTTCGCATCATGGGTTCGCCAACCAAAGAGATCACGGGCCCATGAACAAGATAGAGCGGGAAGGACAGCCATCCAAGCCATTCGGATATTGGATTGCTCATGAGGTTGCGAATGGACGGAAGCCTTATCGACCCTGCGATCAGCAAAGGAGCGGCGATCATTCCCCAGGCCAGCACGCTGTAGGGAAACAGAGCAGGAATGAGAACGCCGCCAGCAACCGCAGCCAAAGCCGCAATAAAGACGGACATCCTGTCGAGCCAGCCCCGCAGCATTGCGTCGGCAAGTGCAATACCGAGAGGAAAGATAGCCAGCATCTGACTCGTTGAGGTTTCTGCCATATAGAACATGCTGGCTGCGAGGCCGGCCAAGACGGCTATTCGAAATCTTATCGGCCTGACGATGATCGCAGCAGCCAACGTAACTATCGAACCCAGCATTTCCGGCTGCATGGTCCAAAGGGGCCCCGCGTAAGTCTCAAGGGGGCTGTAGCGGAAGAACACGTCGAAAAGGCCGAAGGTCAGAAGATGTCTCAGCGTCGGCTCAAACTGGAACAGGAAGCGAAAGTTCGGCAGCCGGTCCGACCTGTCGACCCAGCCTGATAGCAAGACGAGGTGCACCAAGAGACAGATGGCAAAGACCGGGATTGCAAGTCTGATATAACGGGCGGCCGCAATGCGAGCAATGCTACCGATCTCACCAGAGGCCAGATAGCCGACTGAAAGCGAGATCGCTGAAATCACGAAGAAACAGAACACGGCCATGCCGCCGTTGAACGGCAACACATAGCGGAGGTGCGTGGCCCATGGTACTGGCGACAACCCATCAACAAAGACGTGGAAGAGAACCACGAATACGGAGGCCCATCCGCGCATGCCGTCGAGAAACTTTAGTCGCACTAGCCCTCCCGTTTGCGGGCTTTTCCTAACATCTTTATCGAAGGAACGTCCATGGTGGATGGCGGTCGCAATCGCAAAATTCCGAATGCCGGCCTAGAGTCAAGCTGGTCTGAGAAGCTCATGCTTGGCGCCCGCCTGTTCTTCGGGGTGTCAGCCCGAGCAGTGCAGGAAGCTCCCGCAAGGCGGCCGGGCTCAAAGACTTGATGCGGACTGGTGCGGACTTGACCACCGTCATCGACGCCGACTGCTCAGACTGGCTACTCGATTAATCCGATTCAAGGATGCCGCACTAGGATCGTGAACTCGTACAGTCCGTAATCTTGTAGCAGTGCGACGGATCTGCCGTAGCGCGACAGGCAATAGCCGAGCATTAACGAAGGGTCCGCATAGTACAGATTTGGTCTTCGCCGGTCCTCATCGCTCGACAGGCTCAGGATGTTGAAGCCAAATCCCTTGCGGCCTGCGTCGGCAAGGACATCCATGGTCTGGTGGATATAGTCCAACCAGAGCTCGGCCGGGATGGTCCCCTTCACGTTGAAGACCCCGCTGGCGATCGCGAAGTCGGCCGCGATAGCCGGCATGGCGCCGACGTGCCAGCGCCGGTCCTCACCTTCACCATGCAGGCTCCGCGCCGCCTCGATCATGTCGGGCGCGATATCGTAGCCAATGAATGGGCCGCGATGGCCCGAGCGTCTCAAGAAGTCCAGGAAGTCGCCAAAGCCGCAGCCGAGATCGATGATCGACCCGTCCGGGTCGTTTTCGATCAATCGCAAAAACTGCCGGTGTCGGAGCTGGTGCGATTCTGGCCCGTTCCAGTCGACGCCCCGCGCCGTCGCACCGTGGGCCTCGAGCTTGGTAGCATAGTAGGCAGCAACGTCGCTCAGTATCTGGGCTTGGCGCAAGCTATCGGTGTTCATGGGGCAAGCCTTGCTTCCGTCCTTGGGTCGTCCCATCGCCGGAACGATAGACGGCGCGAACGACAGTATAGGGTCTGCGCTTGGTCTCCGCGAGGATACTTGAAATGTAAATCCCAAGAATGCCGAGAATCAGAGTGATGAGCCCACCCAGAAACCATAGCGAGATGATCTGAGAGGTAAAGCCGCTCACTCCGATCCCATGGGTCAGGTAACGGAATAGAAAGTAGATGACGATGCCGATCGATGTCGTAAAGATCGCCAGCCCCGTGTAAAAAACTAGGTACAGCAATCGCATTGAGGACGTCGTCAAATGCTTCACGGCAAGATCGACGCGTTTCCAGATCGAATAAGTTGATGGCGAGGCAGCGAGCTTTCCGACAACGATGGGTATCTGGCGAAATCCGGTGACCTCCCAGAGATCCGAGATGACGAACTCTCGATCGCGATGCTGGATCAGTGCCTTGACGTAATTGGCTGTCATCAGTCGCGAAGTCACGAGATTGCGCGGCAATGGGCGATCGCCAAGGGCATCGACCAATGCAAAAAATACGGCGCCGCTTATCCGCTCGAGCAGCCCGCCCTTTCGCTTTTGCTGCACACCATACACGACGTCACAATCGCCCTGGCAAAATCGCTCGTAGAAGCGGGCGAGATCTTCCGGTTGTTCCTCCAAGTCGCTATCGATCAAGAAAACGAGTTCGCCGGAAGCGTATGCCAACCCGGTCATGATCGCTTTATGATGTCCAAAATTGCGGGACAGATCGACCACGATCACGTCGGGATTCGAGCTGCGCACCTTCAAGGCAAGATCGAGGCTTTCATCGGGGGAACCGTCGTTCACCATGATCAACTCGACCTCGTCGGCGATCTTGCGCGCGGCCTCGGTCGCACGCTGGTGGAATTCCTCGATGTAGGGTGCGGAGCAGTAGAGCGTGGTAACAATCGAGAGTTTCATCAGGCAGCCTTTGTCTTCGGCGGATCGCTGGCCGCGTGCGTGGAGCGACCAGCCGGGGACTTAGCGCACCGGACACGTTGTGGCTGCAGGGGAAGAATGTTGCTATGCAAAAAGGAGCGTGTCTTTCCGCAGCCTTGAAGCCGCCTTCCAATGCACATCAGATTTTCATCGATCCACAATTGTTCTAAACCCACCAAGGACATACGACAGGCGGCTACCATGCGCAATTGACCGAATGAATCAACCTCGGCGGGACACGTAATAAACATGCACGGCTATTGAACCATTGTCGCAAAGGGAGGGACATAATATGAGAAAGGCCCCGTCCATCGGTCAGTCTTGCATCCCGTCTTCATTTATTTCCCGAAATTTGGTTGTTTGCGTATCTGTTTGATTCGATGGGCATTCAAGCGATACGGCATTCGTTTCAGCTGGAAAGAACTTTCAGCCAACAAGGAGGGTTCGTTATGCGGCGTTTAGCGTTTCTGGCATTGATCATTGGTCTATTCCTGCCGTTCCTCGCATCAGCTCCGGCCTATGCTCAGGCATCACGAACCTGGGTATCGGGAGTGGGCGATGATGCTAATCCCTGTAGCCGGACGGCTCCCTGCAAGACGTTCGCTGGCGCGATCTCAAAGACCGCGGCGTTCGGCGAGATCAACTGTCTGGATCCAGCGGGCTATGGTGCGGTGACGATTACCAAATCCATTACCCTAAATTGCAGCTCTACGATTGGATCTGTCCTGGTAGCGGGTACGAATGGTATCGTCATTAGCGCGGCGACGACCGACAAGGTGGTTCTCCGCAACATCCAGCTTCAGGGGCTCGCGGGTTCGGCTTCGCCAGGTCTCAACGGTGTGCGCATCCTGAGTGCGGCGTCGGTATCTATCGAAGATTGCGTCATCACCCAATTCTCGCAATCCGGAATCAGTGATGCGCGAACGGCTGGCAACACACAACTCTATATCCGCAACAGCATCATCAGCAACAATACTGGAACTGGGATAGCTCTCGTCGCGACGGGTCCAAACAGGGCCGTTGTGAACGGAGGTCATGTTGTCGGCAACCTGTTCGGCATCGCGGCCGCCAATGGTAACAGCGCTATGGTCACACGTTCGGCATTTTCCGGCAACACTACTGGTGTAGAAGCCGACTCGGGTGGCGCCGTCAGCATCGACAGCAGTTCGATTTCAGGGAATGGCACCGGCGTTCAGTCGACCAGCAACATCCGTTTGTCGAACTCCGACGTCACATTCAACACCACGGGCTTCAATGGAGCGGCCATCACCTACGGCAACAACCGGACTCTAGGCAACACATCGCTTGGAACCACGCCCACGGCTGCCGGCGGTGCTGTCAGCAATCTGGGTGAACAATAAATCCTGCTTGCTTGCGGACAGCTCTCATAGCGCGAAGAGGACAAATCCCGGGGCCTTGCCCCGGGATCTTCGTGATCAAACGACCCTGACGTCAGGGCCCACTTTTTTGGCGGACGAAACGCGGCGCTTCGGGACCGGCGTTAAAGAGTATGTCGAGCACGCTGACGGCATGCTCAAACTGGCCATGGAGCTGCGGATACTCTTGATATCGTTCGTAGCTCATCCATTCAGTGGCGATACCGGCGGTCGCGAGCAGCGACTCGTCGAGATAAGCGCGTGCAGATGGGCCGCTAAGATAGCGGTCTGCGCCCGCAGCAGCCGCAATTGCGAGAAGTCGTGCGGTCTTGGTCCCCTCTGCGGGATAGTCTATATCCCTTACTATACGGGTTCGCATCCCAAGCAGCGCGGCGATTTCTCTTGTGAACAATTCGTTGATGTCAGTGAGAAGCATCTTCTTGTCGGCGCGCTCGTACCAGCCTTGCACGAGGGGTGCCAGGGTCTCGAAGAAAGGTGCGCGACGGTAGGCCAGTTCCAGCGCGCGCCAGTGCTTCTCGGCCCAAGGCTTCTCAATCTCGACCTCGTCAATAGCCTGGTCAAAGCGCCCCTTCGTGACGACGGGTATCGTCAGCCACTCCAGCCCGTTAGCGGTTTTGATCCGGTTTCGATTGTGCCAGTGCCGCTTGACGAATTGCATGCGATCGAAGATGACGTATTCGTCGCACTGTCCGATGAGGTCAAAAAATCCCTTCCATGGGATGTAGCAGGATTGGATGATCGAAACTAGCACTTGCCATTCCTGTCAAGAATTCCCCGGGCGTCGAGGAGCAGGCCTATCTAACTCTTTCCAGCCGTGTGTAAAAGGGCATTAGCGTTCCGGACCTTTGCTTGATAGCGGCGGGAGGTGAACATGTTATTTGGCCGCACCTGCGCAGCTGGCGTTCACCACGGACCATAATTCCCCTTTTGTCTTGATCTGCGTCCGAAGCGGCGTCCCAAGATGTTCGTTGCAATACCTGTTCAACAGCGATTGCTGCTCGGGGGCAGCAATCAGAGGAATGCCCGCCTCGGTTCGCAATCGCACGAGAAAGCCCCGGTGCGCCGCCTCGTCTTTAGTGGGGACAGAGAATGGTGCGAGCGTCAACACTCCCAGGGCGTATATTCGGGTCGAGCGGACATCGTCCACGCGCGTGAACACGGGAAACACTACTTCATATGGCAGCGCGTCGCCCCAAACGAACGTAGATTCCGGGGAGCTGAGTTTTTGAAAGCGGGCGAGAGCGATGGCTCGGTCGTTTGCAGCGGCCTCTCCGATGAGATGCCACGCGTTCAAGACGGCACCGGCAAGCAGGGCTGCGGTCAGGGCGAGGTCCCTCCATCGCGGCAACTGCGGTTGCATGGAGACGGCGGCAATGATCAGCAGTCCGAGCAGGGGGAAGCAGACGCGAGGTGGCGGAGGTCGTCCGACCGACGCAAATGCAAAGATGGCGGCCAAGAAGAGGGCCCAGACGGCGAACAGGCGGAGCCGCAGCAGGATCATCAGCAGCACGATACCGACATATGTAAGCGTCAGGAGTAAAGGGCTCTGCGGTACCGCAATAAGGACAGCGAGACTGGAGGCGAGGTTTCTCTCAACGATCGTCCGCGCCGGAATTTCGCGGACCAGCGAGAGCAACAGCTCCGGATTGGAGAGCTGGGGGTCGACGAAGAACCAATCGCTGATGAGCCGAACGTCGTTCCTGGATAAGCCATGACGCTGCATGAGATCCGGACGTTCCAGGATGAATGTGGCGACGCCAAAATCCGTCAGCGGGGCGCGCGCCAGGTTCTGCTGCCGGAAGGCCTGCCATTCGGGCGACGAATAGGCACGCACGTCAGCGATGGTTGCGCCAGCCATGCAAATCAAGAGCACGGCCGTTGCGAGGTGAGCCAACTGTGAGTTAGCCAACTTTCGCCACGGAAACAGGGGGAGAGCTACAGCAAAGACCAGAGCCAATTCAAGGTCTCGGATGAGATATGCGAAGAATGCCAGGCAACACGCTGCGACGAGATCGTAAACCGATCGGCGGCGACAAAAAGCCTGCAGGCCGAGCGCGGCTGCAATACCTAGCAATCCAGCTGTCTCGGTGAACTGCGGAATAAGGATGGGGCGCGTGAAGACGATGGTCAGGACCAAGGTGGCGACCATCGGCCTGACACCCAGGCGCAGTAAGAAATAGACGGTCGCGGCACCAGCTAAGGCCAGTGATAGCAATGTCGCGATGGAGTAGCCGAGTATGCCGTCGACCGAGGGAAGGCTGCGGACGATAATGCCCCACAGTACGTTGGAAAAGAACAGGCGAGCCGAGCCGTGATCGGCAATGCCATACCCGTGAGCGACCATCGACATCGCGACATCGTCGTTGGTTTCCCATTTTGGATCGAAAGTTGCACATAGCAGGATCGTCCAGCCGACAGCGATTGTCGCGGCCATCAGGAGGTCGCGGCTCGGCGAGCGGTCGCGCATTCCCGGGGTGGTCGGTAGCAGGACTGAAAAACTCATCTTCATTGGTCGGAGGAACTGTCGGCCTGCCGGTTATACCCACCGCGGCCGATCGGCAAGCCAATCTTCCACGCCTATCATCAGCGGGCATAATGGAACGAGAAAGTAATGGCAATCGCCGCACCATGTTGGATTGTTGCACCGAGCTTTAAGCATTGGCGAGCGAGACCTCAGGCAAGGCAGGCGTATGGATTTCATCGCCGCTCGATAATAGTGTGTCTCCAGCATAATCGACGGGACGATGGACGATGAGCACGAACGGCCGCAATCAAGGCCTTAGCAAGAAGTTGTGGCTCCGACGCCGGCTCGTGGCAGCTAGCCTCGTGACTCTCGTGGCCGCAAGCGGCACTCTTGCCCGGGCCCAATCGCTCGGCCAAGGCATGTCCGCCTACCAGCGCCAGGATTTTGTGACGGCGTCCCGCATCTTCATTCCGCTTGCGGAGCGCGGCAACGCCTCTGCGCAGACCTATCTCGGTTTCCTGTTCGAGACCGGTCGCGGCGTGCCGCAGAACTACACGGAAGCTGCGATGTGGTACCGCCGAGCGGCAGAGCAGGGCGACAGCCGCGCGCAATATTCGCTCGGCCTGCTTTATGATCGCGGTCAGGGCGTGCCGCGGGACATTGTCGAAGCCTCCAAATGGCTGAACCTGTCGACCGCGGCCTCGCCGCCGCGGGTGCGCGAGTCCCGGGCCCGGATCCGCGACGCCGTCACCACCAAGATGACGCGCGGACAGATCGCCCAGGCCCGTCTGCGGGCGCTGGAATGGGCGCCAAGCCGCGAGCGCTGATGGCGTCAGGCCGGGGCCCCGGCAAACAAACGAAAACAACCCCATGCACGGTGGAAGTCGGCGGCCGCGATTTGCGCGGTCGTAGCGATTCAGCCTCCGTGCCCCGGGCGTTAACCGGGCCAGCCGCCCAGCCAGTTCAGATACCAGGTCTCGGCCAGCCAGCCGATCCAGATCGATGGCGCGAGGAACAGCCCGAACGGCAGGAACGCTGTCCCGCGCAGCGGCTTTCCTTGCCATGCAGCATTGGCGACATAGGCACCGATCGCGAGCAGCGCGGCAAACTCGATCACCGCCGCCACCGCCGCAAGATCCAGCCAGGCGCCGCAGACGGCCGCGAGCTTGACGTCGCCGAGCCCGAGCCCGTCGCGGCCGCGCCAGCGCCGATAGGCCAGCATCAGGAGCAGCAGCGGGAGCGCCACGGCGAGGGCGCGCGCGACCGGCCAGAGCAGAGCCCGGGCGCCGACATCGGGCACCACGGTGGCAGCGCGGAGCAGCGCGAGTGCGAAGGCGGCACCTGTCAGCTCGTTGGGGATCAAATAGTGGCGGGCATCATGCGCAGCGATGGCGAGCATCAAGGCGGCGAGGAACGCGCCGTAGATGCCTTCCGCGGCGGGCGCCGTCACGAGGCTTGCGAACACCCCGACGATCAGCGCGCAGCTGAGGACCAGCGGGGCGCCGATCCCGTCCTGCGCATCGTCCTCGGTCACGCCGTCAGCGCGCCGCCCTGGGCGCGCTCACGGTGACCACGGGATTGCTGGTGCCGACCAGGCGGCCGTTCATCTTGCTGCGCATCTCCTCGGCGATGACATGTGCATCGACGCCATCCTTGATCACGGTCGGGCGGATGAACAGGATCAGCTCGGTACGGGCTCGGGCGTTGGTCTGATGCGAGAAGGCATCGCCTACGCCGGGAATGGAATCCAGGACGGGAATGCCTTGGCGCTGCTTGTTCTCGGTCTCGCTGATCAGGCCGGCGAGCAGCACCGTCTGCCCGCTGGCCACCGCAATCGAACTCTTGACACGACGCTGCGAGATCGTCGGCGTCAGCGAATTGGCGCTGCCGGCGGCCACGCTGGAGATTTCCTGCTCGATGTCGAGCACGACATTGCCGTTGGCGTTGGCGCGCGGCAGCACGCGCAGGATGATGCCGGTGTTCTTGTAGTCGATGGTATTGACGACAGTGTTGTTGGCGGTCAGCACGGTCGCGGTGCCCGTGGAGAACGGCACCTGGTCGCCGACCTGCAACGTCGCCGCCTGGTTGTCCAGCACCACCAATGACGGGTTCGACAGCACCTTGACGTCGGTGATGCCGTGCAACGCGTCGAGAATGACCCGCGGCGAGTTCTCGGAGCCGATCAGGAAGTTGAAGCCCGGCAGGACACGTCCGAGCAGCGCGCCGCCCGCGGCGTTGACGGCGTTTGACGCCGCTTGGACCGCACCGCTGCCGACGCTTGCGGCATTGCTGACACCGGAGATGGTGTTGGAGATCGAGCCCTTCTGGCTCGCCAGGAAGAACTGCACGCCGTAGTTCAACTGGTCGTTCAGCGTCACCTCGGCAATCGTCGCCTCGATCGCGATCTGGCGCTGCGGCCGGTCGATCTGGCGGATGGTCTGCTCGACGATGCGCTGCGCATCCTGATTGGCATAGACGAGAACGGCATTGTTGGTGACATCGGCGGTGATCCGGACATTCTGCAGGATGCTGGTGATGCCAGACTTCGAACCGCTTCCGCCCGGTGCACCGAGGCCGTTGTCCTGACCCTGCGCCGGTGTTGCCGACGCAGCCGGAGCGGGGCGGGTCCCGAGCGCGGATCCCGCAGGTCCGGTCACGGGCGTTGCCGCGCCGGCCGCGGCGGTCGGCATCGCGCTGAGTGCGGCGACCGGATTGCCGGACGAGGACGTCGAAAGGCCCGCGCCGGGCGCGACCTGGCTCGAGGCGCTGTCGAGCGAGGTGTTGCTCGTCGAGCTCTGGTTGAACAGCATATCGTTCAACATCGACACGACCAACTTCGAGTTGCCGTAGCGCAGCGGATAGGACTTCAGGTTCACACCGTCGGTGTCGGAACGGTCGAGCCGCGCGATCCAGGTCTGGGCGCGCTTCAGATATTCCGGCTTCTGGCTGACGACGAGGATCGCATTGAGCCGTGCGATCGCCTGCATCTTGATGACGTTCTGGCCCATCCCGCCTTCGCCGGAATCCATGATCTTCTCGATCTCGGAGATCACGGGCTCGGGCGCGGAATTCTGCACGGGGAAGACGCCGACGGATTGTCCGCGCATCCAGTCGGCGTCGAACGACAGAATAGTGTCAACCGCCGTCGCGCGATCGGTCCCGCTGCCCGATACGATCAGGGTGTTGCGCGAATTGTCGGCACGCATGGTCGAAGCCTTCACGCCGAAGGCGTCGAGCAGCTTGAAGATGTTTTGCGCCGAGGTGTAGCGCAGCGGCACGACAGTGATGCCCTGGCCGGCCTCGGTGCTCGCGGAGCGGTCGATGCCGCCGGGGCCGGCCTCCGGCGCCGGCAGCAGACGATAGCCGGTGCGGTCGCGCACCAGCGCGACGCCGGACATGCGCAGCGCGTTCTCCAGCACATAGACCGCGTCCGCCTTGGGGACCGGCCGCACCGAGGCGAGCGTCACGGTCCCCTGCACGCGGGGATCGATGGTGTAGCCGACGTTGAGAACGTCACCAAGGATGACCTTTGCGACGGTCGCCACGGGTGCGTTCTCGAAATTGAGGTCGTAGCCGCTGCCGCCGCCATCGTCGCGCTCGACCAGCGCGCCGCCTTGCGGCGTTGCACCATCGCTCAGATAAATCGCGGGCTTCGACGATTTCGGCTGGGAGATGCCGCTGCTTCCGGTATCCGCAAGTTGGCGCGGCTGGAGATCGATGCCCCGGATCTTGTCGACGAGGTCCTGGGCGCGCGGATCCTTTGGATCGGCTTCGATCGACTGATCGGCGGTGACGATGCATCCCGTGAGCAGGACGGCCGTCGACAACAGCAAAATCATTCCAGTCAACGCTGCGCGGCGGCGCAAAAGCGGTTGGACCACTTCAAACAAGGTACGCCTGCCAACTCTGGAAGTGACTGGAAACAGCATCCGATCCCCCTTGGTTCGGACGCGCAATAATTTGCGCCACGATTATGTTTTTGCTAAGAAATAAGTCAAGGGCAAAGGACCTCCCGTGCCCGTTGAAGCTGTTGCATTCAAGTAACAAGGTCAACGCTGTGAATGCGATGCGAGACCGTTCCGCCGACAGCTTCCGGCAGCATCTTCTTGAAAAATACTCAATGCCGCCGCGCGCCCATGTCCGTGTGGAAAAAACCGCCAATCCCGCGCTCGTACGTCCGTTGCGCGAGTTTTGGGAGGCCACCGATCTGTCGGCGGCCGAGTTCGCCGATGAGGTGTCGGATTATTTCGCCCTGCCGCGGCTGAGTCTTCCGCAACTACTGACGACGACGCCTCGCCTCGAAGGCTTTTCGCGTCGATTTCTCCGGGAATCGACCATTTTTCCATTCGGCGCGCCGGACGGCGGATTTCGTCTGGCGGTCGCCGATCCCTCCGATACGGCTGCCATTCGGGCTGCGGAAATCGTGTTCGGAACGGCGGTCGATGTCGTCGTGGCGTCATATGAGGACATTACCACGGTCCTCGATCAGCGAGCCGATGCCGACGATGCGAATGCAGACCAGGGCACCGGCCGCGCGGTGCAATCAGACGACGACATCGAGAGCCTGCGCGATCTCGCCAGCGGCGCGCCGGTGGTTCGCGCCCTCAACGATCTGCTGGAGCGCGCGGTCGACCTGCGCGCCAGCGACATTCACGTCGAGCCGTTCCGCGCCGGGCTGGTAGTGCGCATGCGCGTCGACGGTCTCCTGCGCGCGCTGTCGTCACCGCATGGCATCCCGCCACAGGCGCTGATCTCGCGCATCAAGATTCTCGCCAGCCTCAACATCGCGGAACGGCGCCTGCCGCAGGACGGCGCAGCGCGCGTGCGCGTCGGACGCAGCGAGCTCGACGTCCGCGTCGCCACCATGCCGACGCAGCATGGTGAGAGCGCGGTCATCCGCCTGTTGCCGCGCGACCGCGGGCTCCTCGAGATGAGCAAGCTCGGGCTCGGCGCGCGCGACGAGAATGTGATGACCCGGCTGCTCGCCATGCCGCACGGCATGATCGTGATCACCGGACCGACCGGCAGCGGCAAGACCACGACGCTTGCCACCATGCTGTCGATCCTCAACGAGCCGACGCGGAAGATCCTCACCATCGAGGACCCCGTCGAGTACGAGATTCCCGGCATCAATCAGTCCCAGGTCAAGCCGTCGATCGGCCTGACCTTCGCCTCGGCGATGCGCGCCTTCGTGCGCCAGGACCCCGACGTCATCATGGTCGGCGAGGTCCGCGACGCCGAGACGGCGCATATCGCGATCCATGCCGCGCTCACCGGCCATCTCGTGCTGACGACGCTTCATACCGAGACCGCGGCGGCGGCCGTGCCGCGCCTGATCGATCTCGGCATCGAAGGGTTTCTGCTCAAATCGACGCTGCGCGCAGTCGTGGCGCAGCGGCTGGTGCGCATGCTGTGCGACCGTTGCAAGGTGCCGCACACGTTGACCGAGGCCGATCTCGCCAGGGATCCGCGCTTTGCCGTGATCGGCTTCAAGTGCGGCGAGGTGGTGCACGAGGCCGGCGGCTGCGAACGCTGCGGTGGCACCGGCTATCGCGGTCGTAACGGCGTATTCGAGCTTCTCGAAATGTCCGACGAGGTGCGTGCACTGATCGGGCCGCAGACCGACTCGCACTCCGTCGACGCCGCCGCGATGCGGGGCGGCATGACGACGATGCTGGAGGATGCGGTGGCCAAATGCAGGGCCGGACTGACGACGGTGCCCGAAGTCTTCCGCGTCACGACGGTGCGCTAGACCTGGGAGCGCTAGACATAATGCCGAACTATCGCTACCGCGCTCTCAATGCCGACGGCGAACTGGTCTCCGGAGCCATAGCCGCGCCGGCGCCGGGCGACGTGGCGTCGCGGATCGAGCGGCTCGGCCTGGTGCTGGTCGACAACGTCACCCCGGAGGAGGGCGGTGCGGCCGGCAGCGTGCTCAGGCTGTTCAACAGGCCGAAGCCGGAAGACGTCACCATTCTCACGCGCGACCTCGCGCTGCTGCTGCGCGCCGGCGCCCGCATCAATGACGCACTGGAGCTGCTTGCGGCCGATCCGGATTTCGGTCGGCTGCTGCCCGTTGTCGCCGACATCCGCGCGCGCGTCGTCTCAGGCGAGAGCTTTGCCGAAGCGTTGGCACGGCATGAGGGACTGTTTCCGCCGATGTATATTGCGCTGGTGCGGGTCGGCGAGGCGTCGGGGTCGCTGGACCAGGTGCTGGAGGTGTTGTCGGGCGAACGGGCGCGCGCCGAGGCGCTGAGGCGGCGCCTCACCGATGCGATCCGCTATCCGCTCTTCGTGCTCGGCGCGGCCGGCTGCGTGCTGCTGTTCTTCCTGACGTTCGTGTTGCCGCAGTTTGCCGGCGTCCTGCAGGATTTCGGCGCCAAGGTCGATCCTGTGGTCGGCGTGTTCCTGAACATATCGACTTTTCTGCGCAGCAATTCGGAGCTGGTGCTGGCCGGCCTTGCTGCGACGATCGCAACGCTGTGGCTCGTGCTGCGGCAGGAGCGTGTCCGTCGCGGTTTGACCAACGCTCTCGTGCGGCTGCCGGCCATCCGCAACGTGATGGGCGCGTATCGTACGGCGCTGTTCTGCCGCAATCTCGGCTTGTTGCTGGGGAGCGGCGTCAATCCCACCACCACGCTGCGCATCCTTATTGACATGATGGCGACAACGGGGGCATCCACGGTCTGGAGCGATGCCGCCGACCGTGTCCGCCACGGCTCAAAACTCTCCGATGCGCTGGCGGAAACGGACGCGTTGCCGCCCATGGCTGTCCGCATGCTGAGATTGGGCGACGAGACCGGGCAGTTGCCGATGCTGTCAGGCCGGGTCGCCGAGTTTTACGAGTCGAAGCTGCAACGCACGCTCGATCGCGCGGTCGGCATTGCCGGGCCTGCGGCGATCATTGCGATCTCGCTCGTCGTCGGCGGTCTGATCACATCGGTGATGACCGCGCTGATGTCGGTGAGCCAGCTTGTCGGTTAGATCGAGGGAATGGGAGGGCTTGAAGTGACCAGACATCCACCGTCGAGGCGTCGTCAGCGGCGCGGGGCCGGCGGCGAGGCCGGCTTCACCCTGGTCGAGATGCTCGTCGTCATCACCATCATCGGCATGATCATGGCGCTGGTCGGCCCGCGGGTGTTGAACTATCTCAGCGAGTCCAAGGCCAAGGCGGCGAAGATCCAAATCGAAAGCTTCTCCAGTGCGCTCGATCTCTACTACCTCGATCTCGGCCGCTATCCGACCTCGAATGAAGGCCTCGCCGGCCTGACGCGAAGCAACAACCAGGCCGGCTGGAACGGGCCGTACCTGCGCGGTGGCGTCGTGCCCAACGATCCCTGGGGCCACGGCTATGTCTATCGGTCACCGGGCGCGAGCGCTCCCTACGAGATCATCTCGCTCGGATCAGACGGGCAGGAAGGCGGCAGTGGAACAGCAGCCGACATCGTCAGCGGCGGACGCTGAACCTGATCGTGAGGTGCAAGCCTTCGATCGGCAAGAAGGCTTCGATCAGCAAGGTTTCGCGCTGATCGAGATCCTCTGCGTGCTCGCGATCATCGGCCTGCTCGCAGCAATCATCCTGCCGGCGATCCCGCGCTCGACGACCCGAGCCAAGCTCGAGAGCTACGCGGTCGAGACCGCGGCGTTACTGAAATCCGATCGCAACGCTGCGCTGCGCCGCCAGGTCAGGGTCGCAACCCAGGTGGATGCGGAGGGGCGCGCGATCCGCTCCGGCGTCACCGGGCAGACCATCCGCCTGCCGCGCGACGTCGTCGTGCAGGCGACGCTTGCCGCGCGCTGCGCCGATCACGCGACGGGACGGTCGATCGACTTCTTTCCGTCGGGCATGTCGTGCGGCGGGACGATCGCGCTGGCGCGGCCGGGCATGGGCTACGAGGTGCGGGTCAACTGGCTGACCGGAGGCGTCGAGATTGTCCCGCAGAAGCTGCTCTAACGGCGCCGCCGGCTTCACCTTGATCGAGACGCTGGTTGCGCTCGCGATCATCGCCATCGTGCTTGGGACCATCGGCTCGGTAGTCTCAGTCACGGTCAGGGGCACGCGCTCGATCGACCAGCGTCTGGCGCTATCGGGAACGGCGGAGACCTTGCTTGCAGACTTGCCCGCGCGCGGACTGCTGAAGCCCGGCCGGCAGAACGGCCAGCTGGCCGGCAGCCGCTGGCGGGTCGATATCGCGCCGATGAACGTCGCCGGCGGCAATCCCGCCACCGACCGCTTCGTGCCGCTTGCGGTCAATCTGCGCCTCCAGGGCAGAGACGGCGGCGCGATCCAGGTGACGACGGTGAAGCTGGTGCCAAGGTCTACGCAATGACCGACGCAATGACCAGCGCAATGATCCACGCCATGAAGCGCATGACGCGACGGTCGCGCCGCGCGCTCGGATCCGAAGCGGGTTTCACGCTGCTCGAAGTCCTGCTGGCGACGCTGCTGATGACCGTGATCCTGGCCGCGCTCGCGACCGTCACGGCGCAGTGGATGCCGAACTGGAATCGCGGCATCGCGCGGGTGCAGCGCGCAGAGCGTCTCGCCACCGGGCTCGACCGCATCGTTGCCGATCTCTCGGTCGCCGAGCAGATGACCATTAACGGCGACGCCAAGGTGCCGCTGTTCGATGGCGCCGAATTGTCGGTGACCTTCCTGCGCACCGCGCTCGGCCCGAGCGCGCGCCCGGGCCTGGAATTCATTCGCTTCATCGAGAAGGCCGACGCGCAGGGGCTGGCGCTGGTCCGCGAGCGCGCGCCGTTCCAGCCGATGCCGAGCGACGGCCAGATCCGCTTCATCGACCAGGTGGTGCTGATCCGCGCGCCATTCCGTGTGAACTTCTCCTATGCCGGTCCCGATCGGACCTGGCAGCCGACCTGGCGCGGCCAGTCGCAACTGCCTGAACGCATCCGCATCACGGTGCGCGATGGCGCCTCCGGCCAGGTGCTGGCCGTGTCGGCGGCGACGGTGCTGCACATCAATGCGCCCGCCGAATGCGCGCGCGCCAAGAACCCGACGACCTGCGTGACGGGCCCCAGGCCGCAGCAGGCGCAGAAACAGGAGCCGCAGCTGTGAGCGGCAGGGCTCAGAATCGGGCTGCAATTGGCGACGACCGTGGCTTCATCGTCATCGTGGTGCTCTGGATGCTGGCGGCGCTCGCCACGCTCGCGCTGATCTACCTGACCTATGTCACCAACACGGCGGTGACGGTTGCCGTGAACACCGACCGGTTGCAGGCCGATGCACTAATGAACGCGGGCCTCGAGCTCACGGCCTATCGGCTCACCGCGCAGAGCGAGGCGGCGCGCCCGACCAGCGGCACCTTCAACGCCCGCGTCGGGGCAGGCCGGATAGCCGTGACATTCCGCTCGGAGGCTGCGCGCATCGATCTCAACGCCGCGCCGAAGGCGATGCTCATTGGCCTGATGACGACCGGGCTCGGCGTATCGGCGGCCGACGCGCCCGACTATGCCGACCGGATTCTGGCGTGGCGGTCCTCGACGGAGCCCGGCCAGGACAATCCGGAGGACTCCTACTATCGCACGCTCGGCGCGTCCTATCTGCCCCGCCATGCACCCTTTCAGAACGCTGACGAGCTGTGGCTGGTGCGTGGCATTCCCCCCAACGTGATCGAGCGCATGCTGCCCTTCGTCACGGTGTTCAGCAACATGCGCACCGTGAACGTGCTGGATGCCGCGCCGCAGGTGGTGGCGGCACTGCCCGGCATGACGCCGGAGACTTTGCAACGGCTGCTGCGCGACCGCGCCGATCCCGGCGTCGACCCGCAATCCCTGGTCGGGCTCGCCGGCAGCGCCAGCGCGACGATCGAGGGCGCGAAGACCTACCGTGTGACGGTCGCGGCCGAAGCGCCGTCGCACCGGCAGAGCTCGGCCGAGATCGTCATCCTGCTTCTCGAAAGCGGCGATGAGCCCTATCGTGTATTGTCGTGGCACAACGCCTTTGACGGCTCCGCCGGAAAGCCTCTGTGAGATGAGCTCGCTCAGTTCCATCAGCACCGTTTTCGATACCTGGACCGGCACGGTGGCGGGTGCCGCGGTCTCTGGACTGGAGCGGATGGTGTCGCCGCGCCTGGTAAGGCTGGTCGAGGGCGACAGCGGCGCGTTCGCCCTGGAGGCCTCCAAGCCGGACAATGCGCCCAGGGAGGTCGCGTTCGAGGACGGCAAGTTCACCGGCGCCAATCTCGCGCCGATCGTCCGCGGCAGCCGCATCGAGATCGTGCTGCGGCCGGCTCGCTTCCTGTTCCGCCCGCTGGAGCTGCCGGCGCGCGCGGCCGATTTCCTCGACGGTATCGTGCGGGCGCAGATCGACCGGCTGACGCCGTGGAGCGCTGCGGAGGCGGTATTCGGCTGCAGCGCGCCGGTGACGCAAGGCAGCGAGGGCATTACCACGATGATTGCGGCCGCACCGCGTCGGCTGGCGATGGGCTATGTCGAAGCGCTGTCCGGCTTCCATCCATCCGCGATCGCGGTTCTGACGGAGGCTGACGGCGGGCGGATCAGGGTGTTCGAGCAGAAATCGCGCGGTGCGATCGATCCCGTGCGGCTCAGCCGGACGCTGCAAGTGGTGCTGGCCGTCGCCGCGGTCACGGCTGTGCTCGGCTCGATCGTCGCGGGTTACATGGCGGATAGTCTGAGTGCTCAGGAGAGTGAGCTCGAGCAGCAGATCACCCAGCGCCGTGCCGCGATCCGTGGCGCCGACGGCGGCGAGCGCTCGCCGCTGGCACTGCTGGAGCGGCGCAAATACGAGACGCCGGCAAGCGTGATCGTGCTGGAATCGCTGAGCCGGTTGCTGCCTGACCACACCTACGTCACCGAGATGCATCTGGCCGGCAACAAGCTCCAGATCGCCGGCATCACGCGCGATGCACCCTCGCTGATCCCGCTGATCGAGCAGTCCCAGCATTTCACCCGCGCGACCTTCTACGCCCCGACGACGCGCAGCCCCTCCGATCCCGGCGAGCGCTTCCACATCGAAGCGCAGGTCGAGCCGAGGAACGCGCCATGACCGGCGCCATGAAAAGCGGCATGAGCGGCAGCGGGATCGCAAGCGGAAACGTGCTGGCGCGGTGGCTGAGTTCGCCGCCGATCGCGGTCACGCTCTATCTCGCGGTGACGGGGGGTCTGCTGTTGATGGCGGGTCTGTCGATCGCCGACGTGATCGCCCATCGCCAGGCCCTGGCGCAGACGTCCGACCTGCTCGATCAGCTGCGCGGTCGCAAGGGCGCCGCCAAGAATGCCGCGGCCGCTCTGGCGGAGCATCCCGGCACGCCATTCCTGGAAGGGCCGACGGTGACGGTGGCGGGCGCCAATCTGTTGCAGCGGGTTGCGGCCGCTGTCGGCAATCAGGGCGGCTCGGTGCAGTCGTCGCAGGTCGACGTGTCGGGTGCGCAGACCAAGGACGGCTTCGTCGGTCTCGTCATCAGCTGTGAGCTCGAGCAACCCGCACTTCAGAAGGTGCTCTACGATCTCGAGGCCGGGATGCCGTTCCTGTTCGTCGATCAGCTCGACGTCCAGGTGCCGCAGACCACGGCACTGAACGATGCCCCGAGCGGCCGCGTCAGGGTGATCCTGGGCGTCTCCGGCCAGTGGCAGGCGGCGAAGTAGGCCGAATCCGCTCATCATTCTGCGTTTGATGAACGCTGACTCGCGCAGCTCGCTCCGTTCACCTCCCCCCGACGGGGAAAAGTGCCCCCGCAGGCGCACACGTCGAATTCAAGCGAAACGCGTCTCGCTCTCGATGCAGGGCAAGGCAAGCGATGTCGCCTCGCTCACCAGCTGTACTTGAACACGCCCTTGCCGGAGTAGCTGGTGACGTTGCCGGAGAACTCGCCGTCGAAGGTGCCGGCGATCGAGAAGCCGTTCAGCCATTTCATCTCGGCGCTGGCGCTGACGAGCGCGGAATCGGCATCGACCCTGGCGCCGTTGACGACGAAGCTGGTGCCCGGCAGCGTCTGGAACAGCGCGGTGACGGCGCGGCTCGGATTGTAGTCATGGGCCCAGGCGGCGCGGCCGCGCAGGGTCAGCACACCGTTCTGCATCGCATAGGATTTGTCGGTGCGCAGGCCGAGCTCGGAGCGGGTATCGATCAGCGATTGCGAGGCGTAGTTCAGTGCGAACAAGCCGCCGCCATTGAGGCTGACTTCGGAATAGTTGGGCAGGTTGAAATTCGTAACCTGGGCGGCGGCGTAGGGCGTGATGCCGACAAGCGGCGTGGTGAAGCGATAGCCGCCTTCGAAGCGCGCAGAGAAGGTGTCGGCCTTGAAGCGGCCCTGGAGCTGGTCGGCGCCGATCAGGGTGCGGTTGGTGGTGACGTCGTGCCAGCCATAGGCCAGCGCGGCCGAAAGATAGGCGGGTCCGATATTGTGCCGACCGTAGACTCCGGCCTGGAAAAGGTCGGCCGAGCCTGTGCCCATCGCATTGGCAAGCGAATAGTTCAGCCCGCCGCCGCCGAGCGCAAAGCCGACCAGCGTATCCATCGAAATCCTGTAGTCGGCGCCGGCCGCGCCGCCCCAGACCCGCGCCGTCAGATCCTGCGTGCCGACCGCGGCATTGCCGCCGACCTGCGCCGAGCCGCCGTAGCCGGCCGTCCAGACGCTCCAGCGATTGATCGGCTGCGCCGACAGCAGCGGCGCCTTGATCGCCATCGCGAAGGCCTCGCGCTCGCGCGCAGTGGCCGGGCGCATGGTCGCATAAGCATCGGCGTCATCGCTCTCGGCGAATTGCGCGACGCTGCCTGCCTTGGTGAAGCCGCTCGAGCGGCCCGCGATGGTCGGATCGAGCATCAGGTTCAGGAACTGGCCGTCGGCATTGATCGAAGACTGGATGATGCCGGTGCCGAGCTCGCCCGAGACGGTGCTCAGCCCTGACGGTGTCAGCGCGGCGAAGGCCGCGGGGATGCTGCCGGTCGAGTTGAAGAAGTTCGTCAGCGTGTTGGCGACGTTTTGCTGATTGGGGTTGAGGCCGCCGCCGCCCGGCGCGAAATTGATGCCGATGTTGAGGAACACGTCATGGGCGTCGTAGCTCAGCGAGGTGTTGAGCGCCGGCATGTTGGAGACGACCGCCGGATTGAAGGTGGTGCCGCCGAGGCCGCCGGTCGCGGTCAGGATCGTGTACTGCTTCTTGATGCTGCCGGAGTCGAAGATAGCACTCACCGTGGCGCCGCCGAGCGTGGCCGCGCCCGTGACGTTGGCGAGGCTGGCCGCGCTGGAGGAGACCTGCACCAGATAGGTCGAGGCGGCGGTGAAGCTCAGCGATCCATTGACCGCCAGCGTGCCGATCGCGCCCTTGCGGCCCGGCGCAAGCGTGCCGCCGGTGACCGCGACGTTGCCGACGGTGCCGGTGCCCGCGAGCGTGCCGCCGGTGTTGACAGTGGTCGCACTGACGATCGAGCCGTCGACCTGCAGCCTGCCGCCGTTCACCGTGGTCGCACCGGCATAGGTGTTGGCGCCGGTCAGGGTTTCCGTGCCGCCGGCCATGGTGAGGCCGCCGCCGGCGCCACCGTCGGCGATGATTCCGGCGAAGATGCCGTTGCCGCTGGTGATGGTCAGCGTGTTGGCGCCGAGATTGACGTTGCCCGAGCCCGACAGCGATTTGATCGAGGTGCCGGCGGCCAGGGCCGAGATGTCGAAGATGCCCTTGGCGATGACTTCGCGCGAGGTTGCGATGCTGCCGTCGCTGCCGCCGTTGGTGAGATCGAGCTCGCCGCCCGCCGCGATGGTCGTGGTGCCGGTGTAGGTGTTGATCCCGTTGAGCTGCTGCGTGGCGCCGTTTGCGATGACGAGGTTGCCGCCGACGCCGCCCCCGATGCCGCCATCCTGGATCACGCCGCCGAAGAAGCTGCCGCCCGTGATCGTCAGCGTCTTCGATCCCAGCGAAACGAAGCTGCCGCCGGCGGCGGAGACCAGCGCATTGACGGACGCGCCGGTGGTCGTCTGCGAAATGTCGAATGTCCCGCCTGCGCCGGGCGTGAAGGTGACGCTCGCCGAGTTCGCGATCGATCCGCTGCCTTTCAAGGCCAGCGTCGCGCCCGCGTCGATCTGCGTCGTGTCGGTGTAGGTGTTCACGCCGGACAGCGTCTGCGTTCCGCCGAAGACCTCCAGCCCCCCGGTGCCCTGGATCACGCCGGCAAACTCGGTCGAGCCGTTGATGATGAACAGGCCCTTGGTGCCCAAATTGACGATGCCGCTCGCGCTGCCGGCAAGGGTCGTGATGGGGGCGAACGACGGGGTCATCGCCGAGATATCGAACGTCGCATTCACCGTCACGACGCTCGATGACGAGATGTCGCCGAAGCCCGACAGCGCCAGCGTTCCTGACGAGACCGTCGTCGCGCCGGTGTAGGTGTCGCCGCCGGTCAGCGTCAGTTTGCCGGTGCCGACCTTGGTCAGGCCGCCGCCGGTGCCGGAGATCACGCCGTCGACCTGGGTCGAGGTGTTGAGGCTGCCGGTGGTCAGCGTGTTGGCGCTGAGCACATAATTGCCCGCGCCCTCGATCGAGCCTGCGGTCATGCCGCCATTGGTCAGGCCGGAAATGTCGACCGTGCCGCCGGCATTGGTGATGAAGCGCGCGTTGCCGCCGCTCGCCGTGGCGGTGAAGCTCGTGGTGGCGAGATTGTTGGTCGTAATGGTGGAGCTGCCTGCAGTAGCGGAACCGTCGAAGTTCAGCGAGCCGCTGTTGGTGATGCTCGACGTGCCAGCGGTGGTGTTGTTGTGGAAGTTCAGCGTCGCGGATGCCGCGTTGATGATGGTGGAGCCGGCGGCCGTTGCGTTGCTGAAGAAGTCGATCTGGCCGTTCGCATTGTTGGTGATTTGTGAGGTGCCAGCCGAGGCGAAATCCTCGAACGTCACGAAGCTGTTGTTGATGAGGGTCACCGACCCCGCCGTGCTGTTCTGGATGAAGTTGACGGTGCCGCCGGTCGCGTTGGTGATGGTCACCGCGCCGGTGCCGCCACTCGCGGTGCTGTTCTGCTGAAACACCAGATTGTTGCCGGAGGTGACTCCGAAATTCTGCGCATTGCCGGAATTGTTGATAATGCCTGTCCCGTTGACGATGAACGGGTTACCGACAGTGACCGTGTAGGCCTGAGCGGTGCCGTTGAACAGGACCGTGCTGATCGTGATGATGCCGTTGTTGTTATCGACGGCGGCGCTTCCGGTGTTACCGAAGGTTGCGGTCCCGTCCGGCACGGTGGGGCTCGACCAGTTCGTCGGATCGGTCCAGTCGGAGGTGGCGCCAACCCAGGTGCCATCGACCGCATGCGCGGCGACGACGCCGAGCGCCGTGGTTGCTAGCAGTGTCGCCAGTGAATGCCTGATGACGGCGGGCAGGCGGCCATCAATCCTTCGAGGCGCAATGATCGAGTTGGCCATCTGCCCTTCGCAAATCTCTAAAGCAAATCGGGAGCGATAACGTTCCGGCGGCATGATCCCACGGTGTCGCCTCCGGCTGCAATGAACGGGCATCAATTTGCCTGGGGTTCCCGCCAGTTTCCTTTGCAATTTCAGTAATCGTGGCCATTGGGCAACAATTTGACGCATCGCAACATAGCAGGGAATCAACCAGCGAAGAGCGGGTTGATGGCGAGGCTTATCAGAATTACATTAGTGCGGCAGGGCAGCCGCGGACGGTCGCGGTTTGCAAGGGACTTTCGATGTCGAGTTGGCTGAGATCGAGCGGGATCGCCGCGCTGTGCGCGGGGCTCGGCGTTGCCGGGGCCGTCGCTGCGACCTCCTCACGCATGGACATCTTGCCCGACGATGCCGCCCGCCGCCCCGCCGAGAACGTTGAGGTCGGCGCGGTCAGGCCAATCGTCCGGGTCGAGCCGAATGCAAGCAAGCCGGCCCCCCGCGGCAACCCACTGTGGTCGGTGCCGCTGTCGGTGCTGACAGTCACCCAGGAGCGACCGATCTTCTCGGCCACGCGCCGACCGCCGCCGCGCGCGGTCGCAGCCGCCCCGGTCGACGATGTTCGCGCGCCGCCGCCGCCAAAGCCGGTCGAAGCGCCGCCGCTGGCGCTGGTCGGGGCCGTGGTGGGCGAGGGTGATGCGATCGCAATTCTTGTTAACCGCACCGACCAGAAGGTGGTCCGCCTGCGGCAAGGCGAATCGGTTGGTGGCTGGGCATTGACCTCGGTCCAACCACGCGAGGTTACGTTCAAGCAGGGCGATCGCAGCGAGGTGCTGGCACTGCAGCGACCGGGCGGAGCAGCCCCGCCCGCTAGTTCGCCTGCCCCCGCCGAAACCGGCGGCAAGTTGACGATGCCGACCACGGCCGATACGTCGTTTGCGCCCTTCGTGCCACGGTCCACTCCGAAACACGGCGAGTCGGACGGGCTCTGAAAGCTGCTTGGAACACTCAACCCCATTCGCAAACAAAGGCTGAATCGCCGTCAATCGTGCGATCCCGAGTCAGAAGGCCAGCGCCTGCGCTGTTTGCCGCCGCATTCTCAACGACATTAGTTCGGCAGGCTCATCATCACTCAAGGCCAAAGGGCAAGCTGCCGGAGGGTCCTCTGAGGCTGTTCGTTTCTCCACCGCAAGGCGACGTGAGGCAACAATTGCGAACTTGTGGCTCTGGACAGGAGCCTTCCGTTGTCTAGCATGTCTGCATCGAATCCGGTACAGCATTCGATCCCACGAACTGCGCCTTCGGATTTTATCTTTTGCCTGACGTTCACAGATCATCGACCTTGCCAGGAAACGAGCGAGGCGCGCCCTTAGTGAAGGTATTCGAAGCTGCGGCCTTTTGCGCCTCCTTGGCGGCGAGCTTCTGCCTTCTCATCTGGGTGCTGCTTCTTTGTCGGCATGGCATCGATTTAACCGACGAAGGCTTTTACTTAAACTGGATTGCAGCTCCCCAAGAGTACCGCGCATCCATTTCGCAATTTGGATTCGTATATCATCCTTTATACCGGCTCGTCGGCCAAAACGTCATATTGCTTCGGCAAGCGAACGTCCTGATCATATTTTTCTGCGCCTTCCTCGTTGCCCTCGCGACGCTTCACACGTTGCGGCCAGGCCGGTCCGAGCCCGGATCGAATTTACCGGTGAGAGGACTGTTCGCCCCGGCGTTCCTGACGGCGAGCGGCGCGCTGGCCTTTCTTGACCTGTGGCTGCCGACGCCGAACTACAACTCCCTTGCGTTCACCTCCTTGATGATCGCCTCCATCGGGGCGATCTTGAGTGGCGCCGCTTCCCCGCGGCTGCGATTCGGCGGATGGTTCATCATTGGCGCGGGAGGTGCGTTGGCGTTTCTTGCAAAGCCCCCGGGGGCGGTTCTGCTGGGCACCCTCGTGATGGCATACACAACTGCCGTCGGCAGGTTCTCGATTCGCGGATTGCTCGTTTCGTGTCTAACCGCGCTGTTGATCCTGATCTTCGCGGCGCTGGCCATCGACGGCTCTGTCAGCGCGTTTGTCGCCCGGATCGAGCATGGCTTCGAGCTCAGCACTTTGATGGCGGCCGGCCAGTCCTTGGGGAATCTGTTTCACCTGGATCACTTCAACTTGAGCCAAGAGCAGCACGTCAATTTTCAGCGGCTCCTCGTCCTGGCCTTCGTCATGAGCGTGCTCACCGCCAGCGCGAGGCCGGCGCTGAGGATCGTCTCCGCGATCATCGCTGCGATCGCTTCGGCAATCGTAGTTTCTGTGAGCCTCGGCTGGATGAATCCGACGATCTCGTACGAACCGTTTCAGCCGCTGATGTTCTGCGCGATCCTGTTTGCCACCATCGTCGCTGCTCTGTTTTTTTCGCCGTGGCGGCGTGCGCTCCTGTCGCGTGAGATTCTTGCGACGACTGTGTTCTTTATCGCGATGCCGTATGTGTATGCTCTTGGAACCAACAACAATTATTGGCAACAGGGCGCGCGCGCCGGCTTCTTCTGGCTGCTGGCAGGCGTAGTGCTCAAGAGCGCGCCGGCCGCGAAAGAGGGGGCTCTCGCCAGGTGGCACCTTACCCCGATCCTTGCTGCGGCCCTGCTTGCGACGACCGGCATTGTGTTGGCTTCAGCCGAGCATCCATATCGCCAGACCGCAGCTTTGCGGATGCAGACCACGGCGACCGAATTCGGTACCGGTGGTCGGCAACTCCTGGCGAGTGCCGAGGTGGGGGCCTATGTCCGCAGTCTCAAGACCATTGCGGTCGACAACGGATTTGCGCCGGGTAGCCCGGTAATCGATCTCAGCGGCGTCAGCCCCGGCGCCGTCTACTCCCTCGGAGGTAAGGCCCCCGGCGCCGCCTGGCTCTCCGCGGGATATCCCGGTAGCAGCAATTTCCTGAAAGCTGCGTTGGCGGATGTCGACTGCGCACAGCTCGCCGCGTCCTGGTTGTTGACGGAGCCAGCCTCGCCGGATTCATTTCCCTTGGACGTGCTCAGCCCGTTCGGAATCGACGTTTTGCGCGACTACGAGGACGTTGGTGCGGTCCAGGCGGTCAGGGCATTCGCGCCTGTCAAATTCGAGCAGCGCCTTTACAAGCCTGTGCGAGACGTCAAGGACGCCATTGAAGCGTGCGAGCGAGCCAGGATGGCGAAGCCGTAACGACGGCGGTACGCTCTCGTTCAGCGCAGGAGAATGTCCCGCAACGTGTCGCAGACCCGCTGCTGCTGCGATTCGCTCAAGCCGATCCAGAACGGCAGCCTGACCAGCCGCTCCGACACCGACGTCGTGGTTTTGAGTTCGCCGGCCGCGCGGCCAAACCGCCGCCCCGCTGGCGACGAGTGAAGCGGCACATAGTGGAAGACCGCGTGAATTCCTCGCTCCTTGAGCGCTGCAAGAACCGCGCCGCGGTCGATCTCTGGGGCCAGCAGGACGTAATACATGTGTCCGTTCTGGCGGCTGCCGTCGGGCACGATGGGCCGGCGCAGCACGCCCTGCTGCTCCAATCCGGCGAGCATGCCGTGATAGCGGTTCCAGATCGTCAGCCGCTCAGCCGTGATGCGGTCGGCCTGCTCGAGCTGGGCCCACAGAAAGGCCGCGGTCATCTCGTTCGGCAGAAAGGAGGAGCCGACGTCCTGCCAGTTGTACTTGTCGACCTCGCCACGGAAAAACCGGCTCCGATCGGTGCCCTTCTCACGCATGATCTCAGCGATGGTGACGAGCTCGGGATCGTTAACCAAGATGCATCCGCCCTCGCCGGACATGATGTTCTTGGTCTCGTGGAAGCTGAAGCTGCCGATGCGCCCCATCGCCCCAAGTGCGCGGCCCTTGTAGTCCGCCATGATGCCCTGCGCGGCGTCCTCGACGACCGTGAGGTTGTGGCGCTCGGCGAGCGCCAGGATCGGATCCATGTTGCAGCTGACGCCGGCGTAATGCACCGGAGCGATCACGCGCGTGCGCGGCGTGATGGCGGCTTCGATCTGCCGTTCGTCCAGATTGAGCGTGTCCTCGCGCACGTCGACGAACACCGGCGTTGCGCCGCGCAGCACGAACGCATTCGCGGTCGAGACGAAGGTGAACGAGGGCACGATGACCTCGTCGCCGCTCTTGAGGTCGAGCATCAGCGCGGCGAGATCGAGAGCGGACGTGCAGGAGTGCGTCAGCAGCGCCTTCGCGGAGCCGGTGTTCCGCTCGAGCCATTCATGGCAGCGCTTGGTGAACGATCCATCGCCGGAAAGGTGATGGTCGCGATGAGCTTGCTCAATGTAAGCAAGCTCGTTTCCAGTCAAATACGGCCGATTAAAGGGTATGAACTCGGATCCCATCCCTCACACATCCATGTCGACCGCTTCGTGGTCCCGCCGGAAATCATATCGACATCTAACCGCGAGGCTGCTAGCTCGCTCCCGGGAGAGAGGTAGCCCTTGAAGCACAAAGTCGAGTCGAGCGGAAACTTGGGGCCGGGCGACTACGGCCGTCATAGCCGGGTTCGCCGCCTTGTTCAAGGCTGGTCGGCGAATCTCGTCCAGCTGGCGCTTGGCATTACGCAACAGGTTTTCCTCGTCCCGGTCTTTCTGCAGTTCTGGACTGGCGAGGGGCTCGCGGCTTGGTTCGCCATCGTCGCTGCGGGAAACCTCATGCTGGTTGCGGACGCCGGCCTGCAATTGCACGTGATCAATCGCTTCCTAACCTTCAAGTCGAGCGTCGACCCGGACGGGCGCACGGCAAGCTTCTATGCGCGCATGCATCGCATCTATCTTGCCGTCGCCGGCGGGCTCTCCCTGCTGCTGCTGGCGCTGGTGCGATTTGTGCCGCCCTCGACAACCCTGGGGTTCCAGGACATCACTGGGTTCGACACCGCGTTTCTGATCATGACGATCAGTGTGCTGGCGATCATGCCGTCCAACCTCGTATCGGCCCTGTACCGGGCGAGGGGCGAGTACGGCCGAGCGGTGTGGCTGCAGAATGCGGCTATGCTCGTCGCGCAGTTTGCGCAGGTCGTTGCCGTCCTGATCGCTGGTACGCTGATCGCCGTTACGATCGCCTTCACCGCGATACAGGTCGCGATGGCGCTTTTCCTCCTTGTGGTCGACGCGCCGCGCCTGTTTCCGTTTCTGCGCCGCAAGCAGACCCGGGCATCCTGGCGCTGGTCTGGCGGACAATTCCGACTGGCGTTTCCGTTCGCCGTCGCCAACCTCACCGAACTCGCGCTGCTCAACGCGCCGGTGCTGCTGGTCAGCGCGCTCCTGGTCGATCGTATTGCAGTCGCGCAGTGGGGACTGATGAGGGTGGTCGTCGGGCTCCTGAGAGGATTGTGCGTTCAGGTGAGTCTGCCCCTGGCTGCCGAGCTCGGGCACGACCACGCCATCGGCGACAGGGAGCGGCTGCGCCGCCTGTTCGCGCGTGGCTCGCTGCTCGTCACCGTGCTCTCGAGCTTGATCGTGTCCGGACTGCTGCCGTTCTGGTCGGATTTCTTCGCGTTGTGGACGCACGACAGCATTCCCTACGATGCCGCACTCACCGCGACCCTGCTGCTCGGCTCCGTCGCCACCGCGCCATCGCTGCTCGCACTGTCGTTCGCCAACTACAGCAACCGCCGCGAGCTTCTCGTTCGCACTAAGGGTCTTCAGCTCATCGCCTTCCTAATCCTGTCCGTCACGTTGATCCCTATGCTGGGCGTGCTGGGAGCGGCGATCTCGATCGTGCTGAGCGATTTCCTGATCCAGACGTGTGTGCTCGGCGTCATCGTCATGCGCCAAACCTTGCAGAGCGCGGGGCGCCACCTGCTGTTCAGTGGAGTGGTCGCCGTGGCCATCATCCTGCTCGGCTACGGCGTCGGCGCGGTCATCAGGTCGTCGCTGCCGCTGGCGGGTTTCCCGCGCCTCGCCGGCGAGAGCGTCTTGTGGCTGGCTGCAATGGCGCTCGTCGCCGGCGTGATATGGACCCGCCGCATTCGGGACACGCTGATGGCCTCGATCCCGGATTAGGAGAGCCCGGCCTGACGGATGAGGTATTTGCCGTAGGCCGTATTCTTCAACGGCTCGGCGAGTTTCACGAGCTGTTCCGCGTTGATGAATCCTTGGATGTAGGCGACTTCCTCCGGACAGGCGATCTTCAAGCCCTGCCGCTTCTCCACGATGTAGATGAATTCAGAGGCTTCCAGCAGCGATTCATGGGTGCCTGCATCGAGCCAGGCATAACCGCGGCCGAACCGCTCGGCGCGGAGCTCGCCGCGCTCCAGGTACCACTGGTTGACGTCGGTGATCTCGAGCTCGCCGCGCGCCGACGGCCTGATCTCGCGCGCGACGTCGACTACGCGCTCGTCGTAGAAGTAGAGGCCCGTCACGGCGTAGTTCGATTTCGGCGCCTTCGGTTTCTCGACGATTCCCGCCGGCCGGTGCGATGCGTCGAACTCGATCACGCCATAGCGCTCGGGATCGTCGACCCAGCAGGCGAACACCGTCGCGCCGCGGGTCTGCTCGGCGGAATCGCGCATCAGCGCGCGGAGATTGTCGCCGTAGAAGATGTTGTCGCCGAGGATCAGGGCGCAGGGACTGCCGGCGAGGAAGTCGCGACCAATCAGGAACGCCTCGGCAATGCCGCCCGGATGATCCTGAATCGCAAAGGAGAGCTCGATGCCCCATTGCCGCCCGTTGCCGAGGAGCCGCTTGAACTGGTCGATCTCTTCCGGCGTCGTGATGATCAGCAGCTCGCGGATTCCGGCAAGCATCAAGGTAGTCAACGGATAGTAGACCAACGGCTTGTCGTAGATCGGCAGCAATTGCTTCGATGTTGCAAGCGTCAAGGGATAGAGTCGGGTTCCCCGACCGCCAGCCAGAATGATTCCTTTGCGTTTCATGTGCTCGCACTCTATGTATAATGACGGCTAATTAGAGTCGTCCGTTAGCACGCGGCGCAGCCAACTCAAAGATCGAGTCAGCAAAGTCGACGCATTGGGACGTGCTGAAGGTAGAAAATCGTCAATAATTTCAATGTTTTGGGACGATAGTCTGACTGCGTTGCTACGCCTCGACCTGTGAGATAGGAAGGCAATGGGCGCACAAGATGCTTCGATGCGCCAGGCTCCCTCCTGCTGACCGGCAAGGTATCATGGCAAAGCGCGTTTACTGCACTTACTTCGATCACAACTACATCGCGCGGGGACTGGCGCTCTTCCACTCGCTGCAACAACACGCACCCGGCTCGCGGCTCTGGGTGCTGTGCCTGAGCGAGCCTTGTTACCGCGCGCTGATCGCGCTCAACCTGCCGAATCTCGTTCCCTGCCGGCTTGGCGATTTCGAAGCGGCGGATCCTCAAGTCGCCGCAACCAAACCCACGCGCAGCACGATCGAGTACTACTTCACCTGTTCGCCGGCCTGGAAGCTGCATGTGCTCGCCAACGAGCCGGACGCGGAGTGGGTCACCTATCTGGATAGCGACCTCTTTTTCTTTGCATCGCCTGAGCCGATCTACGACGAAATGAAGGGCGCCTCATTCGGCATCATCCCGCATCATTTCACTAGGCGAATCGCCTTCAGGCAGCGCTTCGGTACCTACAATGTCGGCTGGGTCAGCGTCCGCAATTGCGAGGAGGGAATTGCGGCTCTCCGCTGGTGGAGAGAACGCTGTATTGAGTGGTGTTTTGACTATGTGGATGTTGAGGGCGACCGATTCGCGGATCAACGCTATCTTGATCGGCTGCCACGCCTATTTCCTAACGTCCGCATTATCGAAAATCTGGGCGCCAATCTGGCGCCCTGGAATATGGCCGAGCGGGAGATGGAATGGCGCGACGGCGCACTGCTGATCGACAGCAAGTACAATCTATTGTTCTTTCACTTCCACGGTGTTCAGCGCGTGGGTGACTACTACTTCAATAGCCACCGTGTCTTTCGCGCGCCGTTTCCCTCTATCATGCGCGCGCACGTCTATGAGCCTTACGTGGCGGCGCTCGCCGCGGCGGAAGCCAAGGTCGCGCCGATGCTGGCCGGCGACCGCGTCGAGATTGTGCGCAATTGGGCCGTGGGCAGCCGCGTCGATCATCTCCTCAACATCTTCCGGAGGTTGAGGACGGTGGTGTTGAGGTGGCTCGACGTGGTCACGCGCCGTGCCATTGCTGTGCCGCGCGAGCCGGCTCGCTAGTCCCACCCCCTTGAGAAGCCACAATGCGATTGCTAATCCTCGGTTATTCCTCCATAGCAGAACGGCGCGTGATACCGGCCGCCGCAAAAGTGCCCTCCATCTCGGAGGTTTCGATTGCGAGCAAGAGCCGGCCCCGCCCCGCCGAATGGCCCAAGGCCGGACGCTTCTTCGCAGACTATGAACAAGCCTTGCGCCAGTCAGACGCCGACGTCGTGTATTTGTCGCTCCCTAACGCCATGCACGAGCTTTGGTTGTATGCCTCGTTGGCGGCGGGCAAACATGTCGTTGTCGACAAGCCGGCGCTGATGAACGCGCATGCAGGCCGGCGCGCGATCGCGGCCGCGCGTTCGGCCGGGTGCCTCGTCGCCGAGGCAACCGTGTTCGGCTATCATCCGGTGTTTGCGCAGATTGCGACGCTCTTGGCAGACAACGGCCCGCTGACGCAAGCAGCCGCACAGTTCATTATTCCCCCACTCCCGATCGATAACTTTCGCAACCACGCCGAGCTCGGCGGCGGCTGCCTTCTGGACATGGGACCCTATGCTGCCGCGACCATGCGCCTCCTCGGGGGCTCCGTGTCCCGCCTGACCGCAATCGGGGGTGGGCGGCATCCAGAGACCGGCGTCGATATGGGCTTCTCGGTGCAGGCGCAGCTCGCTAATGGCGGGGTGTTCTCGGGCCATTACAGTTTTGAGGGCGAATATCAGAACCGCCTGCTCGTGGTGGCGCGTTCGGGCTCGGCCATGATCGAGCGCGTGTTCAGCCCGCCTGCCGATTTCCGCCTGGAATTGCGACATCGCGTGCGTAATAACGAGAATGTCGAGGTAATCGAGCCGGCCGACACATTCGCAAATTTCCTGACTTCGGTGACGGACGCTATCGACGGGGGTGATCATGAGATATTTTATAGCGACCTGCTGATGGATGCCGAATGCCGCGACCGGATAGCCGCCGCGCTTACCTAGCCAGAACTCGCCGTCGCACGTGAAGGAGCGAACAGGAATGCCGATCAACGTTTGGGACTACCTTCGGGAGTACGACGAGCTTCGCGACGAGATCCTGAAGGCGGTCGACCGCGTATTCAGCTCGGGTCGGCTAGTGCTCGGGCAGGAGGGCATAAAGTTCGAGCGCGAGATGGCCTCGTATCTTGGGGTTGCTGGGGGAGTTGGCGTCAACAGCGGAACGGATGCGATCTATATCGCGCTCGCGTCGCTCGGTGTGAAGGCCGGCGACGAGGTGATCACCGTGCCCAACACCGCGGTTCCGACCGTCTCTGCGATCCGCACCCTCGGCGCCAAGCCCGTCTTTGTCGATATCCGCGACGACGATTTCTTGATGGATGTCGCTCAGATCGAGGCGGCGATCACTCCGCGCACGAAGGCTATTATTCCTGTCCATCTCTACGGTCAGTGCGTCGACCTCGAACCGCTGATGAGGCTTGCCGAAATGCACGGTCTGAAGGTGATGGAGGATTGCGCCCAGGCGCAAGGCGCGCTGTACAAGAATAGCCAGGCCGGTAGCGTCGGCCATGCCTCGTCCTTCTCGTTCTACCCAACCAAGGTGCTTGGCGCCTATGGTGACGGCGGCATGGTGCTGAGCAATGACGAGGCGGCGCTCAAGCTCGCCCGCAGCCTGCGCTTCTACGGCATGGAGACCCAGTATTATTCGGAGCGGCACGGCTACAATTCGCGCCTCGACGAGGTTCAAGCTGCCATCCTGTCGCTGAAGCTGCCGCTGGTGAACGGCTGGATCGACCGGCGCCGACAGATTGCTGAGCGCTACAACCGCGGGCTCAAGGACAGCGGTCTCAGCCTGCCGGCCGAAAACGCGCACAGTCGGCATACCTATTACGTATATGTGGTCGAGCATCCCAGCGATCGCGACGGCGTGCTCGACCGGCTTGCCAAGCGCGACATCAACTGCAACGTTTCGTATCGTTGGCCGATTCACATCATGCGCGGCAGCACGGACCTCGGTTATCGCGAAGGTCAGTTTCCGGTGGCAGAACGCAAGGCGCAGCGTATCTTTTCGCTGCCGATGTATCCGCACTTGAAGGATGAGGAAGTCGATACCGTGATCAACGTATTGCGGGAAGTGGTGTAATGGCCGAGCGCACGCACCTCGACTGGCTACGCCAGCGTCTGGTCTTGTCGCATACGATCGAGCCGAAGGATCCCGCGCCGCTGCTTGCCTGGCGCGAGCAGCGACGCAGCGCGATCACTTTCAGGGCGGAGCTGATCGGCCTCAATGACGTGCGCGGCTGGTCGCGCGATGAAAACGGCAATGTTCGGCACCAGACCGGACAGTTCTTCAGTGTCGAGGGCGTGAGGGTCCAGAGCGGGGACTTGCGTGAGGTCGCTTCCTGGGACCAGCCGATTTACAGCCAGCCTGAAGGCGGAATTCTCGCGCTCCTGGCGCGCGAGACCTCAGCCGACGGCGTTCAATTCCTGCTTTGCGGCAAGCCGGAACCTGGCAACATCGGCATCATCCAGTTCTCGCCGACTATCCAGAGCACGTGGTCCAATATCCGTCGAGCGCACGCCGGAAAGCGGCCCCCGATGGTCGAAGTGCTGGCCGCCGAAAAAGGCGTGCGCTTCGTCTACCGTGCGGAGCACAACGAAGAAGGGGGGCGGTTCTGGCGCAAGTCGAATGAGAACATCATCGCCTTCCTGGACGACGAAAGCGTCATTGAGACGGACATGACGATGTTTTGCTGGGCGAGCCTGAGTCAGATCAGAGAACTCGCTCTAATGGATAATGTGATGAGCCCGTTCGTCAAGACAATCGTGGCGCCGCTTTAGCAGCGTCAGGCCTTTTCTAATTTCGCAAACAGATAGGTCTCCATGATCGAATGGCGTCCTGTTACTTCGACGACGTCGTAGGGAATTGACGTCCAAGTCGATGTGAGACTCAGGCCGGCCTGTTCGCACAAGGCCATAAGCTCTTTCTTGGAGAAAATGATCTCCACCACGGGCGCGCCGTAGGCATATTTTTGCAGGAACACCGTCGGACCATCGTTGGAGGTGAAGACGGGTACGCTATGCAGGATGGAATAATGCGCCACCCTTGCGGCCTCGCGGATCGCCGCTGCGTAGTCGAGTATATGCATCAACGACACGCCATTGAAGACGATGTCGAAGCTCGCGTCGCCATAAGCGAGCCGCGTGGCGTCACCCACCTCGAAGGAATCGGACGGATAGTTCGCGCGCGCCCGCTCGATCATGGCCTTCGAATAATCGAGCCCGGTATATTGTACCCTGCCGGTCAAGAGCGTGCCGAATACCTCTGAATAGTAACCACTTCCGCAGCCGACCTCGAGCAGCCGCGGGCGGCTTAATTGAGTAGCAGAGATTGCTTGCGCGGCCACGGCGAAATCCAGCCGAGGCTCGCCTTTTCTCATGTCTGCGATAAGGCTTCGATAAGCATTCTCCTGCCGTCGCACGGTCCGCGCCTGCAACCATCCGCCCGATGAGGCTTGGAGGCGGCGGGCTTCGTCGATACCCTCGAGTACCCGATAGTCGGTTGATGAAAGGATGCGTCGGCGCAAGAAGGGCGTCGCCTTGACGACCTTCTTGCCGACAGATCGGATCGCGCGGCGAAGGTTCATCACTATGTCCTGGTTGCGTCGAGGAACCCGAGGATCTCGCGGGTCCTGTGGTGAAAAGTGTGCTCTTGGAGTGTCTTTGCCTGGCCCGTGTGTGCCACCGCGGTGCGTCTCGCGTCGTCGCCGAGGTAGCGCTCGACCGTCTTCAGACAATCGTCGATGGTGTGCCATACGGTGACCTCGCGATCGGGCTCGAACAACGTGTGGAGATTGTCCTTGAAGTCGGTGAGCAGGAACGCCCCGACGCCGGTCGCCTCGAACAGACGCATGTTTCCCGCTTCCCGGCCGGCGAGGTCGATGTGCGAGTTCAGCGTGATCTTCGACTGTCGAAGCACCTGATACATGTCCGTGCCCCAGACTTCACCCTGGAAGCAGGCGTGCAGGGGCGAGGAGGTGGGAAGCGTTCGCGGAATCGTGCCCCACAACTTGAGCTCATACCGTCGCGCCACCGCCTCGAGCAGCGTAATCCGTTGACGGTGATCGTCGGATATCGTTCCGACGAACGAAACGTCGACCGGGCCATCAGTCACCGCCGGTAGCCGCTCCAGCACGACCGGCTCGAATGCGAGATGGCTGACCTCGGCCCGAATGCTGCGCCTGCGGAACCATTCGACCGTCGTCGGCAACTGGGAAATCATCAGATCGTAGGTGGTCCAATCCTCGCCGGCGGATGGCTCGATCCCGACCTGCCCGATGACGATCGGCTTGCAGACTGCTTTAATGCGGCGGATCAGCCGTGTGTCAATGTAGAAGACGTCCTGATTGAGAATGAGATCGGGCCGGAACTCCTCGATCTGCGCGAGTAGGATGTGCTCGCTTTGCGGGTCGAGGCGCGGACTGAGACCCACCCTGCGTGCCAGCGGCCGCAGCAGCGGCTTAAATGGGACGGCCGCCCGCTGCATCCAGCGGGGCAGTCGCTGTGCCTTGCCGGACGCGATTTCGGCAGGCCCTTCGATAGCCAAGCCGTGTTCGCGTGCCCAGGCCGTTTGCAAATAGGCATTGTTGACATGAATCTCCGCCGCGGCATGGCCGAGCTTTGCGAAGTTACACGAGTAGAAATCGGCGACGCCGAATAGAGTGGCGTTCCTCGCCGCCATCTGATCGGCGTAGCAGGCCTCGGATAACGCCGGCTCGCGCCGGTACATCCAGGTCAGAAAGCGAGGATAGTCGGCGTTCAGGACGAGAATGCGCATCCGCTAGACCGCGGTCCGGAAGCTGTAGTTCTTGTCGAGCCAGGCCTTGTATCCGCCGGTGACGATCTCGTCCCACCAGCTCTGATGGTCGAGGTACCAGTGGACAGTTTGATCGAGACCTGCCTCGAACGTTATGTGGCAACGTTCGCCTAGCTTCATGGCGAGCTTGTCTGAATCGATGGCGTAACGGTGATCATGGCCGGGACGGTCCGTGACGTATCGGATCAGCGAATGGGAGGACTGCTTGGTTGCCGCCGGGCATGACGGGAAGCGCGCGGCCAGCGCCGGATCTTCCGCGAACGCACGATCGATCAGGTCGCATATGGTGCCCACGACATCGCGATTGTTTCGCTCGCTGCGGCCACCCACATTGTAGGTCTCACCCGGCGATCCGCGTTCGATGATCGTCATCAGCGCCCGGCAGTGCTCAGACACGTGCAGCCAGTCGCGAATGTTCGAGCCATCTCCGTAGATCGGCAGCGGCTTACCTTCGAGCGCGTGAATGATCATGAGGGGAATGAGCTTTTCCGGGTGTTGGTACGGACCATAATTGTTCGAGCAATTGGTGATCAATGCCGGCAGCCCGTAGGTCACCACGTAGGACCGTACCAAATGATCGCTCGCTGCCTTGCTGGCGGCATAGGGCGAGTTCGGACGATAGGGATTAGACTCCGAGAACGGCGGGTCAGTGAGTTTCAGCGATCCGTAAACTTCGTCGGTCGAGACATGAAGAAAGCGCGACTGCGACATGGTGTCCGATGCGCGCCAGCAATCTAGGGCCGCCTTGAGCAGCGTAAACGTGCCGAGCACGTTGGTCTGAAGGAACGCTTCAGGGTCGACGATAGAACGGTCGACGTGAGATTCGGCGGCCAAGTGCAGCACGCGATCGAATTTGTGCTCGTCGAACAGCGAACGCACCATACCGGCATCCCTGATGTCGCCCTTGATGAATAAAATGCTGCCGCTCGCGATCAACGGTTCGAGGCTGCGGATATTGGCCGCATATGTCATCGCGTCTAGCACAACTAACCCGTCCTCCGGACGCGCCGTCCGCCACGCATGCACCAGATTCTGGCCGATGAAGCCGGCCCCTCCAGTGATCAGAACCTTATGCATACAACACCTCGACGATCACGTTGGTCAATTCAATGCGCGAGTGCCCACTGGGGGCTTCGGTTCGTCCGATCGGGCGCTGAAACCCGCCCTTGGCATAACGTACCACAGTATGAAGAGGAGAAGGGCCCCATTCGATAGCAGCGTCGTTGTCAATGGTACGTTTAGGAGCACTTGGCTGAGGAGCCCTCCAGACAGGATGACGAACTTCGCAGGCAGGCCGGCCGAAGTCCGATTCCCGAGCGAGACCACGAGCCCGCACACGGCCGCCGCAATCGGCGCTCCGAGCGGGCCAAGCGACGCAATCCCCTCAGTGGCAAACAGCGATGCGTTCAGGTTGCCGAGCTCGTAGTTCTTGGACATCAGGACTGACAGAGGATCGCCATAGGCGCAGCCGGTGAAGAGCTTGACCATATTGATCTGGCAAAAGTGCGTTAACTGATGGGTCGAGAAGAAGTCGTTGTAGACGTCGAGTGCGATCGAGGGGAAGGCGACCATGCGGAAGTTCACCAGCGAGAAGTAGTTGACGAACCGGTCGTACGGGATCGCTCCGAGATTGTAGGGAACGACCAGTAATAATCCGCCAAGCAGCGGCAGGAATAGGGACAAGACGACCGCGGTCCTGGATTCCGACACGCTGGAGATGACAGCGAGGAAGAGGAGCCACATTGGAGCGAACAGGGTGAGCTTGGTCAGCGTGACGGGATAGAACGCCAGCAGCAGCAGCAGCACAATGGCCGCCCTCGCTCTCTCGCCGCTGATGACGAATCCGGCAAAGGCGAACGGCAACAGCGTGTTCGAGGTGATGCCGATAGCGTATCGGAGCGGCCACGGTAAATCTAGGGCGTTGCGGAAGTCATATATGGAGCCCAGGCTGGTCAGCCGAAAATTGTAGAGCGTTCCAACGGCGATAGTGGCGGCTGCGATCACCAGGATGGCGAGCCGCAGCCTGTTAGCCGCACCATCGCTCAGCACAAAATATTGCTTGAGCGGCGAAGTGATGAAGAGCACCGGGACCAGGAACGCCAAGATTGAGGTAATGGCCGAGGCGATCGACAGCGCGTGGTCGTAGGGAAACTGGGAGAAAACGCTGAGCCAAGCGTACCCGAGGATTAGGGTGTACAGATAGAACCCGACAAAATAGCCGAAACTAAACCGCGCGACCGCTAAGAGGATAGCGACTGGCGCAAATGCCGCTGCGACTAAGATGGCGTGCGGCAGCCTTGTCTGCTCAAAGGCGACCACTCCCGTGTACGCGTAGAACTGGGCGACATAGACCAACGATAGGCAACTGACGAACAGGTGAGTCCATAGCAATGGCAGGCGGCCTCCCCACGACGAGGGCGTCGAGAGGCCGAAGAACCTGGCTGCTCGGGGGGATCGCTCCGTGAACTTCATGCTTGCTCGCCGAATAGTGAGCTAGGGGTCAGGTACCAGAGTAGGAAGAGCAGCGCCGCGCCGTTCGTCACGAATGTGATCGTGAGCGAGACGTTGAGGAAGATCTGCGGGAGCACACCGGCCGAGAGCAGGATAAATCGCGCCGGCAAGGCGGAGGAAGCCGAATTACCGACGGCAACGACGAGCCCGCAGATGAAGGCGGTCAACGGCGCAAGAACCACGCCAACCGAAGCGATGCCTTCGGTTGCGAACAGGGAGGCGTTGAAATTGCCCACATCGTAGGCCTTTTGCATCGCGATGGCCAGCGGCTCGCGGTAAGGACAATCGATGAAGGATTTTAGGATGTTCACCTGACAAAACCAGGTCAGGTCATGATGGGCGAAAAAATCATTGTAGAAATCGAGAGCGCTGGAAGTCAACGCCACCATTCTGAAATTGACCAGGCTAAAATAAGCAATGAACTGTTGATACGAGATCGCGTTCATGTCGAATAGCCTGGCTAGCAGCACGCCGAACAAGATCGGCACCAGCAGTGACAGCGTTACTGCGATCCTCGCCGTGAAGAACTGGGTGACAGCCGTCAGGATGATTAGCCACACCGGCGCAAAGAGCGCGAGCTTGCTCAGAGTGATCGGGTAGAACATGAGCAGTAGCAGCAGGCAGAACGCGGCACGCCATCGGGCGCGCTCGACGACGAAGAATGCGAAGGCGAAAGGTAGCAATACGTTCGAAGTAACTCCCAGACCATACTGGAGCCAGGCTGGAAATTCGAGCTGGTTGCGGAAGTTGTAGATCTCGGAGATCCCAACAACCCTCACATTGTGAAGCGCGCCGATCCCGAGCAGTACAACCGAAAATGCCAGGACGGATGTCAGCAATCGTCGAAAACCAGCCTCGGACAAGGCGAACCTCTGCCCGACCGGCAGCGAGATCAACATGGCGGGAAGTAAAAACGCCAAACCCGAAGCGAATGCTGACGCATAGGCCAAGGTGTGATCGTAGGAGAATGTCGATAAAGGCAGCAGCCAAAGGTACCCCATCAGCATGGTGAAGAAGTAAAAGCCGATGAGGTAGCCGAAGCTGAAACGGCATACCGCGAAGAGGATGGACAACAGGGCGAACGGGGCGACGTTTAGCGCGGCGAGCCAGAGCCTGTCGCTGTCCGGTATGGTCAGGCGCATGAGCGGCGCGTAGTATTGTGCCACATAGGCCATCGACACGAAGCAGACGGCTATGTGGAGGTAGAGTAGGAAGACGGGTCCCAGGCCTTCGTTGCGGCGCGTGCCGGCCTCGTCGGGACTGTGGTTGGGGACGTCGTTTGATTCGCTGCTCATGTGCGCAGGATGATTGCCCGAGGCATTGTGAATGGCCGATCCGTCAGGCTTTCGTGATGACCAAGTTGTGGAGAAATGCAATCGCTCCGAACGCGAGCAGGATCGATGCGACCGCAGCGATGATCAGTAGGGAGGACCGTTTGGTCCCGACCGGCTCAGGCATCACTTCGGGCACGAGGGTAACGCGCGTGACCTTGAACGCCCGCGCTGCGATCTGCGCTTCGACGAGGTTCCCTGCAATGACGTCGCGCCGGGCGCGCAATCTCGTCACATCGCGCATCGACTGGGTGCGATCCTCGCTCAGGACCGCCAGCAGCTCCAGTTGGCTCGCAATCTCCTTTCGCAGTCCTTCGATGTCCGCCGCCTTGTTGCTGTCTTCGACCTGCGCTGCGGCGCGCTTTTGGAGCGCTGCGCCACGCTCGAGTTGTCTAGCGTGAAGCAGGCTCTCAGCTTCCGGCACCAATCCGCTCAGGTGGTCCAAGATCTTCCCGTAGTTGGCGATTTGCTCTTCTAACCCGTCGCTGGTCTGTTTCAGCATTGCGGTCCGCAAGGCGGCGGCCTCGCGCAGGAAGTCGCTGCGCTTGCTCTCCTCATCCACGATCTGGTCGAGGATGTTCTGCTGGAGCTTCTTCGCTTCCGTAACCATGGCCGAATTGACGATGCTCAGTATACTCACGGTCTGGCCGATGCTTTCGCCTGACGAAGTCTGCAGCCCGCCGAGCGTCGACGCTGGCGCGCCGCCCTTGGCCAGCGCGGTGATAGCGGCTGGCACATAGACCGCGGGGATGCGCTTTGCGAGCAGTTCCGGCGACTCGAGCGGCTCCTCCCTGCCGTTTACCGCAACGGTCCCGACTTCGATGGCGGAGCGGACAAGCGAACGAGGCTGGACAAAAATGAATATAGCGGTAGCCAGGATAAAAAACGTGATCCCCGCGGCAGACAGGAAAGTAACCCAAAATAACTGAAATGGCCTCAGGATCGCGACAGTGGCTTTATCGGTCATGCTCATGAACTTGAATTGAAATCCTCAGCCCTTTCGGCTGGTTCGCCGACTGTTAGGTGAAACGGAGAGCCAAGTCCATTTCAAGTGTCTTTCTGGGTTGTTTGCGCCGCAATTTTCACTTGAAGCGCTCGATCCCCCCGGAGAGGCTGTCCGGAGCACGCGATTCCGCCGGAATCGGGCTCGGTCACCGTCCTGACAGGTGCCCAATTGGCTTGATCTAAAAGAGCTTTTGCGTATAGACCACTAGGCCGCGAGGGGGGTATCGAGCGTCTCGGTCTCGACACGCCCTAATCAGGGGAAGGTTTTATGCTCAGATTCGGCTTGCTCGGCTGCGGCCGCATTTCCAAACGGCATTCGGACCTGCTTGGCTCCAATCAGATCGAAAATGCCAAGCTGGTCGCGGTTTGCGATTCCGTTCGCGAGCGCGCTGACGCCGTGGCGGCCAAATTTGCGATACCGGCAGACTATGACATCGATACGTTCCTAGCCCGTAAAGACATAGACGTCGTCGCCGTGCTGACGCCTAGCGGTATGCATCCCCAGCATGCGATCGCCTGTGCAAAGGCTGGCAAGCATGTAATCGTCGAAAAGCCAATGGCGCTCCGCCTTCAGGACGCCGACGATATGATCCGTGCTTGCGACCAGGCTGGCGTAAAGCTGTTCGTTGTGAAGCAAAATCGTTTCAACGTTCCGGTGGTGAAGGCCCGTGAGGCGCTGGACGCCGGAAGATTCGGTCGGCTTGTCCTCGGTACGGTGCGGGTGCGCTGGTGCCGAGATCAGTCCTATTACGATCAAGACGCCTGGCGCGGCACCTGGGCCTATGACGGCGGCGTGCTGACGAATCAGGCCAGTCACCACATCGACATGCTGGAATGGTTCTTCGGGGACGTGGTGAGCGTGCATGCGAGGGCGACGACGGCCCTGGTGAAGGTCGAGACCGAAGATACTGCGGTTGCGACGCTGAAATTCCGCAACGGCGCGCTTGGTATCATCGAGGCGACCACAGCGGTGCGGCCAAAGGATCTTGAAGGTTCCCTTTCGATCCTCGGCGAGAAGGGAACTGTCGAGATCGCGGGCTTCGCGGTCAACCAGATCAGACACTGGAACTTCGTCGAGGAGTTGCCGAGCGACAAGGTGGTCATCGAGAAGTTCTCCGTGAATCCGCCCAACGTCTACGGCTTCGGCCACCAGGCCTATTATCAACACGTCGTCGACTGCCTACTGCATCAGCGCGCCGCGCTCGTCGACGGTCTTCAGGGCCGAAAGAGCCTCGAACTGATCTCTGCTCTCTACGAGTCGATCGAAACAGGGCAGGAGGTTGCGCTGCGTTTCGAGCCGCGGCGGAGCAAGCTCGGTGCGCTCGCGTGAGTGGCATGCCGCAAGTGCACCAAGTTGCAATTCGCGACGTCAAATTTGGGGAGCGCGTTAGGCTGGTCGAACCCTGCAATCTTTACGGTTGCGCGATTGCAGACGACTGTTTCGTCGGCCCATTCACCGAGATACAGGCCGGCGTTATCGTCGGTGCACGCACACGCGTACAATCGCATGCGTTCATTTGCGAGCTGGTGTCGATTGGGGAAGACTGCTTCATCGGGCACGGGGTGATGTTCATCAATGATACGTTTTCGACTGGCGGGCCGGCACGCGGACGTCGCGAATTGTGGTGCGCGACGAAAATCGGCAACCGGGTTTCGATTGGTTCTAACGCCACCATCATGCCGGTATCAATTGTCGACGACGTCGTGATCGGAGCCGGCTCGGTGGTCACAAAAGACATCGTCGAACCGGGCAGCTACGCCGGAAATCCCGCCCGCCGCCTCAAGACCAAGACCTAAGGACAGCAATCATGCCGGTACCATACGCGGATCTCGGGCTCCAATACCAGTCGATCAAGAATGAGATCGACGGTGCGATCGCCGCGGTCATTCGCGACAGCGCATTCATCCGCGGGCCCTATGTCGACGCCTTCGAGCGGGAGTTCGCGGCGGCGGCGAGCGTCGAACACTGCGTGTCCTGTGCGAATGGCACCGACGCGCTATACCTCGCGATGGCCGCACTGAAGGTCAAGCCTGGTGACGAGGTCATCACGACGGCGCATTCCTGGATATCGACGTCCGCGATGATCACGCATGCAGGTGCACAGGTCGTGTTCTGCGACACCGACGGCGAGACCTTCACGATCGACCCTGCGGCTATCGAGGCGGCGATCACGCCGCGCACCGTCGGCATCATCCCCGTGCACCTCTTTGGCCAGCCGGCGGACATGGACGCGATCATGGCAATCGCCCGCAAGCACGGCCTTTGGGTCGTCGAGGACTGTGCCCAGGCGCATTTGGCGCGGTACAAGGATCAGCCGGTCGGGACGTTCGGGGCGGTTGCGACCTATTCATTCTACCCAGGCAAGAATCTGGGTGCGTTCGGCGATGCCGGCGCGGTCGTGACCGGTGATGCTGCGCTCGCCGAGCACATGACCATGCTGGCTCGCCATGGTGGCCTCGTGAAGCACAAGCACCTGATCGAGGGCATTAACAGCCGTCTCGACGGAATGCAGGCGGCGATTCTGTCGGCCAAGCTCAGGCATTTGCAGGCTTGGACCAAGTCACGCCAGGATGCAGCGGCAGTCTATGATGCCGGTCTCAATCAGCTCGACGGCGTGGAGCTGCCCCGCGTCGCGCCTGACCGTACCCACGTCTACCATCTCTATACGATCAAGCACCGGAAGCGAGACGCGCTCGCCGCTTATCTGGCAGAGAATGGAGTGCAGACGGCGATCAATTACCCGACGGCCCTACCATTCCTTCCCGCCTATTCGCGCCTTGGACACAAGCCGGAGCAGTTTCCGCGGGCGTTTGACGACCAGAGCAAGATCCTTTCGTTGCCGATGTTTGCGGAAATCACGCGCGAGCAGCAGGACGAGGTCATCAGGCTGATCAAGGACTTCTAGTCGTCGCTCTCGCGCAGGCACCGTACTATGTCGCGGTAGCGCTGCGTCGAAGTTTGCTGGCTATATTTCAGCGCGGCGACCGCTGCCTTGCTGCCTCGCTCGAGCGTCGCCGGGCGATCGGACGCGGCTGCGGAGATCGCTCGCGCCAAGCTCGTCGGATCCTCCGGAGGCACGACCCAACCAATGTCCTCTTCGGCGACCGCAAGTGCAGCTTCCGAATTCGGTTCTGTTCCGACGATGACCGCCCGCCCAACGGCGAGGAGGTTGTAGAGCCGGCTTGGGATAGAGACCCCAGCGACGTTGCGCCGGTAGGGAATGACCCAAGCGTCGGCCATCGCGAGGAATTCGGCAAGTTGTTCCTCGGGCACGGGGTCCAGCAAGGTCACGTTCTCCAGCTTCTCCGCGGCCTGAAGGGTTTCCAGCTCGTTCCAGCCGATGCCCCAGCCAGACAGAACGAAATGTATATGCTTCTCATGTTGCAGAAGCCGTGCGGCTTCAAACACGGTGCGAGGCGCATGCGTGAAGCCGAGATTGCCGCAAAGACCGACGACGAACGGTGCCGAGTAGGGTTTCCTGAAACTGCCGCCATTATCAGGTTCGCGGAAGCCGATCGGTAGCAACGTCCAGTTGGGCACGAAATGAATGTTGCCTGCACGCACGTGTGGATAGCGCAGCAGCAGCGGGGGGACGTCGCGGCCGATGACGAAGATTGCGTCTAGGGATCTGAAAAGCCAGCCATTGGCAATACGCGAGAGGCGTGTGATGATCGATGACTGACCTGCCATGCCGGCGGCAACCAGAGCTTCCGGATAGAGGTCGTAGATCAGAAGTGCCGTCCTGGCGCCCCGCAGTCTTGCGGCAAGCGTAATCGCGTAGGGCAGCGTGAAGGGGCTCGTGACCGACATGACTACATCACCCGGCGTTGCGCATCTATAGACGCCCCAGAACAAGCGCATCGCCAGCGCGAAACTTGCGATGAGCCGTCTTACGAGCGCCTGCTTGGGAGGTCTCCAGTTTGCGATCTCGATGACCTCGGGCGTGTCGTTGTCGGATTTCGGCTTTGCGGAGCCCTGCGTTCCCGACAGGACGACTGTGTGCATGTCGAGGGCGATCGCATTGGCGATCGCACCGAGATAGATCGCCGTCGTGCTAGGGTCCGGCGGATAGAATTCTGTCGCGAGAATGAAACTGGGAGCTTTCGCCACGCCGTTATCCGTTTACCAGAAGGGGCAAGATGAAATCTCGCAGATTTCCGCCCGGAAAGGCGTGGCCCGGGAGGCCTGCGGCGCGCGCTGCTTCGATGTCCGATGGATTGTCACCGACTACGAAGCTCCGGCTCGCGTCGACGGGAAACTTGTTCAGAAGGTCGATGATCATGCCGGGCTGCGGCTTGCGGCGTTCGCTGACGCGTCGGTAACGTTCGATGCTTCCCTCGGGATGAAACGGACAATATTCGAAAGCATCGATGCGTGCACCCTGGGCCTCCAGTTCACGCGCCATCCAGTTGTGTAGCCGATGTATGTCGGCCTCTTCGTAGATGCCCCTGGCTACGCCCGATTGGTTGGTGATCACGAAGGCAAAATAGCCGGCTTCGTTGGCCGCTTTGATGGCCTCAATCGCGCCATCGATCCAGACGAATTTATCGATCTCGAACAGATAATCGGTGTCGACATTCAGAACGCCGTCACGATCGAAGAAAACAGCCGGGCGCAACGTCTGGTCAATCGCCGGGCTCTGTCTATCTTGGGACATTTCGGCTCGAGTTTGTGAGTCTCTGATGGGCGCGAAGCCGCCACTGCGGCTAATTGCATGTGCCAGTATCACGATTGGGTCCCGGGTCCAATCCGTCTCCGCGCACCCGGCATCCCGGTTTTCGGGGCGTTCCCCGGGGTTGACCCGCCCTGGGTGATATGGCCAAGAAGGGGCACGGGAATGCGCTTCGTTCGGCGCTCTGCATGCATCCATGAATTCTAAATGTTGCGAGAACTAGGTCGGCTATGACTCAACGCGTCGCTCTCATCACCGGTGTGACCGGCCAGGACGGTGCCTATCTGGCCGAGCATCTGCTGTCGCTCGGTTATGTCGTGCACGGCATCAAGCGGCGGTCATCCTCGTTCAACACCGCGCGCGTCGATCACCTCTATCAGGACCCGCATGTCGGCGACGTGCCGTTCATGATGCATTACGGCGACATGACGGATTCGACCAATCTGATCCGCCTGGTGCAACAGATCCGGCCGACCGAGATCTACAATCTCGCCGCCCAGAGTCACGTCGGCGTCAGCTTTGAGAGCCCAGAATACACCGCCAATGCCGACGGCATCGGCGTGCTGAGGCTCCTGGAAGCGATCCGCATTCTCGGCATGGAGAAGGACACGCGGTTCTACCAGGCCTCGACCTCCGAGCTCTACGGCCTCGTGCAGGAAATCCCGCAGAAAGAGACCACGCCATTCTATCCACGCTCGCCTTACGGCGTCGCAAAGCTCTACGGCTACTGGATCACGGTGAACTACCGCGAAGCCTACGGGATGTTTGCCTCCAACGGTATCCTGTTCAACCATGAGAGCCCGATCCGCGGTGAGACCTTCGTTACCCGCAAGATCACCCGCGGCGTGGCTCGCATCGAGGTCGGCTTGGAACAGACGCTCTATCTTGGCAATCTTGAGGCCAAGCGAGACTGGGGCCATGCCAAGGACTACGTCGAGGGCATGCACATGATCCTTCAAGCCGACGAGCCCGACGATTTCGTGCTCGCCACCGGCGAGATGCACTCGGTGCGTGAGATGGTCGAGCTGTCCTTCGCGCAGGTCGGCCGCCACATCGAATGGCGCGGCGCCGGCGTGGACGAGACCGGCATCGACGCCAAGAGCGGCAAGGTAGTGGTGAAGATCGACCCAACCTATTTCCGCCCGACCGAGGTCGATCTCCTCATCGGCGATGCCTGCAAGGCGCAGCAGGTTCTGGGCTGGAAGCCGAAGCGGACTTTTGCGCAGCTCGTCGAGGAGATGATGGCGAGCGATGTGGCCGAGGCAAAGCGGGATGTCGTCAATGGCAAGCGTACCGTTTGAGCTGAAAGGCAAAAGCGTCTACGTCGCTGGCCATCGCGGCATGGTGGGCAGCGCGATTGTGCGTCGGCTGGCGCGGGAGAATGTCAATCTCGTCACCGTCGACCGGCGCGAGGTCGATCTCTGCAACCAGGCCCAAGTGTTCGACTGGTTCGCCCGCGCGCGGCCGCAGGTGATTTTCCTCGCCGCGGCCAAGGTCGGCGGCATCGTCGCCAACAACACGCTGCGCGCCGAGTTCATCTACGACAACATCGCGATCGCCGCGAACGTGATCCAGGCCGCGCATCAAAACGGCGCCGAGAAGTTGATGTTCCTCGGCTCGTCCTGCATCTATCCGAAGCTGGCGCCGCAGCCGCTGCGCGAGGATGCCGTCCTCACCGGTCCGCTGGAGCCGACCAACGAGCCCTATGCGATCGCCAAGATCGCCGGCATCAAGATGGCGGAGGCCTATCGCAGCCAGTACGGCAGCGACTTCATCAACGTGATGCCGACCAACCTCTACGGCCCCGGCGACAATTATCATCCCGAATTGAGCCACGTCGTCGCAGCCCTGATCCGCCGCTTCCACGAGGCGAAAGAGTCCGGCGCCAAGAGCGTCGTCGTCTGGGGCACCGGGACGCCGCGGCGCGAGTTCCTCTATGTCGACGACATGGCGGATGCCTGCGTGCATCTGATGAAGACCTATTCCGGCAGCGACCTCATCAATATCGGCACCGGCGAGGACATCGCCATCGCCGAGTTCGCGCGCGTGGTCGCCGGGATCGTCGGCTACCGCGGCGAGATTTCGTTCGACACCTCGCGCCCCGACGGCACGCCGCGCAAGCTGCTCGATGTCAGCAGGCTCGACAAGCTCGGCTGGCGCGCGACGACGCCGCTTCACGACGGCTTGAAGCGCGCCTACGAGGCGTACCTACGACCGGCCGAACAGTCATGAGCAGACACAGGCGGGACGATTACCGCTCGTCTGCGATCACCTTGCCGTCGTTCGGCAGCGCCCCTGGGCTAACCAGCTCGACGGCGCCGCCGAGCTTGGTCACGGCCCGCAGGCTGCTCGCGATCTCTTCACGCAGCGTGTCGTCCAAAGTGCAGGTCTCGGCCTTCAGCGTCATCGCGTCGGCCTCGCCCTGGCGGGTGACGACAAGGCGCAGTCGTCCGAGCGCGGGATGGCGCTTGCCGATTTCGGCGATCTGCTCGGGGCGTACGAACATGCCCTTGACTTTGGTGGTCTGGTCGGCACGGCCCATCCAGCCCTTGATGCGCATATTGGTGCGCCCGCACGGGCTCGTGCCCGGCAGGGACGCAGTGAGGTCGCCGAGCGCCAGTCGAATCCAGGGATGATGCGGATCGAGCGAGGTCACTACGATGTCGCCGACATCGCCCGGCGCCACCGGATCGCCGGTGCCCGGTTTGACGATCTCCATGATCAGGTCCTCGTTGACGACCATGCCGTCGCGTGCCTCGGTCTCGAACGCGATGAGGCCAAGATCGGCCGTGCCGAACGCCTGGTAGGCGTCGATGCCGCGTGCCTTGATCTCGGCCTGGAGGGAGGGCGGGAATGCTGCGCCCGAGACCAGCGCGCGCTTGATCGAGGAGAGGTCGCAGCCGGCGGTCGCGGCGGCATCGAGCAGGATCTTCAGGAAATCGGGCGTGCCGCTGTAGCCCACGGGCCGGTAGGCCTCGATCAGCTCGAATTGCTGCTCGGTATTACCAGGGCCGGCGGGGATCACGGCGCAGCCGAGCGCGCGTGCGGAGGAATCGAAGATGAAGCCGCCGGGGGTGAGGTGGTAGCTGAATGTGTTGAGCACGATATCCTGGGGGCGGAACCCGGCGGCAAACAGCGCCCGCGCGCCGCGCCAGGGGTCGGCCTGGCGTCCTTCCGGCTCGAAGATCGGGCCCGGGGAGGTGAACAGGCGCGCGAACGACCCGGGGGCTGCCGCAACGAAGCCGCCGAAGGGCTGGGCGGCCTTGTGCAGGGCCGGCAGTTCCGATTTGCGCAGCACCGGCAGGCGTGCCAGCGCTGCCCTGGAGGTCACGGAGGCGGGATCGATCCCCTTGAACCGCTCGGCATAGGCAGGTGCGGCCATGGCGCTGCGCAGCACGTCCGGCAGGCGGGCGAACAGATCGGCCTCGCGCGCCGCAGGCTCGCGCGTCTCGAGGGCGTCGTAATGGGCGGTCATGGCAGATCTTTCCGGGTTGGCATCCGTTGCACGCCGCCGCTTGCATGGGTATCAGACGGCCATTGGTAGGGCGTGGAGAGAACGCGATGGCGGACGAGAGCATCATTCCGGTAGAGGAGGCGGCTGGGGTCGTCGCGCGCCTGAAGCGCCGCATGATCGAGGACGCGATCCCGCTGTGGTCGACCGTCGGCTTGGACCACGCCACCGGTGGTTTCATCGACCGGTTGCATCGCGACGGCACCGCTGACGTCTCCGCGCCGCGGCGCGTGTTCGTGCAGGCGCGGCAAATCTATTGCTACGCCAAGGCGGCGCAGATGGGGTGGTATCCGCAAGGCCGCGCCATCGCGCTGAAAGGGCTCGAATACATGCTCGCGAAGGCCAAGGCGCCCGACGGCAAGCCTGGCTATGTGCACCGTCTGACGCCTGAAGGCACGGTGCTGGACTCGCGGCGCGATGCCTACGATCACGCCTTCATCCTGTTTGCGCTGGCGACCGTTTATTCGCTCGACAAGGACGCGCAAGTTCGCGCCGAGATCGACGCGTTGCTTGCCTTCCTCGACGGCCATCTGCGTTCGCCGCATGGCGGCGTCCACGAGGGCCTGCCGGTGTCGCTGCCGCGCCGGCAGAACCCGCACATGCATCTGTTCGAGGCGATGATCGCGTGTTTCGACGCGACCCATGATCTGTCGTTCCAGAATCGCGCCGGCGAGTTCTTCGCGCTGTTCCTCGCCAATCTCTACGACAAGCGGACGTGCGCGCTCGGGGAATATTTCGAGGAGGATTGGTCGAAGATCGCGCCCGTCAGCGTCGAGGCCGGCCACCAGGCGGAGTGGGTCTGGCTGCTGAAAGGGTTTGAGCGCATCACCGGCTGCCCGACCGGACAGCGGCGCGCCGAGTTGCTTGCGACCGCGATGCGCTACCGCGATGCGGCTACCGGCTGTCTCGTCGACGAGGGCGACGATGCCGGCAACATCCGCCGCTCGACGCGCCGGCTGTGGCCGCAGACCGAGATCGCGAAGGCGTGGATCGCGCAGGCCGAGTCCGGCGAGGCGGGCGCGGCGGAGCAAGCGCGCGCGGCGCTGGTGCGGCTCGAGCGACACTACCTCAGCCATCCCGTGCGGGGCGGCTGGTACGACCAGTTCGACAGCGACGGAAAATCGCTGATCGACACCATTCCTGCGTCGTCGTTCTATCATGTTCTCTGCGCGGTCACGGAAGCGGATCAGGTGCTCGGTTGAGAATTAAAGCCACCGTTTGCGCCGCTTGAAGCTCTTGAGGTTCTTGAAGCTCTTGCGCTGGTCGCCGGCGCCGCCGAGATAGAATTCCTTGACGTCCTCGTTGTCGCGCAACTCGTCGGCGGTACCGTCGAGCACGACCTTGCCCTGCTCCATGATGTAGCCGTGGCTTGCCACCGACAGCGCGGCGCGCGCGTTCTGCTCGACCAGCAGGATGGTGACGCCGAGGTCGCGGTTGATCTTCTGGATGATGGAGAACACCTCCTTCACCAGCAGCGGCGACAGGCCCATCGAGGGTTCGTCCATCAAGATCATCTTCGGGCGCGCCATCAGCGCGCGGCCGATCGCCAGCATCTGCTGCTCGCCGCCGGAGAGATAGCCGGCCAATCCGGTCCGCTCCTTCAGGCGCGGAAAATAATTGAAGACCATGTCGAGGTCGGCATCGACCCCACGGTCTTTGCGGGTGAAGGCGCCGAGCCTGAGGTTTTCCAGCGACGTCATGTCGGCGACGATGCGCCGGCCCTCCATCACCTGGAAAATGCCGCGGCGGACGATCTTGTCGGGATCGATGCCAGCGATGGGCTCGCCCTCGAACAGGATCTCGCCGCGCGTGACGTCGCCGTCCTCGGTCTTGAGCAGGCCCGAGATCGCCTTCAGCGTCGTCGACTTGCCGGCGCCGTTGGCCCCGAGCAGCGCGACGATCGCGCCCTTGGGCACGTCGAGGCTGAGGCCGCGCAGCACCAGGATGACATCGTCATAGACGACCTCGATGTTGCGCACGGCGAGGAGGGACGGGGGTGGTACGGCGGTCGGCTTGGCGCGAGATGTCTCGAGGGTGTCGGTCATGCTTTATGACTCCGCTGTCGTCGCCCGGCTTGACCGGGCGACCCAGTATTCCAGAGGCGCCGGAGACTCATCGAGAAGCCGCGGCGTACTGGATCCCCCGCCTTTCGCGGGGGATGACAGTTGTGCGTAGGGAAACGGCGAGGCTCACCAGCCAAACCATTCCGGCTTGCGAGGCAGATCGACCGATTTGACCTTCTCCAGCTTGATCGAGCCTTTGCCCATCAGATCGTTGATGTCGCCATCGGTCGCGCCCGACACCCTCGTGCGATAGAGATCGACCTTCATGGTCCCGCGATGGTCTTTCTCGGTCCAGGTCGAGGGATTGCAGACGCCTTCCATCCCGGCCGGCACCCAGTCCTTTTTCTGGTAGAAGCCCTTGGCGACGTTCTCGCCGGTGGCACCGCCGTTCTTGGCCGCCCAATCGAGTGCTTCCTTCATGTAGAGCGCCGAGCAGACGGCCGCGACGTAGTGCACGGGGCGGTAGACCTTGCCGGTGGGATCGGACATCTTGGAGATTTCCATCACCGTCTTCATGCCGGGCGCATCGCCGCCCCAGCTCACGGCCGTGCGTAGGGGAAACACCACCCCGTCGGCGGCGTCGCCGGCAGCCTTGGCGCCGGCCTCGTCCATGCCCCAGACGTTGCCGAGGAACTGGACGTCCACGTTCGCCGCCTTGCAGGCCTTCAGCACCGACACGTTGGACTGAGGCGTATTGCCGAGATAGGCGTAATTCGCACCCGAGCTCTTCAGGCTCAGGCACTGGCTGCTGTAGTCGCCGGGGCTCAGCGCGAAGACCAGCGGTGGCAGAACTTCGAAGCCGAGCTCGGTGGCCAGCGCCTCGCCGGCAGCCTTCGGGGCGTTAGGATAGGGATGGTTGGCGCCCATGTGGACGTATTTCGGCTTGCCGGGCTTGCCCTTGGCCTTCCAGTCTTCGGCCGCCCACATCAGCATCGCACGCAGCGCGTCCGAATAGGTGGGACCGTAGAAGAAATTATAGGGCGCAGGCTTGGCCTTGCCGCTGGTGCCCTCAGGATCCGACAGGGCTGCTGCGTATGAGCCGGACATATCAGGGATCTTGTCCTGGGCGAGGAAGCCGGTCAGTGCTTCGGTATCCGCCGTGCCCCAGCCCATGATGGCGGCAACCTTGTTGTCCGGTGCTGACCACTTCTTGTAGAGCGCGATCGCGCGCGGCACCTGGTAGCCGTAGTCGTTGGTGTCGACGTTCAACTGTTTGCCGCCGACGCCGCCGTTCTTGTTGACCCAGGCGAAGGTGTCGGCAACGGCCTGCCCGAACGGTGTGCCGACGTCGGCGGTACCCCCCGAGCGGTCTTCAAGATGGCCAATCGCGATCTGCGCCTGCGCGCTCGCAGAAAATGCGGCGATCGCGAGCGCGAGTGAGGCGGTGCTCAAAAGGGCCTTTGTCTTCATTGGTCGTCTCCTCCTGTTATTGGTTTGTCGAGATAGCCGCGCTCAATAAGAGAACGGGTAGAGTTTCCAATAGGCCTTGATCTGACGCCAGCGATGGGCAAGCCCATCAGGCTCGAACATCAGGAACACGATGATGATGAGCCCGATCGCGATCTCGCGCAGGAAGGTCAGGTTATTGTTGAGCGACAGCGCCTGATCGATCGCGCCGCCCTTAAGGTGCAGGCTCATCCATTCCATGGATTCCGGCAGCAGCACCACGAAGGCGGTGCCCATCAGCGTGCCCATGATCGAGCCGGTGCCGCCGATGATGATCATGGCCAGGAACAGGATCGAGCGCTCGATGCCGAAGCCTTCCTGCGACACGACCTGCTGGTAATGCGCGTAGAGCGCGCCGGCAATTCCGGCGAAGAAGGCGGCGAGGCCAAATGACAGCGTGCGGTATTTGGTGAGGTTGATGCCCATGATTTCGGCGGAGAGATAATGGTCGCGGATCGCCACCAGTGCCCGGCCGTCGCGCGTGCGCATCAGGTTGGTAACGAGAATGTAGCTCGCGAGCACATAGGCCAGCACGACGTAGAAATATTGCTTATCGCCGTGCAGCGTATAGCCGAAGATCGAGAACGGATTTGCGCTTGCCGGCACCGAGCCGCCGGAAAACCATTCGGCGCGGGAGAAGAAGTCGAGCAGGATGTATTGCGCGGCGAGCGTCGCAATGACGAGATAGAGACCCTTGAGCCGCGCCGCGGGAATACCGAAGATCAGCCCGACCAGCGCGGTGACGACGCCGGCGAGCGGGATCGCGAAGAACACCGGGATCGGCGCGTTGTTGGAGATGTAGGCGGACGTGAAGGCGCCGAGTAGGAAGAAGGCGGCGTGGCCGATGGAGATCTGGCCGGTGAAGCCGACCAGAATGTTGAGGCCAAGCGCCGCGATCGAGAAGATGCCGATCTGGATCAGGATGCTGAGCCAGTAGCCGCCGAGAACCTGCGGCACGAGGCAGAGCAGCAGCACGCCTAGAATCGCGAAGTTGCGGCTGGTCGTGGTCGGGAAGATCGTGGTGTCGGCCGCGTAGGAGGTGCGGAAATCACCAGCAGGGATGAGGGCAGGGCCGGCCATGGATCAGATCCGCTCGATGTCGTGGGTGCCGAACAGGCCGTAAGGCTTGATCATCAGCACGATGATGAGGACGTAGAACGGCGCGATCTCGTAGAGATTGCCCCAGTGCAGGTACTGGCTGTCGACATATTGCGCGACGTTCTCGAGCAGGCCGATGATGATGCCGCCGAGCACGGCGCCGCCGACGGAATCCAGCCCGCCCAGGATCGCCGCCGGAAACACCTTGATGCCGTAGGCCGCAAGGCCCGACGAAACGCCGTTCACCACGGCGACGACGACGCCTGCGACCGCCGAGACGGTCGCCGAGATCGCCCAGGCCATCGCGAACACGCTCTTCACGGAGATGCCGAGCGACTGCGCCACCTGCTGGTTGAACGCGGTGGCCCGCATCGCAAGGCCGTACTTCGAGGCGCGGAAGAACCAGGCCATGCCGATCATCATCGCGAGCGAGACGACGAGGCTCATGACATAGACGGTCTGGATCTGGAGGCCGAACAGTCCGACGGACTGGCTCTCGAACACGCGCGGGAACGGCTGCGGATTGACGCCGAACATCCATTTCAACGTCGCCTGCAGCACGGTAGAGAGGCCGATCGTCACCATGATGACGGAAATGATGGGCTCGCCGATCATCGGCCGCAGGATGAGGACCTGGATCGCGATGCCGAACACGAACATGAACACCAGCGTGATCGGCATGCCGATCCAGAACGGCACCTGGTATTTGGCCAGCAGCGCCCAGCACACCCAGGCGCCGACCAGCAGCAGCTCGCCTTGCGCAAAATTGACGACCTGCGTCGCCTTGTAGATCAGCACGAATGACATCGCGACCACGCCATAGAGCGTGCCGACCACGAGACCGTTGACCAGGAGCTGAATGAGGAAGGCGGTGTTCATGTTGATTCCGTGCTATCTTCGCCTCTCTCCGCTTGCGGGGAGAGGCCGACGCGCGGAACGCGCGGCGGGTGAGGGGGAGTGGCGTGCTTGTCTGGCTGCATCACTCCGCAGCCTCCGCCATGGGCCCACGGCCGCCGAGATCCACCACACGCAATGTCGTCCGCACGCGCTGCGTGGTGCCATCCTGGAAGCGGATCACGGTGTCGACGGGGATGTCGGCATCGCCGCGATAGATGGCGTCGATGATTTCAGCGTATTTCTCGTTGATGACGCCGCGGCGCACCTTTCGGGTGCGGGTGAGCTCGCCGTCGTCGGCGTCGAGCTCCTTGTATAGCAAGAGGAAACGCGAGATGCGTTGCGCCGGTGGCAGCGTGGCGTTGACGGTCTCGACTTCCTTCTGAACCAGCGCATACACCTCAGGGCGGGAGGCGAGGTCGCTATAGGTCGTGAAGGAGAGCCGATTCTTCTCCGCCCATTTCGAGATAATGGAGTAGCGGATGCAGATCATCGCCGCGAGCGCGTCGCGGCCGGCGCCCAGCACCACGGCTTCGGCGATATAGGGCGAGAACTTCAGCTTGTTCTCGATGAACTGCGGCGAGAAGCGCTCGCCGCGCGAGGTCTCGGCGAGGTCCTTGATGCGGTCGATGACGACGAGCTGCTTGTTATCGTTGAAATAGCCGGCGTCGCCCGACAGCATCCAGCCGTCCCTGATGTCGGCAACGCTCGCTTCCGGGTTCTTGTAATAGCCGAGGAACATGTTGGGGTGCCGCACCACGATCTCGCCGACGCCATGGACGTCGGCATTGTCGATGCGGATCTCGACATTGTCGGCCATCGGCACGCCTGTCGTGTCGGGGTCGACCTTGCCCTCGGGGTGGAGCGTGTATGCCCCTAACAATTCCGTCTGACCGTAGAGTGTGCGCAGCGGCACGCCCATCGCCTGGAAGAACTTGAACGTATCGGGCCCGAGCGCTGCGCCGCCGGTCGCGGCGGAGCGCAGCCGCGTGAACCCGAGCCGGTCGCGGAGCGCACGGAACAGGATCGCGTCGGCAAAGCCGGAGCGCTTGCCCTGTTCGAGTGCGGCGAGGCCACTGTTCATGCCGATATCGAACAGGCGCTGCTTGAACGGCGTCGCATCCATCACTTTGGCGCGGACGTCGGCGGCGATGGATTCCCAGACGCGGGGCGCAAAGAGCACGAATGTCGGCGCGATCTCGCGCAGATCGTTCATCATGGTGTCAGGCTCTTCGACGAAGTTGATCTTCATCCGGCAGAGCAGGCCTTTGCCGAGCACGTAGACCTGTTCCATGATCCAGGGCAGCGGCAGCACCGAGACGTATTCGTCGTCGGGTCCCTTCGGATCGAAGGCGAGATAGGTCGCGCAATGGCCGAGCACGCGGCCGGCGGCGAGCATCGCGAGTTTCGGATGCGACGTCGTGCCCGACGTGGTGCAGAGGATCGCGACGTCCTCACCTTTGGTGGCATCGACAAGGCGGTCGTAGAGCTCCGGCTCGCGCGCGGCCCGGGCGCGGCCGAGCTTGGCAAACTTCTCCGCCGACATCAGGCGCGGGTCGTCATATTTCCGCATGCCGCGCGGGTCGGAATAGATGATGTGCTTGAGATCAGGCACGCGCTCGGCCAGCGCCAGCAGCTTGTCGACCTGCTCCTCGTCCTCGGCGAAGACCAGCTGCGCTTCGCCGTAGTTGAGGAGATAGGAGGCCTCTTCGTCGAGGACGTCGCGATAGAGCCCGAGGCTCAGTCCGCCGATCGCGTGGGTGGCTACCTCCGCCGCCACCCAGTCCGGCCTGTTATCGCCGATAATGCCGATGACATCGCCGCGGCCAAGGCCCAGCTCGATCAGGCCGAGCGCGAAGTCGCGCACGCGGGTCTGGTAATCGGTCCAAGTGAAGGGACGCCAGAGGCCGAGGTCCTTTTCGCGCAGCGCGATCTCGTTGCCATGCTCCTTCGCGTTCAGGCGGAGCATCTTCGGATAGGTGTCGGCCTGCGTGACGCGCCCTGCGTAATCCATCATGCCGCGCTCTCCTGTGCCGGCGGGGCATCATCGGGATCGACCAGAACCTCGTCCTCTTCGCCGAGATAGGCGCGCTTGACGTGCGGGTCGGCAAGAACGGCAGCCGGATCGCCCTCGGCGATCTTGCGACCGAAATCCAGCACCATGACGCGGTGGGAGATGTCCATCACGACGCCCATGTCGTGCTCGATCATCACCACCGTCATCCCGAACTCCTCGTTGAGATCGACGATGTAGCGGGCCATGTCCTCCTTCTCCTCGAAGTTCATGCCGGCCATCGGCTCGTCGAGGAGGATGAGGCGCGGCTCCAGCGCCATGGCGCGGGCGAGCTCGACGCGCTTGCGCAGGCCGTAGGAGAGGGTGCCGGCCGTCGCCTTGCGCACCGACTGGAGGTCAAGGAAGTCGATGATCTCCTCGACCTTGCGGCGATGCGCGAGCTCTTCCTTGCGCGCGCCGGTGAGCCAGTACAGCGAGCCGGTGAGAAAGTTGTTCTTGAGCAGGTGATGGCGCCCGACCATGATGTTGTCGAGCACGCTCATATGGTGGAACAGCGCCAGGTTCTGGAAGGTGCGGCCGATGCCGAGCTTGGGGCGCGCATTCGGCGTCAGCCCCGTGATGTCGCGGCCCTGGTAGAACAGCTGGCCTTCAGTCGGCTTATAGCGGCCGGAAATACAATTCACGATCGAGGTCTTGCCGGCGCCGTTGGGGCCGATGATCGAGAACAGCTCGCCCTCGCGGATCGAGAAGCTGACGTCGGTCAGCGCGCGAACGCCGCCGAATCGCAAGGACACGCCGCGCACTTCGAGACTGGTAGCCACCAAACAATTCCCTCCCGGTGATGGCGCATTCAGCGGCGCTCTTCGTCGATTCTTCCCGAGCGATCCTAGTACGGTCGTCCCGGTGAGGCCATGCAGCACATGGTCCCGACCAGACCCGCTCCGCTTTCGCCCCGTTTGGGATCAAAAGCCGCATCGCCCGAGGTGGTTCTCAATAGGGGAAAGCGCTATTTTGAAATGTCTCCGGCCTGACAATTCTGCGACAAAGTTTTCGGGCGGCCGCGGTCTCCCTCTTTCGTAGGATGGTGGCGGGAATGATCATGTTGCAATGCAACAGAAGGATGGAGTGACGAAGCGGTGCGGCTGGCCTCTCGATCATGATTTCAGAGGATCAACTGAGGCGCGTCGCCGCCTGGTCGCGCGAGCTCACGTCGGCGGAGATCGAGGTCGCCCGCGCCGGGATCACCGAACGGTCCTACGGCACCGGCGAGACCGTGTTCATGCGCGGCGACAAATTCGATTATTGGGCCGGCATGGTGAGCGGCCTTGCCCGCATGGGCGGGGTGTCGCGCGACGGCAAGGAGACCAGCCTTGCCGGGCTCACGGCAGGCGCCTGGTTCGGCGAAGGCAGCGTGCTCAAGAACGAGCTGCGCCGCTACGACGTGGTCGCGCTGCGCGACAGCCGCGTTGCGCTGATGGAACGCAGCGCCTTCATGTGGCTGTTCGAGAACAGCGTCGGCTTCAACCGCTTCCTGGTGCGCCAGCTCAATGAGCGGCTCGGCCAGTTCATCGGCATGCTCGAGGTCAATCGTACTCTGGATGCGACCTCGCGCCTTGCCCGCAGCATCGCCTCGCTGTTCAACCCGATCCTCTATCCGGAATCGACCGCGCATCTGGAGATCACCCAGGAGGAGATCGGCGCGCTCTCCGGCATGTCCAGGCAGAACGCCAACCGCGCATTGAACCGGTTGGAGAAGGAGGGTCTGCTGAGGCTGGAGTATGGTGGCGTCACCATCCTCAACGTCGAGCGGCTGCGCGGATACGGGGATTAGCGCGCATTGGCGGGCGCGTGGACCGGCCAGAGGTCGGCGCGCCAGCGGATCGCGATCGCCAGCATCGCGATGAAGCCGGCGGCGGCATAGAGCGATCCCGTCGCGGAATAGCCGATGATGTCGATCAGGCTGCCGGCCGCGAGCAATCCGATCGGCAGGCCGTAGATCACCATCATGCGCACGCCCATCACGCGACCGCGCAGATGCGCGCTGGCCGTCCTCATAAGGATCACGGCGGCCGAGATCATCGACATGCTTTGGGCGATGCCGGCCAGTACGAGGCAGGCCATCGCGACTGGCATGGTTCTGATTTCGACGAATACCAGCAACAGCGTGTACCAGGCCAGCGTGGCGCCGATCAAAAGACGGGCGATGCGCAATCCGCTGACCAGGCTGAGGGTAATCGAGCCGATCAGCGAACCGACGGCGAAGCTCGCCGAGAGATAACCGAGGCCGGTCTGGTCGGTGTGAAAGATTTCGCGCGCGATATAGGGCAGCAATCCGCCGGTGAAGGGAAATGCGGTGAGATTGGCGAGGAAGGCGACGCACAGCGCGGCGCCCATTCCGGGGCCATTCCAGGCGTAGACGATCCCTTCCTTCAGTTCGTCGAGCAGTTTTGAAAGAGCGCGGCTGTTCGCCGGCAGATCGGTCGTGGCAATGGTCCTTTCCGGTCGGGTCAGGCAGGACATGAGAATTGCCGCCACGAGGTAGAGGCTGGCAACCGCCGTGTAGACGAGGCCAATGCCAAGTACGGCAAACAGTCCGGCTCCCGTCAGCGCCCCTGCGATGCGCGCGCTGTCCTGGGTCGTGCGCGACAGGCTGATCGCCCCCACCAGCAGCTCGGCCGGCATGATGTCGGCAAGCAGCGCGCTGCGCAGGCCGAGATCGGAGGAACGGATCAGGCCCATGATCGTCACGATGATCATGACGTTGAGCGGCGCCAGGTGACCGGTCAGCGCCAGCACCATGATGGTCGAGGCGAGCACCGTATAGGTGAGACGCAGCACGACGAGGAGGTCGCGGTGACCGATGCGATCACCAACCATGCCGAGCGCCGGTGCAATCAGCGTTCCCAAATATTGCAGCGAGGCGAGAACGGTCAGCAGCAGCACCGAGCCTGTTTCGACCAAGATGTACCAGCCGAGCACCAGCGTCTCGATCTCGAACGCCCAGGAGGTGAGCAGATCCGACGGCCACTGGAAGCGATAGTTGCGGATGCGGAATGGTGCGAGCGCCGAACGCCGTGCGGCTGCGCTCACAACGCGAGGACGCGTGTCACGGCGATTCCCTGCCTGGGTTGTTTCTTCTTGATACCGGGCAAACTAACGCTGGCGATGGGCGTGTCAATCGCAGCCGTTGCGGGCCGCCCCTGCGCTCGGCGTCTACCTCGCCGCGGCCTGCTGCTTTCGCTCGGACAGCGCCGCGGCCATCGCCGAGATCAGGGGACGCATGAAGAAGGCTTCATCGGCGGGCGATACGTCGGTGCGCAAACCATGCGCGGCGAGTTCGCCGGAGACGGCCGGTCCGACAGAGGCAATCAGTGTCCGATCAAATCCCGCGCGCAGCTTCGCCTCGCTGCCATGCGCCTTGGCGGCCTCGATCAGCCGGCGAACCTGACCGAGATTGGTCAGCGCGATGCAATCGATCCGTCCCTCGGCCATATCGTCGATGGCGGCGACGATATTGGCGTCCGCAGCTTTGGAGTCGTAGACGTAGGGCAGCACGGTATCGACCTCTGCACCTTGCGCGGCCAGCGCGCCGGTCAGCGCGCTGTGGTCCTTGTCGGGATAAAGCTGGAGGCCGAGGCGATGCCCGTTCAAATCGAGCTTGCCCAGCATCTCGATCACGCCATCGGTGGTCGGCTTCTCCGTGGTCTGCTGTGCCTCGAGCGAGATTTCGCGCAGCGCCTTGCCGGGTTTCGGCCCGCGGGTGAATTTTCGCGATTTGGCCAGCGCTGCGATAAAAGCCTGGTCGAGCCCGCGCGTGCGCGCGAGCTTCATGATCCGCCGCAGGCCCTCTCCGGTCATCAGCACGAGGTCGTCGAACGGCTTGTCGATGGCGCGGCGGATCCAGGCTTCGACCGGAACGTGGTCCGGGGCATCCTGGATGGTGAACATCGGACATTGCACGACCTCGGCGCCTTGCTCGGCCAGGAGCTTTGAGAACTGCGCCTCCTCGCGGGTTTCCAGGATCAGGATGCGGGTGCCGTTCAAACGGTCGGCCATGGGCGTGCTCCGGTCGGTCCAAAATCGCAATCGTCCATTCATCCTGACTCCGTCGTCGGGATTGGCGCAAGGGTGGGGTGGTGCTAGAGCAGGGCGCAAAATCGCGGGGTGTTTCGCGCGCCGCTGCCCAATCCTTCGTCAAGAGCCAATCTCTTCAACAGCCATGCCCAATCACCAATACGTGCTGACCCTGTCCTGTCCAGATCGTCCCGGCATCGTCTCGGCGGTGTCGACCTTCCTGGCGAACTCCGGACAGAACATTCTCGACGCCCAGCAGTTCGACGACGTCGAAACCAAGAAATTCTTCATGCGCGTGGTGTTCACCGCGGCCGATCTCGCCGTGGAACTGTCCGCGCTCCAGACCGGCTTTGCCGCGATCGCCGAGCGCTTCGGCATGGAGTGGCAGATGCGCGACCGCGCCGCGCATCGCAAGGTGATGCTGCTGGTGTCGAAGTCCGACCACTGCCTGGTCGACATCCTCTATCGCTGGCGCACCGGCGAATTGCCGATGACGCTCGCCGCGATCGTCTCCAACCACCCGCGCGAGGTCTATGCCGGGCTCGATTTCGGCGAGATCCCGTTCCACTATCTGCCTGTCACCAAGGAGACCAAGCGCGAGCAGGAGGCGCAGATCCTCGATCTCGTCGCCAGGACCGGGACCGATCTGGTCGTGCTCGCCCGTTACATGCAGATCCTGTCGGACGATCTGTCGGCAAAACTGTCCGGTCGCTGCATCAACATCCACCACTCGTTCCTGCCGGGCTTCAAGGGCGCAAAGCCCTATCACCAGGCCCATGAGCGCGGCGTGAAGCTGATCGGCGCCACCGCCCATTACGTCACCCGCGATCTCGACGAAGGTCCGATCATCGACCAGGACGTCGAGCGCATCAGCCATCGCGACACGCCTGAGGATCTCGTGCGCAAAGGCCGCGACATCGAGCGCCGCGTGCTGGCGCGCGCGATCCGCTATCACCTCGACGACCGCGTCATCCTCAACGGCCGCAAGACCGTGGTGTTCGTGGATTGATCGTGCGAGTCATTCCGGGGCGATGCGCGAGCATCGAACCCGGAATCTCGAGATTCCGGGTCTGGTCCTTCGGACTATCCCGGAATGACGGCTGCTCCTCAATGCACCGCGTCGCCCGACGTCGACCCGGTGGCGCCCTTCTCCGCCTGCTCTTCCTTGTCGCGATCCGCCGCGGGCATCAGCCGCTTGCGCTCGCGCTCCTTCATATAGGCATCGTATTGCGGCGTGCCCGGCCGGGGCGGGGCATCCGCCGGCAGGCCGCCGGCCCATTGCGGGATGTAATCACCCATGCCAGCCGAGAGTTTTTCGTTGACCGTGCCGCAGCCGGACAGGCCCGCGGCGAGCGCGAGCAGGGACACGATGGAACGGAAACGTCTGGACATGTTTGGGCGCTGCAATCGGGACGAAGGACCTGACGCCGCGGACGAACGGCGCTGCCGGAACGGTAGCCTTCAACAAGGTAAAATAGACTTATTCGAGGTAGGTATAAGAATACCTTGATGTATCAAGATCGGTTTTCCCCCGATGTCCGAATTCTGCAAATGAAAGACGAAATCCTCCATCCACGCAGGCGGGCGTCTTCCTAGACTGCGGCCGCCGGCTCGCGACAATCTGCTTAGCAGGCGCGAGGGCTTTTTCGTTGACAGCTCCATTTCATTTGTACAATCGTACAAATGATGGAGCGAGCTCGGGGCTCGGGTTACCCCGGCGTGACCGCGAGATCGCTTTCCAATGTTGGTAACCGGAACGCGCGGGCATTGCGCGGAATGGTCGCCAAACGTCCGATTGACAATGAGGGCGCGAAAGACGCCATGTGGCGCGCGATATCGCTCGTGCGTGGGTTAAAGTCAGGCAAGGACCGAGGCAATCGGTCCACCGCACAAGAAGGTCAGGAATGAAGGGGAGGGACATCTGATGTTCGAACACAAAACGTTTTCTCGGGCAGCTGCCATTGCCGCCATCGCGGGCCTTGCAGGCCTTACGCCGGCCAAAGCGGAAGACACCGTCAAGGTGGGCTTGATCCTGCCGATGACCGGCGGCCAGGCATCGACCGGCAAGCAGATCGAGAACGCGATCAAGCTCTACATGCAGCAGAACGGCGACACCGTCGCCGGCAAGAAGGTCGAGATCATCGTCAAGGACGATGCGGCGATCCCGGACAAGACCAAGACCGCCGCGCAGGAGCTGATCGTCAACGACAAGGTCAACTTCATCGCCGGCTTCGGCGTTACGCCGGCGGCGCTCGCCGCGGCGCCGCTCGCAACGCAAGCGAAGATTCCGGAAGTCGTGATGGCGGCGGGCACCTCCATCATCACCGAGCGCTCGCCCTATATCGTGCGCACGAGCTTCACGCTTGCGCAATCCTCCACCATCATCGGCGACTGGGCGGCGCAGAACGGCATCAAGAAGGTGGCGACGCTGACCTCGGATTACGCGCCGGGCAACGACGCGCTCAACTTCTTCAAGGAGCACTTCACCGCCGGCGGCGGCGAGGTGGTCGAAGAGGTCAAGGTTCCCCTGCAAAATCCTGACTTCGCGCCGTTCCTCCAGCGCATGAAGGACGCCAAGCCCGACGCGATCTTCGTGTTCGTGCCGGCCGGTCAGGGCGGCAATTTCATGAAGCAATATGCCGAGCGCGGCCTCGACAAGGCCGGCATCAAGGTGATCGGGCCGGGCGATGTCACCGACGACGATCTCCTCAACAACATGGGCGACGCCGTGATCGGCACCGTGACCGCGCATCTCTATTCCGCGGCCCATCCCTCCCAGATGAACAAGGACTTCGTGGCGGCGTACAAGAAGGCCTTCAACAGCCGTCCGGGCTTCATGGCGGTGAGCGGCTATGACGGCATTCACCTGATCTACGAGGCGCTGAAGAAGACGGGTGGCGACACCGACGGCACCAAGCTGGTCGAAGCCATGAAGGGTCAGAAGTGGGAGAGCCCGCGCGGCCCGATCTCGATCGATCCGGAGACGCGCGACATCATCCAGAATATCTATATCCGCAGGGTCGCAAGGTCGAAGTCCGACGGCGAACTCTACAATGTCGAGTTCCAGGTCTTCGAGGCCGTCAAGGATCCCGGCAAGACGAAGAAGTGACCCGCGAAAGCGGGTCATCCCGGGGCGCGCTTGGCGCGAACCCGGGATCTCGAAATTGATGAAACGGATTCCGGGTTCAGCGCTGCGCGCTGCCCCGGAATGACGAGCGTCTATCAGGATCGATCCACCTTCGATGACCTCAATCCTCACCAACCTGTTCGATGGCGTTGCCTACGGCATGCTGCTGTTCGTGCTCGCTTGCGGGCTCGCGGTCACGCTCGGCCTGATGAACTTCGTCAATCTCGCCCATGGCGCCTTCGCCATGGCCGGCGGCTATGTCTGCATGCTGCTGGTGAACCAGCACGGCTGGCCGTTCTTCGCGGCATTGCCGCTCGCCTTCGTCTCGTCCGCGGTGATCGGCATCGTGCTCGAGCGCACGCTTTATCGCCACCTCTATGCGCGCAGCCATCTCGATCAGGTGCTGTTCACGATCGGATTGACGTTCATGTCGGTCGCGGCCGTCGACTACATCCAGGGCTCCTCGCGTGTCTTCATCAATTTGCCGGCCGCGCTGGAGGGCCAGTTCGACCTGTTCGGCGTCGGCATCGGCCGCTACCGGCTGATGATCATCGTAATCTGCGGCCTGCTCACGATCGGCCTGCAGATGGTGCTGGCCAAGACGCGTTTCGGCAGCCGCCTGCGCGCCGCGGTCGATGATCCCCGTGCCGCGAGCGGTCTCGGCATCAACGTGCCGCAGGTGTTCGCCTTCACCTTCGCTTTCGGATGCGGGCTTGCCGGTCTCGGCGGAGCGCTGAGCGCGGAGATTCTCGGTCTCGATCCGTACTTTCCGCTGAAGTTCATGATCTACTTCCTGATTGTGGTCACCGTCGGCGGCTCCTCCTCGATAACAGGCCCGTTCCTGGCCTCGCTTCTGCTCGGCATCGGTGACGTCGCCGGCAAATATTACGTGCCGAAGATGGGACCCTTCGTGATCTACACAATGATGATCGTGATCCTGATCTGGCGCCCGAACGGCCTGTTCGGCCGCACGGCTGCGCGTTGAGCTTGCCGATGAACGCTTCGTCCGACGTCGGTTATCACGCCCAGCGGCAGGCGCGCTGGCACTATGGCGAGGCCGCCTTCTGGCTCGTCGTGCTCGCCTGCGGCTTTCTGTTTCCCTCGCGCTATCTGATCATGACCGACATCCTGCGGCTGGCGCTGTTTGCGATGTCGCTCGATCTCATCCTCGGCTATGCCGGCATCGTCTCGCTCGGCCACGCCGCCTTCTTCGGCGTCGGCGCCTATGTCGCGGGACTTCTTGCCCTTCATGGCGTCATCAACGAGCCGGTGCTGGCGCTGATCGCGGCGGGCCTCGCCGCCATGGTGCTCGGCTTTGCCACCAGCTTCCTGGTGATCCGCGGCGTCGACCTGACGCGCCTGATGGTGACGCTCGGCATTGCTCTGCTGCTGGAGGCGCTCGCCGAACGCTTCTCCAACATCACCGGCGGCACCGACGGCCTGCAGGGCATCGAGATGCAGCCGATCCTCGGCGCGATCCCGTTCGACATGTTCGGCAAGGCCGGGTTCTTCTATTCGCTGGCCGTGCTGTTCGTGCTGTTTCTGCTCGCCCGCCGCATCGTGCACTCGCCATTCGGCCTGTCGCTGCGTGCGATCAAGAACAATCCGTTGCGGGCAGCAGCCATCGGCATTCCCGTCAACCGCCGTCTGGTCGCGATCTATACGCTCGCTGCGTTCTATGCAGGCATCGCGGGTGCCCTGTTCGCTCAGACCACCGCGATCGCCTCGCTCGATGTGTTCGCATTCGATCGCTCCGCCGATCTGATGCTGGTGCTCGTCATCGGCGGCACCGGCTATCTCTATGGCGGGCTGATCGGCGCGGTGATCTTCCGCATGCTGCAGGAGATATTCTCCACCATCACCCCGCAATATTGGCAGTTCTGGATCGGCCTCGTGCTGGTCGTGATCGTGCTGGTCGGCCGCCAGCGCCTGCACTATGGCGTGCTGTTCCTGCCCAATTTGCTGATCAAGCAGCTTGCGGGACGCAAGGCGGTCGTATCAGTGCCGGAGAGCGACGCATGACCATCGCCCTCGAAACCCAAAACCTCGAAAAGACCTTCGGTGGTCTGCGTGTCACCCGCGACCTGTCGCTCAGGATCGAGCAGGGCGCCCGCCATGCGCTGATCGGCCCGAACGGCGCCGGCAAGACCACCGTGATCAACCAGCTCACCGGCGTGCTCAAGCCGAACTCGGGCCGCATCCTGCTCGAAGGCCAGGACATCACCGATCTGCCCGTGCACAAGCGCGTGCTGCGCGGACTGTCGCGCACCTTCCAGATCAACCAGCTCTATCCTGATCTCACCCCGCTGGAGACCATCGGCCTTGCCGCCTCCGAGCGCCTCGGCCATGGCGGCGACTGGTGGCGGCGGATGGGTACGCGCAGCGACGTCAACGGCGAGATCGCCGATCTCCTGACGCGCTTCCATCTGCTCGACGTCATGAACGAGCTGACCGTGACGCTGCCTTACGGCAAGCAGCGCCTGCTGGAGATCGCGGTCGCGATCGCCGCCAAGCCGCGCGTGCTGCTGCTCGACGAGCCCGCCGCCGGCGTGCCCGAGAGCGAGCGCCACGACATTCTCGCCGTCGTCGGCAGCCTGCCGCGCGACGTCACGGTGCTGCTGATCGAGCACGACATGGACCTCGTGTTCTCCTTCGCCGACCGCATCTCGGTGCTGGTCTCCGGCGCATTGCTGACCGAAGGGGCACCCGAGCAAGTCGCGCGCGATCCGCAGGTGAAGGCGGTCTATCTCGGCGAGGAGGCGGTCAATGTCTGACCTGCTCGCAATCGACCAGCTTCGCGCCGGCTATGGCGAGGCGGTGGTGCTGCCGAAGATGACGCTGAACCTGGCCGAGGGGCAGGTGCTGGCGCTGCTGGGCCGCAACGGCACGGGCAAGACCACGCTGATCAACTCCATCGTCGGCGTCACCCGTCGCTTCTCGGGCTCGGTCACGCTCGCGGGCACCGACGTCACGAGCTTGCGGCCCGACCAGCGGGCGCGTGCCGGCATCGGCTGGGTGCCGCAGGAGCGCAACATCTTCCGCTCGCTGACGGTGGAAGAGAATATGACCGCGGTGGCGCAGCCCGGTCCCTGGACCGTCGAGAAGGTCTATGAGATGTTCCCGCGGCTGAAAGAACGCCGCAGCAATTTCGGCAACCAGCTCTCCGGTGGCGAGCAGCAGATGCTGGCGATCGGCCGCGCGCTGACCCTCAACCCGAAGGTCCTGCTGCTGGACGAGCCGACCGAGGGCCTGGCGCCCATCATCGTCGAGGAGCTTCTGAAGGCAATCGGGACAATCACCCGGGCCGGTGGCATCTGCTCTATCATCGTCGAGCAGAACGCGCAAAAGATTCTGGGGCTCGCCGACCGTGTTGTGATATTGGAGCGCGGAACGATCGTCCACGACGCCCCGAGCGCCGCGCTGAAGGCCGACCCGTCGGTCCTGGACCGCCACCTCGGCGTCGCAGGGGCGGCGGCCCACTAACTGTCCGACGCGTTTTCTTCGCGCGAACCGGTCTCCACTTCGCTTGAAAACGCTATAGAAAATATCTTGGGAGTTAAGACATGCAGCGAACCAAAGCCCCCTTCCGTGCCGACGAGGTCGGCAGCCTCCTGCGCCCTGCCAAGATCAAGGACGCACGCGCGAAGCTCGAGAAGGGTGAGATCTCGGCCGACGATCTGCGCAAGATCGAGGACATGGAGATCGAGAAGGTCGTGCACAAGCAGGCCTCGGTTGGCCTGAAGCTCGCGACCGACGGCGAATTCCGCCGCTCATGGTGGCATTTCGACTTCCTGGCCAAGCTCACCGGCTGCGAGCTGTTCCATCCCGACACGGGCATCCAGTTCGCGGGCGTACAGACCCGTCACGACGCGGTGCGGGTGATCGACAAGCTCGATTTCCCCGACAATCACCCGATGCTCGACCACTTCCGCTTCCTGAAGAAGGTCGCCGACCAGGCCCACGTCACCGCCAAGATGACGATTCCCTCGCCAGCCGTTCTGCACTTCCGCGGCGGCCGCAAGGCGATCTCCAAGGATATCTATCCCGATCTCGACGCCTTCTACGAGGATCTGGGCAAGACCTACCGCAAGGCCGTGAAGGCGTTTTACGACGCCGGCTGCCGCTACCTGCAGTTCGACGACACCGTGTGGGCCTATCTGTGCTCGCCGGACGAATTGCAGAAGGCGCGTGAGCGCGGCGACAACCCGGACGGCCTCCAGCAGATCTATGCCCGCATCATCAACTATGCGCTGGCCGAGAAGCCTGCCGACATGGTGGTGACGACGCATGTCTGCCGCGGCAATTTCCGCTCGACCTGGATTTCTTCGGGCGGCTACGAGCCGGTGGCCGAGACCATGCTCGCCGGCACCAATTACGACGGCTACTTCCTCGAATACGACTCTGACCGCGCCGGCGGCTTCGAGCCGCTGCGCTTCCTGCCCAAGGGCAACAAGGTCGTCGTGGTCGGCGTCATCACCTCGAAGTTCGGCGAGCTCGAGAAAAAGGACGACATCAAGCGTCGTCTCGAAGAGGCTTCCAAGTTCGCTCCCCTGGAGCAGCTCGCGCTGTCGCCGCAGTGCGGCTTCGCCTCGACGGAAGAGGGTAACATCCTCTCCGAGGAAGAGCAGTGGGCCAAGCTGAGCCTGGCGGTCGAGATCGCGAAGGAAGTTTGGGGCAACTGAGCTCCGGCGCGTGAGTGACGGCGAGTCCTCACCTCACACTGATGTCATTCCCCGCGAAGGCGGGGAATCCAGTACGCCGCGGCCTCTCCGTGAATGACTGGCGTCACGGACTACTGGATCGCCCGGTCAAGCCGGGCGACGACACTTGGGTGTCGGGTGAGTAGCGCGGCGTTCAAATCGGCTACGCAAGCCATCCTCACTTCTCCGCCAGATAGACCTCGCCCAGCAGCGACGAATTCGACCACGGCACCTGCTTGTTCTTCGTGGTCGCGACCACTTCGGCCCGCACCCGCGTGAGCATCTGCTGCACTTCCAGGCCCGGCGTGCCGAGGTGGCGGGACAGCGCGGCGGAGAAGGGGGAGTTGGCGCCTTCGCCATCGAGCGCGACCTGACCCGGCGCGGTCGCGAACGCGATCAGCGTGCCGGCCCCCAGCGTTGCACCGGATCCGAGGCTCGACGGAGCAGCGAGGCCCGAGGCGCCTTCAATGCCGCGACTTCCGCCAGCAGCCGCGACCTGCTGCGCCATCGGGTTGTTGCGGCAGGCATCGAAGATCAAGATGTTGGTGCGAACCTGGTCGTCGAGGCCCGCCATGATCGTGTCCATGTCGATCATGGCCTCGGTCATGCTGCTGCCTGGCTTCAGCGCAACGTCGACGGGAATGAGATAGTTGCGGCCGTCGATTTGCACGCCGTGGCCGGCATAGTAGACGAGCGCCACCTGCGCCCGTGCGGCCTCGCGCAGGAAGTCGCGCGTCATCTTCTGCATCGCGGCGCGGTCGAGGTCGACACCCTCCGACACCGTGAAGCCGATGTCGCGCAGACTCTTTGCGACCGCGCGCGCGTCGTTGGGCGGATTGGGCAGCGCCTTCACATGGGCATAGGCACCGTTGCCGATCACGAGCGCCATGCGGCTGCCGCGAACGGCCGGCGCAGGCGAGGGCGCGGGAGACGGCGCAGGTGCTGCGTCCGTCTGCTGCGGAGCCGCCGCGGCCGCCGGTTGCGTCGTCGGGGAGGGTGCATCGCGCGGGATCGGCGCGGCTGCGTCCGTCACCAGCGACAACCGCACCTTTGCGGTGGCCTGATTGGCCTTGCTGACGGCATCGGACGCCACGATCGCGAGCGTGGCGTTATAATCGTCCTTCGCGCGCGCGTAGTCGCCTTTTGCTTCATAGGCCAGCGCGCGATGGGTGTAGCCGGAGATCAGCACGCTGTTCGGCGGCGTCATGATGTTGACGGGCGGTTTCTCCTTGGCGAGCCGGATCGCGTCGCTGCCGTCGGCAATGGCGCGATCGAGATCGCCCTTGGCGCGCCAGATCGAGGTGCGGCTGATCAGCGGCTGCGGCAGCGTCGGATCGAGCCGGATCGCCTGGTTGATGTCGGCGAGCGCACCGTCGAGATCGCCGAGGGCCTCTTTCGAGACGCCGCGATTCAGCAACGAGAACGCCGATTTCGGATCGGCCTTGATTGCGGCATCGTAATCGGCAATCGCCTTGGCGTAGTCGTGCTTGCCGCGCCAGGCATTGCCGCGATTGTGGAAGATGCTGGCGCTCGGCGGCCCGAGCTTCAGCGCATCGTCGAAATCGGCGATGGCGATGTCGTAGTCGCCCTTGTCGTAATAGGCCGAGCCCCGCAAGTTGTAGACGGGCTGGCTCGGCTGCAGCCGGATCGCCTCGGTGGTGTCGGCAATGACCTTGGCGTAGTCGCCCTTCTTGTTCCAGCCCACCGCGCGCCAGAAATAGACGGTCGCGAGCTGCTCGCCCTTGAAAGCCTTCAGGGCGATGATCTTGGTGCAGGCGTCGACCATCTGGTCCGCCGGCGTGGTCTCGGTTGTGCAGAGCGGCCCCAGCTGGCCGCGCGACTGGGCCGAGCAGGGCGCCGACCACAGAGTTGCGACGAGCAGGGCGAGCGCGACGAGCAGGCGGCTCATGGTGATTTCCTTGAGGAGAGGTGCTTGTTTGTTGTCGGGCAATACGTCGGGGTTCACGCGCCCATCGCGTCTTGGGTAAACCAAGTCGTGGTATTCCCTCGGTGGGCAGAATTTGCTAGGAAGTTGATCCCAATTCCTCTGCCCACCAACTTCCCATCCATGAAGAACGACGAAATCCTGAGCCAAATCACCGAGTTCTGCCGCAAGGCGGATATGGCGGAATCGACCTTTGGCCGGCGGGCGGTGAACGATGGGAAGCTCGTGCACCGCCTGCGCGAGGGCAAGCGCATCACCATCGACACGCTGGAGCGGATCCAGGCCTATATTGCGGCATCGACCACGGGCGGCCTGCCGCCGCCCCGGGGGCTTCAGGTCCCCCCGGAAAAGCGCGATCCGCGCGGCAATTTCCGCTTTTTCGAGAACCGGCAGAAATATCTGCTGTTCGTCCACACCTGCAGCGAAAAGCGGGTGATCGCCGACCGCGTCGCGCTGGAGCTTTCCACCATCCATCCGCGCCCGCCGGCGCTGCGCATTTTCGATGCCGGTGTCGGCGACGGAACGGTGCTGGCGCGGGTGCTGCGCGCCACGCACCAGCGCTACCCCCACATGCCGTTCTACGTTGCCGGCAAAGAGCTTAGTCTCGAGGATCTGCGCCTGACGCTCGAGAAGGTGCCGGACCGCATTTTCGAGCACCCGGCGTCGGTTTTCGTCTTCACCAACATGTTCTATTCGGAGGCGCCCTGGCTCACGCCGGCATCGCCCGCCGCAGCCGCTGCCACCGTCTGGCACGAGGTCCCGCTGCGGGGCGCCTCGTCGGGCGAGTTCGAGCAGCAGATTGCCGAGCTACGGCCGTTCCTGGAGCAGAATTGGCGCGCCGCGATCAGCCCGCGTACGGCGATGCCGCTCTACGAGCGGCCGGTCGTGCTCGTGCTCTACCGCGACGACCATCGATTCCTGCTCGATTCGACCATTCCGAGGCCCGGCCAGACCGAGGCCAATTTCGATCTCGTGATCGCATCCCAGCCATACCGGGCCCTGTCCTCGGTCAATTTTCGGGCCAAGCGGATCATTGCACCGCTGGCACGGGCGTTGCGGCCGGGCGGCCGCCTGATCGGAATCCACTCCCATGGTCACGATCCCGGCATGGAAATGATCCAGGCGATCTGGCCCGGAGAAAACCCTTTCTCGGTGAGCCGTCATGAGCTATTGCGCGCCGTTAAGTATGAGCTCGGATCGTTGGGCCGCGACCTAAATTTTAATGCCTATGCGGATAACCGTTCGATCTTCAGGTATGATATGGAAGCGCTGCCCAACGAGGTGACCGGTACGATCGGGACCTCGACGGCCTTTGCAGCGTGGAATGCGGCGGTGTATGTCGCTCAGATTGAGGACGACCGGTTGACAGATATGACTCAAAACGGCCGCACTCTGGATGCCGCCAGGGATGTGCTGCGAAAGTACAACGGGCTCTGGTTTCTCGACGAATCCTACGTCATCTCGCGCCGGCGTGATTGACATAATCCAACTGTAAACATCGCAAACGTCCGCCGGTAGCGGTGGAACAAGGGGTTTCTTGATGCGCGCGTCCTATCTCTTCACCAGCGAGTCCGTGTCTGAAGGTCATCCGGACAAGGTCTGTGACCGGATCTCCGATGAAATCGTCGATCTGTTCTACCGCGAAGGGCCGAAAGCCGGCATCGATCCGTGGGCTATCCGCGCCGCCTGCGAGACGCTGGCCACCACCAACAAGGTCGTGATTGCCGGTGAGACCCGCGGTCCGAAGTCGGTCACCAACGAGCAGATCGAGAGCGTCGTGCGTGCGGCGATCAAGGACATCGGCTACGAGCAGGAAGGCTTCCACTGGCAGAAGGCCGACATCGAGATCCTGCTGCACCCGCAGTCGGCCGACATCGCGCAGGGCGTCGACGCGCTGCAGCCGGGCGAGGTCAAGGAAGAGGGCGCGGGCGACCAGGGCATCATGTTCGGTTACGCCACCAACGAGACGCCCGACCTGATGCCGGCGCCGATCTTCTATGCCCACAAGATCCTGCGTCTGATCTCGGAAGCCCGCCACTCCGGCAGGGAGAAGGTGCTCGGCCCTGATTCCAAGAGCCAGGTCACCGTGCAGTACGAGAACGGCAAGCCGGTCGGCGTGCGCGAGATCGTGGTGTCGCACCAGCATCTGGTCGAGGATCTCACCTCCAAGCAGATTCGCGACATCGTCGAGCCCTATGTGCGCGAGGCGCTGCCGAAGGACTGGATCACGCCGAAGACGATCTGGCACATCAATCCGACCGGCAAGTTCTTCATCGGCGGCCCCGATGGTGACGCCGGCCTGACCGGCCGCAAGATCATCGTCGACACCTACGGCGGCGCGGCGCCGCACGGCGGCGGTGCGTTCTCGGGTAAGGATCCGACCAAGGTCGACCGTTCGGCTGCCTATGCTGCCCGCTACGTCGCCAAGAACATCGTCGCCGCCGGCCTTGCCGACCGCTGCACCCTGCAGCTTGCCTACGCCATCGGCGTGGCGCGTCCGTTGTCGATCTACATCGACACCCACGGCACCGGTAAGGTGCCGGAGGATCAGCTCGAGAAGGCGGCCGCCAAGGCGATGGACCTCACCCCGCGCGGCATCCGCACCCATCTCGATCTCAACCGCCCGATCTACGCGCGCACCTCGGCTTACGGCCATTTCGGCAGGACGCCCGACAACGAGGGCGGCTTCTCCTGGGAGAAGACCGATCTCGTCGAAGCGCTCAAGCGCGCGGTCTAGTTCTCTTGCGTCATTCCGGGGCACCGCGACAAGCGGCGAACCCGGAATCTCGAACCTCCGGATTCCGGGTTTGCTCGTTTCACGAGCGCCCCGGAATGACGAGCCAAACAGACAGGAACCCCCCATGAACGCGAAGCCCGGCTTCAACGATTACATCGTCAAGGACATTTCGCTCGCCGATTTCGGCCGCAAGGAACTCTCGCTCGCCGAGACCGAGATGCCCGGCCTGATGGCGACCCGCGAGGAGTTCGGCCCGAAGCAGCCGCTGAAGGGCGCGCGCATCGCCGGCTCCCTGCACATGACGATCCAGACCGGCGTGCTGATCGAGACGCTGGCAGCGCTCGGCGCCGACATCCGCTGGGTCTCCTGCAACATCTATTCGACACAGGACCACGCCGCCGCCGCGATCGCCGCCGCCGGCATTCCCGTCTTCGCCGTCAAGGGCGAGACGCTCAAGGATTACTGGGATTACACCGCGAAGCTGTTCGACTGGCACGGCGGCGGTCACCCGAACATGATCCTCGATGACGGTGGCGACGCCACCATGTACGTCCATCTCGGCCTGCGCGCCGAGAAGGGCGACACCGCGTTCCTGGACAAGCCGGGCTCGGAAGAAGAGGAAGTCTTCTTCGCGCTTCTGAAGAAGCAGCTCAAGGAGAAGCCGAAGGGCTACTTCGCCGCGATCGCCGCGAGCATCAAGGGCGTTTCCGAAGAAACCACCACGGGCGTGCATCGTCTCTACGACATGCAGAAGGCCGGCACGCTGCTGTGGCCCGCCATCAACGTCAACGACAGCGTCACCAAGTCGAAGTTCGACAACCTCTACGGCTGTCGTGAATCGCTGGTCGACGGCATCCGCCGCGGCACCGACGTGATGATGTCAGGCAAGGTCGCGATGGTTGCGGGCTTCGGCGACGTCGGCAAGGGCTCGGCGGCCTCGCTGCGCCAGGCCGGCTGCCGCGTGATGGTGTCGGAAGTCGATCCGATCTGCGCGCTGCAGGCCGCGATGGAAGGCTACGAGGTCGTGACCATGGAAGACGCCGCGCCCCGCGCCGACATCTTCGTCACCGCCACCGGCAACAAGGATATCATCACCATCGAGCACATGCGCGCGATGAAGGATCGCGCCATCGTCTGCAACATCGGCCACTTCGACAACGAGATCCAGATCGCGGGTCTGCGCAATCTGAAGTGGACCAACATCAAGCCGCAGGTCGACGAGATCGAATTCCCCGACAAGCATCGCATCATCCTGCTCTCGGAGGGCCGCCTCGTGAACCTCGGCAACGCGATGGGCCACCCGTCCTTCGTGATGTCGGCGTCCTTCACCAATCAGACGCTGGCGCAGATCGAGCTGTTCGCCAACAACAAGGACGGCAAGTACAAGAAGGAAGTCTACGTGCTGCCGAAGTCGCTCGACGAGAAGGTCGCGCGCCTGCACCTCGCCAAGATCGGCGTCAAGCTCACCGAGTTACGCAAGGACCAGGCCGACTATATCGGCGTGAAGCAGGAAGGTCCGTACAAGTCGGACCACTACCGCTACTGAGATCGCACGCACTTGCGATAGGAAGCCCCGGAGCGATCCGGGGCTTTTTTGTTGTCCCGCTGTCTGATACGCTCTCAGGTAGAGCCAAGAGAAGCCTGCCACTTTTGAAGCGGGCGGCCGCATTTCATTCATTGCATTTGGAGGGGACGCGATGTCCAGCGAAGCCAACGTTCGGTTGCTGACGGAAGCCTATCGCCTGTGGAATGACAGCAAGGGTCAAAGCGTCGACCATTGGTTCGACAGCGTCATCGGCCCGCAGATCAGCTTTGGATCCATACCGCGTGGTGCCGAGCCATTGGCATTCGCCACTCAGTACGACGACCGTACCAGGCTTCGCGGCTATTTCGACGGTCTGCTGGCGGATTGGGCCATGCAGTACTACACGATCAACGAATACGTCGCGCAAGGCGATGCCGTGTTCGCGCGCGGCACATGTGCTTGGACCAACAAGCGAACCGGAAAGACCGCGGAGACGCCCAAGGTTGACTTCTGGCGCTTCAAGGACGGCAAGGCGGTCGAGTTTTACGAGTATTTCGACACCGCTTGTGTCGTCGCCGCCGCCACCCCTTGATGGTTGCAATTTGGCGCGCTGCCGCCCATCCTGCGTCGAGGGAGAAGCGGAATGACCGAAGCCAAAGAACATTTCGACGTGCTGATCGTCGGCGCCGGCTTATCGGGCATCGGCGCGGGCTATCATCTGCAGACCAAGTGCCCGGGCAAGAGCTACGTCATCCTGGAGGGACGCGACTGCAGCGGCGGTACCTGGGACCTGTTTCGCTATCCCGGCATCCGCTCGGACAGCGACATGTTCACGCTCGGCTATTCCTTCAAGCCGTGGACCGATCCGAAGGCGATCGCCGACGGGCCGCAGATTCTGGACTATGTGCGCGAGACCGCGGCCGAGAACGGCATCGACAAGCACATTCGCTTCCGTCATCGCGTCAAGCGGGCGGCGTGGTTGACGAGTGATGCGCGGTGGACCATCGAGGCCGAGCGCACCGCGGGCGAGGGCGCCACGGAGCTCGTGCGCTTTACCTGCAATTTCTTGTTTCTGTGCGCGGGCTACTACAAATACGAGGCGGGCTACACGCCGGAGTTCGCGGGTGCTGCCGACTTCGCCGGCCGCGTCGTGCATCCTCAGAAATGGACCGAGGACATCGACTACGCCGGAAAACGCGTCGTCGTGATCGGCTCGGGCGCGACCGCGGTGACGTTGGTGCCGGAACTCGCGAAGAAGGCTGCACAGGTCACCATGCTGCAGCGCTCGCCGACCTACGTGGTGTCGCGCCCGGCGCAGGATCCCGTCGCCAACAAGCTGCGCCGCAACTTGCCGGCGCGGCTGGCCTATCATTTGATCCGCTGGCGCAACGTGTTGTGGGGGATGTTCTTCTTCCAGCTCAGCCGGCGCAGGCCGGCGAAGGTGAAGAACCTGATCCTGACGGGCGTGAGAGCCGCACTCGGGCCGGACTACGACATCGCGACCCATTTCACGCCGCGCTACAATCCCTGGGACCAGCGGCTCTGCCTCGTGCCTGATGGGGATCTCTTCAAGGCAATTCGCGAAAAGCGCGCCGCCGTGGTCACCAGCGAGATCGACAGGTTTACGCACGATGGCATCCGCCTCAAGGACGGCAGCGAGCTTGCCGCCGACATCATCGTGACCGCGACGGGCCTGGTGCTCCAGGTCGTCGGCGGCCTCGATGTCAGCGTCGACGGCCGTGTCGTCGATTTTGCCAGTACGCTGACCTACAAAGGCATGATGTATGCCGACGTGCCCAACATGGCATCGGCCTTCGGCTACACCAATGCGTCCTGGACGCTGAAATGCGATCTCACGTGTGAGTACGTCTGCCGGCTCATCAACTACATGGACCGGCACAATTTCCGGCAGGCCATGCCGCACAATGACGACCCCGAGATCACCGCGCAGCCGTCGCTGGATTTCACCTCGGGCTATGTGCAGCGCTCGGTCGCCAGGATGCCCAAGCAAGGTTCGAAGCGGCCGTGGCGGCTGTACCAGAACTATGCGCTCGATATCGTCTCCTTGCGCTTCGGCAAGATCGATGACGGCGTGATGCGGTATTCCTGATCATGCCGTCAGTCTCGCTTCCAGGCCGTGCGCGTGGTGAGCGCGAGGCCAAGGTCGATCGCGAGCGCCAGCAACGCGGCGCCGCCGCCGAGGGCGAACAGGACGAGATAGTCGCCGCCGGTCTGCGCATAGATCCAGGAGAAGCCGTAAGCCGCGGCGGCCTGGAACAGCGCAAAGCTGGTGGTGGCATGGCTCCATGTCGCGCGCTGTTGCTCGCCGGCGTGCGGGACAAGCTCATGGATGCGGCCGAGCACCAAAGGCACGATGCCCGGCGTGAAGCCCCCGATCACCACGCTTGATACGATCAGCGAAGCCGGTGCGGTGCTGACGGTCGGCAGCAGCACGGCGGATGCTTCGATCAGGAAGGCTGCGCGCAAGGCCGGGCCGAATCCGGAGCGGTCCCCGAGATGGCCGGTGACGAGCGGGCCGACGATCGCGCCAAGACCGTACAGCACCCAATAGCGTGATCCCGCGGCAATACCCTGGCCAAGACCGCGCGCCACGAAATCGACGATGAAGACCATGTGCGGCACCAGCGCGACCGCGTTCAGCCCGTACTGGATCAGCAGCGCCCGAGCGACGGGCGAGGTGTGATGCTGTCTCGTGTGGTGTGCAGCCGCAGACTCGCTCCTGGCTTCCGCGGGCCAGTTCCACCAGCTCGCGAGTGTGAGAACGGCCGCAAGGGCACCAAGGCCATACCAGCTCTGCTGCAAGCCCTGTTGCAGCAGCAGCGGCACGAGCGTGCCCGATGCAGCCACGCCGAGCCCGACGCCGGCAAAGATCACGCCGCCGACGATGCCGCGCCGGCTGGCCGGGGTGTGGGGCAGGATTACAGAGGCCGCCAGCACCATGATGATGCCGCCTGTGAGACCCGAGAGGAAGCGCCAGGCGAAGAACCAGATGAAAGACACCGGAGCAGAGCTGGCAAAGAAGGAGAGGGTGGCAAGCAGCATCATTGCCCGTAACGCGCTGACTGCGCCGATCCGTGCCGCGACAGCTCGCGCCGCGAGTGCGCCGGCGAGGTAACCGGCAAGGTTCGCGGCACCGAGATAGACGACGTCGGAGGCACTGAACCACTTTGCTGCGATCAGCGCCGGGATCAGCGGCGTGTAGGAAAAGCGGGCGAGGCCAAGCCCGACCAGCGACGCGGCGAGGCCGGCGGCGGCATATCGCCAAGTCGACTCTGACGCTGTGCCCAGCCGCTGCTGCGGCCGGGCGTGGTGCCTGGTATTTGCATTGAGTTCAATCATGTTATCCTCGTGCGCGCACGGGCGCGCGGATGCGCTCAGTGGCCGGCGCTCTGACCGCCATCGACATGCAGGATCTCGCCGGTGACGAAGGACGCACCGTCCAGGTAGAGCACGGCATCGACGATGTCCGACATCTCGCCCATATGGCCGACCGGGTGCATCGCGCCGTATTGGGCGTGCGTCGACGCCGGGTGCATCGGCGACTTGATGATCCCTGGTGCCACCGCATTCACGCGGATGCCGCGCCTGGCATACTCGATCGCGAGCGACCTGGTCGCCGCGTTCAGCCCGCCCTTGCTCAGCGAGGCCAGCGCCGAGGGCACGTTCGAATTGGCCTGGTCGACCAGGGTGGTCGTGATCTGGACAATGTGGCCAGAGCCCTGCTTCTCCATCTCGGCAATCGCGAGCTGGGTGATGTTGAAAAAGCCTGCGACGTTGGTTCCCATAACGGCCGCATAATCCTCGGCGGTATATTGCGTGAACGGCTTTGCGACAAAGATGCCGGCGTTGTTGACCAGCGTGTCGACGCGGCCGAAGCGGGCGATGGCCTGCGCGACCACGCGCTCGGCCGTCTTCCGGTCGGCGATGTCGCCGGGAACGGCGAGGACATCGTCATCGGCCGACTGCTTGACGGAGCGCGCGGTCGCAACAACGCGGTAATTGCGATCGCGAAAGCCCTGGACTAGCGCGGCGCCGATGCCCTGCGATGCACCGGTGATGATGGCAACCTTTTGCTCGATACCCATGACGGGCTCCTGTTGTTGGTTGGTGCCAGCACTCGCCGGCTTCGGCTGTGAGGTAGGCCGCGGTGGCCCGGCCGCGAATACGCGCTGCCCGGCAGACACTCTTTCGCGGCGCGCACGAATGCCGGACCGGCGTCTGGCGGGAGTTGTCGCTGATGGGGCAAACGCCTAGCTTGCCGGTGGAATTTTCAGAGGGCCGCGGCAAGGCATGGATCGTCTCGATGCAATGAAGGTATTCGTCCTTGCGGTGGACGAGGGCAGTCTTGCCGCCGCGGGGCGTAAGCTTGGCCGTTCGCCTGCGGCGGTCAGCCGCGCCATCGCATTTCTCGAGGAACGGGTCGGTGCCGAGCTGCTGCATCGGACCACGCGATCCATCAAGCTGAGCGAGGAGGGCGAGCGCTATGTGGCGGTCTGCCGCCGCGTGCTGATCGAGCTGGAAGAAGCCGCCGATATAGCAGCTGGCCCGCGCACCGCGCCGCGCGGCCTGCTCACGATCACCGCTCCCGTGGTGTCGGGCGAGATGGTGCTGCGGCCGATCCTGGATGCGTTTCTGGACGCCTATCCGACGGTATCGGCGAAGCTCCTGCTGTTCGACCGCGCGGTCAATCTCATCGACGAAGGCGTCGATATCGCGCTCCGCATCGGTCCGCTCGCGGACTCGGCGATGGTGGCGACGCGGATCGGCGAGGTCCGCCGTGTCGTCGTAGCTGCCCCGCGCTATCTCAAGCAACATCCGCGGATCGAAGAGCCCGGCGATCTCGCCAAGCACCAGGTCGTGGCGATGGCCCATCTTCCCAATTCATGGACGTTCAAACCGCCGAAAAACTCGTCCGCGCCCCGCACGGTCCAGTTCATCCCGCGCCTCACCGTCAGCAGCACCTATGCCGCCGTGGCTTCTGCCGTCGCCGGGCGCGGCGTGGCGCGAATGTACTCGTATCAGGTCGCCGAGCAGGTGGCGCGCGGCGAGCTCGAGATCGTGCTTGCCGGCGACGAGGACCCCGAGATGCCGGTTCACCTGATCTGTCCGCAGGGTCGGCTCTCGGTGCCGAAGGTGCGTGCCTTCACCGACTTCACGGTCCCCCGGCTCAAGAAGCAGTTCGCGCTGCTCAAGAAGAGTCTCGGTGCGCGCTAGTCTAGACATTGCGGCCGCAGCGCGACTGCCAATGCGTTGTTTTGCGTATACGGCCGTCGGGTTGAATCGGCGATGGTTCCCAAACGGTTAACGCCGATTTAACGGATGAGTCCTAGCCTGTCTCGGCCGGGGTTACTCGCAAGGCCGAGGTGAGCCCAATGGAAGCCCAGAAGATCGCGGTCGACGCCGTTGTGGCGCTGACCGATTGTGATCGCGACGCTGTCATCGCCTTTATCCGCCGGCTCTATCTCGCGGGCGTCACCGATCCCAAGCGCCTGACTTTCAAGGGTCTCCAGGCGTTGTCCCGGGCGTGATTCGGCCCGTTTTGGTCCGTTTTCGCCCCGGTTCCATCTCCAGGCTCTCCCCGGCGTGACCGCAACCCCCCGGTGAATATCTTGCCGGTGAGGGCGCCGCGGGTTACACGACACCCCGGCTGGGTCACTCGGGATTGGGGAAATGTTGAAACAGCTTTTTGCGCCGCAACTCGTCATTTTATATGTGCTTGTGGCATCGACGATTTACGTTCACTTCCGCGGCAAGCAACGGCTCCGCTTCGCGCGCCAGCTCGGCGATCACTCGACCTACCTCGCGCCCTACAATGTGCTGATGTATGCGGGCTCGGCGGTGCCGAACAAGCCGGTGATCTCGGTCGAGCAGTTTCCGGAACTGAAGCCACTCAGCGAAAACTGGGAAACCATCCGCGACGAGGCGGTGCGCCTGTTCGACGAGGGCTTCATTCGCGCCGCCGCAAAGAACAACGACTGGGGCTTCTACTCGTTCTTCAAGAGCGGCTGGAAGCGGTTTTACCTGAAATGGTACGACGACTTCCTGCCTTCGGCGAACGCGCTGTGTCCGAAAACGGTGGAATTGCTCAAGTCGATCCCGAGTGTGCACGGCGCGATGTTCGCCATGCTGCCGCCGGGCGGCAAGCTCGGCGCGCATCGTGATCCCTTCGCCGGCTCGCTCCGCTACCACCTCGGTCTCGTCACGCCGAACTCGAACAAGTGCCGCATCCTCGTCGACGGCGTCGAATGCGTCTGGCGCGACGGCGAAGCCTTCATGTTCGACGAAACCTTCATCCACAGCGCCGAGAACCAGACTGATGTCAACCGCATCATTCTGTTCTGCGACGTCGAGCGTCCGATGAAGTACGGCTTCATGACCGCGATCAACCGTTGGGTCAGCCATCACATCGTCAAGGCGTCGGCGACCCAGAACGTCGATGGCGAGCATGTCGGCGCGCTCAACAAGGTGTTCGGCAAGCTCTACGAGATCCATCTCGGCAGCCGCAAGGTCAAGGAGTGGAACCGCAACGTGTACTACACGCTGAAGTATTCGCTGACGGCGCTGGTCCTGGGCCTCATCGTGTTTTCGGCATTGCGCTAGTGACCGTGGAGCCCTTGCCGACGGCGAGCGCCGGTGTCGTGGAGTTCTTCCGGGACTGGCTGGAAACATTCGCCGGCTATGTCCGCGAGGTCGACTACGCCTCGGCACGCCCGCTGTTTCATCCTGACGTGCTGGCGTTCGGCACGCATAACGACGTCATTCCCGGTCTCGATCAGTGGGTCACCACACAGTGGGACAACGTGTGGCCGAAAACGACCGGCTTCCGATTTGTGCTCGACCAGACCTCGGTCCTGGCATCTTCCGATGGCTCGATGGCAACGGTGATCGCGCCGTGGACGAGCACGGGCTATCATCCCGATGACAGCGCGTTTCCCCGCCCTGGCCGCGCGACCATGATCTTTTCGAGGAATGGCGATGGCTGGCTGTGCGTGCATTCGCACATGTCGCTCAATCGCGGTGTGCCGCAAGCGAGTCACGCCAACCGGCCGGTGAAGGCCCGGTAGTTCGATGCGTAGGGCGGATTAGCGAAGCGTAATCCGCCGTGCGGCCGCGCAGCCATCGACGGCCGCAGTTTGTCGCGCAAAAGTGGCGGATTACGCTTCGCTAATCCGCCCTACGCTTTCGAGACTATTCCGGCTGCCCGATGCTCACCTTCAGCGTGCCGACGCCGTCGACGCCGCATTCGAGCTTGTCGCCCGGCTGGAGCTGCGACACGCCGGCCGGCGTGCCCGTCATGATGATGTCGCCGGCGGCGAGCTTCACTTGCTGCGAGAGTTGCCAGATGATTTCAGGCACGTTCCAGATCAACTCGGTGAGGTCGCCCTTCTGAGCTTCCTTGCCGTTGACCGTGAGCCAGATCTTGCCCTTGGTGGGATGGCCGATCTTCGATGCCGGCTGTACCGCGGAGCAGGGCGCCGAACCATCGAACGACTTGCCGATCTCCCACGGACGCTCCTTCTTGCGCGAGGCGATCTGGAGGTCGCGGCGGGTGAGATCGATGCCAACCGCATAGCCGTAGACATGGTCGAGCGCCTTGTCGGCGGGGATGTTCAGCCCGCCGCTCTTCATCGCGACGACGAGCTCGACCTCGTGATGCAGATCCTTGGTCAGCGGCGGATAGGGAATGGTGGCGCCATCGGGCACCAGCATGTCGGCGTGCTTGGCGAAGAAGAACGGCGGCGCGCGCTCGTCATTGCCCATCTCGCGGATATGCTCGAGATAGTTGCGGCCGACGCACCAGATGCGGCGTACCGGATAGCGGCCGCTCTCGCCGACGACGGGGAGCGAAGCCTGGGGCGGAAGCGGGATGACGTAGGAGGCGGCGTTCATGGAGCGATCTCGCTGCTCTTGGGTTGAAGGAACTCTATGCGGTTGCACTGATCGGCGCCAGAGCGCCGGCGTCGCGATGTTGCAGGCGGAAGAACGAGGCGTAGCGGCCCGAGCGGCGGAGCAGTTCGTCGTGACGGCCCTGCTCGACGATCTCGCCGCCCTCGACCACCAGGATGCTGTCGGCGTGCATGATGGTGTGCAGGCGATGCGCGATCACGATGGTGGTGCGGTTCTGGCAGAGATGCTCGATCGCCTCCTGCACCTGCCGCTCGGATTCGGAATCGAGCGCGGCGGTTGCTTCGTCGAGCAGAATGATCGGCGCGTTCTTGAGCAGCGCACGCGCGACCGCAATGCGCTGGCGCTGGCCGCCGGAGAGCTGCGTGCCGTGCTCGCCGACCGGCGTGTCGTAGCCGAGCGGGAAGCTCACGATGAAATCGTGCGCGCACGCGGCCTTCGCGGCCTCGATGATCTCGTCCTCGCTCGCGTCTGGCTTGCCGAAGGCGATGTTGTTGCGAATGGTGTCGCGGAACAGATAGACGTCCTGGCCGACATAGGCAGTCTGGGCCCGCAGCGATTTGCGCGAGATCGCGCCGATCGACTGGCCGTCGATGACGACGTCGCCTTGCGTCACCTCGTAGAAGCGCAAGAGCAGCGCCAGCACCGTCGACTTGCCGCCGCCGGACGGGCCGACCAGCGCCGTGACCTTGCCGGGTTCGGCGACGAAGCTCATGCGGTTGAGCACGGTCTCGCCCGAGCGATAGCAGAAGCTGACATCGCGCAGCTCGATCCGGGCGTCGATGAGCTTCAGCGCCGGCTTGTCGTCGTCGGAGTGCTCGCTGGCAGGGCTGTCGACGACTTCGAGCAGCATGCGCGCGCCGACGAGCTGGCTGTTGAGGTCGATGTTGAGCCGTGCCAACCGCTTGGCCGGTTCGGTCGCCATCAGGAATGCCGTCATGAAGGAGAAGAACGCGCCGGGCGTCGCGTTGAGCGCGACCACGCTATAGCCGCCGTACAGCAGGCAGCCGGCGACGGCGAAGCCGCCGAGCATCTCCATCAGCGGGTTGGAGCGGTTGGCGACGCGGGCCATTTTGTTGGCGTTGCGCTCGACGATCGCGATGTTCTCGTCGATGCGCTTCTGCATGGTCTCTTCGAGCGTGAAGGCTTTCACGGTGCGGATGCCTTGCAGCGACTCCTGCATCGTTTCCATGATGTCAGCGGTGCCGGTGAACTGGTTGAAGGCGAGGCCCTTGATGCGCTTGACCAGCTTGCGCAGCACCAGCATCGCCGGCGGCACCGCGACGAGGCCGATGAACGACATCAGCGGATCCTGCCACACCATCACGCCGATCATGGCGAGCAGCATCATCACGTCGCGCCCGATGGCGTTGACCAGCATGTTCAGCACGTCGGTGATCGACTTGGCGCCAGCCGTGAGTCGTGCCAGGAATTCGGACGAATGCCGTTCGGAGAAGAAGCCGACGCTCTCGCGCATCAGTTTTGCGAACAGCTGGCGTTGGTTGTTGGCGAGGATGGCGTTGCTGATCTTGGTCAGGATCACCATGTGGCCGTAGGTCGCCACGCCCTTGATGAACAGCAGGATCACCGTGATGCCGGAGAACATCGCGATGCCCGGGATGTTCTTGTCGACATAGGCCTGGTTGATGACCTGCCCGAGCACATAGGTCGCGCCTGCGGTCGCACCCGCGGCAGCCGCCATCAGCGCGAAGGCCACGAGGTAGCGCCGCCAGTAGACGACCCCCTGTTCCATGACCAGGCGGCGAATGAGGACCATCGCCGCATAGGGATCGTCGGTGATTTTCTTTGGAAACTGGGCCATCCGTAGTCCATTGACGGCGCAGGGAAAAGCCTGCCCGCGCGTCAGGGATCGAATGGCCTCTGTGCCCGCTAAAGCGCCGCTTTTCAAGCCCAATTAAGGGCTTGCGCAGGATGCGATTCTAGGCCGAGACGGCGTGGCGGAGTTCGCCGTGGCGCTCCCGGAACAGCTTGTCCTCCCAGGCCAGCGCGTGGGCCGCGATGGTCTCGAGGTCCTCGTATTGCGGCTTCCAGTCGAGCAGGCCGCGGATCCTGCTGGTGTCGGCGACCATGGTCATGATGTCGCCGGGGCGGCGCGGGGCGTACTGGACGGCGAAGCTGCGACCCGACACCCGGCGCACCGCGTCGATGGTCTCCAGCACGGAGTAGCCGCGGCCATAGCCGCAATTCAGCGTGGTCGAGGCGCCGCCGTTGCGCAAATAGGCCAGCGCCGAGCGATGGGCCTGCGACAGGTCCGTGACGTGGATGAAGTCGCGGATGCAACTGCCGTCCGCCGTCGGATAGTCGGTGCCGAACACGTCGATCTTGGCGCGCTGACCGGTCGCGGCCTCGACCGCGATCTTGAGCAGATGCGTGGCGCCGACGGTGGCAAGCCCGATGCGCGCCTGCGGATCGGCGCCGGCGACGTTGAAATAGCGCAGGGTGACGTACTGCATGCCGTAGGCGGCGGCGACGTCGTGCAGCATGATCTCGGTCATCAGCTTCGAGGAGCCGTAGGGCGACAGCGGCCGGGTCGGCGCGTGCTCGGGCACCGGCACCTGGTCCGGATTGCCGTAGACGGCGGCGGTCGAGGAGAAGATGAAGCGGCCGATGCCGCGCTTGACCGCGACGTTGAGCAGATTGCGCGCCGTGGTGAAGTTGTTGCGATAGTAGCCGAGCGGATCGCGCATCGAATCCGGCACGACCACCGAGCCCGCGAAATGGATGATGCTCTCGATATTGTGCTGGGCGATCACGCCCTCGAGCAGGTTCTCGTCGCCCGCATCGCCGATGAACAGCGGCACGCCTTCGGGCAGATAGGTGGAGAAACCGGTAGAGAGATCGTCGATCACGACGACGTCCTCGCCGGCTTCCGCCAGCGCCAGGACCGTGTGACTTCCGATATAGCCGGCACCGCCGGTGACTAGCACAGTCATGACCTCACCCGTCTTCGATCAACGCGCCAAGTTAACGTTTGCGCGGTGAAGAGGGGGTTTCGGCACGGCTGAACTGGTCACTATGCTTAATGTTGCGTATAGGGGACGCACCGAACGGAGCATGACGTGGCGAATTCCCCTGATGATCTCGACGTGATCGTGCCAAATCTGCACAGGCGCTATTCCGGGGTCACCGCGACCAACCGGATGGTGGCGCCGCGGCTGGCAAAGCTCTATCGCGCGGGCTGGTTCGGCTCCGATGCGCCCGAGGGGATCGCGCGGCTCGCCGTCGGCGATGTCCTGAAACTGTGGCGCCGCAAGCGGCCAGTGGTCTGGCACGCACGGCGCAACAACGAGATGATCGCAGGCGTGTTGCTGCGCGCACTGGGCTGGCCGCTCAAGCTGGTCTTCACGTCGGCGGGGCAGCGCCATCACACCTGGATCACGCGCTGGCTGATCCGCCGGATGGACGCGATCATCGCGACATCAGACATCTCCGCTTCGTTCCTGAAAGTGCAATCGACGGTGATCCCGCACGGCGTCGATACCGACGTCTATGTGCCTCCGGTCGATCGCGCCGCGGCGTTTTCGGAAAGCGGTTTGCCGGGCCGTTACGCCATCGGCTGCTTCGGCCGCGTCCGGGCGCAGAAGGGCACCGACGTCTTCGTCGATGCGATGTGCCTGTTGCTGCCGCGCTATCCTGACTTCACCGCCGTGATCGTCGGCCAGGTCACGGCCGAGCAGACGTCGTTTGCAAACGACCTGACGAAGCGCATCGAAGCCGCCGGACTGCAATCGCGCATCGTCATCACCGGCGAGCTGCCGATCGAACAGGTGCAGCGCTGGTACCAGCGGCTGACGATCTACGCCTTCACCTCGCGCAACGAAGGCTTCGGCCTGACGCTGATCGAGGCGATGGCATCAGGCAGCGCGCTGGTCGCCGCGCGCGCTGGAGCCGCGACGCTGGTGGTCGAGGATGGCGTGAGCGGCGTGCTGATCCCGACCGGCGATGCCGACGCGCTGGCTGTGGCGCTCGAGCCGCTGATGCGCGATGTGTCTTTGGCGACCGCGATGGGCGAGCGCGGCCGGGCTCGGGTGCTCGAGAGGTTCAGCCTCGATGCGGAGGCGGCCCGGATCGGCGAGGTCTATCGGCCGCTGCTTTGAGCTGCTTTTCCAAAACGCGAAAACAACCCCATGCACAGTAGCCGGCACCGGCCAGGTCAAGGCCTTGCCGAGGCGGATGCGCTGGAATGCGGATTTTGCGAAATTTGCTTGATGCGTCGGGCAAAACAGGTGTAGATTGGCAGCATCCCACGATCAGCGACGACGTCCACCGGCGTGCCGCCGGATGCGCGAACTTCAGCGAATCCCAACGGTCACGCCTCGATCAAGCCGGCGTCTCGCGGCTCGATGTCTTCCGGGCCTTCTGACGCAGGAAGCTGACCTCGAGCTCGTCGCCATTGACGCGGTCGAGTTGACATCGCCGATAGGCAAGTCCGGTCGAGGAGAGCAGAAGGAAGAATTCGCTCAGCGCGAGACCCTCGATCGACGTCTCGACGCGAAGCGTGGCGTCGCTCTCCGATACGTCCTTGACGAAGCAGGCGCGGCGCCAGGTGCCGTCGATCGCCATCATCTGTGCCGACAGAGGCCGCTCGAACGAGACGCGCTGGCTGTCGCGCTCTTTCTCCTTGGGCATGCCTAGCGCTTCATCTGCGGCTGCGAATGCCGGCCTGCCGGTCTGGCCGTGGCGTGCGGCGCCGGACGAAGCCTGCGCTCGTAGGTGTCGGCAAGATCGAGCAGGCGCTTTTGGGTGAACGGATCCGCCTTCGTCGCAAGCTCGCGGATGTCTCGAGCGCGTCCTCTGATGAAGTCGTCGTCCATTGGCTGTTTCCCCTGAAAGCGAGAGGATGCCAAGTTGTCCCGGGGGTGTAAGCAACATTTGTTATGATGTGGCGCAGTTCCACGAGGGCGCGTAACCTTTCAAGAGCTTCTGCGGCTCAAGATTTCGTTCCCATTTGGGAGCACCAAGAGTACGCGGAATAGATGCGGAGACTGTGTGATGATGGACGTGAAGCCCCTTCACAACGAGCAGGACTACGATTGGGCGATCCGCGAAGTATCCCGCTATTTCGACGCCGAGCCTGACAGCTCCATGTGAGCTGGGGCGCGCCTCTGCGTAATTCTGCCGGCGTAACTCGAGCCGTATTCGTAAGCGACGGCTAGACGCGCGCCCCGGTCTCCCTCAGCACCCGCTGCGCAATCCCCACCACCTCTTCGGCGGCGATGTCCCGCATGCAGCGGTGGTCGTTCATCTTGCAGACCGTGCTCTGGCAGGGCTGGCACGACAGCACGCTCTTGTTTTGCACGACGGTCGCGGCGAGGCCGTTCAATGGCGCCCAGAGATAGGGGCTGGTCGGGCCGAAAATGCCCATGGTGGGCGTGCCCAGCGCGGCCGCGATGTGCATGAGGCCGGAATCGTTGGAGATCGCGACGCCGGCCGCCGCCATGGCGAGGACGCCGTTGCGTAGATCGTTGCCGGTGAGGTCCCGCACCCCCGGGCCGCCAGCGGTCCCCGGGCTGCCAGCGGTCCCGGGGCCGCCGGCGGCGACGATCTCCTGCGCGAGGCTCTTTTCGGCGGGGCCGCCGACCACCCAGACCTCCAGCCCGCGTTCGACCAGCAGGCGGGCGGCCTCTGGATAGGAGGTCCAGCGTTTTGATACCCCGACCGAGCCAGGGGCGAGCGCCACGGCGGCGCCGCTGCTCAGCCCGTTGGCCTCGCGCCAGCGGGCGATCTCCTCAGCCGGAACCCGCAATTGCGGCACCGGCCATTCCGGAGGCAGGGGAGCGCCGTCCGGCTGGGCCAGGGCGGCATTCTCGTCGATGAAGCGGGGCAGCTTTCGCTCGCCCCAACGCCATCTGTTGATCAATCCGAACCTGAATTCGCCGACCCAGCCGACCCGTTCGGGGATGCCGGCCAGCGTCGGCGCAATGGCGGCCTTCCAGGTGCGCGGCAGCACCAGGGCCGTGCCGTAGTTCCGCTCGCGCAGAAGCTTGGCCAGGCCGAACTGGCGGCGCAGCGCCAGGCGGCTGCGCGGCAAGTCCCAGACGATCCCGGCGCGCACGCCGGGCATGTAGTCGACCAGGGGGGCGCAAAGGGAGGTGGTGAGGAGATCGACCGGCCGGTTCGGCCATCGCTCCTTGAGGACCCGGACCACGGTGTGATTCCGGACAAAATCGCCGATCCACATATAAGGAATGATCAGAATCGGGCTTGTGTCGCTCCGTTCCTCATTCCTGCCAAATTGTGAATCATCATTCATTTGTTGATGGGGCCGCAATGCTCAAGGTTTGGCGGTTCGGTAGCCGCTCCGGGCCGGCAGGTAAAGCCGGGAGGAGGCGGGTCCCAAAATGCTTACACTTTGGCAGATGATGCGCTACGGCAGGTATCGGGCCGCACAAGATCGGGCAGGGTGGTTGGAATGTTGCTGGTGACCGGCGGGGCCGGTTTTATCGGATCGAATGTCGTCGCCGCGCTGAACGATTCCGGCCGCAGCGACGTCGTGGTCTGCGATCTCCTCGGCAGCGACGGCAAGTGGCGCAATCTCGCCAAGCGGCAGCTTGTGGATATCGTTCCGCCGGCCGAACTGCTCGATTGGCTGGAGGGCCGCAGGCTCGACGCCGTGATCCATCTCGGGGCGATCTCCGCGACCACCGCGACCGACGGCGACCACGTGTTCGAGACCAATTTCCGCATGTCGATGCGCCTCCTGGACTGGTGCACGGCGCGCGCCGTGCCGTTCATCTATGCCTCCTCGGCCGCGACCTATGGCGACGGCGAGGCCGGCTTTGGCGACGATGCCTCGTTGCCGGCACTGAAGAAGCTGCGGCCGATGAACCTCTACGGCTGGAGCAAGCACATGTTCGATCTCGCGGTCGCCGGCCGCGTCGCAAATGGCGATGCGCTGCCGCCGCAATGCGTGGGCCTGAAATTCTTCAACGTGTTCGGCCCGAACGAGTACCACAAGGGCGCGATGATGAGCGTGCTGGCGCGCCGCTTCGACGACGTCAAGGCGGGCCGCGTCGTGCAGCTGTTCAAGTCGCATCGCGAGGGCATCGCCGACGGCGACCAGCGCCGCGATTTCATCTATGTCGACGACGTCGTGCGCGTCATCCTGTGGCTGCTGGCGACGCCTGCCGTCTCCGGCCTCTTCAATGTCGGCACCGGCAAGGCGCGCAGCTTCAAGGACCTGATGCTGGCGGCCTATGCCGCGCTCGGCACCAGGCCCAACATCGAATACATCGACATGCCCGAGAACATTCGCGGTGCTTACCAGTACTTCACCCAGAGCGAGGTCGATCGCCTCTGCCGCGCCGGCTATAACGGCGGCTTCACGACGCTCGAGGACGCGGTGAAGGCCTATGTCGCCGACTATCTCGACCGGCCCGACCGCTTCCGTTAAGGCCATTTGACCATGCCGACGCCGATTCTCGATTTCGATGCCCTCGCGCAAGCCATCTGCGGCCGCACGGTGCTCTGCATCGGCGACATCATGCTGGACGAGTTCGTCTATGGCGAGGTGTCGCGGATTTCGCCGGAGGCGCCGACCCCCGTCATCACGGCCCAGCGCAGCGAGATCCATATCGGCGGCGCGGGCAACGTCGCGCGCAATATCGCGTCGCTCGATGCGCGCTGCGTCTTCGTCGGCCTCGTCGGCGAGGACGATGCCGGCAGGCAGCTTGCCTCGGCACTGGCTGATCATGCCGGGATCGAAACCGTGCTGGTGTCCGACCCGTCACGCCCGACCACGCGAAAAGTCCGCTTCGTCTCCGAGCATTTTTCCACGCATATGCTGCGTGCGGATTGGGAGCAGGCGCAAGCCGCCTCCGATGAGATCGAGAGCAGGCTGATCGAGGCGATCCTGCCGCAGATCGCGCGCGCCGATATCGTGCTGCTGTCGGACTACGCCAAGGGCGTGCTGACCGCGCGCGTGATCCGCCATGCGATCGATGCCGCACGAAACGCCGGCAAGCCCGTGATCGTCGATCCCAAGAGCCTGAACTGGGCGATCTATCGCGGTGCGACGCTGCTCACGCCCAACCGCAAGGAATTCGCGGAAGCCACCCGCAGCCGCGCCGACACGCCGCAGAGCATCGTCGACGCCTCAGAGGACGTGATGCGGCTCGCCGATTGCGAGGCGATCCTGGTCACCCAGGGCGAGCACGGCATGACGCTGGTGCCGCGCCATGGCGAGGCCGTGCATGTTCCGGCCTTCCCGGTGAAGGTGCGCGACGTTTCCGGCGCCGGCGACACCGTCGCCGCAGCGCTCGCGGTGTCGATCGCGGCGGGCGCGGATTGGGACACGGCGCTGCGCATGGCGAGTGCGGCGGCCGCGGTCGCCGTCGGCAAGCAGGGGACCGCCAGCGTCAGCGCCATCGAGCTGCGCCGAAAGATCCTGCCGCACGCCACGCTCGCGGCCGAGGAGAAGGTCGTGGCCGCGCCCGGTCACCTCGAGGCCCGGCTCGCCGAATGGAAGCAAGAGGGGCTGCGGGTCGGCTTCACCAATGGCTGCTTCGACATCCTGCATCCCGGCCACGTCAAGGTGCTGACCGCGGCGCGCGCGGCCTGCGATCGCCTCATTGTGGGGCTCAACAGCGACGCCTCGGTGCGGCGGCTGAAGGGCGCCGATCGTCCGGTTCAGGACGAGCAGGCGCGTGCGGAGGTGCTGGCCGCGCTCGAAGCGGTCGATCTCGTCGTCATCTTCGAGGACGACACGCCGATCGACCTGATCAGGCGGATCACGCCGAGCGTGCTGGTCAAGGGCGGCGATTACACCCGCGAGCAGGTGGTCGGTCACGAGGTCGTCGAGGCCGCCGGAGGAACGGTCGTGCTGGTCGACATCCTCAAGGGATTCAGCACGACCGCGCTGGTCCATCGTGCGCGCGGAGGCACCACGTGACGGCGCTTGCGGGGGAGACGACCGCCCAGATGCTGTGGCGGCGTTTCCGCAGTCCGGTCGCCTGGAGCGAGACCGTCGACCTGTTCGCGATTCTCACGGTCGCCTCGCTGCCCTGGTCGACCTCGCTCGCGGCCATCTTCAACGCTGCGTTCCTGGTCTGCATGGTGCCGTTCCTCGACATCAGGGCGTTCCTGCAATCGCTGACGCGCCCGATCTGTGCGGCGCCGATCGCGCTGTTCGTGCTCGCGCTGGTGGGAACGCTGTGGTCGGACGCGGCCTGGGGTGTGCGCCTCTATGCCGTCGGCCCGACCGTCAAGCTGCTCGTGCTGCCGGTGCTGCTCTATCATTTCGAGCGCTCGCCGCGCGGAAACTGGATCTTCGTCGCCTTCCTGGTGTCCTGCGCGCTGCTCTCGGTGATGTCCTGGCTGGTCGCGTTCTATCCCGACCTGACGCTCAAGCCGGACCATCTGGAGCGCGGGATCTTCGTCAAGAACTACATCGACCAGAGCCAGGAATTCACGCTGTGCGCAGTCGCGCTCGCCTATCCTGTCGTGCTGCTCCTGCGCGAGAAGCGCTACTGGCTGGCCGGATTGCTGACGGCGGTGGCGCTAAGCTTCTTCGTCAATATGGTCTTCGTGGTGGTGTCGCGCACCGCGCTCGTCACGGTTCCGATCATGTTCGGCGTGTTCGCGCTGCTTCATTTGAGATGGCGCAGCATCGCGGTTATCTCGCTCGCCCTGATCGCCGGCGCTGCGATCGCCTGGCAGGCTTCGCCGCAATTGCGCAAGACCGCAGACACGTTTTCGCGGGATTACCGCCTTTACACCCAAGAGAGCGTGCCGACGTCCATCGGCGAGCGCCTCGAATATTGGCGGCATGCCGTTCAGTTTTTTGCGGAAGCTCCTCTTGTGGGACACGGTACCGGTTCCTCGCAGGGGCTGTTTGAGAGAGCCGCGCAAGAGCCCTCATGGGTTCCGGGCGTCAGGGTCTTTCCGAATCCGCATAACCAGACTCTGCACGTCGCCATCCAGTGGGGGATCATCGGCGTCGTCGTTCTCTACGCGATTTGGATCCTGCATCTACTTCTGTTTCGCGGCGACGGACCAGCCCATTGGATCGGCCTTCTGATTGTGGTGCAGAACGTCTTCACCTCGCTGTTCAACTCCCATCTGTTCGATTTTCACGAGGGCTGGATGTACGTCATCGGCGTCGGCGTTGCCGGCGGCATGGTAATCCGGGCACAACGGGAGGGCGCGAAAGTGGGGAAAGTGGGTTCCTGAGCGTTGGGGCTGGCAAACCGCTAGGTAGTAAGTCTTCTGCTGGCAAGTCTCGCCGAGATGGGCTATCAGCGCGGGCAGGTTGAACTAACGGGATAATCATCGGTCGGCGGATGACGCGGCTTTCGCATCTTTCATTGCGCAATTTCATGATTGCGCTCCACGACCTGCTCGCTACGACAGCGGCGTTGTTCGCGGCGTTCTATCTGCGTTTTGAGGGGGCGGACGGTTTCTATGACCGCTTGCCGCTGCTATTCCAAATCCTGCCGTACTTTCTCGCCTTCAGCGTAGTCGTGTTCTTCATTTTCAACCTGACCACGACGAAATGGCGCTTCATCTCGTTGCCGGATGCGATCAACATTGTCCGCGTCGCTAGCGTGCTGACAGTTGCCTTGCTGGCGCTGGACTACATCATTGTTGCTCCCAATGTCCGCGGGGCCTTTTTCTTCGGCAAGGTGACGATCGTTCTCTACTGGTTCCTCGAGATCTTCTTTCTCAGCGCCTTGCGCATGGCCTATCGCTACTTTCGCTACACGCGGGTTCGGCGTCATGCTCGCGCGGAGGATGCCGCGCCGACATTACTGATCGGCCGCGCTGCGGACGCCGAGGTGCTGCTGCGCGGCATCGAGAGTGGGGCGATCAAGCGGATCTGGCCGGTCGGCGTGCTGTCGCCGTCGGGCTCGGATCGCGGTCAGTTCATCCGCAACGTTCCGGTGCTGGGCGACATCGACGACATCGAGGACGTGGTCTCCGCTTTCGCCAAGCGCGACAAGCCGATCGCGCGCGTGGTGATGACGCCGTCGGCGTTCGAGCCGGAGGCGCATCCGGAATCGATCCTGATGCGGGCGCGCAAGCTCGGCGTGATCGTCAACCGCATGCCCTCGCTCGAGAGCGGCGACACGCCGCGGCTGACCGCCGTCGCGGTCGAGGACCTGCTGCTGCGGCCGAGCGAAAAGATCGACTATGCGCGCCTCGAAGACCTGATCAGGGGCAAGGCGGTGATCGTCACCGGCGGCGGCGGTTCGATCGGCTCGGAGATCTGCGAGCGTGTCGTCGCCTTCGGCGCCGCGCGCCTGTTGATCCTGGAGAATTCCGAACCGGCGCTCTATGCGGTCACCGAGGCGCTCGCCGCGCACGATGCGGGCGCTGCGATCGAGGGACGGATCGCCGACATCCGCGACCGCGAGCGCGTGATGCGCCTAATGGCCGAGTTCAAGCCCGACATCGTGTTCCACGCGGCAGCGCTCAAGCACGTGCCGATCCTCGAGCGCGACTGGAGCGAGGGCGTCAAGACCAACATTTTCGGATCGATCAACGTCGCCGACGCGGCGCTCGCCGCCGGCGCCGAAGCCATGGTGATGATCTCGACCGACAAGGCGATCGAGCCGGTCTCGATGCTCGGCCTCACCAAGCGTTTCGCCGAGATGTACTGCCAGGCGCTCGACCACGATCTTGCGGCGGCCGCCGCCGGCGCCAAGCCGCCGATGCGGCTGATCTCCGTCCGCTTCGGCAATGTGCTGGCCTCGAACGGCTCGGTGGTGCCGAAGTTCAAGGCCCAGATCGAGGCCGGCGGCCCTGTCACGGTGACGCATCCCGACATGGTCCGCTATTTCATGACCATCCGCGAGGCCTGCGACCTCGTCATCACGGCGGCGACGCATGCGCTCGGCACGGCGCGTTCGGACGTTTCCGTCTACGTTCTCAACATGGGCCAGCCGGTGAAGATCGTCGATCTGGCCGAGCGCATGATCCGTCTCTCCGGCCTGCAACCCGGTTACGACATCGAGATCGTGTTCACGGGGATGCGGCCGGGCGAGCGCCTGCACGAAATCCTGTTTGCCTCGGAAGAGCCGACCCGCGAGATCGGTGTCGCCGGCATCATGGCCGCGCAGCCGAACGAGCCGCCGATGCAGACCCTGCGCAAATGGATCACGGCGCTCGATCAGGCCATCGAGCGCGACGACCGGGCGACCATCAGGACCATCCTCAAGGATGCAGTCCCCGAGTTCGGGTCGTCAGCGGCCTGAGCATGCAGTCGCAGGGCCAGATTGTCGTCGCGAGCCAGCATTATCCGCCCGATCCGAGCACGACCGCGGCGATCATGGCCGAGATCGCCTGCCGCCTTGCATCCGACCACGAGGTCGTGGTGCTGTCGGGTTCACCAGGCGCGCTGCCGGCTTCGCAGATCGGCCCCGACAAGCCGCGGGTCATCGCCATCAGAAACCGCATGGCGGGAAAGGCGGCGCTGGTCCGGCGCGGCATCTCCGAGCTGCTGTTCGTGCTGCGCATCTTCGTCGCGCTGCTGCGGCGCCTGCAGCGCGGTGACGTCGTGCTCACAGTGACCGCGCCGTTCATGCTGCCCTACGCGGTGGTGGCCGCGGCCTGGCTCAAGGGCGCGCGCTCGGCGCTGATCATGCATGATCTGTTTCCCGACGTGCTGGTGATGGCAGGTCTCTTGAAGCCGCGCTCGATCGTTGCGGGCGTGATGCGCGCCGCCAACAGCCTGATGTTTCGCGCCCTCAGTGCCGTCGTGACCATCGGGCGCGATGCGCAAGCGCCGCTGCTCAGCTATGCCGGCATGACGCGCAACAAGATCCGCTTCATTCCGAACTGGGCGACGCTGGTGCCGGGGTTGAGGCCGGTGACACCGGACAATCCGTTCCGCAGGCACCTTTCGGCCCGCTTCATCGTCGGGCTATCAGGCAATCTCGGCTTCACCCACGATCCGGAGATCGTGTTCGAGGCGGCGGGCCTGCTGAAGAACGAGCCGGACATCGGCTTCCTGCTGTCCGGCTGGGGCATTGGCTTCGCGCGGCTGAAGCAGTTGCAGGCTGAGGCGAACCTGCCCAATGTCAGCTTCGTGGCGCGGGTCGAGGATGCCGAGCTCGAGGCGTTCCTGGCTGCGGCCGACCTCTGGATCATCCCCTACCGGAAGGACGTCGCCGGGGTGTCGGTGCCGAGCCGCTTCTATAATCTGCTGGCGGTCGGCCGTCCGGTCGTGCTGGTCTCGGAGCCCGAGGCCGAGGCTGCCCTGACCGTGGTGGAGGGCGGGCTCGGCTGGGTGGTGGCGCCGGGCCGCGCCGATCAGCTGGCCGCTGCGATCCGGGCGGCATCCGCCTCCAGCGACGGCGCCATGGCTGCGCGCGCGGTGAAGGCGGCATCGGGGTTCGATCGCGGCGTCGCGATGAACGCCTATGCCGCCATGATCGACGAATTGTTGCGCAACCCGAACCTTTCGGAGCAACGATGAGCAAGGACAGGCCGCTTGTGTTGGTGACGGGAGCGAGTGGCTTCGTCGGTCGTCACGTCGTACCCGACCTGGAGCGCGAAGGATGGTCGGTCCGGCGCGCGGTCCGCAGTTCGGAAGGGAAGGGCGACGAGGTCGTCATCGAGACCATCGGTCCCGACACCGACTGGACAACTGCGCTCGAGGGCGTCGACGCCGTCGTTCATCTCGCCGCCCGCGTGCATCACAAGCACGAGGAGCACGCGGTCCAGCTCTACCGCAACGTCAACATCGCCGGCACGCTGCACCTGGCGCGCTCTGCGGCGATGGCCGGCGTGCGCCAGTTCATCTTCGTCAGCACGGTCCTGGTGCATGGCCGCAGCAACGAGGGCCGCGCCCCGTTCAGCGAAAACGACATCCTGACGCCGCGCGGCCTCTACGGCATGTCCAAGGCGGCGGCCGAGGCCGGCTTGAGGACGCTCGCGCGCGACAGCCAGATGACTATCTCGGTGATCAGGCCGCCGCTGGTCTATGGCGCGGGTGCCAAGGGCAATTTCGCGCTGCTGACGCGTGCGGTGAACCTGGGATTACCGCTGCCTTTCGGTTCGATCCGCAATCACCGTGCCTTCCTGGCCGTGCAGAACCTCTCGTCTTTCATCCTGCGCCGGCTAGGCAAGCCCGACCGCGCGAGCAATTTCGAGGTTTTCCTGGTGGCCGACAGGGAGCAGGTCTCGACGCCCGAATTCATCGAGCGTCTGGCCAAAGCGTCGGGCAAGAATCCGAGGCTGTTCGGCATGTCGCCGGAGCTGCTGAGCTCGCTGCTCGGCCTGCTCGGCCGGCAGGACACCCATGACAGCCTGATCGGCTCGCTCGAGCTCAACGTGTCCAAGGCGATCGCAACGGGATGGCAGCCGTCGGTGACGCTCGACGAGGGCCTGCGGCTGGCGCTATCGGCTCACGACGCCTGAGAGCGGGAGAACCGCCGCAGCACGAAGGCGATCGCGATCGCGGCCGCCAGCAGCGCGATCAGCGTGACCGTCACCGAGCCTGACCGGACCGTGACCAGCGCAAGGGCCGCCAGCACGAGGTTGAGCACAAAGACTTCGCCGACGACGCGCGGAACCGAAAAACCGTTGTCGGTGGCGCGCTGGTAGAAATGCGACCGGTGCGCCGACCAGAACTGCTCGCGGCGCGCGATCCGGCGGAACAGCGTAATGGTGGAATCCGCGAGGTAATACGCCGGCAGCAGCAGCGCCGCGGCGGGTTGCCCGCGCCAGGCGAGCTCCAGCAGGCACCAGCCGAGCAGAAGGCCGATCGGGAGGCTGCCGACATCGCCCAAGAACACCTTCGCAACCGGCTTGTTGAACGGCGCAAAGCCGAGCATGGCGCCGCACAGGGCGGTGGCGATCAGCACCGCCGGCCAGGACAGATCGCCAAGCAGGCCCAGCAGCAGCAGCGCTGCGCTGACGGGCACCACCTCCGCCACCGTCATCAGGTCGAGCCCGTCCATGAAGTTGACGAGATTCACGAACCAGACACCGGCGAGCAGGACGAGCCCGCGCTCCAAAGCGAGCGGCAGCGCCGGCACGATGCGTGCGGTTTCGGGCGCGGTGAACACCACGGCGCCGACGCAGGTCGCCTGCAGCACGAGCCGTACCAGCACCGGCAGGGACACGATGTCGTCCGCGAAGCCGACCAGCGCGATCACGATGGTCGCAATCACCAGCGCGGGCGGGATCGCAATGTTCGCCCACGCCGCCCAGGCGGACGCGACGAGCAGCGTTGCCGCGATCACCGCGATGCCCGCACCTTGCGGGGTCGGAATGCGGTGCGAGGAGCGCGCGTTCGGCCGCGCCAGCGCATAGCGCTGGAGCAGGGGGCGGCTGGTCCAGGTGATCAGCGCCGAGATCAGCGCGGCGATCGCAATGGCGAGCAGCGAGGCCACGATGGTGGGCGCGCTCACTCCCGGACCCCGAGATGCGCCGAGCCCTGCGCGGCTTTCTCCGCGCTGAGGATCCAGACCAGGCCGCCGACGGCGCCGACGATGAAGAAGACCGCGCCGAACAGCAATGAGACGTTGACGCCTTCGTTGGCGGCAAGTCCGGCGAAGCCGAAGGCCAGCCCCATGGTGGCCTCGCGCACGCCCCAGCCGGCGATCGAGATCGGCATCAGGGTGATCAGCATCACCGGCGGCACCAGCAGGAAGACCTGCGCGAAGCTGACGGGTGCTGCGATCGACTGCACCACGCACCAGGCGATGACGGCAGTGAGCACGTGAACGAGCAGCGACAGGATCGCCACCCTCGGCCCGCGCGCCGCGTTGAAGATGACGCGATTGGCAATGACGGCACAGGCGTGGAGGTGATGGGTCGCCCACCAGGTCTTCAGCCACGACCATCGCAGCGCGCCGAAGATCAGGAAGCCGATGCCGCCGGCGAGCGCGGCGAAATCGACCAGCAACAGCGCCGAGCGTCCGTGCGGGTCGGTGATCAGTTGATAACTCCAGGGCAGGCTCGCGACGATGAGGATCGCCAGCGCGATCAGGCCGATGGCGCGATCGACGAAGATCGAATAGGTCGCCGCGCGCCATCCGGCGCCGGCACGCGCGACCAGCCACAGCCGCACCGCGTCGCCGCCGATTGCGGACGGCAGGGTCTGGTTGAAGAACGAGCCGATCACGTTGTAGCGCATGGCGCGGGCGAGCTCGAGCGGCGCGCCGCATGCGGCGCTGACATCGCGCCAGCGCAGCACGCCAACGAAGATCTGCAGGAATGTCACCGCGATCGCCAGGCCGATCCAGAGCAGGCTGGACACGGTGAAGCGCGAGAACAGCTCGGTCAGGTCGACCTTGCGCAATGCCAGATAGAGCAGTGCCGCGGAGATCAGGATTTTGGCCGTCGACAGCAGGATTCGGCGCATCTCGCCCGCATGAACAGGGTTGGCGAAGGTTGAGGTTACCCGACGCCAGGCGCCGAATTCGGCCGCTTTGGTATGGTTTTGGCGCCGATCTTGCAATAGCTCTGTTGAGCTCTCTTGCAACGGCCCTCGAGCGCCTGTGGGGGCTCTTTACCGTTAAAGTCGCTGGCTATTGCGGCCCCCGCGGGGGGGCGTCTAAAGAGGCTGACATTGCCAGTGTGGCGAAGCATGTCCTCGGCTTTGCCTCAGGATTTTGCCTTGGGAACAGGATGACGGATCAGGCGATTTTGGTCACGGGAGCCGCCGGCTTCATCGGCTTTCACGTCGCCCGGCAGCTGCGGGCCGAGGGCAGGCCCGTCGTCGGGCTCGATAATCTCAACACCTATTATGATCCGGCGCTGAAGCAGGCGCGGCTGGCGCTGTTGCAGGGCCAATCCGGTTTCTCCTTCGTGCAGGCCGATCTTGCCGATCGCGAGGCGATCGCGGCGCTGTTTGCGCAACACCGATTTGCCAAAGTCGTGCATCTGGCGGCCCAGGCCGGCGTCCGCTACTCGATCGACCAGCCCCACAGTTACGTCGATTCCAATCTCCAGGGCTTTCTCAACGTGCTGGAGGGCTGTCGAAACAACGGATGTCGTCATCTTGTCTACGCTTCGTCATCCTCCGTTTACGGCGCGAACACGAAACGGCCGTTTTCCGTGCAGGACCGGACCGATCATCCAGTGAGCTTCTATGCTGCGACCAAGAAGGCGAACGAGGTGATGGCGCAGTCCTACAGCCATCTGTACCGGCTGCCGGTCACGGCCTTGCGCTTTTTCACCATCTACGGCCCATGGGGACGGCCTGATATGGCCATGTTTCTGTTCGTAAACGCCATCATGGCCGGCAAGCCGATCCGGCTCTTCAACCATGGCAGGATGCGCCGCGACTTCACCTATATCGACGACGTGACGCGTGTCGTATCCAAACTTGTCGATCTCGTGCCTGCGGACAATCCGGCTGCCGCAAATGCGCCGTCTCGAACCTACAATGTCGGAAATCACCGCCCCGAAGAGCTGATGCATGTCGTCGAACTTCTGGAGCGGGAGCTGGGCCGGACGGCGATCAAAGAATTGCTGCCGATGCAGCCGGGAGATGTGGTGGAAACGTTCGCGGATGTCGAGGATTTGATGCGCGACACCGGCTTTGCACCGTCAACGCCGATCGAGCGCGGGGTCCACAATTTTGTCACCTGGTATCGCGACCACTACAAGGTTTGAAATGACGATGGACAAACGCATTATCCCCCTGATCATGTGCGGTGGTGCCGGCACGCGGCTGTGGCCGGCTTCGCGCGAGGTTCGCCCGAAGCAGTTCCTGCCGCTGTTCGGCCCGCGCTCGACCTTCCAGGACACGCTGCTGCGCGTCTCCGATCCGTCGCTGTTTGATCGCCCGGTTGTCATCACCAATGCGGCGTACCGCTTCATGGTGCTGGAGCAACTCGCCGAGATCGGCATCGAGGCCGACGTCATCCTCGAGCCGATGCGCCGCGACTCCGGCCCTGCGATCGCCGCCGGTGCGGCATTCGCGCAAAACCGCACCGGTGAAGCGATCGTGCTGGCGCTCGCCGCCGATCACGTGGTGCAGGACAACCCCGCCTTCGTCGCGGCGTGCCGCGAGGGCTTAGCTGCCGCGAGCACCGGCCGCATCGTCACCTTCGGCGTCAAGCCGGAGCGGCCGGCCACCGAATACGGCTATATCAGCCCGGGTGAGGTGATCTCGGGCGAAGTGCATGCGGTCGCACGCTTCGTCGAGAAGCCGGATGCGGTGAAGGCCGCGGATTACGTCAATTCGGGCTATCTCTGGAACAGCGGCAACTTCATGTTTCCCGCAAGCCTGCTGCTCGACGAGTATCGCAAGGTCGATGCGGCGAGCGTGGATGCGGTCTCCAATGCGGTCGCCAATGCCGGCCGCGATCTCGGCTTCGTGACGCTGGAGCCGCAGGCCTTTGGCGCGGCGAAGGCGATCTCGATCGACTACGCCGTGATGGAGAAGACGTCGCGCGCCGCGGTGGTGCCGGTGTCGTGCGGCTGGTCCGACGTCGGCTCCTGGCGCGCCGTGTGGGAATTGTCCGACAAGGACGCGCAAGGCAATGCGGCCCACGGCACCGCCGTGTTCGAGGATTCGCACAACTGCAACGTCACGACCGATCACGCACTGGTCGCGCTCGAAGGCGTCGACGATCTCGTCGTCGTCGCGACCGCGGATGCGGTGCTGGTCTCGCGGCAGAAGGATGCCAACGGGCTGAAGCGTCTCGTCACCAAGCTGAAGGCGGTCGCGCCGAAGGTCACCGAGGAGCATCTCAGGGTGCATCGCCCCTGGGGCAGCTATCAGTCGGTCGACAATGGCGAGCGACACCAGGTCAAGCGCATCGTGGTGAAGCCGGGCGGTCGTCTGTCGCTACAGAAGCATCACCATCGTGCCGAGCACTGGATCGTGGTCCGCGGCGCCGCCCGCGTCACCGTGAACGAGACGGTGAAGACGGTGCATGAGAACGAGTCCATCTACATTCCGATGGGCGCCGTGCACCGGATGGAGAACCCCGGTAAGATCATGCTGGAACTGATCGAGGTCCAGACCGGCTCCTATCTCGGGGAAGACGACATCATCCGGATTGAAGACGACTATCAAAGGTCGTAACCAGCGAACTCCGAATCACGCGATCCGGGCCCCAAAAGCCCGCTTTTGGCGGCTAACGCCCGGAGAACGTGTAATTTTTTGAATCAAATCGTGTCCGGCCAATTTGGCCGGCATTCGCCACATCTGTGGCACCCGTGCTAGAAGCGGCCCGGGGATTTGCGTTGAATCGGGGTTCGATCAGATGAGTTCCATGGGATCACAGCCGGCGAAGGCCGGCTTGCGCGTCGGTGTCATCGGCGCCGGCGTGATGGGCAGCAACCACGCGCGGGTGCTCGCCGGTCTGCCCGGCGTCAGCCTGGTCGGCGTGGTCGATCCTTCGCCGACACATCGGACGCGCGCGACCGAGCTTGCCGGATGCAACAGCTTCGAGACGCTCGACCAGCTCCTCGCCGAGGGCGTCGACGCCGTCACCATTGCGGCGCCGACCCATTTGCATCACGAGGTCGCGCTGGCTTGCATCGGCAAGAACATCCACGTGCTGGTCGAGAAGCCGATCGCCTCGACGGTGGAAGAGGGCCGCGAGATCGTCTCCGCCGCGCAAAAGGCCGGCGTCACGCTGATGATCGGCCATGTCGAGCGCTTCAATCCGGCCGTTGCCGCGGTCAAGCAGGCGATCGCGGGCGAGGACATTCTCTCCATCGCGATCACGCGGGTCGGTCCGTTCCCGCCGCGCATGTCCAATGTCGGCGTCGTCATTGACCTCGCCGTGCACGACATCGATCTGATCCGCTGGTTCACCGAATCCGACATCGTCGAGGTGCAGCCGCAACTGTCGAGTGCGGTCGCCGAGCGCGAGGACATCGCGCTGCTCCAGTTCCGTACCGCCAATGGCGTCCTTGCCCACATCAACACCAACTGGCTGACGCCGTTCAAGGCGCGCAGCGTCACGGTCGCGACCCGCGGCAAATACGTGATGGGCGATCTGTTGACGCGCCAGGTCACCGAATGCTTCGGCTTCAAGCCTGATGGCAGCTACTCGATGCGGCATCTGCCCGTCGGCCATGACGAGCCGCTGCGCGCCGAGCTGATCGCCTTCCTCAAGGCCGTGCGTAACGGCGAGACTCCCGCGGTCACCGGCGACGAGGGCGTCGCCAGCCTCGAGATCGCGACGCAGTGCCTCGAGACGCCGTCACGGCCCGCGGCCAAATCGCCTGCCATCAAGGGCCCGCGCCGCGTCGCCGGCTAACCCTATCCATGTCGACCACGCAAGAAGGCGCCAAGAACCAGACCATGAACCAGCATCTGCGTTCCGAACCCATCCCCTTCATCGACGTCGCCTCGCAGCGCGTCCGGCTCGGCGCCTCGCTCGATGCCGCCGTCAAGCGCGTGATGGACCATTGCCAGTTCGTCAACGGCCCCGAGGTCTTCGAGCTCGAGAAGCAGCTTGCGGTCTATTGCGGCGCCAAGCACGTGGTGGCCTGCTCCAACGGCACCGATGCGCTGCTGATGGTGCTGATGGCGAGGAATGTCGGGCCTGGCGATGCCGTGCTGTGTCCTTCCTTCACCTTCATCGCGACGGCGTCTCCGGCGGCACGGACCGGCGCGACGCCTGTTTATGTCGACGTCGATGAGACGACCTTCAACATGGACCCGGAGTCGCTCAAGCGCGGCATTGCGGGCGCGCGCAAGGCCGGCTTGAAGCCTGTCGCGGTCATTCCGGTCGATCTGTTCGGGCAACCTGCCGACCACGATGCCATCGCCGAGATCGCCGCGGCCGAAGGCCTCTTCATCATCGATGATGCCGCGCAAGGTTTTGGCGCAAGCTACAAGGGTCGCAAGCTCGGCACCTTCGGGCTCGCCACCACGACCAGCTTCTTCCCGGCAAAGCCGCTGGGCTGCTTCGGCGACGGCGGCGCGATCCTGACCGATGACGACGAACTCGCGGCGACCCTGCGCAGCATCCGCGTGCACGGGCAGGGCGTCGACAAATACGACAATGTCCGCCTCGGCCTCACCGGCCGGCTAGACACCATGCAGGCCGCGATCCTGATCGAGAAGTTGAAGATCTTTGACGACGAGATCGCCGCCCGCAACAAGGTCGCCGAGCGCTATGCGCGCGGCCTGTCCAACGTGGTTACCGTGCCGCGTCTGGCGCCGGGCAATACCTCGGTCTGGGCGCAGTACACCATCCGCCTGCCTGAAGGCACCGACCGGGACGGCTTTGCCGCCGCGCTGAAGGCCCAGGGCGTGCCGACGGCGGTCTATTACGGCAAGTCGATGCATCAGCAGTCCGCCTACAGGCAGTATCCGGTCGCCGAGGGCGGCCTGCCTGCCTGCGAGAGCCTGTCGCAGGACGTCATCAGCCTGCCGATGCACGCCTATCTGACCGAAGCCGATCAGGAGCGGGTCATCGCCGCCGTGCGCGGTGCGCTCGCGGGGTGATCTTGGTTCACCTCTCCCGCTCGCGGGAGAGGTCGGCGCGAAGCGCCGGGTGAGGGCTTTCTCCTCTGGGGGATTCTTCGTTGTCGAGACACCCTCTCCCCAACCCTCCCCCGCAGGCGGGGGAGGGGGCACAGCTTCATCGCGGCGGGCACCTAGACCTAATCTCGCCATGCTCTAAAACAGACGCATGCTCGGACGCATCTTCACGGTTGGTGGTTACACGCTGCTCTCGCGGCTGACGGGGTTTGCCCGCGACATCATGCTCGCGGCGATCCTCGGCGCCGGCCCTGTGGCCGACGCCTTTTTCGTGGCGCTGCGGCTGCCCAATCATTTCCGCGCGATCTTTGCCGAGGGCGCCTTCAACGCCGCCTGGGTGCCGGCCTATGCGCATGTCCATGGCGAGAAGGGGGAGGGGGCGGCACACCTGTTCGCCGACCGAATCTTCACGCTGCTGCTGGCCTCGCAGGTGGTGCTGCTGATCGTCGCCTGGCTGTTCATGCCGCAGGCCATGAGCCTGCTTGCGCCGGGCTTTTCGGAGGATGCCGAGCAGCGCAGGCTCGCGATCGAGCTGACCCGGATCACATTCCCCTATCTGCTGCTGATCACGCTGGTGACGCTCTATGGCGGCATGCTCAACGTGATGCAGCGCTTTGCCAGCGCCGCGGCCGCCTCGATCTTCCTCAACGTCGCGATGATGATGACGCTGGCGGTCGCCGTCTGGTTTCCGACCGCCGGCCACGCCGCCGCCTGGGGCGTCCTCATTTCGGGCTTCCTGCAGTATTTCCTGCTCGCGGGCGATCTCGCGCTTCATGGCGGCCTGCCGCGCTTTGCACCGCTCAAGCTCGACGAAGACGTCCGCGGCTTCTTCAAGGCGCTGGGCCCGGCGACGCTGGGCTCGATGGGCACGCAGGTCGCGCTGTTCGCCGACACCATCATCGCGACCTTCCTGCCCGCGGGCGCGCTGTCGGCGTTGTATTACGCCGACCGTCTCAATCAATTGCCGATCGGCGTGATCGGCATTGCCATCGGCACGGTGCTGCTGCCGGAAATGTCGAAACGGATCACGGCCAACGACCATGACGGCGCGATGAAGGCGCAGCGCCGCGCCTTCGATTTCACGCTGCTGTTCTCGGTGCCGTTCGTCGCCGCCTTCCTCACCGTGCCCGACGAGATCATGCGCGCGCTGTTCGCCCGCGGCGCGTTTTCGAAGGCCGATGCGATTGCCGCCGGCGGCACGCTTGCGGCCTATGCCATTGGCCTCATTCCGTTCGTGCTGATCCGCAGCGCGGTCGCAACCTTCTATGCGCGCAAGGACACCGCGACGCCGGTGCGGGCGTCGCTGAGCGGCATCGCGGTCAACGTCGCGCTCAAGGTCGCCTTGATGGGATCGCTCGCCCAGATCGGCCTCGCGCTGGCGACCGCCGTCGGGGTCTGGACCAATCTGCTTCTGGTGCTGTTCTTCGCCGTACGGCGCGGTTTTCTCGTGTTCGATCGCGCCTGGCTGATGTCGATCGGCAAGTTTTTGCTGACCGGGATCATCCTCGCGGCCGCGTTCTGGCTGATTGCACGTGTCAGCGGATCTTCGCTGGGCGCGATGCGCTTCCACCATGAAGTGACGCTGGTGCTGCTGGCCATCGGAGGCACGATCGTCTATGCGCTGGCGATCCTCGTGCTGTTCGGGCGCAGCTGGCTGCTCTCGCTGGTGCGCAACTAGCAGCGGGCGAAAGCGACGTTGGTGCGAGGGGCTCGCCTCCAGGGTGCAGTCAGCTTCCGCACACCTCTTGATTTTGCGCGATTCCCGTGCTATTGGCGCTGCATGATTAAATGCTCGCGCAAAGTCAACTTCAACCACATGACCCGCTTCGGCCGGGCCGTGGAAGGAGTCGTGCGCTAGTATCTCGACGACGACATCTTCTCCACCAGGCCCCGCCGGCATCGGACGGGGCCTTTTGTTTGGCCACGCTCCCTGCCGGCACAACAGCAGGAGCGTACGATGCCACCACAACTCACGGATATCTCACCCGGAATTGGGGGCGAGGCCGCAAGGCCCGGCCTCAGCCGCACTATTGTCTCAGCGAAGAGCGCGGTCGATCAAGCTTTGGCCGCGCGTCTCAAGGCGTCCGCCGCGGCGCTGGGCGGCGCGTTGCCGGAGGCTGCCGGACCAACGGCGGCATCGACGCCAAGCCTCATCGGTCTGCTCAAGCGCGCCTGGCTTGCGTTTCTGGCGCGGCGCCAGAACCCGCAGCTGACCTTGCAGGTTCTGAGCGACAGGGAGCTGATGGACATCGGCCTGACGCGCGGCGAGGTCGACTACCTCTCGCCCCAGCGCGCGATCGATAACCTGAGAGACAGCACGCGGTATCTCTGGAACTGCGGTGGGATGTGAATGATCCATCGCAAGACCTGCGCTCTGAGAACGACTGGCTTGGTGCGGCCGGTTGTTCTCAGGCATGCGCCGCGGCGCGAGACCAGCGACGATCCTGCCATCCGGTCGTTTCACCAACACCGGGGCGAGGGCGCCTGATCGATCATTGATCTTCACAGGGAAATGACCGCACTGCGGCCCTTCCGTCCAATCCCGCTCTGAGGCGCGAGCCACGGGACGATTTTTCGCGGGCCCGGCTTGCCTAAAGCCGTTTGCACTGCCTGTTTTTCCACGGCAATATGGTTCGCAAAACAACCATAGGACGGGACAAGACAATGGCAGCCCCCATCAAGTTCGGCGTTGGCCAAAGCGTGCTTCGCAAGGAGGACGACGCGCTGATCCGCGGCAAGGGCCGCTATACCGACGATTTCGCACCGCAGGCCGCGCTGCGCTGCCTGGTGTTGCGCTCGCCGCATGCGCATGCCAAGTTCACCATCGACGCCGGCCGTGCCCGAACCCTGCCTGGCGTTGCGCTGATTCTGACAGCGGCCGAGGTTGGGGATCTCGGCAATCTGCCCTGCCTGTTCAATTTCGAGACCGATCCGTTCACCGGCCCGCCTTACCCGATCCTGGCCAAGGACGAGGTGCGGCATGTCGGCGATGCCGTCGCCTTCGTGGTCGCGGAGACCATCGACCAGGCGCGCGACGCGATCGAGGCGATTGAGGTCAAATGGAGCCCGCTGCCGGCGGTGACCGGCGTCGTCAACGCCGTCAAGAAAGGCGCGCCGCAGGTCTGGCCGGATAAGCCGGGCAACGTGCTGTTCGACGTCTCGATCGGCGACAAGGCGGCAACGGATGCGGCCTTCGCCAAGGCGCATACGGTCGCCGAAATCGCGATCGTCAATCCGCGCGTGGTCGCGAGCTTCATGGAGACGCGCGCGGCGGTCTGCGAATACGATGCCAAGAACGATCATCTGACGCTGACCGTCGGCAGCCAGGGCAGCCACCGCCTGCGCGACATCCTCTGCCAGAACGTGCTCAACATTCCCACCGACAAGATGCGGGTGATCTGCCCTGATGTCGGCGGCGGCTTTGGCACCAAGCTGTTCCCATACCGCGAATACGCCCTGATGGCTGTGGCGGCGCGCAAGCTGAAGAAGGCCGTGAAATGGTCGGCCGATCGCTCCGAGCATTTCATGGGCGATGCGCAGGGCCGCGACAACGTCACCACCGCCAAGATGGCGCTCACTGAAGACGGCAAGTTCCTCGCGATGGATTGCGACCTGATCGGCGACATGGGCGCGTATCTGTCGACCTTCGGGCCCTATATCCCGCATGGCGGCGCCGGCATGCTGCCGGGTCTCTATGACATCCAGGCCTTCCACTGCCGCGTGCGCACCATCTTCACCAACAGCGTGCCCGTCGATGCCTATCGCGGCGCGGGCCGGCCCGAGGCCGCCTACGTCATCGAACGCCTTGTCGACGCCTGCGCGCGCAAGCTCGACATGACGCCGGATGCGATCCGCCGCAAGAATTTCATTCCGCCGAAGGCGCTGCCCTACAAGACCGCGACCGGCAAGGTCTACGATTCCGGCGATTTCGCCGCGCATCTGAAGCGCGCGATGGACATCGCGGAGTGGAAGGAGTTTTCAAAGCGCGCCAAGGCGGCCAAGAAGAATGGCCTGATCCGCGGCATCGGTCTTGCGAGCTATGTCGAGGTCTGCGGCACCATGGGCGAGGAGACCGCCAATGTGCGGATGGACCCCAACGGCGACATCACCGTCCTGATCGGCACGCAGTCGAGCGGGCAGGGGCACCAGACCGCCTATGCGCAGATCGTCGCCGAACAGTTCGGTGTTGCTCCCGAGCGCGTGCACGTCCACCAGGGCGACACTGCGGAGATTGCGACGGGCCTCGGCACCGGCGGCTCGGCCTCGATCCCGTCAGGCGGCGTCAGCGTCGAGCGCGCCACGCGCGAGCTCGGCCAGAAGATCAAGGAGATCGCGGCGCAGGCGCTGGAAGCCAGCGCCGGTGACCTCGAGATCACCGACGGCATCATCAGGATCGCCGGTACCGACCGGTCCATGAGCTTCGCCGATGTCGCCAAGCGCGCGGGCGCCGACCCGTCGAAGCTGAATGCGAGTGCGACCTTCGCATCCGCTGACGGCACCTATCCCAACGGCACGCATGTGGCCGAAGTCGAGATCGATCCGGCCACCGGCATCATCAAAATCGTCAACTACGTGATCGTCGACGATTTCGGCAAGACGCTCAATCCGCTGCTGCTCGCGGGCCAGGTGCATGGCGGCGCCATGCAGGGCATCGGCCAAGCGCTGATGGAGCAGGTGGTCTACGGCGCGACCGACGGCCAGCTCATCACCGCCACCTACATGGACTATGCGCTTCCGCGCGCGGCCGATGGTCCCGCCTTCGTGTTCGAGACCAACAACATTCCGTGCACGACCAATCCGATGGGCGTGAAGGGCGCGGGCGAGGCCGGCGCGATCGGCTCCTGTCCGGCCGTCGTCAACGCCATCGTCGACGGGCTCTGGCGCGAGTACAAGATCGACCACATCGACATGCCGGCAACGCCGGAACGGGTGTGGATCGCGATCAACGAGCACCACCGCCGCCACAGCCTGTAAGGCGGCCGCCTGGCGCCCCGCGGGAATTAACGGCCCGCGGCCGGGTTCTAACCCCTATGGTCTTCCCCCAAACCGACTTGCGAGCCGGAGTAACAAGCCTATGAAACGGATTCTTGTTGTCGCGGGCACCCTGCTTCTGGGTGCGGGCGCCGTGATGGCGCAGCAGGAGGTCGCCGTCCAGCAGGACAATCTGATGCGCTCGCAGGCCAAGAGCCTCTACACTGTCATCCTGAAGATGACCAAGGGCGACATCCCCTACAACCAGAAGCAAGCCGACGAGGCAATTGCCAATCTGGAGGCGGATGTTGGCAAGATCGCCAAGACCTTCGAGGTCAATCCCAAGCAGGACGTCGTCAATGCCACCTACGGTTCGTCGCCGAAGGTGTGGCAGCAGAAAGCCGATTTCGATTCAAAGATCCCGCCGGTGCAAAAGGCGATTGCCGAGGTGAAGGGCAAGATCCACGATGTCGCGAGCCTCAAGGCGGCCTACACCTCGATCAACGACCGCTGCAACGATTGCCACGAGACCTATCGGCTGAAGCTGAAGTAAGACGACGCGGTGTCGCCTCAACCATAGCTACGCACTCCCCGTCATCGCCCGGCTTGACCGGGCGATCCAGTACTCTGAGACGGCTGTGGTTCAACCGATGGGCCGCGGAATACTGGATTCCCGGCTTTCGCGGGGAATGACAAGCGGTGCGTGCCGCAAATTCTGTCCGCACGCCCTGACGGATCAGCGCCAGAAGGACTATGTTTGCTCGCGCCGCTGCGGCGTTGATGCCCGACGCCGTCCCGCGTTCCGACGCGCGGCGAGGAACTGCATCAACAGCGAGACTGGCCATGGCAAAACCATTTCCGTCGAAAACCCATATCGGCAACCATATGCTGCATCCGGAAACGCTGATGCTGACCTATGGCTATGATCCGCAGCTGTCGGAAGGCGCCATCAAGCCGCCGGTGTTCTTGACCTCGACCTTCGTGTTCAAGACGGCCGAGGACGGGCAGGACTTCTTCGACTACGTCGCGGGCCGGCGCGAGCCGCCGGAGGGCATGGGCGCGGGCCTGGTCTATTCGCGCTTCAACCATCCCAACAGCGAGATCGTCGAGGACAGGCTCGCGGTCTATGAACGCACCGAGAGCTGTGCGCTGTTCTCCTCAGGCATGGCGGCGATCTCGACGACCATTTTGGCGTTCGTTCGGCCCGGTGATGTCATTCTGCACTCGCAGCCGCTCTATGGCGGCACCGAAACGCTGCTGACGAACACGCTGTCGCGCTTCTCGATGGGCGCGGTCGGCTTTGCCGACGGCATCGATGAGGCGGTGGTCAACGCAGCTGCGGAAGAGGCCATGCGTCGGGGGCGGGTTTCGATGATCCTGGTCGAGACGCCGGCCAACCCGACCAATGGGCTCGTCGACATCGCGCTGATGCGCCGCGTCGCCGACAGCATCGGCAAGGCCCAGGGCCACACGCCGATCATCGCCTGCGACAACACGCTGCTCGGTCCGGTGTTTCAGCGGCCGATCGAGCATGGCGCCGATATCTCGCTGTACTCGCTGACCAAATATGTCGGCGGCCATTCCGATCTGATTGCGGGTGCGGCGCTCGGCACCAAGGCGGTGATGAAGGGCATCAAGGCGCTGCGCGGCGCCATCGGCACCCAGCTCGATCCGCATTCCTGCTGGATGATCAACCGCTCGCTGGAGACCCTGAGCCTGCGCATGGAGAAGGCCAACAGCAACGCGCGCCTGGTCGCGGACTACTTACGCGACCATGCCAAGGTCGCGAAGGTCCACTATCTCGGCCATCACGCGGAGAGCTCGCCGGCCGGGCGCGTGTTCGCGCGACAATGTCTCGGCGCAGGATCGACCTTCTCGTTCGATATCGTCGGCGGCCAGGCGGCGGCGGAGACGTTTCTCAACGGCTTGCAGATCTTCAAGCTCGCGGTCAGCCTCGGCGGCACGGAATCATTGGCGAGCCTGCCGGCGACCATGACCCACTCGGGCGTTCCCGCCGATATCCGCCGCAAGATCGGCGTGCTCGATTGCACCATCCGCCTGTCGATCGGCATCGAAAATCCGCAGGATCTGATCGCCGATCTCGAGCACGCGCTGAGTGTGGCGTAGGCGACAGATTCAAAGGGGATTGGATGCGCGACAGGCCGACATGATCGCCGCGGCCGCCTCGTTGGACTGGGCGCCCGAGAGCTGGCGCACGAGGCAGACATAATAGCCCTTGCTGGAGGCGTTCAGCAGGGAGTCGCCGTTGACCACGAGCCAGTTGCAGGCCGAACGGATCGACTGGACGGCAAGTGGCGATCGCGTGTCACGGATGGCGGACAGCTCGCATTGCGCCTGCCTTTCCATGTCGGTTTGCGCGGCAACCATCTCGGCCGATGACAGCAGCAGTCCCGCGGCAATGACAACGGCTGACAGCGGGCAAGCCGCGTTGAGGGACGCGACGCGCGGCGGCTTATTCCGTTTCATCGATGCGTTCGTCATGAACAGCTCCCGGCGCTGCGATGATGGCGCCAATGGATATTTTAGTCTCGTACCCCGAATAGAGCGAAGCGAAATCCCGGAAGTGGTTGCGAGCTGAATATTCATCCCCGGATTGCGCTTTGCTCCATCCGGACTACAAGGCTCACATTCGCACTACCCGGAATCGAAAAGGCCGGGACACGCAGCGCGCTCCCGGCCTTCGTCGACAACATTGCCTTAAAACTTACTTCGTCACCTGTCCGCGGATTTCGCCGCCCGGGTTCGCCGCGGTGTGAATGTTGACATAGAGCTTGCCGGCCAGCAGATCCGAGGCCTGCGCGTCGGTTAGCGTCGCCGAGCCCTCGGCCGGGCTGTTGGCGATACCGGGGATCGGCACCGCGACGCCGGCGTTCTTGCCGACCTCGGCAGGCCCGTGGAAATGGGCGGCGGTGGCGGGGCCGGAGAGGCCGGAATAGCTCACCTTCCAGGACAGCTTCTTGGTGGCGGCGTCATAGTCGAGATCGGCGGTGCCTTTGCCGGCGCTGGCATTGGCGGGGACTTCGGACTTTCCGTCCAGCGTCGCCTTCAGTTTCTCCGCGCTGGCCGAGCCTGCGAATGCGACGGCGGCTCCGAGTGCCAGCGTGGCAAAAAGCGTTTTGTTCATGGGTCTCTCCCTGTTGACGCCTGATTGCTGTCAACTTGCAAACAGTGCGGTCCCGACTTTATTCCCGGATTCCGATCAAACCATCTAAATTATTCGTGGCTGGAGCGGCTGCAGGATGATCCGTAAATTCGCTCGAGCTCAATGGGATCCTCAATGCTGCGACGAACAATTTATGTCACTTTGATTGCTGCTGTCGCAGCCTTTGCCGTCTACTGGTGGCTGACTGCGCCGAGCGCCTTGGCCTTGCCGGCGCCGACCCGCGGGCCCGACCTTGCCAACGGGCAGGAACTGTTCAACGCCGGCGGCTGCTCGTCCTGCCATGCCGTGCCCAACCAGCCGGACCGTTTGAAGCTCGGCGGCGGTCTCGCGCTCGGCTCGCCATTCGGGACGTTCTATGCCCCGAACATTTCCCCTGATCCCACCGACGGCATCGGCCGCTGGAGCGAGGCCGATTTCGTCAATGCGGTGAAGCGCGGCGTTTCGCCCGAGGGCACGCACTACTTCCCGGCGTTTCCCTACACGTCCTATCACATCGCGAAAGTTGATGACGTCCGCGATCTCTTTGCCTATCTGAAGACATTGCCGCCGGTCGCCGGCCGCGTGCGCGACCACGATCTGCGGTTTCCCTTCAATATCCGCCGCAATGTCGGCATCTGGAAATTGCTGTTCATGGATGTCAGGCCGTTCGTGCCGGCGGCGATGCATCCGGCAGAGTGGAATCGCGGCGCCTATCTCGTGAACGGTTTTGGCCATTGCGCCGAATGCCACAGCCCGCGCAATTTGCTCGGCGGCGTCATCAGCTCGCAGCGCTTTGCCGGCGGCCCCAATCCCGAAGGCGAGGGCTGGGTGCCGAACATCACGCAGAAAGGCATCGGTGACTGGAGTGAGAAGGATATCGCCGATTTCCTCGAGACCGGCGACATGCCCGAAGGCGACAGCGCATCGGGCTCGATGCGGCCGGTGATCAAGAATCTGGCGCAACTGAAGCCAGAGGATCGCGCCGCGATGGCGGCCTATTTGAAGTCGTTGCCGCCGGTCGACGGCCCGACGCCGCCCAAGCGCAAGGAAGGCGGCTAGCCGGTGCCGAACGCCTTGAAGGTGATGATGGTGAGCGTGTCCTGGATGCCGGGCAGCACTTGCACCTTCTCGTTGACGAAGTGGCCGATGTCGGTGTCCTTGTCGACATAGAACTTCACCAGCAGATCGTATTGGCCGGCGGTGGAATAGATCTCGGAGGCGATCTCGGCTTCCGCAAGCGCATTGGCGACCGTGTAGGACTGGCCGAGCTTGCATTTGATCTGGACGAAGAAAGGAACCATTGCAGTCACTCCGAAGGCATATCTTGTCGGCTAATAGGCCAAAACCGGGCCGATTTAGCAAGCGGGCAGGCCGACCGTCAGAGGCCAGGCCGGGCTTTACGACGTCACCGCCGCCGCTGCAAATGCGTCCCTGAGCCGCTGGGCGAGCTCGGCCTTGCGATAGGGCTTGGTCAGGATGACGGCATGCGCCTGCACGCGGCCCTGCTCGACCAGGGTCTCCAGCGCATAGCCCGAGGTGAACAGCACCGGCAGGCCGGGCCTGACGCGACGGGCCTGCTCGGCGAGCTCCCAGCCGCTCATGCCACCGGGCATCACGATATCGGTGAACAGCATGTCGATGCGGGGATCGGCGCGCAGCCGCTGCAAGGCCTCCTTGCCATTGACGGCGGCGACGACGCGATAGCCGAGCGCCTCCACCCGCTGGATCACCGAGGAGCGCACGAACGGATCGTCCTCCGCGATCAGGATGGTCTCATGGCCCCGCGGCGCAGCCTCGTCGGTCTCGGGCATGTCGGCCACCGACTGTCCGGCGCCGACGCGCGGCAGATAGATCCGGACCGTCGTCCCCAGACCCTCTTCGCTGTAGATAGAGACATGGCCGTCGGATTGCTTGGCGAAGCCATAGACCATGCTCAGCCCGAGGCCGGACCCCTTACCGACCTCCTTGGTGGTGAAGAACGGCTCGAAGGCGCGCTCGATGACCTCAGGGGTCATGCCTTCGCCGTCATCGGTGACCGAGATCAGGGCGTAGCTGCCGGATGCGACTTCCGGGTGAAGGGCGCGATAGTCATCGTCGATCGCGGCGATCTCCGTGCTCAGCGTCAAATGCCCGCCCGATGGCATCGCGTCCTGCGCGTTGAGCGCAAGGTTCAGCACCGCGGATTCGAGCTGGGCGCGGTCCGCAAACGCCCGGATGGTGCCCGGACCGAACGTCGTCCTGATCTCGATGTTCTCGCGCAAGGTGCGCTTGAGCAGCTTGAGCATGGACAGGATCAGCTCGCGGCAGTCGATCGTGCGCGGCTGGAGCAACTGGCGGCGGCTGAACGCCAGCAGCCGCTGCGTCAGTTCTGCGCCGCGTTCACCGGACTCGCAGATGTCGTCGGCAAATTGCCTGAGATCGGGCCGCGCCTTGAGCTGCTCGCTGAGATGCTCGGCGTTGCCGATGATGACGGTGAGGAGATTGTTGAAGTCGTGGGCGATGCCGCCGGAGAGCTGGCCGACCGTCTCCATCTTCTGCGCCTGCTGGAGCTGCTGCTCGGTGAGCTTGCGCGTGGTCAGATCGTGGATGATGCCGACGTGGATCAGCTCGCCGTCCTGCCAGGCCTGGCCCACCGACAGGTCCATCGGAAACGTCGAGCCATCCTTGCGCAGGCCGACGGCTTCTCCGGTTGCGAAACGCCGCGCATGACCTGCGGATGAGGACCTCTCCTCATTGGACATCAGCATGCCGATGTCGCGATTCATGAGTTCGTCGGCGCGATAGCCGAACAGCCGTTCGCAAGCGGGGTTGAACAGGAGAATGCGGGCTTGCGCGTCGAACAGGATGACGCCGTCGACCGCCGTCTCGACCACGGCTGTGAGGCGCGTCATGCTTTCGCGCATCGCGCGCTGAGCCTCGCCCACCTGTTTGAGCAGCAGCGTCGCGTCCCGGCTCTTGATCTCTTCCTCCTCGAGCGCGGCCTGAACCTTTTGCAGCTCGAACGGGGAGGGGATCGCCAGGATCTTCGGCAGCAGGGGCCACAGCGCGCCCGCGGTGAAGATGGAGGCCGCAGCCGTGACCGCCTTGACGATGCCCTCAATGCCGTAGATCGGAACCCAGAGCGTGTAGATCGACAACAGATGTGTCAGGCCGCAGGCCATGATGAAGATCGCGAACGCCCAGTAGACCCAGCCGAACTGGAGGTCGCGCCGCTTGGTGACGAGAATGGTGAGAGCGAACGGGATCGAGAAATAGGCGGCGGCGATCACGGCATCGGAGGCAACGTGCAGCCAGATCAGCTCGGGTTCCCACAACAGGCAGATGCCGTGCGGTGAAAGCATTGACGAATCGAGGAGACGTTCGAAAAAGGCCCACATGATTTCTTCCCGAGAGAATTGCAGGCCGAACCGGCCCGCAATTTGGAGTCGCTGGACGAATTCACTAATGTTTCACCGATTTGGGAGGATGCGCCAAGGCCGGGTGATGCCTAGGTCATATTTTCCGGGATGTGCACGCTTCCGGGACGACACGGCTGTGCGGCACCGTTTCTGCCTGATTCGCCGGCTTGCTGGAGCTGCAGGGGCGCGCTAGGACAGGCCATGTCAGGACAGATCATGGCCGTCGTTCCTTCAAGCAAGCGAATCCCGCGATGACCACGCCCGTGGCGCTCACCATTGCCGGCTCGGATTCGAGCGGCGGCGCCGGCATTCAGGCGGACTTGAAGACGTTTGCCGCGCTCGGCGTGTACGGGGCGTCCGCGATCACGGCGCTGACGGCGCAGAACACCAAGGGCGTCACCGGCATTCATGCGGTGCCGGCCAATTTCGTCGCCGCGCAGATCGATGCCGTGTTTTCCGATCTCGATGTCGGCGCGGTCAAGATCGGCATGGTGGCGCAGGCTGCGAGCATCGATGCGATCGCTTGTGCGCTGGCGCGCTGGAAGCCGCGCCATGTCGTGCTCGATCCCGTGATGGTCGCGACATCAGGCGACCGCCTGCTCGCCGCAGAGGCCGTGGCGGCGTTGCGCGCGAAACTGATGCCGCTCGCATCCGTGATCACGCCCAATCTGCCGGAGGCGGCCGCGCTGCTCGACGAGCCAGTCGCGCGAAGCGAGGCCGAGATCGAAAGCCAGGGGCGCCGCCTGCTGTCTCTCGGTTGCCGTGCGGTCCTGATCAAGGGCGGGCACGGCGAGGGCGCGGAGAGCACCGACTATCTCGTCAGTGCTGACACCACGCTCGCGCTCGCCGCGCCGCGCATCGCCACCCGCAATACCCACGGCACCGGCTGCTCGCTGTCGTCGGCAGTGGCGGCGGGCCTCGCCAAGGACGAGGATCTCGCGACGGCCGTGCGCCATGCCAAGAGCTGGATCAGCGCGGCAATCGCGTCGGCCGACCGTTTCAGCGTCGGTCACGGCCACGGGCCGATCCACCATTTCCACACGTTTTACTGACGCCGGCGTCCTGCTGGCGCCGACGGTCCCGATATTAACCAACAAAGCCAGGGTTCCGGGGTTCTGCAGGCCATCATTGCCTGACCATGTCGCCTGATTGTCGCATGTGACTGATATTCGCGGGGAAGGCGAGGCAAGGTTCGATTCGTATCTGAGGGTGCCTCAAGGGTTCAATCGGTCATCCCCCTGTCACGGGACACAGTTACAGGCTGGCGCATGGGAAGTTACGATGTGAGTGACGAGAGCCCGGAGCGGCGCTTTCGCACGTTGTTCATCTCCGACGTTCATCTCGGAGCCCGCGGCTCTCAAGCCGACCTCTTGCTGGACTTCCTGCGCTACCACGATGCCGACACCATCTATCTCGTCGGCGACATCGTCGACGGCTGGGCGCTGAAATCGAGCTGGCACTGGCCGCAATCGCATAACGATTTGGTGCAGAAGCTGCTGCGCAAGGCGCGCAAGGGCGCCAAGGTCATTTACGTGCCCGGCAATCACGACGAGTTCCTGCGCAATTATTACGGCACCCATTTCGGCGGCATCGACGTCGTCGAGAACACGGTGCACACCGGCGTGGACGGCAAGCGCTATCTCGTCATCCACGGCGACATCTTCGACCTCGTGGTGCAGAACGCGCGCTGGCTCGCCCATCTCGGCGACAAGGCCTATGACTTCGCGATCCAGATGAATCGCTTCGTCAACTTCTTCCGCCGCCTGTTCGGCGTGCCCTATTGGTCGCTGTCGCAATGGGCCAAGCAGAAGGTGAAGAACGCGGTCAACTATATCGGCGCGTTCGAGCAGGCGCTCTCCGCCGAAGCGCGGCGCCACGACGCCGACGGCGTGATCTGCGGCCACATCCACTACGCCGTGATCCGCGACGAGAACGGCATCCGCTACATGAACTGCGGCGACTGGGTCGAAAGCTGCACCGCGCTGGTCGAGCACGACGACGGCCGTTTCGAGATCATCACCTGGGCGGATCATCTGCAGAAGCCGGCACAAGTGCCGCAGGTGGCAGCAAGGGCGGCCTGATGCGCATCCTGGTCGCGACCGACGCCTGGCACCCGCAAGTCAACGGTGTGGTTCGGACGCTGACCAAGCTCGCTGACGCCGCGAAGACGCTTAGCGTCGAAGGTCTCGGTGTCGAGTTCGCGTTCCTGACGCCGCAATCGTTCCGCACCTTCGCGATGCCGAGCTATCGCGACGTGCGGTTGGCGATGCCGCGGCCGGCGCGCATTGCAAGACTGATCGAGGAAGCGCGGCCCGACAGCATCCATATCGCGACGGAAGGGCCGATCGGGCTGATGGTCCGCCGCTATTGCCGCCAGCGCAAGCTGCCGTTCACGACCAGCTTCCATACCCGCTTTCCCGAATATGTCCGTGCCCGGGTGCCGGTGCCGGGCTCGCTGATCTGGCGGGCGCTGCGCCGATTCCACAGCCCGAGCCGGGCCGTGATGGCGGCTACTCCTGCGCTGGCCCGGGAGCTCGGCGAGCGCGGGTTCGACAATGTCGTGCTGTGGCCGCGCGGGGTCGACACCCATCTGTTCCATCCCCACGCGGTCGATCTCTGTCTGCCGGCGCCGATATTCCTCTCGGTCGGCCGCGTCGCGGTGGAGAAGAATCTCGAGGCGTTCCTCGAGCTCGATCTGCCCGGCACCAAGGTGATCGTCGGTGACGGCCCGGCGCGCAACGCGTTGGAGGAGGCCTATCCCGAGGCGATTTTCCTGGGCGAGAAGCACGGCGAGGAACTGGCCGACATCTATGCGGCGGCCGACGTCTTCGTGTTTCCGAGCAAGACCGACACGTTCGGCCTGGTCCTGCTCGAGGCGCTGGCGAGCGGCCTGCCGGTCGCGGCCTTCCCGGTCAAGGGCCCGCGGGACGTGATCGGGGATGCGCCCGTCGGCGCGCTCGACCACGACCTGCGCAACGCCTGCTTCGCCGCGCTCGACATCTCTAGGCAAGCCTGTGTCGAATTCGCCGCCGCCTACACCTGGGAGGCCTCGGCGAGGGCTTTTGTCGACAGCATCCGCGCCGTCGGCGCCGTGCTGCCGGGCCGGGCCGGGGCGGAACAGAAGCGGTTCGTGGCCTAGATTCCTGTTTTGACGCGTTTTCTTCATGCGAACCGGTGCCCACTTCGCTCGAAAGCGCTTTGGAAATCCTCGCGCGGAGGTGTCTTGCCCGCGCCTCGTCCCCCGCGATAACATCACCCGATGTCCGAACAGCCCCTTCCGATCGGCCCCGCCGATATCGACGCCGCTGCCCGCGTGCTCGCGCCTTTCGCCGTCCGCACTCCGCTGCTGTCCTTTCCCGTGCTCAACGAGCGCGTGGGCGCAAAAGTGTTCCTGAAGCCGGAGATGCTCCAGCGCACCGGCTCCTTCAAGTTCCGCGGCGCCTTCAACAAGGTGTTCTCGATCCCGCAGGACAAGCGGGCCGGCGGCGTCGTCGCATTCTCCTCCGGCAACCACGCCCAGGGCGTGGCGGCGGCGGCGAAAATCCTCGACATGCATGCGACCATCGTGATGCCGGCGGACGCGCCGCTGTCGAAGCGCGAGCGCACCAAATCCTATGGTGCCGAGGTCGTGCTGTACGACCGCTACAACGACGACCGCGAGGCAATCTCGCGCGGCATCGCCGAGAAGCGCGGCGCGACCTTGGTGCGGCCCTATGACGATCCCTTCGTGATCGCGGGCCAGGGCACCGCCGGCCGCGAGATCGCGGAAGACATGGCAATGCTCGGCCTCCCGCCTGACATCGTGGTGGCGCCGGCTTCCGGCGGCGGCCTGATCGCGGGCGTCGCCACGGCCGTGAAGGCGCGCTATCCGCAGGCACAGATTGTGGTGGCCGAACCGGAGGCGTTCGACGATCACGGCATTTCGCTGAGCGCCGGCCATCGCGAGCCGCATCCGCCGGCGGGCCGCACCATCTGCGATGCGCTGATGGCGCTGATCCCCGGCGAGATGACCTTCGCGATCAACAGCAAGCTGCTGGCGCGCGGCGTGACGGCGTCCGACAAGGAAGTCGGCGCGGCGGTTGCCTTCGCCTATCACGAGCTGAAGCTGGTGGTCGAGCCGGGCGGCGCAGTCGGCCTCGCGGCGCTGCTGGCGGGACGCCTGGATGTCGCCGGCAAGAACGTCGTCATCGTGCTGTCAGGCGGCAACGTCGATGCGGATCTGTTCGCCGAGCTGGTGGCTTAGGCGTCATTCCGGGGCTCGCGGAGCGAGAGCTATGATGCGCAATTGCGCATCTGAGAATCCATTTCCCCACCATCTCTGCCGCACAATGGATTCCGGGCCTGCGCCTCGCGGCGCATCCCGGATGACCAGGAACTGACATGCAGAAGGGGCAGAGCGTTTCCGTTCTGCCCCTTTGTCGTTCGTTGCTTGCGGTAATCAATGCATGAAGCCGCGGTGGTTGTTGCCGCCGGTCATCGCGGGCGACTGGTTCATCGATTGGCGGAAATTGTTGTTGCCGCCGCCGTTGCCCGTCGCATTGAACTGCGGCCGGTTGTTCTGGACGCCGTTCTGGACTTGCACCTTGTTCACCGGGTTGTTGTTGAGCTTCACGACGCCGTTGTTGAGGCGGATCGGCTGGTTGTGGGGCTGACCATTCGTCGGCTTCACGTCGGTGGTCTTGACGTCGACGGTCGAACTGGTCTTGCCCGCCGGGCCGGCATTGGTGTTGCCGGTGTTCGGTGTGGTGTTGGTCACCGGCAGCGTCACGATCTTGCCGATGCCGTTGTTGTTCGTCGTGGTGTTAACAGGCGCGGGCAGGGTGACGATCTTGCTGACGGTGCCATCGACCGGCTTCTGCCCGACCGGCAGGTTGGCGTTCATCGGCGAGCCGCCATTGCCCTGCTGCATCAGCGGCATGTATTTGGGCTGGCCGAGATTGCCGATCTTCAGCGTCGGGGCGATGTTCTGCGGAGCCAGGAACTTGGTCGCCTGCATCAGCGGGATGATCTTCGGCTGGGCCTCGAGCTTGAGCGCGGCTTGTGCATAGGGGCTGTTGCCGTATTTGCTGTAGAAGGCCTGGTAGCCGATCGGCGAGTTCAGGAGCACCGCTTCGTGCCAGGCCTGCGAGATCAGGAGGTTCGCCAGCAGCCAGCGGATGTGATCGCACAGCGGGTCGTGCGGATACATCGCGACGAACTCCTGATAATATTCCGGCTTGCCCTCGGACAGCACGTAATCATAGGCCTGACGCGCCGAGCGGCTCGGCAGGTTGGAGGCCAACTGCACCACCGGCGCATGCACCGGTGCGCGGTTGGCGGCCACGGCGGTGTCGCCGAAGAAGGTGAAGTCGGAGGTGAGCGAGGAGCTCTCCCACGGCACTTGTGCGCCGCTGGTGGTCTGGTTCACCGCGAGCCGCACGCGCTTGAACAGCTGCTCGATCGGCACATTGGGCTCGCGCGCGACGTTCAGGAACGCTTGCGTATAGGGACTGTGGCCGCCCGTACCGTCGAGCGCTTCGGCGCCCGGCGCGGTCGAATAGCCGACAATCGAGCCGTTCGGCGCATCGACGATGGCGAGGCCGCGCCCGGCGTCATTCACGTTGGGGAACGGGTTGTTGCGGCAAGCGTCGAGGATGACGATGCGCATCCGGCTCGGGATCGTCTCCAGCGTCGACATCACGTCGACCAGGCGAACCGAGTCGTTGACCAGTTCGGTCTGGTTCGAGACTTTCGCGTCGACAGGGACGAGGTAGTTCTCGCCGGCAAGCTGCACGCCGTGACCGGCGTAATAAACCATCGCCACCGTGTTCGGACCGCGCGCGGACACTTTGGCGGAGAAATCCTGCACCACGCGCAGCATGTCGTTCTGGCCGAGGTCGGTCGCCGAGATCACCTCGAAGCCGGCTGAGTTGAGGAACTGCGCCATCGACTGGGCGTCATTGTCGGGGTTCGCAAGCTGCGGCGCGTTCTGGTAGTTCGAATTGCCGATCACCAGTGCCACCCGCTGCTCCGGGCCTTGCAGCGCAGTCGGGGCGGGCGCGGCGGGGGCAACTTGCGCGGAAACAGGGCCGCAGGCAAAGCCGAACAGGCTTCCCAGCAGGCCGGCAGTCATCAGGGCGGATTTCAGGCGGAACATGGCGTGCTCCTTTGGCACTCATCTCGATGCGAGATTGGTTGCGAGGAAGCTAGATTGCGTTCGAAGCCTGGTCCGTGATCGGGATCACCGTAGCGAGGAGGGTGATCCAAATCACGCAGGGATTGGCTGGGGTGAGGCCATTGGGGGAAACTGTTTCCTCATGCGCCGTCATTGCGAGCGCAGCGAAGCAATCCAGCGCCTCTCCGCGGACGGATCCTGGATTGCTTCGCTGCGCTCGCAATGACGATGTGGAGGCGGACGTGCGTCACCGCCGCTTACGAGAAGAACGCGATCTTCTCGGCCTGGGTCATGCGGCGGATCGGCGCGAGCGCGTCGTTGGCGGCGGGGCGGGGCTTTTGCAGGATGCCGCTGGCGAGGATGGTGGCGCCGAGCGAGGGCTCGGGCAGGGGGGACGGCAGCGGCAGCGTTGCGGTGGCGGCTGCGCCTGAGAAGGCCGCGGCCGCCATGGCGGGGGCCGGCTGCTCCATCACTTCGGCGGCGGCTTCCGCGATGGCATCGGTGAGGCGCGCGAGCGATTCCAGCGCGATCGGGGCCTCAGTCACCGGCTCCTCGACGACGAGCTCCTCGACATCGGGCGCGGCCGGCGCCGCCATGGCGACCGGCTCCGCGATCTCTGCGGACATCTCTTCCGGCAGCGGCTCGGGAACCGCTGCTGCCATCTCCATGGGCTCGACGATCGCGTCGAATTCCGGATCGGGCGCGGCCATCTCCAGCGCGATGGCGTCGAGGATGGCGTCGTCCTCGGCTTCCGCGGCGGCATCGAGCGAGAATTCGTCGATGATCTCGGCAAGGCCTGCGGGGGCGGAGAGGCTGTCCTCGACCGCGGCAAAGCTCTCCTCGACGGCGGTATCGCTTTCGACGATCTCGGGCGCGACCGCCACGTGCATCGTCGCGTCCTCAGCGATGTCGCTGATATCGGCGGCTGCCTCGGGTTCGGGCGCGATCTCCTGCGGCGTCTCCATAAAAGCCACGGGTGCTTCGCTCGCCATCACAGCGGGCGCTTCGGCAACCTGTGCCTCAGCCACCGGCGGCGCCGGCTGCTCGGGCGCCGGCTGCGCCATCGCCTGCGGTGCAGCAGCCCCAGCATCGGTCTGATCGACCCGGTCCTTGAGCAGATCGAAGGCGGCCTTGAGGTCGCCGCGCGGATCGATGGCCGACACCTGCGCGCAGGCCGCTTCGATCGAGGCGAGCTGCGAATCAATCAGGTCGCAGATTCGCCCGTCGGCGCCGATCTCGCGCCAGCGCCAGGAGATCTCCTTGATGATGCGCACGCCGCGCGTCACAGGCGCGAGGCTTGTCTCGATCGCGGCGGGATCGAATGCCTTGGCGGCCGCGCTTTCCGCGTCCTCGACCGCGCGGCGGATTGCGACGAGGGCTTCGGGCAGGCGATCCTCGACGACGGGTTGACGCTGTGCCGCAAGGGTTTCTTCGATTTTCGCAACCGCGTCGAGCACCATGCTCGTGTCGGCATTGCGGTTGCGCTTGGCGTATTCGCCGAGGAACCAGCGGCCCCGCGCGGTCTCCATGAAGGCTTCGCGGATCGCGTCGTAATCCTGCTCGTTCGGCTCGGCCGCGCGGGCAGACATGGGCGAGAGGGCGAATGCTTCGTTGGCCATGACAATCTCGTCGCGCAAATCACCGCGCGTTACTGTAACGATCACCACGATATCGACCGAATCGCAATTGGTTTGATGCCTCCCGAATCACAAATCCCCACGCCAGCAGCGGTCAAGCGGCGATTCGCCGTGAGTCTCGCGCTGTTCTACGGCACGTCGTACGGTGTCCTGGGCACCCATCTGCCGTTCTTCACGGTGTGGCTGAAGGCCATCGGCATCGAGCCGGGTTGGATCGGAATCATCAGCGCCGTTCCCGCCGTCACGCGCTTCACGACGCTGCCTGTCGTGACCGGCCTCGCCGAACGGCGCCGCGCGTTGCGCAGCGCGATGCTCCTGACGGCGTCGGCCACCGCGCTCTGCTTCGTGCTCGTCGGCACCCAGCAGCAGCCTTGGCCGGTGCTCGTTCTCTACATCGTGACCTGTTGCTGCTGGACTCCGCTGACCCCGCTCACCGATGCCTACGCCTTGCGCGGCGTCAGCAGGTACAAATTCGATTACGGGCCCGTGCGGCTCTGGGGATCGGTCGCGTTCATCCTCGGTGCGCTTGCTTGCGGGCTGTTGATCGAATTGATCGCAGCGCGCCAGCTGATCTGGATCATCGTCGCGATGGCGACGATCTCGGCCATGACAGGGCTTTCGCTGCAGCCGCTGGAGGATGTGCCGCGAACATCCGGGGCGAGGGAGGCCGGCAAGCCTCTGCTGCGCGACGCGGGCTTCCTCGCCATCGTCGTCTCGTCCGCGCTGATCCAGTCCAGCCACGTCGCCTACTACACCTTCGCCTCGATCAACTGGCAGAGCCATGGTCTCGGCGGATTGACGATCGCGGGGCTGTGGGTGCTCGGCGTGTGTGCCGAGATCGTCGTCTTCGCGGTGTCGCCTCGCTTTTCATTGCATCCGGCGCTGCTGGTCGTGATCGGAGGCTCGAGTGCGGTGATACGCTGGGCGATCACCGCGCATGAGCCGCCGATCGGCCTGCTCGCATTCGCGCAGCTCGGCCATGGCCTGAGCTTCGGCCTCACCCAGGTGGGCGTGATGAATCTCCTGGTGCATCACGTGCCGCCCCGTCAAATGGCGCGGGGACAGGGATATTACGCGGCGATCGGCGGGCTGTTGAGCTCGGCCACGTCGATCGTCTCAGGCGCGATCTACGCGCGTTATGGCGAGGGGCTGTACTACGTCATGGCGGCGATGGCTGCGGCCGGTGCGCTTCTGATCTGGTCGGCGCGGCATCGGCTGAAGGATCAGCCCCACAGCGCGGCGTCGGGCGGATAGACCAGGCTGCCGTCGTAACGAAGCCCATGATCGCGGTCGCGGGCGAGCAGCAACGGACCGTCGAGATCGACGAAGCGCGCCTGCGGCGTCACCAGCATGGCGGGCGCCATCGAGAGCGACGTCGCGACCATGCAGCCGATCATGATCTCGAGGCCGAGCGCCTGCGCCGCGTCCGCCATGGCGAGCGCTTCGGTCAGGCCGCCGGTCTTGTCGAGTTTGATGTTGACAGCATCGTAGCGGTCGCGGAGCGGCGCCAGCGAGTGGCGGTCGTGCACGCTCTCGTCGGCGCAGACCGCGAGCGGCCGCTTGATCCGCGCCAGCGCGTCGTCCTTGCCCGCCGGCAGCGGCTGCTCCACCAGAGTGACGCCGACGGCGGAGCAGGCGGCGAGGTTGGCTTCCAGATTGGCCTCGGTCCAGGATTCGTTGGCATCGACGATCAGCTCGGATTCGGGGGCAGCCTTGCGCACCGCCGCGATCCGCAGCGCATCGCCGTCGCCGCCGAGCTTGATCTTCAGCAACGGACGGTGCGCCGCTTTGGCGGTCGCCGCCGCCATGGCCTCGGGCGTGCCGAGCGAGATCGTGTAGGCCGTGGTGCGCTCGCCCGGGACCGGCCGGTCCAGCAGGTTCCAGGCCCGCTGTCCGGCTGCCTTGGCCTCTAAGTCGATCAGGGCGCAATCCAGAGCATTGCGGGCAGCTCCTGGCGGCATGGCTGCCTGGAGCGCCTGCCGCGTCAGCCCGCCCGCCACCGCCGCCTGCATCGCCAGGATGGCTGCAAGGGCCGCCTCGGGCGTCTCCCCATAGCGGGGATAGGGCACGCATTCGCCGCGGCCGACGAGGCCGTTCCGGCTCAGTTCGGCCACGACGGTCGCAGCTTCCGTCTTGGTGCCCCGGCTGATGGTGAAACTGCCGGCGATGGGAAACCGCTCGATTCGGGCGGCAAGAGCCGGAACTTTGCTGGAAGTCATTTTGAACTCTGGCGAAATCTGAACCTGCTGGTTACCTCTAGCAACTAATATTAACCAGTTGGGGATACCTTTTCTGGGTAAGGGCGCGTGCGCAACACTCTGATTTTCTCCGCCCTGGTCGTATGGGAGCGGACACCTTGAGCGGCGATCCGAAGCTGGAACGGATTGCCAAAGGCAATGCGCTGGCCCTCTGCGCCACCGGAACCTGGACGGCGAGCTTCGCGCCGGCCCTGGAGCGGATGGTCGCCGACGCCGAGAAGCTCGCCGGCAGCCCCCAGAACATCTTCATCGACGTCTCCGAGGTCGCCAAGCTCGACACCTTTGGGGCCTGGCTGATCGAGCGGCTGCGCCGTAGCCTGACGAAAGGCGCCGTCGAGGCGCAGATCGCCGGGTTGTCCGCGAACTATTCGAGCCTCGTCGACGAGGTGCGGCGGGTCCGTGCGACCCCTGTGGTCGAGAGCTCGGCGATCACCATCACCGGCATGCTGGAGCAGATCGGCCGCGCCGTGGCCGGCGTCGGCGGTACCTTTGCCGGCCTGATCGACATGTTAGGCGCGGTGCTCGCGGCAGGCGCGCATGTGCTGCTCCGTCCGCGCTCGTTCCGCCTGACCTCGACCGTGCATCACATGGAGCAGGTCTGCTGGCGTGCCGTGCCGATCATCGTGCTGATCACCTTCCTGATCGGCTGCATCATCGCGCAACAAGGCATCTTCCATTTCCGCCGCTTCGGCGCCGACATCTTCGTCGTCGACATGCTTGGCGTGCTTGTGCTCCGAGAGATCGGCGTGCTGCTGGTCGCGATCATGGTCGCGGGCCGCTCGGGCAGCGCCTACACCGCCGAGCTCGGCTCGATGAAGATGCGCGAGGAGATCGACGCGCTGCGCACCATGGGCTTCGATCCGATCGAGGTGCTGGTGCTGCCGCGCATGCTGGCCTTGGTGCTGGCGCTGCCGATCCTCGCGTTCCTGGGCGCCATGGCCGCGCTCTATGGCGGCGGCCTCGTCGCCTGGCTCTATGGCGGCGTCGATCCCGAAGCATTCCTGCTGCGCCTGCGCGACGCCATCTCGATCGACCATTTCATCGTCGGCATCGTCAAGGCGCCCGTGATGGCCGCGGTGATCGGCATCGTCGCCTGCGTCGAGGGACTCGCGGTGCAGGGCAGCGCGGAATCGCTCGGACAGCACACCACGGCATCGGTGGTGAAGGGCATCTTCTTCGTCATCGTGATGGACGGCGTGTTCGCCATCTTCTTCGCCTCGATCGGGATGTGACGATGGCGCGAGAAACTCAACGAGAAACCCAAAGCGCGATTCAAAATCCCATCATCCGCGTCCGCGACATCACCGTGCAGTTCGGTTCGACGCGCGTGCTCGACGGCCTCAACCTCGACGTCAAGCGCGGTGAGATTCTTGGATTTGTCGGCCCTTCAGGCGCGGGAAAATCGGTGCTGACGCGCACTATCATTGGTCTCGTGCCGAAGGTTGCGGGCTCCATCGAAGTGTTTGGCGTCGACCTCGATGCTTCCAACACGTCGCAGCGCCGCAATGTCGAACGGCGCTGGGGCGTGCTGTTTCAGCAAGGAGCGCTGTTCTCCTCGCTCACCGTGCGGCAGAACATCCAGTTTCCGATGCGCGAGTACTTACGCGTCTCGCAGCGGCTGATGGACGAGATCACCATGGCCAAGCTCGCCATGGTCGGTCTCAAGCCCGAGGTGGCCGAGCGTTTTCCTTCGGAACTCTCCGGCGGCATGATCAAGCGCGTCGCGCTCGCCCGCGCGCTGTCGCTCGACCCTGATCTCGTCTTCCTGGACGAGCCGACCTCGGGGCTCGATCCGATCGGCGCCGGCGATTTCGACGAGTTGGTCAGGACGCTGCAGCGGACTTTGGGGCTGACGGTTTTCATGGTAACCCACGATCTCGACAGCCTTTACACAGCTTGCGACCGCATCGCCGTTTTAGGGAACGGTAAGATCATTGCGGCAGGGTCGATTGCCGACATGCAGGCCTCGCAGCATCCCTGGCTGAGGCAATATTTCCATGGCAAGCGCGCCCGCGCAGTGATGAGTTGAGTAGCCGGAGCACCTGATGGAAACGCGGGCGAATTACGTATTGATCGGATCCTTCACGCTGGCGGTGATCGCGGCTGCGATCGGCTTCGTGCTCTGGTTCCAGTCGCTGCACACCACCAAGCAGCGCAGCCCCTTCCGTGTCGTGTTCGAGGGCCCGGCGGCGGGTCTGCGCAACGGCGGCAGCGTCAACTTCAACGGTATCCGGGTCGGCGAAGTGGTCTCGGTGAAGCTCGACAACCCGCGGCGCGTTGTCGCACTCGCCATGATCGAGAACAACACGCCGCTGCGCAAGGACACCCTGGTCGGCCTCGAATTCCAGGGCCTGACCGGTGTTGCTGCGATCTCGCTCAAGGGCGGCGAGGAGGCCGCGCCGCCGCCGCCGCTCGACGAGGACGGCATTCCGACGCTGACGGCCGATCCGAACAAGCTCCAGGACGTCACCGAAGCGATCCGCGGCACGCTGCAGAACATCAACAAGATCGTCGCCGACAATCAGGAGTCGGTGAAGAACTCGCTGAAGAATCTCGAGACGTTCACCAGTTCGCTCGCGCGCAATTCCGAGAAGATCGACGGCGTGATGGCCAAGGTCGACGGCGTGATGCTGAAGGCCGACAACCTCATGCTCGGCCTCAACTCGCTCGCCGGCGGCAAGGACGGCGGCGAGCTGTTCCTGACGGTGAAGTCGATTCGCGAACTGGCTGAAGACTTCGACAAGCGCTCCGGCGCGCTGATGACCGACGGTCGCCGCACGCTCGGCGACATCAGCCGTGCCGTGAACAATTTCGACCGCAACCCGACCCGCGTGCTGTTCGGCGCCAGCAACAGCGCGCCGGCCGCTGCTCCGCCGCCCGCCGAGCCGCCGAAGCCCGCGCCGTCCGCGAGCGGCAGGCGGCAGTAGGCGTCTCTCTAAATCCGTCATTGCGAGCGAAGCGAAGCAATCCAGACTATTTCCGAGGAGATAGTCTGGATTGCTTCGTTGCCTGCGCGAAATTGCTACGCGATTTTGTCGCGGGCTCCTCGCATGACGACCTATCGGGCGCCGTGCCCATACGAAAGTATGGGGGGCTGGCCGCGCCAAGGTAGGGGGAGGGGCTGGCGGGTGATCTCAGCTATATCGCGCTCAAGGCGTGCTTCACGAAAAGCGCGCCGACTTCACTCACACGGGAGGAGAGAGCGTGATACGTCTCTTGCTGTTGTTGCCGTTCATCGGCCTGATGATCGTGCCGTTCTACAATGTCCGGGAGCCCTATCTGTTCGGCTTCCCGTTCTTCTACTGGTATCAGCTCGCCTGGGTGCCGCTCACCTCGCTCATCACCTGGATCGTCTACAGGAGCGTGCGTCGTGCTGGCTAATGTCGATAGCGCGGCCTTCGCCGTTTTTCTCGTCTTGTTCATCCTCGTCACCGGCATGGGCTTCGTCGCCGCGCGCTGGCGCAAGCCGGAGACGCTCGCTCATCTCGACGAGTGGGGCCTCGGTGGCCGCAGGTTCGGGACCTGGATCACCTGGTTCCTGGTCGGCGGCGATTTCTACACCGCCTACACCGTGATTGCCGTTCCCGCGCTGGTCTACGCGGTCGGCGCCTACGGATTCTTCGCGCTGCCTTACACCATCATCGTCTATCCCTTCGTGTTCGCGGTGATGCCGGTGTTGTGGAAGGTCGCCAAGGAACGCGGCTATGTCACCGCGGGCGACGTGGTACGCGGCGCCTACGGCTCGCGCGCGCTCGAGCTTGCCGTCGCCGCGACCGGCGTGTTGGCAACGATGCCTTACATCGCGCTCCAGCTGATCGGCATGGAAGTCGCGATCAAGGCGCTCGGGCTGAGCGGCGAGGTGCCGCTGGTGCTCGCCTTCCTGGTGCTGGCGCTCTACACCTATTCGTCGGGCCTGCGCGCGCCTGCGCTGATCGCCTTCGTCAAGGACATCATGATCTACATCGTGGTGATCGCCGCGATCGCGATCGTGCCGTCCAAGCTCGGCGGCTACGGCGCGATCTTCACCGCGGCGGATGCAGCGTTTGCGGCCAAGGGCTCGGGCGGCATCCTGTTGTCGCCGGCGCAGATCGTGCCCTACGCCTCGCTGGCGCTCGGCTCGGCGCTGGCTGCCTTCATGTACCCGCACACGCTGACCGGCATCTTCGCGTCATCAGGCGGCAACACCATTCGCAAGAACGCGATGCTGCTGCCGGCCTACACGCTGCTGCTCGGCCTGCTGGCGCTGCTCGGCTATATGGGCCATGCAGCGGGGCTGAAGCTTGCGAGCAACAATGACGTGGTGCCGGAGCTGTTCAAGACGCTGTTCCCGAGCTGGTTCGCCGGCTTTGCCTTCGCGGCGATCGCGATCGGCGCCCTGGTGCCGGCCGCCGTCATGAGCATCGGCGCGGCCAACCTGTTCACCCGCAACTTCTGGAAGGTGTGGGTCGATCCGAAGGTGACGCCGGCGGGTGAGGCTAAGGTCGCCAAGATCACCTCCATGCTGGTGAAGGTCGGCGCGCTGCTCGCCATCCTCCTGATGCCGACGCAGTTCGCGCTCGACCTGCAACTGCTCGGGGGCCTCTGGATCCTGCAGACGCTGCCGGCGCTGGTGTTCGGTCTCTATCTGAACTGGTTCTCGAGCCGGGCGCTGCTGGCCGGCTGGGCCGTCGGCCTTGCGGGCGGATCGTGGCTGGCCTGGTCGGACGGCTTGAAGCCGCTGCATGGTATCGACTTCGGCGCCGGCAAGGTCGCGATCTACACCGGCGTGCTGGCGCTCGCGCTCAACATCGTGGTCGCGGTCGTGGTCAATCTCGTGCTCAAGGGCCTGCCGCAAGCCCGCCTGTCGCGCGAGGCGGCCTGACCTCAAGCCTTGGTCGGCGGCCGGCGATCCGGCCGCCGATCCCAAAAGCACCTTCCACGCGATTGAAAACGCTTTAGTATCCGCCCGCGCTCCGACCCCTCGATGAGAAGGCGGATCGATCTCGAGTGAGGATATCTTGCAGGCGTGGTTCGTTCTCGCGGTCGCAGCCGGTTATGTGACCACGCTGTTCCTGGTTGCCTGGTGGGGCGATCGGCGGAGCGTGGACGGACCGCTGGTCTCGCCAAAATCCTGGGCGGCCGCGGTCAGCTATTGCCTGACACTCGCGGTCTACAACACCTCGTGGAGCTTCTACGGATCGGTCGGCCGCGCCGCCACCAGCGGACTGGACTTCGCCACGATCTATATCGGTCCGACGCTGGTGCTGCTGTTCGGCCAGAAGCTGCTGTCCAAGGTGATCGCGATCGCGAAAGCCCAGAACGTCACCTCGATCGCGGACTTCATCGCCGCGCGCTACGGCAAGAGCCAGGCGCTCGCCGCCTTTGTCACGCTCGCTTCCCTGCTTGGCGTGCTTCCCTATATCGCGCTTCAGCTCAAGGCCGTTGGCAAGAGCTTTGACTATCTGATCCTGCAGCCTGAACGCGCCGGCGGCGAGGCGTTGCGGTTCTGGCAGGACTCGGCCTTCGGCGTCGCCGCGTCGATGGCGCTGTTTGCGATCGTGTTCGGCGTTAGGCATGTCCACGCCAGCGAGCATCATCGCGGCTTGATGCTGGCGATTGCGTTCGAGAGCGTGGTCAAGCTGGTCGCATTCCTCGTCGTCGCGCTGTTCGTGCTGTTTGGGCTCTCGGGCGGACCTGCCGCGCTGCTGTCGCAATTCTCTTCGGATCCGCAACTGGCCGGGATCCTCGCCTTCGATCCCGCCCAGCCGGTCTGGCCCTCGACGATCATCATCTCGGCGATCGCCTTCCTCTGCTTGCCGCAGGCGTTCCATGTCGCCGTCGTCGAGAACGAGAGCCCTGAGCATACGCGTACGGCGGCTTGGCTTTATCCTGCCTATCTTGCGCTGTTTAGCCTGCTGATCCTGCCGATCGCAGCCGCCGGCCTTGCAAGGTTCGGTGCGATGATGGACCCCGACACCTACGTCATCTCGCTGCCGATCGCGGCGGATGCCGGCACCATCAGCCTGATCGCCTTCCTGGGCGGGTTGTCGGCGGCCACCGGCATGGTGATCATGACCTCCGTCGCGCTGAGCACCATGCTCTGCAACGACGTCATCATGCCGCTGTTGCTGCGCTCGCGCTTCTTTGGACTGCGCGCGCAAAGCCGGCCGGTGGCTTCGGTGCTCATGATTGTGCGCAGGCTCTCGATCCTCGGCATCCTGCTGCTGGCCTACCTGATGCACCGCCTGGTCAACCAGGCCTATCCACTCACCGTGATCGGCCTGTTGTCGTTCGTTGCGGTCGCGCAATTCGGTCCAGCCTTCGTCGGTGGCCTGTTCTGGCCGCGCGCCAACAAGATCGGCGCCTCGATCGGAATCGCCGTCGGATTCCTGATCTGGGCGTATACGCTGCTGCTTCCCTCGGCCGCTCCGCTGTGGCCCGCCTTCGCGGAGATCGTTCGCCAAGGCCCGTGGCAGCTCGGTTTCCTCAAGCCGAACGCGCTGTTCGGCCTTGACGGGCTCGATCCGATCTCGCATGCGACGCTGTGGAGCCTTGCCGCCAACCTCATCTGCTTCGTCGCGTTTTCGTTGCTGGGGCGGCAAACCACCGTCGAGCGCAACCAGGCTGCGGCATTTGCCGACGGTGTCGTCCGCGACACGGTGCCAAAACTGTCCTCGCGCGTGGTGGTCCGGCTCGACGATCTCCGCGCGCTGGCCCGGCGTTTTGTCGGTGCCGAGCGCGGCGCGGCGGCCTTTGATGGTTATCTCGCTGCGCGCATGTCGGGCAACGGGCCACGCCTCGATCCGTCCGGCCTCGTCGATCTCGACTCGATCCGCTTCACCGAAAACCTTCTCGCCGGTGCGATCGGCGCTGCGTCGGCGCGCGTGGTGATTGCGGCCTCGCTGGAAGGGCACTCGCTGTCGCGGCGCGCGGCGATGGCGATGCTGGACGAGGCTTCGGAGGCGCTGCGCTTCAATCGCAATCTGTTGCAAAGCACGCTGGAGAGCGTGCCGCAGGGCATCTGCGCCTTCGATGCCGATTTCAACATCACGGCCTGGAATGGGCGGTTCATCGCGCTGCTCGACCTGCCGCCGGATTTCGTGCGCGTCGGCCTTCCGCTTGCCGATCTCATTGCCTTCAATGTCGAGCGCGGCGAATACGCCGCGTCCGAATTCGCAGCGCTCCTGGTCAATCGCGTTGTCGCGACCCAAAGCTGGCCTTATCTCTACGAGCGCAAGCGGCCGGACGGCACGGTGCTCGAGATCGTCTACGATCGCGCTGCCGAGGGCGGCTATGTCTCGACCTACACCGACGTGACCGAGCGTCACCGGGCCGCGGAGGCGTTGCGGCGCGCCAATGAGGATTTGGAGCTGCGTGTCCGCGAGCGGACTGAGGCGCTCGAGCAGGCCAAGGCGGAGGCCGAGCAAGCCAATCTTGGCAAGACCCGCTTTCTGGCGGCGGCCAGCCACGATCTGCTGCAACCGCTGAACGCGGCGCGTCTGTTCCTTTCGGCGCTCGACGAAAGCTTGCATGTCTCTTCGCACCCGGGCGCCGCCGAGAAGGAACGAACTCTCGCCGGCAGCGCCATCACGGCGCTACGCTCGACCGAACATGTCCTCGACAGGCTGCTCGACATCTCCTCCTATGATGCCGGTGCTGTCAGTGCCGAGCCATCAGACTTTCCGATTGCCGATCTGCTCGTGCAGCTGAACGTGGAATTCTCCGCAATGGCGCGCGAGCGTGGGCTCGTCTTCCGCGTCGTCGATTGTCGGCTCGCCGTGCGCAGCGATCCGCATTTACTGCGGCGGATCTTGCAGAACCTGCTCTCGAATGCGCTGCGCTACACGCCCAGAGGACGCATCCTGCTCGGCTGCCGGCGACGCGGGGGCGACCTGCGCATCGAGGTCTGGGACACCGGCATCGGCATCGCCGCGGCGGATCAGAAGCGGATTTTCGAGGAGTTCCAGCGCCTGGCGCCGGGATCGGAGAAAGGGCTGGGCCTGGGTCTCGCGATCGTCGATCGCGTCTCGCGGCTGCTAGGTCATCCCGTCGACCTCCGATCGCGCCCCGGTCACGGCTCCTGCTTTGCCGTCACGGTGCCGCTCGCGCGCGGGTCGGGAACGCCGCTCCGGCGCAAGACGACGGTTGCTGCGCCTGATGGGACGGAGCGCGCGCTGACGATCCTGTGCCTGGACAATGATGTGACGATCCTTGAGGGCCTTTCCGCGCTGCTCGGCGGCTGGGGTCATCGCGTCCTGGTCGCAACCGATGCCGCCGGCGCGATGGCGGCGGCCGCGGCAAAGCCACCGGACGTCGTGCTGGTCGATTATCACCTCGATGGGGAGCGCACCGGCTTGGACTTTCTCGACGATCTCAGGCAGAGATCGGGCCGCGGCATCTGCGCGCTGGTCGTCACGGGAGATCGCAGCGAGGCCGTCCGCACGGCGGCAAAGGCTCGTGGCTGCGAGGTGCTGTCCAAGCCGGTCAAGCCGGCGGCGCTGCGTCGCTTCCTGAGTGGCGAAGCCTTGAGCCGGCAGTTCGGGACAAAACAGGGAGCCTCATCAGTGTGACCATGCGCATCCTTATCGGCGATGATCATCCGCTGGTGCAGGCTGCGCTCCGCAGCGCGCTGTCGACCGTGCTGCCCGACCTCGACATCATCGCCTGCCAGTCCCTCGACGAAGCCGTCAGCGTGCTCTCCGCGCAATCGGACGAGATCGACCTCATCCTGTGGGACCTGACGATGCCGGGTATCCAGGGATTTGCCGCGCTGTTCATCCTGTCGGCGCAATTCCCGACGGTGCCGGTTGCGATCATTTCGGCGCGGCAGGACGCGGCCACGATCCGCCGCGCCATCGCCTATGGCGCATCCGGCTACATCCCGAAATCGCTTGGCCTGCCCGAGATGGCGGATGCGATCACGAAGATCCTGGTCGGCGAAATCTGGATGCCGCCCAATGTCGGCGGCCGCGGTTCGATCCAGACCGCCGATATCGAGCTTGCCGCCCGCATGGCCTCTCTGTCGGCACAGCAACTGCGCATTCTCGCGATGATCGTCGAGGGCAAGCTCAACAAGCAGATCGCCGGCGAGCTCGACATCGCCGAGCAGACCGTGAAGGGCCACGTCTCGACGATCCTGCGCAAGCTCGGTGTCGGCTCGCGGACCCAGGCCGCTGTCCTCGCGGAGCGGCTGTCGTTCGGTCAGCCCGGCGGGGCCTGATTTCGCGACGTCAAAAGCAAAACGGAGGCCGTCAGGCCTCCGTTCGTATTCGTCGCTAGCCTTGCCGCTTATCCAAGCCGGCCCGCCGCATGTGCCAGCAGCGTGTAGACCAGGCCCGTCTCCGAGGTCAGGTGGCTGCGCAGTTCCTGCGGGCCGCGGCCGTCGCGGGCGACTTCGTCGAGCAGGCGTTCGAACTCGCTGATGTAGCGGTCGACCGTGCCCTTGAAGTTGCGGTCGGCGCGATATTTGCGGGCGACCTCGTCGAAGGCTTTCTGGCCGGCCGGCGTGTACAGGCGCTTGGTGAAGGCCTTGTTCTCGCCGCGCTGGTAGCGGTCCCACATCTCGGCCGCGAGATTGCGGTCCATCAGCCGGCCGATGTCGAGCGACAGCGATTCAAGCGGATTGCTGCTCGCCTGCGGGGCCTGCGGCTGCGGAGCGGGGGCAGCCTGGCGGGGACGCGGAGGCTCACGACCGGTCGGGGCCGCCTGGTTGGCGTCCGTGCGGTTCAAGAGGTCCGACAGCCAGCCGTCGCGGCCCTGGTCGTTGCCGCCGGGCGCGACCGGCGGGGCCTCGGTGCGACGCGAGGAGGCGGGCATGCCGAGGTCCGGCGGCGGCAGCGTCGAGGCGCTGCCGGTGTCGCGCATGCGGGTCTCGGTGCCGCGACCGCCCACGGACGCCATCACCGGCTCTTCCTGGCGCTGGACGGCGACGGAGGCGCGGCCCGCGGTGGTGACATCGAGGCCGCGGCCATGCTGGGCCACGATGCGGTTGAGCTCGGCGAGCGCCTCGATCTGGTCAACGATCACCTTGCGCATCTGCGCGGTGCTCTCGGCGGCCTCCTGCGGCATCTCGAGCACGCCGCGGCGCAGCTCGTTGCGGGTGGCTTCGAGCTCGTTGTGCATCTCGAACGCCATCTGCTTCATGCTGGCGACGAGGTTGCCGAACTTCTCGGTCGACTGCTTGAACATCGCATCCGCCTCGTCGGTGGTCTGGCGGTAGATGTCGTGCATGGCCTCGATGGTCTGGCGGTGCTCCTCTTCGGACGCCGACCGCACCGCCTCGAACTGGCGGGTGATCGCGGCCGAGCCTGCGCCGGCGGTCTCGGCGACCACGCGGGCGATGTCGCGGGCACGCTCTTCGGCCGCAGCGAGCGACTCATCGAGCAGCCCGGTGAAGCGCGACAGGCGCTGGTCGAGATCGGCGGTGCGCAGGTCGATGGTGGTGACGAGCGATTCCAGCGCCGCCTTGCGTTCGGCAAGCGAGGCGGTGGTGTTCTTGTTGCTCTGCTCGACGACCTGCGCGGCATCGACCAGCGCCTTGCCGTGGGCGTCGAACTGGGTCGACAACTCGCCGAGGTCCTGGAGCGCCCGCGTGGTCTTGGTGTTGAAGACGTTGAGCTGGTCTTCCAGGTTCTGGGTCGCCGCGCCGTTGCGCGAGGTGACGTCGTTCATCGCCGAGACGAAGTCGGCGACGCGCGTCACCAGCGCCCGCTCCAGCGAGTTGAGGTTGTCGTGCGCACCGGTCAGCACCTCCTGGAGGAGGATGTTGCCTTCGCGCAGACGCTCGAACAGGGCGACCGTGTCGGTGCGCAGGATCTTGCTGGTCTCCTGCATCTCGGTGACGGCCGCGATCGAGACCTGGCGCGACTGGTCGATCGCCGCGCGAGAGGCCGATTCGAGGTCCTTGAGCGACTTGCCGACCGCGCTGGTGGCGATCTCGCTCGCCGCGTTGATGGTGCGGGCGACTTCGTTGCCGTTGCCCATCATGGTCTGCGAGAAGGCCTGGCCGCGCGTCTCGATCGACTTCAGCGCGTCGGAGGTGACGCGGTCGATGTCGAGCGTGAGCTGGCTGGTCTTCGAGCCGATCGCGTCCACGAGCGAGCCGCGCTTGGCGTCGATCAGGTTGGAGAGGCGGTCGGCCTGCTGCTGCACATAGGTGACGATCTCGTCGGTCTTGCCGGTCATGGCCTGGCCGAAGCTCGAGCTCGCCGCGAGCACCGAACGTTCGACGTCGGCCGAGCTCGACTTGACCCGCGAGCTCGCCTCGTTGGAGGCGGAGATCAGCGCGTTCTGGGCGTTGAGCGCGCTGGTCTGGATGTCGTTGGTCGCGTTCGAGGTCGCCGTGCTCAGCGCACGCTCGATCTCGGTCGAGATCGTGCGGATCTGGCTGGCGGCATCCGCCGAGGTCGAGGTCAGCGAGGTCTGGGCCTCGCGGGCGCTGTTGAGGATGGTCGAGGCGGTGTCGGCGCCGACCGCAGTCAGCGTGCGCTCGATATCCGTCGTCAGCGACTTGATCTGGCTCGCCGCGTCGGTCGAGGCGGAGATCAACGTGCCCTGGGCTTCGCGCACGCCGCTGGTGAGCGCCTCGATGGTGGCGCCGCCGGCGGTCGCCAGCGCGCGCTGCATCTCGGCCGCGAGCGAGCGGACCTGGCCGGTCTGTTCGGCCGAGACAGAGAGCAGGGTGCTCTGGGCGTCGCGGGCGCTGGCCGTGATCGTTTCGGCGGTGCTCTGGCCGACCTGCGACAGCGAACGATGCACTTCGGCCGCGAGCGACTTGACCTGGCTCGCCGCCTCCGAGGACGCATTCACGAGCGTGCTCTGCGCTTCGCGGGCGCCGGCCAGAATGCTCTCCGCCGTCGAAGTGCCGGCCATGGAGAGCGAACGCTGCACGTCGGCTGTCAGAGCCTTGACCTGGTTTGCCGCATCCGCAGATCCGGCAACGAGTGTGCTCTGGGCCTCGCGCGCGCCTGTCATGATGGTCTCGGCCGTCGCGGTGCCCGCCATCGAGAGCGAGCGCTGCACGTCGGAGGACAGCGCCTTGATCTGGTTGGCGGTCTCGGTCGAGGCCGCAATCAGCGTGCCCTGCGCGTCGCGGGCGCCGGCGGTGATCGATTCCGCCGTGGTGGTGCCTGCCAGCGACAGCGAGCGCTGCACGTCGGCGGTGAGCGTCTTGACGTGGTTGGCCGCATCCGAAGACGCGGTGACGAGCGTGGTCTGCACCTCGCGGGCGCCGGCCAGGATCGAGGCCGCGGTGGCGGAGCCTGCTGCGGACAGCGTGCGTTCAACGTCGGCTGCAAGGCCCTTGATCTGGTTGGAGGCATCGCCCGAGGCTGCGACCAGCGACGACTGCGCTTCGCGGGCGCTGGTCAGGATCGAGTTCGCAGCACCGGTGCCGACCGCCGTCAGCGCGCGCTCGACCTCGGCAGAGGTCATCTTGAGCTGGGCGTTGACGTCGGAGGAGACCGTCATCAGCGACTGCTGCGCGGTGCGCGCACCGGTCTGGATCGTCTCGCTGGTGTTGACCACGAGGTTGGTGAGGGAGCGCTCGGCGTCCTCGACATGCGAGCGGATCGCGGTCGAGATCATCTCGGCGCGGGACATCATGTCCTCGCTGGCCTGGCGGCCGCTGCTCTCGATGCGGCCGGCGACGGCCTCGACACGCGAGCCGAGCAGGTCCTCGAACTGCGCGACGCGGACGTCGATGTCGCTCGCGACCGAACCGACCTTGGTCTCGATCGCCTGCTGGATGTCCTGGAACCGCGCCGTGACCGTATCGGTTAGGTGCATGCTGCGGCCGTCGATGAGTTCGGCAACGCTGGTGATGCGGCGATCAACCGCATCGATCGCCTGCGCGGTGCCGTCCGTCAGCGTCGAGGTCAGCAGGCTGAGGCGGGTGTCGATCGACTGCACCGCCTGCGAGGCGCCGTTGGTCAGGGCTGAAGTCAGGTACGTGAGGCGGCTGTCGACGGACTCCAGCGCCTGCGATGCGCCGCTGTTGAACGTCGTCGTCAGGTGCGTCAGGCGCGTATCGATCGCCTGGATCGTCTGCGAAGCGCCGTCGGTCAGCGTCGTCGAGAGGTTGGTCAGGCGCGAGTCGATGGATTCGAGCGCCTGCGCCGCGCCGCCGGTGAGCGTCGTCGTGAGGTGCGTGAGGCGCGAGTCGATCGACTGGATCGCCTGCGCCGCGCCGTCGGTCAGCGTCGTGGACAGCGTGTTGAGACGTCCGTCGATGGTCTCGGTGACGGACTTCGCGCGGGCATCGAACGACTGCTCGAGCGCGCCGACGCGGCCGCCGAGCTGCTCGTCGAAGGTCTTGATGTGGCCTTCGATCGTGCCGTCGAGGCTGGCGATCTTGCCGTTGAGCGAGGCGTCGAGATTGGAGACGCGGTCGCCGATCGTGGTCTCGAACTGCACCAGGCGCTGGTCGAGAATGGCCGTGATCTCGCCGCCGTTGGCGGTGAAGCGGGTGTCGAAATTCTCGACATAGGTCTTCAGCGATTCATGGATGTCCTGCGTGCGCTGGCCCATGCGCTCGACGATCTCGCCGCCGAAGGTCTTCACGGTGCGGTCGAACTCGGAGATGTGGCGCGTGATCAGCGCGCCGAGCGTGCCGGAATCGCGGGCGAACTTCTCGACCAGCTCGGTGCCCTGGTTCTTCACCAGCTCGTCGAACGCGCTCATCTGCAGCGACAGTGAGTCGTGCGCGGTTTCGGTCTGGCTGACGACCTTGGCGACGAGGGTGTTGACGGTGGCGTCGAGCGCTTCGCTGGCCTTGTCGCCGGAGGTCATGATCTGGCCGGCGAGGCGGTTGCCCGCGTCGTCGATCTTGGCGGAGAGATCGTTGGAGCGCAGCTCGAGTTCGAGCAGCAGCGAGTCCGACGAGTTCTTGAGACTGTCGTGCACCTGCTCGGTGCGCTCGGAGATGCCGTCGACGATGGCGGCGGAACGCTGCTCGAACTCGCCGGTGATGCGGTCGATGCGCTCGTTCAGCATCTCGTGGACGCGGTCGGCGAGATCGACGAACTCGTCGTGGACGTGGCCGGTCTTGAAATTGAGGCTGGTGGTCAGCCGCTCGCTGGCGTCGAGCACCGCGCGGGTGGTCTCCGCGCTGGCTTCCTCGAGGCGGTCGAGCAGGTCGCCGCCGCGCTCGCCGAGCGCCAGGATCATGTTGTCGCCGGCGTGGCTCAGCGCACCCGTGATGTGGGCGCCGCGCTCTTCCAGTGCGCCGGTGATGGATTTGGCCACCTCGTCGACGCGCGAGGCGATCGCGTCCGAGATCAGCGCGATGTCGTGGCGGAGGTCGATCTGCACGCCGGAAATGGCGCTGCGGACCTGCTCGGCCTGGCCGACCAGATTGTCACGCTGGTGCGCGATGTCCTGCAGCAGGGCGCGGATGCGCACCTCGTTGTCCGAATAGGCGCGCTCCAGCGCGGCGACCTCGTTGGCGACCAGCGTCTCGAGCTCGCCGGCACGCGCGATCGCGCGCTCGATGCCGTCGCCCATCGCCGCGACTTCGCGGCGGATGGCCTGGCCGACGGTGACCATGGAATCGGATGCCGAGCCTTCCGGCTCGGAGAAGCGGATCGCGACCTGCGCCATCGCCTGCGCGACCTGGCTCATCTGCTGGCCGCGCCAGACGAGGCTGGCGAGGAAGTAGAACAGCATGATCGGCGCGAAGAACATCGTGACGAGGCCGGCGATCGCCAGCACGCCGCCGCTCTCGCCCATGGCAGCCCGGATCGAGGGCAGGAAGCCGACCGTCAGCGCGGCGCAGGCCGCAAGCCAGACGACGGTGAAGATGGTCGCGCCGGTGTAGATGTTGCGGGCAGGGCGGCCCGTCTGCAGCGATTGGAGCAGCTGGCCGATGGTCTCGCGGTCGTCATTGGCAGCACGGCGCGAGGTGCGCGGCTCCTCGATGGAATCGAACACCGCGCGCTCGTTGGCGGCAGGCCGCGGCTCGAAGGCCGGCTCGTCGAACATGGGCGGCGCGGGCGGTGCCACCGGGGGCGCCGTTTCGTTGCGCATCGATGCGTTGCGGCTGGTATCGGCAGCCGTATCGCTGATGTTGAGGGCTTCCTGGATCGCAGAAAGCGCAACTTCTGTGGGGTCTTTGACCTTTTTGGGAGTATTGGCCATGTTCAGTCCGAGCCCTCGTTACTTTTACGCGTCCCCCGCGAGCCCTGCGCGCTGCGCAAGCCCACAGACCGGATCATGCCGCTTGCGCGGATCTCCGAGCCATCCCCACCCGGACGGCTTGTCCGCCAATTTCCGCAACATCCTATTGGCAGAGCGTCGCGAATGAAATGCCCGCGATTAAGACATTCTTAATCATCGTTAACAGGAATGGGCCGTAACACCTTAGGCCTAAATGAAATTCTCCACCGGACTCGCGAGATTGCGGCAACTTTTCGTCAAGAAACGGGCGGATTTGCGTAAAACGGCCCAAACACTTCGTTAACCATTTCCGTGCTTCGGTTGAGGGGAACCGCCGGACCGGCGGACCGTCGCGCGATGCCGGGGCCTGCGCCATGATGCCTGAATTGCAACGGATGGACTGGATGCCCTCGCCCCCGCTTGCGCCCATCGACAGCCCGCTCGACCTCGACCACCTCTCCCGGATGACGCTCGGTGATACCGAGCTCGAGCAGGAAGTGCTGGCGATGTTCGCCGAACAGGCGGTCCGCCTGATCGCCGCAATGACCGCACTGCCGGCCGAGACCGGCACGCTTGCGCACAAGCTGAAAGGCTCGGCACGTGGGATCGGCGCATTTGCCGTCGCGGATGCTGCCGCCAGCCTCGAGACGGCAGCCCGGATCGGCCACAACCAGCCGCACGCCCTTGCCGCGCTGAAAGAGGCGGTTGCCGAGGCTCGCGCGGCCATCGCGGCGATCCTGAAGCACTAAAGCCGGGGTCTCCAAAGGACCGTGGTCTGCGCACTAGTCTTTTGTTTTGACGCGTTTTCTCTCCTGCGAACCGGTCGCCACTTCGCTTTAAAACGCTATGGCGCGGCCCGGAGCGACCCGTTATAGGACAACCCGGACCCTCCTTTTTCCCCAGATCGCGGCAGCACGAGAACACATGGCCAAAATTCACTTTGTCGACCACAAGGGCGAAACCCGCACGGTGGAAGTCGAGAACGGCGCGACCGTGATGGAAGCCGCCATCCGCAACAGCATTCCCGGCATCGAGGCCGAGTGCGGCGGCGCCTGCGCCTGCGCGACCTGCCACGTCTATGTCGACGAAGCCTGGCGCGAGAAGGTCGGTAGCCCGACGCCGATGGAAGAAGACATGCTCGACTTCGGCTTCGACGTGCGCCCGAACTCGCGCCTGTCGTGCCAGATCAAGGTGAGCGACGATCTCGACGGGCTTGTGGTGGCGACGCCGGAACGTCAGGCCTGAGCTTTCTGATTTAAGTGCTCGGCGGCGCGACCTCGATGCCGCGCTTGTGCCAGGGCTTGAATTTGGCGACCACCTCTGGGGTCAGCGGCGCCGGCCGCCGCGTCGCCTCGTCGAGCAGAACGCCGACTGACGTCGCCGACGCGATGCACGTCCCATGCGAGAACACGACCTGCTCGAAGGTCACTGACGTGCGCCCGAGCTTCACCACGCCGAGGCCGAGCTCGATTGTGCCCGGCCAGTGCAACTCGGCGCGGAAATGGATGTCGAGCCGCACCATGATCCAGGCGAGGCCCGGCGGCGTCAGCCCGTATTGCGGGCTCTTCATCAGCGTGACGCGGCCGGTCTCGAAATAGGTGGCATAGACCGCGTTGTTGACGTGCTGGTTGGGGTCGAGATCGCCGAAGCGGACGTTGTCGCTGAGGCGGTAGGGGAAGTCCTCCAGGCGCGGCGTCATGTCGAGGCGGCTTGGTGCGTTCACCTGATGATCTCCGTCAAATCCAATCTCGTTACAGCCCAGTTATTTTGCCCCGGCAAGTGGTGTGCCTGCGGGGCGCTCCCGCTTTTATGCCTTCCCTGATCCATCCCCGTTGGCTAGACAGGCAGGGTCACCTCTGCCCGAAGGGCGCCGTCCAACCGATAACGACTGACAAAGAGACGACATGAGCGACGTGATCAAAACCGATGTGCTGATTATTGGCGCTGGCCCCTGCGGTCTGTTCGCCGCCTTCGAGCTTGGCCTTCTCGACATGAAGGCGCATTTCGTCGACATCCTCGACAAGGTCGGCGGCCAGTGCGCCGAGCTCTATCCGGAAAAACCGATCTACGACATCCCAGGCATTCCGCAGGTGTCGGGGCAGGGTCTCACCGATGCGCTGATGGAGCAGATCAAGCCGTTCCACCCGACCTTCCACCTCGGCGAGATGGTCGAGACCGTGGAGAAGATCGGCGATCCCGCGTTCCGCTGCACCACCGACACCGGCAAGGTGTTCGAATGCAAGGTGGTCGTGATCGCGGCCGGCGGCGGCTCGTTCCAGCCCAAGCGTCCGCCGGTGCCGGGGATCGAAGCCTATGAAGGTACCTCGGTGCACTACGCCGTGCGCAAGATGGAAAATTTCCGCGACAAGAACGTGCTGATCGTCGGCGGCGGCGATTCCGCGCTCGACTGGACGCTCAACCTGCATCCGCTCGCGAGGCGCATCACGCTGCTGCATCGTCGCGACGATTTTCGCGCCGCGCCCCACAGCGTCGAGCAGATGCGCGCGCTGGTTGCCGGCGGCAAGATGGATCTGCGGCTCGGCCAGGTCACGGCGCTGTCAGGGGCCGACGGCCAGCTGACCGGCGCCACGGTCAAGGGCAACGACAACAATGTCAGCGAGATCGCCTGCGACACCATGCTGCCATTCTTCGGACTGACCATGAAGCTTGGTCCGGTCGCGAACTGGGGCATCGCATTGGAGAACAATCTGGTGCCGGTCGAGACGAGCGCATTCGAGACCAACGTATCCGGCATCTTCGCGATCGGCGACATCAATACCTATCCCGGCAAGATCAAGCTGATCCTGTGCGGCTTCCATGAGGGCGCGCTGATGTCGCAAAAAGCCCACCGCTACGTGTATCCGGAGAAGCGGCTGGTGTTCCAGTATACGACCTCGTCCTCCAGCCTGCAGAAAAAGCTCGGTGTCAACTGACGGGCATCGGGACGGGCGCGTGATGCCCCATGTTTCTGGTGCTGGAATCGTTCGCGAAATCGCCGTAGTCTGCGGCCAATCCGGTCTTGGCAAGCAAGGTGTTTGGCCTAGCAAGGTGATGATGATGCGGAATCCTTTTTCGAGCTTTCGGCTGCTCTCGCTGCTGACGCTCGCTGTCGCCCTGTCGGTTGGCGCGGCGAAGCCGGCTGCCGCTCAACAGCCAACTGCAGCGGGTCTCTGGCAGAAGGTCGAAGACGGCAGGCCGGTGGGCTGGTTTCTCTTCATCGATCACAACGGCATCTTCGAAGGCGTCATCGCCAAGACCTTCCCCCGTCCTGGCGACAATCCGAACGAGGTCTGCGCGAAATGCACTGACGATCGCAAGAATCAGCCGGTGCTCGGGCTCTCCTTCATCCGCGACATGAAGCGCGACGGGCTGAAGTATGAGGGCGGCAATGTCGTCAACCCGCGTGACGGCAACATCTGGAAAGCCAAGATGACGGTCAGCCCGGACGGACAAACGCTGACCATGCGCGGCTTCCTCGGCATTTCGTTGTTTGGCAAGGACGAGACCTGGCAGCGTCTGCCTGACGCCAACATGGCCGAGGTCGATCCCGCGATCATCGCCAAATATCTCCCCGCGCAGGCCGCCGCGGCAAAGACACCGGCGCCCGCGACAAAGAAGGGCGGCGCGATGATGATGGCGCCGGCGGCGAAGAAATAGGCTGGCCGGGCGGCTGTTGCGGCCGCTGCCTCACACAGCACTGCCGTTTCTGCAGGCGAGCGCATTCGTCGAAAGGCGAATGCCGGCAACGCCTGCGCCAGTAGTTCCCCGGAATGCGCGTTGGCGCCGGATTTGCATAGCTTTCGACAAAGCTGCTGGAGGAACGAGTCGTTGCTTCAGCGCCCTTTCAGGGCGTGAGCGACCCTGCTCGCTCCTCGCGGCACGATTCGATTGCGCGAGAAGACACGATGAGACTTGCAGGAGCATGTGCCGCAATATTGCTGGGGCTGACGCTGCCGCTGCCGTTGGCGACATCGGCGCTCGCGCGGGATGACGGGCGCTATGCCAACTCGCCGCTCAAGCCCTGGTTCGAGAGCCTGCGCAGCGAATACGGGCAGTGCTGCTCGGACGCCGACGGCTATGTCGTCGCCGACGTCGATTGGGAGTCCGACAAGGGCCATTACCGCGTGCATCTCGACGAGGAGTGGGTCGTCGTCCCCGACGGCGCCGTCATCACCGAGCCGAACAAGATCGGGCGCGCCATGGTGTGGAAGCACTATATCGACGGCCATCCGCGCGTGCGATGTTTCATGCCGGGCAGCATGACGTAAAAATGCTCACGGCGACCGCAATGGGTGCGGGCGCCGTGATGCATGCGAGGGCTCAGCGCGCTTCGCTGTCCGAACTCGCGCTGGCGAGCCGTTTCACGCGTGGCGACAGCACCGACATTTGTGCGGGCGAAGCCGGCATTCCGGCGACGATCATCGTGGGCGCGGTCGATTGCTCCTCGACACCGGCGCCGCCGAGCACCTGCACTTGCGTCGCCGAGATCGGAAACGACTTCACTTCGTAAGAGGGAAGCTCGCCGGCAAATGCGCCGGCTGTGCTTGCAATCATTGCACCGGCAACTGCAATCATCGAGAGAATGCGCATTTCAAAATCTCCGTTGAAGATATCAATCGGAGGTTTGGTCGCGGCACGACTACGACAGGTTCGCCTGTGTGCGAACATTCGATCACTGTCGGTGAATGAATTTGGTTGCGTGACGCGACGGGACGAAACGGGGAGGAAGTTTCCCGCGCCAAGGTTTCCGGACGGTTTCGCGAAAGACTGATGATCCTGCTTTGCGCGTCGAACCTGGATTCTCGCACCGGTGCAGGCCTCGACCGCTCGCGGGCGTCAGGTCACCGGCGCCGGATTGAACAGCGTCAGATCGTTGTGGATGCCCCAGCGATCCGACCACGGCTTGGTGCGGCCGGAGGCGACATCGAGGATCAGGCGGAACAGGTCCCAGCCGGTCTCCTCGATGGTCTTTGCGCCGGTGGCGATACCGCCCGCGTCGAAATCGATCAGATCTTTCCAGCGGCGGGCGAGCTCGGTGCGGGTCGCGACCTTGATCACGGGCGCAGCCGCGAGGCCGTAAGGCGTGCCGCGGCCGGTGGTGAACACCTGCAGCGTCATGCCGGAGGCGAGCTGGAGCGTGCCGCAGATGAAGTCGCTTGCCGGCGTCGCCGCGAACAGCATGCCCTTCTGCGTCGCCTTCTGGCCGGGCGACAGCACGCCGGTGATCGCCGAGGAGCCGGACTTGACGATCGAGCCCAATGATTTTTCGACGATGTTGGCGAGGCCGCCCTTCTTGTTGCCGGGCGTGGTGTTGGCGCTGCGATCGGCGCCGCCACGGGCGAGATAGGAATCGTACCAAGCCATCTCGCGCACCAGCGCGCGGCCGACATCCTCGTTGATGGCGCGGCGGGTGAGCAGTTGGATCGCATCGCGCACTTCGGTGACTTCGGAGAACATCACCGTGGCGCCGGCGCGCACCAGCAGGTCGGCTGCGAAGCCGACGGCGGGGTTTGCGGTCACGCCGGAGAAGGCGTCGCTGCCGCCGCATTGCAGCCCGATGACGAGATCGGAGGCCGGGCAGGTCTCGCGGGTGCGGGTGTTGAGGATTTTCAGCCGGGCTTCGGCCTGGGTCATGATCGCATCGACGATCGCGCCAAAGCCGTCGAAGGCTTCGTCCTGCATGCGGACGATGGCATGATTCACGCCCTCCGGGACCAGCCGCTCGGGCGCGAGCTTTTCGCAGCCGAGGCCGACGACGAGGATCTCGCCGCCGAAATTGGGATTGAGCGCGAGGTTTTGCAGCGTGCGGATCGGCACGACCGCGTCCGGCGCGGTGATGGCGACGCCGCAGCCATAGGCGTGCGTGAGGGGAACGACGTCATCGACGTTCGGATACTTTGGCAGCAATTCGGCGCGGATGCGTTTCACGGCATATTCCATCGTGCCCTTGACGCATTGCACTGAGGAGGAGATGCCGAGGATGTTCTTGGTGCCGACCGATCCGTCCGGATTGCGATAGCCTTCGAAGGTGAAGCCTTCGAGCGGCGGCAGCGGCGCGGGGACGGCGGTCGAGATTTCCAGCTTGTCGAGGTCCGGGGCCTCCGGCATGCGGATGCGGGCTTCGTCGACCCATTCGCCGGCCAGGATCGGCGAGAGCGCGTAGCCGATCACCTCGCCATAGCGGATGATCGGCGCATCTTGCGCGATGTCCACCAGGGCGGTCTTGTGCCCTTGCGGCACGAAGGCGCGCAGCGTCAGTCCGCAGGCAAAGCGGGAGCCGGCGGGAAGCCCGAAATCATTGACCACGATCGCGACGTTGTCGCGCGTGTTGAGCTTGATGTAGCGGGGCTGCTCTTTCGCTGCGACGTCCTGGTCCATCTTGGACTCCGGATTTGTAGGGTGGGTTAGCGCAGCAGATGCGCAGAGCGCATCTGCTCGGCGTAACCCACCACTGTCTATAACCGCGGAAGCAGAAGAGGTGGGTTACGCTGGGCTAACCCACCCTACGAAGTCTATTGTGAAATCACCCTATCAACCCGGATAGGTATAGGCCGTCTTCACCGTCGTGTAGAACTCGCGCGCATAGGAGCCCTGCTCGCGGGCGCCGTAGCTCGAGCCCTTCCGGCCGCCGAACGGCACGTGATAGTCGACGCCGGCGGTCGGCAGATTGACCATCACCATGCCGGACTCGCTGTTGCGCTTGTAGTGCGAGGCGTATTTCAGGCTGGTGGTGCAAATGCCGGAGGCGAGGCCGAACTCGGTGTCGTTGGAGATCGCGAGCGCTTCCTCGTAGTTCTTGGCGCGGATCACGGCGGCGACGGGGCCGAAGATTTCTTCACGCGCGATGCGCATGTTGTTGTTGGCCTCGGTGAACAGCGCCGGCTGGAGGTAGTGGCCGGGATTCTCGCGCTTGAGCAGCTCGCCGCCGAAGGCGAGCTTGGCGCCCTCGTCCTGGCCGATCTTGATGTAGCGCAGGTCCTGGTCGAGCTGGCTCTGATCGACCACCGGGCCGATGTGCACGCCGGCCTTGAGCGCGTCGTCGACCGACAGGCTGTTCAGGCGTTCGGCCACTGCAGCGACGAAGCGATCGTGAATGCCTTCGGTCACGATCAGGCGGGACGAGGCCGTGCAGCGCTGACCGGTCGAGAAATAGGCGCCATTGACGGCGACCTCGACGGCGGTCTTCAGGTCGGCGTCGTCGAGCACGACCAGCGGGTTCTTGCCGCCCATCTCGAGCTGGAATTTCTTCATCGGGTTCGAGAGCACGCAGGCCTGCGCGATCTTGCGGCCTGTCTGCACCGAGCCGGTGAAGGAGATCGCAGCGACGTCCGGATGGTCCAGCAAGGTCTGGCCGACGACGGAGCCCGAACCGACCACGAGGTTGAAGACGCCGGCCGGAATGCCGGAGCGGGTGATGATTTCGGCGAGCGCGTGGCCCGAACCCGGCACCAGCTCGGCCGGCTTGAACACCACAGTGTTGCCGTAGCAGAGCGCGGGCGCGATCTTCCAGGCGGGGATCGCGATCGGGAAATTCCAGGGCGTGATCATGCCGACGACGCCGACCGGCTCGCGAGTCAGCTCGACATCGAGGCCGGGACGCACCGAGGCGCCCTTCTCGCCGATCAGCCGCAGGGCTTCGCCGGCGAAGAACGCAAAGATCTGGCCGGCGCGGGCGACCTCGCCGATGCCCTCGGGCAGGGTCTTGCCTTCCTCGCGCGCGAGCAGGCGGCCAAGCTCTTCCTTGCGGGCGAGGATCTCGGTGGAAATCTTGTTCAGCGCGTCGTAGCGCGCCTGCGGCGTCGACTGCGCCCAGGCCGGGAAGGCGGCCTTCGCGGCGGCGATTGCCTTCTCGGTCTGCGCCTTGTCGGCCTTGGCGTATTCGCCGACGACATCGTTCGTGTTGGAGGGGTTGATGTTCTTGGTAATGCCGGAGCCATCGACCCACTCGCCGCCGATGAAGTTTTTCAGGATCGCAGTCATACAGTCCTCCAAGTCATTTAAGGGGGCATGATCCCAGTCGAAAAACCCGTACCCACTTTTCCGGGATCGTGCCTCGGCTTCCTAGCGAACGAGGCAGGGACGCTTGTCGTCAAAGGTCCAGCCCGGGATCAAATCCTGCATGGCAATAGCGTCATCCCGGGCACCGAGTCCATGCTTCTTGTAGAGCTCATGCGCGGCCTCGATGGCCGTCCGGTCGACCTCGATGCCGAGGCCCGGACGATCCGGGACCGCGATCTTGCCGCCGCGGATCAGCAGCGGCTCCTTGGTCAGCGCCTGGCCATCCTGCCAGATCCAGTGAGTGTCGATCGCGGTGACCTTGCCGGGGGCGGCCGCGCCGACATGGGTGAACATGGCGAGCGAGATGTCAAAGTGGTTGTTGGAGTGCGAGCCCCAGGTCAGGCCGTTGTCACGGCAGGTCTGGGCAACGCGCACGGAGCCTTGCATGGTCCAGAAATGGGGATCGGCGAGCGGAATGTCCACCGCGCCCAGGCGCAGCGCGTGGCTCAGCTGCCGCCAGTCCGTGGCGATCATGTTGGTCGCGGTCGGCAAGCCGGTGGCGCGGCGGAACTCGGCCATGATCTCGCGGCCGGAAAACCCGGCTTCGGCGCCGCAGGGGTCCTCGGCATAGGCGAGGATGCCGTGCATGTTCTTGCAGAGGCTGATGGCCTCGTCGAGCGACCAGGCGCCGTTCGGGTCGAGCGTGACGCGGGCATTGGGAAAACGCTTGGCGATGGCCGTGACGGCCTCGATCTCCTGCTCGCCGCGGAGCACGCCGCCCTTGAGCTTGAAATCGGCGAAGCCGTAATGGTCTTGCGTGGCTTCCGCCAGCCGCACCACGGTGTCCGGCGTCATCGCTTCCCGGTGGCGGAGGTTGAACCACTCGGGCTTGCCGGCCTCGCCCTTGGTGTAGTCGAGCCTGGACTTGCTGATGTCGCCGACGAAGAAGAGATAGCCGAGCGTCTCGACGCTCTTGCGCTGCTGGCCTTCACCGAGCAGGCCTGCGACCGGCAGATCGAGATGCTGGCCGAGCAGATCGAGCAGGGCGGATTCAATGGCGGTGACGGCGTGGATCATCACGCGCAGGTCGAAGGTCTGCTTGCCGCGGCCGCCGGCATCACGGTCGGCGAAAGTTTTGCGGACGTCTGCGAGGATGTTGTTCATCGCGCCGACGGTCTTGCCGATCACGAGATCCCTGGCGTCCTGCAGGGTCTGCCAGATCTTCTGCCCGCCCGGCACTTCGCCGACGCCGGTGTGTCCGGCATTGTCGGTGAGGATGACGATGTTGCGGGTGAAGAACGGCGCGTGCGCGCCGCTCAGGTTGAGGAGCATGCTGTCGCGGCCCGCGACCGGGATCACCTGCATCGATGTGACGACCGGTGCGCCGGCGTCTGTCGCGCCGGCGATATTGGTCTCGGCCATCGCACGCTCCTCCCTGTTGTCGTTTGTTATTCAGCAGCCTGTTGTGACGATCGGATGGCGGGCAGGTTCTTCACCAGTGTGGTCAGTTCCGCCATCTCCTGCTCGGTCAGGTCGGTCAGCGGCGGACGGACCGGGCCGGAATTGCGGCCGATCACCTTCATGCCGGCCTTGATGATCGAGACCGCATAGCCCTTTTTGCGGTTGCGGATCGCGATCAGCGGCAGGATGAAATCCTTGAGCCCGGCGTGGATGGTCGCATGATCGCGCTTGCGCACGGCGGCGTAGAAGTTGGTGGCGAACTCAGGCACGAAGTTGAACACGGCCGAGGAGTAGGTCGTCACGCCCATGTCGAGATAGGGCAGGGCGAACGTCTCCGCGGTCGGCAGGCCGCCGACATAGGTCAGGCGGTCGCCGAGCTTGGTATGGACGCGCGTCATCAGCTCGATGTCGCCGATGCCGTCCTTGTAGCCGACGAGGTTGGGGCAGCGCTCGGCGAGGCGGGCGAGCGTGTCGGGCTGGAGGATGGCGTTATCTCTGTTGTAGACGATGACGCCGATCTTCACGGAGGCGCAGACGGCCTCGACGTGGGCGGCAAGGCCGTCCTGTTCGGAATGGGTGAGGTAGGGCGGCAGCAGCAGCAGGCCGTCGGCGCCGGCCTTTTCCGCGCCCACAGCGATCTCGCGGGCGATCGCGGTGCCATAGCCGGTGCCGGCGAGCACGGGCACGCGGCCCTTGGTCTCCTCGACGGCGACCTTGACCACCTCGGGAACTTCGGTCGGGGTCAGCGAGAAGAACTCGCCGGTGCCGCCGGCGGCGAACAGGCCCGCGACGTCATAGCCGCACAGCCAATCCATGTTGGCACGATAGGTCGCTTCGTCGAAGGAGTAGTCCGCCTTGAATGGCGTGACGGGGAAGGACAGGAGGCCCGATCCGATCTTCTGGGCCATTTCCTGCGGGGTCATCTTGCTCACGGGCGCTGCTCCCTGCTCTCGTGTGTGTGTCGGGGACGCTCACTGAGGCACGCGTCCATGGCCGCTGTTTAGGAGACCGTTCGATGCGCGTCCAAGCCAAAGCCTATATCGACTGATGCGGATTGAGCATCAATCCTCCAGGATCTCCGCGGACGACAATTCGCTGGCGATTTTGACCAGCGCCGACAGCAACGGATTCTCGTCGTCGCGGCGCCAGACCATGAAGAGCTCGACCGGGACGCGGTTGCGTAGCTTCAGCGGCCGCAGCCGGACGTCGGAGATCTTCAGGCCGGCGGCCGCGGCGGGCACGATGGCGAGGCCAAGGCCGGCACGGACCATGGCGAGGATCGAGTGGATCTGACTCAAGTGCTGGACATAACGCGGCAGGATGTCGGCGCGGGTGAACAGCGCGACCAGCAGATCGTGAAAGTAGCGGCTCTCATAGGGCGAATACATCACGAAGGGCTGGTCGTCGAAGTCCTTGATGGTGATGTTCTCGGCATTGGCCAGCGGATGCTTCTTCGGGATCGCGGCGAGCAGGGGCTCGGCGACGACGCGGCGGCTGGCAAGCTCGGGCCGTGCGATCGGCGGCCGCAGCAGGCCGGCATCGATCTGGCCCGAGGTCAGGGCCTCGAACTGGTCGCCGGAGACCATCTCCTTCAGCGAGAAATCGACCTCCGGCAGCTTGGCACGGCAGGCCGCGACCAGCTCAGGCAGGAAGCCGTAGGCGGCGGCGGCGGTGAACCCGATCTTGACCGAGCCGGTCTTGCCGAGCGCGATGCGGCGCGCAACCTGCGAGGCGCTTTCCGCAAGCTTCAGGATGCGGCGTGCCTCGGGCAGGAAGCTGCGCCCGGCCGGCGTCAGGCGCACCGAGCGGCTGGTGCGTTCCAACAGCGGTGCGTCGATGATGTGCTCCAGCACCTGGATCTGCCGGGACAGCGGCGGCTGGGTCATGTTCAGCCGCGCGGCGGCGCGGCCGAAGTGCAATTCCTCCGCCACCGTGACGAAACAGCGGAGCTGGTTGAGGTCGAACATCGATACATGCCTTAGATGAATAAGGCGTTTCCCCGGCACTTCTAGCATCGATCACCTCCAAAACAAAGACGGCGGCCTTTGCAAGCCGCCGTTGAGTTGCCTGTCCCACTCCGATCACTCGGAGCGCTCAGGAGGAACGTTCGAGCACCACACGCTCGATCTTGCCGACCACCACGAGATAGGCGACCGCGGCCACCAGGGCGTTGATGCCGACGAACACCAGCGCGCCGTTGAAGGAGCCGGTCGCGGCCACGATGTAGCCGATCACGATCGGCGTGGTGATCGAGGAAAGGTTGCCGAAGGCGTTGAACAGGCCGCCGGAGACGCCGCCGGCTTGCTTGGGAGAGGTGTCGGAGACCACAGCCCAGCCGAGCGCGCCAATGCCCTTGCCGAAGAAGGCGAGCGCCATGAAGCCGACCACCAGCGCCTGGCCGTCGACATAGTTGCAGGCGATGATCGACATCGACAGCAGCATGCCGCCGACGATCGGGATCTTGCGCGCCATGGTCAGCGAGCCGGTCTTGCGCAGGATGACGTCGGAAATGATGCCGCCGAGCACACCGCCGACGAAGCCGCACAATGCGGGCAGCGTCGCGACGAAGCCTGCTTGCAGGATCGACAGGCCGCGCTCCTTGACGAGGTACACCGGAAACCAGGTCAGGAAGAAATAGGTCAGCGTGTTGATGCAGTATTGGCCGAGATAGACGCCGAGCATCATACGGTTGGAGAGCAACTGGCGGATATGGTCCCACTTCGGACCAGAGTCCGGCGCGCGCTCGTCTCTGGGCGCGTCGAGATCGACCAGCGCGCCGCCCTCCTTGATGTAGTCGAACTCGGCCTCGTTGATACCAGGATGCTCCTTCGGGCCGTAAACGGTCTTGATCCAGACGAGGCCCATGATGACACCGAGCCCGCCCATCACGAAGAACACGTAGCGCCAGCCGTAATCATGGGCGATCCAGCCCATCAGCGGCGCGAAGATCACGGTGGCGAAATACTGCCCCGAATTGAAGAAGGCCGACGCCGTGCCGCGCTCATTGCCCGGAAACCAGGCCGCGACGATTCGGGCGTTGGCGGGGAAAGAGGGCGCTTCCGCGACGCCGACCAGGAGGCGAAGCGCGAACAGCATGGCGACGGCCGCACCGGCGCTCAAGAAACCGACCCAGCCCTGCAGCATCGTGAACAGCGACCAGACGATGATGCTGAAGGCATAGACGAGGCGCGAGCCGTAGCGGTCGAGCAGCCAGCCGCCCGGCACCTGGGCAACGACATAGGACCAGCCGAAGGCCGAGAAGATCCAGCCCATGGCGACCGGATCGAGATGGAGCTCCTTGGAGAGGGCGGGGCCCGCGATCGAGAGCGTGGCGCGGTCGGCGTAATTGACCGTGGTGACCAGGAACAGCATGGTCACGACGAACAGTCTGACGCGAGACCTCCTCACGTCCGTTGCGGACACCACTGCGCTCATCAGGCGCCTCCTTAGAACTCGAATTGTTTCCTCGCTGCGACTCCTAGAGGCGCGCCTGGGAAAGTGTCCAAGTTCAAGGGGGTATCGATTGATGCCGATTTTGAATTGATGGAACGGCAGGAAGCAGGGACGCTGCGTTTTGAGTGGGAGGTCGTCGCCAAGCATGACGCCGTCATTCCCCGCGAAAGCGTGGAATCCAGTACGCCGCGGCATCTCGATTCAGTCACGGCTGCCGCGGAGTACTGGGTCGCCCGCCCCAGTGCGCAATTGCGCGCAAGGCGGGCGATGACAGGAGGGTTGTGATTGCGGCGAAGGATCAGTCCTTCAGCCGCACGCCGGGCAGCAGACGGGTATGGTCCTCGCCGCGCACCGCCTCGAGTTCGTCCGGATCCAGGCCGAGTGCCTTCAGGATGGTCGGCGCGACCTGCCGGTTCGCGACGCGCTCGTGAACCACCGCGGGAGCGAGCTTCGGATTGGAGACGACGAGCAGGACGTGGGTGTCGTCCTCGGCGAAACCGCCGTGTTCGGCGATCTTCTTCTTGCTGCCGCTGTAGATCGTGCCGGGGATCGGCTGGATGATGATATCGGGCGTTCGGCCGGCCGCCGGATCGCCGAACCGGTCGACCAGCTCATCGCCGGCATAGATCTTCTCGATGTGAGCCTTGTTGCTGCCCTTGCGGTCGGCCTCGAGGATCGCGACGGCCCTCGCCGCATCACCCTGGTTCTTGAGCCAGATCAGGGCAACGTCGTCGGCGGTTTCCTGAGCCAGCGCAACACCGCCATTCGTCAGCAGGTCAGCCGGATCGGTCACGTCGGCGCGTGCGCCGCCGCCCAGCTTCGGGTTGGTGCTGCCGACCAGCATGTGCAGCTTGTTGACGTCGATCGGCGACTGGCCGTGCTTGGCGCCGACGATGACCAGCGTGTCGCGGGCGATGTGCTGGTCCGCGAGCGCATCCAGCATTTGCCCGAGCGAGGCGTCGACGAAGTCGAGCGAGGCCTGGAGTTGCGGGCTCGGCGTTGCCGCGGCGTCCAGATATCCGTCGGCCGTCACTTTCTGGCCGACGCTGACGGCCTGGAAGTTCATGCCGAAGATCGCGGGTACGCCGACCCTGGTGTTGCCGGTGTGATCAAAGCCCTTGATCCAGTTCAGCACGGCGGTGACCTTGAACTGGTCATAGGTGCGCGTGAAGCTCGGATCCGTGGTCCAGTCCGCGCCCGGCTGTCCCGGCACGGAGGTCGAGTTGATCTCGGGCGCATAGAGCTCGTCGAGGCCCTTGCCGGACGGACCGCTGATGATCTCGTAGGCGGGGTGCTTGTCCGACCAGGCGGTGCGTTTGCCAGCCTCGTGGATCACTTCCATGATGGTATTGAGCCGCAGGAACTGATGAGGATAGACGAGCTCGCATTTGCCGTTCTTCAGGCGCATCGGCAAATTTGCGGGATTGATATGATTGGAGCCGGCAGGACCGCCGCCGTCCAGCTTGGTCAGGTCGTAGTCGAGGTTCTCGGCAAAGAGCGTCTCGGTTCCGGGGCTGCCCTGGCAGTTGCTGCCGGGCGCAAACAGCGTGCGGTCGTAGGAATCGTCATAGAACACGCCGTGCGTCTTGGGCGTCCCGCCGGTCATGAATGCGAGGAGGCCCGGGAAGGAGTCGGAGGGCCGCGACGTATGGGCATCAGCGAAGCGCACGCCATGGGCGAGGAGCCTCGCGAAGCTCGAAGACGGGTGGGAGTTCACATAGCGCTGCAGGTCGACCTCGTGCATGCCGTCGACGCTGATCAGCAGCACATGCTTGATGTCGTCCCTGTCCTTGTCTCTGTCGTCGGCGCGTGCGACCGATGGAGCCAGCGAGGAAAGAGCAAGAGTGCAGGCAAAAGCGATAGCGACGGCCGCAAACGGCCGCTGTTCGATCGTCATTGTTGAGCTCCCCAGTGATGTCTGATGTTGCTTGACGTGCAGGCGCGCGGCGCCGCGCAGCGGAGAGCCTGCGCTCCCGCCACGTGCGTCAACCGCTGCGTCAAGATGTAGCGCGGGGAAAACTAGGTAACGGCAATGACCGTTGGATGACGGCGCGACTATGCGATGCGCGAAAATTTTTCTGTGCGCGGCTTCGTCGTCTCAAACTAACGCCAGGTTCGTCGGGTGCACGCCCGTGAAGATGCGCTGGATGCTCTCGTTGCCGAGACCGAAGACGTGGCCGAGCAGATCGGCGAACAGCGCGCGATAATCGGTCAGCACGGGATAGTCGCGGTTCTGGAACAGGTGCGGCTGCTCGACCTTGACCTGCTCGCCGAGAACGCGGCCGCCATTGATGCCGCCACCTAGCACCCAATAGACGCTGCCGTGACCATGATCGGTGCCGCGGTCGCCATTCTCGCGGAAGGTGCGGCCGAATTCGGAGATGACGACCACCACCGTATCTCGCCAAGCGGCTGGCCCGATTTCCTCGGAGAAGCCGACGAGTGCGCGACCGAGCTCGCCGAGCCGGTCGGCGAGATAGCCGTTGGCGGCACCCTGGTTGACATGGGTGTCCCAGCCACCGACGTCGACGAAGCCGAGGTTGAACTGCTCGCGCATCAAGCGGCCGATACGCCGCGCCGACAATTCGAAACCGCGTGGCGAGACCGCGCCGCGGTTGGCGGCATTCATCTCCTCGGAGACCGACCGGTAGACGTCGTCGCGCACCCGAAAACCTTCCGACACCGAGGCCGCCAGGTTGGACTGGGCGTACATCTTCTTGATCAGATCGGCCTGACGGTCGTCGACGCCGGGCTTTCCGACGTTGTTGATGCCAATGTTCGGCACCTGTGTCTTGCCGCGGAAGATCAGCGGGAGCTGGTCGGTGAACGCGATCGGTTTGACCCGCGTCAGCTCGATGGCGAGCCTGCTCATGAAGCCCGAGCGATAGTCGCGGGAGCTGCCGGCGGATTGGCCGAGCTCGATCGTATCCTGGGTCTCGAAATGGCTTCTGGTCAGGTCGTCGCTGGTGCCGGCGAAGGGAATGAAGGCGATTTCGCGCTTGGCCCAGAGCGGATAGATGCTGTCGCGCAGAGCCGGATGCAGGCCCCAATCGGCATCGAGCGCGAGCGCGGCATTGGGGTTGCCAACATCGGGCTTGGCGATGGCGAGCGTCGGCCGTGAAGCACGATAAAAATCGCTCGACACCGGCACGACGACATTCGCCGCGTCATAGGCGCCGCGCAGGAACACGACCAGCATGCGGGCGTTGGTCGCCGGCGCGGCCCAGACGCGGCCTGCCACCGTGAGCGGAGCGAGTGCGGCAAAGGTCTTGATCAGCTCGCGACGGTTCATGGTGACCTCCGGTGCTCAGTGCATGAATTCCGGTGACGACAGGAACAACGTGTTCCAGTCTTGCGGAGAAATCGCCCTGTCGAGCGAGGCCAGCGTCGCCGGGCCGAGGGTCTTGCGAAGGCCGTTGAAGTACAGCGCGTTCTGGAGCAGCGGGAACGCGGGTTGCTCGACCGGGTTCGGTCCGTCGGATTTGAACAGGCCGGACGAGCCGGATCCGATCTGGCGTGCGATCTCGAAGCGAACCATCATCTGTCCGGGACCGTTCCATGACGCCGAGGTCAGCGCGTAGCCGTCCGGCGTCTCGTGGTTGAACAGGCCTTCGCCGAGGCGGTTGATCCAGCCCTGGATCGGTGCCGTGTTCAGGATCACCCGGTCGTCATAGGCGAGACGGACGGCCGACAGCACGTATTGCACGGGATCCTTGAAGCGCGTGCCCGGCTTCAGTGCGGCTTCGAATTCGCTCGAATGGACCATCGTGGCGAGCACGGCGGCGATGTCGCCGTCGGTGGTTTTGAAGGTCTGCGCCATCCGCTGCACCAGCGCATCGGGCGGATTATCCGAGACGAAGTAGGTCGCGATCTTGCGCGACACATGGGTTGCGGTCGCCGGATGGTGGACCAGGATGTCGATGGCCTCGTCGACTTCAGCAAGCCCGCGGCCCTTGATGATATGACCGAGGAAGGTCTTGTCGCTGTAATCGTGACGGGACGGGTTGAACTCGAAGGCGCCTTCGCGCACGAGTTGGGACTGTAGTTCCGGCTTGAGTTTCGGGTCTTCCGGCTTGGTGTCGATGCCGACCCCGGTCAGGATTTTCGCAAGCGCCTCGACGTCGGCCTGGGTGTAGCCGGAGCCGACACCCATGGTGTGCAGCTCCATGATTTCGCGGGCGTAGTTCTCATTCAGATGGCCCACCGCGTTGTCGGCATTGTCGAGATAGCGCAGCATCGCGGGATGACGAGCGGTTGCCGCGAGCAGGTCACGAAATTTGCCGAGTGCGTTGGGACGGATGGCGTGATCGATGTAGTCACCGACCAGCACACGCAGATTCGATTTGTACTGATGCACGTTGAAATGATTGAACCAGAACCAGACCATGCGTTCGCGCAACTGGTCCGGCGCGTACAGCGCGCGCAGGATGGTGCGCGCAGCGGCCTGCCTGGCGCGATCGTTCATCGCCTGCTGAAAGACCTGCTGCGCGGCCTTCCTCTGCTCGGGATCGGCAACCTGGTTGGCGCTCTTGGACTGTTGCTCGAAGGCGAGGGCAATGTCGAACGGGAAGCTGTGGAGGTCGGGCATCGCCTCGATTTGCGCCTTTGCAGCGTCGGGCAATGGCGGATTGGCGGCCGGGTGCAATTGCTCCTGGAGCCAGCGTTCGGCGCCGATGCCATGCATGTGTGTGGCGCTTGACGTGCTCGCGCCAAAAGTCAGCCGATCGAGCAAAGCGAGATCATGCGGATTGAGATCGTCGGCACGGCAAATGTTCGGCATCAAACCTGCAGCGACCGCCACGAGCGCCACGAGGCGCGACCTCGGCAGCCGACGAAATGTACCTCTGCTATTCACGATCGGTCCCGACGGGCTCGAACTGCACGAGACGCCCATAGCTCATGACGCGCGCACATCATGCGCCGGTCGGCTGAACCTGCCCTGAATGGAATGGACTCAATTGATGGCAGCGCCATCAATTTCCGGCGAGCTGCAACCGGTTCCCACCCCGCCGGCTATCACTGCGCGCCCGGCAGCAGCGGAGCCAGAAGCCCGGGGGTCACGCCCGGCGGCACGGCATCCAGCCCCAGCACCGCGCTTGCAGCGGGCAGGGTCGCATCCGCCATCGCGGCGTGGCCTTCGGCGCTCGGATGCACGGCACCGCCGTACACCGCCGAGAGCACGCCCCAGGTCGCGTCGTGGATGTCATTCGGCTGGCTCGCCGCCGGCAACCCCTGGGGATAGGTCATCGCTGCGAAATAGCTGTCATTGGCGTCGCGGATCCAGCGCGCGCGCGGCAGGTAAGCGCGATACTCCGAGGCGCCGCGGCCGCACAACATCGGCTGGCTCGCGCCCGACACGATGTCCGGATTGAAGCTCTGTCCGTTCTCGGCAAAGCAGGCGCGGTCGAATTCGGGATCGCTGCCGGCATGCGCGCAGAAGCCGTGATCGGCGAACGCGGCCTGGTGGGTATCGACAAAGGTCATGCGGTCAGCCTCGGGATCGCGGCACAGCGCACCGTTCGTGCAGGTGGCGAGCCCCTTCAACTGCGGCAGGAACTCGGTGTCGACGAAGGTCGAGACGCGGGCGAGGCGCTGCGAATCGGCCTTGAAGGCGGGATGGATGTCAAAGCCGGCGCGGCCGCCGCGACAGGGCACGCCGCCGTCTGCAAGCGCCGGATTGGCGTAGGAGACATAGACTACATGCGAGAGATCGCCGCCGACCAGCGGCTTCAGCGCCTCGCGCAGCTTGACGAAATTCTGCGGCAACTCGCGCCGGAGCGCGTCACGGGATTCGTCGACGCTCGCCATCACGCCGGAGCGGCGGAACAGCGCACGTTCGGTCGCCGTGTCGACGATGACGTCGGCGACCAGGCCGGAGAAATAGACGTCGTTGGCGCCGATCGAGAGCAGCACGAGATCGAGATTGCGATCCGGCTGACGCTTCTTGGCCGCGGCCAGCGCCTCACGCAGTTCGGCGACCTGCGCATTCACACTGGTGTTGCAGACGCCGGACTTGCCGGGCGGGCACTCGCGAGCGCGTTGGGAGCCGAGCAGCCCGTCGCTGATGCTGGCGCCGGTGCAGGCCAGCGGCAGATAGGTGACGGCGATATGGGTGTAGCGCACCGCGAGGGCGAGCGCGGTGCGCGCCTGATAACTGTAGAGCGAGCGGTGGCACGGCGAGTTGAACCAGAGCGCGCCATAGCGTTGCCAGTTGGCGAGCGTATCCGGCGCTTCGCAGGCGCGGCCGCCCTTGAAGCCGGCGCGGCTCGGCCGGTAATACTGTCCGCCGCCGGTGCCGAGATAGGAGCGGAAGCAGAAGCCTTCGTCCGACAGCGCCAGCGCCCGGTCCGGATTGCCCTCGCCGGAGGCGATGCTGTCGCCAAGGCCGGCGATGAAGATGTCGCGGACCTGGATCTCGGTCTGAAGGCGCTGGCTCGGATCGGAGCCGGAAGAGACGTCGACGGTTGCGACCGTCTGCTTGCCGTAACGGACCCGCAGATTGACCGGTTCGGCGCAGTCGAAGGTGGAGGATTGCGGCCCGTCACCGTCGTCGAACGACCAGGCGCAGGTGGCGCCGACCGGCACCGCGCCGGTCAGGCGCACCGTGATGGGGTGGTCGACCGGGGTGAGGTAGTTCTCTTTGACGTTGTCGCGGGTGCAGGGCTGGTTGACGCGGCCTTGCAGGTCGATGCAGAGGCGGTTGACCATGTTGCGGGCCCAGCCGCGGCCTTCGCTTTGCAGCTCCAGCGACTGCTCGGCGGCGAGGATGCTGCGGTTACGGGCATTCTCCACATGGAGCAGGAAGTCGCGCTCCTCGCGGAACAGGCGGAAGCGGTTGCGGACCTCCCAATTGATCTGCAGGGCGCCGGCATCCTGCGCGAGGACGCGCGGAAACGGCAGAACGGTGAGGAGCCCGTACAGCAGCAGGGCGCCTGCAAGGAAACGGCGAGGGGAAATCGACATCATGGCCCGCGTCTTCAACGGCAAAGTTGAGGCGGAAATAAGAGAGGATAGCTCTCGGGCCTGCAATCCTCCGACAACAGCTTTTGCGGGTTTCCGCGCGGCGGCTGGCCGCGTTACCGCTTGCTGGCCTGGCGCACCAACCGCTCGCGCTCCATCGGCGTCACCTCCGTGGGCAGGTTGGCCTGCGCGCAAGCTTCCGCCAGCCGGCGCCGTTCCTGCCAGGGCCGGACCACGTTCATCCAGAGCTCTCTCGTGCCCATGATGGAAATGGCGAGGCCGAACGGGATCACGAAATAGAGGATACGGAAGACCAGCAGGGTCGCGAGCAATTGCTCGCGGCCGAATTCGGGCAGCGCCACCAGCATGGCGGCGTCGAATACGCCGATCGAGCCGGGGGCGTGGCTGGCAAAGCCCAGCAGCGTCGCCAGAATGAACACCACCGCAAGCGACAGGAAGTCGATCGGCGGATCGGCCGGAATCAGCAGATACATCGCAAAGGCACAGAAGCCGAGATCGACGACGCCGATCAGGATCTGCACCAGCGTCAGAGGCGCCGACGGCAGCACGACCTTCCAGCCCTTCTGGCCGAGTTCGCGGCGCTTCTCGCCCATGCTGAGCCAGACCAGGTAGGCGGCGATCGAGGCAAGGCCGCCGAACGCGATCAGCCGGTTGATCGACGATGGCAGCTGATCCATGTACGAGGCCGCGCCCGGATGGATGGCCATGCCGATCGACAGCACGAAGATGTTACCGAGCCAGAAGGTCAGGCCGGAGAGGAAGCAGATCTTGGCGACGTCGATCGCGTTCAGCCCATAGTCCGAATAAATCCGGAAGCGGATCGCGCCGCCCGTGAACACCGTGGCGCCGATGTTGTGGCCGATCGAATAGGACGTGAAGCTCGAGAGTGCTGCGATGCGATAGGGCACGTGCTTCTTGCCGATCGTTCGCAATGCAAAAAAGTCGTAGAAGGTCAGCGTACAGAACGCGAAGAACACGCAGATCGCAGCAAGCCCGATATGGCCGCGGGGAATATCGGTCAATGCGGTCAGGATGACGCCGGTATCGATGCCCTTGAGGGTGCGCAGCAGCGTGGTAACCGCGAAGGCGATGATCATCACGCTCGCGGCAATCCCGAGCCGTCGCCAGCCGATCCATTTCTTGAAGCCGCGTTTCAGCGCGGGCAGCAGTCCGTGCATTCATCCTCCCGGCGGGGGGCAAGACCGACCGGGCCAGGTATTGGCCGGTCGATTTACGATCACTGCCCGAAATGGGCGTCGATCGCTAGGCATGATCTAGCTCATTTAAGGCAAAAACACCGACTTGTGCAGCCCTTGACAACGACAGCTTCCGCGCCGGACCGGCCGTTTTGTCATACGTGGTTCACATGGCCGGCGCGTTAAGCATATGAGTCGAGGACCACGCTTTGTCCGTCTTCCCAAATGGTCCCAAATCCCGCGCTCGCAAGCATTGTTCCGGCGCAAACGAAGCCAGACTTTTTTGGAACGACGGCCCTGCGCACCGGTTAGCGCTCCATCAGCAATCGAACATGACAAAACAGCGGCTTTTGTCCAAGCCGGTGCCGTCGTGTTCCCGAAACTTCTCGAGGATTGGAACGATGGGACTGTTCACCAAAGACATCAAGACCATGAACGACCTGTTCGTGCATCAGCTGCAGGACATCTATTACGCCGAGCAGCAACTCACCAAAGCTCTGCCGAAAATGGCAGATAAGGCCACCGATCCGCAGCTGAAGCAGGGCTTTTTGACGCATCTTGAAGAAACCAGGCAGCACGTCACGCGGCTCGAGGAAGTGTTCAAGATGCACGGCGTCGCGGTGAAGGCGGTCGATTGCCCGGCCATCGATGGGATCATCGAAGAGGCCGACGAAACCGCGGGCGAGGTCGCCGACAAGGCGGTGCTCGATGCGGCCCTGATCAATGCGGCGCAAGCCGCCGAACATTACGAGATCGTCCGCTATGGCAGCCTGATCGCCTGGGCCAAGCAGCTCGGCCGCAGTGACTGTGCCGCCGTGCTTGCCAAGACGCTCGAGGAAGAGAAGGCAACCGACAAGAAGCTGACGACGCTGGCCGAGAGCAAGGTGAACTTGCGGGCGGCGAGCTGAACGTAACGTCTGATCAGCGCCGCGCGGGTTCTCCTGCGCGGCGCTCGCATGCGCGCTTTCATAATTCGATTATCGTCGAAGCATGACAACGCGAAGGCGGCGTATATGTCGCATGGGGCTGCAATCGAGGTGGCAGCATGCGAGCCAACACCATCAAATACGAAACTTTCGAGGCGAGCGGTGCCCCACGCAACGCACCGCGCCTTGCAACGTCGCTCACGCTGGCCGCGATGAGTCTTGGCTATGGCGTCGTGCAGCTCGACGTCACCATCGTCAACACCGCGCTCGCCGCCATGGGCAAGACGCTCGGCGGGGGCGTCGCGGAGCTGCAATGGGTGGTCAGCGCCTACACCATTGCTTTTGCTGCCTTCATCCTGACATCAGGCGCACTTGGCGACCGCATCGGCGCCAAGCGCATCTTCATGGCGGGGTTCGCGATCTTCACGGCGGCCTCGCTGGCCTGTGCGCTGTCTCCCAACGCCATCGTGCTGATCGGCGCGCGCCTGGTGCAGGGACTGGCGGCGGCGATCCTGGTGCCGAATTCGCTGGCGCTGCTCAATCACGCCTATACGGACGATCGCGCGCGCGGCCGTGCCGTCGCGGTCTGGGCCGCAGGGGCGAGCCTGGCGCTGACGGCCGGTCCCTTCGTCGGCGGCGCATTGATCACGCTGGTCGGCTGGCGCGCGATCTTCCTCGTTAATCTGCCGATCGGCCTCACAGGGCTGTGGCTGAGCTGGCGCTATGCGACCGAGACCACGCGGGCGCGCTCACGCGAGATCGATCTGCCCGGTCAGTTCGCCGCGATCGGGGCGTTGGGCGCGCTGGCTGGTGCGATCATCGAAGCCGGTGCGCTTGGGTGGGATCATCCGGCGGTGATCGCGGCCTTCGTGACCTCCATCGTTCTCGCGGCGCTGTTCCTCCGGCGCGAGAGCCGCGCCGAGCAGCCGATGCTGCCGCTGTCGTTGTTCGCTCAAAGGCTGTTTACCCTGACCACGATCGTCGGCCTGCTGGTCAACATCGCGATCTATGGCCTGATCTTCGTGCTGAGCCTCTACTTCCAGCGGATCAACGGTCTGTCGGCGTGGTGGACCGGGCTCGCCTTCGTGCCGATGATGGGAGCGGTGCTGCCGGTCAATCTGCTGGCGCCGCGCCTGGCCGAGCGTATCGGCCCGTGCCCGACCATCGTGGCCGGCGCCTGCATCTCTGCGCTCGGCTGTCTCGGCCTGGTCTGGATCGAGGCCGGGACGAGCTACCTTGCGATCTTTGCGCAGATGATCGCGATCAGCGGCGGGCTTGGCCTCCTGGTACCGCCGCTGACCTCGACCTTGCTTGGCAGCGTCGAGAAGGCGCGCTCAGGTATCGCTGCGGGTGTCCTCAACGCGACACGGCAAACCGGCAGCGTCCTGGGTGTCGCGCTGTTCGGCTCGCTGGTGGCGTCCGATCGCGCGTTCATGATAGGCCTTCACCAATCGCTAATCATATCGGCGGCGGTGCTGCTACTGGCCGCCGGCGTGATCGGCCTTGGCGTCACCGCGCGGGCCCAAGAAATGTGAGCGGCCGCACACATTCTCTGTTCACCATTCCGGCAACCGGCGCATAGCCGGTTACCGACTGTCCACCTCTGCCGGCTCTAGTGCCTGATGGAATAGGGGCCGGCAATGTATCAAGTTCTGTTTTGTCTGACGGACCAGCACGATTGGCGCCTTGTCGCACTCGGCGGCGCCGTGTGCCTGCTGGCAAGCGCGGCGGCAATCAGTCTTTTTCATCGGGCGCGGGCGGCGAATGGCGGTGCCCGTCTCGTATGGATAACGCTCGACGCCGTCGTGGCCGGTTGTGGCATCTGGGCAACCCATTTCATCGCGATGCAGGCCTACGGGCCCGGCGCTGGTGGCGCCTACAACATCCCCGTCACGATCCTCTCGCTGATCTTTGCGATTGCTGTGACCTTCATCGGTCTCAGCATTTCGGTTTCGACGCGGCGAGGAGCGGTGGTCGCGCTTGGTGGCGCCGTCGTCGGCGGCGGCGTGGCAGCGATGCATTACACCGGCATGATGGCGTTCGAGATTCCTGCCCATGTCGGTTGGGACACCGGAACGGTGACGGTATCGATCTTGCTCGGCATCGTCTTTGGGTCTTGCGCCCTGTTCATGGCAGGTCGTGGCGACAGCCTGCCCAACGCGCTTGCCGCGACCACCTTGCTGACGGTTGCCATCGTCTCGCACCATTTCACCGCGATGGGCGCACTGCAGTTGACGCCTGATCCCACGCTTGCGATCGGCGGTCTTTCGATCCCGCCGGCGTCGTTGTCCATCCTGACCGCCAGCGCAGCCGTTGCCATCATCGCTATCGCCCTCACGGCCGCCGTGCTCGACCGTCGCGCCAAGGGCGAGATCGGGCGCCAGCAGATCGTGCTCGACACCGCGCTCGAGAACATGTCGCAGGGACTGTGCATGTTCGATGTCGAAGGCAAGATCATCCTGTTCAACGAGCGTTACGCCGCGATGCTGCGCCGCTCCGACATGCAGCTGACGGGCCGTGTCCTGCTCGATATTCTCCGCGAGGAGGCGGCGAAGGGCCAGTGGAACGGTGATGCCGAGCAATTCTTCGCGCGCCTCGTCGAGGATGCCAGGGAAGGACGTACAACGACGGACGTCGTTCGCCGGTTCGAGCGCTCGATCCGGGTCGTCAACCAGCCGATGCAGGGCGGCGGTTGGGTCGCCACCTTCGAGGACATCACCGAATGGCTGGACGCGCAGGCCAAGATCTCGCACATGGCGCGGCATGACGCGCTGACCAATCTGCCGAACCGCGTGCTATTTCACGAGCAACTCGAGCAGGGACTGCGCCGGGCGGGGTCGAATGACCAGCTTGCGGTGCTCTGCCTCGATCTCGATCATTTCAAGGACATCAATGACTCGCTCGGCCATCCCATCGGCGATGCGCTGCTCAAGCAGGTCGGCCAAAGACTGAAAGCGACGGTCGGCGAGCATGACACGGTGGCCCGTCTCGGCGGCGACGAATTCGCCGTGGTCCAGATCGGCCGCTCGGAGGAGGCTGCGGCGCGGGCGCTTGCCCGGCGCATCGTCGAGGTGATCTCAGCGCCTTACGAGATCGAGGACCATCAGATCGTGATCGGCGTCTCGATCGGCATTTCTTTGTCGCCGCAGGACGGCAGCAATCCGGACGAACTGCTCAAGAACGCCGATTTGGCGCTCTACCGCGCCAAGGCCGACGGCCGCGGCACCTATCGCTTCTTCGAGACCGGCATGGATGCGCGCGCGCAGGCCCGGCGGCTGCTGGAAATGGATATGCGCGCGGCGCTGCAGCGCGATGAGTTCCAGCCGTATTATCAGCCGATCCGAGACGTCGCCAGCGATCGCGTCGTCGCCTTCGAGGCGCTCTTGCGCTGGAATCATCCAGAGCGCGGCCTGATCGCGCCCATCAACTTCATTCCGCTCGCGGAGGAGACCGGTCTCATCGTCCAGCTCGGCGAGCTCGTGTTGCGCGGCGCCTGTGCGGATGCTGCGACTTGGCCGGATGATATCTGCGTCGCCGTCAATCTGTCGCCGGTCCAGTTCAAGAATCCGAACCTGATTGCCTCCGTGACGGAGGCGCTGAGGAATTCGGGCCTCGCGGCGCGTCGCCTCGAGCTCGAGATCACCGAATCCGTGCTGCTCCAGAACAGCGAGGCGACGCTGACCACACTGCACGATTTGCGCGCCATGGGCGTGCGGATCTCGCTGGACGATTTCGGCACCGGCTATTCCTCGCTGAGTTACTTGCGCAGCTTCCCCTTCGACAAGATCAAGATCGACCGCTCCTTCGTGTCCGAGCTCGTGACGCGTGAGGATTCCGTGGCGATCATTCGCGCGGTGACCGGCCTTGGCCGCAGCCTTGGCATCGTCACCACGGCGGAAGGTGTCGAAAACGACGCGCAGCTCGAGTTGCTCAGGCGCGAGGGATGCACCCAGGCGCAGGGCTATCTGTTCAGCAAGCCGCGGCCCGCCGCCGAGGTCGTGATGATGCTGGAACAGCCGCCGCTGAGGGTTTCGGCTTGATGGACTAGCCGCGGCGCAGCGCGAAATGCGCGCCGCAGAAAGCCATGACGGCACCGAGGCACAGTGCCGCGAGGCCCGCGAGCACGCCGGAAACGGTCGGAAGCGGGCTCGGCGCCGAGGCCGCTTGCCCGGCGCCCGCGAGCAGCAGCACGCCGACCACGATCAGGAATTGGCGCATCCGCTGCGGGATCTGGCCAGAGACCGCGCTCTGCATCAACGTCGCCGTGAAATAGCCGCCGGAAAAGCCCACGGTCGCGATCAGCCACCAGGCGATCGCCGCGCCTGTCGGCATGAACTCGTGCGTGTCCGAGCGCCAGAGACCGCCGAGGTCGAGCCCGTAGCGCGCACCCAGCATGTGCACCGCGAGCGCGAGCAGCACGCCCGCGATCGCAGCGGCTCCGAGAATCAGGCGGCGCGGAAAATAGATCGTCTCAGCCATGCCTCGCTTGTAGGATGGGGAAGGGCGATCGCGCAAGCACATCGCAAGACGGGATCAGGTGATGCAGGTTTCGGACGACGGGCAGGGCGGACCGGTCATCAGCTATGCCTACAAGGCGTCGCTGATCGGCTCGGCGCATCGCTTCGAGCTGACTGACGATGGATTGGCCTGGCACATTGCCGGCCGCACCGGCCTCTGGCGCTATGGCGAGATCAGTGCAATCAGGCTGTCGTTCCGCCCGGTCTCGATGCAGCAGCACCGCTTTCGCGCCGATGTCAGCCACGTCAAGGGCGGCCGCATCGCGATTCTGTCGACGAGCTGGCAGACCGCGGCGCTGATGGCACCGCAGGACAATGGTTTTCGCGACTTCATCGTCGCGCTGCACGCACAGATGGCCAAAGCCGGCGGCCGGGCCGAGCTGACCGCCGGCCTCGGCCGCAAGACTTATGCGGCGGTGCTGGCGTTCCTGGCGCTGCTGGCCGTGGCGATGGCGGGGCTGTTGATCCGCGCATTGTTGATCGGCCAATTCGCTGGCGTGCTGTTCATTCTTGGCTTTGTCGCGCTGTTCGTCTGGCAGGTCGGTGGCTTCGTCCGGCGCAACCAGCCGCGCAGCTACAGTTTCGATCGGCTGCCGGCCGGCTTGCTGCCGTAGCGCTTGCAATCAGTCGCAATCAAATTTGACTTCGCCGCCGCGCGCCGGTCCCGCATCGTGCCGCGATGACATCAACGAATCGCAGCGCGCGCCTGCCGACGGCGGACGAGATCGCCGAGATCAACCGCACCCATCTGATCGATACGCCGCTCCGGCCGGCCGATCTGCTGTTTCTGTTCGGCACCCGTGAGGACGTTGCGCTGCGCGTCGAGACCGCCGCGCGGCTGTGGCGCGAGCGCTTTTACCCCTGGTCGATTGTCAGCGGCGGTGTGACACAAGGCTCGGAGCAATCCGAGTGTACCATCATCAAGGCAGCGATGGTCGCAGCGGGCATTCCAGCGGACCGGATCCTGGAGGAGCACCGCGCGATGAACACCGGCGAGAACGTGACCTTCTCTTTGCCTGTGATCGATGCGGCGCTGGGACTGCAAAACATCCGCAGCGTGATTTGCCTCGGCAATACCTGGACGGCGCGGCGCTATCCGATGACATTGCATCGACATTGGCCCGAGGTTACGAAGCTGCTGCTCACCGTCGACGGCTTCGCAACGCCGCGCGCGCTCTGGCATACCGACCCGGAATTTCGTCGTCGTGTCCTGCACGAGTGGGACAAGATCGAGCCGTACAAGGCGAGGGGCTTCATCGCGGAATGGCCCGAGCCCTAAGGAAAGGATTCGTGCTCCGACGCGTTTTCTTTACGCGAACCGGAATCCACTTCGCTCGAAAACGCTCTGATTACTCGGTCGAGTCGAAATCCTCCTCCTTCGTGCCGAGCAGCGACACGATCGTGCGCAGGCCGGAATCGAGCTGCTCGAAGGAGGGCGGGGCAAGCGCAAGCCGCACCGCATTCGGTGCGTGGCCGTGCGCGACGGCGAATGTCGAGGACGGCGTCAGCGCAATGCCGCGCCGGGCGGCTGCGGCGACGAAGGTCTGCGAGCGCCAGTGCGGCGGCAGCGTCAGCCAGAGATGATAGGAGCGTGGATCGGCCGAGAGCTGGCTACCGGCGAGCAGTCGTGCCGCGGTCTGCTGGCGCCGCGCGGCATCGATACGCTTCAGCCGCGTCAACTCGGCGACCGTGCCGTCAGCCATCAACCGTTGCCCCGCGGCGAGCGCGTGGCCCGAGGCGATCCAGCCGCCGGTGCGTACCGCGCTCATCACGCTTTCACGCAAGTGCGGCGGCGCGACGAGGATGCCGAGCGCCAGGCCCGGCGCAACCTTCTTGGAGAGGCTGTCGAGCACGATGCAGCGGTCCGGCCCGAGCGCCGCAAGCGGCGTGTCGTCGGCAAGGAAGCCGTAGACTGTGTCCTCGATGATGGTGAGATCGAGCTTCTCGGCGACGCGCATGATGTCGGTGCGCCGCGTCGCGTTCATGGTGACGCCGAGCGGATTCTGGATGATGGGCTGCAGATACAGCGCAGACAGATGCGCTTCGCGATGCGCTTTCTGGATCGCATCGGGCCGCGCGCCAAATTCGTCCATCGGGATCGGCACCAGCGTGATGCCGAGCCGCGCGGCGATGCTCTTGACATAAGGATAGGTGAGCGCCTCGACGCCGCAGCGACCGCCGGTCGGCACGAGCGCTGCGAGCGCTGCTGCGAGCGATTGCTTGCCGTTGGCGGTGAAGAGGATCTGCTCGGCCTGCGGCGCAAAATCCTTGCGCGCGAGATAGGCGGCGGCAGCAACGCGCGCGTTCTTGGTGCCCGTGCTGGTCGATGATCGCAGCACGGCCTCCAGCGCATCGACGCGCTCGAGCCCGGCGAGGCTCTTGGCGATCATCGTCCATTGCTGCGGCAACAACGGATAATTGACCTCGAAATCGATGCGCGCATCGCGCGGCTCGGCGATGGTCTCGACCTCACGCCTGATGTCGCCGGAGATGAAGGTGCCGCGGCCGACTTCGCCGACTACGAGCCCACGGCGCAGCAGCTCCGTATAAACCCGGCTGGCTGTCGAAACGGCAATGCCGCGATCGTAGGCAAAATTGCGCTGCGGCGGCAGCCGGTCGCCGGGCTTTAACGTGCCCTTAGCGATATCTGCGGCAATGGCATCCGCAAGCTTCACATACTCGAACTTGGACATTATTGCACCGAGAGCAATGTTTTTCTTGCTCCGAGCAATGTACTGGAGCATTTAGGTTCCATCAAGGTCCGCGATTGAGCCGAGGTGAGCGAGAGCAATCCGACGGCAAATGAGGTGCAGCCGCTTCCAAGCGTTTGCGCCAACGGCATCCGCTTCGCCGTGCAGGACCAAAGGCCGGAGAAGAAACATGACCACGATCTCGCAAACTGCCGGGCGGAGCTTACGCCCATCCTCATCGAGCGGATTTTTTGCCACGCTCGTCAATGCCGCTTACGCGCTGTTCGACCGCCTGGAGCGCCGCTCCGCCGTCAAGACGCTGAACGAACTCGACGATCGCGCCCTGCGCGACATCGGCATCAACCGCAGCCAGATCGAAGACGCCGTCTACGGCCAGTTCAAGGCCGAGCTGACGCGGTATCTTTGATCTTTCTTTCGCGTCCCGGACGCGCTGCAACGCCCTTAGCGTTGCTGCGCAGAGCCGGGACCCAACAGAAGCCGCACGGTGCGCTGCTGCATGGGCCCCGGCTCTGCAGCGCACCGCTGAAGAAGCGCTGCGCTGCGTCCGGGGCACGAAACCTGAGTTGCCGCGCGCAACTGCCCGCACCACCGCAATCAGGCGAACGCCGCCTGGCCCCAGACTCCATAAGCTCGATCGTCCTTGGACGCGCTAGGCTTGGGGCAGGGTCGCGCCGGAGCGCTACGCTGGCGCCCATGCCGGACATCAAGGCGCTGTAGTCGTGAAACGGTACTGCCCGCGAGCATGGCGAACCGCGCTGCCGCCTGTTTGACGACGAACATGATCGTCGTGATGCGGCTCAGCACGCCGAGCAGGAACAGCACCGAGAAAATGTCGATATAGGCGAGGAAATCGCCGATCAGCATCAGCTCAGGCGGAAGCGGGATGCTGTGATAGTAAGCGCCGATGAGGATGACGACGGGGATGAAGGCGATGATCTTCCGCACCGTCAGCCTGTCGAGCAGCGCAGCAAGTTGCACCACCAGCACGTCCCACAGGGCATCGCCGATCGCGAGCGAGACCTCGTAGGTCCATTTCCGCCAGAATCGCTTCACGCTAGTGCTCCTGCTTTAGTGCCTCACCACCAGCACGGAGCATTTGGCATAACGCACCACATGGCCGGCATTGGAGCCGAGGAAATACGTGCGCATCGCCGGCCGATGCGAGGTCATGACGATCAGGTCGGCCTTCATGTGCGCGGCCTCCTCGAGGATCTCGTGATAGATGCCGCCCTGGCGCACCACGCTGGAGATGTGGGCGGCGTCGATGCCGGATTCACGGGCGACGATGGCAAGTGCCTCTTCAGAGGTCTGGCGCTGCTGTTCGTCGAAGTCGGCCGGGACATATTCGGCCAGCATCACCGGCGTCATCGGCAGCACGTTGAGCAGCCGGACCGATCCGCTCCAGTTCTGCGACAGCGTCGTCGCGGTGGCGATCGCTGGCTTTGCCAGATCAGTGTCGGCGAGGTCGATGGGCACGAGAATGGACTTGAACATCTGCGCCTCCAAATCTTCCAGTCAGCAAGATCTCCAGGTACGTCGCGCGATCATCCCATTCGAAGCAATTTGGGGCTGACGAACAGCACCAGTTTGCCGCGGCGGTAGGCCACGTCCCCCCAATCCTTGACATCAAAGTCGAGGACCGCAAGCCCCGCCGTCGGCAGATTGTCGGCGAGCGCCTTGGCACTGGCTTGATCGCCGCTGCCCGTCAGCATCAGGGCAGCCTCGTGCATGCCGGGATTGTGCCCGACCAGCAGCAGCCGCTTGGGATCGGCCGGGATCGTTGCAGTGCGAATGGTTTCGAGAATCTGGGCGGGATCGGCGCCATAGAGTTCCGACAGGATCTCAACCTGCGGCGCCGCGACGCGGTCTTTCATCGCTTCCCAGGCGATGTCCCAGGTCTGCCTGGCGCGGACGGCGTGCGACACCAGCACGGTCTCGGGGACGGGCGGATGGGTGGCCATCCAGTCTCCCATCTCTGCGGCATCTCGCTGGCCGCGATGGTCGAGCCGGCGGTCCTGGTCGCGGCCGCTTGGCGCGTCGGTCTCGGTCTTGGCGTGACGCAGCAGCATCAAACGGCGCATGGCATTCTCGAATCGTTCCACGTCCAGGATAATCTACAGGCGCCCGTTGGGGACAAGGTGACAAGCGCCCGATTGGTATTAGCTTGTTATATTGAGCATGATCCTGTCGGAAAACCGCTGCGCACTTTTCCGGATCATGCTCTAAGAAACGCTATGAGCGAGACTTTCACAAGCGCATCCCAGGAAGAAGCCGGCTTTCGCGAGCGTGCCCGGCTGTCATTCGATCTCGACGCCGACATTTGCGTGATCGGGGCAGGGCTTGCCGGCCTTTCCATTGCACTCGAGGCGGCACGGCTGGGGGCCAGCGTCGCGGTGCTCGAGGGCCGTCATATCGGCTGGAACGCCTCCGGCAATCAGCTCGGCACCGTGATGCCGGGCTTCGCGCTGCCGCTCACCGAGCTGATCGAGCGCATCGGCTTCGAGGATGCCAGCGAGTTGTGGGCGCTCTCGAAGGAGGGCGCGGAACTCGTCCGGGCCAACGCCACCGAGGAGAACATGCCTGATATCGGCCTCACCGAGGGCGTATTGGAGGTCTCCAACGTCGATAGCGGCGACCGGCTGATCAGCCGGTTGCAGATGCTGCACGAGGATTTCGATACCGAGGTCGAAGGCTGGCAGGTCGATCGCGTTCGCGCGGCGCTCAAGACCGATCGTTACTTCCACGGCATCTATTACCCCAATGCGTTCCAGGTCGACGGCCGCAAATATGTACATGGCCTTGCCGCGCTGGCGCGGCGCGCCGGGGCCCGCATCTTCGAGGATACCCCTGTCGTCAGCATCGACCATTCCGGCATCCGCAAGCGCATCGTCACGCCTTCGGCGCGGCTGCGCGCCTCGCATATCGTGCTCGCCGGCAACATTCATCTCGGCGCGCCCCTGCGGCGCCTGTCGGAGACGCTGCTGCCGGTCTGGCGCTACGCCGGAATCACCGCGCCGCTCGGCGAGCGCGTGCACGAGATCATCGGCTTCAAGGGATCGGTGATGGATTCCGACGGTATCGATCATTTCCGCATCGTCGATGGCGACCGCTTGATGTGGGAGAGCCCTGAGACCACGTGGGCGGCGCGACCGCAGCGCTTTGCGGGCAGCGTCAAGCGTCGCATCCGCTCGATCTTCCCGGAGCTCGGCAATGTCGAGATATCGGAGACATTTGGCGGCGCCACCGGCCAGACCGTGCACGGCATGCCGCAGATCGGCCAGTTGCGCAAAGGCCTGTGGGTGGCGAGCGGGTTCGGCCGCCAGGGCATGAACACGTCGGCCATGGCCGGGCAGCTGATCGCGCGCAGCATCCTGTGGGGTGAGGAGCGCTGGAAGCTGTTCTCGCCGTTCGAGCTGGTTTGGGCCGGCGGCACGACGGGCCGGGTCGCGGGGCAGTTGGTTGGCCTGTGGGGCCGGGCGAGTTCCGCCGCCGCGGGATCGCTCGCCCGCTATCGCGAGCGGGCGCGGGTGAAGGACAGGGAACGAGAGGCGCGGCTCGCCGAAGCCAACCGGGCCGCCGGCACCGGTCCGCGCCGTCCGCCGCCGGGGGGTCGGCCGCGGATGGCCCCACCGCCGCAGCCGACTGCAATCGAGGAGGCGGAACCGGCCGCCCAGGATATCTCCCAAGAGCAAGGCGTCTCGCAATAAGGACGCGAAAAATTCCCTCTGGATGTGTAACATTGGCCGCTAGAGCCCGTATCTCAGGGCGTACAGCTCCCACACGGAGAATGAGATGTTTGACCGCCGCATCCTGCTAACGACTGTCGCCGGCCTGTTCGGCCTTTCGGCCTTCCGCTGGCTGAGGGCAACGCCGGCCGAGGCCGGAGAGAAGGCCGCGCAAAAGTTCGAGATCGAGAAAACCGACGCCGAGTGGCGTGCACAATTGACGCCGCAGCAATATGAGATCCTGCGTAAAGAGGGCACCGAACGGCCGGGCTCCAGCCCGCTGCTGAACGAACATCGCAAGGGCACCTTCGCCTGTGCCGGCTGCGACCTCCCGCTGTTTGCCTCCGAGACCAAATTCGAGAGCGGCACGGGTTGGCCGAGCTTCTACCAGCCGATCGAGGGCAACGTCGGCAAGACCGAGGACCGCACCTTCGGCATGGTGCGCACCGAGGTGCACTGCCGGCGCTGCGGCGGCCATCTCGGCCACGTCTTCGACGATGGTCCGAAGCCGACCGGACTGCGCTATTGCATCGACGGTTTCGGGCTGGTTTTCCACCCCGCGGCGCCGTCGGCGACGTAAGCTCTATTTGAAGTGTTTCCCCGGCAATTGTTGCCGGTCCGGCAATTATGCCCCGGTCCCTCGGCCGGGGCATTTCTATTTAAGTCATTGATTTCGTGAAAATACCCGCCTTGGCATAGGCCTTGCGACTGTCTCCCCGACTGCGGCCATGGGTCGACCCGCCGCCGAGATCGGATTTGGAGACAAAGTTATGGGTATCTTCGATGCAATGAACACCTCGGTGGGTGGCCTGCAGGCGCAGTCCTACGCGCTTCAGAACATCTCGGGCAACATCGCGAACTCGTCCACCACCGGTTACAAGGGCATCGGGACCAGCTTCGTCGACCTCATTCCCGACGCCTCGGTGCCGAGCAAGCAAGTCGCGGGCGGGGTGACGGCCAGCGCCAAAGCCACCATCACCACGCAGGGCACGATCTCGTCCTCCAGCGTCGCCACCAACATGGCGATCACCGGTGACGGCTTCTTCTCGATCCAGAAAGCCACCAGCGTCGTCGACAACTTGCCGCAGTTCAGCGGCGTCACCTATTACACAAGGCGCGGCGACTTCCAGCTCAATTCCAACGGCAACCTCGTCAACGGCGCCGGCTACTATCTGATGGGCGTCACGGTCGACCCGAAGACCGGCAACCCGCAGGGCAACGTTGCGACCGTTTTGAAATTCCAAAACAACTTCATCCCGGCTCAGGCCACCACCTCGATCCAGTACGCCGCGAACCTGCCATCCGTGCCGAACACGGTGGCGAGCTCGACTGCAGCGACCGGCACGCTCCTCGCGTCCGGAGGACTGAACCCGTCGGACTTCCAGGCGAACCCGTTGCCGGTCGGCACGCCGCCCGCGCCCTATACCAGCGCGACCGTGTCAGGTGCAGCCGCAACCGGCAATCTCCGCTCGCCCTACTCGTCGACGACGGGGACAGGCACGGTTGCGCTCCAGAACAATTCGGCCGCGGTGGCCTCGACGTCCACGTCCCTCGACAACTCGGTGGGCACCCATCTCGCCTCCAGCATCCTCACCGCGCTGAGCGGCCAGACGCTGACCATCAACGGCAACACCATCACCTTCAACGGCGGCACCACCGTCACGACGGCCGGCAGCAACACCACGATCGGCCTCGGCACCGGCACGACCGCGACGGTGGCCAGCATCCTGAACGCGATCCAGACCGCGGGCGGCGCCGGTGTCACAGCATCACTGAACGCCACGGGCAACATCCAGATCTCGACGGGTACCGGCACCGACGTGGCGGTCGGCAGCGGTACGGCGGCCACCGCGCTTGGCCTCAGCAGCGTGACGCGCGGGGGCAACGTGCTGTCCTCTCCCGCTATCACCGGCGCCACTGTGCTGAGCGGCGCCGCGTCCGCCGGCGGCGCCGAGGTGCTCACGTCGGGCTTCTCTGCGGGCGACACCATCACCGTTGATGGCCAGACGCTGACCTTCATGACCTCGGGCGCCACGGGTGCGAACCAGATCAACATCACCGACAACATCACGACCCTGCTCGGCAAGATTGACGCTCTCTCCGGCGCGTCGGGATCATCGGTCAGCGCCGGTGGCGTGATCACGCTGAACACCGGCACCGTTTCGAACCTGTCGGTGTCGAGCTCCAACAGCGCCGCCTTCGCCGCGCTCGGCTTCACCTCGACCATCACCAAGAACCGCGACGGTGGCGGCACCGCCGGCACCGGCGGCGTGATCGGCAACGACATCGCCACCTTCACGAAGGAATCGATCAGCGGCGGTGCGGTGACGGCCTACAATGCGGCCGGTACGCCGGTGAACCTGCAGTTGCGCTGGGCCAAGACCGACAGTGCGTCCCTGGGCGCGGGTCATTCCGATAGCTGGAACCTGTTCTACCAGACCGACCCGAATGCGACCGGTACGACGGTCGGCTGGGTCAACACCGGACAGGCCTTCACTTTCGCTGCCGACGGTTCGCTGACTTCGCCGAGTGGCTCCGGCATCACCATCAACAATGTCAGCGTCGGTGGTCAGTCGCTCGGCTCGGTCGCCTTCAACATCTCCTCGGGCGGCCTGACGCAATATGCCAGCACCAGCGGTGCGGTGACCATCAACACCATCACACAGAACGGCTACGCGGCCGGTCAGCTCCGCTCGGTCGCCGTCAACAACAACGGTCTCGTGGTCGGTACGTTCTCCAATGGCCAGAACCTCGACCTCGCCCAGGTCTCGCTGTCGCACTTCAACGGCACCAATTACCTCAAGGCGATGGATGGGGGTGCCTATGCCGCGACCGATCAGTCGGGACCTGCGATCGATGGCGCGTCGGGCACCATCAGCGGCTCGTCGCTGGAAGGATCGAACACCGACATCGCCGACGAGTTCACCAAGCTGATCGTGACCCAGCAGGCCTATTCGGCCAACACCAAGGTGATCACGACGGCGAATTCGATGGTCCAGGATCTCCTCAACGTGTTGCGCTGATCGGCGCGTAACGTAACCAAAGGCGGCAAGTAAGATGGGTTTGAGTTCAGCCCTTGCCAGTGCGATGAGCGGTCTGCGCGCCAACCAGGCCGCGCTCTCGATCGTCTCGTCGAACGTCGCAAACTCACAGACGCCGGGTTACGTCGCCCAGACGCCGAACCAGATCGAAGTCTCCACCGGTGACTTCGGCGCGACGGCGAAGACGACAGGCGTCAGCCGCGAGATCGACAGCTATGTGCAGAACCAGCTGCGCACCGAGACCGGCGGCAGCGGCTACGCCGACCAGATGGCCAACATTCTGAAGCAGCTTCAGAGTGTCTACGGCACGCCCGGCAACAGCGGCACGCTCGAGAACGCGCTGAACGATTTCACCTCCTCGCTGCAGGCGCTCTCCACCAGCGCAGGCTCGTCGTCGGCACAGCGGGTCGCGCTCGGCGCCGCCCAGGCGCTGGCGACGCAGCTCAACGTCACGACCAAGGGCATCCAGTCGCTGCGTTCGAACGTCGAGCAGGATCTCGGCACCTCGTCGCAAGCCGCCAACGCGGCGCTGAACCAGATCGCCGACATCAACACCAAGCTGCAGGGCCTGGCGCCAACCGATCCGTCCGCGGCAAACCTGATGGACCAGCGCGACCAGGCCATCAACAGCCTGTCGAAATATGTCGACGTCCGCGTCACCACCGACGGATCGAATCAGGCCAACATCTACACCACGACTGGCATCCAGCTGGTCGGCGCGGGGCTGGCTTCGCAATTCTCGTTCACGTCAGCGGGGGCGCTGGGCGCGACCTCGCTCTACAACATCGATCCGTCCAAGTCGGGGGTCGGCGCGCTCACCATCAAGCTGCCGAACGGCTCATCCATCGACGTCGCCGGCAACAACGTGGTCTCGTCCGGCCAGATCGCGGCCGACCTGAAGCTGCGTGACCAGACGCTGGTGCAGGCGCAGAACCAGGTCGACCAGCTCGCCGCGACGATGTCGAGTGCGATGTCGGACAAGACCACCGCGGGCACCCCCGTTTCCGGCCCGCCCGCCGGCTTCGACATCGATCTCGCCGGCGCGCAGCCGGGCAACACCGTCAACATCACCTATATCGACTCCACCAACACCCAGCGCCAGGTCACGCTGGTGAACGTGACCGATCCGACGGCGCTGCCGTTGCAGAACGCCACCAACGCCAACCCGATGCAGATCGGCATCAATTTCTCTGGCGGCATGGGCGCGATCGCTTCCGCGCTCAACACTGCGCTGCCAGGCTCGCATTTGTCGTTCTCCGCGGCACCGTCGCCGGCCACGGCGACGACGCTGCGCGTTACCGACGACAATAGCGGCCTCGCCAAGGTCACCGCGGCGTCGAGCAGCAAGACGGTCTCCTCGCTGACGTCGGGCGGTCCGCAACTGCCGCTGTTCACCGACGGCGGCCAGGCGCTTTATACCGGCGCGATCACGGGATCCGGTTCGCAGATGACCGGCCTTGCCGGCCGCATCGCCGTGAACACGCAGCTCACCGCCGACCCGACCAGGCTGTCGATCTACAACACCTCGCCGGTGACGCCCACGGGCGACACGACGCGCTCGGACTATCTCTACTCGCAGCTCACGACGGCCGTGTACTCCTATTCGCCGCAGACCGGTCTCGGTTCGGCGAGCCAGCCGTTCACCGGCAGCGTCTCGAACTACCTTCAGCAGTTCCTGGGCGTGCAGGCCAACGCCTCGACCCAGGCGACCGCGCTCCAGCAGGGCCAGAGCGTCGTGGTGTCGACGCTGCAGGCCAAGTTCAACTCGACATCCAGCGTCAATCTGGACTCGGAGATGTCGAACCTGATCCAGCTTCAAAATGCCTATGCCGCCAACGCCCATGTGATGTCGGTGGTGCAGAGCATGATGAATACGTTGATCCAGGCTCAAGGGTAATCAGTAGGGCTCTGAAAACATGTCGATCAGCAGCATCAATTACGGCTCGTCAGTCCTCGGCGCGCAAATCCGCAACATCAACCAGCAGCTCACCGACCTGTCGACGCAGCTCTCGACCGGCAAGCTGTCGCAGAGCTATTCCGGCATGGGGACCAACGAAGGCTTTGCGATCGCCTCGCGCGCGCAGCTTTCGAACATCGCCGCCTATACCGACACGATCACCAACGTCAACGTCAACATCAACCTCGCCAACACCGCGCTGCAGTCGCTGACGACGATCCGCAACACGGTGCAGACGGGTTCTGCCGGCACCTCGCAGGATCTCAACGTCAACGGCCAGACGGTCGCGCAGAACACTGCCGCCGCACAGTTCGGCTCGATGGTCGGCGTCCTCAACACGCAGTCGGGCAACCGCTATCTGTTCTCCGGCACCGCCTACAACACGCAATCGGTCGCCGATGCCGGCGACATCATCAACGGCACCACCACGCAGGCAGGCCTGAAGACCGTGATGGCGGAGCGCCAGGCCGCCGACCTCGGCACCAACGGCATGGGGCGGCTGGTGCAGTCGACGTTGCCATCAGGCGCCATACAGGTGCAGGAGGATTCGCCGACCTCGCCGTTCGGGCTGAAGATCGCGGCGGTGTCCTCCACGCTGACAGGGGCGACCGTGACTGGCCCGAGCGGCTCGCCGGTGGCGTTCTCGGTCAATCTCAACGGCGTCAATCCGAGCAACGGCGACAAGCTCAGCGTGAAGTTCACGCTGCCCGACGGCTCGACGGAGCAGATCGACCTGACCGCATCCACTGCGACCCCGACGCCGGTCGGCAGCTTTGCGATCGATCCCGGTAATCCCAATGTCATTCCGCCAGTTCCCTCAAACCCGGCCGTCACGTCAGCGAACCTCAACACCGCGCTGAACACCGCGATCACGAAGCTCGCCAACACCTCGCTGGTGGCGGCGTCCGCCGTGGCCGCCGGCGACAATTTCTTCAATACGGCGGGATCAGCCACCGCGAATGCGGCAGGCACTGGCAATCTGAGTTCTTATACCTCGACGACCGGGACGGGCTCGGTCGCGTTGCAGGACAGCGCATTGGCGGCTGCGTCTGCGACCACGTCGCTCGATTCTTCGGCGACACCCCATCTCAACGGAGCCGTTCTCAACGCGCTCGCCAACGCTCCGACCGGTACCACTCTGACCATCACCGGCGCGAGCGGCGCCCACACGATCACCTTCGACCCTACCGTCACCACGGTCACGACCGCCGGCGGCAATACCACGATCGGACTGGCTTCGGGCAGCGCCGCGAAGATGTCTGATATCCTGAATGCGGTCGCGACGGCCGCCGGCGTCCCCTCCGCCAACGTGACTCTGAGCGCCAGTGGCAATATCCAGATCGCGACCGGCACCGGCACCGACGTGGCGGTCACCGGTGGCGCGGCGGCCACGGCGCTCGGTCTCAGCAGCGTGACGCGCGGCAGCGTGGCGTCGACGCCTCCGATCACCGGTTCAACCGTGCTGAGCGGCACTGCGACCACGGGCGGCCCGGAAGTCCTCTCGACGGCATTCCAGGCGGGGTCGGCGGGTCCGCCTGTCGTCAACCCCGATACGATCACGGTGAATGGTCAGACGCTGACTTTCGTCGCCTCGGGCGCCTCCGGCCCAAACCAGATCAACGTTACCGACAACGTCACAACTCTGCTTGGCAAGATCGATCAGCTCACCGGCACCACAAAGCCGTCGACCATCCATGGCGGCGTGATCACGATCAACACGGACGATCCCGGGAGCCTCAACATTACGAGCTCGAACAGCGCGGCGTTCGCGGCGCTCGGCTTCACGACCTCCCCGGTCACCGCGGCAAAGGCTCCGCTGCGCGTCGGCTCTTCGCCCCTCGGCTCGGCGACGACGCTGGTGAATGGCTCGGCCAACACCGTGAAATGGTACACGGGGAATGATGGGCCGGGTTCGGCGCGTTCGACCGCCGTGGCGCGGGTCGACGACTCCGTCACGGTGCAATATGGCGCGCAGGCCGACGAGAACGCGATCCGCACGCAGTTGCAGGCGATTGCGGTGTTCGGCACGTTCTCGACCTCGCCGACCGGGCAGTATTCGGGCGCGCAAGTGGCCGCGCTGAGCCTGCGCACCACGCAGGCGCTGACGCCGCAGGCCGGGCAGCAGAAGATCGAGGACATCCAGACCGACATCGCGATGGCCCAGAACACGATGAAGGACGCGTCCACACGCCAGACCCAGGCCAAGGCGCAACTCCAGAACATCGTCGATCAAGCCGAGTCGGCGTCGCCCGACCAGGTCGCGAGCGAAATCCTGTCGCTTCAGAACGCGCTGCAGGCGTCCTACCAGACTACCGCCAACCTCGCGCAGCTCTCGCTGGTCAAGTACCTGTAACGGCGCATTAAGGTGCCGTTAACCATGCCTCTTTACCTCTTGGAGAGGATTTGAGCGGGCGGAGCCGTCAATGTCGGACAAGATGCAATTAGTGGTGGCGACGCCTTGCTTCGGCGGGCAGGTGTCGAGCATTTACGCGAGCTCGATCTTCGCGCTGCAGCGTGCCGTCCACGGCATGTCCAATCTCGGGCTCAAGGTGCACTTGCGCGACGGCGATGCGCTGATCACGCGGGCACGGGCCAATCTGGTCGCGATGTTCCTGGACGACCCCCACGCCACGCATTTTCTGTTCATCGACGCCGATATCGGCTTCAAGCCCGAGCAGGTGTTCCGGCTGATCGAATGCGGCGCCGACGTCGTCGCCGGCTGCTATCCGATCAAGCGGGTCAACTGGGACAAGGCGAGGCGAGCGATCCAGGCCGGGCGGACCGACGTGACGGCAGCCTCGCTCGACTACGTGCTCGAGATCGAGGACCCCGACCGCATCGTGGTGGTCAACGGCTTTACCCGCGTGCGCTATGCCGGCACCGGCTTCCTGATGATCCGCCGCCAGGCGCTGGAGGCGATGTGCCGCCATCCGGACTACGCCAATCTGCAATTCTTCCGCGAGCATTCGCACGACACGCTGGCCGCGAGCCAGAACCGGTTCGCGCTGTTCGAATGCATGATCGATCCGGCGACCGGCACTTACCTCTCCGAGGACTTCGCCTTCTGCAAGCGCTGGACCGATATCGGCGGCGAGATCTGGGCCGACATCCAGAGTTCGCTCGACCATGTCGGTCCCTCGGTGTTCCATGGCGACATCGCCTCGCAATTCGCAGCCGCGCCCGCTGCGGCGGCCGACGCGGCGTGAGCCTGTCGGGATGAGCATCGGCGCATCCCGCCCGTCAGACATCGAGCGCGCATCCGAGAGCGGCTCGCGCTATCGTCTGCGCGATCTGTTCACGCCGCTGGATACGTTGCTCGTCTCCGGCGGTGACGGGCGGCTCGCGCTTGATCCGAAAGTGCGCGTCAACGCCTATGGCTGCGGGCCGTCGCCCGAGCCCGAGATCTGGAATTTCGCCTCGTCGACTGCCTCGACGATCTCGCAAAGAGCTTATGAGCGCGCCGCGCTGGCGCGCGAGGAGCTGGTCCACAAATCGTTGTTCGACGAGGTCGAGATCGCCTTCGACCGGCATTGCGAGGACATGCGCGACGAGCTGCGCGACCACTTGCAGCTTTCGCCGCGCGTCGATGTGGTGTTCTCACCTTCGGGCACGGATTCTCAGCTCCACGCTCTGTTCCTTGCCCACGCGGTGCTCGGCGTGCCGCCGGTGACGATCGTGGTCGGCGCCGACCAGACCGGCAGCGGCACTGTTCATACCGCGCGCGGGCGCCATTTCAGCACGATGACGGCGAGCGGCGTTGCGGTGCGCAAGGACGCTGCGATCGCGGGCTTTGCCGGCGATACGATCGCGGTGCCGCTGCTCGACGCGGCCTCCGGTCTCGCGATGCGCGTTGACGTGGATGTGGAGGTCATCCGTGTCATCGAGGCCAGCCTCGCGCAAGGCCGGCGCGTTCTGTTGCACATCATGGATTCGTCAAAGCTCGGCTGGCGTGCACCAAGCGATACCTGTCTCGATGAGATCGTGCGGCGTTGGCCGCGCGAGGTTCAGGTCGTCGTCGATGCCTGCCAGGCGCGGCTCGGCCGCCGCAGGCTGCGGTACTATCTCGACCGCGGCTACATGGTGCTGATGACAGGTTCGAAGTTCTTCGGTGGTCCCGCTTTCAGCGGCGCGTTGCTGCTGCCGAAGGGTCTGTCGCGTGCGCTCGATCGGATTGAAGGGATCGCGCCCGGCTTCTTCGATTATGCCGGCCGCTGCGATTGGCCGATGGCGTGGACGGCGCTGCGCTCGCGCTTCGAACGCCGACCGAATTTCGGCCAATGGCTGCGCTGGGAAGCGGCGCTGGCCGAAATCGGAAGCTACTATGCCGTGCCGGGCGCGTTCCGCGTGAAGACGATGGCCGAGCTCGCCATCGGCATCGACAGCATGATCGCGCTGTCGCCGTCGCTGCGCGCCGTAACGGCACCGGTCGGCACCGCCGATGCCGATGATGAAGAATTTATGCAGCGTTCGATGTTTCCGTTCACTCTCTTGCGCCAGAATAGGCCGGTGTCGATCTCTGATACCAGCGCGGTCTATCGCGCGCTCGCGCGCGACATGAACGATGACATCGGCGGTAGCGCAGCGGACCGGCAGGTCGCAGCCCAGCGCTGTCTCGTCGGCCAGCCGGTGCGGCTGGAGCAGCCCGATGGCGCGCCGCGGGCCGCGTTGCGGCTAGGTGTCGGCGCGCGGCTCGTCACGGACGCCTGGTCGGCCGACAGTGCCCAGGCGCAACGCAATGTGCAGCACATCCTCGATCGCATCGCCCACGTCCTGGTGAAGATCGAGCTGCTGCTTGACCATACCGCCGCTGTGTCGGCGTAGCCCGTATAGGTGTGAGATGTTGCATCCGCTTGCCGCGCCGAACTATGCCGACCGTATCGGCTTTGCGCATTTGACGCGCCAGGCCTTCGAGGGCGTCGATCTGCACCCGCTGCGCGAGCGACTGCTGGCACGGATCGCGGAGGGAACGGCTCTGGCCGGTGAGGGCCTGGATTTGTCTCTTATCGCGCAACTGATGGGCGAGAAGGAAGCCGGCCTCGTGATCCAGTCCGAGGTGCTCTCGTTCCATCAGCTGTTTCGTACCCCCACCGCTGCGCCGAAACCGGGCCTGCGCGTGCTTGCGTTGGCAGCCGACATCGACATGGGCGGCAACACGCCGATCGAATTCCTGCTCGAAGGTTCCGACATCGAGCTCCTGACGCTCTATGTCACCAAGACGTCAGGCCTGCCGGAAACATTGCCCGAGCACGACGTTGCCATCGTGGTCGCTTCCGACTCCGAGGAATGCCGCGAAGCGCTTGCCCTGATCGAAACGGCTGCGCCGCGCTGGCCGCGGCCGCTGCTCAATCGCCCCGAACTGATCGGCAATCTCGATCGCGACAAGTTGTATCGGTTGCTCGCCGACATCCCCGGTCTCGACATTCCCGTGACCGCCCATGCGACGCGTGCACAATTGTCGGCTCTCGCGGCAGGGCGGATTGCCTGCGCGGAGATCACGGACGAACTGCACTTTCCGATGATTGCGCGGCCGCGCGGTACGCATGCCGGTGTTGGACTTGCCAAGCTCGATGATGCCGCTGCGCTCGCGGCCTATCTCGCCGAGCGGCAGGAGCAGGACTTCTTCGTGGCGCGTTTCGTCGACTACGCAAGCCCCGACGGCCTCTATCGCAAGATCCGGCTCACCATGGTCGACGGCAAACCCTATGCCTGCCACATGGCGATCGCCGATCGCTGGGACATCTGGTACCTCAACGCCTACATGGCGTTCAGCGAAGAGAAGCGCGCGGAAGAAGCCATCTTCATGCAGGACTTCGACCGTGCCTTCGCCGCCCGCCACAGGCACGCGCTCGATGAAATGAGCCGGCGTGTCGGGCTCGACTATTTCATCGTCGATTGCGCCGAGAACCAAAACGGCGAGCTCCTGGTGTTCGAGGCCGACAATACCGCGGTCGTCCACAACATGGATTCGCCGGTCGTGTTTCCATACAAGCCGCCGCAGATGCGCAAGATCTTTGCCGCATTCACCGCGATGCTGTCGCGGCGTGCCAAGGGAATTGCAGAAGCGGACGTTGGGACCGCAGCATGAACGAGATCATCCGCAATCCGAAAGCCGGCGTCACGAACGGATCGCTCGATCCGCAGGACTGGAGCGGGTTTCGGAGCCTCGCCCATCGCATGCTGGACGAGGCGATCGACGGCATCGCCAATGTTCGGGCGCGGCCGGTTTGGCAGCCGATCCCCGATGAGGTCCGTGCGGCTGTCCGAACCGACGTGCCACGCGCGGCAACCGATCTCGCTGAAGTCTATCGCGAGTTCTCCGAACATGTTGCGCCTTACGCGACCGGCAATGTTCATCCGGGCTTCATGGGCTGGGTGCATGGCGGCGGCACCGCCGTCGGCATGATCGCGGAGATGCTCGCAGCTGGCCTCAATGCCAATCTCGGCGGGCGTGATCACATGCCGATCGAGGTCGAGCGCCAGATCGTCGAATGGATGCGCGGCCTGTTCGGCTTTCCGCAAGGTGCGAGCGGCATCTTCGTCTCCGGCACGTCGATGGCCAATCTGATGGCGGTGCTGGTGGCGCGCACGAATGCGCTCGGCGCGCTGGCACGGCAGCACGGTATCGGCGGCGACGGTGCGCTGCTCACCGCCTACGCGTCGAAGGCCGCGCATGGCTGCCTCTCCCGCGCGATGGACATCGCTGGCTTCGGCACCGATGCGCTGCGCAAGATCGATGTCGATGCCGACCATCGCATCGACGTCGCCGCCCTGCGCGCGCGCATCGCTGTTGATCGCGAAGTCGGCTTCAAGCCGTTCCTGGTCACGGCGTCGGCCGGCACCGTCGATATCGGTGCGATCGACGATCTCAAGGCGATCGCGGAGCTGTGCCGCGAGGAGGGCATCTGGTTTCACGTCGATGGCGCCTTCGGTGCGCTCGCGATCCTGTCGCCCGAGCTGGCGCCATTGCTCGAGGGCATCGAACTTGCGGATTCGATCGCGCTCGACTTCCACAAATGGGGGCAGGTGCCTTATGATGCCGGCTTCCTGCTGGTGCGCGACGGCGAACGTCACAGGCAGGCGTTCGCGCAGCCGGCGGCTTATCTCAGTCGCGAGGCGAGGGGACTTGCGGCCGGCACTGCCTGGCCTTGCGATCTCGGCCCGGATCTGTCGCGCGGCTTCCGCGCGCTCAAGACCTGGTTCACGCTGAAGACGTTCGGCACAGACCGGCTCGGCGAGGTGATCGCGCGAAGCTGCGCGCTTGCAAGATATCTGGAGACGCGCGTGCTCGCCGAGCCCCGGCTCGAGCTGCTTGCGCCGGTCAATCTCAATATCGTCTGCTTCCGCTACCGTGCCGGCGACGCGGTCAATCGCGAAGTGGTCGCCGATGTGCAGGAATCCGGCATTGCTGCGCCGTCAAGCACGATCCTGGACGGCAAGTTCGCGATCCGCGCCGCGATCGTCAATCATCGTACGGCGGAGAGCGATATCGACGCGCTGGTCGCAGCCGTGATCAGGTTCGGCATGCAGCGGAGCGACGGATTGATCGAGGTCGAGGCGCCGCCGCTCGCGGCGCAGTGATCGCGAGCGGGCCGAAACGACAACGGCCCCGGAGATGATCCGGGGCCGTTGTCGTTTGCGCGAATTTATCGTGGAGATCAGGCCGCGGTGCTGACGTGGCCCTCGGGATGCGCAGCGTTGTATTGGTCGCGCAGCTTCTCCTCGTAGGCGATCAGCTTGCGAGCATCCTTCAGCGCCCGGTAGAGGTCGCCGTTCAGGATGTTGTTGTTGATGCCCTCGATGATCGGCCAGGAGCTCGGTACCGCGGTGACGATGTCGCGCACCAGGTTGAAATAGGTGCCGTGCTGGGTCTGCGGGTCCGGCGAGATGTACATGAGCTGGACCGCCAGATAGACGAGCTTGGCCGGCGTATCGGCGGTCTCAGGCGTGAGGATGTCGCGCTCGCGCAGGATCGGCACGTTCTCGCCGTCGATCAGAAGGCGGGCGCGCTGGTCAGTGTTGGTGATGACGCAGTTGCCGACAATGATCCGTTCGTGCGGCCTGAGCTCGACCTTGAGGGCCATTTGCCTGTTCTCCATCAACGCTTTCGTAACCGAAGCGCATGTTGTGGCGGTGCAGGGCGCGATACTCCCTCAACATTAGTTAACGAGTTCTGAATCCGGGGCGTCGCCACGGAAAAGCTCAATCATATCAATGATGAAATTGCACGGCTGCGCGCCGCTGCCGCTGCGTAGGTGAGCCGAATCACGCCGCGACTCAGCGAAAGCGCCGGTTTCATTTCATGCTTCGTTAGATTCTCGGAGCCACCGTCCGCCGGTCGCTGGGTCAATCAAGATCCCAGGACGCGTAACAGTAGCGTCGTTTACCAGAAAGGTAACACCCAATGTCCGGTATTGTTCTCTCCGCATCGGTTCGCCAGAACCTGCTCTCCCTCCAGTCCACCGCCGATCTTCTCGCCACCACTCAGAACCGTCTGTCGACGGGCAAGAGCGTGAACTCGGCTCTGGACAATCCCACCAACTTCTTCACCGCCCAGTCGCTCGACAACCGCGCCAGCGACATCAACAATCTGCTCGACAACATCGGCAACGGCGTGCAGGTGCTGCAGGCTGCCAACACCGGCATCACCTCGCTGCAGAAGCTCGTCGACTCCGCCAAGTCGATCGCCAACCAGGCGCTGCAGACCACCGTCGGTTACTCCACCAAGTCCAACGTCTCCACCTCGATCTCCGGTGCGACGGCGGCCGACCTGCGTGGCACGACCAGCTTTGCGAGCGCCACCGCAAGCGGCAACGTCGTTTATGACGGCGCCGCCGGCGGCACCACCGCAGCAAGCGGTGCGACGACCCTCGGCGCCACCATCGGCGTTCTGCAGGGAACGGCGGCAACGGCCGGTGACGGCACCACGGCCCTGACCGGCGCCATCACCCTGATCGCCACCAACGGCACCACGGCGACCGGCCTGGGCGCCAACGCCCAGCCCGCCGACGGCGACACGCTGACGGTCAATGGCAAGACCATCACCTTCCGTGCGGGCTCCGCTCCGGCGACGTCAGGCGTTCCGACCGGCTCCGGCGTCAGCGGCAACATCGTCACCGACGGCAATGGCAACTCGACCGTCTATCTCGGTACCGCGGGTACGCCGACCGCGAGCGTCAGCGACCTCTTGACAGCAGTCGACCTCGCCAGCGGCGTCAAGACGGTTTCGATCAGCTCCGGTTCTGCGACGATCGCCACCAGCGTCAACCAGACCGCCTCGAGCGTCGGCGGCGGCAAGGTCTCGCTGGAAAGCTCGACCGGTGCGGATCTGAGCGTGACGGGCAAGGCTGACCTGCTCAAGGCTCTCGGCCTGACCACGTCGGTGGGTGGCGGCAACGCCACCGTCAACGTCAACCGGACCACGAGTTCGGCCTCGCTGGGCGCGACGATCACGGACGGTTCGACGTTGAACGTCGACGGTCACGTCATCACGTTCAAGAACGCGCCGACCCCCGGCACGACCGGTGCTCCGAGCGTTCCGTCCGGCTTCGGTGCGAGCGGCGCGGTCGTCACCGACGGCAACGGCAACTCGACCGTCTACCTGCAGGGCGGCACGGTCAACGACGTGCTGAAGGCGATCGACCTTGCCACCGGCGTGCAGACCGCGACGGTCAACGCCAACGGCACCGCGACGCTTGCGACCGCCACCGGCCAGACCAACTCGTCGATCAACGCCTCGGGTCAGCTGAAGATCTCGACCGGCGTCAACGCCGACCTGTCGGTCACCGGCACCGGCAACGCGCTGAACGTGCTTGGCCTCGCCGGCAACACCGGCACGGCAAGCGCCTTCACCGCGGCTCGTACCTCCGGCGTCGGCGGCATCACCGGCAAGACCTTGACCTTCACCTCCTTCAACGGTGGTACGGCGGTCAACGTTACCTTCGGTGACGGCACCAACGGCACGGTCAAGACGCTCGATCAGCTCAACTCGCAGCTGCAGGCCAACAATCTGTCGGCCACGATCGACGCCAATGGCCGGCTGACGATCTCGACCACCAACGACTACGCGTCCTCGACCATCGGTTCGAGCACCGCAGGTGGTTCGATCGGCGGCACGCTCACCACGTCGCTGACGTTCTCGACGGCTTCGGCGCCTGTTCAGGACACGGTTGCCCAGACGACTCGCGCCAACCTGGTCTCTCAGTATAACAACATCCTGAGCCAGATCGACTCGACCTCGCAGGACTCCTCGTTCAACGGCGTCAACCTGTTGAACGGCGATCAGCTCAAGCTGACGTTCGACGAGACCGGCAAGTCGAGCCTGAACATCACCGGCGTGACCTACAACTCGAAGGGTCTGGGCCTCGCTTCGTTGACCAGCGGTGTCGATTTCATCGACAACGCTGCCACCAACAAGGTGTTGACCAACCTGAACGCCGCGTCGAGCACGCTGCGCTCGGAAGCTTCGAGCCTCGGCTCGAACCTCTCGGTGGTGCAGGTTCGTCAGGACTTCAACAAGAACCTGATCAACGTGCTGCAGACCGGTTCGTCCAACCTGACGCTGGCCGACACCAACGTCGAAGCGGCGAACAGCCAGGCGCTGTCGACCCGCCAGTCGATCGCGGTCTCCGCGCTGTCGCTGGCCAACCAGTCGCAGCAGAGCGTGCTCCAGCTGCTCCGCTAATAGCTGACAGCATCGCTAAGCAGGATCCGGCGGCGGGGCTTCGGCCCCGCCGCTTTCTTTTGTGCCGGCACCGGAGTGCCGCTCGCTCATTGAAGGCGATGCCTTTCAATGCAGCGGATTGCTCACTCTGAGTTATGGTTGACAAGTAGCAAACGCGCTGCGGCTGCACCAAAAAGCATCATTCGATCATGACGATAGAAGTGGGCGCGATCCGGGGGCGATCGCTCACATGGTGAATCCGTGCAAGGACTCGCGCGACACGCTTCATGCTTTGTTAGCCGTCTGCGTTCACCGTCCCGGCATCGATTAATCCTAATCGAAGTTTGTTGCGTTGCGTACCAGAAGGGTAACACTCAATGTCCGGTATCGTTCTCTCATCTTCGGTTCGTCAGAACCTGCTCTCCCTCCAGTCCACCGCCGATCTTCTCGCCACCACTCAGAGCCGTCTGTCGACCGGCAAGAGCGTGAACTCCGCCCTGGACAATCCGACCAACTTCTTCACCGCCCAGTCGCTCGACAACCGCGCCAGCGACATCAACAACCTGCTCGACGGCATCGCCAACGGCGTGCAGGTGCTGCAGGCTGCCAACACCGGCATCACCTCGCTGCAGAAGCTGATCGACAGCGCGAAGTCGATCGCCAACCAGGCGCTGCAGACCACCGTCGGTTACTCCACCAAGTCCAACGTCTCCACCACGATCTCCGGTGCGACGGCGGCCGACCTGCGTGGCACGACCAGCTTTGCCAGCGCCACCGCAAGCAGCAACGTCATTTATGACGGCGCCGCCGGCGGCACCACCGCAGCGAGCGGTGCGACGACCCTCGGGGCCACCATCGGCGTTCTGCAGGGAACGGCGGCAACGGCCGGTGACGGCACCACGGCCCTGACCGGCGCCATCACCCTGATCGCCACCAACGGCACCACGGCGACCGGCCTGGCCGCCAACGCCCAGCCCGCCGACGGCGACACGCTGACCGTGAATGGCAAGACCATCACCTTCCGTGCGGGCTCCGCTCCGGCGACGTCAGGCGTTCCGACCGGCTCCGGCGTCAGTGGCAACATCGTCACCGACGGCAATGGCAACTCGACCGTCTATCTCGGTACCGCGGGTACGCCGACCGCGAGCGTCAGCGACCTCTTGACAGCAGTCGACCTCGCCAGCGGCGTCAAGACGGTTTCGATCAGCTCCGGCGCTGCGACCATCGCCACGAGCGTCAACCAGACCGCCTCGAGCGTCGGCGGCGGCAAGGTCTCGCTGGAAACCTCGACCGGTGCGGACCTGAGCGTGACGGGCAAGGCTGACCTGCTCAAGGCTCTCGGCCTGACCACGTCGGTGGGCGGCGGCAACGCCACCGTCAACGTCAACCGGACCACGAGCTCGGCCTCGCTGGGCGCGACGATCGCTGACGGTTCGACGCTGAACGTCGACGGTCACGTCATCACGTTCAAGAACGCGCCGACCCCCGGCACCACCGGTGCGCCGAGCGTTCCGTCCGGCTTCGGTGCGAGCGGTGCGGTCGTCACCGACGGCAACGGCAACTCGACCGTTTACCTGCAGGGCGGCACCGTCAACGACGTGCTGAAAGCGATCGACCTTGCCACCGGCGTGCAGACCGCGACGGTCAATGCCAACGGCACCGCGACGCTTGCGACGGCCACCGGCCAAACCAACTCGTCGATCAACGCCTCGGGTCAGCTGAAGATCTCGACCGGCGTCAACGCCGATCTGTCGGTCACCGGCACCGGCAATGCGCTGAACGTGCTTGGCCTCGCCGGCAACACCGGCACGGCGAATGCCTTCACCGCGGCGCGTACCTCAGGTGTCGGCGGCATCACCGGCAAGACCTTGACCTTCACCTCCTTCAGCGGCGGCACGGCGGTCAACGTCACCTTCGGCGACGGCACCAACGGCACGGTCAAGACGCTCGATCAGCTCAACTCGCAGCTTCAGGCCAATAACCTGACCGCGACGATCGACGCCAATGGCCGGCTGACGATCTCGACCACCAACGACTACGCGTCCTCGACCATCGGTTCGAGCACCGCAGGTGGTTCGATCGGCGGCACGCTCACCACGGCATTGACGTTCTCGACGGCTTCCACTCCCGTCCAGGATGCGGTTGCGCAGACCTCTCGTGCCAACCTGGTCAACCAGTACAACAACATCCTCCAGCAGATCGACTCGACCTCGCAGGACTCCTCGTTCAACGGCGTCAACCTGTTGAACGGCGACCAGCTCAAGCTGGTGTTCGACGAGACCGGCAAGTCGAGCCTCAGCATCACCGGCGTGACCTACAACTCGAAGGGTCTGGGTCTCGCTGCGTTGACTGGTGGTGTCGACTTCATCGACAACTCCGCCACCAACAAGGTGCTGACCAACCTGAACACCGCGTCGAGCACGCTGCGCTCGGAAGCCTCGGCTCTGGGTTCGAACCTGACGATCGTGCAGGTTCGTCAGGACTTCAACAAGAACCTGATCAACGTGCTGCAGACCGGTTCGTCCAACCTGACGCTGGCCGACACCAACGTCGAAGCGGCGAACAGCCAGGCGCTGTCGACCCGCCAGTCGATCGCGGTCTCCGCGCTGTCGCTGGCCAACCAGTCGCAGCAGAGCGTGCTCCAGCTGCTCCGCTAATAGCTGACAGCATCGCTAAGCAGGATCCGGCGGCGGGGCTTCGGCCCCGCCGCTTTTTTGTCGTCATCAGGTATTCGAGGAGGCGGAGAGCGGCGAAAAAGTAACCAGCGGTTATGGTTAATGGAGCGTAAGCAAGCAAAATCGCCAATGATTTCAGGCCGATTGCGAGGGCTGGGAGCGCGCCCCAATGGTTTATGGTGAACCGATGCTTGGGAGTGCGAGGTTCGTTTCACCCTTTATTAGCCATGTCGGGGCACCCTGGGGCCGTCACTCGATCCAGAAGCGATCGAACGAAGACGCGTAAGCCAGAAGGGTAAGAGTCATGTCCGGTATCGTTCTCTCTGCGTCGGTTCGTCAGAACCTGCTCTCTCTCCAGTCCACCGCCGATCTTCTCGCCACCACACAGAACCGTCTGTCGACCGGCAGGAGCGTCAATTCGGCCCTGGACAATCCCACCAACTTCTTCACCGCACAGTCGCTCGACAACCGCGCCAGCGACATCAACAACCTGCTCGATGGCATCGCCAACGGCGTGCAGGTGCTGCAGGCGGCCAACACCGGCCTGACCTCGCTGCAGAAGCTGATCGACAGCGCCAAGTCGATCGCCAATCAGGCGCTCCAGACCACCGTTGGTTACTCCACCAAATCGAACGTCTCCACCACGATCGCGGGTGCGACAGCGGCCGACCTGCGTGGCACGACCAGCTTTGCCAGCGCCACCGCAAGCAGCAACGTGCTGTATAACGGCACAGCCGGCGGCACCACGGCGGCGGCCGGCACCACCACGCTGGGCGCCACCATCGGCGTTCTGCAGGGAACGGCGGCAACGGCCGGTGACGGCACCACGGCCCTGACCGGCGCCATCACCCTGATCGCCACCAACGGCACCACGGCGACCGGCCTAGGCGCCAACGCCCAGCCCGCCGACGGCGACACGCTGACGGTCAATGGCAAGACCATCACCTTCCGTGCGGGCTCAGCTCCGTCGACGTCAGGCGTTCCGGCTGGTTCTGGCGTCAGTGGCAACATCGTCACCGACGGCAATGGCAACTCGACCGTCTATCTCGGCACCGCGGGTACGCCGACCGCGAGCGTCAGCGACCTCTTGACCGCAGTCGACCTCGCCAGCGGTGTGAAGACGGTCTCGATCAGCGCCGGCGCTGCGACGATCGCCACCAGCGTCAACCAGACGCCTTCAAGCGTCGGCGGCGGCAAGGTCTCGCTGGAAAGCTCGACCGGTGCGGATCTGAGTGTGACGGGCAAGGCCGATCTGCTCAAGGCTCTCGGCCTGACCACCTCTACCGGCGCGGGCAATGCCACCGTCAACGTCAACCGGACCACGAGCGCAGCCTCGCTGGGCGCGACGATCACGGACGGCTCGACGCTGAACGTCGACGGTCACGTCATCACGTTCAAGAACGCGCCGACCCCCGGCACGACCGGTGCTCCGAGCGTTCCGTCCGGCTTCGGTGCGAGCGGCGCGGTCGTCACCGACGGCAACGGCAACTCGACCGTCTACCTGCAGGGCGGCACCGTCAACGACGTGCTGAAGGCGATCGACCTTGCCACAGGCGTGCAGACCGCGACCATCAATGCCAACGGCACCGCGACGCTTGCGACCGCCACCGGCCAGTCGAACTCGACGATCAATACGTCGGGCCAGCTGAAGATCTCGACCGGCATCAATGCCGATCTGTCGATCACCGGCACCGGCAACGCGCTGAACGTCTTCGGTCTCGCCGGCAACACCGGCAACGCCACGGCGTTCTCCGCCGCGCGCACCTCCGGCCTCGGCGGCATCGCGGGCAAGACCTTGACCTTCACCTCCTTCAACGGCGGTACGGCGGTCAACGTTACCTTCGGTGACGGCACCAACGGCACGGTCAAGACGCTCGATCAGCTCAATTCGAAGCTGCAGGCCAACAACCTGTCGGCCACGATCGACGCCAACGGGCTGCTGACCATCACCGCATCCAACGACTATGCGTCCTCGACGCTCGGTTCGGCGGTCGCGGGTGGCACGATCGGCGGCACGCTGACTTCGGCCCTGACCTTCTCGACGGCTTCCACCCCCGTCCAGGATGCGGTTGCGCAGACGGCTCGTGCAAATCTGGTCTCCCAGTACAACAACATCCTGAACCAGATCGACACGACCTCGCAGGACTCCTCGTTCAACGGCGTCAACCTGTTGAACGGCGACCAGCTCAAGCTGGTGTTCGACGAGACCGGCAAGTCGAGCCTGAACATCACCGGCGTGACCTACAACTCCAAGGGTCTGGGCCTCGCCTCACTGACCGTCGGTGTCGATTTCATCGACAACGCGGCGTCCAACCGCGTGCTGACCAACCTGAACGCCGCGTCGAGCACGCTGCGCTCGGAAGCCTCGGCTCTGGGTTCGAACCTCTCGGTGGTGCAGATCCGTCAGGACTTCAACAAGAACCTGATCAACGTGCTGCAGACCGGCTCGTCCAACCTGACGCTGGCCGACACCAACGTCGAAGCGGCGAACAGCCAGGCGCTGTCGACCCGCCAGTCGATCGCGGTCTCCGCGCTGTCGCTGGCCAACACCTCGCAGCAGAGCGTGCTTCAGCTGCTCCGCTAATAAGCGACTGAAATTACTCGATAAAATCGAGCGGTGGGGCTTTCGCCCCACCGCTCTTTCTTGCGTTTGGTGGCAAGGAAAAGCGTACACCAGCCATTAACCCTATCCCTTAAACCGGCGTTAACCATACTTTAAAGGACACGTCCTAAAACTGGACGAAAGCCCGCTTCCAGACCCGCGCGGCCGATTCGTATCCGGTTCAAGAGGAAGACTAGCCAATGTCCAACATCGTTCTCTCGGCGTCAGTTCGCCAGAACCTGTTGTCGCTGCAGTCGACGGCCGACTTGCTGGCCACGACGCAGGAACGGCTGTCGACCGGCAAGAAGGTGAACACCGCGCTCGATAATCCCACCAACTTCTTCACGGCTCAGGGATTGGACAACCGGGCGAGCGACATCAGCAACCTCCTGGACGGCATCAACAACGGTGTGCAGGTGCTGCAGGCGGCCAATACCGGCATCACCTCGCTGCAGAAGCTGATCGATTCGGCGAAATCGATCGCCAACCAGGCGCTCCAGACCACGGTCGGCTACTCCACCAAATCCAACGTCTCCACCACGATCCCGGGTGCAACGCCGGCGGATCTGCGCGGCACGACCTCTTATGCGAGCGCGACCGCAAACAGCAACGTGCTCTATACCGGTGCGGCCGGCGGCGTCACGCCGGTCACGGCGGCAGCGGCGCTCGGCGCCTCGCTGGGGTCGACCGCCGGCACCTTGGCGGGAACCGCGGTGACCGCCGCCGACGGAACCACCGCGCTCGCCGGCACGGCTACGCTGCTTGGCACAACGACATCCAGCACCTTCAGCACGCCGCCGGCGGATGGCGACACCATCACCGTGAACGGCAAGACCATCACCTTCCGGACCGGCCCCGCGCCGGCGACTCAGCCGACCGGCTGGGGCCTGAATGCCAGCGGAAGCATCGCCACCGACGGCAACGGCAACTCGATCGTCTATGAGGGAACGGCGGCCGCTCCGAAGGCGACCGTCAACGACGTGCTCAGCGCGATCGACCTGGCCAGCGGCGTCAAGACCGCGACGATCAGCGCCGGCGCTGCCACGATCGCAACCAGCGGCGCGACCGTCGGCACGATCCAGACGCCGTCTTCCATCACGGCGGGTGTCATCACGCTGAAGAGCTCGACTGGCGCCGATCTGAGCGTGGCGGGCAAAGCCGACTTCCTCCACGCCCTCGGACTGACCGCAGCGACCGGCGCCGGCAATGCCAGCGTGAGTGCGAACCGATCCACGACCTCGGGCTCGCTGGGCTCCCTGGTCCAGGACGGTTCGACGCTGAACGTCGACGGCCACACCATCACCTTCAAGAATGCGCAGACGCCGCAGTCGGCAGCGAGCGTGGCGACCGGGTTTGGCGTCAGCGGCAACGTCGTCACCGACGGCAATGGCAACTCGACCGTCTATCTGCAAAGCGCGAACCTGACCGACCTCTTGAATTCGATCGACCTTGCGACCGGGGTGAAGACCGCGAGCCTCTTCAACGGTACCGCGACGCTCTCCACCACGTCGGGCCAGATTCCGTCGTCGGTGAACTCCAGCGGCCAGCTCTCTATCTCGACCGGCATCAACGCCGACCTCTCGATCACCGGCACCGGCAACGCGCTCAGCGCCTTCGGCCTCAGCGGCAACACCGGAACCGCGACGGCTTTCAGTGCGGCGCGCACCTCCGGTGTTGGTGGCGTCAGCGGCAAGACACTGACCTTCACCTCCTTCAACGGTGGCACGCCCGTCAACGTCACCTTCGGCGACGGTACCAACGGTACGGTCAAGACGCTCGACCAGCTCAACGTCCAGCTTCAGGCCAACCACCTGACGGCGACGATCGATGCCAACGGCGTGCTGACGGTGACCACCGTCAACGAATACGCCTCATCGACGCTCGGCTCGTCCACCGCGGGCGGCACGGTCGGTGGTACGCTCACCGGCGTGCTGGCCTTCACCACCGCGCAGCCGCCGGTGCAGGATCCCGTGGCGCAGACCGCGCGCTCGAGCCTGGTCAGCCAGTTCAACAACATCCTGGCGCAGATCGACACGACCTCGCAGGACTCCTCCTTCAACGGCGTCAACCTGCTGAACGGCGATACGCTGAAGCTGGTCTTCAACGAGACCGGCAGTTCCACGCTCGGAATCAACGGCGTGGTGTTCAACGCCGCCGGTCTCGGCCTCAGCAATCTCGTCCCCGGCACCGATTTCATCGACAACGGCGCGACCAACAAGGTGCTGCAGAGCCTGAACGCGGCCTCGAGCACGTTGCGCTCGGAAGGCTCCTCGCTCGGTTCGAACCTGTCGATCGTGCAGGTGCGCCAGGACTTCTCCAAAAACCTGATCAACGTGCTGCAGACCGGCTCGTCCAACCTGACGCTCGCCGACACCAATGAAGAAGCGGCCAACAGCCAGGCGCTGTCGACCCGCCAGTCGATCGCGGTCTCGGCGCTGTCGCTGGCCAACCAGTCGCAGCAGAGCGTGCTGCAGCTGCTCCGCTAATTCGCGAGCGCAGGAACGAAGCTTGAGATGGCGCGGCGGGGCTAATGCTCCGCCGTTCTTTTGAAGGAGTTCGCTAAGACAAGATTAGCTGCGATCGATGTGCGTGATGCAGTGCAAGTTTACAGCTTGCGTCTCGCGCATTTATCCTCGCGCTAACAAGGACGCCGACCCGTAATAATCCGGAGTCCTTCCAAGCGCACATGTAAGCAAATCTTAAGCGCTACTGCATAGGGTTGGGAAAGAAATCCTTAAGTCCGTTCAACGGGCTAGGAAGCTTCCAAGGTGTGATTGATGTCGAATTCCGCTGCCTCGGCCTACGCGCGTGTTGCAACGACCACCGCATCTCCTCGCGACATCGAGGCGCAGACTCTGCTGAAGGCTGCCAACAAGCTTCAGGACGCGGTCAATGCCGCCGATCCGTTCAGCGAGCAGACCACGCAGGCGCTGCTGTTCAATCGCAAGCTCTGGACCATTTTCCTCAGCGAGGCGATGCGCGACAACAACCCGCAGCCGCTCGACGTCCGGCAGAAGATCGCCAACATCAGCGTGTTCGTGCTGAGCCAGACCGCGGCGCTGCAGATGAGCCCGCAGTTCGATCACTTCCGGCCGCTGATCGAGATCAACCGCAACATCGCTGCCGGTCTGTCCGGCCGGCCGTGACGGAGCGACGTGATGTCGGACATCATGAGCATCCTGTCGTCCGCCTATAAGTCGACCGCGCTTTCGAGCACCACGGGCTCGTCCAAATACGTGCCGGTTGATTCGTCGCTGTATCAGGGCAACTGGAGCGGCACCTACGCCGACGGCAAGACATTTTCGCTCAACATCTCGCAGGTCAACGGGTTCCGCGCGCAGATCCACTATCAGAGCGAGGGGACCTCGCAGTACCAGCAGGTACTAATCAAGGATTCGTCGTTCCGCTTCGGCAACACGAAGTTCACGTTGACGAACTCAGGTGTGGCGCAGATCAAGAACGTCGTCACCGATCCTGCGACGGGTTCGAGCTATCTCGACACCGCCCAGGCCACGCTCGACGGCTGACCGGGAGGCGTTCCTCAAGCGCTGAGATCCGTGTTGAGCGGACGCGAGGGCTCCGACTTCAAATCCAGTGCGTGGAAATAGGCTCGCCGGCGCAGTATCGCCTCGTCGGGAAATTGATTGACCACTGCGTCGGTCTTTTCGTTGACGACCTGGAAGACCATTGACGCGGCCGCCTGGTCGAACACGACCTGACGCGAGATGTTCGCGTTGCTCTGCAGATCATTGCTCGCAGGCGCGCCCGTATCGCTCGCGGCGACCGTCTGGCGCACCGGCAAATCGGTTTGCACGGCATCGTTCGCCGCCGAATTCGACGTCGTTACGATCTGTACGGGGGCCGGGATCCCCACCGGCCTGATGCTGAAATCTGTACTCATGGCAGCCTCCTGGTTGCCTTGCGTGAGTCAAATCCCAACCCCTCTCAATGCGCAACCATGGAACACCAGGATTGAAGACCCGGTTAGGAAACGTGCCTAACCGCGCGACGCTTTTGCCGCGCGGTTTTTCGTAAAATTTGAAGTAGTCTAGGTGTGGCTAGAGCGTGCGGCTGACCGCAAGCGGCGTGTTGTGACGGGGGCCCGGCGTGGCCCGGCGGCCTGCTGCGGTATAGGTGTTCGGCACGTTGCGCTTCTGGATCTCGGTGTTGACGCCGCGCACGACACTTTCCGAGACAGCATGAGCGGTCGCTAGCACGGTGAGGTTGACCTGAAGCATGGCGCGGAAGGCGTCGTGGTGCCGGTGCAAGGTCGACAGCAGCTCGGGCGCCGATTTTGCAAGCTTGTCCTGGTTCGCCTTCAACTGGCCGACGGCGGCGACATAGCGCTGTGACAGCTCCTGCTTCTTGCCTTCCATCGTCATTGCATCGCGGACCTTGCCGGCGCGGACCAGCTCGGTCTCGCGCTCGATCAGGCCGAGCAAGGCGTTCATCGCATCCATCAGATCTTCGGCGAGCTTGCGCGCCTCGGCGCTGCCGGGCGTATTGTTCGGGCGTTGCGCTGGCATCGGCTGACGTGACGCGTTGAAGTGGTTCATCTCGTTTGACCTTATGCCGTACGAAGAGTGGTTTTGGCCTGCTGCATGATCAAGGTCCGATAGACGTCGCGGGCGATGCCGACGCCACCGGCACTGGCGAAGTTCTTGGAGTATTGCTCGGTCAGCATCGAGCGCCACACGCCGGTGCCCGGGGTGTCGCCGAACGGACCTTCGCCCTTCAGGCCCGACGTCATCTGTGCGAACATGCTGTTGAGGAACATGCCTTCGAAATCGGTCGCGGTCTTCTGCGCCTTGGCCTGCTGCTGCGGCGAGACCTTCTGAAGCGCTGCGGCGAGCTCGAAGTCAGGCCGGCCGTTGCGGCTCTCTACCGAGAATGCCGGGTTCGGGGAGAGGGCGGCGGTGGCGAGATGTGCTGAGTTGATCATGCCGGTCTGCATCACATCACCTCGATGTCGGCTTCGATCGCGCCGGCGGCCTTGATCGCCTGCAGGATGCTGATCAGGTCGCGCGGGCCGATGCCGAGCCCGTTGAGGCCGTCGACGAGCTGTTGCAGCGAGACACCGTCCTTGACGACGGCGAACTTCTTGCCGTCCTCGGTGACGCCGACGCTGGAGCGCGGCGTGACCACGGTCCGGCCCCGCGATAGCGGGTTGGGCTGGCTCACTTGCGGACTCTCGGAGATCGTGACCGTGAGGTTGCCCTGCGCGACCGCGACGGTGGCGACACGGACGTCGCGGCCCATCACGATGATGCCCGAGCGCTCGTCGATGACGATCTTGGCGGCGAGGTCGGGATCGACCTGAAGCTGCTCGATCTCGGTCAGGAAGGCGACCACGTTGCCCTTGAACTCCGGCGGGATCGTCAGCTGCACCGTCGAGGGATCGATCGGCTCGGCACTCTTGACGCCGAGATAGTCGTTGATCGCGGACGCAATGCGCTTGGCGGTGGTGAAGTCGGCGTTGCGCAGCGCCAGCCTTACGTTCGGCAGCCGATTGAGCGCGAACTCGATCTCGCGCTCGATGATGGCGCCGTTGGCAATGCGGCCCACGGTCGGAACACCGCGCACGATTTTCGCCGCTTCGCCTTCGGCCTGGAAGCCGGAGATCGCGAGCGAGCCCTGCGCGACCGCATAGACGTTGCCGTCGGCACCTAACAGGGGAGTGACGAGCAGGGTGCCGCCACGCAGATCCTTGGCATCGCCAAGCGCGGAGACGGTGACGTCCATGCGCGTGCCTTGCGTTGCGAAGGGCGGCAGGTTGCCGGTCACCATCACGGCGGCGACGTTTCCGGTACGGATCGTGGCGCCGCGGATGTTGACGCCCATGCGTTCCAGCATCGCTTGCAGCGACTGCTTGGTGAATGGGATGTTGTTGAGGGTGTCGCCGGTGCCGTTGAGGCCGACGACGAGGCCGTAGCCGATGAGCTGGTTCTGCCGCACGCCTTCGATATTGGCGAGATCCTTGATGCGCGAGGTCGCGTTTGCGGACGCGACCGAGAGCGCCAGCGCTGACAGCGCGGCACAGGCCACCACAAAAATCCTCACCCAACGAACGCCTGGCATCCTCTGCTCCCCAGGGCTCCCGAAGAGCCTCCTCACACCTCGGACCATCCGCGACACTCCCATGACGAGCTGGTCCGACGCTGTCCTTGCCAGTGCTGTGCCAACGCGAGGCAGAGTTGTTAGGTGATTGAATAGGTTGAGTAAATTTGTTTCCTCCGATGTCAGCGGCTGTTGTCGCTGAGGAGCGAAACTGCCGTGTGTCGGCAGATTTTGCCGGGCCGTTTACGCGTCGTTAACCATAATGCGGCGAATGTGGCGCATCGATCACCCGGATTGCTTCGATGCGCATCTACGGACCGAATGGCACCACGCTTGGAACGCCGGCGAGCCAGGCCAAGCGGACCGGCTCCGGCACCTTCGTGCTGCCGGACACCTCGTCGGCGCAGGAAACGCGCGCCGCCGCCGCACCGAAGGCCACCGCCAACATCGATGCGCTGCTCGCGCTGCAAGGCATCGAGGAAGATCCGGTCGAGCGTCGCAAACGCTCGGTCGCCCGCGGCAAGACCGCGCTCGACGTGCTCGACGATCTCAAGATGGGATTGTTGTCGGGCAATCTCGACGCCTCGACCGTGATGCGGCTGCGCGACGCGGCGGCGAACCTGAAATCGTCCTCCGGCGACCCTGGCCTCGATTCCGTGCTGTCGGAGATCGAGCTGCGCGTCGAGGTCGAACTGGCCAAGGCCGGGCAGGGCTGATCATTGCGACGGGTCTGCTTGTTGTCGCGCGCACCTACGCCGCTTCCTCCTTCTGCTGCGCGTCGTAGCGGCGCTGGGCGGCGAGCACGTCTTTCAGATTCTCCTCGGCCCAATCGCGCAGCGGATCGACCGCGGCGGCGAGTGTCACGCCGAGCTGGGTGATCGAATATTCAACCGTGACAGGCACGGTCGCGATGGCGCGGCGCTTGAGCAGGCCGTCGCGTTCGAGCGATTTGAGAACCTGGCTCAGCATCTTCTGCGAGATGCCTTCAATCGTGCGACGCAACTGATTGAAGCGCATCGGCTCCTCGCGCAGCAGCAACAGGATCAGCACGGCCCATTTGTCGCCGACACGATCGAGGATCTGGCGCGTTGGGCACTCGGCAGCATAGACGTTGGGTTTCATCTCGGTTTCTCGCGCTTTGCTTGGCTTGGCATCTGTTGTTGCCGGTTACTCCTGCGTAATCAGGTAAGCACATAGTGCTCTCTTAACACCAACATTCTTTGCGATATCTAGTAACCGTTAGTTACTATAGAAGCAAAGGAGCCTTCCATGAAAATCGCAGTCGCCGGCGCCTCGGGCCGGGCCGGGTCGGAAATCACCAAGGAACTGTCCCGCCGTGGCCATACGGTCACCGCCATTGCCCGGAACCCGGAGAAGATCGCGGCGCTGCCGAACGTCACCCCAACCAAGGGAGATGTGTTCGACCAAGCCGGTCTGACGAAACTCTGGACCGGGCACGACATCGCGGTGAGTTCCGTCCACTTCCTGGCCAGCGACCCGCACAAGCTGATTGGCGCGGCCAAAGCGTCCGGCATCGGACGCTATCTGGTTGTTGGCGGCGCCGGCAGCCTGGAGGTCGCTCCAAACGTCAAACTGGTCACAACTCCGGGTTTTCCGGCCCAATACAAGGCCGAAGCGGAGGCAGGGTCCGCGTTCCTGGACCTGCTGCGGCAGGAAAAAGACCTGAACTGGACCTTCATCTCGCCCTCGGCGCTGTTCGTCGAGGAGGCGCGGACTGGCAAGTTCCGGCTCGGCACCGACCGGCTTCTCGCAGATGCGAACGGCAAGAGCTGGATCAGCTTCGCCGACTACGCGATCGCACTTGCCGATGAGATCGAGAAGCCAGCCCATCAAAGGCAGCGTTTCACGGTCGGTTACTAGGGTTTTGGCCGCCCCCGGGTCCTCCAGGATAAACCTTCCTGTGCAAGGGCTTGGGGGCGGTAACTGCGCCATTAAGGAAATATTGTCTGTCACAAGGGGTAGCTATATAAGCCCCGGCTCAACGGACCCCGTTCCGTTCGCGAGTCGTTGCTTAAGAAGATAGGCCGCCCTTGGAAAAGTTGAAAAACTACCGACCGACCGAAAAAGAGCCTTTCATGAACGACCGGCAGAAGGAGTACTTCCGTTTGAAGCTCCTCGCCTGGAAGGATGAGATCCTCAAAGAGTCCAAGCTCACCCTGCAAGCCCTGCAGGAGGAGAACGTGAACCACCCCGATCTCGCCGATCGGGCATCGTCCGAAACTGACCGCGCCATCGAACTCCGCGCCCGCGACCGCCAGCGCAAGTTGATCGCCAAGATCGACGCCGCGCTCCAGCGCATCGAGGACAACACCTACGGCTATTGCGAGGATACCGGCGAGCCGATTTCGTTGAAACGGCTCGAGGCCCGGCCCATTGCGACGCTCTCGGTGGAAGCGCAGGAGCGCCACGAGAAACGCGAGAAAGTCTATCGCGACGAATAGAGTCCGAGCCGCAGAGATGCGGCTCTTTGTTTTTGGGCTCACGGTGCCGCTTGAGCGCCGCGACCAGCCATTTGCCTGTCGCTTGCCGTCGCGCGCCTGGATGCGCGCACGATCGCGAAAAATGAATCGCGATCAATGAGCTAGAGACGATTCATGTGAACTCACGTGAGTTCACATAAGAAACAGCCTTCACTTCAGGTGCGGGAGGTTTTTGCGAATCGCATCAACGAGATCGGCCCGGATGCTGTGAAGCTGATCGAGCAGCATCATGTTTCGCTGCAATCAGGCTTCATGCGACGCCGTCAGGCGTGCGTCTCCATAAAGCCTTGACCAGCTCAATATTTCCTTAAAGGCCGGAAGCAGGCCGTAAGCCGCATCGGTCAGCTCGTACTCGACCCGCAACGGCTTCTCGGCGAAGGCGGTGCGCGAGACCAATCCGTCCTGTTCGAGCTCGCGCAACTGCGTCGTCAGCATGTGCTGGGTGATGCCGCCGACCGATCGCCGCAACGCACCGAAACGAACCGCGCCGTTCATCAGCGCGAACAGGATCTCAAGTTTCCACTTCCCACCGAGCGCATGGATGGCGCGCTTGAAGTCGGCAAGCAGGGCAGGGTTGGGGCTGCAATCGCACTCGCCGTCGCAAACGCTGGTCAGGTTTTCCATACCGGTTTCGAATTCCATTCTACTTGTTCCCACTGAAGATAGTGACCAGATGCGGCCTTGGGCAGGGTGGCGGAAAAGATTGGCCGGCCCGGCGCGACGAGGGAAATTAGGCAATGAGCACTGTTCTGGTGACCGGCGGGTCCGGCTTCGTCGGCATCCATGTGATCCTGCAGCTACTGGCCGCCGGCCATACGGTGCGAACGACGGTGCGTCGGGCGGACCGGCAGGCCGAGGTGATGGCGATGCTGCGCGAGGGTGGGGCGACCTCGCCCGAGAGCCTGACCTTCTTCACCGCCGACCTCACGGCGGACGCGGGCTGGCGCGAGGCGGTGACGGGCTGCGACCACGTGCTCCATGTCGCCTCCCCGCTGTCGACCAGTGTTCCCAAGGACGAAAACGAGATGATCATCCCGGCCCGTGACGGCACGTTGCGGGTTCTGCGTGCCGCGCGGGATGCCGGGGTCAAAAGGGTCGTCGTCACCTCGTCGCTGGGCGCGATCGGCTACGGACATTTGCCGCGCCAAAAGCCGTTCGACGAAACCGACTGGACCAATCTCGGTGGCGCAGACGTCCAGCCCTACATCAAGTCCAAGACCCTGGCCGAGCGGGCAGCCTGGGATTTCGTCGCGCGCGAGGGCGGCGGCCTCGAGATGTCGGTGATCAACCCCGCCGGTGTATTCGGTCCGGTGCTGGGGCCGGACTTCTCCGGCTCGATCGAGATCGTCAAATCGCTGCTCGACGGCGCCATGCCGGCGGTGCCGCGGGTCTATTTCGGCGTGGTCGACGTGCGCGACGTCGCCGATCTGCATTTGCGGGCGATGACCGCGCCGGAAGCCAAAGGCGAACGCTTCATTGCGGTATCAGGCGAGACCATGTCGATCCTCGACATCGCCAAGGTGCTGCGGCGGGAACTGGGCCCCCCAGCGCGCCGGGTTCCCAGGCTACAGGCGCCGGACTGGCTGATACGGCTCGCCGCGCGCCGGATTGCCTTGCTGCGGGCGGTGGTGCCGATGCTCGGGCGTGTCAGGCATTCCACCAGCGCCAAAGCGAGGTCGGTGCTCGGCTGGCAGCCTCGTTCCAACGACGAGGCAATTCTCGCCACCGCCGAAAGCCTGATCCGGCTCGGCCTGGTCAAGGCTTGATGCTGCACGCCGCCCGCGCTTGTCAGGCCGCGGCCGGGATGCTGAAGTGCCGCTCTTGAAAAGGTAGCGTGGAGAGGCGGCGCCGATGGACAAAATTCTCGAGGCCGCAAAGGCGATTGCGCTGGCGCGCCGCAACCACGCGCCGCTCGCGGCGCTGGGACATCCGCCCGCCGACGAGGCCGAGGGCTACCAGGTCCAGCGCGCGTTGCACGATCTCTTGCTGCCGCATGTGGGGCCGCTGGTCGGCTACAAGATCGGCTGCACCAGCCAGGTCATGCAGGAGTATATCGGCATCCCGCATCCCTGCGGCGGCGGCGTGTTCCAGAAGGGCGTGCACGACAGCGGCGTCAAGCTCGCGGCTGGAGATTATGTCCGCGTCGGCGTCGAATGCGAGATTGCGGTGCGCCTGAAGCGGAACCTCGCCGCCGGAGAGGCGCCGTTCACGGCGGAATGGGTCGGCGAGGCCGTCGAGGCCTACCATCCTGCGATTGAGATCGTCGACGACCGCTACGTGAAATGGGAGACGATGGGCGCGCCGACGCTGATCGCCGACGATTTCTTCGCCGCCGGCTGCGTGCTGGGCCCGGCCGTCCCGCGCTCGTCGGTGCCCGACCTGAAGGCGGTCAAGGGCCGCGCCCTCGTCAATGGCAAGGAAGTCAGCCACGGCACCGGCGCCGACGTGCTCGGCCATCCCCACAACGCACTCGCCTGGCTCGCCAATCACCTCGCTGCCGAAGGCAAGGGCCTGCATGCGGGACAGCTCGTGCTGACCGGGAGCCTCGTGAAGACGCTGTGGCTGAAACCCGGCGACAAGGTGCGGATGGAGCTCGACGGGCTGGGCGTGGTGGAGGCGGAGTTCAGCTGAACTCTCTCCGCCGTCATTGCGAGCTGCGGGCGTCATCGCTGTTTCAATTCGCATTTGCCTCTCCGGACATACCTTCGCGATCTCGCGGCTGTTTCGCCCGAGTTCTTGCTTTTCCGTTCGCCCTCATCGAAGCGAGGGCGCAGGAAAGGCCAGGGCGCCGGCCGGCACCCGCAATCCCGTGGGTGGATTCAACGCGCACGGGTGGATCACAGGTGACGCCGGGCATCCCGGCCTTCCCTGCGCGAGTGGTTTTAACGGCTTCCTTCGCGCTCTCCCCGGGTAGCGATGCACTATTGCCCCCGTCGCCTCGCGGATGACTGATGCACGCGCCCGGTCGGGGCGTCACATCACCACAAGACTTGACGCACAGGCTCCGGGCGTCAGGACCACACGACTTCTCCGTCCGCGCACATCTTCGCCGGATTCCCGATGGCTGGCGTGCGCTCACCATCGAGACCTGCGCAAAGACGCTGTCAGCGCCGTGTCATCGCGCGAGAGGTTTTGCTCACGGAGCACCGTTGAAGGCGTTCCGCCCTGCACAGCTCTTCGCGCCCGTCGCCGTCGCGTCCACCGCATTCCATTCCGCGTTTCGTGACGATCGCGATACGCCCTCTTGCGGAATAGAACGAAACGGGAACATAATGGAGTGGCCAAACCTTGCCAACAGGAATTTCTAAATTCCGAAAATTCTGAAATTGAAAATTGGTAACAAAAATGGTACCAAGAATTGAGATCGCGGAATACAGCATCGACGGCCGCAGCCCGTTTCGGGAGTGGCATGACGGGCTCGACGCACAGGCGGCCGCCGCAGTCTCTGTGGCGATCGAGCGGCTCGCTGACGGAAATACGTCGAATGTGAAGTCGATCGGCGAGGGCGCGGCCGAACTGAAGATCAATCGTGGCCCCGGTTTTCGGGTCTACTTCGGATGGGACGGCAGCTTGCTGGTAATCCTGTTGGGTGGCGGCACCAAGCAGAGGCAGCAAACCGATATCAGCGGCGCGCTCCGCCGATGGCGCGACTACAAGGTACGAAAACGGAATAAGGGATAGGCCGATGCCATTGACCCACAGTTTCAGAGAAACCATTCGCGCGCGGGCTGAGCGCGATCCGGCATTTCGTGAGGCGCTGTTTCAGGAGGCGATGCAGTCGCTGTTGCAGGACGACGCCGACTATGCCCGCACTGCGCTCCGGACCTACATCAACGCGACTATCGGTTTCGAACGGTTGAGCGAGGTGCTTGATCGTCCGCGGAAGAGCCTGATGCGGATGTTCGGGCCGGGCGGAAATCCAACGATGGCCAACCTGATGGCGGTGGTCCACGCGCTTCAGAAGGAGACCGGCGTCTACTTGAAAGTACACGCTGTTACGGCCGCATAACAGTTAAGACGCCGCAGGTTCCAACTTCACTAGCGAAGCCAAACGAAGTTCGAATTTCCGGGGGCAATCCTAAGTAATTGGTTCAATCGACTTCTGTCGGAGTTGATCTTACGTCTTGCCGCATTGAACGATGAGCAAACGGCCCATGTCAGAATGTTGGAGGTTTTGAAGCGCCATATGGATGGTATCCCGTCTCTCTTGAGCGACCCAAATGGTAGGGCTCAACTGGCCCTCCCACTATCGCCGGGAGAAGATGCAAAAAATAACGGCCCTCGCCAGGGGAGCTAGCGAAGGCCGCGTAGTACATCGTCGCTCGCGCCTAGGTTCGCGAGCACGATGTGGGAGCTCTGCAGAGGTCAGAAGGGCAGCAGCACGTCCATCACTTGCTGGCCGTAGCGCGGCTGCTGCACGTCCGTGATCTGGCCGCGGCCGCCATAGGCGATGCGGGCCTGCGCGATCTTGCTGGAATCGATGGTGTTGTCGCTCTGGATGTCCTCGGGACGGACGATGCCGGCGACCACGAGCTCGCGGATCTCGTAGTTGACCCGGATCTCCTGCTTGCCTTCGACCACGAGGTTGCCGTTCGGCAGCACCTGCGTCACGACCGCGGCGACGTTGGTCTGCAACGCTTCCTGGCGCTGCACGCTTCCCTTTCCGTCGCTGGAGGCGGTGGAGTCGGCGGTGAGGATGCGGCCGGGCAGGATCTTGTTGGCCTGGGTAATGGTCTTCGCGCCGATGAAATCGGTGATGCCGGAATCTTCCTTGTTGGTGCGGCTGCGCTGGGTCTCGTTCTCGATGTTGGCCTTGTCGGTGATGTTCACGGTCACGGTCAGGAGGTCGCCGACATGGGTGGCGCGCTGGTCCTTGAAGAAGGCGCGGCTGCCATTGCGCCACAGCGAGTTGGGATTGTAGGAGGCGACTTCCGGTTTCGGCATCGGCATCTGCACCGGCTTGTAGCCGGGTTGCGTCGTCGGATTGTCGATCGCCGACAGCTTCGGTTGCTCGCCGATCTGGGACAGGCGGTCGATCGAGGAGCAGCCGCCCAGCGCGCTGGCTGTCAGCAACAGTGCTGGGATCGCGATGCGACGAAGGCGGGAAGCCGAACTGAAAGCGGACATGACTAACTCTTACTTTGCTTGTGCTTGCGAGGCGCGGGCTTGCGGGATCTGGGCTTCGGCGATCCGGGCCGGCGAATTGGGCGTCTGGACCAGGCTGCGGAGGAGGGCTGCGGTGTCGACAGGGGCGGGCGCTTCGTCCCGCTTGAGCGAGGAGGTCTGTTCGACGGCAGGTGCTATCGGCACGGACTGGCTCGCACCCTGCACGGTGACCTGGCCGCGGCCGGTGACGACGCCGGTCAGCGTACGCTTGGTCTGCAGATTGAGGACGCTCACGGTGTCGCCCTCGGCGCCGCTCTCGATCGCCTTGCCGCGGGTGGTGAGGTAGATCCCGGGGACCTGGTAGATGACGGTGACGCTCTGGTCACGCGATACGAATTCGGGCTTGGCGAGGTCGGCGATGCGGATCGGCGTGCCGGCGCGCATCGATCGGCGCAGTTGCATGCCGATGGCGCGGTCGCGCAGCGCGGGCTCGCCCGTTACCTCGGCCTTGGGCCGTCGCTCCAGCGCGACGTCGGAGGATTTCAGCGTCTCGCTGCGATCGACGTCGCGGGCCAGAACAGCGACCTCGACGGTCTCGATCGCGGTGCCGGTCAGGCGCAGCTTGGTCGGCGCCGGGTTGTTGTCGTTGTTGATCTCGAACGAGATGTCGAAGCGGCCGCCGCGGGCATCGTAGTGGGTCGCGACCGGCTGCAGCGCGCCGGTGTTGGAAGCCTCCAGCCGCATGTCGGAGATGCCGCGGTCGAAGGTGACGGTGATGTTGGCGGCATCGCCGAGGCCGAAGCGATGGTCGAGCGCGGACGTGACCGCGTTTTCGAGGTCCTTGTTGGCGAGCGTGCGGGCAAGCCGCGTCACCTGGACTTCCTTGATGTCGCCGGTCATCACGCCGATCACCTGCTTGGCGCGGAGCACGTTCAGAACCTGGGCGACCGGCAGCGCGCCGGTGGTGCCGAGATCGGGCGAGCGATAGACCGGGATCTGCGCGGCCGAGCCGGCATTGTCGACGAGGTCGCCGACCCGGACCACGTCGGAGGTGACCGTGACGCTGGCGCGCAGCGTCGGCGCCGCGATGCCGTCGTCGGCGGCCCGCGCCGGCAGCGCCAGCACGAGCAGGGCGGAAATGGTGAGAAGCGTGGTGCGGATCATCATCATCATCATCACCTCAGCGGAACAGCGCCGTGGTCGATTGCATCATCTGGTCGGCGGCGCTGATCACCTTGGCGTTCATCTCGTAGGCGCGCTGCGCCGCGATCAGGTCGCTCATTTCCGAGACGACGTCGACATTGGCCTGCTCGAGGCTGCCTTGCGTGATCTTGCCGTAACCTTCCGAGTTCGCGGTGCCGTCCTGCGGCGTGCCTGACGACGTCGTCTCGACGAACTGGTTGCTGCCGACCGGCTGCAGGCCCGCCTTGTTGATGAAACGGGTCACGCCGATCTGGCCGAGATTGGTGTTGGTCGTCGAGCCCGGCAGCGTCACGGTCACCTGGCCCTGCTCGTTGACGGTGATGCCCGAGGCGTTGTTCGGGATCGTGATGGTCGGCTGCACCGGATTGCCGCCCGCGGTGACGATGCGGCCCTGATTGTCCATCTGGAACGTGCCGTCGCGGGTGTACTGGAAGGTGCCGTCGGGCATCAGGATCTTGAAGAAGCCTTCGCCCGAGATGGCGAGATCGAGGTCGTTGCCGGTCTGCGACAGCGTGCCTTGGGTCATGCTGCGCGGCGTGCCGACGGTCTTGACGCCGCCGCCGATGTCTACACCGACGGGCAGGATCGTGCCCTGGTCCGAGGCCTGGGCGCCGACGCGGCGCACGTGCTCGTAGATCAGGTCCTCGAACGCCGCGGTCTGCTTCTTGAAGCCGGTGGTGCGCAGGTTGGCGATGTTGTTGGAGATCACCTGAACGTTCAGTTCCTGTGCCGCCATTCCGGTCGCTGCGGTGTGAAGCGCCTGCATGTCAGTTCTCCCTCAATCAGGCCGGAACGTCGGCGAGCTTTTCGATCGCCGATTTGTGGAGGTCGCTCTGCTGCTGGAGCAGGTTGGCGATGGCGGTGTAGCTGCGCATCACCTCGACCATGCGGCTCATCTCGCCGACCGAATTCACGTTCGACTTCTCGATGTAGCCCTGCTGCAGGGTGGACTTGGTGTCGGGCTGCTGGGTCGCGGAGCCCGTGTCATAGAGATTGGCGCCGAGCTTGGTCAGCTTGGCCGGATCGTCGAACGTCACCATCTTGATCTTGCCGCGGATCGTGTCGATCTTGGCCGTGCCTTCCAGCACCGTCACGGTGCCGTCGGGGGCGACGTTGATGTCGTGGTCGGTCGGCTGGAACACGATCGGGCCGGCCGTGCCGAGCACGAGGTTGCCGTCAGAGGTCATGAGCTGGCCGGTGCTGCTGAGCGCGAACTTGCCGTCGCGGGTGTAACGCTCGGCGCCATTGGCCTGCACCGCGAAAAAGGCGTTGCCGCTGATCGCCATGTCGAGCGGGTTGTTGGTCGCCTCCATCGGCCCCTGGCCGACGTCGCGGTAGGTGCCGCGGTCCTGCACGTAGGAGACCCGGCGGTCGGAGCCGACGAAATTGTCCTCATGCGCGTTCGAGCGGAGATACTCCTCGAACAGCGAATGATCGGCCTTGAAGCCGTTGGTGTTGACGTTGGCGACGTTGTTGGCGATGACATCCATCTGCCGTTCCAACGTCATCTGCCGTGACAAGCCGATCAGAAGCGCATTCTGCATCGGTCAATCTCCCCTTGCGTGAGATCTGCCATTTCGCTCTCCCAAGCGCCTTGGCCGATCCCGTGAACGAGGCCGTCGGGTTCTCCCAAACCGTCAGGTCTCGGCCCTCTCTCAGCGAAAGCCGTGCCAACTCGAAAAGATGCGTGATTACAGTTGGTTGGCTATTTTCCGATCGCGAAAGCAGGGGGCAGAAAGGTTCTGTTAGCCATGTTTGCCCGGCAGATTTTTCCTAGCGGAAGCCTGATCGAAAGGTTCCGTTAACCATTATTACCGTAGCGTTTGCGTGTGAGAGGAGCGCTTTGCGCTGGGGCATTTGTATCGCGTCACTGTCTGCCAGGAGGCTTCGTTCTCTCGACCTTTATAAGATGAGCGAGCCGGGACGATCATGGCAGAGAATGAAGCGGAAGGCGGCGCAGCTGCCGAAGGCGCGGAAGCCGCTGCCCCCAAGAGCAAGTTCAAGCTGATCCTGATCGTTGTCGGCGTGCTGGTCGTGCTCGGCGGCGGTGCCGCCACCTGGTTTCTGTTCTTCCGTCATGGCGATGACGAGCATCATGCGGAGGCCGCGCCCCCGCCGAAGCCCCCGGCCTTCGTCGAAGTCCCCGACATGATGGTCAACCTTGCCGGCGCGCCCGGCGAGCGCGTGCAATATCTCAAGCTCAAGATCGTGCTCGAGCTGAAGGAAGAGAAGCAGATCGAGGCGATCAAGCCCTCGATGCCGCGGGTCACCGACATCTTCCAGACTTATGTGCGCGAACTCCGCTCCTCCGATCTCAACGGCTCCGCCGGCATCTTCCGCCTCAAGGAAGAGCTGACCAAGCGCGTCAACGCCGCGGTCGCGCCGATCCAGGTCAGCGCGGTGCTGTTCAAGGAAGTCGTGCTCCAGTGAGGATGCAGCGGAAGGGTACGGGCTAGCGTCATGGCCGGCAACGAGCAGATGGACCAGGATGCGATTGCCGCCCAATGGGAGGCGTCGCTCGATTCCGAGGATCCCGCGGAGGCCGCGAAGGCTGCTGCCGAAAACGAACTCTCGGAGACCATGGCCCTGCAATGGGCGGCCATGGTCGAGGACGGCAGCCGCGATCTCGGCAACGGCAAGAACTCCGGGGAGCGAGTGCTGTCGCAGGAGGAGATCGACAATCTCCTCGGCTTCACCGTCGGCGACGTCACGCTCGACGATCACAGCGGCATTCGCGCGATCATCGATTCGGCGATGGTCTCCTACGAGCGTCTGCCGATGCTTGAAATCGTCTTCGACCGCCTCGTGCGGCTGTTGACGACCTCGTTGCGCAATTTCACCTCCGACAACGTCGAAGTCTCGCTCGACCGCATCACCTCGGTGCGGTTCGGCGACTACATGAACTCGATCCCGCTGCCTGCCGTGCTCTCGGTGTTCAAGGCCGAGGAGTGGGAAAACTTCGGCATGGCGACGGTGGATTCCAGCCTGATCTACTCGATGATCGACGTGCTGCTCGGCGGCCGCCGCGGCTCGAGCCAGCTGCGCATCGAGGGCCGGCCCTACACCACGATCGAGACCGAGCTGGTCAAGCGCCTGGTCGAGGTGGTGCTGACCGATGCCGAGCAGGCGTTCCGGCCGCTGTCGCCGGTGACCTTCACGATCGACCGGCTCGAGACCAATCCGCGCTTCGCCGCGATCAGCCGTCCCGCCAACGCCGCGATCCTGGTGCGGCTGCGCATCGACATGGAAGACCGCGGCGGCAACATCGAGCTGCTGCTTCCCTACGCGACCATCGAACCGATCCGGCCCGTCCTGCTGCAGATGTTCATGGGCGAGAAGTTCGGCCGTGATCCGATCTGGGAAGGCCATTTCGCCACCGAGATCGTCCAGGCCGAGATTTCCGTCGATGCAGTGCTCTACGAGGCCGACATTCCGCTCAAGCAACTGATGCGGCTCAAGGTCGGCGACACGCTGCCGCTGGACATGCGCGCGGATGCCAACGTCACCGTGCGCTGTGGCGACGTCACCATCACCGAAGGACGCATGGGCCGGGTCGGGGAGCGCGTTGCGATCAGGGTGACGAAACCCTTGCGCAAGCCAAATACGACACTTGCGATGTTCGAGAAGGTGGACGAACAGAATAAGCTGATGGAGGCCCCATGAACCACTCCCTTGGAATGGCGATCGAGACGCTGGTGGCTATCCTGCTGATGCTCACGATCGGATATTGCATCGTGCTCAACAAGCGGCTGACCCGCCTCAAGGCGGACGAGCATTCGCTGAAGGCCGTGATCGGCGAGCTGATCACCGCGACCGAGATCGCCGAACGCGCGATCGGCGGGCTGAAGCTCGCCGTACGCGACGTCAACGAGAATCTCGGCAGCCAGCTTGCGGCCGCGACGCAAATGTCCGACCAGCTCTACAAGCAGCTCGGCGAAGCCGACAACGTGGTGCGCCGCCTCTCCAAGATCGCCATCGCGGCGCGCCCCGTGACGAACCCGGAGGCTGCCGCTGCCCCCGTCGCCAAACCATCGCCCGCGAAGGCGGTGGCCGCCGCCGCCGAAGCCTTCTCGGAGCGCCGCAGGTCCAACGGTCTTGGGTCCAACGGCATCGCCGCGTAAAGTCAGGGTATGAAGTCCTTTCGTAACATCCGCGTCATTCCGGTCGTGCTAGTTGCGGTCGCAGGTCTCGCCACGCTGAAAGTGGCGGGGCTCGTGATCAATGGCGGCTACGTGTTCGACTACCAGCCGAACACCCTGAAGAAGTCCTGGGCGCAGGAAAATCTGAACTTCCCGACCGGACGAGACGACCCCGACATCACCGGCTCGACACATGGCGAGCCGAAGGAAGCACCGAAGCCGGCCGCACCCGAGAGCAAGCCCGAGGGCACTGTGGTCAAGATGGACGAAACCCAGCCGCAGGTCTCGGCCTCGGAGCGTGCGATCCTGGAACGGCTGCAATCGCGCCGCCAGGAGATCGAGGCCCGTCAGCGCGAGATCGACATCCGCGAGAACCTGTTGAAGTCGGCCGAAAAGCGCATCGAAGGCAAGGTCGAGGAGATGAAGGCGGTGGAGTCCCGCATCAGCGCGACCCAGGCCGAGCAGAAGGCCGCCGAGGCCCAGCGCCTGAAGGGCCTCGTGACCATGTATGAAGGCATGAAGCCCAAGGACGCCGCACGGGTGTTCGACCGGCTCGAGATGAGCGTGCTGATCGAGATCGCCTCGGCGATCGCTCCCCGCAAGATGTCCGATATCCTGGGACTGATGTCGTCGGAAGCCGCCGAAAGGCTGACCGTCGAGATGGCGCGCCGTGCCAATGGGGGCGGGGATCAGGCAGCTTCCGCCGGGGATCTCCCCAAGATCGACGGCAAGCCGACGCAAAAGCCGAATTGAGGGCTCATACTTAAGAAGTCCTTAATTGGCAAAACCTACATTCGAGGGCATGGGCCGGCACCAGTGCCGGCGTGGACCCGTCGAGCCGGAAGAAATGCCGCCAATGGCGCGAGAGGCTGCCGCTGGATTTGTGTCGCGAGCCCGCGCCCTGGCGCTGGGGCTGTCGCGTCATGTCCGCAAGGCGGTCTTGCTGGGCGCCTGCGCGCTGGTCAGCCTTAATTCTTTTGCCCGCGCCGCCGATCCGATCCGGGGTGAGGCGACTTTCTCGGCCGGCGGCGGCTTTGCCCGGCTCGTCATCAAGCTCGGCGAGGATGTTCCCTCCGAGGTGACGACCGCCGGCTCCATTCTGATCATCCGCTTCGATCGCCCGGTCGACGTTCCCGTCGATCGCGTGCCGGAGGGCGCGCCGGACTATGTCAACTCCGCCCGTCGCGATCCCGACGGCAGCGCGATCAGGCTGTCGCTGGCGCGGCGTGTCACGGTCAACACCATGAATGCGGGCGAGCGCACCTTCATCGATCTGCTGCCGGAGGGCTGGAAGGGTGCGCCGCCGAGCCTGCCGATGGACGTGGTGAAGGAGCTCGCCGAGCGTGCCCGTGTTGCTGAGCGCGCGTTGCGCGCCCAGCGTGCCGCGGCCGAAAGCAAAAAGCGTCCGCCGATCCGCGTGCGGGCCTCGGTGCAGCCGACCTTCGTGCGCTTCGTGTTCGAAATGCCTGACGGCGTCGGCGTCTCCTCCGTGCTCAATGAGCAGAAGCTCACGCTGGTCTTCAACGCCAATCTCAACTTCGATCTTGCGGACGCCGTCGTTGCTGCGCCGCCGAACGTCGCTTCGATCAAACAGAAGGCCGACATCGATACGACCAGTGTCGAGGTTGCGCTGATCGGCGATTCCGACGTGCACTCCTTCCGCGACGACAAGAATTATGTCGTCGATATCGCCTTCCAGCCTGACAAGAGCAAGACGGCCGCAACGCCGGAGGCCGCGATCGCGAAGGCCGAGGCCGGTAGTCAGGGAGCGCCTGCGGACAAGCCGGCGGCCGCGAAGCCGAAGGAGGTTCACAGCGAGATCAAGCCGCCGACCTCGGAGGCGATCGCGCGCGAAGCCAAGATCGAGGTGAAGCCCGACGTCAAACCCGAGGTGAAGGCAGAGGCGAAGCCGGAAGCGCCCGCCGCGATGCCGGCAGCCGAAGCCCCGAAATCCGCTCCGGCCGTAAACTCGACCGAAGCTCCGCACGTCACGGAAGCGCCCAAGCCGGCGCCGCCCGTCATGGAGGCCGCTGCACCTGCTGCTCCTGCCAAGCCGATGGTGACCGAACTACCCAAGGAGGTCGCGAAGGAGCCGGTCAAGGAAGAGCCGAAGGAAGCCGTCAAGGAAGCGCCGAAGGACGCGCCCAGACCCGCACCGGTCGAAGCGCAAGCAGCGCCGCCGCCTCCTGTCGCCAGCGTCGATGCGCGGCGCGACAGCGACGGCCTGCGCGTGACCTTCCCGCTTTCTGTCGCAACGCCGGCGGCAGCGTTCCGCCGCGGCGACACGGTGTGGCTGGTGTTCGACTCGCCGAAACCTGTCGATGTCGAAGCGATCCGCACCCGGGGGGGCGCGATGATCGGCGAGGTGAGCCGCATGCCGCTGGAAAAGGGCCAGGCGGTGCGGATCCGTCTTACCCGACCCCTGGTCTATTCGCTGACCAGCGAGGAGGTCGGCAAGGAGACCAACTGGCTGCTGACGCTCGCCGACAAGATCCAGGCGACGCCGCTGCCGCTGATGATGTCGCGGAACATCACCGATCCCGCGCTCGCCAACATCGCTATTCCCTTTGCCAATCCGGGCATGCTGCACAAGCTCACCGATCCCGATGCCGGCGACATGCTCTACGTCGTCACCGCGCAACGGCCGGTCCGCGGCTTCATCAAGCGACAGGATCTCGTCGATCTCTCGCTGCTGGAATCCGCGCACGGCATCGCGATCCGGCCGAACTCCGACGATGTCGGCGTCGAAGTCGGACAGGACAAGGTCATTCTCGGCAAGAAGGGCGGCCTGACGCTGTCACCGGTCGACGTCTCGGCGGAGCGCGCACCGACCGCGGTGCGGCCGGTCTTCAATCCCGAGAACTGGCGCAAGGGCCAGTCGGAAGATTTCTGGACGCGCCAGAGCGATCTGATCGCGGCGATCTCGGCCGTCGAGCCGGCGCAGCGCTCGCTACCGCGGCTCGATCTCGCCCAGTTCTATATGTCGCGCGCGATGTATTACGAAGCCAAGTCCGTGACCGAGGTGATGCTGACCGATCCGCTCAACAAGGAGGAGAGCAGCGCGCTGATCATCCACGCGATCGCGTGCATCCTGATCGGGCGTCCAGCACAGGGCCTGAAGGATCTCGCCAATCCCGTGATCGGCAACAGTCACGATTCACAGCTCTGGAAGGCGCTCGCTTATGCGCGCCAGGGTAAATGGGCGGACGCTCGCGAAAAATTCAAGAACGTCGAATTCGCCATCGCCTCGCTGCCACTGGACATCCAGCGCATCGTGACGATGGATGCGATGCGCGCCTCGCTCGAAGTCAAGGACTATGCCGGCGCCTCCAAGCGTCGCGGCGAGATCGAAGTGGTCGGCGTGCCGCCAGAGGCGGCGCCGGGCTTTGCCGTGCTGCGCGGCCGGCTCGCCGAAGCGCTCGGACACGATAAGGACGCGCTCGACGACTATAAATTCGCAGTTGCCTCGGACGACCGGCAGGCCGCGGCCGAAGCCAAGCAGCTCGAGGTCGCGTTGCGGCAGAAGCGCGACGAGATCAGCAAGGAAGACGCGCTGAAGGAGCTCGAGACGCTGTCGATGACCTGGCGCGGCGACGCGATCGAAGTCAAGACGTTGCAGATGCTGTCGCAGCTTTATTCCGAGAACGGGCGCTATCGCGACGCGCTGACCGCGGCACGCACTGCGACGAAGATGCAGCCGAATTCGGAAGCCTCGCGCCAGGCACAGGATCTGGCGTCGGATCTGTTCACACAAATCTTCCTGGGGCCCAAGGGCGATGAACTGCCGCCGGTCGAGGCGCTCGGGATGTTTTACGAGTTTCGCGAGCTGACGCCGATCGGCCGCCGTGGCGACGAGCTGATCCGCCGTCTTGCCGATCGTCTTGCCTCGATCGATCTGCTCGATCAGGCCGCCGAGCTGTTGCAATATCAGGTCGATCATCGGCTCGAAGGCGCGGCGCGCGCGCAGGTCGCCGCGCGCCTGGCCATGATCTATCTCGCCAACCGCAAGCCCGACATGGCGATCACGGCGCTGCGGGCGAGCCGCATCAGCGACCTCTCCGGCGAGCTGCGACAGCAGCGCCTGCTGCTCGAGGCGCGGGCGCAGAGCGACGTCGGCCGCCATGACCTCGCGCTCGACATCGTTTCCAACGTCTCGGGGCGCGAGGTGCTGCGGCTGCGATCGGACATCTTCTGGGCGGCACGGCGCTGGCGCGAGTCTGCCGAGCAGATCGAGCTGTACTACGGCGAGCGCTTCCGCGACTTCAAGCCGCTCAATGCAGTCGAGAAGAGCGATATCATCCGCGCCGCCGTCGGCTATGCGCTCGCCGACGACTCGATCGGGCTGTCGCGCTTCCGCGAGAAATATGCCCCCCTGATGAGCGAGAGCGCCGACCGGCTCGCCTTCGACATCGCCAGCAAGCCGGCCGCCGCCTCCAGCGCCGAATTCGAAGAGATCGCAAAGCTCGCCGCGAGCGTCGACACCCTCGACGGCTTCCTCCGCGAGATGAAACAGCGCTTCCCCGACGCCACCGCCCGCGCCCCGGCCTCGCCGCAGGCCAAGGATGAAACCGACCACACCGGTTCGCTGCCGACGATCCCGGTCGTGCGGCAGATCAAGATGACGCGGTAGCACCCCTGCTACTTCTGGCCTCTCGACAGGTGCCGGATGAGACGGCAACCTGTCGCCCTTCATGCCGGGAGAGCGACGATATGAGCAAGCCTGCCAAGACCGAAGCCGAACTCATCACCATGGCGCGGGCCGAGTTGAAGGTCCACTCCGACGGCCCTGACAGCCTCGTGATTTCTGTTGTCCGCGACGGCGACAGCTGGGAGTTCCGGGCCGATGCCGATCAGGCAACGCGCGACAAGCCCGGCTTCCCCGAAAGCGTCGCGATGCTGGTGCAGATCGGCGATCACCTCAGCAAGCAGTATGATGTGAAATAGGGGCACTGAGCGCCGCGCATTCTCAGTGTCATCGCCCGACTTGAATCGGGCGATCCAGTATTCCGAGACAGTTGTGATTGGATGGAGAGGCTGCGGCGTAGTGGATGCCCCGGTCAAGCCGAGGCATGACAGCGGAAGTTGCGGTCACTACCCCCCGTAACTCTGCACCAGGCTCCCCGCCACCAGCGACCAGCCGTCGACCAGCACGAAGAAGATCAGCTTGAACGGCAGCGATATCGTTGCGGGCGGAAGCATCATCATGCCCATCGACATCAGCACCGAGGCGACGACGAGGTCGATGATCAGGAAGGGGAGAAACAGCAGGAAGCCGATTTCGAAGGCGCGCTTCAGCTCGGAGATCATGAAGGCCGGGACCAGAATGCGCAGTTCAAGCTCGTCGGGGGTTGCCGGCGGCGGCTCGCCGGAGAGATCGAGAAACAGCTTCAGATCCTTTTCGCGCACGTTCTTCTGCATGAAGCCGCGCAAGGGAATGGAGGCGCGCTGCAGCGCGTCCTCGACGCTGATCTGGTTGGCGACGAGCGGGCGGATGCCGTCGTCGTAGGATTTCTGCAGCACCGGTCCCATCACGAAGAAGGTGAGGAACATCGCCAGCGCCAGGATCACCGAGTTCGGCGGCGCGGTCGCCGTGCCCATCGCGGTGCGCAGCAGCGACAGCACGACCACGATGCGCGTGAACGACGTCATCATGATCAGGATAGACGGGGCGATCGACAGCACCGTGAGCAGTGCGATCAGCTGGATCGCGCGCTCGGTGACGCCGCCACCGCCAGCACCGCCGCCGCCGAGATTGATGCTGATGTCCTGCGCATGCGCCGGCATCGCGAGCGACGTCGCGGCGATCAGGACAGAAAAAAAGAATACTCTACGCGGGAAGGACGGCAGCCTCACGAAGACGGCTTCGGACGGCCGAGTAGCGAGGCCATCTCGTCTTCGAGGTTTTCAAAGCTGGTTTTCTCCTGAGCCGGCCTCGCCGGAGGGGCGGGTGGCTCGGCGCGGGTAGCGCGCGGGGCAGGCGCATCCGGAGCGACCGGCGGCGCGATGGGTTCGCCGGCCGGACGGCGCAGGGCTGCCTCGAGGCGCTGGGCCATCTCGGCCAGATTCTGTTCGGCGCTCGACGGCGCGGCGGCAGCAGGGGCCGGTGGCGGAACGGGCGGAGCCTGCAGTCCTGGCGGGGCCTGTGGCACAGGTGGAGGGGGCGGCGGCGCAGCCGCACGCTCGGCACGTACCGGCGGCATCTTCGCCGGATCGCTCTGGCGCGGCGGGCGCGGCATCAGCGGCGGTTCGTTGCGTGCAACGCGCGGCATCGGCTCGGGACGAGGCTCACGCTCGGGACGCGGCATGGGTTCGGGCGAGAAGCCGCCGAGTTGCGGCTCGCTGCGACGCTCGGCCAACGCGGGCGCCGGCCGGCGGACCTCGTCGGCGAACGACGGGCGTGCAGGCCGCGGCGGCGGCTCCGGCATCTGCGGTTCGGGGTGGTCGAGCACTTCGGGGCGCGGCGCCTCGTCGGCCCAGCTGCTTGCATCGGGCATCGGGGCGAGGCGCGGCGGCTCGGCGGCGCTGGGACGCTGCGGAATCTGGTCGCGGCCGGCGACGGCCCGCACGATATTCGGTTCGACCACGATGTCGGTCGGGCCGCCGATCATCAGGAGATGCTCGACATTGTCACGGCGCACCAGCACCAGGCGCCGGCGGCCATCGACCGCGGCCGCGTCGATCACGGCGAGCCGGGGCATCCTGCCTCGCTGCGTGTTGGCGCCGAGCCGGGTGGTCGCGAATCGGCGGACCAGCCACGCCGCGACGCCGATCAACGCCAGAACGACGATGAACGCGACGATGAAGGTGATAGGACTACCGTTCATACCTGTCCCCGGTAAATGGCGCTTCTGTCGAGCCTATGGTCGGATCCCGACCACTGGCCTGCGATGCCCCAAAACTGCGATTTCTTAACATCCCGCGGCAAGTTTTGCCGTCCCCAACTCTTAATAACCTATGAATCGCCCGATCCAAAACGACTTCTTGGCCTGTGCATGCGCTGCCAAGCGGTTGGGTTAATACGGCTTTTGGAATGGGGCGAATCATGGGGGGAGGATTGCATGTTTCAATCGGAAACATGGATCCGCCGCGTCTTAACCACCTGTTAACCATACACGCGGCAAATTCTGCCTAGCTTCGGATCGCACGGTCCGCAAGAGGCGGAAGGAGCCGCAAACGATGTCCATCAACGATCTGCCGGTGCTGTCGGCGCTTCGCACCAAGATGCAGTGGCACCAGGAACGCCAGCGCGTCCTGTCCGAGAACGTCTCCAATTCCGACACCCCCAATTTCCGGCCGCGCGACCTGGTCGAGCCGAAGTTCGACAAGACCGGGGCCACCACGGGCTCGATGGGGACCCTGGCGATGACCGTCACCAGCGCCTCCCACATGACGCCGTCCGGGGCGGTCTCGAGCTTCGACCAGAACAAGAATGCGGGTTTCGAGACCCGCCCCGCGGGCAATGCCGTCAATCTCGAAGAGGAGATGATGAAGTCCGCCAACAACCAGATGGATTACGCGGCGGTGACCTCGCTCTACTCCAAGAGCCTGCATCTTCTGAAGACCGCGATTGGTAAAGGCTAGAGCTAACGGAGCCGAATGATGGCGAATGACAGCAGCGACTTTGCCCGCTCGATGGCGATCGCGACCTCGGGCCTGCGGGCCCAGGCCGGACGGATGCGGGTGATCTCCGAGAACATCGCGAATGCGGACTCGACCTCGGCGACCGCGGGCGGCGATCCCTATCGGCGCAAGGTGCCGACGTTCTCCTCCGCGCTCGACCGTACGCTCGACGCGCAGGTCGTCACGCTCGGTAGGATCAAGCCAGACCAGTCCGACTTTCGCATCAAATACGAGCCGAGCAATCCGGCGGCGGATGCCAGCGGCAACGTCAAATATCCCAATGTGAACTCGGTGGTCGAAATGACCGACATGCGCGACGCGCAGCGGTCCTACGAGGCCAATGTCAACATCATCAGTGCAACGCGCCGGATGATCCAGCGCACGCTCGACATCCTCAAGGCCTGAACAGGGATTTTAAGCCATGGCAACACCCACAATCGCGGCCAATGCCTACGCCAATCTTGCGCGCGTGCTGGAAAACACCGCCGCCGGCAAGGGTAGCGAACCGAACGGGCAGTCCTTTTCCGCGCTGCTGAAAGACGCCGTCGGCAGCGTCATGGAATCTGGCCGCAAATCCGACGCGCAGACCGTGGCGATGGCCAACGGCAAGGCCAACGTCATGGACGTGGTGACGGCGGTCGCCGACACCGACGTCGCGGTGTCGACGCTGGTCTCGGTCCGCGACCGCGTGATCGCGGCCTATGAAGACATCATGAAGATGCCGATCTGATTTCGACCTCCGTCGTCATTGCGAACGCCGCGAAGCAATCCAGAGTTTTTCCACGGCGGCAGTCTGGATTGCTTCGCGGCGCTCGCAATGACGGGGAGGGGCCGTGTGGTCCTCGTCGGAGCGGCGGGGATGGAAGCTTGAACAAGGAATTCTGCAAATGACCGGACCCGAGACCCTCGACGTCGCCCGCGACGCGATCTGGACCATCGTGATCGTATCCTCGCCGCTGATGGTGGTCGGTCTGGTGGTCGGCGTGGTCGTATCGTTGTTCCAGGCGCTGACCCAGATCCAGGAACAGACGCTGGTCTACGTGCCGAAGATTTTGGCCATCTTTGCCACAATGCTGCTGGCGCTGCCGTTCATGGCCGACGCCCTTCATTCCCACATGATGCGGATCTCGTCGCGAATCATCGGCGGCTGAGGCACAATGCGCTCACCATGCGCATCGACGTCTCGCTGCTGCCGGCACTTGCGGCGGCCTTCATGCTCGCCTTCGCCCGGGTCGGCGCGATGGTGATGCTGCTGCCGGGGCTCGGCGAGACCAACATCCCGACGCGGGTGAAGCTGTCGATTGCGCTTCTGCTCACGCTGATCATCCTGCCGCTGCATCGCAATGCCTATCACGTCGATATGGGCTCGCTCGCGCCGATGCTGGTCCTGATGCTGCATGAGATCGTGATCGGCATCGTGCTCGGCGCCACTGCGCGCGTGACGCTCGCGGCGCTCCAGGTCGCAGGCGCGGTCATCGCGCAGCAGATGGGGCTCGGCTTCGTCACTTCGGTCGATCCGACCCAGGGGCAGCAGGGCGTGCTGGTCGGCAACTTCCTGACCATGCTGGGCGTGACGCTCCTGTTTGCCACCGACAGCCATCATCTGGTGATCGCGGCGCTGAACGACAGCTATTCGATCTTTGCACCGGGCGAGACCGTGTCGAGCGGCGACGTCGCTGCGCTGGCGACGCGGGCCTTTTCCGCCGCGTTCCTGCTCGGCTTGCAGCTGTCGGGGCCGTTCCTGGTGTTCGGCCTCGTCTTTAACATCGGGCTAGGGGTGCTGGCGCGCTTGATGCCGCAGATGCAGGTCTATTTCGTCGGCGTGCCGCTGTCGATCTTCGCGGGCTTCATGGTGCTGGCCATGGTGCTCACGGCGATGATGGGCACCTATCTCGACTACTTCATCGGCGTCATGCACCAGATGTTGCCGCTCAGATAAGAGGGATCGATGGCGGAAGACAACGATCCAGAGAGTCAAACAGAAGACCCGACACAAAAGCGCCTCGACCAGGCGCTCGAGCGCGGCGACGTCGCCAAAAGCCAGGAGATCAACACCTGGTTCATGATCGCGGGCGGCACGCTGGTCATCTCGACCTTCTCCGGCTCGGTGGGCAGCGGGCTGCTGACGCCGTTGCGTAATCTGCTCGCCAATTCTTGGATGATCAAAACCGATCCCGGCAATCTGCTCGCACTGATGCGTCAGATCGAGGTCGCGGTGCTGGCTGCGGTCGGCGTGCCGCTCCTGATGCTGGTGATCGCGGCGATTGCCGGCAACATGCTGCAGCACCGGCTGGTGTGGTCGACTGAATCCCTCATCCCCAAATTCAGCAAGCTCTCGCCGGCTGCCGGCTTCAAGCGCATCTTCGGCAAGCAGGCCGGCGTCAATTTCCTCAAGGGCATCGGCAAGCTCGTCGTGCTCGGTGCGATCATGACCACGATCCTGTGGCCGGAGCGGCACCGCATGGAGGCGATGGTCAAGCTCGATCCGATGGCCATGTTGGGCGCCTCCACCGGCATGACCGTTCATCTGCTCGGCGCTGTCGTCGCAGCCCTCGCGATCATCGCCATCGGCGATTATTTCTTCCAGTATCGCAGCTGGTTCCAGCGGCAGAAGATGTCGCTGCAGGAGATCAAGGAGGAGTTCAAGCAGTCCGAAGGCGACCCGCACATCAAGGGCAAGCTCAGGCAGTTGCGGCAGCAGCGCTCCAAGAAGCGCATGATGGCAGCGGTTCCCAAGGCGTCGGTGATCATCACCAACCCGACCCACTATTCGGTGGCGTTGTCCTACGAACGCGGCATGTCGGCGCCGATCTGCGTCGCCAAGGGCGTCGACAACCTCGCTTTCAAGATCCGGGAGATCGCGCGCGAGCACGATATCCCGATCGTCGAGAACGTGCCGCTGGCCCGCGCGCTCTATGCGACCGCCGAAATCGACAAGGAAATCCCCGTCGAGCACTACCATGCGGTCGCCGAAGTCATCGGCTACGTCATCCGGCTGAAGCGCGGTTTCAGTGCCGCGCGGCAATAAAACCCCCGAAAAGTACCGGAAATGGCCGTAAGCTGGGAATCAGCGTACCTTTCGCCCCTGTCGCCCTTGCGTCTGCGGGTCCGATTCAGGCAGGGAGGACCCCACGTGCCCCGTGGCGCGTTGATTCTCTGCCGACAGGCTGCCTAGCGTGAAATGACCGCCGAGACCGACCACGACCTGTCACGCGAGCCCGTTGCGGCGCATGAGCCGTCGCCGCGCTCGGGCAGCATTGCGCTGGTGCTGCTGGTGGCCACCGGCCTCGTCGCGGTCGCCGTCGGCCTGATGACGCTCGGGCGCGCGCAGGCGCAGCCTTATATCCTCGGCATCCTCGCCGTGCTGGCGATGATCGGCCTGTTCAATCTGTTCGCCTTCGCGGCCGGCATCATCCGCTTCGTCGATCGCAATCTGGACGATCCCGTGATGGGCCGCATCGCCGATCACGCCTTCGACGGTCTCGCGGTGACCGATCCGCGCGGCCATGTGGTCTATTCCAACGCGGCCTATCTGACGCTGACGGGCGCCGCCGGACCGCAGGACGTACGCCCCGTCGAGCGTGTCTTCATCGGCAACCCCGATGTTTCCGAAGCCGTGTTCCGCCTGCTGAAAGCCGCGCGTGAAGGAAAACGGCAGCAGGAAGAGGTGCGCATTTCCGGACAGGACGGCAGCCACGGCCGCTGGTTGCGCATGCGCGTGCGTCCGCTCGGTACCGGCAAGCGCGAAGCCAAATATGCGGTGTGGTCGATCGCCGACATCACCCGCGACCGCGAGCGCCAGGAGGACGTGTTCCAGGAGCTCCAGCACGCGATCGAATATCTCGATCACGCGCCGTGCGGCTTCTTCTCGGTCAATCCCGCCGGCGAGCTCGCCTATGTCAACGCGACGCTGGCGAACTGGCTCGACTATGATCTCGCCGAGATCGGCTCGGGCGGCCTGAAGCTCGCCGACATCGTCTCCGGTGACGGCGCTTCGCTGCTGTCTTCGATCGTGGCGGTGCCGGGAGAAGTGAAGACAGAAGTCTTCGACATCGATCTGCGCATGCGCACCGGCAAGACCATGCCGGTCCGGCTCTATCACAAGCTGGCCTTCGGTGCCGATGGTGCGCCGGGACCGTCGCGCACGCTCGTCATCAGCCGCGCCCGCGACGAGCGCAGCGATCCCGATCGCGCCGCCGAAGTGCGCTTCATGCGCTTCTTCGACCACACGCCGATGGCGATCGCCACGGTCGATCGCGGCGGCAACGTCGTGCGGGCCAATGCGCGGTACGCCAAGCTCGCGCAGGGCCTCGGGCTCGACAGCGCCTCCAAGTCGATCTTCCGTGCGGTCAATGCGCGTGATCGGCACCTGCTGATTGCGGCCATCAACCAGGCGGCCGAAAACCAGGCCGATATCGCGCCGGTCGAGGTGGCGCTGGAAGGGACCAAGGAGCGCTGGGGCCAGTTCTTCGTCACGCCTGTCGATGCGGCCGAGAACGACGCGGAAGCTGCGATCGTGCACATGCTCGAGACCACCGAGCGCCGTGCCCTCGAGAACCAGATCAACCAGTCGCAGAAGATGGAGACGGTCGGCCAGCTCGCCGGCGGCATCGCTCACGACTTCAACAACGTGCTCTCCGCCATCATGATGGCGAACGACTTCCTGCTGAACGCGCACAAGCCGACCGATCCGTCGTTCCAGGACATCATGCAGATCAAGCAGAACGCCACGCGTGCTGCGACGCTGGTGCGGCAGCTGCTCGCGTTCTCGCGGCGGCAGACGCTACGGCCGCAGGTGCTCGATCTCGGCGATGCGCTGTCCGACCTCACCATGCTGCTGCGCCGTCTGATCGGCGAGAAGGTCAAGCTCGACCTGATTCACGGCCGCGATCTCTGGCCGGTCAAGGTCGACGTCTCCCAGTTCGAGCAGGTCATCGTCAATCTCGCGGTGAACGCGCGCGACGCCATGCCCGACGGCGGCAAACTGATCATCCGAACCGCCAACGTCGCGACGGAAGAGGCGGGCAAACTCGCCTACAAGGGCATGCCGGCGGCGGATTATGTGCGGATCGAGGTGGCCGACACCGGCACCGGCATTCCCGCCGATATCCGCGACAAGATCTTCGAGCCGTTCTTCTCGACCAAGGAAGTCGGCAAGGGCACCGGCCTCGGCCTTTCGACCGTCTACGGCATCGTCAAGCAGACCGGCGGCTTCATCTACGTCGATTCCGAACCGGGACAAGGCACATCGTTCCACATCTTCCTGCCGCGCCACCACGCCGAGCCGGAGGTGGAGGTCGAGCAGCCCGCCGCTGCGGCCGCCGCGACGAATGGCGCTGCCAAGGACGCTGCGCCGGTCGCCGTGGAGACCAAGCCTCGCACCGATCTCACCGGGCAGGGCACCATCCTGCTGGTCGAGGACGAAGAGGGACTTCGCGCGCTGAACGCCCGCGGCCTGCGCTCGCGCGGCTACACCGTCGTCGAGGCCGAAAACGGCGTCGAGGCGATGGAGATGCTCGATGAGCAGAGCGGCGCGATCGATCTTGTGGTTTCCGACGTGGTGATGCCGGAGATGGACGGTCCGACGCTGCTCAAGGCGATGCGGGAGAAGAACCCTGACATCCGCTTCATCTTCGTCTCCGGCTACGCCGAAGACGCCTTCGAGAAGAGCCTGCCCGAGGGCCAGCAGTTCGACTTCCTGCCAAAGCCGTTCACGCTCAGCCAACTCGTGGCGGCGGTGAAGGAGACGATGACGAAGCAGGGGTGAGCATGGGGGCGAAGGCGCCTCATACTCCGTCATTGCGAGCGTAGCGAAGCAATCCAGGATCTTTCCGCGGGAGCAGTCTGAATTGCTTCGTCGCAAGGGCTCCGCAAGAGGGGAGGGAGCGGAATTCTTGCCGAGATAGTTGCCGGTAACCCGCGACCACAGCTCCCGTCGTTCCCCAGCCAACCCCCCGTTAAATATGGGCTTTTACCATATACCCGCGACCGAGGGCCGCAGACGGGGGTTCCAAAACCGGCTTCCCTTTTGTAAACGGCTGCCCATCTTACTGGCACGTCCCCATGCCGGGGATTTGGGAAACGAACATGAATTTCTCGCAATGGTCCCGCCGTCTCGTGAAGACGATTGCCGTCGTCCTGGCGCTCGCGCTGCCGACGGCGCTTGCGATCTCGTCCGCCGATGCCCGCGTTGGTGGCGGCTTCTCGTCGGGGTCGCGCGGCTCGCGGACCTTTTCGGCCCCGCCGTCGACCACGACCGCGCCGGGCTCCGCCTCGCCATTCAACCGCACCTATAGTCAGCCTGGCGCCGGCATGAACAATGCTTTGCCTTCGCGCGGCGGCCTGTTCGGCCGCGGCGGCGGTTTCCTGGGTGGTCTTGCGGCCGGTTTTCTCGGTGCCGGCTTGCTCGGCATGCTGTTCGGTGGCGGCCTGTTCGGCGGTCTCGGCGGCCTGTCGTCGTTCCTGGGCCTGATCATCCAGATCGTGCTCGTGGTGTTCGTGGTGCGGCTGGCGATGTCCTGGTGGCAGCGCCGCAACTCGCCGCAGGCGGCCTACGCAGGTGCGGGACCGCAGGCGAGCTATCGCAGCGGTCTTGGTTCCGGCCTCGGCAGCGGCTTCGGCGCCAACAACGCGCCGCTCGAGATCAAGCCCGCCGACTACGAGGCGTTCGAGCGCCTGCTTGGCGACATCCAGTCCGCGTGGTCGAACGAGGACGTTGCGAAACTGCACACGCTCGCGACGCCGGAAATGGTCTCCTATTTCGAGCAGGACCTTGCCCAGAACCGCGCGCGCAATGCGGTGAACAAGGTAACCAACGTCAAGCTGTTGCAGGGCGACCTCGCAGAAGCCTGGCGTGAAGGCGAGACCGACTACGCGACCGTGGCGATGCGTTTCGCGCTCACCGACAAGACCGTCGATCGCAACACCGGAGCGATCGTCTCCGGCAGCGAGCAGCCAGGCGAGGTCACCGAGGTCTGGACCTTCGCCCGTCGTCCAGGCAGCCCCTGGGAATTGTCGGCGATCCAGCAGACCAACTGATCGCACGCAGAACAACAAACGAGGGCGTCGTGCTTCGGCACGGCGCCCTTTTTCATTGAGCCGCCGATATCCCGATACGGCCGAGCATTTTCCGTGAAGCACTTAATTGCTTGTTGCCCGCGCCGAGCTCCCGCAATTTCGCGCTAGCCATTCGGAGAAGGAGATATTCGGTGAGCCAGTCTGTCGCGCGCTCCAGGACACATCATGACAACAGCGCGAGGAATCCGTCCCTGCCGCTGGAGGCGATCGAGGCTGCCTATGACCGGATCGAGGCCGAACGCGACCGCAATTGCTGGATCCATGTCCGCCCGCGGGAGGAGGCGCTGGACATATGCCGCAAGCTCGTGGCGCGCGCGCGGACCGGCGAACATCTTCCGCTGCTCGGCATTCCCTTTGGTGTGAAGGACAATATTGATGTCGAGGGGATGCCGACCACCGCCGCATGCCCGGCGTTCAGCTACACGCCCTGGCATTCCGCGCACAGCGTCGAACGCCTCACCTCGGCCGGTGCAATTTGCCTCGGAAAGACCAATCTCGATCAGTTCGCCACAGGCCTGTCTGGCGCGCGTTCGCCTTATGGCGCCTGCGCCTCGGTTGCCGATGCGCGCTATGTCTCGGGCGGCTCGAGCTCCGGGTCCGCGGTCGCCGTGGCGGCGGGGCACGTGGCGTTCGCGCTCGGCACCGACACCGGCGGGTCCGGCCGCATCCCTGCCGGCTTCAACAACATCGTCGGAATCAAGCCGACCGTCGGGCTGGTGTCGTCACGCGGGCTGGTGCCGAATTGCCCGACGATCGATTGCGTCTCGGTGTTCTGCAACACCGTCTGCGATGGCGAGGCGATCCTCGACATTATCGAAGGGTTCGACTTCGAAGACCCCTACAGCCGCCGGCCCAGGGCGTTTTCTTTCGCCAGTGGAGCGCTGTCATCGTTTCGGTTCGGCCGCATTGCGTCAGCCGATCTCGAATGCTTCGGCATGCCGGAATGCGGCGAGCTCTATGAGCGCGCCTGTGAGCGTTTCACCGTGATCGGCGGAACGGCTGTTGAGGTGGACTTCGCTCCGTTCCGCCAGGCCGGGGAGTTGATGTTCAGCGGACCCTGGGTGGCGGAGCGGCACTCGGCCATCGCCTCGCTCCTGGACATCGAGTCCGGCTCCCTGCTTGATGTCACCAAAACGGTTCTCGCCTCAGCCGCAGGCTATTCGGCGATCGACACGTTTGGCGCCATTCACCGGCTGCAGCGTCTTCGTCGCGACGTCGAGGCGATCTTTGCGGGGATCGATGCGCTGGTGGTCCCGACCGCACCGCGGCCGTTCACGCTGGAGGAGATGTTTGGCGATCCGATCACTCTCAACAATCGCCTCGGCTACTACTCGTACTTTGCCAATCTGCTCGATCTTTGCGGCGTCGCGGTTCCGAACGCGACATTGCCCGATGGCATGCCGATGGGCGTGACCTTGCTGGCGCCGGCCTGGCACGATCGCGCACTGATCGGACTGGCGCGGCGGTTCGAGGCCGGCGCAGGCGAAGCGGCTTTCGAATTGAAATCGGGCGCCTGAAGCCCGGCGATTATTCCATCTCCCGCCCGAGCACCGAAAGATCCAGGATCGATATCACGGATCTGTCGTACCGGATCACGCCTTCCGCCTGGAGCCGCGCGAGTTGCACGGTTACCCATTGGCGGGTCGATCCGATGAGATTGGCGAGATCGCCGTGGGTAAACGGCATACCGACGATGATCTCGTTGTCGCGCCGCACGCCGTAGACGTGCGACAGGAAGATCAGCAGGCTATGCAGCCGCTCGGTCACCGAGCGCGTCCCGAGCATCTGCGCCATCGCCGAGTAGCAGCGCGCCTTGAACGCCAGGGCATCCAGCAGGGCGACGGCGATCTCAGGCGATTCCAGCGCAAGCCGCCGCAGCGCCGGTCCGGGCATGAACGTCAACTGGCTGCGTTCGGCCGCAACCGATGTCCACATGTGCGGGCCCGTTCCGAAGATGTCGGGGCCGCCGACGAAGTTGCCGGGAAACCAGTAAGCGAGGGTGACCTCGCGCCCCGACGGCGCCGCATAGTAGCTGCGGATGCGGCCCTCGCTGATCAAATAGATCCCGGCCTGTGCGTCGCCTTGAGACCAGACCAGTTGGCCGGCTTCCAGCGTCTTCTCGCGTCCGATCGCACGCAAACGATTGCGATCGGCTCGATCGAGGCCGTCGAGCAAGCCCGGCAGTGGCCTGACGAGATCGTCCGACTCGGCCAGCATCACACCTGCCGCTATCGCGCTGTTCGCCCTGTGCATGGCCGGCTCCGCTGTGAGACCCGGCATCGATTATTCAAGAACCATGCCAGCGCGCTGCGGCCCGTCTCTCGATCTGCGAATTCGAGGCGGTCAGCTCGCGTCCGACTGATTGAACGCCCGCAACCCTTCCGCGCGGATGACGTCGAGACAATCCTTCTTGAGGGAGAGATAAGTTGGCTCGACCATGATCGAACTCGACCGCGGGCGCGGCAGCTTGACCGCGACATCGCGCAGGATGCGGCCGGGTCCCGCGCTCATGATGAGAACGCGGTCCGCCAGCACGATGGCTTCATCGATGTCATGGGTGACGAACACGATGGTCGACTTGATCCGGTCGCGCAGCTCCAGCAGATTGTCTTGCATCACCGCCCGCGTCTGCGCGTCGAGGGCCCCGAACGGCTCGTCCATCAGCAGCACGCGGGGCTGATTGGCCAGCGCTCGCGCGATCGCCACGCGCTGCTGCATGCCGCCGGACAGCGTGTTCGGATAGGCGTCGGCGAAGCGCTTGAGACCGATCATCGCGATCAGATCGTCGGCAATGGCATTCGCTTCCTTCTTTGGCTTCCCATGCATCCTGGGGCCATGGGCGATGTTCCTGCGGACGGACTTCCAGGGGAAAAGATGCGGCTGCTGGAACACCATGCCGACATCGGGCCGTGGGCCGTGGACAGGCGAACCCTCCACCAGGATGTTGCCTTCAAACGGCACTTCCAGTCCGGCGATCGTATTGAGCACCGTCGACTTGCCGCAGCCGGAGGGCCCGACGATGCAGACAAACTCGCCAGGCGCGACGTCAAACGACACGCGATCCACCGCGATGGTCTGCCCGCGGTTGGTCTCAAACACGATGCTCAGGTCTGAGACTTGAATGGCCGGTTGCTTCCGCGCCGGTTCCACGGAGGCCGATGCGCTTGCCAGGGCCAATTTCACGATCGATCGCGATCCCGACATCAGCGCCACCAGACGGTACGTTCGGCCAAAGCCGCAAACAGCCGGTCGGCGACGAACGATATCAACCCGAGCGCGGCGAGGCCGCCCATGACCTGGCCCGTCTGCATGTTCTGCTGCGCAATCTCGATCCTGTAGACAATGCCCGCGAAAGTGCCTGCAAGTTCGGCCGCGACCAGCGTGTAAAAGGAGATGCTGACGGCGGTGCGTAACCCGACCACGATGTAGGGCAGCGCGCCCAGCAACACGATCTCCTGGAGCATCTGCCGCCGTGGCGTGCCGAGCATCAACGCCGCCCGGATCAGGCCGCGGTCGACCTTCTGCACGCCGATGTGCGTCGAAAGCCAGACCGTGAAGAACACGCCCCATACGACGAGGAACAGTTTTCCCGCCTCCGACAGGCCGAACCAGAGAATGACGATCGGCACGAAGGCAATCGGCGGAATTGGCCGCAGGATATGGAAGAGCGGCGACAGCAGGCTGGAAATGACGGGGAATTGGCCGGTAAGGATGCCGAGCAGGATGCCGAGCGCGCCGCCCACGATGAATCCCGTGGTGACGCGAAGGAGGCTGGCCGAGAGATCGCCGAGGAATTGTCCGCTTCGTATCCATTCGAGGACAGCCGCAGCAACCACCGTCGGCGGCGGAAACAGCACCATGTTGACGGCCCCGGAGCGGGACGCCAATTCCCAGAGGCCGACGAACAGGGGCAGCGACAGCGCTCCGACCAGAAGATTGATGCGGCGAAGACGAGCTGAATCCGACCGCCGATTGCGACCATCACCGCGGAGAGCAATCTCTTGTGGGGCTGAGGTGCCGTCCTGCATGGCTGTGCGGGCGCCTATTTCCATGAAAGGGTGACACGTTCGGGGGCGATCGTCTTCAGTGGCTCGGTGACAACGACCTTGCTGAAGTCGGGCATGACAGCTCCGGGAGGATGGTTGCCGCTCTCGAGGCGCCATGCCGAGTGGGTCTTGAGGATCTCGACCAGGCGGTTGTCGAGACGCACGTGGTAAACATAGTCGGTCCAGATCGGGGCCAGTTCGTCCCGCTTCATGCCGACCGCGTCCGCCACCACCGTGATCGCATCCTCCTGATGCGCCTTCGTCCAGGCCTCGGCATCGATCAGTGCGGCGATGAACGCCTCGACCAGTGCGGGGTTGGCATCGAGATAGGGCTTCATCACGACGATGTTGAACGTCTCGGAGTAAGTGCCTGCAGTGTCGAGCTCGGCGACGGCTTCGCCCAGGGCCTTCTTCGCGTTGGCGATGTGGGGCTCCCACGTGTCGATCGCGTCGATGCTCCCTGCGGCGAGTGCCGGCAGCATCTCCTGCGGCCGCAGGTTGACCAGGGTGACATCCTTGGCCGCCAATCCCGCCGATTTCAGCAGCGTGGCCGTGTACACCTCGCTGCCGGTGCCGGCGGTGAATCCGATCCGCTTGCCGCGAAGATCTGCCTTGGTCTTGACGCCGGCCTTGGCCGCGACGACCGTCTTGAGGTCGGAATATTCCATGCCCGCGACGAAGGCGATGGGCTGGCCTGCCATCGCCGAGGCGGTGACCGGCGCCTCGGCCGTCGTCGCGATGTCGGCGCCGCCTCCGATCACGGTGTCCAGGCATTGCTTGCCGGACGTGAAGTTCGAGACCGTGATGTCCAGTCCGTGCTTTTCGAACATCCCCTTCGATTTGGCGACGATCGCAAGGCCGGAGATCGGCCCGAGGTTTTGCGCAAGCCGGGCTTTGAGCAACTCCGCGGCCGAGGCGCAGCCTGGACTGATGGCAAGGCAAAGCGCCACATAGCCGGCAATCGCTGAAATTGGGCGGACGGTGTTCCAGTGCATGACGATCTCCCCTCGTGCCGCGCCCGGCGGCAGCCCCGATGCGATCGCGGATACCGCCCTGAACGGCTTCCGCCACAGACTCCCGCGTCCTCCCTGGCCGGCCGCTTGAGGATCGGCCTATGTCGGCATGCTCGCCCGGCGCTACGATCCCGGGAAGCAATTAATCGACACGGCTCGGGGACGACGGCCTCGGGACGACGGCCTCGGGGTGACGGCCTCGGGACGACGCCCTTCGGGCAATCGGCGCGATGGTGTGTCAGCAAGGCGGCGCCGTCCCGTCCTGACGGAACCTTCGACTGCGTGCTACATTGGGGTTCGTCGCTCCCACGCTCACGGACCCCTCCCATGAAATACGAGCTTTACTACTGGCCCGAGATCCAGGGCCGCGGTGAATATGTGCGGCTGGCGCTGGAGGAGGCGGGTGCGGCCTACGTCGATGTCGCACGCGGCCCGCGTGGCTCGGCTGCGATGATGAAGATGATGGACGCGCACAAGGGCACGCCGCCCTTTGCGCCGCCGTTCCTGAAGGCGGGCAAGCTCGTCATTGGCCAGACCGCCAACATCCTGCTCTATCTCGGCGCGCGTCATGGGCTCGCGCCGAAGACGGAAGCGGGCCGACTCTGGGTACACCAGCTTCAGCTGACCATCACCGATTTCGTGGTGGAGATTCACGACACCCATCATCCGCTCGGGCCCTCGCAGTATTACGAAGACCAGAAGGCGCCCGCAAAGAAGCGCACGGCCGATTTCTGGGACGAACGCGTGCCGAAATATCTCGGCTATTTCGAGCAGTTGCTCGACGACGCCGGCGGCGCCCATGTCACCGGCCGACGTCTGACTTACGTCGATCTCTCGCTGTTCCAGATCGTCGATGGCCTGCGCTATGCGTTTCCCAAGCGCATGAAAGCGTTCGAGAAGAATATCCCCGGTCTCGTCGACCTGCATGACCGCGTCGCCGCTCGGCCCAACATCAGGTCCTATCTCGCCAGCGAGCGCCGCATTCCCTTCAACGAGCAAGGCATCTTTCGACGCTATCGCGAGCTGGATTCCTAGGTCACCACACTCCCGGCAGCAGGCGATAGCGCACCCGCGCCGCGTAGTCGGCATAACCTGATAGCCCCTCCATCAGCGTGCGCTCCTCGATGCGGATGCGGACCGCGAGCAAGAGGACCAAGAGCGGCGCGATCGCAAGGCCCCACCACGAGCCGAGGGTCAGCGGCACGCCTGCGAAGAACATGAGCATGCCGCTGTACATGGGATGGCGGACGTGGGCGTAAGGCCCTGATGAGATCACGTGCTGGGCGCGCTCGGCCTGCAGCTTCACCACAGGCGCGGCGAACGAGTTCTCGCGGAATACCCGCATCGTGAACAGCGTGCAGGCCAGATACAGCGCGAAGCCGACTGCCTGCAATGCGAGCGGCACGTTGGAGGCAACAGCGCGCCGGTCGAGACCGATCGCAACCAGCCAGACCAGGATCGCCAGCATGAAGGCGATGATGAAGCCCTTGTCGGCGCGCGGCTGTTCCCTCTGGATGACAGGGCGGAGCCGCTCTGCCAGCAATCCCGGATCGATCCGGTGGAGCCACCAGCCGCAGAGCGGGCCGAGCAGGGCGGAGGTGACGAGGAACAGCCAGGCCGACGGCCAATGCAGCGTGCCCGCGGAGGCGAACAATATCGCGCCCATCGCAACGACGAAGATCGTGTTCTGCAACAACAGGCGTGCGATCATGCGCGGTTCCCGCGGGCAGTCTCGCACTAATATGGCCGCGCTCTCAGGCAAAGTTGCGACCGCACACGCGAAAGGCCCGGTCGACGGGACCGGGCGATCCATCGCATAAACGCCGGATCAGGCGAGCTGATCGATCCGGGTGCCTTGACCAGGCGGCAGGGGCGCCGGCGGCGTCGGCTGGTAGGTCGGGTCGGTGTCTTTGGTCTTGGTCTGGTCGTCCGGCTGCTTGGTCGTGTCGTAGCTCGGGACCACGATCGTGACAGGCGGCGGCGCAACGCTGGAAACGCTCATCCACAAATCCTCACAGATTGAACCTGATGAGCGTGCCCTGTGAGGGACGAAAGGTCCGTCAAGCCGATCGTTAAAATGCGAGGGATCTGGCGCGAAAAGATGCGCCTACTCGTCCTTCGGCCGCGTGATCGCGATCGCCGCGTCCGTCTTGGTGCGGGTGCATTCCATGTTGAGGCGCTTGTAGCGCATCGTGATCTTGTCGCCGCGCAACAGGCCCATGCGCTTCAGGCAGCGCGTTGCGCCGGTCGTGGTGTCGTCTTTCGTCACCGTGAAGATGATCGCGGCTGCGGAGGCCACGAGATCATAGAATTGCGGCGTCGGCTTGCGGTCGCCCTTGGCGTAGAGCTCGTTGGAATAGGCCGCTCCTTGCGCGCGACAGCCGAGCGAAAGCTCCTTCGCGGCGGGGTGGGTGAGGTAGATGATGTTGGCGGCCTTGAAATTGACCTTCAGCCCGTCGATGCCGCCGGCGAGCTGTTTTGCGATGTCGTCGCACTGGTCGGCGCGGGCAGGCGCGGTGAGGGTCACAAGGCCGGTGATTGCGGCGGCGACAACAATCGCGCCGCGGACGTCCAATTTGAAAATCATGATGAAAAGCCCCTTGAGCGCGCGCATTCAACCGTCGCCGCGCGCGAAGCGCAAGGGGTGCAACCGGGCTCGACCGGGCTCAACTACAGCTATTGAACGCCGGCGGCAGAAATGGCCGCCATGACACCGAATCGGGATGCCGGGCCGCACCAGGACGCCTTCCCTTTGTGGCAAAAAAGCTTAGAAAGCTTCTATGCTTAGAGGCCCGAGAGGGCTGCAAAACCCGAGATCGCTCATGAACGCTCCCACCGCCTTCCCCGACGCCTCAAAACCCGTCCCGCCCTACAAGCACACCCCGCTGTTCCCGCTGGGCAAGGACGAGACGCCCTACAAGAAGATTTCGTCCGAGGGCGTCCGGGTCGAGAAGGTCCTGGGGAAAGACATGCTGGTGGTGTCGCGCGAGGCGCTGCGGGCGCTGTCGGAAGCGGCTTTCGGCGACATCAATCACTATCTGCGCCCCGGCCATCTGAAGCAGCTCCGCGCGATCCTGGAGGACGGTGAGGCCAGCCCGAACGACAAGTTCGTCGCGCTGGATTTCTTGAAGAACGCCAACATCGCTGCCGGCGGCGTGCTGCCGATGTGCCAGGACACCGGCACCGCGATCATCATGGGCAAGAAGGGCTGCAACGTCATCACCGACGGTGAGGACGAGGCGGCGCTGTCGGAAGGCGCGCGCGATGCCTACCTGCGCCGCAATCTGCGCTACTCGCAGGTCGCCCCCTTGTCGATGTACGAGGAGAAGAACACCGCCAACAACATGCCGGCGCAGTGCGAGATCTATGCCGAGGGCGACGACGCCTACAAGTTCATGTTCATGGCCAAGGGCGGCGGCTCCGCCAACAAGAGTTTTCTGTTTCAGGCCACGCCCTCGGTGTTGACCAAGGACCGGCTGCTCGCCTTCCTGAAGGAAAAGATTCTCACGCTCGGCACCGCGGCGTGCCCGCCTTATCACCTCGCGATCGTGATCGGCGGCACCTCGGCCGAGCTCTGCATGAAGACGGTGAAGCTCGCCTCCGCCCGCTATCTCGATGCGCTGCCGACCCACGGCTCGCCCGACGGCAACGCCTTCCGCGACGTCGAGATGGAGAAGGAAATCCACAAGATGACGCAGTCGCTCGGCGTCGGCGCGCAGTTCGGCGGCAAGTATTTCTGCCACGACGTCCGCGTGATCCGCATGCCGCGCCATGGTGCCTCGCTGCCGATCGGGCTTGGCGTGTCCTGCTCGGCCGACCGCCAGGTGCTCGGCAAGATCACCAAGGACGGCGTCTATCTCGAGGAGCTCGAGCATAATCCGGCGCAATATCTGCCGCAGGTCGAAGAGGCGCTCGGCGGCGAGGTCGTCAAGATCGACCTCAACCAGCCGATGAAGGATATTTTGGCGACGTTCTCGAAGTATCCGATCAAGACCCGGGTCTCGATGAGCGGCACGATGATCGTCGCACGCGATAGTGCGCATGCCAAGCTGCGCGAGCGGTTGGAGAAGGGCGAGCCGCTGCCCGACTATTTCAAGAACCATCCGGTCTACTACGCCGGCCCCGCCAAGACGCCCGAGGGCTACGCCTCCGGCGCGTTCGGACCGACCACGGCGGGCCGCATGGATTCCTTCGTCGACCAGTTCCAGGCCGCCGGCGGCTCCATGGTGATGGTCGCCAAGGGCAACCGCGCGCCGGCCGTGCGTGAGGCTTGCAAGAAATATGGCGGCTTCTATCTCGGCTCGATCGGCGGCGCGGCGGCGAACCTCGCCGAGCACTGCATCAAGAGGGTCGAGGTGCTCGAATATCCCGAGCTCGGCATGGAGGCGATCTGGCGCATCGAAGTCGTCGACTTCCCGGCCTTCATCATCATCGACGACAAGGGCAACGACTTCTTCAAGGAGTTGAATTTGGGTTGAGGCTACTTTCCCCGGACGCGACGCGGCATGAAATGCTGCGCTGCTGATCCGGGGTCCATTGTCGCGCAGCATGGGTCCCGGCTCTGCGGAGCAGCGTTACACGCCGCGCCGCGTCCGGGAGACGAGCCTTACGCCCTTGCGCCGGTGAACGGGAAGCTGCCCATCGGGCCGATGCCCATCTCGCCGTTGATGTTGTTGCCGGCGACCTTCCCGCTGAATTCCAGCGTCAGCGGCATCGGGTTGGTGATCGAGACTTTCCAGGAGACGCTGTCGCCGTTGACGGTGCCGTCGAAAATCTCGGCGGTATTGCCGTCCGCACCCTGCGTGCCCGTGAGCGTGCCGCCCGTTTCCTTCAGGCTCAGCGTCGCCTGGCGCTCGCCCATCGGCGTCGTCATGGTCAGATTCCAGTTGCCGTCCACGGCCATTCGCGTCTCCCGAACAATATCCCGGCGGGCTACGACGATCCGCAGCCAGTCCAAGCCTGAGCCTATAGCGCAACTCGGCGCGCGCGCCTAACCCGACGTGAGCGGCCATCAAGCGCGGGCGGCGGCGCGGCGGCGGCTGGTGACGACAAGCCGAAACACCACGTACTGCACGGCGAAGGCCAAAACCTTGGCGCCGCCGGCGATCACCGAGATATAGAAGGCCCACAGCTTCAGATCGCCGGTCCAGGCGACGATGATCGTGCCGGCGCCGAGGGCGAACATCAGCGCGGCCCAGGCATAGCCCGCAGCGGTGACATATTCCGGCGCGGTCTCGACCACCATCGGCGGCATGTAGCGTAGCATCCAGCCGCGCTTGAGCATGATCGCGCCGATCGCGAAATGCGCGATCGCGGGCTTGGCCAGCATGAAGCGGGGATCGTTGGTGAGCAGCGTCACCGTGCCGAGCACGATGACGAGCGCGAGGCTCGCATAGGTCATGTAGCCGAGCTCGCGCCCCTTGACGCGGGCATAGATCACCTGCGCGACCGCACCCGCTATCGCCACCGACGTCGCGAGAATGACGTTGTCGGTGATCAGATAGATCACCAGGAAGACGATGGCCGAGAGGAAGTCGGAGGCGAGGCGGGCGAATACGTCCTTCATTGTCGGTCCTGTCTCACTGGGCTTCCGGCAGCGCGCCTTCAGGCGCACCATACTTGATCTGCCGATATTCGGGATACCATTTGGTGAAGTAGATCGCGCTGTTGCGGGCCGCGAAGGCGACGGCGAGGCCCGACCAGACCGGCAGGCCGGGGAAGTAGAGCAGCACGATGTTGGCGAGCATCATCAGCAAGGCGGCGACGGTCCATGCCGCGGTGATGATGTAATTGGCGGTGAGGAAGCCGGGCATAGCCGCGGTTTCGGCCGGAACGGATTCGATCGCGTATTGCAGCGTGAAGGGCCGGCGCGCCAGCATCGAGCCGAGCGAGATGACGAAGATTCCGATATCGACCGAGAGCTTGACGCCGAGCGCGCTGAGCGTGGGGTGCAGTGCGAGGAAGAGGCCGATGCCTGCAAACAGGATCGCCGAGCCCGCGGCCAGGATCTTCACCGAGCGGCCGCGCACGACGTCGATTGCGATCGTTGCGAGACAGATCGCCGAGCCCGCGAACACGGCCACCATGGCCGAGGTCATGAACATCAGGGCCGTGTAGACGCCGTAGGGGGCAAGGATCAGGAAGATCGTCATGGATGCCTCGGTCGCACCAATCTTTACGATGTCAAGATTGATAGTTCAGCGCCGGCGCTGGGTCAAGCGAAATCTTTACAGTGTCAAAATGACGTGAACGACCTGTAAAAACTCAATTGTCGCAACGGCTTGGTTCGACAGTTCGTCGGCCATGGCGGCCCAGGGCAGGCGCGACAGGATGGTCAGGGCGCAGGACACCAGAAGGCCGATGGTCAGGACAATGCCGCCGACGCGGCAGATCGTGAATCGGAGCGAGCCCGGCGTCGCATACATGCCGAGCGGATGCAGCAGCCGCGACAGCAGAAGCGCGCCCATCAAGAGGTGAATGCGCAAGGGCGACGCGCCCGACATCTCCAGAAGCGCCACCATCAGCGCGATGATCGGGACGTATTCCATGAAGTTGCCATGCGCCCGGATCGCACTGCGCAGGTTTTCGTTGCCGCCGTCGCTGAAGGGCGCCTTGCTGCTTCGTCGCAGCCGGATGACCTGCAACGCGAGCGCGACGTAGATCAGCGCGAGGATGGCGAGGTAGTTCGCAGTGATCGCGGGGACGTGCATGCGAAGTCTCCTCTTGCCGTCATTCCGGGTTGCGCGAAGCGCGAACCCGGAATCCATGGTGAGACAGTCTCTGTGGCCTGATGGATTCCGGGCTCACGCTTCGCGTCCCCCGGAATGACTGGGAGTTATTACGCCGCTCCCACCCAATTGCCGTGGAAGCCGTCAGGCACGCGATGGCCGAGCTGCACCAGCGCGGCGGGGCCGGCTTCGATGTCGGTGGCATTGAACACGGCGAGGTCGCTGCGATTCTCTCGCGCGCGCCAGACCACCGCCAGCAACCAGCCGTCGCCTTCCGCCGCATCCTTCGATCGCTCGACGAACACAGGCTCGGAGATGGTGTCGCCCGCCGGGAGCAGATACTGGCCGAGCCGCTTGCCGGTGCCGTCGACGTGAACGATGCCTGACAATGCGCCAAACATCGGCAGCCGCGGATTGGCGCAGGCGTACCAGCCGTGACGGCTCTTCAAGCCGGCGCGGCGATCGTCGATGCGCGGGAATTCGCCGGTGATATCGTCCAGATAGGTCTGCTGGAAGCGGTCGGTCTTGCCAGAGAGGTCGAAAGCCCAGCGGCAGTGGCGGGCGCGCGACTTCTCCGGATCCGTCGGCCGGCTGTCGGGATGCGGAAAAAGCGGGGCCTCTTCGAACTGCATGACGTCGGCGATGATGCGGTCGCCGTCCTCCCACGCATTCATGACGTGGAAGACGTAGCAGGCCTCCGCGCGAAACCAGACGATGTCCCTTGCCGCGCCGTTGCGCTTCATCACGCCGACATAGGCGCCTTTCTCAGGCTCCCACGCATAGGGCGGCTTGCCGCTCATTGCACGCTCCATGCTGCCTGATATCGGGAGGATCGGAAACAGCACATGATTTTCGGTGACGATGAAGTCGTGCACCATGCTGGCATAGGGCGTCTCGAAACGCTCGAAGCGCGTCACCTTGCCGCCTGCATCGATCGATCCGTAGGAGAGGGCAGGCGTCAGCGGGCCCGCGGCATTGTAGCCGAAGAACACCAATTCGCCCGTAACAGGATCGACCTTCGGATGCGCGGTGAAGGCACCGGCGAGACGGCTCTGGTAATTGCAATAGCCGCGCGTCTCCAGCGTGCCGGGCTCGATCTCGGTCGGCAGATGTCCTTCCTCGAGCGCGAGCAGCTTGCCGGCATGGAAGATAATGTTGGTGTTGGCGACGCCGCCATCGGTCAGGTTTTGCGGCGCATCCGGCAGCCTGCGACCGAATCCGCCGAACAGCGCGCGGCCGGCATCGTGCTCGGCGAGCCATTTCGGCGTGCGGACCCAGCGGTTGCGGTAGGAGGCGCGCCCGTCTTCGAGATGAAAGGCGTGCAGCATGCCGTCGCCGACGAACCAGTGCGCGCCGGGGGAATCGAACTGCGGATTGGGGCCGTTGCGGTAGAGCGTGCCGTTCAGCTCGCGCGGCAATTCGCCGACGATCTTGAGGAAAGGCGCGTCCGCCTCGAACGGGATCGGCGCGATATTGTTGCGGCGCTCGGCGACGGCGTCCTGGTGCACGGCGTATGCCTCCCTATCTTTACATCGTAAAGATCCATAGGGCCAGGCGCGGCTTCCGTCAAGTGAAATCTTTACACTGTCAATATTGCGTCATATAGCTTGCAAATGGCCAAGAGCAACACCAAGGGCGACACCAAGGGTGCAACGGCGCGTAGTCCGCGCAGCCCCAAAAAGACATCACAGGCGTCTCGTCCAGCGCGCCGCCCGACGGCTGCGAAGACGGAGACGCCCTATCATCACGGCGCCCTTCGCGAGGCGCTGCTTCAGGCGGCAGAACGGGTATTGGAGCGCGATGGGCTGGCCGGGCTGACGTTGCGCGCGGTGGCACGCGAGGCCGGCGTCTCGCATGCCGCCCCGACCCACCATTTTGGCGATCTCACCGGGCTCGTCAGCGAACTCGCGGCAATCGGCTTTCGCCAGTTCAATGCGGCGATGGCCGCGTCCTGTGACGCGGCGACCTCGCCGCTGGAGCGCGCGCTGGCGCGGCCCAAGGCCTATGTCGCCTATGCCCAGGCGCATCCCGGCATGTACGGGTTGATGTTCCGCACCGAGCGCCTCGACTATTCCAGGCCGTCGTTGCACGAGGCCGCGGAATCCTCCTTTGCCGGCCTTGCCAATGCCATCAGCGCGATGCGGCAGGAGCCGATCAGTGGCCACGCGCTGACCATCGAGCAGGGCGCCGCCATCGCGCGGGCCTGGTCGATGGTGCACGGCTTCACCATGCTGCTGCTGGACGGACGGCTCGAGGATATTTTGGAGCGGCTGCCCGCGGGCACGACGGCTGAGCAACTCCTGGAAGCGATCCTGAAGTCGACGGTGGCTGGACGGCTGCCCACCAATACCTGATCGAACGAAACGCCCGCAATTCGTTGTGAACCCTCGCCATGCTTGGGCGTTGAGGCCCCATGGCAAGATTACCTCGCGCACCCTGGAAGCGTCCAAATCCGCGCAAACGGGCGGGCAAGACGTCCAAACATCTTACCTCCGCGCAAAAATCGGCAGCAAAGGCGAGTGCGCGCCGCGCTGGCCGCCGCTATCCCAATCTCGTGGACAACATGCGCATGGCAGCGAAGAAGACCACCAAGGCGAAATCCTCCAGGACGTCACCGGCGAGAAAGGCGCGCAAGAGCGCCGCCCGCAAGACCGCAAAGGCGCGCAAGCGCCGTGCGTCGACGCAAGAAAAGGATCCGCGCGGCGGCCTGACCGCGGCAGGCCGCAAAGCCTTCGCTCGCAAGCAGGGTGCGCATTTGCGCCCCGGCGTCACCAAGCGAGCCTCCGAGATGACGCCGCAGGAGATGCGGCGCAAGGGCAGTTGGGCGGTGCGCTTCTACGGTCGGGCGAAGCTGCCGCCTTTGGTCGATGCCAAGGGCCGGCCGACGCGGCATGCCCTGTCGGCTCATGCCTGGGGCGAACCGGTGCCGAAGACTGTGGCAGCCGCGCGCCGCATCGCGGCTAAGGGCGAGCGTCTCTTGGCGCGCTATCGGCGTATCAAGGAAGCAGGCCGGTGACATGCGACATGCGAGATGCCGCGGAACTCACGTCCTTGCACATTCTTCACTGTGGGCAAGCATCAAACCTTACCGGGATAGGCCTGACAGCGGCGCGGAATCGTTCTAGAAGAGCGGCTTCGCTCAGGCTCAAGCAGCCTCGTCCGCGTCCTCATTACACTTGATCATGCCAGCCATCGCTCCCCGCAAAGCCTATCGCGTCGGCCGTTCCAAGACCGGACTTGGCCTCTTCGCCACCATGCCGATCAAGAAGGGCACAAGGATCATCCGTTATTTCGGTCCGATCCTGGACTGCCGGATTCCCGGGCAGGATGAGATCGAGAACAAATACCTGTTCGAGCTCAACGGCCGCTGGACCATTGACGGCTCGGTGCGCAAGAACCTCGCCCGCTATATCAACCATTCGTGCCGGCCCAATGCGGAATCCGACGTGCGCCCGCGTGAGCGGAAAGTGTTCATCCGCGCCATCAAGAACATCGAGCCGGGCGACGAGATCAACTACGACTACGGCACCGATTATTTCAAAGCCTATTTGAAGCCGATCGGCTGCAAGTGTCCGTCCTGTGAAAACAAGCGCAAGAAGCAGCGTGCCGAGGCCCGTGCCGAGCGCGCCAAGGTGAAGGCCCGCGCGGAGCGCAAGGCCCAGAAGGCCGGCGCGAAAACCACCGCGGCGAAAAAGAAGAAGCTGAACGGCAAGCATTTTGCCGGCAAGGTCGGCCGCGCGAAGGCGTAGCTTGCGCGCGACGGCCGCCGGCTTTCGCACCAGTCCCTGATTGGTCCTCAGGCTGCTAGGCGCTTCGCTGCGCGTCCGGGACACGAGAGCATCACGCAGCCACCGCACTCCCGCTCTTTCGCAAGCCCACATATTGCAGCTCGGCGAACACACCCGTCGCGATCGCCTGCGCCACGACCATGAGCGCGCCGGCGAAGTTCGGCGACACCGCGCCGGAGAACAGCAGCGCAATGCTGCCGACCGTCCAGGCGGCGTTGCCGACGACGACCAGCAGCACCAGCGGCCTCAGTACCATTGTGCGCGAAGCAAGCCAGCCGACCAGCGCGGTGTAGACGATCAGGAACAGGCCGGTTTCACGCAGCAGCGCCTCGGGCAGACTGAACAGTGTGGCGAATGCAGCTGCACCGAAAGTCAAACCGAGCGCGGAAACGCCGCTGAAGACGGCGTCGGCGAGCAGGGCACGGCGCAGGAAGCTGGATGCGTCGATCATTAGAGGTCTCCATGGTTGGGGTGGCTTGGGTAGGCTTGTGGGAACTCAAGGCCTCCTGCGCCACCAGGCGCGGAGCAGGCCGCCGAGGCGGGACGGGCAGAGGCTTCTGCCGACGCTGTGCTCGAAGGCAGTGACATGGGCGACGACATAGTCGCCGGTCGAATGAACCAGCGGCTCCGGCATGTTGAGGCTGCGCGCCAGCATCCGGGTCGCGAACGTCATCGCCCAGGGAAGCAGGTGGTCTGCAAGGGTGCGGTAGAGCAGCAGCGCGATCATGGTCATCTCCTGTGCCCAGGAAGATGCGCTGGTCAGGGGCCCAATTCGATTACCTCGCGGGTAATGGAAGGGGTGAAATGCGCATGATAGGTTTTGGACCATGAACGCACATGCATCCACGGCACGCGCCGAACCCAGCCAGCCGATCCATATCGGCGATCATTTGCGCGAATGGCGGCAGCGCCGCCGCATGAGCCAGCTCGACCTCGCCGGCGAAGCCGAGATTTCGGCTCGGCATCTGAGTTTCGTCGAGACCGGCCGCGCCGCGCCCTCGCGCGACATGGTGCTGCGACTCGCCGAGCGCCTCGATGTGCCGTTGCGCGAACGCAACGTGCTGCTGGTTGCCGCGGGCTTTGCGCCGGCCTTCCCGCAGCGCCCGCTGGAGGATCCCGCCTTGAAGTCAGCCCGTCAGGCGATCGACCTCGTGTTGAAGGCGCACGAGCCCAATCCGGCGCTGGCCTATGACCGGCACTGGAACCTGGTCTCCGCCAACCGCATGGTTGCGCCGCTGCTCGCCGGCATCCCGGAGCGGCTGCTGGCGCAGCCCCTCAACGTGCTCCGGCTCGCCTTTCATCCCGAGGGACTGGCGCCACGCACGGTCAATCTCGCGGAATGGTGCGCGCATCTGCTCGAGCGTTTGCACCGGCAATGCGAGGCGACGGCCGATCCGGAGCTCGTCAAGCTCTATCACGACCTCAAGAGCTATCCGATTCCGGCGCGCGCGGGCCCGCTGTCGGGCGATCATGTCGCGATTCCCTTCAAGCTTCGGCATGACGGCGGGATACTAAGTTTCTTCTCCACCACCATGGTGTTCGGCACGCCCGTCGACATCACCCTGTCGGAGCTTGCGCTGGAGACGTTCTTTCCGGCCGACGAGCGCACCGCCGCCTGGCTGAAGCAGGCGGCAGCAAATCTGGTTTAGCGCCCTTGCCTCGGGCGGTGTTCGGCTTATCTTCCGACAAAACCGCATCGCCCGAAGGAGGCGCTCATGAGCACCCTCAAACCGCTCCAGATCGATGTCGTCTCCGACGTGGTGTGTCCCTGGTGCTATATCGGCAAGCACCGGATCGAGAGCGCGCTCGCGCTCGTGCCCGACGTTCCGGTCAAGCTGAACTTCCGTCCGTTCTTCCTCAATCCCTGGGTGCCGCGCGAGGGCATCAGCCGTGAGGATTACCTCACCACCAAGTTCGGCTCGGTCGAGGCCTATAAGAGCATTGCCGGCCGCGTCGTTACGGCGGCAGGCGAGGAGGGGCTCGTCTACAAGCCGGAGCTGGTCGCACGCCAGCCCAACACGACCGATTGCCATCGCCTGATCCTCTGGGCCGAGGCGATCGGCAAGGCGCCCGAGATGAAGCAACGCCTGATGGAGCTGTATTTCCGCGACGGTGGCGATCTCACCGACGTGAACGTGCTGGTGCAGGCGGCCACCGATGTCGGGCTCGATGCCGACGACGTGCGCAAACGCCTGGCCACCGACGAGGACGTCGCGCGTGTGTCGGCCGATGCGCAGGAGGCCGCCGACAAGGGCATCTCCGGCGTGCCGACCTATGTCTTCGCCCAGAAATATGCCGTTTCCGGCGCGCAGGATCCGAACCTGCTCGCCCGCGCCATCCGCCAGGTGTCGGCGGAGATCAACGCGCAGGCGGCGGAGTAGCCTCGGTTCGTTTGCGGAGCAGGTGGACTACGCGGCGCGCTGCCGCGCGTGCGTAGCCACGCGTGATGAGCGCCGCGTGAATGAGCGCCACCATCGGGTCGTATCGTCGCAGCGGGATCAGCACATCGCCAATCGCAAGGCGGTCGCGCCAGATCGGGTTGATCATGGGATGGTCGGCGCTCGCGGTGGAATCCGCACTCGCGATGGTGGGATCGGCGCAGAAATGGCGCGTCAGGTCGAGCGTGAGCTGCACGCCCGGTGAATATTTTGCGAAGCGCTCGTCGATGCCGAGCTTGAAGAAGAAGGCGCGATCCTGGTGGCGCAGCACGATGCCGGCTGCCACCGGCGTCGTCCCGGCGCGCAAGCAGACGATCTCGCATTGCGCGGTCTCGGCAAGCGCGGGGACGGCGCGGCGGATGAAGGTCGCATCGCCCGTGTCCTGAAGCAGCGCGGTGCCGCGCTTGCCCTTCCAGCCGCCGGCTTCGAGTTGCAGGAAGGTTTCGAGCGCGGGCTTGATCTCGTCGACCTTGCGCGCGACCTCGAAGCTGATCGCGCCGTGCTCCGCCAGGCGACGACGCTGCCGGCGCAGCTCCTTGAGCTTCTTGGCACCGAGCGCCTCGTGCAGCAGCCTGTCGCCATCCTGCGTCGCATCGAGGCTGGCACGGAGGTGGAAGCCGAGCCCGCGCGGCTTCAGGCCGGCCCGGCCGAGCGCTTCCTTGATCGAGCCCATTGCGGCGCCATCAAGCGCGACGTCCCGCAGAACCAGCGCATGCGCGCCAGCTTCGCGCGCCCGCTGCAGCAGGCGTGCCGTGGCCTCGGCCGACACGTCGCGGTCGATCAGCGGGCTGCACAGCGTGCCATAGGGATGCGCGCTCACCAGTGCGGGCAGGGGGATTTTGAGGGCATGCCAGAGCGAGACCACCGGCATGAGCCCGATCAGTCGCGTCGAGGAGCCTGCGGTTACGGACAGGGCCGAAGCACCGATGCGGCCGCGCGCGGTTGCGCTGACGGCGAGCTCCCAGGCGGGCAGATAATAGCCGTTCGGCTCGACCGCCCGCTGCGCCAGCGCGCGCCATTGGCCAGGCTCGATCGCTTCCAGCGGGACGAGCGCGGGCGTTGCATCCTTTGCCGATGCCGGATTGATCGCAGCCTGGTGCGCGATGTCGACCACGTCCCGTCGTCCCCGTTCACGCCGACATCAGCCGGCGTTACGCCGTCATGCTTAGCGCAAAGATTGGAAGATACCGTTGGGATGCGCGTTCAATTCGAGCGGTAGTGTTAACCGTTCGTTGACCACAGGCGGCCCGGCTCGGAGTGCAGCAAGGAGAAGGCGATACCCATGAACATGCTATAGGCGAGCACCATCGCGAGAGAGAACGCTGCGGGAAGTACGCCGAGCTCCAGGCGCGCTGCGAATGGTCCTCTTCCCAGAATCGGAAAGTAGAGCAATCCCATCGCGATCCAGCCAATTATGCCGAAGACGAATCCCTTCACGATCGCGTTATGGCCAGGCAGCAGGTGGTAGGTGGACCGGAAAAGGATGCCGAGCACGAAAGTGCCATTAACGAAGGACATGGCCCAGGGCACGGTCGGGTGGACCGCGCCGCCGAGCCAATCGCTCAGGCCATGCTGAAGGTCCCGGTAGGGGTGAAAAGTCGGAAGCCATTGCATCCAGCGCTTCAAGAACATGACGGTGCTGTGGGCGGCGTTGCCACACAGGCCGGCCGCGATGGATTTCCAGACCTTATGGGCTTCTATCTGATGCATCGCCCTTTCGCTGGGTCCATCATCGATCGGCCGGTATAAAATGGTCGCGGGCGGTCACCGTCTGTCCGCTCGCAACATCGGTCGACCCGATCTCGACATCGACAGCCGACTTCGGCAATTGCGCTGGAGGAACCTGCACCGACATCCTGATCTCTCGGGTCTGGTCCTGCCCGACCTCGACGATCAGCCGGCCGTCCGGCTGGCGCTCGATGCCGGCGATGCGCGCCGTCGCATCCGGCAAACCCGAGACCTCGATCGCGAATGATCGCGCCATGCCTTTGTTGAGGATGCGAACGGTATAGTCGTTGCGTACCCCACCGTCGGCGAGCTGTACAAACAGCGGATTGCGCTCGTGCAGGACATTGATGCTCATCGTGCTGCGTGTCGCGAGAGCATAGAGCATGACGCTGCCGACGACGGCGATGGCCGCGGCATAAATCACCGTGCGCGCGCGGATCAGGCGGTAGATCGGCGCCTTGCCGTCGCGGCGGCGCTGCATGTTGATGTCGGTGTCGTAGCCGATCAGGCCGGCGGGCCGGCCGATCTCGCGCATGACGTTGTCGCAGGCGTCGATGCACAGGCCGCACTGGATGCAGCCGAGCTGGATGCCGTGGCGGATGTCGACGCCGGTCGGGCAGACATTGATGCATTGGTGGCAGTCGACGCAGTCGCCGGCAAGATCGCCATGGGCGCGGACGGCTTCGGCCTTCTTCACCGACATGCGTGGTTCGCCGCGGTCCCGACGATAGGTGACGTTGAGCGCCCACTCGTCGGTCAGCGCCGCCTGGATGCGCGGCCAGGGGCACATGTAGATGCAGACCTGCTCGCGGGCGTGGCCGGCGAAGAGGTAGGTCGTTGCGGTCAGGATGCCGATCCAGAGATAGGCGATAATGGGAGCCTGGAAGGTGGCGAGATCCTTCACCAGTGTCGGAGCGTCTGCGAAATACAGAACCCACGCGCCGCCGGTCCACCAGGCGATCATGATCCAGAGAAAGTGCTTCAGCGCGACCTTGCGGACGTGATCGAACGTCCAGTAGCGCTTGTCGCCCTGCATGCGCTCGCGCCGGTCGCCCTCGACCCAGCGTTCGACGGCGTAGAACAAGTCGGTCCACACCGTCTGCGGGCACATGTAGCCACACCACAGCCGGCCGGCGACCGCATTCATCAGGAACAGCGTCATCGCCGCGATGATGAGGAGGCCGGTGAAATAATACACCTCCTGCGGCCACAACTCGATGAAGAAGAAATAGAAGCGGCGATGCGGAAGGTCGATCAGCACGGCCTGGTCGGGCAGGCCGGGCCCGCGATTCCAGCGCACGAAGGGCAGCAAGTAGTAGGTTCCGAGCGTGACGCAGAGGATCGCCCATTTGATGCGGCGGAACCGGCCGTGCACAGACTGTGGATACACCTTCTTGCGCTTCTCGTAGAGAGGCCCCTCGATGAAGGTATCGTCAGTCATGGCAAATTCCCCCGCATCACAACCGGCCATCCGCACGTTCAGGAAAACGCGCAGCCGCTGCTCAGCCCCAGCTTCTTGAATACGATGGCTGCCGGGCAGAAGCCCGTGAACGAGGCCTGCAACATGTTCAGCCCCGCGAAGGCCGTCAGCAGGTACCAATACGCATTGACATAGGTGCCCAGTGCAAGCCCCAGCAGGACGACGAATCCAGCGAAGGCGAGAACGGCTCGATCGACATTCATGGCATGCTCCTTTTCAAATAAGGTCTCGTTACGAACGGGTCAGACCGGCTTCGGTCCAGGCGACGATGCTTCGCGCGTCCATCGCTCCGGCCTGGCGGGCGATCTCGCGGCCTCCGTCCATCAGCAGCAGAGTCGGAATGCCGCTGATGTTGAGGCGCGACGACAGCGCGGGCGCGTTGTCCGAATTGAGCTTCAATAGCCGGACCTTCGGCTCCAGTTGCTGTGCGGCGCGCTCGAACATGGGCGCCATGGCGCGGCATGGGCCGCACCATGGCGCCCATACATCGACGAGCACGGGAATGTCGTTGTTGGCGACGTGGCGGCCGAAGGCTTCTTCGTCCACCTCGATCGGATGACCGGTGAACATCGGCTGATGGCAGGCGCCGCAGCGCGCGCCCTGCGGCGCGCGGTCGGCAGGCAGGCGGTTGATGCGCCCGCAACTTCCACAGACGATCTGGCGTGTCGTGCTCATGTGCCCGTTTTGACCTCCTTGAGCTTTGAGATGTTGAGCTTGTCGAGGACGAAGCGCTCGTAGAACGGTTCGCTCTCGCCACGCCGCATCTTGCGCAGGAAATACTTTTCGAAGGCGACCTTGGCGTAATGCACCCATTCACCCTTGGACGACCAGTTGACATTGCGCGGGGGGATCTGGGGCTGCGCCAGGAAGGCGACGCCGGAATCGCCGAAGTCGGCGAGACAGATCGCGTTCCAGGTCGGCACCGAGGTCGGATTCTTGCCACGCAGCAGGGCACCGATGTTCATCGCGGTAGCCGTCACCATGGATTCGATCATGAAGCCGGTCTTGGGCACGCCGACCGGCACCGGGGTTGCGCCGACCGGTGCGATCGCCACGCAGACACCGACGGCGAAGATGTTGGAGAAGGTCGGGTTGCGCTGATGCTTGTCGACGATGACGAAGCCGCGAGGGTTGGTCAGCTTCTCGATGCCGCGCACTGCTTCGACGCCGCGAAAGGCGGGCAGCATCATTGAATAGGCGAAGGGTAGCTCGTGTGCCTTGCGGGACGTGCCGTCGTCGGCAAACTCCTCTACCGACATGACGCCCTCGTCGATACGATCGACGCGGGCATTTGTGATCCACTTGATATGCTTCTCGCGCAATTCACTTTCGAGAAGGCCCTTGGTGTCGCCAACGCCGTCCAGTCCGAGGTGACCGATATAGGGTTCGGAGGTGACGAAGGTCATCGGTACCCTGTCGCGCAGTTTTCGTCTGCGCAGCTCGGTTTCCAGGATGAAGAGGAATTCGTAGGCCGGCCCGAAGCAGGACGCGCCCTGAACCGCGCCGATCACCACCGGCCCAGGGTTCGCGGCAAGCTTCTCGAAGGCTTCGCGGGCGCGGGCAGCATGGTCGACGTGGCAGATCGACTGGGTATGACCCTGAGGCCCAAGGCCCGGAATTTCGTCGAACGCGAACTCAGGCCCGGTCGCGACGACCAGATAGTCATAGTTGATCGACGTGCCGTCGCCGAGCTCGACCCGGTTCTCGGTTGGGTGGACACGCTTTGCACCCTGCGTCAAAAGCTGCACGCCCTTGCGTTTCATGATATCCGCAAGATCGATCTCGATCTCGTCGCGCTTGCGCCAGCCGACCGCGACCCAGGGATTGGATGGGACGAAGTGATAGACCGCGCCTTGTGCGACGACGCTGAGACGATCGTCCGGTCTCAGCTGCGGTAGCAGTTCATAGGCCATGAGCGTTCCGCTCAGGCCGGCTCCGATTACGACAACTTCCGCCATGGCTACCTCCGTTGGATCAGGGCTGCCTCGCCGGTTCAGTTCCGGCCGTCACGCAGCTCTTGACGATATATTCGTAACTTCGTATATACGCAAGTATGAAAGTTGATGCTGAAGTGATGGAACGTGCCGCCGATCAGGCGAGCGAATTGTTGAAGGCGCTCGCCAACCGGCACCGCCTGCTGATCATCTGCCAGTTGATCGACGGCGAGCGGTCGGTCGGCGAACTCGCCGAATTCCTGAACCTGCGGGATTCCACCGTCTCCCAGCATCTTGCGCTCCTTCGCAAGGACGGTCTGGTGTCTGCCAGACGTGAGGCGCAGACGATCTTCTATTCGATCGCGAGCGAGCCGGCCCGCGAAGTGCTGAAGACCCTCTACGAAGCGTTCTGTGCGCCGAAATCGGCCAGGACTAGGTAGAGCCTAGGAACGATTGGACGGGAACGCCTTGAGCGAGATCAACGCGTCGGAGCCTGACGCGGATGAATGTTCGCTGCGGCGTGGCGATGCTTAGATGATGACACGGAATTGTCCCATGCAACGGTTGGCGAGATGCTTGAGCGTGCTGGCCGCCTTCGCGGCGATCGGCCTGTCTGCAAGACCAGTCACGGCGGCCGAAACCTTCGTCGTCGCGCCGCAATCCATCGCTGATGAAAAGGCCGTGTTCGCCACGGTCGAAAGCATCAGCGTGGTGCCGGCGCGCGGACGAATCGGCGGCACGGTGGCTCAGCTCAAGGTCAGGGAGGGCGATCGCGTTGCCGCCGGTCAGGTGATTGCAACCATCGGCGACGAAAAACTGGTCCTCCAGATGAAGTCTCTCGACGCGCAGATCGAAGCCCTTCAGGCGCAGGCGAACCAGGCGCAGCTCGACTTCACCCGGACCGAGGGACTGGTCGAGCGCGGCATTCTGCCCCGGGTCAAGCTCGACGAGCAGCGCACCGCGTTGAACGTTGCCGACAACGGCCTGCGCGCCAAGACCGCCGAGCGTGCGGTGATCAACGAGCAACTCAACCAGGGCCAAGTACTCGCGCCGGCGGACGGACGAGTGCTGAAGCGGCTGATCACCATAGGGTCAGTGGTGCTCGCGGGCGATCCCATCGTCACGGTCGCTCAACAGGATTTCAAGCTGCGGCTTCGCGTGCCGGAACGGCATGCACGGTTCCTCAAGGCGGGCGACAAGATTCGCATCGACGGTGCGGAATCCGTCGGAGAAGCTGCCAAGTCGGGCGTCATCGATCTCGTCTACCCTCAGATCGAGGAGGGACGCGTGATTGCGGATGCGACCGTCGAAGGGCTCGGGGAATATTTCGTCGGTGACAGGCTGCGGGTGTGGATTTCCGGCGGCGCAAGAACCGCCTTCGTCGTTCCGGAAAGCTACGTGACCACCAGGTTCGGTATCGATTACGTCAGGCTCCAGAAGGACAGCCGGACCATCGACGTACCGGTGCAGCGTGGCCGCGAATTGCCGACCCCGGCACTGCCCGATGGACTCGAGATCCTGTCCGGCGTTTCAGCCGGCGACCAGCTGGTGCGGCCGTGAATCTTGGGCTGTCGGGGCGGCTCACCAGGGCGACGATCGCATCGCCACTTACGCCATTGTTTCTGCTCGCGGCGCTCGTCGTCGGCCTGATCGCGGTCGTCATGATACCGCGCGAGGAGGAGCCGCAGATCAGCGTTCCCATGGTCGACATTCGCGTCAATGCGGACGGGCTGCGCGGACCGGATGCGGTTGAGCTCGTCACCAAGCCGCTGGAGTCGATCGTCAAGGGCATCGACGGGGTCGAACACGTCTATAGCCAGACCGAGGACGACCGCGTGATGGTTACCGCGCGATTTCTGGTCGGCACCAAGTTCGAGGACGCGATCCTGCGGGTGCACGAGAAGATCCGCGCCAATCTCGATCGGATCCCCATTGGTATTTCCGAGCCGCTGATCGTCGGCCGCGGAATCAACGACGTCGCGGTGACCGTGCTGACGCTATCGCCGAAGCCGGAGGCTGCAGCGCGCTGGACCGACCGGGATCTTCACCAGCTAGCCGAAAAGCTGCGCGCGGAGCTTATGAAGGTCGACAATGTCGGACTGACCTACATTTCGGGGGGCGCCCCGCAGCAGATTCGGGTCGAGCCTGATCCGGAGAAACTGTCGCTGTTCGGGATCACGCTGCAGCAGCTCGTCGCCAAGGTGAAGGATGCCAATCGTTCCTTCCTGGCCGGCCAGGTTCGCGATGCCGGCACCGTACGTAACGTCGCGGCCGGCCAGACGCTGTCGGGCATTCCAGACATCGGACTACTACTCATCACGACCCGCGACGGCCGGCCGGTCTACGTCAAGGACGTCGCCGCCGTGATCGTCGGCCCGAGCACCGTCGAGCACCGGGTCTGGAGCGATGCGCGTGACTCGAACGGGCAGTGGGCGCGCGCGCCGGCAGTCAGCCTCGCGCTTGCGAAGCGCGCCGGCGCGAATGCCGTGGTGGTGTCGGAGGATATTGCCAAGCGTCTCAATGACCTGAAAACACGTCTGATCCCCGACGACGTTCAGGTGACGGTGACCCGCGATTATGGTGAAACCGCCAACGAGAAGGCCAACGAGCTGCTGTTCCATCTCGGGCTTGCGACGATCTCGATCGTCGTGCTGATCGCGATCGCGATCGGCTGGCGCGAGGCGCTGGTGACGCTCGTCGTCATTCCCACGACGATCCTCCTGACGATGTTTGCCGCCAATTTAATGGGCTATACCATCAACCGCGTCAGCCTGTTCGCATTGATCTTCTCGATCGGCATCCTGGTCGATGATGCCATCGTCGTCGTTGAGAACATAGCGCGGCATTGGGGCATGCGCGATGGTCGGTCGCGGCTGCAAGCCACCATCGAGGCGGTCGCCGAGGTCGGCAATCCCACCATCGTCGCGACGCTGACCGTGGTTGCAGCCCTGTTGCCGATGCTGTTCGTATCGGGCCTGATGGGCCCCTACATGGCACCGATTCCGGCCAATGCCTCGGCTGCGATGCTGTTCTCGTTCTTCGTCGCCATGGTGGTCGCACCATGGCTGATGTTGAAGCTGGCGCCGAAGGGCGAGACGTCGCCTGCGCATGCCGCGCATGACGAGGGCCGCCTGGGGCGACTTTACCGCCGCTTTGCCACTCCGATCGTCCGCAGCAAGCGCTCGGCCTGGATTTTCCTGCTTGGCGTCGGCGTCGCGACGCTGTTGTCAATGACGCTGTTTGCGACCAAGTCGGTGACGGTCAAGCTGCTGCCGTTCGACAACAAGTCCGAGATCGCGGTCGTCGTCGATCTGCCGGAAGGGGCGAGTCTGGAGGCGACCGAGCGCACGCTGTTCGGCGTCGCCGAGACCGCGCGGCAATTGCCTGAGGTCACCTCGTTGCAATCCTACGCCGGCACACCGGCGCCCTTCAATTTCAACGGCCTTGTACGGCACTATTATCTGCGAGAAAGACCTGAACTCGGCGAGGTCCAGGTCAATCTGGCGGCCCGCGGTGAGCGCAAGCGCGCCAGCCACGAGATCGCACTCGAGCTGCGCGAGAAGCTGAAGGCGCTCGATCCGCCCACGGGAACCAGCATCAAAGTGGTCGAGGTGCCGCCCGGACCGCCGGTGCTTTCGACGCTGCTGGCCGAGGTTTACGGACCCGATGCGGCGACGCGCCGCGCCGTCACGGCCGAGCTCAAGAAGGTTTTCGCGGAAGTGCCGTTCATCGTCGATGTCGACGATTCCATTGGCGAGAAGCGACCACGGCTGCGACTCTCGATCGATCAGGACCGGCTTGAATTCTTTGGCGTCGAGCAGCGCGACGTCTATGACACGATCCAGACCTTGTTCGGCGGCACCTCAATCGGCTACTCGCATCGCGGTGAGGATCGCAATCCGATCGAGATTGCGGTGCATCTCGGCAAGCGCGACCTGGTCTGGGACGAGGCACTCGCCTCCACGCCCGTGCCGGCCAATACGCTGCCCGGCAGCAAGACAGTGGTTGAACTCGGTCAGGTCGTGAAGGCGACCATGGAGGAGGGATCACCGACGATTTTTCGCCGCGATGGACGTTTCGCCGACATGGTGATGGCGGAGCTCGCCGGCCGCTTCGAGGCGCCGCTCTACGGCATGCTGGCGGTCGCGGACCGGGTCGATGCCCATGATTGGGGCAAGCTGCCGAAGCCCGTGATCAGCCTGCATGGCCAGCCGACGGATGAATCGCATCCCACGCTGTTGTGGGACGGTGAATGGGAGATCACCTGGGTGACCTTCCGCGACATGGGAGCTGCCTTCGGCGCTGCCATCCTGGGCATCTACGTGCTTGTCGTCGCCCAGTTCGGAAGCTTCCGCCTGCCGCTCGTGATCCTGACGCCGATTCCATTGACGCTGATCGGCATTCTCGTCGGGCATTGGTTGCTTGGTGCCCCGTTTACTGCCACCTCGATGATCGGTTTCATCGCACTTGCCGGCATCATCGTTCGCAACTCGATCCTGCTCGTCGATTTCATCCGCCACAGTGGCGCCGAGGGCAAGTCGTTGCGCGACGTCGTGCTTGAGGCCGGCGCCGTTCGCTTCAAGCCGATCCTGCTGACCGCGCTTGCCGCCATGATCGGCGCCGCGACCATTCTGCTTGATCCGATCTTCCAGGGGCTGGCGATCTCGCTTCTGTTCGGCCTCGCGTCCTCGACGCTACTCACCGTGCTCGTCATTCCGGCGATCTACATCGCCTTGCGCACGCCGCGCGAGGTGGCTTCCACCCCGATCAAGCCCAGTTAGCGAGGGTCCGATGGACAAGAACTACGTCGATATCACCAGAAACATCTCGGCCAATTTGAAGAAGCTGCGCAACGACATTCCGGACACGATGAAGGGATTTGCCGCGCTCGCCCAGGCCGCGACGCGTGACGGAGCGCTGGACAAGAAGACCAAGGAGCTGATTGCGCTCGCGCTCGGCGTTGCCGCGCATTGCGACGGGTGCATCGGCTTTCATATCGAAGCGCTGGTCAAGCTGGCTGCGACACGCGAAGAAGTCGAGGAAGCGCTTGGTATGGCCGTCTATATGGGTGGCGGGCCGTCGCTGATGTACGCCGCTGACGCGATCGCGGCGTATGAACAGTTCCAGCAGCAAGCGGTCGCTGCCTGATCCGATCGGGTGTCAAGTCGAGCGAACAGGACCGGGCGCAGTCTCTCGTCCGGTCCCGTCAGCCCTGTTGTGCTACTTACCAGCGGTCGTCGCCGACTCCGACGCCCACGCTGACACCAGGCGCGCGAATGCCGACGCCGGCGTGCGGGCCGTCATCCCAATCGCGGTAGGTGTGGCGCTCGTAATAGCGTTGCCTCGGCATGCGGGCGTAGGAATCGCGTACGATCACGCGTGCGCCGCCATGGGTGCGGTAGCAATTGCCGGCGTCATCGCAGACGAGCCGGACCTCCTGAATGAGATCCGGGCTGGTGTAGTCGCTGGTCGTGTAGAAATCCGCAGCCTTCGCCCCGCTCCCTGCCGTGAGCGCGCCGACACCAGCCAGCAGTGCAATCGTTAACGTCCTCATCCTGTCCTCCTCCGAAGCTGCCCTCGGCGGTAACAAGAATGAGAGGCCGTGATCGTTCCGGCTGAATTACAGGTTTTTCCCGGAACCTGATTGTCGCGCGGCGTGATGTTTCGCTAGATCGGCTCGTACGCTTCCGAGCCGCAGATGTCCTCGGCTTCCGCGCGCCGCCGGTCGATGATCTTCCCGCCCGATATCGTGACGATGTAGGTCTGGGTGCCCAGTGCCGAGCCAGTGGCGGAGGTGAGTTGTGCGCGCACGCAGGCAGTCCACCCCGATCCGCGGACCTCGTGATGAGGCAGGGCGACCTGCACATCGTGCGGATAGGATGTGTTGAGAAAGACCACATCAATCTGCTCGCGGACCACGCGCTTGACATCCGGCGGCGGCTCGGGCGGTGGCTGTTCGGCTTCTTTGATGCGCATGAACTCGGGCACCGGCGCGCGGCTGTCGGCAAAGCCGCACGCACCGAGCGCGAGGACGCAGGCAAGCAGCGCCACATGAGCAACAATCCGCAACATTCGTGAAGGTCCCCCTGCGGGCCAACAGATAGGCGCGAATTCGACGTGACGAAGTCCTGCTCGATCAACATTTGCTGAAGGACTGGCGCGCGCCGTCTTTGCTATTAACGCACTGCCGCTAGTTTGTACCCCGGATAAGGGGGATCGCGCCAATGAAGATGTTGATCCCCCTGACTGCGGTGTTGGGGCTGACGGTTGCTTCGGCGCAGGCGCAGATGGGCGGCGGCCGGCGCCATCCCGACGAAAGCGGCCCTTGGAGCGGGGCACGTCAAAACGAGCCTCCCAAGAAACCAAAATTGTGAAGCGGGTGGTGGCGGGGCGGCTGCGAATTCGGCTGGGCCTCGTCCTGCTGCTTGCGGTGCGGCCATGCCTCGCCTGGGAGAGCCGGGGCGGCGATCCCGGCGTTCACGCTTTTCACCCCTGCGCAAGATCACGTCCGACAATGTCGGCCAACTCGTCCGCGCCTTCGAATTGCACACCGGTGATGTCGCTGTGCGTCCGCCGAACGTCACGCGGCAAACCAAGTTCGAGGCGTTCGGGCTGCTCTGCAACAAGCCACCGTGGGGAGAGATGGTCGCGGCCGAGCTGAAAGCCGCAAGATTGTCTGCCCGATGAACGTGATGCTCGCGTGCGTATCGTGCGAACGGTCGTTCACACCGTGCGCGCTATTGCACGAAGGCGAGGCCGACGCGCCTGTCGTTTCGCCAAACCGCGCGGCAATCGCGCACGAAGTTGTCGCATGAAATCGACAGCGTGAACGAATGCGGCAATAAACCAGGGTTTTCAAGGTCGATCGCGGCGCCGCTGTCCGAGATGTTGCGCACCGTGCAAGCCACTCCGCGGCCTTCAAAGGTGACCGTACCACCCTTGAAAACCCGATGACGCTGCGTTGCACGCTTCTCGATCATCCGCGTTGGTCCATCGTGACGATTGTGAAATAGCGCATACAAATTGCGTTGATCTAAACTCAATACTGGCGCTACTTGCGCAGCGCTTAAGATTTCGTTTACGACGTTGAGGCGGCGAGTTACTCCGCCGCGTTTACCCTGCAAGCCTTTCTTTTATGGCGTTACGCGCCGATGGAGATTCCGATGAAGACCACGCTTTCGCTTTTGTTCGCCGCAGCGCTCTCGCTGACATCGATGCCCGCCCACGCCGTCAAGTGGGATCTCTCGACCATGACCTGCAAGCAGTTCCTCGAGAGCGGCGAGGACAACATAGCGGTCGTGCTGACCTGGATGGACGGCTGGTACAAGGGCGACGAGGACAACGCGATCATCGACACCGAAGTGTTCATCGAGAACGCCAAGAAGTTCGGTGCCTATTGCGCAAAGAATCCGACCGTCAGCGTCGTCACCGCGGCCGACGAAATTCTCGGCAAGTAGGTCTTGAAGTAGTCTTGAAGCGAGTTGGGCGAGGCGTGATTGCGATCGCGCCTCGGCCTCTCGCTTCGACATCACGGTCATCGAGAGCCGCGATGCGCTTTGCGCTCACGCGGCCCTCTTCGTCTCAGACGATGCTCAGCCCGGCAGCATCGCGAACGCGCTCGACACCATCGCGACCTGCTTGTTGTCGGTGGCCGAGAGCAGGGTGACGCGGCCGAAGCTCATGGTGCGTCCGAGCCGTACCACGCGCGCGTCCGCCAGCACGTCCGACGAGGCGACCGCGCGCATGAAATGCGTGGTCTGGTCCACCGTCGTCATCGGACGATAGCCTCTGTTGGCGGCGAGATTCGCAATCACCATCGCGGTGTCGGCCAGCGCCATCAAGGCCTGGCCGCAGACAACGCCGCCGTTGCGGCACAGCTTCTCCGAGAACGGCATGCGGAGCAGCGCGCCGGGCTGCCAGTCCGGCGCATCGGCTGGCGGCGTGTACTCGATGCGCTCGACGGAGAGGTTGAGATCCTGGACCCAGGGCGCAAAGACCTCGCCGAGGATGCGTCTGGCCTCGGCGATGCCGAACTCGACTTCTGGCTGTGATGGCATTGCGCTCGTTCCCTCCTGTGTTGCCGAATGTTTCGCCCACTCTGCCCGCTTGGGCGCGGTAAAGTCACTGCTGCGGTCGGCTTGAAAATGCCTGACTTCGCCCGATATGATGCCATGCTTGGGAGCGGGTGGACGATGTTGCGTCGATGTGTCCTGATATTCTGCCTGGCCGCGCTGGGTCTGGCGCTGAATGGCTGCACCAAGTGCGGCCCGATCTGGGACGACTGGCTCCACGGGCCGAAATCGTGCAGATCGGATCGGCTCTAGCGGGTTGAAGTGGCGCTCGGCGCCGGCAGGACGGGCAGGGTGTGGTATCCGCCCCCTCTATCCATGAATCAGGGAGTGAGTAATGAAGCTTTTCCGTGTGGTGGCGGTGCTGGCGCTGGTGGCTGGACCAGCCTTCGCTCAGGAGTCGCCCCATATCAACCTGATGGCAGATGGGCCGGGCAAGACCGACGACGAGAAGGCCGCGGATGCCGAGCGCGACAAGGCCTATAAGGAAACGCTGAAGAAGATTCCGGACGCCAAGGCGTCCAACGATCCCTGGGGCGGAATGCGCGCCGACCCGCCGAAGAAGCAGCCCGCGCCGAAGACCTCGGCCGCCACCAGCCCGCCCAAGAAGCCCAAGGCCGGTACGGCCGCCAATTGACCATGGCTCGGCGAGCTGACGCCTCCGGCGGGACTCGCCTTCGCCGGATACGGATCCTACATTCCTTCGCAGTGTTGCGTTGAGGAGGCAGGACATGGCGGACCGCCCGCGGGACCTCGCCGAGCGGATGGCGCGCCGGCGCAAAGCGGTCGCTGGATCGGGCGACCCGGCTGGCGACGGCTATCTGCGCGAGAGCTTCACCCTGCCGCGTGCGGCGGCGCGGGCAAGGGCGCAGGCCTTTTTCGCGCGGTATCCGAAGGCGGGCTATATGAGCGAGGTCGAGACCTGGCGCGAATTGCCTGATGGCGACATCGAATTCACCATGCGGCGGTTGCCCAGCGCGGACTAGTCGTTCCGGTTCCAGCCGATCCGGCCGGTTCAGGCGGTCTTGCGCCCGATGGCCTTCAATTCCCGGTCGATGCGCAGCTGCACCCGACGGATCGCCAGGAGGTCTATCTTCGTCTCGGTCTTGCCTGTCTTGGTCGCGTCGCCGATCCGGAACTGCCATTGCCAGATGCCCGGGATCGCGGTCTTTGCAACCGTGAACTCAACGCCCCTGTGATTCATGGTCAACCTCCACGATTCACCTATCCATGATCGCTAACATGTTGGGCGTGATAATATTCCGTCGACAAGCGAAATTTGCCGTTAAGTCGAGGAAAATTCACGAAAATCCCGAAAGCGCGCGCAGTTCGAAGCATGCGAAATCAGATTCCGAAAGCCGGGATCGATGATCGCGTTGCAGGCGTCCGGATCCGCCGTCTCGTTAGGCCCAGGAACTCTGTTCATGGCAGGAGAACGACGGAGGAGGGCGGCTGAATCGGCGGCAGAGGCGCCGTTCGCCACGGGCGAGCCAATGCGGCAGTGCAACCGGCGTGGCCGGCGTTGCCGGAACTTCTTGTGCACATCGGGTAGGCGAAGGAGCACTCGCAACGAATGCGCCCATGCCTTGCTTTTCCACTTTTGCGTGCGGTGCAATTGTGATCTTCTCAGTCCAGACGACAGGGACTCGCGTGTCGTGCAAGGGGACGACGTGAACTGGCTCAGACATCTCGCGCAGCGTTGGGGGGCACGACATCTCCCCTTGGTCTGTCCGCAATGCCAGCAGCCGGCGTCGTCGCATGTGTACAAGCGAGGGCGCTTCAAGCTCGGTGACGAGAGCCTCGTCTGCGAGCAGTGCGGCGAGGCCAGCGTGGTCACCTTCTGGCGTTTCGAAGGCCTGGCAAGCCATGACGATCGCACCTCCTTCATGGACAGGCGCGGCTGGCAAACGCATCGCGCGGACGTCGCCTGACGCGCACGCGACATGCGCGTCCATACAAAAAAAGCCCGCCAGGGGAGAGCCGGGCGGGCAGAAGGTTATTGGAGGCTGAGGTGCTGGGCTGCAACACCATAGCCAAATGACCGTAGCCCGCTCAGCTTACGACAGCCTGACAGAACGGGTCGGATGGGGATCCCCGAGCACGGTCGAATTCCTCGCGCCGAACTCCAGTTGAACTCCAGCCGAACTCCAGCCGAACTCGATGAGTCGGCAACGCAACGTGTCCGCCAAGAAGCCGAAGACCCCGCTCGGGCGGAGCGGGGTCGACTGGGTATGGAGGCCCGGTGTTGGTCCACCGGACAAACCGACGCTAGAGCATTCGGCTTGCAGATGCCTGACGTGAGGCTTGCGCGAGGCTTGCGATCGGATTCGTGCGTCCCAATTCAGACATCTCCGCGCACAACTTCAGACACAACACTTGGCGACACTCTCCGCGCACGGCGAAGCCATGGGGGATACGTGGCGCGCCGATAGCGGGGTGGCATCATGGACAAGGTTGAGCGGTCATTCGCCGCCGCGACGGCGGCTGGCTTCGTGGTGTTGGTGATCGGGATCGTGCTGCTGGCGCTGATGTAGCCGCAGCCCGGCCGGCACGCGCCGGCGAGAACTTGCGAAAACAACCCCATGCACAGTAGGCCGCGATCTGTTTCGCCTGGCCTTTTCCCTCGTGCACCCTGACCTCGTCCAAGGGCACCTGTAGATCGGCGGCGCGTTCCTCGGCGGGACGGACCAGTCTCACATTTTGCGGAAGCCAGGGGCGCGCCCTGCTTTCATGTTATGGTCCCGCGCCGCATCGGAGATGGCCAGGGAGATGGTCATGGGCTTCTGGCTTTTCGTCGTCATCTCGGTTGGATCGATCCCGCTCGCCGGCGCGATGGCGCGCGAGCGCAACAGGTCGTCCCGAAGGTGGTTTTGGATTGCCGCCCTCGTCGGCCCTCTGGCGCCCTTGCTGCTGCTGATTCTCGGGGATGCGAAGCGCCCGGCCGCTGCGAATTAGGAGGCTTTTCAGGGCGCAACGAAGTGCAGGACGACGGCCGCCGCGATGCAGAAGCCAATGGAGACGGCTGCTCCATAGCGATGATATGGCCAGGCCCCGCCCGCGACCAACACGAGCCCGGCAGAGGCGGCTAGCTTCAGCGCGTTCATGACCATGTGCCCAGTCTGGGTCGCGCCTCGCCTTGGGAACACTCACAAATTCGAACCCGGGGACTTCCGGAGGTCAAAATCCCCCCAAATCGGATATATACCCTCTAGACATGTAGAACAAACCCTGATATAGAATGGGCATTCTCCGAGGAATGCGCCATGGCCCAGAAGCCCTCAAAGATACGTGAGTTCCAGAAGCGGTTTCCCGATGAGGATAGCTGCCTAACTCACCTGATGCGCACGCGGTTCGGCGAGCGGTTCACCTGCTTCAAGTGCCAGAAAGAGGCGACCTACTACCGCGTGAAGGCGCGTCGGTCATTCGAGTGCGAGCATTGCGGCTATCAGGTCTATCCGACCGCTGGCACCCCGTTCGAGAAGACCCGTACCAGCCTGCGGGACTGGTTTTATGTCATGTTCCTGTTCTGCGAGACGCGGAACGGTGTGGCGGCCAAGGAGGTGCAGCGCCAGCTAGGCGTGACTTACAAGACGGCATGGCGCATGTGCCATCTGATCCGCCTGTACATGGGCTACGTCGATGGCGACTTCCCAATGGGCGGCCCCGGCAAGACAGTTGAGATCGACGAAACGTTCATCGGCGGCCACGACAAGATCGGCGAGGACGACAAGGCGATTGTCATGGGCGTCATTGAACGGGGCGGGGACGTTGTTACCCGCGTCGTGCAGGCCCGCACCAAGGCTCACATTCTGCCGCACGTCGTGCGGTTCGTGAAAGAGGGATCGCGCGTCCACACGGACGAAGCATCGAACTTCAAGCTGCTCACTGAGAAGTACGGCTATGACCACGAAAGCGTGGATCACTCTGCCAAGGAATACGTGCGCGGCGACGTGCACACCAACTCAATCGAGTCTTTCTGGTCGCAGGTGAAGCGCGGGATCAACGGGACTTACGTTTGGGTTTCGAAGAAGCACTTGCAGCTTTACCTTCGCGAGTTCGAGTATCGCCATAACTTGCGCCGTCAGCCTGCCTTGATGTTCGAGCTTCTTTTGCAGGCTTTTCCTCGGGTACGGGTTGAGTGACCATTGCCTGCAAAAGCTGATCAAACCTTTTTCGGGCGGAGTGCTTGTGGTCCGTCATCCGTGCAGCTCCCTTCTAGATTTCTCGACCAAATCCTGTCTTTGCGATACCCATTTCAGTAGTTCGTCCCGAGCTTTACCAAATGAATTTGCCGAAGCCACTACCATTTGGCGCAACTCGCTATTGGCAGCGGGGACGGTGTCGTTGAGTTTCATCCAGACTGATATGTTGTTGCGGTACGCATCTGCGGCAATCATGAAATTAATGAGCGGTTCTTTTGGAAATAAGATGCGATTGATCTCCACTCGATAATCTCTCTCCTGTCCCAGCAAATCATCATAGAGAGAGGTCTCCATTGCTTTTGACGCGGCCCTAATCCCATCCAATTTGTCCAGATATCCCTTCGCCTCTCCGACTGGGCGCGCTAAAAATCTGTCAAGCAGGACTTGGTTGGCAGGTATGAATATTCCCTGGTCCGTCTTGTTCATCTGTTCCGAGATGCGATCTAATCGGTTCGACAGATTCTCTTTGTACTGTGTCGATCGAAAGATGCTCTGATCTGCCACTATTGGGGGCTTTGGAACTTCCGCTGGTGCGCTCCTGAGGGACCTCGCCGCCGCCAATTCCTCCCTCGTCGATTTAAGTTCGCTGTTCACATGATCGAAGGCGAGAAAGGACCCTAACGCGAGCCCAAATATGGCGAGCCGTTTGAAGAGCCTATGTCGCTTTTCTGGGGGCCAGAATTGATCAATCCGTTCAATTGTTTCCGGGTGCCAGAAGTTCTTGCTTAGAAGCTGATCTATAAGAAATGGCACGGTCGTTACCCACCATAGCCAGTAGGTAATGACAGCCCAACCGAACTCCCATAGCCGCGCCAGATAATCGCCCATTCGCACGTCTCCCGCCGCGCTAGACCGACTCTAGCGCTAGTGGCAGAAGCCCTCCATGTACACGATTCAGCGTACATGTTCAAAGGGTATATATCTGCCCCAAATCTGCAAAGAACATATTGCGAACAGAGAACAGATGGTGTACATTGCGGATATCGACGACCCGCCGCGCCAATCGTTTGTCCCGCACCCGAATCCTCGCCATAAGGAGCACGACCCAATGTCCACCACTGCCCTGCGTATCGTCGAAGGATCTTCCATGGACAAGAGTAAAGCTCTGGCTGCCGCGCTCTCCCAGATCGAGCGCCAGTTCGGCAAGGGCTCGGTGATGAAGCTCGGCAAGAACGACCGTTCGATGGACATCGAGGCGGTGTCGTCAGGCTCGCTCGGGCTCGATATCGCGCTTGGCATCGGCGGCCTGCCCAAGGGCCGCATCGTCGAGATCTACGGGCCGGAATCCTCGGGCAAGACCACGCTGGCGCTGCACACGGTGGCGGAAGCCCAGAAGAAGGGCGGCATCTGCGCCTTCATCGACGCCGAGCACGCGCTCGACCCGGTCTATGCCCGCAAGCTCGGGGTCAATATCGACGAACTCTTGATCTCCCAGCCCGATACCGGCGAGCAGGCGCTGGAAATCTGCGACACGCTGGTGCGTTCGGGTGCGGTGGACGTGCTGGTGGTCGATTCGGTTGCGGCGCTGGTGCCGAAGGCCGAGCTCGAAGGCGAGATGGGCGATGCGCTGCCGGGCCTGCAGGCCCGCCTGATGAGCCAGGCGCTGCGCAAGCTGACGGCCTCGATCAACAAGTCCAACACCATGGTGATCTTCATCAACCAGATCCGCATGAAGATCGGTGTGATGTACGGTTCGCCCGAGACCACGACCGGCGGCAACGCGCTGAAGTTCTACGCCTCGGTCCGCCTCGACATCCGCCGCATCGGCGCGATCAAGGAGCGCGACGAAGTGGTCGGCAACACCACGCGTGTGAAGGTGGTGAAGAACAAGCTGGCGCCGCCCTTCAAGCAGGTCGAGTTCGACATCATGTACGGCGAGGGCGTCTCCAAGATGGGCGAAATCCTCGATCTCGGCGTCAAGGCCGGCATCGTCGAGAAATCGGGCGCCTGGTTCTCCTATGACAGCCAGCGCCTCGGCCAGGGCCGCGAGAACTCGAAAGCGTTCCTGAAGTCCAACCCCGACATCACCGCCAAGATCGAGACCGCGATCCGCCAGAACTCCGGCCTGATTTCCGAGCAGATCCTGGCCGGCACGCCCGAGAGCGACGCCGACGGCGAAGAGCCCGCGGACGAGTAAGCCTTCGAGTAACAGTTCGCGAGGAGCGGGCGCTGAGGACGTTGAGTTGCCGACGTCGTCAGCGTCCGTTTTCGTTTTGCGTTGGAGTGGGGGCGTGATGAGGCGTCTGATCTTGACCGGCTGGGGCGGCGGCAGCGAGCTTGCGCGATCGGGTTTGGCTGAGATCGTCATTCCCTTCCATTTTCAATTTGCGTGGGGGCCGCTTCCGCCGGCGGAAAAACTCTCGGCATATTTAGCGGCCTACACGACGGATCTAGGACCGGCCGAGCACTGGTCGGATTGGGTCCGCTGGCCACGGGGCGCCAAGGGGCGCAAATCGTCACTGGCCGAATTTTGCGAGCCGTATGACAAGGTCGAGCTCTGGTTCGCCGCGACTGTTCGAGACCAATTGCAACTCGTCTGGTTGCTCGATCACCTGAGCAACTATCCAGCGCTGGCGCAGAAGCTCGGGCTGCGATTGCTGGATTCCGATCTGATGTTCAGTCCCGACTATGATTTCGCTAAGGGGGAACGCCATATTCCCGTCGGACGAGTTGGCGCGAAGGAATTCGAGATTGCAAAATTGGCGTGGTCGGCCTACCGCGCGCCGACCCCGGAGGCCTGCATCGATCTGCTTCACCGCGATCTGAGTGCCTTGCTGATGCTGCGGCCGGCCTTGCTCGAGCTACTGGCAGAACTCCCGTCTCCATTGACAGGGCTCGGTGCGACCGAGACGCGATTTCTGGAGATGCTTGACTGGTATGTGAACACGAATGCGCTGTTCCATTTGCGCTCGCTACGGGGCACTTACGTGTGGGGTGAGGTCGAACTGGGATATTTGCTCGAAGGCCTCGCCCTCGGTCCCAAGCCAGCTGTGGCCGGGCTGGGCGAAGAATTGCGCACCATCGACCTTGGCGATCTCAGAGGCCGGCACGAGGTTTATCTCCGCAGCCGGCTGTCGTTGACCGAGTTCGGCAAGGCCGTCCTGGCTCATCAGGAGGATTTCAGTCGCCACAATCCGATTGATCGTTGGTGGGGCGGCACGCACCTGACCAACGAGCGGCTGTGGCGCTACGGCACTGTCTTGACGAAGCCCTGAGGCCACGAGCATGACACGGCTCATTGTTACGACAGACTCGTCGATCGCCGGCGCCATTCAAGGAGCGGGCCTCGCCGATCTGGAGGAGGGGCGGTCTTGGCGGGAGAAAAGGACTTCCTTCCTCCGATACAACCCGATCAAGCGCTGGTGGGGCGGTGCGCTTCTCACCAACGAACGTCTCTGGCGGTGGGATGCCCGAGGGCGGTCGTTGATCGCACCTGCCTGACAAAGCCGCTATCTGGTCATGACGCTTCGGTATCCAATTCGGTTGAGAGGACGGCGTGTCACATTTGATCCTGACAACAGACGATCACGCTGCACATTGTTTGCGCCCGACATGTTTGGCAAATGAAGTCGTCGGCTTCGATCTTCGCTTCGTCACGGGACAATTGCCGACAGAGGCCGAGCTTGCCGTCTTGCTGGAGCCGCGCTCGTCCAAGCATGACCGCGAGGGCAAGCACTGGCTCGATCATTTTCGACGGATGGGGATAGGGCGAACGACTGACCGGACTCGCGGTCTCCTGGAATTTTGCGATACGTTCGACTCGATCGAGCTTTGGGCCGATCCAAACGCCAACGCTCAACTCATCCTCATCTGGCTGCTCGATTTTCTTCGTCCCTACAAGGAAGTCTCATCGAAGTTGAGCCTCGTCCAGGCCGACGATGAGATCGCCAACTATCTCCCGGAATCACTGAAGGAATGGAAGCTGCCAGTGTTCAAGGTCACTGACCGCCACCTCGCGCTTGCCAGCCGAGCCTGGCAGGCCTGGCGCGCTCCCACTCCGGAAGGCTGCTTTGAGCTCCTGATGCAGGACACGACGATCCTGCCGCGACTTCGCCCCGCGATCATCGCATTGCTCGAGGAGCTTCCGGATAGTCTGAACGGCATCGGGGCCAGCGAGCAACTTATGCTGGAAGCTCTCAGCTATGGCTGCACCGATCCGGGCCAGGCGCTTTACGCGGCGCGGGACCGACGTGTCATCAACGAAGGCGAGGCGGGCGACCTGTTCGATGAGCTCGCGCAATGTCCCGAGCCGCTCATTTTCGGATTGGGTGAGGGGCCGTTCGATCCGAGTGAGCACACCCGCTACCAGCGGTATCGCAGGGCAAAGGTCGGCCTCACCAAGCTCGGTCAAGCGGTGGTGGAAGCGGAGGATGATTTTTCTCGTCACAACCCGATCAAGCGCTGGTGGGGCGGCACTGAATTGACCAACGAACGGCTCTGGCGCTGGGATCGCGAAATCCGTTCGTTGGTTGCGCCTGCCTGACGGCGTGCATGCTCAATATGTTCCTGTCTTGCGTATCAATTTTGAGAGGCGACTGTGTCTCATTTGATTTTATCCACGAACCATCTTGACGAAAGCGTGCTTCGCCAGACGCGCCGCGCGAACATGGTGCTCGGATTTTACCCACGCTTCGTCTGGACAAAATTGCCTTCCGCGGAGCGGCTTTTGACGGGGCTGGAGCGCCGATCGGCAAAGCACTGCAATCCGGGCGATCATTGGCTCGATGACGCTTCTCGAGGTTCGCTGGAAGGTTTCGGAACGCGCGACATCGGCTTTTTCGAGCTGTGTGCGAAGTTCGACTCAATTGAAATATGGGTCGATCCCCGACCAAATGATCAGCTTGTGCTGGTCTGGCTGCTGGACCTGCTTCGCCCCTACAAGGAGATCACAACGAAACTGAGCCTGTTGCACACAGACGATCATGTTGCGGACTATGCTCCAGAGTCTGTCGCAAAATGGAAGCTGCCGGCCTTCAAGGTGACCGACAATCACCTCGCGATCGCAAGCCGCGCCTGGCAGGCCTATCGGGCGGAAACGCCAGAGCCTTGTTTCGATCTTCTGATGACGGATTTGATGATCCTGCCGAGACTTCGATCGGCGTTCATTGCCTTGCTTGAAGAGCTTCCGGACAGCGTGACGGGCCTGGGTGCCACTGAAATGGATATTCTGGACTTTGTGAACGATGGGCACACCGACCCAAGACGTGTCACCGAGGCGAGGTGGATGCGCGATGTGCTCGAAGAAGGCGAAGCGCGTGATGCTCTGCTCGAGCTGGGCGCACATTCGGCGCCAGCGGTCCTGTTGGGCGATCCGGCTTTCAACAATGAGGACCGCTATTTCGGCAGGAGCGAGTGGAAGGTCACGCTGACCGAACTCGGGCGTTCCATTTTTTCGCGCGAGGACGATATGTGGCGCCACAACCAGATCTATCGCTGGTGGGGCGGGACTGAATTGACCAACGACAAGCTCTGGCGCTGGGATCGCGACAGCCGTTCGTTGATTGCGCCTGCCTAGTCTACATTGCTCAAAGGTTTGAAGATCAATTTGAGACGCGATTGCGTCTCGTTTTGGAGTAGGGCACGGGGGCCATGAAGCGCGTAATCCTGACCAGTCCGTCCGGCGTTGGACTCACCTACGCCGATCGCGCCGACATGGTCGTCCCGCTGATCTTTCGATTCGTCTGGGGCCCGCTGCCGACGTCGCACCACCTTGGGGAGTACCTCACGGGAGGCTATTTCAGAGGCGACCCGGAGGTACGTTGGTCCGACCTTGTCGCGCGGTCGCCCCAGAGCGGTCTCGCGCACAAGGAGCTTGGACTGGTCTGGTTCTGCAAGGCCTATGGTGTTGAAGAGATCGAGCTGTGGTTTGATCCCAGCCCGAGCAACCAATTGCAGCTGGTCTGGATCCTCGACTATCTCCGTTCCGAGCCATACGCGGCGGAGCGTACAAAGCTGCGACTCGTCGATTTCGATTTGCTCGGAGCAGACGGCGACAGGCTTCGCGATCATGCCATCCGGCAATTGGAGGTCACGGAGCCCGACTTCGAGGACGCCCGCATCGCCTGGGAGGCCTACCGGTCACCAACGCCGGAGCTCGTTTCGGGGCTGCTCAATCGGGAGTTTCACACGCTCCCGTTCCTGAAGCCGGCGATGGAAGAATTGTTGGCAGAATTGCCGTCTCCAGTCAGCGGACTGGGCGCGACGGAAGCGCAGCTTCTCGACCTGATTGCGAAGGGGCACAATCGCACCAAGGAGCTGTTTGAGCCGGGCGGGCTGCTCGAAACGCGTGTGTTCGACCAATGGGAGCTGGGTCCGTTGCTCGAAGGGCTGGCGTCCGGCCCGATGCCGGCGATCGCGGGTCTCGATCCAAAACTTTCAACTCTCCCACGGCACGATGCGAGAGGTCGCAACGCCGCCTATCGTCGGAGCCGGCTGTCGCTGACCGAATTTGGCCAGGCCGTCCTTGCAGGCCGGGAAGATTTCCGCCGCCACAATCCAATTCGGCGCTGGTGGGGTGGCACGCTGCTAACCAACGAACGGCTGTGGCGGTGGGATTGCGAAGGCCGATCGTTGGTTTCACCTTAAGTGCCGTAGGGTGGGTTAGCCTCGCGGATTGCGCGAAGCGCAAACCGCGCGGCGTAACCCACCATTGTTCGTCTCTGCGGAAGCAGAAGTGGTGGGTTACGCCGACGACTGCGCTTTGCGCAGCCGCCCGCTAACCCACCCTACAAAGCTTACTCCGCAGCTTCTGCGTAATCGCTGACCGGCGGGCAGGACAGTAGGGTGGGTTAGCCTCGCGGATTGCGCGAAGCGCAAACCGCGCGGCGTAACCCACCATTGTTCGTCTCTGCGGAAGCAGAAGTGGTGGGTTACGCCAGCGACTGCGCTTCGCGCAGCCGCTAGCTAACCCACCCTACGAGACCACCCGTTGTGGCTTACTCCGCGGCCTCAGCGTAATCGCTGACCGGCGGACACGAGCACACCAGATTGCGGTCGCCATAGACGTTGTCGACGCGGCCCACGGGGCTCCAGTATTTGTCGGTGCGCGAAACACCTGATGGGAAGCAGCCTTCGCTGCGGGCGTAGGCGCGCTTCCAATCGTCGTCGGCGATGTCGTGCACGGTGTGCGGGGCGTGACGCAACGGTGACGCCTCGATCTTGAAGCGGCCGGCCTCGACCTCGGCGATCTCCTTGCGGATCGCGATCATGGCATCACAAAAACGATTCAGCTCCGCCCTGGATTCCGACTCGGTCGGCTCGATCATCAGCGTGCCCGGCACCGGGAAGCTCATGGTCGGGGCGTGGAAGCCGTAATCGATCAGGCGCTTTGCGATGTCGTCCACGGTGACGCCCGATGTCGTCTTGAGCGGGCGGGGATCGACGATGCATTCATGCGCGACGCGTCCCTTCTCGTTCTTGTAGAGCACCGGGAAATGCGCATCGAGCCGCGCTGCGATGTAATTGGCGTTGAGGATCGCGATCTCGGTGGCGCGCTTCAAACCTTCGCCGCCCATCATCAGGATGTAGATGTAGGAGATGGTGAGGATCGAGGCCGAGCCGAACGGCGCGGCTGAAACCGGACCCACCGGCGCGTCACCTTTCGTTGCCGGATGGCCGGGCAGGAACGGTGCGAGATGCGCCTTGACGCCGATCGGGCCCATGCCGGGGCCGCCGCCGCCATGCGGGATGCAGAAGGTCTTGTGCAGGTTGAGGTGGCTGACATCGGCGCCGTAGTCGCCGGGCCTGCTGAGGCCGACCTGCGCGTTGAGGTTGGCGCCGTCGAGATACACCTGGCCGCCATGACCGTGTACGATGTCGCAGATCTCCTTGATGTGCTCCTCGAATACGCCGTGGGTCGAGGGATAGGTGATCATCACGGCGGCGAGATCGGTCGAATGCTTTTCCGCCTTGGCGCGGAGATCATTGACGTCGACGTCGCCGTTTTTCTCGCAGGCGACCACCACCACGTCCATGCCGACCATCGCGGCCGAGGCCGGGTTGGTGCCGTGGGCGGAGGAGGGGATCAGGCAAATCTTGCGATGGCTTTGCCCGCGCGCCGCATGATAGCCGCGGATCGCAAGCAAGCCTGCGTATTCGCCCTGCGCGCCCGAGTTCGGCTGCAGCGAGATCGCGTCATAGCCGGTGATGTCGCACAGCCACTTTTCCAGCCGCGCGAACAGCGCGTGATAGCCGGCCGCCTGCTCGCGCGGAGCGAACGGGTGCAGCGCGCCGAATTCCGGCCAGGTCAGCGGCATCATTTCGGTGGTCGCGTTCAGCTTCATGGTGCAGGAGCCGAGCGGAATCATCGCGCGGTCGAGTGCGAGGTCGCGATCGCTGAGCTTGCGCATGTAGCGCAGCATCTCGGTCTCCGAGCGATGCGCGTGGAACACGGGATGGGTGAGGAAGGCGGTGCTGCGCTTCAGTGCCTCCGGCAGCGCCTCGCGGGTGGTGGCGTCGATCTCGGCGTAGGCAAGCGTGCCGCCGAAGGCGCGCCAGACGGCTTCGACCGTCGCCGGCGTCGTGGTCTCGTCGAGCGCGATACGGAGCGCCGTTTCGCCAATACCGAGATTGATCTTTTCGTCCGTCGCGCGCGCGATGATTTCGGCGCGCTTGGCGCCGGCATCGACGCTGAGCGTGTCGAAGAAGCTGTCCGATTGCGGCGCGAAGCCGAGCTTGCGCAGGCCGGCTGCGAGCACGGCGGCGCGGCGATGCACGGTGCGCGCGATTTGCGAAAGACCTTCGGGGCCGTGATAGGTCGCATACATCGCCGCGATCACCGCGAGCAGCACCTGCGCGGTGCAGATGTTGGAGGTCGCCTTCTCGCGGCGGATGTGCTGCTCGCGGGTCTGCAGCGCCAGGCGATAGGCCGGCATTCCGCGGGAATCGACGGAGAGGCCGACGATGCGGCCGGGCAGCGAGCGCTTCAGCGCATCGCGCACCGCCATGTAGGCCGCGTGCGGACCGCCATAGCCCATCGGCACGCCAAAGCGCTGCGCCGAACCAATAGCGATGTCGGCACCGAGCTCACCGGGCGAGGCGATCAGCGTCAGCGCCAGCAGGTCAGCGGCAACGATCGCGAGCGCGCCCTTGGCCTTCAGCGCTGCGATCGCGGGCCGGAGGTCGCGCAGCGCGCCGGACGAACCAGGGTATTGCAGCAGCGCGCCGAGCACGTCTGATTTGTCGAGATCGGTGAGGGGATCGCCGACGACCAGAGTCCAGCCGAGCGGCTCGGCGCGGGTGCGCATCACCGCCAGCGTCTGCGGATGCACATCCTTGTCGACGAAGAAGGCCTTGGCTTCGACCTTCGAGTGCCGCTCGGCGAGCGCCATGGCTTCGGCGGCGGCGGTCGCCTCATCGAGTAGCGAGGCGTTGGCGACGTCGAGGCCAGTGAGGTCGCAGATCATGGTCTGGAAGTTGAACAGCGCCTCGAGCCGGCCCTGGCTGATCTCGGGCTGATAGGGCGTGTAGGCCGTGTACCAGGCGGGGTTCTCCAGGATGTTGCGCTGGATCACTGCGGGCAAAATCGTGCCGGAATAGCCTTGGCCGATCAGCGAGGTGAACACCTGGTTCTGCGCCGCGAGCTCGGCCATGTGGGCGATCGCCTCGGTCTCGCTGAGCGGCTTGCCGAGATCGAGCGGGGCGGCCTGCCGGATCGAAGCGGGTAGCGTCTCCGCCATCAGGGCGTCGACGCTTTTGGCGCCGACGGTTTCCAACATGGCGGTGACATCGCGCGCGGAAGGCCCGATGTGGCGGCGAACGAAGGAGGTGGTCTCGCCATTGGATTTGCGGTGCGCGGTCATCATGGGTCCTCGCTTTAGATTTGGCTGGCGCCGTCATACCCCGCGAATGCGGGGCATCCAGTAAACGCAGGCGTCACGGCTTGAACCGAGAAGGCGCGGCGTACTGGATCGCCCGCCCCAGTGCGCAGTGCGCACAAGGCGGGCGATGACACCGAATATGAGGTGAGAATTTGCTTCATCTCACGCCGTATGGGCCTTGTAGGCGGCTTCATCCATGAGGCCGCCGAGCTCGCTCTTGTCCGCAATCCTGATCTTGAAGAACCAGGCCGCGGCTTGCGCGTCCGAGTTGACCAGCGCGGGCTCGGCGGCGAGCGCGTCGTTGGTCTCGAGCACTTCGCCGGAGATGGGCGCATAGACGTCGGAGGCGGCCTTGACCGACTCGACGACGGCGGCGGCTTCAGCCTTCTTCAAGGTGCGGCCGACCTTGGGCAGCTCGACGAACACGACGTCACCGAGCTGGGACTGCGCGTAGTCGGTGATGCCGACGGTGGCGACATCGCCATCGATCGCCAGCCATTCATGGTCGGAGGTGTACAGCGTCGTGGTCATTTTCTTGTCCTCAGCGTTTGTAGGTGTTTTTCACGAAGGGCATGGCGGCGACGGTGAGCGGCAGACGCTGTCCGCGCACCTCGGCGAAGAGTTTTGTCTCGAGCGCGCTTAAGGCAGTGGGCACGTAGCCCATCGCAACCGGCGCATTCAGGCTCGGGCCGAAGCCGCCCGACGTGACCTTTCCAACGGGCTCGCCACCCGCGCTGTCAGCAAACAGCAGCGCGCCCTCGCGGACCGGGGCACGACCCTCAGCGCGCAGGCCGATGCGGCGGCGGGATGCACCGTGATCGAAATGGGCGAGAATTTTTTCGGCACCGGGAAAGCCGCCGGCGCGCGCGCCGCCGCTGCGTCGGCTCTTCTGCACCGACCATTCCAGCGCGGCTTCGACCGGCGTGGTCTCGGTGTCGATGTCGTGACCGTAGAGGCAGAGGCCGGCTTCCAGCCGCAGGCTGTCGCGGGCGCCAAGGCCGATCGGCATCACATCGGGATCGTCCAGGAGCGTCCTGGCGAGATGCTCGGCGTCGGTCGCGGGGACCGAGATCTCGAACCCGTCCTCGCCGGTATAGCCGGAGCGCGAGACGAAGCATTTGATGCCGGCAACCTCGTGCGGGCCAGCGTCCATGAACTTCATGGAAGGCGCTTCTGCACATAATTTCGCCAGCGCTGACTCGGCCTTCGGACCCTGCAGTGCGATCAGCGCGCGATCGGCAAGCGAATCGATGACGCAGGTGTCCGACAGATGCGCGCGCAGATGCGCCTCGTCCGCGTCCTTGCAGGCGGCGTTGACCACCAGGAACAGGTGGTCGCCGAAATTGGCGACCATGAGATCGTCAAGGATCCCGCCATCTTCATTGGTGAACTGGGCGTAGCGCTGCCGTCCCGGTGCGATCGCCACGATGTCCTGCGGCACCAGCCGCTCCAGCGCGCGGGCGGCGTCCTCGATGCTCCCGGATTTCGGCCGCAGCGCGAGCTGGCCCATATGGGAGACGTCGAACAGGCCCGCCTGCTTGCGGGTATGGAGATGCTCTTTCAGCACGCCCGCAGGGTACTGCACGGGCATGTCATAGCCTGCGAACGGCACCATCTTGCCGCCAAGGGACACGTGCAGGTCGTGGAGGGGGGTACGTTTCAGGGAGTCTTTGTCGTCACGCGCCAGCATCTCAAGGGGCCCTCGGCGGTTCCCCAGGGACGATTCCCCGGAAGCAACCCATCGAAGCCCCATCTGTCGCTGTGCCTGAGAGTATTATCCCGTCGGCGGACGCTGGTCCGGGTGTTCGGCCGGTCAGCGCCTCTTTCCAGATGTCGTCAAAGCCACGCGGTCCTTTTGCCTGAGAGTTTCCGGGGCGGTTGCTCCTTCGGCGCCGGCAATGAAGCCGGTCTCTCCCGACGTGGCCGTACGATACAGATGGGTACAGACCACAGGCCGGCCAAGCCTGTCAACGCGCCCTTTTCGGCTTTCAACGGGATTACGCGGCTGCGGCAACGCTTTGATCTCTCTGCACAGTTTCTGGACAGGAAAGCTGGCCTTGTCTAAAAGCGCTTTGGCCCGCAGATATCAGCCCAAATCGTCAGGTTTGGATGGCAAATTGGCGGGTTCTAAAGCGCGATGAGAGTCATCGCGCTTTAGCTCTTTGTTTGAGCATGATCCTTCCGGAAAACCGCTTCACACTTTTCCGGATCATGCTCTAGCACACCCGATTGGATGAACATGAGCGGCGTCAACGAGATCAGGTCGACCTTTCTGAACTTCTTTGCCGAGAACGGCCACGAGATCGTGTCGTCCTCGCCATTGGTGCCGCGCAACGATCCGACGTTGATGTTCACCAATGCTGGCATGGTGCAGTTCAAGAACGTCTTCACCGGCGTCGAGAAGCGGCCGTACCAGCGCGCCACCACCTCGCAGAAATGCGTGCGCGCCGGCGGCAAGCACAACGACCTCGACAATGTCGGCTACACCGCGCGCCATCTCACCTTCTTCGAGATGCTCGGCAATTTCTCGTTCGGCGACTATTTCAAGGAGCGCGCGATCGAGCTGGCCTGGAAGCTCATCACCAAGGATTTCGGGCTGAAGAAGGACAAGCTGCTCGTCACCGTCTACCACACCGACGACGAGGCGCACGGGCTCTGGAAGAAGATCGCCGGCTTCTCCGACGACCGCATCATCCGCATCCCGACCTCGGACAATTTCTGGGCGATGGGCGACACCGGTCCGTGCGGCCCGTGCTCGGAAATCTTCATCGACCGCGGTGACCATATCTGGGGCGGTCCTCCCGGCTCGCCGGAAGAGGACGGCGACCGCTTCCTCGAATTCTGGAATCTCGTGTTCATGCAATACGAGCAGGTGACGAAGGAGGAGCGCGTCGATCTGCCGCGTCCCTCGATCGACACCGGCATGGGCCTCGAGCGCATGGCCTGCATCATGCAGGGCGTCGACAGCGTGTTCGAGACCGATCTGTTCCGCCATCTGATCGATGCGACGTCGTCGGCGCTCGGCAGCGGGCCGAACGAGCAGACCGTCGCCTCGTTCCGCGTCATCGCCGATCACCTTCGCTCCTCCGCCTTCCTGGTCGCTGACGGCGTGCTGCCTTCCAACGAGGGCCGCGGCTATGTGCTGCGCCGGATCATGCGCCGCGCGATGCGCCATGCGCAGCTGCTGGGCGCGAAAGAGCCGCTGATGCATCGCCTGGTCTGGGCGCTGGTCCGCGAGATGGGCCAGGCCTATCCCGATTTGATGCGCGCCGAAAACCTGATCGAGGAAACGCTGCGTCTGGAAGAGACCCGCTTCCGCAAGACGCTGTCGCGCGGCCTCGCCATCCTGGACGAAAAGAGCGCGTCCTTGAAGAAGGGCGACATGTTCGACGGCGACGTCGCCTTCACGCTCTACGACACCTACGGTTTTCCGCTGGACCTGACGCAGGACGCGCTGAAGTCGCGCGGCATCGGCGTCGATCAGGCCTCGTTCACCGATGCGATGGAGCGGCAGAAGGCCAAGGCGCGCGAATCCTGGAAGGGATCTGGCGAAGCGGCGTCCGAAGCGATCTGGTTCCCGCTGCGCGAGAAGCTCGGCGCGACTGAATTTTTGGGCTACGAGACGGAGAGCGCTGAAGGCGTGGTCTCCGCGCTCGTGAAGGACGGCGCGGAAGTGGCCAGCCTCAAGGCCGGCGACACCGGCGCGCTGCTGCTGAACCAGACGCCGTTCTATGCTGAGTCAGGCGGCCAGGTCGGCGACACCGGCGTGCTGACGGGTGAGGGCGGAATCAAGTTTCGCGTCACCGACACGCAGAAAAAGCTCGGCGATTTCTTCGTTCATGTCGGCAACGTCGAGAGCGGCGAGCTGAAGGTCGGCACTGCGCTGCAGCTCGAAGTGGATCACAGCAGGCGCTCGTCGATCCGCGCGCATCACTCGGCGACGCACCTCATTCACGAGGCGTTGCGCCAGGTGCTCGGCGATCACATCGCCCAGCGCGGCTCGATGGTCGCGCCCGACAGGCTGCGCTTCGACTTCGTGCATCCGAAGCCGATCACGGCGGAGGAGCTGGCCCGCGTCGAGGACATCGCCAACGACGTGGTGCTGGAGAACGACGAGGTCACGACCCGCGTCATGGGCGTCGACGAGGCCCGCGAGGCCGGAGCGCGCGCGCTGTTCGGCGAGAAATACGGCGATGAGGTCCGCGTCGTCTCGATGGGCAAGACCGCGCGCGAGCGCGGCGCCAATGCGCTCGGCTGGTCGGTCGAGCTCTGCGGCGGCACGCATGTGCGGCGCACCGGCGATATCGGCCTGATTACGCTGACCGGCGAGAGCGCGGTGGCTTCCGGCGTGCGCCGTATCGAGGCGCTGACCGGCAATTATGCGCGCCGGCACGCCAACGAGACCATGGCGCTGGCGAAGACTGCGGCGAATGAGCTGCGCACCTCGCTCGACGACGTTCCCGCGCGCATCACCGCGCTGATGGAGGAGCGCAAGAAGCTCGAGCGCGAGCTGTCGGACGCCCGCAAGAAGCTGGCGATGGGCGGCGGCGCGGCTGCCGGTGGCGGCGCAGCTTCTAGCGTGCGCGAGGTCGGCGGCGTCAAGCTGATGGCGCGCGCGGTCGAGGGCATCGAGATGAAGGATCTCAAGAGCCTCGCCGACGAGGCCAAGAAGCAGATCGGCTCCGGCGTGGTCGCCATCATCGGCGTCGCCGAGGACGGCAAGGCGGGCGTCGTGGTCGGAGTCACCGCGGACCTGACCGCGCGCTTCAACGCCGTGAATCTGGTGCGCGTCGCGTCCGAAGCGCTCGGCGGCAAGGGCGGCGGCGGCCGGCCCGACATGGCGCAGGCCGGCGGCCCCGATGGGGCCAAGGCGACCGAGGCGCTGGCGGCGATCGAAAAAGCGATGGGGGCAGCGTAAATCGCCATGCGCCTCGTTCCGAAAGGACGTGGCTCATCCGATCCCGATTTGAGGGATCGCCTCTACGAATTGCTGGAGCACGATCCGTTGGCCTACTCGGTCGGGTCGCGCTTCATTCAGATCATCATCAGCGTCATCGTGGTCGACGTCATCGCGATGATCCTGGCTTCGGTACCGGAGCTGGACGCGCAATACGGCGTGCTGTTCTCGGCGATCAAGATCGTCTCCATTGTCGTGTTCGCGCTGGAATATGCCGCACGGCTGTGGACGGTGGCGGGCCACACGCCGCGCAAGGGCTCGGCGCTTTCTGACCGGCTCGGATATGTCTTCTCGGCGCTCGGCATCATCGACTTCATGGCGTTCGTGCCGGATGCGATCGTGCTGGCCATCGGCCGGCACGCGACGCTGGCGGCGCTCGGCGTGCTGCCGTTCTTCAAGCTGATCAGGTACTCGCCGGCGATGCGCTCGCTGCTGGCGGCCGTGCATGCCGAGCGGCGGGCGCTGATCGGCTGCGTCGTCATCCTGATCGGCGTGGTGCTGACCTTTGCCTCGCTGCTCTACGCGATCGAGCGCGACGTGCAGCCGACCAAGCTCGGCACCATTCCGGATGCGATGTGGTGGGCAATCGTGACGCTCGGCACCGTCGGCTATGGCGACGTCGTGCCGGTGACGGCGCTGGGAAAATTCGTCTCGGTGTTCGCGATCATCTCGGGCTTTGCCATGATCGCGCTGCCGGTCGCGATCATCTCGACAGCCTTCGCCGAGGAGGTGAAGCGGCGCGACTTCGTCGTGACCTGGGGCATGCTGGCCCGGGTGCCGCTGTTCTCGCATCTGTCGGCAGGAGAAATCGCCGACATCATGCGGCTCTTGCGCGCACGCACGATCGAGCAGGGCGAGATCTTGGTGCGGCGGGGCGATGCGGCCTCGTCGATGTATTTCATCACCGCCGGCGAGGTCGAGATCGCGCTGCCGAGCCAGCATGTGCGCCTCACCGACGGCACGTTCTTCGGGGAGATCGCGCTGCTGCATAAGACAAAGCGCAGCGGCACCGTGACGGCGACGCGCAAGACGCGCCTCTTGGTGCTCGACGCCCAGGACTTTCACGCCCTGATCGCACGCATGCCGACGCTTGCCGCCCATGTCCACCAGACCGCGAAAGCGCGGCTGGAGGAGACCGGCGATCTTGCGGCCGCCGAGCTCGCGCAGGCCGAGCGCGACGGCAGCGGCCGCTGAGCGGTCAGCCCTTCTTCAGGAAGACATATTCGGCCGAGTAGGGCGCGCTTTTGAATTCGCCGGCCTTGTCGCAAGAACCCTCGAGCTTGCCGCCGTGGGTGTTGATGCGTTGGACCGTGGTTACAGGCGTCAGCACGCCGCTGCCGCGGTGGGAGGCGACTTCCAGCTTCAGCCAGGGGATATCGGCAGCCGTAGCGCCCGGCGCGTTGCCGATGGCCTTGCCGACCACCGCGCTGCCGTCGGCGTGCTCCCAGTTCGGGCCCGCATAGTGGCGGCCGATGGTCTTGCCGTCGGAGAGCAGCGTCGCGATCGGCTCGCGGAAGGCCCAGGCGAGCTTGCCGTCGGTGCCGGCCTTGCACTCATAGACCTGCGCGCCCTCGGCGTGGACGCTGAGCACGACGCTCTCACCTGATGCGGCGATGGCGGCGGGAAGCTCCGCAGCCCCTGCTGCTCCAATCATGGCCGCGAGTGACAACAGGCACGGGGCAGCGAACTTGACGAACATGGTCGGTCTCCACAAAGGGTTCTCAGAAAACGAATGGGCCGCGCCTGCGCGCGGCCCATCATGATGTCTAACCCCGATCGGGCGAAAATAATGCCGGCGGCAGCTTACGCCGCCAGCGCCTTCACCAGATTGTCAGCGACCTTGTCGAGGAAGCCGGTGGTCGAGAGCCAGCGCTGGTCGGCGCCGACCAGGAGCGCGAGGTCCTTGGTCATGTAGCCTTCCTCGACCGTGTCGACGCAGACCTTCTCCAGCGTGCTCGCGAACTTCGCCAGCTCGGCATTGTTGTCGAGCTTGGCGCGGTGCGACAGGCCACGGGTCCAGGCGAAGATCGACGCGATCGAGTTGGTCGAGGTCTCCTTGCCCTTCTGGTGCTCGCGGAAGTGGCGGGTCACGGTGCCGTGAGCGGCTTCGGCCTCGACGGTCTTGCCGTCGGGGGTGAGCAGCACCGAGGTCATCAGGCCGAGCGAGCCGTAGCCCTGCGCGACGGTGTCGGACTGCACGTCGCCGTCGTAGTTCTTGCAGGCCCAGACATAGCCGCCGGACCATTTCAGCGCCGAGGCCACCATGTCGTCGATCAGGCGATGCTCGTAGGTCAGGCCCTTGGCGTCGAACTCCTTCTTGAACTCCTTGTCGAAGATTTCCTGGAAGATGTCCTTGAAGCGGCCGTCATAGACCTTGAGGATCGTGTTCTTGGTCGAGAGATAGACCGGATAGCCGCGCAGCAGGCCGTAGTTGAAGGAGGCGCGGGCGAAGTCGATGATGCTGTCGTCGAGATTGTACATCTCCATGGCGACGCCGGCGCCCGGCGCCTTGAACACTTCCTTCTCGATCACGGTGCCGTCCTCGCCGACGAACTTCAGCGAGAGGGTGCCCTTGCCCGGGAACTTGATGTCGGTGGCGCGGTACTGGTCGCCATAGGCGTGGCGGCCGATGATGATCGGCTTGGTCCAGCCCGGAACCAGGCGCGGCACGTTCTTGCAGATGATCGGCTCGCGGAAGATCACGCCGCCGAGGATGTTGCGGATGGTGCCGTTCGGCGACTTCCACATCTGCTTGAGGTTGAACTCCTTCACCCGGGCCTCGTCCGGGGTGATGGTGGCGCACTTGACGCCGACGCCGACCTTCTTGATCGCCTCGGCGGCGTCGATGGTCACCTGATCGTTGGTGTGGTCGCGGTATTCCATGCCCAGGTCGAAATACTGCAGCTCGACATCCAGGAACGGGTTGATCAGCTTGTCCTTGATGTACTGCCAGATGATCCGGGTCATCTCGTCGCCATCGAGCTCGACGACGGGATTGGATACCTTGATTTTTGCCATGATCGGAGAAGCCTTCTTGGGAACTGGTGGTGGAAATCTCCCGCGCTATAGCACCGCCCGGGGGCGGGCGGAAGCGGAGCGGTTATGCACTTTCAGCCCATCTTTTCGCCGAGATCAGTCATTCCGGCGAGGCCGGAATGACCGATGCGGCACCTTGTTTGGGCACCCATCCCGCGCGCGATCCGGGGTCCTTCCGGAGCGCCTCTAAAAGGCGGCCTGGGTCGCCGTGCCGGCTACGATGTACCAGGTGACGAACAGGCCCGAGATCAGGGCGCCCGGCAGGCTCGATCCGGTCCGTCGCCAGGTGAAGGTCGCGATCACGGCGACGATGGCGAGCAGCGGTACGAACTGGATGGCGACGATGGTCGAGAGCGGCACGAAGCCGGGATCGGGCAGCGGGTTGAACAGCTTTCCGGTCAGCCAGAGCGTGCCGTATTGCAGGACCAGCAGCACGATGAAGCCCAACGTCAGCGCCAGGATGTTGGTCAGGTAAAGCGCGAGCCGCGGCGCCTCCATCGTCGAGAAATTCCGGTGCAGCACGTCCAGCGCCACCACGAAAAACGCCGTGAACGGAATCAAATAGATCAGGAAGATCAGAACCTGCTTCACGTTCATCAGCTTCAGCGCGACGATCCAGAAGCGGAAGTCGATCTTGAAGGCGAGGTCGGCGAGCCACAGCGCGGCGTATCCGACCGCGACCGAGACAACCGCGATCACGAGCGACTGGCCGACCAGCCCGGCGCGGCTTTTGCGCTTCGGGGCAAAGCCCATCAGCGCCAGCGTGATCAGGCCGTTGATGATGGCCCAGACCAGGATCTGGTTGGTGATGCCCTGCGGCAGGAACGCTGACGGCGTCACGAAGGTGCCGCCCAGCGCAAAGGCCGGATAGTAGGTCAGCGCCGGGATGAAGGCCGAGAGAATGAAGGCCGTGGTCCAGCGCCGGCCCGTTGTGGCGTGATGCGGCGGCATGGTGCCGTCGGCGACAGCCGGCAGGCGCAGGCGGGAGAACATCGGCGCCTCCAGCAGGCCGTCGAAGGTACCGATCAACAGCACGACGAAACCGACCAGTGCGATCAGCGTGCCGAGCTCCTTGCTGAACCAGATCTGGTCGTCGGCCGGCCGAGGCGTACCGCCTTGCAACGTCTTGGCGAACCACTCGAGGCTGTAGCCGATCGCCTCATGCGAGATGTGCTCGGCCGGGTGCGTGATCGCCGGCGTGTACAGCACCCGCGCCGTGCCGGCCGCCGGATCGCCATAGACCTTGCCCGGCTCGACCGGGCCTTGCGTGCCGAACATCGCCCACAGCTTGGGGCTCTTCGTCACGTCGCGGGCGCGCTCGACGCCCCACATCAGGGTCGAGAATTCCTCGTACTGGGCGAACACCAACGCTACATTGCGCGGCCAGCTCGTTGTGCCATCGGCCGCGAACGGCTTGCCGGTCGAGGAGCCCTCCAGCACCATCGACTTGTAGCCGTCAGGCATCGCAGCGGCTGCGGCCAGCACCGTCCAGCCGCCCATCGAGTGACCCTCGAGGCCGATATTGGCCTTGTCGACGATGTCGAGGCTGCGCAGATAAGCGAGGCCGTCGGGGCCGCCAAAGCCGTTGGCGAAGGCGGGCGGGTCGCTATAGCCATGGCCGGTCTGGTCGAGCGCCAGCACGACATAGCCGCGACGGGCGAACTCGATGGCGAAGCCGTCCTGGGTCTCGCGCGAATTGATGTAGCCGTGAACGGCGAGGATGCCCGGCGCCGGGGTCTGCGCGGTGGCATTCGCGGGGATGTAGAGCAGGGCACTCATGGTGTTGCCCTTGGCGCCCTTGAACCTGACATCCTGGATCCGGATGCCGCCTGAGGTCTGCGTCAGATGGGCGATCAGGCCGCCCACCACGATCAGGACCAGTCCCAGAAGCGCCAATTTCCATCGGCTCAGCATCGCCATCCCCCCACTCAATTGTTGCTTCAGCTCAGGCCTTTCGGCTTCGCTTTGGTTGTGCTTGATAGCCATATCCGAAAGCAAAGCGCGCGCAAGCCGGGCGGCGAAATCGTCCCCAATTGAGGTGCGATTGCGGTTTCGCAAACGCCGCTAACCCTGTTATCTCCGTTGAGAAAATTGCGCCGCGCGGAAGGCGGCACGACTGCGTCGATGAGGGCTTGGATCAGTGTCTTCAAACAGAGCTTCAGGCTTTTCGGACGCCCGAGACGAACGCTGAACCAGAAAGTGAACTGAGAATGTCCGGCACCGACAAGACCAAGGCAGGGCACGCCATCGACGGTCCCATCGTGATCCTGGTCGAGCCGCAGCTCGGGGAGAACATCGGCATGGCCGCGCGCGCGATGGGCAACTTTGCCCTGAGTGCCCTGCGCATCGTCAACCCCCGCGACGGCTGGCCGAACATTGCCGCACAGCGGGCCGCCGCCGGCGCCGACCACATTCTGCAGAAGGTCGAACTGTTCGACACGGTGGAGCAGGCGGTCGCCGACCTCGATTTGCTGTTCGCCACCACCGCGCGCCCTCACGACCAGGCCAAGCCGGTGGTCGGGCCGGAAGCCGCAGCCAGCGAGATCGCCGGGCATATTGTGGCCGGCGGCAGGTGCGGCATCCTGTTCGGCCGCGAGCGCTGGGGCCTCACCAATGAGGAGGTCGGGCTCTCCAACCGCATCATCACCTTCCCGGTCAATCCGGGCTTCGCCTCGCTCAACCTCGCCCAGGCCGTGCTGCTGGTCGGTTATGAGTGGTTCAAGCAGGCGACGGCAGGCGCGCTGCCGCACGGCATGCCGGAACGTTCCGAGCGCGCCTCGCAGCACCAGATGCAGGCCTTCTTCGACAATCTCGTGCGCGAGCTCGACCGCGTCGAATTCCTGCGCCCGGCCGAAAAGCGCGACACCATGCTCGTCAACCTGCGCAACATCTTCAGCCGGATGGAGCCGACCAAGCAGGACATGCACACCCTCCATGGGGTGGTGATGGCGATCGCGGAGGGACGCAAGGGCCCGGCCAAGGGCGGCGTACTCGATGGCGAGCAAGCCACCCGCCTGCGCGCGCTGCTCGCCGAGCATGGGCAGGCCGGCGGCGCACCCGATAGCGGCTCGACCGTGCGCGGCCTCGCGCGCTTGCTCCGCCGCAACCCGACGGATGCCGAACGCCTGCTCTGGCAGGCGCTGACGCGCGACCGCCGCTTCGCAGGCCAGTTCAAGCGCCAGACGCCGGTCGGCCGCCACATTCCGGACTTCGTCTCGTTCCCGCATCGGATCGCGATCGAGCTGGTGAACCCGGGCGAGGGTGAGCCGATTGCCGCCGACCGCGCGTTGCGGCGCGCGTGGTTGGAGGCGCGGGATTATCGCGTGCTGGAGATTCGGGCTGCGGATGTGGAGCGGGATCTCGAGGCGGAGCTGGTGCGGCTGCAGGGGATGGTGGAGCAGAGTGCGTAATTCACTTGCCCGGCTGGTCCAGGAACGCATAGAGCGTCGCGATCCTGCCATCCTCCAGAGTAATGACGTCCCATCTGATGGTCACAGGGGGATCGTGCGTCTCACATTTACGACACGACGGGGTCTGTCGCGGGCCGTTCGCGCGCTGATCGATCATCTCGCGGCTGGTTTTTCTAGAACGTTGGTGTCGTGGGTGGACTAGCCGAGCAAACGCAATTCGCGCCTCCGCTCGTCTAGGCGACGGGGCTCCGGACACTGGGGCGCTAGGGTGGCAATTGCCGCCGATTAGAGCGGGATGGCGTGGACCTATTCGTTTGACAGCCCGATCGCACGTTGCGCGAACCGCGCTATGCCGGGGTCGTCAGAAGATCGAGTAGTCGATTCCATTCTTTTTCAAGTCATGAACGAAATCGTCCGGGACTCTCGGAAAGTGGCAACGATTCCGCCCATCCGGCCCATGCATCGGGAGTTCGGCATCCACATGAAGTTGAAGTTCGCCTAGCTGCTTCGGCGGCCGTAGTGCGCGCTGGCGTTCACTCCATAGAGTTTGAACTCTGCGCTCGTCAAAAGCATCAACTGAGATGTTCAAGCCAACAAACTCCCCGTGAGGCAATTATAATATCACTTATCCCGGCGGAGCGTTACGTCAGGGCTGCATAAAGGTGTGGATATAGGCTTGAAGTGACTTGTAGTATGCGGCAGCTCAAGCCTGAGTCGAGCTAGATGGAGTTTGAGTCGAATGACCGGACCGCAACAAGTCTATAGTCAGCCGGCGCGGAATGCGGAAGAACTCCGCCGGCGCAGCGTTCGCCCGATACACAGCGGTCATATTTGGCACGGCACCGATCAGATCGGTTGGATCGAGAATGGCGGCGTGTTCAGCGTCGCGACGAAGAAGAAGTTTGCGATGCTCGACGACGACGGCAATCTGTACGACCTGAATGGTCAGTCACTGAATTTAAGCCTTCAACAGGTCAATAGCGGCGGTCGCCTCGGGCCGGACAATCATGCACACGCCGTTGCGCGCTTCAAGGAACTCGGAGATGGCTAGCTCTCAGCCGATCATGGAAGTCCAAGTCTTCCAGCACCCTAAAGGCCATGTCTTGGGAGTCTTTAGACTAGGCGATCCCCGACCGGGCAAGGTGAACGCCTATTCGGCGGCAATGCCGATTGTTGAAGCACTTGAGTGCGCGTTGAAGATCGCACGGTCCAGGTCGGCCGATGTCGTGGTCGACGATCCGCACGGGCGCTTGTTCTGGAGACACTAGCGCAGTGCTGCGAGCGCTCATACCTTCAAGACGTATTGCAGAGCCGGCTGCCCCGAAAGTTCGTCCGTTACCGCGGTTGGCTCTTTAGATATCGTTGCGGCCGCGAGACGCTTCGATGGCTCATTCTCTACGCTGACGATGGCCTCAACATAAAACGATTTGATTTTTGCGTCTCGCGCTAATCCTTGCTTCAATTCGGCTATCGCGGCCGCGACAAGGCGTTTGGCGTGGCCCTTGCGGCGGTACTCCCTTGCGACAGCCACGCCAGCCTGAAAACAAGGTAGCCCGTTCAAAAGCTGGGCGGGGACCATTTGAACCAAGCCCACCACTTTCTTCCCGTCCAGCTTTGCATAGGTCATACGATTTACGCCAGGCGCGGGGTGGTCGAGATGGACGATGAGCTCCCGATCCAATGCACCTTTTTGCACGATTAATTCTCCGTCGCGCAGCGCCCGCTGAAATGACGGTAGAGAGTCGTGCGGGTCAGTCATTTGCGGCAAGGTTTTCTCCGGGCGCCGAGTTCAAGCAAATATATAACATCCGGCGTCGCTCAACGCTACGTGGCGTTCCGTTCTTATGCTGGCTTCGCCTCACGGTCTCTCCCGAATGGTCAGTCTCTCTCTGCGGCCTAATTCAAACTACGACGCGCGCCCAAGCTGCACTTCGCGCGGCGGCGCGAAGCGCGGTCGGCGTGCGTAACCCATCACTTCTGTTTCTGCAGAGACGAACGGTGGTGGATTACGCCTTCGGCTAATCCACCCTACGAGATCTGATCGATCATCTGGCGGCGGGGTTTTCCAGGACGTTGTCCTGAAGCCACGAGCCTCATTTATTGGCACGTTTCGTGCCTCCGAAAGCGGCAGGCGGCAAATGCCTAGCGACGGAGACCATGACATGAAACGCGAAGACCTCACCGAGAAGCTGCTCGACATCAAGCGCGAGAAGGGCTGGAGCTGGAAATACATCTGCGAAAAAATCGGCGGTTATTCCGAGGTGCTGATAACAGGCGCGATCCTCGGCCAGATGAAGCTGACGAAGCCGCAGGCTGCCAATGCCGCCGAGCTGTTCGGCCTGTCGAAGGCCGAGACGTCGATGCTGAACGAGACACCGATGCGCGGCATGCCGATGCCGCCGACCGACCCCCTGATCTATCGTTTCTATGAGCTGGTGATGGTCAACGGTCCGGCCTGGAAGGCGTTGATCGAAGAGGAATATGGCGATGGCATCATGTCGGCGATCGACTTCGACATGGTGATGGAACGCTTGCCGAATCCGAAGGGCGATCGCGTCAAGATCACGATGTCAGGCAAATTCCTGCCGTACAAATATTACGGCGCCAGCGGCAACGTGCCGGAGTACGGCTTCAAGGAAGGCTGAGGCCCTTCGTCATTGCGAGCGAAGCAATCCAGAATCTTTCCACGGCGGCAGTCTGGATTGCTTCGTCGCAAGAGCTCCTCGCAATGACGACGAGACATGTCAGAGGATCGCGCCGGGCGTGTACTTGGCAGCCTCGGGCTTTGCCTTGGCCAGCGCGTCCACCTGCTCAGCAAAATAGTCGACCTGAGCGCCGGCATCGCCGGAATTGGCGCGGCCGTGATCGAGCACTTGGGCGAGCTCGGCTTCACTGAGGCCGAGGCGCTGGTCGGCGGCGAGGCGCTTGAGCAAATCGTTCTGCACGATCTTGCCGGTGCGCAGGTCTCTGATGGCAGCGACGGCGTGCTCCTTGATCGCCTCATGCGCGCCTTCGCGGCCCGCGCCCTTCTTCACTGCTTCCATCATGACAGTGGTGGTGAGCAGGAAGGGCAGGTACCGATTCAGCTCGGTCGCGACGACCGCGTCGAATATTTCCATCTGGTCGAGCACCGAGAGCAGGGTCTCGAGCAGGCCGTCCATGGCGAGGAAGGCATCGGGCAGCATGACGCGGCGGACCACGGAGCAGGAGACGTCGCCTTCGTTCCACTGATCGCCGGCAAGCCCGGCGGCCATCGCGAGATAGCCCTTCAAGACGACATGCAGGCCGTTGATGCGCTCGCAGGAGCGGCTGTTCATCTTGTGCGGCATCGCGGAGGAGCCGACCTGGCCCTTGGCAAAGCCTTCGCTGGCAAGCTCATGGCCCGCCATCAGCCGCAGCGTCTTGGCGAAATTGCCGGGACCGCTGGCAAGCTCGGTCAGCACGCTGACGGCGCGGAAGTCGAGGCTGCGCGGATAGACCTGGCCGACCGCATCGAAGCTCCTGGGCAGGCCGAGATGGACGAGGATGCGCTGCTCGAGTGCGCGCGCCTTGCCGGCATCGCCGTTGAACAGGGTGATCTGGTCGAGCCGCGTGCCGACCGCGCCCTTCAGACCGCGCGCGGGATAGCTGTCGAGCACGCTGACGAGGCTCTGATGCGACACCAGCATCTCCTCGCCGAACATGGCGATGCGCTTGCCGAGCGTGGTGACCTGCGCGGCGACGTTGTGCGTGCGCGCCGTGAACGGCATGTCGCGGAATTGCTTGGCGTGCCTGGCAAAGCGAATCAGCGCGGCGATGCTCTTGGTCTCGACCAGCTGGAGACCGCGATAGACCTGCAGCTGCTCCACGTTCTCGGTGAGGTCGCGGCTGGTCATGCCCTTGTGCAGGTGCTCGTGACCGGCGAGATCGCAGAACTCCTCGATTCTAGCCTTGACGTCGTGGCGGGTGATGCGCTCGCGCCGCATGATGGAGGCGAGGTCGACCTGGTCCTTCACGCGCTCGTAAGCCTCGATCACGCCATCGGGCACCGGGATACCGAGATCGCGCTGCGCCTTCAGCACGGCGATCCAATAGTCGCGTTCGAGGCGAACCTTGCCTTCGCCGCTCCAGATGGCGCGCATCGCGGGCGAGGCATAGCGTTGGGCAAGGACGTTGGAGATGTGATCCTGTGACATGCCGCCCATTTGGCACCGCCAGGAGCCGGCTGCAAGCCCGGGAGCGTGAGGGGTGGATGGGCCTTCCATGCCCATCCCCCGCCCACCGTTGAGATTACGTGCCGGCCTTCACCTCGGCCGCCGCGACCGCGATCAGCTCGCTCATCTTGGCCCGAATCGCCTGCTCGGTGAGGGCCACGTTCCTGGCGGCGAAATCGGCCATGACCTTGCGCAGGACGTCGCCATCGCCGGCCTCCTCGAAATCGGCGGCGACCACCTCCTTGGCATAGGCGGCGGCGGCTTCGCCCGTGATTCCGAGCTTTTCGGCCGCCCACAGACCCAGCAGCCGGTTACGGCGGGCCACCGCCTTGAATTTTTGCTCCTCGTCGAGGGCAAACTTCTTCTCAAAGCCTTCTTCGCGCTTGTTGAATTCGCTCATGCGTCTTCCGATTCCTCCGGGGGGCTGCTGGACGTGGCGGCCCTCGTTGCGAGGGCCCCCGCGCATGCCTAGATAGAGGGCAGGATCGGCGAAACAACGAGCCGTAAAGCCGCAGGCAAGGTGGTATAAGTCAGCGTCGGATGGGCCGGATCGATTGTGCTGGGACAGCCAATCGGATAGGTTGCCTAAAGGCTTGGTTCCCGTTCTGTTTCCCTTGGCGTTTCCAGGGATTGAGATGGGGTTCCAGGTCGTTCACGGCAGCTCCGCTGTGGGTCGTAACCTGGTAACCGGAGCACACCAAATACATGGATTTCAACAAAACACGGTACATCCCAATGAGCCGTCGGCGTCGCATTTATGAAGGCAAGGCAAAGGTTCTGTATGAAGGCCCGGAGCCCGGTACCCTGATCCAGCACTTCAAGGACGACGCCACCGCGTTCAATGCCAAAAAGCATCAGGTGATCGAGGGCAAGGGTGTCCTCAACAACCGGATCTCGGAGTACCTGTTTCAGCACCTCAACGACATCGGGGTGCCGACCCATTTCATCCGCCGTCTCAACATGCGCGAGCAGTTGATTCGCGAGGTCGAGATCGTGCCGCTCGAGGTGGTGGTGCGGAACGTCGCCGCCGGCTCGCTGTCGCAGCGCCTCGGCATCGAGGAGGGCACCCAGCTGCCCCGTTCGATCATCGAGTTCTATTACAAGAACGACCAGCTCAACGACCCCATGGTGTCGGAAGAGCACATCACCGCGTTCGGCTGGGCCACGCCCCAGGAGATCGACGACATCATGGCGCTCGCCATCCGCGTCAACGATTTCCTCACCGGCCTCTTCCTCGGCATCGGCATCCGCCTCGTCGACTTCAAGATGGAGTGCGGCCGCCTGTTCGAGAACGAGATGATGCGCATCATCGTCGCCGACGAGATCTCGCCGGACAGCTGCCGTCTCTGGGATATCAAGTCGAACGAGAAGCTCGACAAGGATCGTTTCCGCAGGGATCTCGGCGGCCTGCTCGAGGCCTATACCGAAGTCGCAAAGCGCCTCGGCATCCTCATGGAGAACGAGCGCCCGCAGGGCACGGGTCCCGTGCTGGTGAAGAGCTGAGAGGAATATCGACGTGAAGGCACGTGTTACCGTTACCCTGAAGACCGGCATCCTCGATCCGCAGGGCAAGGCCATCGAAGGCGCGCTGAAGTCGCTCGGCGTGGACGGCGTCGCCAGCGTCCGCCAGGGCAAGGTGTTCGACATCGAGCTCGCCGGCGCCGACAAGGCCAAGGCCGAAGCCGCGCTGAAGGACGCCGCCGACAAGCTGCTCGCCAACACCGTGATCGAGAACTACGCGATCGAGATGAAGGCATAGGGGTTGGCAGAATGGCCGACGTCACTGCGGAATTGATGTTCGAAGTGATGAAGTCGATTCAAGCACGGCTTGCGCAGGTGGACGGCAAGATCGACGAAATGAATCAGAGTTTGCAAGCTTTGCGAGTTTCGCAAAATGCGACCCGTCAGGAGATTACGGGCGTTTTTCAGGAAATCGCGAGCGTTCATGCGACCCTCGTACGACATGAGGGGCGACTTGATCGAATCCAAAAACGTCTCGAACTGAGCGGCGCACCTACATCATGAAAGCTGCCATCCTCGTTTTCCCTGGAATTAATCGCGAGCGCGATATGGCGCGCGCGCTGAAGCTCATCTCGGGCCATGAGCCGGCGATGGTGTGGCATGCCGAGACCTCGCTGCCTGCTGGCACCGACCTCGTGGTCGTGCCCGGCGGTTTCTCGTATGGCGATTATTTGCGCTGTGGCGCGATCGCGGCGCGGGCGCCTGTAATGGATGCGGTGCGCGGCTATGCGGCCAAGGGCGGCCTCGTGCTCGGCGTCTGCAACGGTTTTCAGATCCTCTGCGAGTCGGGTCTGCTGCCGGGCGTGCTGATGCGCAATGCGCGGCTGAAATTCATCTGCAAGGACGTGCATCTGCGCGTCGAGCGTTCCGATACCCCGTTCACCCGCGGCTACAATGCCGGCCAGGTGATCCGCGTGCCGGTGGCCCATGGCGAGGGCAATTACGAGGCGGATGAAGAGACCATCAAGCGGCTCGAGGGCGAGGGGCGTGTGCTCTATCGCTATTGCTCGGCCGAGGGTGTGGTCGACGAGGCCAACAACATCAACGGCGCGGCGCATTCCATCGCCGGCATCGTCAACGATGGGGGCAACGTGCTCGGCATGATGCCGCACCCGGAAAACCACGTCGAAGACATCATGGGCTGCACCGATGGCCGCGGCCTGTTTGCAGGCCTCACCGCGCATCTGGAAAAGGCCGCCTGATTTCTGTCGGTGCTAACCAAGCGCCCGCTCGCCGCGAGGAGCCGCCGAGCTATGCGTTCGGCTGAGAGAGCGGCTTTCGCTTCACCCGCTTGATCGTCCCGGAGAAGGTGAACAGCGGGCGGCCGGCAGATGCCAGCTTGCCCCGCAGGAAGATCAGCGAGCCGCCGGCGCGGGAGACGTCGCCGGTGCATTCGACCAGCTCGCCCTCGCGGGCCGCATCGAGGAAATCGCAGGCGAAATTGGTGGTCACGGCCGGGCTGTCCAGCTCGTGGGTGGCGATTGCGAACAGGCAATAATCGGCGAAGGCCATGAAGCAGCCGCCATGGACGTTCCCGGAGCCGTTGAGGTGCTTCTTCTCGACCCGGAAGGCGCAGCGGACGCTGCCGTCGTCCTCGACCTTGTGCCAGAACGGGCCGATATGGCTCTCAAAACTGTCGCGAATCCAGGTCCGCCAACCGCTGAATTCGCCCTCGGTGGCGACATGCAGGTCGGGCCGGCGGGGAGCGGGGACTTTGGTCAATTCGTGCAAGGAAATAGGGCCTTCAATTACGGGTCTTCAGCCCTTAAATCCGATCCGTCAGCGCCTTGCAATTCCCGATCGCCGCCGACCCACCTTGCAAAACGTGGGACAGCGGGAAAATGCGCCATAAAGGGCTTTTCGAAGCCGTCCGATCTTCCTAAGAACGGCAAAACGCCGCCGAAAGCCCCTGAAGCCATGACGAACGAACCCAAGATCACCCCCGAACTGGTTGCCGCCCACGGGCTCAAGCCCGACGAGTATGAGCGCATCCTGAAACTGATCGGGCGGGAGCCGACCTTCACCGAGCTCGGCATCTTCTCGGCGATGTGGAACGAGCACTGCTCGTACAAATCCTCGCGGATCCATTTGCGCGGCCTGCCGACCAAGGCGCCCTGGGTGATCCAGGGTCCCGGCGAGAATGCCGGCGTGATCGACATCGGCGACGGCCAGGCCGTGGTCTTCAAGATGGAGAGCCACAACCACCCGAGCTACATCGAGCCGTACCAGGGCGCGACCACCGGCGTCGGCGGCATCTTGCGCGACGTCTTCACCATGGGCGCGCGCCCGATCGCCTGCCTCAATGCGCTGAGCTTCGGTGCGCCCGAGCATGCCAGAACCCGGCATCTCGTCTCCGGTGTCGTCGCCGGTGTCGGCGGTTACGGCAATTCCTTCGGCGTGCCGACGGTCGGCGGCCAGGTGCGCTTCCACACCCGCTATGACGGCAACATCCTCGTCAACGCGATGGCGGTGGGTCTCGCCGATGCCGACAAGATCTTCTACGCGGCGGCCTCCGGCGTGAACATGCCGATCGTCTATCTGGGCTCCAAGACCGGCCGCGATGGCATCCACGGCGCCTCGATGGCCTCGGCCGAGTTCGACGACAAGTCCGAGGAGAAGCGCCCGACGGTGCAGGTCGGCGATCCCTTCGCCGAGAAGCTGCTGCTCGAGGCCTGCCTCGAGATCATGGAGAAGGGCTGCGTCATCGCCATCCAGGACATGGGCGCGGCGGGGCTGACCTGTTCGGCGGTCGAGATGGGCGCCAAGGGCGACCTCGGCGTCGACCTCGATCTCGACGCGGTGCCGACCCGCGAGATCGGCATGAGCGCCTACGAGATGATGCTCTCGGAAAGCCAGGAGCGCATGCTCATGGTGCTCAAGCCCGAGAAGGAAAAGGAAGCCGAGGCGATCTTCAGGAAGTGGGGCCTCGACTTCGCGGTGGTCGGCTACACCACGCCGAGCAAGCGCTTCGTGGTCAAGCATGGCGGCGACGTCATGGCCGACCTGCCGATCAAGGAGCTCGGCGACGAGGCGCCGCTCTATGACCGCCCGCACGTGCCCTCCGCCGCGCTGCCGGTCGTGCATGCGCGCGAGGTGCCGGCCCCGATGGGAGTTGGCGCCGCGCTGGAGAAGCTGATCGGCACGCCCGACATGTGCTCAAAGCGCTGGGTCTGGGAGCAGTACGACCATGTCATCCTCGGCAACACCATGCAGCGTCCCGGCGGCGATGCCGCGGTCGTGCGCGTGCAGGATGGGCCGAAGGGCCTGGCGCTGACCGTCGACGTCACGCCGCGCTATTGCGAGGCCGATCCATTCGAGGGCGGCAAGCAGGCGGTGGCGGAAGCCTGGCGCAACATCACCGCCGTCGGCGGCAAGCCGCTTGCGATCACCGACAATCTCAATTTCGGCAACCCTGAACGGCCCGAGATCATGGGCCAGTTCGTCGGCTGCCTGAAGGGCATCTCGGAAGCCTGCCGCACGCTCGACTTCCCGGTCGTCTCCGGCAACGTCTCGCTCTACAACGAGACCAACGGTCGCGCGATCCTGCCGACGCCATCGATCGGCGGTGTCGGCCTGCTCGACGATTTCACCAAATCGGCCTCGCTCGCCTTCAAGGCCGAAGGCGAGGCCATCCTCCTGATCGGCGAGACCCATGGCTGGCTCGGCCAGTCGGTTTACCTGCGCGACATCTGCGGTCGCGAAGAGGGGGCGCCGCCGCCGGTCGATCTCGCCGCCGAGAAGCGCAACGGTGACTGCGTGCGCGGCATGATCCATGCGGGCACGGCGACCGCGGTGCACGATCTCTCCGACGGTGGCCTCTTGATCGCGCTCGCCGAAATGGCGATGGCAAGCGGCATCGGCGCGAAGCTCTTGGCGGCCCCGACGTCGCTGGTCTCGCAGGCCTATTGGTTCGGCGAGGACCAGGCGCGCTACCTCGTCACCGTGCCGGAAACCGAAGCCGGCCGCGTGCTCGCCAAGATGCGCGGCTGCGAGGTGCCCTGCGTGCGCATCGGCACCACCGGCGGCGATGCGATCGCGATCGCAGGAGAGGCGCCTGTCACGATCGATGCGCTGCGGACGTCATTCGAGCGCTGGCTGCCGGAGTACATGGGCGGCAAGGCGGCGTAAGGCGACCGCCGCATTCTCCGGCGCAATCACGAGCAGGAGAGGGCGTGCCCTACAAGACCCGCGTCGCGCCGGGAATCGTCCGCAAGGCGGCTGTCACGGCCCAGCTGAAAATCACCGTCATCACGAACACCGTCAAAGCCTTCACGACGGCAGGCAGATTGTAGTCGAACAGCCAGTATTGCAGCCACAGCGTGATCGGGTAGTGCACCAGGAACATGCCGAAGGCGGCGGATTGCATCGGATCGAGCAGCATCGCTGAGCCCGACTGCCTGAATCGCTGGAAGAAGGCCAGGATCAGAAACATGATGGCCACGCTGAAGACGGTGACGTTGAGCGCGTAGATTCCTTCATACCAGTTCGGCTGTGGCGACGGATTGCCGAGTATCTGTCGCTTGATGAAGATCAGCACCCACAGCAGGCAATACGGAACGATCGCCAGGACCAGCCACTCCCAGCTCACCTTGGCCATCCTGCCCTCAGCCGAGAGCAGTCCGCGATCCATATTGGCAACGCCGATGCCGGCGCCGAAGAAGAAGTAGGTCGCATAGAGCATCACGCGCCCATGCTGGACCGAAAACGGCCCGAACTCGAACCAGCTGCTGGGTCCGAAATACATCAGCCCGGGGACATAGAACGCGGCGCTGACGGCCAGCATGACCGCGAAGAATTCCGCGGGTCGGCGCCGTCCGCGCACCGAGAGGCGGTTGATAGGGTCGAGCAGGTTGGGCCAAATCCGGTACAGGAGGCACGCGATCAGGTCGAAGGCGAACAAGACCCAGAGGAACCAGATCGGCCCCGATGGCCACGGGCCTTGCGTGATCGTGGTCCACCAGAACTGCGAAAAGCCGATCTCGGGATTATTCCGCAGCGAGATGGCGTAGTAGGCGATCGGAATGACCGAGAATGCGCAAACCACGAAAGGGATGCCGAGCCGGCGGACCCGGTCTTCCAGATAGCTCGCCGGTCCCTTGCGGGCGATTCCCGACCACGCGAACAGCCCCGACAGGAAGAAGAACATCGCCATGAAGAAACTGTCGGTGGCGAGCACGATCATGTCGAAGCCGAAGAAGAACTTCGGGTCGGTATGACCGAAATAGGTGTAGGGGATGACGGCATGATGCAGCAGCACCACCAGCGTCAGGAAGGTGCGGGCGCGGTCGAGCGATAAATTGCGCGTCTTGGCCTTCGGCTCGGCATGCGTCTCTGCGCTCATCGTCGCAGACGTTGACATCGTTGTCATGGTCGCCCCAATCGCGTTTCCCATCCCGGCTGGACCCTGCCCCCGGGAACCCGATTCAGCAGGCGCAGTTTGCGCCGCGACATTCTTCCATCGTGCCCCAGGAACCAGTTCCGCGCAACGCGGTTAGCGTTCCCGAAACGGTGAGTGGCCGCCGATTGAGGCGGCCAATGTTGCGGAGCTGGCGATGACGATCCTGAAATGGGCATTGATATTCCTGCTGATCTCGATCGTGGCCGGTGTGCTCGGCTTCACCGGCATTTCGGCCGCGTCCGCCGACATCGCCCGCTTCCTGTTCTACGTCTTCGTCGTGATTTTCCTGGTGTTACTTGTCCTCGGGCTCACGGTCTTCAGGGCGTGACCGCAGGACTCATTCCCGGGCGCGCGAAGCGCGAACCATGGCGCGCAGTTGCGCACCTGTGCTCGGGTCGTTCGCGCCATCCCTGAATGACGGTATCAGCGCTCAGCCGACTTCCTCGATCTTCACCTTGTCCGGATAGAAAGCGAGATGGCCTGAAATCTCCGTCATTGCGGGGAAGGGCGTCTCATAGGTCCAGATGGCGTTGTCGAGCGTCTTGCCGTCGGCCTTGATGCTGTAATAGCTGGCGTCGCCCTTGTAGGGGCAGTGGGTGGTGCGCTCGGTGCGCTCCAGCAGCGCCATGTTGGCATCTTCTCGCGGCAGATATTGCACCGCCGGATATCTGGCCTCCTTCAGCGTCAGCGCCTTGGAGCTCTCGGCAATCACGATGTCGCCCGCCGTCACGCGGACGCGGCGGGGGTTTTGGGTGATGGTGATGGGGTGGTCGGGGCCTGGAAGCTTCATGATTTCGCGCCTTTTCGATCGATCCGCCGCTCGCGGCACTTTGTCGTGCCTTTATCCTGATGGGATCAGGGATATAGTGTCTGAAGGCGTGACGTAGAAGGCCGTTCACGCTAAGTTTGCCCCTGCCGGCAAGCGTGGCTTTACGAACCCGGGCTCCGGCAAACGATTCGACGCTGAGCCTGTCAGCCGACCACAAGGAGTAAGAGCCGAATGCCCATGGACGCCCACGATATCGAGGCGATGATCAAGGCAGCGATCCCCGATGCCGAGGTGACCATCCGTGACCTCGCCGGCGATGGCGACCACTATGCCGCGACCGTGATCTCGGAATCCTTCCGCGGCAAGTCCCGCGTCCAGCAGCATCAGATCGTCTATCGGTCCCTGCAGGGCCAGATGGGCGGCGTGCTGCATGCGCTGGCGCTGCAAACCGGCGTACCAAGTGCTTGACTAGATTGCAGCTGACCTGATCTCACGACGGGGACCCTGATGGCTGCGGACAATCCGCGCGGTGCGATGTTTCGCGTCATCGTGCCGAACCAGCCCAGCCGCGTCACCAATGCCGAGCTGTTCTTCGACCTCGTCTTCGTCTTCGCGGTCACGCAAGTTTCGCACACGCTGCTGAACCACTTCACGCCGTCGGGCGCGCTCGAGGTCACGCTGCTGTTCCTGGCCGTGTGGTGGGTGTGGGTCTACACGGCCTGGGTCACCAACTGGCTCAACCCCGACCTGACGCCGGTCCGCATCCTGATCTTCCTGATGATGCTGGGCGGCCTCGTGCTGTCGACCACGATCCCGACGGCCTTCGATGGCCGCGGCCTGTGGTTCGCGATCGCCTACGCGGCCATGCAGGTCGGGCGGACCGCCTTCTGGCTGTTCGCGACCCCGCGCCATCGCACTGCTGTCCGGCACAATGCGATCCGCATCCTGGTCTGGCTCTGCGGCTCCGCGGTGTTCTGGATTCTCGGTGGCCTCGCCCATGGCGAGGCGAGGCTGTGGTTCTGGAGCGCGGCGCTCGGAATCGAATACGTCTCGCCGGCGGTCCGCTTCTGGGTCCCGAAACTCGGCTTCTCCTCGGTCGAGGCCTGGGCCGTCGAGGGCGGCCACATGGCCGAGCGCTGCGCCGGCTTCATCATCATCGCACTCGGCGAAGCCGTCGTCGTCAACGGCGCGACCTTCGCCGAGCTGACTTGGAGCGCGGACAACATTCTGGCTTTCGTCGCGTGCCTAGTCGGGAGCATCGCGATGTGGTGGGTCTATTTCCACAAGGGCGCCGAAGCCGGCTCCGAGGTGATCTCGAAAGCGGCCGAATCCGGCCGGGTGGCGCGGCTCGCCTATACCTATCTGCATATGCCGATCGTCGCCGGCATCATCCTGACCGCGGTCTCGGACGAACTGGTGCTGAAGCACCCGACCGGGCATTCCGATCTCCGCACCATCGTCAGCACGATCGGCGGGTCCCCTGGTGTTTCTGGTCGGCACCATCCTGTTCAAGCACTCGATCCGCGGCTTCCTCCAGCTCTCCCACGGCATCGGCATCATCCTGTTGCTGGCGCTGTGGTGGTTCGCCGCCGATCTCTCGCCGCTCTGGCTGACGGTCGCGACGAGCGTGATCATGATCGTCGTCGCGGTGTGGGAGTCGGTGTCGCTCGGATCGAAGCCGGAAGAGGCCAGGGAGCGCTGAGGCGCCGGAGCTTCTACTCCGCCGCCTCCAGCGCATGCACCGAGAACATCTTCGCGGAGTCCGTCCAGCTTTCGCGCACCCGCCAGCCGGCGCCTTGCGCCAGCGCAGCGAAGCGATCGAGGCTGTATTTGTAGCTGTTTTCGGTGTGAATGCTCTCGCCCGGCCGGAACGAGAAGCTGGTGCCGAGCAGGCGCACCGTCTGGTTCTTCCGGCTGATCAGATGCATCTCGATCCGGTGCCGGTCGTGATTGTAGATCGCGCCATGGGTGAAGGCCGACAGGTCGAAATTGCCGCCGAGCTCGCGGTTGATCCGCACCAGCACATTGAGATTGAACCGTGCGGTGACGCCTGCGGCATCGTTATAGGCGGCGTGGAGCAGGCGCTCCTCTTTCTCGAGGTCGGCGCCGATGATCATCTGCGCGCCCTTGCCCAGGATCTGGCGGGCACTCCTCAGGAAGGCCTGCGCTTCATGCGGCTCGAAATTGCCGATGGTCGAGCCCGGGAAGAAGCCGACCTTCGGCATCGACGCGACCGCCTTGGGCAGCTCGAACGGCGTGGTGAAGTCGGCGGTCACCGGATAGATGCCGAGCGAGGGGAAGTCGCGCTTGAGCCCGTTGGCCTGCGCTTGCAGGAAGTCGCCGGAGATATCGACCGGCACATAGGCGGCGAATCTGGACTGGTTCAGCAGCAGGCGGACCTTTGTGGTCGCGCCGGCGCCGAATTCGACCAGCGCCGCATTCTCGGGAATGATCTTTGCGATCTCGCTGCCGCGCTCCTTCAGGATCGCAAGCTCGGTGCGCGTCGGATAATATTCCGGCAATCGCGTGATCGCCTCGAACAGCTCCGATCCGGTCGCGTCGTAAAAATACTTCGGCGACAGCTTTTTCGGCTGCTGCGAGAGGTCCTCGATGGCCTCACGGGCGAAAGCGGTGGTCTGTTCGTCGGGGAGATGGGCTTCGGCCAAAGCGCTGGCGTGCACATTCATGATACTCTCCTGAACGCGCTGTCCGGCGCGTATTCGTCGTCGGATGAGAAACTAGAAATAGTCCGCGAGCCGCAACCCCGTGAATTGCCAGCGGTGGTGCGGATAGAAGAAGTTGCGATATGTGACGCGGCTATGACCGTCGGGGGTCGCCAGCGAGGAGCCGCGCAGCACCAGCTGGTTGACCATGAACTTGCCGTTGTACTCGCCGAGCGCGCCTTCGACGGCGCGGTAGCCGGGGTAGGGCGAATATGACGAACGCGTCCATTGCCAGACGATGCCGAAGGCATCGTTGAGCTGCCTGGTGCGGGCCGCGACCTCCCATTCCATCTCGGTCGGCAGATGCTTGCCGGCCCAGCGCGCAAACGCATCGGCCTCGTAATAGCTGATGTGGCAGACCGGCGCGTCGGGATCGACCGGCTTGACGCCGGCAAGCGTCATCACATGCCACTGCCCGTCCATCTCGCGCCAATGGCCCGGCGCCTGCCAGTCTTCCTTGCTGGCCGCGGCGAAGCCGTCCATCAGCCACAGCGTCGCACGCTGATAGCCGCCGTCGCGCATGAAGGCGAGCCATTCGCCGTTGGTGACGAGATTGCGCGCAATCCTGACCGGGCCGACCAGGGCGCGATGCGCCGGCTTCTCGTTGTCGAAATGAAAGCTGTCGTCGACATGACCGACGGTGTGGATGCCTTCGTTCAGCGTCAGCCAGTCCTCGGCGGCGCGCGTCGCAGCCGGAAAACGCCAATCCCTGTCATAAGCGGGATAGACCGGGTTCTGCGCGAAGGCGTGCAGGATATCGGTGAACATCAGTTCCTGATGCTGCTGCTCGTGGTTCAGCCCGACCTCGACCAGAGGCGCGATCTCGCGGAGCTTGTCCTCGCCGGCCTCGCGGAAGAATTTGACGACGGCCGCATCGACATGGCTGCGATAGGCGCCGACCTCGGTGGCGCTGGGCCGCGTGATGTCGCCGCGATGATTGCGGGCGTGGCGGGGGCCGGCGCTGACGTAATAGGAATTGAACAGGAAGGCGAAGTCGGGGTGGAACGGTCGGTAGCCCGGCGCATGCTCGCCGAGCAGAAACTGCTCCCAGAACCAGGTGGTATGGGCCCGGTGCCATTTCGCCGGACTTGCGTCCGGCATGGACTGGATCTGCTGGTCCTCCGGCGACAGCGGGGCGGCCCGCCGCTCAGTCTCGGTACGGACGGCCAGAAACCCGCTCTCCAGCGCCTGCGCGAGGCCGCCAGGGGCGGCCGATGGTGACGAAAGCGGCGGATCGGCCGTAGCGGAGGCTTGTTTCGTCACGTTTTTCTCCAGACAGGACAAGAGAACGTTGTTGGCGAGACCGGGTTCCAAAACCAAGGTTCGTCCTAGATAGGCGCTCCGTTACGGTATGAAAGTCCTCCCCGGTGATGATATTCGTGTCATCATGCAATGGCGTCGGGGCCGCCCCGGCCTGATGTCCAGGGATCGCTCTTTGCCATTTTACTTTGGATGCACAACGGTTTGGGCTACATATATAGGCAGGTATCGGGTTAGATCGGCTGAGCCGGCCCGGATTGACAGGTGAGGGCTCTGCCCCAGAAGGACACGGATATGAGCATCGCGGAATTCATCGACAACGAAGTGAAGTCGAACGACGTGGTTCTATTCATGAAGGGGACGCCGCAGTTTCCGCAGTGCGGTTTCTCCGGCCAGGTCGTGCAGATCCTCGACCACGTCGGTGTCGGCTACAAGGGCCTCAACGTGCTCGAATCCGCCGAGCTCCGTAACGGCATCAAGGAATACTCGAACTGGCCGACGATCCCGCAGCTCTATGTGAAGGGCGAGTTCATCGGCGGCTGCGATATCGTGCGCGAGATGTTCCAGGCCGGCGAATTGCAGCAGCTCTTCTCCGAGAAGGGCGTCGTCGTCGCGGCCTGATCCGTGACCGCGCTGACGCGTCGCATCGGCGAGGTTCAGCTCGACGTCGTCGTCGCCGACATCACGAGCCTCGGCGTTGACGCCATCGTCAACGCCGCCAATTCGTCTCTTCTTGGCGGAGGCGGCGTCGATGGCGCGATCCATCGCGCGGCCGGCCCCGACCTGGTCGCCGAGTGCCGCATGCTCCACGGCTGCAAGACGGGCGACGCGAAGATCACCAAAGGCTACCGCCTCAAGGCCGCCCACGTGATTCACACGGTTGGACCGGTCTGGAACGGTGGTACGCTGGGTGAGGACGATCTGCTCGCGGCCTGCTATCGCCGCTCGATAGAGCTTTGCGGGAAGCACAAGCTGTCCTCGGTCGCATTTCCCGCGATTTCGACTGGGATTTTCCGCTTTCCCGGGGACCGGGCCGCGAAGATTGCGATCGATACGACCGTTCAGGCCCTGCCGGCCGCGCCGTCGGTCGGCCACGTCATATTCTGCTGTTTTTCGGAGGCCAGCGCCGTCCTCCACACGGACGTCTTGGCACGGCACGGCAGCCCTTGTGCCTGACGACGCGCCCAGTACACTTCGCCAGCCATGTTCCGGGGAGGGGATATGATTTCACGTTTTGCACTGACTGCGCTGGTCTGCGGCGCGCTTGTTTCGTTGGGCACGATGTCGCTTGTGCGCGCGGAGGGCACCTACGAGATTCCGGCTGGCGCGCATTTCAATCAGGACAAGCTCGCCAAGGTGAGTGAGTTCTTCAAGAACGAGGTCGCGACCGGCAAGATCGCGGGCGCAACCGTGCTGATCAACCAGCACGGCAAGCCTGTCTATCACGAGGCCTTCGGCGTGCAGGACGTGGTCAGCAAGGCGCCGATCACCGACAAGACCATCTTCCGCCTGTCGTCGCTGACCAAGGTGATCACCTCCGTTGTGGCGATGCAATTGATCCAGGACGGAAAGATCAAGCTCGACGATCCGGTCTCGAAATACATTCCCTCGTTTGCAAATGTGAAGGTCGGTGAGGAGAAGAAGGCCGCGGACGGCGCCAAGACGCTCGAGCTGGTACCACTAGCCCGGCCGATGACGGTAAAAGATCTGATGACTCAGACCTCGGGCATTACCTACGGCTTCTATGGCGACAGCCTCGTTCGCCAGGCCTATCGCGCCGCCAACATCTATGCCGGCGATTTCGACCTCGCCGAGTTCGCCGAACGCATCGCAAAGCTGCCGCTGCACAATCAGCCGGGTGCGCTGTGGCAGTACGGCCATTCCACCGACATTCTGGCGCGGATCATGGAGATCGTGTCTGGAAAGTCATTGTTCGAACTCGAGAAGGAAAAGCTGCTTGGTCCGCTTGGTATGACCGATACAGGCTTCTTCGTCACCGAACCGGAGAGGCTGAAACGGCTCGCCCAGCCGCTGCCGAACGACAGCAATTTCCGGGTTGGCCGCGAGTACAGGACTGAGGTTCGCCAGAAATGGGAATCCGCCAGCGGCGGCATGGTGTCGACCATGGCGGACTTTTCGCGATTTGCGCAGATGCTGGTCAACGGCGGCAGTCTCGACGGCAAGACCATTCTCAAGCCCGAGACGTTCAAGCTGATGACGACCGACCAGATCGGCCCGGACTCCGGCGTCGATCGCGACTATTTCTACTTCCCCGGCGACGGATTCGGTTTCGGCCTTGGGTTTGCCGTGCGCACCGATCCCGGCAATGCCAAGCCGCCGCCGCCCGGCGACCTCGGGGAATTGAAGTGGGACGGCGCCAGCGGTTGCTATTTGGTGATCGATCGCAAGCAGGACATGTTCTTCGTGCTGCTGGAGCAGACCCCGACCGAGCGGCAGCGCGTCCAACGGACATTGAAGCAACTGGTCTATGAAGCCATGGAGAACTGACATGTTCGGGCGCCGCGCGCTCGTCGCGGCGCTCGTTATCTTGTTCGGTGTGGTCGGTGCGCAAGCAGGCTCTGAGAGCCGCGCGCACAGCTTTACGCCTGATGGACTCGCCAAAGTCTCCGATTACATCAGGAACGAGATCGCGACCGGCAAGATTCCGGGCGCGATCCTCCTGCTCCAGCAGCACGGCAAGCCGGTTTATTACGAGAATTTCGGCGTCCGCGATGTCGCGACCGAGATCTCGATGAGCGCGGATACGATCTTCCGGCTCTATTCGATGTCGAAGCCGGTCACCGCAGTCCTGGCGATGATGCTGGTCGAGGAGGGCAAGCTCGCAATCAGCGATCCCGTCTCGAAATACATTCCGGCCTTTGCCGACATGAAAGTCGGCGTCGAGAAGAAAGCCGAAGACGACAAGGTGTCGCTGGAGCTGGAGCCGCTCAAGCGCGCGGTCACGATCGAGGACCTGATGCGCCATACCTCCGGGATTCCTTACGGCTATTATGGCGGAGACCTGGTGAACAAGCTCTATGCAGACGCCGGTCTGTTCGACAACAAGACTTTGACCAATGCCGAACTGGTCGCGAAGATCACCACATTGCCGCTCGCCGAACAGCCCGGCACGATCTGGGACTACGGCCTCTCGATCGACGTGCTCGGCCGCATCATCGAGGTGATATCGGGGAAATCGCTGTTCGCGTTCGCGAAGGAGCGGCTGCTCGATCCGCTCGGGATGAAGGACACCACGTTCTATGTCGCCGATCCCGCCAAATGGCCGCGCATCGCCGAGCCGATGCCGCAGGATCGCGTGCTCAGTCCGATGGCAAAGGTGCGCGATATCAGGAAAACGCTGCGGTGGGAGTCCGGCGGCGGCGGCCTGGTCGGCACCATCGGCGACTATGCGCGCTTCGCGCAGATGCTGGTCAATCGTGGCACGCTCGACGGCCGACGCTATCTCAAGCCGGAAACCATCGCCTTGATGGCATCGGACCACGTCGGTCCCGAAACCCATGTCGAGCGTGACAGGAATTTTTATCCGGGCGAGACCAGCGGCTACGGCCTCGGCTTCGCCGTGCGTATATCGGTTCCGGCGGGTACGTCGTGGCCGCTTGGCGAATATCGCTGGGATGGCGTCGGCGGCACCTTCTTCTTTGTCGATCCCGAAGACGATCTGTTCGGAATCTTCATGGTGCAGACGCCGTCGCAGCGCGGCCGAATTCAGCTCGCGCTGAAGACCCTGATCTATCAGGCGATGGGGCGGTAGCGTTCGCCGCCGCCGTAGCCCGAATGAAGCGAAGCGCAATCCGGGAGGATTGTCCCGCGAGGTGAGAACCCCGGATTTCGCTTGCGCTCCATCGGGGCTACGTCACCCAACTACGCTCCCCGAGCGATTTCTCGCACGTAGCCGATCGTCTCCTCGATCTGGCTCGCATTGACGTCGAGATGGGTGCAGGCGCGGATGCGGCCGTCCATCATCGCGAGCGTCACGCCGCGCTGGCGCAGGGCTGCAACCATCTTGTCGCCGGGGATGCCGGCGCCATCAGGCTTGAAGAACACGAGGTTGGTCTCGGGCTCCTGTACCTCGATGCCCGAGATCTGCGACAGACCGCGGGCGAGGGCGCGCGCATTGGCGTGGTCGTCGGCAAGGCGCTCGACGTGATGGTCGAGCGCGTAGATGCAGGCAGCCGCGCAGATTCCGGCCTGCCGCATCGAGCCGCCGAGACGCTGCTTCCATTGCCAGACCGCGTCGATGAATTCGCGGGTGCCCGCGAGCACGCCGCCGATCGGTGCGCCGAGACCCTTGGAGAAGTCGATCCAGGCCGAATCCCAACCCGCGGTCATGTCGCGCGGCGAGATTCCGCTCGCCACCGTCGCGTTCAGCAGGCGCGCGCCATCCATGTGCGTGACGAGGCCGTGTTGCCTGGCGATCGCGACGATCTCGTCGAGCGCGGCCTTCTTCCAGATCGTGCCGCCACCGATATTGGCGGTCTGCTCGACGCTGACGACGGTCTGTGGCGGCTGGTAGCGCGTGCGCGGGTGCAGAGCTTTGCGGAGCGTCTCCGGCGTGAACTGGCCGTCGGGCCCCTTGAGCTGCGTCACCTGGAAGCCGCCGATCGCGGCATGCGCGCCGCCTTCGCGGGCGATGATGTGCGCGGTCTCATGCGCCAAAATCTCGTCGCCGGGACGACAATGCACCAGCGTCGCGGTGACATTGCACATCGTGCCCGAGGGCATGTAGACCGCGGCTTCCTTGCCCATCAACTCCGCGACGCGCTCGCACAGCGTATTCACGGTCGGATCGTCGCCGACCTGCTCGTCGCCGACATCGGCCCGCGCCATCGCCTCGCGCATCGCAGCCGTCGGCCTGGTCTGCGTGTCCGAGAGCAGATTGATGCGCACCGGCGGCGCCTTGGGGTCGAAGGGGGGAGGGGTGTAGAGCATGGTTGATCTCGTCATTTCATCTAGTCGAACAATTGCGGTCTGATGCCTTGCGCGCCGTGAAGGACGGCACGGATTTCGACGTGGTCGGGCTGTACCGTGTAGAAAATCAGATGTGATTGGAAGCGGAAACGTCGGTAGCCTGCCGCGAGTTCATCTACTTGCTGGCCGATTAGAGGAAAGTCGGCGCGAAGTTCGAAGGATCGGATCAAGCCGGCGTAGTAGGCCTCGGCCTGATATTTGCCGAACCGGCTTTCGCTGAAGTCGTAAATGTCGATCAGATCGGCTCGGGTACGCTCCGACAGCCGGTACTCAGCCATGGCGGCGTTGAGCAACACGTTGGCGCGCTACGGCGAGGATGTCGTCCGGCGTGTCCGAGGTGAAGGTGTTGCAATCGGGCTGAGCGAATAGCGCTTGATATCGGCGGACCTGCTCATCACGGGGGAGCTTGGCCCACGCCTCAAGCTCGGCTTCGGTCGGTGTTGCCGAGGGAGTGATATTGGCGAACTGGTCGGTCGTCTGGGACATTGAGAGGCATCTTAACACAACAAAAAGGCCCCGGAAACCGGGGCCTTTGAGCAGTGGATCGCACAGAGATATCAGCGCGAATAGAATTCGACGACCAGATGGGGCTCCATCTGCACCGGGAACGGCACGTCGGAGAGGCCGGGGATGCGCACGTATTTGGCGGTCATCTTGCCGTGGTCGACTTCGAGATAGTCGGGGGTGTCGCGCTCGGGAAGCTGGCTGGCTTCGAGAACGTGGGCGAGCTGCTTGGAGGCTTCCTTGACCTCGACGACGTCGCCGATCTTGACCTGGTAGCTCGAGATGTTGACCTTGCGGCCGTTCACCTTGATGTGGCCGTGATTGATGAACTGGCGGGCGGCGAAGATCGTCGAGACGAACTTGGCGCGGTACACGACCGCGTCGAGACGACGCTCCAGCAGGCCGATCAGGTTCTCGCCGGTGTCACCCTTGAGGCGGCTCGCCTCGACATAGATGCCGTGGAACTGACGCTCGCTGATGTTGGCGTAGTAGCCCTTCAGCTTCTGCTTGGCGCGCAGCTGCACGCCGAAGTCCGAAAGCTTGCCCTTGCGGCGCTGGCCGTGCTGGCCGGGGCCGTACTCGCGGCGGTTCACGGGGCTCTTCGGGCGGCCCCAGATGTTCTGGCCCATACGGCGATCAATCTTGTACTTCGCCTCACTGCGCTTAGTCATCGCGTCCTCTTCGGTTGCATGGTTTGAGGAAACGCGCCCTCCTGTGTGACGGGATGAGCCCGGCACCGACAGGTCCGATCCCCAAAGCTCAAGGGACCAGACCACGGGTCGCGAAACGCTTCGCGGGCCGAAACCGGCCCGCGAGCAGGCGGCTTTTAGTGGAGTTTGGGGTTCGCTGTCAATGCGAATGGCCCCGGAATCATGCCCCGACGGCCCGGATCGGCTTGGCGCCTGCCGCGCGCAATTCGGCAGCAATTTCAGTGTTCAGGGCCTGTTCTAGTCGGGTCAGGACCCGGGCGATGGGGGCAGCGTCCGTGACCCGGTGGTCCCAGCGGATCACGACATGGATGGTCTGGTCCGGCTCGACAAGGCCATAGCTGACTATGAACGGGCCGGGCGTGATGGGGTGGAGCTCGCCGCCGCCATAGGCGGCCACCGAGCTCACCGCGAAGCTGCCGAACCAATTGCCGCGCTGCCGGCCGAAATTGAGGCCCACCGCCCAGGACAGGCGCCGCAACGGCAGCGGTAACCGGGTGACCCGCATGATCTTGCGGAACATGGGAACATCTTCGACCGGGGCCGTCTTGGCGCGTCGGATCTCATGGTCGACCGCGGCCAGCGTCATGGCCTCGGGGGCCGCGATTCGCTGCGGCATGACGCATTCCTCGCCATCCTCGAGCCGGGCGATCGCTACCGACGCCACGCTGTCGGGGAGCTCGTAGAGCGTCGGCCAGGGCCATTTGGCGTAGACGGTGCGCAGCACCGGCTCGTCCCTGGCCACCAGGGCGAATGCCTTGACGAACATCGCCGCCCAGCCGACCGGCGCCATTGCGGCCGCGCGGGCCTCCAGCAGGGGGCGGATATTGAGCGAGCGGGAGAGCGACACGAAGGGCACGCCCATCGAGGCGTACATCAGGTCGATGATCAGGCGACGCGGCAGGGAAATGTTCTTGGGCTGACCGCGCATCGTTCTTTCGGTTCCCGCGGACTGACATGGGGGGCGAGAGGCGGCCGACCCTAGCAGCACTGCCGTTCCCGGCAAGCCTCAAGAGCCGGGACCGATGCTCAGCGCCTGATCCCGTCGAACGCCGCCATGATGCCGCGCTGGAACAGCGACCAGTCGAACCCGAGCGCGATCGCGCGGTAGCCGCGGTCGATGAGCTGGTTGGCCTGCTCGGCGCTGCGCGCCACGCCGCCGATCGGTACCCCGCTTTTGAGAATCCCGGCCTCGGCCCGCGCGATCAGCGCCAGTAACTCTGGATCGTCCATCTGGCCGCGCTTGTTGATGGAGGTGGCGAGATCGCCGGGGCCGATGACGGCAACGTCGATGCCTGGGGTCGCCATGATCTCGTCGATGCGGTTGACGGCATCGACATGCTCGATGGTGATCATGCAGATCATCTCGTCGTCGGCTGACGCCATGTAGTCGGGCATCGACTGGCCCCAGCGGAACGGCGCGTGGAACGGTCCCCAGAGCCGGTCGCCGCGCGGCGGGTAGCGCACGCTGCGCACCGCCTTTTCGGCATCGTCGCGATTAGTGATCATCGGGAAATTGATGCCGAAGGCGCCGATATCCATCGGCGCTTTCGCAAGCCAGGGCTCGTTCGCCGCGATGCGCACCAGAGGCGTGCATGGCGTGCCGGTCGTCGCTGCGATCATCGCATGCGCTTCGGTGAGCCCGATCGGGCCGTGCTCGAGATCGACGATGATCCAGTCGAGCGAGCGCGCCATGATCTGGACCATCTGCACGCTCGGGATCGTTGCGATCGCGCCGAAGGCGGGGCGGCCTTCGCTCCATAATTGGCGAAGGCGGTTGAGCGGCTTTGCGGGGACCGACATGGGATGACCTTGCGCGAGCTGACGATGGCGAAGCCTAGCAGCGCCTCGCGTCCGCGAAAAGTCAGGCGACTGCGCGCCCGCCGAAGAATGGCGTCAGCGTGGCGCTGAGGCCATGCACGCGGTTCGATGTGAAAATCATTTCGGCGCCGGACGGCGCGATGCCGCTTGTCGGCGCACCCAGCAGGTCGGAAACGCGGCGGGCGATAGCTGGCGCCGGGTCGATCCAGTCCACCGGCCAGGGCGCAAGCCTTTTCATCCGGTCGAGCAGCAGCGGATAATGCGTGCAGGCGAGCACCACCGTGTCGGTGCGTGCGCCTGCGTCCGCGGCATCGCCGACGAAGCAGGGGGTGAGCTCGGCGAGGATGTCGCCGTCGCTGATCGCCTGGCCGCTGAGCTCGGCTTCAGCGAGCGAGGCAAGCTCGGGCGAGCCGACCAGCGTCACCTCGCAGCCCTGCGCGAAATCGCGGATCAGTGCCTTGGTGTATTCGCGCTTCACCGTGCCCTTGGTGCCGAGCACCGAGACGCGGCGGGTCTTCGAGCGGGCGCAGGCCGGCTTGATCGCCGGCACCGTGCCGACGAAGGGCACGGAATAAGCGGCCCGCAGATGCGATAGGACCAGGGTGGACGCCGTGTTGCAGGCGACGACGACGAGATCAGGATCATGGGCGCCGATCAGCTCCCCCATCAGTGGCACGACGCGGGCGATGATTTCGTCCTCGCTGTGATGGCCATAGGGGAAGAAGGCGTCGTCGGCGACGTAGGTGTAATGCGCGTCCGGGCGCGCGGCCACGACCTCACGCAGCACGGTGAGGCCGCCAAGACCGGAATCGAATACCAGGATCGTCGGGGAGTTGGTCACGTCGCTACCTTAAGCCCGCCATGGTTACCATTCGGTTTTTGGGGCGGTTTTGCGGCGAGAACGGCCCGCGTCCCAGTTTGGAGCGATTCAATTTCACGTCGGCCGCCTGGACCCGCTATCAGCCATGCTGCACAGCGATTGGGACATCCGTAAGTTTTCGGGAGCCGACATGATCAGAAACACGACGAACGGCTGGGGGAGCGTTGCCCGGTGGTTTCACTGGGGCCTGGCTCTGGCGATCATCGGCATGATCGGCTTCGGCTGGTGGATGAACCATATCCCGCCGCGTGCCGACAGGTTCTTCTACCGCTCGATCCATGCCGATATCGGCTATGTGATCCTGCTGCTCACGGTGCTGCGCCTCGCCTGGCGCGCCATCAACCCGACGCCGGCGTTGCCGGCCGAGTCCTTGCGCTGGCAGAAGATCGCGGCCCGTGTCAGCCAGGGCGGGCTTTATCTCGTCGTCATCCTGGTCGCGATGCTGGGTTGGGCGCATTCGGGTGCGCGCTCGCCCAACTATTCCGACTTTTTCGGCCTGTTCAACGTGCCGCAATTGACCTCTCCGGACAAAGCCGCGGCCGGCGCCTATGAGGATCGGCATATCTTCTTTGCCTATGTGCTGCTGGCGCTGATCGTAATCCACTTCGTCGCGGCCCTCTGGCACCACTTCATCCGCCGCGACCGCGTCGTCGCGCGCATGGTGACGGACGAGGTGGGGTAGGGGACGATGGAGGAGTTTTGGGCGCGCTCTCTCCACGTCGTCATTGCGAGCGCAGCGAAGCACTCCAGAATCTTTCTGCAGGCGGCAGTCTGGATTGCTTCGCTGCGCTCGCAATGACGGGGTAGGATGCAGCGACGCGACTGACCCAGTTCGCCCGTAAGGAGACACCATGCTCACCGTCCACCATCTCGGCAAATCGCAATCCGAACGCATCGTCTGGCTCTGCGAGGAGCTCGGGATTCCCTATGAGCTGAAGCGCTATGCACGCGATTCCGTCACCATGCTGGCGCCGCCGGACTACAAGGCGCTACATCTTGTCGGCGCCGCGCCCGTCATCACCGACGGCGATCTGGTGCTCGCCGAATCCGGCGCCATCGTCGACTACATCATCGCCAAATATGGCAACGGCCGCCTCGTGCTCCGCACTGACGATCCCGACTTCGCGCAGTTCCTCTACTGGTTTCACTTCGCCAACGGCACCCTGCAGGCCGGCATGGGCCGGCTGATGCTGCTGAACCGGCTCAAGCTCGCAGATGACAATCCGATGCTGGTCGCGATCAGGGCGCGCGTCGACCGTGCCTTCGACCTTGTCGATGCGCGCGTGCGCGATGCCGAATATCTGGCGGGTGGCAGCTTCACCACGGCCGACATCATGACGGTCTTCACGCTCACCACGATGCGCTATTTCCAGCCCTATGACCTCGCGCGCTGTCCGAACGTGGTCAAATATCTCGGCCGCGTCAGCGCGCGCCCGGCCTACCGTCGCGCGATGGAGAAGGGCGATCCCGGCATGGCGCTGCTGCTCAGCTGAGCCGCGCGCCGGCAGCGATCATCTCGGCACATGCTTGGTTGCGCGTTCGATCAGGTCGTTCAGCCGCGAGATGAATTTCGCCAGGATTGGCGAGGCATTGGCCTTGTGGTAGCCGACGACGAGGTCGATCGTCGGCGCCTTGCCCTTCAGCGGGCGGCTGACGACCGACCAGGGCAGGAAATTCTTGATATAGCCAGGCAGCAGCGCAAAGCCGCGGGTCGAGGCCACCATCGACACCGCCATGACGATGTTATCGGCCTCGTGCGCCGTTGAGATCGTTAGCCCGCTCTGGCGAACATAGGTGTTGATGATCTTGAGAAGCTCGGGCGCCGTCCCGGAGACGTTGACAAAGGGCGTGCCCTCCAACTTCCCCAGCTCGATGCGATCGAGCTTGGCCAGGCGGTGGTCGCTCGGCAGCACCGCGACGAGCGTCTCCTCGAAGACCGTCTTGTAGACGAGGTCGGCCGAGCCCGTCTCGCGCCGCATGAAGGCGAGGTCGAGACTGCCGCGCGTCAAACCCTCAGCCAGCACGGGTGAGAAATCGCTCGTGACGGTGACATCGATGTTCGGCAACTCGTCGCGCAGCACGCGCATCGCCTCCGGCAACCAATCAATCTCCTGGCCGGTGAGGAAGCCGAGCGCAAAGCGCGATTTCTCGGGGCGGCCGGCGCGCCGCGCCGCCTCGATCGCCGCATCGGCCTGTGTCAGCGCAAGGCGCGCGTGATCCAGGAAGGCTTTTCCCGCCGCCGTCAGCTCGACGCCATGCACGCTGCGGGCAAACAGCGGAACGCCGACCTCGTATTCGAGATCGCGGATCTGGCGGCTCAGCGACGGCTGCGCGGTATGCAGGCGCTTTTCGGCGGCGACCGTCAGGCTGCCTTCCTCGGCGACGGCGATGAAGTAACGGAGGTGACGCAGCTCCATGGGCAAGGGCCTCTCAACACGGCGCGACGAATGCGTGCCTTTTGGCAAACCTATCGCACGCGATGCGGTGTGTCCCTCCCATACCTATCAGGCATGAGGGGCAACTAACAAAGTCTTGGCGGCAAAAGCCGGCTTTTCCTATTTCACGGGGGCGATGCTGCTGGCCCCAATCGAACCGGCTGCACCGGAAGAAACGCAAAACAAGGGATTCCCATGACGTCGCCGGTTGTATTGATCACAGGCGCGCTCGCCGGTATCGGCCGGGCGACCGCCATTTCCTTCGCACGATCCGGCCACCGGGTGATCGTGTCTGGCCGGCGGGACGATGCCGGGCAGGTATTGGCTGCGGAATTGCGCGACCTCGGCGCAGAGGCCGAATTCGTCAACGCCGATGTCCGCGAGGAAGTCGAGATTCGCGACCTCGTTGACAAAACGGTCGCGCGGTTCGGCCGCCTCGATATCGCGGTCAACAACGCCGGGGTCGAAGGCTCGCCCGGCCCGGTTTGGGAACAGACCGAGCAAAGCTACACCGACATCTTCAACACCAACGTGCTCGGAACACTCCTCAGCATCAAACACGAGCTGCGTGTGATGAAGGCGCAAGGCGCGGGCAGCATCATCAACATCTCCTCGACCATGGGCGAGCGGGGCGCGGCCAATCTGGCGCTCTACACTGCAAGCAAGCATGCCGTCGAAGGCCTGACCAAATCGGCAGCGCTGGAAGCAGCGGCTTTCGGCGTGCGCGTCAACGCGGTCGCCCCCGGACCGACGGATACCGCCATGCTCGATCGACTGACTGGTTCGCCGGAGAAGAAAGCGGCGTTTTACGCGGCCGTGCCGCTCAAGCGCGGCGCGAGGCCGGAGGAGATCGCGAACGCGGTGCTGTTCGTCGGATCGGAGCAGGCCTCGTTCATCACCGGCCAGATCATTCGCGTTAACGGCGGCAAGACCGCCAGCTAAGCCGCGTCCGGTACGGGCGTCGTTGCCACCACGACAACAAGGAGAACGACCATGACTGATCTCAAGGGAAAGACCGCTCTCGTCACCGGCGCTTCGCGCGGCATCGGTCGTGCCTCGGCGCTGGCGCTCGCGAAGCGCGGCGCGCAGGTGCTGGTGCATTACGGCCAGGGTGCCAAGGAGGCGGAAGCCGTCGTCGCCGAAATTCGCAAGAACGGCGGCCGCGCCGATGCCATTGGAGCCGATCTCGGCGCGCCTGATGGCCCGCATCAACTGGCGAGCCGCGTGCGCGGCATCGTTGGCGACCGGCTCGACATCCTGGTTGCCAATGCCGGTGTCGCCAAGGCGGCCGTCATCGAGGAGACCACGATTGCCGATTTCGACCGGCTGTTCGCCGTCAACGTCCGCGCGCCGTTCTTCCTGGTGCAGCAATTGCTGCCGATCTTGCATGAGGGCAGCAGCGTCGTGCTGGTCTCGTCACTCGCAGCCCGCGCGGTGGTCGGGACGCTGCCGGCCTATGCCGCGACCAAGGGCGCGATCGATACGCTGGTGAAGCATTTTGCGGCGGCGCTCGGCACGCGCGGCGTGCGCGTCAACGCGGTGGCGCCCGGCGTGGTGGGCACCGAGATGTCGTCCTTCACCAAGACCGATGCAGGACGCGACTACACGCTCGGCATGCAGACCTTAAAGCGTATCGCCGAGCCCGACGACATCGCCGACGCCGTCGCTTTCCTCGCGTCACCCGATGCGCGCTGGATCACCGGCGACACCATCCACGTCGACGGTGGCTCGAAGCTCTGAGCCATGGCCGGGCGGCTGAAGCCATTCGGCTGCCTGGTTCACGCAATCTTGTTCGTGGTCGCGGCTTGCGCCGCGGCCAGCTGCTTCTGCAGGCGATCGATGTTCTGCAGCAGGCGCTGGCTGGTCAGCACCAGGAAGTAATAACCGAACTGCGGGTCCTGGAAGTAGATCTCGAGCAGGCGGTCGTAGGTGATCGTGAGCACCTGGCCGTCTTCGATGCATTCGATCGTTCCGGTGCGGCGGTTGTCGGGCGTGAGGAAGCCGAGCTCGCCCATCAGCGCGCCGGGCCCGATCTCGACGCCGATCTCCTTGACCAGGAATTTCCCGGTCACGGTGAGCAGCATCTCCTGGGCCGGATCGCCGAGCTTGAACAGGGTGTCGCCGCGGCGATATTTGCGCTCGGTCATGAACGGCTTCAGCCATTCGATCGACATGTCGCCTTCGGCGGCATGGCGCGCCTTCTTGACCAGCTTGAGCATCTGCCGAAGCCGAAGGGCGTTGATCGGAAGCATCAGGAGATAGAGCAGGAACGTGGAGACGTTGGCGGAGAGCGCGCCGAAGATGGCGAAGAACGCGCAGCCGATCATGTTGGCGACGCGCAAGGGCACCATCGTCCGCATCAGGAGGGTGGCGACGAAGAAGCCGGCGCCGATCGTAGCGAATAGATTGGCCAGCGTGATGTTATGGACGAAGATCTCGAGCAGCCGGTTGAAGATCGCGTCCCAGGTGACGTTGTTGGGGTCGAGGCCCATCTGGATCAGGATCTTCGCGATCCTGAGATTGTCCGTGGCCGCATCGAGAATGCGGTCAAGGATGGAGGAGACGTCTACACTGCCGGACGGCATGGTACTATCCCTGCGTAAGGTCTTCAGTCCTGGTCGTTAGGCTCGAAACCTATAGCCGAAATCGAATGACGACCGCTTGAATGAAACCTTCGGTCGCCGTTCCGCAACAGGCAAATTTTAGCCCGAACCGGCGTTTCGGCAATTGCCCGTTCGTTGCGCGCATGATCCGGCCGCTCCTGTGATTCGGGCTGGCGCCGGTGGATTTCAGCGTCCGGGAGTGGCGCTCAGCGCCAAAAAGGGACAGGAGGTGGGTTACGGCTTGACGCCGGGCTGGATGACCTGCTGCTCGACGAGGGTCAGGTGCCCTGGCAGCGAACCAGCGCGCAGCTGCATGGCGACGCTGTTGGCCTCCTCCAGGGTGAAGTTGCCCGAGATCTGAACCGAGCCGCCGGTGATGGGCTCGCGGATCACGGGGGCCGAGATGACCGTGTCGTCGAGCGCGATGGCGATGGGCTTGCCGATATTCTCTTCAGTGAGATGGGCGAAACGTCGCGTGCCGCGTCCGTTGAAGCGGAAGGAGACGACCGGATCCTTCGTGCCGGGTGCGAAGCTAGGCGCGGCATTGCTGACGTCCTCGCCGTCGAGCGCGCTCTCCTTGGCGACCAAGTAGGGCCGCTTGTCCTTGAATCCGAGCAAGACCTCCGTGCCCTCGGGCGGTTTTCCGGATTGCGCCAGCTCCGGTAGCATCGAAACATCGACCTGGCGGAGGCTGACCTTGACTCTCCGGGCGAAGATCGCGGTGATGCGCTCGGGATCGGTCACGCCGGGCAGGAAGATGCGGATACGGTCAGGCCCGTCAGGGATGGCGCTGACAAGCTTGACGTCGGCATCCTTGAGGCGCTGCTCGATCATCGCGATGGAATCTCCGACCAGCTCGGCCAGCCGCGCCTTGGATGCGGCATCGGTGGGCGCGAGCCGGACCGTGTTGTCGCCGCCATCGGTCACGGAAACCGCATGCGATGGCACGCCTTCCGCGGCTGCGGCGAGCTTGCGCGCGAGCAGGTCGCGTCCCTTCGCGTCGGCGATCTTCACGTCGACTCCGCCGTCGCGGATCGCAAGATCGGAGAAGGCGATATGGCCGTCGTGCAAGATCTTGTAGACGTCGTCGCGCAGATCCGTGACGACGCTCTCGCGCAGGCCCTCGCTGTCGACCTTGTAGATGATGCGCGACCCGCCCAGCTTCTCCATCTTGTCGCCGACGAAGGCTGCGATCTTTGCGCGTAGCTTGTCGAACTGGCCCTCAGCGAGCGCGGCGCGCGGCAGGGCGATCGCGATGGCGACCGAGACCATGACGGCGAGCCGTCCGGTTCGCTTCCTCAGGGCCCTGGTCATGGTCTTCCTTACATATGTTGTGCGTGGTGTCGCACGAAGCTTGTGCCTGTCCTTGGTCCGCCCATCGCACGGGGAGGTTCATTGCATTGATAAAGGTTAAAATAAGTATTTTATATCAATAGCTTGTCTCCGTAACCGGGATACGAATTTGCGTGACCGGGATACACGTGCTAGTTCAATACATGGTGGAGTAGGTGGTCGATGGTCCCTGCGAACAAGCGCGTCAGGAAGTATCGCAGCCAAGGCGGCGCGGCCGATCTCGTGCGGGTCGAGGTGCTGATTCCGCCGGCGGCGCGCAACGAGATATTGGCTCTCGCCTCGCGCATGCGTGCCGAGCATCGGCGGATCAAGGAGCTGCAATCGCTGCTTGACAACGCACTCCGTCTCTACGGACCGCGCATCCTCGACAATGTCGATCTCGATCGGCTTCCCGATCTGCGCGCACGCGCCGCAGTCGCTGCTCGCGCCATGATCGATCGTGGCGACGCCAGGGCATTCGCGATGGGCAAGAAGATACTGGACCGCGTCAAGGCTGCGGAGAATTGAGATGGCGCTTAGCAAGTTGCAGAGCGATATTCTTCGACTGCTCGCCAAGAACCGGTCCGACAGCAGCGATCTTGCCGGTGGCTTGATGCTCAACAAGGATTGGGAGCGGCGATCTGATGACATCGATATCTTTCACGATACCGACGAAGAGGTCACCGACAGCGCAAAGGCAGATATCGCCGTCCTCGATGCGGCCGGTTTCAAGACGCATCGCGATTACATCATCTATGGCTGCGTCGACGCCACGATCTCACGCGATTCCGAAACGACGATCATCCAATGGTTTGCCGAAACGCGGATCCGGTTCTTTCCGCTCGTCAAGGACGAGCAATGGGGGGCTCGGCTTCATCAGGCTGATCTGGCTGTCAACAAGGTGCTGGCGGCCGCAGGCCGCTCGAAGGCACGCGATATAGCCGACATTGTTGCCATCGGCCGCGACTATTGTCCGCTCGGACCACTCGTGCTTGCCGCTGCTGGTAAGCCGCCCAACTTCTCCCCAGTGCGAACCCTGGACGAAATCCGTCGCCATGCGCTGTCGATTCCGGCCGAGGAGTTTGCCGTGGTGAGAGGACTACCGCTTGAATGGACGGCGGCTTTCATTCGCGACGAGGCGCTGCGGCTGATCGATGCTGCCCGCAGCTATGTGATGGCTGCACCCCCCGCACTGACGGGCATATTGGCCGTCGACAAGGCGAACGTACCGATCGAGATCTCGAATTCAGCACCTGCCGACGTGATCCTGCGAAAGGCGACTGCGGAGCCTGAGGTGATGCCGGCGCCGGCCGATTTCAACGCGATAGAATGGACGCCAGATCGCCCTTGAGCAGCTCGTGCGATACCGCCTTGCGCGCAAGCGGCGAGTTGCATCCGGCAATGGACGAACGCCAAATCATCGATCATTCTGGTTCCGCTCGGCCGGCCAATCGGCCGAGGCCCCCGCCGCACCAAATGTCAAAAGACAGGCGGCGAGGGACTGGATCTGAGGGAGGACGGAATTCCATGACGGGCATCCACGCGCTCGATCGGCTTATTGGCGATGATTATCCGGAGCTTTTGACGGACGCGGAGGTCCGGGCCTTCGAGCAGGTCCCGTATGCCGATCGGGTCGCGGCCGAGAGCACCTATGATGCCATCAGGCTCGGCGCCGCGCGCAACCCCGACGGCGCGGCGATCCAGTTTCTGCAAAATGCCGATCCCGCCGACACGCCTGTTGTGGTCACCTACCGCGACTTCATCGCGCGCGTCACGCAGGCCGCCAACGTGTTTCACGCCCTCGGGGCGGAGAAGGGTGACGTCATTTCCTTCATGCTGCCGCTGCTGCCAGATGCCTTCGTGACGCTGTTCGGCGCCGAGGCTGCCGGCATTGCCAATCCCGTCAATCCGCTGCTCGAGCCGCACCAGATTGCGGAAATCCTGGAAGCGGCGAATACGAAGATCCTGGTGGTGCTCGGGCCGGTGCCGGGCACCGATATCTGGCAGAAGGTCGAGCAGATCCGCCCCTCACTCAAGCACCTCAAGGCGATCGTGCAGGTGGCGGGCGTCGGCGATCCGGAGCAGGGCATCTTTGCGTTCAATGATCTGATCAAGCAGCAGCCGGCGGACCGGCTTGTCAGTGGGCGCAAGATTCTCGCCAGCGACATCGCCGCCTATTTCCATACCGGCGGCACCACAGGCACGCCAAAGCTGGTGCGGCATACCCATGCCAACCAGGTCTATCAGGCCTGGGCGCTCGGCCTGCTGCTGAAGTCGAAGCCCGGCGCCAATCTGCTGTTCGGCATGCCGCTGTTTCACGTCGGCGGCTCGCTGACCCAGGTTCTGCTGATGCTATCGAGCGGCGGCTCGCTGGTCGTGCTGTCGCCGAGCGGCTGGCGCAATCCGAACGCGGTGAAGAACATCTGGGGCCTGGTCGAGCGCTTCAGGCCTGAGGCGCTGTCGAGTGTGCCGACGGTGCTCGCCGCGACGCTCGCGGTGCCGCCTGAGAATGCCGACATCTCCAGCTTGAAATATGCAGCCGGCGGCGGCTCGGCGATCCCAGTCGCGGTGGGATCTGCGATCCAGGACAAGCTCAAGCTGCCGGTGGTCGAGGTCTACGGCATGACCGAGACCTCGAGCGTGCACACGCTGGCTTATCCGTCTCGGCCGATCCGGCTCGGCTCGGTCGGCCTACCCATGCCTTACGCGCGCGTGCGCATCGTGCAACTCGATGCCGACGGCAATCTGATCCGCGACTGCAAGGTGGACGAGATCGGCGTCGTCATCATGGCCGGGCCCGGCGTGTTCGGCGGCTATCTCAACGACGCCCACAACAAGGGCGCCTTCGTCGACAAGGTCTGGGTCAATTCCGGCGACCTCGGCCGGTTGGATGCCGACGGCTATCTCTGGATCACCGGCCGCGCCAAGGACCTCGTGATCCGCGGCGGCCACAACATCGATCCGGCCCCGATCGAGGAGATCATGTTCCGCCATCCGGCCGTCGGTTTTGCCGCGGTGGTCGGCCAGCCCGATGCTTACGCAGGCGAGCTGCCGGTCGGTTACGTGCAGTTGAAGCCCGGCGCGTCAGTCGAGCCGGGCGAGCTCGAAGCCTGGGTGCGCGAGCGCACGCCGGAGCGCGCCGCCGTCCCGGTGCAAGTCATCCCGATCGACCCGATGCCGGTGACCGGCGTTGGCAAGGTCTTCAAGCCGCAGCTGCGCTGGGACGCGGCGCAGCGCGTGTTCTCCAAGGTGTTGATGCCGCTCGTCGCGCGCGGCATCGACTGCAAGGTGAAGGTCGGCGCGCACGGCAGTCACGGCTCGATCGCGACGGTGACGCTCACGGGCCTGCCGGCCGATCAGCGCGAGGTCGTCGCCGGCGAGGTGCACACGCTGCTCGCGCCGTTCGTGATGCGGCACGAGGTGGTGCAGGCATAGATAAGGCAGGCGCAGGAATCGTAGGGTGGGTTAGCTGATCAGATGCACGAAGTGCATCTGATCAGCGTAACCCACCACTTCTGTCGCCGCTGCGGAGAAGAAGAGGTGGGTTATGCCTTCGGCTAACACACCCTGCGAGATCTCACTTCGCAGTCGTTTCACGCCGGCATCGCGGTTTCGATCAGGCGCACCCAGAACGAGGCGCCGTGGCCGAGGATGTTGTCGTTGAAGACGTAGGCCGGGTGGTGGCACGCCGGGCTTTCGCCCATGCCCACCAGCACCATTGCGCCGGGGCGCTCTTGCAGCATGAAGGAGAAATCCTCCGCCCCCATCATCGGGATGATGCGGTCGTTGACGCGATCGGCACCGACGATGTCACGGGCGACGTCGGCGGCGACGCCGGCTTCGCGCGCATGATTGAAGGTTACCGGATACATCCGCGTGTATTTCGTCTCCGCCGAGCCGCCATAGGCGCGGGCGACGCTGTCGGCGACTTCGCCGATCCGGCGCTCGACGAGATCGCGCACCTCGGGATCGAGCGTGCGGACGGTGCCGCTGAGCTCGGCGGTCTCCGGGATGATGTTGAAGGCAGTGCCGGCGTGGAATTGCGTGATCGAGACCACTGCCGACTGCAGCGGATTGACGTTGCGCGCGACGATCGACTGCAGCGCGCCCACGATCTGCGAGCCGATCAGGACGCTGTCGATGGCCTGGTGCGGGGTGGCGCCGGCGTGGCCGCCCTTGCCGCGGACGGTGATCTGGATGTTGTCCGATGAGGCCAGCAGCGGGCCCGGCGTAGTGGCGAAATGGCCTTCGGCGAGACCCGGCATGTTGTGCATGCCGTAGACCTGGTCGATGTTCCAGCGCGTCATCAGCCCGTCCTCGACCATGGCCTTGCCGCCGCCGCCACCTTCCTCGGCGGGCTGGAAGATCATGACCGCGGTGCCGTCGAAATTGCGCGTCTCGGCGAGGTACTTTGCCGCGCCCAGCAGCATCGCTGTATGGCCGTCATGACCGCAGGCGTGCATCTTGCCCGGGATCTTCGAGGCGTAAGGCACATCGGCGGTTTCCATGATCGGCAGCGCGTCCATGTCGGCGCGCAGGCCGATGGCCTTGCCGGAGGCGGACTTGCGGCCACGGATCACGCCGACGACCCCGGTGCGGCCAATGCCCGTCACCACCTCGTCGCAACCGAATTCGCGCAGTTTGTCGGCGACGATGCCAGCCGTGCGGTGGACTTCGTAAAGCAACTCCGGGTTCTCGTGGAAGTCATGGCGCCAAGCGGCCATTTCGTCGGAGAGGGCGGCGATGCGGTTGACGATGGGCATGGGTTTGGGTCCGTTTCTTCTTCAGGGAGCGGGCTAGCGTCGCCTAACGTACCGGCTGGTGTGGCGTCTTGGGTTCCGAGCGGCGAGCAGCGGCCTACGCGCGTGGCGCCGGCCAAGATGCTTTCTACGCCGTGATTTGGCGGAGGGGGAGGGCGGAACAAACGGCGCGGCAAGGTGGCATGGGATGATGGGGCTTAATAGGTATCATCGTCCGCGAGCGACGTGGCCTCGAGACTGGCGGCGGACCCCTGCAAATATTAGCTGTCAATCACGGATCATTGACTGACAGATATTGAAATCTGTCAGCGAGACGTGTATATCCGTTCGCGGACGCTCCGATTGGGCGTCCCGTGGTCATCCCTCCCGGGGAGCCTGAGGTCCGAACCATCTGCGGATCTCGGCGCGTAGTTTTGGGGGCGGGACCGCGGACGAATGGAGACCTAAGACAATGACGACCGAAATCATCAACTTCACCGGCGCGATTGGGCATTGGCTCAATTTGCTGGTTGCGCGCCAGATCGCGGCGCAGGCTGCAAAACTGCCTCATTAAGGCGAGAGCTTTCCGAAACGACCGGTCAAGGGCGCTTCGGTGAGCATCCTTCGCCGGAAGACCTTAGTCCTCGAGTGGGAACATGGTGCTGGCATGAACGAAGCTGTTGTCTTGACGCCGGAGCGGATCCTCGAGGTGACCGAGGACGTCTTGCGGCGCTATGGACTTGCCAAGGCCACCGTGGTCGACGTTGCCCGCGCGCTCGATGTGAGTCACGGCAGCGTCTATCGCCATTTCCCGAGCAAGGCCTCGCTGCGCGAAGCCGTCGCCAAACGCTGGCTCGACCGCATCGATGCACCGCTTCTGGCGATTGCGAACGAGCAGGGCCCGGCGCCCGACAGGCTCGATCGCTGGCTGCGCACGCTGTTCGCGGCCAAGCGCTCGCGCGTGCTCGACGATCCCGAGATGTTCGACACCTATCTGACGCTGGCGCGCGAAGCCTGCGCGGCCGTCAAGTGCCACAAGGACACCATGATCGACCAGATCGCGGCAATCCTGGCCGACGGTGTCAAGCAGGGCGAGTTCGCGGCTGATGACGTCAAGATGACGGCGCGCGCGCTGTTCGACGCGACCTGCCGCTTCCATCATCCGGCTCATGCCGACGAATGGAAGGATGCGGAGCTGTCGGCCCGTGTCGATGCGACGCTCGCGCTGCTGCTGCGCGGTTTGAAGGCGTAGAGTCCCCGTTAGCTGACCCGTTTGCCCTGAAGCACAGCGCTGTGGCGGAGCGAGTGCGCGGCGGAGGTTTGCCTTCGTGGCTGAAAGTCGCCATTGGACGACGGCACGACCGGCGGACTCTCCGGATAGGCAGTGATCGCGATCTCAACGTCGTTCTTCGATCGCTTTCGAAGCCGCTCGAATGTGAGTTCCTGATCCAGCGTGGGGCAGCGGAAGTGGACGACAGCGGTATCCGGCAGGCGGCAAAGCTCGTCGATGAGATCGCCGACCGTGATGATGGGGGGATGCGCGGCTGCCTTGTGATGACCCTTACTCATGACCCTCTACTCCTTCACTCAGCTAACAGGGACGGAATAGCCTCCGTTCCAATCCGCTCGGCAGATTGAGAAATTTCATGTCACTCGAGGTATTGCGGCAGCGCTGCTGCTAAATTCGCGTCAGCCCGCAAGCCGCGGCGAGCCGCACCAGCTGCGCGTCCGTGCGCGCGCCGGTCTTGGTCTTGATCAGATAGTGGTAGTTCTGGACCGTCTTGACGCTGAGATTGAGCTGCGCTGCGATCTGCTCGGAGGTGGCGCCCCCCGCGAACTGGCGCAAAATCTCGATTTCGCGTTCGCCCAACTGATCCAGCGCTGATCCCGCCGACAGGCTGTCCTCGGCCAGCACACGTGCGATGTCGTCGCTCATGGCGCGCTCGCCGCGCGCGACGCATCGGATCGCGTTGACGACCGCGGAGGGGGCGCTGCTCTTGGTGACGAAGCCGGACGCGCCGGCATTGAAGGCCGCTTTCACCAGCACGGCCTCGTTGTGCATGGTGAAGACGAGGATGCGCGCCCGCGGGTTGCGCGCGCGGATGTTGCGGATCGCCTCGAGCCCCGAGGCGCCCGGCATCGAGATGTCCATCACCACGACATCGGGGTCATGACTTTTGAAGGCGCCGTAGGCATCTGCGGCGTTGTCGGCTTCCGCCACGACATGGAGATCGCCCTGGCTTTCCAGCACGCGCCTGTAGCCCTGGCGGACGATCGGATGGTCGTCGACCAGGAGCACGGAGATGCCTGAAGTTGCGACCTCGCTCATGACAGCCTCACGCAGCAAGCGGAATCGTCGCGGCGACGCTGAGCCCGCGCCTCGCGGGCAGGATCGACAGCGAGCCGCCGGCCGCCGTGACGCGCTCGCGGATGCCGGTGAGGCCGAAGCCGGCGGAGCGCGCCACGCGCTCTGCATCGCCGCCGCCATCGTCCTCGACACGGATCAACAGCGCGCCATCCTCGCCGGCACAACGTTCGACGTGCAACGAGATCTCGCGCGCTGCACCGTGGCGCAGCGCATTGGTCAGGCATTCCTGGGCGACGCGATAGGCAGTGGTGGCGGCCGGGCCGCTGATGTCGGTGAGGTCGCCTTTGAGATCGAGCTGGATCGTCGGCTGCGTCGCGCTCTGCGAGCGCCAGCTGTCGACGAGGTTGACGAGGCTCGCCTCGAGCCCGAGCTCCTCGGGCAGCGGATTGCGCAGCCGCTTCAGCGCATCGCGCAGCGAGGCCATCAGATGGTGCGTGGCCTGCGAGATCATGCGCGCATCCTGCGCGATGCCATTGTGGTCCTGCTGCGCGTTCGCGGTCTCGATCGTATTGGCGAAAGCGAGGATCGCCGAGAGATTTTGCCCGAACTCGTCATGCAGCTCGCGGGCGAGCGCGCGTCGTTCGTCGTCGCGGATTTCGATCAGGCGCCGTGTCAGCGCGGCGCGCTGTTCGGTCGCCTCTTTCAGCCGGCTGCCGAGCGCTTCGACGGCGCGGCCGATCATCGCAAGCTCCATGGAGCGGAAGCGCGGCAGCTTTGTGCGATACTGGCCGCGCGCCATGCGTTGCAGGGCGGTCACGATGCTGCGTGCCGGCGCCAGCGTGTGCGCGATCGCAAGCGAAGCGAGCAGCGCGATCGCCGCCGCCATCAAAAGCGCAACGTCGATCACGTTCAGGATATAGTCCCAGGCGAGCGAGATTGAGGCGGCCTCATCCGGCGTCGCAACCACCGTTCCGGCGGCGGCGGCGCGTGGGCTGACGGGGCGCACCACCTCGGCGTGGCTGCCGAGGAAGGTTGGAACGATGGCGGCGAACCAGCGCGGCGGGGTCCGGCCGATCCCTTGGCTCTGGCCGCAGAGCGGCCTCTCGAATGCGGTGGCCGGCTGGAACTCGACGCAGACACCGGGCGCAATCAGTTTCACCGTCTCCAGCGTGCGCCATTCGGGAACCGGCATGAGATGCTCCCGCATCCTGCTGCTGCGCAGCAACAGCTCGTGCCAGTACAAGCCCTGGAGCGCCTGTGCGACCCGTTGTGCAGAGGCCGCCGTCGCGCGGTCGACGCTGCGATAGGCATCGAACGTGGCCCACATGGTTGCCGCGCCCAGGCACAGCGCAACGATGAGAAGCAGACGGGCGACAAGCTGAAGCACGAGGCGCATGCGATCACCCCAAAGTTTGGTAGACTGAGCCTAACAACGCCGTCGCGCCTTGCCAATTGTAGGGTTTGGGCTCGATTGCAGCTCGGGCAAATTTCCCAAGCCGGATTGGGCATGGGTCTTTGGACCTGAAGCGGCGGCTTTGATCTAATCGGGGTGGAAATATCGCAGGCTGGTCCCTGCAAGTCAGGAGCGGTGCAGCATGAGTTCGGTGACGATTGGACCGATCGCGGGCTCGAATGCCGACCCATCCGAGCGCAGCGCGCTGTTGTTCTGGATGATCTTCACGGGGCTGTCGATCTTCGCAATGGTGCTGCTGTGGCGGTTTGGCCTGATCCATCTGATGCTGACATCGGACCGGACCTACATTTCGAGCGTGATCGCGGTGCTCTATCTCGTCACCTGCGGCCACTGCTTCCTGCGCACGCGGGCGATTGCCCGTGAGGGTGCGGCCGCGCGGCGCTGCCGCGCGGTGCTGGCGGCGCCCGATGGCAGCAAGGCGCTCGATGCGCGCGCGACGACGTTGCCGCGCGGACTGGTGCGCGATCACATCGAAAGCCTCGTGACGAAAGCCGCAGCGCAGGATTACCGCCCGGTCGACCAGACGCTGCTGCTGCGGACGCTCGCCGACCGCTTGCGCGGCTCCAACGGGTTCGGCGCCTTCGTCTCCGACACGCTGATGAAGCTCGGCCTGCTCGGCACCATCATCGGCTTCATTATCATGCTGGCGCCGATCGCGGGGCTGGATGCCGCCGACAAGGTCGCCATGCGCTCCTCGATGGGGCTGATGAGCGACGGCATGGCGGTCGCGATGTACACGACGCTCGCCGGTCTCGTCGGCTCCATCCTGGTCCGCATCCAGTACTACATGCTCGATGCCGCGACCCAGCGCGTGTTCTCCGATGCCGTGGTGCTGACCGAGACCTATGTGACGCCGGTTCTCGAGCGCCAAGGCGCTGGAACTAAAGGCGCCGGAACGCCGTCATGATGGATGATTTCGGCCTCTATCCGCGCGAGGAGCCGTTCGATCCGCTGGGCGTGATGCTGTTCAAGGCGCTCCAGGTGGTCGCCTTCCTGTTCTTCCTCGCGCTGCTCGCGGTCTCGCCCGATGCCAAGGAGGGCAAGATCGACTCCAAGGCCGAGTTCATGATCACACTAGACTGGCCGGACAATCATCCCGACGATCTCGATCTGTTCGTGCAGGATCCCGCCGGCAACATCGCCTGGTATCGCCACCGCGAGGCCGGCTTCCTCACGCTCGATCGTGACGACCGCGGCGGGGCCAATGACTTCATCGTGGTCAACGGCAAGAAGATCGCTTCGCCCATCCGCGAGGAGATCGTCACGCTGCGGGGCATCCTGCCCGGCGAATACACCGTCAACGTCTCGCATTTCGTCGCCACGACCGGCGAGCCCGTGACGGCCAATGTGAAGGTGCAGAAGCTCAACCCGACCGCGCAGGTGATCTTCGACAACAAGTTCACGCTCGACCACACCGGTGACGAGAAGACCGCGGTGCGGTTCCGGCTCGATGCCGAAGGCAAGGTCATCGATGTCAACCAGCGGCCGAAATCGCTGATGGAGACCTTTCGCAGCACCTGGCGCAATGGGGCCGATCTCGACCCGAGGACCGGTGTGAGCAGGAACGCGACGAGGATCCGCCGTGATTAATCTGCAGACGGTCATCCTCTCGCTGTCGGTCGCCTATGCGGTGATCGGAGCGCTCCTGCTGGTCGTGCTGGTCTACGCGCGGCTGCACTGGTCGCTGAAGGCGGTCGCGGTGGTCGTAACCAGCGCCTTCTACGTCGTGAGCTTCACGGAAATGCGCGGGCTGCTCGGCTGGGCCAGCAGCGAGCGGCTGCCGACCGCCTTCAAGCTGCTCAAGGCGCGGATCGTCGAGCCGCATTCGCTGGCGGGCGATCCCGGCTCGATCTATCTGTGGGTCGAGGAACTCGATGAAGATCATCGTCCGAGCGGCATTCCGCGGGCTTTCCGCGTCCCCTACAACGACACCCTGGCCGACAAGACCCATGCGGCGGAGAACGAGATTGCCGCGGGCCATCCGCAAGGCGGGCGTGCGGCGGACTTTGGCGGCGGCGAGGGCAGCCTGATCGACATGGTCCGGGAATATGTGACGCCCAAGGCCGTCCTCGAGACCAGCGGCGGCGATTCCTCGACCGGGGAGTTCATTGCCCCGCCATCAGGCGCGCAAGGAGCTGTCTTCACGCCGCTGCCGCCACCCCGGATGCCGCCCAAGGACGAGCAATAAGGCCGAGCAATAGGCTCCCCACCATTGCGGCGGCGTGGCGCTGGTCAACTGGCCTGCGCTGGCGCATCTTGTTGACCTCCCTCAAATTGGCTTTATCGGCTTCCAATAAGATGATGAGGGTGGAGGGTGTGTGCTTCTCGCTGTCTTCTCGGATATCCACGGCAACCGGCAGGCGTTCGAGGCGTGCCTGAAGGTGGCCCGCGCCAGGGCTGCGGAGCGGTTCATCCTGCTCGGTGATTTCGTCGGTTATGGTGCCGACCCGGAATGGGTCGTTGACACCGCCATGGATCTGGTCGCCCATGGCGCCGTCGCCGTGCGCGGCAACCATGACGAAGCCGTCAACACCACCACCGAAAGCATGAACAACGAGGCTCAGATCGCGATCGAGTGGACCCGCGGGCGGCTCGACGCGGCGCAGCGGCGGTTCCTGGCTGAACTGCCGATGCTGGTGGAGGACAGCGATCGCCTGTTCGTGCATTCGGAAGCCTCGAGCCCCAAGCGCTGGCATTATGTCCGCTCGACCACGGATGCCGCCAAGAGCTTGATCGCAACGCCGGCCCACGTCACATTCTGCGGCCATATCCATCGGCCCGCGCTCTATTCGATGTCGGTGACGGCGAAGATGACGAGTTTCGTGCCCAAGACCGATGTGTCGGTGCAACTGCTGCGCGGCCGGCAATGGCTCGTGGTGCTCGGCTCGGTCGGCCAGCCGCGCGATGGCGACCCAGCCGCATCTTTCGTGCTGTTCGACACTGTCTCGTGCCAGGTCACCTATTGCCGCGTGCCCTACGACATCGCGAGCGCGGCAAACAAGATCCGCGAGAACGGCCTGCCGCCCTGGCTCGCCGACCGGCTGTCGCAGGGGCGCTAGAGGCCGATGCCCAAATCCCTGATCAAGTCAGGCGCTGTCATCGACGGCTACACGATCGGCGAGTGCGTCCATGCCGGCGGCATGGCGACGCTGTGGACGGTCACCCATCCCGGTATCGATGGCCCGCTGCTGATGAAGGTCCCGCGGGCCTCCGAAGGCGAGGACCCCGCCGCGATCGTCTCGTTCGAGATGGAGATGATGATCCTGCCGCGACTCGCCGGCCCGCACGTGCCGCACTGTTATGGCACCGGCGATTTTGCGCACCAGGCCTACGCCGTGATCGAGCGCATTCCCGGCACCACGCTCTACAAGCGGCTGCCTGATCTGCCGCTGCCTTACGAGGAGGCGCGGCTGCTGGTTGCCAGGATCGCGGCTGCGCTCGCCGATCTGCACCGCCAGAACGTGATCCATCACGACATCAAGCCGAGCAGCGTCATGTTCCGGGATAGCGGCGAGGCCGTGCTGATCGATTACGGCCTGTCGCACCACGATCACCTGCCCGACCTGCTGCAGGCGGAGTTCCGTCTGCCTTACGGCACCGCGCCCTACATGGCGCCGGAGCGGCTGTTGGGCGTGCGCGACGATCCGCGCAGCGACCTGTTCTCGCTCGGCGTGCTGCTGTACTTCTTCACGACCGGCGAACGTCCGTTCGGCGAGGGCGAGACGCTGCGCGCGATGCGACGGAGGCTGTGGCGCGATCCGCATCCGCCGCGAAGCTTGCGCGCCGACTATCCGCCCTGGCTCCAGGAAGTGGTGCTGCGGTGTCTCGAGATCGAGCCGGTCCGGCGCTATCCGACTGCCACGCAGCTGGCCTTCGATCTCGCTCATCCTGATCAGGTCAGGCTGACCGCGCGTTCGGAGCGGATGAAGCGCGATCCCCTGAGCGTGGCCTGGCGGCGCCGTTTCAACCAGGATGCCGCGCAGCCGCGGGCGAAGCCGGATGTCGCCGAGCAGATCGCCTCGAGCCCGATCCTCGCGGTCGCGCTCGATACGGTGGAAGGTGAGCCGGAGCTGAACGAGGCGCTGCGCGTCACCACGGAGCGCATTCTCGCCACGCTGCCGTCAGCGCGGCTCGCTTGCATCAATGTGTTGAAGCTCAACCGCATCGCCATCGACAAGACGCTGGACGAGCAGGGCTCCAACAAGCATATCGATCGCCTGGTCGCGCTCCGGCATTGGGCGACGCCCCTCAAGCTCGACGAGAGCCGGCTGTCGGTTCACGTGCTGGAGGCGGTCGATCCGGCCACGGCGCTGCTGGAATTCGCCGAGGTCAACCAGGTCGACCACGTCATCATCGGCGCCCGGCAGAGCTCATTCAGGCGCACATTGCTTGGCAGCGTCTCGGCCAAGGTGGCGGCGGAGGCGACCTGCACCGTCACCGTGGTGCGGCCACCGCGGATGGCTGTTGCCAAACCGGACGCTGGCGTGGTGTGGGGCTAGGAAAGAGTCACGCCGCGTGTGCGGTGTGGACCGAGCGCTTGCGACGGATCGGCCAGGTGAAGTGCGGGCCGGCCTCGCCGTGATCCGCATTGCCGCCGAAGTACTGAATGATCTCACGGCAGGGCTCGCAGTTGAAGAGGTTACGCGACGCGGACGCCTTGGTCATTTCCTTCAGGCAGTTCGGGCAGTGCGGTTTCATTGGTTTAGTCCAAAAAAGAATTTCAATGCCGGCGCGGTGACCGGAACGGGTGGTCCAGGTCCACAGTCTCGGCGCCCGGATCGTCGTGCATGTCGCCGTCGCTGCGTTCGAGCCGACCGAAGAAATAGTCGAGGTTCGGATGCGGACGGCGCGGGATGCGACACCTGCGTTTCGGCTGACGCTTGACCAGGGAGATCTGCATGGCGTCAGATCCGGTTGCGACGCGCCGAACGTGCCGGGACCCGCACCGGTCCGGCCGATGGGCCGAACACAACGAACGCACAAAAACCAATCCACAACGCCACGCCAGTCCAGACCAGGGTCGTCGTCATGATGTGCTCCTGTCAAATCAGGCAGGAATCACTTGCGGTGATTTGCACGAATCAGGGAAGTCCGGACGAGTACGGGTCGCGGTTGCAATTTTAGGCATTGCGCGTCGCAACACCCGTAAAGGCCGCAGATTTGCGAGCGCGTAGTGCCCGTCAGATGGCCTCGCCGCGAGCCCCGAGCGCCGCGTTGCGGATCGCTGCAATATTATTCTTGTAGGCTTCCTGCGTGCCGCCCTTGAACACGGAGGTGCCGGCGACGAAGGCGTTGGCGCCGGCCGCTGCCAGCGCGCCCGCGACGTCGGGGCCGACGCCACCATCGACCTCGATGTCAACGGGACGTCCCGCCGTCATCGCGCGAATGTCGCGGATCTTGCCGATTGCGGAGGGGATGAAGGCCTGGCCGCCGAAGCCGGGATTGACCGACATCACCAGCACGAGATCGACGAGATCGACCACATATTCGAGCACGCTGATCGGCGTGCCCGGATTGAGCGAGACGCCGGCCTTCTTGCCGAGCGCGCGGATGGCCTGGAGCGAGCGGTGCAAATGCGGACCCGCCTCGGCATGCACGGTGATGTGGTCGCAGCCGGCCTTGGCGAAGGCCTCGAGATAGGGGTCGCAGGGCGAGATCATCAGATGCGCATCGAACACCTTCCTGGTGTGCGGGCGCATCGCCTTGATGACGTCAGGGCCGTAGGAGATGTTGGGGACGAAGTGCCCGTCCATCACGTCGAGATGGATCCAGTCGGCGCCGGCCGCATCCACCGCGCGGACCTCCTCGCCGAGCCTGGAGAAATCCGAGGCCAGGATCGAGGGCGCGATGGCCAGGGGGCGGTGGGCGAAAGCTTGGGTCATGGCGCTGTTTCCCGGGACGGCAAGGGCGAATGGCCTCGCCTAACATGGGCCTCACAGCCGGGCAATGCAGGGGCGGTGAGCTTCCTGTGGGCGGAAATTTCTGCCGCCGGCGGCATGAATTGCCGATGGTCCCGCTCCCCGCAAAGGGCGGACGGGCCGGATTTCATTGAGCTTTTTCGCTGGCACGACGCTTGCTGACCTCAATGGCCGGAACATTGGCCGCGGCATGCCGCATGGGTTGGAGTTGTGCAATGTTGTTCGCGCTTGGTGCCGTCTCGACTGCGCTTGATGCCATTCAATCGCTGACGAGCTCGAAATCGTCCTCGACGCAGCAGACGGGATCGTCAGGAGGCGCGACCAATCCGTTTGCGATCGACAGCAGCAACAGCATCAGCAGTTCAACCAGCAGTGCAGCTCCGTCGGTGAATGCGGGCTACTATCCGCAGATCTCGCCGGACACGATGAATGCGTTGTTCGCAGCACAAAGCCAGTCGAATTCATCGACCGGTTCCACATCGTCGAGCGCGACCTCGACGAGCCGGGATGACGCGCTGAAGGATCTGTTCTCGAAGCTCGACGCCAATGGCGATGGCCAGATCAGCAAGTCCGAGTTCGAGAACGCGCTCGGCGCCGGCGGCACCAATCTGGCGCAGGCCGACGACGTGTTCTCCAAGCTCGATACCAACTCCGACGGCAGCGTCAGCCTCGATGAGATGTCCAAGGCGCTGAAGGGCGCCGGCCATCACGGCGGGCACCACCACGCCCACGCGGCGAGCGGCTCGGGCGATGCGTCGGGCAGCGGTTCGGATTCCTCGTCATCATCGTCGAGCGGCGGGTCGACCTCGACCACCACGACCGGCGCCGACGGCTCGACCACCACCACCGTCACCTATGCCGACGGTTTCAAGATGACGACGACGGTGCCGGGCGCTTCCAGCTCGCAAGGCGGCGCCGGCGGCGGCAATTCGCCTTATGACTGGTTCGGCCAGATGATGCAGCGCCAGGCCCAGACCGCAGCGGGCTCCGCAGCCTCATCGATGTCGATGAGCGTGTAAGCGCGCGTCCACTGTCGTCGCCCGGCTCGACCGGGCGACCCAGTCCGCCGCGGCGTCTCGCTTCAATGACAATCGCTTCTGGAATACTGGATCGCCCGGTCTTCGCCGGGCGATGACACCTGCCTTGAGGAGAGAACGCGCCTTCCCCTCACTAGCCAAACCGGTCCTTCCACGCGGGCTGCGCGCCGGGGAACGGCAGCGCGGTCGCGTTGTAGACGCCGCGGGCGATGGCGCGGGCGACCACGTTGGCGGCGACCATGCCGAGCTCGGTGAGGCCAACGATTGGATCGATCGGCTTGGCGCATGTCGCGGCGGCGAACAGCACGTCACCATCGGTCGGGGCATGCACCGGATAGATCGCGCGCGCAAAGCCGGTATGCGCGATCATCGCCAGCCGCTTGGCCTGGGGCTTGGTCAGCACCGCATCGGTGACGACGATGCCGATCGTGGTGTTCTCGCGCTCGGTTGCGGCAGGGCCGCCCTTGATGCGCAGCTTGAGCATGTCATCGGCGAATGTGCCGGGCAGTCCACGGCCGCCGAACTCGCCGCCGACCTCGAACGGTGCCGCCCAGAACCACGGTCCGTCGCCGACGGTGGCGCTGCCGACGGCATTGACGGCGATGAGCGCTGCGACCTTGACGCCGCCGCTGGTGACGGCGGATGCCGACCCGAGCCCGCCTTTGAACGTCGCGGTGGTGGCTCCAAGGCCCGCACCGACGCTGCCGAGCGCAAACTCGCTTCCGGCTGAGGCGGCTGCGGCATAGCCGAGATCGCGATAGGGCGCGAAGCGGCCCCATGCCTTGTCGCCGCCGTTGAGCAGATCGAACAGGATCGCACCCGGCACGATCGGGATCAGCGCCTCGCGGACGCGGAAGCCGCGGCCCTGCTCGGCGAGCCAGGCCTGGATGCCGCCGCCGGTCTCGATGCCGAAGGCAGAGCCGCCCGACAGCGCGATCGCGTCGACGCGCTCGACCGTATTGGCAAGGCCGAGCAGCGCGTCCTCGCGCGTGCCGGGGCCGCCGCCGCGGATGTCGATTGCCGCAACCGCCGGCTCATCGAACACGATCGCCGTCGCGCCAGACGCAAGCTTTGCGTCATCGGCGTGGCCGACGCGGACGCCGGCAATATCGGTGAGGAGGTTTTTCAAGGACGGCGCTCCATGCGGCTGGCACGGTCTCAGCGATAGCGCACGGGAGCGGCGCGCTCAACTCGCCAGCGCCGTCCTGAGCATCTTGGCGAGCTCCGACTTGCGGTAGGGCTTGGCCAGCAGCAGCACGCCGGAATCGAGCCGGCCATGGTGGACGATGGCGTTTTCCGTGTAGCCCGAGGTGAACAGCGTCTTCAGCTCCGGTCGCCGCCGTGTCGCCTCGTCGGCGAGCTGGCGGCCGTTCATGTTGCCGGGCATGATGACGTCGGTGAAGAGCAGATCGATGTCCCTGTCGGCATCGATGATGACCAGGGCTTCGGCGGCGTTGGCCGCCTCGAGCGCGGCATAGCCGAGGCTCTTGACCTGGGTCACCACATACTGCCGCACCAGCGCGTCGTCCTCGACGATCAAGATCTTCTCGTCTCCGCCGGCGATGGGCACGTTCTGAAGCTGCTCGTATTCGGTCTCCTGCACGCCGGTGGATCGCGGCAGGTAGATCTTCACGCTCGTGCCGTGGCCTTCCTCGCTGTAGATCTTGATGTGTCCGCCGGACTGCTTGACGAAGCCGAACACCATGCTGAGGCCGAGGCCCGTGCCCTTGCCGACCTCCTTGGTGGTGAAGAACGGATCGAACACCCGCTCCAGCAGCGCGGCCGGAATGCCCGAGCCGGTGTCGCTGACCGCGATCATCACGTAATTGCCGGCGACGACATCGGGATTCATGCTGGCATAGCCGTCGTCGAGGAAGATGTTGCGGGTCTCCAGCACCAGCGTGCCGCCGTCGGGCATGGCGTCGCGCGCGTTCAGGGCGAGATTGAGGATCGCAGTCGAAAGCTGGCTCGGGTCGATCAGCGCCGGCCAGGCGTCCTCGGTGAGCTGCGGCATGATCGTGATCTGCTCGCCGAGCGTCGGATGCAGCAGCTTTGCGGCCTCCAGCACCAGCGCATTGACGTCGATCTCGCGCGGCTGGAGCGGCTGTTTGCGGGCGAACGCGAGCAGATGCTTGGTCAGCTGGGCGCCGCGCTCGGCGGCGTCGTCGATCAGCTTGGTGATGGCGGCAAGCTCGGGCCGGTCGGCGACCGCGTCCGCCAGAATGCCGATCGTGCCGGTGATGACGGTGAGCACGTTGTTGAAGTCGTGGGCGACGCCGCCGGTCAGTTGGCCGATGGAATCCATCTTCTGCGCCTGCCGGAACTGGGCTTCGGCAGCCTGCTTCTCGGTCAGGTCGCGGCCGATGAAGAAATGGCGCTTGACCGGTTCTGACCAGTTTCCAACCCAGTTCAGCGAGACCTCGTGACCGTCATAGTGGTAATAGCGCGCCTCGAAGCTGCGCTTGGTCTGACCGCGTCGCGCAACACGCATCTCTTCGCGCGTCCTGTCCAGATCGTCGGGATGGATGAACTCGGTCGCGCTGTGCCCGATCATGTCCTCGGGGCTGAAGCCGAGGATATCCTTCACGCTCGGGCTGACCTGGATGAAATTGCCGTATCCATCGGTGACCAGGATCAGGTCCTGCGAGGTCTCGAAGATGCGCTCGCGTTCCTCGATCTCGCGGCGCAGCTTCTCGCGCGATTGCTTTTCCTCGGTGATGTCGTGGGCGATCTTGGAGGCGCCGATGATCTCGCCATTGTCCGATCGCAGCGGCGAGACGTTCAGGACGACATCGATCTGCCTGCCGTCCTTGCGGATGCGGACGGTCTCGTGCTGCGCGATCGACTCGTTGCTGCTGATGCGGTTGAGAAGACCCCTGGCTTCGGCCTTGCGGTCATCAGGCACCACGAGATAGATCGACTGGCCGATGGCTTCAGTGGCCGAATAGCCGAACAGGCGCTCGGCAGCCCTGTTCCAGCCCGTGATGCGGCCGTCGAGCGACTCGGTGATGATGGCATCGTTGGAGGATTCGACCACGGCGCCGTAGAGCGCGAGGCGCTTGCCGTAATAGTCGCGCTCGAACGCCGATTGCTCGCGCAGCCGGCCGAGGAGGCCGACCGTGGTTGCCTGGAGGCGGACGTTCTCGATCAAGAGCACGGCGAGCACGAAGCTCGCGGCGCCCAGGCCGTAGATGCGTCCGGCATAGAAGCCGAGGTCGTAGCGCGCGACATTGACGATGGCCGACAGCGCGATGTCGAACAGCCAGGCGCACATCGTGACCATCAGCCAGACGTCGATCACGGTATGCGGCTTGCGGAACCACAGCGTGATGAGCGCCGCGAAGCTCAAGGACCAGATGAAGGACACGACGCCGATCATGGTGGCGGTGTAGCGACCATCTCTCAGCATGACCGGCAGCAGATCGTGCCGCGCGGTGACGGTCCAGCCGACGAGGATCATCGCGACGATCACGCCGAGGGCAACGAACAGGATGGTACGCCCGGTTGGTCCGTCGACCTTGTTGCCGCCGTTGCTATCCTTCAGCCATGCATAGGCCAGCACGAACAACGGGAATCCGCCGTGCCAGATCATGTACAGCCAGACCGTCGTCTGGGGGCCGGCGCCCAGCAGGCCGGTGGGCGAGAACAGTCCAGGAAAGGTGAGGGCATGGGTCACCGCCGCGGCTGCGGTGAACAGATACCCGATCGAGAGCAGCAGCAACGCGCGGCTGCGCAGGACCGTGAATTGCGACAGCAGCAGAACCGCGGTAATGATGTCGCTGACGGCGAGCGCCGACTGGTAGCTGGCCACGAAGGCCGGCACCTGGATCAGGGGGGTTCCCGCAAAGGGGACAATCAGCGCGAACAGGATCGCGGAGATACCGACGATCGCCAACGCTGCAGTGCGATCGCTCTGCGTGGCCGGCAAGGTCGAAAGGAATGTGCTTCGGTCGTTTCTGGCGTGCACGTTGACCTCTCGCAGGGGCAGCATGGGTAGTCCACGTGACTTCATTGGCCGGCAGCCTTGAGAGTCGGCCTTGGCGTGTCGGCCCTGGCCTCCATGGTAACCGGCTCTGGGCGCGTGTCCCGAGGGGATATGCCCACGACTCAACCGAGGGTTACAGCTTACTTAACTCGGCCAGGGAATCGGAATAGGGAATCGGTAAGGTTGGCTTTACTGGACGGACCCATACTGCCTTGCGGTACGTCGCCGCTTGAATTGAACCAATTAATGATGCGAATCCGGGAGTTGTTCCCATGCCCCGTGTCCTTGTTGTGGATGACCAGAAGGACGTCCGCGCCATGGTCTCGATCGTCCTTCGGGTCAACCATTATGACGTGGTTGAAGCCGAGAGCGGTGTCGCTGGCCTGAAGGCCTTTGGCGAAGAGGTTTTCGACGCCGCCATTGTCGACATTTTCCTGACTGACACCAGCGGTATCGAGGTCATGGCCGCCATTCGTGAGCGGGTTCCCGGATTTCCGATTGTGGCGGTGTCGGGCATGACGACACTGGATTTCATCGGTGAGGCGCCGGGTCTCGATGGCGTGGTCTGCCTGCAAAAGCCGTTTCGGCCGAACGACCTGCTGCAAGCGCTCCGGAAGGCACAGGCAGCGGCGGGCGGCGAACTGTCTGCAGCCGTCTGACCAGGCTTGCAAAAAGAAAACGCCCCGGCGAACCGGGGCGTTGACGTCAATCTGACCAAAAGGTCAGGTGCCTGTCTTAGGTGCCGTTGGCATTGAGCTCGGCGTAGCCGCCCTTGGCGTCCCACTTGTAGACGACATAGTCGATCTGCTTGATGTCGCCCTTGGCGTCATATTCCAGCGGACCGAGCACCGTATCCCACTTGCCGGCCTTGATGGTCTCCATGACTTTCTTGGCATCGGTGGTGCCGGCCTTCTTGACGGCCTGCGACCAGACCTGCAGCGCGGCATAGGTGTAGAGCGTGTAGCCCTCCGGATCGATGCCCTTGGCCTTGAAGGCCTCGACGATCTTCTTCGCGGTCGGCTTGTTGCGCGGATCGGGACCGAAGGTGAACAACGTGCCTTCGCCGGCCGGGCCCGTGATCGAGGCGTATTCCTTGTCGGCCAGCGCGTCACCCGACATCAGGATCGTCTTCATGCCCTGGTCGCGCATCTGGCGCAGGATCAGGCCGGCTTCCTGGTGATAGCCGCCGACATAGACGAGGTCGATGTTCTCCTTCTTCAGGCGCGAGACGATCGCGTTGAAGTCCTTGTCGCCCTTGTTGTAGGACTCATTGAGCTTCTCGGTGATGCCGGCCTTGTTGAGCGCCTTCTTGGTCTCATCCGCCAGACCCTTGCCGTAGGTGGTCTTGTCGTTGAGAATCGCGATGTTCTTGCCCTTGAAGTTCTTGGCAATGAACTGCGCCGCGATCAGGCCCTGCTGATCGTCACGGCCGCAGACGCGCGCCACGTTCCAGAGCTTGCGCTCGGTGAACAGCGGGTTGGTCGAGGCGGGCGTGATCTGGAGGACGTTACCGTCGGCATACGCTTCCGAAGCCGGGATCGACGACGACGAGCAGAAGTGGCCGGCGACGAACGGGATCTTCGCGCCCGCGATCTTTTCGGCAACCGAGCGGGCCTGCTTGGGATCGCAGGCATCGTCCTCGGCATCGAGCGCCAGCTTCTTGCCGGCAACGCCGCCGGCGGCGTTGATGTCGGCCACCGCCAGGTCGGCGCCGTTCTTCATCTGGCGGCCGAAGGCGGATTCGGTACCGGTCATCGGGCCCGCGACTGCGATGGTGAGGTCGTCTGCGAACGCCGCCGTCGACAGCGCAACGGAAGCGCCGAATGCCAGACCGATGAGTGTCAGTGATTTCATGAGATACCTCGCGGGTGATCGTCTGTGGGAGTTGCCGGGCAAGCCCGGTCCAAACCGGCGCCATTCTTCAATGAATTTTTCGAGAAGTCACCGGCAAAATACGGGCAATTGCAAAGATATCTCGCCGTATTTGGCCGCACGCGAGGGCCGTCAGGCTTGCCGGCCGCCTTCCAGGTAGGCCGCGCGAATCTCGGGGCGCTGCAGCAACTCGGTGCCGGTCCCGGCCAGCGTGATCAGGCCGTTGACCATGACATAGCCGCGGTGGGCCAGTTTCAATGCATGGTTGGCGTTCTGCTCGACGATGAGGACGGTCAGGCCGTCCTGGCGGTTCAGGGTGCGGATCGCATCGAAGATCTGCCGCGCGATGAGCGGTGCGAGCCCCAGCGAGGGTTCATCCAGCATCAGCAGGCGCGGGCGGCTCATCAGCGCCCGGCCGATGGCGAGCATCTGCTGCTCGCCGCCCGACAGGGTTCCGCCGCGCTGCGTGACGCGTTCCTTCAACCGTGGGAACAGCGCGAACACGCGCTCCAGGGTGCTTTCCCGCTCCGCCTCCGTGCAATCGGTGGCATCGGCGCCCATCTGGAGGTTTTCCGCGACGCTCATGCGCGGGAAGATGCGGCGGCCCTCCGGTGATTGTGCGATGCGCAGATGCGCAATCTGATGGGTGGGGACGGAGGAAATGTCTTTGCCGTCGAACAGGATCTGGCCGGCGCGGGCGCGCGGCTTGCCGAAGATCGTCATCATCAGCGTCGACTTGCCGGCGCCGTTGGCGCCGATCAAGGCGACGATCTCGCCGGCATTGATCTCGACGTCGACGCCTTTCAGCGCCTCGATCTTGCCGTAGGCGGCGCGCAAGCCGCGGATCGCGAGCAGGGGAGCGGCAGCCGTCACGATCCGCTCTCCATCACGGCCGCAGCCTCTTCCTCGTCGGTGCCGAGATACGCGGCGATCACCTTTGCGTCGTCGCGCACCTCCCGCGGCGATCCTTGCGCGATCTTCACGCCATGGTCCATCACCACGATGTGGTCCGAGATCTCCATCACAACCGACATATCGTGCTCGATCAGCAGGATCGAGGTGCCGAGCTCGCCGCGGATCGACTGCAGCAGCTCGCTCAGCGATGCACTCTCGCGTGCATTCAGACCAGCGGCGGGCTCGTCCAGGCAGAGCAGCGCGGGCTCGGTGCACATCGCGCGCGCGATCTCGAGCCGGCGCTGATCGCCATAGGCGAGGTTGCCTGCGGCATCGTCGGCGCGGTCGAGCAGATTGATCCGTTTGAGCCAGTCGGTCGCGAGCGCGATCGCGCGCGTTTCGGCATCGCGATAGGTCGGGACGCCGATCAGGCCGAGGAACGTAAAGCCCGATGCGCGCATCAAGGCGTTGTGCTGCGCCACCATCAGGTTCTCGAGCGCCGTCATGCCGGGAAACAGACGGATGTTCTGGAAGGTTCGGGCGACCTTGGCCTGCTTGGCGATGCGGAAGTCGTTCAGCCGCTCCAGCGCGGTCTGCCTGCCGTCGTCATGGTTGAGACGAATGGCGCCGCCGGTCGGCTTGTAGAAGCCGGTGATGCAGTTGAACACCGTGGTCTTGCCTGCGCCGTTCGGTCCGATCAGCGCGGTGATCTTCCCCCGTTCGGCTGCAAACGACAGATCCTGCACGGCGATGATGCCGCCGAAGCGCATTGTGAGCCGGTCGACGCTGAGAATGGGTTCGCCGCTCATCCGTGGCCCTCCTTGACGAGGTCGGAGGAGATCGCCTGCGCCTTGGTCAGATACACGGTCGGCGCGCGATGGCCGATGATGCCGCGCGGCCGCCAGATCATGATCAGCACCATGGCCATGCCGAACACCAGCATGCGGTAGGTCTCGAGGCTGCGGAACAGCTCGAAGCCGCCGATCATGGTGAGGGCGGCGAGCGCGACACCGAGCTGCGAGCCCATGCCGCCGAGCACGACGATGGCGAGCACCAGCGCCGATTCCTGGAAGGTGAAGGATTCCGGGCTGATGAAGCCCTGGCGTGTTGCGAAGAACGCGCCAGCAAATCCACCGAACATCGCGCCGGTGGCGAACGCCGTGAGCTTCGTGGTCGTGGTGTTGATGCCGAGGGCGCGGCAGGCGACCTCGTCCTCGCGCAGCGCTTCCCAGGCGCGGCCGATCGGCAGACGGCGCAGGCGGATCGTCACCCAGTTGGTGAGCAGCGCCAGCGCCAGGATCAGATAGAACAGGAAGACGATGCGATGGGTCGGCGAGTAGTCGATGCCGAGCTTGGCGGCGAGCCCGTCATCGCTGTTGTCGAGCGGGATGCCGAACATGGTAGGGCGGGGGATGTCGGATATGCCGTTGGGTCCGCCGGTCAGATCCTGCCAGTTGAGGATAACGAGCCGGATGATCTCGCCGAAGGCGAGGGTCACGATGGCGAGATAGTCGCCGCGCAGCCGCAGCACCGGAAAGCCGAGCATGACCCCCCAGATCGCGGCAAGCATGCCGGCGAGCGGCAGGCAGACCCAGAACGACCAGCCAAAATTGGTGGCGAGCAGCGCATAGGAATAGGCACCCACCGCGTAGAAGGCGACATAGCCGAGGTCGAGCAGGCCGGCGAGCCCGACCACCACGTTCAGGCCCCAGCCGAGCATCACATAGGTGAGTACGAGGATGCCGAGGTCGAGGATATAACGCTGATTATAGAAGATCACTGGCACGAGCAGGGTGAAGACGAGCAGAGCCGGACCAAGGAAGCGGCCAGCCAGCGACAGGCTACGCTGGACCGGCGCTGGCACGAGCTTTTCCGCGCCGATCGGTCCGAGCCATTGCCGCAGCAGCTCGATGACGATGGAGCCGCCGAACACGAGGCCGACGATGGAGGCGAGATCGCCGAAGCGCGTCCACCAGGTCAGCTGGCCGTCGGAACCAGCCTCGGTGCGGATGCCGATCATCAGCGAGAACAGCACCAGCGCAACGCAAGCGCTGAGGAAGGCTTTTTTCAGGATGAACGGAATGCCCGCCGTGCGGCCGGCATGCGTGGTTTCGGTTGAAAGGGCTGTCACGCGAGCGGCCCGTCAGACTTTTTCGACTTCGGGCCGACCAAGCAGACCGGTCGGCATGAAAATCAGCACGATGATCAGGATCGAGAAGGCGGCGACGTCCTTGTACTCCACCGAGAAATAGGCCGACCAGAAGGTCTCGATCAGGCCGATCGCGAGCCCACCCAGCACGGCGCCGGGCAGCGAGCCGATGCCGCCCAGCACCGCTGCGGTGAACGCCTTGATCCCTGCGACGAAGCCCATGAAGAAATCGACCTGGCCGTAATAGAGCAGGTACATCATGCCCGCGACCGAGGCGAGCGCCGCGCCGATCACGAAAGTCATGGAAATAGTTCGATCGACGTCGACGCCGAGCAGCGCGGCCATGGTCTGGTCCTGCTCGCACGCCCGCATGTCGCGGCCGAGGCGTGTCCGCGAGACGAGCCAGGTGAACATGGCCAGCAGCACGATGGTGACCAGCACGACCATGATCTGCATGTTGGAGAGCTGCACCGCAAAGCCCTCGGGGCCTTCATGCAGCGTGTAGCCGCCCGTGATGATCGGCGGGACCGGCTTGACGCGGGCGCCTTGCGCCACTTGCGAATAGTTCGTCAGCACGAAGGACATGCCGATCGCCGACAGCATCGGCGCGAGCCGGAAGGAGTGCCGCAGCGGCCGATAGGCGATGCGCTCGACGGTCCAGCCATAGAGTGCGGTGACCGCCATCGCGACCAGCAGGACGAGCAGCAGGATCAGTGGGATCGCAGTCAGACCGAGCGAGACCAGGAGCAGGAAGGATATGAGTGCGATGAAGCCGCCGATCATGAAGATGTCGCCATGGGCGAAATTGATCATGCCGACGATGCCGTAGACCATCGTGTAGCCGATCGCGATCAGACCGTAGATGGAGCCGAGCACGAGGCCGTTGATGAGCTGCTGGGCGAAATAATCCATAGGCTGCCGTTACCAAACATGACGTTGAAAGGGAGCGCTTCGAGAGAGTACTGACGTTTCTTCCCGGGCCCCGGCAGCCCCTTCTTCTTCCCGTTTTGTAACAGGAGGGAACTGGCGGCCGCAACTGGGGATGCCTTGGCATAAAGGCTTGTACAGAATTGATTTCGGTTGCGGTTGCCGGGTCCCGGTTCCGCACCTGCGAGGAACCGGGTTCCGCAGAGCAACCAAAAACCCCGCCGGCAGTTGTCTCCCTACTGACGTCCAACAAGGGAGTTTTCCCCCATGACGAAGCAGCAGAACCAGAATCCGGGCCAGCAGAACCAGAGCCCCGGCCAGCAGCGCCCGGGCCAGCAACCGGGGCAGCAGCAAGGCGGCGGTCAGAAACCCGGACAGCAGCAGCAGCACGATCCGATGCGCCAGGGCGACAAGCCCGGCCAGCAGCAGGGCGGCAAGCAGGACAACAGACTGGATTGAACGACCAGGGAGTAGCGTTGTGTGGGCCCCGCCGAAAGGCGGGGCTTTTTCTTGGGATGAACCGCCCAGCCGGGCGATTAAGGTAAATAAAGGGTTTAAATTGCCGCCGCAGTCCGGTGCGAGTTAGCTCCCGGCAAAGCCTTACCTCGAAGGCGTGTAGACGAAGCGGGAAGCGGCATGTTCAGGAATTGGCGGATCGGCTCGGTCAACGGCGCGCTGCTGGCGGCTTATTTCATCCCGGCCTGGACGATGGTCGCCTTCAACATCTTTGTGGCGCCAGTGCATGGCCTCTACGAACGGCCGAGCGTCGCCGTCGCGCTGTTCCTCAGCGACCAGCTGCAAATGTCCGGCCTGAGCACGGTGCGCGCCGCCTGGCTGCTGGCGCTGGGACGGCTGACCGTGGTGGGATTCTTCGCGATCTATCTCGCGCTTCTGGCCATTCCACGCACCCGCAGGAGCGGGGCCAGCGACGAGGCGCTCGGCATTGCGCTCGCGATCGGTAGCCTGATCTCGTTCGCGAGCATGGTGATGGCCTCGAAGGTCCACGAAATGGCGGCGCTGCGGCTCCACGCCACCGAGCTGCTGTTGCTGCTTGGCGCCGCGATCGTGCTGCTGATCGAGCGGCCGGCGGCAGCGCCGACAACGGTTGCCGTTCCGGATACCGCGCCGCTAGCCTTTGACGAGGCCGAGCTCCTGCACAATCGCTGACGCCTCCTTGACGGCGTGGTTCGCCGCCGGGACGCCGCAATAGATCGCCTGCTGCAGCAGGATTTCCTTGATGTCGTCGGGGGTGAAGCCGCCCTCCGCCAGCGCCGCGCGCACGTGCAGGCGGAATTCATCCCATTGTCCGAGCGCGACCATGGTGCCGATGACAAGCACGCGCCGCGTCCGCTCGTCGAAATGCGGCCGGGTCCAGATCTCGCCCCAGGCATAGCGCGTGATCATGTCCTGGAAATCGGTGTTGAAGGCGTTGCGGTTCGCGATCGATTTGTCGACCCAGGCGTTGCCCAGCACTTTTCGGCGTACGGTCATGCCGGCATCGCGGCGCTTCTGGTCGTCCATGTTGCTTCCTCCGGTTGACGATGGGCGCATTCAGCGCTGCGTCAAAAATCCCACCACCGCGTCGGTGAAGGCGTGCGGCTGCTCGACATTGGAAATGTGGGCGGCGTCGATGATGGTCATGCTGGCGACGGGAATGTTGGAGCGGATCAGCTCGGCTGCCGAGATCGGCGTTGCCACGTCGTGGCGGCCGGCGATCACCAGCGTCGGGCTCTTGATCTTGGGCAGCAGCGCGCGCTGGTCGAGCGTCGATAGCGCCTCGCAGCAGGCGAGATAGCCCTCGACCGGGGTGGCGACCAGCATCGCCTTCATCCTGGCGGTGATCCCGGGCTCGCGCTCGCGAAAATCCTGCGTCAGCCAGCCTGCGATCACGCCATCGGCCACCGCCGCGATGCCGCCCTTCTTCACGGCGTCGATGCGCTCCAGCCATTTGGTCGGCTCGGCATAGTAGCAGGAGGTGTTGGCGAGGATGAGCTTGCCGAATCTTTCGGGCGCGTTGGCGCCCAGCCATTGCCCGACCATGCCGCCCATCGATAGACCGCACCAATGCACTTTCTCGATGTTGAGGTCGTCGAGGATGGCGAGCACGTCGCGGCCGAAGCGCTCCATCGTATAGGGGCCGGGCGGAACGTTGGACTTGCCGTGGCCGCGGCGATCGTAGCGGATGACGCGGAACACCTGCGTCAGCGCCTTCATCTGCGGCTCCCACATCTGCAGCGTGCAGCCGAGCGAGTTGGAGAGCATCAAGGTCGGCCCGCCGTCGCGGCCCTCGACGGAGACGTTGATCAGGCAACCGTCGGCATCGATCATGGGCATGCGGCGTCTCCGTTTGTCTTTATTCGCGGTCGAGGTTGTCGAGCAGGCGATCAATCAAGGCCTGCGATGCGCCTTGATAGGCCATCGGCTCGAACAAAGCCGCAATTTTTTCCGGCGTCAGATGCGCAGTGACCTGCGAATCGGCCGAGAGCACCTCGCGCAGGTGCTTCTTCTCGGCGACCGCGCGCTTGCTCGCGGCTTCGATGAGGTGATGCGCGTCGCTCTTGCCGATCTTGTCGGCCAGCGCAAAGGTGACGGCTTCCGCCATGATCAGCCCGTGCGTCGCATCGAGGTTGCTGCGCATGCGCGCGGCATCGACGTCGAGGCCTTCGGCGATGTCGACGATGGCGGCCAGCGCGCCCGATGTGACCAGCATCAATTGCGGCAGCGTCGGCCATTCCGCGTGCCAGGGGCCGGCGCTGCGCTCGTGGTCCTGCACCTGGGCGGCAAGAATCGTAGCAGTGAGCTGGGGAGCCATGGTCGCGCAGCCGAGCGCGCTTGCGGCTGCGACGGGGTTGCGCTTGTGCGGCATGGTCGAGGAGCTGCCGCGGCCTTCGCCGGCCGGTTCGAAGGCTTCGCCGACGTCGGTCTGCATCATCAGCGAGACGTCGCGTGCGATCTTGCCGCAGCTGCCGGCGAGAATCGCAAGGCTTGAGGCCGCTTCGGCGATGCGGTCGCGATGGGTGTGCCAGGGCGCATCCGGCAGCGGCAGGTTCAGCTCCTGCGCCAGCCGTTCGGATACCGCGAGCCCCTTGTCGCCGAGCGCTGCGAGCGTGCCGGCGGCGCCGCCGAATTGCAACGCGAGGCCCTCGCGGCGGAGCCGCCGCAGGCGGCAGCGGGCGCGGGCGAGGCTCGATGCATATTCGGCGGCCTTCAGCCCGAACGGCATCGGCAGCGCGTGCTGCAGCCAGGTCCGCGCCACCATCGCCGTGCTGCGATGGGCGCGCGCCAGCGCGGCAAAGCCCGTGATGGCGCGGCTGAGGTCAGCATCCAGCGCATCGATGGCGGCACGAAGCGTCAACATGGTCGCGGTGTCGATGACGTCCTGGCTGGTCGCGCCCCAATGCACGTAGCGGGCGGCCTCGACGTCGGCCTTGCCGACATTGGCGGTCAGCATCTTGACCAGGGGGATCGCGAGATTGCCGGACCGGGTCGCGGCCTCGGCCAGCGCGGCCACGTCGAAGCGATCGGCCTTGCAGACCGTTTCGATCGGCCCCACTGCCGACGGGGGGATCACGCCGGTGGCGGCCTCGGCCCGAGCCAGGGCCGCCTCGAAATCGAGCATGTTCTGCAGCGTGGTTCGGTCGTCGCAGACGGCGCGCATGGCTGCGCTCGACAGCATCGGCGCAAGCAGGGGGGAGAGGGCTGTGCTCATGTTGCGCAAGTCCGGGGGAGAGACCTAATCACCATGATCAGGCTCTGCCAATCCCTGACGATCGGCACAAGACTTTTTGCAGGTGCGAATATGCATCCCACGTGACCGCGGGCTACCCTTTTCTTTGCGGCCTTCGTGCGTTACTTGAGCATCCCACCTTTTGCGATCCCGGAGGCACCCCATGGCCATGACAATGAACGGCGAAGTCCAGCTTGCGGCGCCGCGCGAGGCCGTATGGGAGAAGCTCAACGACCCCGCTGTGCTGAAGGCCTGCATCCCCGGCTGCGAGGAGCTGGAGAAGACCGAGGACGGCGGCTTTCGCGCCACCGCGAAAATGAAGGTCGGTCCGGTCTCGGCGCGCTTCAAGGGCAAGGTGATGCTCTCGGATCTCGACCCGCCGAACGGCTACAAGATCTCGGGCGAAGGCGAGGGCGGGGTGGCCGGCTTCGCCAAGGGCGGCGCCGCGGTGAGGCTCGCCGAGAAGGATGGCGGCACGCTGCTTTCCTATGACGTCGAGGCGCAGATCGGCGGCAAGTTGGCGCAGCTCGGGCAGCGCCTGATCAACGGCACCGCCAAGAAGCTGGCGGACGAATTTTTCGCGAATTTCGCCAAGGCGGTACAGGGCTGACGGCTCTTGCTTTTCGTCATGGCGCCTTGCGCCTGGGGCAATGTTGCCCCCGGCCATAATGGCCCATATGATGGGTTGGAATAATTATAAGAAAGAACCGCTTCGACGGGACCCGTCGGGGCGCTGACAGAGAGTGCTTATGGCAAAAATCTCCCTCATCGTGAACGGCAATCCTGTTACCGGCAATGTCGACCCGCGCACGCTTCTGGTGCAGTTCCTGCGCGAGAATCTGCGCCTGACGGGCACCCATGTCGGCTGCGACACCTCGCAGTGCGGCGCCTGCGTCGTGCATCTCGACGGCAAGGCCGTGAAGTCCTGCACCACGCTGGCCGTGATGGCCGATGGCCACGAGGTCAAGACCATCGAAGGACTGGCTGCCGACGGCGCGCCGCTGCATCCGATGCAGGAAGCCTTCCGCGAGCACCACGGCCTGCAATGCGGCTTCTGCACGCCGGGCATGATCATGACCGCGATCGATATCGTGCACCGCAAGGGCCACGAGCTCGACGACCATACGATCCGGGAAGAGCTGGAAGGCAATCTCTGCCGCTGCACCGGCTACCAGAACATCGTCGCCTCGATCGCCGCCGGCGCGAAGGCGATGGCGAAATCCGATCTCGCGTAACCGCGCGCCCTCCGCGATCAGGACACCCTCATGTACGAATTCAAATACCACCGCCCCGGGACCGTCCGGCAGGCCGCCAATCTCCTGGTGAAGAACGAAGACGCCAAGGTGATCGCCGGCGGTCACACGCTGATTCCCGTCATGAAGCAGCGGCTTGCAAGCCCGCCGCATCTGGTCGACCTCTCCCATATCGAGGGGCTGAACGCGATCGAGATGAAGGGCCGTTCGCTGGTGATCGGCGCCACCGCCAGGCATGCCGAGGTCGCGACCTCCGCCATCGTCGGTGAAGCCATTCCCGCGCTCGCCAATCTCGCCAGCCAGATCGGTGATCCCGCGGTGCGCCACAAGGGCACGATCGGCGGCTCGCTCGCCAACAACGATCCGACCGCCGACTATCCGGCCGCGGTTCTCGCGCTCGGCGCCACCATCGTCACCAACAAGCGCCGCCTCAAGGCCGAGGAGTTTTTCCAGGGCCTGTTCTCGACCGCGCTGGAAGCCGACGAGATCATCACCAAGGTGATGTTCCCGCTGCCGAAGAAGGCCGCCTATATCAAGTTCCGCAACCAGGCCTCGCGTTACGCGCTGGTCGGCGTGTTCGTGGCGCGGCGTCCGTCGGACGTGCGCGTCGCCGTCACCGGTGCCGGTTCGGACGGTGTGTTCCGCGTCGAGGCTTATGAGGAAGCGCTGAAGAAGCGGTTCTCGTCCAAGGTGCTCGAAGGCATCGATGTGCCGGCGGAAGGGCTGAACAGCGACATCCACGGCAGCGCCGAATACCGCGCGCATCTGATCGGCGTGCTGGCACGGCGCGCCGTCGACGCCGCCAATGCCAAGGAGTGAGTGATTCTCACGCCTCGGCCAACCTTGTCCCGGTGAGGGCGTAGCGAGACTGGCTATTTCATGACTTCAGCGACCCTGCCGGCATCGGTCGATGCGATGCTCGAACTCTTGACCTCGCGCGGCTATCTGGCCGAGCGGTCGCTGGCGACGGTGACATATCTCTCGCTGCGGATGGGCCGGCCACTGTTCCTGGAAGGCGAGGCCGGCGTCGGCAAGACCGAGATTGCAAAGGTTCTCTCGGCCGCGCTGGGGCGGAAGCTGATCCGTCTGCAGTGCTACGAGGGCCTCGACGTCTCCTCCGCGGTCTATGAGTGGAACAGCGCCGCGCAGATGATCGCGATCCGGATGGCGGAAGCCGCCGGCGACACCGATCGCGATCAGTTGTCGAGCGACATCTTTGCCGACCGCTACATGATCAAGCGGCCGCTGCTGCAGGCACTGGAGCCCGATGTCGCAGGTCCGCCGGTGCTGCTGATCGACGAACTCGATCGCGCCGACGAGGCTTTCGAGGCCTATCTGCTGGAAATCCTCAGCGACTTCCAGGTGACCATCCCCGAATTCGGCACCGTGAAGGCGCCGCATCCGCCGATCGTCATCATCACCTCCAACCGCACCCGCGAGATCCACGACGCCCTGAAGCGGCGCTGCCTCTATCACTGGGTGGATTATCCCGCCGCCGAGCGCGAGCTCGCGATCGTCAAGACGCGTGTGCCCGGCATCTCGGCAAAACTGTCGCAGCAGGTCGTGCGCTTCGTGCAGGCGCTGCGCAACCAGGATTTCTACAAGTCGCCCGGGGTCGCCGAAACCATCGACTGGGCTACTGCTTTGTCCGAGCTCGACGCCCGCTCGCTGACCCCGCAAGTGGTCGGCGACACGCTGGGCGCGCTGCTGAAGTACCAGGACGACATCACGCGGATGCAGGGCGATACCTTGCAGAAGGTGCTGAAGGACGCGACGAGCGAGAATTGACGCGCGTGCGTCATAACTGCTCTCGTCATTCCGGGGCGCGCGTAGCGCGAACCCGGAATCCATCGGGCGGCATGGATTGAGGATGAATGGATTCCGGGCTCGCGCCAAGGGGCGCGCCCCGGAATGACGGCTGAAAGTGTGGACGCATGGCCATCAACCATTTGGCGCCGGAACAAACCGAGCAATTCGCCGACAACATCGTCGGCTTTGCCCGTGCGTTGCGCTCGGCCGGTATGCCGGTCGGGCCGGGCGCCGTCATCGACGCCATGAGCGCGCTGCAGGTGATCGAGATCGGCAACCGGGCGGACGTCTTCACCACGCTGGAGGCGATCTTCGTCAAGCGCCATGAGCATGCGCTGATCTTCAAGCAGGCTTTCAACCTGTTCTTCCGCGCCTCGGAAGAATGGAAGCACCTGCTGGATTCGGTGCCGCTGCCGGAGCAGGCCAAGAAGAAGCCGCAAGCCGGCTCGCGCCGCGTCCAGGAGGCGATGTCGCAGCCGCGGATGACGGAGACGCCGCAGCACCAGGAGCAGGATTTGCGCCTGTCGGTCTCCGACAAGGAGATCCTTCAGAAGAAGGACTTTGCGCAGATGAGCGCCGCCGAGATCGCGGAGGCGCTCCGCGCCATCGAGATGATGCGGCTGCCGCAGGCGGAATTGCTGACGCGCCGCTACCTTCCCGATCCGCGTGGCCTGCGGCTCGACATGCGCCGCACGCTGCGCGCATCCTTGCGCACCGGCGGCGACATCATCGACATCCATCGGCTCGGGCGGATCGAGAAGCCGGCCCCGATCGTGGCGCTGCTCGACATCTCCGGCTCGATGAGCGAATACACCCGCCTGTTCCTGCACTTCCTGCATGCCATCGGCGATGCGCGCAAGCGCGTCTCGGTGTTCCTGTTCGGCACCCGGCTCACCAATGTGACGCGCGCGCTGCGCCAGCGCGATCCAGACGAGGCGCTGGCGAGCTGCTCGGCGGCGGTCGAGGACTGGGCCGGCGGCACGAGGATCTCGGCCTCGCTGCATCACTTCAACAAATTGTGGGCGCGGCGGGTGCTGAGCCAGGGCGCCATCGTGCTGCTGATCTCCGATGGGCTGGAGCGGGAGGCCGATTCCAGGCTCGCCTTCGAGATGGACCGGCTGCACCGCTCCTGCCGGCGGCTGATCTGGCTCAACCCGCTGCTCCGGTTTGGCGGCTTCGAGGCCAAGGCCCAGGGCATCAAAATGATGCTCCCGCACGTTGACGAATTCCGCCCGGTGCATAATTTGAGTTCGATCCAGGAGCTGATCACCACGCTCTCCCGGCCGCTGCCGCCGCATCACCGCAGCCTGATCCGCTCCGCAGCCTGAGAGGCCAAGCCATGCTCGATCGCGACGAGGACATTCTGAAGGCGGCGGAGGACTGGCAGAAGGCCGGCCGTGGCGTCGCGCTGGCAACCGTTGTGGAAACCTGGGGCTCGGCCCCGCGCCCGGCGGGCTCGAGCCTCGTCATCAACGACGAGGGCACGTTCCTGGGCTCGGTCTCCGGCGGCTGCGTCGAGGGTGCCGTGGTGACCGAAGCCATGGACGTGATCGAGAGCGGCAAGCCGAAGATGCTGGAGTTCGGCGTCGCCGACGAGACCGCCTGGAATGTCGGACTGTCCTGCGGCGGCACCATCCGCGTCTTCGTCGAGAAGGTCGGCTGACCGTGAAGCTTGCAATCCTCCACGAACTCAATGCCGAGCGCGCCGCGCGGCGGCCGGTGATTTTGGTGACCGACACCGAGAGCGGCGAGCAGCGCCTGGTGAAGGCGGCCGATTTCGCCAAGGATCCGCTGCGTGCGGAGCTCGACAAGCAGCTTCGCATGGGCAAGAGCGCCAATGTCGAGGCCGGCGGCAAGAAGCTGTTCTTTAACGTCTACGCGCCGACGGCAAAGCTCGTCATCATCGGCGCGGTCCATATCAGCCAGGCGCTGGCGCCGCTGGCGCGCTCGCTCGGCTATGACGTCACCGTCGTCGATCCCCGCACGGCCTTTGCGAGCCCGGAACGCTTCCCCGACATTCCGCTCGTCGCCGAATGGCCCGACACCGCGCTGCCGCCGCTCAACGTCGACGCCTACACCGCCTTTGTCGCGGTGACGCATGATCCCAAGATCGACGATCCCGCGCTGCTGCACGCCTTCGAGCGCAACTGCTTCTATATCGGTGCGCTCGGCTCGCGGAAGACGCATGCCAAGCGCGGCGATCGGTTGCGGGCGCAGGGCGCGAAGGAGAGCGATATCGCGCGCATCCACGCGCCCATTGGGCTGGCGATCGGCGCGGTCTCGCCGTCCGAGATCGCGGTGGCAATCATGGGCGAGATCACCGCGGTGCTGCGCCTGCCGCCCAAAGAAAAAGAAGAAGCGGCATGAAGTTCGGCCCGGCGAGCCCCAGGGATGCGATCGGCGGGGTGACCGTCCACACCCTGCGTCAGGGACCGCTGGTGCTGAAGAAGGGCACGACGATCGGGCCTGCCGAGGTCGAGCAGCTCGAGCGCGCCGGCATCAAGGACATCGTCGTGGTGCGCATGGAGGCGGGCGACGTCTCCGAAGACGTCGCGGCCGCCAGCATCGCGCTTGCAATCGGCGGCGAAGGCATCCATGTCGAGCGCGCCTTCACCGGCCGGGCCAATCTGTTTGCCGCGCGTCCGGGCCTGCTGGTGATCGACCGCGCCGCGGTCGACCGCATCAACAATGTCGACGAGGCCATCACTTTTGCCACGCTCGCCGCCTACAAGCCGGTGGTCGAAGGTGAGATGGTCGGCACCGTGAAGATCATCCCATTCGGCGTTGAAGGAAATTTGCGCGATGCCGCGGTGAAGGCGGCCGGCAAGGACGTTCTGAAAATCGCGCCCTATGTCGTCAAGCGCGTCGGCGTGGTCTCGACGCTGCTGCCGGGCTTGTCGTCCAAGGTGGTTGACAAGACACTGCGCGTCACCGCCGAGCGCCTCGCGCCGGCGGGCGCCAGCATCATCGCCGAGCGACGCGTGCAACATGACGAGCGCGCGCTGTCGGCAGCGATCAAGGAATTGCTCGCCCTCGGCGCCGAGCTGGTGATCGTGTTCGGGGCATCGGCCATTGCCGACCGCCGTGATGTGATTCCGGCCGCGGTTACCGGAATCGGCGGCGAGATCGAGCATTTCGGCATGCCTGTCGATCCCGGCAATCTGCTTCTGATTGCGCGCGCCGGCAGCGTGCCCGTGCTCGGCGCACCCGGCTGCGCCCGTTCGCCGGTCGAGAACGGTTTTGACTGGGTGCTGATGCGGCTCCTCGCCGGCATCAAGGTGACGCGCTCCGAGCTGATGGGCATGGGCGTCGGCGGCCTGCTGATGGAGATCGTGACGCGCCCGCAGCCGCGCGCAAAGCCCGAGATCGAGGGCAACAGCCAGGTCGCAGCCATCGTGCTGGCAGCCGGCCGCTCCACCCGCATGGGCGGACCGAACAAGTTGCTCGCCGAGCTCGACGGCAAGAAGCTGGTGCGGATCGCCACCGAGCAGGCGCTGGCCTCGAAAGCATCCGAGGTGATCGTCGTCACCGGCCATCAGACCGAGCTGGTCGAGCAGGCGTTGCAAGGCCTCAACGTGAGGTTCGTCAAGAACCCTGATTTCGCCGGCGGCATCGCAGGCTCGGTCAAGGCGGGTATCGCAGCCGTGTCCGACGCGAGCGACGGCGCCGTGGTTTGCCTCGGCGACATGCCGCTGATCGATGCCAGCCTGATCGATCGTCTCATCGACGGTTTCGCGCCTGATCGTGGCAACCTCATCGTCGTGCCCGTCAGCGAAGGCCGCCGCGGCAATCCCGTGCTGTGGTCGCGTCGCTTCTTCAGGGAATTGATGACGCTCGACGGCGACGTCGGCGCGCGGCATTTGATCGCCAGGCATACGGAAGCGGTGGCCGAAGTGCCGGTCGACGGCGAGGGTGCTTTCCTTGACATCGATACGCCACAGGCCTTGGAAGCGGCTAGAGGCGGATGACGGTGCGGTAGGGCGGATTAGCGAAGCGCAATCCGCCGCACTGTGTCTCAGCGGAAACAAAAGAGGTGGATTACGCTTCGCTAATCCACCCTGCGGCTCCTCGATTTCAACGCCCCATTCACCATCTGGAAACGGTCCGGGCTTAGAGTCCTCTCCACCTGCCTTGGGGGGAGGGGTTTCCATGGTTTCGAACCTCGTCGCGCGCCGTTGCGCGATGTTTTTCTTTGCGCTGTCGGTGTGTGTCGCCGCCGCCCGTCATATGACAGAGGCTCATGCGGCCGGCGCGTTTGCGGTCGGCAAGTGCGGCGCCTATGGCCAGGCCTATGATTACGGCGCCGAGCGCGAGGCGCGTGCCGCCGCTCAAAAGCAGTGCAAGGGCGAATGCACGACGGTGACGATGAAGCGAGCCTGTGCGGCCATGTCAGTCGACATGACCAACCCCTGTGGCGCCTATGGCTACGCCGTCAAGCCGAAGATCTCGGCCTCGCTCAACGCCGCCACCCGCGAATGCTACAAATATGGCGGCAAGGAATGCGTGATCCGCGCCTGGGCGTGCGACGCCAAAGGTTGATCAAGGGGTTGAGCTGCGGTTAGCGCAGCCATCCCGCATTGGTTTGCACCAGCTTGATCGGCTGCTCCGGCGCGTCGATCGACCAGGGCACCTTGCCTCCGGTGAATTCCGACCAGGCTTTCAGCAAACGTGCTTCGACGCCGACCATGGCGTGGGCCTGCCAGCCCGCGATCGCCGCTGCCGCCATGCCGCTGCCGGTCGAACCGGCATTGATGTCGGCAAGTAGTGACGTCGTCGTCGCCATGTCGTTGTAGATTCCGAGCTGCTGCTGAAGGTCGGCGAGCCTGCGCGAGAACCGCTTCGCGGATTTGCCGTGCCCGCAGCAAAGCGGAAGCAGGAAGTCGGCGACGTAGCGGAGCTTCTTCGCGGCAAGACGGACGCGATGCCGCTCCTCGATCGGTAGCGATTTGAAGCGGCGACCGCGCTTCAGCACCCTGGCGTGCTGTGCCGACAGGATGTTGCGGGCGAAGTTGATCGCCGGCTCCGCGAGTTGCGCCAGGCCTTCGGGCGCAACGTCGCTCCGCCAGCCGCGCGCTTCGATCCAGGCGCCGAGCCCGATCACGAAATATTGGCAGCGCCGGTCGGCGAGGGCGAGGCGGGCATTGTCGTAGCAGCTCGCGCGGCGTTCGTCGGCGAGCGCGCCGAGTGTCTCGAAGCCTGCGACCGAGGGACAGCCCTCCGCGACAGTCCGCAGCGTCTCCTGCCGGAACACGTCCCAGTCGCGCGCGCCCGAGAGGCTTCCCGCAAGCCATTTTGCTTCGGCGCGCATCAGGTCGAGCTTGCTCAGCGACACCACCGACCGCATCAGGTCGAGCGCGGAGCGCAGGCGGCGCAGCGCAACGCGAAGCTGATGCATCCCCTCGACGTCGCGACCGTCCTCGGCGGCGGGCAACGACTGGAGCAAATGCAATAGGCAGGAGCGCAGGATCTCGGAGAAGGCCTCGTCGAGTGAGACCGACGGATCGAGCCGAAGCTTCGGCGGCTTCGGCGCCCGCGGCGGCGCGTCGGCCGCAAGGTCAAATCCGCGCGCCGATTTGGTCCGGATCGACGGCTTCACCTGATCATGCTCGGCGAGCCGCAGCGCAAGCTCCCAGATCGCGGACGGGCTGCCGCTCTTGAGCTCGAGCTCTATCTCGCTGATCGGCAATGAGCGGTCGCCTGACGTCAGATGGCCTTGGTCGAAAGCCAACTCGACCGTACCGGACGGCAAATCGACGAGGCGCTGATGCCGGTGGATGTCACTGCTGAAGACGGCTTCGACCGGGTGACGCTCCAGCTCGGCGCGCAGCTTGTCCGAAACCAGCGGCATGGCCAGTGCGATGTCGGGCGTCATCGATGGCACGGCTGCCTCCCACTCGCCACGGCGCAATGGATCGTTGCCGGATTCCGTTTTCACGGTCTGCGTGAATCGCGTGCCGCTCTGGCGAACCCTGAAACTGAATCCGTCACGCCGAAGCGCGCGCTTGGGCGTATCGTAATAGACGGCCTTGAGGTGCTTGCGCGTCCCCTTGTTGCGCGCATTCGCCGCGATGATCGGCGCATTGTTGAAGTCCGCGAGGCGATCGGAAGCCACGAGCAGCTTGAGCTCGATTTCGCTTGCGTAAGGCGCAACATCGCGGGGCGACGAGACGTCCGGCGTCATCGCCTTGGCGCTGATGTCATCAGCGGGCTGGTCGGCGGGAAAGGGTCTGCTGCGCGGGGGCTCATTCCCAGGGATTTCGGAACCGGGTTTCTGTTCCGCGCCGGCAGCCGCAACGTTCCTGATCGCAACGTGTTGATTGTTTGACCCGGCGAGACGCCGCACCGGTTCGAGGGCTCGCTTGATGGCGTCGATTTCGGACATTCGCAGCTTTATGACAGTTCAGTGACAGGCCTCGATGTATATCCGAGTTGGTGTGCGGAGAGAAGCGCAGGCGATTGCATCCCGCATTGAAATTTCTGCGCTGTGATCGTTGGGAGAATCCGCGTTACATTTCATCATCAGTCGCAGCGCTCGGAATTTTCTTTTCTTTCCAGACGCTTGCCAGACGCTTGGATGCGCGCGGGAGAGTTCATGCAGTTCGATACCAAGATTGCCGTTGTCATTCGCAACGACCTCCAAGCCTGGCAGAAGCTCAATGTTGCGTCATTCCTGACGAGCGGCGTCGCCGCTGCCTTTCCGGAGTGCATCGGCGAGGCCTATGAGGACGCGTCGTCCACGAAATATCTTGCGCTGATCGGCCAGCCGATCCTGATCTATGGTGCCGATGGTCCGGCGCTGTCGCGCGCGCTCGATCGCGCCCTCACGCGCAACGTCACGCCGGCGGTCTATACCGAGGACATGTTCAAGACCACGCATGACGCCGCCAATCGCGAAGCCGTGAAGGCGGTCGCGCGCGGCGATCTCAATCTCGTCGGCCTCGCGATGCGCGCCGAGCGGAAGGTGATCGACAAGATCGTCGATGGATTGAAGTTCCATAGCTGACGCCGCGCGCGCCCTGCGCTGCGCCAGGCGCGCTCTGCGCTGCCGCGCGACCAATAAACTTGCGACGTTTGACTCCAATCAAGGGAGAGCTGTGCGGCCTCGCTAGTCTGCTCGCGCAATGCAATGGAGCAGACTGATGCCGACCATGAAAGCCGCCGTTGTCAAACAATTCGGCAAGCCGCTGGTGATCGAGGATGTGCCGGTGCCGCAGCCGGGTCCCGGTGAAGTCCTGGTCAAGGTAAAGGCCTGCGGCGTCTGCCACACCGATCTGCACGCCGCCTCCGGCGATTGGCCCGTGAAGCCCGTTCCACCGTTCATTCCCGGCCATGAAGCTGCCGGCATCGTCGCGGCACTCGGACCCGGTGTCAGAAATCTGAAGGTCGGCGATGCTGTCGGCGTCGCGTGGCTGCACGATGCCTGCATGAGTTGCGAATATTGCGAGACCGGCTGGGAGACGCTGTGCGAGCACCAGCACAACACCGGCTATAGCGTGAACGGCGGCTTTGCCGAATATGTCATCGCATCAGCGGCCTTCGCGGCAAAGCTGCCGGCAACGGTCGATTCTGCGGCGGTTGCGCCGATCCTCTGCGCCGGCGTCACCACCTATAAGGGATTGAAGGAGACGGATGCGCGGCCGGGCGAGTGGGTTGCGATCTCGGGCGTCGGCGGACTCGGCCATGTCGCGATCCAGTACGCCAAGGCGATGGGGTTGAAGGTCGCGGCCATCGATATCGCCGAAGACAAGCTCAAGCTCGCGCGCGAGACCGGTGCTGATCTCGCCGTCAACGCGCTCGCGAAAGACGCCGTGGACAAGGTGCTGACGGCGACCGGAGGAGGGGCTCACGGCGTGCTGGTCACGGCCGTGTCGACATCGGCGTTTGCCCAGGCGCTGAAGATGGTGCGGCGGAAGGGCACCGTCAGCCTCGTCGGCCTGCCGCCGGGCGAATTCCCGACGCCGATCTTCGATGTCGTGCTCAAGCGCATCACCGTGCGCGGCTCCATCGTCGGCACCCGCAGGGATCTCGACGAGGCCATTGCGTTCGCTGCGGAGGGCAAGGTGAAAGCCGAGGTGACGAAAGTGCCGCTTGCGCAAATCAACGACGTGTTCGAACGGATGAAGGCCGGCAAGATCGACGGCCGCATGGTGCTCGACTTTGGTCAATCTGCGCGATGAGCAACATGGCCCGGGCAACGAAGATCGTATTCCTCGGCGCTAGCAGCGCATCCTTTGGGATGAGCATGTTCCGGGACCTGTTCTCGACCCACGATTTGGGGGGTTCCACGCTGGTGCTGGTCGGCCGAAACGTCGACCGGCTTGGCCGGTCGACGCGGCTCGCGAAACTGCTCAACGAGAGGTCCGGCGCCGGTTTTGCGATCGAGGCGACGACGGATTGGCATGCGGCCCTCGACGGCGCTGAATTCGTCTTACATTCGACCGCTATCGATCGCAATCGGTTGTGGCGGCTCGATTTCGAAATTCCGCGCAAATTCGGCATCCGTCATACGTTGGGCGAGAACGGCGGCCCGGGAGCCCTGTTCTTCACGATGCGCACTCTGCCGGTGGTCTTCGAGTTCGTGCGCGAGATGGAGCGACGCTGCCCGCGCGCGACTTTCATCAACTTCTCCAATCCGGAAAGCCGCATCATCCTGGCGCTGGGGCGGTACAGCAGGATACGGAGCCTCGGCCTTTGCCACGGGATTTTTCTTGCCCACGACAATGTGGCCCGAATTCTGGGAATGCCAAAAGAACAGGTCGATGTGTGGGGTGCAGGCCTCAATCACTTCCAATGCCTGACCGACATTCGGGATCGCGAAACGGGCGAGGATCTCTATCCGTTGCTATGCAAGAAAGAGAGGGATTTCGATCCTGCCTTCTCACCTCTGACGCGCCAATTGCTGCACGCCTTTGGCTATTGGCTCGGCTGCGGCGATGCCCATGTCGGCGAATATCTCTCATTCGGTTGGGAGGCCGGGGAGCGCGGCTACAATTTCGATTGGGACGAGAGTGAACGCGCCAAGCTGACGCTACTGATAGACGACGTGCTCGCGGGCCGGGCTGAGATGCCGGACTGGTGGTCGATGCCATCGGGCGAGCGCGCGGTCAGCATCATCACCTCCATGCTTCACAACCGCAAGCAGCTCATCGAGTCCGCCGTCATCCACAATCGAAAGGTGATCGCGAATCTGCCGGCCGATGCCGCGGTCGAGGTGCCGGTGGTGGCCGATATTGCGGGCATCCATCCCGTTTCGCTCGGCCCGCTGCCGGACGGTGTGGCTAAGTTGATGACGGCCCAGGTTCAAGTGCAGCAGATGGCCGTGGACGCGGCGATGCACGCCTCGAAGGAGATGGCGATGCAGGCGCTGCTGCTCGATCCCGTTGTTCATTCCGAGGAGGCCGCGCGCGGCCTGCTCGACGAGCTGTGGGAGATCAACCGGCCTTACATTCGAGCCTGCATTTGAGTCACGGGACACGATCAGTATATTTTGCGCCGAGGCCCGAGCTCTGCCAGGCAGGCAGTTCTCTGCGGAAAGCCTTCGCGCATCGCGCCTCACGTCGGCGGCATTCTCTCGAACTTGGTCAGGCCGGAATCGAGAGGATCCCAATCGTACGCGCGCACGGCATAGGTGATCGCTTGCGGCTTGTAGCGGGCGGGCTCGTCGAGGCTCGCGGCGCGGATGGTGAAGATGTCCGGCATGGCCTTGAAGGTCATGTAAACGGCGACGCCGCATTCGGGGCAGAAGGCGCGCGTTTTCACGTTGCCGCTGTCGCCGGTCATGTCCCATGTCCGGGCTTTGCCCGTCACCGTGACGCCGGCGCGCGGGAAGGTGGCGTAGGAGCCGTGGCCGGTGCCGCTTTCGCGCTGGCAGTCCCTGCACTGGCAATGATTGGAGAACAGGGGCTCGCCGACAATGGCATAGCGGATCGCACCGCAGGCGCAGCCGCCGGTAAAGGGCTTGGTCATCATGATCACTCCAAGACGGTTTCGTTACTCGTCTTCGCCGCTGATTTCGTCGAGCTGCCTGATAACCTTCTTCCATCCGCCACTCATGACGGTGTAGGCACTGTCGTTGCTCGGCATGACGAAGCCCGCATGGATCAGCTGAATGCGCGTGCCGGCTTCGACCGGGGTGAGGGACCAGGTCACAACAGTGTCGAGTGGTGCGCCGTAACCAACGTTGCGCTCATCGCCGCCTTTCCATGCGTAGACGAGCCGCCTGTTCGGAACGACTTCCAGAACGCGACAATGGATGACGCCGTCCCAGTGACCGCCCGGCTTGGTCTGGTAGGTGAAAATGTTGCCTTCGACAGCCTCGAAGCCGGTCGGCGGCATCAGCCAGCGCGCGATCAACTGGGCAGAGGTCAGCACTCTCCAGACCGTCTCCGGCGCGTGAGGGAGCACCTCGTCCATCACGATATCTTTGGTTTCGGCTTTCAGCGCGGCTGCACTCACGGGTCGATCTCCTTCAAGAGGTCACGCAGATTCTGGAAGCGCTCGCGCCAGAAGACACCGTAATGATCCATCCAGGTGACCAGCGGTTCGAGTCCTTGCGGCGCGGCGCGGTAATAGACGTTGCGGCCCTCGGCGCGTTCGGCGACGAGGCCCGCCTGCTTCAACGATTTCAAATGTTGCGAGATCGCGCCCTGCGTCACGCCGCTGCCGCGCGTCAGGTCGGCGACGCTGATTTCCTTGCTGTCGAACACGCGCTCGAACACCGCGCGCCGGGTCGGATCGGCGAGGGCGCGCATGACGGCGGTGACGGGATTGGTGGCGGTTTCGATCATGTCGATCAATTAGCAATTGCTAATGCATTAGTCAATACTAATTTGTCCACGCGGCAGCGGGCGAGGCCGCTATTGACTATGACTGACCAGTCAGTCATATAAATAGCATGACGAAGAAGCCCACCAGAACGGCTACGGCCGGAGCAGCAAGTCACAAGCCCGAAGCTGGCGAAGGCGCCGCGCCGGTGTCCAACCGCGCGACCCGCGCGGCGGAGCGGCGCGATGCGATCGTCGCTGCGGCGATGGAGGAGTTCATCACGCGCGGCTTTGCCGCAACGCGGCTCGACGACATCGCCAGGCGCGCCGGCGTCGCAAAGGGCACGATCTACCTGCACTTCAAGGACAAGGAATCGATGTTCGAGGAGCTGGTGCGCACCGTGATCGTACCAGTGGTGGCGAAGCTGAATGCGCTGCCGCCGCCGACGGGCTCGGTCCGCGATCTCATCGAAACCTTTGCCGGCAACTTTCTCAAAGAGGTGATCGGCACGCGGCGCGGCGATCTCGTCCGCCTGATCGTGGCGGAAGGGCCGCGCTTTCCGGCGGTGGCCGACTTCTATTATCGCGAGGTGGTGTCGCGCGGGATGGCCGGCATGCGCGCGCTGATCGAGCTCGGCATTGCCCGCGGCGAGATCCACCAGACAAACCTTGCGCGCTATCCGCAGATCCTGATCGCGCCGGCGCTGATCGCGGTGATCTGGCAGAGCCTGTTTGCGCGGCACTCGCCGCTCGATGCGCAGGACATGCTGCGCGTCCATCTCGATTTGATCTTTGGCGAACGGAGGACGACATGACGTCGTCGCAAAGAATTCTTGCAATCGCATTGGCTGGCCTGCTCGCAACCGGGCTTGCCGGCTGCAAGGAGAAGCGCGATCCCGGTTTCCAGGGCTGGGTCGAGGCCGACATGATCTTTGTCAGCCCGGACGAGGCCGGGCGGGTGACCAGGCTCGATATCCGCGAAGGCGACGTGGTGAAGGTCGGCGATCCCCTCTATTCCGTCGACGACGATCTTCAGCTGGCCGATCTCAACCAGACCAAGGCGACGCTGGCCAATGCGCAGCAGGTGTTCGATCGCGCGGAGTCGTTGCGCAAGACCGGCTCCGGTACCCAAGCCACGCTGGATTCCGCTGTCTCGGACCTACGGGTCGCGCAGGCGCGGGTGGTGACGTCGGAGACGCGGCTGGCGCGGCGCAAGGGCTTTGCGCCGGTTGCCGGCACCATCCAGCAGATCTATTTCCGCGAGGGCGAGATGGTCGCGGCGCAACGGCCGGTGCTCTCGATCATGCCGCCCGGCAACATGAAGCTGCGCTTCTTCGTACCGGAAACGGAGTTGCCGAAGCTGTCGATCGGCGATGAGGTGCGGGTCGCCTGCGACAATTGCGCGGCCGATCTCACCGCCAAGATCTACTTCATCGCGACCTCGGCCGAATACACCCCGCCCGTGATCTACAGCCTCGAGGAGCGCAACAAGCTCGTCTACCTGATCCAGGCGCGGCCGTCGCGGCCCGATGCCTTGCGGGTGGGACAGCCGATCGACGTCTATCTCACCCCCAAGACTGCTGAAAACAAGACTCCGGTGGCGGACAAGCGATGAACGGTGCGAACGAGATCGCGATCGACGTTAAGGGCCTGACCAAATCGTTCGGGGGGCGTGAGGTCGTGCACGAGCTGTCGATGCAGGTGAAGCGCGGCTCGATCTACGGCTTCCTCGGGCCCAACGGCTCGGGCAAGACCACGACCATCCGTATCCTCTGCGGCCTGCTGACGCCCGACAGCGGCGAGGGCACCTGCCTCGGCTACGACATCCTGAAGGACGCCGAGAAGATCAAGCGCCAGGTCGGCTACATGACGCAGCGCTTCAGCCTGTACCAGGATCTCTCGGTGCGCGAGAATCTCGAATTCGTCGCGCGGCTCTATGGCCTCGCCGACGCACGGGGTGCCGCGCGCGACATGATCAAGCGGCTCGGGCTCTCGGGCCGCGAGGAGCAGCTCGCCGGCGAGCTCTCAGGCGGCTGGAAGCAGCGCCTGGCGTTGGGCGCCTGCACGCTGCCCAATCCAAAACTGTTGCTTCTGGATGAGCCGACCGCGGGCGTCGATCCCAAGGCGCGGCGCGATTTCTGGAACGAGATCCATGCGCTCGCCGCCGATGGTCTCACCGTGCTGGTCTCGACCCACTACATGGACGAGGCCGAACGCTGTCACGAGATCGCGTATATCGCCTATGGCCATCTCCTGGCGCACGGCACGGTGGAGGAGGTGATCGCAAAATCCGCGCTGACCACCTACACGGTCACCGGCGAGTTGGGCGGTCTTGCGGCCGATCTCGCCGGCAAGCCCGGTGTCGACATGGTGGCGCCGTTCGGCACCTCGCTGCACGTCTCGGGCCGCGACGTTGCGGCCCTCGAAGCCAGCATCGCGCCGTGGCGGCAGAAGAGCGAGCTGCACTGGCAGAAATCTGCGCCATCGCTGGAAGACGTCTTCATCGAGCTGATGGGCCGCTCCAAGGACAATTTCCGATGAGTACGATCCGGGCATCCGGCCCCATGGGGGAGATCCGCGACCGCTTCGGCTTCTGGCGGCGCTCCTACGCCATGATGGCCAAGGAGTTCATTCAGCTTCGGCGCGACCGCGTCTCGTTCGCGATGATCGTGGCGATTCCGGTGATGCAGCTTCTCCTGTTCGGTTATGCCATCAACACCACGCCGCACCATCTGCCGAGCGCGGTGCTGCTGCAGGAGGACTCTGATCTCGCTCGTTCGGTCCTGAAGGCGCTGGAGAATACCGCCTATTTCCGTTTCATCTACGAGGTGCACGACGTTGACGAGTTCGACAATCTGCTGAAGTCCGGCAAGGTGCTGTTCGGGGTCGAGATCCCGCGTGGCTTCGAGCGCGCGGTGCGGCGCGGCGACAAGCCGGCGCTGCTGGTCGCAGCCGACGCGACCGATCCGGTCGCCGCAAGCTCCGCACTCGGCTCGCTCGGCATGATCGTGCAGACCGCGCTCGCGCACGATCTCTACATCGGCGATCCCCCCGCACTGCCGTTCGAGATCCGCGCGCATGCGCGCTACAATCCGGCGGCGGAATCGCGGCTCAACATCGTGCCGGGACTGGTCGGCACCATCCTCACCATGACGATGCTGATCTTCACGGCGCTGTCGGTGACGCGCGAGATCGAGCGCGGCACCATGGAGAGCCTGCTGTCGATGCCGATCAAGCCGGTCGAGGTGATGATCGGCAAGATCGTGCCCTATATCCTGGTCGGCTTCATCCAGGCTTTCCTGATCGTCAATATCGGAGTGTTCCTGTTCGGCGTGCCGGTGCTCGGCAATCTGCTCCTGCTCGCGGCCCTCTCGACCCTTTTCATCGCTGCAAACCTCGCGATCGGCTACACATTCTCCACCATCGCGCAGAACCAGCTGCAGGCGATACAGATGTCGTTCATGTTCTTCCTGCCGAGCATTCTCTTGTCCGGCTTCATGTTCCCGTTCGCGGGCATGCCGGCCTGGGCGCAATATGTCGGTGAATGCCTGCCGCTGACGCACTACATTCGCATCGTCCGCGCCATCATGCTGAAGGGCGCCACCATGCCGAATCTGCGCTTCGATACCCTGGCGTTGGCGGCCCTGATGCTGGTCGCCATGACCATCGCCGTGACGCGCTTCCGCCGCACGCTGGATTGAGGCAGACTGCCCCGGAATCGGGGGATGGAATGGTCAGCTTTTTGAGGGCGCGGCAAAGGGCCGTCTTGTCGGAGGAGTTCGAGCGCGAGCTGACGCGCGAAGTGCTGCGCACGGAATTGCTGCGGGTGAAGGCGCTGATCGCCACGGGCCTCGTCATGATGGTCTTGCTCACGGCCACCTTCGTGATCGATCCTGCCATCTCGAACCGGATCTGGCGCGGGACCGAGGGGATGGTCCGCGAATACGTGATTGTGGCAGGCTTCCTGCTGTTCGAGGTCTGGGTCCACAGCCAGATCAGGCGAAACCTCAAGCTTGATCGCGACCTGCCGGTGGTCAGGCGCTATATCGGCGCCTTCATCGAGACGTCGCTCCCGACGCTGATCCTGATCCTGCAGATCCGCAGCATGGGCGCCAGCCAGGCGCTCGGTTTCGTCTTGCCGATGGTCTATTTCATCTTCGTCATTCTTTCGACGCTGCGGCTCGATTTCTGGCTGTCCACCTTCACGGGATTTGTCGCCGCCGCCGAGCTCCTGACGGTCGCGCTGTACTTCAATCCGGCCAGCGATACCGGCGAACCCCTGATCTATTTCCACGCCGTGCGCAGCCTAGTGATCCTGGTCTGTGGCGTGCTGGCAGGCTCGGTCGGTGCGCAGCTGCGGCGGCAATTCGCCGCGAGCATCGCTGCGGCGACCGCGCGCGACCGGGTGACCAATCTGTTCGGCCAGCACGTCTCGCCGCAGGTGGTCGAGCGGCTGATGGCGGAGGGCACCAGTGCCGCCGGCGATATCAGGCGTGTCGCCGTGATGTTCGTCGATTTCCGCGGCTTTACCGCCGGCGCGCAGTCGCGCACCCCGCAAGAGGTCGTCGACCGGCTCGACGGCGCCTTCGCGGTGCTGGTCGATATTCTCGATCGCCATGGCGGTATCGTGAACAAGTTTCTGGGCGACGGATTTCTCGCGCTGTTCGGCGCGCCGCTGGAGGCGTCCGATGCCGCGCATCGTGCGGTCGCCGCTGGCCGCGACATGCTGACCGCGATGGATCACATCAATGCGCAGACGAGCTGGCCGCTGCGGATCGGGATCGGCATCCATTTCGGCGAGGTCGTCGCCGGCAATATCGGCTCGCCCCGGCGCAAGGAATACACCGTGATCGGCGACACCGTGAACTTTGCATCGCGGCTCGAGGCGCTCAACAAGGAGTTCGGCTCGCAGCTCCTGATCTCCGCATCCGTGCGCGAGGCGCTCGGCGACGACGGCGAGGATGCAGTCGCGCTCGGCGAAGTCACGGTGCGCGGTTACGAGCAGCCGGTCGCAGTGTTTCAATTGGGGTGAGGGGACTGCTCGCGTTTCTTTGAAGGCGCGCGCTGAAATATCCTCGGCTGTGCTCCGCTCTTGCACTCAGGACGTCGAAATTGTTTCGACCTCCCATTTGCTACGCGGAGAAGATCCATGATCCGATTGAGCGTTGTCTCGGCCGCCTTGATTGCCGCAGCCGTTTACCAAATCGAGGCCGCTTCCGCCCGCGATGCCGCCCCCGCCCGGCGCGGTGTTGCGCATGCAACGGCGGATTGCGTCAGGGCGCCGGCCGTGGGCGCCTATGCGACGGCTCCTTACAAGGAGCCGCCTTGCATGCCCAAGACGATGAACTGGACCACGAACTAACGATCGACACGGGCGAAGCCGGACTGGCCTGTGCCTCCAGCCCGGCTTCGTGCCCTGCCGTTTCCGGTATTATGGTAGTTCTTGACTCGCTCCTCATCTAGTCATCTATATGACTAGATGAATTCAGCGCCACGCGACGACCGTCTGCCCCGCTACCAGCGCCTGCGCGATGACCTCGCCGCGCGGATCGTCAGCAATGAATGGCGGCCGGGCGAGCCGATCCCATCGGAAGCCGAGCTTGGCGCACATTACGGGGTCGCCATCGGCACCGTGCGCAAGGCGATTGACCAGCTCGTCGCGGATGCCGTGCTGGAGCGCCAGCAAGGCCGTGGCACTTTCGTGCGCCGGGCGCGCTTCAACTCCTCGCTGTTCCGCTTCTTCCGCTTCCAGTCCGAGAGCGGAGAGCGGCGCGTGCCGAAGAGCCGCATCCTCAGGCGGAAGAGCGTGCCGGCGACGACGGCGGTCGCTTCCGCGCTGCGCATTCCGGTCGGTGAGCCCGTGATCAGCCTGTCGCGCCTGCGGCTGATCGACGATGTGCCGCTGCTCGCCGAGGAGATCTGGCTCCAGCAATCGCGTTTTGCAAAGATCCTCGCCATCGACACCGCCGAATTCGGCGATCTCTTGTATCCGCTCTACGAGGAGCGCTGCGGCGAGGTCGTGGTCTCGGCCGAGGAAATTCTCACGGTCGAGACGGCCAACGAGATGCAGGCCCGGCTGCTCAGACTCGAGAGCCACGCACCGTTGATCGTGATCGAGCGCCTCGCCCTCGATCTGGAGCGGCGGCCGATCGAATGGCGCCGCTCGCGCGGGCCGGCGGATCGCTTCCGCTACCACGCCGAGATCCGGTGACGGCCGAATTCAACAACATCAAGCAACAAACGCGTACAGGGGTAGGGAACATGTCGAACTGGTACAGTGAAAGCTCGCCGCTGGAGCGGCGCACCTTCTGGGCAAGCTTTGGCGGCTGGGCGCTGGATGCGCTCGATGTCCAGATGTTTGGCCTCGCGATCCCTGCGCTGATCGCGGCCTTCCACATCAGCAAGGCCGATGCCGGCCTGCTCGGTTCGGTCACGCTGTTCTTCGGCGCGTTCGGCGGCTGGCTCGGCGGCGCGCTCGGCGATCGCTTCGGTCGCGTCAAGGCGCTCCAGATCACGGTCGCGACCTTTGCGCTTGCGACCTTCGCCAGTGCATTCGCGATGAGCTACACCCAGCTCCTGGTGCTCAAGGCGATCCAGGGCCTCGGCTTCGGCGCCGAATGGGCCTGCGGGGCGGTGCTGATGGCCGAGATCATCCGCCCCGAGCACCGCGGCAAGGCGCTTGGCACCGTGCAGAGCGCCTGGGCCGTCGGTTGGGGCGCGGCCGTGCTGCTGTCCGCGCTGGTCTTCACCTCTGCACCGGCGGATATCGCCTGGCGCATCCTGTTTGCGATCGGCTTATTGCCGGCGCTGCTCATCATCTTCATCCGCCGTGGGCTGAAGGAGCCGCCGCGCGCCATCGCGAAGGACGCAGAGGCGCCGTTCCTCGCGACGCTGTCGGGCATCTTTCATCGCGACGTGCTGCGCTCGACCCTGGTCGGCGGTCTGTTCGGCGTCGGCGCCCATGGTGGCTATGCCGCCTTGACGACGTTCCTGCCGACATACCTGCGCGAGGTCAGGCATTTGTCGGTGCTCGGCTCCAGCTTCTATCTCGCCGTGATCATTATCGCTTTCTTCTGCGGCTGTGTCGCCAGCGGCATCATCAGCGACCGGATCGGCCGCCGCGCCAATGTCGCGTTCTTCGCCGGCGCCTGCATCATCACCGTGCTCGTCTATATCTTCGCGCCGCTGACCAACGGCCAGATGCTGGTGCTCGGCTTTCCGCTCGGCTTTTTCTCGGCCGGCATTCCAGCCAGCATGGCCGCGTTGTTCAGTGAGCTCTATCCGGCCGGCGTGCGCGGCACCGGCGTCGGTTTCTGCTACAATTTCGGCCGCGTCGTCTCCGCTGCCTTTCCCTTCCTGGTCGGCTTTCTCAGTGATCGCATCGGCCTTGGACCGGCGATCGGCGTCGATGCGGCGTTTGCTTATGCGCTGGTGCTGATCGCGGTACTGCTGCTGCCCGAAACCCGCGGCAAGGTGTTCGAGCAGGCTGCAGCCGCGCGCGCTTGACGGGAATGGGGAACAACGACCATGACGAGATGCCAACGCGGCCTGACGCGCCGCCAGTTTGGTGCGGCTCTCGCATCGCTCGCCGCAGCGGTCGCGACCACGGCCAGGAGTGAGGCGGCCTTGCCTGTGATCGACACCCACGCCCATGTCTTCCATCGCGGATTGAAGCTCGCGCCGGGCCGGCGCTACGCGCCCGATTACGATGCGCCGCTGTCGCTGTATCTGGAGCAGCTCGATCATACCGGCATGAGCAATGGCGTGCTGGTGCAGCCGAGCTTCCTCGGCACCGACAATTCCTACCTCGTCGATTGCCTCAAGCAGACCAATGGCCGCCTGCGCGGTATCGCCGTCGTCGATCCCGCCGTCTCTGCCGACGAGCTTGGCGAACTCGATCGCGCCGGTGTGGTCGGCATTCGCCTCAATCTCGTCGGCCAGCCGTTGCCTGACCTTGCGGGAAACGAATGGAAAAGATTGCTCGCCAACGTGAAGGCGATGGGTTGGCAGGTCGAGATCCAGCGCAACGCGTCCGATCTTGCCGTGCTCGCCCCGCTTCTGCTCGATCTCGGCGTCACCGTCGTGCTCGATCACTACGCGCTGCCGGATCCCAAGCTCGGCGTCGTCGATCCCGGCTTTCAATCCGTGTTGAAGCTCGGGGCGACGAAGAACGTCTGGATCAAAATCTCCGCGCCATACCGGTACGGTGCGGCGGGCGAGAGCTTTGCGAAGGAGGCTTATCCGCTGCTTCGTAACGCGTACGGCCTCGACCGTTTGCTGTGGGGCAGCGACTGGCCGCACACGCAGTTCGAGGCGACACAGACTTATGCGAAGAACCGGCAATTCCTCGACACGCTGATCGCCGACGAGCGCGAACGCGCGCAGGTGCTGTCCTCGCCGCGGGCGCTCTTTCGCTTTTGACACGCGCGCGCGATTGCTCCGATTGCACTCAATTTTGGGGCATGACGGGCTATGTTTTGGGCTTGTAGAGTGCTGCGCGGGCGGCCGGCTTACGGCCGCCATTTGCGTGAGGACTTGAGCCATGCAGCGCCGCTACATCACCGTCGACGTGTTCACCGACCGCGCCTTCGGCGGCAACCAGCTCGCCGTGGTTCTGGATGCCGACGGGCTCTCGACGCAACAGATGCAGGCGATCGCGACCGAGTTCAACTATTCCGAGACGACTTTCGTGCTGCCGCCGCGCGACAAGGCCAATGACGCCGAGGTGCGCATCTTCACGCCGGTGAGGGAGATGCCGTTCGCCGGTCATCCCAATGTCGGCACCTCCTTCGTGCTGGCGAGTCTTGCGAAAGAGCCGAAGCCGCGCCTTGTGTTCGAAGAGATGGCGGGCCTCGTGCCGGTCGACATCGTTCGCGAGCAGGGAAGGATCGTCAGTACCGAGCTCACCGCGCCGCAGCCACTGTCGCGACTGGCGGAAGTCCCGGCCGCTGACGTTGCGGCCTGCATCTCGTTGACGGTTGATGACATCAGGACCGATCATCATGCGCCGCAAGTCGTCGGCGTCGGAACGCCGTTCCTTGTGGCGGAGGTGCATTCGCGTGATGCGCTCAAACGCGCGAGGCCCGACGCAGCCGCGTTCGGCAGGGTCCTGCCTCGCGACGACGCCCGCTCGGTGTGGTTCTACACGCGCGAGGTGCCGGCGTCGGAGGCGCCGAGCGAACGGCAGGCGCGCATGTTCATGCGCGGTGCTGGCGGTCTCGCCGAAGATCCCGCCACAGGCAGCGCCAGCGTCGCCGCCGCTGCGCTGTTCGCCGATCTCGATCCTGTCAGGGATGGTGAGTTGAAGCTCACGGTCGGCCAGGGCTTTGACATGGGCCGGCCCAGCATCCTCCAGACCCGCGTCGTCAAGCGAGACGGCAAGATCGTGTCAGCGCATGTCGGCGGGGCCTGTGTGAAGATGATGGAGGGGACGTTCAGGCTGGCGGGGGAGGGGTAGGCCGTCATTCCGGGGCGCGACGCAGTCGCGAACCCGGAATCCATTCATCCACCAACTCTGCGGCTCGATGGATTCCGGGCTCGCGCTACGCGCGTCCCGGAATGACAATTGAAGGAGCCAAATTCTTCACCGCCGCGCCATCGCGCTCCTCGATGATCTCCGCGATCATCCGGCGGTGGCAATGGGTGTGGTCGCGCTCATAGCAGAGCAGGCAGACCGGGCCGGCCTTCTTCACGAGCGCCGAGAGTTCGTCCATCTGCTCCCTGGCCTCCGGCGTCTTCAGGTGCTTCGAGAAAATCTTCTCCAGCACGTCGTACTGGCCGCTGCGCGCGGCGAGGCGGCCTTCCTTCGGCGTGCCCAGCGCGGCGAGATGGACATAAGAGATGCCGCGGTCGTCGAGACCAGCGGCCAGCTGCTTCTTGGAGAAGCCCGGCCGCCGTGACGACGTCACCGCGCGCACGTCGACCACGAGCTTGACGCCGGCCTGCTCCAGTTCGTCGAGCACGGCCTTGGGCGGCGTCTGCTCGTAGCCGATGGTGAAGAGCTTCTTCGCCTTGGCCATCCGCTCTCCTCAGCTTACCCGCGCGATCAGTTCCATGGCGCCGTGCGGTGCGCGCACCTTGCCCTCGTGAATGACATAGGCGAACACGTCGCGCGGTTCCTTCTTCGGCTTGGTCTTGTCAACCTTCGGCAGGTCGTCGGGTTCACTTCCGTCGGCCCAGGCCTGAAAGCGCTCGGCCCAGGCGTCGAGTTGCTTCGGCGGATAGCAGGTCTTGATCTCGTCATTGCCCTTCTGCAGTCGGGCATAGACGAAATCGCCGGCGACATCGGCAATCGCGGGATATTTGCCGTGCTCGGCGAACACGACCGGCGTCTCGAACTCGCGGATCAGTGCGATGAACTCAGGCGTGCAGAAACTGTCGTGCCGCACCTCCACCACGTGGCGCAGCGCGCGACCGTCGAGCTTGCGCGGCAGCAGCTCCAGGAACTTGCCGAAATCGGCGCCGTCGAATTTCTTGGTCGGCGCGAACTGCCACAGCGCCGGTCCAAGATGGTCGCCGAGTTCCAGCACGCCGGAATCGTAGAAGCGCTTGATGGAATCGCCGGCCTCGGCCAGCACGCGCCTGTTGGTGGCAAAGCGCGGTCCCTTCACCGAGAACACAAATCCCTCAGGCACTTCGCTCGCCCATTTGCGGAAGCTCTCGGGCTTCTGCGAGCCGTAATAGGTGCCGTTGATCTCGATCGAGGTCAGCTTCGAGGCAGCGTAGGACAGCTCCTTCGCCTGCGTCAGCTTCTCCGGATAGAACACGCCGCGCCAGGGCTCGAAGGTCCAGCCGCCGATGCCGATGAAGATGTTGCCGGATTTTTTGGACGCGGTTTTTGCTTTGGCCACGGGGGATCTCGCATCGACGGGAAGGGGATGGCGGCATCCTATTCAAACCAGAAGTGATTGGCCAGTTGTCGCATCCCGTCTAAGCTTGCGGCGCGATCTGCGCAAAAAGGAGAACAAGATGCGGATGCTGATGCTGGGAGCGGTGCTCGTCATGATGACATCTGCTGCCATGACGTCTGCTGCAAGGGCGGATGATGATGAGACCAAGGGCGCGCAGAAGCTCGCCATGCAGGGCCGCGACGATTACTGGCATTGCCTGGCTCGGGAGTATTCGCGCGACACCAATCAGGGCCTGTCGGAGCAGGAGTTCGGCCGCTCGGTCGCCGGCGCCTGCCCATCGGAGCGGCAATATTACCGGGTGGCGTTGCTCGACTATCTCACCGCGCAATATCCTGACATCGATTCCGGCGCCCATCTCGCGACCGCGAACAGGGCGGTGGAGTCCGCGCAGAAGGACATCGTGACCGCCTACGTCAAGCACCGGCCGCCAATGAAATAGGGTCATGACCTGTTGCGACCCGGCAGCCCTTCCGACCGCGGGTTCATCCGTGATAAGACAGGGCTCATCTGGAGCGGGGACGGGTTGGTATGTCGTCTGAGTCGGTAGGTGGCATTTTTGGTGCGATCGTCGCCGCGGTCGTGCTGGCGGTCGCCGTGGTCTTCGGGCCGATCGGCCAATACGGTAAGCCCCCGAAGCCGGCCAAGGTCGAGCCGGCGCCCGCCGCCATGGCGCCCGCGGCTCCTGTGGCCCCCGCGCCGCGGGGCCCGGTAATCCGGGAAGTCCCGAATCAATAATGGGCTCGATATACTCGCCTCGACACCCGGTTGCGGAAGCGAGATCGTTAAGTGCTGCGCGAAAACGTAACTTCACCCATATCGGCGTCGAAGTATTTTTTGTGTATGGGAACGTCGAGCAGTCGCACGCGCTCAAACGGTTCTTGTTTGATCTCGGCGACCTTTTTCATGTCGAGCAACGCAAACAGACGACATATGTTGCCGTTCAAATCATACCATCGGCCCGCCATCTCGTTGACCAGTTGGCCACGACTTGGTTTGGCGAAAGTAACGCGTCCAAATATTTCAATAGGAATTTCGTCCGTGCTGCCGTCCGTCACGAGTGATTCTGCGATATCGGAGTTTATGGTTCGCTGACCCGTGAAGTAGTAAAACATCGTGTAGCCGCCGTCCTCGTTGTACCGGAAGCCCACGTCACGAATCTGCTGCTTTTCGTCGTCCCTAAAAAGGGGATTATTCTTGAGCTTGAAAGCCAACTCAAGTTTCATGTTGTCTGGATTAATAACGATCTGACATTGAGTTTGCCGCTCCGGGACAGTGACGACCTGTGAAACAGGTCCGATGTTGGCTCGGTAACTGACCAGCCAGCCACCCTTGAGCAACTCCCGCACCTCGCTATAGACGTCAGCCGCGTCCTTCGAATTCAAGAGATACAGGATGAACCAGCTCGCGACGAAGATGACGAAATATGCCACAACAAACGCTAGCTTAAAGGTTGGGGGAACCTCAAACTTCCACCCGTTGTCGTAGTTTACCGAGACGATAGCCAGAGCGCCGGCGACAAGAAGCGTCGAGATAATTAAGGCAGAGAGGGCCAATTTTGCGCTCCGAGCCTCCACAAGGCCCAGCACACTTTTGAGAATGTCTGTCATCGAAACCACCTGGAAACGAAATTTTATGCAATTTTGGCATCTTATAGTTGTATATTTCTGCCATCAATATCCAATTTGCTCCTTGCAAACTGGCTCGGTCATTCCCATCTAGCCTCCAACGGCGTCGTTGAGCCAAAAGCTCCGGCGTTGGGACGACCTTGGAATAGCTTGGGCCTGCGCCGGATGTACGCGCTGTCCGCCGTTCCGGGGTCGTTGGCATTTTAGGGCCCCTTTTGGGCCGCTCCCCGCTGGAAACCCCGGCCTATTGGCTCAAGAACTTGGCAGCGCAGCACGCGACGGATATACGCTGCCGTCATGAACGAAGCGATCAGACCGGACGCCCACAGCCAGGCCCAGGAAGGGCCGGAACTGTCGGTCATCGTCCCGACCTTCAACGAGCGCGATAACGTCACCGTGCTGTACCGACGCCTGGAGGCGACGCTCGTTAACGTCGCCTGGGAGGTCGTGTTCGTCGACGACAATTCGCCTGACGGGACCTGGGACGTGGTGCGCGAGCTGGCGCAGAAGGACGGCCGCGTGCGCTGCATTCGCCGCATCGGCCGCCGTGGCCTCTCGGGCGCCTGCATCGAGGGCATCCTGGCGTCGAGCGCGCCTTATGCGGCCGTGATCGACGCCGATCTCCAGCACGACGAAACGCAGCTGCCGAAAATGCTGCTGCTGCTCGCCAGCGACAAGGCCGACCTCGTCGTCGGCAGCCGCTACATCGAGGGCTACAAGAGCGAAGGCTTCAACAAGCAACGCGCCGGCGCCAGCGCGCTGGCGACCGAGGTCGCCAGGAAGATGCTCAGGGTCGAGATCGCCGATCCCATGAGCGGCTTCTTCATGGTCCGCCGCGACCGGTTCGAGCAATTGGCGCCGAAACTCTCGGTGCACGGCTTCAAGATCCTGCTCGATCTCGTTGCAACCGCGCATGGAAGCTTGCGCGCCGTCGAAATTCCCTACACGTTCGGCGCCCGCCAGCACGGCGAGAGCAAGCTCGATTCCATGGTCGCGCTCGACTTCCTCGGCCTCGTGCTGGCGAAGCTGACCAACGACATCGTCTCGCTGCGCTTCATCCTGTTCGCGATGGTCGGCGGCATCGGCCTGGTGGTGCATCTCACCACGCTGTTCATCGCACTTCAGCTGATCAAGGTGCCGTTCGCGGAAGCGCAGGCCGCAGGCGCCATCGTCGCCATGACCACCAACTTCGTCATGAACAACTTCCTCACCTATCGCGATCAGCGGTTGAAGGGCTTTGCCATCCTGCGCGGCCTGATCATGTTCTACATCGTCTGCAGCGTCGGCTTGCTCGCCAATGTCGGCGTCGCCTTCTCGGTCTACGATCAGGAGCCGATCTGGTGGCTGGCCGGCATGGCCGGGGCACTGATGGGCGTGGTGTGGAATTACGCGATGTCCGGACTGTTCGTCTGGCGCAAGAAATAGCGCGTCAAGGATTCAGCTATGGGCGGGGCTGACGCGCGGATCGTCCGCAACACGGCGCTGGTGATCCTGGCGCTGGTTGCCTTGCGGCTGGTCGCGGCCGCCTTCACCCCGATCACCTTCGACGAAGCCTATTACTGGATGTGGTCGAAAAGTCTCGCCGGAGGCTATTACGACCATCCGCCGATGGTGGCTTACGTCATCCGCGCCGGCACGATGCTCGCCGGCGACACCGAGCTCGGCGTCCGCCTGGTCTCGATCCTGCTCGCGTTGCCCATGACCTTTGCGATCTATCGCACGGCCGCGATCCTGTTCGGCGGCGCGCGCGTCGCCGCGACCAGCGCCATCCTGCTCAACGTCACGATGATGGTTTCGGTCGGCACGCTGATCGTCACGCCGGATGCGCCGCTGCTGGTTGCCTCGAGCTTCGTGCTGTTCTTCCTCGCAAAAGTGCTGGAGACCGGGCGCGGCGCCTGGTGGCTCGCCGTTGGCGCGGCCGTCGGCGCGGCACTGCTGTCGAAATACACAGCGATGTTCTTTGGCGCTGCGATCCTGATCTGGCTCGCGGCGGTGCCAAAACTGCGGCGCTGGTTCCTCTCGCCCTGGCCCTATCTCGGCGGCCTCGTCGCGCTGGCGCTGTTCTCGCCCGTGATCCTGTGGAATGCGGATCATCATTGGGTCTCGTTCGTCAAGCAGCTCGGGCGCGCCAGAATCGAGGATTTCCGCCCGGTCTTCATTGCCGAGCTGATCCCGACCCAGATCGCCTTCGCGACGCCGCTGGTTTTCATCCTCGGTGCGATGGGCCTGCATGCGCTGACCTGGCGCCGCGCCGGTGCGCTGGCCTCGCGCGTGCTGATCGAGACCATGTTCTGGACCATCGTCGTCTATTTCGTCTGGCATTCGCTGCATGCGCGCGTCGAGGCCAACTGGTTCGCGCCGGTTTATCCGCCCTTCATTGTCGCCGCCGCGGCCGCCGCCAACCTTGCGCAATGGCAGCCGCGGGCGCGCCGCCTGGTGGATTTCTGCCTGCGCTGGGCCGCGCCGTCAGGCATCGTGATATTTGCCGCGCTGATCCTGCAGGCCAATACCGGCTGGCTTTCAGGCTATCGCCGCGACGCGACCGTGCGCAGTGTCGGCGTCGGCTGGCGCGAGCTCGCTGCCAATATCGAAGCCGAACGCGTGCGCAACGGTGCAACCTGTGTGCTCACGCCTGACTACGGCACCACGGGCTGGCTCGCCTTCTATCTGCCGCGCGGGACATGCGTGCTGCAGCAGAACCAGCGCATCCGCTGGGTCAACATGCCCGAGCCAGATCCGAAGCTGCTCGCGGGCAAGCTGCTCTATGTCGACGAGATCAGGCCCGACGGCCATCCCTTCCTCAACGACCTCTTCACGCGCGTGACGCGTGTCGCCGAGCTGCAGCGCAAGCGCGGGCCCCTCGTGGTCGAGACCTACGGCGTCGATCTGCTCGAGGGAGCCAAGGGCGACGTGCTGGATCGCTCGCCGCCGCCTGAACTCCAGCCCTGAACCCGGCCGCGGCTCACCAGCGCGGGATTTCGCCGGTTGGAACGGTCGTCGAGACGGCGTTGTTGTTTTTCGGAATCACCAGCGGGCTGAGGCAGGCGAACGCGTCGATCGAATGGTAGATGAAGTTCATCATGCCATCGACCCCGAGGACCGGGACCGTGCGATTGAGCGCGGGAATCTTCAGGAACCGGTTCTCCATCGGGAAACAGAGCTCCAGCAGTTTCTTCGCGCCGCGCGGCGAGACCACATAACCCGCGGTGCCGAAGCAATGGATGAGCCGCAACGCAGCGACTTCCGCGGTTGATCCCTGGAAAATCGTAGCGCTTTCGTCGCTGGGCTGCCTGGGTGAGAACATCATCTCGGACTTGAAGCCGGGCGCCAGCTCAAGCTCGAGCACGGAGTCGGTGTTGAAGCCGAGCGCGACATAATCCCAGTTCTTCAGACGGTGAAGGACATCCAGGCGCTCGGTGACGTCGTTGCGGATGATCGCATCGTCCTCGAACACCAGCGCCGGCACTTCGGATTGCGCCGTCTGCTGCCAGATCCGGAAATGCGAGGCTGCGCATCCGACAGCCCCGGGCGTGAACTGCGCGCCTGAAACGACCAGGTTCATGCGAAGCGCATCCTCGGGCGACAGCGATGCACCATCGGACGCCTCAAATCGCTCGAAGGCGATCCGCGTGCCGGCATTCAGTCTCAGGAAGGCGTCGTACTTCTGCGGCTGACGGTTGAGGTTGACGACAAAGTTCTTCATGCAAGGGCCGTTTCAGAGACCAGGCAACGCTGCCGATCGCAGCCATATCAACGGCACTTTCGATTCGCCACGCGCGGGCGCGGTCCGCGCGCCGCGGTGTCCAGCTTCAAGCAAGCTCCAGCGGATAGTTGAGAAGCGGTAACCTGCGGGTTGCTGCCCGCTCTCCTGATCCGGAAGGTCTCCGATGAATTATCACGACGGCACTCTCGCAAGGGCTAACGAGACTTCGATAGAGCCGTCCTCGCCGACGCGGGAAGAAGTTTACCAGATCTGCCTGCGACATCTGAAGTCAGGCGAGCTCGAGCAGGCCGAAGCCCGTTGCCGGGAGGGCCTGGCCTCGGACGCAAACCATGCCGGACTGCTTCATCTGATGGCCGGCGTCTCGCTGCTCAACGGCGACTACGATGCCGCCATCACCTGGGCCGGCCGTGCTCTCACGAACGAGATGAAGGCGACCTATCTCGCAACGTTCGGGACGGCGCTGCTCGGCAAGGGGCTCCAGGCGCAGGCGTTCGAGGCGTTTCAGCGCGCGGTGGCGCTCGACCCTGTTGACCCCTCGATCTGGGAGAATTTCGGCAATGCCTTGAACAGGGTGGGGCAGGCCAACCAGGCGAGCCTCTGCTTCCTGATCGCGCGGGCCTATCAGAAACTGCCGTTCCTTGCCGAGTGCCGTTCTGCTCCGCGCAACGGCTGGAACGCGCTGACGACGGAGTTCAATCCGCATCTCCGAACCCGCGCGAAATCGGACGCGGCGCGCGATCCGATTCACTGCTTCTGGTCGAACGCGCCGCTCAGCGAGATGTCGCGTCTGTCGCTGCAGTCGATGGTCCGCCAGGGCCATCCGGTCAAGCTCCATACGTATGACAACGTCGCCGCGATGCAGGCGCGCGTGCCCTCAGGAGTCATGGTGATCGATGCCGGAAGCCTCGTGCCGGCCGCGATCTACCAGCATGCCGTTTTGAACAGCGAGATCCGCTATTTCAGCGACATCTTCCGCTATGCCGTTCTTCACGAGTTCGGCGGCTGGTGGCTCGATACGGACATCGTTCTGGTGAAGCCGCTGGATTTCGGCAGGGAGCATGTGTTCTCGGCGCAATGGTCCGGCGTGGAGCAGGGGCATGTTTGCGTCGGCGACGTGATGCGCGCGCCCAAGGGCTCGGTTCACATGGCCAATCTCTATGCGCTGTCGCTGCAGCGGATGTTCAGCGAGAAGCGCGTCGAATATGGCGCGGTGGGGCCGCTGCTGCTGAGCGAATATCTGCTCGTGGCGGGCGATGAGGACCTTCAGGCATCGATCCTGCCGCCGACGACCTTCAACGCGATCGATTGGCGTGAAGTGGAGATGTTCGCAACCGAGAGCCGCGCCGGATTCGAGCTGCTGAGCGATGCGCGCGTGACCGGTGTCCATCTCTGGGGCAAGATGTGGGCGGAGCGCGGCTTGCGCTTCGATGCCGTCCCCGAGCAGAGCGTGGCGGGGTATCTCAAGAAGCTGGTGCTCGAGCCGAACTGGCTGACGCAGCTCGCGGCGAAGTACGATTCCGACAAGGGCGCGGTCTACAAGGGCCACATCGCCCATCACTACACGCGCGTCTATCACGAGCTGTTCCGATCGAAGGCGCTCGAGCCTGTCCGCATCCTGGAAATCGGCCTGTGCCGCGGCCGCGTCGAAGGCTGGGCCCAGGATCAGGTGCCGTCGTTGCAGATGTGGCTGGACTACTTTCCGAATGCCGAAGTCATCGGCGTCGACATCGAGGATTTCAGCTGGTTCTCACATCCACGCGTCAGGATTCATCGTGTCGATCAGGGTGACCGCAGCATGCTGGAACAGCTCGCGCGCGAGGAGACGCCGCTGGACATCATCATCGATGACGGCTCGCACGCGTCCGTGCATCAGCACCTGACGCTCGGCGTACTGTTTCCGGCGCTGAAGCCGGGCGGCCTGTTCGTGATCGAGGATCTGGATTGGCAGCCGCCGGAGATCCCGTCTGGCGGTGCGCCATTGATGAAGGATGTGCTCAACGCGATGAAAGCGGGCAGCGCTTTCACCTCCAACGTCATCACCGGGGACGAGGCGAGGTTGATCTCGGACGAGATCGACGAGATCCTGATCAACGACAGTTTCCGCGAACTGATGTCGCGCGGCTTGCTCCGCGGCCTCGGCGTGCTCAGGCGCAAGGCGCAATAGCTCACTCGATCATCTCGGCCCGTTATCGTCCCGGCATTGATGACCACGAAAATGACTTGGTTGGTGGGTCCAAAGGTGACGTCGGCGATGCCCTCTGTGCGTGCTGAACCGGCCGAGAATTATGGTTAACATCCTCGCCTAAGTCCGTAGTTCTGCGGGTTTTTTTCTCGAAATGGCACAGCGTTAACGAGTTGCCCTACAACTGCCCGAACTTAATCTGCATTTAACTAAAAGTCGCCTTAATGACGCTCCGACCCTCTGCGAGATGCTGGTTCCGGAACGTGACCAGCGGCACTTCGAAGGGGGACTGAGTGACACCGTCCTGGACGCAAGGCGAATGAGTACGAGTATCGCTGCGCAGAGTTACGCGGCACGGAAGCCAAACAATTCTCGGAAGTCTTCCCGGAAAATGACCACCCAAAACGTGCTTGGCGCCGCCGTGGCCGGCTGCGTCTTGCTTGCCGGCTGGACCGTCTACAACAACATCTTCGCCGCCAGCGTCTATCCGACCGTCGGCAGCTCCGGTTACGACGAGCCCGTGGTCAAGCGCGCGCCCAAGGTCGCGCTGCGTGAGGCGGGCGCGGCTATCCGGGAAACCTTTGCGCTGCTGCCGGACCGGCTGCAGGTGGCTGCACCGATCTCGCGCGAACAGTTCAACGAGCGTTTTGCCGCGGCGGCGACCCAAGGTGTGGAGTCGAACGCAGCGAGCGCTGCGCCTGCGACGCAGGTCGCCGAAGCTGCTCCGAAGCCGACCGTCGTCGCGAAGGTCGCCGAAGCGCTGAAGCCGCTCAACCCGGTCAAGGTGGCTGAGAGGGTCGCCGACAAGGTCGCGGATGTGGCTAAGGGCAAGCGCGGCACTGACGCGCATGTGCAGCTCGCCTCGGCCGATCCGGCCGAGATCGTGCCGGCACCGGCAGCCAGGCCGAAATCCTTCGCCGACCGTGCCAAGGCCGCGGTGATGTCGATCACCGGCCCGCGCCAGTCGATGGTGGAAAAGCTCTGGGGCAAGCGTGAGCCCTCCGGCGGCTTGCTCGCTTATGCCTCGGCCGATGCCAGCGTGACCTCGGCGATCGCGCCGAAGGAGCAGAACCCGATGTTCGGCGGCGCGCCGCCCTACGACCGCGACACCGCGGTCTACGACATCACCGCCAAGACGGTTTATCTGCCCGACGGCACCAGGCTCGAGGCGCATTCCGGCCTCGGCGACAATCTGGACGATCCGCGCTCGCAGCGCGTGCGCATGCGCGGCGTCACCCCGCCGCACATCTACAATCTGAAGCCGCGCGAGGCGCTGTTCCACGGCGTGCCTGCGCTGCGCCTGACCCCGATCGGCGGCGAGAGCGCGATCTACGGCCGCGACGGCCTGCTCGCCCACACCTTCATGCTCGGGCCGAACGGCGATTCCAACGGCTGCGTGTCGTTCAAGGACTATTACGCGTTCCTCGACGCCTACCGCAACAAGGGCATCCGCAAGCTCGCGGTGCTGGCGCGGGTCCAGTAGACCGTTCAATTCGAGATCATGCAAAAGGGCCGCTCGCTGCGGCCCTTTTCATTTTCTGCTTCCAGAGTGAACCGCTACGCCGCGTTGGCCGGGATGGCCTTGCGCAGGGCCATCTCGGTGGCGATCGCCTCTCGCACCACGGGCCGCACCTGCATGCGTTCGAGATATCCAGCGAGCGGGGGCCATTGCGCGATGTCGACGCCTGCGGGACGAAGCAGCAGCAAGGCCCAGGCGAGATGGGCATCCGCGACGGTGAAGCGTTGACCGACGAGGAATTCGCGGTCCGCCAGATGGGCTGATGGCACCGACAGCGTCTGCGTGATCCGCGCGCGCGGCTTGGCCAGCGAGCCGTCGTCCTTGTACCAGAAGGTCGGAAACAGGAACGCCTTGTGGATCTCGGCGCCGATGAAGCTCAGCCATTCCTGCAGGCGATAGCGATCGATGTCTCCCGGTCGCGGCGCAAGGCCGCGCTCGGGCCTCAGGTCGGCGATGTATTGCAGCACCGCCGCGCTCTCGGTCAGCCGCTCGCCGTTTTCCAGCACCAGCACCGGCACGGCGCCCTTCGAGGAGATGTCGCGAAAATCGCCGTCGCCGTCCGCGACCGTCTTGGTCGCGAGATGCACCTGATGATAGCGCGCATCAAGACCTGCTTCCATCAGCGCGATTCGGCTCGCGAGCGAGCAGGCCATCGGTGAGAAATAGAGCTGCAGCATCGTCTTGCTCCGTTACGTCAGTGCATCGCCGCGCGCGATGATCGCGAAGCGGTCGGACAGTTCGGCGAGCGCGACCTCGTGGATGGTGCGGGCATCCAGCGTGCCGCCGCGTCCGTCGGGCAGGTCGCGCGTGGCGCAGGCTTCGGCATCGACCGTGGTGCGAAAGCCGAGGTCGAGCGCCGCCCGCGCCGTGGAGCTGACGCACATATGCGTCATGAAGCCGGCCAGCACGATGTTCTTCCTGTCGGTCGCATCGAGACGCGCCTTGAGATCGGTGCCGGCAAACGCGTTCGGCAACTCCTTCTCGATCACGAGCTCGCCGGCGCGCGGGGTGAGTTCGGCGACGATGGCACCGCGCTCGGCGCTGCGATCGAACAGGCTGCCAGGCTTGCCGCGATGGGCGATGTGGATGATCGGAGCGCCGGCCTCGCGCGCCCGCGCCAGCAGCGCGGTCGCCCGCGCGATCGCGGGGCGCGCGTCGGGCAAGGCGAGGGGACCTGCGAGATATTCGTTCTGGATGTCGATCAGCACCAGCGCGGCCTCGCCAAGACGCGGCGGGTTGAGATCGGCACCGGCAAGCTGGAGCAGGGTCTTTGCGGTCGTCATGGTCAGGCAATCTCCGGGGCGAAAGGCTGGGCCAGCATAGCGCCGGAGCGCCCTGCCGATATGCAGGGATATTGCAGCCAGTGGCTGCGATATTGCAGGTCCCTCGCCGCCGATATAGCTTAAGCCCATGAACTGGGACGATTTGCGCATCATCGCCGCGGTCAGGGACGAGGGCACCTATGCCGGCGCCAGCGCGCGGCTGCGCATCGACGAGACCACGGTCGGGCGCAGGCTCTCGCGCATCGAGCGTGCGCTCGGCCTGCGCCTGTTCGAGGCCGCCGACGGCGTGCGCAGGCCGACGCGAAGTTGCGAGGCGGTGCTGGCGCATGTCGAGGCGATGGCCGCGCATGCCTCCGAGATCGGCCGCCTCGGTGCGAGCCTGGAAGGCCCGGTCGGGCGCCTGCGCATCGCCTCCACCAACACCGTCGCCGAGGCGGTGTTGTCGCCACGCGCGAGCGACTTCCTGCGCGCCAATCCGGGCTTGACGCTGCAATTCCTGACCTCGAGCGAGAACGTCAAGTTCTCGCGCTGGGAGGCCGATCTCGCCATTCGTCTGCGCAAGCCCGACAAGGGTGACTTTGCGATCTCCAGGCTCGGCGACATCAAGCTCTATTACTTTGAGCCCGTGACGACCGAGGGCGAGCCGATGCTGTGCGCTTATCCGGACGAGCTCGGTGCCATTCCCGAGATGCAATTCCTGCGCACCAAGAAGGCGCGCACGCGCTGCGTCACCGACAACGTCCGCGTCATCCGCAATCTGATCCGCGCGCATCGGGCCGCCGGCGTGTTGCCGGAATATGTTTGCGCGGACCTGCTCGGCGATCGCCGCCTGCGCGCCAGCCTGCTGCCGAAACGCCGCGATGCCTGGCTGCTGGTGCAAAACCACCTCAAGCGCGACGCTGCAACCCGCGTGACGATCGACTGGATCCGCCACTGCGTCCGGGATCTGGCGCAGAGTTGATTGCCGGCTAGCGGCGGCCTTGAACGCGGCCCGGCGCCCGGACGACCAAGTCACAACGGGCCCGGGATTGCGCGCGCATATCTGGTGCGCAATGCTGCGGCGACGACGATCTCGGGCGGATGACGGCGATGACCACGCTTCCGGACAGCATCCGGCCGAAGGCCAGATCCAGCGAATGGAAGGCGATCGTCATCCTGATCCTGCTCGTGCCCGTGCTGTGGTCGCCGCTCCTGCTGTTTCGCTACGTGCTGTATCAGCCGTTCAACATCCCGTCCGGCTCGATGATGCCGACGCTGGTGGTCGGCGACTACGTCTTTGCCGCGAAGTATGCCTATGGCTATGGCCGCTACTCGCTTCCCTTCGCGCCGTCCTTTATCTCGGGCCGCCTCGGTGCCGCCGATCCCGCCTATGGCGACATTGTCGTCTTCCGGTCGCCGAAGGACGATGAGATCGACTATGTCAAACGCGTGGTCGGTTTGCCCGGCGATCGCATCCAGATGCGGCAGGGGCAACTCCTCCTCAACGACATCCAGGTCGCGCGAATCGCACTGAAGGAAGTGTCGGCGGGCTCTGCCTGCGGCGGCGGGAGCGGGACCAGGGTCAAGCGCTGGCGCGAGACGATGCCGAACGGTGCGAGCTACATCACCTACGACTGCGTCGACAACGGCTACGCCGACAACACCGAGGTCTACACCGTGCCGCCGGGCCACTTCTTCGCACTCGGCGACAACAGAGACAATTCCACCGACAGCCGCTTCAAGTCGGTGATGGGCTTCGTCCCGATGGACAATCTCATCGGCAAGGTGACCCGGATCTTCTGGTCGCTCGATTCCGACGGAGAGCTGCGTGCCGAGCGGCTTGGGAAGGTGGAATAGGGCGATTTCTCCCCTCGTCATTCCGGGGCGGCGCGCAGCGCCGAGCCCGGAATCCATTCATTTGCACGTAACGCTGCACGATGGATTCCGGGCTCGCGCCAAGAGGCGCGCCCGGAATGACGAGGGGAGAATCGCCCCCAAAACAAAAACCCCGGCATCGCTGCCGGGGTTTCGTAGTTGTGGAGCGAGATCCCGGATCTGCGGTGCACCGCTTCGCGTTGCGCCGCGTCCGGGACGACTTCGTCGCCTTAGAAGTCCATGCCGCCCATGCCGCCGCCCGGGGGCATTGCGGGGCCGGCGCCGCCCTTCTTGGGCAGCTCGGCGACCATGGCTTCCGTGGTGATCAGCAGGGCCGCAACCGAGGCTGCGTTCTGGATCGCGGTCCGGACCACCTTGGTCGGGTCGATGATGCCCTTCTTGACGAGGTCGGCATATTCGCCGGTCTGGGAGTCGAAGCCGTAAGCGTAGGCCTTGTTCTCCAGGATCTTGCCGACGATCACCGAGCCGTCTTCACCGGCGTTGATCGCGATCTGGCGAGCGGGGGCCGACAGCGCCTTGCGCACGATCTCGACGCCGGTCTTCTGGTCGTCGTTCTTGGTGCGCAGGCCCTTGAGCTGCTCGGAAGCACGGAGCAGGGCGACGCCGCCGCCCGGGACGATGCCTTCCTCGACAGCCGCGCGGGTCGCATGCATCGCGTCATCAACGCGATCCTTGCGCTCCTTCACCTCGACCTCGGTCGCACCGCCGACGCGGATCACCGCGACGCCGCCAGCGAGCTTGGCGAGACGCTCCTGGAGCTTCTCACGGTCGTAGTCCGAGGTGGTCTCCTCGATCTGCGCCTTGATCTGGGCCACGCGCGCCTCGATGTCGGCCTTCTTGCCGGCGCCGTTGACGATCGTGGTGTTCTCCTTGTCGATCATCACCTTCTTGGCGCGACCGAGCATGTTGAGCGTGACGTTCTCGAGCTTGATGCCGAGATCTTCCGAGATCGCCTGGCCGCCGGTCAGGATCGCGATGTCCTGCAGCATGGCCTTGCGGCGATCGCCGAAGCCCGGAGCCTTGACGGCCGCGACCTTCAGGCCGCCGCGCAGACGGTTCACGACCAGGGTCGCGAGCGCCTCGCCTTCGACGTCTTCAGCAACGATCACGAGCGGCTTGCCGGTCTGAACGACGGCCTCGAGCAGCGGCAGCAGCTCGTTCAGCGAGGAGAGCTTCTTCTCGTTGATGAGGATGTAGGCGTCGTCCATCTCAACGCGCATCTTGTCGGCGTTGGTAACGAAGTAGGGCGAGATGTAGCCGCGGTCGAACTGCATGCCCTCGACGACGTCGAGCTCGGTCTCGAGCGACTTGGCTTCCTCGACGGTGATGACACCCTCGTTGCCGACCTTCTTCATGGCGTCGGAGAGGAACTTGCCGATCTCCTGGTCGCCGTTCGCCGAGATGGTGCCGACCTGGGCGATCTCGTCGTTCGAGGTGACCTTCTTGGAGTTCTTCTGCAGGTCCGCAACCACGGCCTCGACCGCGAGGTCGATACCGCGCTTGAGGTCCATCGGGTTCATGCCGGCGGCAACCGACTTGGCGCCTTCCTTCACGATCGCCTGGGCGAGCACGGTGGCGGTGGTGGTGCCGTCGCCGGCCGCGTCAGCGGACTTGGAGGCGACTTCGCGCACCATCTGCGCGCCCATGTTCTCGAACTTGTCCTCGAGCTCGATCTCCTTGGCGACGGTGACGCCGTCCTTGGTGATGCGGGGAGCGCCGAACGACTTGTCGAGCACGACGTTGCGGCCCTTCGGACCGAGCGTGACCTTCACCGCATTGGCGAGAACGTCGACGCCGCGCAGCATCTTGTCGCGCGCTTCAACCGAGAATTTGACTTCTTTGGCTGCCATCTGGATTTTTCCTTGAGATGTATGACTGGAGGGAGAGAGGGGCTCTTAGGCCGCCTTCTTCTTGGAAGCGGGGACGTCGAGGACGCCCATGATGTCGCTTTCCTTCATGATCAGCAGGTCTTCGCCGTCGATCTTGACTTCGGTGCCCGACCACTTGCCGAACAGCACGCGGTCGCCGACCTTCAGGTCGATCGGAACCAGCTTGCCGGCTTCGTCGCGGCCACCCGGGCCAACGGCGACGACTTCACCCTGGGAGGGCTTTTCCTTGGCAGTGTCGGGGATGATGATGCCGCCGGCGGTCTTCTCTTCTGCGTCGATGCGCTTGACCACGACGCGGTCGTGAAGCGGACGGAATTTCATGCAGCTCTCCTAAGCATTTGCACGAGTTGATGATTTCAACGTGTTAGCAATCTGCACCGGCGAGTGCCAGAGCAGGCTGAGCTGAAATAGGGCAGGAAATTTGCGGGGGCAAGGGCTTCTAGCAGAAAAATCGGCACTCTGAAGGCCTGTCTGCCAAATCTCTTGACCATCGTTAACCGATCTCGTGCTGGTGCCCTCTCGGGGCCGTATTAGCACGGGGCCGGCTCTGCTGCTAAAGCATTGAATTTCAACAGCTTGTTAAACTTTTGGGCTTGAGATGGATTGTCAGTTTGCGTCACATTTCTCTCATGTGAGCGCATCTCCATCGGGTGGCTCGTAGCTCGCGTACCCGGAAAGCCGCCCCCTGAATGCGCTCCTGCAAAGGAGGTTGGCATGGGACTGCGGGTTGGGGGCGTTTCCGAGGACTTCCGGAAACAGATGCTGGGCTACGGGCTGACGACGGCGCAAATTCTCTATCGGATGCCGGATCATCCCTCGCTGCTCCAGACCTATGTCTGGCAGAACTACGACATGTTTCCGAAATTCCCGGCGCTCAGCGACTTCCTCGCGTTTTGGACCGAGAAGCTCGATGGCCCGCTGCATTCGGTGACGGTGGCGCACTCCAAGCTGATCAAGCCGGCCGAGCTGCGCGCGATCGACGGCGTGTTCCGATTGCATTGAAGATGCGTAGGGTGGATTAGCCCTGTAGATGCGCGACGCGCATCTACTCGGCGTAATCCACCTCTTTGCTCTCCACGTGTGGGAGGAGAAGTGGTGGATTACGCCTTCGGCTAATCCACCCTACGAATGCGCATTTCGTGCTAGCCTCTCGCCACAACAACAGGGAGGCCGGCCCATGGCCAAGAAAGCCAACAAGAAAGCAAAATCGCGCAGCGCAGCCCAGACCGCGGTGAAAAAGCGGAGCGCCGCGAAGTCCGTTGCGCGATCCTCCGCGCGCAAACCGGTGAAGTCGAAAGCCCGCGCAACGCCTACCAAGGCCGCGACGAAGAAGCCCGCCCGCCCCAGGCAGCGCATCGCCATCAGCCATCACCGCGAGGAAGATTTCAAAGCCGACGGCCTGCGCGCCTACGCCAAGTATCGCGACCTCGGCATCGCCGCTGCCAGCCACGGCCTCGCGCAGGCTCACGTCATCCGCCTGCAAGGCCCCTGCGATCCCGTCGAGGTGTCGAAACTGCACTTCCACGACGTCGACTTCCAGATGGTCTACGTGCTCAAGGGCTGGGTGAAGACCTGCATGGACGGGCAGGGCGAGACGATGATGAGAGAAGGCAGCGCCTGGACCCAGCCGCCGAAGATCAAGCACATGATTTTGGATTATTCTGATGACGTCGAGCTGCTGGAAGTGATTTTGCCGGCGGAGTTCAAGACGGTGGAGTTGAAGGCGTAGGCTTTCTCCTCGTCATTGCGAGCGAAACGAAGCAATCCAGCAATGCATCCGCGGAGACAGTCTGGATTGCTTCGCTTCGCTCGCAATGACGGCAGAGAGACCTACGTCAACACCCCCACGATCGCGCCCATCAGGCACGTCGTCAGCGTCCCCGACACGATCGACTTCAGCCCGAGCGCGTTGATCTCCTCGCGCCGCTCCGGCGCCATCACGCCGAGGCCGCCGATCATGATGCCGAGGCTGGCGAAATTGGCGAAGCCGCACATCGCGTAGAGCATGATCAGGCGCGAGCGCGGATCGAGCGTATCGGGCGGCAGCTTCGAGAAGTCGACATAGGCGACGAGCTCGTTGAGCACTGTCTTGGTGCCCATCAGGCTCCCGGCGGTGATCGCCTGGTCCCAGGGCAGTCCCATCAGCCAGCAGACCGGCGCCATGATCAGACCCAGCAGGCGCTGCAGCGAGATCGCGGCGCCGCCGACCGCAGGCAGCAGCCCGAGCACCGCATTGGCGAGATAGACCAGCGCCACCAGCACCAGCAGCATCGCGACGATGTTGATCAACAGCTCGATGCCCGCGCTCGTGCCTTTCACGATCGCGTCCATGGTGCCGGAGACTGCCATCTCCGGATCCTCCAGCGACCCGCCGGTACGCTTGTCTGACGTCTCGGGGATCATGATCAGGCTGACGAGGATCGCGGCCGGCGCGCCCAGCACGGAGGCGATGACGAAATGCGCGGCCGCGTCGGGAATGAGAGGCGCAAGCAGCGTCGCATAGAGCACCAGCACGGTGCCGGCGATGCCGGCCATGCCGCCGGTCATCACCAGAAACAATTCGCTGCGCGACATCTGCGCCAGATACGGCCGCACGAACAGCGGCGCCTCGACCATGCCGAGGAAGATGTTGGCGGCGGTCGAGAGCCCGACCGCGCCGCCGACGCCCAGCGTGCGCTCCAGCAGCCAGGCCATGCCGCGCACGATTGGCGGCAGCACGCGCCAATAGAACAGCAGCGTCGTCAGCACGCTCATCACCAGCACGATCGGCAGGGCCTGGAACGCGAGGATGAAATCGGCGCCGGGCACTTTCAGCTCGAAGGGCAGGGCGCCGCCGCCGACATAGCCGAACACGAAGGAGGAGCCGGCGCGCGAGGCCGCGGAGATGGCGCCGACCGCGTCGTTGATGGCGCCGAAGGCATGCGCCACGAACGGCACTTTCAGCAGCACGATCGCGGTGACGAAGGTGACGACGAGGCCGATCAGCGCCTGGCGCAGGGAGACCGCGCGGCGATTCTCCGCGAGCGCGAAGGCGATCAGCAGCAATGCGAAAACGCCGAGTGTCGATTGCAGCCGCAGCATGATGACCCCAAACCCTCAATCATTATGGCCGCGCCTGCGTTGCAAACGCAATGCCGGGAATGTTGCGGGCCGTCCCGCTGTTGACATCCCGGTCCCGGTCAGCCACCCCCGGCGCGTCGATATCAAGGGCCGATCATCCGCGCGTGACCGAAGAGGCGATGCCAGAGCAGCCACGATCCATCAGTCCGCCGGTCACCGCCGGTGAGCTTCTTCGCCATCCCGCCTTCCTGTTCTTCCTGCTGTCCCGCAGCCTGTCGCGCTTTTCCAGCCAGATCGCGGCGGTGGCGATCGGCTGGCAGATTTATGATCTCACCGGCTCGGCCTTCGACCTCGGCATGGTCGGGCTGGTGCAATTCGCGCCCACCGCGCTCCTGGTGTTCGTCGCCGGCCATGCCGCCGACCGTTTCGAGCGCAAGCGCGTGGTCCAGCTCTGCCAGCTCGTGGAAGCCGCCACCGCGCTCTATCTCGCCGTCATCACCTATCTCGGCGCGGTCAGCGAGGTGCAGATCTTCCTCGCGACCTTCGTGCTCGGCATTGCCGGCGCCTTCGAGAGCCCGACCACCGCGGCGCTGTTGCCGCTGATCGCGCCGCAGGGCTCGCTTCAGCGCGCCACGGCGGTCGCGAGCGGCGCTGGCCAGGTTGCCACCATCACAGGTCCCGCGCTCGGCGGCTTTGCCTACGCAATCGCGCCGCATCTGGCCTATGCCGTGATGCTGCTGTTCTGGATTGTCGGGATGATCCTCACCGGGTTCATTCAGCCGCGCCCGCAGGCGGTCGCCAGGGAGGGAACGGACGCGGACAACATTTTTGCCGGCGTCCGCTTCATCCGCAGCAATCCGGCGATCCTCGGCACCATCTCGCTCGACCTGTTCGCGGTGCTGTTCGGCGGCGTCACCGCGCTGCTGCCGATCTATGCCCGCGACATTCTCCAGACCGGCCCGGTCGGGCTCGGCGTGCTCAGGGCTGCGCCCGCGGCCGGCGCGCTCTTGATGACCATGGTGCTGGCGCGCCACGCCATCTCCAGGCATGTCGGCCTGCGCATGTTCCAGGCGGTGATCGTGTTCGGCGTCGCCACGATCGTGTTCGCGCTGTCGTCCTGGATGTGGCTATCGGTGCTGTCGCTCGCCGTGTTGGGGGCCGCCGACACGATCAGCGTCGTGATCCGCTTCTCGCTGGTGCAGCTTGCCACCCCCGACGAGATGCGCGGCCGCGTCGGCGCGGTGAACTTCCTCTTCATCAACGCCTCCAACCAGCTCGGCCAGTTCGAGAGCGGCCTGACGGCGGCGCTGTTCGGCGCCATGCCCGCCGCCGTGCTCGGCGGCGTCTGCACGGTCGCGGTGGCACTGCTCTGGATGAAGCTGTTTCCCAGCCTGCGGAAGGTGGAGAGCTTGGAGTAGCCGGAGGTCTCGTGTCCCGGACGCGCTGCGGCACGCAGTGCCGCTGCGCAGAGCCGGGACCCAGAATGCCACAGCGCGCGATGCGGCGAGATGGGCCCCGGCTCTGCAGCGCACCGCTGAAGAAGCGCTGCGCAGCGTCCGGGGCACGAGAGCTGCGCTTGCAATGACGATTGTTGAGGTAGCTCGCGGACTTGCGTTGCGTCACCCTCACAGCCGGCGGCTCCCGCCGTCTACTGTGCATGGGGTTGTTTTCGCGGTTCTAGCTCAGCCCCGGCCGACGAACGGCATCTTCGTCGCCATCACCGTCATGGTCAGCACGTTGGCATCGAGCGGCAGGCCGGCCATGTAGGCGACGGCATCGCCGACCGCCTTGGCGTCCATGCGCGGCTCGTGCTTGGTGGTGCCGTCGGGCTGCAGCACGCCGGGGCCGTTGACCATGCGGTCGGTCATGGGGGTTGCCGCATTGCCGATGTCGACCTGGCCGACCGCGATGTCATACATGCGGCCGTCGAGGTTGCTGGCCTTGGTCAGGCCGGTGATGGCGTGCTTGGTCGAGGTATAGGCCGCCGAGAACGGCCGCGGCGCATGCGCCGAGATCGAGCCGTTGTTGATGATGCGGCCGCCGCGCGGGCTCTGGTCCTTCATGATGCGGAAGGCGTGCTGGGTGCACAGGAACGGGCCGGTGAGGTTGGTGTTCACCACCGCCTGCCACTGCTCGAGGCTGAGGTCCTCGAAATTGACGGCGGGCGCACCCATGCCGGCATTGTTGAACAGCACGTCGAGCCGACCATAGGTCGCCTTCACCTTGTCGAACAGCGCGGCGATGGAATCAGGCTTGGTCATGTCGGCGGTGACGCACAGGCTCTTGCCCGCGGGGCCGAGCTTGGCGGTCTCCTCGAGCATCTCCATGCGGCGGCCTGCGAGCACCACGGTGAAGCCGGTGTTCATCAGCGCCAGTGCGGCGGCGCGTCCGACTCCGGTGCCGGCGCCCGTCACGAGGGCGATCTTTTTTGCTTCACTCATCGTTTCCTGCCTTTTCTTCGAGTTGTCAGGTTTTGGGTTCTTTTTCGTTCTTGTAGGGCGGCCGCGGAATGTTCTGGTGCGCCGCGCGCAAGGCCGCCGACCAGCGCGAGCGCAGGTCGTGGAAGTAGGGCTCGCCCGCCTCGATGCGGTGGTTGAGGTCCGCATCGCAGGCGTCCGCGCGCACCACCAGCACGTCGATCGGCAGGCCGACGCCGAGATTGGAGCGCATCGTCGAATCCATCGAGATCAGACCGGTCTTCAGCGCCTCATAGAGCTCGACGTCGTAATGCATGGCGCGGTCGAGCACCGGCTTGCCGTATTTGTGCTCGCCGATCTGCAGGTAGGGCGTGTCGGTGGTGCACTCGATGAAATTGCCGGCGGTGTAGACCATGAACAGGCGCATCCGCGCGCCCTTGATCTGGCCGCCGAACAGGAACGAGACGTCGAAGGAGACGTCCTCGGATTTCAGCGCCGGCCCTTCGGTCGCATGCACCGCGCGGATCGCCCGGCCGATGCGCTGGGCGGCCTGGAACATGGTCGGCGCATTCATCAGCGTCTCGATCTCGCCCGTGTTCGGATCCTCCAGCCCCTCGGTCAGCGTGGACAGCACCGATTGGCTGATGGCGAGGTTGCCGGCGCTGGCGATCGCCATGATGCGGTCGCCGGGCTTGGAGAAGATATGCAGCTTGCGGAAGGTCGACACATTGTCGAGGCCGGCATTGGTGCGGGTGTCGGCGATCATCACCAGACCGTCCCGAACCAGGATTCCGCAACAATAGGTCATTTCCAGTCCCCGAACGCGTTTGCGCGAAATTACTAGCCAATTTCGCTGCCCGCTCCAACCCCCGATTCCCCGGGGAGGTTGGGGATCAGCTCTGCCGCTGCGACTGTGATTGCGACTGTCCGCCGCGGCCGGCCTGCTCGACCTTGACCGTAACAGTCAGCGTCTCCGAGCCGCCGCCGTAACGGGTGCCGCGCACGGGGGCCGCACCGAGATAGTCGAGCCCGATCGCGACACGGACATGGGCATCGGTGGTGCAGATGCTGTTGGCGGGATCGAAGCCGACCCAGCCGAGATCGGGGACATAAGCTTCCGCCCAGGCATGCCCGGCGTCCTGATGCACGGTGCCGTCGGAGCGCAGGAAGTGGCCGGAGACGAAGCGCGCCGGCACGCCGCCGGTGCGGGCGCAGGCGATGAAGATATGCGCGTAATCCTGGCAGACGCCGCGCTTGAGCGTGAAGGCCTCCGCCGCCGAGGTGCCGCTATTGGTCGGATCCTCGTCAAAGGTCATGTGGTCGCTGATCTCGCTCATCAGCGTGTGCAGGAAGCCGAGCGTGTCGCTCTCGGCCTCGCTGCGCAGCTGGCGCGCGACCGCGGCCATCGCCGGATTGACGGTGGTCAGGTCAGTGGTGCGCAAAAACATGTCGGCGGGAAACCGCTCGTCGGCGCCGCGCAGCACGCCGCCGGTGTCGTGCGTCTCGATCAGGCCCTCGGCGGTGATCTTGATGTCGCTCACGGGGCCGCAGGACAGCACGTGGGTGACGTTGCCGAACGCGTCCTCGTGCATGTCGAGCTTGGTGTCGGTGGAGACGTCGATCTGCCATTCCGCCACATATTGCCCGTCATGGCTGCACGGCGTCATGCGCAGGATCTGGATCACGCTCGTCGCCGCTGGCTCGTAGCGATAGGTCGTGGTGTGCTGGATTCGCAGGCGCATGGTGTTTTACTGCTCCGTGATTCCGGGTCCGCCCTTCGGCGCCCCGGAACAACCGAAGGTCAGATCAAATACTGCTTCGTGATGATTTCGCCCAGCCTGGAATTGTCGGCGATGAATTCCTGAATGAATTCATGCACGCCATGCTGGAAAATGTCGTTCATGTTGCTGTGTTCGAGCCGGTTGCGGATGCCGCGGGCGTGGCGCTGCGCCGGGCCCTGGCGGCCATAGGCGACGCCGATCTGGTCGAGATTGCGCACCAGATTGTCGTAGCAGCTCGCCAGCGAGCGCGGCAGCGTGCCGTTGAGGATGAGCAGATCCGCGACCAGCCACGGCTTCAGCGTCTCGCGATAGACCCAGTGATAGGCCGTCAGCGCCGACACCGAGCGCAGGATCGAGCTCCACTGATAGAAGTCGAGCGGACCACCGACATGCTCCTCCTCGGGCAGCAGCACGTGATACTTCACGTCGAGAATGCGCGCGGTGTTGTCGGCGCGCTCCAGATGCAGGCCGAGGCGGGAGAACCAATAGGCGTCGTTGCGCAGCATGGTCCGGTAGGCGGAGCCGTCGAAACGCAGCGAGGTCTCCTGCACGAAGCGCAGGAACTTTGCGAGGTCCTCACGCGTCGAGGTGCCCTTGCTCCAGACCTCCTGCAACTCGATCCAGGCCGAGTTGATGGTGTCCCACATCTCGCTGGTCAGCGCCGTGCGCACCGAGCGCGAGTTCAGCCGCGCCGCCTCGATGCAGTTCCGGATCGAGGAGGGGTTGTCGGCCGAGAACGAGAGGTAGTCGACGACGTTGTGCTCGTTGGCTTCCTCGTGGGTCTGATAGAAGCTTTCCGCGACGCCGGCGGTGAGCAGCGCCGAATCCCATTCGTTGGTCTTGCCGATATAGGCGGCGGGAAGCGCGGTGACGCGCAGGGTCGCATCGATGGTGCGTGCGAGATATTCGGCCCGTTCGACATAGCGGGCGAGCCAGTAGAGGTTTTCGGCGGTACGCGACAGCATCTCTCTACTCGTCCAGAATCCAGGTGTCTTTGGTGCCGCCGCCCTGGCTTGAATTCACCACGAGCGAGCCTTCCTTCAGCGCCACACGTGTCAGGCCGCCCGGCACGATCGTCGTGCTCTTGCTGCCGGTCAGCACGAAGGGGCGAAGATCGACATGGCGCGGCGCGAGGCCGGAGGCCGTGCAGGTCGGGCAGGTCGAGAGCGCCAGCGTCGGCTGGGCGATGAAGCCTTCCGGCTCACGCTTGAGCTTCTCGCGGAAAGCTTCGATGGTCGCCTTGGTCGCGGCGGGGCCGATCAGCATGCCGTAGCCGCCGGAGCCGTGCACTTCCTTGACGACGAGTTCGCTCAGATTGTCCAGCACGTAAGCCAGATCCTTCGGCTCCCGACAGCGCCAGGTCGGCACGTTCTTCAGGATCGGCTCCTCGCCGAGATAGAATTTCACGATGTCGGGCATGTAGGAGTAGATCGCCTTGTCGTCGGCGATGCCGGTGCCGACTGCGTTGGCGAGCGTGATGTTGCCGGCCGCATAGGCCGACATCAGCCCGGGCACCCCGAGCACGGAGTCGGGGCGGAAGGTGAGGGGGTCGATGAAATCGTCGTCGACGCGGCGGTAGATCACGTCGACCCGTTTCAGCCCTTCGGTCGTCCGCATGAACACTTCGTTGTTCTTGACGATGAGATCGCGACCTTCGACCAGCTCGACGCCGAGCTTGTCGGCTAGGAAGGAGTGCTCGTAATAGGCCGAGTTGTAGACGCCTGGCGTGAGCAGGGCGACGGTCGGCTCGCCCGATGCGCTATGTGGCGCGACCGAGCGGAGCGCAGAGAGCAACTCGTCCGGATAACGCTCGACCGGCGCCACGCGGTGGCGGGCGAACAGATCCGGAAACAGCCGCATCATGATCTCGCGGTTTTCCAGCATGTAGGACACGCCGGAGGGCGTGCGGGCATTGTCCTCCAGCACGATGAAGTCCTCGGCGTCGACCCGGACGATGTCGATGCCGGCGATGTGCACGTAGACGTCGTGCGGCACCTGCTGGCCGTTCATCTCGGGCCTGAACACGGGATTCTGGAAGATCAGGTCGTCGGGCACGATTTCGGCGCGAAGGATGTCGCGGCCGTGATAGATGTCGCGCAGGAACATGTTCAGCGCCTTGACGCGCTGCTTCAGTCCCTTTTCCAGCAGCGTCCATTCCTTGCCGGACATGATCCTGGGGATCACGTCGAACGGGATCAGGCGCTCGGTGGATTCGGAATCGCCATAGACCGCGAAGGTAATGCCGATGCGGCGAAACAGGAGTTCGGCCTCCTGGCGGCGATATTCGAGCGCCTCGGGGGGCGTCTCCTTGAGCCAGCGTGCCAGCTCCTGATAGGCGGGGCGAAGGTCCCCGCCGGGAATATTCATTTCATCAAACGCGACTGCCATAGATCCCGACTTGTCTCCGCAAGGCGTTGCGCCATGTGGCAGGTCGTCTGGCCTTGGAGAGGCCGCAACGTCCTGGCCATGCGGCAAGAGTGCATGACTTTCATGTGGTAGCAAGGGGCGGGCCAGCGCGATAAGCATGGAGTTGCGGCATTTGCCGGGGACAGCCGGCGACCTGCCTGAAAAAATGGCTGAGGACTGCTTATTTCGGCAGCAAAAGCGCGTGACTTCAACGCGTTACCCCGGCAAATTCGGCGGGGACAGGTGAGGGACTTAAGGTATGAGCGAGATCGTCACGGCGGGCATTCTGGTCATCGGGGATGAAATCCTGTCCGGCCGGACCAAGGACAAGAACATCGGCTTCATCGCCGAATACCTGACCAATATCGGTATCGACCTGAAGGAAGTCCGGGTCGTCTCTGACGACGAGGACGACATCATTGCAGCTCTGAATGCACTGCGGCATCGCTACACTTATGTCTTCACCACCGGCGGCATCGGGCCGACCCACGACGACATCACCGCCGACAGCGTCGCCAAGGCTTTCGGTGTGGGCATCGATCATCACCCCGAGGTGGTCGCCCGCTTCAGGGAGCGCTGGAGCGAGCAGGATCTCAACGAGGCCCGGCTGCGCATGGCTCGCATCCCCGATGGCGCCGAGCTGATCCAGAGCGCGACCATCCTCGCGCCCGGCTTCAAGATCGGCAACGTCATCGTCATGGCCGGCGTGCCCTCGATCATGCAGGCGATGATGGACATCGTCTCGCCCAAGCTGAAGTCAGGCGTGCGCATGCTCTCCGAGTCGGTCCGCGCCAATGCGCGCGAGGGCGACATCGGCAGCCCCTTGAGGGCGATCGCCGCCGCCCACCCCGACACCATCATCGGCAGCTATCCGTTCATGGACGAGGAGCAGAAGCCCAACACCAATCTGGTGGTGCGTTCACGCGATGCGGATAAGCTCGCCGCAGCAATGGCCGCGGTGAAGGAAATGCTGGCGGGATTGAACATCACCCGGTAGCAAATGCCGATGGACGAATGCTAGGAGACGACGATGGCTGGTGAAGCACCGGAACTGAGCGCGCAGGAGCGGGCGGGACGGCCCTTTCCGGTGTCGTGGGACCAGTTCCACCGGGATTGCCGGGCACTGACCTGGCGGCTCAACGAGGTCGGCCCGTTCCATGCGGTGATCGCCATCACCCGCGGCGGCCTGGTGCCCGCGGCGATCGTAGCGCGCGAGCTGGGCGTGCGCGTGATCGACACGGTCTGCATCGCCAGCTACGACCACGACAAGCAGGGCGATCTCCAGGTTCTCAAGGGTATTTCAGAACAGGCGATGAAGCTCGGCGAGGGCACCGGCAAGGGCCTCTTGATCGTCGACGACCTCGTCGACACCGGCAAGACCGGCAAGCTGGTCCGCGAGATGCTGCCGGACGCGCATTTCGCCACCGTCTACGCCAAGCCGAAGGGGCGTCCGCTGGTCGATACCTTCATCACCGAGGTCTCGCAGGACACCTGGATCTTCTTCCCCTGGGACACCGCGCTGTCCTATCACCCGCCACTCCGCGATGGCGCTGCGTAGCCGAGGTGTCATTCCGGGGCGGTCCGCAGGACCGAACCCGGAATCTCGAGATTCCGTGTCCGATGCTTCGCGTCGTCCCGGAATGACGGCTGTGAATAGGCGCGCCCCATGCCCCTGCAAAACCGCGTCACCCCGACTGGCGAGATCATAGCCACCCCACATCGTGGGATGTTCACCGGCAATCGCGGCATCATCCATGATCCCGCGACCAAGACGCTTCTGAAGAAGCGCTGGTCGTCGCCGGCCTGGCTCACCTGCACCTGCGAATTCCGCGGTCGCCGCCGCGAGGTGATGGCACAGCGAAGCTGGACCGAGCTGTTCTTCCTGGATGAGGCCACGGCGCTCGCCGCCGGTCATCGCCCCTGCTTCTACTGTCGCCGCGACGATGCCAATCGCTTCCGCGCCGCATGGGAGAAGGGCAACCGCGTGCACGACGTCCGCATGCACGACATCGACACGGTGCTGCACCACGAACGGCTCGACCACGGCAAGAAACGGCTGCATGCGCTGCTGGTGCCGCTCGACCAGTTGCCCGAGGGGGCGATGATTCAGCAGGGCGAGACGAGCTTCCTGGTGAGGCAGGGTCGCGCGCTGATGTGGTCGCCGGCGGGATACTCAGCGGCGGAACGGCTCCCAGGCGAGGCAACGCTGCTCACGCCGCCCTCGACACTCCGTACGCTGAACGCCGGCTATCGGCCGGTGCTGCACACCTCCGCGCAGCCCTAAAGCGCGATGAGATTGGGTTGAATCGTCATCGCGCTTTAGTTCTTTGTTTGAGCATGATCTTTTCGGAAAACCGCTTCACACTTTTCCGGATCATGCTCTAGCGCCGAATCCCCACCATCATCCCAGCTTCTCGCGCGCCAGCGCGGCGCCTGCGCCGAGCGCCATCAGCTTGGCTTCGGCGATCTCGCGCCGCATCGGCGCCATGCCGCAATTGGTGGTGGCGATGATGTTGCTCTTGGGCACGAATTTCGAGACCGCGTCGATCACCTGAACGACGTCCTCCGCGGTCTCGACCGTGTCGCTGGCGACATCGATGACGCCGGCCTGCACGATCTTGTTCTTCAAGAGCGCGAGCAGGTCGAGCGGGACCTTGGAGTTACGGCACTCGATCGCGACCTGCTGGATCGGGCTGGCATCGATCGCCGGAAAGATCTGCTCATACTGCCGCCACTGGCTGCCTAACGTCTCCTTCCAGTCGGTATTGGCCTTGATGCCGTAGCCGTAGCAGATATGCACGGCGGTGGTGCACGTGAGGCCTTGCGCGGCGCGCTGCAGCGCCGTGATGCCCCAGTCGTTGACCTCGTCCATGTAGACGTTGAACGCGGGCTCGTCGAACTGGATGAGATCGACGCCGTCGGCCTGCAGCGCCTTGGCCTCCTCGTTGAGCAGCTCGGCGAAGGCGAAGGCCATCTTGACGCGGTCGCCATAGTAACGGTCCGCGATCGTGTCGATGATCGTCATCGGGCCGGGCAGGGTGAATTTCAGCTTCTTCTTGGTGTGCGTCCGCGCCACGCGCGCCTCGAAGGCATGGACGCGGTCCTTCAGCCGGAGCGGGGCGACCACCTGCGGCACCATGGCCTTGTAGCGCTCCTTGCGGATGCCCATCTCGACTTTGTGGGCGAAGTCGATGCCTTCGATCTTCTCGAGAAAACCATGCACGAAATGCTGCCGGGCCTGCTCGCCCTCGGTGACGATGTCGATGCCGGCGTCCTCCTGGACCTTCAACCAGATCAGTGTCGCGTCGCGCTTGGCACGTAGCAGCTCGTCGCCTCCGGACTTCCAGGGCGCCCACAGCATGTTGGGCTCGGCGAGCCATTCCGGCTTCGGCAAGGAGCCGGCGATCGTGGTTGGAAACAGCATGGCGGCCCTCCCGGCAGGTTGTGTTGCGCCCCTTCCTGCCATGTCTTAACGTCAAGGTACAGAACAACAAAAGTCGTCCACTATTCCAGCGGCGACCACAGGGACGGTGATGATCGACCTCCATTATGCGCCGACGCCGAACGGCTGGAAAATCTCGATCATGCTGGAGGAGCTCGGGCTTCCCTATCGCGTGAAGCCCGTCAACATCCGCGCCGGCGAGCAGTTCAACCCTGAATTCCTGGCTATCTCGCCCAACAACCGCATTCCCGCGATCGTCGATCACGCGCCGGCCGACGGCGGCCCGCCGTTCTCTGTGTTCGAGACCGGCGCGATCCTGATTTATCTCGCGGAGAAGACCGGCCGCTTCCTTCCCGATGATCTCCGCGGCCGCTCCACCACCATCCAGTGGGTGATGTGGCAGATGGCGGGGCTCGGACCGATGCTCGGTCAGCACGGCCATTTCGCGCTCTATGCCGCGGAGAAAATTCCCTACGCGATCGAGCGCTATCGCGACGAGGCGGCGCGGCTCTATGGCGTGCTTGACCGGCAGCTCGGCAAGACCGGCGCCTATGTCGCGGGCGAGTATTCCATTGCCGATATCGCCTGCTTCCCCTGGACCATGACCCACAAGGCGCAGGGCTTTACGCTCGACGATTATCCGAACGTGAAGCATTGGTACGCCGAGGTCCGCGCCCGGCCGCAGGTTCAGGCGGGGCTTGCGATTGGAAAATTCGTGAAGGAGCCGTTCGACGAGGAATCACGGCGGGTGATGTTCGGTCAGATGGCAAAGGAAGTGCTGGGGCAAAAATAAGTGCCGTCATTCCGGGGCGCCACGCAGTGGCGAGCCCGGAATCCATAACCACAAGCCGGGGTTATGGATTCCGGGCCTGCGCCGTTCCGGCGCATCCCGGAATGACGATGACGAGAGAGCGAACACAAGGAAACCACCATGATCGAATTCTTCTTCGACTGCTCCAGCCCCTGGACCTATCTCGCCTTCCATAACATCCAGCCCTTGGCGAAGGAGCTCGGCGCCGAGATCATCTGGCGACCGATCCTGGTCGGCGGCATCTTCAACACGGTCAACCCCAGCGTCTACGCGCAGCGCGAAAAGCCTGTGCCGCTGAAGGCGCGCTACATGAAGAAGGACCTTCAGGACTGGGCGCGCTCGGCGGGTCTCGCGATCAAGATGCCGCCGACGGTATTCCCGGTGAACAGCGTCAAGGCGATGCGCGGCTGCATCTGGCTGGGCAAAGACATGGTGCCGTTCGCGACATCGGTGTTCGAGGCCTATTGGGGCGGCGACAAGGACATCTCGCAGGATACGGTGCTGGCCGAGGTCTGCAAGAAGCTCGGCATCGACGAGCAAAAATTCTTCGCCGGCATTTCCGAGCAGGCGATCAAGGACCAGCTCAAGGCCAACACCGAAGAGGTCGTCGCACGCGGCGGGTTCGGCTCGCCGACCATCTTTGTCAACAAGACCGACATGTATTTCGGCAATGACCGGCTGCCGCTGATCCGCGAGGCGCTGCTGCGCGGCAAGGCGAGCGCGGCCTGATGGTGCGGGCTGTCGTCTGCCGCGCGCTCGGTGCACCCGAGACCTTGCGGCTGGAAGAGTTTCCGTCGCGCGCCCTGCAGCCGGGCGAGGCGCGCGTCGCGATCCGCGCCGCCGGGTTGAACTTTCCCGATGTGCTGATGGTGTCCGGCGACTATCAGCTCAAGCCCGAGCTGCCGTTCACGCCAGGCATGGAAGCTGCCGGTGACGTGACCGAGGTCGGCGCGGAGGCGAGGGGCGTCGCGGTCGGCGACAAGGTCATCGTGAAGATGCGCCACGGTGCTTTCACGGATGAAGCGGTTGTGATGCCGTCGCAGCTCACGCCGATGCCGTCAACGTTCGACTATGCGGAGGCTGCAACTTATCTCGCCGGCCACGGCACCGCCTATCACGCGCTGATCGATCGGGGCCGCGTCGCGCCGGGCGAGGTGCTGCTTGTGCACGGCGCTGGTGGCGGCGTCGGCCTTGCGGCTGTCGAGATCGGCAAGATGCTGGGCGCAACCGTGATCGCGACGGCGTCGAGCGACGAGAAGCTTGCAATCGCGAGATCGCGCGGCGCCGATCATCTTGTGCGCTACGACCGCGAGCCGTTTCGTGATGCGGTGAAGCGCATCACCGACGGGCGCGGCGCGGACGTGGTGTTCGATCCCGTCGGCGGTGAGGTGTTCGAGAATTCGATGCGCTGCATCGCCTGGGGCGCGCGGCTCCTGGTGATCGGGTTCACAGGCGGCATCGGCTCGGCCAAAACCAATCTGCTGCTGATCAAGGGGGCCAGCGTGCTCGGCGTGCGCGCGGGCGAAGCCGTGCGGAAAAATCCGGCGTTGGGAGAGGTGCGTCTGAAAGCGCTGCTGCAATGGGCCGAGGAGGGCAAGCTGCGCCCCAACATCTCGCATCGTCTGCCGCTGGCAGATTACGCCAAGGCGATGCGGTTGCTGCTCGACCGCAAGGCGATCGGGCGGGTGGCGTTGGTGATGAAGTAAGAACGTAGGGGGGTAGCCGAAGGCGTAACCCACCTCTTCTATTTCGACCGGTGACGGAAGTGGTGGGTTACGCCCAGCATCTGCGCTTTGCGCAGACGCTGGTCTAACCCACCCTACAGCTTCCTCACTTGTACTCCCGCTCGGTCCACCACGGGAAATAATCCGGCATATCGCTCGACACCTTGTTCTTGAACTGGGCCGGCCGCTTCTCCAGGAACGACACCACGCCTTCCTTCACGTCTTCCGAACGGCCGCGGGCGTAGATGCCGCGGCTGTCGACCTTGTGCGCTTCCATCGGGTCGTCGGCGCCCATCATGCGCCACATCATCTGGCGGATCAGCGCCACCGACACCGGCGCGGTCTTGGCCGCGAACTCTTTTGCCAGTGCGCGGGCTGTCGGCAGCAGATCATCCGGCGGCACGACCTTGCTGACGAGCCGTCCCGCGAGCGCTTCCTGCGCCGGGAAGACGCGGCCCGAATAGCACCATTCCAGCGCCTGCGAGATGCCGACGATGCGCGGCAGGAACCAGCTCGAGGCCGCCTCCGGCACGATGCCGCGCTGGGAGAACACGAAGCCGAACCGCGCGGCGTCCGAGGCGATGCGGATGTCCATCGCAAGCTGCATGGTGACGCCGATGCCGACCGCAGGCCCGTTCACCGCGGCGATGACGGGCTTGAGGCACTTGAAGATGCGCAAGGTCACCTGGCCGCCGCCATCGCGCACCTGCGGATCGCTGTAGTCGACCCTCCCGTCGGCGAACCGCTTGACCGGCCCGCGCCGCGCGTCGCGATCGAAAGTATTCGCGCCGGAGGAAAGATCGGCGCCTGCGCAAAAGCCTCGGCCGGCCCCCGTCACGATGATGGCGCGGACATCGTCGTCCTTGTCGGCGGCATCGAATGCGTCGATCAGTTCGGCCTGCATCTGCGCATTGAAGGCGTTGAGCTTGTCGGGCCGGTTCAGCGTGATGGTGAGGATCTGCTCGGCGATCTCGTATTTGATCGTCTCATACGCCATGGTGGTTTCCTTCCCGGTTTCTTTGTCGGTCTCTCTAGCATGTCATTCCGGGGCGCGCGACGCGCGAGCGCGGAATCCATCTCTCGGCACCGATTGTGCCGACGAATGGATTCCGGGCTTGCGCCAAGAGGGCGCAACCCGGAATGACGAGAGTGCGTTTAGTGCGCCGGTGGCTTCGGCCAAGGCCTTTGCGCGCCGCGCAGGCCCTCGAACGCCTTGGCCATGCCGAGCACGCCGATGTCGTCGAAGCGGCGGCCGACGATCTGCACGCCGATGGGAAAACCCGCATCATCGAAGCCGCCATTGATGGAGACGGCCGGGTTTTCCGACATATTCCACGGCACGGTATAGCAGATGTGCTCGAACGGCCGCATCGGATCGTTGGTCGGCGAGGCCCATTCGGCCGCGTAGTTCACGTTCGGCGCCGTCGGCGAGATCACATAGTCGAGCTCGCAGAACAGCTTTGAGGCTGCGCTGCGGATCGCCATGGTCTGGTTGAAGCCTCTGATGACGTCGACGCCCGAGAGCTTTGCACCGGAAGCACCCCATTTGAAGATGTAGGGCAGCACCTTTGCCTGTTCGGCCGCCGTCAACTTGGACAGATCGTCCCACATCCTTGCGCGCCAGAAATTGTCGAGACCGTCGAGCATCTCACGCGTGAGGATGCCGTCGACTTCGGTGACGACCGCGCCTGCCGACTCAAATGCCTTTGCCGCCTTCACCGCGACGTCGCGGACGGCCCTTTCCGCGGGCAGGCCGACGCCGGCATCGAGCATCAAGCCGATCCGCAGCTTGCGCGGGGACTTCTCCAACCCCTTCCAGTTCAGCGGCTCCGCCGGCAGGCTCATGCCGTCGCGCCGGTCGGGCTTGGCGATCACGCTCATCATCAGCGCGCAATCATCGACCGTGCGGGTCATGGGACCAGCGACGCGGCCGACATAGGCGGGATCGATCGGCACGCGGCCAAAGCTCGGCTTCAGGCCGACGAGGCCACACCAGCCCGCAGGCAGGCGTACCGAGCCGCCGATATCGGTGCCGAGATGCAAGGGACCATAGCCGGCCGCGGCTGCAGCACCCGCACCGGCGCTGGAGCCGCCAGGGTTCTTGGAGAGGTCCCAGGGATTGCGCGCGAGCGCATGGAACGAGGAGAGTCCCGAGGACAGCATGCCGTAATCGGGCATGGTGGTCTTGGCGAAGATGATCGCGCCCGCTTCACGCAGCCGCGCGGCGGGCGGGGCGTCCTTCTCGGCCGGCACGAGCTTGACGCTCGCGGCTCCCAGCGGCACCGGCACGCCCTTGGTCGCAATGTTGTCCTTCACCGTGACAGGCACGCCATCGAGCGGGCCGCAAGGCTCGCCCCCGGTCCAGCGCGCGGTCGAGGCTTGGGCGGCCTGCCGCGCGCCATCGGGATCGAACGCATAGAGCGCCTTCAGATGCGGCTCCCACGCAGCGACATGCGCGAGCAAATCGTCCAGCACCTCGCTCGGCGAGAATTGTTTTGCCCGATAGCCCGCGATCAGATCGACCGCGGAGAGATCGTGCAGCGAGGTGACCGCCTCTTCAGGGCTCTTCTTCGGCATTGCTAACCGACCGGCATGCGCGTTTCGATGATCCGGGCGAACATGCTGGCGCCGATCGGCAGGATCTTGTCGTCGAGCACGAAGCCCGGATTGTGCACCGGCACCGAGCCGTCATGGCCGACCCAGAAATAGGCGCCGGGAATGGTCTCCAGCATGTCGGCAAAATCCTCGCTGCCCATCTTCGGCTGGCTGCGGGTGATCACCTTGGCGGGATCGACCACGGTGCGTGCGACGTCCTCGACCACCTTGGACTGCTCGACCTGGTTGACCAGCACGTTGAAGGTGTCGCGGATGTCGACGTCGATGACGCACTGATAGGCGCTGGCGATGCCGGCGCAGATGGTGCGGATGCGTTCGCTGACCAGGGTGCGGACGTCCTTCGAGAAGGTGCGGATGGTGCCGCACAGATGCGCATCGCCGGGAATGACGTTGTAGGCGGAGCCGGCATGGATCTGGGTGATCGACACCACGGCAGCCTGCAGCGGCTCGACGTTGCGGCTGACGATGGTCTGGATCGCCTGCGCCAGCGTGGTCGCGATGATCACCGCATCCTTGGAGCGCTCGGGCATCGCGCCATGCGCGCCATAGCCGGTGATGCGGAGGTCGAAGAAGTCGGCACTGGCCATCGCAGGGCCCGGCAGGATCGCGATCTCGCCGTGGTTCAGATCGGGCGCGTTGTGCAGGCCGTAGAGCTCGTCGCAGGGAAACTTCTCGAACAGGCCGTCCTTGATCATGGCGCGCGCGCCGCCGAGGCCTTCCTCGGCCGGCTGGAAGATCAGGTGCACGGTGCCGTCGAAATTCCGGGTCTCGGCGAGATAGCGCGCGGTGCCGAGCAGCATGGTGGTGTGGCCGTCATGGCCGCAGCCGTGGAAACGGCCAGGGATTTTCGAGCTCCATTTCAGATTGGTGTTCTCTTCCATCGGCAGCGCATCCATGTCGGCACGCAGGCCGATGCGCTTGCTGCCCGAGCCCTTGCCCTTGATGACACCGATCACGCCGGTGCCGCCGAGACCGCGATGCACCTCGATGCCCCAGCTCGCCAGCTTGTCGGCGACGATGCCCGATGTGCGCACCTCCTCGAAGCCGATCTCGGGATGGGCGTGCAGGTCGCGCCTGATGGCGGTGAGTTCGTCGGCGTAGCCGTCGATGCGATCGATGGTGGGCATGTTGTCCTGTCCGGTTAGCGTGAAGGAGGATTGAAAACGGGGCCGTTCGGCTTGATGCGGATGCCCGGGCGCAGGCGTGTCCAGGGCAGGGAGGCGGTGTCGGCCGGCATCGCGCCGGGGGCGGCGCAGATCATCAGCGTCTCCGCGATCGGCTCGAAATCCGCGCGAAAATGCACCGAGCTCTTGTTGACGAGGATCTTCTCCTTGGTCGGCTCGATCCCGACATAGCGGTACATCGCCTGGTCGGCGAGCTGCGCCTTGTGCGAGGAGACGACAACGCGGACGTCGCCGATGCGCAAGGCTGCGGAGGGGCCCATCTCCATCTCGCGGCCGCCAAAGTAAGGGCCGGGCGCAATGAAGCGGCCGTCGGAGAGTCTTTCGACGACGAAGGTCCCGGTATAGGGCTCGTCGCCGGCAATCCCTGATTTGCCGCCGAGTGACAGCGTCACGGTGGCGCCGACGCCGGCCGCATGCGCGGCCTTGGCGCACTGGGGATCATAGATCACGCCGGTCGCCGCGCTCGCCTTGTTGCGCACCAGCGCGCGCAGCATGCCGGTGGTGTCGGAATCGCCGCCGGCACCGGGATTGTCCTGGGTGTCGGCGATGATAACAGGCTTGCTCGCGCGCTTCGCAAGTTCCATGGCGTGGCGCACGCCGTCGTCGGGCATCCAGATCTTGCCGTCGAAATCGTCCTCATGGCTTTCGATCAGTTTGACGATGGCGTCGGCGGCACGATCAGCGTCGGCTTGGGTCTTGCCATAGGCGAACACGCTCGGTCCGCAATCGCGGAAGTCCGCGGCGGGGAAGCCCGGCGCGAAGGACAGCGTCGGAACCGCATCGCTCTCCAGCGCGGCGAGCTTCTCGTAGATGCCTTTGGTGGGGAAATCGTTGGTGCATTGCCAGCTGATCGCGATCAGGAACGGTATCTGCCGGAACGACTTTGCCAAGCGCTGCTTCGTCTTCAGCAGCAGGGCGAGATGTTTGGCGGAAGCGCGGCCGGTGTCGGCCATGTCGACATGCGGATAGGTGCGGTAGGCGATCAGCGCATCCGCATGTTCCATCATCTCGGGCGTGACGTTGGCATGCAGGTCGAGGCTCGCGACCAGCGGAACGTCCTTGCCGATGACGCGGCGCACCCGCGCCAGAATCTCGCCTTCGCCGTCGTCGAGATGCTCGGTCACCATGGCGCCGTGCAGATCGAGATAGACGGCATCGATCGGGCCGGCGTCCTTGATGCCGTCGACCATGACCTTCACGATGCGCTCGAAGGCATCCTCCGTGACATGCGCCGATGGGCTCGCGCCGCAGGCAATCGTCGGAACCAGTTCCCAGCCATTGGCCTCGGCACTGTCGACGAAGCCGGCGAGGCCGACATTGATGCGCCGCATCACCTTCAGGACCTCAGGCCCTTGCGTCATCGCCGGCCAGCCGCCGCCATGCTGGAAGTCGGCATAGGTCGCCTTCGTCGGCGCGAAGGTGTTGGTCTCGTGCAGGAAGCCGCCGACGGCGATGCGTGTCATTCAGTTCATGTCCGGTCAACAAAGGTGCGGGACGTTAGCCTTGGCCTTGAGGTGAGAGCAAGGCGGGAAGCAATCGCGCGGCGCATAGGATCAAGCTGTTTTGGGAATACTGCCGACGCGGTGGGTATTGTGAGCGGAGGCGTCACCACATTCTCGGTGTCGTCCTGGCGAAAGCCAGGACCCATACCGCGAGGTCTATCTGTTGCGTGCGGTGCGAGTCCCGAACGACAAGTCTTCGCCAAATATCTTCCCGGGGTAATGGGTCCTGGCTTTCGCCAGGACGACATCAGGCGCTCGCCCCCACGCCCTCCGACACCGGCCGGAAATTCGCAAAATCCCAGTTGCGGCCCGGTGCGGCATCCAGCAGCGCCTTGGTGTAGGCCTGCTGTGGGTGCGTCAGCACCTCGGCGGCGGGGCCTTGCTCCACGACGCGGCCGTGCTGCATCACCACGACCTCGTCGCAGATTTGCGCGGCAACGCGCAGGTCATGGGTGATGAACAGGATGGCAATGCCGAGCCGCTTCTGGATCTCATCGAGCAGTTCCAGCACCTGCGCCTGCACGGAGACGTCGAGCGCGGAGACCGCTTCGTCCGCGACCAGCACATCAGGATCGAGCGCGAGCGCGCGCGCAATGGCGATGCGCTGGCGCTGGCCGCCGGAGAACTGGTGCGGATAGCGCGACACCGCGTCGGCGGGCAGGCCGACCAGCTCGAGCAGCTCGCGCGCCCGCTTCATCGCGTCGGCATGCGAGATGCCGTAATTGATCGGGCCTTCGGCGATGCTCTCGCCGACGGTGACGCGCGGATTGAGCGAGCGATACGGATCCTGGAACACGATCTGGATTTTCTGCCGGTGCGGCTGCAGCAGGCGGCGCGAGATATCGGAGATCTCGCGGCCGGCGAGGCGCACGCCGCCGGAGGTCGGGTCGATCAGGCGCACGATGCAGCGCGCCACCGTCGACTTGCCCGAGCCGCTTTCGCCGACGATGCCGAGCGTGCGGCCCTTGCGCAGCGTCAGCCTCACTTTGTCGGCTGCAACGACCTCGCGGCCTTTGCCGAAGAAGGCGCGCTCCTTGTAGACCTTGCTGAGCTCGTTGGCCTCGAGCACGATCGGTTCCTTGCTCTCCTCACGCGGCGGCCGCGGCACCAGGCTCGGCACGGAGGCCAGCAAATTGCGGGTATATTCCATCGTGGGATTGCGCAGCACGGTCTCGAGCGGGCCGGTCTCGACCAGCCGGCCCTGGCGCATCACCGCGACCCGGTCGGCGATCTCGGCGACCACGCCCATGTCGTGGGTGATGAACAGCACCGCGGTGCCGTGATCGCGTTGAAGCTCGCGGATCAGCAACAGGATCTGCTTCTGCGTGGTGACGTCGAGCGCGGTGGTCGGTTCATCCGCAATCAGCAGCTTCGGCTCGAGCACCAGCGCCATCGCGATCATGATGCGCTGGCGCTGGCCGCCGGAGAGGCGGTGGGGATAGGAGGCGAAGATGCGCTCGACCTGGGGCAGGTGGACCTGCTCCATCATGTCGAGGATGCGTTTTCTGCGCGCCTTGGCATCGAGATTGGTGTGGGCGCGCAGGACCTCGTCGATCTGGCGGCCGACCGGCACGACCGGGTTGAGCGCGGTCATCGGCTCCTGGAAAATCATCGCCATCTTGGTCGCGCGCAGCTGGCGCAGGCGGCGGTCGGTCGCCGTGAGGATCTCCTCGCCGACGAGTTTCACGCTGCCGCTTGATGGAACCAGCGTGCCCTTCGGCAGCAGGCCCATGGTGGTGAGCGAGGTCACCGATTTGCCCGAGCCGCTTTCGCCGACGAGGCACAGCGTCTCGCCTTCGTGGACCTTGATCGAGATGCCGTCGATGATCTTTGCTCCGTTCGGCTTCCTGCCGACGGAGACGACGAGGTTGTTGATGTCGAGGATAGGGTTGGTCATCAGATTACTCCGACGTCATTGCGAGGAGCTCTTGCGACGAAGCAATCCAGAAATCCTTCCGCGGATGCAGACTGGATTGCTTCGCTGCGCTCGCAATGACGGAACAAGGGGCCAGGCCGGCGGGACAAATCACTTGCCCTCCCGCTGCTTCATGCGGGGATCGAGGGCGTCGCGGGCGGCGTCGCCGATCAGGTTGATGCTGAGAATGGCGATCGAGAGTAACAGGCCCGGCCAGAAGATCAGCGTCGGCTTGAGCTGAAAATACTGGCGGCCCTCGGCCATGATGTTGCCCCAGGTCGGGGTCTCCGGCGAGATGCCGGCGCCGAGGAAGGAGAGGATCGCCTCGGTGAGGATCGCGGAGGCGCAGACATAGGTGCCCTGGACGATCAGCGGCGCGATCGTGTTCGGCATCAGGTGCCGCCACATGATCTTCGGCAGGCTGGAGCCGACCGAGATCGCGGCTTCGACATAGGGCTCCTCGCGCGCCGACAGCACGACCGAGCGCACCAGGCGCGCCACGCGCGGAATTTCCGGGATCGTGATCGCGACCATCACCGTCCAGATGCTGGCGCCGGACAGCGAGACCACGGCGATCGCAAGCAAGATGCTCGGCATCGCCATCAGGCCGTCCATGACGCGCATCAGGACGGAATCGACCAGCCTGAAGAAGCCGGAGACGAGACCGATCACGAGCCCGATCGCGATCGACAGGATCGCCGAGCCGAGGCCGATCAGAAGCGAGATGCGGCCGCCATAGATGACGCGCGACAACAGGTCACGGCCATAGGCATCGGTGCCGAGCAGGAATTGCGCGGAGGCGGGCTTGAGGCGCTGCGAGGGCGCAAGCTGGATCGGATCATGCGGCGCGACCAGCGGCGCCAGGATCGAGATCAGCACGATCAGCGCGAGCAGGACCGTGGCCGCCGCGATGATCGGCGTCGAGGTCAGGAACCCGAGACGCGGCCGCAACGGCGACGTGATCGGAATCGAGGACTGGGGAAGGCTATCGACCGTCATTGTTGTTCTAGTCCTTAGCCTTAGTACCGGATGCGGGGATCGAGCAGCGTGTAGGCGACGTCGATCAGCAGATTGACGACGACGTAGATCAGCGAGGTCAAGAGGATCATCGCCTGGATCACCGGATAGTCGCGCGCCAGCACCGCATCGACGGTGAGGCGGCCGATGCCGGGAATGTTGAACACGCTCTCGGTGACGACGACGCCCGAGATCAGCAGCGCAAATCCGGTGCCGATCACGGTGATCACCGGCACCGCGGCGTTGCGCAGTGCGTGCCGCAGCATCACCGCGACCTCGTTGATGCCCTTGGCGCGCGCCGTCCGCACGTAATCTTCGCCGAGTACGTCGAGCATCGCCGCGCGCGTCATGCGCGCGATCAGCGCGATGTAGATGAAGGAGAGTGCGCAGGTCGGCAGGATGATGCGCTCGAAGAACGGCCCGAAGCCCGCGCTGATGCTCTTGAAGCCCTGCACCGGCACCCAGCGCAGGTCGATCGCAAACACCTGGATCAGGACATAGCCGACCACGAACACCGGCACCGAGAAGCCCAGCACGGACAGCCCCATCACGCAGCGGTCGATCCAGGTGCCGTGCTTCCAGGCCGCGATGACGCCGAGCGGCACCGCGACGATGACGGCGAGGATGATGGTCGAGAGCGCAATCGAGATCGACGGCTCGACGCGCTGTCCGATCATCTTCATGACCGGCAGGTTGGAGATCAGCGACGTTCCGAGATCACCGTGCAGCAGCTTGTTCAGCCAGGTGATGAACTGAACGATCAAGGGCTCGTTGAGGCCGAGCGAAGTGCGGATACGCTCCAGCCGTTCCGGCGTCGCATTGTCGCCGGCGAGGATGGCGGCGGGGTCACCCGGGGTCAGCCGCAGCAGCAGGAACACGAAAAGCGCGACGACGCCCATCACGGGCACGGCGGCGAAAATTCGGCGAAGGAGATATCCGAGCAAGTGGGATCCGTCAGATGAGAGTTAAATCGTCGGCAGCGGTCATGGTCCGTCCTGCCACCAGCCTAACATTTCAGCAATTCCCGTGCCATCGGGACCACAGATTTCGCAGTGCGGCCAGTTGTTTTGATAGCGCGTCATTCCGGGGCGCGGCGAAGACGCGAACCCGGAATCTCGAGATTCCGGGTTCGATGCTGGCGCATCGCCCCGGAATGACGACCCTCATCACTCCAGCGTTGCCAGCAGTCCCGCCATCAACCGACCGCGCTCGACGAGGCTCTCGACATCGATATGCTCCTCCAGCGTATGGGCATTGGCGCCGCGCACGCCGAGGCCGTCGAGCGTCGGAATGCCCATCGCGCCGGTAAAGTTGCCGTCGGATCCGCCGCCGGAGCTCGCATGGGGTAATTCCGCGCCGAGAGATTTGGCGATGCCGCGCGCCTTTTCATACAGCGCCATGGTGCCGGCATCCGGCTCCCACACCGGCCGCGTCACGCCGCGCGTCACCTTGAAGGCGACGTCGTTGGTGGTGCCCGACAGCGCCAGCATGCGTTCGACGCCGCGGTCGAGATCGGCCTGTCGCTTGGCCATCGACAGCGCTTCGCCGGTGGCGGTTGTTGCAACGCAATTGACCCATTGTCCGCCATGCACGATGCCGACCGAGAAGGTGCAATCCTCCGTCGTCATTGCGTCGATCGCGAGAATCTGCCGCGCCATCTCGCGAATGGCGGAACGTCCGGACGACAATGTCGCGCCGGCGTGGCTAGGCCGCCCGGTCGCCTCGAGGTTGAAGCGGGCAATGGCATAACGTCCGGTGGTGACGCCGTTGTCGGCGCGGCCGGGCTCGGGCACCAGCACGTATTTGTTGCGCGCGGCCTCCGCCTCGATGAGGTCGCGCGTCGAGGGCGTGCCGACTTCCTCGTCCGGCGTGAACAGCACGGTGATCGGCAGCGGCGTGGTGAAGGACGCGCGCGCCAGTTGCCGGATTGCTTCCAGCGAGAGGTAGTTGCCGCCCTTCATGTCGAAGATGCCGGGGCCGTAGCAACGGTTGCCGTCGCGCCGCCATTTCAACTTCTCGATGGTGCCGACGGGATGGACAGTATCCATGTGTCCGGCGATCAGGATGCCCGGCTCGCCTTGCCTGGGATGGGGAAAACGCGCGCGGATGGCGCCGCCGAAGCCCTGGCGGCCGGCGATGCGCTCGATGGTCGCACCCATGATCGCCATATCCCGCGCTGCGATATCGAGCATGCGGTTGACCGCGCTCGCGTCCCAGGTCGGGCTCTCGCATTCGACCCAGGTGCGCAGACCTTCGAGCATGGCCTCGGAATCAAAGGGGAGATTGGCTGGATTCATCTTAATGTCTCTCAAGCTTCGAAAGATGGAATGCGCGTTGCATCGGCGCTGGCAGGACAAGCAGACAGGACATGCGGAGTGAGTTGTAGAGCCAATCCGATCTTTGTGGAGCCCGCGCGTTGCGATGCCGTGGGCTGCGCCGAAACCGGATTGACGCGCCCAAGACGGTCTGCAAGTCTCGAAAAGATAAAGGCATTGCATGAGGTTAGTTCGCCTAAGGAACGAACCGAATGCTCAACCAATAACCTGCCTTTGAACAGTTTCACGTCAGGAGAAACTTTTTATGTTGAACTTGATGCGCCGGGGGCGTCGCGCGATCGCCTCCAAACTTGCGCTGTCGGTCGTCGCGCTTGCAACGGCGATGGCCTCGCCGGTGTTTGCAGCGGGCAAGACCATCACCGCGGTGATGCATTCGGATCTGCGCATCATCGATCCGATCTTCACCACCGCCTACATCACGCGCGATCACGGCTACATGGTCTATGACACCCTGATCGCGACGGACTCGAATTTCAAGATCCAGCCGCAGATGGCGGACTGGAAGATCTCCGACGACAAGCTCACCTACACCTTCACGCTGCGCGACGGCCTGAAATGGCATGACGGCGCGCCGGTGACCGCGGAAGACTGCGTTGCCTCGCTGAAGCGCTGGGCCGCGGTCGACGGCATGGGCCAGCAGTTGATGCAGTTCACCGCGAGCATCGAGGCGACCGATCCCAAGACGATCACGCTGAAACTCAAGGAACCCTACGGGCTGGTGCTCGAGTCGATCGGCAAGCCGTCCTCGCGCGTCGCCTTCATGATGCCGAAGCGTCTGGCCGAGACGCCGCCGGACAAGCAGATTCCGGAGCAGATCGGTTCGGGTCCGTTCAAGTTCGTGCAGGGCGAATTCCAGCCCGGCGTGAAGGCGGTGTACGAGAGGAATCCCGATTACGTGCCGCGCAAGGAGCCGGCGAGCTGGACCGCAGGCGGCAAGGTGGTGAAGGTCGACCGCGTCGAGTGGATCACCATGCCGGACTCGCAGACCGCGGTGAACGCGCTGCAATCGGGCGACATCGACTTCATGGAAGTGCCGCCGTGGGATCTGTTGCCGGTGCTCGAAGGCAATCCCGACCTCAAGGTCGAGACGTTGAACAAGTTCGGCTACCAGACGCTCGGTCGCATGAACTTCCTGTATCCGCCGTTCGACAATCCGAAGATCCGCCGTGCGGCGCTTCTGGCAATGAACCAGAAGGACGTGCTCGACGCGCTCGTCGGCAATCCGAAATACTACAAGATCTGCGGCGCCTTCTTCATCTGCGACACGCCCTTCGCAACCGATGTCGGCGCGGAATCGCTGATCAAGGGCAACGGCATGGCGGAAGCCAAGAAGCTGCTCGCCGAGTCCGGCTATGACGGTACGCCCGTCGTGGTCATGGTGCCCGGTGACGTCGTGACGCTGAAGGCGCAGCCGACGGTGGCCGTGCAGCTGCTCCGCGAAGCCGGCTTCAAGGTCGATGCGCAGGCGACCGACTGGCAGACTGTGGTGAGCCGCAGAGCCAGCCAGAAGCCCCCGAAGGAGGGCGGCTGGAACATGTTCTTCACCAACTGGGTCAGCGCCGACGTGTCCAACCCGATCTCCAATCTCTCGATCGGCGGCCAGGGCAAGAAGGGCGGCTGGTTTGGCTGGGCGGAGGACGCCAAGATCGAGAAGCTCAAGGACGACTTCGTCCGCGCCGCCTCGCTCGACGATCAGAAGAAGATCGCGACCGAGATCCAGAAGGAAGCCTATGACCAGGTGATCTACATCCCGCTTGGTCAGTATCTGGCGCCGAGCGCCTGGCGGAAGTCGCTGTCCGGCGTGCTCGACGGCCCGGCGACGCCGATCTTCTGGAACATCGACAAGTCGGAGTAAGGCCAAGTCGAAACGAGCGAAGGGCGCATTCGGCGCCCTTCGTCTTTTCCATCGATCAGCGCCGTGTTTGCAGCGGCGCCGCTCTCGCCAGGAGGACTTCGATGTTCCAACTCATGCGGCGGGGGCGTCGCACGTTCGCCTCCAAAGTTGCGCTGTCGGTCGTCGCGCTTTCGACGGCGATCGCCTCGCCCGTGCTTGCGGCGGGCAAGACCATCACCGCCGTGATGCATTCGGATCTGCGCATCCTCGATCCGATTTTCACCAGCGCCTATATCGCGCGTGACCATGGCTACATGGTCTTCGACACGCTGATCGCGACGGATTCGAATTTCAAGATCCAGCCGCAGATGGCGGACTGGAAGATCTCGGACGACAAGCTCACCTACACCTTCACGCTGCGCGACGGCCTGAAATGGCATGATGGTACGCCGGTCACCGCCGAGGATTGCGTTGCCTCGCTGAAGCGCTGGGCTGCGGTCGACAGCATGGGGCAGCAGATGATGCTGTTTACCGCGAGCATCGAGGCGACCGACACGAAGACCATCACGCTGAAGCTGAAGGAGCCCTACGCGCTGGTGCTTGAGGCGATCGGCAAGCCGTCCTCGCGGGTCGCTTTCATGATGCCGAAGCGTCTCGCCGAGACGCCGGTGGACAAGCAGATCCCCGAGCAGATCGGCTCCGGTCCGTTCAAGTTCGTGCAGGATGAATTCCAGCCGGGCGTGAAGTCGGTCTATGTCAAGAACACCGACTACGTTCCGCGCAAGGAGCCGCCGAGCTGGACCGCCGGCGGCAAGGTGGTGAAGGTCGACCGCGTCGAATGGATCACCATGCCGGACGCGCAGACGGCATTGAACGCGCTGCAGTCGGGCGACATCGATTTCATGGAAGTGCCTGCCATCGAAATGTTGCCGACCATTGAGGCCGACAAGGACCTCAAGGTTGATATCCTGAACAAGTTCGGATTCCAGACCGGCGCGCGGATGAATTTCCTTCATCCGCCATTCGACAACGTCAAGGTTCGTCGCGCAGCATTCTTGGCGGTCAACCAGAAGGACGTGCTCGATGCGCTGATCGGCAATCCCAAATACTACAAGACGTGCGCTGCGGCCTTCATCTGCGACACGCCGTTCGCGACGGAGATTGGCGGTGAGGTCCTCGCGAAGGGCGGCGATATGGCTGCGGCCAGAAAGGCGCTCGCCGAGTCCGGCTACGACGGGACGCCGGTTGTGCTCATGGCGCCGGGCGACGTCGTGACGCTGAAGGCTCAACCGATCGTAATGGCCCAGCAACTGCGCGAAGCCGGCTTCAAGGTTGATTTGCAGGCCACCGATTGGCAGACGGTGGTAAGCCGGCGCGCCAGCCAGAAGCCTCCGAAGGAGGGGGGCTGGGACATGTTCGTCACAAACTTTGTCAGCGCCGACGCCTCGAACCCGATTTCCAACATCGCCGTCGGTGGGCAGGGCAAGAAGGGCGGCTGGTTCGGCTGGCCCGAGGACGCCAAGGTCGAGCAGCTCAAGGACGCGTTCGTTCGGGCTGGATCGCTTGATGAGCAGAAGAAGATCGCGGCCGAGATCCAGAAGGAAGCTTACGATCAGGTGCTATACATACCGCTCGGCCAGTATCAATCGCCGAGCGCGTGGCGGAAGTCGCTCTCCGGCGTGATCGAGGGCCCCGCGACCCCGGTGTTCTGGAACATCGACAAGTCGGAGTGACGAGGCAACGGAACGGGCTCCCGCACCTTCATACCATCAACACGCGGCGCCGCTGTCATCAGCGGCGCCGTTGTCTTTTGCCGTTCCTCCTACAGCGGGAGCCCTTCGCCGAAAGCCGGGCGCCTTTAACTCTTCCAATTTCCAATTGTTGCTATTTGTTTCCAATCTGAAATAGATGGTTTGCTTCCCAGCACCACCTGCCTCCTTTTGATTTGAGCCTTCGTGCCGATCGATTTTGCATTCCAGGCGATGGCCGCACGGTCGGATCGCGCGCCGGCGCGCTGGCGACGCCCGCTGCTGCGCTGGCTCGATGGTGTGGAGGCAGGCTGGGCCGTGCCGCTGCTCATCGCCTGCTTCGTCGCAAGCTGGACGCTGTATCTTGCCATCGCCTATGCCGGTAGCGGTCTGCACCCTGACACGCTCGAGGCCTGGACGCTGGGGCGGAATTTCGCCTTCGGTTATCACAAGCATCCGCCGTTGATGGGCTGGGTCGCAGCAAGCTGGACCTTCATATTCCCGGTCAGCGACTTGTCGCTGCAACTGATGGCGATGGCGAACGCGGGGCTCGCGCTGTTCTTCGTCGATCGTGTCGCGCGGCAATTCGTCACCGGGCACAAGCGCATCCTGGTGCTGCTGCTGTTGATGCTGACGCCGGCCTATCAATTCCACGCCCAGCGCTTCAACGCCAACTCCGTGCTGCTGGCGACCTGGCCGCTGGCCACATGGTGTTTTCTGCGTGCGTTCGAAACGCGGTCCGTGTTCTGGGCGGTCGCGGCCGGATGCACCGCGGCGCTGGCCATGGTCGGCAAGTATTATTCGGTTTTCCTGGTCGCGAGCTTTGCGCTTGCTGCGCTGGCGCACCCCTCGCGTCGCGCCTATCTCACCTCGGCTTCGCCCTGGATATCGGTCGTGAGCGGGTTCGCGGTGCTGTCGCCGCACATCTACTGGCTGGCGGCCACGGGGGCGTCGACCTTCAGCTACGCGCTGGCCCATGCCGGCGGCAATGCCATCAGTTCGCTCCATGACGTGAAGAATTTCCTGCTTGGGCTCGTCGCGGCCATGGGCGTTGCCGGGGGGATCTGGGTGCTGATCTCAGGCACGCGCCTGAAACAGTTTCCGGCCGACTTCGCCGCGATGAGCCCGGGCCTTCGCCTTCTCTTCTACGTCGCCATCGGCACGATCGTCCTGCCGGTTCTGACCTCGCTCGCGATGGGCACCGACCTGCCGTCGCTCTGGGCCTTGCAGGGGCTGTTTCTGTTCGTCGTGCTCATCGTCTGCGGCGCCCGCTACCCGATCGAGCGCTTCTACACCGTCAATGTCACGATCATTGTTGCAGGTGTTGCGCTGGTCGCCATCCTGGTCGTGGCCCCCATCCATGCCGTATATCGCAATATCAACGGCTACGAAGAGGGGCGGAATTTCTACGCGCAGGCCGCAAGCGAGCTCACCCGGCAATGGCACGAGTTGACCGGCGAGTCGCTCAGGGCCGTCAGCGGCGACGATTCGCTCGCTTTCGCCACCGCCTTCTACAGCCCCGACCATCCGCACTACGCAAGGCCGTTCGAGTACCAGTACAATTGGGGGCTGCCGCGCAAGACCACGCTCGATCGCGGCTGGGCCGCACTCTGCTTCAAGGGCCAGGACTCTTGCGCTCGCTGGATGGAATGGGTGTCCGCGCGCGCCGGGACATTCGTCCGGCGGGAATTCACCGTGCAGGCTTCGCTGTGGGGCCGACCCGGCCTGTCCAGGGAGGTGGTCGTGCTGATGGTGCCGCCGCAGGCGAAGGGTGGGGAACCGCCGAAGAGCGCCGCACAGGACTTCAGCGCCAGCAAGCGCGGTTTGGACTAGAGCCGTCTCTCAGCAGTGGCTGTCGCGAACCTGCTCGAGCCCTTCGCGGGCGAAGGGCGGATCGACTGCGGCTTGTTCAGCGCGCGACGCCACGGGCTCGGTGCGCTGCCGGTTCGATTCCCGGCGTTCGTCGTGCTGTTCCAGTTCCATTGAAGCGGCCTCTCGAATTGCTGCGGGACAACATCGGGACGGCTTCGATGTTCCTCACACGATCGGGCGATGATGCGGTTTGAACATGCGTCCCTTTTCCACGACAAGCACGATCGCGAGCGCCGCAAGCGTCGACAGGAAGAAGCCGATCGAGAACGGCAGCAGCGTGCCGTCGAAACTCTGGCCGATCGCGGTGCCGACCACGATGCCGATCAGCGTCGTGATCGAGCCGTAGAGCGAGGAGGCCGTGCCGGCGATATGGCCCTGCGGCTCCATCGCGAGCGCAGTGAAATTGGCGACCATCATGCCGAACGAGAACATCATCAGCGCCGACAGCGCCATGAACAGGGCGAGCGGCAGCACGCCGAGGATCTCGGTCAGCAGCATGACGCCTGACACTGCAGCATAGAGCGAGAGCGCGCCGTGGGAGATCACGCGCATGCCGAGCCGCCCGACCAGCCTGGAATTGAGAAATCCCGCGACGGCGGTGCCGGCCGCGATCGCGGCGAAGGCGAGCGGGAAGTAATGGCCGAGATGATAGATCCCGGTGAAGACCTGCTGCGCGGAAAACACGAAAGCGAACAGCGCGCCCATGACGGCGCCGGCAGCGGTCGCATAGCCGATGGTCTGGCGATTGGTGACGGTCTGGCGGAACGCCGAGAGCACGTCGGCGGGCGCAAGCGACCTGCGCTCCGCCTCGGGCAGCGTCTCCGGAAGCCGCCACACGCTCCAGGCCAGCGCGATGATGCCGTAGAGCATCAGCACGACGAAGATGCCGCGCCATTGCGTCACCAGCAGCACCGCCTGCCCGAACGAGGGCGCGATCACGGGCACGGCGATGAAGATCATCATGGCGAGCGACATCACGCTCGCCATGCGGCGGCCGGCATAGCAGTCGCGCACGATCGAGGTCGCGATCACGCGCGTTGCCGACGTACCGAGCCCCTGAAGCGCGCGGGCCAGCAGCAGAGTCTCGAAGGAGGGCGCCGCGACCGCCAGCACGCTCGCCACCGCATAGACCGCCATGCCGCCGAGCAGCACCGGCCGGCGTCCGAACCGGTCCGACAACGGGCCCATGATGAACTGGCCGGCGCCGAAGCCGATCAGGAAGGTCGACAGCACGAGCTGGAGATGGTTGGCGTTGGGAATGCTGAACGCCGCCCCGATATTGGGCAGCGCCGGCAGCATCATGTCCATCGCGAGCGGATTCAGCGCCATGATGGACGCGATCACCACAACGAATTCGGGAAAACCCATCGGACGGTGTCCCGAGGACACCCATTCGTCGGCATTGACGTCGGACAAGCAGCTCACCTCTGATTCCAGAGGCCATATCTAAAGCCCATGCTGCGTCGCACAACCCATGTTTTGGGATGGCTGTCCGGCGGGGCCGGGGACGGACAAGACCTGGCGAGGTCCCGGTCCCGCGGCCGCGAGCCGGATGCAACCAAGGATTCACCATAACGGCGGGGATGGCCTCTCAGGGAGATGAATCCGCAACGCATCCTGTTCAGTGTGGCCCGACCAGACGCTGGTCAGGCGCCGGGGGAACTCGAGGACAGGGTACCAAGCGTGTCGGACATCACGGGGACAGCACGATGGTCGGGACCGTCGGCCGATATGGCCGGGGGACGCAACGTCTGGCTCGCCTGCCTGATCGCGCTGGTGGCGCTGCTGGTATCAGTCAATCTCGCCAACGATGCCGCGATCGACATGAATTACGGTTGGGACGTCCGCGTCAATTGCGCCGCCGTGGATGCGCATGCCGATGGGCTCGATCCCTATTTCGTGAAAAACCTGAAGGGCACAAGGCTCTCTTATCCCTATCTGCCGGCGACGCTGGATGCCTTTCGTCCGCTCTGCGCGGGCGGCTTTCTGGTCGGTCACTACCGCGGCGTCTATCTCGCCCTTGCCATGCTGTGCAGCCTGTTGTTGCCCGGGATCGGCCGTCCCCGCCATTGGCGCGACGTGGCACTGAGGGGACTGTTTGCCCTCGGCGCGTTCGTCGGCTTTGAATGGGTGCTGGCATCGGGCAATTTCGCGATCCTCGGCGGCGGCCTCACGGCAGCAGCGCTTGCGCTGCTGCTTCGCTCGGCAAGGCCCGACGATCGACACGATGCCCTCAGCCTCGCAGGGGCGGCGCTGCTCGGCCTCGTGATGTCGTTCAAGCTGGTGTTCTGCCCGGTGCTGGCAGCGCTCTATTTCCTGCCGCTACCGCGGCGGCGGAAGCTGGTTCTGATGACGGTTGCGGGTCTCGGCTTCGCGCTGCCGATCCTGGCCTCGGTCGCCTTCTATCCAAACCTGTTCTCGAGCTGGTTGCTCGCGATATCAGGCGGCATTCCCGGCCAGCATTCGGTCCAGATCGAGGAAACCAATCCGTCACTGCTGCTGCTGGCGCAAAGCATCGTGGACCATGCTGGGCTTCCCGACAGCAAGCCGCTGGTGTTCGCGATCTACGCGCTGACGGCAACCGCGTTCGTGCTCGCGCCGCTCGGCTGGTTGCTGCTGCGCGCGATCGGCACCGGCGAAGGATCGCTGCCTGAACGACTCGACCGCTGGCTGATCGACCATCCGCTAGGAGCAATGCGCATCACCGTACTTGCGATGTACGGCCTCTATCTCTGCTCACCGCGTTTGAAGGAATATGCCTTCTTCGAGCTCGCGGTCTACGGCGCCGTCCTGATCGTCGATCTTCCGGCGGCAGCCCTCGCCGGCGTGCTGACCATCGGCGTTGCCGTCCCCACGCTGGTCTCGCTCGCGGGGATGTCGATCGAAGGCAACTTCATCCAGATCGCGGTCGCGCTGGTGTGCTTCTGGATCATGCTGCGGACGCAGTCGGCCGCGCCAGGGCAGCACAGCTCTTGCGAGCCGAGGGATTTTAAGTCCCTTGCGTCCAGGCGATCGACCTGTATCAGGGAGCTTTAGCTAGCCAAGTGGCAGTCGTTGCGATTTGTGCTATAATTGATCCATGCCTCTCCAAAAGAAGTCCTCCGCCAAGAAGCGCGTTGCCAAGGTCGTCATTGGCCGCGAACGTTTTGCCAAAATCAGCGCGGTGGAAGGCATCATGCCCTCAGAAGCAATGCGACAACGAGTGGCCCGATTTGACCGCCTTGGCCTGTCCGCGGCGGAACGGCGCCGCGAAATCATCAAGGCTCACAAGAAGGGCTAGGCAGCTCCATGTATGATGCCGTTGAGGACCCGTATTGCTATCCGGGCACAACGGTTCTCAAGAACAAGCTTGGCCTTGAAGCCCGGAAGGACCTCGATGCGTTCGAAGCCGAAATTGTGGCTCAACGGGCCGAGGAAGCTCTCCCGATCGGCAAGCTTACATACGCGCACTACCGAGCCATTCACCGGCACCTGTTTCAGGACGTCTATGATTGGGCAGGAAACATCCGCACGGTTCGAATCTCAAAAGGGGGAAGCATGTTCTGCTACCCCGAGAGCATTGACCGGGAGATGTCGACGCTCTTCGGTTCGCTCGCTCGACAGAAGCAGTTCAAGGGGCTGACAGTTGAGGTGTTCGCGATGCGAGCGGCCCACTTTCTTGCCGAGCTCAATGCGATCCATCCGTTTCGCGAGGGGAACGGCCGGACCCAGCTAACGTTCCTGACGCTGCTGGCTGAGACCGCCGGACACCCCCTGGCGATAGAGAGGCTCGATCCGGACGAAGTGATGAAGGCGATGATCGAAAGTTTCGGCGGAGAGGAGAAGCGTCTGGCCGACGTGATTCTTGATCTCACTCACTGAACCAAGGCCGCGTGCATGTGCATTCGGAAATCTGGTTTCGCTGGTGCGGGCAGCCGGGGTCGAACCGGCACAGCTCTTGCGAGCCGAGGGATTTTAAGTCCCTTGCGTCTACCAATTTCGCCATGCCCGCTTGATCCAACGAGATCAAACACTTAAGTCCCGTCCAGCGGTCTGGAGCTGGCGCTTTCGGCCCGGACTGGGGGTTCTTCCTTAAGCGAGCCGGCGGCACAAGGCAAAGCCTCAATCCGGACATCTGGCCCTGCTTTAGGCATTCTCAACTCACGGGGACTATGCATCCGGCATGACTGCTTCGTTTTCCTCTTCGCTGCGCGCCTGCTGCGCGGCTGCGGCGCTGGTCGTGGCCGGCTTCGCGCTGTCAGGCTGCGCCAGCGTCAGTGAAACGATCGCTCCAGCCTTCGCCGATCCCGCACGATATGATCTGTACGACTGCAAGCAGCTCGAGACGGAGCGGAAGGCGATGGCCCACCGAACCGAGGACTTGCAGCGACTGATGGACAAGGCCGAGACCGGCACCGGCGGCGCTGTCGTCGCCGAACTTGCCTATCGCAACGATTACATCACCGCCCGCGGTCAGGCGCAGATGGTCGAGGACGTCTGGCGCCGCAACAAGTGCCGAGAAACCCCGCCCGATGCGACGCCGGCGAGCGCATCGCCGCAGCGGCCGGACATCAAGCCCGCCCCGAAACGCTAGGACGCTGCCGCTGCTCTCGCGTCAGGGCCGCCAGCCGTAGATCCAGTCCTGCCGCGCCAGCATGCGCTCAGGTCCCAGCGCGCGGATCACCAGATCGCGCGCGAGCGCGAGGGGACCGCCCAGATGATAGATGCGGCCCTGTTGCTGCGCGGTCTGCTGCACCTTCCTGACACGGGCCTGACGCGCACGACCGTACTGGGTCAGCGCCGCGGTGATGCCAGCGGTATTTTCGGCCGTCTCGAGGCTCAGATGCCGCGCGAGCACGGCCGCATCCTCGATCGCCATGCCGGCGCCCTGCGCGGCAAACGGCAGCATCGCATGCACGGCATCGCCGAGCAGCGCGACCGGGCCCTTGCTCCAGGGGCATCCATCGGGCACGCCGAACAGCGCCCATTTGCGCCAGCTGTCGACGGTGGCCAGCATCATTCGCGCCGTCGGCGGCCAGCGCGGCGCGGCGAAAGCCTCCATCACCTCGAACGGATCGCCCGGCGTGCTCCAGCCCGGCCTGTTCCAGGTGCCCGGCAGCACCGCCACCACGTTGAGCTGCCGGCCGCCCGCGATGGGGTAGGCGACCAGATGCGCGTTCGGGCCCATCCAGAGCTGCACCCGCCGCGCCGTGAAATCCTTCGGCAATTGCGTGGCGTCCAGCGTGCCGCGCCAGGCGATCAGGCCGGAGAAGCGCGGCTGCACCTCGGCAAACAGATGCTGGCGCACCGTCGACCAGATGCCGTCGGCGCCGATCAGCGCACTGGCGAGATCGCTGCGACGGATGGTGCCGCTGCGATGGACCACCGTCAGTCCCTTGGCGTGAGGCGCGACATCCTCGAAGGTCGCACCCAGCTTCAAATCGATATCGGGATGGTCGGCGGCCGCGCCCGCGAGCGCCGATTGCAGGTCGGCGCGGTGCACCACCCAATAGGGGGCCCCGGCGCGCGCGGAGGCCGCCTCACCGAGCGGCATGCGCAACAGCTCGCCGCCGGCGCGCGCGCTCATGATCGAGACCGCGTCCGGGACCACGGCGCGCAGCTTGAGCCGCTCGGCGAGGCCAAGCTCGACCAGCACGCGGCTGGCATTGGGAGAGAGTTGCAGGCCGGCGCCGACCTCCTCGAGCCGCTCCGCCTTTTCCAGCACGACGATGCGAAACCCGCGCTGCGCCAACGCAAGCGCAGCCGTCAGTCCCCCGATCCCGGCACCGGCAATGACGATCGTTCGCGGGAGGGCCACCCCTGACCGAAGGGACCGGTCAGGCCACCTTGTCCTTCAGCACGCATTCCGGCGGGCGGGCTTCGCCGGCCTTCAGGTCTGCGGCGAAGCGGTACAGCGTCGAGCAATACGGGCAGATGATCTCGTTGTCGTTGCCGAGGTCCAGGAAGACGTGCGGATGATCGAACGGAGGATTGGCGCCGACGCACATGAACTCTTGCGAGCCGATCTCGATGACGGGGACACCGGCATCGTTATGGAAGTGCGGGACGACATGGTCGGACATCGTAGTTCATCCTGGAGTGGCAATGGCGGCAGACACAATCAGCAGTGACGCGGCATATTATCGGCGCCGCGGACCATACTGATGGGTGCATGTGATTGCTAGCCCGGCGGAACCGAAAGGTTCGCAATTGCCCCATGCTCATTTGCTCATGCAAATTCGACACAATCTTGTCGCCTCAGAGAAGCCCTTCTTTCGTCGGGGACGTTGTGTCGCAATTTTGGCATACTATCTCTGTGGGCACGCGAAATTGCGACGAAAGACGAAGCGTCGGGCGCAAATGATTCTGCAAATGTCCAGGCTTTCAGCATGAAGTGGCTGCGAATCAGCTCTGCATTGGCAGGAATTGCTGCATGCAGCCTTGTGCTCGCGCAGGTAGCACCGCATGCCCGGCAGGCCGGCGCCGTCCTCGCCGCCCAGGACGATCCGGCGGCGCTGTCCGAACTCGAGCTGGACGCGGCTCTCGCGAACAACGATCACCTGGTTCAGGACAATATCGAGGCTGCGCTCGAGGCCGGCGATGCCGATCTCGCCGACAGCTTTGTCGCGCTCGCGCGTGACCGCAACATCGCGCTGCCCGACGGCCTGCTGAGCCGCGTCAGCGATGCCGTCAAATCCGAAAATTCCACGTCGCATTTCGCCAAGCGCTTCGCCACCGGTCTCGTCACCGGCAATGCCGACGATGTCGCGAGCCTGTCGGGGACGGTCGCCGGCGATCTCTTCGTGATCGGCGACATCAGGGACGTCGTGCGCGAGGGCAAGCATCTGGCGATGGGCGAGGATACCGATCGCCTGGTGCTTGGTCTCGCCACCGCGGGTCTTGCGGTGACGGCGGTGACCTATGTGTCCGCCGGCGGCGCGGTGCCGGTGCGCGCCGGACTGACGCTGGTGAAGGATGCGCGCAAGGTCGGGCGGCTCGGCGAGGGTCTCGCCGAATGGGCCGGCCGGTCCGCGCGCGAGGTGGTGGACACGCCGATGCTGCAGAATGCGGTCGCCTCCGGCTCGGTGCTGCGGCCGGGTGAGACGGTGAATGCGATCAAGGCCGCGTTCCGCGTCGAGAAGGCCGATGCGCTGGTCCGGCTCGGCAAGGACGTCACGCGCGTGGCCGAGAAATCAGGCACGCGCGGCGCGATGGATAGCTTACGCATCGCCGAGGGCCCCAAGGATGTCGCGCGCGCGGCGCGGCTGGCGGAAGCGCAAGGCAGCAAGACGCGCGCGATCATGAAGGTGCTGGGGCGAGGTGCGCTGCTGCTCGTCGGCGGCGCGTTCGATCTCACGCTATGGCTCTTTGGCGCGGCGCTGACTCTGTTCGGCCTGTTGTCCTCGATCAAGGCGACCACCGAGCGCCTCACGCAAGGATGGTGCGATCGCAGACGGGCCCGGCGGCTCAGCCGGGCGCAGTCAGCTGCCGAAGCCGCGCTGGCAAAGACGGCCGTCACCGCCTAAGATCAAACCTCTCCTGAAACATTGCGGACCTGCTGATGCCGAGCTTTCACAACGGCGCCGTCGAAATTGCCTATCTCGACGAAGGCGAGGGCGAACCGATCATCCTGGTGCACGGCTTTGCCTCCAGCAAGAACGTGAACTGGGTCTATCCGACCTGGGTCTCGGAGCTGCGCAAGAGCGGCCGCCGCGTCATCGCGCTGGACAATCGCGGCCATGGCGAAAGCGCCAAGCTCTACGATCCCGCGCAATACTCGATCCCAACCATGGCCGGCGACGTGCTGGCGCTGATGGACCACCTCGCCATCCCGCAGGCCGACATCATGGGCTATTCGATGGGCGGGCGGATGACGGCCTGGCTCGGCCTCAACGAGCCGCAGCGCCTGCGCTCGGCGATCCTCGGCGGCATCGGCATCGGCGGCCTGATCGAGGGCACCGGGCCCGGCGAGAACGTCGCAGAGGCGCTGGAAGCGCCGTCGCTCGACGACGTCAGCGATCCCGTCGGCCGCACCTTCCGCGCGTTTGCCGATCAGACCCGCTCCGACCGTGTGGCCCTTGCGGCCTGCCTGCGCGGCACGCGCGAGCTCATGACCAGGGAAGAGGCCGCGCGGATCGACGTGCCCGTGCTGGTCGCTGTCGGCTCGACCGATGACGTCGCGGGCTCGGCCAGCGCGCTCGGGGCGATCATCCCGGGATCCGAAGTGCTCGATATTCCCGGCCGCGATCACATGCGTGCGGTCGGCGACAAGGTCTACAAATCGGGCGTGCTGGATTTCCTGTCACGCCGCGGGTGAGGCATGATCCGGAAATGTGTAAAGCGGATTTCCTCGCGAGAAACGCGGAACGCGTTTGCGCGGAGATCATGCTCAAATGACAACCCAAAGCGCGTTCTTATCGCGCTTTGGTCTCGTCGTCACTGAGCGCGCGAAACAGCGCCATCAGCACCACGAAGGTCGCGACCCACACCATGCGCGCACCATAGCGGTCGTGCGGGCCCGAGATCACGCCGCAGATGAAGGCATTGCCGAGCAAGGCCAGCGTCACGGTGGCCGCCAGCAACGTCAGGTCGTCGAGCCGGCGTTGGGCGAGCGCGTGTCCGAGCAGGACGAGCAGCCCCAGCATCGAGACCAGGGCGACCGGGACGTGCAGCCAGTTGACGTAGTCGAAATTGAGCTCCCAATTCTGCTGACGTGCCGCACGCATAGCCGCGACCTGCGCAGGAATGTAGCGTTCGATGATGCCGTAAGTGTGCGGAATCCAGACGCTGGCGCCTTCGCCGGTCGCCACATGCAGCAATTGCTGCCCCGTTGCCCGCAGTGCGGCCCAGGCCTGCCAGGCCGGATACTCGGCGAGCGATCGCTCGACGATCGTGCCCATCTCGTCGTCGAGCCCGTCGAAGCGGCCGAGCGTGTTGAACATGCTCTTGCCCCACAGGAATTCGTCGGCCGTCGCCGGCAACTCGTTGCGATAGGGACAAAGCTTGAACTGTTCGTGCGGGCAATGGTCGTTCAGGAAGCGCGCAACGATGCCGTCCTGCATCATGCGGCCGAAGGCGACGCCGGTGCCGCCGGGTGTCCACGCCCATTTGCCCGACAGCGCATGGTTGGCCGCGATCAGCATCAGGCTGCCCGCGACGATCGTCAGGCTCGCCTGGGCAAGTCCTGACATCGGCAGACGAGGCCCAAGCAACGGCCGCGCCATCCAGCCGACGACGCAGAGCCCGAGCAGCACGCCGAGCGTGGCGCTGTGAGTTGCGGCCGCAAAGGCGGTAAAGACGAACAGCGCGGCTTTCTCGGCCCAGGAGATGCGACTGCCGCCGACGATCAGCAGAAACAGCGACAGCACCGATAGTCCGGCGAAGATGTCGGTGAGCAGCATGCTGGCAAGCCAGGGCAGCGCCGTCGACAGGATCAGCAGCAGGCTGATGGCGGCGAAGCGGGCCGTCTGCATCATCGAGAGGACGCGCAAGGTGAGCTGCAACAGCCACAGCGTGACCAGCGACTGGACCGCGAGGTTGATCCAGAATCCGGAGCTCTCGCCAAAGTGGAGATAGATGCCGAACACGGTGGAGCGGCTGGGGACGAGATAGCCTTCGTACCAGCGCGCCAGATAGCCGCCGGTATCCCATTGCAACAGCGGATAGCCGTTCCAGAACGCCGGCGCGATCATGAGGAGAGGCAGGGCCACCGCCGCCAGCCGCAGCCAAAGCGTACCCGCGGCGCGCGCGCGCAATTGTTCGGTGGTGATGCTCAAAACGGCTCCGTGGTCTTGCGGACCATGCCTCCAATAAGGGTCGGGACGAAATTCACCAATAGTTTGACGCTGCCCGGCTTGAATTTGGCAAGACTCTGACCATTTCAAGCCGACCCTGCCGCCTGGGGGCGCCAGAAGAAGCTGTTGTGTTTCAACGCGTTGGCATGTTTCCCTGGGGCAAGGCCCTGTTCACTCTCAGGCAAGCCCGTCAGGACTTTGTCGCCTACACTGTGCTATAAGACCAGCAAAACCAGCCCATTCCAAAGAGCAGATCCCAGAGAGAAAATCATGGCAGTGCATCAGGTCAATCCGGGAGGAAAGCTCGCTTCGCTCGATCCGATCTGGGAGCGGATTCGCGGCGAGGCGGAGGACATCGTCCATCGCGAGCCCGAGCTTGCAACCTTCATCTACTCGACGGTGCTGCATCACAGCCGCCTCGAGGATTCCGTGATCCACCGCCTCGCCGACCGGCTCGATCATTCGGCGCTGTCGGGCGATCTGGTGCGCCAGACCTATGACGAAGCCCTGCGCGACGATCCCGATCTCGGCAATGCCTTCCGCGCCGACCTCGTCGCCGTCTACGACCGCGATCCCGCGACCTCGCGCTTCATCGATCCCTTGCTCTACTTCAAGGGCTTTCACGCCATCCAGACCCATCGTCTCGCGCACTGGCTCTATCTCAAGGGCCGCAAGGATTTTGCGTATTATCTCCAGAGCCGCGCCTCCGCGGTGTTCCAGACCGACATCAATCCCGCCGCGCGCATCGGCCGCGGCATCTTCCTCGACCACGCCACCGGCTTCGTCTGCGGCGAGACGGCCGTGATCGAGGACGACGTCTCGATCCTGCACGGCGTCACGCTCGGCGGCACCGGCAAGGAGAACGAGGATCGTCATCCGAAGATCCGCCATGGCGTGTTGATCGGCGCCGGCGCCAAGATCCTCGGCAATATCGAGATCGGCCATTGCGCGCGCATCGCGGCGGGCTCGGTCGTGGTGAAGCCCGTGCCGCACAACGTCACGGTTGCCGGCGTACCGGCGAAGGTCGTCGGCGAAGCCGGCTGCGCCGAGCCGTCGCGCACCATGGACCAGATGATCAACGCGATGGGTCTCTGAGCGTGCGTGCCTGAGGGCCGGATTTTCCGGCCCTTTTCGTCCCCAAATTCTTTGCCAATTCATGCTGGCGGTTCGCCGCATCTCGTCCTAAAACCCGCCGACCAATTTTGATCGGAGACTTGCCGTGGACGTCAAAGAAGTCAGAAAGCTGGACGCGTATCTGAAGCGCGTATTCGGCAATCCCAAGATCCGCGTCGTGCCGCGGCCGAAGAAGGACGATTCCGCCGAGGTCTATATCGGCGAGGAGTTCATCGGCGTGCTGTTCGTCGATGACGAGGATGATGATCGCTCGTTCCAGTTCCAGATGGCGATCCTCGAGGACGATCTGGTCGACCAGGAATAATTTTCGACAGCATCATCGCGGGCTCAGCAAGGTCCTCGCTCGCTCTCTCGTGTCCCGGACGCACTGCAACGCTCTTGGCGTTGCAGTGCAGAGCCGGGACCCAAAAGCCACATCACGCATCTCGGCAACATGGGTCCCGGCTCTGCCGCGCACCATCGAAGGGACGCTGCGCTGCATCAGGGGGCACGAGATCGCGTTTTGGGCACAACTGCATCAACGCCGTCATTGCGAGCGCAGCGAAGCAATCCAGAATCCCTCCGCGGAGACGGTCCGGATTGCTTCGCTGCGCTCGCAATGACGGAGAGTATCTCGCGACCGCCGTCGCGGCCCGATAACTCTATCTCTTCGCCAGAATGCGCAGCCGCGCCGTTGCGTCGGCGACCGTGATACCCTCGGCGTCCATGAGTTCGGCCTGCACGACCATGTCGCGCTCGGTGTGCTCCGTCACGCGCGCCCGTGCCGTGATGGCTCCGACCGCTGCCGGCTTCAGGAAGCGCGTATCCAGACTCCTGGTAACGACGGTCAGGTCGGACGAGAGCTTCGCGAGCGCGCAAACTCCGGTCGCAGAGTCCAGCATCGCCGCCAGAAACCCGCCCTGGATCGTCCCGTGCCTGTTGGTGAACGCGCTCTGAGCATCAAAGCGGATCAGCGCGTGCCCGGCCTCGTCGAAGCCGAGCCATTCGCGTCCGAGCAATTGGGCGCCGGGTGGTAGATTCGCTATTGCGTCGCTCACATCGCTCACCCCGGGGTTTTTTCCTTGAAGGCGAGGGTACCAAGCAGTCGATCCGGCGCAAGGCCTGGCGGCACTGACGCCATCGGCAACAATCCGTGAGTACAGCGCGTGACCGCGCCGATCCAGAGTGGCGCGCCCCAAGATCATTCCGTCGATGTGCACGCAATGTCTTTTGATATGTCTCGCCTGACCGGGAAGCACTCGGCTGTCCGTGTTGAACCGGCCGCCGCTCGTCCCATATCCCTTTCATGAAAACAGTGCTGATCTCCGGGGCGGGGATCGCAGGGCCGACCCTGGCCTATTGGCTCAAGCGTGCCGGCTATGCGCCGACCCTGGTCGAGCGTGCGCCTGCGCTTCGACAGGGCGGCTATGTCATCGATTTCTGGGGACTGGGTTACGACATTGCCGAGCGCATGGGGCTGCTGCCGGCGATCGAACGCGCCGGCTATCATGTGCGCGAGATGCGCATCGTCGACGACGATGGCCGGCGCGTTGCCGGCTTCGGAACCCGCGTGTTCGACGAGCTCACGGGTGGACGTTTCATCACGCTGGCGCGAAGCGATCTGTCGCGCTTGCTGTACGACGCGATAGGCGGTTCCGTGGAGGTCGTCTTCGATGACGAGATCGTTGCGCTCGAGGAGCGGCCCGACCACGTCGCCGTTCGTTTGCTGCGTGGCGGAGAGCGCCGCTTCGATCTCGTGGTCGGGGCCGACGGCCTGCATTCGGCGGTGCGGCGTCTTGCCTTCGGGCCGCAACAGGCTTTCGAACGGAATCTCGGCTATGGCGTCGCCGCGTTCGAGATTCACGGCTACGACAGACGCGATGAGAATATGTATCTCATGTATACCCGGCCGGGTCGCATGGTCGGGCGCTTTGCTTTGCATGGCGATCGAACGCTGCTCGTTTTCATCTTTGCCGACGATGCCCGTCGATTGCCCACGACGCTTGCCGATCAAAAGGCGACGCTGCGCGAGATCTACCGCGATGCGCGATGGGAGTGGCCGAACCTCCGTCAGGCGCTCGAGCGCTGCGATGATCTCTATTTTGACCGCATCAGCCAGATCAAGATGGACCGTTGGGCACGCGGACGCATCGCTCTGATTGGCGATGCGGCCTTCTGCGTGTCGCTGGCGGCCGGGCAGGGCTCGGCGCTGGCCATGATCTCCGCTTACGTGCTTGCTGGTGAACTCGCCCGTGCCGGCGGGAGCTATCAGGACGCATTCAGCGCCTACGAGACCCGGTTGCGGAGCTACATTGACGCCAAGCAACGCGGAGCGGAGCGCTTCGCCGCGGCGTTCGCGCCGAGGACCTCGTATGGCCTGTGGTTTCGAAACCAGGTGGTCAGGGCGTTCTCATTGCCGGGCGGAGCAAGACTTGCCGTCGGCCGAGAGCTCGCGGACAGGGTGGATCTGCCGGACTATGGCTGGGACGAGCAATGAGGGCGAAGATGGGGCTATCTCCACATCGTCATTGCGAGCGAAGCGAAGCAATCCAGAGTTTTTCCGCGGTGGGATTCTGGATTGCTTCGCTTCGCTCGCAATGACGGATGATAGGCCGGAGGGTCGCGGAGGCTGTTTCCTCACGCCTCTATTTCCTTGCCAGAATTCGCAATTGTGCCGTGATGGCTCCGACCGCCACAGGCTTCAGGAAGCGCGTGTCCAGACCCTTGGTGACCACGGTCAGGTCAGGCGAGAGCTTCGCGAGCGCGCAAACTCCGGTCGCGGAGTCCAGTATCGCCGCCAGAAAGCCACCCTGGATTGTCCCGTGCCTGTCGGTGAACGCGCTCTGAGCCTCAAAGCGGATCAGCGCATGTCCAGCCTCGTCGAAGCCGAGCCATTTGCGTCCCAACAGTCGGGCGCGAGGTGGAAGATGTTCCGCAGCGTCGATCGCGCCGCCTCACCGCGCGTGATGTGTTGGCGACGAGCCTATCAGCCGATCCGTGTTGCGCAAGCACGGGCGCATCGAGACCACGCTCACAGACCGCTCACCGTCTTCGTGATTCGCTCAATCGCCTTTTGACCATCCGGGTCGGAGGGGGCCAATTCGGAGAACTTTCTGAAATCCGCCAATGCGCGTTGCGGATCGTTCTTCCGTTCCCATGATATGCCGCGGTTATAGAATGCCATTGCGTAGTTTGGATTGAGCCGGACCACCTGGTTCAAATCCTCGATGGCGTAATCGTATTCGCCTTTGGCGTTATAGGCGGCGCCGCGATTGTTGAACGCGTCGAAGTGGCCCGGATCAAGCCGGATCGCCTGGTTGAAATCTTCGATGGCGCGGTCGAATTCGCACTTGGCGTTATAGATGTTGCCGCGGTTGTTGAATGCGCTTGCGTAGTTCGGATTGAGGCGGATCGCCTCGCTGTAATCCTCGATGGCGTGGTCGTATTGGCCTTTGCTTTTGTAGGCGATGCCGCGGTTGTAGAACATATCCGCGCGGTTCGGCTTGAGCCGGATTGCCTGGTTGTAGTCCTCGATGGCGCTGTCGTGGTCGCCTTCGGCGTCATAGGCGGAGCCGCGATTGTAGAACGCATCTGCGTGTTTCGGGTTAAGCCGGATCGCCTGGCTGTAATCCGCGATGGCGCGGTCCCGCTGGCCTATGTTGCCAAAGGCATTTCCGCGGTTGTTGAAGGCGTGTGCGTAGTTCGGATTGAGCCGGATCGATTGGTCGTAATCCTCGATGGAGCGGTCGTATTGGCCTTTAGCAAAATAGGCGTTGCCGTGGTTGAAGAACGCCAATGCGTAGTTCGGATCTAGCCCGATCGCCTGGCTGCAATCGGCAAGGGCCTTGTCGCTGTCGTGCTTTCCATTCCACTCGGAGCAGCGATTGTTGAAAAGGGCAGCAAGCTGACGATCGCCATATTGGCCTGAATCGATCGCGCGTGTGCACGCGTCTATTGCCTCTTCGCCAGATGCCTTTCCACAAGTGTATACATCGTCGGCTGCGGCGGGCGTCGTCGCCAACCAAAAGGCCAGAGCCGCCAGCGCGGACAAGGCAACAGCCAGAGGCAGCAGCAACACCCTCAACCTCGACATCGGAACCCTCGGGACAATTTGCCCTATATGTCGTCTTTCCCAAGCATGAGGTTCAGGCCGGCTGACGAACCCCCACCCGCATTCCAGCCCCCGAAATGCAATAGCGTCAGATTATCCGCAGAATGGCCGGATGCAATTTGTCGTCTGTAATGTCAGTCACATGACTGGCAGCCGCGCCACTCAAGTCATGCTTTACATGATGCCATCATGCCATGTTTCGGCCGACGGGTCAAGAAAAAATTCGTAAAAGACGAATTATCAAAAATCAGAAACGGTGACGGGCGCCCCGGCTACTGTGCATGGGGTTGTTTTCGAGTTTTGCGTCGCGGCCGGGTTCAGCCCTTCGGCCCGTGCAGCTGCGTGGTCAGCCTGTCCATCGCGCCCGCGACATCGCGCCATTGCGACAGCCAACTGCGCGGAAAGCGGAAGGTGAGATCGGCGCCGCCGACGCGGCGCTCGGACAGGCACATGCCGGGCGTCGATGCATCGCGCGTGCAGCGGGCGGCGAGTGCGGGCGCGTCTGCCGAAAACAGATCCTCGCTGCCATAGGGCGTGTCGCTGCGGAAGGCGCGCATCGTCAATCCGTCCTCCGGCGCCGTTGCGGACAGCTCGAGATAGCGCGGATAGATCGTCGCCATGCGCTGCTCGGGCGAGAGCGCATCGTGATGCGCCGCGATCGACAGGAAGATGCGGTCGATCGGCTGCATCGCCGTGTCCACGGTGTCGGCGGTGACATGCGTCGGTCCGGTCGGTGCGTCCAGCGAGGGATAGAGGAAGTCGAGATCGATGCGCTCCTGCGGCCCGGAGTGCCGCTGGATCTTCATCCGGATCGCGGTAACAGGCAGATTGAACAGCGTGCCGCCGACGCTTACGGGCAGCTTGTCCGGCGCGTCCGCGCCGCCCGTGTTCCAGGTCGGCCACAGCAGATAGGCAACCAGCGCGACCGCGCTCGCTGCGAACACAGAGGTCAGCGCGATCGGGACGAGATGGGTCCGGGCCCGCGTCTTTGCGTTCATCCTGGCGTTGGTTCCGGAAGAGCGAGGGGAGGTTGCAGAAAACACCGTCATGACGTCGCAAATGGGTCCGAGGTCGGTCGGCCGTTGGCCGACGAATCACCGGCGAATATGCCACGCTGCTGCGATGTCGCGGAAGGTTCCGGGCTGCAGGGAAGGCGGAGGGCTCTGCCCGGGCCGGGCGGCCCCGTTAACCTTCGCTTAAGGATAATGTAGCGTTAACCGGCACTATTTGTCACAGGAAAGCTCCTCGCGTTGCGTATGGGCGGACTGTTCCGATGACACCTGAAGCTCTCAACACCTTCTTCTCGATCTGCATCGGCTTTGCGCTCGCGGGCGCGCTCGCGAATGGCTATCAGGCGCTGTCGCAACGGCCGGCAGGTTTCGGATTGTTGCAGGAGGGCGTGGCGCCGAAGACGTTTGCGGCCGTGCCGTTCCTGGTGTTCGCGGCGCCCTTCATCATCATGCGCAATACGCTGCGCGGCATGCGGCTCGAAAGCCGCCGCTTCGAGTTCGTGATGGTGGCGACCGTCATCGCCGGCTTCTGGAGCATGATGAGCGGCACCTTCTTCCTGATGACGCTGCGCGCGACCGGCGTGCTGGGCTGACGCCCTGCACGGCTGCGCGGTGGCCCTTTGCCTCCGTGCCGTCGTTTCGCTATGGCTTGGGCTGACGTGACAGGAGACCTCCATGGCGATCTACGAGCTCGACGGGCAGGCGCCCGATCTTCCTTCTGACGGCAATTACTTCATTGCGGAAACCGCGACCGTGATCGGCAAGGTGCGGCTGAAGCCCGGCGCGAGCGTGTGGTTCGGCGCGGTGCTGCGCGGCGACAACGAGTGGATCGAGATCGGCGAGGGCGCCAATGTGCAGGACGGCTCGACCTGCCACACCGACCTCGGCTTTCCGCTTCTGATCGGCAAGAACTGCACCGTCGGCCACAACGTGATCCTGCACGGCTGCACCGTCGAGGAGGGCGCGCTGATCGGCATGGGCTCGATCGTCATGAACGGCGCGAAGATCGGCCGCAACAGCATCGTCGGCGCCGGCTCCGTCATCACCGAGGGCAAGGAGTTTCCCGAACGCTCGCTCATCATCGGCTCGCCGGCGCGCGTCATCCGCACGCTCGACGACGCCCAGGTGCAGAAGATGGGAAGCGCCGCAAGGTTCTATGTCGCCAACGGCCCGCGCTTCAAAAAGGGCTTGAAGCGGATCGGCTGATCCGCGCTCCGGTTCCATCTGCTTTGCTCCTGCCGTAAAAATACCGGCAGGTATTTTAATCCTCCGCTAGCGCAGTTGCGGCTATCGTGCCCCTCTTTCAACCAGGGAGAGCGGCGCCATGGACGCTGCAGGGCCACAGTCCGGTCTCGAGGCCGTCATCCGGCTTTTGAAGAAATTCTTTCGCTTCGCGCGCGGCGCCGACACGCTCAGCGTCGCCGAGAAGGTCTACAGCATCGCCGGCCTCCTCGCGATCGTCACCACCTTCCTGCTCGTGATGTCGGTCCAGACCGTCCGGTTGCAGACCACCTATCGCCGCATGTACGCCACCTCGGCGGAGGCCGCGATCAGCATCGGACGTATCAACGCGATGATCTACGCCATCGTGATGGAATCGCGCGGCATCTACATGTCCGGCGATCGCGGCGCGATGAAGCAGTTTGCCGATGGGCTCGTGCGTCGCAACCATGAGCTCGCTGACGCGGTGAAGGGCCTTGAGCAGACCGCCGGCGACGACGATGCCGATCAATTGGCCAGCTTCAGCCAGCGCATCGCGCAGTTCATCGAATTCCGCCAGGAACTGGTGCGGCGCGGGCTCGAGATCGGCCCGGCCGCCGCGCGCGAATGGGGCGACAATGACGCCAACCGGACGCTGCGGAACAAGCTCAACGTCGACCTCGAGGCGCTCGAAAGAATTTATCGTCAACGGGCCCGGGAAGCCGACGAGCTCGCCGACACCAACCGCTACGCGGCGGCCTATCTGTTCATGCTCGGGCTCGCGGCGCTCTATCTCGCCGGCCTCAACGTCGTCGTGATGCGAAGATCGGTGGTTGGGGCGCTGGCCGAGATCACGCGGGCGACCGACCGGATCGCGGACGGGGACGTCAAGAGCGAGGTGCCGCACCTCGGCCGTCACGACGAGATCGGACATCTTGCGCGCGCCGTGCAGCACTTTCGCGACGCCGTTGCGCGCATCTTCGAGCTCGAGGAGCTCGAGCTCGGCACCGCGCAGGCGCGCGATGCGGCGATGACCGAGCGCGACAAGTTCAACGACAAGTACCAGGCCAAGAAGTGGCAGCTCTCGGCCGCGATCAACAGCATGCCGCAGGGCCTGATCATGCTCGATGGCAAGGCGGCGGTGGTCGCCATGAATGCCAACTATCGCCGGATCTACAATCTGCCCGAGACGATCCAGGCCGGCTCGACTCTCGAGGAAATCCTGCAGCACCGGGTCAAGAGCGGGTTGTTCAGCGGCGATGTCGTAAAATATGTCGGGGCCGTGCGCGATCGGATCGCCAAGCGCGAGCCAACGGCTTACGAGATCACATTGAACGACGGCCGTATCATCAAGATCTACGAACGGCCGATGGACGGCGGTGGTTGGGTGTCGGTTCAGGAAGACGTCACCGAGCAGCGCCAGCGCGAACGCATCCTCGAGCGGATGGAGCGTTTCCTCGCCACCATCATCGAGAACGTCGCCGAGGGCATCATTGCCAAGGACGCGCGCAATCTGCGCTACGTCTTCGTCAACAGGGCTGCCGAGAAGATGATCGGGATGTCGCGCGCCGAGATCATTGGCAAGACCGCGCGAGAACTGTTCTCCGCGGACGCCGCCGCATTGATCGAGAAACGCGACCAGCAGCTGCTTGCGCAGAAGCAGCAGCTCGAGCCGATCGTCGATACCATCGACAACCCCGCGCGCGGCCGCCGCGTGATCTCGGCTCGTCGGGTCCAGATCGGCGGCGCTGGCGAGGAATCCCACATGTTCGTGACCATGGTCGAGGACCGGACCGACACGATGGTGGCTGCCGCATAGCAGCCCGCGGCGCGCATCGACGCGTCAGCTTCCCTCGGATTCGCGCGCTTCGATTGCGCCTGCGGCCTTCTCGTGGCCGGCGGCCCACAGCGCGTGCTCATCACTGCCGTCCGAATAAGGATTGGCTTCGGCGGGGATGTGCTCGCGTGCTGCGCGCTCGCCCTCTGCAAAGGGATCGCGGTCGGTCATCGTGCTCTAGCCTTTCTGGTCCGGGAGCGCATGGGCGACTTGTCTGTCACGCCATCGGCGCGCGCGCTCTTGCGCAGGGCGTCCCGGAGGTCGATGGGAATGCCGTGCTTCTTCAGAAGGTCGGCGAAAGCTTCATCCGCGAGCTCCTGAAACGTCGCCATCCTGTCGCGTCCCAATTGCTTCAGCTTGTCGAAAGTGTCCTCGTCGAACGCGATCAGTTTGCGCATGATCTTGGTTGCCCTTCCTGTTTCAAGCTGATGTGAGGGGATTTGTTCCGGAACCTGTCTTTGCTGCAACCGTTGATCGGGCAGGGAGATTTTTCAATGACCCGACCGCCCGCAAGCGCTTCGATCAGGACGTTGATCGTCATCGTCAGCCTCGCCGCAATGCCCGCCGTGTCGTTCGCCCAGACGACCGGCGGTGCGACCGGATCGACCGGCGGCCTCACCAATGCGCCGGCGCCGCCGCCCGGCACCAACAGTCTGGGCACGGCGCAATCCTCCGGCGCGAACACCGCCCCCGGCGTCACCACCGGGGCGGCCTCGGGCACCAACCCCGATGCCGACGCCACGGTGAGCGCCGAGAACCGGCTGCTCGACAAGAAAATGAAAAGCATCTGCCGCGGCTGCTGACGCTCGCGTGGAAGTGAGCCGGTCCGTCTATCATCGACGATCGAGTGACATTAGCTTGGTTCCCGTTTTGAAGTGTGGAGTGTTTCCACGCGGAGGGTGAGTTTGATGTTACGCAAGATGATCATGGCCGCAGTCGCCGTTGCAGCGGTCGGTCTCGCAGTGCCCCAGGCGCAGGCGTTCGGCGGTGGGCATGGCGGTGGCGGCCATTGGGGTGGCGGTGGCCATTGGGGTGGTGGCTGGCATGGCGGCGGCTGGGGCCACGGCTGGCACGGCGGCGGTTTCTGGCCGGGTGTCGCGATCGGCGCCGGCATCGCGGGCGTTGGTTATTACGGCGCCTATGGTTACGGCTACCCATACTATGGCGAGTACTACGGCGTCGGCTACGAGGACTATGGCGCGCAGTGCTACCCCGTGCGACAGCGCGTGATGACGCAGTGGGGTTGGCGCGTCCGCCGTGTTCAGGTTTGTGAATAGAGGCCGCTATTTGGACCGGTGCTCAGCCGAGGCACCGGAATACCGCTGAATTAAAAAACAAGGCCGTTGACGCAGTATACCGTCAACGACCTTGCCAGCCCCGGATATTGAAATCGGCTCACGCCATCCGGTAGAGGCCAGCATGACGCGGAATCATACGGGCGAATGTGATCCAGTTCACATCTGGCGAAAATAAAAGGCGAAGGCGCGGGATCCAATTAGCCGCGCGAGCGTTTGCGGGCGCTGGCATGAACGCGGTGGCGCGCCGGTTTCCTTGAGGTGACCGAGGGGGCGTCGGCGTCGGTTGACCGGACGCTGGCAAAGGATTGTCGCAACCCCTCGATGGACTCGTTCAGACCGGCGACCTGATCCGACAGGCGTTTGGTGTCGGCCTGCTGCGAGGCGAGCAGCTTCTTCATGCTCTGAAGCTGGTCCTGCACGACCTGGAGCTGGTCGATCGATTCCTGCTGTGTCGCCTCCAGTCCCTTGGTCTTCTCGACCAGCTGCTCGGAGGCCTGCGCCGCGCGCACCTGAAGCTGCCGCGAGGCGACCACCCGGTCGGTCTCGGGCGCAGCGCCAGTATAGGCACGCCAGATCGCGATCGAGGTGACGCCGGCGATCAGCAGCAGCAGCGCGGCAGCCGTTAACGCGATCGGCTGGGCGCCGAGCCGAAGGAGGGGATTGGACGGTGTGTCCTCTGCGAGATCGATCATCGCTGACAAAACCCAAATTCAAACTTGGTGAGTGGCGAAGAGCGGCAGCACAAGAACGCAGCACAAGGCGGCCGGGGGTCCCGAAAGTGTTACTGTTCAGCAACAATTGGGACGAAAAGGTGGCCGCCTGGGGAAAAAGCGTGGGTCGAGCCGAGCTCCGACACGGCTCAGGGACGGGCTGCCTTCAACGAAGGCTGGATCGTCATGCGATAGGCGATGAATGCGGTGCCGTCGAAGGTCTCGACGACCTCGTCGCAAGCCGGACAGCGATACTCGCCCGAGTTGGCGGGCGGCGTGGCAAGCTCGAGCCGCCGAAAGCCGGCTCCGCACGCTGAACAGGTGACATCGTTCTTTTTCATGCAAAGTACCCGTAGAAATACTGGTGCGGGTCTTAGCATGGCTTTGGGCAAAACTGGGGTCGCTTGTGACAGATCCATAAGAGTTGATCGTGCTGTCCGCACGCAGGCGCGTTCTCAGGGCTGAAACGGCGCAAACGGGCCTGAATAGATCTTCGCGCGCGGCGCGGCGTAGGGGCCGAGCCGGGATGTCGAGAGCCCAAGCCGGATCAGTCCCTCGGCCAGCGTCACCGCGGCAGCAACGCCATCTACCACGGGCAGGCCATGAATACGCGCGAGTTCTGCCGCAAGATCGGCCATGCCGGCGCAGCCCAGCACGACGGCCTCGGCGCGGTCGTCGCGGATCGCAGCCTTGATTTCCGCGGAGATCTTGTCGAGCGCCTCGGTGTTGCGTTCCTCGAGCGCGAGCACGGGGACTTCGGCGGCACGCACGCGGGCGCAACGCTCGGCAAGGCCGTATTTCCGCAAATTATGTTCGATCGGCACGATGGAGACGCCAAGCGTCGTCACCACGGCAAAGCGCGCCGCCACCAGACTGGCGATGTGAAAACCGGCTTCGCCGATGCCGATAACAGGCGCTTTCGCCACGGCACGCGCGGCGTCGAGGCCGGTGTCGTCGAAGCAGGCGATGATGTGCGCATCCGCGCCGTCGCGGTCGGCCTCGCGGATGCAGCCGAGCATGCCAGGAACGGCGAAAGCCTCGTCGTAGAAGCCCTCGATCGAAACCGGCCCCATCGCGGGCTGCCGCGCGTCGATCACGGTCTCGCCTCGCGCAATCGCGCGCGCCGCCGCGGCGATCTTCGCCGTCATCGTGGCCGTGGTGTTGGGATTGACGACGTGCAGTCGCATCGCGATCAGACGAGCCCCTTGCCGGCGTCCGAGCCCTTGGCCGCCTGGCGCTTGTTGAGCATGTGGATGGTCCCCAGTGCAAGCGTGATCACCGCGAAGGACACCGCGGAGATGATGGTGCCGAGCGCATAGATATCCGGGTTCGTCACCGTCGTGGTGAGGCCCTGGAGGTCGAGCGGCAATGTATTGACGGCCCCGATCGCCTGGCTGGAGCGCGCGAGCTCGTCCCAGGACAGTGTGAAGCCGAACAGGCCGATGCCGATCACGGACGGCAGGATGATCGGCAGCACGACGTGGCGGAAGGTTTGCCACGGCGTCGCGCCGAGATCGCGCGCGGCTTCCTCGAGCCTGGGATCGAAGCGGTTGAAGATCGCAAACATGATCAGCAGGCCGAACGGCAGCGTCCAGGTCAGGTGCGCGCCGAGGCCCGAGGTGAGCAGGCCCATCGAGGTCTCGAAATTCTCGTTCCAATGAGCCTTGATCAAATCGTCGATGATGCGGAATTCCAGCGAGATCCCGAGCGAGGTGATGATCGACGGCACGATCAGGCTCGCGATCGCCGAGTAGAACAGAATGCTCTGCGCCTTGAATTTCCTGCGGAAGGCCATGCCGGCGGCGACCGACAGCACGACCGTCACGGCCATCACGATGACGCCGAGCAGCAGCGAGCGGCGGAAGGACGCGCCGAGATCGACGATGCCGGTGCCCTGAAACAGCTTCGTCAGCCAGTAGGTCGACACGCCATTCATCGGGAAGGTGAGGCCGCCCTGCGGCCCCTGGAAAGACAGCATGTAGATCGCAATCATCGGGCCGTAGAGAAACAGCACATAGGCCGCGAAGAAGAGCGCGAGAACGTAGAAGCTGCGCGGGCGTCCTTCCCTCATCGCCTACAGCTCCTTCTTGATGTCGACGATGCGCGACATCATGGTGATGATCAGGAACGTGATGACGAGCAGGATCACGGCATTGGCAGCCGCAGCCGGGAACTGCAGTGCGTTGACCCGGGTTTCGATGATCTTGCCCGCAGCGGCGATCTGCTGGCCGCCCATCACGCCGATGGTGATGAAGTCGCCCATAACGATGGTGATGACGAAGATCGAGCCGATCACGATGCCGGGCTTGGCCAGCGGAATAATGACATTGACCAGCGTCTGCAGGCCGGAGGCGCCGGCGTCATAGGCCGCCTCGATCAGCGATTTGTCGATGCGGATCATCGAATTGAAGATCGGCACCACCATGAAGAAGGTGAAGAGGTGCACCAGCGCCAGCACCACGGAAAATTCGGAGAAGAGCAGCCATTCCACCGGTTGATTGATCAGGCCTGTCTTCATCAGGCCGGAGTTCACCAGGCCATTGCGCCCGAGTAGCGGGATCCAGGCGATCATGCGAATGACGTTGGAGGTCCAGAACGGGATCGTGCAGAGCAGCGAAAGTCCCATCTGCCAGGTCTTCGACTTGACGTGGAAGGCGAGGAAATAGGCGACCCAGAAGCCGATGAAGAGCGTGATGGCCCAGACCAGGAAGCAGAGCTTCAGCGTCTTCAGATAGGTCTTGCCGATCGTGCAGAGATCGGGGAGCTGCGCGAGGCAGCCTTCGAACGTGTCGGTGTAGCCGCGGCCGGAGAAGGCGGGCAGCAGCTGATATTCGTTGTAGTCCCAGAACGAGACGATGACGACGAAGACCAACGGGATGAGGAAGAAGGCGAGAAACACCAGCATCATCGGCCCGGCCTGGAGCCAGGAGATGAAAGACGGCGACAGGCGCGCGGATTTCGCCGCGCGCCTCGTCTCGGATCCCCGGACCAGGTCCGGGGATGCCTGTTGCAGGATGTCTTCCGACGTATCCATCACGCGGCGATGAACTCGTTCCACTTGCGAACCATGTAGTCGTTCTCGTCCATCACTGCGTTCCAGCACGCGACGGCGCCCATGCGGTCCTCGTAAGAGCCGCCGTCACGCACGGCACCGGCCTTCTCCAGCAGCGAGCCGTCGGGCGCCTTGATGTCCTTCTCGGCCGGCTTGCCCTCCATCCAGTAGGCCCACTCGTAGGGCTCCATGTTCGCTTTCGCGGTGGAGAGCACGGCCGAGTAGTAGCCCTGGCGGTTGAGATAAGCGCCGGCATAGCCGGACAGGAACCAGTTGACGAACTCATAGGCCCAGTCGAGCTTGGGTCCCGACACGCCTTTGGAGACGCAGAAGCCGGACGCCCAGGAGCGGTAGCCTTCCTTGAGCGGCTGGAAGGTGCAGGCGATGCCCATCGAGCGCACCTTCGTCACCGCCGGCGACCACATCGACTGAATGACGGTCTCGCCCGAGGCCATCAGGTTGACGCTCTCGTTGAAGTCCTTCCAGAACGCACGGAACTGGCCGGCCTTCTTCGCCTCGGTCATCACCTTCATGGTGAGATCGATCTCTTCCTTGGTCATGTTGCCCTTGTCGGCATATTTATGTTTGCCGGTGGCTTCCACGACCATTGCGGCATCCATGATGCCGATCGAGGGGATGTTGAGGATCGAGGCTTTGCCCTTGAATTCGGGATTGAGCAGCTCGGCCCACGAGCTGATCGGACGCTTGATCAGGTCGGGACGGATGCCGAGCGTATCGGCATTGTAGACCGTCGGGATCAGAGTAACGAACTCGGTCGGTGTCTTGGAGAAGGTCTTGGAGTCCTTGCCTTCGAGATAGAGCACCTTCCAGGGCGCGGTGCCCTGGCCGCCGATCTTCTTGCCGCCGGGCGTCTCGCCCTTGGTGAAGACGGGGGTGATGTTGTCGAATTCCTTGATCTTCTTGGCGTCGAGGGCAAGGATGTTGCCCGACGGCACCAGCTTCTTCAGCGAGAAATATTCGGTGTCCAGCACGTCGAAGGAGTTCGGCTGGGTCATCACGCGCTTGGTGACGTCGTCGGTGGTCGCGGTGATGTATTCGATCTTGATGCCGGTGTCCTTCAGGCACTGCTTGGAGATGTCGTCGCCCTCGTTCACGGCGGTGCCGAGATAGCGCAGCACCTTCGGTTCGGCCGACATCACGTAGGGGAAGCCGGTGATGGCGCCGGAGCCGGCGGCGAGGCCCGCAAGGCCCGCGGTGCCCTTGAGTAGCGTGCGTCGGCTGACACCGGTCTTTTTGGTCGTCTCGGTCATTCCAGTCACTCCTCTGTGTTGCGCATTTTCTAAAATGACGGCGCTATTGCAGACGTTGCGCCTTGGCGGGATCCCAGGTGGCCAGCACGCGATCGCCCGTCCGGAACGGATGGACGTCGAAGGTGGACTCGGGAAGATGGGAGAACAGGGCGGTGCCGTCGTCGAGCGTGAGCGAGACGGCAACATAAGAGCCCTGGTATTCGGTCTGGGTCAGCAGCGCCGGCGCGCCGAATGCGCCGTCAACGAACGGCACGATGCCGAGCTGATCGGCGCGCACGGCGATGAGGCTGCCGGCGTCGCTGATGACGTTGTGGCCCCCGATGAAGCGCGCCACGAATTCGGTGCGGGGGTGGTGGAAGATGTCGCGGGCCGTGCCCTGCTGCTCGATCTTGCCCTGGTTCATCACCACGATGTGGTCGGCGAGCGCCATCGCCTCTTCCTGGCCATGGGTGACCTGAATGAAGCTGATGCCGAGCTCGCGCTGCAGCCGTTTGAGCTCGCCGCGCATCTTGACCCGCAGGAACGGGTCGAGCGCGGACAGCGGCTCGTCGAGCAGCAGGATCTGCGGCTCGGTGATCAGCGCGCGGGCGAGCGCCACGCGCTGCTGCTGGCCGCCGGAGAGCTGGGCCGGCAGGCGGCTGGCATAGGGGCTCATCGCCACCAGCTCCAGGAGCTCGCCGGCGCGCTTGTGCCTGGTGGCGCGGTCGATGCCGCGCATTTTCAGGGCAAACGCAACATTGTCGAGCACGGTGAGGTGCGGAAACAGCGCGTAGGACTGGAACATCATGGCAGTGCCGCGCTTGGCAGGCTCGAGGTGCGTGACGTTCTGCGGGCCGAGGATGATGTCGCCCTCGCTGACCGCCTCGTGACCGGCGATCATGCGCAGGGTCGAGGTTTTACCGCAGCCGGACGGACCGAGCAGGCAGCAATAGGTGCCGGCCGGGATCTTCAGATTGACATTGTCGACCGCCAGCGTCGCGTCATAGCGCTTGGTGACGGCAACCAGTTCGAGAGCGGCAGGAGTGGCCATGGCATGTCCGAGAGGAGGGCGGTGCTCCGCCTCTCTCCGCAAGGTCCGTGCCAACAGCGCCAATATTCCCGAATTCGAAAACTGTGCAGTGGAGTCAGATCGTTAGATCGAATCCAGGGTGTTTGTGCAGCGCACCGGGCTATCAAGGGTATGCACACAAAATGGGCGAAGATTGTATAAAGTTTCGCCTGTGATTGGATACAGCTCGTCGATTACCATTCGAAGCGAACGCCGATCGCGCCCTCAAACCCAACATTTCGAACTGATGGCCGCCAAACCCCGCCCGAAATCCGATGCGCCCGACGTGAGCGATCGCGTTATCAGGATCAGGGAAGGCGTGACCGCGGCGATCCTCGAGCATCGCCTGTTGCCGGGCACCAAGCTCGGCGAGGATGAAATCGGCGAGATCTATGGCGCGAGCCGCACGCTGGTCCGCACCGCGCTGCAACAGCTCGCGCATGAGGGCATTGTCAATATCGAGAAGAACCGTGGCGCTTTCGTTGCGCGCCCGACGCCCGCGGACGCCCGCGAAGTGTTCGAGGCGCGCCGCCTGATCGAGCCCACCATCGTCGATCACGCCGTGGACGCCGTTTCGCCCGCATGGATCGAGCGCCTTCAGCAGCACCTCACTGAGGAGCGCGAAGCCGAGCTGCGCGGTGACGCGCGCGCCTTGGTCCGGCTCTCCGGCGACTTTCATCGGCTCATCGCCGAGATGAGCGGCCACAGCATCTATCTCGGCTTCCTCAAGGAGCTGATCGCACGTTCTTCGCTGATCATCCTGCTCTATCGCCGGCACGACACGCCCGCCTGCGGCACCGACCATCATGCCGAGATCGTCACCGCGATCCGCAAGCGCGACAAGCAGGCTGCGCGCACGCAGATGCTGTCGCACCTGAACGAGATCGAGGCCGAGCTGTTCCTCAAGGATCCCGCCGCGGACGAGTTGCGGCTTGCCGACGTGCTCGGCGCGTGAGCGAGCCGCATCGCTCAGACTATGCAACGAGAATCCTTCGTTGCGCCTGACGATCTTCCGCACCGGGAGACCAGCGCCAACGGCCTTGCAATCTTGCGTTGATCGGGTCGACCGCAATGCCCGACTTTTGATGAGAGTTCGATGCAAGCAAGGCAGCCTCGCTTACTCATGTGCCGAAATCTCCCGATATGAATTTTACGAGACGCATCTCCGCCGGACTCGTATGGCTGTAATACAAAATCGCCCTATAGTTGCAAATTGACTCTGCCTGGCGGCAGGCGTCAACTCTGGTTCGCACAACGAGATCTCGGGCTGCTTCGGCAATTGCAAATCCGCTTTGCGGAGTTGGGGCGGGAGATTGAACATGTCGGGATTGTGGAGGCGGGGCGGCCTCACGGCACTGCTGGCAGCGATTCTCTTTGGCGCATCGCCTGCGCCGGCTCAGCAGGACAACGCCGTCCTGTTCCGTAACGTCAAGATCTTCGACGGCAGGAACGCCACGCTTTCGGCGCCCTCCAATGTCCTCGTCAGGGACGGCAAGATCGCGGAGATCTCGACCGAGGAAATCGCGGCCACTGGCCAGGTCATCGACGGCGGCGGCCGGGTGCTGATGCCGGGACTGATCGATGCGCATTGGCACGCGATGCTGGTGCGCCCGACGCCGATGGCGGCGGTTGCTGGCGATATCGGCTACAACAATCTGCTCGCTGCCAGCGAGGCGACAGCAACGCTGATGCGCGGCTTCACCACGATACGCGACATGGGCGGACCGACCTTCGGCCTCAAGCAGGCCATCGACGAGGATCTCGTCGCGGGGCCGCGCATCTACCCGTCCGGCGCCATCATCACCATCACCGGCGGCCACGGTGACTTCCGCCAGCTCTCCGACCTGCCGCGAACCATCGGCGGAATGCTCAGCCGCATGGAGCGGATCGGCGGCAGCATGGTTGCCGACAGTCCCGACGAAGTGCGCGTACGCGCGCGCGAGCAGCTGATGCAGGGCGCCTCCCAGGTCAAGCTTACTGCGGGCGGTGGCGTTGCCTCGCCGTTCAGCCCACTCGACGTCTCGACCTTCACCGAGCCCGAACTGCGTGCCGCCGTCGAGGCCGCGGAGAATTGGGGCACCTATGTTGCCACGCACGCCTATACGCCGGTTGCGATCCAACGCTCGATTGCAGCCGGCGTGAAATGCATCGAACACGGCCATCTCATGGACGAAGCGAGCGCGAAGCTGATGGCTGAGAAGGGAATCTGGCTCAGCACCCAGCCGTTCCTGGACATGTCCATGGGGGCGGGGCTCGGGCCGGCGGAGCAGGACAAGCTGCGGCAGGTGGTCGCCGGCACCGACCGCGTCTACGCGCTGGCGAAAAAGTACCACCTCAAGACCGCGTTCGGGACCGATGTCCTGTTCTCGCAGGCGCTGGCCGAGAAGCAGGGCTCGATGCTGGCGGCCCTGACACGCTGGTACACGCCGGCCGAAGCGCTGGCCATGGCGACGTCGACCAATGCCGAGCTCCTGAGCCTGTCGGGCCTGCGCAATCCCTATCCCGGCAAGCTCGGCGTGGTCGAGGAGGGCGCGCTCGCCGACCTTCTCTTGGTCGACGGCAATCCGCTCGACAACATCACCCTTGTCGCCGACCCCGCCAAGAACTTCGTGGTGATCATGAAGAACGGCAGGATCTACAAGAATATCCTGGCACGCTGAGCAATCGCGCCTTGTGCGTGGGGGAGCCGTGATTCCGAGAGGCGCGTGCGCCTCCCGGCCGGAACTGCGTCAGCGCCAGCGGGCTGTCACGGTCTTTGTCGCAGCCGCAGGCCTTGCCTTCGGCACGACGGCGACCTCGCCACCGCGGCCGAACACCAGGATCTCGGTGACGTCGCGATCGATCTTGATCACATAGTTGTAGCCGTCGAGCAGCCGCGCCACGACCTGCGACAGCGTGCCGGAATAGCTGCCGCTGACCTCGGCGTTCAGCAGTACCGCCGAGCGATATTTGACGGCAAACAACGCGTCGAGCCGCCCCAGCACGTCGGCAAGGCGCTCGCCGCTCGCGCGCAATTGCAGTGTGCGCAGATCGCCCCCGACGCGGATGTCGGCTTTCGCCGGCATGGTCAGGCCAGCGGCGAGGGCGATTGCGACCGCCAGAGCCGCTTGGCGGTCGCGTCGTGTGGAAGGACGATCAGCCACGGTCAGTGATGGTCGTCGCCATGACCGTGATCGTCGTCATCATCTTGTTCCCTGAGCTTGATGTAGATCCGGGAGCGATGGCAGATTTCCGGCTCGACATCGCCATTGGAGTAGGTGTGCGTTTCGACGGCCGTCGTCACATGCGCGGCCGTCAGCGTCTTGCCGTCTGCCGAGATCATGCCCGTCGTCGGCGGAATCGCATCGACGGTCGAGGTCTGGCCCGTGCGCGGCCCGGTCAGGTGTGTCTCGGTGTAGCTTCCCGGCACCATGGTGCTGGTCCAGGTCCCGTCCGCATTGACGGTGTAAGTGAAGGAGAAGCTGAAGTCGGCGGAGCCGGCGGCGGGCGGGAAGTGCGGGAAACCGCCTGGGCCTGGCGTGGGCCGAATGGTGATGCCGACGACTGTCCCCTTCACGGTGCCGGTGCCGTCACCATTGAACTTGCGGATGCCTTCCACCGCGAAAGAGTTTGCAAAGGCCTGCGTCGAGGAGCCCGGTACAGCATCGTTCGGACGCAGATTGGGCTGGAAGCCGGCGTTGGGCAGCGCGACGCCGGGCGTCGGGTTCGTAAGCCCGGGTCCGCTGAGATCGCCGACATGGCCGGGAGCGACCAGGCATTCGGCGGATCCCGTGAAGCCGTAGGATCCCTTGAGCTGTGGACCGTCGAAATCGGCTGCCGCTGGGCCGGCGCCGGCGAGCAAACCAAGAACAATAAGGCTGCTGGCTGAGCCGAAGCGCGAATTGAACGTCATGAATTCCTCCTCGATTGAATTTTTCTAAGTACTCAAAGGGAAAACGCCCGATGAAATCTGCAATCACGGCGTCCGGCGGACGCAGTGCCTCTGGCGGTCGTGCTTCGATGTTGCAGCGCGTCCAGATCTGGTCGCGCTGCCGCGCATCGAGAGTCGGGACAGTGCGGCGGCGGCCGTCACGGGAGCGCAAAAAAAACGTGAAACCTGGCCGGATGGTGTGACTTATCCCACTTGCTCTCGCCTGTGGCGCCCGTAGGATCGCCTGAAAAGAGCGGATCAACCGTCGCTGAGGGGGAGGAGCCGGTGTGGGTCTGCAACTGACATCGCGCAGCACAATGCGATTGCGGCTGCTTGGCCGCCTGGTCGTGAGCTCGCTTGACGACCCGTTCATTTCGATTTCGCTGCCAACGCGCAAGTCCGGCGTGCTGCTTGCCTATCTCGCCATGAGCCGCGACTACGCGGCGCGGCGCGAAGAGCTCGCGACGCTGTTGTGGGGGGACTGTTCGGACCAGCAGGCGCGGCAAAGCCTGCGGCAGGCGCTTGCGCTGTTGCGCAAGCATCTTGGCCCGTCGCTCGTGGTCGCCGACGCGGGGTGGTGCGGCTCGACGGCGAACTGTGGTCGATCGACGCACGCGAGTTCGAGCAGCTGTCGCGATCGACCACGGCCGTGGAGCTTGCACTTGCCGCACGCCTGTTCACCGGCGACTTCCTTGCCGGTCATCACATTGATGAGGAAGGGATCGAGGAGTGGGTGGCCGGTCAGCGAACGCGGCTCCAGCTTGCAGCGGCCCATCTTTGCGCGACATTCGTCGACCGACCTGATCTCGTCGAAGATCCCAACGATGCGATCGCGGCCGTCGAACAGCTCGTCGCGCTCGATCCGCTGCGCGAAGACTTCCAACGGCTCGCGATCGCGCTTTATGCGCGCCATCACGGCCGGCACGAGGCGCTGACCCGCGCTGCCGGATTCGCCGATATGCTGCAGCGCGAGCTCGGCGTCGGCCCCGAGAAGGCGACGCGCACGATGCTCGACGGCTTGCGCGCGAGCGCTGCCGAAGCCGGTCGCGTGGTCGCCGCAGCAGCGCCAGTTCCTCCCGTCCCGGATGCGCCGCCCTTGCCGACGGCGGTGGTTGCGCCGAGACGCAAAGAGAGCGCGTGGCGCCAAATGGTGGGGAGGGTGGCGGCAGGATCGGGGCTGGTGCTGCTGCTCACTCTGGGCGCGCTGTTCGAGCTGCGCGCGCGGCAGCATGCCGACGTCGCCGAACTTGCCGTCGGCGCGTCCCCGGAGGCCGCCGATTCCTGGCGTTCGCCGTCCTCAAGCGGCGATGCGACGCTTCCGAACGGTCTCGTGCCGATCGTGGTGCTGCCCTTCACGACGCTGGGCGCCGCGGACGACCATCTCCAGCTCACCGCCGACATGCTGACCGACGATCTCACCAACACACTGTCCCGCCTGCCGTCGTTCCGCGTGATCTCGGAGCAAACAGCACGCAGCTTTGCTGGTCGGCCGATCGATGTGGGCCGGCTCGGCAGCGAATTGAAGGTGCGCTACGTGCTTGAAGGCAGCGTCCGGCGGCGGGAAGAGGGGCTGCGCGTCAATGTCGAGCTGGTCGATCCGGCGAGCCGGCTGTCGATCTGGAGCAGCCGGATCGAACGTGACGGCGCCGACCGCCAGGGCTTGCGCGACGAGATCGTCGCGCGGCTGGCCCGCGAGCTCCAATTTGAGATGCTGCCGATCGAGAGCTCGCGTCTGTCGCAGAGCTCGGATGCGGCCGCGCTCGCCTATCGCGGCTGGGCCGCGCTGTCGGAAGTGCGTCTTGAAGGCTATCAACAGGCGCTGGCGCTGTTTCAGGGCGCGCTGGAGAAGGAGCCGCAGAATCTGCGCGCGCTCACGGGCATCGGCGCCTATCACGCCCGGATGGGCGCGCAGGTGCTGGATACCGAACCGATGGCGCATCGCAAGGCGGCGATCGAGATCCTGCGCCAGGTGCTGCAACGCGATCCGGACTCGAGCAACGCGCATTTCTACCTCGCGCTCGCGCTCAACAGCTTGCCGACCCTGCCGGAGGCGATGGAGCATCTCGAGCGCGCGATCAGGATCGACCCCAGCGATGCCAGCGCGCATGCGCAGATCGGCAACGGGCTGATCCGTACGGGCCGCCCCGCCGAAGGGCTTGCGCATGTGCGTTACGCGATCCGGCTTAGCCCGCGCGATCCGATCATGCCGATCTGGCTGGAGTTTGCCGGCAATGGCGAGCTTGAACTGAAGAGATATCCCGAGGCCATCGCGCTGTTCAAACGTTCGGTCGCGCTCAACCCGCGCTATCCGCGAGGCTGGGCCGGACTGACCGCGGCCTATGCGCTGGAAGGGGACGTGGAGGAGGCTCACCGGATGGCGGAGCGGCTCAGGATGTTCGCGCCGACGCTGGACAACAATGGCCTCGCCACGCAATTCGGCCGCCATCCCGGTTCGGCCTTGCGCGCGGGCCTGCAACTCGCTCTCGCCGCTCCGGCAGATCGCTAGAGCTTGCAACAACAAGCCTCAAAAAAGTTGCGGCCAGGCTTTGGGGGAAGCCTGGCCGCGCGCGAACCGGTCTGGGACGGGGAGGGGTGGGGATGTGACCGGGTCGCGTAACTCGTTTGTTGTCTCTGCTGGTCGAACTACTGATCTTTTGCGCTGGCGGTCGAGACCGCCGGCTTGGTATCGCCGAGCGAGACCCAGACGTTGGGATCGCTCTGCGACTGGCGCTTGACGAAGCGGTAGCCGGTCTCCGTCCAGGCAACGACGCTCTCGTTCTGATTGTCGAGAACGAACTCGCCCTTGTCGGTTTTCACCGTCAGCACCGCGTGTCCTTCGCCCTTCTTGTCGCGCACGACCGTGATGAGCAGCGCCTCGCGCGGCCAACCGGCATCCATCAGCATCTTGCGCTTCAACAGCACGTAGTCTTCACAGTCGCCGTAGCCGTCCGTCGGCAACGACCATTTCTCGACGACGCCCCAGTGCTCCTGGTCGGTCAAAGGCTTGATCGTCTCGTTGACCCAGCGATTGACCTTGGTCAGGTCGCGCCACGCGGCCTGCGACATCACGATGTCGCGCGGCTGCGTCGGTCCGCCCTGACACTGAGCGGCGTTCTCTGCACAAAACTCGACCCAGCCGATCGGCGCGCGCGTGGTGTCGCCGAGGCTTGCGTAGAGCAGACGGCCCTCGCCGGCCTGCACTGACGCGCTCATTCCGAACAGCATGGCGGCGAGCGCCAGTGCTTTCCCTTGTCCCCTGAAATCCAACATTGCGGCCCCCGTTTCTTGTTGGGACCACATTTCGCACGGAGCTTTTGAGTTGCCGCTAAGTCGGCCAAGTCAAGTCGAGACGAATGCAAGTAAAACTGGAGACAAATTCGATCTATACTTGAATAGATATCGAATAAAATTTGAGAATACTGCAATTGATTCAAATTGTAGCGATTAACGCGGAAACGCTGGCGGAACCGTTGGTTGGGTGGGTGAACAGGCCACGCGTTAACCCGCCCGCAGCCGCGGCGAGATGCGAAAAAGGCGGCGTCTGCATCGCAGAGGCCGCCTCCAGGGCTGGAAAAACAGTGGTTTTGGCGCCGTCGCGCTTTACCGCGCGGTAACGCTCTCTTCGAGAGTCTCGATCGGCTGCGCGTGCACGAACTCGAGCGCGAAGCCGTCTTCGAGGTTTCGGACCACCCGGCCCTGGACGCGGCCGAGCAGAACGGTCGATTTCAGCGGCGGGCGGTTCTCGGCGGCAATGGCCGCGCCCGACAGCGACAGGTCGATGATCCGGCAGGTCATCTTGGTGCCGTCCTCGAGCGTCAGCACCGCGATCGGGTTGCGCGGCACGATACGGTCGTGGCGGCGGTCTTCCGGCAGGTTGAGGATGTCGCGGTTGGCGAGCCAGGTCAGCTGGGCTGCCAGCTTGTCGCGCTTGCGCGGGGTGGCGCCCACCGTCATGGCGAAGCCGTTGTCGATGATCCTCGTGATCTTGCCCTCGACCCGGCCGATATGGTCGAGATAGGCGACCACGCGGTCGCCGACATTGCCGATGCCGGGGGCGAGCAGCGCGAGGCCCCCCGGCGACATGTTGATCACCTGGCAGGGGAATTCACGGCGATCCGGCAGCATGTAACGGCCGAGCAGGTGTACCTTCACCCGCTGGAAACGCCGACGCTCCTCGGCGGCCGGAAGAAATTTTTTGTTCGCCAACGCCATCTTCACTACCCGACCCCCCGCCCGGGCGGAGTCCGACACGACCCTAAGGCGCACAGGGTTAATGCCGCGTTATGATTTGGCGCGGTGGTGACGGACGGGCACGATGCGTTCAAAAAGCCACATCGGCGGCGGGCAATATCCCGGTCTTCCCCAATCGGGGGACCGCAGCCGTCCCGGCTTGCGACCGGGGCGCCGCTAGGCTTTCCTGGTCGCGCGCCCGTAAAGCAGGCACAGCAGTGCCAGCAGCACGGCGGCCGAGAGCCCCAGCGACCAGTGAATCCCGATCACGGCACCAAAGACGCCGACGGTGATGCCGCTGAATGCCCTCATGCCAAGTCCCGCCATATTATAGAGACCGACGACGCGGCCGCGGATGTCGGCCGGCGCATTCAGCTGCACCAGCGCCTGGGCCATGGTGTTGAACGACAGCTCGAAGAAGCCCGCGCAGAACAGCAGCACGATCGCGACGGGGTAGATCCGCACCGATGCAAAGCCGAGCAGCGCGACACTCCAGAGCATCGCGAGCGTGATCGCCGTGCGCGCCGTGCCCTTCAACCGCCCCCAGGATTCCAGCGCGATGCCGGCCAGCAGTGCGCCGGCGGCATCTGCGGCGAGCAGCACGCTGTAGGACACGCCGGGATCGCCATGGCCGAGATCGCCGGCAAAGCCCGGCATCTGCGCGTGATAGGCGTTGCCGATCATGAAGGAGGTGAGGCCGGCAAGCCATGTCATCGCCGTCAGCACCGGCTGGGTGCCGATGGCGCGCATCGTCAGCAGGATGTCGGCAAAGCCGCGCACGGCGTAGCGCCGCACGGCAACGCTCTTGTCGCGCAGCGGGGCCCGGAACAGCCACAGCAGCATCGGCAGATAGAACAGCGTGTTGAAGATGATGCCGCGCGATGGGCCGAGCGTCAGCATGGTCACGCCGCCCACCGCAGGCCCCACCAGGATGCCGAGATAGCGCGCCATTGCATTCAGCCGCACCGCGCTCGGAAGATCCGCAGGACCGACGAGATCGTAGAGCAGCAGCTGGTTCGGCGTCTGCCACAGCACGCCGGCACAGCCATGAATCACCAGCAGCAGCATCGCGTGCCACATCTGGATCGTGTCGGTGATGAAGAAGAACCCCCATCCCGTCGAGGCGACGATGAATAGCAGCATGCCGCACTGGATGATGCGGCGCGGATCGAGCCGGTCGGCGAGCCCGCCGACCACGACCGAGAACAGCAGGAACGGCAGCCAGTGCGACAGCACGGCAAAGCCGCCCAGCGTCGGCGAGTGGAATTTCTGGAACACCACCCAATAGCTGATCACGTGCTCGATATTGTCAGCCATCATCGCCAGCACATAGGCGATGAACTGCAGCCGGTACGGCACGGACTTCATCGCCGCGAACGAGCCGGACGCGGCCACGGGATTTTGCGGAATTTGGTTCAAACGATCACCTTGGCAGGACTGCGCCCGAGGCACCTATGATCGTTGCCGCGGTTGGCATCTCGCCGAACCTCACATACGCTCTGCCGGAGCCCGCGCCATCATTCAACACAAGACGGGCCACGAGGAAACAGCCATGGATTCAATCCGCGTATGCACCCATGCCGGACCGGGCAGCGAACCCGTGATCAAGACCGTGCCGTGGCCGAAGGTCGGCCGCAAGGGTGCGCTGATCAAGATCGGTGCGTGCGGCGTCTGCGGCACCGATCTGCACATCTTGAAAGGACATTGGCCGAAGCCGCTGCCCTGGCCGTTCACGCTCGGCCACGAGCTCGGCGGCGTCATCGTCGAATGCGGCGATGAATTCACGGAAGATTTCATGAGCAAGCCGCTCGAGGTCGGATCGAAAGTCATGATCCCGCCGCTGATGCCTTGCGGTCGCTGCTACTACTGCATTCACTATCCGCAGACCGCCAACAAATGCCTGACGCCGGTGTATTACGGTCGCTATCTCGGCTTCGACAAGGCGCCGCACATGTGGGGCGGCTGGGCCGAATATGTCTATGTCGATCTCGACATGCTGCCGGGCACCAAGATCTACAAGCTGCCCGACGACATGTCGCTGCGCCTTGGCGCTCTGTCGGAGCCGCTGACGTCGTGCATCCGCGCCTTCAAGCGCGCAAGCCGCGCCGGCGGCTTTACCTGGGGCGATACGGTGGTGATCCAGGGTTCGGGCCCAATCGGCATTTTGGCGGTCGCGGCGGCAAAAGAGATGGGAGCAGGGCGCGTCATCTGCGTCGGCGCGCCCGAGGAGCCGCGCTTAAAACTCGCGCGCGAGTTCGGCGCGGAAGCCACTGTGGACATCGAGGAGATCACATCGCCGCAACAGCGTATCGCGCGTGTCCGCGAGATCGTCGGCGGCTTTGGCGCTGATCTCGTGATGGATTGCTCGGGCCACCCCTCCGCGGGCCCCGAGGGCATCGAGATGCTGCGCGACGGCGGCACCTATGTCGAGATGGGCCAGTTCACCGATGCCGGCTCGATCGAGACCTCCTGGCACCGCATCTGCACCAAGGACCTCAACGTGCTCGGCTCCTGGGGTTTTACCGGCAACGATCTCCCGCTGGGCGTCGACATGCTCTACCGCACGGCCGGAAAATATCCCTGGCTGAAGATGCAGACGATCTACCCGTTCACGGAGGAGGGCGTCTCGCGGGCCGTGAAGGATGCGATGGCGATGAAGACGGTGAAATCGACCATCGTGCCGTGGCCGGATCTGGTGGAGTGAGAGCCTTATAAGAGCCTGAGGCCGAGCGGCGCCCCAAAAGTTCCGTCTGAAATCCCCGAGTTATTCACTCCGGGGTGAAACTTAGGCCCCAGTTCCGGCTTTCAGTTCACGGGAGAGGTACCGTGAAGCGAATCCTGAAACCCGTCACCTACGTCCTGGCGGCCGTCTACTTCCTGGTGGATGCGGTGTTCATGGCCGTGGCGCGGCCGATCTCGGCCTGGCTTGCCCGGTACTTCGAGTTCAAGCGGCTGCGCGCCTGGATCAGATCGCTGCCCCCTTATCCCTCGCTGGCGCTGTTCTCCGTGCCCGTGCTCGTTCTGGAGCCGATCAAGCCGGTGGCGGCGTACCTCGTTGCAACCGGTCAGTTTCTCAGCGGTATGGCGGCGTTCGTCGGCTGCGAGCTGCTCAAGCTCGTGCTGGTCGAGCGCCTGTTTCACCTGACGCGCGACAAGCTGATGCGGATCCCGGCCTTCGCGTGGGCCTACGGGAAATTCACCGAGATGAGGGCATGGCTGGAGGCCACCGAAGCCTGGCGCGCCATCCGCGCCTTAAGTCGCACAGCGAAGGACTTTGTCGCGCGCACGAGGGCAAGGCTCGCCGGCAGCTTCGACAGGCCGGTGACATCAAGGGATTAGAGCCGGGTTTGCTATGCGAACTTGCGTGGTGCGGCCGTGGCCTTGTCGCCTGAGTTCGGCGTGCCGGTCGGCTCGATCAGCAGCAGATGAACCTCCTCACGGGCCACCGGACGGTGCTCGACGCCTTTGGGCACGACGTAGAGCTGGCCCGGCCCGAGCGTCACGGTGCGGTCCCGCAACTCGATGTCGAGCGTGCCCTTGAGGACGAGAAAGAAATCGTCGGTGTCGTCGTGCTTGTGCCAGGTGAATTCGCCCTTCACCTTCACCACCATCACGTCGCAATCGTTGAAGGTCGTGACTGTGCGCGGCGACCAGTAATCATTGAAGGTCGCGAGCTTGTCGGCAAGCGCTATGCTGTCGGCCATGATTCACCTGTGTTTTGCTCTCTCGTGAGGCAGGATTTGGGGTGAAATGTCCGGCGCGGCAAGGCGTCCATTCGTCATTGTCCGACGGGACTTGAGGCGGTATTGAGTTCATCCACCTTGGTCGAGCCCACCATCTTTGACCGCAAAAGTCCGCCATTCCGGCCTAAAATCTCGCTCAGGGCAGGACCGAGCCTCCCAAACCCGTTCACCCTGTCGCCAATGCCATGCATCAAAGCCATGGTGATTTGGCGGCTTCTGGCGTAAAGAGCGTCCAAATCAAAATCATCATGGGTGTGAGCGTGCCTTCTGCAGCGATTGCAGCGTCAAGGCCCCTCGGCTCTTTCCGTTCCGCGCCCCCGGACCAACCAAGGTTTTCCATTCCGTGTCCTTTCCGGCCCTGACCCCGCCGCTCGCCCGTGCCCTGGCTGAGCGCAATTACGATTCTCCGACACCGGTTCAGCTCGCCGTGCTCGGCGAGGAGGCTGTCGATCGCGACCTCCTGGTGTCGGCTCAGACCGGCTCGGGCAAGACCGTTGCGTACGGGCTGGCCATGGCCAGGGACCTTCTGGGTGATACCGAGCGGTTCGCGCGTGCCGCAGCACCTCTGGCGCTGATCGTCGCGCCGACCCGCGAGCTCGCCTTGCAGGTCCAGCGCGAGCTCACCTGGCTGTATGAGCACGCCGGGGCGCGCGTCGTCTCCTGCGTCGGTGGCATGGACCCGCGCCGCGAGCAGCGCGAGCTCACCGCGGGGGCCCATATCGTCGTCGGCACGCCCGGCCGCCTGTGCGATCATCTCAGGCGCAATCGCCTCGACACCTCGGAACTGAAGGTCGTCGTGCTCGACGAGGCCGACGAGATGCTCAATCTCGGCTTTCGCGAGGACATGGAATTCATCCTCGAGACTACGCCGGAGACGCGCCGCACCCTGCTGTTCTCGGCGACCTTTCCGCGCGGCATCGTGGCACTGGCAAAACAGTACCAGCAGGATGCGTTTCGCATCGAGGTGGCAGGCGACGAGGGCGGTCACGCCGACATCGAGTATCGCGCCATCCGGGTTGCTCCCGGCGATGTCGAGCATGCGGCCGTCAATATCCTGAGATTCTACGAGGCGCCGAGCGCGCTGGTGTTCTGCAACACGCGCGACGCCGTCCGGCATTTGCAGGCGGCGCTGCTGGAGCGCGGCTTCTCCGTGGTCGCTCTGTCAGGCGAGTTGACGCAGAACGAGCGCACGATGGCTCTTCAGTCGCTCCGGGACGGGCGCGCCCGCATTTGCGTGGCGACCGACGTCGCTGCTCGCGGCATTGATCTGCCGAGCCTCGATCTCGTCATTCACGCCGATCTGCCGAACGATCCTGAAGTGATGCAGCATCGCTCGGGCCGCACCGGCCGCGCCGGCCGCAAGGGCGTCAGCGTCCTGCTGGTGCCGCCGATGCGACGGCGGCGTGCCGAGGTATTGTTGAATTTGTCCGGCATCGAGGCGAACTGGGGCACAGCGCCGCAGGCGGATGAGATTCGCAAGCTCGATCACGAACGCATGAAGGACGTGTTGTTCACCGAGGACACGTCCGCGGACGATCTCGAGCTCGCGAAGGCCTTGCTGGCCGAGCGGTCGGCGGAGGACATCGCGGCGGCACTGGCCCGGCTCTATCGCGCGCGGCTGCCGTCGCCTGAAGACATCATCGATCCCGGTGAGCGAAGCAGCCGGCCGCGCGACGATCGTCATCGCGATGATCGGGCGCCGCGTGGTGACGATCGTTCCGAGCGGCCTCGTGCCAAATCGGGGAAGGGGTCATCGAAGCACGTGATGGCGGAGCCGACGGTCTGGTTCCGGGCCGCCATCGGACGCCGCAAGAATGCCGAAGCGCGCTGGCTGCTGCCGATGATCTGCCGCCGCGGCGGCATCGACAAGCGCGACATCGGCGCGATCAAGATCAGCGACACCACCACCGAGTTCGAGATCTCCACACGCGTCGCGGAATCCTTTGCCGCCAAGGTCAAGCGTCCGGACAAGGAAGACAGCATCCGCATCGAGCTGTTGACGGGTGAGCCGCAAGCGCAGGCGCCGGCGGAGAAGCGCATCCGCGCCCCCCAGCGCGACGACGGCGACGACAGTCATGTCGTCCGCCGCAGCGACGATCCCTGGAACGAGAACGCGCCGAAGCGGCACGACCGGCCGCGGGGCAAGCCTGACGCGAAGCACCCGGGCAAGCCGCACGCCAAGAGCGACTTCAAGCCTCATGACAAGCCTTACGCCAAGCCTCATGCCAAGTCTCACGACGGCGACAAATTCGCCAAGCCGGCCTTTGGGAAGAAGAACAAGAAATTCGGAAACAAATCCGGTGACGCCAAACATGCGCCATCGGTCACCGAATGGCCGGGCGCGTCGGGCAAGAAGAACAAGAAGAAGCGCCGCGGCTGAGCGGCCGCGGCCTCATTCGGCAAGCTCGCGCAGCATGTAGGTCGCACTCGCGCCATAGGACGACAGCCTGTCGCGCAACGCCGCATCCGGCGCGACGGGGTGGAAGCCGAGACGTTCCCACAGCGCGCGCGTGCCGTAGACCGAGACCAGCGCGAGCGTCGCAATGCCTGATGTGAGCGCGAGCTGTTCGATCTCCGCAACATATGCGCGCGCGACGCCGCCGCGCGCGTCGGGCAGCACGGCGACGTCGTGTATGTAGAGGCAGTCGGCCGCGTCGGGCAATCGTTCGAGAAAGTCGTCGAGCGGCGGGACGCGGTGCTGCATCCAGGGATGCGCGAGCCCGTAGCCTGCGATCTCATGGCCTGCGACGAGCACGCGACAGCCCTCCGGAAACAGCCGCATTTTCTCCACCAGCACTTCGGGGCGCTCGGGCAGGTCTGGATGAATCCGCGCCGCGACCGCGCCGATCGCTGCGAGGTCGGCGGCGTGCGCTCGGCGCCATCGTGGCTTGCTCATCATCGCTGTTCCGTATCGTCAACCGCAATTTATTCCACGGCGGCACTGCGCGCAGCCAAAAATATCTTGGCCCGCTTGCGAGGAATAGTGCGCGGGCCGCGGCGTCCTACCTCGTGCAAACCATCTGCATGACAGGAGACATCATGACGACATCCTCGATCCGCCTCGCACTGACGCTCGCAGCAACGCTCGCGTTCGCCTCCGCGGCCTTCGCCGCACCGCCGACCAAGACCGGCAAGACCGACAAGGGCAACGTGCTCACCGACGCCAAGGGCATGTCGCTGTACACGTTCGACAAGGACACGGACGGCAAGTCGGCCTGCAATGGTCCGTGTGCGACAAATTGGCCGGCGCTGAAAGCCGAGGCCAGCGACACGCCCGGCGACGGCTACACCATCGTCACGCGTGACGACGGCTCCAAGCAGTGGGCGCACAAGGGCAAGCCGCTCTACACCTTCGCCAAGGACACCAAGCCCGGCGATATCACCGGCGACGGATTCCTGAATGGCGCATGGCATCTGGCGATGCCGTAAGTCTGAGACAAACGGTCTCGTGCCCCGGACGCAGCGCAGCGCTCCTTCAGCGGTGCGCTGCAGAGCCGGGGCCCACTCGCAGCGGATACGAGGCCTTCTGGATCCCGGCTCTGCGCAGCAACGCTGTTGCGTTGTCGCTTGTCCGGGACACGGAGAGAGTTACCGCAGCCCCTCATACACCATCAATCCACGTGCGATCTGCAGTTTGCGGATCGCGCGCGGCAGCAGTTTCTCGGGCTGGTGCAAGTAGCGCCAGGAGGTGACGGTGAACGGGCCGAGCGCGCCGCATTCGTCGGCGAACGGCGCGAGCACGCCGGTCACGCTGACCGGCGTGTGAGGGCGGGCGTTGAAGGGCAGCAACAGCAGCTCGAGATGCGCCTTGCTGCCGTCCTCGCGCTGCGCGGTGAGGCCGGCGATCGCACCTAAGGTCTCGTCGGCGACGATGGTCGTGATCTCCTCGATCTCGCGGCGGCTCGCCTCGGTGAACAGCGCGGCAAAGTCCTGATCCTTGAGATCGAGGCCTGCGAGCGCGCAAACGCGGGTGCCGGCGACGCGGAACGGGAAGCCTGCTTTCGGCTCGCAGGACAGGACGAAAATGTCGCCCAGCAGCTCGCGCACCGCGGCCGGGTCGATATCGGCCCGGTCAGGGGCCCGCGCGCTGCCGCGCTTCTCGTCCCAATACGCGAAGAATGCGCGGCTCGATGGATGTTTCATGATCGACGCTTACCCCTCGGCGCAGCCTCATGGGACAAAGCTGTCCCGCTTCAGCGCACCTGAGATCCCTTTGATGTTGTGCAGGAGGGGAATTGCAGCGTCCATGCCGCGGAGGCGTTTTTGGCAGAAGCAGCGCTGCCTTTGCGGCGTTAACGTTAAATTAACTATGCGCTTTGCGTGTCCGGCGCGCCTGCTATGGTCATGCCAGTCGCAAGCCTCGCCGCTTTCTCCAGGTTCTCGGCGGGGCCTGTACACGGGCGTCAAACAGTTTGGTCACTGGCCGCGGGGAGGGGTGGGGATACACCTTATTTTCCCGTCGCGTCGGAAAGGCCGACACGGACAGGCAGGGCTTTCCCAGGGCCCTGCCTTTTCCTTTTGTGCACTTGCGCAAGGCCGGTAAAGGCGACTATCTCCAAGTCTCTTCAAGAAGCTCGTTGCCTCGATCGCGCCTGAAAGCGAAACCGCCTTGGATTCCCCGTCACAACCCCCGTCGGACCATCCGGTCGTCGCCGAAGAGCCCCCGCGCGAGCCGATCCTGACCTTGCCGCTGCCGCTGACGGCCTATGTCCTCCTGCTGGCGCTGATCCATCTGCGGGTGCTGCTGCCGCCGGAGCTGGAGAACTGGACCATCGACGTGTTCGGCTTCATCCCGAAGCGCTACGATTCCTCACTGGTCAATCTGCAGTTCGAGGGCGGCGCGGGCGCCAAGGTCTGGACCTTCGTCACCTATTCGCTGCTGCACGCCAATCTCACCCATCTCGCCTTCAACGTGCTGTGGCTGCTGCCGTTCGGCAGCGCGCTGGCGCGGCGCTTCGGCGCGCTGCGCTTCTTTGTGTTCCTGGCGGTGACGGCCGCTGCCGGCGCGCTGGCCCATCTCGTCACCCACGAGCACGCGGTGGTGCCGATGATCGGCGCCTCGGCCTCGGTATCGGGCGCGATGGCGGCGGCGATCCGGTTCGCGTTCGTGCACGGCAGCTTCCTGTCGTTCAGCCGTTCGGACGCCGATACCGCCGCAAAAGTTCCGGCGCTGCCGCTGTTTCAGGCGCTGCGCGATCGACGGATCGTCGGATTCCTCTTCGTGTGGTTCGCGATGAACATCATCTTCGGCGTCGGCGCGATCGGCGTCGACGGCGACAGCGCGGGCGTCGCCTGGGAAGCGCATATCGGCGGCTTCTTTGCAGGCCTGTTGCTGTTCGCGCTGTTCGATCCCGTGCCGCGCGTGCGAAGCGAGGATGCTGCGGATGCGTCATCACAGGACATTTCAAACGGTATTTGAAGCGGCGCTTGCGGCGCGGCCCGAATTCATCCATCATTCCCGGGAAGAATGTTCCGAAGCAGCAAGCTCATAGAAGCTGCACTTCGCAAAGCGCTCGAGCGTGAAACCGGCGCTGAAACTGTTAGTTGAAGACTCGCGAACAAGTCCGGACCGCGCAAAGCGGACGGGTCCGATTCAGGGAGGCGACAATGACGGTACGTTCCATTCTCAATACCAAGGGCCACCAGATCATGAGCGTCGCGCCCGACGCCAAGCTCGTCGCTGCCGTCAAGCTGCTCGGCGAGAAGAAGATCGGCGCGGTGCTGGTGATGGACCAGAGCCGGCTCGAGGGCATCCTGTCCGAGCGCGACATCGTGCGCGTGCTCGGCGAGCGCGGCGCAGGCGTGCTGGATGAGCCTGTCAGTCAGGTCATGACCCGCAAGGTCGTGAGCTGCAAGGAGACCGATACGGTCGCCGAACTGATGGAGATGATGACGACAGGCAAGTTCCGCCATCTGCCTGTCGTCGACAATGGCAGGGTGGTCGGCCTCATCTCGATCGGCGACATCGTCAAGTGGCGCGTGCGCGAATACGAGTCCGAGCAGGAAGCTCTGCGCGACTACATCAAGACGGCCTAAGCCCGTCTCATTCGGCTTTCGGCGCGGCGCCTTCGGGCGCCGGCGCGAGCACCTCGATGGTTTCCTGGATCGACTCGAGCGCACGCTCGGCGGCGCGCGCGCCGTGCGCGATCAGGTCTTCGGCGCGATGAAAGTCGAACCAGCCGAACTGGCCGACCCGTGGCGTAATGAGAAGGTCGGGCGGATCGCCGGCGAGCCGCGCACGGGTGATGCGGTCCTGCATGATGTTGAAGGCATCGATCATCACCGACGAGATGCCTGGACGGCCGGCGCTGCCGAAGAACTCGCGCTTGACGGTTTTTTCCGGCGAGAAGATGCGCGGAAAACGCCGCTTGGCCGGGACCTCCTCGGCGACAGGCAGGGGTGTCGCCCCATGCGCATGGATCGTCGTCGAATGCGTGAAGATGTCCGTCGACAGATTGACCGCGATGACGATTTCGGCGCCGAGCGCCCGTGCTGCCGACACCGGCACCGGGTTCACCAGCGCGCCGTCGACCAGCCAGCGGTCGCCGATCATCACGGGCGAGAAGATGCCGGGCAGCGCATAGGAGGCGCGCATCGCCTCGACCAGACGGCCGCGCGTCAGCCAGATCTCGTGGCCGGTCCGGACCTCGGTCGCGACCGAGGCATATTTCATCGGCAGGTCCTCGATCAGGGTCTGGCCGATCGATTCCTCCAGCCGGCTTGCGAGCTTCTCGCCGCCGATCAGGCCCGAACCGTTGAGGCGGATGTCGAGATAGCCGAGGATGTTGCGCACGCCTTGCAGGCTGCGGGCCCAGTCTTCCAGCGCGTCGAGCCGGTCGGCCGCATAGGCGCCGCCGACCGCAGCGCCGATCGAGGTACCGACCACGACATCGGGCACGATGCCGTTGGCCAGCAGCGTTCTCATGATACCGATATGGGCAAATCCACGCGCCGCGCCGCCGCCGAGGGCGAGACCGATGACGGGCCGGCGGATACTGCCGAGGCCGACTTTCTCGCCATTTGCCCCGTTCAAACCGCGACCTCTCAAGATATCCAGCACCGAAACTCTCCTACCTCGGGCCGTCCTCACTCCAGAGTAGGCGCCGCGCTTCCGCTTCGCCAGAAACAGGGCAAAGCATGGTTTATAGCGTTCGGGACACAGGGGGCAGGAGTGTGGCGAGGGCCCGTTGCCTCGGATGTAATCACGCAGGCGTCAGCCGGGTTCCATAGAACCGTAATCCATGGGATTTCAGAGGCTTGAATTTGCCGCGTTTTCGGTGAAAAGCAGAGGCATGACTCCCGGGGGTGACGGCATCAGCAGATGGCGGCGCGGCGGCAGGCCGCTGCCGGCGCTTGTCGTTGCAATGTCTTTGGCCGCATGCCTCCTCGGCTTGGGCCAAAATACCGCGCACGCGCAGCTTTTCTCCGATCGTCCGCCGCCGGTGCCGCCGGCCTCGGTGCCTGATCCCGGCAATGCCGTGAGCCTGGCCCCGCCGTCCGGTCCGGGTGCCGGTCCTCCGAGCCTGCCGCCGACCCTGACGCAGCCGAATACGCCCAGCATGCCGCCGCCGGCGGTCTCGACCGTGCCCCCGTCCGCGCCGTTCAGCGCGGCCGTGCCGGGCCAGGGTGTGCTGTCGCTGACCGCGAGATACGGCAAGGATTCTCCGGCGATCAACGGCGGCCTGGTCTGGCGCGTCTTTGCTGACCGTCCCGACGAGAACGGCACCTTCAAGCTGATCAAGGAGGACCGCAGCGCGACGCCCAGCATCGTGCTGCCGCCCGGCAATTACGTCGTGCATGTCGCCTTCGGTCTCGTCAGCGCGGTGCGCACCGTCAGTCTGAAGGCCGAGACCGACCGCGAGTCCTTCGTGCTGCCGGCCGGGGGGTTGCGCATCGAGGGCCGCGTCGGCACCAGCCGCATCCCGCAGAACCAGATCTCGTTTGCGATCTACAAGGGCAGCCAGTTCGAAACCGGCGAGCGGGCCTCGCTGGTGCCGAACGTCGCCGCCGGCGACGTCGTGCTGCTGCCGGAGGGCACCTACTACATCATCTCCAATTACGGCGACGCCAATTCGGTGGTGCGCTCGGACATCCGCGTCCAGGCCGGCAAGCTCACCGACGTCACCATCACCCATCGTGCGGCCGTGATCACGCTCAAGCTCGTCAGCGACAAGGGCGGCGAGGCGCTCGCCAACACCGCCTGGTCGGTGCTGACGCCTGGCGGCGACGTCATCAAGGAATCGATCGGCGCCTTCCCGCGCGTCGTGCTCTCCGAAGGCGAATACCGCGCCATCGCCAAGAACGAGGGCAAGGTCTATGAGCGCGGCTTCAACGTGGTCAACGGCGTCGATGGCGAAGTCGAAGTCGTGGCGCGCTGAGCGCGCCGCACTTCTCATTCAGCGCACGAAAAGTCACAAGAGCCGGAGAGGATTGCTCGGCAGGATCGCTGCAGCGCGGACGCTTTGCGACCGCATCTCCAGGCGCGAGTCAGGCCCTAACATTTGTTGTGAAACGTCCCGGTGAGCGTCTGCTTACCGGGCATCCCCGCTGCGTTTCGCTTTGAATACCGCTGTCAGCGCTACCAAGACGTCTAGCCAAGAAATCAAAAACACCGGTGGCATCGGCTTATTCCAGGCTCATCGTGTCTTCGTATTACCTTTGCAAGATACGCATTTCCGATAATCAATTTCATTCGCTTTCCGTCCTGCTGGGTTATATGTCGGGCATCCGTCCGATGGGGGACGCCGGCGCAGCCTTGGTGGGCTTGCGCTGCTGGCAAGGAGCAGGGGACCAAGCGCGTCGGCATGTTCGAAGTGATCCTCACCAGACGCAAACGGTTCGGTTGGCGGTGGCAGGTCTGCGACCAGTCCGGCAAGATCTTTGCCGATGGTTTCGAGCGCTCGCGTCCATCAGCCAAATATCACGGCGAGCGCGCACTATTTTTCCTGTTGTCGCAGGCCTATCTGCGCAACCGCTCCGCGGCGTCGAGCGAGGATTAGCGGCAGATTTGCGCCGTCAGATATCGACCACCAGTTTGCCCTTGGCGGCGTGATCGCGGATCAACGCATAGGCCTCGCCAACGCTCTCCATCGTGAAGCGTCTCGCATCGAGCAGCGGCACCAGCCTGCCGGCCTCGGCGAGGCGCGTGGCTTCCGCCATGATCTCCCCGTGATGCGCACGGCCTTCGCCCGATAGCAACGGCAGCAGCGTGAACACGCCGGAATAGGTGGCGGCGCGGAACGACAGCGGTGCCAGCGCATGCGTGCCCCAGCCGAGCGCGCTGACGACATGGCCGAAGCGGCGCACCGCCGCAAAGGAGGCATCGAGCACTTTGCCGCCGACGGTGTCGTAGACGATGTCGAAGCCGCGGCCGCCGGTGTGCTCGGCGACGTAGGCCTCGACCGAGATGTCCCGGTCGATGAATACGGCGCCAAGACCTTCGATGGTCGCGCGCTGCGAGGCCGAGCCAGTCGCGTACACCTCCGCACCGAACGCGCGTGCGATCTGGATCGCGACATGGCCGACGCCGCCCGCGCCGCCATGGATCAACACCTTCTGTCCGGCCTTCAAGGCGGCGCGGTCGATCAGGCCTTCCCAGGCGGTGATGAAGATCAGCGGCAGGGCGGCGGCCTCGCGCATGCTGAGATTGGCCGGCTTCAGCGCCAGCAAGTCGGCATCAACGGCGGCGAATTCGGCGAGCGATCCCGGCACGCCGCCGACGCCGCCGGTCATGCCGTAGACCTCGTCACCAACCGTGAACCGCGAGACCTCGCGTCCGGTCTGCTCGACCACGCCGGCGAGATCGATGCCGGGGATCGCCGGCAGCGGATGGCGCGCATGCGCGGCTGCGCCGGCATGGATCTTGGTGTCGAGCGGATTGACCCCGCTTGCGCGAACGCGCACCAGCACCTCGCGCGGGCCGATCTCGGGGGTGGAGATGGTTGAGATGCGCAAGGGGGCGTTGTGGGTCTCCAGCACGGCTGCACGCATCGTCGATGCTCTGGTCATGGTCGTCGGCTCCGTTATTTGCCCTCCAATATGCCCATGATTTTTTGCATGGGAAGAAACAAGGATGTACGATATTCGTGCATTTTTGAATGGGTGGGAATTCCGATGGAATGGAGCGATCTGCGCATTTTTCTCGCGATCGCGCGCGAGGGCACGCTCGGGGCAGCCGCGCGAAAAATCGGCCAGACCCAGCCGACGATGGGGCGGCGCCTGCGCGCGCTCGAGCAGGCGCTCGGGCAGACGCTGTTCCAGCGCACCGCGGATGGCTTTGTGCTTACCGACGAAGGCGCCGCGGTGCTCGCGCATGCCGAGCGGATCGAGGAAGAAGCGCTGGCGCTGCAGCGGCAGGCGACCGGTGCCGAGACGCAACTCGACGGCATGTTGCGTCTGTCCTCGTCGGACTGGTTCGGCACGCTGATGCTGTCGCCTGTCATTGCGGCGTTCGGCAAGCGCCATCCCAGGGTCATCGTCGAGCTCCTGACCGACGCGCGGCTCTACAGCCTGCCGCGGCGCGAGGCCGACCTCGTCTTTCGCATCAAGCCATTCGATGAGCCCGAGGTCATTTCGCGAAAGCTGCTTCACATTCCCTATGCGCTCTACGGCAAGAAGGGCAGCAAGGCACCGCGGGCCGGCGATGGCAGCGGCGTCCGCGTCGTGACCATGAACGCGGAATTCGCCGAGATGCCCGACGCGGTCTGGCTGAAGCGCAATTTGCCGAACGCGGAGATCGCCGCGCGCAGCAACAATCGCCAGGCGCAGGCCGAGCTCTGCGCCGGCGGCGGCGGCCTCGCCGTGCTGCCGCGTCCGCTCGGTGATCGCGACCGCCGCTTGGTCGCGCTCGACATCGGGGTGATGCCGCCGGGCCGCGACACCTATGTCGGATACCACCGCGATCTCCGCCGGCTGGCGCGTCTGCGCGCGTTGCTGGATCTCGTGATCGAGCAACTGGCCGGGGAGGCGTCGTAGCGCTCCATCCGGGCCACGAGATCTTGCGTTGCCGGGCGGGCAAAACACCCCAGGCGCGGGGCAATGCCTTCCAACAAAAATATTCCACTTTACCGAAATTCGGAAATGACGTATGGGTTGCGCAACCCGGCCCATGGAAGAGGGGCGTATCGCGATCGTCACGACGCGGACCGGACGGCAGTGGACGGTGAGCACATCGGCGCGAAGGGTTTTGCTGGGCGGGCAACCGCGAGTGGGACTGTCGCGCGAACGACCGGTGTGATCGGCGTACGGCAAAATCGTGTGGTCCTGGCGCCCGGGTCTGTGCGTCAAGGCTCGTCATGATGCGTGTGGTCCAACCGGACCCTCGTATTGGCGATCTGCGAGCCGACGGGGATAGTGCCTCGCTCCCCGGGGAGAGCACGACATAAGCCGTCAAACCACTGCGCAGGGAAGGCCGGATGTTTCGGCTTCACCTGTACGCCGCTGTGCAGCCTCTTCTTTTAGGTATCGCACAGCGGAACCCAGGTGCCAGCCTGGCACCCGGTCTTCCCTGCGCCCTCTTTCATTGGAGGGTGAAGCGATGAAGCAAAGCTCGGGCGAGATGAGCCGCGAGGATGCGAAGGTGCGTCTGCGATGACAATACAAATTGATGGAGCGACCATGTTTCCGCACACTCCGTCGTTGCGAGCGCAGCGAAGCAATCCAGACTGCATCCGCGGAAAGATTCTGGATTGCTTCGCTGCGCTCGCAATGACGACGTGGATGCAGCTGTGCGCAATTCAAGCAACCGTCACAGTCTCTAACGCCCACTAACCAAGGCGCGACTTAAAACTGTCGTAATCGCTGATCCGCAACCAGCTCTGCGTCCTTTTTACACGCCATTAAGCAGGCCAGCCTTTGGATGCGCACGGAAAGTGCGTTGGGGACTGCAATGAGTGCCGCGAAGAAGATGCCGGGCAAACCGGCCACCGAAATGTTTGACGACATCCCGGTGCTTCAGCGCAAATGGCGTGCCGCATTGAGGCCGGGTGACCGGCTGCCGCGATATGAAGACGTGATGCTCGGCAGCCTCGGACGGCTGGCCGATCACATCGCGCTGCTCAAGGGCGACGGCACGCTCGAACTGTCGCGCAGCGGGCGCTACGTGCAGAAATGGCTCGGCGAGGAGCGCTGGGATATCCCGCTCGCGGAGCTGGCGCCGGATTGCGCCACCGCGCTGTCGGAAGTGGCGGCAAGCGCGCTCAAGAACGGGCGGCCGCACCAGGCCAGGGCCCACTGCGTGCGCGACGGCATGGTCAGGACCTACGATCTGCTGGCGCTGCCGACCGCCTCGCGCTGGGGCGCGACGCTGGTCGGCGCCTATGTCAACGAGCGCGGCGCGCAGTACAATCTGCTGGATGCGATCTTTTCGGCGACAGACGATGCCGTGGTCTCGCTGGCGACGCTGCGCGATGCGAACGGTCGGCCGTTCGATTTCCAGGTCGTGCATCACAACAAGAGCGCCGAGCTGCTGCTTGAGGTCGCGAGCGGCGGCCTGTTGTGGCGCCAGATCGGTCAGGGCACCTCGCTGCTGGCCGCGGCCGAAATCATGGAGTTCCTGCTGAAGGCGGTTTCGGGCGGCCGCGGTGAGCAGCTCGAGATCGAGAGCGATGGCCGTTATCTGCGCATGAGCGCGACCGCCTTTGCCGACGTCATTTCGCTGACGATCTCCGATGTGACCGCGATGAAGCGGCGCGACGCCTCGTTCCGCCTGCTGTTCGACAACAACCCGATGCCGATGTGGGTGTTCGACGCCGAGACCAAGCAGTTCCTCAGCGTCAACGACGCCGCGGTCCAGCATTACGGCTATAGTCGCGCCGCCTTCCTGCGCATGAAGCTGCACGAGATCTGGCCCGAGGACGAGTGGGAAAGCCACGCCGAGGCGCTCGAGCGCGTCGGCGAAACCTATCACTCCCCGCGCAACTGGCGGCACCTGCGCGCCGACGGCAGCGAGATCGAAGTGCTCACCTTTGGCCGCCGCGTCCCCTTCAACGACCGCGACGGCTATCTGGTTGCAGTGGCCGACATTACCGAGCGGCGCAAGGCGGAAGCGCGGATCGCCTATATGGCGCATCACGACGGGCTCACCGACCTTCCCAACCGGGAGTATTTCCAGGAGCGCCTGAAGCAGGCGCTCGACCAGGCCGCGGGAAAACGGGTCGGCGTGCTCTATATCGATCTCGACCTGTTCAAGAACATCAACGATTCCTTCGGGCATCCGTCCGGCGACCGCGTGTTGAAGCAAGTCGCCGAACGTCTCGCCACTGCCGTTCGCGGCGTCAATCTCGCCGCGCGGCTTGGTGGTGACGAGTTTGCCGTGATCCTCGCCGCAGACGTTTCGCCGAACGAGGCGAGCGCCTGCGCGACGCTGCTGATCGACATGCTGAAGGCGCCCTACGACATCGACGGCCAGGAAATGGTCATCGGCGCCAGCATCGGCATCGCGCTGTCGCCGGGCGACGGCACGACGTCCGAGGAACTGATGCGCAACGCCGATATGGCGCTGTACCGGGCGAAGTCCGACGGCGGCGGCGTGCACCATTTCTTCGAGCGCGACATGGACCTGCAAGCCCAGAAGCGCCGCGACATGGAGGTCGATCTGCGCCGCGCCTTCGCCAATGGCGAGTTCGAGCTGCACTATCAGCCGCTGGTGTCGATCGCGTCCGACCGCATCTCCGGCTTCGAGTCGCTGTTGCGCTGGCGTCACCCCGACAAGGGCATGATCTCGCCGGCGGAATTCATTCCCGTGGCGGAAGACATCGGCCTGATCACCCAGCTCGGCGAATGGGTGCTGCGCGAGGCCTGCCATGAAGCGGTGAAGTGGCCCTCCGACGTCAAGGTCGCGGTCAACCTGTCGCCGGCGCAATTCCGCAGCCGCAATCTGGTTCAGGTCGTGATCTCGGCGCTGGCGCAATCCGGCCTGTCGCCGAAGCGGCTCGAGCTGGAGATCACCGAATCGATCTTCCTCGCCGAGACCGATGCCAATCTGGCGATCCTGCATCAATTGCGCGAGCTCGGTGTCGGCATTTCCATGGATGATTTCGGCACGGGCTATTCGAGCCTCAGTTACTTGCGCAGCTTCCCGTTCGACAAGATCAAGATCGATCGCTCCTTCGTGAAGGATCTGGCGCGGCGGCCCGATTGCGTCGCGATCGTGCGCGCAATCTCAGGGCTGGGCCGGAGCCTCAATATCACCACGACCGCGGAGGGCGTCGAGACCGAGGATCAGCTCGACTGGCTGCGAGCCGAAGGCTGCAACGAGGTGCAGGGCTTTCTGTTCAGTGCGGCGCGCCCGGCCGCCGAGATCGCAAAGCTGCTCGCGGAGTTCGGCCAGCGCGCCTCACGGGCGGCATGAGCATGATTCGGACAAGTGCGCAGCGGTTTTCCGAACAGATCGTGCTCGAACAAATGACTTATGCGGGCGGAAAGCTGCCGTAGACCAGTTCCTTGAACGCGGGCGTGATGCGGCCGCGTTCGTTCTGGGTCTGCTCCATCAGGATGTAGACCATGTCGAGCTTGGGATCGACGCCGAAATAGGTGCCGCTGCCCGAGTCCCATTTCAATTCACCGATCGAGCCCGCAGGCGGCGGCTTGGCATTGCCGGGGTCGGTTCGGACAGCAAGGCCGTAGCCATAGCCGAAGCCATCGCCGGGGAAATAGAAATAGTCGCGTTCGACGCCGGAGCCGGGCCCGATCTGATCGCTCGTCATGGCCTTGAACGCGGCCGGGCTGAGGTAGCGCTTGCCGTCGAGTTCGCCGCCGTTGAGCAGCATTTGCGCGAAGCGCTGATAGTCGGTGATGGTCGAGAGCAGGCCGCCGCCGCCGGATTGCCATTCCGGATGGTCGAGACGTTCGCGCTCGCCATTGAGCAGGATCTGGTCGCTCGGCAGCGGTCGCGCCATCCGCTCGATCTCGTCGGGCGTCGACAGCAAGAACTTGGTGCTGGTCATGCCGAGCGGATCGAAGATGCGTTGCTTCAATGCGTCGTACAACGTCTGTCCGGTGATGATCTCGATGACGCTTCCCAGCACGTCGGTGGAATGACCGTAGCGCCACAGCGTCCCCGGCTCGCGCGCCAGCGGAAGCCGGGCGATACGGTCGGCAAATTCCCCGTTGTTGAAGTGGCCTTCGAAGATATGGGCCGCCTTGTAGGCCAGCTCGACCCATCTGCCGCCGATGTAATCGTAGGTGATGCCCGAGGTGTGCCGCATCAAATCCCTGACGGTCACCGGATGAACAGGCGGCACCATCTCGAGTGCCATCGAGCCATCGGGCTTGGTGATTTCCATTCCCACCTTGGTGGCGGCGAAGAGGGGAATGTATTTCGACACGGGGTCGGCGAGGGAGAGCTTGCCTTGGTCGATCAGCATCATCGCAGCGAGGCTGGTGATCGGCTTTGTCATCGAATGAAGCGCGAAGATCGTGTCGGGCGTCATGGACAGGCGGGTCCTGACATCGCGCACGCCGAACATCTTGAAATAGACAGACTTGCCGTGCTGGTGGATCAGCACGATCGCGCCCGGCAAACGGCCGCTGGTCACCTCATTTTCGAAGAAGGCGGTGATGGCTCGCAGCTTGTCGGGTGCCGGAGAGGGGATGTCGCCAGCGCGGCTCCGCGCCATCGTGCCGGCCAGCATGGCGGCCCCGACCAGAAATTCACGACGCTTCATCCGGGCTTCCCCCCACGCCCGGAGCAAAGCCGCAAGACGCCAAGGGCGTCAACAAAACTCCGATCAAAAACGGGTCACGATTTCGGAAAGGACCGGTCGCGGACGATCCTCGCTCGGCTTGGTCGGTTTGCCGATGTGAACGAGGCCGGCGAGTTTCTCGTCGGCCTTGAGGCCGAAGCCATCAAGCACGTCGCGATCGAAGGAGAACCAGCCGCTCAGCCAACAGGCGCCGTAGCCGAGCGCGGTTGCGGCGGTGACGATGTTCATGGCGCTGGCACCTGCCGACATCTCCTGCTCCCACGCCGGCACCTTGGGATGCGGCTTGGTGAAGCTGACGATGCCGATCACCAGCGGCGCATCGGTCAGGCGCTTGCGCTCGGTCTCGATATCGGCTGCGGAGGCGCCGGGATTCTTGCGGGCAAAGACTTTCGCGATCACCTCGCCGGCGCGCTGGCGCGCATCGCCCTCGAAAATGATGAAGCGCCAGGGGGCGAGCTTGCCGTGATCAGGCACGCGCGCGCCGATGGTGAGAATGGTCTCGAGCTCGGCCGGCGTGGGGCCAGGGCCGGTCATCTCGCGCGGCTTGACCGAGCGGCGGGTCTTCAGGAGTTCGATGGCGTCAAGCATTGCGATGGCCTCTTCGGCTGGTCGGCGGGCGTGTCATGCCGAGATAGGCATGCACGCCCGCAACCGAAAGCGAGTTTAGATCGATTTCAACGATCAGACCGCGCCGCGCGCCCGCCGGACATCCGGCGGGGTCGCCTCGTCGACGAGGGCGGCGATGGCCTCTTCCGTCGTCATCACCTTCTGGCCGTCGCTGCCGAGCCGGCGGACCGAGACCGAATGCGTCTCGGCCTCTTTCTTGCCGACCACGAGCAGCGCCGGGATCTTGGCCAGCGAGTGCTCGCGGACCTTGTAGTTGATCTTTTCGTTGCGCAGGTCGATCTCGACCCGAAGACCCGCGCGCCGCGCCTGCTCAAGCACCACCTTGGCGTATTCGTCGCCTTCCGAGGTGATGGTGGTGACCACCGCCTGCACCGGCGAGAGCCAGAGCGGGAAGTTGCCGGCATAGTGCTCGATCAGGATGCCGATATAGCGCTCCATCGAGCCGCAGATCGCACGGTGCACCATGACGGGCGGTTTCTTGCCGCCGTCGTGGTCGATGTAGAACGCACCGAACCGTTCCGGCAGGTTGAAGTCGACCTGCGTGGTGCCGCACTGCCAGTCGCGCCCAATGGCATCGCGCAGCACGTATTCGAACTTCGGCCCGTAGAAGGCGCCTTCGCCGGGATTGATCTCGGTCTTGATGTGATTGTTCTGTGCCTGGATCTCGCGCAGTACCGTCGCCATGACGCGCTCGGCGTGATCCCACATCGCATCCGTGCCGACGCGTTTGTCCGGGCGCGTCGACAGCTTCACGGTGAGATCACCGGTGAAGCCGAAGTCCGCATAGGTCGACAGGATGAGATCGTTGATCTTCAGGCACTCCTCGGCGAGCTGATCCTCGGTGCAGAAGATATGCGCGTCGTCCTGGGTGAAGCCGCGCACGCGCATCAGGCCGTGCATGGCTCCCGACGGCTCGTAGCGATGCACCACGCCGAACTCGGCGAGGCGCAAGGGCAGGTCGCGATAGCTCTTCAGGCCATGTTTGAAGATCTGGACATGGCCGGGGCAGTTCATCGGCTTGAGCGCAAACCAGCGCTTGTCCTCGGCCTCGTCGCCGGCCGACTGCGCCGCGAACATGTTCTCGCGGTACCAGCCCCAATGGCCCGAGGTCTCCCACAACGACTTGTCGAGAATCTGCGGCGCGTTGACCTCGTTGTAGTCGCCGGTCAGGCGTCGCCGCATATAGGCGATCAGCTGCTGGAAAATCGTCCAGCCCTTCGGGTGCCAGAACACGACGCCGGGACCTTCCTCTTGGAAGTGGAAGAGGTCGAGCTCGCGTCCGAGCTTGCGATGGTCGCGCTTCTCGGCTTCCTCGATCTGCTTGAGGTAAGCGTCGAGATCCTCCTGCTTGGCGAAGGCCGTGCCGTAGATGCGGGTCAGCATCGGATTGTTGCTGTCGCCGCGCCAATAGGCGCCGGCCACCTTCATCAGCTTGAAGGCATTGCCGACCTTGCCGGTCGAGGTCATGTGCGGGCCGCGGCAGAGATCGAACCAGTCGCCCTGGTAGTAGATCTTGATCGGCTCGCTGCCGGGAATGGCGTCGACCAGCTCGACCTTGAAAGCCTCGCCCTTGTCGCGGAACACCTGCTTGGTTTTCTCGCGGTCCCAGACCTCTTTCGTGAAAGGTTTGTCGCGCGCGATGATCTCGCGCATCTTTTTTTCGATCGCGGCAAAGTCTTCCGGCGTGAACGGCTCGTTGCGGAAGAAATCGTAATAGAAGCCGTTCTCGATCACCGGGCCGATGGTGACCTGCGTGCCCGGCCACAGCGATTGCACGGCTTCCGCCAGCACGTGGGCGCAGTCGTGGCGGATCAGCTCGAGCGCGCGCGGATCGTCGCGATTGACGAGCTCGATCTTCGCATCGGCTTCGATGGGATCGTTGAGATCGGCGAGCACGCCGTCGAGCGCCATCGCCACGGTGCGCTTGGCCAGCGAGGGCGAAATGCCCTTGGCGATGTCGAGGCCGGTGATGCTCTTCTCGTATTCGCGCCGGGCGCCGTCGGGGAAGGTGAGGGTGACTTTGGCTGCGGGGGTCACGGGCTTCAGGTTGCTGAGGCTATATTGGAAGCCGGATTCGGATTTGGGCTGGTCGGACATTGCTTTTCTCCTGAGGCTCACTCCTGCGAACGAGCGCAGGTAAGCGGGAACGAGCGATATATCAGGCGATTCGGCCTGTGCAATCCGGCATTTCTAGGAAAGTGGCGCAGCCGCACCGCCCGGCGGCAATCGCCCCGGCAGACCTGTTTGACCTGGCTGTCCTATCGGACCGGCGGTTTCAGGATCTTTTCGCGCGTTTTCGGCGGCGGGGTCGTGGTCTCGGCCGTCAGCTTCCAGCCCCCTGCGTCGCCGAGGGCTTTGCTGATCGCTTGCCGCGCGCCAGCGACCAGCAGCATGTTCGGCTGTTGCTCGACGATCTCCACGCCGCCGGCGCGTAGCCGTTCGGCCACGCTTTCCGAGGCCTCGGATTGGGGACCGGCACGAAAGACCACAGTGCGTTCGCTCATCGTCTGTAATCCATCAGGATGCCGGTCCTTCCGAGATGTGGCTACGGGAGAGGTAACCCGAACCCCTCATAGTCGCGGCCGAAATTCTCCGGCTTACAGCAAGCATATAGAGCGTCTTTCAGTGCGCGGGAACGGTCGGTACCGGTTTTTGGTTTTAGCGCGGCATCTTTGGCCAACAGATAGGCCGCAAATCCGGCAACGGCGGGGCAGGCCATCGAGGTTCCACTTAGGGAGCCGTGGCTGGTTCCGGGGAGGGTCGAGACGATCTCGACGCCGGGCCCAGTGGTATCGATTTCGGGGCCGAAATTGCTGAAATCGGCTACGAAATCTGTGGCAAGGGGGCTGCCCTTTGGAGAGGCGACGTCGCTGCTTCCGATCGATGTCTTCGGAAATGAGCCGATTCGTCCCATCGCCGATACCGCGACGCACTCGACGAAGGCGGCCGGAAACGAGACCGGCTGTCGATCATCATTGCCAGCGGCAGCAACGACGACAACGCCCGCCGCGATGGCGCGATCGATCGCCGCGCGCGTGAGGTCATCCTTGGGGCCGCCGCCGAGACTCATATTGATGATGTCGCATTTCTCGGCGACGGCGGTGTCGATTGCCTTGGCGATGTCGAAATTGCTGGCGCCATTGTTGAGCGGAGGTCGCGGGTGATCCGGGAATACGCGATAGCTTCGGAGCTTGACCCCAGGGGCCACGCCGCGAAACCCGCTCGCCGATCCAGAGCCGCCGACGATCCCGGCGACATGGGTACCGTGCTCGCCCTCGGTCAGGGCCGGCCGCCAATTCTGCGCGGCCGCCGGATTTCCTCGGACCTCGTCGCTCACGCAATTCAGTCCACCGGTCACATTCCGCAGATCGGGATGTGTGCCGTCGACGCCGCTGTCGATAATCCCGACGGTAACGCCCGTACCGGCATTGGCGGGGAGTTTGCCGTAGAGTTGCGTGAGGAGCAGCGTGGGGTCGCGGACGTCGATCGGCGTGAGCTTGATCTGCGCCAGTTTCGTGCCCGTCGTGTTGGCGGCATAGAATCCCCAGAAGCCGGGCGGTGCGTAGACATAGACGCGTTCGAGAGCCTGGTTTGGCGAAAGCAGCTTCAACGTTGCCTGTCCATTGGCGCCGGTCGTTGCCTCGGAGCCCTGACGCGCCGCGAAATTCGTGAACGCAACGATATGGGCGCCCCCGATCGGTCGGCCGCCCGAACTTGCCACGACCGAGACCTTGAAGCTGGTTGCGGAGACGCTCACCCCGGCGGCCAATTTCATTCGGCCTGCATCGGCTGTCTTCGCGCCTTTCTTGGCGGCCGTCTTCTTCGCTTTCTTCACGGCCACCCTCTTGCCGGCGGGGCGGGCAGGACGTTGATGGACGCGGAAGCGCTCCCACTGTCGATGATAAAATACCTCCGGGATGATCTTCAGGTGGGGCGAACTGAGACGGAGACTGAGCTCACCTTCCGGTCCCATTTCGACAAGCTTCGGACCATTCTCGTGAAGCGAATCCAGAACTCGCATTTTTGGCGCAGGAGCTGCGACGCGTGCTCGCGTGGCAAGCTTGATTGTGCCCGTGCTCGGCTGCAAGCTCGCGATATTGAGTGGGTCTGCGAGGTAGCTATCCTTGCTCATGACAATGTAACGGCGAAGACCTTCCTGATTGTTCGACATTGAAACTCCCTCAAATATGCAATTAGAAATAGTATGAGTATCATCACGAAACCCGAGAAATACAAGATGGATCGGATGGCCGCGTGCGGAATAAGGGGCGCCGCGGGTGCTTTCATTTCAGGTTGGCATCCACTACATGCACGTGCATGAAACCCATGTCTCATGCCGGCCCCGGTGCCGGCCGCTTCGCGCCCACCGCCCTGATGCTTGGCAATCTCGTCACCGGCTGCTCGGTGCTGGCGCCGGCGGGGATGCTGCCGGAATTGTCGACCGGGCTCGGCATCAGCATCCGTGCGGCTGGGCTGCTCATCACCTTCGGCGCGATCACGCTGTGCATCGGCTCGCCGCTGACGGCGTGGCTGACCAGCCGCATCGAGCGACGGCTGTTGCTCACGACCACGCTTGCGGTGCTTGCCGTGGGCAATCTCGCCTCTGCCTTTGCGCCCGACTACGCAAGCCTCCTCGTCATTCGCCTCGCGATGCTGGCGATCGGCGCGCTGTACACGCCGCAGGCCGCCGGCACGGCGGCTCTGATCGTGCCGGCGGAGCGGCGCGGCAGCACGATTGCCTATATCTTCCTCGGCTGGTCGCTTGCGGCCGCCGTCGGTCTGCCGCTGATCACCTTCATCGCCAGTCGCTACGGCTGGCGCGTCGCCTACGGCACGATCGGCGCACTCGGATGTGTGAGCTTCCTGTTGCTACTGGTGCGCTTGCCCGCCGGCTTGAAGGGCACACCTGTCGACCTGAAGACCTGGCGCCAGGTCGGCCGCAGCAGGGCTATCCTGCTGCTGCTTTTGATCACGATGCTGCAGATGTCCGGGCAGTTCGCAGTGTTCACTTTCATGGGCCCGCTGCTGAAAAAGCTGACCGACGCAAGTCCGGATGCGATCGGCATGGTGTTTGCCATCTATGGCGTCTGCGGCTTCCTCGGCGTTGTGGTGGCGAGCCGTGTCGTCGACACTTGGGGGCCGTACCGGACCTCGTTGCTGTTCACGTGCCTGTTACTGGCGGGGATCACCGGATGGGCGCTGAGCGCCGGCACGCTTGTGCTGATGGCGACCGGGGTTGCGATCTGGGGGCTGGGCTTTGCCTCGACCAATTCGATGCAGCAGGTGCGGCTGGTCGCGGCCGCTCCGGCGCTCGCGCCCGCAACCGTCGCGCTGAATACGTCGGTCCTCTATATCGGCCAGGCCATCGGCTCCGCCGTTGGAGGGCTGTTGTTTGCCCGCGACCTGCTTCACAGCACAGGCTTCGTGGCGGTCGGCTTCGTCGTCCTGGCGCTGGTCCTGGTGGTCGTGAGCCGGCCCCGGCCGGCGGCTGCGGCCTCGGCCTGATGGCTGTATTTGTCCTGCGCAAGGTGCTTGGCAAACGGCGCGGGAGAGCGCTAGAAGGCCAAGCATGGGGACCAAAGAGAGTTGACTGAAATGAGGATGATTCTGGCGGTTGCCGCGGTGCTCTATTCAGCCTCCGCGTTTGCACAAACCGATAAGCCTCCGATGGTGGGAGACAAGCCTCTGGTGCAGGTCAAGCCCAAGGGGACCAAGGGGATCGCCGCGGGGACCAAAGAGGCGGCGGCCAAGCCGGCAGCGGCGCCGAAGGGCAAGCCGCAGTCCGTCGCAGCCCGGCTGCAGGCCTGCCTCGACACCGACGATGGCACCAAGGACCGGCTCAACTGTTACGACGCCATTATCGCGCCGACGCCGAAGCCGAAGCCGGCCAAGGCCAAGGGCTACGCCGATTGCCGTTTCTTCAAGGAAGAGGACGAGCGATTGGCCTGCTTCAACGGTTTCGCCGAGAGCATTCCGAAGCTGCCGAAAAGCTGAAGGACTGTAGCCGGACGGCTAGTCGCTGATCCGACTCAACACGGCCCTGAAGGCAACGCCCGGCAATTGTAGTGCGGTGCCTTCAAACTCCGCCGTGTCGCCATCCTCGCGGCCGCCGAGTGTCAGCGTGATCCGGTCGATGCCGAACAGTGCCTTGAAGGCCGGGTCGTCGTTGTAGCGCTCGGTCGAGATCTTGACCTTGATGCTGTCGCCTTGGCCCGTATAGGTGCCGATGAAGGCGAAAGCCGAATTGCCGCCGCGCATCTTGCCTTCAGTCACGTAGAGGACGCCACAACCGGTCCCGTGAACGGTGTGGAAGTCGACCTTGTAGAGTCCCTGACGCACGCGCTGTCCCCGCAGAATTCGAACTCGATTTGGCCGGCAAATTATGATCGTGGCCAGCGGAAACAATCCGGTGGCTGCCGGGATTGTGAGCCATCAACATCACATTTTGATCATGGCCTGAGGGAATTGCAGGCAGCGCGCCGAAATGCCGGCATGCGCAATATTGGATCAACGGCTCGATGCCGAAGAGCTGGTGGCTGCGACCCGCGTCAGCGCCAGCGCCGGCGTTGCCGACATCTTCACCAGAACATCCTTGAGTGGGTACTGCGTCCACGCGCGGTTGACGTAGTCGCGATGGGTGATGCCTTCGCCGGTTTCGACAAAGACCACGCTGCCGGGACGCAAGGGGCCGTCCATGTCCTCGGAGACGCCGATACCCTTTTGCCGGAGCATGCTCATCAACTCGCGGTCACGCCGAGCCGTGTAGTGTGTGTAGGAGCTGACGAAGAAGCCGGAGCGGTGGCTCTCGATCCAGGACGCGAACTTGTCCATCTCGCCGTAAACAGCATCGAGCAATACCACGCCGCGGACGCGATCGCTGATGCCACCGACCTCGAGGCTCCAGGCGGTCGGGAGGAAGCCGCCGCTATAGCCGACGATCACGATCGGCATGTTGGCAAAGGCGCGCGCGCTGTTGGGGTCGCCGGTCAGCTGCGCAAGGTGGCTTGCCGATTCCTCCATGAAGCGTTTGAGGCCGCCGGGCTGCCAGAATTTTCCGGCGCTGGAATCCGCGGCGTCAACGGCCATCTGCGGCGCCAGCAGCACGGCATTGGCACCGGAATCGGTGATCTGCTGCGGCACAAGCTGCCGGTCGCGCACGTCGCGTTCGAGCGTCGCGCCGTTGCCGTGAAAGAACACCACGATCACGCCGGGCTTGCGCACGTCGAAATGTTCGGGGACGTGCACCAGCACGCGGCTGTCGTTATAGGTCTCGTCCTGCCAGAACACGCGCCCCGAAAAGCTGCGGTGGCCGCGGCGGTCGCCCTTGGAGATGTTGAGGAACGGTGCGTCGGAGGCAGGGTTGTTGCCGAAATAGGGGAAGGCCGAGGACTTCATGCTGACGAGGGTCGTCAGGTCCTGGCGCGGCGGACGCTGATAGGGGACTTGCGGCGCGAGCGAGGCGACCTTGTAGGGCGCCGGCTCCGGCCGTTGCTGCACGACGCGCTTGGGCGAGAAGTCCGACATCTGCCGCTGCAGGAAACTCTCGCTCGGCGAGGGAAAGCGCTCCTTGAACTGCGGGGCAGGGAAGCGATCATCGAAGGTGTCGCCGCTTGCGACCTGTTGATTGGCGGTCTGCGGGTTGCTCTTCGCAACCACCTGGACGTTGGCCTGCGAGCTCGCGGCGAGTGTTGTGGGACTGGGCGACTGGCCGCATTGAACCAGCGTGAGCGACAGTGGCACCAAGCCTGAGATCAGGGCGATCCGAAGCGCACGACCGCGCGCCCCGGACGCCTTGGTCCGGTCAGCGCGCATGTCTGCTCTCAATTTCGGAACGGCCCCGACCATCCACCCATGACCCCAAGCATGACCCCAAGCATGATCCCAAGTCACGAACCATCGGCAATCTCTAGGACAATTGAGCCGACTGGCGTTTAGGCGACGTTAAGCGTCCGGAGAAACTTCCCCACATCCGGATTGAGCGAAAAAGACCACGCAATCGTGTCGCGATTGTGGGAGAGGCAGGCGCATTTGCACGGGCGATTACGGGTTTATTGGTGCAAAGCGGGCGCAGAAGGTGGCCAATTACCTATCTTGGCCGCCTCATTTAACCCTTGTTAACCCTGCTTGAATTGACTGAGCCAATCTGCACGATGCCTCCCACGAGGCTCGACGCCTGAGGTTAAGGACCCAGATGACGGCATCAGATGCGGGAACTGCGCCCTGGACAGGGCGACTGACCGGGGGCTCCGGGGTTTCCGTTCTGGTCGCGACCGCGATCGTCGTTGCCGACATGATCGGGGTCGGTGTGTTCACCAGCCTCGGCTTCCAGGTCAAGGATATCCCCTCGGGCTTCTCGATCCTCGCGCTGTGGACGGTCGGCGGCATCGTCGCATTGTGCGGGGTGTTCTCCTACAGCGAGCTGGGTGCGATGTTTCCGCGCTCGAGCGGCGAGTACAATTTCCTCGGCCGGGCCTATCACCCGGCCTTCGGTTTTCTCGCCGGCTGGGTCTCGGCGACAGTCGGTTTCGCAGCGCCTGTGGCGCTCGCGGCCATGGCTTTCGGCGAATACGCCAAGTCGGTCATACCCGATCTCCCGCCGATCCCACTTGCCATCGGCGTGGTGTGGCTGGTCTCGATCGTGCAACTGACGGGCGTGAGGCATTCGTCGACCTTTCAGCTGATCTCGACCATCCTCAAGGTCGTGCTGATTGTCGCTTTCCTGATCGCCGGCTTCGTCATCGGTACGCCGCAGCCGATCTCCTTTGCGCCGCACGCGGGCGATCTCGCCCATATCGTGAGCGCGCCGTTCGCGATCGGGCTCGTCTTCGTGATGTACTCTTTTTCCGGCTGGAATGCCGCGACCTACATCATCGGCGAGATGAACACGCCGCAGCAGAGCCTGCCGCGCGCGCTGCTTACGGGCACGCTGATCGTGCTGGTGCTGTATGTCGCGCTCAATGCGGTGTTCCTCTACGCGACGCCAATCAGCGCGCTTGCGGGCCAGCTCGATGTCGCAAGCGTCGCCGGCAGCGCTATTTTCGGTTCACTCGGAGGCCGGATCGTCGGGGCGATGATCTGCGTCGGCCTGATCTCCTCGATCAGCGCGATGATGTGGATCGGCCCGCGCGTGATGATGACGATGGGGGAGGATATCCCGGCGCTGCGCGTGTTCTCGAAGCGATCGGTGAGCGGTGCGCCGGCCTACGCCATCCTGTTTCAGCTCGCGGTCGCCAATCTGCTGCTGTTCACGCGCAGCTTCGAGGCGGTGCTCGACTTCATCCAGTTTGCGCTCTTGTTCTGCTCGTTCTTCACGGTGGCCGGCGTGATCAAGCTGCGCATCACCGATCCTGATTTGCCGCGGCCTTACCGTGCCTGGGGATACCCGTTCACTCCGCTCATTTTCCTGCTCGTGACCGCGTTCATGATGTACTACCTGTTGACCGAGCGGCCCGTGCAGTCGCTGTCGGGAATGCTCGTCATGCTCACGGGCCTGCTGATTTATGCTGTTTTCCGCAGGCGGCCGGTCGCCGCAGCCAATTCACACAATCGCGAATAGATATGCTTCGACCCATGAGACTAGCGGCCGTCGCTCTTGCCCTGCTGGCTGCGACCATCTCGTCCGTGCGTGCGGCCGAGGTCACCTATGACGACACCGCGCGCTTCCTCGCGGGCATGCCGCCTTCGGCGGATTCGCCGCTGATGGCGCTTACCGGGGACCCATCCTGGCAGCATCACGCAAAATTCTTCGATAGCGCCTTCGCCCAGCTCGAGCAGCGGCAGCTATCGAAGATCCGGAGCTGGTCCGACGTCAATCTCGCAGCGCCGCGGCCGACCATGTTTTATTTCTTCAGCGGCCCGGACTTCCTTTACGCCAACGCGTTCTACTCAAAGGCCAGCACCTATGTGCTGGGCGCGCTCGAGCCGGTCGGCGCGGTGCCTGATTTGACCAGGCTGTCGCGCGGCTCCGTCGATGCCGCGCTGTACAATGTCGAGCGCTCGCTCGGCTCGATCCTGAGCTTTTCCTTCTTCATCACCAAGCAGATGAAGGTCGATCTGCACACGAACCAGGTCAACGGTACCTTGCCGATTCTCTACGTTTTCCTGGCGCGCTCCGGCAAAACCATCCGTAACGTCGAGATGGTCGCGCTCGACGACAAGGGCGGGGTACACATCGGCAACGACAATCCCGGGCCGAACGCCACGCGCGGCGTCCGCATCACCTACGCGGGCCCGGACGGTGAGGCGCGCACCCTGTATTATTTCTCGACCGATCTTTCCAATTCCGGGGCTCGCGTGGCCGGCTTCCTGAAATTCTGCGAGACGCTCGGGCCCGGCAACAGCCTGATCAAGAGCGCGTCCTATCTCTTGCACGCGGGCAATTTCACCGTCGCGCGCGACTGGCTGCTCGCCAACAGCGCGACCATCATCCAGGACGATTCCGGCATTCCGCTCGCCGATTACAATCCGCGGAAATGGCGTTTTTTCCCGTTCGGCCGCTATCTTGGTCCGATCAACGAATTCCCCGGCCGCTATCAGGAGCGTTACGCCGAATTGTTCACGCGCGCCCAGCCCATCGATTTCGGCGTCGGCTATCGCTGGCGCACGCATGAGTCGAATTTGCTGCTGTCGGTGAAGGTCGCGGGGAGCGATGCGCTGCCCGCCGCGGAGGACACCTCGTCCGCCGAGCCGGCGCCGAAACCGCTGCGCCCCAAGCGGCCGCGTCCACCCGAGCCGATCCCGCCGCCGCCGGGACGATTTTTCTGGTTCCGCTAGCTACCAGCGCGCGCTCTGGCTGGGCACGATGAATGCTGTCGTGCTTGGCGGCGTTGCGAGGCTTGTTGCCAGATACCACCCGGAGCCGAGGACCAGCACCAGCAGCGCGACAATCGCGATCATGTCGACGGTACGGGGATCATGATCCCTGGGATTGAAGCTAAGATGTAAGCCAGGCCTCAAATGAAAATGATGGCTGATTTTCCAGCGCATTGTTTTTTCCTCCCGCGGGAGCGTCACAACAACGCGAGGACGAAGTTCCGGTTCCGCTCAGAGCAGCGATGCGCGGAGCGCCGCAGCAAGCTTACGAAGCGTTGACACCGCGCCAGCGGCCGTAGCGCCAGGGCAAATACCAGCGCGCACCGCGCGGCGCAGCGAGGGGCACGTTGTCGATGCCTGACGTGCCGAAAGGGTTGCAGCGCAATAGCCGGGCCACCGTCATCCAGCCGCCGGCCCAGAGTCCGAAGCGCTCGATGGCCTCATCGCCGTAGACGGAGCAGGTCGGCAGATGACGGCAGTTGTAGCCGACCAGCGGCGACAGCGTATGCCGGTAGAGCCAGATCAGCGCGCGGCCGAACCTGCGCGGCAGTCGCAGCGCTTCGGCGATGGGTGCGGAGCAGTGCTCGCAGGCTGAGTGCTTCATATGCGATGTGCCGACATCCTGTGCGCGCTAATGCTCGGTTCCAACGCGGGGAACAGCGGGCTGTTGTACGCGCGCCATATTTTGCCTGCTTTCAGGGAGCAGTGCAGCAAGTACCTATGGACGATCTGTATTCCCCCGGATACCATTTTTGTGACGTTCATGTGTAGACTCGCGGGAACATGATACGGGGCTTGCCTGAATCGCTTTGGGGCTTGGGGAAGGAACCAGTTTGAAAGTTCACAGGTCGCTCAATCTTCGCGGCTGGTTGCTGGTGGGAACCGCCGCTTGTGGAGTCGTGTTGGCGGGCGCCATCGCGACCTTTGGTTCGCCAGCCAGCGCTGGCGCCTCGCTCGAAGAGCGCAAGCTCCCGATGAAGTTTGGCTGGGTGGCCTGCGAGCCCAATTGCCGCGGCTGGGTCAGCGCGGTCGGCATTATCACTGCGGATACACCGAAAGACTTCGATGACTTCGCTCGCGGCCGGCAGCTCGGCGGCGCCACAGTGGTGCTCGACTCCAGCGGCGGTTCCGTCAACGACGCGATTTCGCTTGGCCGGCGCTTCCGCAATCTCGGTCTGCTGACCACCGTCGGCATCACGCAGCAGAACGGCGGCGGGAAGGGCGCCCGTCCGACTGTCGCTTCGGAGGCCTACTGCGAGTCCATGTGCGTGTTCCTGCTTCTGGCGGGCAAGAAGCGCTACGTGCCCGATGCAGCCCATGTCCGCGTCCACCAGATCTGGATGGGCGACCGCGCCGACGACGCCAAGGCGGCAAGCTACAGTGCGCAGGATTTGATGATCGTGGAACGCGACATTGGCCGGCTGGCCAAATACACCTTCGACATGGGCGGGGCCGGGGACCTGCTGTCGCTCGCGCTGAACGTGCCGCCCTGGGAAGATCTGCATGAGCTCGATGCGTCCGAGCTGAAGCTGACCAATCTCGTGACGACCGATCTGGTGTCCGATGTGCTGCCGCATGCGGACGTCACTGCACCTGCAATGGCGGAGCTTGCACCAAAGACGCAGGCGAGGTTCGGCGAGGAGTCGGAGCCGCAGCCTGCCAAGTCGACCAAGACGGCTGAAGCGCTGGTCCCGACCGGGGGTGTGGCGACGCCGGCCGCAACGTCCCAGAAGTAAGAGCCCCAGTCTCAGGCTTGGACAGTCGCCGGCTGCTTCGTCTTGGCCTCGATCTGGCCGATCGCATCGACCACGGCATCAAAGGTCAAGAGCGTGGAGGCGTGACGCGCTTTGTAGTCGCGGACCGGCTCGAGGAATTTGATCTCTTCCCATTTGCCTTCAGGAGGAGCGCCGTTTTCCTTGAGCATCTTGCGAACGGTTTCGCGTAACTCACGGAGTTCGCTCGCAGTCGAGCCAACCACGTGACTTGCCATGATGGACGAAGAAGCCTGTCCCAGCGCGCACGCCTTCACGTCATGCGCGAAGTCGGTGACGGTGTCGCCCTCCATCTTGAGGTCGATCTTCACGGTCGAGCCGCACAGCTTGGAATGGGCAGTAGCGGTGGCGTCGGGGTCCGACAACCGTCCGAGGCGCGGAATATTCCCGGCCAGCTCGATGATCCGCTTGTTATAAATGTCGTTCAGCATGTGATGGAGTCCAGGACTTCCGGGCCGGATCGGCCTTGGCGTGCGCCGCCCACGGTCCTATATAAGGGCGGAACTGGCGGAAAAACAGTCCGGCGGCGCGTTGGCGGTGATCCAGATCTGCGCGGCCGGCGTTATTGGCAAGTAGGATTTTTCGTCAAAACTGTTCTCTTCAGGCGTCCGGCGGCTTGTCCGCCCCGTCTGCCGGTGACACCCCGGCCGCAAGGCCGTCGAACGGAGAAGATATGGACGCCGCAATCAAATCCATCCGCCCAAGCAAGCCCTCCGACCGGCAGCCCGAGAGCCGTCCGGCTGAGCTTGACCCTGCCGAATTCCTCGCGGCCGCCGTCCGCGCCGATCAGCCGCGCCCCGCGCGTGCCCAGGCGGAAGCGGCCGTGAAGACCCTGCTCGCCTATATCGGCGAGAATACCGAGCGCGAGGGCCTGCTGGACACGCCGCGTCGCGTGGTCGAGGCATTCGACGAGCTCTATCAGGGCTATCACCAGTGCCCGGCCGAGGTGCTTGACCGCACTTTCGGCGAGACGGCCGGCTACGACGACTTCGTGCTGGTGCGGGACATTGAGTTCACCTCGCAGTGCGAACACCACATGATGCCGTTCTACGGCAAGGCGCACATTGCCTATACGCCGGTGGAGCGCGTCGTCGGACTGTCCAAGCTCGCCCGCCTGACCGACATCTTCGCCCGGCGGCTCCAGACCCAGGAGCATCTGACGGCGCAGATCGCAGCCGCGATCGACGAGATCCTCAAGCCGCGGGGCGTTGCCGTCCTGATCGAGGCCGAGCATACCTGCATGTCGGTGCGTGGCGTCGCCAAGCACGGCGCCTCCACCTTCACCAGCCGCTACACCGGCATGTTCCGCGACAATCCGGCGGAGCAGGCCCGTTTCCTGTCCATGGTGCGAGGCATGACGCGCTGACCTCGCGAATAACCGGCGAGATTCGTCGTGTCCGCTCACTCCCATGAGATCGAGGAAGGTCTTGCCTTCCTTCCCAAGTTCGATGCCGCCGGCCTCGTGACCTGCGTGGCGACGGACGTTGCCACCGGCGATGTGCTGATGGTCGCGTACATGAATGACGAGGCGCTGCGCAAGACCATTGCCACGGGTGAAGTCTGGTATTTCAGCCGCTCGCGCAATGCCTTGTGGCGAAAAGGTGAGACCTCAGGTCAGACCCAGCGCGTGGTCGAGATCCGCACCGATTGCGACCAGGATGCAATCTGGCTTCGCGTCGAGCAGATCGGCGCGGCATGCCACACCGGCCGCCGGTCCTGCTTCTATCGCAAGGTCGAGGCCAAGGATGGTGGTGCGACTCTGGTGTTCGTGGATGCGGACAGGCTGTTCGATCCGAGCGCGGTTTATAAGAATTAGGAGCTTGTCATTCCGGGGCGCGCGTAGCGCGAGCCCGGAATGACTTGGGGGATGGGGCGATCCGCCAAATTAACCCCGCATTAACCATAAGTGTCCAGGGTGGATCAGGCGTCCGAATTGCCGGCGCCGCTCAACGCCACGCGGGCCGGGCACCCCCATCATGTCGGTCGACAATTCCAGTGCCTCGCAGACGGCCGCAACGGATGGTGCCCGCCGCGTCGCCGGCGCGATCAAGCAGGCCTCGAACCAGACCGGCGTCAGTTTCGAATACATGCTGACGACCGCCAAGATGGAATCGGATTTCGATCCATCGGCTGGCGCGACCACGTCGTCCGCCCACGGCCTCTATCAGTTCATCGACCAGACCTGGCTCGGCACGGTGAAGGAGGCGGGCCCCCAGCTCGGCTATGGCAATTATTCCGACGCCATTACGAAGACTTCGTCGGGCAGCTACACCGTCGACGATCCCTTTATGAAGCGGTCGATTATGAAGCTGCGCGACGATCCGCAGGCCGCGTCCAGCATGGCGGCCGCGCTGACGCAATCCAACAGCTTCAAGCTCACCGGCCTGCTCGGTCGCAGGCCGTCCGACAGCGAGCTCTATATGGCGCATTTCATGGGTGTCGGCGGCGCGGCGAAACTGATCGCCAATGCCGAGGACAATCCTCAAGCCGTCGGTGCGCGACTGTTTCCCAACGCTGCATCCGCCAACCGCTCGATCTTCTACGCCAAGGACGGCCGCGCGCGCAGCGTCTCTGAAGTCTATTCGGTGCTGAATGCGCGCTACGCCAGCGCGTCGAACGCGAAGTCGACGCGCAGCGCGATGGCGATGTATGGCGACACACCGTCGACCACACAGGTCGCCGCCACCAACGGCGTGCAGCCGATGGTCAACAGCGCCGCCTATCTTCAGACCTTTCCGGATGCGCGTAGCGTGACGCCGGTGCGCGCAACATCGTCAACCACACTCGCCGATAACTCGCCGGTCACGCCGGCCTTCCGCTCGATCTATCAGCCCGGCGACGCGACGCAGCCGGTCTCGACCACGGTGCAGAAATTGTGGGGCAACAACGCCTCGCTCACGTCAGTCGCCTCGGCGACGCCAGACGTGCGCCCGCCGCAGCCGCTCGATCTCTTCAGCGATCGCAGCGGCACATACTCGAGCTAATATCCTCGACTGTGTCCCGGACGCGCTGCAGCGTGAAACGCTGCTGCGCAGAGCCGGGACCCGATCAACAATCACCGCTCTCCAAATTATGGGCGCCGGCTCTGCGGCGCATCGCTAAGAGGCGCAGCACTGCGTCCGGGGCACGGATGCGGTGGCAATTTTGATCTTAACAAATCATCAATAAAACCAGCCAGTTATGGTGAACGCTTTGTTAAGCGTCGTGGTTTATTTTGTATTGCAGGTGACATCCAGTCACCGCCACGTTTTTCGTTGCGTAAGCCGGAAGCTCCATGATTGTTCGGCAGTTCATCAATTGGATCAGGACCGCGCCTGCGGGTGAGCGGGCGGAGGCGACGCGGGCCTTGGCCCGGGCCTGGTTGATTTCAGACCTTTCCCATGACGACCGCGTCGCCGCCGAAGGCGCGCTCTTGATGCTGCTCGACGATCCGTCGCCGCTGGTGCGGCAGGCGATGGCCGAGGCCTTTGCGCGCAGCACGGATGCGCCGGCCTCGATCGTACGGGCGTTGTCGGCGGACCAGCCGACGGTGGCGCTTCCCGTGCTCGAACATTCGCCGCTGCTGATCGATGCCGATCTCGTCGACATCGTCGCGACCGGCAACGACGAGGTGCAATGCGCGGTCGCACGTCGCATCAACCTGCCGGTCTCGGTCTGCGCTGCCGTCGCCGAGGTCGGCTGCGCGGCCGCGGCCCTCGAACTGATCGAAAATCCCCACGCAGAGCTCGCCCCGTTCTCCTGGACGCGCATCGTCGAGCGTCACGGCCATCTCGCCGCGATCCGCGAGGCGATGCTGGTGCTGGACGATATTCCGGCCGCAACGCGCGCAGCGCTCGTGGCAAAACTCTCCGATACGCTGGCCCAGTTCGTCGTCGCGCGCAACTGGCTGAGCGCCGATCGCGCCGAGCGCATGACGATCGAGGCGCGCGACCGCTCCACCATGAACATCGCGGCGCGCTCGCGCGGCGATGACATGCAGGGCCTGGTGAAGCACCTGCGTGTCACCGGTCAGCTCACCGCGGGCCTGATCCTGCGCGCGCTGCTGTCGAGCAATCTCGACCTGTTCGATGCCGCGCTGGCGGAGCTCTCCGATCTGCCGTTGGCGCGTGTCTCAGCTCTGCTGCACGATCGCGGCGGCAACAGCCTGCATGCGTTGCTCCGCCGCGCCGGATTACCCGAGGCGACCTTCGCCGCGTTCCAGGTCGCGCTCGATGCCTGCCACGAGCAGGGCTATGTCGATACCGACGACACCGCGGCACGTTTGCGCCGGCGCATGGTCGAGCGCGTGCTTACCCACTGCGAGAGCGATCGCGGCGCCACCGAGCCGCTGATGATCCTGCTGCGCCGCTTCGCCACCGAATCCGCACGCGAGGAGGCGCGGCTGTTCTGCGACGAAGTCGTCGCGGATGACGCGGTCGATCCGGCGTATGACGATCTGATCGCGGCGTAACGAGACGGCGTAGGGTGGATTAGCCGAAGGCGTAATCCACCTCTTCTTTCAAGGCGGATAGAGAAGTGGTGGGTTACGCTGCGCTAACCCGCCCCACAATCTTCGCAATGACGAGGCGAGCTACTCCGCCGGCACAATGCTCGGCGCGAGGATCACTTCGAGATGTTCGGGGCGGTCGCGGTTGACGTCGGCGAGATAGTCATCGGCGACCTTGCGCAGACGGCGGCTGAGCTCGGCGGAGACGCTGATGCTGTCGAGCTTGGTGTTCTCCTGCACGATGGCGAGGATGGCGTTGATGTGGTGCGTGAACAGCTCGGCTGGCACCTTCTCGAGATCCGGGGCATGCTCGATGACGCGGCACAGGCTCTCGGCAACTGCCGCCGCGGCCGGATAGCCGAATGTGGCGGCATCGCCCTTGATGTCGTGCGCCGCGTGGAAGAGCTCGTCGCGACGTTCCTTGGTGAAGCCATCGTTACGGATGGCTACATAGGCGGTCGCGAGCCGGTTGACCTCGGTTGTCATCCAGCTTTTGAACTCGCCGGACAGACCCGCCAGCGCCTGCTCGGCGCGGCCGACCGGATCGTCCATGTCCTTTTCCTCGACCCGGCGCAGCACTTTACGCAGCGGATTGGGCTGCGTAATCACGTGATGCGTGGCGAAGGCCTTGACCTCGATGTCCTTTGCGTTGTTCTTCGCCATGATGCCTGCCTCGCCGGATGAGACGTTGCGCTAGATGGAGGAGCGGGCCTTGTCGAGCAGCGAAGGCTGCTGGAGCACTTCGTGCTTTTCGCCGACACGGCGCTCCGGACCCATATAGGCGGAATTGGTGTTGCGGCGCCGGTCGGGGCCGAAATAGGTCTTGGTCTTGATGAAGGGCCGGGGACTGGCGACGACGTTGAGGATGCGCTGATAGAGGCCCTTTGCCGAGATAGGCTTGGCCAGAAATTCGGTGACGCCGGCATCGCGCGCGACCGTGACGCGGCGCTTTTCGGAATGTCCCGTCAGCATGATGATCGGCGCGTAGGGGTTACCCTTGGATTCCGGCTGCCGGATCATCTGCGCTAGCTCGAGCCCGTCGAAGATCGGCATCGCCCAGTCGGTGATGACGATGTCAGGCACGTAATGGCTGTACATTTCAAGCGCAGTCGCACCGTCCTCGGCCTCATAGACCTCGCGCGCGCCGAACGAATGCAGAAGCGTCCGCAGGATGCGGCGCATGTGCGGATTGTCGTCGCAGACGAGGAAGCGGAGCTTGTTGAAGTCGATACGGAACATGACGCCCGGGCCAAAGCGGTCAACCTTCGTTAACCATATCGTGGCTCGGGTTAACGAAGCGTTGCCGCCGAGCGCCCGGGCAAGAAAGGGCGGCCGGGCTCAATAGCCGAACTGCTCGCGCAGAATGCGCTCTTCCAGGCTGTGGCCGGGGTCGAACAGCATGCGCATCGAGATGGTCTTGTCGGACAGGATCTCGACGCGCCGGACCCTGCGGACCTCCTCGTGGTCGGCGACCGCCGCGACCGGGCGCTTGTCATCTTCCAGCACCTCGATCACGACATAGGCGGTGTTGGGGAGCAGGGCGCCGCGCCAGCGCCGCGGCCGGAAGGCGCTGATCGGCGTCAGCGCCAAGAGCGCAGCATTGATCGGCAGGATCGGGCCCTGGGCCGACAGGTTGTAGGCCGTCGAGCCCGCCGGCGTCGCGACGATGATGCCGTCGGCGATCAGCTCGGGCATGCGCTCGCGCTCGTCAATCAGGATTCGCAGCCGCGCCGCCTGGGAGGTCTGCCGGAACAGGTAGACCTCGTTGATGGCGTGGTGCAAATGGACGCGGTCGTTGACGTCGGTCGCGCGCATCAGCAGCGGATTGATCTCGGATTCATGCGCCGCTTCGAGTCGTGCGCGCAGATCATGCGTCGAGTACTCGTTCATCAGGAAGCCGACCGTGCCGCGGTGCATGCCGTAGATCGGCTTGCCCGAACGCATGTGGTGGTGCAGCGTCTGAAGCATCAGCCCGTCGCCGCCGAGGGCGACCACGATGTCGGCCTCGTCAGGATCGCAATTGCCGTATTGCGACGTGAGTTGGTGAAAGGCGGCCTCTGCCTCGCTGCTCGGGCTGGCGACGAAGGCGATCCGTTCGTATCGCGATGGCTTGGTCATGGCTTCCGGGCAGGTGCCGCTGGCTCGAGAAAGGTCCGCCGAGGTCGTCTATACGACCTGGACCTGTATTGTCGAGGATGACCGGCTGGCAAGGCAAACGCGGAGGTCGGCCGGGCGTCCCATTTGAGGGCAAAAAGCCGGGTTCATCAGTCCCGGATCGCCAGTCCAGGGCCCGATCCCCCAAACCGTCGCAATTTGCGGCTACATCTGTGGTCGGACAGCCCGAGCGGGCGGGGAGAACAATCATGGTCATGAGCTTGCGCCGTGCGGGACTGATGCTCGCGGTCACCGCTTTCGTGCTCGCGGGCCCGGCCCGGGCGGACGATCCGCCGCAGCCACGCAACGAGGCGGCCGCGCCCGCCGGACAGAAGGCCGGGCGCGGCGGAAATGCGCAGAATGGGGCGCAGGCTTCGCCGGCGGCTTCCGATCGTCGCCTCCCTGACGACTCGACGACCCACCAGACCCTCGACTTGCCGGGCCGAACGCTCAACTTCGCCGCGACCGCCGGCGCGATCCGGGTGTTCAACGAGAAAGGCGAGCCGCTCGCCGACATCGCCACCACGTCCTACGAGCTCGACGGCGCCGATCGCGCCACGCGCCCGGTGACATTCCTCTTCAACGGGGGACCCGGCGCATCCTCGGCGTGGCTCCAATTCGGCGCGGTCGGGCCGTGGCGGCTGCCGCTTGACGGCGAGGGACTGTCGCCGTCGGCCTCGCCCGAGGTGAAACCGAACGCGGAGACCTGGCTCGACTTCACCGATCTTGTTTTCATCGATCCCGTTGGCACCGGCTATAGCCGCGTCATCGCCAGCGGTGAGGACGCGCGCAAGCGGTTCTATTCGGTCGACGGGGATGTCAACTCGATCGCGCTCGTCATTCGCCGCTGGCTCGAGAAGCACAATCGCCTGACCTCGCCGAAATTCGTCGCCGGCGAGAGCTACGGCGGCATCCGCGGGCCGAAGGTTGTTCGCCAGCTGCAGATTCAGCATGGCGTTGGCGTCAGAGGCTTGATCCTGGTGTCACCCCTCCTGGATTTCCGCGAATTCACCGGCACGAGCCTGCTGCAATATGTCGCGAGCTTGCCGAGCTACGTGGCGGTGGCGCGCGAAGCCAAGGGACCGGTCAAGCGCGCTGATCTCGCCGACGTGGAGGCCTACGCTCGCGGGGAATTTCTGGCCGATCTCGTCAAGGGCGAGGCGGACAAGGAAGCCACCAATCGCCTCGCCGACAAGGTCGCCGAACTCACCGGCATCGACCAGACGGTAAGCCGCAGGCTCGCCGGCCGCTTCGACGTCGGCGAATTCCGCCGCGAACTCGATCGCAAGAACGGCGTGGTGACCGGACGCTACGACGGCTCGGTGCGTGGTCTCGATCCCTATCCGGATTCGAGCAGCTCACATTTCGGCGACCCCTCCGGGGATGCGCTTCAGGCGCCGCTGACGAGCGCTGCGGTCGATGTGCTCACACGAAAGCTCAACTGGCGGCCAGACGGCTCCTATGAGGTCCTCAACGGCTCGGTCGAGCACAACTGGGACTTCGGTGGCGGCATCAACCCGCCGCAATCGCTGTCGGAGTTGCGCCAGATCCTCGCCACGGATGCGAAGCTGAACGTTCTCGTCGCACACGGTCTGTTCGATCTCGCGACGCCCTATTTCGGCACGAAGCGGGCGCTCGACCAACTGCCGGCCTTCGTGACATCGCGCGTCAAGTTCGTCGTCTATCCCGGCGGCCACATGTTCTATTCGCGCGACGGCTCGCGGCAGGCGCTGCGGAGCGAGGTCGAGGCGCTCATTCGGGAGTAGGCCGGCGCTTCCGCGGCGGATAGCGCCGCGCGATCTCGCGCGCGACGACCGCCGCGGGCTTGACGTTGGCGCCCGCGATCCAGATGTCGCTGACCTTGCCGCGCTTGTCGCGGACGCGGCGCACCGGCTCACCGTGGCTGGAATAGCCGGCCGCCCAGACGAGGTTGCCGGTGTCGCGGCCGGTGACCTCGATCTCGCCGGTATCCATGAAGGGATTGTTGAACTGCGGGTTGGCGATCAGCACGCGGTTGCCGGCGGGCACAAAGTCTGTCGCGCCCCAGATCGTCCACCAGCGGCCGGTCCAGTCGCGCAAGCGTCGGTCGGGCGCGCCGCGGCTCTTGAAGACACGCAGGATCTGCATCGCGCCGTCCATCCAGAACGGTGCGGCGCCGTCGATGGAGTTGCTGAGGATGCTGATAGCGAGCTCGCATCCGGGAATCGAGCAGGTCCGCGAGATGTAGCCCTGGAAGCCGCCACCATGGCCGAACCAGTCCCAGCCGTCGGTCTTGCCGGCGTTGACGCCGAGGCCGTAATAAGCCTCGAAGCTCTGCGGCACGCGCCAATGATGCCGCGTCATCTCGCGCCGGCTCGCGCCCGACAGGACGCTCTTCTTCGCGTTGGGGGCAAGCTGGGCAAAGAATCGCGCGGTGTCCGCGGCGGTGGCAACGAAGCCAGCGGCGGACGCCATCGCATGGGCCGGATTGTCGCCTGGTATCACGCAGCGCTCTCCGAGGGGCAGCTTTCGCGTATGGCCGCGGGCAAACAGCGCACCTTTGGGAAGCGGCGCATTCGGCTCGGTTTCGCGCAACCCCGCAGGCTCGATGATCTCGCGCTTGATCCAGTCGGAGTAGGGCTCCTTCGTCACCGTTTCGATGACGAGTCCCATCAGGGCAAAGCCGTGGTTGGAATATTTGAAACGCGTGCCCGGTTCGATCGCGGTCGGCAGCTTCAGCTCGGCGAGCAGTTCCCTGGCGTTGAGATAGGGGCGGTTGTCGATGAACTGGCCGGAATCGGCGCCGTCGCGCGTCAGCCCCGCGCTGTGCGACAGCACCTGCGCGATCGTCGTCCCGGCGACACTCGGATGCAGGCCGCTGACATACTGGCCGACCGGATCGTCGAGCCGGAGCTTGCGCTGCTCGCGCAGCTTCATGATGCCGGCCGCGGTAAAGCTCTTGGAGTGCGAGGCGATGCGGAATCTGTGGCGCGGGGTCAGCTTCTCGCCGGTGTCGAGATTGGCAAGCCCAAACGCATGCTCGGCGACGACCTCGCCGCGATGCACGATGGCGAGCAAGACGCCCGGCTGCTGGAAGGTCGTCTGCTGGAATTCAATCCAGGAGCCGATGTAGTCGATCGCGGATCGCAGCCACGTGTCCATTGCGCTACCAATTTGCGAGGAGGGATGGGTGCGCGAAAGCTAGCCGAGAAAGCAGAACGGGCACAACCCGCAAAGGTCGTGCCCGTTCGCGTCATCAGAAGATGCGATATCTCAGTAGACGAGTATCGCGCCGGTCGGCTTGTCGAGCGCTGCAGCCAGCGAGCGATACTCGGAGCTGTCGGTGCCGGCGAGGGAGGCGATCTTGCTCAGGTGGTACTGCGCCTGCTCGCGGTTGCCCTGCTCGAGCTGCCAGAGGCCGTAATACTGCCAGGTGCGGACGTGGTTCGGATCGTCCTTTAGCGCGATCTCGTAATAGACCTTCGAGGACTGGTAGTCGCCGAGCTTGCGGTAGGAGTAGCCGATCAAATTGGCGACGTCGGCAACGTCGTCACGCTTGAGCTGCTTCAGCTGGCCGATCGCGTCCGTATAGTCGTGCTTGTCGTAGATCGTGGTGTACGCGGTCCGGTAGGCCGCAAGGAATTTCGGATCGGTGACGGAAGAGCTCTTCTTCTTGCCCTTCTTGGTCGACGTATCCGACTTTGGCGGCGAGGAGGGCTCGTCACTGCCGGCGGCATAGGCGCTGGTCAGGGCCGGTCCGGCCGCCAAGGTCATGGCGACAAGTCCCGGCACGAGAAGCGTTGAGAGTCTGCGCATCGAAGTTCTCCCGTATGAACGTGGCGATCCTACACGATTGCCCAAAGACCGGAACACCCGGCCGCCGAAAACATTCCCGGCCGTCGCCGGCCGTTCGGCCTTCCCGGGAAAGATAACAAACTTGTCATCCAGATGAACGGAAGCCTGCCACGCGCTTCAGAACGGGTTCAGCGCGCGCCGTCTAGGCTCTCCCCATGATCGAAGAGTTGGCGAGAGGGCGCCGCCTCAAGATCCTTCCAAGAGGAGACCACCATGTTGAAGACCATTTCCGCAGCCTTGCTCGCAGCTTCCGTCATCGCCGCCCCGGCCTTCGCCAAGGATGCCGCGAAGGATGCCACCAAGTCCACCGCGACCGCCCCGGTGATCAAGGCGGATCAGACCCAGAGCAAGGTCTCCACCACCGCGGCCAAGCCCGAAGCCAAGTCCGAAGCGAAGACGGCCGACGTCAAGTCGCCCGCCAAGGTCGACACCAAGACGAAGGCGATGAACGCCAACGCCGCGATCACGCCGGACCAGCACAAGACCGTGCGGACGCACCGTCATCACCACAAGCATCTGTCGGCCAGGAAGTCGCTGAAGACGCATTCGAGCCTCGCCAAGCCGGTGACCACCGAGAAGCGCGGCTAACGACTGATCCCGTGCGGCGGCATCCCTGGATTGCCCTGCCGCCGCGTGTGGAATGCAGGCCCGGCTCGCTCGTCACGCCGCGCGCAAACGCGAGCTGCTGACGGCGGGCCGGTGCGCCGTTTGCGCAAGGGATTCCGTGGTCTCGAGACCGCAATCAGGAATCGCGAAAACAACCCCATGCACAGTAGACGAGGGAGGATGGGGGCGAAGGACACCGGTCTGCGGATTTTGCGAATCCGTTTGACTCGTCGGGCAAAACATCTCTAGAGATGTATCATTGCACCGTTGGAGCCGGCATACTCCGGGTCGATTGAGCGACGAGCGTGACCGTGAGGCCATTGGCGAAACGTGCGGCGAGCCTGACACTGATCCTGGCCTTGCCGTTGGCGCTCGCGGCCTGTTTCGGCAGCGATGGTGACCGTCCATCCTTGATGGAAGGGGCCCAGGCCGGAGGGCCGCAGCCGTTTCCCGACAATTTCCGCAGCGACGCGCTGGCCTTGCTTCACGCCTATCTCAACAATCCGGTCGGAGTGCGCGACGCCAGCATGGCGGATCCGGTGCTGCGTGAGATCGGCGGACGGCAGTTCTACGTCAGCTGCCTGCACTTCACGCCGCGGGAGACCGACGGCAGCTACAAGGCCATGCGCGAGCGCGCCGTCGTCTACGTCAATGGCCGTGCCGACCGTGTCGTCGATCGCGCGAGCGAGCTCTGTGCCGGCGCGGTTTACGCACCCTTTCCGGAACTGGAAAAGATGGCGCGGTAGCGCAAAGGCCACCTTCATCCCGGACTGCTAGAACAAGAGCTGCCGGAGCCGCTGGATCACGTTTTGGCGAGCCTTGAACGTGGCGGTTTGGCCTTGCGACAAATCGTTACGGCTGGACATGCGCGTAGGACGAAATCTGTCGGCGGAAGCGGACGTGATGGAACAAAATCGCGATGTTGCCGCTCCGTCACAGTAACGAACGATCAACGTTCCGGCATCGCCGCGAAGCAACCCAATTCACGCCACGTTGTTTCCTGAGTGTCGTAAATGAAAGAACGGGGATGACCATGAAGACGATTTTGCTTGGTGCAGCAGCTCTGCTCGCCCTGGCCGCACCGGCGGCCGCGGCCGACATGCAGCCGCGCACCTACACCAAGGCACCGGCCTACACGCCGCCGCAGGTGATCTACAACTGGACCGGTTTCTACATCGGCGGCCATGTCGGCGGCGCATTCGCTGGCGACACCACCTTCCAGTCCAGCGACGCCCGCTTCATGGGTGGCGTGCAGGGTGGCTTCGACTACCAGTTCGCGCCGAATTGGGTGTTGGGTATCGAGGCCCAGTATTCCTGGCTGCCGACCAACAATAACGGCGTCACGTTCCCGCTCGGGACCCAGGTGACGTCGAACACGGACCAGATCGGGTCGGTCACCGGCCGCCTCGGCTACACCTGGGGCCCGGCGCTGCTTTACGCCAAGGGCGGTTATGCCTGGCGCAATGGCGGCCTCGGCGTCAACGTCGCCGGCGTGCCTCAACCCTTTACGGCCAGCGGCAACAGCAAGGACGGCTACACGGTCGGCGGCGGCCTCGAATACATGTTCGCACCGAACTGGTCGGCCAAGGCCGAGTACCAGTACTACAATTTCGGCAGCACCACGATCACCTCCGGCCCGGCAGACGTGGTCGGCGTCCGCGGCCGGGACGACGAACATACCGTCAAGGTCGGTGTAAACTATCGCTTCGGCTGGGGTGGTCCAGCGGCCTCGCGCTACTGAGCCGCCCAGCGAGCACGATCACGATCCCAGAAAGGCCGGCTACCTGCCGGCCTTTCGTTTTGCGATCCGGTTTGCTTGCCTCGTTTCCATTGCGTGAACCATCTGGCGCGTCATTTGCAAGCAAACGGTCAGGCGCGCGCTTTCTCACTGATGTCACGGGCATCGGGTAAAGCAAAAATAATTTTTGCGATTTACGGAACTCGCGCTCCGGTACGCGTATTAGGGGATTGCCGGGCTGGTGGGATGACGAAAATGCGTATCTTGACGTCAGTGGTGACAGTCGCGTGCTTTGCCGCGGTCCCGTGCTCTGCCCAAACAATCCTCAAATCCGAGCCTCTGATGTTGGCACCTTACGAGGTCGCCTTCGTCAAGGACGCGTCCTGTCCATCCGGCAAGGTGCTGAAGGTTACCGGAGCGATCCGCGGGCTGCATCGCCGCAAGGCCTGCGTGTCGGTTGCCGGTGAGCAGGCTTCGCTCGCGATCGCGACACCCTGACGCGCGCCTCGCCACCGCCTTTCGCTCAAGCGCTTTGCCCCGAAATTTCGTGGCCGGACCTCACGAGTTGAGCTGAAGCTCAATCCTGGATTCCCGTTCGGCGTCCGCCTTGTTCTTGGCGGGGTCCTCGCCCTGGGCGGCCCGGCAGGACTTGATCTCGTAGTCATTGTCGAGCACCCGGCGCGGACCGTGCCGCTCGTCGTCGGACCCGACGTCTACGACCAGCCCGCTCCGTTGCGCGAACTTCCAGACGTCAGCCTCGTCGGGATAGGCCTTGCTGATCTGGCTGTCGTTGCAGAACAGGGCGTAGGGCATGCTTCCCGCTCCCGTAAAGCGCGTTAACGGCGTCATGGGCCGAGCGGTTCCGGATTGATCACGGGGCCGTGATAGGTGCCTGGTTACGGGGAGGGGATCGCCGGGGCTTGAGTCCTTAACGAGTCCTGAATCGCCAGAAAAAGAAACCGTGGGACTCGTTTGGCGGAATCAGCGGATGTTTCCGGCCATGACGACCGACCTAAAAACCTGCTGTGGGCATATGCTGCTGCCGCTGACGCTGGCACTGATCGGCGCATGCGCAGCCAATCTCTGGCTGGTTTGGTCCTGGTTGTAGGCGGGTGGCCCGGCCCTATTTGCGAGCCGTGGGCGGCGCGCCAGCATCGCGGATGGCCGCGCGTAGCTTCGTCATTGTGGCAGCACAATATTCCTCACGCTCGCGCTCGAACCGCTCCTGATGCTTCCTGAAATTGGCGATGCGGGCCTGCATCTCGCTGCGGAAGTCGCCACCCATTCGCGGTGGGGGTACGGGCAACGGCAAGGGCTGGGGCGCCGTGGCGACCTGCGGCGGCGGATCGGCCTGCGCCGGTTCGAGCGTCACGGTCACGGCCCGGACGGCGACGACCTCCGCGGCCAGGACCGGAGGAGCTGCCGCGGTATCCAGCTGAGGGAAATCGTCCTTCTTGCCGGCAACCGATTGCACGAAGGCCAGCGTCTGCGCGATCAGAGCGTCGCGCTCCCTGATCCACTTCATGATCCACCACCCTGTTAAAGCCATTCCACCAAAGCCGGGAGGCCGAATCAAGAAGGTTGCGCGTCAGGGGATTGCATATTTTTCCCGGTCGCCTGACATTGGGCGGATGGATTCCAGGGCCGACCCGTCGGACGAGGTGCAGGGCCTGCGGCTTGTGCGCGCCTTCCTGTTGCTGCCGCCCGAGAAGCGGGCGCAGGTGATTGCGTTCGTCGAGGATCTGGTGCGCGCCCATACCCAACCAGAGGACGCCCGCGAGGTATCCCCCGATCGCTAGCGCTGGCTCGGATTGACATTCGGCACGAAGGGGGCGCCGACCACCCGGACGGGCGTCGGGCTTGCGCTCTCGATCGGCCTGCCGTCTGCAACCTGCTTTTCCGGAGCCCGCCCCAGCACAGGCTCGAGGACCGCAAGCGCGCCTGCCACGACACCACAGCACAGCGTGACCGTCGCCAGCAGGACCATGTTTCGATTGTCTTCTCTGATCCGCATGGGTCGAAAACAAGCAAGCCCCGGGATTGGTTCCGAGCGCGCTAGGGGGGCAGGGCTGCCTGACATGTGAGGAAAGCTTGCACGAAGTGCGCGCGGCCTGATCCCGCGCGATGTCCACGGTCCTGCGGCCTCGTGCCGCCGGCTCCTCGCAGATCCTATTGCAGCAAGAATGCCATCGCGATCACGAACAGGAAGGGCGTCGCAACGACGGCCGCGACGGCTCCTGCGATGGTTTTAGCGCTTTCGTGATTGGTATGAGAGGACCTGCGATACGCATGTTATCTCAAGCTGCACTCCAGTCCAATCTCTGGTGGTCAGGTTTCGGATCGATGCCTCGCGCGTATAGTATGCTTGCGACGGAATCTTGACGCGAGTCCCATTCGATGATCTCCCATCGCCCCGCCGTGCTTGCCCATGAGCGGTTCGTTGCCGACCGCGAAAATCTTGCAGGCCTCGATCTCGCCGCGCGCTTTGAGAGGATCGAGCGGACCAACCTTTGGGGAGCGGCGACGTCGGTTTCGGGCCTCGGGTCGGAGGATGTTGCCACCGCCGCGATCCGCGAAGCACTGCCCGGCCTGTTGCTTCGTCTGGGCGCGCGTTCACTTCTCGACGCGCCCTGCGGCGATGCCGGCTGGATCGGTGGCATGCGCCTCGACGTCGACTATACCGGCATCGATATCGTGCCGTCGCTGATCGCGGCCAACAGCGCGCGCGTGGCGCGAGGCGAATTGCGGGGCCGCTTTCTCGTCGCCGACATCACGCGCGATCACCTGCCGCGCTGTGATCTGATCTTGTGCCGCGACTGTCTCGTGCATCTGAGCTTCCGGAACATCGCATGCGCCCTTGCCCGCTTTCGTGCCAGCAGCGCGCAATTCCTGCTGGTCACGACGTTTCCGGAGTGGGAGGATAACGGCGATTGCGAGGACGGCGATTGGCGCGCGCTCAACATGACGAAGCCGCCGTTCGGCTGGCCGCCCCCGCGCGAATTGATCAACGAGCGCTGCGACGAGGGTGGTGGCGGCTGGCGCGACAAGAGCCTCGGACTCTGGCGGCTGGATGAGTTGCCGAAGGGTGCTGAGCACGCCTGAGACGGTCCGGCCATCGTCGCCGCGACCTGACACACATATCAAAACAATCGACGAAGGAGGGGAGTCAATGATCGACGCCAGATGCAGTTGTGGCGCGCTTGCGCTGTCGCTTCCGGGACCGACCAAATTGGTCGCGGCCTGTCACTGTCTCGAATGCCAGCGGCGGACCGGCGCGCCGTTCGGTGTCGGCGCCTTCTACCCGGTCGAAGCCGTCAAGATCTCGGGAGCGCCGAAGGAGTATGCTCGCGCCGGCGAGAGCGGCGGCAAGGTCCGCTGCTATTTTTGCCCCGAGTGCGGCTCGACGGTTTTTTGGAGGCCCGACAAGTTTCCGGCGATGATCGGCGTCGCCGTGGGCGCCATCGCCGACCCGAATTTCCCGGCGCCATCAAAATCGGTGTTCGAGCGGTCAAAGCATGCATGGGTCGACATCACGGGCAAGGACGTCGAGCACCTGCAACACGGCAGCATACCGAAGACTTCAAGCTGAGGGATGCGCATCGGCGCTGGTGCCGGCTGAGGGGATTGAACCCCCGACCTTCGGTTTACAAAACCGCTGCTCTACCGCTGAGCTAAGCCGGCGACGCGCTTGAGGAAGCGGGCAGGGGCCGGCCTCTGCCGGGCCGCCCGTCCGCGCGTCGCAATACCAGACTTGTTTGACAAGTGCCAGAACCCGCGGCGGCGTTTTACCCGGCGCGAAACAGGCGGCCCCCCGGGGGCCGCCTGAAGCGTTTCGCCTGACATCAGGCCCTACTGGCAGAGATGCTGCCGGCCGTCTTCGCCCTTGAACCAGGTGCCGGGTCTGCACACGATGCCATTGCGGGCGGCATAGGCGTTCCAGTCGCCGTACCAGCCGGGTCCCCCGCGATCATAGCTCGCGTAGGAATTGTCCCAGCCCTGGAGCGGGGCAGTGGCGACCGCTGCTGCGGTGCCGACGGCCGCGCCGGCCACCGCGCCCGCGGTGTCGAGCGGCCAGAACCCCGATTGTGTTCCCTCATCCGGATTCATCTGCCGACGCGCCATGTGCCGGCGGCGATAGGCGCGGTCGTTGGCGGAATAGCCGGGACCGACAGTCTGGCAGCTGGGATCCTGGAAGAGACCTGCGCAGCGGGCCGCATTGTCAGCCGTAGTTTGCGCCAGGGCTGGCGTTGCCAGCGCAGACGCGACGATCGCGGCCAAGCCTACTAGCTTCAGGCTCGTCATGGCACTTCCTCCACATTGTTGAGATCAGTGCTAAGTGCGACCTTCGGTCGTCGTTCCGCGCCTTTTTCGCAGCTTCTGTCACATCGACGTGAGCGCGCCCAGGATGTGCAATCCATGCCGCGCAACTGCAGGCCACCGGTGCCGCGATGCCGTTTCGCGTTAACACTTCGCTAGTGCGCCTCGCCGCATTTGAGCAGCGCGAGATCCTTACGCGTTAGGCTTACCTGAATTTGGTCAGCTGTCCTTAACCCTCTCTACGTTGCGATCGGATAGTTTGCGGTCCGGATCACCGGGACTCTTCCATGCGCGCATCCGCGCTCGCAATGTTTCTGATCGGACTGCCCGCGACGGCCTTTGCCGGCGGCGGCTTCGATATCGTCGTGCCCGGCCGTCCCGGCGTGCCCATCATCATCGACAATATCGATGCGTCCTACGCCGTGGTCGAAGGTGTCTGGGGCCTCGGCAAGAACGTCCAGGTGCAGCCCACGATCTATGGCGGGGTGTACGTCCCGGATCGGCAGCCCGACAATGTCGGCCATTATTATCCGAGCATGGGCTTGCAGCCCGGCTACGGCCGCCTCGAGGTCGAGCCGCCCGTGAACCGCAAATTGCCGAAGCCGGCGGAGACCTACCACCAAAGCTGGGGCGCATCGTCCGCGCCGCTGCCGCCGCAAATGGATGTGCCGGTCAACCCGCCGCCGGTGATCCTGGCGCCCGAGATCAACGACCAGCCGCGGCCACCACGGCCACGGCCGCGCACAGGAATGCCCGGCAGGCCGCCGGGTTAAGAAACGTCAGAATCCAACAAGACGGAAATCAACAGGAGAGAGTAATGCGTCAGATGATTTCGGGACTGGTCGCGGCGGCTGCCGTGATGTTTGTGGGCGCTGCGCCCGCCATGGCCTGCGGCTTTAACCCGTGCCAGCCGGTTGCGCCGGTCTATTCCGGCTGCAACACCGGCTGCGGCGGCTATGGCTACGGCGCTGCTTACGGTTACGGCTATGAGCGCCTCGCCGAGCCGACCTCGCAGTACTACTACGTCAACCAGGGCCCGACCTACACCGGTCCGGGCGCCTTCGCGCCGTATCCGACCTACCAGGAAGACGCGGTCGTCGCCCCCGCCAATTACGGCTATGGCTATCGCGCCGCTGCCGTTGCACCGTACGCCTATCATCACCGTCCGTACTACCGTCCGTATCGCTACGGCTACGGCCCGCGCTACGGCTATCTGCCGCGTCCGCATTACGGCTACGGTCCGCGCTATGGCTACGCGCACCGCTACGCGCCGTACTATGGCGGCCATCGCGTGCTGCGCCGCTATTACTGATCTCTGATCTGTCGAGGTGATGAAGCGCTCGTCCGCGTCATGCGGGCGAGCGTTTCGTCGTTCAGCTTGTTATTTTGACGCGTTTTCTTGACGCGAACCGGGATCCACTTGGCTCGAAAACGCTATCTCTTCATCAGGCCCAGCCTGACAGCACCGACATAAAGCGAGAGCACGGCCGCGTTCGAGACGTTGAGGCTCTTGATCTCGCCGGGCATGTCGAGTCGCGCCACGACGCTGCAGGTCTCGCGCGTCAATTGCCTGAGGCCCTTGCCCTCGGCGCCGAGCACCAAAGCGAGCGGCTCGCGCAACGTCACCTCGGAGAGATCCTCGCTGCCTTCGCTGTCGAGGCCGACGGTCTGGAAGCCGCGCTCGTTCAGGGCGGTCAGCGCACGCGCGAGGTTCTGCACTGATACCATGGGTACCAGCTCCAGCGCGCCGGAGGCGGCCTTGGCGAGCACGCCCGTCGCTTCGGGACTGTGGCGCGCAGTGGTCACGATCGCCTTGACCGCGAACGCCGCGGCCGAGCGCAGGATCGCGCCGACATTGTGCGGATCGGTGATCTGGTCGAGCACCAGCACCATGCCTTCCTGCTTCAAGGTCTCGATGTCGGGCGAGGGCAGGGGATCGGCCTCGGCGAGCAGCCCCTGATGAACGGCGTCGGGCGAGAGCAGGCGGTCGATCTCCTGGGGACGTACGATCTCGGGCGCAACAGGGGTTTGGATGTTTTCATCCGCCAGGCGCCGTGCGGCGTTCTCGGTCAGCGTCAGCTTGCGGATCCGCCGCTGCGGGTTGGCGAGCGCCATGGTGACGGTGTGCCAGCCATAGAGGATGACGGGCCCGTCACCATGCGAATCGCGCTCGCGCCAGGCCGGCCGGCCAGCCGATTTTCCGGGCCTGTTGAATGGCTTAGACCCCCCGCGGGGGCCCTTGGGGACGAATTTTCGATCCTTCATGGGCTCGCTTGTGTCACGGGTCCCCGAATATGGCAATTTGGGTGGCTTCAGGGGCGATTTTAGCTGTTCGCCTCGGTTGACTTTGCCCCACAGCTTCGCCCATAAACGCGCCCGGTCGCGCCCCCATCCGGGCTGTCGCGGCCTTCACGTTCCATGGCCGTCTTCGGTCCGCCGGCAAGGTCCGGCCCGATTGTGCTGCCGTCGAGCGGGGGAGTGTCCCGAGTGGCAAAGGGAGCTGACTGTAAATCAGCCGCCTCATGGCTTCGCAGGTTCGAGTCCTGCCTCCCCCACCAGCCTTCGCTCGCTTCGCGAGCTACGGCTGGGCAAGCCAGCCAAAGTTATCAATACGCGAAGCGAGCGAAGGCTGTCGCGCCGTAGCCCAAAGGGCGTAGGCGGACTGTATCCAAGTACAACTCCCCATCATCTGTCGCGGGATCCGTCCGCGTTCCACGCGAGCTCCGTATAGAGCGGCATCTCCGCCACCTCCGCAAATCCAAGACGCAGATAGAGCCGCAGTGCCGCGGCGTTGTTGGACGCCACCTTGAGGCGGATCTCGCGGTTTGTCTGCCGCGCTTCCTCCATGAGGGACTGCATGATCGCCGTGCCGATGCCGCGGCCGCGCATCTCCGGCATGATTGCCCAATCGACGATCGCGATATGATGGCCGGCACGATCGGTGATCAGCCGTCCGATCGCGGATCCCTCGCGTTCGATGATGTCGAAGCGCGCGCCGGGGAAGTTGGTGCGATAGGTCATCGTCTGACCGCGGTACTGGATGCGCATCAATTGCTCATGCGCGACAGGCTCGATCGGCATTAACGCCAATTCCGCAGCACGCGATTGGCAGAACAGTGCGAAACGAAAGTCGTTATCCGCATCCTGCTCCGGACGCAGGCGCAAATCGCCTGCCGGTGAGGCGATCGCGATGACGGCATGCGACGGATCATTCATGGTCGTGCGGGCTCAACGATCCCGCGATCGTCACGCATGGTGGCGCGGAGCGCCTCGAGCCTGGCGTGGAGGGCGCTGAGCCGGCTGGCCGCACGCACGATCGCCGGCGTCGCCGCCTCGCGCTTGGCGATGCTATCGCCGGCGAACGGCCGGTCAGGGGTCTTGGCGTCGTATTGGCCGACATGGGCCATCGCGGCGCGGTCGGCGGCGCTGCAGTGGATGCCAAAATGCGGCAGCACATCGGTCCAGATGGCCTCCGGCAGACCCGTGTAATTCACCAAGAGGCTCGCGCCGTGAGCATGGTTCTGCAGAGCGCTCTCGCCAATCCGGCCGAGAACATGCCCGCAATAAGCGTCGAGATTTGGCGCTGCCTCTGGCGGCTCCCCGAAGACATCGCCGAGCAATCCCGGCACCATGTGCATGCCGCGCCTCCTGGAATGCGAAACCAGAATTTCGACCGGCTCGCGATACAGGAAAATCCACGGCGTATCGGGGAAGGCGCGACGAAACAGCGGCAGCGCGAGCGTGTGCCAGCTGTCGAGCTTGACGAAGAGATGCTGCTGTTCACTGGATCGCGCCTGGCCGAGCGCGCCGACCATCGTGCGCAGCATTGCAACCTGTTGGTCTTCGGTCAGATCGGGGGATGGGCGCCGCGCCTGCACGACCGCATCGATCGGCTCCGCTTCCGAGATGACGACGTGGCGCGGGCTCGCCGCCAGCATCTGCGACACCAGCGTCGAACCGCAACGGGACATGTGGAAGATGAAGCCGCTCGGCGCCAGCTGCAAATGCTGCGGCTGCGCCTCAGTGAGCGCGTCGAACGGCGTTGCATACCGGAACAGACGGTTGAACGGCTTGCTGCACCATCGGACGACACTCTGTTCGAAGAACGGCTCCCGGAACGGCTCGGGCCCGACATAGGCCCAGTCGAGCCAAAGCGCCCGTTCGTGCCATTGTGTCCGGACCGGGAGCCAGCCACGCGGGGGCAGTCGGACGTGGTTCGATGCCGGGATCTGCCGGCCACTCTCGAGCGCCGCAGCGACCTCCAAAGCATTGAGATCGATGCCATGGTCTCGCGCCATTGAGACGGTGGTCGCAATGAATGAAGCGGGATCGTCGGGTTGATTGAGACGCTCCTGGAGCGTCGGGTCGGCTTCCATCATCGCGCGGAAGCGCTCGAGCGACAGCATTCTGCTTCTATCCTTGTTCTATTCTCGCATCGCCGCCGCAAACAACGATGCGACCCAATCGTTCACAGCGGCGTCGATCACGAGGTGGACGCGGTCGGTCTCGCCGCGATTGGCGACCCGGTGCGGATCTGACAGCCGCAGGTACCAGCAGCTGCCGGCTTCCATGATGACCCGGCGCCGGTTGAGGTCGAACTCCACGCCGGCATTGGTGATGACAGGGATGTGCAGGCGTACACTGCCCCGCTCGAAGCTGAGATCGAGATCGGTGTGTTCCCTGATAACCGAGCCCGGCGTGAGCCGCATGAGGCGTACCGCCTGCAGCGGACAGGCGAGGCTCGAAAGGACGGCGCGGAAATACGGGCACTCGGCCAGCATCGGCGTGTCCTCGAAATCAGTCGCGGTCGGATCGGCATAGATCATCTTGACCGGATGGCGTGCCCCGGCCGGTGCCCGCAGCGGGATCACGCTCCAACTGCCCTCGTAGTTCTGCGTGACGAAATGGTCGATCCAGCGCGTGGCGGATAGTCGAACGAGATCCGCCGCGAGCTGGTCGGCGTCAAAAGAGAGGGGCAGCCGGAGTCGGTCGGGACATTGCATCTGCCCTTCCGGATGATACGCATTTTGATGCGTGTCATCCTCCTCGACGCGGCTTTCCGCCGTTTTCAAATCGTCATCCACGTGAGAGCCCTTGCTTCGCATCCCGCTTGGCGGCGATCATGGAGATCGGCCAGGCCTGCCGGCGGGGATGCCGGGTGGTCCGCGCAATCCGGAGAGAGGGGAAAGACTGACCATGACGTCGTCGCCGCAGCACGAGGATTTCACGCCGCATCTGCACAAGCTTTTCCGGTTCGAGGGACACCATCATCCATTGCGCTTGGCCCAGATCGATGTGAGCGATCTGCCTCATTCGCCGGAGCTTACGCACAAGCCGTTCACGTTGGTCTTTCATGGCCCCCGACAGGGCGTCATGCCGGAGGGATTCTACGCGGCCGAGGTGGAGGATGGTCCTCGCTTCGATCTCTATGTCATTCCCATTCACACCAGAGCGCCGGACCGCCAGGACTATCAGGCCGTGTTCAACTGAAGTTGCCGTTGCCGCTGAGATGGCGGATTCGCAACGCCGCTCCGAGCGAACGTCGGTACCGGTCCGCGCTAATTTCGGCTCGGAAAAATTCCGGACAGGCAGATGCAGTAGTTCAGGACGATGGTCGGCATCTGGTTGCTGTGCGGCTGGCCGCCGGTCAAGCCGACTGCCGTTGGGTTCATGGCGTTGCCGGGGGCGCTGTCCACCACATACAGATCTGTTTCCGCGCCAAGCGGGCCGCTAAAGCTCGTCTGGGACAAATACAGGGCTGGGCCCGGCGCGGAGGCGTTGGCAGCGGTCGGGTTCGAGATCACGTTGACGAAATGATTGTGCCCCGGCGTTTCAGACGCCAGGAGCGTGTGGTTCTCCTCCCCGAAGGCTTGCCCCAACGTCCTTGCGCTCAGCCCGGGCCCTTGGCCTTGCCCCATCGGCAGGCGACCGCGCAGGTCGGGCAGTGCGAAGTTCGTGGTTCCGTTGCCGCCAAAGGCCGTCCCGATCACCGCGAACAGCGCCTGGTTCTGTTGAATCGAAAGAAGCTGGCCATTGCACTGCGCCCAGCCCTTCGGCGCGAAGTTAAAGCCGAACATTTCGATCTCGCCGATAAAGAAATCAGTCATGAGTCTTGACCCTCAGGATGGTTTTGTCGGCTTGACTGTCGTCAATTTCGAGCTGGGTACACGCCGACCAGCGCAATGCAGGGTGTCAGCACCAAGGAGGGCTGAATGTTGTTGTGCGGCAAGTTGTTGCCGGCGAGTCCGATTGTCGTCTGCGGCGCCAGGACGGTGTTGGGCGGTCCCTGATTGTAAGGATTTCCCGAGCTGCCGCCGCTTCGATTGCCGACGAAGGGTTCGGCAAGAAAGGCATTCGAAGGGTCGGCGACGGTGCCCGGCGTGTTGATCGCATTGAGAAGGTGGGTATGCGCCGGCATTTCGCCGTTCGAAAGATTGACGCCCTCGATGCCGCTGAGTTCGCCGAGCACGTAATCGCTGCCGCCAGCGAGTTGGCCCATGCCCAGCGGGACCCTGCCGCGAAGATCGGGCAGGGCAAAATTGCTCGTCCCATTGCCGCCGAAATAGGTCCCGATCAGCGAGAACAGCGCGGTGTACTGCGAAATCGGAAGGATCTGCCCCCAGCACGTGGCCCAACCCTTGGGGGCAAAATTATAAGGATAGAGCGTAATCTGTCCTACAAAAGGATTCTGCATCCCGTGCTCCCCGCAATGCCGGCAACGCCATAACAGAACGACGCCAAAATCGAACGACTTGGTGAGACAGACATCCGCGACCTGGTTCGATACGCGCGATGTTTGGCTCGATCTCAGTTCCGGGCTGGAAAGATGCCGGCCCAGGCGATGATGTAGTTGAAAGCCAGATATGGCTGCCGGTTTTCGTGCGGAAGGCTGTTGCCGCTCGAACTGATCGAGTTCGGATTGAGCGTGGTGTTCGGCGTACTGGTGCCATAGACGAAAATGCCGCTGTTGGGCGTTCCAGACTTGGAAACGCCGAGCGCCATCGTATTGCCGGGCGTGATGGAATTCGCCGCCTGGGAGGATGTCTTGAACTGATGCTTATGCTGGCCGACCTGATTTGATATCAGCGAGACTTCTTCCGTGCCGATGCGCTCCCCGATGGTGTAGGTCGAGCCGCCGGTGAGCTGTCCCTGATGCGTCGGCACCCGGCCGCGCAGGTCGGGCAATGCGAATGTCGACTGGCCGTCGCCGCCATAGGTCGTGCCGATCAGCGCATAAAGCGTCTCATAATTGGCGATCGGAACGAGCTGGCCCTGACACAGGAACCAGCCATATGGCGCGAAATTGAAGCCAACCAGAATGATCTGGCCGACGAACGGTTCCATTGGCTTCCCCCACGCTCAGAAAAAACAGGCTGGCCAACGACCACGACAACGTGTTGGCCTCGACCGCCCCGCCAAACCGATGCAATTGCACTCTGGATAGCATAGCAACCGTTGATGGTTCAACGTTCAAATTGCAGTGACTAGGAATATCCCGCCGTGAGCGAAGGGGTGTCACAACGCTCCGGCGCCGCGTTGCAGCAGCGGCGGAAAATATTTGTGCATGTGTGAGCCGCTTCACCAAGCCGGGGAAGGCGAGCTGCCATCTTAACCACAGACGCAACCGAAAATTGCAGCGGCTTGTATCTCCCGGAAGCTTAATGATAAATTAACTAAGCGCCACCGCCGGAAGGTTCCGACAAAAGTTCTGCGCGTAGCGGCATTCAGCTGGTTGCACCTGTCAGCAACAGGTCGCTGCTTTGCACAGATGGGGGAGTGAGATGTCCGACATCGGATCCTGGTTCAGCCGGAAAGCTGGCGCTTCGCCTTCACGGGACTCGCAGCCATCCGCGACCAAGCCACGCCGGCGGCGCAGCGGCATCATGTTGCTCGAGCCGCGCATGATGTACGACGGCGCGGGAGCGGCGACGGCCGCGCACCACCATCATCATCACGATGCCGGCGCCGACCACGGGGCCCCGGCGGCGACTGGCGCAGCCTCCGAATCCAACACGGCGACCGGGACGCCGTCACCGGCCGCGGGCAACGGATCCGGCACCGACCAGCACGGGCACGGCGGAACGAATTCCGGCGAGCCGCGCGCGCATGTGGTCACCTGGGTCAAGGATCCCACCGAGATCGTCTTCATCGACGCCCAGGTGCCCGATGCGCAAGTCCTGGCGCAAGGCGCCAAGCCGGGCGTCGAGGTCGTGATGCTCGATGCCAACGGCGATGGCGTCAAGCAGATCGCCGACTTCCTCGCCCGCCATCCCGATCCCAATCTGACCACGATCGACATCGTTGCCCACGGCGCCGATGGCATGATCCAGCTCGGCAATACGATTCTGTCTTCGAGCAATATCGGCTACTACGAGAGCCAGCTGGCGGCGATCGGCAATGCCATGAAGTCCGGCGGCACGATCCAGATCTTCGGCTGCGACGTTGCGCAGGACGCGACCGGCGACATCTTCCTCGCTCAATTGTCCGCCGCTACCGGCGGTGCCAACATCGACGGTTCGTCGCATCTGGTCGGTGCCGCCTCGAAGGGGGGAAGCTGGACACTGAATGTGCAGCTGAACGGCGGCCATGGCTCGGCTGCAGCGGCGACGACGCCGTTTACCGATGCCGCGCTCGCCAGCTATGCCGACGTCCTGCCGGATCAGATTTTCATCACCTCGACCAGCACGGCGGGGTCGGAGGTCACGTCGGACAACACGGGGACGGCCAACAACAGTGCCTCACTGACCGTGACCGGAACATTGATCGATCCCACCTATATCGCCGTGGATGCGGCGCATGGGGTGTTCTACGTGGTCGACTTCGAGCACGCCGGCAGCACGGCCAGCGAGCAGGCGATCTATGTCGGCGCGATCAACGGCACGCTGGCCGACGGTCACAAGGTGGACAAGATCTTCAGCACGCCCGCGGCCGACAATAACCTCTTCGGCGGCATCGCGCTCGACGCTACCACCAACACGCTGTACTTCGCTCAAGGCGGGCTGAATGAGTACGATCCCAACAATCCGAACGCCCATACGCTCGACCAGATCAACGGCATTTTCAGCCTCAATCTGAACAACCTCAATCTGAGCAGCGTGTCGGGACCCGGCACTCTCAGCGAAACCCTCGTGGCTTACGGTCCCAATCTCGGCATCTTCATGGATATTGCCGTCGATCCGGTCAATCACAAGGTCTATTTCATCGACGACAGCACCGGCGCGGACAAGAACACTTTCGCCGGCAATCCCAATACGTCGGCGACCAACGACATCTATGTTGCCAGCACCACCGGCGGGCCGAACCTGGCGACCTCGATCCTGCATCTGGCGTCATCAGACTCGCTCAATGGCGTCACGCCGGTCGGTTATACGCAGGGCTTCCTGAGCGGGATCGCGCTCGATGTGACCAATCAGACTCTGTATTTCTCGACTTGGGACCAAAACTATTCGATCTCGACCGGCGCAGCCGGCACCGATAACGTCTACAAGGCATCGGTGTCCGCGTTGGGCACGACCATTACCGGCGCGAACGTCTCGACGGCGCTGTTGTACTCCACGGCAAGCGTGGGCCAGCCGTCCGAGCTCAAGGTCGACGTCAGCAGCGGCCAGCTCTTCATCCTGAACCGGGCCACCACCAGCTCCGGGAGCGGTAGCGAGCAGGGCTCGGTCTTGGTCGGATCGGTCAATGGTGGAACCGTCACCAAGATTTTCCAGCCGGCACAATCGACCACGGGCGATCCGGTCATCACCAATCTCGCGCTCGATGCCGCTCCGGTTCTGACCGCGAGCGGCGCGACGACGACCTACACCGAAGGGTCGAGCGCCGATCATTTCGAAACCAGCGCCGGCATTACAACGCTGTCCGACCCGGGCGAGTTGCTTACCGGCGCGACCGTACAGATCGGCGCCGGCTTCGACGCCAACCACGACAGCCTGAACTTCAGTGCTCAGAACGGCATCACCGGCATCTATAGTGCCAGCACCGGTCTCCTCACGCTGTCGGGCCTTGCCTCGGCGTCAGCCTATGCGACGGCGATCGATTCCGTCACCTTCAGCACCAACAGCACCAGCGCGACCCAGCGCGCCATCAGCTTCACCGTCACCGACAGCGTGGTGACGAGCAATTCGGTCACCGATCACGTCAACGTCAATGTCCCGCCGACCTTCGGCAGCGTGGGCAATACGGCCCAGTTCTACCAGAGCACCGGAAACCCGGTGCTGCTCGACAGCGCGATCGCGGTCACGGACGCCAGCAATATCAGCAGCGCGACGGTGACGATCGGCAGTGCGGCCAGCGGTGACACGCTGACGATCAATGGGACCACCAGCGGCACGATCGGCGCCATCACTTATTCGTTCTCCGGTGCGACGTTGACCCTGACGGGGTCTGATTCAGCAGCGCATTATGCGGCTGCCCTTGCGGCGGTCACATACGGATTCACGGGCGATCCGACCATCGGCGGCACCGACAAGGTCCGCACCATCTCCTGGTCGGTTACCGACGTCAATGGATTGAGCAGCGCCGGCGGCGCCAGCACGACGCTCGACGTGTATGCGACGCCTGTCGTCGTCATCGGCGCCAACAGCCCGACACCGACGGTGACGTCGACCAGTGGTCCGGTGGTGGCCGACCCTGGACTGACGATCACCGACAATAACGGCAGCAATTTCGCCACGGCCGCCAGCAACGCGACGGTGGTGATCAGCGGCGGCTTCCAGACCGGCGACACGCTGAGCGACAATGGTGTCAGCAATGGCGGTCTGGTGACGGGCACCAACATTCATGCGAGCTACGACAGCACCACGCATACGCTCACGCTGAGCGGCGCCGATAGCGCTGCGAACTACAAAACGGCTCTGGAAGAGGTGCAATTCAACGTCGCCGGCACGAACGCAGGCACGCGCACGCTGACCTGGCAGATCAATGATCAGGCCGGCGGGCACACCAACGCCAGCGTCGCGGTCACGAGCACGGTCGATGCCGCCTTCGTCAACCAGGCACCGACGGCGACGGTGCCGGGTACGAATTACGGCGCGACCGAGCAGGTCAACCTGTCGCTGAAGGGCACCGGCCTGTCGGTCGGCGACGTCGACGGCGGCAGTGGGATCGAGACGGTGACGCTCTCGGTCGGCGAGGGCATCCTCACCGGCAGCGCCGGCGGCAGCGGCATCAGCATCGTCAGCGGCAACGGCACGTCCTCGCTGGTGATCTCCGGCACCATCGCCCAGCTCAACGCCTTCCTGGGCGCGGGCGGGGCCAGCACGCTGGTTTATAACGACAACACGGACACTCCGAGCGCCAGCACGACGCTGACGCTGGCCATCAACGATGGTGGCAACACCGGCACGGGTAGTCCGCAATCGGCGAGCGCCTCGGCGACCATCGACATTACCGCGGTCAACGATGCGCCGGTCGCCTCTGTTCCGGGCGGCCCTTACAGCGCGACCGAGCAGACCAGCCTCGACCTGAAGAACACCGGTCTGTCGGTCGGTGACGTCGACAGCCTCGGCGGCAGCGAGACCGTCACCTTGTCGGTGACCGAGGGGACGCTGACGGTCGCCGCCGGCACCAGCGGCGCCACCGTCTCGAACAGCGGCACCTCGACGGTGACCATCACCGGCACGATCTCCGAGATCAACGCGCTGCTGAACAGCGATGCGTCGAGCGCGGTCAGCTACATCGACGGCAGCGACAATCCGAGCGCCAGCGCCACGCTGACGCTTGGGATCAACGACAACGGCAATACCGGCACGGGCAGCGCGCAGTCGGGCAGTGCGTCGGTGGCGATCGACATCACCGCGGTCAATGACGCGCCGACGGCATCCGCGCCGGGCACGCATTACGGCGCGACCGAGCAAGTCGACCTCTCGCTGAAGGGCACCGGATTGTCGGTCGGCGACGTCGACGGCGGCAGCGGCATCGAGACCGTGACGCTCTCGGTCGGCGAGGGCATCCTCACCGGCAGCGCCGGCGGCAGCGGCATCAGCATCGTCAGCGGCAACGGCACGTCCTCGCTGGTGATCTCCGGCACCATTGCCCAGCTCAACGCCTTCCTCGGCGCGGGCGGCGCCAGCACGCTGGTCTATAACGACAACACGGACACGCCCAGCGCCAGCACGACGCTGACGCTGGCCATCAATGACGGTGGCAACACCGGCGGCGGCGCGCTGACGGCGAGCGCCTCGGCCACGATCGACATCACCGCGGTCAACGATGCGCCGGTCGCCTCTGTTCCGGGCGGCCCTTACAGCGCGACCGAGCAGACCAGCCTCGACCTGAAGAACACCGGATTGTCGGTCGGTGACGTCGACGGCCTCGGCGGCAGCGAGACCGTCACCTTGTCGGTGACCGAGGGGACGCTGACGGTCGCCGCCGGCACCAGCGGCGCCACCGTCTCGAACAGCGGCACCTCGACGGTGACCATCACCGGCACGATCTCCGAGATCAACGCGCTGCTGAACAGCGATGCGTCGAGCGCGGTCAGCTACATCGACGGCAGCGACAATCCGAGCGCCAGCGCCACGCTGACGCTTGGGATCAATGACAACGGCCACACCGGCACCCCCGGTGCTCAGACCGGCACTGCGTCGGCGACGATCGACATCACCGCGGTCAACGACGCGCCGACGGCATCCGCACCGGGCACGCATTACGGCGCGACCGAGCAAGTCGACCTCTCGCTGAAGGGCACCGGATTGTCGGTCGGCGACGTCGACGGCGGCAGCGGCATCGAGACCGTGACGCTCTCGGTCGGCGAGGGCGTCCTCACCGGCAGCGCCGGCGGCAGCGGCATCAGCATCGTCAGCGGCAACGGCACGTCCTCGCTGGTGATCTCCGGCACCATTGCCCAGCTCAATGCCTTCCTGGGCGCGGGCGGCGCCAGCACGCTGGTCTATAACGACAACACGGACACGCCGAGCGCCAGCACGACGCTGACGCTGGCCATCAATGACGGCGGCAACACCGGCGGCGGCGCGCTGACGGCGAGCGCCTCGGCCACGATCGACATCACCGCGGTCAACGATGCGCCGGTCGCCTCTGTTCCGGGCGGCCCTTACAGCGCGACCGAGCAGAGCAGCCTCGACCTGAAGAACACCGGTCTGTCGGTCGGTGACGTCGACGGCCTCGGCGGCAGCGAGACCGTCACCTTGTCGGTGACCGAGGGGACGCTGACGGTCGCCGCCGGCACCAGCGGCGCCACCGTCTCGAACAGCGGCACCTCGACGGTGACCATCACCGGCACGATCTCCGAGATCAACGCGCTGCTGAACAGCGATGCGTCGAGCGCGGTCAGCTACATCGACGGCAGCGACAATCCGAGCGCCAGCGCCACGCTGACGCTTGGGATCAACGACAACGGCAATACCGGCACGGGCAGCGCGCAGTCGGGCAGTGCGTCGGTGGCGATCGACATCACCGCGGTCAATGACGCGCCGACGGCATCCGCGCCGGGCACGCATTACGGCGCGACCGAGCAAGTCGACCTCTCGCTGAAGGGCACCGGATTGTCGGTCGGCGACGTCGACGGCGGCAGCGGCATCGAGACCGTGACGCTCTCGGTCGGCGAGGGCATCCTCACCGGCAGCGCCGGCGGCAGCGGCATCAGCATCGTCAGCGGCAACGGCACGTCCTCGCTGGTGATCTCCGGCACTATTGCCCAGCTCAACGCCTTCCTCGGCGCGGGCGGCGCCAGCACGCTGGTCTATAACGACAACACGGACACGCCCAGCGCCAGCACGACGCTGACGCTGGCCATCAATGACGGTGGCAACACCGGCGGCGGCGCGCTGACGGCGAGCGCCTCGGCCACGATCGACATCACCGCGGTCAACGATGCGCCGGTCGCCTCTGTTCCGGGCGGCCCTTACAGCGCGACCGAGCAGAGCAGCCTCGACCTGAAGAACACCGGTCTGTCGGTCGGTGACGTCGACAGCCTCGGCGGCAGCGAGACCGTCACCTTGTCGGTGACCGAGGGGACGCTGACGGTCGCCGCCGGCACCAGCGGCGCCACCGTCTCGAACAGCGGCACCTCGACGGTGACCATCACCGGCACGATCTCCGAGATCAACGCGCTGCTGAACAGCGATGCGTCGAGCGCGGTCAGCTACATCGACGGCAGCGACAATCCGAGCGCCAGCGCCACGCTGACGCTTGGGATCAACGACAACGGCAATACCGGCACGGGCAGCGCGCAGTCGGGCACTGCGTCGGCGACGATCGACATCACCGCGGTCAACGACGCGCCGACGGCATCCGCACCGGGCACGCATTACGGCGCGACCGAGCAAGTCGACCTCTCGCTGAAGGGCACCGGATTGTCGGTCGGCGACGTCGACGGCGGCAGCGGCATCGAGACCGTGACGCTCTCGGTCGGCGAGGGCGTCCTCACCGGCAGCGCCGGCGGCAGCGGCATCAGCATCGTCAGCGGCAACGGCACGTCCTCGCTGGTGATCTCCGGCACCATTGCCCAGCTCAACGCCTTCCTGGGCGCGGGCGGCGCCAGCACGCTGGTCTATAACGACAACACGGACACGCCGAGCGCCAGCACGACGCTGACGCTGGCCATCAATGACGGCGGCAACACCGGCGGCGGCGCGCTGACGGCGAGCGCCTCGGCCACGATCGACATCACGGCGGTCAACGACGCGCCGACGGCGTCCGCGCCGGGCACGCATTATGCCGCGACCGAACAGGTCGTCCTGTCGCTGAAGAACACGGGCCTGTCGGTCAACGACGTCGATAGCCTCGGCGGCATCGAGACGGCGACCCTGTCGGTGACCGAGGGTACGCTGACGGTGACATCAGGCACCAGCGGCGCCAGCGTCTCCGGCAGCGGCACCTCGACCGTGACCATCACCGGCACGATCTCGGAGATCAACGCGCTGCTTGCCACTGACGGCGCCAGCACGGTGAGCTACATCGACAATACGGACACTCCGAGTGCCAGTGCGACGCTGACCCTGGCCGTCAACGACAACGGCAACACCGGCACGGGCGGCGCGCAGACCGGCAGTGCGTCGGCCACCATCGACATCACGGCGGTCAATGACGCGCCGACGGCATCCGCACCGGGTATCCATTACGGCGCGACCGAGCAAGTCGACCTGTCGCTGAAGGGCACCGGCCTGTCGGTTGGCGACGTTGACGGCGGCAGCGGCATCGAGACCGTGACGCTCTCGGCCGGCGAGGGCATCCTCACCGGCGCGGCTGGCGACAGCGGTATCAGCATCGTCGGCGGCAATGGCACATCCTCGCTGGTCGTGTCCGGCACGATCGCCCAGCTCAACGCCTTCCTCGGCGCGGGCGGCACCAGCACGCTGGTCTATAACGACAACACGGACACTCCGAGCGCCAGCACGACATTGACGCTGGCGATCAATGACGGCGGCAACACGGGCACCGGCGGTGCATTGTCGGCGAGCGCCTCGGCGACGATCGACATCAAGGCGGTCAACGACGCGCCGACGGCGTCCGCACCGGGCACGCATTATGCGGCGACCGAACAGGTCGTCCTGTCGCTGAAGAACACGGGCCTGTCGGTCAACGACGTCGACAGCCTCGGCGGCATCGAGACGGCGACCCTGTCGGTGACCGAGGGCACGCTGACGGTGACATCAGGCACCAGCGGCGCCAGCGTCTCGGGCAGCGGCACCTCGACCGTGACGATCACCGGCAGCATCAAGGAGATCGACGCGCTGCTGAACACTGACGGCACCAGTGCCGTCAGCTATGTCGACACCAACCATAACCCAAGCCCCAGCGCCACGCTGACGCTTGCGATCAACGACAACGGCAATACAGGCACGGGCGGCGCAAAGACGGCGAGCGCATCGGCCACCATCGACATCACCGGCGTCAATGATGCGCCGACAGCGTCGGTTCCGGGTGCGCATTACAGCGCGACCGAACAGGTCAACTTGTCGCTGAAGAACACCGGCCTTTCGGTCGGCGACGTCGATGGTCGCACCGGCATTGAGACCGTGACGCTCTCGGTCGGTGAAGGCATCCTCACCGGCGCCGTCGGCGACAGCGGTGTCAGCATCGTCAGCGGCAACGGCACGTCCTCGCTGGTGGTGTCGGGCACCATTGCCCAGCTCAATGCCTTCCTTGGCGCCGGCGGCACCAGCACGCTGGTCTACAACGATAACACCGACACGCCCGCTACCAGCACCACGCTGACGCTGGCCGTCAACGACAACGGTCACACTGGCACCGGCGGTGCGCTTTCGGCGAGCGCATCGACCACCATCGACATCATCGCGGTCAATGATCCGCCTGTCATCACCGCGGGCAATACACTCCACTACGACGCGAACAACGGCTCCGCGGTCCCGCTGGATGCTGCTGTGACCGTGTCCGACGTCGATAGCGGCCATCTCACCGGTGCGAGCGTCGCGATTACTGGCAATTTCGCTGCGGGCGACAAGCTGAACTTCGTGAACCAGTTCGGCATTACCGGCAGCTACAACACAACGACAGGCGTCCTCACGCTGACCGGGGCGGATACGCTCGCGCATTATCAGCAGGCGCTGGCCAGCATCACCTTCAGCTCGACCACGCAGAAGAACGATCCGAAGACCGTGACGTGGACCGTTACCGATCTCGACGAGACCTCGCCGAACCACGCCACGACTCCGCTGGATGCGACTTCCGCGACGACCACGACGACCATCGATATCAGGGGCCGGCTCGTCCCGCCGCCCCATCATGGTGACGACGACCACCATGGTGATAGGGGGCACGGTGACGACGACCACGGTCACGACGGCGCCTTCGGAATGGTGACCTCGGTGACCGGGGGAGGCTTCTTCTTCACGCCGGCCTCGACGATCTATGTCAGCCACGCCGACATTCAGGTGGCCCTGGGCCCGAACGACAATTTCGATCTGCAGGTGCCGCTGCTGGCTCTTGCGTCGGCGCTGGACGGCGATGTGGTGGCGATCGACGCGCGCCTCCCGGATGGCCGTCCGCTGCCGGACTGGCTGCACTTCGACGGCGGCACCGGCAAGCTCGCCGGATTGCCGCCGGCCGACATCGAGACCGGCAGCATCTCGCCCGACGACGGGACCGGCGCTCCGACCAAACCCGGCACGGGCGGTCCTGCGTTCAAGCTGGGCGACACCAAGCTGACGGTCGAGATCGTCGGATGGAGCTCGAAGGGCGACATGTCGATCCTGACCGTCACCATCGATCTCGCTCCGGGCAAGAACGGCACCGGCCTCGATCAGCCGCAGCGCCATGGCTGGCTCGGTCCGCGTGATGCCGGGCATCGCGTCGGCGGCCTCGAATCCGCACGACCGCATCTGGCGGCCGGTGCTCTTGATGGCGCAGCGGGCGCGCGAGCCGTGCCGGCCGGACGTGCCGGCCTGACGGCGCAGCTCAACGGCGCCGGCTGGCGCGCGATGCATGCCGACCGCATGGCGCTGCTGCAGAGCGTCAGCGATTCCGCCAGGCGGTGGCGGTGATCGCCAGGGAACGACCCGGGCCGGCCGCATGAGGCGGCCGCCTGACGCGATCCGGCGCGGCTGGGACTGACAGGATTCGGAGCAGAATCCTGAACCATCACGTGAGCCCTTTATCGATGAAACACGTCGCCGCGCCGAATCTCGAAGCACAATTGTTCGGCCTGAGCACTCTGGTGCAACTGGTCAAACGGGCGCGACATGCAGCCACGGTGCAGGAGCTCGGCTTTGTCATGGTCAATGAGACCCATGGCCTGGTGCCGTACCGCCAGGCCGTGCTGTGGCAGCGCGACGGCAACGGCCGCGGCAAGATTGCCGCGCTCTCCGGCATTCCCTCCGTCGAGCGCAACGCACCGTTCACGCTCTGGCTGAACCGGGTGATGTCCCACCTCGACCGGAACGAGCCGCCCGAGATCCGGCTCGTCGATGCGTCCAGTCTTCCCGGCGCAACCGGCGAGGAATGGTCGGAATGGCTGCCGGCCCATGGTCTGTGGGTGCCGCTTGCGACATCGAGCGGCCGCATTGGTGCGCTTCTCCTTGCCCGCGAGCAGCCATGGAACGAGACCGAGCGCCCGCTGATCCAGGAAATCGCCGACGGCTATGCGCATGCCTGGACAGGATTCCGCAGCCGCCGCCGGCTGTCTCTGGCCGCGCGCGTGCCCGGCGCGCACACGGCCATCAAGATCGCAGCAGCGCTGGTCTTGCTTGCGCTGTTGTGGGTGCCGGTGACCCTGACCGCGCTGGCGCCGGCTGAAGTGGTGCCGTTCCATCCGGCGCTGGTGCGCGCGCCCGTCGACGGCGTCGTGGATCATTTCGCCGTGCAGCCCAATGCCGAAGTGAAGGAAGGGCAGGTGGTGCTGGAGCTCGATCCGCGCACCATCCAGAACAAGCTTGACGTCGCCAACAAGGCACTGGCGGTCGCCGAAGCGGAATATCGTCAGGCCGCGCAGCAGGCCGTGTTCGACGACAAGAGCCGGACTCAGCTTGCCGTGCTCAGGGGGCGTATGGAGGAGCGGCGCGCCGACGTGACCTATGCCCAGTCGCTGCTGGGACGCATCCACGTCACCGCCAGCCGCGGCGGCATTGCCTTGTTCAACGATCCCAACGACTGGATCGGCAAGCCGGTCACAACGGGCGAGAAGCTGCTGGAGATCGCAGATCCCAACCAGGCCGAGCTGGAGATCTGGTTGCCGGTTGCCGACGCGATCAATTTCGAACCGGGGACGAAGGTCGAGTTCTTCCTGAACGTGTCGCCTGACGCGCCGCTCCAGGCGACGCTGCGTCAGGCGAGCTACGAGGCGACGTTGTCGAGCAGCAACGTGCTCGGCTACCGGCTCAAGGCGACCCTGACCCAGTCCGAGCATCTGCCGCGTATCGGCTTACGCGGCACGGCGAAGGTCTACGGCGATCGCGTGACGCTGTTCTATTTCCTGGCGCGCCGTCCGCTGGCGGCCGTCAGGCAGTTCCTCGGTCTTTGACATGGCGAACCCCTCCACGGCACGGCTGCTGCCGCTTCGCGAGGAGATCGCGATCTGTCCGGGGCCGACGGCGCTCGACGGCTCGCCGACCTGGACCCTGCATGATCCCGCCTGCAACCGCTTCTACCGTCTCGGCTGGCCGGAATTCGAAATGCTGTCGCGATGGCAGGCGGGTTCGATCGATGCGATCACTGCGCAAGTCAACGCCGAGACCACGCTGGCCGTGGATGCCGAGGAGGTGAGCGATCTCGCGCAGTTTCTCGTCGGCAGCAATCTGGTGCGATCGGCCGGCCCGCAGGCGACCGCGGCCCTGGTCCGCAAGGCGGAGCAGATGCGGGAGAGTATTGGGCACTGGCTCCTGCACAACTATTTGTTCGTGCGAATCCCGTTGCTGCGGCCGGACCGTTTCCTCAGTGCGACCTATCCCTATGTCCACTGGGTGCACAGCCGCGCATTCGCGCTGGCGATCGTGATGATCGGCGTGTTCGGCCTCTATCTCGTTGCCCGGCAATGGGACGCCTTCATCGGCACCTTCGTCGACCTGTTCTCGGTAACCGGCGCCATCTACTTCGCCATCACGCTCGGTGGGCTCAAGGTGGTGCACGAGCTCGGCCATGCCTATACGGCCAAGCGCTATGGTTGCCGCGTGCCGACCATGGGCGTGGCGCTGCTGGTGATGGTGCCCGTGCTCTATTCCGACGTGAACGAGTCGTGGATGCTGACGTCACGCCGCCGGCGCTTGGCGATCGGCCTTGCAGGCGTGACGGCGGAGCTCTGCTGCGCGGCGATCGCGCTGTGTGTCTGGGGCTTCCTGCCTCCGGGACCGGCCCGCAGCGCGGCGTTCCTGGTCGCCACGTCGACCTGGGTCACGACCGTCTTGATCAATCTCAGCCCGTTCATGCGTTATGACGGTTACTACGTGTTGTCGGATTGGCTGGAGACGCCCAATTTGCACACCCGCGCCTTCGCGCTGGCGCGTTGGTGGTTGCGGGAGACGCTGCTCGGCCTCGGCGATCCGCCGCCGGAGGCGCTGCCGGCCGGCCGCCAGACCTTTCTCGTCGTCTTCGCCTTTATCACCTGGATCTATCGGTTCTCGCTGTTCATCGGCATCGCCGTGATCGTCTACCATTTCGCCGTGAAGGCGCTGGGGATCGTGATGATGGCCGTCGAAATCGGCTACTTCCTGATCCGGCCGGTCGCCTCCGAAGGGTTAACCTGGTGGCGTCGGCGCCACGAGTTGCGATGGAGCCCGAAAACCCTGCTGACGGCCGCGATCGCGGCGGGCCTCGTCGGACTGCTGCTGGTGCCGTGGCGGTCGACCATCGAGGCGCCGGCGCTGCTGCGCAGCGTGCAGCGTATCGACGTCTTCGTGTCCGATGTCGGGGCGCGTGTCGCAACCATCGCGGTGCAGGACGGCGACGAGGTGGCCAAGGGCGCGCCGCTCGTGCGCCTAGTCTCGCCCGACCTCGACTACCGGATCGGACGGCTGAAATCCGAGATCGAGGTGCTGGAATGGCAGATGGCCGCCAAGGGCCTCGACGCCGATCTCTTGGCGCGCAGCCAGGTGACGGAAAGCGAATATGCCGCCGCATTGTCGGAATATCGCAGCCTGTCCGACGAGAAGGCGCGCCTCGACACCACGGCGCCGATTGCCGGCAAGGTCGTGGACCTCGTCGAGGGTCTTGCTCCCGGCGTCTGGATGCCGGCCAAATCGCGCCTGCTGTCGGTGATCGATCCGAAACAGGTGATGGTCGAGGCCTATGTCGATGAGGCCGATCTCGGCCGGATACGCGCAGGCGACCGCGCGACGTTCTACGCAGAGGCCGACAATCGCATCGAGGCGCAGCTGCGCGTCGTCGAGGTCGCCGGCGGCAGCGCGCACACGCTGTCCGACCCCTATCTCGCCTCCGTCTTCGGTGGTCCCATCGCCGTGCGCAGCCCGAAGCAAAACGAGTTGATTCCGGATCGAACGATTTATCGCGTCGTGCTGGCGCCTGATGGCGATGCGGTGACACCGAGCCGCGTGCTGCGCGGCCGCGTCGCGCTTTCGGGAGAGGCGGTCAGCATTGCGGCGCGGCTCTGGCGAACGCTGCTTGCCGTGGTCATCCGCGAAGCGAGCCCGTAAGCGACAGCGGCCTCACCGTCCGAGCCCGCCCTCGGGAATGCAGTAATTGATTGTAAATCCGGTCGAGCGCGAGCCATCGCGGCGCGTCGCGCAGCAATCCTGCACACGGAGCGCGGAGGTCGCATCGATGCAGTCCCGGTAGCGGGACCCCGTGACCACGCAGCTCGCCGCCTTCTCTCCGCTGCATTGATGCGTGCCGGAGGCCGAATAGGTGCGTAAGTCGAGTTGCGCTGCGACTCGACCGGGAAGCAGCGGCGTCAAGGCAAGCAATCCGATCAGGAGAGCCCGTCCCGCCATGGTGGAGCGTCGTTCGCGTGCATGTCGTTGAACCGCATTCATCTTCAGCCCCATCGCCGTTCAATATCGCAGGAATATGGGCAGCCGGCTGCGCCTGCACCAGTTGGTCGCCCGACTCTACCAAAGGTACCCAAACCATGCCGCCAATCGAGGGAACCAAACGCGCTCTGCCACTCTGACGCGATGTATTTTCATCGATGTGGCGGAATTGTCACATCCACAGGTTGAGGCGCCTGATAGTCTGCCTACAAAGAGATTCAATTAAGGGCAGCGGGGGCTCAACGTGACCATCTGTGGAAAACCGCGCCTGCCGTTGCGGCAGTTGCTGGCGGTTGTCACCACCATCCTGGTTGGGGGATGCTCCCTCGTTCCGCATCCGATGACGGATGATGAACGGGCTGCAGAACTGCAGATCGACACCGCCGCGATGTTCGCGGGACAGGAGCCCCTCAACCATCCGCTGACCTTGCACGAGGCCCTGGCACGCGCGCTCAAGTACAATCTCGATGCGCGTGTGAAAGTGATGGAGGAAGCGCTCGCCTCCGATGATCTCGATCTCTCCCGCTACGATCTGCTGCCCAAGGCCGGCTACAACGGCGCCTATCTCACGCGAAACAATGTCGACGGATCGTCGAGCCGCTCGGTCACGACGGGTGTGCAGACGCTCGAGCCATCGACCTCGACGGACCGCGACCGTCTCGTCGCCGATCTGACGCTGTCGTGGAATCTGCTCGACTTCGGCGTCAGCTATTTCAACGCGCGTCAACAGGCAAACCGGATCCTTGTCGTCGACGAGCAGCGGCGCCGGGTGACACAGAACCTGTTCCAGGACGTGCGGCGAGCCTTTTGGCGCGCCGCAGGCGCGCAGGTGCTGAACGCGCGAATCAAGTCGGCGATCCACGAGGCTCAAGGCGCGCTGACGAATTCCCGTCAGGTCGAGAAGGAGGGCCTGCGCCCGCCGGTCGATGCGCTGCGCTATCAGAAGGCGCTGCTCGATCTGTTGCGCCAGCTCGAAAGCGTGCAGCAGGTGCTGGCGATCTCGAAGACGGAATTGGCCTCGCTGATCAACCTGCCGCCTGGCCAGAACTATTCGCTGGCGGTTCCGCGCTCCCTTGCCGTGCAGCCGCTGCACGTGTCCATGGCGCGGATGGAAGAAACCGCGCTCATGCTCAACCCCGACATCCGGGAGCAGAGCTATCTGAAGCGAATCAGCGTCGACGAGGCGCACAAGGCGATTCTGAAGCTTTTGCCCAGCGCAAATCTGAGCTGGGGACCGAACTACGATAGCAACAGCTTTCTCGTGAACAACACCTGGACCGCCGGCGCGGTTCGCATCGGTGGCTATCTGAACAGCCTGATCCTGGCTCCGGTGACGCTCAGGCGGACCGACAATGCCACGTTGCTGGTCGACACGAGGCGCGAGGCGCTGAGCATCGCCACGCTGGCCAAGCTCCACATCGCCTATCAGCAATATCTGGCGGCGAGCCGCGACTATAGCCGCTCGACCGAGCTCGCCGACGTCGATCAGCGACTGTCGCAGCAGATCACCAACCGTACTGCAAGTGACGTGCAGGGCGATCTCGAGCGGATTTCAGCCGAGGTCAGCGCGGTGTTCTCCGAGCTGCGGCGATACCAGGCCTATGCGGAGGCGCAGGCTGCACTCGGACGAATCTATGCGACGCTGGGCGTCGATCCGGTGCCGAGCGCGGCCGCTTCCTACGACGTCATCGAGCTGTCCAGGGAGATCAGGCGCGGCATGCTGGAATGGCAACGTGGCCAGATCGCGGAGCCGGTGGCGGATGCGGGGCAGGGCGCCGCGCCGTCCGACGTGGCCAGCACGGCAACGGCCAATATCGCAACGGCCAAGCCAGAGACCGCCAAGTCGGAAACCGCCAAGTCGGAAACGGTGAAGTCGGAAGCCGCCAAGACCGTTTCGCCGAGCGCGGTGCCATCCAGTGTCGCCACCGCCACCACGGCTGCGCCGCCGGCCGCCGATCAGAAGATCGGTGTCAACTGAGCAGGGGCGATGCCGGCGCATGAGCAGAAATGCGGGGCAGATCGAGCAGTCAATCTGCCCACGCAGTGCCGCGGCGTGAAGCGCCGCTTCGATCGGCTCGCAGCACTGGCGCTCCTCCTCGGCATCTCGGCATCAGGCGCGCATGGGCAGGCTCTGCCTGCTAGCCCCGATGCCGCAGCGCTGGAATCGGGTCAGGAGATTCGCGCCCAGCTCACACCGCGCCAATACACAACGCTATCGAGCGAGATGGCGGCGCGGATCGATCGCATTGCGACCCGGGTCGGTGAGCGGTTCAAGAAGGGCGATGTCCTGGTCGCTTTTGACTGTGCCGCGCAGAAGGCGCAACTCGCGCATGCCCAGGCGGTGTTGACCCAGGCCGAGAAGACCTTCGTCATCAACCAGCGGCTGATGCAGCTGAAGTCGACCGGCCAGCTCGAGCTTGATATCGCGGCCGCGGAAGTCGAGAAGGCCAAGGCCGATCGCTCCGCCGCCGAGGCCGCGGTGGCCAAGTGCACCATCATCGCACCCTTCGACGGCATCGCCGTGGACCAGAAGGCGCGCGAATTCCAGTACACCAATGCCGGCCAACCCCTGCTCGACATCCTCGACGACCACGGTCTCGAGGTCGAGCTGATCGCGCCGTCGCGCTGGCTCGCCTGGCTCAAGCCCGGCATGGCTTTCAAGGTCGAAATCCACGAGACCGATAAATCCTATGCCGCTCAGGTGACGAGGCTGAGCGGTCGGGTCGATCCGGTCAGCCAGACCATCAAGGTGATCGGCGAGATCACGCAGGCCGCGCCCGAGCTGATGGCCGGCATGAGCGGCCGTGCGGTGATCACGCCACCGAGCGGGCAGTGAGGCGAGCGCCAGCTAGCCCAACATCTCTCTGACCATCGGCACCACCTTGCGCCCGTAGAGCTCGATGCTCTTCATCAGCTTCCGGTGCGGCAGCGGGCCCGCCGAATATTTCAGCTGAAACCGCGCAATACGAAGCGCCTTGGCTGTCTTCGCGATCTTGCGCGCCACCGTCTCCGGTGAGCCGACATAGAGAGAGCCGTGCTCGGCTTCGTTGACGAACTCGTCGCGGCCCATCGGCGGCCAGCCGCGCTCGCGGCCGATCCGGTCGCGCATGACCTTGTAGTCGGGCCAGAGCTCTTCGCGCGCCTGCTCATCCGTTTCGGCGACATAGCCGGGCGAATGCACGCCGATCGGCTGCGCCGGGCGGCCGAATTCCTTGAAGGCACGGTGATAGAGATCGACGTAGGGCGCGAAGCGCTCCGGATCGCCGCCGATGATGGCGAGCATCAGGGGCAGGTCGTAATGTGCGGCGCGCACCACCGATTGCGGGCTGCCGCCGACGCCGATCCAGGTTTTGAGCTGGCCGTTCTCGACAGGTGGATAGACCAACTGCTCCTTCAGGGAGGGGCGCAGCTTGCCCTGCCACGTCACCGGTTTCTGCGACAGCAGCGCGGCGAACAGATCGAGCTTCTCCTCGAACAATTCTTCGTATTTGCGCAGGTCGAAGCCGAACAGCGGAAAGGATTCGGTGAAGGAGCCACGGCCGAGGATGACCTCGGCGCGTCCGCTCGAAAGTGCATCGAGCGTCGCAAAGCGCTGGAACACGCGGATGGGATCGTCCGAAGACAGCACCGTCACGGCTGAGCCAAGGTGGATGCGCTTGGTGCGCGAGGCGATCGCGGCGAGGACCGTTTCGGGCGATGAGATCGCGAAATCGGCGCGATGGTGCTCGCCCAGGCCGATGAAGTCGAGGCCAAGCTCGTCGGCCAGCACCGCCTCGTCGACGACGTTGCGGATCACCTGCGCATGGGGACGCATGGCGCCAGAAGCGTCCTTTGTGACGTCGCCAAAGGTATCCAGTCCGAATTCGAGCGGTGCGGTCATCGATCAGGTCTCTGTGGGAGGATCGACCAGATTTAATGGACGGCTGCCAAGCGACAAGGCGGCTTTCGGAAATGCTCGGTTTCCGTTTGGTAGGCCTACCGCCACATCCCCCGCATCCGCGCGCCGATGTCGATCTTCGGCCCCTGTGCCGCGGTGCGCGCTGCGCCGGCAGCCACCTTCGGCCAGGCGGTGCGCTCGAACAGATAGACGAGTTGCTCCGGAATGAAGCGGGTGCGTGAGGCATAGACGTGGCGGTCGCCTTTCGCAGCCTGGCCGTGCACGAAGAAACGCTGCGGCACGACGAGGTGCAGATCGTCCTTGGCGCGCGTCATCGCGACATAGAGCAGGCGGCGCTCCTCCTCCAGCTCGGCGCTGGTGCCGGCGCCGAGATCGGAGGGCATGCAGCCGTCGACGACGTTGAGCACGAACACCGACTTCCACTCCTGGCCCTTCGCCGAGTGGATCGTGGAGAGGATCAGATAGTCCTCGTCGCGGAGCGGAGGTCCGGACTTGTCGCTGGTCGCGTCAGGCGGATCGAGCGTGAGCTCGGTCAGGAACTTTTCGCGCGAGGAATAGCCGCTCGCGATCTGCTCGAGCTGCATCAGATCGGCGCGCCGCGTCTCGGAATCCTCGTGGATGCGATCGAGATGCGGCTCATACCACAGCCGCACGCGCTCGAGATCCGCAGGCCATTCCGAATAGCGCAAATTCTCGACCGTGCGGGCGAAGCTGGTCCAGTCATCGCCCGTGCGCGCCGGCACCGGGAGATGTGCGAGCGTGTGCAGCGGGTCCATACTCTCGGCCATCTGGTCGAGCACGCGCTGCGCGGTGGCGGGACCGACGCCCGGCAACAGATGAAGGATGCGGAAACCCGCGACACGATCGCGCGGATTTTCGGCAAAGCGCAACAGCGCTAGCACGTCCTTGACGTGTGCGGCGTCGAGGAATTTGAGTCCGCCGAACTTGACGAAGGGAATGTTGCGGCGAGTGAGCTCGATCTCCAGCGGACCGGAATGCGAAGATGTCCGGAACAGCACCGCCTGGTGCTTGAGCAGCGCGCCTTGCTCGCGATTGGCCAGCACCTGCTCGACGATATAGCGCGCCTGGTCGGCCTCGTCATGGACGGTGACGAGCTGCGGCTTTTGCGTGGAGTTGCGGTCGGTCCAGAGATTCTTGGTGAAGCGCTCGCGTGCGAGGCCGATGACGCCGTTGGCCGCCGCCAGCACCGGTTGCGTCGAGCGGTAGTTGCGGTCGAGCGTGATCGTCTCGGCGCGGGGCGAGAAACTCTGCGGAAAGTCCAGGATGTTGCGCACGGTCGCAGCGCGGAAGGAGTAGATCGACTGCGCATCGTCGCCGACCACGGTGAGCCCGCGGCCGTCGGGCTTCAGGGCCAGCAGGATCGAGGATTGCAGGCGGTTGGTGTCCTGATATTCGTCGACCAGCACATGATCGAAGCGGCCGCCGATCTCCTCGGCGATCAGCGCATCGCTCATCATCTGCGACCAATAGAGCAGGAGATCGTCGTAATCGAGCACGTGCTGGGCTTGCTTGGCCTCGACGTAAGCCGCGAACAGCCCTTTCAGCTCGGCGGCCCAGCCCGTGCACCAGGGATAGTGCTGGCCGAGCACTTTCTCGATTTCCATCTCGGCATTGACGCAGCGCGAGTAGATTGACAGGCACGTGCCCTTGGCCGGAAAGCGGCTCTCGGTCTTCGACAATCCACGCTCGTGCCGGACCAGATTCATCAGGTCGGCGGAATCCTCGCGGTCGTGGATGGTGAAGGCGGGATCGACGCCGATCCGCTCGGCATATTCGCGCAGGAGACGCGCGCCGATGCCATGGAAAGTGCCGGCCCAGGTCAGCGCATCGCGCATGATCGCGGCATTGTTCTCGCCGAGCACTTTGCGGGCGATGCGCTCGACACGTCCGGCCATCTCGGCCGCGGCGCGGCGGGAGAAGGTCATCAGCAGGATGCGACGCGGGTCGGCGCCGGCGACGATCAAATGCGCGACACGATGGGCGAGCGTGTTCGTCTTGCCGGAACCGGCGCCGGCAATGACGAGCAGGGGCGCCCCCACGGTCGCGCCATCGGCCACGCCATGCTCTACGGCGCGGCGTTGCTCCGCATTGAGCGTGTCCAGATATGACGTCACGAATCGCCCCGGTGAAGCCGCCAGAATCAACGATCCCCCGCCGAATCGCAATGCGGCTGGACGCGGGGGCGCTGAGGATTTAGGGGAGAGGACAGCGCAGGTTCCAGTCCGGACGGATTGCAGACATGACCGATCCCACGCCCGACCTTTTCGAGATGCGCCGGCTGGAATCGCTGAGCAACACCATTTTTGGTGTCGCGATGACCCTGCTTGCCAATGATCTGCCCAAGGCCGGCGAGTTCAAGGCGATGCCGACTTGGAGCGATCTTGCCCAGCTTTATTCCGGACGCCTGACCGGATTGATCCTGAGCTTCATCATCGCGGGCGTGTTCTGGATCAGCCATCACCGCCGGCTTGCCCGCCAGCCGGAGGCTGGCCGCCATATCGTGCTGCTCAACCTCGTGTTCCTGCTGTCGATCGTGCTGCTGCCGGTGACCAACGGCCTTTACGGCAATTACGGCGCGAGCAGCGCCGTGGCCGTGCTGTTTGGCCTGCATCTCACGGTCATTGCCGGCCTCAATGCTGCGCTGTGGTGGCTCGTGATGCACGGCTTCCGCCACCAGCTGATTGCAGCCCTGTTTCCGCTGGCCGTATTTCTGCCGGGCACCATCGTGGCCGCGTTTGCTCCGCAATACGCGTCCTACTTCTGGTTCCTGGCTTTTGGCGGGCTGCTGATCCGCCGCCGCATGGATAGAGCGGCGGCCGGCAAGACCTGACGGCGCGGCCGTCCGTCATCCCTTTGACTTTGCCGCGCCGAACCCATCGGCCGGCACGTAGAGCTTGACCGGCCGGATCTCGTAGACCGCACTCGGATTGACCTCACGCAGCTTCCGCGCCGCCGCGATCGCCTCTTCATCCGTGTCGTAGTTGACGAGGTGGAAGCCGAGAAGCTGCTCCTTGGTCTCGGCAAACGGGCCGTCGAGCACGATGCCGGCGCCGGGGCCGCGCAAGGTGCGGGCCTTTTTGGTGTCATCCAGACGGGCGGCCGGCCCGAGATGTCCGCTGGCCCTCAACGGCGCCTGGACTTCGATGACCTTGGCCACGACAGCAGCGTCCTCCTGCGGCGTCCATTCCAGAAGCTCGTCTTCCACGTGATAGGCCAGGATCGCGTAAAGCATTGTTACCTCGCTTGTTTTTGGGCGGCGCCGCCGGCAAAATATCACCGCCGCCGATACTGACAATGGTGACGCGCCAAATATTGCGTCTCGGCGATGCCGGCGAAATCATCCTGAAACCCGATTGCGGCCTGGCGGCGTGAACGCCGGCCGAAGGCCGGGCGACTGATGGCCACCAAGAGCCATCAAGGACTATCGGAGGCGGCCATGTCGACCATCAAGATCATCTGCGACGCGCGGCGGGCAGGGACGTCCGAGCCGGCTGATCTGCATGATCGGGCAGGCCATCATCGCTACTACGGCAGCTCGGTCGAGAACGGCGGCGAGCGCATCGTCGAGAGCCGCCGCGGCAAGCGGCCATCAGTGCTCGCCATCTTCGGATTCTGAATCGCGCCTCGAGCCGGCATCGTCAGGGCGTACTCAGGACCTGCTTGACGAGCGCCTCGCGCAGCGCCGCCAGTTCGCCGCTCGCCTCCATCTGCGCAATCACCTGTCCAACCTTCGGCACGAGGTCGCGGTGGCGTTCGTGCAAGTAATGGAAGATGCGGATGCGCTCGAGCGGCGGCGACAGTGGATAGATCCTGGCTTGCAGATTGAGCTTGCGGACCGCGACCAGCCCGCTGAAGAGGTCGGTGACGATCACGTCGAAACGATCGGCATCGAGCATCATGATCATGTTCTCGATGCCGGCGGTTGCCGTGACGTGGTCCATGCCGCGCGTGCCGGCTTCCGACGAGCCGACGCCACGGACGATGCCGATGCGCAAGTCCCGGATCGAATTCCAACCGTCCACGACGAAATGAAGCCTGGTCGTGAACACGGCCGGCTCGATGTAGTTGATCGCGGGCGTCACCTGCAGCAGGGTGGGGTATTCGCTCGACAGCGTTCCGATGCGCTGGATTTCGCCGTCGACTTCGCCGCCGCTCGACAGCGTGAGCGCCCGCTTGCCGGGGACGTCTACGAATTCGAGCTTGATGTTCAGCTTGGCGTAGACGGCGCGAAGCATTTCGCCGCCGACATATTGATCGGGGATGTCGGCGATCCGGGCCAGCCGGATCACCGACTGCGCGTGGGATGAGCCGGCTGCAAGCAGCGACAGGCAGACGACGATGATCCGCCACATGAGCGCCTCTCGGCCGTTCCTTGCTACCATTGAGTTCTGATACGAGCGCGATCTACCGCAGATGGCGGTTGCGCGGAGCCACAACGCACCGTTCGCCCGCCATGCGCGCGAATCCCTGATATCACCAATGTCATTTTAGCACGCGAAGTGGTAGTTTGCGCAAAGATCCTGCTGCTGGGCGCAAGATATGACCCCGCCGACCTCAGATCGCCCATGGGCCGACAGGATTGCTGCGCGCATCGCGTGCTGAGCGAGAATCAAAATCATCGAATCGCGTGCGGCTGCGACCGGCAGACCGAAGAGGAGTGTCGCCATTTTCCGGGACGGGGTGCATGGGCAACGCAGGTGACGAGAGTTCCGATCGCAGCCGCGCTGTTGCGCCAGCGGCAGCGAAGCCGGATTTGAGCGGCATCGGAGCTGGGTTCACGTCCCCGATGCTCGCGACCTTGTCGTCGCGGGTATTCAACTGGTCGCGCAGCGGTATCGGGCCACGCCTGCTTGCCGCCGTGCTGCTGTTCTCATCGCTGGTGACGTTGACCCTGACTGCGCTGCAGCTCTACCTGGACTACGACCGCGAGGTCGGCATGATCCAGACAAGGCTCGAGGAGGTCGGTCGCAGCACCACGGGCAGCCTCGGCGAGAGCCTGTGGAGTCTCGACCAGAACCAGCTCAAGCTTCAGCTCGAAGGAATCCTGCGGCTGCCCGGCATGCGCGCCGCCGAGGTCCACGAGATCGCCGATCGTCCCAAGCCTATCAGTGTCGCCGTCGGCGAACGAGGTGGCCGCTCGGTCGTAACGCGCGACTATCCCCTGACTTACACGATTCAAGGGACCGCGCGTCCTATCGGCGTGCTGCATGTCGAGGCGACGCTCAGTGACGTCTATCGGCAATTGCTGAACCGCGCCCTTGTCATCCTGGCAAGCCAGGCGGCAAAGACGTTCCTCGTCTCATTGTTCATCATCTACATGTTCCACTTTCTGGTGACGCGTCACCTGGTCGCCATCGCCGAGTTCGTCAGCAAATTCAATCTGGCGCGGCCGCCTCCGCCATTGCATCTGGAGCGCCGGCCGCCTTCTGATCCCGACGAGCTCGACAGGGTGATCGACGCGTTCGACGCCATGCGCGCCAACCTCGAGCGTGCCTATGGCGAGCTGCGCGAGGCCAATGCGAATCTCGATCGTGATCTGAAGATCCGCCGGCGCGCCGAAGAGGATGCGCGCGCGAGCGAGCAGCGCTTTCGCGACTATGCCGAGACCGCCTCCGACTGGTTCTGGGAAACCGGACCGGATCACGTCTTCACCTACATCTCGGAACGGGCCGATGCCTTTGGAATGGATCGCGAGGCCCTGATCGGCAAGCGACGTCCGGATGCCGCCTTCGATCAAAACGCCGAAGTCGAGAAATGGCGCGACCACATCGCAACGCTGGATCGCCACGAGCCGTTCCGCAAGTTCGAGTATCGCGGCCGCGATGGAGCCGGCCGTCTGCATTATTTCAGCGTCAACGGCCAGCCGGTGTTTGGCGATGACGGACATTTCATGGGCTATCGCGGCTCTTCCACCGATCTCACCGCGCAGCATGAGACCGAGGAGCGGCTTCGCCAATCCCAGAAGATGGATGCGATCGGTCAGCTCACTGGCGGCGTCGCGCACGACTTCAACAACGTGCTGACCGTCATCACCGGGACCATCGAGATCATCCAGGAGGGGCTCGCGGACAAGCCCGAGCTCGCCGCGATTGCCCAGCTCATCGACGACGCGTCCTCGCGTGGGGCCGAGATCACCTCGCAGCTGCTGACCTTCGCCCGGCGCCAGCCGCTGGAGCCGCGCGAGGTCGATGTCAACGCGCTCGTCGCCGAGACGGCGAAGCTGTTGCGGCCGATCCTCGGCGAGCATGTCGAGATCGTGACGCATCTCGGTGACGATGCGTGGCCGGCCATGGCCGATCCGTCGCAGCTTTCGTCGGCGATCGTCAATCTCGCCGTCAACGCACGCGATGCGATGCCGGGCGGCGGCCGGCTCACGCTCGAGACCGCAAACCGGGAATTCAACGGCACCGACAATGCTGACGGCGAAGCCGGCTCTTACGTCATGATCGCGGTGGCCGACACCGGTCACGGCATTCCCGCCGAGATTCGCGACCGCGTGTTCGAGCCGTTCTTCACCACCAAGGGGGTCGGTCGCGGCACCGGACTTGGGCTGAGCATGGTCTATGGCTTCATCAAGCAGACCGGTGGCACTGTTGCGATCGAGAGCGAGGAGGGGCGCGGCACGGTGATGAAGCTGTTCCTGCCGCGATCGGCGGGCGATGCGACGGCGAAGACGGCACCGGCGCCGCCGCCGGCGCTGACGCGTGGACACGAGACCATCCTCGTGGTCGAGGATGATCCGCTGGTGCAAGGCTACGTCATCGCCCAGCTCGGCAGCCTCGGCTATCGCACGCTGACGGCCAGCGATGGTGCAACCGCGCTGGCGTTGGTCGACCGGGGGGCGAGCTTCGATCTTCTGTTTACGGACATCATCATGCCCGGCGGCATGAACGGGCGGGAATTGGCAGATGCCGTTCGGCTCCGACGGCCGGACGTGCGGGTGCTCTACACCTCCGGCTATACCGACAACGCGATCGTTCACGAGGGGCAGCTCGATGCCGGCGTGGCGCTGCTCCGCAAGCCGTACCGGAAGGCTGAGCTGTCGCGGAAGATCCGAGAGGCGCTCGGGGGCGGGGGGCGCTCCGAGTGATGGGCGCGATGTCTGGGAAAAGAGTCTGACCAAAGAAAAGGCGCGGCGGGGAAGCCCCGTCGCGCCCGATTTCTTGCTCGCTGGTCCAGGGCTGAGAGCGTCCCGATGCCAAGCCCAATCTAGAACTTAGCGGGCGATCCCAGCGAGGTGACAGCGCTTGGTAAAAGACACTGGATCACCTCCTTTCGTTGATTGCGGAAGACTTCAATATAGGGCGGAAGGCCGTAGCTGTTAAGGGGGCCGCGGAGGTGCGGAACCGACCCCTGTGCGCAAGGGCGGAAAGCCGGCGAAAGCGGCCCCCGGGGCAGTTGAGACCGCCGCCCGGCCGTGTTAGGGAGCCCCTGTCGCGGGTGTAGCTCAATGGTAGAGCAGCAGCCTTCCAAGCTGAATACGAGGGTTCGATTCCCTTCACCCGCTCCAGCCTTTTCAGAGGCTTGGCGAGCCGGCAAAGATCGTCACGAGACCGATCGTCAGGAGCCTTGCCGGCAACAGCCTGATCCGGACGCCGGCAGGTCGGGCCGTCAGCAAGGTCCATTGTCCGCTCCCGGCTCGAGGCTCGGAATTGCGCGGGGCAGTGCTTCGCCAGGGGCTTGCTACTCCGGCGTTGTCCGATTGGTGCGCGCGGGTTCGTCATAGCCCTTGCGACGACTATAGAACATCAGCGCGATCAGGCCGCAGCCGGTGACCAGCATCAGGATCGTGGCCAATGCGAATAGAATGTTGCCGTAAAGCGGCATTGATGGCGCGTTTTTCCAGACTGATACGCCGAACCAAATTGCCGCAATGAGAAGACCTGCCAGTATGATGACAAGTCGCCGTTGGTTCGTGTTTCGCAACGTTGTCCTCCATCACCAAGGGCTGCAGTCTGCGTCACAAACCTGCCGCAGATGGATCGCGCGAGTTGAGAGACGTGTTCCTAGCGCCACCTCCATCCGCAATGACGACGACCGCGATGCCACCAGCAAACCCAGCGGCGCCTGCGCGGCCGCGGGGGCGGGCGACCCCAGCCGGGACCGGGTCCCCAACCAGGCCCGGGACCGGGTCCCCACTGCGCCGGCGTGATCAGGTCCGACGGCTTGCGGGCTTCGCTGAGGTCGCGGGCAAGATCCGGGGCGATCGGCATCGCCTCCGCCACCTCGATGAAACGAACCCCTATGGCGCCGATCGCCACGGCGGCAACGGCATTCTGGGCGAGGCCAAGGAAAGCCCGACGGCTGGGAGTGTTCATCGTCTTCTCCTCGTTCGTTACGCAGTTTGCCACGCCGCTCTCCCGATCCGCGCGACGATCGGCACGAGGGTAGCTCCGAACCCACAAATTCGGCATCCGACGAAACCCTGAGCGGCGGTGCGGGAATATTCGCATGGACCTGGCTGGCGTCGATCGATGGCGCGCGATCACGGGCGGCTATCGCCTCCCGCGCGGACCCAGCCGCAAATTGGTCACGCCTGCAGCGAGGTTGATTCCGATCGCTCGCTCGATCGACAGCGGCTGCAACATGATGCTCCGGCGCGAGCCGCCAATCAGGACGTTGGCGCCGAGGCTCGGGCCGAGTGCGATATTGCCGCTGGCTCCGACATAGCTGCCTCGCAAGGTAGCGGGGCCGATCCGCGAATTCCTGGCGAAGACCGCCCAGGACAAGGTGCCTGCCGAGGTCACACCAAGGTCAAGACCGACGCGCCTGATGAATCCCTCATAGACGTATTGGCGCGGCGGTCTTCCGGAGTAGAACACGCAGCGCAGCGATTGCGCCGATCCGAGCACGAGCCCCACGCGCGGCGTGCTGAAGCACAAAAGTCTGCCGACCCGGAATGCGTCGGCGCGAGCGGGAGAGGCGGCGCAAACCAAGGCGAAGGCGCCGATGGACATGTATCGTATCATTCGCATTCAAGCCTCCATCTCGCTGTTCATGGGCGAAGTCGCGGGCTGGCGGTCGCGGCGAAGCCAGAACGTGATGCCGAGGCCGATCAGCAGGACCGCGCCGAGCAGGAAGAAGAAGACCGACTGCTTCAGCCACGATATCGCCGGGACGGCCACGCCCATGGCGAGGCCGAGGAAAGAGATTTGCAGCGACAGAAGGCTGACGCCCGCGAGGAACGTGCCGAGGGCGAGCAACGTCAGCAGGACAAGGCCGGTTGCCGGTGTAGGAAGCAACTGCTGGACACCCGACGCCAGCATAATGTTCATTGTGACGAGCACGGCAATCCAGTGCAGCGCCTGGGTCCAGATCAATCGGAGCCGGGTGTCCCTGCCTTGGGTTTCCGGCCATTTCGTCATGATGCAGACGACGCAGATCGCAAGTGCCAGGAATTCCCAGTAGCCGACGAGAGGCTGGTGGGAGACGTTGGTATAGGCAACGCCCGCAATGGCGAGCACCAGCGCTACGACATAAGGAAGCTGCTGCCACAGGAAACGACCCGTGACGGATTGAGGCAACGGCGGCTCCGTACCGGCGTTTCGGTGCACATCGATCTCGGTCATGGGCTGTCCACTCACGATCTGCCGCTGTTGGAGGTTTGCCTGGAGCCGTCGCCAAGGTAATCCTCGACGTAGAATCGGATGATTGCGACGCGGCCGATTGCGACCAGCGGCATGGCCAGCGCGATGCCCAGAACACCGAACAGCGCCCCCAGCAGGACGATCGCGACCAATGTCCAGGCAGGAGGAATTTCGACCGCCTGACGCTGGATCAGTGGGCCGATCACATAGCCTTCCACGGACTGGATGATGGTGTAGATGGCGACAGCCCAGATCAATAGCGAGCTGCCGAGCGGCATCGCGACGAGTGCGATCGGAATGGCGGCCACGATGGGGCCGAGATAGGGAATGAAATTCGACAGGCCCGCCTGCAGTCCGAGCACGAAAGGTCCAGGCAGCCCGATGAGATAGAGTGCGACCCAGACCCACAGCGTCATGAGGATGATGCGGATGAGCTGTCCGACAAACCACAGCCGCATGACGTTGCCCATCTCGTCCATCACGGCCCTTGTCCGCGCGCGGTAGGACTGCTCCACCAGCATGACCAGGCTCTCGCGATGGCTGATCGGATCGAAGGCAAAGAGGACCCCGAGGAACAGGACCACCAGAGCGCCAGTCAAAAGGCTCGACGCTCCGCCGAGCAGGAATTGAGCATGGCTGAGAAGACGGCCCTGGTCCGAGAGCAGCCATTGCGCGAAGTCGCGGCCCCATTCCGGGCCGAGCAGGTCGACGCCGTAGGACAGCAGATGCTGCTGCAGGATGTCGAGCTGGCCGTCCATCACCTTCAGCAGAAGGCGCGTCTGCTCCGGCAGCTTGCCCGCGCCCCACGCCAGCCCCAATCCCGACAGGACCGAGAACAGCAACAGGACCACCGTCAGCCGCCAGACGCGCGTGAGCGGAAGAACGGGAGCCACGGCCCGCGCGGAGGCATCGAGAAACGCGGCGAACAACACGCCTGCGAAGATCAGCAGAAGACTCGAGACCGTCTGCCAAACCAGAAACAGGCAGACGCAAGCGGCGAGCAGGATGAGGCCGGTCACCAGAATGCTGCGCCGCGCCTCCGGCGGGTCGGTGGGATCGCCGCGTGGAGCGACCTCGCGGAGCCTCTCCGGTCCTGTTCTGGAATCGCTCATGGATCCGTCCCATCGCGGGAGTGGACTATCGCCTGCGGCAGCTAGGTGCGGGTGCGTCGGCTGCCAAAGTGCGGATGCTTTCCGCCGCGATGGCGCCAGTAGCGGTGCTTTGTCGGGTTCGTATTCGTATTGGGTGTTGCGGCCTCCGGCGCGGCCGCGCCGCTCTCCTTTGGAGCGGATACGCCTGTCACGGTGGACTGCGCCAACAACGGGGGCGGACGTGCAGCAACCGCTGACAATCCGCTCAGGATCAAGACGGCGCACACAGTCCGGACGTTCATGCTCGCCTCCGTGTGATCAAGGACAAGGACTCAGATCGCGATGACTCCGACTGCCAGCGCGTAGACGCCGGCACATGCGGCGATTGCCAGCGCTGCAAACATCACGGCTTCGAACGGCTTGAAGACCGCTTCCTTGCGTTCGCGCTTGGCCAGGAAAAACAGCAGCGTCCCGGGCGCGTACAGGATTGCCGACAGCAACAGAAACTTCGGGCCGCCGGCGAAGATCATGGCGGCGGCGTAGACCGTGGCGACCGCCGATCGGATCCCGTCGACGATGTGGGCGCGTCCGCTGCCGTGATAGGTCTCGCGGCCATACGCCAGCTTCAAGCCGTACGCCGCAACGAAGAAGTACGGAATCAGCGTCATCGAGCTCGTCATCTTCAAGGCGAGCGTGAACGCATATTCGGCAAACCAGGTGACCAGCAGGAAGGCCTGGATGACGCAATTGGTCAGCCAGAGCGCCCCGACGGGAACCTGACGCTTGTTCTCCCTTGCGAGAAACGACGGCATGGTGCGGTTGAGGGCCGCCGAATGCAGCACCTCTGCCGCGAGCAACGACCATGACAGATAATTGCCGAGGATCGAGATCAGCAGCGCCACGCTGATGAAGATGATCCCCCAACGGCCGACCATCGCCTCCATCACGCCGGCCATGGACGGCGTTGCAAGGCCTGCGAGCCGTTCTCGCGGCATCACGCCGTAGGACAACAATGTCACCAGGACGAGGAGCGAGAGGACGGCCAGGAAACCGAGGACAGTCGCGATGCCGATGTCCGAGCGATCCCTGGCATAGCGAGAATAGACGCTCGCTCCCTCGATGCCGACGAATACGAACACGGTGAGCAGCATCGTGCTGCGGACCTGCCCGAAAACCGTCGCTAGGCTCGGTGGCTCCGTGCCCCAGAAATTCTGCCGGAACAATTCCGGGTCCATTGCGACAATCGCCACGGCAATGAACACCACAATCGGGACGATCTTGGCGTAGGTCGCAACCGTGTTCAACGCGGCCGCCCCCTTGATGCCTCGCAGCACCAGGCAATGCACACCCCACAACAACAAAGATGCCGCTACGATCGCCGTCGGGGTGGTGCCGTCGCCGAAGACGGGGAAGAATTGCCCAAGCGTGGCCTTGATCAGGATGAGACAGGCGACGTCGGCAAGACAGCAGCCGATCCAATAGCCGGCCGCCGAAGCAAAACCGATGTATTCGCCGAATCCTGCCTTGGCGTAGGCATAGATGCCGGCATCAAGGTCCGGCCTGCGGCGCGACAGCGACTGGAACACGAAGGCCAGCATCAGCATGCCGGTGCCTGCAATGATCCAGGCAATCAAGGCCCCGAGTGCGCCGGTGGCTCGGCCGAACGACGCCGGCAATGCGAAGATGCCGGAGCCGACCATCGATCCGACCACCAGCGCTATGAGCGCGCTACGGGAGAGCTTTTGATCGGCCTCGTTCGACGACGGTGCCATGACGGCGCGGCCCTCCAACCCGAGATGCGGCTGGCACGGATGCCTGCCAATCCTGGCGAAGACCTTAAAGGCAGCTTCCCGGCCCGCACATCAGGGATTCTCTGTAGGGAGCAGGGGCAGGAAATCGGCCTGTCGGCCGTTCGCGCCTTGCCTTCAGGCCTCGGCGGCGAGAGCCGTTGGGCCTCGATCGGAGCCGGATGACGGCTCGCGACCGGCTGCGACCAGCACGATGCCGGAGCGGAAGAATTCGCCGGCCTTTGCGAGCTCGGCGGCAATGCGTCGAGCATGCTGTGCGGCGGCATCCTGATCGGCGTGTTCGCATCCGGTCCCGTCGGAACACAGACCGTACTTGTCGACGATATGGAAATAGAAGCGCATGCCGGATGGATTAAGCCGGACTGCCGCCGGCTTCCAAGTGACAAACGCGTAAGGGGCCTCCTCCAAAAGGAGGATGCGGCAGTGGCGGTGCCAAATTGCCGAAATGTAATGGTGGGGACCCGATGCCGGCAAATTGCAGCGCATCGGGTGGTTTCCCCGCCGACACTCGGGTGATTGTCCAATGCCGTCCGCTGGACCCGAAGGCTAGCATCGCTTCGGTCAGCGAGCTCTGAGAGGAGACGAGCAATGTCAAACTATGATCAGAACCTGACGGCCTCCGGCGGGTCCGGCGCCGGCGCAACCGCGCTGGATGTTGGACTGCGCAACTACATGATGCGCATCTACAACTACATGGCTGCCGGCGTCGGCGTGACCGCGGTCGTCGCGTGGCTGACCTATCAACTCACCGGTCCGGCATTGCTGCAGAGCCCGTTGATGTTGGTCTTCATCCTGGCGCCGCTGGGGCTGGTCTTCTTCATCGGCTCGCGCATCAACAGCTTGTCGGTCTCGACGGCGCGGCTTCTGTTCTTCATCTATGCGGCACTGGTCGGCGTCTCGCTCTCGACGTTGTTCCACATCTACACCAGCGCCTCGATCACGCGCGTCTTCTTCATCGCTGCCGCGACGTTCGGAGCGCTCAGCGTCTTTGGCTACACCACAAGGCGCGACCTCTCCGGCCTCGGCACCTTTCTTTTCATGGGCCTGATCGGCGTCATCATAGCCAGCCTGGTGAACCTCTTCCTGCGCTCGACCGGACTCGACTGGCTGATCTCGATCGTGGGCGTCGGCGTCTTTGCCGGGCTCACCGCCTATGACACGCAGCGTATCAAGGCGATGTACGACGCCGGCGACGATGAAACGTCGGCGGGCCGGAAGTCCGTGATTTCAGCCCTGTCGCTCTATCTCAACTTCATCAACCTGTTCATGATGCTGCTGCGCCTCGCCGACGGCCGGCGCTGAGCCGCCGCGGGAGACCGTTCAGGCCGCTGGCCGCGCCGCGGCGGCGCTTGCGAGCGCGTTGCGCAGGGCCTGTTCCTTGGCGTCATCCAGAGACGTCTTCAGCACGGTCCCTCCGGCGTCCTTGATCTCCTTCAGCACCTTGTCTGCGGTCATGTTCTTGATCAGAACGAACAAGGCTGCATTACCGGTGTGGAGCGAGGCAGACAATTCCTTCATGAAAGCATCGTCGATGCCGAAATCGGACAGTGCGCCACCGAGCGCGCCGGATGCCGCGCCGACCGCGACACCGAGGATGGGATTGAGGAAGATCACGCCGATCAGCAGGCCCCAGAAGCTTCCGGTCATCGCGCCCATTGCCGTCGTGTTGACGAGCTGATTGAGCTTGATGCCGCCGGAATCCGTCTTCACGGCAATCACGGCGTCGCTGATCGTGATCAAATATTCCTTCTGCAGCCTGAGCAGGCGTTGACGCACGTCTTCGGCCTTCGCCTCGGATGGGTACACGATCGCCACTAGATCAGACATGGAAACCTCCTGCTGGATCGAGCTCCGCGGCCTCAGACAGAAGCGCAAAACGGATGCGCTGGTGCTGCTGGCGGAACGTACTGCTCGAGATTAAGCGTCGCTCCGCGCGTGCGGCATCGGCGAAAACCCTCACGCGTCGGGATGAATGTTCCTGATCGTAGGCCCCGGCGATACCGCGCCCGTGTGCCGGTCGCGCCGCACGCTCCCTGAATGGCGTTCGTCGCAGTTCGACGTCGCCGCTTTTGCATCGGCACGAAACTACCGCGCGTCAGGTCGACTGACCATCATGTAGCCGGGAGTAGGATAGCCGCCGCCTGCGATCCACCCGCATCGTAAAGTTCGTCTAAATTGGAAACAGCTACGGCAGCTCGCTGACGATATGACCCTCAGGCATTCCCTGTCTTCAAATTGCTGAAACACCTAATTTTTAAGGGGAGTCGAAAGGCCTACTCTGCAAACGCATTCTACAAAGGAGACGAACATGTCGAAATCAAACCTGTCGCGGGCGTCTGCTCTGGTCGTCCCGGCGCTATCGTTGATCGTCGCTGCAACTGCAATCACATTCACCGCGGGCATGTTGGCTCTCGCTTCGCCGGCGCAGGCCCGGGAAATCCAGTGGTGCGCCAAGATACACGGACGAGGCACCAGCTGTATGTACCATACTGAAGAGCAATGCCGCGCATCGATCAGCGGAAGGGGTGGCACTTGCGTCCGCAGGCGCACCTAGCGCGCAGAGTTTATCGCTGACCGATGACCGTTTGTCTTGAACGTGAATTTCAAGCCATCTGCAACGACTGCTGCGCGGCGAGAAATGGCCGCGCAGCGACGTGCGCCGTTCCGCGACCGCCTGGCAGGATGGGCCCGAGAAAAAGACGATTACCGACGATGCGGCCGGTCGAGTCCACGGGTTCAATTCGCAGTGAACATCGCGGCGGCGAGCAACAGCGTCACGAGAAGTAGTGCGATGCCGGTCGTCGACCACTGACGAAGACCATCGTCGCCCGTCTCGACGAGGCCGCCAAAATCAAGACAGATGCGTCGGAGAGGACCCAAGCCCCTCGTCGGAGTCTTCCAGGTCGCCGAATGGGCGAGCCTGTGTGGCCAGGGACTGAACAGGATCGCCAGCGCCGTTCCTCCCATCGCAGGCAACATGAATTTGAACAGTGCGTCGAGGCCGAACGACCTCAACGCCGCGCCATGCGGAACAGGCAAATAGTGCTCCCAGGGCACCACACCGAGTGAGAGCGAACAGAGGGCGAGTGAAAGTGCAGCCAGATCGCGGCTGCGCGGCGCGTCACCGGCGAGGGCAATCGGCAGGTCCGAGGGTGCGAGTGCATGCGCCAGAACCAGCACCACATAAGCGGCCGTGAACATTCCCCCGGCCTGGAGCACGATGACCCACCACCACTGTCCTGTGCTGGTTGCTTGCTCGAGCAATAAATCCTTGGCAAGGGATGCTCCGCTCGGCTGTACCCCCATCAGCGCGATGCCGCCCAATGCGAAGGCGAGGACGCTCAAGGGCAGCGCGCGCGCAACGCCGCCCAGCCCGATGATGCGATCGTGGCCCAGGGCGCCGTAGATCGATCCGACGGCCAGAAACATCGATGCCTTCGCGGTGGCGTGGGAGATTGCCTGCAGCAACCCGCCCGCCAGGGCTTGGCCATGATCGAGCTGACCCGAGGTGTTGAGGGCGAGAGGGAATATCAGGAAGAGATAGCCGATTTGAGCCAGGGTCGAGTATGCGATCAGGAGTTTCAGGCGTTCCTGCCGCAAAGCGACAACGCTTCCGAACAATATCGCCGCGGCTCCGAGCGCAGCGAGCAATTGCGATGCGGCGAAGCCGGGCAGGGCGGGCATGACGTCGAACCAGAGCCGCAGGAGGATGAAGAATGATCCCTTTACGACGAGACCGGACAGGATGGCGCTCGCGGCTGCGGGTGCGCCGGCATGGGCGGGTGGCAGCCAGAGGTGTAACGGAAACAGGGCGGTTTTGGCGAGGAGACCGGTTGTCATCAGGGCCACTGCAATGAGCGGCCCAGGTTCAGCGCTGACACGACGTGACAGCAATACGATATCGAGCGTGCCATAACGGCCATAGAGGAGAGCCGTGCCCAGTAAATAGAGCACGGACCCCAGCAGTGCGAACAGCAGATAACGTAGCGCGGCTCGCAGTGTCTCCGGGCGGCCGTCCAGCGAGACGAGCGGCACGGCGGCGAATGTCAGCAATTCCAGGGCGACATAGAGCGTAAAGAGGTCTCCACCGACAAAGATTGTGTTCAGCGCCCCCCAGATCGCCAGCAGCAGGATCCAGAACGCGAATGGCGCGCGCGGTGCGGCCGTCGTGGGACGAAATTCGGTCATCGCAAACACGGAGACCGCAGAGATCACGACCGCGGTCGCTGCGAGCATCACTGCAGACAATCCATCGGCACGAAGTGCGACGCCCAACGGGGGCGTCCAGGCGCCCAGCAGGTAGACGAGAGGGCCCTTGCTCCGCGGCAAGACCAGGACCGTCGCCGCGACGATCGTCAGCATGGTCGGGATGATCGTGAATACGACAAATCGGACCCAACGACCGCCGAGCACGAAGGCCAGCAAGACCCCTGCGACCGGAACGGCGATCGACAGCACCAGCAGGAATCCGCCTGGGGCCGTCACCGCATCCGGCACTGGGGCGGGGGGCAGCATCAGTCACCGGGCGAATCTGGGTCGGCGCGCAACGGCGCGTCACTGAGCGTCGCAGTGCCAGCGGCCTTGAACAACCGCAGCAGCAGGGCAATTGCGAGAGCCGTGGCAGAAAATGCGACGACAACCCCGGTAATCACCAAAGCCTGGGGCACTGGATCATTGCCGAGACCCGCTGCTGCACCGCGCCGTCCGACCACGCCGAACAGAAGGAACACGCCGCTGCCGACCAGATTGAAGGCGATGATCTTGCGAAGAGGCTGCGGATTCGTGATCAGGCCGTAGAGCCCAAGTCCGACCGCGGCAGCAGCGCAGAATCCGAATACCGTTGTGCCGCTCATGGCTTCCAACTCCGCTCCGGCGCGCCGGCGAGAAGCAGGCCGAGGGTTGCGGCGATCGTCAGGACCATTGCGACCTCGATCCCGAGTATCAATGGCTTGGCGAGCGCCGGCGGATAGGAAAGAAACGCAGCTCCGGACAGGAGGCCGACGAGGCCGACGAGCAGAAACAGGCAGGGCCCGGCGACGAGGATGAACCGCAGCCATCGACGGCCTGTGGGTGGTGTATCCGCCAACCCGGCCATGATGGTCAGCAGCCACATGGACGCGAGAATGGCGCCGCCTTGAAATGCTCCGCCGGGATGGTCGGCGCCGGTCCAGAGGATATAAATCCCGACGACGATGCCAACCGGCGGCAACAGCCGTGCAAGAAAGGCGAGAACGCCATTTGGATCGGTCTCGTGGCGCGGTCCCGGACGGCCGTCCCAGGCGCTGTCGGGTGCAAGCGACCAAACCCCGACGATTGCCAGCAACAGGACGACCTTCTCGAGCATCGTATCCATTGCGCGAAACGCCATGAGCACGTTAGTGACGGAGTTCGACAGACCCGTTGCCCAGGCATTTGCAACAGCAGCCGGAGCAAGCGTCGGAGCCGCATCGGGTAGCAGCACGACCGCGCCGGCCAGCGCCGCGGCAATCAGCGCCGACAGTGCTGCCGCGCTCGCCCGCATCACCTCACCCGGCGTTTCCGACGCCATCAGGTCGGCATCGCGCAATCGCGCGGCCGCGCCCAACAGCAACACGCCGCCAAGCCCCCCGCCGATTGCGGCCTCGGTCAGCGCGACGTCGACAGCGTCGAGGCGCACCCAGATGAGAGCCACCAGCAGTCCGTAAGCAACGAAGCCGACCGTCGCCGAAAAGGTCTCGCGCACGACGATTGTCCAGACGCCGAGGCCCAGCAAAACCGCGGCGAGCACTATCTCGAAGATCGTCGCGATGCTCATCTGATCGATTTGCCATGGCGCGCAGCACGCGCAATCAGTTGCGAGACCGTCGCCCCCGCGAGCAGGCCGAGCAGCCAGATACTGATCAACTTCAGCCCGTCGCGAAGCCCTCCTGCTTGCGGGAGCAATCCAAGCACGACGAGACCGAGGCCGAGATTGTCCGCCTTGGTGAGCGCGTGCAGGCGCGTCAGGGTATCGGGAAAGCGAAGGAGGCCGACGGTGCCGGCCAAAAAGAACAACGCGCCTGCCGACACTGCCGCAATCGTTGTCATGTCGCGCACGAGGCTCATTCGCCCTCCATTGACGAGGTCTCGTCGGTTTCCGTTTCGAACCGAGGAAGCCCCTTCTTGACGAACGCAATAGAGGCGAAGGTGGCCAGAAGCGCCAAAGTCAGCGCGACGTCGATTGCCGCCGGTACGTCCGCTACGGTGCCGAGCAGCAGCAACGCCGCAATTCCTCCGGTCCCGATCAGCTGCGTCGCCATCATGCGGTCGGCGTCCCCGGGACCGCGCAGGATCGACACCAGCCCAAGCGCCAGCATGGCCAGGACGAAGCCGACCGCGGCTGTCAGAAACTCAGTCATTGTAAAGCGCGCGAACCAACGCAATCTCCTCTGCAGCGAGGTCCTCGACCACGGGCTGTTCGACGTCGAGGCAGTGATAGAGGATCTGCGTGGTGTCTTCTCCGGCCGGCACGCTGCCTGGCAGCAGGCTGGTGAGCGTCGTGAACACGTTACGACGCGGGCCGCGCGGCAACCCGGTCGGATACGCGATAAATCCTGGGTGCAGCGGCAGCCGCGGATCGAGTGCACGCCTCGCGACATCGGCTCCCGCAACGACGGAGTGGTACAGGAAGAGCAACGTCAATCGAAAGATGGCGCGAGGCGAGGGCCGCGCGGTGCCAGGCTCCAGCAAATGCAGACTTGTCCAGGTTGCTGCGGCGATGGCGATGATCGCAGCCGGAATGTCATTGGGAGAGGCGCCGGCGAGCACGAGCCAGAGGCAAAGAAACCATGCCGCGCGGGAAGTCGCGCTCCGCCACGGAACTCCGGCTGTGACGTGCGCGCGCACATCTCGTCTCCCTGAGGATCCTGCCATTGAGTGCAAAACGGTGCGCTTCTGATCGGACCGGCGATATTGGGTGATTGCCTGATCGGGGGCCGGGAATTCCCTAGAGCCTCGCCGGCATGTCGTTCACGACTGGACCGGCCGCTGGCCCGCGTCCGGGCTCCGCGGCAACCGCGATTGCATCCGGCCACACCGGGTAGATTTACCGATGGGTATGGCCGATCCCTTGGGCAAAGATGCCGGTTGGCGATACCGCGAAATCGCGATCTCGGGAAAGGCTGACCGGCAACACGTCCGGATCTTGAAGGGCTCATCGCCATGCGCGGCCGCCGAACGACACCGTCGCAAGTCTTTGCATTGACGCTGATGGTCGCTGCATCCGCGTTGATCCTGGCGGCGTGCGGACGCGAGCCGGAAACGAAGCAACCACAGCCGCGACCGGTCCGGACCACGACGATCGAAAAGCGCGAGAGCCTGGTGCCGCTGACCTTCACGGGTCGGATCGAGGCCGAGGACGAGGTGAGCGTCGCCTTCCGGATCGCGGGACGCTTGCTTGCGAACGACGCCAAGGTTGGCGAGAGGGTTGAGGCCGGGCAGCTGCTGGCCCAGCTGGAGTCTCAGAACGAGCTGAGCAATTTGCGGCAGGCGCAGGCGGCTCTTTCCGCAGCCCAAGGCCAATTGACGCAGGCGCGCAACCACTACGAGCGTCAGGAGACCCTGTTGGGGCAGGGGTGGACCACGCGCGCCAATTTCGAGGCGGCGACGCAAGCAAGACAGACCGCACAGTCGCAGGTCGAGGCGGCGGAAGCGCAAGTCAGCTCTGCACATGATCTCGTCAGTTTCACCGAGCTGCGCGCCGACGCGCCGGGCAAGATCACCGCGACGGGGCCGGCTGCCGGCGAGGTCGTTCAGGCCGGGCAAATGATCGCCAAGATTGCAAGACAGGACGGTCGCGACGCGGTCTTCGACGTTGGTGCCCAAATGGTCAGAGCGGCACCGGCCGATGTCGAGGTCGCCGTCAGCCTGACGGATGATCCGAAAGTCACGGCGCGAGGCCGCATCCGGCAGATCGCAGCGCAAGCCGACCCTGTGACCCGCACGTTCGAGGTCAAGGTCGGCCTGACGGATCCGCCGGCCGCGATGCGTCTCGGTGCGACCGTGAATGGACGCGTCGAAAGCAGTTCCGGGCCGGTGATCGACATACCGGCAAGCGCATTGACGCGGATCAATCAGCAGCCGGCCGTCTGGATCGTCGATCGCGCGACGAGCCTCGTCTCGGCACGCAATGTCGATATCCTGCGCTTCGACCAGGCACAGGTCATCGTCTCGCAGGGATTGGATGCCGGAGAGATCGTCGTCACCGCCGGTGTTCAGGCGCTTCATCCGGGCCAGAAGGTGCGCGTGCTCGGGTCAGGGCCATGACCGGACTCAATCTCTCCGAATGGGCGCTCAAGCATCGCTCGCTCGTCGTCTATGTCATGATGGTTGCCGTGTTCACCGGTTGCCTGGCGTATTTCCGGCTTGGCCGGAACGAGGATCCCTCCTTCATCATCAAGACCATGGTGGTTCAGACGGCCTGGCCGGGGGCAACGGCCGAAGAGACGATGAAGCAGGTGACGGAACGACTCGAGCGCCAATTGCAGGAAACGCCTCATCTCGACTTTCTGCGCAGCTTCACCCAGGCAGGTCTCGTCACGATCTTCGTCAACCTGAAGGGAAGTGCGAACGCCAGGCAGGTCTCCGATACCTGGTATGAGGTCAGGAAGAGCGTCGGCGACATGCGCCACACGCTGCCCGCGGGGGTTATCGGTCCGGGCTTCGATGACGATTTCGGCGATACGTTCGGCATCGTCTACGGCTTTACCAGCGACGGCTTCACCCAGCGGGAGTTGCGGGACTATGTCGAGGATATCCGTTCCCAATTGCTCCAGGTCCCGGACGTAGCGAAGATCGAGCTGCTGGGCGCACAGGACGAGGTGATCTTCGTCGAATTCTCCAAGCAGGAGCTTGCGACTTTGGGCATCGACCGGTCGGCTCTGCTTGCCGCGCTGCAGGCGCAAAATATCGTCCGGCCGGCGGGCACGATCCAGACGGGCCAGGAAACCATCTCAATCCGGGTGTCAGGCAGCTTTCAATCGGAGCAGGACATCGCCAGCGTCAATTTTGTTGCGGGCGGTCGCACGATCCGCCTCAGCGACATCGCGCAGGTGCGGCGCGGCTACGCGGATCCGCCGCAACCGATGTTCCGGGTCAACGGCCAGCCGGCGATCGGGCTCGCAATCGCAATGCGCGATGGCGGCGACATCCTAGCACTCGGCCGGAACATCAAGAACGCGATGGCGCGGATCACCGCCGACCTCCCGATCGGAATCGAGCCTGTTCTCGTCGCCGACCAGGCCGTTGTGGTCGATAGCGCGATCCGCGAATTCATGACGTCGTTGTTGCAGGCGATCGCCATCATCATGGTCGTGAGCTTCATCAGCCTCGGAATCCGTCCCGGGCTTATCATCGCGCTGGCCATTCCGCTGACGCTGGCCATCGTATTCCCGATCATGGAGATCGCCCGCATCGACATGCAGCGGATATCGCTGGGAGCGTTGATCATCGCGCTCGCACTGCTGGTCGACGATGCGATGACGACCACGGATGCGACCCTCAATCGGCTGGCACAGGGCGCCAGCAAGGTCGAGGCTGCGACGTTCGCATATCGCAGCCATGCCTTCGCCATGCTGGCGGGAACGCTGGTGACGATCGCCGGCTTCATTCCGGTCGGTTTCGCCGCGAGCTCGGCCGGCGAATATACGTTCTCGCTGTTTGCGGTGGTCGCGATCGCGCTCTTGGTGTCGTGGTTCGTCGCCGTGATCTTCACGCCGCTGCTCGGCGTCGTCATTCTCGTGCCGCCGAAGCAGGAGAACTCCTCCAAGCCCGGCAGGATATTCCGCTTCTATCGCAATCTTCTCACGCTCGCGATGCGCGCCAGGTGGTTGACGATCGCGATCTCGCTGGCGCTCTTCGTCGCGTCCATTCTTGCCTTTCCGTTGATTCCGCAGCAGTTCTTTCCGGCATCCGATCGGCCCGAATTGCTCGTGGATCTCAGCCTGCCGCAGAATGCGTCGATCTTTGCCAGCGAGGCCGCAGCGAAGCGGCTGGACGCGGCGTTGGCCGCTGATCCGGATGTCGGCCACTGGAGCACCAATGTGGGGCGCGGTGCAATCCGCTTCTACCTTCCGCTCAATGCGGAGCTTCCGAACAGCTTCTTCACGCAGGCCGTCGTCGTGGCGAAGGACGTTGCAGCGCGCGAGCGCCTGCAGGCGAAGCTGGAGCGTCTTCTCGCGGAGGAGTTTCCGAGTGCCGTGTCGTCGGTCGCGCCGCTCGGCCTCGGCCCTCCGGTCGGATGGCCGCTGCAATATCGGGTTAGCGGGCCCGATGTGGAACGCGTCCGTGAGACCGCGCTCAAAGTCGGGCAGATCATTGCCTCCGATCCCAGGACCAAAGGCGTCAATTTCGACTGGATGGAGCCGCAGCGACAGCTGAACATTCGCGTCGATCAGGATGAGGCACGTCGTCTCGGGCTGAGCTCGCAGGCGATCTCGAGCGTGTTGAACACCGTGATATCAGGCGCGACCGTGACCCAGGTCCGCGACGACATCTACCTGGTCGACGTGGTGGCCCGGGCCGTCGATGAACAGCGCATCTCGCTCACCAACCTGCGGACGCTTCAGGTGCCGCTGCCCGGCGGAAGGACGGTGCCGCTCGGCCAGCTTGCGACGTTCGGATACCAGCAGGAATATCCCCTGATCTGGCGACGCGACCGGGTCCCGACCCTGACGGTGCGCGCCGACATTAGCGGTGGAGTACTGCCGGATACGGTGGTCGACGCCCTCTCGCCCGCCATCGACAGGCTGAGGGCGACGCTTCCTGCCTCCGACGGCGTGGCCGTCGGGGGGACGGTGGAAGAGAGCCAAAAATCGCGAGCGTCGGTCCTCGCGGTGGTGCCCATGATGCTGTTCGTCATGTTCACGATTCTGATGGTCCAGCTGCAGAGCTTTTCACGGCTATTCATGGTGGTCAGCGTGGCGCCACTCGGGATGATCGGCGTCGTTGCCGCGCTGCTGCTCTCGGGCAGGCCGATGGGCTTCGTCACCATTCTCGGCGTTCTCGCCCTGCTCGGTATGATCAGCAAGAACGCGGTGATCCTGATCAGCCAGATCGATGCGGAGCGCGCGCAGGGCAAGAGCCCCTGGGAGGCCGCGGTGGATGCCAGCAGTTCGCGGTTCCGCCCCATCATGCTGACAGCGGTGTCGACCGTTCTCGGCATGATCCCGATTGCTCCGACCGTGTTCTGGGGGCCGATGGCCGTCGCCATTATGGGCGGCCTGCTGGTTGCGACGTTGCTGACGCTGGTCTTCCTCCCGACACTGTATGTGACCTGGTTTGGCGAGAAGGGGCGAGCCGGGGCTTCCGCTGCTTCGCCGTCTTGAGCTGCTGTTTCCCGGTGAGGGAAATCCCGGGCCTCGACTAGGTGATCACCCGATATTCCAAGCTCCGCCCGAGGCGCATGGTGCAACGACCGGGCAAATCTATCGGCCAGGATGTTGCGCACCTGCGTGTCACGAGGTCTTCCCATGACCGGGACGCCGTCGATCCAGAAGCTCTCTCTGTTCGCGTTGACCGCGATGGTGGTCGGCTCGATGGTCGGCTCGGGCATCTTCTCGCTGCCGAGAACCTTCGGCATCGCCACCGGTCCGTTCGGCGCCATCTTTGCCTGGTGCATTGCCGGTGGCGGCATGTACACCCTCGCACGGGTGTTCCAGACGCTGGCCGAGCGAAAGCCCGAGCTCGACGCCGGTGTCTACGCCTACGCCAAGGAGGGGTTCGGCGACTATCCCGGTTTCCTGTCAGCTTTCGGGTACTGGATCGGCAGCTGCATCGGCAACGTATCCTATTGGGTCCTGATCAAGTCGACGCTGGGCGCGTTCTTTCCGATCTTCGGGGACGGCAACACCGTGACCGCGATCATCGTCGCCTCGATCGGAATCTGGCTGTTCCACTTCATGATCCTGCGCGGGGTCCAGCAGGCGGCCGCAATCAACACCGTCGTCACCATCGCCAAGATCGTGCCGATCCTGGTTTTCATCGCTATCCTGGTCTTTGCATTCAAGGCAGACCTGTTTCGCGCGAATTTCTGGGGCGGCGAGGGCATGCCGGACAAGAGTCTGTTCGAGCAGATTCGTGCGACCATGCTGGTCACCGTGTTCGTCTTTCTCGGCATCGAGGGCGCCAGCGTCTATTCGCGCTACGCCAAGGAGCGCGCGCATGTCGGCGCTGCGACCATTCTCGGGTTTGCGATCGTGACGAGCCTCATGGTGCTCGTGACCATGCTGCCCTATGCCGTGCTTCCCCGCGCCGACATCGCCAACATGCGGCAGCCGTCGATGGCGACGGTGCTGGAGGCGGTCGTCGGGCATTGGGGCGCGATCTTCGTCAGCATTGGCCTTCTGGTTTCGGTGTTGGGAGCCTATCTCGCCTGGTCGCTGATCTGTGCCGAGGTGCTCTCCGCCGCCGGCCGGACCAAGGATATGCCGGCGCTGTTCGGCAGGGAAAATGCCAACAAGGTGCCGGCCGCGGCGCTCTGGCTCACCAATGTGATCGTTCAGCTCTTCGTCATCAGCACTTATTGGTCGCAGGATGCGTTCGCGCTGATGCTCAATCTGACGAGCGTGATGTCGCTGATTCCGTTCTTCCTGGTCGCGGCCTACGGGCTCTTGCTCGTCAGGAGGGGCGAGACCTATGAGAAGAGCGGCAGTGAGCACTCGCGTGACACGATCTTCGCCGGCATCGCCGTCATCTACACGCTGTTCCTGATCTATTCGGCCGGGATGAAGTTTCTGCTGCTGTCCTTGATCCTCTACGCGCCTGGCACCGCACTCTATTTCTGGGCGCGCCTGGAACAGAAGGCGAGGGTCTTCACGGCTGTCGAGTGGGGCATCTTCATCGCAGCCGCCATCGGCGCAGCTGTCGGAATCCACGGATTGGCCACCGGCTACATTACGATCTAGGCAGGACAACTCCCGGGAGAGCTCCCATGGCAAAGCAGGCATCGGACACGTCTAGTCCCTTTGGTGTCCATTCGGAGGTCGGGCAGCTGAGGAAGGTCCTGGTCTGCTCGCCTGGCCGCGCCCATCAGCGCCTCACGCCTTCCAATTGCGACACCCTGCTGTTCGATGATGTGCTGTGGGTCGATAACGCCAAGCGTGACCACTTCGACTTCATGCAGAAGATGCGCGACCGCGGTATCGAAGTCGTCGAGATGCACAATTTGCTGACCGAGACTGTCGCGATCCCCGAGGCCAGGAAGTGGATCCTCGACAACCAGGTCGTCCCCGACCAGGTCGGCCTCGGCCTGGTGGACGAGCTTCGCGGTTACCTCGAAAGTCTCAAGCCGCGCGATCTGGCCGAAACGCTGATCGGGGGCGTTTCGACCCATGACTTCCCGGACGCCCATGGCGGAGAGATGCTCAAGCTTGTCCGCGAGGCGGCGGGCATGACCGAGTATCTGCTGCCGCCGCTTCCCAATACGCTGTACACGCGCGACACGACCTGCTGGATCTATGGTGGTGTCACGCTCAATTCGCTCTACTGGCCCGCTCGGCACGAAGAACCGATCCTCGCGACCGCCATCTACAAGTTCCATCCGGATTTCGCCGGCAAGGTCAAGGTCTGGTGGGGCGATCCAACGCGGGACCACGGACTGGCGACGCTGGAAGGCGGCGACGTCATGCCGATCGGCAAGGGCAACGTCCTGATCGGCTTGAGCGAGCGGACCTCGCGGCAGGCGATCAGCCAGCTTGCCGCGGCCCTGTTCAAGGAGAAGGCGGCCGAGCGCGTGATCGTGGCCGCCATGCCCAAGCTCCGCGCCGCGATGCATCTCGACACGGTGTTCACCTTTGCCGATCGCGATTGCGTGCTGCTCTATCCTGACATCGTCAACAACATCACGGCCTTCTCCTACCGGCCAGCGGACAATGCGGCCGGCCTCGAACTGCGGAAGGACGAAAAGCCGTTCGTCGACGTCGTGGCTGAAGCCCTGGGCCTGAAGAAGCTGCGCGTGGTCGAGACCGGCGGCAACGCCTATATGCGCGAGCGGACGCAGTGGGATAGCGGCGCCAATCTTGTCTGCGCATCCCCGGGCGTGGTGTACGCCTATGATCGCAATACCTACACCAACACCTTGCTGCGCAAGGAAGGCATCGAGGTGATCACCATCGTCGGGGCCGAGCTGGGGCGGGGCCGGGGAGGCGGTCATTGCATGACCTGTCCGATCGTCCGGGATGCGGTGGATTACTAGAATCCAGTGGTCCGGCCGTGAGGCCCATTTGGCACGGTCGGGCGCCATCCGCCTTTTTCTTCGAGTGGACTTTGGGGCAACGCGACTGACCCGATCGGGCGCCGCGTGGATTTCTTCGACGTTTGTTCCGCAGCGTCGGGGGCGGCATCCCGCATTTTACGAAAAATAGCAATCTGCCAATTCAATCACCAGTCGCATATCCCGTCATGAACACGCCCGAATCTTTGCCCAATCTGTGGCGATTGCTGGTGGACGCAAAGGCTATCGAGGAACACCATGCGCGAGTCTAGAGTTCTCTTGCCGGTTTTTGGGTTGCTCGGGGCAAGCACTGCGTGGGCCGCGGATGTCGATCTCACCGAGTTCAAGGCGAGCAGTCCCGTACCGTATTACGCCGCTCCGTCGTGGAGCGTCGTCGGCTCCGTGACGCCGAACTTCACCGACAATGCCCTGTTCAGCCGGGACAACCGCAAGTCGGATTTCTATTATGAGCCCGACGTGAGCATCAGGCTGGATGGAAACCTCACAAATGACCTGACGTACCGGCTCTATGCACGCGCACAATATGATGCCTTTGCGACGGAGAAGGACGGCAACGCTGCGGTCGCTCGGATGGGAGCGCGGCTGACGGAGAATTGGGACGGCTGGCGCTTTTCCGCGATTTATGAGCACCGATATGATTTCGACGGCGTGTATCGCGATCTCGCCTTCACGTCGGACGACGTGATGGGCTCGGTGACGCGCGACGTCCACGTGAACAATGTGACACTGTCACCGCTGCTGCTCCTGACCTATCGCTTCTCCGACCTTGCGGAAGCCCGCCGCTGGCGCTTCGACGCGATGCTCGGCATCGAGGTCAAGCTCGATCCGCAGTGGGCGATCGTAAGCACCCCATTGATCGAAGCCTTCTGGTTCACCGATGGGCTGAACAGAGGTCGACAAGATCAGATCTACTCGGCGGACGTCGGCCTCAAGTATAATTTTGCCAGCAATGTATCGCTGACCACCAGTGTATTGTACGAGGCGCGAGCATCGAACGTTCAGGTGCGCCGATACAGGGATCTCAGGATCGGCCCCCGGCTTGACTTCGCTTTTTGAGGAATTTGCAAGATGTTCAGATCTGCGTGGATGTTGATGGGGGCCGTTGTCGGCTTGATGGGGGCGACGACCGTTGCGGCGGACCCGCGCGATTCCGTCGACCGAAGCCAGCGCCTGGATAGCGATGCACTCAGGGACGACGCAGGCGTCAACCGTCTGCGCGTTCCCTCCCATCCGTTGGTGATCGCGCCGCCGCCGCCGCAGACCGCGCCAAATGCGAAGGCAGGTAAGCTGAGAAGGTCCGGCGCGAGCGGCGACAAGAGCCGCTGACGCACTTCAGTATCTGTTGTGTCTCATTTGAGTTTCATAGCCGGAACGATCAGGCACAAACTGCATAGTCGACGCTTCCGGCTCTCATCTCACAGATTCGAGATTTTATTCTGGTGACTGTACTACCTCGTGGTGTGGTCGACCCAAAGGTGTATAGTGGCTCGACCGCATGGGCGCGCGTCTTCCGAGCCTGCATGGATACGCCGCCCGGCGGGGCAGGAAGGTGACTCTCGATCTGGAGCTCCAATATCTTGAGTTTCAACATCGGGCGTCACTCGAGAAGTGTGAGTGCGTACCTTGAAGCTACATGGCTCCCCAGCTCGCGAACCGAACCGAACCAGCGTCAAGGGGTGGCTGCCACTCGGTCCGGATGAAGCCAGCGACCGCCTCTACTGGATCTCCGCAACCGATCTGCTGTTCGCAGTCCGTCCTGTGCCCGGAGGCCGCTTCGTATATGAGGGGATCAATCCGGCGCTGGAGTCGCATCTCGGCGTCTCGTCGGAAGACATCCGGGAGACTGATGTCTCCGACTGCATGAGCCGTGACGATGCCAGGTCCGTCTGTGAAGCGCTTTGCGCCTGTTTAGCGGAAGGATCAGAGGTCAGAATTCGCCATCGCCTGGCATTTGGCGGCCAGCTGCGGAATATGGAGACGACCGTCGTTCCGGTCGTGGACCCCACGGCGGGCGGTGTGGTCCGGCTCATCGGCGGTCATCGCATCGCGCCCGGAAAAGCTTTCGAAAGCGTCACCGGAGTTATCGACGACGCCCATACGGGCTTCAATCTGGCGTCGATTCAGGAGGATATCCAGCAGCGCATCGCGTCCGATCTCCACGATTCGACGTGTCAGCATTTGATTGCTGCGAGTCTCGGTCTGATGCGGATAAGACTAAACCTCGGCGATCCGGCGGAGGCCGAGCGGCTCTGCGGCGAGATCGATACGTCGATTGATGAGGCACTCAGGGAGATCCGTGCCTTTGCCTATCTGCTGCACCCGCAGAACCTGACAATCGACGGGTTGAAGGCCACGATCGAGCAATACGCTGGCGGATTCGCGGCGCGCACCTCGTTGCGGGTCGTAACCCGAATCGTGGACGACGTCGATCGTCTGCCTCACGAGACGCAATGCTCGTTGCTGCGGGTGATCCAGGAAGCCCTCACGAACGTATTTCGCCATGCGAAAGCGACGGAAGTGAAGATCGTCGTTGACGCGACCGACAGCCATTTCCGCCTGACGATCAGCGACAACGGCCGCGGGCTTTGGGCCGACCGCGCCAAACAGGGTGCGAGGGCGATCTCGATTGGCGTTGGAATCCCGGCAATGAGAGCAAGACTCGAACAGATCGGAGGTTCGCTCGACATCAGCTCTGACCAGGCAGCGCCGCGCTCCGGCACGGTCCTTTGCGCGGCGTTTCCGCACGGTTTGACGACGAACAGGCGCAGCCGGCGAAAGGCCTCCACCGCCATCGGAGCCCACGCAGGCTCACCATGAGGGAAGAAGAACACGAATCGCCGGCGGCAGATGGAAGTAGCTCTGTTTTGCCCCGTTTCGAGCCGAGCCGCCGTGTCAACGACGTTGGAGTGCTCTGCCATGAAAAGCTTTCTTATCGCGGACGATCACGAGGCGGTGCGATCGGGCTTGCGCGCGGTGCTCGAGCAACGCGCTGACTGGGAGGTGGTCGCCGAGGCGAACGACGGCAGCAAGGCGCTGACCGCAGCAATCGAAAACCGGCCTCACGTCGCCATCGTCGACTTTTCCATGCCGCGAATGACGGGAGTGGAGTTTACGCGTCGGATCCGGGAATATCCGCTGCAGACGGAGGTCCTGATCTTCACCGTCCACAATTCCGGCCTCCTCGCCCAGCAGGCGTTCGAAGCCGGCGCACGGGCATTCCTGGCCAAATCGGACGCGAACAAATTGCTCTTGGCGGCCGTCGATTCACTCCTGGCGCACAAGCGGTTCTGTACCGAAAGCTGCCGGAATGATTTGAATGGCGGGCCGGGCGGCGATGCAGACGGGCATCGCGGGCTCACGCCACGCGAGCAGCTCGTCGTCAAACTGGTCGCCGAAGGTTATAGCAACAAAGGCATCAGCGCGATCCTGAATCTCAGCGTCAAGACCACCGAGGCGCATCGGGCGGCTGCGATGCGAAAGCTGGACGTGAATTCAACTGCAGGCCTCGTCAGGTACGCCGTCCGCGCAGGACTGCTCGAGGCATGACTGCAGTTGCGGCCTGGTCGATACATTCGCCGGGCCATCTCAGGGTTTTGCAGGATAACGCCTCGAACCGCCATGAGTATGATCGTTCGACTTTGCGGCCGCCGCTGATTTCGATCGATTGCGGGCGGAGAACGAGTATGAGGCCGTGAAACGCATCTTGATTGCGGATGATCATGAGGTCGTGCGTTCCGGACTTCGCGCGATCGTCGAACCGCGCCCCGACTGGATCGTTGTCGGGGAGGCGACCAATGGCGAGCAGGCCGTTGCATTGGCCCTGGAGACGAGGCCGGACATCGTGATCGTCGATTATTCGATGCCCCTCATGAACGGGCTGGAGGTCAGCCGCCGCCTCCGGTCGCACCGCCTGCGCACGGAGGTGCTGATCCTGACGATGCATGAGAACGAGGAACTGCTGACCGAGGCCATTCTGGCGGGCGTTCGTGGCTTCCTGTTCAAGTCGGATGCAAGGAAACACCTGATTTCAGCGATCGAGGCGCTGCTCGACCGCAGGCCGTACTTCACCAGCGTTCTGCTGGAGAAATTGCTCCACGACTATCAGGTCAACAAGCTGAATAAGCCGGATATGCTGCTGACCTCGCGCGAGCAGAGCGTGGTCCAGCTGATCGCAGAAGGTCACACCAACAGGTCCATAAGTGCCATTCTGAAGCTGAGCGTGAAGACCGTGGAGACCCATCGTGCGTCGGCAATGCGCAAGCTCGGGATGTCCTCGACGGCCGAACTGGTCCGCTATGCCATCCGCAAGAAACTGGTCGTACCCTGAGATACGCCGCCGTCGTCTTGATTCCGTCAAGCACCTCGGATGACAACGCTGCAGCGGGTCAATCCTTCAAAGCATAGGCGATGACGTAATCACCGCGCTTGGTACCGAACGAGCCGTGACCGCCGGCCGCGGTGACGACGTATTGCTTGCCGCCCGCCTCGTAGCTCATCGGTGTCGATTGGGCGCCGGCGGGCAGGCGGTCTTCCCAAAGCACCTTGCCGTCGCGCACGTCGTAGGCCCTTATCGTGTACTCGTAGGTCCCGGTGTAGAACGCGACCCCACCGGCGGTCGTGATCGGCCCACCCAGCATCGGCACGCCCATCTTGAAAGGCAAAGGCAGCGGCGTGGTATCCCGGATCGTGCCGTTGGGATGCTGCCAGACGATCTTCATCGTATTCAGATCGATCGCCGCCATCGAGCCCCATGGCGGCCGGTAGCACGGCACGGAGAGGGGCGAGAGGAAGCTCTGGATATCGACCCCGAACGGCGTGCCATACATCGGCTGCGTGCCGACCTCGCTACCGACAGGCTTCTCTGCCGTCGGCGCGGGCGGATTTTGCGGGCCGCGCGGAATGAGCCTTGAGGCGAAGGGCAGCGACATCGGATTGGCGATGGCGATCTGCCTCACCGGATCGATTGCGATGCCGCCCCATTCGAACATGCCGAGATTGCCTGGGAAGACGAGCGTACCCTGCAACGAGGGCGGCGTGAACGTGCCCTCGTAGCGCAGCCGGTGGAACATGATCCGGCACAGGAGCTGATCGAAGATCGTGCCGCCCCACATGTCAGCGCCGGTCAGCTTCGCCTCTGGGCGGAAGGTCAGCTCCGAGAACGGCTGCGTCGGCGCGGTGCGGTCGCCGGGGGCGGCGCCTTGCGGGACGGCGCGTTCCGGTGCCGGCACGATCAGCTCGCCGGTCCGTCGATCGAGCACGAAGATGTTGCCCACCTTGGTCGGCTGGATGATCGCGGGAACGACGCCCTTGGCCGTGGTCACATCGACGAGGCTCGGCTGCGAGGGGACGTCCATGTCCCAGAGGTCGTGATGCACCGTCTGGTACGACCAGACGCGCTTGCCGGTGTTGACATCGAGTGCGACGATCGAGCTGGAATAGCGCTCGACCAGTGCATTGCGATTGCCTCCCCAGATGTCCGGCCCGTTATTGCCGGTGGGGATGTAGACGAGGTTCAATTTCGGATCGAACGAGGCGGTGATCCACGAATTCGGCGAGCCGTTGGTGTAGTGACGGGTCGGCGACGGCAGCTCATTTTCATCCGCCGCGGCGGAGTCCCAGGCCCAAACCAGCTTGCCGGTGTAGACGTCGAAGCCTCGGATGACACCCGAGGGCACGTCGACCCCGTAATTGTCGATCACCGCGGCAGCGACGACCAATATCTTGTCGCTGACGACGGGCGGCGACGTCGGCTCGAAGAAGCCCGCCGTCTTGTTTCCCATGCCTTGCTGGAGGTCGAGGCTGCCATGGTCGCCAAAGCCCTCGCACAGCTTGCCACTGTCGGCATCGAGCGCGATCATGCGGCCGTCATTGACCGGAAGGAAAATCCGGCGAGGGCATTCGGCCGGCGCTGGAGCACCGCTGCTGTCGACGGCACCTCCAGCGGTTTCGTGGTAGGAGACCCCGCGGCAGGTCATGTGCTGGAACGTCTTGTTGAACACCAGCTTGGGATCGTACCGCCAGCGTTCCTTGCCGGTCCCGGCGTCGAGCGCGAACAGCACCTGATGCTGCGAGCAAAGATAAAGCGTGTCGCGGACCTTGATCGGCGTGACCTCGAAGGTCGTCTCGCCGGAATCCTGCGGTGTCGGCACGTCACCGGTGCGGAAGGTCCAGGCGACCTGGAGCTTGCCGACATTGTCGGGCGTGATCTGCTTCAGCGGTGAATAGCGCTGTCCGAATTGCGTGCGTCCATAGGCGCGCCAGTCGCCATCCGGCTGAGGATCTGCTTCGCTTTGCGGCACGGCCGACGCTTGCTCGGCGATCGTGCCGTTGACGTCGTGATAGCTGGACAGAAGAGCGATGACCAGGACGACGGAAGACGCAGCTACGCCGATCCAGAGTGGCAGCGTCGCGCTTCGGTACGATACCGGCTGGTCTCGCAACAGCCCGCGGACCATCACCGGCGTGAGCAGCCAGAGCGCCATCGGGACGACGATGTCGCCGCGCGATGCGAGCGGCCACCAGTCGAACTGCACTTCCGAGATGGCCCACGCCAACGTGCCGACCAGCACGATCGCATACAGCCAAAGCGCCTGATGGCGCTGCGCCAGCAACAGCGCGGCCGTCGCGACGATCCCGACACCGAGAACAACATAGAAGATGGATCCGCCTAGCGCGGCGAGCCAGAGGCCGCCCCCTGCGAGCACCAGACCGATCAGGGCATAGACGACACCCGTGATGAAAACTGCCCTGGATCGCTGCATGGCTGCTCCGGCGAGGCAAGAAGATCGAGCACGTCCGGTGCAAACGCAGCAGACGGCGCTGAGTTGCAGTCACTGTGGTCCAGTCAACCAAAGCTGGCAACCTTCAACTGCTGCGTCGATGCAACATCCGGGGGCAAAACTTGCGATCTGATGTGATAAGTCGTTGTTCGGAATTGCGCGCTCGTTGAATACGATCATTGTTGCGCGTCGCGTCCTCAGGACTCGCACCACCCCGGGAACCGCATCCGTCATGTATCTGGGCATCGATCTCGGCACCTCCGCAGTCAAGACCGTTCTCGTCGATGGCGCCCAGCGCGTGATTGCGAGCCAGAGCCGGGCATTGACGATCGCCTCGCCGCATCAAGGCTTTTATGAGCAGGATCAAGCACAGTGGATCGAGGCGACCTTTGCAACGCTCAACGCCTTGAAGGCCTCGCATGGGGTTGAGCTGGCGGCGGTCGAAGGTATCGGGCTGTCAGGCCAGATGCATGGCCCGACGCTGCTCGATGCGGACGATAAGCCATTGCGGCCCTGCATTCTCTGGAACGACGGACGCTCCGCCGCGGAGTGTCGCATCCTGGAGCAGCGCTGGCCCGCCTTGCGCGCGATAACGGGCAATAAGGCGATGCCCGGCTTCGCGGCGCCAAAACTGCTCTGGATCGCAAGGCACGAGCCCGAGATCTTTGCGGCGACGAGCCGCATCCTGTTGCCGAAAGCCTATCTGCGCCTCGTTCTATCGGGCGAAGCAGTCGAGGACGTCTCGGATGCATCGGGATCGCTCTGGCTCGACGCGGCGCGCCGGGACTGGTCGGATGCGGCACTGGCCGCGACCGGCCTGTCGCGCGCACACATGCCGCGTCTGGTCGAGGGGTGCGCGCCGGCGGCCACATTGCGCAAGGAGCTTGCGCAGCGTTGGGGCATGGTTCGCCGGCCGATGATCGCGGGCGGCGCCGGCGACAATCCGGCCGGCGCCATCGGCATCGGCGCGATCAGTCCCGGAACTGCGTTCATATCGCTGGGAACGTCAGGCGCCTTGCTGGCGCCATCAGACCATATTGCGGCGAACCCGGACCGCGTGGTCCATACCTTCTGCCACGCGATCCCGGGCATGTGGATTCAGGCCGGCGCCATCCTCTCGGCGGCGTCGTGCCTTGCCTGGGCTGCACGCCTGTTCGGCGTCCCCGAAGCCGAACTTCTGGCGCCGTTGGGGGCGCGCCCGCAGGCGCCGTCTCCCGTGAGCTTCCTGCCATATCTTGCGGGCGAGCGGACGCCGCATGATGATCCCGTCGTGCGCGGCATGCTCGATGGCTTGAGCCACGGCACCGACCGCACGGCGATCGTGCAGGCCGTGCTGGAGGGGGTTGCTTTCGCGCTGGCCGATTGCCGGGACGCGCTTGGCGATGCCGGCATTGCAGTGACGGAAGCTGATGTCATCGGCGGCGGTTCGCGGTCCCGATTCTGGCTGTCGGTGCTGGCAGACGTTTTGAACGTTCCGATCCATCGTTTTGCCGACGGCGAAACCGGCGCAGCGTTCGGTGCGGCGAGATTGGGGCGGCTTGCTGTCACCGGCGAGGCAATCGACGCCGTCTGCACGCCACCGCAACGCGTCGAGACCTTCGAGCCGGACCGGGCCGTGGCGGAGGCCTATGCAGAGCGGCTTCCCGCCTGGCGCCATTTGTATCGGCCGGGCCACTAGTACCGCTTTGGTTGCGCATTTCTCCCTGTTCGCTGTTGCCCTGTGCGATCGGCTTTTGTTTAATGGGCGAACCGCGCTCGATACGAAACGCGGACAGAAAATGCATTGTGCGCCGGGAGGCACGATGAACGAGCCAATCCTCGAGATGCGAGGAGTGTCAAAATCCTTCTTCGGCATCAAGGCGCTGCGTGCGGTTGACCTAACCGTCTATGCCGGTGAGGTTCATGCCTTGATGGGCGAGAACGGCGCGGGCAAATCGACCCTGATGAAGATCCTGTCGGGGGCCTACCGGCCTGATCCCGGCGGGGAGATCCGCATCGAGGGCAAGCAGGTGCGGATCGAAGGTCCGCTCGGCGGTCGTGCCGCGGGCATTTCGATCATCTACCAGGAACTATCTTTGGCCCCCAATCTGACCGTTGCGGAGAATATTTATCTCGGCCGCGAGATGTCGCGTTCAGGTTTGCTGGCGCGCGGCACCATGCGCGAGGGCGTTGGGCCGATTCTGGAGCGGCTGGGAGCTGACTTCCAGCCGTCGACCTTGGTGGCACATCTTTCCATGGGCCAGCGCCAGCTCGTCGAGATCGCGCGTGCACTGCACGCGCGCTCGAAAATCCTGATCATGGACGAGCCGACCACGGCGCTGTCCGCCGGCGAGAGCGAGCGGCTGTTCGCCCTGATCCGTCAGCTCCGCGCCGAAGGGCTTGCCATCATCTATATCTCGCATCGTATGGACGAGGTTTACGCGCTGGGGGACCGCGTCACCGTGCTGCGCGACGGCCGCCTGGTCGGCTCGCTGGACAAGCAGGACATCCGCGCCGAAGCCATCGTCCGCATGATGGTCGGACGCGATGTCTCATCCTTCTACAAAAAGGATCACGATCCCGAGGCCGGGAAGGGGCACCCGGTGCTTACGGCAACCGACATGGCGGACGGGCAACGCGTCAAGGGCTGCTCGCTCACCGTGCATGCGGGCGAGGTGGTGGGGCTTGCCGGACTGATCGGCGCCGGCCGCACCGAGCTTGCGCATCTCATCGTTGGCGCAGCACCGAAGACATCAGGCCGTCTCGAACTTGAAGGCCAGCCAATCGACATCCGCACGCCCGGCGAGGCGCTCGAGGCCGGCATCGCCTACCTGACCGAGGATCGGAAGGCGCTTGGCCTGTTCCTCGACATGTCGTGCCTGGACAACATCAATCTCGCCGTGATCGGACGCGATGCCAAGCTCGGCTGGTTCCTGGATCGCGACAAGGCGCGCGAGCGCGCCGACAGGGCGTTTGCGGGGCTCAGTATCCGTGCCGCCAACGCCGGCGTGCCCGCAGGAGGCCTGTCCGGCGGCAACCAGCAAAAGGTGTTGTTGTCACGGTTGCTCGCCATTGCGCCAAAGGTGCTGATCCTCGACGAGCCGACGCGCGGCGTTGACGTCGGCGCCAAGTCGGAGATCTATTCCATCATCGACAATCTCGCCAAGGCCGGCACCGCGATTCTCGTCATCTCGTCCGATCTGCCTGAAATCATCGGTATCTGCGACCGCGTCCTGGTGATGCGGTCGGGGCATATCGCAGGCGAGGTCCGGCGCACCGAGACGGCGCCCTTGACTCAAGAAGACATCATGGCCCTCGCCACGGGGACGGAGCATCTCGATGCCTGACAATGGATCGACGCCGGCGAAGGCCGCGACGACGAACGGCCCCGCCGCTGCCGAGGCGACGAAGCGCCAACGCGTCAGGCTCCTGATCCGCGCGGCCGGCATGCTGCCGGTGCTGCTGCTGCTTTGCATCGGCTTCCACTACCTGTCGGACGGCCGTTTCTTCACCGGACAAAATCTCGGCATCGTTCTGCAGCAGGCTGCCGTCAACACCGTGCTCGCCGCGGGCATGACCTTCGTCATCCTCACCGGTGGCATCGATCTCTCGGTCGGCTCGATCCTGGCAGCCTCCGCGATGGCGGGCCTGACGATCTCCAAACTGCCCGAACTGGGCGCGCTTTGGCTGCCGGTCGCCGTGATCACCGGTCTTGGCTTCGGCATCGTCAATGGCGCGCTGATCGCGCTCTTGCGCCTGCCGCCCTTCATCGTCACGCTGGGCTCACTCACTGCCGTGCGCGGACTGGCGCGCCTGCTCGGCGCCGACACCACGGTGTTCAATCCGTCGATTCCCTATGCCTTCATCGGCAACGGCTCGCTTACGTTGATTCCCGGCGTGGCCTCGATTCCCTGGCTGTCGGTCATTGCGCTGCTCGTCATTTTCGTTTCGTGGGTGGTGCTGCGCCGGACCGTGCTCGGCGTGCACATCTACGCGGTCGGCGGCAATGAGAGCGCCGCGCGGCTTGCCGGCATCAAGGTCTGGGCCGTGCTGACCTTCGTCTATGGCGTATCCGGACTTTTCGCAGGCCTCGGCGGCGCCATGCAGGCGGCGCGGCTCTATGCCGCCAACGGCCTGCAGCTCGGACAAAGCTACGAGCTCGACGCCATCACCGCGGTCATCCTCGGCGGCACGTCTTTCGTCGGCGGCATCGGTTCGATCTGGGGGACGCTGGTCGGCGCGTTGATCATCGCGGTGCTCTCGAACGGCCTGATCCTCGTCGGCGTCTCCGACATCTGGCAATATGTGATCAAGGGCCTGGTGATCATCGGCGCCGTCGCGCTGGATCGCTATCGGTTGCAAGGCTCGGCCAGGACCTGAACGTTCTGCGCGCGTCCGAGCGCGCGGTGTGAAATTCGGTTGCGGCAACTGGTCTGCCGTACCGTCTTTGAAGACAGACCAGGGAGGAAGACAATGTTGAAGACGACCATGCTCGCCGGCGCCGCGATGGCGCTTGCCCTGACCATCGCTCCGGCCTCCGCCAAGGAGCTCAAATCGATCGGCGTCTCGCTGGGCTCGATGGGCAATCCGTTCTTCGTCGCGCTGTCGAAGGGCGCCGAATTCGAGGCCAAGAAGACCAATCCCAATGTGAAGATCACCACCGTCGGCTTCGAATATGACCTCGGCAAGCAGGTCACCCAGATCGACAACTTCATCGCCGCCGGCGTCGACCTGATCCTGCTCAACCCCGGCGATCCCAAGGCGATTGGACCTGCGATCAAGAAGGCGCAGGCGGCGGGCATCGTGGTGGTCGCGGTCGATACTGCGGCCGAAGGCGCCGACGCCACCGTGACGACCAACAACGTCCAGGCCGGCGAGATTTCCTGCCAGTACATCGTCGACAAGCTGGGCGGCAAGGGCGACGTCATCATCGAGAACGGGCCGCAGGTCTCGGCGGTGATCGACCGCGTCACCGGCTGCAAGAACGTGTTCGGCAAGAATGCCGGCATCAAGGTGCTGTCGAGCGATCAGGATGGCAAAGGCTCGCGCGAGGGCGGCCTGACCGTCGCGCAAGGCTATCTGACCCGCTTCCCCAAGATCGACGCCATCTTCGCCATCAATGATCCGCAGGCGATCGGCACCGACCTTGCGGCGAAACAGCAAAACCGCAGCGGCATCATCATCACCTCGGTCGACGGCGCGCCCGACATCGAGGCCTCGCTCAAGGATGCCGGCTCGCCCCAGATCCAGGCGTCGGCATCGCAGGACCCGTTCTTCATGGCGCGGCGCGCGGTGCAGATCGGTGTCGGCATCCTCAATGGGAAGAAGCCGGCCTCGACCGTCGAGCTGCTGCCCTCGAAGCTCGTGACCCGCGACAATATCAAGGATTACAAGGGCTGGACCTCGGACCGCTCGCAATAGAGCGCCCCTGCATTGGGCGGCGACCTCTTGCGGGGGCGTCGCCCATCTATCTTCGCGCGACGGCGCATTTCAGCGCCAACGGCGCGGCGGCTGCGCGAGCGGCGCAAGGCGTCCCTGTCAACGGCCGACCACGGCCTCGGCCTTGCGACTGGAATCCTCGGAAAGAGAACGGTTTAGCGCCATAGTGGGTTGACCCCGGCGAGCGATATGTCAGAGAAGGACGGGTTTTCGGCGGCCGCTGGAAGCAGGTCCAGTCAGGGCATTTTGGGACATCGCGAATGGCAAGCGCGCCGTTTGAGCTGAAGGGCAAGAGCGTCTACGTCGCCGGCCATCGCGGCATGGTGGGCAGCGCGATCGTGCGTCGGCTGGCGCGGGAGAATGTCAATCTCGTCACCGTCGACCGGCGCGAGGTCGATCTCTGCAACCAGGCGGCCGTGTTCGACTGGTTCGCCCGCGTGCGGCCGCAGGTGATTTTTCTCGCCGCGGCCAAGGTGGGCGGCATCGTCGCCAACAACACGCTGCGCGCCGAGTTCATCTACGACAACATCGCGATCGCCGCGAACGTGATCCAGGCCGCGCATCAAAACGGCGCCGAGAAGCTGATGTTCCTCGGCTCGTCCTGCATCTATCCCAAGCTGGCGCCGCAGCCGCTGCGCGAGGATGCCGTCCTCACCGGTCCGCTGGAGCCGACCAACGAGCCCTATGCGATCGCCAAGATCGCCGGCATCAAGATGGCGGAGGCCTATCGCAGCCAGTACGGCAGCGACTTCATCAACGTGATGCCGACCAACCTCTACGGCCCCGGCGACAATTATCATCCCGAATTGAGCCACGTCGTGGCAGCCCTGATCCGCCGCTTCCACGAGGCGAAAGAGTCCGGCGCAAAGAGCGTCGTCGTCTGGGGCACCGGGACGCCGCGGCGCGAGTTCCTCTATGTCGACGACATGGCGGATGCCTGCGTGCATCTGATGAAGAATTATTCCGGCAGCGACCTCATCAATATCGGCACCGGCGAGGACGTCGCCATCGCCGAGTTCGCGCGCGTGGTCGCCGGGACCGTCGGCTACCGCGGCGAGATTTCTTTCGACACCTCGCGCCCCGACGGCACGCCGCGCAAGCTGCTGGATGTCAGCAGGCTCGACAAGCTCGGCTGGCGCGCGACGACGCCGCTTCACGACGGCTTGAAGCGCGCCTACGAGGCATATCAGGCGACCCTGCTGGTTCCGGCGCAGCCGTAGGAACCATCATCGCAAGCACGAGTTGGCGGCACGGGCAGGGCGACATGCGAGACTTACCGTGCAAGACATCGTGCGCGTGCGCTCGACAGCGCAGATCGCCGGCCATCCCATTCATCCGATGCTGGTGCCGATCCCGATCGTCTGCTTCATCGGCGCGTTGCTGACCGATGTCGCCTATCTCGTCTCCGCCGAGATGATGTGGGCGGATTTCTCCGCCTGGCTTCTGCTCGCCGGTGTCATCTTCGGTGTGCTGGCCGCGATCGCAGGCCTGACCGATTTCCTCGGCAATCGCCTGGTGCGTGCGCAGGCGCCGGCCTGGCCGCATCTGATCGGCAATGCCGTGGCGATGATCCTCGCGATCATCAATCTGCTGATTCATACACGTGATGCCTGGACCTCGGTGTGGCCCTGGGGCCTGGTTCTGTCGGTGCTCACCGTGCTGATCCTGCCCGTCACCGGCTGGCTCGGCTGGGCCATGGTGTATCGCCACGGTGTGGGAGTTGCGCGATGATGTCTTTTGCCATGCGCGCGCTGTTGTGTGCCTCGCTCCTCGCTGTTCTCGCCGGCTGTAATGACGGCAGCGGCGATCCGAAGGCGCAGATCGGCGCCAATCCCGTCCTGCCCGAGATTCAGCAATATCTGCTGCCGCCGATGCACATCGCCCGCATCATCGGCTGGAAGAAGGACGAGACGCCTGATGTTGCGCAGGGCCTGCAGGCCAAGGCGTTCGCGACCGGCCTGCAGCATCCGCGCTCGATCTATGTGCTTCCTAACGGCGACGTGCTGGTGGTGGAATCCAAGGCGCCGAAGGCCGCCGCGATCAAACGGCCCAAGGAAATCGTGATGGGCTACATCGAGTCCTGGGCGACCTCGGGCGGCGACACGGGCGAGAGCAACCGCATCACGCTGCTGCGCGACACCAACGGCGACGGCGTGCCGGATACGCAGAGCGTCTTCCTCGACCATCTCAACTCGCCGTTCGGCGTCGCCCTGGTCGGCAACGATCTCTATGTCGCCAACACCGACGCGATCGTGAAATATCCCTACACCGAAGGCGACACCAAGATCACCAAGCCCGGCACGGTGCTGACGCCGCTGCCGGGCGGCCCGATCGATCACCACTGGACCAAAAGCCTCGTGGCGAGCCCCGACGGTTCGAAGCTCTATGTCGGCGTCGGCTCCAACAGCAACATCACCGAGAACGGCATGGAGGCCGAGCACAATCGCGCCGATATCCTCGAGGTCGAGCGCGCCAGCGGCCGCTGGCGGATTTTTGCGAGCGGCCTGCGTAATCCGAATGGTCTCAGCTTCGAGCCGCAGACCCACGCGCTGTGGACCGTGGTGAACGAGCGCGACGAGCTCGGCCCCGATCTCGTGCCTGATTACATGACCTCGGTGAAGGACGGCGCCTTCTATGGCTGGCCCTACAGCTATTACGGCCAGCACGTCGATCCCCGCGTCAAGCCGCAGCGGCCGGATCTCGTGGAAAAGGCGATCGTGCCCGATTATGCGCTGAGCTCGCATGTCGCACCGCTCGGACTCGCTTTCTCCACCGGCAGCAGCTTGCCGGATGCCTATCGAGGCGGCGCTTTTGTCGGCGAGCACGGCAGTTGGAATCGGCAGGTGCTGAACGGCTACAAGGTCGTCTACGTGCCGTTCACGGACGGCAGGCCGAGCGGGCCGGCACAGGACGTCGTCACCGGCTTTCTCACCAGCGACAACCAGGCGCGCGGCCGTCCCGTCGGCGTCGCCCTCGACAAGACAGGCGCGCTGCTGGTCGCCGACGACAGCGGCAACACGGTGTGGCGGGTGACGGCGGCGCATCCTCAAGTGACGCAAAGATAGGCAAGCCGCGCAGCGATAGGAGAGGGATGATGGGCCTTGCCCAATATGCGATCGTACCGGTCCAGGACGAATGGGGCGTGCTGCATGACGGCAACGTCAAGAGCAGATACGCCACGAAGGAAGCCGCGTTCGAGTCGGCCGTCGCGGCAGCATCCCTGGCGCTACGTGAGGGCCACGAAGTCCATGTCAGCGTGCCCGGCCGCGAAGCGGGCGAGAACGCGCTCGGAATCTAACCGCTTCAAACGATCAGTCGGCCGCGCCGCTTGGCGATTCCGATTGTGACCTCGGCACCCGCGTTGAAATCGATGCGGTCGGCTTCGACGCCGTCGCTGAAGATCACACCATTCTCGGCCATCAGCGAACGGATGCGCAATTGCTGCTCGGATGCGAGCCGGCCATAGACGAGACTGGTCTCTGAGTGCCGGCTCGGGAAGGGCTCGCGAACGGCAAAACGCAGCTCGGCTGCGTCCCAGGGCAGGGCGTCGTAGCCAGTCAGAGCAGGGGGCTGGCCAAAGCTGCCGGCGATTGCAAGCGAGCCGGTGACGATGCTCTTGAACCAGGCGGTCGATCCGAGTCCGGTCGAGACGATGAGCCCGCTCGAGGATTGCCGCTCCGTCGTCCCGCCGGCCGCGATCTCGTAGATCGCCGAGACATGCGTGCGCGCGCCGATGAAGAGATCGTTCACGGCATAGAGCACCTGGCCGTCGCTGAGCCGCGCCTCCGCCATCGTCACGGCCCGGCTGTCGCGCTTCTCAGCGGCGACATCAGGCAGCAGCTTTGCAAGGTCGCGCGGCGCGAAGGGCAGCAGGATGCCGTCGTAGCGCGCGGGATCCGGGTTGAGGCCAACAAGCGGATGGCCGTCGAGATATTTCATCGTGTTGGCGACGACGCCGTCCTGGCCGAGTGCGACGACGATGTCCTCAGGGGCGAAGATGAAGTTGGGAAGGAAAGCGCGCTCGATCATTTGATAGCGTCCCCATTGCTCGAGCACCCGAACCGTCGCGTGCCTTTGCGTCTGGTAGATCTCGTGCTCGCGCTCATAGTCGGAGAAGTCGGCGCCGAGATGCTCGACATAGAAGCGCGCCTGCGCCGCCGTCTGGTAACGCGCGACAAGGTCTTCCAGCCTGGTCTTGCGCGTCACCAGCACGATCTTGCGGTCATTGGCGGCGGGCATTGGCGGCCTCCGGCTTCGGCTTCTCGATCAGCTGGCTGAGCAGGTCCGGCGAGACGTTGAGCTGGCCGATCTTCTCGGCCTTCTCGGCAATGCCGGAGAAGGCCTGCGCGATCAGCTGGCCCGGCTGCATGCCTGATGCGGCGAGTGCCTGGATCACGCGGGTGTCGACACCCTCGAAGATCTTCATCAGTGCGCCGACGCGGTAGGCCTCGGCATCGGCCAGCGTGCGGGTGTTCTCGGCATTGAGGCCGACGAAATCCTTGCGCTTGCCTTCCAGCACGATGTCCGCGGCCATGCCGGCCTCGCGCAGCTCGTTGCGTTTGGCGGCAACGCTCGCCTCGGCGTCCATCTGGGTCTCGCGGATCGAGCGCTTCTTCTGCTCGACCGCGATTTCGGTGTCGAGCTCGCTCTCGCGGATGGCGCGCTCCTGCTCGACGGCGAAATTGCGCCGGGCGAAGATCGCTTCGTCCGCGTTCTTCAGGATCGCTTCGCGTGCCTGCGCCTCCAGCGCCTTTGCCGTATCGGGCGTCGGCTTGATGCCGCGGATCGAGACGCCCAGGATTTCGAGGCCAAGCGCTTCGATGTCGGCGCGCTCCCGCAATCCGTCAGCGATGATCTCGGCTATGCGATCGGAAGCCTGCAGTGCATCCTTCAATGTCAGCTCCTTGATCGCCTGCTGCGCCAGCACCTCGACCGTGCCGAGAATGCGCTCCGGCAGCTTCTCGGGATCCTCGCTCTCATAGGTCTTGCCGTCGGGCTTCACGGTGAAGTTGAGCATCGACGCCGCCTTCCGGGGCTCGCTGACGCGATAGGTGACATGGCCCTGCACGGTCAGGGTCTGAAAGTCGCGCGCGATCTGCTGAAAGATGAAGGAGGCGTCGCGGCTGCCGACGGGCACGGCGACGAGCGTGGTCACCGGCGCATAGTAGAACGCGGAAAGGCCGGTGCCCTCGGCGACGACGGCGCCGGCGCGGTACTTCATCAAATAGGTGGTGGGCTGGGCCTTGATAAATCGGATGCCGAACATGGCTGTCTCCAACGGTTGGCTATAAGTTGGTCTGAGCAACTAAGTAAGTTGGACTGTACAACTAACTATGCTACTGTCAAGGCCCAACAGGGGAGGCTGCCGGTGGGGGATGAAGATCGGACCGAAGGCATTGAAAAATCAGGGCATCTGGATTTCGTGCGCCCCCTGACCACGGTCGACGTCGTGATCTTTTCGATTCTCGGCGACAGGCTTCAGGTGCTGCTGGTGCAGCGCCCGGCCGGTGAGGGCGAGCCGTTTCCGCTCAGCCTGGCGCTGCCGGGCGGCTTCGTAGACGTCGCCAGGGATCGCGACCTCGCCGCCTGTGCGGCGCGCAAGCTGAAGGAGAAGACCGGGGTCACCAGCCCTTATCTGGAGCAGCTCGGAAGCTGGGGAAGCGCGTCGCGCGATCCGCGCGGTTGGTCGGCAACCCACGCCTATTTCGCGCTGATCCCGGCGGAGGCGGGCGCGCTCACGCCAGATGCGCGCTGGTTTCCGATTCGAGACGGCAAGCTGAAGGAGAAGCTCGCCTTCGATCACGGCGATATCCTGGCAAGCGCGATCCAGCGCCTGCGCAACAAGGTGGAATACACCTCGCTGCCCGCTTACCTGATGCCCGCGGAATTCACGCTGCCCGATTTGCAGCGCGTCTACGAGATCGTGCTCGACCGTCCGCTGGAGAAGAGCGCCTTCCGCACGAGGATCCTGTCGGCCGACATGATCGAGCCGGTCGCGAAGATGCGGCGTGGCCCGAACCGGCCGGCGCAGCTCTATCGCCTGAAGAAGAACAGCGAGCCGGTCTATTTCGTGCGGACCTTCAATCCGCCGGAGTGATGCAGCGTCCGGACGCTAGAATAACATCATGTTAGGTTTATCGCATAACTGGGTAATTGTGTTAGCCCGGCGAAAGCCTATTGTCGCGCCACTCAACACGTATCGGCAGTGACAAACGCTTGCGGGAAGTCCGCACAGTGCGCGGACACCGCTGCCCAATTTCTCCGAGAAGCCCGCCAAGGGACGCCAACAAACCGATTTGGAGGACTCCCAGGATGACCGGAATCCATCACGTGAGCCAGTCAAGGAAGGCCGCTGCGAGCGGCTGGATCGGGTCGGCTCTCGAATATTATGACTTCTTCATCTACGCGACCGCCGCTTCGCTGATCTTCCCGCAGATCTTCTTCCCTTCGGAAAATCCGATCGTCGCCATCGTCGCATCGCTGGCGACCTATGGCGTTGGCTATGTGGCCCGGCCGATCGGCGCCTTCGTGCTCGGACATTGGGGCGATACCCATGGCCGCAAGACCGTTCTGATCGTCTGCATGTTCATGATGGGTCTGTCGACCATGGCGGTGGGCCTCCTGCCGACCTATCAGCAGGTCGGCATCCTCGCGCCGATCCTGCTGGTCATCCTGCGACTGATCCAGGGCTTTGCCGTTGCCGGTGAAATCTCCGGAGCGAGCTCGATGATCCTGGAGCACGCGCCGTTCGGCCGTCGCGGCTTCTATGCGAGCTTCGCCCTGCAGGGCGTGCAGGCCGGACAGATTCTCGCGGCCGCCGTCTTCCTGCCGTTGGCGGCCTATATGCCGACCGACGCCTTCAACAGCTGGGGCTGGCGGATTCCGTTCCTGCTCAGCTTCTTCGTCATCGTCGCCGGCTATATCATCCGCCGCGAGGTCGACGAAACCCCTGCCTTTGCCCGCGAGGACAAGCGGGGAGAAACGCCGCGCTCGCCCATCATGCAGGCCATCAGGCTGAAATGGCCCGACATGCTCAGGGTCATCTGCATGGCGTTGATGAACGTCATCCCGGTGGTTGCGACCATCTTCGGTGCGGCCTACGCGGTGCAGCCGGCCTATGGCATCGGGTTTGCCAAGGACGTCTATCTGTGGATCCCGGTGCTCGGCAACATGCTGGCCATCTTCGTCATTCCCTTCGTCGGCAATCTCTCCGACAAGGTCGGCCGCAAGCCGCCGATCGTCGTGGGCGCGCTGCTCTCCGGCTTGCTCGCCTTCGGCTATCTCTACGCCATCAGCATCAAGAGCGTGCCGCTTGCGATCGTGCTGTCGCTGCTGATGTGGGGTGTGGTCTATCAGGGCTACAACGCGATCTTTCCGAGCTTCTATCCGGAGCTGTTTCCGACGCGCACCCGCGTGTCGGCGATGGCGATCTCGCAGAACATCGGCACCACCATCACCGCGCTGCTTCCGGCCTTGTTCGCGACCGTGGCGCCTCCCGGCTCGGCCAACATTCCAGTAACGGTGGGGGCGATCGCCTTCGGCATCACTGTGATCGCGGCGCTGGCAGCCGTCACGGCCCGGGAAACCTATCGTATCCACATCGACGATCTCGGTAATCCCACGGCGGTTCCGATCGCGCGGGCCGACTATGATCGGCAGCGTGCAGGCGCTGCGCGCGGTGCTGCTGCAGCACGGACCTGACGGCGGAAGCTGCGCTGCTGCAATGGTTCGCAGCGGCGCAGCTTCACGGTATAAGCTGACTGTCGATCAAAATTTTATGCGCGTGAGCGCGATCATGATGAGGTTGCCGGATGAATCCCGCTGTTGTTGCCGTCGCCATCACTGGCTCCGTTCCGCGCAAAAAGGATAATCCTGCGGTGCCGATCCTGCCGGCCGAGCAGATCGAATCGACACACCAGGCCTTCGAGGCCGGTGCCACGCTCGCCCATATCCATGTTCGCAACGACGACGAGACGCCGTCCTCCGATCCGGAGCGCTTCGCTCTGGTGCAGGAAGGCATCCGGAAGCATTGCCCTGGGATGATCGTACAGTTCTCGACCGGCGGGCGCGGCCGCGATCCCTCGGCACGTGGCTCGTCGCTCTATCTGAAGCCGGACATGGCCTCGCTGTCCACGGGATCGGTGAATTTTCCGACGATCGTCTACGAGAACAGCGCCGCGCTGGTCGAGACGCTCGCCACCGGCATGAAGACGAACGGCATCCGGCCGGAGATCGAGATCTTCGATTTGTCGCATCTGCACGGTGCCCGCCGCCTGATCGAGGCGGGGCTGATGGACGCACGCCCGCACGTGCAATTCGTGATGGGCGTCAAGAACGCGATGCCGGCCGACGAGCACGTGCTCGACATTCTGCTGGCAGAGCTGCGTCGCCTGATCCCGAAGGCGACCTGGACCGCGGCCGGGATCGGACGCCACCAAGCCGAGGTCATGGAGTGGGCCCTGGCGCGCGGCGCCGATGCCGTTCGCACCGGGCTCGAGGACAACATCAGGGTGGACAAGACGCGCCTCGCCGCCAGCAATGCGGAGCTCGTCAGCATCGCCTGCGCGGCTTTGGCGCGCCACGGCCGCCGCGCCGCGACGGCAGCGGAAGCGCGATCCTTGCTCGGGATTGTGCGGTAGGGACGACCGTCCGCGCCTGACATGCTCCTGGCTGCCTTCTGCCATTCGGCGGCCGGCGTTCCCGTTCGCTGAGTCTGCGGGTAAGACGAAGCTCACAGGCGTGATCGGCGCCTGCCGGGCAGGCGACGACTGGAATGCGGTTCTTGAAATCTGACAGCAGGCTCATCGGGGTCCTGCTGGTGCTTGCAATCACCCAACTCATTGGATGGGGTACGATCGGCCTTCCGGCCGTGGTTGGCCGCGATCTCGGAGCCGATCTTGGCATGAGCTTGCCGGCGGTGTTCGCGGGCAGCTCAGTCCTCTATGTCACCATGGGCCTGTGCGCGCCCTGGCTCGCCAAGGCTTTTACGCGATACGGCGCGCGCAAAGTCATGATGGTTGGCACTGTCGTCTCCGCGCCGGGCTACGTGGTTCTGTTTTTCGCGCGCGAGCCGATCCTCTATTTCATCGGCTGGATCTTGCTCGGCATGGGCGGCAGCGCCACGTTGTCGACCGGCGCCTATATCATGCTGAACGAGGTCGCGGGGCGGGGCGCCAAGAATGCCATCGGCGGGCTGATGCTGGTGACGGGTCTGTCCAGCAGCATTTTCTGGCCGACCACGTCATTCCTGAGCGATTGGCTCGGCTGGCGCGGCACTTGTCTCGTCTATGCGGCGATGATGCTGGCCATCAACCTTCCGCTCTATGCGTTTGTCGCGCCGCGCCGCAAAATATTGACTGACGATCCCGGCGGGGCCGTGAAGCCGGCGCCGCCGCCCGCGATTCCAAGGAGCACCTTCGGTCTCGTCGTCTGCGTGATCACGATGAACGCCTTCGTCAATTTCGGCATCAGCGCGATCCTGATCGAGCTTTTGCGGGCGGAGGGGCTTGCCCCCGCACAGGCCCTCGCATTCGGCTCGATGCTCGGCGTGATCCAGGTCAGCGCCCGCGGCCTCGACTTCCTCGGCGGCGGCCGATGGGACGGCATCACCACCGGGCTCGTTGCCGGCACGGCACTTCCCATCGCCATGGTACTGCTGATGCTGAGCGAGGGCGCGACCTGGGCGGTGGCGACCTTCATCCTGCTCTATGGCGCCGGCAGCGGTGCGATGGCGGTGGCGCGGGCGACGATCCCGCTCGTCTTCTACAACCAGGCCGAATTCGCCAAGGCAATGTCGATGATTGCACTGCCGCTCAATCTGGCCTCGGCGATCTCGCCGCCGCTGCTCGCAGGTCTGCTCACCCAGTTCGGCAGCCGCGGCGCGCTTGGCCTCACGCTGGTGTTCTCCTGCGCGACGGTGCTGATCCTGGTCCTGCTCGGACGGCGGCGCCCGCGCTTGGCTGCGGCAGCCGCGACCTGAGGCGTTCTTCGCGGCGCGGAATTCGACACTGCGGGACTGCGTCCGCTGCCGCGGCAGGGATGGCCGTATGCCGCCAGTGCAGTGCTCGGGGCAGCAAAATGGTGTATCCGCAGGGAGTGCGGGTCACGGCCAAACCTCAGGGTTTGCGCCGCCGCGCCAAGATCAGTTCTAAGATCCAGTTCCCCGGAGGAAATCGACATGTCGGCCCTGCCGCTCTCAGGCATCAAAGTTCTTGACCTCACGCGTGTGCTCGCCGGGCCGTTGTCGGCCCAGATGCTGGGCGATCTCGGCGCCGAGGTGATCAAGATCGAGCGGCCCGGCACCGGCGACGACGCGCGCGCGTTCGGCCCGCCTTACCTCGCCGACCCCGAGGGCAAGGCCAACAACAACAATTCGTTCTATCTCTGCGCCAACCGCAACAAGAAGTCGGTCACCGTCAACATCGCGAAGCCCGAAGGGCAGGCGATCATCCGCGAGCTCGCCAAGGACGTCGACGTCTTCATGGAGAACTACAAGGTCGGCGATCTCAAGCGCTACGGCCTCGACTACGAGACGATCAAGGCGATCAATCCCAAAATCATCTATTGCTCGGTGACCGGCTTCGGCCAGACCGGTCCTTATGCGCCGCGCGCCGGTTACGACGCCATTCTGCAGGCGATGGGCGGCCTGATGAGCGTCACCGGCCACATGGACGGCGAGCCGGGCGAGGGCCCGATGAAGGTCGGTCCCTCCATTGTCGATTACATGACCGGCATGAACACCTCGATCGGGATTCTCTCGGCGCTCTACCATCGCGACGCCAGCGGCGGCGTCGGGCAGCATCTCGACGTCTGTCTGTTCGACACGGTGATCGCCTCGCTCAGCCACTGGCTCCAGATCTACCTCGTCAACGGCAAGACGCCGCCGCGCCGCGGCACCTGGGGCAACGGCGGCATGCCGGCCGGCGTGTTCCGCTGCACCGACGGCGAGCTGATGCTGGTGGTCGGCAATGACGGCCAGTTCCGGAAAACCTGCGCCGTGCTCGGCGAACCCGAGCTTGCCCACGATCCGCGCTTCGTCAAGAACAACGACCGCGTCGTGCATGGCAAGGAGATCATGGCGATCTTCGCCGGCCTGTTCCTGAAGAAGCCGGTGGCCTACTGGCTCGACAAGTTGGAGGAGGCCGGCGTGCCGTCGGGCCCGATCAACAATTTCGAGCAGGTGTTTTCCGATCCCCACGTCCAGTCGCGCGGCATGCGGGTCAACGTCGAGCATCCCTTCGCGCCGAATCTCTCGCTGATCCGCAATGCGCTGACCTTCTCCGGCACCCCGATTACCGACTACCGCGCCCCGCCGCTGCTCGGCGCCGACACCAAAGACGTGCTGGCGGCCATCGGTTACGACGAGGCCAGGGTCGACGCACTGAAGGCGCAGGGGATTTTGTAATCTTCTGCGGCGGCCATGACGCACCTCGTCACGGCTCTTCCGGTGAACGCGACAGCGCATCTGTGTCGTCGCAACACCGCCCGGCACGGATGTCGGACGGCGTCGCGCCGTAGCGTTGACGAAAGCTGCGGTTGAAGTAGGACAAATCGCCGAAGCCGCACTCGAAGGCGACGGCGCCGATCGACCGGTCGAGCGGATTGGGATTGGCGAGCAGCCGAAAGGCGCGGTCGAGACGTTGTTCCAGCACATATTGGCCGAGACTCGTGCCGTCCCGCTCGAACAATTTGCGGACATAGACCGGCGAGATGTCGTGGCGCGCGGCGAGGATGTCCGCGGAGAGATTGCGCTGGGTGATGTTCGCGACAATGTCCGCCTTCAGCGCCGCGAGGCGTGCGGCAGGGACGCCGCGGACTTTCGCAACATCCGCAGCCTCGCGTGTTGCACCGACGACGACTGCGACGAGGTCGCGCAAATGCGTCGCGCACAGCGCCCGCAACGCCGGCGTCATGCCGTCAAGTTGTCCATCTCCCAGAATGGAGAGGTAGCGTGACAACAGCTTCATCGCGCCCAGATCGTCCGGCAGCAGCCGCATCAGGGACCGATCGATGTCGGCGACGGCGACCTGGGCGCGGGGGACGACGAGGGCCACGAAGTCGATCGGCCTTGCGTAGTCGCAGACCCCGGGCGATGCGTTGGACCACAGCACCGCTTCACCCGCGTGGAACACCACCTCGCGCCGGCGCTGGCTGATCATCGCTTCACCCTTGGTCATGAGCGCGAAGACGAGATCATCGCTGCCGTCGGCGACCAGCTGGGGCGTGCGGACCACGCGGTTGGCGGTACTTGCGATCGAGGCGATGGTCAGGCAGGGCAGGCAGTCGATCCTGGCCTTGCTGCGGAACGGCTCGCCCCGCGCAGGCTCCATGTCCATCTTGACGACGGAACGGCCGAACACCTCGCGCCAGGCCGGAATCTTGTCGCTGTCGACGAAAGCGTCGGTCGAGAATGTGAGGATGTCGGCCACCGGGTCTCCACAGGGCGCGCGAAATGATTCCAGAGTCCGGACTTTCTCGGAGGAATCGCGCAGCCGCTTCAGAATTCCGGCATTGTAGAGCGACGGTCACTGCCTGACTTGGACTATGTGGAACTCCACCCGCGGCCTGGATGGTACAATCGGCCGGCGCTCTAGTCCGGCCACGACTGTCTTGCGACGTCGCGGACGTCTGACGGCGAGCCGCCAAACTGGCGGCGGAAGCTGCGATTGAAATAGGAGAGGTCGCCGAAACCGCTGTCATGGGCGATCTGCGCGATGGTCAAATGGCGAAGGCGCACATTGGTCAGCATGCGATGCGCCTTGGTTAGCCGCTCGGTGAGCACGAAGACGGAGAACGACGAGCCGGCCTGCTCGAACAGCTTGCGCACATAGCGCGGTGAGATGCCGTGGCGGGTCGCGATCAGTTCCGCCGACAGATCGCTGCGCGACAAGGCCCGTACGATGTCCGCTTTGACGGCGGTCAGCCGTGCGGCAGTGGCGCCACGCTGGCGCGCGACCTCGGCGTAGTCGCCAAACGTGCCGAGCGCGAGCGCGGTGAGATCGATCAGATGATCGGATACGCTCTGTGCAACGGCGCCATCGGTCAGGACATTGTCGCTCTGGAGCACATCGACATATTGGGTGAGAAGACGCAGCGCCGCGTTGCTGCTGGGGATTGGACGGCCGAAGGCGCTGGAATAATGCGGGGCCAATCGCACGATGGCCGGGAGCGAGAGCGCAAGGGTGATGAACCGGCCTTCCGTCAACATCGTCGCGGTGACGGCTTCCCGCGGTGCGATCACGCTGGCGCTGCCGACCCCATCGAGCAGCTCTTTGCCGAACTGGGTCACCGAGGCCGCGCCGGAGCGCGGCACGCTGACGACGATGGCGTCCCGGCCGCGCGCGGCGAGCTCCTTCGTCATACGGTAGTGCGCCGGCGTCCGCCAGCCGGCGGCCAGGCCGACATTGGGCAGCTGGTCGAACGTCACGCCGGCGCGGAACGGCACGTCACTGAGCGGCTCGATTTCGACATTGGCGATGCCGCGCCCGTAGACTTCGCGCCATAGCTCCAGGCGCCTGGGCCCAGGAAGGTCGTCAGTCGAAATGCTCGCCCGTTGAAAAGTCCCGGAATCCTGCATCTGCCCCGCCGATGGCCTCCTCGCCACGTATTGGACGTTGCAGCAAGGCGACAAGTTCATCACCTCGTAGTTTGACGGGGCGCCGCCACGCGTTGCGGGCGCGGGCTGCCCGGAGATCGGGCAGGGCCGCTCAGGCCGTGCCGATGTATCCGTCAGTCCAAGACAGACGACTTGTCGTCAGGTCAGCTTGGCGGCCATCGCAGCCCGGCCGGCAGCGAGCCGCCTCGGCCCCCGAACAAGGAAACCAGATGCTGGATGCCCATCAATTGCTTTGGACGCAAATTGCCGCCGGCTTCTGCCTGCTGATTTGCGGCGCAGTGCTGTTCAATCTGATGCGCATGCGAGGCCTGATGCAGGCGGCTCGCGACTGGGACAAGGTCGAGGGCGTCATCACCGTCTCCGGGGTGGATCAGCCGCCCCAGCATGCCTCGGATGATCTGAACGACGCCACCCCGATCATCCGCTATCGCTATCGTGCCGGCGGGCGGGACCTCGAAAGTGACCAGGTCGCGATCGGCGGCCAGCCGATGATGACACGCGTGCTCGCGGGTAAATTGGTCGGAAGATATCCGGTCGGAGCCCATGTCGACGTCTATGTCGATCCGAAAAATCCGGAACAGGCCCTGCTGGAGCCGGCCGAGCCGCGCAATATCACGGCCTCAGTCGCCCTCGCGATCGCGTTCGGCCTGGCTGCGGCCGTTCTGATCGCGCATTCGATCGCCGGGCACGTGCTCTACACCAGCAAAGGTGTTCCGCTGTTCCTGTTTCCACTGCCGATCCTGGCGCTGCTCGGCGCGATCTCGGGCGTCGTCGCGTTCTTTCGCGCCCGGCAACGCGCCAGCGCCAGCATGCAATGGCCGACCACTGCCGGCATCGTCACCGCCTGTGACGTGATCGAAGAGGCCATCGCGGAAAAGAGCGATGACAAGTCGGTCGTCGCGCCGAAGATGATCCACCGCTATCAGCTCGACTTGCGCTATGCCTACCGGGTCGACAAGCGCGACTTCGTCGGGACCGAAGCGCATTGGGGAATGACTGCGATCTATGGCCGGCGCGACGTCGCGGAAAAAGCCGCGGGCCGCTACCATCGGGGACAAGCCGTCACAGTCTCTTATGATCCGGAGCGGCCGGGCACCGCCGTGCTGGAGCCGGACAGGCGAGAAGGCTCATCGGCACCGCTCGTCCTCGCGGCCATTTGCGCCGTGATCGGCGGCATATTCTCGGCGTTCTTCATCCTGGTCGGATTTGACTAGAGAGCGGATGAATCGCGCCGCCGGTTGGCATGAGCGGGATCTCGTGGTGCGCAACCGCCACACTGGCTGAAATCAGGCCCTAGTGCCGTATGAGCCGTGCCGCTGTATCCGACCGCCCAAGACAGCATTTCCGCCCCGGGTCAATTTCTCGGCGATGTCAGCTTCGACTTGCAAGACCAGGGATTGATTAATGAAATTGAAACACGCCGTGCCGCGGCCGACGATGGCGGATCGCCCTTGCATTGCGCGCTCGCTGCAACGCGCCGCGCCGCTGGTGTTGTCGGTGGCCGGAACGATTGCGCTGCAGATAGCTCCAGCGAGCGCAGCTTGCGTGCAACTCGGCAGCACCGTGACGTGCAGCGGCGCGACCACGACATCGTTCGGCACCGGCACGGAGAACAATCTGGCGCTGACGGTTCAGCCGGACGCATCGATCACGGTCGGCGCAGGCGTGTCTGCGATCCAGCTCAATGGCAGTAACACCGTCTTGAACAACGGCACCATCACCGTCGGCAACAACAGTGCCGCCATCCAGGTGTCCGACAACAATATCGTCACCAATGCCGGCGCGATCAACTCGACGGCCTTATTCAGCGACGGCATCAACGCGCTTGGCAATGCAAACACAGTGACCAATTCCGGCACGATCAGCTTGACGGGTGCGGCATATGGAATGTTCGTCAACGGCAGCGGCAACACCGTCAACAATTCCGGTGTCATTGCGGTCGGCAGTAGCGCGAACAGCGGCGCTGTGGGCGTCTGGATGCTCACCAACAACAGCCTGACAAACAGCGGAACGATCACGGCGCTCGGTCAGGGCAGCGCAGGCGTCATGTTCTGGGGCGACGGCAATACCATCACCAACATTGGGACCATCAGCGCGGCCAATGGCGCGGCGGTGTGGATGACTGGAGACAATGCCACGATCGTCAACAACGGCACGATCAGGGGCAGTGGGGCCGGCAGCTTCTCGCTGGGGACGTTCGGAACGGGCGGGACCGTCGTCACCAACAACGGGACGCTCGACGGTCAGATGCTGTTCGTCGGCTTCGGCAACACCAACGCGCTGATCAACAATGGCCTGATCACCATCACCGATCCGGCAACGCCGCTCTTCATCGGTGATCTCGGCGTCAGCGGTGCCTTCACCCAGTCGGCGCAGGGCATATTGGCGTTGCGCATCGACAACACCGGTGCCCGCGACGGCTTGTACGGCAACACGGTCAATCTCAATGGTACGCTGCGAGCCGTGCTGCAGTCCGGGCTTTATCAATCCTCGACCACCTATTCGAATGTCGTGCAGTCGTCCTCGGCCATCATCGGGCAGTTTTCCAATGTCGCAACGTCATCGGCATTCTTCAACGCGACCGCGACCTATAATCCCACCTCCGTCGACCTGACGCTGACACGCATTGGTTTCGGCAGCGTGGCGGGCGAGACCGCCAACCAGCGCGCGGTCGGCAGTGCGCTGGAGGCGGGCTATTCCACCGCGCTCTCCGGCACCGCCGCGACGTTCTACTCCAACCTGTTGCAGCTGGGCTCGGTGCGGGTGCTCGACCAGCTCTCCGGCGAGGGCACCAGCGGCACGGAGAATTCCGCCTTCGCCGCGGGGACGCAGTTCGGCCAGACCATGGACGGCCAGATGAATGCGTGGCGTACCGGTAACCGCGGCAGCGGTCCGAACGGCGCTGCGCTCGGCTATGCCGAGGAGCGCTCGGGCGGCCCGATGTCGGCCTTCGCCGCCCTGAAGGCGCCGGCGATGGCGCAGCCGCTGTGGAACATCTGGGCCTCCGGTTTCGGCGCCGCACAGTCGCTGTCGGGCAATGCGACGATCGGCAGCGCCTCGTTGAGTGACCGCGTCGGCGGCGGCTCCGTCGGTCTCGACCATCTGCTCAATCCGGACCTGCTGATTGGTCTCGCCGTCGGCGGCTCCAGCGCCAGCTTCTCGGTGAACGATCGCGCGACCAGCGGCCGGCTCGACGGCGGCCATGTCGGCGCCTACGCGATGCAGCGTTTCGGTACGACTTACCTGTCGGCGCAGATCGCCTACAGCCATTTTGGCAATTCGACCACGCGCACCATCACCGGCATCGGTGCGGACGAGATCGCCAAGGGCTCGTTCGGCAGCGATCAGCTCGGCGGCCGGTTCGAGATCGGCCGCGCCTTCGACTACGGTGCGCTGACGGCGACGCCCTATGCCGCGATCCAGGCGGCACAGCTTTGGCAGGCGGCTTATACCGAAACCAGCACCGCGGGCGCGGTGCCCGGCGTATTGGGCCTGAACTTTGCCGCGCACCGTGTGACCTCGTTGCCGAGCTTCCTTGGCGCAAAGTTCGACGGCCGCGTCGATCTCGGCAATGGCATGGTCTGGTCGCCCTTTGCCAACCTTGCCTGGGTGCATGAGTTCAGCCCGACCCGCGACGTCACGGCGACGCTGGTCAACATGCCGGCGCCGAGCTTTACGGTCGAAGGCGCGCGCGCGGCCTCCGATACCGGACGGGTCGAGCTGGGCTCGCGGCTTGCGCTCAACCACTGGTCAGAACTGTCTGGAAGGGTCACGGGCGAATTCTCGCGGGCGGGTCAGAGTTATGCCGGCATCGGATCGCTGCGCATCAGCTGGTGACCGAAGCATGACGATGGCGCGGCCTTACCTGGGGCTTGCGCGCAATCCCCAGATAAACCCGGTCCGTACTCGCACAGGCTTCCGCTTTGGCCCCGACTCAGATTCGATCTCTCCCACTGAGTTCGGGGAGACAGGTGAATGTCCTACACGATCGGGTTCCAGGCGAAGAACCAGAAGGCAATTCTGGCGACTGAAGCGGCGACAGCAAACCAGGCGGTCGCGATCATTGCCGCGCTGCGGCAAAGTGCCGAAGAGATCAAGTTCATCCGCTCGCCGCAGGAAGGCGAGATGGGCATCGAGATGCTGCTGCTGCTCGCCAAGGAAGAGGCCGAGGAGATGCCGCAGCGGGCGTAATTCCGCAGCCACACTTCGATCAGAAGCGAAGCATGCTGGCTACAGAATAATGTAGTCAGCAGCCAGTCTCGCTTGAACCGAAGGTGGCTGCCATGAAACGCGAAGCGCTCCGCGTCGAACCGATTTCGTCCTTTCTCGATCGCGTGAAGGCGCCGACTTCGCCGGTCACGCGCGCCGGCAACATGATCTTCGTCGCCGGCTTGCCGCCGTTCGATCCGGAGACGGGCGAGATCGGCGGGATGGGAATCGAGCGCCAGAGCGAGATCATCATGGAACAGATGAAGCTGTGCCTTGAGACGGCCGGCGCCTCGCTCGACAACGTCATGAAGTGCAACGTCTACTGCACCTCGACCAAGCATTTCGCGACCTTCAACGCGATCTATGCGCGCTATTTCCCTGAGGATCCACCGGCGCGGATCTTTGTCGTGACGCCGGAATGGTTCGGCCCCTTCGACGTCGAGATCGACTGCATCGCGATGAACTAACGCGCTACCGCGCCGCCACCTTCGACGGCGCCTTGGCTTCGGCCTTTCCTGCCGTCAGCGCCATCGTCGCGACGCCGACGACGCGCTGCACCACGTCTTCGACGTCGTCGAGGTCGCATCGACCTTCCGACAGCTTGGTCAGGCGCTCGCTCTCACGGATGGTGTGGTGCGCCATCGCCAGCGCGAAGTTCAGGCCCCAGTAGATATCGACGTCGCTGCGGTCGGGCAGGGACCTGCGCATCGCGCCGGCGAACTTTCGCAGATGGTCGATCTCGCGATTCTTGATGCGGCGGATCGGCGGCACGGATTCGATCGAGGCGCGGATCATGAAGCGCGCGGCCGTCGAGCGCTGGTTCTCTGGCCCCAGGCAGCCGCGCAAGGTCGGCCCGACCAGCGCGCGCAAGATCGCCTCGATCGGCGCGCGGCCGCCGCCTGCTTCTTCCGCCGCCTTCAGCTCGCGCAAGCGCTCGCGGTTGGTCGCGATCGAGCGGGTGACAAATAATTCCGCAATCAGCTCGTCCTTCGAGCCGAAATGATAGTTCACCGCCGCCAGATTGACGTTGGCCTCCGCGACGATGTCTCGCAGCGTGACGTCGCCAAAGCCGCGATCGGCATAGAGCCGTTCGGCGGCGGCGAGAATGGCGGACCTCGTATGATCGCTGGGCATGGACGCTCTCCCTGAGGGAGTTGCATTTCAAACAGTTGTATGAAACTATCGTTTGAAGGCCGGGAAAAGTCAATCCGCATGATGGAATTGCGCCGTCGATAGCGCGGCGCCGGTTCCAGGCCCCGCGATCCGCCTGATGGCGCTTGCGGGCCGGACATCGCGGGAGGACAGTCCGGCGCAAAACAGGCTTTCAAAGCGAGAGACGAGGAGCGTCCCATGGACTTCGATATGTCGCCCAAGCAGAAAGAATGGCTCGAGCGCGTGCAATCCTTCATGGCCAAGCACGTGCGTCCGGCGGTGCCGATCTATGATCAGCAGGACAAGAGCGGCGACCGCTGGAAGGTCATCCCTGTTCTCGAAGACCTCAAGAAGAAGGCGAAGGCCGAAGGCCTCTGGAACATGTTCATGCCGCCGAGCGAGCACGAGGACGACGAATTCCGCGGCGCGGGATTGACCAATCTCGAATACGCGCTGCTGTCGGAGGAGATGGGCCGCATCACCTGGGCCTCCGAAGTGTTCAACTGCTCGGCGCCCGACACCGGCAACATGGAAGTCTTCATCCGCTACGGCACCAAGGAGCAGAAGCGCAAATGGCTGCGTCCGCTGATGGACGGCGAGATCCGCTCCGCCTTCCTGATGACGGAACCGGCGGTGGCGTCCTCCGACGCCACCAATATCGAGACCCGCATCGAGAAGGATGGCGATCACTACGTCATCAACGGCCGCAAATGGTGGTCGTCGGGTGTCGGCGATCCCCGCTGCAAGATCGCGATCCTGATGGGCAAGACCGATTTCAACGCGGCCAAGCATCAGCAGCAGTCGCAGATCCTGGTTCCGCTCGACACCCCAGGCATCAAGGTCGAGAAGATGCTGCCCGTGTTCGGCTTCGACGACGCGCCGCACGGCCACGCCCAGGTGCTGCTCGAGAATGTGCGGGTCCCGAAGGAGAACATCCTGCTCGGCGAGGGCCGAGGCTTCGAGATCGCGCAGGGCCGCCTGGGACCTGGCCGTATTCATCACTGCATGCGCACCATCGGCAAGGCCGAGGAGGCGCTTGAGAAGATGGTGAAGCGGCTCTCCTCGCGCACCGCCTTCGGCAAGAGGATCGTCGAGCACTCGGTGTGGGAGCAGCGCATTGGCGAGGCCCGTACCAACATCGAGATGACCCGTCTTTTGTGCCTCAAGGCCGCCGACATGATGGACAAGGTCGGCAACAAGACCGCGCAGGCCGAGATCGCCATGATCAAGGTCGCAGCTCCGAACATGGCGCTCAAGATCATCGACGAGGCGATCCAGGCCTTCGGCGGCGCGGGCGTCTCCGACGATGCCGGCCTTGCCAAGGACTACGCCCACATCCGCACGCTGCGTCTCGCCGACGGTCCGGACGAGGTGCACAATCGCGCCATTGCAAGGCTCGAGGTTCGGAAGTATGCCAACTCTCCCAAGCATTGAGCGGGAGAGCCGGGAAGCGCTCCCGACTTGAAGATACGACAGGGCATGACTCGGTGACCGCTTGACGCAAGTGCGTCGGCGGTTACCGATTAGGATCATGTTCGGACTGAAGAGGGAGCGTCACCGTGGCTGACGGCGTCAGGAAAGACGAGGAGTTCTCGGGCACCAAGCCGGTCGAGGAGCGTCATCGCTTCGACGAGCTCAGGCTCGAGGCCTGGATGCGCGAGCACGTCGAAGGTTTTGAGGGGCCCCTGGTCGTCCTCCAGTTCAAGGGCGGCCAGTCCAATCCGACCTACCGGCTCAACACGCCGAAGCGCTCCTACGTGATGCGCCGAAAGCCCTTCGGCAAATTGCTGCCGTCGGCGCATGCGGTCGATCGCGAGTACCGCGTCATCGCCGCCCTTGGAAAGCAGGGTTTCCCTGTCGCGCATGCCTACGCGCTGTGCCAGGACGACAGCGTGATCGGCGCCGCCTTCTACATCATGTCGATGGAGGAGGGCCGCGTGTTCTGGGATCCGACGCTGCCGAGCCAGGACAATGACGCGCGGCGAAAGATCTTCACCAGCAAGATCGAGACGCTGGCCAAGCTCCACATGTACGATCCCGTTGCGATCGGTCTCGGCGATTTCGGCAAGCCGGGCAATTATTTCGCGCGGCAGATCGATCGTTGGACCAAGCAGTATCGGGCGTCCGAGACCCAGCACATTCCGGAGTTCGAGAAGGTCGCCGAATGGCTGCCCAAGACCGTGCCGGAGCAGGCGCGCGTCTCGATCGTTCATGGCGACTATCGCCTCGACAACATGATTTTCCACCCGACGGAACCGCGCGTGCTGGCCGTGCTCGACTGGGAGCTGTCGACGCTCGGCGATCCCATGGCCGACTTCACCTATCTGTTGATGCAGTGGGTCATGCCGGGCCTCGAGGGCGCCGACCTCAAGGCGCTCAACATCCCGAGCGTGGAGGAAGCCGCGCAGATCTATTGCAGCGTCACCAAGATGACGGTGCCCGATCTCAACTGGTACTTCGCTTACAATCTGTTCCGCCTCGCCGGCATCACCCAGGGCATCGCCGGCCGCGTGCGCGACGGCACCGCTGCCAACGCCAAGGCGCTGGAATCCGCCAAGCGCACCGTGCCGTTGTCGAAAGCGTCTTGGGAGTATGCGCAGAAGGCGGGCGCGGTGTAGCAACGACGAGCGCGGCTGGCGGCCGCGCTTTTTTGCTTGCTCGTAACTCGCGTGTCCCGGACGCGGTGCAGCACGAAGTGCTGCTCCGCAGAGCCGGGACCCAGTCACGTCGCCAAGGTATTCAGCTCATCCGCGAGATCGCGCCAATTCGGATCGAATCCTTCGATCAGCTTGAGTTTCCAAGCACGATGCCAGCGCTTCAGCGGCGCCAAGCGTTCTGGGTCCCGGCTCTGCGGAGCGTCACTTCGTGCCGCACCGCGTCCGGGACACGCAAGTCCCGGACCGTAGTCCCCGATTTGACAGTGCGCCGTTCGACCATATCTCCTCCGCAAGGAGATGGTCATGATCCTGCAACTGCGCATCTACGAAATGGAGCCGCCTCCATGATCGATCACGCGACGCTCATCACCTACATCCTGATCGTTCTCGGCTTCGTCTTCATTCCGGGCCCGGCGACGCTGCTGACCATGGCGCGGGCTGTCAGCTCGGGAACCAGGGTGGGCATCGCAACGGGCGCCGGCATTGCGGCCGGTGACTTGATCCACACCGGTATGGCCATTGTCGGCCTGTCGGCGATCATCGCGACCTCCGCGCTGCTGTTCAGCATCGTCAAATATGCGGGCGCGGCGTTCCTGATCTATCTCGGCATTCGCGCCATGCTGGACAAGGCGCCGATCGCGCTGAATGGCGGTGCGCCCGCCATCAGCGCCGGCCGCGCCTTCCGGCAGGCCGTGATGACCGAAGTGCTCAATCCCAAGACCGCGCTGTTCTTTCTCGCCTTCCTTCCCCAATTCGTGCGGCCGGAGCACGGCGCGATCGGATTTCAGCTTGCGACCCTCGGCGTCGTCTTCGTGCTGCTCGGCCTGCTCAGCACGGTGGTGTTTGCGCTCGGCGCCGGCCGTCTCGGCAATCTGCTGCGCCGCCATCCTGCCGTGGTGAAGTGGCAGGGCAAGGTGGTCGGGACCATCTACTGCGCCGTCGGCGTGCGGCTGGCCCTGCAGGAGCGATGAGGGGGCCGAATCCGTAGGGCGGATTAGCGTAGCGTAATCCGCCACGGCGCTGAGAGCGGAGAGCAGGGCGGACTACGCTGCGCTAATCCGCCCTACGTTCTCAATTTTTCGCACAATGCGCGATCAGCTTCTCCACGAAGCTTGCACACTTCTCCAGCTCGGCCATGGCGATGAACTCATCGGGCGTATGCGCCTGAGCGATCGAGCCCGGTCCGATCACCACCGAGGGGATATCGGCCATGCTGGTGAACAAGCTCGCCTCGGTGCCGAAAGCGACCTTGGCATGGTCGTTGCGGCCCGCGAGTTGCTTGGCCAACGTGACGATGGCCGCATCCGCTTTGGTGTCGAGGGCGGGGTAATCGAGGATCTCCTCGAAATCGATGCCGCACTCGGGATGTCCTGCCTTCATTGCCGGCTCGATCTCGGCCTTGGCCCAGGCGACGATTGCGTCCGTCACCTCCTTGGACTCGGCGATGCCGATGCCGCGGCATTCGAAATCGACCGTGCAGGTATCGGGCACGATGTTCAGCGCCGCGCCGCCATGCACGATGCTGGTCAGCAGCGTCGAGTGCGGCACATCGTAGAGACTGTTGCGTTCGGCCTCGGTCGCAAGCTTCACGGCGCGGCGGCGGATCTCGGTGATCAGCTCGGCGGCATGTTCGATCGCGTTGACGCCGTCGGGCGCGATCGAGGAGTGCCGGGCAAGGCCGTGGAACGTCGCGCGCACGCCGTGTTTGCCCTTGTGACCGATGATGACCTTCATCTCGGTCGGCTCGCCGATGAAGGCGCCGAGCGGCCTCACTTTCTTCTTGGCGATTTCGGCAAGCATCGGCCGCACCCCGACGCAGCCGATCTCCTCGTCATAGGAGATGGCGAGGTGAATCGGCGTGGTCAGTTTCGCCTCCAGCATCTCCGGCACCATGGCGAGGCAAACCGCGACAAAGCCCTTCATGTCGGTGGTGCCGCGCCCGTACAGCTTGCCGTCGCGTTCGACCAGCTTGAACGGATCGTGGCTCCAGTCCTGGCCCACGACGGGCACGACGTCGGTATGCCCCGAGAGCACGAGACCGGGCTTATCCTCCGGTCCGATCGTGACCCACAGGGAAGCTTTCGTCCCGGTCTCGTCGGTGATGCGCTCGCCCTTGACACCGAGGAAGGCGAGATAACTTTCGATATGCGCGATCAGGGGCAAATTGGTGCGGTCGCTGATCGTGTCGAAGGTAACGAGCTCGGCAAGCATGTTGCGGATGCGATCAGGGCGTGAGCTCGGAAAGATCGGATTGGGCATTGTCACTTCTTGTCGGAGATTACGGAGGCTCAATTTGCCTGCATGAACCATACCAATGTGACGGCCAGTCCCGCAAATCAACATCGAGGTTCCGGGCTACGAGGCCACAACACCTTGCGTTGCCTGACGGGCAAAACACCCTAGGCGTAGGGCAATATCCGCCGGCAAAAACATTCCACTTTGCCGAAATTCGGAAATGACGTATGTGTCGCGCAACCCGGCCCATGGAAGAGGGGCGTATCGCGATCGCCACGACGCGGGCCGGACGGCGGTGGACGTAGGGTCACATCGGCGCGAAGGGTTTTGCTGGGCGGGCAACCGCGAGTGGGACCGTCGCGCAGACGACCGGTGTGATCGGCGTACGGCAAAATCGTGTGGTCCTGGCGCCCGGGTCTGTGCGTCAAGGCTCGTGGTGATGCGGGTGGCCCAACCGGTCCCTCGTATTGGCGATCTGCGAGCCGACGGGGATAGTGCCTCGCTCCCCGGGGAGAGCACGACATAAGCCGTAAAACCACTGCGCAGGGAAGGCCGGATGTTTCGGCTTCACCTGTATGCCGCTGTGCAGCCTCTTCTTTTAGGTGTCGCACAGTGGACCGCGGGTGCCAGCCTTGCACCCGGTCTTCCCTGCGCCCTCTTTCAGAGGAGGGTGACGTGGTGAAACAAGACTCGGGCGAATTGAGCCGCGAGGATGCGGAGGTGTGTCTGCGATGAAGATGCGGATTGAAAGAGCGACGCCGCTACCACTCGCTCCGTCATTGCGAGCGCAGCGAAGCAATCCAGAGATGTATCCGCGGAAAGACTCTGGATTGCTTCGCTGCGCTCGCAATGACGATGTTGATGCAGGTGTGCCCAAAGCAACCGTCTCGTGCCCCGGACGCAGCGCAGCGTCCCCGGCGATGCGAAGCATGTCCGGTGCGGTGCGCTGCAGAGCCGGGGCCCATGCATCAGCGAGCTCTGTGGCTTCCTGGGTCCCGGCTCTGCGCAGCAGCGTAAGAACGCTGCAGCGCGTCCGGGACACGAGACCTCAGTTAAACCGGCTTGCCCGTATACGGCATCGATGCCGTGAGACCACCGTCCACGGGGAACGCTTGCCCATTCACATACGACGCCTCGTCGCTCGCCAGAAACAGTCCCATCGCGGCGAGCTCGTGCGGCTGACCGGGGCGCTTCAGCGGATTGAGCTGGCCGATCTTGTCCTGGGTGCCACGCTCCTTGGCGCGGTCGAAGATCGGTTTGGTCATGCCGGTTTCGATCAGGCCGGGGCACACCGCATTGATGCGCACGCCGGTGCCGGTGAGCGAATAGGCCGTGGTCTGCACGAGGCTGATCACGCCGGCCTTGCTCGCGGCATAAGGATGACCGCTGGCGCCGGCCTTGAGGCCCGCGACGGATGCCGTCAGCACGATGGCGCCGGATTGCTGCTTCACCATATGCGGCATCGCATGTTTCACCGCGAGGAACGGCCCGATCAGATTGACCCGCAGCACCTCCTGCCAATGCTCGACGGTCTGCTCGCCGAGCGGAACGAGGCCGCCGGAGATGCCGGCATTGGCCCAGATCACGTCCAGCCTTCCGTGCGTCTTCACGGCCTTGTCGATGACAGCCATGACGTCCTTCTCGGAGCCCGCGTCGGCGATCATCGCTTCGGCGACGCCGCCGGCCTTCTTCACCTCGTCGACGGTCTCTTTCACCGCCTCGGTGCGATCGACCGCGATCAGCTTGGCGCCTTCCCTGGTGAACAGCAGCGATGCCGCGCGACCGATGCCGCTGCCGGCGCCGGTGATGATGACGGATTTGCCTTGCAGGCGGCCCATGCGTTTCTCCCTCTGCTGCGTACGCGACGCTTGCCGCGCGACGGAATTTCAAACAAGATTTCAAACAGTAAAGTGTCTTGAGACACGTTCACACCTCACGTACAGCGACATGACACGGGATGGAAGGGTTTCGATGGCAGCCGAAGACAAGCCAGATGTGGTCACGACACGGTGGTGGTGGGTCCGGCATGCGCCGGTGCGCAATGACGGCGGCAATATCTACGGACAGAGCGATCTTCCCTGCGACACCAGCGACACCTACGTCTTCAATGCCGTTGCCAAGGTGTTGCCGCGCCAGGCGGTCTGGTATTCGAGCAATCTGATGCGCACGCATCAAACGGCCGAAGCGATCTGGGAGGCGGGCTATCCGCGGCCTGCGTCGATGACATGGGAAGCGGACCTCGCCGAGCAGAATCTCGGCCGCTGGCAGGGCATGAATCGCGCCGCCTTCATTGCCAGCCGTCCGGTCGGCTCGAACTGGTTCGCCGACATCAATGAGCCCGCACCCGGGGGCGAGAGCTTCATGGATCTCTATAACAGGACGCGCCGGACCATCGATCGCATCAACAACGAGGCGGCGGGGCAGGACGTGATCGCGGTCGCGCATGGCGGCACCATCAAGGCGGCCATCGGCCTTGCGCTCGACGGCCAGGTCGAGCGGGCGCTGTCGTTCGACATCGACAATGTCTCGATCACGCGGCTCGACTATTTCGCAAGCCCCGAGCGCTCGGTCTGGCGGCTGCCGATGGTGAACCAGCAGCCCTGGATCGCCGACGATGCCCATGCCGAGATGCATCAGCCGTCGGGGCCGGAAGTCAAGAAGCTCGCGTGATTTGAACCGTCATTCCGGGACGGTCCGCAGGACCGGGCTATGGTGCGCAATTGCGCACCTGAGAATCTCGAAGTGGATACGAAGACCAATCTGGGAGGAAAGCATGACCTTGTTCGACATGAAGGGTAAAGTTGCCGTCATCACCGGCTCGACGCGCGGTATCGGGCTTGCGATCGCCGAGCGCATGGCCGAGCACGGCGCCAAGGTCGTGATCTCCTCGCGCAAGGCCGATGTCTGCGAGCAGGTCGCCAAGGACATCAACGACAAGTACGGCAAGGGCACCGCGGTGGCGATCGCCGCCAACATCTCGTCGAAGGAGAATCTGCAAAACCTCGTCGACGAGAGCAACCGCGCCTTCGGCAGGATCGACGTGCTGGTCTGCAACGCGGCGTCGAATCCGTATTACGGTCCGCTCGCCGGCATCTCCGACGATCAGTTCAGGAAAATTCTCGACAACAACATCGTCGCCAACAACTGGCTGATCTCGATGGTGGTGCCGCAGATGATCGAGCGCAAGGACGGCTCGGTGATCATCGTCTCCTCGATCGGCGGATTGAAGGGCTCAACCATCCTCGGCGCCTACGCGATCTCGAAGGCCGCCGACATGCAGCTCGCCCGCAACCTCGCTTGCGAATACGGCAAGCACAACATCCGCGTGAACTGCATCGCGCCCGGCCTGATCAAGACCGACTTTGCCAAGGCGCTGTGGGACAATCCGGAGAACCTGAAGGCCTCGACCTCGCGCTCGCCGCTGCTCCGCATCGGCATCCCCGACGAGATCGCAGGCGCCGCCGTGTTCCTCGGCTCGAAGGCCGGCGACTTCATGACCGGCCAGACCATGGTGATCGACGGCGGCGCGACGATCAGTTGACGCGATAGAGCGGGAGAGGGCACGCAGCGCGCTTCCACCAGCTGTCATCGCCCGCGAAGCCGGGCGATCCAGTATCCCAGAGGCCGGCGATCGAAAGCTCGCTCTCGCAACATCCGTCTCGGCGTACTGGATGCCCCGGTCAAGGCCGGGGCATGACGGCGAGAAAGTGGATATAGCGTCGCTTAAGCAAGCGAGCTCAATCCACCGCCGCGTAAACCAGATCCCGCACAAGGGTCCGTGTAAAATCACGTTGTCCCGGGCCCTGGCTCATGAACACCGTGAGCAGATCCTCCTTCGGATCGATCCAGAAGAACGTGCCGGCAATGCCGCTCCAGAAATAGTTGCCGACGCTGCCAGGGAAGGGCGCGATGCCGGCCTCGCGACGCACGGCAAAGCCGAGACCGAAGCCGTGGCCGGGCGACAGCAGCGTGCCGTTGGTCTGAACGTGAGGTCCTAGATGATCCGACGCCATCAGTTCCAGCGTCTTGCGGCCGATGATCCTGGCGCCGTCGAGCGTGCCGCCATTGCGCAGCATCAGCGCGAAGCGGGCGTAGTCCATCGTGGTCGAGACCAGGCCGCCGCCACCGGACTCCATCACAGGCTGCTCGAGCATGTTGAACAGTGCGACCTTGTCGCCGGTCCAGGGATCGGCTTCGAACGGCTGGGCGAGCCTGCCCGCGTTGGCCTCGGAGGTCGAGAAGCCGGTCTCGCTCATCTGCAAGGGCGCAAGGATGCGCTCCGCGAGGAATGCGCCGAGCGATTTGCCGGTGATGACCTCGATGATGCGGCCCAGGATGTCGGTGGAGCGGCTGTAGTTGAATTCGTCGCCGGGATGGCAGACCAGCGGGAAGCTCGCCACCAGCGCGGCGTGCTCGGCATTGGTGATCTTGCGGCTGCGGACGCGGGACTCCTGGTAGAGCTTGTGCACGGGGCCGTCGCCCTGGTGCTCGTAGGTGAGACCCGAGGTGTGGCGGAGCAGATCCTGCACCGTCATCGCCCGCTTCGGCGCAACCAGTTCCAGTCCGCCGCCGCTGACCACGCCGACCTTCTGATTGGCGAACTCCGGGATGAATTTGGCAACGGGATCGCCGAGCAGGAGGTGGCCGTCCTCGACCAGCGCCATGATGCCGACCGACACGATCGGCTTGGTCATCGAGAAGATCCGGAAGATCGAATCCAGCGCCATCGGCGCCGCCGCCGTCGGGCTCTGTTTGCCGAGCGCCTCGAACCAGCCGACCTGGCCGCCTCTGGCCACCAGAACGGTCACGCCGGGGATGGTTCCCTTGTCGATCTCGCGCTTGAACGCATCCGACATCGCCTGCAGGCGGGGCCGCGACAGGCCGAGGGTTTCGGGGCGGGCGTCCGGCAGGGCAGGTGTCCGGGCTGCAGCGGCGGCTGTCGTGGCGGCGTGGGCGTTCATGAGGGCTCCCGGGTGTTGTTTCTTGTCGTTCGGGCGCAACACTGGCCCAGAAGCGGCGCTGTGAACAAGCGGCGCCAATGCGCTTCTCCCTTGCAATCCGGTCGTCCCCTGTGCTTGAAAGCGCCCCTGAGCCGCGGCGACGCAGGTTCGTAGGAGTGTAGCTCAATTGGTAGAGCACCGGTCTCCAAAACCGGGGGTCGCAGGTTCGAGCCCTGCCACTCCTGCCAGCAAAATCAAATAGTTAAGTTGGTCTGGCAGGCAGGGGATCAAGCATCCCTTCCGGGCGGTCCGGAGCGTCCCTCGCGATCGGGGCCGGGATGCTGGATCAGCGTGCGGTGGTCCGACCGGCTTCAACGGAATCCTGGCTGAGATCGACGTCCCGAATGGGCGCGCGGCGCAGCAGCGCGAAGATGGTCCCGCAGAGCTCGAAATAGGTGCGCAGGCGCAGCGCGCGGGACGAACCCTTCAGCTCCGCATTGAGGCTGACCGGCACCTGAACATGGGTCAGGCCCAGCTGCAGCAGCGAGATCAAGGCGCAGATCTGATAGCCATAGCCGTCCGCCTTGACCGCGATCTGGCGCAGCCATTTCACGGGGTAGACGATCATGCTGTGGTAGTCGGACAGCCAGAATCCGAACAGGCAGTTGAGGATCAGGCGCAGCGTATGCGACTGGATCGAGCGATTGACGGAACGGTCGGACTGGTTGTCGCGATAAGTGATGACGATGTCGGCGGCGCCGGCGGCCTTGAACATCCGCGCGATGCCTTCGTTCTGGAAGGCATGGTCGCCGGGAACAAGCGTGATTGCATCGAACTTCGCGCGCGACAAGGCATATCCGAAGCCGGCACCGACGCCGCGCCGTTCGATGTTGTGATGCACGATGATCCGCGGCTCGCCGGCGGCATACGAGTCCATGATCGCGCCGGTCGCGTCGGTGCTGCCGTCGTCGATCAGGAAGATCTCGAAATCGTCCAGCAACTCGCGGGCCAGCGGCAGCACCCCATCAATCGTGTCGGCGATCTTGTCCTGCTCGTTCAGCGCCGGAATGACGATCGTGAGCCGTTTTGCTGCCCTGGAAGATATCATCGAATGCCGCCGTCGCCGGCTACTCTCATGGTTGAAGCGCAAGCGGCAACCTTAAGTGATCGAGTGCCGGCAAACAATGCCGCCTCCCGCAGGTCGGGCAGGAGAGTGGCATTCGGGCCACTATTCGCTGAACTCGTAGAGCCCGGAGTTCCCGATTCCGAAGGCCCGGCGCAGGCGCCCGATCCGATTGGCCATGGTCCGCCCCGCAGCCGTCGCGGCGAATCGCGAATCTGATTGCTCGACCAGCCCGCCGTCGACGAGGATTTTGGTCCGTCCGTAGAACAGATCCGGAACCTGCCGTTCGACCACATCGGAAAGCGGTGCCGTTCGGCCCGGCCGATCGACAAGTCCGAGCAGGATGTCCAGTGACACCGATTTATACGCCGCACCGAAGGCGAAAACATAGGCCATGACGCCGAATCCGAAAATCGACGCCGCGTCCCAATACCGGAAATCCGGCAGGGTCAAAACGCCCAACAGCACGCCCAGCATATGCGAAAGCAGAGCGGCAAGCCCGAGCAGCATCACCGGCGCGAGCGACCAGGCGCGGATACGCGCCGTGATCTGAAGGGCAGGCGCCAGCAGCGCAAAGACAACCACAGCGACGAGACCGACAGCGAATGACATCGTGCCCGTCATCCGAGACCCGTCGACAAACGAACGAGCTTCACGAGACGTGCCACCGCAAGTCCTTTAGCCGTCGGAGTCAATTTGCCGTCGGCACTCGTCACCATGCCGGCGCCGATCAGAAGCTTCAGTCGATTGTGTGCGAAGGTACCGAGATCCCCGCCTTGCATATAAGCCCCGGCCCATTGCTCCGAGGTGAGGGGACGTCCGACCTGGACCAGCGCCGTAAGCAGCGTCAGGGTAAAACCCCAGGCCAGCAGGCTGAACAGGATGTAGCAAAGCATCATCGCCGTCGCGAGCAGGAAGAAGCCGCCAACCACGTCGGCGAACTGTCGTTGCCCCGGCAGCGCAATGCAGGCGATCACGAACAGAATGATGGCGCTGAGACAGCCCATTCGAAAACGACGGCCCGCTCCGCGAATAGCCGCGATACGTGCGTAACACACCAGCAGCAGCGGAAGTCCGGCACTCAGACAAATCGCAGTGGTCTGTGCAGGCCCCGGTAGGAAGTTCATCGCGGAAAATCGCCTCGGACGCCTCGGTGCTGCCGCAGCCGGCGCGGTGTCTATAGGAGGTCGCATTTTATGGGTCAATGATCAATTGATCCTCCGCATCAGGCTCTTGCGGTAGTCGGATGGGCGTGCGAACTCTTGCCGCCGATGCCGTCCTCGATCCATCCCAGCACATCTTCAATGCGCCGCGCGACAGCAGTCTTGCTGGCGCTGCTATTGGCCGCGCATGCGCCGATGCTGCTGAACGACGGCCTCTTCATGGACGATTGGCTGGTGCTCAAGGCCGGTCCGGGCTTCGTGATCGACATCGATTTCCTGCTCCACGGCGCAGGCCATCCGGTCTTCTACAGCTACGACGCGATCGCCAACTGGACCGGCGCGCCGATTGCCGTGATGTTGTCGCTGGCGCTCGCCGGAATTGTCTTCGGCGCGACGTCTCTGGCGCTGGCTGCAACGCGGCTCGACCTGCTCGATCGCGCCGAGGCGGTCGGCTTCGCGCTGATGGTGTGGACTTATCCCGGCTATCAGCTCTGGGCGGGCAAGGCGAATGCGGTCTACGTGCTTAGCTTTGGACTCTTGTTCGTCGGGACCTTGCTGCTGACGCTGGCCTACGGCGCGCGCGGAGTGCGGTGCGCGTTGCTGCGCCTGGCCTGCGCGCTCGCGTTCCTTCTGGGGTTTGCGCTCAATTCGACGATCGTGCTCTATGCCTTTGTCGTGCTGGGCCTCTTCGTCGCAATATGGCTGCGCGGCGAGCCGACGCACGGCCTTGTCCGGCGCACCTGGCTGGCTGGCTGGTGCTGTGCCGGTCGCTATCCGGACCTGGTGATGCTTCCCCTGATTTATTGGGGCGCGCTCAACATCTGGTTCAAGCGTAGCGGCGTATATGCGCAGTATTACAATGCCCATTTCCCGAGGCCCGGCGAATTGCTGAACGGCTGGGAGACATTTTTTCTCGCCGGCTACAGCGACGTTGCGCTTCACGCGATCGAGGCCGCGGACGCGGTGCCAAAGCTCTTTATCGCAGCCGCGCTCCTGGTCGGGATTGCTTTGTTCCTGCTGCGCGCCGATATGAAAGCGACCGCGCCGCGATACGCCAGCCTCTTGCCGTTCGCGCTCGCCGTGGTCGTGTTCCTGGTATTGTCGCTGCCCTATCTGATCGCCGGCATTTCGCCGTCTTCGACGAATTTCTACGAGAGCCGTCATCTTCTGATGTTTGGTCTGCCGTTGGCGCTGACGCTGCTTGCCATCAAGCGGGGAGCAGAGCGCTGGATTGGTCCGAGCGCTGCCATTGTCCTCGTGTTCGGATCGGGAGCGGTGCTGTCGATTGGCCTGCTATGGACCGACTACGCCTTCATGCAAGCCAGGACCCTGAAGCAACAGGCCTTGGCGCATCATCTCGCCCACCAGCCGCAGCCGGCGGCGACGGTCTTTGCACTCGATGACGGCTTCGTCGACTACCCGTCACGCCACACGAGCTTCGGCTTCACCGAGGTCACCGGCACCCTTCGCCTCGTCTGGGGCAATCAGCCCTTCCTGGGATTTGCCCTGCGCGCTGAACGGCCGACCGTCTTGCGAGAGGTGCAAGCGGCGCGGACTGGGCCGAACAGCGCCTTTGCTCACCTCGACCCGTCTGGGCCGCAGGCGACGATCTCGATGCAGCCGGGGCCGGCCGCGGCGCCCAATCTGGCTCTGGCCAGGAAATACTACACGTGCCGACTGTTGGCGCGTTGCGACGTCTCGCAATTGCTGGATCAACTCGCGCAGGTGAGCATCAAGGTGGGACCTATCGCCGGCATTCTGCCGCTCGAGGCTACGAAGCCTATCCGATGATGTTCCGCTTCCAGATCGTCTCCGCGAGGGCGATGTCTGCAATCGAATCCGCGCCAGAGGCCAGCGGCATTCGGCGTGCGGCAACGTCGGACACGAATGCATCGGCTTGACGGCGAAATGCCCAGCTGCTCTCGCGCGCCAGCCGTGTCCGATGACCATCCTGATCGAGACTGATCTGCGCCTCGTCCTCGGCAAAGGGAGGGGGCAGTTCGATGGTGATGGCCCCGCGTTCGAAATCGATCGTCAGGCCTTCGCGCCAAGGCCCCTCGGATCCGTTCGCGAGCTCCAGCACGCAGGCGATGCCGTCGAAGTCGAGCGTAATGCGCGAGGCTGCCGAGAGGTCGATCTTGCTGTTGACGACGTCGGGCGAGGGCCCGAGCAGATAGCGCGTCAGATTGATGATGTGGCTGAAGACATTCAGGAAGACATCGTAGTCCGGTCGCATCGCGGCTGGCAGCCAGTCCGGCCCGTCCTGCCAGAGCTCAAGCCCGTCGGGGCGCGCCTCAGCGGTCATCACAAAGGTGTCGCGCGATCCCCCGGTGTTGCCGCCGAAGCACCAGCCGCGCGCACCGATGATACGTCCGAGCGACTGATCCGTCCGAAGGCGCGTCAGCTCGGCCAGCGCGCGGGCCACGCCGGCATCGTGACGCTTCATGTAGCCGATCGCGTAGACGAGGCTCCGCCGCCGCGCGGCTTCGATCAGGGACGCAGCCTGGATCGTCGTATAGGCCATCGGCTTTTCCGACAATACGTGGCGGCCGCTGTCGAGTGCGTCCAGAACGATCGGGCCGGTCGCACGTCGCTTCGTCACGACCACGACGGCGGAGACCTCGCGATCCGCGAGCAACTCGTGATGGGAGCCGTAGATCCGAGAGACGCCGAATTTCCGTGCAGCGGCGGCTGCGAGATCAGGCCGGAGATCAGCGATCGCGACGACACGACAGGCGGGATTGGCGGCGAAATTGGCAAGGTGGCACATCTGGCCGACCATGCCCGTTCCTATGATGCCAATGCCTGGCCTCACGTGCTAGGCTCCATCCACGCGCTTCCGCAAGACGAGGAAATGCGCCGGCTGTCCCCAGGCGGTGAGGAACGCCTGGTCGGATTGGGTGAGGGCGGTGATCCCTGCCATATCCCGCTGCGCGATCGCGCTGAAGATATGGTGGAAGCTCTCGATCGTCGCTGCAAAAGCCTCGAGTTCGACCGCGTCGTCGGCAAGAATCTCGGTGTCTTGGATTGTCGCGCGCAGCGACGCGAGGCTCGCGATCACGCGAGGCAGGCTCTCGCCGAACGGATCGTCGATCATCCGATCGACATCGAGCACCAGCGCTTCGATCGAAGCCGAGATCGCGCTCACTGCTTCGGCCTTGCCGACCAGATAGAGCTTGCGTCCGCCGAGGAAGCTGAGGCGGCTGCGGCGAAGGTGGTGTATCGCGCGCAGCAGTTTCTCGTCGGCGGACAGGACTTTTTTGTGCCAGTAAACGTCAAGGCTGTCGCGGTAAGATGGCCACGCCGAATGGATATCGAATCCCTGACCGTGCGCCGCCGTGCACAAGGCCGCCGCGTCGAGGAAGTAGCGGTGCCGGACGAAGGGGTTCTCGAGCACGTCCATCAGCCACGATTCGAAGCTGCGGGTGTGCGGGATGCTGTCCCACTTCGCTTCGAACAGCGCTTTCGCGGTTTCGAGAGCAGGTCGGCCTGTCAGCACCTTGCCGGCGGCGTGAATCGCCTTGAGTGCAAGTTCGAAGAAGCCGCCGTAGCGTTCGTAATAGGAAGTGACGGCGTAACCGCCAGGATTGAGCAGCCGGTGAAAGATGCCGAGCCAGTTTTCGGTCGGCTGCACCGTGTAGATGAATCCTTCGGCATCGATGATGTCGAAGCGACGATCGCTGCGGAATCCCTCGACATCCGACGATACGAGCTCGCGCAGACGTGTCGTCTGGCTGAAATGCGCGAAGTAAGCCTGAATTTTCGCGTGCGCATGCCGGTTCGGCTCGGCGAGCGTCAAGCTGGCACCCCAACTGGAAAACACCAGGGCGTTCTCGCCGGAATCGGGCCCGAACTCCAGCACGTCGGCGTCGCGGAACAGGCGCGGCGGTAGCACCAGCTTGTCCGAAAACAACTCGCGCCGCTGGCCGGCATAGGCTTCGAGCTCGGCGGACGATTTGAAATTCCCGAACGTCGGCAGTACGTCCTGACGTTCGTAATAGTTGAAGAGCTTGTCCTCAGCCATGCAGCGACCCTGAGACCGCATCGAGCCGGTCGAGCTCACTCCAGATGTCGGACGGCGCAAAGATCGAGACGATCTGGAGCGGACGTTTCAAATTCTCGCGCAGCCGGTTGCTGACCTTGTCTTCGTTCTCCTGGTTCACGGCGAGAAGACAAACCAGAGGAGCGGATCTGCCAGTGAGGTCTTCCGGCGAGCGGATCGGAATCCCGGTGCCGGGCAGGAACAATCCCTGGCGCTCCTTCTGGTCGTCGACCGAGAGATCGACGAGCTCCGCAAGTTCGTGGGCATTCGTGAAGGTGCAAGCGCGGCAGCCGGCGCCGTAGATTGCGATCTCGGCGCCGCTGGCGCGGGCCTTGGCCAGGATCGGGCGGAGACGAGCGCCGTACTCCCTCGCGCGCTGTCCGAATTTCTCGCCGACGCCGGCCGGCGCAGGCGGCGCTGTCACTGCGCCGACGGCACGGCGGGCAGCGATGGCGAGGCTGCCGCCACTGAAATTGTATTTCTTGACGGATACCGCCTCGAAGCCATGGCGCGCCAGCAGCGCGAGCAGCGTCGGTTCGGTGAAGTAGCTGACGTGCTCCTCCCAGAGGACCGAAAGGTCGCCCACCATGGAGCCGGGCGCGAAATCAGGCACGTCGATGAACAGCAGTCCGTCGTCGCTGAGCGCGATTTTCACACAGGCGAAGAAGTTCTCGAAATCGACGATGTGTTCCAGCACCTGGCGCGAGACCACGAGATCGAACTTGCCGGCTTGCGCGACCGCGTCGTGGGCCATCTCCGGGCTGAGCATATCGGCATAGACCTTGATGCCGCGCTCGCTGGCGATCTTGCCCGACACCGGATTGGGCTCGACGCCAACCATGACCTTCGCGCCGCGCTCGCGCAGCCTGTCCATGAACAGGCCGTCGTTGCATCCGATCTCGAACACGGATTGATGCTTCGAGAATTTCGCGATGGTATCGAGCTCATCGACCTGGTGCGGCTCCGGCTTCCAGCTGCTGAAATTGTAGTTGAACTGCCGGTACAGAATGTCGGGGTCGATCGGCTTGACGATCTGGGGCAGGCCGCAATCGCCGCAGGCCAGCACCTCGAACGGATAGCGCTCGTCCTGCTCGTCCCTGCTGTGCCGGAGCCGATGGGCAATCGGCATCTGTCCGAGATCGATGACCGGACGCAGGTTCGTCGAGTGGCAAAGGCGGCAATGGTCGGTCACTGATTATTCTCGCATTTGGGCAGGCCTGACGAGGCGATTTTCAACGAAACTGGCAGGGCCGGCAATCGAGATGTTTCCGGATATATCCGGTGCCAGACCACGGAGCTGTCCTCAAGCCGATACGCGCACTCAATAGGGAGCAGGTACCAGTCGTCAGAACGTCTTGCAAGGCGCGCCGGCCGGAGCGCCAGCGGCGTCGGGCATCATGCGGTCCGGAGTTGGGCGGCGAGACCAACCATCTGCGGTCGACAATCTATCTTTGCGTCAGCCAGTCCGCGGCGGTCGCACCAACCTTCGTGACGTAGTCGTGGACCGCAGCGGCGTCGCTGCCATCCGGGGCCCAGTCGGGAAATGCCGTGCGGGATGGGTCAAACGGGCCGGCAGTGGTTTCGTGGAACACCAGCCATTCGGAGGTGATCAGGATCGAGTGGAACACCTGTTCGGGCATCCGGTAGTAGCAGCGCTTGCCATGGCCGTAAGGCGCCATTTCGAGCACGTCGCGAATCTGCCCGTCATCCTCGAAGATCACCACCTGTGCGGTGCCCTCGATGACGTGGAACGATTCCGGTTTGCCAAAATGCTTGTGGGGCCGGACATAGGCCTCGCGATGGTGCACGATCAGCATCTCGTGCAGACCGGACAAGGGATCGGGATGGGTGCAGAGCCGGCTGCGCAGGCGCGGGTTGCCGGCGGCGATGCGCTTCAGCTCCGCGATGGTGGCGTCGTCCGCGGTGACGATGGCATCGTCCGAATAATAGACTTCCGGATTTTGTGCGCGAAGCGAGGTTGACCGGCGCGGGCCCGCTTCATTCGAAGAAGATGAACCCATGGTCGCCTCGGTAGCCGCATTTGTCGTAGATCCAGGCCCACGTCTCCGGACCGTGGAAGCTCAGGCAGGTAAGCTGCCAATAGAGCAGGTTCGCCTTCTCGCGCTCGTTGCGGAACGATTCCACCATCAGATATTTCGAGGCGTCGCGTCCGACGCGCTCGATCTCCGATACGGCGCGGAACACGTCCTCGAGCGGAAGATTGTGCAGCACGCCGAGCGACACCACGAGATCGAAACTATGGTCGGGGTAGGGCAGTTCGACAGCGCTGCCGACCCTCAGCTGCGGCCGCACTTCCTCCTTGGCATTGGCGATGCCGTAGTCGGAAATGTCGATGCCTGCGATGGTGAGATCGGGCACAAGCTGGGTGAACTCGTAGAGTAGATAGCCCTTGCCGCAGCCGACATCGAGCACGCTCATGCCGGGCTTGATGCCGTAGCGATCGATCAGGGTCTGCGCGAGCGGGCGCCAGCGTCCGTCATAGCGATAGCCGCCGTAGCCATAGCGGCGGTCCCCGTCCCAATAGTCGCGTCCCCATTGCCGCGCAACAGTCGCGGATTCCGCCTTGTCGTGCTCGACCACGCGCTGGACGTAGTCGCGCTTGGTCGACGCGTGCATCGGCTGGAGCAGGTTGATCTCGGTCATTGTCCCCAGCCGGTATGCAGCATCGTCACAGGATCGTCGCGTATTTGTTGACGAGCAGGATGTCCTCGACCGCCTGAATGCCCTCGCGCGAGGACAGCGTGATCTCCTCGACGGCTGCATGCAGGTCGCAGCCTTCGCGCAGCACGCGGTCGTAGATCTCCCGCCGCCGCGCCTCGTCGGCCGGCAACATGAAGATACTGTACAGGATCAGGCCATTCAGTCGGGGCAGTTCGTCGAGGATGTCCTCGAGCACCATGTAGCTGCCCGGCATGATGTGCTCGGCGGCGCTCAGCAGATATTGCAGGTTCTTGCGCCGCGCGTAGTCGCGGATCACGATGTTCTGGACGTGCTGCGGGCTGCGGCTGCCGTTCAGCGGCCTGGCGCCGATGTAGCCGCGATGGCCGGCTCGTTCAGCCATGGAAGCCTCCGGGCAGCTTGTATTGCATGCCGACGCGCGTCGCCGGACGCAGCAGGATCGGCTCGAAGAACTCCCCGAAGCGCTTGTCCGCGTAGGGCGACATGATGCTCTTGAAGCGGCAGTTCATGCTCCAGCGCGTGCCGGGCTCCTCGTTGACGCGATTGCCGTGCATCAGCGTCTGGTTGAACAGCATCACGTGACCGTAGGGAATCTCGATGAAGGTCGCGTGCGGCTTGATCGTCTTGTAGAGTTCTTCGGCGCTGCGCAGGCTTGCCATGCGGTCCTGCATCTCGCCGTTCAGGGAGGGCGGCAGCAGATACATCGATTTGGTGCGCTGGACGTCGACAAGTGGCACCCACACCACGACCTCGAAGGGCGAGTCGCCCGACCAGACGTCGGAATGGGTGGCGAGCAGCGACGAGCTGTCGCCGGGAAGCTGGATACTGAGATTGACGCGGCGCTGCATGCACAGCTCGTTGCCGACGATGGTCTCGATCGTCGAGCGCGCCAGGCGGAAATAGGTCGGTCGGAACCACGGCTCGGCATTGAGGCCGTTGAAGACGTGCAGTCGCAGGCCGTTGAGATCGTCGACGCTCACCCGCGCGTGGATGCTGTCGAGCATCGCATAGGGGTCGTTGCTGGGTGGCAGCTTCAGATAGTCGGCCGCGAGCTCGGCGGCGCGCCGCTGGATTCGATCGAGCCCGTTGCGGTCATCGGCCCGTGTGGTGACGAAGCCGTCGTCGATGAAACGCTGCGCCAGCGCCTGCTCGTCGGGTTGAAGGAAGTCCGTATCCATCATGCAAAATACTCCCGGGCGGTCGCGCAAATATAGCTGATGTCGGCAGCCGAGAGGAACTGGTTGATGGGAAGCGTGAGGATCTGATCGGCCTGCCGCTCCGTCACCGGGAACGCGCCACGACCGTGACCCAGATGCGCAGCCGCCGGCTGGAGGTGGATCGGTACCGGATAATGGATTGCGGTCTCGATGCCCTTGTCGGCAAGATATTTCTGGAAGTCGTTGCGACGGTCAGTCTGCACGACGAAGGTGTGGAAGGTGTTGAACTCGATGTTGCGGCAGGGTGGAACGAACAACGGCAGGCCGGTGAGCTCGGCGCGGTATTGCGCGGCGTTGCGGCGACGACGTTCGATCACCGAGGGCAGGTGACGCAGGCGAATCCGCAGCACCTCGGCCTGGAGCGTGTCGAGCCGCGAGACGATGCCCCATTCCTGGACGTCGCTGCGGTTGATCAGGCCGTGATTGCGCAGCCGACGGATTCGTGCGGCGAGCTCGGCATCGGCCGTGACGAGAAATCCGGCGTCGCCGGCGGCATTGAGATTCTTCAGCGGATGCGCGGAGAAGCAACCGAACGTTCCCATGGTGCCGCTCATGCGGCCGTCATAGGTCGAGCCGACGGCCTGCGCGCTGTCCTCGATCACGGCAAGCGCGTGCTTGCGCGCGATCGCCATCAGCGGGTTCATGTCGGCCATGCGCCCGGTCAGGTGGACCGGCATGATCGCCTTGGTCCGCGGGGTCACGGCAGCCTCGACCGCGGCGGGATCGATGTTCTGGTCCGGCAGCACGTCGGCAAACACAGGCGTCGCACCGACCGCGATGATCGCGGCGGTCGATGCCACGAACGAATTCGGCGGGGTGATGACCTCGTCGCCGGGACCGATGTCGAGTGCCCGCATGGCCAGGATCAGCGCATCGGTGCCGGAATTCAGCGTCACGACATGCGGCGAGCCGAGATAGGAGGCCAATTCCTCCTCGAGCTTTGCGACCGCAGCGCCCCCGATGAAATCGCCGCGGGAAAACACCGCCTCGACCGCCTGCATGATTTCGCTGCGCTCTTCCTCGAATTGTGCGGGAAGATCGACGTAGCCGATGCGGCGGCGGGCAGTATCAGCGTCCATGGCAGAACTTCCTGACGGTCTCGATGACGCGATCCTGCTGTGCGCGCGTCAGATGCTGGTCGACGGGGAAGCTGATGACCTCCTTGGCGTGACGATCGGTGACCGGGAAGGTGCCCGGCGCGTAGCCGAGATGCTTGAGGCCTTCCTGCTGATACAGCGGGATCGGGTAGTGGATCTTGGCCTCGATGCCGTTGTCCAGGCAGTATTTGTAGAGTTCGTCGCGGCGTTCGGCGAACACCATGTACAGATGGTAGACGTGCTTCACTTTGGGACGGCGCGGCGGAACGCGCACGCCCGGCAGGCCGGCAAGCCCTGCGTCGTAATACGCCGCGTTCTCGATCCGGCGCCGCGTGATCTCGCTGGTCTGGCCGATCAGCCAGTTGCCGACGACGGCCTGAAGGGAATCCAGCCGCGAATTGCAGCCGAGGATCGCGATCTCGTCGCGATTCTTCATGCCGTGGTTGCGGATCAGGCGGAGCTTTTCGTTCATGCCGTCGTCATTGGTGACGACGACGCCGGCATCGCCCCAGACGTTGAGGTTTTTGAGCGGATGGAGCGAGAAGCCGGCGGCGATGCCGTGGGTGCCTGACCGCTTGCCAGCGAACTCCGACAGGATGCCCTGGCACGCGTCCTCGACGACGGGAATGTTGTGACGTTGGGCGATCGCCATCAGCTTGCCCATGTCAGTGACTTCGCCGGTCAACTGAACCGGCATGATCGCCTTGGTCTTCCCGGTGATGGCGGCTTCGACGTAGTCGACATTCATGCAGAATGAATCGTCGCAGTCGACCAGCACGGGCGTTGCGCCGGTCTCGGCGATCGCGCCGACAGTCGCAATGAAGGTGTTGGCGGCGGTGATGACCTCGTCGCCATGGCCGATGCCGAGCGCTTTCAGCGGCAGCTTGAGGGCGTCGGTGCCGGATCCGACGCCGATGGCGTGACGTACGCCGATCAGCTCGGCAAAGCGCTTCTCGAATTCGGCGACAGGCTTGCCAAGGGTAAAGTCGCCCGTTGCGACCAGCCGGCCGATCTCCGCCAGGATAGGCGCGGGGTCGGAGAATTGCTCGAGCAGATAGGAATATCGAACGTCGTACATGTGGCCCGTCAGGTGGAATGGAGTTGAGGAGCTGAGGTGTGGGAGGCGGCGAGCGCGCGCTCGATCGAGGTCGCGATGGCGCTTGGCGAGAGTCCGTGCTTCTTCAGCAGCGAGTCCTGTGAGCCGTAATTGTGCATGAAGCGATCCGGCAGCGACAGCCGCAGCATCGCCGGCAGGTTTGATCCGAGCTTGTCGATCAAGGCCTCCGCGACCGCACTGCCGAGCCCGCCGGAGGGGACGTGCTCCTCGAGCGTCACCAGCAGGCGCGTCCCGCCAGCGGCTTGCAGCAGTGCGTCGGCGTCGAGCGGCTTCACCGTATGCATGTGCAGGATGCCGGCACGGATGCCTTGCGCGGCGAGCAGGTCGGCCGCGGCAAGGGCGCGCTGGAGCATGATGCCGGTCGTGACCATCACGACCTCGCCGGGCGGCCGCATCAGGATGGCCTTGCCGATCTCGAACCTGTGTTCCGCCTTCGAGACGATCGCATCGCCGCCCTTGCCGAGGCGGATGTAGATCGGACCCTTCCAGTCCAGCGTCTCCTCCATCATGCGCGCGGCTTCGTCGGCATCGCACGGGCAGATCACCGTCATGTTCGGCAGCGCCCGCATGATGGCGATGTCCTCGATCGCCTGGTGCGTCGGGCCGAGCGGTGCGTAGACGAGGCCGCCGCCATTGGCGATCAGGCGCACCGGCATATTATGCAGACAGAGATCGACGGCGACCTGCTCGTAACAGCGCCGCGTCAGGAAAGTCGCGATGGTGTTGACGTAAGGCACGAAGCCCTCCATCGCCAGGCCCGCTGACATGCCGATGATGTGCGCTTCCGAAATGCCTTCGATCAGATGACGCTTGGGAAACTCCTTGCTCATCGCGCGTAGTGTGCCGGCGCCCGGGTCGGAGCCGATGTAAAGCACCCGCTCGTCGCGCGCGGCGAGCTTGTGGACCATGTTCATCGCGGTGTTGCGCATGGGCAGCCGATCAAAAATCGCCGACAGCGACGCGGATGGCGTCGAGCTCGCTGTCGGACAGCTTGTTCTTGTGATGCCAGTCGGCGTTGGATTCTGCGGGGGGCAGACCCTTGCCCTTGACGGTATGGCAGATGATCGCTGTCGGCTTTCCCGCAACGGCCGGCACCTGCTTCAGCGTGGTGCGCAGGGCGCCAACATCGTGGCCGTTGAGCTCCTGCACGGCAAAGCCGAAGCTGCGCCATTTGTCGGCGAGCGGCTCCAGCGGCAGCACGTAGTCGGTGGGCCCGTAGCTCTGCAGCTTGTTGTAGTCGATCAGCGCGACCAGATTGTCGAGGCCGTGCTTGGCCGCGCCCATGGCGGCTTCCCACACCGATCCCTCGTTGATCTCGCCGTCGCCGAGCAGGACGAAGGTCCGGTAGCTGCGCTCGCGCAGGCGTGCGGCAAGTGCGAGCCCGACACCGATCGAAAGGCCATGCCCGAGCGCGCCGGTCGACGCCTCGACACCCGGCACCATCCCGTATTCGGGATGCCCGCCGAGGATGCTGTCGGGGCCGCAAAAGCCGTCCAGCTCCGACAGCGGGAAGAAGCCGCGATCGGCAAGCAGCGCATAGAGCGCCAGACAACCGTGGCCCTTGCTGAGGATCGCGCGGTCGCGGTTCGGATCCCGTGGATTCTTCGGATCGATGCGCAGCACGTCGTCGTAGAGAACACGGACCATCTCGATCAGCGACAAGGCCGGACCGACATGTCCGCGCCCCGCGGAGCGGACGGAACCGAGGACCAGGCGGCGCAGATAAAGACTGCGCTCGTCCAGCGTGCAGGTGAGGGCGGCTTCAGCGTGGGGTGAGATCTGGATCAATTTGGCAAATCGCTTGATGGAGCCGGCGGGCTTTGTCGAGCTGACCGGCAAGGCGGACCGTCAGATCGCCACCTTGCGCAGCCAAGGCGCGTCGGGAGCGGGTTTCCGGCAAATAGGCATTCAGGACAATCAGGCACCAAATCGCCCCGAACACAGGATACAGTACGTCACGGCGGATCGCAAACGAGTCGTCCTCCGCCTCGAAGGCGCGTGACAGCCGTTCGATCAGGCGCTTTGCGCTTGTTGCGGGCAGATTGCTACCGGGATGGATCGCCGTGTCGGACACCAGTTTGACCGGATCGTCCCAGCCGAAATATTCGAAGTCGATGAAGCGCAGCCGGCCGTCTTCGCCGCGCAGCGCATTGTGCAATCCGAAATCCGACGGGCTGAGTGCGCGATGCGCCGGCGCAATATCCGCCGCCGGATCACGGCCCAGGTCCGCATAGCGCCGGCGGAGCTGACGGATCGCAATATCTGTGCTGGGAATCAGGCTGCCGTCGACGAAGGCACGAAGGTCGGAATCATTCTCCGAGGCACGCCTCAAGCTGTCCAGGCGTTGCTCGTACTGGGCGATCGCTTCCTCGGGCGAAAAGATGCTCGCCGATGCGTTCCTCAAATCACGCGCGCCCTCGGCAAAGCGCAGCTTCTGCAGCGCGACCAGAAAGTCGGCGAGCTGATCGGCGTCGTCGTCCTGCGGGCGCAGCACGGCGGGCTCGCCGTCGAACCATTGATACAGGGCGCAGAATGCATCCGCGTCCTTCGCCACCGGCCGCGGTGTCGAATCGATGCCGTGGCGCGACAGAAACACGAGCGCATCATATTCCTGCCCCAGGCGATCGCGCCCGTCGGATGGATAATGCTTGAGGGCGAGCGGCGGTCCCCCGGCCATCTCCAGCCGAAACACTCTGTTGTTGCCGCCTGCGCGCGCCGGATGGACGGCTACGACACGGGCCCCGGCGAGGCGGCTGCCGATCGCCATCGCAACCGATCCGCCGATGTCGGGTTCGCTCATGCCGCAAATACCTCGCGGCGGATCTCGGCCCAAGTCGCGATCGGCTTGCACCGTGCGGGGCAGGGGCGCTGCGATCGCGTGAACAGGATCGAGCGCGTTGTCGTCGGGAAGTGCGGTTGCTCGAACACATCGACGAGATCGTCGATGAAGACATCGAGCTTCAGGCTTGCGAGCCGGTCGACCTTGCCGGCCTGCGTGTCCTCGAAATAGACGTCGCCTGCGGAAAGCGCCGCATCAGCAGTGTCGATCAAGCCTGCCCCTCGCAGCCAGCTGCGCGCGGCGTCGCGCAGGTCGGTGCGATCCGGATCCTGATGGCCGTAGCGGGTCTTGTGGCTGACGATGTAGACCTTCGCGCCGGCCAGGCTGCACGTAGCCAGAAATTCCTGCACGCCCGGATAGACTTCGGCGCCACCAATTCCCTTGCCGTAGACGAAGCCCTGCAGACCCTGCCAGGCAAGCTCGCCGCCCTCGCGGGATCGCAGGTGATCCCGTACCTCGTTCTTCAAACCGTCCCAGCCCTCCGGCACCAGCCCACGCTGACGCGCGACGGCGGCAAAAACCTTGTCGTAGCAGATGATCGTGTTGTCGAAGTCGATGCCGATCCGCACGCCGCTCACTTCAGGCTGATGTTCTGCATCATCTTGATGTTGAAGTACCGGGGGTCGTTGAGCGAGTTCGGAAGGCGGCCGGACTTGAAGGCGTCGACGAGGCCGGACACGGCCTGCTCGATCGTGTGGGTCGGCGCGAATCCGAGTTCGCGGCGGATCTTCTCCGAGGAGACGTGATAGGAGCGCAGATCGTCGGTGGGTTCGACGGCGATTTCGACGTTGTTGCCGACCACCGACTTGACGATGTCGGCGATCTTCATCAGCGAGTGGTTCTCGTAGCCGATGTTGTAGGTCTTGCCGTCGATCTTGGCGTCGTCCTGCTGAAGCAGGAACAGATAGGCAGCGGACATGTCCTCGATGTGCAGATTGGGCCGGCGCTGTGTCCCGCCGAACACGCGGATGCGGCCGGTGTTGACCGCAAGATTGGTCAAGATGTTGACGACGACGTCGAGCCGCTGCCGCGGTGCGTAACCGCAGACGGTGGCGGGGCGCACCGTGCACGCGACGAAGCCGGAAGCGGCCTCGTCGGCGAGATCGGTCTCGCACATCGCCTTGAACTTCGAGTAGTCCGTGAGCGGTTCGCAGGACAAATCCTCGGTCACTTCGGCTTCGTCCTTGATGCCGTAGACGCTCGAGGAGGATGCGTAGATGAAGCGCTTGATGCCCGCTTTCTTCGCGGCGCGCACCATCGGCCGGAAGCAGTCGTAGTTGATGGACTTGCCGAGTGCCGGATCGAGCTCGAACGAGGGATCGTTGGAGATGCAGGCGAGATGGATCACCGCATCATTGCCGCGCAGCGCCTCGTTGATCGCGGCTTCATCGCGGATGTCGCCCTTGATCAGACGAAGGTTCGGATTGTTGCGAACCGTGTCGAAGACGGATTCACCGTACATGAACAGGTCAAGCACCGTGACCTTGTGGCCCGCTGCCAGCAGCTGGGGCACCAGCACGCTGCCGACATAGCCGGCGCCGCCCGTGACCATCACGTTCCATTTTTGACCAATCACTGCCGTTCTCCAGATCTTCGTTTGCGCTACTTCAACAACGCCGTCACGAACTTGACCAGCGGCGCCTTTTCGACCGAGTTGCGATGACCGACAATGCCGACCTTGATCGCGCCCGCCGCATTGCCAATGAAGGCGACGTCCTCGATATTGCCGCCGGCCGCCACCAATGGGGCCGTAATCGTCAGGAAGGCGTCGCCCGCGCCGACGGTGTCGACGACGGTCTTGGTGAAAGCGGGAACGCGCGCGACGCCGGTCTTCGCCGAGAAGGGATAACAGCCGAAGGATCCGTGCGTGATGATCATGTTATCGCAGTCGATCTTGCGGTGCAGGCCGTTCTCGATCACGGAAGCGATGTCGCTGAACTTGTCGGTGGCGGCCAGGCGCGCTTCCGGCGCGTCGATGCAGATGTAGTCGGCCCGCGGATATTTCGTGACGAGATTGTAGCCGTGATTTCCGCTGTTGCTCTGGGCGTTGACAGCCAGGAACTTGGAATTCGCGATCAGCGTGTCGATGGTGGTGGAGGCGATCATGCCGTGTCCGAAATCGGTGACGATGACGACGTCAGCGCCGCGGATACGTTCCGCGGTGACTCTGTCGATCTCTTCCCGCTGCTCCTCGCCGACCGGCGTGTCGTCCATGGTGTAGACTTCGAACAATTTGTGCAGATAGCCGAGTTCGACGTAGCGGAGCTTGCGGGTGGTCGGTCGGTTCTCGACGCGAATCGGCGTCAGCGTGACGTTCGGGCGGATATGGGCGCGCAGGAAGGCTTCGGGATAGTCGTCGCCGCCGAGCGTCGTGACGATCTCGACCGACTTGCAGAAGCTCGCGACGTGGTTCGCAGCGGCGATCACCCCGCCGGCAAACTGCTCCCGGTTCTTGAACAGGGTCGCGACGATGTTCTCCTTGGATGCCTTTCCGAGAGCCGAGACGTACTGGTATTCGTCGATGATGGTGTCTCCGACCAGCACGACGTGCATGTCCTGCATCTTGTCGATCAGCTTCAGGAGGCGTTCGGCGCCGCCGCCTTCGCGCACCTTCTGGAGGTAGTCGCGCAGAGGGGGATCGTAGATGTCGAAGTAGCGGTTGAGCAGCGTCGACGAGCTGAAGGTCACGTCGCGCGTGAAGACGATCCGCCCGCCATGGCGCTCGACGGTCTCGCGTTCGGTGGCGATCTTGCCGGTGACGTCATCCTCCGGATTTTCGTAGTCCGAGCCCTTGACGTAGATATCGGGGCGCACGGTATCGAGGATGGGCTCGGCGCTCGAGGTCTGGTTGATGCCGACCCAGTCGACGGTGCCGAGCGCGGCGAGCATCTCGGCGCGCATGTTCTCCGGAAAGATCGGCCGGCCCGGACCCTTGTTGACGTGGCGGTCGGCGGTGACCGTCACCATGACGACGTCGGCTTCCTTGCGCGCCGCTTGAACGTGGCGGACGTGACCGAGATGCACGAGATCGAACACGCCGTGGCACAGCGCGACGGTCTTGCCTTGCGCTTGCGCTGTCCGCGCGATCTCACCGAGCTCCTCGATCGTCTTGATTTTCTCGTGCGGCGCCGGATGGCCGTTCGGTTTGTTTGTCGGAGCAGTGCTCATCTAAATCATCCAAAGCGCCGATCGGTCTTTGGTGACCGGCGGGCTTGATCGGTTGGCGGCAATCCCATCAAGTGCGAATGAAACGGCTCAACCGCTTGCTTCTTGCGGCTTGCCGGGCGCCGCGCCACTGTCGTCACCCAGATATTTGAACCAGTCCTTGGTGGCATCCGCAATCTTGTCGACAGTCCACAGCGGGGCGTCCTTGTACTGGTCCATCGATGTCAGCATCGTCGCGACGCCTTCCTCGAACTTCACCTTCGGCGTCCATTTCAACACCCGCTTGATCTTGGTGATGTCGGCATAAGTGCAGTCGGGCTCGCCGGGCCGCTTCGGAATGTGGACCTTGTCGCCACCAAGCAACTCGACCAGCCGGTTCACGCTGTAGGTGTTGTCCGAGCCGACGTTAAAGACCTCGTGCGAGATGTCGGAGCGTGCGGCAGTCACGAAGGCATCAGCGACATCGCTGACGAAGGTAAAATCACGCGTCTGCTCGCCGTCGCCGACAACGGTGAACGGCTTGCCGGCGAGCTTCTGCGCCATGAAGACACCGAACACGGCGCCGTACGTTCCGGTGGTGCGGTGGCGCGGCCCGTAGACGTTGAACAGACGCAGCGCTACGGCCGGCAGCTTGTAGACTTGGCACCAGTGCATGACGCACTGCTCACCGAGATTCTTGGTAAGCGCGTAGGGGTACATCGGCCTGATATCGGCTCCCTCCGGCGTCGGATAGACGTCGGGAATGCCGTAGCAGGACGATGACGCTGCGTAGACGAAGCGGCGAACGCCGGCGTGACGCGCCGCCTCGAGGACGTTGACAGTGCCGTCGACATTGGCGCGGTGATAGGGGATCGGCGACTCAATCGAGGGAACGATATCGGCCAATGCTGCCAGGTGGAACACCCAGTCGATACCGGAGAAATACGGCCTGATCTGCTCGAGGTCGGTGACATCGGCGCGGACCACTTTCAACCGGCTTGATGTGGCGCGCGAAGCCAGGTTCTCGGGCCGCCCGATGACGAAATTATCGAGCGCGATGACCTCATGGCCGTCATCGAGAAGGCGATCGACAAGATGACTTCCGATGAAGCCGGCGCCGCCAGTTACGATGCATTTCATGGGGAACATCCGTGCCGCGAATGCCCAGCGAAATAGGCCCGCCAATGTTGAGTGAAACCCGAATCCGACTACCAGCCACCCGCAAACTTTGCAAGCATTATACCTTTGCAATCCCTAGTAATAATCGGTATCAAGCCGGCATGTCGAGCCGTCAATCCATGCCCGTCGAGCCCGTCGATCCCGAGCACAAGGCGTTCCTCGTCGACTACATGGGGCGCCTGCATCGTGCGACCGCGGTCGATGATGGTGTCTTCGCCAAGATCGCCGCGACCCGCGCCATCTGGCTGCGCGCGCGAGAGCAGGGCGGGCGTGTGATCTTCATCGGCAATGGCGGCTCCGCCGGCATAGCCTCGCACCTTGCGATCGATCTGGCGAAGAATGCTTCGGTGCCGGCGCACTGCTTCAGCGACGCAAGCATGATGTCGTGTCTCGCCAACGACTACGGCTTCGAGGACTGGCTGGCGCATGCGGTGCGCCTCAGCGCGCGCGCCGGCGACTGTCTCGTGGCGATCAGTTCGTCCGGACGCTCCAAGAACATTCTCAATGCGGTCGCGCAGGCGCGGGCGATGAAGCTCGACGTCGTCACGCTTTCGGGCATGAACGCGGACAATCCGCTGCGCGGTCTCGGCGACGTCAATTTCTGGGTCGACAGCCGCAGCTACAACATCGTGGAGACCGCGCACCAGTTCTGGATGATGGCCGCGATCGACCTCATCATCGGTCGCGCTGAATATCCGGCGTCCTGAGGCGAGAGGTTGATGCAATCGCGGTTCAAGCAGGCTATCCTGTTCTCGGTGAAGCTGCTGCTTTCGATCGCGGTGCTGGCCTACATCGCCCGCGGTCTGAACCTGCGTCAGCTGCGCATGCATCTCCTCTCGGTTGATCCAGCCATGTTCGTCCTGGCGCTGGTCTTGATCTTCTCTCAGACCTTCGTCCTCAACGGCCGCTGGGAACTGATCATGCGTGCGCTTGGCGTGTCGCTGGATTGGCTCGCCGGTTGGCGGATCCTCATGATCAGCATGTGGTTCAATCAGGTGCTTCCGTCATCGGTCGGCGGCGATGCTGTGCGGATGTGGTTGCTGCGGCAGCGTGGCGTGCAATGGCCGGAGGCGGTCAAGGGTGTGGCGGCGGATCGCTTCACGGCTTTGATCGGGTTGATAGCATTGATGGTGGTGGGGCTGCCCGTGCTGATGTTGCGGGTGTCCAATCAGGCTGCAATCCTGGCGATTGGCGCGCTGACGGTCGCGGGCGTGGCCGGCACCCTGGTGTTGTTGACGCTCGATCGGCTGCCGAAGCGGCTGATTGCACTGCCCGCGATCGCAAGCTTCGTTCGCTTCGGCGCGCTCGTCCGGTTTCTTCTGTTGCAGTTTGAACGTCGCGGAGCCTTGTTCGGTTCGGCGCTGCTGATTCATCTCGTGACCGCTGCGGCCTGTTATGCCCTGGCGCGCGGTGTCGGAGCGCAGCTCTCGCCGCTGGAGGCCGGCATCCTGATTCCGCCCGTGGTATTGCTGACCGCCGTACCGATCTCGATCAGCGGCTGGGGGGTTCGCGAGGGCGCCATGGTTGCCTGTCTCGGGCTTGCCGGCGTGCCGTCCGAGCAGGCGCTGTCGGTCTCGCTGCTGCTGGGTGCCATCAGCGTGCTCATCGGGCTCGTGGGTGGCGTGATCTGGCTGGCCAGCCCGGAGCGCGGTTCGTATTCTGCCGACAAGGCCGCCAAAGCTGCTAACGACAATGCCGTGGCCGACGCATCACCGGGTTTCGGACCAGGGCAGGGCGAGCAAGCGTCGAGTCATCCATGACCCGCTTGAACCCGTCGCCATCGATCTGGTCTTCGCAGGGTGAGATTGCCTCACTCGTTCGTATGTCTCGTTTTCCGGTTCAATCATGAAAAACCTGTTCTACGTCCGTCACACCTGCCGCCTGTGTCATTCGGACAAGCAAGAGCTGGTGGTCCCGATGGCCGGCATGCCGATCGGAACGCCGAACTTCCAGGTCCCGAATGCCAGTGTCGACGATCCGGTGTTTCGCGCGGCGGTTCCGATGGCGTTGCATCTTTGCCGGGACTGCGGCCACCTCCAGATTCTTCATGTCGGGAATCCAGAGGTTCAGTACCGCAACTATGTCTATACCACCTCGCTCTCGCTCGGCCTGCGCGAGCATTTCGCGGGCTACGCCAATGACGTCCTGAACCGCTTTGCGATTCCGCCGGGCTCGCTGGTCGTCGAGCTCGGGAGCAACGACGGATCGCTGCTCGGCTTCTTCAAAGAGCGCGGCATGCGGGTGCTGGGAGTCGATCCTGCCGTCGACATCGCGCGGCGCGCGACGGAAGCGGGCATCGAAACCATCGGCGATTTCTTCACCGACACCATTGGCCAGCGCATCCTGAAGAGCCATGGCGCGGCCAGCGTCGTGATTGCCAACAACATGATCGCCAATGTCGACGATCTCGATCCACTGGTGATCGGGGTTCGCGACGTGCTGGCGCCGGACGGACTGTTCGTGTTCGAGACGCAATACGGTGTTGACGTCACCGAGAAGAACCTGCTCGATACCGTCTATCACGAGCATCTGTCGTATTTTAACATCAAGCCGCTGACGCGCTTCTTCGCACGGCTCGGGATGGAGTTGATCGACGTCCAGCACATCTGGACCAAGGGCGGCTCGATCCGCGTGACGGTTCAGCGCGCGGGGGGCGCCAAGAAACCGTCGGCGGAAGTCGCCCGCTTCATCGCCGAGGAGGACCGGCTCGGCGTCGATCAGCCGGCCTATTACGCGCCCTACGTCAAGAGAATCGCAGCCATCCGCGACGAGCTGGTCGCGATGGCCGATGCCGCCCATGCGCGCGGTCAATTGGTTGCGGGCTACGGCGTTTCGGTCGGCACCACGACGCTGCTGCCGCAGTTCGGCCTGGAGAACAAGATCGACTTCCTGGTGGACGACGATCCCAAGAAGGGGAACGTGATGGCGGGCCCAGGGTACGACATCCCGATCCTGCCCCCCGCCGCGCTCTATGAGCGCAAGCCGGCGTTCGTCGTCGTCTTCGCCTGGCGCTATGTGGACCCGATCCGGGCCAAGCACGCCCGCTATTTCGCCGAGGGCGGAAAGTTCGTCGTGCCGCTGCCGGGCATTTCCAAGGTCGATAGTGCCGTCTGAGGGGCGGTCGCCGAGAGCGCTTAAGGCGAGGGCGCTGTAGGCCGATCTGCAGGGAGCCGGTCAAAGCCTTTTGGGACGCGCCCGCAACGGACAGCTAAGCCTTTGATCGGCTTGGGCTCTGCCCGGCCGTCCCGGCAAGGTCGGTTGGACCGGGAAGGCTCCCTCGATCTTGACCTCTGACCTTATCCGCAGTAGATACCGCGCACTCGCAGCCGGCCCGTTAGACGCGGATCTCCGGCGCGGCTTTGAAATCCCCGAACAACAGAGCCCGGTTTTCCGGCTCATCCTTCGAGACAGAGGGCTGGGCCACAGGCGGCTGTTCGGATCCCCGAAATCCTTATTGGCGTCTCAAACGATGGCAGTCAGCCCGTTCAAGTTCTTGCAGGAAGTGCGCTCGGAGACCGCCAAGGTCACCTGGCCGACCCGTCGTGAGACCACGATCACCACCATCATGGTGTTCGTGATGGTCGCCGTGGCCTCGATCTTCTTCTTCGCCGCCGACCAGATCATCCGCTACCTCATCACCTTCCTTTTGGGCATTCACTGATGGCAACAGCCGCCGCAACCCAATCGTCCGACAAGCGCTGGTATATCGTCCACGCATATTCGAACTTCGAGAAGAAGGTCGCCGAATCGATTCGCGAGCAGGCCAAGCAGCGCGGGCTCGAGGAGCTGTTCGAGCTGGTGCTGGTTCCGACCGAGAAGGTCACGGAAGTGCGCCGCGGCCGCAAGATCGACGCCGAGCGCAAGTTCTTCCCGGGCTACGTGCTGGTGAAGATGAAGCTGACCGACGAGGCGTTTCATCTGATCAAGAACACCCCGAAAGTCACGGGCTTCCTCGGCGCGGAAAACAAGCCGATGCCGATCTCGGAATCCGAGGCCATGCGCATCTTGCACCAGGTGCAGGAGGGCGTGGAACGGCCGAAGGCGTCGGTGTCGTTCGAGATCGGCGAGAACGTGCGCGTGGCCGACGGCCCGTTCGCCTCGTTCTCGGGGGTGGTCGAGGAAATCGACGAGGCGCGCTCGCGCGTGAAGGTCGCGGTATCGATCTTCGGCCGCGCGACGCCCGTGGAACTGGAATTCGGTCAGGTCGAGAAGGTCTGACCGGGTACGCGTGAGACCTCGGTCTCGCGCAAAGAGAGGCCGTGGGAGGGAGAGGGCGGTTGCCAGCCGCATCCGACCCAGACCACGAACCTGAAACCGCCGGCGTCAGCCGGCACAACAGGAGTGATACATGGCAAAGAAAGTGACCGGATACCTGAAGCTTCAGGTCCCGGCCGGTGCGGCGAATCCCTCGCCCCCGATCGGTCCCGCGCTTGGTCAGCGCGGTCTCAACATCATGGAGTTCTGCAAGGCGTTCAACGCCCAGACCCAGAAGGAAGAGAAGAACACCCCGATCCCGGTGATCATCACCATTTACGCGGACCGTTCCTTCACCTTCGAGATGAAGACGCCGCCGATGTCCTACTTCCTCAAGCAGGCCGCCAAGATCCAGTCCGGCTCGAAGGCGCCGGGCCGTGACAAGGCCGGCAAGGTGACCAAAGCGCAGGTGCGCGAGATCGCCGAGAAGAAGATGAAGGATCTCAATTGCGACACCATCGAATCGGCCATGAAAATGGTCGAGGGCTCTGCCCGTTCGATGGGTCTGGAAGTTGCGGGGTAAGCGGTCATGGCAATCGGAAAGCGTTTGAACAAAGCCCGCGAAGGTGTTGACCGCGAAAAGCTTTACCCGCTCGCGGACGCCATCAAGATGGTCAAGGAACGCGCCAAGGCGAAGTTCGACGAGACCATCGAGGTCGCGATCAATCTCGGCGTCGATCCGCGTCACGCCGACCAGATGGTTCGTGGTGTCGTGACCCTCCCGAACGGCACCGGCCGTACGCTCCGCGTCGGCGTGTTCGCCCGCGGCGCCAAGGCTGACGAAGCCAAGGCCGCCGGTGCCGACGTCGTCGGCGCCGAAGACCTGGTCGAGAAGGTGCAGAATGGCGCGATCGATTTCGATCGTTGTATTGCGACCCCCGACATGATGCCGCTGGTCGGCCGTCTCGGTAAGGTGCTCGGCCCGCGCGGCCTGATGCCGAACCCGAAGATCGGCACCGTGACCATGGACGTCACCGGTGCGGTGAAGGGTGCCAAAGGCGGCTCGGTCGAGTTCCGCGTCGAGAAGGCCGGCATCCTGCAGGCCGGCGTCGGCAAAGCCTCGTTCTCCGAGGAGAAGCTGGTCGAGAACATCAAGGCTCTCGCTGACGCGGTTGCGAAAGCGAAGCCGGCTGGCTCCAAGGGCACCTATATCCAGCGCGTTGCGGTGTCCTCGACGATGGGCCCGGGCGTGAAGGTCGAGCCGGGCACCATTCTCGGCTAAGTCTGGAAATTGCATGAGGCAAGGGGCGGAATCGGGCAACCGATTCCGCCCCTTGTCGTTTGTGGGCGCATTCACCGGAAACAAGAACGATGGCTGACAAGGTCCTGATCTTTTCGCGCTTTCCCAAGTCGATGATGGCGCGCTTCGCCGAACGGTTCGAGCTGCTCGACACCGGTGGCAAGCCCGCACGCGAGGTGTTTTCGGCCGGTGAACTCGGCGGCATCCGGGCGCTGCTGACCGCCGGCGGCTCACCGCTGGGCGCGGAGGCGATGGACCTGTTCCCAAAGCTCGGCGCGATCGTCTGCTACGGCACCGGCTATGATGGCGTCGACCTGAAGGCCGCCGCCGCGCGCAATATCGCGGTCGGCCACAGCCCCGGCGCCAACGCCGCCCCGGTCGCCGATATCGCGATGACCCTGATGCTGGCGACGACGCGGCGGATTTTGGTGGCCGACCAATACGTCCGTAGCGGTGACTGGGCGACGTCAAAGCCGTCGCCCATGATGCGCCCGCAGGCCGGCATGCCGGGGCGCCGCATCGGCGTCTATGGCATGGGCGAGATCGGCCGCAAGATCGCCTTGCGCTGTGCCGCCTTCGAGAGCGAGGTCGGCTATTTCAGCCGCACCAAATACGATCTGCCCTATCAATATTTTCCATCACTGGAGGCGCTGGCCGACTGGTGCAGCGTGCTGATGATCGCGGTTCGGGCCGGGGCCGAGACCCAGCACGTCGTCAACGCGGACATCCTGGGGCGCCTCGGCACGGATGGCTATGTCGTCAATATCTCCCGCGGCTCGGTCATCGACGAGCCGGCACTGGTCGCGGCGCTGACCGACAAGACCATCGCCGGCGCGGGCCTCGATGTCTTCGAGAAGGAGCCGCACGCCCCTGACGCGCTGACGGCGCTGCCGAACGTGGTGTTCGCCCCGCATATCGGCGGCCACACCCTCGAATCGCACGTCGCCATGCAGAGCTGCGTGCTGGCGAACCTCACCGCGTATTTCGAGGGCAAGCCGCTGCCTTATCGGGTCAAATCGGCCTGAATCGGCCCTTGCCGGCCCGGATCAAGCCGGGCCAGCAACGGATTGGAACTGGTGTGAATTTTGCTCTTGGCAATCGGGCAGAGAGCGGTTAAAGAACCGCCTCCGGACGTGCCGGCCTTGGCTGGCGCGTTCGTGCACGCATTCCGAAAACCCGACACGCAGGAGATCATTCCTTTTCAGGACGTCCGCAAGGATTTGCCCGAAAAGGAAGGAAAATCCATCGGCCGGTGGGAATGCGGGCAGAGGTCAGGCGGTTCGCCGGCTGGCCTTGTCCTGTCCAAGACTGCAGGCGCCAGCGAGAAATTTCGATTTTTCAACGGCTTAATCGTATGGCCTGCATAGACGGGTGAAGACCGGATTTCACTTCGCATCTTACCTTAGGGTGGCTGCGGAAGGAGTTTGGTTCGGACCTCGACACCCCGCGGACCTCACAAGGGTTCCGGGAGGGCAGGCTTTAATCGTTGTCTCGCCCCGGCGTGTCCAAAGGGTTTTTGGCCCAGAGGTTCAGGTTTGAGCGGGACAATGGGTGCAACCCGGCGGTCCCGCTTTCGCGATGACCGCCAACCGGAAAGAGCTTGCTGTGGAACGAGCGGCAAAAAAGGAAGCGGTCGAACAGCTCAATGGGGTCTTCAAGACCACGAGCGTCGCGGTCGTTGCCCAATATTCCGGCCTGACCGTCGCCCAGATGCAGAAGCTGCGCATGCAGATGAAGCAGGCTGGCGCCTCGGTGAAGGTCTCGAAGAACCGTCTCGCCAAAATTGCTCTTGAAGGCACTGACGTCGTTGCCATCGGCCCCATGCTGAAGGGACCGACCGTGATCGCCACTTCGAACGATCCGGTAGCGGCGCCAAAGGTCGCCATCGAATTCGCCAAGGCGAACGAAAAGTTCGTCATCGTCGGCGGCTCGATGGGAAAGACCGTCCTGAATGTCGACGGCGTGAAGGCGCTTGCCTCGCTGCCGTCGCTTGACGAACTGCGCGGCAAGATCGTCGGCCTGCTTGTGGCCCCGGCGACCAAGCTCGCTCAGCTCGCCAACGCGCCCGCGGGCAAGCTCGCGCGCGTCATCCAGGCTCATGCCTCAAAGGGCGAAGCGGCCTGACGCCCTTCGCAAAACTCAAACCCGAACCAGACTTACATCTAAGGAAACTGAACAATGGCTGACTTGCAGAAGATCGTTGACGACCTCTCGAGCCTCACCGTGCTCGAGGCCGCTGAACTGGCGAAGCTCCTCGAAGAGAAGTGGGGCGTTTCGGCTGCCGCGGCTGTCGCCGTGGCCGGCCCGGCTGCTGGCGGCGCTGCTGCCGCTCCGGCGGAAGAGAAGACCGAGTTCACGGTCGTTCTCGCCTCTGCCGGCGAGAAGAAGATCGAGGTCATCAAGGAAGTCCGCGCCATCACCGGTCTCGGCCTGAAGGAAGCAAAGGACCTCGTCGAGGGTGCTCCGAAGCCGCTGAAGGAAGGCGTGAACAAGGAAGAAGCCGAGAAGATCAAGGCCCAGATCGAGAAGGCTGGCGCCAAGGTCGAGCTCAAGTAAGCATCGCTTACGGACGGGGTCCCGGGCTGAGCCTGGGACTCCGGTCTGCCCTTCAAGAGGGTGGGCTCAAAAGAGCGGTCAGATGCAAAAGGCGTGCGACGGATCGTCCCGACGCAGGCCAGACACGAAAATGTGTGGGGATTTGAGGGTTTACCCCTCGAATCTGCACTATTGTCGCCCCATATCGGGTCGGCAGCACGAAAGCGCGGTGGGCAGGGATGCCGGATTTCCCTGTAAGCCGTTGGGAGAGCAGGCTATTTCGGGCTTTTGCAGTCCGTGAAGACGATCGTTGTGACGGGCGGGCGTGCCTATGCGCCCCGCGCGTCGTTTTGCGTTTTGAAGGTCTGAAGAACAGATTCAGGACATGACGGCCTGAAACTGGATTTTCGGTCCCCAAAAACGGGTTCGAAAAATTCAACCCGGGGAGCGGCGGCAGCTGCGTTCCGGACGGTTCGCCCAGAGCGGGCGACGAAAATGAGAGGCCACGATGGCGCAGCAGACATTCACCGGTCGCAAACGCGTTCGCAAGTTTTTCGGACACATCAAGGAAGTCGCCGAGATGCCGAACCTCATCGAGGTTCAGAAGGCGTCCTATGACCAGTTCCTGATGGTCGATGAACCCGCGGGCGGGCGCCTCGACGAGGGCCTGCAGGCTGTGTTCCGTTCCGTGTTCCCGATTTCCGACTTCTCGGGCACCTCGATGCTGGAGTTCGTCCGCTACGAGTTCGAGCAGCCCAAATATGACGTCGACGAGTGCCGCCAGCGCGGCATGACCTTCGCGGCCCCCCTCAAGGTGACGCTGCGCCTCATCGTGTTCGATATCGACGAGGAAACCGGTGCGAAGTCGGTCAAGGACATCAAGGAGCAGGACGTCTACATGGGCGACATTCCGCTCATGACGATGAACGGCACCTTCATCGTGAACGGCACCGAGCGCGTCATCGTCTCCCAGATGCACCGTTCGCCGGGCGTGTTCTTCGACCACGACAAAGGCAAGACCCACTCGTCGGGTAAGCTCCTGTTCGCTGCCCGCGTGATCCCGTATCGCGGCTCCTGGCTCGACATCGAGTTCGACGCCAAGGACATCGTCTATGCGCGTATCGACCGTCGCCGCAAGATTCCGGTGACGTCGCTGATGTTCGCCCTCGGCCTCGACGGCGAGGCGATCCTGTCCACGTTCTACAAGAAGATCCTCTACAAGCGGACCAAGGAAGGCTGGCGCGTTCCGTTCGACGCCAACCGTTTCCGCGGTTACTCGACCATCAACGACCTGATCGATGCCGACACCGGCAAGGTCGTGCTCGAGGCCGGCAAGAAGCTCACGGTCCGTGCCGCCCGCCAGCTCCAGGAGAAGGGGCTCAAGGCGCTGCGTCTGTCGGATGAGGAGCTCGTCGGTAACTACCTCGCCGAGGACCTCGTCAACCCCAAGACCGGCGAGATTCACGCCGAAGCCGGTGAGGAAATCACCGACAAGTCGATGAAGGCGCTCAACGAGCACGGCTACAAGGAACTGCCGCTGCTCGACATCGACCATGTCAATGTCGGCGCCTACATCCGCAATACGCTCTCGGCCGACAAGAACATGACGCGTGAAGACGCGCTGTTCGACATCTACCGCGTGATGCGTCCGGGCGAGCCGCCGACGCTGGATTCGGCGCAGGCGATGTTCCAGTCGCTGTTCTTCGACGCCGAGCGCTACGACCTTTCCGCGGTCGGCCGCGTCAAGATGAACATGCGCCTCGACCTCGATGCGCCCGACACCCAGCGCACGCTGCGCAAGGAAGACATCCTCTGCGTCATCAAGACGCTGGTGGACCTGCGCGACGGCAAGGGCGAGATCGACGACATCGACCATCTCGGCAACCGCCGTGTGCGTTCGGTCGGCGAGCTCATGGAGAACCAGTACCGCATCGGCCTCCTGCGCATGGAGCGCGCGATCAAGGAGCGCATGTCCTCGGTCGATATCGACACGGTCATGCCGCAGGACCTGATCAACGCCAAGCCGGCGGCTGCCGCCGTGCGCGAGTTCTTCGGCTCCTCGCAGCTCTCGCAGTTCATGGACCAGACCAACCCGCTCAGCGAGATCACCCACAAGCGCCGTCTCTCGGCGCTTGGACCGGGCGGTCTGACCCGCGAGCGCGCCGGCTTCGAAGTGCGCGACGTGCATCCGACGCATTACGGCCGTATCTGCCCGATCGAGACGCCGGAAGGTCCGAACATCGGTCTGATCAACTCGCTCGCCACCTTCGCGCGCGTCAACAAGTACGGCTTCGTCGAGACCCCGTATCGCAAGGTCAAGGACGGTCGCGTCACCGACGAGGTCGTGTACCTCTCGGCGATGGAGGAAGGCCGTTATTCGGTCGCGCAGGCCAACGTGCCTGTCGACGCCAAGGGCCGTTTCACCGAGGACCTCGTGGTCTGCCGCGCCAGCGGCACCCGCGACGTCGTGCCGATGACGCCCGACAAGGTCGACTACATGGACGTGTCACCGAAGCAGCTCGTTTCGGTCGCGGCGGCGCTGATCCCGTTCCTCGAGAACGACGACGCCAACCGCGCGCTCATGGGCTCGAACATGCAGCGCCAGGCGGTGCCGCTGGTTCGCGCCGAGGCGCCGTTCGTCGGCACCGGCATGGAAGGCGTGGTTGCGCGTGACTCGGGTGCTGCGATCGCGGCGCGCCGTTCGGGCGTGATCGACCAGATCGACGCCACCCGCGTCGTTATCCGCGCCACCGAAGATCTCGATCCGACCAAGTCGGGCGTCGATATCTACCGGCTGATGAAGTACCAGCGCTCCAACCAGTCGACCTGCATCAACCAGCGTCCGCTGGTGAAGGTCGGCGACATCGTCAAGAAGGGCGACATCATCGCCGACGGTCCCTCGACCGATCTCGGGGAGCTCGCGCTCGGCCGGAACGTGCTCGTCGCGTTCATGCCGTGGAACGGCTACAACTTCGAAGACTCGATCCTGCTTTCCGAGCGGATCGTGAAGGAAGACGTCTTCACCTCGATCCACATCGAGGAGTTCGAGGTGATGGCCCGCGACACCAAGCTCGGGCCCGAGGAAATCACCCGCGACATTCCGAACGTCTCGGAAGAAGCGCTGAAGAACCTCGACGAAGCCGGTATTGTCTACATCGGCGCCGAAGTGCGCGCCGGCGACATCCTGGTCGGCAAGATCACGCCGAAGGGCGAAAGCCCGATGACGCCGGAAGAAAAGCTCCTGCGCGCCATCTTCGGCGAAAAGGCCTCCGACGTTCGCGACACCTCGCTGCGCGTTCCCCCGGGCGTGCAGGGCACGATCGTGGAAGTCCGCGTGTTCAACCGCCACGGCGTCGACAAGGACGAGCGTGCGCTGGCGATCGAGCGGGAAGAGATCGAGCGTCTGGCCAAGGACCGCGACGACGAGCAGGCGATCCTGGACCGCAACGTCTACAACCGTCTTGCCGAGCTCCTCGAGGGGCGGCAGGGCATTGCCGGTCCCAAGGGCTTCAAGAAGGACACCAAGATCACCCGCGCGGTGCTCGAGGAGTATCCGAAGTCGCAGTGGTGGCTGTTCGCTTCGCCGAACGACAAGCTGATGGCCGAGATCGAGGCCATGCGGAAGCAGTACGACGAGTCGAAGAAGGGGCTCGAGCAGCGCTTCCTCGACAAGGTCGAGAAGCTTCAGCGCGGCGACGAATTGCCGCCCGGCGTGATGAAGATGGTCAAGGTCTTCGTCGCGGTGAAGCGTAAGATCCAGCCCGGCGACAAGATGGCCGGCCGCCACGGCAACAAGGGCGTGGTGTCGAAGATCGTGCCGATCGAGGACATGCCGTTCCTCGAAGACGGTACGCACGCCGACATCGTGCTCAATCCGCTTGGCGTGCCCTCGCGCATGAACGTCGGACAGATCCTCGAGACGCATCTCGGCTGGGCTTGCGCCGGCCTCGGCAAGCGTATCGGCCAGACGGTCGATGCCTATTTGTCGAAGCAGGACATCAAGCCGCTGAAGGAAACCTTGAAGAAGGTCTACGGCGAGGACGAGACGATCAAGACGCTCAACGACAACGAGCTGCTTGAACTCGGCCACAATTTGAGCCGCGGCGTGCCGATTGCGACGCCGGTGTTCGATGGTGCCAAGGAGACCGACATCGAGGAGATGCTGAAGCTCGCGGGTCTGGATGCCTCGGGCCAGTCGACCGTCTATGACGGCCGCACCGGCGACGCGTTCGATCGCAAGGTGACGGTGGGCTACATCTACATGCTCAAGCTGCACCACCTCGTGGACGACAAGATCCACGCGCGTTCGATCGGCCCGTACTCGCTCGTCACCCAGCAGCCGCTGGGCGGCAAGGCGCAGTTCGGCGGCCAGCGTTTCGGCGAAATGGAGGTGTGGGCGCTCGAAGCTTACGGCGCGGCCTACACGCTCCAGGAAATGCTGACCGTGAAGTCGGACGACGTCGCCGGCCGTACCAAGGTGTACGAGGCGATCGTGCGTGGCGACGACACCTTCGAGGCCGGTATCCCGGAATCGTTCAACGTGCTGGTCAAGGAAATGCGCTCGCTCGGCCTCAACGTCGACCTGCACAATTCCAAGATGGGTCCGGCGCCGACGTCGGAAGCGGCCGAGTAACACGACCTTTCATGCCCGGCCTTTGCGGCCGGGCATTGGCGCCCCTCCCGATGCCTTGAGGGCAGGGCGCCCCGCTCGAGTGATTTTCGAATTTGCGGCCGGAGGCGACCGGTACGCGAGGAGAAGACGATGAACCAAGAAATTATGAATCTCTTTAACCCGACGACGCCGGCTCAGGTCTTCGACCAGATCCGGATCTCGATCGCGTCCCCGGAGAAGATTCTGTCCTGGTCCTACGGCGAGATCAAGAAGCCGGAGACCATCAACTACCGTACCTTCAAGCCCGAGCGCGACGGCCTGTTCTGCGCCCGCATCTTCGGGCCGATCAAGGACTACGAATGCTTGTGCGGCAAGTACAAGCGCATGAAGTACAAGGGCATCATCTGCGAGAAGTGCTCGGTCGAAGTCACGCTGTCGCGCGTCCGGCGCGAGCGCATGGGCCATATCGAGCTCGCGGCGCCCGTCGCCCACATCTGGTTCCTGAAGTCGCTGCCCTCGCGCATCGGCCTTCTGCTCGACATGACGCTGAAGGATCTCGAGCGGATCCTCTACTTCGAATATTACGTCGTGCTGGAGCCGGGCCTCACCGCGCTGAAGGACCGCCAGCTGCTGTCGGAAGACGAGTATCTGAAGGCGCAGGACGAGTACGGCCAGGATTCCTTCACCGCCATGATCGGCGCCGAGGCGATCCGTGAACTGCTCAAGGGCATGGACCTCGAGAAGCTCGAGCTCAGCTTGCGTGCCGAGATGCAGGAGACCGACTCCGACATCAAGCACAAGAAGCTCGCCAAGCGCCTGAAGATCGTCGAGGCCTTCCGCCACTCCGGCAACAAGCCGGAATGGATGATCCTGACTGTCGTTCCCGTGATCCCGCCGGACCTGCGTCCGCTGGTGCCGCTGGACGGCGGCCGCTTCGCGACCTCGGACCTCAACGACCTCTATCGCCGCGTCATCAACCGCAACAACCGCTTGAAGCGGCTCATGGAGCTGCGCGCGCCCGACATCATCATCCGCAACGAGAAGCGCATGCTTCAGGAAGCGGTCGATGCGCTGTTCGACAACGGCCGCCGCGGCCGCGTCATCACGGGTGCCAACAAGCGCCCGCTGAAGTCGCTCGCCGACATGCTGAAGGGCAAGCAGGGTCGCTTCCGTCAGAACCTGCTCGGCAAGCGCGTCGACTATTCGGGCCGTTCGGTGATCGTGGTCGGTCCCGAGCTGCGCCTGCATCAGTGCGGCCTGCCGAAGAAGATGGCGCTCGAGCTGTTCAAGCCGTTCATCTATTCGCGGCTTGACGCCAAGGGCCTGTCCACCACCGTGAAGCAGGCGAAGAAGCTGGTCGAGAAGGAGCGGCCCGAGGTCTGGGACATCCTGGATGAGGTGATCCGCGAGCATCCGGTGCTGCTCAACCGCGCGCCGACGCTGCATCGTCTGGGCATCCAGGCGTTCGAGCCGGTGCTGATCGAAGGCAAGGCGATTCAGCTTCACCCGCTGGTCTGCTCGGCGTTCAACGCCGACTTCGACGGCGACCAGATGGCCGTGCACGTTCCGCTGTCGCTCGAAGCGCAGCTGGAAGCGCGCGTCTTGATGATGTCGACCAACAACATCCTGCATCCCGCGAACGGCCAGCCGATCATCGTGCCGTCGCAGGACATCGTGCTCGGTCTCTACTACGTCTCGATCATGCGCGAAGGTCTGCCCGGCGAGGGCAAGCTGTTCGGCGACATGGCCGAGCTCGAGCATGCCTTGCATGCGAAGGTCATCCACCTCCACACCAAGATCAAGTATCGGTGGGAAGGCATGGACGAGACCGGCAAGGTCTCCAAGCGTTGGATCGAAACCACCGCTGGCCGCGTCATGCTCGGCAATTTGCTGCCGAAGAACCCGCGCATCTCGTACGAGATCATCAACAAGCTGATGACCAAGCGCGAGATCTCGGGCGTCATCGACCAGGTCTACCGTCACTGCGGCCAGAAGGAGACTGTGATCTTCTGCGACCGCATCATGGCGCTCGGCTTCTACAATGCGTTCAAGGCCGGCATTTCGTTCGGCAAGGACGACATGGTCGTGCCGCACTCCAAGTGGAAGATCGTCGACACCACCCGCACGCTGGCGAAGGATTTCGAGCAGCAGTACAACGACGGCCTGATCACGCACGGCGAGAAGTACAACAAGGTCGTCGACGCCTGGTCGAAGGCCACGGAAGAAATCGCCAAGGCGATGATGAAGGAGATCTCCTCCACCAAGAAGACGGCGAGTGGAGCCGATGCCGACATCAACTCGATCTACATGATGGCTCACTCCGGTGCCCGTGGTTCGCCGGCGCAGATGCGCCAGCTCGCCGGCATGCGCGGCCTGATGGCCAAGCCGTCGGGCGAGATCATCGAGACGCCGATCATCTCGAACTTCAAGGAGGGCCTCTCGGTTCTCGAATACTTCAACTCGACCCACGGTGCCCGTAAGGGCCTCGCGGACACCGCGTTGAAGACCGCGAACTCCGGCTACCTGACCCGTCGTCTGGTCGACGTCGCGCAGGACTGCATCATCACGCAGTCCGATTGCGGTACCAAGCTCGGCATCAAGATGCGCGCCATCGTCGATGCCGGCACCGTGGTCGCTTCGCTCGGTTCGCGCATCCTCGGACGCACGGCCTGCGAAGACATCCGTGACAACACCGGCAAGGTGATCATCAAGCGCGACACGCTGATGGAAGAGAGCCATCTGGACGCCATCCAGCAGGGTGGTGTGCAGGAGGTGAAGATCCGCTCGGCGCTGACCTGCGAACTCGTCAACGGCATCTGCGGCAAGTGCTACGGCCGCGACCTCGCCCGAGGCACGCCGGTCAACCACGGTGAAGCCGTCGGCGTCATCGCGGCGCAGTCGATCGGTGAGCCGGGCACCCAGCTCACCATGCGCACCTTCCACATCGGTGGTGCGGCGCAGCTCAACGAGCAGTCCTTCGTCGAAGCCAATTTCGACGGCAAGATCGTGATCCGGAACAAGGCCATCGCCCGCAACAGCGAAGGTCACCTGGTTGCGATGGTGCGTAACATGGTGGTGGCGATCGTCGATGCCGACGGCACCGAGCGTGCGACGCACCGTGTCCAGTACGGCGCGCGCCTGCACGTCGACGAGGGCGATATGGTCAAGCGTGGCCAGCGTATCGTCGAGTGGGATCCCTACACCCGTCCGCTGCTCACCGAAGTGGAAGGCACGATCGGCTTCGAGGATCTGGTCGAAGGGCAGTCGATCTCGGAAACGCTGGACGAGGCCACCGGTATCGCCAAGCGCGTGGTCATCGACTGGCGCTCGACTCGCGGCGGCTCGGACCTGCGTCCGGCCATCGTGGTCAAGGGCAAGGACGGCAAGGTGCTCAAGCTCGCCCGTGGCGGCGATGCCCGCTACATGCTGTCGGTCGACGGCATTCTGTCGGTCGACGTCGGTGCCAAGGTCAACCCGGGCGACATCCTCGCCCGTGTCTCGACCGAAAGCGCCAAGACGCGTGACATCACCGGCGGTCTGCCGCGGGTGGCGGAACTGTTCGAGGCACGGCGTCCGAAGGATGCGGCGATCATCGCCGAAATCGCGGGCACCATCCGGTTTGGGCGCGACTACAAGAACAAGCGTCGCATCTCGATCGAGCCGATGGACAAGACCGACGAGCCGCGCGAGTACCTGATCCCGAAGGGCAAGCACATCCACCTTCAGGACGGCGACGTCGTCGAAAAGGGCGACTTCATCGTGGAAGGCAACCCGGCGCCGCACGACATCCTTGCGGTCAAGGGCATCGAGGAGCTTGCGGCCTATCTGGTCAACGAGATCCAGGAGGTCTACCGGCTCCAGGGCGTGCTCATCAACGACAAGCACATCGAGGTGATTGTCCGTCAGATGCTCCAGAAGGTGGAGATCACCGACCAGGGCGACACCGACATGATCTCGGGCGAGCAGGTCGACAAGATCGAGTTCGACGCGCTCAACGAGAAGGCCAAGGAAGAGGGCAAGAAGATCGCCACGGGGACGCCGGTTCTGCTCGGCATCACCAAGGCGAGCCTGCAGACCCGCTCCTTCTTCTCGGCGGCCTCGTTCCAGGAGACCACCCGCGTCCTCACGGAAGCGGCGGTCAACGGCAAGGTCGATCCGCTCGAAGGCCTCAAGGAGAACGTCATCGTCGGCCGGCTGATCCCGGCAGGCACCGGCGCCTCCATGGCCAAGATCCGCGAAGTCGCCATGAAGCGCGACAAGCTGATTCTCGACGAGCGCGAGAAGCAGGCGGCCGTGGTGTCGCCCGCGCCGGAAGCGGAGCTTCCTGCGCTGCCGCCTGCGGAATGATCGTTCATCCGTAGGATTACTGAGGACAATGAAAAGGCCGGCGAAAGCCGGCCTTTTTGCTGCTTTGTTTGCCTGTTGCGATGCGGGATCAACCTTTGTTCATCTTTCCTTCAGGCGCAAAAGCGCTTCTGCTAAGGGAACTTAGACCGGTGGTCCCGTGACGGGGGCAGGGCCGGAGACCACGGAACTAACATGCTTGACCTCGCAATCGTAGGCGGCGGCCCCGGCGGGCTGATGAGCGCCTGGTACCTGAAGCGTAAGCTCGGCGATCTCTGCCGCATCACCATTTTCGAGTCCTCCGACCGGCTTGGCGGCAAGATCGTCACGCGCAAATTCGACTCCGCGCCGGCGATGTACGAGGCCGGCGTTGCCGAGATCTACGACTACTCGATGACGGGCCCGGATCCGCTGCGCGAGCTGATTCAGCATTTCGGCCTGCAGACCATTCCAATGGACGCCGAACAGGTGCAGTTCGGCGGTGAGCTGCTTGATGATGTCGCCGGCATGCGCCGCCGATATGGCGCCAAGACCGCGGCGGCGATCGAGGCGTTCCGCAAGCGCTGCGCCGACGAGATGTCGCCGATCGAGTATTACGAAGGCGTCGGTGCGCACGACAACGAGAACCCGTGGGCCTACAAGACCGCCGAGCAGGTGCTCGACGAGGAAGTCAAGGACGAGGTCGCAAAGCGCTTCTTCAAGGTGATGGCGCGCTCGGATATCGCGACCGAAAGCCACAACACCAACGGCCTCAACGCGCTCAAGAACTATCTGATGGATGTCGACGGTTATATCGGCCTCTACTCCATCCAGAACGGCAACGAGCAGCTGATCGAATGCCTCCAGTCCGAGGTCAACGCCGACATCCAGCTCAATCATCGCGTGCTCACCGTCGGCAAGGCGCCGACCGGCCGCTATCAGCTCAAGATGATGAACGGCAAGGGGCCGGAGACGCGCGACTTCGATCTCGTGCTGGTCTGCCTGCCGCACTCCTGGCTCGCCACGATGGGGTGGGAAGGCGAGCAGCTGCGCAAGTCGATGGTCAAGCACGTCGCCTATTTCGACCGTCCCGCGCACTACCTGCGCGTCTCGATCCTGTTCGACACCCCGTTCTGGGGTGACAAGATTCCCGGCGCCTGGTTCATGTCGGACGCCTTCGGCGGCTGCTGCGTCTACAACGAGGGCGCGCGCCACGACGTCGGCAAGCACGGTGTCTTGAATTGGCTCATTCCCGGCTCCGATGCGCTGGCCTTCGCCAATCTGTCGGACCAGGAGCTGATCGATGCCGCGCTGAAATCGCTGCCGGCCTCGCTCGGAGACGCGCGTGCCCATTTCATGGAAGGCAAGATCCACCGCTGGCTGTCGTCGGTGAATGCGATTCCGGGCGGTTTGCCCGTGCGCGACGTCATGACCAATCACCGGCCCGAGCCGAAGGAGCATCCCGGCATCGTCGTGGTCGGCGATTATCTGTTCGACTCCACGTTGAACGGCCTGCTCGATTCCTCGGACGCAGCGACCGACATCATCCTGACCGAGATGATGCGGCTGCGCCGTGAGCGCGCGCAGGAAGACGGCGAGCCGATCTCCGACAAAATCGACCGCGACTATTTCGAAAACTATCGCGGCCTCGGCCCCTATGGCGAGGTGTGGAAGCAGTTCACCGATCCGGATTATCTGTCCAGACTGATCAGCATCGTCTGGGGCAAGACCAAGGGCGCAAAACTCCTGGTGGCAGGCTCCGCCAGCGGCGAGCTGGTTGGCGCGCTGCGCGATCGTGGCATCGATGCCTGGGGCATCGAGAACAACCGCGCGATCCACGCCAGGACGCCGAAGGCGCTGAAGAAGTACAACAAGCTCGGCTCGATCACCGACATGCCGTTCAAGGACGGTAGCTTCGACTACGTGTTCGAGACCAGCCTCTGCCACGTTGCCCCGAAGCAGGTGGTCCGCGCGATCCGCGAGTTGAACCGCGTGGTCAAGACCGGCGTCGTGTTCGGCTCGGTCACCTCGGACATGGCATCGGCCGTAATCGATCGCTACGATCTCTTGCGCGGGGTCAGGAAGCTCGGCACCTGGTGGGAATGGTCCGAACTGTTCTTCGGCAACGGCTTCGATCTGTCGATGCATCGCAAGGATTGCACCGACGCGCTCTGGGCCGCGACGCTCGCCGCCAACAAGGGCCCGGGGCAGTGGTATGCCGACGCCGACTCCTTGCGCTATTCCTTCTTCGACAAGGTCGAGGAAGAAGACGACGACTAGCATCACGGGGAGGATGAATTCGCCAATTGTTTTGCCGAATTCATCCTGATCGCATAGAATCGGTGCAAATAGCGGCTTCCGCTATTTCCCTGCTTTCTCTGCGGTCATGCCGGCCGTCAGCATCGGTTGGTTTCATGGCGTCCAGGCCTCTCTCTCCCGACAAACAGAAGCTCGCCGCGCAAGAGGCGGCCGAGCTCGAGGACAAGCTCGCCTCCAGCGCCAAGCCGGACCTCGATGACGACGAGGACGACGAAGACGAGGATGATGACGAGCTTGAACTCGATGACGACGACGATGATGAGGACCTCGTCGTCTTTACCGCTCGCGAAGCCGCCGGCGCGCTCGCGACCATCCTGGGTTTCGTCAAGCCCTTCCTGCCCAACTACAAGCGCATCCTGGGCTATGTGGCATTCGGCGTTCTGGTCGAGACGCTGTTCAATGTCATCATGCCGCTCAGCCTGAAGTTCCTGATCGACGACGCGCTCGGCGAAGAGGATTTCCAGGCGCTGTACAAGATCCTCGGCGTGCTCGCGGTCGCCGGCATCTTCACCTCGATCGTCGCGGTCTGGTACGAGCGCTGGGATGCGCGGCTGGCAGCCTGCGTCATCTCCGATGTCCGCAAGCGCCTGTTCGAACACGTTCAGGACCTCCCGGCCGCCTATTTCGGCCGCACCAAGCGCGGCGAGATCCTGTCGCGCTTCTCGGTCGACCTCTCGGCCTTCGAAGGTTCGGTCAAGTCCTTCGCCAACAGCGCCGCGCTACCGTTCCTGGAATTGATCGCCGGCATCATCCTGATGCTGTTCCTGAACTGGCAACTCGCCGTCGTTGCGCTGCTGGTATTCCCGATCACGCTGATCGGCCCGCGTATCCTGACGCCGAAGGCGGTGCAGGCCAATTACGAGCAGAAGCTCAACGAAAGCGCGCTGCTGGGGATGGTGCAGGAGAACGTGGCGGCGCAGGCCGTGATCAAGGCGTTCAGCCTGCAACGTAAGATGTTCGGCTTCTTCGCCTTCCGCAATGACGCGACCCGGAACAGGATCGCTGCCGCCGGATTCCTGTCGACGATGGTGGAGCGCACCGTCACCATCTCGGTGCTGCTGTTGCACCTCGTCGTGCTCGCCATCGGCGCCTATCTGGCAACCAAGGGCCAGATCACCATCGGCACCTTCGTCACTTTCGAGAGCGCGTTCTGGGAGGTCTCCTACAACATCGCCCATGTGATGCACTTCATTCCGGTGTCGATCTCCTCGGCCGCCGCGATCCGCCACATGCAGGAGTTGCTGGACGAGCCCACCCGCGGCGCCGACCGTCCCGGCGCGCCCGATCTGCCGCGCATCACCCACGACATCACCTTCGACCACGTGACGTTCCAGTACGAGGGCGCGCAGACGCCGGTGCTGGACAATCTCAGCCTCAAGCTCAATGCCGGCAAGCGCATCGCCATCGTCGGCCCATCAGGCTCCGGCAAGAGCACGTTGTTGAACCTGATCTTGCGGCTCTACGTCCCGGACGAAGGCCGTGTCACCATCGACGGCGTCGACGTCCGCAAGGTGACGCTGGATTCGCTGCGCCGGAGCATGGCGGTGGTGTTTCAGGAGAACATGTTGTTCAACATGTCGATCCGCGAGAACATCCGGCTCGGCAAGGAGGGCGCGAGCGACGAGGAGGTGGAGGAGGCGGCCAGGAAGGCCGAGATCCACCGCTACATCATGAGCTTGCCGCAGCGCTATGACACGCCGGTCGGCGAGCGCGGCGATACGCTATCGGGCGGCCAGCGCCAGCGCATTGCGATCGCGCGGGCGGTCATCCGCAATCCCTCCGTATTGTTGCTGGATGAGGCGACCTCGGCGCTCGACCAGACCACCGAGGCCGCGATCAACCGCACGTTGCTGAAGGTCGCCAAGGGCCGCACCATGATCTGGTCGACCCATCGCCTGACTTCTGTAGTCGAGATGGACGAGATCATCGTGATTTCAGGGGGCAGGGCGATCGAGCGCGGTTCGCATGCCGAGCTGCTCGCGAAGAACGGCACCTATCGCAAGCTGTGGAACGATCAGATCCATCAGCCGCACGGTGTGGCCGCTCAAGCCGACGACGACAGCGATGATGACGAGGACGATGAGGACCTCGACGAGGATGACGAGGAGGATGACGAAGACGAGGAGGAGTGACCGAGGAAGTTCGGCTCCAGATGGAATGCCCCTCCAAGCCGTCGCAATAATCCCTGGATGGACCACGCCGTGAAGCGCGCCCAGCGCTGCGCGGTCCAGTAGGGGCTCGTCGCAATCGATACCGAGCGGAAGCCGAACGCTTTTGCCGTCGACCATTCATCGCAGGCCCGCTTGACGGGATCGGCGTAGAAGGCCGCGATCTTGTTCGCATCCATCCCGTCGGACGCCAGCCATTGCGGGATGTGGACATTGCAGAGCCGCTCGACGTCCGTGAACACTTTGTCGCTGCCCGTGCCGGCGGCCGGGCAGGAGGTCGCGAAGGCGTCGCCGGCCAGCACTAGTCCCGGCTGATGGCTGGCATCGTTCACGTAGAGGTCGACCGGGCGAATCTTGACTTCGCTCACGATGTCGAAGGCGCCGGTGATGCGCTTGAGGCGCGGCAGGGCGGCATTCAAAGTCTCCGCCGGCGCGCGGCGGAGCTCGCGCAGCCAGGGATCGTCGAAGCTGCGATACACGAACAGATTGGCGCGCATGTGCGTGCCGATCGGAAACAGCGAGATGTAGGCAATACGGTCGCTCGGCCGCTCGGAGAAATAGGTCAGCGCCGGGAAGTCGAACGCTTTCCGCCCTGCCGGCGCTACATCGAATCCGATCGAGATCGAATGACAGGCGCTGATGATGTTTCTGATGATGCCAAGCTGGTGCCGCAGACCGACGTTCAGGCCGTTGGCGAGCACGACCAGGCGGGCCGACACCGTCTCGTCATTGGCGAGTGCGATTCGCTGCCGCTCCGGGCTGGTCTCTACCGATACCGCCTTGGTCCAGATCCGCTCGACTGTCTCGGGAATCTCGTCGCGGATCGCGTTAACCAGGCAATCATAGCGGATGTTGAACTGCCGGCTCGGCGCCTTGTCGAGGAGATGGCCGAACCGTGCGATCCAGTTCTCGCCGGAGAAGGTCGCCCGACGCAGCACCTGGTCTGCGATTCCCGTGCGCTGGAATCGCTCGACCTGCCCGTGACCGCTAAGCTTCTCGACGCGAAAATCGGCCGGATAGGTCTCATGCGGGTCGATCATGACGGCCGAAATGCCGGCGCGCCCAAGCATTGCGGCGGCGGTCGAGCCGGCAAGTCCCCCGCCAATGATGGCTATATCGGTGTACCGCATGGCGCTTGCCTCTGCCGAAGGTGGCAGATTGACGCATCAACAGGAAAAAAAGCCTTAGCGCGGGTTATAAAAGTATATTTCTTCCGGGTAAAAATGTGCCTGGGACTGGCGGAGCCGGGCCTTCGGTCCCATATCCGGCGGGCGCCGCGAGAGCGCCAAGCAGGCAATTTCTGAAGGCGCGAGAAGCGCTTTGTGACTGTCGTTTCGCCTTGACTTGAGCGATTCTCACTTATAGAAAGCGCCTCACTTAACGACAGGCGGTGAGCATCGCCAACGTCGGAACGGGCCACCCGTCTGATCCCTAAGGGGTCGCAAAGATGGGCACCAACCTCGACGAATGCCGCTCAAACGCTGTCGATAATAGCTAGGCAATGCCAGTGCGATTTTAGGTCTTCCGAGCCTGTTCTCGTGAGGCCGAATTCGGATGCATGACCTCAGTGCGCGGGCCGCGGCTTTACGCTGATCGGCCTGAAGACTGCGGTCCTCTGTGGCGTCGAAGCGCTTTCCGCTCAGTGATGGAGCGGTTGGCGCGATTTCGCTTTGTGCGGATTGTTCCCGTGCGAAGCGGGCCCCGTCGGGCGGGTAGCGCGACAAGAATTTGCGGTCCCGGCAACGGGCTCGCGGCAAGACAGCGGACCCGCAAGGGGCTGCGATAACAAAGGGTAAGGCCAGGATGCCGACGATCAACCAGCTGATCGCTCAACCGCGTGAAGTGCAGAAGTCGCGCAAGAAGGTGCCAGCGCTGCAGCAGTCGCCGCAGAAGCGTGGCGTTTGCACGCGCGTCTACACCACGACCCCGAAGAAGCCGAACTCGGCGCTTCGTAAGGTCGCCAAGGTGCGTCTGACCAACGGTTTCGAGGTGATCGGCTACATCCCGGGTGAGGGCCATAACCTTCAGGAGCACTCGGTGGTCATGATCCGCGGCGGCCGCGTCAAGGACTTGCCCGGCGTGCGCTACCACATCCTCCGCGGCGTTCTGGATACCCAGGGCGTCAAGAACCGTAAGCAGCGTCGTTCGAAGTACGGCGCGAAGCGTCCGAAGTAAGCGGGAACCAGCTCAATGTCTCGTCGCCACTCAGCGGAAAAGCGCGAAGTTCTTCCCGATCCGAAGTTCGGGAACATCATCGTCACGAAGTTCATGAACTCGGTGATGTATGCCGGCAAGAAGTCGGTCGCGGAAGGCATCGTCTACGGTGCGTTCGGCATCATCGAATCCAAGACCAAGCAGAACCCGCTCGGCGTGTTCGAGCAGGCGCTCGAAAACGTCATGCCGACGATCGAAGTGCGCTCCCGCCGCGTCGGCGGCGCGACCTATCAGGTTCCGGTCGAAGTTCGTTCGACCCGCCGCCAGGCCCTGGGCATTCGCTGGCTGATCTCGGCTGCGCGCGAGCGCAACGAGAAGACCATGACCGAGCGTCTCTCGGCCGAGCTCCTGGACGCATCGAACAACCGCGGGAACGCCGTCAAGAAGCGTGAAGACGTGCACCGGATGGCGGAAGCCAACCGCGCCTTCTCGCACTATCGCTGGTAACGGCGAAACAAACGGACTCGCAAGGAACACCCCATGCCCCGCCAACATGCCATCGAGGACTACCGTAACTTCGGTATCATGGCGCATATCGACGCCGGTAAGACGACGACGACCGAGCGCATCCTCTATTACACCGGCAAGAGCCACAAGATCGGCGAAGTGCACGAAGGTGCCGCGACGATGGACTGGATGGAGCAGGAGCAGGAGCGTGGCATCACGATCACCTCGGCTGCGACCACCGCCTTCTGGGCCGGCAAGCGGCTGAACATCATCGACACCCCAGGTCACGTCGACTTCACCATCGAAGTCGAGCGTTCGCTGCGCGTGCTCGACGGCGCCGTCTGCGTGCTCGACTCGAACCAGGGCGTGGAGCCCCAGACCGAAACCGTCTGGCGCCAGGGCGACAAGTACAAGGTTCCGCGCATCGTCTTCGCCAACAAGATGGACAAGACCGGCGCCGACTTCTTCAAGTGCCTGGCCGACATCGTTGATCGCCTCGGTGCCAAGCCGATCGCGATTCAGCTCCCGATCGGTGCCGAGAACAACTTCAAGGGTCTCGTTGACCTCGTGAAGATGAAGGGCATCGTCTGGAACGACGAGTCGCTCGGCGCGAAGTTCGACTATGTCGACATTCCGGAAGACATGGTCGATCAGGCCAAGGAATACCGCGAGAAGATGGTGGAGGCCGCCGTCGAGCTCGACGACGACGCCATGGCTGCCTATCTCGACGGCAAGGAGCCGGATGAGGCGACCCTGAAGCGCCTGCTGCGCAAGGCGGTGCTGACCGGTGCGTTCTATCCCGTGCTGTGCGGTTCGGCCTTCAAGAACAAGGGCGTGCAGCCGCTGCTCGACGCCGTCGTCGACTACCTGCCGTCGCCGATCGACGTGCCCGCAATCAAAGGCACGGACGACAGCGGCAACGAAGTCGTGCGCAAGGCGGACGACAAGGAGCCGCTCGCGCTGCTCGCGTTCAAGATCATGGACGACCCGTTCGTCGGCACCATCACCTTCTGCCGCATCTACTCCGGCGTTCTGCAGAGCGGCACCGGCGTCGTGAACTCGACCCGCGAGAAGAAGGAGCGCATCGGGCGCATGCTGCTGATGCATGCGAACAACCGCGAAGACATCAAGGAAGCCTATGCCGGCGACATCGTCGCGCTGGCCGGCCTGAAGGAAGCGCGCACCGGTGACACGCTGTGCGATCCCGACAAGCAGGTGATCCTAGAAAAGATGGAATTCCCCGAGCCGGTCATCGAGATCGCGATCGAGCCGAAGTCCAAGGCCGACCAGGAGAAGCTGGGCGTGGCGCTGGCCAAGCTCGCCGCGGAGGATCCGTCCTTCCGCGTGTCGACCGACCAGGAGTCCGGCCAGACCATCCTCAAGGGCATGGGCGAGCTCCATCTCGACATCAAGGTCGACATCCTCCGCCGTACCTACAAGGTCGACGCCAATATCGGCGCGCCCCAGGTTGCGTTCCGTGAGCGCGTCACCAAGAAGGCCGAAGTCAAGTACACCCACAAGAAGCAGACCGGTGGTACCGGTCAGTTCGCTGAGGTCTCGATCGTGGTCGAGCCGAACGAGCCCGGCAAGGGCTACGAGTTCGAGTCCAAGATCGTCGGTGGTGCGGTTCCGAAGGAATACATTCCCGGCGTCGAAAAGGGCCTCAACAGCGTGATGAGCTCTGGCGTGGTCGCGGGCTTCCCCGTGGTCGACGTCAAGGTCCAGCTCGTCGACGGCAAGTATCACGACGTCGACTCGTCGGCGCTCGCCTTCGAAATCGCATCGCGCGCGGCTTTCCGCGAAGCGCTGCAGAAGGGCAAGTCCGTCCTGCTCGAGCCGATCATGAAGGTCGAAGTGGTGACCCCGGAAGACTACACCGGCTCGGTCATCGGCGACCTGAATTCCCGGCGCGGTCAGATCCAGGGCCAGGACATGCGCGGCAACGCCAACGTCATCAACGCGATGGTGCCGCTCATGAACATGTTCGGTTACGTGAATAACCTGCGCTCGATGAGCCAGGGTCGCGCGACCTTCACCATGCAGTTCGATCACTACGCAGAAGCGCCGGCTAACGTGTCGGCGGAAGTCCAAAAGAAGTTTGCCTGATTGTCGTCGGTCTAAAGCTGACGATTGAACGGAGAGTCAAATGGCCAAAGCAAAGTTTGAACGTACCAAGCCGCACTGCAACATCGGCACCATCGGTCACGTCGACCATGGCAAGACGTCGCTGACCGCGGCGATCACCAAGGTTCTCGCCGAAGCCGGCGGTGCGACGTTCACCGCGTACGACCAGATCGACAAGGCGCCGGAAGAGAAGGCGCGCGGCATCACCATCTCGACCGCGCACGTCGAATACGAGACGCCGAACCGCCATTACGCGCACGTCGATTGCCCCGGCCACGCCGACTACGTGAAGAACATGATCACCGGCGCCGCCCAGATGGACGGTGCGATCCTGGTCGTGTCGGCTGCTGACGGCCCGATGCCGCAGACCCGCGAGCACATCCTGCTCGCCCGCCAGGTCGGCGTTCCCGCGCTCGTCGTGTTCCTCAACAAGTGCGACATGGTCGACGATCCGGAATTGCTCGAGCTCGTCGAGCTCGAGGTTCGCGAACTGCTCTCGAAGTACGACTTCCCCGGCGACAAGATCCCGATCATCAAGGGTTCGGCTCTCGCCGCCCTCGAAGACTCGGACAAGAAGCTCGGCCACGACGCCATCCTCGAGCTGATGAAGAACGTCGACAGCTACATCCCGCAGCCGGAGCGTCCGATCGACCAGCCGTTCCTGATGCCGGTTGAAGACGTGTTCTCGATCTCGGGCCGCGGCACCGTCGTGACCGGCCGTGTCGAGCGCGGCGTCGTCAAGGTCGGCGAGGAAATCGAGATCGTCGGTCTGCGCGCCACCCAGAAGACCACCGTCACCGGCGTCGAAATGTTCCGCAAGCTGCTCGATCAGGGCCAGGCCGGCGACAACATCGGTGCGCTGCTCCGCGGTACCAAGCGTGAAGACGTCGAGCGCGGCCAGGTGCTGTGCAAGCCGGGTTCGGTCAAGCCGCACACCAAGTTCAAGGCTGAGGCTTACATCCTCACCAAGGAAGAGGGCGGTCGCCACACCCCGTTCTTCACCAACTATCGTCCGCAGTTCTACTTCCGCACCACCGACGTGACCGGTGTCGTGCATCTGCCGGAAGGTACCGAGATGGTGATGCCGGGCGACAACATCGCGATGGAAGTGCACCTGATCGTGCCGATCGCGATGGAAGAGAAGCTCCGCTTCGCCATCCGCGAAGGTGGCCGCACCGTCGGCGCCGGCGTCGTCGCCTCGATCATCGAGTAATTACGCGAATAGGGATTGGCGAGTAGCGAATGGTGACATTCGCTATTCGCTATTCGCCACCCCCCTCTAAAGAGAGACCACGGCAATGAACGGCCAAAACATTCGTATCCGTCTCAAGGCGTTCGACCATCGTATCCTCGATACGTCGACCCGGGAGATCGTGAACACGGCGAAGCGCACCGGTGCGCAGGTTCGCGGACCCATTCCGCTGCCCACCCGCATCGAGAAGTTCACCGTCAACCGTTCGCCGCACGTCGACAAGAAGAGCCGCGAACAGTTCGAGATGCGCACTCACAAGCGTCTGCTCGACATCGTCGATCCGACCCCGCAGACCGTCGATGCTTTGATGAAGCTCGACCTGGCCGCCGGTGTCGACGTCGAGATCAAGCTCTAAGATTTTTGGATCACGTTCGCACCTTGCGGACAGAAAGAACAGGAAGCACGCCGATGCGCTCCGGAGTGATCGCACAAAAGGTCGGGATGACGCGGGTCTTTACAGAGGCCGGCGAACATATCCCCGTGACCGTGCTGAAGCTCGGCAATTGCCAGGTCGTAGGCCACCGCACTGAAGAGAAGAACGGTTATGTCGCGCTCCAGCTTGGTTCTGGCAGCCGCAAGACCGTGTACATGCCCAAGGCTGAGCGCGGCCAGTTCGCGGTCGCCAAGGTCGAGCCGAAGCGGCAGGTCGAGGAATTCCGCGTCTCCGCGGATGCCATGATCCCCGTCGGCGCCGAGATCCTCGCCGATCACTTCGTCGTCGGCCAGTTCGTCGACGTCACCGGCACCTCGGTCGGTAAGGGCTTCGCTGGCGGCATGAAGCGCTGGAACTTCGGCGGTCTGCGCGCCACGCACGGTGTGTCGGTCTCGCATCGTTCGATCGGTTCGACCGGTGGTCGTCAGGACCCCGGCAAGACCTGGAAGAACAAGAAGATGCCCGGCCACATGGGTGTCGATCGCATCACCACGCTCAACCTGCGCGTCGTCCAGCTCGACGTCGAGCGCGGTCTGATCCTCGTCGAAGGCGCCGTTCCCGGCTCCAAGGGCGGTTGGATCCGTGTGCGCGACGCCGTCAAGAAGCCGCTTCCGAAGGAAGCTCCGAAGCCCGGCAAGTTCAAGGTTGCGGGCGGCGAAGCCGAGGCTGCGGCCCAGCAAGAGGGTGCGTGAGATGGAATTGAAAGTCACCACCCTCGAGGGCAAGGAAGCCGGCTCGGTCCAGCTTTCAGACGCCATTTTCGGCCTTGAGCCGCGCCAGGACATCATTGCGCGCTGCGTGCAGTGGCAGCTGAACAAGCGTCAGGCCGGCACCCACAAGGCCAAGGGTCGCGCCGAGATCTGGCGCACCGGCAAGAAGATGTACAAGCAGAAGGGTACCGGCGGTGCTCGTCACGGCTCGGCCCGCGTGCCGCAGTTCCGCGGCGGCGGTCGTGCCTTCGGTCCGGTCGTGCGTTCGCACGCCACCGACCTGCCGAAGAAGGTCCGTGCACTCGCTCTCAAGCATGCGCTGTCGGCCAAGGCCAAGGACGGCGATCTGCTCGTGATCGACAAGGCCGCGCTGGAAGCCGCCAAGACCAAGGCGCTGCTCGGTCACTTCTCGGGCCTCGGCTTGACCAACGCGCTGATCATCGACGGCGCCGAGCTCAACAACGGCTTCGCCGCTGCGGCCCGCAACATCCCGAACATGGACGTGCTGCCGATCCAGGGCATCAACGTCTACGACATCCTGCGCCGTCAGAAGCTCGTTCTGACCAAGGCCGCCATCGATGCGCTGGAGGCGCGCTTCAAATGACGAAGAACATCGAGGCTCGCCATTACGACGTGATCGTCGCCCCGGTCGTCACCGAAAAGGCGACGCTGGCGTCCGAGCACAACAAGGTTCTGTTCAAGGTGGCCGCGAAGGCGACCAAGCCGCAGATCAAGGAAGCGATCGAGAAGCTGTTTGACGTCAAGGTCAAGAGCGTCAACACGCTGGTCCGCAAGGGCAAGACTAAGGTCTTCCGCGGCAATCTCGGCTCGCAGTCGAACACCAAGCGCGCGATCGTGACCCTCGAAGAGGGTCATCGGATCGACGTGACCACCGGTCTGTAAGGTCGCACGACGATGGCACTGAAGAAGTTCAATCCCACGACACCGGGCCAGCGCCAGCTGGTCATGGTCGATCGTTCGGCGCTCTACAAGGGCAAGCCGGTCAAGGCGCTCACCGAGGGCAAGCATTCCTCGGGCGGCCGCAACAACACCGGTCGCATCACCGTGCGCTTCCGCGGCGGCGGTCACAAGCAGACCCTGCGCATCGTCGACTTCAAGCGCGACAAGGTCGATGCGCCCGCGACCGTCGAACGGCTGGAATATGATCCGAACCGCACCGCGTTCATCGCGCTGGTCAAGTACGAAGACGGCACCCAGGCCTATATCCTGGCGCCGCAGCGTCTGGCGGTCGGCGATTCCGTGGTCGCCGGCAACTATGTCGACGTGAAGCCGGGCAACGTCATGCCGCTCGGCAACATGCCGGTCGGTACGATCATCCACAACATCGAGGTCAAGATCGGCAAGGGCGGCCAGCTCGCTCGTTCCGCCGGCACCTATGCTCAGCTGGTCGGCCGCGACCAGGACTACGTGATCATCCGCCTGAACTCGGGTGAGCAGCGTCTCGTGCACGGCCGTTGCCGCGGCACCATCGGCGCGGTGTCGAACCCGGATCACATGAACACCTCGATCGGCAAGGCCGGCCGCAATCGCTGGCTGGGCCGCAAGCCGCATAACCGCGGTGTTTCGATGAACCCGATCGACCATCCGCACGGCGGTGGTGAAGGTCGTACCTCGGGCGGTCGTCACCCGGTCACTCCGTGGGGCAAGCCGACCAAGGGCAAGAAGACCCGCAGCAACAAGTCGACCAATAAATTCATTCTCCTAAGCCGCCACAAGCGGAAGAAGTAAGGAACGACGGACATGGTTCGTTCAGTCTGGAAAGGCCCGTTCGTCGAGGGTTCTCTGCTCAAGAAGGCGGATGCCGCTCGCTCGTCCGGCCGTCACGACGTCATCAAGATCTGGAGCCGTCGTTCGACGATCCTGCCGCAATTCGTCGGTCTGACCTTCGGCGTCTACAACGGTCAGAAGCACGTGCCGGTGGCCGTCAACGAGGAAATGGTCGGTCACAAGTTCGGCGAGTTCTCGCCGACCCGGACCTTCCATGGCCACTCCGGCGACAAGAAAGCCAAGAAGGCTTGAGGATTAAACGATGAGCAAACCTAAGCGCGAACGGAGCCTCGCCGAGAACGAGGCCAAGGCGGTCGCCCGGATGCTGCGGGTGAGCCCGCAGAAGCTCAACCTGGTCGCCCAGCTCATTCGCGGCCGGAAGGCTTCCGCTGCGCTCGCCGATCTGCAGTTCTCGCGCAAGCGGATCGCGGTCGACGTGAAGAAGTGCCTGGAATCGGCCATCGCCAATGCCGAGAACAACCACGACCTCGACGTCGACGATCTCGTCGTGGCGCAGGCGTTCGTCGGCAACGGCCTCGTGATGAAGCGCTTTGCCGCCCGCGGGCGTGGCCGTTCGGGCCGTGTCTACAAACCATTTTCGCAGCTGACGATCATTGTTCGTCAGGTCGAAGCCGAAGCAGCAGCGGCTTAAGGGTCGCAGGAGAAAACGATGGGTCAAAAGATCAATCCGATCGGTCTGCGTCTCGGCATCAACCGGACCTGGGATTCCCGCTGGTTCGCCGGCAAGCAGGAATACGGCAAGCTGCTGCACGAGGACGTCAAGATCCGCGAGATCCTGCACAAGGAGCTCAAGCAGGCGGCCGTCGCCCGCATCGTGATCGAGCGTCCGCACAAGAAGTGCCGCGTCACCATCCACTCGGCTCGTCCGGGCGTGGTGATCGGCAAGAAGGGCGCCGACATCGACAAGCTGCGCAAGAAGGTCGCGGACATCACCTCGTCCGACGTCGTCATCAACATCGTCGAAATCCGCAAGCCGGAGCTCGATGCGACGCTGGTGGCCGAGTCGATCGCGCAGCAGCTGGAGCGCCGCGTGGCGTTCCGCCGCGCCATGAAGCGCGCCGTTCAGTCGGCGATGCGTCTCGGCGCGGAAGGCATCCGCATCAACTGCTCGGGTCGTCTGGGCGGAGCGGAAATCGCGCGCATGGAGTGGTATCGCGAAGGCCGCGTGCCGCTGCACACGCTGCGCGCCGACATCGACTACGGCGTTGCGACCGCGTTCACGACCTTCGGCACCTGCGGCGTCAAGGTCTGGATCTTCAAGGGTGAGATCCTCGAGCACGATCCGATGGCCCAGGACAAGAGAATGGCCGAAGGCGAGACGGGTGGCAGTGGCGATCGTGGTGGCCGTGGGCGCCGCGACAATGCTGCGGCTTGATCGACCAGAGAATTTGAGGGCTTAAAGCCATGATGCAACCTAAGAAAACGAAGTTCCGGAAGGCGCATAAGGGCCGCATCCACGGCGTTGCGTCTTCGGGCGCGACGTTGGCATTCGGCCAGTTCGGCCTGAAGGCGACCGAGCCTGAGCGCGTCACCGCGCGCCAGATCGAAGCCGCCCGCCGCGCGCTGACCCGCCACATGAAGCGCGCCGGCCGCGTCTGGATCCGCGTGTTTCCCGACGTTCCGGTGTCGAAGAAGCCGGCCGAAGTCCGCATGGGCTCCGGCAAGGGTTCGCCGGAACTGTGGGTCGCCCGCGTCAAGCCGGGCCGGGTGCTGTTCGAGATCGACGGCGTCAACACCCAGACGGCGCGCGAAGCGCTGACGCTCGCGGCCGCCAAGCTGCCGATCAAGACGCGCTTCGTCGAGCGCATTGCGGAGTAATGGCCATGGCCCAGATGAAGATCGAAGACATCCGCGCGATGAGCCCCGACCAGCAGGACGATGCCGTCCTGAACCTGAAGAAGGAGCGCTTCAACCTGCGCTTCCAGCGTGCCACCGGGCAGCTCGAGAACACCTCGCGTCTGCGCGAGGCTCGCCGCGACATCGCCCGGATCAAGACCGTCGCCGCGCAAGCGCGCGCGAAGAAGAAGTAAGGGGCTAACGGATATGCCGAAACGTACTTTGCAAGGCGTGGTCGTCAGCGACAAGACTGCCAAGACCGTCGTGGTGCGCGTCGATCGCCGCTTCACGCATCCGATCTACAAGAAGACGATCCGCCGTTCGAAGAACTACCACGCGCACGACGAGAACAACGAGTTCAAGCCGGGCGACATGGTCTGGATCGAAGAGACCAAGCCGATTTCGAAGTTGAAGTGCTGGATCGTGATCCGGGGCGAACACAAGAAAAGCGCCTGATCTGTTGGCCTCGGCCATTCATTTGGCCGACTGACTTCAGGGAAATGTTGAGCGCCGGCTAGGCTGGCGCAAAGAGAAAGAGGACGAGGTGCATCAATGATTCAGATGCAGACCAACCTCGACGTGGCCGATAATTCTGGCGCACGCCGTGTCATGTGTATCAAGGTGCTCGGAGGCTCCAAGCGCCGCTACGCCACGATCGGCGACATCATCGTCGTCTCGATCAAGGAAGCCATTCCGCGTGGCAAGGTGAAGAAGGGCGACGTGATGAAGGCCGTCGTGGTGCGTGTCCGCAAGGACATCCGCCGCGCTGACGGTTCGGTCATCCGCTTCGACCGCAACGCCGCCGTCCTGATCAACAACCAGGCCGAGCCGGTCGGCACCCGTATCTTCGGGCCCGTGCCGCGCGAGCTGCGTGCGAAGAACCACATGAAGATCATTTCGCTCGCGCCGGAGGTGCTGTGATGGCTGCGAAGATCCGCAAGGGCGACAAGGTCGTCGTGCTGACCGGCCGCGACAAGGGTCGCACCGGCGAAGTGTTCGAAGTTCGCCCCGACGCCGGCACGGCGCTCGTGCGCGGCATCAACATGGTCAAGCGTCACCAGAAGCAGACGCAGGCCCAGGAGGGCGGCATCATCTCGAAAGAGGCGCCGATCCAACTGTCCAACATCGCGTATGTCGGCAAGGACGGAAAGCCGACCCGCGTCGGATTCAAGATTCTGGCGGACGGCAAGAAGGTTCGCATCGCCAAGAGCTCGGGAGCTGAGATCGATGGCTGAGACCGCTTACACCCCGCGCCTGCGCGCGGAATACGACTCGAAGATCCGCACGGCGATGACCGAGAAGTTCGGTTATGAGAACGTCATGCAGGTTCCGCGTCTGGACAAGGTCGTGCTGAACATGGGCGTCGGCGATTCCGTCAACGACCGCAAGAAGGCCGAGACTGCCGCTGCCGAGCTGACCCAGATCGCCGGCCAGAAGGCGATCGTGACCTACTCGCGTATCGCGATCGCGACCTTCAAGCTGCGTGAGAACCAGCCGATCGGCTGCAAGGTCACGCTGCGCAAGGCCCGCATGTACGAGTTCATCGATCGCCTGGTGACGGTCGCGCTGCCGCGCGTCCGCGACTTCCGCGGTTTGAACCCGAAGAGCTTTGACGGCCGCGGCAACTATTCGCTCGGTATCAAGGAGCACATCATTTTCCCCGAGATCGACTTCGACAAGGTCACGGAAGCCCGCGGTATGGACATCACCGTCTGCACCACGGCCAAGACCGACGAAGAGGCGAGGGCCTTGTTGACCGCTTTCAATTTCCCGTTCCGGCAGTGAGACGCTGACCTAAAGCCTCTCAAACGCGGATACCCAGGAGCCAAGCATGGCAAAGAAGAGTTCAGTCGAGAAGAACAACCGGCGCAAGCGGATGGTGAAGAACGCCGCCCCGAAGCGCGAGCGGTTGAAGGCGATCATCGCCGACAAGACGCTGCCGATGGAGGAGCGGTTCGCCGCCACCCTGAAGCTTGCGGAAATGCCGCGCAATTCGTCGGCCACCCGCATCCGTCTGCGTTGCGAGCTGTCGGGCCGCCCGCGCTCGAACTATCGCAAGAACAAGCTGTCCCGTATCGCGCTCCGCGACCTTGGCTCCAAGGGCATGGTCCCGGGCCTCGTGAAGTCGAGCTGGTAAGGAGGGTCGTTTAGATGTCTACGCACGATCCAATCAGCGATCTGATCACCCGCATCCGCAACGCGCAGATGCGTTCCAAGAGCAAGGTCTCCACGCCCGGCTCGAAGATGCGCGAGAACGTCCTCGAAGTGCTCAAGAGCGAGGGCTACATCCGCGGTTACGCAACCCTCGAGCACGCCTCGGGCCGTAGCGAGATCGAGATCGAGCTGAAGTATTTCGACGGCGAGCCCGTCATCCGTGAGATCGAACGTGTCTCCAAGCCAGGGCGCCGCGTTTACGCCTCGGTGAAGAACCTGCCGCGGGTCAATAACGGGCTCGGTATTTCGGTGTTGTCGACGCCGAAGGGGATCATGGCCGACCACAGTGCGCGTGAAGCGAACGTGGGCGGTGAAGTCCTCTTCACGGTGTTCTGAGAAGGATTTTTGATCCATGTCACGTGTTGGCAAAAGGCCTGTGGCGGTGCCGTCCGGTGTGACCGCGACCGTCGATGGGCAGACCGTCAAGATGAAGGGGCCGAAGGGCCAGCTTCAGTTCGTCGTTCATGACGACGTCGAAGTGAAGCTCGAGAACGGCCAGGTCAAGGTCAAGCCGCGGGCCGAGACCAATCGCGCGCGGGCGCTGTATGGCACCGCTCGCGCCCAGGTCGCGAATCTGGTCGAAGGCGTCACCAAGGGCTTCGAGAAGAAGCTCGAGATCACCGGCGTCGGTTACCGCGCCGCGATGCAGGGCAAGAACCTGCAGCTCGCGCTCGGTTACAGCCACGACGTGGTCTACCCGATCCCGGAAGGGATCACGATCGCCGTGCCGAAGCCCACCGAAATCACGGTGTCGGGCAGCGACATCCAGCGCGTCGGCCAGGTTGCCGCCGAGATCCGCTCCTATCGTCCGCCGGAGCCCTACAAGGGCAAGGGCGTGAAGTATGTGGGCGAATTCATCTTCCGCAAGGAAGGCAAGAAGAAGTAACGGAGCCGGTCATGTCCAAAGCCAAGGTTACCAATGCCCGGCGCAAGCGGAGTGTGCGGCTGAAGCTGCGCCGCTCCGGCGGTGGTCGTCCGCGTCTGTCGGTGTTCCGCTCGTCCAAGCACATCTACGCCCAGGTCATCGACGACCTGAAGGGCGAGACGCTGGCCTCTGCCTCCTCGCTCGAGAAGTCGATGCGGGACGGCGGCAAGACCGGCGCCGACATCGATGCAGCGAAGGCGGTCGGCAAGCTGCTGGCCGAGCGCGCCGCCGAGAAGGGCGTCAAGGAAGTCGTGTTCGATCGCGGCAGCTACCTCTACCACGGGCGCGTCAAGGCTCTCGCCGACGCTGCGCGTGAGAGCGGGCTGAGCTTCTAACAGAATTTGAGGATTGAGGCGTAAGCCTCTGAAGGATTGGAAAAATGGCAGAACGCGAACAACGTGGTGGACGCGATCAACGCGGCGGCGGACGTGAACGCAAGGAGCGCGAGGAGCGCGACAGCGAGTTCGTCGACAAGCTCGTCCACATCAATCGCGTGGCCAAGGTCGTCAAGGGCGGCAAGCGCTTCGGTTTCGCTGCGCTCGTCGTGATCGGCGATCAGAAGGGCCGCGCCGGCTTCGGTCACGGCAAGGCGCGCGAAGTGCCTGAGGCGATCCGCAAGGCCACCGAGTCCGCCAAGCGCAACCTGACCCGCGTGTCGCTGCGCGAGGGCCGTACGCTGCATCACGACATCGCCGGCCGTCATGGCGCTGGCCGCGTCTATCTGCGTGCCGCTCCGGCCGGTACCGGCATCATCGCCGGCGGTCCGATGCGCGCCGTGTTCGAGACGCTCGGCGTCCAGGACGTGGTGGCGAAGTCGATCGGCTCGTCGAACCCGTACAACATGGTTCGCGCGACCTTCGATGCGCTGAAGCACCAGGACTCACCGCGTTCGGTCGCGGCGCGCCGCAACATCAAGGTGTCCACCCTGCAGGGTCGTCGCATCGGCGGCGATGCCGAGGCGGCGGCGGACTAACCAACGCTTTTCGGAGTAGACCACGATGGCCAAGGACGCCGCAAAGTCCGCAAAGACGATCAAGCTCGAGCAGACCGGCAGCGCGATCCGCCGCCATCACTCGCAGCGTTCAACGCTGATCGGGCTCAAGCTCAACAAGATCGGCCGCACCAGCGAACTGCCGGACACTCCGGCCGTCCGCGGCATGATCGAAAAGGTTCACCATCTCGTCCGCATCGTCGACGAGAAGTAAAATTGCGCGCATGATCCAGATCATGCGCAAAACACAAGGAGCAGGGCGATGAAGCTCAGCGATATCGCCGACAACGCCGGCTCGCGCAAGAAGCGCATGCGCGTCGGCCGTGGCATCGGTTCGGGCAAGGGCAAGCAGTCCGGCCGCGGCGGCAAGGGCCAGACCGCGCGTTCGGGCGTGCGCATCAAGGGTTTCGAAGGCGGCCAGATGCCGATGCATCGCCGTCTGCCCAAGCGTGGCTTCAACAACATCTTCCGCGTCGAGTATGCCGAGATCAATCTCGACCGTCTCCAGGATGCGGTCGATGCCAAGAAGCTCGACACCGGCAGCGTCGTCAACGTCGAGGCGCTGGTGAAGGCCGGCGTGCTGCGCCGCGCCAAGGCGGGCCTGCGGCTGCTCGGCCGCGGCGAGCTCAAGGCCAAGCTGAACATCGAGGTCCACGGCGCCACCAAGTCCGCGATCGAAGCGGTCGAGAAGGCCGGTGGTTCGGTGAAGATCCTCGCCCCTGCCAAGGAAGAAGGCGAGGCGGCGTAACATCTGCGTCATTGGCCCGCGCCTCGCGGGCCTTTACGCATGCGGGACGATGGACTTATCGAAGCCGAAGCCCCAGATAATGTCCGGCGTCCGCTAAAATAGCCCGGCCGCGGGTATGACGGCGCAAAAGGCGGCGGGAGAAAGTCCAATATGGCCTCTGCAGCGGAACAACTGGCAGCCAATCTCAATTTCGGCGCGTTCGCCAAGGCCGACGAACTGAAGAAGCGCATCTGGTTCACGCTGGGTGCGCTGCTCGTTTATCGGCTCGGAACCTACATCCCGCTGCCCGGCATCGATCCCAACATCTGGGAGCAGGTGTTCAAGTCGCAGGCAGGCGGCATTCTCGGCATGTTCAACATGTTCGCCGGCGGCGGCATCCACCGCATGGCGATCTTCGCGCTGAACATCATGCCGTACATCTCGGCCTCGATCATCATCCAGCTGCTCACCACCGTCTCGCCGCAGCTCGAGGCGCTGAAGAAGGAAGGTGAGGCGGGCCGCAAGACGCTGAACCAGTACACCCGCTACCTCACGGTGATCCTGGCCGCGTTCCAGTCCTACGGCATCGCGGTCGGCCTCGAAGGCGCCGGCAACGTCGTCAGCGACCCCGGCATGTTCTTCCGTCTCTCCACCGCGATCACGCTGACCGGCGGCACCATGTTCCTGATGTGGCTGGGCGAGCAGATCACCTCGCGCGGCATCGGCAACGGCATCTCGCTGATCATTCTCTCCGGCATCGTCGCCGAGCTGCCCGCAGCGCTCGCCAACATGCTCGAGCTCGGCCGTCAGGGTGCGATGTCGACCGGTCTGATCCTGGTCGTGATCGTGATGGCGGTCGCCGTGATCGCGTTCATCGTGTTCATGGAGCGCGCCCAGCGCCGGCTGCTGATCCAGTATCCGAAGCGCCAGGTCGGCAACAAGATGTTCGAGGGCCAGTCCTCGCATCTGCCGCTCAAGCTCAATACCTCGGGCGTGATCCCGCCGATCTTCGCGTCCTCGCTGCTGCTGCTGCCGACCACGGTTGCGAACTTCAACGCGGGCAAGGGACCGGAATGGTTCCAGTGGATTACCACCCAGCTCGGCCACGGCCGTCCGCTGTTCCTGGTGCTCTATCTCGCGCTGATCGTGTTCTTCGCCTTCTTCTACACCGCGATCGTGTTCAACCCGACCGAGACCGCGGACAATCTGAAGAAGCACGGCGGCTTCATCCCGGGCATCCGCCCCGGCGAGCGTACCGCTGAGTACATCGATTACGTGCTGTCGCGCATTACCGTTCTCGGTGCGATCTATCTGGCGATCGTCTGCTTGATCCCGGAAATCCTGATCTCCTACGCCTCGGTGCCGTTCTACTTCGGCGGCACGTCGCTGCTGATCGTCGTCAGCGTCACCATGGATACGGTGGCGCAGGTGCAGGGCTATCTCTTGGCGCACCAGTACGAAGGCCTGATCCGCAAGTCGAAGCTGCGGGGCCGTCGCCGCTAAGCGGCGCATTCACTGAAGGCGGCGCATCCGCGCCGCCGATTCGCTCGCGCAGGCGATGCGCGGCACCTACCGAAGCGATCAGTCGGTCATTCGGTCGCATCGCAAGAGCTGCTCTCACTGCAGCACAATCCCTGATTTCAAAGGCCTTCTTGGCGTCCGGGCATTTGCTCCCTTATGATATGGGTAGCGGTGCGGCGCCGATTGTGGTTTGCACTGTTGTCAAACTTTCAAACACGGGTGCGCGAGCTATCGCTCACCAATCCGGGGGGCGTACGCCGATGAGAATTATACTTCTTGGACCGCCAGGGTCGGGCAAGGGGACCCAGGCGCAGCTGCTGGTGCAGCGCTATGGCATCGTCCAGCTCTCGACCGGCGAGATGTTGCGTGCAGCAGTCGCGGCCGGCACGCCGGTCGGCCTCAAGGCCAAGGAGATCATGGCTGGCGGCGGGCTCGTGCCTGACGACGTCGTGGTCGGCATCATCTCCGATCGCATCGACCAGCCGGACGCCAAGCACGGCTTCATCCTCGACGGTTTCCCGCGCACCGTGCCGCAGGCCGAGGCGCTGGACAATCTGCTCCGGCACAAGCACCTCAAGCTCGACGCCGTGATCGAGCTCCGCGTTAATGAGAGCGCGCTGCTGAGTCGGGTCGAGACCCGCGTCGCCCAGATGCGGGAGCGCGGGGAGGAGGTTCGCCTCGACGACACCCCGGAGGTCCTGACCAAGCGGCTCGCCAGCTACCGTAGCCAGACGGAACCCCTGATTCACTACTATTCCGAGCGTCGCAAGCTCTCGACCATCGACGGCATGATGGCCATCGACGAGGTCACGCGCGCCATCCACCGCCAGCTGCTGGCGCTGGGCGCCGTCGAGCCCAAGACCCATGCCCGTAGTGCGGCCAAGGCGGCGCCCGCCAAAAAGGCCAAGGCAGCCAAGAAGGTGGCCAAAAAGCCGGCGAAATCGGTAAAAAAGGCCGCGAAATCGGCTAAATCCGCCAAAAAGGCCGTGAAGGGCACTAAAAAGGCAGCCAAGAAAGCAGCCAAGAAAACGGTCAAAAAGGCGGCCAAGACGGCAGTCAAAAAGGGTGCCAAAAAGGCCGCAAAAAAGGTCACGAAAAAGCGAGCCAAGCGCTAGCGGCGGTTGACGAAAGCCCCCTGAATCCCTTAATAAGCCCCGCATCCAAGTCGGATAGTTTCAAACGATGCCGGGCCCCAGGAAGACCAGGGGTGGGCGTCGTGTTCGCGTTTGTGAACACCTGCCCGAGAAACATAAGCACTTAAAGCCCGATTCCTGACGAGGGATCGGCAACAGGAGAGAAGGCCGTGGCCCGTATTGCCGGCGTGAACATTCCGACCAACAAGCGCGTGCTGATCGCGCTCCAGTACATCCATGGCATCGGCCAGAAGATCGCTGGTGAGATCCTCGAAAAGGTGAAGATCCCCGAGGATCGTCGCGTCAATCAGCTCAGCGACGCCGAAGTGCTCCAGATCCGCGAAGTGATCGATCGCGACTATCTGGTCGAGGGCGATTTGCGTCGTGAAGTCGGTATCAACATCAAGCGTCTGATGGACCTCGGCTGCTATCGCGGCCTGCGTCATCGTCGCGGTCTGCCGGTGCGCGGTCAGCGCACCCATACCAATGCGCGTACGCGCAAGGGTCCGGCCAAGGCCATCGCCGGCAAGAAGAAGTAAGTTTTCGAAACCAATCGCGGCGTGTGGCGATAGGGGAAACCCTTTCGCCACGCGCTTCTCGTTCCACAGGTGTAGCCGCTGGCATTACGGCGGCGTTTGAGATCTCCAGGAAAGGTACTCTATGGGCAAGGAAGCCACCCGCGTTCGTCGTCGTGAGCGCAAGAACATCGCCTCCGGCGTCGCGCACGTGAACTCGTCCTTCAATAACACGACCATCACCATCACCGACGCGCAGGGCAACACGATTGCCTGGTCCTCCGCCGGCACGATGGGTTTCAAGGGCTCGCGCAAGTCGACCCCGTATGCCGCTCAGGTCGCCGCTGAAGACGTGTCCAAGAAGGCGCAGGAACACGGCATGCGCACGCTGGAAGTCGAAGTCGCCGGTCCCGGTTCGGGTCGTGAGTCGGCGCTCCGCGCGCTGCAGGCTGCGGGCTTTACCGTCACCTCGATCCGCGACGTGACCACGATCCCACACAACGGTTGCCGTCCCCGCAAGCGTCGGCGCGTTTGATACGAAGTTGCGGGCGCATCGGTCGCCCGCAATGACTTTTTGCAAAGCCGCGCGAATGATCCGCGGCCTTTCTCCAACGCCAGTGCCTGCAACTGCAGTTTGACTGGCCTGTATGGGTGAAACAGTGACGATCCAGAAAAATTGGCAAGAACTGATTCGGCCGAACAAGCTCCAGATTCAGCCCGGCAGCGATCCCTCGCGTTTCGCGACCATCGTCGCCGAGCCGCTCGAGCGCGGTTTCGGCCAGACGCTCGGCAACGCGTTGCGCCGCATCCTGCTCTCCTCGCTCCAGGGCGCGGCGGTGCAGTCGGTGCACATCGACGGCGTGCTGCACGAGTTCTCCTCGATCGCTGGCGTCCGTGAGGACGTCACCGACATCGTGCTCAACATCAAGGACATCTCGATCAAGATGCAGGGCGAAGGCCCCAAGCGCATGGTTGTGAAGAAGTCTGGCCCGGGCGTTGTCACCGCCGGTGACATCCAGACCGTCGGCGACGTTGTCGTGCTGAACCCGGACCTGCAGATCTGCACCCTCGACGAGGGCGCCGAGATCCGAATGGAGTTCACGGTCTCGACCGGCAAGGGCTACGTGCCCGCCGAGCGCAACCGTCCCGAGGATGCACCGATCGGCCTGATCCCGGTCGATAGCCTGTATTCGCCGGTCCGCAAGGTCTCCTACAAGGTCGAGAACACCCGCGAGGGCCAGATCCTCGACTACGACAAGCTGACCATGACGATCGAGACCAACGGTGCGCTGACGCCGGATGATTCGGTGGCTTACGCCGCCCGCATCCTGCAGGATCAGCTCAACGTGTTCGTCAACTTCGAAGAGCCGCGCAAGGAAGTCGCCCAGGAGATCATCCCGGACCTCGCCTTCAACCCGGCCTTCCTCAAGAAGGTGGACGAGCTCGAGCTGTCGGTGCGTTCGGCCAACTGCCTGAAGAACGACAATATCGTCTACATCGGCGACCTCGTGCAGAAGAGCGAAGCGGAAATGCTCCGCACCCCGAACTTCGGCCGCAAGTCGCTGAACGAGATCAAGGAAGTGCTGGCCCAGATGGGTCTGCATCTCGGCATGGAAGTGCCGGGCTGGCCGCCGGAGAACATCGACGAGCTCGCCAAGCGCTTCGAAGATCATTATTGATCCGACTTCACCGTGACGGCCGGCGTCCCCGGCCGTCATTTTTATGGGCGAACGCAGGAAGCCCACCTGAGCAACTGGTCCGACGAACCGTCGCGGCAGTTCTAGAACAAGGAATAGTTACATGCGTCACGGCAAGGTTCATCGGAAGCTCAACCGCACGGCCGAGCACCGCCGCGCGATGTTCGCCAACATGGCGGCCGCGCTGATCAAGCACGAGCAGATCGTCACCACGCTGCCCAAGGCCAAGGAGCTTCGTCCGATCGTCGAGAAGCTCGTCACCCTCGGCAAGAAGGGCGGCCTGTCCATGCGCCGCCAGGCCATCTCGGAGATGCGCGACAAGGACCAGGTCAAGAAGCTGTTCGACGTGCTGGCGCCCCGTTACAAGGATCGCCAGGGCGGCTACACGCGCATCATCAAGGCCGGCTTCCGCTACGGCGACAACGCCGCGATGGCCGTGATCGAGTTCGTCGATCGCGACGTCGATGCCAAGGGCCAGGACTCAGGTCCCGTGCAGGCAAAGGAAGCCGAGGCGGCGTAAGCCAAATCGCATAGCGTTTCAAAAGCGGCGCCCTTCGGTGCCGCTTTTTTGTATCTCGCAGCCATTTCTCACGCTGCGCACGATGATTTCTAGCAAAGCATTTGATGGGGGCTTCGATGAGGATGGCCTTTGCGATCGCGCTGGCACTGCTGACGTCGCCGATATCAGCCGAAACGTTGGTCGAGCGCGGCGCTTATCTCGTTGGCAGCGTGATGGTCTGCAACAACTGCCATACGCCGCGCGGGCCGCAAGGCCTCGACATGACGCGCATGCTCTCGGGCGGCCAGACCTTTGACGAGCCCGCCTTCAAGGTCACCGCATCCAACATCACGCCCGACAAGGAGACCGGCATCGGCAGCTGGAGCGATGCCGAGCTGAAGCACTTCCTCGTCAGCGGCATCAGGCCGAACGGATCGGCGGTTGCGCCCATCATGCCGACCATCTTCTACACTGTGCTCACGGCGCGCGATCTCGACGCGCTCACGGCTTACTTGCGCTCGGTGCCATCTGTGCATCGCGAGACGCCAGCGCCGGAATACAGGGTCGCGCTGAAGCCGGAGATGCCGAGTTACGCCGGCAAGCAGGCGACCGAGGGGGAACTGTCCGACAAGCTCGCCCGCGGCCGCTATCTCATCACCATCGCCCATTGTCTCGAATGCCACACGCCGGAGGGCCCGTCCGTGGTGCACGATTTCGCCGGCGCGAGCGGGAAGGGTGGCCGAACGTTCAAAGGCCCATGGGGCTCGTCCGTCTCGCCCAACATCACCTCGGATCCTGTGGCCGGCCTCGGGCAGTGGAGCGACGACGAAATCAAGCGTGCGATTACGCAAGGCATCGCGCGCGACGGTCGCAAGCTCAAGCCGCCGATGGCTTATGCTGGCTATGCCACCATGACGGCTCAGGATCTCGATGCAATCGTCGCGTTCGTCCGGACACTACCGCCGAAAAGCTGAAACCTCACGCGTCGGTGAGGGACGATTGAAGCTGCGTGTGCAGCGCACGATATCTCCGTCAACAGCAACGGAGATTGACGGATGAAGATCGACCTTTCCGGAAAGACTGCCCTCGTCACCGGCTCGACCGCCGGCATCGGCCACGCCATCGCCAAGGGCCTCGCGGGCTCGGGTGCAAGCGTCGTCATCAACGGGCGCGGTCAGGACAAGGTCGATGCCGCGGTGCGCAAGTTGGAGGGAAGCGGCGCCAAGGTGCGGGGCATCGCCGCCGACGTCTCGACCGCGGCGGGCTGCAAGGCGCTGGTCGCGGCGCTCCCCGAGGTCGATATCCTCATCAACAATGCCGGCATCTTCGAGCCGAAGGGCTTTTTCGAGATTCCGGACGAGGACTGGAGCCGCTTCTTCGAGGTCAACGTGATGAGCGGCGTGCGGCTCTCGCGCGCCTACATGCAGGGCATGCTGAAGCGCAACTGGGGCCGCATCGTCTTCATCTCCTCCGAGTCCGGGCTCAACATTCCCGCCGAGATGATCCACTACGGCATGAGCAAGACGGCCCAGCTCGCGGTCGCGCGTGGTCTCGCGCAGCTCACCCAGGGCACCGCCGTCACCGTGAACTCGGTGCTCCCCGGCCCGACCATGTCCGAGGGCGTCGAGACCTTCGTGAAGGATCTCGCCAAGCAGAACGGGCAATCGGTGGATGAAGCCGCCGCCAATTTCGTCAAGCAGCACCGCCCGAGCTCGCTGATCCAGCGCTTTGCCAGTGTCGAGGAGATCGCCAACATGGTGGTCTATGTCGCCTCGAAGGAGGCCTCTGCGACCAACGGCGCGGCGCTGCGGGCGGAGGGCGGTATCGTCAACACCATCGCTTGAGCCGTGATCGGGCGTGGGGAGCGGGGTTCCTGCCTAGCTGCCCTGCCGACACGCCCCTTTCATTCGTGGCGAGACTGGCTAAAAAGGGCCTCCATGCTCTGGCCCCTCTCGACCCGCCACAAGCGCCTGTTCAGGCTGACATCCGCGCGCTGGCAGCGGCGTGCAATCTTTCTGCTCGGCGGGATCGGGGTCGGTGCTGCCGCGGTGGCGCTGGCGCAGCTCGCTGATCTCGCACAGCACGCCTTTGCACTTCTGCTGGCTAAGTCACGCTATGCCGTGCTCGCAGTGACGCCGCTCGGCTTCATGCTGTCGGCCTATCTGACCATTCGCGTGTTCCCGAACGCGCAGGGCAGCGGCATCCCGCAGGCGATCGCCGCGCGGCATCTGACCGATCAGGCGGCGCGCGAGAGCCTGGTCTCGATCCGGATCGCGGTCGGCAAGATGATCCTCACGCTGTTCGGGCTGCTGTGCGGCGGCTCCGTCGGGCGGGAAGGGCCGACCGTTCAGGTCGGCGCCTCCATCATGTTCGCGCTCGGCCGTGTCTCGCCGCGCCGCCAACCTGGATTGATCCTGGCCGGTGCGGCCGCCGGCGTCGCGGCGGCCTTCAATACGCCGCTGGCTGGCATCGTCTTCGGCATCGAGGAGATGAGCCGCGCGTTCGAGACCCGCACATCCAGCCTGATCATTGCCGCCGTCATCGCAGCAGGCCTGACGTCGCTCGCGCTGGCCGGCAACTATGCCTATTTCGGCAGCAGCGCGATGTCGCTGGCGCGTGGTGCCGACTGGCTGGCCGTTCCGGCCTGCGGCGTCGTCGGCGGCCTCGCCGGCGGCCTGTTCAGTCGCATCGTCATTGCCATGGCGCGCGGCTTCAAGAGCCCGCTCGGGCGTGCGATCAAGGGCCATCCCCTGTGGTTCGCATTTGCCTGCGGCCTCGCGGTCGCGATTTGCGGCCTGGTGTCCGGCGACACCATCTACGGTACGGGATACGTTCAGGTGAAAGAGGCGCTGGATCACGGCACCCCGCTGCCGCAGGATTTTGGCGTGCTCAAGCTGCTGGCGACCAGCTTCGCCGCGATCAGCGGCATACCGGGCGGCATCTTTTCGCCCTCGCTCGCCGTCGGCGCCGGCATCGGCAGCAACATCGCGGCGTTGTTCCACGAGGCGCCGCTCGGCGCGATCATGCTGCTCGGCATGGTCTCGTATTTCGCCGGCGTCGTGCAGGCGCCGATCACCGCTTTTGTGATCGTGACCGAGATGACCGACAATCACGGGATGGTCGTGCCGCTGATGACGGCCGCGTTGATCGCGCATTTCGTCTCGCGCATGATCTGCGAGGAGGGTATCTATCACGCGCTCGCAAAGGGCTTTGTCGAGCGGGCGAGCCGTCCGCGCGAGGGGGAGGGAAGATGAGCCGTTTCTGGAGCAGCTTGACGCATGAGCTGAAGCCCTACGTGCCGGGCGAACAGCCGCGCATGGCGGATCTGGTCAAGCTCAACACCAACGAGAATCCGCTCGGTCCGTCGCCGCGTGCGTTGGAGGCGATCCGTGATGCGGCGGCCGATACGCTGCGTCTTTATCCGGATCCTCAGGCGAGCGCGCTGCGGGCGTCTCTTGCTACCTATCACGGCGTGAGACCAGAGCAGGTGTTCGTCGGCAACGGCTCGGACGAGGTGCTGGCGCATGCCTTCGTGGCGCTGCTGAAGCACGATGCGCCGCTGCTGTTTCCCGATATCACCTACAGCTTCTATCCGGTCTATTGCCGCCTGTTCGGCATCGCCCATGAGACCGTGGCTCTCGATCAGGCCATGCAGATTCGCATCGCCGACTATCGCCGGCCGGCGGGCGCGATCATCATCCCGAATCCGAACGCGCCGACAGGCATCGCGCTGTCGCGCGCTGAGATCGAGACATTGCTGAACGAGCATCCGCATGCGCCTGTCGTCATTGACGAAGCCTATGTCGATTTCGGCGCCGAGAGTGCGATTCCGCTGGTCGCGTCCCATCGCAATCTCCTGGTCGTGCAGACCATGTCCAAATCGCGCGCGCTCGCGGGGCTTCGGGTCGGCTATGCGATCGGCGATGCCGATCTGATCGATGCGCTGACGCGTGTGAAGGACAGCTTCAATTCATATCCGCTCGGCCGCCCCGCCCAGGCCGGTGCGATCGCATCCGTCGAGGACGAAGACTATTTCCAGCAGAGCCGCGGTCGCGTGATCGAGGGCAGGGAGCGGCTGACCCGCGGATTGAAGAGTGCTGGTTTCGAAGTGTTGCCTTCGCTGGCCAACTTCGTCTTCGCGCGCCATCCGGCGCGTGAGGGAGCGACGCTTGCAGCGGCGCTGCGGGAGCAGGCCGTGATCGTCCGCCATTTTTCGGCGCCTCGTATCTCGGATTTCTTGCGGATTACCGTCGGCACGGATGAGCAGATCGATCGGCTGCTGTCGGCGTTGTCCGGGATCGTGGGACAGCGCGAGAAATCGTAGGGTGGGTTAGACCAGCGGCTGCGCGAAGCGCAGTTGCTGGGCGTAACCCGCCATCTTCGTTCAGCACGCGCGGATACGTAGTGTGTTACGCCTTCGGGTAACCCACCCTGCGCGGCCGTTGCTACCACCCCTCCAGCACGATCTTGCCGCGCGACTTGCCGCTCTCGAGCAGTGCATGCGCGCGCTTGAGGTTGGCCGCGTTGATCGTGCCGAAGGTCTGGTCGAGCGTGGTGCGCAGCACGCCCTTGTCGATGAGGTCGGCGACATCGTTCAGCAGGTGATGCTGCGCAATCATGTCAGGCGTCTGGAAGGACGAGCGCGTGAACATCGATTCCCAGTGCACGGAGATCGCCTTGCCCTTGAAGGTGCTCATGGTGAATTCCGGGGGATCGTCGATCAGGCCGAACCTGCCTTGCGGGGCCATCAACTCGGCAATCGACTTGTAGTGTTGATCGGTGAAGGTGAGGCTCGCGACCAGCGCGACCGGCGGCAGCTTGAGCTTCTCGATCTGCTCCTTCATCGGCTTGCCATGATCGATCACAGCATGCGCGCCGAGATCGAGGCACCATTTGCGCGATTCCGGCCGCGTCGCGGTGGCGACCACGGTGAGACCGGTGAGGCGTCGGGCGAGCTGGATCAGGATCGAGCCGACACCGCCGGCGCCGCCGGTGATCAGAAGCGTGCGCGGATCGATGCTTTTTCCCGGGACGGCGCCCAGGCGATCGAACAGCAATTCCCAGGCGGTGATGGAGGTGAGGGGCAGGGCGGCCGCCTGCGCGAAGGAGAGCGATTTCGGCCTGTTGCCGACGATGCGTTCGTCGACCAGATGGAATTCGGCATTGGTGCCCTGGCGCAGGATCGAGCCCGCGTAGAATACCTCGTCGCCCGGCTTGAACAGCGTGACGTCGGGACCCACCGCGTCGACCACACCGGCGGCATCATAACCCAGGATCTTCGTCTCGCCATCGGGCGGAGCTGCGCGTTTGCGCACTTTGTAGTCGACCGGATTGGCCGAGATCGCCTTCACGGCGACGCGGATGTCGCGTCCCTTCGGCTCTGGCTTGGCGGTCTCGAAATCGAACAGCGCGTCCTGATCCTCGATCGGAAGCGACTTCCTGTAGCCGACTGCCTTCATGGCTTGTCTCCATCAGATGGCGTATTCGCTGGCGCCTTAACTGTCGCGTTGGCTCCCATTTGGCAAGTACTACAAATTGGGGGACATGGTACCCGTTTGACTAGCGCGCCGGGAGCGGCCCGTACTGCTCCCGGCGCTTTTCGCTAGAACGCGACGTCAGGTCAGAACGCGACCTGCGTGCGCATAGCGACCGCGTTGAACGTCGAGCCCGTGTTCACCGAGGAGGTGGCGCTCGCCTGCTTGGAGATGTCGCCATGCAGATAGTCGAGCATGAAGCGGACGTTGTTGTTGACGTACCAGTTCAACGCGGCGGTGTAGATGGTCTGGTGTCCGCCAGCGATGCCGGCTGCGGTCGCAAGTTGATCGTTCAAATTCATCGTGCTGACGCGTCCGGCGACTTCCCAGGCACCCCAGCCGCCACCGGCGAGTGAGACGGGATTGGCTGGCTTGATGCCACCGTAGGCGGCATTCGCCGCGTTGTAGGAGCGGGTCTCGCCCGTCAGGACATAACCGACCTGCGCATAGCCGCCGTCGAACTTCAGGCTCGACGCGCCGAACGGCGGCAAGCCGGTATTGGCCGTGCGGTCGACATTGAACCAGTAATATTCGCCCTGCGCGATGAACGATCCGTAGGTCGCGGCCGCTTCGACGCCGTAGACCTGCGCCCCGGATACGTTGGCGATCGCACCGGTCGAGATCAGCGTCGTCGGATCGATACGCAGTTCGGGCCGGTCGCTGAGCGTGAGCGTCTGCGCCTGCGTCACCAGATTGCGCGGCGGCTGGATCAGCCACTCCGCGTCAGCGCCGATGTGCACCGAATAGCCATTGCCGCTGATCGGGTTGCCGGCGATACGAGCGACCGCGCCATATTGCTCGCTGCTGCCGGGCGGGGAGACGCTGGAAGCGGAATGGATCGCACCCGTGGTCGGTCCGGTAACATAGGCGCCCATCCAGAGCTGGTCATTCCACCAGCGGGTGCCGACCGCCGAGCGGAAGTCGCCGGCTGCGATGTTCTGCGCGATCAGGCCGGATGAAGCGCGCTCCATGAACATGATGTCGTTGGAGCTGGTGGATTCGTCCATCGTCCAGGCGATGTCCATGACGCCGGCTTCGACCGCCATCTTGCCGCCGAACGGCTTCAGGCCGGTATAGCTGAGATAGGCATTTTCGACGCCCGATGTGCCGCCGCCCGGGAGGAAGCCGACAGCCGTGGCGCCGGCCGCACCGGTGCCGCCGAACCCGTCAGACGAGCCGCCGAAATCGTAGATCAGGGCGTAATTCCAGTCGCCGAAGAACTTGCCGACGATGCCGATGCGCGCGCGGCGGAGATTTTCGCCACTATCCAGCTTTTGCGGCGTCGTCGCTGCCGTATCGGGACGGTAATTGTATCCGCCGACATCCCAGTGCACGCGGCTCGTGATGGCAACGCAGTTCTGCTCGTCCGCCGTGCAGATGGTCGGGCGGTTGTTCGGCATCGACACCACGACGCCTGAAGGGGCCACGGGGCCCTTGACCGGGATGGCTGCGTTGGCGTTGGCGAGGGCAGCTTTCGCCTCCGAGCGCGCTTCAGCCTTGGCCTCGGCCTTCGCTTCCTGCCTGGCTTTCGCCGTGGCCGCCGTGTTCGCGGCGGTCTGGTTCTGGAGCTTGTCGAGCTTCTGCTCCAGCATCTTCAGTTGCTGCTTCAGGAGTGCGATCTCCTGCTCGCTATTGCTGGCTGATTGGGCCTGGGCCTGTGAGGCCGCCAGCACACCGGCGAGACCAATCGCCGTGGCTGCCATTCTTGTCCTGCTCATGTCGTGACTCCATCCTTTGACGAACTTTCCCCAAGTCGCAACGGGAGAGCCTAAGAGTGATCGATGACTGCCCCGCGACGGCGCGCGCCCGGCTCTGCGGTTCCCACTGATGCCAATTCGCCGCAACCGAATCCGCCTCGCACGAGCATGCAGGATGATGCGCATCATGCCAATCCACCGCCCAAGGCGGATTGTGATTTCGCACGCTGGGCTTGCAGGCCGGACACACCGGAAGGGGACCGAATATTGACGTCCGGCGCCCTTCTATTGCGCAGCGAACGCGCCTATATTCCGGCGTCTTTTCCAAGAGGTAGGAATGTTTCGATCGACCTGGAGCGCCGTCGTCACGGCATTGTGCATAGGCTTTTCGGCCCAATTCAATCCGGCTGCGGCGCAGGACCGTCGCGTGCCCTCGTCGCAGGCCGAGCTGCGGCTGTCCTATGCGCCGATCGTGCAGCGGGTGCAGCCGGCGGTCGTCAACGTCTATGCCGCCAAGGTGGTACAGAATCGCAACCCGTTGCTGGACGACCCGATCTTTCGCCGTTTCTTCGGCGTGCCGGGCCAGCAGCAGGAACAAGTGCAGCGATCGCTGGGTTCGGGCGTGATCGTCGATTCGTCCGGGCTCGTCGTCACCAACGTTCACGTGATCGAAGGCGCAGACCAAGTGAAAGTGTCGCTGTCGGACAAGCGCGAGTTCGAGGCCGAGATCGTCTTGAAGGACTCCCGCAGCGATCTCGCGGTGCTGCGCCTGAAGGACGCCAAGGAGAAGTTTCCGGCGCTCGAATTCACCAATTCGGACGAACTGATGGTCGGCGACGTCGTGCTGGCGATCGGTAACCCCTTCGGCGTCGGCCAGACCGTGACCCACGGCATCATCTCGGCGCTGGCGCGCACGCAGGTCGGCATCACCGATTACCAGTTCTTCATCCAGACGGACGCTGCGATCAATCCCGGCAATTCCGGCGGCGCGCTGGTCGACATGAATGGCCGGCTCGCCGGCATCAACACCGCGATCTACTCGCGCTCCGGCGGCTCGCAGGGCATCGGCTTTGCGATCCCCGCCAACATGGTTCGCGTCGTCGTCGCGTCCGCCAAGAGCGGTGGCAAGGCGGTCAAGCGGCCATGGCTTGGTGCAAAGTTGCAGGCGGTGACGTCGGAGATCGCCGAGAGCCTCGGCCTGCGCTCGCCGACCGGGGCGCTGGTCGCGAGTGTGGTTCCCAATGGCCCTGCGGCGAAGGCCGGCTTGAAATCCTCCGACCTCATTACCGGGATCGACGGCCAGGCGGTGGACGATCCCAACGCGTTCGACTATCGCTTCGCCACCCGGCCGATCGGCGGAACGGCGCAGATCGACGTGCAGCGCGGCGGCAGGCCGCTCAAGCTGACGATCGCGCTCGAGACCGCACCCGATATCGGCCGCAACGAGCTCGTGGTGACGGCGCGCTCGCCCTTCCAGGGCGCCAAGGTCTCGACCATCACGCCTGCGGTTGCCGACGAGCTGCATCTGGACGCCGACACCGAGGGCGTCGTCATCACCGAACTCGGTGATGACTCGCCGGCCGCCCAGGTCGGCTTCCAGAAGGGCGACATCATTCTGGCCGTCAACAACCAGAAGATCGGCAAGACCGGTGACCTCGAGAAGGTGGCAGCCGTCAGCCAGCGGCTGTGGCGCATCACGCTGGTGCGCGGCGGTCAGCAGATCAACGTCACGCTGGGCGGATGAGTCCAAAGCGACCACAGGAGACGCCAACTCTCTTTGCCGCGGCGGGGCTCGATCACGATGCCCCGCATCCGCTGCCTGACAGGCTGCGGCCGCGGGCGCTGTCGGAGGTCGTCGGGCAGGACCACATCCTGGGCCCCGACGGCGCGCTGACACGCATGCTGGAGACCCGCACGCTGGGGTCGCTGGTGTTCTGGGGCCCGCCCGGCACCGGCAAGACCACGGTGGCGCGGCTGCTCGCGGATGCGACCGACCTGCATTTCGAGCAGATCTCGGCCGTGTTCTCCGGCGTTGCAGATCTCAAGAAGGCCTTCGATGCCGCGCGTGCGCGCCGTGAGATGGGCAAGGGCACGCTGCTGTTCGTCGACGAAGTGCACAGGTTCAATCGCGCTCAGCAGGATTCGTTTCTGCCCGTCATGGAAGACGGCACCGTCGTCATGGTCGGTGCCACCACGGAGAACCCGTCCTTCGAGCTCAACGCGGCGCTTTTGTCTCGTGCGCGCGTGCTGGTGTTTCGCTCGCTCGATGCCGCCGCGATCGAAAAGCTGTTCGCTCATGCCGAGGAGGTCGAGGGCCGCAAGCTGCCGCTCGATGCGGAGGCGAGGGCCGTGCTGGTGCGCATGGCCGACGGCGATGGCAGGGCCTCGCTGACGCTCGCCGAAGAGGTCTGGCGTTCGGCGCGCGCCGACGAGATTTTCAATGCCGCGCAACTGCAGGACATCCTGCAACGCCGCGCGCCGATCTACGACAAGTCGGCCGACGGCCATTACAACCTGATCTCGGCGCTGCATAAATCGGTGCGCGGCTCCGATCCGGATGCCGCGCTGTATTATCTCGCGCGCATGCTTGATGCCGGCGAGGACCCGCTGTTCCTGGCGCGTCGCGTCGTACGCATGGCGGTCGAGGACATCGGCCTTGCCGATCCGCAGGCGCTCGTCATCGCCAATGCGGCCAAAGACGCCTTTGATTTCCTCGGCCATCCCGAAGGCGAGCTCGCGATCGCGCAAGCCGTCGTCTATCTCGCCACCGCGCCGAAATCGAATGCGGTCTACACGGCGTTCGGCACGGCGATGCAGGTGGCAAAACAGGCCGGCTCGCTGCTGCCGCCAAAGCACATCCTGAATTCGCCGACCAAGCTGATGAAGTCCGAGGGCTACGGCACCGGCTACGAATACGACCACGACGCCCCCGAAGCCTTCTCCGGCCAGGACTACTTCCCCGAAGCCCTGGGCCGACAGACCTTCTATGACCCGCCCGAGCGTGGTTTCGAGCGCGAGATCCGCAAGCGGCTGGATTACTGGGCCAAGCTGCGCAAGGAGCGGGGCGGAAAGTAGACACCCTGCTCAATTTACTATTTACGTAACTCGTAAATCTGATAGTGTCGCCGCATGATCGTCAGCTACGGCGACAAGCGCACCGAGCGATTTGCCGCTGGCCAGCACGTCAAGGAATTCTCGGGATTTGCTCGGCAGGCAGAGACGCGCCTCGATAGATTGGACGCGGCAACCGGTCCGGCCGATTTGGCGGCACTGCCTGGTAATCGATTTGAAGCCTTGAAGGGCGATCGCGCTGGACGGTTCTCGATTGGGACCAGCGATCAATGGCGGATCTGCTTCGGATGGCCGGAGGGATCGCCCGGTCCAATTGATGTAGAGATCGTCGACTATCACTGAAGGAAGCTTATGCCCCGCACGCCCATTCATCCCGGCGAACAGCTTGCCGAAGAGCTGCGCGAACTCGGCATCACGGCCGCGGAGTTGTCGCGTCAGCTCGACGTACCCGTGAATCGCATCACGGGCATCATCAACGGTCAGCGGGGCATTACGGCCGATACGGCACTTCGTCTTGGTCACTGGTTCGGCACGAGCCCACAGTTCTGGATGAACCTTCAACAACAATATGAGCTGCGGCTGGCGGAAAAGGAGGTTGGCGCGCAGGTTGCGTCGCTGCCCCGCCGTGCCAACGCGCAGTCGACACGAAAGCTTGGAAAAACAGCATGAGCCGCCGCATCAAGAGAATGAACCCGAAACCCCGGGAGCAAGACGAGCGCAAGGAAGCGCGTCAGTATCAAGTGCGCGGCGCGAAGAAGGCCGGACCGCGTCCGGGCGGTAAGCCCGGCGGCAAGCCGCTGCGCTTTGCGGGCGAGCGCAGTGAGCGACGCCCGCCCAAGGTTGAAGCAGAAAGGGCCGCGCCGGCAAAGCCGGTTGAGGCGCTGCTGCCGACCAAGGTGCAGACGGTCACGGTGACGGCCGACGAGAACAACATGCGCGTCGATCGCTTCCTGGAGGCGCGCTTTCCCGGCTTGTCGTTCTCCCATATTCAGCGCGTCGTCCGCAAAGGCGAGCTGCGCGTCGACGGCAAGCGTGTCGACAGCAAGGACCGGTTGGAGGAGGGGCAGAGCGTCCGCATACCGCCGTTGAAGCTCGACGCACCGAAAGTCGTCGGCGAGCTCTCGGAGGCTGCACAGAAGACACTCAAGGCGCTCAAGGAGATGACGATTTACGAGGACGACGACGTTCTCGTGCTGAACAAGCCCGCCGGCCTTGCCGTCCAGGGCGGCTCGGGCATGACGCGGCACATCGACCAGATGCTGGAGGTGATGCGCGATGCCAAGGGTCAGAAGCCGCGTCTCGTGCATCGCATCGATCGCGAGACCTCGGGCTGTCTGTTGATCGCCAAGACGCGCTTTGCCGCCTCGCATCTGACCGGCGCCTTCCGCTCGCGCTCGGCGCGCAAGGTCTATTGGGCACTGGTGCCGGGCCTGCCGAAGCCGAAGCAGGGCCGCATCTCGACCTTCCTTGCCAAGGAGGAGAGCGAGGACGACACCATCATGCGCATCGCGCAACATGGCGACGAGGGCGCGAGCCATGCGGTAACGTACTACGCAGTGGTCGAGACCGCCGGCAACAAGCTGACCTGGGTGTCGCTGAAGCCGGTGACGGGCCGCACCCACCAGCTTCGCGCCCACATGGCCCATATCGGTCATCCCATCGTCGGCGATCCCAAATATTTCAACATCGAGAACTGGCAATTGCCGGGCGGCCTGCAAAACCGGCTGCATCTGCTGGCGCGCCGCATCGTCATCCCGCATCCGCGCGGCGGCGTCATCGACGCCACCGCGCCGCTGCCGCCGCACATGCAGCAGTCGTGGAATTTGCTCGGGCTCGATGCCAGCCGGTTCGATCCGATCGAAAACGCGCCGGAGGAGTAGGGTTATTCTCCGCTGTCGTCGCACGGCTTGACCGGGCGACCCAGTATTCCAGAGACAGTCGTGATAGAGCCGAGAAGCCGCGGCGCACTGGCTGCCCTGGTCAAGCCGGGGCATGACAGCAGTGCCTAATTCCGAAACTGCTCCAGAAACATCCGTAGGCTGTCATGCGGGCTTTCGACATCCGTGATCAGCCAGCCTTCCGGTCCGTTGACCAGGATGAAGTTCAGCACGACTTTCCGGCCGTGATTGTCGAAATTCGCAGCGACGTAGGTCTTGTCGTATTGCTTGCGGATGATCGCAATCGTCACGGGGCCGAGCTTCCAGCTCGGGCTCTGCACCAGGAAATCATAGGGCTCGCTGCGCGGCGCCGACCATGCTTTGCGCAAGGAGGGGTCGAAGAATTGCCGGGTCGTCGCATCATCCCGCGGCAGGCCCTTCGACAGCTCCGGCGCGCCGTTGCCGTAATAGGCATAGACGTTGCGGATCAGCGATTCCGGGGTGCGAAAGCCGGCCTCGGCCGCGACCAGCCAAAGCCCGGCGAACAGGGCCACAATGCCCGCAAGTTCCCTCATGCCCGCCGCTCGCTTTATCGGCCACAGGTCCTTATTTTAAAAGCCTAGCACTCAGCGACCGGGACCGAAAACTCAGATGCGCGAATTGTTCGACGAAGCAGCCGGCCAGCCCCCTCCGGACCCCAGGGAATCGGCGCGCGCCTCGGCGCGGACGCCGCTGCGCAAGCGCTTCTACAAGGAGGCCGGCGTCACCGAGGCCGAGGGCGGCTATGCAATCACGCTCGATGGCAGGCCGATCCGCACGCCATCCGGCCGCCAGGTGGTGATCCCGGCGCGGGCGCTGGCCGATGCCGTGGCCGCGGAATGGGCCGCCCAGAGCGAGGCGATCGACCCCGTGACCATGCCGCTGACCCGGATCGCCAACAGCGTGGTCGAGGGTGTGGTGGACCGTGTCGAGCTCGTCACCGACGACCTCGCCAAATATTTCGAGACCGACCTGCTGTTCTATCGCGCCGGCCACCCCGAGGGGCTGGTCGCCCGCGAGGCCGCGCATTGGGACCCGGTGCTGTTCTGGGCCGCCGAGGCGCTTGGGGCGCATTTCATCCTGTCCGAGGGCATCATGCATGTGAGGCAGCCGGACGAGGCGCTCCGGGCCGCCCGTGCGGCGCTTCCCGGGGATCCATGGTCCGTGGCTGCCCTCCACGTGGTGACGACCCTGACCGGGTCGGCGCTGCTGGCGCTGGCGCTGGCCCATGGCATGCGCGACGCCGACCAGGTCTGGGCCGCAGCTCATGTCGACGAGGACTGGAACATCGACCAATGGGGCGTGGACGAGGAGGCGGCCGCCCGCCGGGCGACGCGCCAGCGCGATTTCGATGCCGCCGTGGCGGTTTTGACCGCCGTGAGCCCGCTCGGGACCGAAGGTCCTTAACGAGAGGTTTACGCCAGGGCCCTAGGGTTGGAGTCGCATTCCCCGGGCCCTTCAGATGCCGACGCCGATCAGCTCGATCCTTCCGGTCAGTCCCGCCAGCCCCGTGGCTGATGCGGCAACACCCGATCTCGTGCTTCAGGCCGGCAGTGTCGTCGATGCCAGGGTCGTCAGCGTGCTCGCCGACAATCTGGTGCGGATCGCGATCGCCAACCTCTCGATGGACGTGATGTCCGAGGTGTCGCTGACTGCAGGGCAAAACCTCCAGCTGGCGGTATCGCAGAGCGACGGCACCATCAGGCTTGCCGTCGTCAACGGGGCAGGCGAGGCGAACGCCGATCAGGTCACGCTGACGCCGACCGCGGCCTCGCTGGTCGACAGTCCGTCGCTGGCGCCGTCAGTCAATGCGGCACGCAACGCGCTCACACCTTTGGAGCAGGTCGCCGTCACCGCAGCCTCGTCCGAGGCCGTGACGAAACAGGGCAGCCAGGCGCCGCTGTTCGCCAATCTTGCTTCCGTCGTGACCGGCAGCGATCTGCCGGCCGGGCTGAAACAGGCCGTGCTGGACGTGCTGGCGCAACAGACGCCGCTCAACACGGCGCTGGATGGCGGCGATATCGAATCCGCGTTCCAGAAGTCAGGCCTGTTTCTCGAAGCTTGGCTGGCGGCGGGCGCAACGCCGCAGCCAGGCGCGGTGCCGGACTTGAAGGCCGCGCTACTCGTGCTGCGCCAGACCTTGGCGGCAACGTCAGGCCCGCCCGCGACGGCCGCGCCGCAAGTCGCAGTACAGAATGCTGCACCGGCGCCCGGCACTCAGGTCGTTCTGCAGACTGCAGTCTCGAGGTCGCAGCCGGCGGGCGAAGCAGCGCAGGCGGTGCTTCCGTCGCCCGGTGCGGCGATTGCTCAACCTGCACAATTGCCGCGCGACGCTGCGCCGGCCGCTGCCGTCCTGGCCAACATCGCCGGCGAGACGGCCCAGGCGGCTCTGCCCCGCGCCACCATGTCGGCGGGCCTTGCCGCGACCCTATTGCAAGAGGTCACCCAAAACCTGCCGCACCTGACCGGCAATGCGCCGGGTGCCACCAAAACCGTTCCTGACGGCCATGTCTTCGACACGGCCGCGCGCACGACGACGCCACCGCCGTTCCGCGGTGCTCTGCCGGCGCCGCAATCCGTTGCTTCGCCAACGCTCGCGCCCGATACGCCACTCGCTACAACCGTGCATCGCCTGCTCGACGATACCGATGCTGCGATCGCGCGGCAGACGCTGCTGCAGGTCGCCTCGCTGCCCGACCGCGTCGATGCCAGCGGTCATCGCAGCGACCCGACCGCGCCGCAATGGAATTTCGAGATTCCATTCGCGACCCCGCAAGGCACCGCGATGGCGCAGTTCGAGATCTCGCGCGACGGCGGCAACGAAACGCCCGATCCCGCCAAGCGCGCCTGGCGCGCGCGCTTCACGATCAATGTCGAGCCTTCGGGACCCGTGCACGCGTTGATCACACTCAACGGCGACAAGACCTTTGTTCGGATGTGGGCCGAGCGGCCGGCGACCGCGCAGCAACTCCGCGCCGGCATCGGCGAGCTCAATCAGGCGCTGACCAAGGCCGAGCTCAAGCCGGGCGACATCATCGTGCGCGACGGCACCCCGCCGCAACCGGCTCCGGCGCGTGCCGGGCATTTTCTGGATCGCGCGACATGAGCGACGAATCCAAGCTCGCCATCGCGCTGCACTACGAGAAGGGCAGCGGTGCGCCCGTCGTCGTTGCCAAGGGCAAGGGCACCATCGGCGCCAAGATCGTCGAGATCGCCAGGGCCAACGACATTCCGATCGAGGAGAACGAGATTCTGGCCGGCGCGCTGTCCAAGGTCGAGCTCGGCGAGGAGATTCCGCCCGATCTCTACAAGGCCGTCGCCGAGGTTCTCGTGTTCGTGCTGCGGCTGTCGGGCCGGGCGCGCTAGTGGACGACACTGGCACGCATATCTCTCCACGCGTCATTGCGAGCGCAGCGAAGCAATCCAGAATCTTTCCGCGGAGGGAGTCTGGATTGCTTCGCTGCGCTCGCAATGACGGAGCGTGTGGTCGCTATCCCAGCTTGAACAACGCTTGCAAAAACTCCACCACCGCCTTCTTCGACTCCGCGGCCGTTGTGGGATTGCCACCGACATGCGGGTTGAGCTCGACACACGGATCCTTGTAGGTGAAGGGCGCATTGGTATCGCCGTTCATCAGCACGCCGCCGTCGCCTTCCCTGATATGGCAGTTGCGCACGGTCTGCGCGTTGGCTGACACCACGACCTTGTTGACGCCGAGCAGCCCGCTGTCAAAGCCATGCGCGCTGTCGGGGTATTCGGTCAGCACCACGTCGCGGCCCGCAGCCTTGAGCCGCTCGACAAAGGCCTTGCAGCTCCGCACCGGGTTATAATCGTCAGGCGTGCCGTGGAAGATGCGGATCGGGCGCGCAGCAACCTCGGTGTCGGTCTGATAGGTCGTCGAGCAATCCGGATAGAACGGGATATAGGCCGCGAACTGCAGGCCAGACTTGTTCCAGAGCTTGTTGAAGCGGTCGAGGCTCGCATACAGAGTCGCTTGTCCTCCGCGTGAAAAGCCCATCAGCACGATGCGGTCGGGGTCGACACGGGGGTGCTTGGCCAGAATTTCCAGCGAGCGGTAGATGTCGATGATCAGGTTGAGGCGGCCGAGCAGGGCCTGGTTCGGTCCGGTCACCGTCAAACCGCGGCCGGTGAAGCCGTCGATCACGAAGGTGGAGATGCCCATGGCGTTGAACTCGTGCACCCAGGCTTCCGTGGTGGCGCCGACGCCGCTCGAGCCGTGCATCAGCACCACGACCGGCATCTTGCCTGACCCCTGCGCCACACGGAATTCGCCGGCGACGGTCACCGGCTTGCCGGCCGCTCGATCGCCGCTGAGGAATTGCTGGTCGGACAGGGTGAGCGACGGGATCGGGAAGATCTCGGTCCGGGCAGGGGCTTCCTTGGGAAGCGACTGAGCGCCGGCGAGCCCCGATGAAACGCAGAGCGCGATGAGCGCCACAGCGGCGCGGAATGCCGTCGGCATTGGATCCTCCCCCTTGTGATTTTCAGGAAGTAGATCAACGCCCGTTCGCGCTGTCAATTTGCGGGCAGCCGTCTCACGCCTTGTCGGCCGGCTTCTTCGCCGTCAGTGCCTGATCGATGGCAAAGCCCCCGATCTCGCTCATGGCCTGCGAGATCACGTCGCCCTTGCGCGCAAAGCCGCTGGAGAGATACTCGAACTGGGTGCGCGCCAGCCGCAGCACCTCGATCGGCACGGAGACCGCGGTCTCGTTGAAAGCATCGACCGAGGCGCGCAACGTCTCGAGCTCGGTGGTGAGCTTGCCGATGTGGCTTTCCGCATCATGCATCAGGTTGAGCAGCTTGTCGCGCTCGGTGTCGAAACCGGCACGCTCGGCAGCCGCGGCTGCGGTCACCTCCGCAAGCTGCGCCCGCAGCGCGGCGATCTGGCTGACCATGGCGTCGGAGGCAAGCTCTGCGGCCTCGTGGCGTTCGGCGTTACGCGTGCTCTCTTCCTGCGCCTGGTGATAGAACCGTTCGGCCGACATCGCCCGCTGTGCCAGCGACTCGATCAGGCTCGCCGCGCGCAGCAACATCTCGCCGTTCCGTCCCGACACCATGCTGGCCATGCGCCGCAGGAAGTCGGTGGTCTCGGACGCGCTGTTCGGGGGCAGAGGAACGACCGTGGCGGACATGAGGGGATACTTGCAGCCGGACGTGATGACCGCCGCCGTACCGACTGAGCTCACGCAACATTCGGCGCCTGATCGTAAGCATGGAGCAAGCCTGAATCGCCCGGCCGGGTCAACCGACCTGCGCGGGCAAATCGTCGGCATCCCGTCCTTGGGCGTCAGGCGTCCTTCTGCCGTCCGATCCGCCCCAGATGGGTGAAGCCGAAGCCCGCTGAATATTTCAGCCCGTAGCCCAGCGCCCGGTCGATGCCGATATGGGCGAGCCAGATCAAGGCGATGGAAAGGGTGAGGGGCGAGGCGAGGCCGAAACCCAGCGCCATCAGCGTCACCGGCGCCATGTAGCTGTGGGCCGCGTTGTAGACCAGCGCGCCGAACTTGGCGTCCGACAGGTACGCCAGGAAGCTCAGATCCGGCACCAGGAAGAGCAGGGCATAGACCCACCAGGAGCCGCCCCAGGTCGCATAAAGCACGGTCATGGCCGCAAACAGAGCAAGCCCCTCGAGCCGTAGCAGGATCCTGACGCCGCCGGTCGCGGCGCCCGTGTCATCAGCTCTCTCGTCCATCGTGGCCTCCCGGCAAAACTTTGTAATTCCTTGCGCTTTCACGCTGCCTCAAGGCAGCCCTGCGGTGCCGAAAGCCGCTTCCCGGCGCGCAAAATGCCGTGTTAGAACCCGCTTCACTTAAGGCTTAAGAACTGGCGGGAGCAAATGAAACATATCCTGGACGCCCTTGAAGACCGTCGTGCCGGCGCCAAGCTCGGCGGCGGCGAGAAGCGCATCGAGGCGCAGCACGCCCGCGGCAAGCTGACCGCGCGCGAGCGCATCGAGCTTCTGCTCGACAAGGGATCGTTCGAGGAGTTCGACATGTTCGTCGAGCACCGCTCCACCGAGTTCGGCATGGAGAAGAGCAAGGTGCCGGGCGACGGCGTCGTCACCGGCTGGGGCACCGTCAACGGCCGCAAGACCTTCGTCTTCGCCAAGGATTTCACGGTGTTCGGCGGCTCGCTGTCCGAGACCCACGCGCTGAAGATCACAAAACTCCAGGACATGGCGATGAAGGCGCGGGCGCCCATCATCGGCCTCTATGACGCGGGTGGCGCGCGCATCCAGGAGGGCGTCGCCGCGCTCGCCGGCTATTCCTACGTGTTCCGCCGCAACGTGCTCGCCTCGGGCGTGATCCCGCAGATCTCCGTCATCATGGGCCCCTGCGCCGGCGGCGACGTCTATTCGCCTGCCATGACCGACTTCATCTTCATGGTGAAGAACACCAGCTACATGTTCGTCACGGGCCCCGACGTGGTGAAGACCGTCACCAACGAGGTCGTCACCGCCGAGGAGCTCGGCGGCGCCTCGGTGCACGCCACGCGCTCCTCGATCGCGGACGGCGCCTTCGAGAACGACGTCGAGACGCTGCTGCAGATGCGTCGCCTGATCGACTTCCTCCCCTCGAACAACACCGACGGCGTGCCGGAATGGCCGAGCTTCGACGACATCGGCCGGGTCGACATGTCCCTGGACACGCTGATCCCCGACAATCCGAACAAGCCCTACGACATGAAGGAGCTGATCCTGAAGGTCGTGGACGAGGGCGACTTCTTCGAGATCGCCGACATGTTCGCGAAAAACATCGTCACCGGCTTCGGGCGCATCGCTGGCCGCACCGTCGGCTTCGTCGCCAATCAGCCGATGGTGCTGGCCGGCGTGCTCGACTCTGATGCATCGCGCAAAGCCGCGCGCTTCGTGCGTTTTTGTGATGCCTTCAACATCCCGATCGTCACCTTCGTCGACGTCCCGGGCTTCCTGCCGGGCACGGCGCAGGAATATGGCGGCCTGATCAAGCACGGCGCGAAACTCTTGTTCGCGTACTCGCAGTGCACCGTGCCGCTCGTCACCGTCATCACGCGCAAGGCCTATGGCGGTGCCTTCGACGTCATGGCCTCCAAGGAAATCGGCGCCGACATGAACTACGCCTGGCCGACAGCCCAGATCGCCGTGATGGGCGCCAAGGGCGCGGTCGAGATCATCTTCCGCTCCGACATCGGCGACCCCGACAAGATCGCCGCGCGCACCAAGGAATACGAAGACCGCTTCCTGTCACCGTTCATTGCCGCTGAGCGCGGCTATATCGACGACGTCATCATGCCGCATTCGACGCGTCGGCGCATCGCGCGGGCGCTGGCGATGCTGAAGGACAAGAAGGTGGAAGCGCCGGCGAAGAAGCACGACAATTTGCCGTTGTGAGGAACTTACGAGGGCGCTACGTACAAAATTGCATGGTGCCTCCGACCAGACTCGACTATATTGGTATAATGACCGACGCGCTCAAAAAGCTTATTGAAGCTGCCAAGACCGCCAATCCGACCGAGGAACATCGGGAGGAGCAGCGGCGCAGTTTCGTGTACGGTAATACCCATTTCGAGAATGCGCTTATTACGCGCGAAATGGTGGACCTTGAAGCTGAGAAGTTGGCCAAGGAAGAGAAATGAGAAGCGAGGAGCGTGAACGGCGTGATAGCCGTGCGCTCGAACCTGAGCTGATCACGGATCCCCACGAGAAGGCCGCTGCGGAAGCTCGCAACGGTTTCCGCCAATACGATGCGGCGATTGGCGCGATCCAGACAGCCCTTGAGAGAGGCTCATTCAGGCTCCGCCCCTCGCTTATTCTCGGTTTGCAACGGGAAGCCTTGGCAGGCATCAGCTCCTACGCTGGTAACTATCGCCCTGGTGGAGTTGCGATCGAAGGAAGCAAGCACGAGCCTGTCGGCGCACATCTGGTCCCGGAACTCGTCGAGGACATGTGCGACTATGTCAATGATCATTGGGAAGCTAGCACGCCGATCCATCTCGCTGCTTATGTTATGTGGCGACTCAACTGGATTCATCCGTTCGCGGATGGGAACGGCCGTACCTCCCGAATTGTCTCTTACATCGTGCTCTCAATTCGCGCTGGCACGCTTCTGCCGGGCACGCCTACGATAACCGATCAAATCGTCGACAACAGAAAGCCCTATTTCGATGCGTTGGATGCGGCCGATTGGGCCTTTCGCGACGATGGCCGGATCGATGTCTCAAAGATGGAAGATTTGTTGGCTTCACTGCTAGCGAACCAACTTGCGGAATTTTATAAGTCGGTTGGGGGTAAGCTGCCCGGCTGAGGGTTTGCGGGTAGACTCTGTTTGTCAAAGCTCCCTTGTTTGAATCCAATGACCGACAACGATCCGACCGACGAAATCTCGGACATCGAAGACCGGATCGAGCGGCTTGCCGAGATCGCCGAGCGGTGCCGGAAAATCATTCTGGCGTCCAAGATCGCGATCGGCGGCGGCGCGGCGCTGCTTCTGGTCACCATCCTCGGGCTGTTTGGATTTGGTCAGACCGCCGCGCTCGGCGCGATCGCGCTGGTGCTCGGCGGCATCGTCTCGCTTGGCTCGAACATCAGCACGTTGCGGCAGACGGACGATGCGATCGCTGGTGCCGAAGCGCGCCGGTCGGCGCTGATCGGCAGCATCGATTTGCGCGTGGTCGCCGACACGCCGATGAAGCTGGTGTAGTGCGCTGCTTCATGCGGCGGTCTTGACGGTCAGAACCTGCATTTCCGCGCGGCATTCGGCGGCGAAGGCCTGCAGCCGTTCCGCGGTCTGCTGGTCGAGGATCGCCTTCGCCAGACGCTCGGCACGGGCGACTTGCTGTCTGAGATAATCGATGCGGGCCATGTGTCACCTTCCGCGAAGAACTTAAGGGGATAATTTGAGGCAAATTGCATCGTTCCAAGGGCCGTGAGCCTATGGCTAACGCCGGGTTAACGATGTGCGGTGGGTCACGCTCCGCGCGTCTTATCCGCCGCGGCAAAGTGCGCCATCTGATCGGCGTGAGCCTTTGCGAACGCCGGACGGCCGATCGCACGCGCGACGTAGGCCCGGGAGGCGGGGCTGTCGGCGAGCCCGTCGAATTGATCAACAACCCGCAGCACGTCCGACATCAGGATGTCGGCGACGGAAAAGGAGCCCGCCAGCCATTCGCGCGCAGCCAGCACTGGCTCGAGACGCTTGAGACGGAGCTTGAGGAAATCGTCGACGAATTTCCATGCCGCCGTGTCGGTCGGGTGGCGCATGAATTTCGACATCGTCCACGGCAGGCTTGCCATCTCCATCGAATTGAGCGCGGCGAACAGCCATTCCGTCGTCTCGCTGCGGCCACGCTGATCTGATGGCATCAGCTTCGAGCTGAGCCCGCCGAGATGCAGCAGGATCGCGCCGCTCTCGAAGATCGAGAGATCGCCGTCGGTCAGCCAAGGCACTTGTCCGAATGGTTGGTGGGCCAGATGCGCTGGGCCCCGGTCGTTGAAAGGCGTGCTGGCGACACGATAGGGCAAGGCCGCCTCCTCGAGCGCCCAGCGCACCCGGAGGTCGCGCACGAAACCGCGCGGCGGCGGGGGAACCCAGTCATAGGTGATCAAGGTGAGGTCGGCCATGGGGTGTCTCCGTGCTGTCTCAAGGCTAGGACGGACGAAGGCCGCGCGTTCCGACAGAGGCATGCGAAATTTTTAGGAGAACGTAGACGGGTAGAGCCTCCGCGCAACCCCGGCCGCGAAGCTGTCGCCTCTTACAGTGAACCTGAACGCGCGATTCAGCAGCAGTTCATGTCGCCGCCGCGACACTTCCTCTGCATCACTTGATCGATGAAGCAGAGGATTTAGTCATGGAGCGCCGGAACTTTTTGAAACTTGCATTCGGTGTCGCGGCGGGAGCGGCCGCGTTCACCGCCGCCGCACAGGCAGCGCCGCTGGCGCCGCAGGTGCTGGGGAATGGCAGCATATCATCAACCAATCCGGATGCTCATCCCGCCGTCACCACCAGCGAGGAAGCAGCTCAGCTCAAGCCGGAGCAGGTGCGCTGGGGTCACGGCCACTGGCATCATCGTCACTGGGGCTGGCGTCACCGTCATTGGGGTTGGCGCCATCGTTGGCACCGTCATCATTGGCGTCACTGGTAACGCCGGGGCCGCAATAAAAAGGGGATCGCAATCGCGATCCCCTTTTTGGTTGTGGCCATTCGCTTGCATTGGCCGCGCACTATCCCGCGCGGCCAATTCGCAATCGCGAGCGATCAGAACGGACGGCAGCGGCCGGCGTACCAGCGGAAGCCATAGGGGCACACGCGCGGACGCACCACGACGACGGGGGGAGCAACGACGACCGGGCCGGGGGCGACGACGACGGGACCACGCATCGGACGGCAGCCGCCATAGGGGCCCCGGTACCAGCCCGGGCCGCAACCACCGGCGGCGCTGGCCGCCTCGCTGAAGCCGACAACCGCGCTGGCGAGCATCGCAGCGGCAAACAGATATTTCATTTGATCTTCCTTCTCGTCCTCGGGGGCAAGTCTTTGGGGGCTCGGCGCTTGCGGCGCACAATCAATCAAACCATACGATTCGACATGTTAATTCTTGCGACATGTCGACGCGACGCGATCCAAACCTGCCAATCATGACCTGAATGCGGCATGAACATTTCCCGCGTGCTGCCTGGAGCGACAATTCGCCGTCGCTGGCGACCGAGGAAGCCCGGCACCGAGTTCTTGTACGTCTCAGGTGCTTCCCGCGTGATCAGTCGTTGCCGTTCCCGAACAGCGCCGCGAATTGTCTCTCGCCGGTGCGGGTGAAATTCACCACGCGGCTGCCGGGCGTTGCGTCGCGCGCGGCCCACTTCAGTTCCGCGAAACGCTGCATCATGGCGGCGCCCAGCGTGCCGGCGAGATGATGACGCCGCTCGCTCCAGTCGAGGCAGGCCTTGCAGACCGGGCGGCGCGGATGGCTGAGCATGTCGGGCGAGATCTGCAAATGCTTGGCGAGGAAGCGCTCGCCTTCCACGGTCAGCTCGATGTCCTGCTTCTTCTGCTTCACGAGGTTTCGTGACCGGAGCGAGTCCAGCATCTGCACGCCGAGATCGCCGGCGAGGTGGTCGTAGCAGATCCGCGCCCGGCGCAGCGCCGGATCCTTCGGCCCGGTCCGCACGCGCATATGTCCCGTGCGCGCGGCAAGTCCGGCAAGGCCCTCGAGCACGCCGGCGACGTCGTCGTCGGTGAGGCGATAGTAGCGGTGGCGGCCCTGCTTCTCCGGCTCGACCAGCCCGCCGGCCTCGAGTTTTGCGAGGTGCGAGCTCGCGGTCTGCGGCGTAATGCCGGCCTCCTGCGCCAGCTCGCTCGCGGTGAGCGCGCGGCCGTTCATCAGCGCCGTGAGCATGTTGGCGCGGGCGGGATCGCCGACCAGCGAGGCGACCATGGCGATGTCGGGTCCTGATTTCATGCTTCGATGGTAGCCGAAGCATTGTATCAGGGCAAGGGCGTAGCCTCTCACCACATCGTCATTGCGAGGCGCGCAGCGACGAAGCAGTCCAGACTGTCTCCGCAACGAGATTCCTGGATTGCTTCGCTGCGCTCGCAATGACGGTGTGGAAACAGGAGAGCCCAACATGTCCGTCACCGTCTTCATCCGCTACCAGCTCGATCCCTTCAAGCGCGCGCAGTTCGAGGAATACTCAAAACGCTGGCTCACCATCATCCCGAAATGCGGCGGCGACCTGATCGGCTATTTCATGCCGCATGAGGGCACCAACAACATCGCCTTCGCGCTGATCAGCTTCGAGAGCCTCGCCGCCTACGAGGCCTATCGCGCGCGGCTGCGGCAGGACGCCGAAGGCATGGCGAATTTCCATTTTGCCGAGGACAATAAATTCATCCTCGCGGAAGAGCGCACCTTCCTGCGCAAGGTGGTATTGTAGGCCATCAACGATTGGGGAGGCGCCCATGATCGCCGTGATCTTCGAGGTCTGGCCCAAGCCGGACCATCGCCAGGACTATTTCGACCTCGCGGCCGATCTGAAGCCGATCCTGCAGACCATCGACGGCTTCATCTCGGTCGAGCGGTTCGAGAGCTTGACCGAGAAGGGCAAGATCCTGTCGCTGTCGTTCTGGCGCGACGAGACCGCCGTGCAGGCCTGGCGCAACACGATGGAGCACCGCCGCACCCAGGCCAAGGGCAGGGCGACCATCTTCGCCGACTATCACCTGCGCATTGCCAGCGTCATCAGGGACTACGGCATGACCGATCGCGCGCAGGCGCCCAAGGACAGCCGCGCCGTGCATGACGCGCACTAGCGGTCGCATTTCTGCGTGCCTATGTCTGCGCGGCCAACAAGGGAGAGAAACATGCATGTGACAACGGCTGACAAGCGCGCGACGTTCAGGAAGCTGCACGAGAGCGGCTGCTTCATCCTGCCCAATCCGGTCGATGTCGGCGGCGCCAAGGCGTTGCAGCATCTCGGTTTCAAGGCGATTGCATCGTCGAGCGCGGGCTTTGCCTGGACCATCGGCAAGGCCGACAACCGCGTTACGGTCGAGGATGTCTGTCAGCATCTGGCAGCATTGAGTTCGTCCGTCGACATTCCCGTCAATGCGGATTTCGAGGGCGGTTTTGCGGTCGAGCCGGACAAGGTCGCTGACAATGTCGAGCGCGGCGTGCGCACCGGCGTCGCCGGCCTGTCGATCGAGGACTCCACCGGCGACAAGGACAAGCCGCTCTACGATCGCGCGCTTGCGGTCGAGCGCATCAAGGCCTCGCGCAAGGCGATCGGCGACAGTGGCGCGCTGCTCGTCGGCCGCTGCGAAGCTTATCTGTGGGGCGTCACCGATCTCAAGCTCGTCATCGACCGGCTCACCGCCTACGCGGATGCCGGTGCCGATTGCCTCTACGCGCCGGGCCTGAAGACGCGCGAGGACATTGCCGCCGTAGTGAAGGCCGTTGCACCCAAGCCGTTCAACCTGTTGATCGGCGGCTCCGGTCTGTCACTGAAGGAAGCCGAAGATCTCGGCGTGCGCCGCATCAGCGTCGGCGGCTCGCTCGCCCGCGCCGCCTGGGGCGGCTTCATGCGCGCCGCAAAGGAGATGGCCGAGAAGGGGACGTTTGGCGAACTCGCCAGCGGCTATTCCGGCGGCGAGCTCAACAAGATGTTTGGCTAGGGTCCGCGTTGAAAACGAAGAGCGGCGGGACCTTTCGATCCCGCCGCTCTCATCCTCTCGGTGTCATGCCCCGCGAAGGCGGGGCAGCCAGTACGCCGCGGCCTCGCGATTCAACCACGACCATCTCGGATACTGGATCGCCCGGTCCTGATGCGCAATTGCGCATCAGGCCGGGCGATGACAGTCGTGTGTTACGCGACGACAGTCGCGTTGTTACTTCGCGCCGTCAGACGGCGTCTGCGTATCCGGTGCCGGTTTGGCCGCAGGGGTATCCGCCGGAGCGGCCGGCTTGCTCGGCGCAGCACCCGTGGTCACGCCCGGTGCAGTGTTGTTGCGCGGCGTCACGTCACGCATGCCGGGAGGCGCGGCCGGATTGGTCGGGGCCGTCTGCTGCGCGGTCTGTGTCGCAGGTGTATTGCTCGCCTGGTTGCCCGTGCTGGTGTTGTTCAAGCCATAGAACACGGCGCCCAGCACCAGGGCGATCGCCACGGCGAACAGCGCGATCTTGCCGCTGGAGGCGGGGCCTTCGCCGAGCTCGGGATCGGCCTGCAAGTCGGCATCCCGGCGCGCCGCGCGAAGATACTCATCGTCGGCGAGGTTCGGGCGGTACGGATCGTTGGGAAAACGGTCGTCAGCCATCGATTGGGTCTCCTCGTTGATTGCGACCTGACAACCCCCAGGTGCGAGATTCTGTTCCGCGCGTATTATGCTTTCGTCGCATGTTGCCCTCCGGCGCGGAATCGGGAACCTGTTCATTTTGGAACCGTTCGCGGTTCCATCGAGGGGAAAGGGAACAAGGCGATGTGGAGCCTGCCGCCGAGCGATAGCGTGCTGCATTTCCTCTCGTTGGTTGCCGTGGCCGCGCAGGGCATGACCGCCGCGCTTGCGGCGGGACGGCGCAGCATGGACTGGTTAGGCGTCTGCTTCCTCGGCTGCATCACCGCGCTCGGCGGCGGCACGCTGCGCGATCTCTTCCTCGGCCATTATCCGCTGGCCTGGGTGCAGAACCCTGTTTATCTCGCGCTCGCCGGCGGGGCGGCGTTCCTCACCATCCTGTTCGCGCGGCTTGTGCACCGGCTGAAGCTCGCTTTCATCGTGCTCGATGCCATCGGCCTCGTCGTCTTCACCATGACCGGCTGCGACATCGCCTGGCAGATGGATGCATCGCTACCGATCGTGATCGTCTCCGGCATGGTCACGGGCTGCGCCGGCGGCGTGCTCCGCGACGTGCTCTGCAACGACGTGCCGCTGCTGTTTCGCTCCGAGCTCTATGCCAGCGTCTCGGTGGTGACGGGATTGTTCTACGCCACGGCGTTCGGCCTCAAGCTCAACGCCGAGCTCTGGACCGTGCTGACATTCGTCCTCGGCATTAGTTTTCGCCTGCTCGCCGTGCGCTACAAATGGGAGATGCCGAAATTCGTGTTCACAGGGGATGAGGAGCGGTAGTAGCTCGCTCTATCCACGTCATTACGAGCGTAGCGAAGCAATCCAGACTGTCTCCCGGAAAAACTCTGGATTGCTTCGCTGCGCTCGCAATGACGGGAAATGGCTGCTGCGGGCTACGGCTCCTGCCCTCGCGCCTTCGCCACCTGCGCCGGCGTCACCAGCGGGCCGGCATTGCCCCAGGAATTGCGGATGTAGTTGGTCACCGCCGCGATCTCCTCGTCCGACAGCTGCTTGGCATAGCCGGGCATCTCGCCGGTGTTCGGCGCCCGCGGGGTCGTCACGGTGTGGGCGCCGTCGAGAATGACGCGCAAGGTCGAGGAGGGGTTGATGGATTGCAGCAGCGCATTGCCCGGCAACGGCGGATAGATACGCGGCGCGCCGGAGCCGTCCGCTTCATGGCAGGCGATGCAGAATTTTGCGTAGACCGCCTGGCCCGCTTTCATCTCGGCCTCTTCGGGCGGCGTCACGATGGTCTCGCGGCGCGCCGGCGGCAGGCTCTTCAGGTAGGTCGCCATCGCACGCACATCGGCATCGGTCATCTTCGAGGTCGAGCCGACGATCACCTCGGCCATGGGACCGCCGGCATGGCTCCTGGCGTTGCGGCCGCTCTGCAGATATTCGGTGATGTCCTCCGCGCTCCACGATTGCAGCCCGCTGCGCGCGGCGCCATCGAGGCGCGGCGCGTACCAGCCGTCGAGTTCGCTGCCGGTCAGCGCCTGCGCGTTCTTGTCCGCGCCAAAGGCGTTCTTCGGCGTGTGGCAGGCGCCGCAATGGCCAGGGCCGTTGACGAGATAGCTGCCCCTGTTCCATGCCGCGCTCTTGCTCTGGTCCGGCTCGAACAGGCCGGGCGTGAAGAACAGCAGGTTCCAGCCGCGCATCAGGAAGCGGTAGTTGAGCGGCCAGTGCAGCTCCGGCGGCTTGTTGCGGCCGATCACAGGCGCGAGCGTGCCGAGATAGGCGCGGATTGCCAGCGTGTCGTCCTTGGTCATCCGCGTGAAGTAGGGGTAGGGGAAGGCCGGGTAATAAAGCGAGCCATCCGGCGCGGTGCCATAGCGCAGGGCTCGGGTGAAATCGGCATCCGTCCAGGCGCCGATGCCGGTGTCGCGGTCCGGCGTCAGGTTCGGCGCATAGATCGCACCGAACGGCGTGTCGATGCGCTTGCCCCCGGCAAACGGCTTGGCCGGATCGGCGGTGTGGCAGCCCGCGCAGTCGCCGGCCTCGACCAGCGTCTTGCCAGTGGCGATCAGCTCGGGCGACGGCTCGGCGGCGACAGCGGCCTTCGCAACCGCACCGCACAACAGCGCAACAGCCAGAATCGTCCGCATCGAAAGCCTTCTCCTGCGACCATCGGTCGAATGCCCCAGCATAGCGGCGTCATGTCGTTTCGCGACAGCGGGGGTATGGTGACACAAATTGAAAATCGCCAACGTCTTTCCGGCCACGAAATTGCGTTTTTTTCCTGCCGCCACGGATGGGCCAGATTTGTGATGCGCCGCGTTAAATATCCGACATAGAGTGGCAGAGGTGGTCGGCGCGCCCTAGCTAAAAACGACGGGCAGGCAACGGCTTAAGCAGCCAAACGCTCTAAAGGGCGGAAGAGGGCAATAATGGGCATCAACCAGGGTCCGATCAGTCTCGACCAAAAATACACCCAGGACACCGGCCATATCTTCACGACGGGCATTCAGGCGCTGGTCCGTCTGCCCATGGCTCAGATCAGGCGCGACCGCGCCGCCGGCTTGAACACCGCCGGCTTCATCTCCGGCTACCGCGGCTCGCCGCTCGGCGGCTACGACCAGCAGCTGTTCGCCGCGCGCAAGCACCTCGAGCAGTACAACATCAAATTCCAGCCCGGCGTGAACGAGGATTTGGCAGCGACCGCCGTCTGGGGCTCGCAGCAGCTCAACCTCTCGCCCGGCGCGAAATACGACGGCGTGGTCGGCATCTGGTACGGCAAGGGCCCCGGCGTCGACCGCTGCGGCGACGTCTTCCGCCACGGCAATGCCGCCGGCTCCGCCAAGAACGGCGGCGTCCTGTGCCTCGCCGGCGACGACCACGGCGCCAAATCCTCCACCGTCCCGCATCAGTCGGACCATGCCTTCATGTCGGCGCTGATGCCCTATCTCTATCCCTCGAGCATCCACGAGATGATCGAGATGGGCCTGCTCGGCATTGCGATGTCGCGTTATTCGGGCTGCTGGGTCGGCATGAAGGTGATCACCGAGACGGTGGAGACCACCGCCGAGATCGACCTCACCGACGAGATGAAGCCCTTCATCATTCCCCCTGATTTCGAGCTGCCGCCCGGCGGCCTCAATCTGCGGTGGCCCGACGACCGCTTCGAGCAGGACCGCCGCCTGCAGGACTACAAGGGCTTCGCCGCGATCGCCTTTGCCCGCGCCAACAAGGTCAACCGCGTCACCATGGATTCGCCGAACGCCCGTTTCGGCATCATGGCCTCCGGCAAGAGCTATGAGGACGTCCGCCAGGCGCTGCGTGAACTCGGGATCACCGAAGCGGTCGCCGCAAAAATCGGCCTTCGTCTCTACAAGATCGGCATGCCCTGGCCGCTGGAGCCGGAGGGCGTGCATGAATTCGCCGTCGGCCTCGAAGAGATTTTCATCGTCGAAGAGCGTCGCGAGATCGTCGAGAACCAGGTCAAGCAAGTGTTGTTCAACTGGCGCGACGACGTGCGCCCGCGCATCGTCGGCAAGATGGACGAGCACGACAAGCGCTTCCTCACCTTCGCCGCCGAGCTCAGCGTCGCCTCGCTTGCGACCTCGCTCACCGAGCGACTTCTCCGACTTAATCTCAACCCCGAGATTGCGGAGATGCTCCGCGCCAAGGCCGACTGGTTCAACGGCCGCCAGGCGTCCCAGATGATCCCCACGGCGCCGGTCTCCCGCACCCCGTATTTCTGCTCCGGCTGCCCCCACAACACATCGACGAAGGTCCCCGAAGGCAGCCGCGCACTTGCCGGCATCGGCTGTCATTTCATGGCGCTGTGGATGGACCGCTCGACCGAGACCTTTACCCATATGGGCGGCGAGGGCGTGCCGTGGGTCGGCATCGCGCCCTTCACCAACGAAAGCCACATTTTCGCAAACCTCGGCGACGGCACCTATTTCCACTCGGGCATTCTCGCCATTCGCCAGGCGGTCGCCTCCAAGGCCAACATCACCTACAAGATCCTCTACAACGACGCCGTCGCAATGACCGGCGGCCAGCGCCATGACGGCGATCTCTCGCCCGAGAAGGTCATGGCCCAGCTCCATGCCGAAGGCATCCGCGAGATCTATCTTGTCTCGGAAAACCCGGACGCCTATCCCGCTGATACCATCGCGCCCGGCGTGAAGAAATATCACCGTGACGAGCTTCAGAACGTCATGAAGATGTGCCGCGAGTACAAGGGCACGTCGGCGATCGTCTTCGTGCAGACCTGCGCCGCCGAGAAGCGCCGCCGCCGCAAGCGCGGCCTGATGGAGGATCCGGCGCGCCGCGTCATGATCAACCCGGCGGTCTGCGAAGGCTGCGGCGACTGCTCGGTGCAGTCGAACTGCATCTCGGTCGAGCCGCTGGAGACCGAGTTCGGCCGCAAGCGCGCCATCAACCAGTCCGCCTGCAACAAGGACTATTCCTGCCTCAAGGGTTTCTGCCCGTCCTTCGTCACCGTCGACGGCGGCAAGCCGCGCCATCGCGCTCCGGCGGAGCTCGCCGATATCGGCGAGCTGCCTGAGCCGGCCTCGAAGCCGACGCTCGACAAACCCTATAATATCGCAGTCGGCGGCGTCGGCGGCACCGGCGTGCTCACCATCGGTGCGCTGCTCGGCATGGCCGCGCATATCGAGGGCAAGGCCTCGATGATCCTCGACATGTCCGGCCTCGCCCAGAAGGGCGGTGCGGTACTCAGCCACGTACGGCTCTCGGATCATCCGGCCGAGGTGACCTGCTCGCGCATCGTCACCGGCACCGCCGACGTCGTGCTCGCCGCCGACGAGGTGGTCGCGGTCGCCAAGGACACGATTTCGCTCTGCGACAGCAGCCGCACACGCGGCATCATCAATAGCCACGTCATCCCCACCGCCGATTTCGTGCTCAACCGCGACTTCAACTTCCAGACCCGCAAGCTGAACGGGCTGCTGGAGACGGCGCTGCACAAGGACTCGGTGTTCTTCGACTTCACCAAGCCGGCCGAGCAATTGCTCGGCGACAGCATCGCCACCAACATGATGATGATGGGCTATGCCTATCAGAAGGGCCTGTTCCCGCTGTCGGCGGAATCGATCGAGCAGGCGATCGAGGTCAACGGCGTCTCGATCAAGATGAACAAGGAAGCCTTCCGCCTCGGCCGCCTCGCGGTCGCGGACCCCGCGCGTCTCGCCGAGATGCTGAAGGGGACGGACGAGGTCGCAGCGCCCAAGACGCTGGACGCGATGACCCTCGACGAGGTCATCGAGCACCGCGCCGGGCATCTCATCGCCTACCAGAACGGCCGCTTGGCCAAACGCTATCGCAAGCTGGTCGACCAGGTCCGCGACGCCGCAGTGAAGGGTGCTTACGGCGATGCGCTGCCGCGCGCGGTCGCGATCAACTACGCCAAGCTGCTCGCCTACAAGGACGAGTACGAGGTCGCGCGGCTGTTCTCCGACGGCGCTTTCGAGCAGCAGCTCCGCGACCAGTTCGAAGGCGACTATACCTTTAGCTTCAACCTGGCCCCGCCGATTTTGGCATCCGGTGTCGACGCGCTGGGCCGCCCGAAGAAGCGCGCCTTCGGCCCGTGGATGCTGACGGCGTTCCGTACGCTGGCCAAGTTCAAGTTCCTGCGCGGCACGCCCTTCGACATCTTCGGCCGCAGCGCCGACCGCAAGCTCGAGCGCGACCTGATCGTCGGCTACGAGAAGGACGTCGCTACCGTCCTCGGCCTGCTGTCGCCTGTTACGATCGACACGTCCGTCGAGCTTCTCTCGCTGCCCGACCGCATCCGCGGCTACGGCCCGGTCAAGGAGAAGGCCGTCGCCGACGCCAATGCCCGCTACGCCCAACTCGCCGCGGATCTGGCCAGCCCGCCGCCCGCGCCAAGGCAGATCGCGGCGGAGTAGGGCCCTTGTCGGGTGGGTTAGCGGAGCGGATTGCGCGAAGCGCAAACCGCTGGGCGTAACCCACGACTTTGATGTCCGCGTGGAGAGCAAAAGAGGTGGGTTACGCTGCCGCTAACCCACCCTACGATTTCCCCTTTGAAATCAATCGCCGTTCTACTGTGCATGGGGTTGTTTTCGGCAAACGGGTCTATTTTCGATAAAACGAAAACTCGCTTGTGGCGTCGGGCAAAACACCTGTAGGATTTGAGCTGTCTCGTCCGTCATTGCGAGCGCAGCGAAGCAATCCAGAAATGCATTCGCGGAAATATTCCTGGGTTGCTTCGCTGCGCTCGCAATGACGATGCGGGAGCAGAGGGGCGCTGCATAACCGACCTCACTTGCGCCAACCCGCTGCCCTCTCGCCCGACGGAATATTTCCGCGCTTGCCAACAGGGCATCAGCGGTTCAGAAAAAAGAGCCAAGAAGAAACGCGAGCGGAGACCTCTGTTTTGACCATCAAGGGCAAGGCCTACATTGTCGGGATCTACGAGCACCCCACCCGGCATGCGCCGGACAAATCCACCGCCCAGCTTCACGCCGAGGTCGCCAAGGGCGCGATCGAGGATGCCGGGATCAGCAAGGACGATGTCGACGGCTATTTCTGCGCGGGCGATGCGCCCGGCGGCGCCTGGCCGATGGTCGATTATCTCGGCCTCAACACCAAGAAACTCCGTCACGTCGATTCCACGGAGACCGGCGGTTGCTCCTACATCATCCATCTCGGCCATGCCGCCGAAGCGATCGCGGCGGGCAAGTGCTCGATCGCGCTGATCACGCTTGCCGGCAAGCCGCGCACCGGCGCGATGCCGCCGCGTGCGGCCGGCGCCGAGGTCGATTTCGAATCGGCGTACGGCGCGACCACGCACAATGCCTATGGCATGTGTGCCATGCGCCATATGCACGACTACGGCACCACCAGCGAGCAGCTCGCCTGGATCAAGGTCGCTGCCTCGCATCACGCGCAATACAATCCGCATGCGATGCTCAAGGACGTCGTCACCGTCGAGGACGTCCTGAACTCGCCGATGATCTCCGATCCCCTGCATCGCATGGATTGCTGCGTGGTCTCCGACGGCGGCGGCGCGCTGATCGTGACGACGCCCGAGATTGCCAAAAGCCTGAAGAAGCCGCTGGTCAAGCTGATCGGTCACGGCGAAGCCATGAAGGGCCCGCGCGGCGGCAAGGATCTCGACCTCACGTACTCGGCCGGCGTCTGGTCCGGTCCGCGTGCATTCGAGGAAGCCGGCATCACGCCGAAGGACATTAAATACGCCTCGATCTATGACAGTTTCACCATCACGGTGCTGATGCAGCTCGAGGACCTCGGCTTCTGCAAGAAGGGCGAAGGCGGCAAGTTCGTTGCCGACGGCAACCTGATCTCGGGCGTCGGCAAGCTGCCGTTCAACACCGATGGCGGCGGCCTGTGCAGTAATCATCCGGTCAACCGCGGCGGCATGACCAAGATCATCGAGGCCGTCAGGCAGCTGCGCGGCGAGGCGCATCCGAAGGTGCAGGTGAAAAATTGCGATCTCGCCATCGCCCATGGCACCGGCGGCCTTCTGGGCGTTCGCCACGCCGCTTCGACAGCCATTCTGGAGCGCGTGTGATGAGTGAAGCAAAAAAATATCCGGCGCCGGTCACGAACCCCGAGACCGCCGCGTTCTGGGACGCCGCCAAGCAGGGCAAGTTCATGATCAAGCGCTGCACCGCGTGCGGCGACGCGCATTACTTCCCGCGCTCGATCTGCCCGTTCTGCTACTCCGACAAGACCGTGTGGGAGGAGGCCTCGGGCGAGGGCACGATCTACACCTACAGCCTGATGCGGAAGTCGCCGACCGGTCCTTATGCGATCGGCTACGTCACGCTGAAGGAGGGGCCTTCGGTGCAGACGAACTTCGTCGACTGCGATCTTGAAAAGCTCAAGATCGGCCAGAAGGTGAAGGTGGTGTTCAAGCCGACAGACGGGGCGCCGCTGCCGTTCTTTACGGTGGCATGATTTCTTCCCTTCTCCCCTTGTGGGAGAAGGTGGCGCGAAGCGCCGGATGAGGAGTTCTCTCCGCAGAGAGATTGCTCAACGCGGAGGCAACCCCTCACCCAAACGAGTTTGCCGCACGGCTCTCGCAGCCCTCTCCCACAAGGGGAAAGGGCACTTCGACTGGCAGCGGCGCATAAGAATCCGGAGAGGAAGCCAGAAAATGTCCGCCAGATACGAAGAACTCAAAGGCCTGAAAAACCTCGGCCAGAAATACACCTACAGCGACCGCGAGGTCATGCTCTACGCCTACGGCATCGGCCTCGGCGCAGATCCCATGGATGAGAATGAACTCGCCTTTGTCAACGAAGGCACGTTCACGCCGCGGCCGCTGAAGGTGGTGCCGACCTTTGCTTCCGTCGCCGCCTGGGGCTCGGGCCCCGGCGAGATGAACCTCAACCGCGTCATGGTGGTCGACGGCGAGCGCGACATCACCTTCCATCAGCCGCTGCCGGTCGCCGCCAACATCACCGCCGATTCCTCCGTGCTGGAAGTCTACGACAAGGGCAAGGACAAGGGCGTCGTCATCAGCCACCAGACCGTGCTGAAGAACGAAAAGGGCGAGGAGCTCGCCACGCTCGTCGCTTCGCGCTTCGCCCGCGGCGATGGCGGCTTCGGCGGGCCGAACCTGGCCCAGCCCGATCCGCACAAGATCCCCTCGCGGAGTCCCGACAAGACCATCGACATCGTCACGCGACCCGACCAGGCGCTGGTCTATCGTCTCTGCGGCGACCGCAACCCGCTGCACTCCGATCCCGAGTTCGCCAGGAAGGCCGGCTTCCCGCGTCCGATCCTGCACGGCATGTGCACCTACGGCATCACCTGCCGCGGCGTGCTCCAGACCTATGCCGATTACGACGCGTCCGCGTTCCGCCAGCACGTCGCGCGGTTCTCTTCGCCCGTCTATCCCGGTGAGACCGTGACCATGGACCTCTGGAAGGACGGCAACACGATCTCGTTCGAAGCCAAGGTGAAGTCGCGCGGGGTCACGGTGATCAAGAACGGCAAGACGGTGCTGAGTTAGGTCTCCTGCCACGGACGCTGCGCAGCACGCAGTGATGCGCTGCAGAGCCGGGACACGAGAGAACAACAACAAACAAGGAGAAGCCACCATGGGACTGCTCGATGGCAAGGTTGCGCTGATCACCGGCGCGGGCGGGGGGCTCGGTGAGGCCTACGCAAAGCTGTTCGCGCGGGAAGGGGCCTCGGTCGTGGTCAACGATCTCGGCGGGCCCCGTGACGGGTCTGGCGCCGACAAATCGATGGCGCAGATGGTGGTCGACGCGATCAAGGCCGAGGGCGGCAAGGCCGTCGCCAACGGTGCCGACATCTCCACCATGGAAGGCGGCCAGTCGGTGTTCGACGACGCCATCAAGCACTTCGGCCGGGCCGACATCCTGGTCAACAACGCCGGCATCCTGCGCGACCAGACCTTTCACAAGGCCAGTGAGGCCGATTGGGACAAGGTCATCAAGGTGCATTTGAAAGGCACCTTTTGTTGCACCATGCCGGTGTTTCGCTGGATGCGGGAAAATGGCGGCGGCGTCATCGTCAACACCGCCTCGACCTCGGGCCTGATCGGCAATTTCGGCCAGACCAATTACGGCGCGGCCAAGGGCGGCATCTGGGGCCTGTCCAACGTGCTGGCGATCGAGGGCCGCAAGTACAACATCCGGATCTGGACGCTGGCCCCGGGCGCCCTGACCCGCATGACCGCAGACCTGCCCCGCTATAAGGAGAACCCAGGTGCGGCGCTGGGGCCGGACGGCATCGCGCCGGCCGTGCTATACATGGTCAGCGATTTGTCGGGCGACCAGACTGGCAAGGTGCTGGGCGTGTCCGGGCCTCGCGGCGTGCGCGAAATGCGGATGATGGAAATGGAAGGCTGGAAACCGCCGCACACGGGCTGGAACGCCCAGGACATCGTCGATCACGCCAAGGAGATTTTCTTCTCCGAGGAGCAGATCAAGATGGGCGCGCGGCGGTTTTAGGCTGCTGTCATCCCACGCGAAGCGTGAGCCCGGGATCCATGGTACAGCACGCACAGCAGATAAATGGATTCCGGGCTCGTGCTTCGCACGCCCAGGAATGACGGAAAAGAGAGAGACCCGATGAAACTCACTGCCGACGCCAAGGGCACCTTCGCAATCGCGCCGACGCCGTTCCACGACGACGGCCGGATCGACGAGCGCTCGATCGACCGCCTGACCGATTTCTACGAGGAGGTCGGCTGCGACGGCGTCACGGTGCTGGGTATCCTCGGCGAGGCGCCGAAGCTCGACGCCGCCGAGGCCGAGCAGGTGGCGGTGCGCTATGTCAAGCGCGCCAAGAAGATGCAGGTGATCGTCGGCGTCTCCGCGCCGGGCTTTGCCACCATGCGCTCGCTGGCCAGGGCCTCGATGGACGCGGGCGCGGCGGGCGTCATGATCGCGCCGCCGCCGAGCTTGCGCACCGACGACCAGATCGTTGGCTATTTCAAGCAGGCGGCCGAGGCGATCGGCCCCGATGTGCCCTGGGTGCTTCAGGACTATCCGCTGACGCTCACGGTGGTGTTCACCCCCGCCGTGATTCGCAAGATCGTCATGGACAATCCGAACTGCGTGATGCTCAAGCACGAGGACTGGCCGGGGCTGGAGAAGATCACGACTCTGCGTGGCTTCCAGAAGGATGGCTCGCTCCGTCCGCTCTCGATCCTCTGCGGCAATGGCGGCACGTTCCTCGACTTCGAGATGGAGCGCGGCGCCGACGGCGCCATGACCGGCTACGCCTTCCCCGAACTCTTGATCGACGTCGTCAACCTCTCCAAGGCCGGCAAGCGCGATGCTGCGCATGATTTGTTCGATGCGCATTTGCCGCTGATCCGCTACGAGCAGCAGCCCGGCGTTGGCCTGACCGTGCGCAAATACGTGCTGCAGAAGCGCGGCATCATCGCATCCAGCGCGCAGCGCAAGCCGGGTGCAACGATGACGGCGACCGCGAAGGCCGAGGTTGACTATCTCTTGTCGCGCGTCGCCAAATTCGACAAGCGTGCCAATCTCGGTCCGCAATCCAGCGCCGCAGGCTAGTCGAATGCCCGAGACATCAGCATCACGCCCGGCCTCGACCATCCTCCTGCTGCGCGACGGCGCCAAGGCCGACGGCAACGGCCGCGGCGAGGTCGAAATCTTCATGATGGTCCGTCATCATCAGATCGAGTTCAACTCGGGTGCGCTGGTGTTTCCCGGCGGCAGCGTCGACGCCGGTGATCAGGAGATTGTCGCCCGCGCCGATCTCTATTCGGGCGGCGAGGGCCTCAGCGAAGCCGACCGCGGCTTTCGGATCGCCGCGATCCGCGAGACGTTTGAGGAGAGCGGCATCCTGCTGGCGCGCGCGAAGGGCTCGAACGCACATGTTGATGCCGGGCGCGCCGGCGAGATCGCTGACGCGCATCGTGTCGCGCTCAACGAGCACAAGATCAGCTTCCTCAGCATTCTCGCCGACAACGGTCTCCAGCTCGCGCTCGACACCCTGGTGCCCTACGCGCACTGGATCACGCCGGAGGGCATGCCGAAGCGTTTCGACACCTGGTTCTTCCTTGCGGCTGCGCCGCCCGACCAGCTCGGTGCGCATGATGGCCGGGAGTCGACCGATTCGATCTGGCTGTCGGCGCGCGAGGCGGTGGAGGGCGGCGAGAGCGGCCGCTTCAAGCTGCCGTTCCCGACTACGCGCAATCTGATCCGGCTCGCCAAGCAGCCGAGCGTGAGCGCCGCGCTCGATCATGCCAAGGGGATGTCGATCGTCACGGTGATGCCCGTGATGACCAAAACCGAGAGCGGGCGGCAGCTCCGCATCCCCCGCGAGGCCGGCTATGACGGCGAGGTGTTCGAGGTCGGCGCAGTCGGCTAGAACGCTTCGATACCGAGCGAAGTATTATCGACCGCTGATGCGCTAGGTTCCATCCATCGCGAATGGACGGGACCGATCAGATGGACGGCAAGAAGGACACCAACATCGCCGTCGAGCTGGGATTGCTCGTTGCGCTCGCAACGCTCTGGGGCGGCTCCTACACTTTCATAAAGCTCGGCGTCGCCACCATCCCGCCGGTCACGCTGATCGCCGCGCGCACGACGGTTGCGGGCCTGCTGTTGCTCGCCGTGATGTGGGCGAGGGGAATCAGGATGCCCACGGATGGGCCGGCCTGGCAGCGCTTCGCCTTCCAGGCCGTGCTCAACAGCGTCATCCCATGGACCCTGATCGCCTGGGGCGAGCGCCATGTCGATGCGGCACTGGCCACCATCCTCAATTCGGCCGGGCCCATATTCACCTTCCTGCTCACCGCGATGGTCACCCGCCATGAGACTACGACGCCGCGAAAGCTGTTCGGCGTGGTGGCTGGCATGGCCGGCATTCTGCTGATCGTCGGCGTCGATGCGTTCCGCGAGATCGGCAACGGCCTCCTCGCAGAAGCGGCGATCGTCGCAGCCACCATCTGCTACGCCTGCGCCGCGATCTTCGGTCGCAGCTTCAAGGGCCTCGACCCCATGGCGCCTGCCGCCGGCTCGTTGCTGGCGGGCGCGGCCGTGCTGATCCCGGCTTCGCTCGTGTTCGAGCAGCCCTGGACGCTGTCGCCCTCGCTAAGCTCCGTCCTCGCGCTGCTGGCACTCGCGGTGTTCTCGACCGCAGCCGCGTTCGCGATCTATTTCCGCCTGATCCAGACGCTCGGCTCGGTCGGTACCACCGCACAAGCTTACTTGCGCGTCCCCATCGGGGTCGCCATCAGCGTCGCCTTCCTCGGCGAGACCCTGAGCCGGACCGCCTGGATCGGCCTGGCCAGCGTCGTCCTCGGCGTCGCTGCCATGACGATCCCGGCGCGGCGGGCCGCCGTCGCTAAACCATCATGAAAAACAGCCCGTCTCGGCCCGCGGAGGCATGTTCCCCCAGAGGGGCGATACAGCGTATATTGGAGGGGTATGGAGTCCGGTTCCGCCCCAATGTCCGCCGAAACGCCACCGAATCCGCCGCCGAAGCGATCGTTTTCGCTGTCCATCGGCCAGATGACGTATGGCAGCTTCATCCTGGTGCTGGCGGTGATCATCGTCACCTCGACCGCCAGCGTGATCGCGATCCGGCACATCGATGCCACCTTCGCCGAACTTCAGCGGCTGCAAAGCGTCGGCGATCTCGCCGAAGACATCGACCGACGCATGAACGATTTGCGGCTCGCCGCGCGCGATTTCGTCACCGACCCCGGCGCAGGCATCCAGTTCAAGCAGGTCGGCGAGGCCGCCTCGACCCTGAGTGACATCCTCAAGAAGACCCGCATCGAGCTTGCCCCCGAGCAGCAGGACATGATCGACGGCGTCTCCGAGCGGCTTGCGACCTATCGCAGCGGGCTGGATCGGATATCGACCCTGATCGATCGTCGTGCGCAAATGCTTGCCGGGCTGCCCCCGCTGCGCGACCAGTTCGACGCAGCGGTCTCCGACAGCGCAGACCGTGATCTGGCCGCGCGCCTGTCGGAGGCCCAGAGCCGGATCGCGCTCGGGCTGCTCGCGCGCAATCCCTCTGCGGCCGAACAGGCCGCTCAGGGCATGCGGACCATGGTCACTGCCGATGGCAAGCTGAAGACGGCGGTAAACAATTACGCCGATGCGATCATCGCAGTCGCAGTCCGCGAACGGCAGATCGCCGATATCGACCGCGAGGTGTTGGGCACCGAGGGCCGGCTGATCGGCCGCGTCACCGAATTGCTGCGGGACGTCAGCGACCGCCGCGGCCATGTGTTGTCGCGCGATTTTGCCAGGACGCTGGCGGAGGCGCGCTGGCAGAGCATCGTGCTCGGCAGCATGGGCGTGTTGATCGGTATCCTCGCCGCGGTTTTCGTGGTGGGGCGGACGGTGCGGCCGCTGGCCCAGATCGCGCGCTCCATTCGCGCGCTTGCGGCCGGCGAGAAAAGGACCTCGATTCCGTCAGCCGATCTCAACAACGAAATCGGCGACATCGCGCGGGCCGCCGAGGTGTTCCGCCGCGCGCTGGAGGAGGCCGATACCGCGCGCGAAGCCGCGGTGCGCGCGCTGACCGAGCAGCGGCTGGCGGAAGAAAGCTACCGGAAGCTGTTCGAGGGTTCGGTCGACGGCATCTACGTGACGACACCGTCAGGCGATCTCCTCAATGCCAACCCGGCCTTGGCGCGCATGATGGGCTATGACAGCCCGCAGCACCTGATCGACAGCATCAACGACATCGCCCACACCATCTATGTCCATCCCGAGGCGCGTGCGGAATACCAGCGGTTGATGCATCGTGATGGCATGGTGCGCGAGTTCGAATATCAGGTGCGTCAGCGCAGCGGCAACATTCTCTGGCTCTCCGACAGCGCGACGGGCGTGCGGGACGAGCAGGGCACCATCGTCCGTTACGAGGGCACGCTGCGTGACATCACCGACCAGAAGCGGGCGGAAGATGCCATCGCCGAAGGCCGGCGCCTGTTGCAGCAGGTCATCGACACCGTGCCCGCCGTCATCAACGTCAAGGACCGCGACCTTCGCTACGTGCTGATGAACCGCTACATGGCCGGCATCTTCGGCATCGAGCCCGGCGACGCGCTCGGCCGCACCACGGCCGATCTGATGTCGCGCTATGGCGCGGCCAAGACCGACGAGAACGACAAGCGCGTGCTCAGCCAGCGCAAGGGGCTCGGATTCTACGAGGAGGAGTACAAGGACGCCTCCGGCAACATGCGGCAATGGCTGGTCAACAAGCTGCCGCTGCTCGATGCCGAGGGCGAGATCGAGCGGATCGTCACCGTGGCGCTCGACATCGGCGAACGCAAGCGCGGCGAGCAGGAGATGCGCAAGGCCAAGGACGCCGCGGAAACCGCGCTGCGCAATCTACGCGAGACCCAGGCCTCGCTGATCGAGGCCGAGAAGCTGGCCGCACTCGGGCGCCTGGTCGCCGGCGTCGCACACGAGGTCAACAATCCTGTCGGCATCAGCCTGACGGTCGCCTCGGCGCTCGAACGCAAGACCGCCATGTTCAGCGCCGAGGTCGAGCGCGGCGAGCTTCGCCGCTCGACGCTCAACGATTATCTCAGCACGAGCCGCGATGCGTCCTCGCAGCTCGTCTCCAACCTGAACCGTGCGGCCGAGCTGATTCAGTCGTTCAAGCAGGTCGCAGCCGACCGCAACTATTCGGACCAGCGCAGCTTCGACCTTGCCGACCTCACCGAGCAGGTGGTGATGAGCCTGCGTCCGGGCCTGCGCAAGCAGAACCTGACGCTTAACGTCGAGTGCCAGCCCAATCTGACCATGAACAGCTATCCCGGTCCGTACGGCCAGGTGCTGACCAATCTGTTCCTGAATTCGGTGGCGCATGCCTTCCCGGACGGGCGGCCAGGCATCATCGACATCCAGGTGCGCGAGTCCGGCAAGGACAATGTCGAGGTCATCGTCTCCGACAATGGCTGCGGCATGAGCCTGGACGTGCGGCGCCGCGCCTTCGATCCGTTTTTCACCACGCGGCGCGACCAGGGCGGGACCGGTCTTGGATTGCACATCGTCTACAGCATCGTCACCAACCGGCTCGGCGGCCGGCTGGATCTCGATTCCGAGCCTGGCAGCGGTACGCGCATCCAGATGATCTTGCCGCGCGTCGCGCCGCTGGAGCAGGCTGCCGAATAAATCTGTGGCTAATCGACGTCGACGAGCTTGTGCAGGGTGGCGCCGAAAATCAGGCTGGCTTTGCCGACCAGCGCCGTGCCCGTCATCTCCGCACGGGTGTCGGTGTAGGTCCCGCTGACGCCGATGCCGACAGGGGCGGGGCCACCGAATAGCGGATTGTCATCGCCGCGCGGGGAGGTGTGCCGTTGCACCAGCACCTCGCCTTTGAAGGTGCGATCGTCCTTCACCACGTAGCTGCCGGTGTAATAGAGGTAGGCATCGCCGCCAAGGATCTTGCCGTCGCGAAAAAGGATCACGCCGCTGCCTTTGCCGACTCGACCATCGAGCAGGCTCACGTGAATCGAATAGAGGCCGTTCTTCATAACGTCCCATCGGCCGGCCACCATCGCCCAATGGCGTCACCGGTGAAGCTTTTATGCCAAAGCGCAACCCCTCGCGCAACGCGGCAATTTTGCCGGCGGCGCCCCGTGCTGGCACGCGAGCCGTAGTTGTCCCGGCTTGCGTGTGACGCCGACATGACGGTCTCATCATGCAGCGAGGCCTGTCGCAACGAATCGGAGTTGGCCCGCGAAATGCATAACCTTTGTTGCACTGGCCGCGGGGTGCTGGAGCAAGACAAACGTGAGCAACTGGATCGATTCCGGCGGCGATGAGCCGCGTCTGTACAGTGCGCGTCCCACGATTTGCGAAACACTGCGCCGGCGGATTAGCCGTCCGACAGGGTGGCGAAGCGCGGCAAGCCTTGCTTGCGCGCTGATGCTGATCGCGCTGATTGCCCCGCTCGGGCACGCACGCGACCGCGGCCAGTTCGTCAACACCAGTGCCGAGCTCAAGGCATGGTTCGACGGCTTGCGCAGCGGCAAGGGGCCATGCTGCTCCGATGCCGACGGCTCGGCGATCTCGGACTCCGATTGGGAGAGCAAGGACGGGCATTATCGCGTCCGCATCCCGCGCCTCGGCTATGTGATCGAGGGCAAGGAGCAGGAGCTGGTCTGGGTCGACGTGCCGGAGGAGGCCGTGATCTCGGAGCCCAATCGGGTTGGGCGAACCATGGTGTGGCCGATCTATGGCTATATGGGCGTCACCATCCGCTGCTTTATGCCCGGTAGCATGACCTAGCTAGCTGGCCGGGCAGCGTCTCGCCTGCCGCGTCACGTATATTTCTTGTCGCGCTCGAGCAACTCGACGGAGATGCCTTCGGGACCGCGGATGAAGCAGATGCGCACGCCGGGCCGGATCGTGGTGGGCTCCCGCGTGAATGTCACGCCCTTGGCCTTGATCTCGGCCGCGACGGCATCGATGTCCTTCACGGTGAGACCGAAATGGTCGAGGCCCTGATGGGGATGCGGAGGCGGCGGGCTGACGGCACTGTCGCCCTCCAGCGGTGCGATGAAGATCCTTGCGCCGCCGAGATTCACATCGATGCGTCCCGGTGCGCGCACGATCTCGCCGCCAAGGATATCGCGCAGCCAGGCGGCTGTCGCTTCCGGATCCGGGCTGCGCAGATGGACGTGATCCCACGTGACGGTGACAGGCATTTCAATTCCTCCCGATAGGGTCTTCGATGTTGCAGCGCATGTTAGCGATCCCCACCGACAATCGCCACCATGCCTCTGCCTTCCAGGGATCGCCACAGCCGCGGGAACCTTAATTCGCCTTGCCGATTGAAGAAGCAGCGAGCAATGCACCCATGAAATCATGGTTTGGCCGGACCGGACTGGGACGTTTCGTCGGGGACGGCGAGAAGCGCCAGCGACTCCAGCCGGCCGCTCGTGTTTGGTTGAAACGGGGCCTGCTTTGGCTGCTGGCCGCGAGTGTGGTCGGTGGTGCCGTCTGGCGGTTGATCCCTTCCTCCAATGTCGCTCATACCGAACCCGTGAAATTGGCGCTGGCAAGTGTCGATACCGCTCCGCCAACAGGCTCGGATACCTCCGCCGCGGAAGCCGTCGGCCTCGATCGAATGAAGATCTCGTCGCAGACCTGGCGCCGCGGCGGGCTCGGCTCAAAGGCGCTGGTGACGTTCACCGTGCGAAATGACAATGATTATGCCGTAAAGGATGTCGAGATCGTCTGCGCCTTCACGCGGCGTGACGGCAGTCATTTGACGGACCGCAGCCACGTGCTGGCTGATACGGTCAGCATGAAGAGCCGCAAGACTTTTGCGCGCGTTCCCGTCGGATTCGTCAACGTGAATGCCGATCAAGCGAAGTGCTCGCTTGTCGCGGCGCGGCGCGCCTAAAGGCTACGCATTCCGCTAGCGGAAAAGTTACCGTCCGTGCCCCTTGGCCGGAAATCTTGGCGTTGCCAGTTGAACCAAAGGGCTGGGCGCAGGAACCAATTGAGGGATCGCCGGTTGAGGCGATGGACCCGCGCGGGGATGCGGGGGCGGAGTGCGGTCAATGCCCATCTTTCGGTATTTCATGTTTGTCGGCGGAGCCCTGCTCGCACTGTTGTTTGCGGCAGATTTCGTTTGGCCGACAGCGCCGGTTGCGCAGACCGTTGGAGTTGCAAGCTACGACCAGCCGGCGATCCGGATTCGGTCCGACCGCCATTTGCCTGACCGGGTCGTGCTCGACACCAATCAGCAGACCATTGCAGCGCCGGCGGTGATGACGGCTGCCGCCACGGCGTCTCAGCCGACCGCGCCAGCGGATGCGCTGGCAGACATGTCGGCCAAGTCCAAGGTGCGCGAGACGTTCGCGCAACTCACGCCGGCTGATGCGGCAGCGGCCAAGAAAGCCGACGCCAAGCCGCTTGCTCAGACTCCGGTGCAACCGAGGCGCAGGGTCGCCCGGGCCCGGCCGGCACCGCAGCGTGGCCAGCCGATGATGCTGGTGGCACAGCAGCCGCATTTCGGGCTGTTCAACACCACCTGGTGAAAGTGCCTTCGACCTGCCTCGAAACGGGATGGGGAGGGCTTTTTATTGTCCGGCCTCTCTGCTAATTCGAACCGATCCGAACGTCGTCGGCCTGCTGGCCTGCCAGCATATGACCGCCGCGCTTCGGCCGGTGGCCCAATACCCGGGGTCAGGCGCTCGTAGCTCAGCTGGATAGAGCATCGGATTTCGATTCCGAGGGTCGGAGGTTCGAATCCTTCCGAGCGCGCCAGTCCATGACCAGCCGTCAGCTGCGGATAAATTCCGGAAGAGGGACTGCGTCATCCACAGGGAAACCACCTGCGTTAGTGGGCAGGCGTTGCGTCTGGAAGGCGGTGAACAGGGCCTGGTATCCGGCAGCGCGCTTGATGATGACCGCGCCATCCTGGAAAGCTCCATTTTCCTTCCAGTGACGCCCGCGCGGATTGCCCTGATTCATGTGGGTTTCGTGCAGTCCGTCCTGTTGTGGCTGGAACAGGAATCCGAAGCCATAGACGATCACACCGGTCTCGCTTGGCGGGTAGAAATCCCGATCCTGCGGTTCCCCGCTGCCATTGTCATAGGGCAGCGACTGTGGCGGCTGGCTCGTGTCGATGGACAGTGCGTCGCTGATGTCGTCGTTCACGTCCATCCTGTTGCCGTCTGCGTCGGAATAGGGAATGGGTCGCATGCGCCGGATGTCGAGCAGGCTTCTGTCCTGCCAGTAGTCCAGCGGCGAAAAGCCGCTCGTGTGGAGGCCCAGCGGGAGCGCAGAGAGTGTGTCTGTGACAGGGTCGCTGAAGGCGACATCCTTGTAGAAATACACGTTGTTGTTTCCGTCCTCGCCCACTTCGTCCGAGGCCGCGTTCACGACGTACTTGAAAATGTTGCCCTGGGATCCTTTCACATTGACCACATAGTGGGGGCTACCCTTGTAGCCTGGCCGGAACGGGGCGGCATTCACCAACTCACCCTTGAAAAGGCAGTACTTGTTCATCGTTCTTGCCTCCCGCCTGCAGCTCTGTGGTCTCTTGAAAAGCGTCACTTGCCGAAAGTCTGCGCGAATAGACCTTTGAACCCGTCGCGCAACATGCAGACGAAGGTTCGATCCACCGTAACCGAGCGCGAACCAAGGGGAGCGTGCTCAGCTCCTTCTTCGGAACTCGCGCTCGGATAGATATTGTTGGCAGCCACGCGTTGGCGTTGTCAAGCGCGCGCTTCATTGGCCGGGCGCACGTTGCGCGCTAGCTGGCCTGGAGCCGGCTTTGCCGGGCCCGCGCCAACGTATCCGATGGCGCTTCGTGGAAGGTCGCGCGATAGGCCGCGGCAAACTCGCCGAGGTGATGAAAGCCATGGGCGCGGGCGCACGAGGCGACCGAGGCACCGCCGCTTCTGAGGAGTTGGGTGCGGGTGGCCCAAAGCCGCTTGAGGCGGATGTATTGATGCAGGCTCATGCCGCGCACCTTGGCCACCGCGCCTCCGAGGGTCCGGATCGAGACGCCGAATTCGTCGGCGAGATCGGCCGTATAGATCGGAGCGGTCGGATAGGCCCTGACGTAGTCGTCGATCTGCTGCACGAGCCTGGCCGAGCGCACGCCCGCTCTTGGGGTGCTGCGATCCGACAGCGGGTTCATTCGAAACAGGTCATCGAAGGCGAGCAACAGGCCTTCCTGAAGATGGGCAGCGACCTCCGTGGCCTCGAACATCTGTGGCTGGACCGACGCGGTCCGCAGGATGTCTCGCACAAGCTGCCGCGCGTAGAGATGTGCGGTGGGGTCCGCCATGCGAACCCACAAGGTATCGGCACGATCGAACCAGCCGCGGTCCCGAAGTGCGGGCGAGAACATGATCAGCGCATGATGATTGATCTGTGGCTCAACGAAATGGCAGTGGTGGTTGCCGCGCAAGCCGATGAAGAAGCGCGAATCGATATCCATCCCGCTCGACGTGGCGCGCAGATCATCACTCAGTGGCAGGATCACCATGCCGCCAGGCGCGCGGTAGGTGGTCTCGAGGATGCGCGCAAACGACCTTGCGACGATGATCCGGCAAGCAGGCAGGTTCACGATTGCTCGCGCAGCGGCGAAATTGGCGACGTCGAGGGGAATGCTCCGGGAATCCTCCAATGCCTCGGCCGGTCGAAACGCATCGACGTCGGTAAACCGGGTTAGCTGGAGCGCGGAAGAGGGGGCGAGAGCGTCGAAGAACATGCGTCTGGCCGGATGCTGTAATGTGACACTAAAATGAACGTCGGTACGTGGCCATCAATGGCGAAATACGACGACTCAGTAAACCGGATTTCCGGCCGTAGTATTGCGGACATCATGCCACGATGACACCGTCAGCGGTCGCGGCTCATCGGCTGACCGGTGGTGAGGTCGATGAAATGGAGCCTTGTACAGGCCGGGCAGCTAAAGGATTGAAAACTCCGCCCCGCGGGCTCCGGCTGCCTTTCGAGATGGGTTTGCACGTTCATGCCTGTCTGCGGGCATCGGAAAACAATCAAATCGGCCATCAAAGCAGAATGACAGCACGGCAAATTTCATCTTTGATCTAGATCAGTTTTGGAATTGCTCCAGGCTGATGGGCCAGCGGCGGTCCAGCCATCTCGCAAACGCGAAGGGGGCCCAGAGGGCCCCTGCAAATCTCACCAGCGGCGATAGCCATAATAGCCATAGTAGCGCGGGCCATAATAACGCGGGCCGTAATAGCGCGGCGGCCCGTAATATCCATATCCGGGCCCGTAGCCGTAATAGACGTTCGGCCGCCACCAGCAGCGTCCCCAGGCGTTGCAGACCATGCGGACCTGCTCGACGTCAGAGACCTGCGCGGTCGGCGCAGGCGCAACTGGCATGGCCGACACCGTCGACGATGCCGCAAGGGCACCGAACAGGGATGTTGCGATGAGGCCGATCTTGAGATTCATGATGTATTCCTCCGCTTACGCAATGCAGGATATCGAAGTTGTTCTGATCAAATTGTGGCAAGGGTCGGAATGTAATGCTGATGAACAGATCTTCAGTTCGCCCCCCTCGTTGATCCTGCGCAATTCGCCCGTGCAGCTTCGAGCCTAGTCTTGTTGTTGTGGGCAGTCCTTCGCCGAATTCGAAGGACAGGCGCACAGATGGTTTGGAGCAGTGCAATGAACAAGATGAGGATCGACAAGGGCGACTGGCTCGTCGTGTGCGACGGACGCAAGGCGCTCATCCTGGAAAATCTCGGTGATGAGATGTTTCCGAACCTTCACACCAGGGAGGTTCGCGAGCACGCCAATCCGTCCACAGCCGCGCAAGGGACCGATGCGCCTGGCAGGTTCCATGCATCGGTCGGCGGTGCCCGTAGCTCGGCGGAGCAGACCGACTGGCACGACGAGGCCGAACGCACCTTCCTGCGCAGTCTCGCCGAGCGCCTCGACACCGCGCTCAGCGCCGGGGAGACTTCGGGCCTGACCATGGTGGCCTCACCGCGCGCGCTGGGCATGATCCGCACCGATTATTCGGACGCGGTGCGAAGAGCGCTCCGGGGCGAGGTCGGCAAGGACCTCGTCAAGTTGCCGGTCTATGAGATCGAGAAGCAGTTGCTGCTATCTGGTGCGGTCGGATAGGGCTTCCCCCGGGACGAGACGCTTGCGGCGCCCCTCAGTAGCAGGGGTGCCGGTGGCGGTCTTGGCCGACATAGCCGGCCGCGCTCTGGTAGCAGTGGTTGGTCGACGGGCCATCGTAGTAGGCGAAGGTGCCGGGGGTGATACCCGGGCCGTAATTGTGCAGATAGCTGATCCGATACGGCAGCGGATTGGCATAATAGCGGTGGTGCCGGTGATGCACGCGCGCCTCCGCATAGCCGGGGGCTAGGATGGCCGCCGACAGGGCAGCAACCGCGGCTACAAGGGTCAACTTGCTCATCTCGATTCTCCGGAACCCGCGAAAAAAAGGTTTGCCATCTATAGCCATTTCGGGCCGCCAGGGCACCCGTCCGAAGCCCGGAAACCGGGGCAAATCCAGCAGATTCTCGGATAGGTGTGACAGAATTGCCGGACTCGGGCGAAGCCTGCCCATTTTTGGCCTTTTCGGGATGCTTAACGAATTCCCCACACAAGTATGGCCAAAGAGAATCCGGTCAAAGATTTCTCCTGCCGGCTGCTTTTGGGGCTTTGGGGTGGTCTTCGGGGCCGGTACGTTTCCTTGCAAGGTTTTCGCAGTCTAGCTGCCATGCGCATCACGCTCCTCAGCCTGCTGTTGCTCTTCGTCGCTGCCGCTACTCCCGCGCGGGCCCAGCTGCATATCACGCGCGACCACGGCGGCTATGTCGAGGAGTACAAGGCCAAATACAAGCGCGTCCGCGATACCGGCGAGCGTGTGATCATCGATGGCATCTGCAATTCGGCCTGCACGCTGGTGCTCGGCATCGTGCCGCTGAACAAGATCTGCGTGACGCCCAAGGCGAGCCTCGGCTTCCACCAGGCCTATTACGACAAAGCCTTCACCTTCGGCATCAAGGTCACCAGTGCGGAAGGGACGTCTGACCTGATGTCCTACTACCCCGATACGGTGAAGGACTGGATCCGCCGCAATGGCGGGCTCACCACCGATATGAAAAAGATCAAGAATGGGGTCGAGCTCTGGAAGATCATCGATCCCTGTCCGGAAGAATGGTGATCAGCTGATCTGAGCCGCCGCGTCCGTCGCAGCGCAGCATCAGAAATTCGCATTGCCGCACCGCCCCTCGCTCGGGCAATCAGGGGGCAATGAATCATAACCAAGATCATCTCGCTGCCCGCGCAGCGCCGGTGCTGTTCGTCCTGCTCTGGAGCACCGGCTTCATCGGCACCAAATACGTCATCAACAACGCCGATCCCTTGACCTACCTCGCCATCCGCATGGCGGTGGTGGTCGGTCTGATGGTCATCATCGCGGGCGTCGCCCGACCGAAATGGCCTGATCTCACAGGGATGGCGCACAGCGCCGTCGCCGGCATCCTCGTCCACGGCTTCTATCTCGGCGGCACAGCCATCGCGATCGCCCATTCCATTCCGGCGGGGCTCTCCGCGCTCATTCCGGGGCTGCAGCCGATACTGACCTCGACGATTGCCAACCGCTGGCTCGGCGAGAAGGTGACGCCGGTGCAATGGGCTGGCCTCGTGCTCGGTCTCGGCGGCGTGGCGCTGATCCTGCACAACCGTCCGATGTCCGGCGAAGCCGGGCTCGGCTGGCTCGCCTCGGTGGTTTCGCTGATCAGCATCACGCTCGGCACGCTGTACCAGCGCCGCTACTGCAATCACATCGACTGGCGTGCCGGCAATCTCGTGCAGTATCTGGCGGTGACGATCTTCTTCACGATCGGCGCCTTCCTGTTCGAGGATCGGGTCGTGCACTGGACCCGGGAGTTCGTGTTTGCGCTGGCCTGGCTTGCGGTCGCGCTCTCGATCGGATCGATCGGCCTGTTGTACTGGCTGATCCGCCATGCCGCAGCGACGTCGGTCGCGAGCCTGTTCTACCTGGTGCCAGCCGTCACTGCGCTGATGGCCTATCTGCTGTTCGGCGAGAAGCTCGATGCGCTGGCGATCGCCGGCATGGCGATGTGCGCGGCCGCCGTGTTCGTGGTCAACCGCCGCTTTGGCTCATAGTCAGGCTTGCCAGAATACATCCCTGACGTGCAGCGTACTTCGTGTTAGGCTGACCGCATTTCAGCGGTCGTTGCACACGGTGATTTCCATGAAGAAGGCGAAGCGTGCACTGCTCGGCAGGTCGATGAAGCCGGTCCGGATCGCCTGCATCAACTACGCCCGGGAGTCGATTGGCGACGGCGATATGAGGCAGCTCACCGCGGCACTGCAAAAGTGTTACGACAAGCATTTCCTGCCGGTGTGGGGCTATCCGGTCGACCTCTATGTCACGCGCAACCCGAAGGCGACCGATTGGCAATTGGTCTATTTCGACGATGCCCTGCACAAGAATATGCTCGGACGCCACGAGCTGACCTATCGCGGCCAACCGATCTCGAAGATCTTCGTCAAGGCGCTGGATGGCGAGGCGGTCAGCGTCGCGGCCTCGCACGAACTGTTCGAGATGGTGCTCGATCCCATGGCCAATCTCTGGGCCGATCAAAATCGGCACACCCAGTACGCCTATGAGGTCTGCGACGCCGTGGAGGAGGACACTTTTGACGTCGACGGCTTGCCGATGTCGAACTTCGTCTATCCGTCCTGGTTCGAGCCGTTCAAGCATCCCCGCGGCACCAAGTTCGACCACAAGGGAACGCTGACAGCTCCGTTCTCGATGACCGAGGGGGGCTACGTTATCAAGAAGGTCAACGGACGGAAGGTGATCAGGGTGTTTGGCTCACCGGAGAAGCGGCGGCGCTTCGCCAAGGAGGACCGGCGGGGTCATCGCAGCGAGTTTCGCGATCCGAAAGGCGTCCATCATCCGGGCCGGCGCAAGTCCAAGCGGTCAGGCTAGGCATCTTGAAAGGGCATCTCCGGGCGCGCCCGCACCCGGAGATGTGCTCTCGAGCTGCGATCAGCGCTTGGTTTTCTTTTTCTTCGTGGCCGCCTTCTTCGCTGTCTTCTTGGCAGCCTTCTTCACGGACTTCTTGGCTGCCTTCTTCGACGACTTCTTGGCGGCCTTCTTGGCTTTCTTTTTCGAAGCCTTCTTTGCCTTCTTGGGCGTGGCCTTCTTCGCGACCTTCTTGGCGGCTTTCTTCACCTTCTTGACGGCTGCGACGGCGGCATCCTTGGTCGCTTCGACGGCGGCGGTCATCGTCTCCATCACCTGCGCGGTGATCGGCTTCTCGTCGTCCATATCGTGTCCCCCACGGTTTGCATGGAGCGACGACGATAGCGGGTTTCACAATTGTGTCAAAGCAACGCTCAACCTTTGCGGATCTTCGCGTAGGCAGCGAGCGCACGCTCGCGTCCCCTGGCGTGATCGACGAGCGGATGTGGATAGGTCTTGCCGAGCGTGACGCCCGCGCTCGCAAGCTCGATCGGTGTCGCCTGCCACGGCTGATGGATCAGCTTCGCCGGCACGTCCTTCAGCTCCGGCACCCAGCGCCGGACATAGGTTCCCTCAGGGTCGAACTTCTCGCCCTGGAGCACCGGGTTGAACACTCGGAAATAAGGCGCGGCGTCGGCGCCGCAGCCGGCGACCCATTGCCAATTGGCCGGATTGCTGCCGACGTCCGCATCGACCAGCGTGTCCCAGAACCAGGCTTCGCCGTCGCGCCAATCGATCAGCAGGTGCTTGACTAGGAACGACGCCACCACCATCCGCACCCGGTTGTGCATCACGCCGGTGCGCCATAGCTCGCGCAGGCCTGCATCGACCATCGGGTAGCCGGTGCGGCCGCGCTGCCAGGCGGCGAGCGCCGTCTTGTCGGCCTTCCAGGGGAAGTCGTCGAAGTTGGTTTGGAGGTTCTCGGTGGCGAGATTCGGATGGTCGTGGAGCAGGTGCCGACAGAATTCGCGCCAGCCGAGCTCGCTCAGGAACTTTTCGGTGTCGGATGCGATCGCCGGATTCTCCTCGGCGGCAAAGCGCGCGGCGTGCCAGACTTGGCGCGGGCTGATCTCGCCAAACCGCAAATGTGGCGACAGGCCTGAGGTGCCGTCACGATCGGGGCGGTCGCGATCGCCAGCATAACCATGCGCGGCATGCTTGAGGAAGTCGCGCAGGCGGGTGCGTGCCGAGGCTTCGCCCGGCGTCCAGCTCTCGCGCAAGCCGCCGGCCCAGTCGGGCTGGCTCGGCTCGAGCTGCCAGCTCTCCAGCGTGTCGCTCACGATCCTCGCTGCCGGACGCAGCTCCTTCGGCGCGGGCAGCGGCTTGGGCGGATCGCCTGATGACAGCACGCGCCGCCAGAATGGCGTGAACACGCGCAAGCCGCGGCCCTCCTTGTTGCGGATGGCCGAAGGCGGTACCAGCAGGTCGCCGGGAAAACTTTGCGAGTCCGCGCCAAGCTTTGCCAGGACAGCTTCGAGCTGTTTCTCGACCGCCTGATGCGAGGCCTGAGCAATTGTGTTCCAATAGACGGCCGCGGCCCCGCTTTCGCGCGCCACCTCTGGGATTACGCTGGCCGCCCGGCCCTTGCGCAAGATGAGCGATCCGCCGCGCGCTGCGATGTCGGCACCGAGTGCGCGCAGCGACTGTGCCAGCCACCAGCGCGCTGCGCCGCCAGGGGCGCGTCCCGCCGCATCGTCGAGCACATAGAGGCAAATCACAGGCGCGCCGGATTTGGCGGCGGCGTGCAGGGCCGGGTGATCGGACAGGCGAAGGTCGTCGCGGAACCAGACGATGACAGGCGGGGGGCTTGGCGGGGGCAGGGCGCGTCCTCGTTTACGTTTCGGAAAGCATGCCGCGGGTGGGGTGTGAACCAGCGTTAATGGGGTCGTAAGTGAATTGCACGAATATGCAGGAATTCCAGGGGTAGTTCCATTCATGACCAACTCGCTAACGGCAAAGTTCCTGCCGCAATTCAAGCTGGGCACCAAGGCCGTCCTGTGTGCCGTCCTGCTGATTGCGATGAATACCGCATTGGTGGTTGGCGCCGGCTACTGGTCCCTTACCTCCGCCTTCAACGATCGCGCGCTTCGCGACATCGAGGTCAGCCTGCGGACATTGGCGCTGGCCTTCGCCGAGGTCGTTCCTGACGCCAAGATCACGATGCGAGATGGCGCGGTGGTGCGCGCCGAGATCGCCAAGATGCCTGAGTTCAAAGATCACGCCATCGTTGATCGTGCGGTGTCCTATGTCGGGGGCAATGCGACCCTGTTCGTATTCGACGATGCGAGCGGGCAGTTCGTCCGCCGCTCGACCAATGTGAAGAAGGAGAACGGCGACCGTGCCGTCGGCACCCAACTTGCCGCCGACCATCCGGCACAAGCAGGTCTGCGCCGTGGCGAGGCTTATAAGGGGCCGGCCATGCTGTTCGGCAAGTCCTTCATGACGGCTTATTTCCCGATTTCGGATGCGACCGGCAAAATCGTCGGCATTCTCTATGTCGGCATCCCCATGGCCCAGTACGAGACCATGCTGTCTCATGCAATCGAGAGCATGGCGGTCGCGGCTGGCATCGCGGCGCTGCTGGTGCTGGTGCTCACCATGCTGGTCGTCCGCCGCGTCACCGGGCCGCTGACCTCGGTCACCCGCTCGCTGACGGCACTCGCCAACGGCCAGAGCGATGTGGCGATCGATTGTGAGGGCCGCGCCGACGAGATCGGCGAGATCGCGCGCACCGTTGCGGTGTTCAAGAGCAATTCGCTGGAGCGGTCGCGGCTGCGCAGTGAGCAGGCGGAAGCCGCGGCTGCGGCGGTCGAACAGCGCAAGGCCGATCTCCGCAATTTCGTTGCCGAGTTCCGCAGCGGCGTCGGTGGTATCCTCGACAAGGTCCTGCGTTCCTCCGGCGAGTTCGAGCGCGTGGCGCGGCAATTGACCGATACCGCGCGTTCCACCGCTGAACTGTCGGCGAAATCGGCCGGCGCGTCCGAGCAGGCTTCCGATCACGTCCGTGCGGCGGCATCGGCCTCGGACGAACTGTCGCACTCGATCTCCGAGATCACCAAAAGAGTGCAGGAATCCAACGCGATCTCCGCCGAGGCGGTGCACCAGGCCGAGGCCACCGACCAGCGCATCGCGCAGCTCTCGGAAGCAGGCTCGCGCATCGGCGACGTCGTCAAGCTCATCACCTCGATCGCCGAGCAGACGAACTTGCTGGCTCTGAACGCCACCATCGAGGCAGCGCGCGCGGGCGATGCAGGCCGAGGCTTTGCGGTGGTGGCGCAGGAGGTCAAGACGCTCGCCGGCCAGACCGCGAAGGCGACCGACGAGATCTCGACCCAGATCGCGAGCATGCAGCAGGCGACCGAAGAGTCGGTGACTGCGATCAAGGCGATCACCGAGACCATCGAGCGCATCAGCGGCATCGCAGGCTCGATCTCGGCTGCGGTCGAGCAGCAGCGCAGCGCCACCCAAAACATCGCGGCCAGCGTTCGCGCCGCGGCGTCAGGCACCGCCGACGTCGCCGTCAATGTCCGTCACGCGGCCGAGGGCGCGAGCGAGACTGGCGAAACCTCGAGCCGGATGTTTGCCTCCGCCCAGGCATTGTCGGGCGAGAGCCTGAGCCTGAAGGCCGAGGTCGACAGCTTCCTCGACCGCGTGCAAGCGGCTTGATCGGGGAATGGCGGGCTGAAACCATCGGCCCGCCATGACGTAGCTGACGGCATGACGTGACTGCCTGCGCTTCGCGGGCAGGGAGGCCGCCAGTGAACCGCATCGCCGTGCTGTATCTCGCAACCCTCATCGTCCTGATCGGGCTGGATTTTCTGTTCCTCGGCCTGATCGCCAAGGGCTTTTTCGCGGCGCAGGTCGGCGACATGCTGGGCGAGCTGAAGCCTTTGCCCGCGATCATGTTCTACCTGCTCTATGTCGTCGGGGTTCTGATCTTCGTCAGTGGCTCGGCTGGCGCGACCTGGCAATCGACGCTGCTCTATGGCGCGCTGTTCGGGCTGTTCTGCTATGCGACGTTCGATCTCACCGCGCTGGCACTCTTGAAGCACTGGAGCTGGCCGGTCGCGCTGGTCGACATCGGCTGGGGCGCGGTGGTGACCGCGGTCTCGTCGACCGCGGGTCTGTTGGTGGCGGATCGTGTGACTTGATGGCGTCATCCCGGGATGGTCCGAAGGACCAGACCCGGGATCTCGAGATTCCGGGTTCGGTCCTGCGGACCGCCCCGGAATGACGGTGAGTCACTTCGGCTGCGGCACGATGCGGATATAGGGCTTCGGTTCCTTCCAGCCTTGCGGGTAGATCGTCTTGGCCTCGTCGTTGGAGACGGAGCCTGCGATGATCACGTCCTCGCCCTGCTTCCAGTCGGAAGGCGTCGCGACGCGATGCTTGGCGGTGAGCTGGAGCGAGTCGATCACGCGCAGGATTTCCTGGAAGTTCCGACCGGTGGTCATCGGATAGACCAGCACCAGCTTGATCTTCTTGTCCGGTCCGATGACGAAGACGTTGCGGACAGTCTGGTTGTCGGCGGCGGTGCGGACGAGGGGATCACCCGAGATCGCGGCGGGCAGCATGCCGTACAACTTCGAGACGTTGTAATCGGTGTCGCCGATCATCGGGTAATTCGGGGCGGTGCCCTGCGTCTCCTTGATGTCCTCCGACCACTTCGCGTGGCGGTCGACCGGATCGACCGAGAGGCCCATCAGCTTGACGCCGCGCTTGTCGAACTCCGGCTTCAATCTGGCGAGAGCGCCGAGCTCGGTCGTGCAAACCGGCGTGAAGTCCTTGGGGTGGGAAAACAGCAGGGCCCAACTGTTGCCGATCCAGTCGTGGAACTTGATCTTCCCTTCGGTGGTCTCGGCTTCGAAGTCGGGGGCGGTGGCGCCGATCGGAAGTGTCATGGTTTGACCTCATCGCATTGAATTTGCTGGAGAATTATCATCTAGCCGTCGTGCCCCAGTATAGGGACTTGGCGACCTCAAGTGAACGCCAACTGAACTGCTTGAAGTAAAATGTGAATTCCTCCTCTGAAGGGCTGATTTCTCAGCACAATTTTGTTACGGCGGCGCCTGCGGCGAAACAACCCCAACGGGGCCTTACGGTCCCGATTGCCCCGATATTGCCTTTTATGACCCGCATCACGCCCGCCCGACGCTCTCCAGAACCGAAACGGTCCTCGTAGCGACTAATCGGCAACCATTGAGAAAAGTCGCGATCCCCGTATCGAATCGTTAACCACCCCTTTACGTCGGCATGAAAATGCTGGCCGATCAGAAGAAATCTGGAAGTGAACTATGTCTGCCGCACTGCCCAAGTCCGTTGAAAAGTCCGTTGAGTCGCCGTCCCTCGAACCGTCCTGCCGCGATACCGCGGCCCATGCCCTCACCATCGTCCGCGACGGCGTGATCACGGGCGAAGGCCCGACCACCAAGGGCAGGGTGCACTTTTCCCGCTCCATCGATGCCGACGACACCGCCTGGTGCACCCGCATCCTGACCGCCGCCGCCGTCAACGACCAGCCGGTCAGCCGCGCCGAAGCCGAGGCGCTGTTCGAAATCAACGAGGCCGCGACCGAGCGTGCCGATGGCGGCCGCTTCGACGATTTGCTGGCCAAGGCCGTCGCCCATTATGCGGCGAGCGCCTCGGGCCTGAAGGTGCCGCCGCGCAGCGTCGCGCTGGCGCAGGACGCCGACATCGAGAGCTGGGCGCCGTCCTATGCCTCCAAGGTCAAGAGCGAGATGCTGGAGTGGATCGCCGGCCAGATGCGCGGCAAACGCCAGAACAACCGTCGCCTGATGGCGCTGGTGGCGACCTTCCTCGGCGCCACCGCGCTGCCTCTGGCGGGCCAATTGCCCAATGTCTTCGACATTGGAATGTAAAAAAATCCGGGCATGTAAGAACCGAAATAGTCCCGCGCCCCTTGCGAGGCGCGGGAGCAAGCGGCGGGGTTATTTCCCCGCCGTTTTTTGTTTGCCACTCTCCGGCTCGAGGCCCAGCGTGCGGCCGGGGAATCCGGCGGCATCGAAATAGCGCTGGCTGCCGACGCGCTGGAGGTTGAGCACGGTCTCCAGACCGTTCGCGGACTTCCTCTTGGACCGCTCGACGGCTTTGAACGCCTTCGGCGTGACGCCGTTGGGCAGCGCTTCTGACATCACGCGACCGACCAGGCCGCCATTGCGCGAACCGCGCAGGCCGAGGAGCTGCGCCGCCGTCATGCCGACGTCGGCATTGCTGACCGGCAGCTCGTCGACATAACCGGCTTTGAAGTCCGGACCGATCGCAGCCATGAAGTTATAGGTGTCGCCGCGGCTGAAGCTGCCGTGCATGCCCTGGCCCTGGCGCAACACGGTGTCGGCCACCTGCACCGAGCAGTTGGTCGGCGCCTCGCCGCATTCGCTGGCATAGGAGCGGAAATTCACCACGATGGCTGGCGTCGGCGTCGCCGCATTGCCGCGCAGATTGATGCTCGACAGGGGCAGGGTGCCAGGGAAACGGCCGAGGGAGTCGTCGACGAACAGGCCGGAGACGTAGTCCTGCTCCAGAAGGGCGTTGATGGTCTTGGCCGCCAGCTTCCGGTTCGGCAAATAGATCAGGTCCGAGCCGCCATTGGTGGCAACGACGAGGTCGGGCTTGGTGGGATCCTTGCCGAGCACGCCGTTGCCTGCCTTGGGATGGTTGTTGCCGGTGACGGCGGCGTTCTTGTCGTTGGGGTCGAACAGCGGCAGGTCGAGCGCCTTGGCCAGGTCGAGGGCGACGAAGCCCATCGGCAGGAAGTCCTTCGGCGTGTCGTCATAGCTGACCTTGGCCGAGGGGCTGGTCTTGCTCTCCTTGGAGATGGTCGAGAAGCCGTGGTCGGCCTGGATCATGATGTTGGTGGTCGCGGCAAGCCCGAGCTCGTCCAGCGCCTTGCGGATCTGGGCGAGGTTGTTGTCGACGTTCTTGATGCTCGCCATCGTGCTCGGGCCGTTGATACCAGGCATGATCTGGTTGAGGCTGTCGCCCTGATTGTGCTGGGTGCCGTCGGGATCGCGCGACCAGAACACCAGCACGAACGGCTTGTTGCGCGCCTTGAACATCGGCAGCACCACCTTGGTGGCGACGTCGGCGAAATAGGCCTGTTGCGCCACGTTGGCGACCGTGGTGCCGGGCGTCTTGGCGTCACCCGCCTTTGCGTTGTCGCCGCGGCTCGGGGCAACGACAGGGAGGCCGGCCTTGGTCAGCGCGTCCTTCATCTCGTCAGACAAGGCTACGCCGGCCTTGCCGCCGGTCGAGTCGTCGATCACGATCGAGTGCCGGCCGGGCTTGTCGGGATGATCGGTGTGGTCGAACTGGTAGGCCGGGCCGACCTTGCCGATCGTCGCCGTGCTCAGGCCCTTCTCGCGGGCCATTTTCAACACGGTCTCCTCGTTGAGGTAGTCGCCCTTGAAATGCTCGTCGATGTCGCCGAGCACGGCGTCGTTCTCGATGAAGGGGACCACGGTGTTGCCGGCGGGCGCCGATGTGTAGTTGGTCCAGATCGTGTTGGAGAACACGCCGGTGTCGCCGAGGTAATGGCCGGTCGACATCGCCGAACCGTTGGCCATGGTGAAGGTCGGGAACAGCGAATGCGAGTTCTTGAAGTTGACGCCCTTGTCGCGGACCTCGGCCATGGCCGGCGCGGTCTCGGGGGTGATCTTCAGGGCGCGCAGCCCGTCGGGGATGAACAGGATCAGGTTGCGCGGCGTGTTGTTCTCAGCGGAAGCAAGTCCGGTGGATAGCACTGTCAGCCCGGCGGACAGCAACACCAGTGAACGTCGCATCGAAATCTCCTAGCGGTGAGGCGGCTCGGCCGCCGAACCGCGGCCCCCGGCAATCGTTTAGTTTTGCTGTATGACGGTTATGTTACAAGAGCGGATCGGCATGCAGAAGTGACGGGAAGGCGAGGAGGCATCCACGGATTCGTCATTGCGGGGATGAAGGGGGCCATTCCTGTCCCGGACGCGCAGCAGCGTTCTTACGCTGCTGCGCAGAGCCGGGACCCAGGAAGCCGCGAAGCTCGCTGATGCATGGGCCCGGCTCTGCAGCGCATCGCACCGGACGATGCTTCGCGTCGCCGGGGACGCTGCGCTGCGTCCGGGCACGAGACCTTTTTCCAACATCAGACATAGATGATCATCCTCGCGGCGCATCTCGCCCGAGCTTTGCATCGTTCTCACCCTCATTTGAAAGAGGGCGCAGGGAAGGCCGGGTGCCAGGCTGGCACCTGGGTTCCACTGTGCGATACCTAAAAGAAGAGGCTGCACAGCGGCGTACAGGTGAAGCCGAAACATCCGGCCTTCCCTGCGCAGTGGTTTGACGGCTTATGTCGTGCTCTCCCCGGGGAGCGAGGCACTATCCCCGTCGGCTCGCAGATCGCCAATACGAGGGTCCGGTTGGACCACACGCATCATGACGAGCCTTGACGCACAGACCCGGGCGCCAGGACCACACGATTTTGCCGTACGCCGATCACACCGGTCGTTCGCGCGACAGTCCCACTCGCGGTTGCCCGCCCAGCAAAACCCTTCGCGCCGATGTGCTCACCGTCCACCGCCGTCCGGTCCGCGTCGTGACGATCGCGATACGCCCCTCTTCCATGGGCCGGGTTGCGCAACCCATACGTCATTTCCGAATTTCGGTAAAGTGGAATATTTTCGGCCTGATGGATTGACCTGATGGTTGGGTGTTTTGCCCGTCAGGCGACGCAATATCTCGTAGCCTTCGTAGGGTGGATTAGCCGAAGGCGTAATCCACCACTGTTCGTCTTCGCGGTGACAAACGCAGAGGATTACGCCGGCGACTACGCTTCGCGCAGCCGTCGTCTAATCCACCCTGCCAGACCAGCCGGTTCCGCATTAATCCCGTGCCTTAACCAATAATTAATTATAGGTTTGCGGGTGGGTGATGGACCGGCCTAGCGTGCGATGGGGAGCAGTCTCGCGAAGCCAAACGAGTGTGGTGCGTATCATGATGTCCAGATCATATGGGGCCTTCTTCGCCTCGCTCAGCGCAGCCGCGCTGCTCCTTGCCTCCAGCGAGAGCTTTGCACGACCGGGCGGCGCCGCGCCGCACGGCATGGTGACCGCCGCCGCGCCCGCAGTGCGTCCGCCGATCGCGCCGGGCGCTCGGTTCCACGGCCGTGGCAACCGGTTCAACAATCCCTGGGTTTACTGGCCGGGTGGCGGCGGCTTCTACAATGATGGAGCCGGCTATAGCGAGCCGTTCGCCGATGTCGGCCAGCCCGTCACCAACGATGTTCGCTATACCTATACCTACGACGTTCCCTGGGACTGGGCGCATCGCTTCCCGCCGAACGTCGTGCCGTCCGACCGGCCCTATGTGCCGAGCTGCCCGACCGAGCAGGTCACCGTGCCCGGCCGCGGTGGCGGTGAGCACACTGTCAACATCATGCGCTGCTACTGAGCAGGCGAGGCGTTTCGCGGTTCGCTACAGGATGCCTGCCGCGGCTGCCTGGTCGCGCTCGGACTGCTTTTGCCTGACATTGGCGAGCTCACGGCTGCAAGCCGCAAACGCGTTCGTTCCCGGGCGCAGCCCGAATTGACCGCAGACATCCCGATCCTCATCGGCAATGACGCGCGCGAGTTCGGCCTGCGCGTCCTCTTGTATCGTCGGCGCGGAGAGGAGCGCGTGAACCCCGAGGGCCGCCACGACGGCAAGCACCAGCGCAGCCGCGATGCCGAGGCGCTGCGTGTCGTCGGCCGTGTGCTCGGGAGAGCGGGCCTTGGTTCTGGCTTCGGTCATGAAATCCTCTCGCATGAAATCTCGTCGGTCAAAAAATTGTCGTTCGAGCCGCCCGGCAAAGTCGGCGGATGCATTATGCATACACGCTGCGCCAAAGCGGCGACGTGAACCAGATTACAAATTCCAGGACGGCACGGGCCCAAATTAAAATCGGTCCTAGCCCAATTCAAAGCTGGTTACGCCGAACACGCGGTCGAGCCGCAGTGACGGGATCGGTCCAGTGTACATTCGCGCCGTTTCGAATGTCGGCTTCAGCCCGAGGGATTCCGCAAGCGCAATAGCATCGCGGTTCACAGCGGGGATGTCGAGCACAATCTCGTCGCTGCCCGGGCTTGCCAGCAAAGCCTGCAATACGGCCTCCGCCGCGGCGCGGTCATCGGCGACGAGCGGGCCGATCTTGCGGCCAGTTCGGCAGGGACGGATCACGCCCCACGCGGCAAGCTTGCCGTCGCGCAGCAGTGCGCGGCCAACGTGTCCGGGAGTGTCGATCCAGGCGCGCAAGAAGGCCGCGCGCGGGGCCGGAAAGACGGTGGCGTCGTCGGCCTCTACAATCGCAAATGGGATTGCGTCGAGCGCAACAATCTCGGCGGGCGGCTTTGGCGGCGCGGCAATGATGCCGCCGTAACGGATATTGGCGTAAGCAAGTTGGAAGCCGGACTTTCTGTAATTGTCCTGCTGCGCCACGACGCCGTCGAGCCCGATCACGCGCGCGCCCGCATGCGCGATCGCAGCGTTCCAGATGCGCAGGCCGAGGCCTCTGCCACGAAAGCCTGCACGCACGATGTAGAAGCCGAGGAAGGCGAAGCGATCGTCATAAGTGACGCAGGAGACTGATGCGACCGGCTCACCGTCGATCTCGCCGACGAAGAAACCCCGTGCATCTGGGATCGCGAAGCAGGCGGCATCCCGCAAGCCGGGATTCCAGCCCTCGGCTGCGGCCCAGTCGATGGCGATGGAGATCTCGTCGGGGCGCAAATTGCGGATCTGCATATCGCTCATGTCGCGTTGCCTCGTGGCGATGGGCTTGTTAGCAAGTCTGGTTTGCGGGCAGGGATGGCTGTAGAAGGCCCGATGACAGGCTGAGCCTCGGCAGATCGAACCTTGGGTTCGCCTGTACGCTATCACAGGGATATCAGGTCATGGCAGCAGAGAAGGTCGCGCTCGTCACCGCAGGCGGCAGTGGCATGGGGGCGGGGGCCGCGCGGCGGCTTGCCGCCGACGGTTTTCGTGTCGCGATCCTGTCGTCCTCCGGCAAGGGCGAGGCGCTCGCGGGCGAGCTTGGCGGCTTCGGCGTCACCGGCTCGAACAAGTCCGGCGACGATCTGAAACGCCTCGTCGATGGGGCGCTGGCGAAGTGGGGGCGGATCGACGTGCTCGTCAACAGCGCCGGCCATGGTCCGCGCGCTGCGATTACGGAGATTACCGACGAGCAATGGCATATCGGTCTCGACACCTATCTGCTCAACGTGATCCGTCCTGTCAGGCTGGTGACCCCGGTGATGCAGGCGCAGAAGGGCGGTGCGATCATCAACATCTCGACGGCCTGGGCGTTCGAGCCGAGCGCGATGTTCCCGACCTCGGCAGTGTTCCGCGCGGGCCTTGCCGCCTTCACCAAGATCTTCACCGACACCCATGCGGCCGACAACATCCGCATGAACAACGTGCTGCCGGGCTGGATCGACAGCCTGCCGCAGACGGATGCACGTCGCGACAGCGTGCCGCTGAAGCGTTACGGCAAGGTCGAGGAGATCGCGGCGACGGTCTCGTTCCTGGCGTCCGAAGGCGCGGCCTATATCACCGGCCAGAACATCCGCGTTGACGGTGGACTGACCCGCTCGGTCTGAGGCGCTTGGTTCAAGTCTTCGAGCCTCGCTTGAGCCATCCGCCGACTTGTGCGACCGTGGGTTTTGCAACGTCGTTGGATGTCCTCGCGAGGGTCGCATGGCCGATTGGGGATCCGGATACGTCATCGACACGGCCTATGTGCACGATTTCTGCCGCGTGCAGGTGCCGGCCATGCTCAGCTTTGCCGCGCTCGCCAAGGGCGTGGCGGCGCCCGGAGGACGCGGCGAGCCGCTTCATTATTGCGATCTCGGCTGCGGGCAGGGGCTGACCGCCACGATCGTCGCGGCCGCCAATCCCAACACTGCGGTGTTCGCGGCTGACTTCAATCCGACGCACATTGCAGGCGCGCGGTCGCTGGCGCATGCGGCGGGGCTCGACAACATCGTCTTTCGCGAGGCCGATTTTGCCGAGCTTGCCGAGGACGCTGAGGTGCCGGAGTTCGACGTCATCGCGCTCCACGGCGTTTATAGCTGGATCGGCGCGGAGCATCGCAAGGCGATCGTCGCGCTGATCCGGCGGCGTTTGAAGCCCGGCGGGCTCGTCTACGTCTCATACGATGCGATGCCCGGCTGGGCGGGTATGGCGCCGTTGCGGCGGCTGATGGTGCAGTTGCAGGTCGCGCAGCCGCAGGTCTCGTCGAAACGCGCGCTGGATCAGGCGCTGGCGCTGGCCGACGGGCTGAAGGAGGCCGGCGCGCATTTCTATCGGATGTACCCGCAGGCCGCCGTGCAGCTCGAGCGGCTGCGCAAATTGCCCGCGTCCTATCTCGCGCACGAGCTGCTGACGCGCGACTGGCAGGCCTTCAGCTTTGCCGATCTCGCCCAGGAGCTCGCCGACGCCAAGCTGACCTTTCTCGGCTCGGCCCATCTCACCGATCATGTCGATCGCGTCAACTTCACCGACGCCCAGCAGGCGCTGCTGACCGACCTCGCCGATCCTCTGATCAACGAGACCGCGCGCGACATGATCATCGGCCGCCAGTTTCGCCGCGACATCTTCGCCAAGGGGTTCACGCCAATGGCGCCGATGGCGGCGCGGGAATGCTGGCTGGCGACGCGCTTCGTGCTGACGAGCCCGCGCGACGATGTCGAGCTGACCTTCGATACGCCGCTGGGCCGCTTCCAGCTGCGCAGCGAGACCTACCGGCCGGTGATCGAGGCGTTTGCCGCGGGGCCGCTCAGCTTGCGCGAGGTGGTCGAACGTCTGCCGGAGGCGACGATGGGCTGGGCCTCGCTCACCGACGCGATCAAGGTGCTGGTCGGGCAGGGGCACCTCGCACCGGCGCTGCCGCCGGAGGACGAGGCTATCAGGCGGACATCGACGCAGGCGTTCAACGCGGCGGTGATGGCGCGGGCCAAGGAGACGACGGAGCTGCGTTATCTCGCCTCGCCCGTTACCGGCGGCGGGATCAGGGTCGATCCGCTCACGCAGCTCTATATGCAGGCCAAGCGCAAGGGCATCGCCGATCCCGCCGCGCTGCTGGCAAGCCTCGCCGTCGCCGGCGGCGAGCGCTTTGAGAAGGACGGCCAAAAACTCCCCGCGGACGGGGTTCGCGCCGAGATATCAGGCAGGATCGCCGCGATCGACGCGCGCGTCCTGCCGCTGCTTGGACGCCTTGGAGTAGCCTAGCTAGAGCAGCGAAAAATCGTGCGCGTGTTGCAGCAACTGATGCAGCGCGTCGCTGTCTGAGGTCGTCGTCGTGCCGCCGCCCTGGTTGCCGCCGTGGCCGGTCAGCGCGCCGGCCAGCTTGATGTAGTCGTCGCCGAGCGCGCCGACATCGGTGTTGAGCTTGTGCAGATCCGCATCAAGCTTGTGGAAATCGTCGCCGAACTTCAGCGCGATCTGGTCGATCTTGAGGGCGCCGAAATTGTCCTGGGAGCCGGTGATGTCGGTGGCGATCTTGAGGAAGTCGTCGCTGACCTTGTGCAAATCGTCGCTCACCTTCAGCGCGCCGCCGCCGAGCTTGATGAAGGCCTCATCGATCGTTTCGGATCCCTTGAGATCGCCGAGCTTGAGGAAATCCTCGCCGACCTTCTGGAAGTCGTCGCCGACCTTGTGCAGGCCAGTGCTGAAATCGGAGAGATCGCCGGCCCATTTGATGAAGGAGTCGTTGGCGCCTTCGCCCGAGACGTGCAGTTTGAGCGTATCGACCCCGAGCTTGATCGCCTCGAAGCTCGCGGCCTGAAAATCCGTGTCGAGCTTGATGAAGTCGTCGGACAGCTTGAGCGCGCCGCCGTCGCCGCCGGTTTCGGCAAAAGAGCCGATGGTCGGCGTCTGGTCGGCATATTTCAGGATGACGTCATCGAACTTGTGCAGGACGTCGTCGAGCTTGAGCGTATCGAAGCCGAGCTTGATGAAGTCGAAGGCAATCTGCTCGGTGTCGTGCTTGAAGTCGATCGCGACCTTGTGCTCGTCGAACTTCAGGTTCTCGGAAAACAGATCCGTGAGCGCATCGCCGACGCGATCGAAATCATGTCCGAATTTGAGGAAGTCGTGATCGAGCTTGTGTGCGAGGAAGCCGTCGAAGCTGTCGAACTTGAGAAAAAAATCGGAGGCCATGGCCTTAAGCTCCATGTCTCAGCAATTGATCGCAGCAATATGCGAAGTGTAGGCGGCGGGCATCGCGAGTCAACCGTGGCGATCACACGCAATAGGCAAGCGCCGCTGCCCCATCTCGATGGAACTCGCGAAAGTTGTCCTTCGGACTTTCTATGTCCAGCTCAGGCGTGCGCCACCAGTCTCGCCAGTGCAGGCAGGATCTTGTAGCGGGCAATCTCGTGCGGATAGTCGCCGCGATTGGCGAGCAGCACGATGCCGATCCGGTGCGCCGGCACGAGGCCGATATAGCCCGATGCGTTGTTGAGGCCGCCCGGCTTGTCGACGATTGTGACGCCGGGCAGGTGAACTGTTTCCCAGGCCATGGCTTGGCCGAAGGTCGCCTGCTCGTATCTCTGGTCGACGTGGAAGACTTCGCGCTGCGTCATGTGCAGCGCCTCCCGCAGCCGCGGGTCGACCGTGCGGCCGTCGACGCAGGCTGCGACGAATGTCGCAAGATCGCGCGCCGACGAGAATATCTGGCCGGTGCCGGGGAAGTCGAAATAACTCTGCTGGCCTCCGATCGGGCCGATCGCGCTGCCCTGGTAGGAATAGCCCTGCACGACGCGCCGCATCGTGGCCTCGTCCATGATCGCGCGGTTGTCCGGTCCGCGTTCGGGAAGGGACGTCGCGCGCATGCCGAGCGGCTTGAGCACGCGGTTCTCGATCAGTTTTGCGATCGGGGCGCGATAGCAGCGCTCGAGCACGAGCTGAAGCAGGACGTAGCCGGCATGGCTGTAGATGCGCTGCTTGCCCGGCGCGACGCCCGTAGGCGGCGTAAAGGCGTTGAGCATCGCGATGAACTGCGCCTGCGAATAGGACTCGTTCGGCCAGGGCGGGTGATCGGTCGGCAGCAACAGTCCCGACGTGTGCGTGGCGAGCTCGCCGACGGTGACGTTGCGGACGTAATCACCGCTCAGCTCCGGCAGATATTTCGGCAGGGGATCGTCGGGCTTGAGCTCGCCGCGCAGCGTGCCCGATGCGACCAGCGTCGCCTCGAACGGTTTTCGCAGCGAGGCGAGGTTGAACAGCGTGTCCGGCGTCACCGACCGCTTGGTGGCGTCGTCGGCGAGGCCGTAGCTGAAGAATTCGACATGACGGCCGGCATAGAGCGCAGCGGCGAGGCCGCCCGGATGATCCGGCGTCGCGGTGGGCGCAAGCGCCGCCGCGACGAGGTCGCGCATCTGCGCGATCATGTCGGAATCCGCAAAGGCGCGGCGTGGCCCGGCCAGCGCGACCGCCAGGGGAACAAGCGCGGCGCGGGCGAGCGATCGCCTGGTGATGTGTGGCGAGATGACAACAGGCAGCACGTGCTCGGTCTGATGATGCGGTGCGCCCCCAATGCCGTTTTAGCGGCGCGAGAACGCCGTCCCAATTCACGATTGCGCGTTGTGGGTTCCATGTCGTCGGCAAAAATACTTAGCTTATGAGCTAACAATCGTTGACACCGGAACGTGGCCTGCCTATAGTTAGCTCCATGGCTAACCAATTATCCCAGCTCGACCAGGTCTTCGCGGCGCTCGCTGATCCGACGCGGCGAGCGATCGTGATGCGGCTTTGCGCCGGCGAGGCCTCGGTCGGCGAGCTCGCAGAGCCGTTCGAGATGGCGCTGCCGAGCTTCATGAAGCACATCCACGTGCTGGAGCTGAGCGGGCTCGTGCAGTCGGAGAAATCCGGCCGCGTGCGCACCTGCCGCCTCGGCCCCGAGGCGCTCGTCGGCGCGGAAGACTGGTTCCAGCATCAGCGCGCGATCTGGGAGACACGGCTCGACCGGTTCGAGGCTTACGTGATGAAGCTGAAGAAGGAGAGGGCGGCCGCCAAGCGGTCGTCCAGGATTACTGACAAGACGACAGAGAAGACGACCAACAAACCAAGCAACCGGAAAGGTACCTGACGATGACGAATGCTGCCAACGCTGCCCTGTCGCAATGGTCGATGGACCGCGAGACCGTGATGTCGCGCGTGATCGACGCGCCGCGCGATCTGGTGTTCGAGGCGTGGTCTGACCCAAAACATCTGCCGCAATGGTTCGGGCCGAAGGGATTCAAGATCGAGACCTTCGAGATCGACGTGCGCGTCGGCGGGGTCTGGCGCTTCAACATGATCGGCCCCGACGGCACCGTCTATCCGAACCGCATGCGCTTCCGCCGCATCGAGCGGCCGAAGCTGATGGAGATGGATCATGGCGTCGACCAGGACGAGGATCCCAATATGTTCCGCTTCACCATCATCTTTGCCGAGCAGGCCGACGGCAAGACCGTGCTGATGATGCGGCAGCTGTTTGCGAACACCGAGCAGCGCGACCAAACGATCGGCTTCGGCGCCGTTGAATACGGCTACCAGACGCTGGACAAGCTCGCGGCCTATGTCGGCGGGCTGAAGCGGTAACTCGCGCTCTCTGCATCGTTGTGCCCGGGCTTGGGCCCGGGCACTGACATCTTCTTCAGTTGCCGTGCTGGATGATTGATCGGTCAAGCCCGGCGACGACGAGCAGGGAGTTTGGGGCAGCCCTACCGGATGGCCTCACTCCTTCGCGTCGTCCGCGATGATGTCGCCGAGCTTCTGCCACCGCTGGCCGTCGAATTGCACCATCTGGAACTGCTTGTTGACGCGGTAGTCGGTTGGACTGGTCGTGACTGAAATGCCCGGCAGGGTCAGATCGAGCTCGATATTCCTGAGATTGGCGGCCTGGCGCATCACGTTCTCGCGGGTGAGATCGTCGCCGCACTGTTTCAGCACCTGCACCAAAAGTTGCGCGGTGATGTAGCCGTAGACGTTCAAATTCGAATCCTTGTCGCCATCCGGATAGTATTTCGCCATGAAGGCGAGATACCGCTTCATGCCGGGATCGTCCTTCCATTCGGCATCGGTGGAATCCTTGACGTAGCCGACGCTGACGACGCCCTTGGCGTTCTCGAGCCCGGCCGGCTTCAGTACCGCGCTGACCGAGGAGGCATTGATGTCGATGATGTGCAGCGGCTTCCAGCCGATCTCCGCCACTTTCTTGATGGCTTGCGCCGCCTGCTTCGGCGTCGTGGCGCTGAACAGCACGTCGGCGCCGGCGTCTTTCAGCCGCAGGATCTGGGAGTCGATGGTCGGCTCGGTGATCTCGTACGAGGTCTCGGCCACGACCATCTTCGCCTTGTCGCCGAGACCGGCCTTGAGGCCGGCGAGATAGTCCTTGCCCAGATCGTCGTTCTGATAGAGCACGCCGATCCTGGCGTTCGGATGGTTCTTCAGGAGATACTGCGCATAGATCCGGCCCTCGACGAGGTAGGACGGGTTGAATCCCATGGTCCAGGGGAAGTTCTTCGGATCGGTGAATCGCGCAGCACCGGTCGCAGCGAACAACTGCGGCACCTTCTTGGCGTTGAGATACTTCTGCACGGCGACGTTCGGCGCGGTACCGATGATCTGGAACGTCAGCAGCACCTCGTCGCTTTCGACCAGCTTGCGGATCTGTTCCACCGTCTTGGGCGGCGAGTAGGCGTCGTCATATTGTATCAAGGTGATCTTGCGGCCGTTCACGCCGCCCTGGTCGTTGATCATCCTCATGTAGGCGGCCTGGGTCTTGCCGATCACGGCGTAGGCAGAGGCGGGGCCGCTGAGCGGTACGGTCTGGCCGACCTTGATCTCGACGTCGGAGGCTCCGGGGTCGTATTTTTTCTGTGCCTGTGCGGCCGGGATCGACAGCGCAAGGGCCAGCACGGCGGTCGTAACGCGTTTGAGGCAATCGGATATCATGTCATTCCCTGTCTTTGACTGTCACTCGCCCTTGAGACCGGCCTCGCGAATCAGCGTGGTCCATTTTTGCGTCTCGTTGTCGATGAACCGGCCGAACTCGGCAGCCGTGCCGGCACGCACCTCCAGGCCCTGGGCGGTCAATTTATTCTTGATCGCGGGTTCAGCGAGCGCGCGGAGCACTTCGGCCTGGAGCTTGTCGACGAGGACCTGCGGCGTGGTCGATGGCGCCATGAATCCGTACCAGCCGGCGGCGGCCACGTTTGGAAAGCCCTGTTCGCGCAGGGTCGGCGCTTGCGGGTAGAGTGCGCTGCGCTCGGAGGAAGCGACGCCCAGCACGATGAACTTGCCGCTCTCGATATAGGGAAGCGCGGTCGGCAGCGCCGTCAGCGTGGCATCGACGCGGCCGGCGAGCAGCTCGGTGTAGGAGGCCGCATCGCCGCGGAAGGGGATGTTGAGGCCCTTGACGCCGGCGTCGCGAAACAGCAACTCGCCGGCGAGATGCGGCTGCGAGCCGGCGCCGGGCGAGGCGAAGGTCAGCCCGTCCGGCTTCGATTTGCCGTAGGCGATCAGCTCCGGGAGGGTCTTGAACGGGGCGTCGGCGCTGATGATCAGGAACAACGGCGCGATCACCGCCATCGCGACCGGCTGCAGATCCTTGCGTTCGTAGGTGAGCTTGCCGAACAGGGCTTCGGCAGTGGCGTAGGGCGCCGCGACGTAGAGAAGGGTGTAGCCGTCGCCCTGTGCATGCGCGACGAGATCGTTCGCAATGCGGGTGCCGGCGCCCGGCTTGTTCTCGACGATGAACTGTTGGTGCAGATTGCGGCCGAACTCCTCGGCGAGCAGCCGCAGTGAGATGTCGTTGGATCCGCCGGGCCCGTAGGGCGAGATCAGCCGCACCATGCGCGACGGGCAGGCGTCCTCAGCGCATGCGGGAAAAGGACATCCCGAGAGGGCGAGTGCGCCCAGCAGGGTTCGGCGGGTGATGGTCATGGTGGCCTCCCGATCGTGGAGCGCCAGTGTTCTTGTTCATTTGCTGGCCCTCTTCTTGTTTTGCTTTGGTGGTTCCAGCGCCGGGGCTGTTGTCTCGCCCACGATGGCGCGGATGCTGTCGGCCAGCGCGGCGATGCGCGGGCCGATCTCGCTCTCCAATTGGCCCGGCTGGAGCCGGAATGCGGGGATGCCGCAATTGATCGAGAACGCCTGCTTGGTCTCCCTCGCATGAAACAGTGGTGCCGCGACCGCGTGGATCGAGGCCATGTACTCGCCCCAGCAGGTGCAGAAGCCGCGGCTGGCGCATTGCGCGAGACCGGCGCGGTATTTGTCGCGGAAGGCCGACCAGAGCTCGGCATCCTCGCTCGCGATGCGCTCCTCGAGCAGCGCGGCGTCCGCTTGCGGCAATGTCGCCGCCGCGGCGCGGCCCATCGCGGTCATCACGACGGGAATGGGCATGCCGACATCGGGGACGTGCGGACCGACATCGCCGGAGCGCGCGGTCTCGACATAGATCATGGATGTCGCGTCGAGCAGGCCGATCGAGACCGTGCCGCGCACGCTCTGCGCCAACTCCTGCATCATCGGGCGCGCGATCTGGCGGAACTGCATGTCGGCGAGCAGCGGATGCGCCATCCGCAATGCGCGCGCGCCGACGCGGTATTTGGCGCGCTCGGAATCGTAGCGGAGGTAGCCGAGCTCGGCCAGCGTGTGGGTGAGCCGTGCCACCGTCGGCCGGGGAAGTCCGGTCAACGTCGACAACTCCATGTTGCCGAGCAGCGTCGCCCCGGCCTTGAAGGCCTCGAGCACCACGAGACCTTTTGCCAGCGTCGTGGCGAACGCAGCGTCGTCGGTGCGCGAGGCCAGCACCGTGGCGGCGGACGAGGAGGCGTTGGTTGGATCGGAGGGGGCTCTGGCCATGCCAAATTAATGGACCGAGCGGCGTATTATGTCCAATAAAATTAGATTCTGCCTAGAATTCGTCCACTATCCGGACAATGCACCTGTTTGGAATCCCGCTTAAGAGACGCGTGAAATTGCTGCCACACACAGATTTTTGTCGTGATTCCGTGGCGTCTTGTGACAGGATTATTACGAAGACATGTCACAACGATTACGGCGGAGCGATTCATCATGTTGCAGTGGCAGGCACGGTCAAATCCCCTGGCGTGGTGGTGGGGGTCCCTGACGCTGGTCAGCGCTGCGAACATTCTCGTCTGGTTCATGCTGTACCGCGAGTTCTATCCGACCGTGGCCGGCAGCGTCGGCGGCGGCTCGGATATCGGATTGATGTTCCTGCTCTGCGCGGCCTATGTGTTCGGCTGCGCCTTCCGCTCGGTGCTGCCGCGCGCCGACGTGCAGCGCATCTGCCTGTTCGACACCTGGCTGTCGAGCGTGTTTGTCGGCCGCACGGTCGCAACCGTGGCCGAAGTCTGCTTCGCCGCGCAATGGGCGATCATTCTGCATCAGCTCGGTCGGATGACGGGCGCGCAGACTGCCGTGAACATCGCGCTCGTGATCGTGCCTGTCATCATCATCGCGGAATGCTTCTCCTGGTACGCGGTGGTGACCACCAATTTCCTCTTCAACGCGATCGAGAACTCGCTCTGGGCGGTGACGTTCTTCCTCGCCGGCATCGCGCTGTGCCGCTTGACGCCGGAATTCCAGGGCGTGGTGCGCTGGGCGCTGATGTCAGGCATCGTCGGCATCGCCTGCTTCCTCGCCTTCCTCGTCACCGTCGACGTTCCCATGTATCTCAGCCGCTGGAGGGCAGGGCATGAAGAGGGCAACAAGTTCCTCGGCTTCCTCGAAGGCCTGCACGACGTCGCGACGCGATGGGTGGTGACCCACGACATCGCGCATTGGAAGGGCGAGCTGACCTGGATGTTCCTGTATTTCAGCGCCGCCGTGTGGTCGAGCCTCGCGCTCTGCGCGCTCTACGCCATGGAAGGCTATCTCACGCAGTACTTGGCCTGACGGTTATTTACCCACGAGGCTGCACTTGCTGCGGTCGAGCGGACGAAAAGCCTGGTCGGGCGGAATGGTCGCGACCAGCTTGACGAAGTCCCAAGGGCCTTTCGACTCCTTCGGCGTCTTGACCTGCACCAGATAGAGATCATGCACCATGCGCTGGTCCTCGCGGATACGGCCATTGGGTGTGTAGGCGTCGGACACTGGCGTCGCTTTCATTTTCGCCATCACGGTGGCGCTGTCGTCGGAATCGGTGTCCTTCACCGCTTGCAGGTAGTGGCGCACGGCGGAGTACACGCCGGCCTGGATCTGCGAGGGCATTGCCTTGCGGCGCACGTAGAACGCATCGGAGAACTTTCGCGCAGCCGGTGAGGCGTCCTCGAAGAACGAGGTGACGATGAGATCGCCGCGCGTCGCCTTCAGGCCGACCGACTCGATGTCGACATTCTGGAACGACATCGGCACGATCTTGATGCCCTGGTCCGCAAGGCCGAACTCCTCCGCCTGCTTGATCGCGGTGGCATTGTCGCCGGCGACGTTGATCGCCAGGATCTTGGCGCCCGAGGACTGCGCCTGCAGCAGGAACGACGAGTAATCGGGCGTGCCGAGCTGCGCCTTGACGCTGCCGGCGACCTTGCCGCCGAGCGCGGCGATACGGTCGCGCGCGGTCGCCTCGATCGAATGACCGAAGGCGTAGTCGCCGGTGATGAAGAACCATGGTTCCTTGCTGGTCTGCATGACGCCGGAGACGACCGCAGTCGCCGTGGAATAGGCATCCTGGGTCCACTGCACGCTCGAGGGCGCGCAGGCCTCATCGGTGAGCTGGTTGGCGCCGGCGCCGGAGATCAGGAAGATCTTGCCGTTGCCGCGCACCAGCTCCTGAACCGCGAGCGCCGCGCCCGAGCTGCCGCCATCGGCGATCGCCTGCACGCCGTCGCTGAACCATTTACGCACGAGCGAGGCCGCGAGATCAGGCTTGTTCTGATGATCGGCCTGCAGAATCTCGATCGGCTTGCCGTTGATCTTGCCGCCGAACTCCTCCGCCGCCATCCGCGCCGCCTCGACCGAGCCTGGACCCATCGCGGTCGCGAAAATGCCGTTCATGTCGGTGAGCACGCCGATGCGGATAGCATCGCCTTTGATCTCGGCGCGCGCGGTGCCTGCCAGCGCCAGTGTGATCAGCAGGATGGCAGTGGAGGAGGTGCGGATGGTGGCCATGGCGTTTCCTGATTTTATCGTTGATGGGTCGGTCGCGTTGGTCAGGCCGCCTCGGCGATGACCTTGTTGCGCAAGATGCCGATGCCGGAGATTTCGACCTCGACGGTGTCGCCGGGCCGCATCCACAAAGGCGGCGTGCGCTTGGCTCCGACGCCGCCTGGCGTACCCGTCACGATGACGTCGCCGGGAACGAGCGGGCAGATCGTCGAGATATAGGCCATCAGCTCGGGGATGCCGGTGATCAAGAGATCCGTCGTCGTGTCCTGTACGACGGCGCCGTTGAGCCGGGTCTGAAGTGTGAGCTTCGATGGATCGGGAATCTCGTCCGCCGTCACCAGCCACGGGCCAAAGCTGCCGCTCTCTGCAAACGTCTTGCCGGAAAGGAACTGGCTGGTGTGACGCTGCCAATCGCGGACGCTGCCTTCATTGTAGCAGGCATAGCCGGCGATGTGTTCAAGTGCACGGCTCGCGGGGATGTGGCGGCCCTGCTTGCCGATCACGAGCGCAAGCTCGCCCTCATAGTCGAAATCGTCGCTGACCCCAGGCTTCACGATCGGCTGGAGATGGCCGACCTGGCTGCAGGGGAAACGGACGAACAGCGCCGGCTTCTCGGTGACGGTGCGCCCCGTTTCGGCGACGTGGTCGCGATAATTGAGGCCGACGCAGATGATTTTGCCGGGATCGGGGATGACGGGCGCGAAGCTGATCGCGTCGAGCGGATGATCCGGCGCGGTGGACGCAACCAGCTCCGCAGCTTCTGCAACGCGGCCGCTTTCGAGCAACTGCCGCAGAGTGGAGCAGGGCGCCATGCGCGCGCCGAGATCGACGACGCCATCGTCCTTGACGGCTCCGAAGGAGGCGCGGCCGTTGACGATGAAAGAAAGCAGCTTCATGGAATATCCTGTATTCGGTCAGGCCGCGGACGGCACATGGGTGGATGGCGCGATCGTGGCGAGGAGACGGTCAAGCTCGGCATCGTTGCGGGCGGTGCCGCGGATGTAGCGGTCAGGACGAACGAGCGCGGCCACGATGCCGTGCTCGCGGAGCCAAGGGCCGATGCCTTCGACATCGTCGCTGGTGAGGATGTTGATCCCGGCCTGCAGTTGAGCCAAGCGCGCGGCGCTTTCGACGATCAGCAGGTGGTTGTAACCGATCCGGTCGTCGCTGCGGCTGCCGTCCTTCAGCGTGAACTGCGGCGCAAGATGTCCGGCCAGGGGCATGTCGCCAAGCGCGAGCCCGGGGCCGAGCAGAGGCTTCTTCACCTCGAGCTTCACGGGCGCATTCTCGCGTGCTTGCCCGGCCGCAAGCCCGGCCTCGATCGCCTTGGTGTTGATGACACCACCGAGGCGAATGGCGAGCTCGATGAATTCGTGCACATGCGGCTGTCGCTCGCTCTGATAGGTGTCGAGCAGGCTGGCATCGGCGCTGCTGCAGATGACGCTGGCCAGCTTCCACGCCAGATTGGCGGCGTCGCGGATGCCGGCGCACATGCCCTGGCCGAGGAATGGCGGCGTCTGGTGCGCAGAATCGCCGGCAAGCAGCAGGCGGCCGTTCCGCCATTGCTGCGCGATCACGGAATGAAATTTGTAGACCGCGGCGCGCTCGAGTTCGGCATCGTCAGGCGCGATCCAGCGCGACAGCAGCTCCCAGACTTTGGCCGGCTGCGCGACGTCGTTCGAATCTTCCTCCGGAAGCACCTTGATCTCCCAGCGCCGCCGCGAGCCCGTCCCGCGGACGTAGGTCGCCGGCCGCTTGGGATCGCAATGCTGAAGGCTGTAGTCGCCGAGATCGTCGCGCTCGCGCCTGAGCAGCACGTCGATCACCAGCCAGCGCTCATGGAAGCCAAGGTCGTCCATGCCAGAACCGATGAAGCGGCGCACCAGAGATCGCGCGCCGTCGCAGCCGATGACATAGCGGGCGCGCACCTCGCTGAGCTTGCCGGTGGAGAGGTCCTCGTAGCGGACGCTCACACCGGTCTCGTCCTGATCGAGCGCGAAGACGTCGCAGCGGCTGCGCAAGCTGACGTGCGGCCAGCGGGCGAGGCCTGCGATCAGCACGTCCTCGAGGTCAGGCTGATGGAAGCGGTAGCTCAGATTCCAGCCCATCGGCGTCAGCGTCTGCGGCCGCGACCAGTCCAGCAGCATGTTGCCCTGGGCGTCGAGGAACAGCATGCCTGGGCTGAGGATGACATGCGGCAGGATCGCGTCGGCAAGGCCAATGGTCTGGAACACGCGCATGCATTCGTCGTCGAAATGCACCGCGCGCGGCAGATGATAGGTCCGTGCCTCGCGCTCCAGCACCAGCGTCCGCACGCCACAGAGGCCGAGCAGATTGGCCAGTGTGGCGCCGACCGGGCCACGGCCGACGATCACAACGTCAAACTCCTCAGGGGCGGATTTATCTTGCATGGGGCTATCTCTTCCCCATCAGGTGCCACCGCTTCAACGGCGCTGGCCGAAGTGTCCGCCCAGCGGACGGCCCCTAAGTCTCGACCGGAATGGCCGCGGCCGTCTCCTGAAGCTGGCTGACGAATTGCGCCATGGCTTCCTCGATGCTTAGCGCCGAGCGGATCCAGATGATGGAAATGCAGCCGTAGACCACGCCGTTCCGCACGATCGGCACAGCGATCGATGCCGTCTTCGGATTGTATTCGCCCTCGCTGCGGATCGCGTAACCGCGCGCCTGCGTCTCGGTGATCATCCGGTCGAGACGGCCCTGGTCGAGGAACGGGCGGTCGTCGGCTTCGTCGATGCGGCGGAGATGGTTGACAATGAGGTCGCGCTCGCGTGCGGGGCAGGCGGCGAGATAGGCGCGGCCAGCAGACGTTCGCAGCATCGGCAGGCGCTTGCCGATCATGCCGCGGTCGATCGAGAGCGGGCTGCGGGAATGCGTGGTCTCCTGCACCACCATCGCGGCGTTCTCGTAAGTCGAGAGGTCGACCGGCCAGACCAGGGTCTTGCTGAGCTCGGCGAGATAAGGGGCTGCCGCCTGGCAGATCACCACGCCGGGGTCGTAGCCATCGCCAAGGCTCAAAGCGAGCCGGGTGACGCGAAAGCGGTCGTCGCTGGCGCTGCGGGCGACATAGCCGAGTTCCTCCAGCGTTTCGAGCAGGCGATAGACGGTCGGGCGAGGCAGGTCGAGCGCGCGCGCAACGTCGCCGGCGCGGATGCCGCCGGAGCGGTTGACCTCCTGCAGCACGTCCAGACCGCGCTTGAAGGCGCGGACGCCCTCCGACTGTCGCGGCTGGCGGGTCCGCGTCCGCTCCTTGGACACTTGGTGTTTTCTCCCTTGTGGCGCACGACGGCGCGACTATCGTCCTTGCGAACGCGAAGCGATTGCGTGACGTCACCGTAGGATCGCGCGCGGCCGGTATCAAGTTCGCCGCACTGCGGCGAAGGCGATGCTCTCGGGAGGAATTCGATGGAAATCACCGCGCTCGGCTATATCGGCATCAATTCGTCACAGCTCGATCAATGGGGCCGGATGGCGACGGGCCTGCTCGGCATGCAGCAGGTCGATCGCGGCGGCAAGACGCGCGCTTTCCGCATGGACGATCGCAAGCAGCGCCTGATCGTCGACGGCAGCAGCGATGCCGGCCTTGCGGTGATGGGCTGGGAAGTTCCTGGGATCGCAGAGCTGGACCAGTTGGCGGGCCGATTGGAAAGCCATGGCGTCAAGGTCACCCGCGGCTCGCGCGCGCTGGCCGACGAGCGGCATGTCGCCGAGCTCATCACGTTCGCCGATCCCGCCGGCAACCGGTTGGAGGCTTTCTGCAAGCCAGAGCTTGCGAGCGAACCGTTTCAACCCGGCCGACCCATCTCGGGCTTCCGCACCGGCGCGCTCGGCATGGGACACGTAGTGCTCAACGTCGAGAACGTCGAGCCGTTGCTGCCGTTCTACCGCGATGTGCTGGGCTTCCACGTCTCCGATTTCGGTCTGAAGCCCTATGGGCTGTACTTCTTCCACGTCAATGGCCGCCACCATTCCTTTGCGATGGTCGGCTCCGGGCGCAAGGCGCTGCATCATTTCATGGTCGAGCTCGGCAGCCTCGACGATGTCGGGCAGGGTTACGACCTCGCGCAACTCGAAGACGGCCGCGTCGTCTACACGCTGGGCCGGCACACCAACGACCACATGACCTCGTTCTATGTGGACACGCCATCCGGCTTCTTCATCGAATATGGCTGGGGCGGGCGCATCATCGATCCGCAGACCTGGCAGCCGCACGAGACCTTTGATGGTCCCTCGCTATGGGGCCATGAGCGGCTCAACATGCCCGAAGAGCAGCGCAAGCGCCTGCGCGAGATGCGAATGGATGCGGCCGCGCGGGGCGTGCGCGTTCCCGATCCGCGCGTGCCGCCGCTGAACTGCGCCTGGCTGGATCAGGTGGTCGCGCGCGAGTGATTTCGGTCTCGCTCAGGCCTCGCCGAGATCAGGCTCCGTCAGTATCCCTTGCCGCAGCGCCAATCGGACCAGCTCGATGTCGGAGCCGACGCCGAGCTTGTCCTTGATCAGCGAATGCAGATTGGCCACCGTCTTCGGGCTGACGTGGAGCGTCTCGGCGATCTCTTCCGTCGTATTCTCGGCGAGCAACAGCCGCAGCACCTCGAATTCGCGCGGGGTGAGGACATCGGCGGCCGAGCTCTCGCCGCTGATCCGGCTCAGTGCCAGCTCGTGGTCGATGTCGGGGCTGATCGCGATCTTGCCGGCCAGCACGTCCATCACGGCGCGCACCAGGGTCTCGGGCGGGCTGGTCTTGGTGACATAGCCTCGCGCGCCGGCGCGGATCGCCTGTACGGCGAAGCCGGCATTCTCGTGCATGGTGAAGACGAGGATTTTTGCCGCCTTGTCCCATTGCCTGATGCGCCTGACGGCCTCGACGCCGCCGATGCCGGGCATGCTGAGATCCATGATCACGAGATCGGGCGCTTCCGACTTGAACAGGCGATAGGCCTCCGCGCCGTCGCCGGCCTCGGCGATCACACGCAGGCCCGGCTGTTTCTGGAGCACGGAGCGATAACCTTCGCGGACCACCGAATGGTCGTCGACCAGCAAGATCGTCGCGGTCATGCCGCATGCTCCAGCGCTTGCGGTCCCGATGATGCAAGCGGAATGACGACGCGCAGTGCGGAGCCGCCTTGCGGTCCGGCCTCAAAGCTGAGCCGGCCGCGCAGCGCCGCGACGCGCTCGCGCATGCCGAGCAGGCCCATGCCTGATTTCGCGGCGGGGTCGGTCGAGCGGCCGTCATCGTCGATGGCGAGCGCGATCTCGTCGGCATGCATCGCCAGTTCGAGATTGACCTTGGTCGCGCCGGCATGCTTGGCGGCGTTGGTGAGCGCTTCCTGCACGATGCGGTAGAGATTGGCGCTGATCGTGGCCGGCAGCGTCTCGAACGTGCCGTCGAAGCGAATGGTGAAGCGGGTCTCGCCGCGGCTGCGTCCGTTCCACCCCGCCACGAGGCCTTCGAGGCTGGCGACGAGGCCGAGCTCCTCGACATCCGGCGGCCGCAACCGGAACAGCGCGCCGCGCAGCGTCTCCATCATGCCTGATGCGGTGCGCGCGATGCCGTCGCATTCGCCGAGCAGGGAAGGACACTCCTGTGCGGCGGTCTGGCGAGCGGAGGCGGCGAGGGCGCGGATCGCAGCCAGCGACTGGCCGAACTCGTCGTGCAACTCGCGGGCGAGATGGCGGCGCTCCTCGTCCTGGAGCGCGATCAGCTTTCGCGTCAATTCGGCGCGCTCGGCGAGCGCCGTGTCGAGGCTTTCGGCGAGATGGTTGAAGACGTCGCGCACCGCCGTGAGCTCGGCGAGGTCGAACGGCGGCAGCCGGGCGGTGAGGTCGCCGGCGGCAATGCGCGCCAGACCGGTGCTGATCAAGCGGGTGGGGCGCAGCGCGCGGGCCAGCGCGGCATAGACCAGCACGCACAACAGCGGCAGCGCGATCGCAAGCGCCAGCATCAGCCGGCCGGCCTCGTGCCAGGCTTCCGCCGTCTGCACGGCCGGGTCGACCGAAACCACGGCCTCGCCGAGCTTTATCCCGCGCAGGATCACGGGCCGTGCCGCTTCGCGGCCGGGGTCGAACAGGCCATGGTAGAACGCGGTGAAGATCTGTGGCGGCGAGTCGGCCGTGACAGGCGCACCACTACAGAAGCGCTGGATCATCTCGCCATTTGTGCCGCGGAAGGTCAGGCAGAGCCCGGGCGTCATCACATAGGCCGACACTGGATCGAGGTTGGGAAAGTCCGCGCGCGGGCTCGCCGTCCACAGCACCTTGCCCTGCTGCAGCTCCAACGTCTTCGCCACGATGGCGGCGATCTCGTCGATGCGCGCATGTGCGGCGCGGTCGGCCGTGATCAGGAAATAGGCCGATATCGCGGCGAAGCAGGCGGCCGAAACGGCAGCCACGCGCAAGGTCAGGCGGACCTTGAGATCGAATCTCGGGCGGTTCCACATCGGCGGGCACCTGATGCGAACGGATTGTCGCCTGCGCATTAAAGGGCAGAACGCGGCCTGCGCAAAGCGGCACCCTTGCCGCAGTGCAATGTCGTGAAATTTTCCCGGAACGGGTCGGGATGGCCACGGCTGCGGCGCAGGAAAGGTCCGCCTAGCGTGCGGTCTTTCGAACATGCGAGGCCCGTGATGAGCCGTCCCCTGTCGTTGCTGCCTTTTCTCATTCTTCTCGCGGCTGGGCTGAATGGCCGAGCCGCTGCCGAGACCGCGATTGCGCTCGACGATTTCAGCTACACCGATACCTCGGCGGAGCCTGTTGACCAGAGTGCGGCCCATGAGCGGCGGCTCCAGGCCTTCATGGTCGCGCTCCGGCGCGACATCGCTGCCGACCCGCGCTACCGGCTGGCGCCCTCCGTGCAGGAGGGGGCGGCGTTCAAGGTGATCGGCGGCATCCAGAAGACCAGCACGCTAGTGCAATGGGCCAAGGTCGCGGTGATCGATGTCGGCGCCAAGAAGGTCGTGATGGACAAGCTCTACACCTTCCGCGGCGACAATGATGAATCGTGGGAGCGTGCCGAGATGTTCGTCTCCCGCGAGGTCATGACCGCGCTGGCGCAACCCTAAAGCGCGATCGTCGCGCTTTAGGGTTATTGTTTTGAGCATGATCTATTCGGAAAACCGCTGCACACTTTTCCGGATCATGCCCTAAAAGGTCAGTTGCACCTTCATCGACTGCGAGCGGTCGCTGGCAAGCTCGAACGCGGCAACCGCGTTCTCGAACGGCATGGTCGCCGTGATCAGCGGTTTGACGTCAACGAGGCCTTCGCCCATCAACCGGACCGCGAGCTCGAACTCGGGATCGAAGCGGAAGGTGCCGCGAAACTGCAGTTCCTTGGCGACGATGGAGTTGATCGGCAGCGTCATCTCGCCGCCGAGGCCAAGCTGCACCAGCGTCGCGCCGGGACGGAGCACGTCGAGCGCGGTGCGCAGCGCCGCCTGGTTGCCGGAGGCTTCGAACAGCGTGTCGAACACGCCCTTGCCGGCGCGCCACGGATCGAGCGCGGTGGCATTGGTGGCGACGTTGATGGCGTGCGTGGCGCCAAGCTTTTTCGCGACCGCCAGCGGCGCATCGGCAACGTCGGTCACCACGATCTCGGACGCGCCGCCGAAGCGCGACACAAGAATCATCAGCGCGCCGATCGGGCCGCAGCCGGTGATCAGCACGCGCTTGCCGAGCAGGGGGCCGGCCTGCTTGCCGGCATGCAGGCAGACTGCGAGCGGCTCGGCGACCGCGGCTTCCGCCAGCGAGAGCTTGTCGGAGATCGGCACGGCCTGTGTGGCATCAACAGTGATGAACTCGCGAAAGCCACCCTGGACATGAGGAAAGCGCATCGCGCTGCCGAGAAAGCGCATGTCCAGGCACTGGTTGCGCATGCCTTCCTGGCAATGCAGGCACTGCCCGCACGGCTTGCTCGGATTGACCGCGACACGGGTGCCTGATTTCACGCCGGCGACGCCGTCACCGACAGCTGCGACCACGCCGGCAATCTCGTGCCCGAGCGCCATCGGCTGCTGGATGCGAACCACGCCGAAGCCGCCGTGATGGTAGTAGTGCAGATCGGAGCCGCAGATGCCGCCATTGGCGATCTTGATGCGGACTTCGCCCGGGCCGGGGGCCGGATCAGGATAGGTGTCGATCCGCAGATCCTTGGGAGCGTGAATGACGACGGCGCGCATGGTCTTATTCCCTGATGTTCGCGATTACATCGCGGCGATCATGCCGCCATCGACATAAATGATCTGGCCGTTGACGTAAGTGGAGGCATCCGAGGCGAGGAAGATCGCCGCGCCCACCAGCTCGTCCGGCTTGCCCCAGCGCTTGGAGGGGATGCGGCCCATCAGCCAGGTGTTGAAGTCGGTGTTGTTGACCAGCGCCTCGTTCATGTCGGTGAGCATGTAGCCGGGGCCGATCGCATTGGCCTGGATGCCGTGCTGCGCCCATTCCACCGCCATCGAGCGGGTCAGGTTCTTGATGCCGCCCTTGGCCGCGGTGTAGGGCGCAATGGTGGGACGTGCCAGCTCACTGCCGAGCGAGCCGATATTGATGATCTTGCCGTGCTTGCGCGGGATCATCCGCTTGCCGGCCTCGCGGCCGATCACGAAGGCGCTGGTGAGATCGGTCTCGATCACCTTGCGCCATTCGTCGGTGGTGAACTCGACCAGTGGCTTGCGGTGCTGGATGCCGGCATTGTTGACGAGAATGTCGACGGCGATGCCTTGTCTGTCGAAGTCGTTGAACGCGGCGACGATCGCGGGCTCGTCGGTGACGTTGAACGCGGCACCTTCGGCCTGATGACCGGCGGCGCGAAATTCGGCGACGGCTTGCTCGACGCGCTTGGGATCGACGCCGTTGATGATGATCCTGGCGCCGGCCCTGGCCATGCCTTCGGCGATGGCGCGGCCAAGCCCACGCGAGGAGCCGGTCACAAGGGCAGTGCGGCCGGAAAGGTCGAACAGGGCGGTGCTCATCTCAGAAAATCCTCAGGCGTTGGAGCGGCGCACGATCAGATCGGAGCGCTCGAAGACAGCGGGCAGAAGGTCGACGCCGAGGCCGGGGCCTTCCATCGGGAAGACGTAGCCGTCCTTGATCACGGGCATCGTGGTGACGAGCTCATTGTACCAGCCCTTGTAGAAGGCGCGCACCGATTCCTGGATCAGCGTGTTGGGCTGGCTGAAGGACATGTGGATGGCGGCGATGAAGCCGATCGGGCCAATACAGTCGTGAGGGGCAAAAGGCCGGTGATAGGTCTCGGCCATGGCGGCGATCTTGCGGCCTTCGGTGAGGCCGCCGGTCCAGCACAGATCCGCCATCACCACATGCATGGCGTCGCGGTCGAGCATGTCCTTGTAGGGGAAGCGCGAGCCCAGCGTTTCGCTGGCGCAGACCCAGACGTCGGTCGAGCGGGCGTATTCGGCCAGCGCCTGCGGCGAGTTCATCCGGATCGGGTCTTCGTACCAGGTCGGCTTGTAGGGCTCGAGCGCGCGGGCGATCTGCTTGGCGGTCGGCAGATTCCACAGCGAGTGGAGCTCGACCATGATCTCCATCTTGTCTCCGACGGCTTTGCGGATCTTTTCGAACGGCTCGATTGCCTGCTTCATTTGCGCTGCGGTGATGTAGAGACCCTTGTTCTCCTGCGCCGCCGGATCGAACGGCCAGATCTTCATGGCGGTTATGCCGCTTTCCAGAAGGCTTTCGGCCAGCGCATCGGCGCGGTTCATGAAGCCGTCGAGATCTTCGTAGGGACCCTTGGACGCGCCGAGATTCCAGTTCGAGACCGGGCTGATATTGGTGGAGCGGACATATTGCGTGCCGGCGCATGTGTTGTAGATGCGCTGCTTGTCGCGGCAGAGGCCGCCGAGCATCTGGTGTACCGGCTGATTGCAGACCTTGCCGAACAGGTCCCACAACGCGATGTCGATCGCTGAGGCTGCGCGATATTCGACGCCGGTGGACGACTGCGCCATCGGCAAGTTCAGCATGTCGCGATGGATCGCCTCGATGTGCAGGGGATTGCGGCCGAGCAGGCGGCCGGCAAAGGTGTCGTGGATCTGCGCCTCGACGGCGCCTGCACCGTAGAAGGTCTCGCCGAGACCGATCACGCCGCTATCGGTGTGAACGCGCACCCAGATGACGTTGGAGAACTCCTCGGTGCGCAGCGTCTCGATCGACGTGATCTTCACGGCAACTCTCCTCCCGTCAAAGGCGCCTCGCGCCCGCAGTGTTTTGATTTCGCACCGCAACATGCTGCGGAGCCGACGGATGTCTTACCGCCGCTTGTAATATATCACAACATGTTTTAAGGGTGCCACAAATAAGGCGCCGCCCTGCAATGCGAGAGCGCAGGCCGACGGGAGGAAATGTGATGGCACGGCGCAAGCGCGCGCTCGAGGTGGTGGGTTCGGAGGACGGCGAGGGCAAGCCCTCGCGGCGCAACCGTCTCAACTTTTTCGAGTTGGCCTATCAGAGGATTGAAGAGTTGCTCGTTCACTGCGAGCTCAAGCCCGGCCAGTTCATGACCATGCTGGAATTGCAGCAGATCACGGGCTTCGGTCGCACGCCGGTGCATCACGCCGTCAATCGTCTGTCCGCCGACACGCTCATCATCATCCGGCCACGCCACGGCCTGCATATCGCGCCGATCGATCTGGCGCGCGAGCGCATGCTGCTGGACCTGCGCCGCGACATGGAGCGTTTTGTCATTCGCCTTGCGGCCGATCGCGCCAGCCTGTCGCATCGCAATCAAGCGTTGCACATCGAACGCCTGCTGCGCGAGCGCCGCGCCACCCTGACCCTCGACGAGTTCAACAGCATCGACCGTCGCATCGATGCGTTGGTGCTGGAGGCGGCGGGCGAGCCGTTCCTGGTGCACACGCTGCGGCCGCTGCACACGCTGTATCGCCGCATCGGCTACATCCATCACCGCTTCATGCCGGGACAGGCCGATCTCTCAGGAACGATCGACCATCACCTCGGTATTCTCAATGCAGTTGCCAACCGCCGCGTCGAGGATGCCGTCAAGGCGAGCGATGCGCTGATCGACTACATGGGCCAGATGTTCACGGGCATGGAGACGGGGATCGATCCGCGCCTGCTCGATTGCAGCATCGAGCCGTTGCTCGGCGCTTGAAAGCACCTGGCGCGTCAAGAGTTTTGAAGAAGGGACCAAACATGTCGACTATGGCCATGCCACAACCGACCGCGAGCGAAGCCGCGGTCCGCTACCTCATCACCAATTACAGCCCCAAAGGCAGCAAGGTCGGCTGGCTGATGATGGCCTCGATCCTGGTCGAGGCCTGGGATCTCTATTCCATCGCGTTCGTGCTGATCTTCATCAAGGAACAGTACAATCCCGACCCGCTGATGCTCGGCCTCGCGGCCGCTGGAACGCAGGGCGGCGCGCTGGTCGGTGCGCTGCTCGGCGGCTGGCTCTCCGACAAGATCGGCCGTCGCGTCATGTTCCTGATCACCATGGTGATGTTCATCGTGCTGGCCCTGGCGCAGGCCTTCGTGCCCAGCGTCGGCTGGCTCGTCGTGATCCGCTTCCTGCTCGGCGTTCCCCTCGGTTCCGACATCTCGACCGGCTACACCTACATCATGGAATCCATGGCGAAGGGGGAGCGCGAGGTCATGGGCAACCGCTGGCAGTTCATGTTCGCCGTCGGCGAGGTGCTGACCATCGGCGTCATCGTCATCTTTCTGCTGCTCGACATCCAGCACGAGATGTTGTGGCGCGTGACGCTCGGCCTCGGTGCGGTGCCCGCGCTGATCATCCTGGTGATGCGCCACGATGTGCCGGAGACGGCCGTCTGGCTGGTGCAGAAGGGACGCTATCGCGAGGCCAAGCAGGTCGCGCGCGAGATGTTCAACGACGATCTCGCCATGCTGCCGGACCGGGACGTCGAAGTGCCGAAGGTCTCGACCCGCGCATTCCTCGCCGACCTCAGGAAGGATCCGATCCGCTGGCGCGCCACGATCTACGGCTGGATCGCCTGCTTCGCCCAGGGCAGCGAGTTCTCGACCTTCGCGTTCTATCTGCCGGTCCTGTTCGTGATGGTCGGCGTGTCGAGCATGCTCGGCAACAATCTGGTGACGATGGGCCTGTTCTGCTTCGCCGCGCTGTCGGGCTGGGTCGGCCCGCTGCTGACGCCGAAGATCGGCCATCGCGGCATCGCGATTGCGGGATTTGCCATCGTGCTGGCCTCGCTGCTGGTCGCGGCCTTCGCGCTCTACACCGACAACAAGATGCTGCTGCCGTTCGCGGCCGCCGCCATGCTCTGGGGCCATTATTGGGACGCGTCGAACTGCATGACGATTCCGACCATGGTCGCCAAGCCGAAGTACCGCGGCACCGCCAGCGGCTTCGCCTACATGTTCGTGAAGCTGCCGTCGTTCCTGGCGATCTTCCTGTTCCCGTCACTGTTCGCGGCGATCGGGCAGGCCAGTGCGACGCTGTTCGTCGCGATCTTCCCGCTGATCGGATTGCTTGCGGCAATCTTCATCCTGCCGGAAGTCTACGGTTACGAGAACGATTGACGACAAACTCTCCGGTCGCGGCCTCATGGCCGCGATCGGTTTGCTCCGAGCCTACGGGCTCAGGAAGACGGGATCGATCCCGGTCGCGGTGTGGCCGAGCAGGCCGATGGCCTGAAGCTGGGCGCCGTGCAGATCGATCTGCACGACGGCGAGCAGGACCAGCAGCGCAACGGTGCTGAAGACCAGCATCGGGTGGGATGCTTCGCCCGGCGCCGAAAAGCCGTGAAGCGAGCGACGCAGGGAAAAGCTCTGCGGCAATGCCTTTGATTGAATTTGCATGATGAACCTCCTTGCCGCTCCCCCATGAGGCTGCGCGACAAGGTGCAGTATAGGTTCGGCTATCCGCGTCACATTGATGCGCCGCAAACTGCGCGCGATTAATGGATCGCCGCCGCGAGCGCCGCGATGAGGGCTGGCGGCGTCACCAGCATGCCGAGCTTGAGGAACCGCCATGCGCCGACCTCGATCTTCTCCCGCCGCAACGCCACCAGCCAGAGAATAGTCGCGAGCGATCCCGTGACCGACAAATTGGGTCCGAGATCGACGCCGATCAGGACGGAGCTGACAACGGGGGCGGGCAGATGGTCGCTGCCGGCGACCGAACCTGCGACGAGTCCGACCGGCAGATTGTTGGCGATGTTGGTCGCGATTGCCGTTGCGATGCCGACGCTCCAGGCCGCCTTCGGGACCGATTGCGCGACCGCTTGATGAAGCAGCGCGCTGAGCTGGCCGATCACACCGGTCTTGATCAGCGCCTCCACCATCACGAAGAGACCGCCGACCAGCGGCAGCACGCTCCAGGACACGCCCCTGAGCACCGGCAGCGGCGATTGGCGGCCGATCAGCAGGACGATCGCGGCCGTCACCACGCCGCAGATGAAGGTCGGCAAGCCGAGCTGCTTGTCCAGCGCCGAGGCCGTGACCAGCACGACACCGATCGCGACGATACCCACCGCCGTCAGCTTGCCGCCGTGGCCGAGCTCGGGATGCGGCACGCTGCGCGCGATGGTCTCGTCCTTCAGTGCACGGTGCTGGGTCAGGCGCAGCACCATGTAGGTGAGCAGGATCGATGCCGCCGAGGGCAGGGCGAACAGACGCAGCCATTCGGTCAGCTGCGGCATGCGCGCGCCGAACACGACGAGATTGGCGGGATTGGAGATCGGCAGCACGAAGCTCGCGGCATTGGCGATGAAGGCGCAGACGAAGAGATAAGGCAGCGGCTTGGCGCCGGCCGCCCGCGTCGCGGCATAGACGGCCGGCGTCAGCACGATCGCGGTGGCGTCATTGGAGAGCAACACGGTGACGATAGTGCCGACGACGTAGATCAGCAGGAACAGCCGCTGCGGCGAGCCGCCGGCATATTCCACGGCCAGCGCTGCGAGATAGTCGAACAGGCCTTCGAGCCGTGCCAGCTCGGCGATCAGCATCATGCCGATCAGGAAGAGGTAGACGTCGACACCCTTCTCGACGCCGACAAGCGCATCCTGCCACGGCAGGAAGCCGAGCAGCACCAGCGCGCCGGCGCCGAGCACGGCCCAGATCGCCTCGGGCAGGCGGAAAGGGCGGATGATGACGCCGGCGGTGGCCGCGACGATGATGCTCCAGGCCCAGATGGCGTGAGACGGCACGTTCAATCCCTAAAGTGGCATGAGTTCATTCGGCAGCGATAGCGGAAGCCGGCGCCGTTGTCTTCCCCTGCGGGGGCCGGCCGGTATCTGCGATCTGTCGCGTCTCGGGGAGGGCCAGCAGGCAAATGGCGACGCCGATCGCAGCGACGGCTCCGAGGGTCATGAACGCTGCGCTGTAGCCGGCTCCGACCACGACGAAGCCGGCAAGGGTCGTCGACAGCGCCGCGCCAATGCTTTGGGCCGTGATCACGGCGCCCTGCGCGACATTGAATCGGCCGGTGTTGCGCATGAGATCGGCGACGATGACGGGGAAGATCGCGCCGAAAATGCCGGCGGCGACACCGTCGAGCAGCTGCACGCCGACCAGCCAGAACGGATTGTCCGACAGCGTGTAGAGCGCGCCGCGAATGGGCAGGATCAGAAGCGCGGCAAGGAAGAAGCGCTTATGGCCCCAGCGGTCGGCCTTCGCCCCGACCAGCATCGCGAATGGCACCATCACCAACTGGGCGGCGACGATGCAGGCCGACATCAGGCTGGTGCCCATGTTCTTGTCCTGGAGCGCGAGCTTCTGTCCGACCAGCGGCAGCATCGCCGCGTTCGAGAGGTGGAAGAGCAAAACGCAGATGGCAAAGACCAGCAGGGGGCGGCAGGTCAAGAGCACCGTAAGACCTGACGGCTGTTCGCGCGATGCATTGGTGTCGTCCAGCCCGCGGGCGAGGTCATGGTCGATGGCGCGTTCGGGGATTGCAAGAATGCTGACGAGGCTCGCAACCGCCATGGCACCAAGAAGATAAAACACGACTGATGGCCCGAACCAGTAAGCGGAGACGCCGGCCAGCCCGGCCGCGACGGCGTTGCCGGCATGATTGAAAGTCTCGTTGCGGCCAATTCGGCGGGTGAAAGCGGCACGGCCAAAGATGCCGAGCGAGACGGCCGCGATCGCGGGAGGAAAGATCACGGCGGCAGCCTGCGCCATGCCTTGCGAGATCGCGACCGGCAGGAATGTGGGAAACAGGGGCAGCGACAGCGAGGCCAGGGTCACGAGAACGGCGGCGGCTGCCATGACTGCCCGTTTCGCCCTGATGGCATCGACCAGCGCGCCGGCCGGCGTCTGCGCCACGATGCCGGCGACGGTCGCGATCGACATCACGAGGCCGATCCGCGCCTCGTTCCAATGCTGCTCGGTGAGGAGATAGACGGCGAGATAGGGACCGAGGCCGTCGCGGACGTCGGCGAGGAAGAAGTTGGCAGCGTCCAGCGCGTGGCCGGCCTGCCTTGCCTGATCGGGATTTTCGTTCGACATCGGTGTCTCGATCGAGGCAGGGAAGCGCCCCGGCAGAAACCGATCTCTCATGACCTTTGTTCCCGCCTTAGAACTTCACGGCTAGGAGAACCGCGCCGGCACCGATCATGGTGATCCCGATCCAGCCCTGCGTGGTCGGCCGCTCGCCGAGAAAGGCGAAAGCGAACAGCGCCACCAGCACGACACTGAGCTTGTCGATCGGCGCCACCAGCGTCGCTGGCCCGAGCTTCAGGGCACGGAAATAGCACAGCCATGACGCGCCGGTCGCAAGCCCCGACAGCACAAGGAACAGCCAGGTTTTGGACGAGACCGCTGACGGCACGATGAATTGCCCGGTGAAGAACAACAGCACCGAGAAGGCGAGAAGGATGACGATGGTGCGGATGAAGGTCGCGAGGTCAGGGTTGATGTTCTCGACGCCCACCTTGGCGAAGATCGCGGTGAGCGCTGCGAAGCAGGCCGACAGCAGCGCCCAGGTTTGCCAGGCGGAGAAGAGGGCAGGTTTCATGGGGTAGGTATCCGTTGTCTTGAGACGGTGCGCTAGCGCCGTCATTGCGAGGAGCGAAGCGACGAAGCAATCCAGAATCTCGCGGCGGCGACATTCTGGATTGCTTCGCTGCGCTCGCAATGACGGCGTTGGTGGCGGCTTCCTGAGCTCACGACACTCACCTCGCCACCGACAGCTTCTCCGTGATCGCCTTGCGCAGGATGCGCGAGAGCGATTCCACCGAATACGGTTTCTGGATCAATTCAAAGCCGCGATGGGCGCTTTCGGCGAGCACGTTGCTGTAGCCGGAGGTGAGCACGACGGGCAGGCCCGGATAGCGCTCGCGGATGATGCCGGCGAGTTCGACACCATTCATGCCTGGCATGATGACGTCGGAGAACACCAGATCGACCGCGAACTCGTTCTCGCCGAGGATGGCGAGCGCGGCGTTGGCGTTGGCGACGCGGCGGGTGACGTAGCCGAGGTCTTCCAGCAGCTCGGTCGAAAATTGGCCCACATCGTCATTGTCCTCGACCACGAGCACGCGGTAGCCCCGCCCGGTGGTGGCGCCCTCGCTGGTCAGGGATGCCGCTTCCTTCTCGGCACTGGGGCTCTGGGCCTGCGGTAGATAGATCGTGAAGGTCGCGCCCTGGCCCGGTGTGCTCGTCACGGCGATGTCGCCCTCGGACTGCTTTGCAAATCCGAAGGCCTGGCTGAGGCCGAGCCCGGTGCCCTTGCCGACTTCCTTGGTGGTGAAGAAGGGTTCGAAGATCGCGTCGATGTTTTCGGGCGCGATGCCGCTACCGGTATCGGCAACCGAGATCGCGACATAGTCGCCGCCGCGCGCCGACTGCGCGCGCAGGTTCGGAATGCCCTGGACCTTGCGCACTGAAATGGTGAGACGGCCTTCGCCGTCCATGGCGTCGCGGGCATTGATGGCAAGGTTGATCAGCGCGGTCTCGAACTGCGCGATGTCGGCGACGGTGAAGCAGTCGGCATCGTCGATCTCGACGGCGATCTCGATGCGGCCCCCGACCAGCGGTCGGACCAGCTGTGCCACGCCCTCGACCTGACTGCCGACGTTGAAGATTTGCGGCTTCAGTGGCTGTCGACGCGCGAAGGCCAGCAGTTGCGCGGTCAATTTCGAGGCGCGCTCGACGGTGTCGGAGATGGCGTCGACATAGCGGCGGCGGCGCTCCTCGGGCAATTCGCGCCGGCGCAGGAAGTCGGTCGCCGAGCGGATGATGGTGAGGAGGTTGTTGAAGTCGTGCGCGACGCCGCCGGTGAGCTGGCCGATCGCCTCCATCTTCTGCGACTGCCGCAGCGCTTCCTCGCCGCGGCGGCGCTCGGTGATATCGACGGCCTCAGGCACCGCACCGGTGATGTTGCCGTGGCGGTCGAGCACGGGGCGCATGCCGAACTCGAAATCGCGCTCGCCGATGGGCAGACGCAGCCGCATCTCCATCCGTACCGCCTCGCCCTTCAGCACGGCGTCGAAGGCCTCGCGCACGGTTGCGCTCATGTGTTCCGTGCCGGTGAACCAGGGCGTGTCCCAGAACGGCTTGCCGATGACATCGGCAGAACTCGCCTTGATGCCGTCGAGCGCCGTCTTGTTGGCATAGAGCAGCTCGCCCTTCAGATTGACCAGGCCCTGATACTGGTTGCTGGTCTCCAGAATGGCGCGCAGCCGGGCCTCGTTGGATTCGAGCTCGGCGGTGCGCTCGACGATGCGCTCTTCCAGCGTCTCGTTGAGCTTTCGCAGCTCGATCTCCGCCTGCTTGGCAACGGTGATGTCGTGGGCGACTCCGATGAAGCCGATATGCTTGCCGGTCGGATCCCAGCGCGGCTGCGATTCCGAGCGCAGCCAGCGCCATTCGCCTGAAGCGTCCTTGTAGCGCGCCTCGAGCACGAACGGCTTGAGCGAGGCTTCGCCCTGAACCGATTGCTGCAACACCTGTGGCAGGTCGTCCGGGTGCAGCACCTTGCGCCAGTCGAAGGCGATGGCCTGCTCGTAGGGCAGGCCGACGAAATCGACATAGGCCTGGTTGGCGAATGACCGCGTACGGTCGAGCTTCGTCACCCAGATCGGCACCGGTGCGCTGTCGGCGATCAGCCGAAACCGCTCCTCGCTCTCCCGCAGGGTCTCGCGTGCGAGCGCCTGGTCGGTGATGTCGATATGGGCGCCGACGAGGCGGATGGCGCGGCCATGGCGGTCGCGCTCGATCTTGGCGACGACACGGATCCAACGGGTCTGGCCGTCATTGGGACGGATGATGCGATATTCGGCCGCGTAGTCCTCGCTGGTGCCGGCCAGCGCATCGAAGAAATGCTTGACGGTGGCGTCGCGGTCGTCGGGGTGGATGCGGCTGACCCAATCCTCGTGCGTCTCGTCGGCAGCCTCGGGCGGCAGCCCGTGGATTATCAGATATTCCGGCGAGCGGCGGTTCTTGAAGCCTTCGCGGAAGTCGACCTCGAGGCCGCCGACCTTGCCGATGCGCTGGATGCGCGCCAGCTCGGCCTCGCGCTCCTGGAGCGCATGATAGGCATTGTCGCGCTCGCGCGCGATCTCTTCGAGGTGCTGACGCAGCCTTTCGGCCGCAATGGTCTCGGGCAAAGGATCGTTCAAGGCGTCGGCCGATGTGATGCGGGAGCGCACGTGCCGGTCAGATATTCACACAGACAAAGCGTGATAGCCATTGCTCAAAAGGGAATAGATCAAGGAAACGCCCTCCGCACCACGTGTGGCGGGCAACAATGAACGCGGGGACTGGCTATTTGTTCCTGAAGAAGGAACGATCAGCCGCCTGCGCGCGTATCCGCGTGGCGCCAGATTTGATATCAGTAAGACACCCTTTCCCAAGAGGCTCAATCTTGAAGCTCTTTGTTTGCCAGGCTTGCGGCAACGTTCTCTATTTCGAGAACCGCGCCTGCGAACGCTGCGGCCACCGGGTCGCCTTCCTGCCGGAAAAGGAGACGATGTCGGCGATCGAGCCCGACGGGGAGGGTTGGAAGACGCTTGCGGACAAGGGCGAACGCCGGATGCTCTGCCGCAATGCCGATTACGACGCCTGCAACTGGCTGACCGATGCCAGCGATACCACCGGCTATTGCCGCGCCTGCCGCCACAACGGCATCGTGCCAGATCTCTCTGACCCCGCGCAGCTCGCCGGTTGGCGCGAGCTAGAGGTGGCAAAGCACCGGCTGTTCTATTCGCTGATCCGCTGGAGGTTGCCGCTTCAGACCCGGCTGGACAATCCCGAGCACGGTCTGACTTTCAATTTCCTCGCCGATGATCCCAACACCGGGCAAAGGATCATGACCGGCCACGACAACGGGCTGATCACGATCGCGCTCACCGAGACTGATACCATCGAGCGCGAGCGACGCCGGCTGGAGATGGGCGAGCCGTACCGCACGCTGCTCGGGCATTTCCGCCACGAAGTCGGGCATTATTTCTGGGACGTGCTGGTGCGCCAGGGCGGCAGGCTGGACGAGTGCCGTGCCGTATTCGGCGACGATTCCTCCGATTATGGCGAGTCGCTGCAGCGGCACTATGCCGAGGGGGCGCCGCCGGACTGGCAGCAGAACTACGTCTCGGCCTATGCAACCATGCACCCCTGGGAAGACTTCGCCGAGACCTGGGCGCATTACCTCCACATTGTCGATACGCTGGAGATGGCCGGCGAATTCGGCATGGAGGTGCGCCCGAAGGTCGATCGCGACGGGGAGTTGTCGACGCGGATCCGTTTCAATCCCTACGAGGCGAAGGGCGTCGAGGCGATCGTCGATGCATGGCTGCCCTTCACCTTCGCCATGAACAGCGTCAACCGCGCCATGGGCCTGCGCGACCTCTATCCCTTCATCCTGTCGCCGGCAGTGGTCGCCAAGCTCGGCTTCATTCACAGCCTGGTCCGGGACGTGGCCAAGGACAGGACCAAGGGCGGAAACCAATAGGGCGTCGAGGGGCTCAGGCCTGTACCGGTCTTGCGCTGGTACGCCAGAGCGGGCCGGATTTTGCCCGTTGCCTCCGGCCAATTTTGCTGTACCACGACAGGATACGGCCCCGTCCCACCGGCCCGCCAAGGCGTGGGGCAGGGTCCCGCCCAAGGGACGAAGCTCAAGAAAATCATGTTCAAACGCATCCTGATCGCCAACCGCGGCGAAATCGCCTGCAGGGTCATCAAGACCGCCCGCAAGATGGGGATTCAGACGGTCGCCGTCTATTCCGAGGCCGACCGCGACGCCCTCCATGTCGAGATGGCCGACGAGGCCGTGTTGATCGGCCCGCCGGCCGCGGCCGAGAGCTATCTGGTGATCGAGAAGATCGTCGAGGCATGCAAAAAGACGGGCGCGCAGGCCGTGCATCCCGGCTACGGCTTCCTGTCCGAGCGCGAGGCGTTTCCGCGAGCGCTGGAAGCGGCCGGCATTGTCTTCATCGGCCCGAACCCCGGCGCGATCGCCGCGATGGGCGACAAGATCGAATCCAAGAAGGCGGCCGCGAAGGCCAAGGTCTCGACCGTGCCGGGCTATCTCGGCGTCATCGAGGACGACAAGCATGCGGTCAGAATCGCCGATGAGATCGGTTACCCCGTGATGATCAAGGCCTCTGCCGGCGGTGGCGGCAAGGGCATGCGCATCGCGCATTCGAAGGCCGAGGTCGCAGAAGGCTTCAATCTGGCCAAGGCCGAGGCAAAAGCCTCGTTCGGCGACGACCGCGTCTTCGTCGAAAAGTTCATCGTCGATCCCCGCCATATCGAGATCCAGGTGCTGGGCGACAAGCACGGCAACGTCATCTATCTGGGCGAGCGCGAATGCTCGATCCAGCGTCGCAACCAGAAGGTCATCGAGGAAGCGCCGTCGCCGCTGCTCGACGAGGCCACCCGCCGCAAGATGGGCGAGCAGGCGGTCGCGCTGGCCAAGGCCGTGAACTATGATTCCGCCGGTACGGTCGAGTTCGTCGCAGGGCAGGACAAGAGCTTCTACTTCCTGGAGATGAACACGCGCCTCCAGGTCGAGCATCCCGTCACCGAGCTCGTCACCGGCGTCGACCTCGTCGAGCAGATGATCCGCGTCGCCGCCGGCGAGAGGCTCGCCATCGCGCAGAAGGACGTCACGCTGACCGGCTGGGCCGTGGAGTCGCGGCTCTACGCCGAAGACCCGTTCCGCAACTTCCTGCCCTCGATCGGGCGCTTGGTGAAGTATCGCCCGCCGGCGGAAGTGAGCAAGGACGGCATCACGGTGCGCAACGACACCGGCGTGCAGGAGGGCGGCGAGATATCGATCCATTACGATCCGATGATCGCAAAGCTCGTCACCCATGCGCCGTCGCGCGCGGCCGCGATCGAGGCGCAGGCGACCGCGCTGGACTCGTTCTACGTCGACGGCATCAGGCACAACATCCCGTTCCTGTCCGCGCTGATGCATCATCCGCGCTGGCGCGAGGGCAATCTGTCGACCGGCTTCATCGCGGAAGAATTCCCCAAGGGCTTTTCCGTGCGCGTGCCCGAGGGCGAGGTTGCGCGTCGCATCGCCGCGGTCGGCGCCGCCATCGATCACGTGCTGGGTGAGCGCAAGCGGCAGATCTCCGGCCAGATGGGCGGGCGCGTCGTGCAGCGCGAACGCCGCCGCGCCGTCTGGCTCGACCGCCAGGAGATCCCGCTCGAGGTTGCCCGCGAGGGCGATGCGATCGCGATCCGCTTCGTCGATGCCGACGGCAAGGCCGGCAAGGCGCATCTTCTGGTCTCGCCGTGGAAGCCGGGGGACCCGGTCTGGCAGGGCGCCATCGACGGCCATTTCATCGCGGTGCAGGCGCGGCCGATCGCCAACGGCATTCGCCTCGCGCATCAGGGCGTCGAGGTGCCGGTCTATGTCTGGACCGAAGCCGAAGCCGCCTCCGCCCGGCTGATGCCGGTGACGACGGCCTCCGACACCGGCAAGAAGCTGCTCTGCCCGATGCCCGGCCTCATCGTCTCGATCGCGGTGACCGAAGGGCAGGAGGTCAAGGCCGGCGAGACGCTGGCCGTGGTCGAAGCCATGAAGATGCAGAACGTGCTGCGCGCCGAGCGGGACGGCACAGTCAAGAAGATCCATGCCAGCGCCGGCGCAACGCTTGCCGTCGACGCTCTGATTTTGGAGTTTGCGTAAAAGGTGTGAGTGGGGCTCCGCTGGCCCCACCAGCACCGTCATTGCGAGCGCAGCGAAGCAATCCAGACTGCCGCCGCGGAAAGACTCTGGATTGCTTCGCTGCGCTCGCAATGACGGAGTATGTTGCGGCTGCGTCGCAATAGTTTGAGAGGGCACCATGGCCTTTCGTTCCCGCCGCGAAAAGCTGCGCTCCATCCTGTCGGGATCTGCTTGCGTCCATCCCGGCTCGGTCTATGACGCGATCTCGATCCGCATCGCCGAGGATCTCGGCTTTCCGCTCGGCATGTTCGGCGGCTCGGTCGCCTCGCTCGCCGTGCTCGGCGATCCCGATGTCACGCTGATCACGCTCACCGAGCTTGCCGAGCAGATGCGCCGGATGTCGCGCGCCGCCAGCCTGCCGGTGCTGGTCGATGCCGATCACGGCTACGGCAATGCGCTCAACGTGCGCCGCACGGTGGAGGAGCTGGAGACGGCGGGCGCCGCCGGCCTCACCATCGAGGACACGCTGTTGCCGGCGGCCTTTGGCGAAGCCAAGGCGCAGTTGATCTCGCTGGAGGAGGGCGCTGGCAAGATGAAGGCTGCGCTCGATGCACGCGGTGATTCCTCGCTCGTCATCATGGGGCGCACGGGCGCTGCCTCAATCACCTCGATCGATGATGCAATCCGCCGCGCCAGGGCCTATGAGGCTGTCGGCGTCGATGGGCTGTTCTTCACCGGCATCAAGTCGCGCGCAGAGCTCGAAGCCGTCGCGGCCGCGACGCGTCTTCCCATCGTGCTTGGTGGCGCGCCTGACGAACTGAGCGCGATCGACTATCTCACGGGCCAACGCGTGCGCATCGCGCTTCAGGGGCATGCACCGATCGCCGCGGCGACACAGGCGATCTACGACGTCCAGAAGGCATTGCGCGAGGGGACGCCACCGAAGGCGCTGAAGGGATTGCCGCCGGCAGAGCTGTCCAACCGCGTCATGCGCGAGGCCGAGGTCAAAGCGCGTAGCGCCGATCTTCTCGGATTGAAAAAATGAGCCGGGCGATCCTCCAGGTGATGATCCGTGGACGCGTTCAGGGCGTCGGCTACCGGGCCTGGGTCGAGTATCAGGCCACGGCAAGCGGCCTCGAAGGCTGGGTTCGCAACCGCCGCGATGGCAGCGTCGAAGCACTGTTCGCGGGGGCGCCGAAGCATGTCGCCGACATGGTCGCGCTGTGCCGGCATGGGCCGCCGTCGTCGCGCGTGGACAATGTCACGAGCGAGACCGCCAGCGTCGATGAGCTGAACCTGCGGCGGGCAGGGGAGGCGTTCTCGGTGTTGCCGACGGTGTAGGGCGCGCCCTGAAATCAAAAATGCCTCGGAATTGCAGGCAGATCGGCTTGATCTGCCGCAATGCGCGCGTTTGAGAACGGTCTATCGATGGCTGTTCGAGATTTTCAGGATTGGTAGTGCATGCCATGTCTGATGCACCGCTCGATAGCACAGCGAAGGCGCCGTTCGATCCCAGGGCATTCCTCACGAAGCCCGCCGCCGGTGTGACGCTGGAGCGATTTCAGGCGGGGTGGCAGATTTGCGCTCAGGGTGAGCCTGCGGATACCGTCGGCTACATCCGCAAGGGGCGGGTCAAGCTCACGACGATTTCCAACCGTGGCAAGGAAGCGATCGTCGGGATCATCGGGCCGGGACAGTTCTTCGGCGAAACCAGCTTGAGCAACGCGAACGTGCGGACGGCAACTGTCGTCGCGCTGGAAGACTGCCTGATCACCACGGTGACAAATGAAGTGATGCTCCAGACGCTCGGTTCCGAGCCAGAGTTCTCAAAATTCTTCTTGGCGCATCTGCTGTCGCGGAATACGCGGCTTGAGGAGGACTTGGGCGACCAGTTGTTGAACTTGAGCGAAAAGCGGCTTGCGCGACTTTTGCTGGTCCTTGCCGATCCGGCACAGAACGGCGGAAAACCGAACGAGGTCAATCTCAGTCAGGAGGCGCTAGCGGAAATGGTCGGCACAACCAGATCCCGAATCAGTACCTTCATGAACAAATTTCGTGAGCAGGGGTACATTAGCTACGATAGCCACGGCCGAAGCATCCAAGTCTACGCCGCACTGCTGATGTCCGTGCTGGGATCGTAGCGGCTGTCGGATCAATCGATCTTAGTAGCAAAGGGCCGACCTATTCCAATGTGCTGAGATAGGCCGCGACGGCTTTGATCTGCGCCTCTGTCAGATTGTGAGCGATCGGCTGCATGATGGCCGAGTTGTCGGGATTGGCCTTGTCTTGGCCACGTTCCTTGTCCCAGTTCGTCAGCTTCCTGATCATGTAATCGTGCAGTTGGCCGGCCAGGCGCGGAAACGCATCGGCGCCCTTGGCGTCCGGTCCATGGCAGGATGCGCATGGAGGGACCTCGGCAGCGGGAACGCCCTCTTCATAGATCTTCTTTCCGACAGCGAGCGAGTCTCGCGGCGCTCCCCCTAGCGGCTTCGGGTTGAGATCCTTGAAATAGCCCGACAGAGCCGTGAGCATTGCCGGGGTCAGAACATGCGACACGTTGAACATTACGGGGTTGGTCCGCCTGCGCTCGATGAAGGCCTGCAATTGATTCTTGACATACTCCGGTTGTTGTCCCGCCAATCGCGGCATCGGAAAGGATCCTCGGAAACCTTGTCCCGATAAACCGTGACATGTCTTGCAGTAATCAGTCTTGGCCTTGAGCTCCTGAGCAGGGACGACGGCATCCTTTTCCTCGGCCAGACTCGGCGCTGACAGGCTGGCAATCAGGATCGTTGCCAGCAGCATCGACCTCGGTTCATGGAGCTTCATAATCGTTCCCCGATGATTGCAGTTGTGCAACTTGCAAATTGTTCGCGACAATCGTCGCTAATAACTCTGCTTTGATATCTACGCCCAATCCATGTTGCTCAAACGCCGCACATCATTGAAATCATATTTGCTGTTCTGTTTTGAACAGTCGCTTTGCGCTGCTCGGTTTTAGCTCGCCCTGCCTCGATCTTCATGACCGTACTGACGGCATGCTGCAAGCGGATGGATGACGCGATGCGAGTCAACGGCGTTCGCTCTTTCAAGTGCAGCGGATTTCCAAATCTGTTGGCAGTTGCGGCGACCGCTTGTGCTGCCTTCTGCCTGGTGATCGCCTTTGCTAGCCCCACGCAGGCCCTGCCGAGTTTCGCACGGCAGACCGGGCAGCCCTGCGGCACGTGTCATACCGACTTCCCATCGCTCACGCCGTACGGGCGCCGCTTCAAGCTGCTCGGATACACCGCTGGCGGCGGTCAATTCCGCACCACGCCATTCTCGTCCAATGACGCGATGAACGTGCGCGCCGAATACGACAATCTGCGCGGCTATGCGAAGGCGGTGGCTCCGCAATCGCAAGCCGATGCCGACAGCAAGGATTGGATCCCGCCGATCTCGATGATGGCAGTCGTCGGTTTCACCCACACGCAGGCGGACCTGCCTGCGCCGACCGATCCCTATGCCCCGAACAACAACACCGTTCTGTCGCCGTTCAGCATGTTCTGGGGCGGCGCGATCACGAACAACATCGGTGCGTTCGCACAAGTCACCTACAACGCGGTGCCCGCCGGAGGATTCGGCGATCCCTTCGGACACACCTGGACGTGGGACAACACCGACGTTCGCTTCGCGGGCACCGCAATGGTCGGACCTCTCGATCTCGTCTATGGCATCACCGCCAACAACAATCCGACCGTGCAGGACTTGTGGAATACGACACCGGCGTGGGGATTCCCCTACGCGGCATCGACCCTCGCTGCGACGCCTGCCACCAAAACCGTTGTCGAGGGCGCGCTCGCCGCACATGTCGGCGGCGTCGGCGCTTACGCGATGATCAACGACCTGCTGTATCTCGAAGTGACCGGTTACAAGATGCTCTCGTTCAGCCAGCAGAATGCGCTCGGCACGGATCCGTTTGGCGTCGGGCAGCTTGGCGGAATCGCGCCGTATTGGCGCGTGGCATTTGAGCCGCATTGGGGCCGGAATACATGGATGATCGGAACGTTCGGTATGTATTCCGAGCTCCATCCATGGCTCAACACGGCTTTCGGCACTTGGACAACCGCTGTTGATCCTTTGGCGGACAGGTTCACCGACATCGGTTTCGATACGCAATACCAGTATCAGGGCGACAATTTCTGGGTGACGTTGCGCGGCAGCTACATTCGAGAATATCAGCGGCTCGATTCGAGCTTTGCGAGCTTGGCCGCTGCCAATCCGACCAATCTGGTCAACAGCATGAAGCTGCAGGCCTCGGTGGCGATGGGGGCCGACAACCGCGTCGTCCTCACCGGTCAATATTTCAAAATCTCGGGCACCTCGGACGCGAACCTTTACGGGACCGATCCGCTCAGCGGATTGGCCATGACCCCCAACAGTGACGGGTGGCAGGCCGAGATTGCCTACATCCCGTTTGGGGCGAGCAAGATGATCGGCTGGCCGTGGTTCAACGCCCGCATCGGCCTCCAATACACCTACTACAACAAGTTCAACGGCACCTCGGTCGCCGCCCACGACAACAACACCCTGTTCCTCCACGCCTGGTTCGCCATGTAGGCCGGGCTGCTCAGGAGATCGTCGCATGAGAAAGTCGATTGCCGTATACGTCGCAGCGTTCGCACTGGGCGCGATTGGATCGGCGCATGCCGCCGATCTTGCTGTCCCGCCTGCACCGTTCGCGGAGCGATTCAACTGGACCGGTTGCTATGGAGGCATGCATCTCGGCGGCGCCTTCGCCACCAAGAACATTACCGACCCCGTGCAACTCGTACAGGATAACGCGGGCCCAGGCGGAACGGTCGGGGTCACGACCGTCAACCCAGGGCCGAACGGTGCCGTTGTGGGCGGGCAGATCGGCTGCGACTATCAGTTCGCTTCGTCAGCATTCGTGATCGGGGTCGAGGGCAGTGCGTCAGGCTCAACCATGAAGGCCAACAAGACCGTTGGGCTTCCGGTCAGCATTCCCGACACGGCTTTGGTGCAGGCGAATACCGATTTTCTGACCAGCGTGACTGCGCGCGTCGCTTACGCCTTCGACAACGTCCTGCTTTACGGAAAGGGCGGCGTCGCGATGGCTGGCGACAAATACGAGGTCAGTGGCTCGATCGGTGGCGTGCCATTTGACTTCCGCGGCCTCGACAACCGGATCGGCTGGACAGTCGGCGCCGGCGTGGACTGGGCCTTTGCGCGTCACTGGTCGGCAAACTTCGAATATGACTATTACGGGTTCGGCCGCGGCAACGTGAATATGCTTGATCCGCTCACGGGGACTCAAGGCTTGGTGAGCGTCAGCCAGACTGTCCAGGTCGTGAAGGTCGGGCTGAACTTCCACATGTGGGGAGCTGGTTGGTAATGACCCGTTCCTCCCCGGTACGAAGGCGCATCTTGCCGCGGCGCTCGGCCGGCCTCTGCAGGGCCCTGCAGGCATCGATGCTCGCGGTGGCCTTCTCCGTCGCGTGTCATGCCGAGGAAAAGGGCGTCGCTGCCGGCGGAAGCCTCGAGGCCAAGCTCGTATATTGCAAGACATGCCATGGGCTGTCGGGCCAGGGATATCGCGGATATTTTCCGATGCCGCGGCTGGCCGGGCAGCAACCGCAATATCTGGAGAACCAATTGCGGGCGTTCATCGAGCGCAGGCGCACCAATCCGATCATGGCCAACGTCGCCCACGTACTGAGTCCATCCATGGTGGCTGCCCTCGCAGCCCATTTCAGGAGCCTCGATCCGAAGCCGTTCGGAGCGGCGCCGCGCGGCTCTCTGGCTCTCGGCAAGCGAATTTACGAGGAGGGGATTCCGGAGGCCAATGTGCCGGCGTGTTCGGCCTGTCACGGCACGGATGGCAAAGGCCAGAACGAAATCCCACGTCTTGCGGGTCAGCTGTATGACTATACGGTCGGCCAGCTCACGGGTTGGGCGAAGGTGCGAGGGCAGGGTTCGGCGGTCGATACCTCCGCCATTATGGCGCCGACGGCGCACAACCTCTCGCGATCCCAGGTCGAAGCGGTCGCAGCTTATGTCGGTTATCTGCAATGACGATAACCCCGGTTCAAACCAGCGGCATCCGCAAGCCTGAGGCGCGACAGCGGCGGCTCATGAGCGGCGTCGGCTGGAAAATTGTTATTCTGGCCATCGTGGGCGCGATTGGACCGGCGCTGGCATGGGACGGAGGCGACGTCCGGGTTCGCAATTGCAATTGGTGTCACGGCACCGGCGGACAAGGATACACCGTTGCGCCGCGGCTGGCTGGTCAGCGTTCGCAATATATCGAGAGCCAGATCAGAAGCTTCCGCGAGCACACGCGCGACAACCCGTTTTCGAAGCAGTACATGTGGGGCGCCGTCGCGGCGCTTGCTCCCAAGGATGCGCGCGACCTTGCAGGCTATTTCGCGTCCCTTCCGCCACGGCCGGCCAATGACGGGGACACAAACCTCGCGGCACGGGGCAGAACGATTTACCTCGAAGGCATTCCGGAGGCGAACGTCGCGTCCTGCTATGCCTGCCATGGTCCGAACGCGGAGGGCGCACGGGAGATTCCTCGCCTCGCGGGACTGTCCTATGGCTACCTGAAGAGCCGACTGGAACAGTGGGGTCAAGGTTATCACTCGGGAATGGGAACACCCATGCCGGTCGTCGCCCGCTCGTTGGGCCCGAGTGAAGTCGAGTCGCTGGCTTCCTACCTGAGTTTCGTCAGATAGCGCGCGGGCAATCGCCCTTGCGGGTCTTTCACCGCGGCAGCTTCGAAATCGCCTCGCTCAGTTCGTGGATCTCATACGGCTTGCGCAGGATCGGGAAGTCGCCGCGGACGCCGGCGGCGGCTTCGCTGTAGCCGCTGGCGAGCAGGATCGGCAGGTCGGGGCGGGTCTGGCGCAGGAGGTGGGCAAGGCCGAGCCCGTCCATCTTGCCGGGCATGACGATGTCGGAGAAGACGAAGTCGACACCGTCGCTCTCGAGCTCGCGCAGCGCGGATTCGGCATCTGCAACCCGGCGCACGCTGTAGCCGAGTTGCTCCAGGAGACCGGTGCTGACGAGTGCGACATCGGGATTGTCCTCGACGAGCAGCACCGTGCCGCTGCCGCGCACCGGCGCCGCCTCTGGCGTCTCGTTCGATGTGGTCGCGGTTTCCCGCGGCAGCAGGATGGTGAAAATCGTGCCCTTGCCGAGCTCGCTTGCGACCTTGATCGTGCCGCCGGCCTGGTGCGCGAAGCCGTGCACCTGCGACAGGCCGAGGCCGGTGCCCTTTCCGACCGGTTTGGTGGTGAAGAACGGCTCGAAAATCTTGTCGACCACGTCGGAGGGGATGCCGAGCCCGGTATCGGCGACGGTGATGGCGACGTATTCGCCGCTATGCAGCGGATCGTCGAGCACGATGTTGTGCGCGCCGATCGTCACCGTGCCGCCATCGGGCATGGCATCGCGCGCGTTGATGACGAGATTGAGCAGTCCGGTCTCGAACTCGGAGATGTCGGCCTTGACGGGCCAGACCTCGCGCTCGATGTCGAAAGCGAGACGAACCGCGCTGCCGACGCCGGCGTGAAGCACTTCGCGGATCGCCTCGATGCGGTCGGCCAAACGGATCGCCTGCGGATTGACGCTCTGCCGACGTGCGAAGGTCAGGAGTTGTCCCGTCAACGCGGCGCCGCGCTTGGCGGCGGTCTCGATCGCGGAGATGGCGCGCTGGAACCTGGAATCGTCGGGGTCACCCTTCTTGAGGATGTGAAGACTGCCGCTGATGATCATCAAGAGATTGTTGAAGTCGTGTGCAACGCCGCCAGTGAGCTGGCCGAGCGCATCGAACTTGTGCGACTCCGCGAGCTGAGTCTGCATCGCCTCGAGCTTCAGCTGCGTGTTGCGACGTTCGGTGATGTCGCGCGTGATCTTGGCGAAGCCGACGAGGTTGCCGTCCTCGTAGATCGGATCGATCACCACGCTCGCCCAGAAGAAGGTGCCATCCTTGCGAACCCGCCAGCCTTCCTCCTCGTAGCGGCCCTGGTCGCGCGCGATGCCGAGCGCTCGGGCAGGCTTGCCATTGGCCCGGTCGGTCTCGGTATAGAAGCGCGAGAAATGCTGGCCGAGAATCTCGTGGGGCGAATAGCCTTTGATCCGCTCACCGCCGATGTTCCAGCTCGTGATGATCCCATTGGGATCGAGCATGTAGAGCGCGTAGTCCGCGACTCCCTCAACCAACAGCCTGAAACTCCGTTCGCTTTCGAACAAGTCTCTCTGTTGACTGGACTTTCTGACCATTATGGACCCCGCCTCGACGGGGGCAAACGCCCTGAGGAGCATTTGGTTCCCGCTGTCTGGGACGTTTTTAGGCAAATATTGCGGATGGTATGCAGGAGACAAGGCTCCGATCGCCCTTGACACCCCGTTCCCCCCGGTCGGTCTCGTCGAAACCTGCCCGGCCGCAAGACCGTGCTAATCACGCGTTCGAGGCGATCTTGTAGGCGCTCGCGGCGTCAAGCTGCGGCGCTGCGAAACGTCGCCGCCACCGCGCGCACCGCCGCCAGCTTGGCGGGATCGCTGACCTTCGATTGCAGCATCACCTTCGAGCTGCCGAGCTTTGGCAGCTTGTGGGCGGGCCCGATATCGATGAGGCCCGGAGGAGCAATTCGCCGCGCCAGCGGCGCAATCGCAAGCCCGGCCAGCGCGGCTGCGACGACCGCCGTCACGCCGCCGCCGACGAAACGCTCGCGCCAGGCGGTGCCCGCTCTGTCGAGTGCGCGCACGGCGATCGCCCGGACGCCGCAGGGCGGAGCGAGCGTTGCGAGGGGCAATGGCTCGCCCTTTGGCAGAGTGAAGCGCCGCGCGGCAAACCAGCCGAATTCGTCTTCGGTCAGCTTCTCGCCGCCGCGGCGGCTGCCTTCCTGGCGCACGATCACCGCATCGAGCTCGCCCGCGTCATAGGCATCCTGCATCTCGCGGGAGAAGCCGATAGTGACGGCAAGCGTCATGTTTGACGACATCGCATGCAGCCGCTCGAGCAGCGGCACCAGCTCGGGGCCGGCGGCATGATCGGAGATGCCGAGCGAGAGTGATTGCGCGGCTGGAGCCTCGCCCGACAGCGCATGGTCATGGGCCGCCATCAGCGCGCGGGCGCGATCGAGGAAGCTGGCGCCCTCGGCAGTGAGCCGGACCGCGCGCGGCGAGCGCTCGACAAGACGTTTGCCCAGCAATGTCTCGAGCCGTTGCAGCTTGAGGCTGACCGCAGCCTGCGTCGTGCCGAGCGCTTCCGCGGCGCGGGTAAAACTCTGGAGGTCGGCGACCAGCAGAAAGGCCTTGATGGTGGCGATGTCGAGCATGGCTGTCATTATAATTAGTTATCACTGGTATCATCTGAGATAAGATACCAAAATGATGCGGCAAGGTCTAGCTTCACCTCAACGCCGCGCAAACAGCGCTGGCATCTTGAGGAGAACGACCATGCCCCTGATCACCGTGTCCTACACGTCTTCCCGCCAGTCGCCGTCGCTGAAGGCCGACATCGCGAGCGCCGTGTCCGAGCTTACGGCCAAGATCCTGCACAAGGACCCCAAGGTGACCGCCATCATCGTGAAGTCGGTCGACGCAGGCGACTGGTTCGCCGGCGGCGAGTCGCTCGCCGACGAGAGGCTCGCGAGCTACTGGATCGACATCCACGTCACCGAGGGCACCAACACCAAGGACGAGAAAGCCGCCTATCTCGCCGCGATGTTCAAGCGCATGGCCGAGATTTTGGGGCCGCTGCATCCCGAGACGTATCTGCATGTCGACGAGGTCAAGGGCGATGCCTACGGCTTCGGTGGCCTGACCCAGGAGCGGCGCTACATCGCCGGCAAGCTCGACGTGCCGCTGAAGGCGGCGTGAGGAAGCGAGCCGCGGGTGAGTTTCTCGCCCGCGGCTCGTTCGTCAGCTTGCTGCCCGGAACTCGACTTCGGCATTGTTGATGAAGCAGGTCTTGTCGAACAGCTTCAGGTCGAGCGGGTTCGGCATCCTGACATCGCTGATGTCAGGGCAGGGCTTGAGCGAGGGATCGTAGGACCGGTCGATCTGCGAGATGAAGATGACGATCAGCCCCTTGTCGCGCGCGAACGATTTCAGCGCGCGCACCTGAACGGTGAGATCAGGATTTTCCCGCCGCTGGTCGAGCAATTGCAGATAGTCGATCACGACGACCGTGCCGCGCGGCGCTGCGGCCATCTGCTTGACGATGTAATCGGCGCTGATGGCGTCAGAGCAATCGATCTCGAACAGCTTGTCGAATTGCTCAGGCTCCACACCGATCGCGCTCAAGCGGTCCACCACATCCTTCTCGGTATATTCGAGCGAGAAGAACGCGGCGCGATGGCCGCACTTCATGGCCTCCACGGCGAGTTGGAGGCTCATCAGCGTCTTGCCCTGACCGGGACGTGCCCCGACCAGCACCAGGTCGCCCGGTTGGAATTGCGGAAACAGGCGATTGGCCGGCGTCAGGGCCGCAGCTTTCGCCGCGAGCAGGCTCCAGGCGGAAAACCCTTCCGTCGTCGCGACGCGGTCGAGCGCGTCGTGCAGCGGAATGCGTTCCTGGCGAGACAGGCGCTTTGCCTTGCGCTTGAGATGATAGATCGGTGTAGACAGCTTCATCGTCAGAACCTCCTGATGCGAGCAGAAAGCGCAATCCCTCCTTATGCGTGGCGCTCGAACAGTCGGTCCGATGGCTTAGTCGCCCGGCATGATCTGTACTTTCCCGGCGGAGGGGGGAGGCGTGGGCGGCACCTGAGGCAAGCGTAACCGATTCCACGCTGCTGGAGAACGCGCGCGGCGGCCCGCCAACAGGAAAGCGTCAGGCGGCGGCTTCCGGCAGCAGCGCGCGGGTCGGCCCGAACAGCTCCTCAAAAGCCTGTCGGAGCGCGATGTCGACATCTTCCATGGTCACGAGCTGACCGAGATCGACCAGCGAGGTGACGCCATAGCGGGGATCGGCGACGCCGCAGGGGACGATGCCTGCAAAGTGCTCCAGCTCCGGCTCGACGTTGATGGCGATGCCGTGGAACGAGACCCAGCGCTTCAGCCGCACGCCGATCGCCGCGATCTTGTCCTCGTGCTCCGCCCCTTTGTCCGGGCGCTTCACCCAGACGCCGACCCGGTCCTCGCGCCGCTCGCCGCGGACGTTGAAGGCGGCGAGCGTTCTTAGGATCAATTCCTCCAGGCTCGCCACATAGGCCCTGACATCAGGGCGGCGGCGCTTGAGGTCGAGCATGATGTAGGCCACCCGCTGGCCGGGGCCGTGATAGGTCAGCTGTCCGCCACGCCCGGTCGCGAAGGTCGGGAAGCGGGGATCGAGCAGGTCGGTCTCCTTGCCTGAGGTCCCGGAGGTGTAGAGCGGGGGGTGCTCGAGCAGCCAGACCAGCTCCGGCGCTTCGCCCGCCGCGATCGCAGCGACCCGCGCCTCCATGGCGGCCACGGCCTCCGGGTAGGCCACCGCGGCCTGCGAGATTCGCCATTCGACGGGCGTCGCGCCGGCGGCGGAAAACGGCGTCAAATCGAGCTCTTGGCGGGGGTTTTGAGGCGAATTAACCATTGGCTAACCATAACGTGGTGATGATTGCAGGCGCAAATGCCAAGTCCTTTGGTGTGTGTCTCCAGTTGCGGCGGTCCTGACAGTGCCCACACTCGATAAAGTCACCGTGGATCTCATGGTCGTCCTCGGGACGACCACCATGCCGATCCATCAAGTATTACGTCTTTCCCGCGGCGCCATCATCGAGCTGGACGCAACCGAGGCCGACGAGGTCAAGGTTTTGGCCAACAACCTGCCGGTGGCCTCCGGCGTCGTGCTGGTCGATCGCAACAGGATCGCGGTCGAGGTCAAGCAAATGCTGCCGCGGACGCCTGGGACGCGGTAGCGCCCCGGGCACGCGGTAGCTGCCCGGGGGCTGATAGGGCCGATCCGGGCGGGGATCAGACTTTCCTGCCAAGCCTGTGGAATTCAGGGCCTTTGCAGGCTTGTATCCCCCTGATGGATTTGTTAGATCGGCGGCCGCTGATCCGGCCAGCCTCACGACCTCAGGCCGGTATCTCCTAGCGCTCGTGGCGGAACTGGTAGACGCGCTGCCTTGAGGTGGCAGTGGGTAACACCGTGGGGGTTCGAGTCCCTCCGAGCGCACCACCTTCAAATCTCATTCGTGAAAGTCAGCGGCCCGTGCGGGCCCCTCAGCCATATTCCTCGCCGATCCCGTATTCCCGGTAGATCTCGAGCGGGTCGAGGTCGGGGAAGAGGCGGCATTTGGCCTGGGCCAGATGCAGGCTCACCGCGGCCGGCTCCTTGCCGTTCGACAGCATCTTGCGGATGTCGTCCATATGCGCACTCGGCTGGTGCTTCGCCTCGAGCTGCTCCAGCGCGACCAGGGCGGTTGCGAGCGCCTCGGTCAGAACCCACTCGTCGTGGCCCGTGATTCCCTTCTTCGGCATCGGCAGACCTCGCGCGTCAGCGGCGGCAGCAGTCTACCGTAGCTTCCTGCGAATCTCCATCGAGCAGCATTGGGTGGCGTGACGCGGAACAGGACGGGCGGCGCGTGCTCGCTTGCATTATGGCGGCGCGTGGCTAAAAGGCGGCGGCGCGCGGGCGATGGTATCTTTGTTGAAACAATATTGGCGTAGACGGGCCTCGCGCGACCTCTCTCGGCTGGAGCCAGCATGGTCTTTCTAAGCTTCGTCTACCGCTTCCTGACCAACTTTGCGTTCATGGCGCTGGTCTATTTCAGCCTCAACTTCATGGAGAAGTACCAGCACCGCGCAATCCTTGCGATCCTGGTGCTGGTCTATAGCGGCATGCGCGCAGCCTCGACGCTGCGGGCATTCTATTTCTTCCAGAAGATCGAGAGGCTGGAGGCCGAGACCAAGCGCCTTCAGGCGCCGATCAATGACGGCTCGGGCGGCACCGGCGCGCGCAAGCAGATCGTGATGGATGTTGCGCGGCTGCGCCGGGACGGTGAGCTCAAGTCCTACATGGACCTGTTTTTCCTGGCCCTGATCGTGCTGCTCTGCGTCGCCAACATCATGCGGCAGTAACAGCGCTTAACTCACGCGCGCTTTTTCACCCTGGTGGCGAGGTGGGTCGGGCGGGGCGCCGTGCTCTTGACCTGAGCGGCGTGCTTCGACGCGGGGTGCGTAGCCCGCGCCGTTCGCTGGGCCGTCATCTTGCCGGCCTTGATCGACCCGGCCTTGCCCTTGCCGGCACGCGGCGCCTCGGCTTCCATCGCAAGCCGCGTGGCGGCGCGCCGCGACAGGGTGGTCGACAGCAGCACATCGACCGAGCCCTCGGGGATCGCAAAGAGATCACGGCTGGGCGCGGGCAGGGTGGAGGCGATATCGGCCTGTGCCATGGTCCTGCGCGGCAGAAGCTGTGGCTGGTGCGAGGTCTCGGCGTTGAGATCGGCAAGTCCGGGCGCGGGCAGCGTTGCCGTCTGTGCGAACACGAAATTCGGCACTTGAGGCCAGCGCGCGATCGGCGTCGTCTCCGTCGGTGGATGCAGCAGCCATTCCACCGGCGTGGTCGGTGTCGCCGGCTGGTCGGCGGTCGCAGGCACCACATGCACGACGTGATAGCCGCGCGCCTTGAGGTCGCGAATAATCTTTGGCAGCGCCGCGACGGTGCGCGCCTGGATGTCATGCAGCAGCAGGATGCCCTTGCCCTTGGCCTCCAGCCGCTGGATCGCGAGCTGGTAGACCCGATCGGGCGAGACGTGCCGCCAGTCGTCGGCCGGGAAGTCGGCGCTCCACACCTGGATGCCGCGCGAGATCAGATAATCCTCAACGGCGTCGGCGCGCATCAGGCCGGGAATGCGGAAGAACGGCGCCAGCTTGGACGGGTCGGTCATTGCTGCCGATGTCCACTGGATGCCACCGTTGACCTCTGCCTCAACCTTCTCGATCGGCATCCTGTTCATCGTCAAGGGATGGGTCATGCTGTGCGTGCCGACGGTGTGGCCTGCCGCGATCAGCTTGCGCACGCCTTCCGGGTTCGCCTTGGCCTGTTCGCCGATCTCGAAGAACGTCGCCTTGATGCACTCGTCCGCGAGGATCTGAAGCACCTGGTTGGAATATTTCGGCAGCGGACCGTCGTCGAAGGTCAAGACCACCTCGTGGTCCTTCAGCGGCAGTGTTTCGCGGTACTGCATCGTGCCGATGCGGGGATGCTCGCGCGGGTCGACGACGAGCGTGCGCGAGGTGCCGAGCGCATCGGGATGTCCCGGGCAGTCGGCTGCGAAGGCAGCCGGCGACGCGGTGGTCAGTAAGCCCAGCAGCAGGACGGTCCACGATCGCGTCCGAAAAACAACGCCACTTCCGATCATGAAACCCCGTCTGCCCTCATCTACGTCGGCTGCGATATCGGTAGGTCGGAGATGCCCGGAAACGGTTCAGTTGCAAAGAACTTTCCCGCCCGGGGCGCTCCTCAATCATTGCATGGCGTAGCATGAACAGAACGTTAATAGGGCTCAAATCACCCCAATTTGGTCAGCCGTGACATTCCGGCATCAATGTGCATCGGCGTTCTTCTGTGACGTGCCCGCCGGCACGATGTGGACCACGCGATAGCCGTTCTCTCGCAACCACCGCAGAAAGTCCGGCATCATGGCGGCCGTGCGCGCCTGGGCATCGTGGAACAGGATGATACCCTTGCGGTTGGCGGTCACGCGGTCGGTGATCAGCTTGAGTTCCTGCTCAGGCGTCATGTCGTTCCAGTCGCTGGCCCAGAAATCGGCGCCGAACACGACGATGCCGCGCTGCTCGAGCATGTCGAGCTGTGCCGGTGTGGACTCGAAATAGGGGAAGCGGAAGAACGGCGTCGACGGCGTCGTGGTGGCGACCCCGTGCAACGCCTTCTCGTCGGAGGCGATGCCGTGGTCGATCTCGTACTTCGCCGTATCGGCCGGAATCCGCGCCATGTACGGATGCGACCAGGTATGGTGCCCGATGGTATGTCCCTCGCGCGCGATGCGCTTGACGAGGTCAGGGAATTCGGTGGCGCTCCGGCCGACCAGGAAGAACGTGGCGCGCACGCATTCCTGCGCCAGCGCCGCCAGCACCTTGTTCGTCGACGGCGGACGCGGACCGTCGTCAAAGGTCAGCACCACTTCGTGATCTTCAAGCGGCAGGGTCTGAGGAAAGCTCTTCAAGCCGACGCGTGGTGTGGTCTTGGCATCGACGCTCAGGATCCGCGAGGTGCCGAGCGTATCGCTCCGGGGGCAATCCGCGGCCCGGGCCGAGCCGATCACGGTGAGGCTAACGAGAGCCAGGCCTGTCGTGATCAAAGTCCATTTCGCCCGATGTATCTTTGCCATTGCGCACGCGATTGTCTTGTGGGTATTGCGTAACCGTCAGCCCCAACCAATAACCTGTGAAACGGCGAGGCGTTCCCATGGATGAACAGATCGATGGCGCTGCTTCCGCCGAGACATTGGTACTCGACCACGTCCCGATGCGCAACGAAGACGGCGAAATCAGGCATGAATTCGTCGCGGAAATTGCCCACGCGATCGAGGCCTCCGACAGCGCTGCGCTGCGCGCCTGCGTCGCCGATCTGCACGAGGCCGACCTCGGTGATCTCATCGCCGCGCTTGCGCCCGACGACCGCGTCCGCCTCGTCGAGCTGACCGGCGCCGATTTCGACTTTTCCGCGCTGAACGAGGTCGACGAGGCCGTTCGTGATGAGATCCTCGACGAGCTGCCGCCCGAGACGGTAGCCGAGGGCGTCCGCGAGCTGGAATCCGACGATGCGGTCGAGCTGCTCGAAACCCTCGACGAGGAGGAGCAGGAGGAGATCCTCGAGAAGCTGCCGCTGCAGGAGCGCGTCGCGCTCGAGCGCAGCCTGCTGTATCCGGAGAACTCCGCCGGCCGCCGCATGCAGACCGAATTCATCGCTGTGCCGCAGGACTTCACGGTCGGGCAGGCGATCGACTACATGCGCGACACGCCCGATCTGCCTGCCCGGTTTTACGAGATCTACGTCGTCGACAAGGACCGGCACTGGCAGGGCGCGGTCCCGCTCGACGTGCTCCTGCGCGCACGCCGCCCGGTGCCGCTGACCGAACTGACCGACGAGGATCGCCGCCGTGTCTCCGTCCTGGAGGACCAGGAGGAGGTGGCGCGCATGTTCGGCAAGTACAACCTTGTCGCTGCGCCTGTGCTCGACACCCAGGATCGCCTGGTCGGCGTCATCACCGTCGACGACGTCGTCGACGTCATCGAGGAGGAGGCGGACGAGGACCTCAAGGCGCTCGGCGGCGTCACCAGCGACGAAGAGCTGTCGGACACCTTTCTCACCATTGCGCGCGGCCGCTTCAACTGGCTGCTGATCAACCTCGCCACCGCCTTCCTGGCGTCGTCCGTGCTTGGCCTGTTCGAGGGCCAGCTCGAGAAGATGGTGGCACTCGCTGTGCTGGCGCCGATTGTCGCGAGCCAGGGCGGCAATGCCGCGACCCAGACCATGACGGTCGCAGTGCGCGCGCTCGCCACCCGCGAGCTCGGCTCCTCCAATGCCTGGCGCGTCGTGATCCGCGAGACGCTGGTCGGTCTCGTCAACGGCATTGGCTTTGCCGTGATCACGGGCATCGCCGCTGTGGCCTGGTTCAAGATACCGGGTCTCGGAATCGTCATCGGGCTTGCGATCATTGTGAACCTCGTCGCCGGTGCGCTCGGCGGCATCCTGATCCCGATGGCGCTCGAACGCGTCAGGGCCGATCCGGCTGTGGCCTCGGGCACGTTCGTGACGACGGTGACCGACGTCGTCGGCTTCTTCTCCTTCCTCGGCATCGCGACGCTGTGGTTCGGGTTGAAGTAGGCGCGTGCCTCCATTCCGTCATTCCGGGGCGCGCCACTTGGCGCGAACCCGGAATGACAGCCAACTCCTTCCTTTAATCCGACCTTAAGCGACCTCCCGCATGATTCCCTCGCGCTTGGGGGAATGAGCATGCGGTTGCGGCTGAAGGCGGACGGACGGGTCGTTGAGGTGCGGGACGGACAGGAATTTCCCGTCCAGCCGCTCCAGCCCGCCGCCGAGACTCCGCCGGCAGAAGCCGGCTCACTCGGGGTGCGCGATCTGCGCCGGCGCGCCTGTCTGACCCAGATCGAGTTCGCCGCCAAGCTTGGCGTGCCCGTCGAGACCATCCGCAATTGGGAGCAGGGCAAGCGCGCGCCGCGCGGACCCGCCCGTGCGCTGCTGGCCGTGATCGCGCATGCGCCTGACACGGTCTTCCAGGCGCTCGCCAAAGCCTGACGTCAAGGCCTGACCCGCGAACCTCCCGACGGCATTGCGGCTGAAGATCCGCATAGAGCCAAGCTCGTCCGTTGCACTCTGACGGACCAGGTCCATAATGATGAGAGGGGCTGCCGCAACACAGAGGATTCCTCATGCTGTTCGTCGAGGCCAATGGCGCGAAAATCCCGGCGATCGGGCTCGGGACCTGGGAGCTGAGCGGCCGGACCTGCGCCCGCGTAGTCGAGCAGGCGCTGCGGCTCGGCTACCGCCATATCGATACCGCCCAGGTCTATGACAATGAGCGCGAGGTTGGCGACGGATTGCGCTCCTCCGGCGTGCGCCGCGACGACGTTTTCGTCACCACCAAGGTCTGGACCAACCATTTCGCGCCCCACGATCTCGAACGGTCGATCAAGGAGAGCCTGGTGCGCTTGAGGCTTCCCGCCGTCGACCTCGTGCTGTTGCACTGGCCCAATCCGCACGTGCCGCTGGAGGAGACGCTGGGCGCGCTGGCGCATGCCAAGCGCATGGGCCTCACGCGCCACATCGGCGTCTCCAATTTCACGGTGGCGCTGATCGAGCAGGCGGCCTCTCTGTCGAGCGAGCCGCTGGTCTGCAACCAGGTCGAATATCATCCCTATCTCGACCAGGCGAAGGTGAGGGCGGCCTGCGACCAGCACGGGATGGCGCTCGTCGCCTACAGCCCGATCGCCAGGGGCCGCATCAAGTCCGACCAGACGCTCGTGGAGATCGGCCATGCCCATCGCAAGACGCCGGCGCAGGTCTGCCTGCGCTGGCTGGTGCAACAGAACGTGTCTGCCATTCCCAGGACCTCGCGTGTCGAGCGTCTGTCGGAAAACATTGAGATCTTCGATTTCGAGCTTTCGGAGGACGAGATGGCGGCAATCGCCGCACTGGCCAGTCCCAAGGGGCGGCTGACCGATTTCGGCTTCGCGCCGAAATGGGATTGAGGGGGAGCTTGGGTTTGCCAAGCATGATCCGGACCCGAAGGGCCGCGTGAGCGCAAAGTGCGAAACGGTTTTCCGATAAGATCATGCCCATGCGGGGGCTAAAGCGCGATGACGGTTGATCCCAACCGCATCGCGCTTTAGGAGCAGGACAGCAACCCAAGATCGGGCGATGGAACTGCGGAAGATCATCCGGACGGACATTGCGGCGTCTGCGATCGCGCATCTGACGCTGGTCGCGCTGATCATCGTGATCAGCGAGGTCCATCCATTTCATTCCGCGCCGCCCGAGACCGTTGCGGTCGATATCGTCACGCCGGAACAGGTGAAGCAGGAGGAGGCCAAGGCGGAAGAAAAGGCCAAGGAGGAGGCGAAGGAGAAGCCGCCCGAGCCGCTCCCCGACTTCAAGCTGCCGAAGCTCGACTTCACCGACAAGGACAAACAGGACGCGGCGCCTAAGCCTGCGCCGGCCAAGGAGAAGGCAGCGGAGAAGCCAGCAGAGAAGGCGGCGCCGCAACAGAAGCAGGCCGCGCCTGACGCGCAGCGCAACCAGCCACAGCCCTCGCCATCGCCGATGCCGCCGCCTCAGCCCGAGGGGACACACCAGTCACCGTCTGCGATGCCGCCGCCGCAGGCCGCGCCCCCGGCCTACACGCCACCGGAGCCCGACGTCACCGTCAAATACCATGTGATGCTGGGCCTGCCGCCCACATTGCCGCCTGCATTGCCGCCCGCGCCGAAAGACGGCCCCAAGGATGACGGCGGCGATGCCAAGGACTCGATCGCCGCCAAGCTGCCGCCCGAGGTCATTGCCGAGCTTCGGCGTCACCTGAGGAGCTGTTCGAAGCTGCCCGCAGGGGTCGCGCCGACCGATGCCCTGCGCATCAGGTTGCGCGCCGTCATGGCCACCGACGGCACGCTGGCGCGCGAGCCGATCCTGATCGAGGCGCCGCCGTCGACAAAGGGCGTTGCCATCGTAAAATCGGCTATGAGCGCCCTCCAGGCCTGTCAGCCCTACAAGATGTTGCCGGCCGACAGGTACGAGGAATGGAAGGTGATGGACCTTTCGTTCACGCCGGGGGATTTCGGATCGTAGTCGTCGGGCGCGACGCCGCGGGCAAAACACCGTCGAACCCGTCAATACGCTCGCGCAAAACATTCCACTTTACCGAAATTCGGAAATGGCGTATGTGTTGCCCATCCCGGCTTGTTCTTGAGGGGCGATCGTACGTCGTCATGAAAGGTGGCGGGCAGGGCGGGTCGTCCGAGCAATCCGTGTGGCGTTGGTTCCGGCTCTGCGCAGCAGCATGGCCAGGACGATGCTGCGCCTCGGCAAGGCTGCAGCGCGTCCGGGACACGAGACGTCAGCGAGCGCGATTGCCCTCGTCACCCGCGACCACCTCCGGCGCCATCGCGGCCCAGGCGCTGGACGCGAACTGCCGCCGCCATGTCACGACCACCACCGCGGCCGTGGTCACGAACAGCACCCAGGGGCTGACGAACCAGCCGAGATAGCCGAGCGCGAAGAAGAAGGCGCGCTGGCCGCGGTTGAAGTGGCGGCCGGCGGATTCGAACACGCGCGTGGTGCGCATGACATGGGTCTCGGCCTCCGGCGTGTCGCGCTGCGAGGCCGGCGGCATGCCGCCATACAGGATGGCGACATAGTTGAACAGGCGATAGGCCCAGGCGAATTTGAAGAAGGCATAGACGCAGATCAGCACGAGGCCGACGCATTTCAGCTCCCACATTGCCGGCGAGGTGCTGAGATCGATCGGCAGCTTGCCCAGGATCGTGATGGCATCATTGGTGGCATGCAACAGCGCCAGCGCTCCGCCGAGCGCGAACAGGCTGGTGGAGGCGAAGAAGGCGGTGCCGTTCTGGAGCGAGGCCATGATCTGCATGTCGACCATGCGCGCCTCGCGGTCGAGCAGGCGACGTACCCAGACCTCGCGGTAGCGGTTCATCCGTGCCGACAGGCTGTCGTGGCCATAGGCGGAATGCTCGAGCGTTGCGGCATAGGCCAGCCACTCGATGATGAAGAAGCCGACGGCGGTGATGTCGACCCAATGCCTGCTCATGTCACTCTCCTCACGAGCCATCACGATTGCCATGCATGGTGGGGAGCGGCAACGATTGATTGGCGGCGGGCGATGGCGTTAAAAGCAGCCGCACACGGAATTACGGAAGGACCCGAGACATGGCAGCGCTCAAGCTCGCGATCGGCAACAAGAACTACTCGTCATGGTCGATGCGACCCTGGCTCGCGCTGCGCGCCAACGACATCCCGTTCGTGGAGACCGTGATTCCGCTCTACACCGACAATCCCGCGGACAAGGAGCAGATCCTGTCCTTCAGTCGTGCCGGCAAGGTGCCGGTGCTGGTCGACGGCGACATCACGGTGTGGGATTCGCTCGCTATCATCGAGTACATCGCCGAGCACTATCCGGAGAAGAAGCTGTGGCCCGACGATGTCGCGGCCCGCGCCTTTGCCCGTTCGGTGTGCGCCGAGATGCATTCCGGATTCATGGCCTTGCGCAGCGAATGCGGCATGAACCTGCATCGGCCGGTGCGGCCTGTGGCGCTGTCGGCGGACGCCAAGGCCAATGTCGCGCGCGTGCAGGAGATCTGGCGCACGTGCCGGACCCGCTACGGCGCCGGCGGCCCATTCCTGTTCGGCCGCTTCGGCGCGGCAGATGCGATGTATGCGCCAGTCGTGCATCGCTTCCGCACCTACGCAATCGAGGTCACGCCGGAGACCAAGGCCTATATGGACACGATGATGGCGATGCCGGCGTTTCAGGAATGGACCCGCGATGGCCTCGCCGAAACGCTTGTCATCGAAAAGTTCGAGAACGTGTAGCCGCCACCATGGCCCAGAGAAAAGGGTGGCGGTTCTCCGACAAGCTCTTGCTCGCTTGAAATGTGATTGAGCGCGGCTTGACGGCATGGCTGCTCGCGGCGCTCAATTGCGGGGAACAACGAAGAGGGGACGGCAATGGGACTTCTGGACTCACTGGAGAACAATCCCGCACTGCGCAGCGCGCTTGGTCAGCTCGGCGCCGCCGTTCTGCCGGCCGTGTTGAGCGAGGTGATGGGCAGCAACAACCAGGGCGGCTTAGGCGCGATCGTTGCAAAGCTCCAGCAGGCGGGCTTCGGCGACCAGGTGAAGTCCTGGCTCGGCAATGGCCAGAACCTGCCGATCTCGGCCGATCAGCTCCGCGCCGTGCTCGGCAACGACACCGTCCGCCAGCTCGCGGCCCGCTACAACATTCCGGTCGACCAGCTCGGCGAGATCCTGGCCCAGGAGTTGCCCAAGGCCGTGGACCAGGCAAGTCCGAACGGCCATCTGCCCCACGGCGCCTGAGAGGACAGGTTCCAGCGGTATCATCGGCCGCCCGGTTTCCCGACTATCTTCCTGAAAACGCTATAGGTTTGGCGTATTTGCCATGCCTGCATACTGCTGGCCAAAACGCCGCACCGCGTGCTATAGATCACACCGGGTTTTCAGCCGGTCCGTCGCAGTGGGACCCTGGGCACGGCCGGCGCTGTTTGAGTGATGGAGATGGGCGTTGAAGCATAAATTCCCCGTGGGAACGCGCGTATTGTTCACGGCCAGCAATGTCGCGCGCCCGGCTGCGAGTGGCTCATACGAGGTCATTCGCCTGCTGCCGACGGAAGGCGACGACTGCCAGTACCGGATCAAGAGCTCCACTGAGGCCTTCGAACGGGTCGCCAAGGAAAGCCAGCTCGCGCTCTCGTAATGCGCTGACGGTAGAGGGGCATTGACATCGCGGACGAATTTGCTCCGCTCGCCGTCAAAAGGCCCGCTTCGCCTCGGCAAGGTGGACCGGGGGCAGTTGCCGACTCGCGGTGCTCGCTTGACCATCAGCTCTTTGCTCGTGTGAGGGGACATCGCGCATGAACTGGGCATGGGCCTCGTCGCTCGACCAAATCTGGCGCTCGCCGTCCTTCCCGATGTGGATGACGCTGGCGGCCGCCGGCTTCTTCGGATTGATCCTGCTGATCACGCTGTTGCGCGCCGAAAAATCGGTCGCCAATGGCGCGCTGACCGTCATCACGCTGCTTTCGATCGGCATCGCGGTGGCAGCCACCATGAAGATCTACGGACCGGTGGGACAGGCGGCCCCGACCGAAGCCCGCACACAAGCCACGGTGACCGCCACCCTCCCGGCACTGGCCTGCCTCGACGATCTCGCCGGCGATGCCGTGGCCGTTGGCTGCGAGAAGGCGCTGTTCGGCGCGCCTGACACGGCGGCTGCCGCTGTCGCCTATACGGCGGCGCGGATCGATCGGCTGACCGCGCTTGGCGATGCCGCGACCGCCGACAAGAGCCTGACGCTCGACACGAAGGTGCTGCGCAAGGCACTGGAGCATGATCGCTTCGGCCTCGTGGCTCAGGTGCTGGTCACGCGCGACGGCTGTACCCAGTTCGATTGCGCCGCGTTCCGCTCGCTGACGGATCAGCAGCAGGTCGCGGCCAACATGGATTCCCATCTCTATGATCAGCTGGTCGCGCGCTACGCGCCGACATGGAATTCGCCCGCAGCGGCCGCCGGAGCGCTGCCGCCCAACCCGATCGCGGCGCTGCCGCCATCGATGCCGACAGGTAAGCCGACCAATGCCGAGTTCCCGAGCGCCTCGTCGACCCCGGCAGTGAGCATCATGTCTCCGGAGCCGCCGACGGCCACCACGCGCCAGCCACCGGCCGCCAATGCGGCGGCAGCAAGAGAGCCTCGTGCTCCGGCTGCGAACTCGGCCCAGGCCGCGGCGCCGGCTGCGAGGAAGCCGCCCGCGCCGAAGGGTGCGCGCGCACCGGCCGCCGCGCCCGTTCCGCTGGCACCGCCGCCGGGCGCGGCTCCCGCGGCTGCGGATAACGACTAGTTCGGCTTTGAAAAGCCAGGCATGGCCCGCTAATGCTGGGCCATGCCACTCCATCTGATCAAGCTTGCCGTCGGCTGCGACTCCGTCAAGGAATTGAAGGGGTGGGTCGCCGAACGGATGCAGACGGCCAAGAAAAAGGGCCTGCCGCAACACCACATCCACATCACCCGCATGGTGCCGAAGCGCGATGCCGAGATTCTCTCGGGGGGATCGCTCTATTGGGTCATCAAGGGCGAAATCGCCGCGCGTGAAAAGATCATCGGCATCGAGCCGTTCCGCGACAAGGATGGCATCGGGCGCTGCCGGATCGTGATGCAGCCGAAGGTGATCTCGGTGTCGCCGCGGCCGATGCGTCCGTTCCAGGGCTGGCGCTATCTTACCGACGATTCCGTGCCACCCGATCTCGGCAAGTCGGCTGCGGGCACCATCGCGGCGATGCCGGAACCAATGCGGCGCGAGCTGCGCGATCTCGGACTGCTCTAGACCGCGATATTGCCCGCCGGATACATCGCCTCGATGCCAGGGCGCCAGACGATGTCGACATCCTCGGCCGCAAGATTCGGGATGGGCGCCGGCGGCCGCGCCGCCGGCTAACCTTAACAATCGCCGGTCGTGGACGCCCTGCATCGACATAGGGCACAGCATTCCCTGCAGCGATGATGTCCCGCCATTGTGGGCGGGATCACAGACGCGGCGCTGCAGCGCGATTCATGATGACCATCATCGCAATGTGATTTCGCTATCCTGTCACGCATTTCACTTGACCGCAGACGCGGCCAACTCGAAGATATTGCTTAAGGGGTGTTGAGGATCGCCATGCTTGTGCAGGCTAGCCAAAGCCAATCCGGCTCGGCGCACGTCGTTGTGCTCGGCAATGAGAAGGGCGGCTCCGGCAAATCGACCACCGCCCTGCACATCGCGGTCGCGCTCCTGAAGGCCGGCCAACGCGTTGCCACCATTGATCTCGACTGCCGCCAGCAAAGCTTCACCCGCTACATCAGCAACCGCTCCGCCTGGGCGCGCCGCACCAAGCTCGACCTCGAGCTGCCGACGCATCGCTGTATCAAGCTCGGCGAGACCATGCAGGTCGCCGACAACGAGAATTCCGAGTTCCTTCAGTTCATGGAGGCGGTCTCGGCGGTCGAGAGCAGTTTCGACTTCATCGTGATCGATACGCCCGGCACCGACAGCTATTTGATGCGGTTGGCCCATTCAATGGCCGACACCCTGGTCACGCCGATCAACGACAGCTTCCTCGATTTCGACGTGCTCGGCACCGTCGATCCCACCAACTACGCGGTAACAGGGGAAAGCCACTACGCCGAGATGGTGCGCGATGTCAGGCGCAAGCGCCGCCAGCTCGACGGCTCGACCACCGACTGGATCGTGGTGCGCAATCGCCTGTCCATGCTCGGCTCGCGCAACAAGCAGCTCGTCGCCGACGGGCTGAAGGATCTGTCTCTGCGGCTCGGCTTCCGCTACGTCGACGGCTTCGCCGAGCGCGTCGTCTATCGCGAGTTCTTCCCGCGTGGGCTCACGGCACTCGACGAAATCGACGAGGCTACGCTCGGGATGCGGCCCAATCTCGGCCATCTCACTGCGCGGGAGGAAGTGACGAGCCTGCTGCGCCAGCTCAAGCTGCCCCTCGACGAGCGCGGCCGCCGCCGTGCGGCAAATCGCGCCGAGTGGTTCAGCCAGATCGACAAGCCGCTCGAGGTCCACGACATTCTCGGCGCCTAGGGGCGCGGTACGCTGCTACTTCCGGATCGACCGTGACAGCTGGTTCCCGCCGGAACCGGCCGCGCCTGAAGTTGTTTTCACCAGGCATTCACCGTGAAATTGAACCCCATCGTCATGGGTTGCGTCGGATGGTCATCTGCATCCGAACGTAGCGGTATCAGAGCGCGGTGCCTACCAAACGTGTGCGCCGCACAATGAAAGGGCTGTCAGTTCACAATATTTAGCCTTCCTGTCACGCGCCTGTGACATATATTGGCCAATAGGCGACCAGGGGCCAAAGAGCCCCGGAAGAAACACGATTTTCAACAGGGATCAGGCCGCACGGCCTGAGGCTGAGGACGAAAATGAAGCGTGGAATTGCCGTTCTGGTTTCTGTGGGAGCCCTCTTCAGCGTCGCCTATTTCACGGCGAGCAAGTGGGCCATCAAGCACGAGACCATCACCTTCTACGACGCTTCGCGCGACAATCGTCCCGTGCCTGTCGACATCGCGATCCGCCGCGACAAGGAAATGCAGGCCAATGCCGGCATGATCACGCTTCCGGTCGCGGTGATCAATCACGGCAACACCGTCAAGAACACCGAGTACGGTTTCCTCGCCAACATCTTCGCTGCGCGTGGCTACCTGGTCGTGAGCCCGCAGCATGATCTGCCGACCGACCCGCCGATGGTGACCAAGCCCGGCGAGCTCTATGTCGGCCGCCTGCCGCAGATCCTGCGTGGCGTCGCCAATATTCATCTGGCGATGCAGGAGATGAAGAAGGTTCAACCCAACGCCGACTACACCAAGGTGACGATGGTCGGTCATTCCATGGGCGGCGACATCACCATGTACTTCGCCAAGCAATATCCGGACGAGGTCAAGAAGGTCGTGACGCTGGACAATCTCCGCGTGCCCTTCGTCACCGCCGGCAAATTCAAGATCCTGTCGTTCCGCTCTCACGATCCGGAGTTCAAGACCGATCCGGGCGTGATCCCGACCGACGAGGAGTGCGAGAAGGCCGGCATTGAGGTTGTAAAGACCAACTTTCAGCACAACGACATGCGCGACACCGGGCCGGATGATGCGAAGAGCTCGATCCAGGGCATGCTCGACAAATTCCTGAGCGATACCGATAGTGCGATCGCTCCGGTCGACACCACGTCGTCGCCGCCGAAGGTGCTGGAGCCCGGTCCCGTTGCGCTGATGGCGCCTGCCAAGAGCTGATCCATCCGGCCTGTCGCTGGAATTGCATTTCAAAGCCTCCGCCGGCGCGCGCCTGCGGAGGCTTTGAACATTGACCGGGCAGGGCGTGCTATCCACATTGGTAGCTTGAGACCAGGCGTGACAACGGATGCCCGACGACCCCACCAAACCGCGCAATAGCGATGCCCTGTCGGTGCGAGCCAAGAGCGACGACGCGCTGCCGCAGGCGAAGACCTCGACCTCGGAGGACGTCGCCGCCTTCGTCGCCAAGGCACGTGCGCTGTCGCCGCATGCACCCGGTGCGAGGGGGCGCTTGATCTTCGCGCTGGATGCGACGATGAGCCGGCAGCCGACCTGGGACATGGCCTGTGCGCTTCAGGCCGACATGTTTCGCGAGGCTGCTGCGCTTGGCAGCCTCGACATCCGGCTGGTCTACTACCGTGGCTACAATGAATGCCGCGCGACGGGGTGGATCTCCGACAGCAGCAAGCTGGCGACACTGATGAGCAAGATCGACTGTCGCGGCGGCGACACACAGATCGGCAGAGTGCTCACCGACGCGCGGCGCGAGGCGGTTACATCAGGCGTGCGTGCGGTGGTCTTCGTCGGCGACGCCATGGAAGAGAAGGTCGACGCGCTCTGCGCCAAGGCCGGCGAGCTCGGCATGCTGAAGGTGCCGGTGTTTATGTTTCAGGAAGGCCATGATGCGGTCGCCGAACAGGCGTTTCGCGAGATCGCGCGTCTGACGGGTGGTGCCTGGTGCAGGTTCGACCCGGGCGCGGCGGCGCAGTTGCGCGAGCTGCTGCGCGCGGCCGCGGCCTACGCTGCAGGCGGCCGCGAGGCGTTGTTGAGATTGGCGAAGACGGCGAGTGGTGCAGCGCAGCTAATCGGACAGATGAAGTAGCGCCTCAAGCCGTCGCGGCTTGCGCCGGGGGCGAAGCTGCGACGGGCGGCAGCAGGCGCCCCTGCGCAATCAGACGCAGCGTGCCGAGCGCAATCAGTCCGACCACGATGTTGGCGGCGGCGAACAGATAAGGCGCGAGCAGAGCAATCGCGCCGGTGTCGCCGTGCCCGACCATCCGGATTGGCGCAATCGCAAGCGCAGTGGCGCCGAAGGTGAAGCTCCAATAGGACACCGAGAACGGTTGCTCCATGATCCAGGGCAACAATCGAACCAGGAGGAGCGCCATCATCAGCCCATAGCCGATGAGGATATGCGCGAACATGTCCGGGACGCCGCCATTGATTGCGAGATAGGCGACCGCGCCGACCACGGGAGGCGCAAGTTGAATGCCGAGCGTCGGACGCAGCGCGATGGGAAGCGTCTCGACGGTATAGAGACGGTGCAACAGCACGGATTCGATCGCGAACCAGGAGAACAACGCCACGCCGAAGGCGAGCTGCCCCCAATCCGGCGAGCCGAGCGTCGCTGAGACGCCCGCCGTGACGAAGCCGCCCGCAACGGTCGGCAAATAGAGGACCGGCGTTGTCGCCGTGTGATCGCGGTTGCCGCGCCACAACAGTCCCGTTCGCCACAGTGCGAAACCGAGCGTAAACGCGGCGCCGACCCCGAACAGGATCATGGCGGTAAGGTGCGAATAGGGCTCTGCGGCGAGCGCGATCAGCATTGTGGAGACGCCGGCGAGGCCGATGAAGCAGCACTGGACCGGGTGATGCGCTTCACCGAGCGACTCGGCGCGCGCAAAAATCCAGCGCAGCCCGAATAGCGCGATCAGAACCGCCCAGACGATCGAGGCGACGGCGAGAATGGTTTCGCCGATGATCGCGGGAAACTGCCAGACCTGGTGTGCCGCACGCCAGGCGTTGCCGAGACCTGCAAGGCCCAGGACAATACCGAAGAAGGCCGCCGGCACGATTGGCGGCTTGAATCCCTTGCTCATCGTCTTTCCCCAAGCCTCCTCATCATTCCCAAGGTCATAATGCGACCTTGGCTGCTGTCGAGAGTGCCGGAATGATGGGGTCAACTGCTTAAGGCAAGACAACGGCTTGTGTCACGGTCCGATCGTGGACCGAGGGAAGGACACCATGCTTTTTGACAAGAGGACGACTATAGTCACGCCATGACTCTGATCGCCGGCCTCGTCGCCGTTATCACGCTCTATTTGCTGCTCCAGATGTTCCGTGCCGCCAATCCGGCAGTGCTGGCCCGCGCCATCAAGGTAGGAGGCGGCGTGGTCGCGCTTGCGGTGGCAGCCTTCACAGGCCTGCGGGGCGAACTGGCGGTGGCGATCCCGCTCGGACTATTCGGGGCTGGTTTGCTTGGCTGGACGCCGCTCGCGAATGCGGGCTTTGGCAATGTCGGGGGCTTGTTTGGAGGTGGCGCATCGCGCTCATCCGGCCAGGCCTCGCGCGTGCGGTCACAATTCCTGGATATGCGGCTCGACCATGATTCCGGCGCGCTCTCGGGCCAGATCGTCGCCGGGCCTCACGCCGGGCGCAGTCTCGATGAGTTCGATCTTGCAGGCCTTCTGGCGATGGTCCCGGCGTTCGATTCCGAGAGCGTCGCCTTACTTGAAAGCTATCTGGACCGCCGGTTTCCCGCCTGGCGTCAGAACGCGCAGGGCGACGCGGCAGGGAGGCAGCGCCGCACGGCGGCGAGCGGCAAAATGACGGCGGAGGAAGCCTATCAGATCCTTGGCTTGCAGCCGGGGGCGGGGCGCGACGACATCGGCCGGGCGCACAAGTCCCTCATGAAGAAACTGCATCCCGATCAGGGGGGCTCGACGTACCTCGCTGCCCGGGTAAACGAGGCCAAGGATACTCTGCTTCGTACGCATAACGGCTAACTCCGGCACCACGCCACAAACGCCCGTACCGTGTGAGCCCCGCTTGCTCTGTTTGCCGTCGCCCCGATGCCCGCCTCTGTCGGCGTGGTCGATCCCTTGAGCAAAGTTTTAACCGTAAATTCTTGACGAGAGGTTGTCGCGGAACAGCCTGCAGCGCCACGACGTCCCAAAAGCAGAAATGCCCGCGCAAGGCGCGGGCATTTTGTTCGAGAGGATCAGCGATCAGTTGCGGACGGTCATGCAGGAGATGTCGGCGCGCTTCAGCGCCCGGCACACCGCTTCGGCCTGGTCCCGTTCGAGCCCGGCAAAGCGGGCGCGGTAGAGCTTGCGATTGTCCCTGGCGACGACAGGCTCGGTGAACGGATCGGCCTTGCTGAGCAGACCGCGGGCCGAGTTGCGCGCGGTTTCGATGCGCTGCTGGGCCTCGCTCTCGCTCTCGAGCGCGCCGACCTGGACGATCCAGCCGCTATGAGTGACGACCGGCTTGGCGGCGCTCATCTGGATCGGCTGCGGGGACGGATCGGCGGAGGCAAGCCTGGCAACCGGCGCCGATGCCGCAGCGGTGGCCGCGGGCAGCACGCCGAGGACGCCGTTGCCGGTGCCGAAGCCAGCCGGCTGCGGCGGCAGTTCGGCGCGGGCCGGCTCCGGCTTGTTGACGAGGTCGGCCCTCGCCACGACGGCGCCAGACGTCTCGGCGACGTCACCGCGGGGCGAAATCGTATTGGTGACCTGCGGTGCGACCTGTGTCGGGGCGGCGGAGGCGACCCTGACGGCGCCGGCCTTGACTTGAACCGTCTTAACTCGGACCGGCTTCATCGGCTCGGACGAACCCGGAATGAGGGCAAGCGGCTGGCTCGAGATCACGCCGTTGGTGAGAGGTGCGGGCTCGATCTTGGACTCGGTGGCCCTGGCTTCAGGCTTGGGTTGAGCCGGCGGCATCGCGGCGGTCGCGGCTGCAAGCGCAGCGAGGCGGGAGGCGGGACGCGGCGCGGGGGACTCGGGAGCAGGAGCGGCTGCGATCTGGACCGGCGGGACGGGGCGGGCCGGGGTCTCCGATGCATCGGCGACGTCGATGTTGGCATCGGCACCATTGCGCTCGGTCACTGCGGCCACCGTGTGGGTGGTTGCGCCCTTTTCGAGGTTCTCGGCGAGCAGATTGCGCATAATAGCGTCGCGCGAACCGCCGCTGCGACCACCAAGCACCACGCCGATGAGGTGGCGGTTGCCACGTCGGATCGAGGTCACGAGATTGAAGCCGGAGGCGCGGGTATAACCGGTCTTGATGCCGTCGACGCCCTCGACGCTGCCGAGCAGGTGATTGTGGTTGCGGATCTGCTCGCCACGCCAGGTGAACGAGGTGGTCGAGAAGTAGCGATAGTAACGCGGGAAGCGCTCCTGGATGGCGCGGCCGAGCGTCGCCTGGTCGCGCGCGGTGGTCACCTGCTCGTCGTTGGGCAGGCCATTGGCGTTGCGGTAAATCGTCTTGGACATGCCGAGTGCACGCGCCTTGCGCGTCATCATCGCGGCAAAATCGTCCTCGGTGCCGCCGATCGCTTCAGCGATCACGACGGCGGCGTCATTGGCCGAGCGGGTGACGAGCCCCTTGATCGCGTCCTCGACGCGGATGGTCTGACCGGCATGCAGGTTCAGCTTGGTCGGATCTTGGTCAGCGGCGTGCTGCGATACCGGCATCTCGGTGTCGAGCTTCATCTTGCCGGACTCAAGCCGCTCGAACAGCAGATAGAGCGTCATGATCTTGGTGAGCGAGGCCGGATGGCGAAGACCGTCGGGGCTGGTCGATTGCAGCACCGCACCGGAATTACCGTCGACGATGATCGACGCGAATTGCGGGCTGTAGCTCTCGGAGGCCTCGTGATGCACCCGGTGGTGCGCATAGTGGCGCCGGTAGCGCCGTGCGTCGGCTGCATCGGTCGTGAAGATGACGGCTGTGGTGACCGTGAGAAGCCCGAAAACGCCAACCCGCGCCAAGCGCGAGGAAGACCAGTTGCTACGAAGCATGGAACCCCGTCCCCGTTTGTGACTTGATCACCGGCTCGTGAGGCGAAATTGTGCCCTGCGGACCCGGGATCATTACCTGCTCAGGCTGTCCCTCCGCTGGTGTTCACTGCGGGGGACCTTGGGCCTGAGCCGCTATTCTGGCTAAGGTGATGTTCTCAAACGGCTTTTGGCCGCCTGTGGAAGTGAACACGTCCAGGGAATCAGGGTAGGGTGCTGCGGTTTCCAAAACCTTAAGAAACCCTTGCGGGAAAGCCCGGGAATTTCCGTAACTTGCGTCCAATTTTGTGCGTCGCACAAGATTCTTGACTTTTTTGTGCATTGCACTAATTGTGGGCAGAGTCAGGGAGCCGGGGCTTCCGGACGCGAGCCAGGGAAAAGGATTCCAAGATGTTCAAGGTTGAAGACTTTCAGAACTACGGGAAAGAGCATTTCGAGACCTGCGTTGCCTCCGCAACCTCGGTGCAGCACGGCCTCCAAGCCATCGCCAGCGCCTATGGCGACTACACCAAGAAGTCGTTCGAAGACACCAAGTCTTACGTCGAGAAGCTCTCCGGCGTGAAGTCGCTGGACAAGGCGCTTGAAGCGCAGACCGATTTCGCCCGTTCCGCCTACGAGACCTTCGTCGCGGAATCGCAGAAGATCGCCGGCCTCTACAGCGACCTCGCCAAGCAGGCGTTCAAGCCGGTTGAGACGGTCGTGTCGAAGTTCACCCCGGCTGCCCAGTAATTTTCTGAACTTCCTGAGATCACGAAGCCCGGCTGTATCAGCCGGGCTTTTTTCGTTTGCACGAGGCTCTGGTCAAGCGCACCTCGCTGCCGAAGGTGCGCTTGCCGGTGTTCACGCATGAAGATGGGTTCGAAGTGCGCGAACTGATGTTGTCGTCAGTCTTGGCGAGGGCGCTGACTGATCGATCAGACCTCTTCGCAGCCGTCTGTAACGCCGGCATCGGCCATCGATCCCGTGACGCCGAGCATGACGTTTGTCGTCGCGGGTGAGCTGGATGGTCGAGCTCATGGGCATACTCGCGGGTGTAGGCCGCGGTGACCGTGACATTCCGCAGCACTGACATCAACGACCAGTAAATCGGACCGTAGAAACCCGGAGAAATGGCCGTGCCAAAGCGCCGCGGTCATGTCGGCGTCAGGTTCCTGATCAGCATGTTCTGAACAGGGCGGCGGGAAGTTTTTGTCAAACCGGTCCGGATTGACTAACCTTGTCCAGGATCGCCCGGACCGGGAATCGGTGGTGCCGCGGCCGCGCATCGGCTGGGCCTTTGCACGCTTGCGGCGAGCCGGGGGCGGGCCCATATTGCCTGCAATCGATCCGGCTCGGCCGGACCGGTTGGAAGCGGCGATCCGACAAGGCGGCGCGCCGGAGCGAAACCCACGCGTGTGGGCAGCGCGACGGACCGTCATACGCTTCCGTGGGGAATTTGAACGCCTGAGCCATGCTGCAATTGACTTCCAGACGAGACCTGTCCGCGGCCGACGCCGCCCATGCTCCCCGGATGAGCAACGACGAGAACCGTTCCGGTGGCCCGGCGGGTCCGAACACGTCTGTCATCACCAAGGTCAAGCCCAAGACCAAGCGGCCCAACCTCTATCGTGTGCTGATCCTGAACGACGATTACACGCCGATGGAATTCGTGGTCCATGTGCTGGAGAAGTTCTTCCAGAAGGACGTTGAAGCGGCGACCAAGATCATGCTGCATGTCCATCATCACGGGATCGGCGAGTGCGGTGTGTTCACCTACGAGATTGCCGAGACCAAGGTGACGCAGGTGATGGATTTCGCCCGCAAGCACCAGCATCCGCTGCAATGCGTGATGGAAAAGAAGTAACCGCGCGTTCGAATCCAGAGTTCTTTAGATTTATTCTGTTCGTGCGGTGTGTGACGTCAGCGCATGCTGCGGCATGATCCGGCGGATCTCAGTGCCGGCGTCAATCCTGCCCAAATGGGTAGTTCTGCCCAAATCGGAACGGGTTTTGCATCGAGTATGGCGTGGGCGCGCAATGCCCATTTGAGTCGCGGAACCGGTCTTTTGCCGCGGTCTTGTATAACTATATGTGACAAAGGTTGTTGTTGCCTGACCGGGCGATGGCGATCATGATGGTGGGGGCCATAGAGGACGCGAATGCCGACTTTTTCCCAAAGCCTTGAACAATCCCTGCATCGTGCGCTGGCGATCGCCAATGAGCGTCATCACCAATACGCGACGCTCGAGCATCTCCTGCTTTCATTGATCGATGATTCCGACGCGGCCGCCGTCATGCGTGCCTGCAGCGTTGATCTCGACAAGCTGCGCACGAGTCTCGTTAATTATCTTGAAACCGAATTCGAGAATCTGGTGACGGATGGCGCCGACGACGCCAAGCCGACGGCCGGATTCCAGCGTGTGATCCAGCGCGCGGTGATCCACGTGCAGTCCTCCGGTCGCGAAGAGGTGACCGGCGCGAACGTGTTGATTGCGATCTTCGCCGAGCGCGAGAGCCATGCTGCGTACTTCCTGCAGGAGCAGGACATGACGCGCTATGACGCCGTCAACTACATCAGCCACGGCATCGCCAAGCGGCCGGGCGTCTCGGAGGCGCGGCCTGTGCGCGGCGTCGACGAGGAAACCGAGACCAAGGGCAACGAGGACTCCAAGAAGAAAGGCGAGGCGCTCGAGACCTATTGCGTCAACCTCAACAAGAAGGCACGTGACGGCAAGATAGACCCGGTGATCGGACGCAATTCCGAGATCAACCGTGCGATCCAGGTGTTGTGCCGCCGGCAGAAGAACAATCCGCTGTTCGTGGGCGAGGCCGGCGTCGGCAAGACCGCGATCGCGGAGGGCCTCGCCAAGCGCATCGTCGACAGCGAAGTGCCGGAAGTTCTGGCGGCTGCGACCGTATTCTCGCTCGACATGGGCACGCTGCTCGCGGGCACGCGGTATCGCGGTGACTTCGAGGAGCGCCTGAAGCAGGTGCTGAAGGAGCTCGAGGCGCATCCCAACGCCATTTTGTTCATCGACGAGATCCACACCGTGATCGGTGCGGGTGCGACGTCGGGCGGCGCGATGGATGCTTCGAACCTGCTCAAGCCTGCGCTCGCCTCGGGCACGATCCGCTGCATGGGCTCGACCACCTACAAGGAATACCGTCAGCACTTCGAGAAGGACCGCGCGCTGGTGCGGCGCTTCCAGAAGATCGACATCAACGAGCCGACGGTCGAGGATGCCATCGCGATCCTCAAGGGTCTCAAGCCGTATTTCGAAGACTACCACCGGCTGAAATACACCAATGAGGCGATCGAGGCTGCGGTGCAGCTGTCCTCGCGCTACATCCACGACCGCAAGCTGCCCGACAAGGCGATCGACGTGATCGACGAGTCCGGCGCGGCGCAGATGCTGGTCGCCGAGAACAAGCGCAAGAAGACGATCGGCATCAAGGAGATCGAGACCACGATCGCCTCGATGGCGCGGATCCCGCCGAAGAGCGTGTCGAAGGACGATGCAGAGGTGCTCAAGCATCTCGAGCAGACCTTGAAGCGCACCGTGTTCGGCCAGGACAAGGCGATCGAGTCGCTCGCGGCGTCGATCAAGCTGGCGCGAGCCGGCCTGCGCGAGCCGGAGAAGCCGATCGGCTGCTACCTGTTCTCCGGTCCGACCGGCGTCGGCAAGACCGAAGTTGCAAAACAGCTCGCGGCGTCGCTGGGCGTCGAGCTGCTGCGCTTCGACATGTCGGAATACATGGAGCGGCACACCGTGTCGCGTCTGATCGGTGCGCCTCCCGGCTATGTCGGGTTCGACCAGGGCGGCCTGCTCACCGACGGCGTCGACCAGCACCCGCATTGCGTGGTGCTGCTGGACGAAATCGAGAAGGCTCATCCCGACCTCTACAACGTGCTGCTCCAGATCATGGACCACGGCCGGCTCACCGACCACAACGGCAAGCAGGTCAACTTCCGCAACGTGATCCTGATCATGACCACGAATGCGGGCGCTTCGGATCTCGCCAAGCAGGCGTTCGGCTTCACGCGCTCCAAGCGGGAAGGGGACGACCACGAGGCCATCAACCGGCAGTTCGCGCCGGAATTCCGCAATCGTCTCGATGCCATCGTCTCGTTCGGCCATCTCAGCGTCGAGGTGATCGGCACCGTGGTGGAGAAGTTCGTGCTTCAACTCGAGGCGCAGCTCGGCGATCGCGACGTCACCATCGAGCTGTCCGAGCCCGCCAAGGCCTGGCTGGTCCAGCATGGCTATGACGAGCAGATGGGTGCACGGCCGATGGCCCGTGTCATCCAGGAGCACATCAAGAAGCCGCTGGCCGACGAGGTGCTGTTCGGCAAGCTCAAGGGGGGTGGCCACGTCCGCGTCGTCCTGGTCAAGGACGAGGCCGACGAGACCAAGGAAAAGATCGGTTTCGAGTTTGTCGAGGGTCCGGTCACCCCGAAGCAGGAAAAGCTGCCCGCCCGCAAGCGTCCGCCGGGCAAGCCCAACAAGCCGGGCGGCCCCGGCGGCTCCAAGGGGCCGACCTCGAAGGGCCCGCTGGTCAAGGCTTGATCGGCGCATCATGAATCGAAAAGGCCGGCTGAGAAGCCGGCCTTTTTGTTTGGGTCGCCGTCTGTGATGGGCGGTGTTAATCGCCGCGCAGGCGCTGATCGTCCTGCACACGGACATGTTCGGCGCCGCGTGCGCCGGCCGGCGATAGCCGCAACATGCTCAGCACGGCGCCGCAGAGCGCAAATCCGACGCCGGCGAGGAGGGCGATTCGAGTCCCGTCGACGGGATAGCGGCCGAGGCATAGCGCAACGAGCGCCGCGCCAGTGGTCTGGCCGAGCAGGCGCGCGGTGCCCAGCATGCCGCTGGCCCCGCCAGCGCGCTCGCGCGGCGCGGCTGCGATCATGGTGCGGTTGTTGGGCGTCTGGAACAAGCCAAAGCCGGCGCCCGCCAGCGCCATCCGCCAGACCACATCGAGCGGTGTCGGGCTTTCCGGAAGGAAAGCGAGTGTGCCAAGGCCACAGGCAAACAGCGTCAGCCCGATGCCGCCGAGCAGACCGGCCGGATAAAGCTCGACCAGGCGACCGGCGAGGGGAGCCGCGCACGCCACCGCGATCGGCCATGGGGTTATCAACAGACCCATATGCACGGCCGAATAGCCGAAGCGGCTCTGCAGGTAGAAGGGGATCGCGACGAAGGCCAGCATCTGCCCGCAGAACGAGGCGATCGAGGTCGCAATCGACAGTCCGAATACCGGAATGCGCAACAGGTCGACCGGCAGCAGCGGCGACTTCATATGCGTCTCGCGATAGATGAGCAACGCGCCGGCAATGATCGCGATGGCAAATTGGACGAGGCAGGTGATCGTCGCCTCGCCGTGGCCGACGCTGTCGATCGCGGCGATGCCGACGCCGAAGGTGATCGCCGAGAGTCCCGCGCTCTGCCAGTCGAAGGAATGGCTCGCCGGGGTCGTATGCGGCAGGCTGCGCAGGCCGAGCACCAGCGTGACCACGCCGAGCGGCACATTGATGGCGAACAGCCAGGGCCAGCTGCCGACCGCGAGGATGCCCGCGGCGAGCGTCGGCCCGACCGCCGCGGAGAAGGCGACGACGAGCGCATTAAGCCCGATGCCGCGGCCGAGCAGGCTGCGCGGATAGGTGAAGCGGACCAGCGCCGAGTTGACACTCATGATACCGGCCGCGCCGAACCCCTGGAAGATGCGGGCGATCGTGAGCAGCGGCAGCGTATGCGCCAACGCGCAGAAGGCGGATGCGAGCGTGAACAGTACGAGCCCGACCAGATAGACGCGGCGATAGCCGATGATCTCGCCGAGCGATGCCAGCGGCAACAGCGAGATCGTGATCGCAAGCTGATAGCCGTTGACAATCCAGATCGAGAAAGCCGGGCTCGCGTTCAGGTCGGTCGCGATCGTCGGCAGCGCGACATTGGCGATGGCGCTGTCGACGACGGCCATGATGATGCCGAGCGCAATCGTCAGCACCGCCTGGTTGCGCTGGGGTTGCGGCAGGCCGTCGGCATGTTCGATCGGGACAGACGACATGGGGGATGCGTGCTTGATTCGAGCCGTGAGTGTCCCCTCGATTAGGAAATTGCGCTGTCCATCGCAACCCGGCAGGACACGGACGGTTCCTGTGCCGGGAGCAGGCCTGGCGGCGCTGGGAGCATGGATCGGCACGCCATTCGCGCCCTCACCAGCGCGACGTCGCCTTGCCAAAGATGTAGAGCGCAACGAGCCCAATCGTCACGGCCGTGGAGAAGATCAGGATGCGGCGATCCCAGTCGATCCGCGTCCGCTCAGTGCGGTCGAGATTGAGGGCCGTGAACAAGGCTTTCATGGCAAATCGGCGCATCGGGCTGCCTCGCAAGGCGGCACGATGCCACGATCAACATGGACCGGATTGATGCAGCTCAAATCAAGCCGGCCCTTGCCGCGGAGCCGATTACACCGGCGGCGGATTGCGGTCGGAGAACGTCCCGCGCTGGTGCCAGTATGGATAGGGCAACGTTACCTTGCTCGCGGCATCGAGCTTTGCGATCTGGTCCCTGGTCAGCGACCAGCCGACCGCGCCGAGATTCTCGCGCAGCTGCGTTTCGTTGCGCGCGCCGATGATCAGCGTTGATACGGTCGGGCGCTGCAGCAGCCAGTTCAGCGCGATCTGCGAGACGCTCTTGCCGGTCTCCTTGGCGACCTCGTCGATCGCCTCGACGACGCGATAGACGTGCTCGTCTGGTACGGGTGGCCCGAAATCGGCGGTCTGAGGCAGACGGCTCACTTCAGGTTTCGGCTGGCCGCGGCGGATCTTTCCAGTGAGGCGACCCCATCCGAGTGGTGACCAGACGACGGCACCCAACCCCTGATCGAGGCCGAGCGGCATCAGCTCCCACTCATAGTCGCGCCCGACCAGCGAATAGTAGGTCTGGTTGGCGACGTAGCGCGGGAAGCCGTGCTTGTCGGCAACGGACAGCGACTTCATCAGGTGCCAGCCCGAGAAATTCGAGACGCCGACATAGCGGATCTTGCCGGCGCGCACGAGCACATCGAGGGTTGCAAGCACCTCTTCCGGTGGCGTCATCGCGTCGAAGCCATGGAGCTGAAACAGGTCGATATAATCGGTGCCGAGCCGGTAGAGCGAAGCGTCGATGGCCGCGAGCAGATGCTGCCGCGACGAGCCGATATCGTTGGGTCCGTCACCGAAGCGGAACGTCGCCTTGGTCGAGACCAGCACCTTGTCGCGCCGCCCTTTGATGGCTTCGCCGAGCACGCGCTCGGATTCTCCGAGCGAATAGACGTCGGCGGTGTCGAACATCGACACGCCCGCCTCCAGGCAGATGTCCAGAAGGCGCCGTGCTTCCGTCGCGTCGGTCGTGCCCCAGGCCGCGAGGCGGCCGACGCCGCCGAACGTGCCGGTGCCGAGGCTCAAAGCGGGCACCATGAGGCCGGACCGGCCCAAGCGTCGGTATTCCATCGAACTGCTCCTCACGGCCGCTGTTTGATCGGCGCGGCCTTGGAAGCGAATGGTAGTGCAGGCAGGCGTGTCGGGCCACCACATGCACACATGGCGGCTCTGCTTCAGGGAGCTACGAACTCGTTACGCTGTTGTGATCAGCGGGTCCGCGTCGCGCAAGCAGGGTCTCAGCGTGCCAGATCGTCGAGGAGCCTGAGCACTTCGACAGAGGCTTCTTCAACCATGGAAATCTCCCTGAGAGCGCCGGAGAGATCGCCGTCCGCGAACAGCTTGGCGGCGCGCTTGCCGTGTTCGTGAACCTCCGCATGCGGCCTTTCGAGCAGCCCAAAGGACCGGTGATTGCGCATCGCGAGGGAGCCTTCGCCGTAGTACCATTTGCCGAGCCGGCAGGAATGATGATCGGCGAGCTCGTCAACCTTCAACGTCGCTCGCCCGACTGCCATATCGGCGAGCCGCTTCTTCCAGATGACGTGATCCGCCTTGGCTAATCGCGGAATCTTGTTGTCGAACGACAGGCTGGCAAGATCCTGGAGTTGCCGGCCGGCGATACCCTGGCCGACGTCGAGCTGCGAGGATATGCTCTTGATCTGCTCGACATTGGATTGGGTCATTCGCGCGATCGCGGAAATACCTTCGGCGACCTCGCGAGATGCACCGGTCTGCTGATTGAGGATATTGGCGATCTCATGCATTCCGTGAGTGAGTGTGGTCGTCTGGCTTTCCACGCGCGACATCTCCTCGCCCAGCTGTGCGACGACGTTCTTGCTCTCGACGGCCGCAGACCTGCAGTCCGACATCGCGGCCACGATCAGCTCGACCTCGTTTCTCAATCGCTGGATCCGGTCACGAATGTCTTCGGTTGCCTTGCCGGTCTGCTGCGAAAGTGCCTTGACCTCTGAAGCGACAACGGCAAAGCCGCGCCCGGCTTCGCCGGCGCGCGCTGCTTCGATCGTCGCATTCAGCGCCAGGAGATTGGTCTGCTTTGCGATCGCGTCGATCGACGAGACGATGGCGCCAATTTCCTCGGAGGCGGCGCTGAGTGCCACGATCTTGTCGGAGGCTTCGTTGGCCGTCGCTTCGACACGCTCCATTGCCTTGGACGCCTGCCGGACGGTCGTCATGCCCTGGTCGGCGCTCGATTTCATTCTGTTTGCACTGCCGGCCGCATCTTCTGCGTTGATCCTGATCTGGCCAACCGAGGCGACCATCTCCTCGCTTGCTGCTGCGAGCGCCTGGGTCCTCTGGTCGACGTCTCGACAAGCCGTGAGCATCCGGGCCGCGGAAATCGCGGTTTCATTGCTTTGAACATTGAGGTCCACGATGCCATCGAGCCTCGTTGAAGCATTGTCAGCCAGCTTGGCTGCGAGCTTAGAGACGGCATTGGAGAGACGGTCGCTGCCCCGGTGGCCGGGCGCGAGGAAGTTGCCCTCAATCAAGGCCTCGATCCAAGCGGCCAGTGCCTCATCGCGATCCGCTGTGGTCGACAGTCGTTCTGGCGCCGCGAGATCATCGTCAGCGAATTGTGTCGGACGCTTGCGGCTGATCACAGCGAGAATGGACATGTGTCGATCCGAGACGGCTTTGGTGGACGGGTATTATTTCTACGCCGCCGCTGCTGAAGATCCCGTGAATTTGCCTATCGGAATTCCGCAGCGAGCCTCTCAGTGCCGCAGCTGGCTCTGCCTGAAGTCGCGCGGCGACATCCCGAAATGCTCGCGGAAGACGCGGCCGAAATGCGAGAGATCGTTGAAGCCCCAGGCAAAGGCGATCTCGCTGATGTGGCGATGGGCGAGCAGGGGCGAGGCGAGGTCGCGCCGGCATTGGGCCAGACGTTCGGCAAGCACATGGCGCTGGAACGAGGTGCTATCGTCGGCGAGGAGGTCGTTGACGTAGCGCGGCGAGATGCCAAGCCCAGCGGCTGTCTCGGCCAGCGAGAGATCGGGATCGGCGAGGTGCGCGCGGATATGGGCCTTGAGCCTGTAGAGCAACGCGGAGCGATGCGTCGAGGACGGCAGCGATGTCCCGCCAAGCCGTTCGCTCAGCGCCATCGCCAGCAAGTCGACCGCCTGCTCGGAGAGTGCGGCCGCGCTGCCCGGCGCGAGCCGATCCGCGCTTTGGCAAAGGCGGAAGATGAAATCATAGGCGAGCCGCTCGAGCGGTGCGTCGGCTCCGAACGTGATCGCGGTGAGCGTCTCGGTGCCGCCGAGCCGCCGTTGCAACATCTCGCGTGGCACCTTGAAGATGGTCTGGGAGAATGTGTCCTTGAACTTCAGCTCATAGGGACGCGTGGTGTCGTAGAGCGCGAACTCGCCGGGATGGATTACGGTGTCGCGCCCGTCCTGCACCACACCGCCATCGCCGCGATTGCCCAGTGCAACGAGGACGTAGTCTTGATCCGAACGCGCGATGCGCGAGGGCGTGCGGAAGACGTGTTGGCGCTCGGAGCAGACCTCGGAGCAGACGGCTTTGCCGAGCGGGGCCTGGGTGACCGAGCCGTGAAAAGCGCTGCCGAGGTCGGACTTGCAGTCGAGCCCGACGAACACGTCGCAGACGATGTCCTGCCAGAGGGCGAGCCGCCGGTAGCCGGGGCTGCCGTCCGTCGTGAACTGGATTGTCATCGTCAGGCCTCCCTTTCACGTCCAGCAAACCGCATGGTGGCGCAAATCCAACCTCACTGCAGGCAAGTTCCGTACCGGGGCGCGATCCCTACCAGTATCCTTGCCAGTCGAGTTTTTGTTCCGCCGTGGTCGAGCGCGCGGCCGCCCAGCTTGGCCCAATAGACTGCATCGGACGTGGATTTGGATCAACCTGCAAGGGAGGTGGCAATGGGCATTGAACATCCGAGATACAAGGTCGCGGTGGTGCAAGCGGCCCCCGCCTGGCTCGACCTCGACGCCTCGATCGACAAGTCGGTCGCGCTGATCAGGGAGGCCGCCGAGAAGGGCGCCAAGCTGATCGCGTTTCCGGAGGCGTTCATCCCCGGTTATCCCTGGCATATCTGGATGGACTCGCCGGCCTGGGCGATCGGGCGCGGCTTCGTGCAGCGCTACTTCGACAATTCGCTGTCCTATGACAGCTCGCAGGCGGAGCGACTGCGCGACGCCGTGCACAAGGCGAAGCTGACCGCGGTGATCGGTCTGTCCGAGCGCGACGGCGGCAGCCTTTACCTCGCGCAGTGGCTGATCGGACCCGATGGGGAAACCATCGCAAAACGCCGCAAATTGCGGCCGACCCATGCCGAGCGGACCGTCTATGGCGAAGGCGATGGCAGCGATCTCGCGGTCCATGCGCGCTCCGACATTGGCCGCATCGGCGCGCTGTGCTGCTGGGAGCATCTCCAGCCGCTGTCGAAATACGCCATGTACGCCCAGAACGAGCAGGTGCATGTCGCGGCCTGGCCGAGCTTCTCGCTGTACGATCCCTTCGCGCCGGCGCTCGGTGCCGAGGTCAACAACGCCGCCTCGCGCGTCTATGCTGTGGAGGGCTCGTGCTTCGTGCTCGCGCCTTGCGCAACGGTGTCGCAGGCCATGATCGACGAGCTCTGCGACCGGCCGGACAAGAATGCGCTGCTGCATGTCGGTGGCGGTTTTGCCGCGATCTACGGCCCCGACGGCAGCCAGATCGGCGACAAGCTCGCGCCGGACCAGGAGGGGCTGCTGATCGCCGAGATCGATCTCGGCGCCATCGGCGTCGCCAAGAACGCCGCCGATCCTGCCGGGCATTATTCGCGGCCCGACGTCACGCGGCTGCTGCTCAACAAGAAGCCCTACAAACGCGTCGAACAATTCGCGCTGCCGGTCGACACCGTCGAGCCCGCAGACATTGCCGCGGCGGCGAACTGATCACCGAGATCGAGGGGAGGGTACGATCATGGAATCAGCAATTCCCGCGCATCTCGAAACCCAGCGCACGCGCCACAAGCGCGTGCCCGATGATTATCAGCCGCCATACCCGTCCTTCGTGGCGCGCTACAGGCCTGGTGTGAGCCGCGTGGTCATGGCTTATTTCGGCGTGCAGCATCGTGGCGCGGCAGCGGCGGCTGCGGCAGCGCTCGCCGAAATCGCCAGCCTGTTTGCCGGCGAAGGTGGCCCCACGCATTGGGACCGCGCGCACTATGTCGATCGGGCCGGTCATATCAACATCGTCACGGTAGCCTATTGGGACGACTTCGCACGCTTTGACGCCTGGTTTGCGCCGGCCCGTGACGTGTGGACCGGAAGGCCGCGCGACGGCATCGGCACCTTCATCGAGGTGCTGCGCCCTGCGGTGGCGCGGCACGAGACGTTGTTCTCCTCGCTCGGCAGGCCCGAAGGTATCGCCGCGATTGCCGACGGCATGAGCGGCGAGGTGCAGGAGCACGCTTATTGGGGCGGCATGCGCGATCGCATTCCGCTGTCGCAGAGCGACCCGATGTCGCCGGGAGGCAGTCCCGAGCTGATCCGTGACGGTGCCCGGCTCCGGGTGAAGGCGCAGGACAATCTCTGCCTGATCCGCTCCGGGCAGGACTGGAGCGATACCGAGGCGTCGGAGCGAAAGCTCTATCTCGACGACGTCGAACCGGTGCTGCGCGAGGGCATGGATTTCCTGCGCGACGATGGGCTTGCGATCGGTTGCTATGCCAACCGCTACATGCAAGTGCTCTCGGCTGACGGCAAGGCGAGTGAAAAATCCTATGGCCAGAGCTGGTGGAAAAGTCTTGCTGCACTGGAGCGTTGGGCAGAATCGCACCCGACCCACGTCAAGATTTTCGGTGCGGCGATGAAATATCTCTCGACGCTGGGGCCGTCAGCGAAGCTGCGGCTCTATCACGAGGTCACTGTTGCGGCCGCCGATGAGCAGTTCTTCGAATATCTGAACTGCCATCCGAAGACAGGAATGCTTGCGGCGGTCGAGACTGTGGCCGCTTAGACGACGCAGTGGCCGAGCAGTTCCGGGTGTGCGGCGCAGATGTGATGCGCGCCGGCATCCCGGAGCTCGGCTTCGCTGCCGTAGCCGTAGAGCACGCCGATCGCCGTCATGCCGTTGGTTCGGGCGCCGACCACGTCATGACTGCGGTCGCCGATCATGATGGCGCTGCCCGCATCGACCTTGGTCTCGTCGAGCGCGTAGCGAAGCAGATCGCGCTTGTCGACACGGGTGCCGTCGAGCTCCGAGCCGAACACGCGCTCGAAATACGGCTTCAGGCCGAAGTGCTCGACGATGCGGGTGGCGTAGACGGCAGGCTTGCTGGTCGCGACGAACATGCGCGCGCCGGTCTCAGCGACCGCCGCCAGTGTGTCGTGGATACCCGGATAGGGTGAGTTCTCGAACAGCCCGACCTCGGAAAACCGTTCGCGGTAGAGCAGGAGCGCCTGGTCGGCCAGCGCCTCGGTTCCGGTCAACGCCTTCAGGCTCGCATGCAGAGGCGGCCCGATGCACCAGGTCAATTCATCCTGGCTCGGGACCGCCATACCGATCTTTTTTAGGGCATACTGGATCGAACCGGTGATCCCCGGCTTTGGATCAGTCAGCGTACCGTCGAGATCAAAATAGATTGTCTGCATTCTGGCCGGGCTCAGCGTTGCTAGTACCTGCCGTTGCTAGTTGCCTTGGGGGCCAAGTTCAAGGGCCGATATCGGGAGCGACATGGCGTTCGTCGGGGCTCAGAAGCTGATCTGGTGGGTGCTCGCGGCGGCGTTCGTTTGCACGCCGGTGCTTGCCGAGGACGTCCCGGTCCCTCCCACGCAGCTCGGCCCCGAGGCGCCGGCAAAACCGGCAGCGGGCGAGTCTGTGCGCGAGAGCGACACGCGGGAGTCGATCTGCCTGATCGTAGAGGCGGCCGCGCGTGATGCCAACCTGCCACTGGAATTCTTCGCCCGCGTGATCTGGCAGGAGAGCCGCTTCCAGGCCGATGCCGTGGGACCCGTGACCCGCAGCGGCGAGCAGGCGCAGGGGATCGCGCAGTTCATGCCGGGGACAGCGAGCGAGCGCGGGCTTCTCAATCCCTTCAATCCGGTCCAGGCGCTGCCAAAATCCGCCGAGTTCTTGAACGACCTGCGCAACCAGTTCGGCAATCTCGGCCTTGCCGCGGCTGCCTACAATGCCGGGCCGCGGCGGGTGCAGGAATGGCTCGCCGGCACCGGCGGCATGCCGGAGCAGACACGCAACTATGTCTACGCCATCACCGGCGCGAGCGTTGATGCATGGGCCAAGGCCGGCGGCACCGGCAAGGGACCGCCGAGCTCGCCGCCGACGAGCTGCCGCGACCTGATGGCGCTGCTCAAGCGCGCGCCGAACCCGTTCGTCGCAGAGCTCGAGCAGCATGTCGAGCTCGCCGCTGCGAAGATCTGGGGTGTTCAGCTCGCCGCCGGCTTCGACCGCAACAAGGCGCTGGCGATGTATTCCCGGGCCGTCACGCGGCTCAGCGCCGTCATCGGCGATCGCGATCCGAGCCTGCTCTCGTCCGTGGTTCGCAGCCGCGGCTCGCACGCCTTCTACCAGGTGCGCATCGGCGCCGACACGCGAAGTGAGGCGGACGATCTCTGCAACCGTATCCGCAGGGCGGGCGGGGCGTGCTTCGTGCTGAAGAACCGCGCGTGAGCGGGTAGGCGGTGCGCCTCTCTCCTCTCGTCATTCCGGGGCGCGCCCCTTTGGGCGCGGCCCGGAATCCATTTCCCCGCAGTCTCTGCCGCCTGATGGATTTCGGGCCCGCCGCTTACGCGACGCCCCGAAATGGCGGCCGCGGGTGTCGGCGCCGTGCATGCCAGCCCCGCCGCCGGCTTCCTTGACGCGGCCGCCTGCATTGCCCGTTATGCAGACACGATTCCTCTCCCGCCGGCCGGCTTCCTGTGGCGCTTCCTCCGCTCGATTCCCCGCAATGGCAAAGCCCGTGGCGCGCCTTCGCCTGGGGTGTGCGCTCGATCACGCAGACGATCCTCACGCTCGTCCTGTTTGCGACCTATCTTGGCATCGGCGCGTTGGCCCATGACACCCATTTCAGCCTGCTCTGGGCGCTCTGCTCGACGCTGTTCGTCTGGGCAGGGCCCGCGCAGATCATCCTGATCACCACGCTCGGCTCGGGTGCCACCATCATCCAGTCGGCGATTGCGGTCACCGTCAGTGCGATCAGGCTGTTTCCGATGGTGGTCTCCGTGCTGCCGCTGATGCGTACGCCGACGACCAGGCGGCGCGAGCTGTTCTTTGCAGCCCATCTCACGGCGGTCACGCTGTGGGTCGAATGCCATCGCTTCCTGCCGCTGGTGCCGCGCGAACGACGCATCGCCTTCGTCAACGGACTTGGCTTCGGCCTGGTCTCGGTGTGTCTGACCGCCAACACGGTCGGCTATTTCCTCGCGGCCAATTTGACCCAGACGTTAGGGGCAGCGATCCTGCTGCTGACGCCGCTGTCGTTCCTGTTCTCGACCGCGCGCAACTGCCGCGAGGTTGCCGACGTGGTCGCGTTGACGCTCGGAATTTTGCTCTATCCGCTGGCCGCAAAGATGAATTCCGGTCTCGACATCCTTGTCAGCGGCGTGACAGCCGGCACGATCGCCTATGGCGTGCATTGGTGGCGGGCGGTGCGCGCATGAGTGCCGCGCAGCTCATTGGAGACTGGCAAGCGCTGGTCGTGCTGTTCGTCGCCGGGGTCGTGCCCAACCAGATCTGGCGCATGCTCGGCTTATGGTTCGGCGGCGGCATCGACGAGGGCTCTGAACTGCTGGTCTGGGTGAGGGCAGTCGCGACCGCGATCCTCGCCGGAGTCATCGCCCAGATCGTAGTCCAGCCGCCCGGCGCGCTCGCCAGCGTGCCGGATGCTCTACGCTATGGCGCGGTGGCCGCCGGCCTCGTCGTGTTCCTGCTGACCCGCCGTTCGATCTTCGCGGGCGTTGTCGCCGGCGAAGTCTTCATGCTGGCCGGCAAGTGGTGGTTGGGCTAAAACCGCCTCCGAACAGCCAAGGAACAGGAAATATGGTTCGCGAAAACGAACTCCGCGAGGGCGAGGTCGCCATCGAGCTGCCGTCCACGAAAGATGCTGGCCTCGTCTTCATCGGCCGCATCCGCACACCCTGGACCTCGCGGCTGGAGACGCCGCGGCAGGGCCGCCAGGACGGCCCGATCTGCCGCCTCGAAATCTTCGAGCCGTTCGTGCCGGCGATCAAGGGCGTCGATTTCTACAACAATCTCGAAGTGCTCTACTGGCTCGACCAGTCGCGCCGCGACATCGTGCTGCAAAGCCCGAAGAACAACGACAAGACCCGCGGCACGTTTTCGCTGCGCTCGCCGGTAAGGCCCAACCCGATCGGCACCTCGATCGTCAAGCTCGTCGGCATCGAGGGAAATGCGATTTTGGTTCGCGGGCTCGACTGCATCGACAATACGCCGCTGATCGATATCAAGCCGGATCGCTGCGAGTTCACGCCGCTGGCCGCGCCACAGGCTGGGGATTTCCAGACGGAGTGACGATCAGCTCTTCAACGCCGCGATCAGCTTGGCCGCGTTCTCTTCCAGCACCTTGACGTCTTCCTTGCGGCTCGCGGGCGGCAGCATGGCCACGCCGTCCTGGCGCGGCATCACGTGCATATGGAGATGGAACACCACCTGGCCGCCGGCGGGTTCGTTGAACTGTTGCACGGTGATGCCGTCGGCGTTGAACGCTTTCATCGCGGCCGCGGCGATCTTGTGCGCGCCGCGGGCGACGTGGGCGTAGTCGTCCGCCTTGATGTCGAGGATGTTGCGGGCGGGGGCCTTCGGGATCACGAGCGTGTGGCCCGTGACTCGCGGCATGATGTCGAGAAAGGCGAAGACATGCTCGTCCTCATAGACCTTGTGGCAGGAGAACTCGCCGCGCAGGATCTTTGCGAAGATGTTGTTGGGATCGTAGGCGGTCATGGCGGCGGCTCCCGGGAATTTTGAGCTCAATTTTGCGCTTACTGTCACCAGCCGCGCGGGCGCGTCAAGGCGCCTCGTCGATGCCTTTGCGGAAAGGGCCGAGCTCGGCCAGCTCGCGTCCGGCCTCCGCGACATAGGCGCGCTCGCGCTCGAGGTAATCGTCGATGGCGCGGCGCAGGCCCGGATCAGCGATGAAGTGGGCGGAATGGGTCGTTCGCGGCAGGTAGCCGCGCGCGATTTTGTGCTCGCCCTGCGCGCCGGCCTCGACATGCGTGAGGCCGTGTTTGATCGCGAAATCGATCGCCTGGTAGTAGCAGACCTCGAAATGCAGGAAGGGGTGATGCTCGACCGCGCCCCAATTGCGGCCGAACAGCGTATCCGAGCCGATGAAGTTGATCGCGCCGGCGATCCATCGGTCGTTGCGGCGGGCCATCACCAGCAGCACGTCCTGGCTCATGGTCTCGCCGATCAGCGAGAAGAACTCGCGCGTCAGGTAGGGCCGGCCCCATTTGCGCGAGCCGGTCTCCATGTAGAACGCGAAGAACGCATCCCAGGCGTCCTCGGTGAGGTCCTTGCCGGTGAGCCAATGGATCGTGATGCCTGCGGCAAGCGCATCGCGCCGCTCGCGCTTGATGGATTTGCGGTGGCGTGAGTTCAGTGTCGCCAGGAAATCGTCGAAGGTGGCAAAGCCCTCGTTGCGCCAGTGGAACTGCTGGTCGGTGCGCTGGAGGAAGCCATGCCGGGCGAGCAGCTTCCACTCGGTCTCGCGCGCGAAGGTGACGTGCACCGAGGACGCCTTGCTGACGCCGCACAGCGCCACCAGCCCGCTCGCCAGCGCCTCGGTGATGCGCTCGCGATCGACGCCGTCGCGCACCAGCAGCCGCGGCCCGGTGGCCGGTGTGAAGGGAACGGAGACCTGAAGCTTGGGGTAATAGCGGCCGCCGGCGCGCTCATAGGCGTCCGCCCAGCCGCGGTCGAAGACGTATTCGCCCTGGCTATGTGATTTCAGGTAGCAAGGCACGACCCCGGCGACGCGGCCGTCAATCTTGGCCACGAGGTGCCGTGGTCCCCAGCCGGTGCGGATCGTGGCCGAACCGGATGTCTCGACGGCGGAAAGAAAGGCGTGCGAGACGAACGGGTTGTAGGCGGGCTTTAACAGGCCGAGCGAATCGCCTGGAAGGCCGGATGAGGTTCCCATGCCGTGCCCGTTGCAGGCCTTTTCATTAAGAGCCTTGTCATTAAGAGCCTTGCCAGGATTGGCGCAGGCGTCCCAATCCTCCGGCGAGACTTCGCCAATGGACGGGACGGCCTCCAGGGTGATTTCGAATGATGTCATTGCGCCCAAGATCGTGCATTGCAGCAGCGACTTCAAGGGTCGGGAACATCAAGCCTACGGCACGAACCCCTCAAAGATCATCTGATCGGCATATTGCGCGACCCGTGTCCGCTGCTCGGGTGTGCGGGTGGTCCAGCCGAGCAGGGCACAGCCGAACACGTTGCGGGCGATCCAGGGGGCGGGCGCCGGCAGATGGTCGACCTTGAAAGCGACGAAATGCGGCTGGGTCTGGAAGCCATGGCGCAGGTACAGCATGCTGTCGCGTTGTTCCTGGGTCAGGTAGGCCCAGTATTCGTCCTCATAGCTCCGCTGCGCGACGATGCCGCGCGGGCGGGAGGGCAGCAGCTCGCGCAGCGCCAGCACCTGATCGGGGTCGAAGGACATGCCGACAGCATGGCCTTGATAGGACGCCAGCACCTCGGCCATCCGCTTCACCAGCTTGCGGTCGCCGTCGAAATGGCTCTTCACCTCGATCACCAGCGGCACGCGGCCGGCGACCATGGCGCAGAGATCGCCGAGCGACATCATCCGCTCAGGCGTGTCCTTGAACGTGATGGCCTTCAGCTCGGCCGCGGTCTTCGCGACCACGGGGCCGGTGGCGTCGGTGAGGCGGCCGAGCGCATGGTCGTGATGCACCATGGCCTCGCCGTCCGCCGAGAGCTGAATGTCGACCTCGATCGCAAAATTGCCTGAGATCGCGGCCTGCACCGCGCCCGGCATGTTCTCGACGATGCCACGAGAGATGTCATGCAGGCCGCGATGGGCGACCGGCCGCGCTGTCAGCCAATCCGGAGCACGCACGATGCCGACCTCAGGCGACCTCGAACACGCCTTCGACCTCGACCGCCGCATCCGCGGGCAGCGATGCGACGCCGACGGTGGTGCGGGCGTGGCGCCCCTTGTCGCCGAATGCGGCGACCATCAGATCGGAGGCGCCGTTCAGCACCTTCGGCCCATCCAGGAAGTCCGGCGCCGAGTTGATGAAGCCGCCGAGGCGCACCACGCGCACGACCTTGTCGAGATCGCCGAGTGCGGCCTTGACCTGTGCGAGCAGATTGACGGCACAGCCGCGCGCGGCCGCAGCGCCGTCCTCGATCGAGACGCCGGCGCCCAGCTTGCCTTTGGCGATCAGCTTGCCGGCAGGATCGAAGCAGACCTGACCGGAGACGAACAGCAAATTGCCGGTCCGTACGAACGGAACATAATTGGCTACGGGAGACGGGGCCTCGTGCAGCTTGATGCCCTGTTCCGCCAGTTTCTGCTCGACCGTGCCTGCCATATCTCGACCTCGATGCCTGAAAACTCGTCCGTCCCGGTGCGTTTGGGAACATCCGGGCTTGCCCCTGTTTCGCCCATCGGGCGGCCACATGCAAGCAAGCGGATTTGTCAGCGGCAGGCCGTGGGCGGACTGCATTTTCCCGAGGTAGGTCAGACGGTTCGACGGAGAGGCGCAACTTTACGTGAAACCGCCGCAGTTGCGACGCAATGGATCGGTCATTAAAGTGTCGAATCTGCGCATCCCCCAGGGAACAGACATGGTGCACCTTTTCCGGACTTCACTCGGTGCGATGGCGCTTGCGGCGGCCGCTCTCGGCGCCAGTGGTGGCGCGCATGCCGCGAATGGTCCGTTCCTCCCGCACCAGGCGCTCTATGATCTGAGCCTGGTCAAATCGCGCTCCAATTCGATCAACAGCGCGCGCGGCCGCATCCTCTACAATTTCGCCGGCAGTAGCTGCGAGGGCTACACGTCGGAATTCCGCCAGGTCTCCGAGCTCGACAGCGGCGAGGGCAAGATCACGCTCAGCGACCTCCGCTCCAACTCCTGGGAGGACGCCGCGGGCAAAAGCTACCGCTTCAAGATCGAGACGCGGATGAACGAGGCCGAGGCTGGCCTCGTCGACGGCTCGGCGGAACGCGACGGCGACCACATCAACGTCAAGCTGAAATTGCCGGCGCCGAAGAGCTTCACCCTGGACGGCAAGATCGTGTTCCCGACCGAGCAGATCCAGCGCATCATCGCCGCTGCCAAGGAGGGCAAATCGCTGCTCGAGCTCTCCGTCTACGACGGCTCCGATGACGGCCAGAAGGTGTACAACACGCTGACCGTAATCGGTCAGCCGATCCCCGCCGACCACACCGCATCGCCCGATCCGTCGACCTCTGACGAGCACATGAAATCGCTGACGCGCTGGCCGGTGACCGTCAGCTATTTCGACCGCGACGTGCAGCAGAAGGAAGGCGAGCAGACGCCCGTCTATGCGATGTCGTTCGAGCTCTACGAGAACGGCGTCTCCCGTCAGCTCGTGCTCGACTACAACGATTTTGTGATCTCCGGCGCGATGGGCAAGTTCGACGTCAAGGACAGCAAGCCCTGTAATTGAAGACGCCCTGCGATTGAGCGGCGACACTAGCCCTCAACGCCATCTCCGGTTACGCTCCCGTCCAACCATAAACGTCGGGAGCAAGCCCATGCCCAAGCTCGATCATCTCCGCCCCAGCGGCCTGCATCACAATCCCGCTTATTCCCACGTCGTCACCGCCTCCGGGGCGCGCACGATCTACATCTCCGGCCAGGTGTCGACCGATGAGGAGGGGCGGATCGTCGGCGAGGGCGATATCGCGGCGCAGACCACGCAGGTGATGCAGAATCTCGGCCATGCCTTGAAGGCCGCCGGCGCCACCTACGCCAACATCGTCAAGATCACGACCTTCGTCGTCGGCTACAAGCCGGAGCTGCGCCCGATCATCGGCAAGGCCCGCTCGGCCTTCTTCGAAGGCATGGAGCCGCCGGCCTCGACACTCGTCGGAGTTTCCGCGCTGGCCGCGCCGGAATGGCTGATCGAGATCGAGGCGATCGCGGTCGCGGATTGAAATGTGCAAAACAACCCCATGCACAGTAGACGCGCGTTCGAAAGGGTGGATGTAGTTTCGTATTTTGCGAATTTCGGTTGACCCGTCGGGCAAAACAGTGGTACTATGCCATCATAGCCATCCCTTCGCGGCGGCGTATCTGCATGGGTAGGCCTTTCGCCGTCCGAAGCGTGATCCGCTGGATCGGCCAGACCTCGGCGTCCGCAGACAGGCGCATGTCGAAGTTCCGGATCAGGACGGCGAGGATGATGGTGGCTTCCTGCAGCGCAAAGGAAGAACCGATGCATGTCCGCGGGCCGATACCGAACGGCAGATAGGTGAACCGCGCAATGGTGGACCGCGCATCCGGCAGGAAGCGCGAGGGGCGAAAACATCGGGCCGGTCCCATAAGGCCCTGTGCCGGTGGAGCACGTAGGGTGCGATCACGATCAGCGAGCGCCGGCCGACTTCGACGTCGCCCAGCAGGTCGTCCTCGAGGGCAGAACGGCTCAGCGCCGCGATCGGCGGGTACAGACGAAGCACCTCCTCGTCGACCGCTCTCGCTACGACCAGCCGATCGGCCAGGCCAACTGCTGCTTCGACATTCGGAACGACGACCATCTCTGTCTGATGAAGAGGGACTGCAGCTGGCCTATAGCTGGCTCGGTCCTCAGCGTCAGAATGTCGGCTGTCTGGCTAGAGGCGGACCAAAGGTCGTACTGCATCGTAAGCCCGCTTTTGACCAGTTGCGGACATTGGGGGCTGCTGTCATTCTCCTCGAATGGTAGGAGGCTGGGAAAAGGCTCGACGGATGGATTTGCGGCGTTCCGCAGGCACGCGCGCCGACCCGCGTCCGCCTAAAGCGATGCGCGGACCAGATTACCTCATTGCTCATGCCTGCTTCGAGTGTCGGAAGTCATGGAAGGTGCGGGCGGACACTGGGGCAGCTTGCCCGCAGTGCGGCTCTTGTTTGCATGAGATGGGCCGCTCGTTCAAAGCTCCGAAGCGTTCCGACGTCGAGCAATGGCAAAAGGTGCGAGCCCTCTGGTCAGCGGGTTTTCGCTTCTGGAGCTACCGGAGCCATCCCGACGCTGAACCATTCCCGGAACGATTGCGGGACGTTGATGATTTCATACGCCGCAATCCAAAGCACCCGATGCGCATCGCGCGCTAATGTCCCCTATTGGCCCGTTGCTGACCCTGGCTCTGAGAGCCGTAATGTCTGCTTCCGGTAGGTGAGCCGACCAAGGCGAAGCAATCTGTCAAGGGCAGCTTGTGACCCATATGAGACATCGGACCGTGGCCGCTTGCTTTCTCCAACGGGGAAAATGTAGGTTCGGGGTTGGAAGGGCAGTTCCTTTCCGCTCGTGCCCCACCCAATTCCCGAGATGCTCAACCAAAGACTCAACGCTCACTATTCGGTTCTCGCATTGCTAAGTCGCGCGGGCTTCTGCGGCGGCCTCGCGGTGATGTTTTGGTTCGTTGCCGCGTACATGAGGGGCCAAATCTGGTTCACCGTGGTCAACTACATTTTGGCTACTACGATGGCGGGCGCAGCGTTTACGTTGGCCTACCTCTTGCTGACGGCGAAGGACGAAGTCGTCGTCTCGATTGACGCAACGGGTTTCAAGCACACGCGGCTGACGCCCACGGCCATACCGTGGAATGTGATCCAATCGGTGACATCGTACATTCCCTACAAATCGTGGAACAAAACCGGAGTTTTGCTTGTGATGAATCCGGCGTTCCAGCAAAAGCTCTCTATCCGCCCGGCGGAGAGGCTGCTCGCTTGGACGACTGGTTACAGTATTTCGGGATCAGTTATTCGTCTGGACGCAAGCATTCTGGACACCGACAGTGACGAAATTTCTCGCGTTGCGAACTCTTACATATCGGACCGATCCTAAGCCAAGAGCCCTAACGTGGACACCTCGTCCTCAGCCCCGTTTTGGAATGAGAATCAGGAGAACCCAGCCAAAGATGCAAGTCCCTGCAAGTGAGCCGATTAACACACGAAACTGCATAAACTTGGGTTAGGAGTGTGGGAAGAACGCAAGCGACAATGCACGCAATGCGTATAAGCCGATCAACGTAGCGGCCGTTAATATCAGCATCTCAAACCCGCGCAGACCTGCGAGGTAGGCTCGGGGATTGATGGCCCAGTAGCGGTGGCCGGATTCGCGCACCCGCTTCCAGATGCGGTCATTCGACCAAGCCGCGACGGCCGCGGCTGCAACCATTACAGCAATCAAAAAGCCGTTCCAGATCATCACAGCGCCCTGATGCATTAGTGGCAATTATCTCCACTTGCATCACCAGCCACTTCTGGTTCAAGGCGGCCCGCATTGATCAATATCTGAACCGGCTCTGTTAGGCTATGAGCATTTTGCTATGTCCGGTTTTGGCCCGTCAGCGACCTCGGCAGACGTCCGCTCTGCCGCCGTTGTTAGGGGCCGAGCAGACATCGGTGGCCGGCTGTTAGTGGTACAGCCGCGGCCTAATTCGGCCCGCTCATGTCGTGTAATAAAGCCATCGCTTCGTCGGCCCGGTCCACGGGCACGAAGACATGGTCGTGATGGAAGGCCGACACGGCGTTGACGCTGATGCCGGCTTCGGCGAGACGCGCGGTGATGGCTGCCAGGAATCCGACGGCGTCAAGTGCGGAGTGGACTGTCAAGGTGATCAGGCGCGCGGCGAATGCATGGTTTAGTCCTGCCGCTTTGGCCTCTTCGCGCGGGATGACGAGCGTCGTTCCTTCCTGCTCGCGGAATGTCAGGAGGGGATTGAGGGCTCCGGGAACAGGCGCGCCTGGCGCGATCGTGCAGAAGACGAAGATGCCCGGCTGCAGCTGTGGCTTCGTGTTTTTCAGCAGCGCCGTGAGGTCGCGTTTGGCTGGCATGGTGCTTCCACAATGTCGTCCTGGCGAAAGCCAGGACCCATTACCCCAGGGAGAAGTTGCGGCGTTGAGCTGTCAACCAACTGTCTTCGCCAAACGACGGCCGGTGGTAATGGGTCCTGGCTTTCGCCAGGACGACATCGAGGGTTTGGTCGATGGCTTCGCGCAACAGGCAGACCGCCATCACTCTTGCGCCTTCTCCGGCCCGTCATATGCAATACCGCGGATCACGGCCGCATCGCCGAACTTCTTGCGCAGACTGTCAACCGCGCGTTCGGCGTGGGCGGCGCGGCGGTCGAGCATGTCGGTATCGTCGGCGGGGGAGCCGTCGCGGAGCGCGCTGACGCCGGCGCCCATCAGGCGGAAGGCGGTGCCGTCGATCTCCTTCGCCAGCATCTCGCGGCAGATCGAGAAGATCTTGGCGGCAAGCTGCGTCGGGGCGGCAATCGACTGAGAGCGCGTGCGCTGACGAAAATCGGCGGTCTTGAGCTTCAGTGTGACGGTCGAGCCGGCCAGCTCGCTGCTCTTGAGCCGCGACGACGTCTTCTCGCACAGCCGCCACAGGATCTTCTCCAGCGAGGCGAAATCGCGGATGTCGGTCTCGAACGTCGTCTCGCTGGAAATCGTCTTGGCGCCGCGATCCGCCTCGACGCGGCGATCGTCGATGCCGCGTGCGAGCCGCCATAGCCGGCGCCCCTCGCTCGGAAATTGCCGCATCAACTCGATCTCGTCGGCCTTTTGCAGGTCGGCGATGATGCGGAAGCCGCGCTGCATGAGACGTTCTTGCGTTGCGGGGCCAACGCCGAAGATGAAGCCGACCGGCTTTTCCGCCAGCATTGTACGCGCTTCCTCCTGATCGAGCGCGGCAAAGCCGCGCGGCTTGTCGAGGTCGGATGCGATCTTGGCCAAAAACTTGTTGCAGGAGAGGCCGACCGAGACTGATATGCCGACGTCGCGCTCGACCTCACGGGCAAAGCGCGCCAGCACTTTTGCGGGCATCATGCCGTGCACGCGCTCGGTGCCGGAGAGATCGAGAAAGGCCTCGTCGATCGACAGCGGCTCGACCAGCGGCGTCAGCGCCTGCATGGCCTGGCGCACCTCGCGTCCGACCCGAACATACTTCGCCATGTCAGGCGGAATCACGGTCGCATGGGGACAGGCTTCCAACGCCTTGAACATCGGCATGGCCGAGCGGACGCCATAGGTGCGCGCGATGTAGCAGGCGGCCGAGACCACGCCGCGTTTTCCCCCGCCGATGATGACGGGCTTGTCGGCGATGTCAGGATTGTCGCGCTTCTCGACCGTCGCATAGAAGGCGTCACAATCGACATGGGCGATGGTGAGCCCTGCGAGCGCGCGGTGACGGACCAGGCGAGGGGAGCCGCAGGCGGAACAGCGACGCACGCCAAAATCCAGATCGGCCAGACAATCCCGGCAGAAGCAGCGGGGCCCGGCCGCATCAGGGGCGGTCACGGCACGTCGCGCTCCCAGGTCCGGTCGCCGAGCGCATCGCCCAGCACCTGCCGCGCTGCGGCAACATTGGTCGGATGCAGTTCCGAAGCCTTGGCAAAGGCCTTCACGGTGTCGTCATCGCGCAGCACGAAATCGAGCACGCTGAGCAGGAAATTCGGATCCGAGGCGGCGTTCCGCAGGGTCTCCGGACCGACCCCTGTCTCGGCCAGAAACAGGCCCAGCCTTTCGGGCTCGCCGGCGACGAAGGACAGCGCCTGAATCGCAACGATTTCAGCGACTTCGCGGGGGTTGTGAACAGGCTTTTTCACGGGCCCGGTTTGCCTTTCCGTTAACTTTCGGTGTCTACTTTGGACTATGCCCGAGTCTGCGGACTGAGTCTCGGGCCTGAGTCTCGCTGGCCCAGACAAGCAACTGGAAACCACATCGCAGAAAGTGGCCCCTCAGGTTTAACGAAACTCAAGCGAATCTGAGGCTAGTTTGAATCCAGTTTTCGAAGCGCCGGAAAGCGGCGCCTGAGGCGTCACATGCATCGGTCTTGCGACCAAACAGGAGGGCGGGATGGCTAAGACCGTCCTGATCGTGGAAGACAACGAGCTCAACATGAAGCTCTTCCGCGACCTGTTGGAGGCGCACGGCTACCAGACATCAGGCACCAGCAACGGCTACGAGGCACTCGACCTCGTGCGCAAGATGCGGCCCGACCTCGTGCTGATGGATATCCAATTGCCGCAGGTCTCCGGCCTCGAGGTGACGCGCTGGATCAAGGACGATCCGGAGCTGCGCGCCATTCCCGTCGTCGCGGTCACGGCTTTCGCGATGAAGGGCGACGAAGAGCGCATCCGCGAGGGCGGTTGCGAGGCCTATTTGTCCAAGCCGATCTCGGTCGGCAAATTCATTGAGACGGTCCGGCGTTTTATCGGATAGGAAGTGAGTTCACAGTGTCCGCGCGTATCCTTGTCGTCGATGACGTTCCCGCCAACGTCAAGCTGCTGGAGGCCCGTCTCTCGGCCGAATATTTCGACGTGATGACCGCCTCGAACGGCACCGAGGCGCTGGCGCTGGCGCGGCGCGCCGAATGCGACATCATCCTGCTCGACGTGATGATGCCCGACATGGACGGCTTCGAGGTCTGCCGCCGCCTCAAGACCGATCCGGCCACGCACCACATTCCCGTGGTGATGGTTACCGCGCTCGACAGCCCCGCCGACCGCAATCGCGGCCTTGAAGCGGGCGCCGACGACTTTCTCACAAAGCCGGTCTCCGACGTCGTGCTGATCGCGCGCGTGCGCTCGCTGACGCGGCTGAAGATGATGACCGACGAGCTGCGCATGCGCGCCATCACCTCGCTCGAGATCGGCATGCAGGCGCCCGAGCGCAGCGCCGTGGCCGACACCGGCAAGGGCGGCCGCATCCTCCTGGTCGACGACCGCGAGTCCTCCTATGAACGGCTGGCGACGATCCTTGCCGCCGAGCACACCGTCGACGTCGAGCCCAATCCGACCGAAGCGCTGTTCCATGCGGCCGAGGGCAATTACGACCTGCTGATCGTCTCGCTCGACCTGAACAATTTCGACGGCCTCAGGCTCTGCAGCCAGGCCCGTTCGCTGGAGCGCACCCGCCACGTGCCGATCCTGGCGATCGCGGAAGCTGAGAATTCCACGCGCCTGCTTCGTGGCCTCGAGATCGGCGTCAACGATTATCTGCTGCGCCCGATCGACAAGACCGAGCTCTTGGCGCGCGCCCGCACGCAAATCCGCCGCCGCCGCTACACCGATCATTTGCGCGACAATGTGCAGAATTCGATCGAGATGGCGATCACGGACGCGCTCACCGGCCTGCACAATCGCCGCTACATGGAGAGCCATCTGGCAACGCTCGCCGAGCAGGCCTCCACGCGCGGCAAGCCGCTGGCGCTGATGATTCTTGACATCGACTATTTCAAGTCGATCAACGACAATTTCGGCCATGACGGCGGCGACGACGTGCTGCGCGAATTCGCGGTCCGCGTGCGCAAGTCGATCCGCGGCATTGATCTCGCCTGCCGCTACGGCGGCGAGGAGTTCGTCATCGTGATGCCGGAAACCGATCTGCACGTCGCCGGCATGGTCGCCGAGCGCCTGCGCCGCTCGATTGCCGGCGAGCCCTTCGCGGTCCACAAGGGCACCAAGCGCGTCGAGGTGACGATCTCGATCGGGCTGACCACGCTGGAGCAGAAGGGCGAGGCGGTCGCCGACGTCCTCAAGCGCGCCGACACGGCGCTCTACCGCGCCAAGCACGACGGGCGCAATCGGGTGGTGTCGCAGGCGGCGTGATCGTTGTGTGCGGTCGCTAGCGCCGCAAACTCCGCTGTCATTCCCCGCGAAGGCGGGGAATCCAGTACGCCGCGGCTTCTCGGTTCAATCACAACTGCCTCTGGAATACTGGATCACCCGCTTTCGCGGGTGATGACACCGAGAGGCGCGGCGACAGTTATGATTGTGGCGTGCGCTTGCCTTTCGCAAGCGCAGGCTTCACCGCCTCACCCCCCATATCCACGCCCGCATTCCGCAGCAGCACCTTCGCGGCTTCCTTCGCCGCACGGGCCATCGCGGGGTCATCGCGCACCAGATCCTGCGCGATCGAGCCATCGACCAGCAGCACGAGCTGCGTTGCGAGTGCATCGGCATCCGCAACACCGAGCTCGGTCAGGCGCTCGCGAAACCAGAGGCGGCGGCTTTCCTTGAAGGCGATGGCGATCTTCTTGACGGCGCGGTCGGTGGGGCCGAGCTCGGCGACCGCATTCACGAATGGGCAGCCGCGAAAATCCTTGGCCGCAAAGCGCCGCTCCAGCGAATCGAAGGTGCCGAGAATCTGCTCGGCCGGCGGCTTGTCGGAGGGACGGGCGTGCACGAAGCGGCGTTCCAGATAGGCCGCGATCAGCGCATCCTTGGACGGGAAGTGGTTGTAGAGCGTGCGCTTGGAGATGCCGATCTCGGCTGCGATGGTGTCGACGCCGATGGCGCGAATGCCTTGCAGATAGAACAGCTTGTCGGCGGTCTCGAGGATCCGTTCCTTCATGTCGGATTTTTCGGCGGACGGCATAACACAGACCTGTGTAACAAGCGCCTTGACAGCGCCGGCCTCTTATAGACTAGTTACACAGGTCTGTGTAACCGAAATCAGCTGACATTGCAGATGCCGGCGCGCACCGCGCCCATGAGGGAGAACAAGAATGCCCCTGTTGCAGGTCCTGCGTCCGACATTGCCGATCCTGATCGGCGCCTCGATCATGCTGACGCTGAGCATGGGGCTGCGGCAGTCGCTCGGCATCTTCATGCAGCCGCTGACCCACGACATCCACCTCTCGGTGTCGGATTTCACGCTGGCGCTCGCCGTGCAGAACCTCGCCTGGGGCTTCCTGCAGCCGCTCGCAGGCGCCATGACGGTGCGCTTCGGCTTCCGTCCGATCATGATCGCAGGTGCGCTGATGTACATCGTCGGCCTCATCCTGATGGCAACCGCGAACGGGCTCGTCAGCATCATGATCGGCGCCGGCGTGTTGATCGGCACCTCGCTGGCCTGCACGGCTGCGGCAATCGCGATGTCGGTCGCGGCGCGCGCGGTGCCCGCAACGGTGCGCTCGACCGTGCTCGGCATCGTCTCGGGCGCCGGCTCGCTCGGCGCTCTGCTGTCGGCGCCGCTCGGGCAGATGCTCAACGAGGGCTTCGGCTGGCGCATCGGCCTTGCCGGATTCGTCGTCATGTCGGTGCTGATGATCCCCGCCGCGTGGTATGCAGGGCGCGTCGACGCCATTCCGCTGCCGAAGCCGGCCGCCGACGACATCGGCGATGCCACGGCCGCGTCCGTCGCGAAGTCAGCGTTCGGCAATGCCTCTTTCGTCGTGATGACCTGCGCCTATCTCGTCTGCGGCATGCAGCTGGTGTTTCTCACGACGCATCTGCCGTCTTATCCTGCGATCTGCGGCCTCGATCCGATGCTCAGTGCGAAGACGCTCGGCATGATCGGCGGCTTCAATGTGCTGGGCTCGCTGTTCTTCGGCTGGGCCGGCCAGCGCTGGAACAAGCTCGCGCTGCTGGGCGCGATCTACATCCTGCGTTCGCTCGCGCTCGCCTGGTATTTCATGCTGCCGGCGACGCCGTTCTCGACGCTGCTGTTCGGCGCCATCATGGGCTTCCTGTGGATGGGCGTCGGCCCGCTGGTCGCCGGCGCCGTCGCCGAGATGTTTGGCCTGCGCTGGCAGGCCATGATCCAGGGCCTCGCCTTCATGAGCCACCAGATCGGCAGCTTCCTCGGCGCCTACGGAGGAGGGCTGATCTACGACGCACTTGGCTCGTACACTATGGCCTGGCGCATCGGCGTCGCACTTGGTCTCGCCGGTGGTGTCATCCAGGTTGCGTTCGCGCTGATCAGGCCGTCGCAGCCGCCGGCACCGGTGCTGCGGACGGCGTAGGCGAGGGCTCGACCAGCCTTGACCGCCGTGCCGAGAGCTGTCCCTCGAGCGCGACACGAACTTCGTCCACGACGCTCGCCCAGTCGCCGCGCGTGGTTTGCCGGAACAACCGCATCGATCGGTACCACGGGCTGTCATCGCGCTCGAGCAGCCAGCGCCAATCGGGGTTGAAGGGCACCAGCGTCCAGATCGGCGCTCGAAGCGCGCCGGCGAGGTGGGCGACGCTGGTGTCGACTGAGATCACCAGATCGAGACAGGAGATCAGTGCTGCCGTTTCGCTGAAGTCGGTTAGATGTTGCGTCAGATCGACGATGTCATGGTGATCGGCAAGGAAGGCGCGGTCCTGATCCCGGACGCCTTTTTGCAAGGAGACGAACTGGACGTCGCAATCCAGCAGCGGCGCGAGTGTGCGCAGGGGCATCGACCGGTTGTGGTCGTTCTTGTGATCGGGGTTGCCCGCCCAGACCAGACCGACACGGAAGCGATCGCGGGGACCAAGCCGGTCTTGCCACGTTTTGACGCGCGTTGCCGGCGGCGCGGGAATATAGCCTTGCGCGAGCGGGATCGTATCGAGCCGCGTTGCGAAGGCCAGCGGTAGCGTCCCGAGAGGGCAGTGCAGGTCGAAGGCCGGCGTCGAGGAGCGGCCGATATACTGTTCGACGCCTTCGATGCCGCCTAGAAGCTGTTGGATCGGCGGCTCGACCTCCAGGATGACTCTGGCTCCGAGCGCGGCGACCATCGGCACATAGCGGGCGAACTGGATCGCGTCGCCCAATCCCTCATCGGAGTGCAACAAAATGGTCTTGCCTTCGAGCGGCCGGTCGCCGCGCCACAGCGGTTGTGAAAAGCCGCGATCGACAAGGCCGACTGACGGCAATCGCCACCGCGCTTCGCGTGCGGCCCAGCCGCGCTCGAAATCGCCGGTGAGGAGCTGAAGCGTCGCCAGATAGAACAGCGTCTGCGCATCATCAGGGGCGGCCGCGAGCGATCTGTGCAGGGCCGCGAACGCCTCATCCAGCATTTGCAGATGCAGCAGTACCACCGCCTTGTTGTTGAGCACGGCATGGAAATCCGGGCGAAGGGCCAGCGCCCGGTCGAAGCAGGCAAAGGCCTGCTCCAGCCGGCCAAAGCGCCAATGCAAGAGGCCGAGATTGTTGTGCGTCTCCGCAAGGCTCGGATCGAGCGCGATGGATCTTTCGTAATCGGCCTCTGCTTCGTCGAAGCGGTTGAGCGCGGAGAGACAAACGGCGCGCATCTGGTGCAGGGCCGCGGAGGCTCGGTTCAGCCTCTCGGCGATGTCAAAGCATTCCACCGCTTCCGCATGCCGGCCGAGCTCGAGCAGCAACATGCCGCAATTATGCGCGGCTTCCCAGTAATGCGGATTGAGCTTCAGCGCTTGCTGCAGGTGCCGTGCGGCTTCGTCCATGCGCCCGAGTTGCCAGAGCAGATCGCCGATGTGATTCCAGAGGCCGGCGTCATCAGGCTTGAGACTCAAGGCCCGGCTGTAATGCTGCCATGCGTCCTCGAGCCGGTCCTGCCGCTCGAGCACCGTGGCGAGACTGAGGAGATACTCAGCCTTCGGTGCCTGCTGGACGGCGCGTCCGATCCATTCCACGGCAGCGTCAGGCTGCTGGGCGTGAAAGCACAGCACGCCGAGGAGGTGGAGCGCATCAGAATGTTGCTCGTCGAGCGTCAGAGCCCGCTGGCAGCACAGCTCGGCCTCGGCGATGCGCCCCGATCGAAGATGCGCAAAGCCGGCCTGGCAGAGTGCGGCCGGCGAGGTTCTTCCGGATTGTCTGGCCGCGGTGGCCCGGCGCTCTCTGCGATTCATGGATGGTTGGAGCGGAGGAGTATCCACCCCGCCATGGACGGCAGCGAGGCTTCTCCTTCTAACCACGCCAGGATTTCGTGAGGCTGGCGGCTCGCGGCCATCACGCAGCTCTCGTGCCCCGGACGCAGCGCAGCGTCACTTCCACGGTGCGCTACTGAGCCGGGGCCCATGTATCAACGGGGCGCCGTGTCGCTTGCTGGGCCCCGGCTCTGCGCAGCAGCGCAAGGGCGCTGCAGCGCGTCCGGGACACGCGAGTGCCCCAAACGAAAACGGGGCCCGCAAGGGCCCCGCAAAACTGTTCGCTATCGCCGATCTTACTTGATCTTGGCTTCCTTGAACTCGACGTGCTTGCGCGCGACCGGATCGTACTTCTTCTTGACCAGCTTGTCGGTCATGGTGCGCGAATTCTTCTTGGCGACGTAGTAGAAGCCGGTGTCGGCCGAGGACACGAGCTTGACCTTGATGGTGACCGCTTTGGCCATGTTCTGAACCTCAGAAAATCAGGGGAATCTGGAGCCGGCCAAACGGCCCGCGTTGGCCGGCAACCTAGCCAGAAACCGGGGGAAGTCAAGGATTTAGGGCCGCAAAACCACTCAAATCGGGCCCATTACGCCTCGAAGAAGCGGTTTTTCGGCCGCGGCAGGCCCAGATTCTCCCTCAAAGTGGGCCCTTCATACTCTTTGCGGAAAATCCCGCGCTTCTGCAGCTCCGGGACGACCTTGTCGACGAAATCGTCGAGGCCGGCGGGGAGGAACGGGAACATGATGTTGAATCCGTCCGAGCCGCGGCCGACCAGCCATTCCTCCATCTGGTCGGCGATGGTTTTGGCGGTGCCGACGAAGGACAGCCCGCCATAGCCACCGACGCGCTGGGCGAGCTGGCGCACGGTGAGCTTGTCGCGCCTGGCGAGGTCGACCATGCGCTGGCGGCCGCTCTTGCTGGCGTTGGTCTCGGGGATATCAGGCAACTGTCCGTCCGGATCGAAGCCGGAGGCATCGGTGCCGAGGACGACGGAGAGCGAAGCGATGGCGCTGTCATAGTGCACCCGGCTGTCGAGCAAAGCGCGCTTCTCCCTGGCCTCATCGACGCTGTCGCCGACCACGACGAAGGCGCCGGGGAGGATCTTGAGGTGTTCGGGGTCGCGGCCGATCTTCTCCATGCGGCCCTTGATGTCGGCATAGAGCTTCTGCCCGTCGGCGAGGCTGCCGCCGCCGGTGAAGACGGCTTCCGCGGTCTCGGCCGCGAGCTGCTTGCCGTCCTCGGAGGCGCCGGCCTGCACGATCACAGGCCAGCCCTGCACGGGGCGGGCGATGTTGAGGGGGCCGCGCACCTTCAGGTATTTGCCCTGGTGGTCGAGCACATGCATCTTCGCGGGATCGAAGAACAGGCCACTCTCGACGTCGCGCACGAAGGCATCATCGGCGAAGGAATCCCACAGGCCCGTGACGACGTCGTAGAACTCGCGGGCGCGCTTGTAGCGCTCAGCGTGCTCCATGTGATCGTCGAGGCCGAAATTCAGCGCCGCGTCCGGGTTCGAGGTGGTGACGATGTTCCAGCCCGCGCGTCCCCCGCTGAGATGGTCGAGCGAGGCGAAGCGTCGCGCGACGTGATAGGGCTCGTCGAACGTGGTCGAGCCCGTCGCGATCAGGCCGATGCGCTCGGTGACGGCTGATAACGCCGACAGCAGCGTGAACGGCTCGAACGAGGTCACGGTGTGGCTGCGCTTGAGCGCGTTGACCGGCATGTTCAAGACGGCGAGGTGATCGGCCATGAAGAAGGCGTCGAACTTGCCGGCCTCGAGCTTCTGGATCAGCTGCTTGATATGGCCAAAATTGAAATTGGCGTCGGGCCAGGCCCCGGGATAGCGCCAGGCGCCGGTGTGGATGCTGATCGGGCGCATGAACGCGCCAAGCTTGAGTTGCCGTTGTGCCATCGCGCCCTGGTCCGTTCTTGATGTCGTTGGCAGAGACATAGGCAGCCTGCGGAACTCCGCCATCGGGATGGCTGAGAAGAATTTATTGTTTTTCGGTGTTCGCACAGCACTTTTCTGTCATTCCGGGGCGCGCCCTCTTGGCGCGAGCCCGGAATCCATACTCATGATCGTGGTTATGGATTCCGGGCTCGCCGCTTTGCGGCGCCCCGGAATGACGAGAGGGGACTGCCATCGAACCATCCCGTCGCTCGCGCGACCAAGCCAAGACCCCGAGAGGAGACTTCAATGGCGAGCGCAATGACCATAGACGGTGGCATCGTCCGGATCGACCGGCCGATGCCCTGGTTCGGCCGGCTGTTGTCGCTGCCGCTGCTCGCGGCGAGCTTCTACCTGCTCTGGAACGTCGCGCTTGGCCTGCGCCAGGATTTCTCCGGCTTCGGCCGGATCGCCGACGATCTGGTGCCGGTGCTGGTGTTTTCGGGTCTTGGACTGCTCATCGGCATCCCCGGCCTGATCCTGCTGACCTTCCGCACCTTCGTCGTGCTCAACGAGGCGCTGCGCCAGATCGTGATCACCAGGCAGTTCGGGCCGCTGACCTTTCGCAAGTCCCGCGATCTCGCCGATTATCACTTCATCAGCATCACCGACGACTATGATCCCGCGCTGACGACCTACGCCGTCAATCTGTGCGGCAGCAAGGGCACGGAAGCGATTTCGCTGATGAGCTTCACCAAACGCGGGGACGCCGACCAGCTAGCCCGGGAGCTCGGCCGTGCACTGAATTTGCCGGCGCGCGACTATGTCGGCACCGAGCCCGACGCGGATTAGCTCGGCCCGTCATTCCGGGGCGCGCCCCTTAGCGCGAGCCCGGAATCCATCGGGCCGCGGAGGTGGTCGTTGAATGGATTGCGGGTTCGCGCTGCGCGCGCCCCGGAATGACAGGTCAGCTCAAAATATCTTTCTGCATCTTGCCGCCATAGAAATGGAAGAACGGCACCGGCGCGTCGTGACGCAGGGGACCGGTGGCAAGGCGCGTGTCGAGCTCGTTCAGCACATTCCGCGTCATGGGATGCAGATCCGCGAGCGGCTTTGAACCGAGCTCGACCCAGACCAGCTCGACCAGCTCCGCGTCGGCATGGATCACGCCCTCGATGCGATGGGTGATCGCGGAGGCATCGGCCGTGAAGAAGCGCGTGTCGAACCTTTTGACGCGGCCGGGCGGGGTGATTGCGCGCGCGATCAGGAACAGGCTGGAGGGATCGGGCAGGAGGCCCGCATCCGCGAACGGCTTCCAGGGGCCTTCGAGTTTCGCTTTACCTTCGCTCTTGCGCCCCAAGCAGAGGCCTGTCTCCTCGCAGGCTTCGCGGATCGCGGCGATCGCGAGCGATTTGGCGCGCGAGGCCGGCGTCTTCGGGCTGCCCTTGGCGAGATTGGCTTCAAGCTCGGCGGTGATGGGGGCAGCACACGGCACGCGGTGATCGTCCTTGTCGACGCGGCCGCCGGGGAAGACGAATTTGCCGGGCATGAACACGACCTTGTCGTGACGCTTGCCGACCAGCACTTTTGGAATGCCGACGCTGCGATCTACCAGGATCAGGGTCGCCGCATCCCGTGGGCGGAAATAGGGATGGTGGTCGGCTTCCTTTTCCTCGTGGACTTTGGCCTTCTCGGCCGTCTGCGCCGTGTCGCTCATATCCTCACCCGGACTGTTCTTGCTTATTGTGCTTACACAGGCGGAATACCATCCGGCGGGTTCTCGTCAAACCCGTGCATGCGCAGAGCCCATTGCAAGCCGACCACAGCTCCCTTCACCGGCTGCAGCAGTCCGAGCGAGGCGAAGAAGGTGAAGGGCAGATAGGCCACGAAGGTGAGCCAGACCGGCGTCGTGTAATTGGTCTCGATCCACAAAATGCTCGGCACCGTGACATGGCCGACGATGACGATGACGAGATAGGCGGGCAGATCGTCGGCGCGGTGCGGCGTGAAGTCGAGGCCGCACGACGAGCAGGCGTCCGCGGTCTTCAGGAAGGCGCGGAACAGCTTCCCCTGGCCGCAGCGTGGGCAGCGGCCGCGAAAGCCGCGCTTCATCGCCGCCCAGAGGTCGCGCTTCTCGACGAGGCCGGTCTCGCGCGTCCAGATTTTCGGCGCCGTGCTCATGGTCACCATGCCCCGCCCTTCTTGCCTTTGCTCTTGCCCTTGTTCTTTCCCTTGCCCTTCGCTTTGCCTGATTTTGGCTTCGACGACTTGCGTTTTTTATCCGGGCTGCGGCCGGGATGGGCCTTGAACGAGGGGCGGCGCTGCGGATTGGGGCGCCTGCGATCGCGCGGGCTGGTCTCGCTCGCGGATGACAGCAGCTCGAAGCGCAGCGCGCCTGCGACGGGGGCAGCTTCGATCAGGCGGACGTCGACGATATCTCCGAGCTGGTACATGGTGCCGCTGCGCGTGCCGATCAGCGCGTGACGGCTCTCGTCATAGTTGAAATATTCCGCGCCGAGGGATCGGATCGGGATCAATCCGTCCGCACCGGTGTCGCTCAGCTTGACGAACAGGCCGGCGCGGGTGACGCCGGAGACACGGCCCTGGAAGGTCGCGCCGATGCGGTCGGCGAGGTGATGGGCGATGAGACGATCGACGGTCTCGCGCTCCGCCTTCATCGCACGCCGCTCGGTCAGCGAAATATGCGCGGCGACCTCGCTTAAGGTTTCCGGCGTCTCGCTGTCGGGCAGGGCGCCTTCGCCCAGGCCCAGCGCACGGACCAGCGCGCGGTGCACGACGAGGTCGGCATAGCGGCGGATCGGCGAGGTGAAATGCGCGTAGCGGCGCAAATTCAGGCCGAAGTGCCCATAGTTTTCCGACGAATATTCCGCCTGCGCCTGGGCGCGCAGCACCACCTCGCTCACCAGCGGGTAATAGTCATGGCCTTCGAGCTGGGCCAGCACGCGGTTGAACAGCGTCGGGCGCAACGCGCCTGATTTGGTGAAGGGAACGTCGAGTGTCTCCAGGAATTCCGAGAGCGCATGCACCTTCTCCAGCGTCGGCTCGTCATGCACGCGGTAGATCAGCGGGAGCGATTTCTTCTCCAGCATTTCCGCCGCCGCGACATTGGCGAGGATCATGAACTCCTCGATCAGCTTGTGCGCATCGAGGCGCTCAGGCACGACGACGCGGTCGACCGTGCCGTCGCTCTTCAAGAGGATCTTGCGCTCGGGCAGATCGAGATTGAGCGGATCGCGCTCGTCGCGCGCGCGCTTGACGCAGGCGTAGGCGGCATAGAGCGGCCTGAGGGTCGGATCGAGCAGGGGGCCGGTGGTGTCGTCAGGCCGTCCGTCGATCGCGGCTTGCGCTTGCGCGTAGCTCAGCTTTGCGGCCGAGCGCATCAGGATGCGATGAAAGCTGTGCGACTTCTTGCGGCCATCGGGGGCAATGATCATCCGCACCGCCAGCGCGCCGCGCGGCTCCCCCGGCACCAGCGAGCAGAGATTGTTGGAGATGCGCTCGGGCAGCATCGGCACGACGCGGTCGGGAAAATAGACCGAGTTGCCGCGGTCGAGCGCGTCTCGATCCAGCGCGGTGCCCGGCCGCACGTAGAAGCTCACATCGGCAATGGCGACGTCGACGATGAAGCCGCCCTTGTTGTTCGGATCGGGATCTGCCTGCGCATGCACCGCGTCGTCATGATCCTTGGCGTCGGGCGGATCGATGGTGACGAGCGGGACGTCGCGCCAGTCTTCGCGTCCCTTCAGGTTCGCAGGTTCGGCGGCTTCAGCCTCGCGCTCCGCGGCGGAGGAGAAGTTTAGCGGGATGTCGTGGGCGTAGATCGCGATCAGGCTGATCGCCTTCTCCGACTTGACCGAGCCCAGCTTCTCTTTCACGCGGCCTGAGGCGAGCCCAAAGCTGCGGGTGCGAACGATGTCGACACTGACGAGGTCGCCATCCTGCGCGCCGCGCGTGTCGGCGGCCGCGATGTTCAGCTCGCGATCGGCGGACTTCTTGTCGACAGGGACCAGCCGTCCGCCGCCTTCGGGGAGCGCGCGGAAGACGCCGAGGATGCGGCTCTTGGCCTTGTCGAAGACCTTGATGATGCGGCCGCGATAGGCCGGGCCTTCGTCTTCGCCGGTGGGCTCGATGCGCAGCAGCGCGCGGTCGCCGACGCCTGCGGCGGTGCCGGGCTTGGGCCGGCGCGGCATCTCGATGAGGATTTTTGGCGGTTCGCCGCTCTCGACCTCGTCCCATTCGCTGGGGGAGGCGATCAACTCGCCGTCAGCGTCGCGACCCGTGATGTCGGCGACCAGCGTCGGCGGAAGGGCATCCGGCTCGGACACCGTGTGGCGTTTTTTCTTGATGGTGCCGTCGTCGGCAAGCTCGCGCAAAATGCGCTTGAGCTCGATGCGATCGGCGTTCTTCAGGCCGAACTCGCGCGCGATGTCGCGGGTTCCGACCTTTCCGGGATGTGCCTTGATGAAGGCGACGATGGCTTGCCTGTCGGGAAAGCCATGGTCATTCTTGCGTTTCACTTAACCTCTAATTGGTGCCGGCACTCTTCTTGGCCGGAGCTTTGGCGGCGGATGCCTTTGTCGGCGACGTCTTGACTGCTGAAGTCTTGGCCGTCGACGCCACGCCTGCGCGCGCCTTGCTGGTGGATTCAGTTTTCGGTTTGGCCGCTTTCTTCGCGGCCGGTTTCTTCTTCGGCGCGGCGTCGTCGCCCTCTGCGGCCTTTTTGGCCTTGGCTGGCTTCGCTGCCTTCTTCGCCGTCTTGGTGCCCGACTTGGCCTTGCCACCGCCCTTGGCGGCGCGCTCGTCGATCAGTGCGATCGCCTGTGCCAGCGTCACCGTGTCCTTTTCGAACTCGGCCGGAATGGTCGCGTTGACGCCGCCTGCGGTGACATAGGCACCGTAGCGGCCGCTCTTCACCGTGACGGTGCCGAGCGAGGGGTGATCGCCCAGCGCCTTGCCGGGATCGGCCCCAAAGCGGCGGCTTGGGCCCTTCGCAACCTTCTCGGCGATCAGCGTGACGGCGCGATTGAGACCGATGTCGAAGACCTCGTCGCCGGCTTCCAGGCTGGCATAGGTCTTCTCATGCTTCACGAACGGCCCGAAGCGGCCGAGGCCCGCCGTGATCGGCTGGCCGGTCTCGGGATGCTTGCCGATCTCGCGCGGCAGCGACAACAGCTTGAGCGCGAGCTCGAGCTCGACATCGCCGGGCGAGGTCCCCTTCGGGATGCCTGCGCGCTTCGGCTTCTCGCCTTCCTCGTAATCCTTCTGCTCGCCGAGCTGGATGTAGGGGCCGAAGCGGCCGGCCTTGACCCAGACATCGCGACCGGTCTCCGGATCCTGGCCGAGCGAACGGTCGGCGGTGGTCTCACCGTCGGCGGCGAGCTGACGGGTGTAGCGGCATTCCGGATAGTTAGAGCAGCCGACGAAGGCGCCGAACTTGCCGGCCTTGAGATTGAGCCGGCCGTTGCCGCAACTCGGACACTGCCTGATGTCGCCGCCATCCGCGCGCGGCGGATAGATGTGCTGGCCCAGCATGTCATCGAGCACGTCGAGCACCTGGGCGACGCGCAGATCCTTGATCTCGTCGACGGCGCCGATGAAGCCGGTCCAAAAGTCCTTCAGAACCTGCTGCCAGGAGATCTCGTTGTTGGAGATGCGGTCGAGCTGCTCCTCCAGATTGGCCGTGAAATCGTACTCGACGTAGCGGTTGAAGAAGCTCTCGAGGAACGCGACCACGACGCGGCCCTTGTCCTCGCCATGCAGGCGCTTCTTCTCCAGCTTGACGTAGCCGCGGTCCTTCAGCACCTGGAGGATCGAGGCATAGGTCGAGGGCCGGCCGATGCCGAGCTCTTCCATGCGCTTGACCAGCGAGGCCTCGGAGAAGCGCGGCGGCGGTTCGGTGAAATGCTGGGTGACCGACAGCGACTGCCGCTTCATCGCCTCGCCCTGGCTCATCGCGGGCAGGCGGCGGGAGTCTTCGTCCTCTTCGTCGTCGCGGCCCTCCTGGTAAAGCGCGAGGAAACCGTCGAACTTGACGACCTGGCCGGTGGCGCGCAGCTCCAGCGTTCGTGCACCGGCCTTTGCCGTGATGTCGACGGTAGTGCGCTCGAGCTCGGCCGATTCCATCTGGCTGGCGATGGTGCGCTTCCAGATCAGCTCATAGAGCCGCGCCTGATCGGCATCGAGCCGGCGGCTCATGCTGTCGGGACGGCGGGAGAGGTCGGTCGGGCGGATCGCTTCGTGCGCTTCCTGGGCGTTCTTGGCCTTGGCCTGGTACTGGCGCGGGGCATCAGGCACATAGGCGTTGCCGTAATCCTCGCCGATCACCTTGCGCGCCTGTGTGACCGCGGAGGGATCGATCTGCACGCCGTCGGTCCGCATATAGGTAATGAGTCCGGTGGTCTCGCCGCCGATGTCGATGCCTTCATAAAGACGCTGGGCGATGCGCATGGTGTGCGCCGGCGCAAAGCCGTATTTGCGGCTGGCTTCCTGCTGCAAGGTCGAGGTGGTGAACGGCGCCTGCGGATTGCGGCGCGCCGGCTTGGCGTCGACCGCGGTCACCGCGTAGGTGGCGAGCTCCAGCGCCTTCTTGAAGTCCTCGGCTTCTGCGCCGGTGCCGATGTCGAGGCGCTGGATTTTCTTGCCGTCGGCGCCGACGAGGCGCGCCTCGAAGGCATCGCCGCGCGGCGTCAACAGCGTCGCGATCAGCGACCAATATTCACGCGGCACGAACTTCTCGATCTCCAGCTCGCGGTCGCAGACGAGGCGCAGCGCCACCGACTGCACGCGGCCGGCCGAGCGGGCGCCCGGCAGCTTGCGCCACAGCACGGGGGAGAGCGTGAAGCCGACCAGATAGTCCAGCGCGCGGCGGGCCATATAGGCGTCGACCAGCGCGCCGTCGATCTGGCGCGGGTTCTTCATCGCGTCGGTGACGGCCTGCTTGGTGATGGCGTTGAACACCACGCGCTCGATCTTCTGATCCTTCAGCGCGCGCTTCTCTTTCATCACCTCGAGCACGTGCCAGGAGATGGCTTCGCCCTCGCGATCAGGGTCGGTCGCCAGAATCAGGCGGTCGGCGCCCTTCAGGGACTTGGCGATATCGTTGAGCCGGCCGGCCGCCTTGGGGTCGACCTCCCAGATCATCTTGAAATTGGCGTCGGGATCGACGGAGCCGTTCTTCGCCGGGAGGTCGCGGACATGGCCGAATGAGGCCAGAACCTCATAGGACGAGCCCAAATACTTGTTGATCGTCTTGGCTTTCGCCGGCGACTCCACAATGACGATATTCATGTAGTTCCAGTAACTTACGGGGAAATATTGGGCCGATTTCCTCTAGATTCGGGTCGGCCGTTTCGTCCCGAACATGGGTGGTGAGGCCCCCGCTGTCAAATCGAAGGGTGTTGAAAGCCCTCGAATTGGGAAAAGTTTCATATCGAGAAAGTTGCAAATTACCACCTTGGAGTTGCGGTTGCTATCGGCGTAATGTCCCCGCGGGGCATGGATTCGGGTGGGGCTGGTGGCAAAACCAGGACGGAAGCGGGCACGCGCCGCGTCGGGCGCACAAGCACGTTCGCGCAGCGAGGAACCGGGCGAGGGCGGCGCTGACGAGGCGGCTGCCTTCATCGCCGAGCAGGTGGCCAGCTTGCGCAAGCTCGCCGAGCGCCACAAGCTGGACGTGCTGCATTATCTCCTGGGCATGACCAAGCTCGAGGCCGACGAGCACTTGCGGCTGCGGAGCAAGCGCAAGCTGTCGTAAGGGGGCTGTCGCTCCGCAACGGCCGTCATTCCCCGCGAAGGCGGGGAATCCAGTACGCCGCGGCGCATCGAGGCATCAGGACCGCTTCTGGAATACTGGATCGCCCGCTTTCGCTGGCAATGACATCGAGTGCTTGGTTACCGCTTTGCCATAGAGCGGCTGGCGCAACGTCATCCCATTGCCGACCGCCGCCTCGTTGCCGGCCGCAGCTTTACCATTGTATCGGGCTGACTGAGCAGCCGGCCATCCTCGGCGCGCAGTTCGAGCTTGCGCACCGGGCGGCCTTTGGCGCGATCGACCAGGATTGTCGTGATCTCCTCCGGATGATCATCGAATTCCTCGCTCCATTGCCGGAGTGCGACCAGGATCGGGAAGAGGCCGCGTCCCTTCGGCGTCAGCAGATATTCCTGGTAAGCGCTGCCGTCGGAGGCGGGGGCTGTTTCCAGGATGCCGTGGTCGATCATCGAGCGCAGCCGCGCCGACAAGATGTTCTTGGCCATGCCGAGCTTGCTCTGAAACTCGCCGAAGCGGCGCACGCCGAACAGCGCCTCGCGGATGATCAGCAGCGACCACCAGTCGCCAATCGCCTCCAGCGATCGTGCGATCGGGCAGGCATCACCCTCAAAACTCGTTCGTTTCACCATCGTGCTGGTCCTATCGCATTCGCCCGATTTCGGCGTCGATCACGCGGATGTGTGGTTGCATCATAAAACCATGTGCCCTAGATGGCAACATGGTTTTATGATGCAACCATTGGAGACGAACATGAGGCTTCGAGGCAAGACGGCACTGATCACCGGCGGCAATAGCGGCATTGGACTGGCAACGGCGAAGCTGTTCGTGGCCGAGGGCGCGAAGGTGATCGTCACCGGGCGCAACAAGGAGACGCTGGAAGCTGCAGCAAGGGAGCTCGGTCGGAACGCGATCGCGCTCGCTGCCGATACGACCGACATCGCCGCGACCGAAGCTGCGATCAGGAAGGGCAGCGAGACATTCGGCAAGCTCGACATTTTGTTTGCCAATGCCGGCATCCCCGGCGGCACGCCGCTGGGATCTGCGACGCTCGAGGTCTTCGAGAAGGTGATCAGCACCAATCTCACCGGCGTGTTCTTCACGGTGCAATCGGCGCTGCCTTATATCAACGACAATGCCTCGATCATTCTCAACGGCTCGGTGATTTCAGTGCTCGGCAATCCCGGCTATTCGGCTTACGGCGCGGCGAAGGCCGGCGTACGGGCGATGGCGCGGATCATGGCCTCGGAACTGTCGCCGCGCGGCATTCGCGTGAATGTCGTTGCGCCCGGCGCGATTCGCACGCCGATCTGGGGCGCCGCGGTTGCAACGCCTGAAGCGGAGAAGGCGTTCGAGAAGCGTATCGGACTAGCGACGCCATTGGGGCGCATTGGTGAACCCGATCACATTTCCAAGACGGTGCTGTTCCTCGCCTCCGACGATGCCGCTCATATTCAGGGCCAGGAGATCTTCGTCGATGGCGGTGCAGTTGCGTCGCCCGCCGGCGCGCCGGTCTATCGGGGCTGATCAAATCAGTTTCAATTTGAATCGGCCGGCGCCGCAAGACTGGTTGCGCCGGCCGGTTCCCGCGTCTTGCGAGATGTATTTTCTAAAGCTTGCGTGACGCGTTGAACCTTCGTATGCGCTGCCGAGACTTTTCTACGGGCAGGGGGTCACAAGACTCATTTGAGGGAGCCCGTTATGCCGAAAGCAGCACATATTTATTCTCCGATTTCAGCACCGCGTATTTACACCGAACGGTCCGCAGTTCCCGTCAAGGAGCGCTCCGACATGTCGGAGTTCATCGGGGTTGCGATTTTCTCCGGCGTCGGCCTGCTCGTGTCGCTCGTTGCCGTGATCCTGGGCGTGCAGGGCGCCTGGTTTTAGCTTTGCCGGTCTTTCAGCCGCCGCCGGGTCCGGCAGCGGCTGTCGTCGGGGCAGCCTTACGCCGCACGCAAGGAGCTGGCCGCCTGGAGCGCGCCGACCAGCGCTTTCTCGCGATGGTCAGGACCAACCTGGATTCCGTCAGCGACGATGAATTCAGGGGCCGTGATGCCCATGAACGCGAACACGCCGCGTAGATAGCTCTCGAGATGTTCGAGCGCGGCGGCTGGGGTGCCCGGGCCGTAATAGCCTCCGCGGGAAATCGCGAAGATCACACGCTTGCCGCCGGCAAGACCCTCCGGACCGCTCGCGCCATATTTGAACGTCTTTCCCGCCACCATCACGCGGTCGATCCAGGCCTTGAGCTGGCTTGGAATCGTAAAATTGTACATGGGCGCGCCAATCACCACGACGTCGGCCGCGAGGAACTCATCCAGCACGGCGGCGCTCGCCGCGAGATCGGCACTGAGCTCCGCCGGTGCGGGGGCGCCCTGGGCGGCCGCGAGATGCGATCCGGAGAGATGCGCGAGCGGGGTCTGGGTCAGGTCGCGATAGACGAGATCGAGCGTGGGTGTTGCCTGCCGGAGCCGGTCGACGATGGCGGCAGACACCTGCCTGGAGACGGAGTGGGGGCCGAGAACGCTGGAGTCGATATGGAGGAGTTTCATTGGGGTCACCCATGGTATAGATTTGTAACCCGCGCTACATGAGTGACTGCCGAAAACCCCGCAAGAACGCACTTTTTTGAGCCATGGGCACATCTTTGGAACCGACACACAGCCGTTTGCCTGCCTTGCCGCGACGGCACGATCCCGATCACGCCGACTGCCGTAACGTCGCCTCGATCCTCGCGCGCGTCGGCGACAAATGGAGTGTGTTCGTCATCATGATGCTCAGCGACGGACCGAAGCGCTTCAATGAGCTCAAGCGCATGATCAACGGCATCTCGCAGCGGATGCTGACCCTGACGCTGCGCGGCCTCGAGCGCGACGGTCTCGTCACGCGCACGATCTTCCCGACCATTCCGCCGCGCGTCGATTACGAGCTGACCGATCTCGGCCGCGGGCTGCAGGCGCCGGTGAAGGCGCTGGGTGAGTGGGCGATTACGCATCAGGACCAGATCGCGGCGGCAAGGTCGCGGTTTGACGAGCGGAACGGTGGTTAGCAAATTACTTTGGTGAGATGCGAGCCAGGTGCTCCGAACACCTCTCCCGAAGGGAGAGGTCGGGTCGCATCGTAAGATGCGATCCGGGTGAGGGGTTCCGGTCTCACGGGACGCCGCGGCCCCTCACCCGGATTGCTGCGCAATCCGACCTCTCCCCGCTGGGGAGAGGTGACCGGGCCAGCCGAACGAGCCAACCTAGTTAGAGCAACGACACCAGTCCGCCGCCGTGCCGCTCGAGCCGGCCGGCGAGCTCGAGCTCCAGCAGCACAGTGCGTACGATCGCCGGCGAAGCGCCGGACATCCGCACCAGATCGTCGATCGAGATGGGGGCGGGGCCGAGCAGGCCGGTGATCTGATCGCGGTCGTCGCCTTGCGGGTCGCTCTCGAACGGTTCGCTGTCGGGCTCGCTCGCAGGACGCATCAGCGGCCGCTCCATGATCGGCTGAACCGCGTTGATGATATCGGCGGCTTCCGTGACCAGCGTCGCGCCCTGCTTGATCAGATCGTTGGTGCCGGCAGCGCGCGGATCGAGCGGCGAGCCGGGGACTGCGAACACCTCGCGGCCCTGTTCGGCTGCCATGCGCGCGGTGATCAGCGAGCCCGAGCGGTGCGCGGCTTCCACCACGACCACGCCGAGCGATGCGCCCGAGATCAGCCGGTTGCGGCGGGGAAAGTCGCGGGCACGCGGCTCGTGGCCGAGCGGCATTTCGGAGATCGCCGCGCCCTGTTGATCGAGGACCGCGCCGAGCAGATCGCCATGCTCGGGCGGATAGATGCAATCATGGCCGCCGGCGAGTACCGCGATGGTGCCGCTCGCGACGCTGGCGCGGTGCGCGGCCTGGTCGACGCCGCGGGCAAGGCCGGAGATGATGATGAAGCCGGCTTCGCCAAGCTCGCGCGCGAGCTGGCCGGCGAATTTCAGGCCGGCGCCGGAGGCATTGCGCGAGCCGACGATCGCGATCATCGGACGCATCAGTGCTGCGACGTCGCCGCGCACCGCCAGCAACGGCGGGGCATCGTCGAGCGTCGCGAGCCGCGCCGGATAGCCGTCCTCGCCGGGCGCGCGCCAGGCGATGCCGAACTTGCGGCTCGCGACGAGCTCGGCCCTCGCTTCATCGACGCTGCAGATGCGGCCGGATCGCTGTGCGCCGCCGCGTCGCGCCAGATCCGGCAGCCGCTCCAGCGCGGCACGCGCCGTGCCGAAATGTTCGACCAGTGACCGGAAGGTGCGCGGCCCGACATTGTCGGAGCGGATCAGCCGCAAACGGTCGATCCGCTCTTGCTCGGTCAGCTCGGTGCTCGGATTGATGGCGTCCACGGCGTCTCCTTGTGGGCGCAGCATGGAGCAACCTGAGGGCGTGGGCAACAGCGGCGTGCGCTTGCGCAGCCTCGCCCCGATGCTAAAAGCGATACCAATAAGAAAGGTGTTGCCATGATTTCACTTGCCGATCTCCAGCGCCGCATCGAAGCGGGCGAGCTTTCGCCCGATGCCGCGATCGCGCAGTCGCATGCCGCGATCGAGGCCAAAGACAAGGATGTTCGTGCCTTCGTCCGGCACGACACAGCGGCGAAGGCGCAGGTCTCCGGACCGCTGCGCGGTATCGCGGTCGGCATCAAGGACATCATCGACACTGCCAATATGCCGACGGAGATGGGCTCGGAGATCTATCGCGGCTGGCAGCCGCGCGCCGATGCGCCCGTGGTGATGATGTTGAAGCGGGCCGGCGCCACCATCGTCGGCAAGACCACGACCACGGCGTTCGCCTCGCGCGATCCGACGCCGACGCTCAATCCGCACAATCCCGGCCATACGCCTGGGGGGTCGTCCTCGGGCTCGGCGGCTGCCGTGGGCGCCGGCATGATTCCGCTGGCGCTGGGCACCCAGACCGGCGGCTCGGTGATCCGGCCTGCCGCCTATTGCGGCGCTGCCGCGATCAAGCCGTCGTTTCGCATGCTGCCGACGGTTGGCGTGAAATGCTATTCGTGGGCGCTCGATACGGTCGGCCTGTTCGGATCGCGCGCGGAAGATCTGGCGCGCGGACTTTTGGGGATGACCGGCCGCAGCGAATTCTCAGGCATTGCGCCGGCGAAGTCGCCGCGTATCGGCGTGGTCAGGCAAGAGTTTGCCGAGGCCGTCGAGCCGGCCGCGGAAGAGGGCTTGCGGACCGCGATCAAGGCGGCCGAGAAGGCCGGGGCCAGCGTGCAAATCATCGATCTGCCCGTGGCGGTCAAGGAAGCCTGGCGCATCCATCCCATCATCCAGGACTTTGAGGCGCATCGCGCGCTCGCCTGGGAGTTCGACCAGCATCATGACGAGATCGCGCCGCTGCTGCGCGCCAGCCTCGATGAGACGGTCAGGCTGACGCCGAAAGAATATGACGATGCGCGCCGCGTCGCCCGCCGCGGCCGTCGCGAGCTTGGCGAAGTGTTCGAAGGTTTGGACGTGCTGCTCACATATTCCGCGCCGGGCACCGCACCGGCCAAGGAGCTCGCCTCGACCGGCTCGCCCCGCTATAACAGGCTGTGGACGCTAATGGGCAATCCTTGCGTCAACGTGCCGGTGATGAAGGTCGGCGGCCTGCCTATCGGCGTGCAGGTGATCGCACGGTTCGGCAACGATCCCGGCGCGCTTGCCGCGGCGTGGTTCCTGGAGAATGCGCTGGCGAATTCAGGCTAGCGCGGGTTCGGCTACGGACAATGCGCGTTGGACGTCAGCGCCCGTCGCGCCTTGCCTGAGCCAGCGCTCGGCAGCCTCACGGCCGCTTCGGTGCAGCAGGCGGATGAAGCCGCGGCCGAGATCGGTCGACGAGCGTTGCGCCAAGCCCTCGATCGAATCTTCGGCGGCGATCCTGGAGAGCCGCAGCGCGGGCGCTACGTGCGGCTGCGCCCATTCGATCGCAGCGATCTCGGCCTTGAGTGCGGCATTGGCCGCGATCTGGTCGAGGCGGCGGTCGATCGCGGCGAGCGTGATGGGCACGTAAGCATCGCGCGTCGGCGTGACCTGGATGAGAAGCAAATCGGCTGATGTCGATTGTTGCGCCAGCTTGATCAGCGGCGGATTGCCGCCGAAGCCGCCATCCCAATAGGCCTCGCCGTCGATCTCGACGGCGCAGTGGACGAGGGGCGGGCAGGTCGAGGCGAGCGCGACATCGGCGGTGATGACCTGGTTGCCAAAAATCTGCTGCTGGCCGTCGCGGATCCGCGTCGCCGCGATCAGCAGCTTCGGGCATTTCGGATCGCGCAAGGCGGTAAAATCGATGTCACGCGAGAGCGCCTGGCGCAGCGGGTCGAGATCGAACGGATCGAACTGGCCGGAGCGCAGCGTCGGGCCGAAGGCGACCGAGCTTCCCGCCGGCGAGAAGCCGCCGACCAGCATCAGCGAGCGGAACGAGGCTTCGTGCATCAGCCGGGTCCAGAACCGGTTCAGCCTCCTGCGAGCGCCTTCGCGGCCGCCCTCGACAAGGCCGCAGCCGAGGAGCAGCGCGTTGATGGCGCCGGCGCTGGCGCCGCTGATGGTGTCGAAGTCGATGGATGGCTCTTCCAGGAGCCGCTCCAGCACGCCCCAAGTGAAGGCGGCAAAGCTGCCGCCGCCCTGCAAGGCGAGCGAGAGTGTCGGCGGTGGCCATCGTTCGGCGCGCGCTCGCACGGATGCGACGGGCGGGGGCGCTGGTGCGACCTCGACCATCACCGGGGCTTGCACGCCGGGAGCAGGTCGCTGTGGCGGAACGGAAAGAGGCTCTCGGGCCGCAGGCAGCGAGGGCGCATCCGACCAGATGTTGGTCAGCGAGAGCAGGCGGCTTGCCGCAGTGCCCTGCGCGCTACCGTCATCATGCGTGCCGTCAATCTTCCCGCTCATTCTGAGCAACCGCGTAACGCCATGTCCACTGTCAGGATGACAGGCATGGAACCCGACCGCCACTAGCTCCCACGAGTCGGGTGAAAGTTGCGAACAGGATTTGGCATATAATGCGGAAGAGGCGCGGCGGTATCCGTACTTTTTCCGGTCTCGGAGTCGAAAGCGCGACTTAAGCCTTCTCGCCGATGCGGCCTTCTTTTCCCGATTGCAGCCGCTTGATGTTCTCGCGATGCATGTAGAACAGCAGCAGCGTCAGCACGACGGACAGTGAGGCCAGGGCAAGGTGTCCGAACCACCACAGGAACAGCGGCGTGATGAAGGCTGCCACCAGCGCCGAGAGCGAGGAGTAACGGGTGGTGAAGGCGGTGGCGAGCCAGATTACGCAGAACACCAGCGCTGCCGGCCAGAACAGGCCGAGCAGGATGCCGATATAGACGGCGACGCCCTTGCCGCCTTTGAATTTGAGCCAGACCGGAAAGAGGTGGCCGAGGAAGGCGCCGAGACCCGCCAGCATCGCGGCGTTGGGGCCGGCGAGATAGCCTGAAATCACCACCGCCGCTGTGCCCTTGAGCGCGTCGAGCAGCAGGGTTGCTGCGGCAAGGCCCTTGCGGCCGGTGCGCAGCACATTGGTGGCGCCGATATTGCCGGAGCCGATCGAGCGCAGATCCTGCGTTCCGGCGAGCCGGGTCAGGATCAGCCCGAACGGGACAGAACCGAAGAGGTAGCCGATGATGAAGGCCACCGGCAGCAATGCATCAAGCCCCATGGCTGTCTCTCCATGGCTGACAGCGCCCGTTAGACATGCTCGTAAACCGTTCGACCGCCGACGATGGTCCTGATGGCGCGGCCTGTAAAGCGCGCCTCGTCGAACGGGGTGTTCTTGCAGGGTGATTTGAGGTCGGCGGGATCGACCACCCAGGGGACATCGAGGTCGATCACCACGACATCGGCCGGGCTGCCCACGCGCAGGGTTCCGCCGGGCAAGCCAAGCAGTTCGGCCGGCCGGGTGGACATCGCCCGGATCAGCGTCTTGAGGTCGAGCTCGTCATTGTGAACCAGCCGCAGCCCCGCCGGCAGCATGGTCTCGAGCCCGATGGCGCCGGGAGCGGCTTCCGCGAAGGGCAGGCGCTTGACCTCGACGTCCTGCGGGTTGTGGTCGGACATGATGACGTCGACGAGGCCGGAGGCGACCGCCTCAACCAGCGCGCGGCGATCGTCCTCGGTGCGCAGCGGCGGCGACAGCTTCAGGAACGAGCGGTAGGGGCCGATGTCGTTCTCGTTCAGCGCAAGATGATTGATCGAGACCGAGGCGCTGACGGCAAGGCCCGCCTCGCGCGCACGCTTCATGATCTCGAGCGAGTCGATGCAGGACAGCGAGGCCGCGTGGTAGCGGCCGCCGGTCAGTGCGACGAGGCGCATGTCGCGCTCGAGCATCACGGCCTCGGCGGCCTTCGGGATGCCCATCAGGCCGAGGCGCGAGGCGAACTCGCCCTCGTTCATCACGCCTTCGCCGACGAGGTCAGGGTCCTCGGTGTGATGCACGATCAGCGCGTCGAAATCGCGGGCGTAGGTCAGCGCACGGCGCATCACCTGCGAATTGGTGACGCTGCGATCGCCATCGCTGAAAGCGACGGCGCCGGCGGCCTTGAGCAGGCCGAACTCGGTCATCTCCTCGCCGCGCATGCCCTTGGTGAGCGCCGCCATCGGCTGGATGTTGACGATCGCGGTATCGCGCGCGCGGCGCATCACGAAATCGACGGTCGCCGAATTGTCGATGACGGGAGACGTATCAGGCTGGCAGATGATGGTGGTGATGCCGCCGGTCGCGGCCGCCTGGCTGGCGCTCGCAAAGGTCTCGCGATGGCTGAAGCCGGGCTCGCCGACAAAGGCGCGCATGTCGATCAGGCCGGGCGCCACGATCTTGCCGGAGCAATTGACGACGTCGGTGCCCTCGGGGACGCCGGCAGCGCCGATGCCGCGGCGGATCTCGCGGATGATGCCGTCGGCAATCAGGACGTCGCCGGGGCCATCGAAATCCCTCGAGGGATCGACGACGCGGGCGTTGGCGAGCAGGATCGGGCGGCGGTCGGTCAGCATGGCGGCCATCACGCGTTCGGCAGGTTACGGGCGAGCGCTTCCAGCACCGCCATGCGCACGGCAACCCCCATCTCCACCTGTTCGCGGATCAGGGACTGCGCGCCGTCGGCCACGGCCGTGTCGATCTCGACGCCGCGGTTCATGGGGCCGGGATGCATCACGAGCGCATCGGGCTTGGCGTAGCCGAGCTTCTTCTGGTCGAGCCCGAAATAGTGGAAGTACTCCGAGGTCGACGGCACGAAGGAGCCGTTCATGCGCTCGCGCTGCAGCCGCAGCATCATCACAATATCCGCGCCGTTGAGTCCCTCGCGCATGTCGCGCGCAACCTCGACGCCCATCCGCTCGATGCCTGTGGGCAGCAGCGTGGAGGGACCGACGACGCGGACGCGGGCGCCCATGGTGTTGAGCAGGATGATGTTGGAGCGGGCGACACGCGAATGCAGCACGTCGCCGCAGATCGCGACCACGAGGCCCTCGATCCGGCCCTTGTTGCGGCGGATGGTGAGCGCGTCGAGCAGCGCCTGGGTCGGATGCTCATGCGCGCCGTCGCCGGCATTGATCACGGAACCGTCGACCTTGCGCGCCAGCAGTTCCACCGCGCCGGAGGCGTGATGGCGCACCACCAGGATGTCAGGGTGCATGGCGTTGAGTGTCATCGCGGTGTCGACCAGCGTCTCGCCCTTCTTGATGGACGAGGAGGACACCGACATGTTCATGACGTCGGCACCGAGGCGCTTGCCCGCGAGTTCGAACGAGGATTGCGTTCGGGTGGACGCCTCGAAGAAGAGGTTCACCTGCGTCCGTCCACGCAGGACGGTGCGCTTCTTGTCAACCTGGCGGTTGAGCTCGACATATTCTTCGGACAGGTCGAGGAGGCCGGTAATGTCGGCCGCGGAAAGGCCCTCGATGCCCAGCAAATGCCGGTGGCCGAGGACGAAGGTCGATTTCGATGTCATTAAAGCGAGAGCTATAGGCGCGGATGGCTGATGGAGCAAGGGCCAATGCCGGGGCGGGGAGTTATCCCCTGATCTGTCGGCTTTCTCGCCGTAAAAAGGGCGTGGGCGGCCGAGACAAGCCTGGGTGTGACGATGCAGGGGCATTCTGTGAAATCAATTCGAATTGCAATTGTACTGATAGGGACCTTTTCCGCCGCCCACGCCCAGTCACTCCCCGGCGGCTTCGTTTATCTGCGCGATATCGATCCCAGCATCATCCAGGACATCCGCTACGCCACGTCGAACAATTTCCTCGGCCGTCCGCTCGCCGGCTACGGCGCCGGCGAATGCGTGGTGAAGCGGGAAGTGGGCTTGCGGCTGAAAGCGGTCCAGCAGGAGCTGGCGGCGCAGAACCTGTCGCTGAAAATGTTCGACTGCTACCGGCCGGCGCGCGCCTCGCTCGACATGGTGAGATGGTCGCAGAACGGCCATGAGAGCGCGGCAGATCGACGCTATAATCCGAGGATCGCCAAGACCGAGCTGTTTCGCCTCGGCTATATCGCCAGCCGCTCGCAGCATTCCACGGGCGCGGCGCTCGACCTCACGCTGGTCGATCTCAAGGCCGACAATTCCGCCAGGATCGATCCCGCAAAATCCTACGCTGATTGCACGGCGCCGGTCGCGGCGCGGCTGCCGGAGGGCAGCGTGGACATGGGCACCGGCTACGATTGCACCGATGAGAAAGGGCATACCGCAGCACCGTCGATCACGGCAGAGCAGCGCGCCTGGCGCAAGCGGCTGGTGGCGGCGATGGCGAGGCAAGGCTTTGTGAACTATTCGAAGGAGTGGTGGCATTTTTCCCTGCCGGGGGCGGGCGGGGCGGCCTATGATTTCCCGATCCAGCCGCGGCGGAACTGATTCCGGCCCGAGATGACGTCATGACCCAGCCGAGTTTTGCGACCCACGAGGTCTTCAACCAGTCGCCGCCGTTCGAGGACGTGAATCTGTTCACGGTCGACCAGCCGCTGGTCGAGGCCGTGAAGGCCAATGGCGGCGCGGCGGCGGAGCGGGAACTGTCGGAGTTCGGCAGGCATTGGGGCTCTGCGGCGATGGCCGATCGCGGCCGCGTCGCGAACGAGAACACGCCAAAACTCCGCTCCTTCGATGCCAAGGGCAATCGCCGCGACCAGGTCGAGTTTCATCCTGGATATCACGAGCTGATGGCGCACAGCGTGCATGCCGGCGTGCACAATTCGACGTGGACTGCGGATGGGAAGCCAGCGGGCGATGCGGCTGAAGTCATTCGCGCCGCAAAATTTTACATGGCCTCGCAGGTCGAGACCGGCCATCTCTGCCCGATCACGATGACGCGCGCCTCGGTCGCCGCGCTGGCGATGCAGCCGGATCTGCTCGGCAAGGTGATGCCGGTGCTGTCGACCAGGAGCTACGATCCCAGCTTCGCGCCGTGGTGGGACAAGCGCGGCATGACGCTCGGCATGGGCATGACCGAGAAGCAGGGCGGCACCGACGTGCGCGCCAACATGACGCGCGCGGTGCGCGACGGGAATGCCTATCGAATCACCGGCCATAAATGGTTCATGTCGGCGCCGATGTGCGATGCGTTCCTGGTGCTGGCGCAGGCGGATGGAGGGCTGACCTGTTTCTTCATGCCGCGCTTCGCGCCGGATGGATCGGTCAACGCGATGCAGTTCCAGCGGCTGAAGGACAAGCTCGGCAATCGTTCGAACGCGTCCTCCGAGGTCGAGTTCGTCGGCGCCTATGCCGAACGCGTCGGCGAGGAGGGCAAAGGCATCCGCACCATCATCCAGATGGTGCAGCTGACGCGGCAGGATTGCGCGATCGCCTCCAGCGGCCTGATGCGCTCGGGCCTCGCGCATGCGCTACATCACGCCCGTCACCGCAGCGTGTTCCAGAAGCATCTCGCCGATCAGCCCTTGATGCAGGCCGTGCTCTCCGACATGGCGCTGCATGTGGAGGCGAGCACCGCGCTGGTGACGCGGCTCTGCCGCGCCTTCGATCGCACGCCTGATGATGCGGCGGAGGCCGCCTATATGCGGCTGCTGACGCCCGCGATCAAATATTGGACCTGCAAGAGCGCGCCGCCATTCCTTTACGAGGCGATGGAGTGCCTCGGCGGCAACGGCTATGTCGAGGACGGCATTCTGGCACGCCACTACCGGGAGGCGCCGGTCAACGCGATCTGGGAAGGCTCCGGCAATGTGATGTGCCTCGACGTGCTCCGCGCACTCTCGCGCGAGGGAGAGGCGGCGACGGCGGTGCTGCAAGCTCTCGCGGCCGAGACGAAAGGCCTTCCCGGGGCAAGCGAGGCCGTCGCTTTCATCGGCAAGGCCTTCCACCGCGCCGACGGCGAGCGCGTTGCGCGGCTCGCAGTCGAGAAGCTGGCGCTGCTGGCCGCGGCCGCAGCGCTCAACTGCGTGTCGCCTCACAACGCTGAACTGTTCGCCGCCACCCGCCTCGCCACCAATCACGCCAGCATGTATGGCGCTGTCGAGCTCGATAGCGGCGACGCACGCGCGCTGCTCGCGCGGGCGCTGCCGTGAGTCGTCCAACCGAAAGTTTCCTGATGGACTCCCTCAATCCCGACCATCCGCCGCTGACCGAGACGCCGGCGCTGCCGCGCGTCTGGAAGTTCTGGGGCACAGCGTTGTGGGGCTTTTTGCTCCTTGTCGCGATGTTCGTCGGACAGATCGGCGCGGTCGTGTTGCTCGTGGTGGGTCGCGGTCTGTCTCTCAACCTCGCATCGATGCAGCTCGTCGGCGCTGAGCCTCAGGCGCTCGCCCTGTCGGTCATCATGGGGCTGCCCGCGACGCTTCTCGTGGCGTGGATCGCCATTCGCATCAGGAAGGCCTCCTTCGTCGATTATCTCGCGCTGCATTGGCCGTCATGGCGGCAAATCCTGCTTGGCGCGATTGGTCTCATCCTGATCGTGCTCGCCTGGGAAGTTGTCTCGCGCTCGCTGGGCCGTGAGGCGACGCCGGGGTTCATGACCGATCTCCTCAAATCGGGCCGCGACAAGGGCGGCGCGTTGCTGCTCCTGCTGGCGTTCAGCCTGGCGGCGCCGATGTCGGAAGAGGTGCTCGCGCGCGGCTTCCTCTACCGCGGCTGGTCGGAGACGTTTCTGCGCGTGCCCGGCGCCATCGTGCTGTCGTCGCTGGTATGGACGGCGGTGCACATCCAGTACGATCTCTACTTCCTCGCCGAGGTTTTCTCGATCGGTCTGTGGTTCGGCTACATGCGCTATCGCGCGGGCTCGCTGTGGCTCACCATCGTGCTGCATGGGCTGAACAACATGACCGCGGTGGTGCTGACCACGTGGCTGGGGGGCTGAGGCGGGGCGCAGAACCTTCGAGGACGTCGCGATTGCCCACTCGATCTTGCTCCAGTATGTTGGGTAGCACCGGAGCCTTCCTTCTCTGCGAAGTTGTCGCGAAAGCCCTGCATGTCCGACCTCGAAAATGCCGATCCTTCCGCGGCAGGTTCAACCCGGCCGCCCCGGACATGGGATTTCATGGAGACATTGTTCGTCGCGCTGCTTGCTGACGGCGCGTTCGTGCTAACCGGCGGGATCGCACTGAGCTTGTTGCTCATTGCGTATGGTGGAACGAAGAGCCTGACGTCGGCCGAGTTTCAAGCAACGTGGTGGCAGGGCCGCTGGCAGGCTTCCGGAATCATGATGGGAACGCCGGCTGCGATCGCGGTACTGTGGCTGGCGGTGCGGATGGCGGGGAGAGACTTCGCCGATTATCTGGCGCTCAACTGGCCACGTCGCGATGAGGTGGTCGTTGGCTTCGGCGTCATGATTATCCTCATGACAATCGAATCCTTTGTCACGATTAAGCTTGGCATAACGACGCCTCAAACCAATTCCGACGTTGTCGTTGGAGGGGCCGCGGGGTTGCTCAGCCTGGCGATCGGGTATTCTGTTGCAGCGCCGGTGATGGAGGAGTTCGTTTTCCGAGGCTTTATGTTTCGAGGCTGGTCTCTGTCGTTTCTCGGGCCCTACGGCGCCATCGCCTTGACAGCAGCGCTATGGGCGTTCAACCACACGCAATATGGCTGGTACGACCGCTCCTGGCTTTTTGTCACAGGGCTCGTGCTTGGCTATTTTCGCTTGCGGACCAATTCGACTTGGCTGCCCGTCATGCTCCATTCGGGCATGAATATGGCGATCATCTTCCTCGGTGGTCCTTACATTTAGGGTCCGGTCGCCACCAGCGCGATCGCGACCGGCATCGTGATCGCTGCCAGGATCGTCTGCAGCGTGATGATCTGCGCCAAGAGCGGCGCATCGCCTCCCATCTGGCGGGCCAGTACATAGGCGCTCGGCGAGGTCGGCACTGCCGCGCAGATCGCGACGATCGCGAGGTTGGTGCCTGACAGTCCGAACCAGATTGCGAGCGCCAGCGCGAGCACCGGCATCAGGGCCAGCTTGAACGCCACGCCGATCGACGCGCCCAGGCTCGGGCGGAGCAGGCCCTTGAGCTGAAGGCCGGCGCCGGTGACGAGCAGGCCAATGGCGAGCGAGGAGCGGCCGAGCGCGTCAGCGACCTCGTGCCAGATTTTTGGCAGCGGCAGATGGACGACATTGATGACCATGCCGATGACGCAGGCCCAGATCAGGGGATTGCGGATCACGGTCAGGGCGATCGCGCGCGCGGATTGCTTCTCGGGCGATGCATAATGCGCGAGTACGGCAACGCTGAACACGTTCACAAGCGGGATGATCGCGACCATCGCGACGGAGGCCAGCGCCAGGCCGACGTCGCCGTAAAGATTGGCGGAGACGGACAGCGCCACGTAGGTCTGCCAGCGCGTCGCGCCCTGGAAGATCGAGGTGAAGGCGGGGCCGTCGATGTCGAGCCGCGCCAGGGCCGGGCGCAGCGCGAGGCACAGCAGCGACATCGCGAGCGCGGCCAGCAGCAGCGCGCCGCCAACGCCGGCGACTGGCACTCTTGAAAGATCCGCCTTCACCAGCGTCTGGATCAGGAGCATCGGGAACAGCACGTAATAGGTCAGCCGTTCCAGCCCGTGCCATTGCGTGTCGAGCCGCATCAGGCTGTGCCGGAGCACGACGCCGAGCACGATGAGAATGAAGACCGGCAGCAGCGCCGCGATCACGACGGCCATGGATCAACCATTCCCCGACGCCGTACGAAGATTGGCGAGCCGGTCGAGCGCGCCCTGCAGGATGAAAATCGCGGCATGCTCGTCGATCACTTCGGCGCGCTTGGCGCGGCTGACGTCCATGCCGATCAGCTCGCGCTCGACGGCTGCCGTCGACAGGCGCTCGTCCCAGAGGCCGATCGGGAGCGTGGTCAAATTGGCGAGATTGCGGGCGAAGGCACGGGTTGACTGGGCGCGCGGGCCTTCGCTGCCGTCCATGTTGATGGGCAGTCCAAGCACGAAGCCGACGACCTTGCGCTCGGTGGCGATGGCGAGCAGCCGTGCGGCGTCCTGCTTGAACTGCTTGCGCTGGATGGTCTCGACGCCGGTCGCCAACCGGCGGTCCGGATTGGACACGGCAACGCCAATGGTCTTGGTGCCGAGGTCAAGGCCGATCAACCCGCCGCGTTCGGGCCAGTGGGTTGCAGCATCGACGAGGGGCAGGATAAGAGCCGGCATGGGACTAGCGCATATCATGCGTCGCGCCGCGGAGTGAACCCAGAACGTGGATGCCCTGACACTATTCGGCTTGTTTGCCGTGACAGCAATGCTGGTCACTTACGCCCTCGAAGACCGCAGCCATTGGTTCGTGCTGCTGTTCGCCGCCGCGTGCGCGCTCGGCTCGGCCTACGGCTTCCTGCAAGGGGCCTGGCCGTTCGGCCTCGTCGAGGCGATCTGGGCCATGGTGGCGCTGCGGCGGTGGTCGATCAGGCCGCGATGATGTCGTCAGCTCCAGTCAGGCATGACAGGAAGCCCCGAAGCGCGCTCGATTGATGGCCAGCGCGGCGCCGGATGAACAGCGTCGCGACGCGCCCGTGTGCCGGGCTCAGCGGGTGCATGGTCACGTTGCCGGTCATCGCGCTGCGCTCGACCACGGCGCGCGGCAGCAGCGTGACGCCCATGTCGGCGGCGACGCAGCCGATCATTCCGTCAAGCGTGCCGAGCTCGAAGCGCGCCGCCGAGGGCCAGCCGAACTCGACAAAGATCTGCTCGAGGCGCTGGCGGTAGGTGCACCCGGTGCGGAACACCAGCGCGGTCGGACCCGACTCGGGCGTGCCGGCGCGAAGCTCGGCAAGCGAGCCCCAGCGCCGCGCGCTGACCAGAACCAGCTCTTCGCGGAATGCGCTTGTCACGGTGAGGTCGTCGTGGGCGATCGGCCCGGCGACGAACGCGCCATCAAGCGCACCTTCGAGGATACCGGCGACGAGATCGGCGGTTGTTGACGTGCGCAAAGAGAGGCGCACCGCCGGGAAGCGGCGGTGGAAGTCGGCGAGCAACGGCGGAAGCCGCACCGCAGCCGTCGTTTCCATCGAGCCGATCGACAGAGGTCCCTTCGCCTCGCCGTCGTCGCGTGCCGCGAGCAGGGCTTCGCGCGACAGCGCGGCCATCCGCTGCGCGTAGGGGAGCAGGCGCTTGCCGGCACCGGTCAATGCCATGCCGCGGCTGTGGCGCTCGAACAATGGCGTCCCGATCTCGGCCTCCAAGGCCTTGATGCGCTGGGTGACATTGGATTGCACCGTGTTGAGCTCTTCGGCGGCACGGGTGATGCCGCCGGTGCGGGCGACCGCGGCAAAGGTCTGGATGTCGCTCAGTTCCATGGCGTCGTTTCGCTTTTGTGATGGCAGCGTTCGCAACAATTCATTTTTCGAGAATGCTAGATGGGCCTAATCTGTCTGTCCAGAGCGGGAGAGCCCATGCCGATCGCCACACCGCTGACGGAGCTTCTCGGGATCAGGCATCCGATCCTGTCGGCGCCGATGGATACGATCGCGGGCAGCAGGCTGACGCGCGCCGTCAGCGCGGCCGGAGGCTTCGGCATTCTGGGTGGCGGCTATGGTGACCGCGCCCGACTTCAGGTCGAGGCCGCGGAGCTGAAGGGATTTGCGCCGTTCGGGATCGGCTTCATCACCTGGAGCCTGGCAAAGCAGCCCGAACTTCTCGACATCGCGCTCGAAGCGCAGCCGCAGGCGGTCATGCTGTCGTTTGGCGATCCCGCGCCGTTCGCGCCGCGCATCAAGGCAAGCGCCGCGCGATTGATCTGCCAGGTGCAGAGTGAGGACATGGCGAAACAGGCGCTCGATGCCGGCGCGGAGATTTTGATCGCGCAGGGGACGGAGGCGGGCGGCCACGGCGCTTCGCGCACCACGGTCGATATCGTGCCCGCGATCGTCGATCTCGCGGCCGGGCGCGTGCCTGTCGTCGCGGCCGGCGGGATCGCCGATGGCCGCGGCCTCGCCGCGATGATGATGCTCGGTGCATCCGGCGTGCTGATCGGTACACGCTTCTATGCGAGTGTCGAGGCCAACGGCGCGGACGCGGCCAAGGAGCGCATTCGCACGGCCGATCCAAACGACACCGTGCGCGGCGTCATCGTCGACTGGTCGCGGAACCTGTTCTGGCCGGCGCCGTTCACCGCGCGAACCCTGGTCAACGACCACATCAGGCGCTGGACCGGTCGCGAAATCGAGCTGATGCAGCGCGCCAGTGAAATTGCCAGGGACTATGCCGCGGCAAAAATGGCGGGCGATTTCGAAATTGCGGCTGTCTTCGCGGGAGAGGCGGTCGGCCTCATCCATGATATTCCACCTGCGGCCGAGATCGTCGAGCGGATTGCGTCCGAGGCCGAGCAGTTGTTGGCCGGCCGGCGCAACTCGCTTTCTTCTTTCCCTTCTCCCCTTGCGGGAGAAGGTGGCGCGTAGCGCCGGATGAGGGGTTCTGTCCGCGGAGAATGAATCTAAATTCGAGAGGTCTGCATCCGCGGAAGCAACCCCTCACTGTCTCGCCGCTATCGCGGCGATCCACCCTCTCCCACAAGGGGAGAGGGTAAGAGCGAGAGAGACCAACCATGTGGCCTGACCGTCGACTGATCGATCTGTTCAAGACCGAATTCCCGATCGTGCTGGCGCCGATGGCCGGCGTGATGGATGCGGAGCTGGTGATCGCCGTGGCCGAGGGCGGTGGACTTGGATCATTGCCGAGTGCCATGCTTTCGCCGGAGAAGGCGCGCGAGCAGGTCAACATCATTCGCCAGCGCGTGAAGGCGCCGGTGAACATGAACTTCTTCTGCCACACGCCGATCGAGCTCACCGCGGAGGCAGATGCGCGCTGGAAGCAGCGGCTCGCCGGCTATTACACCGAGCATGGTCTCGATCCGGCGGCGCCCATCAATGCGGCCAATCGGGCGCCCTTCGATGCGGCCTTCTGCGAGGTCGTCGAGGAGCTGAAGCCCGAGGTCGTCAGCTTTCATTTCGGCTTGCCGGAGCCAGAGCTGCTCAAGCGCGTCAAGGCGGCGGGCTGTCTCGTCATCTCGTCCGCGACGACGGTGAAGGAAGCGGTCTGGCTCGAACAGCGCGGTGTCGATGCCGTCATCGCGCAGGGTGCCGAAGCGGGCGGCCACCGCGCCATGTTCCTGACCGAGAAGATCGCCGAGCAGCCCGGCACCTTTGCGCTGGTGCCGCAGGTCGTCGATGCCGTGAAGGTGCCGGTCATCGCGGCCGGCGGCATCGCGGACGGGCGCGGCATCGCCGCCGCCTTCGCACTCGGTGCCTCCGGCGTGCAGATCGGCAGCGCCTATCTGCGCTGCCCGGAGTCCAAGGTCAGCGCGGGCGGCCGCAAGGCACTCGCTGAGGCGCGGGACGATTCCACCGTGATCACCAATGTGATGACCGGGCGCCCGGCGCGCGGTGTCCAGAACCGCCTGATGCGCGAGGCCGGGCCGATCTCGCCGGACGCGCCGCCGTTTCCCCATGCGGCGACCGCGCTCGGGCCGCTCAAGACGGCTGCCGAGAAGCAGGGCAGGGTGGATTTCACCAACCTGTGGGCCGGACAGGCCGTGGCCCTGGGGCGCGAGGTCCCCGCGGCCCAATTGACCCGTGATCTTGCCAAATCGGCGTTGGCCCGCATGAAAGCGCTGGCCGGCTAGCTTAGGCTATTGTTTGCACATGGTCTTTTCGGAAAACCGCGTCACACTTTTCCGGACCATGCGCTAGCGCCGGTTGCGGCGCAAAACCGGCCTCTGCTATACGGCACATGGGTTTTGCCGTGAGAGGCCTTATATAATGTCCGTCGACGCCGCTACCGTCCGCCGTATCGCGCATCTGGCGCGCATTGCGGTTGCTGAGGATGAGGTTCCGCCTCTGCAAGGCGAGCTCAACGCCATGCTCGCCTTTGTCGAGCAGCTCTCGGAGGTCAATGTCGAGGGCGTGGAGCCCATGACCTCGGTGACGCCGATGCAGATGAAGAAGCGGCAGGACGTGGTCAATGACGGCGGGATCGCCGACGATATCGTTGCCAACGCGCCTGCGACCGAAGGTCACTTCTTCCTGGTGCCGAAGGTCGTCGAGTAATCGGCATAGCGTTTTCGAGCGAAGTGGCTGCCGGTTCGCATCAAGAAAACGCGTCAAACTAAAGAGTCTTGGGACCAAGTCCGATGTGCATGCTTTGCGACGATGAGAAGGCCTATCAGGCCTACATGAACTACCTCGACAAGATGGAGCGGCAGGGCAAGGCTGCCGATCCCAATGTCGCGGTCAATGCCGTGCTCGACGAGCTCCAGGCCGCCGCGAATGCGGCCGAAAAAAAAGACGACCCGGCCAACGACAAGACCCTGTCTCCGTTCTTCTGCAGCCCGATCAATAAATGACCGATTTGACATCGCTGACGCTCGCCGAGGCCCGCAAGGGTCTCGCCGACAAGACTTTCACGTCGCTGGAGCTGACCGAGGCGCATCTTTCCGCGATCGAGAGAGCGCGCCTGCTCAACGCCTATGTTCTGGAGACGCCGGATCAGGCGCGCGCGATGGCACGCGAGGCGGATGCCAAGCTCGCCAAGGGTGAGGCCGGCCCGCTCGCCGGCATCCCGCTCGGCATCAAGGATCTGTTCGCGACCAAGGGCGTGCGCACCACGGCCTGTTCGAAGATCCTCGGCAATTTCGTGCCGACCTATGAGTCCACCGTGACCTCGCAGCTCTGGCGCGACGGCGCGGTGATGCTCGGCAAGCTCAACAATGACGAGTTCGCGATGGGCTCGGCCAACGAGACCTCGTGCTTCGGTCCCGTCGGCAATCCCTGGCGGCGTGAGGGCAGCAACACCACGCTGGTGCCGGGCGGCTCGTCCGGCGGCTCGGCCTCCGCTGTTGCCGCGCTGCTGTGCATGGGCGCGACCGCGACCGACACCGGCGGCTCGATCCGTCAGCCAGCGGCGTTCACCGCCACAGTCGGCATCAAGCCGACCTATGGCCGCTGCTCGCGTTGGGGCATCGTCGCCTTCGCCTCCTCGCTCGACCAGGCAGGACCCATCGCCCGCACGACGCGCGATGCCGCGATGCTGCTGCGCTCGATGGCCGGTCACGACCCGAAGGACACCACCTCGGTCGACATTGCCGTGCCCGATTACGAGGCGGCGATCGGCAAGTCCGTGAAGGGCATGAAGATCGGCATTCCCAAGGAATACCGCCTCGACGGCATGCCGGCCGAGATCGAGAAACTGTGGAGCGAGGGCGCGGCGTGGCTGAAAGCCGCCGGTGCCGAGCTGGTCGAGGTGTCGCTGCCGCACACGAAGTATGCGCTGCCGGCTTATTACATCGTGGCGCCGGCGGAGGCGTCCTCGAACCTCGCTCGCTATGACGGCGTCCGCTACGGTCTGCGCGAGCAGGCCAAGACCATCACCGAGCTCTACGAGAACACCCGCGCCAGCGGCTTCGGCGCCGAGGTGCGTCGCCGCGTCATGATCGGCACCTATGTGCTCTCGGCCGGCTATTACGACGCCTACTACCTGCGCGCCCAGAAGGTGCGCACGCTGATCAAGAAGGATTTCGAGGATTGCTTCGAGAGGGGCGTCAACGCGATCCTGACCCCGGCGACGCCGTCGGCCGCGTTCGGCATCGGCGAGAAGGGCGGGGCTGACCCGGTCGAGATGTATCTCAACGACATCTTCACGGTGACGGTGAACATGGCGGGCCTGCCTGGTATCGCCGTGCCATCAGGCAAGGACAGCCAAGGCCTGCCGCTCGGCCTGCAATTGATCGGCCGTCCGTTCGAGGAAGAAGCGCTGTTCTCGCTCGGCGAGGTGATCGAGCAGGCGGCCGGCCGCTTCACGCCCGCGAGGTGGTGGTGAATGTCTCAGGCTTCATCGCGAGCCTCGACGGCGCGGCACCCGCGCCGGAGCTGAACGCGCCGCTCAGAGGTCTCTGGTGGGCTGCGAAGGGCGACTGGGACCAGGCGCACAAGATCGTCCAGGACGACGAGGGGCGCGACGCCGCCTGGGTGCACGCTTATCTGCACCGCGTCGAAGGCGACCTCGGCAATGCCGGCTACTGGTATCGCAGGGCCGGCCAGGTGGCGGCAAAGGATTCATTGGAAGCGGAGTGGCAGCGGATCTCTGCCGCGCTGCTCGGGAGCACAACATGAGCACGGCCACGCACAAGCTTCTCAAGGGCGCCACCGGTGACTGGGAGGTGGTCATCGGCATGGAGATCCATGCCCAGGTGACGTCGAACTCGAAACTGTTCTCGGGCGCCTCGACCGCGTTCGGTGGTGAGCCGAACACGCAAGTGTCGCTTGTCGACGCGGCGATGCCGGGCATGCTGCCTGTCATCAACGAGGAATGCGTCAGGCAGGCTGTCCGGACCGGGCTTGGGCTCAACGCGAAGATCAATCTGCGCTCGGTGTTCGACCGCAAGAACTATTTCTATCCCGATCTGCCGCAGGGCTATCAGATCAGCCAGTACAAATCGCCGATCGTGGGCGAGGGCGAGGTGCTGCTCGAACTCGAGGGCGGCAGGACCGCCACCGTCGGCATCGAACGGCTGCATCTGGAGCAGGACCCGGCAAAGATGCTGCACGACAAGTTGCCGTCGCAGTCCTTGATCGATCTCAATCGCTGCGGCGTCGCGCTGATGGAAATTGTCTCCAAGCCCGATATCCGCGATGCCGAGCAGGCCAAGGCTTATGTGACCAAGCTGCGCTCGATCCTGCGCTATCTCGGCACCTGCGATGGCGACATGGAGAAGGGGTCTCTGCGCGCCGACGTCAACGTCTCCGTGCGCAAGCCGGGCGGGCCGCTCGGCACCCGCTGCGAAATCAAGAACCTGAACTCGATCAACTTCATCGGCCAGGCAATCGAGTACGAGGCGCGGCGCCAGATCGAGATCATCGAGGATGGCGGCAAGATCGGCCAGGAGACGCGCCTGTTCGACGCCAACAAGGGCGAGACGCGCTCGCTGCGCTCCAAGGAGGAGGCACACGACTATCGCTACTTCCCCGATCCGGATCTGCTGCCGCTGGAGTTCAGTCAGGCTTTCGTCGACGAGTTGAAGGCAAAGTTGCCGGAACTGCCGGACCAGAAAAAAGCGCGCTTTGTCGCGGACTTCGGCCTGTCGGCCTATGACGCGAGCGTGCTGGTCGCCGAGCGCGAGAGCGCAGTGTTCTACGAGACGGTGCTCGACAAGCTCGCCAACCGCGCCCGCGACGGCAAGATGGCAGCGAACTGGGTGATCAACGAGCTGTTCGGCCGTCTCAACAAGGAAGGCCGGGATATTACGGGCTCTCCGGTCTCTGCCGAGCAGCTCGCCGCCATCATCGACCTGATCGGCGAGGGCACGATCTCAGGCAAGATCGCCAAGGATCTGTTCGAGATCGTCTGGCAGGAAGGTGGCGACCCCCGCGCGCTGGTCGAAAGCCGCGGCATGAAGCAGGTGACGGATCTTTCGGCGATCGAAAAGGTTGTCGACGACATCATCGCGGCCAATCCTGACAAGGCCGCGCAGGTGAAGGACAAGCCGCAGTCGCTCGGCTGGTTCGTCGGCCAGGTGATGAAGTCGTCAGGCGGCAAGGCCAACCCGCAGGCGGTCAACGAGCTGCTGAAGTCCAAGCTCGGCGTCTAGCCTCACGCGTTCGGACGAGGTGACGACACGCTTCGTCACCTCGCATCCGGTTCGCGATGCGACGCACACACACCTCGTCGACAGCAAACATCATCCCATCGCGCGCGATGCGGCGAGGCGAATCGCAGTCCTCGCGATTCGCTCAAAACGGCGACTTGCACACGCTCTGACGAGCGCTTCCGCCGTTAAGCATGAAAATAATTTCGTTGCCAAAGTTCGCGACTCAGAGTCCGCGACTCCGCCTTGCGAAGCGATCGCGCGCATTGCCGCGTGCTTCGCCGCGTCGATCGCGCGCGATGTGTGCGCGCGGAATCATACTTGCTTCATAGTGTTTTCGTGCAATCGCAGCGCTTGCGGACGTCGCTGTTGCGCGACGCATTTGCAATCGCGAGCGTGTGTCTCTGCTGACAGGCAAATCAAGCGCGGCTGGCGCACGCGCGCTGCGTCGTCAACACTTCCTTAAGTGAGAAGATGTTTTTTTCGTCGTGTTGGTGTATTCGGAATGAGTGTGCACTCGATCCCCGAATGCATGCAGCGATTAAAGCCATCTCACACATCGGAGGGCAACATGGCCAAGAAAGCGAAGAAGGCGAAGAAGGCGAAGAGCGCAGTGAAGAAGACTGCGAAGAAGACCCGCAAGGTCGCGAAGAAGAAGAAGTAACTTCGACTTCTGAAGTTGCCGGCTCCTGAGAGCCGGCACGTCATCAGCGCCTCCTAGAGGTTCTGGTCGACGATAGAGGGTGTCGGCGAGACATCAGGTCAACGGTCGGATCGTTCGACTTTACGGTCCGGCAGAAGAAACGAGCTTTCTTCGTTCGGTGCGGGTCTCCTTCAAAAGGGCTCCGCAATTCCACAAGCGGCCTTCGGGCTCATTTGGAATCTGGTCCTGACGTGTTCGCCGACGCCCTCGTTCCCTGAGGCCGGGGTATTGCCGGCAATCCCTTTCCCGACATCGTTGATCTGACCGCCGCGCCGTCGCCTTGCGCGGCATGCCGAGGTTTGGCCCGCCGGCATGATGGCCCGTGCGCGCGCCGGCCGCAGCGTGAGGCAAGCTGGCGGCCTTTTCCCGCGCGCCGTCTCCCACAAGATGTAACCACAGCGCTGATGTCACCGTGCGCGATGGTTATCGATGTCCTGAAATCGCAGGGTAAACCTTTCCTGACGAATCCCAGAAGTGCCTGCAAATCAGGGACTTCTTGCAGTTCCCGCGCGCCAGCAGCGGGCCCGCGTTTACGTCTGCTTCATCGCGATGCTTAAACTGCCATTCAAATTTGCCCGCCATCATCGCCTCCAACAAGCCGGCAAACGGCTTTGGCAAGAAGACTTGGGGATGAGTTGAGCAGCGCACGATCCCAGAAGGGATTTTGCAGATCAGAGTTGGACGGGGGCCGCGCTCGGGGGATTCGAGGCGGCACAAGAAAAAAAGGGGATGCGTTATGTTTCAGGGTACTTTCGATCTCGATACGGCGACGCCGATCGATGCAAGCGCGCTGTCGGACGTTCTGTTCGAGCGCGGGATCTACTGGGCGAGCGGTCGCTCGGGCCTGGTCGACCTCGTTGCCGCGCACAAATGGTTCAACCTCGCCGCCCTGAAGGGCCGCAAGGACGCCGTGGCGCTGCGCCAGGAAGTGGCCGGCCAGATGTCGGACGCCGAGATCTCGGCTGCGCAGCGCGACGCAAGGGCCTGGGTGTCCGCCCACTGAGCCATCTCCGTCCTAGGGAACGGGGACGGCGCCGTCGACCTTGTGTCTGACGGCGAAGCGGAGCGAGACAGCCTGTTCGCGCTCTATCAGCGGACCGCTGGCCCGAGAGGCGCAAGACGCCCGCCGCTGGCTTTCAGCGGTACTATCGGGTCGCGGGTCATTTGAATTGGGTGGCGGAGAGAGAGGGATTCGAACCCTCGATACAGCTTGAGACCGTATGACGCTTTAGCAAAGCGTTGCCTTCAGCCACTCGGCCACCTCTCCGGTGCGAGCCTTATGCATCTAATTGCTTGGGCTGGTCAATTTCGAACCGCGTGTTTGTGGGCGAATTTTCCCAGCGATTTTTGCAGCCGACCCATCCGGCGCGCTGCCGCGGCCGTTCCTGCTCCCAGGGGCGCTTCGCCGAGGGCTGACGCCGGTTCAGAAAGCCAAATCAAAACAATACGATAAGAAGGTCTCGCCGGCTGCCTGTGCCATTTGTGCAACACCGAGCGAAATCGGCGCCGGTGCGGCGCAAATTTCTCCCACAAACGGGATCTGAAGAGGGCGCTACTCCACGCTGCCGGCGCCGCGGCGCAGATCGGCCTCGATCTGCAGGCGCGAGCCGCCGCCGAAGCGGGCACGGTAGACCTGAAGATTCTCCATGATCCGCTGCACGTAGTTGCGTGTCTCGGAGAACGGGATCAGCTCGACCCAGTCGACCGCGTCGACCTTGGGGTCACGCGGGTCGCCATAGCGGTCGATCCACTTCTTCACGCTGCCGCGACCGGCATTGTAGGCCGCAAAGGTCATGATGTAGGAGCCGCGGTAATCCTCCAGCAGGCCGCCGAGCTCGGCTGCGCCGAGCGTGGCGTTGTAGGAGGAATCATTCTTCAGCCGCGACAGATCATAGGTCGCGCCGTGCCGCTTGCAGACGTAGCGCGCGGCATCTGGGGTGACCTGCATCAGGCCATAGGCCTGCGCCGGTGACACGACGGCCGGGTTGAACGCGCTTTCCTGCCGCGCAATGGCGTAAACGATGCTGCGCTCGACCTCGGGACCGATCTGGCTGAACTGCGGAATGCCGTTGACGGGGTAGGCGTAGAAGTCGAACGGCAGCCCGCGATTGAGCGCAGCCTTGCCGACCAGCAACATGCCCCGCGCATCGCCATAGCGCTGGGTCAGCTCGCCGAGGCCCGTCAATGCTTCGGGATCGCCGTTCTCGCCCATGTCGGCGAGCATCGGCACCGCCAGATCGCGCTCGTCGAGCTCGTAGAGCAATTGCGCGGCGCGCACGATCTCGAGCCGCTCGGCGCCGCGGCCGCGCGGCTGGCTGTTCAGCGCGATCTGCGGCAGACCGAGCTTTGCGCGCGCGAGCTGGCCGTAATAGCTGGTGGACTGCTCGGCGGCGCGAGCGTAGGCGTTGCGTGCCTCCTGCTGGCGGCCGGCGGCTTCCGCCGCGCGGCCCTGCCAGTAGCCGGCACGTGCCAGCGTGGTCGGATTGACGCTGCCGACGCCGATGCGGGCAAAATGCTGGGCGGCCGCGGCGGGATCGTTGAGGAAGCGGAGCGCGATCCAGCCGGCGGTGAACTCCTGCTCGGTCTTGTAGATGTCGCGCGAGGGCAGCGCCGCGTCGCGTGCGATCAGATAGGCCGTGCGGAAGTCCTCGGTGTCGATCATCTTGCGGGCCAGCAGGCGCCGCTCGATCCACCATTCGTCGACATTGTACAGCCGGTTCGGATCCTTCGGCGCCGACAGCATCAACTGGGCCGCTTCGGGAAACTTTTCCTCGCGGCGCAGCAGCTGGATCTTGCTGAAAATGAAGCCGGGATCGCCGTGCAGCTCGCGCGGCACTTCTTCGAGCAGCGCCCGCGTGTTCGGCGCCTTCTTGAACGAGGCGATGCGGGCCTTGGCGAGCGCCACATAGCCGGCGCCGAGGCGCTTCGCCGCGCGCAGCGCCGCCTCGTGCTCGCTGCCATAGAGCAGCGCGTCCATGCGGGCCTTCTGGTCCCCCGGTGTGAGCAACGCGCCGAACTGGTCGAGAGCGTTGTTCTCGGTCTCCTCCGACATCGGATCGCTGCGCCAGGCCTCGCGGACCAGCCGCTCGGCATTGGCACGGTCGCCGCGCGCCAGCATCGCCTTGGCGAGCGCGAAGCGGCCCTTGGCCGAAACAGGGGATTCGTTCTCGAACCACGACCACGCAACCGAGTCGTCGCGTCGGTCGTCCCACATCGCAGCTTCAAGGCGGCGGCGCAGGAAGGTCTGCGACGGCCAGCTCGGATTGGCGGAGAGGAAGGCGCGGTAGCGCTCTACGCTCGCGCCATTGTCTTCGCTGCGCAGGATGATCCATTCCGCGAGTTTTCGCGCCACCGGATCGGAAATCGAATCTGCGTAGCTGGTGGCATCGCCCGGCTTGCGCTTGCGCACGAGCTCGATCACGTTCTCCAGCGTGTCCTTGTCGGCTTGCGACGTCGACGAGGTCGCGGCGACGGCGGCCGGCGTGACCGGCTTGCGCGGCGCGGCGTGCTGGCGGGTCGCCGGCGCGAGCACCGGCGTTGCGACAGGTCTGGCGGGGGCGGGAGCATGAGCGGTGGGTCTCACGGTGGCCGTCACCGCTGGCGCGGCCTGGGGCGCCGGCGCGCTAGCGGCCGGTCGTGATCTTGGCGTCGCTGTTGCGGCTGCGGGTTTCGACTTCCCTTTCGCAGCGTCCTTGCCCGCAGGTTTCTTCGCCGCGTCCTTGCTCGTGGCCGGAGCTGCCCCCTTGCTTGCACCCTTCGCGGTGTCTTTGGCGGCGTTCTTGCCAGCGCCCTTGCCAGCACCCTTGCCAGCAACCTTGGGGGTCTCCTTGGCCGCCCCCTTCGCCAAATCCTTCGCGGGCTGCTTGGCCGCTGGCTTTGCGGTTCCCTTTGCCGCCTGCTTGGCGGGCTCCTTCGCGCCGTCCTCGGTCGTTTCGTTGGACTTATCATTAGACTTGGCGAAGGCAGCGCAGCCGATCGACAGGCCGGCCACCAGGCACAGCGCCAGGCCGGCAGTTCGCCATGCGGTACGGGATAAGGAGATCACGGCGGTTCGTCGCCCCGAATCAGTCAAATGGCTCAAGACCCATCTCTACAAGGTTTGGCTGTATTTGATTGAATATGCGGACAAAATACCAACAGCCGCTTACCGCCGCCGGGTTTGCACCATCACAGCGGCAAAATCGCGGCTTAAACGGTGCGTCACCGGGAGGCAGCCCTTTTACCGGCGGATGAGACCCGATATGAAAGGGGCTTGCTCGAAAAACTTGCCGCGTACGGAGGAAGTCCATGGCAGCCAAGACGAAATTCCGGGGGTCGTTTACCGCCTTGGTCACGCCGTTCAAACACGGCTCGCTGGACGAGGCGGCGTTCCGCTCGCTGGTGAACTGGCAGATTTCGGAAGGCACCAACGGCCTGGTTCCGGTCGGCACCACAGGCGAGAGCCCGACGCTCAGCCATGACGAGCACAAGAAAGTCGTCGAATGGTGCATCGAGGAGGCCAAGGGCCGCGTGCCCGTGATCGCCGGCGCCGGCTCGAACTCGACCAAGGAAGCCATCGAGCTCGCCCAGCACGCCGAGAAGGCGGGCGCCAATGCCGTGCTGGTGGTGACGCCGTACTACAACAAGCCGACCCAGGAAGGCATGTACCAGCACTTCAAGGCAATCAACGACGCGATCGGAATTCCGATCATCATCTACAACATCCCGCCGCGCTCGGTGATCGACATGTCGGTCGACACCATGACCCGGCTGTGGGAGCTGAAGAACATCGCCGGCGTCAAGGACGCCACCGCCAGCATGGTGCGCGTGTCGCAGCAGCGCGCCGCGATGGGCGAGGACTTCAATCAGCTCTCCGGCGAGGACGCCACCATCATCGGCTACATGGCGCATGGCGGTCATGGCTGCATTTCGGTGACCTCGAACGTTGCGCCGCGCTTGTGCGCCGAGTTCCACGCGGCCTGGCAGAAGGGCGACACCAAGGCGGCGCTTGCGATCCACGACAAGCTGATGCCGCTGCACAACAACCTGTTCATCGAGAGCAATCCGGCGCCCATCAAGTATGCGATGTCGCTGCTCGGCAAGTTCGATGAGACACTGCGCCTGCCGATGGTGCCGGTCTCCGAGCCGACCCGCGTTGCCGTGCGCAGCGCGATGGTGCACGCTGGGCTGATCAATTGATTTAGCCAGCAGGGGAGCCGTCTATGAGCGTCGACGAGAAGGGCAGGAAGATGCTCACGGAGTTCCGTGAGTTCGCCATGAAGGGCAACGTCGTCGACCTCGCCGTCGGCGTCATCATCGGCGCGGCCTTCGGCGCCATCGTCACCTCGCTGGTCGGCGACATCATCATGCCGATCATCGGCGCCGCGACCGGCGGCCTCGACTTTTCGAACTACTACGTCCCCTTGTCGAAAGCGGTGACCGCCACCAACTTAGCGGATGCGAAAAAGCAAGGCGCCGTGCTTGCTTACGGCAACTTCCTGACGCTGACGATCAACTTCATCATCATCGCCTTCGTGCTGTTCCTGGTGATCCGCGCCATGAACACGCTGAAGCGCAAGGAAGAGACCAAACCGGCGGAGCCGCCGAAGCCGTCGGCGGAGGTCGTTCTGCTCACCGAGATCCGCGATCTCCTCAAGAAGTGACGCGCGCGCTTCATCCAATCTGTTAGCGTCGCTGCCTATCTCGACCAGGTTTGTCTGTTATGGCCGATAAGAACGAACGTCCAATCAAGGTCATGGCGGAAAATCGCAAGGCCCGCTTCAACTATGCGATCGAGGATACGATCGAGGCGGGCATTGCGCTGACCGGCACCGAGGTGAAGTCGATCCGCAACGGCAAGAGCACGATCGCGGAGTCCTACGCCGATTCCAAGGACGGCGAGATCTGGCTGATCAACGCCACCATTCCCGAATACCTCCAGGGCAACCGCTTCAACCATGAGCCCAAGCGGCCGCGAAAGCTGTTGCTGCATCGCCGGCAGATCAACAAGCTGATGGGCGCGGTCGATCGCGAGGGCATGACGCTGATCCCGCTCAAGCTCTATTTCAACGAACGCGGTCGGGCCAAGCTGCAGCTCGCGGTTGCGAAGGGCAAGAAGTTGCACGACAAGCGCGAGAGCGAGAAGAAGCGCGACTGGAGCCGCGAGAAGGGCCGCCTGCTGCGGGCGAGGGGATAGCGCGATGAATCAGAAAAACCTGCTCGAGGTCGATTGGAGCCAGATTCCCGCACCCGCCGATGACGGCGGCGCCGCGCACCTGAAGGGCATAACGCTGCCTGCGATCAGCCTGCTTGCGACCGACGATACGTCAGTGAAGCTGTCGGCGCTGTCCGGGCGCACCGTGGTCTTTGCCTATCCGCGCACCGGCGAACCCGGCAAGATCGCGCTGGTCGACGACTGGGACATGATCCCGGGGGCTCGCGGGTGCACGCCGCAGACATGTGCGTTTCGCGACCTGTTCGCCGAGCTGAAGGCCGCCGGCGCCGCGCATGTGTTTGGTCTCTCGACCCAGAGCAATGCCTACCAGACCGAGATGGCGTCGCGGCTGCATTTGCCGTTCCCGGTGCTCTCGGACGAGAAGCTGGAGCTCACGCGCGCCCTCAATCTGCCCATCATGGAGGTCGCGGGACTCACGCTGATCAAGCGCCTTGCGCTGGTCATTGACGATGCGAAGATCTCGCACGTGTTCTACCCGGTGTTCCCGCCGGATAGGAACGCTGGCGACGTGCTGGACTGGCTGAAGGCCAACCCCGTCAAAGCCTAATCGAGATCGGCCTTCACCTTCGCAAACACGCTACGAAACATGTCCGGCGTCAGCACACCGGTGTTCGTGTTGTAGCGGGAGCAGTGATAACTGTCGTAGAGCTTGAACGGCCCGGCTTGGTGCACGGCGCCGTGGCCGAAGGGTGCTTGCGAGGCCTTCAGCTTCAGCGGCTTGAGCACGCTGTCGTGCGCAATCCGTCCAAGCGCGATGATCGCGCGCAGCTTCGGCATCGTTTCGAGATTCGCGATGAGGAACTGTCGGCAGGTGTTGATCTCCGCCGGCAGCGGCTTGTTCTGGGGCGGAACGCAATGCACCGCATTCGCGATCCGGCAGTCGACCAGCTTCAGGCCGTCATCGGGGCGCGCCTGGTAGCTGCCCTTGGCGAAACCATATTCCAGCAGCGTGGCATAGAGCAGGTCGCCGGCATAGTCGCCGGTGAAGGGCCGGCCAGTGCGGTTGGCGCCTTGCATCCCCGGCGCGAGACCGACGATCAGGAGACGGGACGTTATGTCTCCGAAAGGCGGGACCGGTGCATTGTGCCACAATGGCTCGCGCGCGCGGTTCGCCTCGCGAAAGGCGACCAGGCGCAGGCAGAGCGGACAGTCACGGTCAGGGACGAGGGTGGGGGCCTTAGGGCTTGACCGGGCCGCCTCACTCCTCGAAGTCGTCATCGCCCCTCGGCGCCATCGTGGTTGCGCGCTGGAGGAATTGCGGGGCGTGATGGCGTCCCTCACCACGCTCGCCGCGATCACGCGGGGCGGGGCGCTCGGACGGGTCGCGGCCAAGCTTGGACTGCAACTCGACGAGGTCGGTGAAGACGTCGGCCTGGCGGCGGAGCTCATCGGCGATCATCGGCGGCTGGCTGGCGATGGTGGAGACCACCGTGACCCTGACGCCGCGGCGCTGCACGGCCTCGACCAGCGACCGGAAGTCGCCGTCACCGGAGAACAGCACCATCTGGTCGATGTGCTCGGCGAGCTCCATGGCGTCAACCGCGAGCTCGATGTCCATGTTGCCCTTGACCTTGCGGCGGCCCGAGGCGTCGATGAACTCCTTGGTCGCCTTGGTGACGACCGTGTAGCCGTTGTAATCGAGCCAGTCGATCAGCGGACGGATCGACGAATACTCCTGATCTTCGATGATCGCTGTGTAGTAGAACGCCCGCAGCAGCGTCCCGCGGCTCTGAAATTCCTTCAGAAGGCGCTTATAGTCGATATCGAAGCCGAGAGTTTTCGCTGTCGCGTAAAGATTGGCCCCGTCGATGAAGAGCGCGATCTTGTTGGTAGGGGAAGGTGACATTCAGTTTGCTCGCGTAGTGTGTTCGTGATTGATCGTTTTATTGTTGGCGCGGCGGCAGCATGCCGCGCAGTTCAAACTGCTGCCGAAACCCGTCGAAACCGCAAATCCGGAGAAGTCGGGGCAATCAAGGTATAGTTATGGCGGCCCTGCTTACCCCCGGTGCCGCCCTCAATGGCAACCCGGGAAACCACCCATCCCAGCCCCAATGTGGGGGTAGCAGAGCCGTTTGGCGAGGCCAAATCACAAATTGGCCTTGCGAAAACGGCCCGGTCCCTATAACTAGCCCCGATCATCCACATATTTCGTCCCACCCACAACGGAGCGACAGTCTATGGCTCGCGTCACCGTAGAAGATTGTATCGACAAGGTCGACAACCGGTTTGACCTCGTCCTGCTGGCCGCCCACCGTGCCCGCATGATTTCGTCCGGTTCACAACTAACGGTTGACCGCGATAACGACAAGAACCCTGTTGTATCTTTGCGCGAAATTGCCGACCAGACCATTTCGCCGGAGGATCTCCGCGAGGAGCTGGTCCACTCCCTCCAGAAGTTCGTCGAGGTCGACGAGCCCGAGCCGGACACGGTTCCGCTGATCGGCTCCGCCGGCGCCAGCGTCGATGCGGACGATACCGAAGTTGCGGTGGAGCGCATGACCGAAGAGGAGCTCCTGAAGGGTCTCGAAGGCCTCGCTCCGCCGGAAGAGCAGCCCGAGGAGGACGAGTAATCGTCTTGCTCGCGAACGTCGACTTCTTGTGATCTTATCAAAGGCCCGAACCCGCGTTCGGGCCTTTGCTTTTGTTGGCGTTTTCGTGGTTACCATAGCGTTGCCGGTTTGCACCGCGCCTGTCAGTGAATTGATCGGCCGCGTCAGCGATCGGAGCTTAAGATGTATACAACGGGCCGTTTCCTGGTCCGTTTGAAGGCAGGACGGAATGGTGTATCGACGCCGCAGACCCACGCAGATGCAGGCCGCAACCGAATCGGTTGCCGTGGCCCCGACTGCACCGGTGGCACGGCCGGCGAAGCCGCGCGCGCGGATGATGCGCCAGTACGACCTCGTCGAGCGAGTCCGGTCCTACAATCCGAACACCAACGAAGACCTGCTGAACCGTGCCTATGTCTACGCCATGAAGGCGCATGGGTCGCAGACCCGCGCCTCCGGCGATCCGTATTTCTCACACCCGCTCGAAGTGGCGGCGATTCTCACCGATTTGAAGCTCGACGACGCCACCATCGTCGCCGCGCTACTGCACGACACGATCGAGGACACGGAGGCGACGCGGGCCGAGATCGACCAGATCTTCGGTCCCGAGATCGGCGCGCTGGTCGAGGGTCTGACCAAGCTGAAGCGGCTCGAGCTGGTCTCGCGCGAGGCCAAACAGGCCGAGAACCTGCGCAAGCTGCTGCTGGCGATCGCCGACGACGTCCGTGTGCTGCTGGTCAAGCTCGCCGATCGCCTGCACAACATGCGCACGCTCGACTTCGTGCCGACGGAATCGCGCCGGCGCATTGCCGAGGAGACGCTCGACATCTACGCGCCGCTGGCCGGGCGCATGGGCATGCAGGAGATGCGTGAGGAGCTGGAGGATCTGTCCTTCCGCACCCTCGATCCCGAAGCCTATTCGGTGGTGATGCAGCGGCTCGATGCGCTGGCCGAGCGCAACCGCAACCTGATCGGCGAGATCGAGGATCAGCTCTCCAACAATCTGCGTCACCGCGGCCTGGGGGCGCGGGTCTACGGCCGCCGCAAGAAGCCGTTTTCGATCTGGACCAAGATGGAGCGCAAGTCGGTGGGCTTCGAGCAGCTGTCCGACATCTTCGGCTTCCGCGTCGTCGTCAACGACATCGAGGCCTGCTATCGTGCGCTCGGCATCGTCCACACCACCTGGCCGGTCGTGCCGGGGCGGTTCAAGGACTACATCTCGACGCCGAAGCAGAACGATTATCGTTCGATTCACACGACGGTCATCGGCCCCGGCAACCAGCGCGTCGAGCTGCAAATCCGCACCGAGGCGATGGACCAGATCGCCGAGCGCGGCATCGCCGCGCATGTCTTCTACAAAGAGGGCGTGGGCTCGCCGACCGAATTCCTCAAGCGCGAGTCCAACGCATTCGCCTGGCTGCGCCATACCATCGGCATTCTCTCGGAGAGCGCCAATCCTGAAGAATTCCTCGAGCACACCAAGCTCGAGCTGTTCCACGACCAGGTGTTCTGCTTCACTCCGAAAGGCAAACTGATTGCGCTGCCGCGCCATGCCAATGTGATCGACTTCGCCTATGCCGTGCATACCGACGTCGGCAACAGCGCTGTGGGGTGCAAGATCAACGGTAAGTTCGCGCCGCTGTCCTCGGAGCTGCAGAACGGCGACGAGGTCGAGGTGCTGACCTCGGAAGCGCAGTCGGCGCCGCCCTCGGCCTGGGAAACGCTCGCGGTGACCGGCAAGGCGCGTGCCGCGATCCGCCGCGCCACGCGCACCGCTGTCCGCGATCAATATGTCGGCCTCGGCCGGCGCATCGTCGAGCGCCTGTTCGAGCGCGCCAAGATCGAATACGCCGACGACAAGCTCAAGGGCGCGCTGCCGCGGCTGGCGCGCACCTCGATCGAGGACGTCATGGCGGCGGTGGGGCGCGGCGAAATCAAGGCCTCCCACGTCGCCCGCGCGATGTATCCCGATTACAAGGAGGAGCGCGTCGCGCGCTACGGGGTCAAGAAGGGGCAGGGGCTCGCGACCAAGCTCAAGGAGAAGTCGCCCGAGCCGTCGCGCAGCCCGGTTGCGATTCCCATCGGCGGCAACAATTCAGCCCTGCCGGTGAAGTTCGCACCGAACGGCGGTGCCGTGCCCGGCGACCGCATCGTCGGCATCGTCACGCCGGGCGAGGGGATCACGATCTATCCGATCCAGTCGCCGGCGCTGAAGGATTTCGAGGAGGAGCCGGAGCGCTGGCTCGACGTCCGCTGGGACATCGAGGACTCCGCGCCGCAGCGCTTCCCCGCGCGCATCAAGGTCGAGAACGTCAACGAGCCCGGCGCGCTGGCGCAGATCGCCACCGTGATCGCCGAGCACGACGGCAACATCGACAATATCAGCATGCAACGCCGCTCGCCCGACTTCACGGAGACGACGATCGATCTCGAAGTCTACGATCTCAAGCATTTGAGCGCGATCCTGGCCCAGCTGCGCGCCAAGGCGGTCGTCGCCAAAGTCGAACGTGTTAATGGATAGGCGTGTTTCGACATCGCCTGTCGCTCTGATCTTGCGAGTCCCGAAATGCCTGCATCTCCGCTCCGCCTCGGCGTCAATATCGACCATGTCGCGACCGTCCGTAACGCCCGTGGCGGCCGCCATCCCGATCCGGTCCGCGCCGCGCTGCTGGCGATCGAGGCCGGCGCCGACGGCATCACGGCGCATTTGCGCGAAGACCGTCGGCACATCCGCGACGAGGACATGGCGCGGCTGAAAGCCGAAATCTCCAGGCCGCTGAACTTCGAGATGGCGGCGACCGACGACATGATGCGAATCTCGCTCGCCACCAAGCCGCATGCGGTGTGTCTGGTGCCGGAGCGGCGCCAGGAGGTGACGACCGAGGGCGGCCTCGACGTGGTCGGCCAGCACAATGCGCTCGCGCCCTATATCGCGCGGCTGAACGACGCCGGCATTCGCGTCTCGCTGTTCATCGCCGCCGATCCCGCGCAGATCGCGATGGCGGCACGTCTGCGCGCACCCGTGATCGAGATCCACACCGGTGCCTGGTGCGATGCCGTCACCGATGGCCACACCGACAAGGCCGAGGCGGAATGGCAGCGGATCGTGGCGGGCGTGAAGCTGGCGAAGGACGCTGGACTCGAGGTCCATGCCGGGCACGGGCTCGACTACGCGACGGCGGAGAAGATTGCCGCGCTGCCCGAGATCATGGAGCTCAACATCGGCTACTACATGATCGGCGAGGCGCTGTTCGTCGGACTTGCCGAGACGGTGCGCAAGATGCGCGCGGCGATGGATCGTGGCCGGAGCCGGGCATGATCATCGGCATCGGCTCCGACCTGATCGACATCACCCGCGTCGCCAAGGTGATCGAACGCCACGGCGAGCGTTTCCTCGACCGCATCTTCACGGCGGCCGAGCGGGCCAAGGCGGAGCGGCGCGCCAAGAACGAGAAGATGGTGGTGGCGACCTATGCCAAACGCTTTGCCGCCAAGGAGGCCTGCTCCAAGGCGCTCGGCACCGGCATCCGGCAGGGCGTCTGGTGGCGCGACATGGGGGTGGTCAATCTGCCCGGGGGCCGGCCGTCCATGCGGCTGACCGGGGGAGCGCTGGCCCGGCTCCAGGTCCTGACGCCCGATGGCTTCGAGGCCCAGATCGATCTTTCGATCACCGATGACTGGCCGCTGGCGCAGGCCTTCGTGATCATTTCAGCCACGCCGCTGGCCAAGCCCTGAACGCAGGGCGGTCGATTTTATAATTCTGGTTAAAGATCAATGGTTTGTGAGTTTTTGATGCGATCCTTGATTGCGTGGCCTGCGACAACCGTCTAAAAGTTCGCGGGCGCAAATCAGGCTGGGCGAATTCGGCTTTACGCCGGAATTGGCCCTCACTATCAGAATCAGGACAATCTCCTTGGGCTGCGAACCGGTGGGCTGTTCGCGGGAGGAGGGCGTTCTGTGACCGCCGGCCGGAATTGAGAGAGCAATGAGCGTGACTTCTGGAACGAAAACTGAGAACGGCGTCGGCGAAACGATCCGGGTCGTGATCCATGCTCTCCTGATCGCGCTTGTGATCCGCACCTTCCTGTTTCAGCCGTTCAACATCCCGTCCGGCTCGATGAAGGCGACGCTGCTGGTCGGCGACTATCTGTTCGTCTCGAAATATTCCTACGGCTACAGCCACTATTCGATCCCGTTCTCGCCGCCGCTGTTCTCGGGACGGATCTGGGGCTCGGAGCCGAACCGCGGTGACGTCGTCGTGTTCCGCCTGCCGAAGGACGACACCACCGACTACATCAAGCGCGTGATCGGCTTGCCCGGTGACCACATCCAGATGAAGGACGGTCTGCTCTACATCAACGACACCCCGGTCGAGCGCCAGCGCATGAGCGAATTCGTCGGAGAGGATCCGTGCGGCTCCGAAGGAGGCGGCATCTCGCGGGTGAAGCGCTGGAAGGAAACGCTGCCGAACGGCGTTTCCTACGAGACGCTCGACTGCGCCGACAACGGCTACATGGACAACACCAACGTCTACACGGTGCCTCCAGGCCATTTCTTCATGATGGGCGACAACCGCGACAATTCCACCGACAGCCGCTTCCTCGGCCAGGTCGGTTATGTGCCGGAGGAAAATCTGATCGGCCGCGCCCAGATGATCTTCTTTTCCATCGGCGAAGGCGAGCATGCCTGGATGTTCTGGCGCTGGCCGTGGTCGGTACGCTGGAATCGTTTCTTCAAAATCGTCCGATGAAAGACGAAGCCAAGGACATCGCGACCCAATCGATCGAGGCGCAAGCCGCTCCTGAGGGCGAAGCTGCAACCAAGGCGCTTGCGACCAAGACTTCCGAGGGCAAGGCGCCTGACGGCAAGACTGCTGAAACCAAGCCGTCCGCTAAGAAGAAGCGGACGCGGAGCAGCAAAGCCAAGGACAAGGCCAAGGCGGCGGCCGACGCGAACGCGGCGCTCGAGGCTCGCATTGGCCACCATTTCACGGATCCGAACCTGCTGATGCAGGCGATCACGCATGTGTCGGCGCTGAAGTCCGGGCGCAAGCGCGGCGACAGCTATCAGCGGCTCGAGTTCCTCGGCGACCACGTGCTCGGGCTCGTCGTCTCCGACATGCTCTATCATGCCTTTCCGAATGCCGATGAGGGCGAGCTGTCCAAGCGGCTTGCCGAGCTCGTGCGCAAGGAAAGCTGCGCCGACGTCGCCAAGTCGCTCGGTCTGCTCGACGACATCAAGCTCGGCTCGGTCGGCTCCAGCGCCGATGCCCGCCTGCGCAAATCCATCCTCGGTGACATCTGCGAGGCCGTGATCGGTGCCATCTTCCTCGACGGCGGCCACGCGGCGGCCGACGAGTTCGTCAAGCGCAACTGGACCGAGCGCATGCACAAGCCGCGGCGCCCCTTGCGCGATCCCAAGACCGTGCTGCAGGAATGGGCGCAGGGTAAGGGATTGCCGACGCCTGTATATCGCGAGGTCGAGCGCACCGGTCCGCATCACGATCCGCAATTCCGCGTCGCCGTCGACCTGCCGGGGCTGGCGCCGGCTGAAGGCATCGGCGGCAGCAAGCGCGCGGCGGAGAAAGTAGCAGCTTCAGTGATGATCGAACGTGAAGGCGTTGGCGGCGGCAATGACGGCTGAAACGAGCGGCGAGGTGCCCACCGCGACGCGCTGCGGCTTCGTCGCGCTGATTGGTGCGCCGAATGTCGGCAAGTCCACGCTGGTCAATGCGCTGGTCGGAGCCAAGGTCACGATCGTTTCGCGCAAGGTGCAGACCACGCGCGCGCTGATCCGCGGCATCGTGATCGAGAACAACGCACAAATCATTCTGGTCGACACGCCCGGCATCTTCCTGCCCAAGCGCCGGCTCGACCGCGCCATGGTCTCGACCGCCTGGAGCGGGGCGCATGACGCCGACCTCGTCTGCGTGCTGCTCGATGCCAAGACCGGCATCGACGAGGAGGCCGAGGCGATTCTTGCCAAGGCCGCGAGTGTCAATCACGACAAGATTCTGGTCATCAACAAGGTCGATCTGGTCCAGCGCGAGAAGCTGCTGGCGCTGGCGCAGGCCGCCAACGAGCGCATGAAGTTCGTCAGAACCTTCATGATCGCGGCGATCTCGGGCGACGGTGTCGACGACATCCGCACCACGCTTGCCGAGATGGTGCCGCCGGGCCCGTATCTTTACCCCGAAGACCAGATGTCGGACGCGCCGATGCGACAGCTCGCGGCCGAGATCACGCGCGAAAAGATCTATCAAAAGCTGCACCAGGAACTGCCCTACCAATCCACGGTCGAGACCGACAAATGGGAGGAGCGCAAGGACAAATCGGTGCGCATCGAGCAGACGATCTTCGTGGAGCGCGAGAGCCAGCGCAAGATCGTGCTCGGCAAGGGCGGCGCCACCATCAAGTCGATCGGTGCGGACTCGCGCAAGGAGCTGATGCAGATCCTGGACGTGCCGGTACATCTGTTCCTGTTCGTCAAGGTGCGCGAGAACTGGGGTGACGACCCCGATCGCTACCGCGAGATGGGCCTGGAATTCCCCAAAGAATAAGCAAGAACAGATCGGCTGACGATGAGCGTGCCCCGTAACGTCCAGCGCTTCGAAGCGCTGCTCTATGCCTCGCTGATGCTGGATGCCCTGTCGGTGGCGGTGCAGGATCGCACGCCCACCATCGAGATGACCGAGCAGATGATCATGACGGCGACGCTGCTCGCCGGCGGGATGATTTTGTTGCTGGTCTATTTCGTCTGGCTGGCTGCGCGCTGGCGCAAGAACTGGCCGCGCTGGGTGCTGGCGGCGGCGCTGGTGCTGTCGGTGATCTCGCTCGCCCAGATTCTCGGCGAGCGGGGCCTCGAGCTCGACAGCGCCATCGAGATCGTCTCCTGCGTGCTGACGGCGTTCGGGCTGTATTTCTCATTTACCGGCGACGCGCAGGGCTGGTTCAATGCCTAGATCTTGGCGGGTTCCGTAGGGCGGATTAGCGAAGCGTAATCCGCCGTGAGACTTTGTACGGGCAATTGGCGGATTACGCTTCGCTAATCCGCCCTACGAATGAAGAGCGGAATCCGCTACACTTACTGCCATGGAATGGACCGATGAAGGCATCGTGCTGGGCGTGCGGCGGCATGGCGAAAGCAGCGCCATTGTCGAGCTCTTGACGCGCCAGCACGGCCGGCATCTCGGCCTGGTGCGGGGCGGCGCCAGCTCGCGGCTGCGGCCGCTCTTGCAGCCCGGCAACAGTGTCAGTGCGGTGTGGCGCGCCCGGCTCGACGAGCATCTCGGCACCTATGCGATCGAGGGATTGAAGCTGCGTGCAGCAACGCTGCTGGGATCGTCCCATGGGGTCTATGGCGTCACGCATCTGGCCGCGATTGCGCGGCTACTGCCCGAGCGCGATCCGCACGAGGACATCTTTGGGCTGCTCGAACATTCGCTCGATGATTTCGACGACATCGGCAGCGCGGCCGTGCATCTCATCCATTTCGAGCTGGCCATGCTCTCCGAGCTCGGCTTCGGTCTTGCGCTCGAAAACTGCGCGGTGACCGGGGAGAGCACGGATCTGATCTATGTCTCGCCGAAATCCGGCGGTGCGGTCTCGCGCGGCGCGGGCGAGGCGTGGCGCGACCGGCTGCTGCGGCTGCCGCCGTTCCTGCGCCATGGCGAAGCCGCGCAAGACCTCACCGACGAGGATCTCCAGGACGGCTTTCGGCTCACCGGCCTGTTCCTGCTGCGACATGTGCTGGAGCCACGTGGGCTGGGCCATTCCGATGCGCGAGCCGGCTTCATCAATGCCCTGACGCGGCAGCAGGCCAAGGCGGCGCTGCCGGCGCCATGAGCGGAACGCGTTCCTGCATTGCCTGATGACATCGGGGCCCCGGGAACGAACTTCGCCCATCCGCGTTGGCCGGGCAGGTTCCACAACGGGGGACAGCCCAAATGTTGATCAGGGGTTTTGCGCTGACTGCAGCGCTGCTCGCTTTCGTACCCGATGCAATGGCCGGCGAGCCGCAACCCGGCGTATTTCGGCGGGCCTCCTGCACCGTTGTCCGGTACTATGTGGCGAAATATTCCGCTGCGATGGCAGAGACATGGGCGCGGGCCCATGGCGCAACAGAGGCCGAGATCGAGACCGCCCGCCGCTGCGTCGCCAACATGCCGACCACGCCTCCGCCGAAGGTCCAGCCGACCGTAACGGCGGGCTGGGCGGGGCAGTAGCAGCCCACAGGGAACCACTCCATCCTTGCCCGATTCGCTTCCACGGTTTAACCGGGCGGCATGGGAAAACGAATCGTTCCACCGGAAGAACCGGCCGAAATTCACGATGTACCGCTGCGTGAGGCGCTGGAAGAGCGCTACCTTGCGTACGCTCTCTCCACCATCATGCATCGCGCGCTGCCCGATGCGCGCGACGGCCTGAAGCCTGTCCACCGGCGCATCCTCTACGGCATGCGTCTGCTCAGGCTCGACCCGGGCACGCCCTTCAAGAAATCCGCCAAGATCGTCGGCGACGTGATGGGCTCGTTCCATCCGCACGGCGATCAGGCCATCTACGATGCCATGGTGCGCCTGGCTCAGGACTTCTCCTCGCGCTACCCGCTGGTCGACGGCCAGGGCAATTTCGGCAATATCGACGGCGATAACCCCGCTGCCTACCGCTACACCGAAGCGCGCATGACCGATGTCGCGCGGCTTCTGCTCGAGGGTATCGACGAGGACGGCGTCGAATTCCGCGCCAATTACGATGGCCAGTCGAAGGAGCCGGTCGTGCTGCCCGGCGGCTTCCCGAACCTGCTTGCCAATGGCGCGCAAGGCATTGCGGTCGGCATGGCGACCTCGATCCCGCCGCACAATGCCGCCGAGCTCTGCGACGCTGCGCTGCATCTGATCGAGAAGCCCGACGCGAAGTCGAAGGCGCTCCTGAAGTGGGTCAAGGGCCCGGACTTCCCGACCGGCGGCATCTGCGTCGATTCCAAGCAAGCCATTGCTGAGGCCTACACCACCGGCCGCGGCTCGTTCCGTGTCCGCGCCAGATGGCAGCAGGAAGAGGGCGCCCGCGGCACTTGGGTCGTTGTGGTTACCGAGATTCCGTTCCTGGTTCAGAAGTCGCGCCTGATCGAGAAGGTCGCCGAACTGCTGGACCAGAAGAAACTGCCGCTGGTCGGCGATATCAGGGACGAGTCGGCCGAGGACGTCCGGATCGTCATCGAGCCCAAATCGAAGAACGTCGATCCGGCCGTGATGATGGAATCGCTGTTCCGGCTGACCGAGCTCGAGAACAAGATTCCGCTGAACCTCAACGTGCTGATCAAGGGCCGCATCCCGAAGGTGGTGGGGCTCGCGGAGTGCCTGCGCGAATGGCTCGACCATCTGCGCGACGTGCTGATCCGCCGCAGCAATTATCGTAAGGCGCAGATCGAGAACCGGCTCGAGATCCTCGGTGGTTATCTGATCGCCTATCTCAACATCGATGAGGTGATCAGGATCATCCGTACCGAGGATGAACCGAAGCCGGTTCTCATGAAGACGTTCAAGCTGACCGAGGTGCAGGCCGAGGCCATCCTCGACATGCGCCTGCGTCGCCTGCGCAAGCTCGAAGAAATGGAGATCCGCACCGAGGACAAGAACCTCCGTGCCGAGCTCAAGGGGATCAACGCGGTGCTCGCCTCCGAAGCCGAGCAGTGGAAGAAGGTCGGCGAGCAGGTCGGCAAGGTCCGCGACATGTTCGGACCGAAGACGCCGCTCGGCAAGCGCCGCACCACTTTTGCCGACGCGCCCGAGCACGATCTTGCCGCGATCGAGGAAGCCCTCGTCGAGCGCGAGCCGGTGACCGTCGTCGTCTCCGACAAGGGCTGGATCCGCACCATGAAGGGGCATGTCGAGGATCTCTCGGGCCTGGCCTTCAAGCAGGACGACAAGCTCGGCATCGCGTTCTTCGCGGAGACGACTTCGAAGCTGCTGCTGTTCGCGACCAACGGAAAGTTCTTCTCGATCGACGTCGCGAAGCTTCCGGGCGGCCGCGGCCATGGCGAGCCGATCCGCCAGTTCATCGATCTCGAGCCGGAGGCCGCGCCGGTCACGCTGTTCGTCAACAAGGGTGGCCGCAAATTCCTGGTCGCGAGCCACGAGGGCCAGGGCTTCGTCGTCAACGAGGACGATTGCGTCGGCACGACGAAGAAGGGCAAGCAGGTCCTCAACGTCGACATGCCGAATGAGGCGCGGGCGGTCACAGAGGTGCTTGGCGACACGGTCGCGGTGATCGGCGAGAACCGCAAGATGCTGATCTTCCCGCTCGAGCAGGTCTCCGAGATGGCGCGCGGCCGCGGCACGCGGCTGCAGAAGTACAAGGACGGCGGCCTCTCCGACATCGCCGTCTTCGAGGCCAAGGCCGGCCTCACCTGGAAAGACTCCGCAGGCCGCGAATTCTCCGCGACCATGAAGGAGCTCGCCGAATGGCGTGGCAATCGCGGCGACGCCGGCCGCCTGCCCCCGAAGGGTTTCCCGAAATCGAACAAGTTCGGCAAGGTGATCGGGTAGTCGCGTTGTTGTCCCGGACGCGCAGCAACGCTCTTGCGTTGCTGCGCGTCCGGGACACGCGAGCGCGGGGCGCACGCTGCATTCGTAATGACGAGCTGCGACAGCGCCCTGTTCAAATCGCATTCCGCAATCTCGATCGGTCTGATACCGTCCGCTGTGCCGGTCTTTGGGACCATTGAGAACGAGCGCGATGTACGATGTCATTGTTGTCGGCGGCGGCTCGGCCGGTGCCGCGGTTGCGGCACGGCTCTCCGAGGATCCGTCACGACGAGTTCTGCTGCTTGAAGCAGGGCTCGACTGGCGCGCTGACGAGGCGCCCTGGGAAGTCAGGACGCCGAACCCGATCCCGATCATCCACAAGCGCGAGTATCAGGAGAAATGGCAGTGGCCCGATCTCTTGACGCGCCGCATCGCCGGGCAGGAGGCGCGCTTCTACTGGCGCGGCAAGGGACTCGGCGGCTCCTCGATGATGAACGGCCAGATCGCCATCCGCGGCGTTGCCGATGCCTTCGACGAATGGGCGGCCAAGGGCTGCACCGGGTGGTCGGCCAGGGAGGTGATGCCGCTCTTTTCCGCGATCGAGGATGATTTTGAATTTGGCGATGTCGAGGGCCACGGCCGCGGCGGGCCGCTGCCGGTCTATCGCGCGCCGCCCGAGAAATGGGGCCCGATCGATCGCGGCTTGCGCGATGCGGCGCTTGCGAGCGGCTATCCCTGGTGCGCCGATCTCAACGGCCCTGACGGCGAGGGAGTCGCCTGCTATCCCATCAACAGCCGCGACAGCCGCCGCATCAGCACCAACGAAGGCTATCTCGAGCCCGCGCGCGGTCGCGCCAATCTGGAGATCCGCGGCAGAACGCTGGTCGACCGTGTACTGATCAGCGATGGAAGGGCGACCGGTGTCCGCGTTCACACCGAGGGGCAAGGCACCAGCGAGATCAGCGCACGCCAGATCGTGCTCTGCGCTGGTGCGATCCATAGCCCTGCGATCCTGCTGCGGTCGGGTGTTGGGCCGGCGGAAGAACTGAAGGCGATGGGGATCGCGGTCGCGAGCGATCTGCCGGTCGGCAAGCACTTCTTCGATCACCCGTTGTTTCGCGCCACGATCCAGCTCCACCAAGACCTGCGCCCCACTGATCCCAATACCCGCCACACCAATTGCTGTGTGACCTATTCTTCAGGCTTGGCCCATGGCGGCAAGCGCGACATGATTTTGATTGCGTTCAACCACCGTGGCATCGGCATGCCCGGCGCTATTGGCGCGGGGCTGTTCAATGCCTATTCACGCGGCACGCTCAAGCTGGCCTCGACCGATCCGTCCATTGATCCCATCGTCGAGGAGAACATGCTCGCCGATCCCCGCGACATGCTGCGGATGATGGATGCGGTGAAGCGCCTCGCCGTGATCACCTCGCAGCCGGCACTCTCGAGCATCGCCGACTGGATCAGGCTCGCCGACACCGATCTGACATTGCCGCAGGCAGCGGCACTGCCGGATCACGAGCTCGATGCATTGCTGCGGCGGGAAACCGGCGATATCCAGCATGCTGCCGGCAGCTGCCGCATGAGCGGCGTCAATGATGCCGACGGCGTCGTCAATCCTGACGGCACGGTGAAAGGCATCTCGGGCCTGCGCGTCGCGGACGCCTCGATCATGCCGTCAGACTGCCGCGCCAACACCCACTTCACGACGGTGGTGATCGGCGAGGCAATCGCACGGATGATGCGGTAGTTCGACTGGGCCCCACGCGCGCTTCGCTGTGCTCGCCGATCATCCGTCACATGTATTGGCGCGTACTCTGGAGAAATCGTTCCTTCTCGCCCGGCGCGTAACCTTGGGAAGCTCCATAATAGGGTTCATTGTGCTGGTTGTGCGGCGCAGCTCGGTAACGGGTCAGAGGCTTGGGTGGCGCGTAGGTGTGGCGGGAATGACGCCGTTTGCTCTCTGTGGCCGGTGCACCAGCGTAGTACGGGTTGAGGACGCACATTTGACCGTTCGCCGTCGCCCTGCATTGATCCATCGTCACGTGGCTGCATCTGTAGTACGGGGTTGTTCCGAACGAGACGACATACAAGCAAACCGGAAAAGCGGGATCATATGTTTGAGCCTGGGCGTGCCCCGTGATCAGGGCGATACTGACTGTCAAGATCGTCAAGACCGATTTGCACATGAGAGCTTCCTCCAGTTGGCCCGAGGAGTAGAGATCGCACCGTGGTCGCGCCGGCGGTCGGCTACTCGATCGTTGCATTCACTGTCATGACCGATCGCCCTGAGCCGTACGGACCTTGCCCTTCGCCGTAGATCGAAAACATGTCGGCGCCCCTGTATCCGGGTGCGGCGGTGTATCTGAATGTCGTGACGTTGAGCTGCCTGAGCGTCCCGTGCGAGGGCGGCAACGAAACGCCCGACTTATGCATTGCTCCGGGAATTCGCATTGCAAAATTGCAGGTGTGGCCAGACCTGATCGCAAAGTAGGCCGTCATGTCGACGCCGAACACCGATGGCTGACCGGTCACCCGGCAGTCGGACATAGCAGACGCCGAAACCGGCATCAGGCTCAGGACGGCTGCAAACACCAACGACCGCATGCTCGTCTCCTGTGACCATGAGAGGCATCACAGCAGTTGATCCCGAGTGTTTGGGTCACCATTGATTTGAATCAACGCGCCCCATCGGAGCTGATGCCGTCACCGGCATCAGCTCCTGCTTGCACGTTGCTTGTGTCCTTTACGCTTTCACCTTGTTGGTCGGCCAGTTGTGGGTCTCGGCCATGGCGTCGCGGCACCAGCGATAGAAGGCGTCGTAGAGCAGCATGCCGGCCTCGAGCTGTTCGAGGTCGTCGTCGTACATGCGCGACAGCCCGAGCGAGGCTGCGAGCAGGCCCGGCGCCTCCGGTGCGAGGTCCGGCCGTGCCGTGTCGGCGCCGCGCACCAACGTGGCGAGCCGCTGCAGCGCAGGCGTCGCAATGCCGAACTCCTCGATCATCACGTCGAAGGTGCAGAGCTCGCCGCGGTGGCTCCAGAACACGTTCTCGATGTCGAAGGGCGCGGCTTTGAAGCGCTCGCCGACGGCGATCACCTCTGATGGCGCGACAAACAAGAATACTGCGGTGGGATCGACGAAGCGGCGGATCAGCCAGGGGCAGGCGATGCGGTCGACCTTCGGCCGCGCCCGCGTCACCCAGATGGAGCGTCCCTTGGCGTCACGCGGGGGCAGCTTGCGGGTGTCGAGCAGCGGCAGTTTGGCGGCTTTCCAGCCTTCGAAACCGTCTTCCAGGGTTTCCGCGTCAACGCCGAGCTGTCTCAGCCAGGCTGCCGTGCCCTGTGCGAGCTTGCCGCCGCGCAGGCAGGCGACGATGGCGGAGCGGCCGGCAAATTGGCCGCCCCATTCCGCAACGGTCTCGTGGCTGAACCTGATAGAGCCGGGGATCAGCCGGCGGTCGGCGGCAAAATCGTCCTCGGTGCGGACATCGATCAAGACGGGAGCACTGGCCGTGCCGATCAGGCGCGCCAGTTTGTCGGATGATATGGTCGTGAACGTAGGCATGGTGTTGCGTCCTCGCAAAAACCTGGGGACGCGATACTTGGGCATGTCGCCTCGTGGGGAGATCGCTCAAATCCCCATGGCACTAATTACAGCGAAACCGCGCCGGCCTGTCAATCGCCTGATACCATGACATTGTGCGTTAGAATGACATGTGGCTCAGGCCTAGAATGCGAGCAAGCGGAATTCCGCGGCCGGCGCGGGGTTGATCCTCGGTCGTAGTAACAAGGCGCTGCAAGGAGGGACCAAGGATGACACGCAAGGTCATGTCAAAGATCACGCTCGTTCTCGCCGTCGCGGCATTCGCGCTGTCCACCCAGGCCGCGTTCGCGCAGAAGCCTGGTGTCGAGAAGCTTTACATCATGAATTGCGGCGAGGGCGTCGCCGGCGACATCGGGCGCTGGTCGCCCGGGGTAAATGAAGGCAAGTCGATGGATTTCGTCGACACCTGCTATCTCATCAAGCACGCGAAGGGCTGGTTCCTGTGGGACACCGGCATTCCCGACGCCATCGCAGCGATGCCGAACGGCCTCGTGCCGGCCGATCCCAAGGCCGTCACCTGGCGGCGTCCGAAAACGCTCGCTTCCCAGCTCGAGCAGATCGGTGTCGAGCCCTCCGACGTCAAGGCGATGGGCGTCTCGCACACGCATCCTGACCACATCGGCAATGTCGAGATGTTCCCGCAGGCGACGCTCTACGTGCAGAAGGCCGAATATGACTGGCCCGGCGCCAATAATGAGCCGCGCTTCAAGCCCTCGCATCCGGTCGAGCTGCTGAACGGGGACAAGGATGTGTTTGGCGACGGCAGCATCACCGTCCTCTCGACGCCCGGCCACACGCCGGGGCATCAATCGTTGATGGTGAGGCTGCCGAAGACCGGCGTGGTGGTGCTCTCGGGCGATGCCGCCCACTTCAGGGACAATTACGACAATCGCCGTGTTCCCGCGATCAATTTCAGCAAGGAGCAGTCGCTCGCTTCGATGCAGAAAATCGCCGACACCATCTCGAAGGAAGAGGCGCAGCTGTGGATCAACCACGACAAGGCTCAGCGCGACACCCAGAAGATGTCGCCGGAGTTCTACGACTAGCTCTTGATCAGCTCTTCGGCGCGGTGACCGGAGGCGGACCGGCTTCGGGCGTTTTCTTCGGCTTCAGGGTGCCGGCATAGAACGAGACCAGCCACACCAGCAGCACGGCGAGGAGATAGACGCCCCAGGCCTGAGGCGGCGTCATGGCCCAGCGGATGAGGCCTTTGAAGGTGCGGGGCGGGGGGCTGTTGTCAGTCATGCTGCGCTTGTGCGCGAAAGCGGCGGCATGGTCAATCCGGCCGCTTCTCCGCGCGGATCAGGAGCAGCGCGGCGAGTGCCGACAGGCTGAGCGCCGACGAGACCATCAGCACCTTGGCGCCCATCACGTCGATCAGCAGGCCGAAGGCCAGCGGCGCGACCGCCTGCGCCATCCGTGCCGGCGCGCCGATGATGCCGAGACGGAAGCCGAAATCCTTCGGGCCGAAGATCGCCAGCGGCAGCGTCCCGCGCGCAATCGTCAAAATGCCGTTGCCGGAGCCGTGCAGCAGCGCGAAGGCGGTCGCCGCCGGCGCACCGAAGATGGCGACGACGGCAGCTCCGATCGGGTGGGTGACGCAGGCAAGCCGGGTCGACCATAGCGGATGGAAGCGGGAGAGGACGCTCGCTTCGAGAATCCGCGCGATCACCTGGGCCGGGCCGATCAACGCACCGGCCGCGATCGCCTCGACATGGCTTGCGCCGGTCGCCTCCAGGATGCGCGGGAAATGCACGGCCATGGCGCCGGTGACGGTCCAGACCGCGGCGAACACGAAGGCGAGCAGGATCATGGTGCGGTCAAGCGGGACGTGCGGCTTCTCGGCCGTCGCCGCAGCCTGTCTGGCGCCCTTGATCGAAGGCAGCATGAAGAAATTGAGCGGCAGGCCGATCAGGATGTTGGCGGCGGCCCAGGCGAAACAGGTATCGCGCCAGCCGACATGGGCGAGGCCCCAGGCGGTGAGCGGCCAGCCGACGGTCGAGGCGAATCCGGCCATCAAGGTGATGCCGGTGATGGGCCTGCGCGCCTCCGTGCCGTAGATGCGGCCGAGTGCGGCGAAGGCGGCGTCATAGAGTCCGATCGCCATGCCGATGCCGAGCACGAACCAGGCAAATGTCATCACCGCGACAGACTGGGAGAGGCCGAGCAGCGCGAGGCCGGCAGCGATGGTCACGTTCGATGCGGACAGCACCTGTCGTCCGCCGACGAGGTCGATTTGTCGCCCGATGCGTGGACCCAGCAAGGCAGAGATGACCAGCGAGGCCGAGAACGCGCCAAAGATCCAATTCGTGGAGATGCCGAGATCGTTGGCCATGGGATCGGCCAGCAGGGCCGGCAGATAATAGCTGGAGGCCCAGGCCAGGGTCTGCGTCGTGCCGAGCGCGAGGATAATCGGAAGCTGGCGCTGGCTCATGTCACTGAATTTCTGGCCCTTGGTGTCATCATTTGCATTTGCGGCCCGAGGCGAGAGCGCGTCAACAGCGTTCGCGGCATATTCGACCTGCTGTCGGCGGGAGCCTTGGTTGCGGCCTTTCGCTCGTCACGAATGCACGCCATAATGGCGCATGCAACTCACTTCCCGCCTTGCGCTGATGAACTGGCTGGCCGGCCAGGGGCTCACCGGTCTTCCCGAACCCGAACTCTTGCGCGGCTTTTGCGAGCGCTGCCGCGCCGAGGGGCTGGAACTCTCGCGCGGACTCGTGGTCATCGATACGCTGCATCCGATCTACGAGGGACGCGCGTTCCGTTGGAGCGACACGCCGACCAACGAAAGTGACGTCCACGAATACGGCTCGACGGCCGAGGGCGATGCGGCCAAGAACTGGCGCCGCTCGGTGTTCTATCATCTGCTCGAGCATGGCCACGACGAGATGGTGATCGACCTTGCCGATGCGCCCTCGCTCGATTTCTCGCAGATCGGCGAGCTCGCCGAAAACGGTCACCGCCACTTCCTGGCCTTCGTGCATCGCTTCGGCGAGACCGGAGCGCTCGGGCAGATGGACTGCCTCTATTCGTACTGGACGACCCGGCGGGACGATGGCTTTACCGAAGCCGAGCTCGCCGCGCTGCGCGATCTCGTGCCGGTGCTGGGACTTGCGATCAAATCGGCGCAGCAGGTCGATATCGTGCGGACGCTGGGGCGGGTCTATCTCGGACGCGATGCCTCCGAGCAGGTCCTGCGCGGACGCATCTCGCGCGGCGTCACCGAGCGCATCAAGGCCGTGCTCTGGTATTCGGACCTGCGCGGCTCGACCGGCATCAGCGAGAGCATCGGACCGGACGAGATCATCCCGTTCCTCAACGACTATGCGCAGGCCGTGATCGACGCCATCCACGAGGCCGGTGGCGACGTGCTGAAGCTGATCGGCGATGGCGTGCTTGCGATGTTCTGGGGTGAAGACATGGCCCATGCCCGCCGCGCCGCGCTGCGGGCCGAGCACCTGTTCCGCCAGAACGTCGCGGCGCTGAATGCACGCCGGGCGGCGGAGGGCCGTCCGATCACGTCGGCCTATATCGGCTTGCATGTCGGTGAGGTTTTCTACGGCAATATCGGCAGCGAGGACCGGCTCGATTTCACCGTGGTGGGGCCGACCGTGAACGAGGTCAGCCGCATCGCCTCGATGAGCCGCTCGGTCGATCGCGAGTTGCTGGCGTCGGCCGAGTTCTACAAGGGCCTGGATGCCGCCGGCCGCCGCTATCTCGTCTCGACCGGCCGCTACGCGCTCCGCGGCATCGGCCGTGCGCAGGATCTCTACACGCTGGATCCCGAAGTCGATGCGAGCGAACCGGTGACGGGCAGCTACGAGCGTTACCTGGCGAACTAGCCCGGCTGTCTCCGCATACTCCGTCATTGCGAGCGCAGCGAAGCAATCGAGAATCCCTCAACGGAAAGATACTGGATTGCTTCGTCGCTACGCTCCTCGCAATGACGGCTTGGCTAGCACCGCGCCGCAGCTTCGTCCCCCACCATCGCCGGTTGCCGGTCCAGCGCCACCGCCGGCGAGAGCCAGATCACCAGCGCCTGCACGCCGAACACGGCAGCGGCGAGATAGAGGCACGCTTCCGCGCTCCAGAGGCCGCCGACGATCGCGCCGAGCGCCGAGCCGAGCGGGCGGGCGCCGTAGCTCATGATGTTGATGGCGGAGACGCGGCCGAGCAGACGCGGCGGCGTCACCGCCTGACGCAATGTCGTGGTCGAGATCACCCACAGGATCGGCCCGACGCCGAGCAGGAAGAAGCTCAGTGCCGCAAGCCAAGGCGAGGGCACCAGCACCGTCAGCACCATCACGATAGCTGCGACGAAACCGGTGACCGGGCCGAGGCCGACCACAGTCCCGAAAGCGATGCGCTTCATCACGCGCGTGGCGAACAGCGCGCCGATCACCATGCCGACGCCGTACATCGTCAGCACCGTGCCGACGCCAGCCGCGGTCAGGCCAAGATGGCGCACGGCGTAGGGGACGAACACTGCAATTTGCAGGAACCAGCCGGTATTGAAGATGAATTGCGTGATGAACACCGGTCGCAGCAGCGGATGGTGGAAGACGAAGCCCGCGCCCTCGCGGATGTCCTGGAACGGATGACGGCGCGGCATGGGCGCGCGCGCGGGCTCGTAGAGGCCGGACAGCAGCACCACGGCGACGGCCGAGAGCGCCGCAGCGAAGCCGAAGGCCGGGCTCGCGCCCCACCATCCCACCAGCGCGCCGCCGAGCGCGGGACCGCTTGCAAAGGCGATCGTGCGCGCAAGCTCGATGCGGGCATTCGCGGCCGGCAACAGCTCTGCGCTCACGAGCGAAGGCACCAACGCCGGCGCGGCCACGCTATAGACGACGGTGCCGCAGACGGCTGCGAAACCGAGCAGCGCCAGCAGCGGCAGGGTGAGCGCGCCAAGAGCGAGCAGGAGCACGATTGTTCCCAACGCCACCGCCCGCAGCGCCTCGGCCCCGGCCATCAGAGCGCGGCGCGAGATGCGGTCGGCGAGCAGCCCGGCGGGAATAGCGAACAGGACGAAGGGCAGGGTCAGCGCGGTCTGGAGCACGCCGGTCTGGCCCTCGGCGTCGCCCAACGTCAGCACGGCGACGATGGGGGCGGCAGCCAGCGCGATCTGCTCGGCCGATTGCGCCGTGAGGTTGGACCAGGCGAGGCGGTTGAAGGTGTCGGGGAGGCGAGGGACATTTGACATGGCGCATTTCCTGCAAACTCGTGATGCCGCCATTATCCGCGTCCGGGAGCGGTCAAACCCACCCGCTTCCCGACAGGGCGGGCAAAATGCACCCTGGCAGCGGGAACCGCGGCGGCTAGATGCAGTTGCAAATGAGTTGCAATAAGGGCTGACTCCGGTATTGTGCCAACATGGATGCCCGATCGCCTGATCTGATCTCCGACACGGCCTGGCGCAAAGATGCGCCGGCGACCAAGAGCTTGGCCGAGGTGAATGCCTCGGTAGCGATCCCCGCGGCGGGGGCGTGGTGGCGGCGGCTGCTCGCCTTTGTCGGCCCGGGCTACATGGTCTCGGTCGGCTACATGGACCCCGGCAATTGGGCGACCGACCTCGCCGGTGGGTCGAGGTTCGGCTACACGCTGCTCTCGGTCATCCTGCTCTCGAACCTGATGGCGATCCTGCTGCAGTCGCTGGCGGCACGGCTCGGCATCGTCACCGACCGCGATCTGGCGCAGGCCTGCCGCGCCACCTATTCGCCCGCGATGAACCTTTTGCTCTGGCTCGCCTGCGAAGCCGCGATCATCGCCTGCGATCTCGCCGAGGTGATCGGCACCGCGATCGCGCTGAAACTTTTGTTCGGGATTCCCCTGGTCGGCGGCGCGCTGATCGCCGCGCTCGACGCGTTCCTGCTGCTTGTCCTGATGAACCGGGGCTTCCGCTTCCTCGAAGCCTTCGTGATGGCCCTGCTGGCAGTGATCGCGGTCTGCTTCGCGGTCCAGATCGTGGCCGCGTCGCCGCCGGTCGCCGAGGTGTTGCGCGGCTTTGCGCCGAAGAGCGAGATCTTCACCAATTCCGAGATGCTCTACATCGCGATCGGCATCATCGGTGCGACCGTGATGCCGCATAATCTCTATCTGCACTCCTCGATCGTGCAGACGCGCGCCTATGCGCGCAATGACGAGGGGCGCCGCGAGGCGATCAAATGGGCGACGACGGATTCCACCATCGCGCTGATGCTGGCGCTGTTCGTCAACGCTGCGATCCTCGTGGTGGCGGCCGCGACGTTCCACACCAGCGGCCATTCCGACGTCGCCGAGATCGGCCAGGCCTTCGAGTTGCTGTCGCCGCTGCTCGGCCTCGGCATCGCCTCGACATTGTTCGCGGTGGCGCTGCTCGCCTCGGGCCTCAATTCAACCGTCACCGCGACGCTCGCCGGCCAGATCGTGATGGAAGGCTTTCTGGACCTGCGCCTGCCGAGCTGGGCGCGCCGCCTCGTCACGCGAGGCATCGCCATCATTCCCGTGATCGTGGTCACCGCGATCTATGGCGAAAGGGGGACTGCGGATTTGCTGGTGTTCAGCCAGGTCGTGCTGTCGATGCAGCTTCCTTTCGCCGTGATCCCGCTGGTGCGTTTCGTCTCCGACCGCCGCAAGATGGGGCAGTTCGCGATCACACCCTATGTTGCTGCGATCGCGTGGATCGTCGCGGGCGTGATCGTGATTTTGAACGTGAAGCTGCTGGTGGATACGCTGTTCGGGTAAGCGCGCTAATCCTGCGGCTCGGACGCCCCATCGCCTTGCGCATCGATGCGCAGCCAGCCTGACGGGGCGAGGCGCTGCTGCGGCAGGAAGCGGGCCTTGTAGTCCATCTTCTTGGAGCCCTCGATCCAGTAGCCGAGATAGACGTAAGGCAGGCCTTGCCGGCGCGCGCGGGCGATGTGGTCGAGGATCATGAAGGTGCCCATCGAGCGGGAGACCTGGCTCGGCTCGAAGAAGGAGTAGACCATCGACAGGCCGTCGCTGAGCACGTCGGTGAGTGCGACCGCGATCAGCTCCTCGCCGCGACCAGTGACGCCGCTGTCAGGGCCGCGTCTGCGGTATTCGATGATGCGGGTCTCGACATGGCTATCCTCGACCATCATGGCGTAGTCGAGCACGGTCATGTCGGCCATGCCGCCGTGGCGGTGGCGGGCGTCGAGATAGGCGCGGAACACCGAATATTGCTCTGACGTCGGCACCGCGCTGCGCTGCTCGCCGATGATGTCGGCATTGCGCGCCATCACCTTGCGGAAGTTGCGGGACGGGCGGAACTCGTTGGCGACGACGCGGACCGAAACGCAGGCCCGGCACTGGTCGCAGGCCGGCCGGTAGGCGATCGACTGGCTGCGGCGGAACCCGCCATGGGTCAGGAGATCGTTGAGGTCGCCGGCGCGTTCCCCCACGAGGTGCGTAAACACCTTGCGCTCATGCCGGCCCGGCAGATACGGGCAGGGGGACGGCGCCGTGAGGTAAAATTGTGGGGTGTCGCGCGAGTGCTGGGTCAAGGGACGTCGTGGGCCTCCGAACTGAGTATCAGCATCGCGCTACGAAAGCTCCCGGTCAATCGGTCCGCTCGGCTGGTCAGATCAGCCAGTCTAGCGGATCCGGGTTAGTGGGTCCTTGATCGCCGTGGCCTCACCAGGTCCTCGCGGTCTGGGGCGCGGGTGCGCGAACGGAATTGTTGATCACGACCGTCCCCAGCACGAAATCGTGCAGCAAGCGCCGGCGGCCGTTGAAGAGGCCGACGAGAACCACGAAGGGCGAGAGGAACGAGACCGAGACCCAGAACAGCACGGCATGGGTGGCGCCGAGGACAAAATAGCCGGGCGCGCCGTACCAGGTGCGCAACTCCAGGTCCATGATCCGCATCCCGACGGTCGCCGACGAGGGACCACCGATGCAGGCGCCGTAATAGACGATTGCCCAGATCACGGAGGCCGGCCAGGCCAGCCAGAACAGTGCCCAGCCGATGCCCAGCGTCACCACGCCGAACACGGCGATGAAGATGTAGCCGAGGATGACGGGAACGGAGATCACGACCATGTCGATCAGGAACGCAAATGCCCGCCGCGTCGCAACGCCGCGGAACAGCTCCGGATGCAGGTAAGGATCGTAGGCGTGCGGCTGCGCGCCGCCGTCATTGCGCCAGGGGCGCGAATTGCCCGAGTCCGAATACGACATGTCCGTCCTCCCAAGGGAAACTTCCGAGGCAGGACATGGGAACAGGCCCTTCCCCTGCCAAGGGCGCAGCGCGATTAACAAGCCGAAATATTCCGGCGATTCGGGGGCGGGCGATTATGACGTGAGAGCCGGCACTCAGGTGCCGTAGGGTGGATTAGCGTAGCGTATTCCACCACTGTTCGTATCCACGGAGGCGGAAGTGGTGGATTACGCCTTCGGCTAACTAATCCACCCTACGACACCTAGGCGTGCGCGCGCAGCTTCTCTGCCGCCTTCGGCGCGAAATAGCTGAGCACGCCATCGGCGCCGGCGCGCTTGAAGGCGAGCAGGCTCTCCATCATGGCGCGGTCGCCATCGAGCCAGCCATTGTTCGCGGCGGCGGCAATCATCGCGTATTCGCCCGAGACCTGATAGGCGAAGGTCGGCATCGCGAACGTGTCCTTCACGCGGCGGACCACGTCGAGATAGGGCATACCGGGCTTCACCATCACCATGTCGGCGCCTTCGGCAATGTCGAGATCGACCTCGCGCAGTGCTTCGTCGGTGTTGGCGCTGTCCATCTGGTAGGTGCGCTTGTCGCCGGTCAGCGTCTTGGCGGAGCCGATGGCATCGCGGAACGGGCCGTAGAAGGCGGAGGCGTATTTCGCGGCATAGGCCATGATCTGCACGTCGAGCAGGCCGGTGTGATCCAGCGCCTCGCGGATCGCCGCAACACGGCCGTCCATCATGTCCGACGGCGCGATGATGTCGCAGCCGGCTTCGGCCTGCACCAGCGCCTGGCGCACCAGCACCGCGACCGTCTCGTCGTTCAAAATCTTGCCGTCGGAGATCAGGCCGTCATGGCCATGGCTGGTGAAGGGATCGAGCGCGACGTCGCAGAGGATGCCGATCTCCGGAAACTCCTTCTTGATCGCGCGCACCGCCTGGCAGACCAGATTGTTCGGATTGGTCGCTTCGGAGCCTTGCTCGTCGCGCAGGGACGGGTCGGTATAGGGAAACAGCGCGATGCAGGGAATGGTGAGCTTCATGGCGCGCTCGGCTTCGCGCACGGCCTGATCGACGCTGAGACGATCGACGCCGGGCATCGAGGCGATGGCCTCGCGCTTGTTGTTGCCGTCAATCAGGAACAGCGGCCAGATCAGATCGTCGGTGGTGAGCACATTCTCGCGCACCATGCGCCGGGCCCATTCGGCCTTGCGGTTGCGGCGGGGGCGGACGGTCAGATCGAGGGCATGGGGCACCGTCGCACCCGTCCCGCGCGCGACCTCGCGCAGTTCGATCGGACGTCCGTATTTGATCGCCATTACTGTTCTCCCGGCTGGAATTATTCTTATACCAGCTCGCATGTTTCCCGTCACCGCGGCTTGACCTCCCGCAAGGCAGAATTGAACCGGCTTGCGCTGCCGATTGATTTTGTGGGGCGAACCAGCCAGAAGGGGGCTATGCCGGAACTCTCCACCCGCGATGCGGCCCGCGACAATGCCAGGGACGCCGTCAGAGACAGCGCCCGAGACAGCGCGATGTCGGTCGCCGCGATCTCGTCGGAGAGACCTGAGTCCGACGACAATGTCTGGACGCGGCGGCTCGTGCTGTTCCTGCGGGTGATGGCGCTGCTATCGATCCTCAAGGGCCTCTATCACTGGGCGCAGGTGACGGGCTTCGTCGGCGGCGAGGACGAGGCGTTCGAGAACCAATCGATGGCCTGGCAGGCCTCGACCATCTACTTCGCCGTGATCGAACTCGTCGCCGCGGTCGGCCTCTGGCTCGCCACGCCCTGGGGCGCGGTGGTGTGGCTCACGACCGTGGTCTCGATGGCGGTGATCGAGCTGATGTTCCCGGGGATCTACGGCGGCAGCCTGATCGTCGTCGGCGTCGAGGCCTTCATGCTCGCCGCCTATCTCGCGCTCGCCTGGATGGCCGCGCGCGAACGGCCGCCGTAGGGCTGCAAACTCTCGTGCCCGGGACGCTGCGCGGCACGCAGTGATGCGCTGCTGAGCCGGGGCCCATCTCTCCACGATCTCGGTTTTGGCTTTCTGGATCCCGGATCTTCGCTGCGCTTGTCCGGGACACGAGAGCAGAGGGTGCGGAGTCGTGGTGACTTGGTTGACCGCTGGTTGCTTCAAATTCGAGGTAAGTTTTCGTTGACCTAGCGATATCCGCCACAGCTCTTACGCGTGCGTTTCGAAACGGGGCGGGGCTGTTCTGGAATGCGACAGAAGGGGCGGACGGAGGGTGAACAGGACCTTGCCACGGTCAACAGACGGTTGCGAAAAGTGCTTGTGGCACAGGCTTAATCCGCAATTCACTGTCTTAAATTCATGATCTCTTTATTCTCTTATTTAAGCCGATCTTCAAACGGCCCCCTTAAGTTGGACCTATCAGACGGAACACAAGTTGCGTCGAATAAGTGTCGATAAAAACGACAACAGGGGAAGTGTCATGATGAAAGCCGTCGCAACTGCGGCAGATACCGCAGAGCGCGTTTCCGGCCCGCAGGGTTCGGTTCAGTCGCTCTATCTGGAAGCTCTGACTCTGGTGGAGCGGCTGCATCGCCGGCTCCTCGACGTGATCAAGGACGAGTTCGATCGTCGTGGCCGCGCCGACATCAATTCCGTGCAGGCGCTCCTGCTCTATAACATCGGCGACAAGGAGCTGACCGCGGGCGAACTGCGCACGCGCGGTTACTATCTCGGCTCCAACGTCTCCTACAATCTGAAGAAGCTCGTCGAGCTCGGCTTCCTCGATCATCAGCGCTCGCGCGTTGATCGCCGCTCGGTGCGAATCCGCCTGACGCCGCAGGGCCAGGAAGTCCGCCGCATCGTCGACAGCCTCTACCAGAAGCACGTCAAGACGGTGGAGCAGGTCGGTGGCATCTCCGGCGAGGAGTTCTCGACCCTCAACAAGTCGCTGCACCGCCTCGAGCGGTTCTGGACCGACCAGATCCTGTATCGCCTCTGAGTTCTAGAAGGGATCAAGGCCAAGCCGGCCCCCAACAAGACCGGCAGGTCTCCCAACGTGCCTGACTTCCCCAAGCGCGTCGGCCCGGCTTGTCCCGGACCGGCGCGTTTTGACGCCTTTTCGCGCTTGCGAAAAAATGGCCAGTAGGGTGGAACCAGAATCTCGCGTCGCAGTTGTCTCTGCGGATCGGAGGATGCGATGCTGGTCGAGCGCGGGATACAGGCAATGAACGTCGAGCTCGTGAGCGATGCCTACGCCATCGCCGCGAACTACCTCCGCCGCTCCGGCGCGATCCCCGACACGCTTGTCACCAATGAACGCCTGCTCGAGGTCATCATCAAGCTGCTTCAGCACGGCGAATTCAACAAGATCAGGCTCGCCAACAAGGCCATTGTCAGGTTCGAGGCGCTATCCGCTGCCCGAGCCGCCTGATCACGACTCCGAAAATCGCAGAGAAAACCAGAGGGTGCCATGGAAGCCGCCATCGACCGCATCATGCAGACCTATGACCTGCTCGCCAACCGCACGTCCGCGGCGAGCGCAGAGGCGCGGGAAAAGGTGACAAACTATCTCAACACCCTGATGGAAGCCGGCGAGAAGGACACCCACAGGTTGACGGTCTGCGGCCTGACCTATCTGCGTCAGCTCGACGGCAGCGTCGACCCGGTGAAGGCGGGGTATACCGGGCTGTAGACGGACTGCAGGCCGAGCCTGGCCAGTCTGACCTTTGAGGGGCCACCAGGTGCCATGGGCTGGAATTAGGGCTGCTCCGCCTCTCAATGCCACGGACGTCCGTAAGCTTGCGGGGCCTCCAACCGGGTCATCTCCACCATATCTGGCATAAATCCCGCGTCCGACCCGCAAATGCTTGGCCTGTTGCGGGCGATGTGGTAGATCGCGCTCGCCGCTTCCGATCGCCACACCAGACCCGCCCGTAGCCCGCCAAAAGGCTGCGGCGGTGGAGATATTCGCAAGATGACCTTCGCCAAGACCGCCAATGCGCCCGATTCGTTTTTCACCGCCTCGCTGGAGCAGGCCGACCCGGAAATCGCCGCCGCCATCAAGGGCGAGCTCGGCCGGCAGCGCCATGAAGTCGAGCTGATCGCCTCCGAGAACATCGTCAGCCGGGCTGTGCTGGAAGCGCAGGGCTCGGTCATGACGAACAAGTACGCAGAGGGTTATCCGGGCGCGCGCTATTACGGCGGTTGTGAGTGGGTCGACGTCGCCGAGAACCTCGCGATCGATCGCGCCAAGAAACTGTTCGGCGCTGGCTTTGCCAACGTGCAGCCGAACTCGGGCAGCCAGATGAATCAGGCCGTGTTCCTGGCGCTGCTGCAGCCCGGCGACACCTTCATGGGCCTTGATCTGGCGGCCGGCGGCCATCTCACCCACGGCTCGCCCGTCAACATGAGCGGCAAGTGGTTCAAGGCCTCGCACTACACCGTGCGTCGCGAGGACCAGATCATCGACATGGACGCGGTCGCGAGGCAGGCCGAAGAGGTCAAGCCGAAGCTGATCGTGGCCGGCGGCTCGGCCTATTCGCGTGCCTGGGACTTCAAGCGCTTCCGCGAGATCGCGGACAGCGTCGGTGCATACCTGCTGGTCGACATGGCGCATTTCGCGGGCCTCGTCGCCGGCGGCGTGCATGCCTCGCCGGTGCCTTATGCCCATGTCACCACGACCACGACGCACAAATCGCTGCGCGGCCCGCGCGGTGGCCTCATGCTGTGGAACGATGAGGCGCTGACCAAGAAATTCAACTCGGCGATTTTCCCAGGCCTGCAGGGCGGCCCGTTGATGCATGTGATCGCGGCGAAGGCGGTGGCCTTCGGCGAGGCGCTGCGTCCGGACTTCAAGGTCTATGCGAAGAACGTCGTCGAGAACGCCAAGGCGCTGGCCGAGGCGATGAAGAGCCACGGCTTCGACATTGTTTCCGGCGGCACCGATAACCATCTGATGCTGGTTGACCTCAGGCCGAAGGGCCTGAAGGGCAACGTCTCGGAGAAGGCGCTGGTCCGCGCCGCGATCACCTGCAACAAGAACGGCATTCCGTTCGACCCTCAATCGCCGTTCGTCACCTCCGGTATTCGTCTCGGCACCCCGGCGGCCACGACCCGCGGCTTCGGCGTCGCCGAATTCCAGCAGGTCGGCGGCATGATCGCCGAGGTCCTCAACGCGATCGCGCAGTCCGACGACGGCAAGGCGCCGCTGGTCGAGGCCGCGATCAAGGAACGGGTCAAGGCGCTCACCGACCGGTTCCCGATCTATCAGTAAGGCTGGGATCAACGGATGCGCTGCCCGAACTGCAACAGTCTCGATACGCAGGTAAAGGACTCGCGTCCGACCGAGGATTCTTCCGTCATCCGCAGGCGGCGCGTATGCGTCGCCTGCAATTTCCGCTTCACCACCTTCGAGCGCGTGCAGCTGCGCGAGCTCACGGTGATCAAGCGCAACGGCCGCCGCGTGCCGTTCGATCGCGACAAGCTGATGCGTTCGGTCTCGATCTCCTTGCGCAAGCGGCCGGTCGAGCCCGAAAGGGTCGAGAAGATGGTCTCCACCATCGTGCGCGAGCTCGAGACCGGGGGTGAGGCCGAGATCTCGTCGGAGGTGATCGGCGAGACCGTGATGGAGCATCTGCGCACGCTCGACGACGTCGCCTATGTGCGCTTCGCCTCCGTCTATCGTAATTTCCGCGAGGCGAAGGATTTCGCCGACGTGCTCGGCGAGCTCTCCGGTGAGGAGGAAGCGCGGCTCGCCGCGATCCGCAAATGATCTTCCGCATCCTGGAGGATCAATTCGCGCAGAAGGCCCGCGAGTCCAGGGACGCCGATCGCCGCTTCATGCAGCTGGCGCTGGCGCTCGGCCGGCGCGGGCAGGGCCGCGTCTGGCCCAATCCCGCCGTCGGTGCCGTTATCGTCAAGGACGGCGTCATCGTCGGTCGCGGCTGGACACAGCCTGGTGGACGGCCGCATGCGGAGCCAGAGGCGCTGCGGCGTGCGGGCGAGGCGGCGCGTGGCGCCACGCTTTACGTCACGCTCGAGCCCTGCTCGCATTTCGGCAAATCGCCGCCGTGTGCCGATGCGGTGATCGCGGCCGGCGTCAAGCGCGTGGTGGCGGCGATCGAGGATCCCAATCCTGAAGTGGAGGGGCAGGGCCACGCGCGCCTGCGCGCCGCTGGCATCACCGTGGATATCGGCCTGTGCGCAGCGGAGGCCGCGTTCGACCATGCCGGCCATTTCCGCCGCATCAGGGACAAGCGTCCACATGTGATCCTGAAGCTCGCGGTCTCGCCCGACGGCAAGATTGGCGCAGCCGGTGGCAAGCCGCTCGCGATCACGGGCGAAGCCGTCCGCAATCGCGTGCATCTGTTGCGCGCGCAGTGCGATGCGATCCTGGTCGGCATCGGCACGGTGCTGGCGGATGATCCGCAGCTCAATTGCCGCCTGCCGGGCATGGAAGCGCGTTCTCCGTTGCGCGTTGTCCTCGACCAGAGTTTGCGGATTCCCGCGTCCAGCAAGCTTGTTCGTTCTGCGCGCGAGACGCCGCTCTGGGTGATCGGATCGGAGCTCGCAGAAGCGGCAGCCGCGACACGTCTGGGCGCGGCCGGTGCGCAAATCCTGCGCATGCCACCGAATGGTGCATCCGGGCTCGACCTTCCGGCCGTGCTGCATGCGCTCGCCGAGAGGGGCATCACGCGGCTGATGGTCGAGGGCGGCAGCCGCGTTGCGGCCTCCTTCGTGTCCGCCGACCTGGTCGACCAAATCTGGCTGTTCCGCGGAGCGGAAGAGGTGGGCGCCGAAGGGGTCGATGCGCTCGATGCATTGCCCCTGTCGAAAATCACGCAGTCGCAGGCCTACAAGGTTCATGCTAGCGAGACATTCGGCCCCGATACTCTCACTGTCTACGAGCGCGCCTAACATGTTCACCGGCATTGTCACCGACATCGGCGAGATCGTCAGCTTCACGCCTGTGGCGCAGGGGCAATTGCACCGGTTGCGCATCGCCTGCAGCTACGACCAGGCCACCATCGCCGACGGCGCCTCGATCGCGAGCAACGGCGTCTGCCTCACTGTGGTCGCCTCCGGCGTCGCCGATGGCAAGGATTCTAATCAAAAGACCTGGTACGATGTCGATGCCGCCGCCGAGACGCTGGCGCTGACGACGGCAAAGCACTGGAGGCTGGGCACCAGGCTCAATCTCGAGCGTGCGCTCAAGATCGGTGACGAGCTCGGCGGCCACATCGTCGCCGGCCATGCCGACGGCATCGCCACCATCGTCAGCCGCGAGGACCTGCCTGACATGGCGCGGTTCGAGCTCTCGACGACGCGCGAGCTGGCGCGTTTCATCGCAACCAAAGGTTCGATCACGCTCGATGGCGTCTCGCTCACGGTTAACACGGTGACGGACACCAGCTTTTCGGTGCTGATCATCCCGCATACGTTGACGGTGACCACGATCGGCGGCTGGAAGGCAGGCGCTGAAGTGAATATCGAGGTCGATTTGATGGCCCGCTACGCGGCGCGGCTGGCGGAAATGAAGTGACCGGCGAAGCCGGATTTGCGCTTTAAAACTTGGCTTACACGCCTGCGGCGACTACATAACGCGCCGACCCAGTAGAACGGATTTAGACGATGGCAGACGCGCGGCGCGCACCCCTGAAGGACCAGACCGACATTTCCGGCGCACGGGCGCTGATCGTCGAGGCGCGGTTCTATGATGATCTCCAGGACGCGCTTCTGGACGGCGCGGTCATCGAACTCAAGGCGGCCGGCCTGATCCATGACGTCATCACGGTTCCTGGCGCACTGGAGATCCCGGCCGCGGTTGCCATCGCAGTCGATGCGGCTGCGGCAAACGGCAAGCCCTACGACGCCGTGATTGCGCTCGGCTGCGTGATCCGCGGCGACACCATTCATTTCGAGATCGTCTCGCAGGAATCCTCGCGCGCGCTGATGGACCTTGCGGTTGCGCGAAAACTGCCGCTCGGCAATGGCATTCTCACCGTCAACACTGAGGACCAGGCTTGGGCACGGGCGCGTGCCAGCGAGCTCAACAAGGGCGGCGATGCCGCGCGCGCGGCGCTTGCAATGCTGCGCATCAAGCGCCGCCTGGCGCGGGCCTGAGCCATGGCTGAGATCAGGAAACCGGCCGCGCCCGCGGAGAAGAAAGCCAACCGGCGCGGTGCGGCGCGGCTCGCAGCCGTTCAGGCGCTGTACCAGATGGACATCGCCGGTGCCGGCATCAATGACATCTTTGCCGAGTTCGAAAGCCACTGGCTCGGCAACGAGGTCGAGGGTGACACCTATTTGCCGGCGGAAGCGGCATTCTTCCGCGACGTCGTCTCCGGCGTCGTGCGCGACCAGAAGAAGCTCGATCCGCTGATCGACGAGGCGCTATCGAAGGGCTGGCCCTTGAAGCGGATCGAGGCGATCCTGCGCGCGGTGCTGCGGGCAGGGGCCTATGAGCTGCAGCATCGCAAGGACGTGCCCGGCCGCGTCGTCGTGTCCGAATATGTCGATGTCGCCAATGCCTTCGTCGACCGCGAGGAGACCGGCATGGTCAATGCCGTGCTCGACCAGATCGGCCGCCAGTTTCGCGGCGACGAGTTCGGGCGGGTGTAGGTGCACATTCCGCTGTCATCACCCGCGAAGGCGGGTGATCTAGTACGCCGCGGCAGCGGTTATTGACATCGGGTGTCTCGGCGTACTGGATCGCCCGGTCAAGCCGGGCGATGACCGTGGAGTTTGGGGTTAGCGCCGATGACGAACGCACCGGAAACCTCGGCCGAAGACTCCCTCATCGCGCGCTATTTCAAGCCGTTGGCGACCGATCCCGGTGCACTTGCCCTGGTCGATGATGCCGCGATCCTGTCCTCGTCCGGCGAAGACATCGTCGTCACCACCGACGCGGTGGTCGAGGGCGTGCATTATCTTGCCACCGATCCCCCCGATACCGTCGCGCGCAAGGCGCTGCGGGTGAACCTGTCTGATCTTGCCGCCAAGGGCGCTTCACCTGCCGGATTCGTGCTGACCTTGGCGCTGCGCAGCAAGGAGGATGCCTGGCTGAGACCGTTCGCCGATGCACTCGGCGAGGACGCCAAGACCTTTGCGTGCCCGCTGCTCGGCGGCGATACGGTGTCGACGCCGGGACCGCAGATGATCTCGATCACGGCCTTCGGGCGCGTGCCGAAAGGGCGGATGGTTGGCCGCACCGGCGCAAGGCCGGGCGACCTCGTCTTTGTGACGGGCACGATCGGCGATGCCGCGCTGGGCCTCGATGTGCTGACGGGCGGTGCGGCCGCTGCCGCGGTGACCGACCCCGCTGCTCGGGGCTACCTGATCGATCGCTATCGCGTTCCACGGCCGCGCAATGCGCTGGCGAGCATCGTGCGCGACCATGCAAGCGCCGGCATGGACGTGTCGGATGGCCTGGCAGGCGATCTCGCCAAGCTCTGCGCTGCCTCGGGTGTCAGTGCGGTGATCAACGCGCACCATGTTCCCGCGTCACCGGCCGCCGCCATCGCAGTCCCCGTCGTCGGGCTCGAGAAGCTTGTGTCGGGTGGTGACGACTATGAGATCCTGTGCACGGTTCCGGAAGGACGCAGCGCTGCCTTCTCGCGACAGGCCGCGCTGGCCGGGGTCGAGGTCGCGGTGATCGGCACCATTATTTCCGGCCAGGGGGCGCCGCAATGGATCGACGCGCAGGGCCGCGAGGTTACGCTGTGGCGATTGTCCTATAGCCATTTCTAGGCCCTGACAGACCCGTGGTTCGCCGGGATGCGCGGGCTGGCTCTCCGATTTCCGGCGACGTCAGGGTAATATCGGCAATCGCAACGGACGGGCTTGATTCGGATGACAGCAGCTTCAACGGCCGGCACGCTGCAGATTGTTCCCGGCAGGGAATGCGGAAGCTGCTCGCTGTGCTGCAAGGTCTACGACATTGCCGAGATTGGGAAGGCCGCGGGCAAATGGTGCGGGCAATGCAAGCCCGGCCGCGGCTGCAAGATCCACGACAATCTGCCGACCCAGTGCGCCGAGTTTAACTGCCTCTGGCGCACCGACGCGGCGATGCCGGCGCAGTGGAAGCCCGACCAGGCGAAGATGGTGGCCTCCATTCAGCCGATCACCCGGAACATCCAGATCCAGGTCGATCCCGGCTTGCCGTCGGCGTGGAGCCGACAGCCCTATCACGATCACCTGCGGCAGTGGGCCAAGAAGAACATGCCGAAGGGCATTTACGTCGTGGTCTTCGTTAATGACCAGGCGACGCTGGTGCTGCCGGACCAGGACGTGCCACTCGGCCCTCTGACGCCCGAGCAGACCATAGCGGTTCGCCTGGAGCCCGGTCCGAACGGCGGCGTCTATGAGATCAAGGTCTCGACGACGCGGACCATGCCGGACGGCCAAACGATCGAGGTCGGATCCACGTCCCGCTATCCCGTGAGGTCGGCGGCTTAAGGCCAGCCTTTCGCAATCCCCGCGAAAGCCTGCGGATTTATCAGCGCCGGCAGGTGGGCAGCTGGTGGGTGTTCGGATGACGACGGTCGGTTCGGCGGCGGGCGAGGCTTCGATTGCCCAGGAGCGCGCGTGCGGAAGCTGTACGCTCTGTTGCAAGGTCTACAACGTGGTCGCGTTCGGCAAGCCCGCCGGCGCGTGGTGCTCACATTGCGAGCCCACCTTGGGCTGCGCGATCCACGACAGCAGGCCAGGCGAGTGCGCGGTGTTCGATTGTCTCTGGAAAACCATGCCGGCGCTGCCCATGCACTGGAAGCCCGATCAGGCGAAAATGGTGTTGACGGTGCATCCAACGACCAACAACATCCAGGTCGTGGTCGATCCCGACCTGCCATCGGCCTGGACGCGGCAGCCTTATCACAGCCAGTTGCGCGTGCTGGCGAAGAGCAACATGGCCAAAGGCCATCTCGTGATCGTGTTCGTTGGCGAGCAGGCGACGTTGATCCTGCCTGATCAGGACGTGCCGCTCGGTATCCTCACGCTCGACCGGGTCGTTTCGGTGGCGCTGGAGCCGGGCCCCGGTGGTGCCGCCTACGAGGTCAAGATCTACGCCAGGCGCGCAACGACCGGCGGCCAGACCTTGGAATTAGCATCAGCCTCCCGTCATCCCGTGAGATCGGCGGCCTGAGGAACCGCAGGCGCTCGGGATTAGGTCTAAATACCTGCCGAGATCGGCTTTTTCGCACCTATCTGGCGTTGCACCCTCAATTTGATTTTGGCAAGCTTGTGGCCGACTAAAGCCGCCTGCGGGCGGCTTTGTTCAAAATCAAGGCGCCGCACCGCACGACGGACAACAAAAGGCGCCGGGGGTACGTAGATCAAGGATCTGAGGCAAAAATCACATGACAGCATTATGGTTGATAGTGCTCTGCGGAGTGCTTTCCGTCGCCTACGCGATTTGGGCGACGTCTTCGGTGTTGAGTGCGGATGCGGGGTCGCCGCGCATGCAGGAGATCGCGGGAGCTGTGCGTGAAGGCGCACAGGCTTATCTCCGGCGCCAGTACACCACGATCGGCATCGTCGGCATCGTCATCTTCGTGCTGCTTGCCTATTTCCTCGGCCTTTATGTCGCGATCGGTTTCGCCATCGGCGCCATCCTGTCGGGAGCCGCCGGCTTCATCGGCATGAACGTGTCGGTCCGCGCCAATGTGCGCACCGCCCAGGCCGCGACGACGTCGCTCGCCGGTGGCCTCGAGCTCGCGTTCAAGGCGGGTGCGATCACCGGCATGCTGGTAGCGGGTCTCGCGCTGTTAGGGGTGACGCTCTACTTCGCGTTCCTGGTTCACTCGCTGAACCTCGCGCCCGATAGCCGCACCGTGGTCGACGCCATGGTGGCGCTCGGCTTCGGCGCCTCGCTGATCTCGATCTTCGCCCGTCTCGGCGGCGGCATCTTCACCAAGGGTGCGGATGTCGGCGGCGATCTCGTCGGCAAGGTCGAGGCGGGCATTCCCGAGGATGATCCGCGCAACCCCGCCACCATCGCCGACAACGTCGGTGACAATGTCGGCGACTGCGCCGGCATGGCGGCCGACCTGTTCGAGACCTATGCGGTGACCGCGGTCGCCACCATGGTGCTGGCGGCGATCTTCTTCGCCAAGACGCCAATCCTCGCCAACATGATGACGCTGCCGCTCGCCATTGGCGGCATCTGCATCATCACCTCGATCATCGGCACGTTCTTCGTCAAGCTCGGGCCGAGCCAGTCGATCATGGGCGCGCTCTACAAGGGCCTGATCGCAACCGGCGTGCTGTCGCTGATCGGCATTGCCGTGGTGATCTATTATCTGATCGGCTTCGGCAAGCTCGAGGGCGTCGATTATACCGGCATGGCGCTGTTCGAGTGCGGCGTGGTCGGCCTCGTCGTCACCGCGCTGATCATCTGGATCACCGAGTACTACACCGGCACGGACTATCGCCCGGTGAAGTCGATCGCCCAGGCCTCGGTTACCGGTCACGGCACCAACGTGATCCAGGGCCTCGCCGTTTCGATGGAGGCGACCGCCCTGCCTGCGATCGTCATCATCGCCGGTATCCTGGTCACCTACAGCCTGGCCGGCCTGTTCGGCATCGCGATCGCGACCGCCACCATGCTGGCGCTGGCCGGCATGGTCGTCGCGCTCGACGCCTTCGGACCGGTGACTGACAACGCCGGTGGCATCGCCGAGATGGCGGGCCTGCCCAAGGAGGTGCGCAAATCGACCGACGCGCTCGACGCGGTCGGCAACACCACCAAGGCGGTGACCAAGGGCTACGCGATCGGCTCCGCCGGTCTCGGCGCCCTGGTGCTGTTCGCGGCCTACAACCAGGACCTCAAGTTCTTCGTTGGGGACAGCGCGAACCACGCTTATTTCGCCGGCGTCAATCCGGACTTCTCGCTGAACAACCCTTATGTGGTGGTGGGCCTCCTGTTTGGCGGCTTGCTGCCGTATCTGTTCGGCGCGATGGGCATGACCGCGGTCGGCCGTGCAGCCGGCGCGATCGTCGAGGAGGTGCGGCGCCAGTTCCGCGAGAAGCCGGGCATCATGCAGGGCACCGACAAGCCTGACTACGGCAAGGCGGTCGACCTGCTGACGCGCGCGGCGATCAAGGAGATGATCATCCCCTCGCTGCTTCCGGTGCTGTCGCCGATCGTTGTCTACTTCGTGATCTACGCGATCGCGGGCGGCGGCGTCGCCGGCAAGTCGGCGGCGTTCTCGGCCGTCGGCGCCATGCTGCTCGGCGTGATCGTGACGGGCCTGTTCGTCGCGATCTCGATGACCTCGGGCGGCGGCGCCTGGGACAATGCCAAGAAGTACATCGAGGACGGCCACTTCGGCGGCAAGGGCTCCGATGCCCACAAATCCGCGGTGACAGGCGACACCGTCGGCGATCCCTACAAGGACACCGCGGGCCCCGCGGTGAACCCGATGATCAAGATCACCAACATCGTGGCCTTGCTGCTGCTGGCGATCCTGGCGCACTGAGCGTCACAGACGATGCAGGACAAACCCCGCGGCGTGAGCCGCGGGGTTTTTGTTTGACGGACGCTCGCAATGACGCGATCTGCATACGTAGGGTGGATTAGCGAAGCGTGATCCACCATGGTTCGTTTCCGCAGAGGCAGAAGAGGTGGGTTACGCCTTGCTAACAGCGCTTCGCGCAGTCGCAGGGCTAACCGACCCTACGAAGCTGGCGCTCAGCAACCACGACAGCGCCATCACTGCACGTCCATCTGCAACCCTTCCTTCTGGATGATGCCGGCGAACTTCTTGGTCTCGGCATCCACGAAATCCGCGAATTGCTGCGGCGTGCCGTAGTCGGCGCGGGCGCCCATGGCGGTGATCTGCTTCTTGATGTCGTCGCGCGCCAGCATCGCCTTGACCTGGAGATTGAGCGCCTCGAGCACGGGCGCGGGGACGCCCTTTGGCAGGAACACCGAGAACCAGGACGACACGTCGAAATTGGCAAGCTCGGGTGCGCTCTCGCGCATGGTCGGCAGATCAGGTGCGAGCTCGCTGCGCTCGGTGGTGGTGACGCAGAGGCCGTTGAGCGTGCCGTTCTGCACCTGCGGCAGGCTCGGATAGAGATTGTCGAACAGGACCTGGATGTCGCCGGCGAGCGCGGCCTGGAGCGCAGGGCCGGCGCCGCGGAACGGGATGTGCGTCATCTTCAGGCCGGTGAGCTGGAGGAACCAGGCGCCGGTGAGGTGAGGGCTCTGGCCGACGCCCGACGAGGCGTAGCTGAGCTTGTCGGGATTGGCCTTCAGATAGGCGATCAGCTCGGCGACCGACTTGATGCCTGTCTTTGGATGCGCCGACACGATGTTCGGGATCCGGATCATGTTGGAGACAGGCTGGAGCTGGTCAGGCTTGTAGGTGAGGTTCTTGAAGATGCTGTAGGCGATCGCGTTCGGACCGGGATTGCCGATCAGGATGGTGTGGCCGTCGGCCTTGGAGCGAACCACCTCGGCCGTTCCGATCGTGCCGCCGCCGCCCGAGCGGTTTTCGACGACTGCGGTCTGGCCCCAGGCGGATTGGAGATGAGCGGCGAGCAATCGGCCCATCACATCGGTCGAGCCGCCGGCTGCGGCGGGCACGATGATGCGGACGTTCTCCGTCGGCTTCCAATCGGCAAGGCTCGATCGCGGCAGGATCGCTGCGGCCGTCAGGCCAGCGGCACCGGTGAGCACGCCGCGGCGGGACAACAATCTCGTCGGAAGCTTGTTGGGCACGAATCCACTCCCTGCTTTTTATTTTGCAGGGAGCGTAGGGAACCCGATGCACAACGGCAAGTCGCCGGCGAGGATGCGCGTCGTGCGAAGAGCGTCACGACGCCGCAGGCAGAGAGTGTGAGCTCACGATCTCAGTTGAAGCTGAGCAGCTTGAACAGCGGCGCGAGGTAGCTCATCTCCTGACCCGACGTCGGCGTGGTGCGGCTGATGGAGTCGAAGATCTTGCCGTCCTGAAGGCCGTAATTCGCAAGCCGGCGCACGCGCCGGTTCTTGTCGAAATAGATCGCGATCACGCGCTGATCGACCACCTTCTGGTTCATGAAGGCGACCGGGCGCTCCGAGCGCTGCGAGATGTAATAGAACACCTCGCCGTCCAGCGTCGCGACGGTGGAGGGCGTGCCCATCACGATCAGCACCTGATCCTGGCTCGCGCCGATCGGAATCTGCTCGAGCGCGCCCGGCGGCAGGATATAGCCCTTCTGGAATTGCTCGCCGGTGCAGCCTGCAAGCGCGGCGCCAACCAGCGTCACGGCCGCGAGCATGCGCAGGCCACGCCAGCGTGCATAGAGGCTGCGCCGCGGAGTTGCGCGCAGGCTGGTCTGGTTCGTTGTCGTCATAGCGGAACTGATTCCGTCCCCTTGCGTCGCGCGAGGCGCTGAAGTACCGGGCTGGGCGTCTTTATGCAACTCGCGCGCGCCCGCTTGCGGAAACCACAATGCTTTGGCCGTTCAATCACTTCAGGAAACCCCGGCTAGCCCTGGCCGGCACCATTGAAGCCATCTATGGCATGATCGTGACGCAGGCGCGAGAACCCAAATTTTACCGGGACTTGGGCGTGCCTGACACGGTTAATGGCCGTTTCGACCTGTTGCTGCTGCACCTGTGGCTGTTGCTGCGGCGGCTGCGGACTGTCGCCCAGGGCGGTGCGGAGCTGTCGCAGGGCCTGTTCGACCGCTTCTGCGAGGACATGGACGACAATCTGCGCGAGATGGGCGTGGGCGACCAGACCGTCCCGAAGCGGATGCGGGCCTTCGGCGAGGCATTTTACGGCCGCGTCCAGGCCTACGACCAGGCGATCGCGGCGGGCACCGAGGCGCTGGCGCAGGCGATCTGCAAGAATATCTTGAATGGCGCAGGGCTGGATCAGGCGCGGCGGCTCGCCGCCTACGCGATAGCGGCTGACGCCGACCTCGGCCAGGCCGGCGATGCCGCCCTGTTGCAGGGCTCCTTCAGGTTTCCCGCGCCGCTTCGGGAGGATGAGACATCATGAACAGATCGATCACCGGGGCCGGGCCGGATCCCTGGCGTTCACCCGTCATGGTGGCGCAAATTCCCGATACCGGGCTTCATCGTGAACTCGAAGCCTCGGAGGCCGAGCGTCGGGCCATGGCCGATCTTGCGGGCGTGCGCGACATTCCCTCGGCTCATGCCGATTTCGACGTCGAGCCGAAGAGCGGCGGCCGGGTCCAGGTCACGGGCCGGGTCCGGGCCCGGGTCGGCCAGACCTGCGTGGTCACGCTCGATCCGATCGAGAGCGAGATCGACGAGGAGGTCGATCTGACTTTTGCGCCGGAGGCCGAGGCGCGGCGGCTGGAGGACCTGATCGAGGAAGGGCAGGACGACGAGGAGCCGCCGCAGGTCGCCGATCCGCCCGAGGCGATCGTCAACGGAATCATCGACCTCGGTCGCATCGCGACCGATGCGCTGTTCCTGGCGATCGATCCTTATCCCCGCAAGCCAGGTGCCGTGTTCGAGGCGGAGGTCACCGCACCCGATCCCGAGGACCATCCGTTCGCGGCGCTCAAGGCGCTTCAGGACAACCAGCAGGGCAAGAAGAAAGGCAAATAGCTGGGCATTCCCCCGTAAGAGCGCTGTCCTGTGTGGTGTGAGCTGCTTGCCGGACCGGTTTGAAAGGCTGGCTTATCCATCTGATTATTATGATATTTCTGTGGATTTGAGGGGCGGGCGGCAGATCGTCCTTAGTCCAAAAGGCTGGGGGCAAGAGGTTGTTTCAGGATAGCAAAACGCTATTGTCGCGCCCCGGTCAGGGTGCGGCGTGGCGCTTGGCCGGTCGCCATGTCCATGGCGTACCCATTTTGCGGCCGGCTCGTTCAAGACCGCACCAGACCAGGTTTCCGGGACTTCTATGCCAAGCAAGGTTCGCATCGCGCTGGACGCCATGGGGGGCGATGACGGCGCTGCCGTGGTTATTCCAGGCGCAGCCATTTCGCTCGCGAGGCATCGGGACACCGAATTCCTGCTGGTCGGGGACCGCGCCCGGATCGAGCCCGAGCTCGACCGGCACCCCGAGTTGAAGTCCGTTTCGAGGATCGTCCATACGGACGTCGCCGTCAGCGGCTCGGACAAGCCGAGCCAGGCCCTGCGGCGCGGCCGCAAGACCTCGTCGATGTGGCTCGCGATCGATGCGGTCAAGAAGGGGGAGGCCGATGTCGCGGTCTCCGCCGGTAATACCGGCGCGCTGATGGCGATGGCCCGGTTCCACCTGCGCACGCTGCGCGGCATCGACCGCCCGGCCATTTCAGCGATTTGGCCGACCCAGCGCGGCCAGTCCGTCGTGCTCGATCTCGGCGCCACGATCGGCGGCGATGCGCGCCATCTGGTTGCGCTCGCGGTGATGGGCGCAGCCATGGTGAGCGTGGTGTTCGACAAGAAGCGCCCCACGGTCGGCCTGCTCAATATCGGCACCGAGGAGATCAAGGGGCACGAGGAGATCCGCGAGGCCGGCGAGATCCTGCGCGCGATGAACCTGCCGGAACTCGAATATATCGGCTTCGTCGAGGGTGACGGCATCGGCAAGGGCGTGGCCGACGTGATCGTGACCGAGGGCTACAGCGGCAACATCGCGCTCAAGGCCGCCGAAGGAACCGCCCGCCAGATGGCGGAATTACTCCGCAACGAGATTCAGCGGAGCTGGCTGTCCAAGCTTGGCTATCTCTTTGCCCGCAATGCCTTCCAGGCCCTGCGCGACAAGATGGACCCGAACAAGTCGAATGGCGGCGTGCTGCTGGGTCTCAACGGACTGGTGGTCAAGAGCCACGGCGGAATCAACGCCGAAGGCTTTGCCTATGCGATCGATGTTGGCTATGAGATGGCTCACTACGATCTCCTGAACAAGATCAATCAGATGCTCAACCGCGAGGGTGGTGCACTCAATTCCGTGCAGACCGCGCAGGAGGCTGTTTCGTGACTCAAATTCGTTCGGTCGTGCTGGGCTGCGGCTCTTATTTGCCGGAGCAGGTGGTGACCAACGCCCAGTTGGCAGCGCGTATCGACACGTCCGACGAGTGGATCGTGCAGCGCACCGGCATTCGCGAACGGCACATTGCCGCCGAGGGAGAATTCACCTCGCATCTGGCGATCAAGGCGGCGCAGGCCGCGCTCGCGGATGCCGGCATGGACGCGCAGTCGATCGAACTGATCGTGCTCGCGACCTCGACGCCCGATAACACCTTCCCAGCAACCGCGGTCGCCGTGCAGCACGCGCTCGGCATCAATCATGGCGCGGCGTTCGATCTTCAGGCGGTGTGCTCGGGCTTCGTGTTCGCGCTCGCGACGGCCGACAATTTCCTGCGTACCGGCGCCTACAAGCGTGCGCTGGTGATTGGCGCCGAGACCTTCTCGCGCATCCTCGACTGGAATGATCGTGGTACCTGCGTGCTGTTCGGCGACGGCGCCGGCGCGGTCGTGCTCGAGGCGCAGGAACAGCCGGGCAAGGCTGCCACCGACCGTGGCGTGGTGACGACGCATCTGCGCTCGGACGGCCGGCACAAAGCAAAGCTGTTCGTCGACGGCGGGCCGTCCTCGACCCAGACGGTCGGTCACCTGCGCATGGAGGGTCGAGAGGTTTTCAAGCATGCGGTCGGCATGATCACCGACGTGATCGTCGACGCCTTCCAGGCGACAGGGCTCAATGCCGACAGCATCGACTGGTTCGTGCCGCACCAGGCCAACAAGCGAATCATCGACGCCTCCGCCCACAAGCTCCATATCGCTCCGGAGAAGGTGGTGCTGACCGTGGACCGCCACGGCAACACCTCGGCGGCCTCGATACCGCTGGCGCTATCGGTGGCGCGCAAGGACGGGCGCATCAAGCGCGGCGACATGGTTCTCCTGGAAGCCATGGGCGGCGGCTTCACCTGGGGCTCCGCGCTGGTGCGCTGGTAAAGCCACATCAGCTAAAAATTTGCCGGAATTTGCGCCTGATATCGATGCTTCTGCATTGATGAACGGTGTTGACCGCCGTATCGTAAGTTCATAATTTCAGACAACAATTGTTCGCCGTGATGTGGGGCAGGGCGATGACCGATCAAAGTAAAACCGTAACGCGTGTGGATCTCTGCGAGGCCGTCTACCAGAAGGTGGGACTGTCGCGGACGGAATCGTCTGCGTTCGTGGAACTCGTGCTGAAGGAGATCACCGATTGCCTCGAGAAGGGCGAGACGGTGAAGCTGTCCTCGTTCGGCTCCTTCATGGTCCGCAAGAAGGGCCAGCGCATCGGTCGCAATCCGAAGACCGGCACCGAGGTGCCGATTTCGCCGCGACGGGTGATGGTATTCAAGCCATCGGCGATCCTGAAGCAGCGGATCAACGGCCAGCACCGTGCCAATGGCGATGCCAGCAAGGCGCAACCCGAGGCGTAATCCGCCTGTCGGAAAAGGATTGGGCATTTGGACAAGGCGCCGGATGCGTTCCGAACCATCAGCGAAGTAGCGCAGGAACTCGACATTCCGCAGCACGTGCTGCGGTTCTGGGAGACCCGCTTCTCCCAGATCAAGCCGATGAAGCGCAGCGGCGGCCGTCGCTATTACCGCCCCGACGATGTCGACCTGCTCAAGGGCATCCGCCGGCTGCTCTACGGCGAGGGCTACACCATCCGCGGGGTGCAGCGGATCCTGAAGGAGCATGGCGTCAAATCGGTGCAGGGCCTGGCCGATGGCGCAGCCGCAGTCTCGTTCGGGGCGATCGAGGATGCCATCGGCGCGAGCCTGATGGAGCCGGACGACGAGCCGCCCATCAAGGGCATCACGGATGCCGACGATGACGACTATCAGGGCGACGAGGAGGAAGGCATCGACTTCCGCTTCACCGAGGTCGACGACGAGGACATCCTCACCACCTTCCGCAAAGGTGGCGCGCCCGCCGCGCCGGCCGGTCCCAGCGCGCTGGACCGGGAACGGCTGGGACGGGCGCTTGCCGATCTGGTCGCCTGCCGGGACATGCTGGACCAGGCGCTGAAGGACGGCTGACGGCGCTTTTCCTTTGGCTATGCGGGCAGTTCCGGACGGCTTTGGGCGAACACACCAAAATGGTGCGGCTCGCCTTGCGTAAAGCGTCGATCCTAGCTAATGGAACGACGTTCGGAGCGTGGCGCAGCCCGGTTAGCGCACTAGTCTGGGAGACTAGGGGTCGGAGGTTCAAATCCTCTCGCTCCGACCATTTTCTTCAGAGAAGGTCTGATGCTTGCGCGATCGCCGATCGGCAAGTGATCCGCGGTATTTGTCAGTGGCTGGCGCTCAGCAACCGGTCGGGCGGTCACTGCTGCTCCGCGCCGGCTTTACTGCGAGTCCAAATCGGGACGGCAAAGGCAAGTTGATACTGTCCCATCGTGTCCACGAACGAGGCTTGCGCGCTCTGCAGGCGTTTGGTCAGCCCGGCGACATTCAGGTCCAGGGTTGCATCGGCGGCTAAAAGCGACATCGAGACGCACGCAATTGTCCCCGCGATGCCGATAGCCTTCCATTCTCGTGATTGAGTCATCTTACTTGCTCATGTATTTACTGTCCTTTCGGAATTCAACCCCTCCACTGCACGGCGCGCGCACGCGTTGTTGAACTGCGACGGTTCGGTCACGCCGTGGCGCGTGTCGTCCTGGCCGCTCGCGAATCGATTGCGGCTTCTGCCGGCCGCCAACTATTTCAAAAAGCCCACCACCATCCGCGTCGTCTCATCGACCAGCGTTTGCACCATCTTGTCCGGCGGCATCTCGGCCTGGTTCAGCACGATGTTATGCGCGACGGCTTCGATGGCGCTGACGCAGATGAAGGTCGCGACATCGAGGTCGATCCTGCGCATCTCCTTGCGGCGGCTGTCGAGATAGGCGCGCACGAGGGTGTGGACCTCGCGGTTGAAGGCTTCGACGTCGAGCTTGCCCGCGCGCGGAATCTGCTCGGCAAGCACGCGGTGCAGTTCGGGGTTGATGCGGTGCGCTGCGACCGCGACGGTGACGAGGCGGCGCACGGCTTTCTCGATTGGCAAATCGGCGACCTCGATGAGCGTCGCGCGGACCAGCCCCATGATCTCCTCGTTGTGACGATCGATCACGGCGGCGACGAGCGCCTCCTTGCTCGGGAAATATTGATACAGCGAGCCGACGCTGACGCCGGCGACCTCGGCGATCCGGTTGGTGCTCGTCTTCTCAAAACCGTCCTTGACCAGAATGCGAGCGGTTGCCTCCACCAACGCGTCGACGGTGGCGCGCGATCGCTCCTGCGAGGCTTTTTTCCGGGGTGTTGTAGGTGGTTTGCGGGCCACGACCTTGTGATCTGAACGCGAGTAGGAAAAGCGAGTGAATGCTCGCATTATATCGGCAAGCGGCGGCTGGTCAGCAAGTCTCTTTGTCGCCGCCGTCGGATGAGCCAGATGGGGATGTGGCCATGAGCGTTGCCAGGATCGTATCCGCCCTGCAGTTTTGCCCGGTCGGTTGCGTGTTCAGTCCGCCGGCCCGGCGCGATCCCGCGCCGAGCCTGCAAAGTCGCTTGTTCAATTTGCTGCTCCGGCAACTTCCGTACAAGCAGCAGCTCGCCTCCGCCGAAGCCGTGCAGGCACATGTGCAGAAGCTCGCGCTGGAGCCTGCAACGTTCGAGCCGACGGGTTTGGGGCGGGGCGTCGAGGCGACGCTGACCAAGATGGGCGGATGGCCGGTTTATTACACCGCGCCGTCGTCGGGCCATGAGGGCTGCAACTTCGTCATGTTCCTGCATGGCGGCGGCTACATCAACGAGATCGTGCCGGCGCATTGGCGCTTTGTCGGCGAGATGACGCGCAAGGCAGGCGTCGTCTGCGTCGTGCCGATCTACCCGCTGGCGCCGCGCGCCACCGCGAAGGATGTCGTGCCTGCGACGGCCGAGCTGTTGCGGATGCTGCTGGAGGACGCCGGGCCGGCAAAGGTCACGGTGGTCGGCAATTCGGCGGGCGCGGGTCTTGCGCTTGCGGCGTGCCAATGGCTGCGCGACCGCGGCCACCGCCAGCCGAACCGGCTGATGCTGATCTCGCCTGGAGCCGACGCGTCTGTCAGCCGCCCCGAGCAAGCGGAGATCGCCGCGCACGATCCGATCCAGGACATTCCTGGCATCATCGAGGCCGGGCGGCTCTATGCCGGTGAGCTCGATGTCGGCCATCCCTTCGTCAGCCCGCTCAACGGCGCATTCCGATCGCTCGCGCCGATGACGATTTTTTCGGGCACGCGCGATCTGCTCTACCCTGATAGCGTCGATATCGCCGCGCGAGCACGCGCCGCCGGCGTGCCGGTCGAGTTGCATCTGTGGCGCGACCAGCCGCACAATTACGCGCTGATGCCGACGCCGGAGGGCCGGCGGGCGCGTGCGATGATTTTGGGGGCGGTGGCTTAAAGAAAGAGCGTGACTGGTGTCACGCTGCGCGCAGCCTCGCGAGCGCTTGCGCCGGTGGTGCCCGCACGAAGGCTGATGCGGCCCCCGGGGCGTCTCCTCGATGTCAATAGTTTTGCGGGGCCTTAGGCGTGTCCCTTGATCTCGTAATGGCCCGGCACGCATTTGTAGCGCTCGAGGCGCCAATTGGCGTGATAGAGCGGATGCTCGTCCATCCATTTTGCGAGCGGAGCCTGCGCACCGACTGCACATGCCATCATCGACATGTCGGGCGTCATGTTGCTGTCGGTCACGATTTCCTCGACACAGCTGCCCGAAGCAGCAGCGCCGAGCCGGCAGAGCACGGCAACGACGGTTATGAACATTCCAGTCACCTCATCGGTAGTTTCGACCACGAGGAGGATGCAAGCCGAGTGCCACAGCCTGTGTCGAAAACGACACGCTGGCTGGGCCTGCTCGCCCCAGTGCCCCATTTGACGATTCGGATTGTAAAAAAATTGCCCCTAAACCGAAGCCGGACAAATACGGGAACCGCAAGAGAATCGCCCCGTAGGAATGCTGGATTTCAGGGGCAGCGCCGCGCCGCCAGCGCTTCTCACGACCCGCGCAGCCGATAGGCTCACGTATCGTGGACACCCGCCGAAAGAGCAGGGCGCCACGAGGTTTTTGGAAACGCGAGGGCAGACCATGAAGGCACGACCGACCGGCGTGATTCCGCCGATGACGACACCGTTCCGGAAAGATGGCGAGATCGACACCAAGCAAGTGGCGCCCCAGGTCGACTGGATGATCGGCGCCGGCGCGCATGGCGTCGCGGCCGGGGGCTCGACCGGCGAGGGGCACACGCTCGACCATGAGGAGTATCGCGACCTGATGGACGCGACGGTTGAGGCGGTGAAAGGCCGCATTCCCGTCATCGCCGGCATCATCGTCGATTCCACCCGCGATGCGATCCGCCGCGGCAAGCTTGTGCGGGACATGAATGTCGCAGCGCTCCAGGTCACGCCGGTGCACTATCTGTTCAAGCCGGATGACGAGGCGATGGTGGCGCATTTTCGCGCCATGGCGGATGAAACCGGCATGCCCATCATCATCTACAATGTGGTGCCGTGGTCCTACCTGTCGCCGGCGCTGCTGACGCGGATCATGACCGAGGTGCCGCTGGTGGTCGGCGTCAAGCAGAGCGCGGGCGATCTCAAGCTGTTTGCGGATCTCATGATGATGGCGCCGGACAAGCTGATCTACAGCGCGGTCGATGCGCTGATGTATCCGTCCTACACGCTCGGAGCCCACGGCTCGATCGCCGCGATCCTGACCGCTGCGCCGCATGCCTCCGTGGCGTTGTGGAATGCGGTGAGGGCGGGGGACCATCCGCGTGCGCTCGAGCTGCACAAGAAGCTGCTGACATTGTGGAACGCGATCATTGCGGACAATCTGCCGGCCTGCACGCGCTACGCGCAGACGCTGCAGGGCCTGCCCAGGACCTATCCGCGTGCGCCGATGCCGGAGGCCTCACCCGCGCAGCAAGCGGTGATCCGCAAGGCGCTGGAAGCGCTCGGCGCGCTGGACGGGCGGCAGATCGAGGCGGCTGAATAGTCCGCGCGCCGAAATAACCAATGTCGAGACACAGCGCCGATCCGCTTTTACCTGCGGATGCGGCGCTGCTACATTTTGCGCGCGCCGCAGGCGCGGCGCGCCAACGACGAAGAAACAGTCCGACGAGGGGAGGGGCCGAAAGTCCCATGAAGGAATTTGCTGGAAAGATCGCTGTCATCACCGGTGGCGGCACGGGCATGGGACGGGAGCTCGCGCGGCAGCTCGTGGCCGAGGGCTGCAACGTCGCGATGTGCGACGTCTCGGAAGCCGCGATGGCCGAGACCAAGCGGCTGTGCGAGGCCGAGAAGCTGCCGCAGGGCCTGCGCGTGACGACCCATGTCGCCGACGTCTCGATCGAGGATCATCTCAAGCGTTTTCGCGATGAGCTCGCCGAGCAGCAGGAGACGGACAAGATCCATCTGCTGTTCAACAATGCCGGCATCGGCGGTGGCGGCAGCCTGTTCACCAACACGCGCGAGCAGTGGGAGCGCACCTTCAACATCTGCTGGGGCGGCGTCTATCTCGGCGTCCGCACCTTCCTGCCGATGCTGGTTGCGGCGGACGAGGCCCACATCATCAACACCGCCAGCGTCAACGGCTTCTGGGCTTCGATCGGCATGGGCCAGGCGCACACCGCCTACAGCTCGGCGAAATTCGCGGTGAAGGGATTCACCGAAGCGCTGATCAACGATCTTCGCCTGCACGCCCCGCATGTCAAATGCTCGGTTGTGATGCCCGGCCATGTCGGCACCTCGATCGTCTCCAATTCGCGCAAGGTACAGAGCGGCGACGGGTCGGAGCGGCTCAGCGCCGAGGAGGTCGCGCTGACCCGCAAACGCATGATCGCGGCCGGGGTGCCAGATGCTGACAAAATGTCGGACGAGGACATCCAGTCGGTGTTCGTCGAGCGCGCCCGCAGCTTCCTCGAGGATGCACCGACGACCGCGGCACAAGCGGCCAAGATCATCCTGGATGGCGTCAAGTCAGAGCGGTGGCGCATTCTTGTGGGGGATGACGCAAAGCGTCTCGACGAACGCGTACGCGCGACGCCCGAGCAGGCCTATGACCGCGCGTTCTACGAAAGCTTTACCCAGGAGGTCGGCTGGCGGCTTGGCTGACTCTCGGTCGCGGAGATCATCAGTAAAGCAGCGTAAGTAGGTATGATCATCGTCATCGCAAGGGGCGCGCAAACATTTTACTCAGGTATTTGCGGCCGTCCCTTGCCTATCTTTACAGGCCCATGACGAAACGGAATGTTACGCATGCAACGATATTCCCGCGTTCAAGCGATGGTGATCTCGAGCGGGTCTCATTCGGCGCAGCGCTGCTTGGTCGGTGAACTAAAATAGTTTAGTGAATCAGGAGTAATGCCACGATAGAGCGTCGCTCCGATGATACCCGCATGCCTCTCCGACGACTTCATCCTCTGCCCGGAGAGAGAGGATATCTCCGCTGAGTTCACCCGGCTGCTGACCGCGGCACAAGAGGGTGGCGCTACCATCGCCGAATGCCTGATGATCGCGCGGCAGCTCAAGCGCGGCGACGAACAGTCCTGGCATCGCGAGTGGAAGAAGCTGGCCCAGGCCAACAGGCATCGGGCCGAGGCGGCATTCGCCGAGGGCCACATGGTCACCGCGCAGCGCAATTGGCTGCGTGCGATGAACTATTACGGTGCGGCCGCGATGCCGCTCGATCCTGCAGACGAGCGCCGCTGGGTCGCGGTGCTCGCGATGCAGGAATGCGCCCGCCGTTTCCTTAACGCACGCCGGCCTGCCGGCGAGGTCGTGACAATCCCCTGGGTCGAAGGGCATTCGCTGCAGGGCTATTTCCTGCCTGCGCCCGCGACGAACGGTCGCGCTCCGACCGTGATCTGCATCGGCGAGCCCGGACAACGCAAGGAGGAGTTCCTGGTCAAGCTTGCGCCGCATGCGCGCGAGCGCGGATTCTCGATGCTGGCGCTCGATCTGCTCGGGGACGAGCGCGACGATTACGTGGACGTGTTGCTGCAGCGTCGGGATATCGAGAGTTCGATTGCCAGCGCCATGGATTACCTGGAGCTGCGCGGCGATGTCGATTTCGATCGCGTGGCGATCGTGGCCGACGGGTGGGGCTCTTCGTTCGTTGCGCGCGCCGTATTGCAGGAGCCGCGGTTTGCCGCGGCGGTCTGCGATGGTGGTCTGTGGGATCTGCACGAGCGGTCGTTCTTCGCCAGCCGCTTTGCCATGACGGATCTCAGCATCGTCCCGGTGCCGCATGCGCCGCTGATGGCTTCGAGTGCCGAATGCCCGGTGCTGATCACGCTCGGCGAGGACGGTTGGCTCGAGGCCGACCGGGCGCAACAGATCGTGCAGAAATCCCGGCTCGGCAGTTCCGACATCGTGTTGAAAGTGTTCACCGCAGCGGAGACTGGCGCGGCTCAGGCGCATGCCGACAATCCGAGCCTTGCCAACGAATACATCTTCGACTGGCTCGAATCCCATCTCGGCGCCGCCGGCAAGCGAATCTGAACGCGGCCTTCGAGCCGACAGGAGCCTCAGAAGTCCAGTGAGATCCTGATGCAGGCTTTCTCGAGCCGGCTCTTCAGCGTTGCGAGCTTGGCAGTGAACTCGGTCAGCTCGTTCTCGTCGAACTCCTGGAAGACGAATTCACGAATCGTCTTGTACTGCTCGTTGAGGCTCGCGATGTGCTTCTGCGTCTTCTCGACCAGCGACAGCCGTACCACGCGGGCATCGGTCGGCGAGGGGCGGCGGCGCAAGAGGCCCTTCTTCTCCAGCAGCTTGGACTGGGTGGTGACGAAGGATGGGTCGACGTGAAGCAGCTTGGAGACCACGTTGATGGGCACGCCATCGTCCTTGTCGAGGTCGGAAATCGCCATCAGGATCAGCCATTGCGGTCCGCTGATGCCGAGCGTCCTGGCCCAGAACTGACGCAGCTCCTCCAGGTACATGTTGATCGAGGATATCTCCCAGGTAAATCGCCTGATGATATCGAGATTGCCGGCGGAGCGGAGGCGCGCCCCTTCTTTCCTCGTCGCTGACACAGCGTCACTCCCGCAAGCTGATTCATTCTCGTCAGTTTTCGCGGCGGGCATAGTCCACGCAACTCAGCCCTGACGCAAGTGCAGAGCAGGGTAATTGTGTCACGGAAATTACAAATATGAGCCGGTCAGCATTTTCGCCCAGATCCGGTGTTGCGCCGCGGACACAGGGATAGTGAAACCACAAAGCTGATCTAATAAACTATTTTGATTAACGGAATGGCGCAGGCATATTGATCCATGACGGTGGGGGGTTCTCGATCGTCCCGTTGCAGGTGGTTCGCTCACGTCCCTCGCGTCTCAAGCGGGTGCGTCCGAAAGCGCGAAGCGGCCGAGCGGATTTGATGAAGAGACGGGGATCTGGGGGGCCTCACGGTCCGATCTCCGTAAAATGAGCAACTTGGAGGTTTTAAATGAAAATGGTGAAGAGCCTTTTGCTCGGCACTGCGGCGGGTCTGATCGCCGTCGGTGGAGCTCAGGCGGCTGATCTTCCGCTCAAGGCCAAGGCAGTCGAATACGTGAAGATCTGCTCGCTGTACGGTGCGGGTTTCTACTACATGCCTGGCACCGACACCTGCATCAAGCTGGGTGGCTACCTGCGCGCTGACATGATTCTCGGCGGCGCCGGCGACTACGGTTTCAACAACAGCACGACCAGCGCGAACGGCGGGTCAAACAACCGTCTGACCAACTACTATTACAGCCGCGCCCGTTTCGATTTCAACGTCGACACCCGCACGGCGACCGAATACGGCGTTGTTCGCACCTACGCCGACTTGGTCTTCACCTACGACTCGACCAATGCTACCGGCAGCAACCCGTCGGCCATCTCGACCAGTGCCGGATCGCTTGGTATCTACCACGCGTTCATCCAGTTTGCCGGCTTTACCTTCGGCCGCACGGTCTCGATCTTCGATGCCCCGTGGCAGAGCTATCCGGCTGGCGGTCCCGATACCATCCCGGGCGGATCCAACCACGTCAACGGCGTCAACCAGGTTTCCTACACGGCTGACTTTGGCCAGGGCATCACCGCTTCGGTGGCATTGCAGGACGAGACGTCCGCGAACAATGGCCAGTCGAACCTCTGGAACGTGTCGTCGGGTACGGCTGCTCAGTTCGTCACGGGCGTCTACGGCGCCAACGATTGGGGTGGCACACGTTCTCCCGACATCGTCGGTGCGGTTCGTGTCGACCAGGCCTGGGGCCTGGCCCAGTTGTCGGTTGTCGGGCATGACCTCCATGCCGGCTACTACGGCGCAACCGAACTCAGCGGCCATCCCGCCGACAAGTGGGGCTGGGCTGTGCAGGGCGCGTTGTCGATCAAGAATATCCCGACCGGTGCGGGCGACGCGATCAACCTGCAGGCCGTCTATACGGACGGTGCAACGCGCTATAATTTCCAGAGCCTGTTCCCGCAGAGCTTCTTCATGTTCAGCGGCAGCGGCAACGGCGCGTATCAGAGCACCGGCTTTGCCGGTCTTGCTGACGGCGTCTTTGGAACCGCTACCGGCATCGATACCGTCAAGACCTGGGGCGTCCGTGGCGGCTATACCCACAACTGGAGCCCGAACTGGGCGAGCGCCGTCTATGGTGGTTATGGTTCGCTGAGCTACGGCTCGACGGGCAAGACCCTGATCTGCGCCAACTTCGCGACGATCGCCGTGGCGGGTTCGACCTGTAACCCGGACTTCAACTTCTCGGTCCTCGGTGTCAACACGGTGTGGACTCCGGTCAAGAACCTGGCGTTCACTGCTGACGTGAGCTGGTCCCGTCTGGACCAGAAGTACTCCGGCAGCATCACGAGCCCGGGCATTGCCAGCGCTGCGAAGCCGGCAGCCGTGTATGAGCTGAAGGACCAGGACTCGGTGACCATGATGCTGCGCGCTCAGCGCAACTTCTGATCAGCGATCGTATCAACCGCTGCTTCGAGAACCCGGCGGGCAACCGCCGGGTTTTTCTTGATAGGAGACTGATTATGAAAATCGGAAAATCTTCTCCGCGGCCGACGAAGACGAGCTATGCGATTCGACCGCAATCAATCTTATTTACTTACCTGAGTTGATCAGCTATATAGCTGCCAGCCGGTTTCGAAAGTCACGGCTCTTAGCTTCACGCTAAGCCTCCAGAAACCTCCGGTAGTGCCCTGCCGGAGGTTTTTCGTTGCGGAGAAAGGCACGAGGCGCGCGTCAGCCGCGCATGAGGCGCGCGCGGGAGTTCGGCCGGTAGGCGAGGCGGCTGTGGCCGGTGCAATAAGGCTGGCCCTCGTGCGCGGCATTGCCGCAGAAGAAGAAGTCCTCGGCGCCGGGGGTCGAGATCGGCCAGCGACAGCTGTTCTCGTCGAGCTCCATCAGTGAGCAGCGATTTGCATCGTCGATCGGCCCGGTCACCACCGTCGTGTCGGCTTCGCCGTAGATCGTGGCGAACATCTCAAATTGCAGGCGAGGCACTGCCTTTGGCGGGCGCGGGGCGGAAGCCCTGTCCTGCAGCCTGCGCTCGTCGACGGTGCGGCCGCGCGTGAGATTGAGACGGGACAGCTTGCCGATCACGGCGTTGCGGCTGACGCCGATGTCGGCGGCGATCTCGCGGCAGGACAGGCCGGCTTCGAAGTGTTGCTTCAGCAGTTCAATTCGTTCGTTGGTCCAGGTCGGAGAGAGAACAGGCATTTGTAACGGTCCCAGGTTGCGACATCTGGCCATCAGCAGCTCGAGGACCCGTCCGCTTCACGCCGGTCGCGCGCTCACGTCCTGCCATTGTCGCGAATCGACAAAAGCCCGTCCTTGATGGCGAGACGGATGCCTTCCTCGATCAAGGTACGTGCGACGCCGGGAACGCTGGTGCCGTGGGTGCCCTGTCTCACCAGTTTTTCCAGATAGGTGATGGTCGAGAGCGCCAAGGTTACGGGAATACGGTCAGTCTCGGCTTTTTCGGTGGCCATGGCCCGAACGCTAGCCTCTTACTCAGGTACATAAAAGTAACGATTAAGACTCTATTTAGGTTCGGGGGTGGAAGTCAAATCCGAGCTTTATCGGTGACGCAGCGCATTGGAATCGCTCAGAAAAATTGACGCGTACCGGCGCACCGCGCGGATCGCCTGATGGCGCGTGGTGTCAGCGGTCCGGAGGTCGTCGCCGGGGCTCAGCCGTGCACGATGGCCTTTTCGATCATGCAATGGATGCCCTTGGAGCCGTTGACGGTCTGGGTCACCCGCAGATCGGCCGCGAGGCTGCACAGCGTATAGGCATCTTCGCGCGAGAGGTTTCGCGTTTCACCGAGCAGCGCGATCATGTCGCGCAGCGCGCGTACCGCGCACTGGTCGAGATCGGGATCCATCGCCATGGTGATGTAGTGCGTTGAAGTCTCCGCGCGGGGATAGGTGAATCGCAAATCCTTGCGCAGCGTCAGCCGGAAGCGGCCCGTGAGCGCGGTCTCGATCGCGGTGACGCAGACCTCGCCGTCGCCCTGCACACCATGGCCGTCGCCGCAGGAGAACATCGCGCCCGGAACGAACACAGGCAGATAGAGCGTTGCGCCGGCGCCGAGCTCCTTGTTGTCGAGATTGCCGCCCATGGCGCGCGGGACGAGCGAGGAGATGCGGCCCCAACTCGCGGGCGGTGAGACGCCCATCACGCCGAAAAACGGCTTCAGGGGCAGGTCGAGCCCCCAGGGCATGCGGCCGACCATCCGCGCCCGGTCCAGTGGGATGTTGAGCAGCCGCGTCTCGTGGAAATCGTCGGGCAGGGTGCCGGCCAGCGGCTTGATCAGATTCCAGCCCCAATCCTGCCGAAGCTGGACGTCAAGGATGTCGACCTGGAGGATGTCGCCGGGTTCGGCGCCGTCGACGGCGATCGGCCCGGTGAGGATGTGACCTGGCACCATCCGATCGGATTTCGCATGCACCTCGGACATCTCAGGCGGAACGTGAAACCGGCTGCGGTCAGGGATCACTTCGGGGCCGCCGCTGATGGTGTCGATTGTGACCTCGTCTCCGCTTGCGACGGTGAGGACAGGCTTGAGCCTGGCTTCGAAGAAGCCCCAATGGCAGGTTTCGGCGCTCGCATGCAGGTGGTGATGGGTCATTCGCGGTGTCCAGTCGTTTTCATCCGAAAGCGCTCGAGAACTTGCAATGGCCGGGCTTGACCCGGCAATCGATCCTCTTTCAAGAAGATTTCTGAAGACAGGCGGGCGGGTCAAGCCCGCGTGTCACCGTTACGATCATTTCGGCGAGGTTTCTCCTGTTCTTCGTTCTTTCCAAGACGCTTGGTGCCGCGGTGCTGCCGCTCAATCTCCTGGTCGAGCTCGGGATCATCTCGGTCGTGCTGATGGCAACGCGCTTTGCCAGGTTCGGCCGGAAGCTGGCCGTGACCACGCTGGTTCTGCTCGCGCTTGCCGCATTTTCGCCGCTCGGCAATCTCTTGCTCTATCCGCTGGAATCGCGTTTTCCGCCGTGGGATCCGTCGCGCGGCGCGCCCGACGGCATCATCGTGCTTGGCGGCTCCGTCGATACCGATCTGTCGGCGGCGCACCACACGCCGGTGGTCTTGCATGCGGCCGATCGCCTGTTGGCGTCGGCCGAGCTTGCGCGCCGCTATCCGAATGCGCGTATCGTCTTCACGGGAGGGTCGGCCAACCTGGTCTCCACCGACGCCAGAGAGGCCGACTATTCGGTGCCGATCCTGGAAAGCATCGGCATCCCGAAAGAGCGCCTGGTCGTGGAGCGGGACTCGCGCAACACTTACGAGAACGCGATCTTCACCAAGCGTCTGGTTTCACCGAAGCCCGGCGAGCGCTGGTTGCTCATCACTTCGGCCTATCACATGCCGCGTTCGATGGGCATTTTCCGCAGGGCCGGATTCGACGTCGAGGCTTATCCCGTCGACTGGCGGATGGGCGGGCGCGACGATCTGTTTTCCTTCACCAATGTGAGCGCGGACGGCCTCGGCCGCACCGACGTGGCGGTGCGCGAGTGGATCGGGCTGCTTGCTTACCGGCTCAGGGGTAGGACCAGCGAGTTGCTTCCGGGACCTGCCAAGGACTAGAACAGATCTTCGAAGCGCAACGATCCGCGTCGGGAGGATGCCATGCCGCAGCAAGCCGCTGATACGATCGACCTTGCCGGCCTCGTGGCCGACCTCAACAGCCTGTTGCGGCTGAAGACGACCGTCATCGGCATGAAGCTGTTCGCGCGCGCCGAAGACATGGAGGCGATCCCGAAGATACGGCGGCCGAATGCGGTCCACACCACCGACCAGATCGTCAGCATGGCCTCGCGGCTCGGCTGGACCGTTGGCATCACCGGCGACGATCTCGTCGGCAACCAATGCCGCGCCGTCATCGGTCTCGCACCCCAGGACGAGAAATGGCTCGCCGGCGAAAACTATGTCGGCGTGTGGCACGGCACCGCGGAGGATGCGCGCAAGCGCCAGGAGGCGCTGGACGTGGTTCCGTTCGGGCAGTATCAGGCGCTCGCGGTCAGTCCGCTCGCCAGCGGCCGGCTCGATCCGCCCGACATCTGCCTCGTCTACGCGACGCCCGGGCAGATGATCATCCTGATCAACGGGCTGCAATATACCGGTTACAAGAAGTTCGAATGGGGCGTGGTCGGGGAGACCGCGTGCGCGGATTCCTGGGGGCGGGCGCTGAAATCAGGCGAGCCCAGCCTGTCCTTGCCATGCTATGCCGAACGGCGCTATGGCGGCGTGCCTGACGAGGAGATGCTGATGGCGCTGAAGCCACATCATCTCGCCAAGGCAATCGAAGGCATGAAGGCTCTGGCCAAAAACGGCCTGCGCTATCCGATCCCGCCCTATGGAATTCAAAGCGACGTCCGCGCCGGCATGGGCGTGAGTTACGCGAAGAAGTAAAGGCCAGTCATGAGCTCTGCGAAATTCGACATCGTCGTCTACGGCGCGACCGGTTTCACCGGTCAGCTCGTCGCCGAATATCTGGCGGCGCATTACAAGAACGACAAGCAGCTCAAATGGGCGATGGCCGGACGCAGCCTCGACAAGCTGAAATCCGTGCGCGATGCGATCGGCGCGCCCGCGGACACGCCGCTGATCGTGGCGGATGCGTCCGATGCGGCCTCGCTGAAGGCGATGGCGGAGCAGACGAAATCTGTCATCACGACGGTCGGCCCGTATCAGCTCTACGGCGAGGAGCTGCTCGCAGCCTGCGTCGCCACCGGCACGGACTATTTCGATCTCTGCGGCGAGCCGATCTGGATGCGGCAGATGATCGACAAATACGAGGCTGCCGCGAAGGACAGCGGTGCGCGCATCGTGTTCTCTTGCGGCTTTGACTCCGTGCCGTTCGAGCTCGGTACGTTGTTCGTCCAGGAAGAGGCCAAGCGCGTGTTTGGCGCTCCGGCCCCGCGGGTGAAGGGGCGCGTGCGCGACATGCGCGGCACGCTTTCGGGCGGCACCGCGGCGAGCGCCAAGGCGACGTTCGACGCTGTTGCCAAGGATATGAGCCTCGTTGCGATCCTGAACGATCCATTCGCCTTGACGCCGGGCTTCGCTGGACCGAAGCAGCCGAGGGGTAACAAGCCGCTGATCGAGGAGGATCTCAATTCCTGGGCCGCGCCCTTCATGATGGCGCTGATCAACACCCGCAACGTTCATCGCTCCAACATGCTGATGGGCTTTCCCTACGGCCAGGACTTCGTCTACGACGAGATGGTTTTGACCGGCCCCGGCGACAAGGGCGAGGCCAACGCCAAGCGCGTGATGGCGGCGAACGCCGAGAAGACCGGCCCGAGCGCGCCGAAGCCGGGCGAGGGGCCATCGAAGGAGGAGCGCGAGAACGGGCTCTTCAATTTGCTCTATGTCGCGATCGCGCCCGACGGCCGCATGGTTCGCGCCGGTGTGACCGGTGATCGCGATCCCGGCTACGGCTCGACCTCGAAGATGATCTCCGAATGCGCGATTTGCATGTTGCGCGATGCGAGCGATGTCGCGGCCGGGTTCTGGACGCCTGGCGCGGCGATGCAGGACAAGCTGATCAAGCGGCTGAGGGACAATGCCGGGCTGACGTTCGAGGTGGAAGCGTAGGCCGTGTCTGCCAAGTTCGACATCGTCGTCTACGGCGCGACCGGATACACCGGTCAGCTCGTGGCCGAGTACCTCGCGGCGCACTACGTTGGCGATGGCGCGCCGACTTGGGCGATGGCCGGACGCAGCAGAGACAAGCTCGCCTCCGTTCGCGATGCGATCGGCGCACCCGCGGACACCCCGCTGATCGCAGCGGACGCCGCCGATCCGGCATCGTTGCGGGCCCTGGTCGATCAGGCGAAGCTGGTCGTCACCACGGTCGGTCCCTATCAGCTTTACGGGTCCGATCTGCTTGCGGCCTGCGTCGCTGACGGCACCGACTACATGGATCTCTGCGGCGAGCCGATCTGGCTGAAACAGATGATCGACAAGCACGAGGCGGCCGCCAAGGCGAGCGGGGCGCGCATCATGTTCTCCTGCGGCTTCGATTCCATGCCGTTCGAGCTCGGTGCGTTCTTCGTCCAGGAGGAAGCAAGGCGGGTGTTCGGCGCGCCGGCCTCGCGGGTCAAAGGACGCGTTCGTGACCTCAGCTGGAAGTTCTCCGGCGGCACCTCCGCGAGCGCAAGGGTCACCTTTGAAGCGGTTGCGCAGGATCTCAGCCTGGTGTCGATCCTCAAGGATCCCTTCGCGTTCACGCCCGGCTTCGAGGGGCCCAAGCAGCCGCGCGGCAACAAGCCTGTTTTCGAGGAGGACCTGCAATCCTGGTCCGCCCCGTTCGCGATGGCGACGTTGAACACACGCAATGTCCATCGTTCCAACATGCTGATGGGATTTCGGTACGGCAGAGACTTCGTCTACGACGAGATGGTGCTGACCGGACCGGGGGATGAAGGTCAGACCAACGCGAAGCTCGTCATGGCCGCCAACAACGAGAAGACCGGACCCAAAGCGCTGAGGCCCGGCGAGGGACCGTCGAAGGAGGAGCGCGAGGCCGGTCGCTGCGACCTGCTCTATATCGCGATTGCGCCCGATGGTCGCCAGGTTCGCGCGGCGGTCAAAGGCGATCTCGATCCCGGCTACGCGTCAACGGCCAGGATGATCTCGGAATGTGCGATCTGCCTGCTGCGTGACGCGCCCGACGTCCCGGCCGGTCTCTGGACGCCGGGCGCAGCGATGCAGCACAAGCTGATCAAGCGGCTCGTCGATCATGCCGGGCTGAGGTTTGAGGTGGAGAATTAAGCGCGCGCGCCTAGCTGACGGTGAGATTGCGGCTACGCCGCCCGCGCATCATACGCGTACATGAAGTCCATGCTCTTCGCGCCCAGCGGCAACAGCCATTTCATCATCTGATTGCGGATGAAGGCGCCGGTGGCGCTGAACTCGCGTTTGCTGTTGCCGTTGCGACGGGCGATGGCGACGATCTTCTCGGCGCGGGGGCGCCGCTCGGCCTCGAAGGCCTGGAAGGTCGCCGTCAGCCCCTGACCCTCCTGCATCAGCCGAGCGAGCCGCATCGCATCTTCCAGCGCGAGCGACGCTCCCTGGCCGGCATGCGGGCTGGTGGCATGCGCGGCGTCACCGATCAGCAGCGAGCGCTTGCGTGACCAGGTCGGCAAGGTCGCGACGTCGAGCGTGTCGGTGACCACGATGTTCTCGGCTGCCTCGATGATCGCAGGGATCGGATCGTGCCAGCCGTGATGGAAGCCGCGCAGATGCTGCTTCAGCGTTTGTTCGTCGAGCGCGCGAAACATCGCGGCATCCATGCCGTGCGCGGGCTGCGTGCTCCACCACATCGCGCCGTCCTTCGGATCCGGGCTGCAATAACCGTAGCCGAAGAAGCCGCTCTGTCCGAACGTGGTCTCGACATGCCGGCCGATGGCTCTTCCGTCGAGGACGGCGTGCGGAACGAAGCCGCCGAAACCGATCAGGCCGGTGTTGAACGGTTTGGGGCCATCAGGCACCACCTGGCGCCGCGTGATCGAATGCACGCCGTCGGCGCCGATCAGGAAGTCACCTTCCGCGGTGGTGCCGTCGGCGAAATAGGCGATGACAGGCTGGTCGCCACGATCCTCGATCTTGATCAGGCGCTTGTCGAAATAGAGCGAGACGCAGGCGCACCAGGCCTTGTCGATCAGCATCTCGTTCAACGTCGCGCGGCAGACATTGACCGCGGGCTGGCCGAACCGCCGCGCCATGTCGCGGTTAAGCGAGCCGAGCCTTTGGCCTTCCTGCGAATAGAAGTCGAAGGACTCCGCGATCGAGCCGCGGCTGATCAGTTCGTCGGCAAGCCCGATCTCGTCCATGACATGCATGCCGTTCGGCGCGATCTGGAGGCCGCCGCCGATGCCCTTGGAGTAGGGCCAGGCTTCGTAGATCGCCGATTCGATGCCGGCGCGGCGCAGCAGGATTGCGGCGACGGGGCCGGCGATGCCGGCGCCGATGATGAGGGCCTTGCGTGGACGGTGAGGCATTGGCTTGCTCCCGACGTTTCCGTTGTGCTAGGAGGAATTAAGGTCACTAAATCTCTTAGTGACTAAGATATATATCGACTAAGATATGAGGTGAGCCTTGTCAAGGGCAAAGGCGCGCGCGGCGTTGCTGGCGGAATTGGAAGAGGCGATGCGGCGATCGTCCGCGCAGGGCGTGCTCTATGGGCAAGCCGTTGCCAACGTGGCCGGAATTGCCAATTCCGACCTCGAATGCATGGACATTCTCTATCTCGAAGGGCGCGTGACCGCGGGGAGGCTTGCCGAGGTGACGGGGCTCACGACGGGCGCCATCACCGGCGTGGTCGACCGGCTCGAGAAGGCGGGTCTGGTACGCCGCGAGCGGGACGAGGCCGACCGGCGCAAGGTGTTTATTGCCGTCGTGCCCGAGACGGCGATGAAGATCGGTCAGCTCTACGTGCCGATGCAGCAGGCGATGGAAAAGGTCTTCAGTGCCTATAGCGACGAAGAGCTGCGCCTGCTGCTGCGTTTCGCCAACGAGGGCTACAAGGGCGTGCTCGCGGCGACCGCGGCGCTGAAAAGCCTGCTCGACACGCCCCCGGAGAAGCGGCCTGACCTCAAGCTGAAGAAGCGTCGTCCGAAGCCTTGATCTTGTAAGCCTGCGCGGCCGCGATCATGCCCCACATCGCGCCCAGCATCATCCAGAAGTGGCGCCAGTGGTCGGTGTCGATCACGAAACTTTCGCCGACGGTGCCGACGAAGGCCGAGAACACCGCGAGATAAGCGCGCTGCCAGGGCACGCGCACGAAAATATGGCGGAAGCCCATGATCACGGTGGTGAAGACCAGCGCCGGATAGCAAACGCCGGAGAGCCAGCCGCCGGACATGAAGGCGTTCAGGTAGGAGTTGTGGGTGTCTTCGGGGAAGAAGCGGTGGAATTGCAGCGGTCCGATGCCGAACGGCAGGTCGAGCGCCATCTCCGCACCCAGGATGTGCCGGCCGAACCGGCCGAAGCGGCCCTCGTCATAGCTCTGGTCGAAGCTCGCGCGCTGCTTGAACATCTCGGCGACGGAATCGAACGACAGCAGCACCGCGATGAGTGCCAGACCCAGCACCACCGCGACGATCGCCATGATGATGATGCGCGAGCGCTGCGCATTGGTGCGGCTGGTCAGCACCATCAATGCCAGCATGAACGCCGAGGTCAGGATCAGCCCGCCCCAGGCCGCGCGGGAGAAGGCGAGCAGGATGGCCAGCGACATGATGCCGAAGGCGATGGTATTGCGGAACGCCTTGGCCAGCTTGTCGGAAACCACGCTCTGCAGCGCAAACAGCGCCGGCAGGATCAGGAACGCGCCAAGCACGTTCGGGTCCTTGAAAGTGCCGCGTGCGCGCTCGTAGAGCGTCAGCAGATCGTGGCCGCCGGGAACGAGATTGAAATAGCCTGATATGGCCGAGAGCGAGGCGATCATCGCGCCGACCACCAGGCCACGGCGCAGCATGTCGAGCCGCGCGGCCGTATCCTCGGAGATGACCATGGCGAAGAACACCACGGTCACAGCCATGTACCAGGAGGTCGCGATCCAGCTTGCGACCTCAGACTGGTCGAGCAGCGGGATCGCACTGATGGTGTAGCCGACATTGAGCAGAACCAGGGCCAGCAGCAGCGGCATCAGCACGAGACGCAGGCGCAGGCCGGTGGCGAAGAAGGCGACGGTGGCGAGCAGCGTCACGATCTCGTAAGGGCTGGGCTCGATGAAGACAATTGCGCCCGATGCACCGACCAGCCAGACCAGCGCGCGCTGGAGAGCGAGCACGCCGGGCGCGGCCGGTACGGCTACGTTCACTTCACCGGCTGTTGCCGCATACGCCATCACACGCTCATACGCTTACACAACGCTCACGCCACAAATACCGCTGTCATCGCCCGGCTTGACCGGGCGATCCAGTACTCCGCGGCGCCTGTTGCGGAAGACGGCCGGCGCTGCGGCGTACTGGATGCCCCGGTCAAGCCGGGGCATGACGGAAACTCAATACGCGTTCTCGTTCTTGGTCAGCAGCGAGAGCGGGGTCTTCAGGAGAATGACGAGATCGAACAGCACCGACCAGTTCTCGATGTAGTAGAGGTCGAACTCGACGCGCTTCTGGATCTTTTCTTCATTGTCGATCTCGCCGCGCCAGCCGTTGATCTGGGCCCAGCCGGTGATGCCGGGCTTGACGCGGTGGCGGGCGAAATAGCCGTCGACGGCCTCATCGAACAGCCGGCTCTGGAGCTTGCCCTGCACCGCATGCGGACGTGGGCCGACCAGGGAGAGATTGCCGGCGAAGACCACATTGAAGAGCTGGGGGAGTTCGTCCAGGCTGGTCTTGCGGATGAAGCGGCCGACGCGGGTGACGCGCGGATCGTTCTTGGTCACGACCTTCGATGCCGTCGGGTCGGCCTGATGATGATACATCGAGCGGAATTTATAGACGTCGATGCGTTCATTGTTGAAGCCGAACCGCTTCTGGCGGAACAGCGCGGGGCCGGGGCTGTCGAGCTTCACCGCCAGCGCCACCAATGCCATCACGGGAAGAGCCGCGAGCAGCGCGAGGCTGCCGACGACGCGGTCGAACAGCCATTTCATCACTAGATCCCAATCGGTGATCGGCGCCTCGAACACGTCGAGGGTCGGTACCTCGCCGAGATAGGAATAAGAGCGGGGGCGGAAACGCAGCTTGTTGGTGTGTGCGGAGAGACGGATGTCGACCGGCAGCACCCAGAGCTTCCTGAGCATCTCCAGGATGCGCGTCTCCGCCGAGATCGGGAGCGCGAACAGCACGAGATCGACGCGGGTGCGCCGGGCGAATTCAACGATGTCGTCGACCTTGCCCAGCTTGCGCGCGCCGGCGCAGGTGTCGAGCGCGCGGCTGTCGTTGCGGTCGTCGAACACGCCGAGCACGTGGATGTCGGAATCCTCCTGCGCCCTCAGCGCTTCGACCAGCTGCTCGCCGTTGCTGTCGGAGCCGACGATGATGGTGCGGCGATCAAGCCGGCCCTGGCGTGCCCAGTTGCGCACCAGCGAACGGAGGATGAGGCGCTCGGTGACCAGCGCGGCGAGGCCAAGGAAATAGAAGGCGGCAAGCCACAGCCGCGAGATCTCGCTGCCGAACTTGGCGAAGAAGGAGACACCGATGAACAGCAGGAATACGAACGACCAGGACGAGATCATCCGCGTCATCTGCCGGAGCTGGCCTCGGAACAACTGCACCTGATAGATGTCCGCGGCCTGGAAGCAGACCACGGCGGCGACGGCGACAGCGACGATCTCCGTCGGATAGACCCAGCTAAAGCCGTTGTGCGGCATGACATAGCCGACATATACGGCGATGCCGACCACGCTGAGCAGCACGAAGTCGATGGAGCGCACGATGCCGGCAATCACGATCGGCGAATAGGCGCGGGCGACTTTCTGGTTGACGACTTCAAGCGCGGCCGGCGTGAGCCGGCGCCGGCGTTCGACGAAATTGGTCTCGGCAGGCTTGGCCGCGGCGCTGGTCGCGGCATCGAGCATCGAGCGTGCGTTGAGCGGTTCCACGGGCGTCTACGTCCATTCCAAAGACCCGTGGGCAGCGGCTTTTGCGCCCCGGGCATGCATCCCCTGGACCTTCGATTATCGGACAAATCGGAAGATTCTCTAAAGCGGGCTTAAGGATGGTTAATGATTGGCAAATGCATCGCGATAACCCGCGAGCACGCCGTCGACCATCGCCTGCTGGGAGAAATGGGCCGAAATGCGCTCGCGCAGGGCCGATGCGCGCTGCGTGGTCGCCTGCGCGTCGTCCAGCGCAGCTGCGATCGCCTCGGCCATGGCTTCGGCATTGCTCGCCGCGAACAGCGCCGGGCTGTCCGCACCGAATATCTCCGGGATGCCGCCGACACGCGCTGCGATCATGGGAATGCCCGCTGCGCCGGCCTCGATGACGACATAGGGCATGGAATCGCCGCGCGAGGGAACGACCAGCAATCGCCCCTTGGAAAAACCGTAACGCGCCTTGACGTGGCCGATGAAGCGGATCGCGTCCGTCAGGCCGAGCCGCTCGACCTGCGCCTTCAGCGCCGCCGTCTCCTCACCGTCGCCGCCGAGCGTCAGCGTGATTTTCTTGCCGCCCTCGTGCAACCGCGCCACCGCGTCGACCAGGAGGTCCGCGCCCTTGATGTGCCTGAACTCGCCGACATAGCAGAGGTCGGTGGCGTCATCCGCGATTGCGACGGGTTCGAACTCTTCCGGCGTCACGCCGTTGAAGACGCAATGCACCACGCCCTTGGGCGTACCGACGATGCGCTGGTAGGTGTCCCGGGCGAAGGCGCTCTCGAACAGGAACAAGTCCGTCGCGTCCATCAAAGAGCGTTCGAGGCGCGCGTAAAACTCCCCCTTCAGGGTGTTGAGCGGATAGTGCAGCGAGCCGCCATGGGGCGTGTAGATGCGGATGGTATCGTCGGCGCGGCGCCGCATGCGAACGAAGGCGCCGGCTTTGGCGCCGTGACCATGCAAGACGTCGGGCTTGAGCGCCGCAATCAGGCGGCGCATGCGCCACCAGACCAGAAAATCCTCCGGCGAGGGTTCGCGGCGGATCGCCATCCGATGCACGCCGAGCTTCAATCGCGGCGCAAGTTCGGCAAGCGCCTTGTCTGCACGCTCGCCGCCAGTGAGGCTGTCGGCGAGAATTCCGACGTGATGGCCGCGATCAACCTGGCCGTTGGCGACGTCGAGAATGTGACGGAATATGCCTCCGACGGGGGCGCGGACGGCGTGTAGAATGCGAAGCGGCTGGTCGGGAGAGGGAGGCATGATCAAAACCAGCGCACGAAACCGGACAATGTTCTCGAAATATCGATGGGATTAAGGACCCTCGTGGTTAACAAACGGTGACGAGCGCGCCCGTGTTGCCTGTTCGAGGTCGCGATTAACCCAGCGGCAACCTTAATGGAGTGTAATCGGCCTCATTGAGGTACACGAGTGGCGTTGCCCTGCGGGAGTGTTCGATGCGTTTAGCGTTCTGGCGTGCCGGCAAGGACAAGGCTGTCATCGAGCGGGCCGTTTCGAAGGCCAAGCTTGAGGCCAAGCTCGAGACAAAGCCCGGAGTTGAAGCCAAGCCTGCGCCTGACGCCGCGAAGCAGGCGCCAGCCGAATCCGGTGACATCGATCTGCACGCGCTGGGCGGTGCACTCGCGCGCAAGCGCGGTTGGATCATCGTGCCGACGGTGTTGGCCCTCGTTGCTTCCGTCGTCATCGTCAATCTCATCACGCCGCGCTACAAGTCCGAATCACGCATCCTGATCGACGGACGCGAGAACGTCTTCCTGCGGCCGAGCAGCGATCGCAGCACCGAGGAGCGGCAGGCGCTCGACCCCGAGGCCGTGACCAGCCAGGTGCAGCTCGTGCTGTCGCGTGATCTCGCGCGCGAGATCATCAAGAAGAACAAGCTGGCCGAACGGCCGGAATTCGATCCGGTGCTGCAGGGCATTTCGCCCCTGAAATCGCTCGCGGCGCTGGTCGGCATCGTCCGCGACCCGTTCTCGATGACGCCGGAAGAGCGTGTGCTCGATGCGTATTATGATCGCCTTCAGGCCTACGCCGTCGACAAGTCGCGCGTGATCGTAGTCGAATTCCAGTCGCAGGATCCGGAGCTCGCCGCGCGCGTCGCCAATTCGATTGCCGAGGGCTATCTGGTGCTCCAGCAGAATGCGCGCCAGGACCAGGCGCGCAACGCCAGCCAGTGGCTTGCAGGCGAGATCGATAACCTGCGCAAGAAGGTCTCCGACGCCGAAGCCAAGGTCGAGGATTTCCGTTCCAAATCGTCGCTGTTCGTCGGCACCAACAACACCACGCTGTCGAATCAGCAGATGGGTGAGGTCAACACCCAGCTCAACAATGCGCGCGCGCTGAAGGCGGACGCCGAATCCAAGGCACGCCTGATCCGCGAGATGCTCCAGAGCGGCAAGCCGATTGAGGCGTCCGAGGTGGTGAACTCCGAGCTGATGCGGCGGTTGTCGGAGCAGCGGGTGACGCTGCGCGCCCAGCTCGCCGAACAGTCATCTACGCTGCTCGGCAATCATCCTCGTATCAAGGAGCTGAAGGCGCAGCTGAACGACCTCGATGGCCAGATCCGCGACGAGGCCGCCAAGATCTCGCGTTCGCTTGAAAACGATGCCCGGATCGCCGGCGGCCGGGTCGACGGGCTGACCACGAGCCTCGAGCAGCTCAAGAAGCAGGCGACATCGACCAACGGCCAGGACGTTCAGCTGCGGGCGCTCGAGCGCGAGGCCAAGGCGCAGCGCGACCTGCTCGAGACCTATCTTGCCAAATATCGCGAGGCCAATACCCGCGAGACCATCGACACCGCGCCGACCGAGGGCCGTATCATCTCGCGCGGTATCGTCTCGAACACGCCGGCCTATCCGAAGAAGCTGCCGATCGTGCTGATCGCGACTCTGGCGACGCTGCTGCTGTCCTCCGGCCTCGTCGTCACCGGCGAGCTGCTGCGCCAGACCGCGCCGCGCGCCGCCGCGCCGGCCGCGCCCGCGGCGGCTCGTCGCGAGCCTGTTATCGATCAAGTGGAGACGGACCCGGCGCCGCTTCAGCCAGCGATGCCTGATGATACCGGCGTCAGCGAATTGGCCGAGATCGGGCAACTGGCCGAGAGCCTGAAGGCTGCCGGGGCGAGCGCCAAGAAGGTCACCGTGCTCGGCACCGCCGCAGGAGAGGCGATCACGCTGTCAGCGCTGACGCTCGCGCGGCATCTGGCACGCGAGGCGCGCGTCGTCGTGGTCGATCTTGCCGCGTCTTCGCCGACGATCGCCGCGGTGTCGGTCGATCCGACCGCGCCCGGTCTTGCCGAGCTGATGCAAGGGCAAGCCTCGTTCGCGCAGATCATTACGCGTGACAAATTCTCGCGGCTGCATCTCGTCTTGGCCGGCCGTCCCGGCTTCGACCAAAGCCTGCTCCAGTCGCCGCGGGTGACGCTCGCAATCGATGCCTTGCTGCGCGCCTACGATTACGTGTTGCTCGACGCCGGTGGCGCCTCCGAGCTGCCCGCGGAACTTCTGACGACGAATGCCCGCGCCGTGGTGGTCCCCGAGGCGTCGATGGAGGCTGATGCGCGTACGCTGATGTGCGAACAGCTCAAGGCCGTCGGCTTCAGCGAGGTGACGATGTTGAGCCGGCCCGTGCGGCCGTCGGATGCCGCTGAGACGGCGCGCGTGGTCGCGGCGTAGGGCCCGTTTGCTCTCGCGCTGCCTGCGATGCGAGAAGGAAAGGCCGCTATCCGAAGGCTTGCCTGAGCTGTCGCGCCAGATCGAACAGCATCTGGTTCTGCTTCACCAGGCGCTTGCCGTGGTTGATCGATGACATGGCCATGGCGGCGAGCTTGCCGCGCGGGGTAAGGGGCACGAAGCTGTCGAAGATGTCCTCGTCGTTCTTGCAGAACATGCGCTTGTAGTCATCTGATCCGATGCCGAGGTCGAGGGAGCGGTAGCCGCGCTCGCCGTATCGGTCGATGATGTAGCGCATCAGGATCAGGCCCGGACTGAAGCGGGCATGCTCCGACATCGTATAGGTGTTGAACATCATCGAAAAGCGCTGGCCGTCGGCGACACCGGCGAAGATCGCGATCACCTCGTCGTCGCATTCCAACGCATGAATGTCGATGACGCGTCCTTCGCCGCGCGGCGCCAGGCAGGCACCGCGGATGAATTGCTCGACGCCAGGCTCGGCGAAGACATCAGGCAGCTTCTGCTCCGCCATCCGAGCCGGTTTGATGCGGAAGAACCAGTCGAGTAGGCGGGTGACGTCCGCGTCTGATGTGGCGAGGTGATAGCGGTAGCCGGGAAGCGCCTGAAGCTTCTTCTCTTTGCTTTTGAGCCGGCGGCGGAACGAGTTGCTGATCCGCGATGCCGGCGGGCCGCCCGGCTCCATGATGAGCACGGGACAGCCGTTGATTGCGCTCTGCCGCGGCAGGAACGCGAACGGATTCTGCTGATCGTGCCAGCGCTTCGGTTGCTGCATCAAAGCGAGCACGTCGACCCTGTCGCGCAGCGGTGCGAAAAGCGCGTCGAGGTCGCTAGCGATGGCCTGTGCCGCGAACTCGGCGTTCCAAAGCCCCATGTTGAAGGTGGTATGCTTGCCGCCCATGAAGCAGGCCGTGCGCAGGCCGTGGTGCCGGCGGAGTGCCAGCGGAAGCAGCGCGAGCGGATTCTGCTCGGCATCGCGGGCGATCACGACGAAGGGACGGGCGCCTTCGCGCTCTCCGACCGATCGTTGCCAGGTGCCCAGCAGATCGAACCGCTGATAGGGCGTGAAGAGGTGACCGGGCTCCTCGAGCGTGCGCCAGGTCCTCTCGGCTTCACCGAGATCGGCGACGATATCGACACGCGCAATACGGCTCGCTTTGGACCGCGCTGGCGATTCTGCCGTCCGGCTTTGCATCGCCGCAGCCATGGTCATCCGCGAAACCTGTCGAGAAAGCGAAAAATACGTATTTCGGCCTGTGGCCGACCTTTGCAAATAAATGTCAACAAAGGGTAATGACAATGGGTGAGGAAACAGGCCGCCGGCGAACGCGAGGGTGGGACAATTGGCATCCGACGACAGATGGTTGGAGCGGTTGCAGCTCGAGCTGGCCTGGTTCTCGGGCCAGTCCTTGCTGCGCAGCCGCGGCGCGGGCGCCATCCTGCGTTTCGAGCACGTGCGGCCGCGGCGGAGCGGCGCGTTCCAGCCGCTGCGCCAACACGAGATCACGCCGCAATTCCTCGATCGCGCCATTCGCACGCTGAAGCGCTGGGACTATGACTTCCTCGGTATGGACGAGGTCTGCCGGCGTGCGGTGACGCTGCCGGAGAAGCGGCGCTTCGTGGCACTCACCTTCGACGGCGCCTCGAAGGACTTCATCAGCTTTGCCTATCCGGTGCTGGCGCGCCACGCCGTGCCGTTCACGCTCTATGTTCCGACCGCCTTTCCCGACGGCGTCGGCGAGGCGTGGTGGCTTGGGCTCGAGCGGGTGATCGCGCGCGAGAGCCGCGTCAGCTTGATGATGGGCGACAAGGAGCAGCGTTTCACCGTTACGGACAATGCCGAAAAACACGCGCTGTTTTCGCATCTCGAAGGTTGGCTCCGCTCGCTGCCGCCTGCGGATCTATCGGCCGCGATTGCCGATCTCTGTACACGCTACAGCATCGATCTCCTCGCGCTCTCGCGCGAGGCGTCGATGGATTGGGAGGATCTGGCGCGGCTGGCCGCCGATCCGCTGGTCACGATCGGCAGTGCGACCGTGAACTATCCCAACCTCGCCAACATGAAGGATGCGGCGGCGCTGCGCGAGATGACGATGGGCAAGGCGGTGGCGGAAGCCGCGTTTCGCCGAGAGATCCGCCACCTGGCATATCCGTTCGGCGATCGGTCCTCGTTCCGGCGCAGCCACGTCGTGATGGCGGAGGAGGCCGGCTTTGCCAGCGCGGTATCGACGATCCCGGGCATCGTGGACGCGGAAGGGCGCACCAATCTGCGCGCGTTGCCGCGGATTTCATGGGACGGGCGGGTGCGCTCGCTGCGGATGATGCGGGTGCTGGTGTCGGGCGTTGCCTTCGCACCGGTGAAACCGACGGGCAGCGTTACGAGCTAGATTTCGCCCGGTCCGGCCGCTGCATCCAGCTCACGATCGGCATGGCCGGCAGCACCCAGCCCATGCCGACCACCACGTAGTAGACCGCCTGCCGCCAGCCGGACTCGGCGATCCACGGCATCTGCGCCGCCGCCATGCCGAGCAGGGCCCAGACCGTGGCCAGCACCAGGAGCAGAATGGCGCCGAGGAACTTGCGGGTGCGGATCGTCATGGCGGGGACTTGCGGCTTTCGCGTAACTTGCGCTGCGGGAGCGGGGGACTATAAGGGGCGCGCAGTCCGGTTCAAGTCTCTTAGTCACAAGGCTTGGTTTGTCCCTGAAATGACGACGATTTCTGCCTCGAAAAACCCGCATCGTGCCGTGCGCTGGTGGCTGATCTCCGTGGCCGCCCTGATTGCGCTGATGGTGCTGGTCGGCGGCGCGACGCGACTGACGGAGTCCGGCCTTTCGATCGTCGAGTGGAAGCCGGTCACCGGCAGCCTTCCGCCGCTGTCGGAGGGACAGTGGACCGACGCCTTCGAGGCCTACAAGAAGATCCCGCAATATCGCGAGCTCAACGCCGGCATGAGCCTGTCCGAGTTCAAGCAGATCTTCTGGTGGGAGTGGAGCCACCGGCTGCTCGGCCGGTTCATCGGAATCGCTTATCTGTTGCCGTTCCTGTTCTTCCTGTGGCGCGGCGGCCTGTCGGGAGAGCTGAAGCGGCGGCTGTGGCTGCTGTTCGCGCTCGGCGGCCTCCAGGGCGCCGTCGGCTGGTGGATGGTGGCCTCTGGTCTCTCCGAGCGGGTCGAGGTGTCGCAATATCGGCTCGCGACGCATCTGGTGCTGGCGCTGCTGATCTTCGCCGGCATCGTCTGGACGGTGCGGCGGCTCGCGGATCGGCCGCAGCTCGCGGTTCCAGCGCGGCTGCGGTTCACCAGCGCCGCGCTGGTGATCCTGACCTTCATCCAGATCTATTTCGGTGCACTGGTCGCAGGCCTGCGGGCGGGGCGCGCCTACAACACCTGGCCGCAGATCGACGGTGCATTCATCCCGGCGGCGGAGCGGCTGTGGTTCGAGACGCCGTGGTGGCGCAACATGTTCGACAATGTGCTGACGGTGCAGTTCGAACACCGCATGACGGCGTATCTGTTGTTCACGCTGGTGGCGCTGCATGCGTTCGATGCGGTGCGCTCACGCGCAGGCTCGGCGGCGCGCGGTGCGCTCTGGCTGTTTGCGGCGGTCAGCTTGCAGCTCGTGCTCGGCATCCTCACGCTGCTCAATCAGGTGCCGATTGATCTCGCGCTCTCGCACCAGGCGGTTGCGATCGCCGTGCTGACCTTGGCGGTGATGCAGGCGGAGCGGCTGGCGTCGCGGCAGAGCGCGGACGTGCAGCCGCGCGCGGTCCCGGTCGGGCAGGCCGGTTGATCAGATCAGCAGTAGCCGTAGATGCCGCACGAATAGGGCAGGCGCCAGAAATACTCGACCTGCTTCCCGCCGTAATACGAGCCTTGATAGTCATAGTCCCAGGGGCGGCCGTAATAACCCGGCAGCGTGTGCGAGCCCGGCAGCAGCGGGGTGCCCGGCAGGTTGCTGATGTAGCTGCCGATGCCATCGGCCGGCGAGATCAGCGCGTCTGGATCGGTCTCGACATAGACCTTTGGCGGCGGGGCTGCGGCCCGTCGCTTCGGATGGGCGGGCAAATCGGCGGCAAGGGCTGCTGAGGCCGTCAGCATTGCCGCAAGGGCAGGCACCATCCAGCGCAGCATTATCGGCTCCGAATCACAGGGACGATCCAAAAACGATGTATGCGGCAGACATGGTTAATGACTGTTAACCGCGCTCCGCCGATCAGGCAGGAAACGTCCTGACCGGGGTCACGACCGCGTCGAATTGAATGCTCACCCGGTTCTTCAGAACGTGCTGGATGACCTCGGTTTCCGACCTCTCGAAAAACTCGTCCCAGTGCGCGGCCTGACCGAACTCTCTCGCGAAATCGATCTCGGCGAATTTTCCAAGGAAGAGGGCCGTGACATCAGACTCATGGTTCTTCGCGAGCACGTGCTTGCGTCCCGACTTCCGCATGTACAGGCCGATCATGCGGAGCGCCTTGTAGACCAGCGTGCTGTCGTGAAAGAGGACGATGGCATCGCTCTTCATTAGGGGCAGCGTCCACAGGAAATCCCTAAAGCAGGCGATATCGGTGTGCTCGCCATCGATGAAGGCGATCTCGAAACTATCGTCAGCCCCTTGCACCGCATCGACGGAGCCGTCGAACGTCGTGAGCTTGAACGTCGGAACACCACGCGACACCAGATTGTTGATCATCGTCTGGTGCGTAATTCCGGAATAGTCGAATTTAGCTCCCCTCTCATCCGGTTGTTGCCGGCCGCGTTCGTCGATCGACAGGACCGTTTTGCAGGCAGGGTCCAGCAAAAATGGCGTGAGGCTGCCTCCGAGATAGGAGCCGATCTCAACGTAGGAGAATGATCCCAGGACACGCTTGGCGAGCGCAATGGTCTGCAACAAGAACCGTTTGTCGTGAGCGCTGGTCTGGGAGGGGATTGGAAAAAGCGTTCCGATATCCGGTACGGCGATATTCATGGCCATCCTTATGCAGTCGCGATCGTTGCGCCCGGTTGTGTCGTGGGAGCGTTGGGCGACCGTAACGACGGAAGCTGGCGCGGAGCCTTCGGCAGGGCTCAGGGCCAGGTCCCGTTGCGGATGGACGATGGTGGAACTCTACGCGCTCAGCGCCTGCTCCAGGTCGGCGATCAGGTCTTCCTTGTCCTCGATGCCGATCGAGAGCCTGACGACATCTGGGCCGGCGCCGGATTTGACCTTGGCGGCGTCGTCGAGTTGGCTGTGGGTGGTCGAGGCCGGATGGATGACCAGCGAGCGGGTGTCGCCGACATTGGCGAGGTGCGAGAACAGCTGCAGTTTCGACACCAAATTGACGCCGGCGTCGTAACCGCCCTTGAGGCTGAAGGTGAACACCGCACCTGCGCCCTTCGGCGCATATTTGCGCGCGAGCTGGTTGTACTTGTCGCTGGCCAGGCCCGCATAGCTCACCGAGGCCACCGCCGGATGACTAGCGAGGAATTCGGCAACCGCCTTGGCGTTGTCGCAGTGCTTCTGCATGCGCAGCGGCAGCGTCTCGATGCCGGTCAGGATCATGAAAGCGTTGAACGGCGACAGCGCCGGGCCAAGGTCGCGTAAGCCCAGCACGCGGCAGGCGATCGCGAAGGCGAAATTGCCAAACGTCTCTTGCAGGCGGATGCCGTGATATTCGGGCCGCGGCTCCGACAGCATCGGGTATTTGCCACCGGTGGACCAATCGAAGGTGCCGGCATCGACGATGATGCCGCCGAGCGAATTGCCATGACCGCCCAGAAATTTGGTCAACGAGTGCACGACGATGTCGGCGCCATGATCTATCGGGCGGATCAGATAGGGCGAGGCCAGAGTGTTGTCGACGATCAGCGGCACGCCAGCCTTGCGTGCCACCGATGAGATCGCCTCGATGTCGGTGATGCTGCCAGCGGGATTGGCGATGGACTCGATGAAGATCGCTTTCGTGCGTGGCGTTACCGCGCGCTCGAAGCTCGCGATGTCGTCGGGGTCGGCCCACACCACGTTCCAGCCGAAGCTCTTGAACGCATGCGTGAACTGGTTGATCGAGCCGCCATAGAGTTTTCGCGCGGCGATGAATTCGTCGCCGGGCTGAAGCAATTGCTGCAACACCACGACCTGCGCGGCGTGGCCCGAGGCGACCGCAAGCGCAGCGGTGCCGCCCTCGAGCGCGGCAACGCGCTCCTCGAGCACCGCGTTGGTCGGGTTGCCGATGCGGGTATAGATGTTGCCGAACGCCTGCAGGCCGAACAGTGAGGCGGCGTGGTCGGCGTCGTTAAAGACGAAGGACGTCGTTTGATAGATCGGCGTCGCGCGCGCACCGGTGGTCGGATCGGGCTGTGCACCGGCATGCACGGCGAGGGTCGAAAATCCCGGAAGGCGATCGCTCATTGAGGCGTCCTATTCTCGTGGTCTGAAATCGCGCGGCATGCTGATCGGCGCCGTGCCCGGCGTCAAGCCGCAGCTTCACATCGCAACGATCGTGCTACCCATTGACGCATTCGCGAAACGAATCGTTCGCAATTGCGTCAGCTTTGCTCGCTCTTGTTTTTGGCGGCGCGATCGGAGGCTGCAGTGTCGCCACCGCCGACGCTCATTCGATTGAGGGACAGGCGCATGCCCTGCGTCGGCGCCGGCGGGCGCTTGGAGGAGAGCGTGCGCGAATTGACGCCCATCCAGGAGATCTCCGACGACAGCCGGCCATATTCGATCTTGGGGCAGCGGTTCATCACGACCTTGATACCCGCGGCCTCAGCCCTTTCCGCCGCTGCATCGTCACGCGCGCCGAGCTGCATCCAGATCACCTTCGGCAGAGGATCGAGCGCAAGCGCTTCCTCGACCACGGGCATGATGTGGCTGGAGTTACGGAAAATGTCGATCATGTCGACGGGGCGGCCGATGTCGCGAAGCGATGCGACGAAGGGCTTTCCGAGCAGGTCCTTGCCAACATGCCCGGGATTGACCGGGATCATGTCGTAGCCGCGCTGCGCCAGATATTTGAACGCAAAGTAGCTCGGCCGCACATTGACCGGCGAGGCGCCGACCATCGCGATCGACTTCACGCCGTTGAGGATGCTGCGGATGTAATTGTCGGGATAGGCGTCGTGGTTCATGTGATCCTTCATCTGTCGTTCCGGGGCGGCTCGAAGAGCCGAACCCGGAACCTCGACATTCCAGGTTCGATGCTGCGCATCGCCCCGGAATGACGGTGAAATGTCGCTACTCATCCCGCCATGTCGGCGTGCGCTTCTCGATGAAGGCGCCGATGCCTTCTTCGGCGTCGCGGGCCATCATGTTCTCGGTCATCACCTCTGCCGCATAGCGATAGGCATCCGCAAGGCTCATCTCGGCTTGCCGGTAGAACGCCTCCTTGCCGAGCTTGACGGTGTAGGCGGATTTCAGCGCGACCTGTTGCGCCAGCGCGATCGCGGCCTCGCGCTCGGCGCCGGCGGCGACCACGCGATTGACGAGGCCGATCTCTCTCGCGCGCGCGGCCGGGACCGGTTCACCGGTCAGCAGCATCTCCATCGCCTGCTTGCGCGGCACGTTGCGCGACAGCGCCACCATCGGCGTCGAGCAGAACAGGCCGATGTCGACGCCGGGCGTGGCGAAACTCGCCGCGTCCGATGCGACAGCGAGATCGCAGCTCGCGACGAGCTGGCAGCCGGCCGCGGTCGCGATGCCCTGGACGGCCGCGACCACGGGCTTGGGCAGACTTACGATCGCCTGCATCATCGCGCTGCAGGCATTCATGGTCTCGGCAAAGAAGGCGCGGCCACGATCGGGATCAGTGCGGCGCGCGGTCAGTTCTTTCATGTCGTGACCGGCGGAGAAGGCGGGGCCGTTGGCTGCCAGCACGACGCCGCGGACGGCCTTGTCGCCGCCGATGTCATCAAGCTCTGCGTGCAAACTCGCGATCATCGCTGTCGAGAGGCTGTTGCGCGCGGCCGGCCGGTTCAGGGTCAGCACGGCAATGGGCCCGATCATTTCGCGCAGCAGAATTCGCTGGAGTGGCGAGGGGGCGCGGGCGGCCTGGGGGGACATTGCGGCGTTTCCGATTGGATTATTACGGTTGGATGATGCAGATAACCTAATGTAGCAGGCCACGTGAAGCGAGGGTGGGGAACAGCATGACGGTAGCGAAAATGAGCGTGGCGGAGCTCGAGCAGTTTCTCCGCGACGAATTCCCCCAGGCCTTCAGCGGCGACGACATCACGATCGAGAGCGCGGACGGCCAGACCTGCCTGCTGCGCCAGCGCTACGGCGAGAAGATGCTGCGGCCTGGTGGAACCGTATCAGGCCCGACGCTGATGGCGCTGGCCGATTTCGCCATGTACGTGGTGCTGCTTTCCGCGATCGGACCGATCGGGCTCGCGGTGACCACCAATCTCAACATCAATTTTCTCCGCAAGGGCCAGCCAGGACAGGACGTGCTGGCGGAGGCACGGCTGCTCAAGCTCGGCAAGCGCCTGGCGGTCGGGGAGGTGAAGCTGTTGTCGGGGACGTCGCCCGATCCGATCGCCCATGTCACCTCCACCTATTCCATTCCAAATATTTGAGCTTTTTGCAGGTAATATCGCACCATAATTTTAAGTTATTGATTTTACTTACGTAATATACATCTTTGGGCATTGACCATCGCGCGCCTCTTCTCTAGAAACCCACGCAGTCCGGTGCGGTGTTCGCGCCGCTATTCCCCGTCCACGGAAACTCTGACATGAAAACCTTTTCGGCAAAGCCGGCCGAGGTGACGAAGAAGTGGGTGCTGATCGACGCCAAGGGTCTGGTCGTCGGCCGTCTCGCCACCATCGTCGCCATGCGTCTGCGCGGCAAGCACCTCCCGACCTACACCCCGCACGTTGATTGCGGCGACAACGTCATCATCATCAATGCCCAGCATGCGGTCCTCACCGGCCGCAAGCGCGAGCAGAAGACCTATTACAAGCACACCGGCTATGTCGGCCACGTCAAGGAGCGCACCGCGCGCCAGATCCTTGAAGGCAAGCATCCCGAGCGCGTGCTCGAGAAGGCCGTCGAGCGCATGATCCCGCGTGGTCCGCTCGGTCGCGTCCAGATGGGCAACCTCCGCGTCTATGGCGGTGCCGATCATCCGCACGAGGCCCAGACGCCCGAGAAGCTGGACATCGCCAAGTTGAACCGCAAGAACACGAGGGCCGCATAATCATGGCCGAATCCATTCAGTCGCTCGACCAGCTTTCGCAGCTCAAGACCGCCGCCGTGGCGTCGGATGCGCCCAAGCACGAGAAGAAGGTCGACAAGTTCAACCGCGCCTACGCCACCGGCAAGCGCAAGGACGCGGTCGCCCGCGTCTGGATCAAGCCGGGCGCCGGCAAGGTCACCGTCAACTCGCGCGAGGTCGAGGTCTATTTCGCCCGACCCGTGCTGCGCATGATGATCGAGCAGCCGTTCTCCGTGGCCCAGCGTTCGGGCCAGTACGACGTGATCTGCACGGTCGCCGGCGGCGGTCTGTCCGGCCAGGCGGGCGCTGTGCGTCACGGCATCTCCAAGGCTCTGACCTATTTCGAGCCCGAGCTGCGCAGCGTGCTCAAGAAGGGCGGCTTCCTCACCCGCGACTCGCGCGTGGTCGAGCGTAAGAAGTACGGCAAGGCCAAGGCCCGCCGGTCCTTCCAGTTCTCGAAGCGTTAATCGCTTCGGTTACATTCGCCGCGAAAGCGGCTTCAATGAGAAGCAAAAAGGCGCTGATTTCAGCGCCTTTTTTGTTGTTCGTTTGTACGCAAATTGAGCGCGTGTTTCCCGAAAACTTGGGCCTGCGTGAAAACCTGAATGGAACTCGCGGGACCTAGCGTCGCAGCTGGAAGGGCGCGCAAGTCGGCTGGGCCGATCGCGTAACTGCTATGTTTAGAAGGGGGCCGACATGATGTCGCTCGATAGCATCACGCTCTATTTGGTCGCCACGATGGTCGCCGCATTGCTCGGCGCCATGATGGTGTTTTTCGGCAGACAGGAGAACAGCCCGGCGCTGAAATGGTGGGGCACCGCCTATCTGCTCGGCGCGTCCTCCGTCGCGCTGTGGACCGCGACCGGCGACAAGCTCGGCCCCTACCTCTACCTCGCCCTGAACGCAGTCGGCTTCGTCGCCTGCGGCCTGGTGTGGAATGCGGCGCGCGTCTTCCACGGCCGCAAGCCGAATTGGCCGGGTCTCGTATTCGGCGCGGTCGCCTGGGTTGCGGCCGCGACGTTGCTCGATCCAACGGCTGCCATGCTGCGCATGATCATCGGCGCCGGCATTGTCTCGGTCTATGCAGCGCTGACCGCGAGCGAACTCTGGGTCGAACGGCGCAAGAGCCTGCAACGGCGCTGGCCGGCGTTCGTCGTGCCTGTGATGCACGGCTGCGTGCTGATGCTGCCGATTCTGCTCGGCAGCTTCCTGCGCCCGCACGACGCAGGCTTCTCCACCAGCGTTTGGGTCACCGTGTTCGCGGTCGAGCTGATCCTCTATGCCGTCGGCACCGTATTCGTGATCTTCATGCTGGTGTCCGAGCGCACCGTCACCGCGCACCGCACCGCTGCGTCGACCGATCCGCTCACCGGCATGCTCAACCGCCGCGGCTTCTCGGAAGCCTGCGCGCGGATGATCGAGCGTGAGGCCAAGGGCGGCCGCCCGGTCACGGTGATGATTTTCGACATCGACCATTTCAAGTCGATCAACGATCGCTTCGGCCATCCCGCTGGCGACGAGATGCTGAGACTGTTCTCGACCATCGTCGTCAACAATCTGCGCATCTCGGACCTGTCGGGTCGCATCGGCGGCGAGGAGTTCGCCGCGCTGCTGCCTTGCGCGCTCGAGGAAGGCGTACTGGTCGCCGAACGCGTGCGCGAGGCGTTCGAGACATCAGGCGTCGTGGTCGAGGAGGGCCCGGTCGACACCACCGTCAGCATCGGCGTGGCCGGCGGGCCCGCCGGTACCGAGCTCGAGGTGTTGCTGGCCTCGGCCGATACCGCGCTCTACCAGGCCAAGCGCGGCGGCCGCAATCGCGTCGAGGCGGCGGAGGAGCTGCCGCTGTCGCTGGAGAACTGGCGCCGCCAGAGCGCCGCGCGGATCGGCGTCCCCAAGGGACCGTCCAAGACACAGCCCGCGACCGCCTGAGACGAAGGAGCCTCGCGGTAATCCTCTGTTTACCATTCGGTTCCACCATAACGGTCATGGAATCGATCCGTCGACAGAACCCGCAAGCTGCCCTGATGTCGCTCGAAGCCGCCGCGAGCTCGGCACGCGGCGGTTTCGCCTGTCTGTTCTCGACCGCGGATGAATACGAGACCGCGCTGATCGCCGAGCGCCGCGCCCAGGGGCGCTATATCAAGAGCCGCAGCTATTGGCCGCTTGCGCTGTTTCTGGGGTGCGCGTTCGTCGTTGCCGGCAGCGTGCTGCTGTTCGCCTGACAGCGCCGCGTTTTCGACCGGGCAGGGCGCCGTTTCGGCGCCTTTTTCTTTGCCTCCGTCTGCGCTAGACACGGCCACCAAACAAAGGGGTGGAAACCGATGATCACCGAGATCGCGCAAATCGACGTCAAGCCGGGCAGCGAGAAGGACTTCGAGGCCGCCGTCGCCAAGGCCAAGGCCGCCTTCGGCCGTTCCAAGGGCTTTCACGGTTTCGAGCTGCATAAGTCGATCGAGAAGCCGCAGCGCTACCGGTTGATGGTGAAATGGGCGACGCTGGAGAACCACACCGTCGATTTCCGCGGCTCCGAGAACTTCACCGAATGGCGCGGCCTCGTCGGCCAGTATTTTGCCTCGCCTCCGGAAGTCGAGCACACCGAGACCGTGCTGACGACCTGAGCTGGCTCACGCCGCATTTTCGTTTGAGCATGATCTTTTCGGAAAGCCGCTGCGCACTTTTCCGGATCATGCTGCGAGAGGCGGCGCATCATGCGTCTTGAAATGATCGATCATGACCTTGGCGATGGCGACCAGTGGCAGCGCCAGCGCCAGGCCCCAGATTCCGAAGACGACGCCGAGCAGGATCTGGAACGCGAACAGCGTGGCCGGCGGGATGTCCAGCGCCTGCCGCTGCAGCAGCGGCGTCAGCACGTAGCTCTCCATCGCGTGCACACCGAGGAACAGGATCAGCGCCGATAGCGCGGGGAACCAGCCCGAGGCGAGACTCGCCAGCACCACGACGACGCCGGCGATGATGGCGCCGACTGTCGGGATGAAGGCGAGCAGGCCGGCTTGAATCCCCAGGATGAACGAGCCGGGGATGCCGATGACGGCAAGCCCGATCCAGGTCACGAGGCCGACCGCGAGCATGACGATGATTTGCGCGATCAGCCAGCGCTCAAGCGTCTCGCCGATCCGGTCGATGATCAGCGTCGCGCGGATGCGGTGCTTCGCCGGTGCGAGAAACAGCAGTCCGTCGTGATAGACACTGGGTTGCGCCGCGAAGGCGAGCCCGAGGAACAGCACAATGAAGATGTTGCCGACGGCGCTGATTGCGCCGAACAGCAGCTTGAAGGTCTGGCTCACGATCGCCCCGCCGCTGGAGGCAAGCGCACCTGCACCCGGCAAGGGGCCGTGTGCATTCGGGCTCGGCCCCGACGCCGTATCGCCCGCGGAGGCGGGGGCCGCGGAATTGGTATTGCCGAGATCGAAGAAGCTGGTGTCGATGCCATGGTTCTCCAGGTAGGACCTGACATGCGCGATCTGCGACTTGATGGTATTGCTGAGCACCGACGCCTGATCGGCGATGGTCGCCCCGCCGAGATAGGCGACGCCCGCAAGCAGGGCCGCAAGCACGATGCAAACGATCGCAAGCCGCACCGCATGCGGCAGGTGCACGCGGCGGCCGAGTGCGTTGGTCAAGGCGTTGAGGCCGACGCCGAACAGCATGCCGGCGAAGATCAGGAGCAGGGTGGCGGCAAAGTACCAGGTGAAGACCAACATGGCCGTGAACAGCACGACGCCGATACCGCCAACCGAGATGGCCCAGGCGAGATCATTGCGAGTCTGGGACCGTTCATCTCCGGAGATCGTCACATCAAGTCCTTTTCGGCGGCTGTGGGCGAGACACTCTTTCGGCAAACGCGTGTCCGATCAAGACCGCGTTAACGCGCTGGTTTGACGCTGCCGCTCGAACGGTGCAGACCGGTCAGAAAAGAACAGGTGGGGTGCGCTTGAGTTTCATCAGCAAATGGGCCGGTCTGCTCGGACTCCTGGCCTTGATCGTGATCGCGGACCAGATCCGGATCAACCGTCCCGGCCACAAATATCGCCTCACGGTCGAGGTTACGACGCCTGATGGGATCAGGACCGCCTCCGGCATTCTGGCCGTCGTGCCCGATCGCAACTACAACCGCGGAGGCCGCACCACGATGCGCGGGGAGGCTGTGTTCGTCGATCTCGACCAAGATCGCAGTCAAGACCGCGGCAAAGGCAAGAACCTGGTGGCGTTGCTGGCGCATCAGCAGGGAGCCAAGCTTGACCTCGACGACATCAACTACGTCGCGCTCCGTGCCTACGGCGCCGCGCGCGGCAACCGTGTCTCGTTCAGCGATATCGCCAGGCAAACCGGCATTGTCCCGGTGCAGGGGGAGCTGATCCCCGTGCTCCTGAGCTTTGGGGATCCCGGAGATCCCCAGACCGCGCGGCTCGTCGCGGCCGAGCATGCGGACACCGTTCTCGGCAGCGGCTACGCCATCCGTGGCCTCACCGCCGAGGTGGTGCCCAACGGTTTTTGGCCGATCGATTTCGGTGGCGTGCTCGGGGAGCCTGTGACGCGCGGAATCGAGACGAAATTGCCCTGGCTGGCCACGCCGGGCGACCAGGCGGCAACTGCGCTGAAGGCCGCCGGCCTGCCCGCCACAGGCGCGACCCAGGCCTTGGAGGCATTTGCGCGAAAATAGCATTGCCGTCCCGCGATCCCTTCTGTTGAATTTGTTCCATCCCAAGGGCATCTTTGGAGAATCTTTTCGGCGGGAGGTCGGAACGGGAGATGAGAAAGCCGGTCGTCGGCGTGATCGGGAACGCCCATCGCGTCGAAAATCGATTTCAGGTCCAGATGGTCGGCGAGCGCAATTTGCGCGCCGTGGCCGAGGTTTCAGGCGGCTTGCCGGTGATGTTCGCGGGCGCGCCCGACATCACCGACATCGCAGCGCTGCTCGACACCGTCGACGGTATCGTGCTGACCGGTGCCCGCGCCAACGTGCATCCGACCCGCTTCAACGTGGACCCCTGCGAAAAGCACGAACCCTATGACATCCACCGCGACGAGGTCGCGCTGGCGCTTTCGGTCGCCTGCGTCTCGCGCGGTATTCCGCTGTTCGGCATCTGCCGTGGCCTGCAGGAGATGAACGTCGCTTTTGGCGGCTCGCTGCATCCTGAGATCCGAGAAATCCCCGGCCGCATGAACCACCGCATGCCCCGGCTCGAGAACGGAGAGATCCATCCCGATCCGACCGTCGTGTTCGCCGACCGTCATGATGTCGACCTCACGCCGGGCGGGGCGTTTGCCAAGATTCTCGGCTGCGAGAAAATCCGGGTCAATTCGCTGCACGGGCAGGGTATCCTCGATCCCGGCAAGCGCGTGCTGATCGAAGGCGTCGCCGAAGATGGCACCATCGAGGCGATCCGCATCGCGGAGGCTCCGACCTTCGCGCTCGGTGTGCAATGGCACGCCGAATACGACCCGCAGCGCAATCCAATCAACCGAAAATTGTTCGAGGCGTTCGGCGAAGCGATGGTGGCGAAGCAGAAGGCGGCGGCCTAGGTTCGCATGCGAGAGGCGTGCGGCATGCTTTCGCCCCGCCTGTCATTGCGGGCCCCGCGACGCATTCGAATTTTTTCAGCGCTCGGATTCTGGATTACCTCGCTCGAATAAACCAATCGGCAAGATTTGGTTGGCGCTGATCTTTGCGATTCCGATTCGTTCTTTGCGAACGAAATGGAGTCAGATGCAGAACGAAAATGGCAGCCACGGCTTCGCATTTTCATGACAGATACCGCCTCAGCTTGGTCTCTTTCCGCGCCTGCATCCCGGGAATGACGGGGGACATTGTCTGCGACATGAGTGTTGCCGGTCGACCCCGTCCATTGCATCGCACAATCGCAATTGTGGGTGACCGTATCCCGCATTGAGGTTTGCGTGACGGCCACCATATCTTCGGCAAGGGAGCCCTTGCCGTGCAGATCATGAAGGCGGCCCTCGTTGCGGCGATCGGCATCGTCGCCTGTCTTGCCTGCCTCCGTCCCGGCTCAGCGGAGGATCACCGCCGTCTTGCACTCACCGTCACAATCGACGGCGCCATCGGACCTGCGTCGGCGAGCTATGTGAAGGAGGCGCTGGCCAAGGCCAGCGAACGGCGCGCCGAGATCGTGATCCTTCGCATGAATACGCCCGGCGGCCTCAATTCCAGCATGCGCGAGATCATCGCGGATATACTTGGCTCGACCGTTCCTGTCGCCGGCTACGTTGCGCCGGCCGGCGCCCACGCGGCAAGCGCCGGGACCTATATCCTCTATGCGACCCATATCGCGGCGATGGCGCCGGGCACCAATATCGGTGCGGCCACGCCGGTGCAGATTGGCGGATCGCTTCCGGGCCTGCCGAGCGGTACGCCGGACAAGGACAGCAAGGACAAGAAAGACGAGCCGAAGGACGCGATGACGGCGAAGGTGACGAACGACGCCGTCGCCTTCATCCGCAGCCTTGCCGAACTGCGCGGCCGCAATGCCGATTGGGCGGAGAAGGCGGTCCGCGAAGCGGCCACGTTGTCCGCCAACGGCGCGCTGCAGGCGCACGCCATCGACCTTGTCGCGCGCGATGAGGCCGATTTGCTCAGGCAGATCGACGGTCGCGTGGTCGAGCTCGGCGGCGGCACGACGCAGCGCCTGGCAACACGGGATGCCGTCATCGAAGCCGTCGATCCCGGCGGGATCTCCCGATTCCTCGCCGTCATCACCGATCCCAACGTCGCGTTCATTCTTCTGATGGTCGGCATTTATGGCCTCATCTTCGAGTTCATGTCGCCCGGCACCGTTGCTCCAGGCGTGGTCGGGACGATCTGCCTGCTGCTCGGCCTCTACGCCCTCAATATGCTGCCGATCAATTATGCCGGGCTCGGTCTGATGCTGGTCGGCATCGCGCTCCTCGCCATCGAAGCCTTCAATCCGACCGTGGTGATCGGTCTTGGCGGCGTCGTCGCCTTTGTGCTGGGCGCCATCATGCTGGTCAGGGTCGAAGCGCCCGGCTACCGGCTGTCGTGGTCGCTCATCGCCGTCGTCGCGGCGATCTTCTCGGGTTTCGTTTTGGTCGTGCTCGGCGCGCTCCGGCGCGCCCGCCGCGGCTCGCCACGGGTCGGTGCGCAGGCCATGCGAGGCCTGATCGCCGAGGTGCTCGACTGGAACGAGAACGAGGGGCATGTCTTTACGCATGGCGAACGCTGGCAAGCGCGCGGCGCCGACAGCTTCAAGCCCGGTGAGAGAGTCGAGGTCGCAAATATCGTCGACTTGACCCTGGTAGTTCGGCGGCCGAGCGGTGAGGGAGGTCAGGTCTGATGTTCGAATATTCGCTTTATGCAGCGCTCTTGCTGATCGTCATCCTGTTTCTCACCCAGGCCGTTCGCATCCTCAGGGAATACGAGCGCGGGGTGATCTTCACGCTCGGCCGCTTCACCGCGGTGAAGGGGCCGGGCCTCGTCATCCTGATTCCGGTCGCGCAGCAGTTGGTCAAGGTCGACCTCAGGGTGATGGTGCAGGTGGTGCCGCCCCAGGATGTAATTTCGCGCGACAACGTCTCGGTCAAGGTCAATGCCGTTCTCTACTTCCGCATCGTCGATCCCGAGCGCGCCATCATCAAGGTCGGCGACTACATGGCCGCGACCAGTCAGCTCGCCCAGACCACGCTGCGCTCGGTGCTTGGCAAGCACGAGCTCGACGAGATGCTCGCCGAACGCGACAGGTTGAACGCCGACATCCAGGAAATCCTCGACAAGCAGACCGACGTCTGGGGCATCAAGGTGACCGGCATCGAGATCAAGGATGTCGATATCAACGAAACCATGGTGCGCGCGATCGCCAAGCAGGCCGAAGCGGAACGGTTGCGGCGCGCCAAGGTGATCAACGCGATGGGCGAACAGCAGGCCGCCGAAAAATTGGTCGAGGCCGGCCGGATTCTCGCACAGGAGCCGCAGGCGATGCAGCTGCGCTACTTCGCGGCGCTGCACGACATCGCCGGCGAGCGGTCGTCGACCATCGTGTTTCCGTTGCCGACCGGATTGCTGGATCATCTGACGTCGCGGCGTGAGGCGACGTGAACGTGGATCGACGATAAGAGGGCGACGAACAGCTCGGGCCGAATAAACCAATCAGCAAGGATTGGTGCGTGCCGCTTTTTCGCGATTCCGATTCGTTCTTTGAGAACAGAATGGAGTCAGACGCAGAACGAAAGTTGAGTTTCGATTGCCCAAAATGAAAAGGCGCCCCTCACGGAGCGCCTTTTGTCTGTTGCATTCTGTCCGGGCCGCTTAGCCCGAATAGTACATCTCGAATTCGACCGGATGCGGGGTCATTTCAAAACGGGCGACCTCGGTCATCTTCAGCTCGATGTAGGCATCGATGAAGTCGTCGTCGAACACGCCGCCGTTCTTGAGGAAACCGCGATCCTTGTCGAGGTTCTCGAGCGCTTCGCGGAGCGAACCGCAAACGGTCGGGATCTGCTTCAGCTCTTCCTTCGGCAGATCGTAGAGGTCCTTGTCCATCGCCGGACCCGGATCGATCTTGTTCTTGATGCCGTCGAGGCCCGCCATCAGCATCGCGGCGAAGCCGAGATAGGGGTTGGCCATCGGATCGGGGAAGCGCACCTCGACGCGCTTGGCCTTCGGCGAAGCGGTGTAGGGGATGCGGCAGGAGGCCGAGCGGTTGCGCGCGGAGTAGGCGAGCAGCACGGGGGCCTCATAGCCCGGGACCAGACGCTTGTAGGAGTTGGTCGACGGGTTGGTGAAGGCGTTGATCGCCTTGGCGTGCTTGATGATGCCGCCGATGTAGTGGAGGCAGGTCTCCGAGAGGTCGGCATATTTGTTGCCGGCGAACACCGGCTTGCCGTCCTTCCAGATCGACTGGTGCACGTGCATGCCCGAGCCGTTGTCGCCATAGACCGGCTTCGGCATGAAGGTGGCGGTCTTGCCGTAGATGTGCGCGACCTGGTGGATGCAGTATTTGTAGATCTGCATGTGGTCGGCCATCAGCGTCAGCGTGTCGAACTTCATTCCGAGCTCGTGCTGGGCGGACGCGACCTCGTGGTGATGCTTCTCGACCTTGACGCCCATCTTGGCCATGGCGCCGAGCATTTCCGAGCGCATGTCCTGCACCGAGTCCTGCGGCGGCACGGGGAAGTAGCCGCCCTTGGTGCGGATGCGGTGGCCGAGATTACCGCCTTCATATTCGGTGTCGGCGTTGATCGGCAGCTCCGAGGAGTCGAGCCGGAAACCGGTCTTGTAGGGATCGGACGAATAGCGCACGTCGTCGAACACGAAGAACTCGGCTTCGGGGCCGACGAACACGCTGTCGCCCACGCCCATCGACTTCACCATGGCCTCGGCCTTCTTGGCGATGCCGCGGGGGTCGCGGTTGTAGGGTTCGCCGGTGGTCGGCTCGAGCACGTCGCAGGTGATGACCATGGTGGTTTCGGCGAAGAACGGATCGATCGTCGCGGTCACCGGATCGGGCATCAGGCACATGTCGGACTCGTTGATCGCCTTCCAGCCGGCGATCGAGGAGCCGTCGAACATCGTTCCTTCGGCGAAAATGTCCTCATCGATCATGCTGACGTCGAACGTGACGTGCTGCCACTTGCCGCGCGGATCGGTGAAGCGCAGGTCGACGTACTTGACGTCGTTGTCCTTGATCGATTTCAGGACGTCTTTGGCGGTCTTCATGCATACCCCTTTTGGCTCTGCGGGTCGGTTTCCAGATGAGCAGATTCGTTCTCGCTTTCGGCGAGTTGGCGCAACCGCACAAACGAAATCAGGCCGCCGAAGCAGCCTTTTTTCTTTCAGAGTGTCGCAAAATTCGGGATAGCACCCGGCTCAGATAGCGTCCAGCCCCGATTCGCCGGTTCGGATGCGGATCGCCTCTTCGATATTGGAGACGAAGATTTTGCCGTCGCCGATGCGCCCGGTTTGCGCGGCGCGGCGGATTGCGTCGATGGCGCGCTCGACCAGGTCGTCGCCGATCACGATCTCGATTTTCACCTTGGGCAAGAAGTCGACGATGTATTCTGCGCCGCGGTAGAGCTCGGCATGGCCCTTCTGGCGGCCAAAACCCTTGGCCTCGGTCACGGTGATGCCCTGGAGGCCGACTTCCTGAAGCGCTTCCTTCACCTCGTCGAGCTTGAACGGCTTGATGATGGCTTCGATTTTCTTCACTGCGCGCCTCCCGGCATTTCGATCAAATAGCAACGTCTTCGTCAGGATGCGCTTGTCTCACGCACGATTTTGTCTTCGTCATGCCGGGACCTGACCCGCCCGGCAACAACGGCCGGCCACACCCAGAAGATGCCAGTGAGCACGACGAACCGAAGCGGCTTCCTCGAAAGCAGGGTCTATGCCAAGTTGCAAATGCCCTGATTATCGGAGCGTTATCAGCCTTTTAACGAGCGCATCTGATAGGTGGAGCCGATCGGCTCAAAATACCGCAGACTATGAAATAGGCAAACAGTTCAATATCTGGGCAGAGACTTGTTCCGTCGGGTGTGTCGGCACGGAACGTGCCTGTTGAAAAGGCGTTTGGACCAGGGAAGTGGCATGGAAGTACTGACCAACGCAGAAATGCAGCGCGCGGACCAGCTCAGCATTGCGGCAGGCACGCCCGGCTTCAAGCTGATGCTGAGCGCGGGCCAAGCGGTCGCGGCGGCCGCCAACGCGCTGGTCGAGGAGGGGCCGATCCTGATCGTCGCCGGGCCCGGCAATAATGGCGGCGACGGTTTTGTCGCGGCCGCCGAGCTCGCCGCGCAGGGGCGCGAGGTTTCGGTGATCCTGATGTGCGAGCGCGATCAGCTCCAGGGCGATGCCGCCTCGGCTGCGCGCGGCTGGAAGCATCCGGTGCTGCCGTTCAATCCGCAAGCGATCGGCAGGCCGGCGCTGATCATCGATGCCTTGTTTGGTGCCGGCCTCAGTCGTCCCGTCGACGGTGAGGCGGGCGCGATGATCGAGGCGATCAATGCCAATGGCGCGCCGGTCCTCGCCGTCGATCTGCCGAGCGGCATCAACGGCACCAGTGCGGCGGTGATGGGCATGGCGGTGAACGCCACCGAGACCGTCACCTTCTTCCGCAAGAAGCCTGCGCATTTGCTGCTGCCCGGCCGGATGCATTGCGGCCGCGTGCGCGTTGCCGATATCGGCATCGACGCCCAAGTGCTCGACGAGATCGCACCGCAGACCTTCGAGAACGACCCGGATTTCTGGGGCGCTGCCTTTCCGGTACCGCGCATCGACGGCCACAAATATGCGCGTGGCCATGTGCTGGCGGTGTCCGGCGATGCGGCCGCGACCGGCGCGGCGCGGCTCGCCGCCCGCGGGAGCTTGCGCGCCGGCGCGGGCCTCGTGACGCTCGCAACGCCGCGCGATGCGCTTGCGATCAACGCAAGCGCGCTGACATCAGTGATGGTTCGCCCCGTGGACACCGCGATCGAGTTCGGCGAGCTGCTGGGAGACAGGCGCTACAATACGTGCATGATCGGGCCTGGCGCCGGCATTGGCGAGCGCACCTGCGATATGGTTCACACCGCGATCTCGGCGCAGCGCCATGTCGTGCTCGATGCGGATGCGCTGACGAGCTTCGCTGCAAATCCAGAGCGGCTGTTTGAATCGATCAAGTCCGAGCCCTTGGCCCAGGTCGTGCTGACGCCGCATGAGGGCGAGTTTCCACGCTTGTTCTCCGATCTCAGCAACAAGACACCAGGCCGCTCGAAGCTCGAGCGCGTGCGAGCCGCCGCCGAACGCTCCGGCGCCGTCGTGCTGCTGAAGGGCCCTGACACCACGATCGCGGCGCCCGACGGCCGCGCCACCATCGCCGCCAATGCGCCGCCCTGGCTCGCCACCGCCGGCGCCGGCGACGTGCTCTCGGGCATCATCGCAGGGCTCCTGGCGCAAGGTGTGCCGGCGTTCGAGGCCGCCTGCATCGGCGTCTGGATGCACGGCGAGGCAGCGAGCGAAGCCGGGCCGGGGCTGATCGCGGAAGATCTCACCGAAACGCTGCCGGCGGTGCACCGGCGCATCTATAACGCGCTTGGGATCGAGTATTGATGCTGAGGCAGTTCGCGCTCACCGATATGGGCACGTCGGCGCAAGCGAATCGGGAGAACGAGCCGGACGCGCGTTACGTTTGGACACGGCCGGGCCGATAGCTCACTCCACGCCGTACCAGCGCACCAGCCGCGGTGCGGCCCAATCGGTCACGACGGATTCGATCAGCCATCGCCCCGGCGAGGTCGCAGCGAAGGCGATGCGTTCAGTCTGGCCGGGCGCGATGGCGAGCGTGTCGAGCCAGTAGGGCTTCCAGCCATCGTCGAGCTTGTCGAGAAGGCGGAAATGGTGGCCATGCAGACAGAAGACGGTGGCGACGGAGGCGGGGTTCTTCAAGGCGAGTACGACGGTGCGGCCGGCCTTGATCCGGAAGGCGGGGTCCGAGGCGGTGGAGAGGTTTGCTGTCCGCGCCCATCCGGTGTCGGGCGCGCCGAGCGTGACATCCAGCCGCAGGGCCCCTTTGAGGTCGAGCTTTTCGGGCAGATCGTTCGAGGGCAGCGGCCGCGGCGCCAGGAGAGGCGCACGCCGCTCCAACCAGCCGGTGAGCATGAGAGCCCCAATCCGGCGCGCCTCCTTGCCATCGTGGAGCAGGAATTGGGCCGATCTGGCCGTGTCCACAAATGCGTCGACGCGCGCGCCCGGAGCCAGCACCAGGGCGCCGTTGCGCGCCGGGAACGGTTCGGCAGGCTGGCCGTCGAGGGCCATGACCTGGACGTCGTGGCCCTCCAATTTGATCGCCAGAACAGAACGTTGCGAGCCATTGATAAAGCGCAGCCGCAGTCGCTGGTTGCCCAGGGCTGAGAGTTCGAATGAAGTCAGTCCGTTGATCGTATAGAGCGACATGGCGTCCTTCGGATCCTCGCCCGGTGGGACCGCGGTGCCATCCGGCCTCAGGCGCCATTCCTCGATCAGCAGGACTTCGTCGCGATCGACGGCGATGGGGGTCGTCTCGGCGGCAACGATCGGAAGCGGCCGAGCGTGCTGCTTCAGTCCGCTCTCGAACAGGCGAAAGTCAACCAGCAAGGTTCCGGCTGATAATATTGAAATTGTTGATGTTTCTGTCGCCCCGGGTGCTGTCGGCGCGCGCCTCCAATAAGGGTCTTCCACACCGTTGAGGCCGTACCAGGCTGGCGCCAGCGGCACGGGCAGGTCATTTCGAAACACCACTTCGCAGAGATCGCCACGCCGGAGATGGACGCCCTTGGTATGGCTTGCGGCGGCAAGCTCCCAGATCGGTGTCGCTGTCTGGTCCTGCCTCAGATCCAAGGTTGCGGGCTTGGCCTGGAGAAGGGCCTGGGAGGTCGGCAGCGGGGCCGCGCCGCCCGCGATGAACCCGGCCACCGGGGCTGCGAGGGAAGCTCCCAGCCCGGCCAAAACCTGGCGCCGATCGGGGGCAAAAATCCGCTGTCTCATGCTGCGATCCGGACCACGCGGCGCTGGATAAGTCCAGCCATCGTGCCTACTTGAAGGCTGACTCCATCGGGCCATTTTTTTGCTGCGAACAGTCGGGCGCATGCTATAAGCCCGGCCGCCCGCGGCATCGCGGCCGGTCTTGATGCAAATTCACGCGGGCGTGGCGGAACTGGTAGACGCGCTGGATTTAGGTTCCAGTGACGAAAGTTGTGGGGGTTCGAGTCCCTCCGCCCGCACCAAGCGCTTATCGCGTTTGCACGGATTACTGAGGGGCCTTGGCTCCCGCACGGAAGTTTTTCCGTCTGGGGCCGGGCTCGATGAACCCACCGGCATTGAGGCGTTTTGCCTCGCGCCGGATCGATTAATGACAGCGTCCCGACGCGGATAGCGTGCCGGGACCGAACGAGAAGAAGATTGGACGCCATGCAGGTCACAGAAACCCTCTCCGAAGGTTTGAAGCACGAGTTCAAGATCAGCGTTCCCGCGTCTGATCTCGACGCCAAGGCTGGCGCCAAGCTCGTCGACCTCAAGGACAAGGTACGCCTCAACGGCTTCCGTCCCGGCAAGGTGCCGGTCACTCACCTCAAGAAGGTCTATGGCCGCTCGGTGATGGCCGAGACCATCGACCAGACCATCCGCGACACCAACACCCAGCTGTTTTCCGAGCGCGGCTTCAAGCTCGCAACCGAGCCGAAGATCACGATGCCGACCGAACAGGCTGAGGTCGAGGAGCTGCTGAGCGGGAAGACCGATCTGACCTACACGGTCGCGATCGAAGTGGTGCCCGCCATCGCGCTCGCCGACTTCAAGACCTTCCAGGTCGAGAAGCCCGTCGCCGACGTGTCCGATTCGGACGTCGACGAGGCGATCAAGCGCATCGCCGACACCAACCGCGGCTATGCCGCCAAGGCCGAGGGCGAGAAGGCCGCTTCCGGCGACCGCGTCACCATCAACTTTAAGGGCACCATCAACGGCGAAGCCTTCGAGGGTGGCACCGGTGAGGGCATCCAGGTCGCGATCGGCTCCAACACCTTCATTCCGGGCTTCGAGGAGCAGCTCATCGGCATTGGCGCGAACGAGACGCGCACGCTGAAAGTCTCGTTCCCCAAGAACTACATGAGCGAGAAGCTCGCCGGCCAGCCGGCCGAGTTCGAGACCACCGCGACGCTGATCGAAGCGCCGCAGGACATCGCGATCGACGACGAGTTTGCCAAGACGCTCGGCCTGGAGTCGCTGGACAAGCTGAAGGAAGCTGCCCGCGAGCGCCTGGCTGCCGAGTTCGCCGGCGCGACTCGCCAGCGCGTCAAGCGTGCGCTGCTCGATCGTCTCGATGAGGCGCATCGCTTCGAGGCGCCGCCCTCGCTGGTCGACGAGGAGTTCAACCTGATGTGGAACTCGGTCAAGGCCGAGATGGACTCCGCCGGCAAGACTTTTGCCGACGAGGACACCACCGAGGACAAGGCCAAGGAAGAGTACCGCAAGATCGCCGACCGCCGCGTGCGTCTCGGCCTCGTGCTCTCGGAGATCGGCGAGAAGAACAAGATCACCGTCACGGACGACGAAGTCGGCCGCGCGGTGATCGAGCGTGCGCGGCAGATGCCGGGCCGCGAGAAGGAAGTCTGGGACTTCTATCGCAACAATGCCCAGGCATTGGCCCAGCTTCGTGCACCGATCTATGAGGACAAGGTCGTCGACTTCATCCTCGAGCTCGCCAACGTGACCGAGAAGAAGGTCTCGCGCGAGGACCTGTACAAGGACGACGAGGAAAAGACCGCGGCCTGAAGGCTTTGACGCAGTCTTCTATTAAGGATGATCGGCGAACGGCCCAGCTAGCCAGATGGCCGGCTGGGTCTTTTTGCGAGAATCAGCTTCAAGTGCCGCAAAGGGCCCGATGGATTAAGCCTTAATTCGCTCCGCACTTGTCTGGCGCGAATTGGGCTATATCTGTCGGTACCTGTGCGTTGTACCTCTACTAACTTCCTGCATCACGGGACGTCCATCGGCCTTCCGGCACATCCAGTCCGACTGGCAGCCAAGACTGCAGCCAAGACTGGCGATGTCCGCCTCTAAAACCCTAGGTGACTCATGCGCGATCCGGTTGAAACCTACATGAACCTCGTGCCCATGGTGGTCGAGCAGACCAACCGTGGCGAGCGCGCCTACGACATTTTCTCGCGCCTGCTGAAAGAGCGCATCATCTTCGTGACCGGACCGGTCGAGGACGGCATGTCGACGTTGATCGTCGCGCAGCTGCTGTTCCTCGAGGCGGAAAATCCGAAGAAGGAAATCTCGATGTACATCAACTCGCCGGGTGGCGTGGTGACGTCGGGCCTTGCGATCTACGACACCATGCAGTTCATCCGCCCGCCGGTCTCGACGCTGTGCACCGGCCAGGCGGCTTCGATGGGTTCCCTGCTGCTCGCTGCCGGTGAGAAGGACATGCGCTTCTCGCTGCCGAACGCGCGCATCATGGTTCACCAGCCCTCCGGCGGCTTCCAGGGCCAGGCCACGGACATCATGCTGCACGCGCAGGAAATCCTGAACCTGAAGAAGCGGCTCAATGAGATCTACGTGAAGCACACCGGCCAGACCTACAAGACGATCGAGGACGCGCTGGAACGAGACAAGTTCCTGACCGCGAACGACGCCAAGGAGTTCGGTCTGGTCGACAAGGTCATCGACAAGCGTGCCGAAGAGGCCGCATCTGCGAAGACCCCGTAGCACTACCGGGACTGCGACAGCGATCCCTGCGATGAGCGGGGATCGTCAGCGCGGCGCTCACGTCAGGAACGCCGTTTCCGAGGGCGCAAAAACCATATTTGCGCCCTGCGACAAGCAGAAAGTTCCGCTTTCGTGCTCGTTTTTTCGTGCTAATGCAGCAACGTCGGGGTGATTTCGGTCACTTCGCCCGTGCCAAGACGTGAAATCACGGTATTGTAACGGGTAGCCGGCGACCCCCCGATTAGCGAATTCTTGATAGTCGGGTGACAGCATGGTTGGCTACGATTGATCGGCTATGATCGCGGAGAATCGAGTGACCGTGATTCGCACGGGATGTAACGCGTAGGGTCTTTTTTGGTACGGAATTTGCTCTATTTGAATCCCTTACCCGCCAACGTTTCGGGATGGGACGATCGAGCGGACGGGATCGAACCGCGGACGGAGACATGAATGAGTAAGGTCGGCACGAGCGACTCCAAGAACACGCTATATTGCTCGTTCTGCGGCAAGAGCCAGCACGAAGTCCGCAAACTGATCGCGGGTCCCACGGTCTTCATCTGCGATGAGTGCGTCGAGCTCTGCATGGACATCATCCGCGAGGAGAACAAGTCCTCGCTGGTCAAGTCGCGCGACGGCATTCCGACGCCGAAGGAAATCTGCAAGGTCCTGGACGATTACGTCATCGGCCAGAGCCATGCGAAGAAGGTCCTGTCGGTCGCGGTGCACAATCACTACAAGCGCCTCAACCACCAGACCAAGCACAACGACGTCGAGCTTGCGAAGTCGAACATCCTGCTGATCGGTCCGACCGGCTCGGGCAAGACGCTGCTCGCGCAGACGCTCGCCCGCATCCTGGACGTGCCGTTCACCATGGCGGATGCGACCACGCTGACCGAAGCCGGCTATGTCGGCGAGGACGTCGAGAACATCATCCTGAAGCTGCTCCAGGCCGCCGACTACAATGTCGAGCGCGCCCAGCGCGGCATCGTCTACATCGACGAAATCGACAAGATCAGCCGCAAGTCCGACAATCCCTCGATCACGCGCGACGTGTCGGGTGAGGGCGTCCAGCAGGCGCTGCTGAAGATCATGGAAGGCACGGTGGCTTCGGTCCCGCCGCAGGGCGGCCGCAAGCATCCCCAGCAGGAATTCCTGCAGGTGGATACCACCAACATCCTGTTCATCTGCGGCGGTGCGTTCGCCGGCCTCGAGAAGATCATCTCGGCGCGCGGGCGGTCCACCTCGATCGGTTTCGCCGCCCAGGTGATGGCGCCGGAAGACCGCCGTACCGGCGAGATCTTCCGTCACGTCGAGCCTGAGGATCTCTTGAAGTACGGCCTCATCCCCGAATTCGTCGGCCGTCTGCCCGTGGTGGCAACGCTCGAGGATCTGGACGAGACTTCGCTGAAGAAGATCCTCACCGAGCCGAAGAACGCGCTGGTGAAACAGTACCAGCGGCTGTTCGAGATGGAGAACATCGAGCTGACCTTCGCCGACGAGGCGCTTGGCGCGGTTGCCCGTAAGGCGATCGAGCGCAAGACCGGCGCGCGTGGTCTGCGTTCGATCCTCGAAGCGATCCTGCTCGAGACCATGTTCGACCTGCCGGGCCTGGAAGGTGTGGAAGAAGTCGTGATTTCCCGCGAAGTTGTGGAAGGCACGGCGCGCCCGCTCTACATCTACGCCGATCGGACCGATCGCGCGGTCGAGAACGCCAGCGCCTGATTTGCCGGCGCTGGGACGCTCCAACGTCTTTGCTAGTAGCGGCTGCGGACATCTCCTCCGCAGCCGGAATTGCGTCGCTTACCCACGTGCGTAAGCGCCTGATGGCGCGTGTTTTTCAATGACTTGACACCCCCCCGGTCGATAGCCACCTAATGTCGGCGGCGAGCGAGAATTCTGTTCAAGATTCGCCTCAGTTTCGATCCGGCAAGCCCGGTCCAACCTACGAAGGGTAGACCGGTTTTGCGGATCAATTCGGCACCTTGTGGCGGTTGCGCACCAGAATGCGGGCTGCGTGCGAGGGGGCAAAGCAAAAGGAAAAGGCCATGACTAATCCAAAACCCCGGCCAACCATCGTCCATGGCGAGACGCACGCTTATCCCGTGTTGCCGCTGCGCGATATCGTCGTCTTCCCGCACATGATCGTTCCGCTCTTCGTCGGTCGCGAGAAGTCGATCCGCGCGCTCGAAGAGGTGATGAAGAACGACGCGCTGATCATGCTCGCGACGCAGAAAAACGCGTCCGACGATGATCCGGCGCCCGATGCCATTTACGAGACCGGTACGCTTGCCAGTGTGCTGCAGCTCTTGAAGCTCCCCGACGGCACCGTGAAGGTGCTGGTCGAAGGGCTCGAGCGCGCACGCGTGTCAAAATACACCGATCGCGCCGACTATTACGAAGCCACTGCCGTTGCGCTCGCCGACACCGATGCGAAGTCGGTCGAGGCGGAAGCGTTGGCGCGCTCCGTCGTGTCCGACTTCGAGAGCTATGTGAAGCTCAACAAGAAGATCTCGGCCGAGGTCGTCGGCGTCGTGCAGGCGATCACCGATTTCGCCAAGCTCGCCGACACCGTTGCTTCGCATCTTGCGGTCAAGATCGCGGACCGCCAGGGCATCCTCGAGACGCTGTCCGTCACCACGCGCCTGGAGAAGGTGCTGGGCCTGATGGAGAGCGAGATCTCCGTGCTGCAGGTCGAGAAGCGCATCCGCTCGCGCGTCAAGCGCCAGATGGAGAAGACCCAGCGCGAGTATTATCTCAACGAGCAGATGAAGGCGATCCAGAAGGAGCTCGGCGACGACGACGGTCGCGACGAGCTTGCCGATCTCGAAGAGAAGATCGCCAAGACCAAGCTCTCCAAGGAAGCGCGCGAGAAGGCGCAGCATGAATTGAAGAAGCTGCGCCAGATGTCGCCGATGTCCGCGGAAGCGACCGTCGTGCGCAACTATCTGGATTGGCTGCTGTCGATTCCGTGGAACAAGAAGTCCAAGGTGAAGAAGGATCTGGAGGCTGCGCAGGCCATCCTCGATTCCGATCACTATGGTCTCGAGAAGGTCAAGGAACGTATCGTCGAGTATCTCGCGGTGCAGTCGCGCGCCAACAAGCTGACGGGCCCGATCCTGTGCCTCGTCGGCCCTCCCGGCGTCGGCAAGACCTCGCTCGGCAAGTCGATCGCGAAGGCGACGGGGCGTGAGTTCGTGCGCGTCTCGCTCGGCGGCGTGCGCGACGAGGCCGAGATCCGCGGTCACCGCCGCACCTATATCGGCTCGATGCCCGGCAAGATCATCCAGTCGATGCGGAAGGCCAAATCGTCCAATCCGCTGTTCCTGCTGGACGAGATCGACAAGATGGGCGCCGATTTCCGCGGCGATCCGTCCTCGGCCTTGCTCGAGGTCCTCGACCCCGAGCAGAACGGGACATTTGCCGACCACTATCTGGAGGTCGACTACGATCTGTCGAACGTCATGTTCATCACGACCGCGAATACGCTCAATATTCCCGGCCCCCTGATGGACCGCATGGAGATCATCCGGATCGCCGGCTACACCGAGAACGAGAAGGTCGAGATCGCGCGCAAGCACCTGATCCCGAACGCGGTGTCCAAGCACGGCCTGGATTCCAAGGAGTTCTCGATCGACGACGACGCGTTGCTGCTTCTGATCCGCCGTTACACCCGCGAAGCCGGCGTGCGTAACCTGGAGCGTGAGCTCTCTACACTCGCCCGCAAGGCGGTGAAGGAGCTGATGATCTCCAAGAAGAAGTCGGTCAAGGTCACCGAGAAGACTCTGGAAGAGTTGCTCGGCGTGCCGAAGTACCGCTTTGGCGAGATCGAGAGCGAGCCGCAGGTCGGTATCGTCACCGGACTTGCCTGGACCGATGTCGGCGGCGAGCTGCTGACCATCGAGGGCGTCATGATGCCCGGCAAGGGCAAGATGACGGTCACCGGCAATCTGCGTGACGTCATGAAGGAGTCGATCTCGGCGGCGGCGTCCTACGTCCGTTCGCGGGCGATCAACTACGGCGTCGAGCCGCCGCTGTTCGACCGGCGCGACATCCACGTGCACGTGCCCGAGGGCGCGACGCCGAAGGACGGTCCGTCTGCGGGCGTGGCCATGGCCACCGCGATCATCTCGGTCATGACCGGCATTCCGGTCCGCCACGATGTCGCGATGACCGGCGAGATCACGCTGCGCGGCCGCGTGCTGCCGATCGGCGGCCTCAAGGAGAAGCTCTTGGCTGCGGCCCGCGGCGGCATCAAGACGGTGCTGATCCCCGAGGACAACGCCAAGGATCTCACGGAGATTTCCGATGCGATCAAGGGCGGCATGGAGATCATCCCGGTCTCCCGTCTCGACGACGTCATTGCCAAGGCGCTGGTGAAGAAGCCCGTGCCGATCGTCTGGGAAGAGGACACCAAGGTGACGGTGAAGCCGGATGGCGACGAAGCCGCCGGCGGCCTGACCGCTCACTGAGATCGCAGATCGAAAAGATGATAAAACGGCGCCTTCGGGCGCCGTTTTTGTTTTGGGGGAAGGGACGATCGCGATGCAGATCGACGGGCAATGCCATTGCGGCAAGGTCACCTTTGAGGCCGAAATCGACCCCGAGGCGGTGTCGGTCTGCCATTGCCGCGATTGCCAGGCCCTCACGGGTTCGCCGTTCCGGGTCACCGCGATCTGCACGGCCGGCGACATCAAGCTCACCGGCGGCGCGCCAAAGATTTATGGCAAGCGCGGCGACAATGGCCGGATGCGCTTCCAGCACTTCTGTGCCGACTGCGGTTCCCCGCTGTTCACCAGCGGCGAGGGCGACCAGGCCGAGGACTGGGGTATCCGCTGGGGCTCGATCCGCCAGCGCGACAAATTGCGCCCGGTCAGGCAGATCTGGTGCCAGTCGGCCGCGGTGTGGATCGACGCCGTCCCGCTGCTGCCGGGCCGGCCGGGGGATTGAGGGTCACCCGATCGACGTTCCGTACTTGCCCGCACCGGCCGGGTAGGGATAAAGAAGCGCCGAGGGGCGGTTAGCTCAGCTGGTTAGAGCATCTCGTTTACACCGAGAGGGTCCGCGGTTCGAATCCGTGACCGCCCACCAGTTTCGCTCGCGGCGCGAGCTTCGGTGCCGCTGCCGCCAATAGATATGATGGCAGCAGCTGGATCGGTCCAAATTCCGACTACGGGATCGCTGAGTTCTGGCGCGCAACGTCTGCCTCGCGCTCGGCCTCCGGATTCCAAAGTCCTGCTAGACGTGGCTGGCGGAGCCATGCGCGCGGGTTGGTGAGGAAGGCCGTGAGCGGCTTGATCGTTGGTCTCTCGATTGCAAGGTAGACGATCCAGGCGATCAGGCCGAGGAAGGCTGGCAGCACGATCGCGCGAACCAGCAGGTTCCCGGCGCCCTCGCGGCCGATCTGCGCCCATCGCAGGATCATCATTCCAACGTCCTGGTGGATCAGGTACAGCGGGTAACTGATCACGCCGATGAAAGCCAGGGCGCGAAACGGCCGCGGCAGTAGATGGTCATAGCGTGCGGCAAGATAGACGGCGGCCGTACCGACCCATAGCAGCAGCGAGCGGTACATCTCGATCGGCACCGACGGCTGCCTGAAATGGAACTTCAGGTGATAGAGGTCGATCGCAACTGCAACAAGGATCCCGGTCAGAGCCTCCCTGGTCCGTCCCCTCATCAGGGCGGCGATGCTCATGCCGGCGATGAAGAACGGGAAGAAATCGTTCGAGGTGTAGTAGTCGGTGCTGGTGGTCAGGGTTCGGAAGATCGTGACCGCGCAGATCAGCGCCAACAGACGTTCCCTTAATCCCAGCGTCATCATCAGGAAGCAGAAGATATAGAATTGAAACTCGATCTGCAGCGACCAATAGGCACCATCAGGCAGATTGTAGTTGACCTGAAGGACATTGAGGGTCGGAAGCGCGATGATCGTATAGGCGTAGTGGATCCATTTCAGATCGCGGCCGGCCTCGACGAGCTCGGGTGCGAGCGTCTTGAACAACGTCGTCAGGAAGCCGCAGACGATCAGCGCGGGCAGCAGGCGGCCGAGTCGCTTGGCGTAGAAGTGCCAGGCCGAGCGCGAGGACTCGGCGCTGAATGCGATGCAATAGCCGCTGATGATGAAGAACAGCAGGACGCCGAAGGTGCCGCGGTTGAATATCGGCAGCGGCACAAAATGATAAAGCAGCACCCAGATGACTGCGATGGCTCGCAGGCAATCGATGCCGGTTGATCTTTCGGATTTCACGAGGATTTCTGCCACGCGGCAACTTTAAGCGGCTCATTCTGGTCGTGTCAATTCGGTCGCCCCCAAGTTGGAAGCCGCGCGAAGACCATGCGTCGCTCGCTGGATTTGAATGGGCCCGAACCTTCCGTCGTGATATGGCCTGCCCGTCACGAAATACCGCGCGCGCGATGGAGGTCCCGATGCAACAGCCCGGCGGACACGAGCAAAACGCCGACCAGATCGCCTATTGGAACGGGCCGAGCGGGCAGCGCTGGGCCGATCGCCATGCGGCACAGGAGACCATCCTCGGACCGATCGCGGAGGTCCTGATCGACCGCGCCCGGCCGAAGCCTGGCGAGCGTGTTCTCGACGTCGGCTGCGGCTCGGGTGCGACGACCTTTGCTTTCGCAAGGGCTGTTGCACCTGACGGATTTGCGCTCGGCCTCGATGTGTCCGAGCCGATGCTGTCGCAGGCGAGGGCGTTTGCGCCAAAGGGGCTGCCGCTCGATTTCGTGCTGGCGGATGCGACGGTGTATCCGTTTGAGCCGGCGAGCTATGATCTGCTCGCCTCGCGCTTCGGCGTGATGTTCTTTGCCGATCCCATTGCGTCCTTCACCAATCTCCGCCGCGCGCTGAAGCCGACGGGACGACTTGCGTTCGTCTGCTGGCGCGAGCCGAAGGAAAATCCGTGGATGATGGCGCCGCTGATGGCGGTCTACAAGCACGTGCCGAAGATGCCGCCGGTCGGGCCGGAGGAGCCGGGCCCGTTCGCGTTTGCTTTCGAGGAGCGCGTGATGCGCATCCTCAAGGGTGCAGGCTTCGCGGACGTGGCGATGGAGCCGCACAATCTGCCGATGGACATTGCCATCGGCGGCGGGCTCGATGCTGCCGTCGACGGCTCCTTGCAGATCGGCCCCGCCAGCCGTGCGCTGCAGGGCCATCCGCCGGAGACGGTCGCGGCCGCCAAGGCGTCGATCCGCGAGGTGCTCGCGCCGTTCGTGAAGGGGCAGAACGTGGCGCTGCAGGGCGCGATCTGGATCGTGACGGCGAGGGCGGGATAGGGAGTCGGCTCAAACGCCGTTGCTGCGCGTGGCGTGCGCTACATACTCAGTGTCGTCCCGGCCTTCGCCGGGACGACCGCGGAGGTCTGAGCTGCAGACACCCTCACACCACATCATCCGGCGCCAGCGCGCAGCCATTGTCCGGATGCGTCTCGACTTGAAGGGTGGTGTGGCCGATGCGGTAAGTCGTCTTCAGCAGCTGCGCGGTCTCCATCAGAAACGCATCGGCTGTGCCTGATGGCATCACGAGATGGCACGTCAACGCCGTCTCGGTGGTGGAGATCGGCCAGACGTGGAGATCGTGAATCGCCGATACGCCCGGCCGCGCGAGCAGGAAGGTCTTGATCGCGGTAAGGTCGGTGCCCCTGGGGGCGGCCGCCATCGACATGTCGAGGGAGCCGCGCAGCAGGCTGGTCGTGCCCCACAAGATGCTGGCGCAGATGGCGAGGCTGGTGACGGGATCGAGCCAGAGCCAGCCGGTCCAGATGATCAGCGCCGCCGAGATCACGACGCCGAGCGAGACCGCGGCGTCGGCGGCCATGTGCAGATAGGCGCCCTCGATGTTGATGTCGTCCTTGCGGCCGCTCGCAAACAGCAGGGCGGTAAAGCCGTTGACGAGAATACCGATGCCGGCCACCACCATCACGGTGACGCCCGCAACCGGCTCGGGCTCGCGCAGCCGCAGGATCGCCTCCCAGCCGATCGCACCGGTCGCGACAAGGAGGAACACGGCATTGGCGAGCGCCGCCAGAATCGTGGAGGCACGAAAGCCATAGGTGAAGCGGCCGCTCGGCGCGCGCTTCGCCGCGACCGAGGCGCCCCAGGCCACGACCAGTCCCAGCACGTCGGACAGATTGTGCCCGGCGTCGGCAAGCAGGGCGGTGGAATTGCCGAGATAGCCATAGACCGCCTCAGCCACCACAAGCGCGGTGTTGAGCGCGATGCCGATCGCGAATGCCTTGCCGAAATTGGCGGGCGCATGGACATGCGCATGACCGTGAGAATGGTCGTGGTCATGGCCATGATCATGCGCATGGCCGTGGTCATGGTTGTGATGACCGTGATGGTCGTGGCTACTCAAACCTAGCGCTCCCGGCTTCGGCCAAATCAGGCGCCATTGTAGGCTTTTCGCCCGTGCCGTCACGCCGGAACAGCACGTAGAGCGCCGGCAGCACCAGCAATGTCAGGACGGTGGAGGAGATGATGCCGCCGATCACGACGGTCGCCAGCGGCCGCTGCACCTCGGCGCCGGCGCCGGTCGCAAGCGCCATCGGCACGAAGCCGAGGGAAGCGACCAGCGCGGTCATCAGCACCGGACGCAACCGCGTCAGCGCGCCCTCGCGCACCGCCTCCGCGACGGGACGTCCCTCGCTGCGAAGACGCTCGATGAAGGCGATGATGACGAGGCCGTTGAGCACGGCGACGCCCGATAGCGCAATGAAGCCGACCCCAGCGCTGATCGACAGCGGGATGCCACGCAGCACCAGCGCCGCGACGCCTCCGGTCAGCGCCAGCGGTACGCCGGAGAACACAAGTGCGGCGTCTGCCACCGAGCCCATGCTCATGAACAGCAGCAGGAACACCAGCGCGAGCGCGACCGGCACGACGATCGTCAGCCGCTTGCTGGCGGAGACCAACTGCTCGAACTGGCCGCCCCAGCCGATCCAGTAGCCCGGCGGAAGTTTCACGTTCTCGGCGACGGCGGCTTGTGCCGCCGTGACGAAGGAACGCAGGTCGCGGCCGCGAACGTTGGCCATGACAACGACGCGCCGCTTGCCGTTCTCGCGGCTGATCTGGTTGGGGCCGGGCGCGATCTCGATCGCGGCCACGGAGGACAGGGGAACGTAGCGGAGCGCTGCGCCCGATGTGCCGGACAAGGCGGTCTTGGTGAGGGGCGTTGCATCCTCGGCCGGCGGCAACGGGATCGGCAGCGATCTGATCGCGTCAGGATCGGCGCGCAGGCTCTCCGGCAGTCGCACCACGATATCGAAGCGGCGATCGCCCTCGAACAGCTTTCCGGCCGGCTTGCCACCGATCGCGATCTCGACGAGATTTTGCACCTCGCCGAGGCTGAGGCCGTAGCGCGACAGCGCCTGGCGGTCGAGCTTGACGGTGAGGATCGGCAGGCCCGCGATCTGCTCGGTCTTGACGTCGGCCGCGCCATCGATGCCGCGGATGACGCCGTTGACCTGCTGCGCAACGCCCGCCAGCACGTCGAGATCGTCGCCAAAGATCTTGACGCCGACGTCGCTGCGGATGCCGGCGATGAGCTCGTTGAAGCGCATCTGGATCGGCTGGGTCATGCCATAGGCGGTGCCGGGCAGGGTGTTGGCGGCGCGTTCGATATCCTCGATCACCTCGTTCTTCGGCCTGGCGGGATCGGGCCATTCCTCGCGCGGCCTCAGCGTGACATAGGTGTCGGCGGCGTTCGGCGGCATCGGATCGTTGGCAATCTCCGCGGTGCCGATCTTGGAGAAGATGGTCGCGACTTCCGGGACCTGCTTCACCGCCTTTTCCAGCCGCAGCTGCATGTCGACGCTCTGGGTCAGGCTGGTGCCGGGAATCCGGATCGTCTCGATGGTGATGTCGCCTTCATCGAGGCTCGGGATGAACTCGCCGCCCATGCGCGTTGCGGCGAACAGGCTGCCGGCGACGATCAGGACAGCACCGAGCGCAACGCTGCGCCGGTAGCGGATGGCACGGTCGAGCAGCGGCACATAGACCCGCTTCGCCGCGCGCATGAAGATGTTCTCCGTCTCCGCGACCTTGCCGGTGACGAAGATCGCGACCGCGGCCGGGACGAAGGTGACGGAAAGCAGCGCCGCGCCGGCCAGCGCCATCAGCACGGTCAGCGCCATCGGCGTGAACATCTTGCCCTCGGTGCCCGTCAGCGTCAGGACCGGGAGGTAAACCACGGCGATGATCAGCGTGCCGAACAGGCTCGGCTTGATCACCTCGCGACTGCCGTCTCGGATGGTCTGGAGTCGTTCATCCAGCGTCAGCAGCCGGCCGCGCCTGTGCTGCTCGGCGGCCAGCAGCCGCAGGCAGTTCTCGACGATGATGACGGCGCCGTCGACGATGATGCCGAAGTCGATGGCACCCAAGCTCATCAGATTGGCGCTCACCCTGTTCTCGACCATGCCCGTGATCGTGAACAGCATGGACAGCGGAATGACGCAGGCCGTGATCAACGCGGCGCGGATGTTGCCGAGGATCAGGAACAGCACCGCGATCACCAGCGCAGCGCCCTCGATCAGGTTCTTCTCGACGGTCCTGATGGTCGCTTCCACCAAATGGGTGCGGTCGTAGACTGCGCGCGCGACAACGCCGTCAGGCAGCGATTTCGCGATCTCGCTAAGCCTTGCGGCGACGCGCTGGGCCACTGTGCGGCTGTTCTCGCCGATCAGCAGCATGGCAGTGCCGAGCACCGTCTCGCTCCCGTTCGCCGTTGCGGCGCCGGTGCGCAGGTCCTGGCCTTCACTGACGTCGGCGACGTCGCGGATGCGGACCGGTACGCCGCCGCGGGAGCCGATCACGATGTCGCGGATGTCGGAAAGGTTGGCGACCTGGCCGGGGGCGCGGACCAGATATTGCTCGCCGTTGCGTTCGATATAGCCGGCGCCGACATTGGCATTGTTGGCGGCAAGCGCCGTCATGATGTCGCGGAAGCCGAGCTTGTAGGCCATCAGCCGGCCGGGGATCGGCAGCACGTGGAATTGCCGCTCATAGCCGCCGATCGAGTTGACCTCGATCACGCCGGGAATGGTGCGCAGCTGCGGCTTGATGATCCAGTCCTGGATGGTGCGGAGCTCCATCGGCGTAAAATCAGCACCGTCAGGCGACTTCGCGCCAGCCTTGGCCTCGACCGAATAGACATAGATCTCGCCGAGCCCGGTCGAGATCGGTCCCATCGCAACCTCGGTGCCCACAGGAAGCTGATCCTTGGCCTGCTGGATGCGCTCGTTGACGAGCTGGCGCGCGAAATAGATGTCGGTGCCGTCCTGGAACACGACGGTGACCTGGCTCAGGCCATAGCGCGAGATCGAGCGGGTGTACTCGAGCCTGGGCAGGCCGCCCATCGCGGTTTCGATCGGGAAGGTGATGCGCTGCTCGGCCTCGAGCGGCGACAGGCCCGGTGCACGCGTGTTGATCTGCACCTGCACGTTGGTGACATCAGGGACGGCGTCGATCGGCAGCTGCGTGAAGTTCCAGACGCCGAAGGCGCCGGCCGCGAGCGCGAGCAGCACCACCAGCCAGCGCTGGCGGACGGAGAAGGAGAGCAGCGCGTCAATCATGATCGGCGTCTCCCTTGCCCATCTCCGCCTTCACGATGAAGCTGTTGTCGGCGACGTAATGTTCGCCGGCGGAGAGGCCGGCGCGGATTTCGACGAATTGCGGATCGGAATCGCCAAGCTCGACGGGACGTGCCTCGATCTTGTCGCTGTCCTCGCGCACGAAGACGATGGTCTTGTTCTCCAGTGTCTGGATCGCGCTCCGCCGAACCGCGACCGCGACGTTGCGCGCGGCGAGGACCAGCCGCGCCGTGACAAACAGGCCGGGACGCAAGCGTCCGTCGGGGTTGGGCAGCAGCACGCGGGCGAGCGCAGTCTGGGTCTCGCTCGAGCCGATCGGTGCGATGTAGGAGATTGTGCCCTTGATATCACCGCTGAAGTCGTCGGGATCGATCAGCACTTGATCGTCGAGGCGCACGCGTTTGAGGTCCTGCCGGTAGATCGAGAGGTCGACCCAGATGGTCGAGAGGTCGGCAACGACGAAGGCCGGCTTTTGCTCGGAGGCGTATTCGCCGAGCGAGATCTGCCGGTCGATGATGGTGCCGGCGATGGGCGCCTTCAGCTCGTAGACGGTGAGGCTCTGGTTGCTCTCGATGGTGGCGAGCAGATCGTCCTTGCCGACCTTGTCGCCGATGCGCTTCTGGATCGATTTAGCGACGCCGGGGAAGCGTGGCGTCACCTGCACCACGGCCTCCTGGTTGGCGCGCAAGATGCCGTTGAAGGACAGCGTGTCGGTGAGTGTGGCGCTTGCGGCTTCGGCGAGCGTGACGCCCGCCGCGGCCAGCTTGACGTCGGAGATGCGGATGCGGTCGGCGCCGTGTTCGTCCTGCTCGACATGGTCGTTCGGCTTCTTCTGTTCGGATGGCTCGGTATGTTCCGTCGAGGCGACCTTGACTGGCGCCAGCATGGAATAGCCGTAGGCGCCGAGGGCGGCGGCCGCGACGGCCACAAGAAGGGTCGAGGACGTCTTCATCGCGCGCTCTCCCGGGCCAGCGCAAAGGGATTGCCGACGAGGCCCTCGATGGTGGCGACGCCGACGTGGAAATTCTGCAGCGCTTCCTGCTCGCGCAGCCGCGCCTGCGTGACGCTCGCATGGGCATCCAGCACTTCGAGCAGGGTGAAGCGGCCCTGGCCGTAGCCTTGCGAGATCGCGTCTGCCGCTTCGCTCGCCTTGGGGATGGCGGTCTCGCGCAGCACCGCGAGCTCGCGCAGCGAGCCCTGGAGCGAGTCGTAGGCGCGGCCGGCGATCACGATCAGCGCGTTGCGATTGGCCTCGCGCTCGGCCCTGGTCTTGGCGAGGCTCTCTTGCGCCGAGAGGATGTTGCCCTGGTTCTGGTCGAACACCGGGATCGGCACCGAGACGGTGAGACGCAGCGCGTCGTCATTGGTCTCATTGAAATGACGCCAGCCGGCGGCGATCCGGACGTCGGGATAGGGTTTGAGCCGCGCCATCAGCAGCTCGGCATTGCGCTGCGCATAGACCGCAGTCCAGCGCACCAGTTGCGGATTGGCATCGATCGCCGCGACCACCGACTGGAAGGTCGGCGGCCGTCCCGTGGTGTCGAGCCGGCCGGAGACCTCGCCGAATTTCGCCTGGGGATCACCCATCAGCACGGCGAGCTCGCGCCGGGCGCTCGCCAGCGTCGCCTTGAGGCGCTCGCGGTCGGCCTTCACCAGCGCGGAAGCGACCTCGGCGCGGCCGGTCTCGGCCGGCGAGGAGGCGCCGGCTTCGACGCGGCGGTGCAGGAGCGGCGTCAGCCTGTCGATCGCCGCAATCTGCTCGTCGAGAATCTGGATGCGCCGCTGCGCGCCGAGCACGCTGAGGAACGCGATCGCGGTCTCCGACAGCACTTCCAGCCTGATCGCCTTGCGCTGGATCGCGGCGACCTCGATGCCGGCCGCGCCGGCCGCGATCCGTGCCTCGCGCTTGCCGAACAGCTCGAAAGCCTGGCTGATCTGAAGGGTGGTCTCGGCCGATTTGATGCCGCGATAGGCGCCCGAGCCGAATGAATTGTCCTGCTCATAGGACAGTTCCGGGTTGAGCAGGGCGCCGGCCTGGATGCGCTGGCCCGTGGCGATGCCGACATCGCGCTCCGCTGCCGTCAGGCGCGGGCTCGCGGCCAGCGCGCGCGATAGCGCGGCGCGCATGGTCAGGGTCTGGGCGTGAGCGTGCTGCGTCAGCCAGGGGCTGAAGATAACAGCCATTGCGCCCAAAAGGCGCACGGCAGTCCGTCTGCAAGACATGAAGGTGACCTGTGAACAAGAGCATCGTGGGCGCACGCGGCGCCGGGCTGATCAGTTCAGGTCAGGTGTTTGGGAGGCGGGGAGTCGGTATCGGACGCAATGCCCACCAGTGCAGGCGCACGCTGTGCGACCGGCGCGGCGACGATGTCGGTTGCGGCGCCGGATTGCAGCGGCTGCACGACAGCGACGGCGAAGCAGCCGTGGCAGTGATGCCCCGCCAGCCCCTTGTGATCGCCGTGGCCGTCAATACCGTTGTCGAGGAGCGATGCGATCTCCGAGCCGCCCGAAGGGCTGGTGACATCGATGTCGTGCGCGCCATGGAGAACGCCCGCGAGCAAATAGATAGTCGCCACCACGATAGCCACCAACCCACGCCAGTTGCGCAGAGAGCAAAAGCTATGGGGGCGGCGGGTCGGGGTCACTGTAGCGCTCGGTTCCTGATCCGCCTCCGGTAGCACGGCGGCCGGAACAGTGTCGACCCGCAACATTATTACGTGTGGGGAACTTGATGTCGTAAGCCCTCCAACGAAAAGGCCCCAGCCGGCGCTGACCGGCTGAGGCCTTTTGTGCTCACAATCTTCATCCGTTGGGACTTGCTGGGACAATTCGGCGCGCGCTGGTTCGTTCCTGCGACGCGCAAAATTTAGGAACGTTCTCCGGTCCCCCTCATTAGCGCCGGAGCGTTTGAGGAGAGCTTTTGAGGAGGAAGGGACTATGGACGGACTGATTTATCTGATCGGCCTGATCGTCGTGATCATGGCGATCTTGTCGTTCTTCGGCCTGCGTTGAGAGAACCGCTATGGCGATCGAAACTCTTGTGCAGGATAATCTGATGGAAGGCGGCATCATTGCTGCCGAGGAGCGGCGGAGCATCCAGTGGAGCTCCGTCATATCAGGCGCTCTCGCGTCAGGCGCAATGTCGTTCATCCTGGTCAGCTTTGGCGTGGCCATCGGCCTCGGTGTCAGCTCGGCCTCGCCGACCTGGCGCGATGCCTCGGCCGCGCTGGCGCTGTTGTCAGGACTGTATCTGATCATCCAGGCGATCGTCAGTTTTGGCTTCGGTGGCTACATCGCCGGCCGCACGGCTCGGCCAGCGCCTGCCTTGGCGACGATCGAGGACGACGGCGAGCGGCGCGACGGGCTGCACGGGCTGACGTCATGGGCCTTGGCCGTGCTGATCGGTGCGGCGCTGCTGGCCATCATCGGCGCCGCGGCGATCGAGCGTTCGCCGATCCGGAGCGGAGCCGGCAACGCGACCTCCGCCGAACCGTTGCTCAGCTACGAGCTCGACAAGCTGTTCCGCGCCCCACGCCGACCGCCTAATACCGACATGCGGGAAGCCCGGGCCGAAGCCGGCCGCATCCTTCTGACCACATCGAGCCACAGCGGCATCAGCGTCGATGATCGTGCCTATCTCGTGCAACAAGTCGCTGCGCTGACCGGGTTGGGTGCGCCCGACGCCGAGAAGCGCGTCGACGCATCGATCGTCGAGGCACATGCCGCGATCAATCGCGCCAGGCGCAATTCGGTGATCGTCGCCTTCTCGATTGCAGCGGCCGCCCTGATCGGCGCCGCCGTGGCTTGGGCTGCGGCCGTGGCCGGCGGGCGTCACCGCGATGGTGAGCCGCTGCCGAACTGGATGGCCAGCTCCAACCGCTTCCATCGCGGCCGGCGCGCCATGCCGGTGCCGTAGCCGGCCTTCAGTCGCGGCTGGCGCGTTCGAAGCTGGTGCAAAGCTGCTCGGTTTCGTGAAGGGCGAGTTGGGCTCGATGAAGCCGGCACCGAAACTGGGTGTCGGTGCGCGCCTTATTCAGGCGCGCGTCGGCGCTTCTTCGAAGAAAAATACAGTCGCTGCAACGACCGGCGCTGGTTTCGAAGCGTGGTGCGTCGATACGGTTCAGAATTTCGTTCAACGCGTTCCTGAGCTTCAGGCGATCTTCCGCAACCAGGGTCGCGATCGCGTTCGCCATGCCGCTGATTGGATCGTGCTGGGCAAGCAGTTTGTTCCCTTCCGGGGTCACGCAGAGCATCACCGACCGCTTGTCGCTGGGCGCAGGTTCGCGGACCACATATAATTTGTCCTCCAGGGTCTTGATGATCTGTGACGCGGTCGCCCGGGTTGTGCCGATATAGTCGGCGACGGCCGTCGGGGACTTCGAGAATCTGTTGGCACGCGCGAGGAATCGCAGCGCCTTCCATTCCCGGTCGCGCAATCCGCGCAGATCGTCCGGCACCTGGCAGGCGCCCGCCGCCTGAACCAGCAACTCGACTGTTTCGCGTATGAGGGGCATGATCAGCTCGGATAAGGGCGGATGGAGGTTGGCATGCAGACGGCAGCGCCCGGCCGGCGGCGGCTTTCGTTGACCCAGATCAAGGGTGGACAAGGTTGCTGCCTGTGAATTCGCAGGCCAAGGGGCGACAAACGCTCGCAGAATCGATCGTGCCGCTCGTCTGTGATCTAGGAGAGTGCTGCGGTTCCGTCTTGTGATTACGAGCCGACGATTTGGTGATTGGGGTCAATCGCGATCGTTACTGCCATGCACCATGCAAACCGCTTTAGTTCCATCCCCAGCGCATCAGGCGGGATTGCGCGATTGGCATGCGCACGCGTTCGCGACGCCGGACGAGATCTTGCACAGATGGCGTCGCGGGCAGGGCTCGCGCTCGCGCTGATCGACGAGCCGGCCCGCCGGCTCGACGTGGCCACACAGATCAAGCTGCTTGATCTGGCAGCTCATGAGCTCGGCGACGAGCATCTCGGTTTCCATCTGTCGCAGGACTTCGATCTCCGCGAGATCGGTCTCCTGTACTACGTCATGGCGTCGTCGGAGACCGTTGCGGACGCGCTTCGCAATGCCGCGCGCTATAGCACGCTGAACAACGAAGGGATTCAGCTATCCATCGATCTCGATCGCGGCACTGCGATTGCGCTGCACTATCTGGACGTCGAGCGTCAGTCCGACCGCCACCAGGTGGAGTTTTGGATCGGCGCCCTGGTACGCGTGTGCCGGCGGCTCACCAACAACCGATTGGCGCCGCAGCAGATCAGGGTGAGGCATCATCGTCCCGAACTTTCAGCCGGGCTCAAAAACTTCCTCGGCTGCGATGTCCACTTTGGATCTTATGCCGACGAGATCGTGTTTGCCGCGGGCACCGCGTCGCTTCGATCCGTCGCCGCGGACTCCTATCTCAACCGCTTGCTGTTGAATTACGCCAACGAGGCCCTTGGCAAGAGGCCACAGCCACGATCGAGCCTGCGATCTCGCGTCGAGGAGGCGATCGCTCAAGCCCTGCCACATGGGCAGGCCAATGTCGCCATGATTGCGGGACGTCTCGGCATGAGCCGCCGGACGCTCGCTCGCGCGCTGGCGGAGGAGGGCGTGAGTTTCTCGGACTTGCTCGCCGGACTACGGTTGCTGCTAGCCAAACGCTATCTGAGGGAGCGCGAACTTCCGATCTCGCAGATCGCATGGCTGCTCGGTTATCGCGAGACAAGCTCCTTCACCAACGCCTTCGCCCGCTGGACCGGCTCGACCCCGCGGCAATTTCGCATCACTCACGGCACCCGATCAAAGCCGTTTAATGGCCGGCGCGCGGTGAGTGAGCAGGGCAATCGCAGCAGGTGAGCTTAAGCCTTCTCTTCCCAGATCATCGCCAGATGCACGATGGTCTGGACCGCCTTTTCCATGTCCTGGCGGCTCACCCATTCCAGCCGCGAATGAAACGCGTGCTCGCCCGCAAAGATGTTGGGGCAGGGCAGGCCCATGAAGGAGAGACGCGAGCCGTCGGTGCCGCCGCGGATCGCGGTGCGCATCGGGCGCAGGCCGGCTCGGCGGATCGCCTCGATGGCATATTCGAGGATATGCGGGTAACGATCGATCACCTGCTTCATGTTGCGGTACTGCTCGCGCACCTCGAGCTTGTAGGTTGAGCGCGGGTACTCCTTCATCACGTCCTTGACGATGCTCTCGAGCAGGGCCTCCTTTTCCTTCAGCCCTTCCTCGGTGAAGTCGCGGACGATGAAGGCGAGCGTCGCCTGTTCCAGCGCGCCTTCGATGCCGACCGGATGCAGAAATCCCTGCTTGCCTGAGGTCGTCTCGGGCGAGCAGCCTTCCTTCGGCAGGCGCTCGACGATGGCCGCCGCGATCTTGATCGCGTGCTCCATCTTGCCCTTGGCATAGCCTGGATGGGCGCTGACGCCGGTGATGGTGATGGTGGCGCCGTCGGCGGAGAACGTTTCGTCCTCGACGCTGCCGGCGCTTTCGCCGTCCATGGTGTAGCCGAAGTCGGCGCCAAGCTTCTTGATGTCGACATTGTCGACGCCGCGGCCGATCTCTTCATCCGGCGTGAACAGGATCCTGACGGCGCCGTGCTTCACGTCAGGGTTGTTGATGAAGAAATACGCGGCATCCATGATCTCGGCGACACCGGCCTTGTTGTCGGCACCCAAGAGCGTCGTGCCGTCGGTGGTGATGATGTCGTTGCCGATCTGGTGCTTCAGCGCGGGATGCTCCGTGAAGCGGATCACCTGGCTGGTGTCGCCCGGCAGCGTGATATCGCCGCCGCGATAGTTCTTCACGATCTGCGGCCTGACGTTCTTGCCGGTGACGTCGGGCGAAGTGTCCATGTGCGAGCAGAAGCAGATCACCGGCACTTTCTTGTCGGTGTTGGCCGGGATCGTCGCGTAGACATAGCCATAATCATCGAGATGGGCGTCCGCGACGCCCATGGCCTTCAACTCTGTCACGAGAACGCGGCCGAGATCCTTTTGCTTCTCGGTCGATGGCGAGGCCGGGGAATTCGGATCGGACTGGGTGTCGATGGTGACGTAGCGCAGGAAGCGCTCGGTCACGGTATGCGTGAAGGTCAGGGACATTTCTGGTCAAACCGCCGGGGCTTTGGGGAGCAGGTGTTGGGAAGCAGCCGGTATACCAGAAAGCGGGCGGCGTTGCGGCACCGGGGACGCCGGATCAGGCTTAACGAAGCGTAAGCGCTCAGATCGCCTCTTTCAGCTCCTTGACCGGACGGAACGCGACCTTCTTGCTGGCCTTGATGTGGATCGCTTCGCCGGTGGCCGGATTACGGCCGGTCCGGGCGGCGCGCTTGCGGACCTGGAGGATGCCGAGCCCGACGATACGGACACGGTCGCCCTTCTTGAGGTGCTTGGTGATCAGGTCGACCATATCGGTCAGGACCGCTTCGGCGTGCTTCTTGGAAAGGTCCTGGCTTTCCGCGATATCGGCGGCCAGGTGCTTGAGCGTGATGGTGGCGGGAGCGGTTGCCTTCTTCGCCGAATCCTTCTTAGCCGAGTCCTTCTTCGCCATGTCTGGCCTCCTCGATTCTTGCGGGGTCCCGGGGGAAGGCCGCGGAACCTTGCAAGTAACGGAAGGCGTAGACGATTCGGGACCGGACTGACTACATCGCGGGACGGGGAAGGCGCGGTCCCCGCACGTTGGCGGCGCGATACGGGACTATTCCGGCTGCCGATGCCAACGTCCTTGACTTCACAATGTCACGCCTTTAAGTCCCCCCTCGTTCCGCGCGGACATCGCGTCACGCGGGAGTAGCTCAGTTGGTTAGAGCGCCGGCCTGTCACGCCGGAGGTCGCGGGTTCGAGCCCCGTCTCTCGCGCCATTTTTGGCAACAATCTTCCCCATTCGCTCTCACCTCAGCATGCAGACCACGCTAGCCGCGGGATCTCGGTCGGCAAGTGAAGAATTCTCTTGTTTTGTCAAGATCTTACGTGCCGACCCTCAGTCGACATGGGAAAGCAAAAGGCCGCCTCACGGCGGCCATTGCATGTCAAACCGGACCTTTTTCAGCGATTAGCGAATCTCGGAGGTGTCCGAGCTCGTGATGGCTACCGGCTTGCCGGCCTTGATCACATGGATGGACTGGGCGGTTTGGCTGAATTCGGCATTGGTGCGGGCTGCGATCCCGAAGGCGGCCACTGCGATGCCGGCCACCAGCGCCACCACCACGATCTTCAGGTGGGTACCCCGATCTGCAGAGTGAATTGAGTGGTTCATCGAAAGCCTCCCGACGGGCTTTGGCGCCGTCTGTAGGCTGATGTCTTAAGGAGCATCTGTTTCCGGATCGTTTCGCGGGTTCCGCAAAATGGTTTCATCTGGCCATTTCGTCGTGAGCCGTCTTACCTGCCGCGTAATCGCGCAGGCCCAATCCCACCGTCATGATCGCTTCCATCGGCCGCGAACTATCCGGCAAGGGAGAAGCACTCATGAACCGTCCAACCGTCCAAGCCACGTTGCTTGAAACCGCACAGCCGGCTGCGCAATCGCCATACGTGACCGCCAGAGACGGCACCAGGCTGTTCGTGCAGGACTGGGGCAGCGGGAAGCCGCTGTTGCTGCTGTCGGCCTGGACCTTCGACGGCAGCATTTGGGGCAGCCACGTCGATGCTCTCACTTCGAAGGGCTTTCGTTGCGTTGCGCCTGACCGGCGCGGGCATGGCCGCTCCGAGATGCCGTCCACGGGCTACGACCTGGAGACTCTGACCGACGACGTCGCCGCGGTGATCGAGGCTCGCGATCTACGCGACGTCACGCTGGTCGGCTTCTCGATGGGGACGGTCGAGGCGGTGAACTATCTCGGACGATATGGCTCGGACCGCATCGCGCGGCTGGTGCTGGTCGCGCCGACGACGCCGTTCCTGGTCCAGACCGAGGACAATCCGGATGCGGTGCCGAAGGCGATGATCGAAGCTGACCACGCAGCCATCGCCCGCGACTTCGCCAAATGGATCGCAGCGAACGAAGCGCCGTTCTTCCTGCCCGAGACACCGGAAATCACGCGCACCTGGATCCGCGAGATGATGCTGCGCGTGCCGCTGCCGGTGGCGCTGGCGTGCCGCAAGACGATCTCCTTCTCCGATCTGCGCGCGAGCGCCGCCGGGATCGATCGCCCGACACTGATCCTCCATGGCGACAAGGATGCCAGCGCGCCGCTGCCCTTGACCGGGGCCAAGACCGCCAAACTGATCAAGGGCAGCAAGCTGAAAGTCTACGAAGGCGGGCCGCATCCGCTGCCGCTGACACATGGCGAGCGGATGATTGCGGACATGCTCGCCTTCATGGTGGCTTGAGGGAGGCTCAGCTCGCCCTGACGATGTCGGCGCGGATGGTCCGCGCCGCCCAGATGAACAGAAGCGCGCCGAGCGTGGTCGTGACCGCCGCGGAGAGCAGGGAGTAGCGCACGGCGTCTGCGCCGTAGCTGCCCTTCAGTGCGTCGTTGACCACGCCGACGGCGAGGGGACCGACACCCTGGCCGAAGCAGGTCGCGGTGAGAGCGATCAGGGCGGAGGCCAGCGCCCGCATGCTGGGCTTTGCCACCGTCTGCGCGATCGCGAAGATCGGGCCCAGATGGAAGCCGACCAGGAACGAGGTCAGCGCCAGCATGGCGACCATCATCGCAAAATCCTGCGTCAGCATGCACAGCGCGAAGACGGGTCCGGCGAGGCCCGAGGTGATCGCCGGTGCCCACAGGTTCCAGCGGTCGTCGCGGCGGCTCACTCGCGCCACCACGAAGCCGCCGAGCAGCGTGCCGGCCATGCCGGCGAGCCCCTTGAAGGTGCCGGCATAGGTGCCGATCTCGGCGCTCGACAGATGGTGCACGCGCGCCAGGAACGGCGGGATCCAGGCTGCGGTTGCGTAGTTCGTGTAGGTCGTGAGGCAGAAGCCAACCAGCACGATCACAAAACTTTGCTGCGAGGCGAGGAAGCGCAGCGTCGGTCCGAGCGGCTCGGGCACGAAGCTCTCCTGCATCGCGCCCCGCTTTGGCTCGGAGATTGTCAGCCACAGGATCAGCGCCAGCAGGATGCCCGGCACGCCTGCGACATAGAAGGCCATGCGCCAGCCATAGTGCTGGTTGACATAGCCGCCGACGAAATAGCCGAGGAAGACGCCGAGATAGGTGCCGATGGCATAGATGCCGAGCGCGCGCGGGCGCTCGTTCTTGGCAAAGAGGTCGGCGACGATCGATTGCGAGGCCGGTGAGCCCGCGGATTCACCGATGCCGACGCCGATCCTCGCAAATGCGAGCGCCGTCACGCTCGACGCAGCGCCGCACAGCGCCGTCATCGCGCTCCAGAATGCAAATGCGAGTGCCACGATGTTGCGGCGGTTGAGCCTGTCGGCGACACGCGCGATTGGAATGCCGAGCAGCGAATAGAACAGCGCGAAGCCGAAGCCCGCGAGCAGGCCCATCATGGTGTCGCTGAGCTGAAATTCCTTTTTGATCGGCTCGATCAGGACGTTGAAGATCGTACGGTCGAGAAAGTTCAGCGCGTAGATGAGGGTGAGCAGGCCCAGCACGTAATAGCGCCGTGCCGTGGGTTTCTCCGCGGAGGTCGCCTGCACCGACATTTGTGACGTCATATCGACCATCGCTCCCCCCCAATCTGTCTTTGTTGTTATCGTTGGTCCAGCCCTTGTCCGGGCCGTCTAGCCTTCGCGGATGTAATTCCCCGCTTCGAACGCAACTTGCGGCGCGCTGGCGTCGAACGAAACGCCGATCGGGTCACGACCTGCTTCGATCGCTTCGAGCTGCTCGCCCAACATGCGCCGGATCATCAGGATGCCGCGGTCGCTCTGGCCGAAATGCTCCTCGGAATGAACGGTCACGGGCCCCTGGCCGACCTGGGCTTCGTAGTCGCCCGGGAATCTCTGGTGCTCTTCTTCCGTCATGTCCCACCAGAGTTTGCCGTTGAACTTCGAGCGCATGCGGCCGATGTCGCCTGCTGCCTTGACGCGGCCGGCAACATAGATGCGGAACGAGGTGTCGTCGATCGGCAGCGTCCAGCCGATCGACTCGACGCGGGCAAACTGTGCGACGCGCGGATTTGGCACGACGCGCAAGGTTGGAAGAGCGGCTTCGGTGACACGGTAAAACACACGGCCGTCGTCCTGCTTGCGGATCGAGCGCACGGCGATGCCGCGCGGCGTCTTGTCGAACGTCACCTCCGGCATCGAGGCCATCATGTTGGTGAATTGCGGCCCCGAGAACGAGCCGTGCAGCACCGGCACGTGATAGGGATCGACCACGTTCTCGAAATGCTGCAGCCAGTTGCAGGGAATGACCGCTGGTCCGCCTCCGCCGATCGAGGAATCGTCGGCCTCGACGAACTCGCCGTCGTCCATGTTTTCGAGGCACTCATAGCGCGGCAGCACCGGGCGTTTTTCCGCCGGGCCCATATAGGCGAAGATCAGGCCGTAACGCTCCTCGAGGGGGTACCAGGGCTGGCGCACCTTGTCCTTGAACTGGCCGCCATCGGGCTCGCAGGGCTGCTCCATGCAATGGCCCTCGGTGTCGAACTTCCAGCCGTGATAGCAGCAGCGGATGCCGTCCTCCTCGACCTTTCCGTAGTAGAGCGTGGTGCCGCGATGGCAGCAGCGGGCGTGAAGCAGCCCGACGCGGCCGTGCTTGTCGCGGAACAGGACCAAGTCTTCGCCGAGCGCGCGCACTTTCTTCGGCGTGTCGGTGGCGTCGCCGGTGAGCCCGACCGGATGCCAGTAGCGGCGGAGCAATTCGCCCATCGGCGTGCCGCGCACGACCGAGGTGAGCTCGGTGCGCGTATGCGCCGGCTTCATCGCATACGCCGTGCCGAGATCGCGATCCCGCTGGGTCATCGTCATGCTGGTTCCTCCCGCCACGGGCCATGAATAGGCCGGGTCGTTTCGAAGCGTTGACGCAGTGAAAAATAATTCGATGACAATGTCAACGATCTTCATGGCGCTTCTTGGTCGCGTTCGGGACAGGTTGGGGAGGTTGCGCTACCAACGTTGTACGACCACTTGGCACGTCCTGGCTTTCTTGGCAGAGGTGGGCCATGAGCCAGACATCGAGCAGGGACGGGCGTGCATCGTCCGATACGGACGACAATCATTCGCCGGCCCCGATCACCGTGATGCTGTCATCGCGGCTGATGGTGCTGGCCAATCTGCTCAAGCGCGGCGCCATCCTGCGCTACAAGCGTCTCGCCGGGTTGTCGTCGGTCGAGTTCGGACTGGTCGCCTCGCTCGGCCGGCGGCCGCCGATGAGCGTGGCGCGGCTCGCCGAAGCCGTCGGCCAGGACAAGGGCCAGATCAGCCGTGCACTGGCCGAGCTCGTCGCACGCAAGCTGATCGAGAAGTCGGCAAATCCCAGGGATAGCCGCGAGGTGCTGGTGTCGCTGACACCAGCAGGCCTCGCCGCGCATGATGTAATCGTCGAAGGCGCGCAGGAGCGCAACCGGATGCTGCTCGAGCAATTGAGCACGGACGAGCTCGAGGCGCTGCTCGCGCAGATCGATCGTCTCACCGCGACGGCGGAAGCGATGCTCGAGGCCGAAAAGATTTCGCGCTGATCTCTGCGCAATCTCCAGACATGTTGGATCGCTTCTAAGAGAAGCTCTAAGAGGCTTTCAATTAGGGGAACTGCGCGCGCTCCCCTAAGCGTCACCGCAACGCATGCTGTCCTCGGACAGGCGGCATGACGAGCAGTTGTAGATCGGGGTGGCGCGTTGAACAGTCTTGGAATGCTGCGGTCAGCCGTGTTGGCGACCGCATCCGCTTGGGTTTTGATGCCGCAGGCATCGCTTGCACAATCATCGGCATCATCTGGTGCGCAGAGCCTGCCGCCGGTGAACGTGGCCGCGCCTGAGCAGCGCCGCCGCGCTGCGGTTCGCGCGCCGCGCCGCACGCAGAGCCAGGTGGAAACGGCCAACAGCCGGAAGCCTCAGCCGCAACGCAATGTCGGAGTCGTCGAGAGCCCGCGCGGTCCGGTGCAGGGCTATGTCGCGCGCCGAAGTTCATCCGGCACCAAGACCAACACGCCGATCATGCAGACGCCGCAGGCGGTGTCGGTGATCGGTGCCGATCAGATCCGTGACCAGAAGCCGAACAAGCTCGACGAAGTGCTGCGCTATACCGCGGGTGTGCGCGCCGGCACGTTCGGCGCCGACACCCGCAACGACTGGTGGCTGATCCGCGGCTTCAAGTCAGACGACATCGGGCTGTTCCTCGACGGCCTACAGCTGTTCTACACGTCCTATGCGAGCTGGAAGCTGCAACCCTCCAACATGGAGCGCGTCGAGGTGCTGCGCGGTCCGTCGGCCGTGCTCTATGGTGGATCGAGCCCGAGCGGCATTGTCAACGTCATCAGCAAGATGCCGCCGACCGAGCCGGTCCGCTATATCGAGACCGGCGTGAACAATTTCGGCAATGCCTATGTCGGCTTCGATGTCGGCGGTCCCGTCGCAACGCAGCCTGGCAACGGCCAGTTGCTCTACCGCGTGGTCGGCCAGGTCCAGAACGGCGACACGCAGGTCAACTTCACGCCCGACAACAACTACTTCATCGCGCCATCAGTCACCTGGAAGCCGGATGCCGACACGACTCTCACTGTGCTGGCCTCGGCCTCGAAGCAGGACACCCGCGGCATCAACTTCCTGCCGTACCAAGGCACGGTGACGAGCGCGCCGTTCGGCAAGATCCCCACCAGCTTCTTCGCCGGCGATCCCAGCGTCGACAAGTTCACGCGCGAGCAGGAGATGCTCGGCTATCAGTTCGAGCACAACCTCACCGAGGATTTGACCTTCCGCCAGAATGCGCGCTTTGCGCATGTCGACCTGACCTATCGCGGCTTCGTCGGCAATGGTTGGGACAACATCAACACGGCCACGATGGGCCGCTACAATTGGTATGCGAAGAACACTGCCAACCAGGCCAATCTCGACAACCAGCTGGAGTACCGCTTCGGCACCGGTCCGGTGCGGCACACCATGCTGTTCGGGGTCGATCTGAAGGGTTATCAGATCGACGACTATCAGGCGTTCAATTTCGGCACCGTGCCGTCCATCAACGTCTTCAATCCCGCCTATGGCCTCGACATTCCGCTGACGGGCGCACCATTCCGCAACTTCCTGATCACGCAGAAGCAGGCCGGCACCTACGTCCAGGACCAGATGAAGCTTGGCAACTTCACGCTGGTGTTGAGCGGCCGCAACGACTGGGTGGAGACGTCGCAGGACGCGCGCGACAGCGGCGCTGATGTCGCCAGCCGTAGTGACAGCAGGTTCAGCGGGCGCGCCGGATTGATCTACACCTTCGACAACGGCATCGCGCCCTATGTCTCCTATGCGACGAGCTACAATCCAATCATCGGCCTCAACGCGCAGAACCTGCTGTTCCTGCCGGAGACCGGCAAGCAGGCCGAGATCGGTGTGAAGGTCGCGCCGAGGGGATTTGACGGCTATTTCACGGTCTCGGTGTTCGACCTGAAGCGGCAGAACGTGGCGACGACCGATCCCACCAATGTCCTGCTGCAGAACCAGACCGGCGAGGTGACCTCGCGCGGCATCGAGCTCGAAGCGGTCGCCAATGCCACCAAGGAGCTGAAGCTGATCGGCTCCTTCACGTCCTACCATCTGTTCACCAGCAAGGATCTCGATCCGTCGCTGATCGGCAAGACGCCGACCAACACGCCGGAGATGCTGATCTCGGGCTGGGCGGACTACACCTTCAAGGACGGACCGCTGGAGGGGTTTGGTTTCGGCGGTGGCGTTCGTTACGTGGGCTCGTCCTGGGCCGATGCCGCCAACACGCTCGAAGTTCCCGCCGTCGTGCTCGCCGATCTCGCCGTTCACTACGAATGGCAGAACTGGCGCATGGCGCTCAACGTGATCAACCTGACCGACAAGATCTACGTCGCGAGCTGCGCGTCGGCCTCTTCGTGCTTCTACGGTGACCGCCGCCGCGCCACCGCCAGCGTCTCCTACAAATGGTGATGCGGAGCGAGGGGAGGGGGTCGTGAGAGCGCGCACGGTCAGGCTCTGGTCCGTGGTCCACACCTGGACCAGCCTGGTCTCGACGCTATTCCTGCTGTTGCTCTGCCTGACCGGCCTGCCGCTGATCTTCCATCACGAGATCGACGAGCTTCTGGGCTACGCCCCCCAGCCCGCAGCTCATGCGAGCGCGGCGCGCGCGATGCCCCAGATCGTCGCCGAGGCCGCGCTCGCCGCCGATCCCGGCCGCGTCCTGCAATATGTCTCGTGGGACAAGGACGAACCCGGGATCGTGATGGCTTTCACCAACAGCACACCTGACGGTGCGCCTGACAATGCGACGGTGCGTGCCTTCGATGCCGTCTCGGCAAAACCGCTCGGGCCGGTCGGCGTCGGGCCGATGCTGATCGTGCTCAAGCTGCACACCGATATGTTCGCGGGACAAGCCGGAAAGCTGTTCCTCGGCGCGATGGGCCTGCTGTTTGCGGTCGCGATCGTCTCCGGCGTGGTGCTGTACTGGCCGTTCACCCGCCGCCTGCGCTTTGCCACCATTCGCGATCATGCCTCGCGTCGCGTCCGCTGGCTCGACTGGCACAATCTGATCGGCGTGGCGACGGTGGCCTGGGCGCTGGTGGTGGGCCTGACCGGCGTCGTCAACACCTGGGCCGAGCTGATGCTGAACCAATGGAAGGCAACCGAGCTCGCCAGCATGGTCGCGCCCTATGCCGGCAAGCCGCCGCCCGTGCGTCTCGCCTCGCTCGACGATGTCGTGGCGCGCGCGAAGCAGGCCGCGCCGGGCATGGAGATCGCCTTCATCGCGTTCCCGGGAACGCCGTTCACGTCCTCGCACCATTTCGCCGCCTTCATGCGCGGGGACACGGTCCTGACGGCTCGGCTGCTCAAGCCGGTGCTGCTCGATGGCGAAACCGGGGAGGTCGCCGCCAGCAGGGCGCTGCCGCTCTATCTCCAGGCGCTGTTGATCTCGCAGCCGCTACATTTCGGCGATTATGGCGGCATGCCGCTGAAGCTGATCTGGGCCGCGCTCGACGGGCTCAGCATCGTTGTGATCGGCAGCGGCCTGTATCTCTGGCTGGGCCGGCGGCGGAAGCGAGCGCCGGGCAATGCCGACGCATTCGCCAGGCGAGCCCCGGTCCCGTCATGATGCATGGCTCGATGGGCCGCGCGCGCCTGTGGATACGTGTCTTTGCTGCACCGGCATTGCTCGCCGCCGCGACCACCACGGGTCTGTTGGCCGCGCTGCTCTGGGGAACGGCGGGCCAGTATGTCGCCTGGGTGACAGTCGGGGCGCCGGTGGCGGTCGTCGCCGGGGTTTGGGTGCGCTGCCGTAGCCAGAAAACCCGGCCATTTTCACGGACGATCCCGGGCAAATAGCGGGGCGCGCCCAGTCGGCCGCAATCTCAGAACTGCTGCCCTGCAAAACTGTGCCCACCCTTGTCGCGTCAGGCGATCTGCTCCATACCAGCCGCGGGGTGATTCCGGGATTTCCACCGGTCTGGGAGCAGCAAAGGGCCTGAAAAGAGCGTGTCTTGCGCCCATTGGTGCACTGCGCTAAGGCTCAGAATAATTCCAAATCGGACGAATCCGTGGCTGTCCCGAGGCTGCGGGAAAAAGGGCTCGTCAATGAGCGGCATTCTACAGAACTATCTTCCACTCGTCGTCTTTATAGGGGTAGCGGCCATCATCGGCCTGGTGCTCCTGATCGCGCCCTTCATCGTGGCGTTCCAGCAGCCGGATCCGGAAAAGCTGTCGGCGTATGAGTGCGGTTTCAACGCCTTCGACGATGCCCGCATGAAGTTCGACGTCCGCTTCTATCTGGTCGCGATCCTCTTCATCATTTTCGACCTCGAGGTGGCGTTCCTGTTTCCCTGGGCGGTGGCGTTCGGCAAGCTTGGCGCGACCGGCTTCTGGTCCATGCTGGTGTTCCTCGCCGTGCTGACGGTGGGCTTCGCCTACGAATGGAAGAAAGGCGCACTCGAATGGGATTGAACCCTGCAACGTCCTCCGGTCCGGCGATCGCGCCGGCCCCCAAGGGCATCCTGGATCCGTCGACCGGCAAGCCGGTCGGGGCCAATGACCCGTTCTTCCTCGAGGTCAATTCCGAGCTGTCCGACAAGGGCTTCTTCACGGCTGCGACAGACGACCTCATCACCTGGGCGCGTACCGGCTCGCTGATGTGGATGACCTTCGGTCTCGCCTGCTGCGCGGTCGAGATGATGCAGGTGTCGATGCCGCGTTATGACGTCGAGCGCTTCGGCTTCGCTCCGCGTGCCTCGCCGCGCCAGTCCGACGTGATGATCGTCGCGGGCACGCTGACCAACAAGATGGCGCCGGCGCTGCGCAAGGTCTACGACCAGATGCCCGAGCCGCGCTACGTCATCTCGATGGGCTCCTGCGCCAATGGCGGTGGCTACTATCACTATTCCTACTCGGTCGTGCGCGGCTGCGACCGCATCGTGCCGATCGACATCTACGTGCCGGGCTGCCCGCCCACGGCGGAAGCGCTGCTCTACGGCGTGCTGCTGCTGCAGAAGAAGATCCGCCGCATCGGCACCATCGAACGCTAAGGTTTTACGTCATGGACGACGCCAAGCTCGACGCCCTGGGGCAGACGATCGTGAGCGCGCTTCCGGGCGCCGCCACCGGTCATCATGTGGCCTTCAACCAGCTCACGGTCGATGTCGAGGCCAGCAAGATCGTCGAGGTGGTCAAGTACCTCCGCGATGATCCGAACTGCCGTTTCGTCAACTTCACCGACATCACGGCCGCCGACTATCCGTCGCGCGAAAAGCGCTTCGACGTGATCTATCACTTCCTGTCACCGACCCTGAACACCCGCATCCGCCTCAAGGCCCAGGCCGACGAGACCACGCAGGTGCCGTCGTTGATCGAGGTGTTCCCCGGCGCCGACTGGTTCGAGCGCGAGGCTTACGACCTCTACGGCGTGTTCTTCGTCGGTCATCCCGACATGCGCCGCATCCTCACCGATTACGGTTTCGAGGGGCATCCGCTGCGCAAGGATTTCCCGCTGACCGGCTTCCTCGAGGTCCGCTACGACGACCAGGAGAAGCGCGTGGTGTACGAGCCGGTCCGGCTCAACCAGGAATTCCGCAAGTTCGACTTTTTGTCGCCGTGGGAGGGAGCCGACTATCCGGTTCTGCCCGGCGATGAAAAAGCAGGGCCGAAGGCTTGATCATGAACGAGCAACCCGAACAGCTTCGCAATTTCACCATCAATTTCGGCCCGCAGCATCCGGCTGCGCACGGTGTGCTGCGTCTGGTGCTGGAGCTTGATGGTGAGGTCGTCGCCCGCGTCGATCCGCATATCGGCCTGCTTCACCGCGGCACCGAAAAGCTGATCGAGCAGAAGACCTATCTGCAGGCGATCCCCTATTTCGACCGGCTCGACTACGTCGCGCCGATGAACCAGGAACACGCCTTCTGCCTCGCGGCCGAGAAGCTGCTCGGCATCGAGGTGCCGCGCCGCGGCCAGTTGATCCGCGTGCTGTATTGCGAGATCGGCCGCATCCTGTCGCACCTGCTCAACGTCACCACGCAGGCGATGGACGTCGGCGCGCTGACCCCGCCGCTGTGGGGCTTTGAAGAGCGCGAGAAGCTGATGGTGTTCTACGAGCGGGCCTCGGGCAGCCGTATGCACGCAGCCTTCTTCCGCGTCGGCGGCGTGCACCAGGACTTGCCGAAGAAGCTGGTCGACGACATCGAGGCCTGGTGCGATCCGTTCCTCAAGGTGGTCGACGACCTCGACCGCCTGCTCACCGCCAACCGCATCTTCAAGCAGCGCAACGTCGACATCGGCGTGGTGCCGCTGAAGGAAGCCTGGGAATGGGGGTTCTCCGGCGTGATGGTGCGTGGCTCGGGCGCGGCCTGGGATTTGCGCAAGTCGCAGCCCTATGAATGCTACGCCGAAATGGATTTCGACATTCCGATCGGCAAGAACGGCGACTGCTACGACCGCTACCTGATCCGCATGGAAGAGATGCGCCAGTCCGTGCGCATCATGAAGCAGTGCATCCAGAAGCTGAACGCGCCAGACGGGAAGGGCCCCGTCGTCGTCGAGGACAACAAGGTCGCGCCGCCCCGTCGTGGCGAGATGAAGCGCTCGATGGAAGCGCTCATCCATCACTTCAAGCTCTACACCGAAGGCGTTCACGTGCCGGAAGGCGAGGTCTACGCCGCGGTCGAGGCGCCCAAGGGCGAGTTCGGCGTGTATCTGATCTCCGACGGCACCAACAAGCCGTACAAGTGCAAGATCCGCGCGCCGGGCTTTGCCCATCTGCAGGCGATGGACCACATCTGCCGCGGCCATCTGCTCGCCGACGTCTCGGCCATTCTCGGCTCGCTCGACATCGTGTTCGGAGAGGTCGATCGGTGATGGCGCAGGCGCCAATCCAGTTTGACCGTGCCTCGGGGGCCCTTGAAGGGGCCAACCTGTGGGAGCGGACGGCTGCCTTGGCGCTGGTGACGGGATCGAAGATTTCGTCGCACTTCTCGCATATGGGCTACATCGCCTGCGCGAATTTGCTGCGGAAAACGCTGCCCGAGCGCAACATCGCGATCAAGCTCAACCCGGACGCCGTATTCGAATTTCCTTACGGCGACGGCTATTGGAGCAAGCTGCTCAACCGTTCCTATTGCTATGAGGATGAGCTGGAACTCTTGTTCCGCGATTCCATCGACGTCGACTACACGCTGCTCGATTGCGGCGCCAATTACGGCTACTGGTCGGTGCTGGTGTCGAGCAAGCCGTTCGGCGCGCACAAGTCGATCGCGATCGAGCCGTCGGGGCAGAACTATCCGAAGCTTGCCAACAATGCGCGCATCAACGGTGGCCGCTTCGAGACCTTGAAGTGCGCGATCGGTGCTGCCCGCGGCACCGCGCGTCTGTCCGGCACCAAGCACGAAGCCTTCAGCATCGCCGGCAGCGCGTCGGCTGGCGGTGAAGAAGTGCCTGTCCTCGCGCTCGACGACCTCATCGACGACGGCAAGGTCGCGGCATCAGGGAAGTACCTGATCAAGCTCGACGTCGAGGGCGTCGAGATCGAGGCGATCAAGGGCGGCGCCCGTCTGCTTCAGACCGACAGCGTCATCATGTGCGAGGAGCACGGCAGCGACCGCTCGCATGCGGTGTCGCGCTACATCCTCGAACAGACCCCGATGAAGCTGATCGTGCTCGATCCACGCACCAATCGGCTGGAAACCGTGACCGAGCTGTCGATCCTCGACCGCATCAAGGTCTCGACCCACGTCGGCTACAACGTTTTCGGCACCGCAAGCGCGTTCTGGCAGGACAGGATCGATGCCCTGAACGCCAAAACCGCGCGCCGCATGCAGTGAGAGATCAGATATGTCCGTTCGCCGATTAGCACCGAAAGAAGTCCAGCCCGCGAGCTTCGCGTTCACGGAGGAGAACCTCGCGTTCGCCAAGCAGCAGATCGCGAAATATCCGGCCGGACGCCAGGCCTCGGCCGTCATCGCCATCCTCTGGCGCGTCCAGGAGCAGCATGATGGCTGGGTGTCGGAGGCTGCGATCCGCGCCGTCGCCGACCTGCTCGACATGCCCTATATCCGCGTGCTCGAAGTCGCGACCTTCTACACGATGTTCCAGCTCGCACCCGTCGGCAAGAAGGCCCACGTCCAGGTTTGCGGCACCACGCCGTGCCGTCTGCGCGGCGCCGAAGATCTCATCCACGTCTGCGAGAGCCGGATCCATCACGATCCGTTCCATCTTTCCAAGGACGGCAATTTCAGCTGGGAAGAGGTGGAGTGCCTGGGCGCCTGCGTGAACGCGCCGATGGTGCTGATCGGCAAGGACACCTATGAGGACCTGACCGCGGAAAGCTTCGGCAAGGTGCTCGACGGCTTTGCGTCGGGCAATCCGCCCAAGCCCGGTCCGCAGAACGGCCGCCAGTTCTCCGCACCGATGGGCGGTCCGACCACGCTGAAGGAGAGCACCTGATGCGTGTTCTCCCTGCAATTGGAGGGAACGGGGCCGTGAAGAAATGGGGCTTCGTCGCCATGCATGCCGCCATCGCGGCCGGCTTTATGTTCCTGCTCCAGCGCTTCGCGCTACATGAATCGCAGGAAACCAGTCTGCTCTGGGCGCTGACCTTTGCCGTCTGCGCCGCCGGGCTTGCCTACAAGCAAGCCAACCGTTGATCGGAAAGCACTGACATGCTCGAGGACAAGGACCGTATCTTCAAGAACCTCTACGGCCTCCATGATTGGGGGCTCGAGGGCGCGCGGCGCCGCGGCGCCTGGGATGGTACCAAGAACATCATCGACAAGGGTCGCGACTGGATCATCAACGAGATGAAGGCCTCTGGCCTGCGCGGCCGTGGCGGCGCCGGCTTCCCGACCGGTTTGAAATGGTCCTTCATGCCGAAGGAATCGACTGACGGCCGTCCGAGTTACCTCGTCGTCAACGCCGACGAGTCGGAGCCCGGCACCTGCAAGGATCGCGAGATCATGCGGCACGATCCGCATCTCCTGATCGAGGGCTGCCTGATCGCCAGCTGCGCGATGAACGCGCACACCTGCTATATCTATGTCCGCGGCGAGTTCATCCGCGAGCGCGAGCACCTTCAGGCCGCGATCGACCAGGCCTATGACGCCAAGCTGGTCGGCAAGGACAACGTCAACGGCTGGCCGTTCGACATCTACGTCGCGCACGGCGCCGGCGCCTATATCTGCGGCGAGGAGACAGCGCTGCTCGAAAGCCTCGAAGGCAAGAAGGGCCAGCCCCGCCTGAAGCCGCCGTTCCCGGCCAATGTCGGCCTGTTCGGCTGCCCGACCACCGTGAATAATGTCGAGTCCATCGCGGTGGCTCCGGACATCCTGCGCCGTGGCGCCGCCTGGTTCGCCGGCATCGGCCGTCCGAACAATGTCGGCACAAAGCTGTTCTGCATCTCCGGCCATGTCGAGCGGCCCTGCAACGTCGAAGAGGCCATGGGCATTCCGTTCCGTGAGTTGATCGACAAGCATTGCGGCGGCATCCGCGGCGGCTGGGACAACCTCAAGGCCGTGATTCCCGGCGGCTCGTCGGTGCGCATGGTGCCGGCCGAGCAGATCATCGACACGCCGATGGATTTCGACAGTCTGAGCAAGCTGCGCTCGGGCCTCGGCACCGCGGCCGTGATCGTGATGGACAAGTCGACCGATCTGATCCGTTCGATCGCCCGCATTTCCTATTTCTACAAGCATGAGAGCTGCGGCCAGTGCACGCCGTGCCGCGAAGGCACGGGGTGGATGTGGCGCGTGCTCACCCGCATGGCCGAAGGCCGCGCCCACAAGCGCGAGATCGACATGCTGCTGGAAGTCACCAAGCAGGTCGAAGGCCACACCATCTGCGCGCTCGGCGACGCAGCGGCGTGGCCGATCCAGGGCCTGATCGCGCATTTCCGTCATGAGATCGAAGCGCGTATCGACGAATATTCGCATAAGGCCGACATCGACGATATCGGCGTCCGCGATCCCGTGAACATGGTCGCGGCGGAGTAGGGCGATGGCCAACGAACCCGACAACATTGTGCTTCAATATCTGCGTCGCTTCGACGAGAAGCTTGATCGCGTGGTCGATGAAATGCTCGACGTTAAGGTTCGGTTGACCGCGGTTGAGGAAGGGCTGGCGGGTGTAAATCGTCGGCTTGATCGTCTCGAAGGACGTGTTGAGCGGATCGAGCGAAGGCTCGACCTCGTCGAACTGCCGCACTGAGAAAGACTGACGTATGACCAAGCTCATCATCGACGGCAAAGAGATCGATGTTCCCGCCGACTATACGCTGCTTCAGGCGTGCGAGGCGGCCGGCGCCGAGATTCCGCGCTTCTGCTACCACGAGCGCCTGTCGATCGCCGGCAATTGCCGGATGTGCCTGGTCGAGGTGAAGGGCGGCCCGAAGCCGGTCGCATCCTGCGCCTGGGGCGTGCGCGACTGCCGTCCGGGCCCGAAGGGCGAGCCGCCGGAAATCTCGACGCGTTCGCCGATGGTGAAGAAGGCACGCGAAGGCGTGATGGAATTCCTTCTCATCAACCATCCGCTGGACTGCCCGATCTGCGACCAGGGCGGCGAGTGCGACCTGCAGGATCAGGCGATGGGCTACGGTGTCGACACCAGCCGCTTCGCCGAGAACAAGCGCGCGGTCGAGGACAAATATCTCGGCGCGCTCGTCAAGACCTCGATGAACCGCTGCATCCAGTGCACGCGCTGCGTCCGCTTCTCGGCGGAAGTCGCCGGCGCGCCTGAAATGGGCGCGACGGGGCGCGGCGAGGACATGGAGATCACGACCTATCTCCAGCATGCGCTGACCTCGGAGCTTCAGGGTAACCTCGTCGATATCTGTCCCGTGGGCGCGCTGACCTCAAAGCCCTATGCTTTCGCGGCGCGTCCGTGGGAGCTCGGCAAGACCCAGTCGATCGACGTGATGGACGGCGTTGGCTCTGCGATCCGCGTCGACACCCGCGGCCGCGAGGTGATGCGCGTGCTGCCGCGCATCAACGAGGCCGTGAACGAGGAGTGGATCTCCGACAAGACTCGCCACATCGTCGACGGCCTGCGCACCCAGCGCCTCGACCGGCCCTATATCCGCGAGGCCGGCAAGCTGCGCGCGGCGAGCTGGCCGGAAGCTTTTGCCGCGATCGCTGCGAAAGCGGCGCGCACCGACGGCAAGCGCATCGGTGCGATCGCCGGCGACCTCGCCGGCGTCGAAGAGATGTTCGCGGCGAAGGATCTGCTCGCCAAGTTCGGCTCGGCCAATCTGGCGGTGCAGGGCGGCGACGCCTTTGATCCCGCGCTCGGCCGCGGCTCCTATATTTTCAATCCGACGCTCGCGGGCGTGGAGCAGGCGGATGCGCTGCTCATCATTGGCGCCAATCCGCGGAAGGAAGCGGCCGTGTTCAACGCCCGCATTCGCAAGCGTTGGCGCGCCGGCGGCTTCAAGGTCGGCGTGATCGGCGCCAAGGCCGATCTCACCTACGACTATGATCATCTCGGCGCGGGCACCGAGACGCTCGGTGAGCTCGCCTCCGGCAAGCACTCCTTCATGGATGTGCTGAAGAACGCCAAGAATCCCATCGTCCTGGTCGGCGCAGGCGCGACCTCGCGTCACGACGGCGCTGCCATTCTCGCGGCCGCCGCCAAGCTCGCGCTCGATGTCGGCGCGGTGAAGGACGGCTGGAACGGCTTCGGCGTGCTGCACGAGACCGCTTCGCGGGTCGGCGCGCTCGACATCGGCTTTGTTGCCGGTCAGGGCGGCCTGAACGCCGCGCAGATGACGACCTTCGGCACGCTGGACCTGCTGTTCCTGCTCGGCGCGGACGAGATCAAGGCACCTGACGGCACCTTCGTGGTCTACATCGGCACCCATGGCGACCGCGGCGCGCACCGCGCCGACGTGATCCTGCCGGCGGCTGCCTACACCGAGAAGTCCGCGATCTACGTCAACACCGAAGGCCGCGTGCAGATGACCGGCCGTGCCGCATTCCCGCCGGGCGAAGCCCGCGAGGACTGGGCGATCATCCGCGCGCTCTCCGAAGCGCTCGGCAAGAAGCTCGGCTATGACTCCCTTAGCGCGCTGCGCCAGGTGATCTTCAAGGCCGTGCCGCATCTGATCCGTCTCGACCAGATCGAGGCCGGCTCCGCCGACCAGATCAAGAAGCTGGCGGGGAAGGGCGGCTCGTCCGAGAAGGCGCCGTTCAAGGCCGTCATCGAGGACTTCTACTTGACCAACCCAATCGCGCGTGCGTCCGCCGTGATGGCGGAATGCTCGCGGCTTGCCTCCGGGCAGATGCTGACCGCAGCGGAGTGAGCTAGAATGGAATTCTTCGAAAGCGCATTCTGGACCGGCTTTCTCTGGCCGCTGATCATCATGATCGCGGAGAGCGTGCTGGTGCTCGTCGTTCTCCTGGTCGCGATCGCCTACATCCTGCTCGCCGACCGCAAGATCTGGGCGGCCGTGCAGATCCGCCGCGGCCCGAACGTGGTCGGGCCCTGGGGCCTGTTCCAGTCCTTCGCCGACCTGCTCAAGTTCGTTCTGAAGGAGCCGATCATTCCGGCCGGCGCCAACAAGGGCGTCTTCCTGCTGGCGCCTCTGGTCTCCTGCGTGCTCGCGCTGGCGGCCTGGGCAGTGATCCCGACCAACCTCGGCTGGGTGATCTCCGACATCAATGTCGGCGTCCTCTTCATCTTCGCGATCTCGTCGCTGTCGATCTACGGCATCATCATGGCCGGCTGGTCGTCGAACTCGAAATACCCGTTCCTGGCCGCGCTGCGCTCGGCTGCGCAGATGGTGTCGTATGAAGTCTCGATCGGCTTCGTCATCATCACCGTGCTGCTCTGCGCCGGCACGCTGAACCTGTCGGCCGTGGTCGAGGCCCAGCACGTCCGCGGCCTCGCCAGCCTGATCGGCTTGCCGCAGCTGACGATCCTGAACTGGTATGTCTGGCCGCTGTTCCCGATGTTCGTGGTGTTCTATGTCTCGGCGCTGGCGGAAACCAACCGTCCGCCCTTCGACCTCGTCGAAGCGGAATCCGAGCTCGTCGCCGGCTTCATGGTCGAGTACGGCTCCACGCCTTACCTGCTGTTCATGCTCGGCGAATACGTCGCGATCGTCACGATGTGCGCGATGGCCACGATCCTGTTCCTCGGAGGCTGGTTGCCGCCGGTGGACCTGCCGCCCTTCAACTGGGTGCCGGGGATCATCTGGTTCTCGCTGAAGCTGTTCTTCATGTTCTTCCTGTTCGCGATGGCAAAGGCGATCGTGCCGCGCTACCGCTACGACCAACTGATGCGCCTCGGCTGGAAGGTGTTCCTGCCGTTGTCGCTGGCGATGGTGGTCGTGGTGGCCGGCGTGCTGCAATTCGCCGGCATCGCGCCGAAGTGAGGGCCGTCATGGGTATCAACGTCAACGCCACCGCACGCTCGCTCCTGCTGTCGGAATTCGTCTCGGCGTTCTTCCTCGCTATGCGCTATTTCTTCCAGCCGAAGCCGACGCTGAACTATCCGTTCGAGAAGGGCCCGATCTCACCGCGCTTCCGCGGCGAGCATGCGCTGCGCCGCTATCCGAACGGCGAGGAGCGCTGCATCGCCTGCAAGCTGTGCGAAGCGGTCTGCCCGGCGCAGGCCATCACCATCGAGGCCGGCCCGCGTCGCAACGACGGCACCCGCCGCACCGTGCGCTACGACATCGACATGGTGAAGTGCATCTATTGCGGCCTCTGCCAGGAGGCCTGTCCGGTCGACGCCATCGTCGAAGGTCCGAACTTCGAGTTCGCGACCGAGACCCGCGAGGAACTGTTCTATGACAAGGCCAAGCTGCTCGCCAACGGCGATCGCTGGGAACGCGAGATCGCGAAAGCGATCGAGCTCGACGCGCCGTACCGGTGAGGTGAGGGCATGATCCTTCCCGCGCTCTTCTTCTATCTCTTCGCCGCCGTCTGCGTCGCCTCGGCCGTGATGGTGATTGTCTCGCGCAATCCCGTCCACTCCGTGCTGTACCTGATCCTGGCCTTCGTCAACGCCTCGGGCCTGTTCGTGCTGATGGGCGCCGAATTCCTCGGCATGATGCTGATCGTCGTCTATGTCGGCGCGGTCGCGGTGCTGTTCCTGTTCGTGATCATGATGCTCGATGTCGATTTCCTCGAGCTGCGCGAAGGCTTCATCCAGTACCTGCCGGTCGGCGTCGTGATCGGCGGCATCTTCCTGTTCGAGCTGCTCTTGACCGTCGGCGCCTGGGTCATCAACCCGACCGTGAGCAAGACCATCACCGCCCCGATCCCGGCCAACGTCTCGAACACCGAGGCGCTGGGTCTGGTGCTCTATACCAAGTACATCCACTACTTCCAGCTCGCGGGCATGGTGCTGCTGGTCGCCATGATCGGCGCCATCGTGCTGACGCTGCGCCACAAGGCGAGCGTGAAGCGGCAGGACATCAACGTTCAGAACGCGCGCACGCCCGACATGGCGATGGCGATGCGGAAGGTGGCGCCGGGGCAGGGGCTTTCGGATGCCGATGCGGCGGAGTGGGTGAAATGACCATCGGGCTTGGACATTACCTGGCGGTCGGCGCGATCCTGTTCACGCTCGGGATCCTCGGCATCTTCCTCAACCGCAAGAACATCATCGTCATCCTGATGTCGATCGAGCTGATCCTGCTCTCGGTCAACATCAACCTGGTGGCATTCTCGACCTTCCTCGGCGACATCGTCGGTCAGGTCTTCGCGCTGCTGGTCTTGACCGTTGCGGCTGCCGAAGCCGCGATCGGTCTCGCCATCCTGGTGGTCTATTTCCGCAACCGCGGCTCGATCGCGGTTGAGGACGTCAATCTGATGAAGGGCTGAGCTCTCAAATGGTCCAGGCAATTGTCTTTCTGCCGCTGCTGGGCGCCATTCTGGCCGGCCTGATCGCGCTCGTCGGTGCGCATGGCCGCAACCCCTCGGGCGACGAGGTCGAGCATCACGGCGATCACGGCCATGGTGCCCACGCCCATGCCTCTGACACGATCAACGAGGACGCGTCCGTCATCCACGAGAGCCATCACGAGCCTGGCGACGGACATGACGACCACGGTCATGGCCCGGTCGAGCCGGCGGCCGCCGGCTCGCGCGGCGCCGAGCTGATCACCACAGCGCTGCTGTTCGTCTCGGCGGCATTGTCCTGGATGACGCTGGTCGATGTCGGCTTCAATGGCCACGACGTCCGCTACCAGCTGTTGCCCTGGATCTTCTCCGGCGAGCTCGAGGTCTGGTGGACGCTGCGCGTCGACACGCTCACCGCCGTGATGCTGGTGGTGGTGACGACCGTCTCCTCGCTCGTGCACCTCTATTCCATCGGCTACATGGACGAGGATCCGAACCGGCCGCGCTTCTTCGGCTATCTCAGCCTGTTCACCTTCGCCATGCTGATGCTGGTGACGGCCGACAATCTGGTGCAGCTGTTCTTCGGCTGGGAAGGCGTGGGCCTGGCGAGCTATCTGCTGATCGGGTTCTGGTACCAGAAGCCGTCGGCGAACGCCGCCGCCATCAAGGCCTTCGTGGTCAATCGCGTCGGCGATTTCGGCTTCGCGCTCGGCATCTTTGCGATCTTCATGCTGACCAACTCGACCGATTTCGAGACCATCTTCCATGCCGCGCCCGGGCTGTCAGGCAAGACCATCGACTTCCTCGGCTGGCACGCTGACGCGCTGACCCTGACGTGCCTCCTGCTGTTCATGGGCGCGATGGGCAAGTCCGCGCAGTTCCTGCTGCACACCTGGTTGCCGGACGCGATGGAAGGTCCGACCCCGGTGTCGGCGCTGATCCATGCCGCGACCATGGTCACTGCCGGCGTCTTCATGGTGGCGCGTCTGTCGCCGCTGTTCGAGCTCGCTCCGGATGCCCAGGCCGTCGTGATGTTCTTCGGCGCCACCACCGCGTTCTTCGCGGCGACCATCGGTCTCGTGCAGAACGACATCAAGCGCATCGTGGCCTATTCGACCTGTTCGCAGCTCGGCTACATGTTCGTGGCGATGGGAGCGGGGGCCTATTCGGTCGGCATGTTCCATCTGTTCACGCACGCCTTCTTCAAGGCGCTGCTGTTCCTGGGCTCCGGCTCGGTGATCTACGCGATGCACCACGAGCAGGACATCCGCAACATGGGCGGCCTCTGGCGCAAGATCCCGTATACGTTCGCGGTGATGACCGTCGGCACGCTGGCGTTGACCGGCTTTCCGCTGTTCGCCGGCTACTTCTCCAAGGACGCGATCATCGAGGCGGCCTATGCCTCGCATAACCCGTTCTCGACCTACGCCTACCTGCTGACGATCGTGGCCGCCGGCCTGACCTCGTTCTACTCCTGGCGTCTGGTGTTCAAGACCTTCTTCGGCGAGCCGCACGACCAGGAGCATTACGAAGCCGCACACGAAAGCCCGATCTGGATGCTGATCCCGATCGGCGTGCTGGCCGTCGGCTCGGTCCTTGCCGGCTTCCCGTTCAAGGAGCTGTTCACCGGACCGCACGGCGTAGAGGAGTTCTTCCGCGAGTCCGTGAAGATGAACCCGCACATCCTCGAGGACATGGAGCATATGCCGCATCTGCTCGGCTGGCTGCCCTTCGTGATGATGGTCGGCGGTTTCCTGGTGTCCTACACCTTCTATATCCGCAAGCCCTACCTGCCGGTCGAGCTCGCGAACACGCAGCCGATGCTCTACAAGTTCCTGCTCAACAAATGGTACTTCGACGAGCTCTACGACCTCATCTTCGTCCGTCCGGCGAAGTGGATCGGATACCAGCTCTGGAAGAAGGGCGACGGTTTCATCATCGACGGCTTCGGCCCTGACGGCATTTCGGCCCGCGTGCTGGATGTCACCCGCAACGTCGTGAAGATCCAGACCGGCTATCTCTATCACTATGCATTCGCCATGCTGATCGGCGCCGCCGGCCTGATCACCTGGTTCATGTTCGGCTTTGGAGGCCAGTAAATGACAACCTGGCCCATCCTTTCGGTCACGACGTTCCTGCCGCTGGTCGGCGCGCTGATCGTCTACCTGAGCCGCGGTGACGACGAGGCGGCCAAGCGCAATTCGCGCTGGATCGCGCTGTGGACCACGATCATCACCTTCGCGGTGTCGGTGATCCTGGTGATGCGATTCGATCCTGCCAATGCCGACTTCCAGTTCGTCGAGAAGTCGGCCTGGCTCGCCACCGGCATCACCTACCACATGGGCGTCGACGGCATTTCGCTGCCGCTGGTGATCCTGACCACCGCGATCATGCCGTTCTGCATCATCGCGAGCTGGAAGGCGATCTCGAACCGCGTGCGCGAATACATGATGGCGTTCCTGATCCTGGAAACGCTGATGATCGGCACCTTTTCGGCGCTCGATCTCGTGCTGTTCTACCTGTTCTTCGAGGGCGGTCTGATCCCGATGTTCCTGATCATCGGCGTCTGGGGCGGCCCGCGCCGGGTGTACGCGTCGTTCAAGTTCTTCCTCTACACGCTGCTCGGCTCGGTCTTGATGCTGCTCGCCATCATGGCGCTGTACTGGAACGGCGGCACCACCGACATCCCGACCCTGATGCACACCGCCGTGCCGCGGTCCCTGCAGACCTGGGCCTGGCTCGCCTTCTTCGCCTCCTTCGCGGTGAAGATGCCGATGTGGCCGGTGCACACCTGGCTTCCTGATGCGCATGTCGAGGCGCCGACCGCGGGCTCCGTGGTGCTCGCCGCGATCCTGCTGAAGATGGGCGGCTACGGCTTCCTGCGCTTCTCGCTGCCGATGTTCCCGCTGGCCTCGCACGACTTCGCGCCGCTGATCTTCACCATGTCCGCGATCGCCATCATCTACACCTCGCTGGTGGCGTTGATGCAGGAGGACATGAAGAAGCTGATCGCGTACTCCTCGGTCGCGCACATGGGCTTCGTCACCATGGGCATCTTCGCCGGCACCATGCAGGGCGTCGCCGGCGGCGTGTTCCAGATGATCTCGCACGGCATCGTCTCGGGCGCGCTGTTCCTCTGCGTCGGCGTCGTCTACGACCGTCTGCACACCCGCGAGATCGCGGCCTATGGTGGCCTCGTCAACCGGATGCCGCTCTACGCGCTGACCTTCATGGTCTTCACCATGGCCAATGTCGGTCTGCCCGGCACGTCAGGCTTCGTCGGCGAGTTCATGACGCTGCTCGGCACCTTCAAGGTCTCGGTCCCGACCGCGTTCTTCGCCACGACAGGCGTGATCCTCTCGGCTGCCTACGCGCTGTGGCTCTACCGCAAGGTCGTTTTCGGGGCGCTGGTCAAGCCGACGCTGATGAGCATGAAGGATCTCACGTTCCGCGAATGCGTGACCTTGTTCCCGCTGATCGCGCTGACGATCCTGTTCGGCGTCTATCCGAAGCCGGTGCTCGACATGTCGGCCGCCTCGGTCCAGCAACTCGTCAATAATTACAACACCGCTGTGACGGCCGTGAAGGCCGCCGCACTGCTCCAGTGATCGGGCAGGTCAGGATATCGCCATGAGCATTACGACTGCAGGTTATCAACTGGCGCCGGTGCTGCCCGAGATCGTGCTCGCGCTCGGCGCCATGGCGCTTCTGATGCTCGGCGCCTATCGCGGGCAGGGGACCACGGGCACGGTCACGACGCTCGCGGTGCTGCTGCTGATCGTGGTCGGCGTGCTCGAATATATGCTGCCCGCTGGCAAGCAGGTGACGTTCGGCGGCAGCTTCATCGTCGACGACTTCGCCCGCTTCATGAAGATCCTGGCGCTGGTCGGCTCGGCGGTGACGCTGATCCTGTCGACCGAGTTCCTGGCCGATCCGTCGCGCCGCATCTTCGAATACGCCATCCTGGTGCTGCTCTCGACGCTCGGCATGATGGTGTTGATCTCGGCCGGCGATCTGATCTCGCTCTATCTCGGCCTCGAATTGATGTCGCTCGCGCTCTATGTCGTGGCGGCCTCGAACCGCGACAACGCCAAGTCCACCGAGGCCGGCCTGAAGTATTTCGTGCTGGGCGCGCTGTCCTCGGGCATGCTGCTCTACGGCTCCTCCCTGGTCTACGGTTTCACCGGGACCGTCAGCTTCGCCGGCATCGCAACGGCCGCGACCGCCGCGAATGTCGGCCTGGTGTTCGGCCTGGTGTTCCTGCTCGCCGGCCTCTGCTTCAAGGTCTCGGCCGTGCCGTTCCACATGTGGACGCCTGACGTCTATGAGGGCGCGCCGACCCCGGTCACCGCCTTCTTCGCCTCCGCGCCGAAGGTCGCCGCGCTCGCCGTCTTCACCCGCGTCACGCTGACCGCATTCCCCGGCATCGTCTCGCAGTGGCAGCAGATCCTGGTGTTCGTGGCGATCGCCTCGATGGCGCTGGGCTCGTTCGCCGCGATCGGCCAGAGCAACATCAAGCGCCTGATGGCGTACTCCTCGATCGGCCATATGGGCTTTGCCCTGGTCGGCCTCGCCTCCGGCACCGTCGAGGGCGCGCAGGGCGTGCTGATGTACATCGTGATCTACGTCGCGATGACGCTCGGCTCGTTCTCCATCATCCTCGCCATGAAGCGCAACGGCCAAGCCGTCGAGCAGATCAGCGATTTCGCCGGTCTCTCCCGCACCAATCCGCTGCTGGCCTTCATGTTCGCGATGCTGCTGTTCTCGCTCGCGGGCATACCGCCGCTCGCCGGCTTCTTCGCCAAATGGTACGTCTTCGTCGCCGCCATCAAGGCGAATTTGTTCACGCTCGCCGTGATCGGCGTGCTCTCCAGCGTCGTGGGCGCCTACTATTATCTGACCATCGTCAAGACGATGTATTTCGACGAGCCGGCCGGTCAGGTCGATCCGGTCAGGTTCGAAGTGAAGACAGTGCTCGCGGTCGCGGGCCTGTTCAACATCCTGTTCGCGTTGTTCGCGGGCCCGGTGGTGAGTGTCGCCTCCGCCGCCGCCAAGTCGCTGTTCTAGGATGGGCTTCGCGCTCGGTCCTCGCGCCTCTGCTGCGGGCTACAAGCTCGCCGCCCTCGAACGGACCGGCTCGACCAATGCTGACGCCATCGAAGCGGCCCGCGCCGGCGAGCGCGGTCCGATCTGGTTCGTCACGTCACAGCAGACGGCCGGTCGCGGCCGCCGCCAGCGCCCCTGGATTGCGCCCAAAGGCAATCTCGCCGCCAGCCTCCTCGAAGTCCTCGATATCGCGCCTGCAGTGGCCGCCACCATCGGCTTCGCGGCCGGGCTCGCCGAGGAGGCCGCCCTCGAGAGGGTCAGCGTCGAGGCTGCGCTGCGGCTCGGCGAGGGCAGGCCCCGCTACACCTTGAAATGGCCGAACGACGTTCTGGCCAATGGCAAGAAGCTGGTCGGCATCGGTCTGGAGGCCGAAGCTGTCGGCGATCGCCTCGCCATCGTGGTGGGCATCGGAACCAATATCGTGGCGGCGCCCGAGGGCACGCCGACGCCGGCCGTGTCGCTCGCGGCCCTCGGCGTCCAGATCAGCGCCGAAGAGCTGTTCTCGGCGCTCTCGGACGCCTGGGTCGAGTTCCGTGGCCTCTGGGACAATGGCCGCGGCTTTGCCGAGATCCGTAAGCTGTGGCTCGAGCGCGCCGCCCGCCTGGGCGAGCCGATTGCGATCCATACGGGAACCACGGTCTTGGAAGGCATCTTTGACACGATCGACGACACCGGCTGCCTGATCGTCCGCACGGCCGACGGCCGCCGCGTTCCGGTGGCGGCGGGAGAGGTGTTCTTCGGCCCGGTCCGTTCGGTGGGAGCTGCGTGATGGCGAAGCCCGACGAACTCGTGTTTGCGCCGCTCGGCGGTGTCGGCGAGATCGGCATGAACCTGTCGGTCTATGGCCTCGGCAACCGCCACCAGCGTTCCTGGTTGGCGGTCGATCTCGGCGTCTCCTTCGGCGACGAGGAGCATCTGCCCGGCATCGACCTGATCATGCCCGACATCTCCTTCCTGGAGAAGGAACGCAAGAACCTGATGGGCCTGGTGCTGACCCACGCCCATGAGGACCATTTCGGCGCCATCATCGACCTCTGGCCGAAGCTGAAATGTCCGATCTATGCGACGCAGTTCAGCGCGGCGCTGTTCGAGGCCAAATGCGCCGCCGAGCGCAATGCGCCCGTCATCCCGGTCACCGTGGTTCCGTCTGGCGGCCGTATCGATGTCGGCCCGTTCAACGTCGAGTTCATCCCCGTTGCGCATTCGATTCCGGAAGCGCATGCGCTGGCGATCCACACCGAGGCCGGAGTGGTGCTGCACACCGGCGACTGGAAGATCGACCCGACCCCGACGCTCGGACGTCCGACCGACGAGAAGCGGCTGCGCGAGCTCGGCGAGGAGGGCGTGCTCGCCCTGATCGGGGATTCCACCAATGCCGTGCGCGACGGCCGCTCGCCCTCGGAGGCCGAGGTCGCCCGCACCATCATCGATCTCGTGAAATCAGCCAAGGGCCGCGTCGCGGTCACGACTTTCGCCTCCAACGTCGCGCGCATCAAGGCCGTGGCCGACGCGGCAAAAGCCGCCGACCGCGAGGTCGTCGTGGTCGGCCGCGCCATGGAGCGCGTGGTGCAGGTCGCGCGCGAGACCGGCTTTCTCGACGGCGTGCAGAACTTCCGCTCGCCCGAGGTCTACGGCCACTTGCCGCAGGACAAGGTGCTGGCGCTGTGCACCGGCAGCCAGGGCGAACCCCGTGCGGCGCTGGCCCGCATCGCCAATGACGACCATCCTGAAATCACGCTCAACCGCGGCGACAGCGTGATCTTCTCCTCGCGCACCATCCCCGGCAACGAGAAGGCGGTCGGCTCGATCATCAACAATCTGGTGCTGCAGGGCGTCGAGGTCCTCACCGATCGCGACCATCTGGTCCACGTCTCCGGCCATCCCCGCCGCGACGAGCTGCGCGACATGATCTCCTGGGTGAAGCCGCAACTGCTGATCCCGGTCCATGGCGAGGCCCTGCATCTGAACGAGCACGCAAAACTCGCGCGCGCCGCCGGCGTGCCGCGCGTGCTGGTCATTCGCAACGGCGACCTCGTCAAGCTCGGCCCCGGCGATCCCGGCGTGGTCGGCGAGGTGCCGTCGGGCCGGCTCTACAAGGACGGCGCCATCCTGGAGGATTCCAAGTCCCGCGCGGTGGTCGAGCGCCGCCGCATGGCGTTCTCCGGCTGTGCCTTCGTCGCCATCGCCATGACCGCGCAGGGCGAGCTTGCCGATGAGCCCGAGGTCGATCTGGTTGGAATCCCCGACAAGAACCGGGCCGGAGAGCCGTTCGACGACATCGTCTTCGATGCCGTGATGTCCACGGTCGAGGGCCTGCCGAAGGCGCGCCGGCGGGATCCGGACGCGCTGGCGGAATCGGTGCGACGCGCCGTCCGGGCCGTCATCAATGAACATTGGGGCAAAAAGCCCCCCTGTCTGGTCCACGTCCTGACAGTGTAGGCTGGGCGTGGTCTTTCGGATCATGCCCTGAGGGAGAAGAAGCATGCTGGGTCGCCTCAACCATGTCGCGATCGCGACCAAGGACGCCGTCAAGGCCGCGAGGATCTACGGTGCTGCATTCGGGGCGCAGATCTCCGATGCCGTGCCGCTGCCCGAGCATGGCGTCGTCACCGTGTTCGCGACGCTGCCCAACACCAAGATCGAGTTCATCGAGCCGCTCGGTGAGGCGTCCCCGATCGCAAAATTCGTCGAGCGCAACCCCGACGGCGGCATCCACCATGTCTGTTACGAGGTCGTCGACATCATCGCCTCGCGCGACACGCTGGTGAAGGAGGGCGCGCGCGTGCTCGGCGACGGGGTGCCGAAGATCGGCGCCCACGGCAAGCCGGTGCTGTTTCTGCACCCGAAGGACTTTTCCGGCGCGCTGGTCGAAATCGAGCAGGCATAAGACCCCGATCATGGCCGCCCAGATTTCAACCGCGCTCGCAATCTACTTCGTCATCTGGTGGATCGCGCTGTTTTTGACGCTGCCATTCGGCGTGCGCAGCCAGCACGAGGATGGCGTCGGCGCGCCCGGCACCGACCCGGGTGCGCCCGTTCTGACCGGCATGAAGCGCAAGCTGGTCTGGACCACGATCATCTCCGCGATCATCTATGGTCTCGGCGTTGCCGCCTATCACGCCGGCTATCTTTCGCTCGAGCGTCTGTCGCGATTGATGGGAATGCCGTTTTAGGCGAGTAAGAAACGAGGATGTCAACCAGGCTCGTCATTGCGAGCGCAGCGAAGCAATCCAGAATCCCTCCGCGGCAAGACTCTGTATTGCTTCGCTGCGCACGCAATGACGGCGGAGATAGTTCGTATAATTGGGGGAGCAAATGACTTTTCAGAGGATCGTCGTCGCGCTTCTGGTGCTTGTGGTCGCCGGCCTTGGCGCGATCGGCTTTATCGAGTGGAGGATGGCTGTGCAGGTGCGAACGCTGAAAGCGTTCGTCGAAGGCTATGTCTTCAACGAGGCCGTGATCGCGTGCGAGCAGGCCAAGAGCTCGACGCCGTTCAAATGGAACGGCGGCAAAAGCACCTCGGTCATCGGCCTGAACTCGGTCAAGCTTGATAAATACACCGTTAGCGCCAGCTACACCCTGGTGGCGGACAACGTTTATTGTGATTACGATCCGATCAAGAGAAAGGCCGAGATCGGCTCGAGCTTCCTGGAGCGGGAGTAGCGATCCGGCCGTGCCGAGCACGGGATTGGATCGTCATGGCGCACGAGCAGGCGGGGGACTATCGGATTCTTCAGGAAGCGGCCTTGCGGGACTATCTCGCAAGCCTGCGTGATATCAAGGCGCGGCTCGGCGGCGAACCGGCGTCTTGGTCCATCACCGAGGTCGGCGACGGCAATCTCAATCTCGTCTTCATCGTCAAGGGCGCAAGCGGCGGCATCGCCGTGAAGCAAGCGCTGCCTTACGTCCGCCTCGTCGGCGAGAGCTGGCCGCTGCCGCTGTCGCGGGCGCATTACGAATATCTCGCCTTGTCCCGGCAGGCCCAGCTTGCTCCGGGTCTGGTGCCGGCCTTGCTGCACCACAACGAAACGCTGGCGCTCACCGCGATGGAGCTGCTCGAACCCCACATCATCATGCGCAAGGGGCTGGTCGCCGCCACGCGCTATCCGCGCTTCGTGGACGACATCACCACCTTCATGGCGCGGACGCTGTTCTTCACCTCCGACCTCGCGCTCGTTGCTGCCGAGAAGAAGGAAGCCATCGCCGCCTTTGCCGGCAACCATGCGTTGTGCAAGATCACCGAGGATCTGATCTTTACGGATCCCTATCGGATTGCCGAGCAGAACCGCTGGACGACACCGCATCTCGACGGCCTTGCCGCATCCTTGCGCGAGGACATGGAGCTGCATGTCGCGATTAGCAGGTTGAAGCTGAAATTCATGGCGAGCCCGGAGGCGCTGCTGCATGGGGATCTCCACACCGGCTCGATCATGGTGACTGCATCGGAGACGCGGGTGATCGATCCTGAGTTCGCCTTCTACGGTCCGATGGGGTTTGACGTCGGCGCCGTGCTGGCCAATCTGCTGATGGCCTATTTCGCCTCCGCCGGTCATGAGCGCGCGCCGGGCGAGCGGCGCGAATTCGAGACCTGGGTGCTGGAGACGGTCGACCAGGTCTGGAACGAGTTTTCGCGAAAATTTCTCGATCTGTGGCGTTCCGAGGCCGGCGGCGACGCCTATCCGGTTTCCCTCTTCGCCGGCGAAAAGGGCGCAATGCGCCTCGAGGCCGAGCGGCAGGCCTACATGCAGCGCCTCTTCACCGACACGGTCGGTTTCGCCGCGGCCAAAACGATCCGCCGCATTTTCGGCCTCGCCCACAATATCGATTTCGAGCTGATCGAGGATCCGAGGAAGCGGGCGATGAGCGAAGCGCGCGCGGTGCGGCTCGCGCGCGGGATGATGGTGGAAGCGGCGGCGTTCCGGACGATCGCTGACATCACCGGCTCGGCGCGGAAGTTGCGGGATTGGCAGCCGGAACTGACGGGTTGACGGAATTTTAGCGAGCAGCGGCGCTCTGCGCCCGCAAGGACAGGACGGGGCAACATACTTGCCACGAAAGCCCAAGGGGCCGGGCGCGCCTCACTACCGGCTCCCGGCCGCGCTGCCCTTGACGGCGATCGTGTGATTTCCCCCGGCAGATCGATCTTTTCGATATCGGACACTTCGCTCGCCGCGCGATGACGCACCGCGTCATCAGGCGGCTCGCATTGTCGGGGCGTGCGAGCTGCGTCCAACCGGCATGGGTCGGCGCGAAAACGAAGCTTGCATTCGACGGGCGACGGATGATCAAATCCCTGATCGGAATACCTGCGTTGTAGGGGGACCACATGATGCTCAGGATGACTGCGATCGTCGCGGGTTTGGCGCTGGTGCTTGCCGGATCAGCGGAGGCCCAGACCCCACGCAGGGGCGGGACCATTCGCATGACCGCCCCTTACGGTTCGAGTTTCACCAGCCTCGACATTCACACCACCCAGCGCGCCCAGGACGAGATCTACGCCAAGGCGCTGCATCGCTCGCTCTACATCTGGGATTCCGCGGAAGGAAAGCCGGTTCCGGAACTCGCGAAGGAGGTGATCGTCTCCGGTGGTGGTCTCGTGCAGACCTTCAAGCTCCGCGACGACGCCTATTTCCACAATGGCCGCAAGATGACGGCTGACGACGTCATCTGGACTTTCAACCGCATCATGGACGGCACCAAGGCTTATCCTGGCGCGCGTTATGTCCGCATCATCGAAGGTGCGGCTGCGGTCGAGAAGGGGCAGGCCAAGGAGATCTCCGGCCTGAAGAAGATCGACGATTTCACCCTCGAGATGAAGCTGACCGAAAAGGTCGATCCAGGCTTTTATTTCTTCACCGCGCTGACCTCGATCTATCCTGCCGACGAGGCTGCCAAGGACAGCTTCATCCAGCATCCGATCGGTCTCGGGCCGTTCAAGTTCGTCGAGCACGTGCCCGGCTCGCGCATCGTCCTGGAGCGCTGGGACAAGTTCTACAAGCCCGGTAAGCCCTATGCCGACAAGATCGTCATCTCGATCATGGGCGAGGCAGCGGCGCGTGATGTCGCCTTCCGCAACAAGGAGATCGACACCTCGGTGCTCGGACCGGCGCAATATGTGGCCTACCAGACTGATCCCAACCTCAAGGGTACCCTCGTCGAGGTCGCCGAGGTCTTCACGCGCTACATGGGGATGAATCCCGCGTTCAAGCCGTTCGCCGACAAGCGCGTGCGGCAGGCGATCAACTATGCGATCGACAGCGACCTCATCATCAACAAGCTGGTGAAGGGCAAGGCCTATCGTGCCACCAGCTGGCTGCCGCTGACCTCGCCCGCCTACGACAAGACGATGAAGCCGTACCCTTACGATCCCGCCAAGGCCAAGCAGTTGCTCACGGAGGCCGGCTATCCCCAGGGCTTCGAATTCGAGTGGACTACCAGCCAGAACGAAAGCTGGGGCTTGCCGATCGTCTCCGCCGTCATCCCGATGCTGGACAAGGTCGGCATCAAGGTGAAGGTCAAGCAGGTCGAGACCGCCGTGCTGGCGGAGGTGGTGCGCACCGGCGACTACCAGGCCTTCATCTATTCCCAGCAGAGCGGACCGGATCCGCTGGCTGCACTCAAATGCTTCCACTCCTCGACGCCGCAGCCGGCCTGCAACTACATGAATTTCAGGAATCCCGAGTTTGACAAGATCCTTGACGAGGCCGGACAGACTGATGACGCCGCCAAGCGCACCCAATTGCTGCAAAAGGCCAATGCGTTCCTCTACGAGGAGGCGCCGGTCTGGTTCTTCAACTACAACAAGGCTGTCATGGCCGTGCAGCCCTGGCTCCACGGCATTCAGCAGAACCCGACCGAAATGACCCACCAGAACGTCGAGGACCTCTGGGTCGACGAGACCTCGCCTGCGAAGTGACACGCGTTCTCGTGCTCCTTCCATCGCGATTGAGCGATGGAAGGAGGGAAGAAAGTGCCGATGCTCTCCTTCCTGATCCGTCGTCTGCTGCAAACCATCCCGACCGTGCTGGCCGTCGTGCTGCTGGTCTTCGTGCTGTTCAGCGTGGTTCCCGGCAGCATCGCCTCGACCTTGAGCGACGACGTCGATCCCCAGGTCGAACTGCGCCTGAAGCAGCAACTCGGCCTCAACGATCCCGTCTATGTTCGCTTCGGCAACTATATCGGCAAGCTCGCGACCGGTGACTTCGGAACCTCGTTCCGGACCCGCGAGCCTGTCACCAGCATGATCGCCAAGCGGGCCTTGCCGACGCTGCAGCTCATCTTCACCGCCATGGCGTTTTCCGTCCTGCTCGGTGTGCCGCTCGGCTTCATTGCCGCATTGCGGCCGGGCGGTCTCGTCGACAGTGCGGCGATGATCGTCGCGGTGACGGGCCTGTCCATTGCCAAGTTCTGGCTGGGATTGGTGATCATGTATGTCTTTGCGCTGAAACTCGGCTGGCTGCCGAGTTTCGGCTATGGCGATGGTGGCCTGAAGTATCTGCTGTTGCCGGCCTTGACCCTCGGCGTCTCGCCGATGGCGCTGTTTGCCCGCACGACGCGTGCCGCGGTGCTCGAGATCATGACGGCCGATTTCGTTCGCACTGCACGCTCCAAGGGCATGAGCGAGACCAGAGTGGTGAAGTGGCATGTGATGCGCAACGCGCTCGTCATCATTCTCACCACCGTGGGTCTCCAGTTCGGCGGGCTGATGGGACAGGCGGTCGTCGTCGAAAAGCTGTTTTCCTGGCCGGGCATCGGCTCGTTGCTGGTCGACAGCGTCCTGCAGCGCGACGTTCCGGCGGTGCAGGGTTCCATTCTCGTGGTCGTGCTGGCCTTTCTCGCCATCAACTTGGTGGTCGATCTGCTCTACGGCGTGATCGATCCGAGGATCAGATACGCATGAAGCTGCGCGCCAATCTGATCATCGGTGGCACGTTGTTCGCGCTCGCGATCGTGGTCGGCGTGCTCGCCCCATGGCTGGCGCACACCGATCCCGTGATGGATGCCAACCTCATGAACGCGGAGGAGCCGCCGAGCTGGACCTGGTGGTTCGGCACCGACGACCAGGGCCGCGACATCTATTCCCGCGTCGTCTACGGCGCGCGCGTCTCGCTCACGGTCGGCATCGTCTCGCAGCTCATCAACAGCGTCATCGGCGTGGCGCTGGGCCTCAGCGCCGGCTATTGGGGCGGTTGGTGGGACGATGTCGTCAACGCCTTGACCAACGTCATGCTCGCGATCCCCTCGCTGATCTTTGCGCTCGCCATCATGGCGGTGCTTGGACCGGGCCTGACCAGTCTCCTGATCGCACTCGGCCTCACCAACTGGTCCTTCACCTGCCGGATCGCGCGCGCCTCGGCGCTGTCGCTGCGGAACCAGGGCTATGTGCAGGCCGCCACCGTGCTGGGCTATGGCGACCTGCGCATCATGATCACGCAGCTGCTGCCGAATATGCTGGGGCCGATCGTCGTCATCGGCACGCTGGGCATGGGCAGCGCGGTCCTGTCCGAGGCCGCCTTGTCGTTCCTCGGCCTCGGCGTCCGGCCGCCGTTTCCGAGCTGGGGCAGCATGCTGTCGGATGCCCGCGACCAGATCACCACGGCGCCGTGGCTCTCTCTGTTTCCAGGCCTCGCGATCTTCCTGACGGTGCTCGGCCTCAATCTGCTCGGCGACGGCCTGCGTGACGTCCTCGATCCCCAGTCGAGGAGCCGGCGGACATGACCGGCGCGCCGCTGATCGAGGTCGAGGATCTCCGCATCGATCTCCACGATGGATCGCGGCCTGTTGCCGCGGCTGAGGGCATCTCGTTCCGCATCGATCGCGGCGAGACTTTTGGTCTCGTCGGCGAATCCGGCTGCGGCAAGAGCATCACGGCGCTCGCCCTGATCGGCCTTTTGCGGCCGCCGCTGTCGATCGGCAGCGGCGTCATCCGGTTTGACGGGCGGGAAATCCAGCATCTGTCCGCCGCCGCGCAGCGCGATCTGCGCGGCAACCGGATCGCCATGATCTTCCAGGAGCCGATGACGGCGCTCAATCCGGTCTCGCCCGTCGGACGGCAGATCGCCGAGATGTTCGTGCTGCACAAGGGCAAGAGCTGGCGGGAGGCCAATAAGCTCGCGGTCGGGGCGCTGGCTGATGTTCGCGTGCCCGCGCCGGAGCGGCGCGTGAATGATTACCCGCATCAGCTCTCCGGCGGCATGCGCCAGCGTGTCATGATCGCCATCGCACTGGCCTGCGGCCCGGATCTGCTGATTGCGGACGAGCCCACAACCGCGCTCGACGTCACCGTGCAGGCCGAGATCATCGAGCTGATGCGCAATCTCTGCGCCGAGCGCGGGACGGCGATCCTGATGATCAGTCACGATCTCGGCCTCGTCGCCAACGTCTGCCGCCGTGTCGCCGTCATGTATGCCGGCCGCATCGTCGAGGAGCGCGGCTCCGCCGACATTTTTCGCAAGCCCTCGCATCCCTATACCCAGGGCCTGGTCGACTCGCTGCCGCGGCTCGGCAGTCGCGCGGCACTTGGCCGGAGCAGGCTCAAGGAGATCGCCGGCGTCGTTCCGGCGATCGCGAATTTCCCTGATGGCTGCCGGTTCAACCCGCGCTGCGCCCATGCGACCGATATTTGCAGGACCGTCGTGCCGACGGCGGATATCCTCGAGGCTGGCGGCTTGGTGAGGTGTCACCACCATGCATGAGCCGCAAGGGAAGTTGGACAGCAATCTCATTCTCAGTGTCGAGGATCTGGCGGTTCATTTTCCGCTCGGCGGAGGCCTGCTCAGCCGCAACCGGCGCCTGCTCCGGGCCGTCGACGGCGTCACCCTCAAGCTGAAGCGCGGCGAATGCCTTGGCCTCGTCGGCGAATCCGGCTCGGGCAAGTCGACGGTCGCCTTGTCGATCCTTGGCCTGCTGACGCCGACACGCGGCCGCATCGTGCTGGACGGGCAGGTCGTCACGGGCAGGCCATCAGGCGATCGCAAGGCGCTCGCCCGCATCGTGCAGATGGTCTTTCAGGATCCCTACGCCTCGCTCAATCCGCGCCAGACCGTGCGCCGGACGCTGGAAGATCCCCTGCGCGTGCACGGTGTGACCGCCAGAAGCGAGATCGAGGACCGCGTTGCGACCATGCTGCGGCATGTCGGCCTGCGGCCCGAACAGGCCGATCGCTACCCGCATGAATTCTCCGGCGGCCAGCGCCAGCGCATCGGCATCGCCCGCGCGCTGATCCTCAATCCCAGGATCGTCATCTGCGACGAGCCGGTCTCGGCGCTCGACGTCTCGATCCGGGCCCAGATCATCAATCTGCTGCTGGAATTGAAGGACACGCTCGGCCTGTCCTACATCATGATCAGCCACGACCTCGGCGTCGTCGAGCACATGAGCGACCGTGTCGCGGTGATGTATCTCGGCCGCATCGTCGAGAACGGCGGCTGGCGCGAGATCTTCGAGCGGCCGGCGCATCCCTATACGCGGGCGCTGATATCGGCGATCCCCGATCCCTTGCATCATGCGCCATTGGCGACGACCGGCGGCGATCTGCCCAACCCGCTCAACCCGCCGAACGGATGCGCCTTCAGCCCGCGTTGCCGCTACGCGGTTGACGTGTGCCGCCACGAGCCGGGGCCGGCGCTGGAGACGCGGCCCGATGGGCATGCGGTGAGGTGCTGGCGAGCTGAGGAGATTGCGGGGCGAATGGCGCTCGCCTCCACTGAGAGCGGATAGTCCTGGACACGTTGTCGTGATGCAATCATGCGAGTGCTGCCTGCGAAGGCGGCGTTTGCGACGCCTCGGCTTACATGGACCTTACGGATTGTTGCCGGAGCGCAACGATTGAAATGTGTTGTCGCGCGGTTCGCTCGACCAATCTGGACCGTCGGGTGCCGGCAACTTAGCTTCACCTCGTTCGTCTGGCTGACCGCAGAGGTTGAACGCGACGGACCACGTTCATGTCACCGTTGAGAACAGCGTCTAGCTTGTCTCGCGTGACGGACGGGTGGGCGAGGGGTGTGTGGTGCGTAAGCGTGGAGGCGTCAGGTCCACGGCGACGAGGCTGCGAGCCTGCGTGCTTGCGGCCCTGGCGTTTGCCCTCTCGCCTTCGCCCGCCGCCGCCCAATGGCTCGAGGCCGGCCCCTTCACCTCGACCAACACCGCGCAGACCCCCGGCGGCATCCTGAACAGCAATACGCTTGTCTACGGCATGCCGTCGCAAGGCGATCCCGTGTTCGGCGCCAGCAATGTCGTGCTCCAGAGCCCGACCGATCCCAGCACCTATTGGGTCGCGACCGTCTCTGGCGGCATCTGGAAGACCACCACCGGCGGCGCCAGCTGGACGGCCACGACCGACCATCAATCGACGCTCTCCATCGGCGCGATCACGATCGATGCCAGCGATCCCACCGGCAAGACGATGTATGCCGGCTCCGGCTATTACAGCGCCGGCGGCGTCAACTTTGCGCCGACCACCACACTGCTGAAATCGACCGACGGCGGCGCGACCTGGCAGACCTGGTCAACACCGAGCATTCAGGGCAAGTCTCTGGACAGCAGCGGCAATGCGACGGTCGATGCCGTTCCGCCGGCGATCAAGAACATCATCGCGATGGGCCAGATCATCCTGTTGGGGGTCGGCGGCCAGGAGTCGCGCGACGAGTTTGGAAACTTCGCCTCGGGCGGGCTGTTCCGCTCGACCGATGGCGGCCGCAACTTTTCGCAAGTAACGGGCTTCAATAGCGAGGTCACCAGCCTCATCAGCACGACCATTGGAAACCAGATCGTGCTGATCGCGGCCCAGGACGGCCAGGCCTATAAGCCTGCCGATCAGGTCATGTACAGCACCGACCAGGGCGCGACCTGGGGCGTGCTGTTGGCCCAGGGCACGCCGATCCTGTCGACCAACTCGCCCAATCCGGATCACCTCACATTCACAGGCACCAACCAGAACCTCAACATGAAGGTCGCTGTCGGAGCAGGTGGCTCCGTCTTCGTTGCGGTGGTCCAGACCGTCGGCAGCAAGGAGCAGGTCGGCCTGTTCTACACGCCGAGCTTCACGCCGGGCAGCGTGCCGACCTGGTATAATCTCGGCGAGCCCAAGTACAAGACGCCGAGCGGCGGCTGCAGGACCGGATGCTCGCTCGAGGACATGCAGCAAGGCGACCTGCATTTCGCGCTGGTCGCCGATCCCGTGCATCCCGGCGTCGCCTATGTCGCGGGCAGCGGCGTGGTCGATCCAAACATCTCCGGGTTGTCGACCGTCATCAACGAACTCGCGACGATGGTTCGGGTCAACTACGATCCGACCTCCCAGGTCGCCTCGTACACCCCGATCGTGTTCCCGACGGTAGGCGGCTCGCCGCATTCCGACACGCGTTCGCTCGTGATCAATTCACAGGGCAATTTGCTCACCACCGACGATGGCGGCGTTTACGTGCTGACCAATCCGTCGAGCGCCGCAGCCAGCTGGAGCGCGTTCGGCGGGTCGGCGGCCGGCGGCAACCCCATCCGCGCGATCGAAGCCTATCGTGCAGTCATGGATCCGCTGACTGGGCGCATCGGATATGCGGCGCAGGACAACGGCGCGGGGTTCTCGGCACCGAATGCGACGCTCTCGGCGCCCAACGTCAACGCGCCCGGGCAGAATGTGATTGGCGGCGACGGCTTCAGCGTCGCGGTCAACTACAAGACGGCGAACGGCATCTCGATCATGTACGCGACCGCCGACGACAGCCGGCTCGCGCGCGTCTTCGCCAACCAGAACCTGTCCGGGTCCAATCAGCCCACAATGCTCGACATCAATGTGGCCGGTACCCCGGGTAAAAACTATACCAATTACGAGGGCGGCTCCTTCGCCATCGTGACTGCGGTCAACAAGGAGGACCCCTCCAAGCTGCTGTTCCGGGGACGGCGGCTCTATACGTGGACCGATCCTGGCACCGCGCTGTCGGGTAGCATCGACGTCACTGACATCACCGGCAACGGCACCATCGGCAACGCCGCTTCGGGGGCCGATTTGTTCGACGCCAACCCCTGGACCGAGAAGATTGCCTACGGCACGCATAACGCGACGGATGCGATCCTGGCCGGTGGAACGCACAACGGATTTGGGGTGCTGTATCTGCGCACGCAGCAACAGGTCAATGCGGGCACCGTCAACGTCAGCTACGCCAACAACGCGCTGCTGTCATATGGCGGCTACAACCCGATCAACGTGCTGTTCGATCCGGCCAGCGAACACAGGTTTTTCGCAACCGACGCAAGCAGTGTCTGGGCGACCAACGATACCGGCGCGAGCTTCACCACGCTGACGATGCCGGCCAATTTCAGGAATCCGGCGGGCCTTGCCTATGTTGCCAATGACGACGGCACCCGCATCAACAACATCCGGGCGCTCGTGGTCGGCGGCGTCACCACCGATGGCGCGGTGGGCTCGGTCGTCGCGTCGGAGACGCCGTTCGCGGTCAATGCCAACTGGATGAATCTCGGGCCGAGCCTGCCGAATGCGGTGGTGTACGACCTCAATTATTACGCCGGCATCGACACCATGGTGGCCGCGACCTACGGCCGTGGCGTCTTCATCCTTTATGACGTCACGAGCTATTTTTCTGACGCCACCGAGCTCTGGTTCGGCAAGGCCAACAATGATTCCGCGCCCGAAGCCTCGCGCTTGACCGGAAGCCGCGCGCTGGAAAAGTTCGGCACGGGCACGCTGACATTGTCGGGCGCGCCGAGCTATTCGGGCGGCACGATCATCGACGCCGGCGTCGTCGCCATCACCACTGACGCCAATCTCGGCGCAGCACAGGGCGGCGTGACCTTCAACGGCGGCATGCTCCAGTTCAACGCGCCGCTCACCTCGGCGCGGTCGGTCGCGCTGAATGCCGACGGCACGTTCGATGCCGAGGCCGATACGACCTGGTCGGGCGCGATCTCCGGCGCGGGGGCGTTGAACAAGATCGGTCCGGGAACGCTGGCGCTGACCGGCAGCAACAGCTATCTCGGCGGCACCTTCATCCTTGGCGGTACGCTCGCCGTCGGCTTCGACCGTGCGCTCGGCGACCCCGCGGGCCAGATCGGCATCGACGCCGGCACGCTCAAGGCGACAGCTTCATTCTCGACGGCGCGCGTCGTGACATTCGGCACCGACGGCGGCACGGTCGATGTCGGAGCCAACACGCTGACGGCGTCGGGGCTCTGGGCCGCGCAAGGGCCGGTGACCAAGTTCGGGTCCGGCACGCTCGCGCTGGAAGACATGGGCGTTTTTCAGGGCGTCGCGGTCAATGCCGGCACGCTCCAGGTCGACGGCGCCATCAGCGGCGCATCGCTCCAGATCGCCGCCGGAGCCACGCTGATTGGGACCGGTCAGATCGCGGCCCCGACGACCGTCGCCGGTACATTGTCGCCGGGGGAAACGGGACCGGGGGTGCTCACCTTCACCGCGCCGCTGACGTTGACCTCGACAGCCGCGCTGCGCATTGCGATCGACGGCACCGGGACCGGTGGCGGACCCGGCACCTATTCGCAGATTGCGGTCAGCGGTGCAGCATTGACCCTCGGCGGCACGCTCTCACCCTTCTTCCGCGGCATCGGTGGCGGTGCCACCAACAGTTTTACGCCCGCGCTCGGCCAGCAATTCCTGATCGCGACGGCGGGGAGCGTGGCTGGCACATTTGCCGCCGTCGATCTGAGCGCAGCCGGGCTGCCGTCCTCGCTGCGGATGGACACGATCTACGGATCGACCTATGTCGACCTCGTCACGACCCCGTCGTCCTTCAGCACCCCTCCTGCCGGATCGGTGTGGAATGTCAACCAGCAGAGCGTGGCTGCAGCGCTCGACGCGCTGCGGCCGCAGGCGGGCACCGTCTCCTCGGACAGCGCCCTCCAGAACGCGATCAACGCACTGTACCTGCTGCCGCCTTCGCAGCTCGGATCTCTGCTCACGGGCCTCTCCGCGCAAAGCGAAGCCCGTGGCGTTGCAAACGCGTTCGACACGCTCGATGTATTTGCCACCGCGCTGCAGGATCATCTGATCGGCGGCCCGATAGGCGCGGGATTCAACAATCTCTCGCTCTCGGTGAGCGGTGAGGGGCGAAACTTCTATTCGGCCTATAACAGCATCGCGAGTCCGGGCAGCGGCCCGACCAGCTCGGTCCTCCAGGACGCGCGCGGTGAGGACGCGCGCAGCGCCATCGAGCCCAACCATTGGTGGAGCTCGGTCTATTATCAGAACAGCATCACCGACAGTTCCGCCGGGATCACCGGCGGCTCCGCGAATATCACGGGCTTCATCGCCGGCCTCGAGGGCGAGGTGAAGCCAGGACAATTGTTCGGCATCGCCGCCTCGTTTGCCCACACCGACGCCAGCGGCACCGATTCCGGCTCGGGCGATCATTACATCGTGGCAGCCTATGGCAGGCGCACCGCCGGACCGCTCCAGGCGGCGGCCTATGGCGGCCTTGCGGTCTCGACGATCGCGCTGCATCACGATTTCCAGACGGGATCGGGCATCGTCAACCAGACTGGCGGTGCCACCAGCCTGCTGGCCGGCGGCTCGATCGCCTACACCTTCCATGTGCGCGATTTCGACGTGTCGCCGATTGCCGCGCTGTCGTTCACGCACCTGCTGTTCGACGGCGCCGTCATGACCTCGCCACAGGGCTTTGCCCTCGACGTACCAAGGCAATGGACCGATCGCCTGCGCTTCACGCTGGGTCCGACGGTAACCCGCACGATCACCACCGATCGCGGCGTCAAGCTCACGGCCAGCGTCGCCGCCGGCTTCCTCTATCAGACCGCGCCGGTGACGGCATTGGACGCACTGGTGTTCACCGCGCCCACCCTGGGGCAGACCGCGCCGGCAGGCGGGGCGGGCGGCTTCGCCGACGTCGGCGTCTACGCCTCGCTCACCAACCGGCTGACCGGCTTCGTCCGCTGGCACGGCGAGGCGCGTGAGCACGCGCGCAGCAACCAGCTGTCTGGCGGTCTGAGCGTCACGTTCTGAACGATCAACCGTCCTTAGCAGCCGGATCTCCGGCGACATCGGCTTCGCCGGGCTGCCGCGATGACGGATACGAAGACGGAGCGCGCGTCCGCAGAGGCGAAACCGCAGCCAGGCTTTCGGCTGCCGCCAACTCGAATGATCTCGCTTTCTGCTGCTTCGCAACCGCAAGTGATCGCTCGAAATGAGCGCGCGCCTGCTGGACATCGAGTGGATCGAGCGCCAGCGCCACGTCCCCTGCAATGCAATATGCTTCGGCTTCCTGCCACCGCTCGCCGGTCTCGCGGATCCGTAGCAATGCCTCTTCGCTACACCGCTGCGCCTCCTCAAGCCGTCCAATCCGGGCGTAAGTCGCCCCCAAACTGCTGAGATACCACGGCGCATAGGCGGTCGCGCCGGTGGATCGCATGGCCGAAATCCCGGCCCCGATCATGTCGGCGGCTGCGTCATCCCGTCCCTCCAGCGCGAGCACGCGGCCGCTCAACAGCTTCCCATAAGCGTTCCAGAAGCGTGATCCCTTGTCGTCGGCGAGCTGCATGAGCTCGCGAGCGAGCTCGGCTGCGGAGTCGAGCTTGCCCATGTAAATCAACGTCAGCGACACATGCGCGAGCGCATACATCAGCGTGGCAGCGTGACCGAATTCGCGTGCCTCGCCAATCGCACGTTCCACATCGACCGTCGCAGCGTCGGCATGACCCAGCGACCACCGTGAAAAGGCGCGCCAAGCCAATGCGGAGACAAGAACGTCATGGCCAAACCGCATGGCCAGAGAGCGGTGCTCGGCGTGACGATACAGCCTCACTGCGCCGTCGAGTTCGGCGGAGCCGGCAGCCAGGTCGCCCGCGAGCACAAGAGAAATCCCCATCAGGAGGTGCCCGATCATGACAGGTGCGCCCGCCTGCCGCTGCGCGGCGAGGGCCTGGAATTGGGCGGCGAGCTCCCGCGTCACGTCGGCCTGGAACGACATGCGGCTTGCCACCCAGAAGCCGTAGAGCACCGAAAAGAGCAGAAGAGGATCGTCCGTCGTATCCCCGAGTTTCTCCGCATCATCGATGAACGCGCGCGCCTGGTCGAATGCCGCCCTTGTCTCGGGCGCAGCATGGCCTTTTGTGTGGATGAGGGCGTTGGCGAGCTCAATCTGCAGCGTGATTCGCTCACGCCGGAGCAACGGCGTCTCGGGAGAGCCGGCGATCAGGTTGAGTGCGCGCGCAAGCTGTTCGGCCGCTTCGACCAGCGCCGATCGCGATAGCGAGCGCCGCCCGGCCTTGCTCCAAAGCTTGGCCGCCTTTGCAAGCAGGCCGGCTTCGCTGTAATGCCGGGCCAGCACTTCCGGCTGGCCTTCGGCTATGTCGACGAAATCGATTTCAATGGTTTCGGCGAGCGCCGCGTGAAGGGCGCGACGCTTCTCACGCAGCAGCGTGCCGTAGGCCGCCTCCTGGACCAGCGCGTGATTGAAGACATAGTGCGCATTCTCTGGCTCGCCTTGACGAAACAGCAATCCCGCACCGACGAGACGGTCGAGTGCGAGGTTCAGTTCGGGCTCCCGCACCGGCACGATGGCAGCGAGCAGCGCATGGCTGAATTCGCGACCAATCGCGGCCGCGATTTGGGCAACCTCCTTGGCAGAACCGAGCCGGTCCAACCGCGCCATCAGGGATGCGTGAAGGGTGGCCGGCACCGAGCTTGTCGCCGCAGGGATCGTCCCGACGAGCCGCGTATCGGTGCTGGCCTCCAGCACGGCCTTGGTCATCTCCTGGACAAACAGAGGTATTCCATCGGCGCGATCGATGATCTCCTTGCGGATGTGAGCCGGAAGGCGGTGCTCTCCGATCACTTCATCGAGGAGAGCTTCGGTCTCGCGCACGTCAAACCGGGCGATCGTCATTGCTCTGATATGAGGGCGAGCGCCCCAGGCTGGTACAAACTCGGTCCGGAACGTCGCAACCAGCAGAACGGGAAGGGCGGCAATCGCCTCGATGAGTTGATCAAGCAGTTCGAGACTGGTCGGGTCGATCCAATGCAGGTCCTCGAAAAGTATGAGAACGGGATTGTCGCGCGCCTGGCTCTGGATATCGAGCAAGATCGCCTCGAGCATTCGTTGGCGGCGTTGCGCCGGCGTCATGCCGCCGGCGGGATAGCGGCCGTCATTGCCGAGTTGGAGCAGGTCGGCAATCGCGGCCCTGTGTGGGACAGGCGTCGATGAGCGACCGAGCGCCGTGTCAAGTTTGTCGAGGCGTGCCTTTTGGTCATCTTCGCGGGTAAAGTTCGCGCGCCGCTCGATCTGCTTGATGATCGGATAAAGCGCCGAATGGGTATGCTGCGGAGAGCAATAGTAGCGGAGCTGCGTAGGAGCATCCGCAGCGACCTGCTCCAGAATGGCAGCCACCAGGCGCGATTTGCCGATGCCCGCCTCGCCGGCAATGAGGACCACTTGTCCATCGCTCGTTCGAGCCGTTGACCAACTCTGCGCCAGCACCGCGCACTCGCGCTCGCGTCCGACGATGGCCCCTAATCCGCGACCATGCAGGGCGTCGAAACGGCCATCGATGGCATTGGAGCCTTGGACTGCCCAAGCCTCAACCGGTCCTGAGAGACCCTTGAGGTGTTGGGCTCCCAGACCCGTCATCAGAAACAGATCGCCCAGCAACCGTCGCGTCGCGTCCGCGATCACGACCATTCCGGGCCTTGCAACCGCCTGAAGGCGGGCCGCCAAGTTCGGCGTTTCGCCGACGACGCCGCGTTCCTGCGCCTCTCCGGAGCCGACGATGTCTCCGACAACGACGAGCCCGGTTGCGATCCCGACGCGCACTTCCAGTGGGGCAGGGGCTGCCGTATCGAGTTTTCTGACTGCGGCAACAAGGGCGAGTGCCGCCTGCACGGCGTGCTCTGCATCGTGCTCGTGCGCTCGCGGATAGCCGAAATACACCAGCACGCCGTCGCCCATATATTTTGCGACGAAGCCGCCGTTTTGTTCGACGACCGCTGCGCAGGCTTTGTGGTATGCGCCGATGATCTTGCGGAGGTCCTCCGGATCGAGCTGCGTCGACAAGGCTGTCGAACCGACGAGATCGCAGAACATCACCGTCAACTGGCGCCGTTCGGCGACGTCGGGCGCCGCCCCGGCCGAAATGGCGAGGGATGCGATGGTCTCGGAACCCTGCATCTCGCGAATGGCACGCAAAATCTTTTTGCGGTCGCCGAGGACGATTCCAAGCTCGCGGAGGTCCTGGTCGTTGAGATCCGGCAGGACGGAGATATCGATATGATTTTCCAGGAACCGCCGGGCATAAGCAGACATGCCCAGTTGCTCGAGCCACTCTTCGATTTGCTGCATTCAATCCTCGAACCCAGCGCAATCTGGCGTGGGGTCGCTGCGGGATCAAGCAGGAATAACGGCGTTGGGCGTGCCCGGCTACAGCAGGGTGCCGGAACGTCCGCTGTCGATATGCGCGCGGGATCTGACCTCAGATCAGGGCCATCGCAGTTCCGGCGGCCGCGCTGAAAGCGACGACGGCCAGCGGAGGGGCGCGCCAGGCGACCAGCAGGACGAACCCGACTAGGGCGATGCCGAAATCGCGCGGCGAATGCACGGTGGTTGTCCAGACCGGATTGTAGAGCGCTGCACCGAGCACGCCGACCACCGCGGCGTTGACCCCGCGCATCATGGCCTGAGCGCCGGCGCGCTTCCGGAACGAATCCCAGAACGGGAGCGCGCTCAGCAGGACCAGGATTCCCGGCAGGAAGATGCCGACGAGGCCGAGCGCGGCGCCAGCCACCCCGTGCGGTTCCGGAGAGACCACCGTGCCAAGGTAAGCCGCGAAGGTGAAGAGCGGACCCGGCACCGCCTGAGCGGCGCCGTAGCCGGCGAGAAAGGCATCGTCGGTCAACCAGCCCGGGGCGACGAAAGCTTCACGCAGGAGCGGGAGCACGACATGGCCGCCGCCGAACACGAGCGCGCCGGAGCGATAGAAGGCGTCGAACAGGGCGACGCCCGTGGAGCCGGTCAGGCCGCGCAGAACGGGAAGACCTGCCAGCAGGACAAAGAACACCCCGGCAGCAGTCAGCCCCACGGACCGTGACACCGGCATGTCCACGTGCCCGGACGACGCGGGCGCTTCGCTGCGGCACAGCCAAAGGCCGGCGAGCCCGCCGAGGACGATCGCGCCGATCTGGGCGAGCGAGGCCGTACTGAAGAGGATGATGAGCGCTGCCACCACTGCGATCGACGCGCGCTCGCGGTCCGGGCAGAGGTTGCGCGCCATGCCCCAGACGGCCTGCGCCACGATGGCGACCGCAGTGAGCTTCAGTCCATGCAGCAGGCCGGCGCCGACCGGTCCGCCCAGCGCGCCGGCGCCATAGGCGAACAGAACCAGGATCGCGGCAGACGGCAAGGTGAAGCCGGTCCAGGCGGCAAGCGCGCCGGGATAGCCCGCGCGCATCAGGCCGATCGAGAAGCCGACCTGGCTGCTGGCGGGACCGGGCAGGAACTGACACAGCCCGACCAGATCGGCATAGGCATGCTCGTCGATCCATTTTCGCCGCACCACGAACTCGTCGCGGAAGTAGCCGATATGGGCGATCGGGCCGCCGAAGCAGGTCAGACCCAGTTTGATGAAGATGCGCAGCACCTCCAGCGGCGAGCCGGCGAGGGATCGCGGATTGACGGAGATGTCGGTTGACGGATTGAGGTTGCTCACGAGCGATCGTTCCGATTCCGGTCCAAGTTTATTGAGCTTCGATGAATGATATCGGCGAGGCTGGGCGTCGTCTTGGTGGAAGGCAAGTTCACCAAGCCGGCGACCCGCGAGCATCCCTTCACGCACCATTGCCACATCCTCTAACATGCAGAGGCCGGCATGATGGGACAGTACATCTGCACGTGAGCGCGGCCCGAATTGATCAGGGTCAAAACCGGCGGTTCCGCGGATAGTCCTTAAGTACCAATAACTTGGTCACGCGGAACCAGATCGCCCTGTTCCACGTTGACAAGGCGACCCGATCAGAACCGACAATTCAGGCAAACACAGGGGGCCAGCGATGGACCAGGTGGTGAGCGACGATGCGCGTGAAAGCGGACAATTGGAGCAGGCCGTTTCTGCCGCGCGCGGTGGAATCATATTCGTTGATGTCGACGGCCAGGTGGTCGGAATGGACAGCACCGCCAAGCAAAGTCTCGACGGTGAAGTGAAGCAGCTCGATTTGCCGCTTCGCAACGAAGATGCGCGCGCCGTGGACTGTTTCGTGTCTGCCGAAACCGTGAACATCAGAGGTGTGCCAACTCCGGTTTGCGTGGTTCAGGAGCGCGAGCCCGCCGAGCGCGACTCTGCGATCGAAGCGGTGCTGGCAGATACGACGTCTTTTGCTCGCAGCATCATCGATCGGATCAAGACGCTGACGATCGCGCCGTCTCATACGACGGAGGAGGATCTGGACGGTATCACGGCGCGCGAGAAGGAGATCCTGGGGCTGATCTGCGAGGGCAGGAGCGATATCGAGATGAGCGACAGGCTCAACTTGTCGCAGAACACCGTACGCAATCATATTTCGTCGCTTTACCGAAAGATCGGTGTGCATCGGCGCGGCGCCGCAATCTTGTGGGCCAGGGAGCGCGGCATTACAGCAGAGATCCTGCGCAGCACGCGGCGAGAACGGCAGCCCAACGATAAGCGGACGCCGGCGCGATGAGGGACGTACTAGTCGCCTAGTAGTTCTAGCTCTCTTGCGCCGGGGAATTGCTTGTTGTTCCTTGTTCCGGCTCGTTGGATTCGCTGGGAGCATTCGTAGTCGAATACTGCAGCGCCGCGGGGCGCATCGCCATTGGGCGGGCGGTCAAAAGATGAGGCAATGTCTCCGTGGCCGCTCGCTTGCTCCGACTCTATGTCGCTGGAAATTCGGCCAGCTCTCGCCGGGCTCAGCAAAATCTTGAACGTCTACGCGTCTCGCTCGGCTCCCGGGGATGGGATGTCGAGACCGTTGACGTGCTCGAGCGCCCGGAGCTCGCCGAAAGCGCCCGAATTATCGCTACACCGACGCTCTCCTACGAAGATGGGGCTCGCACCCGGCGCATCGTCGGAGATCTCAGCGACACTGCGCGGGTTCTTGAATTTCTCGGGATCAACGAAAAGGACGAGGCATGACGGCTGAGGAAGTAGAGATCTCCGGCGTCCTGGAGCGGGTCAAGACCGGAGTCGAAGCCTTCGATGACCTCGTCATGGGTGGTTTGCCGCGGGCGCGTTCGACGGTGGTCGGCGGCACGCCCGGCAGCGGAAAGACGGTGTTCGCTACTCAGTTCTTGGCCCATGGCATTACGCATTTCGACGAGAATGGCGTGCTGGTCACGTTCGAAGAGCCACCCGCCGACATCGAGGCCAACATGAGTGGCTTCGGTTGGGACCTGGCAAAATGGAGGAAGGGCGGTCGCCTTGCGTTCGTCGACGCCAGCCCACCGCCAAACGACGAGCTTGTCATCGGAGACTTCGACCTTGCGGGGTTGCTGTCGCGAATTCAACATGCGGCCAAAAGCGTCAATGCCCAGCGGGTCGTGCTGGATTCGCTGACGCAATTGTTCGATCATTTCATCGGCGATCCGAAGATCCTGCGTCGAGAACTGTTTCATATCAGCACTGCGCTCAAGAAGTCCGGGCTGACCGTATTGATGACGGCAGAGCGGAATAGCGAGTACGGTGAGATCACGCGCCATCGTCTCGAGGAGTTCGTGGCGGACAACGTCGTGATTTTGCGAAACGTCCTCTACCGCGAAAAGCGCCGTCGCACGATCGAGGTTCTGAAGATGCGCGGCAGCCATCACGTCGAAGGCGAGGCGCCGTTCACGCTGCTCGGCGGCCGCGGCATGGTGGCAATCCCGCTATCGTCCCTTCGATTGGAGCAACATTCGAGCAACGTCCGCGTGACGAGCGGCAATTCCGATATCGATGAAATGTGCGGAGGAGGGTTCTTCCGGGACAGTGTCACGCTCGTGAGCGGAGCGACGGGTACGGGCAAGACGCTCCTCACGACCAATTTCGTCTCCGGCGGCGTCGAGGCCGGCGAGAAGGTTCTGATGTTCGGTTACGAGGAGAGCCGCGGCCAGCTCTTCCGCAACGCCAGCGGCTGGGGGGCGGATTTCGCCCGCATGGAGGCCGAAGGCCGGCTGAAGGTCGTCAGCCTTTACCCTGAAGCGCAGGGATTGCCCGATCATCTGCTGACCATCCAGGGAATGGTCGATGAATTCAAGCCCAACCGCATTGCGGTGGACAGCCTCTCGGCGCTGGAGCGTATCGCTCCGGAGACCGGTTTCCGCGAGTTCCTGATCAGCCTGACTTCATTCATCAAGAAAAGAGAGATCGCAGGCCTATGCACCGCCACGAGCAAGTCGCTGCTCGGTGGCGAGAGCGCGAGCGAGCAGCATATCTCCACGATGACCGACTCCATTATCCTGCTGCGCTACATCCAGGAGCAGGAGATCATGCATCGCGGCTTGATGGTGCTGAAGATGCGCGGCAGCGAGCATGCCAAGGAGATCCGGCGATTTTCCATCGATGGTTCGGGTATGCATTTGGGCGAGCCGTTCAAGGAAGCCCCGAACGTATTCCGAGAATGAGATCCGAACGAGCGGCAGCTGGAATTCGCATGACGGACAACGAGAGCGGCTCGAAGGTCGAGCAGTCGGACTTTCAGTTCCTGATCGAAAAGAATGCGGACGGAATCATCGTCGTGGATGAGGCCGGGCTCGTGCTGTTCGCCAATCCGGCGGCGGAACGCCTGTTCGGCCAGCGGTCCAGCGATCTCATCGGCTCTCCGATCGGGCTTCCGATCGTTGTCGACGAGATGAGCGAGATTGCAATCCACCAGCCGGGAGGCGGATTGGTGGATGCGGAGATCCGCACGGTGGAAACCATCTGGGACGGTCGTCCCGCCCGTCTTGCCAGCGTGCGCGATGTTTCCGAGCGTCGGGCCATGGAAGATCGCACGCGGCACGCGGCCAAGATGGAGGCGATCGGGCGCCTGACCGCAGGCATCGCGCACGACTTCAACAATCTGCTGGCCGTGGTCTTGGGCAATCTGGAGAGCGCAACGCGCCGTATCGACCGGGAACGCAGCGAACTGGGCTCCTTGCTCGACAATGCCACGCGCGGCGCGCAACAGGCCGTGCTCCTGACCAGCAAGCTGCTCGCTTTTGCCAGGCGTAAACCCCTCGAATTTCGTCTCGTCGATCTGTCCGACCTGCTCGCCAGCATGTCGGATTTGCTCCAGCGTACGTTCGACGAGAGGATTGCCGTGCGCGCGGATATTCCGAGCGGGCTTTGGGCCGTGGAGGTCGACCCGACGGAACTCGAGGCGGCGATCCTCAATCTGGCGGTCAATGCGCGCGATGCGATGCCTGATGGCGGCGAGCTCGTGATCACGACGGAGAACGTCGATTTTGCATGTGATGACGCTGAAGAGGACGGCGGCAAGGCAGGGCCTCACGTCAGGATCTCGGTCTCGGATAGCGGAGAAGGCATGACGGCTGACGTCCTGAACCGGGTCTTGGAGCCGTTCTTTACGACCAAGGGCGATGGGCGAGGGACCGGTCTCGGGTTGAGCCAGGTTTACGGCTTTGCCAAACAGAGCGGGGGTCATCTCAGGCTTCGCAGTGAACCCAATGCCGGGACCAGGATCGATATCTATCTGCCCAAGGCGACAAGTTCGGATCAGATGTCTGCGCCGGCCGAGCCCAGATCCGAACTCACGATCCCGCGGGCGCGCGGCGGCGAAACGATCCTCGCCGTTGAAGACGACGAGGATGTCCGCGCCATCACCGTGGGTAATCTGCGGGAGCTCGGCTACACCGTCGTCGAGGCCGCTGACGCAGATGCGGCGCTCCGCTTTCTGCAGAGACAGGAGACGTTCGATCTCCTGTTCACGGATCTCGGCCTTCCCGGCAGCATCAACGGCAAGATGCTGGCGGATCGCGCGCGGGCTCTGCATCCGGAATTGAAGGTCTTGATCACAACGGCCTACGCCGGCGACGTCTTGATCCGCGAAGGGCGGCTCGATCCGCAAATCGAGCTGCTCAGCAAGCCGTTTTCTTTCGCTGCACTTGGCAACCGGATTCGCGGATTGCTCGACAGCGGGCGTTCAGGGCCGGGCCGTGTCCTTCTGGTCGAAGACGAGTTTCTCTTGAACTTGCTCGTCACGGACATGCTTGCGGAGGCCGGATTCTCGGTGGATGCGGCGGCGAGCTTCGGGGAAGCCGCGACCAAGGCGCATTCAGGAATCGACGATCTGGTCGGAGCCGTCGTTGATCTCGGGCTTCCGGACAGGCCCGGAGACGAGCTGGTCACGGAATTGCGCGCCTTGTATCCCGACCTTCCCGTCGTGTTGGCGACCGGCTACGCGGACGAGGATGTCAGAAGCCGCTTCTCGGTGGCAAAGGGCGTGCAGCTGCTGACAAAGCCGTTCGACCTCGAGGGGCTGAAGGCTGCCCTCTGCCGGGCAGGCGTCAGGATTGTCCTTCCCATGCAAGACGTTCAGGCTCGACCCGGTCAAGTCGCGGCACCCGTTCGCCAGGGCAGGGCAGCCGGATCTTCGGGCACCACGGCGTGAGCCGAGCAACAGCCTCAAATCCGGGCCGGCCCATTCCAGGAGTTTGACCGACTTGGAGGAGGCTCGATCCCGGCGCGCCATCAGCGGGGATGCCATGATGACATCCTACCCCTGTTTTGCCCGACGCGTCAAACGAAATTGCGGAAATAGCGCATTTTCGCTCGTGCCGGAATTCCCCAATGATTTGTACTGTGCATGGGGTTGTTTTCGCGGTTTTGTTTCGAGGGGCGATCACTCCGCCGTTTTTTCTCTCAGCCGCTGCGCATAGACGTTGATCACCAGCGCCGCCAGCAGGATCAGGCCGCGGATCAGGATCTTCAGAAAGCTGTCGATGTTGACGTGGTCGAGGCCGTTGTTGAGCACGCCGAGCACGAACAGTCCCACGATGGTGTTGCCGATGCCGCCGCGGCCACCGAACAGGCTGGTGCCGCCGACGACGACGGCGGCGATGGAGTCCAGCAGATAGGTGTCGAACTCGTTCTGCTGCGCGCTGCCGAAATGGGCAACGCCGAGCATGCCGCCGATGCCGGAGCAGACCGCGGAGATGATCATCACGGCACCCAGGATGAGCTTGACGTTGAGGCCGGAATATTCGGCCGCCTCGCGGTTGCCGCCGACCATGTAGACGTAGCGGCCGAAGCGCGTGTAGGTCAGCACCAGGTGCCCGGCGAGCAGCATGATGGCGGCGACGATGACGATCCAGGGGACGCCGCCGATCGAGCCGGAGCCGAGCGTGCTGATGAGGTTCGGGACCTTGTAGGCGATCTGCCCGCGTACCAGCAGGGCCGAGATGCCGGCCGCGATCTGCATCATGGCGAGCGTCATGATGAAGGAGGGGATGCCGATCACCGTCAGCCCCAGCGCATTGACGAGGCCGAGAGCCGCGCAGAGCAGAAGCGACAGGATGATCGCGATCGCGCCGGGCAGCGGGATGTTGGCGATGTTGACGTAGGACTCCTGCAGCGTGAAGTAGGCGACGGCGATGCCGGTGACGTTGGCGATGCTGGCGATGGAGAGGTCGATCTCGGCGCAGAGAATCACGAAGGTAAGGCCGACGGCGATGATGCCCGTGACCGACACCTGCGTCAGGATATTGCCGAGGTTGTCGATGGTCGCGAAGGAGGGGCTGGCGAAGGCGAAGAAGGCGGACAGGAAGATCAGCGTCAGGAACGGCGCGATGTTGCGCATCTGCGAGCGCAGGAAGGTCGCAACGCCCCGCGGGCGCGGGCTTGCTGCTGGTGCCGTCTCACTGCTCGCCATGGTGCTTCTCCGTCACGCCGCTTCCAGCAGGCGGTCCTTGCTGACCGGCTCGTTCTTGAATTCCCGCACCAGGGCGCCGCGCTTGAGCACCAGGATGCGGTCCGCCAGCGACAACACCGTTTCCGGCTCGGTCGACAGTACGATGATCGCGAGCCCCCTGGCGCGAAGGTCGCGGACGATGTTGATGACGTCGTTCTTGGCGCCGACATCCATGCCGCGCGTCGGCTCGCACAGCACCAGGAGCTTGGGCGGATAGGTCAGCCATTTTGCCAGCGCGACCTTCTGCTGGTTGCCGCCGGAGAGCATGCCGAGATCGAGCCCGACCACCGGCGGCCTGATCTGCAGTTGCTCGACCTGGCGCTGGGCGATGACGCGCTCCTGTGCCGGCTTGAGCAATAGCGACGAGATGCGATCGAGGATGCTGATCGAGATGTTCTTGTAGACCGGCTCCTGGTGAAACAGCATGGCGCGCCGGCTCTCCGGCACCAGCGCCACGCCCGCGCGCCGTGCCGCCGCCGTGCTGGCGAAGGTCTTCGGCCGGCCCTCGACTACAAGCGTGCCGGCATCGGGCTTCAGCTTGCCGAACAGGATGCGCGACAGCTCCTGCTGGCCGCAGCCCATGAAGCCGTAGATGCCGAGCACCTCGCCGGCGCGGGCCTCGAAGGAGACGTCCTTGAGGCTGCGCGCCAGCGACAGCTGGTCGACCTTCAGCACGACGGAGCTGTCGCTCGGTCTCGGCAGCATCAGATCGTCGGTGTAGCTGTGCTCGAGCGCTTCGCCGCCGCGACCGATCATGGCCTCGATCAGCGCGCCCTTGGTGGTGGCGGTGCTTGCCGTCTCCGCGACCTTCCGCCCGTTGCGGAAGACGGTGACCGTGTCGGAGACGCGAAGAATGTCCTCGATGAAATGCGAGATGAAGACGATGGCGGTGCCTTCCTCACGCAGCCGCCGCAGCGTCGTAAACAGCCGCTCGACCTCGGGCGGCGAGAGAGCGGAGGTCGGCTCGTCCAGGATGACGATGCGGGCGCCCGAAAACAGCACGCGGGCGATCTCGATCAGCTGCTGCAACCCGATCGGCAGGTCGCCGAGCCTCGACATCGGATCGACATCGATGCCGAAGCGGGCGAGCTGCTCGCCGGCCTCGCGCGCCATCCGCCGCCATTGCACGAGGCCAAGGCGGTTGGTCGGCTGGTTGCCGAGGAAGACGTTCTCCGCGACCGTGAGATCGGGCGCGACCGAGAGCTCCTGATGCACCATGGCGATGCCGGCGGCGTGCGCGTCGCGCGCCGAGCGGAAATGGGTCTCCTGGCCGTCGATCAGGAAGCGGCCGGAAAATTCGGTGTGCACGCCGGCGATGATCTTCATCAGCGTGCTTTTTCCTGCGCCGTTCTCGCCGACGAGACCGTGGATCTCGCCGGGGAGAAGCGCGAAGTCGACACCACGAAGCGCTTCGACGCCGCCGAAGCTCTTCGTGATGCCCTGCAGTTCCAGGATGGGACGTCCCTCAGACATGCAAGCTCAGGTCTTGGAGGATTTCAGATCAGGAAGTGATCTTCCATCCACTGCATGCCGGCGGCATTGGCCTTGGTCACAACAGGGCCGTCGGTGACGACGTTCTTGGGGATGCCCTGGCCGCTCTTCTCACCGCCAGCAACCGCCGCAACACCCGCGACGATCGCGCCGCCGTGGATGCGGCAGGACGGATTGCGGACGGTTGCGAACATCCGGCCCTCGCTCACCGCCTGGATCGCCGGCGGCATCGCGTCGACACCTCCGATCAGGATGTTGGTGCGGTTGTGCGCCTTCATGATGTTGGCGGCCGCCAGCGCCATGTCGTCATTGTGGAAGAAGGCCGCGTCGATCTGCGGGTACTTGGTCAGATAGGTTTCCCAGAGCCGCGCGGTCTTGGAGACGTCCCAATCGGCCGGCTGGGTGTCGAGCACCTCGATCCCGGGGAATTGCTTCACGACCGAGTTGAAGCCTTTGGCACGACCCTGTGCGCCGGTGTGGCCGAGCGCTCCTTGCGTCATGATGATCTTGCCCTTGCCGCCCATCGCATTGCACAGCGCCTGCGTCACCGAGGCGCCCATGAACTCGTTGTCGGGGGCGAGGAAGGAGTGAACGTTGATCTGGTCGAGCGGCGCAATCAGTGTATCCATGTCGATGACGGGCGTGCCGGCGTCGATCATCTTCTGCACGGGCTGGGTCAGCGTGCCGATGCCGAACGCCTGGATCGCGACGAAATCCCATTTCTGCGAGGCCATGTTGTCGATCGCGGCGCGTTGCTTCACGGCATCGAGCTGACCGTCGAACCAGGTGACTTCGACATTGAACAGTTTGCCCCAGAATTCCGCGGCCTGCTTGCCCTGCGCGCACCAGGTCGCCTGGAGGCCCGCGTTGGAGAACGCCGCCTTCAGCGGCTTCTCGCTTCGTCCCATTTCGGCTGCCAATGCTGGGTTTATGCCCATGCTGCCGAGGATGGCAGTCGCGGCGCCGGCGGTCGCAGCCGCCTGAAGAAGATCGCGCCTCGTCGTCGAGAAATCTTTCGTCCCGGACATCGCTCGCTCCCATATACTTTGTCGTCGGCGCGTCATTGGTTGCGCTACCGATCCGGAAAGTGTCTCACAAGAAATGATGCCACTCAATGCGCAATCAATGGTGAGATTGTCACGGCTGCGTTGGTGCAGCGCAAAGCGTTACGCTGCGCTGCCTGCGAAGTCCTGGATCTCCACGAGGAAGGTGTCCCACGCTTGAGCAATGTTCGGCGACCATGCATCGTCGAGCAGCTCGCGCAACGTATCCCGGATCACGCCGAAGAAGGCGATGAACAGCTCGCGCGGCGTGCCATAGGCGGCATGCGAGGCGGCTTCGCAGGCGATCAGCCTGAAATGGCCACTGCGCTCGCCTGCGAAATCGAGGATCGCCTCGATCGTCAACGCGAGCATCGATCCCATCACGAACTCGCTCCCCTGTGTGCGGAACATTGTCCGCGTCTCAGGATGCTCATCGAAAAGCCGTCGGTAGACGAGGGGAGCCAGGTCCGTGCGACGCAAGGCTGCGAGCTCAAAGCTCCGTTCGATCGGATTGGGGGAGGCATCCATCGTCACATCAGCCGCGCAGATAAAAAAAGAGCGGGGCCCTAGCCCCGCTCAAAAATTGTGTCGACCCTATTATCCCCGATTCTAAGATTTGATCTTGATTGACGGGGCGACGCTGCGTTTTGCGCGCCAGGGGCTCCTCCCGAGACTTGGACCACCAGACTTCAACCTCACGGCCAGCCTGAGCGAGGGGGATGCTAGATCAACTTTTCTCACTTGTCATCATTTTCAGCAACGATTGTTCAAAATTCGAGCAGTTGACGAAACGATCGGGCTGTTGACGTGGTAAGTATATGACAAATATAAGAATTCTGTGGATATGGCGGGTGATGCAGCTGCCTTAAATGCCAGACACGGCCCGAAAGGAGGGAGCCGTTCGAAGACATTTTTCGAGAAACTTGCGCGGCCCCAACAAGGCTGGCGATGCGATCTCGACTCTGGCCAGATGCGGTGTTTAGTTAGCAGGCGAACGAATGGTTCGGCGGATGCGCGCACGGCTGCAAAAGTTCTTACCGGTTGTCCTGCTCGCCTTGGTGATGCAGGTGCTGGCGCCGATTGCCGCGTGCTGGGCGGCCGGCCAAGCCGTTGCCGACCCGCTTGGTCCCGGCATCATCTGCCATGGCGTCAGCGAGCAGGGCACCCCGAATGACCAGGGTGGTTCGCCGATCGCGCATTCCGGTGCTTGCGCGCTGTGTTGCCTCGCGCAGGCCAACGCCTCCCTCGATTCGCCACCGCACGCGGCTTTCTCCGTTCCCCTTCGTCATGCCGAGCGCGTGGTGTGGCATGAGGCGGATGCATCCGTTCTCACCGCTCACAAGGGCTCAAGCGCCCAGGCTCGGGGACCTCCGCACTTTTCCTGACGACCCCTGGTGTTCGCCGCGGTTGATCCGCCGGCGATTGATGTTGTCGATTGGCCGGAGCGACAGCCGGCGTCAGGAAAGCAATCATGTTATCTCGTCATGCCCGCTGCGGCATGAGCGTCGTTGCCGCTCAGGCAGCGCTGCTCGCTTCGTCCAGCGGAGCCTATGCCCAGAGTAGTCCAAGAGAGCTGCCAAGAGAGCTGCCAGCGGTGACCGTTGACGCGCCCGCAACGGCGAAACCCAGGCCGCGCAAGCCCGCGGTGCAAACCGCTGGTCTCCGGAGAGACTCGGCCAAGCCAACGGTCGGGCGGCCGGCCTCGGTCGCCACAACCAATGAGCAAGGCGCGGGCACATCCCGGGCGTCGCTCGATCAGCCAGCGGCGGTGGCGCGCTATCAGCTGCCGCAACGTTCCTTCAGCATTACGGCCAGGGAGGCCGACGAGACCATCAATCTCAAGGACCCCGAGGACGCGGTCAAATACATGCCGAGCCTGTTCGTGCGAAAGCGCAACGACGGTGACAATCAGGCCGTGCTTGCGACCCGAAGCTGGGGCCTGAACTCAAGTGCTCGAACGCTGATTTATTACGACGACCTGCTGATCTCGGCCCTGATCGGCAACAACAATTCCGGCGCCTCGCCGAAGTGGAATCTGATCTCGCCTGAGGCGATCGGGCGGATCGATTTTCTCAACGGTCCGTTCGCGGCCGCCTATCCCGGTAATTCGATCGGTGGCGTTCTGCTGATCACGTCCAAGATGCCGGACAAGCCGTTCGCGGTGGCCAAAGAAACTGTCTCTGTGATGCCGTGGAGCCAATACGGCACCAGGAACACGTACGTGACCAGCCAGACCAGCACTGCGGCGGGCAATCGCGACGGCAAGCTGTCCTGGCTTGTCAGCGCCAACTATCTTGACAGCTATCAGCAGCCGCTGACCTACACGACCTTTGGGACCGTCTTCGGCGTCGGCCCTGCGAACACCACAGGGGCAATTGCTGCGTTCAACAAGACCGGGGGCGTTGCCAATGTCATCGGTACCGGTGCGCTGGCGCACTCGCAGCAGACCTCTGCCAACCTTCGGTTGGCCTACGACGTCTCGCCGCTTGTCCAAGCGACGTATGCGTTGGGCATCTGGAACAATCATCAGACGTCTGATCCGCAGACCTATCTGATATCTACTCTCAACACACAGCCGACCTTCGGTGCTCAAGGCGCTTTTGCGAGTAACAAATATATCTGGGATCAGACCCATCTAAGTAATGCAGTATCGCTGAAGAGCGACACCAAAGGCGTGTTCGATTTCGATCTGTCCGCATCAACCTACAACTATCTGCAAGACGTTCTCCTTAATCCGTATACCGTCACGACGGCCGGTATTGGCTACTCGCAAAACGGCAAGATCACCCGCAACGATGGCACCAATTGGCAGAATGCCGACGCAAAGGGCGTCTGGCGGCCGCTCGGCGTTGATGGCCCGCACGAGATCAGTTTCGGCATCCATGGCGACCGCTACCGGCTCGAGAATCCTGCTTACCTCTCGTCCGTCTGGAATGCGACCGCGTCGACCGGGACCGGTCAGTTGTTCTCGACCGGCGTCGGGGAAACCCGAACCGGTGGGGTGTGGGTGCAGGACGCCTGGAAGGTCGTTCCAAATCTCAAGCTGACGCTTGGCGGACGACTGGAAACCTGGCGCGCGTCCGATGGCTTCAATGTCAATTCAGTCGCCTTGTCCGGCGGGACCCCGGCAACGCCGATGCCGGTCCTCTCGTCCACGGCGACGATTCAACCCGGGCTCGATTCGACCAATTTCTCACCCAAGGCATCGCTATCGTACGACGCGAACAAGGATTGGAACATTACTGCCAATTTTGGCGAGGCATATCGATACCCGACCGTCACCGAACTCTATCAAAACGCTTCGGTCGGGACCACCATCGTGCTGCCCGATCCTTTCTTGACGCCGGAGCAAGATTTCACCGGTGAACTGAATGTCGAACGCCACTGGAGCGACGGACGTGTTCGGTTGACGCTCTTTAAGGAGAGGACGAACAACGCGATAATCTCGCAGACAAATCAGGTGACGTCGACGGGGCTGACCGCCACGACGATCAGCAATGTGGATGCGATCCGGATGCAGGGCGTCGAGTTGTCGGCCGACAAGGACAATGTCTGGATCGCCGGATTGCAACTATTCGGCAGCGTTACTTACGTCGACTCGCGAATATTGGCCGATGCGGGTTGGGCTGGCAGAGATGCGGCGGGTAATCTCACGACCGTCGTAGGCAAGCGCGTGCCTTTCGTCCCCGACTGGCGGGCCAAGTTCGGCGTTACCTATAGGCCGAACGACAGCTGGGCCTATACCGTCGCGGCGCGCTATAGTGGCAAGCAGTATTCGACATTGGACAACACCGACAGCGTGTCGCACGTCTACGGCGCTTTCGATAATTTTCTCGTTGTGGACTTGAAGATCCATTACAACGCAACGCAGAATTTCGCGTTCGATTTGGGCATCGATAATCTGTTCGACGCGCAGTATTTCCTGTTCCATCCGTTTCCGGGACGAACTTTCGTTCTCGCCGGCAAATATACGTTCTGACGGATGGTACACTCTCAACGGCGACAAGAAAGGCTATCAACATGAACAAGCTCTCAAGTCTCTTCGCGCTCGCGGCTCTCTCGGCCGTCGCGATGTCGACGCCCATCAGCGCCGACGAAGTCAAGGCCGGCGACCTCGTCATCTCGCAGGCCTGGAGCCGGGCGACGCCCGGAGGCGCCAAAGTCGCCGGAGGCTTTCTGACCATCGAAAACAAGGGTACGGCGCCCGACAAACTCATCGCCGTGTCCGCCGAGATCTCAGGCAAGGCCGAAATCCATGAAATGGCCATGGACAATGGCGTGATGAAGATGCGCCCGCTGGACAAGGGTCTCGTCATCGACGCCGGCAAGACCGTGAAGCTTGCGCCAGGCGGCAACCATCTGATGCTCCAGCAGTTGAAGGGGCCGTTCAAGGAGGGTGACAAGGTGCCTGTCACGCTCGAGTTCGAGAAGGCCGGCAAGGTCACTGTGTCGCTCGATGTGCAGGGCGTCGGTGCGCAGGCACCCGGTGGCGGCGGCATGATGATGAAGAAAATGCCCGATCATTCGGGAATGAAGATGTGACGCGGGTGATCTAACCTCCGGGAGATAGAGCATGTCGAAGACACCCTGGCTTATCCTGATGGCTGCGCTCGCCGCATCGCCCGCGGCGGCACACGTGTATCTGGAAGGCAAGCAGGCCACGGTCGGCGGGTCCTACAAGGCTGTCTTCGCCGTGCCGCACGGCTGTTCCGGCTCGCCGACCGTCAAGATCCGCGTGCAGATTCCCGAGGGTGTGATCGCGGTGAAGCCGATGCCGAAAGCCGGCTGGAATGTCGATGTCGTCGAGGGCCAATATGCCAGCGCATACGACTATCACGGCAATAAGCTGACCTCGGGCGTGAAGGAAGTTGTCTGGTCCGGCGGCAACCTGCCGGACCACAATTACGACGAGTTCGTTGTCAGCAGCTTTCTTACCGACAGCCTGAGGCCCAACACCATGCTGTATTTCCCTGTGGTGCAGGAATGCGAGAAGGGCGTCAGCCGCTGGATCGAAATCCCTGCGGAGGGTGCAGCGCATTCGCATGAAGACAAGTCGCCGGCGCCTGGCGTGAAACTGCTGCCCAAGCCGTAATGCGTCTGCTTGCCGCGCTTGTCACGCTGCTCATCCTTGTCGGCACTACGACCGGCGCATCGGCGCATGCGGCGCTGATTTCGGTCGAGCCGGCGAGTGGCAGTATCCTGGCGAGCGCGCCGAAGGCGGTGGAATTTCGCTTCAGTGAGGCGGTAACGCCGGGCGCGATCCGGTTGATCGACGGCGCGGGTAGGGCGCGCGACGATGCGCGCGTCACGACATCAGGCGAGAGCATTTCCGTTGCGATCCCGGCGGACCTGCCGCAGGGCACGGCGGTCGTGAGCTACCGGGTGATCTCCCAGGACGGCCATCCGGTGGCGGGATCGGTGATCTTTTCCGTCGGTGCGCCGACCGCCACCCAGCCTCTGCCCGATGCCGACGGCCGATTGGACGTGCTGATCTGGCTGTCGCGGATCGGTCTTTATCTCGGGCTGTTCGTCGGCGTCGGCGGCGTGTTCTTTGGCCGGTGGATGGCGTGGTCGATGATGGGCATGGGCGTGCCGCGCGCGGCGCTCCTGATCGGCATCCCGAGCGCGATCGTGTCCCTTGGCGTGCTGGGCCTCGATCTCCTTGGCCTGCCGTTGGCAGCGGTTGTGACGACGGCGCCGTGGCGCATCGCATTCGCGACCAGTGCCGGCCCCGCCTCGCTTGTCGCTGCCATGGCGATGCTGCTCGCGCTGATGGCGCTGAGCCGGGCTTGGTACGCGCGCGTGTTTGCCGCGATCGCGCTCGGCGGTGTCGGCCTGTCGCTCGCGATGACCGGACACGCGGCAACGGCGTCGCCCGAGGTGCTGACGCGACCAGCGATATTCATCCATGGCCTCGCTGTCGCTTTCTGGATCGGCGCATTGGCGCCGCTGGCAGCGCTGGTCTCGAAGCCGACGCCGACAATGCTGCCGCTGCTGAATCGCTTCTCGCGCATCGCCATTCCGGTGGTTGTGGCGCTGGCGCTGACTGGGCTTACGCTTGCGATTGTCCAACTCGAAAGGCCGTCGGCTTTGATCGAGACCACTTACGGCCTCATTCTCTCGGTCAAGCTGGCGCTGGTCCTGTCCTTGTTGGTGCTGGCTGCGCTCAATCGCTATCGATGGACGCCGGCGCTGGCGAAGAATCGCGGGGCCGCGTCCGCGCTCAAGCGTTCGATCCTGCTGGAGTGCGGGGCCGCGCTCGGCATCTTCGCCGTTGTCGCCGGCTGGCGCTTCACGCCTCCGCCGCGGACCATCGTGCCGGAGACGCCGCTGGCGATCCACATCCACAGCGACAAGGCGATGTTCCAGGTGCTGGTGTCCCCGGGCAAGGCCGGCATGGACGATTTCGTGCTCCAGCTCATGACCGGCGAGGCGACGCCGCTGAAGGCCAAGGAGGCGACGCTGACGCTGAGTCTGCCCGAGCGCGGGATCGAGCCGATGGAACGCGACGCCGAGCTCGGGCCCGACGGCTATTGGCACGTGCGCAAGGTCGAATTGCCCTTCGTCGGCCGTTGGCATGTTCGGATCGACGCGCTGGTGACCGATTTCGAGAAGATCACCCTCGAGGACGACCTCGATGTCACGCCACCGTAAGGCCCGGCACGGTTCAAGTCGAACCTGAAGTCGACGGAAAAATGACAGGAATTCCGACGCGTTAGCGGCTTTTCCTCATTGCCGGTCTTGTGTTTTCGCTCCCAATCCGGTTTCACTGCAACCCGTCACTGATTCCCAGAGTATTGTCATGCGGTTGTCGCGGTTCTTTCTGCCCATCCTAAAGGAAAATCCGAAAGAGGCGGAGATCGTCTCGCATCGGCTGATGCTGCGCGCTGGCATGATCCGGCAGGAGGCCGCGGGCATCTACGCCTGGCTGCCGCTCGGCTTCCGGGTGCTGAAGAAGATCGAGCAGATCGTGCGCGAGGAGCAGGACCGCTCCGGTGCGCTGGAACTGCTGATGCCGACGCTGCAGCTCGCCGAGCTCTGGCGCGAGAGCGGCCGCTACGACGCTTATGGTCCGGAGATGCTGCGCATCGCCGACCGCCACAAGCGCGAGCTGCTGTACGGGCCGACCAACGAGGAAATGATCACCGAGATCTTCCGCGCGTACGTGAAGTCGTACAAGAACCTGCCGCTGAATCTCTATCATATTCAATGGAAATTCCGCGACGAGCAGCGTCCGCGGTTCGGCGTGATGCGCGGCCGCGAATTCCTGATGAAGGACGCCTATTCCTTCGACCTCAACGAGGCCGCTGCACGCGTCGCCTACAACAAGATGTTCGTGGCCTATTTGCGCACCTTTGCGCGGATGGGGCTGAAGGCGATTCCGATGCGCGCCGAGACCGGCCCGATCGGAGGCGATCTCAGCCACGAGTTCATCGTGCTGGCCGAGACCGGCGAGTCCGGCGTTTTCATCAATCGCGACGTGCTGGACCTGCCTGTGCCCGATGAGAACGTCGACTATGACAGCGATCTGACGCCGATCATCAAGCAATGGACCTCAGTCTATGCCGCGACGGAGGACGTGCACGACGCCACGCGCTTCGAGCAGGAGGTGCCGGCCGACAAGCGTGTCAACACCCGCGGCATCGAGGTCGGCCAGATCTTCTATTTCGGGACCAAGTACTCCGAGCCGATGAAGGCGATGGTGGCGGGCCCCGACGGCGTCGACGTGCCGATCCACGGCGGCTCCTACGGCGTCGGCGTCTCGCGCCTGCTGGGTGCCATCATCGAGGCCTGCCATGACGAGGCCGGCATCAAATGGCCGGAGGCGGTGGCCCCGTTCCGCGTCGCGATCCTCAACCTCAAGCAGGGCGACGCGGCTGTCGATGGGGCCTGCGAGAAGCTTTATGCGGAGCTCATGGCCAAGGGCGTCGACGTGCTCTACGACGACACCGACCAGCGCGCCGGCGCCAAATTCGCCGCCGCCGACCTGATCGGTATTCCCTGGCAGATCATGATCGGGCCGAAGGGGCTGGCCGACGGCAAGGTCGAGATCAAGAAGCGCAGTGACGGCTCCCGCGAGACCATGTCGCCAGCGGACGCGGTTGCAAGACTTGTGGGCTGATAAGTCTGGTCGGCTGAATATTGTTCATCGCCCGAGATCGCGGCCGCCAATCCGGCCACAATTGACCCCGAATCATGGGATTATCGAGCGATGGATGAAACCATGACCGAAACCGTCCAAACTGCGCCGTTCGCACCCTTCGAGTGGATGCTGTCGGCCCGCTATCTGCGGGCGCGGCGCAAGGAGGGATTCATCTCGGTCATTGCCGGGTTCTCCTTCCTCGGCATCATGCTGGGCGTCGCCACGCTGATCATCGTGATGGCGGTGATGAACGGTTTCCGGAAGGAACTGCTCGACAAGATCCTCGGGCTGAACGGCCACATTCTGGTCCAGCCGCTGGAATCGCCGCTGACCGACTGGAAGGACGTCGCCGAGCGCATCAGCCAGGTCCAGGGCATCCGGCTAGCTGCCCCCGTGGTCGACGGCCAGGCGCTGGCGTCCTCGCCCTGGAACGCCTCGGGCGTGCTGGTGCGCGGCATCCGCTCCGACGACCTCAACAACCTCACCTCGATCGCCAAGAACATCAAGCAGGGCTCGCTCGAGGGCTTTGACGACGGGCAGGGCGTCGCGATCGGCCGCCGGCTCGCCGACCAGCTGTCGCTGCATGCCGGCGACAGCGTGACGCTGGTGGCGCCGAAAGGCGCGGTGACGCCGATGGGCACGACGCCGCGCATCAAGCCTTACAAGATCGTCGCCGTGTTCGAGATCGGCATGTCCGAATACGACCTCGGGTTCGTCTTCATGCCGCTCGCCGAGGCGCAGGCCTATTTCAACCGCAGCAACGACGTCACCTCGATCGAGGTTTTCACCAACAACCCCGACAAGATCGACGCCTTCCGCAAATCGGTGACGGAGGCCGCGGGACGGCCGGTGTTCCTGGTCGACTGGCGGCAGCGCAACTCGACCTTCTTCAACGCGCTCCAGGTCGAGCGCAACGTGATGTTCCTGATCCTGACCATGATCGTGCTGGTCGCCGCGCTCAACATCGTCTCCGGCCTGATCATGCTGGTGAAGGACAAGGGCAGCGACATCGCGATCCTGAGAACGATGGGGGCCTCGCAAGGTTCGATCATGCGGATCTTCCTGATCACGGGCGCCTCGATCGGCGTGGTCGGCACGCTGGTCGGCTTCCTGGTTGGCCTCGTGATCTGCCTCAACATCGAATCCATCAGGCAATTCCTGTCCTGGCTGACCAGTACCGAGCTGTTCTCGCCGGAGCTCTACTTCCTGTCGAAACTGCCCGCCGAGATCGACGTCGGCGAGACCACGGCCGTCGTCATCATGGCGCTGACGCTGTCGTTCCTGGCGACGCTGTACCCGTCGTGGCGCGCCGCGCGCCTCGATCCGGTCGAAGCGCTGCGCTACGAGTGAGGGGCTGATGGAGCAGCAGCAGGGGGCTGAGGATGTACCGGTCATTTATCTCCACGAGATAAGGCGGCAGTACCTCCAGGGTGAAGCGGCGCTGACGATCCTCGACAACGCCAAGCTGGCGCTGTGGGCGGGGCAGTCGGTCGCGCTGGTCGCGCCATCAGGGTCGGGCAAGTCGACGCTGCTGCACATTGCGGGGCTGCTCGAGGCGCCCGATTCCGGCGAGGTCTATGTCAACGGCGCGCCGACCTCGCAGCTGCCCGACATCGAGCGCACCCAGCTCCGCCGCAGCGACATCGGCTTCGTCTACCAGTCGCACCGGCTGCTGCCGGAATTCTCGGCGCTGGAGAACGTCATGCTGCCGCAGATGATCCGCGGCCTGAAGAAGTCCGAGAGCGTCAAGCGCGCCAAGGAGATCCTCGGCTATCTCGGCCTCGGCGACCGCATCACGCATCGCCCGGCGGAGCTGTCGGGCGGCGAGCAGCAGCGCGTCGCGATCGCGCGCGCGGTCGCCAATGCGCCGCGCGTGCTGCTGGCGGACGAGCCGACCGGCAATCTCGATCCGCACACCGCCGACCACGTGTTCCAGGCGCTGATGCAGCTGGTCAAGGCGACCAAGGTCTCGATGCTGATCGCGACCCACAACATGGAGCTCGCCGGCCGCATGGACCGGCGCGTGTCGCTGGCGAACGGCCAGGTCATCGAGCTCGAATAAGCAAAAGTCGAAAACAACCCCATGCACAGTAGACGGCCGCGGCCGGCTACATCAGGGGTGAGGCGACGCAGGCCCCTGATCAATCAGGCCGATCCGCCGCGACGGCGCTAGGACCTATGGAGCGAACTTCGTAGGTGAAGTTCATGGTTCTGCAGAAATCGTGCGACACGCGCTCACTGCGCTGGATCAATCTTCCGTGGACGCTAACTCGGTGACGGGGCGGTTCCGAGCGCATTCGCGCGACCTTGGAAAGAACAACCGACGACGCTCGCACAGCAAATGCGCGCAGCCGAATAGCCATGGATTTCATACGTCGATCTTGCAGCTGCAAGACACCTGGTATTATCCTAGCACTCCCAAGCCCTCCGTCCGCAGGACCACTCCATGGCCGACCCCCGCCGCGTCGAATTCGGTGATTTCCTCCGTTCCCGCCGCGAAAAGCTGTCGCCGAAGAACGTGGGCCTTCCCGCGGGCCAGAGGCGGCGCACCGCGGGGCTGCGGCGCGAGGAGGTGGCGCAGCTCGCCGGCATCGGGGTCGACTGGTACATCCGCCTCGAGCAGGGGCGCACCGTCAGCCCGTCGGTCACGACGGTCGATGCGCTGGCGCGCGCGTTGCGGCTGAGCAAGACCGAGCATGCGCATCTCAAGGACCTCGCGCGCGATGGCGATCGGCGTCCCTTTGTCCGGGAAGTGGTGCCGCCGGCCATTCGGCGCCTGGTCGAGAGCCTGCCGCATCCGGCCTACATCACGGGCAGGCGCTGGGACGTGCTGGCCTGGAACGAGGCCGCCGAGGAGATCTTCGCGTTCGGCCGGCTGCCGGAAGAGGATCGCAACACGCTGCTGTTGATGATGACCAACAAGAAGACCCGGAAATCCTACGGGGCAGGCTGGGCTGACGTCGCCAAGCGCATGGTCGCGATGTTTCGCGCCAGCCACGACGTCTGGGCCGGCGATCCCGCCTTTGCCGAATTGCTGACGCGCCTGCGCGCAGGTAGTCCCGAGTTCGTCAAATGGTGGGGCGCGCACGAGGTGCACGGCACCTTGTCGGGCCGCAAGACCATGACCCATCCGACCAAGGGCGTGCTGCATTTCGAGCACGCCAGCTTTCAGGCCAATGACGATCCGGCACTGAAGCTCGTGATCTACACGCCGGTGTGAGTCCGGCAACCAAGGTTTAACTCACTGCGCGAAATCTTGCAGGCCGCCGAGGGCTTCCTTGCAACGTGCCGCGAACGCCATCAGGTAGCCGCCAATCTCCTTGGCAAGATCGTCGCCGGGCTCGAGGTCCTGCAGGCTCATGTTGATGGCATAGACCGGCAGGCTCTCGACGACGATCGGCGTGGCGACGGCGAGCACGCCTGGCTGCCAGGAGGCGGCACAATAGCCTTCGCGTCTGACGGCGCGAATTGACTTCTGCACGTCGGCGACCAGCGCCCTGGTTGCGGCGGCACTGCGTCGCCTGAACTGCGCGATCAGCCTGTCGCGTTCGCTGTCCGGGATGCCTGCGAGATAGGCGCGGCCCAGCGAGGTCAGCTCCATCGGAACCTGCTGGCCGGCGACGATGCTGCGCAACGTCGGGCGCGGATTGTAGCGAATGGATTCCAGGTAGACCATCATTGCGCGGTCGGCGGTCGCGAGACCGACGTTCAACTTGCGCCGCGTCGATTCAGCCCGCATCAGGGGACCGAGGACTTTGAGCGCCGGAGAGCCCATGCGAACGGCGTGGCCAAGGCTGAGAACCGCGGCCGCCAGCCGATAATTCCGCTCCGCTCGGATCTCGTCGAGCATGCCGAAAGCGACCAGCGTCTTGGTTAGGCGGCTGACGGTGGAGCGGGGTAGGCCGGTGCGTTCGGCGATCTCGCCGTTGCCGAGCGTGTCGACGCCGGGCCGGAAGGCGCGCAGGATTTCGATGCCTCTTTCCAGCGACCTGTTGCCGTTCGCGCCGCCGGAATACTGCCGTGGCAAGGCCATGTCGGCTCCTCAAGCTCATTCCATCCAGTGGAAATGACCGATATTCGCTTTTATGGCAGTCCGGTATAGAGGCAAGCAATAAATCAGAACCAAGTCCCGTCGGGAGTACGAAACGCAATGTCTGAAGACCCGCTGAGGTAACCGTCCGGCGCGATCCGCTCCGCGGCTTCGACAAGCCAGACTTCGGTCTGGAACGAAATCTCGCTTATCCCCCAGGCGCTACGCGCCGAGACACCCGGGTCGGTATCTGCCGACACGGCCGAAATGACGCGTCCTTCGTGATGAACATTGGGCGCCCCGGTGCAGAACAAGGCTCGTACATGACTTATCAACTGATCGAATTCTCCGTTGCGTCAGGCGTTGCCACGATCGTGCTGGACAGGCCTGATCGCCGCAACGCCATGAGCGACGAGATGCGCTCCGAATTCGTGGATGCGCTGCAGCGCGTTGCCGCCGATGGTGCGATCCGGGCGCTGGTCCTGACTGGACGCGGCAGCGCGTTTTGCGCTGGCGGTGATATCAGCGGGATGAAGCGGCGCCTGGACGCACCGCAAGGTGAGGTCGCGTTCAACGGTTGGAGCAGGCAACAAGGCGTGCACCGCGCACAAACCCTGTTGCTCAACCTTCCCAAGCCCACCATCGCGGCGGTGAACGGAGCCGCGGCTGGTCTTGGCGCCGATACCGCCCTCGCGTGCGATTTCCTGATCGGCTCGGAGCGCTCGAAACTCACTTGGTCCTACATCAGGCGCGGATTGATCCCGGATGGCGGCGGCCTGTACTTTCTGCCGCGGAGGGTCGGCCTTGCGAAGGCGAAGGAGCTGATCTTCACGGGCCGTATGGTCGAAGCCGAGGAAGCGCTTGCGCTTGGCATTCTCGATCGCAAGGTGGCTGCCAGCGAGCTGCTTCCCGCTGCACAAGCCTGGGCCGCAGAGCTGGCACTGGCGTCACCGACGGCGCTGGCGTTGGGCAAGGGTATTCTCAACCAGACGTTCGAGCGATCGGCCCACGAGATCTTCGGTCTCGGCAGTCAGGCGCAAGCGATCTGCTATACCAGCGCCGAGCACCGTGATGCGGTGGTGGCGTTCCTGTCCAAATCCTCTGGAAAGGAATGATGTCATGAACGCGATCGCCCGCCTCATTCGTCCGCGGAGCGTTGCGGTGATCGGCGCGTCCGCCGACCCCGCAAAGACGTCGGGACGACCGGTGTCGTTCCTGCAAAAGCATGGCTTTGCCGGCGCGATATATCCCGTCAACCCAAAGGTTGAACGTATCGCCGGACTCATGTGCTATCCGGAGGTCGCCGCGCTTCCTGCCGTGCCCGATGTCGGCATCGTTCTCTTGGGGGCGGAACGCGCGCATCTTGCCGTGCGAGAGCTCTCCCAGCGCGGCGCTGCCGCCGCGATCGTTCTTGCCAGCGGCTACACCGAAACCGGCGCAGAGGGGGCGCTGCGCCAGAGGCAGCTCATCGAGGCTGCCGGTGCGATGCGGCTCCTCGGCCCCAATACCATCGGGCTCGTCAACCTGACCGACAACATCGTCCTCTCTGCCTCGGGCGCGTTGGCGATGGATCATTTCACCGCCGGCTCGATCGGAGTGGTGTCGCAAAGCGGAGGAATCCTCGGGGCGCTGCTCTCGCGCGCCGCCGCGCGCGGGATCGGGCTGTCGAAGCTGGTATCAACCAGCAACGAGGCTGATCTGGAGCTTTCGGACTTCATTGAATTTCTTGCGGCGGACGAGGCGACCCGCGTGATCGCGCTCTACATCGAGGCGATCCGTCATCCGCTCCGCTTCCGCGAAGCGGTGCGCAAGGCACGGCAGGCAGGCAAGCCTGTTGTGGCATTCAAGATCGGTCGCTCGGAAGCCGGCGCGAAGGCAGCCGTGTCGCACACTGGCGCTCTCGCCGGATCGGACCGGATGTACGACGCCCTGTTCCGTCAGCTCGGCGTGCTCAGGGCGCAGACGTTTGAGGAACTGCTCGATATTCCGGCGGCCCTTGCCGCCGGCAGGATGCTCACCGGCAAGCGCGTGGCGATCCTCACATCGACCGGGGGTGCCGGGACGATCGTCTCCGACAGCCTCGGCGTCGCCGGGTTCGAGACGCCTGCGCCCGACGGCGAGACCGCGGCCCAGCTCAGATCGCTGCAATCCGGGTCCCACGCCAATCTCGACCGCAACCCGGTCGACCTGACCCTGGCTGGCCTCGAACCGGACGTGCTGCGAGGAGCCATCCGTGCCCTGCTGGCCAGCCCGTCCTATGATGCGCTGACTGTCATTGCGGGGTCGTCGGCAGTCGGCTCACCCGCGCTGCTTGCCGATGCCATCCGTGATTGTCTGCCGATGTCCGGCAAGCCGATCATCGCCTATGTCAGTCCGCACGCGCCGAATGTCGGGTCGGCTCTCACGGCGCAAGGTGTGCCGGCCTACACATCGGCGGAAAGCTGTGCGTCCGCGCTCTCCGGCCTGCTGAGGGCATCGCAGCCGTTGCAGAGCGACGTCGTCGTGGGCGCTGCAAACCATGTCGATGTCAGCGATATCCCCGCGGGCTCGCTCGACGAGGCCGCTGCAAAGGCGCTCTTTGCCAGGTTCGGCATTCCCACGGTCGCAGAGCGGGTCGTCCAGACGCCGGCCGAGGCGGAGGCGGCGGCGCGCGAGCTCGGCGGCAAGGTCGTGCTCAAAATCCTCTCCGGCGAGATCACGCACAAGAGCGACGTGGGTGGCGTCGCCCTCAATCTCACGCCCGAAACCATCGGTCGTCGGCTGGCGCGCATGGCTGAAGATGTGGAAGCCGCGACCGGCCAGCGGCCGCAACGCTTCCTCGTGCAGGAAATGGTCTCTGGTGGCACCGAGTTGATTCTGGGGTTGCACCGCGATCCGCTAGGAACGGCCGTTCTGCTCGGCATGGGCGGTGTCACCGCGGAGCTGTTCCAGGATACGACCATGCGCCTCCTGCCGGCGCAGGGCGGATTGAGCCGCGAGGATGCGCGCTCAATGCTGCGTGAGCTCAAGACCAGGCCGCTGCTGGACGGATTCAGAGGACGACCAAAAGCCGACGTCGAGGCTGTTGTCTCGACCGTCGTGGCCTTCTCGGAGATGGCGGCAGCGCTCGGCGGGCGCCTGATCGAGGCCGAGATCAATCCGGTGTTCGCCTTGGCGGCCGGACAGGGCGTGCGGGCCGCTGATGGCGTTGCGGTGCTTGGACCAGCCGGGCCGGTCTGATCAAGCCCGGCGCTCGCCGATATCGAAAAAACATGGAGGATATGCATGTCGACACTGGTTCATGCCGGGTCCGCGACGACCGAGGTCAGCGCCAGGAAATTGCTGAGCGTTCTGATCGGCCTTGCGATCATGACCGCCATCATCATGGCGCCGTCGCCCGCCGGTCTTTCGCTTGCCGGGCAGCGTGTCATCGCCGTGATGGTCTTCGTGGTGCTGATGTGGATCACCGAGGCCATTCCGTACGGCGTCAGCGCGGTTGCGCTTGTGCTTCTGCTGATACTGGCTCTCGGGTTTTCACCTGCCGCGAACGGGGTTGGGCCAATCCTTGGAACGGCAAAGGCCATCCCGCTTGCGCTGAGTGGGTTCTCGAACGGCGGCTGGCTGTTCGTCGCGGCAGGGCTTGCAATGGCCGCAGCAATTACGAGCACGGGTCTCGAGAAGCGCGTTGCCTATCTGATCCTGAAGCTGGTCGGTGCAAAGACCCATGCGATCATGCTCGGGATCATCCTGACCGCATTTGCACTCACCTTCTTCATTCCATCGGTGATTGCGCGCGCTGCAACGCTGGTTCCGATCGTAATCGGATTGACGGAGGCTTTTGGTCTGCCGCGCAGCAGCCAGATCGGCAAGGCAATGTTGCTGCTGGCGGGCATTCTGCCATCCGTGACCGGGGTCGGTGTCCTCACGGGCGCGGCGCCCAATCCGGTGATGGTCAACTTCCTCACCGGCGCCGGCCAAATCCAGGTCAGTTATGTCGACTGGTTGATCTACCTTTTCCCGTACACTGTGGTGTTTTCCGGTGCGCTCTATGTTCTGGTGACCCGGCTTTTCAAATTTGAATTCACAGAATTGCCGGGAGGGAGCGACTACGTCTCCGCGCGGATCGCGGAATTAGGGCCGATGTCGAGCCTTGAAAAGAGAGCGTCAGCGATCATGGTGGTGACGATCCTGCTCTGGGCGACTGACAAGATACACCACGTCGAGGCGTCCGCCATTTCGGTTTTCTGCGTGCTGCTGCTCGTTTTGCCAGGCGTCGGCGTTACCACCTGCAATGACCTCTACAAGCGGATCGACTGGAATTCGATCCTGTTGTTCGGCGCGGGCATCTCGATGGCCGAGATGCTGTCCAAGACCGGAGGGGCGGCCTGGTTGGCGAAGGTCGCGTTCGTCGAGTCGGGGATGGGGGAGTTGTCGGTTACAGCGCTCGCGATCATGATCTTCGTCGTCGTGTTCTTCGTTCGCTTTTGCTTTACCAGCATCACGTCGTGTCTCACCGCGATCACACCTGCGATCATCGGCTTTCTGGTATCTCTGAATAATCCCGCGCTGCCAATCGTCGGTATCGTGCTCGGTGTCGCCCTGATCGCGCAGTGCCTCTCGATCATTCCCGTGACCTCGGCCCCAGCCATGATCGCTTATGGCGCGGGCGGTTTCACGACGCGGGACATGATGCGCCTGGGCCTGCCGCTCGCGGCCATCATGTATGGCTTGATCGTGCTGTTCATGTTCACCTATTGGCCGCTCGTCGGTCTTTGGACGTGAACACGCCGGTGTAGGACGTCGCCTCGTCCAAATTAGGTGCCACGAACTTGCGTCCTACGCCGGCAGGCGGGTAAATCCGTCCGCGCTCCAGCCTTCGGTGCCGACGCCATGATGCACAAAGAACAGTCCATCCGGATCGTAGCGCCGCTTGATGTCCAGCAGCCGTTGATAGTTCGGGCCCCACAACGCATTCTGCCAGTCTGATTGAAAATAATCGCACTCGTTGACATACACGCCGGCGTTCGGCGCCGCGGTGCGCAGCGCCTGCATCGCGGCGTTCACGCGGTCTCGATGCACCTTGGCGAGATCGGGATCGGGCGTGGCAAGGCCGCCGAAAGTGGTCGGGCCGGCGGCTGCGATGATGGCAAGAGCGAACGCGTCGAACGCGTCCGGATGCGTCGCCGTATTTCTTGCTTTTGCGATCACATCAGGCGATGCACCGAACAAGCCCTTGTTGAAATGCAGGCCGACCGTCCAGTGCCGGCTTGCGCCGAACAACGCGTCGACGAGGAGAGTTCGGCTTTGCTGGCTGAGGAGCGAACTTGGCAACCAGGCCGATGTGTAGGCGTGCCAGAAGGCGCCGACCTGCTCACCATCGCCCTTCCACCAATAATCGGTCCACGGCGCGCCAGAACGTCCATCGAAGTTGGCCGCGGAGCGGGCGAACAGGCGATAAAGCCAACCGTTCCAGAAATAGCGGGCGGGCACGCCCACGACTTCAATCGAGTCCTTGCCGCCGAAATCGTCAGGGTTGGCCGCAACGAAATCGAGCAGGGGCTTGAAAGCTGCACGCGCTTCGTCCGTTGTCAGTCCCTGGAAGACCATGCGAATTTCGAGACGGTTGTCGGGATACAATCGAACCTGTTCGCCCCAATGCGGATTGCACAGGCTCGTCGCGCAAAACGCGACGAAGCGGGCCAAGAGCTTGCGGTAGGCGTCGTCGGAGCGTGCGCGTAAGGTGACGTTGACCGCACCGACAGATGTGGGCAGCGGATGGGTCGCGAGCGTCAGCCGCGTGGTGACGCCGAAAGTGCCGCCGCCTCCGCCCTTCAGCGCCCAGAACAATTCAGGCTCGCGCGCTTCGTTGACCACACGAATTTCGCCGTCGGCCGTCACGATCTCGGCCTCGAGCAGGCTCGCCGCCGCCGTACCAAATCCCTTGGAAAAGTTGCCAAATCCGCCGCCCTGCACCAGACCCGCGACACCAACGGTGGTGCAGCCGCCACCTTGAACGTATCGCCCGGCGCCGGTGGCCGCCTGGTAGGCGTGAAGCCACATGCAACCGGCGCCCGCTGTGATAGCCGGAACCGGCTTGGAGCTTGAGCCTTGGGGAATGAAACCGTCATGAACGGTGATGGCGTCCATCTTGCGGGTCCACAACATCAGCGAATCCGGCGCACAGGAGGCGCCAAAATAGCTGTGACCGCGGCCTTTCACGACGAGGCGCAAATTGTGCACCTTGGCGAAGCGCACAGCCGCGACGACGTCCGCCGAGCTTTCCGCCGCGACCATGTAGGCGCTGGGCTCGGAGCGCCAGGCCTCGAACCAGCCGGAACTTTCCGTCAGACCGGGTTGATCGCCGATGTAGAACGGATTCGCCAGGAGCTGTTTCGCCTCAGCCGGGGCGAGTTTCGGCGGTGTCACGCGCGTGAGGCGTCCCGACGTTGCTCGGTTCAACGCCGACCAGTCCGCATCCGAAGGCCAGCCCACCTGGCCCGGCCGCGGGCGGCTTGTGGCGGCCATGTCCGCTTGCGGCGCGCCAAGGGCCGGGCTCGCGGCCAGGGAGAGAGCAGTAGCTAGAAAGTGGCGACGATTCATTCCCGATCTCCAGGCGGTGCTCGACCGATGTCTCGGCGAAGCTGCGCCGTAAAGCGAGCCGGCAGGGATGAATGGAGCGTGCAACGTGATGAAGATGAGCGACCGGTGACGAATGGCGATGCAGGAGGGACGAATAGCGCGACAGGGTCATCCCATTGGTCCGCCGAACCTCTTTGCGAAACGATGAGGATTCGAAGTAGGTTCCAGTGACATTAGCCACTCGTTGGAGCTTGCCTGTGCCCATCGCCCTCAAAGGCATCATTCCCGTGATGCTGACGCCGTTCACCGAAGCGAACACGATCGATTATTCCGGCCTCGAACGGCTGATCGAATGGTATATCGCAGGCGGTGCCGACGCGCTGTTCGCGGTGGCCCAGTCGAGCGAGATGCAGTTCTTGACGCTGGACGAACGCGTCGCGCTGGCGCGCTTCGTTGCCAAAACCGCGGCCGGCCGTCTTCCGGTCATCGCCTCCGGCCATGTCAGCGATTCCAGGGAAGACCAGCTCACGGAGCTCTCGTCGATCGCGAAGACTGGCGTCGACGGATTGGTGCTGGTGACGAACCGGCTTGCCTCGCGCGATCCGGCGGGGACTGATTTCACCGACAATCTCACCTGGCTGCTCGACCGACTCCCCAAGGACATGACGCTCGGCCTCTATGAGTGCCCGGCGCCGTTCCGCCGGCTGCTCTCCGACGACGAGCTGGCCTTTTGCGCCGACAGCGGCCGCTTTGCGATTCTGAAGGACGTCTCGTGCGATCTGCCGACCGTGCAGCGCCGGGTCAGGCTGACCAGCGGCTCGCCGCTGACCATCGTCAACGCCAACGCGGCGATCGCCTTCGACGCGATGAAGTCGGGTGCTCTCGGCTTCACCGGCGTGTTCACGAACTTCCACCCCGATCTCTACAAATGGCTGCTGACACGGCACCAGAAGCATGCGCAGCTTGCGAACGAGCTTTCGGTGTATCTGGCGCTTGCCGCGATGGCGGAGCCGATGGGCTATCCGAAATTGGCAAAACTCTATCACCAGCGGCTCGGCACCTTTTCCTGCATCGCGAGCCGGGCGGTCGACTTCGACATCAGCGAGCGGTTCTGGGCGCTGGATGCGCTGATCGACAAGATCGTCGAGGGACAGGAGTCGTTCCGCGCGAGGATCGCGGCGGCGAGCTGAGCGCGAAGCACAGGGACGCGCCGGCTTAGCTGCCGCGACCTGGCGGCGGAACCGATGGCCAGGGGCTCTTTGGGGCGGCCGTCGGCGGCGGGCATAATTCCTCGAGCTGCGTCCAGGCCGACGGCAGGCCCGTGGTGTCGATGTCGAACTTTGCCGTGTCTGCGGTGTCATCCGGCTTCTGCGTGGTCTCCCGGACGTGCAGCGCGCGGGACGCCATGATCGCCCTGAACTTGCCGAAATCGAGCGAGCCGCTCCAGACTTCGTATTTGCCTGAAAGCACCGGACGTCCTCCGGCTTCCTCGGTGGGGGCAGCGTCCGCCGCCATCACGATGGTGTGCTGCCCGGTCGCCGCTTCGTCGATCTCGGCCGCGAACATCAGCGGCACGCGGTTCTTGATGTCGCAATACAGACGCCATTCCATGGTTCGGAACGATGGGCCGTTCTCGCCTCTGAGCGCTGCGACCTTTCTGATGTATGGCCGGGTTGCTTTCTCCAGCCGCCACAGGGTCTCGGCGACGGGACGCGTGTCGATGCCGAACCTGTAGAGCTCGGCGCGCGTCAGCAGATGGAGGTCTTCGAACTTCACGGTGCGGATCAGACCGTCAAGTTCGCGGCTGATCCCCATCGCCGCGATATAGGCCGTCCGCTCGCGGTCGGCGCTTGCGGTCCGACGCCGCTTGAATTCTGCGAGCAGTGCCTCGGGCGGATGGCCGTGAATCGCGAAGACGAGCCTGGAATCATGCACCGCCAGCGCGGCATCAGGGGCCACTTCGCGCGACGTCGCACCGAGAAACAGGTAGCCGCAGGCCGAGTTGCACATCGCACGATAGGTGGTGAGCTCGGCCTCGATCTCGCCGCCCGCGTTCTTCGCCTTCAGGCAGGCGGCGTCGATCTGCGTGCCCGCGGCACACGCTGATGCAATCGTCTGGCCGACGCGGGCGACCGCCTTGCGGCTGCGCAGGAGCCGCCCGATGACATAGGATTGCTCGACGTTGCCGCCGGGCGAATGCAGGTAGATCGGACGCTGCGTGTCCTTGACGCCGGCGAGGAAGCGGCGAACGCGCGAGGCCGCATTTCCGTCGATCTCGCCTTCGATGGCGATCCAGCGGTCGCAGCCCGGCCCGCACGCGCCGGGTGCCCCTTTGGCAAGATAGATCGTCAGATTGGAGGCAAATCCGGCTTTCTCGGCCGCCGTCTGCTCTGCGCGCAATGCGCTGGGGATCGTCAGGCAGGCCAATAGGAGCAGAACGCGGGCAAGCATGGAATAAGTGAGCCGATGTGATGACCGATGTGAACCGACGTTACAGGACGATCAGGTCCGCTACAACTTTTAGTGGCACGTCGGAGCGCCGCAAGCTTATTGTGCCGCGTTCTGGACAGGCTCCGATGAGTGAACTTTGCGATGCTCGACGATTACGCCAGCCACAGCACGCTCAGCGATCCCCGTGCTCATGTGAAGTCGATCAGCGCCTTGCCGCCGGACATTCCGGCGCTGTGCCGCATCTTGCAGGGGCTGCTGATCCACGAGGCCTGGATCGAGAGACAGGGATTCGACACCGCCGCGTTCTCCGGTCAGAGCCGTGCCACGTTGCCGGTGTCCGAACGTCTGGATCAGCTTCTGGCGATCGATCCGCGGCCGCTGACACATGCGAGGGCAGGCGAGTGCCGCGCCTTGGCGACGTGCCGGGACTTTGCGCTGATGTTGTGCGCGGTGCTGCGCCAGCATGGCGTGCCCGCCCGCGTCCGCTGCGGTTTCGCAACGTACTTTGCCGGCCACCCCTATCACGATCACTGGGTGTGCGAATATTGGGCGCGGGATCAGCAGCGCTGGGTCCTGGTCGATGCCGAGATCGACGAGCCGCATCGCGAGGGTCTCGGAATCGATTTCGAGCCAATCGACGTGCCGCGCACGGCGTTCGTCACCGGCATCGAGGCCTGGAGGCGGTGCCGATCCGGCGCGATGGATCCTGCGCATCTAGGTCACGGGTCGGGGACCGGTCTGTTCTTGCGCGCGTCAACCTTGCGCGCGATCTGCTCGCGCTCGCCAAGCGCGAGACCTCGCCATGGGATACCTGGCGCACCGCGCGCGATCCGCATCTTCGGTTGGATGAAGCCGCCTTGTCGCTCTGTGATGATCTGACGCAACGCGGTGAGGAGAGGGCGGCTCTGATTGCGCCGTCCTTGAATGTTCCACCTTGGCAATAAGAGAATCGCATCACGCCCCGCGCTTGCGTGAAGCAAACGCAAATGTGGCGATCGCGGGTGAGAATGTGGCGGCAATGCGGAGGGAAAACGCTCGGCTGTTTTTCAATCACAGAATCGTGCGTGTGGCGTCGTTGCACAGGTTCCCGATGCCATGCGCGCGGCCGATGCTGAAATCGCGGAAAACTCTTGTTTCAAAGGGTTTCCGCGCACGCGGTGCTCAACACTCGTGAATGAAGCGGGACCCTTTGGAGCGAACTGTTGCGTCGGAGTTACAGCAATTCCGTTGATCGCTGTTATGACGGCGCCACGGCCCGGGGGCCTAACGACGAAACTGGAACGGGATTCAAATGAACAAGAATTTGTTGCTCGCTGCTGTGAGCCTCGTCGCGATCAGCGCGACTGCGCCGGCGCTGGCTGCTGACCTCGCTGCGCGTCCTTACACCAAGGCGCCGGCGATGATCGCCACGGTCTATGACTGGAGCGGCTTCTACATCGGCATCAACGGCGGCGGCGCTTCCGCTCATTCGAGCTGGGATCAGACCGCTCCGCTGGTTGGCGGCGAAGGTTCCCACAACGCCACGGGCGGCACCGTCGGTGGTCAGGTCGGCTATCGCGTGCAGTCCGGCCAGTGGGTGTTCGGCCTCGAAGGTCAGGGCAACTGGGCCGACTTCACCGGCGACAACACCAGCGCTCTGCTCGCTCAGCGCAACCGCACCAAGATCGACTCGTTCGGTCTGATCACCGGTCAGGTCGGTTACGCCTGGAACAACGTTCTCGTTTACGCCAAGGGCGGTGCGGCCGTCGTCGGCGTCAAGAACGAAGTGTTCAGCACCGCGACCGGAGCTTCGCTCGGTTCGAACAGCGACACCCGCTGGGGCGGCACGGTTGGCGCCGGCCTCGAATTCGGCTTCGCTCCGAACTGGTCGGTTGGCGTCGAGTACAACCACATCTTCCTGTCGGACAAGGACGTCACCTTCGCCGGCCTGAAGACCGATCGCATCCGTCAGGACGTCGACATGGGCCTCGTCCGCCTGAACTACAAGTTCGGCGGCCCTGTGATCGCCAAGTACTGAGCAAGGTACCGAGAAGAGTCGCTTCGGGAAGAGCGACTGACGAGAGCCCCGGCCTTGCGCCGGGGCTTTTTGTTGCGCGAATTCAGCGAGTTAACCATTTCATTTTGAAGCGGCCGAGTTTGCTTGACTCCCGAGAACGAAATGAGAACAATGTTCCTCATACGTTCTGGTGATGGAGCAAGCCATGTTCAGGATTTTCGTCGAAGAAGCCGCTGCACTGACGTCGATCGCGCTGTTCGTCGGGATGATCGCAATCTGGGCCCAGGTCATTCCGCAGCTTTAGTGCCCACCCCCTTGGGGAAAAGCGGGATGAGGCGGCGGATCGGCCCCTCTGGCGTGGACTCTGGCGCGGCGAGCCCCCACCATTGCGAGGCGAGTCGGCAAGGGCACTCCAATGGCGATTGGATGATGATCCGACGCCGGCGACCGCCCCAACCCATCTGCAAGAGGCCGTTACGCGACCATGCCGAGCGCCGGATTTGTCCACCTTCACGTTCACTCGGCCTATTCGCTGCTCAAGGGCTCGATCAAGATCGCCAAGCTCGGCGAGCTCGCGAAGAAAGACCACCAGCCTGCGCTGGCGCTGACCGACACCGACAATCTGTTCGGTGCGCTCGAATTCTCCGACAAGATGGCCGGGTACGGCATCCAGCCGATCGTCGGCCTGGAGCTCGCGGTCGATTTCGGCGACCAGGATCCCAACGCGCGCAACGCGCTGCCGCCTTCGCGCGTGGTGCTGCTGGCAGCCCAGGAGCGCGGCTATCGCAGCCTGATGCGGCTGAACTCGCGCGCGTTCCTCGAGTCGCCCGATAGCCACGCGCCGTTCATCAAGTTCGACTGGTTCGACGGCGAGACCGAAGGCCTGATCGCGCTGACCGGCGGCCCTGACGGACCGATCTCGCTCGCGCTGGCCGCGGGGCAGGCCGAGGTCGCAGCCGCGCGCTGCGAGCGTCTCGCCGGCCTGTTCGGCGATCGCCTCTATGTCGAGATGCAGCGCCACAACATCGACAAGGAACGGCGGATCGAGAGCGGGCTGATCGACATCGCCTATGCCAAAGGCCTGCCGCTGGTCGCGACCAACGAGCCGTATTTCGCCTCGAACGACGATTACGAGGCGCATGATGCGCTGCTGTGCATCGCCGGCGGCCGGCTGATCGCCGAGACCGAGCGCGAGCAGTTGACGCCCGATCACCGCTTCAAGACACGCGCCGAGATGGCGGTGCTGTTCGCCGACATTCCGGAGGCGCTGGCCTCGACGGTGGAGATTGCCGAGCGCTGCTCTTTCCGCCCGATGACGCGCAAGCCGATTCTGCCGTTCTTCACCGTCGGTGCCGCGGCAAGCACGGATGCGGCCGCGGTCGAGGCGGCCGAACTGAAGCGGCAGGCGGAGGAGGGGCTCGCCAACCGCCTGCGCGTGCACGGCCTGTCGCAGGGCACCACCGAAGAAGATTACGACAAGCGCCTGGCGTTCGAGCTCGACGTCATCATGCGCATGAAGTACGCGGGCTACTTCCTGATCGTGTCCGACTTCATCAAATGGGCGAAGAGCCAGGGCATCCCGGTCGGGCCGGGCCGCGGCTCCGGCGCCGGCTCGCTGGTCGCGTGGGCGCTGACCATCACCGACCTCGATCCGATCAAGTTCGGCCTGCTGTTCGAGCGCTTCCTCAATCCCGAGCGCGTCTCGATGCCGGACTTCGACATCGACTTCTGCCAGGATCGCCGCGGCGAGGTGATCAGATACGTGCAGGACCGCTACGGCCGCGACCAGGTCGCGCAGATCATCACCTTCGGTACGCTGCAGGCGCGCGGCGTGCTGCGCGACGTCGGCCGCGTGCTGCAGATGCCCTACGGTCAGGTCGACAAGCTCACCAAGCTGGTGCCGCAGAATCCGGCCGCGCCGGTGACGCTGGCGGCCGCGATCGAGAGCGAGCCGAAGCTCCAGGCCTTCCGCGATGAAGATCCGATCGTGGCGCGCGCCTTCGACATCGCCCAGCGCCTCGAAGGTTTGACCCGGCACGCCTCGACCCACGCGGCCGGCATCGTGATCGGCGATCGTCCCTTGAGCGAACTCGTGCCGCTCTACCGCGATCCCAAATCCGACATGCCGGTGACCCAGTTCAACATGAAATGGGTCGAGCCGGCGGGCCTCGTGAAGTTCGACTTCCTCGGCCTCAAGACGCTGACCGTGCTCGACGTCGCCTGCAAGCTGCTCAAGCCGCGCGACATCCATGTCGATCTCGCCACGCTGCCGATCGACGATACCGAGAGCTACCAGATGCTGGCGCGCGGCGAGGTGGTCGGCGTGTTCCAGGTTGAAAGCCAGGGCATGCGGCGCGCGCTGGTCGACATGCGGCCGGACCGTTTCGAGGACATCATCGCGCTGGTCGCGCTGTATCGTCCGGGTCCGATGGCGAACATCCCGACCTATTGCGCGCGCAAGCACGGCGACGAGGAGCCGGAATATCTGCACCCCGTGCTCGAGCCGATCCTGAAGGAGACTTTCGGGGTCATCATCTATCAGGAACAGGTGATGCAGATCGCGCAGGTGATGTCGGGCTATTCGCTCGGCGATGCCGACCTTCTGCGCCGCGCCATGGGCAAGAAGATCCGCGCCGAGATGGACAAGCAGCGCGACATCTTCGTCGCGGGCGCGGTGAAGAACGGCGTGCCGAAGGGGCAGGCCGAGACCATCTTCGAATTGCTCGCCAAGTTCGCCGACTACGGCTTCAACAAGAGCCACGCGGCGGCTTACGCCCTGGTGTCCTATCACACCGCCTATATGAAGGCGCATTATCCGGTGGAGTTCATCGCAGCGTCGATGACGCTCGATCTCAACAATACCGACAAGCTGTCGGAATTCCGCTCCGAGGCGCAGCGCCTCGGCATCAAGGTCGAGCCGCCGAACATCAACCGCTCCGGCGCGACCTTCGAGGTCGGCGACAAGGTCATCTATTACGCGCTCGCCGCGCTCAAGGGCGTCGGCATCCAGGCGATCGAGCAGATCATCGAGGAGCGGACCAAGCGGGGCCTCTTCACCTCGCTCGCCGACTTTGCCGCGCGCGTCAATCCGCGCGCGATCAACAAGCGCATCATCGAGAGTCTGGCCGCGGCCGGCGCCTTCGACACGCTGGAGCCGAACCGCGCTCGCGTCTTTGCCGGTGCGGATTCGATCCTGGCCGCTTGCCAGCGCGCGCATCAGGCCGAGACCATCGGCCAGAACGACATGTTCGGCATGTCCGCGGACGCGCCGACCATCATGCTGCCGCAGATCGAGCCGTGGCTGCCGGCCGAAAAACTCCGCCGCGAATACGACGCCGTCGGCTTCTTCCTGTCGGGCCATCCGCTCGACGATTACGCCACCGTCTTGAAGCGGCTGCGGGTGCAGAGCTGGGCGGAATTCTCGCGCGCCGTGAAAACCGGCGCCACCGCCGGCAAGGTCGCGGCGACAGTGGTGTCGCGCATGGAGCGGCGCACCAAGACCGGCAACAAGATGGGCATCATGGGGCTGTCCGACCCCACGGGTCATTTCGAGGCGGTGCTGTTCTCCGAAGGCCTTGCGCAATATCGCGACGTGCTGGAGCCGGGCGCGGCCGTGCTGCTCCAGCTCGGTGCCGAATTGCAGGGCGAGGACGTCCGCGCCCGCGTACTGCATGCCGAGCCGCTCGACGACGCCGCCGCCAAGACACAGAAGGGCCTGCGCATCTTCGTGCGCGACACCAAGCCGCTCGACTCCATCGCCAAGCGTCTGGCCGGCCCCGAGGCCGCGGCTGCGAATGGCGCCGCACCGAAGATCGGCAGCCCCGGCATCGCGCCGCGCTCCAATGGCGACGGCGAGGTCTCGCTGGTGATGATGCTCGACCTCGAGACCGAGGTGGAGATGAAGCTGCCCGGCCGCTTCAAGGTCTCGCCGCAGATCGCCGGCGCGATCAAGGCGGTGGCCGGCGTGGTGGACGTGCAGCAGATCTAGCAACACGCACGATGTTGCGGCCGATTGCATGTTTTGCACGGTAGACGTGCCGGGCTTGTTGCAACCTGCCGCTGATGTCAGCTAGTCTGCTCCCGGGGAATATTCGGGGGCGTGATGTTACTGCGTGGGCTGGTGTTGCTCATGGCTGCAGCGTTGCTGTGCGGCTGTGAGACGGCGAGGAGTGGGCTCGATTATTCGGAGACGGTGCGCAGGATCGGGCCGCCCAAGGCCGGGCAGGCGCGCGTCGTCGTGTTTCGCGAGAAGGGATATGGCGGCATTGGCGATCCCGACTGGGCGTTTTCCCTGGACGGCACGCCGGTCAAGGGCTTGAAGACCGGGACATACGTCTATGTCGATCGTCCGGCGGGCCAACACCAGTTCATGGCGGAAGAGGCGGCGCTCGGCGTCACGCGGGTGGATTTCTCCGCTCAATCCGGTCAGACCGTATTCTTCGTGACGCGGATGAGCGAGCGCAAGAGTGCCATGATCGCGAACGCGAGTACCGGCTTGCTCGGTTGGGGCCTCACGCTGGCGATGACGTCCGGTTACAAGAATCAAGGGCCGCTGGATTTCTTGCCGCTGGACGAACAGGCAGCAAGGACGACCATCGCGGAGCTCAAGTTGGCCGAGTAGGCAGGCGCTGACCGCGCGCGATGGCTGGTGCGCTGCGGACGATCCTGTGGTCTCGTCACGACATTGCGGGTATGATCGTTGCGATGCGGCGCGCTTGCGAAGACGCGTTCGTTGCGCCGGGAGGGAACGTGATGTGTGACAGGTGCTCTGAATCCGCGCATGAGAGAAACCCGCCATCGCGACGATCCGCGATGCTGCTTGCCGCCTCCGCCTTGAGCCTCGTCTTCGCCGATCGTGCGATCGCCAAGGAGCACAAGGCGCCGCCCAAGCCGCAGAACGTGCTGTCGCCGGACGCGGCGCTGAAGCGGCTCATGCAGGGCAATGCGCGCTACGTCGACGGCGTCACGCGGCGTCACGATTTCAAGCACGAGCGAGAGGCGCTGGCGGGCGGGCAGAATCCGTTTGCGGCGGTGCTGAGCTGCGCCGACTCGCGCATTGCGCCGGAATACGCCTTCGACACCGGCCGCGGCGATCTCTTCGTCTGTCGTGTCGCCGGCAATTTTGCCGGCACCGAGACCATCGCCAGCTTGGAATACGCGGTCGCGGTGCTCAACACGCCGCTGATCCTCGTGCTCGGCCATGACGCTTGCGGTGCGGTCGATGCGACGCTGAAGGCAATCAAGGACGACAAGCCGCCGCCGGGACATATCCCCTCGCTGGTCGATGCGATTGCGCCATCTGCGAAGGCCGCGATGCAGCAGGGCGGAGAAGTGCTCGACAAGGCGATCCGCCAGAACGTGATCGACAATGTCGCGAAGCTGAAGGCGGCGGCGCCGATCCTCAACGCGGCCGTGGAGCAGGGCAAGCTGAAGATAGCAGGCGGCATCTACCGGCTCTCGACGGGAACAGTAGATTTGATCGCGCAAGGCTAGGGCTGAGGCAAAGGCGGAAGCTTACGCTCAGCTGACGCGATCTGTTGAGATCGGCTGGTGCCATGCCGCTGCCTCAATCCGAGCCTTTCGTTCAAGTGCCGTTCAGCCGGCCGCGCGTCTCATGCGTGGTGGACACTCAACAACAATACAATAATGAGCAAGCAAGCCATGCGCGGGACACACAAGGTCTTCCTCTGCTTCCTTCTGCCGATCCTGCTCGTTGCAGGCGTGGTTGAGCCTGCGCGCGCGCAGCAGCAGGAAAAGCGCATCGCCCTCGTGGTCGGCAACGGCGCCTATTCCAAGTCGCCGCTGGCGACCACCGCCAACGATGCCGGCCTGATCGCGCAGACGCTGCAGGCCGCGGGCTTCGACGTGGTCGGCGCGCGCGATCTCGACGGTGACACGCTGCGCAAGAGCCTGCGCGACTTCATCCAGAAGGCGCAGGCTTCGGGACCCGGCACCGTCGCGATGATCTACCTGTCCGGCTATGGCGTGCAGCTGGCCGGCGAGAACTATTTCATCCCGGTCGATTCCAACATCACCCGGGACACCGACATTCCGACCGAGGCGCTGCGCGTCAGCGACTATGCGCGCCAGCTTGCCGCCATCCCGCTCAAGGCCAACATCATCGTGCTCGACGCCGCGCGCGCGCAGCCCTTCGTCGAGGGCGGACAGCAGCCGATCGCGAGCGGGCTGGCGCTGGTCGAGCCTGATCCCAACATGCTGATCGCCTTCAATGCGGCGCCCGGCACGGTGGCTCCCGAGGAGCCGGGGCCCTACGGCATCTATGCGCAGTCGCTCGCCGAGATGATCCGCACCGGCGGCCTGTCGTTGCCGGAGGTGTTCGATCGCGTCCGCCTGCGCGTCAACGAGTCCTCGAAAGGCGCGCAGGTGCCGTGGGACGACCAGAAGATCTCCGCGCAGTTCAGCTTCTTCGATCGCGCCCCCGATGCCCCGCCGCCGGCGGCTGCGCCCGATCAGGTTGCCGCGATCCGCAACAAGCCGATCCGCGATCTCGGCGTGCAGGATGCCTACGCCGCGGCGCTCGAGCGCGACACGCTGCCGGCCTATGAGGATTTTCTCGCAGCCTATCCCGGCGATCCCCTGGCCAAGCGCGTGATGGCGATCGTCGCGGCGCGCCGCGAGGCGATCACCTGGCGGCGGACCTATCGCGCCGACACGCCTGATGCCTATTGGTCGTATCTGCGCCGCTATCCGCGCGGGCCGCATGCGGGCGATGCACGGCGCAGGCTCGCGATCCTGACCGCACCGCTCGAGCCGCCGCCGACCTTCGCGATGATGGACTATGACGTGCCGCCACCGCCGCCGGAGGAGGTGGTCTATGTCGACCGTCCGGTGCTCTATTTCAGCGACCCCGATTTTGGCTTCGTCCCGCCGCCACCGCCGCCGGTCTATTTCTGCCCGCCGCCGCCGCCTGACTTCGTGGTGCTGCCGCCGCCGCTCCCCGTGGTCGGCCTGTTCGTGCTGCCGCAGCCGGTCTTCGTGCCGATCCCGGCATTCTACAATCCGCCGGTCTATGTCGCGCCGCCGCCGAACAACATCATCGTGAACAACATCCATAACACCACGGTCATCAACACCGTGATCAACCAGCCGCCGGCCGCGCTGCCGGCCGGCAATACAGCCGCAGCGGCAGCTGTTGCCGCGAACGGACCCGGAAAGCCGAGCGGGTTGACGCAGGTGCCGACGGCCGTGAAGCAGCAGGCGCAACAGATCCAGGCCAATCCGACCCAGCCGCTCAAGCCGAGCCAGCAGGCGCTCGTCAGCAACCCCACGGCAAAGCCGGCGGCGATGAAGGTGATGCAGGTTCACGCGACGCCGGCTACGGCCACCCAGCCGGCAGCGCCGACGGCGCCCGGCCATGCGCTGCCGGGCTTCCAGAACGGGCCGGCCGCACCTGCCGGTGCACCCCAGGCCCCCAACGGCAAGCTGGCGCCCACGGCAAATGCGCCCGCCAGTGGCCAGCCGCCGGCCCATCCCGCTACGGCGACCGCGCCCACCACCACGACCGCGCCGGCCAACGCCACAACAACGCCGGCCTCCAAGCCGCCCGTGGCGCAAACACCGCCGACGGGCAGGCCGGATCCGCACGCCAAATCACTGGCGCATGAGCCGCCAGTCACGCCGCCGACCACGACTCCGGCGGGCAAGCCGGCTGCGACCGCGACAAACCCGCCTGTGACCACGACGAACGTGACCAACGGGAAGCCGACGTCGCCTCCTTCGCCGCCAGTCGCGGCGCGGGAGCCGATCAAGCCGCAAGGTCTGCGGCCTGCAACGCCAGCGCCCGCGCAGGTCACGAGGACGCCGCCGGTGCCGCCACGCCCGCAGGCAGTCGCAAGGCCGGCGCCTCCGCCTCCGCCGCGGGTCGCTCCGCCGCCTCCGCCGCGGGCGGCTGCGCCGCCACCCCCACGCCCGCCGGTCGCCGCGGCTCCTCGACCCGCGCCGCCGCCAGTGGCCCGGCCGGCGCCGCCACCGCCGCCCCGGGTGGCCGTCGCCCCGCCGCCGCGTCCGGCCCCGCCGCCACCGCGCCCTGCGGCTCCGGCGCCGAAAAAATGCCCACCCAATCAGCCCAAGTGCTAGCGGGCAGGGCGGAAATCGCGGAAAGGGCCTTTCGGGGGCGGTAAAAGCCCCGAAAGGCCCTTATTTCCTTGCTTCTGGCCGAAATGGCGCTATATAGCGCGCCATCTCACACGGAAGCATGGCTCACAAGGCCGTCCGGTGGCAGCCGGGGCGACATCGCTCTGTTTTGCTCACACGCTTCCGGAGGAACCAACCGGAGAATTGAAACGATGGCACTACCCGATTTCACTATGCGTCAGCTGCTCGAAGCTGGCGTGCACTTTGGTCACCAGTCGCACCGCTGGAATCCGAAAATGGCTCCGTTCATTTTCGGCACCCGTAACAACATCCACATCGTCGACCTCGCCCAGACCGTGCCGTTGCTGCACAGCGCCCTTCAGGCCGTCAGCGACACGGTTGCCAAGGGCGGCCGCATCCTGTTCGTCGGCACCAAGCGCCAGGCGCAGGACGGCGTCGCCGACGCTGCCAAGCGTTGCGCGCAGTATTTCGTCAATTCGCGCTGGCTCGGCGGCACGCTGACCAACTGGAAGACGATCTCGGCCTCGATCAAGCGCCTGCGTCATCTCGACGAAGTGCTGGCCAGCGGCGATGCCAGTTCCTACACCAAGAAGGAGCGCCTGACGCTCCAGCGCGAGCGCGACAAGCTCGATCGCTCGCTTGGTGGCATCAAGGACATGGGCGGTCTGCCCGACATGATCTTCGTGATCGACACCAACAAGGAAGACATCGCGATCCAGGAAGCCCAGCGGCTCAACATCCCGGTCGCCGCGATCGTCGACACCAATTCGGATCCGAAGGGCATCACCTATGTGGTGCCGGGCAATGACGACGCCGGCCGCGCGATCTCGCTCTATTGCGACCTGATCGCGCGTGCCGCAATCGACGGCATCGGACGTGCCCAGGGCGATTCCGGCATCGACGTCGGTGCTTCGGTTCGTCCGGTCACCGAAGAGCTGCCCTCGACGGCTGGCTTCCAGGGCCTTGCCGGTCCGCGCGGCACCGCCGACGACCTCAAGAAGCTCCCGGGCGTGTCGGGTGCGATCGAGAAGAAGTTCAACGACCTCGGCATCTTCCACTACTGGCAGCTGGCCGAGCTCGACCACGACACCGCGCACACGATCGGCGAAGAAGTCGGTCTGCCGAGCCGTGCCGATGCCTGGGTGGCCAAGGCCAAGGCGCTGACCGCGGAAGCGGAATAGTCAAAACGGCTGGGTTGGCCGGACCGGATCCGGCCACCATTTCATTCAGTTGACGCGAATTCCTGAGATGGACCGCGGCGGGGCAATTGGAGCCACGCCGCGGCAAACCGGCAGGCAAGAAGGATTTTCAACGATGGCAACGATCACTGCTGCGATGGTCAAGGATCTGCGCGAGTCCACCGGCGCAGGCATGATGGACTGCAAGGCCGCGCTGACCGAGAACGACGGCAACATGGAAGCGGCGCAGGACTGGCTGCGCAAGAAGGGCCTGTCCAAGGCCGCCAAGAAGTCGGGCCGCGTCGCGGCCGAGGGCCTCATCGGCGCGCTCACCAAGGGCAACAAGGGTGTCGTGGTCGAGGTCAACTCCGAGACCGACTTCGTTGCGCGTAACGGCCAGTTCCAGGGCCTGGTCAAGATGATCGCCCAGGTCGCGTTCGACACCGGCGCCGACGTCGAGAAGATCAAGGCCGCCAAGGTCGGCGACGTCACGGTGGAAGCCGCGATCAACGACGCGATCGCAACCATCGGCGAGAACATGACGCTGCGCCGCGCGGCCTCCCTCGAAGTGAGCCAGGGCGTGGTGTCGAGCTATGTCCATGGCGCGGTCGTCGACGGCGCCGGCAAGATGGGCGTGATCGTCGCGCTGGAATCGCCCGGCAAGGCCGACGAGCTCGCAAGCCTCGGCCGCCAGATCGCGATGCATGTCGCGGCCGCCAACCCGCTTGCGCTCGACCCGTCCGGTCTCGATCCGGCCGTCGTCAAGCGCGAGAAGGACGTGCTCGCCGACAAGTATCGCCAGCAGGGCAAGCCGGAGAACGTGATCGAGAAGATCGTCGAGTCCGGCCTGAAGACCTACTACAAGGAAGTCTGCCTGCTCGAGCAGGCCTTCATCCACGACACCGGCAAGTCGGTGGCGCAGGCGGTGAAGGAAGCCGAAGGCAAGGTCGGCGGCGCCGTGAAGATCGCGGGCTTCGTGCGTTATGCTCTCGGTGAGGGAATCGAGAAGCAGGAATCGGACTTCGCGGCTGAGGTCGCGGCGGCCAGCGGCAAGAAGTAAGCGCCGGAACGTTCCTTCCGGCGTGCCGCCGGAAGCGGCGCCCGGACGAGGAAAGTGCTCATGACTGATCCGGTCTATCGTCGCGTCGTGATCAAGCTGTCCGGCGAATATCTCGCAGGACAGCAAGGCTTTGGCATCGATCAGCCGACCATGGACCGGGTTGCCGACGATCTGATCGCGGCCCGCCAGCTCGGATGCGAGGTGGCGGTCGTGATCGGCGGCGGCAATATCTTTCGCGGCGTCGAGGTCTCCTCGCGCGGCGTGTCGCGCACGACCGGCGACACCATGGGCATGCTTGCCACCATGATGAACTGCCTCGCGCTGGAGGCGACCATCGAGCGCAAGGGCACGCCGGCGCGGACGCTGTCGGCGTTTGTGATGCCCGAGATTTCCGAGCTGTTCACGCGCACCGCGGCGCACAAATACCTCGCGGAGGGTCGAATCATCGTGCTCGGTGGCGGCACCGGCAATCCGTACTTCACCACGGACACGACCGCCGTGCTGCGCGCCGCCGAGATCGGCGCCGAGGCGGTGCTGAAGGCCACCAATGTCGACGGGGTCTACTCGGCCGATCCGAAGCAGGATCCCTCGGCCAAGCGGTTCGACCGGTTGACACATTCGCAGGCGATCGAGGGCGGCTACAAGGTGATGGATGCGACTGCCTTCGCACTTGCCCGCGAGACGTCGCTGCCTATCATCGTATTTTCGATCGCGGAGCCCGGTTCGATCGGCGCGATTCTGCGCGGCATCGGCCACGGGACTGTCGTCGCCGGCTGACGGCCCGTCTGGGCGCTCCGAAGCAGGGGCGCGATGGGGGCGCCGGACTATTGAAGGAGAAACGTGATGGCCACGGGTAATTTCGACCTCAACGAAGTGAAGCGCCGCATGCAGGGCGCGGTCGCATCGCTCAAGCACGAACTTGGCGGCCTTCGGACGGGCCGTGCATCGGCCTCGATGCTCGATCCGGTGCAGGTCGACGCCTATGGCAGCCACATGCCCCTCAATCAGCTCGCCACCGTCAGCGTGCCCGAGCCGCGCCTGATCTCGGTGCAGGTCTGGGACAAGTCGATGGTCAAGGCCGTCGAGAAGGCGATCGTCGATTCCAATCTCGGCCTGTCGCCGGCAACCGAAGGCCAGGTGCTGCGCCTGCGCATCCCCGAACTCAACGAGGAGCGTCGCAAGGAACTCGTCAAGGTCGCGCACAAATACGCCGAGGCCGCCAAGGTCGCCGCGCGCCATGTCCGCCGCGACGGCCTCGATGTCCTCAAGAAGCTCGAGAAGAATCACGAGATGTCGGAGGACGACCAGAAGCGTCACGCCGACGAGGTGCAGAAGGCCACCGACGGCACCATCACCGAGATCGACCAGCTGCTGGCCGCCAAGGAAAAAGAAATCCTCACCGTTTAAGGCCTTTTTCCATGTCCAACGCCGCCGCGCCCGCAACGGACGGACCTGATCGGTCCGATGTGCCCGCGCATGTCGCCATCATCATGGATGGCAACGGGCGTTGGGCCGCCGCGCGCGGCCTGCCGCGGGCCGAGGGCCATCGCCGCGGCGTCGAAGCGCTGCGGCGTGTGGTGCGGGCCTCACACGAGCTCGGCATCCGCTATCTCACCATCTTCTCGTTCTCGTCCGAGAACTGGTCGCGCCCGGCAAGCGAGATCGGCGATCTCTTCGGTCTGCTCAAGCGTTTCATCCGCAACGATCTCGCGAGCCTGCATCGCGACGGCGTCAAGGTGCGCATCATCGGTGAGCGCGCCGGGCTCGAGGGCGACATCTGCGCGCTCCTGAACGAGGCCGAGGAATTGACGCGCGACAACACCCGCCTCACGCTCGTCGTCGCGTTCAATTACGGCTCGCGGCAGGAGATCGCGAAGGCCGCGCAGAAGCTCGCCCGCGAAGTCGCGGACGGCACGCGCGATCCTGCTACGATCGACGCCGATGCTCTCGGCGCCCATCTCGATGCGCCCGACATTCCGGATCCCGATCTCATCATCCGCACCAGCGGCGAGCAGCGCCTCTCCAATTTCCTGATGTGGCAGGCCGCCTATAGCGAGCTCGTCTTCGTGCCGGTCCACTGGCCGGATTTCGACAAGGCGGCGCTCGAAAGCGCGGTCGCCGAATTCGCCAGGCGCGAGCGCCGTTTTGGCGGCCTGGTCGCGAAATCAGCCTCGTGAGCGAACCCGACGCCGCACCGGCGGGCACGACGCCGGCCTCGAACAATCTGGTGATGCGAGTTCTCGCCGCGCTGGTGCTGGCGCCGATCACGCTCGCGCTCGCCTATGCCGGCGGCTGGCTGTGGGCGCTGCTCGTCACCCTGGTGTCGATCGGGTTGTTCACGGAATGGCTGATGGTGGTGGGCGCAGCCTCGACCGCTCTGACCGGGGTAGGGACCATCGTCGTCGCGATGATGGGCTTGTGCGTTGCCGCCGGCGCGCTCAAGACCGCCGTCATCGTCGGCTGTGTCGGCGGCGCGATCGTGACGCTGATCGCACGCGGCAAGTTCGTCTGGGCCGCGACCGGATTTGCCTATTCATCCGCGGCGCTGCTGGCCTCGATCCTGGTGCGGAAGGACCTCGTGCACGGCTTCGCCGCGCTGATGTTCGTGCTGCTCGTGGTGTGGGCGACCGATATCGGCGGCTATTTTGCCGGCCGCGGTATCGGCGGACCGAAGCTCTGGCCGCGCGTCAGCCCGAAGAAAACCTGGGCCGGCGCGGTCGGCGGCTTTGCGGCGAGCCTCGCCGTTGCCGGCGGCTTTGCGGCCTTCGGCATCGGAAAGGCGGTTCCACTGCTCGCAGTCAGTGCCGTCCTGTCGGTGGTCTCGCAAGGGGGCGACCTGTTCGAATCCGCGGTGAAAAGGCGCTTCGGCGTCAAGGATTCCAGTCACTTAATTCCGGGCCATGGCGGGCTGTTGGACCGTCTGGACGGCTTTGTCGCCGCCATCCTGGTGGCATGGATTATCGGCTTCCTCCGCCATGGTGTGCATAGCGCCGGAAGCGGTCTTATGGTTTGGTGAGGATATGAGCGCAGTCCCATTGCGTAACAACAGGCTTGCTGCGACCGACATCCGCAGCGTCACCGTTCTCGGCGCCACCGGCTCGATCGGCGACAGCACGATGGATCTGCTGCGCGCTTCGCCTGAGCGCTATCGCGTCGAGGCGCTGACGGCGAACAGCAATGTCGAAGCGCTTGCCAAGCTCGCGAAGGAATTCTCCGCCCGCTTCGTTGCGATCGCAGACAGCACCAAGCTCGCCGATCTGAAGGCCGCACTCGCCGGCACGAGCACGGAATGCGGGGCCGGCGAAAGCGCGGTCATCGAGGCCGGCGCGCGCCCGGCCGATTGGGTGATGGCCGCGGTGAGCGGCGCAGCGGGACTGAAGCCGGCGCTGGCCGCGGTCGATCGCGGCGCCCATGTTGCGCTCGCCAACAAGGAATGCCTCGTCTGCGCCGGTGATTTCTTCATGCAGCGCGCGGCAAAGGCCGGCGCCTGCATCCTGCCGGCTGATTCCGAGCACAATGCGCTGTTTCAGGCGCTGGCGTCGGGCAATCGCGACGAGCTGGTCCGCGTCATCATCACGGCATCGGGCGGCCCGTTCCGGACCTGGAAGCCCGCCGACATCGAGCAGGCGACGCTCGAGCAGGCCCTGAAGCATCCGAACTGGAGCATGGGCCAGAAGATCACGATCGATTCCGCCTCGATGATGAACAAGGGCCTCGAGGTGATCGAGGCATCCTATCTATTTGCACTCTCGCCTGATGAGATCGACGTCCTGGTGCATCCGCAGTCGATCATCCACGGCATGGTCGAGTTTTCGGACCGCTCGGTGATGGCCCAACTCGGCTCGCCCGACATGCGGACGCCGATCGCCCATTGCCTCGGCTGGCCGGACCGGATCAAGGGACCTGCGGCCAAGCTCGACCTGGCCAAGATCGGCCAGCTCACCTTCGAGGCTCCTGACTTCGAGCGGTTCCCCGGGCTTCGCCTGGCCTTTGATTCGCTCCGGACCGGGAAGGGGGCCACTACCGTCTACAATGCCGCCAACGAGGTCGCGGTCGCGGCCTTCATCGCCGGCAAAATCCGCTTTGGCGCCATTGCCCGCCTGGTCGAGGCGACGCTGGAAGACTGGATCCGGGGCGGGAACCAGGGCCCGATGACGTCAGCGGATGATGCAATAAACGTTGACCATGTTGCGCGAAATAAAGCTGCCGCCCTATTGCCTCAAATTGCCTTAAAGGCATCCTAGACAATTCGGGGCCAGGGCCTTGCGGCGCTGGATGAGGGAATTCGATGATCGACTTTTTTACCCATAGTTTCAATACGTTGAGCCATGGGCTCCTCGGCTACGTCGTTCCCTTCCTCTTCGTCCTGACCATCGTGGTGTTCTTCCATGAGCTCGGCCATTTCCTGGTCGCGCGCTGGGCCGGCGTTCGGGTGTTAACCTTCTCGCTCGGCTTTGGACCCGAGCTCGTCGGTTTCAACGACCGCCATGGCACGCGCTGGAAGATCTCGGCGATCCCGCTCGGCGGCTACGTCAAGTTCTTCGGTGACGAGAGCGAGGCCTCGACGCCGTCGGCCGCGACGCTGGAGGCCATGACGGCGGAGGAGCGCGCCGGCAGCTTCCACCACAAGAAGGTCGGCCCGCGCGCCGCCATCGTCGCCGCCGGACCGATCGCCAATTTCATTCTGGGCGCCCTGATTTTCGCGGGCATGGCGCTCTATTACGGCAAGCCGAGCACGATCGCGCGCGTGGACGGGGTCGTCGCCGACGGTGCGGCGGCTGTCGCGGGCTTCAAGATCGGCGACGTCGTCGTGCAGATCGATGGCAAGCCGATCGAGAGCTTTGCCGACATGCAGCGGATTGTGGCGACGAGCGCGGGTTCAGCCCTGGTTTTCCAGGTGAAGCGGGACGGCGGGCTGGTGTCCCTGACGGCGACGCCGGCGCTGCTCGATCGCAAGGATCCGTTCGGCAACAGTCACAAGGTCGGTGTGCTCGGTGTCGAACACAAGTCGCAGGCGGGTGAGGCCTCGACCTCGCCGGTCGGTGTCGGCGAGGCGCTCAAGATCGGGGTCGAGCAGGTCTGGTTCATCATCAGCAGCACCTTCAAGTTCCTGGGCTCATTGTTCGTCGGGCAGGGCAATCCGAACGAGGTCAGCGGCGTCCTCGGCATTGCCAAGATGTCGGGGCAGGCGGCGAGCGCCGGGTTCCAGTTCGTGATCAATCTGTGCGCGGTGCTGTCGGTCTCGATCGGCTTGCTGAACCTGTTCCCGATTCCGCTGCTCGATGGCGGTCACCTTCTGTTCTACACGGCCGAGATCATCCGTGGCCGTCCGCTGTCCGAGCGGACCCAGGAGATGGGGTTCCGAATCGGGCTCGGTCTGGTGCTGATGCTGATGGTGTTTGCCACCTACAACGACATCCTGCGGATGGCCGCATCCTGATCAGGGCTTTTTTGTGGCGTTGCTGTTAGGCAACGTCTTGGAATGAAATTGAAATTACCCTGTCAGCTGCCGTTTGCGATGTCGGGGAAATTGGCTACAAGCGGCATGAACTTGGGGAATCTCCCAGACCGGCTTTGGGGTTGGGTCTGGTAAGTTGATAAGGGCGCGTTGCGCATGAAGTTTGGACTGCGACTCCGGGGGGGCTTGCTCGCAACCCTGATCATGTTCGGCGCGCCGGTGGTTGCCCCGGTTGGGGCTGTTTTGGTGTCTTCGTCTGCGCTCGCCCAGACCGTGCAGTCGATTTCCGTCGAAGGAAATCGCCGCGTCGAGGTGGAGACGATCCGCTCCTATTTCAAGCCTGGCCCCGGTGGGCACCTGGATCAGGGTGCCATCGATGATGGCCTCAAGGCGTTGATCGAGACCGGCCTGTTCCAGGACGTGAAGATCAACCGCGGCGCCGGTGGCCAGCTGGTCGTCTCCGTTGTGGAAAACCCGGTGATCGGGCGCATCGCGTTCGAGGGCAACAAGAAGATCAAGGACGAGCAGCTCACTGCCGAAGTGCAGTCCAAGGCCCGCGGCACCTTCTCCCGTGCCATGGTGCAGTCGGACACGCTGCGAATCGCCGAGATCTACCGCCGCTCCGGCCGCTATGACGTGAGCGTCGTCCCTGAAATCATCGAGCAGCCGAACAACCGCGTCGATCTCGTCTTCACGATCAACGAAGGCGCCAAGACCGGCGTCAAGTCGATCGAATTCGTCGGCAACAATGCGTTCTCGTCCTACCGCCTGCGCGACGTCATCAAGACGCGCGAAACCAATCTGCTGAGCTTCCTCGGTAGCGGCGACGTCTACGACCCCGATCGCGTCGAGGCCGACCGCGACCTGATTCGCCGCTTCTACCTGAAGAACGGCTTCGCCGACGTTCAGGTCGTCGCCGCGCTCACCGAATACGATCCGCAGAAGAAGGGCTTCAACGTCACCTTCAAGATCGAGGAAGGCCAGCAGTACCGCGTCGGCACCGTCGATTTCCGCACCAGCATTCCGAATTTCGACCCCAGCACGTTGCGCTCCTTTTCGCGCGTCAATGTCGGTTCGCTCTACAATGTCGAAGCGGTCGAGAAGTCGGTCGAGGAGATGCAGATCGAGGCCTCGCGCCGCGGCTATGCCTTCGCGGTGGTGCGTCCGGGCGGCGACCGCAATTTCGATGCGCACACCGTCGCCGTCGTGTTCAACATCGACGAAGGTCCGCGCACCTATATCGAGCGCATCAACATCCGCGGCAACACCCGTACCCGTGACTACGTGATCCGCCGCGAGTTCGATATCTCGGAGGGCGACGCCTACAACCGTGCGCTGGTCGACCGCGCCGAGCGCCGCCTGAAGAACCTCGACTACTTCAAGAGCGTGAAGATCACGACAGAGCCGGGCTCGTCCAGCGACCGCGTGGTCCTGGTCGTCGATCTCGAAGAGAAGTCGACCGGCGACTTCTCGGTCTCGGGCGGTTACTCCACGACCGACGGTGCGCTGGCCGAAGTCTCGGTCTCGGAGCGCAACCTGCTCGGCCGCGGCCTGTTCGCCAAGGCCTCGGTCACCTACGGCCAGTATGCGCGCGGCTATTCGCTGTCGTTCGTCGAACCGTATTTGCTCGACTATCGCGTCGCGCTGGGCCTCGACCTGTATCAGCGCCAGCAGCTGTCCAACAGCTTCATCTCCTACGGCACCAAGACGCTCGGCTTCTCGCCGCGTCTCGGCTTCGCCTTGCGTGAAGATCTGTCGCTGCAGCTGCGCTACTCGATCTATCAGCAGGAAATCACGCTGCCGTCCTATCTGTCGAACTGTAACAACATCATCGGTTCGTCGGCATTCAATCCAAGCCCGGCTTTTGCCGCGACGCAGACGCCTCCGATCGACCTGACCTCGACAGGCGGCCTCGGCTGCTACAGCGACGGCGAAGCCTCTCTGCCTGTCCGCAAGGAGCTTGCGAACGGCAAGACGCTGACCTCGGCGCTCGGCTACACGCTGACCTACAACACGCTCGACAACAACAAGAACCCCAATGACGGTCTGCTCATCGACTTCAAGCAGGACTTTGCCGGCGTCGGCGGCGACGTCTCCTACCTGAAGACCGCAGCGGACGCGAAGTACTACCAGTCGCTGATCTCGGACATTGTAGGCCTCGTCCATCTCCAGGGCGGTATCCTGAACAAGATCGGCAGCAAGGATCTGCGCATGCTGGATCACTTCCAGATGGGTCCGAACCTCGTCCGCGGTTTCGCGCCGAACGGCATCGGTCCGCGCGACATCAACCCGTACGACACGCAGGACGCGCTCGGTGGCACCAAATATTGGGGTGCTTCGCTCGAATTGCAGATGCCGTTCTGGTTCCTGCCGAAGGAAGTCGGTCTGAAGGGCGCGGTCTATGCCGACGCCGGTGGTCTCTACGACTATCAGGGTCCGACGACCTGGTCGCTGACGGGCGAAACCACGACGACCAAGAACTCGAACTGTATCGGGTCGACCATCAATCCGAACAGCACCGGAACCTGTACTGGCCTCGTCTACGACGACAGCAGGGTGATCCGGTCGTCGGTCGGTGTCGGCTTGATCTGGGCCTCGCCGTTCGGTCCGCTGCGCTTCGACTACGCAGTGCCGCTCACCAAGGGCAAGTATGACCGTACACAGGAATTCCGGTTCGGCGGCGGCACCTCGTTCTAATTCGATCAGCAGGGCATGACCCGGCCTCTCGGGAATTCCTTCAGGATTTCCTTCAGGATTTCCCTGGGGCCGGCCGCCAAAAAGACCGTGCTCAATCCGTGAGATAAGGCATGATGCGGCCCGACCGCTTCATGCCGAAGCCGGACCGCGTAGGGGTGGAATGGCGCAGCCGAACTTCTTCAAGAAACCGCCCGCCACAGCGCTGGCCGAAATCGCCACGCTGACCAAGGCGCAACTGGTCGACCCCAGCAGGGGCGGCCAAGTCATCACGGGTCTCGCTTCGCTGGACGAAGCCGGTCCGATGCATCTGGCGTTCTTCGACAACCTCAAATACGCCGACGAGCTCAAGGCGACCAAGGCCGGCGCCTGCCTGGTGAGCACGCGATTCGAGGCACAGGTGCCCGCGCATACGGCCGTGCTGCGCGTGGCGCAGCCGTTCCGGGCCTTCGTCGGGATCGCCCGAGAATGGCACGCGGACGCATTGCGCCCGCAATCCTGGTTCGGCAATGACGGCATTGCGCCGTCGTCCATCATCGATCCGTCGGCTCGGCTGGAAGACGACGTCATCGTCGAGCCGCTCACCGTCATCGGTCCTGATGTGGAGATCGGCAGCGGCACCGTGATCGGGGCGGGCGTGGTCCTCGGTCCGGGCGTCAAGATCGGCCGCGATTGCAATGTCGGCGCACGCACGGCCATCCAGTGTGCACTGATCGGCAACAACGTGCTGATCCATCCCGGCTGCTCGATCGGCCAGGACGGCTACGGCTTCATCTTCTTCGGCCCTGAGGGCCATCTGAAAGTGCCCCAGACCGGTCGCGTGCTGATCCAGAACAATGTGGAAGTCGGTGCCGGCACCACCATCGATCGCGGCTCCCTGCGCGACACCGTGATCGGGGAAGGCACCAAAATCGACAATCAGGTCCAGATCGGCCACAATGTGACGATCGGCCGGAATTGCCTGCTGGCGGCCCAGATCGGGCTCGCAGGCAGCCTGACCATCGGCGACAACGTGGCGCTGGGAGCGAAGGTTGGTATCAACAATCACCTCAAGATCGGCGATGGAGCCCAGGTGACCGCCATGAGCGCGGTCAAGGACGATATCCCGCCGGGGGCGCGTTGGGGCGGCCACTTCGCCAAGCCGACCAAACAATGGTTCAAGGAGATCATCGCGGTGGAGCGTCTGGTGCGCGACAGCAAGACCGATCCGAAGGATGAGGAACGGCAATGACGGAGGAATCACCGATCAAGTTTGCGCTGGTGGATATCAATGCGATCCTCCAGACCCTGCCGCATCGGTTTCCGATGCTGCTGATCGACCGGGTGATCAACATCCGCGCCGATTACAGCGGCATCGGCATCAAGAACGTCACCTTCAACGAGCCGGCCTTCCAGGGGCATTTTCCGGAGCGTCCGGTTTATCCCGGCGTCATGATGATCGAGGCGATGGCGCAGACGGCAGGCGTGATCGGCATCAAGTCGGTCGAGGGCACCGAGAAGCCGCGGGCCGTGTACTTCCTCACCATCGACAAGTGCAAATTCCGCAAGCCCGTGCTTCCAGGCGATACCATCGAGTACCACATGCGCTCGCTCGGCCGCCGCAAGGCCATGTGGTGGTTTCACGGTGACGCCAAGGTCAACGGCACCGTCGTTGCGGAAGCCGATGTGGGGGCGATGCTGACGGATTGAGGCGAATTGAGCTCTCCACCCGTCATTCCCAGGCGCGACAAAGTCGCGAGCCCGGAATCGATTGAGCGGCGATGTCGGTGATGGGATGGATTCCGGGCCTGCGTGCTCTGCACGCATCCGGGAATGACGAGAAACCTGAAACACGCCGAGATCATACGTCACTGGACAGATCGGGCGCAGTCGCGCTAACAGGCGGAAAGCCGAGCAAGTTCAACGCATAGTCAGACCTTCTTCATGAGTAAGATCGACCCCACCGCGCGGGTGGAAGACGGCGCCGTGATCGGCGAGGGCACCGAAATCGGGCCCTTTTGCATGATCGGCCGCAATGCCCGGATCGGGGCCAATTGCAAGCTGATCGGACAGGTCACAATCATCGGCCACACCTCGATCGGCGACGGCTGCGTGATCTCGCCGTTCGCGGTGCTCGGTGGCGCGCCGCAGGATCTCAGCTACAAGGGCGAGCCGACCACGCTGGACATCGGTTCCGGCAACATCATCCGCGAAGGTGCGACGATGAATGTCGGCACCGTCAAGGGCGGCGGCAAGACGCGCGTCGGCAATGACGGCTACTTCATGAACAACAGCCATGTCGGCCACGACTGCGTTGTCGGCAACAACGCGATCTTCGCGACCTCGGCGACGCTCGGCGGGCATTGCGAGATCGGCGACGCCGTCTATATCGGCGGGCTGTCCGCGGTGCATCAGTTCACCCGCATCGGCCCCTATGTGATGGTCGGCGGCCTCTCCGGCGTGCGCGACGACATCATCCCGTATGGGCTCGCCAACGGCCAGTATGCGGTGCTGGAGAGCCTCAATTTGATCGGCATGAAGCGGCGCAAGTTCACCAAGCGGCGGCTTGCGACGGTGCGCGCGTTCTACCAGAAGCTCTTCCACGGCCCCGGCACCTTCGCCGAGCGGCTTGAGTCCGTGCGGCCCCTCGAGAGCGAAGATGCCGCGATCGCCGAGATCCTCGGCTTCATCGGCAAGGGCAAGCGCCCGCTCTGTCTTCCGACGATCGAGAAGTGATTTTGGGATGGCCGCGGGCATGACATCGGCGGCTTCGGAGATTTCATCGCCGGTCGGAATCGTCGCAGGCGGCGGCGCCATGCCGTTCGCGGTCGCCGACTCGCTCGCCGCGCGCGGCATCACGCCGGTGCTGTTTCCATTGCGCGGCGCGTGCGATCCGGTACAGGTCGAAAAATTCCGCCATCGCTGGATCTCGGTCGGCCAGCTTGGCCGTGCCATGCGGCTGTTCCGCGAGGAGGGCTGCCGCGACCTGATTTTCATCGGCACCTTGGTGCGGCCCTCGCTCACGGAGATCCGCTTCGACATCAAGACGCTGCGCTTGCTCGGTAACGTCATCCGTGCCTTCCGCGGCGGCGACGATCATCTCTTGTCCGGAGTCGGGCGGATCCTCGAGCAGGACGGCTTTCGCATGGTCGGGATCAAGGACGTTGCGCCCGACCTCTTGATGCCGGAGGGTTGCATCACCCGTGCCTGGCCGGCCGACAACGCCAAGGGCGATATCGAGCGCGGGCGCGCGGTGCTCACTGCGCTCGGCCCGTTCGATATCGGTCAGGCCGCGGTCGTGATCGACGGCCATGTCGTTGCGGTCGAGGACATCGAGGGCACCGATGCGCTGCTGGCGCGCGTGGCGCGCCTGCGCGAAGAGGGCCGCATCCGCGCGGCCACGGGGCGCGGCGTGCTGGTGAAGGCGCCGAAGAGCGGCCAGGACCTGCGCTTCGACCTGCCGACGATCGGCCCGCGCACGATCGAGGGCGTCGCCAGGGCCGGCCTTGCCGGCGTCGCGGTCATCGCCGGCAACACCATCGCCGCCGAGCCGCAGGCGATGATCGCGCTTGCCGACGCCAAATATCTCTTCATCATCGGTCTGCCAGCGTGATGCAGGTTCGCGATCCCATCAGGAAGATCTTTCTGATCGCGACGGAGGAATCCGGCGACCGGCTTGGCTCGGCGCTGATGAAGGTGCTGCGCCAGCGGCTTGGCGACGGCGTGGAGTTCGAAGGCGTCGGCGGCCTCACCATGGCGCGCGAGGGGCTCGAGACCCTGTTTCCGATCGAGGAGCTCTCGATCGTCGGCCTTGCCGCGGTGGTGCAGCAGCTGCCGAAAATCCTGCGGCTGATCCGCGAGACCGCGGATGCCGTGACCGAGGCCGCGCCCGACGCGCTCGTCATCATCGACAGTCCTGATTTCACCCATCGGGTCGCCCGCCGTGTGCGCGCGAAGAATCCATCAATCCCCGTGATCGACTATGTCTCGCCCTCGGTCTGGGCCTGGCGGCCGGGGCGGGCGCGCGCCATGCTCGGCTATGTCGATCATGTGCTCGGCCTGCTGCCGTTCGAGCCCGAGGAATATCGCAAGCTGGGCGGGCCGCCCTGCAGCTATGTCGGCCATCCCCTGACGGAGCAATTGGGCTCGTTGCGACCGAACGCCGAGGAGCAGAAGCGCCGCGCCGGCGAGCCGCCGGTGCTGCTGGTTCTGCCGGGTAGCCGCCGCAGCGAGATCCGGCATCATCTCGACGTGTTCGGCGCGGCCATCGGCCGGTTGCGGTCCGGCGGCGTTGCATTCGAATTGATGCTGCCGACCATGCCGCATCTCGAAGCCACCATTCGCGCGGGCGTCGCGAACTGGCCGGTCAAGCCGCAGATCGTCGTCGGCGAAACCGACAAGCGCGCCGCGTTCCGGATCGCGCGCGCGGCGTTGGCAAAATCCGGTACGGTGACGCTGGAGCTGGCCCTGTCAGGCATCCCGATGGTGACGGCTTATCGCGTCGGTGCGATGGAGGCCTTCATCCTGCGCCGCGCGATCCAGGTGTCTTCGGTGATCCTCGCCAATCTCGTGATCGGCAAGGATGTGATCCCCGAATTCCTGCAGGAGGATTGCACACCTTCGAGGCTCGCCGGCGCCCTGTCCGAGGTGCTGACCGACACACCGATGCGCCGCCAGCAGGTCGACGCCTTCGCACAGCTCGACACCATCATGTCGACCGGCAACACATCGCCGAGCGTGCTCGCCGCCGATATCGTGCTCGCGACGATGCGGAAGGCGCGGCGATAGGGCGGTCTTGTAGGGTGGGCAAAGCGAAGCGTGCCCACGCATTGGTTGCGAGACTTCCCGTGCCGTCAGGCCAAGCCACCATCGACCCGAAAACACTGGCAGCTGATGCGCTGGCTGGCGTCGGAGGCGAGGAACAGCGCCATGTCAGCGATATCGTCCGGCGTCACCGCATCGGGGATGGCCTGGCGTGTGCGCATCTCGGCGATCTGTCGCTCGTCCGGATACCACAGCTTGCGCTGCCGCTCGGTGATCACCATCCCCGGCGCAATGGCGTTGACGCGGATCCGGTCCGGACCGAACTTGCGGCCGAGCGAATTGGTGAAACCGACGATCGCCGCCTTGGCACCGGCATAGACCGGCAGCCCCGGTGCGCCGCGCATCCAGGCGATCGAGGACATGTTGATGATCGAGCCGCCGCCGCGCGCCTGCATCTGCGGCACAACGGCCTGCGCGGCAAAGAAGACGTGCTTGAAATTGACGCCGATCATCCAGTCGAAATCCCCGGGCGTCACGTCTGCCAGCACCTGGCGCTGGTCGTTGGCTGCGTTGTTGACGAGAACCGCGGCATCGCCAAGCGATGCGTGGACCTTCGCCAGCGCGGCGCGCAAGGCGTCGATATCGAGGAGGTCGCAGGGCACGAACAGCGGTGCTGCACCTGAGGTCTTCGCCACCTCCTGCGCCAGCGCTTCGCCGGCCTGTGTGTCGATGTCGAGGAAAGCGACACGGGACCCCTGAGCGGCGAACGCGTGCACGAAGGCGGCGCCAATGCCGCTGGCACCTCCTGTTATCACCACCACGCGATTGGCGAGGTCGGCATAGGTCGTCTGGGTCATGCGATCAGTCGCTCCGTTTCGGGGTCGAACAGGCAGATGCGCCTGATATCGAGGGCAAAGGAAGTGGTGGCACCCGGCGTCGGGCGGATGTCCGGCGAGATGCGCGCCTGGGCGGGCTCGCCGCCAAGGCGCAGCAGCACGATGGTCTCGGCGCCCGTGGGCTCGACGAGCTCGACCGGCGCGGTGACGATGACGGGCGGGCCGGCCGCACCCGAGAACACGCGGTCGCCCTCAGCGATGCATTCGGGCCTGATCCCGAGCACCACCTCGCGGCCGACATAAGAGGCCGCCGCCTCATAACCCTGCAGGGGGAGACGGACTTCGTCCGGCCGGCCTGCGCCGATCACCACGACAGGGCCGCCAGCGTCGGCCTCGAGCCGGGCCGACATCGTGTTCATCGGCGGCGAGCCCATGAAACGGGCGACGAAGAGATTGGCGGGGTAGCGGTAGACAGTGTCGGGGTCGGCGAATTGCTGCACCACGCCGCGATGCATCACGGCAATGCGGGTCGCCATCGTCATCGCCTCGATCTGGTCGTGGGTGACATAGATGATGGTGGCGCCAATGCGCTGGTGCAGCCGCTTGATCTCCATGCGCATCTCGACGCGCAGCTTGGCGTCGAGATTGGAGAGCGGCTCGTCGAACAGGAAGAGTAGGGGATCGCGCACCAGGGCGCGTCCCATCGCCACGCGCTGGCGCTGGCCGCCCGACAATTGCGACGGCTTGCGGGCGAGCAGCGGCTCGATCTGGAGCAGTTTTGCGACGTTCGCCAGCGCCTTCTCCTGCTCGGCTTTGGCGACGCCGCGGCACTCCATGCCGAAGGTGATGTTCTGGCGCACCGTCATCGAGGGATAGAGCGCATAGGACTGGAACACCATCGCGATGTCGCGGTCCTTGGGCGGGACGTCGTTGACGACGCGGCCGCCGATCTCGATCGTGCCGTCGGTCGCGCGATCGAGCCCGGCGACGATGTTGAGCAGCGTGGACTTGCCGCAGCCGGACGGCCCGACGAGCACGGTGAATTCGCCGCTCTCGATGTCGAGGTCGATGCCCTTGAGCACCTCGAGATTGGCGTAGCGCTTCGACAGGGCGCGAATGCTCAATGCTGCCATGACACATCCATCATTTTACTGCTCCGGCAGTCAGGCCACGAACAAAGTATCTGCCGCCGAAGAGATAGATCAGCAGCGTGGGCAGCGCCGCGATGATCACCGCGGCGCTCTGCACGCCGTAGTGCGGGATATCTGCGACCGCGGCAGACAGCGCGATGAGCGCGGCCGTCACGGGCTGCTGCTGGCCCGTCGTGAAGGTCACGCCATAGAGGAATTCGTTCCAGATATGGGTAAACTGCCAGATCACGGTGACGATCAGGATCGGCGAGGAGAGCGGCAGGATGATACGCCAGAAAATGCGAAAGAACCCGGCGCCGTCGATGCGCGCGGCCCTGATCAGTTCGTGTGGGATGGCGATGTAGTAGTTGCGGCAGAACAAAACGGTGAAGGAGAGACCCTGGATCGTGTGAATCAGCACGAGGCCGGTCAACGTGTTGATCAGCCCGATGTCCCGCAGCACGATGGTCCAGGGCAAGAGGCGCATCTGCTGGGGCAGGAACAGGCCAAGGGTGACGATGCCGTAGATCCAGTTATCACCGCGAAAACGCCAGAGCGACACGGCGTAACCGGCGACGGCGCCGAGCAGGGTCGAGAAAATTGTCGCCGGGATCGTGATGAGCGCCGAGTTCAACATGTATGGCCGGATGCCGGAGCAGGTCTCTGCGACACAGAAGCCGCTCCAGGCCAGGGCGTAATTGCCCCAGGCCATGTGCTGCGGCCAGCCGATCATCGAACTCTGCGCGATCTCTTCATCGGCCCGGAGCGAGTTGAGCACGACGACGACCAGCGGCGCGAGATAGGCGGCCGCGAACAACGTCACGATGAGATAGATCAGAGCCCTGCTTGGGGCGAAGCTTCGGTCACGCATGGGCAGCCCGCCGTCCCCGGACATAACGCCACGCGGCATAGGGCAGCAGCACCGCCAGCAGGATGAGCAACATCAGCACCGCCGCCGCCGCGCCCCGGCCGAGCTGGCTGCGTTGGAACATCAGATCGTAGACGACCAGGGCCGGCAGTTGGGTCGCGATGCCCGGTCCGCCGTTGGTGAGTGCGCGGACGAGGTCGAAGGCCGAAATCGCGAACTGCAACTGGACAACGACGACCGTGACGGTGATCGGCCAAAGCGTCGGCAAAACGACGCGCCAATAAGTTCGGATCGGCCCGGCGCCGTCGATCTGCGCGGCCCTGATGATGTCGGTGTCGACCGACCGAAGGCCGGCCAGGAAGAGGGCCATGGCGAAGCCCGAGGATTGCCAGATCGCTGCAATGACAATCGTCCAGATCGCCATGTCGCGGTCGACCAACCAGTCGAACTTGAAGGTCATCCAGCCGAGGTCATGGACGAGCTTCTCGATCCCGATGCCGGGATTGAGCAGCCAGCTCCAGACCGTGCCCGTCACGACGAACGACACCGCCAGCGGATAGAGAAAGATGGTCCGCAGCACGTTCTCGCCGCGAATGCGCTGATCGAGCAGGATCGCGAGCAGGAGGCCGGTGATCAGGCTGAACAACACGAAAGCGGTGCCGAACAGCAGCAGGTTGTCGAAGGCGATCTGCCAGTTCCGCGACGCGAGGACTGCGGTGTAGTTGCGCAAGCCCACCCATCCCGCAACTGGAATGAGTGTGGAGGGCGTGAATGAAATCCAGATCGTCCAGATCGAAAACGAGATGAGGTGCGCTGCTGATAACAGCAACGGCACCCAGATCATCAGAAATTCGGGCAGCCGGCGCACCATCTCGGAGGTCGCCGGCCGGCCCGGTCGCACTGCTGTCGAGACGACGTCGGTCAACGTGCGCTCTCGACGGCGTCGGCGAGGCGGCTGACCGCCTCCTCCGGCTTGATCTTGTTGTTCTTCACGTATTCGGTGATGACGTCGATCATCGCTGCGGTCAGGCCGTTCTCCTGCGCCATGTTGTGCGCAAGGCTGAGCACAGCCTGGTTGCTGGCGACAGCGTCTTTCAGCGCGGCGGCGGTGCGCCGCTGGCCGTCCGACCAGCCTTCACCGGACAGGTCGACATCGGTACGCACGGGGATCGATCCCGTAATTTGCGAGTACATGGTCTGGATCGCCGGATCCATCACGAGCTGCGCCATCAGCATCTGGCCGGCCTGAAGGTCGGCCTCCTTGCGCTGCCAGAAGATGAAAGCGTCGGCGTTCAACAGGAACACCGGCTTGCGGTTGTCGCTGGGGCCGGGAACGATGACGTAGTCGTCGAACTTGAAACCAGCATTTTTTAGCACGCCCTGCGCCCAGCCACCCATGATCAACATGCCCATGTCGCCGTCGACGAAGCGCTTCAGGTTGGTGGCATAGGGCTGTGCGCCGACATTGGGGTCACACCAGTCGGCGATCTTGCGCGTCTGTGCGAACGCCGCCTTGATCTCGGGGCCTTCCAGCGCCTTCTTGTCGAGATTCATCAGGGCGGCGCGATATGCCGTCGGACTGATGCCGGCGAAGGAGGCTTCGAATTTCTGTCCGTCGTCCGGGCGGGTGCCGCCGTTGGCGATCGGATAGGCCATCCCGGCCGACTTCATCTTCTCGGCAAGTTCGTTGAAGTCAGCCCAGGTGACGGGGGGCTTGTCGGCCTTGGCCTTGTCCATCCCGCGCTTGGAGAGAAACAGCATGTTGGTGCTGTAGATTTGTAGCGGCAGCGCGATCCACTTGCCCGCCGGCTTGTGCAGCTTTGCAAGGTCCGGCGCGACGACCTTCTCGTAGCCGGCAGCCGCGACCACGGCGTCGAGATCGACGGTCGGAGCGATCTTAGACCACGCCGCGATCTCGGGCCCCTTGAGCTGCGAGCAGGCCGGCGGATCGCCGGCGATGATCTGCGCGCGCAGCTTGTTCATCATCTCGGTGGTGAAGCCGGGAACCGGCGAGTGCTGCCAGATGCCGCCCTTCTCCTCGAACTTCTTCCCGAGCGCGGTGATAGCGGCTCCGTCGCTGCCCGCGGACCATTGCGAGATAGCGGTGAGACGCGGTTTGACCGCGCCTTGCGCGCGGGCAAAGGCCGGCAGCGCGAGTGCGGCAGCAGATCCAGCGAGCAGACGACGCCTTGTTGTTGTGATTGGCATGGCAGTTCCTCCCGGGTGTGAAGTGGTTTGCGCCATTTTGGCGCGGTTGTTGGCGTGCGCGAGCCGCACGCGGCTTAAGTCATGTCAGGCGGCCTCCGTCGATGCGGTCGGCATGCCGCCGGATCTCGCCAGGCAGAAGGCGGCGAAGGCGAGAGCGGCCTGCGGGTCGTTGCCGGTCGAGGGTGGCACGAAGGCGAGCGACACCTGCGCCAGCTTGCGGCCGCCGAGCAGACTGGAATCGATGCCGTCGTTCACGGCCTTTCGATCGTCTTCCGCGAGAAGCGATGGCCAGCCGCTGACGACAACGCCGCGGCATGGTTTGACGTTCAACGTATTGCCGATGGCGAGACCGAGCCGGAACAGCCGCTGGCGCAATTCCTGGCGCAGCCGCGCCGTGAGGGGGAGTGTCGTCACCCAGTCAGAGCCAAGCTGGAGCAATTCGGCTTCGGTGATGCGCAGCAGTTCGGCCAGCGCCGGCAGCGACGTGTAGGCTTCGACGCAGCCATGATGTCCACAGCGACAACGGGGGCCGCCGGTTCCAAACACCATGTGGCCGAGCTCGACCGGCTCGAGTGCGTCGTCCTCAATGGGATCATCGATCCAGGCGCCCGCGACACCCTGGCCTACAAAGACGAACAGATGCGCATCGGTGAACGGATAGTTTTCGGTGCGGCAGCGATGAAAGGCGGCGTGCGCCACCACCGAGTTGGTGAAAGTGACCGGCACGCCCGCAAATTGCTCGCCGAGCATGTCGTCGAGCTGTGCGATGTCACAGGGGATGATGGGATTGCCGAATTCACTGAGACGGCCGAGGCCCGGAACGGTCACGCCAATTTGCGCGAGCCTGATGCGGCGGCGGCGCGTCCAGTCGTGCAGCAAATTCAGAGCTTCGCGGAATACCCGGCCAACGGTCTCGACGGTCGGCTTCCGCGGCAGCGGCACGCGCTCGATGTAGCGCAGCTCGCCCGACAAATTGCCGACCCCGACGCTGAGCCATTCGCCAGTGAGCTCGAGGGCGGCAAGCGCCACCGTGCGATCGAGCGACACCAGACCCGTCGGGCCGCCGACATAAGGGGCAGGGCGCCTGACTTCCTCGATCAGGCCTTCAGCCTTGAGGTCGAACAGGATGCGCGACAGGCTGGCTTCGGACAGGCGCACGGCTTTTGCCAGCGGCGGCCGGAACGAGCCGCCGGACTGAAGCAAATGAGTCAAAATGGCAGCACGCGTCTGCCGCCGACTTCTCGGCTGCTCCGGCATTTCCATCCCTGTCGTCATTCTTACTTAGTGTAAGAATTTGCGCGCGGAGTGTTTGAACTGTCAAGCGCTCGTCGGTGTCATGCGTGGACTTGTTGTTGTGCGGGGCAACACGAGTGCTGGTTCGTGGGGTGGATTAGCCCTGCAGATGCGCAAAGCGCATCTGCTCGGCGTAATCCACCACTTCTGTCGCCGCGGAGACTAAGAGGTGGGTTACGCCGCGCGGACAGCGCTTCGCGCTGCCGCGGGACTAACCCACGCTACGGCCCAGCTGCGCAAACAAAAACGGCGCCATCGTGAGATGGCGCCGTTCCGAAAGCCGTATCGTCTAACCCTTACTTGCGATCCTTGATCGCAACGTAATCGCGGCGGGTGACGCCGGTGTAGAGCTGGCGCGGACGGCCGATCTTCTGCTGCGGGTCCTCGATCATCTCGCTCCACTGGCTGATCCAGCCGACGGTGCGGGCGACGGCGAACAGCACGGTGAACATCGAGACCGGGAAGCCCATCGCCTTCAGCGTGATGCCCGAATAGAAGTCGACGTTCGGGTACAGCTTGCGGTCGATGAAGTACTGGTCGCTGAGCGCGATCTTCTCGAGCTCGAGCGCCACCTTCAGCATCGGATCGTCGCCATGACCGGTCTCCTTGAGCACGGCGTGACACATCTTCTGCATGATCTTGGCGCGCGGATCGTAGTTCTTGTAGACGCGGTGACCGAAGCCCATCAGACGGACTTCGGAATTCTTGTCCTTCACCTTGGCGATGAATTCGGGGATCTTGTCCACGGAGCCGATCTCGGCGAGCATCGCAAGCGCAGCTTCATTGGCGCCGCCATGCGCCGGGCCCCAGAGGCAAGCGATGCCGGCGGCGATGCAGGCGAACGGATTTGCGCCCGAAGAGCCGGCGATACGCACCGTCGAGGTCGAGGCATTCTGCTCGTGGTCGGCGTGCAGGATGAAGATCTTGTCCAGCGCGTCGGCGAGCACCGGGTTGATCTTGTACTCCTCGCACGGCACCGCGAAGCACATGTGCAGGAAGTTCTCGGCGAACTTCAGCGAGTTCTTCGGATACATGAAGGGCTGGCCGATGGTGTACTTGTAGGCCATCGCCGCCAGCGTCGGGATCTTCGCGATCATGCGCATGGAAGCGATCATGCGCTGCTTCGGATCGTTGATGTCGGTCGAGTCGTGGTAGAACGCGGCAAGCGCGCCAACCGAGGCCACCATGACCGCCATCGGATGGGCGTCGCGGCGGAAGCCCTGGAAGAAGCGGGCCATCTGCTCGTGCACCATCGTGTGATGGATCACGCGGTCGTCGAAATCCTTCTTCTGCGCGGCGGTCGGCAGGTTCCCGTAGAGCAGGAGGTAGCAGGTCTCGAGGAAATCGCCGTGCTCGGCGAGCTGCTCGATCGGGTAGCCACGGTACTCCAGCACGCCCGCGTCACCGTCGATATAGGTGATCTTGGACTGGCAGCTCGCGGTCGAGGTGAAGCCGGGATCATAGGTGAACAGGCCGGACTGGCCGTACAGCTTGCCGATATCGATGACATCAGGTCCGACGCTGCCGCTGTGAATCGGGAGATCGTAATTCTTGTTTCCGACCGTCAGCGTGGCGGTCTTTGGGCTTTCTTTGGCGTCCATCAGAGGTCCCCGATGTGTGGTGAAACGGGCCGGAGCCGGAGGCCCCCAAAGGAGAGATGGGGCAGGCCGGATGTTCCAGAATGTACGGGGAGATGGGTATATTATTGCTGTGTGCGCTGCAAGATCATGGCAGCCATGGCCCTACTTACGTCTTAGGTCAGTCCTTGGACTGATCCTCAAGCCGGGCCAGGCTTTCCTGGCGTCCCAGCACGTCCAAAACCTCGAATATGCCGGGCGACGTGGTGCGGCCGGTCAGCGCCGCCCGCAACGGTTGGGCGACCGCGCCGAGCTTGAGACTATTTTCCTCGGCGAAGGCGCGCAGCGCAGCTTCGGTGGCGGCGCCGCTCCAGGTCTCGACTTTCTCCAGCGCGGAATGAAGCTGGCCAATCAGCTTGCGGTTCTCGGGCGTCAGCAGGGCCGCCGCCTTCGGGTCGAGCTGCAACGGCCGGTCGGCGAAGATGAAATAGGCGCCATCGATCAGCTCGATCAGCGTCTTGGCGCGCTCCTTCAGCGCCGGCATGGCCTTGAGCAGTTGGGCGCGCGTGGTGTCGTTTAACTTGACCTTAATCTCGTCACGCGCGGGCACGACGTGGTCGAGCACGTCCTCGAACATCTTCACGAGCGATTGATCGTCGGCGTGGCGGATGTAGTGGCCGTTGAGGTTCTCCAGCTTGGCGAAGTCGAAGCGGGCGGCGGCGCGGCCGACATTGGCGAGGTCGAACGCTGCGATCATCTCCTCGGTTGAGAAGATCTCCTGGTCGCCATGGCTCCAGCCGAGACGGACGAGGTAATTGCGCAGCGCCGCCGGGAGGTATCCCATGGCGCGATAGGCGTCGACGCCGAGCGCGCCGTGGCGCTTGGACAGTTTTGAGCCGTCGGGGCCGTGGATCAGCGGGATGTGGGACATGTTAGGGAGCGCCCAGCCCATCGCATCGTAGATCTGCTTCTGGCGGGCGGCGTTGATCAGATGGTCGTCGCCGCGGATGACATGGGTGACGCCCATGTCGTGGTCGTCCACGACCACCGCGAGCATGTAGGTCGGGTTGCCATCGCCGCGCAGCAGGACGAGGTCGTCGAGGTTCTCGTTCTGCCAGACCACGCGGCCCTGGACCTGGTCCTCGATCACGGTCTCGCCGGTCTGCGGCGCGCGCAGGCGGATGGTCGGCTTGACGTCAGCGGGTGCCGTGGCCGGATCGCGGTCGCGCCACATACCGTCATAGAGGCGGGTGCGGCCCTCAGCTCGTGCCTTCTCGCGCAGGGCGGCAAGCTCCTCGGCGGTGGCGTAGCAGCGATAGGCCTTGCCGTCGGCAAGAAGCTGCTCGGCGACCTCGCGGTGACGGGCGGCGCGGCTGAACTGGTAGATGACGTCGCCATCCCAGCCGAGCTCCAGCCATTTCAGCCCGTCCAGGATCGCGCCGATCGCGGCCTCGGTGGAGCGCTCCCGGTCGGTGTCCTCGATCCGGAGCAGCATCTTGCCGCCGTGCTTCTTCGCATAGAGCCAGTTGAACAGCGCCGTGCGGGCGCCTCCGATGTGGAGGAAGCCGGTTGGGGAGGGAGCAAAGCGGGTGACGATGGAATCAGTCATTCGTGGCAGGGCCTATGCATGGGAGGCGGTGGTATATAACAGGACCAGAGCATAACTAAAGCCCATCGGCGGACAGCCTAAGGCCTTGGCTCAGCCAAGCGAATTTGGCAGAAGGACCGCTGATTTCCCTACAGGATTTTCGTAATGACAGAACCGGTGGCGACTGAGGTTGGGCGCGATTTCATTCGTGACATCATCCAGGCCGACCTCGACCAGGCCAAGTACAAGGAGATCGTGACCCGGTTCCCGCCGGAGCCGAACGGTTACCTGCATATCGGCCACGCCAAGTCGATCGCACTCAATTTCGGCATCGCTCAGGAGTTTCCGGGCCGCTGCCATCTGCGCTTCGACGACACCAATCCGGTCAAGGAAGAGCAGGAATATATCGATTCCATTCAGGCCGACGTCCATTGGCTCGGCTACGACTGGGGCAAGAACCTGTTCTACGCCTCGGATTATTTCGACCGCCTGTACGAATGGGCGGAGAAGCTGATCCGCGACGGGCTCGCTTATGTCGACGACCAGTCCCAGGAGGAGATCCGCCTCTCGCGCGGCACGCTGACCGAACCCGGCAAGAACTCGCCGTTCCGCGATCGCAGCGTGGAGGAGAATCTCGACCTGTTCCGCCGCATGAAGGCGGGCGAATTCCCCAACGGCGCGCGCGTGCTGCGGGCCAAGATCGACATGTCCTCGGGCAACATCAATCTGCGCGATCCCGTGCTGTATCGCATCCTGCATGCGCATCACCCGCGCACCGGGACCAAGTGGAGCATCTATCCGAGCTACGACTATGCCCATGGCCAGTCGGATGCGATCGAGGGCATCACGCACTCGATCTGTACGCTGGAGTTCGAGGACCATCGGCCGCTCTACGACTGGTTCATCGAGAAGCTGCCGGTGCCGTCCACGCCGCATCAATACGAAATGGCGCGGCTCAATCTGACCTACACGCTCTTGTCCAAGCGCGTGCTGACCCAGCTCGTCCGCGATGGCCATGTCGCCGGCTGGGACGATCCGCGCATGCCGACCATGGCGGGGATGCGCCGCCGCGGCGTGCCGCCGGCGGCCTTGCGCGAATTCATCAAGCGGATCGGCGTGGCCAAGGCCAACAGCGTGGTCGATGTCGGCATGCTCGAGTTCTGCATCCGCGAGGAACTGAACCGCACGTCGCAGCGCCGGATGGCGGTGTTGAAGCCGCTCAAGGTCGTGATCGAGAATTATCCGGAAGGACAGACCGAGGAGCTGGAGGCGATCAACCATCCGGACGATCCGAGCGCCGGCACCCGAAAAATCACGTTCGGCCGCGAGCTCTATATCGAGCAGGACGACTTCATGGAGACCCCACCGAAGAAGTTCTTCCGCCTGTCGCCGGGCAATGAAGTGCGGCTGCGCTACGCCTATTTCGTCAAGTGCACCGGCGTGATCAAGAACGACAAGGGCGAAGTGGTGGAGCTGCGCTGCACCTACGATCCCGCGACCAAGGGCGGCAACGCGCCCGACGGTCGCAAGGTCAAGGCGACCATGCATTGGCTGCCGGCGGCGAATTCCGTGCCGGCGGAGATCCGCATCTACAACCAGCTGTTCGCCAATCCGAGCCCGGACGCCCAAAACTTCGCGGCCGATCTCAATCCGAATTCGCTGGAGATCCTCGGCGATGCCCGAGTCGAGGCCTCGGTTGCCGCGAGCAATTCGACCGAGCCGGTGCAGTTCGAGCGCCAGGGCTATTTCGTGCGCGACAAGGACTCGACGCCGGGCAAACCGGTGTTTTCACGCACCATCGGCCTGCGCGATACCTTCGCGAAGGAAGTGGCCAAGGGCTGAGAAGGGCTTGGGGATATGAGCAGCGAAGCCGACGCCATCGTTTCCGCCATCATCGCGAGATGGTGCGCCGGCTTTGCCACGCTCGATGCGGCTGCGCTGTCGTCGCTGTATTCGAAGAACGCGTTCTTCTTCGGCTCCAACCCAAAACTCTATCGGGGCAGGGACGGCGTCGCCGATTACTTCAACGGCCTGCCGCGCTGGCGCAGGCCCAGCGCGACGTTCTCCGAGGTGCGGGCGGCGCAAGCAGGGCCTGATATGATCAACATGGGTGCGTCAATCACGTTCGACCTCGCCGGCGAACGGGAGGATCTGATCGTCAAGATGAGCTGGGTCATCATTCGCGAGGATGGCGACTGGAAGATCGTCAATCACCATGCCTCGGCGAAGGCGCCGTTGATCTGACCGGCGCGTCGTCACACGGCATCGTCATTGCGACGAGAGCAACGAACGCGCTCCCTGCGCGTTGTGTGGGTCCAACGAGGATCCCACCATGCAGAACATCGCAGAGCATATGGAAGTCATCGGCGCCGACGGCGTTCATGTCGGTACGGTCGACAAGGTCGAGGGTAACCGTATCAAGCTGACCAGGAAGGACAGCGGTGAGGGCAGTCACAAGGGCCACCACCATTTCATCGACAAGGGCCTCGTCGCCGGTGTCGAGGGCAACAAGGTCCGCCTGTCGGCCAAGGCGGACGTCGCCGTGACGATGGAAGAGGAAAAGTAGGGGCGCGGCCTCTTCGTTCCCGATCCGTACCGCTATTCGGTGGGCTGCACGTTCCGGTAGCCTCCGGCCCCGTCTAATATCGCAGGGGTTGCCTTAGGGAATGGCGGAGCCGGACCGGCCGCAGCGTTTGTCGCAAGGCATTGCCGGGACTTGGCCGACAGGCCGGGCCCGATCGGCCGGCGGGTTCGTGCCGGCTGGGTTTGGCGTCTGGCCCGCGATCGGCGGCACGCTGCGCGAATGGGCCAAGGCCGAGGCTGGCGCGGGCCGGCTGTTTCCCTGGGTGCCCGTTGCCTTCGGCTGCGGCATCGCGCTCTATTTTGCCGCCGATCACGAGCCGGTGCTGTGGGTCACGGTTGCGACAGCGACCGCGCTCATGCTCGGCGCGGTCCTGTTGCGGCGAAGCCCTTGGTTTGCGCCCGCGATCATGATCGCGGCGGTCGCGGCCGGTTTTGCCGCAGCGACGTGGAAGACGGCACGCATCGCGCATACAGTGCTCGCAAAGCCGCTTTATTCGGTGTCGCTGTCGGGCTTCGTCGAGACCCGCGACATCCGCGAGCGCACCGACCGTTTCGTGCTGCGCGTCGCCGCGATGGAGGCGCAGCGTAGCGACGTGAAGCTCGAGCGCGTCCGCCTCTCCGTGCGCAAGGGGACTGCGCCCGATGTCGGCAGCTTCGTGCAGTTGAAGGCGCGGCTGATGCCGCCGCTGTCGCCGCTGCGGCCCGGCAGCTACGATTTCTCGCGCGACATGTTCTTCCAAGGCATCGGTGCCTCGGGTTTTGCGATGGGGGCGATCACGATCGTGACGCCGCCGGTGTCAGGCGGATTGCAGCTACGCTATGCCGCGATCATGCAAGGCCTGCGCGATGCCATCGACGCGCGCATCCGCGCCACGCTCGACGGCGACAACCGCGCCATCGCGACCGCGCTGCTCACCGGGCGCCGCGACGCGATCACCACGCCCGTCAACGACGCGATGTTCATCTCGGGGCTTGGTCACGTCCTCTCGATTTCGGGCTATCACATGGCCGTCGTCGCGGGGGTCGTCTTCTTCGCGGTCCGCGCGCTGCTCGCGCTCGTCCCGGGACTGGCGGTGGGCTTTCCCATCAAGAAATGGTCTGCCGCCGCCGCACTGACCGCTTCGGCGTTCTATCTGTTGCTCTCCGGTGCCGAAGTCGCGACGCAGAGATCGTTCTTCATGACCGCGGTGGTGCTGATCGCTGTCATCGTCGATCGGCGCGCGATCACATTCCGCACCCTGGCCGTGGCGGCACTTATCGTGCTCGCGTTCGCGCCGGAAGCGCTGGTGCATCCGAGCTTCCAAATGTCGTTCGCGGCAACGCTCGGGCTCGTCGCCATGGTGCAGATCGGCATGCCGAGCCTGTTGGCCTCGCCCGATCATTCGGCGACCGCGCGCATCGCGCTGTGGGGCGGCCGCGAGATCGCGATGTTGTTCATGGCCTCGATGATCGCGGGATTTGCGACCACTCCTTACTCCGCCTTCCATTTCCACCGCGTCACACCCTATGGCGTGCTCGCCAATCTCGGCGCGATGCCGGTGGTCTCGGCGCTGGTGATGCCGGCCGGGCTGCTCGGATTGCTCGCGGCTCCCTTCGGGCTGGACGGCGTGTTCTGGTGGTTGATGGGGATCGGCATCGACTGGATGATTTTGGTCACGCGCTGGGTGGCCGCATTGCCCGGTGCGATCGGTCACGTCTGCGCCTTCGGCACAGCGCCGCTGATCGCTGCGAGCCTCGGCCTGATCCTGATGGGCCTGCTGCGCACGCCGCTGCGCTGGTCGGGAGCGGTCGTGCTCGTGGCTGCGACCATCTGGGGTCTTTCTATCAGGCAACCCGACATCCTGATCGCGGGTGACGGCCAGAACGTCGCGGTGCGAGGCAGGGACGGGCAGCTGCATCTGATCAGGACGAAGAAGGACAATTTCCTGCTGAAGGAGTGGCTTGCGGCGGACGCCGATCCGCGCGATGCGGCGAGCACTTCGCTCGGCGACGGCGTGTCGTGCGACGATGCCGGCTGCGTGACGCCGCTTGCCGACGGCCGCATGGTCGCGCTGGCGCAGCGCATCGACGCGCTGGCCGATGATTGCAGTCGCGCGGCCCTGGTGGTGACGGCAAGGCCTGCGCCGCCGGATTGTGGTGCGATGCTGGTCGACCGGCCGCGTCTGGTGAGCCAGGGCGCGCTGGCGCTGACACGCCGCGGCGATGGGTTTGCGGTTCAGTCGGTGAGGGCACGGGGCGCAAACCGCCCCTGGTCGCCGGCGGCGGCCGGCGATGGAGATTTTGAACGGACCCTCGTGCCACGGTCGGCGACTCCGCGCGCGAAGGACGCAACACCGTCCGAGGCCGACCTTCAGGCCGAGGACTAAGGCCTGATCCGCAAAAGTGTGTAGCGGTTTCCCGGCGCGACAAACGCGAAAACGCGCTTACGCGGAGGTCATGCCCAAGGATGACGGCTCAGCCGATCGGAAGGCGCGGGGGCGTCGGACTGATGTCGGCAGTCACTTGCGGCTTGTGCTCGCGCTCACCGAGCGGCTGGGCCACCGGCAGTTGCAGCACGGTCGCGCGCTGGCCTTCGACGAGCTGGGTCACCAGGACGTATTTGCCATCCGGGAATTCGATCGCGTCGTGATGACGATCGGGAATGTGCGGATCGACCTTGCCGAACTTGCCGACGCGCGAATTGATGGTGCGCGTCCAGATCCAGCGGTTGTCGTAGCGGACGTTGTCGGCGAAGGCGAGCTCCGTCCCCGGCAGCAGGCAGACCGCGACCGACATGTCGGCTTCGGAGGCGAAGCCGCGCGTCGAGGTGCCGCGGAACGTTGTCGTGACGATCGTCTCGCCGACTTCTGCGGGACGCGTCGCGACGGCATGCAGGCTATAGTCACACATCGGGTGCTCCTCATCAGCGATAGAGCACCCACGCCTCTTCTGAGGCGCAGGCCTCTATCAGAGTGGAAGCCTGCGATCATATGCGATGTTGGGGGCAAATCTGCGGCTTGAGTCTGCAGGCTGCCATCACAATATCTTTTTCAGGCACGCGAGGAACAAAGCCTGCTCCCGTGCATTCGCGAGCCTCTCCGTTAGCGGCCGGCAGGTGCCGACCAGCCCGAATATGGCCAGGCTGGCTGCGCCGGCTGCTCGACGGCGTTGCGGGCATTGCGGAGTTGCCCGCTCGTCGCCTGGGGCGCCTTGCGAATGTGATGCTGCGGCTGCGCAGCGAAGGCTTGCGACGGTGACGTTGCGATCAGTGCCATCGTGGCGGTGATCAAAAAGAACTTGCGCATGGCGGTCTCCTCGGTCTCGCAAAGGCGCAACGAAGCGATGCGTGCTTCGTTGTGGCGTGCCGGGGATGTAGCGCGGGAGAGGGGGCCGGATAATCTGTGCAGAACCAGAAAGACTATCCAGCCGGAGCGGACAACCGCCCGCTCCAATCATGAAGGCACGCTCGCCAGCGGCGGCGCGCGACGGGTTCAGTATTTCCGGTACAGCCCGATCAGCTTGCCCTGGATCTTGACCCGGTTGGGCGGCAGGATCCGGACCTCGTAGGCGGCGTTTGCCGGCTCGAGCGCAATCGAGGCGCCACGGCGGCGGAAGCGTTTGAGCGTTGCTTCCTCGTCGTCGATCAACGCCACCACGATATCGCCGGTGTCGCAGCTCTCGTTGCGCTGGATCAGCGCCATGTCGCCGTCGAGAATCCCGGCATCGACCATGGAATCGCCGCGCACTTCGAGCGCGTAGTGCTCGCCCGCGCCGAGCATGTCGGGCGGGACGCTGATGGTGTGGCTGCGGGTCTGCAAGGCCTCGATCGGCGTACCGGCCGCGATCCGGCCCATCACGGGAACCGCGACGGGGCGCTCGCCTTCGTCAGCGGGCGGGCTCGACGTCGTCCGCACCTTGCCGAGATTGCCCTCGATGACGCTCGGCGTGAAGCCGCGGCGGCTGCCGGCAGCCGCCTGGAGTTCGGGCAGCTTGATCACTTCGATGGCGCGGGCGCGGTTGGGCAGGCGGCGGATGAAGCCACGTTCCTCGAGCGCGGTGATCAGGCGATGGATGCCCGACTTGGAGCGCAGGTCGAGCGCGTCCTTCATCTCGTCGAAGGAGGGCGGCACGCCGCTTTCCTTCAATCGCTCGCTGATGAACCGCAGGAGCTCGTATTGTTTGCGCGTTAACATCTCGACCAAAATCCCCCTGACGATGTCGTTCGATTCCGAGACGCTGAATTCAGCAATAAGCCGCTACATGCTCGAAACAAATCATGAACGGACACTATATGTTCGATACATGTTCCGCAACTGCTTAATTTACCGTGAACGCGACAAAGTTCGCGGAACGGTTGCGAACGGTGCGCTCACTCGGGCAATCGCAGCACCTCGCATGGCGTGCCGGCTTCGGCTTTCGGCGCGAACGGCGGACGCACGAGAAGTGCCTGTGCCGCAGCGAGATTCGCAAGCAGCGAGGAATCCTGGTGATTGACGGGAAGAGCTAGAAGCGTGCCGTCATCGCGCGTCTGCAGACGCGCACGCAGATAATCCTCGCGCTGGTCGTTGGCGCCGACGTCGCGGCCGAGCACAGCGCGTTCGCGGCGATGATGAATCACCTGACGGCCCGACAGTGCGCGAATCAGCGGCACCAGAAACAGGAAGCCGCAGACGTAGGATGACACGGGATTGCCGGGCAGGCCGATCACGCGCATTGGCCCGAGTTGCCCGTTCATCATCGGCTTGCCCGGTCGCATCGCGATCTTCCAGAACGCCATCGAGATGCCCTCGTCGGTCAGCGCCCGCTGCACCAGGTCGTGGTCACCGACAGAGGCGCCGCCGGTCGTGATCAGGATGTCGGCGCCGGATTCCCGCGCGCGGCGAATGCCTGATGTGGTGGCGGCAAGCGTGTCGGCGGCAACCCCGAGATCGATGGTGTCGGCCCCCTCGCTGCGGGCGAGGGCGTGCAGGGCGTAGCCGTTGGAATAGACGATCTGGCCGTGGCCGGGCGTCGAGCCGGGCATCACCAACTCGTCGCCGGTTGCGAGAATCGCGACCTTCGGGCGGCGGCGGACGGCAAGCTGCGGGTGGTTCATGCCGGCAGCGAGCGCAAGGTCGCGCTCGGTCAGGCGCATCCCCTTGTGCAGGAGCACCTCACCCTCGCGGAAATCGATCCCGGCGGGGCGGATGTGCCGCCCGGTGACGGCGGCTTCCTTGATCGTGATGTGCTTGCCGTCCGCGACGGTGTCTTCCTGGATCACCACCGCATCCGCGCCGGCGGGCACGACCCCGCCGGTGAAGATCCGCACGGCTTGGCCAGCGCCGACTGTTCCCGCAAATGGGCGGCCGGCTGCGACCTCGCCGATGACGGTGAGCTGCGCACCGACCTTCGCCGCATCGGCCGCGCGGACGGCATAGCCATCCATCGCCGACATGTCCTGCGGCGGCTGCGTCCGCCGCGCGGCAACGTCGCGCGCGAGCACGCGATGGAAGGCCTGATCCAGCGCGATCATTTCCTCAGCCAAAGGCTCTACACCGGCGAGCACGGCGGCAAGCGCATCGGAAACCGGCATGAGGGCCACGGTGAACTCCCGCAACAAGATCGAAGGACTCGGTCGGCAAGGTTCTAGCCGAGCGGAGAGGCCGAGGCAAAAGGGGTTATATCGCCGCGAAGCTTACGCTTGGGGCAGGGCTTGAGTCGCGACATGATCCGGAGGGCGAGGCAAACCGGTATGAGGAGCGGCAGCCTGCGCGCGGCACTACGACCGCGTTATGGGATTTCCCCTTGCCGCCTCTCCATCTTCGGCGACGTCAGGCGCCTTGGGCCCTTGATCCTTGTCCGGCAACGGATCGGCCTGGGCCTTCAGGTCGGCCGCCTTGCTCATCAGCTTGGCGGAAAGCTCGGAGTCCGAGGTGGTCTTGGCGAATTTGACGAGCAGCGAGGCCTGCTTGGTGAGGTAGGTTTTGCCCAACACGATGATAAGTCCATGTAGAATTCCCAACGGACTGATGAGTCCGGAAGCGGGCATTCGTTCCCGGAACTCTGTATAAAAATGCACAGAGCGACTTGGTTCCATGCCCGCGCGCGAAATAGTTCCGGGTCGCGGCGTCTCGCGGTCAGATCCCCAGAGCTTTCAGCGCATTCCCGACATCGGTCGGCGAGGTCACATGGACCGCGGTCAGGCCGCGGGCGCGCGCGCCTTCGATGTTCTCTGCGAGGTCGTCGAAGAACACGATCCGGCTGGCCGGCACGCCCATCGCGGCGACGACATGGTCGAACGCTTCAGCATCCGGTTTGCGCAGCCCGATGCTGGAGGACAGGTACAGCTCGCGGAAATGGCCGAGCAGGTCGGCATATTGCTTCGAGAAATAGTCTACATGCGGGCGGTTGGTGTTGGAGAAGGCATAGACCGGCATCTGTTTTGCCGCGCGGGGCAGGAGCTCCGTGATATCAGGCATTTCGCCGGCGAAGATCGCGTTCCACCCCTCCAGGAACTGGTCATCCGAAATGGAGATTCCGAGCGAAGAGCGCAGGGAGGCAAAATAGTCCTCGTCGCTGAGCTTGCCGACCTCGTGCAGCCGGTAGGCCTCGTCGCGCACATAGCGCCCGACGATGGCTTCGGGCTTGCAGCCGGCATGTCCGGCCCAGCAGGCGATCGCCCTGGAGAAATCGATGTCGAGCACGACGCGCCCGAGATCGAACAGGAGCGCATCTGCGCTGCCGGGAGAGAGCGAGGTCATTGCGTCCTTTCGGGTCAGTATCGATAGGGTTCGTGGTCGAACAGCGGGAACGCGCTGAACACGCTCGGCGCATTGGTCGCGGTGGCCGGGTGCAGACAGGATCTGTTGACCTCGGCGAACGAGGTGGCACCCAACAGACCGAGGCAGCGCAGCACCTCGTCTTCCAGCAGTTCCAGCATCCGCGTCACGCCGGTCTCGCCGGCTGCCGCCAGCGCCCAGCATTGCAGCCGGCCGATGCCGACGAGGTCGGCGCCCGCGGCGATCGCCTTGACGATATCGGTGCCGCGGCAGAAGCCGCCATCGACCATGATCTTGGCGCGGCCCTTCACCGCATCGACGATTTCCGGCAGCACATGCATGGCGCCGCGGCCGTGATCAAGCTGGCGGCCGCCATGGTTGGAGACATAGATCCACTCGACGCCGTGATCGACCGCGATCTGCGCGTCCTCGGCGGTTGCGATGCCCTTGATGATCAGGGGAATCTTGAACTTGTCCTTGATCATCTTCACGGTCCGCCACTCCAGACCCTTCTGGTAGTCGCCGCCGGTGGCGCGCAGGCGGCTCTCGCGAACGTAGCGCTTGGCGATGTCACGCTCGCGACGGCTGTAATGAGCGGTGTCGACGGTCAGGCAGAAGGCGGCATAATCGGCCTTCTGCGCACGGCTGACGACGTCGGCGACGAACGCGTCATCGCCGCGGACGTAGAGCTGGTACATGCGCAGCGCATCGGGCGCGGCTTCGGCCGTCTTTTCCAGGCCGGGCTCGGAGACGGAGCTGAGCATGTGCGACGCACCAAAAGCGCCGGCGGCGCGCGCGACGCTGGCTGCGCCATTGGGGTCGAAGATCTCGAGCGCGCCGACGGGGGCGAGCACCACAGGCAGTCGCATCTTGCGGCCGAACTGCTCGACCGAGCCGCTGACCTTGCGCATGTCGCGCAGCACACGCGGGCGGAACGCGATCTCGTCCAGCGCCATGCGGTTGCGGCGCATCGTGGTCTCGGTCTCGGCCGCGCCGACGATGTAGTCCCAGGCGTTCTGGTTGAGGTTGGAACGCGCCTTCCGGATGAATTCGTGCAGGTTCTGGAACGGCTCGTTGCTGGCGCCGAGTTCGACGTTCCGTTCCGGCCGGAGTGCTTCGTTCATTGTTATCCTCCCGAGAATTTGAAGTCTTATGCCATCGCCTATCCCGTCCGGCCCTGCAAAACCATCCTAAAATCGCATAGCTGCGAGGCGTCGTCCGGTCGACTGATTCCCGCCGGGAGCGGGGCCGGTCTACGAACGTTGCCAAATGTTTAGGTTCAGGCGAAGGATTTTTAGCGCGTACCCGCCCGCAAGGCGGGACGGCCTTGAAGAAACCTGAATGATATTGTGAGAACCGGGCTGGATCGCCACTTGCATGGCGGCTGCCAAGCCTCAAAAGAACCGCTAAGCGAAAAGGCCACCCATTCCATGCGGAAAACCCTGCTCTTCCCCCTGGGCGCGCTCACCGGAGCGTGCCTGACCCTCCTCGTATCAGGTCCGCAGGGCGGACTATGGGCGGCACGGGCGGCGGCAAGCGCGGACGACGCGTATTCCCAGCTCAATCTGTTCGGGGAGGTCTTCGAGCGGGTGAAGGCGAGCTACGTCGAGAAACCCGACAACGCCAAGCTGATCGAAGGCGCCATCACCGGCATGGTGACCTCGCTCGATCCGCATTCGCGCTACATGAACGCCAAGGCCTGGACCGAGATGCAGGAGACCACTTCCGGCGAGTTCGGCGGCCTCGGCATCGAGGTCACGATGGAAGAGGGCCTGGTCAAGGTCGTTTCCCCGATCGACGATACCCCGGCGTCCAAAGCCGGCATCATGTCCGGCGACCTCATCAGCAAGATCGACGGCGAAAACGTGCAGGGCATGACGCTCGAGCAGGCCGTCAACAAGATGAAGGGCCCGGTCGACACCAAGACCAAGCTGACCATCGTGCGCAAGGGCGCCGCCGCCCCGCTCGATGTCGCGATCACGCGCGAGATCATCCATGTCCGTCCGGTCCGCTTCCACGTCGAGAACGGCGACATCGGCTATATCCGCGTCACCTCGTTCAACGAGCAGACCACCGATGGCCTGAAGAAGGCGATCGCCTCGATCTCCAAGGACGTCCCGCAAGACAAGCTCGTCGGCTATGTGATGGATCTGCGCAACAATCCGGGCGGCCTGCTCGACCAGGCGGTGTCGGTGTCGAGTGCGTTCCTGCAGCGTGGCGAAGTCGTCTCGACCCGCGGACGCAATCCGGAGGAAACCCAGCGCTTCACCGCGCATGGCGGCGACCTTACCAAGGGCAAGCCGCTCGTCGTCCTGATCAACGGCGGCTCGGCCTCCGCCTCGGAGATCGTCTCCGGCGCCCTGCATGACCACAAGCGCGCGACGCTGATCGGCACCCGCTCGTTCGGCAAGGGCTCGGTGCAAACCATCATCCCGCTCGGTGCCGGCAACGGCGCGCTGGCGCTGACCACCGCGCGCTACTACACCCCGTCGGGCCGCTCGATCCAGGCCCAGGGCATCGCGCCGGACATCGAGATCCTCCAGGACGTGCCGGCGGAGCTGAAAGGCCGCGTCGACACCATCGCGGAGTCGCAGATGCGCGGGCATTTGCAGAATACCGAGGGGAAGGAGCAGACCGGATCGCAGTCCTATGTCCCGCCGGAGGAGAAGGACGACAAGGCGCTGCATGCGGCCTACGACTTCCTCCACGGCGTTACGGTGAATGCGGCGGCCGTCAAGCCGGCGCCGAAGGCCACCGTGCCGAACTAAGCTCGATCGGTTCTTTGGGACCTCGGACGTCGCCCGGGAGTGGATGGCCACTCCCGGGCGAATTCATTTGGTGCTGTCTCAGTGATCCGCAGTTGGGATGGAGCCCACGCTCTGTCCCGGCGATAATCTCGCTCTAGCTGGCCTCGCGGCGGCGGGCTTCGTCGCCGTTGCGCTGGGCGAGGCGGCTGCGGTGGAGGGCGAACAGCTCCACCACTTTGTCGGCTGGCCTTGCCGCGCTGAACAGGTAGCCCTGCATCTCGGTGCAGCCGAGCGTGCGCAGCAGGCGCTGCTGCTCCTCGGTCTCGACGCCTTCGGCCGTGGTTGCCATCCGGCGGGCACTGGCGAGATTGACCACCGCCTGCACGATGCTGGCGGAGCCGTCGGGCCCCGCGATGTCGTTGACGAAGCAGCGATCGATCTTGATCTTGTCGAACGGAAAGCGGTGCAGATAGCTCAGCGAGGAGTAGCCGGTGCCGAAATCGTCGAGCGCGATGCGGACGCCGATGGCGCGGAGCTGGTGCAGGATCGCAAGCGCGGTGTCGTCGTCGCGAATCAGCACGGCCTCGGTGATCTCGAGTTCGAGCCGGCTCGCCGGCAGATTGGACGCGGCCAGCGCCGCCATGATCTTCAGCGCCAGCGTGCCGCTCTTGAACTGCACCGGCGAGACGTTGACCGCGAGGCGGATGTCGTCGGGCCAGGCGGCCGCGTCGCGGCAGGCGGTCGACAGCACCCATTCGCCGATCTCGTTGATCAGTCCGGTATCCTCCGCGATCGGGATGAATTCTGCCGGGGAGACCATGCCGCGCTCGGGGTGGCGCCAGCGCACCAGCGCTTCGCAACCGGTAATGCGGTCGTCCTTCAGGCTGAGGCAGGGTTGATAATAGACCTCGAGGCCGCCTTCGCGCCCGCCTTGGGCGATGGCGTGGCGCAGGTCGATCTCGAGCTGGCGCCGCTCGCGGACCTTGGCGTCCATCTCAGGCTCGAAGAAGCGATAGGTGCGGCGCCCGGCAGATTTGGCGGCATACATCGCCATGTCGGCGTTCTTCAGGATCTGGTCGAGCGCGTTGCCGTGTCCCGGCGCCAGCGCAATGCCGATGCTGGCGTCGGTGGTGAGGTGATGGCCCATGCAATCGAACGGCGTGCGGATCGCGGCGAAGACCCGCGCAACGAGCTCGCTGACCTGGTCCTGCGAGGTCACTGCGCTCTGCACGATCGCGAACTCGTCGCCGCCGAGCCGAGCGACGAAATCGGCCGGGCCGGCGCAGCGGCGCAGGCTCTCCGCCACCGACTTCAGCAGCTCGTCGCCGACGAGATGGCCGAGCGCGTCGTTGACGCCCTTGAACTCGTCGATGTCGATGTAATGGACCGCGAGCTCTTCGCCGTGGCCGATGCTGGCCAGCTCCTCACGCAGATGTTCGTGGAACTTGGCGCGGTTGGGCAGGTCGGTCAGCGCGTCGTAGTGGGCGAGGTGGGTGATGCGCTCCTCGGTGCGCCGCCGATCGGTGATGTCCTCATGGGTCGCGACCCAGCCGCCATCGGCGAGCGGCTCGTTGACGATCTGGATCGATCGGCCATCGCTGGTGTCGACCACCATGGAGTTGCGCACGTGGATGTCGCGCAGCACGCGCGCGGTATACTGGTTGACGTCACCCGTGAACGAGCCCGTCTCCTTGCGGTGAGCGATGATGTCGCGGAAACTGTAGCCGGGTTTGACGACGTCGGGCGACAAACCGTACATCTCGATGTAGCGCTGATTGCAGATCACGAGCTGCTGCTCGGCGTCGAACAGCAGCAGACCCTGCGTCATGTTGTTGACGGCGCGATCGAGCCGCTGCTTCTCCAGTGTCAACCGCTCCCGGGACAGGCGGTGCTGCTCCAGGAGCTTGCGCACGATCGCGGTCAGCACGCCCGCGATCGCAAGCGCGGAGGCGCCGGCGACCGAAATCAGGATTCCGATCTGCTCGCGCCAGTCGGCGAGTGCCGCCGCGCGCGTTGTCGTCGCCATCATCAGGATCGGGAAATGGGGCAAGGCACGCGCCGAGGCCAGCCGGTCCTCGCCGTCGATCGGGCTCACGATCCGTCCGGCGAAGTGGTCGAGTGCGAAGATCCTCTGCTGCTCGAACGACCCGTTCCTGAAATTGCGTCCCATCATGTCGCTGGAGGAGGGATAGCGGGCAAGCAGCGTACCGTCCCGATGCAGCATCGAGATCGTCGCGCCTTCGCCGAGCATGACGGTCTCGAAGAATTTCTCGAAATTGGCCGGTTCGATGCCGCGTCCGACGATGCCCATGAACTCGCCGTGCGGCCCCATGATCCTGCGCACGATCAGGATGGTCCAGGCGCCGGAGATGCGGCTGTGAACCGGTTCGATCAGCACGTCGGGCGCCTGCGGATCGTATCTGAAGGAGCGGTAGTAGGCGCGATCGGCGACATTGACCTTCGGCGCCGGCCATGCCGTCGAGGAATTGATCACGTTGCCGTCGGCATCGATGATGTTGACGCCGCCCATGTAGGGAAGCGCGTCGATCTTGGAGCGCAGCATGCGGTGCACGTCCTCGCCGGAAAGGCGCTTGCGGAAGTCCGCTGCGGTCGTAATTCCGTTCACGCGCACGTGGTCGACGAAATCCTTCTGGATGACCGCGAAATCCTGCAATTGCTGATCGAAATGATGCGCGAGCAGCAGCACGGTGTTTTCCAGCTCGCGGCTGGAGTTGCGCAGCGCGCGCTCGCGGAAATTCTGCGCCATCAGCACCGCGCCGACGGCGATCGCCGCGATCAGCAATGTTCCGCCCACCACGAGCCAGCGGATCGGTCCGCTGCGCACGAAGGCCTGGTCGAAGAGGCGGCTGCCGTATCTTGTCATCATGTCGTTCGTCGCCGTCCACACGTCAGGGTGAGTTCTTGATCCCCGTGACATCCGTCGGTTTACGGGATCGATGTGGAGGCGACGTTAGGAAGCGCGGTTAACGCGGCTTAAACCGAAACGCACAAATGCGATCGATACGTGGAGCGCGCGGTGTGCAGGTTTTGCCGGCAGGATGGCGATGCCGGTCAGTTCTTGCCGAACGCGGCGCAATCAACCGACGCTTAACCATCTAACCTGCTGACGATCCTCGATGCCACACTGGCACGCGAATTGCGAGCCCGGTCCGCAACGACGCAGAGAGGACACGATCATGAAAAAGACTTTGAAGAACTTTTGGATCGACGAATCCGGTGCGACCGCGATCGAATATGGCCTGATCGCCGCCGGTATCGCGCTGGCCATCATCACCGTCGTCAACGGCCTGGGCAGCAAGCTCAACGCCAAGTTCGGATCGATCAGCGCGTCGCTGAAATAGCGACGGGATTCAGGCGCGGTAATGCCCCGACTTGCCGCCCAGCTTCTCGATGAGACGGATGCCCTCGATGCATACGCCGCGTTCGACCGCCTTGATCATGTCGTAGATGGTGAGGCAGGCGACCGTAACCGCCGTCAGGGCTTCCATTTCGACGCCGGTCGGGCCGGTCACCTTGACGCTGGCACGGACGACGCAGCCCGGCAGCTTCGCGTCGGGCTCGATGTCGATCGTGACCTTCGACAGCGCAAGCGGATGACAGAGCGGGATCAGCTCCGAGGTTCGTTTCGCCGCCATGATTCCGGCGATGCGCGCGGTGCCGAGCACATCGCCCTTCTTGGCATTGCCTGACAGGATCAGGTCGAGTGTCGCCTTCTCCATGACGACACGGCCTTCGGCAATTGCGAGCCGCTCGGTCGCGGCCTTGTCCGAGACGTCGACCATTCGCGCCTCGCCGGATGCGCCGATATGGGTGAGGGCAGGGCTCACCTGCTTTGAAGGCTTCGTCTTGGTCGGCTTGCGCGCCAGGATCTTTCGCGCCGGAATCTTGGGCGCCATGTCAGCGCGTGCCCGTGGCGCGGGCCTTGGTCTCGCGCGCCAGCAGTGTGCGCGTAGCCGCCGTGACGTCGGCCTGCCGCATCAGGCTCTCGCCGACCAGGAAGGTCGACATGCCGACACGCTCCAGCCGCGCGAGGTCGCCAGGGGTGAAGATGCCGCTCTCGCCGACCATCAGCCGCCCATCGGGGATCAGGGGCGCCAGCATCTCGCTGGTCGCCAGCGTGGTCTCGAAGGTGCGCAGGTTGCGGTTATTGACCCCGATCATCGGCGAGCGCAGCTTCAGTGCGCGATCGAGCTCGGCGCGGTCGTGGATCTCAATCAGCACGTCCATGCCGTAGGCGATCGCGGCGTCCTCGAGATCCTTGGCCGTCGCGTCGTCGAGCGCGGCCATGATGATGAGGATGCAGTCGGCGCCATGCGCACGTGCCTCGACGACCTGATAGGTGTCGAACAGAAAATCCTTGCGCAGCACCGGCAGCGAGATCGCCGCGCGTGCCGCCACCATGAAGCCGAGATGGCCCTGGAACGAAGGCGCATCGGTCAGCACCGACAGGCAGGCCGCACCGCCCGCCTCATAGGCCTTGGCGAGCAGCGGCGGATCGAAATCGGCGCGGATCAGCCCCTTGGAGGGCGAGGCCTTCTTCACCTCGGCAATCAGCGCGTAATCGCCATCGGCGTGCTTGGCCTTGATGGCGCGCAAGAAGCCGCGCGGCGCGCCTTGCGCCTTGGCCTGCGCCTCGATCGCCGAGAGCGGCTGCGCGCGTTTGGCCGCCGCGATCTCCTCGCGCTTGTAGGCCTCGATCTTGGTCAGGATATCGGACATGACAGGCTCAGCTGTTTGAGACCGCGATCAGATGTTTCAGTCGCGCGCTCGCAGCGCCGCTGTCGAGCGATTTTGCGCCGATCGCGACGCCCTCCCTCAGGTCCTTGGCGCGGCCGGCGACGACCAGCGCCGCAGCGGCGTTGATCAGCGCGACGTCGCGATAAGGGCTCGGCTTGCCCTCGAGCACGCTTTGCAGCGCCATCGCATTGGCGTCGGCATCACCGCCCTTGAGTGCGCCGGGCTCGCAGCGCGGCAGGCCGACGTCCTCGGGCGTCACCTCGAAATTGCGGATCTCGCCGTTGTGGAGCGCCGAGACGAAGGTCGGACCGGTGAGGGTGATCTCGTCGAGGCCATCGGACCCGTGCACCACCCAGGCGGATTCGGACCCGAGATTCTTCAGCACCTGCGCCAGCGGCTGCACCCATTGCCTGGAGAACACGCCGACCATCTGCCGTTTCACCCCGGCCGGGTTGGACAGGGGACCGAGCAGATTGAAGATCGTGCGGGTGGCAAGCTCGACCCGGGTCGGGCCGACGTTCTTCATCGCCGGATGATGGGCCGGTGCGAACATGAAGCCGATGCCGCATTCGCGCACGCAGCGGCCGACCTGCTCGGGCTTGAGGTCGATCTTCACGCCGAGCGAGGCCAGCACGTCGGCGGCGCCCGAGCGCGACGAGAGCGCGCGGTTGCCGTGCTTGGCGACGGGCAGGCCGGTGCCGGCGACGATGAACGAGGCGCAGGTCGAGACATTGACCGAGCCGGAGCCGTCGCCGCCGGTGCCGACGATGTCGACGGCGTCCGCGGGCGCATCGACCGTGAGCATCTTCGAGCGCATCGCGGTGACCGCGCCGGTGATCTCCTCCACGGTCTCGCCGCGCACGCGTAGCGCCATCAAGAGGCCGCCCATCTGCGAGGGGGTGGCCTCGCCGGACATGACGGCGTCGAAGGCGGATGCGGCTTCCTCACGCGACAGGCTGGCGCCCGTCGCCACTTTTCCAATGATCGATTTCAGGTCGTCCATCGCGTGCTTTCAACTCACTGGTTCGCGCCGGTCACTTGCGCGAAGGCGGCCTGATTAATGGTGGTCCCGATGTCGGTTTCAAGCTTGTTGACGTAGGAGGCGACGTGCTCGTCGGTCAGCGACTTGCCGACGCTCTCCTTCAGCTTCTTGAAGGCGTCGGAGGTGGTGTCGACCGCGGGATCGACGATGTCGGTGACGCGGAAGACAATGACTTCCGTGCCGCCGGTCACGGGCGCCTGCCCGACGCCGTCCTTGGCGGTGCGGAAGGCGGCTGCAACGATGTTGGCGGGCACGCCGGCCGGGGAGTCGTCGCGCTTGAAGCTGGTGGCGGTCTCGACCTTGGCGCTGATCGCGGCGGCCTCGTCAGCGAGCTTGCCGCCCTGTTCGAGCTTCTGCACCATGTCGGTCGCCTTCGCCTTCAGCTTGGTGGCGATCTGGTCCTGGCGCCAGCGGGCCTCGACCTGGTCGTGGACCTCGTCGAGATTGCGGTCGCGGGACGGCGTGATGGCGAGCACGTCGTACCAGACATAGCCGCCCTTGAAAGAGATCGGGTCGTTGTCGACACCGACATCGCTGTTGAAGGCCTGCGACACCACATCGAGGCCCTGCGGAATGTTGGCGACGGTCTGCCCGTTCGGCGCGCGGCCGGAACGGTCGACGGCGTCGATGGTCACGGCAGTGATCCCGAGCTTCTGTGCGGCATCGGCGACGCTGGTGCCGGCACCACGTTCGTCCTCCATTTTGTCACGGAGCTCGCCGACCTTGGTGCGCGCGCGCTCGGCCGCGATCTGGCGCTTCACGTCGGCGGCAAACTTGGCGTAGTCGGCCTCGGCGCCGGGCTCGATCTTGTCGACCTTGACGATCGAGACGCCAATCGGGCCCTGGATCGGCTGGCTGATTTCACCAACGGGAAGGGCGAAAGCGGCATTGCCGACCGCGGGTTCGAGCGAGGATTTCGCCACCAGCCCGAGATCGACGTCGGAGGCCGTCAGGCCGCGCTCTTTGCCGAGATCTTCAAAAGACATCCCGCCGACCAGACGTTCGCGCGCGGCCTGCGCCTCTGTGACGTTCGGAAACACGATCTGCTTGATCTGGCGCTTCTCCGGGGTGGAGAGCTGGCTCTTGCGCTGGTCGAACAGCTTCTTCGCATCGTCATCGGAAACGTCGCTCCACTTGGCGATGTCTTCCGGCGAGATCACCGCGAAGACGATCTTGCGGAACTCGGGTGCGCGGAACTGGACCTTGTGATCCTCGAAATAGGCGGCGAGTGCCTCGGGCGAGGGGGGATCGATGGTGCCCGCCTGCGCCGTGTTGAGCCGGACGAACTCGATCGAGCGCTGTTCGTTCTGGAAGCGCGTCGCCGCGTCGAGCATGGTCTTTGGCGGTTCGAGGCCGGCGCCGATCGTGCCGGTGATCTGCCGGCGCAGCGCCACCTTGCGCTGTTCGGCCACGTAACGCTGCTCGGTGTAGCCGAAATTACGGATCAGCCCCTGGAAGCGGTTGGCATCGAACTTGCCGTCAACGCCCTTGAAGTTCGGGTCGTTCATGATGAGCTGGCGGATCTGCTCATCGGACTGGCCGAGCCCGAGCTGGCGCGCGTTCTCGTCGAGGGCCGCTTCCGCAATCGTCTGCTGGAGCACCTGGCGGTCAAGGCCGAACGCGCGCGCCTGGTCGGGCGTCAGAGGCCGGCCGAACTGGCGGCCGATCTGCTGCAGGCGGTCGGTGTAGATCTGGCGGAACTCATTCAGCGAAATCTCGGTGTGGCCGACCTTGGCCAGGGTGGACTGCCCAAAGCCCCGGAAGATGTCGGCGATGCCCCAAATGCCGAAGCTGATGATCAACACGCCCATCACGACGGCCATGATGGTCTTGCCGACCCAGTTTGATGAGGCCTTGCGCATTCCTCGAAGCATTTGGTCCAACTTGTCTTGATAAGGAGGGGAACGGGAGCGCGTCTTAATGCAGATTCCGCAAAAGCGCGTCACCAAATTGATATGCCATCATAAAGTGGCGGCTTTCCCCCCGCAACCTCAGGTCCGGCCACTCCGCGAAGCTGAGCTTAACGGGCTCTGGTCTCTGGAACTGCCGCGATAGCTCTGCTAGCGCATGGGCAAACCTCATTCTGCTGGACATTGATATGACCGAAGCCAACCGCCCTTTGATCGCCGGCAACTGGAAAATGAACGGCCTGAAAGCCCAGGCCGCCGAATTCGACGCCATGCTCAATGGCGCTGCAGAGGTATCAGGCAAGGCCGATCTGCTGGTCTGCCCGCCGGCGACCCTGATCGCGGCCTTTGCCGAGAAGGCGCGCGGCAAGACCGTCGCCGTCGGGGCCCAGGACTGCCATCCCAAGGCCTCGGGCGCCCATACCGGCGATATTGCGGCCGAAATGCTGGCTGACGCGGGCGCGAGCGCCATCATCGTCGGCCACTCCGAGCGTCGCGCCGACCATGGCGAGGGCGATGCCCTTGTCAGGCAGAAGGCGGAAGCCGCCTGGCGAGCGGGTTTGGTCGCGATCGTCTGCATTGGCGAGACGCAAGCCCAGCGCGACGCCGGCCGGACCCTGGATATCGTCCGCGGCCAGCTCGACGGCTCGCTGGCTGATGGCTCCACGGCCGCCAATCTGGTCGTGGCCTACGAGCCGGTCTGGGCGATTGGCACGGGCCTCACCCCCACGGCCAAGGATGTGGAGCAAATTCATGGCTTTATCCGGGAATTCCTGACCTCCAGGTTTAGGGACGAGGGGGCGAAGATGCGGATCCTTTACGGCGGCTCGGTCAAGCCGTCGAACGCAGCCGAGCTGATGGCGGTGAAAAACGTCAATGGCGCGCTGGTCGGCGGCGCCAGCCTGAAAGCGGCCGATTTCCTTGCGATTGCGCAAGGCTGTCCTAATTAGGGGCTACCCCTGGCTGGCCCAAAGCTTTGATCCGGGGGCGATCGGGGGTGGCAATGCCCCTTCCGATCGTGTAACACCGCGCAACTTCAGGAAAACCCGCGAAGCGCGATCGGCCGCCGTCAGGCGCCGCCCGCTTGTGACGGAAGGATAGCATGCAGACCGTTGTCATCGTCATCCACCTCATGATCGTCGCCGTCATGATCGGCGCCGTGCTGCTCCAGAAGTCGGAAGGCGGCGGCCTCGGCATGGGCGGCGGCGCAGGCTTCATGTCGAGCCGCGGCACTGCGAATCTCTTGTCGCGAACCACAGCGGTCCTCGCGGCGGGCTTCTTCCTCACCAGCCTGTTCCTGTCCTGGTATGCCGGTTACAACCGCGCGCCGACCTCGATCATCGGCCAGCCCGCGTCGCAGACCCAGCCGGGCGGCGCCAACCCGATCACCGCGCCGACGTCGGGCGGTATTCTGGACACGCTGAAGAAGGCGGACGAGCAGCAGCAGCAGGCTCCGGCGGCACCGAGCGGCCCGCAGGTGCCTCGCTCGCAATAAAGCAGGGGGGCCATGCAGGACGATGGCTACCGTCCTGCATCAAAGATCCCCATCAAGGCTCTGTTATCACTCTTCGTTTTGGTTCACCCACAGGCCCGCAGATTCTTTGGGGCTGAATACGAATCGCTTTGGCGAATCGGATTCGAGGGATTAGAGGTTAGGTCCCATGGCGCGGTACATATTCATCACCGGCGGCGTGGTTTCTTCGCTCGGCAAGGGTCTGGCTTCAGCGGCACTCGGTGCCCTGCTGCAGGCCCGGGGCTACAAGGTCCGCCTCCGCAAGCTCGATCCCTATCTCAACCTCGATCCCGGAACGATGTCGCCGTATCAGCACGGCGAAGTGTTCGTGACCGATGACGGCGCGGAGACCGATCTCGATCTCGGTCATTACGAGCGCTTCACCGGACGGCCTGCGACCAAGGCCGACAACATCACGACGGGACGCATCTACCAGGACATCATCTCGAAGGAGCGCCGCGGCGATTATCTCGGCGCGACCATTCAGGTGGTGCCGCACGTCACGAACGCCATCAAGGAGTTCGTGCTGTCAGGCAACGACGATTACGACTTCGTGCTGGTCGAGATCGGCGGCACCGTCGGCGACATCGAGGGACTGCCGTTCTTCGAGGCGATCCGCCAGCTCAAGAACGAGCTGCCGCGCGATCACGCCGTCTACATCCATCTGACGCTGCTGCCCTACATCCCGAGCGCCGGCGAACTGAAGACCAAGCCGACGCAGCATTCGGTGAAGGAGCTGCGCTCGATCGGCATTCAGCCGGACATCCTGCTGTGCCGTACCGATCGCGAGATCCCGAAGGAGGAGCGGCGCAAGCTCGGCCTGTTCTGCAACGTGCGCGAAAGCGCCGTGATCGAGGCGCGCGACGTCGACAACATCTACGCGGTGCCCGAGGCCTATCACAATGCCGGCCTCGACGACGAAGTGCTCGCTGCCTTCGGCATCGGCTCGCGGATTCCGCCGGTGCTGCAGAGCTGGCAGAAGATCAACGAGCGCGTCCGCAACCCCGAGGGTAACGTCACCATCGCCATCGTCGGCAAGTACACCGGCATGAAGGATGCGTACAAGTCGCTGATCGAGGCGCTCTCGCATGGCGGCATCGCCAACAAGGTGAAGGTCAATCTCGACTGGATCGAGAGCGAGATCTTCGAGAAGGAAGATCCGGCGCCGTTCCTCGAGCACGTCAACGGCATCCTGGTGCCCGGCGGCTTCGGCCAGCGCGGCGCCGAAGGCAAGATCAAGGCGGCGCAGTTCGCGCGCGAGCGCGACGTGCCGTATTTCGGTATCTGCTTCGGCATGCAGATGGCCGTGATCGAGGCTGCACGAAACCTCGTCGGCATCGAGGATGCCAACTCCACCGAGTTCGGTCCGACCAGGGAGCCGCTGGTCGGCCTGATGACGGAATGGCTGCGCGGCAACGAGCTCGAGAAGCGCTCGAAGGCGGGCGATCTCGGCGGCACGATGCGCCTGGGCGCCTATCCCGCCGCGCTGAGCCGCGGCAGCCGCGTCTCGCAGGTCTATGGCGGCGCGACCGAGATTTCCGAACGCCACCGCCATCGCTACGAGGTCAACACCGCCTACAAGGATCGCCTCGAGCAGCACGGCCTGAAATTCTCCGGCCTCTCGCCCGATGGCGTGCTGCCCGAGATCGTCGAGTATGAGGACCACCCCTGGTTCATCGGCGTCCAGTTCCACCCCGAGCTCAAGTCCCGGCCGTTCGAGCCGCACCCGCTGTTCGCCTCGTTCATCGAGGCGGCGGCGAAGCAGAGCCGGCTGGTTTAACCCGCTCAGACGTTTCCGATGATCCTGGCTTGCGCGGTCGGCTAAGCGGCCGCGATGTCCATCCTGCGACAGAAGCAGGATGCCTTGATCGGCACTTCCGCCCGCGCCTGGGCGAGATCGAGCCGCTGCTTGATCAACGGCGTCTCGGCCTTGTCGCCACGTCGCACCAGGCATTCATGCAATCCGTGAAGTGACCACAGATTGTCAGGATGCTGACAGGCCCGGCTGAGCTTTCCATCGAGGCCGAGATCGGAACGGTACACAGTCTCGGCTTCCTCGATCCGCCCCTGCTCCAGAAGAAGTGCGCCGAGCGCGTGGCGCGGTGGCTGCATCCATCCCCAGGGCTCGTCATAAGGCAATGCGTCGCTGAGTTCGACCGATCTGCGCAGCTCGGCAAACGCGATGTCGTAGTTGCCTTTCCTGTATTCCAATTCGCCGTTCAGCATGGCTTCGGCCACACCGAGTAGGTTCACGACCTTGTTGTTGTGGATGAGCCGGCTCTCCGGCACGCGGGTCTTCGCCGCCGCGAACAGCCACTTTTCAGCCTCGGCTTCGGCGACATTGCCAAGTGCTGAATGAGCGACCGCTTTGGCATAGTGGATCATGGCGGTCACCGAGCAGTAGAGCTCACGATCCTCGGGCAGCTTTTGCGCGATGATCTCGCTCCATTTGCCGAAGCGCACGAGAACGTGCTGCTTCATCGTCAGGTAGCCCTCGATGAAATCCGCCATCGGCGGCGATTCAATCCGCAGCACCGGTTCGGGGACCGTGGCGATCAGTTCCTCGGCGGTTGCTATGGCGGGAGCATATTGGCCCAGGAACATCGCGCCGTAGATGGCGAAGTGGAAATTATGGATGACATAAATCAGGTAGACACCTGGATCGTCTGAGTAAGCGAGGAACTTTCGATCCGTCGCCAGCGCCTTCTGATTGTAGAGCAGGACGTCGTTGTACTGCCCGCACAGCACATCGAGATGTGTCGGCATGTGGATCAGATGTCCGCTGTCGGGCATGATTGCGCGCAGCCGGTCGCCGGCTCGCATTGCTCGTTGCGGGAACGGCGACATCTCCATGAGATGGACGTAGAGATGCAGCAGTCCCGGGTGATCCCATGCCGCCGGCATCCTGTCGAAGGCCTGTTCGAGAACGGCCCTGCATTCCTCGGTGCCGGCTCCCGCTGTCGGTTTTCCAGAGGCGAGGTCCCACATCAGCCACGGCGTCTCGTTCATGATCGCCTCGGCAAGGATGGCTCTAGCATCGAGATCGTCTGAATATGTCGCGAAGACCTTGCGCATCTCATGCGTGAAAGCCTTGTCCCACGGCGCCATGTCCTCGATCGCCTCGCGTTGGGGATAGCGCGCAGACAACGCACGGATCAGCGCGCGCTCGACCGGGCTTGCCTTGTCCGCATGCGCGAGAGCGTCTTGCGTCGCGTCGTAAGATGCCGCGAGCGCCAGCTGACGGCCGTGCGCGTCATAGCGAATCCAAGGCAGGTTGTAGTTCGGGCCCGCGGCGTAGCCGATGCCCCAGTGCGCCATCGCACAGTTTTCGTCATACACGAGCGCTTTGCGGAAACACTTGATCGCTTCACCGTGGTTGAACCCGAACACCCAGTTGAGCCCTCGATCGAACCAGAGTTGGGCATCAGCCGATGAGGTCGTGATTTTGCGGCTGTAAGGACCGAGATCAAAATAGGTCATCGTTCTGCCTCCTTGATCGCTTCGGCCGGCGCCGCCGTTGTCCCCGAACATCAGCAGCGGCTGACGCGCAAGATCAAGGCGCGACCCTATCAAGAACGGCGGCCGAACGCTATTGAGCCAACGCTTACCTTGACCTCTCCATCGCGCGTCTACCGCGCACGTCCTCTCCAGCCATGCGGGAAACGCTGCGGGGGGTGGCCGGGCGGGGCTCAAGACAGCCTCACGGCCGATCGCTATAACCGCTGGACCTGTTCAGGGAGGAGACGAGAATGATCTACGAAATGCGCCAGTATCGCTGCGTGCCGGGTCGCCTGCCGGCGCTGCTGAAGCGCTTTGACACGATCACGCTGAAAATCTGGGAAAAGCATGGCATCCGCCAGGCCGGGTTCTTCACCACGCTGATCGGTGTGTCCAACCAGGAGCTGACTTATTTCCTGGCCTGGGAGTCGCTCGCAGAACGCGAGAAGAAATGGGGTGCGTTTGCGGCCGATCCGGAATGGCTGGAAGCGCGTGCCAAGACGGAGGCCGACGGCCAGATCGTCGACAACATTGTCAGCCAGATTCTGGCTCCGACGGCGTTCTCGTCGGTCAAATAGCGGTCGTTCCGGACAGAGGGCTGTGGCGCAACCCTGATATTCGAAGGCCAGATATTCAAAGGTCATGGCCGAATGGGGTTGATCCCACCCATTCGGCCGCTATGGTCGCGCCGAAACAGGGATTTTGTGTCTTGAGCACCAGTCAATCTGCAGCACCGGTCGTCACCGTCGGGTCGGTCCAATTCGGCAATGATCTGCCGATCTCGATCATTGCCGGGCCGTGCCAGCTCGAAAGCCGTGAGCATGCGCTGGAGGTCGCCTCCGCGCTCAAGGAGATCGCTACGCGGCTCGAGATCGGGCTCGTCTACAAGACCTCCTTCGACAAGGCGAACCGTACCAGCGCCTCGGCCGCGCGCGGCCTTGGCCTCGCGCAATCGCTGCCGATCTTCGCCGAGATCCGGTCCACGCTCGGCCTGCCCGTGCTGACCGATGTGCACGATGCCGCGCAATGCGCCGAGGTGGCGCAAGCCGTCGACGTCTTGCAGATCCCGGCCTTCCTGTGCCGGCAGACCGATCTGCTGCTGGCCGCAGCCGCAACCGGCAAGGTCGTCAACGTCAAGAAGGGCCAGTTCCTCGCGCCCTGGGACATGGCGAACGTCGTCGCCAAGATCACCAGCGCAGGTAATCCCAACGTGCTCGTCACCGAGCGCGGCGCGTCCTTCGGCTACAACACGCTGGTGTCTGACATGCGTTCGCTGCCGATCATGGCGCGCACGACCGGTGCGCCGGTGATCTTCGACGCCACGCATTCGGTGCAGCAGCCGGGCGGGAAGGGCGCTTCCTCGGGCGGTGAGCGCGAGTTCGTGCCGGTGCTGGCGCGCGCGGCCGTCGCGGTCGGTGTCGCCGGGGTGTTCATCGAGACGCATCCCGATCCGGACAGCGCGCCCTCGGACGGGCCCAACATGGTGCCGCTGCGCGAGTTCGAAGGGCTCATCGCCAGGCTGATGGCGTTTGATGCGATCGCCAAGGATCACGCGCACTGATGCACGAGCCCGTGGCAAGGCCGTCGTCCGATCAGAAGTTCCCGCCGGCGATCAACATCATCGCGCTCGCCAGCTTCTCCGCCGCGTTGTCGACCCGCGCGCTCGATCCGGTGCTGCCGCATATCGCGGAAGAATTTTCGATCAGCATCACGACGGCGGCGAGCATTGCGGCCGGCTATGCGCTGATCTACGCGCTGATCCAGCCGATCGTCGGTGCGGCCGCCGATCTGTTCGGCAAGGCACGGCTGATGACGTTGTGCCTGGCGATGCTGGGTGCCGCCTGCATTCTCGGCGCGCTCTCGACCTCATTCTCGGGCCTGTTCGCGAGCCGCATGCTCGCCGGCATCGCCTCGGGCGGCGTTTTCCCGGTTGCGCTCGGCCTCACCGCCGACCTCGTCGCGCCGGCAAAGCGGCAGGTGGCGATCGGCCGCACGCTGGCGGGCTCGATGACGGGCAACCTGCTCGGGGCGACCGCCTCGGGCATCATCGGCGATCTCGTCGGCTGGCGCGGCGTGCTGGTGATCATCGGAGCGCTCGGGCTGATCGCGGCCGTCGCGGTCGCGGCGGGCTTTCGCGGCGCTGCCCTGACGGCGCCGCCGAAGAGCGATCTGAAGACCTTGCGGCAGGGCTATCGCACCATCCTTGCCAATCCGAACGCGCGCTATTGCTATTCCGCGGTGTTCGTCGAAGGCTGCTGCGTGTTCGGGCTGTTTCCCTTCATCGCCGCGCTGCTGTTCGATCTCGGCGAGACCTCGCTCTCGATCGCGGGCATCGTCATTGCGGGCTTTGCGGTCGGCGGGCTGTTCTACACGTTCACGGTCTCGCGCTTCCTGCCCTGGCTCGGCGTCACGGGCATGATGATCGCAGGCGCGAGCCTCGTCGCGCTCCAGCTCGCTGCGCTTTCCGTTGGCCCCGGCTGGAAGGCCCAGTTCGCCATCATGCTGCTGATGGGTTGGGGCTTCTACATGATCCATGGCTGCCTGCAGGTGTTCGCCAGCGAGCTGTCGGTCGAGGCGCGGGCGACAGCGATGTCGCTGCATTCGTTCTTTTTCTTCATGGGCCAGACCGTGGGGCCGCTGGCCTACGCGGTCGGGCTGGCGCATGCCGGCAAGGCGCCGACCCTGGCCGCGAGCGCCGTGCTCATGGTGCTGCTGGGCCTTGCCTGCGCCGCGCTGCTGAGGCCGCGGGCACCGACCGACGCGCGGGCCTGAGGACGGTATGTCGCGACCTATCTCCGTATTTTCCCGGAAGCGGACGGAGGCTCAATCCTTTCAATCTTAAACCAAATCTCACCCTTCGCTCCATAGACTGCCGCCCAAACCGCCACCCGGCGGCAACATCTGTTGGATCAGTCGATGCAAAAGCAGCGTTCGGTCGCCCGCATTCTCGGGGCGGTGGTTGGGTCACTCGGTCTCATCCTCGTCGTCATCTGTGCCTACGCCCTGAAGCTCGCGGTGACACGCTATGCCGACAGCAACCGCATCGTCTCGCTGACGATTGCGAGCCGCGATCTGACCAACACGCTGGTGATCTTCCGCCTCGAGCGCGGCGATACGCTGAGCTATCTGTCATCGGGCGCTCCCGCACCCGACAGCGTCATGAGCAGCCTCGCCGAGCAGCGGGCCACCGTGCAGAAGAATTACGCGCAGGCCCTGCAGAGCCTCGCCGCCGCCGATGCGCCTGGCCTTGCCGAGAAGCTCGACAAGCTCCGCGGCATCTGGACCCAGCTCGAGGAGCTGCGGCCGCGCGCGATCGCCGCACTGAAGCAGGAGAAGGGCGCACGCGACGCCAGCCTGACGCCGGCCTGGGCCCAGACCAGCGACGCCTTCATGGATGCGATCGGCGACGTCACCGCCCATGTCGACAATGCGATGGCGCTGATCGATCCCGTGGTCGATCGCCTCTTGGTCGCCAAGCAGGCCTCCTGGCAGGCCCGCGCCAATGCCGGCCAGACCATCCTCGTCCAGTTCTCCTCGATCCTGGCCAACAAGACCTGGACCGCGGCCGACGGCGTCGCCTTCGCCGATCTGCGCGGCCGCATCCAGCAGTCCTGGCTGGTGGTGCGCGACCTCGGCCCTAGCGTGGCGTCGCCCGAGCTGTTGCAGGCGATACGGGCCGCCGAGCCTGAAATCTCCGGCGCGCTCAGCGACGAGCGCAATGCTGTTGCGACCAGGCTGCTCGCCGGTGAGCCCGCCGGCGTCGTCGGCATCGACTTCCGCGACCGCCAGCTCGTCGGCGCCAACAACGTCGTCATCGTGACGCAGACCGCGCTCGCCAACATGATCGCCCGGGCCGAGGAGGGCGCCTCGCGCGCCCGCTTCAGCCTGATCCTGTTCGGCCTCCTGATGCCGGCTTCGCTGGCGCTGATGATCGGCGGGCTGCTGCTGATGCGCAACCGCGTCACCCGGCCGCTGACGGCGATCACCGGCGTGATGACGCGTTTTGCCGATCATGATTTTGCCAGCGACGTCCCGGGCCTCGATCGCAACGACGAGATCGGCCGCATGGCGTCGGCCTTGCAGGTGTTCAAGGACGCCATGATCAAGGCCGAGCGCCTCTCGGGCGATCAGGCGGCCGAACGCGCCGAGAAGGAGAAGCGTGCAAGCGAGCTTTCGGGGCTCGTTCGGCAGTTCGAAAGCCGGATCGGCCAGATGGTGCAGACGCTGTCGAGCGCCTCGGGCGAATTGGAGACCACGGCGCGCTCGATGTCGAGCACGGCGGCGGAAGCGCAGGCCCAGGCCGGTTCGGCCTCGACGCTCGCCGACCAGGTCGGCGGCGGCGTGCAGACGGTTGCGGCCGCGGCCGAGGAGCTCAATGCCTCGATCCGCGAGATCAACCGCCAGGTCGAGCAGGCGAGCCGTGCCACCGAGCATGCGGTCGTGACCGTCAGGGAGACCGACAGCACGATGCGTGCGCTCGCCGGCGGCGCGGACCGCATCGGCGAGGTCATCGGCCTCATCACCTCGATTGCGGGCCAGACCAATCTCCTGGCCCTCAACGCGACCATCGAAGCCGCGCGTGCCGGCGAATCCGGACGCGGCTTTGCGGTCGTGGCGAGCGAGGTGAAGAACCTGGCATCGCAGACGGCGAAGGCAACCGAAGAGATCAGTGCGCAGATCACGGAGATCCAGGGCGCGACGCAGAAGGCGGTCTCCGCCATCGACGGCATCGTCAAGACCATCGAGGAAGTCTCGAGCATCAACCGCGTCATCGCCGCTGCGATCGAGGAGCAGAACAAGGCCACCGCCGAGATCGCCAACACCGTGCAGCACACGGCGGAAGCGACCTCGACCGTGACCCGCAACATCGCAACGGTGTCGTCGGCCGCCAACGAGACCGGTCGCGCTGCCAGCGGTGTTCTGAAGGCGGCCGCTGATTTGTCCAGCCAGTCGACCTCACTCACGGGCGAGGTGGACAGCTTCATCACCAGGGTGCGTGAAGTGGCGTAGGCCGACATCGAGCTTAAGACAAAAGCGAATAGACGGGGCGCAAAGATCGGATCATAGTCGCGCAGCATCATTTGCGATGGGCATGCGGGGGCACGCAACAAGGAGCCACCGAATGTACGTCAATCTTCTCTTGAGCACCGATGGTTCGGACGTCGCAAGAAGAGGCGTCGAGCATGGAATTGCCCTGGCAAAAGCCTTGAAGGCCAAAGCGACTGTTGTCACCGTGACCGAACCGCTGCCGATCGACTATGGCGGCGGACACGACTCGGGATGGATTCCTTCGCAGGACGAGATTGACGGTTTTGACGCGGCCTGCAGGGAGCGCGCCGGCAAAGTGCTCGATCAAGCGCGAGCCATGGCAGAGCGGAGCGGGATGTCGGTCGAACTTCTGCACGTCCCGAATTCGCACCCGGCCACGGCGATCGTCGAAACGGCGAAGTCCAGAGGCTGCGACTTGATCGTCATGGCCTCTCACGGGCGTCGGGGCCTCAGGAAGCTGTTTTTGGGAAGTCAGACATCCGAGGTACTCGTGAACGGAAGCGTGCCCGTATTGGTCGTGCCGTAGCCGCTCCGACGTGGCTACTGCGCGCCTGAAGGCATCGTTACGGATCTTGTCCGACTAGCCGCGGCCGCGATACGGCGCGACGCCCTGTTCGGGCACCCACAGGCCCTTCGGCACGCGGCCGGTCTGCCAGAACACGTCGATCGGGATGCCGCCGCGCGGATACCAATAGCCGCCGATGCGCAGCCATTTCGGCTTGATCTCGGAGGCGATGCGCTTGCCGATCATCACGGTGCAGTCCTCGTGGAAGGCGCCGTGGTTGCGGAAGCTCGCGATGTAGAGTTTTAGCGATTTCGACTCCAGCAACCAGGGGCCGGGCGCGTAGTCGATCATCAGATGGGCGAAATCGGGTTGTCCCGTGACAGGGCAGAGCGAGGTGAATTCCGGCACGGTGAAACGGACCAGGTAATCGGTCCCTCCTTGCGGATTGGGCACGCGGTCGAGCTGAGCTTTCTCGGGCGTATCAGGCCATTCCACGGCGCGACCGAGTTGCAGATTGGGCGAGGTCTTCGATTTGCTGGGCTTTTTCGACATAAGGCCGCCTCCGGTGGGGCCCTCATAGCCAATCATCGGGCGGCCGTCACCCGGCCTTTTCCGCTTCGATGCATTGCGGTAGAAGCACCCGCGAACTGCCCCCTTTGTTCCCCGAAAAGAGGCCCTCATGACCGCCATCATCGACATCATCGGACGCGAAATCCTCGATAGCCGCGGCAATCCCACTGTCGAGGTCGACGTCGTGCTGGAGGATGGCGCGTTGGGGCGCGCCGCGGTGCCGTCGGGCGCCTCCACCGGCGCCCATGAGGCGGTCGAACTGCGGGACGGCGACAAGGCCCGCTATCTCGGCAAGGGCGTCACCAAGGCGGTCGGCGCCGTCAACGGCGAGATCTTCGAGGCCCTGAGCGGCCTCGATGTCGAGCAGCAGCCTCAGATCGACCAGATCATGATCGACCTCGACGGCACGCCGAACAAGAGCCGGCTGGGCGCCAACGCCATCCTCGGCGTGTCGCTCGCCTGCGCCAAGGCCGCCGCGAACTCGCTCGACATGCCGCTCTATCGCTATGTCGGCGGCACCTCGGCGCGCCTCTTGCCGGTGCCGATGATGAACATCATCAACGGCGGCGTGCATGCCGATAATCCGATCGACTTCCAGGAGTTTATGATCCTTCCCGTGGGCGCGTCTTCCTTCGCCGAAGGCCTGCGCTACGGCGCCGAAGTCTTCCACACCCTGAAGTCGGAACTGAAGAAGGCCGGCCACAACACCAATGTCGGCGATGAGGGCGGCTTCGCCCCGAACCTGCCGTCGGCGGATGCCGCGCTGGAGTTCGTCATGAACGCGATCGGCAAGGCCGGCTTCAAGGCAGGCGCAGACATCGTGCTCGGCCTCGACTGCGCCTCGACCGAGTTCTTCAAGGGCGGCAAGTACGTCTACGAAGGCGAGGGCAAGACCCGTTCGGTCTCCGAGCAGGCGAAGTATCTCGCCGATCTCGTCGGCCGTTATCCGATCGTCACCATCGAGGACGGCATGTCGGAAGACGACATGGACGGCTGGAAGGAGCTTACCGACCTCGTCGGCAAGAAGTGCCAGCTCGTCGGCGACGACCTGTTCGTCACGAACGTCAAGCGACTCGCCGAGGGCATCAAGGCCGGGCGCGCCAACTCGATCCTGATCAAGGTCAATCAGATCGGCACGCTGACCGAGACGCTCGCCGCTGTCGAGATGGCGCACAAGGCCGGCTACACCTCGGTGATGTCGCACCGCTCCGGCGAGACCGAGGATTCCACCATCGCCGACCTCGCGGTCGCCACCAATTGCGGTCAGATCAAGACCGGCTCCCTTGCGCGTTCCGATCGCACCGCCAAATACAACCAGCTCCTGCGCATCGAGCAGCAGCTTGGCAAGCAGGCGCTGTACGGCGGCAAGGCGGCACTGAAGGCGCTGGCATAAGCCAGCGCCTGGACACGGACAGGGGAGGATCGACATGAGCGACGGCAAGACCGGACTGCAACTGCGTTCGCTGATCAAGAAGAGCGGCGAGCTGGAAATCTCGCTTGTCGACGTGCCGACCCCCGAGCCCGCGGACGACGAGGTCGTCGTCCGCATCGAGGCGGCGCCGATCAATCCGTCCGACCTCGGCCTGCTCGTCGGCGCCGCCGACATGAGCACGGCCAAGGCGTCCGGCACGAAAGAAGCGCCCGTCATCACCGCGAAGGTGCCTGACGGTGCGATGCGCGCGATGGGCGCGCGGATCGACCAGTCGCTGCCTGTCGGCAACGAGGGCGCCGGGGTCGTCATCAAGACCGGCTCGTCGGACGCCGCCAAGGCGCTGATGGGCAAGACAGTCGCGATGATCGGCGGCGCCATGTACGCGCAGTACCGCACGCTGAAGGCGCGGGACTGCCAGCCGCTGCCCGAGGGCACGACCGCGGCGGAGGGCGCTTCCTGGTTCGTCAATCCGCTTACCGCGCTCGGCATGACCGAGACGATGCGGCGCGAGGGTCACAAGGCGCTGGTCCACACCGCGGCCGCCTCCAATCTTGGCCAGATGCTGAACAAGATCTGCATCAAGGACGGCATCGGGCTCGTCAACATCGTGCGCAGCAAGGAGCAGGCCGACATCCTGCACAAGATCGGCGCCAAATACGTGGTCGATTCCAGCGTGCCGAGTTTCCTCGACGATCTCACCAATGCACTGGTCGAGACCGGCGCCACCATCGCCTTCGACGCGATCGGCGGCGGCAAGCTTGCGGGCGACATTCTCAATTGCATGGAAATCGCCATCAACAAGAGCGCGAAGGAATACAGCCGCTACGGCTCCAGCGTGCACAAGCAGGTCTATGTCTACGGCGCGCTCGACATCCGCCCGATCGAGCTGCCGCGCGGCTTCGGCATGGCCTGGGGCGTCGGCGGCTGGCTGCTCACGCCGTTCCTGCAGAAGATCGGACCTGCCGATATCGGACGGCTGCGTCAGCGTGTCGTGAACGAATTGAAGACGACCTTCGCCAGCCACTACACCAAGGTGGTGTCGTTGCAGGAGACGCTCGATCCCGCCAACATCGCGGTGTACGCCAAACGCGCCACCGGCGAAAAATTCCTCATCAACCCAAATAAATAATCGTGATCGGCGGCCGCCGGTTCCCCAAAAGACGTCTTGCCTTCTGAGCCAAGCGGGAGATTATTCCCGCCGCGTTGAAAGCGGAAAAACCGCAACGCGCGCTCAGAAGGGGACATCTTCATGACTGATCTCAATCGACGTTCTCTGCTCGCGGGCACCGCCGCCATCGGCGCCGCTGCCGCGACTGGCTTCCGGCCGTCCACCGCCAATGCCGCAGTGCCGCAAGCCGGCGCTCAGGCGCCGGGCTTCTACCGCTACAAGGTCGGCAGCTTCGAGTGCACCTCGATCAATGACGGTGCGCGCAGCTTCCCGATGCCCGACAAGTTCGTCACGAACGTCCCGAAGGACGAGGCGCTCGCCGCTGCCGACGCCGCCTACATGCCGAAGGGCATGGTCACGGTCCCGTTCAATCCGCAGCTGATCAACACCGGCTCCAAGCTCGTGCTGATCGATACCGGCAACGGCGTCGCCAATCTGGAGCCCAGCAAGGGCGCGGTCGGCCGCACTCTGCAAAACCTGCAAGCCGCCGGCGTCGACCCCAAGAGCATCGATATCGTGCTGCTGTCGCATCTGCATCCCGACCACACCAACGGCCTCCGTCTGGCCGATGGCTCGCTCGCCTTCCCGAATGCCGAGATCATGGTGCCGGTGAAGGACTGGGAATTCTGGGAGAGCGATGAGAACGCGGCCAAAGCCCCGAACGAGATGACGAAGAACTACTTCGCCAACGTGAAGAAGACCTTTGCTGGCCTGGAGTCCAAGGTGACGAAGTACGAGTGGGGCAAGGAGGTCGCGCCGGGCATCACCTCGATCGCAACTCCTGGCCATACGCCCGGTCATACCTCCTTCGCTGTGGCTTCGGGCGACAAGAAGGTGCTGATCCAGTCCGACGTCACCAACATTCCGGAGTTCTTCCTGCGTAATCCGGACTGGCATGTGGTGTTCGACAACGATCCCGCGCTGGCGCAGGAGACCCGTCACAAGTTCTACGACATGGCGGCGGCGGAGAAGGCGACTGTGGTCGGCTTCCACTTCACCTTCCCCTCGGTTGGGCATGTCGAGAAGGACGGCGCGAAGTATCGCCTGATCCCGTCGGCGTGGAATCCCACGATCTGATCTCCATTTTGCGGATTTGCACGTAACATCGGGCCGCCGCTTGGCGGCCCGATTGTTTTGGGCGACTGTCTGCTTCCAGGAAACGTAGCGTTTCCAATTCAGGCCGGTCCATGCACTTGCATCCTTTGGTCCGGATCGCTTAAGTGCCGCCGGCACTTCCCCCTCGAGGTTTCAAAGACAAACCAAGGATAATCTGATGGCCTACAACATCGTCGTGATCGCCGGCAGCCTGCGCAAGGACAGCTTCTCGCTGAAGATCGCCAAAGCCCTCGCCAAGCTCGCACCTGGCTCTCTCAAGCTCGAGGTCGTCACGCTCGAGGGCATTTCGTTCTTCAACCAGGACCTCGAGGGCGCGCCGCCCGCCGATTGGCTGGCCTTCCGCGAGAAGCTGCAGAAGTCCGACGGTGTCATCTTCGTGACGCCGGAATACAACCGCGCCATCCCGGGCGTGCTGAAGAACGCCATCGACGTGGCCTCGCGTCCCTACGGCAAGAGCTCGTTCAACGGCAAGCCGGTCGGCATCATCTCCAACTCGCCGGGTCCGCTCGGTGGTGTCAGCGCCGCCAAGACGCTGCAGAACATCCTGCCCGGTATCGCCGGCCCGATCATGCAGCAGCCCGAGACCTATCTGAACGCCGTCGGCGACGCCTTTGATGCGGAAGGCAACCTGACCAAGGATTCGCTCAAGCCCGTGCTCCAGGCCTATGTCGACGCGTTTGCGGCGCACGTCGCCAAGCACCACGGGTAAGCCGCTCACCCCGTCATTCCGGGTTCGCGCTACGCGCGCCCCGGAATGACAACGACCGGGATGGAGCGTCAATACTCCCTTAACCAAGCTGGCCCATCTTGCCAAAATGGTCTCCCGCGCCCGCCTCAAATCGATCCTGACCGGTCTCGCCCTCTATGCGATGGCGGCCGCCATCGTCGGCTATTTCGGGGTCAACGCCTATACCGGCAAATACGGCCTCAATGCCCGCCAGGAGCTCGACCAGGAGATCATTGCGCTGACCAGCGAGCTCGCCCAGCTCAAGCGTGAGCGTACCCGCAACGAGCAGCGCGTGTCGTTGCTGCGCACCGAGAAAATCGACCCCGACATGCTGGACGAGCAGGCCCGGTTCCAGCTCGACTATGTCAATCCGCACGATCTAATTCGGATGATCCCGCAGAACTAGCGCTTTCCGCAGCATTCGAAATAAGCCGCGCGAGCCGCAACTATTACCAAGGTCGTAGATTGCCGCCCGGACCGCCGCCTTGACGTTGGCAGGGCGAGAGGGGCATGCCTTGTCCCGGCACGGTGCCAAAGGTTGACGGAGATCAATCGGGTTGCGCGGAGCGCCGCCTAGACTGCTTGTCGGAGGAAACGGTGATGGATGGGTCAATGCCCCGGCATCACGCGGCTCGTGTCGAAGCCGCCATTGCATCAGGCCAGGCGGCTCGGTCCGCGCTCGTGGCCTCGTGGCGCCGTTCCTCCCGCTTGCATCATCTCGATCCTTCCGGCCACAGCGCGCCGCGGCGGCTGAGCGATGTCGAGCTGCGGCAGGCGCGCGAGCGCATCGCGCCGCTGCTCGCCGCCGCGCAAGGCGCCATGGACCGGCTCTATCAGGCGGTCGGTGCGGCCGGCTGTTGCGTGCTGCTCGCCGATGGCGACGGTGTGCCGGTCGATCGCCGCGGCACACCGGCGGACGATGCGACATTTCAATCCTGGGGTCTGTGGACCGGCGCGCTCTGGAGCGAGGAGCATGAGGGCACCAATGGCATCGGCACCTGCGTCGTCGAGCAGCGGCCGCTGACGATCGATCGCGACCAGCATTTTTTCACCCGCAATACGCTGCTCAGCTGCACCGCCGTTCCGATCTACGATCACGAGGCGGCCTTTGCCGGCGTGCTCGATGTCTCCTCCTGCCGTGCCGACCGCACCGACGCGTTCTCCAGTCTGATCGCGCTGGCTGCGGCCGAGGCGGCGAGGCGCATCGAGGCCGACCTGTTTCGCCGCGCCTTTGCCCATGCCCGCATCGTGCTGACGCAAGGACCGGACGGCCAGTCGATCGGCCTTGTCGCCGTCGATGCGGACGATCTGGTAATCGGCGCGACCCGCACCGCCCGAGCAGGACTCGGGATCGCGCCGGGCAGGGCGCTGCAGCCGGTTCCCGCGGCTGATCTCCTCGGCGGCGAACCTGCAGATGATCACCTTGCCGGCGGTCAGCGCGCGGTGTTGCAACGGGCGCTGCTCCGCGCCGGCGGCAATGTGTCGGCCGCCGCCAAGGCCCTCGGCGTCAGCCGCGCCACGCTGCACCGGAAGCTGAAGCGGTTCGAGCTGAAGCACTGACTGTCGCAGTTCTGCGACAGGTCCATCCGGCCATCGCATCCCACCGGGCTGACAGAAAACACGTCCCGCGAGATCGTTGGCGCAAGTCGTGAACACACGACGATTAGCGCAAACATCAACATCGGGAGTGATCAATGAACAAGGTGGAATTCCTCGGCGTCACCCAAAGCCCGTTCGCCGAACGCTACGACAATTTCATCGGCGGCAAGTTCGTGGCGCCGATCTCGGGCAAATATTTCGACAACGCCTCGCCGGTGACCGGCAAGGTCGTCTGCAAGATCGCGCGTTCCGACGCGCAGGACGTCGAAGCGGCCCTTGACGCGGCCCATGCCGCCAAGGCGGCCTGGGGACGCACCAGCGTCGCCGAGCGCGCGGCGATCCTCAATCGCATCGCCGACCGCATGGAGGAGAACCTCGAGCGGCTCGCCGTCGCCGAGACCTGGGACAACGGCAAGCCGATCCGCGAGACCCGCGCGGCCGACCTGCCGCTGGCCATCGACCACTTCCGCTATTTCGCCGGCGTCGTCCGCGCGCAGGAAGGTTCGATCGGCGAGATCGACCACGACACCATCGCCTATCATTTCCATGAGCCGCTCGGCGTCGTCGGCCAGATCATCCCCTGGAACTTCCCCTTGCTGATGGCATGCTGGAAGCTTGCGCCAGCCCTTGCCGCCGGCAATTGCGTGGTGCTGAAACCCGCCGAGCAGACGCCGGCCTCGATCATGGTCTGGGCCGAGATCATCGGCGATCTCCTGCCGCCGGGTGTGCTCAACATCGTCAACGGCTTTGGCCTGGAGGCTGGCAAGCCGCTCGCCTCCAGCCCGCGCATCGCGAAAATCGCCTTCACCGGTGAGACCACGACGGGCCGGCTGATCATGCAATATGCCAGCCAGAACCTGATCCCCGTAACGCTCGAGCTCGGCGGCAAATCGCCGAACATCTTCTTCAAGGACGTCACCGCCGAGGACGACGATTTCTTCGACAAGGCGATCGAAGGCTTTGTCATGTTCGCGCTGAACCAGGGTGAAGTCTGTACCTGTCCGAGCCGTGCGCTGGTGCATGCCGACATCTACGATCGCTTCATGGAGCGAGCGCTCAAGCGCGTCGCCGCCATCAAGCAGGGCGATCCGCGTGCGGCCGACACCATGATCGGTGCGCAGGCCTCCAGCGAGCAGCTCGCAAAGATCCTGTCCTATATCGACATCGGCAAGCAGGAGGGCGCCAAGGTTTTGGCCGGCGGCGGACGCGCCGAGCTCGGCGGCGATCTCACCGGCGGCTTCTACGTCCAGCCGACGGTGTTCGAAGGCAACAACAAAATGCGGATCTTCCAGGAGGAGATCTTCGGGCCCGTGGTCTCGGTGACGACCTTCAAGACCGATGACGAAGCGCTCGCGATCGCCAACGACACGCTCTACGGCCTTGGGGCAGGCGTCTGGAGTCGCGATGCCAATCGCTGCTACCGCTTCGGTCGGGCGATCCAGGCCGGCCGGGTCTGGACCAATTGCTACCACGCCTATCCCGCTCATGCCGCCTTTGGCGGCTACAAGCAGTCGGGCGTCGGTCGCGAGACCCACAAGATGATGCTCGATCACTATCAGCAGACCAAGAACCTGCTGGTTAGCTACAGCCCGAAGAAGCTCGGTTTCTTCTGATCGCACGTGCACAGGCGGCGTCATGGCGACGCCGCCTGTGCAGATCGGCGATCGCTGCCCCCAACGTCATCCGTCTGTCAGAGAATTGAGACAAGACGACAGCCCGATCGCGACGACGCGATGCCAGGCACGAACGGAGGCGCGGCCATGACGACCAATCCCTTGCGGCGAAAGATACATGTCGGAGCGATGCTGCTCGGCATGGCGGCCATGGCGTCGCTTGCGCCGTCCCTGGCCTTCGCGCAGACCGCCCCGGCGAGCGCAAAGCCCTTCCAGACCGTCGACGGAAAGGCGCCGCTGATCCTCGGACATCGTGGTGTGCCGGGGCTGGTGCCCGAGGAGACCGAGGCCTCCTACGAACTCGCTGCCGCGCTTGGAACCGACGCGCTCGAAGAAGACCTGCACCTCACCAAGGATTGCGTCCTGGTCGCGCGCCACAACCCCTGGCTGGCCGACAACACCAATGTCGCCGAAGTCGCGAAGACCAACCCGGTCGTCGCGGCCCGCAAGCGCACCGTGCCGGGCGTGCGCGTCAAGGCGCCGGCTGCCGCCGGCACGCCGACCGACTACCTCGTCGATCTCACCGATCCCGCCGATCCCAAATCGGTGCTGAAGTCATTGATCGTCGACGGTGAGGATCACACCAACGACTGGTCGATCACCGATTTCACCACGGCCGAGCTGAAGCAGTGGATCGGCGGCACCACCTATGACGCAGCCAACGAGCGGCCGAAGATCTTCAACGGCATATTCCCCGTCATCAGCTTCCAGGACATCCTCGACATCGCCAAGGCCAAGAGCAAGGAAACGGGGCGTCCCATCCTGGTCTATCCGGAAACCAAGAACCCGACCTGGAACAATGCCCAGGCGATCGCCAATGGCTGTGGCGCGCCGGGCAGCCGTCCATTGGAAGATGCCCTGATCAAGATCATCAACGACAACGGCCTCAACACCAAGGACGCGCCCATCTTCGTCCAGAGCTTCGAGCCCGGCAGCCTGAAATACATGCGCAGCCACGGCCTTCAGACCCGGCAGGTCCAGCTCATCGACGGCAATGGCATCGACTTCAAGACCGGCAGGGTGCTGCTCAACAACATCACCAATTCCCGTCCGTTCGACTGGACGGTTGCGGGCGATGCGCGTCTGTACGATGCGATGCTGACGCCCGAGGGCCTGGCCGAGATCAAGACCTACGCCGACGGCATCGGTCCGTGGAAGGCCTATATCGTTCCGGTGAAGGTGGCCTCGTGGAAGGACACCAATGCCGACGGCTCGCCCTACAAGGGATCGACACCGGAGGCTTCGACGCAGGAGGCGACCAGCCTGATTGCCGATGCGCATAAGCTCGGCCTGTTCGTCCACGTCTTCACGTTCCGTAACGAGAAGAAATATCTCGCGGCCGACTATCACGCCGATCCGGCCCAGGAATATCTCAAATTTTTCCGGCTTGGCGTCGATGGCGTTTTCACCGACTTCACGTACACCGGTGTTGCTGCCCGCGCGGCGTATTTGCGCGAGCTGGGCTGGTAAGCTCGGCCTTTCGAATCGGACACGCATCGCCCGAGATATGCGTGTCCGATGTCGTTGCCTCGTCTGCGTGCAGAGCTCTCGCAGGCGAGGAGCGAATGTTGCCTGATCAGCGCCAAAGGTTTTGCAAAATTTCGGCCACGTTGCAGTGCGGCATAATGAAAGTCGTGCCATGCTGCTGCGGTGCTTTCACCCGCTGATGAGTTGGGTTAGAGAGGACCTAGATTTCTCTGACCCGGAATTCCCATGGCCGCACCGAAGAAAGCCGCCGCAAGCGCTGAGCAAGACAAAACCAACGGCGGTTCGCCCCCGGAGTTCACCAGGGAGCAGGAGCTGAAGGCGCTCCGTGACATGCTCCTGATCCGGCGGTTCGAGGAAAAGGCCGGCCAGCTCTATGGCATGGGTGCGATCGGCGGCTTCTGCCATCTCTATATCGGCCAGGAGGCCGTGGTGGTCGGCATGCAGATGGCCCTGAAGGAGGGCGATCAGGTCATCACCGGCTATCGCGATCACGGTCATATGCTTGCGACCGGCATGGATGCCAACGGCGTGATGGCCGAGCTCACGGGCCGCCGCGGCGGCTATTCCAAGGGCAAGGGCGGCTCCATGCACATGTTCAGCAAGGAGAAGCACTTCTACGGCGGCCACGGCATCGTCGGCGCGCAGGTCTCGCTCGGGACCGGTCTTGCCTTCGCCAACAATTATCGCAGCAATGGCAATGTCAGCGTCACCTATTTCGGCGACGGCGCGGCCAACCAGGGCCAGGTCTATGAGAGCTTCAACATGGCGGAGCTCTGGAAGCTGCCGGTGATCTACGTCATCGAGAACAACCGCTACGCCATGGGTACGTCCGTCTCGCGCGCTTCGGCGCAGCAGGATTTCTCCAAGCGCGGCGTCTCCTTCAACATTCCCGGCAAGCAGGTCGACGGCATGGACGTCCGCGCCGTCAAGGCGGCGGGCGAAGAGGCGGCGGCCTGGTGCCGCGCCGGCAAGGGACCCTACATCCTGGAAATGCAGACCTACCGCTATCGCGGCCATTCGATGTCCGACCCGGCAAAATATCGCACGCGCGAGGAGGTCGAGAAGGTCCGCCACGATCAGGATCCGATCGAGCAGGTGCGCAACCGCCTGCTTGCGGCCAAGGTCAGCGAGGCCGACCTCAAGGCGATCGACGCCGAGGTGCGTGACATCGTCAACGCCTCCGCCGACTTCGCCCAGCATGATCCCGAGCCGGATGCCGCCGAGCTCTGGACCGACGTTTACCGCTAAAACGCGCGCAAGCTTTCTTTGGAGTCGATATGCCAATTCAAGTGCTGATGCCCGCGTTGTCGCCCACGATGGAAAAGGGCAACCTCGCCAAATGGCTGAAAAAAGAGGGTGAGACGATCAAGTCCGGCGACGTCATCGCCGAGATCGAGACCGACAAGGCCACCATGGAGGTCGAGGCGACCGATGAGGGCACGCTCGGCAAGATCCTGATCCCCGAAGGCACCGCCGACGTTGCCGTGAACACGCCGATCGCGACCATTTTGGCGGATGGCGAGAGCGCTGCTGATCTTGCCAAGGCGCCTGCGCCGGCCGCGAAGGCTGCCGAGCCCGCTCCGCCCGCTGCTGCCAAGGCTGAATCGCCCGCGGCGAAGGCTGCACCTGCGCCGCAGGCCGTCGCCGCGCCCGATCCGGAAGTGCCCGCCGGCACCGAGATGGTCACGCAGACCATCCGCGAAGCGCTGCGCGACGCCATGGCCGAAGAGATGCGCCGCGATCCTGATGTATTCGTGATGGGCGAGGAGGTCGCCGAATATCAGGGCGCCTACAAGGTGACGCAGGGCCTGCTGCAGGAGTTCGGCGCAAGGCGCGTGATCGACACGCCGATCACCGAGCACGGCTTTGCCGGCGTCGGCGTCGGCGCTGCGATGACGGGCCTGAAGCCGGTCGTCGAGTTCATGACCTTCAACTTCGCCATGCAGGCCATCGACCAGATCATCAACTCCGCCGCCAAGACGCTCTACATGTCCGGCGGCCAGATGGGCTGCTCGATCGTGTTCCGCGGTCCCAACGGTGCAGCCGCGCGCGTCGCCGCCCAGCATAGCCAGGACTATTCGGCCTGGTACTCGAACGTCCCGGGCCTCAAGGTCGTCGCGCCGTTCTCGGCCGCCGACTACAAGGGCCTGCTCAAGGCCGCGATCCGCGATCCCAATCCGGTGATCTTCCTCGAGAACGAGGTGCTGTATGGTCACACCGGCGAAGTGCCGAAGATGGACGACTTCATCGTGCCGATCGGCAAGGCGCGCATCGTGCGCGCCGGCAGCCACGTCAGCATCATCTCCTGGTCGAACGGCATGACCTATGCGCTCAAGGCCGCCGACGAGCTCGCCAAGGAGGGCATCGAGGCCGAGGTGATCGATTTGCGCACGCTGCGGCCGATGGACACCGAGACCATCGTCAACTCGGTCAAGAAAACGGGGCGTGCCGTCACGGTGGAAGAGGGCTGGGCGCAGAGCGGCGTCGGCGCCGAGATTGCCGCGCGCATCATGGAGAACGCCTTCGACTATCTCGATGCGCCGGTTGCGCGCGTTGCCGGCAAGGACGTGCCGATGCCTTATGCCGCGAACCTGGAGAAGCTCGCGCTGCCGTCGGCTGCGGAAGTCGTCGAGGCCGCCAAAGCCGTCTGCTACAGGTAGACCATGGCGGGCCCGAAGGAGCAGCCACTGCCGCCCGACGTCATGACCCGCGACGATGCGGTCGAGATCCTGCGCGTGTTCGTGCTGGATGGCGGGCTGTCGATGGCGTTCCAGCGCGCCTTCGAGGAGCCCGACATGTGGGGCCTGCTGCTGGTCGATCTCGCCCGCCACGCCGCGCGTGCCTATGCGCGCGAGAGCGAATACACCGAGGAGGACGCACTGAACCGGATCCTGGAGATGTTCCAGGCCGAGATCGAGCGTCCGACCGACACCGGCACCACGACGCCGCGCGGGAAGGGACACTGACCGTGGCGATCGAAGCCCATCATTACGATTTCATGCTGGAGGCGATCCGCGAGGCGGAGGCCTCGATCGCGCAAGGCGGTTTGCCGATCGGCGCGGTGCTCACGCGCGACAACAAGATCATCGCCCGCGGTCACAACAACCGCGTGCAGGAGAACAACCCGATCCTGCATGGCGAGATGAGCTGCCTGCGCGAGGCGGGCGCGATCTCGTTCCACGACACCGTCATGTACACCACGCTGTCGCCATGCTCGATGTGTGCCGGCGCGCTTGGCTTGTTCAAGGTCAAGCTCGTGGTGATCGGCGAATCCGTCACCTTCGAGGGCTCCAAGGACATTCTCGACAAGTTCGGGATTCCCTGGATCGACCTTGCCGACGACCGCTCCATCACCATGATGAAGAATTGGCGTTCCATCCCTGCCAATGAGCGCCTCTGGCAAGGCGACATCGGCAACTAAACCTGGTCTGTTCGTCTTCACTGTCGGAGACGACATTTTGAGAAGTTCTTCGTGAGGTCAGCATGCCCATCAACATCCTGATGCCAGCTCTTTCGCCGACGATGGAGAAGGGCAACCTCGCCAAGTGGCTGAAGAAGGAAGGCGACAAGGTCAAGTCGGGCGATGTCATCGCCGAGATCGAGACCGACAAGGCGACCATGGAGGTCGAGGCCATCGACGAGGGCACGATCGCCAAGATCCTGGTGCCCGAGGGTACGCAGGACGTGCCGGTCAACGACGTGATCGCGGTGCTCGCCGGCGAGGGCGAGGACGTGAAGGCTGCTGGAGCTGCCAAGCCCAGCGCCTCCGCCGCGCCGCCCAAGGCGGCTGAGGCTCCCGCTGCTGCACCGGCTCCTGCGCCTGCTGCACCCAAGGCTGCACCGGCACCTGCCGCCGCTCCGGTGCCGCAAGCTGCCGCACCGGCTGCGCAGAGCAACGGCCATGCCGGCCGTGTGTTCTCGTCGCCGCTGGCGCGGCGTCTGGCTAAGGATGCCGGCATCGATGTCGCGATGGTGTCGGGTACCGGCCCGCATGGCCGTGTCGTCGCGCGCGACGTCGAACAGGCCAAGTCGGGCAAGGGCCTCAAGGCGCCCGCCGCGGCTCCGTCCGCTGGCGCGCCCTCGATCGCGCCGACCATGTCGGACAAGCAGATCCTGTCGCTGTTCGAGCCCGGCTCCTACGACATCGTCCCGCATGACGGCATGCGCCGCACCATCGCGCAGCGCCTGACCGCGTCGATCCAGAACGTCCCGCACTTTTACCTGACCATCGACTGCGATATCGGCAAGCTGCTCGCCGCGCGCGAGGAGATCAATGCGGCTGCTCCCAAGGACAAGGAGAAGAAGCCGCTCTACAAGATCTCGGTCAACGACTTCGTCATCAAGGCGATGGCGGTGGCGCTGCAGAAGATCCCGAACTGCAATGTCAGCTGGACCGAGTCGGGCATGGTCAAGCATCACCATTCCGACGTCGGCGTCGCCGTGGCGATGCCGGGCGGCCTGATCACGCCGATCATCCGCAAGGCCGAGACCAAGACACTCTCGACCATCTCCAACGAGATGAAGGATTTTGCCGCGCGCGCCCGCTCGCGCAAATTGAAGCCCGAGGAATACCAGGGCGGAACCACGGCCGTGTCCAACCTCGGCATGTACGGCATCAGCCATTTCACCGCGGTGATCAATCCGCCGCACGCCACCATCCTCGCGGTCGGCACCAGCGAGGAGCGGCCGGTCGTGCGCGGCGGCAAGATCGAGATCGCGAACATGATGAGCGTGACGCTGTCCTGCGATCACCGCGCCATCGACGGCGCGCTCGGCGCCGAGCTGATCGGCGCGTTCAAGCAGCTGATCGAAAACCCCGTCATGATGATGGTGTGAGCCGCGAGGCGTGAATCCGTAGGGTGGGCAAAGGCGCAGCGCGCCGTGCCCACCTTTCATGGTGTTGGAAGGCGGTGGGCACGCTTCGCTTTGCCCACCCTACGAAGTCCAGTTGAATGGGAGCCGCAATGGCCGACACATCCTTCGACGTCATCATCATCGGCTCCGGTCCGGGCGGCTACGTCACTGCGATCCGCGCCGCCCAACTCGGCTTCAAGACCGCGATCGTCGAGAAGTCCTATCTCGGCGGCATCTGCCTGAACTGGGGCTGCATCCCGACGAAAGCGCTGTTACGCTCCGCCGAGATCTATCACTACATGCAGCACGCCAAGGACTACGGCCTGTCGGCAGAGAAGGTCTCGTTCGATCCGAAGGCCGTGGTGCAGCGCTCGCGCGGCGTCTCCAAGCGGCTGAATGACGGCGTCGGCTTCCTGATGAAGAAGAACAAGGTCAGCGTCATCTGGGGCGCGGCCTCGATCGACGCGCCCGGCAAGATCACGGTGAAGAAGTCCGACGTCGAGGGCCCGAAGGGCTCGCTGGGCGAGGGGACCTACCAGGCAAAACACATCATCGTCGCCACCGGCGCGCGGCCGCGCGTGCTGCCGGGCCTCGAGCCCGACAAGAAGCTGATCTGGACCTATTTTGAAGCGATGGTGCCGGAGCGGATGCCGAAGTCGCTGCTGGTGGTCGGCTCCGGCGCGATCGGCATCGAGTTCGCTTCGTTCTTCCACACCATGGGCTCCGACGTCACCGTCGTCGAGGTGCTGCCGCAGATCCTCCCCGTCGAGGACGCCGAGATTGCCGGCCTTGCGCGCAAGCGGCTCGAGAAGCAGGGCATCAAGATCATGTCCTCGACCAAGGTGACCAAGCTCGAGAAGAAGGCCGACAGCGTCGTTGCCACCATCGACGACGGCAAGGGCAAGCCGGTCACATCGGAATTCGAGCGGGTGATCTCGGCCGTCGGCGTGGTCGGCAATATCGAAAATCTCGGCCTCGAAAAGCTCGGCGTCAAAACCGACCGCGGCTGCATCGTGATCGACGGCTACGGCAAGACCAATATCCCCGGCATCTACGCCATCGGCGACGTTGCCGGTCCCCCGATGCTCGCCCACAAGGCCGAGCACGAGGGCGTGATCTGCATCGAGGCGATCAAGGGCCTGCATCCGCATCCCATGGACAAGCTGATGATCCCGGGCTGCACCTATTGCCAACCGCAGGTCGCCTCGGTCGGCCTGACCGAAGCCAAGGCCAAGGAGGGCGGCCGCGAGATTCGCGTCGGCCGCTTCCCCTTCGTCGGTAACGGCAAGGCGATTGCGCTCGGCGAGGACCAGGGCCTGGTCAAGGTGATCTTCGACAAGAAGACCGGCCAGCTGCTCGGCGCCCACATGGTCGGCGCCGAGGTCACCGAGCTGATCCAGGGCTACGTCGTCGCCATGAACCTGGAGACGACGGAAGAAGAGCTGATGCACACCGTGTTCCCGCATCCGACCCTGTCGGAGATGATGAAGGAAGCCGTGCTGGATGCGTATGGGCGCGTCTTGAACATCTGATAGCGGCCGTCATTGCGAGCGAAGCGAAGCAATCCAGGCTGCCTCTGCGGAAAGACTCTGGATTGCTTCGCTGCGCTCCCAATGACGAGCAGAGAGAGCCGTTTGCAAAATAAGAAGGAAATAAGCCCATGCACGACAACGACAACCTGACCATCGAGCGCCCGACCTTCGTCACGCATCTCGAATGCGCCATGGAGGGCGATCATTACGCCGCCGACCAGGTCCACAATCTCTCCAAGGCGGGTAAGCCGCTGCTGGTGCGCTACGATCTCGCCGGGGTGAAGAAGGCGCTGACCAAGGATGCGCTGGCCCAACGTCCCGGCGACATGTGGCGCTATCGCGAACTGCTGCCGGTGCGCAAATGCAAGGACATCGTCTCGCTCGGCGAAGTCACGACGCCGCTGATCCGGCTGCCCAAGCTCGGCAAGAAGCTCGGCGGCGGCGAGATCATCGTCAAGGACGAGGGACGGCTGCCGACCGGCTCGTTCAAGGCGCGCGGTCTCGTCATGGCGGTGTCGATGGGCAAGGCGCTCGGCATCAAGCACATGGCGATGCCGACCAACGGCAATGCCGGCGCGGCGCTGGCGGCCTACGCGACCTCCTGCGGCATCAAGACCACGATTTTCTGCCCGGCCGATACGCCCGAGGTGAATGTCAGCGAGATCGAGCTGCAGGGCGCGACCGTCTACCGCGTCAACGGCTATATCGACGATTGCGGCAAGATCGTCGGAGAGGGCAAGGCCAAGGTCGGCTGGTTCGACACCTCGACGCTGAAGGAGCCGTACCGCATCGAGGGCAAGAAGACGATGGGCCTCGAGCTCGCAGAGCAGCTCGGCTGGGACGTGCCCGACGTGATCTTCTATCCGACCGGCGGCGGCACCGGTCTGATCGGCATGTGGAAGGCGTTCGACGAGCTGGAAAAGATCGGCTTCATCGGTAGCAAGCGCCCGCGCATGGTGGCCGTGCAGGCCTCGGGCTGCGCGCCGATGGTGCGGGCCTATGATGCCGGCACCGAGCACGCCACGCGCTGGGAGGATGCCCACACCATCGCCTCGGGCATTCGCGTGCCGCAGGCGATCGGCGATTTTCTCATTCTGCGCGCGGTGCGCGAGAGCAAGGGCTTTGCCATCGCGGTCGACGACGACAAGATCTCGTCGGCGCTCAACGAGGTCGCGCGTGAGGAGGGGCTCTTGCTGTGTCCCGAGGGCGCCGCGACTTACGCCGCCTACAAGGACAGCCTTGCCGACGGCCGCGTCAGCAAGTCCGACCGCGTCATGCTGTTCAACTGCGCCACCGGCCTGAAATACCCGTTGCCGCCCGTCACCCGCACCCTCGATCGCCACAAGCCGATCGATTACGCGCAGTTCTAGCGCGTCATTTCGTCTCTTCACGAACGACCGCTCTTCCCGTACGCGGGAAGAGACAAGAACAAGAACGATATCGTCGGGAGACAACAATGAAGAAGGCCATTTGGGCTGGGCTGATCGGCATTCTCGCTCTCACCGGCGTCGCGCGCGCCGATGATTATCCGTCGCATCCCATCACCATCATCGTTCCCTTCGCCGCCGGTGGCCCGTCGGACGCAATGGCGCGCGTGCTAGCCGAGCGGATGCGCCAGTCGCTCGGCCAGGCGCTGGTGATCGAGAACGTCACCGGCGCCGGCGGCTCGATCGGGGTGGGGCGCGCCGTCCACTCGCCGCCCGATGGCTACACCATCTCGTTCGGCCATCTCGGCACCCATGTCGCCAACGGCGCCGTCTACAAGCTCAATTACGATCTCGTCACCGATCTCGAGCCGGTGGTGCTGCTGCCGAGCAATCCGATGATCGTGGTCAGCAAGAACGCCGTGCCGGCGACCTCGCTGAAGGAGCTGCTGGAGTGGCTGAAGTCGCGGCCGACGCCGCCGACGGCGGGCACGGCCGGCGCAGGCTCCGGCAGCCACATCGCCGGCGTCTATTTCGAGAGCGTCTCCGGCATCAAGCTGCAATATGTGCCGTATCGCGGCACGGCGCCGGCGCTGAACGATCTGATCGCCGGACAGATCGACATCATCGTCGACCAGACCTCCAATTCCATCAACCAGGTCCGCGCCGGAACCATCCGCGCCTACGCCATCACCGACGACAAGCGCCTCGCCTCGGCGCCTGACATCCCGACCGCGGAAGAAGCGGGCCTGAAGGGCTTCAACATGACGCTGTGGTCGGGCCTGTGGGTGCCGAAGGGCACGCCGAAGGAAATCGTCGCCAAGCTCAATGCCGCCGCCGTGGAAGCGCTGAACGATCCCGCCGTGAGGAAGCAGCTCGAAAGCCAGGGCCTGGAGATGACGCCCAAGGATCAACTCACCCCGGAAGCGCTTGGCGCGCGGCAGAAAGCCGAAATCGCGAAATGGTGGCCCATCATCAAGGCGGCGAAGATCTCGGTGGAGTGAGAGGCATGTTCGTAGGGCGGATTAGCCGCAGGCGTAATCCGCCACTGTCTCCATCCGCGGAGACAGAAGAGGTGGATTACGCTTCGCTAATCCACCCTACGAAGCTGATTGTCACTGCGCTTCCCTAAACCCCACCGGCACCGCCTTGGCGGTCGCATCCTGCGTCACCACGCGCTGGTCGGACTTGCCGGCGACCGCGCCGCTGTCTTCGAAGCGCGCGCGGTAGACCAGCACGTTCTCCATCACGCGCTGGACGTAGTTGCGTGTCTCCGAGAGCGGGATGCGCTCGACCCAGTCGACCGGGTCGATCTTGGGATCTCGGGGATCACCGTGCGCCTGCACCCACTCGCGCACGCGGCCGCGGCCGGCATTATAGCCGGCGAAGGTCATGATTTGGTTGCCGCGATATTCCGACAGCAGCGCGCTGAGCTCGGCGGCGCCCATCTGCGTGTTGTAGACGGGGTCGGAGACCATCTTGTCCCAGTCATAGGTGACGCCGAAGCGCTTGGCGGTGTCCCGGCCCGCTTCCGGCGTCACCTGCATCAGGCCGACGGCATTGGCGGACGACTTGTCGCGCTGGTTGAACGAGCTCTCGGTGCGCGCCACCGAATAGATCACGCTGGTGTCGATCGCGGGCGCGACCTGCTTGTGCTCGGGGATGCCGATGGTCGGGAAGGCGTAGTGGTCGAGCGCGAGGCCGTGGGCCAGCGCCGACTTGCCGACCTCCAGCATCACGCGGGCGTCGTTACGCTGGCCGGCGAGCTCGCCAAGGCCCGCGAGCGCGGCGGCGTCGGTGCTCTCTCGGGCGAAGTCCTCGGCGTAGTAGAACACCGTATCACGTTCGCCGATGGCATAGAGCATGTCGGCGGCGCGCACGCGCTCATCAGCCGCCGGCGTATTGGCTGCGGCCAGCACGGGCGAGGGCGCGCGCAACTCTAGCCCCTCGAGGCCGAGACGCGCACGGGCGAGCTGGCCGTAATAGGCGGTCGGATAGCGCGCGGCCGCCTTGTAGCTCGCTTGCGCATCGGTGGTTGCGCCCAACGCTTCGGCCGCGCGGCCGCGCCAGTAATATCCCCGCGACAGCGCGATCGGATTGGCCGAGCCTTCGTCGATCGCCGCGAAATGCATCATCGCGGTTTTGGGATCGTCGAGATAGCGCAGCGCGATCCAGCCGCACATGAAGTGATAGTCGACGCGGTAGACCTCCATCGCCGGCACCGCGGCCGCGCGCACCACATCATAGGCGGTCTGGAATTTGTCCTGGTCGAGCAGCTTTCGCGCGAGCAGACGGCGCTCGCGCCACCATGCGTCGGTGTCCTGCGCTGCCATCGTGTCGGGCGCAGCAGCCAGGATCACATCGGCTGCATCGTCGATGTGATCCTTCTGGAGGTGCCATTGGGCGCGGCACAGCACATAGCCGAGGTCGCGGCGTGCGTCTTGAGGCACGTCCTCGAGATAATCCTTGGCCTTGTTCTCCTTGCCGTTGACGGCAGCGCAGGCCTTGACGATCGCGAGTGCGTCCTCGCCGAGGCGTTTTGCGGCGCGCCTCGCGCCGGCATAGTCCTTGGCGCCGAGGCGCTTGTCCATCCGGGCACGATGATCCTCGGGCCGCAACATCTCGTGGAACGCGTCGAAGGAATCTTCCTCGCTGCGTTCGGAAAGTTCTTCCGAGCGCCAGGCCTCGCGCACGAGACGCTTCGCCCTGTCGCTGTCGCCCTCGGCGATAAGCACGCGGGCCAGCGCAAAATTGCCCTTGGCGCTGATCGGCCGGTCCATCGTGAAAGCATGGACGGTGGCCGCATCGCTCTTCTCCTGCCACAGTCGTGCCTCGGCGCGTTTGCGCAGCAGCGTGGCACTCGGCCAATCCGGATTGGCGGCGAGGAAGGCGGCGTAGCGCTTGAAAGGCGCGGTGCTCTCGGAATGGCGCAGCATGAACCAGTCGGCGAGCTTTTGCCCGGCGGGATCGGCAATGCGGTCGCGTGCCGCGGTCGCATCGTCGGTCTTGCCCTTGCGCGCGAGGTCGATCGCGTCTTTCAGCGCGGCGAGGTCGCCGGTCAGCGCCGGCGGCGCGGGCTTGTCCGCGGGCTCCTCGTCCTGCTTCTTCGACTTGCGCCTGGCCTCGGCGTGTTTGCCGTGCTTGCCGGATGCAGCGTGCCGCTGCTTGCCGGCGGATTTGCCGCCGGCCTTTGCTTCATGCGTTTTCTTTGACGCGGATGATTTGTGACTGCTCTTCGCTGCCAACTCGGTGGGAAGGAGGGCCAAAGCGGCCACGGCAACGACACACGCGAGCGAGCGTAGGCACTGGTTCATTCGATGGTCCCCCTGCGAAACCACTACAAACCAAGGTCCGCGACGACATGCGGCTTGAGAATCAAGAACGACACCAAAACGATGCCATGACATCGTTTCGCATCCCTCACGCTCGTTCAACAATGCGGCAAAATACGGATTGGAGCTCCCGGAACCGCCGAATTGACCGAAAGGGCTGCTCCTTTAACCTTTATTAACGAACGGGCCTCGCGCGACGGTTGCGGGCGGCTGCGAGCGCCAAAGCGGCCCGATTGCGCGTGTTCCCCGGCGAAAATCCGGTGTATTGAAGTTCCCTAGGTCCCTTCTTCAGCCTTTGCCCGCATCTCATGCCACTTTTCAACCAGTCGATCCGGCGCAAGATCGTCGGCATCGCCCTCGGATTGATCGTCCTAATGCTGATCACCTCGGTCCTGTCGATGGTGATGTCGAGCCAGGTCGGGATTCTCCTGGACGAGCTGACCAACCGCTACATCCCGGCCTATGGCGATCTGGCGCGCGCCAATATCCGCTCGCTGGAGCGGTCGGTGGCACTGCGGCGGATGGTGATGATGAAGATGCAGGACTCCTCGGACGAGGAGGCCTATGCGGCGCGCCTGAAGGAATTCGAGGAGGCCGACCGCAAGATCGAGGAAGAGACGTCGGGCGCGCAAAAGCTCATCAACGCGATCATCGAGGATCCCAGGACGCCGTCGGACAATGCCACGCTGGCGCGGATCGATACGCGCATCGAGACCGCCGTGACCGAGCTGCGCCAGGGCATGAACGAGGACCACGCCAAGCTCCTCAGGCAGATCGACGCCAGGCAAATGCCCGAGGCACGCAGCACGCTGGAGCACATCGATGCGCTGCGCGATCAGTTCAACCAGCGGATCGATGCGATCCGCGCCGACATGCTCAAGCAGGTCTACGCGAGCACGTCGACGGTGGTCGGCCATCAGCGGCAGGCGATCATCATCTCCGGCCTCGTGACGCTGCTTGCTGCGGTCGTCGGATTTGCATTTGCGCTGCTTGTTTCCGGCGGCATCACCCGCCCGGTGCGGCTGCTGCTCGCCGGTGCCCGCGAGGTCGAGGCCGGCCGCTTCGACAAGAGCATCACCGTCTCGACCCAGGACGAGATCGGCGAACTCGCCGCCGCTTTCAACCGTATGATCGAGCAGTTGCGTCAGAACGAGCGGATCCGTGAAACCTTTGGCCGTTACATCGATCCCAAGGTGGTGCAGGGCCTGATCGATCGGCCGGAGGTCGCCATCGACGGCCAACGCCGGGTGATGACCATCATGTTCTCCGACATGAGCGGCTTCACCTCGATGAGCGAGGGCATGACCCCGCGCGGACTCGTCAAGGTCATGAACCACTATTTCACTGTGATGTCCGCCCCGATCCGCAACAACCGCGGCGTGATCGACAAATATATCGGCGACGCCATCATGTGCTATTGGGGCCCGCCCTTCATCGAGGAAGATGAGCAGGCGCTGCTTGCAGGCCTGTCCGCCGTTGAGATGGCCGAGCAGGTGCCTGCGCTCCAGAAACAGCTGCCCGACCTGCTCGGCATCCGGGCCATGCCGGTCGCCTGCGACCTGCGCATCGGCATCGCCACCGGCGAGGTCCTGACCGGCAGCATCGGCTCCGAGCTGATGATGAGCTTCACGGTGATGGGCGACGCGGTGAATCTCGCCTCGCGCCTTGAGGCCGCGAACAAGGTCTACGGTACCCGAATCCTGATCTCGCAGGCGACCGCCGAGGCGATTGGGTCGCGGCTCGAATTGCGCGAGATCGACTGCCTCGCGGTGGTCGGCCAGAGCGTGCCGCAGCCGGTGTACGAGGTGATGGGCCGGGCAGGCGCGCTCACCGCGTCGCAGGAGGGGCTGCGCGCGCACTACGCCGAGGGGCTGGTCACCTATCGCGCATGCCGTTTCACCGAGGCCCGCACCGCATTCAATGCGGCGCTGGAGAGCATCCCCGGCGACGGCCCGTCGCAAGCCATGCTTGCGCGCATCGCGCAGTTCGAGATCGCGCCGCCGGCGGCCGGTTGGGACGGTGCCTGGCGCATGGACAGCAAATAGCCGTCCGCGCCGGGAATAATTGATTCTACCTCATAACGATGTTGGCCGTGACCCATTTTCCGGGCTTAGGTTTGCTGTCCCTGAGGCGTTTAATGGGGACACGCCGATGACAGAGCTTGAGGACAGGCTGGAGCGCTTCGAGACGCTCACCGCCGAATGCGAGCTGATTGCCAAGCTCGCGACCGACAGCAACAAGCGCGAATTCTACCTGAAGCTTTCGGAGCAGTACCGTCAGCTCGCGGTGGACATGCGCCAGGCGATCGCGACCAGGGCCGCTGCCTGACGTCGGCCGGGGCGCCTCCAAGGACAAGGCACGATGGTTCTGCATCCGTGTCTTTACGAGGCGTCGCGCGCTGGCAATCCGTTCTTAACACTTGAGACGCATCCTCGTTGGGGTCTGGGGATTCGCGCGTTGCGGTTCCCGGCGATGGGAATGCCTGGGGGCAAGGTTGTCGTGCAACGTTGCCCGCGAACGTCACTCCTCGATGGTTGACATCCCATGCGTCTGCTTGCGGTCGCCATGTTTGCGCTTTTGACGGCAGCCTGCAACCAGGAGCAGGACGTCACTGGCTCGACCCCGCTCTGCCCGATGCGCAGCTACACCTCCTACAATCCTCGGGACATGAACCAGTGCGTTGCCGCCTGCAAGGCGTGCGATCACGGCAATACCGTCACCTGCTCGACCGCCTGCACGCTTCACGGTGCGCGATGAGGAGGTGGGGCGCTGCCGCCGCTCAGCGCTCGCGCCGCAGCTCCGGAAAAATGGCCTCGTCCTGAAGGATGACGTCGGCCGTTCGCTGATAGTGCGCCGCGAGAAGCTTCACCGCCAAATCGGAATCGCCACTCAGCACGGCCTCCATGATCGCCGCGTGCTCGTCGCCAACATGGCGCGAAGGAAAGGCCTTGCTGATCGACAGTCGCCGGTAGCGATAGAGTTGGTCGGCCAACTGGCCGCAGAATGCGATCAGCGATTGTGAGCCGCATTGGCCGATCAGGGTGCGATGGTAGACGCGGTGTAGCTTCTCCCATTCGGGATTGTCCTCGAACGCAGTGGCGCTCAGCGAACGCGGCACGCGGCTCAGCCGATGCTGTGCGAGGACAAGCTGTTCCTCCCAGGCCGGCGTCGATGCTGCCATGGACTCGCGTAGCGCCAGCGCCTCGACCCAGCAGCGCGTCTTGGTCAGCTCGGCAAGCTCCGCGCGGCTGACGTCCTTGACGTAGAAGCCGCGCTGCTCGCGGACCTCGACCAGCCCGTCGGCTGTCAGCCGGTTCAGCGCCTCGCGCAGCGGCGTTTGGCCGGTCTGGTAGGTCTCCGTCAGAAACCGCATTTGCAGCTTGCGGGACGGGGCGAGGCGTCCGGACAACAGATCCTCGCGCAGCCGGTCATAGACATGGCTCGCCTGCGTCGATGGCGCTGGCAAGACGGGCGCCGAAGTCAATTCCACCGCTTCAGCCTCCATTGTTCACCTAGCCATGGTTCATCAGCATATACATCTGATCACGATTTCATAAAATGTATAAATTTCTGTTGCATCGTTGATTTTGTGTAATAAAAGGGTTTGCCGGTCGTGAAGGGGCGGCCGCGACGAAGACAGCCACGCCCGGTTGGCGCGGACAGTGGCGCCTAATGGAGGAGTGCGTTCATGCCCCGGTTTCCGGTGACAGCGCTGCGCAGCGTCGATCTCGGCACGCCGGATCTGGATCGCTCCGTGAGGTTCTATTGCGACGTCTGGGGCCTTTCGCTCGTCACATGGGCGGCCGGCGTCGTTTATCTCCGCGCGACCGGCAGCGACCATCATGTCCTGGCCCTCTATCAGAGCGAGCTGCCGGAGCTTGGCTCCGTGACGTTTCGCGTGGCGAGCGCCGATGATCTTGCGTCCGTAGCTGCCAATGCGGTTGCCGAAGGCGCCCGGCTGATCCGCGAACCCGCGCCCAACGACGCGCCCGATGGCGGTGTGGTGATGGCCATTCGCGCGCCGGAAGGCGGCATCCTGCGTTTCGTTCGCGGCGACATCAGTCACGCGCCGGAGCGACTGCCAAGCGACCGGCCCGAGCGGCTGGCCCACGTCAATCTCAACAGCACGGATGTCGATCGCTCCGCCGCCTTCTACGAGCGAGCGCTCGGTTTTCAGCTCACGGATCGCTCAAAGGCGATGGCGTTCGTCCGCTGCAACAGCGATCACCATGCGGTCGTGATCGCCGACGCCAAAGTCAACGGACTCAATCACGTTGCCTTCCTGATGCCGAGCCTGGAGGCGGTGATGCGCGGCTCGGGGCGGATGATCGACGCGGGCTTTCCGATTGCCTGGGGCGTCGGCCGCCATGGCCCCGGTGACAACGTCTTCGCCTACTTCATCGATCCCGTGGGGACGGTGATCGAATACACCGCCGAGGTGCTCCAGGTGGACGATAGCTATGTCGTACGTGGTCCGGATCAGTGGGTCTGGCCGCCGGGCCGTACCGATCAATGGGGCATCGCGCCGCCCAAGGCTGACCACGTCAAATCCGCGCAACTGTCCGTCCGCTACGCCGCACCGTGACCGCGACGATCCGTCACCACGCAAACGAGGTATCGAGGTCAGTGTCCGGTTCGATCAGCGCGAACGAGTACCAGGTTGCCGTCGTCGGCTTCGGCCCGTCAGGCGCGGTCGCGGCCAACCTGCTGGGCGCGCAAGGTATCCGGACCCTGGCTGTCGACCGTGACCGTGTAGTCTACGACAAGCCGCGCGCGATCGCGCTCGATCATGAGATCCTGCGCCTGTTCGACAATCTCGGCATTGCCGGGCAACTCGCTCCGCATATCGCACCGTTTCCCGCGTCGGAGCATTTCGGCGCGCGCGGCCAGTTGATCCGGCGCATCGACATGGTGAGCGAGCCATATCCCCTCGGTTACACCCCGACCATGGTGTTCACCCAGCCGCCGGTCGAGGAGATCTTGCGCGCGCATGCGCGATCCTATCCCTCGGTGGTCATCGAACTCGGCACCGAGCTCCGGCGGCTCGAGCAGACGCCTGAGGGCGTCACGCTCGAGCTCTACGGCGACGGCGGCACGCGCAACGTCACCGCGGACTATGTGATAGCTTGCGACGGTGCGTCGAGCACCGTTCGCCGCCAACTCGGTATCGGCTTTGACGATCTCGTCTTCGATGAGCCCTGGCTGGTGGTCGACCTCCGTGTCAACGAGGCGGGGATCGCAAAGCTGCCGCGCACGGCAGCACAGTTCTGCGATCCTGCGCGGCCGACCACCTATATCGTCGGACCCGGCTCGCATCGGCGCTTCGAGATCATGCTGCTGCCGGATGAGGATCCGCGCGCGATGGAGCAGCCCGAGCAGGTCTGGCGGCTGCTGACGCGCTGGCTCACGCCTGACGATGCGACGCTGTGGCGGGCGGCGAGCTATCGCTTTCATGCCCTCGTCGCCAGCAAATGGCGCGAGGGGCGCGTCTTCCTCGCCGGAGACGCCGCCCACCAGCAGCCACCATTCATCGGACAGGGCATGTGCCAGGGCGTTCGCGACGTCGCCAATCTGGTGTGGAAGCTTGCGTGCGTGTTAGGCGGAGAGTCAGGCGCGGCGCTGCTCGATACCTATCAGGAGGAACGTAGCGCTCACGTCCGCGAGCTGACGACGCGCATCAAGGCGATTGGCCACGTCATCTGCGAGCGCGATCCGGAGGCCGCCGCCGCACGCGATCTGCGCATTCTCGCCGAAGGCGGCGGCGTGCCGCGCACCATCACCCGTCAGGAGATCGTGCCGTCGCTCAGCTGCGGCCTGCGCGCCGAGGTGCCGCATGCCGCCAACGGCACGCTGTTTCCCCAGCCTTGGATACTGACCTCAGGCGGCCGGCAGTTGCTCGATGCGGCGTGCGGCGCCGGTTGGCGGCTCGTGCTGAGTGGCGACAGCGCCATGGCACGGTCATGCGCGATCGCGGCACGCGCTGCGGAGATGGGCTTGCGCCTGATCGCCCTCGCGAGGGCGGACCACGATGCGAGGCCGGACCTGCTGCGAGAGGAAAGCGGCGTGGTGACGGACTGGTTCGTGCGCCAGGCCTGTGCGGCCGCGATCATACGCCCCGATCATTACGTCTACGGCGTTGCGGCAGACGAAGCTGGCCTGGCGGCGATGCTGTCCGATCTCGCGGCGCGACTTCAATGAAAACAACAACGACAAAATGCAACAGGGGGAAATCATGCCATCACCGGAGAGCTTGACGACGGGACCCACGGTGCCTGCGCGCGCCTACGCGGTTCTCGTCATGTTGTTTCTGTTCCAGACCATCAATTTCTTCGACAAGCTGGTGTTCGGCCTCTCGGCGGTGCCGATGATGAAGGAGCTCTCTCTCAGCCCGAAGGAATTCGGCCTGATTGGCAGCAGCTTCTTTCTGCTGTTCTCGCTCTCGGGGATGGCGGTCGGACTGTTTGTCGTCGGCCGCTTTCCCGTGAAGTGGATCTTGATGCTGCTCGCGGCTATCTGGTCGGCGACGCAGCTTCCGGTGTTCTTCTCGAGCTCCGTCATGGTGCTGGTCGTCTGCCGAATCCTGCTCGGCGCGGGCGAGGGGCCCGGCCTGCCGACGGCCTTGCACGCCTGCTACAACTGGTTTCCGGCCGACAAGCGTAGCGTCCCGAGCGCGGTGGTCCTGCAGGGCATCAGCATCGGACTCTTGGCCGGCGGCCCCCTGCTGACCTATGTGATCCTCGGTCACGGCTGGCGCACGGGCTTTCTGGTCTGCGGCCTGCTCGGCATCGCCTGGATGATTGCCTGGAGCGTCATTGGCGGCGAGGGACCCTACGCGGCGGCGAGCGCAAGCCAGGATTCGCCTGCGGCCTCGCCGAACGTGCCGGCGCGGGTGCTGTGGTGCGATCCGACGGTGATCGGCGTCATCATCATGTCGACCATGTCGTACTGGATCGTCGGCATCTCCGCGACATGGCTGCCGCCATTCCTCCAGCTTGGACTCGGCTACAAGCCGACCGATGTCGGCTGGATCATTTCGGCCATCTACCTGTTCCAGTCGCCGCTGCTGCTCAGCGGCTCCTGGGTCACGCAAGTCCTTCAGCGTCGGGGCTGGAGCCTGCGCGCGTGTCTCGGCAACGCCTCGGGACTGGCGCTGCTGATCGCGGGCTGTGCGTTGCTGCTCAGCATCGTCACTTCGGGCGCGCTCCAGCTCGCCTGCGTGGCGATCGCCTTCGCCGCGCCAAGCCTGACCACGATCTTCGGCCCGGTGGCGCTCGGCGCCGTCGCGCCGGCGGCCCAGCGCGGCCGGCTGATCGTCGTGATCTATTCGGGCAATGCGGCGTCGGCCCTGTTTTCGAATGCGCTGACCGGATGGATCGTGGGCGCGGCGGGCAGCAACAGCGCGCTCGGCTTTGCTCACGCCATGACATTCACTGCCGGCGTTCTCATCATCGGTGCAGTTGCCGCGTTTGCACTCATCTTCCCGGAGCGGACCATCGCGCGTTTTGCGAAGACCTCATCGCCATCATCTTCAGCTACCATCCTTCCCGCCACGTCGACCTGATCGGCCCATCTCAAGGACACCACATGAAGTTCGCAAGCTTTGAAATCGACAATGCCGCCTCCTGGGGCCTGGTGGAGGGCGACAGCGTGGCAGATCTCGGCGGCCGCTACCCCGACTTGAAATCGGCGATCGCGGCTGGCGGCCTGGCCGAGGCAGCCAAGTCCGCCGCCGGCACAAAACGCCATCCGCTGGCGAAGATCAAATTCCTGCCGGTGATCCCGAACCCTGACAAGATCCTCTGCATCGGCCTGAACTATGAGAACCACCGCAAGGAGACCGGCCGCTCCGAGGTCGAGAATCCCACCGTGTTCGGGCGCTTCGCCAACAGCCAGACCGGCCATCTCACCGACATCATCCGCCCGAAGGTCTCGACCCATCTCGACTTCGAGGGCGAGCTCGCGATCATCATCGGCAAACCCGGCCGCTACATCAAGAAGAGCGAGGCGTGGGGCCACATCGCTGGCTACGCCTGCTACAACGAGGGCAGCGTGCGCGACTATCAGCGCCACACCCACCAGTTCACGCCGGGCAAGAATTTTCCATCGACCGGTGGCTTCGGCCCGTATCTGGTCACGCCCGACGAGGTCGGCAATGTCGGTCCGCTGCGTTTGCAGACCCGACTCAACGGCGAGGTCGTGCAGGACACGACCATCGACCAGATGATCTTCGATATCCCGCGCCAGATCGAATATTGCTCGCAGTTCACCCGGCTCGAACCGGGCGACGTCATCGCCACTGGCACGCCGGGCGGCGTCGGCTCGCGGCGTACCCCGCCGCTGTGGATGAAAGCCGGCGATGTCGTCGAGGTCGAGATCGACAAGGTCGGGCTGCTTCGCAATGGGATTGCCGACGAAGCCTGATCGCTCTGCGTGAGCCTGTTGTCATGGAACGCCGGCGCGGATGTCGCCGCGAGCAGGGAACCGTTGGACGGCGACGGTGCCTCCGCACCGGAACGATTCACATGGGTTAATCATTAGAAGAGGGCGGCAGGACGCGGAGTCCTTAGGAATGGGTATGCTCGATCCCGGTCGGTTTCTGGTGTCATGCTCGCATTGCGAGGCATGGCCGATGGCGGCCAATGTCAAACGTTCGAGCTGGTCGGCGCAGCCGCACGAAGTCAGCTTCGTGTGCCCGCGCTGTCGCCGCGAGGAAACCGCCATCATCTCCGCCTCCGGCGAGCTCACGCCCATCAAGCGGATCGACGCTCCGCCGAGTGGCGTCGCCACGGCCTGGGCTCAGGCCCAGCGCCTCAGAGGGCGAGCCTAGCCAGCTTGCGGAACCGGGCCCGGCGTCGGGCGTTTCTGCCTGACAGCAACCCATTGAGACCGGGCGCATGATCAGCGAACATTTCGACACCCGCACACGGATCAACATGAAGTTGGCGCTGGACCGGGTCTGCCGCCATCGTCCGGCGGGTGAGGACCATCACTTCCGTCGCTCCGTTGCCGAAAACATCATCCGCTGCGCGCTGACGGGCCGCACCGGCATCGGACAGCTTGTCGATGCGGGCGAGCGCGCGATGATCAAGACGCGCTCCGGGCGCGCGCCGGCCTGAGGGCCCGAGGCAATCGATCGCTGGCTGTGCTAGGATCATCGCCATGAGCGTGGTGATCATGGGGTGCGCGACAGCTTGAGCAAAGAGGTTCATTGGCGCGACGATATCGCCTCGCTGGTGTTTGCCGTCGCCGGACATGGCGCGATCTGCGCCGTGCACCGGGGCGCCTTCCGGACATTGCTCGGCGCGGAGCCGACGCCCGAGGCCTGCCTCGGCTATTTCCGCCGGTTCGAGCCCGCCTTTCGCGCGGCCGCGGACGCCAAGATCGCCCGCAGGGACATTTTGCCCGGGACAAGCCTGCATCTTACCAGTCGCGACATCGCCCGGAAGCTGCTAGAAGACGCGCAAATCGCCAATGGAGAATAGACCATGAGCCAGTCCCAGCTCGCCAGCGCCCAGACCTCGGCCCAGATCGCGCTTCCGGTCGCCGCAGGGCAGGTGGGACGGCTGTCGCAGGCTCTGATGGCCATGGTGCTCGGCGTGTTCGTCATCGGCATGGTCGGCTTCTCCCATATCGACGTCGTCCACAACGCCGCCCACGACGTGCGCCATTCGAACGCGTTCCCCTGCCACTAGAAGGCATGAGCACGTTTCGCGCGATCGTCTTCGCGTCGGTCATCTCGGGTTTCGTCGTCGGTCTCCTCGTTACCGTCGTTCAGCAGTTCGGCACCGTCCCCCTGATCCTGAAGGCCGAGGTCTTCGAGAAGGCGGCGGAAGCGCATCAGCACGAGGCGCCGGCCACCCCGCAGCCGGCCGCGGCGGGGCATGACCATGCCGCTCACGATCACGGCGACCATGATCATGGCGCCGGCGACCACGATCATGGCGGCGCCTGGGAGCCGCGCGACGGTTTCGAGCGCAACGCCTACACCGCCGCCGCCAACGTGCTGACCGCGATCGGCTTCGCGCTGCTTCTGGCCGGCTTCTTCGTCGTGCGCGGCGGCGCGACCGGGGCGAGCGTGTCCTGGCACGAGGGCCTGCTCTGGGGCCTGGCGGGCTTTGCCGTCTTCACCCTCGCGCCGGGCCTCGGCCTGCCGCCGGAGCTGCCGGGCGTGCCCTCGGCGCCGCTGCTGTCGCGGCAGATCTGGTGGCTCGCCGCCGTGCTGGCGACGGCGGGAGGGCTCGCTTTGATCGTCTTCCGCCCCTCGGTGCCGGCGGCGATATCAGGCGTGATCCTGCTGACCCTGCCGCATCTGATCGGCGCGCCGGAACTTGCCAATGTCGAGACCAACGTGCCGTCGTCGCTGTCGCACCAGTTCGTCACCGCGGCGACGGTGACGAGCCTGGTGTTCTGGACCCTGCTGGGCGGCCTGACCAGCGCGGTGTTCGCGCATTTCGATCGCGGCACGGCGCAGCGCGCTTAAGCACCCTTGCAACCCGTCGCGGACGTCAGTCCGTCGGTCACGTCATCAATTCGTGCAGGCCTGTCCAGCCGGTATAGAGGCCGACAAAGACGATCAAGGCCGCCGAGACATAGGGCGCGCGGTGGGCGTAGCGGCTGAAGCCGCCCCAATGGCGCTCGACGTGGCGCAGGCTGAGTGCGGCAAGAACGCCTGCCGACACCATGGTGATCGCGAGCCCGATGCCGAAGGACAGCACCAGGATGAAGCCGAGGCTGAACTGCTTCAGTTGAAGGCAGAGCAGTAGCACCGTGATCGCGGCGGGGCAGGGGATCAGCCCGCCGGTGAGGCCGAACAGGACGATCTGCGTCGTGGTGACGGTGCGCCCCGCAAAGCGCTTGCGGATGTCGGCGGCATGGGCGCGTGCGTGCGCGTCGTCCTCGTCGCCAAGATCGATGTGGCCGTGATCGTGCTCGTGCTCGTGTTCCTCAAACAGCAGTTCGGTCGCCGCGCCGGCGAGGGTGATGCGGGCCTTGAACGCGTGCGGCTCGGGAATCTCCTCGACGCTTTCGAGGTATCCGTCCCGCGCAGCGAAGGCGAAGGTCTGCTCCGAGCCGTCCTCGCGGATCGTGGTCACCCTGATGTCGCCGGCAGCGGGAAGCGCGTCCTTTTCGCTCCGGATCCGCCAGCGCGGCGGCACGCCGTCTTCGAACACCTCCAGCAGCAGAGCGAAGCCGGCGAGCGAGACGGATTGCGGCTCGTCGTGGTGGTGATGATGATCATGATTGTGGTTCTGGTCCCGCCAGGTACGCCAGACCATCCAGCCGGCGATGCCGACGATGATCGCGGCGGAGACCAGTTGCAGCCAGGCCTCGCTGCGTTCGCCTGACAATTCCCGGCCGAAATACAGGCCTGTGAGCGCGACCGCCCAGACAATAGCGGTATGAGAGATGGTCGCCGACAGGCCCAGCAGCACCGCCTGGAACACGGTGCCTCGCACGGCGATGATGAACGCGGCCATCATCGTCTTGGAATGCCCGGGCTCGAGACCATGCAGCGCGCCCAGAAGGATGGCGCTGGGCACGAACAGCCACGCGTTTGCGCTGCTCTGTTGGAGCAGGTGAGACAGGTCGGTCATCTCTTCACTTCAAATAGGTTCGGACGACGTCGATGAGGTCGGCGGCGCCCTTGGCTTTCTCGGGATCCTTCTCGTGCGCGGGATCCACGACATGATGGCGGATGTGGTCTTCCAGGAGCTCGGTGGTGAGACCGCTGATCGCGCCTTTCACCGACGCCACCAGCATCAGCACATCGGCGCAGCCGATCTCCGACTCCAGCGCGCGTTCGACGGCCTCGAGCTGACCCTTGATGCGCCGGACGCGGCCGATGAGCTTCGACTTGTGCTTGATGGTGTGCGACATCAGGGTAAGATAGGGGGGTACCCTATATGAGTCAATGTGCGCTCGTTTGGCGAACGCCGACTCGGTTGCGATCCTCGTGCATGCACCGTAACTCTGGTCGCGCGCCTCGTGACATGAAATCAGACATTGCGAGATGTCATCTTCGCGAGGGTATCACTGTAAGCGAACCCGTGTCTTCCCGGTAACGATTGTGCTGTCAGAGCAACACTCGCAGCGGATTTAACCCTCATTACCGGTCGTTCGCAGCGGCGCCGCTTTTTGGCCACACCCGAACATGAATAAAATCACTCGAATGTTTCAGGGGCCGGGCTGGTCCCTTGCACGCGGCAGGAAACTCCAAGGTCGATTCAAATCTTGGTTCTGATCTTCCTGAACTGACAAGGGTTAGCCGGGAAACTGGACAAATTGGACCAAGGAAACTGGTCGCGATGGACGCCAAGGCCAACATCAAGCAGAGGCTGCCGAGCCGTCACGTGACGGAAGGTCCTGCGCGTGCGCCCCATCGCTCCTACTTCTACGCCATGGGTCTGACCACTGAGCAGATCCATCAGCCCTTCGTCGGCGTCGCATCGTGCTGGAATGAAGCCGCGCCCTGCAACATCGCCCTGATGCGTCAGGCGCAGGCGGTGAAGAAGGGCGTCGCCTCTGCCGGCGGCACGCCGCGCGAATTCTGCACCATCACGGTCACCGACGGCATCGCCATGGGTCATGACGGCATGCGCTCCTCGCTGCCGTCGCGCGAATGCATCGCCGATTCCGTCGAGTTGACCGTTCGCGGCCACGCCTATGATGCCCTCGTTGGGCTCGCCGGCTGCGACAAGTCGCTGCCGGGCATGATGATGGCGATGCTGCGCCTCAACGTGCCCTCCATCTTCATCTATGGCGGCTCGATCCTCCCCGGCAATTTCCGCGGGCAGCAGGTCACCGTGCAGGACATGTTCGAGGCCGTCGGCAAGCACTCGGTCGGCGCCATGTCGGACGAGGACCTCGACGAGATCGAGCGCGTGGCGTGCCCCTCGGCGGGCGCTTGTGGTGCGCAGTTCACCGCCAACACCATGGCGACGGTGTCCGAGGCCATTGGCCTTGCGCTGCCTTACTCGGCCGGTGCTCCGGCACCGTATGAGATCCGCGACGCCTTCTGCATGACCGCGGGCGAGAAGGTGATGGACCTGATCGCGTCGAATCTCCGGCCGCGCGACATCGTCACCCGCAAGGCGCTTGAGAATGCCGCGGCCGTTGTCGCGGCCTCGGGCGGCTCGACAAATGCTGCGCTGCACCTGCCGGCGATCGCGCATGAGGCCGGCATCAAGTTTGACTTATTCGACGTCGCCGAAATCTTCAAAAAGACACCTTATGTCGCGGATTTGAAGCCGGGTGGCCGTTATGTCGCCAAAGACATGTTTGAAGTAGGTGGCATACCGCTTCTGATGAAGACGCTGCTCGACAACGGATTTCTCCACGGCGACTGCATTACGGTCACCGGTCGAACGATCGCCGAAAACCTCAAAAGCGTGAAGTGGAATCCGCACCAGGACGTGGTGCACCCGGCAGACAAGCCCATCACCGTGACAGGCGGTGTGGTCGGTCTGAAGGGCAATTTGGCGCCAGAAGGTGCGATCGTGAAAGTCGCGGGAATGTCCAACCTCAGGTTTACCGGTCCGGCCAGGTGCTTCGACCGGGAGGAGGATGCTTTCGAGGCGGTCCAGAAGCGCACCTATCGCGAAGGCGAAGTCATTGTGATCCGCTACGAGGGCCCCAAGGGCGGCCCCGGCATGCGCGAGATGCTCCAGACCACCGCGGCGCTGACCGGCCAGGGCATGGGCGGCAAGATCGCGCTCATCACCGACGGCCGCTTCTCCGGCGCCACGCGCGGCTTCTGCATCGGCCATGTCGGCCCGGAGGCGGCGGTCGGCGGTCCCATCGGGCTGCTCGAGGACGGCGACATCATCGAGATCGATGCGGACGCCGGTACCCTTAACGTAAAATTGAGCGACGCTGAGCTGGCTCAGCGCAAGACCAAATGGAGCGCTCGCGCGACTAATCACACGTCGGGTGCGCTCTGGAAATATGCCCAACAGGTTGGACCAGCGGTCGGGGGGGCAGTGACCCATCCGGGCGGCGCGCACGAGAAACAGTGCTATGCGGACATCTAGGCGTGCCATCGTTGCGTTTGTGTTGGGGGCTACCGCGCTGGCCGCGCCGGCGCTCGCCTTCGACGGTGCGCCGGTCAATCCGAAGGATGCGACCATCCCGGTCGTGACCAGTCTGCCCGGTTCCGCGGGTGCGGTGCGAAAGTCGGCAGTCCCGGTGGCGCCCCAGGAAACTTCGCTCAGCGCCCTGCAATATGCCGCCGAGGGCGGTCATCCGATCGCGCAGTGGAAGCTCGGCCGCATGTACGCCAGCGGCGACGGTGTCGCCCAGGACGACGTGCGCGCCTTCGACTATTTCAACAAGATCGCCAATGCGCATGCCGAAGACAGCCCGTCGGCGCCGCAGGCGCAGGTCGTGGCCAATGCCTTCGTCGCGCTGGGCCGCTATTATCTCAACGGCATCCCGAACTCGAAGATCAAGGCCGATCCTGACCGGGCGCGGGAGATGTTCTCCTATGCCGCCTCTTATTTCGGGAACGCGGACGCGCAGTACGATCTCGCCCGGCTCTATCTGAAGACGCCGGACGCCTCGCGCGAGGATTTCCGCTACGGCGCGCGTTGGCTCGGCCTTGCCGCCCAGAAGGGGCAGCACGAAGCCCAGGCGCTGCTCGGACAGATGCTGTTCAACGGCGATCGCCTGCCGCGGCAGGCCGCGCGCGGCCTGATGTGGCTGACGCTGGCGCGTGACAGTGCCGGCACCGACGAGACCTGGATCAAGGAAAACTACAACCGCGCCTTCGCCAAGGCCTCCGACGACGACCGCGCCATGTGCCTGCAAATGCTGGAACAGTGGGTGCAGGGCCGGCACGAGTAATAACCACACTCAGTCATTCCGGGGCGGCTCGAAGAGCCGAGCCCGGAATCTCGAGATTCCGGGTTCGATGCTTTGCATCGCCCCGGAATGACGGGCACTGACGGTTACGCCGCCTCCAGATCCAGATCCGCCCAAACTGGCACGTGGTCCGACGGCTTCTCCCAGGCCCGCACATAGCTGTCGATGCCGACATTGGCGAGCTTATCGCTCGCCTGCGGTGACAACAGCAGATGGTCGATCCGCAGTCCCTGGTTCTTCTGCCAGGCCCCGGCCTGGTAATCCCAGAACGTGTAGAGACCAGGCTCGTCCGTGACGGCCCGCAGGGCGTCGGTCAGGCCGAGGCCGAGCAGGGATTGGAAACTCTCGCGCGTCTCGGTCTTGAACAGGGCGTCCTCGGTCCAAGCGGCGGGATTATGGACGTCGCGGGCATGCGGGATGACGTTGAAGTCGCCTGCGAGGATCAGCGGCTCCTCGGTCTTAAGACGCTCCTTCGAATACTCAAGAAGCCGCGACATCCATTTGAGCTTGTAGGGATATTTCTCGGTGCCGACGGGATTGCCGTTGGGCAGATAAAGGCAGGCGATGCGCATCACGCCCTGCTTGAGCGTCACCACGCCTTCGAGGAAACGGGCATGCGAGTCCTCGTCGTCGCCGGCGAGCCCCGACTTGGTCTCGTCGAATTTGAGCTTGGAGAGCAGGGCGACGCCGTTGAACGTCTTCTGCCCGTGGGTCACCACGTTGTAGCCGAGCGCTTCGATCTCCAGCCGGGGAAACGCCTCGTCGACGCATTTGATCTCCTGCAGGCAGGCGATGTCCGGCTGGCATTCCCTGAGCCACGTCATCAGGAGATCGATCCGCTGCCGGACCGAATTGACGTTCCAGGTGGCAACTCTGATGGGCATGGGCTGAGGCTCCGGACCAAGGGCCATGGTTAGAACAAACCGCTAACCTCCCCGTCAAGGACGCCGCAAAATCTCCCACAAAATTAACCCGGTTGAAGCCGGCCGTAGGTCATTGATACGGAAAAGGTTCCTTCGGATGGGATGGCGGGACAAATCCACGGCATTGACTGAGCAGCGCGACGGATTCGTCGGCGCGTTCCTGTACTGGCTCGGCGGCTTCGAGATCGAGGATGGTCTGACCGCCGATCTCAGCGAGCGCGAGCTGCGCCGCATTCGCGCCAAGCAGATCGACGCGGTGACGCGGCTGATCCCGGTGACCATGGCCGTCACCATGCTCAACGTCGCCATCGTGCTGATCCTGTTCTGGGGCAGGGGCTGGAACGACTTCCTCGCGATCTGGGGCGCAACGCTGACGGCCGTCGCCTCGCTTGCAGTGCGTTCATGGCAGCGCTCGCACCGGACTCCACCGCAGGAAGCTTCACCGCGCGCCGCGCGGCAGATGATGCGGCAGGCGTTTTTCCTCGCCGCGATCTGGGGCACGCTCCCCCTGGCGCTGTTCAGCCTGGTCGGGCCGACCAGCCAGCTCATCCTCGCCTGCCTGATGGTCGGCATGATGTCAGGTGGCGCCTTCACGCTGTCGACCTTCCCGCGCGCCGGCCTCGTCTATCTCGCCACCATGGCGATCGCCTGCGCCGGTGCGCTGCTGCTGTGCGGCACCGGGCCGTATCTGGTGACGGCGGTGTTCCTGATGCTGTTCGCGTTCTTCATGGCGCGCAACATCGTCTCTCAGGGCAATCTGTTTCTCGGCAATCTCAAGGCCCAGCTCGAGCTCGAGCGGCAGACCGAAATCATCTCGCTGCTGCTGAAGGACTTTCAGGAGAACGCCAGCGACTGGCTGTGGCAGACCGACGCTGAAGGCCATCTCGTCGACGTGCCGCAACGCTTCGCCGACGTTGCGCAATTGCCGCTACCGCTTCTGAAGGGAGCGCATTTCGCCGACGTGCTCGACATGCTCAGCCCGGAGGACAAGGCGGCCGCCTACAACATCGTCGGCCTGATGGAGCATGCCGAGCCACTGCACGAGATGAATCTGAAGGTCGTCGCCGGCGGCGAAGCACGGCTGTGGTCGCTGACCGCAAAGCCCGCTTACGACCGCGACGGCCAGTTCCTGGGCTATCGCGGCTTCGGGCGCGACGTCACCGAGCGCTGGCGCGCGGAGAAGGCAGAAGCCGAGAGCCGCGCCAAGTCGGATTTCCTCGCCGTCATGAGCCACGAGATCCGCACGCCCATGAACGGCGTGCTCGGGCTTGCCAGCATGCTGCTCGAAACCAATCTGGATGCGGAGCAGCGCGAGGCCGTCACCACGATCCGCGAGTCCGGTGACAACCTCCAGCGCATCCTCAACGACATCCTCGATCTGTCCAAGCTCGAGGCCGGCCGCTTCCAGTTCGAGGCGATCGACTTCGCGCCGCAGGTGCTGGTCGAGACGGTCGCGACAGTGGTGCGCGCGAGCGCCAAGAGCAAAGGTCTCGGCGTCAAGGTGGAGCTCGATCCGAACCTGCCGCCGACGCTGCGCGGCGACGTTGCGCGCATCCGCCAGGTGCTGCTCAATCTCGCGTCCAATGCGGTGAAATTCACCGACGCGGGCGAGGTGACGATCAAGGCCGTGTGCCAGGCGCGCCGCGACCTGCTCGCGACCGTCGAATGGACCGTGACCGACAGCGGCATCGGCATTGCGCCCGACAAACTCGGGCGGCTGTTCAGCGACTTTGCGCAGGCCGATGCCTCGATCAGCCGCCGCTTCGGCGGCACCGGCCTCGGCCTTGCGATCTCCAGGCGCATCATCGAGCAGATGGGCGGCACCATCGGCGTCACCTCGACGCCGGGCGAGGGCTCGACCTTCCGCTTCACGCTGGTGCTGCCGTGGAGCCAGGCGCAGATATCCGATCAGGACGCAGGCCGCGAGGATGCCGACGATCTCAAGGCCCGCATTGCCGGCCTCGACCGGCCGCTGAAGGTGCTGGTCGCCGAGGACGACGCCGTCAACCGCATGGTCGTGAGCAAGATGCTCGGCGCCTTCGACGTCGAGCTGCGCGTCGTCACCGACGGTGTCGAGGCCGTCGCGGCGGTGTCCGAAGGCGATTACGACATCGTGCTGATGGACGTGCGCATGCCCGACATGGACGGCCTTGCTGCGACGCGGGCGATCCGCGCCGAAGGCGGGCGGCTCGCGGCCCTTCCTATCATCGCGCTGACCGCCAATGCCTTCCCCGACGATATCAAGGTCTGCCGCGAGGCCGGCATGTCGGACTTTCTCGCGAAGCCACTCCGCAAGCCGTCGCTGGTCGCGGCCCTGCTGCGCGCGCTGGACGGTCACGTGATGATGGAGGAGGCGCCGCTGCAGCCGGAACTGATGCCTGATGACGTGGAGTGGACGGAGGAGGAAAGGCAGATCACGGGCGCTTGAGGCGTTAACCCCGTGCACGAATATGCGTTTCCGCACACGTTGGCCGGACGCTGGCAATTCGGATCGCCGTGTTACCTTGCGCCGCCATGCGTCTCCTTGTCCTGCTTTTCATCTTGTTCACGGCCTCCGCTCGCGCCGGCGACGGTCCGCTGATGAGCGCGCACATGATGTTGCCTGTCGAGATCTCCGGCAGCAAGGTGTCGCTCGAAAGCTTCGTCATTCGTCCTGATCGTCCCGGCAAATTTCCTCTCGTCGTGATCGCTCACGGAATGCCTCACGGCTCCGGCGAAGAATTCTTCACCGCAATCCTCAACCGCTCTCCGCTCGACTACAGCAAGGCGGCCGTCGCCTTCGCGCAGCGGGGATATGCCGTGGTCTCGATCATGCGTCGTGGCTATGGCCGATCCGGAGGAGGGTTCTCCGAGTCCCTGCGGCAGGCCTGCGACTACCTTCCGGCCGTGCGCGCTGCCGGCGACGATATCATTGCGGCGGTCGCCTCACTGCGCGATGAGCCCTGGGTCGACGCCGAGCATGTCGTCTTGCTCGGTCATTCCGTTGGGGGGCTCACGGTGATGGCCGTCGCCGGACAGAATGTACCGGGGGTCGTCGGCGCCGTGAATTTTGATGGCGGTCGGAATAGCTCCTCCGCACCCAATCAACCCTGCTCGCCTGACCATCTGGTCGATACATCAGCCGCATTGGGGCGCACGGCCCATATCCCCATGCTTTGGCTCTATGCCGAGAACGATCAATTCTACGGTCCAGATTTGGCACGGCGCATGTTCGCGGCCTACAGCGCCGGCGGTGCGCCTGCGCAGTTGCATATGCTGCCTCCGTTCGAGCCGAACGGCCACAATACCGTGATGCTCGCGCCGGCAGATCATTGGTTTCCGTCCGTCGAGCCCTTTCTTGAAAAATTGGGTCTACCAACCAGGACTGTCATCGAGGCGCCGTTGTTCGCTGAGCTGCCAATCCCGCCGGGGGCGGTCGCCGCTTGTCAGGCGGCGTTCACGGACTACCTCGCCAATCCCGATGATGCCAAGGCCTTCGCGATGAGCACGGGCGGCCACTGCGGCATTGGATTTGGCCGCACGCCTCTCGAGGCGCGCGAGCCTGCTGTGATGAAATGCAAGATCAATTCGCGCGGCGAAGATTGCAGGCTCTACGCGGTCGGACAGAAGCTTGCGGGAGATTGAGTCACGGTCCAAGCGATTCTTGGCAAGATGGTATGACGCTGCTTCAACTCATCATCGCAATGCAATGAGGTTGCGAGACACGCGACCAGCGGACGGAACTGGGCTTGCGCTCCACCGGACGTGAGGCCAATCATGCTGCCATGACAAAGCGTCTGCCGAAAGGCGGCCAGGCATTCCTCGATATGCGCAAGATCGAGGACTATTGTTTGGACCCCTCGCATCCGCGGGGCCGGCACAAAGCCCGGGTATTCCGTGAGGCCCTAGGCCTTGAGCGGAGCGATGCGGCGTGGCTGCGCGATGCTCTGCTCGAAGCTGCACAATCCGGTGAAGCCTTACTGGATGGAGAGGGGGCTTGGGGGACGCATTGGCGCCTCGATACGACAGTGAGGCGACAGGGGAAAAGTGTTGTGGTAAGAACAATCTGGATCATACGGACCGGTGAGACGGTACCGAGGTTCGTCACCTGCTGGGTGTTGTGATGAGAACGAAAAAGGTCAAGAACGAAGGACCGTCCATTTTGGACGTGGTGGCATTGCTGACGGACCTTCCCGGGCAGCAGCTTGCTCGTGGACAGGTCGGCACCGTCATCGAACGGCTCGATGACAACACGCTGCTCGTGGAGTTTAGCGACGATCAGGGGCGGGCCTACGCGATTACACCCTGCCCGGGGACCGAATTGCTCATCCTTCACTATGTCCCGGAAGCCGCCTGAACGTCGTACGGCGCGGCAGAAATGCTACCGACGGTGGACCACAAGTGCTCTGGCGGAGATGAGCAGATAACGGGCCACGGCTGATATGATGGTGACAGTGCTGGATTGCGCCCCGCCGTAACGCGCCGCCGTCACAGTTTGCCATAGACACGCGCCGCGACCGCCTTCAGGTGCTCGACCGAGCCCGACTCCGGATGCGGCTTGACCGGCGCGAACAGGATCGACGCCTGCCGACCGTTCTTCCAGATAAAGATGTTGACGGCATTACCGTTGCCCTTGGTGCAGGAATGCTCGCCGAACGCTTCACTGCCGAGTTCGGGAATCGCCACGTGCTGGCAGGGACCTGCGCGCCTCATCATGCTGATGACCGTGTCGCGCGACATCGTGATCACGGCGACCGCCATGGTGTTGGCCTCGCGATCGAACATCATGCAACTGCCGGCACCGGTGCGCTGGACCTGCAGCGTGCTCTTGTCGAGAAAGCCGTCGGCATCCGCGGGGGTGAGCCATTCGCAGTCACCGAACCGCTCGCTGGTCTTGGTCACATTGCCGATGGCAACGCGCGCGGCTTGGGTGATCGGTCCGAGCAGTGCGTCGTCGGCGCGCCGGCCGATCGGATAGACGCTCAGCTGCAGAATGTAGTCGCCCGACAAGGCGAGGACCGAAGCCTCCTGGCGCTCCGCACCAGTGGCGGTCACACCAAACTGGCCTTCCTCGCCGATGTCAGCGACTGCGTTCAGCGGCATGCGCTCACCGAGCGTCTTGACGAAGGTCGCGTACAACTCTTTGGCGCGGTCCTTGTCGGGATTGCGGAACACGGACAGCATCATCGTGTCGCCGCGCCCGCCCTGATAGATGCAGCCGCGGCCGTCCTGATTTGAAATCAGCGACCATTTCAGCGCCGGCATCGCACCGGCAAGGTCCTTGGCGCTGATGAAAGGGCAGGTTATGGCCGCGTGCGCGGGAGGCACGGGGAGGGCTGCGATGGCGAGGAAGAGGGCGAGGCAACAGAGCAGACGACTGATCATGCGCATTGGATGAATTGATACCTGTTAGCTCGCTGAAGGAGGCTTTCGAGCTTGAATGATGTGGACTGTCCCTTGCATTTGGGTCGAGTTGGGCACGCAACCGGTTCATGGTTGATCCCGGGCAGCGCGCCGGCGGTAGGGCCACCAGATTTTCCGAGGCCGTTTTCCCTCGAGGCCGCTAAAGACCCGTTGCAGGGAAGCGGTTTCTGCAGGCCCGGCTTGGTAGCGTCGTACTGTCGAAATCACTGGAGCCGAGCTTGCTTTCGCATATCGCTTTCCTGACAGCGGTCGTTGCGCTCATTGCGTGGAGCTTTTTGCCGTTGCTCCGGAGACCGCGGAGCGGCGCGGTTTGGTTCGATCCCGATCGTCCCTATCAGGCCTATAGCCGAGACTTCGACGTGGAGATCAAGGCCGATGATCTGGACGCGTTCCTGGCCGAGCTCCCCGACCGGCGCTGGGCCGAGCGATTTCCCGAGATCGATCCCGCAGAGCTGTACGACCTCGAAAAGAGCTTGGCTGCAGGGCGTGCGCGCATGGAGAATGCCCCGTCTCAAGTCGTCGATACGATCGTGTCATTGCTCATCGATCATTCCGGCTCGATGCGTGGACAACCGATGCTGTGCGCGGCCCGCGCGGCGTTGGTAGCCTCCGACCTGCTCGACAGCGCCGGCGTGAAACACGAAGTGCTTGGTTTCACGACCACGCGCTGGAAAGGCGGTCGAAGCCGGGAAAAATGGCTGAGCGACCACCGGCCGTCCTATCCCGGGCGACTGAACGATTTGCTGCACATCGTCTATTGCAGCGCCGGCGAGCTACGACACTGGCCGATGCTACGGCGAGACCTCGTCAAGGAGAATGTCGATGGCGAAGCCGTCGAATGGGTTGCGTCGCGTTTGCGCCGACGCGAAGAAAGGCAGAAATATCTGATCGTCCTGTCCGACGGTGCACCGGTCGACGATTCCACGTTGCTCGCGAATGGCGATGGGTACCTAAGCCATCATTTGAGCCGTGTCACCAGCGAGATCGAGCAGGCTGGCGACATCAGGCTAGCGGCGATCGGCATCGGCCACCCGGTCGAGCAGTACTACAAGCAAGGCATCACCATCAGCTCTCCGGAAGGCTTGGAGGGCACCCTGGTTCAGCTCATCAACCGACTATTGCGGCCGCCGCCTTGATGCGTTCGTTAGTGCGGGAACGAAAGCGGCAACAAGGCTTGGGAATTGGATTAGGGCAGGGCCGCTTCGGCGTTGGGCTGTATCGAACCCGCCGCGCGCTCGTCCGGTCGAACTCCCGGCCCTAGCGGACCTCGCGATGATCACACCTTGCCCCTGTTTTGCCCGACGGGAAGCTGGTGCCGTGCACTTACTCTGTTTCAACGTCCTCCAGTCGCACACCGCGCCCGGCGCGCAGACTGTTCCGCGCCTGTTCAACGCGCTGCAGGAAGCGGGGGTCATGTTCCATACGGTAATCGAACCAATCGTCCTCCGACTCGAACCCGATCAACACACCGGCCGGTTTGCCATGCCGCGTAATTACGATTTCCTGTGTCTCTGCCTCGCGAAGATAGCGCGACAGGTCGTCCTTGATTTCGGAGAGGGGGACTTCCTTCACTCTGGACTTCCGAATTGTGCGAGCCATGATTCGGCCTCCGATTTGGACACAATCACCAAGACTTCGACGGTCGTACCGGAAACATCGTAGAACACCCTGAGATCGTCGATCCTCAGCCTGTATTGCGGTCGGCTCAGTCCTCGCAACCGCTTGATCCGGCTACGACTCGTTTTCTCGGGCGCGTGCCTGAGATGGGTTTCGAGCGCAGATCGCACGGCGGCCCGAACGTGCGCCTTCAAGCGCTTAAGGTCGTCGACAGCTTCAGGGGCGAGGATGATGTCGAACGGCATTCTGGCCAGATTATAGCCAGATCTTTGGGCTCGTCAAAGATGGAAGACCGTGCCGGGAGTGTCGCGCCGAGGCTCCCGTTTGAGGGACCTCGCGATGATGCTACCTTACCCCTGTTTTGCCCGACGCTGCAAGCGATTTTCGTAAAAAACGAAATGCGCCGCGCCGGCCTCCCGGCTACTGTGCATGGGATTGTTTTGAGGATTTTGAGTTTGACTAGATCGAGAAGCTGGTGCCGCATCCACAAGATGCCGTCGCGTTGGGATTGTTGACGCGGAACGAGGCGCCGATCAGGTCGTCGACGAAATCGACCTGCGAGCCCGCCAGGAAGGGCTGCGAGGCGGAATCGACCAGCACCACCGCGTTCTCCTGCTCGATGACGAGATCGTCGTCGCCGCGCGCGCGGTCGATGTCGAACTTGTACTGGAAGCCGGAGCAGCCGCCGCCTTCGACCGAGATGCGCAGCATCGCGCCAGTGCCTTCGCCCTTGAGGATCTCCCCGATCCGGCGGGCGGCGCGGTCACTGATGGTCACAGGGGTGGTCATGTCTCGTCTCCGGTTGTCGTCCACGTCATACCCAATTCATTTGGTATCCCGCGTCCGGCATAGTTAAGTGCCACCATACGCAGAATCAAATGGATAGGGACTAAATTCGCCGTGTCCGTCGGAATGGCAGCCCCCCGCGCGCCCTATGCCTGCGACCCCGATCGCAGCCGCGGCCGGCTGGTCGCCGAGCCGCCGAGCCAGACCCGGAGCCCGTTCCGCCGGGATTGCGACCGGGTGATCCATTCGACCGCGTTCCGCCGCCTGAAGTACAAGACCCAGGTCTTCGTGTTCCATGAGGGCGACCATTACCGCACCCGGCTGACCCATTCGCTGGAGGTCGCCCAGATCGCCCGTGCGCTGGCCCGGCAGCTCGGGCTGGACGAGGACCTCACCGAAACCCTGGCGCTCGCCCATGATCTCGGCCATCCGCCATTCGGCCATGCCGGCGAGCGGGCGCTGGATGCCTGCCTGAAGGATTTTGGCGGCTTCGACCACAACGCTCAGGCGCTCCGCGTCGTCGGCTCGCTGGAGCATCGCTACCCTGAATTCGACGGGCTGAACCTCACCTGGGAATCGCTCGAGGGCATCGTCAAGCACAACGGCCCGCTGACCGACCGCAGCGGCACGCCTGTCGGCCGCTACCGCGAGCACGGCATTCCCGTCGGCATCGCCGATTACGTCAAGACCTACGACCTCGAGCTCTGGAGTTTTGCCTCGCTCGAAGCCCAGGTCGCGGCCATCGCCGACGACATCGCCTATGACGCCCACGACATCGACGACGGCCTGCGGGCCGGCCTGTTCCACCTCGACGACCTCAAGGTGATGCCGCTGACGGCCGAGATCATTGCGGAGACCTCGGCGCATTACCCTGATCTCGAAGACGTCAGGCGCGGGGCCGAATTGGTGCGCGAACTGATCTCGCATTTGATCGGCGCGGTGTTCGCGGAGGCGCAGAGGAACATCGCCGAGGTCAGGCCGCAATCGGCCCAGGACGTCCGCCAGCAGAGCCGGGCGCTGATCACGTTTCCGCCTGAAGTCGCCGAGGAGGAGGCTGCCATCAAGCGCTTCCTCTATGGGCACATGTACCGCCACACCAGGGTGATGCGGGTGATGGGGGAGGCGGAGCAAATCCTGTTCGACCTGTTCGCGAAGTACCTGAGATCGCCGGCCGACCTGCCGCCGGAATGGCTGGTAGGGGCGCAAGGCGACGACGAGGGCGACCGGGCCCGCCGGATCGGCAATTTCATTGCCGGAATGACCGACCGTTTCGCCCTGACCGAGCATCAGCGGCTCTTTGACTCGACCCCGGATTTGCGTTAGGCGGCGGCCATGCCCGACACATCCTCAAGCCCGCATCTGTTCGCCGACGTGCTCGCACGCGTGCACGCCGCCTGCCGCGCGCTCGCGGCGGAAGCCAACTGGCCCGAGGGCATCGATTTCTCCCGCGTGGTGGTCGAGCCGCCGCGCGATGCCTCCCATGGCGACATGGCGACCAACGCCGCGATGGTGCTTGCGAAAGAGGCAAAGGCAAAGCCGCGCGACCTCGCCGAGCAGATCGCCGAAAAGCTCCGCGCCGATGCGCTGATTGCCAAGGTCGATGTCGCCGGTCCCGGCTTCATCAATCTCACGCTGCAGCCCGCGGCCTGGGCCGAGGCGCTGCGCACGGTGCTGCGCGAGGGGGCCGATTACGGCCGCGTCCGCGGCGGCTCCAAGGTCAATGTCGAATATGTCTCGGCCAACCCGACCGGACCGATGCATGTCGGCCATTGCCGCGGCGCCGTGTTCGGCGACGCGCTGGCAAGCCTGCTCCAGTTCGGCGGCCACGACGTCACCCGCGAATATTACATCAACGACGCCGGCGCCCAGGTCGACGTGCTCGCGCGCTCCGCATTTCTCAGGTACCGCGAGGCGCTCGGCGAGGACATCGGCGCGATTCCTGAAGGCCTGTACCCCGGCGACTATCTGAAGCCGGTCGGCGCGGCGCTCGCGAAGGAGCATGGCGACAAGCTCCTCGCCATGAGCGAGGCCGAATGGCTGCCAACGGTCCGCGCCAAGGCGATCACGATGATGATGGACGAGATCAAGGACGATCTCGCCGCCCTCAACATCCGTCACGATGTCTTCTTCTCGGAGCGCTCGCTGATCGAGACCGGCAACAACAAGGTTGCCGAGACCATCGATTTCCTGAAGGCCAAAGGCGATATCTACGAGGGCCGCCTGCCGCCGCCGAAGGGCGCGCCGGTCGAGGATTGGGAAGACCGCGAGCAACTGCTGTTCAAGGCGACCGCTTACGGCGACGACGTCGATCGCCCACTGATCAAGTCGGACAATTCCTACACCTACTTCGCCTCCGACATCGCCTACCACAAGAACAAGTTCGACCGTGGTTTTGCGGAGATGATCGACGTCTGGGGCGCCGATCACGGCGGCTACATCAAGCGCATGCAGGCGGCGGTGAAGGCGACGACCTCGGGCAAAGGGTCACTCGACGTCAAGATCGTCCAACTCGTGAAGTTGCTGCGCAACGGCGAGCCCGTGAAAATGTCCAAGCGGAGCGGGGACTTCGTCACCTTGCGTGAGGTGGTGGATGAAGTCGGCCAGGACGCCGTCCGCTTCATGATGCTCTATCGCAAGAACGATGCGGTGCTCGACTTCGACCTCGCCAAGGTCATGGAACAATCGCGCGACAACCCGGTGTTCTACGTGCAGTACGGCCACGCCCGCGGCCACTCGATCTTCCGCAACGCCCGGGCGGAAGTGTTCCCGGACCTGCCTGAGGATACCGACAAGCGCATCGCCTGGCTCAGTGAGTCGGCGGTGGAACGGCTCTCGGACCCGGTCGAGCTCGATCTTCTTAAGCGCCTTGCAATTTATCCGCGGATGCTGGAAGCCGCCGCAGCGGCCCATGAGCCGCACCGGATTGCCTTTTATCTCTATGACTTAGCGAGCGAATTTCACGCACTTTGGACGAAAGGGCGGGATTTGCCCTATTTACGCTTCATTATCAATAATGATGCAGATCTTACAAAGGCGCGGCTGGCCATGGTCCAGGGCGTCGTCTCTGTCCTGGCATCGGGCCTCGCCATCCTCGGCGTCCATGCTCCGGACGAGATGCGGTAGTTTGGGGCGAACTACTTAAGGGGAATATTTGGGGGTACCGGCAGAAGCCGGATCGCTTAGACTTGGTTGAAAGCCTTGTGGGTCGAAAGCTGCGCCTTGGTCGAGGGGCGCGCAGTTTTCCCGAAGGGACGCATCATCACGATGGCCGATCGATATCACGACAGACCGTTTCCTTCCGATGACTATGGTCGCGGCGCCGACCAGCATGGGAGGGCGGACAGCGATCCCTTGGCTGAACTCGCGCGCCTGATCGGGCAGACCGATCCGTTCGCAGCGCAGGGCCGCCCGAGCACGCGGCCGGCAGCACCGCCTGCGCCCGCGCAGAATTATCAGGACGACGATTATCCGCAGGACGACTATCAGCAGGACTATGCCGAGCCCGCAGCGCCGGCTCAGCCAGGACCCCCGTCATGGATGCGCCGCGCCAATGTACAGCCGCAGCCGGCGCCCGAGCCTGACTATCCGGTTGCCGTGAATCCGGTTCACCCGTTGCATCGTTATTCGGCCCAGCAGGCCGCGCCCGAGCCGCAGTATCACCAGCCGCAGCAGTCCTATCAGGATCAGGCTTATCAGGATCAGGCCTACCGTCAGGAGTCGGCCCAGCATCAAGGCTATGAAGCGCCCTACGAGCAGCCGGATCCGGCGCGCTACGATGATGCGCTCTACGGGCGACTTGAGTCGGGCGAGCAGGATTTTCAGCGCGAGCCGGCCTATCCGGACGATCCTTACGCATTCCAGAGCGAATATCCCGAGGCCGACCTCGACGAGCCCAGGAAGTCGCGCGGCGGTATGATGACTGTCGCGGCGATCCTCGCGCTCGCCGTGGTCGGAACCGGTGCGGCGTTCGCCTACAAGACCTATATCGGCTCGCCCCGCAGCGGCGAGCCGCCGATCATCAAGGCCGACAACACGCCGACCAAGATCGTGCCGGCGCCATCCGACGCGGCCAAGGTGCCGGACCGTATGGTGAGCGGCGATGGCAGCGAGAAGATCGTGCCGCGCGAGGAAGCGCCCGTCGACGTCAATGCCAAGGCAGCCGGTCCCCGCGTGGTGTTTCCGGCACTGAACCAGAATGCCAACCCGCCGTCGGTCGCGAGCGTGTCGCCATCGACCGTCCCGTCGCCGAATGCCGGCCCGATCCCGAGCAACGGGACGATGCCGAACACCGCGCCGCGCTCGATCAAAACCGTAGCCGTGAAGGGCGACCAGACCGACAGTGCGGTTCCGCAAGGCGCCGCGCCGGCGGCCAAGCCGGTCGCGCCGAAGCCGGTCGCTGCGCCTCGCACGCCTCCGACGTCAGCCAATGCGAGCGTCAATCAGCCGCTCTCGCTGGCCCCGCAGGCCGAGCCGCCGCAGCGCATGGCCGCGACCAGCCCGACACAGATCGCGCCTGCGTCCAGCGGCGGCGGCTATGTCGTGCAGGTGTCTTCGCAACAGAGCGAGGATAGTGCTGCTGCGTCTTACCGGGTGCTCCAGAGCAAATATGGCAGCGTGCTAGGCTCCCGCTCTCCGGTGATCAAACGGGTCGACCTGACGGAGAAGGGCAAGGGCATCGTCTATCGTGCCTTTGCCGGACCATATGGCTCGGCTGATGAAGCGGTGCAGGCCTGCAACAATCTGAAGTCGGCTGGCCTGCCGTCCTGCTTCGTCCAGAGGAATTAGCAGCCGTTTCCTTGACCCCTTCCGGGGGCAGGGTTAATCGGCCCCATGAGCACGCGGGCCTCCATTATCGGCGTATCCGGAACGGAACTGACCGCCGCTTGGCGGGCATTTGTCCGTGCCGAAGGTACGTGGGACTTCATTCCCTTCAGGTTTAGCTTTGAGGTTTTGACCCAAGCCACGGTCCAACTTAGGGAATTGAACGGGCGGCAGCTAATCGCGGCTGACCCAGCCGGTCGCAGCATTCCCGTGGATGGCGCTGCCAACCCGGTCCATCAGGTGCCGACTTCTGCGACAATGATCGCTCAGGTGATTCGCAGCGCAGTCGGGTTCCAGGGTTTGTTAATGAGTAATGACGTGCCGATGAAGACGCTGGCGGGACGCGGTGGCGAGGCAAATCGCGCCATGCTCGCGGCTGGCGCGCCGCGTCACAGCAACGACAACGCGCAACTTGACGCGTTGTCCGCAAACACGGCATCCGCATGACCGCAGAAATTCTATCGTTTGAAACCGGCCGGCCCGCAGAGCTCGCCGAAGGCGAGCCGGCGTTGGTGGTGGACGTCGAGGGCTATGAAGGTCCGCTCGATCTGCTGCTCGCGCTGGCGCGGCAGCAGAAAGTCGATCTCGCCAAGATCTCGATCCTGGCGCTGGCGGACCAGTACCTCCACTTCATCGAAGCCGCGCGAAAGATCCGCCTCGAGCTCGCCGCCGATTATCTCGTGATGGCGGCCTGGCTCGCCTTCCTGAAGTCGCGCCTGCTGCTGCCGGAGCCGCCGAGCGCGGAAGGTCCGAGCGCAGAGCAGATGGCGACCGCGCTTGCGAACCGTCTGCGCCGCCTCGAAGCCATTCGCGAAGCCGCCAACCGGCTGATGAACCGGGCGCAATTGCTGCGCGACGTTTTCCCGCGCGGTGAGCCCGAGCGGATCGCCGAGATCAAGCATCCGAAATATACCGCAACGCTGTATGATCTGCTTACGGCCTACGCCTCGCAGCGGCAGTCGCGCGTGCTGGCCAGCGTGCATCTGGCCAAGCGCACGGTGTGGTCGCTCGCCGAGGCGCGTGCCACGCTGGAGCGTCTGGTCGGCAGCATCACCGAGCAGGACGATTGGGGCGTGCTCGACGATTTCCTAATCCGCCACGTCGCAGATCCGACGCAGCGCGCGACGGTGTTCGCCTCGAGTTTCGCCGCCGCGCTCGAGCTCGTGCGCGAAGGTCAGCTCGAGCTGAACCAGAAAGAGGCGTTTGCGCCCATCTATTTCCGCAAGGGGCGCGGAAAACCGATCGTGGACGCGGCGTCTGCGCCCGATGCCCCCGTCGGTTAAGTGCAAGAAGGAGAAGCTGCCATGGCAAGCCTGGCTGAAGTGCGGGTAGAAGAGGCCGAGCCGATGGAGAACGAACCCCAGGCACGTCCGGAGGAATTGCGGCTGCTGGAAGCGCTGCTGTTTGCCTCCAGCGAACCACTGGATACCGCGACGCTGGCCAAGCGCATGCCCGAGGGCGTGGACGTCAAGGCTGCGCTTGAGCAGCTCCAGGCCGACTATGCTTCGCGCGGCGTGAACCTCGTGCGGGTCGCCAACAAATGGACGTTCCGCACCGCGGGCGATCTTGCCTGGCTGATGACGCGCGAGAGCACCGAGACCAAGCGCCTTTCGCGTGCCGCGATCGAGGTGCTGGCGATCATCGCCTATCACCAGCCGGTGACGCGCGCGGAGATCGAAGAGATCCGCGGCGTCGTCACCTCGAAGGGCACCCTCGACGTGCTGCTGGAGACCGGGTGGATCAAGCCACGCGGCCGCCGCAAGACACCTGGTCGTCCACTTACCTTCGGAACCACGGAGGACTTCCTGTCGCAGTTCACCCTGGAACAGCTCGGCGACCTGCCGGGTCTGGAGGAGCTGAAGGGCACGGGCCTGCTGGATTCGCGGCTGCCGACCGGATTCAGCGTGCCGACGCCGTCGGATGATCCGGCGTTGCGCGAGGACGAGGATCCCCTGGAACCGGGCGAGGAGCTCGATCTGGCGCTGGCGCCTGCGGTCGAGCCGGAGATGCCGCCGGAAGGTGGCAATGAGGGCGGTGAGGGCGGCAGCGAGGAGTAATCCTCCGGCCTTCTACGGGCCCCTGCGGAGGATTAACACTAGCAAGATTACGTAGCGCCAACAGCGAATTGGCACTGCCTTGGTCCTTGTTTTTGGGCCTTGCGAAGCCTACGTTCCGGTCAAGATCGGCCGGGTCCCGGCCATGCGCGTTTGGAGGGTTGCAGGATGGGTTCACTTAGCATTTGGCACTGGATCTTGGTGATCGCAGTGGTCCTGCTGCTGTTTGGCCGTGGCAAGATTTCGGATCTGATGGGCGACGTGGCGCAGGGCATCAAGGCCTTCAAGAAGGGCATGCAGGACGACGACAAGCCCGCCGAGAAGCAGGAGCCCTCGAAGTCCATCGAGCACAACGCCGCGCCGACCGCGGCGCGATCCGACGTCGGCAGCAAGGCCGTCTGAGCCAGGAGCACGCGAGACGCGGGAAACGGACCCGATCCTGCACGTGAGGGATTGGGCCGATCGTGATTTCGCGTGAACGGAAGACGTCATGTTCGACATCGGCTGGAGTGAGCTGGTTCTGATCGGGGTCGTCGCCCTGGTCGCCATTGGCCCGAAAGAGCTGCCGGGCGTGCTGCGCATGGTTGGCCAGTGGATGGGCAAGGCCCGCAAGATGGCCGCCGAATTCCAGGGCCAGTTCCAGGAAGCCATGCGCGAGGCCGAGATGGCCGACCTCAAAAAGAGCTTTGACGAGGTCAAGGAAGCCGCCTCCGGCTTCACCGGCGGCGGTCTGATGACTTCGCTGCAGAAAGACGTCAGCGACGCGCTGCGGATCGATGCGCTCGACAAGCCGGCTGAGACCGCGGCGACTGCCGTCATCGAGCCACCGATGACGCCAACAACGCCGGAAACTCCGACGCCCGAGACCTTCGTGGAAGCGGAAGCACATTCCGCCGTGAATGAGCCGCTTGCCATCACCCGAGAGGTCGAACTGGCTGCGGTCACCCAAGAGACCGTAAACGAGACCGTCGCGCAGGCCACCGCGCCATCCGAGGCGATCAAGGACGCCAAAGCGTCATGAGCGACGCCGATATCGAGGCGAGCAAAGCCCCGCTGATGGACCATCTGATCGAGCTGCGCTCGCGGCTGATCAAGGCGCTGCTCGGCTTCGGCGTGGCCTTCATCTTTTGCTTCTTCTTCGCCAAGCAAATCTACAATGTGCTGGTCTGGCCCTATGTGTGGGTGGCGGGTGCAGCGAACTCGAAATTCATCTACACGGCGCTGCTGGAATATTTTATTACCCAGCTCAAGCTCGCGCTGTTCGGCGCCGGCTTCATCTCGTTCCCGATCGTCGCAACGCAGATCTACAAGTTCGTGGCGCCCGGCCTCTACAAGCACGAGAAGCAGGCCTTCCTGCCGTATCTGATCGCGACGCCCGTATTCTTCGTGCTTGGCGCGGCGCTGGTCTATTTCGTCGTGTTTCCCATGCTGACTCGCTTCTCGCTGGGAATGCAGCAGGCGGGCGGTGCCGACACGGCGCAGATCGAGCTGTTGCCCAAGGTCGGCGAATATCTCTCGCTGATGATGTCGCTTATCTTCGCCTTCGGCATCGCCTTCCAGCTTCCAGTGATCCTGACGCTGCTGGGGCGGATCGGCATCATCACGTCAAAGATGCTGCGCGAGAAGCGTCGCTATTTCATCGTGCTCGCGTTCATCATCGCGGCCGTGCTGACGCCGCCTGACATCCTCAGCCAGTGCTCGCTGGCGGTGCCCTTGCTGGCGCTTTACGAAGGTTCGATCATCGCGGTTTCGATGGTTGAGAAGAAGGCGGCGGCCGCATCGCAGGCCTCGTCGGGCACCAACGCGTCGTCGGACGCGAATCCCGCGGAGTAGGGGATCGCACCCTCGGCGGTCATGCCCCGCGAAGGCGGGGCATTCAGGACGCCGCAGCCTAATGGGGAATCACCGCCGTCTCTGGAATACTGGATCGCCCGCTTTCGCGTGCGATGACAGCTGTGCTAGGGGGAGGGCTATCTGCAAACTTGCAACTCCAAAGATGAAAGTTTGCAACTTCCCAGGATCTCGACCATGCACGACATCAAATCGATCCGCGACAATCCGCAAGCCTTCGACGCCGGTCTCGCCCGGCGTGGCCTGAAGCCGTTGTCGGCGACGCTGCTTGCGATCGATGAGAGGCGGCGGGCCGCGATCCTGGCATCGGAGCAGGCCCAGGCGCGGCGCAACGCTGCGTCCAAGGAAATCGGCGATGCCAAGAAAGCCAAGGACGAGGCGCGGGCGACCAAGCTGATGGTCGAGGTCGCCGGGCTCAAGACCACGATGCCGGAGCTCGAGGCCGCCGCCAAGGCTGCCGACGAGGAGCTGACCAAAGAGCTGTCCGCGATCCCGAACATTCCGTTCGACGAAGTGCCCGATGGCGTCGATGAGCATGGCAACGTCCAGCACCACGTGTTCGGTGCCAGACGCAACTACGGCTTTGCGCCGAAGCTGCACGACGATCTGGGTACGGCGCTCGGCTATATGGATTTCGAAGCGGCGGCAAAACTGTCCGGTGCGCGCTTCGTCGTGCTGAAGAAGGGCCTCGCGCGGCTCGAGCGCGCGATCGGCCAGTTCATGCTCGACCTGCACACCACGGAGCACGGCTACACCGAGATCAATCCGCCGCTGCTCGTGCGCAACGAGGTGATGTTCGGCACCGGGCAGTTGCCGAAATTCGAGGACGATCAGTTCTGGGCGATCAGGGGCGAGCTGCTGGCAGAGCCCGATCAAGAGCGGCTGAAGACCGAGCGCCTCGGCCTGATCCCGACGGCGGAGGTGTCGCTCACCAATCTTGCACGCGAATCCATTCTCGACGAGAAGCAGCTGCCGATGCGCCTCACCGCGCTGACTCCGTGCTTCCGCGCCGAGGCGGGTGCGGCTGGGCGCGACACCCGCGGCATGATCCGCCAGCACCAGTTTACCAAGGTCGAGCTGGTCTCGATCACCACGCCCGAGACCAGCAAGGACGAACTGGAGCGGATGCTGTCCTGCGCCGAGCAGGTGTTGCAGAAGCTCGATTTGCATTATCGCGTGATGACGCTCTGCGCAGGAGATATGGGCTTTTCGTCGCAAAAAACCTACGACATCGAGGTATGGATGCCCGGGCAGGGCGAGGGCGGCATGTTCCGTGAAATCTCGAGCTGTTCGGTGTGCGGCGACTTCCAGGCGCGGCGCATGGATGCGCGTTCGCGTGGGCCGGACAACAAGCCGCGCTTCGTGCATACGCTGAACGGCTCCGGCACCGCCGTTGGCCGCGCGCTGATCGCTGTCATGGAGACCTATCAGCAGGAGGACGGTTCGATCGCGGTCCCCAACGTGCTCCAGCCCTATATGGGTGGGTTGAAGGTGATCGCGCGAGAATAAGTGCGATTGCGCGCCAGCAATGGCGGAAACGTTTGGTTGCGAAGTTCGGGGCGCCGGCTATCCTGCCGGTGATCACCGAGCGCGAAACCGCCGTCCATGGCCTTGCACCGCGACATCTTCTGGATCGGCCGACAATGGGCGGTGACCGGTGCCGGCATCCAGGCCGTCGACCAGCGCTTGCGTGGCGTGCTGGACATCGACATCGCACGGCTATGGGACGACGAGCTCATTCAGGGCCGCAGAGCGAAGGCCGGCGTCAACGTCGAGGATTTTGACAAGGCGGTGACGGTGGCGCGCGATCGTTATCCGCAGATGCCGGTGGCGGAGCCGCTCATCGCGCAACTCGAGGCGCTTGGTGTGATCGAAACTTCGCCCGCCGCGAGTGCGGCCGTCCCGGCGATGCAATTGCGTGCAGAGGGCAGGCTGGCGCGCTTCCTGCCGCAATGGCGGGTCCGCCGCTAGAGCAAGTTGGATCCATTGCTGCGATGCGGCAATGAGCGGAAGTCGCGGGTCAGGACTGCGCCGAAGCCGGTTTGCCTGACGAGTGATAGCCGGATAAGACGGCCTGCCCCCTGCTCAGGACTCGATCACGGCATGCGCATTCTCTGCACCAATGACGACGGCATTCATGCTCCCGGCCTCAAGGTCGTGGAGGAGATCGCACGCGCGCTGTCGGACGATGTCTGGGTGGTGGCGCCCGAGCTCGATCAGTCCGGCGTGTCGCATTCGCTGTCGCTGAACGATCCCTTGCGTCTGCGCGGGGTGGGCGAGCGGCACTTTGCCGTGCGCGGCACCCCGACCGACTGCGTCATCATGGGTGCGCGTCATATCCTCGGCGCCAAGCTGCCCGACGTCGTGCTCTCTGGAGTCAACAAGGGGCGCAACGTTGCCGAGGACGTGGTCTATTCCGGCACCATCGCCGGTGCGCTCGAAGGCACCATCCTGGGCATTCCGTCATTCGCGCTGTCGCAGGAATTCAGCGTCGAGACGCGTGAGCGACCGCAATGGGACACGGCGCTCAAATTCGGTCCCGACATCCTGCGCAAGGTGATCAAGGCGGGCATTCCCAAGGACACCGTCATCAACGTCAACTTCCCGTCATGTGCGCCGGAGGACGTGCTCGGCATCCGCGTGACACGGCAGGGCAAGCGCAATCTCGGCTTCCTCAGGATCGACGAGCGCAGGGACGGCCGCAACAATCCCTATTTCTGGATCGGCTTCGAGCGCGCGGCGATGATGGACACGCCGGCCGAGGGGACCGATCTCGCGGCGCTGCGCGAACGCTACGTCTCGGTCACGCCGCTGCGGCTCGACCGCACCAATGAAGCGTTTTCGGAAGAGCTGAGTGAGACGCTGAAGTAACGGCTAGTCGCCGCGAAGCGCGGCTTCGATCGTCTTGCCGAGCGCGTCGAGCTGAAACGGCTTCTGAAGCGCGGGCCGGTCGCGATATTGCTCCGGCAGGCCCGACGACCCATAGCCGGTCGCGAAGATGAAGGGGCAGCCCTTGGCCTTGATGACGTCGGCGACCGGCGAGATGACTTTGCCGTTGACGTTGACGTCGAGGATGGCGATGTCGAACTCGGTCGCCTGGGCGAGCCGCATCGCCTCGGTGATGTCGCCGGCTTCGGCCGCGATCTTGTAACCGAGCTCTTCCAGCATATCCGCGACCATCATTCGGATCATAACCTCGTCCTCGACGAGGAATACAGAGCGGCCCGAAAGCCCTGTCGCGGTCATTGTCGTTGAGTCCTTGCCCATTCCCGAAAACGTTCGCAGATAACACGAATCGACGCAATGCGCGTTTGGGCCATCAGGCACTTGAAAATTGCCGTGTTGGCTCTTCGGCTGCAAGCCGATTTATGGTCAAACCCTAAGCCCAAAAGGCTAGCATGAGTTCCTAAGCAGGAACAAGATTCTGGCTCCGGACATTGGCCCAGAAACCATCGATCCGGGACCGGACGAGGCGACATAAGCAGTGATGATCTCCAATCAGGCCCCGCCGGAAAAAATGATGTTTCAGCTCACGCTGAGACGTCGCGGCATCAGCGATCAGACAGTGTTACGGACCATGGAGGAGGTGCCTCGCGAGCTCTTTGTCGAGGCATCCGATCGCGACGGCGCCTATCGTGACAGCGCGCTGCCGATTGCCTGCGGGCAGACCATCAGCCAGCCCTTTGTCGTCGCCTACATGACCGAGCAGCTCCAGCTCCAGAGGAGCCATCGGGTGCTCGAGATCGGCACCGGCTCCGGCTATCAAGCCGCCGTGCTGTCAAAGCTGGCGCGCGAGGTGCTGACCGTTGAGCGCTATCGCAAGCTCGCCGATGCCGCACGCGTCAGGCTTGAAAAGCTCGGCTGTCACAATGTCGAGGTGATGCTCGGCGACGGCCTGAACCTGCCGCCGAACATCGGTCCGTTCGACCGTATCATCGTCACCGCCGCGGTGGAGCAGATTCCGGAGAACCTGGTCGAGCGGCTCGAGGTTGGCGGCATTCTGATCGCGCCGGTCGGACCGCATCAGGGCGTGCAGACGTTGACGCGGCTCAGCCGCGGCGAGACCGGGATCGAGCGCAAGGAACTCGTGGAGGTGCGTTTCGTGCCGGCGCTGCCCGGTGTAGCGCGGGAGCTGTAGAACTCCGGATCGGCAGTGCATCCAACATCTTATTGGGAGGGTTAAGCCGTTATTTACTCGGCGCGTGTTTACTTAAAAGACCAGTTTTGTTGCGTACGAGTGAGTAACCATGTCTGTTGTCGCCGAGTTGCTTTACTCGCGCCGCGTACCGCAGGTCGCGGTGCTGGCGCTGATCTCCTTCGGTTTCGCAGGGTGCAGTGCCGACATGTCGTCGCGGCTGTCCCAGTCGAACTTCTCCAATCCCTTTGAATCGACCGGTTCGGTGCAGCAGGCCCCGCCGCCGCAGCGCGATCTGCCGCAATATGCGCGACCGCAGACCCAGCCGGGTTATTATCAGTCCCAGGCGCTGCCGCCGCCGGCAGTTGCCGCACCGCAATCCTATCCGGTTGCCTCGGGCGGAGGCGTCTCGGGGGGCGGGCGCGGCCTCGGCTCCTACGCGCCGCCGGTTCAGCCGCGTCTCGAAACCACCGGCACCGTGCCACAGCGCTCCGTCGTGGCTGCGCATCCGGCTGGCGGGACCAAGATCATCGTCGGCACCAGCGATACGCTCGATGTGCTGGCCAAACGCTATCACGTGACGCCGCAGGCAATCCTTGCCGCCAATGGCTACAAGGGCCCCCGCGCGCTTTCGCCAGGCCAGCAGCTCGTCATCCCGCATCCGGGTGCTGTTGCAGCTGCACCGGTCATGGCTCCGGTTGCCGCGGCTCCTGCGATCGCGCCGAAGCCGGTTGCGGCCGTCGCCGCTCCGCCCAGCTTCCACTTCGTCAATCACGGCGACACGCTCGCCAGCATCGCCCGCAAGAATCATATCTCTGCGGCCGAGCTTGCCCGCGCCAATGGTCTCGAGCCGTCGGCGAAGCTCAAGCTCGGTACCAAGCTGACCGTGCCGGGCGCCAGGACCGCGGCGGTTGCCGCTCCGCTTGCTCCGGCGCCCGTCGCGGCCGCTCCCGTCGCGGCGGCATTGCAGCCGGTTGCTGCCGCTCCGGCGCCTGCCACCAGGATGGCTGCTGTCCAACCGGCGCAGAGCGCGCGTCTGGCTCAGGCCACCACCAATATGGAAGAGAAGCCCGCTGTCGAGGCGCCCGCGAAGGCGGCCGAAACCACCAGCTCGCTGCCGACGTTCCGCTGGCCGGTGCGCGGCAAGGTGATCACGAGCTACGGCGCAAAGACAAACGGCAAGTCCAACGACGGCATCAACGTCGCGGTGCCGGAGGGGACGCCGATCAAGGCGGCTGAAGACGGCGTCGTCGCCTATTCCGGCAATGAGCTGAAAGGTTACGGCAATCTGGTCCTGGTTCGGCACTCCAATGGCTACGTTACCGCATATGCCCATGCGAGTGAGCTGCTGGTGAAGCGCGGCGATACCATCAAGCGCGGTCAGGTCATTGCCAAGTCGGGTCAATCCGGGGAGGTGGCGTCGCCGCAGCTCCACTTCGAGATCCGTAAGGGATCGAGCCCGGTTGACCCGCTTCAATTCCTCAACGGGGCCTGAGGCCTGCCGTCCTGTACAGGCGGCCACGCCGCCACCGCATACAAACTGTCATCGCCCGCGAAAGCGGGCGATCCAGTATTCCAGAGACGGAACTGATAGAGTCGATAAGCCGCGGCGTACTGGATTCCCCGCTTTCGCGGGGAATGACGGTTGTGGGACGGCGAAATCGTCTGCTATTTCGCCGTCAGCTTGACACCGAGCCGGCCCGCTAGTTCCTGCACGAACTGCCAGGCGACACGGCCCGAGCGCGAGCCGCGCGTCGTCGACCATTCCAGCGCTTCGCGCTCCAGCGCCTCGTCGTCGACCTTGATGCCGAAATGGCTGCAATAGCCGCGCACCATGGCGAGATATTCGTCCTGGCTGCAGCGGTGGAAGCCGAGCCAGAGGCCGAAGCGATCCGACAGCGAAACCTTTTCCTCGACCGCTTCGCCCGGATTGATCGCGGTCGAACGTTCGTTCTCGATCATGTCGCGCGCGAGCAGGTGGCGGCGGTTCGAGGTCGCATAGAGGATGACGTTCTCGGGCCGGCCCTCGATGCCGCCTTCGAGCACGGCCTTGAGCGACTTGTAGGAGGCATCATTGCCGTCGAAGGACAGGTCGTCGATGAACACGATGAAGCGGAAGTCGGCGTCGCGGAGTTTCTCCATCAGCGTCGGCAGCGTTTCGATGTCCTCGCGATGGATCTCGATCAGCTTGACCTTGTCGGAGGCTTTGCGGTTCGCATTGATGCTGGCGTGGGCGGCCTTCACCAGTGACGACTTGCCCATGCCGCGCGCGCCCCAGAGCAGCGCATTGTTGGCGGGCAGGCCGTTGGCGAAGCGCTCGGTGTTCTCCATCAGGATGTCGCGCATCCGGTCGACGCCCTTGAGCAGGAACAGCTCGACGCGGCTGACCCGCGGCACCGCCGCCAGGCGGCCATCCGGGTGCCAGACATAGGCGTCCGCCCGGTCGAACGCCTCGCGCTCGACGGCCGGTTTGCCCTGGGCGGCGAGGTGGGCCGCAATGGTCTCCAGCGCGCTGACGATGCGCTCCTGGGTAAGATCCGGGGATGCCTTGGAGGCTGCCTTGGGGACCGCTTTTTGGACCACCTTGGGGCGTTTTGCCGCGACCAAGGCGGGCTTTAAAGCAGGTGTACGGGGGCCTTTGCCGGCCGGGCTTTTGCTAAGGTTTTTGGGCATGTCCGAAGTTCCTGAGAATGCAGCCTTATCGGGCCTGACGGCGCGCCGCAAGGTGGCCAATTCGCCGATCTGGCAGCGTTGCAATTGGGGCGGTGGTCGCTATAGTCCGCGCGAATTTGACCGAACCGGTCGCCGCCAAGGCCTGACCGGCTTCCCCCGTTTCCACGAGGATCGTCCGAATGCTGATTACCCCTGCGTATGCCCAGGCCGCGGGCGCCGGTGACACCAACAGCATGTTGATGTCGCTGCTGCCGTTCGCCCTGATCTTCGTGATTATGTACTTCCTGATTCTGCGTCCGCAGCAGAAGAAGGTGAAGGACCATGCCGAACTCGTGAAGAACATCCGCCGCGGCGACACCGTCGTGACCTCGGGCGGCCTCGTCGGCAAGGTCACCAAGGTAGTCGATGACGACCAGATCGAGTTCGAAATTTCCGACGGTGTGCGCGTGCGCCAGATGCGCTCGATGATCTCGGGCGTGCGCGCCAAGGGCGAGCCGGCCAAGGACAGCGCGAAGGAAAGCGCCAAGGACGACGCCGCGGCGAAGTGAGCGCTTTGCTGCGAGCATCTCAAAACTCCTGATCTGACAGGTTCAGTCGATGTTGTATTTCACGCGGTGGAAGGCGCTCGGGATCATCCTGACGGCGCTGATCGTGTGCCTCTGCGCGGTCCCGAACTTCTTCCCCGAAGCGCAGGTCAAGACCTGGCCCGCCTGGGCGCAGCGCCGGCTCGTGCTCGGTCTCGACTTGCAGGGCGGCTCCTCGCTGCAGCTCGAGGTCGATTCCAACTATGTGAAGAAGGAAAAGCTCGACCAGATTCGCGACGACGTCCGTCGCGTTCTGCGCGAGGCCAGGATCGGTTACACCGGCATCGTAACGAAGGGCGATGCCGTCGAGGTGCGCATCAGGGACGCGGATTCCCAGCCGGCGCTCGCCAAATTGCGCGAGCTTGCGCAGCCGATTGGCGGTCTCATGGGGTCCAGTGGTCAGCGCGACCTTGACGTGACCGATGCCGGTGGCGGATTGATCCGCCTCAGTATCTCCGAGCCTGCGATGATCGAGCGTCTGCGCAAGACCATCGAGCAGTCGATCCAGATCGTCGAGAAGCGCGTCAACGAACTCGGCACTGTCGAGCCTATCATCCAGCGTCAGGGTAACGACCGCATCCTGGTGCAGGTGCCTGGTTTGCAGGATCCGACCCATTTGAAGGAACTGCTGGGCAAGACCGCGAAGATGGAATTCCGCATGGTCGATCCCTCGGTGCCGCTGGACCAGGCGCAGCAGGGCGGGTTACCCCCGGACACGGAGTTTTTGCCGGCCGCCGCCACGCCGCCGCCGGCCGGCTATGTGGTCAAGAAGCAGGTGCTGGTTGCGGGCGGCGACCTGACCGACGCCCAGGCGACCTTCGACCAGCGCACCAATGAGCCTGTCGTCAGCTTCAAGTTCAATACCTCGGGCGCGCGCAAGTTTGCGCAGGCCACGCAGGAGAATGTCGGGGTGCCCTTCGCGATCATCCTCGACAACAAGGTGATCTCGGCGCCTGTCATTCGCGAGCCGATCACCGGCGGCCAGGGCCAGATCTCCGGCAACTTCACGGTGCAGTCGGCCAACGACCTCGCGATCCTGCTGCGTGCCGGCGCACTGCCGGCGCCGCTCACGGTGGTCGAGGAACGCACCGTCGGTCCGGGCCTCGGCCAGGACTCGATCGATCAGGGCGAGCTTGCGGCCTATGTCGGCTCGATCATGGTCGTCGTGTTCATGCTGTTGACGTACCGCTTGTTCGGCGTGTTCGCCAACATCGCGGTGACCATCAACGTCGCGATGATCTTCGGCCTGTTGTCGCTGCTCAGCGCCACGCTGACTCTGCCCGGCATCGCCGGCATCGTGCTCACCGTCGGCATCGCGGTCGACTCCAACGTGCTGATCTATGAGCGCATCCGCGAGGAGTTGCGCGGCGGAAGAACCCCGATCTCGGCGATCGACGCCGGCTTCAAACGGGCGCTCGCGACGATTCTCGATTCGAACATCACCACCTTCATCGCCGCTGCCGTGCTGTTCATGATCGGCACCGGTCCGGTGCGCGGCTTCGCAGTCACGCTCGGTATCGGCATCATCACCACTGTGTTCACCGCCTTCACCATGACCCGCCTGATCGTGGCGTGGTGGGTGCAGTGGAAGCGGCCGAAGACTGTGCCGATTTGATCATTCGAGGCCGGCTGTGACCACAACTCAACTCGTTCTCATCTTTCTCGGCGTCCTGATTGCCATTCTGACCGTGGTCAGTGTGCTCGGCCTCCTGCCGTCGCTGCGTATCGTGCCTGACGATACGCATTTCGACTTCACGCGCTTCCGCCGCATCAGCTTCCCGATCTCTGCGGCGCTCTCGATCGTCGCCATCACGCTGTTTTTCACCCACGGCCTGAATTTCGGTATCGACTTCAAGGGCGGTACCCTGATGGAGGTGCGGGCCAAGTCGGGAACCGCCGATCTTGCGCAGATGCGCACGACCCTTGGCAGTCTCGGCCTTGGCGAAGTCCAGTTGCAGCAATTCGGCAGCGCTGCTGACGTGCTGGTTCGCGTTGCCGAGCAGCCGGGCGGCGACAAGGCGCAGCAGGAAGCCGTGGACAAGGTTCGCGGCGCCCTCGGCGAGTCCGTGGAGTATCGCCGTGTCGAGGTGGTGGGCCCGCGTGTTTCCGGCGAGCTACTGGGGTGGGGCATGGCCGGGTTGATGCTCGCCATCGTTGCGATCCTGGTCTATCTCTGGTTCCGGTTCGAATGGCAGTTTGCGCTCGGCGCCATGATCGCCAACGTGCACGATATCGTGCTGACGATCGGCTTCATGTCGATCAGCCAGGTCGATTTCGACCTGACCAGCATCGCGGCGCTTCTGACCATTCTGGGCTATTCGCTCAACGACACCGTCGTCATCTATGACCGCATCCGTGAAATGCTGCGGCGTTACAAGAAGATGCCGATGCCGCAACTGCTGAACGAATCGATCAATTCGACGCTGTCACGCTCGATCATCACCCACCTCACGGTGACGCTGGCATTGCTGGCGCTGCTGCTGTTCGGCGGGCACGCCATCCACAGCTTCACGGCCGTCATGATGTTCGGCGTGGTGCTGGTCGGCACCTACACCTCGATCTTCATCGCAGCGCCGATCCTGATTTATCTCGGCGTCGGCGAGCATCGCGAAGATGCGAGAGAAACCGCTCCGCCGGCGAAGAAAAACAAGGCATGATCCGAACCGCATGCCCTCGCATGAGTTTGCGAGGGTAGTCAGCTCCTTCGGACGAAGCTCATGGCCGGCGATCCCAACGCTCCCCATTTCCCGCGCTCGGCGCCGATCGAGGCCTATGGCAAGGGCGGCTTCGCCTTTGCCGGCATGTCACACCGCGGCTCCCTGTTGTGCCTGCCCGATGCGATCTGGGCCTGGGACGTGAGCGAACCCAACAAGATCGACCGCTATTCGCTGGATCGGGTGTTTGCGGCCGCCAACAGCATCGACACGCTGCTGGTCGGCACCGGAACCGGGCTCTGGCTGCCGCCGCCGGCGCTGCGCCAGGCGCTCAAAGCGGTGAGGGTGGTGCTGGACACGATGCAGACCGGTCCCGCCGTGCGCACCTACAACATCATGATCGGCGAGCGGCGCCGCGTTGCGGCCGCGCTGATCGCTGTGCCATGAGCAGCGCTGGCACGCCGCCCGACACCGTCACATACTGCGCCGACCTCGTGCGCAGCCACGACTTCCCACGCTATGTCTCGACGCTGTTTGCGCCGGCCACGGAGCGCCGCGCGCTGCTGGCGCTCTATGCCTTCAATGTCGAGATCGTCCGGGTTCGCGACCAGGTGACCCAGCCTTTGCCTGGCGAGATCCGTTTCCAATGGTGGACCGATCTGTTCTCGGGCCTGGTCCACGGCAGCGCCGAGGGCAATCCGGTGGCGGCGGAGCTGTTGCGCGCGATCCGCGATTTTGACCTGCCGGTCGAGCCGCTGTCGCTGTTGGTCGATGAGCATCAGTTCGATCTCTATAACGATCCGATGCCGACGATGACGGCGCTCGAAGGCTATCTGGCTGCAACATCTTCGGCCTTGTTCACGCTCGCGGCGCGGATCATGGGCGAGGCTTCGGATGCGGCCGAGCATCTAGCGAGGCACGGCGGACTGGCTCAGGGCATCGCACAGGTGATCGCGAACCTGCCCCGGGACGCCTCCCATCGGCAATTGTTCCTGCCGCAGCAACTCCTGGCCAGCCATGGCTGCGCCATGGAGGACGTTTTCGCGGGCAAGGAGACGCCCAATCTGCATGCCGCGTTGAACCAGCTCATTGGCGATGCGCGGCAGCATCTGGGGACAGCATCGTCCTTGCTGGTGAAGCTGCCGTCCTCGGCGCGCCCCGCCTTCCTGCCGCTGAGCCTGGCGCGGGCCGATCTCGATCGCCTGGCGCGGCCGGGGCGCAATCCTTTCGCTGCGCAGCCGATCTCGCGGCTACGCACGCTCTGGACGCTGTGGCGGGCTTCACGATCCCGGGAATTTACCAAATAGCGGTTGGCTTATCGCGCGTATGGGGCAAATGCACTATGCTGTCCCATGGCCGAATTGTCCCAAACCGCAATTTCCGATCTGAGCGGCTTTCCGGTTGCGCCGGCCGACATTCATGCCGCTGCCGAGATCATCCGCGGCGCCGTCGTCGAGACGCCCTGCAGCTACAGCCGAACCCTGAGCAACATCTGCGGCTGTGACCTCTGGCTCAAATTCGAGAACCTCCAATTCACCTCCTCGTTCAAGGAGCGTGGCGCACTGAACCGGCTCAATGCGCTGACGCCGGAAGAGCGTGCGCGCGGCGTCGTCGCCATGTCGGCGGGCAACCATGCGCAGGGCGTCGCCTATCACGCCAAGAGGCTCGGCGTTCCCGCCACCATCGTCATGCCCGTGGGCACGCCGATGGTGAAGGTCGAGAATACCAGGCATCACGGTGCCGAGGTGGTTGTCACCGGCGCGACGCTGGAGGAGGCGGCTGCGTTTGCGCGCAGCCATGGCGAAGCCCACGGCATGATCTTCGTCCACCCCTACGACGATCCACTGGTGATTGCCGGGCAGGGCACGGTCGGGCTGGAAATGCTCAAGGCGGTGCCGGAGCTCGACACGCTGGTCGTGCCGATCGGCGGCGGCGGCCTGATCAGCGGCATCGCCATCGCGGCGAAATCGCTCAAACCATCGCTGCGGATCCTCGGCGTCGAGGCCTGGCTCTATCCCTCGATGTACAATGCCATCCATGGCGGCAATCTGCCGGCGCGGGGCGATACGCTCGCCGAAGGCATCGCGGTCAAATCGCCGGGCAAGATTACCACCGAGATCGTCCGCGGCCTCGTCGACGATATCGCTCTCGTCAACGAAGCCGAGCTCGAGCGCGCGGTCGCCACCCTGATCTCGATCGAGAAGACGGTGGTCGAGGGCGCGGGCGCTGCGGGCCTTGCGGCCATCATGTCCGATCCTACGCGCTTTGCCGGTGAAAAGGTTGGTCTGGTTCTGAGCGGCGGCAACATCGACACCAGGCTGATCGCGTCGGTGCTGACGCGCGAGCTTGCACGCGAGGGGCGGCTGACGCAGCTCTCGCTCGATATCCCTGACCGGCCCGGCCAATTGGCCGCGGTCGCGGCGCTGCTGGCCGAGGCCGGTGCCAACATCATCGAGGTCTCGCATCAGCGGACCTTCTCGGACCTGCCGGCCAAGGCGACACTGCTGCAACTCGTCATCGAGACCCGCGACAGCGCCCATCTCGACGAGGTCATGGCCAAGCTCGGCGCATCCGGATTGAGCGCGCGCTGCAGTTAAGCGCAGCTATCGCGGCACCAGACCCGCCACGTGGAGGATCAGCCGATCGATCTCGGCTTCCGTGTTGTAGTAATGCGGTGAGGCGCGAACGACGACGGGCAGCGCTCGCTCTTCCGCATCGATGCGGGTGCTCGACGGATGGGAGGCGCCGATGGTGATGCCGGCCGCGGCGGCGCTGCTGACGATCTCGTCCGCTTCGCAGCCCTTCATCGTAAAACTGACGATGGCGCCCGGGGTGCGGCCAAGATCGCGAACGGTGATAGCGCCGATGGCGGCAAGGCCATTGCGAAGGCGGTCCGCCAGCAGGCGGCAGCGTTGCTCGATCGGGCCGAGGCCGATCGCGAGGGCGTAGTCGACGGCTGCGCCCAGCCCGAGCCGCGCCGCGTAATTGTTCTCCCACGTCTCGAAACGGCGCGCATCGTCGCGGAGCTGGTAGGCGTTCCGAGAAACCCACGGCGCCGCAAAATGGTCGATCATCGGCGGCTCAAGCTGCTGCAGCAACTCGCGGCGGACGTAGAGAAAGCCGGTGCCGCGCGGGCCGCGCAGGAATTTGCGGCCGGTAGCCGACAGCATGTCACAGCCGATCGCCTCGACGTCGACCTGCATCTGGCCGACCGCCTGGCAGGCGTCAAGCAGATAGGGAATGCCATGCGTCCGCGCGATCTTGCCGATTGCTGCGGCTGGATTGACGAGCCCGCCATTGGTCGGAACCCAGGTGATGGCGATGAGCTTCACGCGCGCGTCGATCATGCGTTCAAGTGCGTGGACATCGAGCTCGCCACTGGCATCGCTCGGCACGATGTCAATGACGACCCCCGTGCGTTTGGCGACCTGCAGGAAGGCGACATAGTTGGCGGCGTATTCCGCTTCAGCGGTCAGGATCCGGTCGCCGGCGCGAAACGGCAGCGCATAAAACGCCATCTGCCAGGCGACGGTTGCGTTCTCCATCACCGCGATTTCGTCCGGCGCGGCGTTCAACAAGCGTGCCACCGAGCCGTAGACAGCATCGAGCCGGACAGCCTCGCGGTCGGCGGCGGCATAACCACCTATCTCGCTCTCAAGGTCGATATGCGACTTCATCGCTTCGACCACCGGCGTAGGCATCAGCGCCGCGCCCGCGTTGTGGAGATAGACGCGCCGCGAGGCGGCCGGCGTCTCGGAGCGTATTCGGTCGAAGTCGATCAAGCCGGTTCTCCCTCTCGCGCTCCCATCAACATGGCTTAGACGCGCCTAACAAGGCGAGCAAGCGGGGTGGGCTTCGTCTCAGATGCAGAGGCCGAGCAGCTTAAGGTGGCAGTTGGCGACTTTGGGCTTGCTGGCCGGGGTGACCTCGCGCTTCACGGCCACAAGCGGCTCGCTGTCCTTCTTCCCTTTGCCCGGCTTCGGCTCGTAATCGCCGGCGATCACCATGGCCCAATAGGTGCGTTTGCCGCTGGCGTTCTTCGCGCTCGCGATCCCGACGCGGGTGGCGTTGTGTAGTAGCAGGTTCTTGCGGTGCCCGGACGAGTCGATCCACTGTCCCAGCGTCTTCTCGAAGGTGTCGTAGCCATAGGCGATGTTTTCGGCGGCGCGGCCCGCGCCCGAGGGCGCGACGCGCTTGTTGAACGGGCCGAGGGCGTCATGGCTGAGATCGTCTTTCGCCGCCATCGCGCGCGCCTGGTCCATGGCAATGCGGTCGAGCGTTGCGTCGCGCACGACGCGGCCCTCGCCATGCTTCAGCCGGAAGCCCGAGATCTGTTCGGCAGCGGATTCCGCCGCCGTCGCCGGCGCGGCGATCAGCAGCACCAGACCTGCAAGCAGCACGGCCGCGCGGCGCCCTATGGTCCCCCAGCGAGTCATTTGTCCCCAAAATCAGTGCAGTCCCCGGCTTCTCCACCGGCATTGTGGACGCTTCAAGGCGCCGCGCATCCCATGGTCTAACCGGTGGGCAGGTCCGCCTCGAAGTTGAAGCGATCGCGCAGGTTCTTGCGCTGCTCCAGGATATCCTTGAGGAAGGCGCGGTCCTGCTCGTTCTTCATCATCGGCTCGATCAAATCGAGCTGGTTCATCGCGACCAGTTGCAGGATCTCGGTGCGCGGCCTGCCGCCGGGATCGCGCGGCAGTGCGTGCACGACCTGGATGTGTTCCGGCGGCTTTGGGCCCTTGGCAGCCGTCAATTCGTTACGGAGCTGACCTTCGAGCGCGGCCTGATCGGCTTCCACGAACGCATAGAGCCCGACGCCGGAGCGGCGGTCGGCAAAGGCGACGATGGCGGTGTCTCGCACGGCCGGGTTCTTGCGGATCAGCTCCGCGATGACGGGCGCATCGTTGACGAGCCGGCGGCCGCCGCCCTCGCGGTCGGTGAAGTTGAACAGGCCGCGGGTGATGGCGCGATAGACCTTCTTGCCGGTGGCAAGCCACAGGCTCGCGGCGAATGATTTCTTCGCCAGCACCTTTCGCTCGCGGGGCGTCAGCGCCTCGGGCGCGTAGGAGCGTTTGTGCTTGAGCAGATGGCGGAGGTCTTCGTAGGCGAGGACGCGATAAAGCCGGCCGCGTCGCTTGAAGCACGCCGCGAGCTGGAAGTCGGTCACGTAGGCGCGACCATCGCGGCCGACCAGCCAGTTCTGTTCCTTGGCGAGATCATTGTGGCAGATGCCGGCACGGCGGAGCCGGCGCAGGACGTCCTTCGCCGAGCGGAAATAGGCGAGATCGCCGTGAGGCTTTGCCAGATGCAGCGCGACGCCGTCGACAAAGCCGCGCACCAGCGCACGACGTCCGCCCCAGAGCAGCTCGGGTCCGACCTGAAGGCCCTTTGCAAGCGCCAGCGCGTGCTTCTCGCGGGCGAACAGATGGCGCGCCAGCAGGAACGACCACCACGGCACCTCATCAAGCCGGCGCAGCACGGCGTCGACCTCGCCGGCGTTGCTGCGGAAACGGCCGCGCTCGACGGTCGAGAACACGTCGCGCTTGAGCAGCACGCCCTCGGTCCAGCGCGCCGAGAGTACCGCGGCGTCGTCTTTCGGGAGACTCATCGAGAACTCACGCGGCTGCGGCAATGCGCAAATGATCGGCCATCCAGCGATCGAGATCGGCAAGCGCCAATGCGCTCATGGCCTGCTTCTTGGCCACCGTTTTCTCGTTGCCGCGCAGACGCGTGCCGTCGGGTTTCTTCGTCGGCGGGCTGGCAAGTGGCGGGAACAGGCCGAAATTGATGTTCATCGGCTGGAACGAGCGCGTGCCCGGCTCGATCGTCTCGATATGGCCGCCTGTGATATGGCCAAGCAGCGATCCGAGCGCCGTCGTAGCCGGCGGGCTCGCAAGGGTCTCGCCGCGCGCGTCGGCTGCCGCATAGAGGCCGGCGATGAGGCCGACGCTGGCGGATTCCACATAGCCTTCGCAACCTGTCATCTGGCCCGCAAAGCGCAGTCGCGGCTGCGCGCGCAGCCGCAGCTGGCTGTCGAGCACTTTGGGGGAGTTGAGGAAGGTGTTGCGATGCAGGCCGCCGAGGCGGGCAAACTCGGCCTTCTCCAGGCCGGGAATGGTGCGGAAGATGCGCTGCTGCTCGCCATACTTCAGTTTCGTCTGGAAGCCGACGATGTTGTAGAGCGTGCCGAGCTTGTTGTCCTGGCGTAGCTGCACGATCGCGTAGGACTTCGTCGCGGGATCGTGCGGATTGGTGAGGCCGACCGGCTTCATCGGGCCGTGGCGCAGCGTCTCGGGACCGCGCTCCGCCATCACCTCGATCGGCAGGCAGCCGTCGAAATAGGGCGTGTTGGTCTCCCATTGCTTGAATTCGGTCTTCTCGCCTGAAATCAGCGCAGTGACGAAGCCCTCATACTGCTCCTTGGTCATGGGGCAGTTGATGTAGTCGGCGCCGTTACCCCCAGGGCCGACCTTGTCGTAGCGTGACTGGAACCAGGCCACCGACATGTCGATGGATTCGCGGTGCACGATCGGCGCGATGGCATCGAAGAAGGCGAGCGCGTCCTCGTCGGTCAGCTCGCGGATGGCATCGGCCAGCGGCGCTGAGGTGAGGGGGCCCGTCGCCACGATCACGTTGCTCCAGTCGGCCGGCGGCAGGCCTTTGATCTCGCCGCGTGCGATCTCGATGAGGGGATGGTCGCTCAGCGCCCTGGTCACGGCCGCGGAAAAGCCATCGCGGTCGACGGCCAGCGCGCCGCCGGCGGGCACCTGGTTGGCATCGGCCGCGCTCATGATCAGCGAATCGAGGCGGCGCATCTCGGCATGGAGAAGACCGACAGCGTTGTTGGCAGCGTCGTCCGAGCGGAACGAATTGGAGCAGACAAGCTCGGCGAGCCCATGGGTGCGGTGCGCCTCGGTCATGCGGTCGGGCCGCATCTCGTGCAACACCACGGGCACCCCAGCTCTCGCGATTTGCCAAGCGGCTTCCGAACCGGCAAGGCCGGCGCCAATAACGTGCACGGGTTTGGATAGGGGTCCTGTCATGGGGCGGACAGGTAGCGCTTTTCGGCGGCCAGTGGAATCGCCGAGATGGAGTTTTCTGCCGCTGAAAACGACAGCGCCCGCACGAGGCGGGCGTTATCGGTTCGTCCGGTGAAGGGCTGAACGATATCAGCCCTGATACTGGCCGGCGGCAACGCGCGGGATGTCCGAGCGATCGAGGCCGATGTCGGCCAGTTCGCGATCGCTGAGCTGGGACAGTTCGGCAACATTGCGCTGATAGTCCCGGAAGGCCTGGATCATGCGGATGAGTGAGAGCAGCATTGGTAGTCTCCTGTAGTTCGATTCAGCCCTTGCTCAGGCCTCATCGTTGAAATGAATATAGGTGAGAGCAGTGCAGTGCGAAAGTTCCGATGTTGCGATGCAGCTAAGCGAAGAACGCATGGCGTCGGTAAGGGACGATTAACCCGTTGGCACTCCCGCCTAATGGCTAGGCGGGTCGCGCCAAAACATGCGATAAATCTCCGTGAAATCACGGATTTATCAGTTGTTTTGCGATTCCGATTGTTGTGGAAATTGGTTACGTTCCCGTGATCTTCAAGCCGTCAGCCCAGCCCGTAAACCAAACTCCGGCATGCGTGATTCGCATGAATGAGAATTTGTTGTTATGAATGAATATTCATAGTTTTGAGCCAATCTCGCACTTCCGCTGAGTCCTTGCGGTACGACGGTTCGCTAAGGGACGCGCGCGCGGCGCGCCTCGCCGCGCCGCGCGCTCGGATACTACCCTTCTGCTCCATGCCGCCCGCATGTTGCGCCGCACACACGCTAAGCGTGCAAACCCTGATTACAAAGTTGTAATGAAAATCAGAAATTTCGCATGCGGCTCTGCGCAGCGCGCAACATCACGCAATTCTCGCGCGGAATTTATTGCGGCAACTTGCCGCGTCGGCAGCAAAGTCATGTCGCGGATTCCGGCAATGTCGCCGGTTCTGTCCCAAGAAGAAGAGAAGGAAAGTAACATCATGACTAAGTTACTCGGGGTTATCGCAATTGCCGCCGTTGCATTCGCCGTCGCGCCGGCTCAGGCCGCCAAGCACAGCATGGGCGGCTGCAGCGGGGCCAATCTGGAGAAGACCGAGACTGCAATGGAGGCCATGCCCGACGGTGATGGCAAGTTCGCCGCCGCGAAGGAGGTCACGGCGGCTCAGGACGCGCTGCTCAACGGCAAGATGGGTGTGTGCGGCATGCACCTGAACAAGGCGATGCACGCCACCATGGGCAAGTAAACGGGTAGGTCAACGCAATCCAAGAGAGGGCCGGTCGTCGTATCGATCGGCCCTACGCGTTTTGACCTCCATGGGTTCTAAGGAGCGTGCGCGAGTTGGGTGGCAAAATAGGCCACCGTCTTGCAATAGACCTCGCTCTTGTTCCATTGCTGCAGCACCGCGAAGTTCGGGCTGCCCGGCTGCCAGTCCTTGCCCTTCTGCCAACCATAGCCCGCGAGGTAATTCGCGGTGGAGGCAAGCACGTCGGGAGCGTTGTGCAGGAGGTCACGCTTGCCGTTGCCGTCGAAATCGACGGCATATTTCATCCAGGACGACGGCATGAATTGGGTTTGGCCGAGCTCGCCGGCCCAAGCGCCCTTCATCTCTGCAGGCGCGAGATCGCCGCGCTGAACAATGCGCAGCGCATCCATCAACTCGCCGCGAAACTGCTCGGCACGGCGGCAATCATAGGCCAGCGTTGCCAGCGAGCGGATCGTCGAGAACTTGCCGGTGTTGACACCGAAATCCGTCTCCAGACCCCAGATCGCGACCAGGATCTCGCCCGGCACGCCATAGGCCTGCTCGATGCGCGACAGCACCGATCCGTATTGCTTCATCATGTTGGAGCCGCGCATCATCCGCGGCGGCACCATACGGCCGGAAAACTCCTCGAAGGTCTGGGTAAAGACCTTTTGCGACTTGTCGCGGTTGAGCACGCTCTGGTCGAGCGTGACGCCGGCAAGTCCGGCGGTGATGGCCTGTTGCGAGATGCCCTTGGCCGCAGCCTCGGTTTTGAAATCCGCGAGCCAGGCGTCGAAATTGCCCGAGCCGCACGCGACCGCGGCGAGAGCGGGCTCAGCGGAGACGATTGAGGCTGAAAAGGCGAGGGCGGCGAGAGCGAGACGAGAAATCGTCAGGGTCATCAGAGGTAATTGATTCCGTGAGTGGATATGACCGGCGGTGGTAATTTCTGATGCAACCGCGGCCAAAGCAAGGCGTATGACAGCACCGCTCCCGCCGGGTGACCCGGGCGGGAGTGCTCTGACGAAATCGCCTGGCTTCGGTCCTACTCCCTGTTTCGCCACGGGAAGAGATTGGCGGGGAAGTCGGCCGCCGGCTTGCGCGGGCGCTGTGGCGGGGGCGGCACCGGCCGGACACCGGGCTCGGAGACGATCGCCTTGCGATAGAGATGCCAGGTCGCGTGGCCGAGCAGGGGAATGACGATGGCGAGCCCGAGGAACGCGGGGATCGTTCCGAGCGCAAGCAATACCGCCACGATCAGGCCCCAGGCCGCCATCGGCACCGGGTTCTTGGCGACGACGCGTAGCGAGGTGACCATTGCGTCCAGTGCGCCGGCGTGGCGGTCGAGCATCAGCGGAAACGATACCGCGCTGATGCAGAGCGCTGCGAGAGCGAACAGGAAGCCCGTGCCACACCCAACCACGATCAGCCACCAGCCCTGCGATGTCGTCAGCACGCGCGTGGCGAAATCCGAGATTCCGGTGACGCCCTCATAACCGAACGCGGCGACATAGATCGCCTGGGCGGTCGCGACCCAAGTGACGAACAGCGCGAGCAACAACGCGCCGAGGCCGAGCATGGCGCCGAAGGAGGGCGAGCGAAGAACGTCGATGGCATCCCAGGCGCTGGCTTCCTCATAGCGTTCGCGGCGGCTGGAGAGTTCATAAAGGCCGAGTGCTGCGAACGGGCCGATCAGGGCGAAGCCTGCGGCCAGCGGAAACAGCAGCGGGATCACGGAATAGCCCATTGCGACGCGCGCGATCACGAGGCCAAGCACCGGATAGATCACGCAGAGGATGATGGCGTGGCTGGGGACTGCCTTGAAATCTTCCCAGCCGCGCTTGAGCGCGTCGTGCAGGTCGGAGAGTTCTATGGTTCGGATCACCGGTCCAGCCGCGTCTGCGGTCTGGCCCATCGTGGGGACATTGCCCTGATAGAGTGTGGCCATGGTCGGCTTGCTCCCTTGTCATGCAGCCGAATTCGGCGCCGACAACGGCGCAAGCGGCCGCTTTTTGGGTTTCGCGAGTCCAACCAGACGCGAATTCCAGGTGGCATCGCGAGCTGAACCAGAAGCGTACGCCCATTTCCGAGTCCTGTCCCTCACGCTTGGGTGAGATTCGTTGCCGCAGTGCAACCTCGCTGACGTCATCCGGTCGTCATTTCGCCGCAGATAAGCTCATGCTGTTTGTGGCTCGCGGAACTTCGCGGGCATACCGGCGTAACTTCGTCTATAAGGGCCCACTCTGGGCCTTCCAACGGGATCCTTTTCGGGGAGCAGACATGAGCATTTTCGGAAAAATCATGGGCGCGATCTTCGGCAGCCATACGGCTTCCGCTGCGCCCGCCGGCGGCGCACCCGCGGGCAGCGCACCTGCGCCTGCAGGGACCGCCCCGAGCGGATCCGCGCCAGCATCTGCGCCCGCAGCCGCGCCTGCCCAAACGGTGGACGTCGCCGCGATCGTCGACAAGGCGGCCGCCGCGCATAAGGGCGAGAAGCTGGAGTGGCGCACCTCGATCGTCGATCTGATGAAGGCGCTCGACGTCGATTCGAGCCTGGCTGCACGCAAGGATCTCGCCAAGGAGCTCGGCTACACCGGCGACATGAACGACTCAGCCAGCATGAACGTCTGGCTGCACAAGCAGGTGATGTCCAAGCTCGCTGCCAATGGCGGCAAGCTGCCGCCGGAAATCAAGCACTGATCGGCGCGCATCCGTCGACGCCAAGCAATTGAAAGAGGGTCCGCGATCTCGCGGGCCCTTTTGCGTTCAGGCGACGAGATCCGCATCCTCGGGATGCTTGTCGAGATAGTCGACAACGAAGCCGCAGCCTGCGATCACCTTGCGGCCGTCGCGGCGGATGATCTCGAGCGCACCCTTGATCAGCTCGGACGCAATGCCGCGGCCGCGCAGCGCACGCGGCGTCTCGGTGTGGGTGATAATCACAGCCGACGGCGTCAGCCGGTAATTGGCGAAGGCGAGCTCGCTGCCGGCATCGAGCTCGAAGCGGCTCCTGTCCTTGTTGTCGCGTACCGATGCCGCCATGCCTGATCCTTCCGTAACGATGCTTGTCCCTGATCTAGGCGCCTGAACCCGCCCTTGCCAAGGCGCGACCAAGGGAGGTTGCCGCAGGGGAGATATCTGCAAAATGCGTGTCCAGCTCAGTGTGATGGCTTTGCTCGCCGGGCTGGCCTCGGCCGTGCCGGTGCCCGCCGCGGCCGAGGGCGGTCCGGCCTGGGAAGCCTGTATCGGGCTGACCAGCACGCCGGATGAGCGGGTGAAGGCCTGTACGAGCGTGATCGACAGCAAGAGCGAGACCGGCCGCAGGCTCGCCGGCGCCTATTGCAATCGCGGTCATGGTCTGACCGAAAAGCGCGAGATCGACGCGGCGCTGTCCGATCTCGATGAGGCGGTGCGCCTCGATCCGACCTACGCCTGCGCCTACAACAATCGAGGCCGCGTCTACAGCTTCAAGCGCGACTATGACCGCGCCATCGCCGAGTACGATCAGGCCATCAAGCTCGATCCGTCGATGGCGATCGCCTACAGCAATCGTGGCGAGTCTCGTTACAACAAGGGCGACATCGAGGGCGCACTCGCCGATTTCGACGCGGCGATCAAGTTCGATCCCGGCTATGCCATGGCCTATGCCAATCGCGGCTACATCTACGCCCGCAAGCACGACACAGCGCATGCGCTCGCCGACTACACGATGCGGATCAAGCTCGCCCCCGATCTGCTGGCCTATATCGACCGCGGCAACGTCTATCGCGACAGCGAGCAGCTCGACCGCGCCGCCGCAGACTATGGCGAGGCAATTCGCGTTGCGCCGACCGATGCGCGCGGTTGGCGCAATCGCGGCATGATCCGGCTTTATCTCGGCGACAACAAAGGCGGCCTCGCCGATTACGACAAGGCGCTGCAATACGATCCTGCCGACGTGTTCTCCTGGAATAATCGCGGCCAGGCCCGGATGCGGCTCGGCGACATCAAGGGTGCGATCGCCGACTTCCGCAAGGCGCTGGAATTGAAGCCCGGCTTGCAGACGGCGCAGGACTCACTGAGGAAGCTCGGGGCACTGTGACGCCCCCGGTTCGGCTAGACCTTCACCAGGTCCTGATAGTCCGGATGCTTTTCTATCCACGCCTTCACAAACGGGCATTGCGGAATCAGCTTCAGGCCGCTCGCACGGACCTGATCGAGCGCGCCCTGCACCAGCCTTGAGCCGACGCCCTTGCCGCCGAGCTCCTTCGGCACCTCGGTATGTTCGAACGTGATCAAATTGCCGTCGAGCTTGTAATGCTCGGTCGCCAGATAGCCCTCTACCTCGAGCTCGTAGCGGTGGTGGGCCCTGTTGTTGAGCACATCGCTCATGATGTCTCCGGTCAGCTCTTCAGCGAGTCCGCAGCATCTTGCGGATCGACCAGGCCTCACCGTCCGAGGAGCCCTTGATGTCGTCGATCTTCCAGCTGCCGGCCTCTCGCACGAAGTCGTAACGCACGATCTGGTCAGCGGGTTTGCGGTCGTTGCGGTGGCCGGTGATGGTCACCGCCAGCGTTGCCTTGTCGGCCTCGATCTTCTCCGCGTCAACCCTGAATGACTTCACGTCCGGTTCCTGCGAGTTGGTGACGGGATCGAAATCGATCGGCCCGACATCGCCCTTGGGCGTATGGGCATCCGCCTTGGCCCACAGCGCGACCAACGCCTTGGAGAGATATTTTGCTTTCGCCGCCTTGTTTTCGGTGACGAAGGCCGCGCCGCCATCGCCCTTGCCCTTGGCGGCCCGGGTGTAGATCGCGGTCAGGATGGACGTGGGATCGTTGGGGGCGGCGGTCTCGGCGAGGGCGGGCGTGACGGCGGCGAACAGAGGGGCGGCAAGGAGGTTGCGGCGGGTGAGCATGGATCGTCCCTGGGATGATGGCGCGCGACGAAAGGCCGGATTGGCCGGCGTCAGCGAATATCGCAGTAGACAGACGAAGACGCAGTTCGGTTCAATCGGCCGCCCTGGCGAGCCGCGAATCTTCCGGCTCAGGTTTGGCGCGGAGACAGCCCTGGCAGATGACCAGCGCGCGGTTGACCTTGGCATCTTGGTCGGCTTCGATTCCGTCGTGCTCGGGCCGGGCAGCGACGTGCGTTGCCCGCGACGGTTCGGCGGTACGAGGCTGATTGGGGTCTTCGCCGGCACCATCCCAGGCATAGCGCGCGGGCCTAAATGCGGTGTCCGAGGCGAGGTGGGCTTGCGGGGCTACGGCACATCCAGCGAGCGCCAGCGTGAGCAGGAGAACAACGGGCGCTTTGACCATGATGCGGCACTCTGTACGCGGATACAAACCGAGGTTGCCTCGATCATGTTTAAGATTCCTTGAACGAGCGCATGGATCGCGCCCGGCTGGTGGCCTTGCGAGGTCGCGCTCGATCGCGATAAATGGGCTGCAATGAGCGGGCGGCTTCCGTGCCGTTCGCCGTCGAAGAGGAAGCCCGATGCAGCCGCTCCGCATGTCTCGCCGCGTCATGAATCTCGCTTACATGCTGACCCAGAACGCGCGGCGGCATGGGTCGCGGCCCGGGTTCGTCTGGGGAGACAGATCGTGGACCTGGCGCGAGATCGATGCGCAGGTCTCGGCGCTGGCCGCGGCGCTCGCCGCGCGCGGCATCGCAAAGGGCGACCGCATCCTCGTCCATTCCAAGAATGGCGCCGAGATGTTTGTCTCCATGTTCGCCGCGTTCCGGCTCGGCGCGGTCTGGGTGCCCACCAATTTCCGCCTGATGCCGGACGAGGTTGCCTATCTCGCGCAGGCCTCCGGCGCGAAGGCGTTCCTGTGCCATGTCGATTTTCCCGAGCACGCCGCGGCGGTGAAGGGCGGCGCGCTGGAGTTCACCTGGAGCGTGGATGGCAAGGCCGCGTTTGGCGAGAGGTCCGTGGCTGACGCCATTGCATCGCAGGCCGGAACCGTCGTCCCGAACGTCGCGGTCGAGCACGATGATCCCTGCTGGTTCTTCTTCACGTCGGGCACCACCGGCCGCTCCAAGGCTGCGGTGCTGACCCACGGCCAGATGGGCTTTGTCGTCACCAATCATCTTGCCGACCTCACCCCCGGCGTGACGGAAGCCGATGCCTCGCTGGTGGTGGCGCCGCTGTCGCACGGCGCCGGCGTGCACCAGTTGGTGCAAACCGCGCGTGGCGTCTGCACCGTGCTGTTGCCGACCGAAAAATTCGACATCGACGAGGCGTTCCGCCTGATCGAAAAGCATCGGGTCGGCAATCTGTTTACGGTGCCGACGATCCTCAAGATGATGGTCGAGCATCCCGCCGCCGACAAATACGATCATTCCTCGCTGCGCCACGTCATCTATGCCGGTGCGCCGATGTATCGCGAGGATCAGAAGGCTGCGCTCAAGAAGCTCGGCAAGGTCATCGTGCAATATTTCGGCCTCGGCGAGGTCACCGGCAACATCACGGTTCTGCCGGCGGCGCTCCATGATCTTGAGGACGGGCCGCATGCGAAGATCGGCACCTGCGGCTTCGAGCGCACCGGCATGCAGGTCTCGATTCAGGACGACGAGGGCCGTGAGCTCGGGGCGAACCAGAGTGGCGAGATCTGCGTGATCGGGCCGGCGGTGCTCGCGGGTTACTACGACAATCCCGAAGCCAATGCGAAGGCGTTCCGCAACGGCTGGTTCCGTACCGGCGATCTCGGCCACATGGACGAGGAGGGCTTCGTCTACATCACCGGGCGGGCGTCGGACATGTACATCTCCGGCGGCTCCAACATCTATCCGCGCGAGATCGAGGAAAAGATCCTGACACATCCCGCGGTCGGCGAGGTCGCCGTGCTCGGCGTGCCCGATGCGACCTGGGGCGAGGTCGGTGTCGCCGTCTGCGTTGCGCGCGAGGGCGCAAAGCCGGTCAGCGAAGCCGAGATGGCCGCGTTCCTGTCGCCGAAGGTGCCGCGCTACAAGATGCCGAAGCGGTTCTTCTTTTGGGAGGCGTTGCCGAAATCCGGCTACGGCAAGGTGCCGAAACGCATGGTGCGCGACGAGCTCGAGGCGCGTGGGCTGCTCGACCTCGACAAGATCAAGACGGGCTGAATTTACCCGATGCGGAGCATCAAGCAGCCGGGCGCGTCGATCCCCGAGCGTATCCAATGGGTGGAGGCGAGGGGCCGCGCCTTTTCGTTCAGGCTCGAGGCGGGACTGCCGTTGCTCGAAGCCGCGCGCCGCGGTTTCGCGGCAGAAGGATTTGCGGGCGGCGTGCTGAATTTTGGTCACGGCGCGTTCGCCCCATTCGGCTATGTGATGCCGGCGCTGTCGAAGACGGGCGACAACGCGGCATTCTACAGCGACACCTATCGGCCCGCCGGTGTGACGCGCACCAGACTCGGCAGCATGACGCTGGGATCGCGCGACGGTGCACCGTTCTTTCACTGTCACGGGCTGTGGACCGAGGCGGACGGCAAGGAGAGCGGCGGCCACATGCTGCCGGACGAGACCGTCATTGCCGAACCGTTCGAGGTGCAGGCTTTTGGGATCGACGGCGCGATGTTCATCGCCGAGCCGGACCCCGAGACCAACTTCAAGCTGTTCGGGCCTGTTACCGCCGCAAGCACCGGCGCGCGCACCACCCGCCGTGCCTTCGCGCTGCGGCTGCGCCCCAATCAGGATTTTGCCAGCTCTCTCGAAGCCTTCTGCCTCGCGCATGGCATCGCGCGCGCCAAAATCCACGGCGGCGTCGGCTCGACCATCGGCGCCCGTTTCACCCATGGCGGCGTGACAGAGCCGTTTGCCACGGAGCTCGCGATCACAAACGGGATGATCGCGCCTGCTGCGTCCGGCGTGCTGGAGGCGGCGCTCAACGTCGCCCTGATCGACTACACCGGCGGCATCGCCGAGGGCCGTCTGATCCGCGGCGACAATCCCGTGCTGATGACCATGGAGCTGGTGCTGGAGGTCTTGGTTTAGCTTCGGCCGCTTCATGCCGGCGGAAGCGAGCAGCCCAATCGACATTCGCTTTCTCTGTCGTCATTGCGAGCGCAGCGAAGCAATCCAGAATCCCGCCGCGGAGACAGTCTGGATTGCTTCGCTGCGTTCGCAATGACCGGCTTGTCGTTGCCCGCTCAGTCCCCCAAGCGGCGTCTCAAATCCCAGATGTATCCGTAGCCGTGCGGTTGCGCGAAGCGCCGTCCGCTCGGCGTAGCCCACCAACTTCGATCCGCATTCGCTGAAGCATGGTGGATCACGCTTCGCTAATCCACCCGACGCCTCCACATAAGGTACCCGCAATGTCGCGGATATTTTCGAACATGTAATCGGGCGCAAGGGCCCGCAACGCCGCCGGCGCGGCGTAGCCCCAGCTGACCGCACCGCAGGAAATTCCCACCGTACGCGCGGCCTCGATGTCGCGGACCTCGTCGCCGATCGAAATGACCTCGGCTGGGAGTACACCGGCGTGCCGGATCACGCGGCGGAATTTGGCGGGCTTGCCGAACACGGAGGCGGCGCAGTCGAAATGCGAGAACAGCGCGGCCGACGCACCGAGCTTCGACTTCGCATTGGCCTCGCTGTCCGATGTCACCAGCGCAAGCTGCACGCCGTTTTCCGCAAGGGTCTGCAGCATCACATCAATGCCTGCAAATAGCGAAATCTCGCTCGCGGCTTCTCCCTTCAGCCGCCGCGCAAACCGCGCGATCGCCGGCAGCTTCCACACGGGTACCTCGAGCCGGCTGAGGATCTCCCGCGTCGAGGCATGCCGCAGCCCCTCGACGTCCTCATCGGCGACACGACGGAAGCCGAAGCGGTCGGCGACGTCGTTGATGGTGCGCAGGAACCAGGGGAAGCTGTCGACGAGGGTGCCGTCGAGGTCGAAGATGGCGAGGGAGAAGGGCATGGGCTTAAAGTAAGACTGGCAGCGGCCGGAGCCCAACTGCTCGGTACTACTGAGCAGTTTCACTCGGAAAGTTTGAACCCTTCCTGTAACCTGTTTTCGCTTGAGGTCGATCGGGAATTCGTTCGATGATCTTGCTCTTCATCATCTTGTTGAATATTCGCTTCACGGAGTTTTCCGACCCAATGAAAGTAATTTCGCGTGCCTTCGCGTTGTTAATTTCCGAGTTAACTCTCAAATACTCGCAAATCAGTTCTTCTGGCGACGCTAACTTCTCATGACGAAGTGTAACTTTCACGCTACCGTCTAGCTGCTCAATAACCGGATCCCGAAATTTCAATTTTCGCATCGCTTCAAAAGCGGTGTTGAGTCCCTCGCCAACGTCCTTATTCGGTGGGTCTTCATATTTGTTAATCAGGCGCACGATCCTCTGGTTTCGAGCAAAGCGCTCTTCGAGAATATTTTCAACGGTGACGTGAGCGGGCAACACACCAGGACTCTGAACTTCGATGCGGTTATCATAGATGCGAATGTGAATGTCGTCATTTAGGCTGTAGTCCCGATGGAGTACGGCATTCGTGATGATCTCGTGAATGGACTCCCGTGGATAGGAGACTTTTTCAAGTCCTGTCGTTCCAATTACTGAGACCTTTTCGACAATATCAACGGTCGCCTGCACGGCTTTTGCGATTAACGCGTACGCATGTCCTTCGATGCTGCTAGGGTTTCCAACCAAGGTATCACGTGTTCCTGACCCCGATGTTTGGTATCGGTAGATCTTGATGCCGGCCTTGGGGAGGGCCGCTTGGGGCTCCTCCGCATATAAGAGGACGGCGGCTACTGTTGGCCTTTCCTCATCGATGAGCTGTTGCTTTTTGAGCCACGGCAGAGGTTCTGCCGTGGGGATGTTCGCGAGCATAAACTCGAGCACCGGCTTAGAGTTCGTAACCTCAGCGACATCAATCTTGACGATGTGGTCCTCGTAAGAGGTGATGCCCTTGTTGAACTTCAGCCTCGAAATTTGATCTTCTTGCGTTTGAGGAAGGTTTTGCGCCCCACGCCTCAAATAGAAGACCTTATCGCTGGCGGACCGGATATCCGGAGTCTTCAAAATCTCGCAATGCAGCAACAAACCTGGATATCGATCTGATTTCAAAAACTGGTACTTAAAATAGCTGCCGAGCGGGAAGAACTCTTCGAATGCTTGGATGTGGCCATTTGCGGCCTCCGGATCTACAAAACCCGACCAGCGCTTAGTCGGAGATCCACTATTCAGGACCCCAATAAAGAGTTCTCCACCATCAGCGTTGGCGAATGCCGAAAGTGATTTAGTAAGCTTCGCCGGCGAAACTTCTTTGGCCTTAAAGTCTAAGAAGTGACCTTCGCCGCGAGCCAGGAGATCGGCAAACTGAGCGTCGGATAGGGCTGTTACGTCGATTGCCAAGCTACTTCACTCCCCAGCCCATGTTTTTTGGTTAAGTTCGAACAGTAACGGCCAGCGCTGCAACTTCAAGAAGAAAGGGAACTTGCCAGGAGTAGAACATGGACGGGAAGTTACACCGCTAAGGCCCCCAAACGGTCTCCTCGGTCCATCCGAGTTCGGCAAACTCGCCGGCGCGAAGCGGCGCTTCTCCTGCCGCGAAGAACTCATCGAGCTGCGGCGGCGCCACTGATGTGTCCGACAGCATGGCGTGCGCCTGGCCGCGATGATGAATCTGATGCTGGAAGAGATGCATGAGCAGCCGGTCACGGCGTTCGATTTGGACGCGCGTGTCGCGGTTGATACGGACATTGCCGTCGAGCAGCTCAGGCGTCAACGCATCGCAGATCGCGAGCAGGCGCTTGTCCATTGCGGCTTGAGCGGGATTCAACCCGGACAGCGAGGGATAGGGCACTTCGTTCTCCCAGGCCCGCGGTCCGATCCAGCCACCTTCGAGCGCATCGATGTAGAAGAGATCGATGACGTAGATGTGGTTCAGCGTGCGCTGAAGGCTCGGGAAGAACCCGGTTCGCGGAGCCTCGAATTCGGTCTGGCTGAGACCGGCGCAGGCGGTGAGCAGGCGATGGTTCGCCCAGGCATTGTTATGGGCGAAAGCGCGATAGGTTTGCACGAGGCCGGCGGACATATCGGCATTTTCCTTCAGTCGGCGCCTGGCTAGAGGGCGGTGGCGGATTACGCTTCGCTAATCCGCCCTACGGCTCCCAAAGTCATTCCGCCGCCTCGCTCGTGCTCCTTCGCTTCGGCTTGCGCGCCTTCTTCAGCACCGGCTCCAGGAATTTGCCCGTGTAGCTGCGCTGCGCCTTCACGATGTCCTCGGGCGGGCCCCAGGCGACGATCTCGCCGCCGCCATCGCCGCCTTCGGGGCCGAGGTCGATGACCCAGTCGGCGGTCTTGATAACTTCGAGATTGTGCTCGATGACGACGACCGTGTTTCCTTGCGCGACCAGCTCGTGCAGCACCTCCAGGAGCTTCTTGACGTCGTGGAAGTGCAGGCCGGTGGTCGGCTCGTCCAGGATGTAGAGCGTGCGGCCGGTGGCGCGTTTTGACAGTTCTTTCGCGAGCTTGACGCGCTGGGCTTCGCCGCCCGACAGGGTCGTCGCCTGCTGGCCGACATGGATGTAGTCGAGCCCGACGCGGTGCAGGGTCTGGAAGGTTTCGCGCACGCGCGGCACCGCCTTGAAGAATTCGGCGGCTTCCTCGACCGTCATGTCGAGCACGTCGGCGATGGACTTGCCCTTGAACAGGACCTCCAGCGTCTCGCGGTTGTAGCGCTTGCCCTTGCAGACGTCACAGGTGACGTAGACGTCTGGCAGAAAGTGCATCTCGATCTTGATGACGCCATCGCCCTGGCACGCTTCGCAGCGACCGCCCTTGACGTTGAAGGAGAAGCGACCGGGCTCGTAGCCGCGGGCCTTAGCTTCGGGGAGGCCGGCAAACCATTCACGGATCGGCGTGAAGGCGCCGGTATAGGTCGCCGGATTCGAGCGCGGCGTGCGTCCGATCGGCGACTGGTCGATGTCGATGATCTTGTCGATATGCTCGAGGCCCTCGATGCGATCATGAGGAGCTGCGCCTTCGCTGGCGCCGTTGAGCTTGCGCGCGATCGCCTTGTAGAGCGTGTCGATCAGCAGCGTCGACTTGCCGCCGCCGGACACGCCGGTCACCGCCGTGAACAGGCCGAGCGGAATCTCCGCAGTGACGTTCTTGAGGTTATTGCCGCGCGCGTTCACCACCTTGATGGTGCGGCGATGGTTCGGCGGACGCCGCTCCGGCACCTCGACCTCGAGCTCGCCGGTCAGGTATTTGCCGGTGAGCGATTTCGGGTTGCGCATGATCTCGTCGGGCGTGCCTTCGGCAACGATGTTGCCGCCATGCATGCCGGCACCGGGGCCAATGTCGAGGACGTAGTCGGCAAGCCGGATCGCATCCTCGTCGTGCTCGACCACGACCACGGTGTTGCCGAGGTCGCGAAGCCTTTTGAGGGTGTCGAGCAAGCGCGCGTTGTCGCGCTGGTGCAGGCCGATCGAGGGCTCGTCCAGCACGTAGAGCACGCCTGTCAGGCCCGAGCCGATCTGCGAGGCGAGGCGGATGCGCTGGCTCTCGCCGCCGGACAGCGTGCCGGAGGAGCGGGACAGGGTGAGATAGTTGAGGCCGACGTCGAGCAGGAAGGTGAGGCGCTCGCGGATCTCTTTCAGGATGCGCCCGGCGATCTCGTTCTGCTGCGCGTTCAGTGCCTCAGGCACGGTCTCGAACCAGGCGCCGGCGGCCTTGACGGACAGCTCGGAGATCTCGCCGATATGCTTGGCACCGACCTTGACGCAAAGCGCCTCGGGCTTGAGCCGGAAACCGTTGCAGGCGCCGCAGGGTACGTCGTGGAAATACTTGGCCAGCTCCTCGCGCGCCCACTCGCTCTCGGTCTCGCGATAGCGGCGGTTGATGTTGGTGATCACGCCTTCGAACGGCTTCTTGGTGTCGTAGGAGCGGACGCCGTCCTCATAGGAGAACTTGATCTCGTCCTCGCCGGAGCCATGCAAGATCGCGTCTCTCGTCTTCTTCGGCAGATCCTTCCACTTGGTGGTCAGGGTGAACTTGTAGTGCTTGCCGAGCGCCGTCAGCGTCTGCACATAATAAGGTGACGACGATTTGGCCCAGGGCGCGATCGCGCCCTTGCCGATGGCGAGCTCCTTGTCGGGGATGACGAGGTCTTCGTCGACATGCTGCTCGACGCCGAGGCCGCCGCAGGCCGGGCACGCGCCATAGGGGTTGTTGAACGAGAACAGGCGCGGCTCGATCTCGGGGATGGTGAAGCCGGAGACGGGACACGCGAATTTTTCCGAAAACAGGATGCGCTCGGGCCCGCTCTTGTCGTGGATCTTTGCGGTCTTCTTTTTCTCCTCGACCGGGGCGGCTGCCGGCGCATCCGCGAACTCGACCACGGCGAGGCCCTCGGCGAGCTTCAGCGCGGTCTCAAAGCTTTCGGCGAGGCGCTGGCCGATATCGGCGCGCACCACGATGCGGTCGACCACGACGTCGATGTCATGCGGGAATTTCTTGTCGAGCGTCGGCGCTTCTGCGAGCTCGTAGAACGTGCCGTCGATCTTGACGCGCTGAAAGCCCTTCTTCAGCCATTCGGCGAGCTCCTTGCGGTACTCGCCCTTGCGGCCGCGCACGACGGGCGCGAGCAGATAGAGCCGGGTGCCTTCGGGCAGCGCCAGGACGCGGTCGACCATCTGCGAGACGGTCTGGCTTTCGATCGGCAGGCCCGTGGCCGGCGAATAGGGCACGCCGACGCGCGCCCAGAGCAGGCGCATGTAGTCGTAGATCTCGGTGACGGTGCCGACGGTGGAGCGCGGATTCTTCGAGGTCGTCTTCTGCTCGATCGAGATCGCCGGCGACAGGCCATCGATCTGGTCGACGTCGGGCTTCTGCATCATCTCCAGGAACTGGCGGGCATAGGCCGAGAGCGACTCGACGTAGCGGCGCTGGCCCTCGGCATAGATGGTGTCGAAGGCGAGCGAGGATTTGCCGGAGCCTGATAGCCCGGTGAACACCACGAGCTTGTCGCGGGGAATCTCGACGTCGATGTTCTTGAGGTTGTGCTCGCGCGCGCCACGGATCGTAATTGCGCGCAGGCTGGAGCCCGCGTTCTGCTGTTGGCGCTTCGCCTTGATCACTTCATCCATCCGGTTTGCCCTCAAGGAATCCCAAAAGCTACGCGATCGCGCCAACGTGCAGGCGCGCTTCGCCCGGAACCGGGATCGGCGCCAATGGGGTTGTGAGCGAACGTAGGAAGAACGAAGGCGGATTTCCAGTGGGACTTGCGAATCGTCAACGGATTGTTGGCGCGCTGGCGGGATTTGGCAGCAGCGCCCGGCCATGGGCCCCAACGGAACAACAAAAAGGCCGGCGCGAGGCCGGCCTTTCGTGACGATGGCTTTGGAGACGAAGCTCGGTACTGAACTCAGTACTTGGCGACGACCGGGCCGTTGAAGTGATAGTTCACGCCGAACTGCACGGTGTGCAGGTTGAGCGTGCCGGAGGGCAGGTTGCCCCCGAAGTAGTTCTCGCTGCCGAGGCTGCGATACAGGTACTCACCCTTGATCGACCACTGCGGAGCGATGAAGGCTTCGACGCCCGCGCCGACAGTCCAGCCCGAGTGGAACTTGCTGTCGGAGATGCTCACGCCCAGCGCGGAGAGGCTGATCTTGTTGTCGATCCAGGCGTAGCCGCCGGTGCCGTAGAACAGCACGTTGTTGACGGCGTAGCCGATGCGGCCGCGCACGGTGCCGAGCGCGTCGGTCTTCGAGTTCGCGGTCACGACACCGAAACCGGGAACAGTGGCCGCAGCGGAGGCGCTGACGTCAGCCCAGGCGCCATCAGCCTCAACGCCGAACACGACATTGCCGGTCTGCCAATTGTAGCCGGCGGTGCCGCCGACGAAGCCGCCCTGCATCCGCGGGCTGTTCGCGTCTTCCCAGGCGCCGCCGCCCATGAGACCGAGGTAGAAGCCGGTCCAGTTGTAGACCGAGGCCATCGCGACAGGCGCCTTGGTGTAGGGGCGAGCCGCCAGATCGGCAGCCGAAGCGGCGCCGGTGAGGGCAATCAGAGCGGCCGAAGCCAACAAAACCTTCTTCATTTTCAACTTATCCCAGTCCCAGTTTCTGTTGTTGCCTTCCGTAAGATCGGAAGGGCATCGGACGCTGTGGTCCAACTAACGACGTGCTTACACCACTGAAGCCGCAAGTTGTGTCTCTCAAAAGCCACAACAAATACAAAATGTAATAGTAGCTGACCCATAGTTCCCGCAGGGAACACGACAGCAAAAGGCCGGCGCGCGGCCGGCCTTTTATTCTCGAATGATTTCAGGTGGATCAGTACTTCGCGATGACGGGGCCGCCCCAGCGATAATTGACGCGGACGAGACCCATGTCGACATTCTGGCCGATGCGATCGGTCTGGAATGCACCGCCGCCGGGCGCATTCAGCGTCAGAGTCCTGCTGCCCAGGAAGATGTGGTCGTACTCAACGCCAACCGACCAGTTCGGCGCAAAGCCGAACTCGAGGCCGGCGCCGACCGTGCCGCCCCAGCGGTTATCGCTGGTCGAGGCGAGCAGGGTGCCGGCTCCAGCGAATCCGGGCGCGGTGTAGATATTGAACTTGTCGGCGACCACGGCACCGCCGCCCTTCACGTAGAACAGCACGTTGTTCCAGGCATAACCGACCTGGCCCGTGATCAGGCCGAAGGCGTCGATTTTCGAGCGGTTGCGCTGGCTCAGGATGAGCGCGCTGACATTGTCGCCGGAGAAGTCGGCCCAGTTGCCTTGGCCTTCGAGGCCGAACACCCAGTTGGCGGACTGCCAGCGATAGCCGACCTGGCCGCCGACGGTGCCGCCGGTCGCATTGTGGCAACCCTCGCCGAGCAGCGCGCCGGTGGTCGCCGCGAGGAAGTCCCAGCACTTGTGGCTCGATCCGCCACCGCCGTTGATGCCGATGTAGAAGCCGCTCCAGTCGTAGATGGTGGCGATCATCGGCGGCGGCGCCTTGGTGTAGGGACGCGCCGCAAGATCGGCTGCGTCAGCCGGTGCTGACAAGCCCAAGGCAACCATACCGATTGTACCGAACAGAATTTTCTTCATTGCAGTCTCCCCAGTGTCGTCCGCTTCAGTCGTCCCCTGAAGCGGTCAATCAGGCGCGACGCCCATATGAACCAATTCCGAGTCGGACCGTAGTCCAATCCGGAGGCGGAGTCCGTCTCCGGAATGCAACACTCGTCGGCCAACTGAGGGGGCATAACCTAATGAAGATTAAGCATTTTCTTGCCTGTGCCGGTTCCAATTCATGATGTCGTGCATAGAGGCGGCGACTACCGATTGCACGCTTGGGTCGCATCAATTTCGGTAGGAACAAATCTGGAACAAATGTTTGGTCGGTGCTATATGTGGGGATAACCAAGGGTGTGCCGGGCCGATCGGCCCTCGTAAGCGTATAGGGTCGACCCAACAGGCGGCAGCGCGGGCGCGCCTTTTCGAAATTCAGTGCATTTGGAGTGGAGAGCGGCGATGGCGGGAAGCGTCAACAAGGTCATTCTGGTCGGAAATCTCGGCAAGGATCCGGAAATCCGCCGCACCCAGGACGGGCGGCCGATCGCGAATCTGAGCATCGCGACCTCCGAGACCTGGCGCGACAAGAATAGCGGCGAGCGCAAGGAAAAGACCGAGTGGCATCGCGTCGTGATCTTCAACGAAGGGCTTTGCAAGGTCGCCGAGCAGTATCTGAAGAAGGGCGCCAAGGTGTACATCGAGGGGGCGCTTCAGACCCGCAAATGGACCGATCAGAGCGGTGTGGAGAAGTACTCGACCGAGGTCGTGCTGCAGGGTTTCAACTCGACGCTGACGATGCTCGACGGCCGCGGCGGTGGCGGAGGCGGCGGCAGCTTCGGCGACGAGCCGGGCGGCGATTTCGGCTCGTCCGGTCCGGTCAGCAGCGCACCGCGCCGCCCCGTGGCCGCGGGCGGCGGTGGCCGCAACAACGACATGGACGACGATATCCCGTTCTGAGGCGAGGCGGAGCTTCGCATTTCGCCTTGCTCGCGGGAAGCGGCAGGTGTTCCCACTGATTGGCCGGTTGGATCGGGGTACCGATCACCGGCGCATCATGGTCCCAATGTTTGTGGGCGCGCCGGTGGTGGCGGGGCTGTTCACGCTGCCGCCCGGGCGCATGATGCATGACGTGGTTTTCGGGACCTGAGCGGCGGTTCCCGGAGGCTTGCCCAGAGCTTGCCCAAGGCGGTACCAGGAAGGGCGTAAGTCTCTGGAAGAACAGTCGGAAAAAGCGCTTCCCGGAAGCCTCCAAGGGTGGTTATCAGGGCCTCGATGCGCTATATGATTCCCAGATAAAACTTCACCGGATTCCCCCTTGGCTGACGACGACAACAAGCCCGGCGACCAGCCGGCGCAACCCTCGGACATTCGCCCCGTCTCGATCTACGAGGAGATGAAGAAGTCCTACCTCGATTACGCCATGAGCGTGATCGTGTCGCGCGCGCTGCCCGATGCGCGCGACGGGTTGAAGCCCGTGCACCGCCGCATCCTGTTCTCGATGAACGAGGAAGGCTACACACCCGACAAGAAGCACAAGAAGTCGGCCGGTATCGTCGGCGACGTCATGGGCCAATACCATCCGCATGGCGACCAGGCGATCTATGACGCGCTGGTCCGTATGGCGCAGCCCTTCTCGATGCGCGAACTGCTGGTGGACGGGCAGGGCAATTTCGGCTCCGTCGACGGCGATCCGCCGGCGGCGATGCGGTATACCGAATCCCGCCTGACCAAGATCGCGCTCAAGCTGCTCGACGACATCGACAACGAGACGGTCGATTTCCAGGACAACTATGACGGCTCGACCAAGGAGCCCGTGGTTCTGCCGGCGCGGTTCCCCAACCTGCTGGTCAACGGAGCCGGCGGCATCGCGGTCGGCATGGCCACCAACATCCCGCCGCACAATCTCGGCGAGGTCATCGACGCCTGTCTTGCGCTGGTCGACAACCCGTCGCTGACCATCGACGAGCTCAACAACATCATCCCGGGCCCGGACTTCCCGACCGGTGGCATCATCCTCGGACGCCAGGGCATCCGCAGCGCCTATCATCTCGGCCGCGGCTCCATCGTGATGCGCGGCAAGGTCGAGTTCGAGACGATCCGGAAGGAGCGCGAGGCGATCGTCATCACCGAGATCCCGTATCAGGTGAACAAGGCGACGATGGTCGAGCGCATCGCCGAGCTCTACAAGGAAAAGAAGATCGAGGGCATCTCCGATCTGCGCGACGAATCCGACCGCGATGGCTACCGCGTCGTCGTCGAGCTCAAGCGCGATGCCGTGCCCGACGTGGTGCTGAACCAGCTCTACAAATTCACGCCGCTGCAGACCTCTTTCGGCGTCAACGCCGTCGCGCTCGACAGTGGTCGTCCGCAGACGATGAACCTGAAGGACATGCTGACGATCTTCGTCGGCTTCCGCGAGCAGGTCATCACACGCCGCACCAAATACAAGCTGCGCAAGGCGCGCGAACGCGCGCATGAGCAGGTCGGTCTTGCGATCGCGGTCGCCAATATCGACGAGATCATCAAGGTCATCCGGACCTCGCCGACGCCGGCTGCCGCGCGCGACACCCTGATGACGCGTGACTGGCCGGCCCGTGATGTCGAGGACATCATCACGCTGATCGATGATCCCCGCCATCGCATCAACGAGGACGGCACCATCCGCCTGTCGCTGGATCAGGCCAAGGCGATCCTGGAACTGCGCCTGGCGCGGCTCACGGCGCTCGGCCGCGACGAGATCGGCGAGGAGCTGGCAAAACTCGCCGGCGAGATCGGCGAGTATCTCGAGATCCTGCACTCGCGCGCCCGCATCCTCGACATCATCAAGACCGAGCTCGCCGAGGTGAAGGCCGAGTTCGCCACCCCGCGCCGCACCGTGATCATGGAGCAGGAAGGCGAGGTCGAGGACGAGGACCTGATCCAGCGCGAGGACATGGTCGTCACCGTCTCGCATGCCGGCTATGTCAAGCGCGTGCCGCTGTCGGCTTATCGCGCCCAGCGCCGCGGCGGCAAGGGCCGCTCCGGCATGCAGACCCGCGACGAGGATTTCGTCAGCCGGCTCTTTGTCGCCTCAACTCATACTCCGGTGCTGTTCTTCTCGTCCCGTGGCCAAGTCTATAAGGAAAAGGTCTGGCGCCTGCCAATGGCGGCACCCAACGCGCGCGGCAAGGCGCTGATCAATATCCTGCCGCTGGAGCAGGGCGAACGCATCACCACCATCATGCCGCTGCCCGAGGATGAATCGACCTGGGCGCAACTGGATGTAATGTTCGCCACGACCGGCGGCAACGTTCGCCGCAACAAGCTGTCCGACTTCGTCGACGTCCGCCGTTCCGGCATCATCGCCATGAAGCTCGACGACGGCGAAGCGATCGTCGACGTGCAGATCTGCACCGAGCGTGACGACGTGCTGCTGACCGCGGCCGGCGGCCAGTGCATCCGCTTCCCGGTCCCCGATGTCCGCGTCTTCACCGGTCGCACCTCGATGGGCGTGCGCGGCATTGCGCTCGGCGAGGGCGACAAGGTGATCTCGCTGGCGATCCTGCGCCATGTCGAGACCACGTCCGATGAGCGTTCGGCCTATCTGAAGATGCGCCGCGCGGTCGCCGGCGAAGCTGCGGCTGAAGAGCCGGCAGCCGATGCCGAGGCGGAGGAGACCTCCGGCAGCTTCCAGCTTCCGCAGGAGCGCTATGCCGAGATGTCGGCGGCCGAGCAGGTCGTGCTGACCGTCTCCGTCAACGGCTATGGCAAGCGGACCTCGTCCTACGAGTACCGAACCACGGGCCGCGGCGGCAAAGGCATCGTCGCCATGAGCGTCAACAACCGCAACGGCAACCTGGTGGCGTCCTTCCCGGTCGAGGATGCGGATCAGATCATGCTGGTCACCGACAAGGGCCAACTGATCCGCTGCCCGGTCGAAGGCATCCGCATCGCCGGCCGCTCGACGCAAGGCGTCATCGTGTTCGATACCGCCGAGGACGAGCACGTCGTCTCGGTCGAGCACATCACGGAAGAGGCCGAGAGCGGAAATGGCGCGAATGGGGAGACGAACGGGGATTGATGCGTCATTCCCGTAGCCCGGATTTCGCTGCGTGCTCCATCCGGGCTACGCACGTGTCCTAAATCTCCAGCTCCGTCCCGAACTCCACGACCTGCTTGGTCGGAACCCCGAAGAACGCGGCCGATCGTTCGGCGTTGCGCTGGAGGAAGGCGAACAGGCCTTCGCGCCACACCCACATGCCCGGAACGTCCTCGCGCGGGATGATGGTCTCGCGCCCGACATAATAGGTGATGTCGGAGAGGTCGATGCCGGGCAGCTTGCCCTGGCGGCAGGCGAGCGTCAGTCCTTCATAGATCGTCGGGTTCTGCATGAAGCCGTAATGCAGGATCACGCGGGTGATGCCGGGGATGATCTCGATGATTTCGGCGCGGTCCGCCTCGGCGATGTGAGGCAGTTCCTCGATCAGCACGGTGACGAGGATGATGCGCTCGTGCAGCACGTGGTTGTGCTTGACGAATTGCGTCAGTGCGAGCGGCACGCCTTTCGGCGCCGAGGCCAGGTACACGGCGGTCCCGGGCAGCCTTGCCTTGCACTTGTTGACGGCGGTTTCGATCAGGTCTTCCTCTGGCTGGCGCAGCCGGGCGCGGGCCGCCTCGACCAGCTTCACGCCTGCGCGCCATGTCAGCATCAGGAAGGCGACGAGGCCGGCGAGCAATAACGGAAACCAGCCGCCCTCGAACAGCTTGATCGAGTTGGCGGAGAAGAAGATCACGTCGATCACGAAGAAGAAGCCGTTCACGGCGACGACGAGCCACGGCGAATAGCCCCACTGGATCGCGACCAGGGCCGCAAGCAGCGTGGTGATCGCCATCAAGAGCGACACCGCGATGCCATAGGCGCCGGCGAGCGCATCCGAGGTGCCGAAGCTGAGCACCGCGCCGAGCGTTGCTGCGGCGAGCAGCCAGTTCACCAGCGGCACGTAGATCTGTCCGATCGCATCGCTCGTGGTGTGGCGGATCTGCATGCGCGGCAGGAAGCCGAGCTGGATCGACTGCTGGGTCAGCGAGAACACGCCGGAGATGATGGCCTGCGAGGCAATCACGGTCGCCAGGGCCGAGAACGCGACCAGACCGTAATGCAGGAAGTCGGGGCAGAGCTGGAAGAACGGATTCTCGATCATCGTGGGATCGGTGATCAGCAGCCCGGCCTGGCCGAAATAATTCAGCACCAGCGCCGGCAGGCAGATCCCGAACCAGGCGAGCCGGATCGGCAGACGGCCGAAATGCCCCATGTCGGCATACATCGCCTCACCGCCTGTCACCGCGAGGAAGGCGGCACCCAGGATGGCGAAGGAGACCTGGAAGTCCTGATGGATCAGGAAGTCCACGGCGTAGAACGGGCTGAGCGCCGCCAGCACGGCCGGCGCCTTGAGGATGCCGTGGATGCCGAGCGCGGCCAGCACGAGGAACCAGGCCAGCATGACCGGTCCGAAGATGCGGCCGATGAAACCGGTGCCTTGTTTCTGCATCACGAACAGGCCGACCAGGATGGCGATGGTCAGCGGCACCACGACCGGCGAAAGCGAGGGGGCGTCGACCTTGAGACCTTCGATGGCTGACAGCACCGAGATGGCCGGCGTGATCGCGCCGTCGCCATAGAGCAGGGCAGCGCCAACGAGGCCGACCACCAGCAGATGGGCGCGCCAGCTGCCGGGCTGGGCGTGACGGGCATGCAGCAGCGCCAATAGCGCAACGATGCCGCCTTCACCGCGGTTGTCTGCGCGCAGGATCAGCAGCGCATATTTCAGCGAGATGATCAGCAGCAGCGCCCACAGGATCAGCGAGGCAACGCCGAGGACCGCGTCTTGTGTCACCGTGCCGCCATGCGCAGCCGCCTTGGCGGCTTCCTTCAGCGCATAGAGGGGGCTGGTGCCGATATCGCCATAGACCACCCCGAGGGCGCCCATGGTCATGGCAAGCGGAAGCGGATTGGGTTGATGGCCGGAAGCGACTGCGGGCGTACTGGACAATTGCAAACCCCTCAATGGGACCGCGCCCATCGGGCCGTTCCGAGGGGCGCGCGCGTCAGACACTCTGCGACGAGACGTCGCAAATTGCCATGGGGTTTCTACCGGGGTTTGTGTCTGCGTTTATGACGCCGGCCTGACAAATCGTCTACGGCGTGCGGTCGGCCGTCACGAGGCGAGCAACACGCACGTCAGCCTTGGTGCCGGCGCGGCGCAGGCAGGAAGCCTCGAAGTTCGGCCACGCCTGCTGCGAGCAGTCCCTGCCGATGGCCTTGATGTCGAGCCGGTCGCCCTTGGCCAGCGGTTGCGGCACGCTCGCTTCGACGGTCGGAGCAAAACCGGGCAGGAGGGTGAGGGCTGCAGCAACACACGCAGCAACGGCGATCGCTGAAAGAGCTTTGATCATTGACGTCCCCTGTGATGCGGCCGCTACGCCCAGTATGCGGCCCGTCATTCGTTGGCTGGATTAGTAACCATGGCCAGTTTCCGGACGTCTTCGCCGATGCCGGAAATGGTTTCGTCCGCGTCCCGTTGTGTGTCGTGGGCGCCCCGAGGACGAAACAAACCAGGGCTTTCCGACGCGGGATGCCGGGAAAATCGTCAGGAAACTGCCGCGGAACCCGTCCGGCTTGCCGGGCGGGGCCGGGCGCGGTAGGACGAAGCCATGCCGCGCATTGCCTTTTACCCGGGTTCCTTCGACCCCATCACCAACGGCCATCTGGATGTGGTCCGGAGCAGCGTGCCGCTGTGCGACCGCCTGGTGGTCGCGGTCGGGATCCATCCCGGCAAGAAGCCGCTGTTTTCGACCGAAGAGCGGCTCAAGATGCTTCATGACGTCTGCGGGCCGGTGGCGGCGCAGGCCGGTTGCACGCTCGAGGCCGTGACCTACGACGATCTCGCTGTGGCCGCGGCGCGCAAATACGGCGCCACCATCATGATTCGGGGTCTGCGCGATGGCACCGATCTCGACTACGAGATGCAGCTCGCCGGCATGAACGGCACCATGGCGCCCGAGGTGCAAACCGTCTTCCTGCCGGCCTCACCCCTGGTCCGCCCGATTACCGGCACATTGGTGCGTCAGATCGCCGGTATGGGCGGAGACGTCTCGGCCTTCGTACCGCCGCTCGTTGCATCTCAGCTCAAGGCAAAATTCGCCTGAAAACGGCGCGCTTTTTCATCTCACCTGATCCGGAGTTTTCATGAACCGTCGTATCGCAATTCTTGCCACGATGTTTGTCGCGCTGGTTGGCGCGGTCCCTGCGATCGCGCAGCAGCTGCCGGCCAATCTCGACAAGGCCAATGCGCTCGTCATCGACACCACCAAGGGCCGCATCGTCATCAAGCTCAGGACCGACCTGGCGCCGCAGCACGCCGAGCGCCTGAAGCAGCTCGCGCGCGAGGGCTTCTACAACAACGTGCCGTTCCACCGCGTGATGGACGGCTTCATGGCCCAGACCGGCGACGGCCAGAACGGCAACGGCACCGGCGGTTCGAAATATCCGAATCTGAAGCAGGAATTCTCCAAGGTTCACTTCGCCCGCGGCATCGTCGGCATGGCCCGGCGCGGCGATAGCGTCGATACCGCCAACTCGCAGTTCTTCATCATGTTTGCCGATGGCGGCAGCCTCGACGGCCAGTACACCGTGGTCGGCGAGGTCGTGCAGGGCATGGACGTCGTCGACAAGCTGAAGAAGGCGCCGGCCGGCTCGCCGAGCGGCACCGTCACCGATCCCGACAAGATGGTGAAGGTGCAGGTCGCCTCCGACATCAAGTAGGAGGGCGCATGGCGCGCCGCGGCGACAGGCTTCTGCTGGCTGCCGCAGCGCTCCTGCTCGGCACGATCGGCGCCGCGGCCGAGGACGCGAAGGTCGACACCATCGCGGACATCTCCAAATACTTGCAAACCTGCTGGAAACCGCCACCAGCCAGCAAGGCTCACCCTATCGACATCACCGTCATCGTGAGCTTTAACCGGAGCGGAAACATTTTGGGCCATCCGCGAATTTCCTATGAATCCGCGGATGCCACCGACGAAGACCGGCTGCAATACCGCATCGCAGTGATGGAGACATTGCAGCGCTGCACGCCGTTGCCATTTACCGATGCAATGGCCGGCGCGGCCGCGGGACGTCCCTTCGCGATCCCGATCCGTCGCCGGAAGACTTCACCTCCAACACAAGAGAGACGAGCATGAGCGTCACCGAAAACACATTGATCCTCGAGACCACGCAGGGCCCCGTCACCATCGAAATGCGCCCGGACCTCGCGCCCGGCCATGTTGCCCGCATCAAGGAGCTGGTCCGCGAGGGCTTCTACGACGGCATCGTGTTCCATCGTGTGATCGAGGGCTTCATGGCGCAGACCGGCTGTCCGCACGGCACCGGCACCGGCGGGTCGGGCAAGAAGCTGAAGGCCGAGTTCAACAAGGAGCCGCATGTCCGCGGCACGACCTCGATGGCGCGTGCGGCGAGCCCCGACTCCGGCGACAGCCAGTTCTTCATCTGCTTCGACGACGCCCGCTTCCTCGACAACCAGTACACGGTATGGGGCAAGGTCACCGAGGGCATGGAGAACGTCGACAAGATCAAGCGCGGCGAACCGGTGCAGAATCCGGACAAGATCGTCAAGGCGCGGATGGCGGCCGACAAGGAGTAACGGCGGCTTCTTGCCGTCGTCATGCCCCGCGCAGGCGGGGCATGTGGTTACGATTATGATCGTGAGTACTGGATCGCCCGCCCCAGTGCGCAAGTGCGCACAAGGCGGGCGATGACAAGTTCTGGGCATGCGCACTGATCTCTTCGATTTCGATCTGCCGCCCGAGCGCATCGCATTGCGCCCGGCCAGCCCGCGCGACTCCGCGAAGATGCTGGTCGTGCAGAACGGCGCGCTGCGCGACCAGACCATTGCCGATCTGCCGCAATGGCTGAAGCCGGGTGACCAACTCGTCGTCAACGACACCAAGGTGATCGCGGCGCAGCTCAAGGGCCGCCGCATCGGCCGCGAGACCGAGCCGAAGATCGAGGCAACGCTGATCAAGCGCCTCGATGGCTCGCGCTGGCAGGCGCTGGTGAAGCCGGCGAAGAAGCTCGTCCCTGGCGACCGCATCCGCTTCGGCAATGAGGGCAAGGTCTGCCTGCTCGGGCATCTCGATGCCGAGGTCGAGGCCAAGGGGATGGAAGGCGAGGTGACGCTGTCGTTCTCGTTCCACGGTCCGGCACTGGACCAAGCGATCGCCGATCTCGGCAGCCCGCCGCTGCCGCCCTACATCGCCTCCAAACGCACGCCTGACGATCAGGATCTCGCCGACTACCAGACCATGTTCGCGGCGAACGAAGGCGCCGTGGCCGCGCCGACCGCGGGGCTGCATTTCACGCCGGCGCTGGAGCAGCGGCTGCGCGCGCGGGGCGTCGGCATCGTCAGGGTCACGCTGCATGTCGGGGCAGGGACGTTCCTGCCGGTGAAGGTCGAGGACACCGACGCTCACAAGATGCATGCCGAATGGGGCACGATCTCCGCCGGGATGGCGGAGCAGCTCAACACCGCGCGAAAAAGCGGCGGCCGCATCGTCGCCGTCGGCACCACGTCATTGCGGCTGCTCGAGAGTGCCGCGAGCGAGGATGGCAGCATCCAGCCGTTCGCGGCCGAGACCTCGATTTTCATCACGCCCGGCTATCGCTTCCGCGCCGTCGATATCTTGATGACGAACTTCCATCTGCCGAAGTCGACATTGTTCATGCTGGTGTCGGCCTTCGCGGGGCTGGGGACGATGAAGCAGGCCTACGCGCATGCGATCGCGAACGAGTATCGATTCTACTCGTATGGGGATGCGTGCCTGCTGTTTAGGGCAGTACCGTAGGGTGGGTTAGCCGTAAGGCGTAACCCACCACTTCTCGGTAAAGAGGTGGATTACGCCTTCGGCTAATCCACCCTACGCACCCTTCCGTTACGCCATCACCCGCTGCGGCAAGAGCTCTGCGATCTGCACGGCGTTCAGCGCTGCGCCCTTGAGCAACTGATCGGCCGCCACGAACATCGAGATCGAATGGCCGGAGGGATCGCTGAGGTCCTTGCGGATGCGGCCGACCAGGACGTCGTCCTGGCCCGAAGCGTCGATCGGCATCGGGAAGTAGTTCTTGACGCGGTCGTCGACGACCTTGACGCCCGGCGCCTGGGCCATGATGGCACGAACCTGGTCCTCGCCGATCGGCTTCTCGCATTCGAAAGTGATGGCCTCGCAATGCGCGCGCAGCACCGGCACGCGGACGCAGGTGACGCCGATCGCAATCTTCTCGTCCTCGAAGATCTTGCGGGTCTCCTTGATGACCTTGGTCTCTTCGTCGTTGTAGCCGGTCTCGGGGTCGACAGCGGTGTTGTGGTTGAAGAGGTTGAACGCGTAGGGGTGCGGCATCACCTTGGGCGTATAGACCTGCCCGTTGAGATTGGCACGGGTGGACTCGACGAGCTCGTCCATCGCGGCCGCACCGGCGCCCGACGCCGCCTGGTAGGTCGAGATGATCACGCGCTTGATCCGGTTCCTCTGGTGGATAGGCCAGAGCGGCACCAGCGCGGTGATCGCGGCGCAGTTCGGGTTGGCGATGATGCCCTTGTGGTCGCGGATGCGATTGCCGTTGACCTCGGGAATCACCAGCGGGACGTTCGGGTCCATGCGGAAGGCGGAGGAGTTGTCGACGACGACGGCGCCGGCCTTGACTGCGATGGGCGCGAACTTCTTGGAGATGCCGCTGCCCGCGGAGAACAGCGCGATGTCGACGCCCTCGAAGGCGCGTTCGGTCAATTCCTCGATGACGACATCCTTGCCGCGGAACGACACCGTCTTGCCGGCGGAGCGGGCGCTGGCGAGCGCCTTGAGCTTACCGACGCGAAAGCCGCGCTTGTCCATGGTGGCGATGAATTCGGCGCCCACCGCACCGGTGACGCCGACAATCGCGACGACGGGATCGTTACTCACTGTGTCCTCCATTGAGATCGATTTAGACAACAAAAAAGCCCCGGACCTGGAAGGGCGGGGCTTCGGTAGAGCTGATGCGTTTTAGTCGACGACTACGCGCGCACGCCTCCCCGGGCCCCGAAGGCCGTGGTGGTTTTGGTCGTGCGTTTGGTGGTCGTGAACATGGTGGCGACTTATGCGGGAGAGTTTCGCGCCCGTCAATGGCTTTTCGGCGGGCTCGGGGGCTGCCGTTATTTGCCCCGCGCGCCCGGCGGCTCGAGCAGCACCTCCTTGAGGTCGTCGCCGCTGATGACGACGATCGCGAAATTGAGCCGGCCGCGCTCGCGCACCAGCCCGCCGCTGATGGCCTTGCCTGATGCCGCCTGCTCGGCGACGCGCACCGCGTCAGCCAGGCGGTGCTTGATGATGCCGAGCGCCGCGAGGTTGCTGCGATCCTCGTTGTCCAGCTCGGTCAAGGGCAGGGCGGCTTCGCCGCCAATGACCTCGCCGGTCGCCGCGTTGATGGTGGATCGCCAGATCCGGTCGTTGTGCAGGGTCTTGACCCGGTACACCGGCACGCCGGAGCCGCCGTCGAAGCTGATATCCGCCGTGGTGGCGCCGGCATGACGGGCTTCCGCGATCGCCATCGCCTGGCTGATCGAGATCGACGAAGAGCGGAAGCGCTCGATTTCGCGGCTGACGGCCTGGCGGTCCGCCGCAGCGTCCCCATCTGTCTCGCCGTGGAGGGCGGCAGGCGTCGAGCCTGCCGAGACGGTCGCGCGAACAGGTGCTGCGATGAGCAGCCCGGACAGGGCGATCGCCAGCAACCCGTATACCCCTGGTCTTGTCGCGCTCATGGTCCAAACCTTTGGCCGGCAGATCTTGAGCCGGCACATCTCGGGCCAGCAAGTCTGCCGGATGTTCGTAAAGAAATCGCGGCCGGCCTTGGGCTTCGGCCGGCCGCGGAACGTCGCTACCGGGCTGTACCCGTCGCGGCGATCCAAGCGGCCCGGTCCTCTTTTGGGGCTGGTGAAAAAAGTGGCCCGCACCGCTCTATAAACAAAACCATACCGTATCGTTTTATTTTGGTCAACGAAGCGGCCGGCGTCCGCGGGGGACAAATTGCCGGTCTCACGGAAATGTCAGCGGGAGGGGCGGCGCCGTTGCGCGGGTTTTGGTGCGCTCGGAATGCGGTCCGCCGGACCGATCGCGCCGGCCAGGAACAGCTTGATTGCCGCCCGCATCCGCTTCTCGGCGGCCTTCAGCTCCATCGGCGTCCCGAACGTCGCCATGCGGTGCGTGTGGCCGACCACGACGTCGAGGAACACCTCGGCTGCGATCGTGGTGTCGTCGACGTCAAGCGCGCCCTGCGCCACCAGATGATCGAAGAAGCGCGCGGTGGTCGCGACGGCCTTCAGCCAGCCCTCTTCCTTGCCGAGCTTGGCGACGTCGGGGAAGTTGATGGCCTGTGACGTCATCATGCGGCTGAAGGCCACGGCGTCGGGACCGCAGGTGAAATTGAGCATCTCGCGCCCGATCTCGACCAGCCGCTGTTCGACCGGGATATCGGAGGCGCTGCTGAGCTGCGTTTCTGCCGCAGCCGACAGCGGCGCCAACCAGCGCGCGATCTCACGGCGGAGAACGGCGGCAAACAGGCCGCGCTTGTCGCCGTAACGGGAATAGACGGTAGGCTTGCTGACCCGCGCGGCCTCGGCCACCGCATCGAGCGAGGTCGCGTCAAAGCCGCGATCGAGGAACAGGCGGGTGGCGACCTCGATCAGCCGCTGGTCGCGCTCGATCGCGGCGCTCTTGGTGGGCCGGCCGCCGCGCGACTTCGAGGCCTCGCGGCGTGGTGCGGCCGTTCTTGTCTTGGTCGCAGTCAATCCCATGCCCCGTGAGCCCTGCGCGTTCCTGGTAGTGATCATTGCTCTATAACGCGCAGCAACCGGGGCGTCATCGCGTTTCTGGCCGAATTGGCCATATCGTCAACGGTCTTCCACCAGCGCCGTTCCGCGATGCTGATATCACGGCATCCGCGAGGTCCAGGCCTGGCCGCCGGCCGCTTTCTCGTATCCGTATTGATAGAGCGCCCGCATATAACCGGTATCAAAGCCCTCGGACGGCGGCGCCGGGTAATCGCGCTCGATATAGGAAAGATGGAATCCGAGGTGGTTGCGCTGGGCAAAATCGTAGGTCGACAGGATGATGGAGCGCGTCTGCGATTGCGTGATGGCGGACAGGCTGCGTGAGGCGACATCGATCGTGCTGTTGGCGACCAGCTCGAAATTGCGTTCGATCTTCTTGTTGACGAGGATGTAGATATCCATCTTCGCGTTGCCGGGCAGGCGTCCCTGCAACAGCAAGGCCTCGGGCAGCGTCAGCACCGGGGCCGTCACGCCGCCATCGACATGCATCTCCTGGAATTTGCGCCCCTGGCCTTCGGCCTCGATCAGGATGGGCGGAAACACCAGGGGAATGCTGGCGGAGGCCGCCATCACGTCACGAAACAGCTTCAGCGCCTCGGGCGTGCCGACCGCGGCGATCTTGCCCATGTCCCAGATCGCGGTGCGCTGGGTGTCGAGATCGGTGGTGACGACGAGGAGCCGCCGGCCCTTGGCGTTCTCGCGCGCGACCTGGGCCATGATCTCCGGCCCGACATAGCGCGCGACGAGCTCGCGCAGCCGCGTATTGCCGAACAGGCCGGAGCCGAACAGCACGCGGATGATGCTGGGATCGCCCAAGAGGCTTTCGGCGATACCGCTGGTGTAGAGCTCGCGCAGCGTGTCGTCATATTGCGATCCGAGGAAGGCAAAGGGTGCGATCAGGCCGCCGGTGCTGACACCCGAGACAACGGAGAAGGTCGGGCGGTTGCGCGCTGCGCTCCAGCCATTGAGCACACCGACGCCGTAGGCTCCATCGGCGCCGCCGCCGGAGAGCGCCAGATAGGTTCGGCTTCCAGTCGCCTTGTCCTGCTCGAAACTGAATTTGGTGACGGGCTCGTCGGCGTAGCGCCTCAGCCCCTCGATATCGAGCACGCGCGAGCGGCTTGCATCGGCCGCCGTGTAGGGGGTGCGGGGGATCGAGGTGCAGGCGGCGAGCGCCAGGCTGCACGCCACGACCAGCGACCTGATCACGCGCTTTGTCCAGCCGTCGGAGCTGGCGGACGTGTCCGTCGAACATGGGGGGAGGGGCATCGGTCGGTGGCTGGCGATCACGCATCTACGGCCGCCGGCCATGTGCCGCGGCGTCTCGTCCAACCCCCACGGCGAAACTACACTGTATCGTTTTGTTTATCAAGCGGCTGCGGTCATCACGTCCGCGTCAACGCCGTCCCGGTCTGGGGCAACGTGCGGGTTGATCAGGCTCGCCCGACACGCAATAAGCACCGCCATGAATCCTCCCGCTACTGGTCTTCCCAATCATTTCGAGCTGCTCGCCACCGATGGCGCCGCGCGCACTGGGCGCCTGACCACGCCTCACGGCGTGGTGCGGACCCCTGCCTTTATGCCTGTCGGCACCGCCGGTGCCATGAAGGGAATGCACTGGCGCGAAGTGCGCGATGCCGGCGCCGATATCGTGCTCGGCAACACCTATCATCTGATGCTGCGTCCCGGCGCGGAGCGCATCGCCGCGCTCGGCGGTCTGCAGCGGTTCACGGGTTGGAACGGGCCGATGCTGACGGATTCCGGCGGTTTCCAGGTGATGTCGCTGGCGGACCTGCGCAAGGTCAGCGAGCACGCCGTGACCTTCCGCTCGCATATCGACGGCGCCAAGGTCGAGCTGTCGCCGGAGCGCTCGATCGAGGTGCAGCGCTTCCTCGGCTCCGACATCGCCATGCAGATGGACGAATGCGTGCGGCTGCCGGCCGAGCGCGACGACATCGAGCGCGCGATGCGGCTGTCGCTGCGCTGGGCCGAACGAAGCAAGCGCGCCTTCGAGAGCGCACCGGACGGCTACATGCTGTTCGGCATCGTGCAGGGCGGCGACGTACCGGAGCTGCGCCACGCGAGCGCGCAAGGCCTGGTCGAGATCGGCTTCCACGGTTATGCGATCGGCGGCCTTGCCGTCGGCGAGCCGCAGGCCGTGATGCTGGCGATGATCGACGAGACCGCGCCACGGCTACCGGCGGACCGGCCGCGCTACCTCATGGGTGTCGGCACGCCCGACGACATTCTCGAGGCGGTGAAGCGCGGCGTCGACATGTTCGATTGCGTGATGCCGACGCGCAATGGCCGCCACGGTGTCGCCTTCACCCGCTTCGGCCAGGTGAACTTGCGCAACGCCCGCCACGCCGACGATCCGCGTCCGCTCGACGAGGAGAGCGTGTGGCCGTCAACGCGCAATTGCGCGCGCGCCTATCTTCACCATCTCGTCAAGGCAGGCGAGACGCTGGGAGCGATGCTGCTGTCCGAAATCAATATCGCCTACTACCAGTTCCTGATGCAGGGCATCAGGGACGCGATCGCACACGGAACATTCGACGAGTTCTACCAGCGTACGCGCGAGGACTGGGCGAGGGGCGACATCGCCCCGCGCTAGGTCAGAGCATGATCCGGAAAAGTGTGAAGCGGTTTTCCGACAAGATCATGCTCCAGCAATAAAGTCAGTTGCACACGATCCGCTGCTTGACGGCATGCTTGGTCACGAAACCGTAGCCGCAATTGTCGCAGGTCCAGAGATACGAGATCATGTGGTCTGAGACGTAGGCGGATGCTTCGGCGGCGACCATGGAATCGGCGCAGACGGGACAGGTGGGCAACTCGCTGCAACGCGGATCACGCCTTGGCGCGACGGTCGACAACACTTCAGCAACTGCTGACATCGTGGTGACCTCCCTGCTTCGAGACCTAAGTCTAACATAAGCAGAATCAGTTGACGAGGTCGCAACACGAACGTGTTGATTTTTCGTAATTGCTTCTGCTTCGGCGCCTTCTTAGCGATTGTTCCGGATCTATCGCAACGCAAACAACAGTGTGCATTGCGATAAGACGCATGACATTAGGTTGATCGCATGTCGTGCAAAGCTGCTTACGGCGCCTGCACCTGCACCGGCTTTCCAATCTCGGTCATTGAACCGGGGGCGATCACGAGATAGCGGCGCGAATCCGGTGTGTCGCTCTGCACAATCTGACGGATCGGACCAAGCGCATTGACGATCGCCGATCCCGCCGGATTGGTCATGAAGCCCGCCAAGGGCTCGAGCTTGCCGCTGCCGTCGGAATGCGAGGCGAGCGCCAACACGTAGTTGTGTTTCGGCTCGAGCCCGGTCGCTGCGGCCTGCAACACCTGGGACAGACCCTGGTCGAACAGGCTGACGCTGGTCAGGGTCTTCGTGCCCTCCGAGGCTGGACCGACCGGAGCCATGGCGACATGGGCGACTTCGCCGGCAATGCCGAGCCGCTGTAAATTCGTGGCCTCAGGACTCGATGCCTCGTCCATGACGCTCATGGCGCCGTTTCCGGACTCGCGTACCGTCGGCACGGCATCGGGCACATAAGCGACGGCCTGCGGCGCCTGGCCGATCGGGATGTTCGCGACGACCCGGTTCGTGAGCGTGTCGATGGCCGTCAGCTGGTCGTCGTTTTCCAATCCGACATAAACCCGCGAGCCGTCGCCGGATGGCCAGATGCCGTGAGGCAACTTGCCGACCGGGATGGTCGCAACCTTGCTGAAGTCATCGGTGCGGTAGACCTGGATCTCGTTCAGGCCACCGACGGTGATGTAGGCGAATTGTCCATTGGCATTGCGGACGATGTTGACGTGATTGGTGATCGGCCCCGTATCCAGCGTCTTGAGCAGCTTGAAGGGCGGACGAGCGTCGAAGACCTGAGTCTTGCCGATATCCTTCAGGGTGAACCAGACTTGCGCGCCGTCAGGCGTGGCTGCGAGATCGGGACAGAACGGGCTCGCCTGCGCGACCTTTCCGACGATGGAATGATCGGCCACCGAGATGACCGCGATCTCCGGGACGAACGACGAGCAGACATAGCCGTATTTGCCGTCGGGCGAGAAGATCTGCATGCCCGGTCCGTTTGCCAGCACGATCCGGGTCTTCTCTTCGAAGCTGACGGGGTCGAGCACGGCCACGTAGTTTTCGCCGCGCACGGTCACCCAGACTTCCTTGCCGTCGGGCGTGAAGAAGACTTCATGCGGCGAGCGGCCGACATAGGTCGTGTGCTTGACCATGTTGGTCGCGGTGTCGATGAAGGTGACGGAGTTGGATCCGATCGAGACCACGGCCAGCGTGCGGTGATCGGGCGAAAACCCCATGCCGTGCACCAGCAGCTGTCCGCGATAGAGTGGGCTGAAATTCGCCGGTGAGGGCGCGCCCAGCCTGATGACGCCGAGCAGCTTGTTGTCGGCGGGATCGGTGACCGAGACAGTGTTGGAAAATTGCTCGGCGGCATAGACCCGATCGTGGTGGCTGATCGGAATGTCGGCCGCGGCCGAGGGGCCCGGCGCCTGCCCGCTCCAGGCCGGCAGGGCCGCTAAGCCGGACAGGCCAAGCGAAATTGTGAGCGCGAGAATTCGCTTCATGGCAGGTTCCCCTCCTGTTGGCGAGCTAAAGCCGCCGTCGTCGTTGCCGGCGGTGGCGGTTGATCGAGCGCAAGGCGCATGACGGCGATTTCCTGCTGCTGATCGACGATGATCTCCTGGGCGATGCGGCGCAGGGACTCATTCCGGCCGTAGCGCAATTCGGCTTGCGCCATCGCGATCGCGCCGCGGTGGTGCGGGATCATCATGGCGGAGAAGTCACGATCGACGTCGCCTGACGGCGCGATATCCATGTCGCTCATCATCCGATGCATCGCGGTCTGGTTTTCAGCCATGAAAGGCGCTTCGTCGCCGCACAGCTGCGACATCATCATGTGCGATTCCACGTGCGCGGGCTGGCCACCGAACCTGGCGCCGCCGGCGAAAGCCACCGCCGCGAGGGGCAGGGCGACTACCAAGGATTTCCACATGGGCGCTCCTGAGATGGTTACTTTGCAATCTGGCCGAGCTGCTGCAGCAGCGCGAGATTGTCTTCGAGATGCCAGTTCTCGGCGATGCGCCCGTTGGCAACCCGATAGATGTCGGTCGCGATGAAATCGATCACCTCGCCCTTGCCTTGCGCTTGCTTGAAGCGGCCGGTGAAATGCCCGTGGAAGTGCAGGTGGGTGACGACACGGTCGCCGGCGACGATCATCTGCTCGATCTCGCAGCTGAGATCGGGGATCGCCGTGCGCACGAATTTCGAGGCGGCCAGCGGACCCTGCACGCCCTGGGCGCGTCCGGGCGGCAAGGTGCGATCCATGAAATCGGGCGTCAGCGCATCGGCCGCGAGCTGCTCTTCGCCAGTATTCCAGAACGTGTCGTAGCGGCGGGCCGCGAGAATTTGCGCCTTGCTCTGCGCTTCCGGCAGGCTGGCGTCGACGATGAGCTGCCTTGGCTGGATGAGCTCGGCCGCGTGGGCGGGGAAAGCCACAGAGACGGCGACGGCAATTGCCATCGAGAGCAGCCGCTTCTTCTCCAGGGTCATTTCAGAGGAGGAATTCATCGCGAATTGTCTCAAGGGGGAAAAAGTCAGCACCTTCCGTGCATACTGCCCGCGAGGTCGCTGAGACACACCTGAAAATGTCTGCAAGCGATTGAGTATCCGTGCGAATGTGAAATCGAGGTGGGTCGATGGAAGTCGATCTGGTGTGTTGCTATTGTGATTGCACGGACGTCGGCGGCCGTGCGATCCAGACCACACGGAAAACGCCACGAATCGTCGTAACAGGGAGTTGATCATGGACGCATCGTCCAAGACGGGACGCCAGCCCGGCCGCGGCCGGATCTATGACTCGATCGTCGAGGCGTTCGGCGACACGCCGATCGTTCGCCTGCGCCGGCTGCCGGGCATGCGCGGCGTCAACGCGACGATTTTGGCAAAGCTTGAATATTTCAATCCGGCCGCAAGCGTGAAGGACCGCATCGGTGCCGCCATGATCATCGCCATGGAGAAGGCGGGCATCGTCAAGCCCGACACGGTGCTGATCGAGCCGACATCGGGCAATACCGGGATCGCGCTCGCCTTCGTCGCGGCTTCACGTGGTTACCGTCTGAAGCTGGTGATGCCGGAATCGATGTCGATCGAGCGACGCAAGATGCTGGCGTTCCTCGGCGCCGAGCTGGTGCTGACGCCGGCGGCGCAAGGCATGAAAGGCGCGATCGCGACCGCCGAAGAGCTGTTGAAGACGACGCCGAACTCGGTGATGCCGCAGCAATTCAAGAACCTCGCCAATCCCGAGGTGCATCGCCGCACGACAGCGGAGGAGATCTGGAACGACACCGCTGGCAATATCGACTACTTCGTCGCCGGCGTCGGCACCGGCGGCACCATCACCGGCGTCGGTCAGGTGCTGAAGCCGCGCAAGGCGTCCTTGCGCGTGGTGGCCGTCGAGCCCGAGGAGAGCCCGGTGCTGTCGGGCGGCACGCACACGCCGCACAAGATCCAGGGCATCGGCGCGGGCTTCGTGCCCGACATTCTCGACCGCTCCGTGATCGACGAGATCGTGAAGATCAATTCGACGACCGCGATCGAAACGTCGAGGGCGCTGGCGCGATATGAGGGCATTCCGGGCGGCATCTCCTCCGGTGCTGCGATCGCCGCAGCGCTCGAGATCGGCAAGCGGCCGGAAGCTGCGGGGAAAACCATTCTGGCTATCGTGCCGTCGTTCTCGGAGCGCTATCTTTCGACGGCATTGTTTGAAGGGATCTGAGCGATGGCGGATCAACCGAGGCGGCCGCGGACATTGGGTGACGCGCGCACAGAAGCCGAAGCGGCATTCAAGAAGGTGACCGCCAAGGTCGCGGCGCCGGTGCCAAAGCAGAATGTGGCGCCGGGTATCAAGGAGCAGGTCACGCTGCGCATCGATCAGGACGTGCTGGAGTTCTTCCAGGAAGGCGGCCCCGGCTGGCAGGACCGCATCAACGAGGCGTTGCGCAAGGCGGCGGGGAAGTAGATCTCCGCGGGCCAAGACCTTCGCATGGGGCGCATCTCCATCCTCGTCATTGCGAGGAGCTCTTGCGACGAAGCAATCCAGACTGCTTCGGCTTAGGGACTCTGGATTGCTTCGCTGCGCTCGCAGTGACGGAGTTTGCGGCGACATTGTTGCACCAAAGAAAGCCCGGCGTGAGCCGGGCTTTTGTATTTGGGATAGGCGTCTGCCTCAGCGGCGGAACATGCCGCCCATCATGCCACCGACCACGCCGCCCATGAAGGCCGCGCCGGCGTCGCCGCCACCGCTGTGTCGGGGGGCAGGTGCGCTCTGCTGGGGCGCGGCGCGCCGGGCCGGCTTCGGGCTGTCGTCGCTCGCGGTCGTGGTCGAGGCCACGATCTCGGACAGTAGGGCCTTGTGCTGCAGTTTGTTGAGGAACCCGGTCGACGGATAACCGCGGGCGGCCTGCCAGCGCTTGAGCACCGCCCGGGTGTCGTCGTTGAACGCACCGGTTACTTTGGTGTCGAAGCCGAGCCCGTTGAGGCGGCGCTGCACGTCGCGGCGCTGACCCTTGTCGAGGCCGATCTGGTCCTCGGTGAGCTGGCTGGCGTCGTCGGTGAATGTCGCGGGATCGACACCGGCATTGAGGTTGCGGGTGGTGGTCGACGGACCATTCTGGATCGCCGCGAGCCGCGCCATTGCCAGCGGCTTGAACTGACCATTGGGATAAGCGGACAGGTAGGCGTTGAGCTCTTCCGGCTTGTTGGATTCCTTTACCGAGCGCCAGAACTCGACTTCAGCCTCGGAGTTGCCGGCCGCCGTGGCTGGCGCGGCAGTTGCCGTCGGGGCTGCATTGGCGACTTGGGTGGTCGGCGCCTGGTTGAGATAGACGGCACCGATCAAATTGGTGTGGCCCCAGGGAAGCTGGCCCTTGTGGGTCTCTTCATTGACCTGCGCACGCACCGAGGTCATCGCCTGCTGGATCTCTACGCCGGGCTTGGTGATGTTGTCGATCAGCGCACGGGTGAACGGGCTGTTGTTGCCCTCCTGACCGTCGAGCGCAGTCTGGCCGGGGCCAGTAGCGAACGCGATCAGCGTGCCTTCGCCCGACTTCATCTCGGCAAGACCGCTGCCGACATTGACGCTGCGGGTGGCCGAGTTCGACTTGATCTTGGCGGCGAAGGGGTTGTCGCGGCAAGCATCGAGGAACACGAGCTTGACCTTGGCATCGCCCATGGTCTGGTCGAGCGTCAGGTCGATGTTGATGGCGGCGCCGAGCTTGACGTCCATCTCCGATTTGATGTCGGCATCGACGGGCAGCAGATAGTTGGTGCCGCCGACGGCAATGCCGTGGCCGGCATAATAGAACACGGCGATGTCGGAGCCTTGGGCCTTGCGGCCGAAGTCGAGCAGCTTCTCGGTCATCTGGTCGCGGGTGAGGTTGGATCCCTCGATCACCTCGAAACCGACATTGCGCAACGTCGATGCCATCGCCTTGGCGTCGATCGGCGGGTTCGGCAATTGCGCGACGTTCTTGTAGGCGCCGTTGCCGACGACAAAGGCGACGCGGCGGTCGGCCTTGGCGGCGCTGACCGACAGCGCCATGCACATCAGCGAAACGATGATGATGAGAGTGCGCATCTGAAATCCCCAATAGAATCGAATGACAAGCAACAACAGATTGGTGTCGAACCTACACGAAAGCGCCTGGCCTCGCGCCAGCAAAACGACCGATCACGCAACTGACCCAACCCGCTGCTCTGTGATCGAATGTGCACGATGGAATGCCCCTCCAACGTGATCCAAATCACGCTCGACCACTTGGATGTGTCGCAGCAGTCCGCGCGCCGGTTCACCGTGCGCGGGCGGGAACCGGCGCTGGCGGCTTCAAATTAAGGAGATTGCCGCACAGGATCAGGGCCGCGCCAAACACGGTCCAGGCATCGAGCCGCTCGGAATAGAGCAGCCAGCCGGCGGTCGCGGTGAGGGGAACCCGCAGGAAGTCCATGGGAACGACGATTGTGGCGTCAGCGTAGCGCAGCGCACTGGCGAGGCAGTAGTGCGAGAAAGTGCCGCAGACCCCGATGACAAACAGCCAGCCCCACAGTGTCGGCGACGGCCAGGTCCAGACGTAGACCGTCGGCAATAAGCCCATCACCATCTGGACCACAATCATCCAGAACAGGATCGACAAGGCGCTCTCGGTCCGGGTCAGCGACTTCGCCAAAGCCATCGAAATGCTGAATCCGATCGCAGCCCCGAGCGCGATCAACTGGCCCGGATTGATCTCGCCGGTAGCGGGTCGGACGATCATGACGACGCCGACGATGCCGAGCACGACGGCGGCGATCTTCCAGAGCGTCATCCGCTCGGACAGGAACGTCGCGGCGAGCAACGCCGTCCAGATCGGCATCGTGAACTCGATCGCGACGACCTGGCCGATTCCGATCAGCATCAGCGCGTAGAACCAGCCGAGCTGCGCAAAATAATGCACGCCGTTACGCGCCAGATGCTGGGGCAGGCGCCTGGTCGCAACCGCCTTGAAGCCGCCTGCGCGGTAAATGATCGGCAGCAGCAGCGTGAAGCCGATCAGCGAGCGGACCTCCATGATTTCAAAGACGTTGAGGAAGCGGGTGGTCTCACGGCCGGCAACCGCCATGACCAGCATCAGGGACAGCCAGCCGGCCATCCACAGTGCAGCCATCGATTTCGACGGTGTTGGGCTCATCGGTGCGGGCAGGACATCGAACCAGGGGGGGAGGCCGGTATCGGCGACATCGGCGGTGTTTGCAACGGCCAAATCTGCCGGTGCAGCGATGCGCGGCGGCGGCGCCAAGGTCGAGATCGAGACCACGGCATCCGTGCCGAATTCATCAGATCCTGCGCAAAAAAATCGACCCGGCGAGGTCGCCGGGTCGATGATCGTATCGCCGTGCAGCCGTCCTATCTCGAGAGCGAGATATTGGCGCCGCGGAACTGGCTGTCCGCGCGCATCGTGACGCTCTGCTTGTTGCCGCTGGTTCTCAACGCGATGTTGGCGTTGAAGCCGGCGGCAGAGGCGACCACCTCGAAGTTCCCGCCGCCGCCGCGGCCCTGAAGCGAGCCGGAGATGTTGCGGCTGGCTTCGGACCAGCTGCCGGTGATCGCGCTCCCCTCGGCCTTCACGCTGGCGGACAGGTTGAACTTGTAGGCGTCGCTGGCACAGGTCAGCGACATCTCCATGGTCGGTCCGATCGGGGCGTACTTGGCCCGGCAACGGATGCGTTCCGTCGATCCGTCCTCAAGGCTGACGGTGCCGCCGCCGCTCCAGCTGCCTGCCAGAGGTGCGAAGGGGCCGGCCTGGGCCTTGCTCTCCGAGCTGGTGGCAACAGCTGTCACCAACAAAACGGCGGCCGCCATGAGCAGCCGCCGGTTGAGGACGTTGATTCCGAATTGCTTATTGGCGCGATGCTTCCCACCGCCCGCTGCATGGTATGCCTGCAGATGCTCCATTCCACTTCCCCGATCCGGCGTTGCCGCTGAGTTGACCGTTGGCATATGCACCATTGATCGAAACTTTCACAAGACCCCCACTGCCGATGGTGCCGGAAACGTTAGCGCCAGGCGCGGTGATCTTGCCGTCGGCAACCGTCAGCATGGAGCTTGCGGTCGCCTCGCAGGAACCGGTCTTGGTCACAATGGTGACTTGCCAGTTGCCGTCGTAGGGAGTCTGGGCGAAAGCGGGGGCGGCGAGGGTGGCGGTAATAACTGAAGCGGCACAGAACGCCGCGATGCGACCAAAACGCATGAATTCCGTCCTTGAATGTGTCTGATATGCTGACCGTTATTCGGGCCAAATGTGACGGAAATTTGGTGCAATGCAAAGTCGAAAATTGTTCCTTTGAGAACAATGGTTTATTTGCGTTTTTGGCTCCATTTTTTGAAGCAGAATCAATGCGGCCTCACGTTAATCGTTAACGTGAGAGCGACTCAGGAAAGGCTTCCTAGGAAAGACTCGGCGCCGAGGTCGCGAATTGCTCGTCCTGACTTTTGGCCGGCAGCGCCTTGTGGACCTTGGCGTAGTCGATTACGTCGGCAAGCAGCTTGAGCCCGAGCGGGGCCAGCGCACGTTCCCAGAGCTCGCGGGCGGTCTCGCCCTTCTTCACGAAGCACCAATCCTGCGCGGCGATGGCGCCGGCGTCCATGCGGTCGGCAAGGTGATAGATCGTGCCGCCGGCGATCGGGTCGCCTTCCTTGATGGTCCATTCCACCGCGGCCTTGCCGCGATGGCGCGGCAGCAACGAGGGGTGATAGCCGATCCCGCCGAGCTTGCTGGCTGCAAGCGCGTCCTTGCCGATCCGGGCATGGCTATGGGCCGTAATGATCAGATCGGTCTCAGGGGCGATCTCGGAGGCCACCACCAGCTTCGGATTGGCCTGCACCACCACCTCGATGCCGGCAGCCTTGGCAGTCGCGGCCAGGCGGTCGTCTGCGTCGGCCACCACGACCCGCACAATCGAGACGCCGTGCTCGCGGAGCATGTTCAGGGTGGTCACGCCGAAATGGCGGGAGCCGACGAGGGTGATGCGCATGGGGGTCTGTTCCGTCTCGCAGCTGCGTCATCTCCCGATAACACGTCCGGACGCCCTGTCACCACCCGCGCGGCATTTGCGCCGGTTATCAACAATGCGGGCGTGCACAAGGCCGATGAACTCGGCGATTGCGCCGTGCGCCATTCCGGTGCTTCCATATGGGCACCGCGACCTGAGCCGGAGCCAGCATATGCGTTGCGCGTTGTCTGTCATTTTCGCGACACTGATGGTGGCGGCTTCGGCCCACGCCGGTGGACTATACCCGGCCATCCCGCCCGAAATCGGCGTGGCGCCGTTTATTGGCCCGACCTGGGACGGCTATCGCTGCGCTGAAGGCACGATCTACAATTTCTACCACGACGCCTATTACGGCGAGGAGCCGCCGGCGCTCCATCGCGGCTACGCCTACAGACCGTATTACCGCTACAGCGCTTATCGGAAATGGCCGCGCAAATACTTCTGCGTCACGGACTGAGCGTTGCCGCAGCGCCACGGTCGGCGGCAAATGATCGATGCGACGGTTCCTGTGTCTGGTTTTTAACAGAGCAATCCATCGTGTGCGGTTAGACTCCGCGCCAACCGGGGCTGGTCAGATTTCATTCCGGATCCGTTTTTGAACCCGGCTTGGGCCGCTGGCACGTTCGCCAGCGGCCTTTTCGTTGTCCGCCGCACCGGATCATCAAACGGTAACACGTTCTCAACCTCGTTGTCGTATCGACGAATCCGTCGCGGATTTGTATTGCGTACCGCGACACCAAAAATGTTCCGCCGGCGTGGGTGCGCCGCGCGGGCATTTTTGCCGGGACCGATGTCATGTCGAACGCAATTGCGCAGATCGTGGACGCCTATGTGCGGCTGAAGAACCGCCGTGGCCTCGACGAGCTGATGATGCACAGGCAGCGGCTCGCCGTCGATCTGAAGAGCAGGTCGGGTGCCTACGATTTCAGCCTGCCGATCAGCAAGATCGACGAGGAGATCGCAATCATCGAGGAAGGCCTCAGCCGCCTGAAGGCTGAAGCCACCGACACCGGCACAACGCGTCCGATCTGACGCTTAGTCGCGCCGTCCGCCGTCGATCACGGTGAACAACGGCCGCGCCGGGGTCGGCTCGACCAGCAATTCCTCCACCAGCGCGGTGGCCGCGTCGACATATTTGCGCGTGGGCTTGTCGAGCTCGCGTTTGGCCTCGTCATCAAGCGCGACCTTTGCGGCTTCGACCAGCTTGCGCATCCGCGCCGCGTGGTCGTCGCCTGCCGTCAGCGTCGCACGTGCCAGCGAGCGCAGCACGAACAGCTCGCCTTCGAGGCGAAGCAGGCGGTCGTTGAGCCGGGTGAGGACAGCGTTGAGGTCGGCCATAACGTTCAGTTAATTGGCGTGCGGTTCGTTGCAGGGATCCTGACCGGTCTAGCTGTCATCGGTGAACGGAGTGCAAATACCGAAGGCGCAATTGGGCCGATCTTGCCCGGGATCAAGCCGCATTTCGCGCCAGATAGTCGCGCGCGAAGGCCAGATACCAGTCGAGGCAGGCCGGATTGGCCATCGCCTCCTTGTTGATGACCTTCTCGACGGGGTGGCCGAGCAGCAGCTTCTTGATCGGCAGCTCCTGCTTCTTGCCCGACAGCGTGCGCGGGATCTCGGCGACCGCAAAGATCTCGTTCGGCAGGAATCGGCGTGAGAGGCCCGCCTCGATCGCCTTGTTGATCTTCGCCTGCATCGCGCCATCGAAGGCGACGCCCTCGCGCAGCACCACGAATAACGGCATGTAACTCTCGCGCCCGAGATATTCGAGGTCGACGACGAGGCTGTCGAGCACCTCCGGCAGTGCCTCGATCGCGGAATAGAGCTCGCTCGTGCCCATGCGCAGGCCATGCCGGTTGATCGTCGCATCGCTGCGGCCGTAGATCACGCAAGAGCCATCCGGGTTGACCTTGAGCCAGTCACCGTGCCGCCACACCGGGCCGCGGCCGCTGCCGTCGAAATTATCAGGATAGGTCTCGAAATAACTCGCGAGATAGCGCGCGTTGCCCTTGTCGTTCCAGAAATAGAGCGGCATCGACGGCATCGGTTCGGTGCAGACGAGCTCCCCGACCTCGTCGATCACGGCGCGCCCCTGTTCGCTGAAGGCTTCCACGGCGGCGCCGAGCAGGCGGCACTGCATTGCGCCTGGCGTCTGCGGCAATTCCCTGTTGCCGCCGATGAAGGCGCCGGCGAAATCGGTGCCGCCGGAGATGTTCGCCCACCAGATGTCGGCTTGCGCCTCGCTGCCATTGGTTTTCGACAATGCCGCGAAACGCGCGTTGAACCAGGCTTGCGTGTCGGCACTGAGCGGCGAGCCGGTCGAGCCTAGGCAGCGCAGACGTGAGAGATCGCCGGCGTCCGCGAGACCGATCTCGGCCTTGGCGCAATTGGCGAAGAACGCCGCGCCCGCGCCGAAGAAGGTCGCTTTCGACTGCGCCACGAAGCGCCACAGCGTGGTCCAATCGGGCTTGTCCTTGGTGCCGCCGGGGCTGCCGTCGAAAATGCAGCAGGTCGTGCCGCTCAGCAGGCCACCGACCTGGCTGTTCCACATGATCCAGCCCGTCGACGAGTACCAATGATAGCGCTCGCCGAAGGAATTTGCGTGATAGGAGCAGCCGATGTCGTTGTGCAGCCCCAAGAGCGCCAGCACGACGATGACGATGCCGCCATGGCCGTGCACGATTGGCTTTGGCAGGCCGGTGGTACCGCTGGAATAGACGATCCAGAGCGGATGATCGAACGGCAGCCACGTCGGCTCGAACGCATCGACTGCGGCGTCCGTCCTTGCGGTGATATCGGAGAGCACGGCGTCAGGCGCTGCAGCCGCTTCGCTGTGCAGGATGACATGCTCGACCGTCGGCAGCGACCGCCGCAACTCGGCGACGACGTCCTTACGATCGTGCCTGCGTCCGGCATAGGTGACGGCGTCGCAGGCGATCAGCGCCTTTGGCTCGATCTGCTTGAAGCGGTCGATGACGGCAGGCGCGGCCATGTCGGGCGCGCAGACGCTCCAGACCGCGCCAATGCTGGCGCTCGCAAGAAATGCGATGATGGTCTCGGGAATGTTGGGAAGGTAGGCCGCGATGCGATCGCCGGGCTTGATCCCCTTGTCCTTCAAATGCAGCGCGAGCGCCGCCGCTTTGCGCCTCAGCTCCGGCCAGCTGGTTTCCGTGAGCTTGCCGTCCTCGCCGCTGGAGACGATCGCGGGCAGGCCGGCGGCTTCAGCCGCGTCGACATGCCGGAACACCTGCCGCGCATAGTTCACCTGAGCGCCGGGAAACCACACCGCGCCGGGCATCTTGCGCTCGGTGATGACAGCCGCAAACGGCGTCGGCGATTGCAGATCGTAATAGTCCCAGATGCTGCGCCAGAACGCATCGAGATCGCGCACCGACCATTGCCGCATCTCCTCGTAAGTCGAAAAGGTCAGGCCGCGTTGCGCGGCGAGCCAATTGCGGTAGAGGGCGATCTGCGGGACGAAAGGTGCGGTCATCTTTTATCGGCTTTTGTTGCGGGGAGCTGAACTTAGCCGGTGTCGCTCCTCAGCAAAAGCCGCACGTTGCCCGCCGAATGGCAGGCATGACATCGCGATCGCGGCGCCCCTTCGGCCGGCCGCCGATGCCGCACCCACCGTTGATCTACGTCAACGTTGCCCATGGACCGCGACGCACGTTGCGTCCAGCCAGGCTGGGGCGGCAGCCATCCCCCATCCACGCGTGCAACGAGGGAGGATCACGATGCGCCGGAGCGAACGTCTTTCGATGAAGTCAGTGGTTGTCGCAGCGATTGCGGCTGCCGGTCTCTTGGGGACCGTCGGTGTCGCGCTCGGCCCGACACCCGCGAGGGCCGTGGTCTATTGCCAGTACATCGATTATCCGCCGTCCTGCGTCGCACGCGCCGGCGTGGTGCTGCGGCCGCGGCCTGTTGCACGTGCTGCGGTTCGGGCCGGCACGGCGAGCCGGACCAATCTGAACGGCGGTGTCAATCGCGTCGGCGTGCGTCGCTAGGCCGGCGTCGGGCCGCGGTTGCTACCACTGCACGCCGGACCAGCGGCGGCCGAACACGGCTGGCTTCGTCTTTACGGCCTGCCAGCCGAAGAAATGGTGCTTGCCGGACCAGCTGTGCACGACGCTGCTGCAGATGGCGCATTTGAAGCTGCCGGCATGCGACTCGGCGTGCTCCTCCCGGGTCGCGGTGTAGTTCATGCTGCAACCCGTGCAGGTGAATTCTTCGATCGTCCAGATGCTGTTGGCCATTGCACCGCAAGTGTTTTTGGGACCTTGTGACGAAGCCTAAATGCGAGCCTTTGCATCGGCGTAAATTGGCCCGCTGAAATCCGGTTAATCGCCGTTAGGCAAGTCGGCTGGCATCGGCGGGTCTTGCTGCATTTTCTCGGTCCGCGGGGCTTCGGCCGGCTCAGGCCGCATGTCGCGGTCGATGCGCATCCGCACGCGGCGGATGGCCAGGAGCGGCAGTCGACCCTGAACCCGTCCGGATCGGACCTTGTCAGCGATCGTGTAGCCATAGCGCCAGAAACCCGGTGCGGCGTTCGGCTTGAGCACATAGTGAATGCCGCGGTGAATACCCGCGTGCACTTCGGGCTCTGTGGGGCGACGCGCCATGGTCGGGGAATGCTCGGCGGGACGGGGCGTTCCTAATCACCCGGCCGGGCACCGTGTCCGCTCGTCTTGACGCCCGGCCCGGGGCTGGCAATAACGCTGGGCCGCGCAAGCGCCGGAACCCCGCGTGATGCCGCAAGGAAAGCCGTACCTGTGAAAAGTCTGCGTCAGCTCCTGACGGGCGAGGACGTTATTCAGCTCGTGATCCGGCTTGGCCTTTTGGCGCTGCTGATCATCTGGACATTCCTGATCATCCGGCCGTTCGTGCCGATCCTGACCTGGAGCGGCGTGCTCGCGGTCGCGTTCTACCCGGCGTTCAGCTGGCTCGCCAAGCTGCTTGGCGGCCGGCCCAGGACCGCAGCCGCCATCCTCACCTTGGTCACGCTCGGCATCGTCCTCGGCCCGGCGACATGGCTCGGCGTGAGCGCGGTCGACGGGGGCAGGGAGCTGGCGCATCAACTTGCCACCGGTGACCTCGCGCTGCAGTCCGCTCCAGAGTCGATCAAGTCATGGCCGCTGATCGGCCCGACTTTGTTCGAGGTGTGGGACCAGGCCTACACCAACATCCGCGCCGTGCTGCGTGAGGTCGCGCCTTATCTCCAACCGCTGGCGGGACCGCTGCTGTCCCTGGCCGGCGATGCCAGTCTCGGCACGCTCCAGTTCCTGGTCTCGGTGTTCGTGGCCGGCTTCCTGTTTCCGCACGGACCGCGGCTGGTCGCCGCCGGGCGCGGCTTCCTGTCGCGCATCGTGCCCGAGCAGAGCGAGCATTTCCTCACGCTTGGCGGCGCCACCATCCGTGCGGTCGCGCAAGGCGTGATCGGCGTTGCCATCGTGCAAGCGCTGCTGGCCGGCATCGGCTTCAAGCTCGCGGCCGTGCCGAGCGCGGGCCTGCTCGCCTTCATCGTGCTGCTGCTGTCGATCGTGCAGATCGGCGCCTTCCTCGTGCTGCTACCTGTCATCATCTGGCTGTGGACCGCCAAGGACGTCACCACCGCGCTGGTGTTCACCGTGTTCTTCGTGGTCGTCGGCTTTCTCGACACCATGCTGAAGCCGCTGGTCATGGGCCGCGGCCTCAACACGCCGACCATCGTCATCTTCGTCGGCGTCATTGGCGGCACGCTCGCCCACGGCATTGTCGGCCTGTTCATCGGACCGATCATCCTGTCGGTGGCGTGGGAGATGGCGGCGGCATGGATCGGGAGCGAGGCGGGGAAACGGACCGTTGCGTCACCCGCTTCCGACGAGGTCCGATAGCGCGTTACGCGCCGACTCACGCCCATTTGGCAGAATGTGGACGGTAGCGACCAGAGCGGCCATGGAACTTGTCTAATGAAATAGACAAGTTACGATGGCGCCAGATTCTTTTTCGGTTTGCGACAGGAATGGCGAAGTCTTCCAAGCTCGTTGCCGCCAAGCGCGGCAAGGTTTTGTTGGTCAGGAGACGGTCGGACGGCCTCTGGATGTTCCCGGGCGGCCGCAAGCGTGCGCGCGAAACCGAGAAAGCCTGCCTGCGGCGCGAGATCAAGGAAGAGCTGCCGAAGCTGAAACTGGGCCGGATCAGCCTCTGGAAAGAGGTGAAGGCCAAGAACAAGCGTTCGGGCCGCAAGATGAGCGACGCGATCTTCATCGCCAAGAGCGCCAAGGGGCGCCTTGCGATCGGCGACAAGAAGGAGATCGACCGCGCCGCCTGGCAGAAGCCCCGCGGCATTCGCCTGACCGCGACCTCGCGCTACATCAGGGATCGCCTGTTTCCGCGGAAGTCGCGGCGGAGCTAGCCGGCAGGCGGGTGGCGGCTGCGGTGACAAAGAACGGCTGTGACAAAGAGTCCGACCGCCTGCGCGTTACGTGTGAAGCAGTTCACAAGCTGCCGCGCAGAGGGCTGTTATAGAGGCGTCATTGCCTTACCAATTCATAGTCTTTGAAACACCCCAGTGTCGCCACGCACTGGGGTTTTTCACATCCAGCTCCCAGTTGCTCAGCCCTGCCGCCGCAGGAAGCCGGTGATCGTGACCGTCTCCCAGATGTCGGCCGCCGCGAACGGATCGGCGCGATTGAAGGCCTCGACCTCAGTGCGGCTGGAAGCCTCGATCAGGAACAGGCTGCCGATCATGGCGGCGCCGTCGTCGGCCACCAGCGGGCCCGACATCACGATCTTCACGCCGAAGCGCGAGGTGTCGCTGAGGAAGGCCTTGTGGGCCTCGTAATTGGCAAGCCGCGTCGGCAGTGCACCGGTGCGGTCGATGGCGTGGATGGCAAACAGCATGATGTCTCCGGGAATCCTGAGGGGCGGCTGTCACGTGAATCATCCCGATGCGTCATCGCGGCCGACCAGCTCGGCGCAAGCATGGATCGGGGCGACGTTGGTGCCGCGCAGGCGCTATTCCGACCTTCCATGCACCCGAGCGCGCCCGGTCGATGACGACCTCGAGCGCGGAGCCGCGCGCGGTTCCGGCGGGGCGGCGATCCTGATCGCCTCGGCCTCGCGCTGCTCCTTCCGCGCCTGCCGTGCGCTTCGCATCGCGCGCTTGATGAACGGGTGCTGCGCGTCGTCGGCGAAGAACAGCACGACCTCGCAACAGGGACATTGCCTCGAATAGCCGTCCTGCAGCCGCCCCGCGCGATCGCGAAACATCGTCTTGCAACGCGTGCACTGGATCTGGACGAAACTCATGCGCCGACAACAATGGTGATTTGAAATCGGCGGTCACGGTGAGCCGAATATCTGAACAAACCCTCAATGCCGGCCGGTGCTGTCTCGTCGCCTGCGTGCGGTCCAGTGGGAAGCGCTACTGCTTCGCCGCCATCCCGTCTAGGCAGTGAATGAGAAAGTCGGTCCGGTCTCGCGGCAACACCTTCACCAGATCCGCCTTCTGCGCGCATTCGCGCTGGCGGATCTGCTCGGCGCGGCGCTTCTCGGCCGCCTCGCGGTATTCCGGCGCGACCTTGCTGGGATCGACGAGGGCTTGGGAGCGGGCAGACGAGGTGGAGAGCAGCGCGACGGCTGCGACAGCAATAATGACCTGTTTCAAATGAGCCTCCGGAAAAAGGCTCATCCTAGCGCCCGCTGTCGGGTGGCTCAACGGTGGATGCGTTGGGGGAGGGCGAGGCGGCTAGGCGGCCTGCTCCTCGAACGAGGTGTAGACGCGGCCATTGGGATCGACGATCTGAACGTCGCGGCACCCGTCCTGGATCAGCTCCCTGGCCTTCTTCAGGGCGGCGGCGAGGGACTCGCGCTTCAGGTTGACGACGCCTGCCGTGTCGAAACCGGTGATCTCAAACATGCCGTTCCCTCCGTTTTGTCGAATCCTACACCTTTCCAGCGGGTTGTCTCCTGGCTTTTTTGGACCTGGCGGACGGAACAGAATTGACGGCATGCCACCGCAATTCCTCGCATGGCCCCGTAATCAGCCGGGGGCGCGGGCCACGCCTGGCGACCACCTCGCTAACGTGGAATTAATCCGAAAAGCCCACAATTTTAGGCAGTTGTGTAAGTGAGTGCTGCGTAAAGGAGGCGTCGAGAGGACGTTCCGGCGACGGCCTCCTTTTGCTCGCTCATGAGGTCAATGCGCATGACCACGACATCCGAAACGCTGGGCTTCGCCGAGCACCTCGACGCCGCGGCACTTGCTGCCGCAGCATCTGAACCCCAGCCTGAGCTCGAGGCCCTGGAATCTCCAATCCCGCTCAAGCGCTCCAGCCGTAAATCGGTCCTTGCGCTGGCGGTATGTGCCCTGGCGATCAATGGCGCAGCGGCCATCTATACATCGCCGTTTGACCTTTCCCTGCCTGATGTCGGCAACCTGGCCGCGTTGTTTCCGCGCCAGGAAGAGACCGCGCCAAAGCCGGATCCTGTCGTCGCTGCCCTGAAGGAGATCCAGTCGGCCCAGCAGCAGCAGGCGGCCGCGCTGCAGGAGATCAATTCCTCCTTGCAGCAGAATACGGCGCTGCGTCAGCAGGATTCGACGACCCTGTTGTCGCTCCGCCAGAGCATCACGGACGAGCGGGGCGATGTGAAGCGGATATCGCCGCAGCTCTCGACGCTGATCGCAAAGATCGACACGCTGCAAAGCACGATGATGTCCGACGTCACCGCTTCCATCCCGCGCTTGCGCCCGCGCGATCGGCTGTTGCTGCGCAAGCGGCTGGCGCGGCAGCCGAAGTCGGCTGGGCCGGTGTCGATCGGGCCAGTCTCGGTCGGCGGCGCTCCGCTGAGTGCGCCGGCGACGGTGGCGGTGCCGGAAAGCTGAGAGTCAATCGTCGATTGCTTGCGGCTCAGTACGTTCGCGAGCTGAAGCGGGTCGTGGGTACGGGAGAGAGCGGCGGACTCCTACATGGAGGCACTACTGAGAGAGCCGCAAGGCTGACGAGTCAGCACATGCTCGTGCAAGTCTTCGAGCACGTGCCCATTCCAGCATTGATGGTGCTTTTGGGAGTAGGCAAGCAGGACCATAAAGCCTACAGCGACCACAACGCATCCGGTTACGAAGTTCTGCATCATGCACTCCAGGGCAAACTGTGAGTGGCTACCCGGGGGCATCTTACCGCAATCGGCAGAAACACCAAATCCTCCGCGCGAAGGCTTTATTGGTAAGATCCGTATCCTCGGAGGAGGGGGGCATCTGTCGGCCGTGCCCGGTGTCGAGGGCCTCGCATTCTTGCCTGGGAGCGCACCTGGCGACATCAATGGTGCACCGTCACCATATTCCCGGGCCTACCGAACGCCCAGCGGTGCATTGCCGGCGCTCGTCGCTGGTGACAGGGTCGCAGCGAGCCCCGCAAGGGCACGCCGACGCCATCGAGCCGGGATCTACTGCCGTTCCTCAAACATGTTGCAGCGAGGATCGCCTCGCTTCACCCGGCGAAGCTCCTGGAACGACGGCCCGTCACACTGGAGCAGCGTGTATTCCTTGTAAGAGGGCGGCGGTACGCGCCAGCAAAGCGCCTCACCAGCGGGAACTGTGTGGGTATCCCCCATGCCGATCACATAGTTGCAGTCAGACACAGGCTTTTTGGCCTTCTCCTGATCTTGTGCATGAACTGAGGCTAGCGAAACCACTGCGAAGAACGCCACGGACAAGACGCGCATTGTTCTCTCCTCTCGCGACAGCAAACACTGTTCACTTAGGACGAGACCCGTGGGGGACGTAAGAAATTCCCGGATTTTTGATGACCGCCTGGGGCGGCATCAGCACGACATTGACGAACTCGCGATCACGTCCGCCGCACCAAATCGTATCGCCAGGTGCGAGCATTCATCTCGCCGAAGGTGATTTCGGTCACACAGTCACGCGCGACGGCGTCATCTCGCTGAATTGAACGATCGGGAAACCACCGGCACTTGGGGATGATCGACGGCCGAACCACATCCGTAGCTGGCAACACCCGATTGGATACGGCGATGATGCGGTCCGTTTTGGCCCTGGGGCTATTGCTTGCTGTGAGTGCTGCGGGGAATGCTGCCACGGTGCATCGCTCCACACCACCGTTGCGCTCGGGGCAGCATAGGTTCGCTCCCCCCGCTCAACTCACTGCTCCCGGTCGGGGCGTGGCAACCCCGGGTTTCGCCGTCCCGGGTTGGACCGACGAGGCCACCCAGCGATGGTTGGACAGCACCACCTCCTGCTTGGGCTGTGGCGGATAGCGTGCGAACGAGATGGGGTGGAACGAGGCGGAGGGCTGGCGCCGGGTCCACCCAATACGCGGCATCCCGAAGGTCGCGAGATTTTAGAATCATGCACCGCCGACGGCTTGGGCGGTAAGGCTTGGGAGGCCGCCAACTGTGGCAGCCTCCTTTCCACGTCGACGCTTCGTCGTCAGAACCCAAAGAAGAAGCCGCCAGCAACAGTCGCCATAATGAGATCGCCGGCGAGCTGACCGAGGCCCATTCCGGGGCCGCCGTACGGCACATAAGCACCGGGGGCCTTGGGGTCCATCTGGCCACGGCCATCATTCATCATGCCGCCGGCGACCGCATCGAGATCCTCGACGGAAAGCGACCCAACTTCCTGCGTCCTCATGTCTATTCTCCTGACTTGAAAGGGACCATTCCCTCGCATGCAGGAGTACGCGGTGCGGCTCATCTGCGCGGTGATTGCTGTCACACAGGGACCACGCGTACGATCGAGGAACTGACAGCCAATGGCAATGTTCAGCCGCCACTCTGAATGTGATGCATGGCGCGATGGCAAGCTCGACAGACATGTCGGCGAGGCGTGGCTTTATCTGCGTTCGGTGCAAAAGCTTTGGTGAGCGCGCTGGGGCTCGAACCCAGGACCCCGTGATTAAAAGTCACGTGCTCTACCGGCTGAGCTACGCGCTCCCATGACCGCTGATGGCTGTAGAGAAAATCGCCATCGTCTTCGGACATTCGAGAAGCATGTCTTGCCGCTGCGCTTCAACTTGCGCCGCGGGGAAAACCGGCTGTTTCCGGATCATGCTTTCGGCCCGCGCTGTGTAGGGGGATGGGGCGCCGAGGTCAATAGCGGGGCTGGTTGCCAAAACACGCGGCAGCAGCGGGGATTATGTTGCTGCTTCCAGCGCTTAGGTCGGAGTTTTGAACCTGTTTGGCGGGGCGCCATCCACGCCCAAAGACATCCTGGCTCCTCATCACGAGGACCCGGCGCCGCTTCATCCCGTCAGTTCGCCTCGCGTCGCACCTCGCTCGGCACCGGCTGCGGGTTGCCGGGCCCCGGCAGGGCGACCGGGCGCAGGCCGATCAGCTCGGCGGTGCGGATCGCGCTGTCGCGCCAGAACTGGAACGAGTTGATGCGGCTGAGCTCGAGGATCGCGATCGCAACGGCGGCCAGGAACGGTAGGCTCTGCAGAACCAGCACGCCGGCGAAGATGTAGATCTCGGTGATCTGGCGGAAAGAGTTGGAGGCGATCAGCACGCCGGCGCCGACCAGCAGCAGCACGCCGATCACGGCCTCCCAGAACGCCTGGAATTCGATCGACATCCTGCTGAGGCCACCCTTGGATGTGCGCGCGAACGCAATGTGTTCGGTGATCAGGCCCTGCGCGACCGCGCGCGACACCGTCCATTGCACGCTCATCGCCGCGATCATGGCGCCCAGCATCTGGCCCGGCTTGATCGCGACGCGGGCGCGATACATCGACAGGAAGTGCGCAAGCGAGACGATGAAGGCGCCGATGATGGGCAGCGTCAGGATCTTGTCGGGAATGGCGATGTCGGCGAAGGCGACGATCGGCACCCAGACGAGGTTGAGCAGCGCCACGACCACGCCGAGGCTCTCGGCCCCGAGCCAGTTCAGCCAGCCAAGGCCGTATTCGCGCTTCTGGTCGGGCGTCAGCCGGCTCCGTCCGGGCAGGAACTGCCGCCAGTGCTTCTTCACGATCTGCAGGCCGCCATAGGCCCAGCGGTGGCGCTGCTTCTTGAAGGCCTCGTAGGTGTCGGGCAGCAGCCCCTTGCCGTAGCGCGTGTTGGTATAGTGGGTGATCCAGCCGAGTTCCTGGATCGCTAGCCCGAGGTCCGAGTCCTCGCAGATCGTGTCGGATGACCAGCCGCCCGCCATGTCCATCGCGGCGCGGCGGATCAGGCACATCGTGCCGTGCACGATGACGGCGTTGAGCTCGTTGCGCTGGACCATGCCGATGTCGAAGAAGCCGGCATATTCGCCGTTCATGATGTAGTGCATGATCGACAAATCGCCGTCGCGATGCTCCTGCGGCGCCTGCACCAGGCCAACGCGCGGATCGGCGAAGGCAGGCACGAGGTCCTTGAGCCAGTCGGGCTCGACGACATAGTCGGCATCGAGGATGCCGATGATCTCGGCGTCCACGGCCGTGCGGTCCATGGCGATGCGCAGCGCGCCGGCCTTGAAGCCCTGCACCTTCTCGGCGTTGATGAACTTGAAGCGTTCGCCGAGCGCGCGGCAATGATCCTGGATCGGTTGCCAGAACGCGGGATCCGGCGTGTTGTTGATGATGACCACGCATTCGTAGTTCGGATAGTCGAGCCGCGACAGCGCATCGAGCGTCTGTTTCAGCATCTCGACCGGCTCGTAATATGCGGGGATATGGATCGAGACCTTCGGATAGTAGTTCTCAGGCGCGTTCTCGATCGGCTTGCTCTTGGTGATCAGCCGCTGCGGTGGCCGGCCGAAGGCGACGGCCGCGATCTCGTCGATACGTGCCATCGCGATGAGGACGAGAGGAACGAGGAGAATCATGCCGAGGGTCAGCGCGAAGGCCGAGCCGAAGATGAAATAGTGGCCGTTCCAGAACGCGAACACGGTCGCGGCCCACGCGCCGACGCCGTTCGCCGTGGCCGACAGCAGGAAGGCCTGTTTCGCGGTCGGCTGCGGCAGCCGCAGGATCGGCAGCGACAGCAGCACGCCGACCAGGAGCGCGATCGTCATCAGCTTCCAATAGTCGGGGTTTTCGACAGGGCCGGTCCAGGCGAATTTCGGCTCGCGGCTGGCGTTGAGGATGCCCCAGTACGGACCGACGCCGCCTTCAAAATACTTCCAGGGCTGATCGATCGCCTCGACGATGTTGTAGTCCATGCCGAGCGCTTCGGCACGACTGACGAAATTACGCAGCGTCAGCGCCTGCTGGAACGGACCGGGGTCGGCATTGCGCAAATTGTAGCCTGCGCTCGGCCAGCCGAACTCGGCGATGACGATGCGCTTGCCGGGGAACTGGTTGCGCAACAGGTTGTAGCGGTCCACGGCCTGGTCGACCGCCTGATCCGAGCGGAAGTTTTCCCAATAGGGCAGGACGTGGGCGGCGATAAAGTCGACGTTGGAGGCAAGGTCGGGGTTGTCGCGCCAGATGTTCCAGATCTCGCCGGTGGTGACGGGCACGCGCACCGCGCTCTTCACCTTCTTGATCATCTCGATGAGGTCTTCCACCTTTTGCTCACCGCGATAGATCACTTCGTTGCCGACCACGACGCCGTTCACGTTGCTGTTCTTGCGCGCGAGCTCGATGGCAGCCTTGATCTCGCGCTCGTTGCGCTCCTCGTCCTTGCCGATCCACGCGCCGACGGTGACCTTGAGCCCGAATTCGGCGGCGATCGGGGGCACCAGCTCGTTGCCCTCCGTGGACGAGTACGACCGGATCGCCCGCGTCATGGTCGCGAGTTTTTTCATGTCGGCGCGAATCCGTTCGGGGTCGACGGTGTTGTCGACGACATGCCCGGGTTCGAACGGCGTATAGGACAGGCTCGGCAACAGGCCTTTGAAATCAGGCGCGGGTTCCCGGTCGCGCAGGACTCCCCAGATGCCCGCATGGAGCACGGACACGAGCAACAAAACGGCGGCGACAACGCGCATCGCGGCTAAACCAAAAGGGGCTGAGGGGGCAGGGAAGCGGATCCGACCCCGAGATCCGACCAAGTCCGCGGCAAAGGGAGCATACCTCTGCCGCGCGGTTTCTCAACTGTCATGGCCTCATGTCCTTATGAGGGCATGACCTTTTGGGAAAGCGCGGCAGTGCCAACCCCAGCTATCGCCGATCGTTCCTGAACGACAGGTGAAACGGTCGCGGCTATTTCTGGGGTGCGGGCGAGGGGCTTGCAGCAGGCGTCGGGCTCGCGGCCGGCTGGGCAGCCGGCGCCGCGCCGTTGGTCTGCGCCGGGGGCTGGGAGGCTGCCGTTGCGGCCTGTTGCGGCTGGGCAGCCGGATTGATCCAGCAGGCGTGGACGCGGCTGTCCAGGGTCTCGGCGACCTTGGGGTCGATCTGGGCGCCGAACCGGGTCAGGCAGCGGAACGCGGCCTGGATGTGACCGCCGGGACAGCCGAAGCGGTCATAGAGGTCGAGATGGCGGAACGCGGTATCGAGGTCGTCCCGCCACATCAGCCGCACCACGCGCCGGCCGAGCCAGACGCATTCGGGATTGCCGGCCGGTCCGTTGATGGCCTGGGCGGCCTCGGCGAATTCGTCGGTGCGGCGCTGGTTCTGGGCGGTGGCGTCCTTGGCGGCGTCGGCAGGCTGGGCGGCGGCCTTGCCCTGGTCGGGGGCGGGTGTCCCGCTCTGGGCAGATGCGCCGACGAGGCCAGTCAGCAAGACAACGCCGGAAACGGCCAACGAGGCGGCGAACCGCCGCAGGACCGCATTTCGTAACTCCAACACCCGTCGCCGCATGAATTCCCCAATGTCTCAGCCGTCCGCCCGCGCGGGAGGACCTCGCGGACGCCGGCCGTGATGGCGTCCAATTGGGTCTCCAATGCGGCGGAAAAGTCCCGCGAAATCCATTGGCCTGTATTTGGATTTTTGTCCAGCAAAGTCACGATCCTAGGGGATGGCCGATCAGCCGCAGCCCAATTCGTCGGGGAGAGGGTGCGTCCGGCCTCGGTCACCCCCTTGGCAGACGGCGTGCGAGCAGGTAATCGACGGACCCTTCGCGGAGGACGGAACAAATTTCACTTCGTACGCCACTGGCGCTCCTGCTCGTCTCACTGGGTGCGATTGCTGCCGTGTGGTGGTGGCTTGCCACGCCGATCACGCTCGCGCGCGCCCCCATCGACCCCAATGACAAGGTCCAATGCGTCTCCTATGCGCCGTTCCGCGGCGAACAGACGCCATTGAACCCATGGACCCAGATCGAGGCCGACCAGATCGAGCAGGATCTGCGCCAGCTCAAACAGATCACCGACTGCGTCCGCACGTACTCCATTGAAAATGGGCTCGACCAGGTGCCGGCGGTTGCGACCAAGGTCGGCGGGCTGAAGGTGATCCAGGGCATCTGGCTCGGAAGCAACCGCGCCAAGAACTTTGCGCAAGTGGCGACCGCGGTCCGTCTCACCAAGGAATTCCCCGACACCATCTCCGCGCTCGTCGTCGGCAATGAAGTGCTTCTGCGTGGCGAGATGACGACGCAGGACCTCATCGCGATCATCCGTTCGGTCAAGGCGCAGGTCACCGTGCCCGTGACTTATGCCGACGTTTGGGAGTACTGGCTGAAGAACCGCGAGGTCTATGACGCCGTCGACTTCGTCACCATTCACATCCTGCCTTATTGGGAGGACGTGCCGGTAAAGGCGAAATTCGCCTCGTCCCATGTCGAGGCGATCCGCGAACGGATGGCGGCGGCGTTCCCTGACAAGGAGATCCTGATCGGCGAAACCGGCTGGCCGAGCGAAGGCCGCATGCGCGATGGCGCGCTGCCGTCGCGCACCAACCAGGCGCGCGTCGTCTCGGAGATCCTGGCGCTCGCGAAGTCGCAGAAGTTTCGCGTCAATCTCATCGAGGCCTATGACCAGCCGTGGAAGCGGCGGCTCGAAGGCACCGTCGGCGGCTATTGGGGCCTGCTCGATTCCGTGCGGCGCCAGCTGAAATATCCGCCGGGCGAGCCGATCAGCAATTTCCCCCTGTGGAAATGGTACATGGGATCAGGCATGGGCCTCAGCGTGCTGGTGTTCGCGGTCGCCGGCATCACGCTGCGGCGCCGGCCCTGGACGCCGCGCTTCTCGGCCTGGCTTGCCGTCGGCATCTCCGCGACATCGGCGGGCATCCTGCTCGGGATCGCGGCCGACAAGATGTACTACGAGAGCTACGGCTGGGGCGGCTGGCTGCAATGGGGTGCGCTGCTGCTGGCCGGCATCTTCTCGCCGATTTTCTGCGCGCAGGCGCTCGTCATCGGCCGCAACCTGCCAAGCTTCCTCGACCTGCTCGGTCCGCGCGAGGGCCGCAAATGGTCGAAGCTTTCGGCCGTGCTCGGCCTGACCCTGGCGGTGACGGCTGTGATCGCGGCCGAGACCGCGCTCGGCTTCGTGTTCGATCCGCGCTACCGCGACTTCCCCTATGCCTCGCTGACGATGGCGGTGGTGCCGTTCGCACTGCTGATGCTGAACCGGCCGCAGATCGGCGTGCGCCCGATCGCGGAATCGGTGTTCGCCGGGCTATTGGCGGTGTCGGCGGTCTACGTGTTTCTGAACGAAGGTCGCGAAAATTGGCAGGCGATGTGGACCTGCGCGATCTATCTCCTGTTCGCGCTCACGCTGTGGCGGGCGCGGGCCGAGCAAAGCCAAGGATGAGCAGGCCGATCGCAAGGCCTGCCAGCACGATGTTGTAGAGCACGATGCCAAGGCCGGCTGCGACCACGCCGAGCGTGAGCAGCACGATCGAGGGCCGCATCAGATTAAGCGTCGCGATCACGAGTGCGACGATGCCGAAGACCGAGTTCTTGAACAGCGACGTCGACACCGAGCGCGCCTTGCAGATCATGGTCTGCAAGCCGGCGTCGCAGGCGAGCGCCACCGTCGAGAACTCGATCGCGAGATAGCGCACATAGAGCGCCCAGCCGACGGTGACGAAACCGACGACGATGAGAAACTGGACCTGATAGGGCGTGAGGCGAAACGGCTTCTTTGTCATGGGCGCAATATGGTCGGGATGGCGGGTGGGAGCAACAGGGGCGGGGCATTTTTACGCCGGCCGCACGGCTCGGCCCGCTGGCTTTGCTGCTGCATTCCGCGCGCATCGGAACCGTAGCGATACGGATTTGCGAAAGTTCTGACCTGCCCTAGCTTTCGATCGGAACGCGCGGGGCGTGATTGCTGATTCGATATCAGGAACCGATCACCTCGTTCAAGAGCGCGCTGGTGAGGACGCGAACGGGGTTGGCAATGACTGAAGCGTTGCAGATCAATTTTGCACTATGGGGCATGATCATCTGCGCGGCGATCAAGATCAGCCATCTGATGGCCTTTTAGTCGATCGCATCGGTCACCAGATCGTGGCGCGCAAGCATGGATAGGATGTAGCCCCGGCGTCGTTCGCGCGCCTCTGGGCTCCGGCTCGTCAATCGAGTGCCTTGATCACCCTACCGCCTGAAGAACGACGATATCGTCGAAGCCGCCGACGCTGTCTCCGGTGGCTTGGCTGCGGCGGCCGCCGGCTGCGGCGCCGGCTCCTCGCGCTTTGACGAGCGTTTGGAGGAGTAGCTGCGGCGATGTTTTTCGGGCTTGGCGGTCGGTGCGGGCGCGGCCGTGGGCGTCGCCTCGGCCTGCGGCACCGACTCCTGGGTCTTCTCGGAATTCTTCTCCGATCCCTTGCCCTGTCGCTTATCCCCGGATTTGTCCGCGCTACCGCGCATCGACAGGCGTTGGCCGTCGAAGACCGTCGTCTCGCAATGACGGTCGCTTTCGGCAAGGCCCGCGCAGAGCTTTGCGGCGGCGGCGGCGTTGATCAGTGGACCGGCACCGAGCCGGAGCTGCATGCCGAGGCCGTTCGAGCCTTCCTTGATCATGATGATCGGGCGGAGTGCTGATATCTCGGGGTTGGACTTGCTCAGCCCGCGCCAGAGCGCGCGCAAGCCGTCGACCGAATTGGCACCGCCGAGCTCGATGGCAAAACGGGTCTGCTGAACTGTGATGGCGGGCGCGTCGGTTTCTGCTGCCTCAGCCGGCTTGGCTGATGCCGCTGCGACTTCGGTCGGAGCTGGCGCCGGTTCGGGCTTCTTGTCGGCGGCTTTCTCGGCCGACTCCGGCTGAATCAGTTTCGACGCCGCGGGATCGGGCGGTGCCATGATCGACTTCTGCGGCACCAATGGAAGAATGGGGACATTCGATGCCGTGGCCGGCGACTGCGGAACCAGCGAGGCAGCGGCCGCGGTCTGTGGCGGCGGGCTCGACTGATCCTTCATAGCCTCTTTCGAGCTGTCCTTGCTCGAGCTGTCCCTGCTCGCGACGTCCTTGGGCTCCTTGCCGGAAGCGGCGCGCGGCTTGTCGACCAGCGAGGCGGCCGTCGATGCGACCGGTGCGACCTCCGGTGCCGGCGTCGCCGGCTGTGCGGTGGCGACGGGGGCGTCCTGCGGCTTCTCGGCTGGCGCTGGCTGGGATGTCGCGTTCTGCTTGGCGATGGCGCCGGTGACGGAATCGAGTCCCTGCTCGAGCACCGTGACGCGCGAATAGAGCCGGTCGCGATCGGTGTTCAGGGTGTCGATTGCGGAGGCGAGGCGGCGGGCTTCTAGCTCGCTTTGCTTGGTCAGCACCTGAATCTGATCGGACTGGCGGGCGAGATCGGCGGAGGCAACCTGGTCGCGCCGCCAGCCAAGTTGCGCCTGGTTGGCCATCACGGCGACCACGACGGCGCCCACGGCGGTGACGCCCCACGAGCCAAGCCGCCACAGCATGCGACGATCGAACGCGCCTTCCTCGGCCAAAAATCCGGAGAACAGCCCGCCGGTCTCCTTGTCGCCGAAGGCATCCGCCAGTGGGTCGGAATCCTTTGCCATGAACGTTAAGTGCCCAGCCCTGTCTGGCTTCCCCGAATCAATCAAGGAACATTAACAGGAAAACCCACCCGCACTTGAATTCCGGTCGTTTGCGGGGGTAGCAAGGCGGCAAGCTCAGGCGGCATCGGCGTGTCGCCCGTCGAGTTGATGATCGATTCGGCCATATTTGACAGGATTGCGATGACCATCCGCTCAAGCCTCACGATCGTGCTCGCCGCCGGCGAGGGCACACGCATGCGATCCAACCTGCCGAAAGTGCTGCATTGCGTCGCCCACCAGTCGTTGCTGGCCCATGTGCTTGGCGCCGCTCCACAGGGAACCGGCACCGCGCTCGCGGTCGTGATCGGTCCTGATCATCAGGCCGTCGCGGACGAGGCAAAGCGTATCCGCCCCGACGCGCTCATCTTCGTGCAAGCCGAGCGGCTCGGTACCGCGCATGCGGTGCTGGCGGCGCGTGAGGCCATTGCGCGCGGCGTCGACGATATCCTGATCGCCTTCGGCGATACGCCACTGATCTCGGCCGAGACCTTTGCGCGGCTGCGCGCACCGCTCGCTGGCGGGGCCGCGATCGCCGCGCTCGGCTTCCGCGCCCAGGACCCGTCAGGCTACGGACGCTTCATCGTCGAGGGTAACAGGCTGGTGGCGATCCGCGAGCATGCCGATGCCAGCGCGCAGGAGCGCAAGATCGATCTGTGCAATGCCGGCGTGATGGCGATCGACGGCCGTCGCGCGCTCGCGATCCTCGACAGGATCGGCAATGCCAATTCCAAGGGCGAGTATTATCTGACCGATGCGGTCGGCGTTACCAACGACAATGGATGGGAGTCCGTCGTGATCGAAACCAGCGAGGACGAAGTGCGCGGCATCAACACCAAGGCCCAGCTTGCGGAAGCGGAAGGCGTGATGCAGGCGCGGCTGCGCAAGGCTGCGATGGAGGCGGGCGTCACGCTGATCGCCCCCGAGACCGTCTTTCTCGCCGCCGACACCGTGTTCGGCAAGGACGTCATCATCGAGCCGTTCGTGGTGATCGGCCCCGGCGTGTCGATCGCCGACGGCACCGTGATCCATTCCTTCTCGCATATCGTCGAGACCACGCTCGGCAAGAAGGTGTCGGTCGGGCCCTATGCCCGGCTGAGGCCGGGCACGTCGCTTGGCGACGGCGCCCGGATCGGCAATTTCGTGGAGACCAAGGCGGCAACGCTGGAGGCCGGCGTCAAGGTCAACCATCTCTCCTACATTGGAGATGCCACCGTCGGTGCCGCCTCCAACATCGGGGCCGGCACCATCACCTGCAACTACGACGGCTTCAAGAAGCACAAGACGGTGATCGGGCAGGGCGCGTTCGTGGGCACCAATTCCTCGCTGGTCGCGCCGGTGAAGATCGGCAACGGCGCCTATATCGGCTCGGGCTCCGTGATCACGCGCGACGTGCCAGATGACGCGATGGCGCTGGAGCGCAACCAGCAGACCATCCGCGAAGGCGGCGCGGCGCGCTATCGCGAGATGAAGACGGGCGGGAAGAAAACTGAAAAGTAGCTGGAGAAGTCGGCGGCGCTATTCGTCGTCGGCGAATTCGGAGAAGATCGCGCGCGTCAGGCGCCAGCCCCGCGGCTTGGCGCGCTTGATCGGCTCGCCTTCGGGATGCTTGATGAAGACAGGCTTGCTTTCCTTGCCGCGCTGGGGTGGCGGCCAATGCGCAAGGTGCGTGCCGGAGGTCTCGCTGGCACGGATATACATCGATGACAGACCTTTGCGGTCGGACGTAGTGGCTTTCATGGCCTTGGTCTCCCGGTCGGGAATCGTTGGCCAAACTTGTTGACATCCGGTTAATGCGCGCGGTTAAAGGCCAGCCACATCGACGCAGGCGAAGCTCAGGTTGCGGTCCACGCTGTCTCAATCCGCAATAATTATTGAGTATCTGGTTCCCTCTGAATTTCGCTAAAAACCGAACGCGTCGTTTAGGCGATTTTTCGACGATTTGGGGGATATTGATCCGCATGTGCGGGATTGTCGGCATTCTCGGGCGTGAGCCGGTTGCAGAGCAATTGGTGGATTCGCTCAAACGTCTCGAATATCGCGGCTATGACTCCGCGGGCGTCGCCACGCTCGAAGGCAAGCATCTGGCGCGCCGCCGCGCCGAGGGCAAGCTGAAGAACCTGGAGAAGCGGCTGGAAGCCGAGCCGCTGAAGGGCACCACCGGCATCGGTCACACCCGCTGGGCCACCCACGGCAAGCCGACCGTCAACAATGCCCATCCGCATGCGACCGATCGCGTCGCGGTCGTGCATAACGGCATCATCGAGAATTTCCGCGAGTTGCGCGAGGAGCTCGAGAGGAAGGGCACGGTGTTCCACACCGAGACCGACACCGAGATCGTGCTGCACCTCGTCGACGATCTCCTCGCGCGGGGCAACAAACCCGTCGAGGCCGTAAAGCTCACGCTTGGACGGCTGCGCGGTGCCTTCGCGCTCGGCTTCATCTTCGCCGGCGACGACGACCTCATGATCGGCGCCCGCAACGGCCCGCCGCTCGCGATCGGCTATGGCGACGGCGAGATGTATCTCGGCTCGGACGCCATCGCGCTCGGCCCGTTCACCGACACGATCAGCTATCTCGAGGACGGCGACTGGGTGGTGCTGACCCGCAAGGGCGCCGCGATCTTCGACAAGGACGGTCAGGCCGTCGAACGCGACAAGATCAGGCATGCCGCCTCGACCTCGCTGGTCGACAAGGCGAACTACCGTCACTTCATGGCCAAGGAAATCCACGAGCAGCCGGAAGTGGTCGGCCACACGCTGGCGCGCTATGTCGACATGGCGACCGAGCGCGTCTCGCTGCCGGTCAAGCTGCCGTTCGACTTCAAGGACATCCAGCGCATCAACATCACGGCCTGCGGCACCGCGAGCTACGCCGGCATCGTCGCCAAATACTGGTTCGAGCGCTTTGCGCGCCTGCCGGTCGAGGTCGATGTCGCCTCCGAATTCCGCTACCGCGAAGCGCCGCTGCGCAAGGGCGATCTGGCGATCTTCATCTCGCAATCCGGCGAGACCGCCGACACCCTGGCGGCGCTGCGCTACGCCAAGGCGGAGGGCGCACACACGATCGGCGTCGTCAACGTGCCGACCTCGACGATCGCGCGCGAGAGCGAGACCGTGCTGCAGACGCTGGCCGGCCCCGAGATCGGCGTCGCCTCGACCAAGGCTTTCACCTGCCAACTCATGGTGCTGGCAAATCTGGCCATCGCGGCCGGCAAGGCGAGAGGCGTATTGTCCGATGACGACGAGACCAAGCTCGTCCACGGCCTCGTCGAGATCCCGCGTCTGATGTCGGACGCGCTCACCACCGAGCTTCAGATCGAGAAGCTCGCGCACCGGATCGCCAAATCCCGCGACGTGCTCTATCTCGGCCGCGGCACCAGCTTCCCGCTGGCGCTCGAAGGCGCGCTGAAGCTGAAGGAAATCTCCTACATCCACGCCGAAGGCTATGCGGCCGGCGAGCTCAAGCATGGTCCGATCGCGCTGATCGACGAGACCATGCCGGTCGTCGTGATCGCGCCCTATGACCGCGTGTTCGAGAAGACCGTCTCCAACATGCAGGAGGTCGCCGCCCGCGGCGGCAACATCATCCTGATGACGGACGCCAAGGGCGCGGCGGAGGCGACGGTGAATTCGCTCGTCACCATCGTCATGCCCGACATGGCCGCGGCTTTCACACCGATGGTCTACGCCGTCCCGGTCCAGTTGCTTGCCTATCATACGGCGGTCGTGATGGGCACCGATGTCGACCAGCCGCGCAATCTCGCCAAGTCGGTGACCGTGGAATAGGCACAAGGGATCAGGTCGCGCTCTTCCAAAACCTGCTAGAAGACCCTAGCTTGACCGAAGCGACCGACCTGGAACCCGAATGACCGCCCGCGACGACGCGCCTGCGCCTCTTGATCCCGCCCCGGAACCGCATACCGGCCTGATGGGCCGGTTTCGCAACTATTTCCTGACCGGGCTGATCGTCACCGGCCCGATCGCGATCACGCTGTATCTGGTCTGGTGGTTCGTCACCTGGGTCGACGGCGTGGTGCGGCCATTCGTGCCGCTCGCCTACCGGCCGGAAACCTATCTGCCTTACGGCGTTCCCGGCTGGGGACTGATTGTCGCATTCTTCACGCTGACGCTGGTCGGCTTCCTCGCGGCGAACCTGATCGGCCGCACGCTGGTCGATGTCGGCGAGACGTTCCTCGGCCGGATCCCAGCGGTGCGCGCGATCTATCGTGGCCTGAAGCAGGTGTTCGAGACGTTGTTCTCGGGCAAGGGTTCGAGCTTCCGCAAAGTGGGCCTCGTCGAGTTTCCCTCGCCCGGCATGTGGTCGATCGTGCTGATCTCGCAATCGCCGAACGAAGAGGTCTCGCGCAGCCTGCCGGGGCAGGAGGAACATGTCTCGGTGTTTCTGCCGTGCTCGCCGAACCCCACTACCGGCTTCTTCTTCTATGTGCCCAAGAGCAAGATCATCGAGGTCGAGCTCACCGCCGAGGATGCCGCAACGCTGATCATGTCGGCCGGCGTGGTGCAGCCCGGCTCGGCACCCGACCCGAAGAAGGCGGCCGCGCTCGCGGGCATGGCCAATGCCGCGCGCATCGCCAATGCCTCCACGCTCCAGCCCGAGCCTGCGAAGGCGGAGTAGGGCTATTCCACGGCGGGATAGAATGCGGTCAGCGGGCGATCGCGTCCTCTGCTATTGTTCCGGTCGGACCGAGCGTCGCGCTCGGAAGTCGAACTGGAGTGCCCGATGTCGAAGACCATTGCGATCCTCGCGCCCGGTGCCATGGGCAGCGCGGTGGCCCGTCGCCTGAGCGAGAACGGCGCGCGTGTGCTGACGTCTTTGAAGGGACGCAGTGAGGCGACGCTGAAACGCGCGGCGGTTTCAGGCATGATCGGCGCCGAGGACGATGCGATCGCGGATGCCGATATCATTCTCTCGATCGTGCCGCCGGGCGAGGCGGAGGCACTGGCGCAGCGGCTCGCCGCATTGATCGTGAAGCGCAACAAGAAGCCGGTCGTGGTCGACTGCAACGCCGTCAATGTCGACACGGTGAAGCGGATCGAGGAGATCATCGGCTCGGCGCAGGCGCCCTTCGTCGACGGCGGCATCATCGGCTTCCCGCCGCAGCCGGGCGGCAAGAGCCCGGCCTTCTACATGTCCGGCGCGCACGCCAGGGATATCGCCGTGCTCAGGGATTTCGGGCTCGACATCCGCATCGTCGAAGGTCCGGTCGGTGCGGCCTCTGCGCTAAAAATGTCCTATGCCGGCATCGTCAAGGGTCTCGCCGGGATCGGCTCGGCCATGGTGGTCGCGGCGACCAAGGCGGGGGCCGCGGATGCGCTCCGCGACGAGCTCGCGCTCAGCCAGCCCGCGATCCTGGCGCGGCTCGAGGTCGCGCTGCCCGACATGATCCCGAAGGCCTATCGCTGGATCGCGGAGATGCACGAGATATCAGGCTTCCTCGGGCCCGATCATCCGGCAAGCCAGATCTACGAAGGCTTTGCCAAATGGTTCGAGCATCTGGCCGCCGATGCCGGGGGCGACGCGGTCGATGCGTCGCTGCTGAAGGCGTTCGCGGCCGGTATCGCGAAGAAGAAAGTCTGATTTCGAAGCATTCGCGATCGAAGCGTCAGTCCGGCTGAACCAATCGGCGATGGCGGAATATCGCCAAGGACGCAGGAGATGGAATGAGAGTATTGGTGATCGGCGCGGGAGCGCTCGGAGGCTATTACGGAGCCTGCTTGGTCCGAGCGGGCGCCGACGTGACTTTTCTGGTGCGGTCTGCCCGCGCGGCGCAATTGCGCCGCGATGGATTGCAGGTCAAGAGCCCGCACGGCGACTTCACCGTGCAGCCGAAGATCCTGATGGCGAACGAGCTGAGAGAGCCCTTCGACGTCGTTCTCGTCGGCGTGAAAGCCTATTCGCTCGATGACGCCATGAGCGAGTTTGCTCCGGCCGTTGGCCCGGGCACGATGGTTCTCCCCATCCTCAATGGATTGAAACATATCGACGCCCTGACCGCGCGGTTCGGCGCGGCGTGCGTCCTCGGTGGGTTGGCCAATGTCAGCGCCGGGCTCGATGCGGATGGCCGTGTCGTTCAGTTCATGGCCAACCAGACCATCGTCTTCGGCGAGACCAAGGGGTCGCTGAGCGAGCGCACGCTCGCTCTGGAGAAGCTGCTCAATGTCCGCGGGATCGACGTGCGCGCCAGCGAAGCGATCATGCAGGACATGTGGGAGAAGTTCGTCCAGCTCTCGACGCTCGCCGGCATCACCTGCCTGATGCGCGCCAGCATCGGCGACATCCTGGCGGTGCCGAACGGTGGGCAATCGATCTTCCGCCTGTTCGCGGAATGCTGCACGGTTGCGACCGCCTCGGGATTTGAGCCGCGCGCCCCGTTCATCGAGTTCGACCGAAAACTGTTCACGACCATGGACTCACCGCTCAAGGCCTCGATGCTGCGCGACATCGAGCGCGGCTCGATGACCGAGTCCGAGCATATCCTGGGTGATATGGCCAATCGCGCCCGCAAGCTTGGCATCGACACGCCACTGCTGGATCTGGCACGGGCGCATGTGGCGGCCTATGAAGTCGGGCGGCGGAGAGCTTCAGGAGGGAGCTAGCTCGCTTCCATCAATGTCACATCGTGGTCGGCCTGGTCGCGCGACCAGAACTGCATGAGACAGCGAAGTCCTCCCGGATTGAAATCCAGGCTGACCGACCAGCCGGCTTCGCCGGCGAACATACCGGTGATCATCTTCGTTCCAAAGCCGCGACGCGTGGGCTTGTGGACCAGCGGGCCACCTCTCTCGGTCCAGGACAGCCGCACCAAACCTGTCTCGTCGACATTCCAGGATAGGTGCAGCTTGCCCGACGCGACCGAGAAGGCGCCGTATTTTGCCGCGTTCGTGCTGAGCTCCTGGAGCGCGGCGGAAATCGCCAACGTGAGTTTGGGCGGCAACAGAATATCGGGGCCGTCAATTTCGAGACGTTCAGGACCGGCGTAAGGAGCCAACGTCTGTCTGACGATGGATACCAGGCTGACGCCAACCCAGTTGTTCTCGGTCAGCAGATTGTAGGCTTGCGACAGGGCCAGGAGGCGGCCTTCGAAGGCGGCGGCGTATTCGTTCAGGTCGTTCGAACTGGCACGTGACAGACGCGCGATCGACTGGACGGTCCCGAGCGTGTTCTTCACCCGGTGATTGATTTCATCCAGGAGCGCCTTCTGCTGCTTCAAGGCGCCTGCGAGTTCGCTGCCGACGTGATACAGCACCTTCTTCATCCGGTTGACTTCGCTGATCGTGCCCGGCTTCGGAGCACGTGCACCCGAGCGCAAGCCGCCGACATATCGTTCGAGGTCGGCGAATTCGGCGAGGAAGCGGCGGGACAACAATCTCGCCAGCGCCAATCCCAGTGCGATCGTAAAAAGAGTCAGCGCAATGATCCCCTCGGCCGTCCGATGCAGCGGGCCGTCGATGACATCACGCGGAACGGCAAGATTGATCGACCAGCCGGTCTGATTGGAGCGCAACAGCGATGTGTAGGTCGGAACGCCCGTTCGCGATACGGCTTTGATCCACCAGGCGGAAGGCTGCCCGATATGGGCCATCACCTCCGGAATGGTTGGCCGGCCGACCAGATCGTCGCCGTCCATCAAAGGCCGCCTTGCCAGCAGAATTCCGTTCGCATCGATGATGCTGCCGACCATTCGGGCGGAAACGTAGTCGTCCATCAACGAGGAAAGATACTTCGTCGATAGGCCGATATTGAGCGCATAACGGATCTCTCCGCCGATGCGGACCGGCACCGCGATCGTGACGATGGGCTGACCGTCGACGACCGCGCGCTGCAGACCGGACACTTGAGGTCGCCCGGTTTCAATCGCCCGTCGCTCGAACTCGAATTCGACGCGCTTTGGCAGCGGCGCATTGAGCTCAAGGCGCGTGTTGACGATCTGTTGGCCATCGGGCGCATAGAGGACGATTGCTGTCCCGCCGATCAGCTTCACTGACTGAATGGCATGCTCTCTAAACTCGGCGTAATTCTGTTGTGACAGCGAGGGAGACAGCGCCAGGATCTGGAGATCCTCGATGATGTTGGCAACGCGAAGCTCGGCCGCATTGCGCATGAGGCGAAGCCTGTCCTCGTAGTCCGCCCTGGTGAGCTGGGACGATTCCGCCACGAAATGGTAGGCCAGAAAGGCGGCACAGGCCGCGACGGGAATTGCGGTGACGAGCGCGAGCAGCAACAGATAGTTGGAAACCGGCCAGGTCCGAAGGGATCGCCTGATCCATATCCCGGTTCGACGCCCCAAGGCACGCACACTCACCCCCAAAGTCACGCCAGTCTCACCAAGCTGATTCCTTCAAGGTACCGACTCGGTGGCGGCTAGCAACATGCGGTTTGTGGGAACCAGCTCAAGGAACTTTTGTTCCAAACCTCGAGGCTCAACCGGCTCCGATCAACGGAATCGCCTCGTCCCGCTCGTAGAGATACAGCAGGCAGCGCAGCGCTTCGCCGCGCTCGCCCTTCAGTTTCGGGTCGTCCTTCATGATGCGCAGCGCCTCGTCTCGGGCCTGCGTGATGAGCTGGCCGTGGACCTCCGAGCGCGCGATGCGGTAGCCGGGCAGGCCGCTCTGGCGCACGCCGAGAACGTCGCCTTCGCCGCGCAGCTTCAGGTCCTCCTCGGCGATGCGAAAGCCGTCGGTGGTCTCGCGGATCACTTTCAGCCGCGCCTTCGACATCTCGCCGAGCGGTTCGCTGTAGAGCAGGATGCAGGTCGAGGCCTCCGAGCCGCGGCCGATGCGGCCGCGCAGCTGGTGCAGCTGGGCGAGGCCGAAGCGTTCGGCATTCTCGATCACCATGATGGTCGCGGCCGGCACGTCGACGCCGACCTCGACCACTGTTGTCGCGACCAGAAGGCCGATCTCGTGGGCGGCGAACTGGCCCATGACGCGATCTTTCTCCGCGCCCTTCATCTGGCCGTGCACGAGGCCGACGCGATCGCCAAAGCGCTTCTGCAAGCTCTCGAAACGTTTCGTTGCGTTGGTGAGATGCTCGCTGCCCTCGGCTTCGGACTCCTCGACCAGGGGGCAGATCCAGTAGACCAGCTTGCCTGCGTCGAGCGCGCGGCCGACGCCATCCATGACTTCACCGAGCCGGTTCATGGCAACGGCGCGGGTGTCGATCGGCTGGCGGCCGGCGGGCTTTTCGCGGAGTTCGCTGATGTCCATGTCGCCGAAATAGGTGAGCACCAGCGTGCGCGGAATGGGCGTTGCGCTCAGCACGAGAACGTCGACCGCTTCCCCCTTCGACGTCAGCGCCAGCCGCTCGCGCACGCCGAAGCGGTGCTGCTCGTCGACGATCGCGAGCGCCAGATCCCTGAAGATGACATCGTCCTGGATCAGTGCGTGGGTGCCGACGAGCAGGTCGATCTCGCCTTCGGCAAGCTGGGTGATGATCTCGCGCCGCTCCTTGCCCTTTTCGCGGCCGGTGAGGATGGCGACCCGCATGCCGGCGCGCTCGGCGAGCGGGGCGATGGTCTTGATATGCTGGCGCGCCAGGATTTCGGTCGGCGCCATCAGCGCGGCCTGCTTGCCGACCTCAGCGACGGCGCTAGCTGCCAGCAGCGCCACCACCGTCTTGCCGGAGCCGACATCGCCCTGGAGCAGGCGGAGCATGCGCACCGGCTGCTTCAGATCGTCGGCGATAGCCGCAGCAGCGTTGCGCTGGGAGGGTGTCAGCGCATAGGGCAGGGCGTCGATGATCTTGTTGCGCAAATGCCCGTCGCCGGCATTGCGTACGCCGGCAGGCCGCCGCAATTGAGCCCGGATCAAGGCGAGCGCGAGCTGGCCGGCCAGCAGCTCGTCGAAGGCCAGGCGCGACCAGAAGCGCTGATCGGGCAGGATGTCCGTCAGCTCGACCGGCTGGTGCACGCGATTGAGTGCTTCTGCGACTGGCGGGAAATTGCAGCGGCGCAGCACGTCAGGGCTGATCCATTCTGGCAGGGGCGGCAGCTTCTGCAGCGCCTGCGCGATGGCGCGGCGGAGCGAGCCGAGCGCGAGACCCTCGGTGAGCGGATAGACCGGATCAATCCCGGACAGTTTCGAGATCGCTTCCTCGTCCAGCACACGGTCGGGATGCACGATCTGCGGGATGCCGTCATACATCTGCAGCGTGCCGGAGACGAAGCGCTTCTCGCCCATTGGCAACAGCTTCTCGACATAGCCGGGCTTTGCGCGGAAAAAGGTCAGCACGACATCGCCGGTATCGTCGCTGGCATAGACCAGATAGGGCGCGCGCGCGTTGCGCGGCGGAGGCGGGCGGTGGCGATCGACGGTCACCTCCAGCGTCACCATGGTTCCAACGCCGGCGTCGCGGATCTTCGGCCGGGCCCGGCGGTCGATCACCTGGCTCGGCAGATGCAGGAGCAGATCCACCAGCCGCGGCGTCTCGCTCCGGCTGAGCAGATATTGCAACAGCTTGTCCTGCTTCGGACCGACGCCGGGCAGGCTGGTCACGGGAGCAAACAGCGGATTGAGCAGGCTGGGGCGCATGAGGGCGAATCTAGGATCGTTTCGCCCCGTCATGCCCGGCTTTATCTAGGGCATCCACGTCTTTTTTCGTGGGCCTCCAGCGGGTGCGGTCATGCCAAATCGAGGGCTGACACCGGCGGTTCCAGTGGCTATATCACGGCGGCCCGGCACGTCCGGGCTTTCGGCGTTTGACTGGATTTGAGACATGACGGGAACGACACGATCGAGCGACGGGCTGGACGATCGCCGCAAGCGGCTGCTGTTCCGCTGCTGGCACCGCGGCACGCGCGAGATGGATTTGATCCTCGGCCGCTTCGCGGATGCCGAGATCGGCAACCTCACGGAGGCGGAGCTGACCGAGCTCGAGACCCTGCTCGAGGTCAACGATCCCGATCTCTATGCCGCCATCACGGGTGACAAGCTGCTGCCAGAAGATGTCACCGGCGCGCTGTTCGCCCGCATCAAGGCCTATCCGATCGCGGACGGCAATTTATGAAGCAGGGAATGAAATCTCCGGCCGAGCTGCTGACGCCCGGCCGCGCGCTGACGCTTGCCAACGTCGCCGAGGGCGCCGAAGGCCTCGTCGTCTCCGATCTGGCGCGCGCGATTGCGGCGCGGCCGAAGAAGCCGGCTGTCAGCCTCGCCGTGGTCTGCCGCGACGGCGGGCGGATGCAGCAGCTTGAGCGCGCGCTGCAATTCTTTGCGCCCGATCTACCCGTGCTGACCTTTCCCGCCTGGGACTGCCAGCCCTATGACCGCGTCTCGCCGCATGGCGGCATTCTGGCGCAGCGTCTGACCACGCTGGCGCGGCTCGCCGCGCTCACCGGCAGCGACAAGCCGCTGATCGTGCTGACGACGGTCAATGCCGTCGTGCAGCGCGTGCCGGCGCGCGAGCTGGTCGCGGCGCAGGCGCTGTCGGTTGCACCCGGCAACGTTGTGCCGATGGACACCATCGTCGCCTGGCTCGAGCACAATGGCTACAACCGCTCGTCCACCGTGCGCGAGCCCGGCGAATATGCCGTGCGCGGCGGCATCCTCGATCTGTTTCCGGCAGGCCTCGAGCAGCCGGTCCGCTTCGACTTCTTCGGCGACAGCCTGGAATCGATCCGCTCGTTCGACGCCGAGACGCAGCGCACGCTGCTCGACATGCGTTCGCTCGATCTGGTGCCGATCTCGGAATTTCAGCTCGTCACCGACACGATCCGCCGATTCCGCATGGGATATGTCGCCGAGTTCGGCGCGCCCGAGCGCGACGACGCGCTGTATGAGGCGGTCAGCGAGGGCCGCCGCCATCCCGGCATGGAGCATTGGCTGCCGCTGTTCCAGGACCGCATGGACACGCTGTTCGATTATCTGCAAGGCGCGGCCGTTGCGATCGAGCCGCAGGCCGAGGACGCCGTCCGCGAGCGCTTCAAGCAGATCCAGGACTATTACGAGGCCCGCCGCGATGCCATGGAGCATCCGGGCGGCGGCGCCATCTACAAGCCGCTGCCGCCGGACCGGCTCTATCTGACCGAGGAGGAGTGGGGCAAGCGCGAACGCGACATCCCGCTGGCGCGATTGACGGCCTTCGCGGTGCCGGCCGACGGCACCAGCGTGGTCGATGCCGGTGCGCGCAAGGGCCGCGACTTTGCGCCCGAACGCAACGACTCCAAGGTCAACGTGTTCGAATCCGTGGTCAGCCACGTGATGGCCTTGCAGGCCAGCCGCAAGAAGGTCGTGATCGCGCTGTGGAGCGAAGGCTCGCGCGACCGCATGACCTCGATGTTGCGCGACCACAAGCTGACGCACACCACCAGCGTCAATTCCTGGCGCACGGTGCAGGCGACGCCGCGCAACGAGACCATGCTCGCCGTGCTCGGCCTGGAGAGCGGTTTCGAGACCGACGAGATCGCCGTCATCAGCGAGCAGGACATTTTGGGCGACCGCCTGGTGCGGCCGCGCAAGGCCAGCCGCAAGCTCGACAACTTCATCTCGGAGGTGACGAGCCTCACCGCGGGCGACATCGTCGTCCACGTCGATCACGGCATCGGCCGCTTCATCGGCCTGCAGACACTCGACGTCGCCGGCGCGCCGCATGACTGTCTCGAGCTGCATTATGCTGCCGAGACCAAGCTGTTCCTTCCCGTCGAGAACATCGAGCTGTTGTCGCGCTACGGCTCCGACCAGACCACGGTCGAGCTCGATCGCCTCGGCGGCTCCGGCTGGCAGACCCGCAAGGCCAAGCTGAAGAACCGCATTCGCGAGATCGCGGGCGAGCTGATCAAGATCGCAGCCGCACGCCATCTGCACGAGGCGCCGAAGCTGCCGGTGCAGCAGGGGCTCTATGACGAGTTCTGCGCACGTTTTCCCTATGACGAGACCGAGGACCAGCTTGGCGCCATCGAATCCACGCTGAAGGATCTCGAGCTCGGCCGTCCCATGGACCGCCTGATCTGCGGCGACGTCGGCTTCGGCAAGACCGAGGTGGCGCTGCGCGCCGCCTTTGCCGTCGCGCTGGAAGGCAAGCAGGTTGCGGTGGTGGTGCCGACCACGCTCTTGGCGCGCCAGCACGCAAAGACCTTCACCGAACGTTTCAAGGGCTTTCCGGTCAACGTGGCGCAGGCCTCGCGCCTGATCCCGACCAAGGAGCTGAACCAGGTCAAGAAGGGCATCGCCGACGGCTCTGTCGACATCGTCGTCGGCACCCACGCGCTGCTCGGCAAGGCCATCAAATTCCGCGATCTCGGCCTCGTCATCGTCGACGAGGAGCAGCACTTTGGCGTCACCCACAAGGAGCGGCTGAAGGCACTCCGTTCCGAGGTGCATGTGCTGACGCTGTCGGCCACCCCGATCCCGCGCACGCTGCAGCTGGCGCTGACCGGCGTGCGCGAGCTCTCGATCATTGCTTCGCCGCCGGTCGACCGTCTTGCGGTCCGCACCTTCGTTGCCCCGCATGATCCGCTGATGATCCGCGAGGCGCTCTTGCGCGAGCGTTATCGCGGCGGCCAGGCGTTTTATGTGGTGCCGCGCATCGACGACCTCGCCGAGGTCAAGGATTTCCTCGACAAGAACGTGCCGGAGATGAAGGTCGCTGTCGCGCATGGCCAGATGCCGCCCGCTGTGATCGAGGACATCATGACCGCGTTCTACGACGGCAAGTTCGATATCCTGCTGTCGACTACGATCGTGGAATCCGGTCTCGACATTCCCAACGCCAACACGCTGATCGTGCATCGTGCCGACATGTTCGGCCTCGCGCAGCTCTATCAGCTCCGCGGCCGCGTCGGCCGTTCCAAGCTCAGGGCCTATGCGCTGTTCACGCTGCCTTCGCAGCAGAAGATCACGGCGCAGGCCGAGCGCCGGCTCACCGTGCTGCAATCACTGGAGACGCTGGGCGCCGGCTTCCAGCTCGCCTCGCACGATCTCGATATCAGGGGCGCCGGCAACCTGCTCGGCGAAGAGCAGTCCGGCCACATCAAGGAGGTCGGCTTCGAGCTCTATCAATCGATGCTGGAGGAGGCGATCGTCAACCTCAAGGCCGGCGTATCCGAGCCCGCCGCCGACCGCTGGTCGCCGACCATCACCATCGGCATGCCCGTGCTCATTCCGGAGGATTACGTCGGCGATCTCTCGGTGCGACTGTCGCTCTACAGGCGCCTTGCCGATCTCGACAGCGAGGAGGAGATCGAGAACTTTGGTGCAGAGATGCGCGACCGCTTCGGCGTGCTGCCCGACGAGGTGCGCTATCTCTTCAAGGTTGCCGCGATCAAGGCGTTCTGCCGTCAGGCCAATGTCGAGAAGATCGATGCCGGTCCGAAGGGGGCCGTCATCACCTTCCGCGACAATTCCTTCGCCCATCCCGATCGTCTCGTGTCGTTCATCAGGAGTTACGGCCAGGCCGCCAAGGTGCGGCCCGACATGAAGGTGGTGTTCCTGCAGGATTGGGAGACGCCGGAAGAGCGCCTCGCCGGCACCACCGAGATCATGCGGCAATTGGCGCAGCTCGCAAAGAGCAAGAAGGCGGCGTAGGGTCCGTAGTAATGCGGAGGCGGCGCACCACGATACAGGCTGCGCCGTGCCACGGTCTGAAAACAGCGACATATCGGCACTTGCGGAACGACGAAGCAGCCGCCAGATTCCGAATTCGCTAACTGAGTCCTGCGTACCGTATCCGTCGATCCGCGACTGGTTTACCGGCCGCGGTTTTTTTATACCGGTTTGCGGGTTGGCCCGCACGTCGAAGCAGTTGAGGTCGCGCGCGTGTCTATCAATACCGGTTCGGGCCAGGAATCAGAGCGTGATTCAAAGCACGACCACGACGATGTCATGTATCCGCAGGTTCTGCCGTTCGTGTTGATCCATGCGGGATGCCTCGCGGCGGTCTGGTCCGGCGTCACGTGGCAAGCGGTTGCGATCTGCGCCGCGCTGTATTGGCTGCGCATGTTCGGGATAACAGGCGGATATCATCGGTACTTCTCGCATCGATCCTACGTGACGAGCCGGGTGTTCCAGTTCATCCTGGCCGTCCTCGCCCAGAGCAGCGCCCAGAAGAGCGTGCTTTGGTGGGCTGCCAAGCACCGCCATCATCATCTTCACTCGGACACGGTGCAGGATGTGCACTCACCCCGGCACAAGGGTTTTGTGTTCAGCCATGTCGGCTGGATCTTTTACCGGCAGCATGATGCGACTGACCTCGTGAAAGTCGCGGATCTGGCGTCATATCCCGAGTTGATGTGGCTGCACCGGCTGGAGCTGTTGCCGGCCATCGTGCTCGCCGCGCTGTGCTTCCTTGTTGCCGGATGGCCGGGGCTCGTGGTCGGATTCCTCTGGAGCACGGTGCTGCTTTATCACGCCACGTTCTGCATCAACTCGCTCGCGCACGTTCACGGGCGCAAGCGGTATGTGACCGGTGATGACTCCCGCAACAACTGGCTGCTTGCTTTGCTGACGATGGGTGAGGGCTGGCACAACAACCATCATGCCTATCAGGCCAGCGCGCGGCAGGGCTTCCATTGGTACGAGATCGACCTCACCTACTATGTGCTGGTGGCGTTGTCCTGGCTCGGCATTGTCAGGGATATGAAGATGCCGCCCAAGCAGGTCCTGCGCAATGAGCACCGGTTGGGATCACGTGTGATCAAGCAGGCGGCCGAGCAGCTCGCAGCTCGCTTCAACCCGGAGCACATCGCGCATGCGATCAGGGTGTCGATCCACGAGACCGAATTGTCGGTCCGGGATACGCTCAGTCAGTTGCAGCACCATGCCGATTTGCGGCTGTCCAGCATGCCGACACGCGACCAGTTGCTGGCCGAAGCGCAGCGCATGTTCGCCAAGACGATATCGCTGGACGACATTGTCGACCGTGCCTACGAGCTCCTGAATGATTCCGTCGGCTTTCTCCTGGCCGCTCCTGCGCCCGCTTTGGCGACCAACGCGAAATCCAAGGGCCGCGTTTAGCGCGCGGTTATGTCTTCTTGAGGTCTAGCGTGCGGATGGCAGGACGCAGCGCGCGATGCGGCCAGGTCGCCCAGGTGCGGCCCGACATGAAGGTGGTATTCCTCCAGAACTGGGAGACGCGGAGCTCGCGTAGAAAAAAGGCAGCATGAGGATCTCCGCCTTAGTTTCCATGCGACGACGTCCGAACCCCTGCTGAGACGATCAATCGAGGTGAAATCTCAGGTAAATGTTTCCAGCCGGCTCATTCTGGAAATACAACAGCCCTCGCGCCGCCGCGCCAACAAAGAAGCGAAGCTTCGGTGGCGGGTTGCTGGGCGCGATCCCCTGTGATCGCGCGCCGAGCTCGAAGAAGCAGCAGCCGGGCTTGCCCTCGATTTGAATGCGCGCATGGCCAAGGTCATCGCGAGACAGGAAAATGATGATCGTCAGGTTCAGCTTGTCGACCTTCACGCGGCAAACCCCATAAGGGCAGGCCGTCGACCCCGCATCGCTCTCGGTTGGCGTTTCAATGCCGTATTCCACCCTGTAATCCTTCGCATAGGCGGAAGACGCCATGAGCATGACCCCAGCAATGAATGCTGTTGCGAGTTTTACAGACTGCGTCACAGGCCAAAATATTGAAGCGCAGGTAACTGTCATGCGCTTTGTTCATCCAAAGGTTGTAGGAAACTCATATTGGAACATATCGGGAACATTGTCAATCGGTTCATGACGCTAACGCTTTGACGACATGGCCGATGTTGCTGCGGGTGCGGCTTCTCAGCATCTGACGGACTATCTCAATCCCTGACGATCCGACGGAGAACACGAATGTTCGGGTCGGCACGATCCGGAGTCTTCTCGACGCGGGGTGCGAGGAGAGCGCGATTGGTTGGAGCTGCCGAGAGCACGCCCTGATTTGTCGGCGCTGCAAGAATTGGCATTCTCCCATTAGTTGTGGGCGGCGCAAAGATTGGGGGGCGCGCTCGCATGGGGTTGATTTTCAGATTCTGTGGGATCTCATGGGCAGCCGAGGTCCCATGAATGGATGATCCGTACAATCAGGTGCGGTAAAGACTACGACGCCGCGCGCGACGCATCCGCCGACAGCCGCCCGAGCAGCGACCTCGCCGTGTCCGACGGCGACAGCGAATCCACGCTGACCACGGGATCGCTGCGCATCTCGTGCTTGCCGTTCGACGTGTGCTTCATCACCGCCGACAGGCGACGGGCGATCATGTGCGCCGTGCGGAAATCGGTCTCGGCGAACACCACGATCACGGAGCCGTCCTTCTGCGCCGCGCCAAAGTCCATCTGCCGCATCAGGCGGCTGAGGATCCGCGCGGCATCGAGCTGCGCGCGGGGATTGCCGGGGTCGAAGGCGAAGCGCGCCACCGACAGCCCGCCGCCGCGGGCGAGCGTCTGCTCCACCGCCTTGGCGAAATCGCGGGCGAAGGCTTCGACCGTGAGCAGGCCGCTGCGCGGATCGAGCCAGCCGCCGGCATCGATCGAGCGCAACGTGCGGCTCAGTTGCGCTTCCATCGCGTGCTGGCGGATCAACGGCAGTGCGTTGGCGGCGACCTTGGCAGGCTCGCCCGGGATCAGCTCGAGATTGGGCAGGTCGTAGCTCTGGGTCAGCTGATGCGCGGTGACGACCACCGGCAGGTTGCGGAAGCGCGTATCCTCCGCGAGCACCGTGAGAAAGGCGTCGGTGACGCGCGGGGTGAAACCGTCGGACAGAACGACGCCGTCAATATCGCGCGTGTTGAGATGTTTTGCGGCGGCCTCGATCGAGAGCGCGCCGACGACGCCGGTGCGCTCGCCGAGCGCGACTGACAGCGCAGGATAGGCGGCGCCGCGGCCGATCAGGAGCACGATGGCATCGCGCACCGGATCGGCGTCCGGCAGCGCGACCTTCACTTCCGGCAGGCGGCGCATCACGGTGGCATGCAGTGTGCGGACGCGGATCGCGGCGCGCAGGCGTGCGATCAGGCGCTCGGCTGCATTGCCGCGTGTGGCGAAAGGCAGCGCATTGTGGGGCAGTGTCGCTTGCGCATCCAGCGCGACCATCGGCAGATAAAGCGGCTGTTCGGCGATCTTCTTCGCGAGCAGGGGCATGTACGGCTCATGCCCGCCGGACATCGCGGCAAGGACGGCGGCAGGCTGCACCTCTTCGACGGCGCGCGACGCGCTTGCCCAATCGCTGTCCACAACCGGAAAAAGACGCGCCTCGTCCAGCGCCGCAATGAAGGCCGGGCGCTCGGCATTGGACACAAAGAGAATGGGGCCCGCCTGGGACATCAGGAAACTCTGATCGCGCAATCGATGCTGCGCAATCTAGTCCGGCCGCCTTAATGCAGCGTCAATGTTCCCCGCAAAACTGCGCCTAGACCGGGCCGGAGCGGTCGCGAAAAGCCTCAACCATCAGAGGGTTAAGCCCGAGTTCGCTGAGTGCCTCGCGGGCGCGGGCATTGTCCTGGGCCCGGCCCGCCAGCCGGTGGCCGGAGAGCCGGTCGGGCAGGGCCGTCAGCAGCGCGCCCTGGCCGAGTCGGCGTGCCCATTCCTGCAGGTCGTTGGAGAGGAAGCGATAGCCACCGACGGCCATGATGCCCGAGGGCGGCGCAGTGATGCAGATCGCGCCGCTGGCGCGGTCGATCCGGGCGGCATAGCCGGTGTCGACATAGTCGCGCGGCGGCTGCGCCGTCAGCGTCTCGCCGACCGGCTGCGGTGGCGCGTAGGCCGCGATCGGCACCATCGGGCCGCGCAGGCCGAGCGTGCCCTTGGGGGTGAGCAGAATCTCGCCCGCGATCGAGGAGCCGGACTGCTCGCGTGGCGCGCCGTGCGGGCCGGGCATCACCGCGACAGGCACGCCATCCTCGCCGCGCCTTGCGCCGAACAGCCCGGCTTCGCCGAACAGATAGACGTCTGTGAGCGGCGCATGCGGCGCGATCCAGGCTTCGCTCGCCGCAACCTGCTCCGGCGCGCGCCAGAGCCCGACGACGTTGCGCAAGGTCGGCATCCGGGCCGCCAGACCGGAATCGCCGAGCCGTAGGGCAAGCTGGGCCGGTGCGATCAGCACGTTGCAGGCGTGCTCGTTGATCTGCTGCTCCAACACCTCGCTTTCGAAGGGGTGATGCAGCGCCAGCGTGCCGCCGCAAAGCAGCCACACCGCGAGCGAGGAGGCGAGGCCCGCGAACGACATCGGCGTGAACGCCGACATGACGGTCGCGCCCTGCTGGATGTCGGCCTCCAGCGACATCGCGAGCCCTCCCGCGATCAGGCTGAAGTGTGGCCGCGGCACCGGGCGGAAACCTTCCGCAGTGACGTCGAAGGAGATCATGGCCGCCTTGCGGCCGTCCTGGATCACGGCGCGCGTCGTGCCGGGCGGGCGCGACAGCACCTCGTCGAGCGAGGCCATGCCCTCGGGCAAATCGGTGCCGAAGCCGAACACGTGGCGGATCGAGAACGCCTCGGCGGCTGCGTGCATCGCAAGGTCGGCATAGCTGACCCCGTCGACCTTGCTCATGGTGACGATCGCGCGTGCCGCGGTGCGGTTGAGCGCGGCCGCCAGTTCCGCCTGTCGCCACAGCAGCGGCAGCACGGCCACGACCAGGCCGGCGCGATGGGCGGCCAGCACGGTCAGCACGAACTCGACGGTCGAGGGCAACTGGATCGCGATCACCGAATTGGCCGGCAGGCCCGATTCGACGAAATGCGCCGACAGCGCCTCGATGGCGGTGTCGGCCTCGGCGTAGGTCAGCCGCCGCGGCTGGTGGCCGGTGATACGGGATTTGTTGAGGGGATCGAGCAAAGCGGGCGCGTGCGGCTGCCGCATCAGCGTCCGCTGGAACAGCGTGTCGAGCGTCGGCGATACGGCTGGCTGGTTCACGGCGTCACTTCGCTGGACTGGCTTGAGGCTCACCCTTCGACCACCAGGTCTCCGGCAAATAGCCTGAGAGCGCGGTGGCCTGTGGCCGTTCTATCCGATTCCAGCGCGCGATCCATTGCTCGGATACGTTAAACAGGGGGATTGTGTAGAAGCCCGCCATCAAGGCGCGGTCGAGCGCCCGCACGGCGTCGACGAAATCCGTATGATCACGGGCCTCCAGCAGGGCCTTGATCATGGCGTCGACCGCGGGATCCCTCGCGCCCATGTAGTTGCGGGTCCCCGGACTGTCGGCGGCGGCGCTGCCCCAATAGAAATATTGCTCGTTGCCGGGCGACAGCGACTGGTCCCAGCGATTCTGGATCATGTCGAACTCGTAGGACAGCCGTCGCTGGTCGAACTGCACCGGATCGACCGCGCGGACGCTCACGTCGATTCCGGCGCGCTTGAGGTCGCGCTGGAACGCGAGCGCGATGCGCTCCTGGTCCCGGGTCGTCACCAGCATCTCGAACGTGAAGGGGGCTTTTGTCTGGCGGTTGCGCAACACCGTGCCTTCGAGGTCGTAGCCGGCGTCCGTCAGCAGCTTGAGCGCCGCACGCAGCGTCGTCCGGTCGCGCCCCGAGCCATCGGTGACAGGCAGGCGGTAGCTGCCCTCCATGATGTCTTCGGGGATCTGCGCAGCGAACGGCTTCAGCAACTCGCGCTCGTGCGCATCCGCGGGCCGCGCATAGGCCGACAGCTCTGAACCTGCAAAATAGCCGGCGATGCGTGAATACAGCGAAAAGAAGTAATTGCGGTTGACCAGCTCGAAATCGAACAACAGGGTGAGGGCCTGGCGCACGCGGATGTCGGCGAAGATTGGCCGGCGGGTGTTGAACACCAAAAACTCCGAAGGCTGCGGCACGCCCGGCTTGAAGGTGTCGCGGATCACCTCGCCGCTTTTGGCGGCCGGAAAATCATAGCCGTCGTGCCAGCGCAGCGGTTCGTTCTCGACACGGAAATCATAGAGGCCGCGCTTGAACGCTTCGAACTGGCCGTTGGCCTCGCGATAATAGTCGAGCCGGATCTCGTCGAAATTGAACAGCCCACGATTAACAGGGAGATCGCGGCCCCAATAATCGGGATTGCGTGTGAGGGTCACGCTGGCGCCGGGCTTGACCGCGGTGACGCGGTACGGGCCGGAGGCGATCGGCCCCGACAGCGTGGTCTCCTCGAAGGTCGCGACGTCGACGGCGTGCTTGGGCAGGATTGGCATCAGGCCCAGGATGAGCGGCAATTCGCGGTCGTTGGCCCCGGTGAGATCGAAGCGGACGGTGAGGGAATCGGGCGCCTCCGCCTTGGCGACCTTGGAATAGTACTGCCGGAGATTGGGACGGCCGTGGTCGCGCAGAAGCTGCCAGGAGAACAGCACGTCCACGGCGGTCACAGGCTTGCCGTCGGAGAAGCGGGCACGGGGGTCGATGTGGAACGTGACGTAGCTGCGCTCGTCATCGGTCTCGACGGTCTTGGCGAGCAGGCCGTAGAGCGTGAACGGCTCGTCCTGGCCGCGCGCCAGCAGGCTTTCGACCACATAGGCGCGGATCGGCTGCACGGCCAATCCCTTCACGATGAACGGATTGAGGCTGTCGAACGTGCCGAGGATGCCCCAGGTCAGGCGGCCGCCCTTGGGAGCGTCAGGATTGGCATAGGGCATGTGGGTGAAATCGGCCGGCAGCGCCGGCTTGCCGTGCATGGCGATCGCATGCATCTCCTCGGCCTGCCCAGCACCTGCAATCAGGCCGACGCTGAGGATCAAGGCGAGGCTGCAAAGACGCAGGCCGGGCCCCTCGAGCAGGCGCTGGAACATGAACATTCGGACACGTTGATTCGAGGGGCGGCTCGGGAGAATCCTATCACAGGGATTTCACTGGGCGCCCGCCCGGATGTGGTCAAAGACGCTTGTCGGCATTGATCTTTCCGTCGACCACGTTAAGAAGGCACGCAATCGCGCAAGAGCGCCGAGCCCGTCACTTATCTGCCTCAATTGACGGGGAGAGAGCCGCGCCCAAGGCGGCTTGGTTCGGTGCTTCGGAGCGGTCCGGGCACTTCCCGTTCAGAAAGGGTTTTCTGCAATGAATTTCCGTTATTTGGCCGCGTCCGTCCGGCCGCGCGGGCGAGTTCTCGCTCTGTTGACGGCGACGGCACTGGTCATTCCGTTTGCCGCCGAAGCCCAGAACCCCGCACCGGCCCCCAAGGCGAAGGCCGCACCGAAGGCTGCTCCCAAGGCTGCCCCGGCACCCGCGCCGGCTCCCCAGGCCCAGCAGGCCCCGGCACCGCAGGGTGCCCCGGCCGCGCAGGCCCAGCCGGCCGATCAGCAGATCCAGCTGATCTACGCCCCCTGGACCAAGTTCTGCCTCAAGGGCCAGGACGCCAACGCCAAGCAGGTCTGCTTCACCGGCAAGGACGGCCGCATCGAATCAGGCCAGCCGGTCATCGCCGCTGTCATCATCGAGCCGGAAGGCGAGCCGAAGAAGATCCTGCGCGTGACGCTGCCGCTCGGCATGCAGCTCGTGCACGGCACCCGGATCATCGTCGACAACAACCCGCCGCTGCAGAGCCCCTATGTGATCTGCTTCCAGAACGGCTGTATGTCCGACTACGAGGCAACACCGGAACTGATCAACAACCTGAAGAAGGGCCAGAACCTCGTGGTGCAGGCGATCAACGCCAACGGCGCGCCGCTGACCCTGCCGCTGCCGCTTACCGGTGAATTCCAGAAGGCCTATGACGGTCCGCCGACCGATCCGAAGGTGTTCGAGGAAACCCAGAAGAAGCTGCAGGAAGAGCTCCAGAAGAAGGCTGAAGAGCAGCGCAAGAAGCTCGAGCAGCAGGGTGGGGCGCCTGGCGCACCCGGTGCAGCTCCGGCCGCTCAGAAGTAATCGGGCTCAGGTACCGGACATGAAAAAGGCGCCCGATCGGGCGCCTTTTTTGCTGGCCGCGCATTGGTCGACCGTGCCTCGCTGTTGCTTGGAGGGTTCGTCCACCTCTCCGAAGGGAGAGGTGGACCGAGGCGACCGCTCGAGTCTCTTGCGCTCAGTTCAACGAAGGATTGCGCGGGCGGTAGCCGCCATCCTTGTTCTTGATGAAGATCTCGGCCACCTGGGAATGCCGGATCGGCTCGCCGGATTCATCGGGCAAGAGGTTCTGCTCGGAGACATAGGCGACGTACTCGGACTCCGCGTTCTCCGCGAGCAAATGGTAGAACGGCTGATCCTTGTGGGGCCGCACCTCTTCGGGGATCGACAGCCACCACTCCTCGGTGTTGTTGAACTCCGGATCGATGTCGAAGATCACCCCCCGGAACGAGAAGATCCGGTGGCGCACGACCTGTCCGATCTGGAATTTGGCTGTCCGCGCTTTAATCATCCTTCGTCGATAGACCAGGATTGTGGCCGATGCTAGTGGCCTGATTTGGAATTAACCTGCCGTTAAGGGGTGGGTAGCCCCCACATCTTCAGAAAATACTTCATCAATGGCCGATATCCTCAATCTAGCGCTGCCGTATTTCGGCTTGATCTTCGTTGGTTTCGCCTGCGGCAAGGCGAAGTCCCTGCCAGAATCGGGGCTCGCATGGATGAACTTCTTCCTGCTCTACGTGTCGTTGCCGGCGCTGCTGTTTGCCATCATGTCGAAGACGCCGTTCTCGGAGCTGAACAACCCGCCATTCCTGGTAGCGACCACGCTGTCGACGGTGGCGGCGTTCACCATCGCGCTGGTGGTCGGCAAGCTGCTGGGGAAGCTGACCCTGCGTGAGGCGACGCTCGCCGGTCTCTCCGGCGGCTACGGCAATATCGGCTACATGGGTCCGGGGCTGGCGCTCGCCGTACTCGGGTCGAAGGCGGCGGCGCCGACCGCGCTGATCTTCTGCTGCGACAGCATCTTCCTGTTCACGATCGTGCCGCTGCTGATCGAGCTGTCGGACCGCGACCATCCCTCCATCATGCACGCCTTCGGCGTGGTGTTGAAACAGATCGTGCTCAATCCGCTGATCATGTCGGCCTGCTTTGGTGCGGCTGTTGCCGCGCTGCATATCGAGCTGCCGGTCGCGCTCGACCGCACCATTGCCTTCCTTCAGAATGCGGCGGCCCCGACGGCGCTGTTCGTGCTCGGTGTCACCGTGGCGTTGCGGCCGTTCGACCGCGTGCCCTGGGAGGTGCCCGGTGTGATCGCGGTGAAGCTGCTGATCCATCCGCTCGCGGCGTTCGGCCTGATGCTGGCGTTCGGGCCGTTCGCGCAGCCCTGGGCCGCCACGGCGATCCTGATGGCCTCGCTGCCGCCGGCGCTGAACGTGTTCGTGATCGCCCGGCAGAACGATGCCTGGATCGAATCCGCCTCCGTTGCCGTGCTGCTCGGCACGTTCGCGTCGGTGGTCACACTGACCAGCGTGATGTGGCTGCTGCAGACGGGACGGTTGGTGTTTCCGTAAGAGCGACTTGCGCCAATTATCTGCGCCAGGTCGGCGTCAGGCCCTCGCGCATGGCAAAGCGCCTGAGCGGGCCGATGGCACCTAACAGGTGCATGCCGACGGCGCGGACCGGCTGAAGCGGCAGGAAATCGTTGAGCAGCGAGCGATTGGCGATGTCGATCGCAAAGGTCCGGCTCAGAATATCCGGTCGCCGGGCCCGGTCGTAGCGCCTGAGCACCTCGTCCGCGCCGGGGTCCCGTCCTGATGTGATGGCCTCGCCGGCGAGCCGGGCGATGTCGGCCGCATCCCTCAAGCCGAGATTGAGACCCTGGGCCCCGATCGGGGGAACCACATGGGCGGCTTCGCCGACCAGCGCGATCCGGTCGCGCGCGAAGGATTGCGGCCGCTCGATCGCCAGTGGAAACACATTGCGGCCGGGCTCGACCGTCATGCGGCCGAGGATGGAATGCGACTGCTTCTCGATCGCGGCCGAGAGGTCTTCGTCGCTGAGGGCGCGAAGCCGCTCGGCCTCGGCCGGGGCCGAGACCCAGACCACGCTGGAGCGGTTGCCGGGCAGCGGCACGAATACGCACGGGCCATGCGGCGTGTGGAACTCGGTCGACACGTTGCGATGCGGGCGGGCATGACCGACGTTGAAGGTCAGGGCGGTCTGCGTCAGGTCGCGCCGCGTCACCGCAATGCCGGCGGCCTCCCGGCACAGCGAATGCCGGCCATCGGCGCCGACCACGAGCCGGGCTGTCAGGAATTGTCCACCAGCCGTGCGGATGGCGACGTCGTCGGCTTCGATGACAACGCTCTCGGCCTCGTCGTCGTAACGGGTGAGATTGGGCAATTCGGCCGCGCGCGCTTCGAGCGCGAGCATCAGCGAGCGGTTGTCGATATTATAGCCGAACGCATCGAGCGCGATCTCGTGACAGGAGAACCGGACCTCGGGCGCGCGGAACAGCCGTTTGGTGTCGTCGACGAGGCGCATCACCTCGAGCGCCGCCGCCTTGTCCCTGCAGCGAGACCAGACGTCGAGGCTCTCCAGGAGCTCGACGGAGGCACCCAGCAACGCGGTGGTCCTGTTATCGGCATAGGGCAGGCGACGCGCCACCAGCGCGGTGCGCGCTCCCCGCTGCGCCAAGGCGATTGCCGCGGCGAGGCCCGCCGGTCCACCGCCGATGATGCTTGCGTCAAAAGGTGTCGATGCGTCTGTCATGGCACGACATTTGACACGGCTCGCGGCAAATTCAAGCCCACCTATTTTGCCTGGTTTTATGACCGATCGCGCGGCACAACGCCGCGGTGGCGGATGTGCAAACCGGTCCCGTTCTGGTAGCAGAGGCCATGGAAACTCAAATGGACAGCCAAGGGGATTCCCTCAAGCCGACGCCCGTGGTCCGTGCCGCGGCGTTTTCGGTGCACATTTTCACCGCCTTCGGTGCGGCGATCGCGCTGCTCGCGATGCTGGAGGCCGTGCGCGAGCATTGGGCCGCGATGTTCGGCTGGCTGGGTGTCGCCCTGATCATCGACGCCATCGACGGGCCGATCGCGCGCCTGCTCGACGTCAAGACCGTGCAGCCGAACTGGTCCGGCGATGTGCTCGACCTCGTGGTCGACTTCGTCACCTATGTATTCGTGCCCGCCTATGCGATCGTGGCGAGCGGCATGCTGCTGCCGGTGGCGGCGCCTCTGCTTGGCATCGCCATCATCGTCACCAGCGCGCTCTATTTCGCCGACCTGCGCATGAAGGCGGACGACAATCACTTTCGCGGCTTTCCGGCGCTGTGGAACGCGGCCGCGTTCTATTTGTTCCTGCTGCACTGGCCGCCGCTCTCGTCGACCTTGCTGGTCGCGGCGCTGGTGGTGCTGACCTTCGTGCCGTTCCATGTGCTGCATCCGGTTCGCGTCGTGCGGCTGCGCTGGCTGACGATGTCGCTGGTCGTGCTGTGGGGCCTGCTCGGCTTCTACGCGCTGGAGATGGATTTCCGCGCCGGCACCGCCGTGACGATTGCGCTCTGCGCGATCGCGTTGTGGATCGCATTCAGCGATGCGTTGATCCGTCTCGTGAGATCGTTCGGATGATGCACTTGTTGACCAGCCCCGAGGCCTGGGCGGCGCTGCTCACCCTGACCTCGCTCGAGATCGTGCTCGGCATCGACAACGTCATCTTCCTGTCGGTGATCGTGTCGCGCATCCCCGAGCCGCAGGCGCATCGCGCCCGCCAGATCGGGCTGGCGCTGGCGCTGGTCTTCCGCATCATCCTGCTCAGCGTGCTGGTCTGGCTGATCGGCCTGACCGCGCCGGTGTTCTCATTCTCGGGCTACGACTTCTCCTGGCGCGACCTCATCCTGATCGGCGGCGGCCTGTTCCTGATCGCCAAGGCGACGCACGAGATCCACGCCGAGGTCGACGCCGACGATGAGGAGGGCGAGGGCAAGACCGCTCGCAGCGCCTTCTTCTGGGTGATCGTCCAGATCGTCATCATCGACATCGTGTTCTCGCTGGACTCGATCATCACCGCGATCGGCATGGCCCAGGACCTCGAGATCATGATTGCGGCCGTCGTGATCGCCTGCCTGATCATGTACATTTCCTCAGGGCCCGTGGCGCGATTCGTCGCGGAAAATCCGACCACCAAAATGCTGGCTCTGGCATTTCTGGTGCTGATCGGCGTTGCCTTGGTTGCGGACGGCTTCAAATTCCACATTCCGCGCGGCTACATCTATTTCGCAATTGCGTTCTCGGCGGCGGTGGAATTCTTCAACGTGCTGGCCAAGCGCAACCGCAGGAAGGCCGGCAAGCCGTAACCGTTCCAATCCGGGGCGAGTTGACAAGGCGGTCGCGATGTCTTTCGCTGGCTGCTGCGAAGAGGAGGTCAGGTGATGACCAAGGCGGTCCGTGTGCACAAGGTCGGTGGCCCCGAAGCGCTGGTCTATGAAAGCGTCGAGCTGCCGGCGCCCGGACCCGGCGAGGTGCGCATCCGCCAGCACGCGGTCGGCCTGAACTTCATCGACGTCTACTACCGCACCGGCCTCTACAAGGCGCCGGGATTGCCGTTCATCGCCGGCAATGAGGCCTCGGGCGAGGTGGTCGCCGTGGGGTCGGGCGTGACCAATTTTCATCCCGGCGACCGCGTCGCCTACTATCACAATCTCGGCGCGTACACGAGCGAGCGCAATATTCCCTGGGAGAAGCTGGTCAAGCTGCCCGATCACATCACCCACGAGCAGGGTGCCGTGCTGATGCTCAAGGGCCTGACGGTCTGGTATCTCCTGCACAAGACCTTCAAGGTCGAGCCGCATCATCGCGTGCTGATCCATGCCGCTGCCGGCGGCATCGGCCTCCTGGCCTGCCAATGGGCGAGCGCGCTCGGCGCCCACGTCATCGGCACGGTCGGCTCGCGCGAGAAGGCCGAGCTCGCGGAGGCCAATGGCTGCGACCACGTCATCCTCTACAACGAGGAAGATTTCGTCGCGCGCGTCAGGCAGATCAGCCGCAACGAGGGCTGCGACGTCGTCTATGACGGCGTCGGCAAATCGACCTTCCCGGGATCGCTGTCGTGCCTGAAGCCGCGCGGCATGTTCGTGTCCTTCGGCAATGCCTCGGGTCCCGTGCCGCCGTTCTCGATCGCCGAGCTGAACAATCACGGCTCGCTGTTTGCGACGAGGCCGAAGCTCAACGACTATATCGGCACGCGCAAGGAGCTGCTGGAAGGCGCCGATACGCTGTTCTCCGCCGTCATCAACGGCAAGCTGCACGTACCGATCAACCACGCCTATGCGCTGAAGGACGCCGCGAAGGCGCATATCGATCTGGAAAGCCGCAAGACGACCGGGGCTTCGATCTTGAAGCCTTGACCACCGTGCCCAAGCGCGGGAGCGTTGCCTCTTTCTCGGTACGGTATCGGACCGATTGGGCCTTCCGGTGGATTGCGTCCACTCCTTGCCCGCATCAAGTTCACGCGGCGGCCACGATTCGATCGTGATTGTGGCGACGGAGCGATGGCGGTCTGGCGGGGGCAAAATGTCGGAAACTGCAGCGGTCAAGTCCAGACAACCGGAGGCGCACTGCGCAGTCTGCGCGACGCGGACGCCGCACCTGCACGAGCGGCGCGCCGTGGCGGGCCGCATTGTGGTGCGATCGCTCTGTCTTGCGTGCAACACCGAAACGCCCTCAGCCGAAGCCAAGAGCTAGTCGTCGGAACCGTCGATGTCCACGTTCGCGGGATGTCCCCGGTCACGAAATGCATTGCCTGTACTCTCGCTATGGCAGATCAATACGTATCGGACGAATTGCGCAGCTTCATTTTGGAGCGGATCGATTCGGTGGCACAGATCGAGGCGCTTCTTCTCGTTCGATCCGATCCCCAGTCGCAATGGAACGCAGAGCGACTTGCGGAGCGGCTGTACATCAGCAAGACCGAGGCGGCCGACGCGTTGAGTCGGCTTTGCGCTTCCGAACTGCTTTCCCGTGACGATGCCGTCTATCGCCTCGAAGGTGTGCCCGAGCAGAATCGGGTGTTGATCGAGCAACTGCTGGAGGTGTATTCGCGCCATCTCATTCCCGTGACGAACCTCGTCCACTCGAAACCGCGCCGGATCGGCTCCTTCGCGGACGCCTTTAAGTTCCGCAAGGGGGGATGACCGTGTCTTCTTTCATCTACGGTCTGTGCGCGGCGACTTCGGCTGTTTGCGCCGGGATGCTGCTCGGTGCCTACCGCCGGAACAAGTATCGGTTGCTGTTGTGGAGTGGGCTTTGCTTCGTCGGCCTCGCCCTGAACAACGTCATTCTGGTCCTCGACAAGGTGATATTGCCTGACGTCGACCTCTCGTCGCTGCGCTTGCTGGTTGCGCTGATCGCGATGACCGTACTGCTCTACGGGTTGATCTGGGACGTCGAATGATGACGAGCAACTTGTCTGCGGTTCTCTCCGGTGCAGTAGCGATGGCTTCGTTCGCGACGACGCTGTTCTTCGTAAGGTTCTGGCGCCAAACCTCGGACGTCTTCTTCCTGCTGTTCGCCCTGGCGTTCGCGATCGACGCCGTCTCCCGTGCGGCGCTCGGATTGACTCACGTTTCGAACGAGATCGAACCGATGTTCTACCTCCTGAGGCTCGCAATGTTTGCGCTGATCATCGCGGCGATCTCAGTCAAGAACCGGTCGCGCTGAGCATGCCCTTCCGTTTCTGGGATTTCCTGCGATTCGGCGTCTTCGGGGTCGGTGTCGCCTTGATCGTCGCGTTCGGCATCTCCCCATTCGCTGGCGGGATCGTTCAGCAATGGTCGCGCAGCGACGTGGAGACGCGATCAAGGCTCGTCTTCAATGCGATCCAGCCCTTTCTCGATCGCGACATCGAGGATCAATCCTGGGATAGCCTGAACGATCTTTTCGGGAGGGTGGCGCAGGATAAGAAGATCCTGGCGGTCGGCTTCTGCAGTCATACCGGAACACTGATTGCGCCGACTCCGGAAATGCCCGAAAGTTTTCGTTGCGAGAATATCGCAAGGTCCGAAAATGAAAGCTTTTCGGACGTCGCGGCTGGCGGCCGGCGGATTCTCGTGGCGGCATTCCCCGTCAACACGACCAGGGGTCGATCCCATCTCGTGATACTGACCGATTTGAGCTTTGCCAGCGCGCGCTCGAGTCAGGTCTTGGCCTATGTGCTTGCATCGCTCGCCAGCGTCGTGCTGGTTCTGACGGTCGGTACCATCATCTTTGCCGTGTTCATGCTGAGGAGTTGGATGGGTTCGCTTAGGCGGGCGGTCGATGAGGTGCGCCTGGGCACGGCAGGGGCGCATCCTTCGGCCGCGAGCTCGGCCATGGATCGCGAGATCCACAAGCTGCTGCGGCGGACGGAAGACTTCACCTTGGCCCATCAAATCGATTGGACGCCGAAAGCCCTCCAGGAACTACTGCACGGCGCGTTGCCGGGCGCCGAGGTTTTGGTGGTCTCGAACCGTGAGCCCTATATCCACAACCGGCAGGGTGACGAGATCGTCGTGCAGCGGCCGGCCAGCGGCCTCGTCTCCGCTCTCGAGCCTATCATGCGCGCCTGCGGCGGTACCTGGGTTGCGCACGGAAGCGGCTCGGCGGACCGGGAGACGGTCGATGCAAACGGCAGAATAAGGGTTCCGGAGGGGACGCCTGCCTACACGTTGCGTCGCGTCTGGATCTCGGATGCAGAGCAGGACGGCTACTACTACGGTTTCGCCAACGAAGGATTGTGGCCGCTCTGTCACATCGTGTTCGTGCGGCCGTCTTTCCGGGCGGACGATTGGCGGGCATATCGGGAGATAAATCAGCGCTTCGCCGACGCGGTGGTCGCGGAGTCGCGGACCGAGGATCCGGTCGTCCTGGTTCAGGACTATCATTTCGCCCTGGTGCCAAAAATGATCCGTCAACAGCTGCCGAAGGCAACAATCATTGCGTTTTGGCACATCCCCTGGCCCAACGCCGAGACGTTCAGCATCTGTCCCTGGCGAAGGGAAATCATCGAGGGAATGCTGGGCAGCACCATTTTCGGGTTTCACACGCAGTTTCATTGCAACAATTTCGTCGAGTGCGTCGATCGGTTCGTGGAGAGCCGGATCGACCGCGAGGTGCAGGCCGTCAGTCTCGGCGGCCACGAGACCAGGATCCGCGCTTATCCAATTTCGATCGAATGGCCTCCCAGTGCACTCGGAAGCGTGCCGGCGCGTGACAAGTGTCGCGCGGACGTTCTGAAGGACTTCGGCCTCGCCGCGGGAACGAAGCTGATCGTCGGCATTGAGCGGTTTGACTACACCAAGGGCATACCGGACCGCATGAAGGCGATCGACGCGCTTTTGACGCGAGATCCCTCCTGGAAGGGACGGCTCGCATTTATTCAGGTCGCGGCCCCGACGCGGAGCAAGCTCGACACCTATTCAAGTCTGCAGTCCGAAGCGAAAAGCCTCGCGGACGCCATCAATACCCGCCATCGCGACGGGCAGGCGCCCATCCACCTGGTGGCGCGGCACTACGAATCCACTGACGTCTTCAAGCTGTTTCGCGCCGCCGATGTCTGTGTCGTCAGCAGCCTGCACGATGGTATGAACCTCGTCGCCAAGGAATTCGTCAGTTCTCGCGACGACAACGCCGGTGTGCTCGTTCTCTCCAGCTTCACTGGGGCGTCGCGCGAGCTGTCGGAGGCGTTGATCGTCAATCCCTATGACACGGAGGAACTCGCAGCCGCGATCAAGAGGGCGATGACCATGCCTCTGGAAGAGCAGGTCGAACGCATGAAGCTGATGCGACAGCAGGTCAGGGAGAACAATGTCTACCGGTGGGCAGGCACTATGCTGGTCGACGCGGCGCGAAGCCGCACGCGAGAGCGAATTCTCGGTTTGACGGAAACCGGCGAAAGCTCGCGCTCGATGACGCCAGCTGCGCGAACGTCCAGGCCCAAGCCTCCGGCCAGGATCCAGATTGGCGGTTGATGCAAGCGGCCCCGTCTCAGCGATAGTTTTGCCTCGGTTCCACGCGTGGTTGAGGCGCCTGCGCTACTTTGCCACAATGCAGCTCGGTGACCGGAGACTAATTTGCGCAAGGGTCCGCCATTGCTTCGTTGCGGAGGCCATCGTTGTGCCGATTGTGACTTAAGGATTTGTGCGGGACATGTTCGATCCCACCACATCGAAGCCTGTCGGTGGCGCGAATTCGACGCGGCGCACGGTGCAGAATGCGATTTTGGCGACCTTGCCAGAGCAGCAATTTGCATTGTTTCGGCCGCACCTGAGGGCTGTGCCGCTGAAGCTGAACGAGGTTCTCCAGGATGCGTTGCGCTATCCGGATGCTGCTTACTTCATCGAATCAGGCGTTGTTTCTCGCATGGTGCGGACGGCGAGGGATGGTCCTGTCGAAGTGGCGGTTGTCGGGAAGTTCGGCTTTGTCGGCGTGTCCCTGGTGCTGGGAGCGAAGCAAACGATACAGCGAAGCGTCGTCCGCGTTCCTGGCAGCGCCCTGCGCATAGATGCCGACGCGTTTCGCGATATCCTGCAACAGAGTCCGCAAACGCGCGAACACTTGCTCAGATACGTGCAATTATTGCTCGCGTTGAATGCCCAGATCGCCTTGTGCAATGCCAGGCACGATATTTCCGAGCGCGTGGCGCGATGGATGCTCCTCGCCCAGGATCGGATCGGGGGCGACCGCATTCCCGTGACGCACGGACTGATCGCCACGGCTCTCGGCGTCAGGCGGCCGGGGGTGTCGAAAGCTTTGTCGGACCTGGAAGCGAATGGCATCATCACGGGAGGGCGCGGCAGCATTCGCATCCGGGACATGGAAAGGCTCCGCGGACAGGCCTGCGAATGCGAACGAATTCTGAAAGATCGCTTCCGCGTCTTTCGCGACATGCCTCATTACCATCATCGCGTCGTGTAGTGCGGGTTCGACGTCTGAGACCGTGTTGGCCGTCGCACGTTCCGCGCGACAGCCGCCGTAGGCGATGAAGCCATAAAGCCATTACGCCACGCGCCGTGCCGCCCCGACCTTGGTCAAGATCTCGTCGAGACAACAGATCATCTCGGCAATCTCGGCCTTCGTGACGTTCAGCGCCGGCATGAAGCGCAAACTGTCGAGTTGCGGCGCGTTGAGCAGCACGCCGGCCTCGAACGCCTGCGCGACGATGCCGGGCGCGATCGGCAGCTTGAGGTCGAGTGCGAGCAACAGGCCGCGGCCGCGCACGCCGCCGAGGCCATGCCGCGCCGAGACCTTCTGCAGCTCGCTCTCCAGCAGCAGCCCGCTCTCGGTGACCTGCTTCAGGAAGTCCGGCTTGCCGGCCTGTTCGAGCACCGCAAGTCCCGCCGCGCACATCACCGGGTTGCCGTTGAACGTGCCGCCCTGGTCGCCGTGCGCGAAGCAGGAGGCACGTTCGGTCGCGAGCAGCGCCGCGAGCGGCACGCCGCCGCCAATGCCCTTGCCGAGCGTCATGATGTCGGGCGCAATTCCCGCGTGCTCATAATGGAAGAGCTTTCCGGTCCGGCCCATGCCGGTCTGGATCTCGTCGAAAATGAGCAGCAGACCGTGCGCCTCGGTCAGTGCGCGCAGCTCCCGCAGGAACTGGTCGGTCGCGGGCCACACGCCGGACTCACCCTGGATCGGCTCCAGCATCACGGCGACGGTGTTGCCGTTGATCAGTGTCTCGACCGAGGCGATGTCGTTCAGCTTTGCCTTCTTGAAGCCTGATACTTTCGGTTCGAACAGCGGCTCGAACGCCTTCTTGCCCGAGGCCGACATCGTCGCCAGCGTCCGGCCGTGGAAGCCGCCTTCGAAGCTGATGATCTCGAACGCGCCGCCTCTGTGCATACTGCCATATTTGCGCGCGAGCTTGATCGCGCCCTCGTTGGCCTCTGCGCCCGAATTGGCAAAGAACACCTGGTCGAACGCGCTGGTCTCGACGAGTGCCTGTGCGAGCTTGAGGCTCGGCTCGTTGTAGAAGGCCGGGCTCGGCGTCAGCAGCCGCTTGGCCTGTGACGCAAGCGCGTCCACAACAACAGGCGGGGAGTGGCCGAGGCAGTTCACGGCCCAGCCCTGCACGAAATCGAGATAGCGCTTGCGGCTGTCGTCCCAGAGGTATGAGCCGGCGCCGCGGACGAACACGGCTTTTGGCCGTGCAGTGATGTCCATCAGCGCGTCATACGGATGGGTGGCGGTGGTCATGTCGAACTCCTCTTGAGGCATGAAGGTGAGGGCAGGCGAAAAGGGGACGCGAAAACCAAGAAGGCCGCACTTTGCGGGTGCGGCCTTCTCGAAAACTGAAGCTGAATTTACTGGTTCAGCGGCGTCGTCGGACATGGCGCAACCCATCATCGTCGCTGGAGCGACGACGGAAAGCTGCGCGGCGGTTGGTCCGAGAGTTGATCATGGGGCGCGTCCCTACAGCCTGATGGCAGGGTTTGTCAAGCGGGTCGCTTCCGAGCCATCCGGGCGTTCAGGTCAGATGCGCGGCTTCCTCGCTATCCTCGTCCCCCCAGTCGGCATCCGCAATCGCGCTGTCGATCAGCTCGCCGCGCATCAGCTTGAGCGGCGAATTCCAATACAGCGCGATGTTGTGGAGGGGATCGGTCAGCACCTTGAAGCTCCACACCAGTCCTGTGGTGACGCCGCGCGTTGCGAACAGCTGCAGCATGCGCGCCAGTCCTCCGCCGATGCCGATCGCGAGCCAGAGCGCGCCGACATGACGCACGAAATCGAGGCGACCGGCTGGCGGAGCAAACAGTCCGAACAGCGTCGGATAGGCGTAGAGCGCGATCGGCGCGCTGCCCCACACGAGCAAGAGCACGATCTTGCGCGTCTGGTTGTAGCCGACCTTCACCGCTTCCTTGTATTCGTTGCTGACGTCGTTGACCGCGTCGTAGCCGTTCGGCTCGAAGAAGAAATGCCCGGTCTGCCGCGTCAGCATCGCGAGCCAGCCGACCAATCCGGCGAGCGCCGGATCCCTGAACAGCAGCGCATAGCAGGCCAGGAAGATGATCGCGCTGAACAGGTGCAGCGTCTGGTTGACGGTGCTCTGGTGGTAGAAGCGGTAATCGTCGAAGCGCTGCGTGCGCAGCATGTCCGGGAGGCGGCTCATCAATCATCCTCACTCGCGTTGAAAGCGCGCGAGGATTAGGACGAGTCCGTGACCTCTGCGTGAATGCACTATAGTGTCACATTCGCGCGCGAGACGATCACTCGGCGCCGTAACGTGCGAACTCCTCGGCGATGGCGGCATTGATCGCCTTCGCGGCAGCGATGTCGCGCGCGGCGCCTTCAGTGTCGCCCTTCTTTCGCTTCGCGAGCCCGCGGCCGTAGAGCGAGGAGTCGAGCTTCGGCTTTGCGTTCAGGGCGGTGTCGTAGTCGGCAATCGCCGCGTCGAGATTGCCGAGCTTCAAATAGGTGAGGGCACGGCTGTCCAGCGTGTAGGGATCGTCCGGTCGCATCCGCAGCGATTGCTCGCAATCGGCCAGCGCGTCCTGCAGCCGACCGAGGATCGCGCGCGTCATGCAGCGCGAATTGAACACGCCGGCATAGCTCGCATTGGCCTCAAGCGCGTGATCGTAATCCGCAAGCGCCTGCACATAATCATGCGCGTCGAAATGCATGTTCGCGCGCGCATAGAGATCGCGGTCGTTGTTCGGGTTGAGCTCGATCGACTTGGCAAAATCGGCGAACGCGCGATCGCGATCGCCGCGGTCGCGAAAGATGCGCGCACGGTTGCCGTAAGCGGGGCCATAGCTCGGATCGAGCTTGATCGACAAGTCGAGATCGGCCAGCGCACGGTCGGCCTCGCCATGTTCGCGATAGGCCGTGCCCCGGTTGTAAAGGGCGAGCGCGAATTTCGGATCGAGCTTGATCGCCTTGTTGTAATCGGCGAGCGCGCGCTCGTAGTCGTCCTTGCCGATGTAGGAATTGCCGCGATTGTTGTAGTACCACGCGTCATCGGGAACGAGCTTGATCGCGCGCGTGTAGTCCATGATGGCGTGGTCGCGGTCGCCGAGATCGTCATGGACGATGCCGCGATTGAACCACGCGGCGGCATCCGTCTCGTCGAGATCGATCGCGCGGTTGAGATCGGCCAGGGCGCGCTCGGTCTCGCCCTTGCGCCGAAGCATCTCGCCGCGATTGGCGAGCGCGATCGCATTCGACGGATTGGCCTTCAGCACGACCGAGCAACCGGCGAGCCGCTGGTCGTCATTGACCTTGTCGGAACCGAAGCACCATTGCCGCGCCTGCGCCATTGGTGGGGATTGCGCCGCGGCCGGAAACGTGAGCAGGGTCAATGCGGCGGCTAGCGCGCGCAGCGCTGGCCGGATATCGATCTTGTGATTGCGTGTCATTTGTTTGCTGCGCAGAAACCTATAAGCCTCTAGCGCGTTTGTGATCTCGGAGCGCGAATTGGTTCGAACCGGAGTTCAGCCGGGACAGACCAAGGGGGACGGGACCATCAAGATAGATTTCAGCCTTGTCCGACACGCCTTATCCGATCGACCTCGACAGCATTCGCGGCGCATTCCCACCGGGCATCGAGGCGCCGCCTTTGCTGCTGGATTTTGCCGGCTGGCTGAACGGCCGGCCCTGGGGCAGCGTCGGCTGCTTCTCGCTGCAAGGCCAGTTCTCCGATCAGGCCCCGATCTTCGACGGCAGCCCCTTGCGCGACCGCTTCGCGCTGTTCATGCGGCTGCCTGATGGTTCGGCCGTCGGCGGCTGGTATGGCGCCGGTCTCGATCGTGACGATCCCCCGATTGTGGGTCTGGGCTCGGAGGGCGATTACGAGTTGCTCGCGCCGTCCCTCGATGCGCTGCTGACAAAACTGACGTCGCAGCAATTCGACAAGGCCTGGCACGATTTGCGGCCGCATGACGAGGTCGAGCCGCAGACCGTCGAGCTTGCGCAATGGCTTGCCCGACGCCCGGCCGGCGAACCTGTCGCCTGTGACGACGGGGAGCTGCCTGACTTCCGCGGCTTCGTCGAAAAGTGGAGCCGGGACCGGGAGGAATATTGGGCCAATCATCGCCTGATGGCCGAACTCGGCTGGCGGCTGGCCGCGCATCTGCCCAAGGGCAAGAACGCCTGGGACAAGACGCATTTCGAGGTCGCGATATCAGGCAAGCAATATGAGGCGCGCGTGCTGTCGCGCGGACCGCAGCCGTTCGAGGAGGCCGCCTCGATCGAATCCCTGCTGCGCGATTTGCGCGAGGAGATGCGGAAGGCGCAGCCCGAGCTTGGCCTGTGGTATGCGATGAAATTCGGCCTCTATGCCGACGGCCGCGTCATGCCGAGTTTCGAATATGACATGCGCCCGACCATCGGCGGTGAGCCGGCGCTGCTCGCTGAGGCCAAGGCCGATCTCGCCCGCGCCCCGCGTCCGGAGCGCTGGGTGCCGAAATGGCTGGCAGCTGGCTGATCTCGCCCCGAACGGCACGCAACCCTTAAGTGTTTGGTTAATGATTTCTTGCTAATCATTGCGCCGCTTCGAACGGGGGGAGCGGATGAGATTCCTTGGGCGACGGACGAGTCAGGATCGCGATAGTCAGATCCGGCAAGCAGTCTTCGAACGTTCTGTTGATGCGATCATGGTGCTGGCGGGGCCCAAGATCATCGCCTGTAACGAGGCGGCGGTCAGGTTTGGCGGTTATCGCAGCAAGGCCGATCTGCTGTCCCGGTCGCCGGCCGATATGGCTCCCGAATTCCAGGCGGACGGCCGTCGCTCGTCGGACTGCGTCAAGGAGACACTTGCGCGAGCGATGACGGAGGGCCACGCCCGCTTCGAATGGATCACGCGCCGGGCGGATGGTCAGATGGTCCCGGTGCAGGTCACACTCGTTCCCGCGGAGATCGACGGCCAGCCCGTCGTCATCAGCTTTCGCCGCGATTTATCGGAGCTGATTGCCGCGCGGGAAGAGAAGAAACGCGCGATCGCCAAACTCGCCGGCGAATTCGAGGAAACCATCGGCTCCATCGCCAACGCCGTGTCGTCGGCTGCCAAGGACGTGGAGGCGACGGCCGGCTCGCTCAGCTCGACCGCCGAGAACGCCGCGCAACGCGTCTCGACAGTCGCCGCTGCTTCGTCCGAAGCATCCGCCAACGTCCAGTCAGTCGCGGGCGCGACCGAAGAGCTGTCGAGCTCCGTTGCCGAGATCAACCGTCAGGTCACGACCTCATCAAGCATTGCCGGCGAGGCGGTGCAGGCATCTGCGCGCACCAATGATCTCGTGAGGAGCCTGTCGGAAGCCGCAGCCAGGATCGGTGCGGTCACCGAAATGATCAATGCGATCGCGAGCCAGACTAATCTTCTGGCCTTGAACGCCACGATCGAGGCAGCGCGAGCCGGCGATGCCGGGCGCGGTTTCGCCGTCGTTGCCGCCGAAGTCAAAAGCCTATCGAGCCAGACTGCCAAGGCCACAGAAGAGATCAGCGCTCACATCAGTGCCATGCAGCGGGCGACCGACGATACCGTGGCCGCGATCCAGGGGGTCGGCACGACGATCGGACAGATCAGCGACATTGCCAAGACGATTGCCGTTGCTGTCGATCAGCAAGGACATGCGACCCAGGAGATCGCGCGCTCGGTCAGTCAGGCCGCCAAGGGCACCAGCGAGGTCGCCAGCAACATCAATGCCGTGACGCAGACGATCGACGCCGCCGGCGCATCCGCCACCAACATGCATGGCGCGGCGGGCCAGTTGTCGCGCCATGCCGATGCGTTGCGCGACAAGGTGTCCGGTTTCCTGAAGGCCGTGCGCGCCGCATAGCGCGCGGCGATCTCGACGACCCGCAACGGTCGGCGGCCAGGCGGTCTCGATGGCGGGATCGCCCCCATATCGTCGTTGCGACCGCAGAGCTGACGGGGATGGAGCGTTCATCGCCGCACCGGCAATGACGGCGTACCTTCAAAATCCCGCGACGCTTCCGTGCAGATCGTATTGATCTGCGTGCTCGATCTTCGCGGTGACGATCTCGCCGACGCGCAACGGCCGGCGGCTCGACAGATACACCGCGCCGTCGATCTCGGGCGCATCGGCCTTGGAGCGGCCCTTGGCCACCGTCGGCCCGACCTCGTCGATGATGATCTGCTGGCGCGTGCCGACCTTGCGCTTCAGCCGGCGCGCCGAGATCTTCTGCTGACGCGCCATCAGGGCGTTGTAGCGCTCCTGCTTGACCTCTTCCGGCACGGGATTGGCGATCGCATTCGACGTCGCGCCCGCAACCGGTTCGTATTTGAAGCAGCCGAGCCGATCGATCTCGGCTTCATCCAGCCAGTCGAGCAGATAGGCGAAGTCGGCATCGGTCTCGCCCGGGAAGCCGACGATGAAGGTCGAGCGCAGCGCAAGATCGGGACATTCCTCGCGCCAGCGCTTGATGCGCGCTAGCGTCTTGTCCTGCGCGGCCGGGCGCTTCATCGCCTTCAGCACCTCGGGGCTTGCATGCTGGAACGGGATGTCGAGATAGGGCAGCACCTTGCCCTCATTCATCAGCGCGATGACCTCGTCGACATGCGGGTAGGGGTAGACATATTGCAGGCGGACCCAGGCGCCGAGCTCGCCGAGCTCGCGCGCGAGATCGAGGAATTTGGCGCGAACCTGGCGGTCCTTCCACGGGCTCTCGGCATATTTGAGATCGACGCCGTAAGCCGAGGTGTCCTGCGAGATCACCAGCAACTCCTTGACGCCGGCGCCGACCAGCCGCTCGGCTTCGCGCAGCACATCATTGGCCGGACGCGAGACCAGGTCGCCGCGCAGTTTTGGAATGATGCAGAAGGTGCAGCGGTTGTTGCAGCCCTCGGAAATCTTCAGGTACGCGTAGTGACGCGGCGTCAGCTTGATGCCCTGCGGCGGCACCAGGTCGAGATGTGGATTATGCGCCGGCGGCAGCGCGCGGTGCACGGCATCGAGCACGCTCTCATATTGCTGCGGGCCTGATATGGAGAGCACGCCGGGATAGGCTTCCTCGATCTGCTCGGGCTCAGCACCCATGCAGCCCGTGACGATGACCTTGCCGTTCTCGGCCATGGCCTCGCCGATCGCCGAGAGCGATTCCTGCTTGGCGCTGTCGAGGAAGCCACAGGTGTTGACGATGACGATGTCGGCCCCGTCATGCTTGCGCGCGAGCTCATAGCCCTCCGCGCGCAGGCGCGTGATGATGCGCTCGGAATCCACCAATGCCTTGGGACACCCGAGCGACACGAAGCTGACCTTGGGCGCAGCCGTCTGATTCATATCCAAATCTGCCTGATTGACAGGCTTGAGCTAGTCCCAATTGCCCATAATTACAACCCTTTGCATGGCCCTCCGGCATGCTATGGATGAATCGCCTGCCGTGAGTGAGCCATGAGCGCCGAACAGTCGCCCAAAATCGTGATCGTTGACGAGAGCCCGGTCAGGGCCGCGATCCTCGAGGAGGGCTTGCGGGAGGCCGGATTCACCCAAGTGGTCCATATCCGCGAGATGCAGAGCCTGCTGGCCCGTATTTATGCGGTGGACCCCGACATCATCCTGATCGATCTGGAAAACCCCAGCCGCGACGTGTTGGAGGCGATGTTTCAGGTCAGCCGTGCGGTGAAGCGTCCCATCGCGATGTTCGTCGACCAGAGCGATTCCGCCTCGATCCAGGCCTCCGTGGAAGCGGGGGTGTCCGCCTACATCGTCGACGGGCTGAAGAAGGAGCGCATCAAGCCGATCCTCGACCTCTGCGTGTCGCGCTTCAACGCCTTCGCAAAACTCCAGGAGGAGCTGGAGCGGACCAAGTCGCAGCTCGAGGATCGCAAGATCATCGAGAAAGCCAAGGGCATCCTGATGAAGGTCAAGGGCCTCACCGAGGACGAGGCCTACGTGCTGCTGCGCTCCACCGCCATGCGCGAGAAGAAGAAAATCGGCGAGATCGCCCAGTCGATCATCACCGCGTCGGAGATGCTGAAATGACCGCACCCCTTCGCATCGGATTCATCCCGCTGGTCGATGCCGCCGCGCTGATCGTTGCCGTCGACAAGGGCTTTACGGCCGCCGAGGGGCTCGAGGTCGAGCTGGTGCGCGAGGTCTCCTGGTCGAACGTCCGCGACAAGCTCAACATCGGCCTGTTCGATGCCGCGCATCTGCTGGCGCCGGTGGCGATCGCGTCCTCGCTCGGGCTCGGCCACATCAAGGTGCCGATCGCGGCGCCCTTCAATCTCGGCATCAATGGCAATGCGATCACGGTCTCGCCGGTGCTGTATGCCGCGCTGATGGAGCAGATCGACGGCGACCGCTTCGATCCGATGGCCACTGCAAAGGCGCTGGCGAAGGTGGTCGCCATCAGGCGCAAGGCTGGCGCCGATCCGCTGACCTTCGGCATGACCTTTCCGTTCTCGACCCACAATTACCAGCTGCGGTTCTGGATGGCGGCGGCCGGTGTCGATCCCGACGAGGACGTGCGCCTCGTCGTGCTGCCACCGCCTTTCATGGTCGACAGCCTCCGAAGCGGCCATGTCGATGCCTTCTGCGTCGGTGCGCCCTGGAATTCGATCGCCGTCGATCTCGGCATCGGCCATATCCTGCACTTCGTTTCCGACATTCTCGAGCGCGCGGCGGAGAAGGTGCTGGCTGTGCGGCAGGTCTGGGCCGACAAGCATCCGGACGTGGTCGCGGCGCTGGTGCGGGCGGCCGTGAAGGCCGCAGAGTTCATCGAGGGGCCCGCCAACCTCGACGAGGCCACACGGATCCTGGCGCAGCCGGAGCGGATCGGTGTCGATCCTGAAGTAATCCAGCGGTCGCTCACCGGACGGCTGAAGATCTCGCCCGATGGCACGGCGCGCGAGAGCGGCCGCTATCTCCTGGTCGGACGTGAGGGGGCAGGGCGCCCGGACCCGGTCCAGGCTGCCTGGCTCTACGCGCAGATGGTGCGCTGGGGACAGACGCCGCTCAGCCCGGAGGCTGTGAAGACCGCCATGGCCGTGTTCCGGCCAGATCTCTACGACGCCGCCCTCGGCCGGAGCGGAGATGGTCAGCCCGGCGCGCCTTTCAGCGCCTTTGCCGGCCCCGCCTTTGACGTCGGCGATCTCGCTGGCTATCTCGCCTCGTTTGAGGTCGGACGGCGCGCCTTCTAAAGGCTTGCACAAAACTTAATCATGGCGATTCGAAGCTTAAACTTTGGGCTATTGCTGCCCGAAGCAGCATGAACCATGGTCCACTTCATGCGCTGCACACAAATCTAAATTACTGATTTCACGGCATTTTGCAGCGTATGCTGCGTTGGCACACTCCTTGAATAGGTAGGCCCAAGCCGCCCGGCGTGGGCGCCGGCGGCTCCAAGTCCATGGTGGATTTCCGCAGCAACGAGGCTGATCGGATCGCCCAGGGTTCCGGCCAAGGCGCGTGCCTGTAACCGGCTCCCCAGCGATCAACGTCCGTTTCACCCGTTGACGCCGCCGACGCGCGGCAAGCTGGAGCTTCGATATGGATTACGCAAAACCCTCCGACGTTGTGGCCTCCATGGTCGATGCCAGCCTGAAGAAGCTGGCGCTCGCCCCACGCGACATCATGATCCGAGGTGCGATCTCGGGCGCGTTGCTGGGTGCGGCCACCACGCTTGCCTTCACCGGCGCTCTCACCACCGGCCAGCCGCTTGTCGGCGCCCTGATCTTTCCGGTCAGCCTCGTGATGATCGTGCTGCTCGGCCTCGAGCTCGTCACCGGCAGTTTCGCCATCGTTCCGCTCGCGCGCCTCGAAGGCAAGGCGAGCTGGAATGCGGTGATTGCCAACTGGTCCTGGGTGTTCGTCGCCAATCTGCTCGGCAGCCTCGCCTTCGGCGTGCTGATTGCGATCTCGCTCACCAACATGGGCAAGGTCGAGGTCGCCGGCGTTGCCGCCCGCATCGTTGCCGTGGCCGAAGCCAAGACCATCGGCAATGCCGCGATCGGCACCGCCGGCATGGTTTCGGTCTTCGTCAAGGCGATCCTCTGCAACTGGCTGGTCTGCCTCGGCGTCGTCATGGCGATGACCTCGACCTCCACGGTCGGCAAGATCGCGGCGACCTGGCTGCCGATCTTCCTGTTCTTCGCGCTCGGCTTCGAGCACGCCGTCGTCAACATGTTCGTCATCCCGACCGGCATGCTGCTCGGCGCCAAGGTCAGCCTTTCCGACTGGTGGCTGTGGAATCAGATCCCGGTGACGCTTGGCAATCTCGTCGGCGGCTTCGTCTTCACCGGCCTTGCGCTCTACGCGACGTACAAGCCCGCCAAGCCCGTGGCCGACGTCGCCCAGGTCGCGGTCCAGGCAGCAGAGTAGGTTCATTCAGTCCATGAAACTCGATACCACCCCCACCGCTGATTTTTCCGACGAGCAGAAGCGCTATCTCGAAGGTTTCATGTCCGGCATGCAGGTCGGACGTGTCGGGCGCGCCTTCGCAGCCGGCGGCGCGCCTGCCGGCGGCGGCGCTGCTCCGGCCGAACCATCAGGGCCGGACGCCGCGGCGATCAAGGCACAGGACAAGCTCACGGCGGCCGGCAAGAAGCTCGCCGACCAGGAGAAGTTCAAGCGCGAGCTGCATCCCTTCGACGCCTATGAGCGGCTGAAGGACCAGGCGCGCAACAACGCCAATCCGACGCCGGCGGACAATTTCCGCTGGCGCTACTACGGCATCTTCTGGGTGGCGCCGGCGCAGACCTCCTACATGGCGCGCCTGCGCATTCCCAACGGCATTTTGAAGCACTGGCAGATGTCGGGCCTCGCCGATATCGCCGAAAGCTGCGGCGGCGGCTACACCCACGTCACCACGCGCGCCAACTTCCAGATCCGCGAGATCGAGCCGAAGAACGCGGTCAAGCTGATCGAGGGCGTGCAGGACATCGGCCTGTGCTCGCGCGGCGCGGGCGCCGACAACATCCGCAACGTCACGGGCACGCCGACGGCCGGCATCGATCCGCAGGAGCTGCTCGACACGCGCCCCTATGCGCGCGAGTGGCACTATCACATCCTCAACGACCGCTCGCTGTTCGGCCTGCCGCGCAAGTTCAACGTCGCCTTCGACGGCGCCGGCAAGATCGCCGCGCTGGAGGAGACCAATGACATCGCCTTCACCGCGGTCGAGGTGAAGGACGGCCACGGCGTCGAGCCCGGCGTCTGGTTCAAGCTCGGCCTCGGCGGCATCACCGGCCACAAGGACTTTGCGAAATATTCCGGCATCGTCGTGCGCCCGGAGGACGCGACATCAGTGGCCGATGCCATTGTGCGCGTCTTCATCGAGCACGGCGACCGCACCAACCGCAACAAGGCGCGGCTGAAATACGTGCTCGACCACATGGGGCACGACGGCTTCCTCAAGCTGGTCGAAGAGCGGTTGAAGACGCCGTTCGCGCGCGTGCCTGCGGAAGCGCTTCTGCCGCGGCCCTTGTCCGATCGGATGGCCCATATCGGCGTGCACAAGCAGAAGCAGGCCGGGCTCAACTGGGTCGGCGTCGCGCTGCCGGTCGGCAAGCTCACCTGCGAGCAGATGCGCGGCATCGCCAAGATCGCGCAGGATCTCGGTGACGGCGAGATTCGCCTCACGGTCTGGCAGAACCTCCTGATCTCGGGCGTTCGCAATGAAAGCGTCGCGCTCGTCACCGCCGCAATCGCGAAGCTTGGCCTCGCCACCGAGGTCTCGAACGTGCGCGCCGGCCTGATCGCCTGCACCGGCAACGCCGGCTGCAAGTTCGCGGCCTCCGACACCAAGCGCCATGCCGCCGCGATCGGCGACTGGTGCGACGAGCGCATCAATCTCGACACGCCGCTCAACATCCATCTGACCGGCTGCCATCACTCCTGCGCGCAGCACTACATCTCCGACATCGGCCTGATCGCGGCCAAGGTGCCGGGGGCGAGCGAGGATGACCAGGTCGAGGGCTATCACCTCTTCACGGGCGGCGGCTTCGGCCCCGATGCCGATATCGGGCAGGAGGTGTTCCACGACGTGAAGGCCGAGGATGTGCCCGTGAGGGTCGAGGGCCTGCTCAAGGCCTATCTCGCCAATCGTGCTTCGCCTGAAGAGACCTTCCTGACCTTCTCCCGTCGCCATGACGGCGAATCCTTACGCAAACTCGCCGAAGCGGAAGTAACAGCATGACCCAGATGTCCGTGCCTCCCAAGATCGAGATCATTCCGGCCAATGCACCGTTCAGCGAAGGCCAGCGGCTCTGGCTGAACGGATTCCTCGTCGGCATGCTCGGTCTTGACGGCTCGACGGCGCTGTCGCCGGTCGAGAACGGCGCCATGCTCGGCCCGCAGGGTGACGGTGATGACGGCGAGGCGCCCTGGCACGATCCGGCGATGCCGATCGCCGACCGCATGAAGCTTGCCGAGGGACGTCCGCTCCGCCGCCGCATGATGGCGGCGATGGCGCAGCAGGATTGCGGCCAGTGCGGCTACAATTGCGCCGACTATTCGGATTCGATCGCCAACAAGAGCGAAGCGCGCCTCAATCTCTGCGCCCCCGGCGGCAAGGAGACGGCGCGAATGCTCAAGCAGCTGTTCGAGGAGGTCGACAAGGCGCCGGCCGCAAAGCCAGTCGGTGGAGCGCCCGCCGCAACCGCACCGGCCGCGCCCGAGGTGACGGCCGAGCTCGGCCGCGCCCGCGAAAATCCGGTCGAAGCGACCTTCCTGTCGCGGCGCCTGCTCAACAAGGGCGGCTCTGAGAAGGAGACCTATCACATCGAGTTCGATCTCTCCGAGAGCAAGCTCGATTACGTCGTCGGCGACAGCTTTGGCGTGTTTGCACGCAACGACCTTGGCCTCGTCGACCAGATCATCGCGCTGCTCGGCGCCTCCCACACCACCAAGGTCAACAACAAGACGCTGCGCGAGGCGCTGGTCGAGGACGTCTCGCTGTCACCGGCGCCGGACAAGCTGTTCGAGCTGCTCTCCTTCATCACCGGCGGCGCCCAGCGCGAGAAGGCGAGGGCGCTGGCGCAGGGCGAGGATCCCGACGGCGATGCCGCAACGCTCGATGTGATGGCGGCGTTGCAGAAGTTTTCCGGCACGCGGCCGCACCCAGAGGCCTTCGTCGAGGCGCTGGAGCCGCTGCAGCCGCGACTTTACTCGATCTCCTCGTCGCACAATGCGACGCCCGGAAAGCTGTCGCTGACGGTCGATTCCGTTCGTTACGTCATCGGCAAGCGTAAGCGTCTCGGCGTTGCCTCAACCTTCCTCGGCGAGCGCATCGCCGAGGGCGAGAAGCTCAAGGTCTATGTGCAGAAGGCGCACGGCTTCGGCCTGCCGCAGGATCCGAAGACACCCGTCATCATGATCGGCCCCGGCACCGGCGTTGCGCCGTTCCGTGCCTTTCTGCTCGACCGCAAGGCGACCGGCGCGCAAGGCAAGAACTGGCTGTTCTTCGGCCATCAGCGCAGCGATTGCGATTTCTTCTACCGCGACGAGCTCAATGCGATGAAGACTTCAGGGCTGCTGACGCGCCTGTCGCTGGCCTGGTCGCGCGACGGCGAGAAGAAGTTCTACGTGCAGGACCGTATGCGCGAGCTCGGCCGCGAAGTCTGGACCTGGCTCGCGGAAGGCGCGCATCTCTACATCTGCGGCGATGCCAAGCGCATGGCCAAGGACGTCGAGCGCGCGCTGGTCGACATTGTCGCCCAGTTCGGTGCGCGCTCGACCGACGAGGCTGTCAGCTTCGTCGCCGATCTCAAGAAGAAGGGCCGTTTCCAGGCCGACGTGTACTAAGGCGCGGCAAGATCAGCGTGAATCGCCGCCGCTGCGCATCGCACCGGCGGCGCCGTGCTACTGTGCATGGGGTTGTTTTCGAAAGTTTGGCCCGGGCGGAACCGGAACCGGTTCCATTCGGCTTGGACTTTAACGAATAGCATTCCTGGAACCCACTGCCGCGGAGAATTTTCGCCTGCAAAGCGGGCCAGAGAAGCGCTTCCATCGCTATTTGCACGACGGTCTTACAGCCGTCGTGCTGGATCGTCATACTCGCCCGATGGTGCGTTGGAAATCGACCATCCGGGAATTGTCGGCGGAGGCCAGGCTTCATCTCTATGCGCGATCGCTCGCGCGCAGGACAAGAGCGAGCGCGCACCACATCGGCATCTACGGCGCGTGCGCACTCATTGCAGTGCTCCTCTTCGGCACGTTCTCGGCGCGCCCGTTCTGATCACGACCCGCGCTTGAACGGCGCGACCTCGATCCCCGCGTCTTTCAGCGCCTGGCGCAAGGTCCGCGCGATCTCGACCGCGCCGTGCGTGTCGCCATGGATGCACACCGTGTCCGTGCGCATCTTGATGACCTTGCCTGTGACCGACACCACGGCGCTATCCTGCACCATCCGCACCACGCGCTCGGCGATCGCCTTGGCGTCATGCAGCACTGCGCCCGGCTTCTTGCGCGAGACGAGGTTGCCGTCGTCCTCATAGGCGCGGTCGGCAAACACTTCATGCACCATCGGCAGGTTCGCGTCCTCGCCGGCCTTCACCAGCTTCGAATTGGCGAGCACGACGAAGATCAGGCTGGGGTCGACCGCCCTGATGCCCGCGGCAATCGCCTTCGCCGTCATGTCGTCCTCGCAGGCGACATTGGACAGCGCGCCATGCGCCTTCACATGCGTGACCTTGTGGCCGGCCGCGGTCGCGATCGCCTGCAATGCGCCGATCTGATAGGCGACGAGGTTTTCGATCTCGGAGGCCTTCAGGCCCGCGATCGGATGCCGGCCGAAGCCGTGCAGGTCGCGATATCCAGGATGCGCGCCGACCGAGACGCCGCGCGCTTTCGCGAGCTCGACCGTCCGCCGCATGATGTCGGGGTCGCCGGCATGGAAGCCGCAGGCGACGTTGACCGAGCTTGCGAGCTCGATCATGGCAGCGTCGTTGCCCATCTCCCATGCGCCAAAACCTTCGCCGAGGTCGCAATTGAGATCGATCGTCTTCATGGTTGCTCTCCGCCTTGGTCTTGTTGTCGCTTACGGCTCCGCCGTGACCTGCCAGGTCCCGGCATCCACGGCGCTGACCGCATAGCCCGCCACATTGGCATCGCTCAGCGCCTCGATGTTGAGCTCGACCGTGTCGGACGAGCGCAGGCGATCGGGCAGGGTGCGGATCAGCTGCTGGAACTTGCGCGCCTCGTCCTGCGCCTCGGCCATGGTGACGGCCTTGAAGCGGAATGCCGTGCCCGCCGAGGTCTGCGCGAGACGGCCGACATCGGCCGTGATCACGGTTGCGATCTTGGGGTAGCCGCCTGAGGTACCGCGATCCATCATCAGCGCGATCGGCGAACCGTTGCCGGGCACCTGGATGCTGCCGTTGACAGTGCCATCAGAGACGATGTTGTGGCCGTGCAGGTGCTTGATGGCGGGACCTTCGAGCCGGTAGCCCATGCGGTCCGACGTCGCCGAGATCTTCCACTCGCTATCCAGGAACAGCGCCTTGTTGGCGTCGTCGAACTCGTCGTCCTGCGGACCCAGGACGATGCGGATCGGGCCGCCCACCGGCTTTGGCAATTCAATCCGCAACTCAGGCGCGCCGCTGGCGGCATCGACCGCGAATTCGTCGCCGGCCTGGAGCGGGCGCGGGTAGGGGCTGCCGAGCCCGGCGCGGGCGTTCACCGCGAGGCTGCCGAACACCTCTTCGCCCTTGATGGCGCCTTCGATCGCGAGATACGTGAACGAGCCGCCACGCGCAAAGCCCAGCGTCAGCGTCTCGCCGTCCTTCAACGTCACCGACGTGTCCATCACGACCGGTTTCCCGGCGACATCGGCATTGCGCGGCGCACCCGACAAGGCGACGCGCACGGCGCCGTCCCTGGCCGTAAACGTCGCACCGAACGGGCCGATCTCGACCGCGGCTGCGAACGGCTCGTTGCCAACGAGCGTATTCGCCGCGGCCAGCGCCAGCCGATCCATCGCGCCGCTGACCGTGAGGCCATAGCGCTGCGCGCCGAAGCGGCCGCCATCCTGGACGGAGCTCGCAGGCCCGATGCTGGCGACGATCAGCCGGCTCATGCGTCGACCCGTTCGGCGATGATCTCGCCGGCCTCGGCGGCGCGATCCAGCTCCTTGAACGTCTTGGGGTCGATGGCAAAAAACGTCACGCGATCACCGGGCTCGGTGAGGAAGGTCGGGTTGCGGTGGAGTTGATAGGTCCTGACGGGCGTGCGGCCGAGCAGATGCCAGCCGCTCGGCGCCGCCAGGCACTGGATGCCGGCCTGGATGCCGCCGATCGAGATCGTTCCTGCAGGCGTGAAGAGCCGCGGCGACTGCCGCCGCGACATGTGCAGCGATTTGTCGAGACCGCTGAGATAGGACCAGCCCGGCGTGAAGCCGATCATGGCGACGCGATAATCGCCGCCGGCGTGCCGGGCGACGATGTCGTCGGGCGTGGTATTCAGTGCCTTAGCGACATCCTCGAGGTCGATGCCGTGCTCGCCGCCATAGGCGACGGGAATGCGCCAGCGCCGCGCTTTTGTGGTGGGCGGCAACGACTGGCCGGTGAGCGCAAGCAGCTTTTCGCCGAGCGCATCGAATCCGATCTTGTCGGGGTCGTAATGTACCAGCAGCGAGCGATAGGTCGGGATCGTCTCCGAGATGCCGCTGATCGGCGAAGCTGCAAGCGCCTTGTCGAGCGCCAGCACACGCTCATTGGCGGCGTCGTCGATGGTGCGGCTGAACTCGACCGTGACGGCGCTGTCGCCACTGGGCAGAAGGCGGGGCGGGTGGAGCGTCGCGGCCATGAGATGTCGAATTCGGGCCTTGAGGAATGCGCGGGCTCGACCTTGAGTTCCGCCTCAACCCTGCTTCGCGTAAATGCGCCCGCAAGTCCAATAAATTAATGCCGGGGGTGACGATAAAGCCTTGTTATCGCGTCGCATAACAGCCCGGCAGGGCCGCATTCTTGTCAGGGCTTTGGCCCTTGACGGGAAGCCCCCGGCTCGCAAGATGCGCGCGTTCTTTCCCGCACCTCGGAGCTCGTTCTCGTCCATGTCGCTGTCACCCGAAGCCCGCAAGACCCTCGCCGGCATCACCACCGCCACCATCACCACGGTCCTGCTGAAGAAGGGCCTGCGCAATGTGTGGATGCGCGGGGCGCGTCCGCTGCGTCCGGGCCTGCCGCGCCTGGTGGGACCGGCCTTCACGCTGCGCTTCGTGCCGGCGCGCGAGGATCTGGCGACGCCGGAATCCTGGTCGTCGCCGATCTCGACCCGCACCGCGATCGAGGCCATGCCCGAAGGCTGCATTGCCGTGGTCGACGCCATGGGCATCACCGACGCGGGCATCTTCGGCGATATCCTCTGCGCCCGCATGATGAAGCGTGGCGTCACCGCGCTCGTCACCGACGGCGTCGTGCGTGACGTCGAGGGCGTGCTCGGCACCAACCTTCCGGTCTGGTGCGACGGCTATGCCGCGCCGCCGTCCGTGGCCGGCCTGACCTTCGTCGGCTGGGGCGAGCCGATCGGCTGCGGCGGCGTCGCCGTGTTCCCGAACGACATCGTCGTCGCCGACCAGGACGGCTGCGTGCTGATCCCGCAGGCGATGCTCGATCACGTTCTCGCCGAGGGCGTCGAGCAGGAGCGGATGGAAGCCTGGATCGTCAACGAGGTGAACAATGGCGCGGTGCTGCCGGGCCTCTACCCCATGAACGCCGAAACCAAGGCGCGCTACGCCGCCAGCAAGAAGTAACAGGAAACGAGGACACCATGGACATCACGCTCGCAGGCACGCGGCCGACCCGCCGCGCGCCCAAGGAAAACTTCACCGGCACCGTGTTGCAGGATCCCATCAACATGGCGCCGGCGCCTGCGCGGCTGAACGTCTCGCGCGTCTCGTTCGAGCCCGGTGCTCGCACCAATTGGCACCATCATCCGCTCGGGCAGACGCTCTACGTGATTTCGGGCGTCGGCCGCGTCCAGACCAAAGGCGGCCCGGTCAAGGAAATCCGTCCTGGCGACACGGTCTGGATCCCGCCGGGTGAAGTGCATTGGCACGGCGCCTCGCCGGGTAACTCCATGTGCCACATCGCCATGCAGGAAGCGCTCGACGGCGTGTTCTCGACCTGGCTCGAGCCGGTCACCGACGCCGAATACGGCGCGGCGCTGGGCTAGAGCGCTCCGGCTAGATCCGCTCCGCGGTCCACGTCCCCGAGCACATGGCGCCACGCCATGTGCCGGAGCCTGATGTGCCGCTGAGCCGGCCAGAACCGACGGCGTGCTTGATGCCAGTGCTCAAGGTCACGTTGATGCTGCCGGCATCGGCGACGCGGCCCGATGCCGTCACTGCTGTGCTGCTTGAGGCGATCTGGCCGTTGCTGATGCCGATTGCGACCGTCGCGCCGTTGCCGCAGGTTTCGCTCGACGACGAGATGCGGACATTCCATGTCCCGTCGAAGGTCGAGCCCGCGGCATCCGCCTGTGTGAGCGGAAATGCGATCGCGATAATGGTGGCTAGGAGACCCTTGCAAAATCCGTTCATGACACACCCCTGTGGTTGACCATGCGGGGATCGTGTCATCGGCGCAAGGTTCGCGATGTGAGGACTGTCACGCGCGCCAAAGCCTGTGTGAGGTGACGCACATCGCGACACCTTCGCAAAACAAAGGGGCCCGGATCACGGGCCCCTTGTCATCTCGAAATCGTCGAGCCGGTCTAGTTCACGCGAGTCCAGGTCTGGCCGCCGCAGAACATGCCGCCAAAGGCGCAGCCTTGCACGCGCAGGCGGTCAGTGCCCCTTAACGTGATCGTCGAATCGTAAGTCGAGCCCGAATTGGGATCGAGGATGCGGCCGGACCATTTCTGGTCCTTGCCGGGCTTCATGTTGATCAGAACCTGCTCGCCATTCTGGTTCGATTTGCTGTCGACCGAATAGCCGCAAAGGTTGTTGCCGCACTGCTCGATGCGGACCTTGCCTTCCTTCTCCTCGGTGAGCCAGACGCCGAGCGGTGAATTGAGGTCGCGCGCAGTCGCGGCTGCGGGAGGCGGCGGTGCGACAGCGGCGGCCTGCACGGGAGCAGGGGCTGGCGCGGGTGCTGGTTGCTGCGCCGGTGCAGGTGGTGCGGCGGCGACGGTTGGAGCCGGCGGTGGAGGTGGTGCGGGTGGCACCGCAGCCACCGTCGGGGCCGCGCTCGGAGCCGGTTGAGGCGGCGGCACCATGTCTTCTGCCGGGGCGGTGCTGGCAGTCGCCGCAGCAGGCGGAGCGGGCGATGATGGTGGCGCGGGCGGCGGCGCTGCGGCGGCCGGGGCGGGCGCCGCTGGAGCGGCAGGAGCCTGCTCAGCCGCCGGAGGTGCGACGACGGGAGCGGGGGCCGGCGCGGGAGCAGGCTGCGTTTGCGGATCGACCTTCGCCTGCTGCGGCGCTTGCTGGTCCTGCTTGGTGTCGTTCTTCTTGGCTTTCTTGGATTTACCCTGACCGGTGTTGTCATACACGCCGGGGATCTGAACCGTGCCGCGGTCCGGATCGATGCGGATGGTGCGGCCACCATACTCGAACGTGTACTGCGCCTGCGCTGCGGTGCTCGCCAAAAGGAATGCGGCCGTGGCCAACAGCTTCCTCATTTCCATCTCCCGAAAAGCTGGTCCCCGCACCGACGCTTACGCCTCGGTTCATCTGCGAAAAGTGATCTAGATCACTGTCACGGTATGAGTCGCCTACCGGTGGTTCCGGGTTCAATAACGCCGAACTCGGTCCCGAGTTGGATGGGCGGTCCAGCTACTTCTCCGGGCAGCGCGAATCCGCAGCCCGCTCGGCACGGGCGAGGGCCGCCGCGTTGGCCTTCTCGGTGTGGATCTCGACTGCACCAACAAGGCAGGCTGTCTCGCCGTTGATCGCGAACACTGATAGTTCCTGGACCTCGCGCTCGTCGTCACCGACCCGGCTCCAGGTCCGGATCACCGCGGCCCTGGGAACGCCGGCGCGCATGATCCACTGCACCCTGTCGCCAAAGGCCTTGCCGGCGCCGCGCCATTGCGCCGTCGGCCCCTCCACCTTCTCGATCGCGCGCTTCGGCGCAATCGTCAGCGAGACGATGTTGCCCTCGTCGGCGAAGCGGACGACGTAGCCGGCGGGTCCCGGGCAGGTCCACAGCCCGAACCCTTCCTTGGATTGATCCTTGCAGGCGGGACCCGTCGCCGGCGTGAAGGGCGTCTGCCCGAATGCACTGCCGGCTCCGGCCGTTGCGAGTACAGCCGCGACCGCGATCACGTGACGCATGATGCTAGTCGAACCAGGCGGCGTAGATCTTCTTGTAGCTGCCGTCCTCCATGGAGATGTGCAGCCACTGGTCGACGAAGGCCTTCAGCGCCATGTCGCGCTGGAGCCAGTAGGCCTTCTCCGAGAAATCGAACGGCTTGTCCGGATGCACCGCGCAGAGCACGCCCGAGTTCTGCTTCTGCTGGTAGCGGGTCTCGGAGGCGTCCGTCATCATCAGATCGGCGTTGCCCTTGGCGATCTCGTGGAAGATCTCGGTGTTGTCGGGAAATACGGTGATGTCGGCGTCCTTGATGTTGGCGCGCGCGAAACGCTCGTTGGTGCCGCCGGGATTGACGATGACACGTGTGCCTTTCTTGTCGATATCGGCAATGGACTGGTACTTGCCGACGTCGGCGCAGCGCGCGATCGGCGTCTTGCCCTCGCGCATGATCGGCATCGAGAAATAGCCCTTCTTCTGCCGATCGAGCGTCACGGAGACGCCGCCCATCGCGATATCGAACTGATCGGCCTCGAAATCCTTCATGAGCTTCGGCCAGGCCGTCGGTACGAACTCGACCTTGACGCCAAGCGCCTTGCCGAGCGCCTCGGCCATGTCGACGTCGAACCCGGAGAACTGCTGCGTCGTCTTGTCCAGATAGGTGAAGGGCTTGTAGTCGCCGGTCATACCGACGCGCAAGGTGCCGCGCTTGATGATCTCGTCGAGGCGCGAGGTCGATGCCTGCTGCGCATGCGCCGAAAGGTTTGTCAGCGATATTGCGGCCAAAACTGCAAGGATTCGAACTGATATTCGAACGATCATCTCTTTTCCACCCACGCCCGAGCTGTCATTGTGCAGCTCTTCTGAGGTGGATTTAGACCAGATGCCGGTTTCTGGCGAGATGGAATTGAAGGGAATTGTGAAGTGACGATCTCGATGTACGAGGCCTCGGTCGGCCTCTTCGTACCCTATTTGCGCAATCTGTCCGTGCTGCTCGACAAGGGCGTCGCCTATGCCGAGACCCGCAAGTTCAATCCGGCGGTTCTGCTCGGCATGCGCATGGCGCCGAACATGTACGATCTGGCGCAGCAGATTGGCGAAGCCTGCCGACACGCCACCGTTGCGCCGGCCTTGCTGGCGCAATGCGAGCCGGTCGCGCTGCCGCCGCTGGAGCACGACATGGCCGGGCTCCAGGCGCGGATCGCCACCTCAATCGAGTTCATTGAAAGCCTGCCGCGTGCCGAGATCGATGCGGCGGCGGAGCTGAAAGTCTTCTTCAAGCTGAAGAACGGGACCGAGCTGCCCTTTACCGGGCGGACGCTGCTGCTCACCAACAGCGTCCCGCAATTCTTCTTTCACGTTACGACCGCGTACGATTTGTTGCGGCACGCGGGTGTCGAGCTCGTGAAGAAGGACTTCTTGGGAAGGAAGTAGCGCTTGGTGTTCACCTCTTCCCAGCGGGGAGAGGTCGGATTGCGCAGCAATCCGGGTGAGGGGGCGCAACGTACATTGAGACCTGAACCCCTCACCCGGATCGCATCTTCGATGCGCTCCGACCTCTCCCTTCGGGAGAGGTGCACGGAGAGAGTGGCCCCCAAGCTAACTTATGCCTCGCCCTTGCGCTCGTAATCGGCAAGCGAGCTGCGACCGGCGATCTCGCTGCGAAGCAGTTCGAAGCGCCGGCGCGCCTCGTTCTCGTGTTCATCGACAAAATTCACGGCGGCCTCGCTGGTCATGGGGCCGCTGACCACGGGGGCGGACTGCTCGCCGATGGTCTCGTGCACGTAATACTGCCCGTCGTCGCCGCGATGGACCGTCCATTTCAGGCGGATCGCCACCATCGGGCCGGGACCGACCTTGCTGTAGCCATCGGCATCGGACGGGTGCTCCGGCGCCAGCGGCTGTTCCTCGACCACGGGATGCTCGTGCGCGTCCAGGCCAGAATGTTCGGCTTCGACCGGATGCTCATCGGCGACGGCCGTTTCGGTCCCGGCGTCCCGGACGACGAAGGTGGGCTCGGGGTGCTCGAAAATGCTGGCGATGGTCGCCAGCGCTTGGTCGGTCGGGTCGATCTCTGACAAGGTCCATCCTCCAGCTCGACGCGGCCGGCAAATCTGTCCCACTGCCGCCGCGGCCGGATACATTACGCGGGTTTGATTAAGGCTGAGTTGGGGCCCGATCTGCACCAAAATGGGACGCATTCTGGCCCTCCGAAGGCGGGTCGAAACACCCGCCTTCGGAATTACGTTAGCCGAGCACATCCTGATTGATGATGTTCTGCCTGATCGGATCGCCGTCCAGCACACTCAGGATGTTGCGCGCGGTCTGCTCGCTCATGCGCTGGACCGCCTCGACGGTCACGCCTGCGACATGCGGAGCCATGATGACGTTGGGCAGCGCGAACAGCGCATTGCTGACCGGCGGCGGCTCGACCTCGAACACGTCGATGCCGGCGCCGGCGATCTTGCCAGAGACAAGTGCGTCATACAGCGCGGCTTCCTTCACGATGCCGCCGCGCGCGGTGTTGATCAGATAGGATCTCGGCTTCATCCGTCCGATCCTGTCAGCGTCGAACAGGGCGATAGTCTCGGGCGTCTTCGGGCAGTGGACGGTGACGAAGTCGGCGCTGGGCAGCGCTGCGTCGAGATCGGTAACAGGCTCGCAACCGGCAGCCTTGATTTCGGCGGCAGGCTTGTAGGGATCATAGACCTGCACGTTCATTTCCATCGCCAGGCAGCGCTTGGCGGTGCGGCTGCCGATGCGGCCGAAGCCGATGATCAGCACGGTCTTGCCATAGAGATCGAACGGCAGCATGCCGAGCCGCTCGGCCCATCTGCCGTCCTTGACGCAGGCGTGCATCTCATTGGCCCGCTTGGCCAGCGTCAGCATCATGAACAGTGCCTGCTCGGCTACCGAGGGCGAGTTGGCGCTGCCCGCGACCATCAGCGGGACCTTGCGGCGGGAGAGGGCGGGCACGTCGACGGCGTCGTAGCCGACGCCGATGCGGGTCACCACTTTCATGTCGCGGGCGGCCTCGAGCTCGGTCTCGCCAAAGGCCGTGGCGCCGAGCGCGACGCCGTGGACCGGCGCATGGCTCTTCAGCAGGGCCTCGAAATCCCCGGCGGAGATCAGGTTCGAGAACTCGACGAGCTCGATATCGTCTCGCTGGGTGAGGAGGGCGCGAGCCCCTTGTGACAAAGTTTGTGTAACGAAAATCTTCTTCTTGTTGGTCGCCATCGCTCCCCGCCTGCTTCGAGTTTCTTAAGACGGCGTCACAGCACGGCGCCGGTCTCCTCGTTTAGCAGGTGCATGTTGTTGAGGTCCATCGCCAAACGCATGGGAGCCCCGTCCTTGGCGCCGGCATTGGGATTGACGCGGCCGCAGACCGGCGTGCCCTCGAGGCCGAAATAGACCAGCGTCTCCATTCCCATCGGCTCGGTGACGTCGAGCACCGTGTCAAAGGTCTCGATGCCGGGATCCAGATGCGCATGCGCCTCGGTAAGATGCTCGGGCCGGATGCCGAGCAGCAGCCTGTCGCTACGCGGCAGCGCGTTGTAGCGCGCGGCGCGGGCCGGAGGCAGCGCAAAGGCGATGCGGTCGGTCAGGCGGACCTGGAGCGAGCCGCCGGCGTCCTCCAGACGGCACGGGATGAAGTTCATCGCGGGCGAACCGATGAAGCCTGCGACAAAGCGCGTCGCAGGCTTGTGGTAGAGCTCGTTCGGCGTACCGATCTGCTCGATCCGCCCCTTGTTCATCACCACGACGCGATCGGCCAAGGTCATCGCCTCGACCTGGTCGTGGGTGACGTACACTGTGGTGGTGCGCACCTTCTGGTGCACCTTCTTGATCTCGATGCGCATCTGCACGCGGAGTTTCGCGTCCAGATTGGACAGCGGCTCGTCGAACAGGAACACCTTTGGATTGCGCACGATGGCGCGCCCCATCGCGACGCGCTGGCGCTGGCCGCCGGAGAGCTGCTTGGGTTTGCGGTCGATCAGGTCGGTGATGTCGAGCAGGCGTGCGGCTTCAGTCACCCGGGCCTTGATCTCGGCCTTGGGATAGTGCTTCAGCCGCAGCCCGAACGACATGTTCTCGGCGACCGTCATATGCGGGTAGAGCGCGTAATTTTGAAACACCATGGCGATGTCGCGGTCCTTCGGCGGCACGTCGTTGACGACGTCGCCGCCGATCATGATGTCGCCGTCGCTGATGTCCTCGAGCCCCGCGATCATGCGCAGCGTGGTCGACTTGCCGCAGCCGGACGGACCGACCAGCACGATGAACTCATGGTCGGCAATATCGAGGTCGATACCACGGACGGCTTCGACCTCGTCGTAGCGCTTGATCACCTTACGCAGGGAAACGTCGGCCATTGCACTTCAACCCCTCGATTTCAACCCTTGGTCGCGCCGGCGGTGAGGCCGGCAATGTAGTAGTCCATCAGGAAAGCGTAGATGATTAGCGGCGGCGCCGCACCGAGCAGCGCGCCGGTCATGATCTGCCCCCAGTTGAACACATCGCCCTTGATCAGCGTCGTAGTGATGCCGACCGGCAGCACCAACTGGTCCACCGACGTGGTGAACACCAGCGGATAGAGGAATTGGGCCCAGGACACCGTGAAGGCGAAGATCGTCGCGGCGATCAACCCCGGCAATGCCACTGGAATGAAGATCCGCAGCAACGTCTGGAGCCACGAGGCGCCGTCGATGATCGCGGCCTCGTCGAGCTCCTTCGGGATCGAGGCGAAGTACCCGATCATGATCCATGTGCAGAATGGTACGGTCAGCGTGGGATAAATGAACGCCAGCACATACCAGCGGTTCAGAAGCGTAATGCCGGTAAGGTCCTGGACCATCGCCAGCATCTTGAACAGCGGAATGAACAGCAGGCTGTCCGGGATCAGATAGGTCAGGAAGACGCCGGTTGCCAGCGTCGCCGAGCCCCAGAACTTCATCCGCGCCAGCGCGAACGCCGCGGGGATGCTGATCAGCATGGTCACGATCACGACCACGATCGAGATGATCGACGAGTTCCAGAAGAACCGCAAAAACTGGTTCGAGGTCAGCAGCTCGACATAGTTCGAGAGCGTTGGGTGAAACACCCACCACGGATTGGTCGCCGCCGAAATCTCCGCGCTGCTCTTAAGCGAGGTGATCACCATGTAGACCGGCGGTGTCAGGAAGAAGATCGCAAACAGCACCAGGAAGAAATAGGACCAGCGCAGCGCCCAGGCGCGGTCCCGGCTCATGCTGCCGAGTTTGCGGGTTGGTCCGGCCTTGTCGATCGCCAGCGTGCTCATCAGGCTTCGTTCCCACGTTTGGTGACGTCGCGCAGGATGAAGATCGCCGCGACGGCGAGGATCGGCACCATGAACAGCGAGACGCAGGCGCCGAGCGGAATATCGCTGCTCTGGATGCCGACCTGGAATGCCCAGGTGGCAAACAGATGCGTCGTGTCCAGCGGCCCGCCCGAGGTCAGGATGCGCACGATGTCGAAATTGGCGAAGGTTACGATCAGCGAGAACAGCGTGGTGATGGCGATGATGTTGCGCATCATCGGCAGCGTGACGTACCAGATCTTCTGCCACCAATTGGCGCCGTCGATCGCCGCTGCCTCATAGAGCTGGTCGGGAACCGATTTCAGCGCCGCCAGATACATGATCAGGAAGAACGGGGCGCCGTACCAGACGTTGACCAGGATGACGGAGAAGCGCGCCCAGAACGTCTCACCGAGCCAGGGGATCGGGCCGACGCCGAAGAAGGAAAGGGTATAGTTGAAGGCGCTGTAGGAGGGGTCGAACAGCCAGAGCCAGGCCAGCGTGCTCATCGCCGGCGGAATCACCCAGGGCACCAGCAGCATGCCGCGCCACTTACGCTGTTTCTTGCCGGGAATGTTGTGGACGAAATGAGCGACGATGAAACCGATCAGCGCCTTGAAGATCACGGCGGTGACCGCAAAAATGCAGGACTGCTTCACCACCATCCAGAACGTCTCGCGCTTGAACAGGAAGGTGAAGTTGCCGAGGCCGACGAATTTCGTCATCGCCTTGTTCAGCGTCGCCAGATAGAGCGAGAAGAAGGCGGGATACAGCACGAGCAGCGCGATCAGGAGGATCAGCGGCAGCGTCAGGAAGAACGCCACGGTCGATTTCCGTCCGAGCGTATTGCGCAGGCTCGCACGCTTTCGCGGGCGGACGGAACTGACGTGGCGACCTTGCTCGACGACGACATCGGCCATGGGCAAACTTTCCAGGACAAGCATTCAAACGGAAGGTCAACGGCAACGCCGGCGACCGCTCGGCTTCGCAGGGGGACGGACTGAGAGGGCGCCTTGGCGGCTCACGCAAGCGAGCATGAACCGCCATGGCACACACCCGGCTCAGGTCCGCATGAAGCCCTCACACTCGTCCTCGGCCCAGGCGAGAGCGGTTTCCATCTTCTCGCCCTGCGCGAAGCGCAACGCCATTTTGGTCAGCGTCGCCTGGAAATAGATCTGCTGGGCGATCTTCGGCGGCGCCGGCGACGCGGCGATCGACAGGGTCTGACGATGGTAGGGATCCGGATAGTGGAACAGCGTGCCCTTCGGCGGCCCTTCCTCGGCCCAGGTCTTGAACTTCGTCATGTTCGCGTAGGCAGGGAGATCGTATCCGCCGCTCGCCACGACGAATTTTTCGATCGCCGCCGGCGAGGACAGATGGACGAGCAGACTCTTGGCCGCCTCCTTGTTCTTGCCGAAGCTCCACACGCCCCAGAAATAGGGCAGGAACGGCGCGAAGCGGCCTTTCGGCCCGGACGGGAAGCCATGAGTCCAGCATTGCTCGGCGACCTGCGGCGCATCGCGCTTGGCGACGGCCCAGGCACTCGGTGGGTTCATGATCATCGCGCCGCGGCCCGAGATCAGCCATTTGTTGTTGGAGGCGTCATCCCAGGATGGCGCATCTGCCGGCAGCACCGCGATCAGCTTCTTGTAGAATTCGAGTGCCTGCCGCACCGCGTCGGTCTTGACGGTGACGTCGCCCTTGGCGTTGACGAGTTCGGCGCCGAACGACTGGAAGATTGCACCCGCCGTATCGACACTGTCGGTGGTCTCGCCGAGACCGATGCCAAACGGGAAGCCGGCCTTCTGACAGGCTTCCGCCGCTTTCAGGAATGTCTCCAACGTCCAGTTGTCATCTTTCGGCGGGCTGCCGGCCGGATACATCTCCTGGACGTCGATGCCGGCGTGCTTCTTCATGAGATCGATACGGGAGCAGGGACCCTTGATTTGGCTTCCCGGGGTTGCCGGTACTGCAAGCCATTTGCCGCCCGACTGCGCCAGATATTTGACGGTGCCGTTGACCTCGCCATTCTGCTTGATGAGCGGCTCCATGACGTCGTTGAGCGGCTCGAGGTTTTCGGAATAAGCGTGCGGCCACCAGCTCGGCATCTGAAGAATGTCGTGACCCGACTTGGCCTGGGCTTCGGCCGCCGCGGTCAGCTCAATCTTCTTGTTGTTGCTGGTGATGTAGTCGATCGAAACCTCGACCTTTTCCTTTTCGCCCCATTCCTTGACGAGCGCGGTGGAGGCATCGTTGGCACCGGGCACCCAGTGGTCCCAGAAGCCGATCGAGAGTTTGCCGGCGGCGTAAGCGCCTCGGACGTAGGGCGCTGCGATCAGCGCCGTGGAGGACATTGCAGTGGCAGCCACAAATTGACGTCGCGTCAGTGTCTTGCGTGACATCTCGTTTCCTCGCCTTGGTTCGTTTTATTGTTCTGTCGTTTCCTCTGACTTTCCCAAGTTTGTTTTTGATCTTGTTGTTGGACGTTTCTTGTTGGCCTCGTCATCCCCAGTGGCAAATTCACGCGAGGGGACGCGGCGAATTGGTAGCGCGATCAGATCATGATTGATTGCGTCTGTCGAGAAAGCCGAATGCCACGATCTCTAGAACTAACGTTGTGTATGGGACACCGACAGCGCACGTCGGACGCGCCGTGAGCTGAGGCAGTTCTTATTGCGACGCACACGTCGAGCGAAGACGCCATTTGCCGTGCGCAATTACGCCGCAGTTCCGAATGAGCTTGCAGTGCCGTTTAGCGCCAGAAGTCCATCAATCGGGGACAGTGATGGTCCGTACCTAGACCTCGGCTCGGCGAAAACGGTAGAGTTGCAACCGGCAGGACACCTGCCGTTTCGTAAGAAAGCAAGCGGATCGAGATGGAGACCCAAATGATCAACCCGGCGCCGCCTGCGCGGCTTGGCCTGCGACGATGGCTCGCGCTCGGGTCCCTGCTGACACTGCTTGTCGGCGCGGCCGCAGTTGCGAATGCACAAGGTTTGGTCAAGGGCGTCCAGGACGGCGCCGCAGCCGGTAACAAGGCCGCGGGTCCTGTCGGAGGCGTCCTCGGCGGCGCCATCGGCGGCGTGGTCGGCGTCTTTACCGGTGTGCTCGGCGTCGGGAATAATAACAACGGTCAGGCGCCGGCGGCCAAGGACGCCGGCAAAGATGCCAGCAAGGACGCCACCAGGGACGCATCCAAGGATGCGAAGGACGGCAAGCAGTCGGGCGCGGCCAAGGACAAGGATGCCAAGACGGCAAAAGGCGCCAAGGGGGCCAAGGCGACCAAGGAAGCCAAGAATGCTCCCCAGGACACTAAGAATGACACCAAGGACAATAAGGACGTCACCGTCCTGACCCAGCCCGGCGCGCCGCAACTGACCGCCGACCAGATCGTCGCCAACAGCGATTCCTATATCGAGCGGATCAAGACCGAACTGAATCTCACGCCCGCGCAGGAGAAGAACTGGTTCGGCTTCTCCAGCGCGATGCATTATCTCGGGCATAATGGCGCGGAGCGACTCAACCTGCGGATGGAGCGGGCCAAGCGCGATCCGCCCGACGACATCATCGAGCAGATGCGCAATGAGGCGCAGTTCCTGATCGACCGCGCCGCCGACCAGCGCAATGTCGCCGATGCCGCCGAGCCGCTGTACTCGAGCCTCGATGACAAGCAGAAGCAGGTGTTCATCCAGGAGATGGTTCGTCTCAGCCATGAGCGCGGGCTGGATTGACCTGGTTGGATTGATCGAGCTTGAATCGGATTGCATGCATTCGTGGAAATTGAAGGCCACGAATTCGTGAATCCTTTTCGCAAATCGGTTATGCTTACCTTCGCAGCGACGTTGCTTGCGGGGTTGATATGGCGGACGGACTCTCCGTTTTCCTGGTCGAAGACGAGGCGTTGATCCGGATGATGATGGCTGACATGGTGGAAGAGCTTGGCCACCATGTCGTCGCGGAAGCGGACAATGTGCGCGATGCGAGCGCCTTTGCGATGACCGCGCAGTACGATTTCGCGATCCTCGACATCAATCTGATGGGCGTTTATGTCGATCCCGTCGCGGATCTGATCGAGCGGCGCGGCAAGCCGTTTCTGTTTGCCACCGGCTATGGGCCGGAATTGCTGCCGTCCTTGCTCCGTCGTCGGCCGATTCTGCGTAAGCCGATTGCGCTCGATCAGCTCAAGACCATCATCGACTCGCTGTTTCCGGATATGCCCGCCAAAGTGCCGCACTGACGCTGTCGACGGTGGAGGCATCGTCCATGAAAATGGCCGCCCGGAAGGGGCGGCCATTTTGCGACGGAAGATCCGTCAGGAGATCACATCAGACCGGCGCTGAGGTCGACGCCCTGCGCCATCAGGCTGAACGAGGCGAGCAGTCCGAGGCAGCAAAAGATAATAATGGCCTTGAAAGAAGTATCGATTGACCGGGACTGGACGGCAGCCGGCATTTCGGTGAGCGAAATCATGCTCATGTTCATTCCCCCTCTGTTTAATCCTGAATTGCATCAGGTGAGGGAACTTCTAGAGCAAAAAGTTTGATACAGGATTGCCAGGGATCCTTAACGGAATCGCAATCGATCGCTGACTCCTCGCCGCCGGGCCGTCGTCTCTGCAAGCCCTAGTTGCGGCCGCCCCTCAGCACCGTCGCGATGGTGTGCGCCGTCATGGCGGCGCGGTCCGAGGCGCGCTGCGCTGCCAAGCGATCCCTTGCTCCTTCCTCGATCAACAGCTCGATCAGTGCCATGCGCTTTGCTTCATCGTCAGCCTCGGTCAGCAGCCGGTGATAGCGGTGATAGTCGAAGCCCACATCCTGTTTACGCATGTCACGCCCCCGTACCTACGCACACGGTTGCGATTGTTTCCCATCGGACAGAAACGGGCAAGCACGATCCTGCATGGAACCGCGCGCGCGTTGCAATCAGCTGTGGAATTGACGGACGTGTTGGCCGCGCCTCAATCGAGATTGTGGTCGGCGAACATCTTCAGGCCAACGAAGCTTGCATCGGGCTTCATGACGAGGCGGGTCGGGATGTTGCGCAAGTAGTCCTGAAAGCGCCCCTTGGCTTCGAAACGCGCGCGGAATGCCGAAGCCGAAAGGAATTCCGGAAAGCGCGGGACGATTCCGCCGGCAATATAGACGCCGCCCCTGGCGCCGAAGGTCACCGCGAGGTTGCCGGCAACGGAGCCGAGGATGGCGCAAAACATCTCCAGCGTCGCGCGGCTGAGGTCGCAAGACCCGTCCAGCGCCGCCTTGGTGATCGCTGCGGCATCGCGTTGCGGCACCTGGGCCTCATCGATCTCGGCCATTGCCTCGTAGAGCGATTGCAGGCCGGAACCGGATAGCGCGCCGCGCTCGATCGAGACGTGGCCGAAGCGCCGGCGCATCGAGGCGATTACCCGTTCCTCGCGCTCGTTCTCCGCCGGAAGCGTCGCATGGCCGGCTTCCGTGACGACGGCGAGCCGGGAGCCGTGGCGCTCGACCAGGCAGGAGACGCCAAAACCGGTCCCGGGCCCGACCACCAGCAATGGCTCTCCTGGCATGCCGTCCTGCCCGCCGAGCGGAATCAGGTCGGCCGGCTGCAGGGCGGGCAGGGACCAGGCCACGACCTCGAAATCATTGAGCACGTGGACGCTGTCGAAGCCGAGCGCCGGCTGGAGCTCGTTGCCGTCGATGACCCAGGGGCTGTTGGTCATGACGCAGCGGTTGTTGGTGACGGGGCCGGCGACGGCGAGGACGGCCCGAACAGGCTTCTCGCCGTCGGCCCGCCGCAGCACGTCGGTGATGGCCTCGCGGACCGTGGGATGGTCGGCCACCTTCACGTAGTCGATCGGTCCGATCCGCTCGCCATTGCTCAGCGCGAACCGTGCATTGGTGCCGCCGATATCGGCGAGAAGAATATTTCCTGTCTTGCCGATACCCATGATCATCTGGCTGCCGTGGCCTTTGGCCACAGGAACCTTTCTCCTCTGCTTCGTCGCACCAATCCGTATGGCGCGGATATCAGAGATTCCGCGGTCAGGTACAGCTAGTCAACACGGTCGCCCCCAAAGCGTTGCATTGAGGACGGAGGTTGCGAAGCCGCGCGGGAAGATCGACATTGGCAAGAACGGCCGGTGCCGAGCGCGCCGGGCGGATGACACTAGACCCGCGACTGGGACCTCTCGATGAAGATATCCGACCGCGACGTGCTGCTGGTGATCGACGTGCAGAACGATTTTTGCACCGGTGGGGCGCTCGCCGTTCCCGGCGGCGAGAAAGTCGTCCCCGCCATCAACCGCATCGCCCAAAAATTCGCCAATGTGGTGCTGACGCAGGACTGGCATCCGGGCAACCACGTCTCGTTCGCGCCGAACCATCCGGGCAAGCAGCCGTTCCAGACCATCGAGCTCGACTATGGCACCCAGGTGCTGTGGCCGACCCACTGCGTCCAGGGCACGGCCGGAGCCGAATTCCATCGGGATCTGGACCTCGCGCGGGCAAGCCTGGTGGTGCGCAAGGGCTTTCGCCGCGGGATCGATTCCTATTCGGCGCTGTTTGAGAATGACAAGACGACGCCGACCGGCCTGCTTGGCTATTTGCGCGAGCGCGAGCTGAAGACCGTTTTCGTGGCGGGCTTGGCGCTGGATTTTTGCGTCCGCTTTTCCGCGGAGGATGCCCGCAAGGCGGGCTTCGAGGTTGCTGTGATCGAGGATGCCTGCCGTGGCATTGACCTCGACGGCTCGGTCGCGGCGACCCATCGCAGCTTCAGGGAACGCGGCATTTCCATCATCAGCCTGGAGGCGTTCCTGTGAGGACCACACGGTAATGGCGGCGGAGAAGAGCGGCGAGCTGCCCGGCGAGGCGGGGCGTGGCCCTGATGACACCATGCTGTGGCCGTTTGCGGCAGCAAGGCTCGCGATGGATGCCTGCTTCTGGTGGCTGGAACGCAGCCCGGCGGAGCAGGGTGAGAGCGAGCTCCCCTGGACCACATCAGGCACCGTGGCGCTGGAGCTTGCCACCATGCGGCTTCGTGATTGTGCGCGGACGCGATCCGGCCAGCCGGCGCTGGTCTGCGCCCCCTATGCGCTGCATCGGGCCCTGATTGCCGATTTCGCGCCCGGTCACAGCGTGGTGCAGTCGCTGCAACAGGGCGGTATCGATCGAATCTATCTCACCGACTGGCGCTCGGCCACGCCCGAGATGCGCCACCTCTCGATCGACAGCTATCTGTCCGATCTCAACGTCGCCGTCGACGAGATCGGCGCCCCGGTCGATCTGGTCGGCCTTTGCCAGGGTGGTTGGCTGTCGCTGCTCTATGCCGCGCGCTTTCCGGCCAAGGTGCGCCGGCTGGTGCTGGTGGGTGCGCCGGTCGACCTCTCGGTCGAATCCAGGCTGGCGCAGCTCGCCCGCAACGCGCCGGTGATGGTCTATGATCAGCTCGTCGCGCGCGGCGGCGGCAATGTCAGCGGAGAGGAGATGTTGCATGTCTGGTCCAAGGTGCCAGGCCCCGACGACATCGCGGCGGCATTGCAGCGAGACCTCTCGGACGAGGAGGGCGCGGCCCTGCTGGCGCGCTTCGACCGTTGGAACGGCGAAACCCTCAATTTGCCCGGTGCCTACTATCTTCAGATCGTCAACTGGATCTTTCGCGAGAACCGGATCGCATCGGGCCAGTTCACCGCGCTTGGCCGTGCCATCGACCTGAGGGAGGTCAAGGCGCCGGTCTTCCTGTTGGCCGGGCTCGATGACGACGTCGTGCCGGCCGCGCAGGCATTTGCCACGGCGAAGCTCGTCGGCACGCCGCCGGCTTTCGTTGCAGCACGCTCCGAGCCGAGCGACCATCTCGGCCTGTTCATGGGTGCGCGGACCCATGCCCATGCCTGGCCCCGGATCGCCGAATGGCTGCGCAACGATCTCTCCAGCGTGCTGGCGCGCAGCGCCTGACAGCAGGCGCGGCTTGCAAGTCCGTTATGCATGATGGCGGATGGCCTGCACGGGGCCCGGTCGATGGGCTACATAGTATCCGGAGCCGGCTGCGGCTGGCTTGCGACAAGGTTTAAGGGTCCTCCGCGCGATGAGCTTCTATTCGATCTACGCCCACGGCTTTGCGCGCGTTGCGGCCTGCGTCACCACCTCCCATGTGGCCGATCCGGCGGCCAATACCAAGGCGGTCGTCGCGGCGGCGAAGGCTTGCGACGCGCAGTCGGTCGCAGTCGCCGTGTTTCCCGAGCTGTGCCTGTCCGGCTACGCGATCGAGGACCTCGTCAAGCAGGATCCACTGCTCGACGCGATTGAGCGCGGCCTCGTTTCGATCGTCGAGGCTTCCTCGGCGCTGATGACGGTGTTGATCGTCGGCGCTCCGTTGCGCTTCGGCCATCGCATCTACAATTGCGCCGTCGTCGTTCACCGCGGCAGCGTTCTGGGCGTCGTGCCCAAGAGCTATTTGCCGACCTATCGCGAATTCTACGAGGGGCGCCATTTCGCCTCGGGCGCGGGCATCGCCGGTGAGGCCATTGCCATCGGCAAACTCCAGGCGCCATTCGGCACCGACCTGCTGTTTGCGGCTGACGACGTCCCGGGCCTGACCATCGGCGTAGAGATTTGCGAGGACATGTGGATCCCGGTGACGCCGGCCTCCGAGCTGGCGCTATCAGGCGCCAGCGTGCTGATCAACCTCTCGGGCAGCCCGATCACGATCGGCCGGGCGCGCTCGCGTGCGCTGCTCTGCCAATCGACCTCGGCACGCTGCCTGGCAGCCTACGTTTATTCCGCGGCAGGCGCTGGGGAATCCACCACGGACCTGGCCTGGGACGGCCAGACCTCGATCTACGAGAACGGCGTGCTGCTGGCCGAAGGCGAGCGCTTCAGGCAGGACGGCCAAATCACGATGGCCGACGTCGACCTCGACCTGCTCAGGCAGGAGCGTGCCTCGATGGGCACGTTCGACGACAACCGCCGGCAGCGCGAGGCGCTATTCCGGAAAGTGACATTCGCCCTCAAGCCGCCCTCTGTGGACATCGGCTTCCTGCGCAAGGTCGAGCGTTTCCCGTTCGTGCCGAGCGACGAGCATTTGCTCGAGCAGGACTGCTACGAGGCCTACAACATCCAGGTCGCGGGGCTTGTGCAGCGCATGCGCGCCACCGGCACCAAGCGTGTCGTGATCGGCGTATCGGGCGGCCTGGATTCCACCCACGCGCTGATCGTCGCCGCCAAGGCCGTCGACCTGCTCGGTCTGCCGCGCGAGAATATCCTCGCCTACACCATGCCGGGCTTTGCCACCGGCAGCGAAAGCAAGACCAACGCACTGGCGCTGATGAAGGCGTTGCGGACCACCGGGCAGGAGCTCGACATCCGCACCACCGCCACGCAGATGCTGAAGGACATCGGCCATCCCTTCGGCAAGGGCGAGAAAGTCTACGACGTGACCTTCGAGAACGTGCAGGCGGGCCTGCGCACCGACTATCTATTCCGCCTTGCCAACCACCACGGCGGCATCGTCATCGGTACCGGCGACCTCTCGGAGCTCGCGCTCGGCTGGTGTACCTATGGCGTCGGCGACCAGATGGCGCACTACAATGTCAACGCCGGCGTGCCAAAGACGCTGATCCAGCATCTGATCCGCTGGGTGATTGCTTCGAAGCAGTTCAGCGGCGATGTGAACGGGACACTGGCCTCAATCCTCTCGGCCGAAATCTCGCCGGAGCTGGTTCCAGTGAAGCCTGGCGAGAAGCCGCAAAGCACCGAGGCTTCGGTCGGGCCCTACGAATTGCAGGATTTCAATCTGTTCTACACGCTGCGCTTCGGCCTGCGGCCGTCCAAGATCGCCTTCATGGCGTTCCAGGCGTGGAAGGATGTCGCTGCGGGCGAATGGCCGCCGGCTTTCCCGGCCGATAAACGCCGCGCCTATGATCTCCGGGAGATCCGCCGCTGGCTCGAGGTCTTCCTGCGCCGGTTCTTCGCTTTCAGCCAGTTCAAGCGCTCGGCCATGCCGAACGGGCCAAAGGTTTCAGCAGGCGGCTCGCTGTCGCCGCGCGGCGACTGGCGGGCGCCGTCGGACTCGAGCGCTGCGGCCTGGCTTGAGGATCTGGAACGAAACGTGCCGAACTGAGGGCGCAGCCCGATCGGCATTGTTGGGGAGACGATCTGATGTCGGCCGGGGACGGGTCGGGAGCAGGCGAGGAGGCCGGGGTCATCAATGGCCTCTACATCTTCGACATCGAGATGCGTGACGGCAAGCGCGGCCAGGCGAGAGGCGTGGTCGTGCTGTGCGACGGGCGCATCATGGGGGGCGACAGTTATTTCTACTATACCGGCAGCTACACCTTCCGGAACGGCAAGTGGCGCGGCGACATGATCGTCAACCAGCACACCGAAGCAGTCGGAAGGACTCTCGCGTTCGGAGGCAGGGAGGTCACCTGCGGCTTTTCGGGGGACTATTCGGCTGGCGGCGCAGAGGTTGATGGCATGGCACTGGTCGGCAAGACCAGCGTGACCTTCACGGCGCGGCTGACATTACAGGACGCGATGTAGGCGCGATCTATCTTCCCACGGGTTAATCGCGGCGTTCCGGGTCAGGAACATTCGCACCGACAGAGCGTTCGCGTCTGTCATTGCGATTTGTTCAGGAGAGGGACCATGCGTAAACATCTGATGTTATCGACCGCAGCGATTGGACTTATGCTCGCATCCGGCGTTGCCTATGCTCAGGCGCCCGAGCGCAAGGACGAGCCGAAACGGACCGAGGAACCGGCGAAGGGCGCCGCGCCGCAGCGCGGCGGTGCTGCCCAGGAGCACGCCCAGGAGCGTGTCCAAGAGCGCGCACAGGGCGCCCAGGAAAAGCTGCAGGGCGCGGGCCGCGAGGAGACGGGCGGCGCTGCCAAGCACGAGACTAGCGAAGACAAGCGTCAGCCGACCACCGCCGCCGAGCACAACGCGCCGAACGCTAAGGAGCAGGCACAAGAATCCCGCGAGCCGTCGAAGGATCGCAACCGGGAGGCCGAGAGCGCGAAATCGGGACACGACGCCGACAAGAGCCGCGCCGAGACGAAGTCGGACAAGTCTGCGCCGCAGAAATCAACGGCCGAGTCCGAGAAATCAAAGAGCGGTCCTGCTGGCCAACAGAACGAGCGCACGGGAGCTGCAGCCAACCAGGGCGAGCGTAACCAGACCCAACCTCCACGCAACGCAGCGGAGCAGCAACCCGCACAACAAGGCAATCGGCCGGCCACGGCAACCGACACGAGCCGGACGCAGCCAACCAACAACGCACAGAGCGCACCTGCCACCGGGACGCAAACCAATCAAGCCAATCAAACCACCCAGACCAACACGCAGGTCAGCCAGCAGACCCGTGTGAACTCCGAGAAGCAGGTGCAGATCTCGGAACGACTGAGCCACGAGCACCTGGCGGAGCCGGAGCGCAACCTGAACATCTCGATCCGTGTCGGCGAGGCGATTCCCCCGCGTGTGCATCTCTATCGGCTGCCGCCCGAGATCGTCTCGATCGAGCCGGAGTACCGGGACTACGAATATTTCGCGACGGATGATGACGTCGTCATCGTGGAGCCGCGGACGCATCGCATCGTCAGCCAGGTGCCTCGCGATCCGTCGCGGGCCCGCGCGGAGATGAGCAGTGGCGCATCAACGAGCATGGCCGCGACCGGCGGCAGCAACGCAAGCAGCAACGTCAATTGCCGGATCATGCGGCGTGACGCCTCGGGTAACGTTGCCGAAGTCGAGCCGTCAACGGTGGGCTCGAATGCGCGCGTGGATACACTGAGCGTGACGGTTCAGATGCCCGGCGGCGGCTCATCCGCCTCGATTCCGCTCGGTGCCCCCGTTGGCGACATCATGGTCGCGACGCAAGGACAGGGCGATTGCACGGTGACCATCGAGCCGCAAACCCGCTGAGGGCGCGACCGGCAAAGGCGCTGTCAACAGGACGCCTCCAGAAACGATTTCGCGCCGCGTGGCTGATCAAGCCGGCGGCGCGAAATTGCGTTCGAAGTAGAAAGTTCCGAGGTCCGGAGTGCCTAGGAGTCCGGACCTCGTCACCTTGCCCCAGCCTTCAATCCCCCGCCCCATGTGGTCCCCCAACCCCATAGTGCGCGATCAGAGGGTGATGCCCGTGGAAGTGGCCGCCGATCGATGTCGTGCGATGTACGCGAGATCGAATTAGGATTCCATTCCGGATCACTACGGACTGAAAAACACTTGATCCCGCACGCCGATCCGTGCGCGAGCGCACGCTGTATTTGCCTGCACGAAATCGATGCAAGCGCGCGACACGATGTCCACATTTCCAGCAACTTGCGGAACCTCGATTTCACCGGCCTGTCATTGAACTGGTCTAGCGCTGCTCCCTGTCATTGCTGACAATCGAGGAGCAAGCCATGTCGAAGCCGGTGTTGGGCGCCGCACTGTCCATCAAGTCGATCCCCGCTCACCGCGACTGGCTTCTCGAACGGCAGCGCGATCTCGAAATTCAGGACTTCTTCCGCGCCGACCTGCTTGATGGCGACTGGCGCACGCCCGCCGCTGAAATCAAGCAGATGCTCTCGGGCCATACCGGGCGCCTCGGCATCCACGGCCCGTTCTGGGGCTTCAAGATCGACAGCCACGATCCCCTGATCAGCCAGGTGGTGACCAAGCGGCTGCTGCAAGGTCTTGATGCCGCAGAATTCCTCGGTGCGACGCAGATGGTCGTGCATTCGCCGTTCACGACCTGGGACCACAACAATCTCGATCTCTATCCGGACAACCGCGCCAACATCGTCGAGCGCGTCAAGGCGACATTGGCCGAGGTGATCGCGCGCGCCGAGACCATCGGCTGCGAGATCGTCATCGAGAACATCGAGGACAAGGACCCGCGCGACCGGGTCCGTCTCGCCAAGGCGCTCGAAAGCAGCAAGGTCCGCGTCTCGCTCGACACCGGCCATGCCAACTACGCGCACATCTCCACCGCAGCGCCGCCGGTCGACTATTACGTCGAGACCGCCGGCGACATGCTGACGCATGTGCACCTTCAGGACACCGACGGTTTTGCCGACCGGCATTGGGCGCCGGGCGAGGGCAACATCCCCTGGGTCGCCGTCTTCCGCTCGCTCGGCCGGCTGACTTCCAATCCACGGCTGATCCTCGAGCTGCGCAACCACGACGACGTCCGCAAGGGCGCCGCGCATCTCGCCGCGCTCGGTCTCGCCGAATAATCAGATCACACAGGGCAGGGGTCACCGCCATGAGCAAACTTACCCGTCGCACCGTTCTGAAGGCTGGCGGCGCTGCCACCGGCACGCTGCCGCTGCCGCGTTTCGCGATCGCGCAAGGCGACAACCGCCCGTCGGTGACGATCGCCGTGCAGAAAGTGACGAACGCCAACGTGCTCGACGTGCTGCGCGAGCAATCCAATGTCGGCGAGCGCGTGTTCTTCTCCTCGATCTGGGAAGGCCTGATCTCCAAGAACTGGCGCGGCAATCTCGAAGCCGTGCCGGGCCTTGCCACCGAATGGCGCCGCATCGACGACCAGACCGTCGAGGTAAAGCTGCGCCAGGGTGTCAAATTCCAAAATGGTGACGAGCTGACCGCTGAAGACGTCGTCTTCACCTTCAGCCGCGAACGCATGTTCGGCGAGACCGAGGCAAAGAGCCGCACAACCATTCAGGCATTCGAAAAGATCCCGATGCCGAAGCCCGGCAAGGAGTTGCCGCCCGACGTGCCCGCGGTCGCGCGCCGCATCTGGCCGGACCTCGTCCGCGTCGACGCCGTCGACAAGTACACGGTTCGCTTCTACAACGCGACGCCCGACGTCACCATCGAGGGACGCCTGTCGCGCTACGGCTCTGATATCATGAACCGCCGCGCCTGGGACGAATCTGCGAGCTATCTCGACTGGGCGCGCAAGCCTGTCACCACGGGACCGTACAAGGTCGTCGAGCTCAAGCCCGACGTGTCGCTGACGCTGGAAGCGCATGACGAATATTGGGGCGGCCGCCCGCCGCTCAAGCGCATCCGCTTCCTCGAAGTGCCTGAGGTCGCAAGCCGTATCAACGGTCTGTTGTCGGGCGAATACCAGTTCGCCTGCGACATCCCGCCGGACCAGATCGCCGGCATCGAGAAGAATGCTGCCTTCGAGGTGCAGGGCGGCACCATCCTCAATCACCGCCTCACCGTGTTCGACAAGAACCACGCCGTGCTCGCCAATCCGCTGGTGCGCCGCGCCTTCACCCATGCAATCGACCGCCAGGCCATCGTCGACAGCCTGTGGGCCGGCCGCACCCGCGTGCCGAAGGGCCTGCAATGGGAATTCTACGGCGATATGTTCATCGCCGATTGGGACGTGCCGGCCTACGATCCGAAGCTCGCGCAGGATCTGTTGAAGCAGGCCAACTACAAGGGCGACCCGATCCCGTACCGCCTGCTCAACAACTACTACACCAATCAGGTCGCGACCGCGCAGGTGCTGGTCGAGATGTGGAAGTCGGTCGGCCTCAACGTCGAGATCGAGACCAAGGAAAACTGGTCGCAGATCATGGAACGCGCACCGACCCGCGCGCTGCGCGACTGGTCGAACTCGGCCGCCTTCAACGATCCGGTGTCGTCGCTGGTCGCCCAGCACGGTCCGAACGGCCAGCAACAGCAGATCGGCGAATGGACCAACGCCGAGCTGAACAAGCTCTCCGAGTTCCTGGAGACGTCGACCGACCGCGCCGCGCGCAAGAAGGCGTTCCACCGCATGCTGGAGATCGCCGAGCGCGAGGACCCCGCCTACACGGTGCTCCACCAGAACGCGACCTTCACGGCCAAGCCGAAGTCGATCAAGTGGAAAGCCTCTCCCGCCTTCGCGATGGATTTCCGCGCCGGCAATTTCGAGGCGTAAAGCCATGACACCGCTGGTCAGCATCGCAGGCCTCAGCGTCGCGTTTGGCGGCGTGCCGGTTCTGCGCGGCGTCGATCTCGCTGTCGGCAAGGGCGAGGCCCTCGGCCTCGTCGGCGAGTCCGGCTCGGGCAAGTCGGTGACGTGGCTAGCCGCGCTCGGGCTGCTGCCGCGCCATGCTGATGTCTCCGGCTCCGTCCGCCTCGATGGGCGCGAACTGCTTGGCGCGCCCGCCTCCGCGCTCGACCAGGTCAGGGGCGGGCGGATCGCCATGATCTTCCAGGATCCGGCGAGTGCGCTCAATCCGGTGTTGACCATCCGCAAGCAGCTTTGCGAAGCACTGGCCCTGCATCGCGATCTCTCGGGCGAGGCGGTGAAGGCAGAGGCGCTGCGCTTGCTCAATTTGGTCGGCATTCCCGACGCGGCCCGGCGTCTGTCCGCCTATCCGCATGAATTCTCCGGCGGCCAGGTCCAGCGCATCATGATCGCGATGGCGCTCGCCGGAAATCCTGATCTCTTGATCGCGGACGAGCCGACCACCGCGCTCGATGCCACCATCCAGGCGCAGATCCTGGAGCTGCTCTCCACCATCCGCCGCGAGATGGGCATGGCGATGGTGCTGATCAGCCATGATCTCGGCGTCGTCGCCGAGAACTGCGACCACGTCGCGGTGATGTATGCCGGCCGTATCGTCGAGCAGGCGCCGGCTCATCAGCTGTTCGCCGATCCAGTGCACCCCTATGCGCAGGGCCTGATCGGCGCGCTGCCGCCGCTCGACGGACCGCGCCGGCGCCTGACCGCCATTCCCGGCACGGTGCCCGATCCCGCGCACATGCCTGGCGGATGCGCGTTCGCGCCGCGCTGTGCTCTTGCAGCCGAACCTTGCGGCGCTGTGGTTCCAAGCCTTGCGCCCATCGCCGACGACCGCACCGTCGCCTGCATCCGCGCCGAGGCCTCACGCCGCGCGTTGCTCGGGATCGCCGCCGAATGAGCGCGCCGCTCGTCGAAGTGTCCGCGATCTCGCGCAGCTATGCGATGCGCTCCGGAATGTTCGGCCGAGCTACGGCCGTTCATGCTGTCGACGGCGTGTCGCTGACGATTCCCAAGGGCGAAACGCTGGGCCTCGTCGGTGAATCCGGTTCGGGCAAGTCGACGACGGGACGCATCGTGCTCGGCCTCGAGCCGCCCGATCGCGGCGAGGTGCGGTTCGACGGCAAGCTGATCGCTGCGCCCGGAACGCCAGCATGGCGGACGCAGAGGGCGCGCATGCAGATGATCTTCCAGGATCCGCTGGGCGCGCTGGACCGGCGTTTGCCGGTCGCGACCCAGATCCGCGAACCCCTCGACACCCATGGCGTCGGCACGCCGGCCGAGCGCAATGAGCGCGTGCGCGAATTGCTGCGCGCCGTCGAGCTGACGGTTGCCCATGGCGCACGCTATCCGGGCGGCCTTTCCGGCGGCCAGCGCCAGCGCGTCGTGCTGGCGCGGGCGCTGGCGACGAAGCCCGACTTCCTCGTCTGCGACGAGCCGGTCAGCGCGCTCGACGTTTCGATCCAGGCCCAGGTCGTGAATCTGCTCTGCGACCTCCAGGCCCGGCTTGGGCTGACACTGCTGTTCATCAGCCACGATCTGCGCGTTGTCAGGCAGATCAGCAACACCGTCGCGGTCATGTATCTCGGTCGCATCGTCGAGATCGGCCGCGCCGACGATCTGTTTGCGCGGCCCGAGCATCCGTACACGCAGGCGTTGGTTTCGGCCTCGCCTGCGCCCGGCCGCCGCAGCGCGGGTCGCATCGTCTTGGCAGGCGATCCGCCGAACCCGGCCGCGCGCCCGCAAGGCTGCGCCTTCCATCCGCGCTGCCCGCGTGCCATCGCGCGCTGTGCGAGCGAGGCGCCGGTTCTCGCCGCTGTCGGCGGCGATCGCCAAGTGGCCTGCCATCTCGTGACGGGGCAGCAAGCCCAGACTCGGGACGCGGCGTGATGGGGCGCTATTTCGCCATCCGCATTGGACGTGCGGCGCTCACGATCGTGCTCGTCGTCACGTTCGCCTTCGTCGTACTGCGTCTCTCGGGCGATCCCGCGCTGATGATCCTGGGACCGGAAGCGCCGCCGGAAGTCCTCGCGGCCTTCCGCAAGGCCTGGGGCCTCGATGATCCCATCTGGTTTCAGTACCTCGATTACTTCGGTGCGATCGCCAAGGGCGAGCTGGGCCGCTCCATGCGTGACGGGCGTCCGGCGATCGAGCTGGTGCTGGAGCGGATCCCGGCGACGCTGGCACTGACGCTGCCGGCCTTCGTGTTCAAGGTCGCGCTTGGCGTTCCCGCCGGCATCTACGCCGCGCTGCATCGGGGCTCTGCGATCGATCGTGCGGTGATGATGACTGCGGTGGCCGGGTTTACCGTGCCGAGCTTCGTGCTCGCGTTGCTGCTGGTGCTGATCTTCGCCGTGCAGCTGGGCTGGCTGCCATCGGGCGGGCAGGACAGCTGGCGCCACGCCATCCTGCCGATTGCGACACTCAGCCTCGGCGGCGCCGCCGTGCTGGCGCGCTTTACCCGCAGCGCGATGCTGGAGGTGCTCGGCCAACCCTATATCCGCACCGCCTCGGCCAAGGGCGTGCCGTGGCGCAAGGTGGTGATGTCGCATGCGCTGCCGAACGCGGCGATCCCGACTGTCACCATCCTCGGCTTTATGGTCGGCTCGCTGATCGCGGGCGCGGTCGTGGTCGAGAGCGTGTTTGCCTGGCCGGGAGTAGGGCGGCTGCTCGTCGTTGCCGTCGCCAACCGCGATCTCGCGGTCGTGCAATGCATCCTCTTGCTGGTGGCGCTGACCATGGTCACGTCGAACCTGATCGTCGACTTTCTCTACGGCTTCCTGGATCCGCGTCTGCGTGCCAAGGGAGCCCACGCATGACCGACGCGACGCTGAAGGACGCACCCATTCGCCGCCGCATCAGCCTGCCGGCGATCCCGGTGTCGGTCGCGCTGGCGATCGCCTGGATCGTCGCGATGCTCGTCATCGCGGCCTTCGCGGAGAAGATAGCGCCCTATGGCTACACTCAGTTCGACCTGCGCAATCGCCTGGCTGCGCCCGGCAACGTCGCACACTGGCTCGGCACCGACGAGCTCGGCCGCGACGTGCTGTCGCGGCTGCTCGTCTCGGTCCGCATCTCGCTGCTGATCGCGTTCGGCGCCACCGCGATCTCGGCCGTCGTCGGCACCACGCTGGGCTTCCTCGCTGCGCATTTCCGCGGGGCCGTCGAGCAGCTCGTGCTGATGTTGTCCGACTTCCAGGCCAGCATGCCGTTCCTGATCATGGCGCTGGCCGTGCTCGCCTTCTTCGGTAACTCGTTGCCATTTCTGATCGGCCTGATGGGCCTGTTCGGCTGGGAGCGCTACGCCCGCATCGCCCGCGGCCTTGCCATCTCCGCCAATGCGCAGGGCTATGCGGCCGCCGTCCGCCAGTTGGGCGCAACGCCGGCGCGGATCTACATCAGGCACATCCTGCCCAACATCGCCTCGACCCTGATCGTCTCGACCACGCTGGTTTTCCCCGAGGTGATCCTGATGGAGTCTGGCCTGTCCTTCCTCGGCCTCGGCGTCCAGCCGCCGATGACCAGCCTCGGCAACATGGTCGGCTATGGCCGCGAATATCTGACCCGGGCGCCCTGGATCATGCTGGCGCCGGCGGCGACCATTGTAGTGACCACGCTGGCCGTCTCTGTGATCGGCGACTGGCTGCGCGACAAGCTCGATCCGACGTTGCAATAGCCCCAGTCTCGTGTCCCGGACGCGCTGCAGCGTGAAACGCTGCTGCGCAGAGCCGGGACCCACGCCTCCGCGAGTTTTCTGGGCCCCGGTTCTGCAGCGCACCGTTCCACGCTGCGCCGCGCCCGGGGCACAAGACCCCGCGCCGGGAGCAGGGGAGCCCTGTCCGGCCCAAGTTCCCGTTGCGCCCGCTCATCCCGTGCGCTATCCGGCCGGAAAGGCCTGAGGCGGCTCCATATTTCCCGCCCGGCCGGTCAAACCCGAGGACGGAAACCGCCATGCCAGCCTATCGCTCCCGCACCACCACCCACGGCCGCAACATGGCGGGCGCCCGCGGCCTCTGGCGCGCGACGGGCATGAAGGACGGCGATTTCGGCAAGCCGATCATCGCGGTCGTCAACTCGTTCACCCAGTTCGTGCCCGGCCACGTGCACCTGAAGGACCTCGGCCAGCTGGTCGCCCGCGAGATCGAGCAGGCCGGCGGCGTCGCCAAGGAATTCAACACCATCGCAGTCGACGACGGCATCGCCATGGGCCATGACGGCATGCTCTACAGCCTGCCGTCGCGCGAGCTGATCGCCGACAGCGTCGAGTACATGGCGAACGCGCATTGTGCCGACGGCCTCGTCTGCATCTCCAATTGCGACAAGATCACCCCCGGCATGCTGATGGCCGCGCTGCGGCTCAATATTCCCGCCGTGTTCGTCTCGGGCGGCCCGATGGAGGCCGGCAAGGTCAAGCTCCAGGGCAAGACCAAGGCCGTCGATCTCATCGACGCCATGGTGGCCGCGGCCGATTCCAAGGTCAGCGACGACGACGTCAAGGTCATCGAGCGCTCGGCGTGCCCGACCTGCGGCTCCTGCTCGGGCATGTTCACCGCCAACTCCATGAACTGCCTGACCGAGGCGCTCGGCCTCGCGCTGCCCGGCAACGGCACGGTGGTTGCCACCCATGCCGACCGCAAGCGCCTGTTCGTCGAGGCCGGCCACACCATCGTCGATCTCGTCCGCCGCTATTACGAGCAGGACGATGCCTCCGTGCTGCCGCGCAACATCGCGAATTTCAAGGCGTTCGAGAACGCGATGACGCTCGACATCGCCATGGGCGGCTCGACCAATACCGTGCTGCATCTGCTCGCCGCCGCCCATGAAGGCGAGGTGGCCTTCACCATGCAGGATATCGACCGCTTGTCGCGCCGCGTGCCCGTGCTCTGCAAGGTCGCACCCTCGGTTGCCGACGTGCATGTCGAGGACGTGCATCGCGCCGGCGGTATCATGGGTATTTTGGGCGAACTCGATCGCGCCGGCCTGATCGACACCTCGGTTACGACCGTGCACGCGCCGACCATGAACGAGGCGCTGGAGCGCTGGGACATCAAGCGCTCCAAGAGCGAGGCTGTCCGCACCTTCTACCGCGCGTCGCCCGGCGGCATCCCGACGCAAGTCGCCTTCAGCCAGGAGCGCCGCTACGACGAGCTCGATGCCGACCGCGAGAAGGGCGTGGTGCGCGATCTCGCGCACGCCTTCAGCAAGGACGGCGGTCTTGCCGTGCTCTACGGCAACCTCGCGCAGGACGGCTGCATCGTGAAGACGGCGGGCGTCGATTCGTCGATCCTGAAATTCTCCGGCCCGGCGCGCGTGTTCGAAAGCCAGGATGCGGCCGTCGAAGGCATTCTGGGCGGCAAGGTCGTCGCCGGCGAAATCGTGGTCATCATCTATGAAGGCCCGCGCGGCGGTCCCGGCATGCAGGAGATGCTGTATCCGACCAGCTATTTGAAATCGATGGGCCTCGGCAAAGCCTGCGCGCTCGTCACCGACGGCCGCTTCTCCGGCGGCTCCTCGGGCCTGTCGATCGGCCATCTCTCGCCTGAGGCGGCCGAGGGCGGCAACATCGCGCTGGTGCGCACCGGCGATCGCATCGCGATCGACATCCCGAACCGCAGCATCAACCTCGAGATCTCCGACGAGGAGCTCGCGAGCCGTCGTGCGGCGGAAGAGGCGAAGGGTGATGCCGCCTGGCAGCCTGCGGCGCGCAAGCGCAACGTCTCGACCGCGCTGCAGGCCTATGCTGCGCTCACCACCAGCGCTGCCCGGGGCGCCGTGCGAGAAGTGAAGCGTCGCACGAAGTAAGCCCGTCAGCCATCGGCGCAGTCGCAGCTCTCGCGATCGCGCATGGTCAACAAGTTCTGAACGGCCGGCGAAAGTCGGCCGTTCGCATTAAGGATGCCCCGACGAACTTCGGCAGAGATGCGATTTGCGGCGTATAATGCGGCGACCTTCGCAAATCCATTTCGTGCAATTGGGGCGCCACATAATGTCTCGTACTCTTGCTGTTGCATTCTCTACTGTCGTCGCTGCGATTTCGATGACATCAGCGGCGTCTGCCGGCTGCTACAATTGCTATGCGCCGCCGCAGCCGTGCACGACCTGCTATCAGCAGCAATACGTCGCGCCGCAATACCGCACTGTCGACGAGACCGTCATGGTGTCGCCAGGTGCGACCGTCGCGCATCGCACGCCGGCGCAGTATCGCACCGTGATGGTTCCGCAGACGGTGATGGTGGCGCCGCCCGGCGTTCAGTACGAGCGCATCCCGCCGCAATACGCCACGCGCCAGCGCGTCGAGATGGTCTCGCCGGGCTATTCCTACTACGCGCCGGTGCAGCCGGCTTGCGGCCATTGCGGCTACTGAGCCGACATCGTAACGGACGGATTTTGGCGCGGCGCTCTCATGGGGCGCCGCGCTTTCTTTTGTCCGGCTTACGGAATCGCCACCTTGTTCGAGACGACTATTCGGCGCCGCAGCCGGTCGATGAGAGTGATGTAAACCGCCCTTGGCCGATTCGCTTCCGGAATCGAGAACCAGAACTCTGAGAGAAGGGACGGGTCTGTGAAACCGCAGAATCCATAGAGCCTCTGGCCTCTGGCGTTGAAGATCTCGACCCAGGTGCGAGATGCAGAGGTATTGAGCCCGCACGGTGGCAGCTTTGGCGAAGCTGCAAAGAGTGCAGGCGAGTAATCGCTCCAATTGACCACCCTCAGCCCGACGATAAGCGTCGGTCCAAAAATCACTTGCCCGGCAAATTGGAGAACGGGACGTGGAAACGGCTGCGCCAGCGCAGGTGTTGCAAATCCAACCAGAAGAACGAGGGTCCAAAGAATTCGCTTCAGCCTCATATTGATCCTCCGTCGAAGGCGTAAGCCGACGCTAGCGACGACCGACGGAAGTCCATTGATCCTGGTCAACGGAGGGGCGGGTCCGTTTGGCGGCGAAGCAACCGTCGGATCGGTCGCGATGACAACCGTTCTCGGAAGGCCCGACGATCAAGCCGCCAAGGCCAAACTTCGCGTTGCCTTCCCGAACGGCCTGCGATAAGCGACAGCCAGGTTTGGAAGGGTGGCCGAGTGGTTTAAGGCACCGGTCTTGAAAACCGGCGTGCCCGCAAGGGTACCGTGGGTTCGAATCCCACCCCTTCCGCCAGCTCCAGGGTCAACCGCTCTTCCCGCCAAAAACAGGGAACACTCTGAAGTCATTGGCAATTTTGTACCAATGACATCCGTCTGCATCCGCGCTTCAGTCGGTCTTCAACTTGAACGTCAAGAGAGCCGCTGCGCCGAGGGCAACCGCGACGCCGATCGCGCACGCCGTCCATCCCATCAAATCGAAGATCTGTCCAAGCACGGCGGTGCCTGCCAGACCTCCCAGGAAATAGCAGGCCAGATAAATGCCGCTGGCGACGCCGCGGTTTTCGGTTGCGGCCTGTCCGACGAAGCCGGTCGCGGCCGCCTGGGCGAAGAACGTCCCGACGCCGACCAGGACCATTCCGGTCAACACCTCGGCGAGACGTGGGCTCAGCGTCAAGAGCACGCCGAGCGCGGCGAGGCCGAGCGCGCCCCAGATTGCCGGTCGTGTCCCGATGCGCGCGGCGATCTTGCCGGCGAGAAGCGTGGTGACGATCGAGGGCAGGAAGACGAAATAGACGAGGCCAAGGTCCATCATGCCGAGCGAGAGTGGCGGCCGCACCAGCACGAAATTCACGAACGTGAAGGTGCCGATGAAGGCGAACAGGATGCAAAAGCCGATGCCGAAGGCTGCGCGCAGCCGCGGATTGCGCCAGTGCGCGAACAGGGCGGCAAGCGGGGAGGCGGCCGTGGTCATCGCGTGCATGGGCCGGACGCGATTGATGGTGAAATAGACCAGAACCGCGCCGGTCAGATTGAGCGCGGCAAAGAAGTAGAAATTCCAGGATAATCCGAGACGATCGGCGACGGCGGCCGAGATCAGCCGCCCGATCAGATTGCTCGCGACGTTGCCGGTGATGTAGGCGGCAAAGGCGCCGCCGGCATCCATCGCGCTGCATTGTTCGCCGAGATGAGCGAGCGTCAGCGCAAACGCCGACGCCATGCACAGCCCTTGCGCCACGCGGAGAGCCGTGAAGACAGCGAGATTGGGGGCCACCGCAAGCAGGCTGGTCGGGATCGCGAGCAGCGTGAGGCTGAGGAGAATGCCAAGCCTCCGGTCGATATGCGGGCTGAAGAAGCCGACGACGAGGCTCGATATCGCCATGCCAAAGGTGGAAGCGTTGACTGCAAAGCCCATGGCGGCCGGCGTCACGCCGTAATGGCGCGTCAGAGACGGCAGGATGGCCTGGGTCGCAAACAGATCGACGACCGTCAGGAACGCGGTCAGGCCGATGACGAGCGAGCGGAAGGCGACGCCGGACGAGGGTCCATGCATCGCCATGTTGGCCGCTCTGATCTGCGCGGACAGTTCGGTCATGACACGGCATCTCCTGACAAGGGAAATGCGACGCCCGGCACGCGGGGGGATGGGGCTTCCGGGCGTCGCATCCGTTAGCGAGAGCAGGGGCTGATGCGCTCGCTACATGTTGTGATCGTGCTGATCCTTGCGGACGTCGCCGACGTAGAGAATGACGCTCTCCTTGCCGAGGTTCTTCCACCAGTGCGAGGTACCGGCGACCTCGGCCCTGATATCGCCGGCCTTGTGCGCGATCGGATCGACGCAGTTGGAGGCATATTCGACGATCTCGCCTTGCTGCACGAAGATCAGTGCCGGACGGTCGTCATGGCTGTGCCAGGGCACGATGCCGCCGGGCTCGATTGTCAGCTTGCGGAAGCGCAGCTCGCGATCCCTGATGTTGGCCGGCTGCTTCTCGAGGTCGATCGAGCCGAGCGTGACGTCGGTGACGCCGACCGGCTTGTAGTCGACCATTTGCCGGGCATTCGGCTTGACCTTGTCGGCCGGGCATTCGCCGGCAGATGCGGGGTGGATCGCGAACATCACCGCGCCGGCCAAGGCGACGGCGGGCAAGAATGTATGCGAGAGTTTCGAACGCCTGATCATGGATCGTCTCCGTTGTTGGCCGCAACCGCGATGGTCATCGGCGATGGCGTCAGGCTCGCCGATGACACGCGCTGAATGAAATACCGTCTCGCTCTCGACGCGATAGCCTCGCGCTATAGCGGCGCGATAGGCGGCGGCTATCGAACCAATTGGGGAATGGCATTTCTATCGCCGGAAGATCTGGCGTCGGATGGCCGTGACCCCTTGCAGGGTGGCCCGAACGTCAAAATAATGCTGATACATGGTACCGGAGCGGAAGATGACGTCGTTGACCCCAGCCGATGCCGAACGGCTCAAGCTTGCCTTTCAGCGCTGTCGCGACATGGAGGGCACGCTGAACGAGCAGCTCCGTGCCTATGCGGATGCGGGCCGCGAGATATTCCCTGCTTACGGCAACGCGGTCGATCGCCTGGTCGAGCGGCTGGGCCAGAATGGCGGCGGCGAGAACGCGCCGCGTCCGGGTGAGGTGATGCCGCCCTTCATGCTGCCCGACGATCGCGGGCAGCTCGTTGGATTGCCATCGTTGCTGACGCGCGGGCCTGTGGCCGTGATGTTCTTTCGCGGGCACTGGTGTCCCTACTGCCGGCTCAACGTCCGCGCGGTGATCCAGGCGCAGGACCGGATCAATGCGATGGGCGCGCAGATCGTCGCGATCATGCCGGAGACGCAGGAATATACCGAGAAGTTCATTGCCGATTCGGGCGCGCCGTTTCCGGTGCTCACCGACCTCGACAACGGCTATGCGCTGTCGCTCAACCTGGCGATCTGGCTGGGCACCGAGATCCAGCTTTTATTGTCTTACCAGGACATGGCAAAATTCCACGGCAATGACGGCTGGATGCTGCCGATCCCGGCTGTCTTCGTTGTCGGTCGGGACGGCCTCGTCAAAGCCCGCTTCGTCGATCCCGATTTTCGCAAGCGCATGGAGATCGACGATTTGCTCGCGGCGCTGGAGAGCGCGTGCCGGGAGAACTAGTTCCGCCGTTGCCAAATCGTCCCCGACAGGAGGGGGAAGATCACCCCGCGATGGCCCGCCAATCCGCGCCGCGCAGCATCCGCATCACCGCGTTGGCGACGGCCGTCCGCTGACGGCCGGCGACACCGTAGAGGTTGACGGTGCGGCGCGCGTCGAGGCCGCTGAGAGCGACGCGCCTGAGGTTTTCGGGCACCGGTGAGGTATGCGGCAGCATCGCGATGCCGATGTCGGCCTCGACCAGTTCGATAAGGTCGCGCTCACAGGAGATCTCATGGCCGTGATCGACATCGACGCCGTGCTCGCGCAAGCTCGACGAGATCCGGCTGGCATGCTCGCAATAGTTTCGGCTCAGCATTTGCTCTGCGCGAAGATCGTCGCATTCGATCGTGCTCCGGCCCGCAAGCCGGTGGCCTTTCGCGATCACGAGATCGAAATTCTCGGTGAATAGCGGCCAGACGTCGAGCCGCTCCCAGGCCTCGTCGATCTCGGCGGCAATGCCGAGCTCGGCTTCACCCTTCCTGAGATAGTCTGCGACCTCGCGGCTCGAGCCGCGCAGGAAACGAAACTCGAGCCGGTTGAACTGCCGCCTGATCTGGTTGAGATGTGGAATGAGCAATGAGAGGTCGATGGCGTGGGTCAGCGCAACGCGCAGCGCGCCGACTTCGCCGCTCTTATAGGACGAGGCGAGCGAGCGTGCACCGGCCGCGGCCTCGTAGCACTGCTTCAACAGCGGGTGCATCCGCTGGCCGAGCTCGGTCAGCTGCGCGGCCGGCCGCTCGCGGCGAAACAGGTCGCCGCCAAGCTCAGCCTCGAGCTGCTTGATGGCCCGCGTCAGCGAGGGCTGCGTCACATTGCATTCCTCGGCGGCGCGCGTGAAGTTCAGGAGTTGTGCGACCGCGAGGAAATAGCGGACCTGGTGCATTTCCATGGATGGCTCCCGGCAGGATCGGGATGGAACCTAACCGATCGGGACGGGGAAAGACATCCCGTGCCCGATAGCGGGCGCGTATCGTTTCGGAAGCCATCCGGCATTTCCGCTTCTTGAGGCCATCGCTCACAATTCGCATCAGTCAGGGATCCGGTCACGAGGCCGACCCGTCGTCACAGGAGGATTGGCCATGAATATCCCCGTCAAGCCACAGACATCCCGGACCACACGGGCGCTCGCCGGCAAAGTCGCTCTCGTCACGGGCTCGACCAGCGGCATCGGGCTCGGCATCATCAAGGCGCTCGCCGCTGAAGGTGCCGACGTCGTCCTGAACGGGCTCGGCATCGCCGCCGAGATCGGCAAGATCCGGGAGCAGATCGCGGTCGAGTTCGGCGTCAAGGCAAGCTTCTCGCCGGCCGACATGACGCGGCCGAAATCGATTGCCGAGATGATCGCAGCGACCATCGCGCAGTCCGGCCGGCTCGACATCCTCGTCAACAATGCCGGCATCCAGCACGTCGCGCCGCTTGATCAGTTTCCGGTCGACAAATGGGACCAGATCCTTGCGATCAATCTGACTTCGGCCTTTCACACCACGCGGCTTGCGCTTCCCGCGATGCGCCGGAACGGGTTCGGCCGCATCATCAATATCGCCTCGACGCACGGCCTGGTGGCTTCGCCTTTCAAGGCGGCCTATGTCACCGCCAAGCACGGCATCGTCGGCCTGACCAAGGTGACGGCGCTGGAAACCGCGGAGGAGGCGATCACCTGCAACGCGATCTGCCCCGGCTATGTCTACACGCCGCTGGTCGAAGCGCAGATCGACGATCAGGCCAAGGCGCACGGCATTTCCCGCGATCAGGTGATCCGCGACGTCTTGCTGGCCCAGCAGCCCAACAAGCGCTTTGCCACGGTCGAGGAGCTCGGCGCGCTCGCGGTGTTTCTGTCGACGGAGGCTGCGGCCTCCATCACCGGCATCGCGCTTCCGGTGGACGGCGGCTGGACCGCGCATTGACATGAGCCGGCGTAACAAACCGCGACGGTTCACGAACATTCAACCGGTGCAAGCTCACGGGGAGCGCGACATGAACGGCAACACTGAGAGTATCGGGTCGGGGAACCTGCCTGGCCAGGTCGTGCTGGTGCTGCAGGGTGGCGGCGCGCTCGGCTCCTACCAGGCCGGCGTCTACCAGGCTCTGCACGAGGCCGGCATCGAGCCGGACTGGATCATCGGCACCTCGATAGGTGCGATCAATGCCAGCCTGATCGCCGGCAACGAGCCGCAGCATCGGCTCGAGCGCCTGAAAGTGTTTTGGAAGCGGATGGAGCAGAGCCCGCCCTGGAGCTTCCGCTCCGCATTCCCCGGCTTCAACGAAAAACTCACCTATTGGTCGACCGTCACAAGCGGCATTCCCGGCTTCTTCCGGCCCAATCCGCTGGCGCATGCCGGCGATTCCTATCCGCTCGGCGCCGATCACGCCGGCTTCTATTCCACCGCGCCGCTCGAGAAGACGTTGAACGAGCTCGTCGACTTCCGCCTGGTCAATCGCTGCACGCCGCGGCTGACGGTGGGCGCGGCCCATGTGCGCTCGAGCCGGATGCGCTATTTCGACAGCCGCGACGGCGAGTTGACGGTGAAGCATGTGATGGCGTCAGGTGCGCTGCCGCCGGCGTTCCCAGCGGTGCGGATCGACGGCGAGCTCTACTGGGACGGCGGCATTCTCTCGAACACACCGACGGAGGCGGTGTTCGACGACAATCCGCGCAAGGACTCGCTGATTTTCGCCGTGCATCTCTGGAATCCGGTAGGTGGTGAGCCAACCACGATGGCCGAGGTCCTGAACCGCCATAAGGACGTGCAGTATTCCAGCCGTATCGCAAGCCAGATCACGCGCCAGCAGCAGGCGCATCGTTTGCGTCACGTCATCAACCAGCTGGCTGCGAGGCTCCCCGAGCACGAACGCAGCAATCCGGCCGTCCGTGAGCTGACGAGCTACGGCTGTCCGACCCGGATGCACGTGGTGCGGCTGCTCGCTCCACAACTCGATCACGAGACGCACACCAAGGACATCGACTTCAGCCCGTCGGGCATCTTCAGGCGCTGGGACGCCGGCTATGCGCACACCCAATCGGCGTTGGCCAGCAAGCCATGGCAAGGCGAGTTCGACCCGCTCGCCGGCGTGATCCTGCATGATCAGCAGGAGATGATGCCGATGGCAGCCGAATGAGCGGTGCGATCAGATCGTCATCGCCTGTCGAGCTGGTCGCGTGAGATGGAACGATGTTCCTGGCGACATCCCGTTGCTTCTCACGGGCGCGCCTCGAGAATGAGATTGAACGGCGTCTCCGCGGCACGGCGGAAACGCGTGAAGCCGCCCTGGCGGGCCACCTCGCGCAGTCGCGCTTCGCCAGCCTGAGCTCCCAGTGCGAGGCCGACTTCCTGGTCCAACGACGCCGGCGTGCAGACCATTGTCGATGCCGCATAATAGACGCGGCCGACCGGGTTCAGATTGTCCTCGAGACGGTCCTTGGCGAACGGCTCGATCAAGAGGCAGGTGCCGTCATCGGCAAGCGCGGAGCGCGTGTGCCGCAGCGCGCCGACGGGATCGCCCATGTCGTGCAGGCAATCGAAGAAGCAGACGAGGTCGTAGGCTTGGGCTGGGAACGTCTTGGCCGAACAGGTGGCGAAGTGAACGCGATCGGAAAGCCCGGCCTCGGTTGCGGCCTTGCGGGCCGCCTCGATCGAGCCGTCGTGGTAGTCGAAGCCGTAGAACGTCGAATTGGGAAAAGCCTCGGCCATCAATCGCGTCGAAACGCCGTGCCCACAGCCGACGTCGGCGACCTTGGCGCCGCGTTCAAGCTTGTCGACGACCCCTTCGAGGGCCGGGAGCCAGCCATGGACCAGATAGTGCTTGTAGCTGGTACGGAAGAAGCGCGCCGTTCCGCAGAACAGGCACTCGCTGCGCTTGTTCCAGCCGACGCCCTTGCCGGTCTTGAAGGCGTCCGCGATCTTGGGTTCGTCGAGAAAGGTCGCTGAGACGAGGCTGCCGACGGCGGCGAGGAAGATCGGGCTGTCCTCGTCTGCCAGCGCCAGGATCTGCTCCGGCAGCATCGAAAATTGGCCTGATGCGCTGTCGTATTCGACATAGCCCGATGCGGCCTGTGCCGCGAGCCATTCGCGGACGTAGCGCTCGGCAGTGCCGGTCGCCGCGGCCAGGGCGGCGGCATCCATCGGGCCGTCCTGGGCGAGAGCCTTGTAGAGACCGAGCTTGTCGCCCAGCAGCATGAGCGAAGCGCTCATCGCCGCGCCGATATCCCCGATCATCTTGCACATGAAAGAATTGAGGCGATCTTCGTTGATTTCCATGACGCTCCTCCATTGCGTTCGCGTTGAACTTGAGGGATTCGCGCACGGACGGTCGCAACTATCCGGGCGTTAGTGGTCGGGACGCATCACAAACCTGCAAAGCAAATGATCGAGCGAGACCCGGCCCGGTCCATAGGCCATGATGGCCAGCGCCATTGCCGCCCAGGTGATGTGGACCGGCCAGCCGTCGGGCACGGTGAGCTCGACGATGACGGTCATGAACAGGAGCCCGAGCGCGGCAAAGCGTGTGCCGAGGCCGAGCACCAGCAGGACCGGAAACATGACCTCGCCGCAGCCGGACAGGAAGGCCATCGTCGCGGGGATCGGGTAGTGATAGGGGCCGCCTGGCAGATGCAGCATGAACTCGTCGGTGAAGAGTGTCACCGCAACGTCGCTTAACTTGAAGAACCCGGTCCATTTGAGGATGCCCGAACGCCAAAACGGGACCGCCAATGCCAGGCGAAGAACGAGCTGCACCATGGATGGAGTTGCGATCGTCCGGACCAGAGCATTGGCCCTGTCGACCAGCTCGCCGAAAGAGGGCAGGGCATTTGCCGGTGCGATGCGTTGTTCCGAAATCATCTTGCGTCTCCAGACGACAGCGAGGCGAAGGCGCCCGCCTCGAACAGGCCGGCGATATTGGTGGCGAGATCGAAATCAGGTGCGTCTTCCAGCGCCGCAGCGGCGGCTTCTGCCAGCATGGATCCCGACATCAGGCAGGTCAGGAAGACCGCGCCGCCCGGCGGTAACAGCTGCACCACGATTTCGACGTCCGGCCGCGTGATCAGGGCATCTTCCGGTACGGAGGCGTCGATGGTGCCGGCAGACTCCGAGCCGCCGCGGTTGGCGGCAAAGATGCTCACCGCCGCGTAAGGCGACCGTACCACCCGGGTCGCCGGATGCACGGTGAAAACGAGGCCGGCCAGACGATCCGGCGCGACCCTGGCGAGAGAGGATGGCAAGAGCGGCGCGCTGTCGGCGGCGTGATAGGCGTCAAGCCAGGCCCGCTCGATCCGCGCGACATCGGCGAGCCAGGGCAGCGATTGAGCGTGCTCGTAGCTTTCGATGAAGGCGGGAAAATCGCGCCCGTAGTCGAACAGCAGCGGCGACGCCGGCGGGGTCTTGCGAACATGGATACGCGCCATGGCGCGAAAGAAATCTGCACCGGTCAGGCGCTGCACCGCCGGGTAGATCGACGCGAGCGCGTCGATCAGGCTAACCGTGACGTTGTTGCGATGGACGTTGTAGCACTTGACGGCTGACTTGCCGCAAGGCCCCGTCACGATGCTCGGAATCTCGCCGACCGGATCGAGCAAGGCAGGCGCGAACGCGGCCGCGTAGGAGGCATCCGGTTCAGGCTGCATGACGAATCCTCCCGGCATGACGATCCAGGATCGCCTGTGCAGCCGCGGCCTCGGCCTTCAGGAGCGGCCAATGGGGAATGTTGCTGTCCCATTCGATCAGGGTCGGAACGGGGCCGCGGCGTGCTATCACGATCTCGAACAGCTTCCAGACCGCGTCCGCGACCGGGCCGTCATGACTGTCGATCAGCAGCTTGCCTTCATCGTCGTCTTGCTCGGTATGGCCGGCAAGGTGAATTTCGCCGACGCGCGCCAGGGGGAAGTCGTCGAGATATTGCAAGGCCGAGAAACAATGGTTTGCCGCGGAGACGAACACGTTGTTGACGTCGAGCAACAGGCCGCAGCCGGTGCGCTCGGCGACAGTGCGGATGAAATCCGTCTCGCACATCGCGGAGTTGCGAAACGCCACATAGGTCGAGGGGTTTTCCAGCAGGATCGGCCGCCGAATCGCCTCCTGAACCTCGTCGATGTGGTCGCAGACGCGGGCCAGCGTCGCCTTGTTGTAGGGCAATGGCAGGAGATCGTTGAAAAAGCTGGTCCCGTGCGTCGACCAGGCCAGATGCTCGGAGACGAGCGCCGGCTGATAGCGCGCGACAAGGCCGCTAAAGCGTGCCAGATGCGCACGGTCCAGCGGCGCGGGTCCACCGATCGACATGCAGACGCCGTGCAGCGAGAGCGGATGGTCACGGCGCAACCGTTCCAGCATCCGATGGGGCGGTCCGCCCGCGCCCATGTAGTTCTCGGCATGGACCTCGAAGAAACCGCGCTGCGGGCCTTCGTCGAGAATTGCGCCGAGGTGCTCGGGCTTGAAGCTGGTCCCGGCGACGCCGCCGACGGGAGGCGAGAAGCGGAGGGGAATGGCCGTAGAGGCCCGTGGCATGATCGTTGCGGCCATGTCGCTCCTCCGCGATTGTTTGCCTCGATGTTGCCCTTGCCTCAGACCGGCTTGAGCGAGCCCTTCTTGCCACCGGGCAGCTCGATGCCGGTGCAGGTGCCGCCCTGGACGAACTTCCAGGCGTTGCCCTGGAAGTCGACGGTCGAGGTCCCCTGGCAGGTCGTGCCCGGTCCTGCGGCGCAATCATTCTGGCCCTTCAGCGCAACGCCGAAGCACTTTTCCTTCTTGGCTGCGATGGCCGCATCGGCCTCGGCCTTGGTCAGCGGAGCGGCGTGTGCGAGGGTTGCGAGCGCGGTCGAGACGGCGCCGGCGAGTACGAGCGAGCTGATGGTGGTCTTGGCAGACATGCAATATCTCCTCTGGGGTAGGGCGATGGGCCCAGTGTCTCGTTCGTTCTCGCCGCAGCCGCCGTTACCGGAGAAACCGCTCACGAGTTGGTGAGACCGTTGGGTGACGCGCACGACGCCGTGCGCTTGGGGGCGGATTAGCGGCGGGCGAGGCGGCAAATTCCAATGCCTAATCTCTATGGAGACGTTGCCCGGCGGGCATTGGCCAGGATCGCGGGCATTTGCGAGACGTAACGAACGGCTCCGGCCTGCGAAGGAGCCTACCAGTCGGCCTCGCCAACCTGTCGGGTCAAGCCATGAACGCCAGTTCCGGTCGTGAGACATCGAGCCAGACGCTGCGGCGGCTGACGGTCAGCATCCGTCTGGCAGTGTCGGCGCTGGTCCTGACCGCCATCCTATTGACCGCGGCCTTGTCCAGCCTCCTGTGGTGGCGCACGGCGGAGGCGACCAGCCGACAACTCGCCTTGACCATCAATGAGCAGATCGTGGCCGCCGTCCGCAAGGAAGTCGCCACGATCGTCGACGAGGCGCGCGCGGCGCACACTGCGATCCGCACGCTATTCCTGCAGAACGTCCTCGATACCCGCGAGGCCGACAAGCGCGAATTCGTGTTCCTGTCCCAGCTGCAATCGCAGGCCACGATCTCCTGGGTCGCGTTCGGTTGGCCCGATGGCGCGTTCTTTGCGGCCCACAAGCTCGGCGACGGCCGTCTCGAGATGATGGAGATCTCGCTCACCGATCATGCCGGCCAGCGCCGCGTCGACGAATACGATGTCGTGCCCGGCGATATCGAGTTCGCCAGCCGCCGCTTCGAGCCGACCGATTTCCGTGTTGCCGACCGCACTTGGTTCAAGACCGGCCTCAAGGCCGAGGAGCCCGAATGGTTCAAGGTCACCGACCATCCGATCGGGCAGCGCCCGTCGATCGCTTTCGCGGGCCCGATCGACGTCTATCAGGAGCGCCAGGGCGTCCTGGCGATCATGATCGAATACACCCGCCTTGCGCGCTTCCTCGCACAGCTCGAGGTCGGGCGCACCGGAACGGCCTTCATCTTCGATGGAAGCGGCGAGCTGGTTGCCGCCCCCGACAAGAACGCCGACGAATTGCATCCCGCGCACGGTGACCAGAAGCTGCTGTCACTGGCACAGACGGCGCTGGCCCAAGCCGGCACGGGGCAGGAGAGCTGGCGTAGCCGGCTGGTCTCCGACGGAGCCGCCTATGAGTTCGCGCTCACGCCACTGCCGTTTCCCGGCTGGCGGCTCGCAACCATCATTCCTGAGGCCGAGTTTCTCGGCCCTGTCGAGACGACGTTACGGCGCCTGATCCTCGGCCTCGCCGTCGGCGCAGTGCTTGCGGCGCTCGCCTCCGCCTTGCTCGCGCGTACGGTGATCGCGGCACCGCTTTCTCGCGTGGTCGGCGAGATCCGGCACGTCGAGACCTTTGCGCTCGAGCTGGTGCGCCGCCATCCCTCGCGATTGAAGGAGATCGCAAGCTTGTCGGGCGCCATTGCAGAGATGGCAGCGGGCCTTTCGGCATTCCGAAAATTCATCCCGGCCGATCTCGTCCGCGCGCTGTTGCGCCAGGGCGTCGAGGCAAAGCCAGGCGGGGCGATCCAGGAGTTGAGCGTGATGTTCGTGGATGTGGCGGGCTTTACCGGCCTCTCGGAGCGCATGGGCGACCGCGTCGTGCCCTTGCTGTCGCATTATCTCGACCTTGCCTCGGAAGTTGTCGTCGCCAATGGCGGGACGATCGACAAGTTCATCGGCGATGCCGTGATGGCGTTCTGGGGCGCGCCGCAGCCGCAGGCCGATCACGCGGAACGCTGCTGCCGGGCCGCGCTGGACATCCGGCGCGCGATCGCGGACTCCGGCCTTGTCGACGATCTCGGCCACGCCTTGCAGATTCGCATCGGAATCAATTCCGGCCGCATGCTGGTCGGAAATATCGGCTCCGAGCTGCGGCTGAACTACACGGTGATCGGCGACGCTGTGAACGTGGCAAGCCGTTTGGAGAGCGCCAACAAGAGCTACGGCACGCAAATTCTGATCGGCGAGACGACCGAGCGCCTTGCTCGTGGGGCCATTGTCACACGCGAGATCGACAGTATTGCAGTCTACGGGCGCGAGGAGGGCATCGCCGTCCATGAACTGATCGGTTTGGCAGGCGAGGCCGACGCGGAGCGCCACGCCGCGACGTGGATCGCGCGCTACGAGCATGGTCTCGCCAGATATCGGAGCCGCGATCTCGAGGGCGCGATCGTTGATTTCGAGAAAGTGTTGTTGGACCAACCGCATGATATGCCGACGCAGGCAATTTTGGCCCGTTGCAGAGAGCTGCGGGATGACAAGCAGAAATCTTGGCGACCGGTCACCGCCTTGAACTCAAAATGATGTCTGCAAGCCATCATTCTTGAGTCTTGCATCCTGCGGCGGACCGCAACCGCTCATGGCGTAACCGGACGCATTTCGCGTGGAATCAAAGCGATGACGGGCAATCGGGGGTGTCCTTCAAGCGGAATCCCGCGATCCGCCTTGATCTGGGTCAAGTCTGCTGCGTGACGGTGGTCTCTCCTCGCGAAGGCATCGCTCATGCAGACAAGGGCCTCGCCTTGAAAACGATTCGCCAATTTCTCTTCGCGGACGAGGTGATCCAGCTTGTGATCCGGCTCGGATTGCTCGGGCTGCTGCTCGTGTGGACCTTTCTGATCATCAAGCCGTTCGTGCCGATCCTGACCTGGAGCGCGGTTCTGGCGGTGGCGTTCTATCCGGTTTTCAGCTGGCTGGCCAAATTCCTCGGCGGTAGTCCACGCATCGCGGCGGCGATTCTCACGCTGATCATGCTCGGCATCGTCATCGGCCCCGCGGCGTGGCTGGGCTTGAGTGCTGTCGAAGGGATCAGGGACATCGCGAACCAGATCAGCGCCGGCGAGCTCGCGCTTCGGGCCGCACCCGAGCAGATCAAGAGCTGGCCCTTGATCGGACAGCAGCTCTACGATCTCTGGACTCTGGCCTATACGAATATCCGTGCGGTGCTGCAGGAGGTGACACCCTATCTGAAGCCGGTTGCGGGGTTCATGCTGTCGTTCGTCGGCAGCGCCGGCGTCGGCACGCTTCAGTTCCTGCTGTCGGTGCTGGTCGCCGGATTCCTCTTCCCGTACGGGCCACAGCTTGCCGGCGCGATCCGAGGCTTCCTGTTCAGGATCGTGCCGGAACAGAGCGAGCACTTTATGGAGCTCTCCGGTGCGACCATCCGCGCCGTGTCGCAAGGCGTGATCGGGGTTGCGATCATTCAGGCGCTGCTGGCCGGCATCGGCTTCAAGCTCGCCGCCATTCCGAGCGCAGGCTTGCTCGCCATTATCGTGCTGTTGCTGTCGATCGTGCAGATCGGTGCGGCCATTGTTCTCATTCCTGTCGTGATCTGGATCTGGATGGTCAAGGATGTGACGACGGCGCTCCCTCTGACCGTGTTCCTCGTCATCGTGGGACTTCTGGACAACATCCTGAAACCGTTGGTCATGGGGCGCGGGCTGACCACGCCGACGCTCGTGATCCTGATCGGGGTCATCGGCGGAACGCTGGCGCATGGGATTATCGGGCTCTTCATCGGGCCGATCATCCTGGCGGTCGCCTGGGAGCTCGCGGCCGCTTGGATCCGGATCGGGCGGGCTGCGCCGGGCGATATTGCTGATCGTTGACCCAAATCAACGTCACCGATTGCGGCCCGTTTTGGATGGCTGTTCGGCGCGCCATGAGGGGCGATGCCGGGCAGTGTCGCGAGCCCCGGACAGCTGTTGCGATGAGGTCTGGTCAATCCCCATGGTGTTGCAACTGACGGTCGGCGCCCTGATCAGCGCGATCAATATCGGCATCCACGCGCTGGTGACCGTCGTCGCTGTCGCAATTGCCCGACGCGCGGGTCTTCGAAGGGTTGAACGACCGAGCTTGCACCTGATGGGCGTGATGGTAGCGACAGCAGCGGTCCTGAATCTCGCGCACGCGTTGGAAGTCCTGGTATGGGCATGGACCTATGCCATCGTCCAGGCCGTGGCCGCTCCCGACAGCGAGCTCGTCTATTTCGCTTTCGTCAACTATACGACGCTCGGCTATGGCGACATCACGCCGGTGCGCGAATGGCGGCTGATCGGACCGCTGACCGCGATGAACGGCGTGCTGCTGTTCGGTTGGTCAGCCGCAATCCTGTTCGAGGTCTTGCGCAAGACGCTCGACCACGTCGGATTGATCAAGGAGCATGTCTTCCGAGGAAAGGAATAAGCGCCGTGAACGCGACTGGCAGCGTCCCCAAAAAAATGACTACACTAACGCAATTTCGCTGGATATGGACCGAAGCGACCATTGGGCGGAGCTGACTTGATGTGCGCATCGTGCCCGCCCGGCTCGTACGGGAACCTTTCGCGGCGCAACGGGATCTGAGGCCAGATGCCCAATTTCGTGACATCCCGGTGGGTTGCCGATTTCTTGTTCGGCTTTGGCGCGCTGTTCGCGATCATCAATCCCTATGGACTGGCTTTTATCTTCCTTGACCGGACCAGTGGCCTGTCTGAGGACGAGCGCGCCGATCTCGCGCTGCGCGTTGCCGGATATGCCTTTGCCGTTCTATTGGTCTCGCAGTTTCTCGGCAGCCAGATTCTGAACTTCTTTGGCGTGACCATACCGGCGCTCCGGATTGCCGGGGGACTCGTGGTCGCCGCAACCGGCTGGTCGATGTTGCATGCCTTGCCAGGTACGGCCGGGCCCCATGCGGAGGCGACTGCCGATCTTGCGACCATGAAGCGGATGGCGTTCTTCCCGCTGACGATCCCGCTCACAACCGGACCTGGGACGATTGCGACCGCCATCGCCATCGGAATAAGCCGGACCGACAGTCTGGACGCAATGTTCGGATCATCGATTGTTTCACTGGCAATTGCGATCGCCGTAACCGGGGCGATATACCACGCCTACCGCAAGTCGAGCGCGATGGCGCGCGTGTTCGGAGAGGAAGGCACCAGCGTGGTTACAAAGCTGTCGGCGTTCCTGCTGCTCTGCATCGGCGTGCAGATCATCATCACCGGGACGACGGACGTCGCGCGAACCATCCTGGATGGTGCCTCGCACACCGTCCAGTAACAGGCCCCCGTCAGATCAAGCCGGCAGATCGAGGCTTGCAAGCCCGTGCCGGTCCACCAACACGATCTGGCGCTGCGTGTTGCCGATAAAGCCGATGATGCCGAGCTCATGTAGCCGTGACAAGGCCCGTGAGACGGTCTCCAGGGTCAGGCCAAGATAGTCGGCGATGTCGCGCCTCGACATCGGCAGCGCCATGACATCAGCCGCGGCCAGCCGCTTGTCCATCTCGAGCAGGAACGCCGCAACGCGCTCCAGCGAGGTCTTGCGCCCGAGCAGCAGCATGTGATCTTCCGCATGCTGGAGATTGTTCGTGGTCATGCTGAGCAGGTTCCTGGCGACCATGGCGTCGTTTTCGGCCACCAGCTCGAGGCTCTGCCGCTTGACGAGACGTACCGTGGTATCGACGATCGCCTCGGCCGTGAACCTGTGCTCGCTGCCATTCTCTAGGCCGAAGATATCGCCGGTGAGATGAAAGGCGCCGATCTGCCTGCGACCGTCCGACAGCAACTTGTAGCTCCGCACCGCCCCGGACTTGACTTGATAGACATATTCGGCGGGTTCTTTCTCGCCGTAGACTTCAGCGCCTTTCCTGTAGGAAAATTCGCTCAGACTGACTCGCGCAGTTGAAGAGCTCGTCATGCCGAGGTCGCGCAGCGAATTGGGGCGGGGTGCGGAATCCGTGGTGATGCGAACGAACATAGGCCAACTCCTCAGCTCGACGCCGAATTGGTCTGTCGGACAGAAATCTCGCCGCAGGAAATGCGCCGCGCAATCCCACTCCCGCTGAAGTTGATTTACGACTAACGCGGTATTCCCATCCATTGTCCCAAGGTTCAATGTATCCGGGGACAGAATGAAATTTCGTTGCGCGGATTGAGAAGCCCCTGCCGCCTTCGGAAGGGATCTCGTGGGGAATCGTACATTTTGATTTTGGTTCAATTCGCCGAATATTGCTCGGTCATTCATTCGTTATTGTTTAAATTTGCGAGAGGTGAGGAGTGCCCGGCCTGGTCCACGTGGTCGATGACGACCCATCGTTCCGGACGGCGATCGAACGTCGGCTTAAGCTCGCCGGCTATGATGTCGCGACCTATGCGTCGGCGCAGGATCTGCTGGACGCCGCACCAGGCGACGATCAACCAGGATGCATTCTGCTGGACGTGCGGATACCGGGACTGAGCGGCCCCGAATTGCAGAGCCGGCTGGTCGCATCGGGCTCGACTCTGCCGATCATCTTCCTGACAGGACATGCCGATACGGCGACCACGGTGCGGACGATCAAGGCCGGAGCGGAAGATTTTCTGACCAAGCCGGTCTCGTCAGAGTTGCTGCTTGACGCGATCGAGCGTGCGCTGGTGCGGCAGGAGGCGGTGCGAAGCCAGCGCGGCAGGCTGGAGGTGTTTCGCGCGCACCTCGCCAGGCTGACTCCGCGGGAGTGGCAGGTGTTTGATCTCATCGTCCGTGGCAAGATCAACAAGCAGATCGCATACGACCTTGGGACGACCGAGCGAACCGTGAAAGCCCACCGCCACCAGGTGATGGAAAAAATGGAAGTCCATTCGCTTGCAGAGCTTGTATCGATCGCGGAGCGGCTTGGAATGCTGGATACGAAGGGCGGTTAGCTCTTTCATCGCCGGGATCGTGGTTTGCCGCACTGGACTGCCCCAAGGGACAATATGAAAATTCGCGGGGCGGTGCTGCCATACGGGTACAGACAGCGCCGGACCGAAAGGTCGCTCCCTTGCCGTCCCGCGACACAGTTTTCGTCGTCGATGACGACCCTTCGATGCGGACCAGCCTGAGCAGGCTGCTTCGTGCGCACGGGTTCGTTGCAACGTTGTTCGACTCCGCGAACGCGTTGCTCGATCAGGGCAAGTTCGAGGAGGCGATCTGCATCGTGCTCGACATCAATCTCGACGGGAAGTCGGGCATCGAGTTGCGGCTCCGACTGGCAGGGCAGGGGGTCGTTGCGCCGATCATCTACATCACCGGCAACGATAGCGCGGCAAATCGTGCCGCCGCGATTGCATCAGGCTGCGTTGCGTACCTGACAAAGCCGTTCTCGGCGCAATCGCTGATCGCCTCGGTCGTGCGTGCATCGGCTGCCTGACCTGCCGGCGCCCTCATTCGTCGACATATTGCTCCAGCGTTTTGGCCGGCGCGCCCTTGTGAACCGACGCGAAATTCGCGAGCGGCACCGACGTTGTCAGCGCCAACAGGCTTGAATCGACGACCTTGAGCATCAAGACCTGTCCCGTGTCCATCTCTTTGATGATCCTCGGCGGCGCGACGTCGCCCGCGATGCATGCGTTGGTCAGGCACCAGCTATAGGGCACGCGGACGGGTTTGCCCTTGTCGACGCTCAGGGTGGCCGGCTGCTGAAGGTACATGCCGACGGGGACAAAGAGTTGCAGCCGGGCCGCCGAGCTGTCTTCGCGTTCGATCAGGTCGATGCGCACGGCCATCTGGCCGGTCGGGAATTTTCCGGTGATCGACGTCCGACACAGGGTGGGTGCGCCACCGGCCTTGAAGCAGAGCTTCTGCCAATCGCCATAGACAATGTCGCTGGCCTCGCGTTGACCGCGGTGGGCGACTTCGGCGGCCTTGTCGGTGTCTGTGGTCTTTGGCGCCGCGTCGGCCGACGGCATCGCGGCGGCTGCGACGAGCAAAGCCAGAGGGGCCATCAGGCGGTCACGAACGTGGGGCATGGCTGCCTCTATTTTTGCGCGTCGAGGAATTTGGCCACCAGCGGCGACCAAAGCGGGATCGCGCTCGGCGAGCCGATGAAAAAGTGGCCCTCGGTTCCGAATGGCGGCATCAGATGGTACTCGGCCTTGCCGCCGGCCGCCGTGAACGCGTCGCGCATCCGCTTCGACAGTTCCGGGCCGAAGAACGTGTCGTTCTCGATATAGATCCAGAGCATCGGCACCCGCGAGGTGCGGCCGAAATCGGCGGTCGCTTCAACCAGCTTGTCAGGCGCGCAATTGTTGTTGGGCTTGCCGCCGACGCGGCCGCCACGGCCTGCGGCGAAGGTGATGATCGCCTTGACCGGCGGTGGGTTCACACTTGACAAGGCGATCGCCGCCCAGCCGCCGGCGGACTGGCCGACCACGACGACGTCTTTCGGAACGATGCGTTTCTCGGCGGCCATGTAGTCGATGATCCAGAGATCGACCTGTGCGACGGCGAGCCCTGCGTCATGGAAGTTGGGATTGATGCATTTGCCGATCTTGGAGAAGAACGGGCCGTAGAGCGCCCGGTCGGGAATGTCGATGGCGGCGGCGCCATAGCCGGTCCCGACCGGCGCCACCACCATATTGCCGCGCTTGGCGAACCATTTGGCGGCATCGCGGAATTCGACCAGCGGAAAGAAGCTGCGTTCGGTCGGATTGAGCGAGACGCCATGGTTCATGATCACCAGCGGGAAGGGACCGTCACCGACCGGTCGGACCACATAGGCGAACATCGGCAGCGGCAGCGGCAGTGCCCAGATCTCCTCCTGAATTCGGACGTCGTCGTCGGCGTATGCGGGCACCGCAAAGACGAGAAGACCAAGGATGGCAGTCATCAACCCGCGGCGTATTTCAGGCAGGGGACCCATGATGCCCTCCCTCATCCGGAATACGTGGCGGCGACGACGATCGGACCGAGCACCGTCAACACGACGTTGCCGACCGCATAAGGCACCGCAACGCCAAGCACCGGCGTCTTGCTCTCGGCAACATCGCAGACGCCGGTTACGGCAGCATCCACGGTCATGGCACCCGCCAGTGCGCCGCACGTCACGACCGGGTTCATCCGAAGCACATAACAGGCGACCAGCGTACCGACCGTCAGCGGGACCAGCGTGACAACCATCCCCATGGCAACGAGCAACACGCCATGGGCCTGGATCGCCGACCAGGCGGCGAGGCCGTTGCCGAGGCCGATCGCCGCAATGAAGCCGCCCAGGCCGATATCGCTCAAGGTCTGCTGTGCGGCGGGCGGCATGGCGCCCATGGTGGGCCTGCGCGAACGCAGCCAGCCGCAGACCAGGCCCGCAATCAGCGCGCCGCCTCCGCCGCCCAGCGTCAGCGCAACGTTGCCAACCTTGAAGCTGGCGAGACCGGCCAGAAGGCCGGCGGCTATGCCGGCGGCGACAAACGCAATATCGGTGCGATCGCTCGTGGTCAGGGCAGAACCAACCTGCGCCGTCGCCCGCGCGATATTGGCGGTGCTGCCGACCAGCGTCATGACGTCGCCGATATAGACGCGCGTATCGGGCCCGAGCGGCACTTCGCGACCCATCCGGGTCAGTGCGCGCAGGAAGACGCCGCGCGCGCTGTCGCCGACGATCTCGGCCACTTCGCGGATCGAGCGGCCGTGCAGCTTGCGGTTCTCAACGAGCACTTCGACGACGTTGCCGGGCAGGCTGCGCAACAATTCGTCGGCGTCGATTTCGGCGCCGATGACCGGCTTGGCCGCGACGATCACCGCGGTCGGACCGGTCAGGACGATGGCGTCACCATTTTCGAGCACGACATCGCGATGCGGCCCGACGTCGGCGCCATGGCGGACGATCCGCTCGACGACGGTGCGCCCGCCGATCTCGGCTTCGATGGATTCGACAGTGCGGCCGGTGGCGGTTGAGACGCGATAGGCCCGTGCCTGGAACTTGCGGTAGGCGAGATTGTCGGTCTTCGCAGGGACGCCGCCGGCAAGCTCGGCCTCGAGTTTCTTGGCCTCCGCCTTGAGATCGACCCGCATCAGCCGCGGCGCGACGAAAGGGACGAACAGCAGCGTCAAGATGTAGCCGAGCACATAGGTAACGGCATAGCCGGCGGCGATATTGGCTTCCTGTTGCTTCAAGGTGTCGGCCGCGAGGCCGAGTTGCGCCAGCGCGCCTGATGCGGTGCCGATCACCGAGGATTGGGTCAGCGCACCGGCGGTGAGGCCCGCGGCGGTGCCGGTATCGAGCTTGAACAGGCGAGCAAAGATCAGCACGAGCACGAGGCCCGTTGCACCGATCACCAGCGACAGCACGACCTGCGCCAGCGTCCGGATGCTCAAGGAGGCGAAGAACTCCGGGCCGGAGCGATAGCCGATCGTGAAGACGAACAGGCTGAACAGGATGGCACGCAGGATCGGCGGGAAGGTGAAGCTACCGAGCTGTCCGATCAAGACAGCGACGATCAGGATGCAGGCGGTGGTGCCGATCGAGAAGCCGCGCACCTTGATGCGGCCGAGAACGGTACCGATCGCAATCGCCAGCAGCAGGAAGATTTCCGGTGCGGTGGCGATGATCCACCTGACGGTTTCCATGGTCGACGTTCCCCGGCGCGTTTCCCGCGATTTGATTTGCTGGGGGAGGAGATTGCTTGATCCAGATCAAGCCCCGGCGTGGAGCCGGCGAGGCCTATGAGCCCATGAAGGATTTAAGCCCCGTATTGTCGACATGAGCACCCTGGACGTTGCCGCCGGCGCGATCCGCCGCGATGAAACGGTCGAGATTGTCCTGCTGCTGGCCTTTGTCGGCGGCTTCATCGATGCCTACACATGGATCATTCACGGCGTCATGGCGAATGCCCAAACCGCGAATGTGATCTTTCTCTGGGTCTACGCCATGACCGGCGATTGGACCAAGGCACTGCATTTCGTGCCGCCGATCCTGGCCTTCGCCGTCGGCATCGTCCTCGCCGCCTGGCTGCGCCGCGTGGTCGGGGAGCGCGCCAGTGCGCTCAGTGTCCTGGTCGAGATCATCTTCTTGATCGTGGTCGGCATCTTGCACAATCGGGTGCCGGATATGGCAGGAACGCTCGGCATTTCCATGGTCGCGGCGATGCAGTCGGCAATATTCATCAAGGTCGAGGGCGCGGCCTGCAGCACGGTGATGATCACCGGTAACATGCGTCAGACCATCGAGAACATCTTCGCGGTCGTCTACGGAGGCGCGCCGCTGGGGACGCTGCGCAGATCGGCCATCTTCTTCGCCCTGTGCGCGGTGTTCGGCTGTGGCGCGGCCATTGGTGCTTTCGCCACCGAGACCATTCCCAACCTCGCGCTCGGCGGTCCCGTCGTTGCGCTGCTGATTGTCCTGCTGCGCTGCGAGGCGACACCGCGCGAGGTGATCACATGATTACGCCATCCGAACCGAAATGGACGCGGTTCTTTCCACCGGCCGACTGGCTTGCCGCCTATCGTCGCGAATGGCTTCCAGCCGATGCCGTCGCCGGCGTCACACTCGCCGCTTACGCCATTCCGGTCTCGCTGGCCTACGCGGCACTTGCCGGCCTGCAGCCGCAGATCGGTGTCTACGGCTACATGCTCGGCGGCATTGGTTATGCCCTGCTTGGGGATTCGCGGCAGTTGGCGATCGGCCCGACGTCGGCGATCTCGCTGATGATCGCAGCGACCGTCGGCGCGCTCGCCGGCGGCGACGCCGTGAAGTATGCCCAGATTGCAAGTCTCGCGGCGTTCGGCGTTGCGGTGCTCTGCTTCACGGCCTGGCTGTTCAAGCTCAGCGTGCTGGTTCGGCTGGTCAGCGACAGCATTCTGGTCGGATTCAAGGCCGGTGCGGGGCTCACCATCATCATGAGCCAGTTGCCGAGCCTTTTCGGTGTCGCCGGCGGCGGGCACAATTTCTTTGACCGTGCCTTCAAGCTGGCCGGGCAGCTCGGTCATCTCGATCCCCTGGTGCTGGCGATCGGTGCTGTCGCGCTCCTGCTGCTTCTGCTCGGCGAACGGCTCTTGCCTGGCAAGCCGGTCGGTATCACCATCGTGGCTCTCGCGATCGTGGTGGCGACGCTATCAGGCTTTCCCGGCCGCGGTGTGCCCGTGACCGGGAAGATCCCGGAGGGCCTACCGGCGCTGGGCATGCCGACCTTCGGCCTGCTTGAATTCGACGATTTGTTTCCGCTCGCCGCCGGCTGCGTGCTGCTGGCGTACATCGAAGGCGTTTCGGCGGCCCGGAGCTTTGCCGCCAAGCACGGCTATCCGCTCGACGTCCGCCAGGAGTTTTTGGGGCTGGGCGCCGCGAACCTCGCCGCCGCCTTCGGTCATGGCTATCCCGTCGCCGGCGGCCTGTCGCAATCGGCGGTCAATGACAGCGCGGGTGCGCGAACACCTCTTGCGCTCGTGATCTGTTCGGTCACGCTCGGGCTCTGTCTTCTGTTCTTCACGGGGCTGCTGACCAACCTGCCGAAGGCGGTACTCGCGGCCATCGTCTTTGCCGCGGTCTACAAGCTGGTCGATATCCGAGCGCTGGTGCGGATGTGGCAGGTGAGCCGGATCGACTTCTACGCTGCGTCGATCGCACTGATCTCGGTGCTGTTGCTCGGCATCCTCCAGGGCGTCTTGCTGGCCTCGATCGCGTCGATCATCCTGCTGCTGGCGCGCGCCTCGCGGCCCAACGTTGCCTTTCTCGGCCGCTTGCCGGGCAGCGGCCGCTATTCGGACAGCGCGCGACATCGGGACGTCGAGCCGCTCGTCGGCATCATCGCGTTTCGTCCCGAAGCTTCGCTGCTCTACATCAATGCCGAGACGATTCTGGATACGGTGCTGACCGCGCTGCGTAGTTCGCCGGGCGTCCATCTGGTCGCCTGCGACCTTTCCGCGTCGCCCACGATCGATCTGGCGGGCGCGCGCATGCTGCACGATCTCCATGACGAGCTTGCGTCGCGCCGGGTGACCCTCTGCATCGTCGGCGCGCACGCGCAGCTTCGCGACCTGCTGCGCGCCGAAGGGCTCGGGGAGAAGACCGACAGCGGTCAGTGGCTGCGCTCGCTCGACAGCGTGCTCGGCGAAAACACCGGCGGTCCGGCGGCCCAGCGAACGGCGTGACGAGCTTGTTGCGTTGCGAATGGCACCGCACGCGGCCTGCCGAGAATGAACGCGACCGTTGACTTGGATCAATGGAGCGACCGGCGCCCAAAGCACGATCCCGCATCATTTTTCGCTTGTAAGGATCGGGAGAGATATATGTCCAAGGACACCAAGGCCGCGCAGAAGCGCATCGATCAGTTCTTCTCCGGTCCCGGCGCGCGCGCGGACGATTGGCGCGATCTGGTCGAGGCTGCCAAAGTCTGGGCGCGCGGCGGCGATCGCGCACCTTATGACGAGGCGCTGGCCAATCTGTCGGTGACGGAAGAATTCCACGGCTATCCCGGCCTGCAATTGATGGCGGCCCTGCGCGAGGCAGCCTCGTCAGGCGATGCGGCCGCCTCGCGCTCGCTTGCGACCCGGATCACCCAGGCGTTGGCCACGCGATCCTTCCGCCAGCATGCCGGCGATTGGAATGCGAAGGATGATGGCAATGGCGATGCGCCCGAACTGGCGTCGCCCACCTTCGCCGGGCATAAGGCGCGCCGACCCTATTTCGAGACCTTGATCGTCACCGGCGTGTCATCCAGCCAATGGCCGGCTCTCGCGGCCGAATGGCGCAAGCTGCGCCGTCCAGAAGACGGCTTCATTTACGAGCCGGTCATCGTCGGCAGTCTCGAAGACGCCTTCTGCGCGACCATGCTCAATCCGAATCTGGGGGCCGTCATCATCAACGAGGGCTTTGGCCTTCGTTCCCGGCACGATGCGCCGGTGCTCCGTTCGCTCACGGCGACGGCCGGTCTCAAGGACGAATCCGATGCCTCCGCGCTGCGTCTCGCCCAGATCATCAAGCGCGTCAGGCCGGAGCTCGATCTCTACATGATCTCGAACCGCGACGTCGAGGAACTCGCCGGCAATCCCGAGGCCAACGTGGTTCGCCGCATTTTCTATTCGGTGGAAGAGCTGTTGGAACTGCATCTGTCGATCCTCGAAGGCATCCAGGACCGCTACGACACGCCGTTCTTCGACAATCTCAAGAAATACGCCCAGCGCCCCATAGGCACTTTCCACGCGCTGCCGATCGCCCGCGGCAAGTCGATCTTCAAATCCGACTGGATCCGCGACATGGGCGAGTTCTATGGCCCGAACCTGTTCCTGGCCGAGAGCAGCGCGACCACCGGCGGTCTCGACAGCATGCTGGAGCCGACCGGCAACATCAAGAAGGCCCAGGAGAAGGCGGCGAGGGCGCTTGGCGCCGACCGCGTCTTCTTCGTCACCAACGGCACCTCGACCTCGAACAAGATGGCGGTGCAGGCGCTGCTCGCGCCGGGCGACATCGCGATCGTCGATCGCAACTGCCACAAGTCGCACCATTACGGCATGGTGCTCGCCGGCGCGCAGCCGCTCTATGTCGAAGCGTTCCCGATGACGGAATATTCGATGTATGGCGCAGTGCCGCTCAAGACGATCAAGCAGGCCCTGCTCAACGCCAGGGCCGAGGGCCGGCTCGATCGCGTCAAGATGCTGGACCTGACCAACTGCACCTTCGACGGCCACATCTACAACACCCGCCGGGTGATGGAGGAATGCCTCGCCATCAAGCCGGATCTGATCTTCCTGTGGGACGAGGCCTGGTTCGGCTTCGCGCGCTTCTCGCCGTTCCTGCGCCGCCGCACCGGCCTCGGCGCCGCCAACGACATCGAGGCGTGGATGCGTGATCCCAAATCGGTCGATGCCTATGAGAAGCAACAGGCTCAGCTCGGCAAGACCCCGACGGACGAGGTGCTGCTCAACACGAGGCTCGTTCCCGATCCCAGGAAGATCCGCTTGCGGGTGTACCAGACCAACTCGACCCATAAGTCGATGTCGGCGATCCGGCAGGGTTCGATGCTGTCGGTCAAGGACGTCGAATTCCACACGGTCGAGCAGCAATTCAAGGAGGCCGTGTTCACGCATGCCTCCACCAGCCCGAACCAGCAGCTCATCGCCAGCCTCGACATCTCGCGGCGGCAGATGGAGCTGGAGGGCTATGGCCTCGTCGCCAATGCGATCGAGATCGCGTTCGCGATCCGGCAGGCGGTGAACAACAATCCGCTGCTCTCGAAATACTTCCGCATCCTCGGCGCCGACGGCATGGTGCCGGCGCAGTATCGCCAGACCGGCTTCACGGATTATCTCTCGGCTGGCGTGAACTGGGCGACGACACTGAAGAGCCTCGACGAGGACGAGTTCTGCCTCGATCCGACCCGCATGACGCTGGTGTGCGGCATGGCCGGTTTCGACGGGACCCAGTTCAAGGGCATTCTCGCCAACGACTACAATATCCAGGTCAACAAGACCTCGCGCAACTCGGTCCTGGTCCAGTCCAACATCAACAACACCCGCAGCGACGTCGCGCATCTCATTCGCGTCCTCGCCGAGATCGCAGGCGAGGTCGATCGGGGGCTGGTGCAAGGCGGCGAAAATGCGCGCAAGACGTTCGAGGCGCGCGTCAAGAGCCTGATGAAGGACGTGCCCGACTTGCCGAACTTCTCGCACTTCCATCCGAGCTTCCGCGGTGATTCCGGCACCAGGACCAACGAGGGCGACATCCGCAGCGGCTTCTATGCCGCCTATGACGTCGCCGGCTGCGAGCATATCCGCCTCAACGATCCCGAGATCGACCGTCGGCTGAAGGCCGGCCCCGAGCTGGTCTCGGCGAATTTCGTGATCCCTTATCCGCCGGGCTTCCCGATCATGGTGCCGGGCCAGGTGATCACCCAGGAGACCATCGACTTCATGCGCAAGCTCGATGTGAAGGAGATCCATGGCTACGACGCCAAGGAGGGGCTCAAGCTCGTGCGCACGGAGGCTCTGGCGAAGCTCGGCCGGCCCAAGCCCGGCACGCAGCCGAAGCTCAAGGCCGCGTCATAGGTATCGGAGGGGACCGACATGCAGGGATTTTTCACGTTCCTTCAGCAGAACCCGTATCTGCTGCTGTTCTTCGTCGTCGGCCTCGCCGTCTATATTGGCCGGGCCAGCATCAAGGGTTACGGCCTCGGCATGGTCGCCGGCGCCATTGTGGTGGGCGCCGGCCTGTCGGTGTGGTCGTCGACCTACGGCGTCAAGCTCGAGCTGAATAATTTTGCCAAGAGTCTGTTCTACTATCTCTTCATGTACGGGGTGGGCCTGCGTGTCGGGCCGTCCTTCATCAACAGCCTGAAAGGTGACGGGCTGAAGTTCTGCATATTGGCGCTGGTGTCGAGCGTGCTCGGCCTCGCGCTGGTCGTTCTTGGTGCCAAGATCTTCGATCTTCCTGTTGGTGCCGCGGGCGGCATGCTGGCGGGCTCGCAGACGATGTCCGCGGCGATCGGCTCGGCTGAGCAGGCAATCACCTCGGGCGTCGTCAAATTGCCCGAAGGCATGAAGCCCGAGCAGGCTTCCGGCATGATCGCGCTGTCCTACGGTATCACCTACATCTGGGGCACCGTCGGCATCATCCTGATCTGCAAATATCTGCCGCGCTGGTGGGGCGTCGACGCCCGGGCCGCCGCGAAGCAATATGAGCAGGAATTCGGGGTCAAGGATCTCGAAGGCGGCGGCCTCACCGGCTATCGCCAGTTCGGCCTGCGCGCGTACAGACTGGAGAACCCGGCCACGGCGGGCATCAGCATCGCCAAGTTCCGCGCGATGAATCCGGAATACCGGATCGTCAACGTCGGACGGAACGGCGAGCCGCAAGGCGCCGATGCCGATCTCGTGCTGCAAAAGGGCGATATCGTCGCCTTGGGCGGCTCGACCGAGCATCTCACCGACAAGATGGGCCTGATCGGTCCCGAGGTCGCGGATGCCAAAACACTCGGCGTTCCCATGGACCAGGCGGACATCCTCATCACCAACAAGGACATGGTGGGACGGACGTTCGAATCCTTCCGCGATACGGCGATTGCCGGCCAGTTGCAGGTTACCAAGGTCGAGCGCGGGGGCGTGCAGATCCCGGCCGGTCTCAAGACCAAGCTGGAGCGGATGGACATCGTCTCGGTCGTCGGCCTCAAGTCTGCGGTCAACGAGCTCGGCGACATGTGGGGCCGCATTGCGCGCACCAACACGTCGACCGACCTGCTGACGCTGGCGACCGGCATGATCCTCGGCTTCCTGATCGGCATGGTGGACTTCCCAGCGTTCGGCGCCAGGGTTGGCCTCGGCAATGCCGGCGGCCTCCTGCTGTCGGGTGTGATCGTGTCCTCGATCGTGTCGCGGCTCCGGTTCTTCGGCAATACGCCGAACGCGGCTCGCAACGTGCTCGAAGATCTCGGCCTCGTCGTGTTCGTTGCCATCGTCGGCGTCAATGCCGGCGCCGGGCTGCTGTCGCAGCTGACGGGTGCGATTGCCCTCAAGATCTTCATCGTCGGGTTCATTGCCTGCACGATCCCGCCGTTCATCGTCTGGGCGATCGGCTTCCACGTCTTCAAGATCAACCCGGCGGTGCTGATGGGCGGCGTTGCCGGCGCGCGGTCGCATTCCGGTCCGTGCCGGGAGGCCGCGGTCGAAATTCAGAGCTCCGTGCCCTGGATCGGATTCCCGGTCGGCTATGCCGTCTCGGGCATCCTGCTGACCATCTTCGGCTATTTCGCAATGCTGCTGGCGCAGTAAAACAAAGGGGAACTTTGCCATGAAAAAATTGACCGTCGGAGCTGCGCTGGCCGCTTCGCTTGCGATCCTTGCCGGATTCAGCACGCCCTCGCGTGCCGACACCGGCCAGGTCGCCGTCGTCTTCACCAAGGGCGGCTTCATCGTCGGCGTCGGCGGCGGGGAGGGCGTGCTGCTCTACAGGGGCCACAAATATCCCTTCACGGTGTCAGGGATGAGCGTCGGCTTTACCGTCGGCGCCTCGACCACGAAGCTGGTCGGACGCGCGCTCAATCTGAAGGGACCGCAGTCGATCGAAGGCTCCTATGCCGCGGGCGGCGCAGGCGGCGCCGTTGCAGCCGGTGCCGGCGCCGTGCAGCTGCAGAACGGCAATGGCGTGATCCTACAGCTCAGCGGACCGAAGGTCGGCGCGGAGCTTTCGGCCGCCGTCGGCGGCGTCACGATCCGGCTCAAATAGCGGGAGCGAGGCTTGCACCAAACAAAACGGGCTGCGTCACCGCAGCCCTTTTTCATATGGCGATCGTGCGCGTCAATATCGCTCTTCGACGAACTTCCGCCCGCGCAGGCTGGCCTGGTCGTTGTAGCGTCCCTTGTGGGAGCGAGGCGGCAGCTTGACCTTCTCGCGCTTGACCTTCTTGTAGGGGATCGTCTGCAGGATATGCGAGATGACGTTGAGCCGCGCACGCCGCTTGTCGTCGGAGCGGATCAGCCGCCATGGCGCATGCTTGGTGTCGGTCGCCTCGAACATCATGTCCCGCGCACGGGAATAGTCGTACCAGCGGCCGAATGACTCGGTGTCCATCGGGCTCAACTTCCATTGCCGCAGCGGATCCTCGATCCGCGCCTTGAAGCGGAGTTCCTGCTCCTCCATCCCGACCTCGAGCCACAGCTTGATCAGGATGATGCCGGCATCCACGGCGAATTTCTCGACCAGCGGGCACAATTCCAGGAAGCGCTTGTGGTCGGCCGGCGAACAGAAGCCCATGACATATTCGACGCCGGCGCGGTTGTACCAGCTGCGGTCGAAGATCACGATCTCGCCGCCGGCGGGATACTGTTCGATATAGCGTTGCAGGAAGAGTTGGGATTTCTGCCGGTCGGAAGGTGCGGGCAGGGCACAGACACGGAAGACGCGCGGGCTCACCTTTTCGGTCAAGGCCTTGATGGTGCCGCCCTTGCCGGCAGCGTCGCGGCCCTCGAAGAGGATGATCACCTTGAGTCTCTGCGCTTTGACCCACTCCTGAAGGTGACACAGCTCGACCTGGAGCTTTTCGAGCTCCTTCTCGTAGACTTTGCGCTTCATTTTCTCCGCGGACTTGTCCTTCGCCATGCTTGTCCCTTCGCCGTTGCGCTCGTCGCTCGTCTCGAAATCACTTGTCCCATGAAATGGTCACGCCGATATCGCCCGGCATGCCGCCCGGAAATTCGATGACCTGATAGGCAATGCGATAACCGCGCGGCTGAAGATAGTCGGCCCAGAGCTGGAAGATCTCCTTGGGGATCCCGGTCAGCGTGTTTTCCCAGCCCTTTTCCATCTGGTTGATGGCGCGTCCCTTGTCGGTGCAGAGCGAGTTGGGGAAGCGATAGACCATCACCTCGGTGAGGCCGTTTCGCACCGCGCGCTGGATGATGGTCGCCGCGAGCTTGATCTTCTCCTCCTCGCTCTTGCCGGAGGGCTTGCTCAGGCGCTCGATCAGCGCGTGCTTCTCGGCTTCGGCGGCCGCGGCGAGACGGACATACTCTTCCGCCTTCTCGGCCTCCTTCAGTGCCGCCTCTTTGCGGATCTGCGTGGCACTGGGAATGAGTTCGTCAAGCCCGGGCATGGCTTCGGCTCCCTGTGATTGTTCGAACGGCGTTCATGGACGCTAGGTCCGGCACGGCCGCGTTCCCTTGATTCAAATCAAGCAATCCGGGGGGCTTGCCGAACACAGTGCCGCCCAAGGCGTTTGACCGGGAGAGGCAATTGAACGATCAGCTCAATCCAATGGCTCCGCACCATCTGCCGTTCTATCTCGCGCCAGGGAGCGGGACCGACACCTTGATGGTGATCATGGGGGTCTTCCTGATCGGCACCGTGCTGTGGGTCGGCACGCTCTATTGGAAGCTGCACAGTCTGCCGGAGCGGATGGCGCACAAGTCGCAGAAGCTCCAATTCGAGTTCGTGGCCGTGCTCGGCCTGATCTCGCTGTTCACGCATATGCACATCTTCTGGATTGCGGGCCTCTTGATCGCGCTGATAGACATACCCGATTTCGGCACGCCGCTGCGCAGCATCGCCGATTCCGTCGAGAAGATTGCCGACGCGACGCCGGAAGGCGCCGCGATGAGCACGGATGCTGGCTCGGCGCCCTCGGCTGCCGAGACGCCGCCTTCAACCGACAAGCCGGGCCCCGCGAAGGAAAAGGAGCACAGCCATGTTTGAGCTGATGTTCTGCTCGCTGCTCACGATCGTTCCCGATTACCTCTATCGCCGCTACGGCCAGGGCAAGCGCTTCGGCAAGGAGATCACCTTCTTCTCGGTCTGGTACGAGCTGCGCTGGGGCATCACCGGCTGCCTGATGCTGACGATTTCGCTGATCACCATGATCTTCTACTTCCACCCGGCGACGGAGTCGGCGACGCTCTACTTTCGCACCGTGCCGATCGTGCCGGAGGGATCGGGCCGGGTTGCCGAAGTGAAGGTCGGCTTCAGCCAGGCGGTGAAGAAGGGCGACGTCCTGTTCACGCTGGATAGCTCCAAGCAGCACGCCGCATTCGAAACCGCCAAGCGGAAGGTTGCCGAGGTCGACGCCGCGATGCTGACGGCGCAGGCCGACGTGTCCAAGGCGGAAGCGCAAATTGGCGAGGCGAAAGCCAATCTTCAGCAGGCCAAGGACGAGCTCGACGTCAAGAGCGAGCTACAGCGCCGCAATCCCGGCATTGTCCCGCAACGCGACATCGAGAAGCTGCAGGTGCTGGTCGATCAGCGGCAATCCGGCGTTGACGCCGCGACGGCCGCGAAAGAGTCGGCAAGCCTGCAGGTCTCGACTTTGCTGCCGGCGCAGAAGGCGAGCGCCGCAGCGGCGCTCGATCAGGCCCAAGTCGATCTCGACAAGACCATTGTCCGAGCCGGTGTCGATGGCCGGGTCGAGCAGTTTCTCATCCGTCCCGGCGACGTCGTCAACCAGTTGATGCGTCCGGCAGGGGTTCTCATTCCGGAGGAAGCGGGCCGAAAGATGCTGCAAGCCGGTTATGGGCAGATCGAGGCGGGTGTGTTGAAGCAAGGCATGGTGGCGGAAGCTGCCTGCATCTCCAAACCCTGGGTCATCATCCCCATGGTGATCACGACGGTGCAGGATTACATCGCCGCGGGACAGTTCCAGGCGGGACAGCAATTGCTCGAGGTTCAGAACGCTCAACAGCCGGGCACGATCCTCGTGTTTCTCGAGCCGCTCTACAAGGATGGGCTCGACGGTGTCACACCGGGGAGCAGTTGCGTCGTCAACGCCTATACGAGCAATCATGAGGAGATTTCTGCCGAGCATACCAGCACCAGCCGGGCCTTCGCGCTCCACGTCGTCGATGGTGTCGGCCTCGTGCATGCGATGCTGCTGCGAATCCAGGCCTTGCTGATGCCCATCAAGACTCTGGTCTTGAGCGGTCATTGAATGCGCGGATGCCCGCTCTACGGCCTGTTGGAGCGCCGCAATTTTCGCTAGAATTGTGGCCGGAAGCTGCTGGAAAAGGCCGCCGGCGGAGGCGAGATGAGCGGGCGCAGATCCGGGGTGTCGGTCAAGCCGGGTGCTGTTTGGGTTGCGTGGCTCGGGCTCGGCCTGTTGCTGACGGCCTGCGTTCTCTCCGGCAGCGCCGATGCCGCCCAGCGCAGCGCGCGCGGTGAGCCCAAGCGTGTGCTCATATTGCATTCTTTCGGCCGCGAATTCCGCCCCTGGAGCGAGTATGCGCGGAGCATCAAGGCCGGGCTCGAGCAGCGATCGTCCTGGCCGCTCGACATCCAGGAACACACGCTGCTCAGTGCGCGATTCAACAATCCCGGCCCGGAAGCGCCCTTCGTCGAATATCTCGCCTCGCTCTATCAAGGCGCACCGCCCGACATCGTGATCAGCATCGGTGCTCCGGCGGCGCGCTTCGCGCAGCGCTATCGCGCCAAGCTTTTTCCCGATACACCGATGGTGCTGACCGTGGTCGAGGAGCGGCTGGTGGATCGCTCCGATCTCACCGACAACGACGTCGTTGTGTCGGCCCGCCTCGATTTCATGGCGGTGTTTGACAATATCCTGCGCGTCCTGCCGGACACCAAAGCCGTCGCCATTGTGATAGGAGCATCGCCGCTCGAGAAATTCTGGATCGACGCATTGAAGCGGGATTTGATTCCGCTCGGAAATCGTCTCGAGCTCGTTTGGCTTTCTGACCTGTCGTTCCAGGAGATTCTCGAACGCGCGGCCAAGCTTCCGCCCCACACTGTGCTGTTCTGGGGGCTGATGTCGGTCGATGCCGCTGGCGTCATGTACGAGGGTGACCTCGCCTTGCGAAGCCTGCGCGCGGTCGCCAACGCGCCTATTTTCTCCTACCAGGACCCTTTTTTCGGCGGCGGCACCGTTGGCGGCCCGATGCAGCTCACGGCGGAGACGAGCCGCAAGACGGTCGATGCCGTGATGCGAATTCTCGGAGGCGAGAAACCGTCCGCCATCAAGTACGAGCCGATCGAATTCGGGCGGCCGAAATACGACTGGCGCGAATTGCAGCGCTGGGGCATCAGCGAAACTAGCCTGCCTCCCAACAGTGAAATCCTGTTTCGCGAGCCGACCATCTGGGAGCGCTATCGCGGGCAGATGCTGCTGATTGCTGCGATCATCTTGGTGCAGGCCGGCCTGATCAGCGGATTGTTACATGAGCGCAACGGCCGCCGGGTCGCGGAGATCGAGTCGCGACGACGCCTCGCCGAGCTTGCCCACGCCAACCGCTATTCGTCCGTCGGAGAGTTGACGACCTCGATCGCGCATGAGCTCAATCAGCCGCTGGGCTCGATCCTGACCAACGCCGAGACAGCCGAGCTCATGCTGCAGGGAAATTCACCCGACATCAACGAGATCCGGCTGATCCTCGCCGATATCAGGCGGGACGATCAGCGGGCGAGCGAGGTCATCCGCCGGCTGCGCAGCGTCCTGAAGAAGACGCCGTTCGAGATCAAGAATATCGAACTCAACGAGACGGTCCGGGAAGCGGTCGGCCTCGCCAGGGCCGTCGCCGAGGGACGTCGGATCACGCTGATCTATACCCCGGTGTTGGCCGATCTGCGCGTCAAAGGTGATCCCATCCAGCTTCAGCAGGTCGTTCTCAACTTGATCATCAATGCGATGGACGCGATCACCGATGCGAACGCCGGCAAGCGCGAGGTCAGCGTCTGGACCGTGCGCGCCGGCAAAGAGTCTGAGGTCAATGTCGTCGATACCGGACCGGGTGTGGCGGCGTCCGATCTCGCCCATGTGTTCGATCCCTTCTTTTCCACCAAGCCTCAAGGCATGGGCATGGGACTTGCGATCGCAAGGACCATCGTCGAGGCCCACCACGGCACGATCAACGCGACCAACCAGCAGGCGGGTGGGGCACGGTTCACCATCCGGCTGCCGCTCCTCGGTTGATCGCCGCGTCGCAACAGCGCGGAGGCTCCGTTTCGTTGATCTCGATCAACAAACGACCGTGCCCCGGCCTGATGGTCGCGGACGGAAAGCTTTGTGGAGGTCGTGATGTTTCGCTGCGGCAAGATCCTGATGGCGCTTGCGCTGGTGATGGCGGTCCCCGTCGCTGCAATGGCTCAGGCCACTACCCCGGCGGCACCGAGTGCGCCGGCCGCGCCCAGCACCCAGGCCCAGCCGTCCGCTCCTGCAGCACCGGCAGCCGAGCTGCTGAAGCCAGAGCAGCTCGAGGCGCTGGTGGCGCCGATCGCGCTCTATCCCGACGAGCTGCTGGCCAACGTGCTGGCGGCCTCGACCTATCCACTCGAAGTGGTGCAGGCCGATCGTTGGCTGAAAGACAACAAGAGCTTGAAGGGCGATGCGCTGAGGGCAGGAGTCGAAAAGCAGAGCTGGGACGACAGCGTCAAGGCGCTTGCCAGCACGGCGGATGTGCTCGCCATGATGAGCGACAAGCTCGAATGGACCCAGAAGCTCGGCGATGCCTTTCTCGCCCAGCAGCCCGACGTGATGGATGCAATCCAGCGCTTGCGCAACAAAGCCTACGACAACAAGAAGCTGGTCACCACCAAACAACAGAAGGTCAGTGTCCAGTCCCAGGAGGGTAAGCAGGTCGTCGTGATCCAGCAGGCCAATCCCGCGGAGATGTACGTGCCATACTACGATCCGGCGACGGTGTATGGCACTTGGCCCTATGCGGAATATCCGCCGTATTATTGGGGCTATCCGTCCTACATCGGTGCGGGCGTGGTCGCAGCCGGGCTCGCCTTCGGCACCGCCTGGGCGATCGGGCGCTGGGGCAATTATTGGGGCGGCGGCTGCAACTGGGGCAACCGTAACGTCTACGTCAATCATCGCACCACCAACATCAATGGCGGTTGGCAACACAATCCGGCCCATCGCGGCGGAGTTCGTTACAACAACACCAACGTCCAGCAGCGCTTCGGCAACAACAACGTCAGGGCCGGCGCGTCGGACCGCATGGATTTTCGCGGGCGTGACGGCAAAGAGGTGCTGCGTCCGAGCCAGGGCGGCCCGGGAGACCGTGCAGGAGATCGTGCCGGCGACCGTGCTGGTGATCGTGCAGATCGTGCAGGTGATCGCGGCGGTCCGGGCGATCGGGCCCGAGATCGGGCTGGTGACCGCGCGGGCGATCGCGGCGATCGAGCGGGCGCTGGCGATCGTGCGGGTACCGGTGATCGCGCCAAGGGCGGCGGCGACCGCGCCAAGGCCGGCAACAAGGCTGGCAACAAGGGCGGCGGCGACCGTGCCAAGGCAGCGAACCGTGCCGGTGGCGGTGGCGGCAATCGCGGCGGCGCCATGAACGTCTCTTCCGGCCGGTCGGCAGCGGCGGCATCAGCGCGCGGACGCGAGAGCATGGCGAGCATGCCGCGTGGTGGCGGTGGCGGACCCAGCATGGCCGGGCGCGGCGGCGGCGGAATGGCCGCACGTGGCGGCGGCGGTGGCTTCGGAGGCGGAGGCGGCCGTGGTGGTGGTGGTGGCGGCGGCCGGCGCTCCGATATCGCGCTGAAGCACGACATCGTCCTGCTTGGGCATCTTTCGAATGGGCTCGGTTATTATCGCTTCAGCTATATCGGCAGCGACAAGAGCTATGTCGGCGTGATGGCACAGGAGGTGGAGCGGGTGATGCCCGAGGCGGTGACCCGCGGCAGCGACGGTTATCTGCGCGTCTATTACGACAAACTGGGGCTGACGTTCCGCACTTACCGCGAGTGGCTCGCCGGCGGCGCGAAAATCCCCACGGAGGTGATGCCATGAACTGCGTGACATCGTTCCATCGTGCGATCCTGCCCGGCGTGATCGCGCTCGCGTTGTTCGCCTCGCCGTCGCTCGCGCAGGAATCCTACAAGTCCCCGGAGGATGCCGCATCAGCACTGGCGGCCGCCGTCAAGGCTGGCCCGAAAGACATCCTGAAGGTGCTGGGCAGGGCAGCCGAGGACATCGTCTCGTCCGGGGACGAGGTCGCCGACAAGGACATCCGCGCGCGCTTCTCGTCGATGTACGACACCAAGCATGGCATCAAGGCAGAGGGCAACAAGACCGCGACCCTGATGCTGGGACCGGATGATTTCCCATTCCCGATTCCGCTGGTGAACACCAAGGCCGGCTGGGCGTTCGATGCGGACGAGGGCCGCATCGAGGTGCTTCGCCGGCGCATCGGCCGCAACGAGCTCGACGCAATCCAGACTGCGCTGGCCTATGTCGATGCGCAGAACGAATACGCCGACAAGGACCGCGGCGAGGGCGTCGGCGTCTACGCCCAGCGCTTCGTCTCGTCGCCCGGCAAGAAGGACGGGCTGTTCTGGCGTGACGACAGCGATCCGAGCCCGCTCGGCCCCTTCGCGGCCGAGGCCTCGCGGGAGGGGTATGAGGCCAGCGACGTCGGGCCCACGCCCTATCACGGCTACTACTTCCACATCCTCAAGGGGCAGGGGCGTGACGCGCCTGGCGGCACGCTCAACTATGTCGTCAAAGGCAAGATGATCGGCGGTTTCGGACTGATCGCCTGGCCCGCCGAATACGGCAATTCCGGCGTGATGACGTTCCTCGTCAACCATGCCGGCACCGTCTATCAGAAGGATCTCGGCAAGCGCACCGAGTTCATCGCCGAGCGCACCACGTTGTTCGATCCCGATGAGACCTGGAAGAAGGTCGATGCCGCAAAACCCTGAACGACGCGCGCACCTGCTTCGCCTGATGGCCATGCTGCTGCTGGCATTCGGGCTCGCCGCGCCGGCGAAACCGTCCTTCGCCCAGGCGGCCGGCCATGTCAGGGTCAAGATCCTCAAGGCTGGCTTGCTGGTGGGCGGCGGCGCCGGCCGCGGCGTGCTGACCTATCGCGGCAAGACCTATCCTTTCAAGATCACCGGCCTGAGCTTCGGCATCACGGCTGGCGTCACGGTCGGTCGCCTCGATGGCTGGGCTTCTGATATAAGCGACGTCAGCGATTTCGCCGGCACCTACAGCTCCGTCGGCGGCGGCTTTGCACTGGTCGGCGGCGTCAACGGCGTTCACCTCCGCAACGAGAAGGGCGTCACCATGGTGCTGCAGGGCCCGAAGGCGGGGCTCGAGCTCGCGGCCAATATCAGCCAGATCACCATTGCGCTGAGGTGAGGCGCGTCGGACGCGCCGTGGAATGGCACGTGGGTTGAGTATTGTGCCGTCGCGCAGCGCGCGTGACAGTCAATTTCGGAATAGTCGCATTTTGCCACTGTTTTGCCCGACGCGTCAAATGGTTTTCCCGGACGTGCAACACGATGCGCGCAAGGTGTTGATTCGACCGGGCGCGCTACTGTGCATGGGGTTGTTTTCGGTTTTCTTCCGATGACATGCGGCGGAGGGGCCGCAAGGCCCGAGGTGGAACTTTCCAGTCACCGGCGCGTTATCCGGCCATGACTGAAGACCTTTCCTTCCGACGCAAACCCCTGACACCGGAACAGCGCCAGGCGCGCGATGCGGCTCGCCGGATCGAGGCCGAGAAGGCCATGCGCGACCATGAAGAGGCGCAGAAGGCGTTTCACGCCAATCGCGAGCGGCTGAAGGCCGAGCGGCTGGCCCGCGAGGCGGCCGCAGCAAAGGCCTGACGGCCCCGGGGCTGCTGGGCACGGCCGGTTCGGCACCGGCCGGACGGGCGCCAGGCGGCGTCTAAATCCCCGAAGCTCTGCTCATGCGTTGGCTCTCGATGTCCCCGGAGGCCGCGTGCGCGCCGTCGCCAGCCAGGCGCACGCGACGGCTTGACGCCGTCGGCCTTCGGCCGGAAGATTTCAAATCATCCTGAGATGACCAGAACCACGGAGACGTTCGCTCCCAGTCCAGATCCCACCAGCGATAGCGCAAATGGAGCTGACCATGACCACGTTCGACAAGCGCGAGCAGGGCTTTGAGGCCAAATTCGCCCATGACGAGGAGCTCATGTTCAAGGCCGCGGCCCGATCGAACAAGCTGCTCGGGCTGTGGGCTGCAGGCGAGCTCGGGCTCAGCGGCGATGCCGCCGCTGCTTACGCGACGAAGCTGGTGACCGACAGTCTGGCGAATCGGACGATGGACGAGACTTTGAACAAGGTTTCGAGCGACCTCGCCGCGAAGGGCATTTCGCGCGAGCATGTTGCGCAGAAGATGCAGGAATGCCTGCACCAGGCGCTGGCGCAGCTCGAAGCCGTATCGCGCCAGGCTTGACGTCGATCAGCACCTCACTCCTGGTGCTTGCGTGTGGTGTCGCTGAACCTGTCGACGAAGGCGATCCCGATCGCCGACGCGACGAACGTGATGTGGATCAGCACCTGCCACATCACGCCGTTCTCGGTCAGGCTGGCGCGGCTCGAGCCGAGATTGCCGGCCTCGATGAAGGTGCGCAGCAGCGCGATCGAGGAGATGCCGATGATCGCCATCGCGAGCTTGATCTTGAGCACGCTGGCGTTGACATGGCCGAGCCATTCCGGCTCGTCGGGATGGCCCTGGAGGTCGAGCCGGGAGACGAAGGTCTCGTAGCCGCCGACGATCACCATCACCAAGAGGTTGGAGATCATCACGACGTCGATCAGCGCCAGCACGCTCATCATGATCTCCTGCTCGGTGAGCTCGAGCGCATGCGATGCGAGGTGCCAGAGCTCCTTCAGGAACAGCACGATGTAGACGCATTGCGCCACGATCAGCCCGAGATAGAGCGGCAGCTGCAGCCAGCGGGACCCGAAGATGATCATCGGCAACAGGCCGAGGCGCGGCGAGGGCGGGCGAGGGCCGGTCGTCGTTTCAGGCTCTACCGACATGCAAGGTCCGAAGATGGAGGTGACGCTGGTCCCCATGTACCGCGCCACGATGGCCGGAGGAAGACGTCAGGCCGGGTCTGCTTCTGGAGCTCGTATCGTCTCGTGCTATCGTCCCGGACGGACGGCTGGCGATCCCCAGGAGGCAGACAGTGCGCGGCTTTGGCCAACGGCTCGGAAGGATCGCGCTTGCAAGCGCGATGATCTTTGCTGCCGGCAAGGCCGCGGAGGTGGCGGCGACGCCGCTGACGCCGTTTCGCTATGAGGCGCAGGCCCAGCGCCATTGCCCCGGCGACCAGGTGGTCTGGCTGGATTTCAGGAAGGGCGTCTACTACCGCAAGGGACAGAAGTTGTATGGCCAAGGGTTTGACGGCAGCTTCGTCTGCGCGAATGAAGCGCGCGACAGCCTCTATCGCAGCTCTCGGTTGGGCCTGCGCTGAGCGGGGCGAGCGCGAGGCGAAGCTATTTCTGCTTCGGCAGCGTCATCGGGACGTGCGGGGAGGTGCTGATGACCCGGGAGCTTCCGTCGGGATAGGTCCGGCCGCCGCGGATCAGCGATTCCAGAACCAGGATGAATTTCTCGGCTAGCATGTTCGTCACCTTGGCTGGTGGTGGCCTCTTGAAATTACGTCGAGGCGCCGAACACGAGAATTCAATCAACTAAATGGGAGCGGAGTCTGTCGCGCATGCTGCGCTGCGATGCGCAGCGATCTGAAAATGCAGAAGGGTTGGTCGGAGGATCAGGCGAAGGCCAACGCCACGAGGCTCGAGCAGAGCAGGACCAGACCGCCTGCGGTCAAGGCCAGAAAGCCATCGGACACGAGGTCATGTTTGCGCATGGGACACCTGCTACTCTCGTCCTCGATGCTCGATCGGATTGATTAAAATTGTCCGAACGTGCCGCTGTGAAGAGGTGATGCAATGTCGCCCGCGAGAGTGCCTTCAGGCCCTCGTGCGGTAGCCTTCAAACGCATGGGCCAGGAAGATCCCCGCGCTTACCAGACCCATCAGTGCCGAAACCGTCTCGATCATCGTTAAATTCCAATCCCGCCCCTGCAGGCGAGAAAACGCGGGCGGCCTTGCACAGTCAAAAGAATTCCGGTGAAGCCAGCGATATCGAGGGTGGAGTGAGCTTTTGCCGCAACAGCTTGTGCAGGACTGGCACAGACGAGCCGGTGCCAAGGCCTTTGCGCCCCGTAGATCAACGGAGAATTGCGAACGTCCTGTTTACCATCCCGGTGCGTACATTATGAACTCCCCATTTCCGCCGTGTTCGGGTTGCGTTATCGTTACCGCCTCTGGGTCGGTGGTGGGCCGCCTCGGAGCTTGAGGTCCGGAGGGCGCCCCCGCAGACAAGCGGGTTGGGTTCGGCTCCGGCGAAATGGTATTTGGGGCGAATGGGGATCCGACGGTCAGATTCGGTGGTGCGGGCGGCGCGGTGCGTTGCGGCGGTCGCCACCTGCCTAGCGCTCGCCAATTGCGCCTCGTCCAACAAGTTCGCCGGCCGGGTCGATCCCAAATATGGCGTGTCGTCGAGCCCGCGCGTCGTGGCCTGGGGCGAGCCCGTGCCCAAAGGCGGCGGCACCTATCGCGTCGGCAAGCCTTACGTCGTGGCCGGCCGGACCTATGTGCCGGAGGAGGACGTCAACTACCGGGCCGAGGGCATGGCCTCCTGGTATGGTGATGATTTCCACGGCCGCCTGACTGCCAATGGCGAGGTCTTCGACATGGGCTCGCTGACGGCAGCCCATCCGACCCTGCCAATGCCGTGCTATGCGCGGGTGACCAATCTCTCCAATGGCAAGTCGCTGATCGTCCGCGTCAATGATCGCGGTCCCTATCACGGCAACCGCCTCATCGACGTCTCGAACAAAGCCGCCGAACTGCTTGAATTCAAAGGCAATGGCGTCGCCAAGGTCCGCGTCGAATATGTCGGCCGGGCGCCGCTGGAAGGCTCGGATGACCGCCAGCTGATGGCGACACTGCGCACCGGCGTGCCGGCGCCGTCGCCCTCGATGGTGCGGGTCGCCTCGGCGCGGCCGTTCGTGCCAGAGCTGCCCTCGTCGAACCGCGGCGCCATCAGGGGCGAAGTCCCGATGCCGGAGGGGCGGCCTTACAGCCTCGGCAACACTTCAGCGGACGTTGCCTCGATCAATGCGACCTCCGAGATGTCGGCATCGAGCCGCAGCCGGGGCCGGGCGCTGCAGAATGTCCGGCAGGTGTCTTATGACCAGGACGGCCGCTACGCCTCCGATAGCGGTCTTGCCGCCTCTGACGACGGTGCAGCCGAGGCCCGCAGCATCCTGACTGGCCGCGGCCTGTACTGATCCCCGTGCGCCCGCTTAGTGCGACGACGCTTCGCGCAGAAATGCGACCAGCGCGGCGTTGACCTCGCCGGGCCGCTCCTGCTGCACCCAATGGCCGGCGCCCTCGAGGATCAGTTTTCGCGTCAGATTCGGCAGCACGCGCTCCAGCTCGTTGACGCGCTTGGCGCCGATCAGGCCGGTGATGACAGCGTCCTGCGCGCCGGCGATGAAGAGGGAGGGTTGGTGGATCTGCGCGTCCTGCCAGGGTGCGGTCAGTTCCCAATTGCGGTCGATATTGCGATACCAGTTCAGACCGCCGCGAAAGCCGGACCTGCGGAAGTTTTCGGTGAAATGAGCCAGATCGTCCTCGGTCAGCCACGCCGGTAGCGGCCCCTCGGCGGTCGCATGGCCGAGAAAGCCCTTGCCCTCCTGCACGAACATCGCGGCATCAGGGGCGGCAAGTCCGCGGCCGCCAAGCACGATGCGCATGGTGCGAGCAACGTCCTGCTCGAACTCGGCCTCGGCGACATCAGGCGTCTGGAAATACTGCCAGTAGAAATTGGTGATGCCGCCCTGGCGCAGCAGCTCGAGCGGCCGACCGCGTCCGCGGAACGGCGGCGGCACGCTCAGGCCTGCGACGGCCGTGAAGATATCGGGACGGAACAGAGCCGCATGCCAGGCGACGGGGGCGCCCCAGTCGTGCCCGACCACCATGGCTTTGGTCTTCCCGAGCGCCTGGACCAGACCGACGACGTCGCCCACCAGGTCAAAGATCGAATAGGCTGATACGTCCGACGGCGCAGCGCTCCGGCCGAAGCCGCGCATGTCAGGGGCCACGACGTGAAAGCCGGCGGCCGCCAGTGCCGGGATCTGATGTCGCCACGAATAAGACAGTTCCGGCCAGCCATGGCACAGCACCACCAGCGGTCCCTGGCCGGTGGCTTCGCGGATGAAGAGGTCGATCCCATTGGCCTTGATCACACGAGTCGTGGACATCGCTTTTCCGCCTTGTTTCAGGGATTTGGTCGGGAAACATAAGGTGCCACGATAGGGATGCGGCGAGAATCGTGCAATCTCGCGGCAAGCGCTGATCCTCATGTTGTTCGCACCGGTTCCGTTTGTTAGAACGCCGCTCTCAGGGCTTCGCCATGGCATTTGGTCTGATCTTGCTCCGCCATCCCCGGTTCACAGCCGGAGCGCTGGTGCGCGGGCTGGTCGCGGCGGCGCTTGCGGTGAGCCTCGGCTGGGGCGGGGTGCTCTATGCCGCCAACCAGAGCGTCCAGGGCGCCAAGAAGACTGAAGATGCCGGCTTCGACGGCGATGCACCTACGGCGATCCTAGTCGAGGCCTCCAGCGGCAGCGTGCTGTTCGAGAAGAACGCCGACGAGCTGCGTGCGCCCTCCAGCATGATGAAGCTCATGACCGCGGAGGTCGTGTTCAACGCGATCAAGAAGGGCGACGTCAAGCTGACCGACGAATACCGGATCAGCGAGAACGCCTGGCGCAAGGGCGGGGCACCCTCCGGCACCTCGACCATGTTCGCGGCCATCAACAGCAAGGTCTCGGTCGATGACCTGCTGCACGGCGCGATCATCCAGAGCGGCAACGACGCCTGCATTGCGCTTGCCGAGGGCATCGCCGGCAACGAGAAGATCTTTGCCTCCGACTTCATGACCAAGCGCGCCCGCGAGCTCGGTATGACGAAGTCGACCTTCGCCAATTCCAACGGCTTGCCTGACCCCGGCAACAAGATGACGGTGCGCGAACTCGGCATGCTCGCGCGGCACATCATCCTGGACTTTCCGGAGTTCTACAAACTGTTCGGCGAGAAGGAGTTCACCTGGAACAAGATCCGCCAGCCCAACCGCAATCCCCTGCTCAATTCGATGGAAGGCGCCGACGGCCTCAAGACCGGTTACACCAAGGAAGGCGGCTATGGCATGGTCGGCTCGGCGGTGCAGAACGGCACGCGGCTGATCGTGGTCGTCAATGGGCTTGAAGATGTCGAGGATCGCGCCACCGAAGCCAAGAAGATGCTGGAATGGGGCTTTCGCAATTTCGAGACCCGCACGTTGATCGCGGCCAACCAGCCCGTCGGCTACGCCAAAGTATTTGGCGGCGATAGCCGCTCGGTGAAGCTGGTTGCGAAAGAGCCGGTGAAGGTGATGGTGCACAAGAGCGGCGGCGACAAGCTGATCGCGCGCATCGTCTATAGTGGTCCCGTGCGCGCGCCTGTTCAGGAAGGTCAACAGGTCGGCGTGGTCAAGGTCTGGCGCGGCGGCAATATCGCTGTGGAAACGCCGGTCTACGCCGCGGAATCGATCGGCACCGGCTCGACCATACGGCGCGCGATCGACGGCGCCAGCGAGCTCGTGATCGGCATGTTCCGCGCGGGCGCCGAGAAGCTCTGATCATGAGTGAGAGCACGGGACAGCGGCCGTCCGGACGCGGACGCTTCATCACCTTTGAAGGCGGCGAGGGGACCGGCAAGTCGACCCAGATCAAAAAGCTCGCCGAACGTCTCAACGCGACCAGACTGCGGATTTTGGTCACACGCGAGCCGGGTGGCTCGCCGGGCGCCGAGATTATGCGCCATTTGGTGCTGTCGGGGATGGGCAAGCTGCTCGGGCCCGAAGCCGAGACGCTGCTATTTGCCGCCGCGCGCGACGACCATGTCCGCACCGTGATCGAGCCCGCGCTCAAACAAGGCGTTTGGGTGCTGTGCGACCGCTTCGCCGACTCGACGCGAGCCTATCAGGGCAGCCTCGGCAGCGTGCCTGCCGGACTCATCAACGCGATGCAGCGGGTCACCATCGGCGATCTCAAGCCTGATCTCACCATGATCCTCGATCTGCCGGTCGAGATTGGGTTGGCGCGTGCGGCGGCGCGGCGCGGCAGCGGCACGCCTGACAGGTTCGAGGGCGAGAAGCTCGCCTTCCACCAGGGTCTGCGCGAGGCCTATCGCAAAATCGGCGCGGACGATCCCGCGCGCTGCGTCCTGATCGACGCGAATTCCGACCCTGATACGGTCGCCGGCCGCGTCTGGACCGCATTGCGCGATCGCCTCCTGCCGACGCCTGCTTCGGTGATCTCGGCATGAGCCCGCGTCAAGCCGAGCGCGAGAGCGCGATCCCGCATCCCCGGGAGACCAGCCTTTTGTTCGGCCATCGCGAGGCCGAGGCGGCGTTGCTGACCGCCTATCGCAGCGGACGCATCCCGCATGCGTGGCTGATTGGCGGGCCGCAGGGGATCGGCAAGGCAACGCTGGCCTATCGCATGGCGCGCTTCGTGCTCGCCCACGGCCAGCCGCTGGCGACGGCCGTGCAGGCGGCCGAAGACCTCGCCATTAATCCTGATGACGCCGTGGCGCGACAGGTCGCAGCCGGCTCGCATGGCGGACTGCTGACGCTCGAGCGCACCGCCAACGACCGCGGCGTGATGCGCACCGTCATCACGGTCGACGAGACCCGCGAGACCATCGCGTTCTTCGGCTCGACGGCTGCAGCGGAGGGCTGGCGCGTCTGCATCGTCGACACCGTCGACGAGCTCAATCCGAATGCGGCGAACGCGCTGCTCAAGATCCTCGAGGAGCCGCCGCAGCGATCGCTGTTCCTGTTGGTGAGCCACGCACCGGCGCGCGTGCTCGCCACCATCCAGTCACGTTGTCGCAAGCTGCGTTTGCGAGCACTGTCGACCGACGAGGTCATTGGCGCAGCGGCTGCAGCCGCCGACGTCGCGCCGACCGATTTGGCGCTGCGCGAGGCAGCGGAGGCCTCGGAGGGCAGCGTCTCGCGCGCGCTGACGCTACTCGGTGGCGATGCGCTGAAGCTCCAGCAGCGCACGGCGGCGCTCCTGGCGCGATTGCCCGAGGTCGATCCGCGTGATCTGCACACGCTCGGTGAATCCCTCGGCACCAGCGACCGCGTGGCGCTTGCCGCCTTCGTCGACGGCATCGATCGCTGGATCGCGGACCGCCTGCATGCCGACGAAGCCAATGCCAACCAGAACCTGCCGCGCCTTGCGCGCTTGAGCGAGGTATGGGAAAAGATCGTCCGCGCCGCGCGCGACACCGAAACCTACAATCTGGAGCGAAAGCCCTTGGTTTTCTCGGTGTTCGGCTGGCTGGCGGACGCAACGCGCTAGAGCATGATCCGGAAAAATGTGTAGCGGTTTTCCGAGAGGATCATGCTCAGAATAACAACCTAAGCAGGTTCGTTTCCAAATTTCGAGAAGCCGGTAAAGGAATTTGTCGTGGCAACACGAGCTAAGAAAGCCGCCAAGGGCAAGCGCAGCAAGAAGGCTGCAAAGAAGGTCGCCAAGAAGGCCGTGAAGGCGCTGGCGCGTAAGGCTGCCAAGAAGGTCAAGAAGACCAAGAAGGCTGTCGCCAAGAAGGGCGTGAAGAAGAGCGCTGCGAAGACGGTAAAGAAGGCCAGCAAGAAGGCGGCGAAGAAGCCAGCCAAGGCTCCTGCAAAGAACGCGGTCAAGAAGGCGAAGAAGGCTGAGGCCACCGTGATCGCCGCGCCGGCTCCTGTCGTCGCGCCGCCAAAGGCCGTCAAGCCCAAACCGTCAAAACCCAGAGCGCCGAAGCCGGTGGCCGCGCCGAAAACGGATGTGCCCGCGGCCGCACGTGGCGACAATGTCTTCTACATCTCGACCGCCATCGCCTATCCCAACGGCAGCCCGCATATCGGTCACGCCTATGAGGCGATCTCGGCCGACGTGCTGGCGCGCTTCGCCCGGCTCGACGGCAAGGACGTGTTCTTTCTGACGGGCACGGACGAGCACGGCCAGAAGATGGTTCAGACCGCGCAGAACGAGGGCCTGTCGCCGTCGGCGCTCGCGACCCGCAATGCCAACCGCTTCAAGGAGATGGACCAGCGCCTGAACGTCTCGTTCGATCGCTTCATTCGCACCACCGAAGAGCAGCATCATCGCTCGAGCCAGGAGATCTGGCGGCGCATGGAAGCGAATGGCGACATCTACGCCGACACTTATTCGGGCTGGTATTCGGTGCGTGATGAGGCCTATTACGCCGAAGACGAGACACGTCTGAACGATGATGGCGTCCGCCTCGGTCCGCAGGGCACGCCGGTCGAATGGGTCGAGGAGAAGAGCTATTTCTTCCGCCTGTCGACCTACCAGGACAAGCTGCTGAAGCTCTACGCAGACCATCCCGAATTTATCGGCCCGGACTCGCGCAAGAACGAGGTGGTGAGCTTCGTGAGAGGCGGCCTGCGCGATCTCTCGATCTCGCGCACCACCTTCGATTGGGGTGTAAAAGTGCCCAGCGACGATGAGCATGTGATGTATGTCTGGGTCGACGCGCTGACCAACTACATCACCGGCGTCGGCTTCCCCGACGAAAGCGACAAGAACTGGCGCTACTGGCCGGCCGACGTGCATATCATCGGCAAGGACATCATCCGCTTCCACGCCGTGTACTGGCCGGCATTCCTGATGTCGGCGGGCCTTGCGCTGCCAAAACGGGTCTATGCCCACGGTTTCCTGTTCAACAGGGGTGAGAAGATGTCGAAGTCGGTCGGCAACGTCGTCGACCCCTTCAATCTCGCCGACCAGTACGGCGTCGACCAGATGCGCTATTTCTTCCTGCGTGAGGTCTCCTACGGCCAGGACGGCAACTACAACCATGAAGCCATCGTCGCGCGCATCAATGCCGATCTCGCCAACGATCTCGGCAACCTCGCGCAGCGCTCGCTGTCGATGATCGCCAAGCAGCTGGGCGGCGTGCTGCCGGAGCCCGGCGCGTTCAGCGACAACGACAAAGCGATCCTGGCGATGGCCGACGCCATGATTGGCGCGTCGCGCGAAGCCATGGCGACGCAGCAGATCCATCAATGGCTCAATGCCGTGTGGGCGGTGGTCGCGGAAGCCAATCGCTATTTCGCGGGAGAGGCGCCATGGGCGCTCGCCAAGACCGATCCTGTCCGGCAGAAGACGGTGCTCTATGTCACCGCCGAAGTCGTGCGCCAGATCGCGATCCTGGCCCAGCCGGCGATGCCGACCGCATCAGGGCTGCTGCTCGATAGCCTCGGCATCCCGGCAGCTGAGCGCAATTTCGCGATGCTCGGCGGCGAGAAGCGGATCGCACCTGGCGCGGCGCTGCCAGCGCCGACGCCGGCGTTCCCGCGCTACGTCGAGCCGGCGGCCTAACTTTCAATCTCGTGGTGATGCGATTCGGAAACCGGATCGCGTCACCGCGCAGCGGTTGCGGGGTACCAAGACCTGCCAACCATCGCCGATGGCCGAAACCGGTATCGAGATAGGCAGCGTCGCCATGCGAGCGGTGTCAGGCGCGAGATACGATTCGCGTCATTGATCCAGATCATTGCAAACGAAACGCAGGTCTCTGCTTCTCATACGGGACGAAGTGGCAGGACGACGCTGCTTCGCGTTCGATGGGTGAGGCATCCATCGCGGCGGTGACGCAACGCGTGCCGATGAGAGATCCGTGCTTTCGTGGCCCCAGTGGGTGCAACCGCGCAGGGACGCAACGTGCCAAGGGAGACGGTCAGCTCGATGTTACGTCGTTCGCCTGGAAGTGGCCTCGAGAGCCGCATGGTAGGTGAGATTTGAGTCATCCGGGTACCGGAGACGATGACGAGGCTTCCGAAAAACTGAAAACCTCGTTGTGGTCCAAACTACAGCAGCGATTGCGCGCCCTCAAACTTGGCAAGGCTGGCGCGCATCGGGCGAAGGCGGCAGCCGATTTGCACGCGAGCGAAGTGAGATTCAGAGGCGTCCTCGCCGCGAGCCCGGACGCGGTGCTGATGGTCAACAACGCCGGTGTGATCGAGTTCGCGAGCGACCGCGTCTTTGACATTTTCGGGTATGCCCCTGAAGAACTCGTGGACAAGCCCGTCAGCATACTGATTCCGGAGCGATTCCGCGGCGGACATTTGCCGCATTTGAACGCCTATTTTACGCACCCGAAGACCCGGATGATGGGCGGCGGTCTGTTGTTATCGGGACGCCGCAAGGACGCGACGGAATTCCCAGCCGAGATCAGTCTTAGTCCAATTGCAATGGCGGGTCGATCCGCCGCGATCGCCGCGGTGAGGGACGTTTCGGAGCGCAGGGCCCTCGAAGCTCTCCAGCAAAAGGCGGCAGAAGCCTTGCGGGAGAGCGAAGAACGCCTGAGATATTTCATCAAGTACGCCCCCGCTGCGATTGCGATACTCGATAAAGAGCTGCGCTATCTCGTCTACAGCGACCGGTGGCTTGCGGACTATGGCCTTGGCGGCCAGGATCTGCGCGGGCTGTCTCATTATGAGGTGTTTCCGGAAATCCCCGAGCGCTGGCGTCAAATTCATCGCCGTGCACTCGAGGGCGAGACGCTTCATGCCGACGAGGATTCCTTCACGCGACACGACGGACGTGTGCAATGGCTACGTTGGGAGGTGCGACCCTGGTTTGATACTCTTGGTCGCATCGGCGGTGTTGCCTTCTTGACCGAGGACATCACGGATCGCAAGCGGATGGAGTCTCAGCTGCTGCAGGCGCAGAAGATGCAAGCAATCGGCCAGCTGACCGGCGGCGTCGCCCACGACTTCAATAATCTATTGACTGTCATTCTCGGCAATGCAGAGGTCTTGCTCGACGAGCTGAATAGTCACGATGCGCATCGCAAGCTCGTCGAGCCAATCGTTGCGGCCGCCGAACGCGGCGCAAGTCTGACGCAGCTAATGCTTGCCTTCGCCCGCCGCCAGGCGCTGGAGCCGAGCACTTTTGATCTGAATGAGGTCGTGACGCGCATGAACTCGCTGCTACGGCGCACCATTGGCGAGAACGTCGAAGTCGATCTTCGTTTGACGAAGTCGTTATGGACGGTAACCGCCGATATTCGTCAAATGGAGACTGCAATCCTCAACGTCATTCTGAATGCGCGCGATGCTATGCCGCAGGGAGGCAAGCTGACGATCGAGACCAGTAATGTCGAACTGTCGGACGACTATGCCGCGCACAGGGTGGAGGTCGATCCTGGCCAATATGTCATGCTGGCTTTGTCCGATACGGGGAGCGGAATAGCACCAGGAGTCATCGACCGCATTTTCGAACCGTTTTTCACGACCAAGCCGGTCGGCAAGGGGACGGGACTTGGGCTCAGCATGGTGCACGGCTTCGTCAAGCAGACGGGCGGACACATCCAGATTTACAGCGAGGTCGGACACGGCACCTGCGTGAAGATCTTTTTGCCGCGCGCCAAGGCCGATGCGACGACGGCTGTTCAACCAGCCCGTGCTCCTGCGACGCTTGCGACGGGCGCTGAATCGATCCTCGTGGTGGAGGACGATCCTCATGTGCGGATGTTCGCGGTCCAGCAATTGCGCCGCTTGGGTTATACGGTGACCGAGGCCAGCGACGGGCCGTCCGCGCTGCAGCAGGTGACGCGTTCCGGTGCCCCCGATCTCTTGTTCACAGACGTTGTCATGCCTGGCGGCATGACTGGAAGGCAACTCGCCGAGCGGGTGGGGCAGATGGCCCCCGGCACCAAGATACTGTACACGTCGGGCTACACCGAGAACGCGATTGTCCATCATGGCAGGCTCGATCCAGGGGTCCATCTGCTGCAAAAGCCCTACAGGGGCGACAAGCTCGCGCGCAAGGTGCGCGAAGTGCTGGACCTCTGATCGCACAGCGACACTTGGTCGTCGCGGCTGAATCGTGCTCCGGAACCAGCCATATGAGCGGTTATCGGTCCCGTTGACGTCCTCTCACGCTTCCCCTACCTGTGAAAGGCTGGTACCGGCCGGCCTCAGGATGGATTTGGAAAGCGATACTCGGAGATGCTGGTCGACAGTCACTGCCATCTGGATTTCCCGGACTTTACGGAGGATCTCGACGGGATAGTGTCGCGTGCCCGCGCGGCCGGGATCGGCCGCATGGTCACGATCTCGACGCGGGTGCGAAAGCTCGGTCAGCTTCTCGCCATCGCCGAGCGTTATGATGACGTCTATTGTTCGGTTGGCACCCATCCGCACAACGCGGATGAGGAAGACGGCATCTCGCCTGACCAGTTGATCGCGCTGACGCTGCACCCCAAGGTGGTTGCGCTGGGCGAAGCTGGGCTCGACTATTTCTACGACGACGGCTCGCCGGAGGCGCAGGCGAGGGGCTTTCGTGCCCATATCGCAGCCGCGCGGGCCACCGGCCTGCCGCTGGTGATCCACACCCGCGAGGCGGACGAAGACTGCGTGCGCATCCTGGAGGAGGAAGCGGCAAAGGGATCGTTTCGCGCCGTGCTGCATTGTTACACCGGCGGGCGCGAGCTGGCGCTGAGGGCGGTGTCGCTCGGGCTTTATATCGGCTTTACGGGTATCCTGACGTTTAAGAAGTCGGACGCTCTGCGCGCGCTCGCCGCCGAGCTGCCGTCCGACCGCATTCTGGTTGAAACAGACTCGCCCTACCTTGCTCCGGGCAAGTTCCGGGGCAAGCGCAATGAGCCGGCCTATGTGATCGAGGTCGCCAAGGTGCTCGCTGAAACGCGCGGCGTGTCTCTCGAGGAGATTTCGCGCCAGACCAGCGAAAACTTCTTCCGCCTGTTCTCCAAGGTGAAAGCTTGAGGTTGCAATCCGCATGACGCTGACACTGACGATCCTGGGCTGCGGCTCCTCCGCCGGTGTGCCGCGTCCCGCTCTCGGTTGGGGCGCATGTGATCCCACCAATTCAAAGAACCGCCGCCGCCGCTGCTCGCTGCTGGTCGAAAAGACATCCCACCGCGGCACCACGCGCATCGTGATCGATACTTCGCCGGACCTGCGAGAGCAGTTGATCTCGACCGATGTCGACCACATCGACGCGGTGTTCCTGACGCATGAACATGCCGATCAGACCCACGGCATGGACGATCTGCGTCCGGTCGTGATGCACATGCGCAAGCGCATTCCCGTTTATTTCAACCAGTCGACCGCGAAAGACATCATGGCGCGGTTCTCCTATTGCTTCATCGCGCCGGAGGGCAGCGACTACCCGCCGATCCTCGTCAGGCATTCGATCGAGGCCGGCGGCAGCCAGGTCATCAGCGGCAAGGGCGGCGACGTGACCATGAGTGCCTTCCTGGTCCAGCACGGCAATATTCCTGCGCTTGGCTATCGCATCGGCAATGCAGCCTACACGCCTGATCTCAACGATATTCCGCGCGAGAGTTTTGGCGCGTTGGAGAACCTCGACCTCTGGATCGTCGACGGCCTGCGCTACACCCAGCATGTCAGCCATTTCAGCATCAGCGATGCCTTGTCGTGGATCGAGCGCTTCAAGCCGAAGCGCGCCGTCATCACCAACATGACGGCGGACGTCGATTATGAGGCGATCCGGCAGAAACTACCCGCAGGCGTGGTGCCGGCCTATGACGGTTTGAGGCTGGAGACGCATTAATTAGTTTAGCAGTAGCGCCCCTCGCTAGGTCGAGATCGCTTTCGCCGATCCAACTTCGTTGCGCAGCAGGAATTTCTGGATCTTGCCCGTCGACGTTTTCGGGATCGATCCGAACACCACGGCCTTCGGTGTCTTGAAGCCGCTCATATGTGTGCGGCAGAAGGCGATGATGTCGGCCTCGCTCGCGCTCGCGCCGTCCTTGAGCTCGACGAAGGCACAGGGTACTTCGCCCCATTTCGGATCGGGTTTTGCGACCACGGCCGCGAACAGCACGGCCGGGTGCTTGTAGAGGATGTCCTCGACCTCGACGGAGGAGATGTTCTCGCCGCCCGAAATGATGATGTCCTTGGAGCGGTCCTTGATGGTGACGTAGCCGTGCTCATCGAGCACACCAAGATCGCCGGTGTGAAACCAGCCGCCCTCGAAAGATTCCTTGGTCGCCTTCTCGTTCTTGAGATAGCCCTTCATCACGATGTTGCCGCGGAACATGACCTCGCCGATGGTCTCGCCGTCGCGCGGCACCTCTTGCATGGTCTGCGGATTGATGACGGTGACGCCTTCCTCGAGCGGGTAGGGCACGCCCTGCCGACGCTTCATCTTGGCGCGCTCGGCAGGCGGAAGCTCGTCCCAGCCGGGCTGCTCGGCGCAGACGGAGGCGGGGCCGTACACCTCGGTCAGGCCGTAGACATGCGTGAGCTTGATGCCGATGTTTTCGGCGCCTTCAAGCACTGCAACCGGCGGGGCTGCGCCGGCGATCAGGCCGACGACGCGGCGGGCCGCGTTGCCGGTTGACGTTACTTTGGGCGCATCGGGCGCGTTGATCAGCGTGTTGTACACAATTGGCGCGCCGCACATGTGGGTGACGCCGTGCAGCCTGATCAGCTCGAAGATTTTGGTCGGCTCGACCTTGCGTAGGCAGACATTGATGCCGGCGGCCGCCGCAAGCGTCCAGGGGAAGCACCAGCCGTTGCAATGGAACATCGGCAGGGTCCAGAGGTACACTGGATGCTGGCCGAGATTGCCGGCGAGAATGTTGCTGACAGCGTTCAGATACGCGCCGCGATGATGGGTGACGACGCCCTTGGGATTGCCCGTGGTGCCCGAGGTGTAGCTCAGCGCGATCGCGTCCCATTCGTCGCTTGGAAGGATCGCCGTGAAATTCGCGTCGCCCTGAGCGAGGGCGGATTCATATTCGATCTCACCGATGCGCTTGCCGCCTTTGAAGGCGGCATCGTCGACGTCGATCACGAACGGCTTCGGCCCGGTCATCTGCGCCAGCGCATCGATGATCACGCCCGAAAATTCAGGATCGACCAGAATGATCTTGGCGCCACCATGGTCAAGCTGAAATGCGATCGAGGGCGCGTCGAGGCGGATGTTGAGCGCATTGAGCACCGCGCCGGTCATGGGAACCGCGAAATGGGCCTCGTTCATCGCCGGGATGTTCGGCAGCATGGCAGCGACCGTATCGCCGACGCCGATGCCCTTGCCGGCGAGATAGGAGGCAAATCGCTTGCAGCGCTCGTGCGTCTGGCGCCACGTGAAGCTGCGGCCCTCATAGACCGTGCTGACGTGATCCGGATACACCGCGGCGCTGCGCGCGAGGAAGCTCAGCGGCGACAGCGGCACGTAATTGGCGGGGGTCTTGTCGAGACCGATATTGTACTGGTTCTGCAGATCACTCATCGACACCCTCCTTGGCGCCGCGCGTTACAGGAATCCGATCGAGATCCAGGGAAAGACTGCGACGACGATCAATCCGGCCAGAAGCGCCAGCAGATAACCCCAGATCGGCCTGATGCCCTCGGCCGGCTCGACGCGTCCGATGGCGCAGGCGGCATAATAACCGACGCCGAAGGGCGGCGCGAATAGCCCGATACCCATCGCCAGAATGATGATCATGGCGTAGTGCACCTCGTGCACGCCGACGGCGTGGGCGATCGGAAACAGCAACGGCCCGAACAGCACGATCGCGGGAATCCCCTCCAGAACGCTGCCGAGGATGGTGAAGGCCAGGATCGACACGGCGATGAAGGTCGCAGCTCCCCCAGGCAAGCCGGTCATGGCGGAGGCCAGCGAGCGCGAAAAGCCCGATTGCGTCAGGCCCCAGGCCATGCCGGTGGCCGTACCGATGATCAGCAGGATCGCACCCGACAGCGCCGCCGTCTCGACCAGCATCGGAAACAGCCGCTGCCAGTCGAAGCGGCGATAGACGACCAGGCCGACGAGGGCGCCATAGACGATGCCGATGGTGGAGACTTCGGTGGCGGTCGCAATGCCTTCGACCACGGCGTAGCGGATCACGAAGGGCAGCGCGAGCGCGGGCAGGGCGATGACGAAGGTCTTGCCGATCTCGGACGCGGTGGCGCGGCGGACATGGCTCATGTCCTCATGGCGATAGCGCCACCACACCAGCGTGCAGAGCGTGAGTGCGAGCACGACGCCGGGCAGCAGGCCGCCAGTGAAGAGGGCGGCGATCGACACGCCGGTGACCGAGCCGATCGTGATCAGCACCAGGCTCGGCGGAATGGTTTCGGTCTGGGCACCCGTGGCCGCGAGCAGTGCGACGAGATCGCCGGGCTTGGCGCCGCGCTGCTTCATCTCGGGGAACAGAACGGGCGCGACCGCAGCCATGTCGGCGGCCTTGGCGCCTGATATGCCGGAGACAAGGTACATGGCGCCCACCAGCACATAGTGCAGGCCGCCGCGGACATGGCCGAGCAGGCTCGCCAGGAACGCCACCATGGCCCGGGCCATGCCGGTCATCTCGATCAGAAGCCCCAGAAACACGAAGAGCGGCACCGACAGCAGGATGAGATGGCTCATGCCTTCGTCCATCCGTCCGACCAGGACCATGACCGGCGTGTGCGTGGTCAGTGCCAGATAGCCGAAGATCGCAAGGCCGAAGCCGAACGCAATGGGAACGCCAGCGAAGACGCAAAAGCCAGCGACTCCGACGAAGAAGATGAGGAGGTTGAGATTTCCGAGCGGCCGCAGGTAAGGCTGCGCCAGCCAGAACAGCCCGACCACGGCAGCGACCGACAACGCGGCCGTCAGCACCTTCAGGTAGTCGGCCGCACGCACGAGACGCAGCAGCGCGAATGCCGCCATCAGGCAAAGCCCGACCGGCAGCGCGACGGCGCGCCACATGTTCGAGATCTGGAGCGCCGGCGTGGTGATGAAGCTCTCTTCGTACGCGTAGTCGTAGGCCGGCCAGACGATCATCGCGAGGAATGCCAGCGCGGCACAGACCGCCACCAGATCGAGCCAGGCCCGCATCGCAGGCCCGGCGCTGCCGACGATCGCGGTCATACGCATGTGCTCGGAGCGGCGGAACGCCACCGCCGCGCCCAGCATCGCCAGCCACAGGAACAGGATCGAGGCAAGCTCGTCCGACCAGATCAGCGGCCGGTGCAGGCCGTAGCGTGCGACCACGCCGGCGAACAGGATCACGATCTCGGCGGCGACCAGGATCGCGGCGGGGATATCGACGGCGAGGCCGAGAAGGCGCTCCAGCGAGGCCAGCCGTGAGCGTCGGCGAGGGGACTGGACAGCCGCCTCGCCCGCCATTTCGGTCACCTGAACCCCGACCCGAGCCATGACGGCCCCAACGCGTTACGACAGCTTGCCGACGGCCTTTTCCAGCAGCTCCCAGGCCTGCTCGCCGTATTTGCCCTTCCATTCGGCATAGAAGCCGGCGGAGCGCAGCTTGTCGCGGAATGGCGCGATCGCCGGCTGGTTGAAGGTCAGGCCCTTGCCCGCGAGCTCCTGCTGGAGATTTGAGTTCAGCTTGGCGGTATCCTCGCGCTCCTTGACGGCGGCGGCGTTGATGTTCTTGGCGACGATGGCCTTGATGTCGTCGGGCAGCGCAGCCCAGGCTCTGCGGTTGGCCAGGAACCAGAAGCCGTCCCACATGTGGTTGGTCAGCGAGCAGTATTTCTGGACTTCGTACAGCTTCGCCGTCGAGATGATCGCCAGCGGGTTCTCCTGGCCCTCGACGATCTTGGTCTGGAGCGCGGAATAGACCTCGGCGAAATTGATCGAGGCGGGCGCGGCGTCGAACGCCTTGAACATCGAGGTCCACAGCGGCGACACCGGCACGCGGATCTTGAAACCCTTGAAATCATCAGGGCCGTTGATCGGCTTGGTCGACGACGTGGTCTGGCGGAAGCCGTTGTCCCAGATCTTGTCCATCACCTCGAGGCCGGCCTTCTTGATCTCGCCGCGGACATAGGCGCCGAGGTCGCCGTCCATGGCCTTCCAGACCGTGTCGTAGTCCGGGAACGCGAAGCCGATGCCGTTGATGGACGTAGCCGGCACCAGGGTCGACAGGATCAGGCCGGACAGCGTGAAGAACTCGACGCCGCCCGAGCGGATCTGGCTGAGCATGTCGGTGTCGGAACCGAGCTGGTTGTTCGGGAAGATCTGGAGGTCGAACTTGCCATTGGTCTCGCTCTTGATCGCCGCGGCCATCTCCTTGGCGCGGGCGTTCATCGGGTGCGAGTCAGGCAGGTTGTTGGCGTATTTGTAGGTGAACTGCGCGGCCTGGGCCCGGGCCACATAGGGCGCGCTGACGCCGCCGAAAACGGCGGTCGCGGCAGAGGCCTTGAGAAGCGTGCGGCGGGAAAAACGCGTTGAAAGGACCATGGGTCTGCTTCCTCAAAAGTTTGTTCTTGTTGTGAGACGCAAACCTATACGGACGTCAGGTCGGCAGTCATCTGCGATCTCGCGGAGTTCGCTTATTGCAGCCGGACAAGGTCGCGGCAATATCGGCTTTCGGTGTGGCCGGCCGCGATGGAAAACGCGAAAACAACCCCATGCACAGTAGACGTCTGGTCGGGAAGCGATCGGCGATCGCCGGGCCCGAAATTGATGCCGGAGCCAAGGTGGCGTGGCAGCAATCCGGCCTAAATAACTGATCTAATTCGACATAAATATATTCCATAATATACCTTATGCGAATTACGGATATGGCTGGATGGACCTGGGCCAAGGTCCTGGAGCCCTCGCCAAACGGCACTCCTCCGCTGGGCGGACAAACGTGCCTTGTGTTTGTGGAGTGCCGTCGAAGTGATTCCAAAAGCGGAAGGCTGTGAGGCAGCAGTTCTCCGGCTCGCGGATATCCGCGCTTGAGCTGGTCTTCGATATGAACCGCGGTGGCCAACCGGACCGGGGATAGCCGCTGGAATGAATTCCGGGTTTGGCATCCCGGTATGGTGCCGCAGCAGGTATCGCGGGGCTCATCGATCGGGACGATCGACGACGCCAAATTCCGTGACTGGCATGATCCAATAGACGATCCTGGATCCGACAAAGGCCGCCTTCAGCCGTTCGAGCAGTTGCGCCGCCTGTTGTCCCTGTAGAATGATCAACACCATGAGCTCGTCAGCACGTCCCCTCACCTGTTCCTCCGGCGTCTGCAACCGGACGTCGGGACCGTGGCCGGCGGCGTCCGAGGCCGTGAAGCCGGAAACGAGATCGCGCTGCTCGCTCAGAAAGTCGAACAATTCGTCGCGGAGCGCTCGGCCCGCGATCAGCGTGAGGCAGGCGAATTCGGCGCTCATTTGGGCTCCTTCATGATGCCGCCAAATCGGCGATAAAGGATCGGCAAAAGGATCAGCGTCAAGGCTGTCGAGGAGAGCAAGCCGCCGATCACCACGATGGCGAGCGGACGCTGGATCTCCGATCCCGGGCCGGTTGCAAACAAGAGCGGGATCAGGCCCAGGGCCGTGATGCTCGCCGTCATCAGGACCGGTCTGAGCCTGCGCATGGCGCCATCCACGACGATGCGACCCTCCGGTACGCCGTGGGCACGCAGCTGGTTGAAATAGGAGACCAGAACGACGCCGTTCAGCACGGCGATTCCCAACAGCGCAATGAATCCGACGGACGCCGGAACTGAAAGGTATTCGCCGGTAAGCACCAGAGCAAACACGCCGCCAATCACGGCGAACGGGATATTGACGAGCACCAGCAGCGCTTGCCGGATCGAACCGAACGTCGTGAAGAGCAACACGAAGATCAGCCCGATCGCGACCGGCACCACGATTGAGAGGCGCGCCGCCGCCCGTTGCTGATTTTCGAACTGACCGCCCCAAGTCAGCCTGTAACCCCCGGGCAACGGCAATTCCGCGGCGACTTTCTGCCGGGCCGCCTCGACGAAGCCGACCATGTCGCGGCCACGCACATTGGCTCGCACGACGCTCATCCTGTTCCCATTCTCGCGATTGACCACAACGGGACCGTCCACCCGCTGGATGCGGGCGACTTGCGAGAGCGCTACGTGCTGGCCCGAGGCGAGCGTCAGCGGCAGGCTCGCGAGCAGTGTCGGAGCCTCGCGCGTCGTTTCGCTGCCGCGAACCAGGATGGGAGTACGGCGGCCCTCTTCCAGCACCGTGCCGATCGTGCGTCCCTCGATCTGGGTGCGCAACGAAGTGGAGATGGCATCCACCGTCAGGCCGAGGCGTCCCGCCTCCATCCGATTCACGGCGACCGTGTAATATTGGGCACCCTCGTTGAGTGTGGTGTAGACATCCTCAGCGCCGTCGATGCCGGCCAAAATGGCGGATAGCTTGCTCGCAATCTCATTGAGCTTGGCGATATCAGGTCCAAAGATCTTCACCGCGACATCGCCGCGGACGCCGCTGATCATTTCCTGCACGCGCATGTCGATCGGCTGTGTAAAGCTGAGAGATAGCCCCGGGAAGTTGCCGAGCACCTGCCGCAACTCTTCGATCAGGGCAGATTTGTCGATTGCCTTTCGCTCTTCTGCGGGCTTCAAAACCAGGAACGTGTCGGTCTGGTTGGGTCCCATCGGGTCAAGCCCGAGCTCGTCGGATCCGGTTCGGGCCACGATACTCTTGACGTCAGGGACCTTCGCGAGAATGGCCGATTGAAGCCTGGCGTTGATCGCGATCATTTCGTCCAGGTTGATCGACGGTAGCGCCTCGACGCTGACGATGATATCGCCTTCGTCCATCGTCGGCATAAACGTCTTGCCGAGCTGGGTGTAGGCATAGCCGGCAGCAACGAGGGCCGCCACCGCCGCGATGATGACCTTGCGCTCATTATTCAGAGCCCAAGCAAGTGCAGGCGCATAAAGTCGCGACGCGATTCGGATCAGCCACGGCTCGTGGTGCGAGGTGCTCTTGAGGAGAAACGAAGTTGCCACGGGGATGACCGTGAGCGCCAAGAGCAGCGAGCCAGCAAGCGCGAAGATGATTGCGAGCGCCACAGGGATGAATAACTTCCCTTCAAGCCCCTCCAGCGTCAGCAGCGGCACGAATACGATCATGATAATCAGCACGCCCGAGGCAACCGGCTGAAGCACCTCGGACACCGAGCGATAGATGATATGGACAAGCGGCGCGGCCTTGCCCTGCGACTCCTTGCTGAGGTTTCCCACGACGTTCTCGACCACCACCACCAGCGCGTCGATCAGCATGCCGATGGCGATGGCAAGGCCGCCCAAGCTCATCAGGTTTGCCGACATGCCCACGATGCGCATGACGATGAGGGCAATCATGATCGCGAGCGGCAGGCTCAGGGCGATCACCAGAGAGGCTCGCCAGTTACCGAGAAATAGCAGGAGGAGGACGACGACAAGGACGGTTGCCTCGCCAAGGGCGCGGATAACCGTGCCGACGGCGCGGTCGACCAGTCGGCCACGGTCGTAAAAGACCTGGATACTGACACTTTGAGGCAGTGATTGCTTGATCTCGTCGAGGCGTGCCTGCACGTCGGCCACGAGTTGACGCGCATTGGCCCCTCGCAGACCAAGCACGAGGCCCTCGACCGTTTCGCCATGGCCATCCGCGGTGACAGCGCCGTACCGTGTCAGTGCCCCTAACTGGACGCGGGCAATGTCCTTGACCCGGATCGGAACCCCATCCTTGGTATCGACCACGATCTGCCTGATGTCGTCGATGGTCCGAATGCTGCCTTCGATACGCACGAGAGCGCTGTCTTCGCCCTGATTGACACGGCCGGCGCCGTCATTGCGGCTGTTCGTCTCGATCGCGCGCCGAAACATCTCGTAGGAAATGCCGCGGGCTGCAAGCGCATCGCTGAGCGGGACGATCTCAAAAGCCCGCACATAGCCCCCGAGCGCATTGACATCGGCCACTCCCGGCACCGTCCGTAGCGCCGGACGGATCACCCAATCGAGCAGACTCCGTCGCTCGGCCAGCGAAAGTTCCGCACTTTCGATGGTGAACATGAACATTTCGCCGAGCGGGCTGGTGATCGGGGCGAGCCCACCCGCCACCCCCTCCGGCAAGTCACGGGTGATGTTGGCCAAGCGTTCGGACACTTGGTTGCGGGCCCAGTAGATGTCCGTGCCGTCCTCGAAATCGACTGTGACATCGGCCAGGGCGTATTTGGTGGTCGAGCGCAGGATCTTTTTGTTCGGCAGTCCAAGAAGTTCGAGCTCGATCGGCACCGTGACCCGCTGTTCCACCTCCTCCGGGGTGAGACCCGGCGCCTTCATGATGACCTTGACCTGGACCGGCGAGACATCCGGAAAGGCGTCGATCGGCAGGCTGGGCAACATGACCAGTCCGGCGCCGATCAACAGGAGCACGCCAAGGGCGACGAACAGCCGCTGAGACAGCGCAAAAGCGACAAGGCGTTCGAGCACTAGCCTGCTCCCAGCTTCAGCAGGATACCGCGGAGCGCGGAGATGCCGCTGACGGCTACCTCGTCGTCGTTCGAGATGGCGCCGGAGACCACGACATGGTCTTGGTCCTCTTCAAGCAGCGTGACCGGCACCAGGCGGAAGCCGCCCTGCACTGCCACGAATACGGAAGCTTGCTCGCCGCGGCGGAATATCGCGCTGTAAGGGAGTTCCCAGGCGTTCTCCCGTTTGGAGGCAAAGGAGATGCGAGCAGCAGCCGTTTGACCCGGCCGCAAATCGCCCGAATTGGGTACTTCGGCACGGACCAGCACCGTTTGCGTCGCCGCATCGGCCGTCTCGGAAACCAGCATCACCTGGCCCGGAGTTTCGTAACCATCGACCTCCACCTTTGCGCCTTGTCGAATGGCTTTGATGTTCAATGCCGGAACCGCGATCTCGACCCATAGCGGAGAAAGTTGTGCGAGCTTGATCAGTGGCGCCGATTGCTCCACGCGTTGGCCAGGAGAAACGGCAATATCTATGACAGTCGCCGGCCGCGGAGCGGCAACCGTAAGAGTCGCGCTGATCGCCGCCTCGCTGGTCAGTTTTGCGATGGTCTCATCCGAGAGGCCGCTGAGACGAAGCATCTGACGGCGCTCTGCTACCGCAATGCTCGCTTGCCGTGCCTCGGCCTGGCTCGCCTCGAGAACGCGCTGCGCGACCGCGTTCCCTTGAAATAGCTGAGTGTTGCGGTTGAGCTGCTGAGCCGCCAGGACGTCCTGCGCAACGGCATGCAGATAGTCGCGCTGCTGCGACACGAAGCCCGGGCTCTCCATCAAAGCGAGCGGCTGCCCAGCCGTGACGCGGTCACCTCGCGCCACTGAAAGGTTGATGACCATGCCAGCCACAGGAGCGCTAACGACCCACATTTGCGGCGTCGGGACGACGATCTGTGCCGGATAAGGCAGTGTCTTGTCGGTTGGACTGGCGACGGGACGAACGACGCGAATCCCAAGGCTCGTTGCCTGCTCAGGGCTGAGTTTCACTCCATCCTCGGCCATGGATATGGATGGCAAATTCAGGAACGCCGTGGCCATCAGGATGCGAGCCCCGTTCCTCCACGAGAGCATCAGTGAATTCAGATGCATTGCGAAAATCCCATCGTGGCGACCGAGACCGGAGAATTGGCCTTTCCGGCGAACTGTTCTCCGATCTGCCTGTCTGAGGGTTGATCTTCATCAAGTGCGCCGCCAGTCGCGGCCTGATCAATAAGACACCCCCGCTGACGGGACGCTGTTGGACATTGTCAGCGAATTGTAAGGTCAAATCGGCATAAAGACTGACTATGAAACCGAAGTGGTACATCTCCTTCGAACCGGCCGCCCCCGGAAAGGACCGAATTTACCGGCGCGAGACCAAGACCTTTCTTACGGAAGCCGAGGCCAAGGCATTTGCACGAATGATCCTCGAACGCGCCCTGCGCATTTCCGCCGGGACAATAAATCCCGCTCAGCCGAAGCGAGTGATTGGATCTCCGCGCGAGCTTTCTGAGTGGCTTTCACGGACTTAATCAGAATGCTGGTGCCGGCATCTGCGGCGTCAGGCGTTCTGCGGCGAAGGCAATGACGCGTTCGATTCTTTCGAAGAACTCGATAGCCGGGCCGCCGCAGATTTCGGACCGATTGTCGCCTTCAGCCCACCGAGCTCCGACTTCGAGAGTTCCAGTCCCCACTCGTACGCGTCCAGAACGTCCTGAACGATGGCAAGCCCCAGACCCGCAGCTCCTCCGCGCTCGTCGAGGCGAGTGCCGCGCGCGATCACGCGCGACAGGTGGGTTGGTTCAATGCCTTCGCCGTCGTCTCCGACAGCGAGGGACGGCCGATTGTGATCGGCGGCAATGCGGACGCATCCTGCCGCATGGCGGGCAGCGTTCTCGATCAGATTACCGAGGATTTCCGCAAGGTCGGTCCTATCCAGCGGCAGACAAAGATCATCGGCGACGAGGTTCTCGAATCTGACTCGCGCACCCTCGGGCGTGCGGGACACAGTCGCGATGATGGACCCCACGAGCGGTTTCACGGCAACGGATGTCGCTACGCCGCCTCTGGCGCGCCCACGAACCCTGGCGCGGGCAAGTTCGCGGTCGACGTGGCGCCCCATGGCTTCGCCAACGGCCTCGATATCCTTGGCGATATCATGCTCGCCCCGCTCCCGGAGGCGCGACGAATCGGCCGCGAGGGCCGCCAGCGGCGTCTTGAGGCCGTGCGCGAGGTCCGCTGCGCGACCGCGGGATCGTTCGATTTCGGTGTCCTGCGCATCGATGAGCGCGTTGACTTCTTCGACCAGAGGATGGACTTCGGTCGGGACCGAGGAAGGCAGGTGGCGAATTCGCCCTGCTCTGATATCGGCTACTCCGCGATGCAGTGCGATCAGCGGATGCAAGCCGACACCAACCTGGACCCAGGTCGCAAGGGCCAGGACACAACCGAGAAGAGCGAGCGCAATCGAGAGATCCTTGGCGAACGCGGAGCTTGCCTCCGAAACCCTCGCCAGATCCTCTGCGACGGCAAGGCGGATGGTCACGGGCTTGCCGCCTGCGGAAAGCGTAATGGCTCGCTCGGCCACCAGCACGCGCTGACCATCAGGTCCTGCCGCTTCGTGCTGGTGCGTTTCGCCGGGCGCGAGCCGATCCGCCGGGAGCGCCATGGCGGAATCCCACAGCGAGCGTGAGCGCAGCAACTGCCCGTGATCATCGCCAACCTGCCAGTAAAGTCCGGAAAGAGGATCCGCGAACCGCGGATCGACTGGGGTCTGCGTCAAAACCAGCTTGCCTTGGGAATTGACGTCGATATTGGCGAGAAGCTGCTTCAGATGGACGTCGAGATCCTGGGCCAGGGTGCGCGAGACATGACGCTCGAAAACGACGACCAGCGCGACGCCGGCGATCCCGAGCGCGATCAGGATCGCGACAATGCCGCCGGCGACAAGCCGCAGTCTGAGCGAATGCCGGCTCATTCGGGGGCCCCGTGCATCAGATAGCCGAACCCACGCCGCGTCTCGATCGCATCCGCGCCCAGCTTCTTGCGTACGCGGCCGACCAGCACCTCGAGCGTGTTTGAATCGTGCTCTTCGCCGTGGCCATAGACATTTTCATCGATCTCCTGCGGCGAGACGACTCGACCTCGATTGCGGAGAAGATGGGCGACTAATCTGTATTCGAGCGGCGAAAGCGTGATCGGCACGCCGCGACGGGTCACCTTCATCTGTCGCTCGTCGAGCGTGATCTCTCCAGCGGTCATGACCGAGGAGCCGTGCCCCACCGATCGCCGCACGATGGACCGCAGCCGCGCCAGCAACTCCTCCATCCGGAATGGCTTCGGCAAGTAGTCATCCCCACCCGCATCGATGCCATCCACCCGCTCCGCCCAGCTCCCGCGCGCGGTGAGAATGAGAACGGGCAAGTTGCGCCCATTGGCGCGCCAGCGCTTCAGGACCGCGAGTCCGTCCATCCCGGGCAGGCCGAGATCGAGAATGACGGCTCCGTAGTCCTCGGTATCGCCGAGAAACCAGGCGTCCTCGCCGTTCGCGACCGTTTCGACCACGTAGCCGGATGCTTCGAGCGTGCGCGCGACGTCCGATGCAATCCGCGGGTCGTCCTCGACAACAAGCACGCGCATCACCTCTCCTGGGTCCGTTCGACTTCGCCACTCCTGGCGTCGACGTGGATTTCGAACAGGCGCCCGTGGTCGTCCACGACACGCAGCTCGTACATCCAGGCGCCGGCTTCGCGTTCGAGCTTCACACCGACGACTTCGCCCGGAAGCTTCCGCTTCACTACATTGAGGATGTCGGCGAACGGCCGGATCTCGCCGGCCTCGACGGCCCGCCGTGCATCATCGTGATCGCGCGCAACGGACGGCACACCGCTGCTTGCGGCCACAAGGGCAGCCGCAAGGATCAGGGTACGAATTCGGCGCAGTCCTGAACACATGAAGAAGCTTGTCATCCCGAAGATATGGATACCAGAGATCACCTGACAAATAGCTGACCCGGCTCAACAGGCGTCGGTCAGGCCGCTTCTGGCAGGTTGCCGCATCGCCGGCGCATGGTGCGGCCGGCCACCGTCAGGAGATACCTATGCGCAAGGTCGCCATTCTTACCGTTGCCGCCGTGACGCTCGGGGCGGCGTCCGCCCAGGCCGGCAGCTTCGGCAAACCGTGCACGTCCGCTCCCGAGGCCCAGTGGCTGCCGATGGCTCAATTGCAGGCCAAGGTCGAGGCCCAAGGCTACAAGGTCCAAAAGGCCAAACTCAAGAACGCCTGCGGCGAGCTCTATACGCTCGACAAAAACGGCAATCGCGTGGAGCTGTTCGTCGACCCGACCAACGGCCAGATCATCGGCCAGATGTGACGGTCCGCAAATGAGAACCGTGAGCAACGGGATCGGAGCCGGCGGCGTGAGGCCGCCGGCCATGGTCAAGGTCTGGGATCCGTTCGTCCGGATCTTCCACTGGTCGCTGGCTTGCCTGTTCGTCCTGGCCTACGCCACCGGCGATGAGATCGCGCGGGTGCACATCGCTGCCGGCTACGCCATCGCCGGCCTCCTCGCGATCCGCATCATCTGGGGCTTTGTCGGCCCGCGACATGCGCGCTTTTCGAAATTCGTTCGTCCGCCACGCGAGGTGCTCGCCTATCTTCGCGACCTCGCCCTGCTCAGGGCTCCCCGCTACATCGGACATAACCCCGCCGGTGGTGCCATGATCCTGGCCCTCATGATCGCGCTGGCCGGCACCTGTGCGACAGGCTACATGATGACGACGGATGCCTATTGGGGCTCGAAACTGATCGAACACGTTCACGAATTCCTGGCCAACCTGAACGTCGGCCTGGTCGTGGCGCATGTCCTCGGCGTGGTGATCGCAAGCTTCGAGCATCGCGAGAACCTGGTCGCGTCCATGATCTCCGGCCGCAAGAGAGCTGCCGACTAGGCACTCTCTTCAAACCCAAACCACTACCAGGAGCGTCCTGTGCCAGCCACCCCTCATATCGAGAAGCACTTCACTGCCTCCGAAAGCGTCCGTGACGTCGTGATCGGCATGGCCGACGGACTGACGGTGCCGTTTGCGCTGGCGGCCGGCCTTTCCGCGGCCGTCACCAGCACCGACGTGATTGTCACCGCAGGATTGGCCGAGGTCGTCGCCGGCGCGATCGCCATGGGACTTGGCGGGTATCTCGCCGCGCGTACAGACGCCGAGCACTACGCCGCGGAAGAACAGCGCGAGCACCATGAGATCGATCAGCTTCGCGAGCGGGAGATCCAGGAGGTGGAGCAGATCTTCCGGGAATACGGCCTCGAAGGAGATGCGCTCAAATCGGTCGTCGGCGCGGTTTCGGCGAACCGTCAGCGATGGGTCGATTTCATGATGCGCTTCGAACTGGGATTGGAGCGTCCCGACCCGAAGCGCGCGCCGATCAGCGCCGCGACGATTGGAGGCTCATATGTGGTCGGCGGCCTGATTCCGCTCGTGCCCTACATGTTCACCCACAACATCGGAACGGCCCTGCAGATCTCGGTCGCCGCGACTGGCGTCGCCCTGCTCTGCTTTGGGGCCGTCAAAGGCCAATTCACGGGCGTCAACAAGGTCAAGTCGGCGCTGCAAACGCTGCTGGTAGGCGGATTGGCCGCCGGAGCGGCGTTTTGGCTCGCGCATCTGTTCGGATAGCTTAGTAGCGATCTTCACCTCAACATCGCGGCCGTTGCTGCCTTGCGACTCATAGCTCCCTCCTCGTCATCGCACGTCCGCAAGCCATCCCCTGACGGCCGCGCTGGCTGCCTGCGTGGCGAGCAACGGCAACGCACTCGAGACAATCACGATCGACCACATTTCGGCGGTTGGGGGCGCAAGCTGTAACAGATGCGCAGCCGACGATAGGTAGGGCGGTACAGCGAGTAGTGTTGCACAGAGCAGAAGCGCACCCCAAACCCAGCCGTTCCGCGTGACTTCGTTGACGAAGAACGGCGAGCGCGGATCGCGCATGTTGAACACGTGCCAAAGCTGGGCAAAGGCGAGCGTCAGGAACGTGGTGGTGACTGTTGAGCGGGCATCGAGAGCGAACCAGGACGATGCAGCCAGCGCCCCGAAGGTGCCTGCGGTCAACGTCGCCCCGTGCAGGACGATGGCGACCCATTGCCGGCGGCCCAGAATGGGCTCTTTTGGATCGCGCGGCGGACGTTTGAGGATGCCCTCCTCGCCCTCGCCCATGGCGAGCGCGAAAGCGGGGAAGACGTCGGTTACCAAATTGAGATACAGGATTTGCAGCGGCAAGAGCGGTAAAGGCAGCGCCAGCGATACGGCAAGGCCGACCGCCAACACCTCGCTGAGATTGCAGGACAAGAGGTAGGCGACGAAGCGACGGATATTGGCGAAGATCACCCGCCCTTCGTGGATCGCCCTGATGATGGTTGGAAACGCGTCGTCGAGCAGGATCATGGCGGCCGCTTCGCGGGCCACATCGGTCCCACGCAATCCCATCGCCACACCGATATCGGCCTGCCGCAGAGCGGGTGCGTCATTCACCCCGTCCCCCGTCATGGCGACAATCTCGCCCGAAGCCTGATACGTCCGGACGAGAGCGAGTTTTTCATCCGGAGTTACTCTCGCGAAAATTCCGACGTCCCGGAGCGCAGGCTGCCCGGTTTCAATCATCCGCCCGATATTCCTGCCCTCCACGACATTCGCAACGTTCTCCCCAAGCCCGACGGCTCGACCGATACTTTTCGCCGTCACCACGTGATCGCCTGTGACCATGACAACGCGAATTCCCGATTGCCGGCAGTCCTGGATGGCCGGTGGCACGTCGGCCCGCGCGGGGTCTTCCAAGCCGACAAGACCAGCAAGCACCAGCCTGTCATAGGGTGCGGCATCGGCCACCTGGTCGATCCTCGTCGCGCAGGCGAGTACCCGCAGGCCTTCATGGCCGAGCCGATCGGCTCGGCTGAGCCACTCCGCTCGCAAGGCGTCATCAAGCGCGACTTCGCCGCCCCCGACAGCTACGCGCGTCGTCGCCGCCAGGACCGCCTCGGGCGCCCCTTTCACGGCAATCAGTACACCCTCCCCATGCTCATGAACGGTCGCCATCATCTTGGCGACGGGATCAAAAGCATGCTTGCGCACGACGCCGCGCCCTTCCAGCAAGGCTGTCCGCCTGAATCCGGCGCGCAGCCCGGCACGCAGAAGCGCAATCTCCATGGGATCGCCGCTGCCGCGCTCCTCGGAAGCATCGAGATGCGCGTCGTTGCAGAGGACCGCGATCCGGAGCAATTCGGCCGCCTGTGGATCGTGAGCGACCTGCGGCTCCTCGCCTCCCCCTGGAGCGCCGGTCCCGAGCGCGATCTCGCCTGAGGATGTGCAGAGCCGTCGTACCGTCATCCGATTTTCGGTCAGGGTACCGGTCTTGTCGGTGAGAATGACCGTGGTCGCCCCGAGCGTCTCGACCGCCGAGAGACGTTCGATCAGCGCATTTTGCTGCGCCATGCGCCACATGCCACGGGCGAGCGCAAGCGTCGCGACGATGGGGAGACCTTCTGGAATTGCGGCTACGGCGAGCGCGATAGCCGCCTCGATCATCAGGAGAGCGTCCTTGCCACTCGATAGACCAATGGCACCGATGATGGCGGCGACAGCGATGGTCGCCCAGACGAGTTGCATCGACAGACGCTCGAGCTTGCGCTCGAGGGGCGAATGACCCGGATCGGCTTCGAGAACGAGCCGCGTCACCCGGCCGAGTTCCGTGATGATTCCGGTCGCGACCACGACACCCGCGCCGGTGCCGCGCGTAATCGCGGTGCCCTTGAACGCCATCGACGCGCGATCGCCGAGACGGGTGTCTGCGCCGACCGGCTCGATCTGCTTGTCGACGGCGACTGATTCTCCGGTCAGCGACGACTCGTCCGTTGAAAGACGAGATGTCTCGATGAGGCGCAAATCGGCCGAAACGGCATCACCAGCCTCCAGGACCACGACATCGCCCGGAACCAGATCCGCGGCCGGGATCACATGAACCCGTCCCTCGCGTCGGACGCGGGCGGTCCGCGTGCCGAGCGCGCGCAAAGCCTCGATCGATCGGACCGCCTTCAACTCGGTCACGAAGCCGATCAGCGTGTTGATGGCAAGCACCGCAAAGATGGCGCTGCCCTCCTCGAGCTCGCCGAAATAAAACGCCAGTCCTGCTGCGCCGCTCAGGAGATAGACGACCGGGCTCTTGAACTGGTGCACCAGCAGGCGCAGCACGCCGGCTGGACGCCGCGAGGCGATGGTGTTCGCGCCGAAATGCTTGCGCCGTGCGCCGACCTCGGCTTCGGACAATCCCTCGGCGCCGGACACACGTAACTGCCCCAGCAGTTCTGCGACGGGCAGCGCGTGCGGGAATTTCGGGAGTATCAGCGGGTCAACGACTTGCTGCTTGGCGATGGCGTACCTCGTTTGCGCCGGAATGGAGAGATGTGTCGCCAGACGGGACCTAAGCCGACACGGCTTCGTAGATATCCTCTTCCTGGGCGGTGTGCATGCGCACCAGCGTCTCGATCGCCTCGATGACGCGTTGCGCGTCCCGCACGATATAGCGGTCGATCTTCTCCGAGGGCATGTCTTCGACGATGCGGCTGAGCAGCCGGGCAAGATGCAGGATCTCGCGATGCGCCCGGCTCATGGCGGAGAGCCCATGGCGCTCGCGCAGCACCTCCGCGAGCTTCGGATAGACGCTGTCTTCGTCGTCGCGCTCGTGCTTCACGACGCTGCTCTGAACCAGAAGCTGGGCCTCGCCGATCAACGTCCCGGCCGAGTCCGGCGTCACGTCGTCCAGGGCATCGACGATTTTGCGCAGGCGGTCCAGGTCCCTGAACAAGGCCTGATGATCGTGACGCAATGTCAGCCCCTGCTCCGCGGTGATGCGACGGCCGCCAGCGCCGAGGGCCGGAGTGAGTGCGCGCAGTGCGTTCAGGATGACGGCGACATCGATCACCTCCTGCGCGATCGCCGCCGGCACCGGGGCGAGCCAACCCAGCGTGGCAGCGACCATCGCGACGAGCGACAACCCGATGCCGACGATAATACTTTGCAGGGCAATCCGCCGCGCCCGCTGCGCAATGATGATGGCTTCGCCCACACGGTCGAGGCGGTCGGCCAGGATCACCACGTCAGCCGCTTCGGACGACGCGCTGGCGCCCCGCGCCCCGAGCGCGACGCCGACGTCGGCTACGGCCAGCGCCGGGGCGTCGTTGATACCATCGCCGACCATGATGGTCGGATGCAGCCGTTGCTCGCCCCGCACCGCCTCGACCTTATCGGAGGGGACGCGGTCGGCCAGCACGGCATCGAGGTCGAGCGCCGCGCCGATGGCCTGTGCCGCCGCGGCGCGATCGCCGGTGACCATCACCATCCGCGCGACGCCCGCATCGCGGAGCAGCCGGATCGCCCGCGGCGTATCGGCCCGCAACTCGTCCGCCAGAAGCAACGCACCGATGGTACGTCCATCCACGGCGACAAAGACGATCAGCGCCGAGCGCCACGAGGCGCGCCGGATTGCCCGCAGCTCCCACGGCGACAACGCGGCATGCGAAGGAAGCATCTGCCGCGCGCCGGCGGTGACCTGCCGTCCGTCGATCATGCCGCTCAGACCGGAGCCCATCGCCTCCTTGACCTGTTCGGGGGCTTTCAGCTCGAGGCCGCGCTCGACGGCCGCCGCCACCACGGTCTTGGCCAGCACGTGATGCGAGGCCTGCTCGAGCGATGCCCCGAGCCGGAGAACCTCGTCCGGGTCGCCTCCCGGTGCAACCTCGATGGAAAGCAGCCGCGCCCCTCCGACGGTCAGCGTGCCCGTCTTGTCGAACAGCACGGTATGCGCGCGCGCCAAGGCCTCCAGCGCCGCACTGCCCTTGGCCAGGATGCCGCGGCGCGCCGCTTGCGCGACGCCGGCAATGAAAGCGACCGGTGCAGCCAGGATCAGCGGGCAAGGCGTCGCCGCCACCAGCACGGCAAGACTGCGGGTCAGATCCCCGGAGATCCGCCACGCCACGAAGGCGATCGCAATCGTCACCGGCAGGAGAAGCAGCGCGTAGCGATCGGCCAGCCGCACAAAGGGCGCTTTTGCCGTTTGCGCCGCCGTTACCATGCGCACGATGCCGGCATAGGTGCTCTCGCCGGCCGGCGCAGTCACGGTCAACTCGAACGTCTCGCCCGCATTCAGCGACCCCGACAGAACGGCACTGCCACGCGCCTTTTCGACCGGGATCGGTTCGCCTGTCACGGCGGACTCGTCGATGGTCGCCGAGGCCGAGCCAACGATACCGTCGACCGGCACGATCTCGCCGGCGCGCACCAGGAGTTGCTCGCCGACCAAGACGGCATCGACCGGAACCTCTTCGATCCGTTCCCCGCTCTTGCGGTGAGCCTGGCGCGGCGCGCGATCGACCAGCGAGCGCAGGTCGCGCTCGGCGCGTGCGACCGCGATGTCTTCCAGCACGTTGCCGCCGGAGTACATCAAGGCGACCACGGCTCCAGCAAGCGGTTGGCCGAGCGCCAAGGCCGCGCTCATGGATAGCAGCGCTATCGCGTCCACGCCGAGGCGGCCGCTGAGAAAATCCCTGACGATCGAGACCGCCAGTCCTCCGATCACGGGTGCCGTGCCTAACTCCCAGGCGAGATCGGCCAGATCGGGCCGGCCAATCACTCGTGCAAGAATTCCACCGGCCAGTCCCGCGATGGCGATCGTGACCAGGGCCCATCGCAGGACGCGCTCAAACGACATAACCTTGTTCTCACGGCTGAAGACACATCACATTGTCCCGAATCCGGCTTTAGCCGTTGAGCAGGATCAAGGCGTTCGTTGCGAGACGCGCTTGCCCGGCGCCACACGATCACTGGGATAGACGATCACCTTTTCCCCCGGAGCGAGGCCGGACGCGACGGCCGCGACGCGACCCGAACGGCGCAAGAGCTCGAGTTGACGTAATTCGGCCCGCCCATCCTTCTCCACATAGACGTTCCAGCTCTCTCCGCGGCGAAACAGCGCGCCAGATGGGATGATCGTCGCATCGTCCGCTGCGAAGACGGTGATCTGAACGTCCACCTGATAGCCGTCGCCGAGTCGCGCCCACTTTTCCGCTGGCGACAGGATATCGACGAGAACATTGACCCTTTGCTCTTCGACGCCGAGGGTAGAGATCTTGGTGAAGGCCGCGGGCTCAACCCGGCGCACTCGCCCCGTCAGCTTCCCCTCGCCGCCCCAATGGTCGATCGTGACGTCAGCCCCCGCGCCGATCTCGACCGCGTCAGTGCTGAGGACATCGACCACGATTTCGAGATCCCTGGCGTCGCCGATGTCCAGAAGCGGCGTACCAGGCTGCACGATCGTCTCGCTTGGCGTCGTCACCTTCAAGACGACGCCGGCGACCGGCGACGCGACGCTCCAGCTTTCCGGCTGACCGTCGCCGCCGTTGGCGTAGCGGGCCAGCAACGCGCGCATTTGGCTGATCTCATGCTCGGCGGCGTGATCCTGGAATTCTGCCGCACGCAGTTCCCGGTCAGCCAGGCGTGCCGCAAGTTCCGCACGTTCAAGTGTCTGCGTCGTCGCGGCCCCTTGCTGGGCCAGGGTTCGCGCCCGCGTCAGATCGGCATTTGCCTGGTTGACCTGGGCTTGCGTCCGCTCGACGACGGCCTTGGCCCGTTCGAGGTTGGCTTCGGCCATTCCCAGTCTTTCCTCGACCTCACGCCGGGTTCGTGGATCCATCAGCGGCGCCGGCGACGGCTCGATCGTCGCGACGGAGTCGTCGACCTGCACCTGGTCGCCGACCTTGAAGCGGATCCGGCCCAACCGTCCTGCGAGCGGCGCAGCGACGACATATCGCTCGCGTACGCGTGTCTTGCCGTCTTCATCCACGGTGGCGACGAAGCGCCCCTTGGTCGCGATAGCCGTCTCGACCGCAACCGGCGCCGGCACCATGAACCAGACCGTGATCCCGGCGACAGCGAGAGCTCCCGCGGCAATTCCGATATGGCGGCCAGTAATGCGCATCCTCATTCCCTGGTCTTGAGGGCTGCAACCAGATCGAGCCGGTCAACGCGCCCCTTGACGATGTAGGCACTGGCGGCGGCCGCGAGCAGCACGACTCCAGCTGCAATCACGTAAGTCTGCGGTGCGACCACCGCAGGTATCTGAAAGCTTTCGTTGGAGTGTAGCCTGGCGATCAGATCGATGACGATGCGGGAAAGTGGCAGGCCGATCACTATGCCCAACGTGATCTCGACGGCGAATTCACCGAAAAGGATGCCCGCAACCTCGCCGCGGGTGAAACCCAGCACCCGCAAACTGGCCAATTCCCACGCTCGTTCCTGCAAGCCGATGCGGGCACTGTTGTAGACCACGCCCACCGTGATGATCGTGGCAAAGGCAGCAAGGATGCCGGCCGTGACGAAGACAAGGCCGGCGATCTTGTCCATGAAGGATGTGAGCGTATACGCCTTCATCGTCACGGATTCGATGGTTGGGAGGTTCTTGAACTTCCGCCCCAATGCCAACATTGCCGTCGGCTCGACATACAGGCTTGCAGCCGAAACCACGGCGCCCTCGTCCGTGAAACGGTTCAGGGTCTCGATCTCCATGTAGGTTGCCATCCCGATCGATTCGTCGACGATGGCACTGACCGGAAGATCTCGCTTGCGCCGCCGCCCCTCCATGGCTTCGACCGAGATGATGCCGCCGGCCTGTACGTCGAGCCGCTCGGCAAGACGCCGGGTGAGCGTGATGGCGTCGGGCGCGGCCGCGATCGGGCGCAGCATGGCGTCACGCGGCCGGCGCAATTGGTGCCCGACAGAAAGACCGATCACGGACGTCAGATAGCTTCGTTGCCCGGCGCGAAGCCGCACCGGCACAATGCGCTGTCCTTCCGCCGCCAGCACGCCCGGTTCGCGGGCCAGATCGCGAATGATCGCGCGATCCATCGGATGCGGAAACGTGACCGTCGCATTGCCACGCTCCACCAGATTGAACTGCAGATCGATCATCTCACCGATGGCGTCGCGCCAGAATATCCCAAGCACCATCATTGGAACGGCAAGGGCTACTCCGGCCACCGTCAGCAGCGAACGAAGCGGACGCCCGGCGGTATTCCGCAGGATCATCATCCGGCGCGATCGCGCGGCATTGCGTGGCAGCAGCGCCTCGATCCAGGACCGGCGAAAGTCGAGCGGCGCGGCGGGCCGCATGGCAACCGCCGGCGCAAGACGGACGACCTGCCGCAACGCGGTCAAAACGCCGAGAGAGGCTGCGGTCACGCTAATGGCGATGCCCACCGCCGCAGCCCAAGGGACGAGCTCGAACGGGAGTTGCGGCAGGCGAAAGAACCCCTGATAACTTGCGATCATTGCCTTTCCGAAGCCCCAGCCGGCAGCAATTCCCAGCACCGCCCCAATCAACACGATGACGAGTATCAGCTTGAGGTAGTGCAGGCTCAGCGCGGTCGTAGGAAAGCCCAGCGCCTTCAATGCCGCGATCTGCTCGCGCTGGGCCGCAACCAGCCTGCCGAGCGCGCTGTTGAGCAGGAACGCAGCAACGCCGAAGAAGATGAACGGGATGGTCGTCGACATCACCTTTTGCTGGTTCAACTCGTCTTCGAGAAACCGGTTGGACGCCTGATCCCGCCGCTCGACCGCGCCAACCGATCCATACGGTTCGAGCAGGCGGTCCAACTCGTCGATCACCGGCTTGGGGTCTGTGCCCGGCGCCAGAGAAATGACCACGTCGTTGAAGGCCGCTTTCATGTCGAAGCCGGCCTCCGCCGCGCTGCGGTCGACCCAGAGAATTGCATAGAGCCGATCGTCGGGAATCGGCAGCCCCGGCTTGACGGCGTAGACATATTCCGGCGAGAGCGCGACGCCGGAAATGTGAAAGGCTTTCACCTTTCCGTTCAGCAGCACGCGGATATCATCACCGGGATTCACCCCATTCGCTTCTGCGAACGCCTCGTTGATCGCGGCCTCCCTCGAGGAACCCGGATCGGGCGCCGTGCCTCGGCGTAGACTCAGTCGGGCAAGGTTCTCGTCCCCGGCATGATTGAGCGATACCATGCGGGCCGAGACCGGCTGCGAAGCCGCCGGCCAGTCGACGATGACTTCGCGGACGATGCGCGGCTCGACCGAGGCGACCCCGGGAATTGCATTGAGCTGCGTGACGATCGACAATGGTGCGCGCTTGAGCGTCACGAACACTTGCGGAAAGCGCGTCGTCGCGTAGAAGCGCTCCACGGCCCTGCCGAGGGATTCGTATGTCGAGACCGACCCCACGAAGACGGCGACGCCGGCGGCGACCAGCAAGGCGATGGTGAGCACCTGTCCCCGCATGGCACTGATGTCGCGCCGCAGTTTTCGATCGAGCAGGCTCACCAGCGCACCTCTTCCGCCGAGAGCCGATGTGCATTGCGCTCCTCGGAGACGATTCGCCCGCCGCCAAGCCGCAGCACGCGGTCTGCCATGCCTGCGATTGCGGCATTGTGAGTGATGATGATGGTCGTCGTGCCCAGTCGTTCATTGGCCCGTGCGATGGCCGCAAGCACCACCTTTCCGGTCTCGTAGTCCAGCGCGCCGGTCGGTTCGTCGCACAACAGGACATCGGGCGACTTGACGATGGCGCGGGCCACTGCAACGCGTTGCTGCTCGCCGCCCGACAGTTGCGAGGGGAAGTGGTCGATCCGCTTTTCAAGCCCGACCAGGGCTAGCACTTCGAGCGGATCGAGCGGCTTGTCCGCGATCTCGTTGACCAGGGCAACGTTCTCCAGCACCGTGAGGCTGGGGATGAGATTGTAGAACTGAAAGACAAAGCCGACATGCTCACGCCTGTAGCGCGTCAATTCAGCGTCGGTTGCGCCGACCAGATTGTGGTCTCGCCAACGAGCCTCGCCGGACGTCGGGCTGTCCAAGCCCCCAAGGATGTTCAGCAAGGTCGACTTGCCCGACCCTGACGGCCCGAGGAGCACGACGAACTCGCCCTCAAAGATGTCGAGATCGACGTCGCGCAGCGCATGCACGTCGATCTCTCCCATTCGATAGGTCTTCGAAAGCGCTCTGGCGCGAAACACCGGGGATCCGGTGCTACCCGTCTTGGGCGGATGGACGTCCATCAGCATAGTCCGCTTACGGCCACCCTTCGGGAATTCGGCCGATGACTGATCGGTTCAGTGTGACAGCAGCACGGGAATTGGCGGCTTCGTCAGAATGCTGCGGGTCGCGCCTCCCAATATGAACTCTCGTAAGCGGGAATGACCATACGCCCCCATGACGAGCAGATCCGCCCTGCGAGACGCTATCTGAGCCGCCAGAACATCGCCGATGGACCGTCCTGCAGCGTCGACCTCCTCGACGACCACATCGATGCCATGACGCGAGAGATTCTTCGCGAGCTCGGACGACGAACGCCGGCTCGAAATCGCCTTCTCATTGGTCACCGTGACGACAAACACCTCTCGCGCCTTCTCCAGGATCGGGATCGCATCGGAGACCGCACGTGCCGCCGCGCGGCTGAAGTCCCACGCAACGATCACCCTGTTGAGTTCGGCTTCCTTCGAGGCGGAGGCCTCCGGCAGCACCAGCGTCGGTCTTCCCGAACCGAAGATGATCGCTTCAGCATGCCATTGGTCGTAGGACTCCGGCACCGGCACGATGGTGAGATCACGCAGCCGAGCATAGTCTATCAGGAGGTTCGGGACCTCGGACGTCAGGCAACGCTCGAGAATGATCTCGTGCAGCAGCGCCGATTTCGTGGAGGCGGCTTCAAAGGTCGCCAGCAGGTCCTGTGCATTTTTCCTGCTCTTGTGAGCCTCGCCGGCCACGATTGATCCGACATGGCCGACCCCGGACAGGAAAGTCCCGGGTATCTGCACATGAACTTCACAAGAGATCGCGGCGATGTGCGCGGCAAATGGCGAGATCAGCGAAACGGCGCGGTCGATGACCGAAACCGGCGTCGGTTCGGGATAGCTGGTCAAGGTGAGTAGAACGTCCCTGATGGCCATCGCGTGTGTCTCCGAAAATGCAATTTTGGTACGGTATCAGCGTCGGGTCCGGGTCGATTGATCTAGGTCAGAAGCCTCTGGTTCAACCCCGCCGTCAAAACTTTCCGATCGCCGGCCCGCGCTACAACCTCAGGCTCGCCGAATTGACCCAAATCAAGCGGCCGAGGCTCGGTCTGTCCGATAGAGGCTCCGGTCGTCGCACCCTTGCTCGTAACGGCTAAAAATGGAAGCTGGGCCGGATTATCCAAACGCACCTCGCACTCACGCTCCCCCTTGAACCGCTGGCAGAATGCACGGCGCATCGTCACGCTGCTGATCCTTGGGTTCGTCAACCTGGCTCTGCTCCGCGTTCGATTGCGGCAGAGGCGATCGAATGAAGCCATCGTGCGCGTCCAGCTATGGATATCCTCGCCGGCCTCGTCACATGCATGGCTGCTGATAGGTGGCACGCTGGCCTCGCGACAGCGCATTCGATGGAAAATTGAGGCAGACCCGATCAATGCTTTTAGGCCCAAAATCTCCCGATCGAGCACCGGCTTCGGTCCCTCTGGCGGTCGCCATCTCGCTAGGCGTTGTCATCTCTGCCGTGATGGCGGCGCCATTTCTGGGAGCTCTCGTCTGGTCGACGACGATCGCGGTCCTGTTCACGCCATTCGACCGCGCTGTAAGCAGCCGCGTCAAGTCCCGCAATCTTTCGGCATTGATCACGGTCATGGTGACCGCCTTTATCGTGGTCGTTCCGGCCATCCTGGTGACAGGCACCTTGCTCAACGAGGCCGGGCGCAGCGCAGCGATTGTCGTGCCGATGTTCGACGCCGACGACTGGACGCGTCTCATGGACGAGCATCGCTGGCTTGCCCCTGCGCTGCAATGGGTCCATGACAAGGTGGATTTTCCGGATCTGATGCGAACGGCGACTTCTGCGCTCGCGACGTGGAGCGGCTCCGTGCTCCGCGCGTCCTTTTCCGGAATGGCCAACTTTCTGCTTACTTTCTATTTCTTGTTTTATCTCTTGCGCGACCGGGAGGCGATTGCGGAGGCCGCGCGGCTCCATCTGCCGCTTTCGGAGCTGGAATTTGCGCTGATCGCCGGGCGCTTTAGCGATACCATTTTCGCGACCGTCTTCGGGACCGTCGCCGTCGCGGCGCTGCAGGGCGGGCTGGGAGGCCTGATGTTCTGGTGGCTGGGCCTGCCCGCTCCGGTGTTCTGGGGCGTATTGATGGCCCTTCTGGCTGTCGTTCCGTTTCTCGGCGCCTTCGTCATCTGGGCGCCAGCCGCCGTCTATCTCGCGTTGAGCGGCAGCTACACGTCCGCAATCATTCTAACGGCGTGGGGGACTTTCGTCGTCGGGCTCGTCGACAACGTCGTGTACCCGATCCTTGTCGGCAGCAGGCTTCGCATGAACACGATGCTGTCTTTCATCGCCGTCGTTGGCGGGCTGGTCTTGATGGGAACACCCGGAGTGGTGCTCGGTCCATTGCTGCTCGCCCTCACCCTGACCCTGCTGCAAATCCGGCGCGACCGGGCGGCAACCGCGGCGGGCGTTACGTCATAGCGGCGGGGATACGCCGGATCGGCATCTCCATTGATGTATCTCAACGCGATAACCGCATACCCGGTTAGGCTTTAAAATAGCCCCTGAGATTGACGGCAAGGGAGGACAGACGCCATGCGCAAACTCAATCAGCTCGCTGCGGTTGCTTCAGTAGCGACCGCGATGCTTGTCGCGACCGCCACCGCGCAGCCCTTCGGACCCGGAGGTATGGGATCGGGACGCGACATGATGGGACCCGGCATGATGATGGGGCCGGGATTCATGGGCCGAGGCGGCCATGCGGGCGCCTGCAGCCCCACGGCTGCCGGCTTTCTCGGATGGCGTATCGATCGGATCGAGCAGGTCATCAAGCCGACAGAAGCGCAGCGCGCCAAGTTCGATGATCTGAAGGCAGCCTCGGACAAAGCCTCCGAAGCCCTGCGTCTGGCTTGTCCGACCGAGGTACCGACCACCGCGGTCGGCCGAATGGAATTCATGGAGAAGCGCATGGAAGCCATGCTGCAGTCCGTCAAGACCATGCGCCCCGCGTTCGAGGCCTTCTACGCGACGCTCAGCGACGAGCAGAAGGCTCGACTGGATTCGCCAACCGAACGCGGCCGCTTCTGGCGACACCTTTGGTGAAGCTCCAATCGGGCTGAGACGACGCCGTCGTGTTCAAAGGCAGCGATGCTGTCCACGCACGTGACGAGGAGGAATTGCAAGATGACCTACTATTTCGGCAAAACCCTGCCGGTCAGCTTCGAAGCAGCGTTGCAGCGCGTAACGGAAGCCCTCAAGCAGGGTGGCTTCGGAATCATCACGGAAATCGACGTCAAGCGAACATTCAAGGAAAAGCTCGGCACCGATTTTCGAAACTATCGCATCCTCGGAGCATGCAATCCGAAGCTCGCTTACGAGGCCCTGCAACTCGAGGACAAGGTCGGCACAATGCTGCCGTGCAATGTCGTGGTGCAGGAGGTCGCTCAAGATCGCACCGAGATCGCGGCCATTGATCCCGTCGCGTCGATGCAGGCAATCGACAATCCGGGGCTCAAAGCATCAGCCCAGCATGTCCAGACGCTGCTACGGAAGGTGATCGAGAGCTTGTAGGAAGCCCTTGATGACTGCTGGGTCTCGCTAGGCGAACTTTGCTCCGCGCTGGCCTCACGAGGGATTTCGGTCCCCGACGGCTTGCGATCACGACCGACGCCAATCGCGAGGCGCTCTCGCTGGACGGCGTCGCAGATGCGTTCCACACCCTCCTCCTCCGCCGCCAGAACGACGAACCAGTGCGGGTACGCAGTTGATTGCCACGAACCGAAAGGCGCCCTAGTGGAAGACGAACTGCTTTCGACATTGGAGCAACGCCTGGGCCGGATTCACGCCCGGCAGCGACTCGGAATCGAAACGGATCATGAAGCGCAGATCTTCGGCCAGGGCCTCAACTTCTTCCATATCGAGAATTGGTACTCCATTCATTCGCTGATCCGAACCATTCTGAAGCTGTCGGGGCTTTACTGGCGCGGGCGCCGAAATGCCGAGCGGATTGCCGTAAAATACAACAGCATCGAATGCGCGAATTTGCCGGCCTCGTTCGAAGGATTCGCGATACTTCACATCAGCGATACCCACGTGGATATGAGCCAGCGCGCGATGCGGCGCCTGGCCGAGGTGGTGCCTGGCCTCAACTACGATCTCTGTGTCCTGACCGGCGACTATCGCGGCAAGACCTTCGGAGCGTTCGACGCCGCGTTGGAGGGCATGGTCCGGGTCACCGCCCACCTGAAGCAGCCGATTCTTGGCGTGCTCGGCAATCACGACACGATCAGGATGCTGCCCGGCCTCGAGGCGATGGGCATACGGATGCTTCAGAACGAGTGCGCGGTCATCAAGCGCGACGATCAGGAGATATTCGTCGCAGGAATCGATGACGCGCACTACTTCAGGGTCGACAACATCGAGAAGGTCGGATCGGAGATCCCCGACGGAGCCTTCTCGATCCTGCTGTCCCATACACCGGAAATCTATCGGCAAGCGGCGCATGCCGGCTTTGATGTACTGCTGAGCGGGCATACACATGGAGGGCAGATCTGCCTTCCGGGGTCAATTCCGCTCACGCTTGACTCGGTGCTTCCGCGTCGGATGGGCGCCGGCGCGTGGCGCTATCGAGACATGGTCGGGTACACATCCGTGGGCGCCGGATCAAGCGTCGTAGCCGTTCGATTCAATTGCCCGCCGGAGATTACGCTGCATCGGCTGTGCCGTCCGACCGATCGCGTCAATACGGCTGATCCCTGATGCGCAACATGTACAGCAGGCGGGAGATCACAAGCTCGCCGACAAAGAACATCAAGACGACCATGAAGACGTCGGCGTAGCTCAGAGCGAGGCTCTCCCGGCAAGCCAGGAGTGGAAACAGAGATTCCGGAACCTGGTCCAAACCCAACGCCTGGCTGCTTGGCGGCATGTTCATGCGCCGTTTCACGAAGCTGGAAAACAGGTCTCCCACCATCGCGACCATGGCCATGAGAGCGCCCAATTCATAACCCAGCCCAAGAAGCCTCCCGCCAACGGCGGTCACGACGATTGACGCAACGATGCCGCGGACGGTCTTCGAGGCGCCGAATATCGGTCGGCCATCGAAGAGCAATAGCCCTCCATCCACCGAGAGCGCGAAACGAGAGCCGAACATTTTCTTGGCCACGACCGGCGACCCGTTCGCGAGCGTCAAAAGAGCAATTGAATAGAAGATCGGCATCGCGGCCATCGAGCATCTCGCGCACAGCACCGAGGTATGAGCAGGCAGACACGTCCGCGGCTCGTAAGACGTCTCAATCTTTGGAGTGGGGCAACATCCGGATGAGGGTTCGGTCCCGAAATACCCAATGATGAATGAGCGCAGCGATCGCATGAAACGCTGCGATAACCACCAGCGCATGCGCCAGAACTTCGTGCACTTCCTTCACATTGTGAGCAAAATTCGCGTCCTTGAGCCAGGGTGACGGAATGGCGGCAAGACCGAACAATGGCAATGCATCACCCCGCGCGAACTGAAGCACAATTCCGGCGACTGGCACTGCGACGAGCAGCGCGTAAAGAGTATAGTGCGCGATCGCGGCGGCAGGATCGCCCCACTTCCCGAGCCAGACCCCAAATTCGGTCGTTTCCGAAACGGGGGGTGGATTGATCGTTCGCCAGATCAGGCGAGCCACAAGCAGGACGAGAATTGCGATCCCGGCGCTGACATGGACGGCAAGGCCCGTCTGCCGGGATTCGCCCTTTGGCAAGTCATCGCCAAAAGTGCCCAGTACCCAAGCAAGAATGACAAGAACCACCGTCAGCCAGTGCAGGGTCTGCGCAATAGCACCATAGTTCCTGTTCGAATTGAGCAGCTGCATGTCGGAGCCTCTCAATCATGATCTTCCAAAACGCAATTCAATGCGTTGATGTGAATCAAGCTGGCCGAGGCGCAGCCGTTACCCTTCGGCACACCCATAAAAACGCCGCCTGCTTAAATGACCGCAGGCGGCGGCTTTCCAGCCCCGGGAGGACAATGCAAAACCCGGTATGTGACATCCTGCACGACCTGGAGCGGCTGTCACTTTGCTCTAGATCAAGACTCGTCCGGCCACAGAGCTGCAATGTGTAACAATGGTTCCGATGCCGCGTGCGGACCGGTTCCCGCTACAGCAAGGTCACGCGGCGTGGCAGATTCGAATTTTGATTGCTTTGACAAAAGCTCGAGGGAGGTCACAGATTTCCGGCGATGGTCGTGACTTGCGGCTCGACGTTTGTCGCGGGCTGGCGCTCTGGTTTGTTTTCATCGACCACATCCCCGGCAACGCCTTCGACTGGTTGACTATTCGCAATTACGGATTTAGCGACGCCTCCGAAGTATTCGTTTTCGTGTCGGGCTATACGTGCATGGTCTCGTATGGCGGCACGCTGCGAAGTCGAGGTTGGCCAACCGTCATCGCACGCAGCTTGCGACGCAGCTTCGAAATCTACGTTGCGTTTCTACTGCTGGTCATCATCTATCTCGTTCTGGCCTGGCTGAGCGGTTCCTATCTCGACGAAACCAACACAAAGCACTTCTTCAACGATCCCGGGACAGCCCTCGTCCACCTCCTGGCTCTTCAGTACGCTCCCGTCAACACCGATATCCTGCCCACGTTCGTCATACTGCATCTCGCATTTCCGCTGGTGCTGTGGCTCATGGCTCGCAATGCGGCAATCGCGCTCGCTGCATCATTCATGCTTTACTTGATGGTGCAGCTCTACAGTTGGCAAATGCCGGCGTGGCCGACCGGAGAACTCTATTTCAATCCATTCGCCTGGCAGGTATTGTTTGTCGTCGGCGCCTGCTGCGCCGGTCCGGGCGCTCCGTATTTTGCTGCCTTCTTGCGACACCGGGGCACGATACCGCTCGCCGCCGCTTATGTTTTGTTCAGTCTCATCGTCGTCTTGAGTTGGCGTGTGGACGCCTTCAAGTGGCTAGTCCCGCAAATGATAGAAGGCTGGCTGTATCCAATCTACAAGAGTCATTTGGATCCGGCTCGGCTCATCCACTTCTTGGCAATCGTTGTTTTGTTGACGCGCTTCGTGCCGCCGGGCGGCCACCGTCCACCCGGGCCCTGGATGAAGGCGCTGATCCGTTGCGGCGAAAACTCGCTATCCGTTTTTTGTTTCAGCGTGCTAGCTTCCTTCGTTGCGTTCGTCATATTGAACCGGGTCTCCGACGGGCTGCCAATGCAGGCCGCGGTCAGCGCGCTTGGTATCGCCTTCATGATTACGATTGCCAACCTTTTCACATGGGAGGCCAAGCTCGACCGGCGGGGGCCAGCGCTATTCTAGGCGCCAACAGTCGACCTCGATCGGCTGCGGGCCAGACCATCCCGAGCACCGCGCACATCGCCACCCCTCACTTGAGTCCTGTGAGCACCCATGCCGGCTGCAGGATCGGATAGGCGATCAGCCCGACGACGGCCGTGACCGCAATCAGCAAGGGATTGCTGACCTTCCAGCGGAACAGCACGGCCAGCGACACGATGCCGATCAGTGCGGTCAGCCAGTCCCCGATCGCGATCTTGCCCAGCAGGAAGCTCGCTCCCACGATGGTTCCGATCGCGGCCGCGTAGGCCCCCTTCACGAACCCCTGCACGTTCGGATTCTTGCGGTGGCGCGCCAGCAAGGGCGCCACGATCAGGACCAGCAGGAAGGACGGGAGGAAGATGCCGACCGTCGAGATCAGCGATCCCCAGAAGCCCGCCACCAGATAGCCGACGAACGTCGCCGTGATCACGACCGGTCCCGGGCTCATCATGCCGATCGCGACAGCCACCAGGAATTCGCGCTCGTTGAGCCAGCCATACTGCTGGACGAGGCCCTGTTCGAGGAACGGAACGATCACCAGGCCGCTGCCAAACGTGAGCGAGCCCGCCTTGAGGAAGAACAGCAGCAACTTGCCCAGCGTCGAGCCGGTCGCCACCGGTGCCGCTGCGGGCGCCGCCGCCGGGATCACAGCGAGCTGGAGGGCGACCGGCGCCCGCTTGATGTTGCCGTAGTAGATGATCCCGACGATCCCCGCCCCGATGAACAGCAGCGCGACCTCGGCCTTCAGGATCACGGTGACGGCCAGACAGACGGCGGCGATCACCCACTGCAGCCAGTCTTCCATGCCGAGCTTGGCGAGCCGGTAACAGGAGTGTAGGATCAGAGCGATCACCGCAGGGCTTACGCCATAGAAGATCCCGGTTACCGCCTTGAGATCCCCAAGGTGGACGAAGAGCGCGCCGAGCGCCGCGACGATGACGAAGTTCGGCAGGATGAACGACCAACCGCCGGCCCAGGCCCCCCAGAATCCGCAACGCAGATAGGCGATGAAGATTCCGACCTGGATCGCGAGCGGGCCGGGAAGCGACTGGCAAATGGCGATGGTCTCGCGCATCTGCTCCTTGGTGAGCCACTTCTTGGCGTCGACGAGCTCGCGCTCCATCTGGCCGACCAGCGCGACCGGTCCGCCGAAGCCGAGAAAGCCCAGCCGCAGGAAATAGCGCACCAGTTCGCCCATCTTTCCGCGTTCGATGTCAGTCGTTGTCGTCGTCATCACTTGTCCCCATCGCCGTGATATGCGGGCTGCAAAATCGATCGAGCGGCTCCTTCGCTCAATCCTTGGCTCAACTCTTCGTGCTGGCAGTCTTGTCGAGCGCCGCGCGCAGACCTTCGGCGAGCTTGACGGCGTCGTCGTTCGCCCAGAAGTGCATGAAGAACAGCCTGGGCTGCTCGTCGAGCATGTGGCTGTGCAGCGCGGTCACCTCGATGCCGTGTGCCCGCAGCGCCTGTATGACCGGGTTGACCTCGTCGCCGGTCAGCACGAAATCGCCGGTGATGGCAGCCTTCCCGCCCCCGGTCGGCTGGAAATTGATGCCGATCGCGACGCCCATCGGGCCGACGGGAGTCAACGCCGTGCCGTCCTGTGTGATTGGGTCTCGCCGCTTGACGTTGAACTGGTAGACGCCGCCGTTGGCCTGGCCCTTCACGCCGATGATCTGGTCGAGCTTCGCCGTGTCGAGATCGACGGCCGGCGGCGGGCTCGCCGGCGCTGCGACCGTCAGCGGCGTCTTGCTCTCGGCCAAGGCATCGTGGATCGCCGAGGCCAGCTTGACGGGGTCGCCCTGGCCGGCGACGTGCATGTAGAAGGTCGCCGGGCTCGCGCGCAGCAGATGATTGTGCACGGCGGTGATCTCGAGACCGCCCGCGATCATCTTCGCCATTACGGGATTGATCTCGGTCTCGAGCAACACAAGGTCGCCCATGACCATGACGCCGCCGTGCCCCGGCTTGAACGCGACCCAGCCGCCAAGCGCCAGCGCCGGCTTGATCGTCACGCCGTCCAGCGTCACGGAAAGATCGGTCCGGGGGAAGCCGTAGCGATGGACGTCGTCCGAGACGGCGGGCTTGCGTCCCAGCGTCTGGTCGACCTTCTGCCAATCGACATTCTGCGCATTTGCCGCCGAGACGAAGGAGCCGGAAGCAGGTGCCAAGAGGCATGCGCCGAGCGCGATCAGCGCGTGAATTGTCAGTTTCATCGTACTGCTCCTCGAACTCAGTTGCGTTCTTTGATCTGGCCGCTGCTGTCGACGACGAGCGTCACCGGCTTACCGTCCTTCAGCGCTTTGGCGGTGGTACCTTCGGCCGTCGACTTGACGTCTTTCACCTGCGAGTAGCCGGCCGCCTGAATCTTGGCGACCAGCTCTTCCTGGGTCAGGGCGCGGGCGGGCGAGAAGCTCGCCGCTAGCGCCACGAAGAGCGCTGCCCGATCAATCGTCGATGTTCGCATGTCTGATCTCCTGGTTGTCACTGCCCCAGAAGTCATCAGTGCTCCGGCCTCACTTGACCTTGTTGGTCGGCCAGTTGCGTGTCTCCTTGGTCGCGTCGCGGCACCATCGGTAGAACACGTCGTAGAGCTGGAGACCGGCGTCCAACTGCTCGAGGTCGTCCTGGAACATGCGCGACCGGCCGAGCGATGCCGCGAGCAGGCCCGCGCCTCCGGCGCTCGTCGATGCGGACATCAATGAGCGTCGGCGCGGCTGCCGTGCCTACAAATCGAGACAGTTTATCCGGGGAAATGGAGGGATACGATGCTGACATGCTGCGCCCTTGGTGATCAGGACGCGATTCTTTGGCATGACGCCTCGCGGGGAGATCGCACATCCCCGTAGCGCAAATAGAACGCCTCAGGCGCGAGCTGTCAACGGCGTTTGCCTTGGGTGCGCCCGAAAACCATCGATGGAGCGTCACGAAGATTTCAGCACACGATAGGAACGAAATCGAGATCGCCCCGGGGTCACACCTCTGGCGGGGAACCCCCGCTTGAAGGAGCCACGCAATATCACATACACTGGTCGTCCGGGATCAAGCAGACTCCCGGCGAGACTTCGGTCCAAGTTCTGCGCAGCACGCAACACGTGGAGCTTGCGCATGGATACCGAACGACAACTCTCTCCCCGACGCATCGTCGCCATCCTCTCGCGAGGAGATACCGTCGCGCGCCGAGATGCCACCTCGAGAAACGGCCGCTTCGCTGACGTGTTCGAAGCTCTCGCCACCGTCGGCGTCGACGGGCGCCCCGTGATCTACGACGAAAGCTTTGCCGACGCCGTCCGCGAACAACTGCTCGCGGTCGACGGCGTGCTCGTCTGGGTCAATCCGATTCAAGACGGCCGAAACCGCGCAAGCCTCGACGCTTTGTTGCGCGACGTTGCTGCGCAGGGCGTGTGGGTCAGCGCCCATCCGGACGTCATCCTCAAAATGGGCACCAAGGAAGTCCTCTATCGTACCCGTTCGATGAGCTGGGGATCGGACACGGCGCTGTATCAAACCGCGGCCGCCATGCGCGCCGAGTTGCCGAGCCGGCTCGCCGCCGGTCCGCGCGTGATCAAACGCAACCGGGGCAATGGCGGCCAAGGCGTCTGGAAGGTCGAGAAACTGCCGACCTCCTCCATGATCAAAATCCTGGATGCGACCAAGGTCGCACCCGAGGAACTGACGCTGGATGATTTCCTGCGTCGCTGCGCGGAGTATTTCGAGAACGGCAGCGTCATCGACCAGGCATTCCAGTCCCGCCTGAGCGAGGGGGTGGTGCGCTGCTATATGGCCGGCGATCGCTGTGCCGGGTTCGGGCACCACAAGGTCAAAGCCCTGGTCGAGACGCCGGCCGCGCGATCCGAGGCCGGACCGCGGCTCTACACATCGAACGCGGACCCGCGCTTCCAGCGGCTGCGCCGGTTGATGGAGGACGAGTGGACGCCACAGCTAATTTCGCTGCTGGACATCGCGCGAGATGACCTCCCCGCGATCTGGGACGCCGACTTCATGCTCGGGCCCGTCCAGCCCGACGGCAGCGACAGCTACGTGCTCGGCGAGATCAACGTCAGCTCGGTGCATCCCTATCCGAGCGAGGCGACGGCGGAAATCGCCAGGCGGGTTGCCGACCGGCTGCAACTTAAGCTCTGACGCGCGCTGACGGTCAGCGGCTCAAGCGCCTGCACCTTTCCGTGTCACTCGATTTGCAGGACGGAGAATGTGTCGCCCTGCAAGGGCCCTCCGGGATCGCAAAGACCTTGCTGCTCCGCCCTCCCCAGCGAGCCCTCTCGACAGAGGCTCTCCGCACCAAAATGAAAGTTCGAAAGTGTGGGCCAGTTCATAGAACCGCCGGCGCCGGACCAGCACAGTTGGAAGAGCGACTTTGGCTTGAAGTGGCGCCGACGTTACGGCCGAAGGTATGGGGCAAGTTCTTTTGGCCGAGCCGGCCGATCTCATCGACATTGCGACCTAAAGATGTATCTACTGAAATAGTATGTAATAGTTGTACTCTGGCTCGCCCTCGAACGACAGTTCGGCCGCGAGCCGCCAGGGAGGCAGGACATGCGTCGCGATTTGACGATCAAGACCGGCAGCATGGCCGGCACGTCGGACTTCCGGGTGCTGGCCCCGATCAAGAAGGGGTTCGTGCCGTCCCTGGACGCGACCACGTACAAGACGCGCGTCAAATACGTTCTGCGGGCGCTCAACGGCGGACGCGCGAGCGCATATGAATACGAACTCGCCCGCGTCCTGTCCGACTCCGTGGACCGCGTCGGACGCATCCACTCCGTCGGCATCGCCGTGCTCGAGCCCGAGGACGATGCCGCGGATGCCGTGGACTACGTGCTGCTGACGGCAACGTTCGACGGCTCCTGGGAGGCCTATGTCCGCGTCATCTGGCAGAAGGCCGCGCGCCTGCTCGATCTCATCTTCTGCAATACCGAGGGCTATGTCCTCGGCTACGAAAACACCTATGAAGACTGGGGCATATGGCTGAAGAGCCGGCAGAGCGAAGCCTACTTCCTCTACACCACGCCAGACCTGACCGTGGACGACACCCGCTTCCTGCGGATGGAAGAGCGGGTTTATCGGCGCGCCTCGGGCGCCGATGCCGATCGGATCGTCACGGAAATCAAGATTCCCTCGCCGGAGGAGATTGCGCGACGGTCCATCTTCCAGGTCGACGGCCTCATCGGTGTCGATCCCACCGACGCAGGCTTCAGCAAGCCCCTCACCCTCGAAGCCGCCGGCCGGCCACCCTTCCGTCACGGCGTGCGCGCGCTCGCCGGGCTCTACCATCTGGCCGATTTCTATCCGCCGGGAACGCATGACGGGGTGATCCTGCACCGTGCGGCGCATGAGCTGCTGCCGGAATTCGTCGCCATGATCAACGACGGCAACAGCTACGCCGAAGGCATTGGCCGCGCGCGCCTGCGCATTGACGAGGCGATGACCTGGCTGATGACCCCGCCCGATGTCGCGGAGCCGCGGATCGACCTGCCGTTGACCCCGCCGAGCGAACAGACATTGCAGGATCCCGGCAACGTACAGGCCGGGATTGTGAACCCCTACCCGGATTCGGACCATGGCGGCCTGCTGTTGCTGCAGTTTGCGACGCCGGCTGCACTCGCCGCGTTCCTGAACGTCCTGAAGGTGACGACCGAAGCCGACGCCCTGAGCGCGGGGCAGATCGTCACCAACATCGCCTTCACGGTCGAGGGCCTGCGTCATGCAGGACTGACGGACGACGAGGTGCGCAGCCTGCCGGAGGAATTCGTGCAGGGCATGGAACGGCGCGCCGGCCTGCTGGGCGACGTCCGCTGGAATCATCCCGGGCGATGGCGCCTGCCGGCGAGCAACTGGGCGCTCGGGGTCGATGCGCCGGACCTGCGTGCAGATGACCCGACGCCGCGCATCGACATGGGCGCCGTCCACGCCATGCTTCAGCTGCGCCACTTGTCCGCGGCCACGCCGATGGCGGAGACGCGAGCCGCGCTGATGGCCGAGATGAAGCGTCTGGTCGATGTCGATCCCGGCATAAGGCCGCTCTCGATCCAGTGGATGCAGCGACAGCGCGATGCCTCCGGTGACGTGCAGGACCATTTCGGTTTCAAGGACGGCACGTCCAATCCGGTGCTCAACAAGCGCGATGCCGGCCTGCGCTATTCCAATCAGGTGCATCTCGGCGAGATCCTGTGCGGCTACCCGAATGTGGCCGACAAGACCGCCCCCTACGGCGACACCGACAATCGCGCTCACGCAATGCTTCGCGACGGCAGTTTTCTGGCGCTGCGCAAGCTGCGGCAGGACATCGAGGAGTTGGAGGAGGTCCTGCTTCGCAGCACGCGGCAGGCGACCGATGCCGCAGCCGCCGGCGACCCCGTCCCGCCCCTGACGCGCGAGACGTTTCTGGCCAAGATGATGGGGCGCTGGCCCACCGGCCACCCGAAGGCGGGGCAGCCGCTGACCCCCACGCCCCCAGCCGGCCCGGGGTACAACGACTTCAACTATGATTACGACGCGAAGGCCGAGCTGTGCCCGTTCCACGCCCATATCAGGCGCGCCAATCCGCGGGTGCGATTGACCAGGGCCGATGGCGGCGCCCGGCCGCCGCGCATCGTCCGACGCGGCATGTCCTACGGTCCGCCTGCCAAGCGCGGCGACGCGCAGGCTGCCAAGGACGCCCTGCAACAGGAGCGCGGTCTCGTCTTCATGGCCTACAACGCCAGCCTGGGCGAGCAGTTCGAGGTGGTGCAGAGCTGGCTGGCCGGCGGCAACAGTTCGGGCGGCTCCTCCGGGGAAAGCGATCCCTTCCTCGGCCTCGCCGAACCAGGCCGGCTCCGGCATTTCCGCTTCGAGCACGAAGGCCAGACCGTTCGCATGGCACTCGACGGCTCGGACCGCCTGCACGACGAGCCCCGCCCTTTCGTTCGTCTCGAATGGGGCGCGTATTTCTTCGCGCCATCGAAGAAGGCGCTGGCGAGCCTGCAACAATGGGCTGCGAGCCAGGGACGCAAGCCACTGGTGCCTTGGAGCGTGGACGACGGCGAGAAAGAGATCGCACGGCTGCGCGAGATCGAGCGCGTCCAGGGCGAAGCCGCAGCGATGGCAGGGTGGAAGACGGTGATCGAAGATCCGGATTCGGCCGCGAATTTCATCAATGCGTCGATCTGGGCCGCGATCCGCGAGCGCCACGGCGGCGTGCTGCGCACACCCTTCGGGGTGCTGGTGGCCGACCGGGACATGGTCACACAGGTGCTGACCGATCCCTACCGGCATTTGACCATCACCGGCTATCTCCCCCGCATGCAAGTGTCGTTCGGCATTCTCTATCTCGGCCGCGACGCCGGACAGGAAGACCAGGCCTATGAGAAGGAATCCGCCGTCTGCAACGACGCCATCATGGCTCTCGACCAGCCGGCTGCATTCCTACTCGCGCGAGCGACTACGCAGAAAGTCCTGCAAACTCTGGTCGACCTATCGATCAAATTTGCCAAGGACGATGGCGAGGCGAGCTGGGAGCTGACGGTCGATGTACGCGAGCTGCTGGAGCCGCTGCTGGCCGTGTTCTGCGAGGAATGGTTCGGGCTGACCGAGCAAGACGGTTTCTTCCGCAAGCAAGGCTATCGCTGGGACTGGACGCCGGATCAGCCGCCGAACTATCCCGGCCATTTTCTGTCGCCCTCGCGCTACATCTTCCAACCACATCCCAATCAGGAGGTGGAGGCGATTGGCGCTGCGCACGGCTCGGCAGTACGGACCGCCATGATCGGTTTCCTCAACCGCTTCAAGACAACGATCACCGCGCCCGTCACCAGGGCCGTGCTCGATTCTCAACGGGCGCAGGGCGACATCCCGTTTGTGGCGCGCACCGTGGCCGGCTCGATGATGGGCTTCATTCCAACCGTCGAAGGCAATTTGCGCCGGATCTTGAATGAATGGTTGCGCGAGGGGACCTTGTGGTCGTTGCGCGCGCGCTATGCCGGCACGGCCGCAACAGACTACACCGATGCCCTCAACCGGTTGGGAGACGATTTCATCCCGGCGATGCAGCTGCGCGCGGTGCCCGAATTGATATGGCGGACGGCCGTCGCTTCGTTCGCGCTGGGAACCGGCGAGCACACGGTCGATGTCAGCCCAGGTGACATCGTCGTCGCCGGCGCGGTCTCTGCGACCCAGCAGAACCTCGTCGATGGCCGCAAGGACTACTATCACGCTTTCGGCGGTAACCGCAGGGTCGCGGGCCATCCCACGCATGCGTGTCCCGGCGCGCATCCGGCGCTGGCGGTGATGCTCGGTTTCTTCAGCGGGCTGGTGGAGTCGACGCTGCCGTTGCGCGCGGGCCCGGCGCCGCTGACGCTAAGTTTGGACGGAAGGCTGCCGGGAAACCCCGGCTCTCCCCTCACCCTTGCCCTGGAGACCAGAATGCTGACCGCCAACGATTTTCGTTCATTCGATTTACGCTCGGCACCCATTGCAGCACTCCACGATCCCCATGAATTTCAGATCCGGAGCGCCAAGCAATTGCCGCGCATCGCCACGGCTGAGCTGGTGACACTCGGTGATTCATGGCTGTTCAAATTCCCGTTTGGCCTTCGCCCAAGCCTCACTTCATCACTCGAGAAGCTCGGATACGCGGCGGCTGACAGCCATCGCTTCGGTACATTCGGAGCGCGCCTGGAGGATTTGGCCGGCCCCAGTAGCCTGGACGCACTGAGAAACTGTTTTCAAAACCCCGATCCATTCGCGCCGCCACCGCAGGCGTTGCTGATCGGCGGCGGCGGAAACGACATCGTTGCTGGCTACACCACGCCGTCAAGCACGCCGCTTTACAAGATGCTGCTTCAGGCGCCCCCCACCAATACCGACCCGTTGATCGAGAGTGAGGTTCACGCGTTTATCGACGTCAAGATCGCGAACTTCTACCGGACCATCCTCGATTGCCTCGTTAACGAGCTGAACACCAACATTCCCATCCTGATCCACGATTACGATCATTCGATTCCCGACAACCGCCCGGATCCGGCGGCAGGGCCCTGGCTGCACCCGATCTTCAACGCACGCGGCATCACCGATCCGGCGGTATCGCAAGACGTTATACGACGTCTGATCGACAGGGTGGGCGCGATGGTGGCAACGGTTGCAACGAGCTATCCGGGCCACGTATTCCCGGTCAAAACCGCGGGCACGCTGGAAGCGGATCCTCGTTTTCAGCAAAATTACAAGCTGCTGTGGGCCAACGAATTCCATCCGACCGAGGACGGCTTCGACCTGCTTGCCAAGGTGGTCGCCGATAAGCTCAAGACCGGTTTCAACATCGGCTGAGGCGGGGCGCCGGCTTACTGGAGCCGTCCTGCCTGTTCCGCATGCCAGTGCATGCCGAGCGCGCGGAGCTTTTCGGCAGCCTCAGTTGCGGTTTGACGGGCCATTTCAACCTGGCCCTGCTGCGCGAGAAGCTCGGCGTGCGCGGCCAGGTTCAGAGCGGCATCGCGCAGCGAGCCGCGCCAGCCTGCGGAGGTTTCGGCCCGCAGCAACCAGCGCCGGCCTCGTCCAAAATCCCCCCGACGGGCCGAAAGCCTCGCGAGTGCGCGGCACGCCATTGCCTCGCCCAGCCGCTCGCCTTCGCGCGCGCGGCCCAGCACATGGGCTGCGTACCGCCGTGCCGTATCGACATCGCCTTCGGCCGCCGCCGCCTCGACCAGCCAGCTATATTGCACCGACGTGTAGAAGTGAAAGTTGCGCCGCTCCATCCATTGCGCGGCGTTTCGTAGCTGCTGCAAGCCATCGGCATCGCCGGTCGTGGACCAGCGGGCAAATCCGGATGCCGCGCGGCACGCCGTCAGCATCAGCAGGCTGCGCATGTTTTCGGCGGCGCGAGCGCCCTCCACGGCCAATTGCTCGGCCTCCTGCCAGCGGCCTTGCCAGACCAGCGCGACCGAGACCCAATTGCGCACAGAGCTCACGACCGGATGGGTCGAACCTTCGACCAGGCTCATCGCCTCGTTGAAACACTCATGGGCGCCATCGAAATCGCCCCGATCGGCCAGGATGCTGCCCTTGCACGACAACGAATAGGCCGAGCCGACGGCAATCGCGCCATGGCGGCGGCTGCGCGCAGTCGAGATGGCAGCGTCGATCAAGGCGGTGGCCTCGTCGTATTGGCAGCTCGCGGCGAGAATCTGCCCCAGCACGGCTTTTATCCGAGCGATCAGGCGGGGCTCCCCGAGCTTGTGCGCCCATTCCAGCGCCGTTCTCGTGTGTGTCACCCCTTCGCGAAAGCGGCCGAAGCCGTAGCAGGTGTAGCCGAGCCACTCATAAGCAGCGGCCGTCGCGCCGGTGTCGCCGAGCGAGGACGCGATCGCGACCGCCCGTTCGAACACGCTGGTGTCCTCGGTCAACGACAGGGGATCGAAGATGTTGGCCATGCCGAGTTTATTCGCCAGCAGGCACCAGCGCAGGGATTGCTCGCGCGAGCGATCCGGCAACCGATCCAACGCATCCATGGCAGCCTTGTACTGGGCCCCGGCAAGGTCCAACGCGAAGGCCGCCATGGCCTTGTCGCCGGCGCGTTCGGCATAATGAGCGGCGTTTTCCCAATGCCCTGCCCCGCGCGAATGGTGGGCCAAGGCTTCCAGCGTGTCTTCGCGGTCGGCCTGCTCGGACCGCGCCAGCAAACTGGCTTCGATGCGCTTGTGCAAGGCCTGGCGCTCGTGCAGGGTGATGGTGTCGTAGACAGCGTCCCGCGTGATGCCGTGCTTGAAGCGAAGCATATCGCCGGCTGGATCGGCGAAGAGAAAATCCGCGTCGGCCAATGCCCGCAAGGTCTCCGCGTCGGGCTCGCTGCCGCAGGCCGCCACGAGCAGGCTCTTCGGGACCGTGTTTCCGATCACCGCAGCGGCGCGGACAATCTTCACCTGACCCGGCGGCAGGCGCGACAGGCGCGACGCGACCAGCGTGGCGATCCATCCGCCTTGCTGGCTGCGCATCTCGAACGATGCATTGTCGTTGGCCGCGATGGAATGGCACAGCTCCTCGATGAACAGTGGCACCCCGCCGGCATAGGCGTGAACACGGGCCACGAGGAAGGGATCGGCTTGCGGCACCCAGCGTCGTACGGCGATGTCGGTTTCCCCTCCCGCAAACGGCTTCAGCAGCATATGCGGCGCGCCGGAAATCCACTCGGTGCCGTCGTCGCGCGGCCGGCTGGCGAGGATGAAGCGCGGTCCATGGGGCAATTGCAGGAGTTTTTCCAGCAACTGCCGGCTCGCGTCGTCGGACCATTGCCAGTCGTCGATCACCATCATCAACGGCCCTTGTGCCGACAAGACGGTAAAGAACCCGAGCAGGTCACCGACGACGCCATCGACGGTCATGCGGCCGCCGCGCGCATCGGCGCCGGTCGAGGCGAGTGCGACGATCGTTTCCGCGCGTGGACCGAGTTCGGCGAGCCATGGCTGCAGCGCGTCGCGGGCCGTCTCGTCGGCTTCGGCGATCGATGCGTCCGGTCGTATGCCCAAAGAGGCGCGCAGCATCTGCAGAAACGGTTGGAGCACCTCGGCGCCGACATAGCTCTCGCAGCTCCCCCGCAGCAGCTTGAACTGATCGGTATCGCAGTCTCGCAGCACCTCTTCCAGCAACCGCGTTTTGCCGAGCCCGGGACCGCCGACGACGACGGCACATCGTCGCGAGACCGGCTGTGGTTCGCTGAGAAAGCCCGTCAGAAAGTCGAACACTTCGTTGCGCCCGGTGAAGGGCGTCAAGCCGCGCCGGGACGTTGCGTCAAACCGCCGGGTCACCATGCTTCGTCGCAGCACCGCACGCGCTTGCGGCATCTCCGGCCCGGCGTCCGGCACCTGAACCAGGGCGCCGAGCTCGAAGAAATTCGCGTGCGGCCCAAGGGCATCAATGCTGGCGAGGATCTGGCCCGGGGCAGCCCGACGCGACAAATGCGCAGCCGTATTCACGACATCGCCGACCAGGTCATATCGGCCGGACTCGATATCCCCCTCGGTCAGAAGCAAGGTGCCCGCGTGGATGCCCGAATGCATGCGAAGCGGCAGTAGAGCCGGGGACACGCTGTCGTGGCGCAACAAGCCAACCCACCTGTGAATGTCGATGGCGGCTTCGGCGGCACGACGACCGTCATCCTCGCCGGACCGCGGATAGCCGAACACGGCCAGAACGCCATCTCCCTGCGTCCGGATGACGCGCCCGCCATGCTTGGACACCGCGCGATGCCAGATATCCCTGAGCTGCCCCAGCAGTTCGGAGAGATGCTCGGATTCGATTTCCCGGCCCAGCATGGTGGACCCGACGAGGTCAGAGAAAAGCACCGTCAATCGATGACGTTCGGCTTTCAGGTCGCGGGTCTGCGTGATCATCGGCGCTGTCGAGGCCAGCTCGTTCCCAAACAGCAAGCGCGGCCCAAGCTGGCGCCAGACCGGATGCCGCAAGATATATCATACACACCAGTAGGGTGCCGGCTAGCGTCCTAGATCACAAAGGTAAATCTCGCGCGACGGCATATAAAGATCGGCAGATTTGCCGCCGCGGTTGCTTTGGACCGGCGGACCACGACCGGCTCGCGCCTAAATCTGCGATATGGGGCACGCGTCAGCACGATACCGTCGCGGCCAGGACGATCCGTTGCGCCATCGCCTGCCGAGGCGTCCTACTGTGCGGCCACAAAGAGCCTCCGGACCGCGGCGACCGGCGCGGCAAAGGCAAACCCGTTGCGTCGCGCAAGGACAATTCCGACCAGATTCCCCTGCAGATTGACCAGCGCACCGCCCGAACTCCCTTGGCCGACGCGGACGTCCGATTGGATCAGATCGCCGTTGGCGATACCCGGGCACGAACGATGCAAGGCTGACACGATCCCAAGCGTCACGCTTTGCCCCCAATCCCCGGGGTTTCCGATCGCCAGGACCGACTGTCCCACCTCGATCGCGCCAGCGTAGTCGAGGGTCATCGCACGAAGATTGTCGGGGGCGACGCGGAGCAGCGCAACGTCATCCCGATCGGATCGCATGAGCACAAGGGCGTCCAGCGCCCGGCCATCCTGGAGTTTTGCCTTCACGACTGACGCGCTGGCAACCAGGTGATTTGCAGTCACGATGAAGCCTGCCAAGGCATCCACGATGACACCCGCTCCCTGCCATTCCCGCAGCGTCGGAGGATCGGGCAACCCGGCTTCCGGATCAAAGATCCGCGGCTCCGACGGCACGCCCCAAGCCCGGATTCCCACCACGGCCGGCGAGATGCGCTTCACGAGAGGCGCAAGGTTCGTCGTCGAGAACGTCTCAGCCTGCTCCCTATCGAATTCATTGGCGCGGCAGACGCCGGATCCAAGGACAAGCGCCAGGCCCAACACGGGCACGACCGTCCATGTGAGGGAGCGGCAGAAGGTGGCAAGTGGCATGAGAGACGCCTATCCGAACGACGCTACTCGAGCAGCCTAACAACAGCGGATCAGGCGCGATTTGAGGAGGCTCAAAGTTCGCCGCGCCCTCTTCGGTGCCGCTTACGGATATTTCCTTAGGTGAAGCGCCCGAATTTCGGCCCCAAGACTGGTGCGTTAGAAATCCATTGCCAGCACGGATTCGGCTCGTTGACGATGGAGCCTGCAGTGAACCATTCGATGTACACTGTCGACAAGACAACCCATCTGAAGGTGGTCGTTTTGGTGCTTGCCGGTAGCATCGCCATGATGGCGATCACGCTGAGCGCCCGACTGGCTCGTCCTGAAGTCAATGCGCAGGTGACGGCGACCCGGACCGTTTACAAGCCCCGTCCCGACCACACCCTGACCGAACTGACCCGGCTAGAGAAGCATCCAATCTAGAACGTTTGACGGAGTGCAGCGAATGACCAACGAAGCAATCAAGGCGTTGATGGTACTTGCGCTCTACGGAGTACTTGAGATCGCACTCTTCTCCCCGTCCATCAGCAGATTTGCCAAGCGCATGGTGCCGTCTGGCAATCGTCGCGGGGGCCGTCGGTAAATTCAGGAGGAGCGATTGGGCTGCGTGCCCTGACTACAATGGCTCGTCGTCCAGCGTGGACGGCTCCATCTGCAGCGACACGAAATCGCCTCCGCCGTAATCGTCCTCGGGATCCGGTCGATCCGGCTGGAGATAAAGCCGGTTCTCCACGGCACGAACGCCTGCAACATTCTCGCACGCCACGGTGACCGCCCGATGCGCGTTTTCACCCCTGATGACGCCACGGAGTGTGACCGTGCCGTCCTTTACGCTGACGTTCAGGCAGGTCGGCTGCCGCGGTATCCGGGCCAGCGCGGCGAGGACGGAACGACGAATCTGACCGTCGTCCCTGGAATAGCCGAAGGCACTGGTCAGCGGACCGGCAACGGCCGACAGGAAGTCGGATCGGGTAATGATTCCGACGATGCGCTCGCCGCGCATGACAGGCACGTGGTTCAGATGCCGCCGCTCCATCATGTCGGCGACCTCGACAAGCGGCGCGTGCTCGGTGGTGAAAACCGGCTGGCGTGTCATCACCTGCTCGACCGTGCGTCCGTGCTCCTTCACGAACTCAGCTGCAGTCCGATCGGCTCCGCGCAACATCGTGAGCAAACGGTTGCGTTCGTGCGCCGTCCCGATTTCAGTCCGCCTGAGGAAATCGCTTTCGCACAGGATGCCGACGAGTTTCCCGGCCAGGTCCACCACGGGCAGGCCGCTGATGTGATGGGCAAGCATCACCTTGATTGCATCGGCGACCAGTGCCTCCGGTCGTATCGTTACAACGCGTCTGGACATGATCTGGTGCGCGCGCATGTCTTCCTCCGAGAGAGACACAACAGGTATTTGCTGCGACAAATGACGTCTTGATCAGGATCAACGCCCGCCCGGTCCGCGATGCCATCCTGGAAACCAATATCGGAACACTTCGAACATGCGCTTACGAACGGTTCTGTTGACTGCGATCATCGTCGCGCTGTCCGCCTCCGGGGCGGCGGCGCCGGCCGGTTTGTCTGCGACACTGTCCGACCTCATGGCCAGACTTCAGCTTCAGCACGCAAAGCTTTGGTTTGCGGGCAAGCTGAGCAATTGGAGCCTGGCGAACTACGAGATTCAACAGATCGATGCCAATCTTGAAGCGACCAGCAGGTTGCTCGCGAACCCGTCACAAGCCGAACGCGCCAAGGAGCAGATGAGGGCCGTACGCCAGGCGGTCCAGTCGAAGGACGTCCCCGCGTTCATGGCATCGTATGCCGGCCTGACAAACGAATGCAACGGTTGCCACCGGAGCAGCGGATATGCATGGATCGTCATGCAGGTTCCGCTCACCCTGCCCGTTCCCAATCAGTTGTTCGTCGACCAGGTATCCGAGGGGCGCGCAATTGCCAACGCAACTTGCGGAACGTGCCACGTCGTCGCTGATGCTGCGAAGGAAGCACCTGCGTTCCGGCCGTCCCCGCCGACGTTTCCGGAGATCATCAGCCGACCGTCCTTCTCGGCCGACGGTCTGCGGCATTTCCTGACGTCGGGCCATCGGCGACTGGGACCAGACCAGGCAATGCCGAATCCGAGGCTCTCCGAATCCCAGGTCGAAGCCGTCGTGGCCTATCTGGAGACATTGCGCGCTGACAAGCAGCGCTGAGACGCGCCCATCTGCCCGGGGGTGCCCGTGCTCAAACGTTGCCGCAATCTCCGGCCGATGCACGCTAACGCAACGGCAGCAACTCCAGCTGGCTCTGCGCCGTCTTCACGGCCGCCGCGAACCAGCTCTGGCTGGGCGCCTCCTTGGCAAAACACTTGGTATAGGCCGCCATCGCCCGGTCTTCCCTGGCCATGTCGTCTTTCGGCACATTCTTTGCCATCATCTGCTTCCAGACCTTTTCGCAGGCCGGGATGTCGGCCGTCTTGATGGCCTCGCTCGCGGCAAGGAAGAACACCTTATCGCCCTGGATCGCAACGACGTCGATCTCGTGCGGCGGCCCCTTGAGGTCGCCATTGCCGCGCACGCCGAGCACCGCGACTGCGGCGCTGACTGACGCCGGCTTGGTGATCGGCAACTCGGCATATTTCGCGAAGGCGGCGTCCTGGATCGCGGCATAGTAAAACGTATCGGACTTGAACGCCGCGTCGATCTCCTGCGGCATGGGATCCTGGCGATGCTCGGCAAGCCAGTGCTTGAGCAGCGAGGTCGTCGTCACCACGGCCTGCTGCTTGTCACCCTCTGTGGCAAAGGCGAGCCCGTCAAGGTGGCCAAAGCCGATGTCGCCCTTGAACAGCGTGTCGACGTTCGACTTGCCCTCGGCCGGCAGCCCCTTGATGGCAACCGGCCCGACCAGGCCGCGCAGCACGCCGGTCAACTCGTCGAGCGCGGCATCGTGTTGCTTGCTGGTCTCGTCGCTCTCCTTGGCCTTCGAAAACTTTGCGATGTAGCGGTCGCGCAAATCGAGATAGTGCTGCTGGGAAGAGGCTGCGTGTGCAGACGTGGCGAGGGCAAGCAGGCAGAGCAGAGCGGTCAATCTCATTGCGATGTCCGAAGGGTTTTGCGGCAATCTCCAATCTTGGTGACGTTGCGGGCCCGGAAGGTTCATTCCTTGCGGTGTGCCCCGCTCCGCCGGAGAACCAATCCTTCACCAAGCCTGCCGGGTTCGATTGAGCGCCGGAAGCCCGGGAGGTAAATTCCGCTGCAATGTTTCCCGGGAACGACGTCCATGAGCGACTTGCGCGCTGCGACCAGGCAATCCACGGCAAGAACCGGGATCATCGAGTTCGAAGGCGCCAGGGGAACGGTGAGCATCCCCTGCACCATCGCTGACGTCTCCGGCACCGGCGCGCGGTTGAGGCTCGACTGGTCGCTGGCGTTTCCGAAAGTGGCCACGCTGATCTTCGCCGACGGCTTGCGCAAGGCCTGCCGCGTGGCCTGGCAAAAGCGGCGGCTGCTCGGTGTCGCGTTCGCCGATGGCGTCGCGAGTGCCGACGAGCAGGCCCTGATGATGACCGAGGAGGAGCAGGCCCTGCACCGGCGGCACATTGGCGCCCAGGTCAAAGGCGCGCGCGAGGCCCGTGGCTACACCGAGGCCCAGATCGCGAACCTCGTCGGCATTTCGCCCGACTTCGTCACGCGTGCCGAACGTGGCGAGATCAGCATCCCGCTGCACCAGCTCACCCGCATGGCCGACCTGTTTCTGGTTGACCTCGACAGTCTCGTCGCAGGCCCGGCGTCGATCGACCGTCCGCCGGCTGAGGCCCTGCTCCGCTAGCCCTTGTGGCAGCATGCCCCGCTGGCGGCGTCCTGTTCGCCCGCGAGCACGCTGCGGCTGTTGCGGTCCGGCGGGATGTCGAAGGCCGCGTTGGCCGCGAAGAAGCCGGTCGGCTTCAGCGTGAAGCCGGCATATTCGACCGGCATGATCGGAAAATCCTCGGGCTTGCAGATGTGGGTGTGGCCGAACGAGTGCCACAGCACGATATCGGCGTTCTCGATGTTGCGGTTCTGCGCGGCGTAGCGCGGCAACCCGTCGCCGCCGGCATGGTTGTTGGGATAGTCGCCGCTGGCGTATTTCTCGTCCTTGTCGAAGGCGGTGACCCAGACGTGCTTGGTGGCGAAACCGCCGCGCCTGCGCACATAGCTACCCTCCTGCGCCAGCATCAGCGGGCTCGGATTGACCATGAGCTTGTAGGCTGGCGCGTTGCCGACCGAGTTGGTCTCGTTGGGATTGCTGATCTTCCAGAACCGGCCGGTCTCGCCATTGGCGGTGGCCGCCGCATCGCGCTCGCGTGACAGCACGCGCGTCGTCGTGTCGAAGGCGTTGCCATGCGGGTTGTCCGCGCCCCAGGGCCGCGGCACGAATTCGTGCTCACTGACGGTGTTGCCGCCGCCGTCCAGATCCATGTGCATGCGCACGTTGAAGAAGTGCTGGTGCGTCGGGCCGCCGAGGACATCGTCGACCATGCCGCCCCATTTGTACGTCTCGCCCGGCTGCACGGCTGCGGTCTGGATGATGCCGGTGAGTTTTGTCTCGAGCTGGATGGTGCCGTCCTGGTAGAGGTACCAGTAGAATCCGTAATCGTAATTGCCGACGGTGGCGAAGAACGAGATCACGAGCCGTCGGGAACGGCGCACCTCGAACAGGCCGTTGCGGAATTCGTAGTGTTTCCAGGCAATTCCGTAGTCTTCTTCATGCATGCAGATGGCGTTCTGCATGACGAAGGGGTTGCCGTTGTTGTCGGCGGCCGGCACGTCGAAATACCTGATATGACCGAGGCAGTCGCAGCCGAGCTCCAGCGCGTTGGCCAGCATGCCGAGGCCGTATTCGCCGGCATCGAACGCCGACTTCCAGAAATGGTTCGCGGTCGGATCGGCGTAAGGCACCACCATCTCGGTGACGCTGGCGCGATGGATCAGCGAGCGTCTGCGCATCCCGTCCTGGTAGGCGAGCTGGTGCAGCACCAGTCCCTCGCGCGGCGTGAAGCCGACCCGAAAACTCCATTTCTGCCAGTCGACCTTCCAGCCATCGACCTTGAAGCTTGGACCTTCCGGCTGCTCGATATGCAGCGGCTTGATGTCGATGCGGGGATTGGCGACCTCATGGGCGCCGTAGTTCCGCTTCTTGCGCGGGATCGGCACGATCGGATCCGCGTCGGTGAGGTCGATGACCCTGCCGCCGATGAGGTCGACGACGGCGACCACGCCCTCGATCGGATGGGCGTAGCCGTTGTCCTGGAGATGTTCGCGGAAGAAGCTGACGGCGCGAACGATGCGCGCGCCGCGTTCATAGTCGAAATCGAAGAAGCCCGAGGAGAACGGATCGACCTGGACCAGCTCGATGTCCTTGTCGGTGAGCCCCCGCCGAACCATCGCCGCGCGCCAGCCCGGATCGGCCTTCACGACGGCCTCGCACTTGAAGAACTCCTCCAGCATTACCGATGGCTGCCCATAGGGTGCCTCGCGGTTCGGGATGACCTTTCGGGCGACGATCTCGTTGCGGCCGAGGTCGACGATGTGCTCGATCGCCTCGCCCGTCACCACGTCGAGAGTCAGCGCGAATGCACGACGTGGCGTCGCGCCCGCGGCCAGCTCCTGCTTGGTCGGCTCTTCCAGCCGAACAGTGGGGAAGCGGCAGTTCGCCGGCGAGGCTGACGCCGCGCGGACCAGCGCGCAGGCCGCAGTGATCTCCTCGGCGGTCAAGGGATCGAGCGGATGCGGCGTCGCGAGCTGCGTTGATGAACTGGCATTGACTGTATCGAGCATGGCGATGTCCTGACATCAGCGCGGAGCGAGATGTGTCGCGATGGCGCGGAAGGCGGCAAACCAACGCTGGTCGACCGGCACGTCCATCGCCTTGGGCTGCGTCGCCAGCTTGACGATGACGATGTCCGCGTCGAGATCGACATAGAGATGCTGGCCGTGGATGCCGATCGCGGTGAGCGCATTGCGCGCCGGATCGATCGTGAACCATTTGCCGCGATAGCGCGCGCCCGGGAAGAATTCGGCGAGATCGCCGTCCGCCCAGGCCTTGGGATCGCCGTTCTCTCTGATATCGTCGATCCACCAGCCCGGCACCACCTGCCGCCCCTCGACCACGCCGCGATTGCGCATCATCTCGCCGAAGCGCAACAAATCGCGCGCGGTCACGGAGATGCCGCCGGCGATGCGGCCCATGCCGTGGCTGTCCAGCGTGAGCGAACCGTCTTCCTCCGCGCCCAGGGGCTGCCACAGATAGTCGGAGAGGATGCGGTGGTAGGGCATGCCGCAGGCGCGCTCATAGATCCAGCCGAGCACCTCGGTGTTGGTCGAGACGTAGTGGAACACCTTGCCGTGCGGCTTGCCGGTGCCTCGCAGCGTCGCGAGATAGGCGCGCTGATGGCTGGGCTCGACGCCAGGCGGCGGCACATCCCAGCCCGAGGAGAAGCGATAGCGCGCCACATCGCCGGCGGGGTCCTCGTAGTCCTCCTCGAACTGGATGGCGACAGCCATGTCGAGAAGGTTGCGGACTGTGCAGGTTCCGTAGACCGAGGTCTCGAGCTCCGGCACGTAGCGCACCACCCTCGCCTCGGGATCGACCAGGCCGCGCGCGGCCAGTACGCCGCCGAGCGTGCCTGATATCGCTTTGCTGATCGAGCAGATCAGATGCGGCGTGGTCACGCTCATGCCGTCGCCGTACCATTCGTGGATCAGCGTGCCCCGATGCATGACCAGCAGCGCATCGGCGAAGGTCTCTCGCAGCGTCGCCTCGATCGTGGTTGCTTTGCCATCGGGGGCGGTGAAGGCGAGCTTGGCCAACTCGCGCGGTGCGCTCACGATCGGCGTCGGCTGTGCAGAGCGACGGATTTCGGCGGTCGGCAGCACTTCACGGGTGTGGGTAAAGCCCCACCGGATGGCTGGAAAACTCCGCCAGTTGGCGCGGGTCACCTGGGCCTCCGGCACCGGCGGGCTGCCGCGCATGATCTCGGTCGGTCGCATCTCGATCCCTCCGCAAGCCAGCCCGGCTCGGGCGCCGGGGGTGGTCATGGGAAGACTGCACGGCATCAGGGCCGGGCGTTATCAAAATCCCGCAATATTTTGCTGGACAGCGCCTCTGGCCGTGCCAGTCTGGCGTCCTTCTTGCTAGCTGCTCGGCGAACCGAATTCCGACGTGCCGTCATGGCCTTAAGCGCAACTCTTCCGATTCAAGACTCGGCTGCCAACCTGTTTCAGGCGAGCAGCACGGACGTGGACGAGCATTGCGCCGGGCTCGGTCGTTGGCGGCTGAGCTACGACCAGATCAGCGCCGGCGCGTTCCGCGGCAGCTTCACCCAGCTCTCCCTGCCCCGCGTCGAGGTGTTCCGCGAGATCACCAGCCAGCAGGTTCGCCAATATGGCCAGCTAGGCGCCAACAGTTTTGGCATCGGCCTGCCCTGGCATGGCGACGGCGAGATCAATTGCAACGGCGCCAGCGTTGCAGGCGCGCAAGTGATCACCTGCATCGACGCCGAGGTCGACATGTGCACGCCGAAGGCGTTCGAGTTTCGCGGCGTCGTCACCAGCGCGGCGCTGATCGAGGAGCTGGCCGCTCGCCTCGACATCGAGCTGCCGCGCACGGTCTGGCACCAGCTGCGGGCGATGGAGATGGCGGAGGCGCCGGTCGCGCGGCTGCGCGCGCACCTCGCAGCGATCCAGGAGATGATCACGACGGCGCCTGAACGCTTCGACGATGCGGGCGTCCGGCAAGCGCTGGTAGATGCTCTCCTCGTCGACATCATGGACATGCTGCCGACGGCACGCCCGACAGCTCCCGGCCGCAATGTCGTGGCACGCAAGCGTACTGTCGACCGCGCCCGCGCCCTGATGCATGGCAGCGGCGACCGCTCGCTCTCGCTGCTCGAGATCTGCAAGGCGGTGGGCGCCAGCCCGCGCAAGCTCGGCTATTGCTTCCAGGAGGTCCTGGGCACGAGCCCGATGCACTATTGGCGCGCGATGCGGTTGAACCGCGTGCGGCGCGACCTCAAGCGCGGCACTGAAGCGTCGGTCTACGACGTCGCCGTGCAGCACGGCTTCTGGCACTTCAGCCAGTTCTCGCTCGACTACAAGCGGCACTTCTCCGAGCTGCCCTCGGAGACGCTGCGGCGCGCCAGATCATCGCCGGCGATCTGCACGAGCTGGACCAGCCATCAATCGACTTCGAGTAGCCCGTAGGCCGGGCCGTGGATGGTCTAGCGTCCCCGGAAGCGCGGCTTGCGGCGGCCCAGGAATGCCTCGACACCCTCCTTGTGGTCCTCGCTGAGGCTTGCGAGCGCAAACTGGTCGACATCCATGTGGCTGGCGAGATCGTCCAGCGCATGCGCGAGCCGGTTGACGGTCAGCTTGGTCATGGCAACCGACAGCGGCGGCTGCGCGGCCACCTTGCGGGCCAGCTCGATGGCGGCATCAAAGGCCCTGCCGGGGTCGACGACCTGTTCCACCAGGCCCCATTGATAGGCTTCGTCTGCGTTGATGCGTTCATCGGCCAGAATCACCGCCTGCTTGGTGCGGGCCGGTCCGATCAGATGCAGCATGCGCGGGATGCTCTGCCAACTCATGTTCATGCCGAGCCCGATCTCGGGCACCCGCAGATGCGCGTCGCTCCCCATGATGCGGAAGTCGAGCGCGACCGCGAGCGCCACGCCGCCGCCGATGCAAAAGCCTTCGATCGCGGCGATCGTGATCTGCTCCATCTCCTGCCAGGCGTGTGTCAGGCGCGGCCCGAGCTTCAGATGCCGCCGCAGCGCACCGAGATCCATGTCCTTGCGCGCATGCCCTTCAGCGTCCTTCAGGTCGAAACCGGCGCTGAAGGCGCCGGCATTGCCGGCCAGAACCACGACCGACGTCGCCGCGTCGTCCTCAAAACTGCGCGCGGCCGCCGTGAGCTGCCGCATCGCCTCCGGCGACAAGGCATTGATGCCGTCATGACGGTCGAACCGCACGACCGCGATCCGTCCCTCGGGCCCGAGACCTTTCTCGATCTTGACCAAGTCCTTCATTGGCGCCTCCAAAGCTGATTTTTTCTTTGATCGTAGCGCACATCAGGCGTCACGAATATGAGACCAATGGTGCCGCTACGAGCGCTCGACAGGACAGGATCATTGAGCTTAATCTTTCCCGCCATGAGCCACGATCACGACCATCATCATCACCACGATCACGATCATTCGGAACTGTCCGAGACCGAACTGCGCGTGCGCGCGCTCGAGACTGTCCTGACCGAGAAGGGCTATGTCGAGCCGGCTGCGCTCGACGCCATCATTCAGGCCTACGAGACCAAGATCGGCCCGCACAACGGCGCCCGCGTCGTCGCCAAGGCCTGGACCGACCCGGCGTTCAAGGCGGCGCTGCTGGAGGACGGCAGCAAGGCGATCGGCACGCTCGGCCATGTCAGCCGCGTCGGCGACCATCTCGTCGTGGTCGAGAATACGGCCAAACGTCACAACATGGTCGTGTGCACGTTGTGCTCCTGCTACCCCTGGGAAATGCTGGGGCTGCCGCCGGTCTGGTACAAGGCCTCGCCCTACCGTTCGCGCGCCGTGAAGGATCCGCGCGGCGTGCTCGCCGATTTCGGCGTGAGTGTGCCCAAGGACGTCGAGATCCGGGTGTGGGATTCCACCGCCGAGACGCGCTTCCTGGTGCTGCCGATGCGCCCCGCAGGCACGGAAGGATGGAGCGAGGCGCAGCTTGCCGAGCTCGTGACGCGCGACTCCATGATCGGGACCGGCTTTCCCAAAACGCCGGGAGCACCGTCGTGAACGGCGTGCACGACATGGGCGGCATGGATGGGTTCGGCAAGGTCGAGCCCGAGCCGAACGAGCCGATGTTCCATGAAGAATGGGAGTCCCGCGTGCTCGCCATGGTCCGCGCGATGGGCGCGGCCGGCGCGTTCAACATCGACACCTCGCGCTTCTATCGCGAGACGATTCCGCCGCACGTCTATCTCTCCAGCTCCTACTACAAAAAGTGGTTCCTGGGCCTCGAGGAGATGCTGATCGAGAAAGGCTACCTCACCCGTGAGGAGGTCGCTGCCGGCCATGCCATGCAGCCCGGCAAGGCGCTCAAGCACGGCAAGTTCGATCTCGGTCAAGTCGAGCGCATCATGGTGCGCGGCCAATTCGCCCGCCCTGCTCCGTCGCCGGCAAAATTCAACATCGGCGACCGTGTGCGTGCCAAGAACATCCATCCGGCGACGCATACCCGGCTGCCGCGCTATGTCCGCGGCCATGTCGGCGTGGTCGAGCTCAACCACGGCTGCCACGTGTTTCCTGACACGGCGGCGATGGAGCGTGGCGAGAATCCGCAATGGCTCTACACGGTCGTGTTCGAAGGCCGCGACCTCTGGGGCGCGGACGGTGATCCGACCCTGAAGGTCTCGATCGACGCGTTCGAGCCCTACCTGGATCCGGCGTGATGAGCAGCAGCGCTGCTGCCGCAGCGACGGCCGCCATTCCAAGCATTCCGCGTGACGACGACGGTCCGGTGTTTCGCGCGCCGTGGGAGGCGCACGCCTTTGCGATGGCGCTGACGCTACACGATCGCGGCGTGTTCACCTGGCCCGAATGGGCTGCAGCCTTGGCCTCCGAGATCAAGCGCGCGCAGGCCGCCGGCGACCCTGATACGGGCGAGACCTACTATCTGCACTGGCTCGCTACGCTGGAGGGCCTCGTCGCACGCAAGGGAGTCGCGTCCGCGGAGACGCTGCATCGCTATCGTGACGCATGGGACCATGCCGCAGATCGCACGCCGCATGGCAAGCCGATCGAGCTGCGGGACGAGGATTTTTGCTAGCTGGCGCCGTTTGTTGTCGCCCGGCTTGACCGGGCGACCCAGTACGCCGCGGCTTTTCCGTATCCCACGATCGTCTCTGGAATACTGGATCACCCACTTTTTGCGGGTGATGACAGCGGAGGCGACGGTAACAGCGGAGACCGGAGCGCTATCGCCCTGCTACAAATTCCCGCCACCCCTTCGCCCGCAGGCTGCACGCCGGGCACTCGCCGCACCCATATCCCCAATCGTGCCGCGCGCCGCGTTCGCCGAGATAGCAGGTGTGCGACTGCTCGCGGATCAGATCGACCAGCGCATCGCCACCGAGATCATGCGCGAGCTTCCACGTCGCGGCCTTGTCGATCCACATCAGCGGCGTGTGTAACTCGAACCGCCGGGCCATGCCGAGCGAGAGCGCTGATTGCATGGCGCGGATGGTCTCGTCGCGGCAATCGGGATAGCCGGAATAGTCGGTCTCGCACATGCCGCCGACGATGTGGCTAATGCCGCGCCGATAGGCCAGCGCCGCGGCGAATGTCAGGAACACGAGGTTACGGCCGGGCACGAAAGTGTTCGGCAGGCCGTCGGCGCCCATCGCGATCGCGACATCGCGCGTCAGCGCAGTCTCGGACACGGCCGCCAGCGTCGGGATCGACAGGGTGTGGCTATCGCCGAGCTTTGCCGCCCAATCCGCGCGCAGGGCCTTGATGCCCTCGAACAGGCGGTCGCGGCAGTCAAGCTCGACGGCATGGCGCTGGCCATACTCGAACCCCAGGGTCTCCACGCGCGCGAAGCGGCTGAGCGCCCAGGCAAGGCAGGTGGTGGAATCCTGGCCGCCGGAAAACAGCACCAGCGCGGTTTCGGAGGAAAATTTGTCGCTCATGGGCCGCGCTTTAGCACCGCATGGCAGAGCCGCCAACCGGTGGAAATCGGCCTGTTCCGCACCGTGACGCTGGGATCGGTCAGCCGCTTTTGGCATAAGGCTTTGGACCCAGGAGACTGCCCCGCAATGACCCCTTCCCGCGATATTTCCCGCCTGATCGAGATCATGGCGGCGCTGCGCACGCCGGTGACCGGTTGCCCCTGGGACCTCGAGCAGGATTTTTCGACGATCGCGCCCTACACGATCGAGGAAGCCTATGAGGTGGTCGACGCCATCGACCGCGGCGATCTCGACGATCTGCGCGAGGAGCTCGGCGACCTCCTGCTGCAGGTGGTGTTCCACGCCCAGATGGCGTCCGAGCAGAACGCCTTCGCGTTCGGCGACGTGGTCGAGGCGATCACACGGAAAATGATCCGGCGTCATCCCCATGTCTTCGCCGACAAGGACGGCAATCTCGCCTCCTCCCACGTCAAGGAGGTCTGGGACCGCATCAAGGCCGAGGAGAAAGCCGAGCGCGCCGCGCGCCGGCCGCCGGAGACAACGCCGCAGCACACGTCGTTGCTGTCGGGCGTCAAGGCCGGCCAGCCCGCGCTGACGCGCGCGATGGAGCTGCAGCGCAAGGCCTCGACCGTCGGCTTCGACTGGAACGATCCGCGCGCGGTGCTGCAAAAAATCCGCGAGGAAGCCGACGAGATCGAAGCCGCGCTCGACCGCAACGACAAGCAGGAGATCGCGGAGGAGACCGGCGACCTCATGTTCGCCCTCGTCAACCTCGCCCGCCATGTCGATGCAGATCCGGAAGCCGCGCTGCGCGCGACCAACGCGAAATTCGAAAAGCGCTTTGCCTATATCGAGCGCGCGCTGGAGGCGCAGGGACGCACGCTGGAGCAGGCGTCGCTGGCGGAGATGGACGCGCTGTGGGATGCGGCGAAGCGCGAGACGAAACCTGCATCAGAAGGACGCAGGGAAGCGCGCCGCTAACTCCGCTGTCGTCCCGGATCTGCGCTTACGCTTGTCCGGGACGACGGTGCTGTTGAGGAACCAGTTGTGAAACTCACACGGCAGGGCCGCAGCGTCTACGTCGCGTGATGCGGCACAGCGTCGAACCGGTTCACCACGATATCCCGCTTGGTCTCGTCCACCCGCACGGTCATATCAAAACGACCATCGTGCAGCTCCTTCGCCAGCACCTCGGAATTGCGGTGCAGCCAGCTGATGCCGGCGCCGTCGGCGGCATCGATCGAGAGATCGAGCGTGGTGCGTGTTGCAGCGAGCCGCTCCTCGATCGCCGCGAGCAGCGCATCGATCCCCTCGCCCGACACGGCCGAGACCAGCATCGCCGGATGGTCCTCGGGCCGGCGGGCGGCGATATTCAGAAGCTCCTCGCGCTGTTCGGAATCGTAACGGTCGATCTTGTTCCAGACCTCGATGATGCGACCGGAATCGTCAGGATTGATGCCGAGCTGGCGCAGCACCGCGTCGACGTCGCTTTGCTGGGCCTCGGCATCCTCATGCGAGATGTCGCGCACATGCAGGATGACGTCGGCCTCCAGCACCTCCTCCAGCGTGGCGCGGAAGGCGGCAACGAGCTGGGTCGGAAGGTTGGAGATGAAGCCGACGGTGTCCGAGAGCATGGCCTTGCCGCCATGCGGCAGCGTCAGCGCGCGCAGCGTCGGATCGAGGGTCGCGAACAGCATGTCGGCAGCCTGCACGTCGGCGCGGGTCAGGCGATTGAACAGCGTCGACTTGCCGGCATTGGTGTAGCCGACCAGCGCAACCACGCGGTACGGCACGCGCTGGCGGCCGGCGCGATGCAGCCGGCGCGTTGCCTGCACCTTCTTCAGCTCGCTTTCGAGCTTGGTGATGCGCTCCTGGATCAGGCGGCGGTCGGCCTCGATCTGCGTCTCGCCGGGGCCGCCCATGAAGCCGAAACCGCCGCGCTGGCGTTCCAGATGGGTCCAGGACCGCACCAGGCGCGAGCGCTGATAGTTGAGATGGGCGAGCTCGACCTGGAGCGAGCCTTCCTTGGTCTTGGCGCGGCGGCCGAAGATTTCCAGGATCAAGCCGGTGCGGTCGAGCACCTTGGCCTGCAATTCCTTCTCGAGATTGCGCTGCTGGATCGGAGCCAGCGCGCAGTCCATCACCACGAGCTCGACGTCGAGGCTCTTGGCGAGCGCGGCGATCTCCTCGACCTTGCCCTTGCCGATATAGGTCGCGGGCCGGATCTGGTTGATCGGCGCGATGATGGCGTCGGCAATCACGAGATCGATCGCGCGCGCGAGGCCAGCGGCTTCATCGAGCCGGGCTTCGGCGTCGCGTTGGACGTGACTCTCCGATTGCGCGTCGGCACTTCCCGCGCGCACCCGCAAATAGGGGCCGACGACAAGCACCCGCCCCGTTTGCTTAGCCCCTGCCGATCGCGGACGATCGGCCTCCCCGTCGAAATTTCGGGGTTCCAATCAGATCACTCTCAAGCCGGCTGATCCTCGCCGCCTTCGAACAGCTGGATCGGAGCGCCCGGCATGATGGTCGAGATCGCATGCTTGTAGACCAGCTGCGAATGACCGTCGCGCCGAAGCAGCAAACAGAAATTGTCGAACCAGGTCACGATGCCCTGGAGCTTCACTCCGTTGACCAGAAAGATCGTCAGTGGCGTTTTGGTTTTGCGAACGTGATTGAGGAAGGTGTCCTGTAGGTTTTGTGCGCGGTCTGCCGCCATTGTTTTTTTCTCGCTTTGAGTTTCTTTTTATTGCGCCGGGAGCGACCCTGTTTTCAAAATTGGGCCTTCTTCCGGTTGCCGCTCCTCATGAGATCCCCCTCGGAGGAACGGCTGATCGATTAGAGGACAGGTGGACATTTTAGGCAAGCTGCTTCACGCGGCAGGCCCCGCCCTAATTCTCCGAAAAACTACGGAAATAGATGATCTTTCGCGGATATCCCACAGGTGCAACCCCGACCTCGGGGCCCTAACCGACCCCGAGCGCCTTCAACTTCCGGTGTAGTGCCGACCGTTCCATGCCAACAAACTCGGCGGTGCGAGAAATATTTCCTGAGAAACGGCTGATCTGGGCAATCAAATAGTCGCGCTCGAACACTTCGCGTGCCTCTCGCAGCGGCAGGCCCATGATGTGCTCGCCATTGTTGCTGGTCGGCATCGCCGGCACCATCGAGCCGACGTCCTGAGGCAGCATGTCGGCGGTGATGATCACCTCCGGACCGCCTCCAGCCAGAATCATGACTCTCTCAACGTTGTTGCGAAGCTGGCGCACATTGCCCGGCCAGACATGCGATTGCAGCACTGCCATCGCGTCCTGGCCGATCTGACGCTTCGGCAGGCCGCTGCCGGCCGAGATCTGCTCCATGAAATAGTCGATCAATTCAGGAATGTCCTCGCGCCGCTCCGACAGCGCCGGCACGCGGATCGGCACGACCGAAAGCCGGTGATAGAGGTCCTCGCGGAAATGGCCGGCCGCGATCTCCTCTTCGAGATTGCGCGCGGTCGAGGAAATGATGCGGACGTCGACCTGCACCTTCGCGGTGCCGCCGACGCGCTGGAACGACTGCTCGACCAGCACGCGCAGGATCTTGTTCTGGGTCTCGCGCGGCATGTCCGCGATCTCGTCGATGAACAGCGTGCCGCCGTGCGCCTCTTCCAGCGCACCCGGCTTGCGCGGCTGCTCGCCGTTGGACTGCTCGATACCGAACAGCTCATGCTCCATACGCTCCGGCGTGATCGCCGCGGCGTTGATGACGACGAACGGGCCGTCGGCGCGGCCCGAGGCCATATGCAGCGTGCGCGCGGTGAGCTCCTTGCCGGCGCCGGCGGGGCCGACGATCAGGATGCGGCTGTTGGCCTTGGCCGCGCGCTCGATGGTCTGGCGCAGCTGGTTCATGCTCGGCGAGCGGCCGACCAGCGAGCTTGCGCTCGGCGCGAGCTGCTTCAACTCCTTGACCTCGCGCTTGAGCCGCGAGTTCTCCAGCGCCCTGGTGGCGACCAGAATGAGACGGTCGGCCTTGAACGGCTTCTCGATGAAATCATAGGCGCCGCGCTTGATCGCGGCGACCGCGGTCTCGATGTTGCCGTGGCCGGAGATCATCACCACGGGCAGATCGGCATTGTCCTTCTTGACCTGCTCCAGGAGCTGCAGGCCGTCGAGCTTGGAGCCCTGCAGCCAGATGTCGAGGAACACCAGATGCGGCCGGCGGTTGGCGATCTCGGCCAGCGCCGAGTCGCTGTCGCGCGCGGTCCTCGTGACAAAACCCTCGTCCTCGAGGATGCCCGCAACGAGATCCCGAATATCGGCCTCATCATCGACAATCAGAATTTCACTTGCCATGTGTCGCGCCTGTCTTCTCAGCTGCCTGTCGAGGCTTCGATTTTCGTTGAATCATTGGTCTTTTCAGCGGGCTCTTTGGTTTCGGCCGCCGGCTGTTTTGTTTCCTGCGCCGCGACGGGCACCTCGGCGGAATCCGCGGCCGTTTGCTTGATTTCGGGCGCGGCTGCGCCCTTGGCCGTATCCGTCACCGCTGCTGGCAACGGCTCGGCATCTTCGGCCTTCTTGGCCTGTCCGGAAACCGCAAAGCGCATGCGCATCCAGGCGCCACGCTGGCCTTCGCGGAAGTCGGAGGCATCCTTCAGCTCGATGCGGCCGCCATGGTCCTCCAGCACGCGGCCGACGATGGCAAGGCCAAGGCCTGTGCCCTTGGCGCGCGTCGTCACATAGGGCTCGAGCAGCCGCGAGCGCGCGACCTTGGGCAAGCCGATGCCGTTGTCGATGACGTCGATCAAGACGTCCTCGCCCTCGCGCGACACCACGACGTCGATGCGGCCCTTGCCACCATCCTTGCCGAGCTCCTCCGGCGGGACCTGCTCGATCGCCTCGGTGGCGTTCTTGACGATGTTGGTGACCGCCTGCGAGATCAGCCGCCGATCGAACTGGGCGCGCAGCGGATCCTCTTTGAACTCGGCCTCGATATCGAGCTCGGGATGGGCGACCTTCATCAGGAACACCGCCTGCCGCACGGTGTCGGCGACGTCCTCGCCTTCCATCACGGGTTTTGGCATCCGCGCAAAGCGCGAGAATTCGTCGACCATGCGCCTGATGTCGTCGACCTGGCGCACGATGGTGTCGGTGCACTGGTCGAAGATCTGCTTGTCCTTGGTTTCGGTGATGTCCTTGCCGAATTTGCGGCGGATGCGTTCGGCCGAGAGCTGGATCGGTGTCAGCGGGTTCTTGATCTCGTGAGCGATGCGGCGCGCGACGTCGCCCCAGGCCGAGGTGCGCTGCGCCGAGACGAGCTCGGTGATGTCGTCGAGCGTGATGATGTAGCTGTCATGCGGCTGGTTCTTCTCGGCGCTGACGCGCACCGACAGATTTCGCTCGGCGCCGTCGCGCGTGATCGTGATCTGGCCCTGCACCAGGCGCTGGGTGCCTTCCCGCGACGCCTTCATCATCTCGTCGAGCTCGGGCAGCACGTCGGAGAGTGGATGTCCGAGCGTCTCGGCCTCGGAATGCCCGATCAGCTTCTCGGCGGAGCGATTGAGGATGCCGACGCTGCCCGAGGTGTCGACGCCGATGATGCCGGCGCTGGCGGAGGACAGCACGGCCTCGATGAAGCGCCGGCGGCTGTCGATGAGGTCGCTGGCATTGACGAGCTCGTCGCGCTGGCTGCGCAATTCCTGCGTCATCTTGTTGAAGGTCTCGCCGAGCTGGGCGAGATCGCCTTCGGACTGATGCACGGCCACCTTCACATGGAGGTTGCCGGTCGAGACGGTGTGAGCGGCGTTCATCAGCCGACGGATCGGCGCCACAAGCGAGTTGGCGAAGTTGAGGCCGATCAGCACGGACGCCATCAGGATGGTCAGCGCGATCACCGCGAACATCAGCGCGAACGCGACCTGAATGCCGAGCCGGCGCGACTCGATCTGCGCATACTCGGCGGCGCCGATCTCCGTCTGGTTGACCTGACTGACGACATTTGGGTCGAGCGGGCGGGCGACATACAGGAACGTATCGTTGAAGGCGCGCAGGCGGATCACTGCAGCGACGGAGCTCGCGTCCGGAAGGACCGCGATTTCCGGCTCGGTCTCCTTGACGTTGCTGAGAAAATCCGGTGCCGGCGGCGAATAGGCCAGCCGCATGCCGGTGTCGGCAGACTCCAGGATGTTGGTGTTCTTGTCGATGATCATCGCGCCCGGCAAGTTGCGGGACGCGGCGCTGGCCGTCAGAATTTCGCGGAACGACCGCCGATCCTGATCATAGAGCGGCCGTGCGTGGGCAATGTCGTTGGCCATTCCCAGAATGTCGCCCTGGATCAGCTGGGCATGGTCGTTCATGTAGGCCCGCGCGATCGTCAGCGAGTTCTGGATCAATTGGTTGGTGGGGCCCGAGAACAGCCGGTCGAGACCGCGCTCGATGGTGACGTTGGCGACGACGGCGACCAGCACCGCCGGCAGCACGGCAACGATCGAGAACAGGCTGACGATCTGGACATGGAGGCGTGCCGCCGCCCGTCCCCGCCGCCGGGCCAGGATCAGCTGCCAGAGCTCGCGGACGATGATGCCGACCAGAAGCAGAATCGTGCCGGCATTGATCAGGTAGAACGAGCGCACCACTTGCGGCGTCGGCTCGATGCCGGTCAGCCCGGTCAGGACCAGGAAAGTCAGGAGCGCCGAGAGCAGCGCCAGGGCCACCGCAAACGGGGCCAGCCAGCGTCGGGCGGACCAGCGCCGGGGCTCTTCGGCTGGGGCCGTGTCAAAGGATGCGGCCGAGGTGTCTGCGCTGGTCATTCCGGCAATGGGTGCTGAAAACGGGTCCGCCCGGGCGGATACTGATGTATTCGTACCACATTGTTGCCGAATTGCGACAATTCCGCGGCGTCTCCGCCGCGGCAGACCGGCGCATCAACAGGAGATGCTGGCCATTTGCGAGTTTCCCCGGAACGGAATCCGCCCATCCGAGCTTAAATCGGCATGGAAAGGATATTTCTCGCAACCATGGTGTCGGCCGTGCTGCTGCTGATCGTGGCCTCTGACCTGCTGGTCAACGGCCCGGGCAGGCAGGATCAGGCCGCGGAGCTCGCCAACATTCAGCCCGTCATGGCGCGCCTCATCAGGTAGCTGAGAGATGCAGCGCTCGGTGGTTGCAAGACCAGTCGAACGTTCCCGAGGAACATTTCAGCCCTATCAGGACTTTTGATCTCCGCGCCTGCCACGGACGGCCAGCGCGATCCGGACAGGCTCAGCTCCGCTGTGGTAGGGGGAGCTGAGCCACTCCCGCGCCAACGCTTTCCGCGCTTGTCGCGCGGGGGGCTACCCCCCGCTCCTGTACACCTGGATATCGAGATCCCGGATCTTCTTCCGCAGCGTGTTGCGGTTGAGGCCGAGCAGATCGGCGGCGCGGATCTGGTTGCCGCGGGTGGCGGCGAGCGCGGCCGTCAGGAGCGGCACCTCGATCTCCTTGAGGATGCGGTGATAGAGGCCCGGCGGCGGCACGCCGTTCGGGAAGCCCTGGAAGTGCGATGAGAGATAGGCTTCCACCGCGCCGCCGAGATTGTCGACACCTTGCTGAACCGCGGCACCCGGGCTGACCGAGGGCGGCGCCAGCTCGCCGTCGATGACGGACGCGGTGATCACGTCCTGCGGATAGAGCGCGGCGAGGCGACGGGCGAGGTTCTCCAGCTCGCGCACGTTGCCGGGCCAGCGATGCTGCTTCATCCGCTCCAGCGCCAGCGCATCGAGCTTCTTCGGCGGCAATCCGTCCTTCTCGGCCAGCGCGAAGAAGTGTCGCACGAGATCCGGAAGATCCTCGATGCGTTCGCGCAAGGGCGGCAGCCGCAGGGGCACGACGTTGAGGCGGAAGAACAGGTCCTCGCGGAACAGCCCCTGCTGGATCAAGACGCGCAGATCCTTGTTGGAGGCCGCGACGATGCGCACGTCGGTCTTGATCGGGGTGCGGCCGCCCACCGTCGTGTATTCGCCCTGCTGCAGCACGCGCAGCAGGCGGGTCTGCGCTTCCATCGGCATGTCGCCGATTTCGTCGAGAAACAGCGTGCCGCCTTCGGCCTGCTCGAAGCGGCCCGACGCGCGCGTATTGGCGCCGGTGAAGGCGCCGCGCTCATGGCCGAACAGCTCGGATTCAATGAGGTCGCGCGGGATCGCCGCCATGTTGACCGCGACGAACGGGCCGTTGCGCCGCTTGCCGTAATCGTGCAGCGCGCGCGCCACCAGCTCCTTGCCGGTGCCCGATTCGCCCGTGATCATCACGGTGAGGTCGGTCTGCATCAGGCGCGCGAGCACGCGATAGATTTCCTGCATCGCCGGCGAGCGGCCGACCAGCGGGATCGCCTCCATCTCGGCGTCATCGTCCGCCGCCGCGACCCGCTCCTTCGGCTCGGCCAGCGCACGGCCGACGATGGCGATCAGCTCCTTCAGGTCGAACGGTTTCGGCAGATATTCATAGGCACCGCGCTCGGAGGCGCGGATCGCCGTCATGAAGGTGTTTTGCGCGCTCATGACGATGACGGGCAAATTCGGCCGCATCTTCTTGATCCGCGGCAAAAGGTCGAAGGCGTTTTCGTCCGGCATCACGACGTCGGTGATGACGAGATCGCCCTCCCCCTGGCTGACCCAACGCCACAACGTTGCGGCGTTGCCGGTCAGCCTGACTTCATAACCGGCCCGGGAAAGTGCCTGGTTGAGAACCGTGCGGATGGCGGTGTCGTCATCAGCTACGAGAATGCTACCTGCGGGCATCGTTAATCCTCATTTTGCCCCCTGTGATGCAGACGACGACTTCCCGGCAGAGCCGTCGCGACTGCTGTGATCTGCGTGTTTGACCGATGTCGAGTACATCGGCATCAGCACGCGGAAGGTGGTCTTGCGCGGCTGAGACTCGCATTCGATGATGCCGCCGAGATCGCCGACGATCTTGGCAACCAGAGCAAGACCGAGGCCAGAGCCGGTCTGCTTGGTGGTCACGAACGGGTCGAACAGGTTGGGCAGAAGATCGTCCGGCACGCCTGGTCCATTGTCCCTCACGCAGAATTCGAGCGGCAGGGATACCCGGGATTTTTGACCGGGGACTGACAGGCGCACGCCGGGGCGGAACGCGGTGGTGAGCTGGATCTCGGCGTCGGGGACGTCGATCAGCGCTTCGGCGGCATTCTTCACCAGATTGAGGAACACCTGGATCAGCTGGTCCTGGTTGGCCAGCACCGGCGGCAGCGAGGGATCGTAGTCCTCGATGAAGCGGATGTTGCGGGCAAAGCCTGACTGCGCCAGCCGCTTGACGTGATCGAGCACGGAATGGATGTTGACGGGACCGCGCACCACGGGTCGCTCGTCGCCGAACACCTCCATGCGGTCGACCAGCGTCACGATGCGATCGGCCTCGTCGCAGATCAGGCGGGTCAGCATGCGATCTTCGGAGGATGCCTGCTGCTCCAGGAGCTGCGCCGCGCCGCGGATGCCCGAGAGCGGATTCTTGATCTCATGCGCGAGCATCGCTGCCAGCGCGATCACCGAGCGCGCCGCGCTGCGGTGGGTGAGCTGGCGATCCATCTTGTCGGCGATGGAGCGCTCCTGCAGCATCACCACGATATGGCCGGGCCGCTCGGTGAGCGGGGCGACATGCAGATCGACCTGCCGATCGCCGCCCATGCGCGGCGTGCCGAGATCGACCTTGTATTCGTTGACCGGCGAATTCGAGGAACGCACCTGATCGATCAGCGCCAGCAAGGGGCTGCCGAACGGCACCAGCTCTTTCAGCGACTGGCGCTTCAGAAACTGCGTCGAGATGTCGAAGAACGCTTCGGTCGCGATATTGGCGGCGACGATCTTGCCGTCCGGCCCGATCATCAGCACGGGATTGGGCAAGGCATCGAGGATAGCCTCGCTGTCGGCCGGCTTGCGATGGTCGGCGGCTGAGCTCATGCAGCGGCGCTCCATGCAAAATCGTCGAATGCATCCTGCAGCGATTGGTGGACGAGCCCAGGATCCTCGGAGGTCAAAATCTTCTGGCGCCACGCCTTCAGTGTCTGGGCCGGCGTGCCGCTGGCCGCGGCCGCAACATCGAGGGCCCAGCCGAGATGCTTGCGCGCATGCCTGAGACCGACGCGCAGGCCATAGAGTGCGCAGACGCCCTCATACAGCGTGCGGACATAATGCAATTGCGTCACGAGCGAGGGCGTGGCTTCAGCCGCCCCGCCCTTCAGCCGTCGCCCGATCTCGCCGGGCAGCCAGGGCTGGCCGTTGGCGCCGCGACCGATCATCACGGCATCGGCGCCGGAGGCCTCGAGCGCCGCGAGCGCCTTCTCGTAAGAAGTGATGTCGCCATTGACGACAAGGGGAATGGAGATGGCCTCGCGCACCGCGCGGATCGCATCCCAATCGGCCTCGCCCTTGTAGAACTGGCAACGGGTGCGGCCGTGAACGGTGACGAGCCTGACGCCGGCGGCCTCCGCGCGACGCGCCAGCTCCGGCGCGTTGCGGGTGCGATCGTCCCAGCCGAGCCGCATCTTCAGCGTCACCGGCACTTTCACCGCCGATATCGTGGCTTCGATCAGGCCGACGGCGTGATCGAGATCGCGCATCAGGGCCGAGCCCGACTGGCCGCCGGTGACGTGACGGGCCGGACAGCCCATGTTGATGTCGATGATGTCGGCGCCTTCGGCCTCGGCAATCCGGGCGCCTTCCGCCATCCAATGCGCCTCGCAGCCGGCGAGCTGAACGACGTGAGGTCCGACACCGGTCGCTTCGCAGCGCAACCGCGACATGCGATGGCCGCTGGCGAGTTCATCGCTGGCGGTCATTTCGGAGACGACGAGACCGGCCCCCAGCTCGGCGGCCAGACGGCGGACGGGTGAGTCCGTCACTCCCGACATCGGTGCCAGGAAGACCGGGTTGGCGATTTCAATATCGCCTATTTTCAACGGCTTAGAGCCGGATACTGCCGAGCCGGTCACAGGGGTCTCGTTGCGTGGGCAGCGCCTCATCGCGCCTGCCATGATCTATCTTGCGCACAATTCTTGTGCAGTCAAGCGTCATGCCTACAGTTTAGACAGTTCTGCAGATCTTTCAAGTGCAGTGCAGCAAAATGCTTGACGCCACAATCCCGGGAAACCCCTTTTTTTGCGGGCCTGCCGTGCTAGAGCCATGCCGGCAATCACCCCACTCTCCCCGGCTCCCCCTTAGCAGTTGAATATTTGAGTCCTATGGCGAAATCACAGCGCACCGCAGTCGTTCTCGTTGCGGCCGGACGTGGCCTGCGCGCAGGCGCCGGCGGCCCCAAGCAATATCGAGAGATCGGCGGCGTGCCCGTGATCTACCGCGCCATGGAAGCGTTCAGCACCCATCCTGACGTGTTCGCCGTGCAGCCGGTGGTGAACCCCGACGACAGCGCCATGTTCGCTGCAGCGGTCGCAGGCCTCAAGCACGAGGCACCGACCCATGGTGGTGCGACGCGCCAGGCCTCGGTGCTGTCGGGCCTCGAAGCGCTTGCCAAGCACAAGCCCGACATCGTCCTGATTCATGACGCCGCGCGGCCCTTCGTCTCGGCGGGCGTGATCTCGCGTGCGATCGAGGCGGCCAGTCGCACCGGCGCCGCCATCCCCGTCGTCCCCGTCACCGACACCATCAAGGTCACCAGCGCCGACGGCAATGTCGAGGACACGCCTGACCGGGCGCGTTTGCGAATCGCGCAGACGCCGCAATCCTTTCGTTTCGATGTCATCCTCGAGGCGCATCGTCGCGCGGCCAAGGACGGACGATCTGATTTCACCGATGACGCTGCGATCGCCGAATGGGCGGGATTGACGGTTGCGACCTTTGAAGGCGATGTTGCGAATATGAAGCTCACCACCCCCGAGGATTTCGTGCGCGAGGAAGCGCGCCTGGCCAGCCTGCTCGGCGACATCAGGACCGGCACGGGATACGACGTGCACGCCTTCGGCGAAGGCGACCACCTCATGCTCTGCGGCGTGCGCGTGCCGCACACGAAAGGTTTTCTCGCGCATTCCGATGGCGACGTCGGCCTGCATGCCTTGGTCGATGCGATCCTCGGCGCGCTCGCCGATGGTGACATTGGTTCGCACTTCCCGCCGAGCGATGCGAAGTGGAAGGGCGCCTCCTCCGACCAGTTCCTGAAATACGCCATCGAGCGCGTTACGGCGCGCGGCGGCCGCATCGCCAATCTCGAGGTCACCATGATCTGCGAGCGGCCGAAGATCGGGCCGCTGCGCGATGCCATGCGTGCACGCATCGCCGAGATCTCCGGCGTCGACATCTCGCGCGTCGCGGTGAAGGCGACCACCAGCGAGCGGCTCGGCTTCACCGGCCGCGAGGAAGGCATCGCGGCCACCGCGAGCGCTACCATCCGCCTGCCCTGGAGCGCGTAAGGTCATGGGCGGCAGCGACGCACGCGCCCTCTCCCGCTCGCTGCTCGATTTGTGCCGGATGCGCAAGCTGACGATTGCGACCGCCGAGTCCTGCACCGGCGGCCTCGTGGCCGGCGCGCTGACCGACATCCCCGGCTCGTCCGACGTCATCGACCGCGGCTTCGTCACCTATTCCAATGATGCCAAGCGCGCGATGCTCGGCGTCGAGGCAACCACGCTCGCCAATTTCGGGGCCGTCAGCAAGGAGACCGCAACCGCAATGGCGGTCGGCGCACTCGAACGCGCGGATGTCGATCTTGCCGTTGCCATCACGGGCATCGCGGGCCCTGGCGGCGCCACGCCGGGCAAGCCGGTCGGCCTCGTCCATTTCGCCGCCGCTGCGCGCGACGGCCGCATCATCCATCGCGAGCAACGTTTTGGCGCGATCGGCCGCACCGCGGTGCGCCAGCGCTCGGTGGTCGAGGCGCTGCGCATGCTGATGGAGCTCGCCCGCGGCCCGCAAGCTGCCGCCAAGCCGCAACGCGCCGCCGCGAGCCGCCTGCGTCCCCGCGTCACGCGCACGCCGCGCCGCCATGCGGCAAAGCGCCGGCCGCCACGGTCGCCGCGGGGGTGACCGCACCCCGCGCTGTCGCGCGCAACGCGCGTTGCGGGACTGCGCGTCCTGATTGCTTTTCAAATTGCACGCAAATTTGTCGAAATCGATCGCGATGTGCGATGCAATGATGCGACTAAAACGTCGTAACGCTCAAGCGATCTTGCGCCGGAAAATATTGGCGCAATAATGCCGCTCTACGTTGTGATCCGGAATCAACCGGACCAGCATTGTGGAGGGCGACGAAGTGTTCGCTCGCGCCGCGGCTTCGGCCGCACTTGTTGTCACTTTGGCCGCCTTTGATGGTGCGGCCGCGCAAACGGCGAGTCAGCCGCCCGATACGATGGCGGCGCGGGTGGAAGCCTGCACGCCCTGCCACGGCAACAAGGGCGAAGGCACCAGCGATGTCTATTTCCCGCGCCTCGCCGGCAAGCCGTCGGGCTATCTCTACAATCAGCTGCTTGCTTTCAAGAGCGGCCGGCGGAAGTACCCGCCGATGAATTACCTGCTGGAATTCCTCACCGATCCGTACCTGCAGCAAATGGCGGAGTATTTCGCCGATCAGCATCCGCCTTTGCCGCCCGTCGCAGCCAACGATGCGAGCCAGGAGGTGCTGCAGCGCGGTCAGCTCCTGGTGTCGCGCGGTGACCCTCAGCGCCAGATACCGGCTTGCGGGAGCTGCCACGGACCGGCCTTGACCGGAATGGAGCCGGGAATTCCGGGCCTGCTCGGACTGCGGCCGAACTACATCAGCGCGCAATTGGGGGCGTGGCGCTATGGCACCCGCACCGCGAAAGCGCCGGACTGCATGCAGCAGGTCGCTGCCCGGCTGACCGAGGAGGACGTCACGGCAGTGGCGGCATGGCTTGCAAGCCGACAGGCCCCGGTGAACCTTGCTCCGGTACCCAAGGGCACCTACGTGCTGCCATTCGCCTGCGGCAGTGAAGGGGATTGAGGAGATGGGGATGCGTTGGTGCTCACCAATCCTTGGCGCCTGGCTGTTGCTCCTGGCCGTTTCGACCGCCGAGGCCCAGCAGGTCGACCCCGCCGGCAGCAACATCATCGCGCGCGGCGAATATCTGGCCCGCGCCGGCGATTGCATCGCCTGCCACACCGCGCCGGAGGGCCGAACATTCGCCGGCGCGCGCGCCATGCCGACACCGTTCGGGACTCTGTATTCGTCCAACATCACGCCGGACCGGGAGACCGGGATTGGCAAATGGACCGCGGAGGACTTTTACAAGTCGATGCATTACGGCCGCTTTCCCGACGGCGGACTGATGTATCCGGCAATGCCTTTCGCGTCCTACACCAAGGTTACACGCGCCGACACCGATGCGATCTTCGCCTATTTGAAGTCGATCCCGCCCGTGAACCAACGAAACCGCGAGCATGATCTGCGCTTCCCCTATGACAATCGCCAGCTCATCCTCGGCTGGCGCACGCTGTTCTTCAGCGAGGGCGAATTCAAGCCCGATCCGAGCAAATCGGCCGAATGGAATCGCGGCGCCTATCTGGTCGAAGGCCTCGGCCATTGCGGCATGTGCCACTCGCCGATCAATGCGCTCGGCGGCACCTCGCAGTCCGACGCCTTCAAGGGCGGCCTGATCCCGATGCAGAACTGGTACGCGCCCTCGCTGACCTCCAATCGCGAGGCAGGTCTCGGCGACTGGAGCATCAAGGACATCACCGACCTGCTCCAGACCGGCGTCTCAGCACGTGGCGTGGTTTACGGCCCGATGGCCGAGGTCGTGCACAACAGCCTGCAATATCTCAATGACGAAGACACCAGGGCGATGGCGGTGTACCTCAAGGGCATCGCCGAAGGCTCGTCACCGCCGCCGGCAAGCACGGTGCTCCCGAACACCGAGAGCAGCCTGCTGATCAGCCTCGGCAAGACCGTCTACGACAAGAATTGCGCCAGTTGTCACGGCACCCAGGGCGAAGGAAAGCCGCCGCACTGGCCACCGCTCGCCAACAATCAGTCGATCGAGATGCAGTCCGCGGTCAATCCGATCCGCATGGTGCTCAATGGCGGCTATCCGCCCGGCACCAAGGGCAATCCGATGCCCTACGGCATGCCGCCCTTCGCCGGTCTCCTCTCCGACAACGAGGTCGCGGCCGTCGTTTCCTACATCCGCACGGCCTGGGGCAATCGCGGCACGCCGGTGTCGGCGCGCGAGGCCAATGACCTGCGCTCCGCTCCGTTGAACTGAGGATCCGCCATGTTCAATTCCGATCCTCCGACAAGCCCGGCCGCCGCCGACGAGGCCGTTGAGGAAATCGTTGCGCAGGGGCCGTCAGGCGCCATCGTGCTGGCCGGCATAGCCACGGCCTGCGTGGTCGCGATGTGGCTCGCCTTCTATCTGTTCGTCTTCCTGCCGCGCGGGCCGCTGCAATGAGCGCAGAGCAAGCCCACGGCAGCAGCGTCGAGGTCGCCGCCCGCGCCGAACGGCGCTGGGCCGCGATCGCCGTCATCATCATCGTCGGCATGGCACTTCTCGCAGCTTTCGCCGGCATCCATCAGGCGACCATGCCGCAGCCGCGCGTCGAGACCACCGATCCCTCGCGGATTCATCTGTCCGGTGAATTCGTCGAGAGCAATCTCGGCAGTGTGCTGGAGGATAACGGCAATGTCACCGTGCGCGCGATCGGCCAGCAATATTCGTTCACGCCGGCGTGCATCGTGGTGCCCGTGGATACGCCGATCACGCTGCGCGCCACCAGCGCCGACGTCGTCCACGGCATCCTGATCCAGGGCACGAATATCAACACCATGCTGGTGCCCGGCTACATTTCCGAGCAGCTCATGCGCTTCACGCGGACCGGCGACTATCTGATGCCCTGCCAGGAGTTCTGCTCCTTCGGCCATGAGGGCATGTGGGGCAAGGTCAAGGTGATCGACAAGACCGAATTCGCAAGCCGCGCGAAGACCGGCGGGAGGCTGAGCTGTGTTGGCCAATAGAAAGCTCATCCTCGCCCATTTCTGGCTGGCCTTCGCCGTGTTCGGCGTCGCGCTGACTCTCGGCGCCTGGCAGATGTTCATTCGCAGCCCGCTCGGCACCTGGCTCTCCAACCCCGAGCTCTATTACCGCTCGCTGACCGCGCATGGCACGGTCATGGGCTATGTCTTCCCGACCCTGGTCGCGATGGGATTTGGTTATGCCATCAGCGAGTCCGCGCTGGAGCAGCGCCTGGTCGGCGTGCGCTGGGCCTGGACCGGGTTCTGGCTGATCGTCGCCGGCAGCGTCATGGCGGTGATCCCGATCGCGCTCGGGCGCGCCTCGGTACTCTACACATTCTATCCGCCGCTGATCGGCAACGTGTTCTACTATCTCGGCGTGGTGCTGGTCGTCGTCGGCTCCTGGATCTGGGTCGGCTTGATGTCGATCAATCTGCGCGTCTGGCGCAAGGCCCATCCCGGCGCGCCGGTGCCGCTGGCGATGTTCGCCAATGTCGCGGGCTCTTATCTGTGGGCCTGGACCGCGGTCGGCGCTGCGCTCGAGCTACTGCTGCAGATCATCCCGGTGGCGGCGGGTCTGAAGAACACCATCGATGCGGGTCTTGCCCGCATCTTCTTCTCCTGGACGTTGCACGCCATCGTCTATTTCTGGCTGATGCCGACCTATATCGCCTATTACACCATCGTGCCGCGCGCGATCGGCGGCCGGGTCTATTCCGACACCATGGCGCGGATCTCCTTCATCCTGTTCCTGGTGGTGGCGATGCCGATCGGCATGCACCACACGTTTGCCGATCCGCAAGTCGGTGCCGGTTTCAAATTCATCCATTCGGCCTTCACGGCACTGGTCGCACTGCCGACGCTGCTGACCGTGTTCACGATCTGCGCCTCGGTCGAGATCGCGGCGCGCCTGCGCGGCGGCCGCGGCCTGTTCGGCTGGATCGGGACCCTGCCCTGGGACAATCCGATGATGCTGGCGCTGGCGTTTTCGTTCGTCATGCTTGGCTTCGGCGGCGCCGGCGGCCTCATCAACATGAGCTATCAGCTCGATGCGTCCATCCACAACACGCAATGGATCACCGGCCATTTCCACCTGATCTTCGGCGGCGCCATCGTCATCATGTATTTTGCGATCGCCTATGACCTGTGGCCGCATCTGACCGGCCGCGAGCTGGTCGATGTCAGGCTGATCCGCACCCAGCTCTGGCTGTGGTTCATCGGCATGATCGTGACCACCTTCCCGTGGCACTGGGTCGGCATTCTGGGCATGCCGCGCCGAATGGCCTATTTCGACTTCGGCGATCCCGCGATCGCGCCGCAGGCGCTGTCCGTCACCCTGTCCGCAATCGGCGGCTTCATTCTGCTGACCTCGGGCATTCTCTTCCTGGTCATCCTGGCCCGCGGCATGCGCGGGCCGCAGGTTGACGCCGGTGCCTATCGCTTCGCCTCAGCCGTGCACCAACCCACGACGGTGCCGGTCGCGCTCAACACCCATGCACTATGGGTGGCGCTGATGATCGCGCTCACCATCACCAATTACGGCTACCCGATCCTCAACCTCGCGACATCTGCGGGAACGTCGGTGCCGGCCGTCTATGTCGGAGCGCAGTGATGAGCACGCGCGATCTCTTCAGCTTTCAAAATCGCCACTTCAAGACCGCCGTCGGCGTCACCGCCGCGATCCTGATCGTGACGGCAATTGCCGGTTTCGTCGTGCTGCCCTTCGCACAGCCCTGGATCCAGTTCGCCAACGTCTGGGATGCGATTTGCAGCGCCGCAGGCGTGGTGCAGCGGACCGCAAGCGTTACAGCGCCCGAACAGACGAAACGCTTGTCCGAGGTCGTGCTGACCTCGCGCACGCTGGCGCGTCCGAGCCAGGAGGCGATCGGTCGCGGCGCAACGCTGGCGCAGCGCTGCGCGATCTGCCACGGCCCGACCGGCATCAGCCGCGCGGATTCGCCGAACCTCGCAGGCCAATATGCCGCGGTGATCTACAAGGAGCTGCACGATTTCCGTTCCGGCGCGCGCAGCAATGCCGTGATGTCGCCGTTCGCCGTCAACCTGACCGACGACGAAATTGCCGATCTATCAAACTATTACGCCTATCTGCCACGGCTGCCGGCCTACCATCCGACGCCGCAACTGCCCAAGCCCAACATCGTCATCTATGGCGCGCCAATGCGCGGCATCGCGCCCTGCGGCGCTTGCCATGGCAGCCTCGACAACAAGACCGGCAGCCCATGGCTGGAGGGACAGTCGGAGGCCTACATGAAGGCACAGCTCCAGGCATTTGCCGAAGGCGAGCGCCGCAATGACATCAGCCAGCAGATGCGCAACATCGCCCGCGCCATGACGCCGCAGGAGATCGAGGCGGCCGCCGCGTATTACGCCTCGCAGCCGCCCGACATCGTGAAGGCAGTGGATTGAAGAAGGTTTCGTGCCCCGGACGCAGCGCAGCGCTCCTTCAGCGGTGCGCTGCAGAGCCGGGGCTCATCTCTCCGAGGCGTTCGTGCTGCGTGGGTCCCGGCTCTGCGCCGCAAAGCTGAGAACGATGCAGCGCGTCCGGGACACGAGAGTTACCTACGACGACGCGAGCTTCGGCCGGCCGTAGATCGCATCCGCCCGTTTTTCGAACGCGGTGGAAAACCGCGCGAAGGCAGCGTCGAACATCGAGCCCATCAGCATGGCCAGCATGCGGCTCTTGAACTCATAGGCGAGGAAGAAGCCGACGTCGCAGACGTCATTGCCGTCCTGCTGGCCTTTCGGCTCGAACGTCCAGCGGTTTTCCAGATTACTGAACGGACCTTGCAGATATTCGACCAGAATCTTCAAGTTGGCGCGATCGAGCGTGACCCGGCTGGTGAAGGACTCCTTGACCAGCTTGAAGGACACCGTCATGTCGGCGACCAGCACCTCGGTGCCATCGGGCTTGGCCATGCGCTGGCGGATCTTCAGCGCGCTGCACAGCGGCACGAACTCCGGGTAGCGCTCGACGTCGGCGACCAGATCAAACATCTCGGATGCGCTGTGGTTGACACGGCGCTTGCTCGAAAATCGGGGCATATCGGTTCAGCGCGCGGTCGCGGCCCGCGCGGCCTTCAGTCTCGCAAAATCCTCACCGGCGTGATGCGACGAGCGGGTCAGCGGGCTCGCCGACACCATCAGGAAGCCCTTGGTGTACGCGACCTTTTCGTAAGACGAAAACTCGTCCGGCGGCACGTAGCGCATCACGGCGTGATGCTTGCGGGTCGGCTGGAGATATTGACCGATGGTCAGGAAATCGACGTCGGCAGAGCGAAGATCGTCCATCACCTGCTGCACTTCGTGGCGCTCCTCGCCGAGGCCGACCATGATGCCGGACTTGGTGAAGATGGCGGGATCGAGCTCCTTGACCCGCTGCAGCAGCCGGATCGAGTGGAAATAGCGCGCGCCTGGCCGCACCGTGAGATAGCGCGACGGCACCGTCTCGAGATTGTGGTTGAAGACGTCGGGCCGCGCGGCGACGACGACTTCCAGCGCGCCCTCCTTGCGCAGGAAGTCCGGCGTCAGGATCTCGATCGTCGTCGAGGGACAGGCAGCGCGGATCGCGCGGATGGTGTGAGCAAAGTGCTCGGCGCCGCCGTCGGCGAGATCGTCGCGGTCGACCGAGGTGATGACGACGTGGGCGAGACCCAGCTTGGCGACGGCCTCGGCGACGTTCTGCGGCTCGGCCGCATCCAGCGCATTGGGCAGGCCGGTCTTGACGTTGCAGAAGGCGCAGGCCCGGGTGCAGGTGTCACCCATGATCATGAAGGTCGCGTGCTTCTTGTCCCAGCACTCGCCGATGTTCGGGCAGCCTGCCTCCTCGCACACCGTGTGCAGGCCGTTGGCGCGCACGATGTTGCGGGTGTCGGCATAGCCGCGGGTGTTGGGCGCGCGCACGCGGATCCAGTCCGGCTTCGGCGGCGAAGCGGAATCGGGGCGGTTCACCTTTTCGGGGTGGCGCGGGCGCAGCGGGTTCGTGATGGTATCGACAATAACGACCATGATCTGTCCGGTCTGTTCAGGTCCTACCTAGTCGGTCTGGCTGTCTGCCGCAACCCGGCTCGCGCCGCTTCAGGGAACATGGCAGATATGGGCAATATCCTGCTCTGTTCTCAGGCGATTCTCACCTCGAATGGCTCCAGTCTCGAAGACTTCCACGCCCCGGCTCGGCAAGGCCCTGAAGCGCAGCTTTTTCGACCGCGACGTCCGCGAGGTCGCGCGCGATCTGATCGGGGCGACCATGCTGGTCGACGGCGTCGGCGGCATCATCGTCGAGGTCGAGGCCTATCATCATACCGAGCCGGCGGCGCACTCCTACAACGGTCCGACGCCGCGGAACCAGATCATGTTCGGCCCGCCCGGCTTTGCCTATGTGTACCGCTCCTACGGCATCCATTGGTGCGTCAACTTCGTCTGCGAAGAGGCGGGCTCGGCCAGCGCCGTGTTGATCCGCGCGCTGGAGCCGACCCATGGCCTCGCCGCGATGCGCCGCCGCCGCCATCTCCAGGAGGTGCACGCGCTGTGCTCGGGCCCGGGCAAGCTGACCGAGGCCCTCGGCATCACCATTGCGCACAACACCCTGCCGCTAGACCGACCGCCGATCGCACTGCATGCACGGACGGAGGATGTCGAGGTCGCGACCGGCATCCGGATCGGCATCACCAAGGCGGTCGAGCTGCCCTGGCGCTATGGCGTCAGAGGCTCGAAGTTTCTGAGCAAGCCGTTTCCGAAGTGATCATCGTCATTCCGGGGCGGCTCGAAGAGCCGAACCCGGAATTTCGAGATTCCGGATTCGATGCTTCGCATCGCTCCGGAATGACGGTGGTGGGGCTACGACGCCTGCTTGAGCCGCTCCAGCGCCTCGAGCAGCTTGGCCTTGCGGGCCAGCGCCGCCTCGCGCTTTTCGCGCTCTTCCTCAACGACCTCCTCGGCCGCGTTGGCGACGAACTTTTCGTTGGCGAGCTTGGACTCGGCACGCTTGATGTCGGCATCGGCCTTGCCGATTTCCTTGTCGAGGCGTGCACGCTCGGCGGCGAAATCGACCACGCCCTTCAGCGGCAGCGCGGCGACCTCGCCACGGACGAGGAGTTGAACCGCACCGTCAGGTGCGCGATCGGCGAAGGAGATGTCCGACAGCCGCGCCATCCGCTTGATGACGTCGGTCCAGCGCGGCGCGCGCTCCCTGGTCTCCGCCGAGGCCCCCGCGAGCACCAGCGCGGTCAAAGTCGCCGGCGCAATGTTCATCTCGGCGCGCACCGAGCGGATCTGCGTGATCAGGTCGATCACCCAGCCGATCTCCGCTTCCGCCTTGGGATCGGTGAAGTCGGCATGGTCGAAGATCGGCATCACGAACGCCGGCGAGACCAGTGGATCGGTCGGTCCGGCCGCAGCCGCAAGCATCGCAAGCTGCTCCGTCGTCGGTTCGGTCCGCTTCAGCGGCCATGGCGCCAGCGCGAGCAGCCCGTCGCGCTTGGCCGTCACCTCCCACAGCTCTTCGGTGATGAAGGGCATGAAGGGGTGCAACAGCTTCAGGATCTCGTCGCGCGCCCAGGCGACCATGGCGCGGGTCTCGTCCTTGGCGGGGCTATCAGGGCCGAGCAGCACGGGCTTGGCGAGCTCGACATACCAGTCGCAATAGACGTTCCAGACGAAGCGGTAGATGCTGCCTGCGGCATCGTTGAAGCGATAGGCTTCGATGGCCTCGGTCACCTCGCGCGTGGTTTGCGCACTCTCATGCGCGATCCAGCGGTTCAGCGTTTCCTTGGCCTTTGCCGGCTCGAAGCCCTCGGGCACGGCGCAATTGTTCATCTCGGCGAAGCGCGAGGCGTTCCAGAGCTTGGTCGCGAAATTGCGGTAGCCCTCGACGCGGCTGGTGGCGAGCTTGATGTCGCGTCCTTGTGCGGCCATCGCGGCCAGCGTGAAGCGCAGTGCGTCGGCTCCATATTCGTCGATCAGGTTGAGCGGATCGATGACGTTGCCTTTCGACTTCGACATCTTGGCGCCCTTCTCGTCGCGGACGAGGGCGTGGATGTAGATCGTCGAGAACGGGATCTCCTTCATGAAGTGAAGGCCCATCATCATCATCCGGGCGACCCAGAAGAAGATGATGTCGAAGCCGGTCACCAGCGCATTGGTCGGGTAATAGCGCTGCACTTCGGGCGCATCTTCAGGCCAGCCGAGCGTCGAGAACGGCCACAGCGCCGAGGAGAACCAGGTGTCGAGCACGTCCTCATCGCGCGTGATGAAGCCTTCGCGCTTGTTGCGGTCGAGCGCCATCTCGCGGCCCTGCTCGGCCGTGATGACCTCCTGCTCGACGTAATAGCCGAGCGCGTGGCTGATCGCCTCCTCCTCGGTCTCCGCGACGAACACCTTGCCGTCGGGGCCGTACCAGGCCGGGATCTGATGGCCCCACCAGAGCTGGCGCGAGATGCACCAGGGCTGGATGTTCTCCATCCACTCGTAATAGGTCTTTTCCCAGTTCTTCGGCACGAAGGTCGTCTCGCCCGAACGCACCGCCGCGATCGCGGGTTTTGCCAGCGTCTTGGCGTCGACATACCACTGGTCCGTGAGATACGGCTCGATCACGCTGCCCGACCGATCGCCGTGCGGGACCATGTGGGTGTGCGGCTCGATGCGCTCGACAAAGCCGAACGATTCCAGCCGCTCCACGATGCGCTTGCGCGCCGCGAAGCGGTCGACCTTGTGGAACTCCTCGGCGAATTGCGCGGCGCCTTCCGGCAGGCCCTTCAGATAGTCCTCGTTGTCGAGGAGGTCGAGGCAGCCTTCCTTGTCCAGCACGCTGATGCGGCGCAGGCCGTGGCGATTGCCGACCTCGAAATCGTTGAAGTCGTGCGCCGGCGTCACCTTGACCGCGCCCGAACCCTTTTCGGGATCGGAGTATTCGTCCGCGACAATCTTGATCTTGCGGCCGACCAGCGGCAGGACCACGTTCTTGCCGATCAGCTTCTGATAGCGCTCATCCTCGGGATGCACGGCCACGCCGGTGTCGCCGAGCATGGTCTCGGGCCGTGTCGTCGCAACCACGATGAAGGTGGAGCGATCCTCCGGGTCGAAACTCTTCCCCTCGATCGGATAGCGCAAATACCAGAGGTGGCCCTTCACCTCGGTCTGCTGCACTTCGAGATCGGAGATCGCGGTGAGCAGCTTGGTGTCCCAGTTCACCAGCCGCTTGTCCTTGTAAATCAGCCCATCGCGGTGCAGCTCGACGAACACCTTGATGACGGCCTTGGACAGGCCCTCGTCCATGGTGAAGCGCTCGCGCGACCAGTCGCAGGAGGCGCCGAGGCGCTTGAGCTGGTTGATGATGGTGTCGCCGCTCTCGGCCTTCCACTGCCAGACCCGCTCGAGGAACTTCTCGCGGCCCATCTCGCGGCGGCCGGGCTGCTGGCGCTCCATCAGCTGGCGCTCGACCACCATCTGGGTCGCGATGCCAGCATGGTCGGTACCGGGCTGCCACAGCACGTCGCGGCCGCGCATGCGCTCGAACCGGCACAGGATGTCCTGCAGCGTATTGTTGAGGGCGTGGCCCATGTGCAGCGAGCCCGTCACGTTCGGCGGCGGGATCACAATGGTGAAGGGCACCGCGTCGCGGCGGTCGGGACGGCCGGCCTTGAAAGCAAGGCTGTCCTCCCACACGACGGACATGCGGGCTTCGATATCGGCGGGCTGGTAGTTTTTCTCGATCATGGGGCTGCTAGAAAGCCGCGCGCGGGGTTCAAGTCAACGGAAAGCTCAGCGGCAAAAGGGCTTTCCGGCCCGACCGGCAGGTCAAGTATGACATAGGAGCAGGGCTTTATCGGGGCCGGACGGCCCGGTTCAGCGGCCGCCGCGCGAGACCCGCTCGATTTCCGCCTTCACAATGCGCTCGACCAGGCCCGGCAGATTGTCGTCGAGCCAGGATTTCAGCATCGGGCGCAGCATCTCCTTGACCAGATCCTCCAGCGTCCGCGCGTTGCTGCTGAGCACCGTGTGGGCCAGCGAGTTGAAGGCGGATTCGACCGCCGAGACGGTCGACTGGGCGAGAATCGGCTGCTGCGGCGGCAGTGGCGGCGCGTCATAATCGACCGGCGCGTAGGACGGCGGAGGTGTCGGACGCGGCGGCGGCGCCTCGGCGAATTCGAGATCGTCGCGTGGCTCGACCTTGCGGAAGCTGGGCGGTGGCGGCGCCGGTGTCGGCTCCGGATCCATCGCCATCTCGTCAGTCAGCTCCAGCACGTCGGGCTCTGGCTCAGGCTCGGGTTCTGGCTCCGGAGCCCGCATCTCGGGCGCAGGCGTGGCCTCGTCGAGCCCAGCCAGCAGCGCGTCGATGTCGTCCTGGCTGTTGGGACCGGCATCAGCGTCCGGCGCGGGCGGCGGTGGCGGCGCGGGTTTCGCAGCCGGCGGCGGCGCGGGCTTTTCGGCGGCAGGTTTTGCAGGCGCGATCTTGGATGGAGGAATGTCGGCCATCGGCTTCGCTGCGGGCGCTGCCGGCTTTGCAGCCTCGGCGGGCGGCGGCTTCGCCTCGTCATCGGCAATGATGCGCCGGATCGAGGCCAGAATCTCCTCCATGGAGGGTTCTGTGACCTTTGCAGGCTGCGTCATCTCCGACTCCACATCATCAACGCCCTCGCATGCGTTGTTTTACACCAAGCACGACGGGATTGGCCGGTTCCGGACGTGTGCCCCGACAATTTCGTCGCGACAGCCAGACTTGTCCCCAGATCACGGCTCAACGAGAGGCGGCGCGCCCCTGCCCCGTCACTCAAGCAACACGCACGCAACATCGGATGCGGGCCGAATCGACCAGCAGCATCTTGGCAAGGCTATGTCAGGGCTTTTGACGATTGCAAGCAAAGCGCCGGTCGGTCTCTGCAGTTTGCGAGGCCGACCGGAGAACTACGGCAATCAGCGTCCGTCAGGCGTACGCACGCCGGCCCAGCTGTCGCGGACCTGCTGGTAGTGCACGCTCGGATCATAGACGGTGGTGTTGAGGCCGAGCACCTGCGGTGCGAGGCGGCCGACGGCGGCGAGCACATTGTAGGATGCAACGACCCGATCGTGCTGTGCGGTAACAAGCGCGACGCGCGCATTGACCAGCGCCTGCTGGGCATTGAGGACGTCCAGCGTCGTGCGCTGACCGGCCTTGGCCTCTTCGCGTACACCGTTCAGCGCGATCTCGGACGCGGTCACCTGCGCCTGCGCGGACTGCACCTGCGCCTTTCCGGCCTGCAAAGTCCCCCAGAACTGCACCACGTTGGCGCGAACCGTGTCGCGAGTCTTTTCGAGGTTCAGACGTTGCTGCGCCAGGTTTTCCTTGGATTGGCGGATCAGCGAATATTCTGCGCCGCCCTGGTAGATCGGCACGGAAGCCGTCGCGATGGCCGACGCGGTGCTCGTTCGGAAGACCGTCAGCTGCTGCTGGTAGGCCGTGCTGGCAGTCGCCGCGACCGTGACCGTCGGCAGCAACGCGCCTTCGTTGATCTTGACCTGGAGATAGTTGACGTCGATGCCGTACATCGCAGCCGTGACGTCGGGATGTTCGGTCAGGCTGAGCTCGACGGCCGAGGCAAGCGTCGGCGGTAGGAACCGGTCGACCGGCGAGCCCGGCGCCAGATTCGCCGGCTCGTTTCCGATGATCCGGCGGAAATTTGCGCGCGTCGTCGTGAGCGTCGATTCCGCGGTCAGCGCTTGAGTCTTGCCGGCGGCGAGCTGCGCCTCCGATTGTGCGACGTCCGTGCGTGTCACCTCGCCCACGTTGAAGCGATCACGCGTCTGCTTCAGCGTCTGTTCGAGCACGCGCACGTTGCTGCGCTGGACCTCCAGTGTCGCGGAGTCGCGCAGATAGTCCATATAGATCGTAGCTGCACTCAGAAGCACGGATTGGTCCATGCTGCGCAGCGCCTCGCGCGTGCCGGAGACCTGGCTCTCCGCTGCGCGCGTCTTGTTGGCGGTCTGATTGCCATTGTAGAGAGTCTGGCTGACGCTCACGCTGGCGGCGTTGGGCTGAAGAGGCGGATCGCTATGGATCGCAAGGCCCTTCTGCGTCGCCTGGACATCCTGATACTGATACCCAGAGCTGAGGCTCAAATTGACCTTGGGGCGATAGCCGGACAGGGCTTGGGGCACGCCTTCGTCGGTCGAGCGTACCTGCGCGCGCTGTGCGTTGAGCTGCGGATTGTTCTGATAGGCGCGCACCAGCGCAGCCTCGATCGTATCCGCCAATGCAGGCGTCGGCCCGGCAAGTGCCATCAGCAGGACCGATACTGCCGCTCCGGTGAAAAGCTTCACCCCATGCATCCCTGAAATTCCGTTCATTCTCACGCCAAGCTCGTGCCCGCGAGCCTGGTAACCGTATCCGAGTGGAGTCGTTGCCCCGCCGCAACATAAGACGCGGTCAAGCGCGACGGAACTACCTCGGGGTGGTTCTCAGTGGAAACTCTTCACGTGCAGCATCCCGGCCACACTTCTGATTCAGAACGGGATTTTAACGGGGATTTCGGCCGTCAGAAGACGAAGGCGGCCGCCTGTTCCAGGCCGGGGAGCACCGGGGCAGCCGCGTCGAACAGCGGCCGGTAGCCGAACTCGCCATGGGAGCGGGTCACGATCACGGCCCGCGATGGCCTGGATTCGGCCGAGACCCCCACCAGACGACCGCCCTCCCCGAGCTGGCCAAACAGGCCGTCCGGCGTCACCTCGGTCGCACCGTTGAGGACGATCACGTCATAGGGCGCGGCAGCCGGGTCGCCCTCGGCGCAGGCGGCGGCCTTGCAGGTCACGTTGGTGAGCCCGAGCGCGGCGAAGGCGTCCTGGGCTTTCGTCACCAGCGCCGAATCGCTTTCCGTGGCCGTAACCTGGCGCGCGAGCTTCGCGGTCAGCGCGGCGAGGTAACCTGTCGCGCATCCGACCACCAGCACGTTGTCGCCCTCGCCGATCTCGGCGGCCTGGAGCAGCTTGCCGATCAGTTGCGGCTTGATCAGGAAGCGCTTGGCTCCGCCCTCGCTGACGTCGAGATCGAGATCGAGATAAGCCAGTGCCTGTCGGCTCGCAGGCACAAAGGCCTCGCGGGGAACCGTGAGCATGGCATCGAGAATGCGGCGATCGGTGACGTCATTGGTGCGCACCTGGCCATCGACCATTTTCTGGCGCGCGGTCGAGAAACCGGACATTTGCAGACCCTGCAAGGCGGACGATGCCGCGGAGATGAATTCGCGGCATCTTTGGAACAGGCTCCGCGAAAACGCAACACGTCCGTTGGCCGGTCGGCCAACGGCTGCGCAACGTCAGCGCATGGGGGCGCGGCGGCCTATTCGATCGCAACCGCCAGACGGCCAATCAGGGCCGCCACTTCGTCCAGCCGCGCCGAATCGGGTGTCTCGATCGCGCGAGCAAGACAGGCCAAGCACTGGTCATCGCTCAATTCAGGGATATCAGCCGGCAGAATCGAGGGGGCCTGGCGGGCACGATCGATCTGGATGTCGGGCATGTGAATCAGCTCCGTAAGAGTCCGGCCCAACTACGCTCGATGTGAATTAAGTCGATTTGGTGCCGCCTGTGTTGCGCTGCGTGTCTCGGCGTACACATCCGCTTGAACGCGATTCTGCTGGGAATACCGGCGAGATGGCGTTGAGAGATCGGTCGAGCAAGATCGCGCGCAACATCAATGCGCGCCTGCAAATAATTGAAAATAAAGCGGAATTTGGCTCCCCGGGCTGGATTCGAACCAGCGACCATCCGATTAACAGTCGGATGCTCTACCGCTGAGCTACCGAGGAAAAGGGCGAACCGTTCGTTCGCGCGCGGCTGCGTATAACAAAGCCGATTGCGCTTGCAAAGGACGAATTCGTCATCATCCGCAAAGCATCGAGGAAGGGCTGATCCAGCCCCTCCTCAGGCTCGGATCAGGCCGAGTTATTCGGCGACAAACGAGGTGGTCTTGGTGCCGGGGTCGTAGCGCAGCCGCAGCGCTGTGAACTTGCAGAGGTTGACGTTCTTCCACAGCACGGACTCGTTGTAGTTCTGCCAGTCGACGCGGATGTTCCAGACGCAACCTTCATCGTCATCGTCGAACTCGACATAGGTGCTCGCCTGGTTCTGCAAGACCTTGTCAAGTTCGTTGTCCCATTCGTCCAGGCCATCGTCAGGGGCATTGAAGCCCAGGAATTTGATGGCGTAGCCGGTCTCGTTGACGACAGTGACGTTGCGCGCATCGGCGGCAAAGGCTGCCGTGGCGGTGAGAGACAGGCCGACGGCAATAAGTCCGGAGAGAAAATACTTCATCTGAAATCCCCCGATCGAAACAGGCATCAGCGCCCGACGTCGATCGGCGCAGGCGCCGCGGCAACAAACAATGTTGCCTTGAGAAATTCGTCCGGAGCGCAGTCGAAAGGTTCAACACACAATCGAACTGCACTCCGGAGCCGTGCGCGACGCGAGACGCGCACGAGCAGTTTTTATCGTTTCGATTTCTCAGCAGCAATGAACCGGCATTCACAGATCGGCGGAGTTTGTTTTCTCCGGCGCGGGCACCGCCGCCGGCGTTACCGCCGCACCATTGGCCTTGCCGGTCACCGCGCCGACCAGTGCCTTCACGGGATCATCGCCGGGCGCAAAGCCGCCCTGGCGCAGGATCTCGTCGATCATCGGCCGCAGTGCATGCACCTTGAGGAGCTCGCCGGCGAGCCCCTCGCCGAAGCCGACGCCGCCGCCCGCAGCCCCGTTGCTGCCGAACGCGCCGCCCGTATGCAGGATGCGGACGTCCTTGAGATTGGCGATCGGCTTGACCATCTCCGCCAGCGCCAAAGGCATCGTCTCGATCCTCTTCTTGGCGATCTCGAAATCAATCACGTTGCTGCCAAGCTTGTTCTGCGCCTCGTTCTTCATGGTGATGACCGCAGCCTCGGCCTCGCCGATATTGCGGACGCCAACCGCCTTGATCTTGTTGGACTCAGCCTCGGCGGTCGCCAGCGTCTTGACGGCCTCGGCGCGGTCGAGCGAGGCCTTCTTGTCGGCTTCGGCCGCGACGATCAGCTCGGTCGATTTGCGCTCGGCCTCGGTGCGGGCCGCAAGTACCTGGGTGAGACGGGCGCGATCGGCGACCTCAACGGCGCGCGCGGTGACGACCTTTTCCTCCGCCGAGACGGCCAGCGCTTCGGCGGCCTTGGCTTGGGCCACGGCCTCGGAGGTCTGCTTGCTCTTGGACGCGATCTGGATCTCGTTCTCTTGCGTGGCGATCTGGATCTCGCGCTGCGCGTCGGTCTTGCGCTTGTTGATGGCGAGATCCGATTCGATGACCGCGGTTTCCTTGACCTGCTTGGCGCCGGCCTCCTTCTCCGCGACCGCCCGGTCGGTGTCGATGCGGGCGTTCTCTTCCGTCAGGCGCGCGGTCTGTGTCGCGGTTGCGACTTCGGCGCGGGTGCTCGCGGTCTTGTTGGCGATGTCGCGCTCCTGCGACAGCTCGGCCTCCTTCTTGGTCCGCTCGATCCCCAGCGTCTGCTGGCGCGCCTCGAGATCCTTCTGGGCGATCGCGACCTCGTTGTCGCGCACGATGGCATTGCGGTCGCGGCGGCGGGTCTCGGTGATGGTCTTGAGCTGGGTCAGGCCCTCGGCGTCGAAGAAGTTCTCCGGATTGAAGAACTTGACGTCGGTCTGGTCGAGCTTTGTCAGTGACACCGACTCCAGCTCGAGGCCGTTCGATTTCACGTCGGACTCCACGGTCGCCTGCACGTGCTTGACGAAGTCCGAGCGCTTTTCCTGGAGTTCCAGGATGGTCATGGTCGCCGCCACCGAGCGCAGGCCGTCGACGAATTTTGCCTCGACCTGGTTGCGGAGGGCCTCTGCATCGTTGGTGAGTGCGCCCAAGGTCTGGCTCGCGAGTGCAATGCTTTCGTCATCGGGGCGAACGCGGACGTAGAATTCGGCGACGATGTCGACGCGCAGCCGGTCCTTGGTGATCAGGGACTCCCGTTCCTTGCGCTCGACCGTGAGCCTGAGCGTTTTCAGGTTGACGCTGGCATAGGAGTGGAAGATCGGCAGGATCATGGCGCCGCCGTCGAGCACGACTTTCTTGCCCCCTAAGCCGGTGCGCACGAAGGCCTCGTCGCGCGTCGCGCGTTTGTAGAGAATGGTGAAGATAATGCCCAAGACGATGATCAGCGCGACGCCGATCATGGCCGGGACTGCAATGTCGAACATGACTTTCTCCAATAATGACCTAGCTGCTGCTTAGAGCGGGTTTGGTCGGTTTTAGTTCATCGTCGGCCCTGACAGCCACGAAGCGGGTATCGATGCGATCGACCAGCAGCACGAGCGTGCCCTGCGGCAGAGGCGAAGAACTGGGAGCGGCCACCGCGGAGACGAAGTGGCGGTTGCCGTGGATATCGGCGACGCTGACGCGCCCGGGCGGGCCCTGGTCGAGCGGGCCGACGACCACCTCGCCGACGCGGCCGACGAGATCGCCGAGGCCGATCGCGTAGCTTTCATCCTTCGGAATGATCCGGGCGATGCCCCGGCTCATTCCGCGGACCAGCGGGATCGAGACGCCGACCGCCGCAAGCGAGGCGAGACCGGCCGGCAAGGGCCCGGCCACCATCCGGGCAACGTCCTGGATGAGGAAGCCGGTGATCGAGAAAGCCCCCAGCGCCAGCAGCAGGAAGATCAAGAGCGGCACGCCGCCGACATTGATCCAGGAGATGGCGTTGATCACACCATTGTCGCTGGGATGGCTGAAATCGATGCTGGTGCCGAGCATCTCGCTCAAGGAGGCCCCGACCAGCATCGTGACCACTTCGAGCGTGCCGACGATGAGGATCATGGCCGCCGTGATCGCGAACGGCCGGACCTCGGGCGACATGACGTGTTCGAGCAATGCGCTCATGACACGATACTCGTCAGGAGCGCGACTTCAACCGCGCGAGCCTGGCCGCAATCTCCTTGTCGCGATGGAGCGCGCTGAGCTCGTCGATGTCGCTCGAATACGGAATGCCCGCCGGCACGCCGGTGACGCGCGCCACCGCCCGGCCGGCACGCAACGCCTTCGCCGCAGCCGACGTGCCGCCGCGCTTGCGGGGCGAATGCGAGGCCTGGTGGCTTGCTTCGGCCTCGCTCTTTGCGAGATCGACGCGGCGCTGCTCGGCATCCTGCAGCGCCGAGAGCACGGCGCGCAGCGACGTCACGCATTGCTCGATCTTCTCGTTGTTCTCGTCGATGGCGCGGGACAGCACCTCGAACTGTGCCTCAAGATCCATCTGCCGGGCGATGCCGGCACGGGCGAGATCGTCGCGACCGTCGGTGATCGCGCCCTCGATCTTGGCGGCGAGGTCAGTCATCTCGCGTTCGATCTCGGTGCGGCGGGCGTTGAGGCGGTATTCCTCGGCGCGCGCGGCGGCGAGCGCATCGCGGGCCTCGCTCTCGGCGCGCTCGATCTCGCGAATGGCCTGGCCGACCACTTTCAGCTTGTTGTTACCTTCCGCCTGCTCGATCGCGTCATAGGCGATGCCGGCGATCAGACGTCCGACCCGGGACAGGAAATTCTCGGGAGCGGCTGCGATGGTATCCATGGCGTTCTCCTCCTCTGGCAGACTGTTCGGCGTGACGCCGTAGTGAACCTCGAAACCGTCGTCGGTGCGGATCAGGTGCGCGGGCACGCTCTGGCCCCAGCCCTCCGCGTAGCCGACGTAGTCGAAGGGCACGCTGAAGCGCCCCTGCACGGTGGAAATCGAAATGGTGGCCGGCCCCTTGATCTTGGCGAGCTTGTCATCGAGCGGCAGGCGGCGGCCATACGCCGCGCGATACTCGGCCCGGTCGCGCAGGCCCAGCGTCACCAGCCGCGACGGCAGCGCAGTCTCTTTCCGGATCGGCTCATAGGCATGGGCGTGCAGCAGCACGACGTTGGAGCCCACATTGTGGGTCCGCGCGACCTCATCGAGGATCTCCATCATCCGGTCATAGGCCTGGAACGTCGCCTCCATGGCGGCCTTGGCGGCCGGGTCAGGGGCAAGCCTGTATCGAAGCGCCGATGGCGCGTTTCGGGGCGACGGGCTCATGGAAAGCACTAAAGCACCATTTTGGTGCTTTACAAGGGGAGAACTCGATCACGTTCCACTGATCCTGATGCACTCTATGGGTTAGTCGCCGTCGCCGGGGGCCGCGTTCAAGGCAGGGCCGTCACTCCCAGATCACCGCCGATCAAGACTTCTTGCACGCGCGGGTTGCAGTTTGATGGAAAATCGGAAGCCGATTAGCTCACCCACTTCCCCGACGGATCATCCGACTGTTAATCGAATGGTCGGCGTTCCGATTCACGTTATCCAGAAGCGCTCAGCTCCGACCGGACAACCATCGATGGCTCCTCCGCATCAGGCGACCGGCTCTCGCGCTCGAACCGCCCGGCTGCCGTGGGCGCTCGCAGTCAGGATCGTGTACTGGCTGGTGTTGACAATGTTCATCTCCGTGGCGTGGTCGGCGGCTCAGGCCGAGACCGCCAAGCTGCGTGTCGCGACCCGCATCGTGCCGCCCATGGTGGTCGAAAAGAACGGCGTGCTGGGCGGCTTCAGCATCGAACTCTGGAACAGCATCGGCAAACGACTGAACCGCGAGACCGAATATGTCGTGTTGCCCGATGTGAGCGAATTGCTCGACGCGGTGGCAAGCGGACGCGCCGATCTCGCCATCGCAGCGATCTCGGTCACGTCGGAGCGAGAGGACAGGTTCGACTTCTCTCAGCCGATCATGAACTCAGGCTTGCAAATCCTGGTACGCGGCACGGCCGTCAATGTCGAAGCCAATCCGCTGCGCGAGCTGATGCAATTGTTCTTCTCGCGCACCCTGCTGGTCTGGCTCGGCATTGCGCTGCTCCTGATCCTCGTGCCGGCGCATCTGATGTTCCTGGTCGAACGCACGCATCACAGCGGCATCATTCCAACCAAACAATATTTCCCCGGCATTTTCCATGCGATGTTCTGGGCGGCGGGCACGCTGGCCACCCAGGCCGATCAGATGCCGCGGCACTGGATGGCTCGCATCGTGGCCGTGCTGTGGATGTTCACGGGCGTGGTGTTCGTCGCGTTCTATACGGCGCAGCTGACGGCTTCATTGACGGTGCAGCAGATCAAGGGGCCGATCAATAACCAGCAGGACCTTGTCGGCAAGACCGTCGGCACCACGAGGGGTAGCACGGCAACGGCCTATCTGAACGAGCTCAAGGCACAGGTTCGCGAGTTCGAGAAGGTCGATGACCTCTACAAGGCGCTGCTGGACCGGCAGGTCGACGCCGTCGTGTTCGATGCGCCCGCCCTGCTCTACTACACCACGCACGACGGCAGCAGATTGGCGCGGACCGTTGGTGACGTGTTTCACAGGGAAGACTACGGCATCGTCTTTCCCACCGGCAGTCCATTGCGCAAGCAGGTCAACGAAGCCCTTCTGGGACTGCGCGAGAACGATACCTACCAGCGGATCTACGAGGAATGGTTCGGCAAGCGCTAGTCGATCAGCGAACCGGGATCCCGTCATTCGACGGCGTGCAAATCAGATGATTTCGCTGCAAAGCGTATCTACGTCATGAATCTGTCAGATATGATTCGAAGCCCTTCCGGGTCTGCGTCGGATATCAGCCATTCAACAGCTTGTCCGCAGCATATCCACAGTCATCGCCCGAAGGATTTGTGCAGGAGTCGCAAAGTACTTGCTGCGCACAAATCCACAGGGAGATCGTCAGCCTCCGGCCTGGTCGAACACGCTGCGGCAGGCCTCGCTCAGGCTCGAGCGGTTGCGGCGCAGGCACGCGGTGATCGCACGCACGTTGGGGATTTCGCCGGCGCAGAGCCGGTAGACGTCGGGGGTGCAGGCCCGGCGCTGCTCCGCTGTGCCCTGCTGCGCGTCCGCGGTGGATGCAAACAACGTCAGGAACAGGCCGAGTGTGGAAGCGCGACGCGCCCGGCTTCTCACACCCGCAAACCGCAAGAACCTCGCCTTCATGACCGGTCTCCTGTCTACCCTGCCCGCCCGGCCGCCTTGGCCGGTGTGGGCAAAGAGGTAGGAGGAATAAATCGCGGGGGATGTGATCTCCTTCACACTTGCCGCCGCCTGGAGCCGCCTAGAGTTCCATCGGGGCTTTCTGGGGACTTTTCAGAAATCGCTAACCAAATCGATCCCGATCGCCCGATCGTTAAAATGCGAACGATCGGATCAATCGGGAAACAAACCGGCTTTGCGACAGTGCGCCATCCGCGTTCCGGAGGGTGTGATGAGCGAAGCCGAATTCAATTTGATGCTGGATGCCGTCCGGGACGCCATGATTCACGACAATTTCGCAGCCGCGCCGGAGGAGGACTTCGTGCCCCGTTCGTGGAGCTTCGACGCGGCGGGCAAAACCGCGCTCAAGGCCGCGAACGACAATGAGGGCGCCTGGCCCCTGCTGCCCTTTCCGGACGGCTGGTACGCCGCCTGCTGAGACCCTCCGGCCGAGCCTGACGGCCGGCCACTAGCCTCCGATCAATTCTTGACGCTGTCCTCGTCGTCCTGCTGCGCCCTGTCGGGTGCCGCCGGCGGGAAGATGCTGTCATAGATCGCGCGCGCCTCGGCAATGAGGCGAGCCCTCTCCAGCTCGGATTTCGGGATAAACCGGACGATCTCGCCCACGTGTGCTCCAGCGCTCGATGGATGGGACTGATCCCTTCGCAGATGCGAAGTTTATGCCATCGGGCCTGAATCGAGGGTTTCCAACAAGCCCCGGGCAAACCCGGTGGGCGCGGCTCGCGGCGGCGCTGTCCGCGTCTTTCACGGACCGGCACGACATCAAAATTTATGATGAAATATCAGAAGCTTGATGATGGAGGCCACGTCGGGACTCGAACCCGAGTAAACGGTTTTGCAGACCGGCGCGTAACCACTCCGCCACGTGGCCCCGTAAGGGCGGAGCAATATAGGGGATCAACGGCTTAGGCAACCCCGACGGGGCAGTTACACCTTCGCGGCCCCGAGGTATCGGGCGAGAACCTCCTCCGTCGTGCCTGATACCACGATCCGCCCCTGTTCCAGCAGGATGGCGCGGTTGCAGGTGCTCTTGATCAGATCGAGATCGTGCGAGGCCAGCACCAGGATGCCGGCGCGGGCCACGATCTCATCGAGTCGCAGCCTGGCTTTCTTCCGGAACTGCTGGTCGCCGACGCCGATCCATTCGTCGAGCAGCACGATCTCGCCTTCCACGGCGGTGGCGACCGCGAAGATCAGGCGCAGCATCATGCCGCTGGAGTAGGTGCGCAGCGGCAGGTCGAGCCGATCGCCGAGCTCGGTGAACTCGGCGATCTCGGCGCGCCGCGCGTCGATCTCGATGCGCCGTGCGCCGATCACGAGGCCGCGGCGCATGATGTTCTCGTAACCGGTCGCCTCCTCGTCGAAGCCGGCCGAGAGGTCGAACAGCGAGAGGCGGCGGCCGAGCACGTCGAGGCTACCGGCGGTCGGATGGTAGATGCCGGCGAGAACCCGCAAGAGCGTGGTCTTGCCGGCGCCATTGGCGCCGACGATGGCGAGGCGATCCCCCGCACGGATATCGAGGTCGATGCCGTCAAGCGCCGTGACGATGTGTGGACGCGCTGCCGCACGGCGCAGCGTCACGGCGCGAACGAAGCGGCTGCGCAGCGAGCGATCGCGGAACGAGAGTACCGGGAACGTCACCGAGACATTGCGCAGCATGATGTGGGCTTGGGGGCTCATCCCGCGCCTCACAGCCAATACGCCACGCGGCGGCGGTATCTTGCGTAGCAGCCGAGCCCGATGGCCGCCGCAGTGAGCGCGTACGCGATGCCCAGCAGCCAATGCGCCGCGTCTATCGGCTGCGACAATAGCGGCTTGCGCACGAGATCGAGCAGCGTCGTAAACGGATTGACCCATGTCAGCCAGGCGAGCGCGGTGCCGCGCACGCTGTCCTCGGTCCAGATCACGGGGGTGAGGAAGAAAACAAATTGCAGGCCGCTCACGATGGCAGATCCAATGTCGCGAAAGCGCGCGCAGAGCACACCGAGCGCGACTGCGCCGCCGAGAAGAACGATCAGCAGAAGCGCAAAGCCGGGCAGCGCGAGCAGCATGGTCGAGCGTAGCGGCCAGGGCATCGCGACATGGAGCATGACGACGATCAGGAGATGATGGGCGAAGATGAGGACGTTGCGCGCGATCATCTGCAGCACGTGCACGATCAGCGGTGCCGGCACGGCCTTGATCAGATGGCCGGAGGCCACGAAGACGTTGGCGCCTTCCTGGAGCGTGGTCGCGATCAGCGTCCAGACGATCAGACCGACCGCGAAAGGCGGCAGGAAAGCAGCGATGTCCTGCTTGAACAGCGCGGCATAGACCGTGCCGACGCTTGCGATGGTCGCTGCCAGCGTCAGCGTGATCCAGAGCGGTCCGATCACGGTTCGTCGGTAACGCAACGAGATGTCCATCAGGGCGAGCGTGCCCCAACGATCGAACTGCGCGGCCTGGGCCAGGATCTCCTTCGCTGCGCTCAGAATTCGGCTGCCCCCTTCTGGCTCCGGACCGGTCGACCGGCGGTCTGTATCTGCCCGTTCATTGCAGGGCAATCAACCGTTGAAGGGACGTCGGCCTGACGTCATGACCGTTTGCCGCGGCGGAAATCGCGCCGGCGGCCCTTTGGCGCCGGCTTCGGCGCCAGGTCCGGCATCTCGGCCTGAACTTCGCGGTAGCGTGTCAACAGCCGTTCAAAACTGGCGTTCAGCGTCTCGGCGATGTCGGGGCGCCGCTCGAGCCCCGCCAGCAGCGTGGCCGCGGCCTCGATGGTCGATAGTCCATCCTTGCGCGGCTCCTTGCGCAGGCGACCATAGCGCGACGGATGTTTCGGGTTGAGGATGATGCGCTGGCATTTCAGCATCCAGGGATTGCGCCACCACAGCGCCTTCGCCTGGCTCCAGGTGCCGTCGAGCAGCACCACGCCTTCGAGCTTGTTGAAGATGGCACGCTGGTTCTCCGCGACCTCGCCCTTGCGGTTGAGCGCGACGATCTCGCCCTCCACGTCGAGGTCAGCCGCGCGCGCCGAGCCGAGATAGAGCACAGCCCAATGCGAGGCGTTCTCGATGGGATGGCCGAGCGCCTTGGACAGGCTCGGCCAGGACAGGCCGACCTTCACGGTCGCATCAGCGAAATGCTTCGCCAGCAGTCGCGCAGTGCCGAGCGCCCTGTCCTGCTCCTGCGGATGCTGCAGGATAAGGAGCGACAGCTTGTTCTCGATCGGGGTGACACTGTCGCAGATGCAGAGCGGCATCGGCTTCTGGCAGTGCGGGCATTCAGGGATCGGCTCAGGCGCTGTGGCCGCGGTCTCGGCTGGGTTCGACATGACCGCCGCTATACGCTCCGCACGGCGGTTCAACAACCTATTCCGCCGGGGCGGCCAGCGGCTGCGGCTCGGACCGCCGACGCAGGCGGTCAATCAGCAGGTAAATCACGGGCGTGGTGTAGAGCGTCAGGACCTGCGAGACGAACAGGCCGCCGATGATGGTGATGCCGAGCGGGCGGCGCAGCTCCGTGCCTGGCCCGGTCGCGACAACAAGCGGAATGCCGGCGAACAGCGCCGCCATGGTCGTCATCAGGATCGGGCGGAAACGCGCCTGGCAGGCCTCGAAGATCGCCTCCGCCGAGGACAGGCCGCGCTGGCGCTCGGCGTCGAGCGCAAAGTCGACCATCATGATGCCGTTCTTCTTGACGATGCCGATCAGGAGGATGATGCCGACAAAGGCGATCACCGTCAGCGGCGTGTTGGTGATCTGCAGCGCCAGCAGCGCGCCGAGGCCGGCCGAGGGCAGCGTCGAGATGATCGTGAGCGGATGGGCGAGGCTCTCGTAGAGCACCCCGAGCACGATATACATCGCCACCAGCGCGCCGAGGATCAAGAGCGGCTGGCGGCCGCTGGTCTTGGCGAAATCGCCGGCATTGCCGTCAAAGCTGCCGCGGATGCCCTCGGGCATGTGCAATTCATCGACCGCACGCTGGATGTTCTGCGTGGCGGCCTGGAGCTCGACGCCGGGCAACGTGTTGAACGACACTGTGGTCGAAGGGACCGACTGCGAATGATAGACCGCGAGCGCGGCAAGCCCGCGTGTCGCGTGGACCACCGCCGAAAGCGGCACCTGCACGTCGCCCGCACCCGCGACATAGATCCGCTCGAGATTGGACGGATCGACCTGGAATTTCGGATCGATCTCCAGCACGGTCATGTACTGGTTGCGCTGGGTGTAGATGATCGAGATCTGGCGCTGCGAGAAGGCGTTGTTCAAGGCATTGTCGATGTCCTGAACCTTGACGCCGAGCGCTGCAGCCTTCTGGCGATCGATGTTCAATGTGAGCTGAAGTCCGCCGGGATCGCGGTCGCTCGAAATGTCGGTGATGCCCTCGACCGTCTCCATGCGCTTGGCCACGATCGGCGCCCATTTCTGCAGCAGGTCGAGGTCGGTGCTCGAGAGCGTGTACTGGTAATTGGAATCGCTCTGCCGGCCGCCGGCGCGGACATCCTGCGCGGCGAACATGAACAGGCGAATGCCCGGTACGGGGAACAACGCCTTCCGGAGACGATCGATCACGACCTGGGTCGAGACGTGGTCGCGCTCCTCGGGCGGCTTCAGGCTGATATACATGACGCCGCGGTTCGAGGTCGCGCCTCCCGGCCCGGCTCCGCCCCCTACGGTCGAACCGATGCCGGCCACAGCCGGGTCCTGCATCACGATGTCGGCCAGCCTTTGCTGGAGCGTCAGCATCGACTGGAACGAGATGTCCGCCGAGGCCCGTGTCGCACCGATAACGAAGCCGGAATCGTCCGTCGGGAAATAACCCTTGGGCACCTTGGCATAGAGCACCACCGTCAGGCCGATGGTGGCGAAGAACACCAGCAGCGTCAGCAATGGGAATTCGAGCACCGCCCGCAGGGTGCGGGCGTAGAACGCGACGATGCGCGACAGCGAGCCTTCGATCAGGCGATCGAACAGCGTGGCGGACTCCGAGGTGGTCTGCTTGACATAATGCGCGCAGATCATCGGCGTGACCGTCAGCGACACCAGGGTCGACACGACGATCGCGAAGGTCAGCGTCAGCGAGAATTCGCGCAGCAGGCGGCCGACGATACCGTCCATGAAGATCAGCGGCGTGAACGCCGCGATCAGCGACAGGCTGATCGAAACCACCGTGAAGCCGATCTGCTTGGCGCCCACGAGCGCCGCCTGCATCGGCCGCATGCCGTGCTCGAGATTGCGGAACATGTTCTCGATCATGACGATGGCGTCGTCGACCACGAAGCCGACCGAGATCGCGAGCGCCATCAGCGACAGATTGTCGATCGAGAAACCTGCGACCCACATGCCGGCGCAGGTGCCGGCCAGCGCCAGCGGCACCGATATGCCGGCGGCAATCGTCGGCGTCAGGCGGCGCAGGAACACGAACACCACGACCATCACCAGCACGGCGGTCGCGAGCAGCGTCCACTGCATGTCCATCACGCTGGCGCGGATCGTCGAGGTGCGATCGACCAGGGTGGAGACGTCGACACCGGCCGGGATCCACTGCTTCAGCGCGGGGATCAGCGCCTTGACCCGGTCGACCGTGTCGATGACGTTGGCATCGCCCTGCTTGGTGATCTGGATCAGCACCGCCGGTTGCTTGTTGAACCAGGCGATCGAGCGCGCGTTGCGGACGCTGTCCTCGATGTCGGCGACGTCGGAAAGGCGGACGAAATTGCCGTTCGAGCTCTTGATGACGATGTCGCGGAATTCCTGCGCCGTGCGCATCTGCCTGTTCAGCGACAGCGTCTCGCTCTGGCGCTCGCCGTTGAAGATTCCGACGGGACCAAGCGGGTTGGCGTTGACGATCGCGGTGCGCACGTCGTCGGTCGCTATCCCCGCATTCGACAGTGCCACCGGGTTGAGTTGGATCCGAACCGCAGGCTGGTCGGCGCCTGACACCGTCACGTCGCCGACGCCGGGCACCTGCGAGATGCGCTGCGCCAGCACGGTATCGGCGACGTCGTAGATCGCGCTGGCGGACAGCGTCCTGGAGGTCAGCGCCAGCACGAAGACCGGTGCGCCGGCCGTGTTGGCCTTGCGAAAGCGCGGCAGCGCCGGCAGGTCGCTGGGCAGGTCGACGAGAGCCGCATTGATGGCGGCCTGCACGTCGCGCGCCGCCTTGTCGATGTTACGACCGATGTCGAACTGGAGCTGGATGTTCGCGGTGCCGAGCGACGACGTCGACGTGATCTGGTTGATCCCCGCGATCTCTCCGAGCCGCCGTTCCAGCGGCGCAGCCACGGTCGCGGCCATCACCGACGGGTCGGCGCCGGGCCGGCTTGCCGAGACGAAGATGGCGGGGAAGTCGACGTTCGGGACCGAGGCGACGGGGAGAAACTCGTAGGCGACGGCTCCCAGCAGGAACAGCCCGATCGACAGCAGTGTGGTCGCGACGGGGCGGCGGATGAAGGGCTCCGAGATCGATGCCATCACTGCATCCCCTCGGTCGCGCCGGCCGTCGGCGCCTCGGGCTCGGGCGGCGGCAGCGCCTGCTCGAGGCGGCGGTTGATGCGGTCGAGCGCGAGATAGATCACGGGCGTGGTGTAGAGCGTCAGCAGCTGGCTCAGCAGCAGGCCGCCGATGATGGAGATGCCGAGCGGAAAGCGCAGCTCGGCGCCGGTGCCGCTCTCGATCGCCAGCGGCAGCGCGCCGAACAGAGCTGCCAGCGTCGTCATCATGATCGGGCGAAAGCGCAACAGGCAGGCCTGCACGATGGCTTCGTGGGCCGGCATGCCCTGCCCGCGCTCGGCTTCGAGCGCGAAGTCGATCATCATGATCGCGTTCTTCTTGACGATGCCCATCAGGAGGATGATGCCGATCAGGCCGATCACCGAGAGGTCCTGCCCAAACAGCATCAGCGCCAGGATGGCGCCGACGCCGGCCGAGGGCAGCGTCGAGAGGATCGTGATCGGGTGGATGTAGCTCTCATAGAGCACGCCCAGCACGATGTAGATCGTGATCACCGCGGCGAGCAGCAGCCAGGGCTGGCCGGCCAGCGCTTTGGCGAATTCGGCGGCGTCGCCGGCATAGACGCCGACGATGCTATTGGGCATCTCGATCCGGGTTTCGATCGCTTTCACCGCCTCGACGGCGTCGCCGAGCGCAGCTCCCGGCGCGAGGTTGAAACTGAGCGAGATCGCCGGGAATTGCGCCTGGTGCGAGATCGCCAGCGGCGCCGTGGTACGCTTCAAGGTCGCCACCGCGTCGAGCGGCACTTGCGCGTTGGGCGCGCCGGCGGTCGCGCTGGCGCCGCCCGGTAGATACAGCTTCGACAGGATCGAGGGATCGCGCTGGTACATCGGCAGCGCCTCCAGCACCACGCGGTACTGGTTGGCCTGGCCGTAGATGGTCGAGATCTGCCTTTGGGCAAAAGCGTCGTTGAGCGTGTCGGTGATGGCTTGCAGGCTGACGCCGAGCTGGCCGGCGCGGGTGCGGTCGACCTCCAGCTGCGCGCGCAGGCCACCTTCCTGGGCTTCCGAGGAGACGTCGCGGAACAAGGGATCGTGCCGCATCTCGTCGACGAGCTTCTTCGCCCATTCCGACACCAGCGCCGCGTCGGTGCCGGTCAGCGTGTACTGGTACTGCGAGCGGCTCGACTGGGTCGAGATCTGCACGTCCTGCACCGGCTGGAAATAGACGGTCATGCCGGGAATGCCGGAGACCTTCTCCTTCAACCGCGCAATGACCACGCCGACATCGTCGCGTCGCTCGCCGCGCGGCTTCAAGGTCATGACCAGGCGCCCGACATTGGTGGTCGGATTGACCGAACCCGCGCCGATCACCGAGACCACGCCCGTGACGTCAGGATCGGCCTTGATGGCGTCGGCGGCATCGGTTTGACGCTTCTGCATCTCGGCAAACGACACGTCAGGCCCGGCTTCGGTCACGGCCGTGATCGAGGCGGTGTCCTGCAGCGGCAAAAACCCCTTTGGCGCGACCACATAGAGAACGAGAGTTGCGGCCAGCGTGACAAAAGTCACGACCAGCGTGGTGCGCTGGTGCCGCAAAACCACGAGCAGCGTGCGGTGATAGGATTCGACCGTGCGGTCGATGAAGCGGCTGACGGCGGCGAGGCCCGGAATCGCGAGCTCCTCATGGGCGTGCTTGAGCAGCCGCGAGCACATCATCGGCGTCAGCGTCAGCGAGACCACCGCCGAGGTCACGACCGCGATGGTCAAGGTCAGCGCGAATTCGCGGAACATGCGTCCCACGAGGCCAGACATGAACAGCAGCGGGATGAACACCGCAATCAGCGACACCGTCAGCGAAATCACGGTGAAGCCGATTTCGCTGGCGCCCTTGAGCGAGGCCGTCATCGCGTTGTCGCCATTCTCCATGTGGCGGACGATATTCTCGATCATGACGATGGCATCGTCGACGACGAAGCCGGTGCCGATCGTCAACGCCATCAGCGACAGATTGTCGAGGCTGAAGCCGGCGAAATACATGATGCCGAAGCTCGTGATCAGCGACAGCGGCAACGCGACGCCGGCAATCACGGTTGCGCGCAGCGAGCGCAAGAACAGCAGCACGACCAGGGTTACCAGCACAACGGCAAGCACGAGCGTGAACTGCACGTCATGGACCGAAGCGCGAATGGTGACGGTGCGGTCGGAGACGATCGTCAGTTTGACGCCGGCCGGAATCGCACGTTGCACCTTCGGGATCTCGGCACGGATCTGCTTGACGACGTCGATGACATTGGCGCCGGGCTGGCGCTGGATGTCGATGATCACGGCCGGCGTGCCCTGGTACCAGCCGCCGGTGCGGTCGTTCTCGAGCCCATCGACGATCTGCGCGACGTCGCCGATCGTCACGGGCGAGCCGTTGCGATAGGCGATGATAATCGGTCGGTAGGCGTCGGCGGCGGCGATCTGGTCGTTGGCCGCGATGATGTAGGCCTGCTGGGCGCCGTCGAGCGAGCCCTTCGGACCCGAGACGTTGGCGTTCGCGATGGCGGCGCGCAAGTCCTCCATGGCGATGCCGTAGGCGGCAAGCCGCGCCAGATCCGCCTGGATGCGCACGGCCGGCTTCAGCCCGCCGAGCACGGAGACGCGGCCGACGCCGGAGATCTGGCTGAGCCGTTGCGCCAGCAGCGTGTCGGCGATGTCGCTCATCGCCCGCAGCGAGATGGTGTCCGAACGCAGCGCCAGCGTCATCACTGGCGCGTCCGCCGGATTCACCTTGGCGTAAGTCGGTGGATAAGGCAGCGTCTTTGGCAGGACGCCGGCGGCGGCATTGATCGCGGCCTGCACGTCCTGGGTCGCACCGTCGATGTCGCGGTTGAGATCGAACTGGAGCGAGATCTGGCTGACGCCGAACGAACTCGTCGAGTTCATCGCCGTCAGCGACGGGATCTGGCCGAGCTGCCGCTCCAGCGGCGCGGTGATCAATGAGGCGATCACGTCGGGGCTGGCGCCCGGCAGCTGGGTCGACACCTGCACGGTCGGAAAGTCGACCTGCGGCAGCGCCGAGACCGGCAGCGCGAAATAGCCGAGCACGCCGCCAATCAGCAGCGCGATGCCAAGCAGCGACGTTGCGATCGGACGACGGATGAAGGGTTCAGAGACGCCCATGGGATGCGCCTGCCGCTCAGGCGGCTGTTGCCGGGATCATGGCTGCTTGGCTCCAGATCCGGATGGTTGAGCCCCCGGCCCCGGCGCAGGCCCGGTCTGGCCCTTCTGGTCGCCCTCGCTGCTCTTCCGCTTGGCGCGGAATTCGCCGTCCTTGCCTTGTCCGCCCTTCTGGCCATCTTTGGCCTGACCGCCCTTCGCGTCAGCTTGCGGAGCGCGCGTGCGCTTGCGCGGAGCGAGGTCGGCCGACGGCGTCTGCTCGTCGCGGCCGATGATGACCTTGGAGCCGTCGGACAGGTTGGCGAAGCCCGTGGTGACCACCTTGTCGCTCGCCGTCAGGCCGCTCGCGATGACCGCGTCATGCTCATTCTGCTGCGTCACCGTCACCGGCTTGGCCGAGACGATGTCGCCCTCGCCGATGACATAGCTGAACGTGCCGATCGGTCCGCGCTGCACGGCAGACGTCGGCACCACCAGCGCCTGGTTCAGCGTTTCGACCTTGAGGCGGACATTGACGAACTGGCCGGGCCAGAGCTGGTAATTCGCGTTCGGGAATTCCGCCTTGAGCCTCAGCGTACCCGTGGTCTGATCGACCTGGTTGTCGATGCCCGTGAGCTTGCCGGTGTCGATCACGGTGACGCCGTCATTGCCGAACACGTCGACCGCCAGCGCGCCTTTTGCCGCGGCCGCGTTCACCCGCATGATCTGCTGCTGCGGCAGGCTGAACCACACCGCGATCGGCTGCAATTGCGTGATGACGACGAGGCCGGTGGTGTCGGAGGCGTGGATGATGTTACCCTGGTCGACCTGGCGCAGACCGACGCGGCCCGACAGCGGAGCCACGATCTTGGTGTAGCTCAGCGTTGCCGCCGCATTGTCGATCGCGGCCTGGTCGGCCTTGACCAGCGCCTCGGTCTGCGCGACCGCCGCACGCTGGGTGTCGGCCTGCTGCTTGGAGCCGGCGTTGGAGGCGGCGAGTTGCTCGTAGCGCGTCAGGTCGATGCGCTGGTTGGCGAGTTGGGCTTCGTCCTGGGCCTTCTTGGCCACAGCCTGGTCATACGTCGCCTGGTAGAGCGCCGGATCGATCTCGCCGAGCACGTCGCCCTTCTTGACGTCCTGGCCTTCGGTGAATTTCACCGCGATCAGCTTGCCGTCGACCTGGGAGCGCACGGTGACCGTGTTGAGCGCGCGGATGGCGCCGACGCCGTCGAGATAGACAGGCACGTCCTGGACCCTCGGCGTTGCCGCCAGCACCGGCACCGGCAGATCGGGCCGCTGCTGGCCGCGACCTCCGGCCGCCTGCTGCGGTTGCTGATGCCACACGGTCCAGCCGAGATAGCCGAGCCCGCCGAGGATCGCGAGCGTGATCAGGGTCATGACGAAGCCGCGGCCGCGCGACTTTTTCGCCGTCCCTGCTTTCGCGCCGTCCTTCGTATCCGGCTTAAAGAGCATTGACCGGTTTCTCCATTCGCGGCTCCCAGCCGCCGCCGAGCGCCTGATACAGGCTGACGATGGCCAGAAGGCGTGCGAGCTGTGCCTGTGACAGCGTGTCTTCGGCCTGGAACAGCGTCAGCTGGGTGTTGAGCACGGTCACGATATCGGCCGTGCCGGCGCGCAGCTGCTGCTCGGCGAGATCGAAGGCGCGCCGCGAGGCGTTGACCACGTCGCGCTGCAATTGCAGCTTGATCGTGGTCTGCTTGATTGAAAATAGTGCGTTGTCGACGTCGGTGAAGGCCTGAACGATGGTCTTGCGATAGGTCTGCAGCAATTCGTCCTGCCGCGCCTTGGCATATTCGAAATTGCCGAGGATCTTGCCGCCGTCGAAGATCGGCTGGGTCGCGCTGCCGACCAGCTGGAAGAACGCCGCGTGCGGCTGGAACAGCGAAAACAGCGCCGAGCTCTGATAGCCGCCGTTGCCGGTGAGCTGAATGCTCGGGAAGAATTGCGCACGGGCATTGCCGATATTCGCGGTGGCGGAGGCAAGCTGCGCCTCCTGCCGCCGGATATCAGGCCGCTGCGTCAGCAGCTCCGACGGCAGCCCGGGCGTGACGCGCGGAATGGCGATCCGGTCCAGCGAACCGCCGGCAAGCCGCACGCTCTCCGGCGGGCGCGACACCAGCACCGCGAGCGCGTTGGCATTCTGGTCGAGGGTCTGGCGCAGCGGCGGCACCAGCGCCTTCTGGTTGGCCAGCACGCTCTCCTGCTGAGCGACGTCGAGATCAGTCCCCGTCCCGGCCTTGCGGCGTTCGCCGATGGCATCGAGGATGCGCTGGGCGCTGGCGATGTTGCGCTGGGCGGTGCGCAGGCGGTCCTGCGAGGCCAACACCTGGAAATAGGCGTTGGCGACGGCGGCGAGCGTCGTCAGCGCGACGGTATCGCGATCGAAACGGTTGGCCTTGGCGGTCTCCTCCGCCGTTTGCAGTGCATCGCGGTTCTGGCCCCAGAAATCGAGCTGGTAGCTGGCGCTCAGCGACGAGGAGTAATTGACGACCTCGCGGCCGCCGTTGGTGAGGCCGGATGAGCTCGAGCCCGACGTGCGCGAATAGGTCTCCGATCCGCTCCCCGACAGGCTCGGCAACAGCGCCGCGCCTGCCTGCCGCGCCTGGGCGTCCGCCTCGACGATGCGCGCGACGGCGGCAGCGATATCGAGATTGACGGTCTGCGCCTCTTCCATCAGTTGCGTCAGCTCGGCCGAGCGGAAGCCGCGCCACCAATCCAGCGTCGGCGGCACGTCCGCCTTCCCGGCGTATTTGTACTGCGCAGGGACATCGAGCGCGGGATCGGGCAGGTCCTGGGTCAGCACGCAGGCGCCCGAGCTCGCAGCCAGGCACAGGACCGCGACGGCTCGCAATGTCCGGGATGCCGGTCTCAGGGCTCCTCCCAGGACTTGTCCAAGGACTTGCCCAGGGATCTGCCCAAGTATCTGCCCAAGGAATTGCCGCCCGGCGAGGGCCGGAACCCGCTGTGTCACATCCACCCCCTGCCGGGCAGAGCACGCCGCCGCGACGCGGCCGGACAAGCCGATTCGCGGGCGGGCGGCCGGAGGCCATTCTGTAACTCATTCACAGCGTGATGCTTTCTGCGGAACCTGAAATCCATACTAGCCGGGCACGGAACTGCGGGACAGTCCCGCACCTGCGAAACGCACAGCGGACCGTGCCCGCGCCCCAGCCATCGGAATGAAAGATATGCCTGTCTTGCAGCAGTTTTTCGATTCCGGAAAAGTTCGGAAACACGATCAAGCTTACAAAGATTTCATGTGATATTGCAGCCACAGTTGTTCCTAAGACGCAACGCCGGGGCCCGCTCTCCACTGAAACCCGCGCCGCAACGCACCGTAGCTTGTCCAGCACGAGGCAGGGACATTGACGCATGCGCATCGCGGTGATCGGAACGGGCATTGCCGGCAACACGGCGGCCTGGACGCTTTCCCAGCGCTATCCCGTGACTGTCTACGACCGCGAGCTGCGACCCGGCGGCCACAGCCATACCGTCACCATCGACTATCAGGGCACGCCCGTGACCGTTGATATCGGCTTCATCGTCTACAACGAGCTCAACTATCCCGACCTCACCGCGATGTTCGCCCATCTCGGCGTCGAGACGGTCGCAAGCTGCATGAGCTTTGCAGTGTCCGCCGATGGCGGTCGTTTCGAATGGCGCGGTGGTGGCAATGATTGGTGGGCGACCGGGGCCGGCCTGTTTGCGCAGCCCAGCAATCTTCTCTCCCCCTCCTACCTGCGGATGCTGACAGAAATATCGACATTCGGCCGTCAAAGCGTCGACGACCTCCGCAACGGCCGTTTGAGCGGACTGACGCTCGGCGCCTATTTCCACCAGCGGCAGTTCTCCAAGCGGCTGCTGACCGACTATCTCGCTCCAATGGGAGCTGCCATCTGGTCTGCTCCGGCCGACGAAATCCTCGATTTCCCCGCCGAGAACTTCGTCGCCTTCTTCGACAATCATCGCCTGCTGCACTATGACCGGCCGGTCTGGCGCACGGTCAAGGGCGGCAGCCAGACCTATGTCAGGCAGCTTCAGGCCGCGTTCAGCGACCGCATCCGGCTCGGCTGCGCCGTGACGTCGATTACGCGCACCGCGCATGGCGTCGTCGTCGGTGACAGCCACGGCCGGCACGAGAGCTTCGACCATGTGGTGATTGCGGCGCACAGCGATCAGGCGCTTGCCATGCTGGCGGATGCAGATCCGCGCGAGCGCGACATCCTCGGAGCCATCAACTATTCCCCGAACAAGGTCTATCTGCATCGCGACACCAGGCTGATGCCAAAGCGCCGTCGTGCCTGGGCCTCGTGGAATTTTCTGCGTTGGCAGCGCGAGGGAGCGGCAATGAACGACGTCGCGGTGACTTACTGGATGAACCGGCTCCAGGGTATCGATGCCGACAAGCCGCTGTTCGTCAGCCTCAACCCGCCGTTCGAACCCGCGCCCGAGCTCACCTTTGGCCAATATCTCTGCGAGCATCCGCAGTACAATGCGGCCGCCTTTGCCGCGCAGAAGCGGCTGGCAGAGATCCAGGGGCTGCGGCACACCTGGTTCTGCGGCGCGTGGACCGGCTACGGCTTTCACGAGGACGGCCTGCGCTCGGGCCTTAGCGTGGCCGAGGCGCTCGGGGCGACCGCGCCCTGGCGCACGGCTCCCGTCGAGCTGGCGGAGGCCGCGGAGTAGCTTGATGGTGAGGAAAGCCCACCCAGCATCGGAGGCCGCCGCGCTCTATTTCGGCGACGTCATGCATGCGCGGCTCAAGCCCATGGGACATCGCTTCAGCTACCGCGTCATGAGCCTCTTGATCGATCTCGACCGACTGGACCAGGCGGACAGGCAATCGGCGCTGTTCGGTGTCAACCGTACCGCCCTCTACAGTTTCCACGAGAAGGACCACGGCCCGCGTGACGGCTCCTCGCTGCGAGCCTATGCGGAGCGCTGTGCCGCCGCTGAAGGCATCGACCTCGGCGGCGGCCGGGTCGAGCTGCTGTGCTATCCCCGCCTGCTCGGCTACGGCTTCAATCCGCTCTCGGTCTATTTTTGCCGTGACGCCGATGGCGAGCTGGTGCTGGTGATCTACGAGGTCCGCAACACATTCGGCGAGATTCATCCTTACATCCTGCCTGTCAGGGCCGGCGAGCTGAACGCCGCGGGTCTTCGGCAGCAACAGGACAAGCTGTTCTACGTCTCGCCCTTCGTGCAGATGGCGATGCGCTACCATTTCCGAGTGCTGCCGCCGTCCGACACGGTCAAGCTGCGCATCCTGGAGACCGACGATGATGGCCCGCTACTCGCAGCGACCTTCAGCGGCCGCCGCAAGGCTCTGACTTCGCCTGCCCTGCTGCGATCCTTCTTCAGCCTGCCGCTCGTCAGCCTCAAGGTGATGGCGGCGATCCACTGGGAAGCACTGCGGCTCTGGCTGAAGGGAGCCCGCCTGGTGCCACGCCCCGATACCGCAGGGCAGCGCAGCGACGAAACCATCTTGGCGCGCGGTAAATCGCGCCCCTATATTGTTGGTCGCTGACCGTTTGCGGGGCGCGCTCGGATCAAGCAACAGAGCGGGATGGGCGCGCTCGGCTCGCGGTCGGACAGTATCCGTTGAGGTGATGGATCTGCCGATGCCCAATGCCATTTCGGTGACACCTGATGACGTCGAGACGGTGCTCGCCGACCTGCCGCGCATCGTTCGCCTTGCGCTGACCTTCGGGTCGCGGCTGCGGCGCGGCACGCTCGACGTCACTCTGCCCGACGGCCGGGTGATCCGGCTCGGCGGACACGAACCGGGTCCGGAAGCCGCGATGCGGCTGCACAATTACGGCTTCGCATCGCGCCTGATCAACGGCGGCGACATCGGCATCGCCGAAGCCTACCTCGCCGGCGATTGGGACACGCCCGATCTCACCCAGTTTCTCTACCTGTTCTGCGTCAACCACGACCTGATTCAGGCGATGCTGCGCGACAAGCCGCTGATGCGGTTCGTGCAAATGGTGCAGCACTGGTTCAACCGCAACACGCGCCGCCAGGCGAGGCGCAACATCCACGCTCATTACGACATCGGCAATGCGTTCTATTCCGCCTGGCTCGATCCGAGCATGACCTATTCCTCGGCGCTGTTCGAGGGCTCGACCACCGACCTCACGACAGCGCAAACCAACAAATACCGCCGCCTCGCCGAGGCGCTCGACTTAAAGCCCGGCCAGAAGTTGCTCGAGATCGGCTGCGGCTGGGGCGGCTTCGCCGAATTTGCCGCCAAGACGTTTGGCGCGCGCGTCGTGGGCCTGACCATCTCCACCGAGCAGCGCGATTTTGCGCAGAGGCGGATCCACGAGGCAGGCCTCGCCGAACAAGTCGAGATCCGGTTGCAGGATTATCGCGACGAACGCGATCGCTACGACCGGATCGCCTCGATCGAGATGATCGAGGCGGTCGGCGAGGAATTCTGGCCGCGCTATTTCGCCCAGCTGCGCGACCGGCTGCTGCCCGGCGGATTGGCAGGCATCCAGGCCATCACGATCCAGGACCGGCTTTTCCAGGGCTACCGGCGCGAGGTCGACTTCATCCAGCGCTATGTTTTTCCAGGTGGCATGCTGCCTTCGCCCGAAGTGCTGAAATCGCTCGGGGACCGTTTCAGCATACCCGTCATCCGCGAGCGCATCTTCGGGCAAGATTATGCCAAGACGCTCGCCACATGGCGGAATAATTTTCGCGCGGCATGGCCGGCTCTCGCTCCCCTCGGATTCGACGACCGGTTCCGGCGGCTGTGGGAATATTATCTGGCCTATTGCGAGGCCGGATTCCTGTCCGGCAATATCGACGTCCGGCAGGTCATCTTCGCAAAGCAGCAATAAGAGTTGGCGCCCTCGCCTTGTGTGGCTGGCGACCCTACTTTAGGGTCTGACGACTTCTCGCCTCCAGCTGGTAATTGCCTGACATGACCATCAAAAACGACGTTGTCGACGCCATCGGCAACACCCCGCTGATCAAGCTCAAGCGCGCATCCGAACTGACCGGTTGCACCATTCTCGGCAAGGCCGAGTTCATGAATCCCGGCCAGTCGGTCAAGGATCGCGCCGGCAAATGGATGATCCAGGAAGCCGAGAAGCGCGGCGAGCTGAAGCCGGGCGGCCTCGTCGTGGAAGCGACGGCCGGCAACACCGGCATTGGTCTCGCGGTGGTCGCGAGCGCCCGCGGCTATCGCACGCTGATCGTGATCCCGGAGACGCAGAGCCAGGAGAAGAAGGATTTCCTGAAGCTGTGCGGCGCCCAGCTGCTGGAGTCTCCGGCGCTGCCCTACTCCAATCCGAACAATTACCAGCATGTCGGTCGCCGTCTTGCCGACGAGCTGCGCAAGACCGAGCCGAACGGCGTGCTGTTCGCCGACCAATGGAACAACCTCGACAACGCCAAGGCGCATTATGACTCGACCGGTCCCGAGATATGGGCGCAGACCGGCGGCAAGGTCGACGGCTTCGTCTGCTCGGTCGGCAGCGGCGGCACCCTCGCCGGCACCAGCCGTTTTCTGAAAGAAAAGAACAAGGACATCCGGATTGCCTGCGCCGATCCACACGGCGCCGGCATGTTCGAGTACTTCCGGACCGGCACCGCAAAGGCGAGCCCGGGCGACTCCATCACGGAAGGCATCGGGCTCGGCCGGAAAACCGCGATCGTCGAGAGCGCCAAGGTCGACGATGCCTATCTCATTCCGGACGCCGAAGCCGTGACTGTCATCTACGAGCTGCTCCAGCACGAAGGCCTGTGCCTCGGCGGCTCAACCGGCATCAACGTTGTCGGCGCGATGCGGCTCGCCAAGCAGCTCGGGCCCGGCAAGACCATCGTCACCATCCTCTGCGATTCCGGCAGCCGCTATCAATCGAAGCTGTTCAACGCCGACTTCATGCGCGCCAAGAACCTGCCCGTGCCGGAATGGCTCGAGAAGCGCAGCAACATCAAGCTGCCGTTCGTCTAGCCCGAGCCGTCGGCTCCAGCCGCTCAGCTCCAGCCCGGACGCGCCGAGCCTTGCGACACGCGCGCCAGGCGCTGGTCGGACGCCGATGGCTTGCCGGCCGCACGCGCGGGCGGCTCGAACGGGTTGATGTAGACGGCCCCGCTGCCGGCGCTCGGCCAGAAGGTGAGCGCCAGCAGCAGGCCGAGATTGACCAACCCGCCGACCATCGTGCCCTGATGCTCCCCGCCGATGGCCCAGGCCGGAAACCGCCCCGCCACCACGTGATCGACGATCATGAGCGCGATCCAGGCCGGGATGACGCAGACCGGATCCCACCCGATGTCGCGGATGCGCATCGATTGCAACATGAAGGTCGCAAGACCAAAGCAGACGATCGCGCCGATGATGGCCCAATTTCGGGTGAGGTCCTCGGGGCGGACCATGCTCGGCGACGTCGTGCGCAGCATGGCCATCGCAATTGCAAAGCAGATCGCGGTCATCACGATCGCCAGCGCAACCGTGGCCAGGAAGAAATGCAATCGCCCCAGGCGCGCATTGAGGCCGAACACGAAACCGAGCATTTGACGCTCCCCTTTTGCGCCACTTGCGCAAAAAGAGCTTTCGGACGCGTGAAGCGGCGGGCGTCATCATCGGCATGGTTATTGGCCGGCGATGAAGTCGCGTAAAACTTTAGGTTTCGGAGTCCTCGCCGGAGGCCGAAGCCGCCGCACAATAGTCCCGCCAGAACCGGCGGTAACCCGCTTCGAGCTCTCGCGTGTAGATCTCGACATTGCCGGCCGGCGAGGCTGCGATCTGGGCCGGCAATCCCGCGCGTAACTTCGCCAGATAATCCGGCTGCGCCGCAAACTTGGACGCAATCGCGACATAGCCGTCATCGTCGTCGGCGACCCAGTCGCCGAGCCCGACGGAGGCCACGATGGAGCCGCCGGCCCGCGAGGAGGCACCGTTGCCGAGCTTGGCGACGACGGGAACGCCCTTGTAGAGGGATTCCCAGGTGCTGATGCCGCCATTTTGCGGAAACGTATCGAGCGAGATATCGATCTGGTCAAAGGCCATCAGGTGGTCGTCGCGCGAAGTGCTGCCGAGGCACGTAATGTTCTCCTCGGCAATGCCCTGCGCCACGAAACGCGCGATCAGACTGTCGCGCAGCAAGGGATCGTCGAGCAGACCGTGCTTGAGGATGATCTTCGATCCCGGCACCTCGCGCATGATGCGCGACCACACCCGGATCGCATCATCCGATATCTTGTAGATGCGGTTGAACACGCCGAATGTGACGTAGCCGTTGCGAAGCATCGGCAGTTCGCCGGGATGCAGATTGGTGACAGGCTCCATCGTGATCAGGCATGGCAGATCGTAGATCTTTTCGGCAAACAAATGCCGAACCGAAGGCGGGATGAAAATGGGATCCGCGAGCACGTAGTCCATGGTCGGTATGCCCGTGCCCGTCGCGTGTCCGAAGCCGGTGGCCTGGATAGGGGCAGGCTTCCGAGCGAAAACCGCCAGCCTGTTACCGGTCGTATGGCCGGATACGTCGATCAGGATGTCGACATTGTCAGCCTGAATGCGATCGGCGAATTCGTCGTCCGAGAGGCCCCAGGCGTCGACCCAGACGTCCGCCATCGACTTGAACGCGGCGGTGTACTCGTCGGCTCCCGGCCAAGAGTAATAGCAGATGATTTCGAATTTGGCGCGATCATGGTTGCGCAGCACCGGCAGCAGGGTCAGGGCCGCCGAGTGATGCCGGAATTCGGCAGCGACATAGCCGACCACAATCCGCTTTTCCGGATCGAGCGGCCGCTTCGGCAGCTTCAGCCGCGACAGCTTTGAGCCGATCAAGTCCCACCAATCCCGTCGTACCGCCTGCTGGAGCGCGAAATCGGCCTCGGCGCGGTAGTCTTGCAAGAAGATCTTTCCCCTGATCGCGTCCTCATAGTCCGGCCGGATCGCCAGCGCGCGATCGAGATATTCGATCGCGGCGTCCATCTCTCCCTGGTTCGAATGCGCAAAGCCCATCAGCGCAAGCCCCATTTCGGAGCGCGGATTTTGTTCGATCAGGGCCGTTGCGGCGGCAATCGCCTGCGCGGTCCTGCCCATCACGACGCAGACCTGAGCCTTTCCCCGGAGCGCCAGTTCGAGCTTGGGCGAGATCGCAAGCGCCGCCTCGAAATCAGCAAGCGCCGGTTCGAGACGCTGCAACCTGTAACTGAGCCGCCCACGCTGGGCCAGAATCCTCGGCGAGCCCGGCTTGATCGCGAGCGCCATGGCAAGCTTGGCTGCCGCCTCGTCGTAATGCCGGAGATCCATGCTGACCATGCCGTTACCGACGATGGCCTCGGCGTGACGCGGCTGAAACAGCAGGGCGCGATCGAAGCTCTCCTTGGCGCGCGTGAGCTGCCCAAGCAATATCTCGACCATGCCGCGATTGCAGAACGCATCGGCATAGTCGGGTTTGATCTTGATTGCGCGCTCGTGCAACTCGAGCGCCTGTTCGTACTGCCCCAGATGCATCAGCGTATTGCCGAGGTTGGTGAGCGCCACCACAAAATTCGGCTTCAGCGCAATGGCCCTCTCCTGGCATCGCCGCGCCTCCTCGTAATTGCCGAGGTCGAAATGCACGGTCGCGAGGTTGTTGTGGGCATCGTGCAGGCGCGGATCCAGCGCAATCACGCGCTCGAGCAGCTGTTGCGCCTCCTCCAGCCGGCGGCCGTCATGCGCGCACATGCCGAGCAGATGCAGGGCGTCGACATGATCCGGGAGCGCCTTCAGGACCTCCCGGCATAGCGCCTCTGTCTCGGCATATCTGCCTTGGCCATAGGCGGCAGCCGCGGCGGAGATGACGGCATCCGCCTGCTTCATCAACTTCTTCTGCAATCGCGCGTTCTGGAATGCGCGCGCGCCGCCGCTGTTCTGCAAGGTTGCTCTCCGGAGGATGCCCTAGCGAGAGTCTAACTGATTCGCCCGGCCGGTCAGCCGGCCCAGCGCCCCCCGGGATTTCCCGGTGCTCGACACGGGACTAAGGGACGTCGCCGCCGGCCGCGGTCGCCGCACAATAGTCGCGCCAGAACTTGCGATAGGCCGCCTCGACCTCGCGCGCATAGTGTTCGACATTGCCGGCCGCAGAGGCTGCGATCCGAGCCGGCAGATCCGCCCGCAGCTTCGCCAGATATTCCGGCTGCGCTGCATATTTGCAGGCGATCGCGGCATAACCGTCATCATCGTCCGCGACCCATTCGCCAAGGCCGGCTGCGGCGACGATCGAGCCGCCGGCGCGCGACGATGCGCCGTTGCCGAGCTTGGCCACGACGGGAACGCCCGCATAGAGCGATTCCCAGGTACTGATGCCGCCGTTCTGCGGGAACGTGTCGAGCGAAATATCGATCTGGGAGAAGGCGCGCAGATGCTCGTGGCGCGGCGAGGAGCCGAGGCAGGTGACATTTGCTTCGGCGATGCCCTGCGCCGCGAACCTCGCAACAAGACCGTCGCGCACCAGGGGATCGTCGAGCAGGGTATGCTTTACGATGATCCGCGATCCCGGCACGTCGCGCATGATGCGCGACCACACCCGGATCGCCTCGTCCGAGATCTTGTAGATGCGGTTGAACACCCCGAACGTCACATAGCCGTTGCGGAGCATGGGCAACTCCGACGGCGGCACGTCCAGGATAGGATCGATCGTGATCAGGCATGGCAGGTCATGGACCTTCTCGGCCAGCAGATGGCGCGCCGATTGCGGAATGAAGACCGGATCCGCGAGCACATAGTCCATCGTCTGAAGGCCCGTCCCGGTCGCATGCCCGAAGCCCGAGACCTGGATCGGGGCCGGCTTGCGGGCGAAGACATGGAGCCTGTTTCCGGTCGTATGTCCGGATACGTCGACCAGGATATCGACCTTGTCGGCCTGGATGCGATCGGCCAGTTGGTCGTCGGAAAGCTGCCCGGCCTCGACCCAGACATCCGCCAGGGACTGGAATTTGGCGGTCATCTCATCCCGCACCTGCGCGCACGAATAGCAGATGATTTCGAATTTGGCGTGATCGTGATGACTGAGCACCGGCAGCAGGGTGAACGCCGCCGAATGGTACCAGAACTCGGCAGCAACATAACCGATCACGATCCGCCTGTCGGGATCGAGCTGGCGCGGCGCAAGCTGCCGTTGCGGCAATCTGACGCCGATCACGTCCCACCACTGCTTTCGCGCGGCCTGCTGAACCGCGAAATCGGCCTCGCCGAGATAATCCAGAAAGAAGATCTTGCGCCCGATCAAGCTGGCATCCGGCGCGATGGCGATCGCAGCGTCGAGAAGCTCGACCGCCGATGCGATCTCGCCCTGGTTTGCCAGACAGGCGCTCAGCAGTGCCATCGCCACCGCGGAGCCCGGATTTTCCTCGAGCAGCGTGGTGCAGGCCAGCATCGCCTGCGCCGTATTGCCCTTGCTGAGCGCGACCTGGGCCTTCCCCTCCAAGGCGACCTCGAGCCTTGGAGACAGCGCGAGCGCAGCGTCAAAATCCGCCGCGGCCTGCTCCAGCCTCGACAGCTCGAGATTGACCCGTCCACGGTTCGCCAGGATCTTCGCCGAGCCCGGCCTGAGCGCGAGCGCCGCTTCAAGGGCGCTCTTGGCCTCGTCGTAGTTCTTGAGCTGGATATTGACGAGGCCCTTGCCGACCAGCGCCTCCACGTGTCGCGGTTGAAACAGCAAGGTACGATCAAAGCTCTGCCTGGCGCGATCGAACTGTTGCAGGGCCAGCTCCGCCAGGCCGCGATTGCACAGCGCATCGACATAGTCGGGCTTCAGCTTGATCGCGCGATCATACGTTTCGATGGCCTCGGCGACCCGGTTCAGGTGCAACAGGGCATTGCCGAGATTGGCCAAGGCCATCGGGAAATTCGGCTTCAGCCCAATGGCCTTTTGCAGGGACGCGCGCGCCTCCTCGTATTGCCCGAGCGCGAAATGCGTGGCTCCCAGATCGGACAGGGCCTGTGCCGAACGCGGATCGACAGCCACGGCTTGACTGAAAGCCTGTCTCGCCGCCTCGAAGCGCTGCCCAGAGAACGCGCACAAGCCGAGCAGGTGCAGAGCGCTGAAATGCTCCGGGAGCTCATTCAGGATCTGGCGGCAGAGCGCCTCGGTCTCGGCATGCCGGCCCTGGCCATAGGCCGCGTTCGCAGCGGAGATGATGGCCTCCGCCTGCTTCTTGAATTTCTTCTGCAATCGCGCGTTCTGGAATGCGCGTGCGCCGGCGCTGCTCTGCAAGGTCGCTCTCCACGGGATGGCCGACGGAGAGTCTAGCTGATTCGCACGGCCGGCCGGCCGAACGGCGTCGCCCCCGGGATACCCCCGATATCAGCGCAGGATCTGGCTCAGGAACAGCTTGGTGCGGGCATGCTGGGGCGCGGCGAAGAATTCCTTCGGCGTGTTGGCCTCGATGATCTGGCCGGCGTCCATGAACACCACGCGGTTGGCGACTTCCTTGGCAAAGCCCATCTCGTGGGTGACGACAAGCATGGTCATACCCTCCTCGGCGAGGTCGACCATGGTGTCGAGCACCTCCTTGACCATTTCGGGATCGAGCGCCGAGGTCGGTTCGTCGAACAGCATCACCTTCGGGTTCATGGTCAGCGCGCGCGCGATGGCGACGCGCTGCTGCTGGCCGCCGGACATCTGGCCGGGAAACTTGTTGGCCTGATGCGGGATCTTGACCCGCTCCAGGAATTTCATCGCGGTTTCCTCGGCGTCCTTCTTGGGAATGTTGCGGACCCAGATCGGCGCCAGCGTGCAATTGTCCAGCACGGTGAGATGCGGGAACAGATTAAAGCTCTGGAACACCATGCCGACCTCGCGGCGGACCGCGTCGACATGCTTGAGGTTCGGCCCGAGCTCGATGCCGTCGACGACGATCTCGCCCTCCTGGAACTCCTCGAGCGCGTTGATGCAGCGGATCAAGGTCGACTTGCCCGAGCCCGAGGGGCCGCAGATCACGATGCGCTCGCCCTTGTTGACCGCGAGGTCGATGTCGCGGAGCACGTGAAACTCGCCGTACCATTTGTTGAGGCCGGAAATGTTGACGATGGGACCTGCGGACATGGGGGCCTCGATCAGTTGCGGCGGTGGGCATTGAGGCGGTGCTCGACGAAGAGCGAGTAACGCGACATCCCAAAGCAGAAGATGAAGTAAATGATGCCGACAAACGCGAATCCGGTGAAGGCGGTCGACGGCGTGGTCCAGACCGGATCGGCAAACGAGGCCCGCAGCGAGCCGAGCAGATCGAACAGCGCGACGATCGAGACCAGCGAGGTGTCCTTGAACAGCGAAATGAAGCTGTTGACGATGGCGGGAATGACGTGGCGCAGCGCCTGCGGCAGCACGATCAGCGAGGTCGTCTTCCACCAGGACAGGCCGAGCGCGGAGGCCGCCTCTCCCTGCCCGCGCGGCACCGCCGCCAGACCGCCGCGCAGGTTCTCGGCCTGATAGGCGCCGGTGAACAGGGAAACGCCGATCAGCGCGCGCACCAGGCCGTCGACGGTGAAGTTTCCCGGCAGGAACAGCGGCAGCATGTAGGTCGCGAAGAACAGCACCGTGATCAGCGGCACCCCGCGCCAGAACTCGATATAGGTGATCGAGAAGATCCGGATCAGGGGAATGGTCGAGCGCCGGCCGAGCGCGAGCGCGACGCCGATCGGCAGTGACGCCACGATGCCGGTAATCGCGATCACCAGGGTCACCAGCAGCCCGCCCCACAACCGCGTATCGACGATCGGCAAGCCTCCGCGATCGAGCCCCATCAGCTTGATCACGGCCGCAATTCCGACGAACGTTGCGAGGCTTGTGATCAGCGGCCGCGATCCGGCACGCGCTCCGCCACCGAGCACGAACAGGACGGCCGAGACGACCACGGCCGTGATCAGGAAGTCGAGCCAGGGCCCCTGTCCTGCCGCCTGCATCTGGTCGCGCAGCCAGGTCAGCGGAAAGATCACCCAATGCAGCAACGTGCCGACCAACGCGATGACGCTGCCGATCGCCCAGAGTGCCGGGCCGGCGGCCGAGGACTTGCTCAGACCGACCACGACCTCACCGGCTCCGCTGATGCTGTCGGCGAACAATTGCAGGAGGTCTGCGACCCAGCTCACGCCGAAGCCCGCCATGCCGCCGCCATGCAGCAGGAAGAATGCGACAGCGGGAAAGGCGAAGAAGAACAGCCCGGCGTTCACGCTCTTGGCCGGCAGACGCGGAATCAGCAGCGGCAGCAGCAGCACGGCGCCCATCGCGAAGGTCAGGTTGACCCGCCAGCGTTCGGCCTCGGGATAGAAGCCGTAGAAAAGCTGCGTGAACTTGGCCTGGATAAAGGGCCAACAGGCGCCGACCGGACGGCCGGCATTCTCGGCAAGGCAGGCCGTGCGGTCCTTGCCGCTCCAGACCGCGTCGACCAGAAGGAACTTGATGCTTGGAACAACGGTGTACCAGACCAGCAACAGGCCGAGAATCGTCAGCAGGATATTGGTCGGCGAGTTCAACAGGCGCGTGCGCACGAAGCCGAGGAAGCCTGCGGTCCTGACCGGCGCCGGACGCTCGGCAACCAGGTCCTGACGGACGAAGGATGACGCCGTGATGTCGGTCATGCGCCGAGACTCCGGCTGATGCGCCAGCCGTAGATGCTCATGACGGCGCTGGTGAAGAGCGAGATCAGGAGGTAGACGCCCATCGTCGTGGCAATGATCTCGATCGCCTGACCCGTCTGGCTCAGCGACGTGCCGGCCCATACCGACACGAGATCGGGGTAGCCGATGGCCACGGCCAGCGAGGAATTCTTGGTGAGGTTGAGATACTGGTTGGTCAGCGGCGGCACGATCACGCGCATCGCCTGCGGCACCACGATCAGCCGCAACGTCGCACCGCGACTTAGGCCCAGCGAGGAGCCCGCCTCCATCTGCCCCGTATGGACCGACAGGATGCCTGCGCGGACGATCTCGGCGATGAAGGCCGCGGTATAGGTCGACAGTCCAACGGTCAGCGCGACGAATTCCGGAATGATCCGCGCGCCGCCGGCGAAGTTGAATCCCTTGAGTTGAGGAAATTCGAACGTCAAGGGCGCGCCGAACGCAATAATCGTGACGATCGGCAACCCGACGAGCAGTGTCAGCACGTACGGCCAGATCCGGAGCACGCGGCCTTGCGCAAACAGCGCCCGCCTCGCAAAGATGCGCAATGCGAGCGAGGCGACGATGCCGAAAGCCAGCACGGCAAGGAAGGGCACAAGGCCCGGCTGAGCCAGCGGCGACGGCACGATCACGCCGCGATTGTTGAGGAAGAAGGTGCCGAAGACCGACACGCTTTGCCGCGGCGCCGGCAGCGCCGCGAGCACAGCGAGATACCAGAACAGGATCTGGAACAGCAGCGGCAGGTTGCGGATGGCCTCGACGTAGAGACCGCCGACGCGCGACACCAGCCAGTTGGGCGACAAACGGCAGAGCGCGACGACGAAACCGATCACCGTGGCGAAGAAGATGCCGACCACCGAGACCAGCAGCGTGTTCAGGACGCCGACGACGAAGACGCGGAAATAGGTATCGGACCCCGAATAGGAGATCAGGGTCTGATTGACATCGAAGCTGGCGCTGTTTTGCAGGAACCCGAAGCCGGCGGCGATGTGCTGGGTTTCCAGGTTGGTCCGGGCGTTCGATATGATCTCATAGGCAATCCAGGCCAGGATCGCGCCAAAGACAAGCTGGACGGCGACCCCGTTCCAGCCTGCCTTGCCACCGAGCGCGCGCCTCAGCTTCAGCGCGATCTGCGGTGGCGGTTTCCGGGCCTCGACGCCCATCGGCGCAGCCTGCGGCTTTGCCGATCAGCGGATCGGCGGCGAGTATTGCAGGCCGCCCTTGGTCCAGAGATTGTTGATGCCGCGGCTGATCTTGAGCGGCGAGCCTTCGCCGACATTGCGATCGAACGACTCTCCGTAATTGCCGACGGCCTTCACGATCCGGATCACCCAGTCCTTGGTGAGGCCAAGCTGTTCGCCGAGATTGCCGTCGGTGCCGAGCACCCGCTTCAGCTCCGGCTTGTCCGACTTCGCCATCTCGTCGACGTTCTTCTGGGTGATGCCGAGTTCCTCGGCCGAGACCATCGCAAACAGCGTCCATTTCACGATGTCGAACCACTGATCGTCGCCGTGACGCACCATCGGACCCAGCGGCTCCTTCGAAATGATCTCGGGCAGCACGACGTGATCGGCGGGATTCGTCAGCTTGAGGCGGCTGGCATAGAGTCCGGACGAATCGTCGGTGAAGACGTCGCAGCGCCCCGACTCGTAGGCCTTGATCGCTTCGTCGATCGTGCCGAACGCGATCACCTCGTACTTCATGTTGTTGGCCTTGAAGTAATCGGCAAGGTTCAACTCGGTGGTGGTTCCGGTCTGGACGCAGACGGAGGCGCTGTTCAGCTCGAGTGCGGAATTGACCTTGAGGGACTTCTTCACCATGAAGCCCTGCCCGTCATAATAGGTGACGCCGGTGAAATTGGCGCCGAGCGAGGTGTCGCGCGAAACCGTCCATGTGGTGTTGCGTGACAGCACGTCGATCTCGCCGGATTGGAGCGCCGTGAAGCGGTCCTTGGCCGACAGCGGCACGAACTTGATCTTGGTTGGATCGTTCAGGACCACGGCCGCGATGGCACGGCAGACGTCGACGTCGAGCCCGGTCCAGTTGCCCTTGTCGTCGGGCGAGGAGAAGCCTGGCAGGCCCTGGCTGACGCCGCAGGACAACATGCCCCGATCCTTGACGGTCTTGAGCGTTTGCGCGTCGGCAGCTTGGGCAGACAGGCCGGCGGCGAGAGCAAGAGTGAGAGCCAGAGTTACGCGTTTCATGGGCTTCAAGCCTTTCAAAGTCGTCTCAAGGTCAGGAACGGAATCCCTGCAAGGATGCGCCCTTGCAAGAGTCATGCTGGAAAACCTTGCCGAACACCCGCCCATCCCAAGGAGGCCATACCTTAATCCCCGCCGCAGGCGCCCGCCGTTGTGGGTGTGGCGCAAGGTCCGGTCAGACGATGGATCGAAGGTCGCGGCAGGCCCCTCAACATGCGGCGACTGAATAGCACCTGCGCATCACAGAACGACTGGCGAGCCGGGTCAAGGGGTTGACGAGACTCTTCTGTGCTCTGTTATTAACGATCGCGGCCCCGAGGCCGCCCCGGCCGTGCGATCCGCGCCCGGCGGAAACGGTTTTTTGAAAGCAGACGCATGGATTCCTCGCACCCTGCAGAGCAGCACGCCGAAACCCGCCTGGTGACCTCCGGCCGCGACACCAAGGCGCAGAAAGGGTTCGTCAATCCTCCCGTGTTCCACGGCTCGACCGTGCTCTATCCGACCGCCGAGGACCTGCACGCCCATCGGGGCGAGTTCACCTATGGCCGTCACGGCACCCCGACCACGCGGGCGTTCCAGGACACGCTGATGGCGCTGGAGGGGCCGCAATGCGCCGGCGTCGGGATCGTGCCCTCGGGCCTGTCGGCGATCTCGACCACCCTGCTCTCGGTGCTGAAGACCGGCGACCACATCCTGGTCGTCGACAACATCTATCGGCCGTCGCGCAATTTCTGCAACGGCATGCTCGCCCGCTACGGCGTCGAGACCACCTACTTTGATCCGCTGATCGGCGCCGGCGTCGAGAAACTGTTCAAGCCCAATACCCGCGCCGTGCTGGTCGAGGCGCCGGGCTCGCAATCCTTCGAGATGCCCGACATTCGCGCCATCGCCGACGTCGCGCATGCGCGTGACGCACTCGTCATCGACGACAACACCTGGGCGACGCCGCTCTATCACCGCTCGCTCGAACAGGGCGTCGACATCAGCATGCAGGCCGCAACCAAATATATCGGCGGCCATTCCGACATCATGTTCGGCACGATCTCGGCCAATGCCAGGGCCTGGCCGCAAGTGTCCGAAGGCATCCGCCTGCTCGGCGTCTGCGCCGGCCCCGATGACGTCTTCCTTGCGCTTCGTGGCTTGCGCACGCTGTCGGTGCGGCTCGCGCAACATCATCGTTCAGGCCTGGAGATGGCGCGCTGGCTCGCTGGCCGGCCCGAGGTTGCGCGCGTGCTGCATCCGGGGCTCGAGACCGATCCGGGCCACGCGATCTGGAAGCGCGACTTCACCGGCGCCTCCGGCCTGTTCAGCATCGTGCTGAAGCCCGCGCCGCAGGCGGCGGTCGACACCATGCTCAATACGCTCAAGCTGTTCGGCATGGGTTTTTCATGGGGCGGCTTCGAGAGCCTTGCAATTCCCTTCGATTGCGATGCTTACCGCACCGCGACCAAATGGACGCCGGGCGGCCCGACGCTGCGACTCCACATCGGGCTTGAGAGCACCGACGACCTCAAGGCCGATCTCGATCGCGGCTTCGCTGCCTTCAACGCGGCCATGTGAGCCTGCCGAGGAGGCATCTCGCCCGCTGACGCGCCAACAAGGGGTTGATCCGACGACGTTTGGCGTTAGCCTGACCCCTTCGACTCCAAGTCCGGATACGGAGAATGGGTACGTTGGTTCTGCTCGATCTGATGGGGGGCGTGGCGCTGCTGCTGTGGGGCCTGCATATGGTCCACAGCGGAATCCTGCGCGCGTTCGGTCCTGACCTCAGGCATCTGCTCGGCAAAGCCCTCGGCAACCGCTTCAGCGCCTTCGCCGCCGGCCTTGGCCTCACCGCGCTGCTCCAGAGCAGCACGGCAACGGCCCTGCTCACCAGCTCTTTCGCCGCCGAGGGGCTGCTCAGCCTCGTCGCCGCGCTTGCCATCATGCTCGGGGCCAATGTCGGAACGACCCTGATCGTGCAGGTGCTGTCGTTCAACATCGCCGCTGTCGCGCCCGTGCTGTTCGTGCTCGGCCTCGTCGCCTTCCGTTCCGGCCCGCGCTCGCGGATCAAGGACATCGGCCGCGTCTGTATCGGCCTCGGCTTGATGCTCCTGTCGCTGCATATCCTGCTCGACACGCTGGCGCCGGCGGAGAATGCGCCCGGCATGCGGGTGGTGATGACGGCGATCACGGGCGATCCCGTCCTGTGCATCGTGATTGCCGCCCTCCTCACCTGGCTGGTGCATTCCAGCGTCGCCAGCGTGCTGCTGATCATGTCGCTGGCTTATTCGCAGTTCATCACGCCCTATGCTGCGCTGGCGTTGGTGCTTGGCGCCAATCTCGGCAGCGCCATCAACCCCGTGTTCGAAGGCGCACGGCGCGACGATCCTGCGAGCTACCGCCTGCCGGTCGGCAATCTCATCAATCGCGTGGTCGGTATCGCCCTGGTCCTGCCCTTCCTGGGCACGATCGCGGATCACATGCATGCCTGGCAGCCGGATCTCGCCCGGATGACGGCCGCCTTCCATGTCGCCTTCAATGTCGGCACGGCCATCCTCTTCGTCGGCCTGCTCGACACCATGTCGCGTCTGCTCACCCGGCTGCTGCCGGATCGCGTGCGGGAAACCGACCCGGCGCGCCCGCGCTATCTCGACGAAACCGCACTGGAGACACCTTCGCTTGCGCTCGCCGATGCCGCGCGCGAGACCCTGCGCATGGGCGATCTGGTTGAGATCATGCTGCGCAAGGTGATGGCGGCGATGATGACCGGCGACCGTTCGCTGGTCGACCAGGTCTCGAAGACGGACAACATCGTCGACAGCCTCGACGAGGCCATCAAGCTCTACGTCACCAAGCTGACCCGCGGCAGCCTTGACGAAAGCGAGGGCCGGCGTGCGATGGAGATCATCTCCTTCGCCATCAACCTCGAGCACATCGGCGACATCATCGACAAAAATCTGAGTGAGCTCGCCACCAAGAAGATCAAGCGCCGCTTCCAGTTCTCGCCCGAGGGCGCGGACGAGCTTGCCGCCTTCCACAAGCGCACGATGGATTCGCTGCGGATCGCCTTCGGCGTGTTCATGTCGGGCGATGCCAACGAGGCCCGCAAGCTGCTGGTGGAGAAGACGGCGCTCAAGAACACCGAGCTCGCCGCTGTCGAGCGTCATCTCGACCGCCTGCGCGAGGGCCGCCCCGAGACGATCGAGACGACATCGCTGCATCTGGACGTGCTGCGCGACCTGCGCCGCATCCACTCGCATATCTGCTCGGTGGCCTATCCTGTGCTGGATGCGGCCGGCGAGCCCAGGACCGAGGCAGAGACGGCTGCCCTGCCCGCCTCAGGCGCGACGGCGCTGCCACGCTAGCCAGGGCCAGGGATCAGCGCCCCAGCGTCTTCGACGAGCGGCCGCGGTTCTTGATGATCAGCATGATGTTGCGGACATAAATGATCGTCGCCAGTGCCTGTCCGAGGATGATGACTGGCTCGCGCTTGACGACGCCGTAGACCAGCGTCATCAGGCCGCCGCCCATCGAGCAGAACCAGAACGCGATCGGCACCACGCTGTTGCCGGCCCGCTCGCTCGCGATCCATTGCACCAGGAAGCGCGCGGTGAAGAACAGTTGCGCGACCAGGCCGAACGCCAGCCAGAAATCGAACTTAGCGACGAAGACGTCGTACAAATAATTGCTCAGCGCCTGGCCGTATTGGATGATCATGCGTTCACCTCAGTCACTTCGGGCGTCGGCTTCTTGCGGCGGATCAGCCACCACACGCCGGCGAGATCCATGATCCCGATCCACAGCCGGTCGAAGAAGCCGTAATTGGACACGCCGGAATGGCGCGGCCGGTCGATGACGTCGACATAGGCGATATCAAATCCTTCGCGTCGCATCAGCGCCGGCAGGAAGCGATGCAGCCCGTCGAAGTAGGGCATCATCAGGAAGACCTCGCGGCGGAACGCCTTCAGCCCGCAGCCTGTGTCGCGCGTGCCGTCCTTGAGGATGGCGTTGCGGACCTTGTTGGCGATGCGCGACTGGAATTTCTTGAAGCCGGTGTCCTTGCGCCCGACGCGCTGTCCGGCGGCAAGCCCGACATTCGCGCCTTTCTCGACCGCCGCGATCAGGTCCGGCAGGAAGGCGGGGTTGTTCTGGCCGTCGCCGTCGAGCGTCGCCACGATGCTCCCGCGCGCCGCACGCACGCCGCTGCGAACCGCGGCCGATTGGCCGCCGGATTTTGCGTGACAAAGCTGCCGCAGATTGCCGCGCTGTCTCATGATCGCCGCGAGCCGTTCGCCGGTCGCATCCGTCGAGCCGTCGTTGACATAGATGATCTCATAGGCCCAGCGGCCATCGAGCGCGGCCGTGATCTCCTCGATCAGGGGCACAATGTTGTCGGCTTCGTTGCGCACGGGGACGACGATGGAAACCGAAGGCTGGGACGACAAATCGAAAGCTCGTGGTTGGATTGGCCCGCTCCGGGAACCCTTGGGCCCGGAAGCAGCCGCTTTTATGGGGCGGATGGGCCGCGGGCAACCCTTTTGAGGCGTCCCGGAAGCGGCACGATGGTGCCGTCGGCGCGGATGGCAAATCCAAGCCTGCGGGCCGCAAACCAGTAGCGCACGGCCATGGCGCTGACGATCCCGACCAGGGCGCCGGCCGTGACGTCGCTCGGGTGGTGCGCGAGCAGCACCAGGCGCGTCAGGAGGATCAGAGCAGCGTAAATGAACATGTATACGCGCAGCCGCGGCCAGAGCGCCGAGACTGCAAAGGCAAGCGCGAACGCCGTGACCGCATGGGCGGATGGCAGGCTGAAATAGGCCTCCGTGCCCTGGAACGGAACGAAGTTGAACGGATTGGCCTTGCCGCCGACAAAGGGCCTGCCGCGTCCGATGACGAATTTCAGGATCTCGGCGACGAACACCGACAGGACGACGGATAGAAACACATATTGCAGCTTGGTGCCAAAACCGAGCAACAATCTGCGGCGTGTGCCGCGCAGCCCCGCCGCAAAGAGTGCGACCGCCACCAGCGCAATGGCGAGCGCGATGAGGACATACTCGTCCTTGCCGAAATCGGTGAGGATGCGGATCGGCCACAGCCACGCCGTGCCACGCGCCGGCATCAGCTGGATCTCGGCCTGGTCGAACGCGACCATCAGCACGATGACCAAAGCCGCTCCCGCCGCGCTGAGCCACAGCGAATGCCGCGCCAGTTTTCGCGCGGCCGCGGCGCGCCGCGAATGGGAGGGTGCGCGCACGAGCTGCACCAGCGCGCCTCCCGCGACCGCCAGCAGCTGCGCGGGGTAGCCGGCGCGCGGTGCGATGGTCGGCGCAACAGACATTTACTCGGTGCCTTCGGAACGGAAGATCGAGATCGAGATCGCGCGCCCTTGCGAGAAATTATAGCCGTCGATGCGCGCGCCGACCTTGTAGCGCAGCCCGATCGCCTCGGCGCGCTGCACGAAGCTGCGCTCCGAGCGCTGCTCGACCAGCGCGAACCGGCAGCTTCCCTGCCTGAGGAAATCGGCAGCTCCCGATCCGTCGGTCAACAGCGTCTGGGTCCCGGTCAGGAAGACGAGGCTCGGCTCGGCGTAGCCGGCCGAGGCCGCCTTGGGTCCGACGCAGGTCACGTTGCGCAGCGCGCGCGCGATCTCGATGCTGGGAAACAGCGGCGTTAGCGAGGGCAGCACGATGCCGTAGACCACGACCGCCAGCATCAGCGCGGCGACCAGCGCGTTGAGCACGGAGCGCTCGGCGCGATTGGTGTCGAACAGCCACCAGGCGAACAGACCGAAGATCAGCGAGGCCGCGATGAACGGCCAGGCCACGAAAGCCGGTTGCCGCGTCAGCATGACGGCGCCGACCACCGCAATGATCGAACCGCCGGCGGGAATGGCGAACCACCAGGCCGAGCCGCGTGCGAGCCAGGAGCGCGACAGCACGTTCCGCTCCAGCGCGCCGACGGTGAGGATCGCAACCGCGGGATAGAGCGGCAGCACGTAGTGCGGCAGCTTGGTCAGCACCGCCTCGAACACGATCCAGGACGGGATCAGCCAGGCCAGCAGGAATTGCGCGCCGGGCTCACGCCGCGCTCGCCACACGGCTGGCGCCGCCATTGCCGCGAGCGGCGCGCCGGGCCAGAAGGTAATCCAGAACAGCGCCAGATAGACGCCGGGCGGAGCGCCATGGGATTCCTGCGCGCCGATCTTGCTCAGCATGTCGCCGCCGACGGAGTCCGCGAAAAAAGCATCGCCGGCGCGCCAGAAGATCGCCACGAACCAGGGCAGCACCAGCACCAGCATCCACATCAGGCCCCAGACCGGGCGCAAGCGCCACAGCCAGGAGGCATCGCGGTCCTGGATCGCGAGCATGATGATGGTAAGCCCGGCGAACATCAGGATCAGCGGGCCCTTGATCAGAATGCCGACCGCGAGCGCGGTCCAGAAGATCGCGGGCCAGCTCCACGGCGGATGTGCGTCGTCCTCGGCACGCTGCCAGGACAGATAGGCGCGCGACATCGCGCCCATTGCCGCGATCACTGTGAACAGCAGCACGGCGTCCGTTTTGGCGAGGCGCGCCTCGACGCCGAGCAGCACGGAGGCGGCCATCAGGAGCGCGGCAAGCACCGCCGCGCGCCGCGTGACGAAGCCCAGCGCCGTCCAATAGGTCATCAGCACCGCGCCGATCGCACCGATCAACGAGGGCAGCCGATAGACCCAGATGCGCAATTCGGCCTTGGGCAGCTTCAGCGCCGTCGCAAGCTCGACCGCCGCGGATTGCAACCAGTAGATGCCGACCGGCTTCTTGTAGCGAACGTCCTCCTGGAAGCGAATGTCCACATAGTCGCGGCTCTCGACCATCTGCTTGGTGGCCTGGGCGAACCGTGCCTCGTCGCGGTCGACGGGCGGGATGGTGAAGAAACCGGGCAGGAACAGCAGCAGCGCGCACAACACCAGGAAGCTCACGGCGCGGGCGTGGCTGGCGGTGACGAAGTCGAGCATCAGAACGAGCCGGCTGCCCGGATTCACGGGCGTTTTCGGCTCTCGGGGCGCGCCAAATCGGGGAGTCGGATAGGTCTCGGCCATTGGTTCCGCTTACGCTGAAACCGCCATCGCCACAACCGCTTGAGCCGCTCTCATTGAATTCGAATGACAACTGTGTCCGCGGCGCCCGTGGCGTCGATCACGGTCAGCCTTGCAAAGCCCGGGCCGGGAGGATCGATCAGGCGCTGGCGCCGTCCATCGATCTCGCCGCGCGCGGTTCCGTTGACCATGACAGTCATCGGCAGCACCCCACCGGCCACCTTGATGGGCATGGCGGCAGCCTCGGTGCCAGCCGATCGATCCACATCGACCCGGGAACCGTTGAGCGGGAATTGGATGTGGAGCGCCTGTTCGCCGCCGGTCCGGACGAGTTCCCCCACGGGGCGGAACCGCCTCAGCGGTATTGGCAACTTCGCGTTGCTGGCAATCAGGGTTCCCTTGGGCGCCCTGGGCAGCGGGGTTAACGTCTTTCCGGTCCGCGCGAAGGCATCGAACAGGATCGGTGCAGCGGCAACGCGGCCGATCAGGCCGGGAACCGGCGCGCCGTCGGGCCGGCCGACCCACACGCCGATGGTCATGCGGCCGTCGAAGCCGACCGACCAGGCATCACGATAGCCGTAGGAGGTGCCGGTCTTGAAGGCGATGCGGTTACGGACCGCATTCTCCGGCGGCGGGGTTCCCAGCAGCACATTGCCGACCTGCCAGGCCGCGACTGGATCCAGCAGCCGCATCGGCTCGCGATCGTCCCCGGCAACCATGATCTCGCGTAATGGCCTGGTCGTTCCGAGCCGGGCGAGACCTGCATAGAGTTGCGCCAGATCCTGAAGCGTGACGCCGACGCCGCCAAGGCCCATGGCAAGGCCGGGTGCCTCGTCCTTGGGCAGAACCAGATTGCCACCGGCCTGCCGCAGCCGCGAGGCCAGCCGGCTCGAGCCGACGCGGTCGAGCAGCACGATCGCCGGCACGTTCAGCGACAATTGAAGCGCCTTCTTCACCGGCACGGTGCCCTGGAACGTCATGTCGAAATTTTCCGGCGCGTAGGAGCCGAAGCGCACCGGCCGGTCGTCGATCAGACTATCGGGATGAACAAAGCCGTCCTCGAAAGCGAGGCCGTAGATGAACGGTTTGAGTGTCGAGCCCGGCGAACGGATGGCTCGGGTCATGTCGACCTGCCCTGCCCGGCTCTCGTCGAAATAATCGGCCGAGCCGACGCGCGCCAGCACGTCGCCGCTGTCATTGTCGACGACGATGATGCCGACCGAGATGTTCGGCCCCAGCGCAACGGCACGGTCGCGTGCCAGCGGCTCAAGCACTTTCTGCAGATTTGAGTCCAGCGTCAGCTTGATAACGGGCGCGTCCTTGACCGTTGCCAGCGCGCTGTCGGCCGAATGCGGCGCCAGAATGGGCATCGGCTTGCGCAGCTTTGGCACCGGCACGGCCTTGGCCTGTTTCGCGTCATCCAGGCTGACCACGTGCTCCTCGACCATGCGATCGAGCACACGATCCCGCGCGATGCGCGCGGCTTCCGGGAAGCGGTCGAGCCGGCGCGTCTCCGGCGATTGCGGCAACGCGACCAGCAGCGCCGCTTCCGCCAGCGACAGCCGCTTCGGCTCCTTGCCGAGATAGGCGATCGATGCGGCCCGTATGCCTTCGAGGTTGCCGCCATAGGGCGCAAGCGCGAGGTACAGGTCGAGGATCTCGTCCTTGCTGAGGGCCCGCTCCAGCTCGATCGCGCGCACGATCTGGTGCAGCTTTGCGTAAAGCGAGCGCTGCCGCCGCGGCTCCATCAGCCGCGCCAGCTGCATCGAGATGGTCGACCCGCCCGACACGATGCGGCCGCGCGTGCCCAGTTGCACCGCCGCGCGCCCAAGCGCCAGCGGGTCGATACCGTCATGGGCATAGAAGCGCTGGTCCTCATAAGCGAACAGCAGCTTCAGGTAAGTCGGATCGACATTGGCCTCGGCATCGACAGGCAGACGCCAGCGCCCGTCCGCCATCGCATAGGCGCGCAGCAGTTTTCCGTTGCGGTCGACGACCGTGGTCGAGACACGGCGCGCCTCGTCGAGCGGCAGCGGGCCGAGGGAATAGACCCAGCCGACGAAGCCGATGATGGCGAGCATGAGAGTGCATGCGGCGATGGAGAGGAGACGATGGCCCCAACCCCTTGCTCCGTCTTGGCCGGGCTTGTCCGGGCCATCCACGTTCTTCTCAGCCGGGCCAAGCTCCGTGGATGCCCGGGACATCTGCGCGAAGACGCGCTTCGCGCTTCTGCCCGGGCATGACGACGGAGATTGTGGCTCGTTCGGAACGCTTACCATCTCACCACTCACTTCGCCGCCCGTACCTCGACGGTCCCCGTTCCGGTGCGGCCATAGCGCGAGGGATTGTACATGTCCTCGACATAGGCCTGCGGCAGCACGTATTTGCCGGGGGAAACCACGCGCACGACGTAGGCGACGGTGAAGACCGCCTTGGAGTCCGAGGCCCTGTCGACGGCAGCGGTGAAGCGGTCGTCGCGGAACTCGGTATCCTCTGGCTCCGCACCGTCTTCGATCCAGTCCAGCGTCCCGCTGTCGCCCGACGACACCAGCTTCGGGTTGTCGATCTCGAGGCCCGCCGGCAGATAGTCGGAGACCATGATGTGGCCATACTCGGGCTTGGCTTCCGTAATCTTCAACACCACGGCATAGCGATCGTTCTGCTTGACCTTGCTGATATCGGCGGGCTTGCCGTCGAGCGTGAAGTAGTTCCGCTCGATCTTGAAGCCGTTCGACGCGGCCGGCTCCGGCGTCACCGGCGAGCCGGATACCGAGACCACCGCCTGCACCGGCGCATCGCCGGTGTTGGTGATCTTCAGCGGCTTGCCGCTCAGCGCATCAGCCTTGTAGCTGCGGTAGAGCGCAGTCTTGACCGGCTGGCCGTCCACCTCGATCGAGAGGTTTTCCTTGGCCAGCGCCCGCGCCGCCAGCACCAGCCAGGCATTCTCCTGCGTGGAGGTGTAGGGCGTGAGCGCGCGCGCGACTTCCACCCGCGAAACCGCCTGAGTCAGCGTCGCCTTCGGCGCATTGCCTTCGCTCGCGAGCGAAACGAGCGCTGCGGCGTCACGGAGCTGCGAACCATAGTCGGTGCGGCCGAACTCCAGCACCGGCTTTGGCGCGAGGCTGTCGAGCGCTGCGCTGTAGACCCGCTCGGCGCGGTTGCGGTCGCCGACCAGAGCGAGCGCCGCTGCAAGCTGAGATTTGGCGATCGGCGTCGCCAGATTGTTCAGCTTGGTATCGGCGAGATAGCGGAGATCGCCGATCGGAGCTGCGCCATTGCGGGCGAGCACATAGAGGCCATAGGCGAGATCACGGCCGCCGTCCTTCTCCGGCTCATTGCCGTTGACGACGGAGTTTCTGATGCGGTCGAGCGCGTTCTTGAACAGGACGTCGGGTACCACAAAGCCCTTTTCACGGGCGCGGGTCAGGAAGTCCGTGACGTAGGCATCGAGCCAGGCATCGTCACCGCCCGCCGACCACAGGCCGAACGAGCCGTTGGAGCCCTGACGGGCCAACAGCCGCTCGATGGCGTCGCGGATGCGCTGGTCGACCTCGGTGTCCATGGCAAGGTGCGCCCCGGCCGCGAGGTCGTTGACATAGAGCAGCGGCATCGCGCGGCTCGTGATCTGCTCCGAGCAGCCGTAGGGATAGCGATCGAGCGCCTTGAGGATGGTCGCCGCATCGAGCGCCGTCGACAGGCTCGCCGAGACCGAGACGCTGCCGGTGCCCGGCACGAGGTCGGAGAACATGTCCGAGGTCAGCGTCAGGCTCTCGCCTTTCGCCAGCGTCCGGATCGAACGCCGCGCCAGCACTTGCGTGGCCGCTTTGACGTCGAGCGCGTAGTGGCGCGCGAGCGTGAGGCCATTCGGCCCCTTGATGTCGACGTCGAGCGTCGCCTGCCCGGCCGCGGTCGCATCGAGCGCGAGCGCGAACGAGTTGCGCTGCTTGGCGGCAAGCCTGACGGTGGTGGCGGGATTGCCCGACATCTTCACGGGGCCGCCGGTCTTGACGTTGATGACATAATCGCCGGCCTGGCCCTCGACATTGTCGATCTCGAGATTGACCGTGCCGTGGTCACCGTTGAGCAGGAAGCGCGGCAGGGTCGTCGTCAGGACGACTGGGTCGCGGATCACGACATCGGTGTTGGCGCGGCCGAGTTTTGTCGCGGTCCACGCCACTGCCATCACGCGCGCCGTGCCGGCGAACTCCGGAATGTCGAAGCTCACTTCCGCGGTGCCGTCGGCGCCGACGGTGACGATGCCCGAATAGAGCGCCAGCGGCTTCTGCGCGGGGGGCGAGCCCTGGAGCTCCGCAGCGCCGGCGTCGCCGCCGGACTTGATCTGGCCGCGCGTGCCGGACATGCCGTCGATCAGCTGTCCGTAGAGATCGCGGATCTCCGCAGTCAATTGGCGCTGGCCGAGATAATAATCGTCCGGCGCCGGCGGCTTGTAATTGGTGAGGTTGAGGATGCCGACGTCGACTGCGGCGATCACGACCTTGGCATCCTCGCCGGGATTGAGCCCGTCGAGCCTGACCGGAATCTTCAGCACCGAATTCGGCCGGATCAGATCCGGCGGCGACAGCTTTACGGCGAGCGTGCGGGCCTGCTTGTCGATGCCGAACCATTTCAGGCCGATGGCGCGACCCGGCATGCGCTGGGCGGCCGCATCGAGCGGACGGCGCAGCGTCGCCACCACATAGGCGCCGGTGCCCCAATCCTTGCCGACCGGGAGCTTCACCTGCGCGGTGCCTTCCTTGACGTCGATGGTCTGCGTCGTCAGCAAGCGGTCGCCGACGACGTTGACGGTGAGCTTGCCGGCAGAGCGGGCGTTCACCGACACTGTCATGGTGTCGCCGGAGGCGTATTGCGGCTTGTCGATCGAGGTCTCCAAGAGGTCCGGCGTGTCGGCGCTGCCGTCGGAATACCAGCCGACGTCGAACTGCACCGAGGTCACCGGGCCGTCGGCGTCGTTCGACTTCACGTCGAGCCGATAGCGGCCGGGCCGCGGCGCCAGCGAGATGCGGGTCGGCTTGTCGGTCGCGATCGTGACGTCACCATCGGCGACGCGCGAGGTCGACTTGACCGGCTCGTACTCCCAGTAATTGTTCTGGCGGTACCACTGATAGCGCGACTCCATCTTCAGCAGCTCGTAGCGCAGGCCGTCGCGAGGAAGTGTCTTGCCGTCGGGCGAGACGAACACGACGTCGAACTCGGCCTTGTCGCCTTCCGCGACGTTCTTGTCGCCGAACAGCGGCTTGATGCCGATCAGGGCGGTCGCGGGTGCGACCGGCAGAACCAGCTTGCGCTCGACGGCGCGGCCGCCGGTCTCGACCATGCGGATGAAGATCTGCGCCTCCTGCGGACGCGTCGAGGCCGGCTGCTTCTCCAGCGTCACCGGGAAGGTCGCAACGCCATTGGCGTCGGCCTCGGGAAGGTTCTCCAGCGGCGTGCGCTCGTTCGACGTGGTCTGCTCGTCATCGACGCCGAACTGGTAGCCGGCAAAGCCCGGACGTTCGCTGGCCGGCGCGATCAGCATATCGCCTTCGAGGCTGAGGCCCGCAGCCGGCGCGCCATAGAGGAAATGACCGTCCGCCTTAAGCTCCACAGGAGCGTTAGCTTTGATCAGCTTGTCCTTGCTGGATAAGTCAAATTCGATCCTGTCAGGGACGTAATCCTCGACCATGAAGGTGGTCTCGCCGACAGACGAGCCCTTCGGGTCGGTGAAGGCGCGCACCCGCCAGGTTCCAGTCGGAACGGCCGAGTTGAGCGGCACGGACAGCGTGCGGCCGCCGGCGCCCTGGTCGGCCAGCACGGCACGGCGGAATTCGACGCCATCGGGACGCTCGATCACCAGGGTCAGCGGCCCGCCATTGACGGCATTGCCCTGCCCGTCGCGCAAGAGCGCCGTGAGATAAACGGTCTCGTTGGAGCGATAGACGCCGCGCTCGGCATAGACGAAGGCATCGGCGCCAGAGGGCACCGCACGGCCCGCGACGCCGCGGTCACTGAGGTCGAAGGCCGAGGTCTTCAGGCTGAGGAAGGCATAGTCGGCCTTCTCTCCGGTGACCGTCAGCATCGCCGGCGACAGGCCGCCCTCGCCGCGCGCCAGCCCCGCCTCGAACAGCACGTGGCCGGCCTCATCGGTCTTGCGCGTCGCCAGAATCTCGTTGTTGCGGGCGACCAGCCGCACCTCGGCTTTCCCGACCGGATCGGTCGAGGCCAGCGAATTGACGAAAACATGGATGCCGTCATTGCCGGAATAGGCCGTGACCCCGAGGTCGGACACGATGAACCATTGCGTGGCCAGCTGATAATCATCGTCGCTGCCCGGGCCCTTGGCCGCTGCCGTCATCACATAGACGCCCGGCTGGAGCTCACCCAGCGCTTGATCGACCGGGAATGCGGTGATGACGTCCTGGTTCAGAGTCATCGCGGTCGCGAGTTCGCCGGACCAGACCTTGACGCCGCGCTCGTCGCCCAGATCCGAGAGTTGATATTTCGACAACGTCTTCTGGAAGTCGCTGTCGACCACCGTGTTGATCAGATTGCGGTCACCGATCCTGAACACATTGATGTTCACCGCGGGCGTGTTGACGCTGACCACGGGAATGCCGCGCTGGCCGGTGCGCGGCAGCACATAGGCGCGGCTGGTGAAGCGCACGAACGGCTTGCGGTCACGCACATAGATGTTGAACTCGGCCGATTTCGGCAGGCCCTCCTTCACCGTCGACGGCAGGCCGGCACGCAAATTGATGTTGTAGCGCTCGCCATGCTTCAGCCCGTCGACGCAGAGCTGCTTGCCTTCCGCCGACAGCGCCGGCTTGTCTTGGCCAGCGAGCGCCAGGAACGGCGCGAAATCGGTGCGCTTGGCGAGCTCTTCCGAGAACTGGAAGCAGGCGCGCGGGCTCGCCGAATCCGAGTCCACGGTATAGTCGAGCAGGCGGAAGCCATGCTCGTCGCGCAGCTTCTCATATTGGCCGCGGACATCGGCGACCTCGCGCATGTCCAGCGACAGCCGCAACGCGTCGAGCGCCGGGCGGAACAGGTGCCGCTCGGCGAGCGACTTGCCGAGCACCGCGAGCGCATCAGCCTCCTCGCCCGCATTGCCGGCGCGCATATAGGCGATATAGGCGGCGGTCGAGGCGCGCTCGAAGAGGAACGTCTGCTCGCTCGAGCTCTTCGGCGTGATCTGGAAGATGACCTTTGCGAGCCGCAGCCAATTGCCGGCGTCATCGGGCGTGGTGGCGGCGATCTGGCCGAGGACCGAGAGCCCGGTGCGGTAGTCGTTGCGCCTGAAGGCGGCGTCGGCGTCGGTCTTCAGCGTCGCGTTGGTCTTGGCGACCGGCCCCGCTTCACTCTTGATCTGCGCCTCGAGCTTGATCGCGGAATCGGCGAGATCGTCACGCTTGAATGGCTTGTCCGCTGCCTGCGCAGCGCAAAGGCCAAACGCCAGCACGGCGCAGAGAGCGACGGCGCGAACCAGACCAATCATGAAAGGACTCCCGGAAATCGCGGACGAGCGCCGCGGCGGCGATAATGTGTGCGGAAAGGTGACGGACTCATGGCGATGGAACCAAAGGTGCAAAACGTCGCATTCGCCATGGCACGGCACGCCCAGAGGAGACCGATCGAGATACCGCCGCGCACGCCGTCCTGTGGCGCAGGCCATATCTGAAGCAGTCGACCGGCGACCGTGTCCCGGAAGCTGGTCAGCGTTGCCGGCGACGTTAATCCGTCGTCCAGTCCGCTGCCGCTCAACCCGGCACCCTGACACTCCGCCGTTCCGATTTGTCGTACCACTGAGGAAAACGGTTCGGTTCAGGCTTGGCGAAAGACCAGATTTTTCATATTGCCATGATATATGAACGGCCGGCCCCCAAACCGGGTTGGCCAGAACGGTCCCGTAGCTCAACTGGATAGAGCATCAGATTTCTACTCTGAGGGTTGCAGGTTCGATTCCTGCCGGGATCGCCAGATGTCGGGTCGAGATGCGCTGACGTTCATCATTAACGCGCCACCTGGTTTACCATCGCAAATCCGTCGTCTTTCACGAACGCGTGGGTCGCCTTGCCGCGGGCTTTGAACCCGGGATGTGCGTCCTATCTGAACGCGGCGAGCCAATTGCGCTCAAGAAGGACTGCCGATGCCGCGAGCCGAATTGACGCGAATGGGGATCGCCCTTGCGGTGGCGCTGGTCGCGATGTCGTATCTGGCAATCGACGCCGGCTTCGTGGACATCAACTCCGGCACGATCGCAAAGCGGATCGAAACAGCCCAAGCGTCCCTTGCGGATGCCGCCATGAGCCAGCATCAACTCGCCTCCGCCGTTCAGGCGTGGACGCACCGCGGTCATCAGAAGCCGCAGTCGGCGATCGAGTGATCCTGGTCTTGCGCGCCATCGCCGCCATGGTCAGCAGTGCCGGGCTCGCGTTGGACGCCACGGGGCCCTAGGGCCGAATGCGATCAGTCCCGGCGCTCGGCTCGTCATCACGACGATCGCGCGCAAGCTGATGCCAGGCCAGCGCCAGTTCGATGAGGCGTTGCCGGTCGGGGCCTTCCGACTCCGCGGCGCGCTTCATTGCCGCCTCGGCCTCATGCTGTGGGTCGTACTTGGTACACATGAGTGCCGACTCTAGCCCCTCGATCGGGACAAGTGCGTGGCAATTTCGTCCGTAAGATTGCGGAGAACGGGGCGTGTTACGGGCGATTTCGGCACGCTCTAATTGTGGCCCCCAAGGAATTGCACTGGCGGTTTCAAACCGCGCGCAAACGCCGCGCGTTGCGCGATTGTGCCGATCGTACGCACCAAACGGTGAAGCGGGCTCATTTGCGCCGATCTGTGAATTGCATCACAGCCATGGCCCGGCGCGTTCGCTAAAGATCAACATCGTGCTCCGCAGAACACGACCGAGGATCGATGGCTGTCCCGCTCATGAGACAAGAAGCCCCAGCGCCCGCGTCAACGCGCAAGGCCGACCTGCACGGCTTCGCCTTTCTCGCAACCATCGCCATCGTGATGACCGCCTGGATCGGCGCCCTGGTCTGGGCTGCGATGGCGTTCCTGAGCTGGCTTGTCTCGTAGCGCCGATCGCGCGCTAAAGCAGGTAGTGCACGATCTGCACCCCCTTGATCCCCCCGCAAACGATCATGGCCCAGAGCGCCAGGCTGATCTGGATCGCGTCCAGCATATTTCCGTCCCCCGCGAATCACGTTCGATTTTTTCTTTGATCAATCGCGTGATGCCGCATCGAGCGCCAGTGGAAATTTGAGGCAGTTGTTGTGCGCCGCCACAGGGGTTCACCTGCAGAACATGGGCGTCCGGAAACAAATGAGGCGGGCCATGGCCCGCCTCATTCAGTACGGATCTCGCTGAAAGCCTCAGTAACACGCGCGCGGATCGGCCTGCACATATTGGCCACTCGGATAGCGGTAGTAGCAAACGCCCTCGGCGACATAGTAGCCGGGACGCGAAGCGGCCGTTGCTCCCGCGATGGCGCCAGTCGCGCCGCCGATCACGGCACCTGCCGCCGCACCCGAAGCGTTGCCCGAAAGCAGGCCGCCGAGCACACCACCGACGATGGCGCCGCCCAGCGCACTCGCACCGGGATCGGGGGCCGGCGGCGGGGGCGGCGGTGGTTCGTAGGCCACGGGCGGGCCCGGCGGCGGCGCGTAGGCCACCGGCACGTCGTCCACATACTCCTCGGAGATATAGGCTGGCGGGCCGTCCATCCGTTGCGGATAATAATACCAGACGCCGCCGACGTCCCACCACCAGCCGGGGCGGCCATCGTGGACCTCATGACGCCAGCGTCCGCCCTCCCAGGCGAGATTGCCACGGTAGGCATGCCCACCCCAGTTACGTGCGGGTGCCGGACCGCGCGCCATCGTGCGGCCGGGCCCAGGGTGCGGTCCACCGGCATGGTGCGAACCGGGACCCGGTCCGGGCACCGCATGGGCCTGACCGACAGGCTGGGGTGCGGATCGCCCTGCCTGCGGTGGGGGGCCTTTGCGGGCGTTCTGATTGGCCGGCGGCGGGGTAGCTGCGCCCTGCCCTGGCGGCTGGCCGGCGCCCTTTGGCGGACCTGCGTCCTGCGCCTGCGCGGACAATGCCAGCAACGACATGGCCGAAACCAAGGGAATGATGATCTTCATGCGACTGGACGCACTCATTGGTGCCTACCCCTCAACTTTCGGAAATTGCCGTGGCCCACGCGCGATAGACGATTCGGATCGCACTTGGCTGATGCCGGCTGACATGACTGACTTGCCGGATTGAGCTGCCAGATTGAGCCGCCAAGCCCGGTGATGTCCCGTTACAAATGTTTAAGATCGCGGCAAATTTTCGTCCGGACGGGCAGCGAGCCTCCGCCTAGCGCGCCGGCTCGATCACATCGCAATTGCGTCGCCCCGACATAAAGCAATCCTGCATCTTGCTGGCGGCGGTGAGGTCCCGAGCGAGCCACAGGCCGACCGCGAGGATTACGGCGGCAATGATGAGCCCCGCGACCGCGCCGCGACGGTTGTCGCCGGATTGGCGCTTCGGCGAAGCTTTGGGCTTCTCCGCGGGATCGGGCGTCGAATCGGGCTTGGAGTCAGGCTGAGACATTGGGACCTTGGCGGAGACCCTGGCGCTCGGTGAAGGCCGTTTACCACCTCTGCGACGTCGCGTCACATCGCCGCTCGGCCCTCGCCGTTCAACCCTTGGTCTGCCTCACCGCTTCCCTGCGCAAGGTCTCGACCGCCGGGATCGCCTCCTGCGCGCGCGGCGCGCAGCTCGTCAGGATGAATGCGGTTTGGGTGCACTCCCAGGCGGCCCCAAGAACGGTACTCTCGATGGGCTGCGGACGTGCGGCCAACAGGACCGCACCTGCGACCGCCGCCGCGGCGACCGTGATTGCAAGAGCTTTCAGGCTCAGCCGGAAAAAGATCATGCCCGTGCTCCGTCTTGCATGGCGGACGCTAGGCGCCGCCGCTGGGTGCCCTTATGAGGGACATCACAATTCGGCAGTTTTTCCGGGCTACGAAGGATCGGCTGGTTCAGCGATTTCGTTGACCTGATCGGCTGCGATTATGGGTGGCTTCGCGGCGCGTGGCGATGTACACGCTTCTGCGTCGCGTGGCGCCTGCTTGTGCCCAGCCGACGTACCAACACGCAGTGATTTAGGATCGAAAGCGAGGAAGACAAGGCTCGTCGATGAGTGGATTCAGGGAACCCGGCTTCGCAGACCGGCAAAAGGCTGCACTGGAAGCCCGCAAAAATCTTTTAAACAAATTCAAGTCGCAGCCGGGACCTGACGATCCCGCTGTGGTGGCGAAGCGTGCCGAGCGCGAGGCGCTCGCGGCAAAGCGCGCCGAAGCAAAGGCTGCGCGCGAGGCCGAAAAAGCCGAGCAGAAGCGTATCGAGGAAGAAGCCAAGGCCGCTGAAGCAGCGCGCCTTGCGCGTGAGGCCGAGGAAACGGCTGCCAAGGCGGCGGCGCTCGAGGCCGAGCAGAAGGCGAAGCGGGACGCCCGTTACGCGGCCCGCAAGGCCAAACGGAAGTAGACTTCAACAAAATTTGACCTGGGGCGTGTGCGCTTGGGGCGCGTGCGCTTCAGGTCAAATCATGCTGGACCGGCCGCGGACGCCGCGGCGATGGACCGTGGATGGACGAGGCTGACTCAACGCATGCCGGGCTCGCCTCGTTCGAGGCGGCCGGCATGACGGCACGAGATCAGTTCTTCTTCATCATGCCGTCGTCCTTCTTCATGCCATCCTTGGACATCGTGTCCTTCTTCATACCGTCGTCCTTGGACATGTGATCCTTCTTCATGCCGTCCTTGGACATCGTGTCCTTCTTCATCATGCCGTCGTCCTTGCCCATCTTGTCCTGGGCAAAGGCGGCCGGCGACAGCGCCAGGGCAAGCGAGAGAGCGGCAGCCGAGACGCCGAGCACGATGCGGGTGCGAATGGTCATGAGAAATATTCCCTTCGAGATGGTGTTGTGAAAGCGACAGGTGCCGCTACTCAATCTCGACGGATCGACACACATGCTTGTTACGCGACGTTGCGAAGTTTTTTCGTGAGCCCCGGACGCTTGCGCGATCGCTCCCTGACCAAAAGCGTTAACGACCGAAACACCAGGCCCCGGCGAGTGCAGCGCAGCAATGCGAACACTTGCCGCGGCCTGCGGTCTCGAACTATCAACCGAAGCAAGTGAAGACGGGCTAGGATGGGCCCCCGCGCCGGTCTCAAGACCCAGTCAGACCACGTCATCCAAGAACGATTCAAAAAGCCGTCCAAAGAAACGTCTTAAGGGGATACTTCATGTTCACGCGTCGTCACCTGCTCGCGACTGCCGTCGCAGCCCCCGCCATTCTCCGCTTCGGCATCGGCACCGCCCATGCCGCGACCACGTTGAAGATCTCGCACCAATTCCCTGGCGGCACCATCGACAAGGGCGATTTCCGCGACCGGCTCTGCCGCATGTTCGCAGCCGAAGTCGGCAAGCGCAGCAATGGCGACATTGCCGCCGAGATCTATCCGAACTCTTCGCTGATCAAGACCAACGCGCAGTTCTCCGCGATGCGCAAGGGCGCGCTCGACATCTCGCTGTATCCGATGCCCTATGCCGGCGGCGAATTGCCCGAGACCAATATCGGCCTGATGCCGGGCCTCGTCACCACTTACGACCAGGGCATGCGCTGGAAGAAGGAGCCGGTCGGCAAGGCACTCTCCGACTTCCTCGCCGACAAGGGCATCATCCTCTTGAGCTGGATCTGGCAGGCCGGCGGCGTCGCCAGCCGCTCCAAGCCGATCGTGGCGCCCGAAGATGCCAAGGGCATGAAGGTGCGCGGCGGCTCGCGCGAGATGGACATGGTGCTGCAGACCGCCGGCGCCTCGGTGCTGTCGGTACCCTCGAACGAAATCTATGCCGCGATGCAGACCGGCGCGTGCGATGCCGGCATCACCTCCTCCACCAGCCTGATCTCGTTCCGTCTCGAAGAGGTGGCGAAGTCGCTGACCTCGGGCGCGGGCGCGTCCTACTGGTTCATGCTGGAGCCGCTGATGATGTCGAAGGCGATCTTCGACAAGCTGCCGAAGAACCAGCAGGACATCGTGGTCGCTGTCGGCGAAGAGCTCGAGGCCTTCGGCCGCAAGGGCGCGCAGGATGACGACGTCGAGGTCGCCAAGGTCTACGAAAAGGCCGGTGCCAAGGTGAGCGCACTCGACGCGGCCACCGTGGGCAAATGGCGCGACATCGCGCGCGACACCGCGTGGAAGGATTACGGCGCCAAGACTGCGACCGCCGCAAACCTGCTCAAGCTCGCCTCCGACGTCGCTGCATGAGTCACGGCCCTCTGCCGGATCGTGACGATCAGGCGAATGCTGCCGCAAGGACCGGCCTTGCGGCGGCGCTTGATCGCGGCCTCGCCATCCTCAACCGCATCATCCTCGTGTTCGCGGCGCTTGCGCTGGTCGCGGCCTGCGCCATCCTGAGCTACAGCGTGCTCAGTCGCGCCTTGTTCAAGGCCGCAAATTACTGGCAGGACGAGGCGGCCGTGTTCCTGCTGGTCGGCGCGACCTTCATGACGGCGGCCTACGTGCAGCAGAACCGCGGCCATATCGGCATCGAGGCCTTCGTCGGGCTGCTGTCGCCGCTGGCGAACAGGATCCGGCTCTGGTTCGTCGACGCCGCGACGTTCCTGTTCTGCGCCTTCTTCACCTGGAAGTCGTGGACGCTGACGCATGAGGCCTATGTCGACGGCCAGGTCTCGAACTCGATGTGGTCGCCGCCGCTCGCCATTCCCTATTCCCTGATGGCGTTTGGCATGAGCCTGCTCTGCGTCCAGATCCTCGTGCAACTGGCGCTGCCTTTCGCAGGAGCCAAGCGGCCATGAGCGTCTTCGGGATCGGTATCGCTTACGGCGTCGCGACGCTGCTCGTGATGTTTTCGGGCATGCCGATCGCGTTCGCGCTCGGCGCGGTCGCGGTCGTGTTCATGGGCATCTACATGCCCTCGGCCTCGCTCGATACGGTGACGCAGAATGTCTACGAGGAAATGGCCTCGATCACGCTGCTGTCGATCCCGCTTTTCATCCTGAAGGGCGCGGCGATCGGCAAGTCGCGCGCCGGCCACGATCTCTATTCGGCGCTGCACGCCTGGCTGCACCGGGTGCCCGGCGGCCTCGGCGTCGCCAACGTGTTTGCCTGCGCGCTGTTCGCGGCGATGGCGGGCTCCTCGCCCGCGACTTGTGCTGCGATCGGGTCGGCCGGCATTCCCGAGATGCGCAAGCGCGGCTATTCCGGCGGTTTTGCCGCCGGCATCATTGCCGCCGGCGGCACGCTCGGCATTTTGCTGCCGCCTTCGATCACTATGATCCTGTTCGCGGTCGCCGCCGAGAAGTCGCTGGGCCGGCTGTTCCTGGCCGGCATCGGGCCCGGCCTGCTGCTGGTCTCGCTGTTCGGATTCTACGCCGTGTATCGTTTCCGCCGGGAATATGCGGCGGCGGAAGCGATCTACAAGAACGGCGGCCCGGAGGCTGCAATTCTTGCGCGCGACGAGTACACGCTCGCCGAACGCTTCAGCGTCCTGCCGCGGGTGATCCCGTTCGTGCTGCTGCTGACCGGCGTGATGGCCGCGCTCTATGGCGGCTTCGCCACGCCATCGGAAACGGCCGGCCTCGGCGGGCTTCTGGCGTTGGGCTTGATCGCGGCGATCTACGGCGTGTGGCGGCCCGAGGACCTTGGCCCCATCATGAAGTCGACGATCCGGGAATCGACCATGCTGATGATGATCATCGGCATGTCGCTGCTCTATTCCTACGTGATGAGCTATCTGCACATCTCGCAATCGGCAGCCGAATCCGTCGTGGCAATGCATCTGCCGCGCTGGGGCCTGTTGTTTGCGATCCTCGTCATGGTCGTCGTGCTCGGCTTCTTCCTACCGCCGGTCTCGATCATCCTGATGACCGCGCCGATCATCCTGCCGCCCCTGCGCGCCGCCAATTTCGACATCATTTGGTTCGGCGTGGTCATGACCATCGTGATGGAGATGGGACTGATCCATCCGCCCGTGGGGTTGAACATCTTCGTCATCCGCAATGTCGCGCCGGACATTTCGCTCAGCGAAGTGATCTGGGGCACGCTGCCCTTCGTGCTCCTGATGATGGGCGCCGTTTTGCTGCTGTGCCTCGTGCCGGAGATCTCGACCTTACTGCCGGATCTTGTGATGGGGCCGGACGGGAGCAGGTAGCGACATAGAAGGTGCCGTAGGGTGGGTTAGCCGCAGGGCGTAACCCACCTCTTCTGTCGCTGCGGACAAGAACAGTGGCGGGTTACGCCCTGCAATTGCGCTTCACGCAATTGCAGGGCTAACCCACCCTACGCACCTACAACGCAGCCCGCTTCTTCTTCGCATTCAGCGCCGACGCCACACGGCTCACCGGCGGCTTGCCGAGCACCTTGCTCATCTCGTTCGTTGCCGCCAGCAGCTTCTCCATCTCGACGCCGGTCCTCACGCCCATGCCTTCGAGCATGTACACGACGTCCTCAGTCGCAACGTTGCCCGTCGCCCCCGGCGCATAAGGACAGCCACCCAAGCCGCCAGCGGCCGCATCGATGACGCGCACGCCCTCCTCCAGCCCGGCATAGAGATTGGCCAGCGCCTGGCCGTAGGTGTCGTGGAAATGCATAGCGAGCCTTGCCGCCGGGATGTTGGCGGCCACCGCGCGCAGCATCGCCTTGGCCTTGGCGGGAGTGCCGACGCCGATGGTGTCGCCGAGCGAGATCTCGTAACAGCCAAGATCCCACAGCGTCTTGGCAAGATCGGCCACCGCCTTGGGCTTGATCTCGCCGTCGAACGGGCAGCCGAGCACACAGGAGATATAGCCCCGGACCTTGACGCCATCGGCCTTGGCGCGCGCCAGCACCGGCTTGAACCGCTCGATGGATTCCGCGACCGTGCAGTTGATGTTGGCCCGCGAGAAGCCCTCGGAGGCTGCCGCGAACACCGAGACCACTTTCGCGCCGGCGGCGCGCGCCGCGTCGTAGCCCTTCTCGTTCGGCACCAGCACGTGGAATTCGGCGCCCCTGATATGGGCAACGCCGCGCAGCACGGCATCGGAACTCGCCATTTGCGGGATCGCCTTGGGCGAGACGAAGGCGCCGACTTCGACGGTCTCGAGGCCAGCTCCAACCAGCGCCTCGATGAAGGCGATGCGGGCCTCGACGCTGACCGCCGTCTTTTCGTTCTGGAGCCCGTCGCGCGGCCCCATCTCGATGATGCGGACGGGCTCGCTCATGTCACTCTCCTCAAGTCATTCTTCCGATGGCTCAACCACGGCGAGCTCGACGCCTTCCTGCACGATGTCGCCGACCTTGCACTTGATCGACCTCAGCACGCCGGCATAGGGCGCCCGCAGCGTCTGCTCCATCTTCATCACTTCCAGGGTCAGGATCGGTGCGCCCTTTTCGAGCTTCGCTCCCTCCTCGGCCAGCACGGCCACGACCGTGCCCGGCAGAGGCGCTGCAATCTTGTCCGCGCCTGTCTGCTCCTCGGTCTCGCCGCCGAACGGATCGACCCAATGCAGATCGAAGCGGCCGTTGCGCGTGCGCAGATACAGTTCGTGGCCGTCGATCACGGCGGCGACCGACGATTTGACACCATCCAGCGTCAGATCGAACCCGCCGTCTTTCGGCACGACCGCAAATGCCAGCTCACGCTCACCAATCACGAGCGTCGATGGTCCGCTGCCATAGTTCAGCGCGATCTTCTGCTCAGGGCCGTGACCGACTCGGAAGGCAAAGTTGCGCTGGCGGCGGCCGACCGGCTGCCAGCCAAAGGTCTGCCACGGCGAATTTGCCTCGCCTTGCGCAGCCTGCCGCTCGTCGTTGACGATTGCGGCAACTGCAGCGCACAGCTCGAGCTCGCCGGGCGCTGGCGAGGCCGAGGTCAGGGCGGCCAGCTCGCGCTCGATGAAACCGGTATCGATTGCATTGGCCCGCACCTTCGGATGCGTGATCAGCGCCGACAGGAACGGAATGTTGGTGACGATGCCGCGGACGTCGGAATCCTCTAGCCCGCGGTTGAGGCGGTCGATCGCGACATCGCGCGACGGTGCCCACGCGATCATTTTGGCCAGCATGGCGTCGTAATATGGCGAGACCGTATCGCCCTCGCGATAGCCGGCATCGATGCGCAGGCCGCCGGTCTCCGCGGGCAGCCGCCAGGTCGAGATCCTGCCGACCGACGGCATGAAGTTCTTGGTCGGATTTTCCGCGTAGACGCGCGCCTCGACGGCATGGCCGTTGAGCTTGATCTCGTCCTGCTTCAGCGGCAGCGCCTCGCCGAAGGCGACGCGCAGCTGCCATTCGACGAGATCGATGCCCGTGATCAGCTCGGTCACGGGATGCTCGACCTGGAGGCGCGTGTTCATCTCGATGAAGAACACATCCTTGCCGTCGGAGACGAATTCGATGGTGCCGGCGCCGACATAGTTCACCGCGCCCGCCGCTTTGCGCGCGGCGGCGCAGACCGTTTCGCGCTGGGCAGCATTGAGCGTCGGCGACGGCGCTTCCTCGATGACCTTCTGATGGCGGCGCTGCAAGGTGCATTCGCGCTCGAACAGCGACAGCAGATTGCCGTGGCTGTCGCCGACGATCTGCACCTCGATGTGCCGGGGATTATCGACGTATTTTTCGATCAGCATGCGATCGTCGCCGAACGCCGCCTTGGCCTCGCGCTTGGCGCTGACGATCGCCGGCCCTAGCTCGGCGGCCGAACGCACGATCCGCATGCCGCGGCCGCCGCCGCCGGCGGACGCCTTTACCAGCACGGGGAAGCCGACCTTCTCGGCCGCCTTCGCCAGCGTCGCATCGTCCTGCGCGTCGCCGTGATAGCCTGGCACCAGCGGCACGCCCGCCTCCTCCATCAGCGCCTTCGAGCCCGACTTCGAGCCCATCGCATTCATCATTTCGGCGGTCGGGCCGACGAAGACGAGGCCTGCATCGTAACAGGCCCGCGCGAACTCGGCATTTTCCGACAAGAAGCCGTAGCCGGGATGCACCGCCTCGGCGCCGGTCTTGCGCGCGGCCTCGATCAGCCGCTCGACATTGAGATAGCTGTCGCGGGCCCGCGCCGGGCCGAGCAGCACGGCCTCGTCCGCAAGCGCGACATGCATCGCGTCGCGGTCGGCCTCCGAATAAACGGCAACCGTGCGCAGGCCCATGGCACGGGCGCTGCGGATGACGCGGCAGGCGATCTCGCCGCGATTGGCGATCAGGAGCGTGCGAAACCGGCGGTAGAGCTTTGTACGGTCCATCGCATCACATCCTGAACAGGCCGAATGTCGTCGGCTCGATCGGTGCGTTCGACGCCGCCGACAGGCCGAGGCCGAGCACGAGCCGTGTGTCGGCCGGATCGATCACGCCGTCGTCCCAAAGACGCGCAGTCGCGTAATACGGATGGCCCTGGCTCTCATACTGATCGCGGATCGGCTTGCGGAACTTATCTTCCTCCTCCTTCGACCAGCTGTCGCCCTTCGCCTCGATGTTATCGCGGCGGACCTGGCTCAACACCATCGAAGCCTGCTCACCGCCCATCACCGAGATGCGCGCATTCGGCCACATCCAGAGGAAGCGCGGCGAATAGGCGCGGCCGCACATGCCGTAATTGCCGGCGCCGTAGGAGCCGCCGATCACGACGGTAAACTTTGGCACCGACGCTGTCGCCACCGCCGTCACCAGCTTGGCGCCGTCGCGCGCGATGCCGCCGGCCTCGTATTTCTTCCCGACCATGAAGCCGGTGATGTTCTGCAGGAAAACCAGCGGAATGCCGCGCTGGCAGCACAGCTCGATGAAATGCGCTCCCTTCAGCGAGCTCTCGCTGAACAGGATGCCGTTGTTGGCGATGATGCCGACCGGAAAGCCCCAGATGTGGGCGAAGCCGCACACCAGGGTCGTGCCATAAAGCTTCTTGAACTCGTCGAATTCGGAGCCGTCCACGACGCGCGCGATGATGTCGCGCACGTCGAACGGCTTTCTGCCGTCAACCGGCACCACGCCATAGATCTCCTCCGCCGCAAACAGCGGATCGCGCGGCCTGTGCATGTTGAGGTTCGGCCGCGCTGACGGCTTGAGCGTGCCGACGATGCGCCGGGCGATGCCGATCGCATGCGCATCGTTCTGGGCGTAGTGGTCGGTCACGCCGGATTGGCGCGAATGCACGTCGGCACCGCCGAGCTCCTCGGCGCTCACGACCTCGCCGGTTGCGGCCCTCACCAGCGGCGGGCCGCCGAGAAAGATGGTGCCCTGATTGCGCACGATGATGCTCTCGTCCGACATCGCAGGCACATAGGCGCCACCGGCGGTGCAGGAGCCCATGACGATGGCGATCTGCGGGATGCCCTGTGAGGACATCTGCGCCTGGTTGTAGAAGATGCGGCCGAAATGCCGCTCGTCCGGAAAAATCTCGTCCTGCAGCGGCAGGAAGGCGCCGCCGGAATCCACCATGTAGACGCAGGGAAGGTTGTTCTGCCGCGCGATGTCCTGCGCGCGCAGATGCTTCTTCACCGTCATCGGATAATAAGTGCCGCCCTTGATGGTGGCGTCGTTGGCGACAACAACGCATTCGCGGCCCGAGATCCGCCCCACGCCGGTGACGATGCTCGCCGAATGCACGTCACCGCCATAGAGGCCGTGGGCCGCGAGCGGCGACAGCTCCAGGAACGAGGTGCCGGGATCGACCAGCAGATCGACGCGCTCGCGCGCCAGCATCTTGCCGCGCGCGGTGTGGCGGTTGCGCGAGGACTCGCCGCCGCCGCCGGCGACCTGGGCGAGCTTTTCACGCAAATCTGCGACGAGGCCGCGCATGGCGTCCGCATTGCGCGCAAAATCGGATGACGATGGGTCGATGCTGGAATGAAGCGGCATGAGGTCCCGCGTTTCTGATCACGTGGTGGAGAGTTTAGGCGGTTTCCGACATCAGCTCACGGCCGATCAGCATGCGGCGCACCTCGGACGTGCCCGCGCCGATCTCGTAGAGCTTGGCGTCGCGCCAGAGCCGGCCGACCGGAAATTCGGATGTGTAGCCGACGCCGCCCAGCGCCTGGATCGCCTCGCCCGCCATCCACGTCGCCTTCTCCGCGGAATGCAGGATTGCGGCCGCCGCGTCCTTGCGCAGGCTGCGGGCGTGGTCGGCGCGGTCGCAGGCCTTGCCCACGGCGTAGACATAAGCGCGGGTGGCCTGCCATGTGGCATACATGTCGGCGAGCTTGCCCTGCATCAGCTGGAAATCGCCGATCGGCTGGCCGAACTGCTTGCGCTCGTGCATGTAGGGCACCACCGCGTCCATGCAGGCCGCCATGATCCCGAGTGGTCCGCCCGATAGCACCGCGCGCTCATAGTCGAGGCCCGACATCAGCACCTTGACGCCCTCGCCCACCTTACCCATCACGTTCTCCTCGGGCACCTCGCATTCATCGAAGAACAGCGGATAGGTGTTGGAGCCGCGCATGCCGAGCTTGTCCAGGTGCTGGCCGTGGGTGAAGCCCTTGAAGCCCTTCTCGATCAGGAATGCGGTCATGCCGCGCGGGCCGGCCTCCGGATCGGTCTTGGCGTAGACCACCAGCACGTCGGCATCGCCGCCATTGGTGATCCACATCTTCGAGCCGTTGAGCAAATAACGATCGCCGCGCTTGTCGGCGCGCAGCTTCATCGAGACCACGTCCGAGCCGGCGCCCGGCTCCGACATCGCGAGCGCGCCGACATACTCGCCCGATATCAGCTTTGGCAGGTAACGCTGGCGCTGCGCGTCATTGCCGTTGCGGCGGATCTGGTTGACGCAGAGGTTGGAGTGAGCCCCGTAGGACAGGCCCACGGCCGCGGAGCCGCGCGAGATCTCCTCCATGGCGACGATATGGGCGAGATAGCCCATGTTGGAGCCGCCATATTGTTCCGGCGCGGTCATGCCGAGCAGGCCGAGGTCGCCGAGCCGCTTCCAGAGGTCCGCGGGGAACAGATTGGCCTTCTCGATCTCGGCGGCGCGCGGGGCGATCTCCGCCTCCACGAAGGCGCGCAGCGTGTCGCGCAGCATGCCGATGTCTTCGCCCAGATCGAAGTCGATGCTCGGGATGTTCAAGGCGATTCCTCCAAGGATTCTTGCAAAGTTCTTGTCGGGTCCGAACCTACCCCCGCCCGGGCGTTCCGGCGGTCGAAAAGGTTGCATTTTCCGCCAAGTTTGGCGAGGATTTTCAGGGGGATTTCCGATGCCGTTCCAAGCCGCAACAAGCTCGCCCCGCCGTGCCGTGACCCCCGCCGCCTTCGTCCGCGGCGTGATCGCGGCCTATGTCCGCTATGGGCGGGATCCGGCCGAGGCGCTCGCCAGGGGCCAGGTCCTCTCCGATCTCGTCCGGTCGGCCGACGGGCGGATCACGGCGGCCCAGTTCGAGGCGCTGGCCGGCCACGCCATGCGCGAGCTCGACGACGAGGCACTCGGCTGGTTCTCGCGCCGCCTGCCCTGGGGCACCTATGGCATGCTGTGCCGTGCCTCGATCACCGCGCCCAATCTCGAGGTCGCGCTGAAGCGCTGGTGCCGGCATCATCGTCTGCTGACCGAGGACGTGCTGTTCGAGCTTGCGGTCAGCGGCGAGACCGCGACCATCTCCATTCGCGAGCAGCGCGATCTCGGCGACTGCCGCGAATTCTGCCTCGTCACCCTGCTCCGCTACGTGCTCGGCTTCTCCTGCTGGGCGGTGGATTCCGCGATCGCGCTGCGCGCGGCGGAATTCCCTTATGCGGAGCCCGTGCACGTCTCGGTCTATCCGACCATCTTCTGCAAGCACACCCGCTTCGATGCGGAGGCGGCACGCATCGTCTTCGACAAGCATTATCTCTCGCTGCCTCTGACGCGCAACGGCGCCGATCTCGACGGCATGCTCAAGGGCGCGCTGCGATTGACCGTGCTGCCTTATCGCCGCGATCGCCTGCTGGTCGAGCGTATCAGGCGCGTGCTGCGCGAGGCGCGCGGACGCATTCTCGGCGCTGAGGACGTCGCGAGCGAACTCGCGCTCTCCACCCGCACCATGCACCGCCGCCTGCGCCAGGAAGCAACTTCCCTGCGCGATCTGAAGGAAGAAGCAAAGCTCGAGCTCGCCAAGCAGGAGCTGATGCGCGGCCGCACTCCGATCAAGCGCATCGCGGAGATCGCCGGCTTCCGCAATGAGAAAAGCTTCTCCCGGGCTTTCCGCTCGTGGACCGGCGCCAGCCCGCGCGAATTTCGCGCCCGCTATCGCTGAAGAGCGCGGCCGCCGTCGTCTTGCGCGGCCCCTATCCTGTCGATGCGGCGGCGATCTCCTGCACCGGCAGCGGCACGTCCTTCGCCACGCCCAGCACCGGAAAGCTGCGGACATTCTTCACGTTTGGCATGGCGGCGAAATGCAGCAGCTGCTGGCGCATGCTCTCGACGCTCGGCGCCACGCATTTGAGCAGATAATCGGTGTCGCCCGAAATGCGCCAGCACTGCTGGATGCGCGGGATCGCCGAGATCGAGCCCTCGAAGGCCTCGAGCACCGGCTGCGCCTGGCTGCCGAGCTGGATCGAGACGAACGACACCACCTCATAGCCGAGCAGCCGCTCGTCGATGACGGCACGCACGGCGCGGATCACGCCGCGGCTGAACAACGATTTGAGCCGGCGCAGGCAGTTCGGCGCAGACACGCCGACGCGCAGCGCCAGCTCGTTGTTACGGACACGCCCGTCCTGCTGCAATTCGGAGAGTATCTTCAGGTCGACGCCGTCGAGCTGGTCACGCCCGGCCATCCCTTAACCTCGTCATGGTCCCGTCATCCGGGCGAGCGAAGCACGGGGTGGGCGCAGTGCCAAGGCCGGTCCAGTCGGACGGCCGGCCCTCAATGCGTCCAGGGCTCGCCGCGGCGGAAGGAGAAATTGTCGGCGTAGGCAATCTGGCGGTGCAGCGATTCCTTGGGCTCGATCACCTGGTAGGCGATGCCCTTGCGCTCGCAATAGGCGACCGCTTCGTCCTTGGTGTGGAAGCGCAGCGTGATCTGCTGCTTCATATCGCCGGACGAGGTCCAGCCCATCAGCGGCTCGACCGAACGGGGCTGCTCCGGCTCGTAATCGAGCTGCCATTCCTTGGTCTTCGACCGGCCGGATTGCATCGCGTTCTTGGCGGGCTTGAAAATGCGTGCGGTCATTGGCGGTCCGGCCTCTCGGTCTTTTCGTTCGATTTTCGTGCGTCACGGTAGCGATTGGTGGAAACCGCGGGCATAGTATAGAGACACCTTTCGGGAACTGATCGGTGATTCCGGCCCTCCCGGGTCCCTCGCCGACGGGTATAGTCATTATGCTGCACTGTGACAATTGCGTACCCGCCTTCCGCCCGGAAATCCCGCCGGACGGCCAAACCCTGCCAAGTTTTGCCTCGCCGCCTTCAGCGTAACCGTCCCCTTCGAGAGCTTCCGTCGCATGGCCTTCCTGAACATCAACGCCACGCTTCCCGACAAGGGCCGTGACCTCAGGCTCGACCTGTTTCGCGGTATCGCGAACTGGGCGATCTTCCTCGATCACATCCCCGACAACGTCGTGAACTGGATCACGACGCGCAATTACGGATTCTCGGACGCCGCAGACCTGTTCGTCTTCATCTCCGGCTACACGGCTTCGTTCGTCTACGCCCGCATGATGCTGGAGCGCGGCTTCATCGTCGGCGCCACAAGGCTGACCAAGCGGGTCTGGCAGCTCTATGTCGCCCACATCATCCTGTTCGTGATCTACATCGCCTCGATCAGCTATCTGGCGCTGCGCTTCGGCGACTCCGAGATGATCAACGAGTTCAACGTCGCAGGCCTCGTCGACAACGCCACCGAGACCTTGCGCCAGGGCCTGTTCCTCCGCTTCAAGCCGCTCAATCTCGACGTGCTGCCGCTCTACATCGTGCTGATGGGACTGTTTCCGCCGGTGCTGTGGTTCATGCTGCGCAAGCCAGATTTGACGATGGTGCTCTCCATCATCCTGTGGCTGACCGCGCGTCACTTCGGCCTGAACCTCAACGCCTATCCGGCCGGTCAGTGGTACTTCAACCCCTATTGCTGGCAGGTGCTGTTCGTGTTCGGCGCCTGGTGCGCGATGGGCGGCGCGCGTCGCTCGGGCTGGCTGATCAATTCGCCGATCACGATATGGCTCTGCTTCGGCTATCTCGCCTTCGCGCTGGTCATGACCATGGCCGGCCGTTTCCCGACGCTCGGCGCCATGTTCCCGGAATGGCTGTTCTCGGCGTTCAACCCGAATGACAAGACCAACCTTGCGCCCTATCGCTTCATCCACTTCGTCGTGATCGTGATCCTGGTGATCCGCTTCGTGCCGAAGGAATGGCCGGGGCTGGAGTGGAAGGTCTTCGATCCCGTGATTGTCTGCGGCCAGCAATCGCTCGCGGTGTTCTGCGTCGGCGTGTTCCTGTCCTTCGTCGGCCATTTCGAGCTGTCGATGAGCTCGGGCTCGCTGTTTGCGCAGCTGTTCGTCTCCATCGCGGGCATCGCGATCATGACGACGGTGGCCTACTACATCTCGTGGTCGAAGCGGCAGGACAAGCCGCTGAAGCCGCCGCCGGCGAAGCCCGCAGCTCCCCCGGCGGCAAAGGCCGCCTGAGCCGCCGAACGCCCGCTCGGTCGAGCGAGCGTCCGTCCTTGATTGCCGTGTCCGGCTTGCCGGGGATCGGATCGACCTGCATCGGATCGGGTTGACTTGAGTCAACCAGGAGCCAGGCCGATCGGCCTAGTGTTTCCAAGACACGCGCCGCCGCAATTGATGTCGGCGGCCTCCTCTCGGACAAGGCCCAAGGACAAGCAGATGCCCTCTCATTTTCACGCCGTGGTCTGGATTGATCACTCGCAGGCCCGGATCTTCCATCTTGGCCTGAGCGGCTCCGACGAAGTCACGCTGCATCCGCACTTGGCAACGCGGCACATTCATCACAAGGCCAACGCGATCGGCAGCGGCCACGCCGCCCCCGACAGGACCTTCCTCGCCGAGGTGACCAAGGCTCTCGCCGACGCCGGGGAAATCCTCATCATCGGTCCGGCGAATGCGAAGACCGAGCTCGCCAGCCATATTCGCGCCCATGCGCCGGATCTCGCCAAGCGGATCGTCGCGGTGGAAGCGGCCGATCATCCCACCGACAACGAGATCGTCGCTTACGCCAAGCGTCACTTCAAACTGCCGCTCCCGCGCGTGCAGACCCCCGGCGCCGCCGCGGGCGAAAGGCATCAGGGCTAAGCAAAGCCCCTCCGGCTCAGGCCGCCGCCTCGCCGTCGTATTCGGTGAACTTCTTGTAGATCCAGTCGCGCCCGTCGTGACGACGCCAGACCTTGCCGTAGACGAGTTGCCCATTGATTGAGCGGCGCGGCACGATGACGGTCCAGAGATGCCAGATCTCGGTCCAATCAGACCGTTGGCGGGATGTTTTCGTGGTGAGATCGAAAGCCATGACGGATAACTCGCGCGAAACGAAACGCCGCGACGAATGTGATCTCGTGTGAGCCTCTGCCGGGGCGTCGTCGCGTGCCTGCAACGGTTGATACCATCGGTCAAAATGGCCGCAACGACGGTCCGTGCTTAACCTAACCGATCAACCTTACTCGCGGGCGGACAGCCGCGTTGCCGGTTGAAACGCCGGCCCAACCTTTCTAAGATGCACGCGCGATTTGAGAATGAATGCGCCGTTTCCGAAGAGCGCACGGGGGCTGATTTCAGGCCGATTTTTTTTCAAGCGACTGACTGCGCGGGTCGACGATCATGAATTTGCAATGTGCCTATTTGCGGCTGGCGATGACTTCGCCGCCCCCGACACCGGTTGCCATACGGCCGCAGGACGGCGCGCCGAAGGCTGCCAACGACAATCATCCGGTCTGGCCGCTGATCCCGTTTCCGGCGGGCTGGTACGCCGCGGGCTGAGTCCCGAAAAGCGCAACGCCGCGCAAGCGGAGTATCATCGCTTGGCGGCGTCCGTTAGGCATTGGGCGCTGAAATTCCCAACACCGATATGTCGATCGCGACGCCCAAAGGTTCGATGAAGCTTTGGTAATTCTGCGCCTGTTACCCCACTTAAATTGCAGCAAAAATCCCTGCAAGGTTGCGCAGAAATAGTGCGCCGCGACGAACGGGCGCCCGCCGGTCACTGGCGGGCCACCGACGTTGAACGCGTGCATGTCCAGCAGCGAATGGTGCGGCGCTAGTAGCGCGGGTAATAGCCTGGCGCGTACCTTGGATAGCCATATCGATGAGGCCGATAGTAGCCATAACCCATCGGAGGGTACTCGGGGATCGGCCTCGCGTAGACGCCGGGCGCCTTGTATGAGTTGGGATAGCAACGGCCGTTAGAGTAGTTGAAGTCATATCCGTCCGGGCATCCGCCTTCTGGGCTGCCCCGAAATTGGATCTGCTCGATCGGTGGTCCGGCAGGCGGGGGAGCGGCCACGCCGGGCTGTAGGGCGAAGGCGGCGCCGACGATCGCTGCAAGCATTTCCGTGTCCTCCGTACAACCACCCCAGATCGTTTAAACGCTTGTGGTGAGTAATGGTCCCTGAACTGAATATTCACCTCCCGTTCACCTCGAAACGAGGTGTCGGTTCGGCGCGCGCATGATGCCGATCCGCGCCATCATCGTTGAGCGACCGCGCTCGACCACCGGGAGCAAGGCTCATGGCGCACCTCGCAGCCGGCACAGTTTCCTGTTTGAGCAGGCGGACCGTCGTCCCGGCATCGAAACGCGGTGCCGGCGAGGTCAAATCGTCAATTGATGGTGGACTGGAACGAGGAACAGGCCGCTTGAAGACGTTGGTCGGGGCAGCTGGATTCGAACCAACGACCTGCAGTACCCAAAACTGCCGCGCTACCAGGCTGCGCTATACCCCGAATGTCCGGCGAGCCCCGTCGATACACGCTTCCAGGAGGGCCATCAAGCTTTCCAGCCGCCCGAAAATCCGCTGGCCGGACCGCAATAGCCCTGCCCGGCCTATTTGCTGCCGAACAGGGGATGCCCGACCCGGTCGCCGACGCGGATACCGTATTTCTGGGCTGTTCCCGCCACCACCTCGAGGACGGCCCGGGCGGGCCCCTTGGACGAGATGATCCTGGTCGAGAGCGGCTCGGTGTTTTCGGCGATCCGCAGGATGCGTCCGTCGGCGCGAATGAAGATCATGTCGAGCGAGACATAGGTGTTCTTCATCCACATCGACACTTCCTGTTCGGGATTGAAGTCGAACAGCATGCCTTTGCCGTCAGCCAATTCCTTGCGGTACATCAGCCCGGTCTGCTTCTCCTCGTCCGTGGTCGCCATCTCCACCGAGAACACCTGCACGCCATTCTTGGTGACGATTTCGAGCGGCTGGAAACTGGCGGCACGAACGGCTGAGCCAGCGAGGGCGAAGCCGACAATGACGAGAGCGGCGGCAAGAAAGCCCCGGGCAACGGACCGGACGGCCTTACGATCAAAGCTCATGGCAGGAAACTCGGCAGGAAACGCGGGCCCACAATGACTGGCCCGACGGTTACGGGACTGCGACATCCTTACGCGGCCACCGCCCCAAAAGCCAGAAGCGCGCGAGGCCACCCTGCGCACTTCCGCCCACCAATACGGAAATTTGAAGCCGCTAATGCGACTGGAGGCCGGGCGAGCCGGTTTCGGGGTGGATCTCCGCGGCCATCATGCCCTTGGAGCCGGGCCCAAAGCGGACCAGCACATACTGGCCCGGCCGTAGTTCGGTCATGCCGAAGCGGCGCAGAGTTTCCATGTGCACGAAGATGTCGGGCGTGCCCTCGCCGCAGGTCAGGAAGCCGAAGCCGCGCAGCCGGTTGAACCATTTGACCTGGGCCCGCTCGAGGCCGCTGGTCGCGGTCACAGTGACGTGGGTGCGCGGCGGCAGCATCTGCGCCGGATGGATCGCGGTCGACTCGTCCATCGAGACGACGCGGAAAGCCTGGTAGCCCTTGGCGCGCTGGATGCACTCGACGACGATGCGGGCGCCCTCGTAGGCGGTCTGGAAGCCGTCGCGCCTAAGCACGGTAACGTGCAGCAGGACATCGGGCCAGCCATTATCGGGTACGATGAAGCCGTAGCCCTTTGAAGCGTCGAACCATTTGATGACGCCATGGACCTCGACGAGGTTGGCGCTGCCCTCACCTAAGCCGGTGAAGGGACTAAGCGCATTGTCGCGACCGCCGCCGTGCTCGCCCGACGCGGGAACTCCCAGCTTCTTGGACTCAAATCCGTCCGACGACCCCATAACCCCGGACCCCGCAACTGCCATGCAACCCGCCACATTGGCGGTGCTCGAATCACGCGTCTTAAGAGAATCTTCTCACTTGGACGCGACGCGAATCTTTCGACTCAAAAGATAACACTCCCGGTTGCGACGCATAGACAAAAAAGAGATTCGCCGGAACCTATGAACAGCTTGCACAGCCGCGAATCAAACTAACGCCTCAATTGCCGACAAAGGGTCCGAGGGTTTCGCCGATGTCGTGGCGGATGACGAGATCGGCGATGTCGTCCTGCTCGGTCGGCTCGCGATTGATGATCACCAAACGTGCACCCGAATTCTTCGCCATCATCGGGAAGCCGGCCGCCGGCCACACCACGAGCGAGGAACCGATGGCGATGAAGAGGTCGCAGGACTGCGACAGCTCGGTCGCGCGTTGCATTTCATCCTCGGGCATCGCCTGACCGAATGAGATCGTTGCTGTTTTCACCGGCTCCTCGCATGCGCTGCAGTCGGGCGCGGCGCCGTCCTGGTCGAAGCGGCGTTTCACCCAGTCGAGCTGATAAACCTGCCCGCATCCGATGCAGCGCGCATAAGTGGTGTTGCCGTGGAGTTCGATCACGCAATCGGGGGCGAAGCCGGAGGCCTGGTGCAAATTGTCGATGTTCTGGGTGATCACCGCCGGAATCTTGCCGGCGCGATGCAGCGAAGCCAGCGCACGATGACCGCGGCCGGGCTTTGCTGCGGCGAACACGTCCTCCATCGCGAAGCGGCGGCGCCAGGATTCATCGCGCGCTGACTGGCTTGCGACGAACTCGTCGAACTGGATCGGACGGTTGCGGGTCCAGATTCCGCCCGGCGAACGGAAGTCAGGGATGCCGCATTCGGTCGAGATGCCAGCGCCGGTAAACGGCACGATGGTGTTGGCGCGCGCGATCATGTCGCCGAGCTGTTCGACGCCGCTCTGAAGGTCCTTTGCAATCACGTGCCGCCTCCCGATTCAATGTCGCGCTAGCTGCACCACCCGCAAGCGGCAAGATTGTTGACGCTCTTATCCACCGCCGCGCAAGCCTTGCGCTGCATTGGGCGGCAATTTTTTCCGACCGTCGCTTATCACAATCCTGCAATGCCTCCTCCCCATTGACGCCCCAATCAGAAGCGCCAATGCATGTGTTGACGCGACTCAACGTGATTGCGGCGGCAGTGCTTGAGTTCACACGTGCACATAGACTCAAGTGGAGTGGGGATTCGACATGACCGAAGACGAACAACGCAAGATCCGCGAACGTGAAGAGATCGCCGCCCGAGTTGCCGCCTTCCGTGCCACGCAGGAGAAATTCAAGCGCGAGCGCGAAGAGTATTTCGTCTCGACGCTGGAGAACGCGCGCAAGGTGGAACGACCCTCGCTCTGGCCATGAGCGCATCGCAGAGGACGTCTGCGAACGAAAAAAGCCCGGAGCATCGCTCCGGGCTTTTCGATTCTCTTCAGCCGTTACCAGTGACGGTAATAATGGTGGTGCCGATAGTACGGTCCGCCATAATAGGCGTACGGGCCGGGGCCGTAATAGGCCGGGCCGCCATAGTAGCCGTAGCCGGGGCCATAATAGCCATAGCCATACGGATGGGACGCGGCGACGGCGCCCGCGGTGATCGCACCGGCGGCGAGACCGAACGCGAGGCCCGGGCCAATGCCGCGCGCCTGTGCAGGTGCCGCAACCGCGGTCACGCCGACGGCAGCTACGGTGGCAAGGACTGCGAGTGTCTTCTTCATGATCTCCTCCTTCGCATCTTCTCGGACAACGCCGGCCGGCCGCAATGGTTCGCTCCGGATGGAACCGCAGCGGGCGGAAATATCTCGCGGGAGGATGGAACGTTTTGGCCTGCGGTGGATTGACGCCTTACATGCGAAGGCCTCCGCCATCCGGGTGGGGCAAGAGCATGAAGACCCCGTCAGCATCTCCGCGGTGCTGGCGGGGTTTTCAATTTCGCGGACAAAAATGGCAGCAGACATCAATGGCTGCCAACGGGGCGGAAGGCCGAGGAGACAAGATTGCCGATATCCGCTTTGCTCGCCCGCATCCGCAGGCTCGTTCCCCCAACAAACACGCAACATTACGACGAGATCGTCCGGAACTTCGGCGTCGGCGCGCTCCGCCCGCCATCGACACCGATGAGCGACGGCGAGCTCGCCCGCGCCATCGCCGAGTTCCTCAAATCATCGCCGTCCGCGGAGTCGGTCGCGACGCTCGGCCGGCGGCTCGATCCCACTACGCCGCTTTGAGCGGCGTTTCTTCGCACGGCCGCGGAACATGCGCCTCGCGCGCGGGTTGAAATCGTCTTCCCGCGAGGGATGGAGGCTCATCTTGCCCGTCTGGCTCGAAGTCTTGCTCAACCTCTTCGGCTATGCCGGTTTCGTCGCGCTGGCAACAAGCGGCGCATGCTCGCACGAGTCCGCCGGGGATCAGACCTGCGGCAGCTAACGCTAGTTGGCCTGCGGCGCTTAGTTGGCCTGCGGCGCTTGGCCCGCAGTCCGCACCAGCCGGTCGGCCTTGACCGCGACGCGCGCGTCCTCGTCCTGCGGCCGCAGCGAGACGCTGATCAGCACAAAAGCGAGACAGAAGAGCGCGCCGACGACAGCGACGCGGCGATAGGTCTGGCGGTCGCCCTGATAAAATGACGGTTCCAAAAAGGGGGTCATGAAATGGTTCTTGAATTGATGCTTGGCAAAATCGGTTTTCTTGTTGTCTTTGCCAGACACCTATCCCAACGCGCAGGCGAGGCAACGCGATTGGACTTTTAACCTAACCGAATAGGGTTATTCCGATCGGCGCAAGCTTACGTTAGGAGCTTGCAAGCGCTTCAGACGACGTCCGCGAGCCATTTCAGCGTCGCGCTAAAGCCGAGGCTGCGATGGCCGGCGACCAGCACGGTGCCGTAGACCTCGGCCCCCTCCTCGGTGAATGTCCCGGAGAATCCACTGGTCGCTTGAGTGCCGGCGAACAGCGGCCTGACCAGCGGATCGGCAAACGGCGAATGCTGGTTGGTGGCAAGCTCGCCCTTCCAGGTGCCATCGCCCGATGAGTAGGACCCGCGCGACCAGAAGTAAGGTCCGCCACCAAGCAACGTCCCATCGCGCAAGATCAGCACGCCGCTGTCGCGGCCCTTCACGCCGTCGAGCATGCGGATGTGGATGGAATAGAGCCCGTTCTTCATGGATGCACCCGCCGTCCCCCGGCGACGATAGCGCGGCGCATCGGGAGCGTCGAGACGTCGGGAGGGGCGAGACATCGGAGAGGCGAACTATGGGCCCGCCGTCCGTCGTGGTGCGCTCACCCTCTTTGTTCCAGCTTCGCCCGCATTTCGTTCTCGGAGAACGCATCGGAATCGGCGAAATCGGCGCGGACCAGATCTTAACAAATCATTTGCATGCAAACGAGAAACCACCGCCGCAAACGGGCGTTCGCGTCATGTCGGCTGACATTGATGGCGGCGCCCCCACAGCGACGATGTGATGATGCAAGCCATCCCACCGACTCGTCTTGGCACAGGCCGCGCACTGGGGCGCGAGCACACACGACCTGTTCTGCATCCGAGTCCATTTCGTTCTCGAAGAACGAATCGGAGGTGAGTCAATCGCTGGGAAGCGTTTCCTAACGAGCGATGAAGCGATGCGTCGACGGGCATCGTCATCGCCTCAAGCGGGTAAGCGCGGGCCGTACGCGTTCAAGCCGCCAGGCGCCTCGTACCGCTCTTCTCCGAAAAGCATTCCAGGATCTGGATGCGGATTTCCTCCGCGGCGGGGCCCTCGACCTTCCTGAGCTGGTTCCAGAGCCGGATCACTTCGCGCTGCTTTTCAACGGTCATGAATCATCTCCTCGATCGGATGACTCACTAGAACAGAATAAGAACAAAAAGTCCAGCCCGCACGCAAAATTTCCTGTGCATGTCGCGTTGAACCTTTTCGGCGCGCCCAAGACCCATCGAAGCTGGGGATTTCAGCGCCCAGTCATATGGCAGCGCCGCGATGGACGATCATATTCCGTCACCGCGGCGCGGTTGCTTTTTGGATTTTCAACCTTAAGTTAGACAAACGGCTGGCGGCCAGGCGCTGAAATCCCAACGCCGTCAGCGAGAGAGCCCCGTGCGCAAGCGCGGGGTTTTTTCATTGCGCAGGAGCGAGGTGATGATCGACGAGGCGTCGGAACGAAATCCCCGCCCCCGCATTGTCAGACCGAAATCAGTGGTGCTGGCGGTTGCGCGACGCGACCGCCGGCTTGGAAGAACCCCGTAGCCCCCGCGCGGGGTTTTTCTTTGAGCGGGCGCAGAGCTTGCAAGCTTCCACGCTGAACTTTTTCGGCGCTGGCGCGTCTTACCAATGAAGCTTCCCCCAGGCTTCACCCCCACCCGAAAACCCCGCTTTCCCCCAGGCGGGGTTTTCCCCTTTTTGAAGACATTGCGTCTTTGAAGATCCCACGCGGCCCATCTGCGCACCGCCGCCGCGCAGACGCAACGGGAAGGATCAAACGGCGTCCTTGGCCACCTTCAGCGGCGAGGCCTTGACCGACTTGCTCGCCGGCTTGGCCGCAAACTGCATCGGCTCCTTGGTGAAGGGATTGACGCCCATGCGGGCTTCGGTCGCCGGCTTGTTGACGACCGACATCTTCACGAAACCGGGAATAACGAACTCACCGGACTCGTTGAGCTCCTTGTAGCCGACCGTCGCCATGAACTCGATGACCGACTTCACGTCGTTCTTCGCAAGCTGCGTGCCCTCGGCAATCGCATCGATCAATTGAGTCTTGGTCATCTTCGGCATGTCTGGAATTCCTCTGAATGGGGTGCGCGCGAGCTGCGATGTAGCTTTGCCCGGAAGCGGTAAAACTACGCGCGCCGCGTCTGTTCGCGCCTGGCGGCGACGAAGCAGCCGGGCTTAGAGCCCATTGAGGCTGAAAACGCAAGCAGCAGTTCGGCTCGAGTTCCGTCATCAGGCGGACCGCTTCGGCTTCCTCGGCAGCTTCAGAGAGGATGGCGTACTTGCGATGCGTTGGCGCGGTTGAAATCGCCGACAAGAGCCCCGCGCGTACATGACGCCGAGTTTTCCACGACCGGCCGTCACCTCAACGTGAAACTTGCATCTTGATGCGTGTTGTTCAGACTCTGGTAACCCAACGCATCCACTCTCAATCTAGTCTTGTTGCGTTGGAGTACCCGAAAAGTGCTGAATTTTGACGAACTGCGTGAACTCGCAGCCGATGTCCGCGTGTTTGTCGATGTCGCCGAAGACAAGGCCGAGGCGCTCAAGTCGGTGATCAGGGCCTACGACGTGGTGCTGGCGATCTTCCCGTCCGGAGACGGCATGGGCCTTCACGTCATCAAGGGCAAGGAGATCCTGGACGGCATAGCAAAGTCGCGCACGCATGCGAGCTACAGCCATACGGCGATCGCGGTGCCCGACCTCGAGCATGCCGAAGTGTTGAAGTACCTGACGGCGCCGACTGAGCAGCGGATTGCGGCCTAGGCGGCAAGCGCCGCCACAGCGAGCGATCGTCCGTGCAGCGGTCGCTACTCAGTGCCCCCACACAGCGATCGCAAAACCGATCGCGAGAATACCGATGCCGACGATCGCGCCCCCGACTTCGGCGGCATTGTCCGCGCCGAACAGTTTGGCGATGGCGGTCCCGACCAGGCTGAGGACCAGGTCGAAGACAAAGCCGAACAGAGCGTCAAGCATGGCGGCTCATCCGGCCTTGTCGTGGCGCACGTCGTGCACCACGTCACCGATGGTGCTGCCGACGACCAGATATCGTTTGAACCATGTCACGGCGATATGCCCTCGTTTCCAGGCATTCGTCGCCTCGAACAGCATCCCGGTTCATCAGGTCGGCAGTCCCGCTGTCTCGATGCTGCAGGCCTAGGGTTCGCCGATCCTGCCCGGCCAGGATCCATCGCCCGGGTCCTTGCGCGCGAAGTGGCATCCGGCTGCAACCAGGCCCAGCGACATGTTCACACCCAGCAGGATTTGCAGGACCAGCCTCATGTCCTCGCTGACATATCTGACGTCGTGACGGAGGACATAGCGGACGGGATGCGCGGCGTCGGGCTCGCCGGGAGAGATCGCCATGAGCGCCAGCAACGCGACCGTCCCGCAAAGCGCGGCAGCCCACGTAATCCGTTCAAGCCGTCGTAGCCAGCGCTTCATGCCAATCTCGCCGGGGCCGCCCCCGCTTCCACCGCCCACTGCGTTTTTAGTCGCGCCGGCTCAGCAAGGGTTCAGGAGGCGCGTTCAGGAGGCGCCTTCAGCGGACCCCTCGCCGCCTGAAGCCTGTCGACGCGCGCACCGGTCGGTGAGTGCTCGGTCGCGCAACAACCGCGTGCAATCTCACCGTGATTTCAAGCCTCTGCCGCCTTGTTCACCGAAGATCAAGCTTCTCACTCTATTCTAGACCGCCGCTTGGGGATCATCAGCGGGGGTGCTCGATGAGCGAGGGAGAACTACGCAAGGACAGGCGGGTCGCTTTCGAACGGCCCCTCGAAGCGCGCGTCATGGCGATCGACGGCACATGGCAGCGCGCCTGCAAGATCCACGACGTCTCCGAGATGGGGGCGAAGCTGGTGATCGACGGCGCGGTGACGGACATCGGCCAGAGGGAGTTTTTCCTGGTGCTGTCGCCCATCGGCCTCGCCTACCGGCATTGCGAGCTCGCCTGGATCAATGGCGAGTTCGTCGGCGTTCAGTTCATCAATCGCGGCAGGGCAGCAAAGCGCGCGCGTCGCGGCGAAACGCTGGTGAAGTAACCAGGCCGATTGCGCCGCTCCTCGGCGCGAGCGCCCGAGAAGCACACGCTCGGCCAGCTCGCAGGCTACGTGCTCCGGAAATCACGATGGCCGGGTGCTGTTACCGCACTGTCATTATCCAATGCTAGCGCTGCGCGTCGTTGCAAAAGGAACCTGCCGATGCGCCTTATGCTTCCCGCCGTCGCCGCCGCCGTGCTCGCGACCTCCGCCCCGGCTTTGGCCGTCGACCAGACCGTGCCTGGATCGGGCAACGCTGCTGCGGGCGAGCTCGCCGCCCGTTCGCCGCTGGTGAAATCGGCGCTGGCGCGCATCGAGCAGGTCATCGCCACCATCGGCAACGCCAAGCTGAAGGCCGCCACCCATGACGCCCTGTTCAACCCTGACACCTGCGTCACCCATCGCGCCAACCTCACCGCCGCGGACAAGGACAAGATCGTCGCCGAGCTCATCAAGCAAGGCCTGATCAACGAAGCCGACGGCAAGGCCTTCCCGGGCGGCGCGGTGACGGGCGTGTTTCCGCCGCTGCGCGACGACGGCACCGCCTGCCCGCATCTGCCGATGGCCTGGGGGGCCGCGCCCGGCAGCGCATTCACCGGCCACCACTCCTATCCCGGCGGGCTGCCGGTGCATGAATCCTTCAACCTGTCGAGCGCCATCAGCTTCAGCGAGAACTACCGCCTCAACGTCGGCCTGACGGGCGAGGATGGCCTGCCGCGGGTGGCGCCGCTACCGCCGAACGGTTCGCGCGAGGCGGTCGACCATTCCGATCTCGTCATCGACCACGACGCCATCGTCGCAGCCCCGATGTGGCACGACTGGGCCAAGCCGATCGTGTTCCAGTGGAATGCCGACGGCAGCGAGTTCGCCGAGTTCAACTTCGGCGGCAACGGCGAGACCGACGCTGACGGCGCCAAGGGCGACAGCCGCACCGGCGGCCATCACATTCTCGGCGTCGCCGAATCCATGGCGCGCGACCTGCCCGCGCCGTTCATCGTGATCCAGGCCTCGGCCCACAGCGCGCCGACGCTCGGCCACGAATACATGGTGGTGAACTGGCTGCGCGCCGCGGCCATCATCGCCCATGTCGACCCGATCGCGCGCGGCTATCTGGTGAAGGATGCGAGCGGCCATCTCCGCCTGCCGCCGGCGCGCACCACCGACACCTTCGACTTCCTCGCCGCCAAGCTCGGCAACCTCTCGGCCGAGACCGTGATCCACAATCTGTCGGATGCGGATTACATCTTCGCAGGCCCCGCGGTGACGGCGGCGGTGGCGATCCTGAGCAAGCTCGCGCCCGACTACGGCTTCGACCCCGCGGATGCGGCGAAGTTCAACAACGGCTTCCGCAACCCGGCGCTGTCCTATCTCAGCGCCGAGCGGATCCTGATCCGCTACAACCATGATGGCCTTGCCGGCGTGCGGCACGACCTCGATGCGCTGAAGAAGGCGAAGGCGATCTGAGGCAATTCGAAGGATGGGTTAAGCCCTCGCGAAACCCATCTCAGGCTTCAATTCGTCGTGGCCTTGCCGCCGCGCATGGACACGAGCTTGTCGTCACGAAATCGGAGAATGAGCCAGGCGGTCTCATCGAAACCGTGTGCGAGCTTTCCCGCGTGAGAATACACCATCTGGGCAGCGTCCGACGCCGACGGCGGTCCCAGCGCCGTGACGACCTCCTGACGCGACATGCCCAGATGCAGCTTGCCGTCGAAGACGACGGGCCAAAACTTTTCCGGGATGATCGCGCAATCGGCCGAGGCCCCGGCGTCTGTCTCGCTGAGCTCCTCAACGATCTCCGTCACGCGATGGTCGGCGCCGCCCATCTCGCTGGACACGACCCATAGTCGCTGCTGCCCGCGCCGATAGCACAGCCAATGGATGCTGCCTCCGGCGTCGCCCTGGTGCTGGATGGTCCCCTCGCCCAAGGCCTCTTGAACAGCGCCGAGCCGCGTCTCCTCGAAGCGGCCGGCGAATGCGCCCAGCGAAAAGCGCCTCGCCAATCTCTTCGCGACCGTCGGCGGCACGCGCTCGAGCGCCTGTTCGTCGAATGGCGGCGGCGGTGTCTGCGCGAAGCTGTCGTGCGCAGCGATCGCGAAAAGCAGAAGCAGCAGCAAGAGCGTCTTTGTCCGAGCCATGCAGCTTAGTCGCGTTGGCCCGACAAGGGTTCAGACGGCTTTCGCCGTTGCAGCGTCGTTCTGTAGCCGACGTCCGCGCGGCATCGGTGCTGCGCTCCCTCTCCCGCCTGCGGGAGAGGGTTGGGGAGAGGGTGTCTCCACGTCGGGACAGCCCCCAAGAGGAAAGAGCCCTCACCCGCCGCGCACGGGACGATGCTTCGCATCGCCCGGGGCGTGCAATAGCCGAGGCTACGCCTCGGCGTCTTTCGGAAGGACGGCCGCCGAAGGCGGCCTATGCTCTCCCGCAAGCGGGAGAGGCGGAGCAAGCCGCAAACAGTCCTCGTGCCCCGTCGACCAGCGCGACCGGCGAGAGCGACCAAAAGCCTGCGCCGCTGGACGGCACCTGCCGAATATCTCAAGATAGTTTTGGTATCGGTGCGCCAGATCGTCCGGGATCCAGCGCGAGTGACGTGCACCGCAAAAAAACGAGAAACGGCAGGGAAGAACGATGCAGCGAAAAGGACATGTGGCGCTAGACGGTGCCATGGCTTGCCTGGCTTTCGTCGCGGCCACCACGATCATTGCGATCTCGCCGGCAAGCGCCGATGATTCAGCCAACATCCCACCTGCGCTCAAATGCGCCGACTTGACCGGATGGACGGTGCCGGGATCGACGGCATCTGTCACCAAGGCCGAAGAGGTGCCGGAGGCGCCGCCGGGCACCGTGCAGCCATCGCCGCCGGCGCCGGCCACCGTCTCCGTGGCGCTGCCGCCGAACTGCCGCGTGGATGGCGTGATCGATCAACGCGTCGGCGTCGATGGCAAACCTTACGCGATCGGCTTTGCCGTCGCCCTGCCCGATCGCTGGAACGGCCGGTTCTTGTTTCAGGGCGGCGGCGGTTTGAACGGCACGATCCGGCCGCCGCTGGGTTACCAGGCCGCCGGCGAGGTGCCGGCGCTGGCGCGCGGCTTTGCTGTGGTCTCGACCGACAGCGGTCATCAGGGCGCGGTGTTCGATGCCTCGTTCCTGAGGGATCAGGAAGCCGCGCTCAACTTCGCCACTGCATCCGTCGGCAAGGTGACCATCGCGGCCAAGGCGATCGTCACGCATTACTATGGCCAGGGCGCAAAACATTCCTATTTCACGGGGTGCTCGACCGGGGGCCGCGAAGCCATGCTGGCCTCGGCGCGCTACCCGGATCAATTCGACGGCATCGTCGCCGGCGCGCCTGCGATGCGCACCGGCAACTCCAATATCGGTCTCGCCTGGGTCAACGCGGCCTTCAGCCGGATCGCGCCGAAAGATGCGTCCGGCAAGCCGGAGCCCGCCAAAGCTTTTTCCGCTGATGAGCGAAAGCTGATCACGAATGCGATCCTCGATGCCTGCGACGCCAAGGACGGCGTCAAGGATGGCCTGATCTTCGACCGCAAAGCCTGTCAATTCGACCCTGAGGTCCTCACCTGCAAGGGCGACATCAAGGATGGCAAGTCGGAGTCCTGCCTGGCGCCGCAGCAGGTCGATGCCCTCAGGAAAGCTTTTGCCGGACCGAAGAATTCACGCGGTACGCAGGTCTATCCGCCGTTCCCGTGGGACGGCGGCGTGGCCGCCGAAGGCGTTGCCATTCCAGGCATCCTGACCACGGGCGCGCGCAGTCCGGTCGGACCGCCTGTCTGGGAAAGCATCGACGTCGATCAACTCGAAGACCGGGTCAACGCGAGCGGGATGGATCGCCTCGCCAACACCGCCTACTGGACCAACCTGTCGAGCTTCTTCGGCCATGGCGGCAAGCTGCTGTTTTACCACGGCGTGAGCGATCCCTGGTTCTCGGCAAACGACACCGTGAACTACTACGAGCGCATGGCGGCGGAGTCCGGCGGCATGGAGACGGTGCGGGAAAAATCGAGCCGGGCCTTCCTGGTGCCCGGCATGGGTCACTGCTCGAGCGGCGCAACGCTCGATCGTTTCGACCTCCTCACCGCTATTGTGAACTGGGTAGAAGACGGCAAGGCGCCCGATGCGGTGGTCGCGACGGGACCAGCCTTCCTCGGCCGCAGCCGGCCGCTCTGCGCCTATCCGCAACATGCGCAGTACAAGGGCCAAGGCGATCCGGAGAGCGCGGCGAGTTTTGAATGCAGGTAGGGGGACGGTGCGCGGTCAGATGTGAGCCATAGCACGCGATGCCTAGCATTGGCGCACGTGGGGGCGGATCATCTGGAATCTAAATCTTAAGTTGTGATACAAAGCCCCTTTTGCGGAGGGCATAGTAGTGATCCCTGTCAACTATTGGTTTTCTGGGCCGGCCCTGTCTGCGGGTGTGGCCTTCATCACCAGCCTCATCACCTTAGGTTTGGCTTGGTACTCGGCCGCTTCGAACGCGCATGGCGTTGCTCTGAAGGCCGAGGCCGAGAAGCGAAACGCAGTTATCCAGCGCCTAGTCGGATATTACATCAGCAGCCATGATGGAATTTCGCCGGAAATCATGGCGGGTATCGCTTTGCCTCCAACCGATTGGCTGGACCAGCAACTTGCCAATCTTCATCAGAATTGGCGCATGAAAGACTACAACGCTAAGCCTTAAATGTTGAAGCAATTGAGTGCACTGTCACCGTAATTCAAGCCCTTCAACTCGCAGGCCGAGCGATGACCAACATTCTACTGACCGGCGCTGGCTTTTCCCGCAATTGGGGCGGAATGCTCGCGAAGGACGTTTTCTCCCACCTCCTGGGCGACCAGAGCCTCGACGACAACACCCGTGGCTTGCTTCTACGGTCCCACAGCTCAGGTGGTTCATTCGAAGATGTCCTTGCGGCCCTTCAAGGTGCGACAGACCCGGTTGGAAAGGCTCAATATACGGCACTTGTCGGTGCTCTCGTCGGGCTGTTCAACGGCATGGGCCAATCCTTCATTCAGCGAAATGAGCTTGAATTTAAGACACCTGCCGACACCCGTTATTGGCTAAGGGGCTTTCTCCAGCGCTTCCAGTACATCTTCACGACCAATCAGGACACCCTGCTGGAATCGCTCTACTTCCCGCTTGTCGGCCCGACGCCGTATGGGCGGGCCCACATTCCCGGAATGACGTTCAGCAACCCGTCGGCCTTCCAAGGCCATGTCTACGACCGCATTGCGCAGATGGAGCCTAACCCTTCGGATTTCACACTGAACGGCAATGTGCAGTTTTACATCAAGCTTCACGGCTCCTGTAACTGGGTGGAGAGTTCAAGCGGAGAACGCATCCTCATCATAGGCGGCCAGAAGACCGTGGCCATCGGCCGATTTCCCATCCTGACCTTTTACCACGACCAGTTCCGGCAGCTTGCGACCCGACCAGACGCAAAACTCATGGTGATCGGCTACAGCTTTGGCGACGAGCATATCAACGAGGTCATCCTCGACGCCGCGCTCAATCACAAGCTGGAGGTGTTTATCGTCGATCCCAGCGGGCTACAAATCCTAGACAAACGAGATCCACGAGCCTTGATTCCTCCCCCGCCCGGCCAGCTCGTGGATTTGATACCGAAGATAAGGGGCTATTCAGACCGGCCGCTCTCATCGACCTTCGGCGACGATGTATTTGAACAGTCGAAGCTGACGAAATTTCTAGGCTAAAACACCGATAGACTAGGCACGTCATATGTCGATCTTATCGAAGCTGCGCACACTCTCTCGTCAACAGGGCAGCATGGAGGATTTTGCCGAATTCAATAAGCAGATCCGAAGCGAGGAAAACGACAGGGGAGCGGCGCTGCTCGCAGTGACTAACGCCGATATGGCTCTTACCCAAGTCATTTACAACGTACTGAGGCCGGACGACGTAGCAAAGGACAGACTGGAGCAGGAAGGTGGTCCTCTACAGTCTTTCGGTCAAAGAATCACTATGGGCCGCGTACTTGGCATCTACGGCTCAGACACGCAGCACAATCTCGATTTGCTCCGCCATATCCGGAACGCTTTTGCTCACGCGCATATCCCGATAACCTTCCAAACAAAAGAAGTCGTAGACGCCATCAGCCTGTTTAAGAATCTTCCGCTGTTCCCGCCCTACATACTTGACTCTCAATTGAAGGAGGCCCCGGAAGACCCTCGCGCTCGTTTTCATCACCACTGCGAGTGGGCCACGCACAATCTAAATGTTTGGGGATTTCGCATGCAGCTAGAAATGAAAGACGACAAGCAGCTAGGATTTGTCACGTATCGCCAGTCAGTACCTATGCCCTAGCTAAAGTTCCATGCCGCCCGCGGCTGCATTGAGCAGAACGGCACGCAGCAACTGGCCGATTGCGACGTATTCCAGAGACAGTTAAGTCATGACTGATAAATGGCCACCTTACGAAGTCGCCGATCAGGCTGTGGTTCACGCTCTAGGCGTTATGAATATCAATTATGTCCGCTTCGAGCGGACGCATGTTTGGATGCTGGCGGCAACAGGAAATCTCTCCGAGCAACAAGCAATAGTCTTTTCGGCGCGCACAAATCCCTCTGAGCGTGCAAACTTTATCGACATGTTTTTTGCGCGACGCGAGTGGCCAGAGGCTGCCGGATTAGCCATCAGGCACTACATCGCGGCCATGCGGATCATCACAGGAAACCGCAATAGCCTCATTCACGGAAACATAGTGACCAGTTTTGGCAGCGAGCCTGCTATCTTCTCGCTCAACCGCCAGGGTACAATGACAATGTTCAGGTCGTCTCTCGCGGATATCAGACGGGTCGCTGATGATGCGGAGATTTATTTCCAGTTTGGCTTATCGCTAGCCAATTACATAGCCACGGAAATTCATGCCGCGGCCCGTCAGGCGGGAATGTTGGTCGTCAGCAATTGCCCGGCCCTGCCTGCACTTCCGCTGCCTATACGACCGACCAGCTAAAGGTTACGGTGACAGTGCACTGTACGCATACGACGAAGACCGCCTGATTGACGGATGCGCGCGGGCACGGCGGGGTCTATGATGGCGTTGGGTGAAGGTCAGGCGGCTTGCTGATCGGTTGGCTTATCGGCTTGGCGCAGGAGCTTCCATTCCCAGGGCAGCAGTTCGTGCAGCCGCGATGTGGGAAGATCGGCGATCCGGGCGAGGACGTCGGCGAGCCAGGCCTTGGGATCGACGTCATTGAGACGACAGGTCGTGATCATCGTCAGCATGATGGCGGCACGGTCGGCACCACGCTGGCTGCCGGCGAAGGTCCAGTTGCGCCTTCCCAATGCGATACCTCTCAATGCGCGCTCAGCACAATTGTTGGTCAGGCAGATCCTGCCATCGTCGAGGAAGCGGGCGAAGCCCTCCCAACGCCTGAGCATGTAGTTGATCGGCTTCAGGACCTCGGAAGAGTGCGAGAGGGTTTCGCGCTCGCGCAGCAACCAGGCATGCATGTCTTCAAGAAGCGGCTTGCTTCTCTCCTGGCGCACGGCACGCCGCTCGTCGGCATTTCGGCCGTTGATGGCGCGCTCGATCTCGAACAGGGCGTCGAGACGCTTGACCACCTCCAGCGCGATCGGAGAGACCGGTTTGCCCTTCTTGCCTTCCCGAGCATTCTTCTCGATGTCAGCCAACTCGAAGAAGCCCCGCCGCGCATGGGCCAGGCAAAATGCCGGCGCGATCGGTAGAACCTTCCTCTGCGGGTCGAACAGGGGCTCAAAGCCGCTGTAGCAGTCCGCCTGTAGGATACCGGTGAAGGTGGCCAGATGCTTCTGGGGGTGTGCGCCGCGACGGTCGCCCGAAGCGTAGTAAACCGCCGCCGGCGGCGCAGGCCCGGCGAACGGCCGGTCATCCCGCACATACGTCCAGATCCGGCCGGTCGTGCACTTGCCCTTCGCCAGGATGCGGATGGTGGTGTCGTCCCCATGAAGGCGCTCGGCCGCGAGCACATGGTGCTCGATCAGCTGGAACAGCGGCATGACGGCGAAGGTCCCGTGGCCGACCTGGTCGGCCAACGTCGACAGCGGTAAATCGATCCTCTCGGCCTTAAATCGCACGCTCTGGCGGTTGAGCGGGATATGCATGCCGAACTTGTCGAACAGGATCGTCGCCAGCAGTTGTGGGCCTATGAAGCCGCGCGGCGTGGCATGGAACGGCGCAGGCGGCTGGCTGATCTTCTCGCAATCGCGGCAGGTGAACTTTTCGCGCACCGTCTCGATGACCTTGAAGCGACGCGGGATCTCCTCCAGCGTCTTGGTCACATCCTCGCCGACCTTCGCCAGCCGCGATCCGCCGCAGCAGGCACAGGTCGTGGGAGCCTCAATGACGACGCGTTCGCATTCTATGTCGTCCGGCCATGGCTTGCGCACCGGCCGCTTGCGCGTGAAGGGGCGGACGTTCTGCGTCTTCGCCGCTGCGGCCTGCGCGGCAAGCTCATCCTCGCTCGCCGTGGTGGCGAGTTCTTCGAGCTCCAATTCCAACTGCTCGATCAGGCGCGCCGTGCGCTCGGAGCGCTGCCCGTGCAGTTCGCGTTTGAGCTTCTCGATCCGTAGCTCGAGATGCGCGATCAGCGCCGCGTTATCCGACAGCTCCGCCTGTGCGCTGGCAGCCATCGCTTCGGCTCGTAGCCGTGCCTCACGCTCGGCTTGCAGCGCGGCCAGCGCACTGACAAGGTCCGACGGGAGGTCGTCCGGCTTCGATATCATGGAGCCATTGAATCAGATCGAGCGGCAGATTCAAACCCAAAACCGTTATCCGACCCGCGTCGGACGCTGGGTTTCTTGCGGGGTGCGCCAATCGATTCCGGACAACAGATAGCTCAATTGCGCCGACGAGATCGTCACTGCTTCGCCTGCAACCGATGGCCAGATGAACCTTCCTCGCTCGAGTCTTTTGGTAAAAAGGCATGCTCCCTGGCCATCGTGCCAGATCAGCTTCACAAGATCGCTGCGGCGACCGCGGAAGACAAACAAATGACCGCTAAGCGGGTCCTTGCGCAGCACCTCCTGCACTTGGAGAGCCAACGACGGAAAGCCTCGGCGCATGTCCGTGTAGCCGGTCGCGAGCCACACTCGCGCGCCAGTCGGAACCGGGATCATCGGCGGACCAAAGCATCGAGAACGCGACGTAGCGCGTCTCCGTCCACATCGCCATCGACCCGGATGCGGTGCCCACTACCAAGGTCGATCTCGATGATGCCCTGGCTCTTCCGCCGACGCGCCGGCGCCAATGGCACTTCGGCAACCTCCCGCGGCGGCATAGACGGCCCGGTCTCGACAGGCACGAACGGCGCTACACTCGCTTCACCATGCTTGCAAAGCTCCTTACGCCACCTGAACAGCTGGCTCACATGAAGCCCGGCCACGCGAGCCACCTCGGAAACATTGGCACCGGTCTCGAGCGACGCTGCAACAAGCCGTTCCTTCTCATCCTGCGACCACCGGCGCCGCCGCTCGACCGATGTGATCACCTCCGCCCTCGAAATCGTCATAGCGCTTCTCCTAGGATTACCCCTAGGACCTGCAGCGTTCGCCTCCGTCAAACAAGGCGGCCTTCCTCGTAGGCGTACAGTGCACTCAGCTGTCACTGAAATTATCGTGTCCCACTTCAGGGGTGCAGTCCAGTGCACTAAACTCATGCTGGCTCACTGCTTCGATTCTGAGTTGTAATTTCGGCTCTTGAGGTATAGGCGCGCACACGGGATGTCGGACGCTTACTCAAATCAACAAACTCACAAGCACTACATGAACTTCAACAGACGTGACGCCCAGGGGGCTAATTCGCTCCCACCCCAGACCAGACCGAGGCTGACAATAACTGCCACCACCGGCCGCGCATAGATGGCGAAAGCCAAAGGCCTGCGGACGGCATTGATGGCCGGAATGCCCTCTGCGGTCACACTAGGCGGCCAGAATTTGACGGTCAGTTTGGGGGGTGGGCTCACGACATAGTCCTCCATTTAAATTCTTGGAGAACCGTCGAATCAGCAGAGGTATGGAGGCATAGATTCGGGATCGGCGCAACGCACTGCGCCCGACCTGTGCACGTCTGATGAGATCGGTGGATGATACAACCCATGACACAGCTCTCCATTTGAATTCTTGAGAGCCGCCGAAGGGGTAGAAACTTGTCGGATGTTTCGCGAATCAACGCAAGAGCAAAGTATCCCTGCTTAAATCATTGATGTTCCCTGTGATTTTCTCTCGAACCCAAGGCGGAATCTTCTTTAGCGATTTCAGACCCATAGGCGGGCGGTCAGAGGAAAATAGTCTACTTGGATAACTTTTGAGGAACCCTCCCCAGCCACTCCGCCCGTCTCGGCGCCATCCCTTCGAACATCCATAGCAATTACCAATTGCGGTGACAGCTCGTAGAATGGGTTGATGATACGGACTAGTGTCTGCTCCGCCCGGCTTCTTGCCGTGCTTGGCGAGGTACCTCGCGTCGATCCTGATCTCGTCGGCCATAAGCCGCGGATTACAGTGATAGTGCACCAAATTCATTCATGACGGCCGCCTATTACGGCTCCGGCCAGTGCTAGGCTGGAGCAACAATTTAGTGCACTTTCACTGCAATTCTTTGGCAGTTTCCGGTGAGGATTTGGTAGCAGCATCAGCTGCCACTGTGATTTTGGCTCTCTGACTGACCTGCAGGAGGTTCAGAATTGTACCCGCTTCGCGGGAGAACGCTTTGGCGAACGGATACGCCTCCGTTGCTGCTGCAATCGCCTCGTCCCATCGCTTCAGCGCGAACAACGCTTCGGCGCGAACGAGCTTCGCGTCTGCATTGCCGGGGCCACGTGCAAGCGCCGCATTGGCGTCGGAAAGAGCAGGCTCGAACTCTGCGCGATTGAAACTGGCCCGAGCCCTGACCGCAAGCGCCTCTGGGAAGTCCGGCGTTTGGCTCAAAATGCCGTCGGCAAAGCTTGCGGCGTCTACAGGGCGCCCGAGTATGTTCAGCGCGTCACCCTTCAGCTTTATGGCGAGCGGTTGCCGGGGATGTATAACGAGAACCTGATCGCACACGACTGGTAAACGGGCCCATCGGTGCATTTCGGCGAGAAGTTCCAGACGAACAATCTGCCCCGTGAGATCATGGGGAGCCTCGGCGAGACATTGGTCAGCTTCCTGTATGGCACCACTCGTATTACCTCGCCGCAAATATACATTCGCGAGAGCCGCTCGCGCCTTGTGGTGGTCAGGCTGGTACTTGAGCGCCGTTCTGAAATCTTCAGCGCTATCTGAAAATCCTCCCCAGTTGGCGCGGCCGCGCATGTACCATCCTTCCGCGTCGGTCGGATGGGCAGCGACATAACGGTCAATCACCTCGAGCGCCTTGAGGTTCTCTCCCTTGCGGAGCCGGCCCTCGCAAATAACTGGCAACGCGCGAGTGTCACCTGAGTCGTCCTTCAGCATTAGATTCGCTAGGGCGACCGCCTCGTCAATCCGACCAAGTTCGACGAGCGCTCGTGCCTTTGCCAGTTTCTGTTCCGAAGTGACCGCTTCGGCTCCAGCGGCTGCAAGCAACACTTTTCGAGTTCGCTCGATGTTGGTTCGGACCTCGGGGACAGAACCTCGCGAAACGAGCCGGGCCAAATCGTCCTCAAAATCGACGAAGCCTCCGATCGTTGGCGGCTCCATGTTGCGCATGTAAGATACGAATGCGTCATCGGGGTCTTCCGCATATCCTCCATTTTCGTCGAGTGCGTCCTTCTCACCGAGAAGGCTGAGCCGCATGGCCGCTCGGACCCGCGATAGGGCCGCGGGTATCTGATCGAGGGCTGGGCACGGCTCCCGCTTCTCCAGATCGAACGCAGGAACACACTGTTTGGCAAGGCTGACCACAGCGTTGCAAGCAGCGACGACCGGACCATCAAGGAAAAGCTCATTCGTAAAGACCGCCTCGGTCGCAATGCGCATGTCTCGTTCCGCACGCTCGCGCCGAAACCGCGGCGTCCTGCGGATTATTTCCATACGGACGACATCCGGGGCAATCTCCTGGAGTTGGACCAGTTCCTTGCGATCAAGGAGTGAAACGTCCAAGCCAGCAAGATATTCGTCCAGTCCGGTCGGGCTAAGCACATTCGTGTCGACATGCTCGTACGCCGCACGGATCGCCTTATTGAGACTTCGGTATGCCGCCCTGAGTTGGATGTAGACTTCCCTGTTTAGCTCGTGCTTCCTTTCGGCGAAAAGACCGAAATCCTTCATGAGCTGTTGCTTCTGGAGGTCAAGCAGCGCTTTTGTTCGCTCAAGCTCCCGATCAAATGTAGCCTTGATCCTGGCTTCGATGAAGAAGCGAAATAGGGCGTAGAACCCCGCAATGAGAAGGGTGCCAGCAAGGAGCACCTTGCTCACATCCAGCGGGCCCGCGGACTCTCTGATGAGAATGTCGATCAATTTGTCATCGGCCATCTGATCCCGCACTTTCCGGCAGAAGCTTCTGCCGTCTAGGATCGCTAGAAAAACTCAATTGAGCCTTGAGGCCGCAACACCGTCAAGTTGTTTTGATACAATCAAACACGAATTGCCTTTTTGCTCTTCCCTGAGTCTGACCATTCGGCACCGCCCCCTGCCCCTCCCCCCACTTTCCTGCTATCTCTCCCCCGCCGTTCCGGCCCAAAGCAAAACCCTCCGACCCAAAGGGAGCAACAACCATGCGTTATCTCCACACCATGCTGCGCGTGCGCAATCTCGATGTCGCGCTGAAGTTTTACCAGGATGCGCTGGGGCTGAAGGAGGTGCGGCGGATCGACAACGACAAGGGGCGGTTCACGCTGGTGTTCCTGTGCTCGTCGGACGATCTCGAGGCGCTGAAGCAGCAGCCGCAGACGCGCGGCGCGCCGCTGGTCGAGCTCACTTACAACTGGGACGAGGAGAAGTATGGCGAGGACCGCTTCTTCGGCCATCTCGCCTATGAGGTCGACGACATCTACGAAACCTGCGCGAAGCTGCAGAAGGCCGGCGTCACCATCAACCGGCCGCCGCGCGACGGCAACATGGCCTTCGTCCGCTCGCCCGATCTGCACTCGATCGAAATCCTGCAGAAGGGCGAGCCGAAGGCACCGGCCGAGCCGTGGGCCTCGATGCCGAATACCGGTCATTGGTAAGACCTGACAGCAGGAACCAGCGCCGCTTCGGAGCGTTCACTCCCAGGACAAATGCTGATGGAGGAGAACGCGATGGGACGCGGAATTTTGCTGTGGCTGCTGGGTGTGCCGATCCCGGTGATCATTCTGTTGTGGCTGTTCTTCGGCCGCTGATTCCTGAGCAAACGCATTTTGCGTTTGTCTCAAGCGCAAACGCGCTTAGCGTTTGTCGCTCCGGAGCAAACGCATCTTGCGTTTGTCTCCTGCGCAAACGCATCTCGCGTTTGTCGCGGATCGGCTATCCGGCAATGAAGCTCCGCTCCTCCGGGCGGAGCTTTTTGCATGAGAGGCGCGCGGCAAACAACGTCGCTGCGTGCGGCGAATTCGGCTATCACCCGCGATAAATAAACTCGCGGGAGAGGCCTCATGCCGGACACACAGCTGACGATCTGGGGCCGCGCCAATTCGGTCAACGTGCAGAAGGTGCTGTGGTGCCTGACGGAGCTCGCGCTGCCCTATCAGCGCATCGATGCCGGCATGGCCTATGGCAAGACCCGCGAGCCCGGCTATCTCGCCATGAACCCCAATGCGCGGGTGCCGACGCTGGTCGAGGGCGACTTCGCGCTGTGGGAGTCCAATTCGATCATGCGCTATCTCTGCATGGCGCATGGGCGCGGCACGCCAATCTATCCGGAGGCGCCGCGACAACGCGCCGGCGTCGACCGCTGGCTCGACTGGACGCTGTCGATGGTGCAGCCGGTCGACCGCCCGGTGTTCTGGGGCATCGTGCGCACGCCGCCCGCCGAGCGCGACATGGTCAAGGCGCAGAAGGATGCCGATGCCGCCGCCGAGGTCTGGGCGATCGCCGATCACCACCTCGCCTCGCGGCCGTTCATGGAGGGCGATGCGTTCACGCTCGCCGACATCGCGATCGGTTGTTATGCGCGGCGCTGGCTCGGGGTCGAGGGCATCACCCGCCCGGCGCAGCCGCACCTGACGCGCTGGCTCGCCGCGCTCGGCAAGCGGGCGGGATTTGCCGAGCATGTGGCCCCGCCGATGTCGTGAGCCGCCGGCGCGGCTTAAGGCACGGTGAGCGCAAGCCAAATTGCCGTCGGCGCGCAAAAATGCCCGCGCCGGGTTTCTACTGTGCATGGGGTTGTTTTCGCGTTTTGGCTCGAAGGGGGCCTGGTGCCAGCCCTCAGCGCCCGACCGCGGTGTCGACGCGGGCCGTCCCGCTGATCTTGACGCAGGTCCCCCCGACCATGGTGAAGCCCAGGCCATAGGCGGCGCAGGCATTGGCCTTGGCCGTCCCGCCGGCGCCCTTCAGCGGCAGGGTCTTGGCCGAGGGATCGGTGGGCGGCAGGCGCAGGGGCTCGGCCGCGGCGGCGGTAGTGATCGCGAGCGAGACGAGGATGAGAAGGGCACGCATGCGGCCCTTGTAGCGTGGCGGGCGACCGGGCGCCATCCGGGGCGGGTTTAGAGGAACCTGATGCCCGCCGACTTGCCGCGGCGCCAGACCACCTGGCAGCTCCGCCCGGTCCGCGCGTCCCGCGCAAAGGCCATCCGGATCACGCCCGGAAGCTGGCTCGCATCCTCGTCCAGCGTGATCCTGGCGCCCGAGGCCGAGATGTCCTGGACCAGGCAATGCCGCGCCGCGAATCCGCCGTCGAGCGTGATCCAGGCGTGCTGCGACAGCAGCTTGCGGGCTGCGCGCTTCTTGGGCTGAGGCATCGGCGAAAAGATCTCCCGCCCCAGCGCTAGCCCAGGGAACCCTAAAAAACCGTTGAAATCGCCGCCCGAACCAGCCCGGGGCCGGCTATCCACCGCCGGCCAAAGACCCTGCCGGAACGGCTTGCCCGGGAGCGCAAAGGCCACTATACGTTCGCCCGCTGCAAGCCGCCGGGCCCGACTCGGGCGGCCAGCGGGCCTGTCGCCAGGTGCGACGTGGCCTTGCGTTTGCTCCCTTCGTCTATCGGTTAGGACGCCACCCTTTCACGGTGGAGAGAGCGGTTCGATTCCGCTAGGGAGCGCCACAGCAAGCCGCAATCCCCCTCACCTTGCCGCCGCGAACGCGCCCTGCACCTTGGCGCAGGCGAGCCCGACCGCGTAGACGTGGATCCCCTCGATCACGCAATGGTCCGGCTTCAGGGCCAGCAGCCCGATCGCATTCTCGGTGTCGAGCTCCACCGCGGAACGGACGATGAGGCAGGGATAATCGGCCGCCAGCTTCTCGTAGCTATACGGACGAAAGTCGTTCTTCAGCACGTGCGTGTAGGTGTTGTGGTCCAGCAGCGGCACCGTGAAGGCCCTGGCATAGCCGGTGGAGAACCGCTCCCGCATCGGCTGGTCGCCCCACAGCTGCAGCGTCATGTCCCAGCCGTGGTTCATGTCGTCCTCCGGCGCGCGCGTGAACATGCCGGAGACGTTGGCGCAGGCGGGTCCAGCCATCACCACGGCCTTCGAGAGCCTGGCCCCGATCGCATTCAGGGCAGACGATTGCAGCGCCGCAGCGCGGGCGTCGATCAGCGTGCTCGCGCCCATGGCAACACACAGGCCGCCGGCCACGAGGCTCAGTGCGGCCGCCGGGATGGCCGGGACGAGACGCTTGATCTGCACCACGACCAGGACGAGCACGCCGCCGGTCAGGACCCAGGGCGCCATCATGTAATGCAGAGCAAAATGCTTCGAAGTCGCCACCAGATGGGCGGCAAAGATCAGCACGGCAGCGCTGAGCGACAGCTTGACCGGCTCCCGCCATGTCCGGTTTCTGATCCACGACGCCAGCGCCACCAATGCGGCCGCAACGTAGACGCCAAGCACGAGCGGCGCCGATACAGCGATCTCGCGCATGTTGGACCAGAAGGTCTTGAAGTCGATGAATCCGGGCTCGCCTTCGCCGTAATAGCCCTTGTGGGTGGCGATCTGCACGAGCCACCCGAAACCGCGCGTGATCGTTCCCGGATTGAAGATCAGGCTGAAGGCAACGAAACCGATCGCCCCGGTGAGCAGGGCGGCGGCGAACGCGCGCCGGTTCCTGAGCAGGCACACGGCGAACAGCGCCTGCGGCAGATAGAGATATTTGGTCGAGAACCCGAGCGCGAAGATCAATCCGGACGCAACACCGAGACCTGTCTCCGGCGCATGCTCGTCGAGCGTCGCCTTGACCACGATCGCCATGCCGAACAGGGCAATGGCGACCATGAGGCTCTCCGGCGCGAGCACCGTCTGGTAGTGGAACGCATCGGGATGGACGAACGCGCCGGCCTGGAACAGCATCGCGGCGATCGCGCTTCGCGTGGTGCGGCCGACGATGACACCGCCCGCCAGCAACGCGCCGGTGAGAGCCAGCGCTTCGCCCGTCCGCGCCGCATAGGTGATCGCATCGTAGTGCTTGAGCCCGAACGCGACGATATCGTCGGCGCGGGCGAGCAAGGCCCAGCCTCTGACGACCAGTTCGACGAGAAGCGTCGTGGTCGTTCCCGGATGATCGAACTTCAACGAGCCATATCCGGCGGCGGCCACGAGCCCGTTCATGGTGTACGCCGACTCCGGATCGACCTGGACACCCCACACCGCCTGCCAGGCCGAATAGAGCAACGTCGCCGCCAGATACAATGACGGGACGACGAGGATCAGAGGAGTTCTGATCCTCCCGCTCATGCGTGCATCGGGAAAGCTGCAATCCCCTGACATCGTCGCGGCCTAGATCGCCTTGATCTTGAGGAAGGCGAAAGCCACCATCTTCAGCAACATCCAGCCATGTCGAAACCTCGAGATCTGGGTCTCGCCATAGGTGCGTGCGGCGTAGCGGATCGGCAGATCGACCGATTTCAGATTGAGCTTCGATGCGCCAAAGATCAGGTCGAAATCGCCGAACGGATCGAAATCGCCGAAATAGGCCTTGCCGGCCTTCAGGCGCTGATAGTCGCTGCGGCGCAAAACCTTGGTGCCGCACAGCGTGTCGGTATAGCGCTGATTGAGCAGCCAGGAGAACAGATAGGAAAAGATCTTGTTGGCGATCAGATTGAGAAACCGCATCGCGCCGTCATCCATGGGATAGACCAGGCGCGATCCGTTGATGAACTCGCCCTTGCCCGACAGCAGCGCCTCGGCGAATTTCGGAATCTGCTCCGGCGGCATGGTCAGGTCGGCATCGAGGATCATCAGCACGTCGCCGCGCGCGGCGTCGAAGGCGGTGAAGACGGCGTCGGCCTTGCCCTTGCCGGGCTGACGCATCACCTTGATGTCCTTGGATGGATACGCCCGCTTCACCCGCTCCATCTCCTCGAAAGTGCCGTCCTGACTGTGGCCTTCGACGAAGATGATCTCGATATCGCTGCAAAAGTCGGGAATGCGTTGGACCGCAGGCTCGATGTTGCCACGCTCGTTGCGCGCCGGAACGACGACGGTAGCCGAGGCGAATTCTTCCCTCGCCTTGCGGCTGGAGCGCGCCACCATATAGTGCCGCAAGGCCAACTGGCGGATCCCCGGCAGCACGCTGACGAAACGATTGAGGAAGCGCCCAAGCCCGAATATCCGGACTGGCGAGAGCACCCGCTGCTCCGACTTCACCGGATCGAAATCCGCAAGCCTGGCAAGGTCGCGCAAATCGGGCGGCGACAGCACGTTCTGCTCGGGTTGCGGCATCCGCAGGCCGACGAACTCGGCGAATTTGAGCACCGGGTACCAGAGATGCGAGAAGTAACCGATCACCAGCCGCGTGTCCCGGGTGCAGAGCGGATGCAGCTGGGCGATGAATTTCTGGCAATCCTCCAGCGAGCCGATCGTGTCGAGGACGAGGATGTAGTCGAACGGGCCCTGCAGCGCATCGAGCGTCGCGGGGTCCTCGGCATCGCCTTCGACGAAGGTGAGATCAGGGTGGCGCTGCCGCGCGATTGCAATTTGCTTGCGGCAAAAATCCAGTCCAACCCCATGTGATGGCGCGAGGCTCGCGAGCGTATCGCCGACGCCGCAGCCGATGTCGAGGACGCGACTCCCTGCCGGAATCAGAAACCGAAGATAGCGCTCATCCTCCTGGTGGAAAAAGCTGTTCTTCTCGCGCCATGCGACGCGGTCGGTGGCAAGGCGGTCGGCTTGGTCGAGAATGCCAGCTTTCCGCGAAGACAGGCAGCCGGACGTCACGGTCATGTCCATGGCAAGACGTGGGCCTGCTTGAGCCCGCCCGAACTGAAACCAACTGCAAAACCAAACGCTGCTGCGAAACACGCAGCAATCACGAAAATAGCCATCAATATGGTCCCCCCAGACCTCTCGGTACACAAGCGCAACTGGGGGGCGAGATCAACAGGAAGATGCCCGTCGAGGGATGACGCGAGAGGCAGGTATCGGGCTCATAAGATCCGCCATCCGGGCATGAACCTTCCCGCCCCTTGCCTCCGACCAAGGTCTGGAGGGATTTTATCGCCCGCCGGGATGCCCCACGGATTGAAGGACCTGGTTAGGCCCATGGAACAGCGCAAATCGACCTTGGATGGCCAGCCCGGCGCCGGCACCCCGACGACCACGCCGCCGGCGTGGATGCATCCTTCGGCGTCCTATTCGCCGGACCGACGCGCCAAAATGCTGGAGCACATGGCGCGCGCCAGATCGGTGCCGCAACACCAGCCGACTGCCTCACCGGTGCCGCCGCGAAAGAGCGGCCTGGACATCCTCGGTGATCTCTTCGGCTACATCGTCCTGTTCGGCGCGATCGCCGTTCTGTGCATGTCGCGCATCCCTCTCTATCTCGGCGCGTTTCTGTTCCTGACCGACGACGAGCGCATCGAAAGCGCCTTCGCGGCGGTCGGCGTCCAGTTCAAGCCGAATGCGGTTGGACCCGAGCTCATCAAAGGCTTCGCGTCATGGTTCGGATGGATCGCCCTGCTCGCATCTTTGCGAGCTCCCGCCCCTGTCTGGCTCGCGCCGTTCCTGCCACCGTCGCAGTCTTGGGGCTTCATCGCCGGCATCGCGCTTGCGCTCGCCGCCGTCGAAGCGCTCGGATCGCTGGCGATGCGATGTGCAACGCTGTGGTTCGGATGGGATCTCCGGCTCGATAACCTGACCTTTACGACGATCAAATTCCTGATCGCGATCGGCGCGCTCGTACTGGTGATCTTGTTCGGTAGCGTCTGACGGCCACCTTAGTTCTGAACTGCCGAAGCAGTCGCAATGACGTGGTTGTGAACGTGTGCGCCTAATAATCGGGACGTTTTGCCGCCGCGCCCGGCACACAGCCGACCCGCCCGTTTACCGGAAATTTACCCCTGCTCCTGAGCTCTGGTATCATTTGCTTAGAATTTGATTGCTACCGTGGAATTACGGAAACAATCCGAAACATCATTTTGGCGCCCATGTCCGTCGCAGAGTTCCTCAGGCAGCGTGCAGTGGACGTAACGGTGAACGGCAGCTATTCGCTGCATCGCTGGTACGATTGCGAGGGCAAGCTGCGAAACTTCGCCTGCCGCACCAAGCGGGTATCGCCTTTCCGTATGATCGTGGACGTGCCGGTCGTCGGCAAGATCGGCGAGCGCGTGACCTCCTACTTCCAGGATTTCGGCGAATTCCAGTGCACCATCAGCGCAACGCTCAAGTCGGGCTTCCTGATGGAGCTCGAGATGACGCGGTCGCGTCGCGCCTGGATGTCGGAAAAGCTGACCTGGCTCGAGAAGAAGCAGAGGGACGAGAGCATCCAGGAGCTGCGGCGCGACGCGCGTTTCGTTCCGCAGGCCTCCCACACCGTTCTGACGCTCGCCGACGGCAGCAGCCATTCCTGCTTCATCATCGACGTCTCAACCGCCGGCGTCGCGATCTCCTGCGAATACGACCCGCCGATAGGCACTCCGCTTGCAGTCGGCGCCTGCGTCGGGCGCGTCATCCGCAAGTTCGACAATGGCTTTGCGGTGAAGTTCGCCGAGAAGCAGCAACGCGACGACCTCGTCCGTCTGCTGGTGCGCCAGAGCGTGCCGCAGCCAGCTTGACGTCGCCCGGCTCGGCCTCCTGCGGCTGCCCTATCCCGGCCCCAATGCAGGATCAGCCTTCGACGGTCCGGCGTGCTGGACGTCATTTTGCAGGCTTGCGATCGGGGGACCGGATGGCAGTCGACAAGATCACAGTTGACAAGATCACTTGGGACCGGGTCGGACGGGTGACCGCGCCCGGACGCTACATGTACACATTCGGCTGGTTGACGATTACGGCCGGTGATCTGGATATCTGGAAACAATACCCGCAAGCCGCGTTCACGCTGCTCGCACACGGCTCCGAGCCGGACGGGACCATCGCCGGGGAATTCCATCTCGGCGCCTTCGATGTTGCGCCCGACGCCTCATCGCCGATCACCACGCATTGAGCGTCGGAAACGACGGCCTGACCGCCTATGCGCCAAGCGCAGAGGAAAACGGGAACGCATGGCATGCGCATTGCTTAATGATTGTCATGATGCAGATCCCAGCCGTCGACCAGGCCTTCCTGCTGTTCCTTCTCGTCTCCTGCCTTGGCACGTGCCTCGTACGCGCCCTCTGGGAGTTGGAGCAGATCCGAGCTCGCCGAATTGCGTCACCGCCGCGCCAACGCGCAACCAAGCGGGACTAGGTACGCGCGTTGCCCGGGCGCGGCCGCGCGCCTCTGGACTCGCTGTCCGCGGACGTGCATCGTGAAGAAACTGACGCACCAACTTGATCTGACTTAGCAATTCCGGTCCAAGAACAAACGCGGGACTGTTACCATCGACAGCAGGACGGTCGTGTCATGCAATTGACCGCGCTGGTGTTCTACACGTAGCGGTCCTGATGAACGCCAGCTGTCGAGCTTGTTAAGCGACGGGACAGCCAGCGCATGACAGATGGTCGCACTGGTGCAAGTGGATCAGCCGGCCAAGGGAACCTATTTTCGACGCCGATGTACCTGATTGAATCGTTACCCACCGTCATCGGAACAGCCGCCATCGCACCGGCGCTGCTAATGCTGTGGCTTGTGATTGCCGCGGAGGAACGCCCTGGACCGCCGGCCCAGGTGTGGACGGCGTTCGTGCTCGGCGCAGCCAGTATTTCGCTTCTCGGCCTCGCCCGGGCCCCCTTCGCCAAGATGGTTGCCGCGCCCGACAATCCCTGGGCGGCGCTCGCCATGCATTCGGTCTTCGGCGTCGCGCTGCCCGAGGAGGCCGTAAAGGTGATCGCGATCGTGCTTGTCTCCTCGACCAAGCGGCGGACCTTCGCCAATCCCATGGATACCGTGGTCTATGGCGCCGCCGTCGGCCTTGGCTTCGCGGCCTACGAAAACCTCGCTTATCTGGTCCAGCACGCCGAGATGTGGCGATCGCTGGCGGCGCTGCGCAGCGTTCTCACCGTGCCGTTCCACGGCGCCCTCGGCATCATCGCCGGCGCTTATTTGACGATCGCGCGTGCCGGCACGGCGCTGGGCGCAAACCGCCATCACCGCGATTGGGCCCGCCTCTCCAGCCGCCTGCTGATCTTCGCCGGCCCGCTGGCACTGCATTCGGCCTTCGACTTCCCGCTGCTCACGCTTCAGCGCATGCCGGACCTCGATCCGACCTTGCGAATGTGGCTCGGCGGCGCGAGCCTGCTGATCGGCTTCAGCTCGATTGCCTTCGCGATGCGCCTCGTGCGCCGCGTCGCGCGCCATCACGCGCCCCGCACCGATATCGCGCGGGAACGCCTCAGTCAGCTGCGCCGGATGTGGGCGCTGTGGCTGGCCGGCGGCGGCGTTGGCTTCCTCGGCCTCGCCTTCGTGCTGACCTCGATCCACCACTGGCTCATCAACCCCGAGCGCAATTTGACGCTGGCGCTGATCCCGATCGGCTTCGTCTCGATCCTGCTGGGGCTTGCGCTGTTGGTCGTCACCACTGCGATTTACGTGCTCGGCCGCAACCGCATCCGCACGACCGGCGACGGTTTTTCGTCTGCGCACGGTGGTGGTTGATCCACCGCATGGCAAGCCTGGCGGGTGCGTACTAGATTGAGCACACATCTTTCGATCTGGAGCTTGCCGATGACATCGCCTGAGGAATTTTCACGGTTGCAATCCGCGATGAGCAAGGCGGTAAAGGCTCATTGGAAGGCCTTTCTGTTCGAAGGCATTTTGCTCGCCGTCCTCGGCATCGCTGCGCTGATCCTGCCGCCGCTCGCGAGCCTTGCCATCACGATCTTCCTCGGATGGATGTTCCTGATCAGCGGCATCGGCGGCTTGATCGTGACCTATTGGGCGCGCGCCATGCCGGGCTTCTGGTGGTCGTTGATCTCCGCAGCGCTCGCCGTACTCGCGGGCATGCTGCTGCTGGCGCGCCCGATGCAGGCCGTGCTGACGCTGACCATCGTGCTCGGCGCCTATTTCCTCGCCGAAGGCGTCACCACCATCATGTACGCGCTGGAGCACCGCCGCGAGCTGAGCGGGCGCTGGTCTTGGCTGCTGATCTCGGGCCCCGTCGACATCGCGATCGCATTCATGGTGATCACGGGATTGCCGAGCTCGGCGGAGTGGGCCATCGGCGTGCTCGTCGGCATCAATCTTTTGTTCGGCGGCTCCACCCTGATCGGCATGGCGTTGGCGGCGCGCAAAAGCAACAGTTGAGGGACGTCGCGCACGCGCGCGCCGATTGGGGGGTGACAACCCGCCGCTGGCGCGCTATATGACGGCCCATGATCACCGTCGCCACCAGCTATTTTTGGTACTTTAGCTACGACAGCTTGCTGGCGGCAGGAGGATCGCGCTCAATCTAAGATATTGAAGCAAAAGTCCGAACAGCCGCCAGACCTGGCGGCTTTTTTATTGGCCGGCAGGTTCTCGAAACAGACAGGAGCCCGCCGTGCTGAGCACGACCGACGATCTTCGTATCCGCGAACTGAAAGAGCTGAGCACGCCTGAAGACGTGATGCGGGAAGTCCCGCGCACGCTCACGGCGACCCGTGTGGTGATGGCTGCGCGCAACGCCATCCACGCCATCCTCAACGGCCAGGACGACCGGCTGCTGGTCGTCGTCGGCCCTTGCTCGGTGCATGATCCCAAGGCCGCGCTCGACTACGCCGAGCGCCTCGCGCGCTTGCGCGAAGACCTTGCCGACCAGCTCGAGATCGTGATGCGGGTCTATTTCGAGAAACCGCGGACGACAGTCGGTTGGAAAGGCCTGATCAACGACCCGGATCTCGACGGCAGCTTCGACATCAACAAGGGCCTGCGGCTTGCGCGCAACGTGCTGTCGGCCATCAACAATCTCGGCCTGCCCGCCGGCGCAGAATTCCTGGACATGACGACGCCGCAATACATCGCCGATCTCGTCTCCTGGGCTGCGATCGGCGCGCGCACGACCGAGAGCCAGATCCATCGCGAGCTGGCCTCCGGACTCTCCTGCCCCGTCGGCTTCAAGAACGGCACCGACGGCAACGTGCGGATCGCCGCGGACGCGGTGAAGTCGGCCTCGCATCCGCATCACTTCATGGCGGTGACGAAGCTCGGCCGTTCCGCGATCGCCTCGACCGCGGGCAACGAGGACTGCCACATCATCCTGCGCGGCGGAGCCAAGCCCAACTACGACGCGGCAAGCGTCGCGGCGGCCTGCAACGATCTGGCGAAGTCCGGTGTCGCGCCGCTGGTGATGGTGGATGCGAGCCACGCCAATTCGAACAAGAAGCCGGAGAACCAGCCCCTGGTGATGGCCGATATCGCCGGCCAGATCTCGGGCGGCGAGAAGCGCATCATGGGCGTGATGATCGAGAGCAATCTCGTCGCCGGCCGCCAGGACGTAGTGCCCGGCAAGCCGCTAACTTACGGCCAGAGCATCACTGACGGGTGCATTGATTGGGCCACCACAGCCACCGTGCTCGAGCAACTCGCTGATGCGGTCGAGATCCGCCGCAACACTGCGCGCGCCGGACTGCACGAGCGCTCCGCGTAATCAGGGCCAAGAGCGGGCGGGACGATGCTGTTCGCGCCCTGCCCGCTCTTGCTATTAGCAGCCGCGGCAGATGCTCTTGATCTTCTTGTCGAGCGCAAGGTTTTCCTTGCTCAGGGGATCGTTGGGATCGCTGCTGATATTCTTTTCGTTCGGAACGTCGCCGGCCCGGGGCTGGCGGTGGCCGACGGGTGCCTGCGGCAGCGATCCCGAGCTTGCTCCACCTGACGTCGCCCCCTTGGTGGCGGGTTGGGCAATCGCCGCACCGCCAAGCAAGACCACGAGCGATGCTGCCAGCATGATCTTCTTCATATCCGTTTCTCCATTCCTCGAACCGCCGTCCCCCCTGACTGCTCACGTCTCGGGCGGATAAAGATGAACATCGCCGCAATAGTCGACGATACGATAGCGCGTTTCCGTCACCGCATCACCCGCATCGCCTGCGGTATTTTGCGCAGCCAACACATAATTAGGTCCGACTGGCGACTTGCCGACGCCCCCGGGAATGTCGATGACGTAGTCCGGTTGGCACAGCCCTGACACCCGTCCGCGCAACTGCCGCATCAAGTCCTGCCCGATCGCGAGCGTCGTCCGCAGATGCGCGGTGCCCGGGGCTAGATCGCCGTGATGCAGGTAATAGGGCTTGATCCGGCATTCGACGAAAGCACGCATCAAATCCGACAAAGCGGCGATGTTGTCATTGACGCCGCGCAAAAGCACGGACTGGCTCACCATGGGAATCCCGGCATCGATCAGCCGCGCGCAGGCGGCGCGGGCCGTATCCGTCAGCTCGCGTGCATGGTTGGCATGCAGCGCGACCCAGGTGGTCGCGCCCTCGACCTTAAGCGCTGCGACCATCTCATCGCTGATACGCGCAGGGTCGGCCACCGGCACGCGGGTGTGAAGACGGATGATCTTGACGTGATCGATGCCGGCCAGATCGGCCATGATCTCGCTCATGCGGCGCGGCGACAACATCAAGGGATCGCCGCCGGTCAGGATGACTTCCCAGATCTCGCTATGCGTTCGGATGTAATCGATCGCAGCACGATAGGCGCTATCCGGAAGCGCGTTCTCCTTGCCGGGGCCCACCATCTCCCGGCGGAAGCAGAAGCGGCAATAGACGGCACAGACATGGACGAGCTTGAACAGCACGCGATCGGGATAACGATGCACGATGCCCGATACGGGCGAATGCGGGTGATCGCCGATCGGGTCGGCGTTCTCGCCCGGCTGCATCTGAAGCTCTGCGGCGGTCGGAACGAATTGCCGCGCGATCGGGTCATCGGCATCGGCGGGGTCGATCAGCTCGACCAGCGCCGGCGTGATCGCAACCGCATAACGCGCGGCGACGCGTTCGAGCGCGGGCAGCGCCGCGGCAGGCGCGAGGTCCGCAGCCACGAGCTCGGCCGGCTGGCGCAATGTCTGTGCAAGATTGGTCTTCGTCATCTCTCATCCGCAGGCGGTGTCCACACCACCTGATCAATCCGTGTTGCACCGCTTGCCAGCATCACCAGCCGGTCGAACCCGAGCGCGACACCGCTGGCTTCCGGCATTGCAGAGACCGCGGCCAGAAAATCCTCGTCAATCGGATAGGCCTCGCCGTACCGACGCTGCTTCTCTGCCATCGACGCCGTGAAGCGCTTGCGCTGCTCTTCAGCGTCGGTCAATTCGCCAAACCCGTTGGCGAGCTCGACACCGCAGGCGTAGACCTCGAATCGCTCTGCGACCCGTGGATCGTCCGTGTTCACCCGCGCCAGCGCCGCCTCTGGAGATGGGTATTCGAACAGAATGGTCAAACGCCCCTGCCCCAGCTGCGGCTCGACATGTTCGACCAGGACCTTGCTGAAGATGTCCGACCAGGTGTCGTCCTCGGCGACCCGGATCTTTCCAGCGGACGCCTCGGCGAGCGCGGACCGGTTACCCCCGTTACCCGAGATTGTCGACAGCAGGTCGATTCCAGCGAAGCGTTCGAACGCCCCCGCGACGGTCAGCAGCTCCGGCTCGGCGAAGGGGTCGGCGGTCCGCCCCCGGAAGGCGAAGGTCCCGATTCCGGTCGCCTGCGCGGCCGTGGCGATGACCACGACCGTATCGGCCATGATGGCATCATAGGGTGCCCCCGCCCGGTACCATTCCAGCATGGTGAATTCGGGCAGATGCAGGTCGCCGCGCTCGCGGTCGCGGAACACCCGGGCGAATTCGAAAATCCGCTCCTCACCGGCCGCCAGCAGCTTCTTGCAGGCAAATTCGGGTGAAGTCCGCAAATACCGGCTGGCCCGGCGGCCATCGGGCCGTATGATCTCGGTCCGGGGGGCATGCAGATGGGTCTCATTGCCCGGGGAGACCTGGAGGACGGAGGTTTCGACCTCCACAAAGCCCTGCTCGACGAAAAAGCTCCTGATCGCCCCGGTAATGGCCGCCCTGGCCTGAAGAAACGGCCGCCGGTCGAGGTGCCGAGAAGGGGTCCAGAACGGCGAAATCGGCTTGTCCCCAGCCATTAACCGACCGCCCTTCGAGCCAGCAAAATGCTGGCATTCAACGACAAAATGCGTATGTTGCGGCCCGAAACGGGCGCCGAGGTCTGATTTGAGGCCCCAAGTCCCCCATCGATTTGACCACGTCCTGGCCCGAGCCGGGCCAAGCAAGCAGGAAATATAGCTTTGAGAGTCATCGCCAGTTCTATTCGCAAGGGCAACGTCATCGAGCAAGACGGCAAGCTTTATGTCGTCGTGAGCGCCGAGAACATCCATCCCGGTAAGGGCACGCCGGTCAGCCAGATCGAAATGCGCCGAATCTCGGACGGGGTAAAGATCTCCGAGCGCTACAAGACCACCGACCAGGTCGAAAAGGCCACGATCGAAGAGCGCAACTACACCTTCCTGTACGAAGACGGCGACGGCTTCCACTTCATGAATCCGGAGACCTACGACCAAGTCCAGGTCTCAAAGGACGTCGTCGGCGACGCGGCCGCCTATCTCCAACCGGACATGACCGTCAAGCTGTCGACCCACGACGTCAACGTGGTCTCGCTCGCGCTGCCGCAGCGCGTGACGCTGGAAGTGGTTGAGACCGAGCCGGTGACCAAGGGCCAGACCGCCTCGTCGTCGTACAAGCCGGCGGTGCTGTCCAACGGCGTCCGCACCACCGTGCCGCCGCACATCTCGGTCGGCACCCGCATCGTGGTGATGACCGAAGACGGCTCCTATTCCGAACGCGCCAAGGACTAGGCCAAGGACTAAGCCAAGCGATCGAGGATCAGGGCAAGTGCCGCCGGGGGGCGAGACAGTGGTTGGGAAGAGTTTCCGCTTCGTCTCACACCTTCTGGCGTCGCTCGCACTCCTCACCGCCACGCCGGTCGCTGCGGATGAGATCCGCAGCCCGTCCCTCACAGCCCTGCACGTCGATTGGCGCGCAGCGCTGGACCAACTCCGCTCCGAGATCAACGGCCGCCCGCAGATCGCCGGTGATTTCATCTTCGTGCCGCGGCGCTTTGTGCCGCGCTTCGATCCGCGTGGAATGCCCGCGCTGGTGCAGCTCAACGCGGTCTCCTCGCAATTCTTCACCGGCATTGCCCGTAGCTCGGTTCCCGTGCTGCTGCCGTTCGATGCTGCGGCCTATCTCGAGGCGCAACGCAACGGGGCTCCGGCCACAACAGCGCTTTCGCGCTACCAGGCCGATTTCAATCCCGTCGACATGTTCGACGCTGGCCCCGCCGGCTACAGCGCAACATTCTCATTCGAGCCAGGCGCTGGCGACGGCATGCCGCCACGTGTCTTCACGAGGCCGGTCGAGATTCAGATCACAGGATCGGCGCTCGTCTACGACATCGCCGATCCTGCCGGTGGCAAGGGCGAGCCGGTCAAGCCGCTCGCGTCCATCTATCCGGATCTGCGCAAGTTCATCCGCGAAGGCTATGTGCGCTACGCCTTCACGCGGTTTGGCGTCGCCTATGTGGTGTCGATCCAGTGCCTGGACAGCGTCGCAAAACCACGGCGGCTCGCATGCAAGGAGGCCTATCCGGTCGCCGAGCGCTTCCTGAAGGCGCTGCGCGTCGCAGGCGGCCAGCGCATGCGGCCACTGATGGACGTTGCATCAAATGTGATGGATCGCCCCACTGCCCGTTCGGCGGATTTCGGCTACCGGCCCAGCGGCGACATCATTCCGAACACCGGCTATCGCAAACAGGGTGGCCATCCCGATGCGATGGCCTATGCGCAGATCCGCTTCCCGCTGGAGAAGGCGCCGGCCTTCGTGCATTCGCAGTCCTACGCCAAGCGCGACAAGGACGACGGCCCGACCGCCTATCCCTGGCGTGACAATTTCTGCGAGTCCCGCAGCTTCGAAGTCTGGCAGTGCGGCGGCGGCTTCGGCCACCAGGGCGAGGACATTCGCGCGGCCGACTGCCCCTCGCCTGGCGATGCCCGAGAGCCTTGCGATCCCAAGCAACGCGGCGTCGTTGCCGTCCGCGACGCCATGGTGATCCGGGGCTCCAAGGATCAGGCGGCGACGCTCGAAGTCAACAGCCGCACCGAGCACATCCGCTTTCGCTACATGCACATGAACCCGCAGGCGTTGAACGCCGACGGAGTGCTCAATGGCCGCATCGTCACCGAGGGCGAGAAGATCGGCGTGATCTCGAACTATCTCGATCATCCCGCAGGAACGTCGATGCACCTGCACTTTGACGTCCAGGTGTTCACCCGCGACGGCTGGATCTGGGTCAGCCCCTACGTCACGCTGGTCTCGGCCTATGAGCGCCTGATTCGTGCCCGCGGGCGCGAGATCGGCACGGAGATCGCCGGCACTCCGCAACCGGTCGCGCACGCGCTGCCCGACGATGTCATCAAGCCCGATCTGCGCGAGGGATCGGGCAGCGAAGAAAACTGAGCGGCCCGCTAATCCAGATACGTCGTGAGCTGCGCGCCTTCGTCCGCCACGAATACGGCGATGAGTTCGGCCGGCTCCGTGGTGCTGGCATTTGCGGAGACCAGATGCGTCGCGCCCGGCGGCTCGAAGAAGGACTGGCCAACACCGAACGTCTCGACCGGACCGCCGCCGAGCTGGGAGCGGATCTCGCCCTTGGTGATGTAGGCGGTCACTGACCCCGCATGCCGGTGCGGCCGCGAAAACCCGCCAGGGCCGTAGAAGACGCGCACGATGGTGACCCGCTTGCCCGGCACGTTCGGCAGCGCGTAGGAGCCGATCGGCTCGACCTTGTCGAGCGGCGAGCTCTCGGCAGCGGTAGCACAGAGCGGCGCGAGCGCGCCTGATACGGTGTCCATTGCGACCGGCAACCCCCTGCCGATCGCGAATGCGCATGCGAGCCCGCCGACGATGGCCAAAACCGTCGATCGCGATGGGCGCGGCGCGGTCGCCAAACTCAAAGCCGTCATGATCATCTCCCCTCGTTTCAATCAGGATGTCGCGGTGTTGGCAGCGACCTGCCGCTTCGGCGGCGTCCAGCGAAAGGCCGCGCCAAAGCGGTTCCAGACGTTGATCGAGGCAATGGCCGACGTCAGGTACATCAGGTCGGTCTCGGAGAATTCGCGCTGCACTTCGGCATAGACCTCGTCGCCGAAGCGGTCGGGCAGCAAGGTCAGCGCCTCGGCCCACGCCAGTGCCGCACGTTCGCGCGCCGAGTAGATTGGTGCCTCGCGCCAGACCGCAACGAGATGCAGCTTGTCGGCGGGCACCCCGAGCCGCTCCGAGAGAAGCACATGATGCTGTACGCAGAAGGCGCATCCATTGATCTGCGAGGCACGCAACTTGACCAGCTCGAGCAGTTGCTTGTCGAGCCCGGCCTTGGCCGCGACCTGGCCGAGCGCCAGCACCAGATCATACGCATCGGGCGCGATCCGCTTGAAATCCTCGTATTCGCTGCGCGCGTGTGACATTGCGGTTCACCTCGTGATATTGTAAGACTGCTTACATCTTATAAGAGCTCTTACATTATGCGCAAGCCGGCTAGCATCACGAAATCGAAACCGGAGCAGACCGCATCCCGGCGGGAGGCCGCAGTGCACGTGCCCGCCCCCGGCGAGGGCAAGCGCGGCGAGCAGGGCTATCTCGGCTACCTGTTGCGCCAGGCCCACGCCGCCGTCCGGCTGAAGATGGAACGCACCTTGGCCGATCTCGGTGTGACCTCGCCGCAATTCGCCGTGTTGACCATGCTGAACGCCTATCCGGGCCTGTCAGGAGCCGACGTCGCCCGCCTCACCTTCCTGACGCCACAGACCGTCGGCGTGATCATCCGCAACCTCGCGCGCGACGGTGCGATCATGATGACGCCGCATCCCGTTCACGGCCGTATCCAGCAATGGACGCTGACGTCGCGCGGAGCGACGCTGCTGAAGGCGTGCAGGGAACGCGTGATTGGATTGGAGAAGCGTCTGGCCAATGGCCTCGATGCCAAGGCGGAGGCAAGCATTCGCCGCTGGCTCGCCAATGTCGCGACCGAGCTGCAGGAGGACTAGGCTAGTCGCAGCCTCCTCCGTCGCCGCCACCATCGCACCCACCGGCATCGAAGAAGTCGCCGCCCGTCGCGCCGTCACCTTGAATGCCGCGGCCAAAATTCTCAGCGATGATCATCAGGATCACCACGAACAACCCCGCGCCAAAGGGCCAGGGATTGGCGTGGATGATGTCGAACAGCTCGCGCATGGACGCATTCTGCGCAGGCAGAAGCGAACCGAGCGTAAAGCGGCGTAGTCAAAAAATGGATATCCGGCCTCGCGCAGATCTGCGCCTATCCGCCCTTCAACACTTTCTTAACCTCGCCGTCCGGCCAGTCTTGGCCGGCGGCGATGACGCGGACGCGGCTCTGGTCGGCGCCATTGACAAGCACATGCGAACTCACGCGGTCGCCGCTGGGTGACAGGTGCAGCTCGGTTTCAGGTTTCCAGCTCAGCGTCGCCGCAAGATCGCCGGGAAAAATCTGCCAGCACGATCCGTCGTCGAGTTCGACGACATGGCTTTCCGCATGCGCGCGTATCTTCATTCCACCCCAAAATCCCGTTGAAAAGCGGGCCCCGGCGATTGGCCAGGGCCCTGCTCCGTCAATCATTGTCGTGATGAATCACGGTCTTGCTGCGATTGCCGAACGCGTCTTCCTTCTTGATCACAGTCGTGCGGTCAGCGGGCTCACGCTCCTTGATCACGGTGGTATGGTCGCGATCGCGATCGCGATACTCATGAGACTCACCAACCGTCACGCCGGCGCCGACCGGACCGACGTGAACGCCGACCTCATCCGCAAAAGCCGGAGCCGCAATAGCCGTGACCATGGCGGCCGCAAACAGATATTTCCGCATCTTGTCCTCCTCAGTGTTGTGCGAAGAGAATGCAGACGTGCGACACTTTGTTCCGCACCGAACATGCGGCATGCAAAGGCGCCCGTGTTCCGGGAACCATCCCCATGCCTGCGTGAATCCGGCTACAATGCTCCTATGAAACAAGCTGATTCCCCGGACAATCGCATCGCCCGCCGCGCCCTGCTTCAATTTTCGCTTGGCGCAGCTGTGCTGCTGACCTCACCGGCGCAAGTGCTTGCGTCGCCGCCTGGCTTCGATGAATGGCGCGAAGGTTTTCGTGTCCGCGCGATGGCCAAGGGCATTTCGGCGGGGACGTGGCAACGCGCGATGGCGCGGGTCGAACCCGACATGAGCGTGTTCAAGCAGATGCGCAGCCAGCCCGAATTCCACGAACAGGTCTGGCAATACATCAACCGGCGTGTCTCCGACTGGCGCATCATCAACGGCAAGATCGCGCTGAAGAACAATGAAGCGTTGTTCGCGCGCATCGAACGGGATTTCGGCGTCGAGCGCGGCACGCTGCTGGCGCTGTGGGGCGTGGAGTCCGCTTACGGCGATCCGCTGGTGCAGCAGAACCACATGACGCCGGTGTTTCCCTCGCTCGCCGCGCTTGCCTGGAACGAGCCGCGGCGAAAAGCCTATTGGGAGGCCGAGCTCATCAACGCCTTGCGCATCGTCGACAAGGGCTGGAGCACTCCCGAGGAGATGCGCGGCTCATGGGCCGGCGCGATGGGGAATTCGCAATGGATGCCCGAGGTCTGGCTCAATGTCGGCATCGACTATGACGGCGACGGCAAGGTCTCGCCGTTCGGCAAGCCCGACGATGCGCTCGGGTCGACGGCGAAATATCTCGTCAATCGCGGCAAGTGGCGCCGTGGCGAGCATTGGGGCTATGAGGTGCGCGCATCCGGCGAGATCAGCGGCAGCCGCACCTATGCGGCATGGCAGGCGGCCGGTGTCACCCGCGCCAATGGCCAGCCGTTCCCACAGCCAAATGCATCTGCGCAGATGTGGACGCCGGTTGCGGGCGGGCCGACGTTCCTGCTGGGACCAAACTTCTATGCGGTGAAGAGCTACAATCCGTCGATGAACTATGCGCTCGCAATCTGCCATCTCGGCGACCGTTGCCTCGGCGCGCCGCCCTTCATCCAACCCTTCCCCGGCTCCGAGCGCATCTTGACGCTCGCCGAGGTGCAGGAGATGCAGACGCGGCTGACCAAGGCCGGTTTCGATACCGGCGGCACCGACGGCCGCGTCGGCAACGACACGATGAAGGCCATCAAGGATTTTCAGCAACGCGCCGGCATCGCACCCGCCGATGGTTACGGCGGGCTGAAGGTGCTGGCAAAGTTGCGGCAGGGATCTTAAGCAGCCTCAGTGCCGATACTGCGGCTCTTCCGCATCGAGCTGACGCCGGATCGCGGCGAGGTGCAGTCGCGCGGATTCGGAATCGCCCTCGCGCATTTGCTTGTAGGTCGCGGCCGCGATCGCGGGATCGACGGGTAGCACCTTGCGCCCGGTCGACATCGCCAGCACCTGCACTTCGGCCGCGCGTTCGAGGTAGTAGAGATCGTCCCAAGCTTCTGCGATGGTCGGCGCCAGCACCATCACGCCGTGATGCTTCATGAAGACGATGTCGGCATCGCCGACCGCTGATGCGATACGCGCGCCTTCGCTGACATCGAGGGCGAGGCCGTTGTAGTCGCGGTCCACCGCCGTCCGGCCGTAGAACTTCAGCGCGGTCTGGCCGGCCCAGATCAGCGGATCGCCCTCGGTCATCGACAACGCCGTGGCATAGGGCATGTGGGTGTGGAAGGCGACCTTGGCCCGAGGCAGGCGCTTGTGCATCTCGGCGTGGATGTAGAATGCGGTCGCTTCGGGCTCGCCGTCACCGTCGAGCACATGGCCGTGGAAATCGCAGATCAGGAGCTTTGACGCGGTCAGCTCGCGAAAGGCGTAGCCGTAGGGGTTGACCAGGAAGAGATCGTCATGGCCGGGCACGACGGCCGAGAAGTGATTGCAGATGCCCTCCTCAAAACCATTGCGCGCGGCCATGCGAAAACAGGCGGCAAGATCCTCGCGCGCGCTACGGATCGCATCGGTGGCGAGGTCCGGCCGGTTCGAGCGAACGGCTGCAGGTGAGGAGGCGTGAAGGCTGTGCGCCATGGCGAAGTAGACCTCTTTCAGGCAGGAGACGGCAGCGTTTTACAGGGCCGACGCCCGTGCGTCAGCCCCTGCAGCCGCCACCCTGCCCTGCACGTCTCACGCCCGCCGCGGCACCGCGCCCGCGTTCATTCCGCCGTCAATCACAAGCTCGCTGCCGGTGACGTAGCGCGAGGCATCTGACGCCAGATACAGTACGCCAGAAGCAATCTCCGCGGCCTGGCCGGCGCGGCCGAGCGGTGTCGCCACCTTGGCGCGCTCCTCCGGATCGATCGGCGCGTTCTGGCCGGCACCAGTCGCCCCGGTCGGGATCTTCCCCCAGATCGGCGTGTCGATGATGCCGGGATGGACCGAGTTGACGCGAATGCCGTCGCCGGCGGCCGCGCACTCCATCGCAATCGATTTTGCAAACAGGCGCACGCCGCCCTTGGTCGCCGAATAGGCCGACAGGCCCGGCGCACCTCGCAGCCCCGCCAGCGAGGACATCATGATGATCGAGCCGCCGCCATGCCTGCGCATCAGCGGCAAGCAATGCTTCACCGAGAGAAACACGCCGTCGAGATTGATCGCGTTCTGCTTGCGCCAGTCGGCGAGAGTCATGTCGGTGATCGACGGCACGGCAATGCCGATGCCGGCGTTGGAGACCATGATATCGAGCCGGCCATAGCGCTTGGCGATCTCAGCTGCGATCTCGATCCAGCGATCCTCGCTGGTGACGTCCTGTTCCAAGAAGATCGCCTTGCCGCCGGCCCTTATCACTCGCGTGGCAAGTTCGGGGCCGCGCAACTCATCGATGTCGGTGATGACGACAGTCGCGCCTTCGCGCGCAAACAGCTCGACAATGGCCTCGCCAATACCTGAGGCGCCGCCCGTCACCAGCGCGACCTTACCCTCAACCTGCCCTGCCATGCTCACTCCCATTTTGTTGCTTGAACTTTTTTGTTCGAGGCCGTTACCTAATCACGGATGGTCCCTGGTCCGGAAGTGCGACGTCGATGACGCGGAATTGCACGCGCTCGGCACCCTGGTAGCGATCGACCGACAACGATCCTGCGACATGCAGTTGCTGGCCGCGATTGGCCAGAAGCGCATGACCCAGCTTTTGCCCGACCGAGCGGAACGCGATGCCGTTGACGATCGCGCCGTCGCCAGATTTGAAGCGCAGCCTCAAGTGCGCCTGCCCTACCTCCTCGGCAAAGACGAGCTGATGCGCCGGCAGCGCCAGCACAGGCTCTGGATTACCACTACCAAACGGTCCGGCCCGATTGAGCGTGGTGGCAAGCTCCGTTGTCACCGCGCGCGCCGAGACCGCCCCATCAACATAGAGCTCGTTGACGTGGCGCGCTTCGGCAATGTCCTGCGCCAGCGCGTTTTCGAGATAGGCGCGGAATTCGGCGAGCTTCTCTTTGCGGAGCGTCACGCCCGCGGCCATCGCGTGGCCGCCGCCTTTCAGCAGAATGCCGTCAGCCACGGCCTGCCGCACCACTTTGCCAAGATCGACGCCGGCAATCGAGCGGCCCGAGCCGGTGCCGATGCCGCCGGGCTCCAGCGCGATCGCAAAGGCGGGCCGCGAGAACTTCTCCTTTAGCCGCGAGGCAACGAGACCGACCACACCAGGATGCCAGCCTTCGGACGCCGTGACGATGACGCCGAGCTTGTCCTCCAGCCCGATCGAGGCCAGCGCCTCGGCCTCGGCCTGCGCTTCGGCGGCCTGCTCGATGACGCGGCGCTCGCTGTTGAGGCGGTCGAGTTCGGCCGCGATCCGCGCGGCCTCGACACTGTCGCCTTCGAGCAGCAACCGGACACCGAGATCTGCGCGGCCGATGCGGCCGCCGGCATTGATGCGCGGGCCCAGCATGAAGCCGAGATGCCAGGCTTCGGGCGGGCCGTTGAGTCGTGCCACATCCATCAACGCGGTATGGCCGACATGGTCGCGCCGGCGCATCGCGATCAGCCCTTTCGCGACGAAGGCGCGATTCAACCCGATCAACGGAGCGACGTCGGCGACGGTGCCGAGTGCAACGTGATGCAGCATGCCGAGCAAATCGGGCTCAGGCATCTCCGCCTTCCAGAAGCCGCGCTGGCGCAGCTCTCTGTTGACCGCAACCAGCGTGACGAGCACGAGACCGACGGCGGCGAGATGACCAAGGCCGGAGAGATCGTCGAGCCGGTTCGGATTGACCAGGGCATCGACCTCCGGCAGCTCCGTGCCGGTCTGATGATGGTCGATCACCACCACGGACATACCCAGCCGCTTCGCTTCAGCGAGCGGCTCGATGCTGGTCGTGCCGCAATCCACCGTGACGAGCAGCGTGGCGCCCTTGGCCGCGAGGCCTCGCACGGCTTCGACGTTGGGGCCGTAGCCCTCGAAGATGCGGTCGGGAATATGGATCAGAGGATCGAGCCCGCAATGGCGCAGGTGCCAGGCCAGCAGCGCTGCGGAGGTCGCGCCGTCGACGTCGTAATCGCCGAAGATCGCGACGGTCTCGCCCTTCGCGGCCGCGTCGGCGATGCGCTTCGCGGCCGTTTCCATCTCCGTCACCGTGAACGGATCCGGCATGAGTTTTCGAATGGTCGGATCGAGGAAATCAGGGACGGCATCGATCTCGACGCCGCGGCCGGCCAGCACCCGCGCCAGCAGTTCCGGCAGTTGGTGCTGCTGCACGATGGCAAGCGCCTTGGCCGCACCTCTTGCATCCAGCCGGTCGCGCCAAAGCTTGTCGGTGAGCGAGCGCGCCACACCCAGGAACGCCTGGGGCATCTCGACGGGCAAGGCGGTGGCGGGCGGCGTCATGATTCGTGGTTCAAATGGTCCGGGCACAAGCAGCGGCGCGTGGCCGCTTCCGATCGCTGGATTCATTGGGAATCCTGGCGAATTGCAATGTCAGCGGCCCACAAAGCGGTGGATTGCTGAAATGCTGAGCGAGTTGACTACCATTTGAGCAGTCGCGCGGACAGCAAATTAAGTGAGCGTTAGCAGGAATCTTCGAAAACGAGTCTTATTCGATCTGCAATTTTTTGTTCCGGGTCATTGCAGGTCAGACGTCATTGCCAAGGGAAGTCCCCCGATGTCTGCTGCGCTGGGTTTGAAATCCAAGCCTGTTACCACTGAGCCCGCCAACGACGATTCCGACATCTCCGCGCTGATCAACCGCCTGACCGCGGAGGTCAACCAGATCGCGGTCGACAAGACCAAGTCGATCCAGCAGATCACCAACCAGATGAAGATGCTGGCGCTGAACGCGCTGATCGAGAGCTCGCGGGCCGGCGCGCAAGGCGCGGGCTTTGCGGTGGTGGCGCAGGAGGTGCGCGGCGTCGGCCAGCAGGTCGAGACCATCGCACGCGAGCTCGAGACCCAGCTGACCAAGCGCACCGGCGATCTGGTCGCCTCGATCGAGCGCATGAGCCAGCGCTCGCGCGGCGAGCGCATGATGGATTTGTCCCTGAACGCGATCGAGCTGATCGACCGCAACCTCTATGAGCGCACCTGCGACGTACGCTGGTGGGCGACGGACTCGGCCGTGGTCGATTGCGCCGCCTCTCCCGCCCCGGCCGCGGTCGCCCATGCCTCGCAGCGGCTCGGCGTCATCCTCGGCGCCTACACCGTTTACCTCGACCTCTGGCTCTGCGACCTCGACGGCAACGTTATCGCCAATGGCCGCGCGGATCGTTTTCGGGTCGTCGGCCAGAACGTCGCCCACACCAAATGGTTTCGCGAGGCGAAGACCCTGCGCTCCGGTGACGATTATGTCGCCGGCGACGTCGAGAACCAGCCGCTGCTCGGCAACGCGCAGGTCGCAACCTACTGCGCCAGCGTCCGCGCCGGCGGGGAGGCCCACGGCGCGCCGATCGGCGTGCTCGCCATCCATTTCGACTGGGAACCGCAGGCCCGCGCGATCGTGCAGGGCGTGCGCGTCGGCGACACCGACAAGGCCCGCGTGCTGCTGGTCGACTCGCATTTCCGTGTGATCGCCGCCTCCGACGGCCAGGGCATTTTGAGCGAGCGCATACCGCTTTCGCTCGATGGCCAGCGCTCCGGCTTTTACAACGACCGGACAGGCGCGATGATCGCCTTCCATGCCACACCGGGCTACGAGACCTATCGCGGGCTCGGCTGGTACGGCGTGATCGTCTGCGGCGCGTAGGGCCGGAACCGGCCGGCCCGGCTCTTCACCCCAAACCGTGAAAACAACCCCATGCACAGTGGAAACCCCGCGATGTCTCGGGTTTCGGGAATGCAGAATATGTGTTGACCCGTCGGGCAAAACACCGGCAAGCTGTGATGGTCGCGAGGTCCGCGATCCGGCATCGTCGCGCGGCACGATGAACCCGATCGCGCTCCGGACAATTACGTAGGTCGCGGCGAGTTTGCGCCCGATCAAAGCCGGCACGGCCGTCTCTGCCAATTATTCCCGAAAATCGCGGGAGGTCGGCTCATGCTGGTCAGGGTCAATACGGCGCACCGCCATCCGATCGACGGCCATTTGGCTGCCGTTGCCGGGGATCGAGCGTTCTGCAGCGCATTCAGATATCGCAGAGGCACCGAGATTTTCGGCGAGGGCGAGGACGCGGAATACGTTTATCAGATCAATTCCGGCGCCGTGCGTACCTACAAGCTGCTCCCGGACGGAAGGCGCCAAATCAACGCGTTTCACTTGCCCGGCGACATGTTCGGTTTCGAGAACAACGAAACGCACCGCTTTACCGCTGAAGCCATCGTCGAGACCGATGTGCGCATCATGACGCGAAGCAACCTTCTGGGGGCGATGCCCAACCAGGCCACAGGGCCACAACACCTGATCGGCTTCGTCACCCAAAATCTTCAGCACGCCGAGAATCACATGTTGCTCCTGGGACGGAAGACATCCCTGGAGAAGGTGGCTGCATTCCTGCTCGAAATGGACGACCGGCTGGCACATCCGACGGTCATGGACCTGCCGATGACGCGCCGCGACATTGCGGATTACCTCGGACTCACCCTCGAAACCGTTTCACGCGCCCTGTCGATCTTGCGGGACGACCAGGTCTTGCGATTTGACGGAACGACGCAGCGGCGGCTCGAGGTGCTCGATCGAGACCGGCTTTCAAAGCTCGACGCCTGATTTTGCAGCGGAACTCGCCTTGGCTGGGACCGGGGCGAGAACGGCCTAGACCCCTGCGAGGCCAACGGGAGGAATGGTCATGCTCACTAAGACGCTCACATTGCACTCCCTTACCTATCTGGTGGGGATTACCAGCTCGGTCGCGGTCCACCAGAATGCCCTCTGGAGCCTGGGAACAGACCCGGCGGACGCCAGTCAGATTGTTGTTCGCGCAGCCAAGAGCGACAGACTGCCCGTCAAGCTGACGAGATCCCACGCGCGCGACACCGCGCCAGTGCGGGTGCCGACTAGAATCAAACCCGGGATCGGGGATGCCTGTCAGCAGCCGGTCGATGTCCGTGGGCGCTGCTTTGCTTCGGTCGCTTTGAGCAGCCAGGATGCGTAACCCCCTTGCCGCTCGCGATCCCAAGGGATTCGGAAAGTGTGAAGCGGTTTTCCCTTGCGACAAACGCGGACGCGTTTGCGAGGAGATCATGCTCAAACAAAGAGCTGAAGCGCGATGACGATTGAAGCCAATCTCATCTCGCTTCAGGCCCCGCCGATGCTCTCCTCGGCCGCGTGCCAAGTTACCCCTCCCAGCGTCTGCGACGGGCGCTCCCCGAACATCGCCAGGTAATATTGCGCGAACCGGCCGAGCTCATAAAAGCCCTGCCCCATCGCAACGGCTGCCACGGTGACCGAGCCGGGCGCGCTATCGCGCAGAATGGAATGAACCGCGCAGAGCCGCTTGTGGCGGAGGAAGCTGACCGGACCCAGGCCAAACACCTCCTGAAAGGCGCGATGCAGGGTACGCCGCGATACGCCGAGCGCCGCGCAGATCTCCGACACATGCACCGGACGATTGCCTGCTGCGTCGAGATGCTCTTCGACCCGACGGATGAGCCGCCTTGCCGACGGCAGCCAACCCTCGTCGTCGGGCGGCAGCGACGACATGACATTCGCCGCCATGCATTCGACGATCGATCGCTTCCAGAAATCGGCCGTGGACGGCGTCAGGCCTCCGTTGTGCGTGCGCAAATGCGACATGATCCGGACCAGGCGGCGCGATGCGATCGCGCCGGTCTCGAGATCCGCCCGGAAATGGCCGCGGCTGCGCCAGGTATCAGGATCGCTCAGCCGCGCTTCACCGCCGAACAGAGAGGCGACCTCATCGAGATCGAACCGCATGGCGGCATAAGCGGAGGCACCATGAAAAACCCCGTCATGCTCCAGCAGCGGCGGGATCACAAGCACGTCGTTGAGCTGCATGTCGAACGACCAATGGGCCACGCGATCCTCCGCCGACAGCAGCATTCCGATGATCAACTTGTCGTCGCTGGAGACACGCTGGGTGCGCATGCCGACGTTGAATGCGCCGATGCTGAGCGAGAAGTCGCCGATCCCGACATGGGACAACGTCCCGCGCAAGCGCCCGCGACCGAGCTGCATGACGTCGACATGAGAACCGTGAACGGCCTGATGAAGACCTTCGAAACCGTCCAGTCTCTTCGAATCAACCAGAAGGAATTGCCCCATAACCGTACCCTGTTACTGAAGCGCGACAATTCTGCGGCAATCAGCAGCGAAATACCACTACAACGCGAAGTGGGCGCAGCAACCCGACTTCGCGTTTTGAGGCAAACATTGTTGAAATCCGGCAGGCAAATTTTACTACAACGTGCTGTATTCTCGGGGATTTGGAGCGTGGGTCACTAAGTCTCACCGACGGCCCTACGGACTGGCACAAACTGCACATCACAGCCGTCCAATCTTCGGTTACCGTTTGCAACCTCAGCGATATCGAACGAAGGCGCTCTGTGGATAGCAGAGTGCACACGGCAGGCGTTTGCCGTGCCGGAATGCGTGCGCGCAAAGGAAAGAATTGTTGACGCAATGACGCGTCGTCGTCTGCCCGAGCGCCAAAAAGAGGGACCAGACAATGCGTCCGATCTGCCTGATAACGTGCCGTCGCCTGCCAATGTCTGCGCCTTAGCGTCGGGGGAATTCGCGTATCGGAGTCCCACCCATGCTACGGGCTGATCTGGATCACTGCGAGTGGTTGCCGGACGATACGAAGACCGGCGAGATGGTCTTCATTCCCGGCGGGACGTTTCGCATGGGGTCCGACCATCATTATCCCGAGGAGGCGCCGAGCCATCGCGTCTGCGTCGACGGCTTTTGGATCGACCGTACGCCTGTGACCGTCGAGCAGTTCAAGCAATTCGTCGACGCAACAGGCCATATCACTGAAGCGGAGATCGTTCCTGACGCGAAGGACTATCCCGGCGCGTTGAAGGAGATGCTCTACGCGGGATCGCTGGTGTTCTCGCCGCTACCTGATATCAGCGATCTCACCGACTGGAGCCAGTGGTGGTCGTTCATGCGCGGCGCCAATTGGCGCCATCCCTACGGCCCCGGCAGCAACCTCAAAGGCCTCGACGACCATCCCGTCGTCCACGTCTCCTATAGCGATGCGGCGGCCTATGCGCGCTGGGCCAGCAAGGACCTGCCGACCGAAGCCGAATGGGAGTTCGCTGCGCGCGGCGGCCTCGAGGGGGAAGAGTTTGCCTGGGGCGACGCGCTGATGCCCGGCGGCAAGCACATGGCCAACATCTGGCAGGGCAACTTCCCTGTCCAGAATCTCGGCGAGGATGGGTACGAGCGTACCTCGCCGGTCATGGCCTTCCCGCCGAACGGCTACGGTCTCTACGACATGATCGGCAATGTCTGGGAGTGGACTTCGGACTGGTGGTCTGACCGGCACTCACCCGATGCCGCGAAGCCCTGCTGCATTCCGCTAAATCCTCGCGGCGGCCGCGAAAATTCAAGCTACGACCCTCGCCTCCCCGACATCAGGATTCCCCGCAAGGTTCTGAAGGGCGGCTCGCATCTTTGCGCGCCGAACTATTGCCGCCGCTATCGCCCCGCCGCGCGCCACGCCGAACCGGTCGACACCTCGACCAGCCATGTCGGCTTCCGCTGTGTTGTACGCGTGCGTTTGCTCCGCACGCAGCAAGAACGCCCTGCTGAAACATAGGGAGTTCATCGTTCAAAAATACTGACGGAGGGGTCAGCGCAGCTCCGATGACCGGAGAAACGACAAAGCGGCAATTCAGCATCGGCTTCCAGACATCGATCATCACGGTGTTCGTGGGCGTGGTGCTGCTTGTGGGCCTGACACTCGTTTATCTCAGCTTCGCACGGGTGACGTCGATCACGCGGACGGCGGCCTCAAGCTTCATCGAAAAGGTGGCGCAACTGGGCGCCGACCATGTCGACGAGCAGTTCAAGAACGTGCGCGACAATCTTGAAATCCTCGCCGGCCTGCAGGCGATCCAGAAGCCCGACATCGCCGACAATGCGCGGCTCTATGGCCTGATGGCGGCGATGCTGCGCAACAACAAGCAGCTGTTCAATCTTTATGCCGGCTATGAGGACGGCTCCTTCATCGAGATGGACGTGATCGATCGCGCCAGGCCGGCGTTCAGGGCGGGCCTGAAGGTGGATCGGGACGCGGCGTTCCGGCTGGTCGTGATCTCGCGCACGGCGGGCGCCGCACCGGTCACGCAATATCTCTCCGAGACTCTCATCCCGATTGCGGAAGTTCCCGGCCCGACCGACTACGACCCCCGGCAGCGGCCCTGGTACGTCGAGGCGTTCAGAAACGACAAGACGCTGCTGACGGGGCCTTACGTTTTCTACGCCACGGGCGAGCCCGGCTACACACTGCGGACGCCGCTGACGGAGGGCCGCCGCGGCGTCGTCGCCGGCGACGTCCTGCTGAACCGGTTCGAGGAGATGCTGGGCCAGCAAAGGCTCGGCCAATCCGGCCAGGCCTTCCTGTTCAACAATGCCGAGCGCATTGTCGGCCATCCCGAGATGAGCCGCCTGATGGCGGAGCTCCCCGGGAGTCAGGACGAGCTGCCGAAAATCAGCACGCTGAAACTGCCGGCGCTGGTGCCGATCATCCGCTCCTGGCGCGAGGGCGGGCCGGCGCAGCAGTTCTTCGACGACGAGGCCGGCCGGACCTACATCGCGGCGGTCCACCGCCTCGACACGGCCGGGTCCGCCGATATCAGGCTCGCAATCGTTGCGCCGCTGGACGAATTCTACGCTAGAATCCTCAGGGAGCGGCGCACGCTGTTCGCCCTGGCGCTGGCGTTCGTCGGTGCCACGCTGCCGTTCGCGTTTTGGCTGGGATCGCGGATGGCCGAGCCGCTGCGCAAGCTGGTCGAGGAGACCGACGCGATCCAGCGCTTCGACATCGCCGAACGGCCGCGCATCCATTCCGCCATCGCCGAGATCGAGGAGCTCGGCCGCTCCGTGTTCACGATGCGCAGCGTGGTCAGCAGCTTTGCGAGCTTCATCCCGCGGCCGATCGTGCGACAGCTGATCGAGACCGGCGCCTCGCCGCACCTTGGCGGCTCCAGGCGCGAGGTCACGGTGCTGTTCACGGATGTTGCCGGCTTCACCGCCAAGACCGAGCGGGCCGATCCGTCGCAGGTGATGGTTTACACCTCGCGCTATTTCGCTGTTCTCTCGGACGAGATCATGCGGCACCGGGGCACGATCGACAAATATATCGGCGATGCCGTGATGGCGCTCTGGAACGCGCCGGCGGATGATCCCGACCACGTCGTCAACGCCTGCCGCGCCATTCTGGCGTGTCTGGCAGCAAACGAGGTCCTCAACACGGAGTTTCGGCACGAGGGCTGGCCGCCCTACGAGACACGTTACGGCCTGCATGTCGGAGACGCCGTGGTCGGCAATGTCGGCTCCAGCGACCGGATGAACTACACTGCGCTCGGCGCCACCGTGAACCTGGCGTCGCGGCTGGAGGGCCTCAACAAGAACTACGGCACGCGCGTGCTCGTGAGTGCCGCCGTGCGTGCGCCTGCGGGCCATGCCTTCCTGTTCCGCAGCGTCGACAGCATCACGCCCAAGGGCTTCGCGGAGCCGATCGAGGTCAGCGAGTTGCGCGGCGAGCTGGCGCTGGCGAGCGAAGCCGAGATCGCCATGTGCCAGCGCTGGGATGAGGTCTTTGCGGCAATCGCCCAGGACGGTGCGGCGGAGAGCACCCTCGTCCGGCTTTCCGGCTTCCTGCACGATTACCCCAGGGACAGCGTCGCGCAATTTCATGCGAGGCGGTTTCGCAACGCCGCCCAGGAGACGAGCGCGGAGGCGTGATCTGAGGGTCTACCTGGCAGCGGTCGAAGAGGTGCCGTCGGTAAACACCACGGGCGTGCCCTTGGCGACGCTGGCAGCGACCCGTTCGGCATCCCAATTGGTCAGGCGCACGCAGCCATGCGATTGGCCCTTGGAGATGTTTTGCGGCGACGGCGTGCCGTGGATGCCATAGCCGTCGGCGGACAGATTGATCCACACCGTGCCGACCGGATTGTTCGGCCCGGGCCTGATCTTGAAGGGCTTTCGGGAATGAACACCTCTAAAATGGTAGGCGGGATTGTAGCGATAGGTCGGGTTTGGATCGATCTCGGTGACCTTCAGCGTGCCCGACGGCGACGGCTTCTCCTCGCTGCCGACACTCGCCGGGTAGAAGCCGATCAGCGCGTTCGACGTGTCGAACAGCTTTACGGTTTGCCTGACCTTATCGATCTCGACCCTGTCGGCCTTGGCAGGCGCGGCGTCCCCGCTCGTGTCGACCACGGCGATGGTCTCGCCGGCGCGGTCGAAATGGCGCCCCGGATTGAGCGTCGCGAGCAGCTGCTCGCTCATGTGAAACTTCTCGGCCAGCTCTTCGCGCGGGCTGGTGTAGCCGAGCCTCGGAATATTTTTCATGTCTTCCATCCTGGACGGAAGCTTGTGCAGGAACGGGCCTGCGACGTCGTTCTCGGTGATGGTGTAGGCGGCGGTCAGCGGCCGGTCGTCTGCCATCAAGGCCTTCCAGACGTCATCCGTCACCTCATCCGTATCAGGCAATTGCCGCGCTTCGGCATAGGCGCGCAGCGCCTTCCTGGCGTTCTCTCCGAATTTGCCGTCGATCTCGCCGGGAGAGAAGTGCGCCCGGTCCAGCAGGACCTGAAGACGCACCCCGGCCGGGGTCGGCTTCTCGTTCGACAGGGTCTTCCTGGAAGGCTCGGCGGAAGCGATGGCGGCCGCGTCCATCCCCGCGGCCAGCACCGGTGTTGCCACCAGGGCGAAGAATGGAACGGCGAGAGCAATCTTCATTGCTGGCATGTTCCAGCTCCGACGTGGATAGGTTCGTCGGATTGGCAACGCGGCTCGACGGCGGAAGTTTCCGGTTTTTCCTGCCGGTCAGGCGTCGCGCCGTCCAGCCATCTCCGCCGCGAGCAGCACCGCGGCACGGCTGGCACCTGACGATGCGATGCCCTGCCCCGCAATGTCGTAGGCTGTGCCGTGCGCAGGCGTGCAGATCGGAAACGGAAAGCCGCCGAGCAGGGTGACGCCGCGATCGAAGCCCATCAGCTTCATCGCGATCTGGCCCTGGTCGTGATACATCGTCAGCACCGCGTCGAAGGCGCCGGCCTTGGCGCGCAGGAACACGGTGTCGGCGGGAAACGGGCCCTCCACGGCAATGCCGGCGCGCTTGCCGGCTTCCACCACCGGCGCGATGACATCGATCTCCTCACGGCCGAAATTGCCGCCGTCGCCGGCGTGCGGATTGAGGCCGGCCATCGCGATGCGCGGCCGCGTGAAGCCGGCATTGCGCATGCAGGCATCGGTCAGCCTCAAGGCGCGCTGGATGCGCTCGCCGGACAGTTTTGCGGCGACGTCCTTGAGCGGAATGTGCGAGGTGACACGCGCGTTCCAGAGCTCGCCCAGCACGTTGAATTCGCTGGCCGGCGTTCTCAGCCCGACCACTTCCGCGGAGAAGGCGATCTCGTCGTCATAGTCCGAGCGCGCCAATCGCATCGCCGCCTTGTTGAAGGGCGTGAAGCAGACGGCATCGACGCGGCCATCCCGGCCAAACTCCAGCGCCCGCTTGTAGTTCGCCAGCGCAAATTGCCCGCCGGCAAGGCTCGCTACGCCACGCTCGCCCCTGATCGGATCGAGGTGCCCGAGATCGAGGAACAGCGTAGCGCCTGGCAGCTCGTCGAAATCCGCGCCCTGCTCCACCGCCGTCAGTTCCGGCGCGACGCCCGCGACCTTCGCACCCTCATCGAAGACCCTGATGTCGCCGATGACCAGGAGCCGGCACCGTGCGCGGATATCATCCTGCACCACGAGCTTTGCCGTCAGCTCCGGGCTGATGCCGGCAGGATCTCCCATCGCCAGCGCAATCAGCGGCTTGCCGGTCATATGATCACCTCTTCCTGGCTCGTCGTTTCTTGGCTGGTGGGCTTGCGGACAATGCGCGCGAACAGCTGCAATGCCAGCGGCAGCAGCAGCAAGGCGATGCCGGCCAGCACCAGGCACGTCACCAGCTTGTTGGCGAAGAAGATCCCGAGCGATCCCTTCGACATCAGCATCGATTGCCGAAACGCATCCTCGGCCTTGTCGCCAATGACAATGGCGAGCACCAGCGGCGCCAGCGGATAGAACAGCTTCTTGAAGAGATAGCCGACGACGCCGAAGCCCAGCATCATGACGACGTCGAGATAGGAGTTCGAGACCGAATAGGCGCCGACGACGCAGATGATCACGATCAACGGCGCGATGACCACGAAGGGAATCCGCATCAGGGCGGCGAAAACAGGGACGGTCAGCAGCACCAGCGCGACCGCGACGATGTTGCCGACATACATCGAGGCGATCAGGCCCCAGACGAAGTCTTTCTGGTCCACGAACAGCATCGGGCCGGGATTGAGACCCCAGATCATCAGCCCGCCCATCATGACGGCCGCAGTCGCCGAGCCGGGAATGCCGAGCGAGAGCATCGGCAACAGCGCGCTGGTGCCGGCGGCGTGATCGGCCGTCTCCGGCGAAATGATGCCTTCGACCTCGCCGGTGCCGAAGTAGCGGCCGCGGCGCGAGAAGCGGCGTGCGATGCCGTAGCTCATGAAGGAGGCCGCGGTCGGGCCGCCCGGCGTGATCCCCATCCAGCAGCCGATCGCAGCGCTCCGCAACAGGGCTACACTGTGGCGCGGCAGGCGGCCGACCGCGCGGAACACCTCCAGCCAGTCGATCTTCGAGGACACGGCACGGGCATGAAATTCCTCCTCGACCGCGACCAGCAGCTCGCCGATGCCGAACAGGCCCATCACCGCGACGACGAAGTTGACGCCCTTGACCAGCTCGTCGATGCCCATGGTGAGACGGACACTGCCGGAGACGGTGTCGATGCCGATGGCGGCGATCGCAAAGCCGATCGCGAGCGCCACCACCGTCTTCATCGGCGCCGCGCCGCCCATGCCGACAAAGCTCGCAAAGGCCAGGAAATAGACGGCAAAATATTCCGGCGGACCAAACGCGAGCGCGACCTGCGCCACCCATGACGCCAGGAACGTGATCAGGATGACGCCAACGAGTGCTCCGAACGCCGCAGAGCCGAAGGCGGTCGCGAGCGCCGTGGTCGGCCGTCCGTCGCGCGCCATCGGATAGCCGTCGAAGGTCGTCGCAACCGAGGACGGCTCGCCGGGGATATTGAACAGGATCGAGGTCACCGAGCCCCCGAACAACGCGCCCCAATACATGCTGGAGAGCAGGATGATCGCCGAGACCGGCTGCATGCCGAAGGTCAGCGGCAGCAGCAGCGATACCCCGTTCGGCGCGCCGAGCCCCGGCAGCACACCGACGAGAATGCCGAGCAGCACGCCTATCGCCATCAAGGCCAGATGCGGCATGGTAACCGCGATGGTGAAACCGTGGAGGAGCTCCGAGAGATTGTCCATCGCTCTTCCCTCAGAACCCGAGCGCCGCGGCGAGTGCGCCATGCGGCAGCGATACCTGGAACATGCGCTCGAACACGACATAGAGCGCGAGCGCCGTGGCTGCCGCCGTCGCCGCCGAACGCAGAACGGATTGATGCCGCGGGATCGCGAGCACCGCGAAGACATAGGCTGCCGAGGCGATGTACATCCCGAGCAGCGGAATCGCCGCAACGTAGATCGCGGCCGGCACGAACAGGCCCGCCAACCGGCGCAGCTCAAGGGACGTGATGGCGATGGGAACACTGGCGATCGAGACGGTGGGGATGACTCCGCGCGCGAGATTGTAGAGGCTTCCGGCGACAATGATGATGCCGGTCAGGAACGGAAACGTGCCGGCATCGACACCCTCGCTCGACCAGCCGATGCCGTTGTCCAGGCTCTGGACCACCACCGCGACACCAAAACTGCCGGTGAGGATGGCGGTCGCAAGCTCGAGGGCGCGGCGAGAGATCATCGAAGGCTCCCGTCGAGCTGCGGATCCGACATTCGGTGTCGTCCCGGCCCCCCGTGCGCAACTTGCGCGCTAGGCCGGGACGACAACGGAATTTGAGCCGAACCCCACCTCACTTGACCAGCCAGCCCTGCTCGCTCGCCACCTGCTTCACGTGCTCGAGATCCTGCTTGATGAAGTTGTCGAACTCGGTGCCGGTCAGGAACGTGTCCACCTGGGAGGTCTTCTCGATGTAGTCCTTCCACTCGGGCGTCGCCTGCACCTTCTTCATGAGGTCGACATAATAGGCGGCCTGCTCCGGCGTGACCTTGCCCGGCAGCCAGACCGTGCGCGGCTGCTCGTATTGCTTGATGTCGAGGCCCTGCTCGACGCAGGTCGGCACGTCGCTCCAGCCTTCGGTGGCTGTGATCTTCGGGCCTGCAGGCAGGCGCTTCGGGCTGAAGACGCAGAGCGGACGCTGCGTGCCGCCACGCCACTGTCCCAGGCTCTCACTGGGATTGTTGACGTGGGAATCAAGGTGCCCGCCGGCAAGCTGCACCGCAGCCTCGGCGCCGCTCTTGAACGGGATGTAGGTCAGCTTCACGTGGCCGACCTTCTCGATCATGCGGGTCAGCACCTCGTCGGTGTCCTTGGACTGCGCGCCGCCCATCTTGAATTCGCCTGATGCAGCGGCTTTCAGATAGTCGCCCGCGGTCTTGTAGGGCGCGTCCTGCTTGACCCAGAGCAGGAACTCGTCCTGCGCCATCGCCGCGATGGGCGTGAGGTCGGTGTAGTTGAAGGCGACCTTGGAGACGAGCGGCTGCTGCCAGGCGTTCGAGGTGCCGAAGATCACCTTGTAGGGATCGCCGGCGGAGGCCTTGCCGTAGACATAGCCTTCCGCGCCGCTGCCGCCGCCCTTGTTGACGACGACGATCGGCTGCTCCGTCAGCTTGTACTTGGTGATGATGTTCTGCACCGCGCGGGCGAGATTGTCGGTGCCGCCGCCGGGGCCGGCGGTCGCCACAAACTCGATCGGCTTCTGCGGCTGCCAGGCCGCGAATGCGCTCGCGCTGCCTGCGAGCACGGCTGCACCGACGGACAACAAGAAGAGAGACGTCCTACGCATGATTTCCTCCAACTGATTTTTTCTGTTTTGTTAGATCAGCCGTCCAGGCGTCGCTCAGGCGACGCGTTCTTTGCGCTCCCCTGCGGCCGAGACGATGGCGCCTTGCTGCTCGAGCGCTTCGATTTGCTTTTCGTCGAACCCGTGCTCGGCCAGCACCTCGCGCGTATGCTCGCCATAAACAGGCGCGCCTGATGCGACGTTGCCCGGTGTCTCCGAGAATTTGACCGGCAGCCCGATGGTCTTGACCGGGCCGAGCGTGGAGTGCTCGACCTCGACGACCATCTGACGCGCCAGCGTCTGCGGATCGCTCAGCGCCTCCAGCATGTCATGTACGGGGCCGCAGGGCACGCCCTTCTCGTCGAGCGCCGCAAGCCAATGCGCGCGCGTCTGGGTACGGAAGCGCTCGCTCAGGACCGCTTCGAGCTCCTTCAGATTGGCCATGCGATCGGCGCCAGTGACGAAGCGCGGATCGGCGGCGAGCTCGCTTGCGCCGAGCGCTTCCAGCATCAGCAGCCAGTGCTTCTTGTTGGCACCGCCGACCACCAGCCAGCCGTCAGAGGCCTCGAACGCCTGATACGGCGCGTTGAGCGGATGGGCCGAGCCCATGGCACGCGGCGCCGTGCCTGCGGCAAGTGCAATGGTCGCTTGCCAATAGGTCTGCACCAGCGCCGCCTCGTAGAGCGAGGTCTCGACCCATTGCCCCTCCCCGGTCTTCAGCCGGTGCGTATAGGCCGCCAGGATCCCCATGCTCGCAAGCAGGCCGGCGGTGATGTCCGATAGTGGCGGGCCGCATTTCACCGGCGGGCCGTCCGGGCGTTCGCCGGTAAAGCTCATGATGCCGCTCATGGCCTGCGCGACGAGGTCAAATCCCCTGCGGTTCTTGTAGGGGCCGGTGCGGCCGAAACCCGACAGCGAGCAATAGATCAGTGCGGGGAACTTGTTGTGCAGTTCTTCATATCCAAAACCCAGGCGCTCCATCGCGCCCGGCGCAAAATTCTCGACCAGCACGTCGGCGTCGGCGATCAGCCGCCGCAGCACTTCCTTGCCGCCGTCGGTCTTCAGGTCCAGCACGATGCCGCGCTTGTTGCGGTTCATCATCAGGAACGAGGCAGCTTCGTCGCCGATCTTGGGCGGCACCGAGTGGCGGGTGTCATCGCCAGCAGGCCATTTCTCGATCTTGATGACGTCGGCGCCCATGTCGGCGAGCATCAGGGTGCAGGTCGGCCCCGCCATGACATGGGTGAGATCGATGACCTTGAGGCCGGCGAGCGGACCTGCACGGCGTGAGGCGGATTGCGATGGATCGCTTGGCATCGTGGCGTCCTATTGACCGCGCCACTGCGGGGCGCGCTTGCTGAGGAAAGCATCGAGCCCTTCGCGAAAATCCTGGCTCGTGTAGCACATCAGGATGAGGTCTTCGCCCTCGTCCCGCGTCAGCCGCTTTTGCAGGCGAGCGACCGCCTGCTTGGTCGCGTTCAGCGTCAGCGGCGCATGGCTGGCAACGAGGCGCGCGACCTCGTCGGCGCGTTTGTCGAGCGCGGCGAGATCGTCGACGACCTCGCCGAGCAGCCCGACCGCTGCAGCCTCCGCGGCATCGACGAGCCGCGCGGTAAAGATCAGATCCTTGACCCGCGCAGCGCCGATCAGCGCGGTGAGACGGCTGACATTGGACATGGAGAGGCAATTGCCGAGCGTCCGGGCAATGGGGAAGCCGATCCTGGTGCTGCGGGTGCCGATGCGCAGGTCGCAGGCCGCGGCGATGCCTGCCCCGCCGCCAGTGCAGAAGCCGTTGATCGCGGCGATGGTCGGCACCCGACATTGCTCGAGCATGGTGAGCACCCGGTCGATGCGGTTCTCGTAGTCGATCGAGTCCTGCGGCGTCTTGAACTCGCGGAACTGGTTGATGTCGGTGCCCGAGGCGAAGGCCTTGTCGCCGGCGCCGCGCAGCACCAGCACCTTGATGGAGCGGTCGTCATTGGCCTGCTCGCAAACCGCCGCGAGCCGCTCATACATGGCGAAGGTGAAGGCGTTGCGCGCCTGCGGTCGGTTGAAGGTGATGCGGCCGATGCCGTCCCTGCATTCAAAAACGAGGTCGTCCGCCGCCACGGCCTGGTCCATTTCCTCAGGTCCCTTCTGTTTTTTACATTTTTGAATGCAAAACTTGGAATTTTCAAGATATAAATACCTAACTTTCGTCTATCTGATCATTTTTGCATTCAAAAATAGAGATGTCCCATGCTGCATGAGGAGGTCGTCGGCCGCATCCGCGACATTCTGCTCGACGGCGAGATCCCGCCGGGCGCGCGGATTCCCGAGCGCGAGCTGTGCGAGCGGCTCGAGATCTCGCGCACGCCGCTGCGCGAAGCGCTCAAGGTGCTGGCCGCCGAAGGGCTGGTGCAGTTGCTGCCGCATCGCGGCTCGCGCGCGGCAAAGCTGACCGACAAGGACATGCGCGACCTCTTCGAAGTCTGCCAGGGGCTCGAGGCGCTGGCGGGCGAGCTCGCCTGCGAGCGCATCACCGACGCTGATATCGCGGAGATCGCCGCGGCCCATGCGGCGATGGTGCAGCATTATCGCGAGGGCGATCTGATCCAGTACTATCGCGGCAATCGCACCATCCACGAGGGCATCGTCTACGCCGCGGGCAATCCCGTGCTATCGGGGCTCTACGCATCCGTGACCGCGCGCATCCGCCGCGCCCGCTACGTCACGCCGATGACGCCGCAGCGCTGGGCCCTCGCCGTCAGCGAGCACGAAGCCATCCTGAACGCACTCCAGCGCCGCGACGGCGCCGGCCTGTCGCACATCCTGCGCGCGCATCTGCGCCACAAGCGCGAGGAGGTCCTGCAGGCGGGATTTGCGGAGACGGAAACGAGCGAGGTTGCGCTGAAGATCGCGTGAGGCTGCTTGCCTCGGCTGCTAGGCGGGGTTGCCGAACAGATCGCGTGTGATCGACCGCAGCCAGCGGTGAGAGGGATCGCGATGATAGCGCTCATGCCAATATTGCGCGATCTCGATCCGCGGTAGCGCAACCGGGGTCTTGAACACCGTCATCCCGAGCGGATCGGCGATGATGGCGGCAAGGTTGGCGGGCAAGGTCGCAACCCCGTCGGTTTGCGAAGCAACGATTGCCCCGGCGATGAAGCTCGGCACCTGCAACAGAATATTTGTCCGCGCGATGGCGCGCGCCAGCACGCGCTGCGTCTCGAGATGGGCCGCATGCCCGGTCTCGGACGCGGTGATCAGAATATGCTTCTCGTCGAGGAAGCCGCGGCGCGTACGCGCCGCTGACGGCCTTGGATGGCCGCGCCGGACGACGCTTGCATAGCCGTCCGAATAGAGCCGCTGGGAGCGAAGATGCCCGGCCGCGCGCGGCAGGGCGCCGAGTGCGAGGTCCGCCTCCCCCGACTCCAGCTTGAGCGCAAAGTGCCTGGAGTCGAGCGGTATCGCGCGCACCTGAGTACGCGGTGCGAGTTCAGCGAGGCGCGCGACCAGGGGCGGCAGGAACCGCACCATGCCGACGTCGGTCAAAAGCAGGCTGAACGTCTTCTCGGATTGACGCGGATCGAATGGGAGCCGCTCCTGCCACAGCGTCTCGGCCATGTCGAGCAGGGCCCGGACTTGCGAGGCCATCTCGACGGCCCGTGCCGTCGGCTGCACGCCACTGCCGCGCCGCACGAACAGCGGATCGTCGAAACGCAGCCGCAACCGCGCCAGCAACTTGCTGATCGCCGGCTGCGTCGTCTCGAGGCTCACAGCCGCGCGCGTGATGCTGCCCTCGCGGATCAGCGCATCGAGCACGCGCAGATCGCGAAAGTCGATCCCGGAAGATTCCATTTTTGGCATGCAAAACATTCCGTTGTAGCCATGGATCGAACTTCGCGCTTTGCTATCCTGTCGTCAATCGAACGGCCGAACGGCCACGCCGACACGGAGGACGCCATGACCAAATTCGTGATCGAGTCTCACTTCCGCCTGCAGGAATGGGTGGCCGAGGAGAAGGGCTATTTCCGCGACGAGGGGCTCGACTACGAGTTCCGCGAGCTGATCCGCTCGAGCGAGGGCCAGCACCACAACAAGGTCAACGAGGGCGCCTTCCAGAGCATCGAGAAGGGCCGCAAGGCGGACGTCAGCTGCGCCTGCCACTGGACCGTCAACGTCGCTGCCTCGAACGGTCACGCCAAGCTCTACGCCGACGTCTATTCGGTCGCACCATCGGGCATCTTCGTTCCCTGGGATTCGAAGATCCGCACACCCGCCGATCTCGCCGGCGTACCGATCTCGGTCGGCTTCCAGTCAGGCAGCCATTATTCGACGATCCAGGCGCTCGAGCCGTATCTGGCGCCCGGCCAGATCAACCTGACCTTCGAGGACGGCATGCTGTTTCGCCGGATGGAGCTGCTGTTCGACGGCAAGAGCGCGGCGGCCTCGCTGTTCAACGGCCCCTATTATTTCGCCGAGCAACTCGGCTATCGCAAGATCATCGACACGACCTTCATGATCGCATCCATGATCAACGGCGATCCGGCGCCCGAGGACGTCAAGCGCTATTTCCGCGCGCTGAGGAAGGCCCAGCGCGACATCGACCTGCGTCCCGAGCTGTTCACGCACTACTACAAGAACGAATTCCCGGACCGCTTTCATGCCGCCATGGACACCAGGCGTTGGGGACCGGGCGAGCGCATCGTGTTCGAACCCTATTCGCGCGAGGTCTACGAGCAATCGTTCGACTGGATCGAGAAGCACGGCATCTTCAAGAACGGTACGATGGGCGATGGCGCTTACGACAAGGCGACGGTGGCGTTCGGCAGGATTTGAGCCAGGGTCGAGGCATCCACTTCGCACAGCCCCAGGCCTCTCTCCGCGATTTCGGAGAGAGGCCGCAGGGTTTGCGGTGTCACATCGTCTTCACGGTCGCCCCGATCAACGGCAATCGTCGTCGTCGCGATCGCATGCACGGTCATGATCGTCTGCGTCACGACCAAGTCCGGTCTCCGGCGTGAACGACACGCCGCGGAGCGCTTCGGCGAAGCGTGCCGTGCGCACCGTGGTGAACGTCTCGTTCGCCGGGAGTGCCGTCGCGATAAGCTTGTCCTTGATCATGACAAGCTTGTTCGGATCAGCGCCCTGATCGCCGCCACCACTCACCGTGGAGGTGATCGCCCAGATCGATGCCGTGCCGTCAGGATTGACGCGTCCAATGATGTTACGCAGACCATCGGTTGCCGGCGACCATGGCAGGCCGGTTGCAGCATTGTTGCCGGTCGGGTAGTCCCGCACGGTATAGGGAACGCCGAGACCAAGCCCGGCCTGCAGCGTGTAGCTCAGCTTCCAGGTCTTCGCCGTGTCGTCGAACACCCATTTCTGCAAGCCGGCACCGGTCTGGGCTGCGGCGGCGGTGTAGCTGTTGGTCGCGGCGCTGTAAGTATTGGTGCCGTCGCCCTCGTCAGCCACATAAAGCGTCTTGGCATCAGCAAACCAGATTCCGAACGGGAACGACGTCGCGGTCTTGGCGAGGTTGGTCGGGAAGCCCTTGAGAACGCACATGTTGTATGGCGTAACACCGAGCGTCTGAAGCTTCGAGGCATCGTAGAAGATCGGCGTCGTCGGCAGCTTTGCGGATGCGCTCGGCAGGCCGACACCATTGGGGCACGCCAAAGGCTTGCCACTGGCGTCGAAGCCGGAGGTGTCGATGAAGTACACGGTGTTGATGCCGTTGCCGCCGCTGCCTTTGGTCACGTAGATCACGTCGTTGAACACGGTAAGGCCGCGGAAGTTGGTGTCCTTGCCGATCTTGTCGGCCTTCAGACCCAACTCGGTGAGATTGAAGCTGCCGACCGGCGTCGGCAGGCCGGGATCAGGCTGGTCGACGAGCGGCACCTTCGCAAGCGTCATGATCTGCGCGCCGGCACCGATGATCACGCCATTCGGCTGGGGATTGCTGCCGTTCCCGGCATTGCCGGTGGTATAAAATACGTTGGCGCCAGGCCGGTCGTTCAGAACAGCGGCGCGCCCGTTGTTGCCGCTATAGGCGTTGGTCTTGGTGAATCGAAAGCGGCCATGCTCGTCGACGGTCGCGATCACGCGCGAGAACACGGACTTTACCGGGTTAGACGGATCGACGACGGCTGGCGTGTTGGAGTTGGAGACATCGATTGCGTCGATCGGAGCGAGGTAGCCCATGAACGACACGCTGTGGCGATCGATCGAGAGGTTTAAGCCGATCTCGGACTTCGACGGAAAGCTCGTCACCATCTGGTCCCTGTTCGAGAAGACGCCGTGCTGACCGCTGTTCGGCACCTCGAGTGACTGGACGCGACGGCCGTTCAGACGCAGTTCGTCGAGCATGATCCTGGCCGTTATGCCGAAAGAGGCATCGACCAGATCGTTGCTGAACACCATCGGATAGGTGCCGTCCGTCGTCGCCGCGACGCAATTGGGCGCTACGCAGTTCGGCGGCAACTGGGTGACGCCGGCCGTGACGTTCGAAGCCTTGTTGTCATAGACCGCCCGGCTCAGGAGCAGGTGGCCCGGGCGGAAATGAAAATCATCCTGATCGGCGCGCGCAGGCACATTGGCCAGCGCAGTCGATGTGAGCAAGGCAGACACAAACACAGTCCGCGGGAGTCCCGCGAGCGCACGCAGTCCTTTGACAGCCATTGGCGTTTTCCCAATTTGTGATTTTCGCAAGACGGGCAGCCCGGCCACGTCGCGGCTCGGTGCGCGCGCAGTCTGCGAGCGGACTGTTACAGGAATGCGAATGGGATGCGACGCGCCTCAGCTTCCGCACAAGGCGTGCGAACGCTCAATGGATGACGAAGGGGACGTCGGTGAAACGCAGTGTCGGCCTAGCACCCGAGCTTGTCGGCGATCCCGCAAAAATCCTTGGCGACGATGTCCCAGACGCCAGTGGCCTCGAAATCGACCTTCTGGTGCGGCCCGTATTCGGTCGGCCGCGCGACGAACGCGGTCTTGAGGCCGTATTTCTGCGCAGCGGCGAGATCGCCATTGTGCGCGGCCACCATCATCACCTCTTCCGGCTTGAGGCAGAGCAGCTTAGCGGCGCCGAGATAGGTTTCGGGGTCGGGCTTATAGTGCTCGAACAACTCGGCCGACATGATGAGGTCCCAGGGCAGGCCAGCGAACTTCGCCATGTTGGTGAGCAGTGCGACGTTGCCGTTCGAGAGCGGCGCAATCACGAACTTGGTCTTCAGCCGCGTCAGGCCGGCAACACTGTCGGGCCAGGGATTGAGGCGGTGCCAGCCCTTGGTGAGATGATCGAGATCCGCATCGGTGAGACCCTTGATGGCGAACTTCTCGACCAGCTTTTCCAGCGAGCGCCGGTGCAGCTCGTCCAGCATGACATAGCCGCGCTCGGGATGCTCACGCACGTCCTGCATCGAGGCGACATACATGCCGCGCCAGCCGTCGACGAGCGCGGTCCAGTCGGCGCCGATGCCGCGCTGTTTGCTCCACCACATGAAGTCGGTGATCAGGCTGGTGCGCCAGTCGACGACCGTGCCGAACACGTCGAAGATCAGGGCTTTGACGGCGGAGAGATCGGACATGGGGCGCTTCCTCGTGTTTTTATTGTTGTCATTCCGGGGCTCGCGAAGCGAGAGCCCGGAATCCATTTCTCCTCGGCATTTGCTGTCCGATGGATTCCGGGTTCGCGCTACGCGCGCCCCGGAATGACATGTTAGTCCAGATGGAACTTCGCGAGCTCGCGGTGCTCGGCCTTGATGTAGCGCACGGTGCCGGTGACGGAGCGCATCACCACCGTCTCGGTCTCGATCACGCCGTCCTTGCGGAATTTGACGCCGGACAGCAGCGAGCCCGTGGTGACGCCGGTGGCGGCGAACAGGCAGTCGCCGCGCGCCATGTCCTCGATGCCGTAGATCATCTTGGGATCGTTGACGCCCATCTTGGCGGCGCGCTCGATCTTCTCACCGGAATCGAGGATCAAGCGACACTGCATCTGGCCGCCGATGCAGCGCAGCGCCACGGCGGCGAGGACGCCTTCGGGCGCACCGCCGGTGCCGAGATACATGTCGACGCCGGTGTTGTCAGGATCAGCGGTGTGGATCACGCCGGCGACGTCGCCGTCGGTGATGAGGCGGACGGCAGCGCCGGTCGAGCGCACGCTCTCGATGATGCTGGCATGGCGGGGACGGTCGAGCACCAGCACGGTGATGCCCTCGGGCTTGACGCCCTTGGCCTTGGCAAGTCGGCGGACATTTTCGGCCGGCGAAGCGTCGAGCTCGACGACACCCTTGTCGTAGCCGGGACCGATCGCGAGCTTCTGCATGTAAACGTCGGGGGCGTGCAGCAGCGTGCCGCCGTCGGCCATCGCCATGGTGGCGATCGAGCCCGGCATGTTCTTGGCGCACAGCGTGGTGCCTTCGAGCGGGTCGACCGCGATATCGACCTCGGGGCCGGCGTTCACGCCAACCTTCTCGCCGATGAAGAGCATCGGAGCTTCGTCGCGCTCGCCCTCGCCGATCACGATGGTGCCCTGGATCGGCAGCTTGTTGAGCTCGCGACGCATCGCGTCGACGGCGGCCTGGTCGGCGGCCTTCTCCTGCCCGTGCCCGCGCAGCCGCGCTGACGACACCGCCGCCCGCTCCGTCACACGCACGATCTCCAGCGTGAGAATGCGCTCGAGCAATGCTTGCGGCGGCACTGAAATATGGGTCGACATCGGCTAACTCCTTCGAAACCGTTTTGGACAGGACGCCCTGCCCGCATCAACTCGTAGCACCTACAGTTCGTTCGAACCGTCTTGTCGTTTGAGCATGGTCTTTCCGGAACACGGCTGCACACTTTGCACTGGCGCGGCCCTCCGGGTCCGGATCATGCCCTAGTTCTTCTCAATCCTGATGACCTGCGGCCGACCGCTGATCACCTTGTCCTTCTGCACGGCCGCGAGCGCGCGGCGCACGGCGTCTTCATGCGTGGCATAGGTGATCAGGATGACGGGCACCGGGACCGCCTTGCCGTTATCAGGCGCAGCACCGCCATTGGAATGGCGCTGCACGATCGACTCGATCGAGATCTTCTGCTCGGCGAGCCGGGTCGCGATCGCAGCCGCAGTGCCCGGAAAATCGCGCGCCAGCAGGCGGATGTAGTAGCCGCCTTCGTGCCGCTCCATCGGCGCCTTCCTGGTGTCGCGAAGCTGCGCGATCGGCCGTCCGAACGGATTGGCGCGAATGCCGCGCGCCACGTCGGCGATGTCGGCAACGACGGCGGATGCGGTTGCAGCACCGCCCGCGCCGGGGCCGACCAGCGTGATCGGCGGAATGCCCTCGCCATCGATCGTGACCGCATTGGTGACCCCCATCACCTGTGCGATCGAGGACGACTTCGGAACCATGGTCGGATGCACGCGCTGCTCGATGCCCTTGGCGGTGCGAACGGCAACGCCGAGCAGCTTGACGCGATAACCAAGATCGGCGGCCGCGCGCAGATCTTCCGGCGCGATGGAGGAGATGCCTTCGACATACACCGCGCTTTGAGCAACTTTCGTGCCGAAAGCGAGGCTGGCGAGGATCGCGAGCTTCTGCGCGGTGTCGTGACCGTCGACGTCGAAGGACGGGTTGGCCTCGGCATAGCCCAGCCGCTGCGCATCCTTCAGGCACTCGGCAAACGACAGGCCCTCCTGCTCCATCCGGGTCAGGATGTAATTGCAGGTGCCATTGAGGATGCCGTAGACGCGGTTGATGCCGGTTCCGGCAAGACCTTCGCGTAACGTCTTGATGACAGGGATGGCAGCGCCCACGGCTGCCTCGAAATTCAGCGCACCGCCATGCTTCTCGGCCGATTTGGCGAGCTTCAGGCCGTGCCTGGCGAGCAGTGCCTTGTTGGCGGTGACCACAGACTTGCCGGCGTTGAGCGCGGCTTCAACCGCCGAGAGCGCGGGATCGCCGGCGCCGCCCATCAGCTCGACGAAGCAGTCGACCTCGGGATGCGTTGCGAGCGCAAGCGGATCCTTGACCCACTCGACGCCGCGCAGGTCGATACCGCGCTTCTTGGCCTTCGATCGTGCCGTGACGGCGACGACACGGATGCCACGGCCGCTGCGGCCCGCGAGCACGCGCGCCTGCGTTTCAATCAAACGGACAACTTCGGCACCCACGGTGCCGAGCCCCGCTATGCCCACTTTCAGGGGTGCAACCATGATGCTTCAGTGAACCTGCAGAAGAGAATTAGCGCCTGTTAGCGAGCGGAACGACGTTGTGCAACGTTTCGAGGCCGCTTTCAAGGAAGCGGCGCACGCCGCGCGCGGCCTGCCTGATCCGTTGCTCGTTTTCCACCATGGCGATGCGGACATATCCTTCACCATGCTCGCCGAAGCCGACGCCGGGCGAGACCGCGACGCCTGACTTTTCCACCATCAAAGTCGCGAACTGCATGCTGCCGACGCTGCGGAACGCCTCCGGCAGCGGCACCCAGGCGAACATCGAGGCCTCCGGCGGCGGAATCTCCCACCCGGCGCGGCCGAACGATTCCACCAGAGCGTCGCGGCGCTTGCGATAGGTGTCGCGCATCTCCTTGATGCAATCGTCAGGGCCGTTCAGCGCCGCGGTCGCGGCGACCTGCACGGGCGTGAAGGCGCCGTAATCGAGGTAGGATTTGACGCGGGCAAGCGCCGCGATGACGCGGTCATTGCCGACCGCAAAGCCCATGCGCCAGCCGGCCATCGAATACGTCTTCGACATCGAGGTGAACTCGACGGTGACGTCGATCGCGCCGGGCACCTGCAGCACCGAGGGCGGCGGATTGCTCTCGTCGAAATAGACCTCGGCATAAGCAAGATCGGACAGGATCAGGATCTCGTGCTTCTTCGCAAACGCGACGAGGTCCTTGTAGAAATCGAGGCTCGCGACATAGGCGGTCGGGTTCGAGGGATAGCAGACCACGAGCGCGAGCGGCTTCGGAATCGAATGCACGATCGCGCGCTCCACCGCCTCGAAGAATTGCGGCGTCGGCTCCGAGGGCACCGAGCGGATCACGCCGCCCGCCATCAAAAAGCCGAAGGCGTGAATCGGATAGCTCGGGTTCGGGCAGAGGATGACGTCGCCGGGCGCGGTGATCGCCTGCGCCACGTTGGCAAAGCCTTCCTTGGAGCCCAGCGTCGCCACCACCTGGGTGTCGGGGTTGAGCTTCACGCCGAAGCGGCGCTCGTAATAGGCAGCCTGGGCCCGGCGCAGGCCGGGAATGCCGCGGGAGGCCGAATAGCGGTCGGTGCGCGGCTTGCCCAACGTCTCCTTGAGCTTCTCCAGCACATGCGGCGGGGCCGGCAGGTCCGGATTGCCCATGCCGAGATCGATGATATCGGCGCCGGCATTCCGCGCGGCCGCCTTGGCCCGGTTGACCTGCTCGAACACGTAAGGCGGTAGGCGGCGGATGCGGTAAAAATCTTCCATGGGTCCAGACATCGGCTCTTGGGGCTCCGGGCAACCGGTCAGGATAGAATCGAGGGGCCACGACCGCCCCTTCGAGGAGATATCGTCCGACCCACGAAAATCACTCAAAATCAAATACTTGGAGCAATTTTCGGCGACAAGGACTGAACTCCTTCGCCCTGACTCTCGGCTGAATTGCAGTCTTTTTAGCACGGAGTGACGGGGGCGCCAGCGATTACGCGGCCTTATTTGGCATCCTTGGCCGCAACGGCCTGGCGGTCGCGCGCGGCCGCAAGCTCGGCCTCGATCTTGGCGCGTTGATCCGGTGGAATGATTGCCTGATCGCGATCAGGCGGCAAATCGTGCACCGGCAAATAGCCGGCAGGGTCCTTCGGGTGAGCGGGCGTGTCGGCTGCCGACATATCCGCGAGCTGGCTCGAACAGCCGCCCAGCATGAAAGCTGCGATCAGCAGCGCACAGCACACGAGCCGCGACTTTTGCAGGTCCCACAACGCAGACACTTGGGAATTCCCCACCTTGTCCCAACGCAAGGCTGCCGGCAATCTAACCAACAACCTGCCCAAGCTCAAACCATTGCTGCCCACAAATGGTACGAGCGAGAAATCATCGAAGGCCCACAGCACAAGACGTGCCCTGCGATTGTGACAAAAGCAAGAAGCGTTGTCGCAGTGCAGCACATCTTCGCGCCTGTTTCGCGCGAAACCATCGAGCTTCGCGGTGACGAATACAGAATGAATCGTTACTGTCGCCCTTATGAGTATTGCCACGACCGATACGCCCAAGCCCGGCTCAACGTCAGGGACAAAGACTGACACGAAGTTCGATGCGGAAGCCTTCGCGATGAATGTCGCGCGGGCGATGGAGAGCGGCGGCAAGGCACTTGCCGCGTATCTCAAGCCGCGCGAAACCGGCGAGGTGCAGGACCGCCCGCCGGCCGAGCTCACCGAGGTCGTCAAGACCTTCACATCGGTCGCCGAATACTGGCTGTCGGACCAGTCGCGTGCATCCGACCTCCAGACCAAGCTCGCCAAGGACTACCTCGATCTCTGGGGCGCGGCGGCGCGGCGGATGGCCGGCCAGGAGGCGCAGCCCGCGATCGCGCCCTCGCCGCGCGACAAGCGCTTCGCAGATCCGGAATGGAAGTCGAACCAGTTCTTCGACTTCGTGATGCAGCTCTATCTGCTCACCAGCAAATGGGCGCAGGAGCTGGTGAACGACGCCGAGCTTGATCCGGCGACCCGCCGCAAGGCCGAGTTCTATGTCCAGCAGGTCACCAACGCGATCTCGCCGTCGAACTTCGTGCTGACCAATCCGGAGGTGCTGCGCGAGACGGTTGCGAGCAGCGGCGAGAACCTGGCGCGCGGCCTGACCATGCTGGCGGAGGACATCGCCGCCGGCAAGGGCATGCTGAAGATCCGCCAGTCCAACCCGGACAACCTCGTCGTCGGCGTCAACATGGCGACGACGCCGGGCAAGGTGATCTACCAGAACGAGATGATGCAGCTGATCCAGTATTCTCCGACCACGGAGAAGGTGCTGCGCACGCCCCTGCTGATCGTGCCGCCCTGGATCAACAAGTTCTACATCCTCGATCTCAAGCCGGAGAAATCCTACATCAAGTGGTGCGTCGATCAGGGCATCACCGTGTTCGTGATCTCGTGGGTCAATCCCGACAAGAAGCTCGGCGCCAAGAGCTGGGAAGACTACATGAAGGAAGGCCCGCTCACGGCCATGGACGTGATCGAGAAGGTCACCGGGGAGATGAAGGTGCATACGGCCGGCTATTGCGTCGGCGGCACCATGCTCGCGACCACGCTGGCCTGGCTTGCCGAGAAGCGGCGCCAGCGCGTGACCTCGGCGACGTTCTTCGCGGCCCAGGTCGACTTCACCCATGCCGGCGATCTGCTCGTGTTCGTGGACGAAGACCAGATCGCCGCGCTGGAGCAGGACATGAAGGCCTCGGGCGTGCTCGAAGGCTCCAAGATGGCGATGGCCTTCAACATGCTGCGCTCCAATGACCTGATCTGGTCCTACGTGGTCAGCAACTATCTGAAGGGCCAGCAGCCGAGCGCGTTCGACCTGTTGCACTGGAATTCCGACGCAACGCGGATGACGCAGGCCAACCATTCCTATTATCTGCGCAACTGCTATCTGGAGAACCGGTTGTCGACCGGCACCATGGTGCTCGACAACACCCTGCTCGATCTCTCCAAGGTCAAGGTGCCGGTCTACAACCTCGCCACGCGCGAGGACCACATCGCGCCGGCGGAATCGGTGCTGTACGGGTCGCAATTCTTCGGCGGGCCCGTGAAATACGTGCTGTCGGGCTCGGGCCACATCGCCGGCGTCGTCAATCCGCCCGCCTCCGGCAAGTATCAGTACTGGACCAACGACAACATCAAGAACGTCAGCGTCGCCGAATGGATGAAGGGCGCGGTGGAGCACAAGGGCTCGTGGTGGCCGGACTGGCGCGAATGGCTCGGCGGGCTCGATCCGGAGGAAGTTCCGGCGCGCAGCGTCGGAAGCGAAGCGCTGCCGCCGATCGAGGACGCGCCCGGCAGCTATGTCAGGGTTCGTGCGTAGCGCTAGCCTGCGCGTTTTCGTATAAGCTCATGGCATCCTAACTCATGGCATCGATTTTGGAGGGGACCGGGTTATGACGCGTGAATTGTTCTGGCTGACCTGTACGGTGATCCTGACCGGGATCCTCTGGATTCCCTACACCATCAACCGCTGCCAGGTTCGCGGGCTCAGCGGCGCCATGGCGAACCCCGCCCGCGGCGACAAGCCTCAGGCCGAATGGGCGAACCGTTTGATGTTCGCGCACGACAACGCGGTCGAGAACCTCGTGCTGTTCGCGCCGCTGGTGCTGATCCTGAACGCGATCGACTATTCCTCGAAATGGACGGTGCTCGCCTGCGTCGTCTATTTCTGGGCGCGGGTCGCGCATCTGATCGTCTACGCGCTCGGCATCCCGGTGTTCCGCACCCTCGCCTTCACCGTCGGCTTCCTGGCACAGGCCGTGCTGGCGCTGGCGATCTTCAAGGTTTTTTGATTTTCTTGTCCCGGCCGCGCCACGCGCGAGCCGGGACCCGGAAGGCCACGAAGCAGGAAGCATGGGCCCCGGCTCTGCAGCGCACCGCCAAGTGGCGCTGCGCTGCGTCCGGGGCACGACCGTGCCCTACTCCTCCGGCAAGCCCAGCATCAGCCGCATGTTCTGCACGGCCGCACCCGAGGCGCCCTTGCCGAGATTGTCCAGGCGGGCGACCAGCACCGCCTGGTGGTACTTGTCGCTGGCGAAGACGTAGAGCTCGAGCATGTTGGTCTCGTTGAGCGCCTCCGGCTCGAGCCGGCCGCCCTTGGTCGCCTCGTTCTGGAGCGGCATCGCCTTGACGTATTTCGAACCGGCATAGCGCTTGGCGAGCGCGGCCTGAAGGTCGGCACCGCCAGGCTTGCCCGGCAGCGTGTCGAGCTGCAGCGGGATCGAGACCAGCATGCCCTGCCGGTAATTGCCGACCGAGGGGATGAAGATCGGCCGCCGCGTCAGGTTCGAATAGAGCTGGAGCTCCGGCAGATGCTTGTGCTCGAAGCCGAGGCCGTAGAGCTCGAACGACGGCGCGCTGCCGTCCTCGAAACTCGCGATCATCGACTTGCCGCCGCCGGAATAACCGCTCACCGCGTTGACGCTGATGGGATAGTCTGATGGCAACAGGCCGGCATCGACGATCGGCCGCAGCAGCGCGATGCCGCCGGTCGGATAGCAGCCTGGATTGGAGACCTTCTTCGCGGCCTTGATCTTGCCGGCCTGCTCCGGCGCCAGCTCCGGAAAACCGTAAGCCCAATCCGGGGCGACCCGGTAGGCGGTCGAGGCGTCCAGCACCTTCGGCCCCGAGGCGCCCATGCTGTCGATCAGAGCCACCGTTTCCCTGGCGGCATCGTCAGGCAGGCAGAGGATGACGAGATCCACCTCCTCCATCAGCGCCTTCTTGGCGGCGGGATCCTTGCGCTTGTCGTCGGCGATCGTCTTGACCACCACATCGTTCTGGAGCTTCAGCCGCTCATTGATGCCGAGCCCGGTGGTGCCGGAGCCACCGTCGACGAAGACGGTGGCGGGCTTGTTCGCTGCGCCTGATGTCGGCGCTTTCGTTGTCTCCGTGAGGCTCATGGTGCGGTCCTTTCGAGCATTTTGGTTTCGTTCGCGAAAGCCTCGGGCCTTGCGTCCTGCATCAGTTGCGCGATCTCTCTCGCGTCGGCCTGGGCTTGCGCGCCGAGCGCATTGGCGATCGCCACAAAGTCGGCATCCGATTTGTGCTGGTTGAGCTTGAAGCTGCCTTCGACCTCCTCAACCGTCATGACCAGACCCACGATCCCCTTCTTCATGGCCTCGAGCCGACCTGCCGTCATCTTGCCCGACGTCCACGGCTTCTTCGGCAACAGCCAGTTCTCGAACTTTTCGCTGAGCGTATCGATTTGGACCGAGAGCTCACCATCCGACAGCAACCGCACTGGCCCGCTCAGATGCACCGACTGGTAGAGCCAGGTCGGCACCTGATCCGGCGAGACGTACCAGTCAGGGGAGACATAGGCATCCGGGCCGTTGATCGCGAGCAGCCACGACGTTGCGCCGTCCGCAAGGTTTACCAGCGGATTGTGACGGGCGACATGAAAGGCCGCCTGCGGCGTGCCGTCGGCCGCATAGGTCAGATAGAACGGCAGCGGCGAGGCGATCGGCTTGTGGCCATCGAAGGCGCACATCGTGCCGAAACCACGCTCGTCTGCGAATTTCAGGCTTGCGGCGCGATCCGGCTTGAAAAAGGGTGGCGTGTACATCGTGGTCTCCTGCTGGGCCTCCTTGGGGGCCGCCGGATCAGATCGCGCTGACAGGAGAGAGAATGCCGCGGATCGGGTCCAGCGGCAAAGACGATGATCTCAAACGCGATCGACCGCCCAAACCGCTAAGCTGCGGCGGCGGCGACGGGCGAACAGGATGGTCGCGGCGTTGATCATGGCGCGCGGCTATAAGGCGAGATGCAGTTCCCGTCAAGGTTCACGGCGTCAGATGAGGCGCCAGATCCATTCCAGGATCCTGGCGATGACGTCGCCGAACAGGAGCAGCGCCGCGGCCCAGACCAGCGCCGAGACGAAATTGGCCGCCTGGAAACTCCAGTACGGCATTTCGAAAATGCCGGCCGCGAGCGGCACGGAGGCGCGCAAGGGACCGAAGAAGCGGCCGATGAAGATGCTGGGAACGCCCCAGCTGCGCACGAAGGCCTCGCCCCTGGGCAGGATTTCCGGATAGCGCGAGAGCGGCCACATCTGCGCGACGTGCTCCTTGTAGCGGTAGCCGAACCAGTAGGAGACCCAGTCGCCGAGGGCAGCCCCAATCGCACCGGCGATCCAGATCGGATAGAAGCTGATGCCGCTCGCCCCGATCAGCGCGCCGATGGCGACCAGCGCGCCCCAGGCCGGGATCAGGAGGGAGATGAAAGCCAGCGATTCCCCGAATGCGAGCAGGAACACGATCGGGGCAGCCCAGGCCTGATGAAGGCGCACGAAATCGGCCAGTGCGTGCGCAAACTGCTCCATTCCAAATTAGCCTTCCCGCCCCGCCTCGAGGTCCTGCCAGATAGAAAAGACTGGTAAGCCAAGGGCTTGTGTGACATCAAGTCACAAAGCCAGGCTTGAAGCGACCGAGGCGTCAAATTGCCGGGACTTGGCTGGCTTGCGGCGTAAAATTGCCGGCATTAACTCCCACCCACAGCGCCCGGCCTGCCCTACGGTGACCTTTGGTAGCCAGAAGTGGCATAGTCAGGTCAACCGATTCGCCGCCTTGCGCGGCCCTCAAAACGCATCAAGATATATGTCCAAGCAGTTGAAAACGAAAGCCAAAGACGATTTGTTCGAGGGTCAGGAGCCGAAGGGGCGCGCAAGCGCCGCGAAGGCTGCTCCGCGCGCCAGCGGCGGCGAGGCCGATTACACGGCCGCCGACATCGAGGTGCTCGAGGGCCTGGAGCCGGTGCGGCGCCGGCCCGGCATGTATATCGGCGGCACCGATGAAAAGGCACTGCATCATTTGTTCGCCGAAGTGATCGACAACTCGATGGACGAGGCGCTGGCGGGACACGCGACCTTCATCGGCGTCGAACTCTCCGCAGACGGGTTCCTCACCGTCACCGATAACGGCCGCGGCATTCCTGTCGATCCGCATCCGAAGTTCCCGAAAAAGTCGGCGCTCGAAGTCATCATGTGCACGCTGCATTCGGGCGGCAAGTTCGACAGCAAGGTCTACGAGACCTCGGGCGGACTGCACGGCGTCGGCATCTCCGTGGTCAACGCCCTCTCCTCGCGTCTCGAGGTCGAGGTCGCGCGCAGCCAGAAGCTCTACCGTATGAGCTTCGAGCGCGGCCACCCCAAGGGCAAGCTCGAGGACCTCGGCAAGGTCAACAACCGCCGCGGCACGCGCGTTCGCTTCAAGCCGGACACCGACATCTTCGGCGCCAAGGCCGCATTCAAGCCGCAGCGCCTGTTCAAGATGACGCGCTCGAAGGCCTATCTGTTCGGCGGCGTCGAGATCCGCTGGAACTGCGCGCCCGAATTGCTCAAAGGCGTCGAGGACGTGCCGGCGGAGGCAACCTTCCATTTCCCCGGCGGGCTCAAGGATTATCTCGCCGCGGCGATCCACGCCGACACGCTGGTGCATCCCGACATCTTCTCCGGCAAGTCCGGACGCAACGGCGCGCATGGTGCCTGCGAATGGGCGGTGGCGTGGACCGCGGATGCCGACGGTTTCCTGTCGTCCTACACCAACACCGTGCCGACGCCCGATGGCGGCACGCATGAATCGGGCCTGCGCAGCGCGCTGCTGCGCGGCCTGAAGGATCACGCCGAGCGCGTCGGCCAGGGCAAGCGCGCCTCGTCCATCACCTCCGAAGACGTGATGGTGGGCGCCGCCGTGATGCTCTCGGTGTTCGTGCGCGAGCCTGAATTCCAGGGCCAGACCAAGGACCGGCTCGCCACGGCGGAGGCGCAACGCATCGTCGAGCAGGCGATGAAGGATCCGTTCGACCATTGGCTGTCGGGCAATCCGAACATGGCCAACCGGCTGCTCGATTTCGTCATCGACCGCGCCGAGGAGCGGCTGCGTCGCCGTCAGGAGAAAGAGACGGCGCGCAAGACGGCCGGCAAGAAGCTGCGCTTGCCGGGCAAGCTCGCCGACTGCACCGATGCCGGCACCGATGGCTCCGAGCTCTTCATCGTCGAGGGTGACTCGGCCGGCGGCAGCGCCAAGCAGGCGCGCGACCGCAAGACCCAGGCTGTGCTGCCGCTGCGCGGCAAGATCCTCAACGTGGCGTCCGCCGGCAAGGACAAGCTGACCGCGAACGCCCAGCTCACCGATCTCGTGCAGGCGATCGGCTGCGGCCAGCTCCTGCACTATCGCGAAGAGGATCTGCGCTATCAGCGCATCATCATCATGACCGACGCCGATGTCGACGGCGCGCACATCGCCTCGCTCCTGATCACCTTCTTCTACCGGCAGATGCCGAAGCTGATCGACGAAGGCCACCTCTTCCTCGCGGTGCCGCCGCTCTACAAGCTGACCCACGGCACCAAGTCGGTCTACGCGCGCGACGACAAGCACAAGGACGAATTGATCAAGAGCACGTTTAACGCCAACGCCAAGGTCGAGGTGAACCGCTTCAAAGGCCTCGGCGAGATGATGCCGGCGCAGCTCAAGGAAACCACCATGGACCCGAGCAAACGGACGCTGCTCAAGGTTGTCCTGCTGCCCGACGACCGCGACACCACGGCAGATTCGGTCGAGCGGCTGATGGGCACCAAGGCCGAAGCGCGCTTTGCCTTCATCTCAGACAAGGCCGAGTTCGCCAGCGACGAGCTGCTGGACGTCTGACCCTGCCATTCCCGCCAAAAAGCCCGGGCCGAGCCCGGGCTTTTTTCATGTCGCGGCCACGGCGCAGCATCTGCCGAGGCAATTCATCCTCAGTGAGCCACCCGAAAGTGCGACTCGGCCAACGACTCACGGGGTCCGATCGGCGCCGCGGCCGAGGCAGGATCGCATCCCTTCCGGACAAAGGCGAATTCCTAACGAAAACTTACCGCGGACCACGATTCCAAAACACGTCTCAAGCATCTGAAATTGCTCATGTTTTATCAATTCCGATGACAGCATCATGGAACCCGGACGGCGGGCGTTTTCCCGCGACTGTGCCTGCCCTGCAACAGCATTTCGGCGAGAACCGTCTATAGTCCGGTCATCAGATCACGGACTTCAGTGCGCTCGCGCCTGCTACGAACCTAAGGTTGGGGATTTCATCATGAAGAAGATTGCACTCGCTCTGACCGCGGTTGCGGCAATGACCGGTTCGGCCTCTGCCGCCGACCTGGCTGCCCGTCCCTACGTGAAGGCCCCGATGGCTGCTCCGGTTGCCAACTGGACCGGCTTCTACGTCTTCGGCGGCGGCGGCGGTGGCCTCTCGAACTCCGACCAGAGCATCGTCTCGACGACGACCGGCACCCCGCTCACCATCACCCAGCGTCAGGGTGGTTCGGGCTGGTTCGGCACCGTCGGTGCCGGTTACGACTGGCAGTTTAACAGCACCTGGGTCGCCGGCGTGTTCGCTGACGGTCAGTTCGGCAGCATCCGCGCCACCGTGCAGGATCCGCTGCTGCAGATCACCGGCAGCCAGAAGCTCGAAGACTCCTGGGCCGCCGGCGTGCGCCTCGGCTGGCTGGTCGCTCCGAACGTTCTGTCCTATGTCAACGGCGGTTACTCGGGCGCCCACTTCGGCAGCACCAATTTCTCGACCTTGGCCGGTGGCGCGACCACCGTTCGCCTCAACGGCTACAACCGCAACGGCTGGTTCGTCGGCGGCGGCGTCGAGAACAGCCTGAACATCTTCGGCATCTCCTCGCCCGGCTGGTTCATGAAGACCGAGTACCGTTCGGCCTTCTACGATGCCAAGACCCAGGACGAGATTTCGACGATCACCAACCTGCCGACCGGCGTGAACAGCGTCCGCGCCAACAGCTGGAACCAGACGATCTCGACCTCGCTGGTCTATCGTTTCAACTGGACCGGCCCGGTCGTCGCCAAGTACTGAGCTGACGAAAAGGTTAGACGTCAAAGCCCCGGCTTCGCCGGGGCTTTTTCGTTATGAGGCCTTGCTAGCGCACAACGCCCGCCTTCAGCGACCGGTAGGCGCCGGCAAGCAGCGTTTCGATGGCGGCCCAGTCGGCCTCGGTGATCCCCTCGCCGCGTGCGTCGCGATAGGCCATCGCTTCCGCCCGCGCGATTCCGAACTGCCTGATCCCGGCATCCTCTGCGCGCTTGCCATAGGTCAGCGCCGCCACGCGCGCGATGGTGATGCCGTAGTCCTGCGGGCCGACGGCCTCGCGGCGCGCCTGCCACCAGTCGAGCTCCAGACGGGCTGCCTCCTCGACATCGAACCCCGCGGGAGCAGCCGCTGCGAAATCGCGGTAGTACGCCAGAAGAGCTGGCAGCGCGGCATTGGCCTCCTGCCGTGAGTGCGTCGGCTGGAACGACTTGGCCGCCTCGGCCGCACTGAACGCGATATGCAGGCTCCTGAACGGGGAGAAGCCGAACTGCGTCCGCGTCGAGGCGTAGAGATGATAGAACAGAGCGGCGTAGCGCTTATCGTAATAGTCGCGCCACATGGCAGTCTCCAGCCGTGCCATTTCGGCCGGATCGAATGCCCGCAGATCCGCCTGGCGCGGAATACCGGCATAAGCCGCGACAAGTGCGGCTAAGGCCGTACCGACGATCAGCTTGCGCACGGACATTCCTCCCGCGGCTTGGGTCCGCAGCCATTGTATCCGAACTGAAGCTACGGATAGTCTGCCAGGAAGTTTTCGCGACCCGTGGCGATCGTTCCTGCCGCGGGTCACGACAGAATCAGACCGATGGGGAGGAATGCATGCGCAGATTTCTGCTTCTAGCAGGCTTGTTTGCCCTCGCTGTCGGGCTGCTCTGGATCGGACAGGGCACGGGCACCCTCGCCTGGCCGCGATCGAGCTTCATGATCAACCAGCTGCAATGGGCGGGCTATGGCGCTGCCATGGCCGGCTTCGGGCTGGTCCTGATCTGGCAGAGCAACCAATAGAAGAAACCAGGAAATAAAGCATGACATCCAACCGGTTCGATCTCCGCGGCAAGGTCGCGATCGTCACAGGAGGCAATGGCGGCATCGGGCTCGGCCTTGCGCACGGGCTCGCCGACGCCGGCGCCGATATCGCGGTGATCGGACGCAACGAAGCCAAATCGTCTGCGGCCGTCGCCGATCTCAAGGCGCGCGGCGTCAAGGCGATATCGGTCACCACCGATGTCACCGACAAGGATGCGGTCGCGGCGATGATCGAGCGCGTCGTCAGGGATCTCGGCCGTGTCGACATTCTGATCAACAATGCCGGCATGAGCATCCGCAAGCCACCGCACGAGCTCGAGCTCGACGAGTGGAACAAGGTGATCGACACCAACCTCACCAGCGCCTTCGTCTGCTCGAAGCTGGCCTATCCGGCGCTGAAGGCATCGGGCAACGGCAAGGTGATCAACATCGGCTCGATGATGTCGATCTTCGGCGCCAGCTTTGCGACGGCCTATGCGGCGAGCAAGGGCGGCATCGTGCAGTACACGCGTGCCTGCGCCAACGCGTGGGCGCCTGACAACATCCAGGTCAATGCGATCCTGCCGGGCTGGATCGACACCGATCTCACCCGCGGCGCACGGAAGCAGGTCTCGGGGCTGCACGAGCGCGTCCTGGCACGCACACCTGCGGGGCGCTGGGGTGACATCGACGACTTCGCCGGCATCGCCGTGTTCCTCGCCTCAGCCGCATCGAACTTCGTCACGGGCACCGCGATCCCCGTCGATGGCGGATTTTCGGTGATGGCGTGAGGCGCCGTCGCGCTGCACGCAAAAAAGAAGCCCCGGTCGAAGCCGGGGCTTTTAAATTGGTCGTGATCTTTTCTTTGATTGGTCGTTTGTTGCTCAGTAGCGCGCGATCACAGGCGCGTCGAACTTGTAGCTGGCGCGGACGACGGCCCACTGGATGTCGCGCGGCTTGGCGTCGAAGGTGTAGTTTCCGGACAGGCCGCCGAGCTGATAGGTCTGGCTGCCGAAGGCCGCGTAATTGTACTCGAGGCCGACGATCCAGTTGCGGGTGATGCCGTATTCCCAGCCGGCGCCGACAGTCCAGCCATTGGCCCAGTGGGTCTGACCGCCCGAGCCTTGCGCCACACCGACGGTGTCGCTGACGTTGAGACGGTTGTTCACGCCGGCATAGCCGCCCTTGACGTAGAACAGGTTGTTCTGAACGGCGAAGCCGGCGCGGCCGACGACGGTCGCGAGAACGTTCGTACGCCAGTTGAAGACGTCATCGCCCGCACCGAACGCGTTGTTCACGACGGTGCCCTTGTTGTCGAGGCCGGAGATCGTGCCCTCCATGCCGAACACGTAGTTGTTGGCCTGCCAGTTGTAGCCGATCTGGGCGCCGCCCATGATGCCGGCACCGCGCTGGCGATAGCCCTGGCCCGGGACGAGGTCGCCGAACGGCGCGCCGGTCCCGTTGTTGATGAACTGCTCGTTGGTCCAGGCGCCACCGATGTGGCCACCGACATAGAATCCGGTCCAGTTGAACAGCGGCTCGATGTAAGCGGGTGCCTTGGTGTAAGGACGCGCGGCGAGATCCGCGGCGGAAGCAGCGCCGGTCGAAACCAGAGCGGTCGTGCAGGCGAAGGCAGCAATCAATTTGTTACGCATGGTACACCCCGTGTCCTTTGATGGGCGCACGCTCACACGCAGTTCTTACTCAAATTTGAATCAACAAAGTTAAGGCGCCGGATTGGCAGTTGGCGGTCTTTGAATCCCCGGATGCTGTTGCACGCGCGCAACGCGAACGCCGCAATTTAACGCAGCGTTATCCCTACCAAATCGCTGCTTCGCGACGCGGGCGAATGCACGTGCTCGGGCCGCACACCGATGGCGATGAAGCGCGCGGGAATTCCCTGGAGCCACGGCCAAGCGGAGATCAGGCGCAGGATCAACGGCACCTTGAACGGTCGGCTATCGCCTTTCAGCGCGCTGCTGACGATGTTGTTCTGCACGACCACCTGCATTGCCTGGGTCATCTTCACCGGAAACTCGCGGCGGCGCCTGACGGAATCGAGCTCATCCTCGGAGGGACAGCCGCGCATCAGCTTCCCCGCGAGCAGATTCGCGGTCGCGACCGCATCCTGCACGGCCAGATTGACGCCGACGCCGCCGATCGGCGACATCGCATGCGCGGCGTCACCGATGCAAAGCAGCCCGGGTCGCGTCCAGCGGCTCAGCCGGTTGATCGCGACCGTCAGCAACTTCACGTCGTCGAAGCTCTTGACCTCAGCGATGCCGTGCTTGAGCACCGGCGCCATGCGCACGACATCATCGAGCAGCGCCTGTAGTCCCCTCGCCTTCACCGCATCATATTGCCCCTTGGCGATGACATAGGCGCATTGCCAGTAATCGCCGCGATCGAAGGTGACCATCATCCTGCCGGGCTCGATGCGCGCAAACAGGTTCTCGGTCTCATCAGGCCTGCGGCCCGCGCGGAACCAGAGCACGTCCATCGGCGCGCCGATCTCCTCGACGGAAAGGCCTGCGCGCTCGCGCACCGTCGAGTGGCGACCGTCGCAGGCGATGGTGAGATCGGCCTCGATGTCGATGGCGCCGTCCGCCGTCCTCGCGCGTACGCCGGCGATCGTGTCGCCGCGGCGGATCAGGTCGACCGCCTCCGTGCTCATCAGCACCTTGAGCGAGGAGAAGCGCTTGCCGGCCTCGCGCAGGAAGTTGAGAAAATCCCATTGCGGCATGAAAGCGATGAAAGGGTATTTCGTGTTTAGCCGGCTGAGATCGGCGATCCGCACCTTGGTGCCGCCGAACAGGCCGTCCATCTGCTGCAAGCGCTGATGCGGCAGCTCGAGAAAGCCGTCGATGAGGCCGAGCTCGTCCATCACCTGAAGCGTCGAGGGATGCACCGTGTCGCCGCGAAAATCGCGGAAGAAATCAGCATGCTTCTCCAGGACCACGACATCGATGCCGGCACGTCCCAGGAGATAGCCGAGCATCATGCCGGCGGGACCGCCGCCGACGACGCAGCAGCGGACCTTCATGGCGCGAGAAGGGGATTGTCGAGGCGTGCTTGCGTCCATCATGCGGGCTCCTGGCGCTGCGATCCACAATGGGATTGTAACGCCCGGCCGCGCGAAAGGCTCAATTTGATCGCAGGAAGCAGGTCAATTGTTGCTGCGGTTCGCCGTCCGGAAAGTCTTGATCTCCGACACGCTGCCGTCACGATAGGTCAATTCGACCGACATGAACTGCGTTGCTGGCGGCAGCTTCTCATAGAGCAGCATGCCGGCCGTGATCGCGGAGGGATCGCGGAGATCGCAAGCCGGCAGTTTCAGCACCTTATCCGGCACCGCCGTGTCGATGCCGATGCGCGCCTCGCGGATCGCGCAGCGATACGACACCAGATGGGAATAATAGACCAGCAGCCCGTTGAACTGGCGGAATGACAGCCAGCTTGTGGCGGTCATGTCGAGGATCTTGCGCTGATCGCGGATCAGGGCTGCTTCCGGATCGAACTTGATCGGGAACGGGCCCTGCATGTCGCCGGAGGCATCGACATAGCGGACCTCGATGGTGCCGGCCTGCGCGTCCGCCGGCAGCTCGATCGAGGGATTCGGCAACCGCTTGCGGGTGCGCGGATCGAGCGTGTCGATGAAGCCGGTCTCACGGAAATCGCCATTGCCGGCCATGCGCCAAGAAATTCCGATGGTGGGATCTGCGAAGGAGAAGGTCACGCTCCAGCCGCCATTGTGGCGCGAGAAGCTCGCGATCGGCGCATTGGTGCTTTCCTCCTTCGGCACCCGCGGGACCGACACCGGCGGCAGCGCGGCGAGCTTTTGCGGCGGCGGATCGGCCGGCCGCGCCGAGGCGGCCGCCGCATCCTTCGCGACACCGCTGAGGAAGACGTCGTCGACCATCTGGTCGAAATAAACCGGCACCTGCTTGTGCTTGACGGTGTCGGCCATCTCGCTGACCAGGCGGCGCGTGTGCTGTGCGACCTGCACGAGGTTCTCGCCGGGCTGGAGCAGCTCCTTGGCGAAGGTGCGCGTGAACACCGAATTCGGATTGGCATCGTCGTTCGAGAGACGATCGAGCGCGGTCTGGCGCGGGCCCGCCGAGAACACCGAGAACACGCCTTCGGGCAGCTGGGTCATCGGCGCGAGCCCGCCGCCGCCGGCGACTGCGCGCGTGCCTGATCGTTCGAACGGGTTGTTGCGGCAGGCGTCGAACACCAAAATCGAGGTGCGCGCCTTCTTGTTCTGGAGGCGCTCGACGACGCGGTCGGCAAGAATCGAGGCGTCGCGCACCAGCTCTTCCTGGCCTTCGGTCGCGGCCGGCACGTCGGTCGGCAGCAGATAGTTCTGGCCCGCGATCTCGAAGCCATGGCCGGCGTAGAAGAAGAACGCGGTGTCGCCGGGCTCGATCACGCGGTCGAAGGCGAGCAGCGTCTCCGTGAATTGCTGACGGTTCTGGTTTTCAGCGACCATCACCTGGAAACCGAGCTGCTTCAGCGTGTCGCCCATGGTGCGCGCGTCGTTGACGGCCTTCACCAGCTTCGGAACGTTCTTGTAGTCGTTGTTGCCGATAACGAGCGCGACGCGCTTCTCGGCATGCGCAACGCTTGCGATGCCGCTGAGGCTCGCCGCCACGCCAAGGGCTGCCACAACTCTGAGAAGCCGACGCGTCATTGTAACATTCCCCTTGCAGCATGGCTCCCGGTGGCTCCATGCGGGCCCCCGCGCCTTTGCTGTGATAGTCGGTCCAGCCGCAGCCACGGTTCAACTGGTCCGTCCCACGGTTCCATCATCTGGCCTATGGCAGATTCGGCTGGAATCTGCTTTTTCTAGGGCAATTGCGCGCAAGCGAGGGGCTGCCGTGTTCCGCTGGTGTACCGACGAAGTCGAACCTCATGACCGCTTCGACTATTGGCGCGAGGTCCGCGCGAAGGGGCTGTTCGGGGTCACCGCTGAGCTCGAGCGCGGACAGCGGACAGGGTTTTACGGGGAATTCTCGTTGAGTCAGCTCGGCCCCGGGGCGCTCGTCGAGCTGAAGGCCTCGCCCTATGGGGTCGAACGCAGCCCATCCGACATCGGCAACGCGCCGGGTGACAGCATCTGCGTCTACCAGCAGCTTGGCGGCGGCGGCTGGTTCGGCGGCATGCGCTCGAGCGAGTTCGCCATTGGCAATGGCAGTTTTGCCACCAGCCATACCGACCTGCCCTACCGCACCAGGCCGCTGGGCGAGGCCGGCTTTCATCTGCGGATCCTGAAGATTCCCGTCAGCGGCCTTGCGACGCAGGACAAGCGCATGCGCGAGCTTGCGCCCAAGACGTTCAACGATGCCATCCTGGCGCCCTTGCTCGATGCCTGTTTTGCCGATCTGGGCGAGGCGGCCGCGGTTGAGGGGTCGCCGGGCGCCGCCCCGCTGGTGCAGGCGCTGGGCCATCTAGCCCTGATCGAGCGCGGCATCGTCAGGCCGGGCAGCCGGCGCGGACAGGCCGCGCTGCGGGCCGCCCGACTGTCACTGGCGCGGCGTCTGATCGCGCGCCATTTGCAGGACCCGGATCTGGCGCCGGCGCAGGTGGCCGACCGGCTCGGCGTCTCCGTGCGTCATCTGCACATGCTGTTCGAGGTCGCCGAGCGCAGCTTCTCGCAGACCGTGACGGAGGAGCGGCTGAAGAGAAGCCGCCGCCTGATGCGCGAAGCGCCGGACCGGCTGATCGCCGACATCGCCACCGCCTGCGGTTTCGAGAGCCTTGCGACCTATTACCGGGTCTTCAACGCCGCCTATGGCATGGCGCCCGGCGATTTCCGCGCTCAGGCCGCAGGGGGGCGTTAACCACCGCCCATGGCCGCTGCAGCTGAAAACCCAGCCTCGCCCGTGATTTGGGCAAAAACCTAAGGGTTTTTAGGGCCTTCCCGCGCCTGCTCCATTGACTTTGGCCGATTCCGCCCTATGTTCCGTGGCGACGCGGCTCAGATCGAAAAGCGATTCCTGAGCCTGGCGCTTTGTTCGCGTGAGTCAGCACCCCCAGCTTCTTTGAGAGCGCGCCGTTTCGGGGTGGAACGCGACAGCCTTTTTACCCTCGATTCCGAACGGCGGTTTCGACCAGAGGCTCAATGTCCTTTTCCAATCTCGGACTGTCCGAAAAAGTCCTCGCCGCAGTCGCGGCCACCGGTTACACCACCCCCACCCCGATTCAGGAACAGGCGATCCCTCACGTCCTCGCACGCAAGGACGTACTCGGCATCGCCCAGACCGGCACCGGCAAGACCGCGGCCTTCGTGCTGCCGATGCTCACCATCCTCGAAAAGGGCCGCGCCCGGGCGCGTATGCCGCGCACGTTGATCCTGGAGCCGACCCGCGAGCTCGCGGCGCAGGTGAAGGAAAACTTCGACCGCTACGGCGCCGGCCAGAAACTCAACGTCGCCCTCCTGATCGGCGGCGTCTCGTTCGGCGATCAGGATGCCAAGCTGACGCGCGGCGTCGACGTGCTGATCGCCACCCCGGGCCGGCTGCTTGACCATACCGAGCGCGGCGGCCTGCTGCTCACCGGCGTCGAACTGCTCGTCATCGACGAAGCCGACCGCATGCTGGACATGGGCTTCATTCCCGACATCGAGCGCATCTGCAAGCTCGTCCCCTTCACGCGGCAGACCCTGTTCTTCACCGCGACCATGCCGCCGGAAATCCGGCGCATCACCGAGGCCTTCCTGCACAATCCGCAGAAGGTCGAGGTCTCCAAGCCCGCCACCACCGCCGTCACGGTCACGCAGTCACAGGTTCCGGCCGGCCGCGAGGCACATGAAAAACGCGAGTTGCTTCGCCGCCTGCTCCGCGAGGCCAAGGACCTCAAGAACGCGATCATCTTCTGCAATCGCAAGCGTGAGGTCGCGATCGTTCACAAGTCACTGCAGAAGCACGGCTTCAGTGTCGGCGCGCTTCACGGCGACATGGACCAGCCGGCCCGCATGGCCGCGCTAGAGCAGTTCCGCAAGGGCGAGCTGCCCCTCCTCGTCGCTTCCGACGTCGCCGCCCGCGGCCTCGACATTCCCGAGGTCAGCCACGTCTTCAATTTCGACGTCCCTCACCATCCCGACGACTATGTCCATCGTGTCGGCCGCACCGGTCGCGCAGGGCGCACCGGCACCGCGATCTCGATCGTCACGCCGCTCGACCAGAAGTCGATGGTCGCGATCGAAAAACTGATCGGCCAGAGCATTCCGCGCGCGGAAGGCGATTACGAGGTGCATGCTGGCAGCGGTGAGCAGAGCGATCGCCCGCGCGAGGAGCGCGGACGCGAGCGGTCTCGCGGCGGACGCGGCAAGCCGCAGCGCGAGCGCGGCCAGCGCGGACACGATCGTGAGCGCAACCACGAACCGCGTGGCGAAGCCAGACATTCGGCCGAAGCACGGCCCGCCGGCGAGCGGCCCGCGCGCGAGGCAAGGCCGCAGCGCGAAGCGCGGCCATCGTCCGAGGCGCGCCACGGCTCGCGCCAACAGGCCAGTACGTCCCACGTGCCATCGATCGGGCGGCCCGAGCCGCGTCGGCAGCGGGAAGCCGACACCGAGCCCGGCGATCATTCGCATCTCCCGGCATTTTTGTTGCGGCCGGTTCGTTCCCCCGCCGGCGCGTGAGGCCACGTTGCACGCCTGAGTTGAACGGTCGGACGTTTACCGACCGTTCATGATCGTCCGTTAGCCTACGAACATAATTTAAGCATTGCTGCGGTCGGTGGGCGCACCGAGCGCTTTGGGGTATGTTCCGTGGTCAAAGTGCTCGACGAACACGAACGCACGATGGCGTTCGCCGAGGTGGCGCTCGGTCAGATCCGATCGCTGAAGCAGACTGCAATTCCCCGCAATTACGAGATTTGGTACGTCTACGCGACCGGCTATAACGCGCCGCTCAACAAGATCATCAACGAGACGCTGGCCCGCAACGGCAAGCTGTCCGAAATCGATCTCGAGCAGATCTACGACACTTATCTCTCCCACATCAAAACGACCGACCGCATCGACAAGGTCGGTGCGCGCGTCATCGGCGAGATCGACGACGTGATGACGGTGCTGAGCGACGCGCTCGGCATGACCGGCTCGTATGACGCCAGCCTGTCGGGCGCGACGGCGCAGCTGTCCTCGGCCAAGAGCCGCGAGCAGATCAAGACGATTGTCGAAGCGCTGCTACGCTCGACCGGTGAAATGCGCGAGACCAACAAGGTGCTGGAAGACCGGCTGACGCTCTCCAAGAACGAGATCAGCAATCTCCAGCAGAGCCTGGAAGCGATCCGTGCCGAGAGCCTCACCGATCCGCTGACGGGTCTGGGCAACCGCAAATATTTCGACCGCATGATCGGCATGGCGGTGCAGAGCGCGCTTGCGAGCGGCGAGCCGCTGTCGCTGCTGCTGTTCGACATCGACCATTTCAAGTCGTTCAACGATTCCTATGGCCACCTCACCGGGGACCAGGTGCTCCGGTTGGTCGGCTTGTCGCTGAAACAGACCATCAAGGGCCAGGACATCACCGCGCGCTACGGCGGCGAGGAATTCGCCGTGGTGCTGCCCAATACGGCGATGCGCCAGGCGCTCACCGTCGCCGACCATATCCGCCGCGCCGTGATGGCGAAGGAATTGAAGAAGAAGTCCACCGGCGAGATCCTCGGCCGGGTCACCATCTCCGTCGGCGTCTCCATGCTGAAACAGGGCGACGATACCGACGCACTGATCGAGCGCGCGGACGCCTGCCTGTACGCGGCCAAACGCAACGGCCGCAATCGCGTGATCTGCGAAGTCGATCCGGAATTCGCGGTCGAGACGCACAACCGGGTGGCGTGAGGCGGACCGCGAGATCCGGCTCCGCTTGACATTCCAACCCGGCGAACGACATCTTCCTCGCCGCCTCACCGCAGAAGACCGCGAGGACTTGTCGCTTGCCCAATCCTCATGATTTTCATACCCCGCAGCCGTCCTACACCAGGGACGAGCTGCTGAGATCGAGCGAAGGCGGCTATTTCGGCCCGGGCAATGCGCAATTGCCGGCCCCGCCGATGCTGATGATGGACCGCATCACCGAAATCAGCCTGGATGGGGGCGACTACGGCAAGGGCCATATCGTCGGCGAGCTCGACATCACACCAGATCGCTGGTTCTTCGATTGCCATTATCACGCCGATGCGGTGATGCCGCCCACTCTCGGGCTCGATGCCATGTGGCAGATGATCGGCTACTGGCTCGGCTGGTCGGGCTCCCCTGGCAAGGGTCGCGCCATCGGCGTCGGAGGTCGAGTGTACCGGCGAAATCAGGCCCACCGCGCAAGGCGTGCGCTACGAGGTTTCCATGCGCATGGTCCGACGCGGCAAGCTGGTGCTCGGAATCGCGGATGGGCGCGTGATTGCCGACGGCATCTGCGTGTTCGTCGCGAAGGATATGAGGGTTGGTCTGACCAAGGCCGTGGATTGATCAAGCCGTCCGCTTGGCGCGCTTTCGCGCCGACGCCTTTTTGGTCGACGTCTTCCTTGCTCTTGCGGGCTTGGTGACTTTCTTCGCCGGCTTGTTCGCAACCTTCTTCCCCTTCGGCCGCTTCTTCACCTTGGCGCGCCGGGCGGCCGCAAGCGCCGCCCTCGCCCATCGGGCCAGCTCCTCGGAATCGTCGAACAGCCGCGCCGGCAGCTCCCAGTAGGAGTTCACCAGCACGGTCTTGGCGCGGGTCGAATACTGAAACGGCTTGGAGCCCTCGGCTTCAAAGTCCGGGATCGTCACCTCGTCGGCGCGGAAGAACAGGCCGGCGCGCAAGGCCAGTGCGAAGTTGACGCCCTCGACGGAGATGCCGTGGCCGGAGAACATCTTTCGGATGGTGACGGGGCCGAAATCGGCAAACAGGTCGATCAGGAATTCGCGGTCCATGGCCAAGCTGCCTCCCCATCCTCGTCCTGGCGAACGCCAGGACCCACTACCCCAGGGAGGAGTTTAGCGAAGATGAGAAGTTACGCCACGCGGTACCGACACCTCCCATGATCGAGAGATCACGCGGTATGGGTCCTGGCGTTCGCCAGGACGACGGCGGAGCAAGACGACAGAACCGGGCTTACCCGTCGATCTTGGCCGGGCGCAGCTCGACCGATTCGCCGCAGCCGCAGGCCGAGATCTGGTTGGGGTTGTTGAAGACGAACTGGGCCTGCATCTTGTCGGCCTTGTAGTCCATCTCGGTGCCGAGCAGGAACAGCACGGCCTTGGGATCGACCAGGATCTTGACGCCCTTGTCCTCGACGACCTCGTCGGTCGGGCGGATCTCGTGGGCGTATTCGACCGTGTAGGACTGGCCGGCGCAGCCGCCGTTCTTCACGCCGACGCGCAGACCCACGATCTCGGAATCGGCGCGCTGGGTCAGCTCGGTGATGCGCTGGGCGGCAGCGTCCGTCAGCCGCATCACCTGTGGGCGCGGACGCCGCGGCTTCGGAGTGGAGGCTGGTGTGACCTGTGTCATGTCAGAGATGTGGTCCCTTGCAGAGCAATTTCAATGTCGAGAGCAGCGTCACCACATGTTGAGCACGAGGCGGGCCTCGTCGCTCATGCGTTCCGGCGTCCAGGCCGGTTCCCAGACAACCTTGACGTCGACCACGCCGACACCGGGAACGCTGGCGACCGCGTTCTCCACCATGGTCGGCAGCTCGCCTGCGGCCGGGCAGTTCGGCGTCGTCAGAGTCATCTGCACATCGACGGAACGGTCGTCCTTGATCTCGACCTTGTAGATCAGGCCGAGTTCATAGATGTCGGCCGGAATTTCCGGGTCGAATACGGTCTTGAGCCCGGCGATGATCTCGCGGGTAAGACGCTCGGTCTCCTCCGGCGGCAGCGCCGAATGGGTCTGCATCGGATTGGCTTTGATTTCGGCCGTGTCACTCATGCGAACAAATCCCGCGCCTTGAGCAGCGCCTGTGCCAGATGATCGACTTCTTCTCGCGTATTATACATGCCGAACGAGGCCCGGCAGGTCGCCGTCACGTTGAACCGCTCTAAAAGCGGCATGACGCAATGGGTGCCGGCACGCACCGCGATGCCCTGGCGGTCGATCACGGTCGCGACGTCGTGGGCATGCGCGCCCTTGAACTCGAAGGAGATCACCGGGCCCTTGCCCCGCGCCGTGCCGATCAGCCGCAGCGAGTTGATTTCGCGCAAGCGTTCCTGGGCGTAGGCGGTGAGGTCGGCCTCGTGCGCGGCGATGCGCTCCTTGCCGATCGAATTGACGTAGTCGATCGCCGCCCCAAGGCCGACGGCCTCGACGATCGCGGGCGTTCCCGCTTCGAACTTGTGCGGGGGATCGCCATAGGTGACGATCTCACGCGAGACCTCGCGGATCATCTCGCCGCCACCGTTGTAGGGGCGCATCGCGACGAGGTGGTCGTACTTGGCCCAGAGCACGCCGATGCCTGTCGGGCCATACACCTTGTGGCCGGTGAACACGTAGAAGTCGCAGCCGATGTCCTGGACGTCGACGGGGAGATGCACCGCGCCCTGGCTGCCGTCGACCAGCACGGGAATGCCGCGCGCGTGCGCGATCTTCACCACGTCCTTGACCGGCACGATGGTGCCGAGCGCATTCGACATCTGCGTGATCGCGACCAGCTTGGTCTTGGGCGTCAGCAGCTTCTCGAACTCGTCGATGAGGAAATTGCCCTCGTCATCAACAGGCGCCCATTTGATCACCGCGCCCTGGCGTTCCCGCAGGAAGTGCCACGGCACGATGTTGGAGTGGTGCTCCATGATCGAGAGGACGATCTCGTCGCCTTCTCCGATGTTCGGCCCGCCCCAGGACGAGGCGACCAGATTGATCGCCTCGGTGGCGTTGCGGGTGAAGATCACTTCTTCCGTTCGCGGCGCGTTGATGAACTGCGCCACCTTGGTGCGACCGCCCTCGTAAGCCTCCGTCGCCGCATTGGCGAGGTAATGCAGGCCGCGATGCACGTTGGCGTATTCGGTCTGATAGGCTCGCGTCATGCGGTCGAGCACGGCGCTGGGCTTCTGCGCCGAGGCGGCGTTGTCGAGATAGACCAGATTCTTGCCGTAGACCTGCATGGCGAGCGCCGGAAAATCCTGGCGCACGCGCGCGACGTCGTAGGCGCCGTTCCTGACTGCGGGATGCGTGCTCATGACCGCCGCTCCAGCCAGCGCTCGGCAATGCCGATCACGTGCTCGCGCAAGACATCGTCGGCGATCTGCTCGATCGCCTCGCCGACGAACGCCTGGATCAGCAGCGCCTGGGCCTGCTTCTCGGGCAGGCCGCGGGCCTTCAGATAGAATAACAGGCTGTCGTCCAGCGCTCCGGCGGTGGCGCCGTGGCCGCAGGAGACGTCGTCGGCAAAGATCTCGAGCTCGGGCTTGTTGTCGGCCTCGGCCTCATCCGAGAGCAGCAGCGCCCGCGTCATCATCTTGCCGTCGGTTTTCTGCGCGTCGGGACGGACGATGATGCGACCCTGGAACACCGAATGGGCGCGATCGTCGATCACGGCGCGGAAGACTTCGCGGCTGACGCAGTTCGGCACGGCATGGTCGACCACCAGCGTGGTGTCGCCATGCTCGGTCTTCTGCAACAAATTGACGCCGTTGGCCGAGAGCTCACTGCCCTCGCCTGCCAGCATGATGAAACCCTGCAGGCGGCTCACGGCGGCGCCGGTGGTCATGTTGAAGAAGTTGAATTTCACGGCGGCACCGACGGTGACGAAGTGCGAGGAGACGTTTACCGCGTCGGGCGCGTCATCCATCAGGCGGATATGCGCGACGTCGGCATCGTCGCCGATCGTGACGAGCACGGCGTCGTTGACCTGATAGGCCTTGGCGCCCGCCGAAATGAAGCTCTCGACGATGGTTGCGCGCGCGCCCTTCCCGATCGCGACCTGCGAACGGGTGAAGCTCGATGCGGCCGCGGCGGTCGCGATGTGGAGGATCTGGATCGGAGCGGAGAGCTGTGCGCCGTCCGCGATATCGAGCACCACGCCGTCCGTCGCCATCGCAGCGTTCAGCGCGATCACGGCGTCGGTCGACACGGTCTTCAGGGGACCCGCGTCCTTCGCCAGCGCCTCGCGGAGCGTCCTGAAGCCCGCCTCGGCGGCGAGCGCCTTGACGTCGGACAGGTCGGCCGCGAACACGCCGTCGACCAGCACCAGCTTGCGGGCGCCGGCGATCGCATGGGACTTCACGGCCTCCGCGGCGCGCTTCAACGCGGCCGCATCGGGAGCGGCTGCCAGCGGCAGCACCTCGCCGACCAGCGCGCGCAGGTCGGTGTATTTCCATTCCTCGATCCGGCGATGCGGCAGGCCGAGACGCTCATAGGTCTCGAACGCCTCGCGGCGCACCGCGATCACATCAGGCGAACCCGGCAGGCGGCCTTCGGCGCTGGCGAAGAGATCGCTCACCGCGCGGCCGCTCCCGGTCTTTGCCACAGCAACGTTCATCGCAACATTCCTTACGCGGCGTCCTCGAACTGGGCGTAGCCGGACGCTTCCAGCTCCAGCGCCAGATCCTTGCCGCCGCTCTTCACGACACGGCCCCTCGACATCACGTGCACCACGTCGGGCACGATGTAGTTGAGCAGCCGCTGATAGTGGGTGATCACGACCATCGCGCGCTTCGGCGAGCGCAGCGCGTTGACGCCGTCGGCTGCGATGCGCAGCGCATCGATGTCGAGGCCCGAATCCATCTCGTCGAGGATGCACAGGCTCGGCTCGAACAGCGCCATCTGCAGCACCTCGTTGCGCTTCTTCTCGCCGCCGGAGAAGCCGACATTGACGCCGCGCTTGAGCATGTCCTGCGGGATGTTCAGCGACTTCGAGACTTCGCGGACTTTCTTCAGGAAGTCCGGCGTCGAATATTCGCTCTCGCCGCGGGCCTTGCGCTGTGCGTTCAGCGCGGTGCGCAGGAAGGTCATGGTGGCAACGCCGGGGATCTCGACCGGATACTGGAACGCCAGGAACACGCCCTTGGCGGCGCGCTCGTCCGGCGACATCTCCAGCAGGTCCTCGCCCTTGAACAGGATCTGCCCGTCGGTGACCTCGTAGCCGGGCTTGCCGGCGATGACGTGCGAGAGCGTCGACTTGCCGGAGCCGTTCGGCCCCATGATCGCGTGCACCTCGCCCTCGTTCACGGTCAGCGTCAGCCCGTGGAGGATCTCACGCTCCTCGACACGAACCTTGAGGTCTTTCACTTCAAGCAAAGCCATCTTGGTATCCAGTCTATTCAGATGATGTTGGAGCGCGCAAAGCGCGCTGCGAGGGTCGGTGTTAACCGACCGACCCTTCAAGCGAGATCGAGATCAGCTTCTGCGCTTCCACCGCGAATTCCATCGGCAGCTGCTGCAGCACGTCCTTGACGAAGCCGTTGACGACGAGGCCGACCGCCTCTTCCTGCGAGAGGCCGCGCTGGATGCAGTAGAACAGCACGTCCTCGGAGATCTTCGAGGTCGTCGCCTCATGCTCGAACGTGGCCGAGGAGTTCTTTGCTTCGATGTACGGCACGGTGTGTGCGCCGCATTTATCGCCGATCAGGAGCGAATCGCACGCGGTGAAGTTGCGCGCGCCGGTGGCTTTCCGGTGAGCGGTGACGAGACCGCGATAAGTGTTCTGCGACTTGCCGGCGGCGATGCCCTTGGAGATGATGCGGCTCGACGTGTTCTTGCCGAGATGAATCATCTTGGTGCCGGAATCGACCTGCTGGAAGCCGTTCGAGATCGCGATCGAATAGAACTCGCCGCGCGAATTATCACCGCGCAGGATGCAGCTCGGATACTTCCATGTGATGGCGGAGCCGGTTTCGACCTGGGTCCAGGAGATCTTGGAGTTGGCGCCGCGGCAGTCGCCACGCTTGGTGACGAAATTGTAGATGCCGCCCTTGCCTTCCGAATTGCCGGGGTACCAGTTCTGCACCGTCGAGTACTTGATCTCGGCATCGTCATGCGCGACCAGCTCGACCACGGCGGCGTGCAGCTGGTTCTCGTCGCGCTGCGGCGCGGTGCAGCCTTCGAGATAGGAGACGTAGGAACCCTTATCGGCGATGATCAGCGTGCGCTCGAACTGGCCGGTGTTGCGCTCGTTGATGCGGAAATAGGTCGACAGCTCCATCGGGCAGCGCACGCCCGGCGGCACGTAGACGAACGAGCCGTCGGAGAACACCGCCGAGTTCAGCGTGGCGTAGAAATTGTCCGAGGTCGGGACCACCGAGCCGAGATACTTCTGCACCAGTTCCGGGTGCTCGCGGATCGCTTCTGAAATCGGCATGAAGATCACGCCGGCCTTCTTCAGCTCCGCTTTGAAGGTGGTCGCAACCGAGACCGAATCGAAGACAGCATCGACCGCGATCTTGCGGCGCGCAGGGTCTTCCTCGCCCACCTTCGGCTCGACGCCCTCGAGCATGGCGACTTCCCGCAAGGGAATGCCGAGCTTCTCGTAGGTCTTCAGGATCTCCGGATCGATCTCGTCGAGCGAGGTCACCGTCTTCTTCGGCTTCGGCGCCGCGTAGTAATAGAGGTCCTGGAAGTCGATCTTGGGATAGTCGACGCGCGCCCAGGTCGGCTCCTGCATGGTCAGCCAACGCCTAAAAGCCTCCAGCCGCCACTGGAGCATCCAGGCGGGTTCATTCTTCTTCTGGGAGATGAATTTGACGATCTCTACCGAAAGCCCCTTGGGCGCCTTCTCGGAGTCGATCAGGGTCTCAAACCCATAACGATACTGGTCGACGTCGATGCGCTTGACGCGCTCGACCGTCTCTTGAACGGCTGGCATTCCATCCTCCGCTCGTGGTTTCAAGGACCACGGTGGATCAAACTCGAACGACTATTACGATGTTTCTATGCGGAAAGCACGGGCTTAGAACGGTTCAAGCCGTGTTTCGTCGCTTAGGCTCTAAGTAGGGTATTACCGAGCTTTCGCCAAGCCTCCAACGCCCGATTGATGTCCTCAGGTGCCGTGGACCAGCCCAGACTGAGGCGCACCGCTCCTTGGGCAACGGTGGCATCGTACCCCATTGCCGAAAGCACGTGGGACGGCTGGACCTTGCCCGAGGAACAGGCCGAGCCGGAAGAAACGGCGATTCCTTCGAGGTCAAATCCGATCACCGCAGTCTCGGCCTTCAGGCCGGGCGCGGTAAACAAAACGGTATTTGGCAACCTTTTCACATCTTCAGCGAAGACAATCGCTCCCGCAATTCCGCGAAGACCAATTCCCAAGTGGTCTCTAAGGCTTGCCATCCGCTTCGCATCCTCAGGGAGAGCCTGAAGGGCGGCTTTCACCGCGGCGCCAAAGCCAGCGATCCCCGCGACATTCTCGGTTCCCGCCCGCCGGCCGAGTTCCTGCCCGCCGCCGCGGAGCACCGGTTCCAATCCGGCAAGTCCCTCGGCCACGATAAGCGCACCGACACCCTTAGGGCCGCCGATCTTGTGCGCAGAAAACGTCGCAAGGTCCGCGCCTACCGCGTTAAGATTGAACGCAATTTTCCCGAGCGCCTGGATCGCATCGACATGCACGAGGCCGCCGGCCTCGTGAATGAGCCCTGCCGCCTCAGCCACGGGCTGGAGCGCCCCGGTCTCATTGTTGGCCGCCATGATGGAGACCAAGGCCGGCGGACCATCGGCGAGCAGCCCGCGGAGGTGGTCGAGATCGACCACGCCGGAGCGGGTGACCCGGATCTGGCCGATACTTTCAGCAGGGAACCGGCCGCCCGCCAGCACCGAGGCATGCTCGACCGCGGAGACCAGAAGCCGCCGCACCTGCCCACCCGACGAGCCGCGAAGGCCGGGCGATAGCGCCAGCGCATTGGCCTCGGTTCCGGAGGACGTAAAGACCACGTTCCGCGGCAGCGCGCCCACGGCCGCCGCCAGCGCGGCGCGGGCCTCCTCGACCAGCCGCCGCGCCTCCCGCCCTTCGGCATGGACCGAGGACGGATTGCCGATCAGTTCGTACGCAGCCAGCATCGCGGCGCGCGCTTCGGCACGCAGCGGCGTGGTCGCATTCCAGTCGAGATAGACACGGCTTGGCATGGCGCCCTCTTAGCACCTTTTGGCATCGCGCCAATCGGGCGCCGCCGCACATCAGGACGGCTGTTGCTGCGCGATCCCGGCGACGGAACGCGGCTCCATCCGCAGCCCAAACAACGGCCGCAACCAGCCGCTCCGCCGCACGATCTCATAGGTCGCCACACAGGTCAGCGCGGTGGCGGAAATCACGAGTGCAGCCTCGCCTCCCGCAGAGAGGCCGCTGCCGCGCAGCGCGTACGCGACCACAATGATCGCGGTCTGATGCACGATGTAGAAGGGAAAGATCGCGTCGGTCAGATAGCGGCGGACCGGGCCGTCGGCCGTCAGATAGCGCCGCGCAAAGCCGAGCACCGCGACCATCGCCAGCCATTGGTAACAGCCATAGGCCGAGTTGGCGAACCATCGCAGCATTGGCGAGCGCTGGAACGCGCCGACATAGACGAGTACAAAAGAGGTAAAGCAAGCGGCGGCAAGGATCAGAGTCACCCAGCGTTGCCGCTCGATGTCATGCCAGATGCGGCCCTCGCGTGCGAGCAGGAAGCCGATCAGGAACGCGGTCGCATAGTCGGCATGGTTGTACCAGTCGCCGAACAGAGCATACGTCGATGGGAAGATCGGCGCGAGAGATAGTCGCCAGGCTGCAAACAGCAGGCACGGCAGCACCAGCAGCCATGGCCCTGCGAGCACGGCCGGGAGCCTCTGGCCGATCCGGTTCGCAGCCGCCGGCCACAGCGCCAGCACGACGGCCAGGGCCATGGTGTAGACCCAGAGATAGACCACGAACCAAAGATGATTCCAGGTCGGCTGCACGATGCAGGGGGTCGGACAGAACTGCGCGCCGAACGCCAGATAGTGATTGAAGTAGAAGTCGGCGAAACCGGCGGGATAGCCGAGGGCCTCGACGATCTGCAGATACGATTGCGGCGGCACGATCACGAGCATACCGAAGACCAGCGGAATCAGCAGCCGCACCGATCGCGCCCGAACGAACGCCGCGAGCTGGACCTTATCCAGCATGAAGCGACTGGCGACCCCGGAGACCAGGAACAAGAGCGACAGCCGCCAGGGATTGAGCACCAGCATCACCGGTTCGAGAAAGGTCAGCCGGTGCTCGCTCTTGATGTGAAATCCCCAGGACACATAGAGCATGCCAACATGGTAGAAGATCAGCAGCCCAAAGGCTAAAATCCGCACCCAGTCCAGATCGATGCGTCGTTCCGAACCTGATGCTTGCTGTAGTGTTGACATGAATCTCTGCTCCCTAATCTCTCGATATCAGCGGTTTTGGGGCCATGGCTGACGGCCAAAATGCGCCCGAAACAGAGCGCGTCGAGGCGGTTTGGGATCAGAACCGAACGCGAGGGGACGAGGCGTCGTCCCCAGGGACGAGCGGTTGGCGCCGCGGGATCAGTGGCGACTGGACGACGTTCGCTGCGATCGCCGCCATCGCCTTCACCATCGGCGTCGTCAACGCCCTCTCCGGCGCACAGGATGCTGCCTGGCGCGGCGACAGCGCCGATATCGGCCGGCGCCTGTTCTGGGAGATGTCGAGCATCATCGTCATTCTGGCGCTGGTGCCGATCCTGATGCTCTCCGTCCAGCGCATGCGGGGAACTGCATCTCTCGCGACCCGGATCGGAATCGCTGTAGTCGCCCTGCTCGCCTTCTCGGCCCTCCACATCGCCGGCATGGTCAGCCTACGAAAGCTCATGCTCTGGCTCGCGGGCAGCACTTACGATTTCCATTTCTCGCTGGCATCGATCCTCTACGAGTTCCGCAAGGACGCCGTGACCGCATTGCTGATCGGGGCGACGCTCTGGCTGCTCGACAGCCGCCGCGAGTTGCGCAAGGCCGCGCAGGAAGCCCAATCCAATCCGGCCGCTTCGCTGGAGCAAGCGTCCCCGAATCTGATCTGGCTCCGGGACGGCACCAGCCGGATTCGCGTCGCGCCGCGCGACATCCTGTGGGTCGCCTCCGCCGGCAATTACATCGAATACAGCCTTGCCAACGGCACGCAGCACCTGATCAGGGGCACGCTTGCCGCGACCGAGAGCGAGCTCGCCCGTTTCGCCATCGTGCGCGTTCACCGCACCCGGCTGGCCAATCTCGACCGCGTCAGCGGCGTAGACTTCAAGCCGTCAGGCGACTTCGAGCTCACCTTCGACAACGGCAAGACGCTTGGCGGCAGCCGCCGCTACCGGCCCGCCGTCGCCTCGCTCGGAGGCCGCGGCGCGCCCGAGTGAATCGCCCATTGGATCGCCCAACAAACGATAAACGATCGTGATTCCAATCGGTTGCCGCCTCAACACCCGCCTCGGCGGTCACGCTGCGCGATCCAGCCATGCCCGCCGCCACACTGCCATGGCCGGCTAAGGTCTTGAGCCGATTGGCAGATGTCGAAGATGCTTGCTTTTTGCCCCGCTGCCTATGTTAGAACCCGCACCGTCAAGTCACCGTGCGCCGTCTGCGCATCACCGCGAGGCGCCCGCCTTCTCATCCTTCCATTCGTGCTTTCGTCGGCATCCCGCCGATGAGGCCACAATCGGTTGATTGCCAAGGGTCACCTCTCCCGCAAATCAATCCAGAGATCATCGATGCCTGAAGTCATTTTTGCCGGCCCTGCTGGCCGTCTCGAAGGCCGTTATCATCCGGCCAAGCAGAAGAACGCGCCGATCGCGATGATCCTGCATCCGCACCCGCAGTTTCACGGCACGATGAACCATCAGATCGTGTACCAGTGCTACTACGCCTTTGCGCATCGCGGCTTCTCCGTGCTGCGCTTCAACTTCCGCGGCGTCGGCCGCAGCCAGGGCTCGTTCGATCATGGCACCGGCGAATTGTCGGATGCGGCGGCAGCGCTGGACTGGGCGCAGACCATCAATCCTGAGGCCCGCGCGTGCTGGGTCGCCGGCTTCTCCTTCGGTGCCTGGATCGGCATGCAGCTCTTGATGCGCCGTCCCGAGGTCGAGGGTTTCATCTCGATCGCGCCGCCCGCCAATCTCTACGATTTCTCGTTCCTCGCGCCCTGCCCGTCCTCTGGGCTGATCGTGCATGGCGAGAAGGACGCGGTGGTGCCGCCCAAGGACGTCAACACGCTGGTCGAGAAGCTGAAGACGCAGAAGGGAATCGTGATCGACCAGCAGGTCATCCCTGGCGCCAACCACTTCTTCGACGCCAAGCTCGAGCCGCTGATGGAAACCATCACGGCCTATCTCGACATGCGTCTCGCCAACGTGCGGTAAGGGTAAGAATGACATGACGGCGTTCGTAGCCCCGCTGCGCGCGGTCAATGTCGGCGGCACCGGCAAGCTGCCGATGACCGAGCTCAAGGCGATGTGCGAAGAGCTCGGTTTTGGCGCCGTGCGCACCTACATCGCCAGCGGCAATGTGGTCTTCACCAGCCGCAAATCGGAATCCGCCGTCAAGGCTGCGCTGGAAAAACGCTTGCACGCCTATGCCGGCGCGCCGATCGGTGTGCTCGTGCGCAGCGCGCCTGAAATGGCGGAGGTTCTGGCCGCCAATCCGTTTGCCAAAATGGCGCCCAACCGCACGGTCGCGATCTTCCTCGACAAGGCGCCGCCCGCGGACACGCTCGCCGGAATTCGCGGTCAGAAGGACGAAGAGGTCAAGCTCGGCCGCCGCGAGATCTACGCGCATTACGGCGACGGCATGGGAACGTCGAAGCTCGCGATCCCCGCCGCCAAGGCCGGCACCGCGCGCAACATGAACACCATCGCGACGCTGGCAAAGATGGCCGCGGAGCTCTGAGGCCGACGCTCAGGCGGCGAGCTTGAGCAGATGCGCATCGTGGCGAACGAGGAAGGCGCGCAGCAATTGCTGATAATCCGCGCCGACCGCAGCTCGCACGCTCGGACGCTGCGCAAGCTCGGTCCGCCACGCCCTCACCTTCGGCACGTCGCGAAAGATGCCGTGTTCGGTCAGTTCGTCGAACAGGTCGAAATAGCGGAAGACCGGCGCGAACACCGCGTCGACCAGGCTGAACGCGTTGCCCGCGAAGAACGGCCCGGCTCCGAGCGCGACCTCGACACGCGCGAATTTTGCGGCGAGCGCCTGGCGCTTGCTTTCGAAAATCGTGGGATCTGTCGTCGTCTCCAGGCCCCAGAGATCGCCGAGGATCGCAGAGCCGAACTCCATCCAGGCGCGGTGCCCGGCGCGCCTCAACGCATCCGTCGGATGCAGCTTCGCGCCGCCTTGCGTCTCCTCGATATACTCGCAGATCACGTTGCTCTCGAACAGCGCGACCTCGCCGTTGTCGGTCGTCACCACCAGCACCGGCACCTTGCCAAGCGGCGATATCTTCAGAAACCAATCGGGCTTGTTGGCGAGATCGATATCGATCCGCTCGAACGGCACGCCCTTCTCCTTCAGCGCGATTACCGCGCGCTGCACATAGGGGCAAAGCTTGTGGCTGATCAGTTTCAGTGAAGCGGTCATGGGGCAATCCCGACGGTTAGATGCAACTGCATCCAATATAGATGCAGTTGCATTAACATGTCAAGATCAATGCACTTGCATCAACCATCCGCGACGTGGCGCCGCGGCGATCAGGGCCGCGCGATTACCCCGCCCGTCATCGGCATCGGCACACCCGTGGTGGCTGGATAAGACAACGGCAGGCCCTTCAGGCCGCGCGCGGCGAGGAAGCCGAAGGCCTGCGCCTCGATGGCGTCGGAGGCCCAGCCCAGCGTCTCGGCGGCCTCGACGGTGGCCGTTCCGACCCGCTCCCTGAGCATGCGCAGCATGGTGAGGTTGCGCGCGCCGCCGCCGCAGACGATCCAGCTTTGCGGCCGCCGCGGCAGCAGCGAAATGACGCGCGCGATCGCGGCCGCGGTGAAGGCGGTGAGTGTCGCGGCACCATCGGCAGGCAGCACATCGCCGAGCTTCAACGCGGCGAAATCGTTGCGGTCGAGCGATTTCGGCGGCGGGCTTGCAAAGAACGGCAGCTCCAGAGCTCGCGCGATCCAGGCTTCATCTGCCGTGCCGAGCGCTGCGAATTTGCCTTCCGCATCGAACGCCTGGTTCATGGTGCGATACATGAAATCGTCGAGCAGCGCATTGCCGGGCCCGGTGTCGCAGGCGATCAGCGTGTCGTTGCCATCGATATAGGTGATGTTGGAGACGCCGCCGATATTGACCACGACGATCGGCCCCTCGCGGTCCAGCGATTGCGCCAGCGCCCGGTGGTAGACGGGGACAAGCGGCGCCCCCTGCCCGCCGGCCTCGACATCGGCGGCACGGAAGTCGTGCATCACGGGGATATGGATGGCCTTGGCCAGCGCCGGCGCATCGCCGATCTGCACCGTCAGCCGTCGCTCGGGGCGGTGCAGCACGGTCTGGCCGTGGAAGCCGACGATGTCGATGTCCTCAGGCCTCATCCGGTTCTGGGCGACGAAGGCGGCGACCGCCTCGGCATGGGCGCGAGTCACCACCCGCTCGGCCTGGGGCAGAATGCCCGGCCGGGCATCGCGTTGCGGGAGGTTCGCCGCCTCGCTCAGCGCCTGGCGCAGCAGATTGCGCTCGGCCGGGCTGTAGGGCCGATAGCCGGACGGTCCGAACGCCCTCACCTGCCGTCCATCGGTTTCGATCAGCGCGACGTCCACCCCGTCAAGCGAGGTGCCGCTCATCAAACCGAGTGCCGTCAACATCATGGGATCAGCGTCCTCAAACATCCCCTCCGGCATGCCGATCTTGTGCCAGAGGGACACATCTTATAATGCCACAGCGCCAAGTGGCGGGCAGCAATCGAGTTCCCAGGCAAGACCCTTAAATTGCTCCCAAAACAGTAAACCAAGAATTGTCAGGCACGCCGACAGATGACCGCATTTAAATCGGATTTCCTCAACACGCTTCAGGAACGTGGATTCATCCACCAGTGCTCCGATTTCGAGGGGCTGGACGCGCTCGCCGCCAAGGGCGAAGCGACCGCCTATGTCGGCTACGATTGCACCGCCCGTTCGCTGCACATCGGCAACTACCTGACCATGATGATGCTGCACTGGCTGCAGCAGTCCGGCAACAAGCCGATCACGCTGATGGGCGGCGGGACCACCATGGTCGGCGATCCCTCCGGCAAGGACGAGACGCGCGCGATCCGCACCATTGCCGAGATCGAGGCCAACAAGGAATCGATCCGCGGCGTGTTCGCAAAGGTGCTCAAATACGGCGACGGCAAGAGCGACGCCATCATGCTCGACAATGCGGAGTGGCTGACCAAGCTGAACTGGATCGAGATGCTGCGCGACGTCGGCCGCCACTTCTCGGTCAACCGCATGCTGACCATGGACTCCGTGCGCCTGCGCCTCGAGCGCGAGCACGAGATGAGCTTCATCGAGTTCAACTACATGGTCTGCCAGGCCTATGATTTCGTCGAGCTCGCCAAGCGCACCGGTTGTCATCTGCAGATGGGCGGCTCGGACCAGTGGGGCAACATCATCATGGGCGTCGATCTCGGCCGCCGCATGGGCACGCATCAGCTGTACGCTCTGACGACGCCGCTGCTGACCACCGCATCGGGCGCCAAGATGGGCAAGACCGCGCAGGGCGCCGTGTGGCTCAACGCCGACCAGTTCTCGCCGTATGATTTCTGGCAGTACTGGCGCAACACCGAGGATGCCGACGTCGGCAAGTTCCTGAAGCTGTTCACGACGCTGCCGATCGCCGAGATCAAAAAGCTCGAGGCGCTCGGCGGCTCCGAGATCAACGAGGCCAAGAAGGTGCTCGCAACGGAAGCGACCGCGCTGCTGCACGGCCGCGACGCCGCCGATGAGGCGGCTGAAACTGCGCGCCGCACGTTCGAGGAAGGCGCACTCGCGCAATCGCTCCCCACGGCACACGTTCCTCTCGCAACACTCGAAGGCGGTGTGAGCGTGTTAGAGGCCTATATCTTGGCCGGCTTGGTAGCCTCAAAGGGTGAGGCTCGCCGGCAGGTCAAGGGCGGGGGTCTCCGTGTGAATGATGCCGTTGTCACCGACGAAAACATGGTCCTTACGCCCGCCAGCCTGACGCCTGAAGGCGTGATCAAGCTGTCCTTCGGCAAGAAGAAGCACATCCTCATCAAGCCTGCATAGGCGTATGAGCTTTTGATGCTTGTCAGGGCGCGCGGATGCGCGCTCCCTGACAGGCAATGGATCAGAAGACCCCCGAGGAAGCGACCAGGGAACACGAAAGCACGCGGCAAGGCGCGGTGCGCACCGCGCTCGTCGTGCTCGCGCTGTGCTTCACGCTCGCCGTGCTTGGCCGCGGCCTGAGCGAGAGTTTCACCGTCTTCCTCAAGCCGATCTCCGAAAATTTCGGCTGGGACCGCGGGCAAGTGGTCTCGATCTACTCGCTGACCTGGCTGATCAGCGGACTGACCGCGCCACTGGTCGGCCGCCTGTTCGATCACTCCGGACCGCGCATCGTCTACGCGCTCGGCCTGTTGCTGCTCGGCTCGGCCTTCCTGATCGCAGGCCACGCGCAATCGCTCTGGCAATTCCAGCTTTCGATCGGGCTCTGCGTCGGCATTGGCGTCGCCTTCATCGGCAATGTGCCGAACTCGATCCTGCTCGGCCGCTGGTTCGGGCCGCGCCTGCCGACCGCGATGGCGGTGGTCTATTCCGCGATGGGCGGGGGCGTGCTGGCGCTGCTGCCCGCCTCGCAACTCCTGATCGATCATCTCGGCTGGCGCGAGACCTACCGGATCTACGGCTTCGCCGCGCTCGCCCTGCTGATTCCGCTGATGCTGCTGCCCTGGCGCGCATTCGCGGCCGGCTCGCCTTACGTCACCAAGAGGACCGATCCCGATTTCATCGACAACGGCTGGACGCTTGTCAGCGCGATGCGTCATCACGCGTTCTGGGCGCTGTTCTCGACCTTCTTCTTCACCGCGGTCGGCATGTACAGCATCGCCGCGCAGATCGTGGCTTATCTGATCGACGCCGGCTTCCCGCCGTTGCAGGCCGCGACCGCCTGGGGCTTTTCGGGTGTCGTGCTGGTGTTCGGCATGATCGGCGTCTCCGCGCTCGACGGGCTGATCGGACGGCGGCCGTCGGTATTGCTCAGCTACGCGATCTCGATCCTCGGTATCGTCCTGCTCTGGCTGCTTCAATATCATCCCGATGTCATCCTGCTCACCGGCTTCGTGGTCTGCTTCGGCAGCATGATGGGCTCGCGCGGCCCCTTGATCACGGCAACCGCGATGAAGATTTTCCGGGGTAAGCGGGTCGGCACCATCTACGGCACGATCTCGATCGGCAGCGGGCTCGGTTCGGCCTTCGGCTCCTGGAGCGGCGGTCTGATCCACGATGCCACCCACGGCTACAACGCGCTGCTGGCGTTCGCACTTGCGAGCGTCGTGCTCGGCATGATTCCATTTCTGGTTGTTCCGGCCTTGCGGCGCTAGGTCTCCCAGAGGTAACCTGACATCATTCGCGTTACCGGGGAACTACGGGCGGACACGGCGCGTAGACGTTAAAAAAATGCTGACAACGTGTGGCTGAAATTACAGCCTGCGGTGTTTTGTCCGACATGACAAAAATGTCAGCGCGAATTGACCTGGCGCAGCTTGCAGGGTGGAACCGAATGCGGTCCTAGTCGCAGCATGGATGGAGGGCACAAGCCAATGAACTTTCCCTATCTCTCTCGCTATCAACCCGTTCTCTTGAGCGTGTTTCGCTTCGTCACCGGGCTGCTGCTGTTTCAGTACGGCATGACCAAGCTGTTCCACATTCCGCAGGTGGCCGTGTTCGCAAATCCGCCGCCACTGATCTGGACGGCCGGTCTGATCGAGCTCGTGCTCGGCGCGACGCTGATGATCGGACTGTTCACCCGCCTCTCGGCCTTTATCCTCTCCGGCGAAATGGCCTTCGCCTATTTCCTCGGTCACGTCTTCCACATCTCGAAGGAAGGCCCGGCGGTGTTCCTGCCGCTGCTCAACGGCGGTACTGCGGCGATCCTGTTCTGCTTCGCTTGCCTCTACCTCGCGGCCGCCGGCGGCGGTGCGATCAGCGTCGATGCGCTGATGGGCAAGGAGAGCGAGGCGACCGGCGGCGCCTTCGCGCGGCGCTGACGCGAGCGCAATCGACCGGCAAGACCGGCGCTGGCGTTGGCTCGGTGCCGGCTCAGCGTGAGCCCAGCACGTTCCAGATCAGAACGAGCGCCGCCACGAGCAGCACGGACATGATCATGCGATGAACGAATCGGTTCATCGCTCGTCCAACCCAGCTCGATCGCCACCAAGGCTTGAGATCGTCTTGCTCCCGGAAAAATGGGCCGCCCGGCGCTCCCGATCGCTGGACGCCGCAAGCCCTCCCGCCAACACAAGCCTTCCGCTAACGCCGGGCGCTGCAGCCGCCCGGCAGCGGCCTTGCCGTTCCCGTCGGGCTGTCGGATTGCGACGAGGGTAGCTCGTCGATACCAGCGCTTTGTTGCTTGCCGGTGTTGAACTCGAAGATCTTGCGGAACATGCCGGGCATCATCGCCGAAATGGGGTTGACGCGCATCGACGGCTTGTCTGGCGTACCGACGACCTCATAGGTGACCCCGATCAGTCCTTCATTGCTGCCACCGCCGAGGATGAGACCAAAGAACGGAATCTGCGCCGGGATGTTGTTGAGCCCATAGGCGGGCACGAACGTGCCGCTCATGCAGACCTGATTGCCGGGATAGTCGATCGAGCCTTCGATCGTGGCACCGATCATCGGACCCTTGACGACACCATCGCGGATGGTGAGCACGCCGTTCTGGCGGGTGAACTCGGCACGCAAGGCGCTGAACGAGACGCCAGTGCCGCCCGGCGTGCCGTTCGGCGCGCCAGCGGCCACGCGCTCGAGCTGCGCCTCGCCCTTCACCGTGAAATCGCGCACGTTGACGAGACCTTCCCTGGGCGCCGACGCATCGGCGGCGGGCGGCTCCATCGCCACCACCAGCTGGCCGCCAACCGCCTTGGTATAGGTGTCGGTGAACTTCAGCAGCGATCCCGCATCATTGGTCTGGAGATAGATCACCTCGCGGCTGCCTTGCGCGCGCCCGCCGCGCAGATCGGCTGCCACCGGGGTGTTTTGGCCGATCCTGCCACTCAGCGTAAACGCCTTGATCACCCCGGCGCGCTTCGACATCTTGGCGTCGACGCTGCGCATCGTCTCGCCGTTGAATCCGGCGACCGTGCCAAGCTTCACGTCGATGTCGAAATCGACGTTCTTGAGCTTGCTCTTGCTGTCGTCCTTCGAATTGCCTGAGATCGCCGACTTCAGGAAGCCGCGGCCGTCGAACACGTCGCCGCGCATCGTGCCCCTGACCACGCCGTCCTGACCGCGCTCGACCTTCAACGACGTCTTGTCACCATCCGACGGCGAGTAGACCGGGAAGTTCGCGTTCATCAGGTCGCCGTTCGGGTCGACTTCCAGCGAACCCTTGATGGAGGCGCCGCCGCCTTCGATGACGATGTCCTCGAGCCGCGTCGATTGCGCCGTCGGGACCACTTTGAACGTGGCCTTGCTCGCCTTGCCGGGCAGCTTGACCCAGCCGGGAAGGATGTTGTCGAGCTTGACCGAGGTGAGGTCAGCCTCGATGCCGAGCTTGGTCGTCTGGTCGGGGCCGCCGGCAATCTTGCCGGACACCTTGATCGGCACCGAGCCGCTGACGGCGGGACTGAGGTCGAAGCCGAGGCGGGCGCGGCCGGCGTCATCCAGCGTCGTCTGCAGCTTGACGTCGGCGTCGCCATCGCTCGCCTTGCGATAGTCGAGCGAGGCCGCCTGCCCGTTGATCTTGACGTCGCCCTTGACCTGGTAGCCCTGGTTGTTGGCGACGATCTTGAGATTGTTGGCCTCGAGCTTCTGGTTCATCACCAGCTTTTCGGCACTGAAACCGTTGAGATCGGCGGTGACCGCGTAGACGGTGTCCGCCTTGGTCAGCTCGCCCTTGACCGGCAGGCCGAGCTGGATGTTCGCCGTGAAGGTGCCCTTGCTGGTGTTGGGATCGACGACGGTCGACGACAGATCACTGAGCCGATCATTGGACAGCATTTCGGCGGCGGCCGGCACCGGACCATCGACGCGGAAGCGCGTGCGCGAGGGCGACGGCTTTGGCGCCATGTCCGGCACCTCGAAGGTGAAGTCGGAGATCGTGATCTTGCGGCCCGCCGGCGTGTCGGCAATGCCCTGGGCGATGTTCACGGTGGCCGTGCGCCCCGTCACATGGGCCTTGAGGTCGGCGTCGTGCACCACAGGCATGCCGTCCACAGGGCGTACCGCGACGCCGCTCGCCACAATGTTGACCGACAGGCCGTCATCGGGAATTGGCGGGCCCTTGCGCGGAAGGTTGCGGGTCGGCGAGTTGACGCCGACCTCGATGCGCTGAAGCGTGCCGCGCTCGATCCGCTCGATCACCCACTGGCGCAACTCCGGCACCACCAGCGTTGGCCACATCCGCTTCAGGGCGGAGGCCGACATCGGCGTTCCCGCAAAGCCAAGCGTCAGGCGCGGCTCGCCGGAATAGTCGATCGCACCGGTGCCGGCGACGCCGATCTCGCCGTTGCTGATATCGGCCTGCGTCAGCAGCATGCGCTTGTGGTCGGTGTCGAAACGGAAGCCGATCGCGATGCGGTTGAAGACGAGCGGCGGCTCGTTGTCGATGCCGCCGAGCAGGATCGAACCTCCGCTGAAGCCGAGCTGCCAGTCGTTCACGGTGCCGTTGGGCGGCTCGAGATGGGCCAGCAGCGTCAGACGGTTGGCGCCCGAAATGATCTTGAACGGCGCGACCAGCACCCGCCGATTGGCATCCCATTCGATGTTGATCTCGGCCGAGTCGATCGCCATCGGATAGTCGGGCGTGTCGGTGTCGATGATGTTGCCCGCGCCGATCGTAACCTTGCCGCGGAAGAACGTCGGCACGCCGTCGCGACCGAGCTCGCCTTTCAGCTCGCCGGTAAGCGGCAGGTCGGCCGTATAGGTCAGGTCCTTGACGCGAAGCGCGAGCAGGATGTTCGAGGTCGAGAGCTTGTCGGCGCGGATATCGACCGAACGTACCCCATTCTCGCTCGGTCCGATCGTGGCGCGCAGCGACCACGGGTGCGCGCCCTCCTCGCCGAGACTGAGCGCGACGCCGCCCTGGCTTGGCCGGCGCAGGCTGAGCGTGATGTTCTCAAACGTCCATTTGCTGCCGCGCTGCTGGTCGTCGACGATCAGATTGCCGTTCTTGAGACCGATCTCGTTGAGGTTCTGGCCGTCGAGGCCGGTCATGCTCAGGCTGTCGAGCCAGTCGAGCCCCTGAAGAATGCCGCTCTGCGCGGCCGGTTGAGGCGCAGTCTGGGATGCGTCCGGCGTTGCGGGCGCCATCCCGAAAGGCGGCGGCGGCACGCCGTTACGCGGGAATGTCGGCGGCAGCCCCGCCTCCTTCTTGGAGGCGACGCCGGTTGCGAGCGGCTTCGCCGTGTCGCCGGCGGAGACGGTGACGGTGCCGTCGGGCGCGATCCGGATGGCCAGTTCGGCATCGACGAGGTTGAGGCTTTCGGCGCGCAGGCGACCGGTGAGAAGAGCCGCCCCCGACAGTCTCACCTCGGCCTTCGGCGCACTGGCGACGATGGCATGGTCATGGTCACGAACGATGATGTCTCGGATACGCACCGCGATCCTGATGCGTCCCGCGCGCTCGATCTGGGTGCCGCCGACCTCCACGGTGTTGCCGTGACCGATATTGTCCTCGATGGCGGCGGCGAGCCAGGGCGTCGCCATGTCGAGATTGATCGGACCTGCGCCAAGGCGCCACCATAGCGCGCCAAAGCAACCGACGAAGATGACGATCAAGGTGCCGACGACAAAGGCCATCCGCCGCAGCCAGCGACCGCTCGGCAGCGCGCGCCGAACGACTGAGAAGCCAACACCGACGCGGAAGCGCGAGGTGGAACGCGACAAAAGGCGGCGTGCGCGGTGGCCCGCCTCCTCTTCCTGGTCCTGATCCCAGTCGGCCCCGTCCCATTCCGGCTCGTGATGGCCGGCATGTCGATCGAAGTCCCGATTGTGATCCTGGATGTGATCTTGGGGCGACGTATTCCTTGCCATTGCCTCTCGATACAGGCGCCCGTCGTAAGTCTGAGCGCCGCCGGGACCGCAGCCATCGACGGGTATAGACGCTCCCCGCCCCGGCATTGCCGCCATACCTCTGATGTTCCTGCTGTTCGTCATTTCGCCCCGGGAGCGCGTTCAACGAGCAGTGGGGTGGTGCGTGGAATTCCTTGTAACCATACTCCGTCGCCGCCAAAATTGCCCAGCCGAGGGCGCGAATCCGGCACACCGGAAGAGAGCTGCAATACCGCTTTGGTTGACCCGCCGAAAGCGACGAAAGGAAGGCGTATGTCCAAGAAATCCCGAAAGAAATCGTCCAAAGCGCCCTCCGGTAGTCTGACCGCTAAAAAGAAGCCCGGGAAAACGCGGGCAACGACTCAAACACGCAGCGCGAAAACACAGCCGGCATCGGCAGGCAAATCAACCAAGACGGGCGCAAAACCAACATCGCATAAGGCCGCATCGAAACGGTTAAAATCTTCTGAAAAGGCCACCAAGCCCGCTCTCGCGGCGGCCGGCGCCAAAACTGCTTTGGCCGCGGGCCAGAACGCGCCCGCGTTCCGCCTGCCCCGCGACGGCGGCGATACCGTTACCCTGTCGGACTATGCCGGCCGGAAGCTGGTCCTGTTCTTCTATCCCCGCGCCGACACGCCGGGCTGCACCCGCGAGGCGATCGACTTCACGCGGCTCAGGGGCGACTTCACAGCCGCTGGCACCGCCGTGCTGGGCATTTCGGCCGATCCGTTAAAGGCCCAGGAGAAGTTTCGCGACAAGCATGGCCTTGGCGTTCCCCTGGTCTCCGATGAACACCATGAGATGCTTCAGGCCTATGGCGCGTGGGGTGAAAAATCCATGTATGGCAAGACCTTCCTCGGCATTCTTCGCACTACGGTGCTGATCGGAAGCGACGGCAAGATCGCCAGGATCTGGCGCAATGTCCGCGTCGACGGCCATGCCGACGAGGTGCTGGCAGCGGCAAGGAGTCTTTAACCAGCCCGTTAAAATCGAGCGTTCCCGTTTCCGGAAAATTAACCATGACCGGCCCAGATTGCTGCGGCAATTAAGCCGCAAGGAACCGTTCCGACCGGCGCGGGAGTGCCGATGTCGAAAAGTTCTGCCCAATATTCGCAGTACCCCCAGCATCACCCCCACGACCGCGGACGGCCATTCCTTCGCCGTCCCGCCGCTGCAGCGGCAGCAGCCGCTATTCCCCTCCCCGATACCGACGACGCCTACACCATCGTGCATCATGGCAAGCAGGTCCGGCTCGGGCCCGTGGTGTTCTGGATCGTGGTCGGCACCATCGTTCTGCTCGGGCTCTGGTCGGCAGCGACCGCGACCTATTTCGCCTTTCGCGACGACGTCCTGACCCGGCTGATCGCCCGCCAAGCCGAGATGCAATACGCCTACGAGGACCGCATCGCCGAGCTGCGCGCCAAGGTCGACCGCACCACCAGCAGGCAGTTGCTCGACCAGGAACAGTTCGACCAGAAGCTCGACCAGATCATGAAGCGCCAGACGGCGCTGGAGTCCCGGGCCACGGCGCTCGGCGCCATGCCCGACGTGACCGGATCGATCCCGCGCGCGGCGCCGCAGCGTGGCGAGGCGAACCAGACGACCCAGGGCACGCCAAAACCGTCGCCGATCAGCGACACCGTAATCTTCGTGGCGCCGCCCGACCGTGAGGCACGGCTCGAATCCCGCGCCCCGGCCGTGATCGCTCCGCCAGTCAATCAATTCGCCAAGAACCAGGGCTTTGACAATGTCCTGGCCCGGCTCACGAACTCGCTCGACCAGGTCGAGCGCCGCCAGGTCGCCGCGCTGAGCGCCGTCGAGGAAGGCATGGATTCGCGGATGCGGCGGATGCGTGGCGTCGTCAGCGACCTCGGCCTGAACCTCGCCAGCCTCGAGGCCGCGGCGCCACGCGCCCCCATGGGCGGCCCGTTCGTGCCGGTGAAGCTCACGGCCAATGCAGGCCCGTTCGAAAAGCAGCTCTATCGCATCAACGTCACGCGCGCCGAAATGGACCGGCTCAACCGCACGCTGGCGCAGGTGCCCTATCGCAAGCCCGTCGTCGGCGAAGTCGAGTTCACCTCCGGCTTCGGCGTGCGCAGCGATCCCTTCCTCGGCCGGCCGGCGATGCACACCGGTCTCGACTTCCGTGCCGCGACCGGCGATCCCGCACGCGTCACCGCCAACGGCAGGGTGGTCTCGGCCGGCTGGTCCGGTGGTTACGGCCGCATGGTCGAGGTCGATCACGGCAACGGGCTGTCGACTCGCTACGGCCATCTCTCCGAGATCAACGTCAAGGTCGGCGAGATCGTGAAGATCGGCCAGGTCATCGGCCTCGTCGGCTCGACCGGACGTTCGACCGGTCCGCATCTGCACTACGAGACCCGCATCGACGGAGAAGCCGTCGACCCGCAGAAGTTTTTGCGCGCCGGCGTGCGGCTCAGCGCAGGCTAGGCGCCGCGCTGAGCGGCGTCCGCCGCCGCCCCTGACTACTGGCCATGCTCGTGCCCGACCTCGCCGGTGATGACGTCGCCGAACAGCTCCCAGACCTGCCCGTTGAAACGCATCAGCTGCATCTGCTCGATCGGAAAGTAGTCGTCCGGTGACGTGTTGACCATGATGCCAGGCAGCATCAGGTCGGTGTGAAAATTCTTCAGGTTCGCCGCCTGCTTCATGACGTTCTCGCGCGTGAGATTGTCGCCGCACTGCTTCAGGACCTGCGCCATCGCCTCGGCTTGCACGTAGCCATAGAGGTTGTTGGCGTTGGTCTTGTCACCGTCGGGATAATACTTGTCCATGAACGCCCGCCACGCGATGACCGCCGGATCCTTGTCCCATGTCGGATCGGTCGGATCCTTCAGATAGGCGGTCGAGATGATGTCCTTGGAATATGCGAGCCCGGCGGGCTTGAGCACCGAGGCGATTGAGGTTGCGGTATTGGCAAGGAAGAATTTTGGCTTCCAGCCGAGCTCACCCACCTTGCGGATCGCCTGCGCCGAGCCCTTCGGCGCGGCCCATGAGAAGAAGATGTCGGCGCCGGAATCGTGCAAGGCGACGATCTGCGAGTCGATCGAGGGATCGCTGACCTCGTAGGATTTGTCGGCGATGATCATGCCAGCCTTGTCGCCAAGGCCGTCCTTCAAGCCCTTGAACTGATCCTTGCCGGCATCGTCGTTCTGCCAGAACACCGCAATCTTGCCATTAGGGAATTTGTCGAGGATGTATTTCGCGTAGATGCGCCCTTCGCTCTGGTAGTTGGGCTGGAAACCCATCGTCCATGGAAAGTTCTTGGGGTCGCCGAACTTGGTGCCACCGGAGGCGACGAAGAGCTGCGGCACGCGCTTGGCGTTCATGTACTTCATGATCGCCGAGTTCGAGGGCGTGCCGAGCGCCTGGAAGATCAGCAGCACCTCGTCGCTCTCGACCAGCTTGCGCGCCTGCTCGATCGCCTTCGGCGGCGAATAGGCGTCGTCATAACTGATGAAGTTGATCTTGCGTCCGTTGATGCCGCCTTGATCGTTGATCATCCTGAAGAACGCCGCCTCGGTCCTGCCGATCACGCCATAGGACGACGCCGGCCCGCTATAGGGCATGATGTTGCCGATCTTGATTTCGGTGTCACTGGCGCCGGGATCGTATCTCTTCTGCGCCGAGGCCGGTGTCGTGACGAGCAGGCCGGCAGCAAGCATGGCGAGGGCAGCAAGGCTTTTGCGACGACCCGGCATTGGTCTCTCCCCAATTTGTAGTCTTGTTTTGTGGAGAGTGTCGCAAGGCGGCCTGCAACTGGCAAGCGGCAGGATTTTCCGTGGAGCGAAACGGTCGCCGCGGAACTCAGCCGTTGAATTCCGATTAAGACGGCTTCTTCGGCCGCGACACCAGCTCGATCATCCTGCCTTCGTCGTCGTCGGGCATCGCGGCCTTGGCCTGCGCGTAAGCCTCGACGGCGGCGCGCGCAACCAGCGGCTTGTCCGCGAGCAGGCTCTCCGCCAGCTTGACCGCATAGGCGGCATCCTTGTGCCGCAGCGCCGCCGTAAACGTCGCGCCGCTGAAATCGCGGGCGACCATGCGCTTGGAGTGACGCTGCACCTGCGGGCTCGCGGCAACGCCTGACAGGATCGATTCCAGCACCAGCTTCATGTCGAGCCCGGCCTGCTCGGCGATTGCGAGCCCTTCCGCAAGCCCGGCGATCTGGATCGCGCCCATGAGATTGTTGATGAGCTTGTAGACAGTGCCGGAGCCGACTGCGCCGAAATGCCTGATGGTCGAGCCGATCGGTTCGAGGAAAGGCTGCGCGCGCTCCAGGTCGGCCGCGTCGGCGCCAACCAGCAGCGTCAGCTTTCCGGCCGCTGCCGCGTCCGGCAATCCCGTCACGGGACAATCGATATAGATGAGCCCGCGTGCATTGAACTCGCGGCCCATCTCGCGCGCATGGTCGTAGGAGACGGTGGAGCACTCGATCGCGATGGTGCCCGCCTTCGCGGTCTTGGCGGCGCCGTTGGGGCCGAGCCAGACTGTGCGCGAGGCTTCGTCGTCGGCGACCATGGTCACCACGGCGTCCGCGTCGATCGCGGCATCCTCAGGCGAGGTCGCCCACTTTGCGCCGCGTGCGATCAGGTCTTCCGCTTTGGCCTTGCTGCGATTCCACAACGTCACCGTGAAGCCGGCATCGAGATAGCGGCCGGCCATACCGTGGCCCATCCGTCCAAGCCCGATGAAGGCGACGCGGGCCATGGTCAGTCCACGTCCTCGACATCGCCGGCGGTGGTGCCGAAGGCGCGCTGCGCCAAGGTCGCCGCCATGAAGTCGTCGAGCTCGCCGTCGAGCACCCCCGATGTGTCGGAGGTCTGCACGCCGGTGCGGAGATCCTTCACCATCTGGTAGGGTTGCAGCACATAGGAGCGGATCTGGTGGCCCCAGCCGATGTCCGTCTTGGCGGCCTGGTCGGCGGCGGCCTTCTCCTCGCGCTTCTTCAGCTCGATCTCGTAGAGGCGCGCGCGCAGCATGTCCCAGGCCTGCGCCCGGTTCTTGTGCTGGGAGCGGCCGGCCTGGCAGACCACTGCGACGCCGGTCGGAATGTGCGTCAGGCGCACCGCGGATTCGGTCTTGTTGACGTGCTGACCACCGGCGCCGCCCGAGCGCATCGTGTCGGTGCGCACGTCGGATTCCTTGATGTCGATCTTGATGCTGTCGTCGATGACAGGAAACACCTGGACGCTCGAGAACGAGGTGTGCCGCCGGGCGTTGGAATCGAATGGCGAGATGCGCACCAGCCGATGGACGCCGGCTTCCGTCTTCAGCCAGCCATAGGCATTGTGGCCGGAGACCTGGATGGTCGCGGACTTGATGCCGGCCTCTTCGCCCTCGGACTCTTCGAGGTATTCGACCTTGAAGCCATGCGTTTCGGCCCAGCGCGTGTACATGCGCAAGAGCATCTGCGCCCAGTCCTGGCTCTCGGTGCCGCCGGCGCCGGCATGGACTTCGAGATAGGAATCGAAGCGGTCGGCCTCGCCCGAGAGCAGCGCCTCGAGCTCGCGCCGCGCGACGTCCTTCTTGAGGTTCTTCAGAGCGGCTTCAGCTTCCGCTACGACACCCGCATCGCCCTCGGCCTCGCCGAGCTCGATCATGCCGATATCGTCTTCGAGCTCCTGCTCGACCTTGCCGATGCCCGAGAGCGAGTCCTCCAGCGAGGTTCGCTCCTGCATCAGCTTCTGGGCTTTCTGGGGATCGTTCCAGAGGTTGGGATCTTCTGCGAGCTTGTTCAGCTCCGCGAGGCGCGCCGTCGATTTCTCGACGTCAAAGATGCCTCCTCAGCAGCCCGACTGACTGCTTGATCTCTTCTACCAACCGTTCGATTTCGGCGCGCATGTCGTTCTCTGGTCTCGCGGAATGTTCCGCGTCTGATGGCAACGGGGATGTAGCGGCGGCTGCGCCAAAGCGCAACCGCCTGCCGCGCCTGTCTCGGGCGTTATCCGCTAGTACAGGCCGCCTGTGCCCGGTCGCATGAAGAAGCCGGAATCCGGCGCCTGCTGCGGCGGCGGCGCGCCACCGCGCCCGTCGGCGTCGGCAACGCCGATCACCGAGTAATTGTCCGGCGGTGCGGTGCCCGGCTTGAAGGCTTCGAGGATGGTGCCGCCGGTCTCGCCGGGACCGGCGCGCATGCCGGTCTTGGAGACCACGCGGATCAGCTTGATGCCGGCCGGCACCTTGAACGGAACCGCAGGCTTGTCAGCCAGCGCGAGCTTCAGGAAGTCGCGCGCGATCGGCGCGGCCAGATGTCCGCCGGTCGCTGCATTGCCTCTGCCGAGCGGACGCGGCTTGTCGTAGCCCATGTAGATGGCGACCGCGACGTCAGGCGAGAAGCCGACGAACCAGGCGTCCTTGGCCTCGTTCGTCGTACCGGTCTTGCCGGCGATCGGCTTGCCGACCTCCCTCACGACGGTTGCGGTACCGGCCTGCACCACGCCTTCCATCAGCTCGGTGATCTGATAGGCGGTCATGGAGTCCAGCACCTGCTCGCGGCGGTCGATCAGCTGCGGCTCGGGCTGGTTCTTCCAGCCGCCCGGCGCGTCGCAGCCGCGGCACTCGCGCTGGTCGTGCTTGAAGATGGTGTGGCCGTAGCGGTCCTGGATGCGGTCGATCAGGGTGGGCTTCACGCGGCGCCCGCCATTGGCGATCATCGAATAGGCCGTGACCATGCGCATCGCCGTAGTCTCGCCGGCGCCGAGCGCGTAGGAGAGATAATTCGGCAGCTCGTCATAGACGCCGAAGCGGCGGGCATACTCGCCGATCAAGGGCATGCCGATGTCCTGCGCAAGGCGCACGGTCACCGTGTTGAGCGACTGCCGCAGCGCGTTGCGCAGCGTCACCGGCCCCTGATATTTGTTCGCCGAGAAGTTTTCAGGTCGCCAAACGCCCGCGCCCTGGCCCTGGTCGATTTCGATCGGCGCGTCGAGCACGACGGTCGAGGGCGTATAGCCATTGTCGAGCGCCGCCGAATAGACGATCGGCTTGAACGACGAGCCGGGCTGCCGGTAGGCCTGTGTGGCGCGATTGAACTGGCTCTGGTCGAACGAGAAGCCGCCGACCATCGCGAGCACGCGGCCGGTCCAGGGATCCATCACCACCATCGCGCCCGAGACTTCGGGGATCTGGCGCAGGCGATACTGGCCTTCGACCGGTTGTCCCTCCTTGCTGTAGAGCGGATCGGCATAGATCACGTCGCCGGGCTGGAGCACCTGGGCCACCGACGTCGGCGTCTTGCCCTTCAAGTTGCCCTGGGCCGCCCTCGCCCAGCGTACGCCGTCGAGCGTAACGAGGCCGGTCTCGCGCTGCTTGCTGACGGCACCGCCGAGCTCGCGGTTCGGCTGGAAGCCGATACGTGCCGACTGGTCGCTGGTTTCCAGCACCACCGCCATGCGCCACGGCGAGATATCGGAGAGCGACTTGATCTCAGCGAGCTTCACGCCCCAATCGCCCGAACTATCGAGCTTGCTGATGGCGCCGCGATAGCCCTGCTGCTCGTCATAGTTCACGAGGCCGGCGACCATGGTCTTGCGCGCCATGACCTGGATCTTCGGGTCGAGCGTGGTGCGGACCGAGAGGCCGCCCTCGTACAGCTTCTTCTCGCCATAGCGCTCGAAAATGTCGCGGCGCACTTCCTCGGCGAAATATTCGCCGGCGAAGGTGTGGGCACCGTTGGAACGGTTGGTGACGACCAGCGGCTCCTTGCGCGCCTTGTCGGCGTCAGCCTGCTTGATCCAGCCGTTTTCCTGCAGACGGTCGATCACGTAGTTGCGGCGCTCGATGGCGCGATCGCGGTTGCGCACCGGATGCAGCGTCGCCGGCATCTTCGGCAGCGCCGCGAGGTAGGAAGCTTCCGCCACGGTGAGCTCGTTCACCGACTTGTCGAAATAGACCAGCGAGGCGGCGGCGATGCCGTAGGCGCCGAGGCCGAGATAGATTTCATTCAGATACAGCTCGAGGATCTTGTCCTTCGAATAGGTCTTCTCGATGCGCATCGCGAGCAAGGCTTCCTTGATCTTGCGCGAGAAGGAGACCTCGTTGGTCAGAAGGAAGTTCTTGGCAACCTGCTGGGTGATGGTCGACGCACCCTGCGGACGGCGGTTGGAGCCGAAGTTCTGCAGGTACAGCACGCCGGCGCGCGCCATGCCGGTGTAGTCGATGCCGCCATGCTCGTAGAAATTCTTGTCTTCGGCGGCGAGGAACGCGTTGATCACGAGCTTCGGCACCGCCTGGATCGGCAGGTACAGGCGCCGCTCCTTGGCGTATTCGCCGAGCAGCGAGCCGTCGACCGCGTGGACGCGGGTCATCACCGGCGGCTCGTAATCCTGAAGCTGAGAGTAGTCGGGCAAGTCCTTGGAGAAGTGCCAGATCAGGCCTGCCGCGGCACCGACACCGACAAGGAACACCACCGTTCCCGCAGCGAACAGGAAGCCCATGAACCGCACAAGCAAGCGCATTATGTGTTTATCCGTTCAATCCCAGGATCAGTCCAAAGATCAGCCCAAAGCACCCCAAACGGGCGCCGTTCTCACGTCGCGAATTCACCGGCCTACTCAATACCATTGATGCCGGACCGAAAGACGCTTGCCGAACGGGATTCTCGTCGATTCCGGAACCCCCTGCGTTGTTTTTATAAGGCGTCCGCTGTGGCCAAACTAGGGCTTAACAACGGAACCGCCATTCCCCTTCTTCAATTCCCGGCCCCCGCCGTCGCCATTCGCTTGGCCAAAAAGGTATCGATCGCCTGGGCCATCGAACCGACGGCCTTGGACCGCCACCCCTCGGAGACGAGGTGCTCAAGATCGCCCTTGTTGGAGACATAGCCGATCTCAACCAGCACCGAGGGCACGTCGGGCGCCTTCAGCACCCGGAACCCGGCCGACTTCAGGGGATGCTTGTGCATCCGCATGGTCGTCTTCATTTCGCCCATCAGCAGATGCGCAAAACGGCTTGAAAAGGTACGGGTTTCCCGCTGCGTGAGATCGATCAGGATGTCGGCGACATCGGTCGGCTCTTCCGCGAGATTGAAGCCGGCGATCGCGTCGGCGCGGTTTTCAGCATCGGCCAGGCGCTGGGCCTCGGCGTCGGAGGCCTTGTCCGACAGCGTGTAAATGGTGGCGCCCTGGGCGTCGCCCTCGGCCTTCGGCAGCGCGTCGGCATGAATCGAGACGAACAGCGCGGCATTCAGATTGCGGGCAACCTTGGGCCGGTCGTTGAGCGGAATGAAGGTGTCGTCGTCCCGCGTCATGACCACCCGGTATTTGCCCGATTTTTCCAGCCGGTCGCGCAACGCAAGGCCAAAGGCCAGCACCAAATTCTTCTCGCTCTCACCGCTCGACTGGGTGCCGTTGTCGATGCCGCCATGGCCGGGATCGATCACGACGACCGGGCGGCCGTCGGAAGGTGGACTCGGCTTCTGCTGCGCCGGTTCGGGCGCGGCGGGGACTGTCGCGGGCGGAACGGCGGCAATCGTCGGCCGCAGTTCGGGGCGATTCTCCGGAGGGGGAGTTTGCACGAAAGCCGCACGATCGACCTCTTCGAGCTCCAGCACCAGCCGCGCCGGCTGGCCGTTGGCCGCATCGAGCACGTAGGAATTGGCGATCTTGGCGGGCCCGGTCAGGTCGAATACGATTCGGGAGCCGCCGGGCATCACCAGCCCGTAGCGGAAGGCCTTGACCAGCCCTCGCCCGGCCCCTGTGCCCGGCGCCAGCTGAAAATTGACCTGGGGAACATCGACCACCACCCGATAGGGATCAGCAAGCGTCGTTGCGCGAAAGCTGACGGACCGGTCGAGATCAAGGATGAAGCGGGTCTGCTTGCCGTCACCGGCGAGGCGCGCGGCTGTGGCGACAGGAAAATTTGCTGCCGCCACAGAGGGTTGCGACGAGCTCTCCGCCGCGCTCAGGCGCGAGGAATCGGCGCATGGCAATGCTGAGGCGCATAGAAGCGCAAATCCCAGCAAAACCCGTTGATTTGTGCGGCTCGCCACCGAATCCGTGCCTCCGAGCAGCCCTCTTTAACGCAATAGAACCACAGGGTTAATCGGTCCTTAATGACGGAAACGCGAAACTCTTGGACTGTGACCGGCGTGCGACGCTCCCTTGCACGGATGGCCCATTCCTCGTATGTACGGAATGCTGACGGCCAATAATTTCCGGTTGTGTCGCATTCAGCCTCCCGGTGCAGCGCCGGAGCTCCCAAGATTCGGGAATTCCAGCGTTTTTCTGTTCCCCTCAACGACCAGCGCGGTGCGCGGCAGCGAGGCGGAACGGGGCAAGCCCCGGCGGCGGACGGTTTCCGGTTACCACACTGTTTCCGGGACAGTTTTGACAGCGATGCGGCCAGTTACCCATCCCCTCAATCCAGAGGGGGCGGTTCTTGATCCAGGGCGAGCGCGCACGCGCCATGCCTGGCCAGCAGCAACTGTTTAGGGGCGGCCCCGCCGCCCAGTGTTTCATACGGGCCGACGCTTGATGCGCCAGACTGTGCCGACGAATTCTGAAGGACCTTTCGCGACGCTGCGGAGCGAAAATCCCGCGCGCCGCTTCGGTCCTGAAGCTTCCGATTCGGCAAGGCGCGAGAGACGGCGTTTCGGCCTTCCCCTCACCCCCGAATCAGGTGGACCGTCGCGTCACCCGGCAGCGCTCTTCGCGCCCACGGTGAACCGCGCCCGCCGCCGCCAAGAGTTAAGACATGCCCAACAAGATGTTGATCGATGCCACCCACCCGGAAGAGACCCGGGTCGTCGTGGTCCGCGGCAATCGCGTCGAAGAGTTTGACTTCGAGACCGCGCAACGCAAGCAACTGCGCGGAAACATTTACCTCGCCAAGGTCACCAGGGTCGAACCCTCGCTCCAGGCCGCCTTCGTTGAATATGGCGGCAATCGCCACGGCTTCCTCGCTTTCAGCGAAATCCATCCCGACTATTACCAAATCCCCGTCGCCGACCGGCAGGCACTGATCGAGGCCGAGGAGCAGGCGCATCGCGAAGCCGAGGAAGAGAGCGAGAACCGCTCCCACGGCCGCCGCCGCTCACGCCACCGCAATGCCCGCCGTCGCGGTCACGGCGAGCGCGTCCGGAGCGACATCGTCGAGGGTCTCGACGCCGGTAGCGATCCCGCTGCCCAGCCGGTCGAGGGCCAACCCCAGCAGGAGCACGCCGAGGGCGCGCCGCATGAGGGCGAGCATCACCAGGGTCACGACCACGACCATCATGAGCATGATCACGATGATCACGGGCATGACGATCATGAGCATGATCATCACGGCCACCATGATCATTCTCACGCCCATGATGATGAGCATGCACACGATCATGACGACCATGGTCATGACCACGAGCATGATCATCACGAGCACGATCATCACGCGCACGAGCATCATGCCGACGAGACGCCCGCGCCCGTTGCGGCTGTTGGCGCTGAGCCCGTCGTGGCGGCCGAGAGCGTTGCCGAGCCTCACGAGGCCGCCGCCGAATCACATGGCGAAGCGTTTGCCGAGATCGTGACCGAGGCCGCCGAGCCGGCCGATGCGGTTTACGCGGCCGGCGAAGCGGTCGAGGCGCCACATGGCGAGGCTGCGGAAGCCGCCGGTGAGGACGACGAGGACGACGAAGACGGCGAGGAAGGCGAAGAGGAACACGTCGAGTCGGTCGGCGGCGACGACGTGCTCGAGGAAGTGCCGGAGCGCACCTTCCGTCCGCGCCGCCAGTACAAGATCCAGGAAGTCATCAAGCGCCGCCAGGTGATGCTGGTGCAGGTCGTCAAGGAAGAGCGCGGCAACAAGGGTGCGGCGCTGACGACCTATCTATCGCTCGCCGGCCGCTATGCCGTGTTGATGCCGAACACCGCGCGTGGCGGCGGCATCAGCCGCAAGATCACCAGCGCCCAGGACCGTTCGCGCCTGAAGGAAGTGGTGCAGGATCTCGACGTGCCCGAGGGCATGGGTATCATCCTGCGCACCGCAGGTGCCGCCCGCACCAAGCCCGAGATCAAGCGCGACTTCGAGTACCTGATCCGGATGTGGGAGACGGTGCGCGACCTGACGCTGAAGTCGCAGGCCCCGACGCTGGTCTACGAGGAAGGCTCGCTGATCAAGCGCTCGCTGCGCGACCTCTACAACAAGGAAATCGACGAGATTCAGGTCGCCGGTGACTCCGGCTACCGCGAAGCGCGCGACTTCATGAAGATGCTGATGCCCGCCAATGTCGGCGCGGTCAGGCAGTATCGCGACGGCCAGCCGCTGTTCTCGCGCATGGGCGTCGAGAGCCAGCTCGACGCGATGTTCTCGCCGACCGTGCAGTTGCGCTCGGGCGGGTACATCGTCATCAACCAGACCGAGGCGCTGGTCTCGATCGACGTCAACTCCGGACGATCGACGCGCGAGCACCATATCGAGGACACCGCGCTCAAGACCAATCTGGAGGCGGCCGAAGAGGTCGCCCGCCAGCTTCGCCTGCGCGACCTCGCCGGCCTGATCGTCATCGATTTCATCGACATGGACGAGAAGCGCAACAACCGTGCGGTCGAGCGCAAGCTGTCCGACTGCCTGCGGCAGGACCGCGCGCGCATCCAGGTCGGACGCATCTCGCATTTCGGTCTGCTCGAGATGTCGCGCCAGCGCATCCGCGCCAGCGTGCTGGAGAGCTCGACCGATCCCTGCCCGCATTGCGGCGGCACCGGCCATGTCCGTTCGGTGTCCTCGGTGGCGCTGCAGCTGCTGCGCGGCCTCGAAGAGATCCTGATGAAGGGCGCAACCCACAATCTCGTGGTCCGCACCCGCACCGATGTCGCGCTCTATGTGCTGAACCACAAGCGCGGCCATCTGCGCGATCTCGAGAACGGCTTCAAGGTCACGCTGTCCGTGATCGCCGATCCCAGCGTCTCAGGCCCGCAAGCCTATGTGATCGACCGCGGCGAGCAGGTGCATACGCTCGAAGCCGCCAAGGCACTGCTGGCGGCACAGGCTGCCGCAAGCCCGCCGCCGCTGGCCGAAGAAGCCTTTGACGAGGAGGACGGTTTCGACCTTGAGACTGAATCCGAGGTCGAGACGGACGAGACTGAAGGCCTCAGCGAGGAACAGGCGTCAGGTGAAGCTGCCGCCGAAGGGGATGGACAACGCCGCAAGCGCCGCCGTCGCCGGCGCGGTCGCGGCGGTCAGCGCGACGGTGAGCTCCGCGAGGACAGTCCAGCCACGCTTCCCGAGCCGGCCATGGTCGCCGGCGAAGGCGAAGAGGACGGCGAGTCCGAGCAGGATGGCGAGGAAGGCGAGGAGCAAGCCGCGCGCGGCGAGCAGCAGGGCAGCGGCGAGCGCCGCCGCCGGCGCGGCCGTCGGGGTGGACGCCGTCGGCGCGGTGGTAACGAAGACGGTCTCGCCGGATCCATCGGCGACGAGCTCGGCGGCAATCCGCCGCCGGAGGCAACCGACGCGGTGGCCGATTTCGACAGCACCGGCAGCGAGGCCGCTCCGTCGATTGCGCATTCCGAGCAGATCGCCGCTGATGAGCACGAGACATCTCGGCCCGAACCCCAATTCGACCAGGCGCCGGTTGAAGCACCGGTCCAGGCCGCACCCGCTGCTGCTGTCGCGGAGGAAGACCCCGTCGTCGACGAGAAGGCGGCGCGTCGCCGCTCGACCGTCCGCGAGAAGGTGAGCTTCATGTCGAGCAGCCCGAGCGAGCCGGCAGCCACGGTTGCTTCAGCGCCCGAGCCGGTTGCTCCGACCGCGCCTGCGCCGGAGCCCGCGCCGGAAGCTGTGACCGAGACGCCGGCGGCCCCGCGCCGCGCCGGTTGGTGGTCCCGCCGTTTCGGCGGCGGCGAATAAAGCCGAACATCCAATGCAAAACGCCCGGCTCATGGCCGGGCGTTTTCGTTTTCATGCCTCGCCAATCCGCTACGGCGGCAGCTCGTCATCGCCAAGCGAGGCCACGTCACGCGATGCGATCTGGCGGAGCTGGTCGTAGAGATCGGGCGCTTCACTGGTGCAGAGACAGACGCCCTTCGCAGATGCCGCCTCGCCGGCATTGAGGTAAGCGTGGCCCATGGTGCTGTCGAGATAGATACCGTCGCCCTCGCCCAGGATCTCCGGTGCGTAGAACTCGGTGTGGACGGCCACCCGTCCGCTCGTCACCAGAAAATACTCTTCGCCGGCGTGACGCAGCAGCGGACCGAATTCGTCCAAGGAGCGCGCACGAACCTCGGCCACGATCGGCACCATGCGTTTGCCGATCAAATCGGTGCATTGATAGGTGTAGGTGTAGAATTTCGTGTTGATCAGTTGGCCCTGCCCGGCCCGGCTGATGCTTCGGCGCGCGGTGACCGGCCGGCCCGGTGCGGGCGCTGCGACCGCCGGATTGAACAGCTCCGCGATCTCCATCTTCAGGCCTGAGGTCAGCTGGAGCAGCTTGTCGTAGGTCAGCGACATCAGGCCATTCTCGACCTTCGACAGGGTCGAGAGCGCCATGCCGGTCCGTTCCGCGACTTGCTTGAGCGTCAGGCCCCGCGCCTGACGGGCGGCCTTCAGACATTGGCCGAGCTGGGAGTTGGCACCTTCTGATGTCGTGATCTCGCTCATGCAGCAAGCCTATCACGGAACGGGAAAAATTGTTGGCCTATCCGCCTAATCTTTTCGGCCCAAACACCCCTCATGGACGTCTTTGGCGGCCATCTCCGCAGTCAGGCCAGGATTTGTGCATGAATCGCCCGGATCTGACGAAAATTGGTGCGTCGCCCCGACTTTCCGATATGCTAAATCGTTTTCATAATCTGAAAGGGATTGGCCTTGTCCGACCTGTGCGATTCCAGCGCCGTTGAGTTGCGCCTGCTGGCCAGCAAGGCGATTTCGCCTGTCGAACTGCTCGACGCCTGCCTGTCGCGCATTGCCGCAGTCAATCCCGCCGTCAACGCCGTCGTCACACTGGACGAGCCGGGCGCCCGCGCCGCCGCAAGGGCCGCCGAGGCCGCCATCCTGCGCGGCGAGGATCGTGGCGGGCTGCACGGGCTCCCCGTCCTGATCAAGGACACGCAGGACACCGCGGGGATGCGCTCGACCTATGGCAGCCCACTTTTGCGCGACAACGTGCCGACTGCCGACCAGGGCTCGGTGGCGCGCTTGCGTGCCGCCGGTGCCATCATCTTCGGCAAGACCAACACGCCGGAATGGGCGGCAGGCGGCAACACCCGCAATCCGGTGTTCGGCGCCACCGGCAATCCCTTCGATCCCATGCGCTCGGCGGCTGGCTCCTCCGGAGGCTCGGCGGTCGCGCTCGCCTGCGGCATGGCGCCGCTTGCTTCCGGCTCCGACACCGGCGGCTCCTTGCGCAATCCGGCCGGGTTCTCCGGCATCGTCGGCATGCGCCCCTCCTACGGTCTCGTGGCAAGCGAGAAGCGCGCATTCGGCTGGTCCAACCTGTCGACCGACGGACCGATGGCGCGCAATGTCGCCGATACCGCGCTGATGCTGTCGGTGATGGCGAGCGACGATGCCCGCGATCCACTCGCCTACACGCTGCCCGGCGAGCCCCTGCGCGGACGCGCTGAGCGCTGGACCGCGCCGCGTCCCGCAGAGCTCGGCAAGCTGCGCCTCGCCTTCACCGAGGATTTCGGCTTCGCTCCGACTGAGCAAGCCATCCGCCGCGTGTTCCGCGATCGCGTGAACAAGCTCGCACCGCTGTTCGCCGAATGCCGCGAGGCGACGCCGGACTGCACCGGCGCCGACGATGCCTTCGCGGTGCTGCGCGCCGGCCTGTTCCTGGCGATGCATGGGAAGAACTACAAAGAGCGGCCCGAGATGCTCGGCCCCAATGTCCGCGCCAATGTCGAGGAAGGGCTATGCTACACGCTCGAAGACCACGCCCGCGCGAGCACGACACAGACGCGGATCTATCGCGCCTACCAGACCTTCTTCGCCAGATACGACGTGCTGATCAGTCCAACCATCACGCTGAGCCCACGGCCATGGTCGGAGCTTTATCCCGCAGAGATCGACGGCCTGCCGACGAAATCCTACTTCCACTGGCTCGCGCTCGCCTACTCCGTCACACTCCCCGGCCACCCCGCGATCAGCATCCCGCTCGGCCTTGATGAGGCCGGCCTGCCGTTCGGCCTCCAGATCGTGGGCCCGCGCGGCGGCGACGCCGTCGTGCTTGCGGTCGCCGCGAGCATCGAGGCTGCATTCGCGGACGATCAACACATGCGCCGGCCGCTTCCCGACCTCGCACGGCTCGCCGCCGCGCCGCCGCTCTCGGCCGCGCCGGGCTTTCTCACCTGGGAATAGACCCAAGCAGGCATCAACGCCGGCTCGCCGGCATCGCGGAGATCAGCATGGCCGAATTGTCGAACCGCAAGACCGGCATCGTTGCCTTCGTCCTGCTGTATCTCGCTTATTGCATCTCCTATATCGACCGCGCCGCGATTTCGCTGGCGCTCGCGCAGATCGGCAAGGATTTCAATCTCCAGGCTGCCGATCTCGGCATCGTCATCAGCGCGTTCTTCTTGGGGTATGCGGCGATGCAGGTGCCCGGCGGATGGCTCTCCGACCGCTTCGGCTCGAAATATGTCGTCATCGTCACCATCGTGATGTGGTCGCTGTTCACCGCCTTCACGAGCCTTGCCTGGTCGCTGACTTCGCTGATCGCGATCCGCTTCATCTTCGGCATCGCCGAGGGCGGCTTTCCGCCGGCGAGCATTCGCGCCATCGCGGAATTGTTCAGGAAGGACAGCCGGCCCAAAATGTCGGCGCTGCTGCTCTCGTCGAATTATGCCGGCAGCATGGTCGCACCGCTGATCATGGCGCCGCTGATCGTCTGGCTGGGCTGGCGCCACGCCTTCAATACGATCGGCATCGCCGGCATCGTCTTCGCGGTGGTATATTTCGTGTTCGTTCCGCATCTTGCGCGGATCGGCGTCGGACCGGTGACGGCAAAGCCCCGCGCGCCGATGCGCGAACTCATGGCTAATCCGCTGCTGTGGCAGCTGATGGTGGTGTGGTTCGGCCTGAGCTGCGTCAACAAGGGGCTGGATTCCTGGATGCCGCTCTATCTGCTCCAGCAGCGCGGACTCGATCTCAAGACCGTCGGCGTGGTGGCGCCGATCCCGTTCGTGATGGCGACCTTCGCGACCGCAATCGGCGGCTGGGTGATGACCACGTTCTTTGCCGAGCGCGAAAAATATCTCTTGATCGGCAGCTCCGCGTTAACGGGCATCTTCCTCTACGCCATGTTCAAGGCCGAGACGATCACCGCCTTGATCGTCTATCAATCGGTGGTCTATTTCTTCAAATCCTTCGTTTTGGCCTCCGTGATTGCGCTTCCGACCAAGCTGCTGCGTGACGACCAGATCGGATCGGGCATCGGCATGGTCAATCTCGGCGGCCAGAGTGCGGGCTTCGTCGCACCCGCCGTCATGGGCTTCATCGTGACCGGGTCAGGATCGTTCGACGCGGCTTTCGGCTTTCTTGTCGCGATGACAGCGATGTCGGTCGTCGTCGCCGCGACCATCAACACGGCGCAGCCCAAGCTCACGCCGAAGCCGGCCTGACAGGAGTTTTGCTGATGCAGAGCGCAATCATTCTCGGCGGCGGCATGGTGGGGGTCGGCGCCGCCGTGCATCTGCGACAGCGCGGCTGGACGGTCACGCTGATCGATCGCCGGGAGCCTGGTCGCGAGACCAGCTACGGCAATGCCGGCATGATCCAGGCCGAAGCGGTGCGGCCTTATCCCATGCCGCGCGACCTCTCCTCACTGCTCGATATCGCGACCGGCCGCACCAACGACGTGCGCTACAGCTTTTCCTCGCTGCATCGTCACGTCGAGCCGCTGCTTCGCTACTGGTGGCATTCGGCGCCGAAGCGGCATCGCGAAGCGATCGCGGCCTGGGCCCGCCTGATCGCCTATGCGACGCCCGAGCACGACATCCTTATCCGCGAGGCCCATGCCGACAATCTGATCCGCCGCGCCGGCTATCGCGCGCTGTTCCGCGATGCCGCCGCGTTGGATCGCTCGGTCAAGGACGCGGAACGGGATAGGCGCGAATTCGGCGTGAACTTTCGCGTGCTCTCGGGCAGCGAATTGACAAAAGCCGAGCCGATCCTGCGCAACGATCTTCCCGGCGCGATCCACTGGCTCGACACCTGGACCGTGTCCGATCCCGGCGCACTCGTCACCGCCTATGCCGATCTCTTCCAGCGCCTCGGCGGCACCATCGTGCTCGGCGATGCGCAGTCGCTGCAACAGACCGCGACTGGCTGGTCCGTCAACACCGACAATGGCCGCATCGACGCTGCCAACGCCGTCGTCACGCTCGGGCCATGGTCGCCGGATCTCTTGCACAAGTTCGGCTATCGCATCCCATTGGTGCGCAAGCGCGGCTACCACATGCATTACAGCGGCGGCGCCTCGCTCGACCTGCCGCTGGTCGACAAGGGCCGCGGTTACGCGATGGGACCGATGGCCAAGGGCATCCGCATCACGACAGGAGCGGAGCTGACAGGGCCAGACGCGGTGGCGACGCCGGTGCAGCTCGCCAGCGCAGAAGCCTCCGCGCGCGAGCTGATCGATCTCGGCAAGCGCGCCGAGCCGGAGCCGTGGTTCGGCACCCGCCCCTGTACACCTGACATGGTGCCGGTGCTCGGGCGCGCCCCGCGACACCCCGGCCTCTGGATGAACTTTGGCCACGGCCACCAGGGCTTCACGCTCGGCCCCGCCACCGGACGGCTGCTCGCCGAAATGATGAACGGCGAGACGCCATCGATCGATCCGACGCCGTACCGGCCGGAGCGGTTCTAGCCCTCGTGTTTGGCCAGCACGGCCCTGATGCGCCGGGCATCCTCCGACGTCGCCGGGTTGTAGACGACCATGCCGAGATCGGGCCGGCCATCGATCGCAAAGGCCGAATATTCGAACGCGATCGGGCCGAGCACGGGATGGCGCAAATGCTTGATGCCCTCGCCATGGGAGCGGACATCGTTGTCGCGCCACAGCTTTGCGAATTCGGGGCTCTCGCGGCAGAGCTCATCGACAAATTCAGCGACATGCGAGACCGCGCCCGCGCGCGCCACATCTGCCCGGAACGCCGCGACGACGAAACGGGCGACGCTGTCCCAATCATATTGCGCGGCACGCACCCGCGGCTCGCAGAAGATCAGGCGCAGGATGTTGCGCTGCTCGGGCAGTAGCTTTGAATAGTCGGTCAGCACGATCGTGGCCGCGCGATTCCAGGCCACGACGTCCCAGGTCGCCGTCCTGATGATGGCGGGGCTGGTCTCCAGCGCGTCGAGCACGCGCTGCAGCCGCGGCGAGACGCCGTCGCTTTTCTGGTAGCGGACCTCGGGCGGCCGGCCGAGCCCGATCAGGAACAGGTGCTCGCGCTCGACATCGGTCAGCATCAGCGCACGGGCGATCCGATCGAGCACGTCGGCCGACGGCGCGCCGCCCCGGCCCTGCTCCAGCCAGGTGTACCAGGTCGGGCTGATATTGGCGCGCTGCGCCACCTCTTCGCGCCGCAGCCCCGGGGTACGCCTTCGGCTACCGCCAAAGCCGAAAGCGGCCGCGTCGAGCCTGATACGGCGGTCCTTCAGATAGGTCCCGAGCAGGTTGTCGCTGGTGGTCTCGCTCATCCTGTTAGCTATTATACCCCGATAACCTCACTACTTTACCCGGATAATTCTAGCGCAGATGTTGGCTTCTACCAACGGGAGACCTGCTCATGCGTGTATTCGTTACTGGCGCCACCGGCTTCGTCGGATCCGCCGTCGTTGCCGACCTGATCGCCGCCGGCCACAGCGTCACTGGCCTCGCTCGCTCTAATGCGGGTGCCGCCGCCCTCGCTGCGATGGGCGCCAAGGTCCATCGTGGCTCACTGGAGGACCACGCGTCGTTACGCAGCGGCGCGGCCGCTTCCGATGGCGTCCTGCATCTCGGCTTCAACCACGATTTCTCCAAATTCGCCGAGAATTGCGAGCTCGACCGCCGCGCCATCCTGGCGCTCGGCGAGGAGATCAAAGGCTCCACGCGTCCGCTCATCGTCACCTCAGGCGTGGCGCTGCTTGCGCCTGGACGTCTTGCAACCGAGGACGACGCAGCCGCTCGCCACTTTCCACGTGTCTCGGAAGCAAGCGCCGAAGACCTTGCGGAGCAAGGTGTCCGTGCCGGCATCGTGCGGCTGCCGCCGACCACCCATGGCGAAGGCGACCACGGCTTTGTGCCGCGGCTGATCGCGATCGCGCGCGAGAAACGCGCAGCCGCCTATATCGGCGAGGGTAACAACCGCTGGCCCGCTGCGCACCGCATCGATGCTGCCCGCGTCTATCGCCTTGCGCTCGAGCAAGGCGCATCCGCTCGTCGCTACCATGCGATCGCCGAGGAAGGCGTGCCCTTCAAGGCGATTGCCGAGGTGATCGGCAAGAGGCTCGGAGTGCCCGTCGTTTCGAAATTGCCTGATGAAGCCGAGGCGCATTTCGGCTGGTTCGCGCGCTTTGCGGCCGTCGACGTCCCGACATCGAGCGCCAAGACGCGCGCGGCTCTCGGCTGGGTGCCGAAAGAAAAAGGGCTGATCGAGGATCTCGACCAGCCCTGTTACTTCGAGGTTTAACGGCGCACCGCGCCGTCAAATCCGTCTTAGTCCGTCGTGACGGCGGTTTCCATGTCGGTCGGATCGATCTGCTGGGCCAGCCGCGCAGTCAGCTTGTCGCGATCGAGCTCGCCCTCCCACCAGGCGACGATCACGCAGGCGACGCCGTTGCCGCACAGATTGGTCAGCGCACGGCACTCGCTCATGAACTTGTCGATGCCGAGCACGATCGCCATGCCTGGCACGAGGCGCGGATCGACCACCGCGAGCGTCGCCGCCAGCGTGATGAAGCCCGCACCGGTGATGCCGGAAGCGCCCTTCGAGGTCAGCATCGCCACGACCAGGATCGTGAGCTGCTGGCTGAAGGTGAGGTCGTAGCCGAGCGCCTGCGCGATGAACAGCGTCGCCAGCGTCATGTAGATGTTGGTGCCGTCGAGATTGAACGAATAGCCCGTGGGCACCACGAGGCCGACCACCGACTTCGAGCAGCCGAGCCGCTCCAGCTTCTCCATCAAGGTCGGCAGCGCGCTTTCGGAGGACGAGGTACCGAGCACGATCAACAGTTCGTCCTTGATATAGGCCAGGAACTTGAAGATCGAGAAGCCCGCGATCCGCGCGATGATGCCCAGCACGACGAACACGAACAGCGCGGCGGTCAGGTAGAAAGTCGCGATCAGGCCCATCAGGTTTAGGATCGCGCCCGTGCCGAACTTGCCGATGGTGAAGGCCATCGCGCCGAACGCACCCAATGGCGCTGCGCGCATCACGATGGAGATGACGCCGAACACCGCGTGCGCGGCATCGTCGATGAAGCTGCGGATCACATGGCCGCGCTCGCCGAGCCCCATGATGGCGAAGCCGAACAGCACCGAGAACAGCAGCACCTGCAGGATCTCGCCTTGCGCGAAGGCGCCGACCACCGTGTCGGGAATGATATGCAGGATGAAGTCGACCGACTTCTGCGCTTCCGCCTGCTTGGCGAAGTTGGCAACGGCATTGGCATTGGCGGCCGCACTGCCGAAGCCGGCGCCCGGTTTGATGACGTTGCCGATGATGAGGCCGATGATCAGTGCGAATGTCGAGACGACCTCGAAATAGACCAGCGCCTTGACACCGATGCGCCCGACCTTCTTGGCGTCCTGGATGTGCGCGATGCCCGACACAACGGTGCAGAAGATGATCGGGGCGATCACCATCTTGATCAGCTTGATGAAGCCGTCGCCGAGCGCCTTGATCCAATCGTTAGTGGCAACCGACGGCCAAAGCCAGCCGACGATCGCGCCAAGCACGATGGCGATCAGCACCTGGACATAGAGAATCTTATACCACGGCTTGGCCGCAGCAGGTGCAGCCGGCGCGCCAGCCACCGTTGTCGATGTCATCGTTTCCTTCCCCCCTCAAAAGCTCAGAGCCAGCCAAGATCAACTTGGCCGGCCCTGTCAATTGGAACATTCCGTACGACGAAATCTAGCCGCGGCGCTCAACGATCCGACGCGCCGCCGGCACCAGCGCGGCACCGAGCGCGTTCTTGATGACGGAGGCCGCGATGAACGGCGCGACACCGACCATCCAGGCCTTGGTTCCACCAAGGCCGATGCCGTAGGCAAGCCAACCGAAGCCGGCGATGAAAATGACGACATGGCCGACCGCCATGGCCGCAAACAGCAGCACGACGTTGCGATCCCAGCCGCGCTCGGCGAGCCAGCCGGTGATGAAGGCAGCAGCCACGAAGCCATAGAGATAGCCGGCAGTCGGACCGACCAGAGGTGCAATTCCACCGACGGGTCCTGCGAACACTGGCAGGCCCATCGCGCCTTCGGCGAGGTAGGCGATCATGGTTGCGCTGCCAAGCCGCCAGCCATAGGACGCACCGATTGTCAGCACGACCAGAGTCTGCAACGTCATCGGCACGTAAGGCAGCGGCAGGTTCACCTTGGCTGATAGCGCCATCAACGCGGAGCCGAGCATAACAAGCACGAATGCGCGCAAGTGCCCGACGGCTTCGCCGGGCCGGGCTGGCCACATCACTGCGGCAAGAGGAGAACGCGACATGGCGGCGGGCTGGACAGTTCGATCAGACAAGATGCACTCCGGAGGCGTGGCAAGAACTGGCGGCTATTTAAGCCAGTGAGCGATCCGGTCAACCGCCTCCTGCATCTCCTGAAGCGAGCGCGCATATGAGAATCTGATGAACGAACGGCCGTGAACCGGATCGAAATCGACGCCGGGTGTGGCCGCAACATGGGCCTTCTCCAGCATCTGCTTGGCGAAGTCGAAACTGTCGGAGGTGAAATCCGAGACGTCGGCATAGAGGTAGAAGGCGCCATCCGCCGGCAGAAACTTGGCGAGGCCAGCCTTGGGCAATCCCTCGATCAGGATGCGCCGATTCTCCTGATAGCCGTGCTTGATCTCCTCCATCTCGGCCGCGCCGTCGAAAGCGGCCTCTGCGGCGATCTGCGAGAGCGAGGGCACCGAGATCGAGAGGTTCTGCTGCAGCCGCTCGATCGGACGCACCAGAATCTCCGGCACGACCATCCAGCCGACGCGCCAGCCGGTCATGCAAAAATACTTCGAGAACGAGTTGATCACCAGCGCATGGTCGGACAGCGCCGCCGCCGTCACCGCAGGAAACGCGTAGTCGAGCCCGTGATAGATTTCGTCGGAGATGAAGCGAATGCCGGCATCTTCCGCGGCGGCGATCAGGCCGGCGAGCGCTTCGCGGGACATCATCGTTCCCGTTGGATTGGCGGGGCTGCCGACCAGCACGCCCTTCAGCGGCGCCTTGCGATGGGCGGCGAGCAGCGCCTCGCCGGTGAGCGCGTGGCGCGTCTCGTTGGTAGTCTCGATCAGCACCGGCTCGCAGCCGAGCGCGGTGAGGATGTGACGATACGGCGGATAGCCGGGCACCGTGACGGCGACGCGATCGCCGGGCTCGAACATCGACAGGAAAGCCAGAATGAAACCGCCGGAGGAGCCCGTGGTCACAACGATCCTGTCCGGGCTGACGGTGCAGCCATAGGCGTCACGATAGTGCCGCGCGATGCGGTCGCGAAGGCTTGGAATGCCGAGCGCCGAGGTGTAATCGATCCGCCCCGTCGCGAGCGCGGCCTGCGCGGCCGCAATCGCGGTCTTCGGCGCACCGGCCGCGGGCTGGCCGACCTCCATGTGAATGACATGGCCGCCGGCGGCCTCGATCCGGGCCGCGGCGGCCATCACGTCCATCACCATGAACGGGGGAACATCGCTGCGGCGGGAGGGCTCGAGCCACTGCCCCACCCGGGTCCTTAATGTCGCATCGTGCATCGATTTCTGCTATTTCGCTGGCCAACCGGTCCGTTCGGTCCGGAAAACAGGGCGCTTGCGCCCCAGACTAGCCGCATTATACGGCTCATAAGGGCATATCGCGTATCCGGTCCGCCGCCAATCGCCAAAACCGATCACAAAACTACATCCAAGTCCGCTTGCAAGCCCGTTTGATGTTGCTCCAGATCGCATTGCGCAAGAAGGCCTCCGCCCTCACCGCCCTCGTCACGGCGGCTGCGATCGCGCTGCTGCCGATCCCGCCGGCGCAGGCGCAGGAAGGCCGCGGACCGCCGGTCCTGCGTGACACGGAAACCGAGCAGCTGCTGCGCGAATATACCCGCCCGATCCTGCGCGTTGCCGGTCTGGAGAAGCAGAACATCCAGATGGTGATCATCAACGACAACTCGTTCAACGCGTTCGTCGCCGATGGCCGCCGCATCTTCGTCAATTACGGTGCGATCCTGCAGTCGGAGACGCCAAACCAGCTGATCGGCGTGCTTGCGCACGAGACCGGGCATCTGGCCGGCGGCCACCTCGCCAAGATGCGCGAGCAGATCGCCAGCGCCCAGACGTCCATGATCATCGCCATGCTGCTCGGCGCCGGCGCGATCGCGGCGGGTGCCGGCCGTGGCGGCAATAGCGGGCTCGCCAATGCCGGCGCGGCCGCCATCTCCGGACCACAGGAGATGATCCGCCGTTCGCTGTTGTCCTATCAGCGCCAGCAGGAGGAGAACGCCGACCGCGCCGGCGTGAAATTCCTGACCGCGACCCAGCAATCGCCGAAGGGCATGTACGAGACCTTCAAGCGCTTCACCAACGAAAGCCTGTTCGCTTCGCGCGGCGCCGATCCCTATCTGCAGTCTCATCCGATGCCCGCCGAGCGCGTTGCAGCGCTTCAGGAGTTCGCCAGCACCAGTCCCTATTGGGACAAGAAGGACGATCCCGCGCTCCAGCTCCGCCACGACATGGTGCGCGCCAAGATCTCCGCCTTCATGGAACGGCCGGAAGTGGTCTATCGCCGCTATCCCCTGACCAATGACAGCCTGCCGGCGCGCTATGCCCGCGCCATCAGCACCTATCTGCACGGCGACTTGCGCAGCGCCCTCACCCAGATCGACGCCCTGATCGCGGTGCAGCCGAACAACCCGTACTTCTACGAGGTGCGCGGCCAGGCGCTCCTGGAGAGCGGCAAGCCCGCCGACGCGATTGCCCCCCTGCGCAAGGCGGTCGCACTCTCGAACAATTCGGCCCTCATCGAGATGTTACTTGGGCAGGCTCTGGTTGGAACCGATAATAAGGCCTACACGGACGACGCCATCAAGATTCTCCGTGCAGCGGTGGCGCGCGAGCCCGAGGCGCCGATCGGCTTCACCCAGCTTGCGATGGCGTATGGCCGGAAGGGAGACTATGCCGAGGCGGATCTCGCCTCCGCCCAGGCCGCGTATTTGCGCGGCGACAACAAGACCGCTCGCGAGCTCGCCACGCGCGCGAAAACCCGTTTCGCCGTCGGCACGCCCGGATGGGTCAGGGCCGACGACATCGTGGCGTCGAAACCGCCGCGGAACTAGATTGAAGCCTGAACTGCCACTTTGACGTCACGACACTAGCGAATAAGTCCACCGCGACGTTTTTTCGAAACCTGCACTGGATAGAGGATTTGCCAATGCCTTCGCTGCGCCTGCTTGCTCCCGCGCTGTTTGCGCTCGCCATCTTCGGCGCAACGGGACCGGCTTCGGCCGAAAGCTTCTCGGATGCCCAGCGCACCGACATCGAGGCGATCATCAAGAACTACCTCGTCACCCACCCCGAGGTGCTCGAGGAAGCCATGACCGAGCTCAGCAAGCGGCAAGCCGCGGCGGAGACGGAGAAGCACGAAGCCAGCATCGCGCAGAACTCGGATGCGATCTTCAACTCGCCGCGTCAGGTCGTGCTCGGCAACAAGGACGGCGACGTCACCTTCGTCGAGTTCTTCGATTACAATTGCGGCTACTGCAAGCGGGCGATGAGCGACATGCTCGACCTGATGAAGTCAGATCCCAAACTGAAGGTCGTGCTCAAGGAGTTTCCGGTGCTGAGCCAGGGCTCGGTCGAAGCCGCACAGGTCGCGGTCGCCGTCCGCATGCAGGATCCCTCCGGCAAGAAATATCTCGACTTCCACCAGAAACTGCTCGGCGGTCGCGGCCCGGCCGACAAGGCGCGCGCCATGCAGGCGGCGAAGGATGCCGGCCTCGACACCGCGAGGATCGAGAAGGACATCCAAAGCCCCGAAGTGCGCGCCACCATCGAGGAGAACTTCAAGCTGGCTGAGGCGATGGGCATGAACGGCACGCCGAGCTACGTGATCGGCAAGCAGATCATTGTCGGCGCCGTCGGCCTCGATGGCCTCAAGGAAAAGATCGGCGTCGCCCGCTGCGGCAAGGCCACCTGCTAACGGGCCGATCTGCTGATCACGCATTCTGCAATTTGCGCACGCGACGAGGCCGGCTGAGAAGCCGGCCTTTTTCGTTGGCCGAAGCTCTCCACGAATCTCGACGCGCAGAGTCTGGCGTGAATCCGGCGCGAACGTTCATCCCGCGTTTAGGAAACAAATGCCGGGGAACAGCAGATGTTCCGGAACAAGTGACACCTCCTCCCGTTGTCGGCGCGGGCAATGACGCAAAGAAACACGTGAGGAGAATTCAATGTTGAACCGCTTTATGATCTCGGTTGCCGCAGTCGCGCTGATCGCAGGCACCGGTCTGGCGAACGCACAAGGCACGATGAAGAACGACAGCGGCGCCGGCGCGCAGCCGATGCAGCATTCGCAGTCCTCGGGCGGCGCTGCCGAGCGCAGTGGCGCGATGGGCAAGGAATCCAGCCATGAGAAAGGTACCGTCGGCCAGGCTGGCGGCGCCATGAAGCAAGGCGAAGAGAAGTCGTCCGGTGCGATGGAGAAATCCGGCACCGCGGAGAAGTCAGGCGGGATGGAGAAGTCCGGCGCGATGAACAAGAACGCGGCCGACGAGAAGGCCGGCGCGGCGAAGGGCGAGCACGCCCAGAGCGCGCAGGACAAGTCGACGCAGGACAAGTCCAAGAGCATGAGCCAGGATACCAGCAAGTCCGGCACGCAGAAGGACATGAAGGCTGAGGGCACCAAGAGCGGCACCTCGACCAACAATGCCGAGAACCGCCCGGCTACGACCGACAGCAAGTCGCAGACCACGACCGGCAACGCCGCGACCTCGGCGACCGCCGCGCCGCCGGCTGAAAAGCGGGCCCAAATCTCAACCGCGATCAAGTCGACCAAGATCGAAGAGACGACCAACGTCAATTTCAACGTCTCGGTCGGCACGACGATCCCGGCCTCCGTCCACTTCCAGCCGCTCCCGGAGCGGATTGTCGAGATCTATCCGGAATGGCGCGGCTATGACGTGATCCTGGTCCACGGCGAGTACATCATCGTCAAGCCGCAGACACGCGAGATCGTCTACATCATCGAAGGCTAAGCTGCCTCGGAGAATGCCCAGAGAGCCCTTGCCGAGCGATCGGCAGGGGCTTTTTGCCGTTGGGGCGGCTGGCCCCGCCGGCCTCGTCCGACAGCCATGCTTTGGACTGGTTAACAAGCAATTTCCGTAGTTTCCGCACAGGTTTTTGCACACTGGATGAGGTCCCTGAAGCCCTTACCGAGGCCCTTCAAGGCTTCCCCTAGGTCACTTTGTTACCTATAACCCCCGCCACGCCGAAACACCTCTTCCGGGATTGGAATGGCCGAACCAGCAACCGACACGATCCTCGTCCTCAACGGGCCCAACCTCAACATGCTGGGGACGCGGGAGCCCGAGAAGTATGGCCATGCCACGCTGGCCGACGTCGAGGCGCTGTGCCGGGAGACGGCGGCGAGCTTCGGTCTCAAGGCCGACTGCCGGCAGTCCAACCGCGAAGGCGAGCTGATCGACTTCATCCACGAGGCACATGGGCGCAAGATGAAGGGCATCATCATCAACGCCGGGGGCTATTCGCACACCTCGATTGCGCTGCACGACGCGCTGCTCGCGGTACAGATCCCGACGGTCGAAGTGCACGTGACCAACATCCACGCCCGCGAAGGCTTCCGTCACCACTCCTACACCGCGCGCGCGGCCTTCGCCTCGCTCTGCGGCTTCGGCATCGAGGGCTACCGCCTCGCCATCCAGGGCCTTGCCGCCAAGCTCGGCATCAAGCCCAAAGCCTGACGCTCCCTCTTCACCCAGAACATTCGGATCAAAGAACATGGCGCGCCAGCCAGACGACAAAGCAGCCGCAAAGTTTTCCAGTGACGATTCCGCGCTCGTCCGCGAGCTCGCTCTGCTGCTCGACGAGACCAGCCTCACCGAGATCGAGATCGAGCGCGCCGGCCTGCGCCTGCGCGTCGCCCGCAACATCAGCGTCGCCGCGACCATGCCGATGCCGGTCGCTCATGCAGCTCCCGCGCTTGCCGCTGCACCCGCCGCCACCCCTGCGGCCGCAGCCGCAGCAGATTTTTCCAAGCATCCGGGCGCGGTGACCTCGCCGATGGTCGGCACCGCCTATTGGGCGCCGGAGCCCGGCGCCAAGCCGTTCGTCGAGGTCGGCGCCAAGGTCTCCGTCGGTCAGACTCTGCTGATCATCGAAGCGATGAAGACCATGAACCAGATTCCCTCGACCCGATCAGGCACCGTGACGCAGATTCTGGTCGAGGACGGCCAGCCCGTCGAGTTCGGCGAGCCCCTGGTCATTATTGAATAACGCGAATGGAGAATAGCGAGTAGCGAATGGCATCAGCCTTCCCTACCTGCCATTCGCCACTCGCCATTCGCTAGGACATCATGTTCGACAAGATCCTCATAGCCAATCGCGGCGAGATCGCCCTTCGCATCCTGCGGGCCTGCAAGGAGCTCGGCATCGCGACCGTCGCCGTGCACTCCACCGCCGACGCTGACGCCATGCATGTGCGCCTGTCGGACGAGAGCGTCTGCATCGGGCCGCCGCCGTCGAAGGACAGCTATCTCAACATCCCCGCGCTGCTCGCGGCCTGCGAGATAACAGGCGCGGATGCCGTGCATCCCGGTTACGGCTTCCTGTCGGAGAACGCGCGCTTCGCCGAGATCCTCGGCGAGCACAATCTGCAATTCATCGGGCCCAAGGCCGAGCACATCCGCCTGATGGGCGACAAGATCGAGGCCAAGAAGACCGCCAAGAAGCTCGGCATCCCCGTGGTGCCCGGCTCCGATGGTGCGGTTGGTCCGAGCGACGACGCGATGGCGATCGCCAGGAAGATCGGCTTTCCCGTGCTGGTGAAGGCTGCTGCTGGCGGCGGTGGCCGCGGCATGAAGGTCGCGCAGAGCGAGGCGGATCTCCAGGTCGCGCTGTCGACGGCGGCCAACGAGGCGAAATCCGCTTTCGGCGACGCCTCCGTCTACCTGGAAAAATACCTGCAGAAGCCCCGCCACATCGAGATCCAGATCCTCGGCGACGGACGCGGCGGCGCGATTCATCTCGGCGAACGCGACTGCTCGCTGCAGCGCCGCCACCAGAAGGTCTGGGAGGAAGGCCCCTCGCCCGTGCTGGCTGCGGCTGCGCGCGCCAAGATCGGCGAGACTTGCGCCAAGGCGATGCGCGAAATGAAATATCTCGGCGTCGGCACCATCGAGTTCCTCTACGAGGACGGCGAGTTCTACTTCATCGAGATGAACACGCGCATCCAGGTCGAGCATCCCGTCACCGAGAGCATCACCGACATCGACCTCGTGCTGGAGCAGATCCGCATCGCCGCCGGCGGCGAGCTGCCGGCCAGGCAGGACGAGATCCAGATCATCGGCCACGCCATCGAGTGCCGCATCAATGCGGAGAACCCGCAGACCTTCCGCCCCTCGCCCGGCCGGATCTCGCAGTACCACCCCCCCGGCGGGCTCGGTGTGCGGATCGATTCCGCTGTCTATCAGGGCTACCAGATCCCGCCCTATTACGATTCCCTCGTCGGCAAGCTGATCGTCCACGGCAAGACCCGCGCCGAATGCCTGATGCGCCTGCGCCGGGCGCTGGACGAGATGGTGGTCGAGGGCATCGAGACCACGCTGCCGCTGTTCCGCGACCTGGTCCGTCAGGACGACATCATCAACGGCGACTACCACATCCACTGGCTGGAGCAGTATCTCGCCGGCAAGACGGAACCATCAGCGAAATAATCGTTGCTTTCCAGGGAACCCGTTGGCCCCCATCGCGTTTTGGACGGTGGGGCAGTTCCAAGGGGGCGTTTTGACTTCCAGATTTGATCGAGCGAGATGGTCGTGACCGCCGAGGGGCAGCGACGTCGCGCATTTTGGCAGATCCTGCTGTTCGCAGCCGGCCTGGTCGTGCTGACCGCAATCAGCGCCGGCTCCATCTATCTCGTCAACAAGGCGCGCGACGACAATAAATGGGTGGTTCACACCCTGGAGGTAGAGAACCAGCTTAACGCGCTGCTGCTCGAACTGCGGCGGGCCGAGAGCGGGGCGCGCGGCTATCTCCTGACGCAGGGCGAGAACTTCAAGGCCGACCACGAGAAGGCTGTCGCGGAAATCGTGCCCGCCTTGGACAGGATCACGCGCCTGACCGGTGACAATCCGGCGCAACGCGAGAGCATCGAGAAGCTCAGCGCGGCAATCGAGACCCGGCTTGGCCAATTTTCGCAGGAAATGGAGTTCGTCCGGCAGGGCCAGCTCGACAAATCCATCGCACTGGTACGCGAGGCCGCCGCTGCCAATACCACCTCCGCGATCAGCCGCGAGGCCACTGCGATGATGCAGGAGGAGGAGCGGCTGTTCCGGCTCCGATCGGTCAACTCTGACCGCAGCCAGACGCTGGCCGCGTCCCTCACCGGCATCGGTTCCGGTCTCGTGGTGGTGCTGGCGCTGATCTCGATCTGGCTGGTGCGGCGTTCGGCGCGCAGCCGCGACGAGGCCGAGGCACGGCTGCGCGATGCCAACCTCAACCTGGAAGCCACCGTCGACGAGCGCACGGCAGACCTGCGCGAAGCCAACGATGAGATCCAGCGCTTTGCCTATATCGTCAGCCATGACCTGCGCTCGCCGCTGGTCAACATCATGGGCTTCACCAGTGAGCTCGAGGAATTGGGCAAGGACATCTTCCGACGGATCGGAGGGCTCGCGGGCGTGCCGGCGGGCGGCCCGCCGGTCGACGCTGCCGAGATTCCGCTCGAGGGCGCCGACAAGCAGATGTCGGCGGATTTTTCCGAAGCGCTCGGCTTCATCAAATCCTCGATCGCCCGGATGGACCGGCTGATCTCGGCGATCCTCAACCTTACCCGCGAGGGCCGGCGCGAGTTTCAGCCCGAAAGGATCGATACCCGCGATTTCATCGAGACCATCGTCTCCTCGCTGGCGCACCAAGCGTCCGAAGCGCAGGCCGAGATCCACCTCGAGCCGTTGCCGAATATTGTCAGTGACCGCCTTGCGCTGGAACAGATCTTCTCCAATCTGATCGATAACGCGATCAAGTACCTCAAGAACGGGGTTCCCGGCGAGATCAGAATTCGCGGGCGCACCAAGCTTGGCTACGCTATCTTCGAAATCAGCGACAACGGCCGCGGCATCGATCCCAGGGATCATCAGCGGATTTTCGACCTGTTCCGGCGTGCGGGAACTCAGGACAAGCCCGGTCAGGGCATCGGTCTTGCCCATGTCCGTGCACTTGTGCGCCGCCTCGGTGGCACAATGTCGGTATCGTCGGAACTGAACGCGGGCAGTACATTTACGATCACGCTGCCCATCAATTGGAACGCCAGCAACCGGAACGCCGACCAATGACATTGCCCGTCACCATCATCATGATCGAGGACGACGAGGGCCACGCCAGGCTGATCGAGCGCAATATCCGCCGCTCCGGCGTCAACAACGAGATCCTCTCCTTCACCAACGGCACCTCGGCGATGAAGCATCTGTTCGGGCCCGACGGCACCGGACTCGCTCAGAAAGGCAACGCACTCCTGATCCTGCTCGACCTCAACCTGCCCGACATGAGCGGGATCGATATCCTGAAGCAGATCAAGGAAAACAAATATCTCAAGGCCTCGCCCGTGGTGGTGCTGACCACGACCGACGACAGCCAGGAGATCAAGCGCTGCTACGAACTCGGCTGCAACGTCTACATCACCAAGCCCGTCAATTACGAGAATTTCGCCAATGCCATCCGGCAGCTCGGCCTGTTCTTCTCCGTCATCCAGGTCCCGCCCGCCGCCTCATGACCCAACAGCGCACGCCGACACTGCTCTACATCGATGACGACGACGCGCTGGCGCGCCTGGTCGATCGCGGCCTGACGCGGCGCGGCTACAAGGTCGTCCATGCCGCAAGCGGCGAGGAAGGACTGGAGCGCATCCGCAGCGCCAGCACCCGGGGCTGCATCGATGTCGTGGCGCTCGACCAGTACATGCCGGGTCTCGACGGGCTCGAGACGCTCGAGCAGATCATGGCGATCCCGGATGCCCCGCCCGTGGTCTTCGTCACGGCCTCGCAGGATTCCAGCATTGCCGTTACCGCGCTGAAAGCAGGCGCGGCCGATTATCTGGTCAAGGACGTCAAGGGCGACTTCATCCCGCTGCTGCATGTCGCGGCCGAAGGCGCGCTGCGCCAGGCCGAATTGCAGCGCGCGCGCGAGGAAGCCGAGGCCGAGATCCACGCCTCGCGCGACCGCTATGCCGCGCTTGCCGCCGAACGCGAGCTGCTGCTGCGCGAGGTCAATCACCGCGTCGGCAATTCGCTCCAGATCATCGCGTCGCTGCTGCATCTGCAGGCGAGCTCCGCCGCCCAGGACGAGGTCAAGGCCGCGCTCACCAACGCGATGGGCCGCGTCGCCGCCGTCGCCCAGGTGCACCGCCGCCTCTACACCTCGCAGGATCTGAAGAGCGTGATGCTCAACCAGTATCTGGACTCCCTGCTCGAGGATCTCCGCCGCTCCGCCGAAGGCAACCGGATGTCGCGCCTGACGGTGAAGGCCGAGCCGATCGAGATCGACCCCGACCGCGCCGTCGCCGTCGGCATCATCGTCAACGAGCTGGTGATGAACGCGGTGAAATACGCCTATCCCGATGGCGCCGGGCCCATTCACGTCGAGCTGAGCTCGAAGGGCGAGGATCTCCTGCTGACGATCACCGACGACGGCGTCGGCGACAACGTCAAGGCCGATCCGCGCTCCACCGGCATGGGCCAGCGCATCGTCGCGGCGATGGCCTCCAAGCTCGACGCCACCGTCGAGCGCGATCCCGGCCATTCCGGAACCCGCATCATCCTGCGGTTCCGCCGCACCCCCGCTCTGTCGGGCAAGACGAACAGCGCCGCGGCGGGCTGATCCGGGCCGCTCGTTCGCGCCCATCGCACCGGCGCGGCGATCCTGCTATTGTCGCGATCATGACTTCGCGCGACTCCGCCTCGTCTGAAATCACGCCGGCCGTGCTGCTGCGCGCCTATGCCTGCGGCATCTTCCCGATGGCCGAGAGTGCCGACGATCCGACCCTGTTCTGGGTCGAGCCGGAAATGCGCGGCGTGATCCCGCTCAATGGTTTTCGGGTCGCCTCGCGCCTGGCGCGCACCGTGCGATCGGATGTGTTTCGCGTCACCGTCAACACCGCGTTCAAGGCGACCATCGCCGGCTGCGCCGCGCCGCAAGCCGGGCGCGAGGACACCTGGATCAACAAGCGCATCCGCGACCTCTATGGCGGCCTCTACGAGCTCGGCCATTGCCACAGCGTCGAGGCCTGGCAGGGCGACGACCTCGTCGGCGGTCTTTACGGGGTGAGCCTGGGACGCGCCTTCTTCGGCGAGAGCATGTTCCACACCGCGCGCGATGCCTCCAAGGTTGCGCTGGTGCATCTGGTCGCGCGGCTGATCCATGGCGGCTTCGAGCTGCTCGACACGCAATATGTCACCGAGCATCTCAAGACCTTTGGTGCGGCGGAAATCTCGCGGCGCCGCTACACGGCCTTGCTCGACAAGGCGCTCGCCGGCGAGCCCGGCGATTTCCTGAGACTGGCTGGCGGCGATGCCGTCCCGGGGGCGCGCGCGCTCGAGATCATCGCCTCGCGGCAATAGATCAGCCCCACCGGTTGAAAAGACCCGAGGGGATTCGGCCTAACGGCCAAAGCCTGGAATACCGAACAGGCCCGGCCGCTGCTCCGGCGGCGGAGGAGGCGGCGGGGCTGGCTGCGGCGGTGGTGGCAAAGGCTGCGGCGCCCGCTGCTGCACGGCCTGCTTCGGCGCGGCCCTCCTCTGCGCGGGAGGCGGAGGCGGCGGCGCGGCCGGCTTGGTCGCCGGATCCGGCGCGGCCGTCGCAATGGTCTGCTGCGGCTCTTTGCAGTCGGTCAGCCAGATGTCGTAAATCGGGTGCTCGACGCCGTGCAGGCCGGGGCTTGCGGCAAACATCCAGCCGGAGAAGATCCGCTTCACCTCGCCCTGCAAGGTGATCTCGTCGACCTCGACGAACGCATCGGTATTGGCGGCTTCGGTCGCGGGCCGCGTGTAGCAGGCATCGGTCTTCACCCGCAGCGCGCCGAACTGCACGGTCTCGCCGATATCCTCGTCGAAATTGATGATGCGCCCGGTGATCTTGTCGAGGCCCGAGAAGGTCGCCTTCTTGTTCACGATCTTCTGCGCCGGCGGCTCGGTGACGACCTCGTCGCCCGGCTGCAGGCTGGCCGGAGCCTGCGGCACGGCGCCCTGCTGGGTCCCGCCCTTCTGCTGCGGCTGGCGCTGGCCGGGAGCCGCGCCCGGCGGCGCAACCGCCACCGCTGGCGGCTGGTTCTGCGGAGCCATGGTGGTGCCCGGCGGCGGCGCCAGCGGCTGGGTTTCGACCGGTCCGGGCATGGCATTGCCCTGGCGCGGCATCGGGCGCGACGGCAGCACGCGGCCCTGCGGCGGCAGCTCGGGCACCTCTTCGTCGTCGTCAGGGGTCGGCGCCGGCTGGGGCTGCCCGCCCCGGGGGATGCTCCCCGGCGGCCGCAGCGGCGGCGGATCGGAGAAGATCGTGCCGATCTGCGCCTGCACCGGCGTTGCCACCGTCAGCGCGATGGCAGCCAGCAGCGCCGCTAGGCCTGTCAGGGTAAAGGTTTTGAACATCTCGCGCGGCTTCAACAGCGAATCGGGCTTGTTGGACATTCTACAGGGGATACCGCCGCTCGCAGGCCAACCGGTTAACACGGCGAATACGGCGGGGAAAGGGCGGCATTCCTGCCCTGCCCGCCGCCCGGCTGGCCAGACCGGTCCACGGATGGGATAGTCGCAAGGCCTCTCCCCGGCGCCGACACGGGCATTGCCTCCACAAGGCCGTCCAACGATCACCAGAAACTCTGGGAGTACCTGCCCATGCCCGTCGTGCTCGATCTCGATGCCGCCACCGTCTACAAGGCGTTCCAGGACGCTGGCCGTCCCGCCTACGAGACGCTGACCGCGGCGGAGGCGCGCGCCTATTACCTCCAGGCCCGCTTTGTCACCAACCCCGAACCGCCCGAACTGGCCCGCGTCGCGCCGCTGTCGATCACGGCACCGCATGGAACGATCCCCGCACGCATCTACGTGCCGAAACAGCCCCGCCTCAAAGATGGCGCAGCGCCCGCGCTGGTGTTCTTCCACGGCGGCGGCTGGGTGATCGGCGATCTCGACAGCCACGACGTGGTCTGCCGGCAGCTCGCCGACGCAGGCGCGCTTGTGGTGATCGCGATCGACTACCGCCTCGCGCCCGAGCACAAGTTTCCCGCCGCCGCCGATGATGCGGTTGCCGCGACCAAATGGATTGCCGCGAATGCTCGCGCGCTCGGAATCGATCCCGCGCGACTTTCGATCGGCGGCGACAGCGCCGGCGGCAATCTCGCAGCGGTCGTCGCGCTCGCCGCGCGTGACGGCGACGGCCCTGAGCTTGCGGGCCAGCTGCTGATCTATCCCGCCGTCGATTTCGCCATGACGCATGGCTCGCATAGCGAGCCCGAGACCAGCGTGCTGCTGACGCACAGCGTGATCCGCTGGTTCCGCGACCATTATCTGAGCAGCGCCGCGGATATCCACGACTGGCGCGCCTCGCCCGCGCGCGCTGAAAACCTTGCCGGCCTGCCGCCCGCCTTCGTCATGACAGCCGGCGCCGATCCCCTGCGCGACGAAGGCGGTGAATACGCCGCACGACTGAAGCAGGCCGGCGTGCCCGTTACGTACAAACATTTCCCCGGCCAATTCCACGGCTTCTTCACCATGGGCAAATTGCTGCAACAGGCCAATGTCGCGGTGAGCGAGATCGGCGCATGGCTGAAGGCATTGGGCTGAGAGCGCCACCCTGATGTCGTCAGCGCTTCAATCCATCTTCGCCCTTCCGCTGCGCGGCCTGACCTGGCTCGGCAGCCAGGGCACGCGTGCGGTCGCCGCAATCGTGTTCATCGCCGCAGCCGTGCCGCCGCTCGGCGCGCTGCTGCGTCCCTACCTCACCGAGGCGATCCTCGTCCTGCTCTGCATCTCCTTCATGCGGGTCGATCTCGTGGCGCTGTCGGGTCATCTGCGCCGGCCGGCGCTGGTGGCGGCGGCGACCGCCTGGACCACGATCGGCGTGCCCGTCATCGTCGGCCTGGTCGCGCATGCGACCGGACTCACCGAGCGCGCACCGGGCCTGTCGCTGGCGCTGATGCTCCAGAGCATGGCCTCGCCGATGATGGCCTCTCCTGCGCTCGCCGCGCTGATGGGGCTCGATGCCACGCTGGTGCTGGTCACGCTGGTGACGGCAACCGCGATCGTGCCGTTCACCGCATCGTTGTTCGCAGGACTCTTTCTCGGCGGCATGCTCAGCATCTCGCCGCTCACGCTCGGCCTGAAGCTATCAGGTATCCTCTCGGCATCGCTGCTATCGGCGACGATGCTCCGCTGGCTGTTCGGCGCGGATGCGATCCAGCGTCACAAGCAGTCGATCGACGGCTTCAACATCATCATTCTCTTCATCTTCGCGTCGGCGATCATGGGCGACGTCGTGGGTGACCTGATGGCGCGCCCGATCTTCACCGTAAGCCTCGCAGCCCTGTCATTCGCGATCTATTTCACGCTGCTCACTGTGACGACCCTGCTGTTCCGCCGCATCGGCACTGAGCGCGCGCTGGCGCTCGGACTGATGGTGTCACAGCGCAATCTCGGCCTGATGCTCGCGGCGACATCAGGCGCTTTGCCGGCAACGACCTGGCTCTATTTCGCGATGACGCAGTTTCCGATCCACCTGTCGCCATACTTGCTGACACCGATCGCGCGGCGGCTGACGGCGCAGAAGCCGACAGCGCCGATGATCGCCGCTACGCGGCCGGCGCCATAGAGCGGCCCGGAGCCGCGCCGCAATTCGCTAGCTGACGCGCCCGTCGGGCGGTCCGATGTCGACCTTGTGGTCGAGCGAGACGTCCTGAACGCCCGGAACCTTCCTCAGCTTCGCGATCTTGTCAGGATCCGTGGCCCCGGTCACAACGCCGATGGCGTCGAGCGACTGGGCTTCGTCCAGCCCGATCGCCTTGAGATCACGCGCGACCTCCTCGATCTTACGCTTCCCCGACAGGGTCACCACGACGGCTTGGCGCGGTTTCTTCATGGCTCTCTCCAAGGCGACATCTTCCTCGATGTCCGGCTAGAGGTGATCATACCATGCCGAAATTCAAGCGCAGCTTGCCAAATACGCCGGCGTGGCCGGCAGCTCACGCTCGCCGGCCGGCCCGTCTTGCGATGCATTTCGTCTAAGGCGCCTGCACGAGGCCAGCGCCGACGTCCGTCGCCGGTAACGGAAGGTGCCTGGCACTTGCGATCAATTTTGCGCGCAAGGCTGCGCCACGCAACGCCTGACTCGTCTGCGCCCACAGAGCGGCGCAGCCTGCGACATGCGGCGTCGCCATGCTGGTGCCGCTGATCGTATTGTGCAGCGTCGGCCGCGGCCATGACGAGAACACGTTGACGCCGGGACCGGCGATATCGACCTTGCCGCCGTTCGAGAACACGGCCACGCGCAGCGAGCTGTCGAGCGCCGCCACCGACACGACCGACGGCGAATTGGCCGGTGCGCCGGTCGGCTGGATGTTCCACGGCCGGCTGCTGGCGTTGCCGGACGCCGCAATGATCAGGCAGCCCGCGTTGAGCGCCGCGTTTCCCGCGGCTGTATAGGACGGCTGCACCGGAATCTGCGCACCGAGCGACATCGAGATCGCGGCGCAGCGGTTGCTGATCGCCCAGTTCATGCCCGCCAGGACCTGGGCCTGGGTGCCGCCTCCGGAATTGGTCAGGACCTTGCCGATGAAAATCTGCGCGCGGGCGCCGATGCCGTAGCGCGGCACCGGACCGGGAGGCGATGCCGGACCGCAGGCGGTGCCGGCCGTATGTGTCCCGTGACCATGCAGGTCCTGCACGGGCTGTCCCACGAAGCTGTTGGTGACAAAGGAGCGGCCCGCGAATTCGGGATGGCCAAGGTCGAAGCCGGTGTCGAGCACGGCCACCTTGATGCCGTTGGCGTCGAAGTGACTTGGCGGCACGCGACAGGCCGAAAGTCCCCAGGTGGCGCCGGCGACGGCCGCGGAAACGTCGCGCACCGCTGCGCCGCCGGTCTCCTGCGTGCCGAGATCTTCGGCGATCATCTCCGCCGTGCGCAGCACGCCGCGCAGATAGTCGCTCGGATTGATCTGCGTGGCGAACATGAAGTACTCGGGATCGACCGAATGCGCGGGCGCATCCGCCGCGACGAACTCGGCTGCGTTGATGCCGTGCTCGACGGCCGCATCCCCGCCGACCAGAGCAACGCCGATCTCCGAAAACACCATCGCGCCGGCATCGCCTGCGGCAGCGAAGTCGAAGGACTGATTGGTGAAGTCGCGCGCGTCTGCAACGCGCAAGCCTCGTTTGGCCGACAGGGATTTGATCCCTGCGTCCGCCGCACTTTCCTTGAACGTGACCAGGAAACGACCTGTCTTCGTGACGTCGCCGCCGCGATCGAGCGCAGCCAGCATCAGTTCGTCCGCACTTGCCGATACTGATTGACTGACGGCGGCTGCCGATTTCGGCGATTTGGTTGCTCTGCGTGCCATCGTGTTCTCCTGAAATGATGATCGAGCCGGCAAAACGTGCTGCGCAACAAAAACATCTTAAGATTGCATAACGGCGCATGCCCATGCAATCGCAAAGGTCGCAAGGCACCGCGATCGCGACGGATTGTTCCAGCAGTGCTACTGACCTTTTCTCACCCCGCCCGGGCCGCGCGCTGGAGCGCCTGCCGTGGCGGGCCGAAGGCGCGAATGAAGGCTCGCAGGAAGCGCAACTTTTGACCGGCTCTCAAAGCCGCGAGCGTCATGGTTGGCCCGCCCTCTTCGTCTTGCACTCTGCCAGAATCCAGTCGCGAAACGCCTTCATCGCATGCGAAGACCTTTTTGATTTCAGCGACGTGAGCCAATAGGAGCCCAGAAAGACTTGGCCGTCATAGGGACAAACCAGTCTCTTGCGCGACAGATCGTCCGAAAACAACACGACCGGCAGGAGCGCGACCCCGGCGCCTTGAGCCGCGGCATGCGCCAGGGAGACCGACGAGTCGAAGGTCGGGCCGGTCATCCGCGGTTGCCTGCATTTTACCGCCTCGAACCAGTGCGCCCACTCGCCCGGTCGATACGAGCGCAACAACACCTCCTTGTGGAGGTCGACCGGATTTTTCAGGCGCTTCGCCACATTGGGTGCGCACATCGGTGTGAAATGAGCCTCGACAAGACGCTCGGCATTCGTTCCGTGCCACGCGCCGTCGCCAAATCGAATCGCGAAATCCAATCCTTCGCCGCCGAGATCCACACGATTGTTGTTCGCAAATATCCTGACGTCGATGTGCGGATGGTTCGCGGTGAAGCCGGCGAGGCGCGGCAGCAGCCAGCCGGACGCGAACGTGCCGACCACACCGATCGCCAGACTCTCGCGCATCCGACCATTCTCGAACCGGTCCAGGACCTGATTGATCTGGGTGAAGGCGCTCGAGATGACGGGCTGCAGCGCCTCGCCTTCTTCAGTGAGAGCAAGCCCGCGGGTCAGTCGCTTGAAAAGCTTGACCCGCAGGCTCTCTTCCAGAGTCCGCACCTGCTGGCTCACCGCGGCCTGCGAGACGCGAAGTTCGAGACCGGCCTTGGTGAAGCTGAGATGGCGCGCGGCCGCCTCGAATGAGCGGAGCGCGTTCAGCGGCAGGTTGGAAATATTGGCGGGGCGGCGGGCCAAACATCCGTTCCAAGTTTTTCTGATCCAAGTTTTACTTATGGATGGCCTTACGAACCATCGTTTGTCAATCGTTCGAGCGCCAAGCAAAACCTGCCCGTCAATCACGGGAGTTTTCGATGCTGACGCGACGTCAATTCAACTCATCTGCTCTTGCGGTCGCGGGAAGTCTCTTCCTGCCGAACGTTTCCGTTGCCGCGTCAGATGGAACCGCACCGCTCATCGAGGCCTTCGAACAGTTGGAACTGAAGTGCGCAGGCCGCCTCGGCGTCTCCGTGCTCGACACCACGACTGGAGCGCAGATCCATCACCGGGGTGACGAACGCTTTCCCATGTGCAGCACATTCAAGGTCCTGGCGGCGGCAGCGATACTGAAAGGCGTGGGCAGCAAGCTGGAAGGCCTCGAACGGCGCGTTCGTATCGAGCAGGCCGATCTCGTCGAGTACTCGCCCGTCACGAGCAAGCATGTCGGTGGCGACGGAATGTCGCTTCGCGAACTTTGCGAGGCAGCCATTACCATGAGCGACAACACGGCCGGCAACGCACTCCTGAAAAACATTGGCGGTCCCGCCGGCTTGACCAGCTTTGCGCGAAGCCTCGGCGACAAAACGACAAGACTCGATCGGATTGAAACCGAACTGAACGAGGCCACGCCGGGCGATCCCCGCGACACCACTACGCCGAACGCGATGGCTACGAATTTCAGGCGCCTGCTGCTCGGCGACGTTCTCCTTACCGAAGGGCGCGATCAACTCGGCAAATGGCTGATCGCCAACAAGACCGGGGACAGCCGTTTACGCGCCGGCGTGCCGAAAGGCTGGCGCGTGGGCGACAAGACCGGAGCGGGCGAACACGGCACCACCAACGACGTGGCCATCGTGTGGCCACCCGAACGTTCGCCGGTCATCATCGCAGCCTACCTCACGGGCTCCGCGCTCGATCCGAATGGACGCAATGACGTGATCGCATCTGTTGGAAGCGCGATCGCCAAGAGCCTCGGCTGACAATCGTCGCGCCCGCCTACCCCGCCCGCGCCGCGCGCCGGAGCGCCTGCGGTGGCTGGCCGAAGGCGCGGATGAAGGCGCGGCGCATGCGCTCGGGATCGCCAAATCCCGTCGCCTCGGCAACGCGCTCGATGGCCTCGCGCGAGGACTGCACGCGCTCGCGGGCAACCTCGATCCGTAACCGCTCGATCGCCTTCGACGGCGTCGTGCCGGTCTCGGCGGCAAAGGCGCGGGCAAAATGCCGCGCGCTCATGCCGGCGCGATCGGCGAGATCCTCCACCGTCAGCGGCGCATCGAGATTCTCGCGTGCCCACGACAACAGCGCACCGAAGCGGCCGTTCGGCGTTTTCAATTCCAGGAGCGAGGAGAATTGCGACTGGCCGCCGCTGCGGCGATGATAGAGCACGAGCTGGCGTGCGGTCGCCTGTGCGACCTCCTCGCCATGGTCCTCGGTGACCATCGCCAGCGCGAGATCGATCCCGGCGCTGATGCCGGCCGAGGTCCAGACATTGTCGTCGCGGGTGAAGATCTGGTCCGGCTCGAACTTGATCTTCGGATAGCGCGCGACGAAGTCGCGGGTGCGGCCCCAATGGGTGGTGGCACGGCGGCCATCGAGCAGGCCGGCCTCCGCCAGCACATAGGCACCCGAGCAGACGCTGGCGATCCGCACGCCCCGCTTCGCCAGCCGCTGCACGAAGGCGAGCGTCGCGGGGCAGCGCGCGGGAGCCGACACGCCCGCACCGCCCGCTACTACCAGCGTCGTGATCGCGTTCGCCGATTTGAAATCGCGCGCCATCATCTCGACGCCGGAGGACGAGCGCACAGCGCCTGCGTTCAGCGCCAGCACCCGCAGCGCAAGCGGCTTGCCGCTGGCACGCGCTGCGATCTCGAACACCGAGATGGGACCTGCCGCATCGAGCAGCTGGAAATCCGGGAAGATCAGGATGCCGATCATGCCTTTGTCCGAAAGTGAGGGAAATACGCCATTTTGGACAACAAGGCACCATGCCATGCTGCGCCCGTCAAGCTCTTCTTTGGAGGCTCTCATGTCGGCACCGCTCCAGATCGGTCTTCTGGTGTTTCCGCGCGTCACCCAGCTCGACTTCACCGGGCCGCTGCAGGTGTTTTCGTCCGTACCCGGTGCGACCGTGCACCTGATCTGGAAGACGCTGGATCCGGTGCCGAGCGATTCCGTGTTGATGCTGACGCCATCAGTCACGTTCGCCGACTGCCCGCAACTGGATGTGATCTGCATTCCCGGCGGCTTCGGCACCGATGCGCTTCTCAACGACGAGGAGACCCTCGACTTCGTGCGCAAGCAGGCTGCAAGCGCCAAGTTCGTCACATCGGTCTGCACCGGATCGCTGGTGCTGGGCGCGGCTGGGCTTCTGAGGGGCTACAATGCCGCAACCCATTGGAGTGCGGTGGAGATGCTGGCGCTGTTCGGCGCGACGCCGACGAAGACGCGCGTCTGCATCGATCGCAACCGCGTCACCGGCGGCGGCGTCACGGCAGGAATCGATTTCGCCCTCACGCTGGTGTCGCTGCTGGTCGACCGCACCACGGCGGAGGCCATTCAGCTCCGCCTTGAATACAATCCGGCCCCGCCCTTCAATGCCGGCTCGCCCGATACGGCTCCGGCCGAGGTGCTCGCGCTCATGAAGGAGCGGGTCGCCCCATTCCAGGCACGACGCCTCGATGCCGCCAAGCGGGCAGCCGAGCGGCTGATATAGCCTCGCCTCTTGGGTCCCGAAGGGGCCGCAGCGTCCGAGAAACGAGCCGAAAGATTAGTGCACAACTGCATCCAGCGCGTCATTGCGAGCGCAGCGAAGCAATCCAGGAATCTCTCCACGGAGACATTTCTGGATTGCTTCGTCGCATCAGCGCAAAATTGCTTCGCAATTTTGTCGCGAGCTCCTCGCAATGACGGAGCCTGTGGCTCCGGTCCTCTCCTCCAGCCCCCAAAAGAAAAAGGCCGCCTGGTTTCCCGGGCGGCCTTTCCTGTCTCACGGCGGCGCACATTCTCATCGGGCGATGTCGGAGCTTCCAGACCGGGGGCCTATCTCCCGATCGAGTCCTTCCTCGGCGGCCGCTGCATTTCGGGACAGTCGCGAACTGTTGCCCGAACCGAACGCGATGGTCTCCCATCTCCGTAAGATGGGTTCATTGAGCCGCATTGCCGGTGCGGACGCAATCGCGCGGCAGCGGGCATCCCCGCTGATCCCGTTGTCCACAGCGACGTCGTCAGGATGCGAGTGCATCCAATCCGGAGGTGGAGAAAGCCGGAGCTAGCCGGGCGTCCAGGGCTGATAGTCGCCGGTCGCCTTCGGCCGCCTGCCGCTGGCCAGCGTCGAGCCCGAGGGCCGGTAGGCCCCGGCCGTGCCGGTGAGATTGGGCTGGTGCGGCTTTTCCCACTCGCGCGGCTGGTAGTTGATCGCGGTCGGCGGGGTATCGACGACGTGGTGCATCCAGCCGTGCCATTCCGGCGGAATGCGGCTCGCTTCGGCATAGCCGTTGTAGATCACCCAGCGCCGCTCGAAGCCGAGCGTCGGGTCGATCTTGCCGCCGGCGGTGCGGTAGTAGCGGTTGCCCTGCTCGTCCTGGCCGACCAGCTCCCCGAACCTGGAGGTCCAGAGTTGGGTGCCAAAGGTCTGGCCGTTCCACCAGGTGAAGAGCTTCAGGAAGAATTGTTTCATGCGGCAAGGGCCCTGCTTCGTGGGGTCCTGATGCCATCCGGACGCCCAAATGTCCAGTTCGCCCGATGCGGCCATGCCCGGCCCAAATGCGGTGACCGGGCCGCCAGGACCGCAAGGAGACCGCCGCCAATCGGGACGCGATCCGTTCATGCGGAGTACAGCAGCACAGTGGAAATCTGCACCTCATGCGCAAACCAATGTGATCCCAGGAACTGTAGCCCTTTCAAGGAATTTGCTTTCGGGAAAAGGAGTTTGAACATGAACAGTCTGAGAGTTTTGGGTGCGGCCGCAGCGCTGGCACTGGTTCTTCCGATGGCGACGCCGAGCTTCGCCCAGGGCCATGGCGGCCACGGCGGTGCGCATTTCGGCGGCGGTGGCGGCGGAATGCATTTCGGTGGCGGCGGTGGCCATATGGGCGGCTTTTCCGGCGGCGCCCACTTCAGCGGCGGCGGCGGCAATTTCGCAGCGGCCGCGCGCCCGAGCGGCGGAGTCGCGTTCAACGGCGGCGGCCGCAACTTCGCGGCAGCCGGCGGCCATTGGAATGGCGGCGGCGGCAACTGGCATGGCGGCGGCTGGCACCACCGTGGCGGCTTCTGGCCGGGCTTCGCGGCAGGCGCAGCGATCGGCGGCCTCGGCTCATACGCCTATTATGGCGGCCCCTATTACGGCGATGGCTACTACGACGACGGCTATTATGACGACGGCCCGACCGTCGCCGTGGTGCCGGACACCAGCGGCGATTCGTCGGCCTATTGCGCCCAGCGCTATCGGTCCTACGATCCGGCTTCCGGTACCTATCTGGGCTATGACGGCCTGCGCCATCCCTGCCCGTAATGCGGCCTGATGATCATCATTCAAGGGCGGCGCCGATGATCGGTGCCGCCCTTCGTCTTGATGACAGTCGATCGACCGCACCCGGCGACTGAGGTCGCCGATGCGGGTCTTTGGCGGAGCTTCGCGCGAATCCGGACCACAAGGCAGCCTTCGCTGATCGCACGCATTCGTTTCAACCTGTCATTGAAATCCGATGAAATTCACGTGCGGCGCCGACCGCGGACATCAGGAACCCGCAAGGGCGCTATGCATTGCTCCGTGCATACCCATTTCGGTCCAATCCAAAATTGACCCGGCGCACGATTCGCCTATATCACCAATCGCTGTGGGGACTTCGATCTACTGGGAAAGGTCATGCCGCGTATTCTCGTGGTCGATGACGATCCGATGGTCGGCGCGACCATCGAGGTCCTCCTCCTGCGCCAGGGCTTCGACGTCACGTTGACTGACGGCGGCGAGACCGGGCTTGCTGCGCTGGAAGCGCAGACCTTTGACGTGATGCTGGTCGATATCTTCATGCCTCATATGCGCGGCTTTGAATCGATCCGCATCTTTCACGAACGCGCGCCCGCGATTCCGTTGATCGCGATGTCGGGCTACGCTTTCGCCTCATCCGCCTCGCCCTCCCCGGACTTCCTGCGCATGGCGCTCGAGCTCGGCGCGATGCGTTGCCTGCGCAAGCCGTTCACGCCCGAAACGCTGCTGGCGACGATCCGGGAATGCCTCGGCGAGAGCGCGCCGCCGAAGGACCAGAAAGAGGCCCCTTGATCCCCTCGCAGCGCGTCATTCTCGGTGCTGGACTTGCCGTTCTCCTGCTCATCACCGCCGCCTCGATCGGTCTCGACGTCAAGTCGCGGTCGGACACCGCCTGGGTCAGTCACACCGTCAAGGCCCTGAAGAAGATCTCGGATCTGCGCGCCCTGATCCGCCACGCCGAAAGCGCCGCGCGCGGCTACGAGATCTACCGGACTTCGAGCTTCAACGACGAATTCCAGGCGGTGCACGCCCAGATCGCGCCCGCGCTCGCCGACCTCAAGCGCGGCTTGCGCGGCAATCCCGATCAGATCGCGCTGCTCGAGAGTACCGAGCCTCTGGTGCTGCGCCGGGTCGACATCGCCGCGCAGGCCATGCGCCTGCGCACCGCCAATGACGGCGACGGCATCGCCGCGCTCCAGAGCAAGGGCGAAGGCCGCAGCCTGATGGACACGGTGATGGGCAATCTCGACCGCCTGAGTTCAGGGGAAGAACGGTTGCTCAGCGCGCGATCGCAGGATTCGCGCCGGACCGGCATCGTGCTGCTCGGCATCGACGTCGCGGGTGCCCTGGTGATCCTGTTGCTGGTCGTGATGGTGATGCGCGAGAGCCAGCGTGCCACCGTGCAGCTTCAAAGCTCGCTCGAGCAGACGCAAGCGGCCAAAGAGGCGCTCGAAGCCGCCGTTGCCGAACGCACCGAGCACCTCGTCACCGCCCATGACGAGTTGCGTCTGTCGGTCAACGTGCTGCAAAGCACGTTCCGCAGCATGGCGGAGGCGGTGCTGGTGATCGACAGCGACGGCACCGTGCTCCTGTCCAATCCTGCGGCCGAACGCATGCTGCTGCATCGGACCGGCATGAGTCTCGGCAATCTGCGCGTGCTGTCCGACGTATTCCACGGCGACGGCGTCACGCCGCTCAATCCCGACGAGCTGCCATCCGCTCGCGTGCTGCGCGGCGACGAGTTCGAAGATCTCGAGATGATCGTCCGCCCGCATAGCGGCAACGGCACGCGTCATCTGATGATCAGCGGCCGGCCGATGCGCGACGGACAAGGCAACATCTCCGGCGCGGTGCTGGTCTATCACGATGCCACCGCGTCACGGGAGACCGAGCGGCAGCTGTATCAGTCGCAGAAGCTCGATTCGATCGGAAAGCTGACCGGCGGCGTCGCGCACGACTTCAACAACATGCTGACCGTGATCTCGGGCAATACCGAGACGCTGGTGGCGGGACTGAAGGATCAGCCCGAGCTGCAGCGCACCGCGCGCCTGATCGACGATGCCGCCGCGCGCTGCGCCGACCTGATCCAGCACCTCCTGGCCTTTGCGCGCAAGCAGCCGCTGCAGCCGCGCGACGTCGAGATCAACGCCGCCATCACCGACATCGCAAAACTGCTGCGCCCGACCCTCGGCGAGCAGATCCAGATCGAGACCGTGCTCGAACAGGGACCGATGACATCGCACATCGATCCGTCCCGGCTCACCAATGCCGTGCTGAACATGGCGATCAACGCACGCGACGCCATGCCGAACGGCGGCAAGCTGCTGCTCGAAACCCATCACGTCGTGCTGGACGAGGCCTATGCGCAGGCCAATGCGGATGTCACGCCCGGTCCCTACGTCATGCTTGCCGTCAGCGATACCGGCACCGGCATGCCGCAGAGCGTGCAGGACAACGCGTTCGAGCCGTTCTTCACCACCAAGGAGGTCGGCAAAGGTTCGGGCCTCGGCCTCTCCATGGTCTACGGCTTCGTCAAGCAGTCGGGCGGCCACATCAAGATCTACAGCGAGGAAGGCCACGGCACCACGATCAAGCTCTATCTGCCGCCGGGCCAGGGCGCGGTGGAAACGGCAAGCGCGATCGCGCCGCAGGCCGAAGGCGGCGCCGAGACCATCTTTGTCGTCGAGGACGACAATCTGGTGCGCACCTTCGTCACCGCCCAGCTCCAGAGCCTTGGCTACAAGACCGTCGCCGCCGCCGACAGCAAGGCGGCGCTGGAGCTGATCGACGCCGGCCAGGCCTTCGACCTGCTGTTCACCGACGTCGTCATCCCCGGCGGCATGAGCGGCCGCGAGCTCGCCGACGAAGTGGCCAAACGCCGGCCGGGCGTGAAGGTGCTCTACACATCCGGCTACACCGACAACGCCATCGTGCATCACGGCAAGCTCGATGACGGCGTGATGCTGCTGACCAAGCCATATCGGCGCAACCAGCTCGCCGAGATGATCCGGAAGGCGCTCAGCGCGTCGCCAGCACCACCGCCGCCAGCGTGAAGATCAGCGCGGCGATCTGCCCTGCCCCGAGGGGCTCGTGCAGCGCCAGCGCGGAAGCCACGACGCCGATCACGGGCACCGCCATCGTCCCGATCGCGGCCACCGAGGCCGGCAGGCGCGCGAGCGCTGCGAACCAGCTGACATAGGCGATGCAGAACTGCACCACGGTCGAATAGACCAGGAGCCACCAGCCTGTCGGCGTCACCTTGTCCAGATGCGAGGTCTCGATCAGCAGGCCGACGACTGAGATCGGCAGGCAGCCGATGCCGATCTGCCAGGCGGCGGCCGTGACCGGCGGCAGGTGGATCGGGTACTTCTTCGAGAACACCGTGCCGACGGCAAATCCGAGCGCGCCGCACAGCGCCATGATGATCCCAGGCGCTTTCGCAGCGCTGGCGGCAATGCCGTTGCCGCCCATGATCGAGGCAAGGCCGGCGAAGGCCATCACCAGCCCCAGCGTGCGCAGCACGGTCGGCCGCTCGCCGAGCACGGGCCAGGCGATCAGCGAGGCCCAGACCGGCATGGTGTAGGCGATTAGCGCCGCTTCGCTGGCCGGCAGCCAGAGCAGCGCCAGCCCCATCAGCACCATCCAGCCGGTGACGTTGAGCACGGCGGCCGTCAGCAGCCGCGGCCAGATCGCCGGTGCGACCTTCAGGCTGTCGCCGCGCACCAGCGCGAGCAGCGCCAGCAGCACGGCGCCGAGCACGCCGGTGACGCCGCGAAGCGTCAGCGGCGGCAGCTCGGAGAGCAAGAATTTGGTCACCGGCCAGTTGAAGCCCCAGCCGATCGAGGTGATGGCGAGGAACATCAGGCCGGCCGGGGCGATGCGCGGTCGCGCATCCCGACGAGTCGAATCAAGCATGTGGGCAGTCCGGCAAAATCCAGGTCAGCTTGGCGCGGATTCGCAGTCGCGACCACCACCTCGGCGGGCATGCCTGCCCTCAGCTTCCGTACCATTACGTGAGTCTGGCTGACGCAATCCCATCGGCCAAAAATATACCTGCCCTGTGAACAGCGGGATGAAGCGTCCGGATCATCACGGGATGCAAATTTTTTCGGTTGGGAATCCCTGAGGACTCACTGATACTTGGGTTCACAACAGGCGCGGGCTTGCCCCCTGTTATCCCCCGCAATCCACCATATTTAGTATTTGATTCAGGAACTCGCACTAGTTCTTGACGGGCGCTTTGGAGAGTCCTAGCTTTCGGATCGTTCGGCGCGAGTGAGTTTGCGTCCCGCCGGCACTCCCCCAAAGGGTCCGCATAACTGCACTCCGCCAGGCCAGACGAAGGCAGCGGGATGAGGGCTTGTCTGCCCTCGCATGTGGATTTTTCGGGCGCCAGAACGGGCCGGCAACAGGCTCGGATGGCATCAGTAACGTGTGACGGTGTGGGGCGTTTGAACGCATGTCGGGCTCATCCCCTTGGGGGCGGATGGGTCTGGACATGCCGGCGGGTGATCGATGCGCGCATCGAGGAATCACGTCGGGAGAAACTGGGCCGGATCCACCGGCTGAACTGCGGTGCCCAAGGGCCATGAGGCCTGCGTGGAAACGCGAAACGAAATGTCGACCCGGACGCCTTCAACGAGGGGCGGATCCGGTCAAAGAATAGGACGGGGCAAGACCATGCGGATTGAGCGGCGCCACACCACTTCTGGACAGTCACCTTATGCGGGAATCGAATTCCGCCTGACCACATCGGAGATCAGGAATCCCGACGGCTCGGTCGTGTTCAAAATGGACGGCGTCGAGGTCCCGGCCGAATGGTCGCAGGTCGCCTCCGACGTGCTCGCCCAGAAGTACTTTCGCAAGGCCGGCGTGGCCGCGCGCCTGAAGAAGGTCGAGGAGGAATCCGTCCCCTCGTTCCTGTGGCGCTCGATCCCGGATACCGAAGCGCTTAGCCTCCTCCCTGAGAAAGAGCGCTATGTCAGCGAGCTCTCATCGAAGCAGGTGTTCGACCGCCTCGCCGGCTGCTGGACCTATTGGGGCTGGAAGGGCAAGTATTTCTCCTCCGACGAGGACGCGCAGGCGTTCTACGACGAGCTTCGCTACATGCTCGCCATGCAGATGGTCGCGCCGAACTCGCCGCAATGGTTCAACACCGGTCTGCACTGGGCCTATGGCATCGACGGCCCCGGCCAGGGCCACTATTACGTCGATCCCTTCACCGGCAAGCTGACCAAGTCCAAGTCCGCCTACGAGCATCCGCAGCCGCACGCCTGCTTCATCCAGGGCGTCGGTGACGACCTCGTCAACGAAGGCGGCATCATGGACCTCTGGGTCCGCGAAGCCCGCCTGTTCAAATACGGCTCCGGCACCGGCTCCAACTTCTCGCGCCTGCGCGGCGAAGGCGAAAAGCTCTCCGGCGGCGGCCGCTCGTCCGGCCTGATGAGCTTCCTCAAGATCGGCGACCGCGCCGCCGGCGCCATCAAGAGCGGCGGCACCACGCGCCGCGCGGCCAAGATGGTCGTCGTCGACGTCGATCACCCCGACATCGAGACCTATATCGACTGGAAGGTGAAGGAGGAGCAGAAGGTCGCCGCCCTCGTCACCGGCTCCAAGATCAACCAGAAGCACCTCAAGCTCGTCCTGAAGGCCTGCGTGAACTGCGAAGGCTCCGGCGACGATTGCTTCGACCCCGAGAAGAACCCGGCGCTGCGCCGCGAGATCAAGCTCGCGCGCCGCAGCCTCGTGCCCGACAATTACATCAAGCGCGTCATCCAGTTTGCCAAGCAAGGCTACAAGGACATCCAGTTCGACACCTACGACACCGACTGGGACAGCGAAGCCTATCTCACGGTCTCGGGCCAGAACTCCAACAACTCGGTCTCGCTGAAGGACGATTTCCTCCGCGCCGTCGAGACCGATGGCGACTGGAATCTCAACGCCCGCACCTCCAAGAAGGTGACCAAGACGCTGCGTGCGCGCGACCTCTGGGAAAAAATCGGCTACGCCGCCTGGGCGTCGGCCGACCCGGGCCTGCACTTCAACACCACCATGAACGACTGGCACACCTGCAAGGCGTCCGGCGACATCCGCGCATCGAACCCGTGCTCGGAATACATGTTCCTGGACGACACCGCCTGTAACCTGGCGTCGGCCAACCTGCTGACCTTCTACAACACCGAGACCAAGCAGTTCGACGTGAGGGGTTACGAGCACCTCTGCCAGCTCTGGACCATCGTGCTCGAAATCTCCGTGATGATGGCGCAGTTCCCCTCGCGCGCGATCGCCGAGCTCTCCTACGAGTTCCGCACGCTCGGCCTCGGCTACGCCAACATCGGCGGCCTGCTGATGACCATGGGCCTCTCCTACGACTCCCGGGAAGGCCGTGCGCTCTGCGGCGCCCTCACCGCGGTCATGACCGGCATCACCTACAAGACTTCGGCCGAGATGGCGGCCGAGCTCGGCACCTTCCCCGGCTACAAGAAGAACGCCGCGCACATGCTGCGCGTCATCCGCAACCACCGCCGCGCCGCGCACGGCGAGGCCTCAGGCTACGAGGCGCTCAGCGTCAACCCGGTGCCGCTCGACCACGCCTCGTGCCCGCAACAGGACATCGTCGCCCATGCCAAGGCGGCCTGGGATGCGGCGCTCGAGCTCGGCGAACAGCACGGCTATCGCAACGCCCAGACCACCGTCATCGCGCCGACAGGCACGATCGGCCTGGTGATGGACTGCGACACCACAGGCATCGAGCCCGACTTCGCCCTGGTGAAATTCAAGAAGCTCGCCGGCGGCGGCTACTTCAAGATCATCAACCGCGCGGTCCCCGCAGCGCTGCGCGCGCTCGGCTATCGCGAAGCCGATATCGCGGAGATCGAAGCCTACGCCGTCGGCCACGGCTCGCTCTCCAACGCGCCCGGCATCAACGCCTCGACCCTCAAGGCCAAGGGCTTCACCGATGAAGCCATCGCCAAGGTGGAAAAGGCGCTGCCGACCGCCTTCGACATCAAGTTCGCCTTCAACAAGTGGACCTTTGGCGAGGATTTCATTCGCGACCAGCTCGGCATCGGCGCTGAAGCCATCGCCACCCCGGGCTTCGACCTGCTCCAGGCCGTCGGCTTCACCAAGCGCGAGATCGAGGCCGCCAACGTCCACATCTGCGGCGCGATGACGGTGGAAGGTGCGCCCCACCTCAAGGCCGAGCACTACGCAGTGTTCGATTGCGCCAATCCCTGCGGCAAGATCGGCAAGCGTTATCTGTCGGTCGAGAGCCACATCCGCATGATGGCTGCGGCCCAGCCCTTCATCTCGGGTGCGATCTCCAAGACCATCAACATGCCGAACGACGCCACGGTTGAGGACTGCAAGTCCGCCTACATGCTGTCGTGGAAACTCGCCTTGAAGGCCAACGCGCTCTATCGCGACGGCTCGAAGCTCAGCCAGCCGCTCAACTCGCAGCTCATCAGCGACGATGAGGACGAGGACGATGCGGTCGAGACGCTCTACGAGAAGCCGATGGCGGCGCGCGCCGCCCAGGTCTCGGAAAAGATCGTCGAGAAGCTGGTCGAGCGCATCGTCGTGATGCGCGAGCGCGAGAAGATGCCCGATCGCCGCAAGGGCTACACCCAGAAGGCGGTCGTCGGCGGCCACAAGGTCTACTTGCGCACCGGCGAATATGACGACGGCCGTCTTGGCGAGATCTTCATCGACATGCACAAGGAAGGCGCAGCGCTCCGCTCCTTCATCAACAACTTCGCCATCGCCGTGTCGCTCGGCCTGCAATACGGCGTGCCGCTCGACGAATATGTCGATGCCTTCACCTTCACCCGCTTCGAGCCGGCGGGCCCGGTGCAGGGCAACGACAGCATCAAATACGCGACCTCGATCCTCGACTACGTCTTCCGCGAGCTGGCGGTGAGCTACATGTCGCGCTTCGATCTCGCCCATGTCGATCCGACCGAGTCGAACTTCGACGCGCTCGGCAAGGGCGTCGAGGAAGGCAAGGAGCCGGATGAGACCCAGCACGCGACCAAGCTGGTCTCGCGCGGCCTCACCCGCTCGCGGACCGACAACCTCGTCGTGATGCGCGGCGGTTCGGCCGCCGTGGTCTCGGGCAATGACAGTGCCCCGTCAGGCGGCAGCAAGGTCACGGCACTGGCCGGGCACGGCGCGAGCGCCCGGGTCGGCGATGTCCTGGAAGGCGCAGTCGCGCTGAAGCAGGAAGTGGCCCACGACCTCTCGCCCACCGAGAAGCTAGAGGCCCTCCAATGGAGCAAGGCCGGCAGCGCCGCAACGGTCGCGGCCCCCACCAAGGCCGAGCGCCGCGCGGAAGCCAAGGCCAAGGGCTACGAAGGCGAGATGTGCTCAGAGTGCGGCAACTTCACGCTGGTGCGGAATGGCACCTGCATGAAGTGCGATACTTGTGGGTCGACGACGGGGTGTAGCTGAGACCAATAGCGCAAGCCGCCCGGAGGCCAAGATGCCAGTTGCATTGCGCCAGGGTGGCTTGCGCTACTACTTCTTCTCCAACGAAGGCCAGCCACCCGAGCCGCCGCATGTCCACGTCAAAGGCGGCGGCCGGGACGCCAAGGTCTGGCTTGAGCCCGCCGTATCAATAGCCGACAGTTATGGCTTCAATCCGCGTGAACTTTCGAATATCCTGCGCGTGGTGGAAGACAGCAGTGATCTTCTTCTGAAGGCTTGGCATGACCATTTCGGCAACTAGCGTTCGCTTCGACGAGCACATGATGTGGGTCGAACTGTCCGACGGCCGGGCGCTCGGCATACCGCTCGCGTGGTTTCCGCGACTGCTGCATGCATCGCCCGCGGAGCGCGAGCAGGTCGAACTCAGCCGGGTCGGCCTGCACTGGGAAACGCTTGACGAAGATATCTCCGTAGCGGGCCTTCTCGCAGGACGCGGCGACGTCACGCGATCCACGGAACACGCCGCCTAGCCCGCTGGATCGACGCGCTCGGATATTGCGGCCACCTGCTGAGCCTCTGCGCCGCGAACGGAAATGCGGCCCCTGCGTCGATCTGCAAGCCATGCCAAAGCAAATGCGGCCAGCGTGAGGACGATAGCGCCAGCATACGCATATTGCGGCAGGCTGAGCACGTTTATTCCTGAGTAGAGGCAGTAGAGCGTGGCTGCAATGACGCAGAGCAGGACCATGTGGATCGTACTGAACACGTAGCTCCACTCCGAACCCACATCGCCTTCGTCATCGTCCATCTCGCATTTCAGTTTGTTGAATTCAACTTGAAGGTAACGGAAGCCGTTCGGATAGGAGCGAGCCACCATGCGCAATAGTTGGCGATCGATCGAAAAGTTGATCGCCGTGAGCGCCCTCACGACTGTGAGAAGCAGGAGAAAAAGGAGAGCGACCACTATCATGGTCAACCACACCGGCGCGGCGATTATGGCCCACGCCAACATCGCAAAAATTCGGCTAAACGAAATTACGGACGCTTCCAACCTCTCGAGCCACGTACTCTCAGGCGCCTCTCGTGTACCGCTGGTGTCGCTCATGCTGCGCCCCCCGGCTAGATGATGTTCGCAACTATTCCAGGTAATTCCTCCGAGCAATGCCGGCGGATTGAATCACATCATCACGTCCAGCGCAACTTAGACGGGCACCGAGATAGCGGATCAACGGTGGTATCCTCATGGGCGGTCGGCCGGCCCGTTGCCTATTGACATGCGTCGTCGGCGCTCCGCCCTCCCGGCCCCCGTGCGAACGTAGGACGGGCGGAACGAAGCGATACCTATCAAAGTCGTCCAGCGCGTGGGACGGGTTGAGCCCTTGCGAAACCCATCATCTGACGACGGCTGTTGATGGATGCCCCTCGAAGAGACGTGTTGTAGTGCCGCGGCGACACCACGATAGCCGGTCGCCGGCCGCTTTGCCCATGTCCGACCGTTGGGTCCAGATCGAACCAAATGAGGTCCCCGGCCTCGGGACGATAGTCACCAGGCTTCGGTGCCAACGGCAGACCCCCAATCAGTCTCGTCGTGACGGTTGGCCGGCGTGATCCCCGCAACCAGATCGTCGAGCGCATAGCGACGTTTGCGCCGCTGCGGTCGCGCGATCTCGATGACCAGCTTGCCGTCGCTCACGGTCATCTCCGCGGCCCTCCCGTCGCGGGCTCCGATCTCGTCGGCGAACGCTTTCGGGACGCGCAGCGCGAGGCTCTTGCCCCACTTCTGAAATGCAACCTTCATCCTTGGCCTCCGAGCGCGATGATACAATGTAGACACATCGTCGGCATTCAACTGCGAAGTTTACCGCGGCGACGGGCTTCGCAAGAGCTCACTATCCTACGCACTATCGCCACGGTTGCGTCGCGCACGGCACATCCCCCAAGGATTGCCACGCTCTGCGCCGCCGCTCGCAGCAGCTCTTTCCGACCGATCGGACATATCTTGCGCTGGATCAAGACCGGGTGAGTCGATACCGGTCATGACGATCTCTGCCTCGGCCGTCAGCGACGGTCGAAGCTCCCGCGAGGGACCACCGGCGCGCGACGACATTTGCTTCGTTGCGGGCCAGCGCGAGAGCATCATGTGGCATCAGAGAACCATTCGTTTCTGGCTGATCTGCCTGGTCGTCGCCTGCGTTCTGCCGGTGACGCTGGCGGCGGGCTTTCTGATCGTGCATTCCTACCGGCAAAATACCGCCTTCGTCGGCCACAGCACGGTGGCTACCGCCCGCGCGCTGATCCAGGCCGTCGACGCCGAAATGTACGGGGTGCAATCCGCGCTGCAGGCGCTCGCAACATCGCCTCATCTCTCCTCCGGCAACCTCGAGGGCTTCTATGGACAGGCGCGCGAGGCGCTGACCGTTCTCACCGGCACCAACATCGTCCTCACCGATCCCGCGGCGCAGCAGGTCCTCAATTCGCTGCGGCCGTTCGGCGCTCCCCTGCCCCGGCATGGCCAGCCCGACGTGGTGCGGCGGATCCTCGAAACCGGCGATCCCGTCATTTCCGATCTCTTCCGCGGTCCGGTCGTCGATAACTGGGTGTTCGTGGTCGAAGTGCCCGTGCTCGCGGACGGCAAGATCATCTACACGCTGGCCATGGGCATCACGCCCGATCGCCTGAGCGGGATCCTGCGCAGGCAGAATATTCCGCCGAGCTGGGTCGCTGCGATTTTCGACAGCACCGGGACCATCGTCGCGCGCACCCATGCAGCGGACCAGTTCGTCGGCAAGAAGGGCGCGGCGGAATTCGTCCAGCGCTTCACGGAGGTCGCCGAGGGCAGCATCGAAACCACGACGGTCGAAGGCATTCCGATCTTCAGCAGCTTCAGCCGCTCCCCCCGATCCGGCTGGACGGTCGGCATGGGCATTCCGCTCGCCGATCTGACTGCGAATGCCCGGCAATCGATCGCGTTCAACGCTGCAACTGCCGGCACCATGCTTGCGATCGGCTGCCTCGCGGCTGCGATGTTCGGCGCCCGCATCAGCCGTTCGATCATGAGGCTCAGCGCCCCGGCCCTCGCACTGGGGTCACCGGGACTGCCGTCGATTCCAGTCACCGACATCATCGAGATCGACGAGGTCGGTCAGGCGCTGGTCAGAGCCTCGCAGCTGATTGCGTTGCGCGAGCACGAACGCGTCCAGAGAGAGGCGGACACGCGCGAGGCAGTGGTCGCAAAGCAGGTGGCTGAACAAGCCAATCGCGCGAAGTCTGAATTTCTGGCGTCGATGAGCCACGAGTTGCGAACGCCACTCGGCGCCATTTCCGGCTTCGCCCAATTGCTGCACGGAGCGGGAGATGCGCTCGCGCGCGATCGCCGGATTCGTTACACGGAGAACATCATGACGGCGAGCGAGCATCTCGAACATATCATCAATGATATATTGGACATGGCCCGCCTCGAGACCGGACACGTCAAGCTCGACCTCGAGACCCTCGATTGCCTGGAAATCATGACCGAAGCGAGCCGCACGCTGGAGCTCCAGGCTCGCAAGAGCGGCATTGTCTTCACGGTGGACACCTCGGCAAACCTTCCGCTCGTCACCGCCGATCGAACCCGTCTGATCCAGGTCCTGCTCAATCTCGGCAGCAACGCCATCAAGTACAACATCCCGGGTGGCTGGGTTCAACTGTCGGCGATCCCAGTCGGCAGCATGGTCCGCTTCATCGTCCGGGATACCGGTCCGGGCATTCCTGCCGCGCTTCGCGGCCAGATTTTCCAGCCGTTCAATCGCCTCGGCGCCGAGCTTACCCAGGTCGAGGGGACCGGCATCGGCCTTGCCCTCAGTCGCCGACTGGTGCTGGCCATGAACGGTCGCATCGACTTCGAAAGCACCGAAGGGGAAGGCAGCAAATTCTGGGTCGACCTGCCGGCCGCCGATGAGATCGCGGCGACGTCGGCGAAGGTCGCGACGCCATTGCCTCCCACGACCCCGCTTGCGCGGAATACGGTTCTCTATATCGAGGACAAGATCCCGAATGTCGAATTGATGCATGGCGTGGTTGAAAATGCGGGAGGCATCCGCTTGCTCGATGCGCAGACCGTCAAGGACGGTATCGCCATTGCGCGATCGGTGAAGCCGGATCTCGTCATCACCGACATTCACCTGTCCAACGGCACGGGATTCGACGTCCTGCAGAGCCTGCGCGAGGACCCTGCCACCGCGCACATTCCAATTGTCGCACTGACTGCGGATGCCATGCAAGCCAACATGAACAACATGAAACGCGTTGGCTTCGACGAGATCCTGACCAAGCCGTTCAAGGTCGTCGAACTCGTCAACTTGCTGCGCACTCGGCTGCCGAATGAGCCGAATCCGCTCAAGGCTGACTGTTAGCGCTTAGGGTGGGTTAGCACCCTACGCGCGGTCTCCCTCATGCGCACGAAGTTCGCGCGTGCGACTCTGCGGGCACTCCGCTTGAAATGCCTTTGCGCTCGCACATTTCCCCCCTTACACTTCCCCCTTACCGGGTTTGCAACGGAACCCTAGACGCGCGGAGGAGAAGCTATGTCCAAGCCGGAAAGCTTCCCGATCGAGAAGATCTTCGTTCCCACGAAGCAGAAGAAAGCAATCAAGCCCGAGATCGTCGCGGAGATCGCAGAAAGCATTCTGGACATCGGACAACAGGCCCCCATTTCCGTCAGGCGCGATGGAGACCGGCTCGTCCTGGTCGAGGGGCTGCATCGGCTCGAAGCCTGCAAGGCGCTCGGCGAGAGCACCATCACCGGTGTCCTGGTCCCGGCCGAGCTTGCGCAACACAAGGCGCAGCTCGCCGACCGGCCCGAGGTCGAGGCAGAGCGCATCAAGATGGCGCGATTGAAACAATTGCGCCTCGAGCGGGAGGCCGCAGAGGCGTCGATGGTATCAGGCAAGCGCAGCAATGAAACGGCAGCGCCGCGCGCCCGTCCGAACAACGGCGTCCATACTCCGAAGGCACCGGGCCGGACTGCGAAAGCGACGACGAAATCGTTGTCGGAATGGATCACGCAGCAAAAGGGCAGCGGCGGCCGCTACTGATGGCCGGCCGCGCTCAGTCCCGCCGCCGCTCGTTCTCGGGGTGAATGAAGATATCGTGCACTAGCCCGAGCTTGCCGAGCCCGAGGATGATCAGGCCGTTGATGTCGATCTCGTACCAGGCGTGCGAGAGATAGGCATCGCGCGGAAACCGGTGATGGTTGTTGTGCAGGCCCTCGCCGAAGGTGATGAGCGTGGTGACGAGCTCGTTGGTGGTACCGTCGTCGAGCTGGTAGCGGCGATAGCCCCAGCGGCCGTCGCTGTGGCAGACCGAATTCACCAGCGAAGTCGCCATCGTCATCATGTAGCTGCGGAACAGGCCGGAGAACAGCACGCAGCCGATCATCGTATGCATGCCGCCGAAGGCGTAGCCGATGCCGCCTGGAATGATCAGCGCCGACAGCGCGTACCAGTACCAGCGCGTCCTGGTGAAGAACGTGCTGATAGGATCAGCCAGAATGTCCCTGGCGTAGTATTCGGCATCCGTGGTCGCCTGGTCCCACACCCAACCGCCCTGCGCATGGCCCATGCCCTTGGCGAAGCCGTCGATGCGGTGGCCGAAGCCGTCGTAGTAAGGGCTGTGGACGTCACCGGGCTTGTCGGAGTGAAGATGATGGCGCCGGTGGTTGCTCACCCATTTCAGGATCGAGCCCTGCACTGCCATGGTGGCGATCGCGGCCAGGATCGTCCGCATCACCGGGCCGCAGCGATAGCTGCGATGCACGAAATAGCGATGCATGAAGCCGATGCCCATGGTGGTCAGCATGAACATGCCGGCGAACACCGAGATCTCGACGCGTCCGAGCCCGTACGTGAACGCCCAGATCAGCGCCCCGATCGAGCCTGCGATCATGAGCGCGAACGAGATATAGGAATCGCGAAACTTAGCATCGACGACAGGGCCTTCGACCAGCACGCCGGGCGGCATTTTCGGCGCCTCGCTCCGGCCAGAACCCTCCTCCGCAACCACGCCCTCAACGACGGTCATTTCAGCCATTCCATGAGTGTAACATCTGCTCTTCTGCAACGAGAGGGTACAGAGGCCTGATATCCAGGGCAACCCGTGGAAGCGCGGTGGTGCCATCAGCTGTCGCGGCGGTTAACGCCATGGAGCGGCAACCCGGTGCCGTAGGGTGGGTTAGCCGTAAGGCGTAACCTACCACTTCTGCTTCTGCGAATGGAGACCGCGGTGGGTTACGCCGCGCCATCCGCGCTTCGCGTAATCGCGGGGCTAACCCACCCGATGCACCGCCGATCGCTACCACCAATACGGCCAGCGCCATCCCTCATAGCGAATATAGGACGGCACAAACGGCGGGCCGTTGGGATCGACGCGGTCGTCTTCGGGCCGATAGCGATAGCGTGGCACGACATTGTAATCCCACGGTGTCGGCCTGAGCACGGGCGCCGTCACGATGAGCCGCTCTTGCGGCGTGCGCACGACGACGGCCTTCCGCGCCCTCGCTTCGGCACCGGACGTGCCGAGCAACACCAGGGCGGTTCCGAGCGCACAAGCGACGGTCGATATCTTCATGCGTTGGTCTCCTTCGGAACCAAGAGTGCGCAAGGACGCCCGCCAAGGCAAGTCAATTCATCGCGCTGAACTTTTTTGCAGCTGGGCCGTTCTCTGTGCCAACGGAGGATGGCGACAATGATGTTTGATTTGCGGGTTGTGGCGATCGCAGCGAGTTTGATCCTGGCGTCCATCACGGTGGCCGCGGCGGAGGGCGAAAAGGATCAACCCGCGAAGGCCACAACGGGCACCACAGCCACCACCGACACGACCGCAGCACGCCCCATCCGCGTCGTCCTCCCCGCCCCCTGGGAACCCGCCCCGGCCTCGTCAGGCGAACGAGCAATTGTTCAGAAATAAATCGCAGCCGTAGGTGGGGCAGCCACGCGGACTGCGCGCAGGGCAGACCGCCCGGTGTAACCCACCTCTTCTGTTGCCCGCGGATAGAGCCAGTGGTGGGTTACGCCGAGCAGATGCGCTTCGCGCATCTGCAGGGCTGACCCACCCTACGAGACCTTCGTTTAAGCCGCGCGCGTTTGCGGACCGGCGTTGATCTCCGTCAGGCACGCGTCGCTCTGATGGACGGCGAGAATGTTGATGCCGAGCGTCATCAATTGATAGCCATGGTCATCGAGCCATTGCTCGAGCTGGCGCAGATCCGTCTTGATCTTCTCGATCAGCAGGATCGGGCGATGTGCCCTGATCGTCTCACGCGCCCCGGCAAGCGCCTCCATCTCCATGCCCTCGATGTCGATCTTGACGAAATCGACGCGCGGCAGATTGAGCTCGTCCAGCGTCATCTTGCGAACGAGGACGGTGTTATCGGTATAGTCGATCGGCTGACCGATGAATTCGTTGCTGGGGCGCGGGCGCAGCTCCAGGCTGCCGAAGCTCGACGGCGTGAAATAGTTCGGATTGGGCACCTGCATCGTGCCCGGCTCCGACGACAGGGCCGCGTGCACGGCCAGCGCGTTGAAGCAGTTGTTGATCGCGATGTTGCCGGCCAGCGCGTAGTAGATCCGCTCCTGCGCCTCGATCGCGATCACCGAGCCCCAGCCGGTCATGGCGGATGCCCACTCGACCGTGTGAACGCCGATATTGGCGCCGCAGTCGATGGCGATCACGCCGTCGCCATGGTGCTTGCGCCGCAAGGCCAGCAGCTCCAGCGCGATCTTGACCTCGCCGGGATCGAACGCCGCGGCCTCCAGGATCTGATAGCCGACGCCATAACCGCGGTCAGGGCCGACCATGCGATAATCGAAGCGGTTGACGATCATGGTGCCATGGTTGGACGAGGCCATGACAAAGGCCAGCTTTTGCCCCGCGATCGGCATGGTGGAATCTCCTCGAGATGAGCGTGGATGCCATTATCCCAACGGGCGCTTATGCGAGGCTTGCCCCGATCCGTAGGGTGGGTTAGCCCTGCAGATGCGCGAAGCGCGTCTGCTCGGCGTAACCCACCACTCTGGGTTTCGCAGTGACAGAAGTGGTGGGTTACGCCTTCGGCTAACCCACCCGACGAAGCGGGCTACATCAAGCCGGCGCCCAACAGGAATCCCCCAATGTCAGTCCTCCGCATCTCCGCCTTCTCCGACGGCACCAGGGGCGGCAATCCCGCCGGCGTCTGGATCGGCGATGCCCTGCCCGATACCGCCGACATGCAGGCGATCGCGGCTGAGGTCGGCTTCTCCGAGACCGCTTTCGCCGCGCCCGAGGCTGACGCCTGGCGCGTCCGCTATTTCTCGCCTGCCATGGAGGTGCCGTTCTGCGGCCATGCCACCATCGCGCTCGGCGCCGCGCTCGCGCATCGCTTTGGCGAACGGACCTTCAAGCTGCATCTGAACGATGCGGTCATCTCCGTGTCGGGCCAGCGCGACGGCAGCACCATCGCAGCCGCGCTGCAATCGCCGCCGACGCGCAGTGCGCCGCTCGATGCCGGCTTGCGCGATGAATTGCTCAACCTGTTCGGCTACGCCAGCAGCGATCTCGACCCGAGACTTCCGCCGGCGAAAATTCATGGCGGCGCCGATCATGTCCTCCTCGGCTTGCAATCGCGTGAAGCGCTGGCACGCATGGCCTATGATTTCGACCGCGGCCGCGCGCTGATGGCGCGCGAAGGCCTCATCACCATCGCGCTGGTCAGCGTGGAAACGCCGCGGCTGTTCCATGTGCGCAATGCCTTTGCTGCCGGCGGCGTCGTCGAGGATCCCGCCACCGGCGCGGCCGCCGCCGCGTTCGCAGGCTATTTGCGCGACATCGGCTGGCCGCATGGCGGCGCCATCGACATCGTCCAGGGCGAAGACATGGGCGCGCGCTCGCTGATCCGCGCCGAGATCGGCGCGGCCAAAGGCAGTTCTATCCGCGTCTCGGGCGCGGCACGGTTCATGAAGGATTGATGCAAGAGCTCCCGGCGTTCGACGCCGTCAGCGGTGTTGCAGGCTCAGGATATACTCGGACAGTGCATCGGCCTGATCGGGCGCGATCACGAGGTTCGGCATGTCGTGGTGGCTGGTTCGCCAAAACACCTTGAGCGAGAGCGCGGTGGTACCGTTGCGGTCGGCGACCGCCTGGAAGCTCGGAGCCAGGTCGAAGAACCCGGACATGCCTGGGTCGACGGCGTGGCACGTCTGGCACCAGGCTTGCGCGAGGCGATGGCCCTCAGCGGCCCTGCGCAAGGAAGGCCCGGATGCGCCGGCTGCGGTGTGGACCACGCCAAGGAGAAACAGCACCGACAACGCAATCAGAACGGCAAGGCCGATGTAAATTCGAACGCTGCGCGACATCGCTTTGACCTCGCCTTCGCTTCGATGATTTGATCAGCGTAAGGCGGCCGGGGTGCAGGACGTTTGATCTGCCTCAACCGGCCGGCGCCGCGCAATCCGCACTGCGGGCGTCGCACCTGCTCATCTTGTCATCGTGCGCCTGTTTTGCCCGACGGGTCAACAATTATTCCGAATAACCGAAATATCGAAACCCCCGAGCGTTTCTACTGTGCATGGGGTTGTTTTCGCGAAAATTGACCCGCATCAAGACGGGCGCCGCGATTCCCATGCAAGAGCCCCCATGATCTCCTCGACACACTGCCCCGCCTGCCGCTCCGAACACGCCTATCAGGATCGCGATCTCTGGATCTGCCCGGAGTGCGGCCATGAATGGAGCGCGCTTCCCGGCGGCGCCGCGGATGCACCCGACGAGGCCGGCGTGCGCGATGCGCACGGCAATGTTCTGGCCGATGGCGACAGCGTCATCGTGATGAAGGACCTCAAGGTCAAGGGCTCGTCCTCGGTCGTCAAGGGCGGCACCAAGGTCCGCAACATCCGCCTCCAGGACGCCACCGACGGCCACAACATCGCCTGCAGGATCGACGGCATCGGCGCCATGAACCTGAAGTCGGAGTTCGTGAAGAAGGCGTGAGGCGGACGCCGCACGCCCCGCTGCCGTTCTCGGCTGTCGGATTTGATGCTATGCTCCGCCCGGCTGGCGAAGGAGCGCATCATGAAGATCTTTCAACGAACCCTGCTGACATTGGCGACATCGATGCTACTGCTCGGTGCGGTCACGGCGGTCCGCGCCGACGGCCTCTGCGGTCCCGGTTGCCACACCAGCACTTTCGGCGCGTGCGTCGTCGATGGCTGGGAAACCGGCGCGCGGGTCTGGAACGAATGTCCCGTTACGACGCGCCCACGCCCGCCCTGCGGCGGACCGGACTACGTCTGGAGCCGGCGCAAGCAGGCCTGCTTTCCAAGAGTGAAAGACTGGCTCTGACAAGCGGCGTCGCGCGAGCGGCGCTTGTGAGGCGCTTCACAAGCGCCTCGCCTTCCCTGTGGTAACTTGCCGCATACTTTACAATCATAGGGAGACCGTCATGCAATTTCGTCAGTTCGTCCTGGCCGCGTCGCTCGTCATCGCACCCATCGCATTCATCGGCAGCACACCGGCGCAGGCGTTTCAGACCTGCCGGTGTACCGACATCGTCTTCCCGAGCGGCGCCTGCTCCCGCTACGGCAACTGCAGCACGCTTGAAATGGTCGTCCCTGGCGGCTCGCCCAAACCGATCAGCAGCCTGAAGAGCTGTCCGGCGAAGAAGCAGCTCCTCGTCTGTGATCTCAACAGCTGCACCGTCACCTGCAGCCCGGCGAAGAGCGGTTCGTAGCGCGCGTGCTAGCGCTGCCGCTGCGCGAGGTAGAATCCGCACAGCACGATCACGAGCCCCGTGGACTGTAGCGCCGTCGGCGGCTCGCCGAGCAGCAGCCATCCGGTCAGCAGCGTCAGCGCCGGCACGCAGGCCGGGAACACGGCCGCGCGCGCGACGCCGAGGCGCTGCACCGAGACGGCAAAGAGGTAGAGCGCCGCAGGGCCCGCGAGCACGCCCTGCACCAGCGCCTGGATCGCATTCTCGGTGAGGCCGATCGCGGCGATGTGGGCGAGACCGATCGTCCCGATGTAGATCGGCAGCAGCAGCAGCGACAGCACGCTGATGACGAGCGCGGCCGAGACCGCCGAGACGCGCCAGTGCCGCAGCAGCGCGCCGAAGCTCGCGAACATCAGGCCCGTCAGCACGAAGATCAGGTCGCCCTGCACCCCGTCGACGCCGATATGGCCGATCGATTCCGCGCCGATCACGCCGAGGCCGCCGACGATGACGATCGCCCCCGTCAGCCGCGAGAGCGAGATCCGTTCTTTGAGGAACAGTGCGGCCAGCAACAGGCCGCCGAGGGTCGCGCAGGACGGCTGGATCACGCTGCCATGGCCGAGCGGCACGAACAGGAACCCGGTGTAGGAGATCAGCGACATCACGGGGCCGCCGAGCACCATCAGCGCAAGACCCCTGCTCCAGCCGATGCCGCAGAGATCCGAGAGCCCGGCACGCAGGACCAGCGGCAGGAAGGCGATGCCCGACCAGACGTAACGATGCACCAGAAGATCGACCGGCGTGAAGCCGACCTTCAGGCCATGCCGCGTGCCGGCAAAGCCGAGCGCCCAGAACAGCGCGGCCGACAGCCCGCAGACGACGCCAAGCAGCGCCGGCGTCCGATCGTTCGTCTGAGTGAGAGCGCCAGCGCCGCTCGTCCGCTGATCCATGGGGGCAAGCGGTACGTCAGACAATGCGACGGCTCAACCCACGCCGACGCAGAGCAGGCAGACCGCGAGGGCGAATTCGGCTGCGTTCAGAAGAAGCCGGGACTGAGATCGAGCCCATAGGTCAGGCTGAGCACGAACACGAACAACGCGGCGGCGGCGAACATCGCGAGATGTCGGATGATGAATTCACGCGGCGACGTGACGGCAACAACGGCTTTCTGTGCAACGGGCATGACGGCTCCAGTATGAAAACGATTCTTGGCCGCCAATATGCGGCGCCCGCATCAGGCGCCGCGATCTGCAAAACAAGTATTAAGGAGATCACACTCGTCTTGAACGCCCGTACACAAGTCGCGCTTGACCAGACATTTTTTCGCGGAGGGATTCTCGATCAGCGCACCGACACGCAACGTCGGACACAAAGGAGGTGCGATGACGAGCGGACAGCGCTTATTTCAACGCCGCCGCCAGTGATTGCAGCTTCGCGACCAGATTGGTGCCGAGCGCATAAATCACTTCGATGATCGCGAGCGCGATGCCCGCCGCAATCAAGCCGTATTCGATCGCGGTGGCGCCGGATTCGTCGGCCGCGAATTCATTCAAGAGGCATTTCAGCTTCACACGCATGTCCTTCCCAGGTCTACCGGACGTTGCCGGTACGGGAGGAATGCATCATCACAATCCAAGATTGCGTAAATCCGGATCGTTCAATTTGATAGGCAAATGCAGCCAAATTTGCCTCTCCCCTGCCCCCGATGACGTAGGGAACCTTGGGGAACTCGCGTTGCAATTGCGCAACACCGGCTTGAAAAGCCCGTTTTGGGAGATTTGCGCCATTGCGCTGCCACATCGTCCCCCGAACAATCAATCCGCCGCGTGCTTGGCTATGCAATCTGGTTCGTTCGCGAACTTTGGAGGCAGGGATCATGAATGATCGGCGGTCTCTTCTTGTGGCTGTGACGTGCCCCTCGGCCGTGATGGTCGGCTGGCTGGCGCTCTCCCTTTCCGCCTATGCCCCGGCCTTGATCGAGAACAGCGGCGCCAATTCAGCCGCCGTGGCCCGCGCCAAAGATCTCACCCGGCTCGAGCTTCCTGACTTCCCGCGTGCCGCAGCGATCGACGATGGTATCGCGCTGACCGCCGACATCGCTGCCGCCGCGGCGGCGACACCGAGCGTGGCGATGACCGAACCGCCACCGCCCGAAGCAACCGCCCCAACCATCCAACTGGCCTCGGCCGATCCGACCGAGGTGTTGGCTGTGGCGTCGCCTGCGCCGCAGATTGCGCCCGAACCGGCTCCCGTTGCGAACGAGGCTGCGGCCGTCACCAATGAAGAGGCGCTCCTGCCGAATGAGGCTGCGCCCGCGGCAGAGCCCGCAATCAAACTCGCCTCCGCCGATCCCGGCGACGTCGTGCCGCAGGATGCGCTGTCGCCCGCCGCCATCGCGAGCGGGCCTGTGGCCGAGAGCAAGGCGTCGCCGCCGGCCGACACGGTGGCCGTACTCGACGAATGCTTCTCCATGGACGCCTGTATCGACCGCTATCTCTGGGCGCTCTATCAGCGCACTCCGAAGGAGGACTCGATCAAGGTCGAGGACCGACGTGCCGTCACCATCAAGCGCAAGGGCAAGATGGTCACGGTGATGCGCAGCTTCACAAAGCTCGTCGACGAGGATTTTGCCTGGAAGGATCCAAAGGCGGCCGAGCACGCCAACATGCCGCTGATGGATTACGTCATCGGCGGCATGGACAAGAGCTTCAAGCAGAAGCTGTTCCACATGCTGCTCGCGGCGGAGAATGCTGGTCTGTCACCGGGCATCACCAGCGCGTTCCGTGACGACTATCGCCAGGAGATTGCGAGCGGCCTGAAAGCGGCGTCCAACCGCTCCTATCACGGCGGCAGTCTTCGTGGTGGCTACGGCCATGGCCTCGCGGCCGACATCGTCAGCACCCAGGGCAACAACCGCGCGCAGCGCTGGGCCTCGACGGAAGTGCTGTGGAAATGGGTCGACACCAACGGCAAGGCGCTCGGCATCGGTCGGCCCTACCTCGACCACGATCCCCCGCATGTCGGCCCGATCGATGGCCCTGAATATATCTCCAAGCGCGGCATCGCGACCGACCGCAAGGAAGCCGCCAACACCAAATCGAAAAAGGCGCGCGTTGTGGCCAGCGCCAAGTCGTCAGCCAAGCCATCGAAGGCGAAGGTGCAGGCCGCGCGCGAGCAGAAGAGCTCCGCAAAGCCGCAAAAGTCGGCGCAATCGGGCGCGAAGCGGACGACTTGACCGGGGCTTAAGGGCCTGACACAGGCAGTGGCACGAGACGCATTTCGGCCGATCCTTCAGCTTGTGTACGAACGAGCACGGCAAAAATGGTTTCGACCGCAAGCCGCACCGCGGGCGCGATTGCCGTGCCCTTGGCGAGATGCGCCGCGATCAGGCCGGTCAGGAGATCACCAGTGCCATAGGGGCGGATCGGCAGGCGCGGCGTTGCAAAGCGCGACAATTGCCCGTCAGCACACAGGATCGTCTCGACCTGCCCCGAGGGCGTGTCCGCGAGCGTGCAGCCTGTGGCGACGACGTCGATCCGGCGTTGCCCCGCAAGCGCGACCGCTGCGGCATGCAGTCCTTCGATATCAGTTATCTTGACGCCGGAGAGCAGCTCCAGCTCGAACTGGTTCGGCGTGATCAGGTGTGCGGCCGGCAATAGGCGGTGCCGCAGCGCATCCAAAATCCCATCAGCGACGTAGACACGGCCATCGTCGCCGATCACGGGATCGCAGAGATAGAGGAGCTTGGAATTGCGCGACAGCGCCCGCTCGACGAAATCGGCGATGACGACCGCGTTGTCGGGTGAACCGAGATAGCCGGTGACGAGCACGGTGGCTTCATCGACGAGGCCTCGCTCCTCGACGCCTCTCAGCAGATCGGCGACAAGCTCGGCGTCGAGCACCCGCCCGCGCACGGTCGGATAGCGCGGATGGTTCGAGAGCAGTGTTGTCGGCGCGGCGGCGACGTTGACGCCCTCCGCCTGCATGGCGTGAACCGCCGCGCTGTTGCCGACATGGCCGTGGACCACCTGACTTTGAATTGAGATGACGAGCATGCAAAGGTCCGTAAGATCAAATGCCTGAGGTGGCAAGTGCAGCCGCAAACGCAGATGTCAAGAATGACTTGCCCGGTGTGCCAGCTCACTGAGATAGGCGCAGAACATGTCTGCCAGACCGTCGGCGTGACGGACGATGTCGGCCTCACCGCGCGGTGTTTCCGAGAAGCGTTTGCCGACCTCGGCCAACGTCGTCTTGATCAGATCTCCGGCAAGCTCGCACGTTGCCTCCGAGGCCTTTGGCAGCGCTTCGCGCATGAAGGCCGCGATGATGCCCTCGCCGGCCGCGCGCGCCTCCTGCGCCTCGGGTGCATCGCGATAAAGCGGCGCGGCATCGCTGAGCGCGCCGCGGATCGCGGCTTCCTCGCATTCCGAGCGAATGAAGGCGTGCACCAGCGCGCGCAGCCGCGCCGGAGGCGGCTGCGTCTGATCCGCCAAAATGCCGCGCAGTAGCCGGCTCGTGCTGCGCCATTCGTCGCTTTGCAGGCGGAACAGGATCGCCGCCTTGTTCGGAAAATATTGATAGAGCGAGCCGACGCTCACCCCGGCCCGCTCAGCCACCCGCGCGGTGGTGAAGCGTTGGGCTCCCTCCTTCGCCAGAACCTGAACCGCAGCGTCGAGAATAGCCCCGACGAGCTCGCTCGAGCGAGCCTGTTGCGGCTGTTTTCGTGAGGAAACTGAACGGCTTCGACGATCGGCCATGACGCTCCCGGGGGAATGCGAATAGGAAATGCGACGAATTAGTCGTATTTCAGTCCGCACGCAAGCAGGCGCTCTGCGGTGAACCTTGGAGAGACCAAATGACCACCCCGACAATGGCATCGCTTGCACCGCTGCTGGATCGTCTGTTCGATCAGGACGAAGCAGCGCGCGGCGACCTGCGAGCCGCCTTCGCCGATGTGACCGACGCCGATCGCGTCAGGATGATGCAAAGCAAGACCGGTTACCGCGACCTTTACGCCCGCCTGAAGGACGCGCCGCTTGCCGTCTCGCGCGAGACGGGCAACCTGTTGTACATGCTGGCGCGCAGCTCGCGCGCCAGGACGATCGTCGAATTCGGCACCTCGTTCGGCATCTCGGCCCTGCATTTGGCTGCAGCCTTGCGCGACAATGGTGGCGGGCGCCTGATCACCAGTGAGTTCGAGCCATCCAAGGCAGCGCGGGCCCGCGAGAACCTCAGGGACGGCGGGCTGGCCGATCTCGTCGAAATCCGCGAAGGCGATGCGCTGAAGACGCTGAGCGTCGATCTGCCCGATCAGATCGATCTCGTGCTGCTCGACGGCGCCAAGGCGCTCTATCCTGATATCCTCGACCTGGTCGAAGATCGCTTGAGGCCGGGCGCGATCATCGTGGCCGACAATGCCGACGACAGCCCCGACTATCTGGCGCGCGTGCGCGCGCCCGGCAGCGACTACATGTCCACGGCCTTCGCAGAGGATGTCGAGCTCTCCGTGCGGATCGGTTAGAGCCGCATCGAACATATCGCGGCACCCGGAGCCGCCGTACGATTCGTCGTGCGGCGGCTCCGTGGCGCGGAAGTCCTCGGGTTTTGCCTTGTCGCAGGCTCGTCACTCACACGTGATATCTGCTCCCCACAAACGCCATGTCGCGCGTGCTAAACATACCTACCGCGCGGTATCTTTGGCGCGCGCGCTCGAGATCGCCATGACGTCTGCCTTCACCTCTTACGCCGCATTAGCCCTCGCCATTGTGTTCGAGGTGACGGCATCGGCCTTTTTGCAGCAGTCCGCGCAGTTCACGCGGCCGTGGCCGACGCTGGCGATGGGGCTGTTCTATGTCGCCTCGTTCTACGCGCTGTCGGTCGCGATCCGGGTCATCCCCCTGAGCGTCGCCTATGCGATCTGGGGCGGGGTCGGCATCATCCTGACCGCCACCGTCTCGTTCGTGCTGTTCCGCCAGATGCTGGACGCCGCCGCCTTCGTCGGCATCGCGCTGATCGTCTCGGGCGTCGTGGTCATCAACCTGTTCTCGCAGACGACGGCGCATTGATGCCGGCGAGCGCCTATACCCGCGCCAAGCAGCCCGAGCAGGTGCGGCGCGCCTTGCTCGACTGTGCAGCAACGATCGCGATGGACCACGGTGTCTCCGGCATTACCGTCCAGGCGGTGGCGGCGGCCGCCGGAGTCACCAAGGGCGGGCTGTTTCATCACTTTGGCAGCAAGCAGGCGCTGATCGAGGGCCTGTTCGCCGATCTGCTCGCCCGCGTCGATGCCGAGATCGACGCCGCCATCGAAGCGGATCCGAAACCGCGCGGCAGTTTTACGCGCGCCTATGTGAATGCCGTCTTCACCGGAAAGGCGTTCGGCTTCACAACGCCCTGGGCGACATTGTGCATGGTGGCCGTCACCGATCCGTCTTTGCGCCGACTTTGGAACGACTGGATGAAGGCGCGCCTGAAAAGACATCGCGCCACGGACGCGGCGCCGGAGTTCCACATCGTCCGTCTCGCCGCCGATGGTGCCTGGCTGTCCTTTGTCACGACGGGACAGACCCGCATGAACGCCGATCTGCGCGCCGTGCACGACCGCCTGATCGCGCAGACCTATCGTTCCGCCTGACCGTATCAGGATCGGCGACTACTGGCTCTGGGCGGGCTTCGGTTGGCTCTCCGCCGGCTTCGGCGGACGCGGCTTGGATCGGGTTGGCTTTGCGCCAGGCTTTGCGGCTGCGCCAGGAGGCGGCGTGTCGACCGACACCAGATAGGCCGCGAGCACCTTCGCCGTATCCGGTCCTGCCGAATAATGGTCCTGGAGAAACCAGGATAGCGTCAGGGTGTAGCGCCCCTTGGCGAGCCCGCGCGGGCTGCGGTGGCAGGTCGCGCAGCCGTCGGCGAAGAGCTTTTCAGGCGATTTGCCGGCGTCGAGATTTTGCGCGGAGACGAACGGTGTCGTCAGCACCGCGGCGGCCGCGACGAGGGTTCCAACAATCATCAGAGGCGCGATGACCTCGCGCCCCCGTCGAAACAACGATCTCAATGTCGTTCCCCAGCTCGTCCTGCGGTCAAGCCGCCAGCAACTGATCGAACTCCGGCGGCGCATAGGCCTTGCCGTCCTGATCGGTGATGACGACCCGCCAGCCTTCGCTTGCCCAAACCTTCGCCTTCGCCACGATGAGCAATCGGCTCTCGCGGGCAAAACTGTACTTCTCATTGTCGCGTTCTGCGATCATCTTATAGGCCAATGCGCATCCCCTTGCGTTGCCCTGCACCCGACCTCGTCGTGGCAGCGGCCTTTGGCGGCAATTCGCCGGGAGCGTGGCAATTTGGTGCCGTCCGCGGCAGCATTGTGAGATAGCACCGACCCCTTCGGAGCGCTGGCACCTCATGATGCGTCGCATCTTGGATGTGATTGCTTGCCGGGAGCTGGTTCAAGGGCTCGCCTGCGGATGCGCAGGTGCCGAGCTGCCAGCCGGGCCCGGGCCTATCGCCGCCGCGACAGAACCGATAGCGCCAAAAATCCGCTTAGTGGACGCGGATCACATGTGGCCGGCCGAGATCTATCAGACCCTGCACAGCCGATAGACGGTCGTCCAGGGCCGCTATGGTGAGCAACAAATTGTTGCGGCGTTCGTCGAGCATACCCATTTCGGCCCCGGAGAGCTTTGTGCTCGCCCGCTCCTTGTGGATGCCATCGAGGGATTTGCGCAACCCGGCAATCAGGCCGGCCAGTTGCTTGGCCTCTCTGGTCATCGACCGCTTCGCGACACTTTGGCGGCGCGACTCCGCCTGGTTCTGTCTCATCGTCAACATCCTCCCGTAGCCCCGCTGCCCCGAGTGGATGCTTACAGCTTTGAATAGACGTGTTACGATCAATGAAATCTGCGGGCGAAGAACTTTCTTAAATTGTAGGCGGACGGAACTCGCGCCAATCCAAACAAAAAGCCCGGCGGGAGGCCGGGCTTTCGTGGCGAATATTAGTGCTTTTCATGGCCGCCGGCGGGCCCACCACCATGCGGAGCGGCGTTGACGTGCGGAGCGCCACCCCCGCCCGGATGCGGCATCGCGGGCGCAGGTGCAGCCGCACGCGGCGCCGGCATCTGCGCATGGGCATTCATGGGCGCACCGTGGCTGACATTGGGCTGAGCCATATGCGGCATTGCGGGCCGGGCAGCAGGTGCGGCCGAAATGCGCGGTGCCTCATGGACACGCGCCGTCGGCTGCGCGCGCAGCGCAGCGTGGCTCGCCGACTGTTCGTGCATCATGCGTGCCTGCGCATCGCGGGGATTGCGCGCCTGCACCGCGGTACGCTCATTGACGACGCGCTGGCTACGTTCGGCTCGATTCCGGTCGACGCCAACTGCGGCATCGCGCTTGGCGATGGTCGCATCATGCCGCGCGGTCGCGGCGTCGCGCCCGGAGACCGCGACATTGCCCTTGATGTTGTCTCTGGCGTGCTCGTCGCGGCCCAGCGCGACCGCAGCGTCGCGCGTCGCCGCGCGGCCGATGCGGGCGGCGCGCGGATCGATCGTCATCCGTGTCGCCAAGCGCTCATGCGAAGTCCAGTAGCTGTTCCAGTAGGCATGACGGCGATACCAGGGACGTCCCTCGTAATAGCTCGACCAGTACGAGCTCAGCACGAAGGGAACGACCGGCACGCCGACCTCGTCGACATAGTCGGGGAGATAGACGTAGTGATTGCGGTAGAGATATTCGAGATATTCCGACGACACCCAGCCGCGGTCGTCGGAGAAGCTCACGTCACACCAGGCATTGCCGCGCAGGCAACCATGGATGTTGACGCGGGCGCCTTCGGGGACGCGATCGACCAGCGGAAAGCCCGCACCTGGACCCGCGCGCAAGCCCGTCGAAACGGTGACGATTCCAGGCGCGGCCAATGCAGCGGTCGGTGCAAGCAGCAATGCGGCAACTAAAGCGGTTCTCAGTCTCATGGCGAAGTCCTCCTCTGACAGGCGGAACGCGCGAGCGGAATAAAGCGTTCCGCTCGCGAGCGCCGCATCAGCCGAAAGAGTGAGACGCGCACCTTGCACTGAGTTCAATATTCATCAGCCGTTCATCGGCGGAGCATGCGTCAGGTCTTCTGCAACATGAAGCCGTCGAAATATGCCGACAGCGCGACAAAACCATCGAGCGGCAGCACCTGCGCGACGTACTGATCCGGGCGCACCACGATCATGCAGCCCGCCATCCGGTCGATGCCGCGCATCGTGAAGATATCTTGGCCGCTCTTGAGGTCGGGACAGAACATCTTTTCGTAGTCGAGCAGGCCGTAACGCCCCTTGCGTGGCAGCAGCATCGCGGGCATCGCCTGGATCGCAAGCTCGCGATGGTCCTGCTGAAACACCGCCCGCAGATCGATCACGGCATCGATGTCGGCGCCGACAGGGGTGTATCGCTTCACCGGCGATTGCCTGGATTCAGCAAGGAAATTGCAAAGCGCGCGAATGGCCGAGTTGTCTGCGCCCGGATCTTCGGCGCCCGAGAATGCGTAGATGCGGAAGCGACCATCGGCCTGCGCCGCGTGGCCGAGATGAACGGGCTTCGCATCCCCGAGCCGGATCACTGGCGCGGAATGGAAGCGCTTGCCGATGACGAGGCCTTTCGCCAGATGTTGATGCGAAGCCGCGCCCGTGAGGATCGACGGCGCGTAATGCGTCGCCGTGCCCGCGGTGTAGCGGCCGTGCCTGACGAAATAATCCTGCGTCTTCGCCGCATCGGCGCCGCCGGCCTTGGCCGCCGAGGCCAAAATCCCGGCCCACTCGCGATCGAAATCGATCAACTCCTTCGCTACCGCCTGCCGCTCGGCCGAATAGGAATGCAGCAGGCTCGGTGCGCTCTGCTTTCGCAGCACGGCCGCAAGCTTCCAGCCGAGATTGAAGGCGTCCTGCATCGAAACATTCATGCCCTGCCCGGCCTTCGGGCTATGGGTATGGCAGGCATCGCCCGCAATGAAGATGCGCGGCTGCCGCGTCGCGATCTCGGGGTCAGGCACGTCGTCGAACTTGTCGGTCAGGCGCTGACCGATCTCGTAGACCGACCACCAGGCGATCTCCTTCACCTCGAGCGTATGCGGATTCAGGATCCGCCGCGCCTTCGCGATCACGTCGTCGGCGGTGATATTGCGATTGGCGACGCGCTCGCCGACGTCGAGTTTTGCCAACTCGACATAGAGGCGGACCATGTAACCGCCCTCGCGCGGAATGATGAGAAGGCTGCCGTCCTTCGCCGACTGGATCAGGGACTTGAACCGGATATCGGGGAAATCGGTCACCGCCAGCACATCCATCACGCCCCAGGCGTGGTTGGCGGAATCGCCATGCAGCTCGCGGCCGATCGACTTGCGCACCGTGCTGCGCGCGCCGTCGCAGCCGACGACGTAGCGCGCCCTGATGGTCTCGACCTTGCCTTCGTTCCCGGCATCGCCACGTTCAAGGCGCACGGTCACCGCACGATCGGCGGGACCTGCGGCCGGATCGACCTCGAGGTCGAGCAGACGCCTGTTGTAATAGGGTTCGAGCTTGGCCTGTGATTTGCGCATGACGTCGAGAAAGCCGTCATGAATGCGCGCCTGGTTGAGGATGACGTGCGGGAATTCCGACAGGCCGTCCTCGACGTCCTGCACCCGGCCGCTGCGGACGATTGCCTCCGGCGCGCGCTCGTCGGGCTTCCAGAACGTCGTCTCGTTCACCCAATAGGCTTCCTTCAGCACGCGCTCGCTGAAGCCAAAGGCATGGAACATCTCCATGGTGCGGCAGGCGATGCCGTCGGCCTGGCCCACCGAGAGCCGGCCCGGCTTCTGCTCGACGATGCAGGTCTTGATATCGGCGAATTGCGCGAGCTGTGCCGCGAGCATCAGGCCCGCGGGGCCACAGCCGACGATGAGAACATCGACCTCATTAGGCACGGCGCCTACGGCACCTGGCGCCTGCACGCGCTCGGCGGGATCGGCGATTTCAGGATCGCCCGGCTGGAATCCATTGAGATGGAATTGCATGCGCCTCTCCCATTGACGATTTGCCTGATATTAGTCAGTATACTGACTATCAGTATACTCGTCAACAATCCGCCACCGTCCCTGCCCTCACGGAGAATTCGGTGAAAGACAACAACGACATGCCCGGCCATCTGGCGCGGCGATTTCAACAGATCGCGGTGGCGGTATTCTTGGCCGAGGTCGGTGAAGCCGGCTTCGACCTCACTCCGGTGCAGTACGCGGCGCTCGCGACCATCAAGGCCAATCCCGGGCTCGACCAGGTCACTCTCGCCGGATTGATTGCCTATGACCGCACCACCATCACCGGCGTGGTCGATCGGCTGGTGCAGAAGGGCCTTGCCGAGCGCCGCGCCAGTGCCCGCGACCGCCGCGCCCGCGAGCTCGAGATCACCGACGAGGGCCGGCGTACGCTGCGCAAGATCACGCCGGCAGTTGAATCCGCCCAAGCCGTCATGCTCCGCGGCCTCAGCGCGAGGGAGGGCGAGGAGCTGATGAGGCTGCTGCGCAAGGCCATTGCCGCCGGCAATGAGCTCAGCCGCGCCCCGTTGCGCGATATCAAGGCATGACCGGCTCGCCGGATGCGTAGATGTCGCAGCGCGGAGAAACCTGGAACTAACCTTCGGCTGCTATGGTCGGCGGCAATTCTGCGTTTAACACGCCATTAACTTTGCCTTTTTGGAGTTTCGGATGTCGAGATTCGTCACTGCGGCCGCAATCATCGCGCTGACCACCGGTCATGCGCTTGCGAATGGCCATGGTGGCGAGGCCCCTCCTCCGCCGAAGCCCGAGGCGACATCCGCTCCCGCGAAGGTGGTCCTGACCAAGCAGGGCCCCAAGCTCGTCGATCCCAAGGGGATGACGCTCTACTATTATGAGCGCGACACCACGGGCAAGACGTCGAACTGCAACGGCAAGTGCACCGAAAGCTGGGTGCCGCTCGCCGCAACCACCGAAGCCAAGGCCATTGGCGACTTCACCGTGATCGACCGCGAGGACGGCAGCAAGATGTGGGCGTATCGCTATCGCCCGCTCTACACGTCACCGGCCGACAAGGCGCCGGGCGATGCCAACGGCAACGCCACGACGTTGCAATGGCGCATCGCCCGCCCCGACAATTAAGGCGCGAACGGCGCGCGTCCTGCTCCGCTCGGCGCGCTCGTGAGCTTGGCGTGGGCTGCGGAATCGGCCGAGGCGTAGTTCACCTCGGGATTCCAATGCAGCGCTGCATAGACGATGAGTCCGGCCAGGATCGACCCGTAGAAACCGAGCGTGGCCAAACGCCACCTGCGCACGATGCGGCGATCGTTCTCATCAAATTGTTCAATGAAATTTTGCATGATGCCTCCCATGGCAACGAGCCATGGAGGCGTAGCGCAACTGCAGCAAAACGCCTGTGAAGCAATTCACCTTTGCGGTCGACCAACCGACAGTCGACGCGGTCGCGTCATCAAGCTTCGGTGATGCGACCGACGTGACAGGTCAGATCGATTGCCTTATCCGCGCCAACTCGGCCCCGAGTCAATCTGCGCGCTTTGTCCTGGCGGCAGTACAACGACAGTCGCGTTGAGCTTCACCCGGTCGAACAGATCGATCACGTCCTCGTTGCGCATCCTGATACAGCCCGACGAGATCGCCTGCCCGATATATTCCGGCTGATTGGTGCCGTGAATGCGATAGAGCGTGTCCTTGTTGCCGGCATAGAGATAGATGCCGCGTGCACCCAGCGGATTGGCGGGACCGCCGGGCACGCGTGCAGGATATGGCCCCAATCGCGCCTGAATTTCGGGGGTCGGCACCCAATCCGGCCATTCCGCCAGCCGGCCAACGCGCGCCACGCCCGAGAAGGCCATCGCCTCCTCGCCGACCGCAACGCCATAGCGGATCGCCTTGCCGTCGGGCAGAACGTAGTAGAGGTAGCGCGCATCGGTATCGACCAGGATGGTGCCCGGCAGCTCCTTGCGCGGATAATCGACGATGTGACGGAGATATTGCTCGGGCACGTTTGCCTGGGCGTAAGGCGTGTGCGCGAGCAACTCGCGGTCGCGCGCCGTCATGCTGGCATCTGTCGATGGCGAGAGAGTCGTCTGCATGCAGCCGCCGAGCGGCAGCAGTGCAACGACGAACAAAACGAGGAGAGATCTTGGCACCGCCGGCCCCCGATAGCGGTTAGCAGCACCCCCAGCGGAGCGAGATGCTGCCCAAATCATGCTGAAAACAAGGCAATGCGGAACACGTGCCCGTGTTCGGCCCATCAGGTTCCATCACCACATCTGGCAGAAGACGGTCGCGATGTCTCCATCGCCTCGCCTTGCTTTGGTCAAACCCGGCTGGACTCGTGCGTACGGGGCCAGCCTGATCAAATTGGGACGGGCTCATGAAACAGATCGGCTCGCGCCAATGCGGACGACCAAGGGGTCAAAGGAGCTGCGATGCTCGCGACGTTGAACAGCCGCCAGATCGTCGATGAGATCGTGAAGGACACGGTCAAGGACAACGATCCGCATGACGCGGTACAGATTTCGCCTGATGTGATCAGGGCGTCTCGCGTGAGCAGCGAGACGCCGACGCTGGCACCGGAGTTTACGGCGCGGCCCGAGCCGAAATTCGCGCCCGAGCCGAAAGCGACGATCGAGCCGAAGTTCAGCCCCGTATCGGTGCCGCAAGCAGCCGAGCCCCAACCGGCCGCGCCTTCGGTCGACACCGCCGTACGCGTCACCGCCACCGATGATCACATCAGACCGAAGCGGTCGGCGGCCGGCAAATGGCTGCGCGGCGCGTTCCTCACGTTCCTGTTCGCGGGCGGCAGTGCCGCGGCGACCATCGCCTGGGAGAAGCACGGCGACACTGCGACGCAGATGCTCGCCGAATGGACCCCGGCCCTGGCCTCGCTGCTGCCTGCGACGTCGCAGACTGCACCGGTTGCAGCCGCGCAGGCGGCACCTCCGGCCGCGCAGGATCAGACCGCCGATCAAACCGCGACGACGCCCGCTTCGCCAATTGCCACGGCCGCTGCCGCGCCGACGGCACCACCCCCTGATGCCGGGCCTTCGGTGGAATCGATGACGCGCGACATCGCCTCGATGGCGCAGCAGATCGAGCAGCTCAAGGCCAACATCGCCGAGTTGAAGGCAGGTCAGGAGCAGATGGTGCGCGAGATGGCGAAGCCGCCTGCGCCCAAGCCGATCGCTGAGGCGAAACCACCGAGCGCCCCGCCCGCGCGCATGTCGGCGCTGCCGCCGCGCGCTCCGGCGCCGATGCCGCCTGTTCGCAAACCGAAGCCCGTGGTGTCGCACACTTACGCGCCGGCCCATGCACCAGCGTCGCTTGCGCCTCCGCCGCCGCCTTCGCAGGCAGCCGCGCTGCCGCCACCAGCGGTGGCAGCGCCCGTCGCGACGACGCAAGCTGTTGCCGATGATGATGGGCCTGTCGTGCGTCCGCCGATGCCGCTGCGCTAGCGCATCATCGAAGGGCGACGCAAGCTGTCCTGTTCGACGTGATCATGCGACGATGTGGCTCCGTGCTACTACGGGGATGCACGGCTCGACCCAAAGAGAAAAGGCCGTCGGGATCTATGCCGCCGGCCTTCTCTTGCAGCTGCCGGTTCCCGGAGCCCGGTTCTGCTGCAATTCCATGCCTTATGATCAGGCCGATATATTTAATAAAATCTTAAGGCGCGCGAACGTTGCACATCATTTCTGCGCCATACGCACAGAGATTGCGCGCTCCGTTCATCGGTTAGAGATCGACTCAGTGCTACGATCCGGCATGTGTCGAAGACTTCCGTTGAAGCCTTCGTGTGAAGATTGGGTCGTCACACCGGGGAATTCGAATGCCGTATTATTCCTTCGATCTCGTTGACGGTGAAGAGTTCAAGAACCAGGGCGGAATCATCCTCGAGGACATCGAGGTCGCCTCTGATCGTGCCGTTCAACTCGCAAGCGAGCTGTCACAGGTGAAGCCTGAGTTGCAGCAGAAAGGTTGCTCGGTGCGCGTCACCGATCGCGATCACGTCGAGGTCTATCGCACCCCACTCGATCCCGTGCCGGCCTGGCGACGCTAACCCTCTGCACCGCACGAGCAGGCAACAATCACGCCCTGCCACCATTGCGGAGCGGCCCGCAGGACGCTAGCCTCCCTACAAAACGAGGAGGACCCAGGGATGCGCGCCCCTTTGCTGATGGCAGGCCTGTTGCTGATCGCAGCTCCAGCCCAGGCGGCTGACGACCACACACGCTCGAACTATGTGACGATGGTCTTGCAGGCCTTCGCCGCCAAGGTCGAGTGTCCTGGTACGGACGTGGTCTATCAGGATCTGGTGCAAAAGGCCCAGCAGATGCAACTGCCCGACGGCACCACCGAGCAGGTGCGCAAGGCAATTGCCTGGATGCACACCGGCGGCAAGATGGGCGAGAAGCAGGCCGACGACATCATGGCCGAGGTCGCGGTCGCAACCCAGATGACGGACCTCGACCAGCGCCGGCTCGGCATGAGCAATTGGTGCGAAAAGCAGAAGACCAGCCTCGCCGGTCTGATCCGCAGCAAGGGCGGCTAGAGCGTGATCCGGAAAAGCGCGCAGCGGTTTTCCGAAAAGATCATGCTCAAACAACAGCCTAAGCGCGATGACGATTCATCCTAAACTCATCGCGCTTTAGGCATCGCCTGGCCGTTAAGCACGCCGCGACGGAACCGCCGCTCCGGCCCATAATTGTCACATTCCTCGCCAGCATGCGGGTGTTTTCAACCCGGAGACCCCCATGCGGATACCTCATCTTGTCTTCGCCGGTGCGCTCGCGGTGAGCGCCGTGCTGGCAGCGCCAGCGCTGGCGAGAAATGCCGACGCCCAGAAGGGCGAGGACAAGGCGGCCTCTTCGTCCTGCAGCGCCTATCAGCAGGGCCCCGATGGGTCCTGGGAGCAGCTTCCCTGCCAGGAGGCCGGCGAGCGGGCTCAGCCGCAGACCCATCACAAGCCGGTGCCGCAAGGCGCCGAGCAAGGCGAGCGCTGAGCCGCGGATCACGCGGGAACCCGCCGGTTCCGGTCGGGTTGAGATGGACGGCTTGCCGCGGGGCTTCCGCCCAGTAGAATGCGCGAACAGGCTGGAGAGCCGTCCTGGAAACGCCCAACCCCGCGAGCGCTTGTGGATTCGATCGAGTTTGAGAACCTGCAACGCCGCCTGAAGGCGCTTGAGGAGGAAAACGCACGCCTCAAGGCGCAGCGGATCGCCGTCGTCAGCGAGCGCCAGAAGGTCGAATCCGCACTCGCCGAAAGCGAGGAGCGCTACCGAACGCTGTTCAACTCGATCGACGAAGGCTTTTGCATCATCGAGTTCTTCGACGGTCCCCATGGTCCGCTCAGCGACTACGTCCATGTCGAGGCTAATCCCGCCTATACCCAGCATGCGGGCATTCCCAACGTGGTCGGCCAGAAGGTCCGCGAGATGGTCCCCGATGAAGCCGGCGGTTGGGTGGAGCTTTACGGCGGCGTCCTGCGCACCGGCGTCCCGATTCGCTTCGAGCGCGAACTGGTCGCGACGGGCCGCTACCTCGAGCTTGCTGCCTTCCGGGTCGAACCCGAAAGCCGCAAGCAGGTCGCCGTGCTGTTCCAGGACATCACCAAGCGCAAGCGGGCCGAGGAAGAGCTACAGCGCCTGAACGAGACGCTGGAAGCGCGCGTGGTCGCGGCGGTCGCCGAGCGCAAAGTCTTTGCCGACCTCGTCGAGGGCACCGATGCTTTCGTGCAGGTCGTCGCCCCGGACTTTCGCTGGCTTGCCATCAATGGGGCCTCGGCCCGTGAATTTCACCGCATCTACGGCATCTTGCCGAAGGTCGGTGACAACATGCTTGAAGTGCTTAAGGACCAGCCGCAGCATCTGGAGGCCATCCGCGCCGTCTGGACACGCGCGCTTGCCGGCGAGTCCTTTGTCGAGGTCGCGGAGTTCGGCGAACCCGGGCGGGCCCGCCGCTTCTATGAGATGCGGTTCAATTGCCTGCGCGATGGCGACGGAAGACTCCTCGGCGCCTACCAATATTCCTACGACGTCACCGAACGCCTGAGGGAGCAGGAACGGCTGCGCCAGGCCGAGGAGGCGCTGCGCCAGTCGCAGAAGATGGAAGCGGTCGGCCAGCTTACCGGCGGCATCGCCCACGATTTCAACAATCTGCTCACCGGCATCATTGGCTCTCTGGAATTGCTGCAGACACGGCTCGGCCAGGGCCGTGTCAAGGAAATCGACCGCTACGTCACGACGGCACAAGGCGCCGCCAAGCGCGCGGCCGCGCTGACCCACCGTCTGCTCGCCTTCTCGCGACGGCAGACGCTCGACCCGCGGCCAACCGATTTGAACCGGCTGGTGATGGGAATGGAGGAGTTGATCCGCCGCACGGTCGGGCCCGAGATCGCCGTGGAGGTCGTCGCCGCCGGCGGCCTGTGGTCGACGCTGATCGATCACTCGCAACTCGAGAACGCGCTCCTGAATCTGTGCATCAATGCCCGTGATGCCATGCCGCGAGGCGGCCGCATTACCATCGAGAGCGCCAATCGCTGGCTCGACGAACATGGCGCGGGCGAGCGCGATCTGGAGCCCGGACAATATGTCTCGCTCTGCGTCACCGACACCGGCATCGGCATGCCCCCCGATGTGATCGAGCGCGCTTTCGATCCGTTCTTCACCACCAAGCCCATCGGCCAGGGCACCGGCCTCGGCCTCTCGATGGTCTACGGCTTCGTGCGCCAGTCCGGCGGACAAGTGCGGATCTATTCCGAGGTCGGCCAGGGCACGACCATGTGCCTCTATCTGCCGCGGCATTACGGCAAGGATACTGACAAACCGTCCGCGCTCGCCAGCAAGACCACGGAGCGACCTCAGACGAGCCACACCATTCTGGTCGTTGACGACGAGCCCTCGATCCGGATGCTGCTGACGGACGCACTGGAAGAGATCGGCTTCAGCGTGATCGAGGCCCATGACGGCCCGACCGGACTGAGGATGTCGCAATCGGATGCGACAATCGACCTGCTCATCACCGATGTCGGCTTGCCCGGCGGCATGAACGGCCGCCAGCTCGCGGATGCGGCGCGTCTCACGCGCCCCGAACTGAAAGTTCTGTTCATCACGGGCTATGCGGAGAACGCCATCATCGGCAACGGACAGCTCGCGCCCGGTATGCAGGTGCTGACGAAGCCGTTCGTGGTCGAGGCGCTGGCGAGCCGGGTCCTCGACATGATCAAGGATGGAGCCGGAAAGGCCTGACGGCGCTCAGCTGTGCGCCGGGCCGCGCATGATTTTCATGGCATCGGCGATGTGACGCCATTCCTTGGCTTCGTCAGCCTCCCCGCGCCCCTCGCAGGCCTGCGCCTGCTCGGCAGCCTTGGCGATCGCCGCGAAACCATGCTGTTCCAGCATCTGTCGGGCGACGGTGTGAACCTGGACCTCGGACATCATGGGCGCTCTCCCGTTTGCGGACACCGCGGCGCCCGGCTCGGCGCTCCGCGGCTCGCTGATAACGATCTCGCCGCGCTGCCCGTTCCGCCCGCAGTCGATCACATCGGCAGTCCCAGGAACTTGAACGGCTCGGCCTCGCGGAAGCTAGCGGTCGCATCGCCGGCAAAGGTGTGATCCTGATCCGGGCCGAGATCGAGCTTTTTCACCTTCCCCGTTTGCGGCGAGAAATCGACCCTCTTGAGATCGACCCAGAACGTGTTCGGCGTCAGCACCGACTCGAAGAAATAGAGCTTTCGCTGGTGATCGGCGACGGTGCGCCAACGGGTCGACGAGATGTTCGGCTGGTCCGGCGTCGTGATGCCGAACGGCACCGAAGTGTTGCGGATCACGCTGAACACGGCGGCGAGCGCGCGGTCGGGGTTTTCGTCCTTCGGGATCGCGTCGACGTAGAACGAGGCGCGCGCGAAGCGGTCGGAGGCGCGGTTGGTGCCGGGCAGAAACACGGTGCCGCCGATCTGCTTCCAATAGGCATTGAGCGCGAGCTGCTCGTCAAAGGTCGGCGAGTTCGTCATGACCTGGTATTGGCGGCCGTGGTGGATGACCTGCTTGCCCTGGATGTATTCGACGATGGCGCTGTCGCCGGTGGCATCCGACATCGACAGATGCAGCGTTGCGAGCCGCTTCTCGCCGGGTACGTTGTCGGTCACGATCGTGAAGGGCTCCTTGGCGAGCGCGTCCACCGCCTCCTGGACGGTCGCGAACTCGTCGAGCACATATTGCGCCCAGGCCGCGATGGTCAGGCCAGGCTTGCTCCCGTCGAACTTTGGATATTCCGATTCGACCAGCCACAGTACGTTGGCCATCAGGCCGGCTTCGTTGAGCCCGTCGGTCGTGGAAATGTCGTAGCCCGACGCGATGACGCTGCCGTATTTCGAGGTCCAGGTCAGCGAGCTCGGTCCGACCTCGCCGCTGCGTGCCATGCCGCGCGGAAAGATCCAGAGATTGGTGGCGACGTCGCTCTTCCAGTCCATCGAACGCGCCGTGATCACCTGATTGCCCGCGCCGAGATAAACCAGGCGCGTGCAGGCCAGCGAGATCGACGGCGCGACGGCCATCGCAGCGGCGATTGTCACGGCCAAAAAGCGATAACGGATAGGTTGTCTCGACGGCATGGCGGCATCCCCTCCCGAACCAGCAGGACGCGCAAGGTCCTGCCATGACAATCCAGCGTCGAGACGGAATCGGGCGAAACCGTGGTTACCTCATGCACGCAAGACAAAGGCGGCCCGCTGTGCCCAGCGGACCGCCTTCACCCACCCCAAAGTCTTCGGCCGCGCCCCCTACCCGACCGCCACTTTCTTGCGCTCGAAATCGTTGGGCACCTCGATATCGACCTCGAGGGTCGAGACTTCGTCGCCCCGCTCGAGCCGGACGATCACCTTGGTCGGATCCAGCATCACGTGCTTGGAGACGACAGCCAAAATTTCCTCACGCAGCACACCGAGTAGATCGGGCTGGCCGCGCATTCCGCGTTCATGGGCCAACAGGATCTGCAACCGTTCGCGAGCGACGGGTGCGGATGCCTTGTTGCCGCGGAGAAGCCGGAGCAGACCCATGCTCATGCAGCCCTCCGTCGCAGCAACCGATCCATGAAGCCCTTGCGCTCGACAGGCACTTGCATGGCGACGGTTTCGCCGCACAGCCGCCTCGCCGCGTCGATATAGGCCCGCGCGGGTGCGCCTTCGGCGTTTGAGAGCGTCACCGGGGTGCCGACGTTCGAAGCGCGCAGCACGTCCTGGCTTTCGGGGATGATGCCGAGCAAGGGCGTTGCGAGGATTTCCAGGATGTCGTCGATGGTCAGCATCTCGCCGCGCGCGGCACGCGAGGGATCATAGCGGGTGATGAGAATGTGCTTCTCGACGCGCTCGCCCTTCTCGGCCCGCACGGTCTTGGAATCGAGCATACCGATGATGCGATCGGAATCCCGCACCGAGGAGACTTCCGGATTGGTGACGATCACGGCCTCATCGGCAAAGCGCATCGCCATCGAAGCGCCACGCTCGATGCCGGCCGGACTGTCGCAGATCACCCAGTCGAACCGGCTACGCAGATCGGCGATGACCTTGCCGACGCCCTCTTCCGTCAGCGCGTCCTTGTCGCGGGTTTGCGAAGCCGGCAGCAGCCACAAATTCTCCAGCCGCTTGTCCTTGATCAGCGCCTGCGGGAGCTTGGCCACGCCCTGCACCACGTTGATCAGATCGAACACCACGCGGCGTTCGGCGCCCATCACGAGGTCGAGGTTGCGCAAGCCGACGTCGAAATCGACGACGACGACCTTGTCGCCGCGCTGCGCCAGCGCAGCTCCCAATGCGGCGGTCGTGGTCGTCTTGCCGACGCCGCCCTTGCCTGATGTCACGACCAGTACCTTGGCCATTTCAAATATCTCCTTCTGGTCAGTTCAGCGCAGTAATTCGCATGGTGTTGCCCTGTAGCCAGGCCTGGGCAGGCCGGCCGCGCAAGGCGCTGTCGATGTCGTCGGCAGTCTGATAAAATCCATCGATTGCAAGCAGTTCGGCCTCGATCTTCTGGCAATAGATCCGCGCGCTCGTGTGTCCGTTCACGCCCGCCATGGCGCGGCCGCGCAGCGCGCCGTAGATGTGGATGGAGCCGCCGGCAACGACCTCGGCGCCGGAGCCGACCGAGCCCAGAATCGTGACGTCACCTTCGGGGAAGATCACGGTCTGGCCGGAACGCACCGGACTGTCGAGCAGTAGCGAGGTTGCCTTGGTCTCGGCCTTGGTCTCCGGCTTTTTCGCCGCGGTTGGCTCGATCACGCAACTGCGCCCGCCCGACAGCAGCGGCGGCATCATGGGCGTCAGCCTCGCCTCGTCCACGCCCTCGATACCAAGCACGCGAATGTTGCGGTCCTGCAGGCTGGTGAGTAGATGGCCGATGCCGGCCTGGCTGAGATCGACCGAGGACAGGTCGATCACCACGGGCCGACCGGAAAAGAAGCCCGGCGAACGCGCGATGGTGGTGTCGATCTCCTGGAGCCAGTCCTGGATCGGAACCGTCGGCACGAAGACGAAGGCCACATAGGAGCGCCCGCGCAGGCGCACCATTTGGCGTTGAACTTTTGCTGCAGCCTCCATAACGGCCGACTCGTTCCCTGTTATTGAATGGTTAACGATGCCGCCGATATGGTTAATGGCCGGTTAATTTCTCCGTGGGGTTACGTGAGTGACGAGTTAGTTGGCCCCCTCCCGTGTCCCGGACGCGGTGCAGCGCGTAGCGGTGCGCCGCAGAGCCGGGACCCAAACCACGCGGGTTGCTCTCGGCGAGATGGGCCCCGGCTCTGCAGCGCACCGTCAAGGGACGCTGCGCTGCGTCCGGGGCACAAGTGGAGTGTGAGGCGACGACCGAGCCCCCTACTTCTTCACCTTGCTCGCGTCCATCTTGATGGCGGGATCCAGCATCTTCGTCGTGAACGCGGTCGTCACATCGAACGGCTTCTCCATGCCGAGATAGGTCTGGACCAGCTCGTAGTCCTTCTTCATCCGCTCGCCGTCGATCCAGCCCAGACCCTTGGTGGTGGTGAACTCGTCCGTCATCAGGAACTTGATGCGCTCCCACTGGCGCTCCTGGTTCTCCTTGTCGAGACCGGAGACCTGGTCGAGCAGCGCCTTCAGGCACGGCGTGACGTCGGCAACGCAGGCGGCAAAGGCCTTCTGCGAGATGCGCACGAAATCCTCGACGAGCTTCGGGTTCTTCTGCAAGTAAGCGCCGTTGACGATCAGCGAATTGCCGTAAGGATTGAGGCCGATGTCCTTCCAGTTGACGTAGCCGAGGTCCGGCCCGAACTCGATCACCTTCAGATCGTGCTCGTTGTAGAAGTCGCTGATGATGTCGACGGTGTGGCTCTTCAGCGCGGCGATCTTGGCGGTCGGCCCGATATTGACGAAGCTGACGGAGTCGGGCGCGAGACCCGCCGCCTTCGCGAATGCAGGCCACATCACCCGCGAGGCATCGCCGGGCGGGTTACCGATCTTGTGGCCGGCAAAGTCCTTCGCGCCGTTCACGCCATAGCTCTTCAGCCAGTAGAAGGTCTGGCCGGTATTCGCGTAAATGCTCATCAGAGCGACGTCATCGGCGCCCTTGCTCTTGGCAACCAGCATGGTGGCGAGATCGGCGATGCCGAAGGCCGAGCCGCCGGAGCCGACCTTGGCGGCGGAGACGCCGGAGCCCTTGCCGACCTCGATGGTGAGGTCGATGCCTGATTTCTCGTACCAGCCTTGCGCCTTGGCGTAGTAGAACGGCGAATGATCGGCGGTCGGCGTCCAGTTCAGGATCAGGTTGACCGCCTCGCCCGCGCCTGCCGGGCCTACCTGCCATCCGAGCATCAGGGTTACGATCGCAGCCTGCAAACGCTTCATCGCACTCTCCTCATTGCCGCGACCCGGCTTGTCGCTACCGCCATGTGCGGCTACCAATGCAACAAGCCCGCCCTCAACTTGTCAACTGTTTGGTTGGAAATGCCCGCAAAACGCTCAGGCGACACCGTGCCGCAGCGCCGCGACCCGGTCGCGACCCGCAAGAAACTGCTCACCGCGGCACGCCAGGAGTTCGCCAGGCATGGTTTTGCGGGCGCCCGCGTCGACGAGATCGCCGAGCGCGCCGGCGTCAACAAGCAGCTGGTCTATCACTATTTTGGCGACAAGGACGCGCTCTACCTCGCCGTACTCGAATGGGTCTATGAGGACATCCGCGAACAGGAGCGCAGGCTCAATCTCGAAGGCCTGCCGCCGGACAAGGCGATCCGCCGGCTGATCGAGGCCTCGTTCGATCATCTGGCGGAAAACCCCGATTTCATCGTGCTCCTGAACGACGAGAACCGCGGCGGCGCCCGCCATGTGCGCGGCTCGACCCGGCTGGAGGCGATGCATTCGCCGCTCGTGAAGAGCGTCTCGCACATCCTCCATGAGGGCGTGCGCTCAGGGATGTTCCGCAAGGGGATCGACCCCATCCAGCTCTACATCTCGATTGCGGGCCTTTCCTATTTCTTCTTCTCCAACACGCCGACGCTGTCGGCGATCTTCGGCAAGGACCTGTCGAGCCGCACCGCCCGGCGCGCGCGCCGCCGGCATGTCGCCGATCTGGTGCTGCAGTCGCTCCGGCCGTAATCAACCAGATGGTTGAAACTTGCCCCAGAGACGGTTAGGCTCGGCCTGCGGCAGCGAGGCCGAAGCAACAGGGAGCGGATGGTGACAGGTGGCGGAGCAAGGCCGGCGCGCAGCTTTGCGATCGTCCTGATCGTGCACCTCGCCGTGCTCGTGCTCTGGCAACTCGCGGTCGATGCCTTCCACGTGCCGAAATTCATCCTCCCCTCGCCACTCGCGACGGTGCAGACACTGGGCACTGCAAGTTATGCCTGGGGTACCAACACGCTGGTGACGGCCATCGAGATCCTCGGCGGCTTCGCCCTCGGCGCGGTCGTCGGCGTCGCGCTCGCCGTGATCTTCAGCTGGGCGCCGCTGGTGAGCCTCGTGCTACTGCCGCTGTTCGTGACGCTGAACATGATCCCGAAGGTCGCGCTCGGCCCGCTCTTCATCGTCTGGTTCTCCTACGGCATCCTGCCGAACATCCTGATCGCCTTCAGCATCTGCTTCTTCCCGATCCTGCTCACCACCGCGCGGGGATTGCGCGAGGTCGAGCCTGACCTGCTCGACCTCGTCAAATCGCTGCGCGGCTCGCGCTGGACGCTGTTCCGCAAGATTCAGCTGCCGGGATCGCTGCCTTACGTGTTCTCCGGCATGAAGGTCGGCGCCATCCTAGCGGTCGCCGGCGCCGTCGTCGGCGAGTTCATCGCCTCCGAGCGCGGGCTCGGCTACCTCATGATCCAGGTGCAGTCCTCGCTCGACACGCCGGCGATGGTCATGGCCGTCGTGCTGCTGACGCTGCTCGGCGTCGCCCTCTACGGCCTGGTGCTCGCCCTCGAACGCATGTTCGTGGTCGGCGATGCCAGGCAAACTTGAAACGGCAGATTTAGCTGAAGGACCGATCCATGCTGCTCACCCGCCAGACGCTGCCGAAGACCATTCCTGATATCGCGGCCCTCGACGATCTGCTGTGCCGGCCGACGCAGGCATTGATCGACGACCTCAAGAAGGTCGAGGGCGACATCATGATCCTCGGCGTCGCCGGCAAAATGGGCCCGACGCTGGCGGGGCTGGCGAAGGCTGCCGCACCCGATCGCCGCGTCATCGGCGTCGCCCGCTTCAGCGACGCCGGCGTCAAGGACTGGCTGCATGCGCGCGGCGTCGAGACCATCAATTGCGACCTGCTGGACGAGGCCGCGATCAACGCGCTGCCGAAGGCGCCCAACATCGTCTTCATGGCCGGCCGCAAATTCGGTGCCGAGGGCGATCTGTCGCTGACCTGGGCGATGAACGCGCACGTCCCGGCGCTGGTGGCACAGGCCTTCCCGTCGTCGCGGATCGTCGCGTTCTCGACCGGCTGCGTCTATCCGTTCGTGCCGGTCGACGGCAAAGGCTCGACCGAGGAGATGGCGCCGAACCCGCCCGGCGAATACGCCCAGTCCTGCGTCGGGCGCGAGCGCATGTTCGAGTATTTCTCGCACAAGTTCGGCACGTCAGGACGGCTGTTCCGGCTCAATTATGCAATCGACATGCGCTACGGCGTGCTGCACGACATCGCCACGAAGGTGCTCAGCGGCGTGCCGATCGATGTCAGCCTCGGCCACGTCAATTTCATCTGGCAGGGCGATGCCTCCGCGCAGGCGCTGCGTTGCCTCGTCCACTGCACGTCACCGACATCGCCGATCAATGTCAGCGGGCATGAGATCCTCAGCGTGCGCGATCTCGCGCAAAAATTCGGCGCCCGCTTCGGCCGCTCGCCGGTGCTGACCGGCAAGGAAGAGCCGACGGCCTGGCTCACCGACACATCGAAAGCCGTCGAGCTGTTCGGCCTGCCCGTGGTCGACACCGAGCAGCTGATCGCCTGGACCGCCGACTGGGTCTCCCGCGCCATGCCGAGCCTCGGCAAGCCGACAAAATACGAGGTGCGCGATGGCCGTTATTGACGGGCTGCCCGTGGTCAAGCTCGGCGTCGACGATGCGATCGCCGGGCTCGTGTTGTCGACGGAAGCGAAGTGGAACCAGACCGAAGAGGACTGGCGCGTCTTCCTGCACGAGGGCGTCGTGTTCGGCATCCGCAACGGCCCACTGCTCGTCGCCACGGCCGCGCTGCTGCCCTACTCCGGCAACAACGCCTGGATCAGCATGGTGCTGGTGACATCAAGCCATCGCCGGCGCGGCCTCGCGACGCGGCTGGTCGACGCCTGCCTTGAAACCGCACGCAGGAACGGACTGACCAGCTGGCTCGATGCGACGCCCGACGGCGCCGCCGTCTACGGGCCGCTCGGCTTCACGCCGACGCTGCAATTGCGGCGGCTGAAATTGGTCATGCCGATGCGCCTGCCCGCGCCACCGCCACCCGCCGCATCGCTCGCTACGCTCCGCACGCGGGACCTGCGCGCAACCGGTTTCGACCGCGCCGCTCTCCTGACCGCCTTTGCGCAGCGCTCCGGCTCGCGCATTGCCGCCTCACGCGGGGCGATCGCGCTGATCCGCGACGGCAGGACCGCGCGCCATATCGGCCCCCTGTTCGCAGACAATGCCGCCGACGCGCTGGCGCTGGTTCACGCGATCGCGCGATCCGAGACTGCGCCGCTGCTGATCGATGCGGTCGCCCCACAGGCCGCATTCCTGGAAGGATTGACCGCCTCGGGCTGGACCATCGAGCGCCCGTTCCAGCGCATGCGGTTCGGCCCAGCCACATCAGCGGGCGATGAAATGCCATTCGCCGTCGCCGGCCCCGAATTCGGATAGGACATCATGCACCACAGCCAGATCAACAGCGACATCCGCAGGCTGATTGCCGAAGGCACGGTGCTGCCGGCGCACCCGCTCGCGCTCACCGCCGAACGTCAGCTCGACAGACGCCATCAGCGCGCGCTGACGCGCTATTACATCGACGCCGGCTCCGGCGGCCTTGCGGTCGGCGTCCATACCACGCAATTCGCGATCCGCGATGTCGGCCTCTACCGGCCCGTGCTCGAGCTTGCCGCCGAGACGGCAGCAAACTGGACCAAGCGACCGCTGGCGATGGTCGCGGGCCTTGCCGGTCCGACCCGGCAGGCGGTGGCCGAGGCCCGCACCGCGCGCGACATCGGCTATCACGCCGGCCTGCTCAGCCTCGCCGCGATGAAGAGCGCCTCCGAGGACGAGATCATCGCGCATTGCACCGCGGTCGCCGCCGAAATCCCGCTGGTCGGCTTTTACCTCCAACCGGCGGTTGGCGGCGTCGTCCTGTCGAGCCGGTTCTGGCAGCGCTTTGCCTCGATCGACAATGTCATCGCCATCAAGATCGCGCCGTTCAACCGCTATCGGACGCTCGACGTGCTGCGCGGTGTCGCCGCCGCCGGCGCGCTCGACCGCGTCGCGCTCTACACCGGCAATGACGATCACATCCTGCTCGATCTGATGCTGCCGTTCGACCTTCGCGACCGGGGCGTCACCACGCGCACCTACTTCAAGGGCGGCCTGCTCGGCCATTGGTCGGTGTGGACCGCGAGCGCCGTCAAGCAGTTCGAGCGCTGCAAGCAGGCGCGGCACAAGGACAGCGTGCCGGCCGATTTGCTCGCGCTCGACGCCCGCGTCACCGATTGCAACAGCGCCTTCTTCGACGTCGCCAACAATTTTCACGGCTGCATTGCAGGCTGCCACGAGGTGCTGCGGCGTCAGGGCCTGATGCGGGGCCTGTGGTGCCTCGATCCGAACGAGAGCCTCAGCCCCGGCCAGATCGAGGAGATCGACCGCGTCACGCGCGAGCATTCCGATCTCAGCGACGATGCCTTCGTCGCCGCCAATTTGAGCAAATGGCTGGCATGAGCCCAACACCCTTCATCAGCCTGAAAGGCGTCCGGAAAGTCTATCGCAGCGGCGGCCGCGAATTCCTGGCAGTCTCGGACGTGACGATGGACGTGCAGGAAGGTGAGCTGGTCTCGCTGGTCGGCCCGTCCGGCTGCGGCAAGACCACGGTGATGAAGATTCTGGCCGGCCTGCACGGCGCCGACGGCGGCACGGTGAGTATCGGCAATGCCGAGAGCCCGTTCGATCCGAGCCGCGACATCGGCATGGTGTTCCAGCAGGCGCTGTTGTTGAAATGGCGCACCATTCTGGACAACGTGCTGCTGCCGGCCGAGATCGTCGGCCTGCCGATGAAAGCGGCGCGTGAGCGGGCGCGCGACCTGCTCAAGCTGGTCGGCCTATCGGGCTATGAAGAGAAATATCCGCGCGAGCTCTCCGGCGGCATGCAGCAGCGCACTGCCATTGCACGCGCCTTCATCCACGATCCCAAGCTGATCCTGATGGACGAGCCGTTCGGCGCGCTGGACGCATTGACGCGCGAGCAGATGAATCTGGAGATGCTGCGGATCTGGCGCGAGAGCGGCAAGACCATCATCTTCGTCACGCATTCGATCCAGGAAGCCGTGTTCCTGTCCTCGCATTGCGCCGTGCTCACCGCGGGCCCCGCGAAGATGGCCGACTATTTCCCGATCGACCTGCCCTTCCCGCGCGACCTGCCGCTGAAGACGACGGATGCGTTCGGCGCCTATGCAAGGCGTATCTACGCGAAGCTCGGGTTGGGCGCGGCGTAGGCTGCTCCCCCTGCTGTCATTCCGGGGCGCGCCCCGGAATGACAGATCAGCCGTCCTCGACAAAGATCGACAGGGCCTTGCGCAATTCCTTGTAGGCGCGCGGTCCGATCTTGGCGGCCAGCGCCTTGTCGCTCTCGGCCGCCGCTGGCTTCATCCGGGCGAGCAGCGCGATACCGGCCTCGGTCAGATAGAGCACGTAGTAGCGTCGGTTGACCGCCGAGGCGGTCCGCCGTACCAGGCCGCGGCTCTCCAGATGATCGACCAGCCTGCCGAGCCCTGCCCGCTCGATCGACAGCAGTTGCGCGACCGCGAGCTGGTTGACGCCCGGATTGGCGTCGATCACGCAGAGCACGGAAAACTGGGCGGGGCTGATCTCGAAGGCCGCCAGCTGCCGGCTGAACTCCTTGAAGATCCAGAGCTGCGCCCTGCGGATGCTGTAGCCCAACAGCTGCGTGAGGTCGCCAAGCGCCGGCGGCTTGGCCTTGAGTTTAACCTTGGCCTGCTTGGTGGCGGACACCGCGCGGGGCGCCGATCGCGACGGCTTTGCCACGCGTGCTATCCGCTGCGGTCCTGCGATCCGTTTCCTCACCCGTGCCTTGCCTGGCTGCATCGACCCGCATCTTTCGCAGAGCCGGTGCAGGCGCATCCGGCGGATTCGGACAGCAAGTCTAACGCAACGCGGCCGGATCGAGAAGCCGGGCGGGTTCCGTCCGCGCGCCTACAGCTTCTACGACAGGTTGCACGGCAATATCGCGTGATGCGTCATGTTGACACGGCAACATCGCTCCCTTAAGCATCGTGAAAGTCCGCCGTCATACGAGCGGGTTCAAGGGGAGCGAAATTCGGTGCCGTCATCAGGGGTGGACGCCGATCCGCATGCCGTCGTGCATCGCGGCGGAAAGTCTTTGCGCGCGGCCGATGCTGCGCTGGCGCCGACCATTGGCGCGAGAGCTTCTCTCCCAACAACACTGTCGCAGATCACGCCGCCACGCCTCACCGGCTGGCGGCGCGCCGGGCGCGTTCGTTCACGCAGCAATCATGAAACTGGGAGGACATGACATGAAACGACTTTTCCTGGCATCGACGATCATCGCCACATGGGCGTCTGTTGGCCCGCAGGCGACCGCACACGGGCTGCCGCCGAGCGGCGTCGCCCCGCGCGCGTCCTGCACCGCCCTCACCGGCCTCACGCTGCCGAACACCCAGATCCTGAGCGCGACGCAGAAGTCGGGCTATTGCAACGTGGTCGGCATCATCAACAAGCGCGTCTCGACGCAGGATCCAGATCACTTCACCTACGGCATCGGCTTTGCGCTCAACCTGCCCAACACCTGGCACGGCCGCTTCGAGATGATGGGCGGCGGCGGCACCGACGGCAGCCTCAATGCCGACCCGCAAGGCGCGGCCGGCGTCGAGGTCGGCCAGGGCTGGGCGGTCGCGGCCGATGACGGCGGCCACGAAGACAATCCGGCCAATGCGGTCGGCGGCTATCAGGACGACGACGCCAATGCCGGGGGCTCCGCGCATTTCGCCATCGATGCGCAGGCGCGCCGCGACTACGGCTACAACGGCATCGAGAAGACGGCGACGACGGCCAAGCAGATCATCTCCTATTTCTACGGCCTCGACACCGTCTATTCCTACATCATGGGCTGCTCGAACGGCGGCCGCGATGCGATGGTGGCGTCACAGCGCTCGCCCTGGCTGTTCGACGGCGTGATCTCGCAAAATCCCGGCTTCAACCTGCCGCAGGCCGCACTCGCCGAAGCCTGGAACGAGCAGGTGCTCGGCACGCTCGCAACCAGCAAGGACGTCAACGGCCAGCCGTTCATTCCCGATACCTTCCCGCAGCAGGACCTTCAGGTGGCATCCGCCGCGATCCTGAGCGCTTGCGATGCGCTGGACGGTCTCGTCGACGGCATCATCGACAATTACCACGCCTGCACGGCGAAGAAGGTCTATCCGGCGCTCGCGAGCTACACTTGCGGCACCGGCTCGCACGGCAGCACGCCGCATGGCGGCACCTGCCTCACCAGCGGCCAGGTCGATGGTCTGAAGAAGATCTACGCCGGACCGGTCAACTCCAGGGGCGAGCGGCTCTATTCGAACTGGTTCTGGGACGCCGGCATCTGGACGCCGCCCACCGCGCCCGGCGCGGGCTGGCAACTCTGGAACGTCGTCACTGCGCCGATACCCGGCGTCAACACAGCGATCAACCTGACGCTTGGCGCCGGCGCGATCCCGATGATCTTCCAGACGCCGCCCGTGGTCACGCCGGTCAACGGGCCGACCGGTCAGGAAGCCTTCGTGTTCAAGTTCAACTTCGACACCGACGCGCCGAAGATCTTCACGAAGACCGCGGCCTATCCGGAGAGCTCGATGGATTTCATGGCAGCGGTCGCAACGGATCTACGTCCGTTCAAAGCGCGCGGCGGCAAGCTGATCATCTCGTCCTCCGTCAATGACGGCATCTTCTCGGGCGCCTCGATCGCCCGCTGGTACCGCCATATGAACCGGCGCATGGACAATCACGCGACCGATTTCGCGCGGCTGTTCATGGTGCCCAACATGGCGCATTGCGGCGGCGGCGCGGCCACCAACAACTTCGCCGGCAACGAGCTCAAGGCGATCACCGACTGGGTCGAGAACGGCATCGCGCCGGACCGCATCGTCGCGGCCAACACCAACACCACCTCGCCCTACCCCGCCGGCGGCGTGTTCGATCCGCGCGTGGCCCAGAACTTCCCGACCGGCGGCACGCGGCCGCTCTGCGTCTATCCCAGAATCGCATCGTACAAGGGCAGCGGCCTGACCAGCGATGCCGCCAACTTTGCCTGCGTCGATCCCAACTTCGGCCGCGGCGGTGACCACGATTTCGACGACGATGACGACGGCCACGGAGGCGACCGGCATTAGGGGTCGTTGGTGCCCCGGACGCTGCGCAGCACGTAGTGATGCGCCGCTGAGCCGGGGCCCATCTCACCGCATACCCTGCGGCTTTCTGGATTCCGGCTCTGCGCCGCAACGCTCCCGCGCTGCGGCGCAGAGCCGGGACACGAGAGTGAGTGGAGATGATGCAATCCGCCTAGAGCAGCTTCGCGCTCACGAACAAGGCGCGCACCGCGTTCGTCGCCTGGACTGCGAGCATGGCGTTGCCGGAAGCGCCTTCCAGCGCCGCGACGGCCTCCTCATGCAGCGAGCGGAATTCCATCCACTCGACCGATTTGAAGTTGGTGAGGAATTGATAGGCCTGGCCGACGGTCGCGATCGCCAGCGTGTCACCGTTCAGCTTGATCTTGAACGTCGTGCGCAGCGGGGTCTCGGAGCTTGCTGGATCACTCATGGGCTGCTTCTGGACGACAACGGCTTAACGAAGGGAAAACGGCAGCGCCGCTGCACCTGACAAATATCAGGAGTCGGTGCTGGCGCGCTGCGAGGCGGTCGTCGCACCGCTCAGGCTCGGCACCACGACCAGGCGGTTGAACTCGCCGTTGTCATAGGCCTTGAGGAAGCGATCATAGTCCTTGATCGAGACGCAACCGTTGGAATCGCCGCGCGGGCCGAGCATGTAGGTGTGGGTGAGCAGGCCGACGCGGCCGAGCGCGCTGGTGCCGTCAGTCGGCGTCATGCGCAGCGCCCGCACGCCGTGGAACAGCTTTTCGCGCGGCTTGAGGTCGTAGGTCGCAGGCGGGGTCGCGCCGACCATGCGCTGGTCGACATGATCAGGGTCGTCCATCAGCGCGCCCATGCCCGAATGGGCCTCGATCGCAACGCCACTCGGCAAATAGAGCGCCTTGGCCTTGATGTCATAGACCGCCGTGTGCGAATCGTAGCCAAGCGCAGCCAGATCCGGCGCCCTGCCCAACAGGCCGTCGCTGGGGGTCAAGGAGGCCAGCCTGATCTTGTCGGTGAATTTCTCGAAGAAGTTGCGGTTGTCGACCCGGGGATTGGCATCGGCATAGGCCTGGCTCGAAGCGATCTGAGCTGAGAAGTCGGCCTGCACCGGCCGCGAGCGCGGCATCGGGACGTTATCGGCGCGCTGCGACGGCTTTGCCGTCTCTTCGGTCGCGGCCTGATCGTTGTCGATCAAGGTCGAACGCCAGTCATCGCCCTGGAGCTTCTGGGCGAGCATCGCCTTGGCATCGCGCAGCTTGAGCTGGACCGCATTCAGGGCGGAGCGCTCCATCGTCCGCAGGCCAGGCTCGCGCGCGGGCGTGCTGTTGCCGGACAGCGAGGCGAAGCGATCGGCGAACGAGGGAGAATTGGCCGGCGGCAGCGCGGCCGTCACCAGCGAGCTCGAATCGCCCGAATTCGGAACGCCGATATCCGCGACCCACGCGGCGGCACCCAGCGCCAGCGCGATCGCAGCCATGGACAGCAATATCGTCTCGGCTCGCCCAATACGGCGGCGCGACAACAGCCTGTCGGCGCGTACGCGGTCGGAAACCATCAGATCCCCAAATCGACACCCCCGGGGGACCCAACCCCCACCCGGAGACTCTCTACCAGCTACCACATTGGGAGCCAAAAGTTAGGCATAATCGCGGCCGGAAAGCCGTCCGGAGGTATCCAATGACCGATCCTTTCGATCTAGAGCGCTTCCTGAGAGCCCAGGACCCGGTTTTTCGCGCCGTTTTAACGGAGCTGGGCCAAGGCCGGAAGCAAAGCCACTGGATGTGGTTCGTCTTTCCGCAAATCGCAGGCCTCGGCTTCAGCGCCATGTCGCAGCGTTATGCGATCAGCTCGCGGGCGGAGGCCAAAGCCTATCTGGCCCACCCCGTCCTCGGCCCTCGCCTGGTCGAATGCACCCGCCTTGTCCTCGCTGTGCAGGGGCAAACCATCAATGCAATCCTTGGCGCGCCCGATGATGCCAAATTCCGCTCGTCGATGACGCTATTCGACGCCGTGTCCGACGATCCCGTCTTCAACGAAGCGCTCGCCAGATATTTCGCCGGCAAGCGCGACGATGCGACGCTGGAAATCCTGGCAGCTCTCGATCGAAAGACCTAGCTGGCGCAGCTACGGCGCGAGCAACGTAAACCCGCGGTTAACAGGCTCCCTCTATTTTTCTCGGAGAAATCATTCCCCGCGCCAATTGCCGGACAGATCATGAAAATCGGTACGCTGCTGACCACCGCCATCGTCTCGCTCTCGACCGTCGGCGGCGGCCTCGCCGTCTATGTCGCCGTGACCAAATACCAGACGATCGAGCGGATTACCGAGGCACAGGGCCGGCTCGCGATCGTCCGCGCCGTCAGCGACATCCCGCGCTATCTCAATCCCGAACGCGGCTTTTCCACCAACATCCTCTACGGGCCTGCAACCATCGATCCCGCGCAGCTCGCCGAGCAGGACAAGCTGCGCAAGCAGACCGATGGCGCCCGCGACAAGATGAATGCGCTACGCAAGGAGCTGCCTGCTTCCTTCGACGACGGCGCCACCATCGGCAGCAACATCGACGGCATCAATGCGAAGTTCACTGGCTTACGCGAGGCCATCGACAAAGCGTTGGCCGGTCCGGCCGATGCGCGCAAGGACGCGGCCAAGAAGATCGTCGCCGACAATGCCGTGCTCAACGGCGGGGTGACCGCACTGCTCAACGAGCAGGTCCGCCGCATGGCGATCCTCAACGGCGACGCCTACCGGCAAGCCAGCTACGCCAACATCGCCATGACTTTGCGCGACGTCGGCGGCTTCAACTCCAGCCTGCACAAGAACCTCGTCGGCGGCAAGAAACCGGCGACTGACGCCGAGAAGGCCGACATCAATCGCTCGCAGGGCCGCAACGACCAGATCGTGATGTCGCTGCAGGAGCTACGCGGCAATCCAGCCACCCCTGCGAATGTCGCCGCTGCGCTGGAGAAGTTCAATGCGGTCTATGTCGAGGAGTTCGGCCGCGAGCTCAAGCTCGTGAAGGACGGTGCCATCACCGGCAAGTACGAACACGATATGGACACCTACTTCGCCTCGACGCAACGCGGCCTCGGCACCATCATTGAGGTCCGCGACGCCTTCTACGACAATGCCGAGCAGGTTCTCGCCGGCGCCTCTGCCGCCGCGCGTACCAGTTTCACGATCGCACTGGTCGGCCTGCTCGCCGTGCTGATCGCAAGCGCCGGCCTCATCGTGACGGTCCGCCGCCGCGTCTGCGCCCCGATCGTCGGCCTGACGAGCCGGATGTCACGGCTTGCGGACGGCGAGCTTGCGGAAGACATCCCCGGCGCCGACCGCTCCGACGAGATCGGCGCGATGGCCGCCGCCGTCCAGGTCTTCAAGGACAACATGATCCGGGCCGAAAGGCTCGCCGCCGAGAAGCAGGCCGAGAACGACGGCAAGATGCGCCGCGCCCAGGCGCTCGACGAATTGACCCGCGCCTTCGAAGCCAAGGTCACCGAGCTGGTCGGCGGCCTGTCGCAGGCGTCCTCGACCATGGAGAGCACCGCGCAGTCGATGACCTCGACGGCGGCCCAGACCAACAGCCAGGCCGCGGTCGTCGCCGCCGCCTCCGAGCAGACCTCGACCAACGTGCAGACGGTCGCAAGCGCGACCGAAGAGCTGACCTCTTCGATCGCCGAGATCGGCCGCCAGGTCGCACAATCGACCGAGATCGCAGCCCGCGCCGTCGACAATGCCCGCCGTACCGGCGACACCGCGCGTACGCTAGCCGAGGGCGCGCAGAAGATCGGCGACGTCGTCACGCTGATCCAGAGCATCGCCGAGCAAACCAACCTGCTGGCACTCAACGCGACGATCGAGGCCGCCCGTGCCGGCGACGCCGGCCGCGGCTTTGCCGTCGTCGCCTCCGAAGTGAAATCGCTGGCCGGCCAGACCGCCAAGGCCACCACCGAGATCTCCGAGCAGATCACCGCGATCCAGACCGCCAGCGACGAGACCGTCGCCGCGATCCGCAATGTCGCCGACGTCATCGCCGAAATCGACCAGATCGGCACCGCGATTGCGGCCGCGATCGAGGAACAGGGCTCGGCGACCAAGGAGATCGCCCGCAGCGTGCAGGAAGCCGCGCGCGGCACCCAGGAGGTCAACACCAACATATCGGGCGTGCAGCGCGCCGCCGACCACACCGGTACGGCCGCAAGGGAAGTTCTCGGCGCCGCCGAACAGCTCTCGACGCAGTCGCGTGACCTCGCCGGCCAGTTCGATCGCTTCCTCGGCGAAGTCAGGGCGGCGTAGGATCTGTCGCTGCGATGACACTCCCGTAGCCCGGATGGAGCCTCAGTACGGCGGCGCCTTGCGCGCGCGCTGCGCTTTCGCCGCCTCGATCCACCACAGCAAATCATCGGCAAAGCGGGGGAACGCGCGCTCCAGCGCCTTGCCGCCCTCGCCGATCGGCTCGCTTTCGGCCGACAGCGTCTGCGCGATCGGACCGACGCCGATGGTGCTCGAGATCACCACCATGCCCATTTCCGACAGCGTGCCATGCCACGCGGTCGAGGCGCGTGCGCCCGACAGGCGCCCCGCCGAGTAGCTCACGATCGCGGCCGGTCGCCAGAACCACTCTTCCAGGAAGTGGTCGGTGAGATTCTTCAAGCCCGGCTGGATGCCCCAATTATATTCGCCGGTCACAAAGACAAAACCGTCGGCGCCGCGGATCTGGCCGGCGAGCTTTTCCAGCGCCTCGGGTGCTGTACCCTTGGCGTATTCCTTGTACATGCGATCGAGCATTGGCAGGCCGATCGCCTTGGCGTCGATGAACTCAACTTCTTCGCCGCGGCCGCGCAGGCCATTGATGACGAAATTCGCAAGGCGGATGCCCATGCGGTCGGAACGGTAGGATCCGTACAGGACGAGGATGCGGTTGCTCATGGCGGCATGCTAGCACGAAACCGGAGCCCGTCCCCAATCGCTTTATCGTGCTAACGCCGGCGTCCGCGCTCCAGCGTTTGCGAGGGCGTCTCGCCGAACTGATCGCGATAGCCGCGGGAGAAATCGGACAGATGCCAGAAGCCGAAGGCCAGCGCGACGGCCTTCACGCTCTCGGCTCCGGCCAGAAGCCGCCGGCGAACCAGCCACAGGCGGTGTACCCGCAAGAAACGATGCAGGCTCATGCCGCGATAGCGGCGGACGACGTCATGCATCGTGCGGACGGAGAAACCGAGCTTGCGTGCGATCTCCTCGCTATAGATCGGCTGCGACAGATCGTCGGACAGAAGCGCGCGGATGTCCTGGAATATCTTGAAGTTGCGCTCATCGTTCGCGCGCAGTATCCATCGTGCGGGGACCAGGTTTTCGAACACCTCGTCGACGGCACCGAGCAGAGATTCCTTCATGGCGGCCGTCTTCAGCGGCATCGCCGCGGCCTCGACCGGTTCCGCCGCAACAGCCAGGACCTCCCGGACCACTTCGCGCAGCCGGTTCAAACCGAGCGCAGTCGTCTCGTAGATCTTGAAGGTCGAGGTCGCCGCCGGCCACCCGCGATCCGTCACTTCCGGCCTGAACACCACCGAGGCAATTTGCCGCTGCACCTCCTCGATCGTGGTGTAGGCAGCGCCGCTGCTGCCAATGACGATGGCCTGACGGGCGCGCTGGGAACCGTTGAAGCGAATGGGCACGTCGAGGTCGTCCATCGTGAAGCCGATCGCCGTGCAGTCTTCGACGAGTTGCGCATCGACAACGCGCGGAAACGCACGCGTCACGTTCACGTCGCAGCCGGGCAACGACAGGACTGTCTGCTCAGACGAAATGCTCCTGACGAAAGGCGTGAATTCGAAATTCAGGCCCCGTATGGCACTCCGAAATTCATCGACGTCAGAGAAGCGAAATGTCTTAAGCGCCAAGCCGGGCGCATCATCAATACTGTTCATGGCAATGTGAAACGTCGCATCTAAACCGATGCACGTCCGGCACCGAGGCCGGTTCGATCCCCCCTTTTGAGCTGTCCCGCGAGCTCGAAAGACTCATCTGACCTGTTTGGACAGTTGGCGAGCGTCCCGTCTAAAGAACAAGCCGGCCGATCAAGGCTCGCCAAATTTCGATATCGTTTCCGATGCAAGTGTGGTGCATCAATACCCGCATGATCAAAGTGTATATTCCAAATTAACACCTCTGGGGCGCAATGAACCCTGTTCGATATTCTAGTTCTTTTTTGATTTCAGGCTCCTGCCATGATGGCAAATTCGCCTGCCGGTATCCTTGCCGAGTTGGAAGAAGCGGTCGCGGCCTGCCCGCCCGAGCGTTGTGCGCGTATCCTTTCAGGGATCGTTCGCCTGCTCGCATCCGGTCGCGACAAGCCTCAGGAATTGCTGGTCAATGTGGTCGACGGCGTCTTGCTTCGGCTGACCGGGCGCGTCGGGCCTGCCGCGCTGACGGAGCTGAGTGAGGCACTTGCCACCCTCGACATCGCTCCGCATGACACGTTGCGGCATCTGGCATCCCATGATGATCCAGCGATCGCATGCCCGCTCCTGCTGAGATCGCGGGCCCTGTCGACCGCCGACCTCAACGCGGTCGCGACATCGTGCGGTGAAGCCCACCAACTCGCGATCTCGGCCCGTGATGGGATCGAAGCGGCCGTGACCGAAACGCTCGTCGCACGCGGCACGCGCGCGGTTCGCCTGGCCCTGATCAAGAACCCCGAGGCCCGATTTTCCGAAGCAGCCTACACGCAGCTCATCGAGACCAGTGCGGCAGACGACGAAATCACCAAGACGTTGGCTCTGCGACCAGGCACGCCGGACCTGGTCCTGCGCAAGCTCCTCTCGGCCTCGCCCGGGCCGAAAGCCGCGGCCAGGCCCAAGCCCTCCGCAGCGCCACCGGCACAGAACCCCGCGCCCGTTGCGCTCAAGCTGCCCACCACGACCGACTATGCGAATGCAAGGCCCGAGATCGTTGCCCTCAACCGTGTCGGGAGGCTCAACGATTCAACGGTGAACCGATTTGCAATCCGCGGCGAGACCGCCAATCTGCTCACGGCCTTGTCGGTGCTGTCAGGCGCTCCGATCGAGATCGTCGAACATGTCCTGGTTGACGAGGATTGCGAGGGATTGGTGATGGCCTGTCGAGCCTCGCGCCTGAACTGGGCGACCACGCTCTCGATCCTGAGCAACCGCAGCGGCTCGCGGCTTTCATTTGGCCAGCGTGAACGCGCCCAACACCTCTTCGAGACACTTCTTCTGTCGACCAGCCAATGGACGGTGCGCTGGGGAGAAATCGCAGCCGGCGCAAACATACGCGATCCGGGACATCGCGCCGCAGCAATGGGGAAATAGCCGATGAAATTCGATGGCCGCAAGGACGCTCGCGTGAAAATGGACCACCGCCAAGCCGTCAATTTGATGGGCTCGGACGGCACCTGGCGGCGCAGTTGCGTCCTGCTCGACGTGTCGCAAACAGGCGCCAAGCTCGAGGTCGAGGGCACGCTCGACGTGCTGCAAGCCAAGGAATTCTTCCTGGTGCTGTCGTCGACAGGGTTGGCCTATCGGCGCTGCGAGCTGGTCTGGATCGACGGCACCATCGCCGGCGTTCACTTCGTCACTGCGGACGGCAAGAAGAAACCGGCAAATGCGAAGGCCGCCACCGCGCAAGCCAGTAGCCAGCACGACTGAAGACGCCATCAGGCTCGTTCAACTCCAGTATCGTCCAGGTCTTCCGTCAGGTCTTCCGTGCAGAAAGCGCGAACCATAACCAGCTCCGTCAAAGGCGACGGCGGCATTGGAGCAGCACCATCGGCGCGTCCCTTCGTGCACGTGCTGGCCGATTCCTCCGACAAGCTGTCCGGCATCTGCTCCATACTCGAGCAGCAGTTCATCGTCGCCGGCGAGCGGCTCGACGCGGAAGCCAAGCTGTCGCAAGTGCCTTACGCCATCGTGATCCGCGCCGAGTTGCGTGACGTCGACAACATCTCAGCGATCAAGAAGCGGTCTGCCAGGCTGGCAAAGGCCACCAAGCGCATCTTCCTCGTCGAGCAGACCTCGCACGTCTGCGTTTCGCAAGCCTACGCGCTCGGCGCAACACTCGTGCTCCCCGGCCCGCTCAACAGGATCAAGCTGCTGGCCGCGCTGGCCGAGCCGGCCGAACCGGCAGCGGATTCGGCGAGCAGGCCGACACAGCCGGACAACGCGGTGGAGACCGCGGCGACCGCTATCGCGTCGATGTTCACGGCCGTCACCATGGGCGAGCCGCTGGACGTCGACGGCACCAAGGACGCCGGCCGCAAGATTGCCGAACGCATCACCGAGCACGGCCTGTCCGAATGGCTCACGACCGTGCGCCGCCACCATGAGGGAACCTACCAGCACTGCCTGCTGGTCACGGGCGTGGCCATCGATTTCGGGCTGAGCCTCGGCGTCGGACGAGCTGATCTGGAGCGGCTGTATTCGGCCGCCATGTTCCACGACATCGGCAAGGCCCAGATCCCGCTCGCGATCCTGGACAAGCCCGGCCGGCTTGACGACGTCGAGCGCGCCATGATCGAGACGCATCCGGTAGCGGGTTACGACTTCCTCAAGGACCACGAGAAGATCTCACCGGAAATTCTCGATGCGGTCCGCCACCATCACGAATATCTCGACGGCAGCGGATACCCCGACGGGCTGGCGGGCGGCAGCATCAACGATATCGTGCGCATTCTCACGATCTCGGACATCTTCGCCGCATTGATCGAGCACCGGCATTACAAGCCGACGATGCCGCGCAACGAGGCCTATGACATTCTCTGCGGGATGACGGAAAAGCTGGAGAAGGCGCTCGTCGCCTCCTTCAGGGACGTCGCACTGTCGAGGTAACCCACGCGCTATCCTCGACCATGGACGACGTCGCGGGTTAACGGGCCCTAGTGAGTCGCCCGGAATTTGATGCGGCGCGGGATCGAGCGACAGGCCAGTCCCTCCGCGAGCAGCTTCATGTCCTCGCGTTTGCCGCTACGGATCAGCCTGCTGAACTCTTCAGGGGAAAAAGGAAGACTGGCATCATCATCGATCGGGTGCCGCATCCGCGGACCGAAGAACCATCGAACCAGGCTAGCCAGCCGCCGCATGTCAATTCCCTCGCGCCAGCAACAAACCTTTGAGTCCGAGCATTGTTCCTCCTGCACGATGGAGATTGCAAGAGGCCGTAACGAGTCCGCACGAAAAAAATCGCGAGGGAATAATCTCCTTCGGCCCCTCAAATTCGGTCGGCAAAACCGACGTAGCTGACGAACGCCTCGTTGCGCTTGCGATCCGAACGCACGGCATTCGCGGCAAAATTGTCGTCGGGATAGCCCGTCGCCACGCAGATCATGATGACCTCGTCCTCCGCTCGCTCGACGCTTTCGATGATCGCCTCGATCACCGCGCGGCACCGGCTCGTTCTTGAAACCGCGCACGCTGCGGCGGGATTGGACCAGCGCTTCGAATTCCGCCTTCGGATCTCCCTGACTTCTGACTGCGCCCTGCAATACCACCGGTTGCCGGTGCGGCGCGCGAAATCTATGCTAAGGCGCAGGCAAGACCAAGAACCCCGTGGGAAAGTCTCCACGGCCACGAGCGACATCCTCAACCGCGTCACGGAATTTTCGGCGGCCTCGCTGGCGCAGGTCTGATTCCGCCGCCAATGAACCGGAGCGAATTGCTGCGTCACCTCATCGCTGCCTTCGTCGGCCTTCTCGCAACGCTGCTGCCGGTCGCCCTTGTCTCCGCAGCACCGCAAACCGTTTATTTCCCCAGCGCGGACGGCCGCACCGCGCTCGTCGGCTATGTGTTTCAACCCGCCGGGCCCGGCCCCTGGCCCGCAATCGTCATGCTGCACGGCCGCGGCGGGCCGTATTCGAGCAACGATAATGCCGGTTGCACTTATGTCGGCGTCGCCTTCGCCTCGCCCTGCAATGCCGGCTCGCTGTCGAGACGCCACATGATGTGGGGCGAGTATTGGTCGGCGCGCGGCTTCCTCGCTCTTTTGCCGGACAGCTTCGGTCCGCGCGGCAAGGCGCATGGCTTCGGTCGTTTTACCCATGACGATCCCGATCGTGCCGATGTCAACGAGATCAGCGTGCGTCCGCTCGACGCCGATGGCGCACTGGCTTATCTGCGCGGCCTTCACGAAATCATCGCGAGCCAGATCTACCTTCAAGGCTGGTCCAATGGCGGCAGCACTGCGCTGAACGTGATGATCCGGCAAGAAAACCAGCAAGGAAGCCAGCAAGGCCATCAAGCCGGCTATCGCGGCGCGCTCGTGTTCTATCCGGGCTGCGGAGAGAGCGCCCTCCTCGCGCCCGCCCTGTTCGTCAGTGCGCCGATCGCCATGTTTCTCGGATCCGACGATGAGGAGGTCTCGCCGATCATCTGCCAGCATGTCGCCGAGCGCTCCCGGCGGGACGGCACTCCGATCGACGTCACCATCTACGCGGGCGCAACCCATGATTTCGACGATCCCTCGGCGCGGCGGCAGTCCGCTCCCGGGAATCAGGCGGCGATGGACGACGCTCTGGTCAAGGCCATTGCGCTCGTCAACGGCTGGAAAAAATGAAGCGGGAGCCAACCCCGCGCTGCGATCCTGCTTGATTGCGCCATGATTCCGGGCTCCAATCCGAGACGCCATTTTTGGTTTAGGGAGACACCCAATGATGAAACGGATTTTCCTGGCTGCGATCGTTGCCACCTTTGCGGCGGGTTCGGCCTTGGCGGACGATACCTGCGAGAGCAAGGCGGTCGGCAAGGACGGCAAGGCGCTCGCCGGCGCGGCCAAGACCTCGTTCATGAAGAAGTGCAAGGAAGATGCCTGCACGCCCAAGGCCGTCGGCTCCGACGGCAAGCCGCTCGCCGGCGCGGCCAAGAACAGCTTCATGAAGAAGTGCGAGATGGGCGCGTAAGGCGCTCACGACTTCTTTCCAACAATCGACAACGAGTTGCGCCGATGGCCGGGACAAGCCCGGCCAAGACGCAAAACTTCACTCCCGCTTGAAGCGGTAGTCGAAGGCGGCGCCGAACGGCTTGATCAATCCAACCGTCGGCGCCGGAAAATGAATCGGCAGGATCAGCGTGTCGGTGTCGGCGACGGAGGCGAAGAACTTTCGCCGCGACACCGCCGACTGCTTGGCGTCCCAGTCCGGCTTCGACGACCATTCAGGCTCGCGGCACTGGATCTGGTGATGCATGAGGTCGCCGGCGACCACCGCGCGCTGCCCCCCAGAGAAGATATTCACGCAGCAATGACAGGGCGAATGCCCCGGCGTCGGCGTCAGCGTCACGGTGTCGTCGAGTGCATAATCATCGTCGACGAGCAGCGCCTGCCCCGCCTCGACGATCGGCAGGCAATTGTCGCGAAACACGGTACCGGGCGGATTGTTGCCTTTGGCGTTCTCGGCCTCCCAGGCTGCGTATTCGCCCCTGTGGAAGACGTATTTCGCGTTCGGGAAGGTCGGCACCCAGCGGCCATCGCGTAACGTCGTGTTCCAGCCGGTGTGATCGATGTGCAGATGCGTGCAGAAGACATAGTCGATCTGCTCGAAGCCGATGCCGAGCGCGAACAACTCGTTGCGCCAGCGCTCCTTGCCGGGAAAGTCGAACGGCGGCGGATGACCCTTGTCCTCGCCGGTGCAGGTATCGACCAGAATGGTGTAGCGCGGCGTGCGCACGACAAAGGTCTGATAGGTGATCACCATCATGCCGCGCGCAGCGTCGAACACCTCCGGCTCCATCGTCGGTAGATGATGCCTGAACACGCCGTCGTCATACGCAGGAAAAAAGTCTTGCGGGCGCCGCCACGGCCCCTCCCGCTCGATCACCGCATCGATGGTGATGTCGCCGATCCGAAGCTGCTTCATGGTCGTTCGCTCCCCTTTTTGAGGGAGCGTAACGGGAGGCATCAACGCGTCAAGGCGCGTCAGGGCATGTTAGCTCCGCAACCCCGGCGCTTCCTGCCCGGTGCGCGCGACATATTCGGTGTAGCCGCCGCCATATTGGTGGATGCCTTCGGGCGTCAGCTCGAGCACGCGGTTCGACAGGACGCTGAGGAAGTGGCGGTCATGCGAGACGAACAGCATGGTGCCCTCGAAATCCGAGAGCGCGTTGATCAGCATCTCTTTCGTCGCGAGGTCGAGATGGTTGGTCGGCTCGTCCAGCACCAGAAAATTTGGCGGATCGAACAGCATTTTCGCCATCACCAGGCGCGCCTTCTCGCCGCCCGAGAGCACGCGGCAGCGCTTTTCGACGTCGTCGCCGGAGAAGCCGAAGCAGCCCGCGAGCGCGCGCAAGGAGCCCTGCCCCGCCGTCGGAAACTGGTCCTCCAGCGACTGGAACACGGTGCGCTCGCCGTCGAGCAGGTCCATCGCGTGCTGGGCGAAATAGCCCATCTTGACGCTGCCGCCCAAGGCCACGGTGCCCTCGTCCGGCTCGCTTGCACCAGCAACCAGCTTGAGCAGGGTCGACTTGCCGGCGCCGTTGACGCCCATCACGCACCAGCGCTCCCGGCGGCGGATCATGAAATCCAGCCCGTCATAGATGCGCTTGGCTCCATAGCCCTTGTGGACCCCCTTGAGCGCGACGACGTCCTCGCCGGAGCGCGGTGCCGGCAGGAAGTCGAACGCGATCGACTGGCGGCGGCGCGGTGGCTCGACCCGCTCGATCTTGTCGAGCTTCTTCACCCGGCTCTGCACCTGGGCAGCGTGCGAGGCGCGCGCCTTGAACCGCTCGATGAACTTGATTTCTTTCGCCAGCATCGCCTGCTGGCGCTCGAACTGCGCCTGCTGCTGCTTCTCGTTCAGCGCGCGCTGCTGCTCGTAGAACTCGTAATTGCCGGTGTAGGTCGTCAGCGAGCCGGAATCGATCTCGACCACCTTGGAGATCACGCGGTTGATGAACTCGCGGTCATGCGAGGTCATTAGCAGCGTGCCTTCGTAATCGTGCAGGAACTTCTCCAGCCAGATCAGGCTTTCCAGATCGAGATGGTTGCTGGGTTCGTCGAGCAGCATCACGTCGGGGCGCATCAAGAGAATGCGGGCCAGCGCCACGCGCATCTTCCAGCCGCCGGAGAGCTTGCCGACGTCGCCGTCCATCATCTCCTGGCTGAAGCCGAGGCCGGACAGCGCCTCGCGCGCACGGCCGTCGAGCGCGTAACCGTCAAGCTCCTCGAAGGCGTGCTGCACCTCGCCATATCTAGCGATGATCTCGTCCATCTGGTCGGTCTTGTCGGGGTCCGCCATGGCGGCTTCGAGCTCGCGCAGCTCGGCCGCGACCTCGCTGACGGGACCCGCGCCATTCATCACCTCGGCCACGGCGCTGCGGCCACTCATCTCGCCGACGTCCTGGTTGAAATAGCCGATGGTGATGCCGCGATCGGTCGACACCTGTCCCTCGTCGGGCAGTTCCTCGCCGGCGATCATCCGGAACAGCGTGGTCTTGCCGGCGCCGTTCGGGCCGACGAGGCCGATCTTCTCGCCCTTGTTGAGGGCCGCGGAGGCTTCGATGAACAGGATCTGGTGGCCGGCTTGCTTGCTGACGTTGTCGAGGCGGATCATGAGGTCTTTTCGGGGAATTTTGCGTTGCAGCGTAATAGGCCATGCCCTCGTCCAAGGGAAGCCCAGCGGGGTACGGATTTCGGGATTCCCCAGTCGATTTTTGCGCGACATCAAAGCGAACGCTTTGCTCGATAGTATGAATGCGAATTCTGCACCGATCGCGGTCACGCCATCGCGTCACGAGAGGGGATGAGCAATGAGCGCGGTCCAAATCGAGGCCAACACTGCGCCTCACGCGAAATATGAGCGCCTGATCGCCGCCGCCCGACACGTTCCTCCCGCAACGACCGTCGTCGTCCATCCTTGCGACGAAACATCATTGAGGGGCGTCTGCGAAGCCGCCGAAATTGGCATCATCAAGCCGGTCCTCGTAGGACCGCTTAACAAGATCAAGTCCACAGCGGCCAGACACGATCTGGACGTCGAAAAGTTCGAGATTGTGGATGCGCCGCACAGCGATGCGGCCGCCGCCCGGGGCGTTGAACTCGTCCATGAAGGCAAAGGCGAAGTGCTGATGAAGGGCAGCCTGCACACCGACGAGTTGATGCGATACGTGACGGCGACAACAGGCGGTCTGCGCACGAACCGGCGCATCAGTCACGTCTTCGTAATGGACGTGCCGAATTATGCCGAAACGCTCTTCATCACGGACGCGGCAATCAATATTTTTCCCGACCTCGATGCGAAGCGTGACATTGTGCAGAACGCCATTGATCTGTTCGTCCAGATTGGGCTCGGATCTCACCCGCGCGTCGCGCTGCTATCGGCCGTGGAGACGGTGACAACCAAGATTCCCTCGACGATCGATGCAGCCGCGCTCTGCAAGATGGCGGAACGCGGCCAGATCAACGGCGGCATCCTGGACGGCCCGCTCGCCTTCGACAATGCGGTCGATCCGAAAGCGGCAGAGATCAAGGGCATCAAATCGCCGGTCGCAGGCAGGGCTCAGATTCTCGTCGTGCCTGACCTCGAGGCCGGCAACATGCTGGCAAAGAACCTTACTTTCCTGGCCAAGGCCGATGCCGCAGGCATCGCGCTGGGCGCTCGCGTGCCGATCGTGCTGACCTCGCGCGCCGACACCGTGCGGGCACGTCTAGCCTCCTGCGCTATGGCCGTACTCTCAGCCGACGCGCGACGACGACTCCATCCCGTTCCCGCCGCCTGACGGGCGATGACGCGCTGCACGGCTCGATCCCAGTCGAGGCTCTGCGCCACGGAGCCTCGTCGCAAGCGCAGGCGGCACATGCCTAGACGGGAAGATCCCGTCACGCATGCGCCGCTCAACCTGCCTGCGCTTGCTAGAGCCTACAGCAGCTTGCCGCGGGCTGCGCTTGCGGGGAAATCCTTCTGGTAGGCTGCGAAGGTTTCGGACGGGAACAACCAGGACGTATCATCGTAATTGACCCACGCGCCGCTGTTGAAGAACGGAAGGCGCCCATTCCACGCGACCTCGGCCTTCCGATTTGCGTGATTGCGGTCTCCTTTCGGAAGCACCGTGCCGTCCTTCTGAATCGCCACGACTTCGTGCACCAACTGCCACAGCATCCAGACCCGAACCATTCCAGCCGCCGGCGGATCAATCTGGACCGTGTCCGTGTATGTATTTTCCTCGCTGGTCGTCACGGATTTGGAGAATGTCGCGGAGATCTCGGCGCTCAGCGCGCCATACGAGATGCCTAACGATGCCGTGATCGACTGTGAGACGGTCGACGATATGCCCTGGGTCTTGGAGACACTGACCGTCAGGGTGTTGCCCACCGGAATCCGATGGTACGACTTTCCGACGGGCCGCCAGAACTGCCGCAAGACCAGTTGATAGTCCGGCGGCCCGCCGCCGTCCCAGTAGTTCACGATGATCGCGGTGGTGTTTGGCAGCGTGGTGTTGGGCTTGTCGCAGACGAAGGCCGACGCGCCCGAATTGTCGGAGTTGGCCCACATGACCAGAGACCGATCCACGCTTTCGAGCTGGACATAGTCGGACCGGTCGGGGGGCTGACTGTTCACGTTTGCGAGTTCGGGGACAGCCGGGTAATTCGTGGGCGTATCAAGCATCTTGCTGAACTCCATTCTGGAAATGAGCGTCAATCTCTATTTAAGGTAGTATCGGAAGCTATCGAAAAACGTACACTCGCCAATTCAAGAGATTGCTGCCTGCAGAAATCTTGCGCCGCCGTACGGGCGCCAGCAGCCGAGCAATCGCGAGAAATCTAGTCGCTTCTACTCAGGATTGAACGGAAAACATTGCGCCGATCGCTGCCGGGTTCGTATAGTCTCCGCGCGTCAGGATTTTGGGGGCGACTTTGGAGCAAGACGAACTGGAACGTCTCGTTGGGGACCGGCTGCGGCTGACGCTCGATGAGATCGTGCGGCACCCTCGCCTGTCCGAGGCACGGCACGCCTATCTGGAAAGCTTCCTGAAAGTGTACGAGGGCGAACCATTCCTGGTTCGGCTTCTCCTTGAGGCGGGCCGGTTTTTCGTCTTCCATTGCGCGGCCGTCCTCGAGGCCGCCCAAGACCCTTCCCGACGCGAGACCTGGTTCACCGTCGGCGCCCTCAAGCAACAGCTTGCCCTGTTCGGCTACGCGAGCGACCGGCAGGCCGATCATCTGGTGGCTCGGCTGCGGGAGGTCGGGTTTCTCGAACTGCGCAAGGCCCCCAGTGACGGCCGCGTCCGATTGCTGGCAACCACGGAGAAGCTGCGCGCGCACCACATTGAATGGCTGGTTGCGCATTTTGTGCCCCTTGCGACGCTGTATCCGGATCATGATTACGGCCCGATATTCGCGCGCGATCGGGACTTCTACCTGCTTCACTGCAGCCGATCGGTCCCCTTCAATCCTGCCGCGGCCCGCCTCATGATGACGCTGCCGGATACGATGCTGTTCTTCGGTCATGCCGCGGGACCGTTGATCCAGAATGCCGTGCTCAAGGCTGCCATGGATGCCGGCGACCCGGGCGCGGTCGTGCCCTATATCGAAGCCACCGACCGTTTCGGCGTCTCGCGAACCCATGTCCGCAACCTCATGATATCAGCTGAAGCCGCCGGGCTCGTCAGGATCGTGGGGCGCGGGGGACGCAACATCGAGATTCTTCCGCGCTTCTGGGCAAGCTATGACCGCGGGCTCGCGGTCGGAATGTACCTGACCGACGCGGTCAACCTGGTCACGATGCGCGAGTGGCTCGAAAGGCCCGGGAACATCGCGCAACGGACAGCTGCATTTGAGAATCAAGACTAGCGTCCTGGACGCACTCAGTGACGCTTGAAATACTGCACGTCGCGCTCGTGCTTCTCCGCCGCGGCGCGGCTCTTGAAGGTGCCGAGATTGCGCCGCTTGCCGGTCTTGGGATTCACCTTGCGCGAATAGAGCCTGTATTCGCCGGATGCGAGCTTGCGGATCATGGTTGCGCCTCCTGTCGTGGCCTTGCCAGTCAACCCGCTTTGCACGCCGTCCGTTCCGTCACGGCCTGGCCCTGGGCGGAACAGTTAGAAGCACAGCGTGGTGACGAGCTTGCCCTGCTTGTCCTTGATCGCATAGGGGCAACGCAGCCGCTCCAGCGCCTTCTTGGCGTCCTCGTCGCCGAGCGCAGCCGCGCGCTCGTAATAGGCTTTCGCCGCGTCCTTGTCCTTGGGACCGCCGCGGCCGCCTTCCGTGAAGGCGCCCATCCGCTCCAGCGCGCCGGGATGGTTCTGCGCCGCCGCTTTCTCGAACAGCGCGCGCGCCGCGAAATCGTCCTTCTCTCCGCCGTTGCCGTTGGAGAGCATCAGCCCGAGCTGGTACTGCGCCTCCGCATTGGTCTCGGCGGCCTTGCCGAGCAGGCTGCGCGCCTGCGCCGGATCGGCCGGCGCCCCGCCACCGGCGCTGCCCAGCGCCGCGAGATTGGAGACACCACGCGGATTGCCCGATTGCGCCGCCTTCTCGAACAGCTTTCGCGCCTGCGTCTCGTCCTTGGCGATGCCGGAGCCGGTGCCATAGGCAACACCGAGCTCGACCATTGCCGCGCTGGAGCCCTTGTCGGCCGCCTTGCGCCAGGCGGCAAGCGCTTCCGCCGTCTGCCGGTTGGCGGCATAGGCCCGGCCGAGCGCAAACATCGCGCGGCGCGAGGTGCTTGCTGCCTGCTTGCAGAATTTGATGGCGGTCGCGATGTCGGCCGCCGCGATCTCGGGCACGCCCTTCACGTCGACAGGCTTGTCCGGGTCGCTGGGATCGGCGGCGACACGGTCACACAGGACGAGATCGGCCGATTGGGCATGCGCGGCGACCGGCGCGGCGAGCGTGACGAGGATGGCAAGGAGAGAAGTCCGCATGGCCATCACGTTGCGTCCGCCTGCCGGCGAATTCAAGGCTCGAGTCCCGACTGGCGCAGCACGGGCACGACCTCCGGCGATGCCAGATAGCGCAGCAGCCGGTCTGCGGCTTCGGGCTGCTTCGCATTCGTCATGCGGCCGGCGGAGAACACGGCGGGCGTCAGCAGTTCGTGCGGGACCGGGCCGATCACCTCGATGCCGCCAATTTGCTTCAGCTCGCTGATCTGCTGCACAGCCAGATCAGCCTCGCCGCTGACGAGCCGCTCCGCGGTAAATCCCTGCTCGACGATGGTGGCCTTGGCGTTGATCTCGGTGGCAATGCCCATCCGCTCGATCAGCTGGGCGAAATACACGCCGCTCGCGCCCAGCCGCGAATAGGCGACGGACCGCGCCGCGAGCAGCGCCTTGCGCAGCTCCGCTTCGCTCGAGATATCGGGATGCGGCTGCCCGCCCCGCACGGCAAGGCCGACATAGGAGCGCGCGAGGTCGGCTGCGCCGTCCGCAATCACACGGCCCTCGCCGATCACCTCATTGAGCCCTTCGCGCGTGAGGATGACGAGATCGGCCGCCTCGCCGGCGCGCAATCGCTTGAGCAGTGCCAGGGTGGGCGCGAAGTCGGCATCGACGTGAATGCCCGTCGCCGTCTCGAAGGCGGCGGAGAGGCTGCGCATCGCGCCCATCAGACCGAGCGTCGAGAGCATGCGAACATGGTCCATTTGATTTCCCTGTTGCGATCAGGCGCGATGCATCAGCTTGAGCGCGGCGGTCAGGCGCAGGCTGCGCTTGCCGGCCAGCGCACTCGCTTCCAGCATCGCCTGATCGCCGTCATAGGTGCCGGCGAAGCCGATCCCGACCTCGTGGCCACCAAAGATCGGATCGTCCTTCGCTGGCGTGTGCTCCTGGTTGAGAATCTGCCCCTTCCAGCGGCCGTTCGCGGCGGTGTAGCTGCCGAGGTAATAGAACGAGGCGTCGCCACCGAGGATACGGCCCCGGTTGAGCAGCATCACGCCGGTGAGCCCGCCATCGACGCCGTCGAGCATCCGCAGGTGAATAGAGTAGAGGCCATCGGTGATGCCGGCTTCGCCGACCCCGCCGGCGATCGGCACCTCCTCCTCCGTGATCGGTGTCATCACCGACTGGAAGGGCACGCCGGGCAGCTCCTTCAGCTCGCCTTTGAAGCGGTAGAGATCGCCGTCCGCAAATCCCTTCGCGATCAGCGTCGCATCGTCGGTGCCGGCCATGGCGCGGTAGTTCGGATCGGGGTTGTGACGGACGGTCTTGATGATGATGTCGACGCCGCCTGCGGTCTTCTCATAGGTGCCGATATGGGCGAACGCCGAATTGCCGCCGAGCATCTTGCCAATGCCGGCATGCATCACGCTCCGGCCGACCGCGTCGCCGAGCTGAAATCGCACCTTGTAGAAGCCTTCAAACACCAGCCGTGTCCCCGGCTCCGCGCGCATCCCAGCGGCTACTCTATCCCGGTTTCGGCCGACATGGACAGGCTTCACGCCGGCATGGAAGCCGGACCCACAACAAGCGCTGTCGTCAAAACGCAAAAATCCGCCGGAGCCTTGCAGCTCCGGCGGATCGAAAGCCAACCCGGACCAAGCCCCCAAGGTCCGGGCCGGGAGGATCTTAGGCCGCGGCCTTCTTGTCGGTCGGCACGGACGCGATCGTCTTCAGGATCTGCGAAGCGATCTGGTATGGGTCGCCCTGCGAGTTCGGGCGGCGGTCTTCCAGATAGCCCTTGTAGCCGTTGTTGACGAAGGAGTGGGGAACGCGGATCGAGGCGCCACGATCAGCCACGCCGTAGCTGAACTTGTTCCACGGCGCGGTCTCGTGCTTGCCGGTCAGACGCTTGTCGTTGTCAGGGCCGTAGACGGCGATGTGGTCCATCAGGTTCTTGTCGAAGGCGGCCATCAGCGCCTCGAAATACTCCTTGCCGCCCACGGTGCGCATGTACTCGGTCGAGAAGTTGGCGTGCATGCCGGAGCCGTTCCAGTCGGTGTCGCCGAGCGGCTTGCAGTGGAACTCGATGTCGATGCCGTACTTCTCGGTCAGGCGCAGCATCAGGTAGCGGGCCATCCACATTTCATCAGCGGCCTTCTTGGAGCCCTTGCCGAAGATCTGGAATTCCCACTGGCCCTTCGCGACTTCCGCGTTGATGCCTTCGTGGTTGATGCCGGCCGCGAGACAGAGGTCGAGATGCTCTTCGACGATCTTGCGGGCGACGTCGCCGACGAACTTGTAGCCGACGCCCGTGTAGTACGGGCCCTGCGGCGCCGGATAGCCGTATTCCGGGAAGCCCAGCGGACGACCATCCTTGTAGAAGAAATATTCCTGCTCGAAGCCGAACCAGGCGCCGGCATCATCCAGGATGGTGGCGCGCTTGTTGGAGGCGTGCGGGGTCTTGCCATCGGGCATCATGACTTCGCACATCACCAGCACGCCGTTGGTGCGGGCACCGTCCGGGAACACAGCGACCGGCTTCAGCACGCAATCCGAGCTGTGGCCTTCGGCCTGCTGGGTCGAGGAGCCGTCGAAGCCCCACAGCGGAAGCTGCTCGAGCGTCGGGAACGACGAAAATTCCTTGATCTGGGTTTTGCCGCGCAAGTTCGGAGTCGGCGTATATCCGTCGAGCCAAATGTACTCGAGCTTATACTTGGTCATTGAGCCTCTCTGTAGATGATGCGAAAGGTGGGGTTGAGAGCCCCGCACGTTTGTACCCGGCCATCATCGGCCGGCCCATTACAAGCATGTTGCGTGCCAAAAGGCCGCAGCGCGGGAGGTTTTCCACCGCTGCCATGGCCGGCCGTCCAGCTCGAACGGTCCACCGCAGCATGCGTCATAGAAGCGCACCTTCTCGTGAAGCTGCACTGCAAAAATCCCGCAGAAAACGCCCGATTCTGGAGCAGGCAGGCCCCTGCCTGAGGTTGCCGATCAAACGCGCATCAACGTCCGGCAACTTTCGTAAAGCCGCCCGCCCCTGCCTAGCAACCTTTGGAATGGCCCAGACGTTAGTCATCCGCCCGGTGCCTTAGGGGGTGCAGACAGTCACCTGCCCAAGAATTAGGCGGAAACTGATCTCCTTTTCAGCACTTTGCTTTTGGGAGTGCGAGGCCGATATGGGGATTCCAGTAACCACATCAGAACGAGTCGAGCGCACCATGGAGGCCAAGGCGCTTCGACCAAGGAGCAATCGCAATGATGAACAATGGTCTAAGTCACGGATCTGCGACGATCTACCAATTCCCTGTCGGGGGCCGCGCGGCTCTCGCCGGGCGCCGCTACGCCGAAACCCGCCTTCCTGCCGATCACACCTCGCTTCCCGCGAACGCGTCGATCTGCAGCGATAGCTGGTACCACCAGGACGCGGTCGACGAAGCAAAGCCCAAATGGGAACGCTAATGCCAGTGCCTGGTTTGAGACCGCCGCGCTCTTTGGAGTGCCCGACGGAAGTTTGAAAAAGGGTCGAAACAACGATGTTTCGACCCTTTTTGATTCTGGCCCTGATGGATCGGTCAGATCGCCGCGCAGGCCGTGACCGGCCGCTTCAGATGCTTGACCGTGGTGGCCCCGGTCTTGTCGATCCGCAGCGTGATCCCTGCCCCCGAAAAGCGCGCGCCTGAAACGGCCAATCGTTTGGCAAGCGTCACCGGCTCGCCGTCGATCTGGAGAAACGCGCGGTTGTCCTCGTCATAAAACGCTACGATGAACTGCGTACCGTCTGTACAGCGATAGGTCCGGAACGTCTGCGCATCGGCCTGCTGCGCACGGGCCATTCCAGCCGTCAGCATGGTGATCCCCCAAAGAACAGTCTTGTGCCAGCCCATCATCGCCCCCTGTAATAGATCTCAAGGACGCCCGCAGCGCGTCCAGTGGAACCATAACCCAAGCTGAGCCCATGCAAGACCCCTCCAAAGATTCCCCTGCCCGTCATCTTGCCCTGCAAGGCGCCAGCAATTTTCGCGACCTCGGCGGCTACGCGACATCGGACGGCCGCACCACGCGCTGGCGCCACATCTTCCGCTCCAACCATCTCGGCCAGCTCACTGCCGCGGACGTCGAGATCATCCGCGCCCTCGGGGTCAGAAGCGCATTCGACTTCCGTGGCCTCGAGGAGCGCACGTCCGGCGCCTGCGTCGTCGACGGGATCACCGTGCACTCGCTGCCGATCGAGCCGACGGTGGTGGCTTCGCTGCGCACCGAGCTCGCCAGGGGCACGCTCACTGGACCGGTCGCGCTCGAGCTGATGCGCGAATCCTATCGCAATTATGTCCGCCACAACACGCATCGCTTCCGCATGCTGTTCGGCCATCTCCTGGAGGATCGTGCTCCGCTCGTCATCCACTGCACCGCCGGCAAGGACCGCACCGGCTTTGCCAGCGCCCTGATCCTGCATGCGCTCGGCGTGCCCGACGACGTCATTGCCGAGGACTATCTGCTGACCAACCAGCACTATAAGCGCGACGCCTCGAGCGTCTCCGATTTGCCCGCCGACGTCGTCGACGCGATCGGCTCGGTCAACGCCTCCTATCTCGCGGCCGCGTTCGATGCCGTCAGCAACGACTATGGCGATGTCGAAGCCTATTTGCGCGACGGCCTCAAGCTTGGCGCGGCCGAGCGGACCGCGCTGCAGGAGCGCTATCTGCAAGCGTGATCCGGCGGCGCCATTGCAAGTCCAGCTGGCCTTGCGCAATAGTCGGCGCGAATAGAGACGAGGGAGAATATCGTGCAGGGAAAAGTCATCGTCGTGACCGGCGCGCTCGGCGCGCTTGGCGAGGTGGTCGCCGACATCGCAATGTCGCGCGGTGCACGTGTCGCCGGTATCGATTTTGCGCCCTCTCAAATGCCGGCGACGGCTGAGCGCATCGAGATCGGCGGCGTTGACCTCTCCGACGCAACGCAGGCGAAGACGGCGGTCGAGACTGCCGCGAAGCATTTCGGCAGGCTGGACGCATTGATCAACATCGCCGGCGGCTTTGCCTTCGAGATGGTCGGCGACGGCGACATCAAGACGTGGCACCGCATGCATGCGCTGAATGTGATGACGGCCCTCAACACCTCGCATGCGGCGCTGCCGCACCTGGCCGCCGCGAAGGCGGGCCGCATCGTCAACATCGGGGCAATGGGCGCGCTTCAGGCCGGCTCCGGCATGGGGCCTTACGCGGCATCGAAGGCCGGCGTACACCGTCTCACCGAGGCGCTGGCCAACGAATGGAAGGGCAGGATCACGGTGAACGCGGTGTTGCCCTCGATCATCGACACCAAAACCAACCGCGCCGATATGCCGAAAGCGGACTTCGCCAAATGGGTTACGCCGCAGGAGCTTGCCGAAGTGATCCTGTTCCTCGTCAGCGACGCCGCGAGCGGCGTCACCGGCGCGCTGATTCCGGTGAGCGGACGGGTCTGATCAGTCCGGCACCAGCAGCCGCAGATTGCCCTTGAAGCGGATGCTCTGCTTGCCCGCGAGCGCAATACCCTCGCCATAAGCGGTCTCGTCGGTGTAGGTGCCGCTGAAGCCGATGGTCACCACCTTGCGGCCCCACACCGGTCGCTCGTCGAAAGTGGGCGAATGCTCCTCGTTGGTCAACTCGCCCCTCCATTTGCCGTCGGTGGACGTGTAGCTGCCATAGGCAAAGAAAAACGAGTCGCCGCCGCGCATGGTGCCGTCGCGCAGCACCATGACACCCTGATTGCCGCCCTGGACGCTATCCAGGAACTCGATCCGGATGTGATAAAGCCCGTTCCTGATGGTCATATCGCAAGCGCCCTGTTCCCCGCGCGGGGATATAGCCGGCTTGGCCGCGTTCGGGCAAATGCCCGTCAGCCTCGACTCCGATCCGGGATACACTAAGGGGAATTGATTCTCCGGCCGGACACTCAGCTTGGAAACCGCGCTCTACCTCCCCGTCAAACGCTTCCTCGAAGGCCTCGGCTTCGACGTGAAGGGCGAGATCCGCGGCTGCGATCTCGTCGGCCTGAGCGCCGGCGATCCGCCTGTCGTGGTGATCGGCGAGCTCAAGCTCGCCTTCAATCTCGAACTGATCCTGCAAGCGGTCGATCGCGCACCGGCGGGCGACGAGATCTGGATCGCGGCCAGACTATCGGCGCGCGGCAAGGGCCGCGAGAGCGACGCGCGCTATCGCAATCTGTGTCGCCGCCTCGGCTTCGGTATGCTCGGGGTAACCGACAAGGGCGAGGTCGAGGTGCTGGTGAAGCCGCCGACCGCCGCACCGCGCCGCGAGCCGAAGACGCGCTCCCGGCTCGTCGCGGAACATCAGCGCCGCCAGGGCGACCCCGTGCTCGGCGGCAGCACGCGCGCGCCGATCATGACGGCGTACCGGCAACAGGCGCTGGCCTGCGCATCCGAACTCGCGGCAGGCCCGCGGCGGGTGCGCGAACTGCGCGAGCGATGTCCCGATGCCGGCAAGATCTTGCTTAACAACGTGTATGGCTGGTTCGAGCGCGCCGACCGGGGAATCTACGGGCTGACCGCGGCGGGACATGCGGCGTTGAAACGCTGGCCGCAGCAACGGATTGAGATCGGTGCCCTGTCACCGTCAGGACACCCGAGCGGTGCATAGCTGAGATGCCACACGGATTTCATATTGCAATGCAACATCTACGGCACTAGGTATCCCGGCATCAAAACGAGGCCGTTATGAGCGCAGACTGGAATACCAAATATGGCACGCGGCGCGTGCGCCACGATCCGCCCACCCTGGACGAGGCGATCTTCGCCGCCGTCGGCATCACCGACGACCAGGAGCAGCAGGCCGAGATCGCTGCCGCGCTGATGGGCATGCCGCTCGACGTAGTTCAGGCCGAGGTGAAGAAGCAGGCCCGCACCAACAGCCGCATCACCGCGACGCGCGTGATCGCCGGCGAACAGGGCGCACAGCGCTCGGTTGTGGTCGAGCGCCGCGTCGTCCGCCGCTTCGGCAACGACAAGCGCACCGGCACCTGAGCGCTTCTTGCCTTGCTTCAACAAAAAAGCGGACCGGCCTCGCCGGTCCGCTTTTTGATTCAGGCGCGTGCTATCAGGCCGCGCGATTGCCGTACATGCTGGAGATCAGCTTCCAGCAGGTCGAGTTGAAGCTGAGCAGCGCGCGGCCAGCCTTGAACGGCGCCGCGGCGAGATCGGCAAGCTCGTCCTCGGGCGTCTTGGTCAAGTCGATCGTGCCGGTCGATTCGCCCTGGCGGAATTGCAGGTGCGCGCCGAACTTCTTGGCGAGCGCACGCATGGCGTGATTCTCCGCGCCGGTGGTGATGCGCAGGCTCTTGTAGCCCTTCCAGCGCGCTTCCGCGATCAGGCGGCTGAACAATACCGTGCCGACGTTCTGGCGGCGGGCAGAAGCCTCCACGCTGAAAGCGACTTCGGGCAGCGAATCGCCCTCCGGCGGATGCAGCTCGGCTGCACCACGGACCACGCCGTCGACGATATAGGCAACGATCACGGTGCCATCATCCGCGCAGCGGGCCGCGTAGCGCTCGATAAAACTGTCGTCGAGAAAACCGTTGAAGCGGTCGTGCCGGCTTTCGGCATCGAGCCTGAGCAAGTGATCGCGCAGCAGCGGCAACTCTTCCTGCTGGCTCAGGGTCCGCACATAGCCCGGAACGGACGTCGTGCGGACGGTCTCATCAAGTGTCACGTCAAAACTCCTCTTGGTGTCCCTCGAGGAGGCGTTCGAATCCCTAGGCCTCCAATATTGTGCGTCGCAGCAAATTTATCAAGACGGGAACCTGCTCAAGTTTCCGGCATCGAGAACGACTAATTCGTTAATAAAATCAAAGCACCGTAGTCTTACAGGACCAGCTGCGTCTGGGTCACCACGGCGACCAGCTTGCCGTCCTCGGTCTCGAGCCGGGTGGTCCAGACCTGGGTTCGGCGCCCGCGGTGAACCGGGGTCGCGGTCGCGATTACGGTAGCCCCCTCCTTGGCGCCGCCAATGAAGTTGGTCTTGCTCTCGAGCGTCGTCGTGCCCTTGGCATCCTCGGGCAGGTTGATCACGGTCGCCGCAGCGCCAACGGAATCGGCAAGCGCCATCACCGCGCCACCATGGATGGTGTGATGCAGGGTGCAGAGATCGGGCCTCACCGTCATCCGGGCAATGACGCGATCCTTGCCGGCTTCGATGAATTCGACGCCCTTGAGCTCGGCGAACGGCATCTTCATCGCTTTGAGCTTCTCGAGCGGCGTCATCGGATCTCCTCCCAATTCGTTGTTGCCTCAACGTGAATTGGTTCGCGCGGCAAAGCAATGACGTCCCAGGTAATGGTTACCGTGAGCTGAATTCGGTGCAGCATGGGCCCCGGCTCTGCAGCGCACCGCGAAGAGGCGCTGCGCTGCGTCCGGGGGCACGAGAGCGCCTTCACGTCACTGCATTGACGACCTGATATTCCGGCCGCCGCCACACTTCACCCACGATCACTTCCTCAATAATTTCGGCCGCCCGGATGATCTCGCTCTCGCCGATGTACAGCGGCGTGATGCCGAACCGCATGATGTCAGGCGCGCGAAAATCGCCGATCAGACCGCGGGCGATCAGGGCCTGCATCGCGGCGTAGCCGCCTTCGAAGGCGAAAGAGACCTGGGAGCCGCGGCACTCATGTGCCCGCGGGGTCACGAGCTCTAGAGATGGACAACGGCGCTCGACCTCAGCGATCAGGAGATCGCCCAGCGCCAGCGAGCGGGCACGGACCTCCTTGAGGTCGACACGATCCCAGATGTCGAGCGAAGCCTCCAGCGCCGCCATCGCCAGCACCGGCGGTGTACCGACACGCATGCGCTCGACGCCGCCGGCGGCCGCATAACCAAGCTCAAACGCAAACGGCTTGGCGTGGCCCATCCATCCGGACAAAGCGGCACGCGCGCCATCGGCATGACGCGGCGCGACGTAGAGAAAGGCCGGCGCGCCCGGGCCGGCATTGATGTATTTGTAGGTGCACCCCGCAGCGAAATCGACGCCGCAGCCGGCGAGATCGACCGGCAGCGCGCCGGCCGAATGTGCGAGGTCCCAAACCGTGACGATATCCAGCGCATGCGCCCTTGCGGTCAGCTTCGCCATGTCGTGACGACGGCCGGTGCGGTAGTCGACCTCGGTAATGTAGAGGACGGCGATCTCTTCCGACAGCGAAGCCTCGATCTCCTCCAGAGCAACCAGGCGCAGCTGATGACCTCGGCCGAGCGTCGCGATCAGGCCTTCGGCCATGTAGAGATCGGTCGGGAAGTTGCCGGTGTCGGAAAGCACGATCTTGCGCGATGCGTTCATGTCGAGCGCGGCGGCGAGCGCCTGGTAGACCTTGAGCGATAGCGTATCGCCCACCATCACCGAACCCGCCTCCGCGCCGATCAGCCGGGCGATGCGATCGCCGACATGGCGCGGCTGGGCATACCAGCCTGCCGTGTTCCAGGCGCGGATCAGCTCATTTCCCCACTCGGTGGTGATGACGCGGCCAACGCGCTCGGCAACGCCAAGCGGCAGCGCGCCGAGCGAATTGCCGTCGAGATAGATCACGCCCTCAGGCAAATGAAACAGCGCTTTGGTGTCGTCGTAGACGCGAAGCCTGGACATGGTCATCTCTACAGAATTGTGCGCACGCGCCAGAGTTCGGGGAACAGCTCGACCTCCAGCATGCGCTTGAGGTAGCTGACGCCGCCGGTGCCACCGGTGCCGCGCTTGAAGCCGATGACGCGCTCGACCGTGGTGACATGGTTGAAGCGCCAGCGCCGGAAATAATCCTCGAAATCGACCAGCTTCTCGGCAAGCTCGTAGAGCATCCAGTGCGTCTCCGGCGCCTGGTAGACCTCGCGCCAGGCGTGAAGCACGCCCTCGCTAAAGCTGTGGGTCTCGCGGACGTCGCGCGCCAGCACTGCGGCCGGCATCTTGAGGCCGTTGCGGTTCGCAAGACGCAGCACCTCGTCGTAGAGGCTGGGCGTCGCGAGCTCAGCCTCGAGCAGTTTTGTCGTTTCCAAATCGTGCGCGTGCGGCTTCAGCATGGCGTGGTTACGATTGCCGAGCAGATATTCGATCAAACGGTACTGCCGCGACTGGAAGCCCGAGGACTGGCCAAGCTGGGAGCGGAAGCGGGTATATTCGCTCGGCGTCATCGTCCGCAGCACGTCCCAGGCGTTGTTGAGCTGCTCGAAGATGCGCGACATCCGCGCCAGCGTCTTCATCGCCGGCGCCACCTCGTCCTTGGCGATGGCACGCCGTGCGGCGCTGAGCTCGTGGATGGCAAGCCGCATCCACAGCTCGGTGGTCTGATGCTGGATGATGAACAGCATCTCGTCATGGGCTTCGGAGAGCGGATGCTGTGCGCCGAGGATCGCGTCCAGCGACAGATAGTCGCCATAGGACATGCGCCGGGCAAAATCAGTCTCGGCGCCTTCGCTTGAGGGATCGTAATCGTTGGACGTCATGACAGGCCCCTTCGATCGATCATCCCTGCCTCGTTCAATCGAGCCCGATCAGGCGCGCGGTGATTTGCGACGCCGGATCCCTCAGCGCGTCAATCACGGTGAAATGGTTGAGCCCGGGATCGACGACAAGGCGCGTCGGCACGTCGAAACCGGTCCAGACGTTGGCCAGCAGATCGGACTGGCGGATGAATTCCGGCCGCTCGCTGCCGCCGACCCAGGCGGTGACGGGCGAATGCCCGCGCGGCACGTGCAACGCCGCGCTCTCCAGCGTTGCCTCCTCCATGGTCATCCGCAGCGTGTCGTTCATCCTGGTCTTCAACAGCGGCCGCAGATCGTGCAATCCGCTGATCGAGAGCGTACCGGCGATGCGGTTGAAGAACGGAGGCTCGAGCCGGCTGTCGTCGCACAGCATGCGCGTGACGAGATGGCCGCCCGCCGAATGGCCGGCGAGTCGGATAGGTCCCGCGACGAGCGAAGCGGCTTTCGCAATCGCCGCGGCGATCTCCGCCGTGATGTCGGAGATGCGCGCGGCCGGCGTCAACGTGTAGCTCGGCAAGCAAACCGTCCAGCCGTGATGCCGCGCGCCTTCGGCGAGATCCGTCCAGGCCGATTTGTCGAAGCGCATCCAGTAGCCGCCGTGCACGAACACGACGAGACCCTTGCTGTCGCCGTCGGGCAGGATCAGGTCGAAACGATGACGCTCGCCGGAGCCGTAGGCGATATCGGGGCGAAAATCCTTCAGCCCTGCCCGGTAAGCCGCCGCCCGCTCCGCCCATTGCGCCGGCATCTTGTCCGAGCCCGGGATATGGGCCGAATTGGCGTAAGCATCATCCCAATCGCGCATTGTGACTCCCGGGGACTCGTGCAGCGAACCGGTCGCCAGTCTGCCACCGGGCGCGGCCGCATCCTAGTCTTTATTTTAAGCTTAAAGGATTCGGAGGCGCTTGTGTTTCAGGCAAAGCGCGCTCCAGCCGAGATGCCATAGTTGGAGCGGCTCTTACGCCTTCTCCACCCCGCACCACTCCGCGATGAACAGCGCCATCGCCTTGGTGGCCTTCTTCAGCGACTCCAGATCGATAAATTCGTTGAAGCCGTGCATCTCGCCGCCGCTGGCGCCGAAGCAGAGGCTCGGGATGCCGTGGTTGAGGCCGTAGAAGCGGGTGTCGGTCAGCGCGGTGAAGACGAGATCCTCGACCGCACCGCCATAGACCTTGTTGAAGGCCTTGCCGAAGGCCGCTTCCGGCGCAGCGGAATCGGTCAGCTCATAGCCTTCCGACAGGAAGCCGGACCATTCCACCTCGGGCGGATTGTTGGCGAGGAAGCGGTGGTTGCGCGAGGCTGCGGCGATGCATGCCAGGATTTCCTTCTGGTGATCGGCGATCGACCAGCCCGGCAGGACGGCGATGCGGCAATCGACGTCGCACCAGGCCGGGACGCTCGAAGCCCAGTCGCCACCCTTGATGATGCCGGGGTTGAAATTGATGGGATGATTGAGCGTCTTGAAATGACGGTCGGCCTTGGCCCGCTCGTTCCATTCGATCTCGAGCTTCTGCACCGCCTGGATCAGGTGATACGCCGCCATGATCGCGTTGGCGCCCGAGCCCGCATGCGCGACGTGCACGGGATGGCCCTTCACGCGCAGCCGAAACCAGATCACGCCGACCTGCGAGCGCACCATCTTGCCGCCGGTCGGCTCGGGAATGAAGCAGGCGTCGGCGCGATAGCCGCGCTGAAGCGTCGAGAGTGCGCCGACGCCGGTGCTTTCCTCCTCGATCACAGACTGGAAATGAATGCGCGCGGTCGGCTTCAGGCCGGCCGCCTTGATCGCGTCGAGCGCATAGAGTGCGCCGATCGTGCCCGACTTCATGTCGCAGGCGCCGCGGCCGAACATCTTGCCGTCCTTGATGACGGGCGAGAACGGCGGCGTATCCCACAGTTCCAGCGGGCCCGCGGGCACCACATCGCAGTGGCCCTGGAGGATCAGCGATCTGCCGGCCTCGGCGGCGGGACGATACGTGCCGACCACCGTGCGTGCTTTGGAAAAATCGTGCTCGATCGGCCCGAAGCCACGGAGGTCTTTCAAATCGTCGACATTGATGTGCCAGTCGTCGACCTCGTAGCCGCGCGCCCGCAGGAGGTCCCCGATCATGTCCTGGCACGGCCCCTCCGCCCCGCGCGTCGAGGGGATCGCGACGAAATCGCGTGTGGTCGCAAGCTGGGCTTCGAAGCCGGCATCGACGGCGTCAAGAATCCTCTGTTGCGTGTCGGCATCCATCGGGCAAGCTCCGGGCATCCATTGATCGAGGGTGCGCGCAAGCTAGCCGATTTCAGCCGTTCGGGTACTCCACAAAATATGCATCCCGCAATGCATCTTCGAGCAGGCGGCCTTCGGAATAGCCATTTAATGTCGCGGGCCGGCTCACACCATCGAGCAACCGCGGGCACGGCTCCGGCGCGCCGAGAACGGTTCGGACCGGAATGCGCTCGGCATAAATGGGCAATTCGTAGTCCTCATCGTCGTCGGCGACACCTTTGGCGCGGACTTTCGCGGAGGCCTCCTCGATCTCCATCGCGATGAATGAGGTCGCCTTGATCTCCTGGAAGTTGCTGGCGCGCAGGCTCGCGGTGCGATCCGGGAAGAAGCGGTCGACCATCGCGACCACGGCGCGCTCCTTCTCCGCGGGATCGGTGACGAGATAGGCGGTGCCGAACGCCATCACCGCGCGGTAGTCGGCAGAGTGGTTGAAGCCACAGCGCGCCAGCACGAGGCTGTCGAGATGGGCGACCGTCAGGCAAACCCGCTCGCCCCTGGCCTGGTTGCGCAGCATGCGGCTGGCGCTCGAGCCGTGCCAATAGAGCTTGGTCCCCTCGCGCCAGAAGAAAGTCGGCGTGCAATAGGGCTGACCGTCGATCACGTAGGAGACGTGGCACAGCATCGAGGAATCCAGGATGCGGTGAACGATAGCGTGATCGTAGAAGCCGCGGTCGTGCCGGCGCTTCACCTGGTTGCGCACTGATGTCGGATAGGATTCTTGATAGGACTTTTGGCTTTCGGTCTGGCTCACGGCCGCTCCTGTCGTGTCTTCAACACTTCCAGGCCAGTTGTAGCGTCGCATTTGGTCTGCGATAGTGCCAATTCCATGCAAAAAATTCCGACCAATTCACTCTCCTCGGCGAAGGCCGAGCTGCCGCTCGATCTCACCGGGCCGCACATCACCGCCGGTGCCTCCTCGGCGCACCGGTTGTACCAGGCGCTGTGCGAGATGATCGTTTCTGGCCTCGTCATGCCAGGCGAGCCGCTGCCGCCATCGCGCACGCTGGCCGGGCAGACCGGCTTTCGGCGCAACGCGGTGGTCACAGCTTACGAGCGCCTGATTGCCGACGGATTTGCGCAAGCAACCGTCGGCTCCGGCACGTTCGTGGCCGCGCGCATACCGGCGCGCGCCGCCGCCACCAAGAAACCGAAAGTGATCGTCGAGACGCCGAAACAAGGCGCACTCTCGCTTGGCTGCACCCATATCGACGAGCGCGCGGTGCAACGCTTTCGTGCCTTCGTCGGCCGGCGGATGCGCGCCTTTGGTGGCGAGCACCTGCATTATGGCGACCCGCGCGGCAGCCGTGAGCTGCGCGTCGCGATCGCCGATCATCTGCTGTCGGCGCGAGGCTTGCGCTGCGATCCCGACCAGATCATGCTCACGTCAGGCACGTTGCATACGCTGCGCATCGTGCTGGGCGCTCTCTTGAAACCGAGCGATCAAGTCTGGTGCGAGGATCCCGGCTATCCCACTGCGCGTAAGGCGATCACACAATGCGGTTACCGCACGATCCCCGTTCCCGTTGACGCGCAGGGCCTGCAAGTCGCGAAGGGCCGCACCGCCGCACCACACGCACGCGCGGCCTATGTCACACCGTCGCATCAGTTTCCGCTGGGCGTGCAGATGTCGATGCCGCGCCGGCTCGAGCTGCTGGACTGGGCGAAGCAGGCCGGCGCCTTTGTATTCGAGGACGATTACGACAGCGAGTTCCGCTATGACGGCGCGCCATTGATGTCGCTCGCCGGCATCGACCATCTGCAGCGCGTGATCTACATGGGCACCTTCGCCAAGACTCTGTTTCCAGGCTTGCGCATCGGCTATTGCGCCCTCCCCGAACGCCTGATCGGCGACGTCACGGCCGCGCGCGCCGCACTCGATCGCTTCCCTGCGACGCTGATGGAAGGCGCGGTCGCCGACATGCTCAATTCCGGCGCATTCGCGGCGAACCTGAAGCGGGTGCGAAAGCTCTATCGTGAGGCGCGCGATGCGCTGGCCGAAACGCTCGAAGCCGCATCCGATGGCGCGCTGTCGGTCCCGGTGCCGTCACAAGGCCTGCACCTCGTGGCACGGTTCGATCCATCGGTTGCCTCCGCGGTCGCGGCTGAGGCGAAGCAGGCGGCAGACGCGGAAGGCTGGCTGCTCGCCGACACCTATGCGCGGGTACGGCCCCTGCCCGGTTTCGTGCTGGGATTTTCGGGGCACGCGGTTCCACAGCTCGTAGCCGCCGCGGAACGACTTGCAAAGGAATCGCGCGCCAGATTGCGCGCCAAGGGCCGTCAGGCCCGGCGGGCCTGACGAAGGTTCACTATCAAAGTCGAAGGCTGCCGCTTAACGTGGCAAAATCGATTCCGGGATTCTCTCATCATGTCACCTGTCGCCTCACTCGGCCGCGCAGCCGGTCTTCTGCTCCTGATCTTCTCCGCGCTTGCTTCGGCGGCAAACGCGACCACGGTTGGGCGTGAGCAGGATATCGTTGATCTCAAGCTCGGCCAGCGCGTGCAGGTGGATGACGGAACCTGTCCGGCAGGACAGGTCAAGGAAGTGCGCGGCTCGAAGATGACGGACAAGGGCGTGGCGCGAACGGCATCCTGCGTGCCGCGGTTCGGTCCGAAGTCGAGGTGACGAGCATGATCCGGATCCGAGGGGCCGCGTTAGCGCAAAGAGTGAAGCGGTTTTCCGACGCGACATCAGCGGAGCGCGTTTGCGCGGAGATCATGCTCAAACAATAAACCCTTAAGACTTCGCCGGGTCGAACATGCACTGCAAGGTCGGCTTGGCGATCTTGGTGAAGGTCGCGCCGATCTCGCCTTGCTTCGCCGCCGGCACCCAATCGGTCTCGATCGTGGGAACCCCTGTTTCGCTGATGCCGCGCAGCAGCGCCTCGCGCAGGTCGCGATCCTCGACGACGGCTGCGGCATGATCATGCAGGCAGCCGCAAACCTCTTCCGGATGTTCCCAGCGCCCGAGCATGCGCGGCGCACATTGTCTCACGAACTCGGTGCGCGGATCGGGCAAGCGGCTTGGTGAGCGTACCTGCGCCTGAACGGAGCTGATGGTCAGAAGGGAGAGACACGCCGCGGCGCAGACACGAAGGTACATGATGGCGCCTTTGCGGGCTGATTTTTCTTGTTTGAGGGTCAGAAGCGCGCCGCCACAACGATCGGCTGCGGCGCCGTGGTTGATATCGGCGAGCCGCTGTACTGGAAGGTGCCGATGCCGGGCAGGTTGCCGTCGGGTGTTCCGGCGAGCGAGGAACCGGCGAGCACGAAACCGAAAGCAAGGATGAAGCTGAGCGCGCGCATGGGATGTCTCCGAATTGCGTGGCCGGCGGTGCCGCCGTCGTCGTTGTCACCCTGATAACCATCAGCGGTTTCTCCCGTGATGCGCCCAAAGCCCAAAATGGTTTCGTTCCCGGTGAGAATTGTTTCGTCGCCCGCGACGCGATGAAACAATCGCCTGAAAACTTCAATCATTTCAGATGGGGCGCTTGATGGTTTGAACCGGGATGAGAGCGACCGTTCGCGTCAGTCGAGGCAAGGCGGTCATATCCGCGACGTCCGCGCTTCACATGCATTTTACGGTTTTCTGCTGAAGAGGTCGGCAAACGAGGGCCAGTCCCGCCGATGAACCCAGAATCGATCGGACGCGACCGAAGCCTTCGAAACCGAACGGCCCGTCATTATCAGGGCCCATAGTTGAGGGATGGCCATCATGTTGGCGCAAGATCGCGCAACGGCGCGCGACGCGGCGCAGCCTACGGACCGCGCCGATCGAGAGATCAGCGTCCGCGCCGGTTCGACCGGCGCAATGGCGCTGCAATCAGGACGCGGCTACGAGGCCGCGCCCCAAGCGTTCGTGCGGCTGAGCGGCTCGCACCTCGTGAAACCGCGCGTGAAGCGCGATCACATCACTGACTGAACGCAAGTGCGTCACTGAGTGAACGCAAGTGCATCACTGGGTGAACGCAATTGCGTCACTGAGTGAAGAAGTCGCCGCACTTCTGGACGTTCGCGTCGGCCGGTCCCCACGGTATGATCGGCACGGTCGAGGTCGAGTTCTTCGGCGATCCCTCGATCAGCTTGTCCGAATAGACCATGTAGACCAGCACATTGCGCTTGGCGTCACAGCCGCGCACGATCTGCATCTTCTTGAAGAAGAGCGAGCGGCGCCTGCGGAACATGTCGTCGCCCTGCTCCATCTTCTCCCTGAACTTGATCGGCCCGATCTGGCGGCAGGCGAGCGAGACGTCCGAAACCTCTTCGGCAAGTCCCAGCCAGCCTTTGAAGCCCCCTCTCTCCGGCACCGTGAAATGACAGGCCACGCCCTCGACCTCGGGGTCGTCGAGGCCGTAGGTCGCGAGCTTGTCATTCGGGCTCATCCACTTGAATACCGTCGAGCGGCGGAAGATGAGATCCGGCTCGTCGGCGGCTTGCGCGCCCGTCGCGGGCAAGACCACAGCCAGGAGGAATAAAGCGAGGCCTTTCAAGCGGATGCCGGAAAGACCGGGGAAACGAGATGACATGAAGTTCTCCGGTAAAAAGTCCCTGCAATGTAGGCATGGAAAGTCGCGTCAGGAAGGTGACGGCAGGCGGGCGCGGCCGCCGTTTACCGCTCCGTGAGGCTTTTTTGTTACGTCTTGAACAAAAGTAGCGGACGGCAGAACCGCCGTGCTGGTGAACGCGTATCCCCTCTGCGACACTAACGTCTGATTTGGATTGTGGATTCGAGGAATGAATAGCGTGAACGGGTCCCCTTTTTCGGCCACGCCTGTCAGGCTGTGGCAGGTCGCGATTTTGGCGGCGGCGGGCGCGATCGGAACGGCGAGCCAGGCGGAAGCAGCGTTTTACTATTATCCGGATTACTCGGACGGAGCCTACGGACGGCAGCCGCGGTACATCGAGGAGCCGCGACTGAAGCCGCAGAAGCGCCGCGCGGCAGCCGCAAGGAACAAGAAAGAGACCGTCGTCGAGAAAGAGACCGGCGCGAAACCGCAAGGTCCGCTCGTCATCGTGGTCTCGATCGAGCGGCAGAAGGTGACGATCTACGACTCCAACGGCGTCTTCGCGGAAGCACCGGTGTCGACCGGCATGAAGGGCCACGCGACGCCGATGGGTGTGTTCAGCGTCATCCAGAAGCACAAATTCCACCACTCCAACATCTATAGCGGCGCGCCGATGCCGTACATGCAGCGGATCACCTGGTCCGGCGTCGCCATGCATGCCGGCGTGCTGCCGGGCTATCCGGCCTCGCACGGTTGCATCCGCATGCCGATGGCATTCGCGGTGAAGATGTGGAACTGGACCAAGATGGGCGCGCGCGTGATCGTCACGCCGGGCCAGATGGCGCCGCAAAGCTTCTCGCATCCGATGCTCGCGTCCCTGCGCGTCCCGCCGCAGCCCGCAGCCAGCCTCCAGCCGACGACGAGCGTCGGCGACAAGGCGGACAAGGGCGCGCCTGACACCAAGGTCGCGGACGCAAAGCCTGTTGAAACGAAGACCGCCAGCGCCGACGGCGTGCTCGAGCTGCGCTCCACGGTCGGCCACACCGTGATGTCGGATGCGACCACCGGCAATGCGCCGGTTCGCGAAGAAGCCGCCAAGACTGAGGTCGAGACTGAGGTCAAGACCGACACCAAGTCTGACGAGGCTTCCGAACCGGCCAAGCAGCCCGATACAGTTGCGAAGACGGACGAATCCGCCAAGCCCGCCGATGCGGCGAGCATCGAAGCAAAGCCCACGGAGGCTGCGGAAGCTCCCAAGGCGACGTCAGACGAGAAGCCGGTCGACAAGGTCGAGACCATCAAGTCCGAACAGTCCGAACCCGCGAAGGTCGAGGTGCCGAAGGCGGAAGCGCCCGCGCAAGCTGCTTTGCCCGATGCGAAGAAAGACCAGACCCGCATCGCCGATCCCGCGCCTTCCGTAAAGCCGGACCTGCCGAAGCGGACCGGCCAGATTGCGGTGTTCATCAGCCGCAAGGACTCCAAGCTCTATGTGCGGCAGAACTTCGCGCCGCTGTTCGACGTGCCCGTCACGATCGCGGCGAGCGATCGGCCGCTCGGGACCCATGTCTTCACGGCCGAGGTCGACAAGTCCGATTCGAATGCGCTGCACTGGTCGGTGGTGTCGCTGCCGGTTTCCGTCCGTGCTGCGGCACGCGACGATGATGGCCGTGTCGTGCACCGGCGTGGCGCCGCCGTGATCCCTGTTGCCGCAAAGCCCGTGGTGACGCCCGATAGCCCGGCCGAGGCCCTGGATCGCATCACGATCCCGGCCGACGCCATGGCGAAGATCAACGAGATGCTCACGTCGGGCGGCTCGGTCATCGTCTCCGACCAGGGCATCAACCAGGGTGAGACCGGCGAAGGCACCGACTTCATCGTCCGCCTTTACTGAGCCTGACGTCACGATAACGCGGTATTGAGCGAGCCGGCCGCAACGGCGGAGTAAGCTCCATCCCGGATCACATCCGGGGGACACCGCCATGTTGAACCGTAGGACAGTCGTCACCGCTGCGCTCCTCGCAGCAGCCGATTCGGCCACGCGCGTGCGGGCCGATGCCGGGATGAGTCGGATTTCGGCTTACGCCTTCTCATTCCCCGCGCTGTCCGGTGACGACATCCGCCTCGCCGCCTTCACCGGTAAGCCGCTGCTCATCGTCAATACGGCCTCGCTGTGCGGCTACACCCCACAATATGCCGGGCTGCAGGAGATCTGGAGCGAGTTTCGCCAGCGCGGCCTCACCGTGATCGGCGTGCCCTCCAATGATTTCGGCAGCCAGGAGCCCGGAGGCGCCAGCGAGATCTCGGAGACCGCGCACCACCAATACGGCGTTACCTTTCCGATGACGGCCAAGGCGGTCGTGTCTGGGGCGAAGGCGCATCCCTTCTACAAATGGGCGGCCGAGGCGCGGCCCAAGGAAGTTCCGAAGTGGAACTTCCACAAATACCTGATCGGCCGCGACGGTTACATCGCCGAAGTCTTTCCGTCAGCCGTGGAGCCGGCCGACACGCGCGTCAAAACCGCGATAGCCCGGACATTGGCCGATAGTTGATGGGCCGGCGGCAACGCGGTTGGGCACAATTGCGGCGAAGGGCCAAACAGCCGTTGCAATGGCGATGGAGCACCATCTAGGCTAGGATGATTAGGGGCAGGAAGGTTTTGCCGGAGGCGAAAAGCGACGGCGGAACAACGGGATCAATCTCGAGGACAACACCATGCGTGTGGCGGCAAAACTGATTTTGGCAAGCGCGATGTCCATTGCGCTGACAGGCGCGGCATGGTCGCAGACCTCGGCTGCAAAACCCGTAGCCGCCACCCAGGCCGCCCCCGCGGCAGCACCGGCTGCGGCCGCAGCTCCAGCAGCCGCCGCCCCGACGGCAGCTGCCGCGCAACCGAGCGCCGCCTTCCCGCCCCCGCCGCAACAGGCGCCGCAGCCGGCGCGCGCCGCCTGCAACAATCCGAACGCGCTGGGCGTCGCCCGCACCGTGGAGATCGACACGACAGGCGGTCCCGGCTTCGGCTTCGAGCATTTCAAGGAGCTCGACTTCCTGCGCGACAAGGAGGTCGTCCTGACCTTCGACGACGGCCCCTGGCCCCATAACACACCTGCGGTGCTGAAGGCGCTCGCCGACCAGTGCACCACCGGCATCTTCTTCTCGATCGGCAAGCATGCCACCTACGAGCCCGAGCTCCTGAAGCAGGTTTACGCAGCCGGTCACACCATCGGCACCCACACCTGGTCGCACGCCAATCTCAACGACAAGAAGCTGAGCGAGGCGCAGCGCAAGGACGAGATCGAAAAGGGCATCAGCGCCGTGAAATGGGCGCTCGGCGGCATCTCGCCGGCTGCGTTCTTCCGCTTCCCGGCCCTGCAGCACCCGCCGGAGATGGTCACCTATCTCGGCAACCGCAATGTGGCGATCTTCTCCTGCGACATCGACTCCTTCGACTTCAAGGCCTCGAAGCCCGAGAAGGTGATCGAGACCGTGATGAAGAAGCTCGAGAACAAGGGCAAAGGCATCATCCTGATGCACGACTTCCAGAAGCACACGGCGGAAGCGCTGCCCGAGCTTCTGAACCGCCTCAAGGCCGGCGGCTACAAGATCGTGGCGATGCGTGCCAAGGCGCCGGTCGCCTCGCTGCCCGAATACGACCAGGAGCTGATGAAGGACGTCAAGCTGCCGACCGTCAGCACGCGCCCGGTCAATTCCGTGGTGACGACCGTTTCCGAATAGTCGTCATTTGTCGTTCCATTTCGAAGGCTACGTCATCGTCTCGGCGGACGGCATGCTTGCCGACGCCAGCCACGTCATGCCCGACAGCCTGAAGTTCAAAGGCGACAAGCTGTTCTTCGAGCAGGCGCTCGATGGCGCGGCGCTGATCGTGCACGGCCGCAACTCGCACGAGGGTCAGCCCAACTCACCCAAGCGCAAGCGCCTGATCCTGACCCGCAAGATCAAGGCCCTCACCGTCGATCCCGAGATGCCGAACGCGACGCTGTGGAATCCGGAACATGCAAGCTTCGAGGAGGCCTGCGCGTTTGCCGATGTCGCCTCGGGGCGGGTCGCAATCATCGGCGGTCCCGTCGTGTTCGACATGTTCATGGACCGCTACGACACCTTCTGGCTGTCGGAAGCCCCCCATGTGCGACTGCCCGGCGGCGAAGGCTGCTTCGTCGATGTGCCGCGGCGGACGGCGCACGAGGTGCTGGCGTCACATGGACTCGCGCCGGGCACGCCTTACATGCTCGACGCGGTGCATGAGGTGACGGTCACGCCGTGGCGACGGTTGGATTAGCGCTCACACGTCCCCGTAAGCCGTCTCGGCCGAGCGCGTGGCGCGGCCATAGCCCATGATCATGAACAGCGCGCCGATGATCGAAAGATTCTTCAGCGCGTCGACCACCACCGCGGCGTTCTCGGGCGCGGTCTGGTTCCAGAAATCGGAAAACAGCACGGTCGAGACGGCGATGTAGATCACCATCAGCATCGCGAAGAACCGCGCGCCGAAATTCAGCGCGATCATCAGGCCTGCGATGATCTCGAGCCCGCCGATCGCAATCGCCAGCAGTTGCGGCGTCGTCATCGCGGTCGCAGTCTCGACCTGCTTGGCGTAGGGCGCGATCGCATCGGGCACCACGATCTTGCCGGCAATGAAATCGGCCGTCGCCTGGATGGCGATGAGCTTGGTCGCGCCCGTGTAGATGAACAGCACGGCGAACAGGATTCGCCCGAAAGTCACGAACGCTGGCATGGTCGGCCTCTTGGCAAAACGCTGAGCACGGGACGCGCTCGAGGATTATGATGAGTCCGCTTGCGGTTTTCAAACGGGGAAATGGAAAAGTACGAGTTATTCAAAAGTGGTGAGATGGGCACGGTGCCCCTTCTCCCCCTGTGCGAGAAGGTGGCGCGAAGCGCCGGATGAGGGGTAGCTCTCGGCGAATTCGACAAGCAACTTCACACGCGGAGACAGACCCCTCACCCGTCTCGCCGCTACGCGGCGAGCCACCCTCTCCCACAAGGGGAGAGGGAAGATAGACCGCCCCTACGTAAACAACGTCGGCTGTTGCCGGGCCGCGCGCTCCTGCGCTTCGACCACCGCGACCGCCGTCATATTGAGGATGCCGCGCGCCGTGACCGAGGGCGTCAGGATGTGGGCGGTCCGCGCCGGGCCGATCAGGATCGGGCCGACGGGCAGCGCATCCGCCAGCGACTTGATCATCTGGTAGGCGACATTGGCGGTATCCAGGTTCGGCATGATCATGATGTTGGCCTCGCCCTCCAGCTTGGAGTGCGGCAGCACCATTTTTCGGGCGGCGGCCGAGAGCGCCGTGTCGCCCTGCATCTCGCCGTCGGCTTCGATCTCCGGATGCTTCTCCTTCAGCAGCTGCGTTGCCCGGCGCATCTTGCGCGAGGAGTCGGTATCATAGCTGCCGAAATCGGAGTGCGAGACGAAGGCGATCTTCGGCTTGATGGTGAAGCGCTGGACGTGGACCGCGGCGAGCGAGGCGATCTCGGCCAGCTCTTCCGCGCTCGGATTGGGCCGCACTTGCGTGTCGGCGATGAAGAACGCGCCCTTGCTGGTGATCAGCAGCGCCAGCGCCGCATAGTCGCTGATGCCAGGCGAGAAGCCGACGATCTCGCGGACATGACGCAGATGGCTCATATAGCGGCCCTCGACGCCGCACAGCATCGCATCCGCCTCGCCGCGCGTCACCGCGAGAGCGGCGATGACGGTGTTGTTGGTACGCACCACCGTGCGCGCCGCATCCGGCGTCACGCCGCGGCGGCCGGCGACCTCGACATAGGACTGCACGTAGGAGCGGTAGCGCGGATCATCCTCGGGATTGACGAGATCGAAATCCTTGCCCGCCTTGATCGACAGGCCGAAGCGCTTGATGCGCGCCTCGACCACCGATGGGCGGCCGACCAGGATCGGCGTCGCCAGCTTCTCCTCCAGCACGACTTGCGTGGCGCGCAGCACGCGCTCGTCCTCGCCCTCGGCGTAGATCACGCGCACCGGCTGGGTCTTGGCCTTGGCGAACATCGGCTTCATGACGAGGCCGGAGCGGAAGGCGAAGCGCTCGAGCAGCGCGGTGTATTCGTCGAAATTGGTGATGGGGCGCGTTGCGACGCCCGACTCCATCGCCGCCTTCGCCACCGCCGGCGCGATGCGCAGAATGAGACGCGGATCAAACGGGCTCGGGATCAGCGAGCCTGGACCGAAGCCTTGCGTCTCGCCGGTATCAAAACCCTGCGCCACCGCATCGGACGGCGCCTCGCGCGCGAGCTGCGCGATGGCCTCGACGGCGGCGTGCTTCATCTCCTCGTTGATGGCGCTGGCGCCGACATCGAGTGCGCCGCGGAAGATGAAGGGGAAGCAGAGAACGTTGTTGACCTGGTTCGGATAGTCCGAGCGCCCGGTGCAGATCATGGCGTCGGGACGCACTTTTCGCGCTTCTTCCGGCATGATCTCAGGGGTCGGATTGGCGAGCGCCATGATGAGAGGCTTCTCGCCCATCGCCTTGGCCATCTCGGGCTTGAGCACGCCCGGTGCCGAGAGGCCGATGAAGATGTCGGCGCCGCCGATGACGTCGCCGAGCGTGCGCTTGTCGGTCTTCTGCGCATAGACCGCCTTCCAGCGGTCCATCGAGGTGTTGCGGCCCTCATGCACGAGGCCGTCGATGTCGCAGACCCAGATGTTCTTGCGCTGCGCGCCCATCGACACCAGCAGATTGAGCGTCGCGATGGCCGCGGCCCCTGCCCCCGACGCGACGATCTTGACGTCCGACAGCTTCTTGCCGTTCAGCCTGAGCCCGTTGGTGATGGCGGCGGCGACGATGATCGCGGTGCCGTGCTGGTCGTCATGAAAGACCGGGATCTTCATGCGCTCCTTCAGCCGAGCCTCGATCTCGAAGCATTCCGGACCCCGGATGTCTTCCAGATTGATGCCGCCGAAGGTCGGCTCGAGCGCAGCCACGGTCTCGACCACGCGGTCGATGGTGTCGGCGGCGATTTCGATGTCGAACACGTCGATGCCGGCGAATTTCTTGAACAGGACCGCCTTGCCCTCCATCACCGGCTTGGAGGCCAGCGGGCCGATATTGCCGAGGCCGAGCACCGCGGTGCCGTTCGAGACGACGGCGACCAGATTGGCGCGGGTGGTCAGCGTGGCGGCCTCGGCCGGGTTCTTGGCGATCTCGGTGCAGGCGGCCGCAACGCCCGGAGAATAGGCAAGCGCGAGGTCGCGCTGGTTGGCAAGCGGCTTGCTCGCCTGGATCTCGAGCTTTCCGGGGCGCGGCAGACGATGATAGGCCAGTGCCGCCTGGTGGAGATCATCAGAATAGGACGACATGCGGTCTCTTGCCTCGCGTTACCGGCCTCAAAATGCATCATCCGGAGCGGCCATCCAAGCGGATGGTATTTCCGGGTCGTGGAAACGGGATGAAGCACGGCCGCAGGCCCGGTGGCAACATCCGATTGCGCCGCCATCAACAGGGCCAGCCGTCAAATATTTGAAAGCGCTGGCTTTCCCTGGACCTTGCGATGTTTCCTCAATATGGCAGCTTGCGCAGCGCACAACGAGCAACTGGAGCTGGTAATGAAGCGGATCCTGATCGGCCTGATCGTCGCAGCCGTGCTCGCCGCAGGCGGATGGTTCGGCTTCAACCTCTATGTCCGGCACCGCGTCACCGCCGAGATCGAGGCGGCGTTCGAGCAGGTGCGCTCAGGCGGCGGCAAGGCAAGCCACGGCAAGATCGGGTTCGATCTGCCGAGCCGGACGCTGACGATCGAGGACATCGATGTCGAGCCGGGACGGCCTCCCCTGGCCGGCGTCAAGGCTGCGAGCTTCAAGGCGGTCGGTGTTCGCCAACTCGACGAGGCGCACATCGCGGCCGACAATGTCGAAATCGAGGGCGCGGAGTTGGCGATCGATGGAGCCGCAGGTGCGGCGAGCATGAAGCTGACTTACAAGATCCCACGGATCGCATTGACCGGATATTCCGGGCCCGCCCGCATGCAGGGCGCGCCAGCCTCTGACTCGATTATCGACGCATATCGGTTTGGGCTCGAGCAATTCGCAGCCATGACCGCCGGCTCCCTAAGCATCCCAACCATAACCGCCGCCATGACCGGCATCACCGGAGGAGGAACCGGCGACATTACGTATTCGGGGTTGACGTTCCGCAACATCGATCACGGCAAGATTGAAACGGCAAAGGTCGAGCGCGCTCTTGTCACCATCAATGTGCAGCAGCCGCGTCCGGATAAAGTCACCTCGGGATTCTCCGACGCGACGATCGACGATTTCGACGCAAACGTCGTGATCGCCGCCCTCAATCCGGAAAAGACTGACGACGACAGCTATCGCCGTGTTTATCGACGGATATCGACCGCATACGATATGACGTCGACTGCCGGCATCGGCGCGAAAATCGGCCGCATCCTGGTCGAGGACATCGCGTATCGGCCGTCGAAGTTTCGTCCTGCAGAGCTGCTCGCTGTTCTGCCAAAGGATCCGTCTGCATCTCAGAATCCGGCGCGGATGCGCGAATTGATGGAGAAGCTCGCGAACATCTACGAGGGCGCGCGGGTCGGCAAGGTGACATTAACCGATTTGTCGATGAATACACCGCAGGGGACCGGCAAGCTCAACGCCGTCACATATTCCGAAGGCGATTTCGCACTGGAAGGCCTCGATGCACCGGCGCCGCAGGGTCAATTCAAGATGGAGCGGTTCGCGTTGAAGTCCTTCAGCGTCACCAACCTGATCCGCTGGGCCGCGGACCTCACGAAAAACGCCGGGCGGCCGCCCTCGCCGGATCAGATGCTGGGGCTGTTCGGCGTGCTCGCAGGCGCGGAGATCAAGGGCGTGGTTGCACCCTTCAAGAACACCAAGAAACTGGTCACGATCGACACGATGAGCCTGGACTGGGGGCAGCTGGTCGGCTCGATCCCGAGCAAGGCGCATGTGGTTGCGAAATTCGTCACGCCGACCGATCCATCCGATCCGAAGCAGCTTCCGTTGATGGCCAGTGGGATCGACAAGCTCGCGATCGACCTCGATCTCGGCGCCGAGTGGCGCGAGGCGTCCAACAGCCTCGCGCTTGCGCCGGCGACCCTCGACATCGGAGGGATTGCAAGAGCGCAATTGGGCATCACGCTCGGCAACGTCCCGCGCGAGGTGTTTTCGACCGATCCCGCGCAGCTCATGGGCCAGGCAGCCAGGATCGAGGCAGGCTCGCTCGCCTTCTCGCTGCGCGACAATGGCGGCGTCGAGGCCGCAGCGACGCAATACGCACGGAGCAAAAACGTCAGCCGCGACGCCGCACGCCAGGCGCTCGCCGACAACGTTAGGGCACATCGGGAGGACATCGCCGCCGACAATCCGGAAGCGGGCGCGGCGGTGGACGCGATCGCAGGTTTCATCGAGACCCCAGGCCAGACGCTCGTCATCAAGCTGACGCCTCGCGCCAAGGCGCCGCTGATGCAGATCATGCAGCTCCTGCAAACCGATCCTGGAAACGCGCTGGCGCAATTCAAGATCGAGGCGTCGACGGGGCTGTAAGACGGGCGGTGGCGTGTCCCGGACGCGCTGCAGCGTGTAACGCTGCCGCGCAGAGCCGGGACCCAGGACGGCCGCGGTTCGCCGAAGGATGGGCCCCGGCTCAGCAGCGCATCACTGCGTGCTGCGCTGCGTCCGGGGCACGAGGCTCAACCTCACTTCTGCGGCAGGTTCACCCGCACATGCAGCTCGCGGAGCTGCTTGGTCGTGGCTTCCGACGGCGCTCCCATCAAGAGGTCGGCGTATTGCTGGTTCATCGGGAACAGCGAGATCTCGCGCAGATTGTTGGTGCCGCACAGCAGCATGACGATGCGCTCGAGGCCGGCGGCCATGCCGCCATGCGGCGGTGCACCGTACTGGAACGCGCGATACATGCCGCCGAACCGCTCGACGACCTCCTGCTCGCCATAGCCGGCGATCTCGAATGCCTTCACCATCGCCTCGGGCACATGGTTGCGGATGCCGCCCGACGCCATCTCGTAGCCGTTGCAGGCGATGTCGTACTGGAAGGCCTTGATGGTCAGCGGATCCTGCGACTTCAGCGCGTCGAGGCCCCCTTGCGGCATCGAGAACGGGTTGTGCGAGAAGTCGACCTTCTTGTTCTCCTCGTCATACTCGTACATCGGGAAGTCGACGATCCAGGCGAACGCGAACTGATCCTTGTCGATCAGGTTCAATTCCTCACCGACCTTGGTGCGCGCCATGCCGGCGAACTTCCAGAACTTCTCCGGGTCTCCAGCCACGAAGAACGCGGCATCGCCCTCCTTGAGATGGAGCTGTTCGCGGATCGCGGCCGTGCGGTCCGGGCCGATATTGTTGGCGAGGGGACCGGCGCCCTCACCGCCCTCGCGCCACATGATGTAGCCGAGACCGGGCTGGCCTTCGCCCTGCGCCCACGAGTTCATGCGGTCGCAGAAGGCGCGGCTGCCGCCGCCCTTGCCAGGGATTGCCCAGACCTGGTTCTTCGGGTCCTCGAGCATGCGCGCGAACACCTTGAAGCCGGAGCCGCGGAAGTGCTCCGACACGTCCTGCATCTCGATCGGGTTGCGCAGGTCCGGCTTGTCGGTACCGTATTTGCGCAGTGCCTCGGCAAACGGAATCCGCGGCCAGTTTCTGGTGACACGCTTGCCGTTGGCGAACTCCTCGAACACGCCGGTGATGACCGGCTCCATCGCGGCGAACACGTCGTCCTGGGTGACGAAGCTCATCTCGACGTCGAGCTGGTAGAACTCCGGCAGACGATCGGCGCGCGGGTCCTCGTCGCGGAAGCAGGGCGCGATCTGGAAGTAGCGGTCGAAGCCCGACATCATCAACAGCTGCTTGTACTGCTGCGGGGCCTGCGGCAGCGCATAGAACTTGCCGGGATGGATGCGCGAGGGCACCACGAAGTCACGCGCGCCCTCCGGCGAGGAGGCCGTCAGGATCGGCGTCTGGAATTCGAAGAAGCCCTGCTCCTTCATCCGCTTGCGCAGGGAGTCGACCACCGCGCCGCGCGTCATGATGTTCTGGTGCAGCTTCTCGCGGCGCAGATCGAGGAAGCGGTACTTCAGCCTGATATCCTCGGGATAGTCCTGATCGCCGAACACCGGCAGCGGCAGGTCGCCGGCAGGTCCCAGCACCTCGATCTCGCTGACATAGACCTCGACCTTGCCGGTGGCGAGATCGTCGTTGTCCGTGCCCGCCGGACGCCGGCGGACCTTGCCGTCCATCCGCACCACGAACTCCGAGCGCAGCTTTTCGGCCAGCGCGAACGCCGTCGAGTCCGGGTCGACCACGCACTGGGTCAGGCCATAATGGTCGCGCAGGTCAATGAACAGCACACCGCCATGGTCGCGAACGCGATGGACCCAGCCCGAGAGGCGGATGGTCTCGCCGATGTTGCTCTCGCGGAGCGCGCCGCATGTATGTGACCGGTAGCGATGCATGGTCGTCCCAAAATCAATGTCGGAGGATACGAATCGGACGGCCTGAAACGACCGGTCCGACGTTGCGGCAGGGTTTACCCCGGGAGGACCAAGGCGGCAACCGAGGGAACGCTCTGTTTTGGGCCCCGAAGGCCCCTTTTTGGACCATTTGGGCCCAAGCCTTTGCCATCAGGCGTTCCAGCCCTATCTTGAGGCCATGACGGTCCATTTCCCCTTCCAGAACTCCTATTCGGCGCTGCCGGACAGCTTCTTTGCCCGGGTCGCGCCGACCCCCGTATCCGCGCCCCGGCTGATCAAGTTGAACCGGGCCCTGGCCGTCCAGCTCGGGCTCGATCCTGATCTGCTGGAGACCCCTGAGGGCGCCGAGATCCTGGCCGGCAAGACGGTTCCCGCAGGAGCTGATCCCATTGCCATGGCCTATGCCGGCCATCAGTTCGGGCATTTCGTGCCCCAGCTCGGCGACGGCCGCGCCATCCTGCTCGGCGAGGTCATCGACCGTGACGGCGTGCGTCGTGACATTCAGCTCAAGGGCTCTGGTCCCACCCCGTTCTCGCGCCGCGGCGATGGCCGCGCCGCCCTCGGGCCGGTCTTGCGCGAATACATCGTCAGCGAAGCCATGTTCGCGCTCGGCATTCCCACCACGCGCTCGCTCGCCGCCGTCGTCACCGGTGAGCACGTCATCCGCGAGACCGCGCTGCCCGGCGCGGTGCTGACGCGCGTCGCCTCGAGCCATATCCGCGTCGGCACCTTCCAGTACTTCGCCGTCCGCCGCGACACCGATGCGATCCGCCGGCTCGCCGACCACGTCATCGCCAGGCATTATCCGGATCTGCTCCACGCGGAGCGGCCCTATCACGCCCTGCTCGCCGCAATCGTCGCACGGCAGGCCGAGCTCATCGCGCGCTGGCTGCTGGTCGGCTTCATCCACGGTGTAATGAACACCGACAACAGCTCCATATCAGGCGAGACCATCGATTACGGCCCCTGCGCCTTCATGGATGCCTACAACCCCGCGCAGGTATTCTCGTCGATCGACGAGATGGGCCGCTACGCCTATGCCAACCAACCGCGCATCGGCTTGTGGAATCTGACACGCCTCGCCGAATGCCTGCTGCCGCTGTTCTCTGATGACCAGGAGAAGGCGGTCGCGGAAGCGCAGGACATCCTCGGCGCCTTCAGCGAGACGTTCAGTGCCGCCTACCAGGCCGGCCTGCGCAGCAAGGTCGGCCTGTTCACGGCGCGCGATGGCGACGAGGCGCTGATCCAGGATTTGCTCGACGCGATGGCCAAGAACCAGGCCGACTTCACCCTCACCTTCCGCAAGCTCGGCGATGCCGCAGCCGATGACGGCGCCGATTTGCGCGCACAGTTCATGGAGCCCGCAGCGTTCGACGAGTGGGCCGGCCGCTGGCGCGCGCGTATCGCGCTGGAGCCGCAGACGCCGGCGGAACGGCGAGCGGCGATGCACGCCGTCAATCCGATCTTCATTCCACGCAACCACCGCGTCGAGGCCGTGATCCAGGCGGCGGTGAACGACGACAATTACGCGCCGTTCGAGGAATTGGTGAAGGTGCTGGCGAAGCCCTACGAGGACCAGCCGGACTACGCCGCCTACGCCGATCCGCCGCTGCCGGACCAGCTCGTGTTGCAGACGTTCTGCGGGACGTAGCAAAGAGCTCCGCTTCGTAGGGTGGATTAGCGAAGCGTAATCCACCACTTCTCTCAGCACACGGCAAGTAAAGAGGTGGATTACGCTTCGCTAATCCACCCTACAGTTACGCGCGTTCGCCAAACTCGCCCGCGATCTTGAAGTCCCCGCCCCAATCTTCCGGAAACAATCCGGCCCGCACGTCGCGATGAAACGACGAGTACGGCCAGTCACGCACGTTCGAGACGTGGCCGTGCTTGACTGGATTGAAATAACAATATTCGACATGACGCGCATAATCGGCCTCGTCGCGAATGAGATGCTCCCAGAATCGGCGTTGCCAGATGCCGCGTTCGTTCCGCGCGACACGGACTGCGCTTAGTCGTTCATTCGCCGGGAGCGCTTTCGCGAAGCGTGCCTTGATCAACCGCCAGCGCACCGAGAAATCAGCGTCGCCCGTCGGCAACCTCCAGATGGCATGCAGATAATCCGGAAGAACCACGAAAGCATCAATGCCGAAGGGATGGCTGTGGCGCGTTGCGGCGACCGCGTCCCGTAGAATTTCGATCTGATCGGTCAAAGGAGCTTGCCGTCGATCGAGCAAATTCACGGTGAAGAACCAACATCCTCCGGGGATAAATGCGCGGCGGTAGCTCGACATGAAAGGAGAATAGCACAACTTTGAGTTGGCTCACAGAGGTGGATTACGCTTCGCTAATCCACCCTACGTTGTTGCGCCGAGACGCATCGATCAAACACGCGCAAGCCATCCCCCCGGCAACCACCGGCTACTGGGCATGGGGTCGTTTTCGATATTTTGCGAGGCTTGCAGCTCGGCGCCTTCGCCGGCGCTTGTTGTGGAATTCGAAGCCCTCGGGAACCGCTGTCATCAAACTGAAACACACGCGCTCTAACGCCCTGCCAGGGCCGTCTTGCCGGAGGCGCCCATCCGCTAGACAGCCCCGACAGAGCGCGCCATGCCCTTCAAGTTCATCCATATCACCGACACGCACCTGGCCAACCCCGGGCTGAAGCTCTACGGCCTCGATCCGCGCGCGCGGCTGGACGCGGCGATCGCCGACATCAACAAGCACCAGTCCGATGCCGCCTTTGCAGTCGTGACGGGCGACCTCACTCATTGGGGCGAGCCTGAATCCTACGCCAATTTCGCCGAGGCGATGGCGGCGCTGAAGATCCCCTACATCGCCATGGTCGGCAATCACGACAAGCGCGTCGCCTGCCTCGACGGACTGAAAGCCGCGCCGCGCGATCCCAACGGTTTCGTCCAGGGCACCCGCACCACCGAGCACGGCCTGTTCGTCTTCCTCGACACGCTGGACGAGACCAGCCATGCCGGCGAGATGTGCGCGAAACGCTTCGATTGGCTGGCGAAGACGTTTCAAAGCGCGCCCGCCGACATGCCGTTCGTCGTCTTCATGCATCATCCGCCCTTCCCGGTCGGCGTCCACGCGATGGACGAGATCGGGCTGAAGCAGAGCGCGGAGTTTGCCGAAGTGATCGCGCCCTACCGGTCGCGCATCCGCCACCTGTTCTTCGGCCATGTGCACCGCCCGATCTTCGGCAGCTACGGCAAGATTCCGTTCTCGACGCTGCGCGGCACCAACCACCAGGTCTGGTTCGAGCTCGACGCCAACGCCGCCGACCATCTGGCAAGCCACGAGCCACCGGCCTATGGCGTGGTGTTGATCGACGACGACAACCTCGTCGTGCACAGCCACGACTTCCTCGACACCAGTCTGCGCTTCCCCTTCGAGCCGCCCGCGGGCGTGGACGGCCGCGACTATGCGCTCAATTTCCCGGCGCGGTGACATGAGCCTCGCTGAACCCGCGGCCCTCCCCGTCGCGGCATCGGCGCCGCCGCGCCTGAACATCGCGATGCGGTTCACGACCCGCTTCAAAGCCTCGCTGCCGGCCTATCTGCTGCTGCTGCCCTCGCTGATCTTCCTCGCGCTGTTCACCTATGGCGCGATGGGCCGCGTGATCATCGATGCGCTCTACCAGCGCGCCACGCCCAAGGCGCCGCTTCGCTTCGTCGGCCTGGACAATATCGCGGCGGTGCTGGCGGACCCCGCCTTCACCGGCGCCGTCGTCAACAATCTGATCTACGCGGTCGGCACCGCGATCCCGAGCATCGGCCTTGCGCTGCTGTTCGCGCTGGCGCTGGCGCGGACCAATGTCGTGACAAGCGCGCTGCGGGCCGCGCTGTTCCTGCCGGTGCTGATCCCGATGGTCGCGGCATCGGCGCTGTTCCTGTTCATCTTCCTGCCCAATGTCGGCCTGCTCGACTACTATCTCGGCCGGCTGCTGCCGGTGCTGCCGAACTGGCTCGGCGACCCCGATATCGCGCTCTACGCGATCATGATCATCACGATCTGGAAGAACGCCGGCTACTACATGCTGTTCTTCCTGGCCGGCCTCCAGGCCGTGCCCGAGGATGTGATGGAAGCCGCGCATCTCGATGGCGCCGGTCCCTTCATGCGGCTGCGCTACATCATCCTGCCCGAGCTCAAGCCGACCTTCCTGTTCGTCATTGTCATCGCCACGCTCAATGCGGTGACGCAGGTCGACCACGTCTTCGTCATGACCAAGGGCGGTCCGTCGAACGCCACCAACCTCGTGCTGTTCTACATCTATCAGCAGGCCGTCGAGCATTACGACATCGGCATGGCTTCGGCCGCAACGCTGCTGACCCTCGCCGCCCTGATGGCGCTCACCGCACTGTCGTTCCGCACCATGGCGAAGCGCGAGGGCGGGCCATGAAACTGATCGATCGGCTCTACAAGGACGCTCCGCTCGCCACCCGCAACGAGATCACGCCCAAACTCGGCTTCTTGCTGACCGTGCTGCTCGCGTTCGCCTGGCTGATCCCGTTCCTGTGGATGGGGGTTGCGACCCTGCGCCCCTCCTCCGACGGCATCAACCTGATGGCCGAGCTGATCCCGAGCTTCAAACCGACGCTCGACAATATGAGGGACGCCTGGGAGATCGGCGACTTCCCGCGCTACTTCCTCAACACCACGATCATCTGCACCGGCATTCTCCTGGTGCAGTTCTTTACGATCACCCTTGCAGGCTTTGCGTTTGCGCGGCTCGATTTCGCCGGCAAGACGCTGATCTTCTATCTGTTCCTGATGCAGCTGATGCTGGTGCCGGTGCTGCTGATCGTACCGAACCTGCGCATCATCGCGCAGTTCGGCCTCTACGACACGCTCGCCGGCGTGATGATGCCGTTCTTCGCCTCCGCCTTCGGCACCTTCCTGATGCGACAAGCGTTCGAAGCGATTCCGACCGAACTGGAAGACGCGGCGCTGATCGATGGCGCCAGCCTGATCCAGCGCATCCGCCACATCTACGTGCCGCTGTCGATCCCGAGCTTCTCGGCCTTCGCCATCATCTCCGTGACCAGCCACTGGAACGACTTCCTGTGGCCGCTGATGGTGATCAATTCGCCGGACAAGCGGCCGCTCACGGTCGGCCTCTCGGTCTTCACCGCGACCGCGGAAGGCACGCAGGCCTGGGGCACCATCGCCGCAGGCACGCTGATGGTGATCGCACCGCTGCTCATCACCTTCCTGATCTTCCAGAAGCGTTTCATCAGCTCTTTCGTCACCTCAGGCATCAAATAGGAGATTTTCCGATGCTGTTCTCCCGCCGGCTCATGCTCGGCCTCGCCATGGCAGGCACTCTGGCAAGTGCGCTCGCCTTCCCGGCTCTCGCCGGTGAAGGTCCAACCGAGATCGACCTGTTCTTCCCCGTGCCCGTCGACGGCAAGCTCGCCCGCGACATGGGCACCTTGATCAAGGAGTTCAACGACGGTCACCCCGACATCAAGGCGACCGCGGTCTACACCGGCTCCTATGACGACACGCTGATCAAGACGCGCGCCTCGATCAAGGCCGGCAAGCCGCCGGCCGCAGTGATCATGTCGGCCAACTTCCTGCTCGACATGCAGATCGAGAGCGAGCTGACCAATCTCGATCCGTTGATCAAGGCGGACGGCACCACCAAAGAGCAATTTCTCGGTCAGTTTTTCCCCGCGCTCAGCGGCAATGCGGTGATCAATCGCTCCGTCTACGGCGTCCCCTTCCAAAATTCGACGCCGCTGCTCTACATCAACGCCGACAAGGCCAAGGAAGCCGGCCTCGATCCGAACAAGCCGCCGCAGACCTGGGCCGAACTGACCGACTGGGCCAAGAAGCTCACCAAGCGTGAGGGCGACAAGGTCACGCAATGGGGAATCGCGATCCCCTGCGCCTATGACTATTGCGGCTGGATGATGGAAACGCTCACCATGACCAATGGCGGGCGCTACTACAACGAGGAGTTCGGCGGCGAAGTCTATTACGACACGCCCTCCATGCTGGGCGCACTGACCTGGTGGAGCGAGCTCGTGAGCAAGCACAAGGTTCACCCGCCCGGCGCCACGCCCGGCCCTGCCGTCAGCACCTCCTTCATATCAGGCAACGCCGCGATGATGATGCTCTCGACGGGCTCGCTGACCTACGTGCGCGAGAACGCCAAGTTCAACTACAAGGTCGCTTTCATTCCGCGCAACGTGCGCAATGCCGTGCCGATCGGCGGCGCCTCGCTGATCATTCCGGCGGGCGTCGAAGCCGACAAGCAGAAGGCCGCCTGGACGCTGATCAAGTGGATGACCTCGCCCGAGAAGAGCGCCTGGTGGAGCCGGGCCACCGGCTATTTCGCGCCCAACATGGCCGCCTACAAGACCCCCGACATGATCGACTTCCTCAACAAGAACCCGGACGCCAAGACCGCCGTCGAACAGCTCGACGTCGCAAAGCCCTGGTTCGCGACCTACAAGACCGTGCCGGTCCGCAAGAATCTCGAGGACGAGGTCATGCTGGTCCTCAACGGCAAGAAGCAGCCGAAGGAAGCCCTCGTCGCGGCCCAGAAGGCGGCGGATGAGACGCTGAAGCCGTACAATGCGGAGACGTCGCTGAAGCTGCCGTAAGCAGCCTCTGTGACTTCGTAAGGTGGGTTAGCTGGGCGAAGGCGCGAAGCGCAGTTCGCCCAGCGTAACCCACCTCCTCTGCCCCCGCGGATAGAACAGTGGTGGATTACGCCTTCGGCTAACTAATCCACCCAACGGCCTCAGAGGTTGTCAGCACGATCTTGCCGAGCTGCGTATTCACTTCCGAACACCGCTCACCAAACGCCGCGCGGGAGCCATCTCCGAAAAGGGCCAGCATGGCATCGTGCCACTGTTTTGCCCGACGCTGCAAGCAATATTCGATAAATACGAAATTATGCAATTCTGAGATCGCCGCCGACCGACGACAGGCTGGTTACGACAACGAACCCGCGCCGCAGATGCAGCGACCCTTGCCGGGCTGCCGTCGATTTGCTCGACTCTGCAATGACATGACCAAGTGCACTTCGCGCCAGCGAGCAATCGCGCCTCTACTGTGCATGGGGTTGTTTTCGTGTCTTGCAGGAGGTCGAGCCGGCAACGAGGGAGGCGAGCACCGCCCGCATCGCTTCGGGCTGACATCGCCCATTAACCCCCCGTCCACCATCCGGCTGCCCGCCCGGCCGGTAACCATGGGAATTAACAGACCCTCAATGCACCCTCGACAAATCTACCGATGTTTCTGGAGATTTCCGCCGTGGATTTGTTGGTTTTCGAGTTCCTGGGGTTGGCGCTGGTTGGCATGTGCCTGGTGGTGGTGGCGCTGCCCTGCGCCCGCAAATCCTCGCACCGGATCCGTTACGAATAGGAATTTTGCCCGCTTCAGGCGATTCTGGCCCCGATGCAAGGCTCGAATTCGCTTAGAGCCCCTTGACATCACAGCGCTTTCGGCAGAACGGCTGATACCAAGTGTCATGGGCCGTTCATGGATTTAATTACCACCACCGCTGACCTCGCGGCTGCCTGCAGCCGGCTGGCCAAGCACCCCGTCATTACTGTCGATACCGAGTTCCTGCGCGAGACCACCTATTACCCGCTGCTGTGCGTGGTGCAGATGGCCAGCCCCGAGGAAGCGATCGTCATCGACACCCTGGCCGAGGGTATCGACCTCAAGCCGTTCTTCGAGCTGATGGCCAACGAGGCCGTGCTGAAGGTCTTTCACGCCGCGCGACAGGACATCGAGATCATCTGGCATCAGGCCAATATCATCCCGCATCCGGTGTTCGACACCCAGGTCGCGGCCATGGTGCTCGGCTATGGCGACAGCATCGCCTACGACGCCCTGGTCGAGAAGGTCACCGGCCACCGCCCGGACAAGACCCACCGCTTCACCGACTGGTCGCGCCGGCCGCTGACCAAGGAGCAGATGCATTACGCGGTCTCCGACGTCACGCATTTGCGCGACGTCTTTGCCGCGCTCGACGCGGACCTCAAGAAGCGCCGCCGCAGCGAATGGGTCTCCATCGAGATGGAGATCCTGACCTCACCCAAGACCTACGATTTCCACCCGGAGCGCGCCTGGGAACGGCTGAAGACGCGCGTGCGCAAGCCGAAGGACCTCGCCGTCCTGATGGAGGTCGCAGCCTGGCGGGAGCAGGAGGCCCAGAGCCGCGACGTCCCGCGCGGCCGCGTGCTGCGCGACGAGGCCATCAGCGACATCGCCACCCACGCACCGAACACGCTGGAGAAGCTCGCCCATCTGCGCTCGGTGCCGAAGGGGTTCGAGAAGTCCAAATGGGGCGCGGATATCGTCGCCGCCGTCGAGCGCGGTCTGGCGCGGGATTTCTCGACGCTGCCGAAGCTGGAGAAGCCGCGCAACAATTCCAATGGCGCGGCGACCGTCGAGCTGTTGAAGGTGTTGCTGCGCATGACCGCCGAGCGTCACGCAGTGGCGAGCAAGGTGATCGCGACCGTCGACGATCTCGAAGAGATCGCAGCCGATGACGACGCCGACGTGCCGGCCCTGCGCGGCTGGCGCCGCGAGCTGTTCGGCGATGCCGCGCTGAAGCTCAAGCGCGGCGAGCTCGCGCTTGCGATCGAGAAGGGCCGCGTGATCGGGGTCCAGCGCGCGTAGCTGGCCCACGAACGCCTATGGCTGGCACAATGCCAACCGCGGCGTCATTGCGAGGAGCTCTTGCGACGAGGCAATCCAGACTGTTTGCGAGGAGACATTCTGGATTGCTTCGCTACGCTCGCAATGACGGAATTTGACGCGACAGTGTGACCCTACGCCGGCGTCAGCTTCGCGACCTCCGGCTTCATATCATCCAACACCCCGGTCATCGCCGCGACCAGCTCGTCGATCTGGGCCTTGGTGGTAATCAAGGGCGGGCAGATCGCGATGGCATCGAGCATGTTGCGCGAAATCACGCCGCGCTCCTGCAGCATGCGGCTGGCCATGCCGCCGACGGCGCCGGGCGTCGCGGCCGCAGTCTTGCGGCCCTTGTCCAGCACGAGCTCGAGCGCTGCAATCATGCCGACGCCGCGGACTTCGCCGACCAGCGGATGGCTGATGAGCTCGCGAAGCTTGCCCTGCATGTAGCCGCCGAGCTCGGCGGCATGCGCGACGAGGCCGCGCTCCTCGATGATCCTGAGGTTTTCCAGCGCAACCGCCGAGCCGACCGGATGGCCACCGGCCGTGAAGCCGTGGCCGAGCACGCCGATCTTGTTGCTCTCGTCCGCGATCGGCTCGAACATGCGCTCGTTCATGATGATCGCCGACAGCGGGAAGTAACTGGAGGTGATCTGCTTGGAAACCACGATCGCATCGGGCTTGATGCCGTAGGTCTCGCAGCCGAACATCTTGCCGGTGCGGCCGAAGCCGCAGATCACCTCGTCGGCGATCAGCAGGATGTCGTACTTCTTCAGCACCGCCTGGATCTTGTCCCAATAGGTCGCCGGCGGCACGATGACGCCGCCCGCCCCCATCACCGGCTCGCCGAAGAAGGCGGCGATCGTGTCCGGGCCTTCCTTCTGGATCAGCGCGTCGAGCTCGTCGGCCCGGCGTGTCGCGAAGGCCTCCTCGCCCTCGCCCGGCGCACCGTCCTTGTAGAAATGCGGCGAGCCGGTGTGCAGGATATTTGGCAGCGGCAGGTCGAACGAGCGATGATTGTTCGGAAGGCCCGTGAGGCTGGCGGACGCGATGGTGACGCCGTGATAGGCGCGCATTCGGCTGATGATCTTCTTTTTCTGCGGCTGGCCAAGCGAATTGGAGCGGTAAGCAATCAACTTGAGGACGGTGTCGTTCGCCTCCGAGCCGGAATTGGTGAAGAACACCTTGCTCATCGGCACAGGCGCGAGCGCGACCAGCTTCTCGGCGAGGTCGATCGAAGGCCCGTGCGATTTGGCCGAGAAAGTGTGATAGAAAGGCAGCGCCCGCATCTGCTTGTGCGCGGCTTCCACCAGCCGCTTCTCGTTGAAGCCGAGCCCGACGCTCCACAGGCCCGCCATCGCCTCGAAATAGCGTTTGCCTGACGCGTCGAACACGTAGGGCCCCTCGCCGCGCTCGATCACCAGAGGGCCGGCCTGCTGATGGGCGCGCGCGTTGGTGTAGGCATGGAGCTGGTAGGCCACATCGCGAGCTTCTTGCGAATTGGGCAGCATCGTCATCGCGGGATTCCCTAACTGGTGCGTCATCGGACATCATGACGCAGCCTCCATCCGAAGACGGGGCTTGTCCAAACAAAACGTCGATACCTTGGCTATTGCGGGGCGCCGCAACTTGCAACGCCATTTCGTTGACAGCAGGTGCACATGAGCGTTGCAGGAACGCAGCGCTGGCGTTTCGGCATCTGGCCGCCTCGCCGCGGCTAATTCCGCCGGGCCAGTATGAAAGCAGCGACAGCCGCCACCAGCGCCGGCACCGCCGCCGCGGCAAACAGCGGCTGCGCCCCCATGTCGCGGGCCAGCATCACCCCGCCGACGAGCGGGCCCACGATCGAGCCGATACGGCCGATGCCGAGCGCCCATCCGACGCCCGTCGATCTGATCGCCGTCGGATAGAAAGTCGCCGTCAACGCGTTCGAGGCGATCTGTCCCCCGACGATGCAGAACCCGGACGCAAAGATCGCGATCGTGACCAGGACGATCGAATGGCTGGCCAGGCCGATGGCCGCGACCGCTCCTGCGGCGACCAGATAGGTCAGCGACAGCGCACGAAACGAGAAGCGGTCGATGAATTGGCCGAGCGTCAAGGTGCCGACGACGCCGCCGACCTGGAGCATGGCGCCGATCGCGGCGGCGGTTGATACCGAGACGCCGAGATCGTTCAGCACGGTGGGAAGCCAGTTCGACAGCAGATAGAGATCGAGCAGACTCATGAAGAACACGATCCAGAGCAAAACAGTCACCCATCCGCGCCCCTCCGCAAACAGATGCGCGACGGGCAGGCCCGATAATTTCGGCTCCTGCACGACGAATTTCACCTCGCCCGCGAAGGACGTGTTCGGGGCGATCCTTTTCAGGAGATCGACCACCTCGTGGTCGCGGCCGCCGACCATGGCCAGGAACCGGATCGATTCCGGCAGCGCCCTGAACAGAAACGGCAACAGCAGCAGTGGCACGAGGCCGCCGACCAGAAACACCGCGCGCCAGCCGAAAGCGGGAATGAGCGCGGCGGCGAGCAACCCGCCCAGGGCAGCACCGATCGAAAATCCCGCAAACATGATCATGACAAGGGTGGCGCGACGGCGATGTGGGCTGAATTCGGAGGTCAGCGCCACGGCATTGGGCATGGCGCCGCCGAGACCGAGACCGGTCAGCACACGTAAAGCCATCAACCATTCTGCGTCGGGCGCGAACACGGTGAGCAAGGTCCCGATGCCGAACACCAACGTGCTCGCGAGAATGATGCGACGACGGCCGATCCTGTCGGCCATCGGACCGAAGATCAGCGCGCCGATCATGAGACCAAGAAGACCGGCGCTGAACACTGGCCCGAGGCTGCCGCGCGCGAGCTTCCACTCCTGGGCCACGGCAGGCGCGACATAGCCGATGGCCTGGGTGTCAAAGCCGTCGACGAACAACACCGCGGCACACACCAGCAGCACCCGGATCTGGAAGGCGCCGACCGGCTGACGGTCGACATAGGCGGCGACGTCGATCGTACCAGACGCAACCTCGCCCGCAGCTGTGACAGCCATGCTTAAACCCCTCCCGCCAGCCCCTGCACTATTTTTCTTCTCAAAATCTCTTATAGTGAGACTTCACCTAAGGCAAGCCGCGCCTGCCGCCGCGATTTTGCGATCCCGGCGAATGCCGCTAACAAGGCCAAACGCGAAGCTGGATCGAACCGAAATTGGTCAAGGCAAACAGTCAGGATCGGGTCCTTGCCGTGCTCGATCTCTTCACCGAGGCACGGCCGCAATGGTCGCCGGAGGAACTCATGAAGGAGCTCGGCTACACCAGGCCGACGCTTTATCGTTACCTGAAAAGCCTGAAGGACAGCGGCCTCGTCATGTCGACGCGCGGCGGGCGGTTCGCACTTGGCCCGCGCGTGGTCGAGATGGATTATCTCAGCCGCCGCTCCGATCCGCTGATCGCAACCGCCACGCCGCACCTCGAGCGCCTTTCGGCGACGCATCCCTGCACGGCGCTCGTCGTGCGCTGGTATGGCGAAAAGATGCTCTGCGTGGCCTCGGTTGCCTCTGCGGTCAATCCCGTCAGCAGCTATCCGCGCGGCCGGCCGATGGCGATGGGACGCGGCGCGATCGCGCGATCGATCATGGCCTTCCTACCCAAGCCTCACCTGATGCCCCTGCTGACACGTTATGCGGCGGACCTGCGCAGCGTCGGGGTCGGCACCACGAGCGATGAAATTCTCGCGACACTGAAGCGGGTAAGGCGGGCCGGCGTGGCCGTTGCCTTCGGCGAAGTGACTCCGGGCGCGGTCGGGATTGCAGCTCCCATCCTCGATGCGAATTATCCGATCGCAAGTCTCTGCATCACGATCGGCGGACAACACACAAGGGGCGAAATGATCGATCGGATCAGCCTGGAGGTTCGCGGCGCCGCCCGGCAGATCTCCTCGGCGCTCGATGAAGATCCTTCATAATCTCATATTTTGAGATTTTACTTGACGCCATCCCGGCTCCGACGCAAGACGGCGATCGATCGCGCCTCGTGCGGTGGCAATCGTAGGGAAACGATGTGAGCAACACTCTTCCGGACAATAACGCGCCCGTCGTGATCGTCGGCGGCGGACCGGTCGGAATGGGTCTGGCCATCGGACTTGGCCAGCGGGGCATCAAGACCATCGTGGTCGAGCGCTATGAGGAGCCGCAGCCGATCCCGAAGGGACAGAACCTCACGCAACGGACGATGGAGCATTTCCATTTCTGGGGCGCGGAGGCGGCGCTGCGGGCGGCCCGCACCATTCCACCCGATTACGGCATCGGCGGAATGACCAGCCACGGCACGCTGCTCAGCGGCTATAACTACAACTGGCTCCAGCGCGAACTGGTTCGACCGTTTTACTTCACCGACAATGAGCGCTTGCCCCAATACGCAACCGAAGCCGTGCTGCGGCAACGGGCAGCGCAGCTTCCTGACGTCGACCTGCGCTACGGTTGGACCTGTCAGGACGTGCGATCTGAAGCCGACGGCGTCGTCGTAGAGATCGTCAACGGCGATGGGACGAAGCAGAGCTTGCGCGCCGATTACGTCGTCGGTTGCGACGGGAGCCGGTCAATCTTGCGCGAATGTGCGGGCATCACCCAGACCCGCTCCGACCACGATCGCCTGATGGTCCTCCTGGTGTTTCGCTCCACCGAATTGCACCGCTTGCTCGGCAGGTATCCGGGCAAGTCCTTCTACAACGTGCTGCATCCGGACCTCGAAGGCTACTGGAAGTTCTTCGGCCGGGTCGATCTCGGCACCACCTGGTTCTTCCACGCCCCCGTCCCCGCAGACACCACGCGCGACAATTTCGATTTCCAGCGCCTGCTTCACGAGGCCGCTGGCGCGAAATTCGATGTCGAATTCGAGCACGTCGGATTCTGGGATCTGCGTTTCACGCTCGCCGACAGCTACCGCGCGGGCCGCATCTTCGTCGCGGGGGACGCCGCGCACAGCCACCCGCCTTACGGCGGCTATGGCATCAACAGCGGCTTCGAGGATGCCGTCAATCTGGCGTGGAAGCTCGCTGCAGTCCTGCACGGCTGGGCACCCGCCGGTCTGCTCGACAGCTACGACGCCGAGCGCCGCCCGGTCTTTGCGTCCACTGCGCGCGACTTCATCGAGGCATCGATTTTTCGCGATCGGGATTTTCTGCGGAAGCATGATCCGGCGCGGGATCGGGTGGATTTCGAGGCTGCCTGGCAGGCACGGCATTCCGGCGCGCGCGCGGAGGTCAATGCCTTCGAGCCGAATTACGAGGGATCGCCGATCGTATTCGGCCCTGCCGGCGGCGTCAGCAGCGCGATCGGCTCGCACGCCCATGCCGCGCGCGCCGGCCATCATTTGGCGCCGCAACCTCTGTCGTCGGGCAAAAACGTCTTCGAGGAACTCGGCGACGGCTTCACGCTGATCGATCTGACGGATGGTGCGGGAGCCGCTTTCGAGCGAGCCGCCGTAGCGCTTGGCATCCCGCTGAAAGTGATCCGGGATACCGCCTCGGACGGCCGCGAGGCATACGAGGCGCGATTGATTCTGGTGCGGCCCGATCAGTTTGTTGCTTACGCGGGCAACAACGACGGCGCCGACGCATCTGAGATCCTGAGGCGCGCCGTCGGTCAATCCTGACGAGATCGCCCTGGCCGGCGGCAAGCAAACATCAAGCCGCACCGTCGTCGTCATCGCCGACCGAGTCGATGGCTTCCCTCACCTCGACCAGTGCCATCGACAGTAAATAGACGGTCGTGGGCAGACCGATCCGGCGCGCCGCTTCGAGCGCACACGACAGGTCGCTCGCCAGCTCCTTGAGCTCGTTTCCCCGTGACAATGTCCCGCCTGTCCGTCCGCCGATCGCGTCCGCCTAGACCGCGACGGCGCCGCTGGTCCTGATCAATTCGGCGCAGGACTGCACAGTAGCAAAATTGCCGATGACATTCATCAGCGACTGCTTGTAGTCGCCCGCTTTGCCCGTGGCCGGCTGCCGGCAGGCCACGGCGTCGCCGACCAACCGGTAGCGGTGGCTCCGATGAAACCCTTCGACCACGGTGGCAAGGATGGTCTCGTCGAGGGAAAAGCCCGTCACCACGCAGCGCACGTTACGAAGGCTGGACATATGGTCGGCGAAACGGGAGGAACTGTAAGCCGAAGGCAACGCGTGCTCGAACGTCATTTCGCCCGGGCGGGGCCTCGCCTCCGCGATCCAATCGGTCAGTCTGGATGACGGATCGAACCACGCTGCGTCCGCAACCCGTTTCAGATGCATCACTGGCCAGAGGTTGCTCCGCCACAACGCCAGCAGCTCGAGGCAGCGTAGAATGGCGGCGTCGCCGTCGAGAATGACGTGGCGCCGCCCCGGGATCATATATTCCACCTGGAGGTCCGCGCAGACCAGGACCAGCAGATCGTCATGGAAGATCGGCATTTTCTTGCGCAGAGCTGCACCAGTTTCAGCTATCGGCGAGTGCGAGGTCCCGCAGCGGCGAGGTCACCGCCCGCCCCGCCGAAGCGTCCAGCACGCCCGGACGATCCCAGTCGCCCTCGGGACGGATGATGACGTAGGGATCGCTGTCCAGCGTGATCGCGTCCGGGCCCGGTTCGATCTCCAGCAGCATCTCCGTGTAAGAGAAATCCGAGAAAGTGATCTTTCTGTTATGGCCGAGCGGCTTGGCACCGAAATGGGCCCAGAAGTCCACTAGCCGGTCCTGCGCCTGGCCGTAGATCTTGCGGAACCCCTTGCGCTTCACGAAGTCAATGCTCGCCTGCACCAGCTTGAACGACAGGCGCGAGCGCCGATACTGGTGACGCACCGCAAGCCGTTCCACCTTGGCGAAATCGCCGAAGAAGCGCACCCGTAAACAGCCTGCCGGCTCGTTGCCGATGTAGCCGATGAAATGCGCGGCAACCATGTCATTGCCATCGAATTCCTCATCAAATGGGCAATCCTGCTCGGCGAGATAGACCGCCGAGCGAATGGCCGTGACCAGCATGAGGTCGCTGGGATCGCGCGCGAGGCGGATGGTGATGGCGCGGGAGTCAGACTTGGCGAGGGGAATCCTAGTGCCGTGCATCTGCGTAACTCCTTGCTTGGATGATCGCGCCAGGCATGAGCATCGGCTGCCGATGCCACGGTCGCTCATAACACCAGAGGTCAGGCTGAAAACTGGAGATCGGCTCGAAGCCCGTTGCCTTCATGATTTCGCGTCCGGCCACCGTTGACGGCTGCGCATAGCAGTCCGCGCCGCGAAACCTTATTTGCCGCAGATGAGCCGCAGCTTTGCCAAGGCCGGCGATGCCGCGGCCGGTCGCGGCGATCGCCCAGATGTAGATCGCGGAAACTTCCTCATCCGCCGCGGCGAGATGGCGCGTGTCGGGCGCGGTCAGGCAGATATCATCGAGCAGCAATGCGTCGTGTCCGTGGTCGTTGAGAAACAGGAAGGCCATGCCGCCGAGCAGAGCGCCGTTCCGGGTGAAAGTCAGGATGCTCTGGCGATCGAAGGCAAAATATCTTGCAAGCTCCATCGCCCCGATCTGCACGCCCGGGACCAGCCGGTGCGCCATATCCGAAAGAGCGCCGATTTCCCCGAATTGCGCGCAACGGACATCCACCTCCGGGCTCAGGGGCAAGGCATCGAAATCATGCCTTGCGGCAAACGAGCCCCTTTCCATACTCATGTCGTCCCTCTATCGTTCAGGGGTTTTGTACGCCGCCACGAGCAGAAGCTTAGCGGCTGGAGATCAGGAGTATGCAGCAAGTATCGCACCGGGGTGCTGCATTGATGCAGCACCATGAAGAAGCGCTGAATGCGTCCTGGGACGATTTGAAACTGTTTTTAGCCTGCGCAAAGTTTAAAAGTTTCCGCAACGCTGCCGAAGAGCTCGGGCTCACCTCAACTACATTGATGCGCCGGATCGACCGGCTCGAAGAGAGTATCGGTTGCAAGCTTTTCCTGCGTGACCAGAGCGGCCTCACGCTGAGCGACGAAGGCACCGCAATGATTGCCGACGTCGCGCATATGGAGCGTCACGCCTTCAACGTCTTCCGCCGTGCCTCACGCTCATCGAACGATATGTCGGGCACCGTGCGCGTCGCGGTGACGGAAGGTCCGGGCAACTTCTGGATCCTGCCGCGGCTGATCGATTTCCAAAAGACCTATCGCAAGATCACCGTCGATCTGCGTTGCGCAATGGAGCAGGCGGACGTCGCACGGCTGGAGTCGGACATCGCGATCCAGCTCGAGCCGCCGACCAATCCCGATCTCATCGTCGCCAAGCTCGGCCGGTTGCACATCTACCCCTTCGTCTCCAGGGAGTATGCGAACCTCTACGGCCTGCCCGCCACGCTCGCCGAATTGCCGAACCATCGCATCATCAAGCAGAACGCGCCGCAGGTCGACGACAGCGCCTACGCGCGCGTCCTGGGGCTCAAATCGCTCGAAGGCATCGTCGGGATCAAGACCAACTCTTCCGTAGGCGTGCTCTATGCGGTCGAACGCGGCGCCGGCATCGGCTTCCTGCCGACGGTGTCGATCGCGCTCGGTGCGCCGCTCGTCGCCGTCGACCTCGGCGTCAGCCACCACGCCGACCTTTGGCTCACCTATCACAAGGAGTTCCGCGCCTCCGAGCGGCACAAGATCGTGGTCGACTGGCTGAAGAAGATCTTCGATCCCAAGAGCCATCCGTGCTTCCGCGACGAGTTCATCCATCCGAACACGTTGGTGCCGATGATGACGGCGGCGCGAGACGGCTTTGGATTGTCCGGATACATTGCGGCGACCCCGACGTGAGCGGGAGCGAGCAGTCCCTTCACCACCGATATTCGAAGCCGACGGTGCCTTGGTGCGATCTCAGCTCGTTGCGGAACTTGCCGTCGTAATTGACATACAGCCGCACGGTATTGGTCAGGCTGAGCGAGGCCGAGGCGCCGGCGTCCATCCCGTAACGGCTCTCGCCGACGCCGGGCACGATGATGTTTTGGGTGCCGAGGCTGACCTGCACCGTGCCGAGGTCCTGATAGAAATTGTCGACGAACTTGCCGTACGCCGAGAGGTCCAGGATCTTCCGGTCGAAGATGAAGTAACGCCCGACCTCGGCGCCGATCATGACGCGCGCACGCGAGATTGCGCTCGAGCCGACGTTGAGGGGATCGAGTCCTCCGGCCTCCTGGAATGCTGCGCTGGTGGCGCGCACATATTCGATCCCGCCCTTGGGCACGATGCGCATCTGATCCTTGGTCCAGTAATAGTTGATCTCGGTGAGCGCACCGTCGACCGCGGCGTGATAGCCTGCAACGGCAAGGCCGAAGCCGGTATCGCGGGCCGAATGCACCTTGCCGAAACCGTGCACCAACGCGAAGGCCCAGGTCCAAGGTCCGTTGTCGACGGAACCGTTGAAACCGATCTGCGTCAGGTCGAGCGTCGCCGACTGAAGCGCGAGCGGCACGTCGACATCGGTGTGGCTCTGGTCGACGGAGAAGCCCAGATTGACGCCCGGCGCAACACGCGCACCGAAGCCGGCGACACCGCCAAACGTCGTTCGCTTGTCACCCACGAAATCCCCCTGCGGATCAGTGCGGACCGAGATGCCGTATCCCTCGTACCAGGTGCGGTAGCGCGGATCCTCTGCGCTTTCCGACGCACCACCGCCGCCGGGATTGGAGCGCGAGCCCCTGATGATGCCGCTCGAGGCCTGGTTGCCCAGCCGCTCCAGAAAATTCGAGCCCAGATTGAGCGTGCTGTTGCCGGCCGACTGGTTGGCATTGCTCGACGTCGCGCTCGGGGTCGGCGAAGGTGACGGCGACGGCGATGGCGATGGCGATGGCGACGGGGTGGGCGTCGGCGTGGGCGTTGGCGTTGACGTCGGAGTCGGTGTCGGTGTCTGCGCAAAGGCCGCCGTCGCCGGTAGCATCGCAGCAACCGCGAGTACCATGGCGATCGCCGTCACGATCCGGCGGACACGGTCCAGCCCGATCATCTGCCGTATCCCGGTGGCTGCCGAGTGCAGCACATGACGACCAATCCCAAAGCAAAATGGCGGCCCGCAAAAATACAACCTGAAGGGCGCGCAGGCGCGACGATTTGTGCTGAACTACCATGAGGGGTCAACCGGTCCGCAGGCTTCCGCCACGGCGATTGCGTCCGATTGTGGTTCCAGGGCCACAGGTCGCAAATTGCAGCGGGACGTCTCCGGTGCGGTCTTGAAGTTTGCACGCAGCTTGCTAGCGCACGGTTTTCGTGTTGGAATATCGTACACAATCGGAATTGGCCGCTCGGCTGTGCGTTTCGCGACAGGCTCAAGACTCGAACAGACTTCCGGAAGCCCGTTTGTGACGTGGCACGCGAAAAGCGGCCGCGTCTTTTTAGTATCTAGCGGAGGAGACTAAGGATGCCACAAAAGGGCACCGTCAAATGGTTCAACCCGACCAAGGGCTACGGGTTCATCAAGCCGAACGGCGGCGACAAGGACGTGTTCGTCCACATTTCGGCCGTCGAGCGTGCCGGACTTTCGACCCTCAATGAAAACCAGGTGGTTGAATACGACCTCGTGGAGAACCGCGGCAAATCGTCCGCGGAGAACCTCAAGGTCTCCTGATTTCTCTCAAGTCTAAGCAACGAGAGGTCATGACGATGCCCCCGGCTCTGCCGGGGGATTTTGTTTGGGGCGACGAAACGCGAGTAGCTTCAGGTCGCCACCGGCGCAATCAGGAAATTCTCCGACGCCCCACTCCCCACCGTCTTGCAGACGTCGCCCTCGATCCTGACCTTACCGGTCGCAAGCAGGCTCAGCGCGGCCGGATAGATGCGGTGCTCGACTTCGAGGATGCGCTCCGACAGCGTCTCGGCCGTGTCGTGATCGCTGACGGGGACAGCGCCCTGCATCACGATCGGGCCGGCGTCGGTCTCGGGGATCACGAAGTGCACCGTCGCGCCAGACAACTTGACGCCGGCGCGCAAGGCCTGGCCGTGCGGGTCGAGGCCGGGGAACGACGGCAACAGCGAGGGATGGATGTTGAGCATCCGCCCGTACCAGGCCCTGGCAAACTCCGCCGTGAAGAGGCGCATGAAGCCGCCGAGGCAAATCAGCTCGATGCCGTGCTCATCGAGCGCGGCCTGCAGCACCTTCTCGAAGCCGGCGCGATCCTTGCCGAACGGCTTGCTCTCGATCACCTGCGTCTTGACGCCGGCCGCCCTGGCTCTTTCGAGCCCGACGGCGTCGGCCTTGTTCGAGATGACGAGCGTAATCTCCGCGGGGAAATCTAGCACGCTGGCTGCCTTGATCAGCGCCGACATGTTGGAGCCGCGGCCGGAAATCAGGATGGCGACGCGCCGTTTGATCGCAGCGCCAGTCATCACAGCGCCATGTCGAGATGACCGTTATAGACGACGCGGTGCTCGCCCTCGGCCGGGATCACGGTGCCGAGCAGGGCCACGGTCTCGCCGGCATCCGTGAAGACCCGCATGACCGCGTCGACCTTTTCGGGCTCGACGATCGCAATCATCCCGATGCCGCAGTTGAAGGTCCGGAGCATTTCGAGCTCGGCGATGCCGGCCTGGGCGGCCAGCCATTTAAACACCGGCAACACCGGCAGGCGTGCCAGATCAATGCCGACGCCAAGATGTGTAGGCAGCACACGCGGAATGTTGTCAGTGAAACCGCCGCCGGTGATGTGGGCGAGGCCCTTCACCGCACCGGTCTCGCGGATCGCCCGCAGGCAGGATTTGACGTAGAGCTTCGTCGGCGTCAGCAACGCGCCGCCAAGCGTCATGACAGGGGCAAACGGCGCCGGCGCCTCGAAGCCGAGGCCGGATTGTTCCACGATCTTGCGCACCAGCGAGAAGCCGTTGGAGTGCACGCCCGATGAGGCGAGACCAATCACGGCATCGCCCGCGGCGATGTCCTTGCGCGGCAACAGCGTGCCGCGTTCGGCGGCACCCACGGCAAAGCCGCCGAGATCGTAGTCGCCATCCTTGTAGAGGCCCGGCATCTCCGCGGTCTCGCCGCCGATCAGGGCACAGCCGGACTCGCGGCAGCCCTCGGCGACGCCTGCCACGATGGCGGCGGTGGCCTCCGGGTCGAGCTTGCCGCAGGCGAAATAGTCGAGGAAGAACAGCGGCTCGGCGCCCTGCACCACGAGGTCGTTGACGCTCATGGCGACGAGGTCGATGCCGATCCCGCCATGCAGGCCGGTGTCGATCGCGATCTTGACCTTGGTGCCGACGCCGTCGGTGGCCGCGACCAAGACAGGATCCTTGAAGCCGGCCGCCTTGAGGTCGAACAGGCCGCCGAATCCGCCGATCTCGGCATCCGCGCCCGGCCGTGCGGTGGCGCGCACCATCGGCTTGATCAGGTCGACCAGGCGGTTGCCCGCGTCGATATCGACGCCTGAATCGGCGTAAGTGAGGCCGTTTTTGCGGTCGGTCATGCCCGATTTCCAGTGGGTTTGCGGCTGGTTACGTCGAATTCCGGGGACGCGCAATGGCAAGCGTGGCGCCCCGCCCTATACTATGTAGAGATATCAACCGGTTCAGCCTCTTAGAGGCCGGATTCTAAGGTCAGGTCGGGTGCCGGGAAGCGCCGTGTGAGTATTCCGAACATCATTACCCTGGGCCGCATCATGCTGGTCCCGATCATCGTCTGGGCCATCGTGTCGAGCCAAATGGAGGTGGCGTTCGCCGTGTTCCTCATCGCGGGCATCAGCGATGCCGTCGACGGCTTTCTGGCCAAGCGCTTCAACATGACCAGCGAGCTCGGCGCCCTGCTCGATCCACTGGCCGACAAGGCGCTGCTGGTGTCGATCTACCTCTCGCTCGGCATCTGGGGCGACATCCCGCGCTGGATCGTGATCCTGGTGGTGTCCCGCGACATCATGATCGTCACCGCGGTGATCGTGTCCTGGCTGTTCGACAAGCCGGTCGAAATGAGGCCTTCCAAAGTATCCAAGCTGAACACAGCGGCACAAGTGGCTTATGCGGCGCTGGTGCTGGCCGCCCTCGCCTTCGGCTTCAAGCCGTCGCCGTATGATATGGTCCTGATAGGGCTCGTCACGGTGTTCACCCTGTCCTCGGTGTCGCTCTATCTCGTAGAGTGGCTGCGGCACATGAGCACGATCGAAGCCAAATGAGGGGGATGCGGCCCCGCAAAAGGCCAAGTCCCGATCAAATAAGTCTACCCTCGTCAGACAAGGCCGGCGCGCCGGCACGGAGCAAAGCAAGCGTGGCAGGCCGCGTTCATCCCCGACAATTGGCATTTTCGCTTCCGCATGCGGAGAGCCTCGGCCGGGACAATTTCCTCGAGGGCCCTGCCAATGCTGCCGGTCTTGCCTTGATTGACAGCTGGCCGGAATGGCCGAACCGGATCATGTGGCTTGCCGGCCCCGAAGGCTCCGGCAAAAGCCATCTCGCCGCGATCTGGGCCGAGGAATCAGGCGCTCGCTCCACTACGGCCAACGCGCTGAATGCCGCCGCCGTGCCCGGCGCGCTCGCGACCGGCGCGCTGGTGGTCGAGGATCTCAAGGCTGGTGATTTTGACGAGCGTGCGCTCTTTCATCTGATGAACCTCGCGCGCGAGGACGGCGCCTACGTGCTGTTCACCGGACGCGAGGCGCCCGCAGCGGTCGAGGTCGAGCTCCGCGACCTGCGCTCCCGGCTTCGGACGATCCCTGTGATTTCGCTCGCGCCACCGGATGACCAGCTTTTCCGCGGCCTGATCGTCAAGTTCTGCGCGGACCGCCAGCTTGCTGTGGACGAGGCTGTTGTGAGCTACCTCGCGACCCGGCTGGAGCGCTCCTCGGCCGCGGCACGGCGCGCGGTGGAACTGCTCGATAGCGAGGCGCTGCGGCTCGGCCGTCCCGTCACACGGGCGCTGGCCGCAGAGCTGCTTCGGGACGTTTAGACCTCCCATTGACGCTCCCCTTTGACCCGCTTGACGCGGCGCGGCGGCGGAACATCAATGTCATCGAAACGTCATCGCATTAACACATGCTCCCGCCGGTTTTGCGCGTAAGTCGCAAATTGGGGCGAAATGGATGGACCGACTTCTCATGGACTCCGCGCAAGCTATTGAAACGAAAGAAAAAGCCACGGAGACCGAGGGCCTGCCGGCGATCGCCTCAAGCCCCGAGCGATTTATCAATCGCGAGCTGTCCTGGCTGCATTTCAACCGTCGCGTCCTGGAGGAATCGGTCAACCCCAGCCACCCCATGCTGGAGCGGGTGCGATTCCTGTCGATTTCGGCAAATAACCTCGACGAGTTCTTCATGGTCCGCGTCGCCGGCATCAAGGCGCAGGTCCGCGAGGGCATTGCCGAGCGGGCGCCCGACGGACTGACCCCCTCTGAGCAGCTCGCGTTGATCAACCGCACGGTTTCACAGCTCGCCAGCGACCAGCAGGCGATCTGGCGCGAGCTGCGCGGCACGCTGGCCGACGTCGGCATCGTGCTTGTCGATGGCAAGGAGGTCACCAAGGCGGAACGGACCTGGCTCGAGGACTACTTCCTCAACAACGTATTCCCGCTACTGACACCGCTGGCGATCGATCCGGCCCATCCCTTCCCGTTCATCCCGAGCCTCGGCTTCACCATCGCGCTCCAACTCACGCGCGAGGCCGATGGCAAGCCGATGAATGCGCTGATCCGCATGCCCGGCAAGATCGATCGCTTCATCCGCCTGCCGGCCGAGGGCAAGGTCCGCCTGATCTCGCTGGAGCAGGCCACCAGCCTGTTCATCAACCGTCTGTTTCCCGGCTACAGCCTCCACGGCCAGGGCGCCTTCCGTATCATCCGCGACTCCGAGCTCGAAATCGAGGAAGAAGCCGAAGACCTCGTCCGCCTGTTCGAGACCGCGCTGAAGCGCCGCCGCCGCGGATCGGTGATCCGGCTCGAGATCGACGCCAAGATGCCGGAGGAGCTGCGCAGCTTCGTGCAGCACGCACTCTCGGCCGCCGACGACGAGGTATTCCTGGTCGACGGCGTGCTCGCCATGAACGAGCTCTCGCAGCTCACCAGGCTCGACCGGCCTGATCTCGAATTCACCCCTTACGTGCCGCGCCATCCCGAGCGCGTCCGCGAGCATGGCGGCGACATCTTCGCGGCGATCCGGCAAAAGGACCTGATCGTCCACCACCCCTACGAATCCTTCGACGTGGTGGTGCAGTTCCTGCAACAGGCCGCGCGCGACCCCGACGTCGTCGCGATCAAGCAGACGCTCTACCGCACCTCCAATAACTCGCCGATCGTGCGTGCGCTCGCCGAGGCTGCGGAAGCCGGCAAGTCCGTCACCGCGCTGATCGAGCTGAAAGCGCGTTTCGACGAAGAGGCCAATATCCGCTGGGCACGCGACCTGGAGCGCGCCGGCGTGCAGGTCGTCTACGGCTTCCTCGAACTGAAGACGCACGCAAAGCTCTCGATGGTGGTGCGCCGCGAGGGCGGCAGCCTCACCACCTACGTCCATACCGGCACGGGCAATTATCATCCGGTTACAGCGCGTATCTATACGGACCTGTCCTATTTCACCTCGGAGCCGACCATCGGCCGCGACGCCGCGCGCGTGTTCAACTTCATCACGGGCTATGCCGCGCCGAGTGATCTTGAAAAGATGGCTGTGTCGCCGCTGACCTTGCGCAAGCGCATCATCGAGCACATCCAGGGCGAGACCGAGCACGCCCGTCATGGCAAGCCCGGTGCGGTCTGGATGAAGATGAATGCGCTTGTCGACCCCGACATCATCGACGCGCTCTACGAGGCCTCACAAGCTGGCGTGCAGGTCGAGCTCGTGGTCCGTGGCATCTGCTGCCTGCGCCCCGGAATCCCCGGCCTGTCGGAGAATATCCGCGTCAAGTCGATCATCGGACGATTCCTGGAACACGGCCGAATCTACTGTTTCGGCATGGGCCAGGGCCTGCCGAGCGCGAAAGCGGCTGTGTATATCTCGTCGGCCGATATGATGCCGCGCAACCTCGACCGCCGTGTCGAGGTGCTGTGTCCGCTGCAAAATCCCACGGTGCATCAGCAGGTTCTCGAACAGATCATGGTCGCGAATCTGAAGGACAACGAGCAGAGCTGGCAATTGTTGCCGGACGGGTCCTCAACGCGTATGAAGACCGCGAAGGGCGAGGAGCCTTTCAACGTGCACAATTACTTCATGACAAATCCGAGTCTGTCTGGCCGTGGAAAGTCTCTCAAGGAATCCTCGCCGCGTCGTCTCACGCGCCGAAACGAACGCCATCAGCCCTGACCGGAGAACTTTGCCGTGAAACGGCCGCGCAAGCGTGGCGCTAGCGTCGCGGTCATCGACATCGGCTCCAACTCGGTTCGTCTCGTCGTCTACGAGGCGTTGGCACGGAGCCTGATTCCGATCTTCAACGAGAAGACGCTGTGCGGCCTCGGGCGCGAGGTGCAGAGCACGGGGCTGCTCGCGCCCGACGCCGTCGACAAGGCACTGACGTCTCTGAAGCGTTTTCGCGCGCTGTGCCGCGTGATGCAGGTCGGCCGCGTGTTCGCGATCGCGACCGCTGCGTGCCGCGATGCTTCCAACGGCCCCGACTTCATCGCGAAAGCCGAGCGCATCTGCGCGGTGAAGATCGAGATACTGTCAGGGCCGCGTGAGGCAAAACTGTCGGCGCTCGGCGTGATCTCGGGCATTCACCGTCCCGACGGCATCGTCGGCGATCTCGGCGGCGGCTCGCTCGAACTGATCGATGTGCGCGGCAACAGCGTGCGCAGCGGCGTGACACTGCCGCTTGGCGGCCTCGCGCTCCAAGACCTCGCTCATAAATCGCTCAAGCGCGCCGATCGCATCGTGCGCGAGGCGATCGACGATGTCGACCTGCTCACGGCCGGCCGCCGCCGTACCTTCTATGCAGTCGGCGGCACCTGGCGCGCGCTTGCGCGCATCCACATCATCCAGAGCGGCTATCCGCTCCAGGTGATGCACGGCTATTCCATACAAGCGGCCGAGGCGCTCGATTTTGCACGCCGCTTACGGCGCCTCGCCGCCGCCAACATGCTCGCCGACATCGAGGTCGTCGCGGATGCGCGGCGCCCGCTCCTCACCTATGCAGCGCTCGTGCTCGAGCACATCGTGCGCGTCGCAAAGCCGAAAACCATCGTGTTCTCGACCTTCGGCGTGCGCGAAGGCCTGCTGCACGAGAAGCTGCCGGAGACCGAGCGCAACAAGGACGGGCTGATCTGCGCGGCCGAGGAGTTGAACCAGCTGCTGTCGCGCTCGGCGAAGCACGCCCGCGAGCTGATTGCCTGGACCGATCGCCTCGCACGCGTGGTCAAGCTGCGCGAGACCGAGGAGGACCGCCGCCTGCGCCACACCGCCTGTCTTCTGTCCGACATCGGCTGGCGCGTCCATCCTGATCATCGCGGCGAGCAGACGCTGAGCCTCGTGGTCAACGCCAATTTCGGTGCGATCGACCATCGCGAGCGCGCCTTCGTCGGACTGTCGGTATTCTATCGCTATGCGGGCCTCAGCGAGGAGAACCAGCCGCCGCTGACCATGCAGGAATTGCTGACGCCGGCGCAGCTCGAGCGCGCCCGCCTGCTCGGCGCGGCGTTCCGCGTCGCGCATCTGATCTCGGCGGCGCGACCGGGTGTATTGCCGGCCACGCATTTTCGCAGCCAGGGCCGCAATCTGATGCTGGTGTTCGAGCACCGTCTCGGCGATCTCGTCGCCGATCGCGTCGGCAGCCGCTTCAAGCAGCTCGCCCGCCTGATCGGGCGCAGCGGCTCGATCGTGCGGCGGTAGTTCTCTTACTCGGCGGACGCCTTGGCGTGTGCGTCGGACGCTTCGAGCGCAGCGGCCTGCAGGCTGCGCCGGCGCCAGATCGAGCCGACCAGCAACACGACGACGACGCCGAGCGCGGCACAGAGATATTCGGCGCCACCACCGCCATGGGCGAATTGCGGCGGGACATGCAGAGTGCCGAGCATCTGGTCCAGCGAGACGCCGAACGGACCTTCGGCGAGGGAATGCAGCTTCGGTGCGATGCCGGGATCGGTCGCGATCACCTCGCCTGCGATCCAGCCGAGCAATGCCGCGCCAGCCCAGACCAGAATAGGCAGCTTCGTCAGCAGCGCCATAATCAGCGCCGCGCCGGCAACGATGAGCGGCACGCTGATGGCAAGGCCGAGCACCAGCAGCGGCACGCTGCCATTGGCGGCAGCGGCGACCGCAATGACATTGTCCAGGCTCATGACGATGTCGGCAACGACGACGATCTGCACCGCCTGCCACAGATGCGAGGCGGACTCGACGTCCTCTTCCTCGTTCTCCGGCACCAGCAACTTTGCCGCGATCACGATCAGCGCGAAGCCACCGACCAGCTTCAGGTACGGCAGCGCCATCAGGCTTGCGACGACGCCGGTGAAGATGATCCGCAGCAGCACTGCGGCGCCCGCGCCTAACACCATGCCCCACAGCCGGTGCCGCGGCTTGAGGCCGCGGCAGGCGAGCGCGATCACCAGCGCGTTGTCGCCGGAGAGCAGGATGTTGATCCAGATGATCTTGCCGACCGCGATCCAGAAGGTCGGCTCGGCCATCTCATTGCGGAACTGGGTGAAGAATGCCCCGATCGTGGCGGGATCGAAGATCTGCCCGAGCCAGTTCACAATGAGTCCCCTGTCGACTCGACCTATCGGCTGGTCAGCCGACGATCTCGTTGCCCGAGAAGAACTGCGCGATCTCGATCGCGGCGGTTTCCGGAGCATCCGAGCCGTGAGCCGAGTTCTCGCCGATCGACTTGGCGTAGAGCTTGCGGATGGTGCCCTCGGCCGCCTTCGACGGATCGGTCGCGCCCATGGCGTCGCGGTACTTGGCGATGGCGTTCTCGGCTTCCAGCACCTGAACCACGACCGGGCCCGAGGTCATGAACTCGACCAGCTCGCCGAAGAACGGACGGGACTTGTGGACGGCATAGAAGGTCTCGGCCTGTTCCTTGGTCATGCGGATGCGCTTCTGCGCGACGATGCGCAGGCCCGCCTTCTCGATCACGGCGTTCACGGCGCCGGTCAGGTTACGCGCGGTGGCGTCGGGCTTGATGATCGAGAAAGTGCGTTCGATGGCCATGATCTTGTCCTTGAAGAGAAAAAGGGCGGTGGGAGTTGCGGGGCTTATATCGGCGCCTTCGCGATCCGGCAAGCGAGTGCCGGAACGTCCCCAAGGGCGCTTCGCCGCAGGCGAAGACCCAAATCGCGGCCGGATTCCAATATGGATTACAACGATTTCACCCAGATGAACCCAATCTGAAGGCTCCATCAGGGTTTGGTTCAGCCTCGCTGGCGTATCGTCGGCTCCATCGAAACCAAAGCCTCGTTGCCGAGGCAAATCGTTTCGGCGGCCTTCCATCGACGCGATAGCCCCGCGCCGGCAGTTTTGAGGAGATCACGATGTTGAGGAAACTTTCGCTCGCTGCAGTCGCCGCGGTCGCCCTGGGGGCCGCGCTGGCTCCCACCTCCGCCTCCGCTCACTGGCATGGCGGCTGGGGCTGGCACGGCGGCGGCTGGTATCACGGCGGCGGCTGGGGCTGGGGCGGACCGCGCTTCTACACCGCGCCCGTCTCTTACGGCTACGGCGGCTGCTACGTGCGCCGGCTGGTCCCAACCCCCTGGGGACCCCGCTGGCGGCTGATCAACCGCTGCTACTGAGCCCGGCAGCATATTCCCTGATTACGTGAGGTACTGTTCCCCCCCTGCAGTACCTTCCAAGAGAGGCCCCGGTGTTCCCCCCACCGGGGCCTTATATTTGGGCACATACGGCGAATTCATACAATTTTTACTAGAATGCCAGCCATCCCCAACGCTCGGCGAAACCATTTTGGGGGGCAATGACTTGGTAGCGTGTCGTTACTTTGAACACACGGAACCCTGAAATGGCTGGCGTTCTTGCCAATGACAGCGAACAGATCGACCGGCGGACCAGCCGCTCGATTTGCGATGCCGTGGGCGAACGGCTTCAGCAGAGCATTCGCCCCGACCCCCGGCTGCCGACGCATCTCGAGCAGCTCTTGAACGAGCTGCGGAAGCGCGACCTCGATACGCACTGACGAAAAATCGGGTTGCGTTTGATCACGCCTGCGGTGACAAGGCCGCATGCTCACCATCACCGACCTCTCCGTCCGTCTCGCCGGACGCCTCCTGATCGATGACAGCTCCGTGCAGATCACGCCCGGTGCGCGCGTTGGCATGGTCGGACGTAACGGCACCGGCAAATCGACGCTGTTCAAGGTGATCCGCGGCGAGCTTTCGGCCGAGCACGGCTCGGTGACCCTGCCGCCCCGCTGGCGCGTCGGCAGCCTGGCGCAGGAAGCCCCGAACGGGCCAGAAAGCCTGATCTCGGTCGTGCTCGAGGCCGACCTCGAGCGCGAAGCGCTGCTGGCAGAAGCCGAGACCGCAACCGATCCGCACCGCATTGCCGAGATCCAGACCCGGCTCGTCGACATCGACGCCCATTCGGCGCCGAGCCGCGCCGCCGCGATCCTCTCCGGTCTCGGCTTTTCCGCCGCCGACCAGCTGCGCCCCTGCGCCGAATTCTCCGGGGGCTGGCGCATGCGCGTCGCGCTGGCCGCGACGCTGTTCGCGGCCCCCGACCTTCTGCTGCTCGACGAGCCCACTAACTATCTCGACCTCGAGGGAACGCTGTGGCTGGAGGATCATCTCGCGCATTATCCGCGCACGGTGATCGTGATCAGCCACGACCGCGACCTGCTTGAAAGCTCGGTCGACCAGATCCTGCATCTGGAGCGCGGCAAGCTCACGCTCTACAAGGGCGGCTACTCCTCCTTCGAGGAGCAGCGCGCCGCGCGCGAGTTGCTCGATGCCAAAGCCGTCAAGCGCCAGGAGGCCGAACGCGCCCGCCTGCAGGCCTTCGTCGACCGCTTCAAAGCCAAGGCGTCCAAGGCGCGCCAGGCCCAGTCCCGCGTGAAAATGCTGGAGCGGCTGAAGCCAATCACGGCGCTGGTGACGGAGGACGTCCGCGAGATCACCTTTCCCGCTCCCGAGAAATTGCTGTCACCGCCGATCATCGCGGTCGACAACGTCTCCGTCGGCTACGATCCGGCCATGCCGGTGCTGAACCGCGTGACGCTGCGCATCGACAATGACGACCGCATCGCGCTTCTCGGCGCCAACGGCAACGGCAAGTCGACGCTGGTCAAGCTGCTCGCTGCGCGTCTTGCGCCCTTCTCCGGCAAAGTGACGCGTGCCGACAAGCTGTCGATCGCCTATTTCGCGCAGCATCAGCTCGACGAGTTGAATGAGGACGCCTCGACCTACGACCACGTCCGCAAGCTGATGGGGGGCGATGCGCCCGAGGCCAAGGTGCGGGCACGTGCCGGCGCGATCGGCTTCTCCGGCAAGGCCGCCGACACCAAGGCGGGCAAGCTCTCGGGCGGCGAGAAAGCGCGGCTGCTGCTGGGGCTCGCCACCTTCTTCGGCCCCAACATGATCATCATGGACGAGCCGACCAACCATCTCGACATCGACAGCCGCGCAGCGCTTGCCGAAGCCATCAACGAGTTTCCCGGCGCGATCATCATGGTCTCGCACGACCGCTATCTGATCGAGGCCTGCGCCGACCAGCTCTGGATCGTCGCCGACCGCACCGTGACCAGTTACGACGGCGACCTCGACGAGTATCGACGCCTGGTGCTGTCCGCGCGCAATGCGGAAGCCCCCGCGCGCGAGCGCGCCGCTCACATCGAAAAGCCGCAGCGTCCGAAACCGGAAAATCGCGGCTCGCTGAAGAAGCGCATCGCGGAAGCCGAGTCCGAGATCGCCCGCGTCACCGAGATCATCGCCAAGATCGACACCGCGCTCGCGCTCCCCGATATTTTCACGCGGGATCCCAAACAGGCCGCACAACTGTCGAAAGCCCGCGCCAATGCCGCCGACGCGCTGGCGCGCGCGGAAGAGCGATGGCTCGAGGCGAGCGCGCAGTTCGACGAGGCGGCGGGCTAGATCGAAAACTGCAAAACAACCCCATGCACAGTAGCCGGGCCGCTGCCGGCGGAGTCCCGGCAACGCGACACAAACAATTGAAACAGCGCAGATAACCGGGCGAACCTGGGGTTCCCGCGTGATCTCATGCCTGTAGCGCTGAAGCGGCGACAGCAAGTAGCCCAGGATGGTGCGCGAGCCGGTCCTGATCTCCACGGTCACCCGATGCTTTGAAGAAACTTGCTGCGGCAGATCGCGCATCGTGCGGCACCGTGCTACGAAGCCGACACTGACCTTTTCGGGCGAAGAACATTTTTCAATAGGCAATTTTGAGGAGATCGCAGATGTCGTCACCCGAACCGATTAAATTCACCGACGGCGCGGCTTACGAGCGTTTCATGGCGCCTTGGAGCCGATCGGCCGGGACTCTCTTCCTCGACTGGCTGGCGCCTCGCCCGGGACTAAGTTGGGCAGACGTTGGTGCGGGCAATGGCGCGTTTACCGAGCTTCTTCTGGCGAGGTCCGCTCCTTCGTCCGTTTGCGCGATCGATCCCTCCGATGCACAGATCGGGACGGCGCGTCAAAAGTTCGCGGCAAAGCCGGTCGAGCTCTCGATCGGCGACGCGATGGCCCTGCCCTACGATGCGGCCCGCTTCGATGCCGCAGTGATGGCCTTGGTGCTGTTCTTCGTCCCCGATCCGCGCAAAGGCGCTTCGGAAATGGTCCGCGTCACCAAGCCCGGCGGCATGGTCGCGTCCTACACCTGGGACATTGTGCGGGGTGGCACGCCGACGCAGCCGCTGTGGGAAGAGTTGGATGCCCTCGGCATCCCCGCAGCGCGCCCGCCGAGTGCGGATATCTCGCGCTTCGAGATGCTCAAGGCGCTGTGGGCAGAAATCGGCCTGCGCGAGATCGAAACCCGCGAGCTCGTCGTCGAGCGAACCTTCGCTGACTTCGACGACTACTGGCTATCGATGGTCGTCAGCAGCCCGAGCGGTGTCGTGGGAAAGCTCTCTCAGTCCGAAACCACCGAGCTCAAACGACGATTGCAGGCACGCCTGCCGACGAGCGCGGCCGGCGCGATCACCGTTCACGCTTCCGCCACTGCGATCAAGGGACGCAAAGCCGCTTGATGGACAGCACGAGCCGATAGGTGCAACTAGAAGACCGACGTCCCGCTAGGTCGCCGCCTTCTTCTTCTTCGCCTTCGGCTTCGCCACCTTCGGCGCCGGCGGTGGCTCGGGATTGCCTTCGATCGCGGAGAGGCGCCCCGACGTGAAGGTGTAGATGCCTGCGCGCGGACCCGTGGTCCACGTGACCACTGCGACGCGGCGGCCGGCGCCATCGCTGGAGAGATTGACGTTCGAGGGCGCGCCGATGCCGCGCACCACGTCACACTCGGTGTGGCCGAGCGCAACCGTGCCGCCCACTGGCGCCGGCGCTGTCGAGGCATTGGCATCGGCGGGACCGGGCGGCGGCGCCATGCCGGGACAAGCGCCGTCGGCGCTGACGAGATCCTCAGCTCCCACAGGCTTATCGGGCGTCAGCGGCGGCGATTCGATCGAGATGTTCTTGATGAACAGGCGGCTCGGCTTGTTGAACCATTCAGCGTCTTTGGCTGAGCTCAGCATATCGGATGCGCCCGCGCAGCCCGCCATCAGCGGCGCGACGGCGAGCAACACAATCAGGGGCGACTTTGGAAGCTTTTGATGTCGCACGATAACCTAAATTCCCCACGTGAAGGAGCAGCCCTAAGCGATTGTCCCAACATCACTTTGCGGCACGAAGGTGGCCGAAACCAATCTGCCCGTCAAAGTCCAAATTATCATTAATTGCAAGCGGCCATCAATTCCGCCGCTGCCACCGGCCGCGTTCGTCGGCCTGCCAATAGGTGACCTCAAATCCGCGCGTCTTGCAATCCGCCCAGGTGCTGCGAGCCGCCGCGAGCGCGTCCGGATCGTCGCCGTTGAACAGCAGCACCATGCGCTCATAGCCTTGCGCGTCCTCGGGCAACGCGGCGTTGTCGACCAGGAAGCGGACATTGGCGCCGTTGGGATTGTCTGCCTCGATCGCCAACACGATCGGCTGGTCGGCAACATCGCTCACCCGCCATGTCGCATGCGGCAGGAAGGAATCGTCGCGATAAGTCCACAGATGAGCGTCCAGCGCATCGGCGCGCTCGGGCGAGGTCGACTGCACCACGACCCGCCAGCCGCGCTCGAGCGATTTCTCGAGAAGCGGCGGCAAGACGTTCTCAACCGTCATGTTTTGCAGATGGTAGAAGAGAACTTCCGTCATTTGCGCTCGTAATGATCGGCCACCAGACGATCGAGCAGCCGGACGCCATAGCCGCTTCCCCAGCTCTGGTTGATGTCGGTCTTGGGCGCGCCCATCGCCGTGCCGGCAATGTCGAGATGCGCCCAGGGCGTGCCATCGACGAAGCGCTGCAGGAACTGCGCCGCGGTGATCGAGCCTCCGTGGCGGCCGCCGGTGTTCTTCATGTCGGCGAACTGGGAGTCGATCAGCTTGTCGTATTCGGGACCAAGCGGCAGGCGCCAGACCTTCTCGCCGCTTTCGATGCCGGCTGCGAGCAGGCGCTCGGCAAGCTCGTCATTGTTGGAGAACATGCCGGCATGATCGGTACCGAGCGCGACCACGATCGCGCCGGTGAGCGTCGCCAGGTCCACCATGAATTTCGGCTTGGTCTTCTTGGCCACGTACCAGAGCACGTCGGCCAGCACCAGGCGGCCTTCGGCGTCGGTGTTGATGATCTCGATGGTCTGGCCCGACATCGAGGTGACGATGTCGCCCGGGCGCTGCGCATTGCCATCGGGCATGTTCTCGACGAGGCCGATGGCGCCGACCACGTTGACCTTGGCTTTGCGGGCCGCGAGCGCATGCATCAGGCCAACGACGCAAGCCGCCCCGCCCATGTCGCCCTTCATGTCCTCCATGCTGCCGGCCGGCTTGATCGAGATGCCGCCGGTGTCGAAGCAGACGCCCTTGCCGACGAAGGCGACCGGCGCCTCGCCCTTCTTGCCGCCATCCCAGCGCATGATCACGGTGCGGCTCGGCCGCGCCGAGCCCTGGCCGACGCCGAGCAGCGCGCCCATGCCGAGCTTCTGCATCGCCTTGACGTCGAGCACCTCGATTCGCACGCCGAGCTTCCTGAGCTGGCCGGCGCGGCGTGCGAACTCCTCGGGGAAAAGCACGTTCGGCGGCTCGTTGACGAGGTCGCGCGCGATGATGACACCGTCGACGACCGCGCCGGCCGAGGCAAAGGCCTTCTTCGCCGCGGCCGCATCGCCAACCGCGAGCGACACGTCGGCGCGCAGGGCGCCCTCCTCGCCGTCTTTCTTCTTGGTCTTGTAGCGGTCGAATTTGTAAGCGCGCAGGCGCAGGCCCGAGGCGATCGCAACCGCCTGCTCGCCGCTCATGGCGCCGTCAGGCAGCTCCGCCAGAATGGTCATGGACTGGGAAACCGCCTTGAGCTTGCTGGCCGCCATGCCGCCGAATTTGAGGAAGTCGTTGCCCTTCAGGCTTGAGGCCTTCCCGGTTCCGATCACGATCAGCCGCTCGGCCTTCAGACCTTCGGGGGCGAGGATGTCCAGGGCCGCGCCGCTTTTGCCCTTGAATGAGCCGGCCGCCGCCGCTCGCTTCACGAGTTCGCTGGCACCGCCCAGCGCCTTGGCGGTTGCCGGGCCAACCTTCAGACCCTCGTCACAGAACACGACCAGAATGCCACGGGCGGCGGAAGCGAGCGGGACGAAGCCGACCTTGATGGCATCGGACATGGGTAACTCCTCGAAAACATGGGGCTTTTTGCCGATCGATGGATACGGCCGAAAGCCGGACCTGAACGGCGATTCACTCTGCTTTCGACACTATGGGCGAGATCAGCGGCCGATGCCAAGCACCGCCCGTGGCGTGGAGGTCACATTGAGGGAAATATTAACCATATATTGACGGCGCCTTGGGTCAGCCATTTTGTTGACGGATCAAAGGGATGGTAGTGAGAAAGTAAGCTGCCGAAAGAAGTGGTCGGGCGACCTTGGGGATCCCTGTCAGGGGATTGGTCGAACAACCGGAATTTCGGTGCGCGCGTTGGGGCTTTGGTGGGATTCGTGCGGTAGCGCATGGGGTCGATCGACAGGTATATTTTCCGCACGACGCTGGCGTCGTTTGCGCTGGTCCTGGTCAGCCTCACCGGCGTGATCTGGATTACGCAGGCGTTGCGCGGCATCGACCTGATGACGAGCCAGGGTCAGACCATCCTGACCTTCCTCGGCATCACCAGCCTCGTGATCCCCGCACTGGTGCTGATCATCTCGCCGATCGCGCTGATGATCGCGATCTCGCACACGCTGAACAAGCTCGCGACCGATTCCGAGATCATCGTGATGAATGCCGCCGGCTTCTCGCCGTTCCGGCTGTTCTATCCATTCTTTTACGCCACCTGCGTGGTGGCGCTGCTGGTCGCCTTCATTGCGGCCTACCTCGCTCCCGACGGCATGCGGCGGATCAAGCAATGGGACGCCGAGATCACCGCCGACGTGCTCACCAACATCCTGCAGCCCGGCCGCTTCGCCCAGCTCGACAAGAACCTCACGATCCGCATCCGCGAGCGGCTGCCCGGCGGCATCCTCGCCGGCATCTTCATCGACGACCGCCGCGATCCAAATGAGCGTGTCTCGATCGTCGCCGAGCATGGCGAGGTCGTGAAGAACGAGAACGGATCGTTCCTGGTGCTCAAGGACGGCAATCTGCAGCGCTTCGAGGCCGGCAAGCGCGACCCGGCCCTCGTGGCATTCGGCCGCTACGGCTTCGACATGTCGAAGTTCGGCAACCAGGGCCACGACGTCACGCTCGGCATTCGCGAGCGTTATCTCTGGGAGCTGTTCTCGCCGTCCGAGGACGACCCCGTTTACAAGCAGATTCCCGGGCAGTTCCGTTCGGCCCTGCATGACAGCCTGCTGGCGCCGATCTATCCGTTCGCCTTTGCCGTGCTGACCTTCGCGTTCCTGGGCGCGCCGCGCACCACGCGCCAGAGCCGCAATTTTTCGATCGGCTCCTCGATCCTCGTCGTGTTCGGCCTGCGCATGGTAGGCTTCGCCTGCTCGGTCATGTCCGTGAAATCGGCGGATGCGGTGCTGGTCCAATATTTGATGGTGCTCGGGGCCATCGGTGTCGGACTTTGGATGGTGATCGGCGGCATCGTGGTCGAGCCGCCGCCCGGCCTGCTGGAGGCCATCAACAGGTCGAACGCGCGGATTGCGCGGCTGTTCGGACGGCCGGCCGCCGCATGAGCATGCTCACCAACACGCTCGGGCGCTATTTCGCCGGCCGCTTCGTGGTCGCCGCACTCGGCGTGTTCGCGAGCATCTTCCTGCTGCTGGTGCTGGTCGACTACATCGAGATGGTGCGCAAGACTTCGGGGCTGGCATCCGCCTCCGCGATCATGGTGGCCGAAACCTCGTTGTTCCGGGTGCCGCAATTGCTGGAGAAGCTGACCCCGTTCTGCGTGCTGATCGGCGCCATGACCTGCTATCTCGCGCTCTCCCGCCGGCTCGAGCTCGTGGTGGCGCGCGCCGCCGGCGTTTCGGCCTGGCAGTTCATCTCGCCGGCACTCGGCAGTGCGCTCGTGATCGGCGTGCTCGCCACCGTCGCCTACAATCCGATGTCGGCCAATTTGCGCGAACTGTCCAAGCGCATGGAAGCCGAGCTGTTCGGCTCGGCGCCCGGCGGCGGCATCCAGGACGCCTCGGGCTTCTGGCTCAACCAGGTGACCAGCGACGGCCAGACCATCATCAACGCCGCACGCAGCGAACAGCAGGGTATCCGGCTGACGGGCCTCACACTGTTCCGGTTTGACACAGATCAGCACTTCAAGGAGCGGATCGAGGCGCGCGAGGCGACGCTCGAGTCAGGTCATTGGCTGTTCAAGGGCGTGCGCCGTTTCACGCTCGACGCCCCGCCGGTCGACCAGGCCAGCCTGGAGATTCCGACGACGCTGACCGAGGCGCAGGTCCGCAACAGCTTTTCCACACCCGAGACTGTGTCCTTTTGGCAACTACCGAGCTACATCCGTTCTTCCGAGAGCTCGGGCTTCGCGACAGCCGGCTATCGACTCCAGTATCACAAGCTTCTTGCGCAGCCGTTTTTGCTCGCAGCGATGGTGATGCTCGCGGCTTCCGTGTCGCTGCGCTTCTTCCGGATGGGTGGCGTACAGAAGATGGTTTTGAGTGGCGTGGGCGCAGGCTTTCTGCTCTACGTTCTGTCGAAAGTGACTGAAGACTTGAGCAAGGCTGAGTTGATGCATCCGATCGCTGCGGCGTGGTTGCCCGTGGTGGTGGGCGGCCTCACCGGCTTTTTGGCCTTGCTGTATCAGGAGGACGGATAGTGACGGCCGTCCGCCGAGGACATCTGGCTGGCTGGGCGCAGCGCAACGTGGTGCGCGCGAACGGATGCGGCTTGTCCATCCGCAAGCTGATGCTGGCCGCCATTGCCGTCGCCTCGCTCGCCGGGATGATGGATGTCGCCGCGGTGGCGCCTGCGGCCGCGCAAAGCTTCACCTACAATCCTTTGCCGCCGCGTCCGAAGCCGCCGCGGGCCGCCAATGACGGCCAGATGCTCGTGCAGGCGACCGAGGTCGACTACGACTACAACAATTCGCGCGTCTCGGCGGTCGGTAACGTTCAGCTGTTCTACAACGGCACCAGCGTCGAGGCCGACCGGGTCATCTATGACCAGAAGACCAAGCGGCTGCATGCCGAGGGCAACATCCGCATGACGGATGCCGACGGCAAGATCACCTATGCCGAGATACTCGATCTGTCCGACGACTACCGTGACGGTTTCGTCGATTCGCTGCGCGTGGACACCGAAGACCAGACCCGGATGGCCGCGACCCGCGCCGACCGTTCCTCGGGGAACTACACCGTGTTCGAGAACGGCGTCTACACGGCCTGCGCACCGTGCCGGGACGATCCGAAGAAGCCGCCGCTCTGGCAGGTCAAGGGCGCCCGCATCATCCATGATCAACAGGAGAAGATGCTGTATTTCGAGACGGCGCAGCTCGAATTCTTCGGCGTGCCGCTCGCCTACATGCCCTATTTCTCGACGCCCGACCCGACCGTGAAGCGCAAGACCGGCTTCCTGATGCCGGGCTTCACCTCCTACACGGCGTTCGGCTACGGGGTCGAAGTCCCGTTCTATTGGGCGATCGCGCCCGATATGGACGCAACCTTCAACCCGCGCATCACCTCCAAGCAGGGCGTGCTGTTCCAGGCCGAGTTCCGCCAGCGCCTGCTGGACGGCGCCTACCAGGTTCGCGTCTACGGCATCGACCAGCTCAATCCGGGCAATTTCGCCGGTCAGCCCGGCGACCGCCAGTTCCGCGGCGGCGTCGAGACCAAGGGCCAGTTCGCCCTGAACGACAAATGGGTCTGGGGCTGGGACGGCGTCCTGCTGTCCGATTACTATTTCATGTCGGACTACCGCCTGTCGGCCTATCGCGATCCGCTGGGATCGTTCCTGAATCTTCCGACGGAAGCGATCTCGCAGCTCTATCTGACCGGCGTCGGCAATCGCAGCTTCTTCGATGCCCGCACGATGTACTTCCTGAGCTTCTCGGGCAACCAGCAGCAGGTTCCGGTCGTCTATCCCGTGATCGACTACTCGAACGTGCTCAACTATCCGATCTTCGGCGGCGAGGTCTCCTACAAGACGAATTTCGTCAACCTGACCCGTAACGACGCGGCGTTCGATCCGATCACGACGACGGCCAATACCAACGGCCTGTGCACGATGGCCTCGGCCGATCCGCTCGCGCGCACGCCGACGCAGTGCCTGCTGCGCGGCTTCCCCGGCACGTACACCCGCCTGTCGGCGGAGGCGCAATGGCGCAAGTCCTACACCGATCCGTTCGGCGAGATCTGGACGCCGTTCGCCATCCTGCGCGCCGACGCGATCAACTCCGACGTCTCGAACCAGCCGGGCGTGTCGAACTACCTGCCCGTCGGCGACACCCAGGCGTTCCGCCTGATGCCGACCGTCGGCCTCGAATATCGCTATCCCTTCATCAACGTTCAGCCCTGGGGCTCGACCACCATCGAGCCAATCGCGCAGGTCATCATCCGTCCGAACGAGACCTATGCCGGCAAGCTTCCCAACGAGGATGCGCAGAGCATGGTGTTCGACGCCTCGAACCTGTTCAGCGTCGACAAGTTCTCCGGTTATGACCGCGTCGAAGGCGGCGGCCGCGCCAATGTCGGCGTGCAGTCGACCACGCAGTTCGACAGGGGCGGCGCGATCAAGGTGCTGTTCGGCCAGTCCTACCAGCTGTTCGGCATGAACTCCTTCGCGGTGCAGGACTCCATTAATACCGGCATCAATTCCGGCCTCGACAAGCCGCGTTCGGATTACGTGGCCAGCGCCAGCTATTCGCCGAACAGCACCTATACGTTCAGCGTCCGCTCCCGCATGGACGAGCAGACCTGGAACTTCCAGCGCTTCGAGGCGGAAGGCCGCGCCAATTTCAATCGCTGGTCGGTGAGCATGCTGTACGGCAATTACGCGGCCCAGCCCGAACTCGGCTACCTGACCCGGCGCGAGGGCATCCTGACGACGGGCTCGGTCAAGGTCGCGACCAACTGGGTGGTGACGGGCTCGGCGCGCTGGGATCTCCAGGCCAACAAGATCAACCAATATGTGCTCGGCGCCGGCTATGTGGACGATTGCTTCGTGCTGGCGGCGAACTACGTAACTTCGTATAGCTACTCCGCGGGCACCACGCCGCCCGTACTGAGCCACGCGTTCATGTTCCAGATTGGCTTGCGCACGCTGGCGACCTCGGCGGCGTCCAGCAGTTCCGCCGGCATCCAGTGAACCCGTCCAAAATGCCGGCCGCGCGATCCCTATCGCAGGATCATTTCGGCTGACATGCGAGCGACAACCATGACGACCTCCCTGCCCGTGTTCCGCCTCCTCCCTCCCGCGCTCGGCGCCTTGCTGGTCGCCATGCTCGTGCTCGCCGGCGCACCGGCGCGGGCGCAGAACATCGTGGTGATGGTCAACGGGGATCCCATCACCGATTACGACATCGAGCAGCGCTCCAAGCTCGACACGCTGACGACGCAGAAGACGCCGAGCCGGCAGGACGTCATCAACGAGCTGATCGACGACAAGATCAAGATCAAGGAAGGCAAGAAATACGGTGTCGAACCCACCGTGTCCGACGTCAACCAGTCCTACGAGGGCATGGCGCAGCGCATGCGCGTCACGCCCGATCAGCTCAGCAAGTCGCTCGAGGTCAAGGGCGTGCGTCCCGACGTCCTCAAGAGCCGCATGAAGTCCGAGATGGTCTGGACCAGCCTCGTGCGCGGCCGTTTCAAGGAGAAGCTGCTGGTCAACGAGAAGGACGTCGCGGACAAGGTGCGCGAGAGCGGCGACGAGAAGCTCCAGATCGAAGGCACCGAATACAAGATGCAGCCGGTCGTGCTGATCGTCCCGCGCGGCTCCTCCCCTGCTTTCCAGGAGACGCGGATGAAGGAGGCCGAGCAATATCGCGCGCGTGTCGGAAGCTGCGAGGAAGCCAATTCGCTGTTCCGCTCGACGCCGAATGCGACCATCCGAGAGACCGTCACCAAGACGACCTCGGACCTGCCAGAAGCGCTGCGCAAGGTGCTCGACGACACACCGATCGGCCATATGACCGCACCGGAAGTCACCAAGGCCGGCATCGAAATGGTGGTGGTGTGCTCGCGCAAGCCGACCACGATCGATACGCCGAAGAAGCGCGAGATCCAGCAGAAGATGTATACGGAGAAATACGAGAAGACCCAGAAGGCCTATCTCGACGAGCTCCGCAAGGCGGCGATGATCGAATATCGCAACCGCTGATGGCTACCGCTCCCGCAACGCCTCTCGCATTGACGCTCGGAGAGCCTGCCGGCATCGGCCCCGACATCACCATCGCCGCCTGGCTGAGGCGCCGCGAGCTCGGCCTGCCCGCCTTCTACCTGCGCGGCGACGAGGCGTTCATCGCCCGCCGCGCCAAGGCGCTGGGCAAGGCGCTCGGCGCCGACATCAAGATCGCCTCGGTAAGCCCCAGCGAGACCGAGGCCGCCTTTGCCGACGCCTTGCCCGTGGTTGCAACCAGCGAACGCGCGACCGCAGAGCCCGGCAAACCTGACGCCTCCAGCGCACCGGCCGCGCTCGCCTCGATCCGCGAGGCGGTCGCCGACGTTCGCGCGGGCCACGCCAGCGCAATCGTCACCAATCCCATTGCCAAGAGCGTGCTCTACCGCGCCGGATTCCGCCATCCCGGCCACACCGAATTCCTCGCCGAGCTCGCAGAGGCGGACGGCCGCGTGCCGCAGCCGGTGATGATGCTGTGGTCGCCGCGGCTCGCCGTGGTACCGGTGACGATCCACGTGTCGCTGCGAGATGCCCTCACGCAGCTCACGAGCGACCTCATCGTCTCGACCGTACGCATCGTCGCAGCCGAGCTGAAATCCCGCTTCGGCATTGCGGAGCCGCGCATTGCGGTGTCCGGACTCAACCCGCATGCCGGCGAGGACGGCTCGCTCGGCCATGAGGAGCAGACCGTGATCGCGCCCGCGCTCAAGGCGCTGCGCAACGACGGCATCGACGCCAGGGGACCGCTGCCCGCCGACACCATGTTCCATGAAGCCGCGCGCAACACCTATGACTGCGCGGTCTGCATGTATCACGACCAGGCGCTGATCCCGATCAAGACCGTGGCCTTCGACGACGCTGTCAACGTCACGCTCGGCCTGCCCTTCATCCGCACCTCTCCGGATCACGGCACCGCCTTCGACATCGCCGGCAGCGGCAAGGCGAATCCCGCGAGCTTGATCGCCGCGCTCAAGCTCGCGAGCCGCATGGCGGCTGCGAACAGCTGATGAGCGCGATCGACGACCTCCCGCCGCTGCGCGAGGTCATTCGCCGGCATGCGCTGTCGGCCCGCAAATCGCTCGGCCAGAACTTTCTGCTCGATCTCAACCTCACCGCGCGCATCGCGCGTGCAGCAGCGCCGCTCGAAGAGAGCGTCATTGTCGAGATCGGCCCCGGCCCCGGCGGACTGACACGGGCGCTGCTCGCGCTCGGCGCAAGGCGCGTCATCGCCATCGAGCACGACGAGCGCGCCATTCCCGCCTTGCAGGATATTTCCGCGCGCTACCCTGGCAGGCTCGAGATCGTGCATGGCGATGCCATGACGTTCGACCCGCGCCCGCTGCTCTCAGGAGAGCGCGCCAAGATCGTCGCCAATCTGCCCTACAACATCGCGACCCAGCTTTTGATCAACTGGCTCACCATCGAACCCTGGCCGCCCTGGTATGACATGATGGTGCTGATGTTTCAGCGCGAGGTCGGCGAACGCATCGTCGCGCGCGAGGACGAGGACGCCTATGGCCGGCTCGGCGTGCTCGCCAATTGGCGCTGCGAGACAAAGATATTGTTCGACATTGCGCCGTCCGCTTTCGTGCCGCCGCCGAAAGTCACCTCCTCCGTCGTGCGCCTGGTGCCGCGCGCCGAGCCGCTGCCCTGCGATCGCAAGCTGCTCGAACAGGTGGCAGCAGCGGCCTTCGGCCAGCGCCGGAAAATGCTGCGGCAAAGCCTGAAATCATTGGGCGTCGATCCCGCGCGGCTTGCGCAAGCCGCCGGTGTCGATGCGACGCGGCGTGCGGAGACCATCCCTATCTCCGGCTTTGTTGCCATGGCGCGTGAATTGGCGGATATACGCAGCCAAGCCTGATCATCGGGAATTTCGGAGGAAGGAATATGGCGTTGATGCGTCGGCAGTCGCTGGTCAAGTTCGATGCGCCCCTGTGCGAGACCATCGTCGATGCGCCCAAGCCCAAGGCTATGGAGGTGCTGGTGCGCATCGAGCGCTGCGGCCTCTGCCATTCCGACCTGCACATCCAGGACGGCTATGCCGATCTCGGCGGCGGCAAGAAGCTCGACACCACGCGCGGCATGACGCTGCCCTTCACGCTCGGCCATGAGATCGCCGGCGTCGTCGACGAAGTCGGCCCTGACGTGCCGGCAAGCCTCGTCGGTTCGAAGAAGGCGGTGTTTCCCTGGATCGGTTGCGGTCAGTGCCGCGACTGCAAGAACGGCGACGAGAATCTCTGCGCCAAGCAGCGCTTCCTCGGTGTCTCCATCGACGGCGGCTTCGCCACCCACGTGCTGGTGCCCGACGCGAAGTACCTGCTCGACTACGATCCCCTGCCGGTCAACCAGGCTGCGACCTTGATGTGCTCTGGCGTCACCGCCTACGGGGCGCTCAAGCGCCTGGTCGATCGTCCGCGCCAGCGCAATCTGCTGCTGATCGGTCTTGGCGGCGTCGGCATGATGGGCCTGTCTTTCGCGCAGGCGATGTTCAAGCAACCGATCACGGTTGCCGATCTGTCGCCGGCCGCGCGCGAGACCGCCCTGAAGAACGGCGCCGCGGTTGCCTACGATCCGTCCGAGCCCGACGTGATCAAGCGCATCCTGAAGGAGACCGATGGCGGCTTCGACGAGGTGGTCGATTTCGCCGGCAACGAGAAGTCGATGGCGTTTGCGGTCGCAGTCGCCGCGCGCGGCGGCAAGGTCGTGGTGTCAGGCCTGATGGGCGGCCAGTTCACGCTCCCGATGGTGCAATGGGTCTACAAGCGCCTCACCGTCGAGGGTTTCATGGTCGGCACGCTTGCGGAGGCGCATGAGCTGATGGCGCTCGCCCGCGCCGGCAAGATCAAGCCGACGCCGATGCGCGAAGAGCCGATGGGCGACGTCCAGAAGTGGATCGACGAATTGCGCGCCGGCAAGGTGGTCGGCCGCATCGTGCTGAAGAACTAGGTCTTCACCGACGGCGAGATGTCTTGCTACTGCACGCGGAACGGCTTCGGCCGCACTGCGTTGGCAGCGCATGTCCATTCGCTGTACGGTCGAAAGCGCATTCTTCATCGCCTGGAGCTTCCTCGAGAAGACCGGCGAGCTCGGGCCGCCTGATGTCTCCGCGGATACCATCCTCGACGCGATCGAAGCGCAGCTCAGAACCGGCGAGCGCCGGCCCCTGATGCTCGCCAACCGAGCGATCGATGCGTACCGGCACGCGAACGACCGGTCGGTGACGCGCGAGGCCCGCCTCGGGTAGCGAGCCGCAAGCCATACGCGCGTACCTGTGTTCACTGTTGAACAGAGCGGGTGTTCCGTTTTCGAAATATCCGGTGTTCTCCGGTGAAGAACAAAGTTCGCGACGTGGCGGACAGGCAACAATGCCTGCGACGCGCTTACTGACGACGAGGCCGCCCGGTGCGAAGCGGTCCGTCCTACCCGCGAACACTTGGGCCCGCTGCTGGAACGCCCCGAGCGTCCAGCGCGTTGACCTTTCGTCAAGGCAATGACGGAGTGTGATCTGCATGACGAAGCCGCTGACAAAGACCGTGCAGCCCGTTCCCGACGAAAACCAGAGCCATAAGGGCGCCGGCAGCGCACCGACCGTTCCCGTCGACACCACCAAAGGCCATCGCGACGACGAGAAACAGAACATCCGTGAGCAGGCCGCCCACGGCAATCTCACCCAGAACACCACCAGCCGGCGCATGGGATAGGCGCAGAATCCACGGGGGGAATGAAGAGGAGATACGAACTTGGTGACTCCCGGCAAATGGTACGATCCGATCTCCGAACGCTGGATCGCACCGCGCGAACTCCACGCCGTAGCTCCCTCCCCTGGTGTCAGCGAGAACCACGTGCTCGAGATGCAGAGGTCCGTCGAGATTCAGCGCATCTGGCGCCTGCTGGTCGATTGCTGCGCAAGCAAATGATGCTTTTGGTCGTGCGCGACGGCGGAGCGCGCCATCCGCCAAGAATCAGTCTTCCCGCATGACCGACCCCGTCTCCCCCGCCAGGCCGGTCGCCGTCGCGATCCGCTATGGCGCGATCATCGCCGGCTATGCCTGCCTCCTTCTCACCGCGATCTGCTTCGTCATCGCGTGCCAGGTCTTCATCCAGACCGGCATGTTTGCGCAGTCCTACGCGATGGTGGGATTGATCGGCGGCGTGCTGGGCATGTTGGCGCTGAAGCTGGCGAGTGTGTGGAAATAGACGCGCCTCGTCATTACCGGCGAGAGACTGCCCTCGGGGAATCAGCCGCGCTGAGCGCCTCCGACATGAGCATCGCACCGCTTTTCGCCTGCGCACAGGGCTGTTAGACTGTCACCATTGATTTGGGGGCTTTCATGCACGCGAGGATTGTCAATCGCGTCCTGATGCTGGCGGCGCTGGTCGCAGCGACGCTCACCGTTGCGAGCCCGCCGGCTCTCGCCGAGAAGCGCATCGCGCTCGTCGTCGGCAACTCCGCCTACAGGAACATCACGCCGCTCGACAATCCGTCCAAGGATGCGAGCCTGATGGCCGACACCCTCGCCTCGCTCGGCTTCACGCTGGTCGGTGGCCATGCCCAGCTCGATCTCGACAAGGCCGCGATGGACATCGCCGTGCAGAGCTTTGGGAGGCAGGTTCAGGGCGCCGACGTTGCGCTGTTCTATTATGCCGGCCACGGCGTGCAGGTCGCGGGCTCGAATTATCTCGTGCCCGTCGGCGCCAATCCGACACGCGAGGCCGACGTCGATTTCCAGATGACCGACGTCAACCTGGTGCTGCGGCAGATGCAGGGCTCAGGCACGCGGCTCAACCTCGTCATCCTCGATGCCTGCCGCAACAATCCGTTCGGCTCGCGCGGCCTGCGTTCCTCGGACGGCGGGCTTGCACAGATGCGCGCGCCCGAGGGCACGTTGATCTCCTACGCGACACAGCCCGGCAACGTCGCGCAGGACGGCAGCGACGGTCACAGCCCCTACACCAAGGCGCTCGCTGCGACCGTCCGCACCGCAGGCCTCGACGTGTTCCAGACCTTCAACCAGGTTGGGCTTGCCGTGAAGCGCGCCACCGCGGGCGCGCAGCAACCCTGGGTCTCATCCTCGCCGATCGACGGCACGTTCTATTTCGTGCCGCCGACGCAGACTGCGCCGCCACAGGTCGCGGCGATGCAGCCGGATCCCCTGCCGTCCGAGCGCCTCCGCGCCGATCCCGACCGCGTTCCGCTGCGCGATGCCGCGCTGCTCAGCGAGTTGAACGAGCGGCTCTACGAGCTCAATTTCGACCCTGACACGCCCGACGGACTGACGCGCGCCATCACCAAACTTCAACAGCGCATCGCCATGGCGCCGACCGGCGAAGCCACCGAGGGCCTGCTGCTGCGGATGCGCAAGATGGAGGACCTCAAGCCGTGGGGTTCGATCGTCTATGGGGCCGACAGCAACAAATGGGGCATCTCGTGGAATCACGCCTCGCGGCGCGCGGCGGTGGCGGATGCGCGCGGCAATTGCGCCGGTGCCAAATGTCCGATCGAGCTCTCCTTTTACGGCAAGAGCTGCGGCGCGTTCGCGATCTCGGACAAATCCTGGTCGCTGGTCCAGCGCGACAGCGTCCAGCGTGCAAAGGACGCCGCGCTTGACGATTGCGGCAAGGCCGGCAAAGCTTGCCGCATTATTGGCGCCGTCTGTGCCGACGGCTCCGGTCGCTGATTTTTCATGATGATGGATTGATTGCTCATGACGAACCCCGCCCGCGTATTTGCGCTCACCTCGCTCATTATCATTCTCGGCTCACCATCGGCCTTTGCGCAGTCCGGTAGCGCCGGCGGATCGATCGGCAATGACGAGAAATCCCTGTCTGGCTCGCGCCCGGACAGTTCTCCCGGCCGCTCGGCGGAGCCGGCGCCGTCGGCGCGCCGGAGCAAGCCGGCGGCTGACGAACAACGCTCGTCACGGCGCGGCGGCGGAGGAGGTGGCGGCAGCTTCGACGGCGCCTGGGCCGTCACCAGTGTCGGGTGCGGCGGCACGACGAGCGGCGCGACCGTCGTGACCTCGGGCCGTGTGATCGCCGAAGGCGTCAGCGGAACCGTCAGCGCGAACGGCTCGGTGCACACGTTCGGGCATGGCGAAGGCGGCATCACCTATACCGGCGCTGGCCGGCTGTCCGGGCGCAGCGGTTCCGGCACGTTCCGCCGCTCCGACGGCTGCTCGGGAACCTGGACCGCGAGCAAACAATAGCGCCGACAAAAAGCCTGAATCCGCGGTGGAACGAACGCCGCGCAGGCCCGATTCAAGCCACATCCTCTCCGGATTTGCGGCTCATTGCCACCTAACTCTTTGTTGAGAAAGGGAAGGTAACGAGTTGCGTCATGCGTAATCGGGAGACCAGGATGGGCAACCGCACCGCAAAGTTTTTATCCGCGCTGGCAGGCAGCATCATTGCCGGCGCACCATTGGCCGCGGTCTCACAGAACGCGCCGAGCGCCCCCGCCGCCGCAAGCGCGGCGAGTGCCGCAAGCGACTGCCTCGCCTCACCGAAGGGCACTGCGCCGCAGGGACAGCACTGGCACTATCACGTGGAACGCGGGACCAAGCGGCAATGCTGGTATTTGCGCGCCGAGGGCGCCAAAGCGACAACCACCGCGCAGACCGCGAACGACTCGCCGCAACCGGATTCCTCGCCGCCGCAATCGGTGCAGAATGCGCGCGCCGAATACATCGCGCCGCAGAGCACCGCCGCGCAGGCTGCGCCTGCAGCAGCGACGCCACAGCCAGCTCAGCCCGCATCCGCCACCAGCGGCGAACCGCAGCAACCGGCGGTCGCCGCGCGCTGGCCTGATACCACGACGGCAGCCGCCGCGCCCATGCCGCAGCCGGCAGCGGCAGCGGACCAGGCGAGCGCGCAGCCGTCCGAATCCCCTGCCCCTGTGGCGCTCGCCGCGGCCGACAGCGCTGACAAGCCGACCGGCTCGCTCCAGACATTGCTGCTCGTCATTGTCGCGGCGCTCGCGCTCGCCGGCCTCATCGCCAGCGTGATCTACCGCTTCGCCGGTGGCCGCGCGCGCGTGCAGACGGCCGATCGCCGCGTCAGCTGGAACAGGCAGGATGACGACAACAGCCGCGCGCCCTGGCACACGGCGCCGCGCGCAGAGCGCCCGCTTCCCGTCGACTTCGATGCGGTGCGTCCACAAGCGCCTCAGATCGCCGCTTTCAGCGACGCCATCGGACGGATCGCCTCGCAAGGCCGTTCCACCGAGGTCGCGGTTGAAGAACCTGATGAGACCGGGATCGACCATTACGACGATGAATTCGAGATCGAGGCCTCGGCCTCTCCCCTCGCGGCCGACAGGATCCACGAGGAAGAGCCGGTCCCGCACGCCGCAGGCGCGCACGAGGACCATCCGCGCGAGGACAATGCCGTCGACATCGACATCATCACGGCGATGCTGGAGCGGATGGCGAGCGAAGGGCCGCGGCTGACGCAGCCGAGCCTCGACCCTAGCCTTGAAGCTGACCTTGCAGCCCTCGCACGAAGCTCACGAGCCCGGTCCGCCGCTCGCGCTTGAGGCGCTCGGCCTTCAGGATCGACTGCACCTCGGCGAAGGCGTCATCGACATTGTGGTTGATGACGATGTAGTCGTACTCGGCCCAGTGGCTCATCTCATGGCTGGCGCGGCTCATGCGCTTGCGGATGACCTCGTCGGAATCCTGCGCGCGCGAATGCAGCCGCTTCTCGAGATCGCCGGCCGACGGCGGCAGGATGAAGACGCTGACGACGTCGGCGCGCGCCTTCTCGCGCAGTTGCTGCGTGCCCTGCCAGTCGATGTCGAACAACACGTCCTGCCCCGCCGACAATGCGGTCTCGACGGGCGCGCGCGGCGTGCCGTAGCTGTTGTCGAACACGGTCGCCCATTCCAAGAGCTCGTCGCCCTTCACCATGGCGTCGAACCTGGGCTTGTCGACGAACAGATAGTCGCGGCCGTCGACCTCGCCGGGCCGCATCGCGCGCGTCGTCGCCGACACCGACATGCGCAAGCCCGGCATGCGATCGATCAGCATCCGCGACAGCGTCGTCTTGCCCGCACCCGAGGGCGAGGACAGAACGAACATCAATCCGCGCCGCTCGACCCCGTCAGTTCCGTGACCGCCCGTCGTCATCGATCACTCCAGATTCTGGACCTGTTCGCGGAATTGCTCGACCACGTTCTTCATGGCGAGCCCGGTATTGGTCAGCTCGATGTCGTTCGACTTCGAACAGCAGGTGTTGACCTCGCGGTGAAACTCCTGCGCCAGGAAATCGAGCTTGCGGCCGATCGGGCCGCCCTTGCCGATCAGCTCGCGTGCTTGCGCGATGTGCGAGGCGATGCGGTCGAGCTCCTCGCGGATGTCGGCCTTGGTGGCGATCAGGATCGCCTCCTGCATCAGGCGATCGGAATCGAAACGGTCTGACGTGTCGAGCAGAGCCGCGATCTGCTCGGCGAGCCTCGCCTTGATGGCCTCCGGCTTTCGGCCCGGCGAGCCCTCCGCTTTCTTCGCGAGCTGCTCGACCTCGTCGACCCGCTGGGTCAGGATCTGGCCGAGCGAGGTGCCCTCGCGCTTGCGCATCGCCACGAGCTCGTCGAGCGCCTTGTCGAAGGCGTCGGCGGCGGCAGCGCGCGCGGCCTTGTCCTCTTCCTCGTCGCCCTCGGGCTCGGCGACCTCGACGACCCCCTTGATGGCGAGCAGGCCGTCGATGCTCGGCGCGACCGCGTCGACCTTGCCGGAGATCATTGCGGCGGCCTTCAGCACGGCGTTGAGCACGTCCTCATTGACGCGGACGGTGGCGGCCGCGTTGGCACGCTTGACGTTGAGATTGGCGTAGACCGTGCCGCGCGAGAGCAGCTCGCCGGCGCGCTTCTTGGCGTGGGCCTCGAGCTCGTCGAAGCCCTGCGGCAGCCGCACCCTGAGGTCAAAGCCCTTGGCGTTGACCGACTTCAACTCCCATTCGAACGTATACGGCCCGCTTGCGCCGTGGCTTCGGGCAAAGCCGGTCATGGACGACAGCGCCATCAGGTCAAATTCTCCGAAAACATGGGATTCGCAAGGCCATCGGGCCATGGGAATCTTAAGACTATTTTGCAGGAAAGTGGAATCCGCAAAGTCCGCAGGCAGGTCTGCGGGCACGTCTGCACGGACCCCGATAGGACCGGCCTAGCGCTGGACCACCGGCGGCGACAGTTGGACCGCGCCCTGGCGGGCAGGCCGCGCCGGCTTCTTCTGGGTCGGCTTGGGCGGCGTGGTCGCGGTTGGCGCCGTATCGGCGGCCGCAGGCGCGGCGGCGGCCGGCGGCTGCGCGTCATCGGCCGGCTCGACCGTGTCGTTCTGGATCTGCTTCTCCATCGCACGGAGTTTTGCGACGTTCTTCTGGTGCGCGTCGTAGGTTTCGGTGAAGGCATGGCCGCCCGAGCCGTCGGCGACGAAATAGAGGTCGCGGGTGCGGGCCGGGTTAGCGGCGGCCTCCAGCGAGGCGCGGCCGGGATTGGAGATCGGGCCCGGCGGCAGGCCTTCGATCACATAGGTGTTGTAGGGCGAGGGCTGCGTGATCTCGCTGCGCTTGATCGGACGCCCCAGCGTGCCCTTGCCGCCGACGAGGCCGTAGATGATGGTCGGGTCGGACTGCAGCTTGATCTTCTGCTTGAGCCGGTTGACGAACACGGCCGCAACACGGCTGCGCTCGTCCGGCTTGCCGGTCTCCTTCTCGACGATCGAGGCCAGCGTCACCAGTTGCTCCGGCGTCTTGATCGGCAGGTCCTGGCTGCGGCGCTCCCAGATCTCGGCGAGCACGCGCTTGTGCGCCTGCTGCATGCGCTGGATCACCTGGTCGCGCGGGGTCCCGCGCGGGAATTTGTAGGTCTCCGGCAGCAGCGTGCCTTCGCGCGGCAATTCGTGCACGCTGCCGGTGAAGATGTCGTTGTCGGTCAGCCGTGCCACGATCTGCTCGGAGGTCAGGCCTTCGGGAATCGTGACGGCATGCTGGACCACCTTGCCCTCGACGATGGTGCCGATGACATCGCGCAAGCTCGCGTTCTTCTGGAACGAATATTCACCGGGCTTCAGGTCCGAGCTCGCCTTCAGCGCAGCCACAGCGCCGATGAACACCCATGGGTTGACGTCGGTAACGCCTTCCTTGTTCAAGGTCTCGGCGATATCGCGCTTGCCAGCACGCTGCGGGATGTTGACGACCTTGTCTTCCTTCAGCGGCCCCGGCGACTCCAGCACCTGCCGGCCGTAATAATAGGCCGCGCCTGCGCCGATCATGCCGATCAAGAGCAAGGTGATGATGGCGTTGCCGACCACGACGAACGGGTTGCGCGCCCGCTCCGAACGCTTCGGCGGCGGCGGGACCTGCTCGGGCTCGAGCGCTGCCCGCGGACTCCGGGGCGAAATGGGCGGCCTTTCACTCATCGAAGCAACCTGAATCCTGCCGGTTCAATCGCAGCCTGACAATCGCTTGCCGAGCCAAATGCACGCGCCCACGGATATGACTATCGCCGAATACGGCAAAACGGTGGATTCGTCTCAAACGCAAACTATTGGGCCAGACGCCGGACGATCACCGACGCATTGGTACCGCCGAAACCGAAGGAATTCGACAACGCGATGTTCACCTCGCGCTGCTTCGCCTTGTGCGGCACGAGATCAATCGCGGTCTCCACCGACGGGTTGTCCAGATTGATGGTCGGCGGCACGACATTATCGCGAATCGCGAGGATCGCGAAGATCGCCTCGATCGCGCCGGCCGCGCCGAGCAGATGGCCGGTCGACGATTTGGTCGAGGACATCGCCACCTTGGAGGCGGCATTGCCGAGCAGCCGCTCCACCGCACCGAGCTCGATCTCGTCGCCGAGCGGCGTCGAGGTACCGTGCGCGTTGATGTAGTCGAGATCGGACGCAGTCAGGCCTGCGCGCTTGAGCGCGGCCGACATGCTGCGGAAACCGCCATCACCATCGGGCGACGGCGACGTAATGTGATAGGCGTCGCCGGACAGGCCATAGCCGATCACCTCGGCATAGATCCTCGCGCCACGGCGCCGGGCATGCTCGAGCTCCTCCAGGACGAGGACGCCGGCGCCCTCGCCCATCACGAAACCGTCGCGGTCCTTGTCGTAGGGACGCGAGGCCTTCTCGGGCGTCTCGTTGAAGCCGGTCGACAGCGCGCGTGCGGCATTGAAGCCGGCAATGCCGATGCGGCTGATCGGCGACTCCGCGCCGCCTGCGACCATGACGTCGGCATCGCCGAGCGCGATCAGGCGGGCCGCGTCACCGACCGCATGGGCGCCGGTCGAACAGGCCGTGACCACCGAATGGTTCGGGCCCTTCAGCCCGTGCTTGATCGACACATATCCGGAGGCCAGATTGATCAGGCGGCCCGGAATGAAGAACGGCGATACCTTGCGGGGTCCGCGCTCCTTCAGGAGGATCGCGGTGTCGGCGATACCGCTGAGGCCGCCGATGCCCGAGCCGATCATGGTGCCGGTCGCGCATTTGTCCTCTTCGGTCTCGGGATGCCAGTTGGCATCGTCGAGGGCCTGGCCGGCCGCGGCCATGCCGAAAATGATGAAGTCGTCGACCTTACGCTGGTCCTTCGGCTCCATCCACTTGTCGGGATTGAAGCTGTCGTTGCTGCCGTCGCCGCGCACGACGGTACAAGCGTACTTGGTCTGAAGATCGGAGACGTCGAAGCTCTCGATCCTGCGCGCGCCGCTCTCGCCGTCGAGGATGCGTTTCCAGGTGGCATCAACGCCGCAGCCGAGTGGCGACACCATGCCGAGACCAGTGACGACAACCCGCCTCATATCCGAAAACTCCGCATCGAAAGATTCACGGCCAATAACAAGAAACCGGCTGACCGCTGGGAGGCGGCCCGTCCGGTTTCAATGTTGTCCCCGCGAAAATGAAGAGCCTTAGCTCTTCGCGTTCTTCTCGAGAAACTTCGTGGCGTCGCCGACGGTGAGAATCGTCTCAGCGGCGTCGTCCGGAATCTCGCAACCGAATTCTTCTTCGAACGCCATCACCAGCTCGACGGTGTCCAGACTGTCGGCGCCGAGGTCATCGATGAAGCTCGCTGCGTCGACAACCTTCTCGGGTTCAACACCAAGGTGTTCGACCACGATCTTCTTAACCCGCTCGCCAATGTCACTCATTGCATAACCTCGTGTTGTTCCCTGTAGACCCGACCCCCCGGGACGATACGAGCCGTCGTGGTCGTTGACTGCCTTCGCTTACGAACTTTGATTTGGCCCCATCTTAACCGATAGAGGCCCGGCGAACGACGGCCAAGGCTCCGCATCGCCAATATACAGGGTTTCAAAAACCTGCAATGGCGTTCTTTGCCCATCCGTTGAAGGTCCGGTTATCATACTTCAACTGCCTTGACTACACGCCTCAATTCGCTCCGGAAACGGCCGTTTGCCGCATCTGCACCGCCCATGTGGGCAGTGCGGAACGGCGCGTCAGATCATGGCCATGCCGCCGTTGACATGGATGGTCTGGCCGGTGACGTAAGCAGCCTCGTTCGAACTCAGGTAAACGGCGGCGGCCGCGATATCCTCGGGCGTGCCCAGGCGGGCCGCCGGAACCTTGGCCAGAATGGTCTCGCGCTGCTTGTCGTTGAGCGCGTCGGTCATCGGCGTCTTGATGAAGCCGGGCGCGATGCAATTGGCGGTGACGCCGCGCTTGGCGTATTCGGCGCCCAGCGTCTTGATCATGCCGATCAGGCCGGCCTTCGACGCGGTGTAGTTGCCCTGCCCCGGATTGCCGGTCACGCCGACGATCGACGTGATCGCAATGATGCGGCCGAAGCGCTTGCGCATCATCAGTTTGGTGGCAGCACGCGCCAGGCGGAAGGTCGCGGTCAGGTTGACGTTGATGACCTCGTCCCAATCCTCGTCACGAAGCTGAACGAACAGATTGTCGCGCGTAATGCCGGCGTTGGCGATGAGGATGTCCACCTGGCCCATCGCGGCTTCAGCAGCCGGCACCAGTGCCTCGACCTCATCGGCCTTGGAGAGATTGCAAGGCAGCACGTGGGTGCGCTCGCCGAGCTTGCCGGCAAGCTCGTCCAGCACTTCCTTGCGCGTTCCCGAAATCGCGACGGTCGCGCCCTGCGCATGCAGCGCCTGCGCGATCGCGCCGCCGATGCCGCCGGTCGCGCCGGTGACGAGCGCCTTTTTGCCAGTCAGATCGAACATTGAGAAACTCCTTCAAAGCACGATCCGGAAAAGCGTGCAGCGGTTTTCCGGTAAGATCGTGCGGAAACTTAAGCCTGCTTCGCGGCGGCCAATGCATCCTTGGCGGCGGCAATATCGTTCGGGCCGCCCACCGCAACGCCGACGGCGCCGTCGGCAATGCGCTTGACGAGCCCCGTCAGCACCTTGCCCGCGCCGATCTCGAAGAAACGGGTGACGCCCTGCCCCGCCATATAGGCGACCGACTCGCGCCAGCGCACGGTGCCGGTTACCTGCTCGACCAGCCGGCGGCGAATGTCGTCGGGATCGGTGATGGCTGATGCCAGCACGTTCGACACCAGCGGCGCAGCCGGCGCCTTGATCGTGACCTTGGACAGCGCCTCGGCCATGGCGTCGGCCGCGGGCTGCATCAGTCGACAATGGAATGGCGCGGACACCGGCAGCAGCATCGCGCGCTTGGCCCCCTTGGTCTTGGCGATCTCGACGGCGCGATCGACTGCCGCCTTGTCGCCGGAGACGACCACCTGCCCGCCGCCATTGTCATTGGCCGCCTGACAGACCTGGCCCTGCGCCGCCTCCCTGGCGACCTCCATGGCCGCGTCATAATCCAGTCCGAGCAGCGCAGCCATGGCGCCGGCGCCAACAGGTACGGCTTTTTGCATTGCGAGACCGCGGGTGCGAAGCAGCCGCGCGGTGTCGGAGATGGTCAGGCTGCCGGCCGCGGCCAGCGCCGAATATTCGCCGAGCGAGTGACCGGCGACGAAGGCGGCATCCCGTGCCACGGAAAACCCGGCTTCAGCCTCCAGCACACGCAGGGTCGCCACAGACACCGCCATCAAGGCCGGCTGTGCGTTCTCGGTGAGCTGAAGCGTCTCGGCCGGGCCGTCCCAGATCGTCGCTGTCAGCTTCTCTCCTAGCGCGGCATCGACCTCGTCGAACACGGCGCGCGCCACAGGAAAAGCGTCGGCCAGCGCCTTGCCCATGCCGACCGCCTGGGAACCCTGCCCCGGAAATGTGAATGCTGCCGTCATCGGCGCGCTCCCTGGATCGCTCAACACGAGAACCCGGCAGCCGATGACGTCCGGCCCGAGCCTTGGTTCCCGACCATGCTCCGAAAGGGGCCGTAGACACTGTCCGGGGCCGGAATGTCAAGCCAAGATAAGAGCTTCGGCCGGCGTTCAACTGGGGATCCGGCCGCTAGAATCCGCCGTTGGTCTGGTTGGCGTCGACCGCCGCCCCTGCCCGCGCGCGGCGCGCACTGTTCACCAGCTGACCGGGACGGTCGTCCCGATCAGGCTTCGCCGTCGCAAGCCGTAGAACCGCGGCGTAACCAGGCTGAACCTCCATGCGACCGGCGTGACGGCTCTCGCTGAGCAGGCGATGGACCTTCGGCAGGTTGTAGCAGGGCACGTAGAACAAGAGATGATGCTCGAGGTGGTAGTTCACGTAATACGGCGCGATGAACAGCCGCTCGAGGAAGTTGGCGTGCGTGGTGCGGGTGTTGCGCAAGGGATCGCGGCTGTCAGGCACGACGGCGTGTTCGGCGATGTTGCGGATGCGGGTGATCACCATCATCCAGGTGAGCAGCGGCACCAGCCACAGCAGCGGATAGGCCCACCACACACCGGCCGCCGCAAGGCCAGCAAACATCGCGGCGTTGACGAGGCACTGCGGACCGAGCTTCTCCCGGAAATGCGCGGCGCGCCGGCGCCACGGCCAGTCCTTTGGCCCGAGCGCATTGAGCAATTGCGCCTTGCGCTGCTGGTAGCCGGTTTGCCCGGTGATGTCGCGAATGAACTTGCGGCGGTAGCTCAGCTTGGTGATCGGAAACGGCGCCGACAACACCAGATCAGGATCGTCCTCCTGCTGGGTGCGCGCGTGATGCTGCAAATGATAGCGCCGATAGCTGCGCGTCTCGGCAAAGAGCGGATAGGCGCAGAGCCACTGGCTCAGCGCCAGATTGGTTTTCTCGTCCGCGGACAGGCAGCCATGCGCGCCGTCATGCATCAGGATCGCGAGACCCAGCTGGCGCGAGCCGATGACGGCGACGGCGAGAACATAGCTGATCGGATTGGGCCACCACGCCACCAGCGCGATCGCGCCAATGATGAGCGCCCAGGCGTGCGCGATCATCGCGACGCCTTTCCAGGTCACGCGCTGGCGTATGTCGGCGAGTTGATCGTCGGTCAGGAAATCGCGGGCCCGCATGCGAAGCGCGGTCATGACCTAGCCCTCCTCGTTCTGACGGTTCGACGCGTTACGCTCGTCGACGAGACGCAGATGTGCTGGATCGCCGATCGATTTCGCCTGCTCACCGAGCACGCGCAGCATTTCGGCGCAGAGCGCCTCGGGCGAGCGGCCCATGGCATAACCTTCAAGGACGACGCCGATGGCGACCGCCCAGAACCGCCGCGAGCTTTCGTCGGGCGCGCGCAACGAACGCCAGCCATGGCGCGCCACCTGGCCGGCATAGGCGCGCGCGCCTTCAGCATGCAGGCGCTCGATGGTGCGCTCGACCAGCGGCGCCAAATCCTGGCGTCGCCGCGTCAGCGTCAGCGCCTCTGCAAAGAATGCGATCGAATCGCTCGCGGTCACGGCCTCAGCCAATGCCTGCGTGTAGTCCCGCGGCGTCCGCGCCTTCAGCGCCGCCTGCTCGGTCGCACGCGCCAGATACAGAAGATCGCGGCAGGCGCATTCGACGAACAACGCCTCCTTGGTGCGGAAGTAATAGGTGATCTGGCTTGGAAACGCGTCCGCGGCGGCCGCGATGTCGCTGATCGCGGTACCCGACAGCCCCCGCTCCCGAAACAGCGGACTCGCTGCATCCAGCAACAGGGACCGCATCTTGCGGCCGGCCGAGCGTGTCGCTCGGGCCGCGTGTTTGGGCTCGTCAGCCGTCTCAAGCGGCTCGTGCAATGGCTTTTCCACCACAGATCCTCTCTCGCTTTATTTGTATGACATACAAACAAATAAATCAAGCCGGTTATGGTATTTGAGGACCGGCCATCCCTGGCTGTCATGCCCCGCGAAGGCGGGGCATCCAGTACGCCGCGCCCTATCGGCACAACCACAACCGCCTCTAGGTGCTGGATCGCCCGGTCACGCCGGGCGATGACACTGAGTGTGTGGCGAGCACATTCGGCCGCCCCGCGCCGGAACCATCTGGGGCCCAAAAACATGGCCTCAAACCTTGCCAAGCCGGCCAAAATCCGTATAACGCGCGCATCCGCAGACCCCGGCCGGGAGCTGAACGGACGGTCTCAGCAAATCCTCAGTGATTTTGGTGTGGCAGGGCCAGTCGGCCCGTCGTCCCGTGTTTCCGCCTTCTGAGCTTAATCCCAGAGTCCTTTCCGAAGGTCTCTTAAGGGCTTGACGCCGGGCAATGCGCCAACATGAGGAAAGGACTGATATGGCTCTCTATGAGCATGTTTTTCTCGCGCGCCAGGACGCGAGCACGCAGCAGGTCGAAGAGCTGACTGCGCAGATGACCGGCATCGTCGAAGGTCTCGGCGGCAAGGTCACCAAGACCGAGAATTGGGGCGTTCGCTCCCTCACCTACCGCATGAACAAGAACCGCAAGGCGCACTTCGTGCTGCTCAACATCGACGCGCCGTCCGCGGCGATCGCCGAGATCGAGCGCCAGGAGCGCATCAGCGAGGACGTGATCCGCTATCTCAGCGTTCGCGTCGAAGAGCTCGAGGAAGGCCCGTCCGCGATGATGCGCAAGGCGGATCGTGATCGCGAGCGTGACGATCGTGGCGGCGGCTTCCGCGGCGAGCGTGAAGGCGGTTTCCGTGGCGACCGCGAGGGCGGTTTCCGTGGCGGCGATCGTGATGGTGGCGGCTTCCGCGGCGATCGCGGCCCGCGCCGCCCGCGCGACGAAGCTGAAACGACGGATGGGGAGTAAGAACAATGGCTGAAGCTGGTGCACGTCGCCCGTTCTTCCGTCGCCGCAAGAGCTGCCCTTTCACGGGAGCCAATGCGCCGAAGATCGACTACAAGGACTCCAAGCTGCTGATGCGTTACGTCTCCGAGCGCGGCAAGATCGTGCCGAGCCGCATCACCGCGGTGTCCGCGAAGAAGCAGCGTGAGCTCGCCCGCGCCATCAAGCGCGCGCGCTTCCTGGGCCTGCTGCCCTACGTCATTCGCTAAGACGAATCCGACCGGCGGCGATCACGCCGCCGGTCGTAACGTTTCTGAACTCATAAGGCTTCCGGATCGTCCCGGTCGCCGATGGTTGGGGCAGACGCCTCTAACCGCTCGAAGGGAGCGGGACAGCTGATGATGGTATTTGGACTGATAGCCCTGATCGCCGGCGCTGCGTCGGCCCTGATGTTCGCCTCGATCGTGTCGGGCGCGCTGATCTCGCTCGTCCTGTTCTATCTCGCACCACTGCCGCTGATGGTCGCCGCGATCGGCTGGGGGCCGCTCTACGCTAGCCTCGGCGGAATCGCTGCCGCCGTGGGCCTGGGCGCGATCTTTGGCCTGCCCTATTGCCTCGCCTTTGCCGTCACCGTCGCATTGCCGGCCTGGTGGCTCGGCCATCTCGTCTTGCTCGGTCGGCAGGTGGCGAGCATCACGCCTGACGCAGCCGTTGCTGCACCAGCCGAGCCCGAAATCGAATGGTATCCGGTCGGCCGCATCCTGTTGTGGATCGCGGGCTTCGCCACGCTGACCACGCTCGCCGCCCTGCTCACGCTCGGCACCGACGCTGACACGATCACCGGAACGCTGCGCCGCGGCTTGACGCGCATCCTCCACGCCACCGATCCGCAGGCCACGGGCGAGGCCGACCAGTTCATCGATGCGTTGGTCCGCATCGCGCCGGCTGCTGCCGCCGTCGTCTCGATGATGACGCTCACGCTCAACCTTTGGCTCAGCGCCAAGGTGACGGCGACATCGGGCCGGTTACGCCGCCCCTGGCCGGATATGAAAACGGCCGAACTGCCGCCGATGACGCTCGCGGTGCTCTGCATCGCGCTTGCCTTCTGCTTCACCGGCGGCCTGGTCGCAATCGTCGCGCAGATCACCACCGCGGCGTTGATGATGGCTTACGCGCTGACCGGCTTCGCCGTGCTGCACACGCTGACGCTCGCGCTCAAGAGCCGCACCTTCTGGCTCGGATCAACCTATGCCGTCGTCGTCGTGTTCGGCTGGCCAGTGATCGCGATGGTGATCCTGGGGCTTGCGGATGCCGTGTTCGGCTTCCGCGAGCGCTTCCTGCGCAGCCGGCAGCCGCCGCCATTGCCGACCTCTTGAGTTCAACCCGAAACTGAAAAACCCAGAGCACTTCAAAGGAGAACGAATATGGAAGTCATTTTGCTGGAACGCGTGAGCAAGCTCGGCCAGATGGGCGAAGTCGTGAAGGTTCGCGACGGCTATGCCCGCAATTTCCTGCTCAAGCGCGGCAAGGCGCTGCGCGCCACCGCGGATAACCGCGCCAGGTATGACGGCATGAAGGCCGACCTCGAGGCTCGCAACCTCGCCTCGAAGGGCGAAGCGTCCAAGGTCGCCGAGAAGATCCAGGGCAAGAACATCATCGTGATCCGTCAGGCCTCCGAAGCCGGCCAGCTGTTCGGCTCGGTCACCGTGCGTGACGTGGTCGCCGCCTTCGAAGCCGATGGCGTCAGCCTCGCCCGTCCGCAGGTGCAGCTCGATGCTCCGATCAAGACCATCGGCAAGCACAGCATCACTGTTGCCGTTCATCCCGAGGTCGAGGTCGAGGTCACCGTCACCGTTGCGCGCAGCCAGGATGAGGCCGAGCGCATCAACCGCGGCGAAGACATCTCCACCCGCAACGAAGACCGCGACGCCGCCGCCGAGGCGATCGCCGCTGCCGGCGAGTTCTTCGATCCGGAAGCCCAGCACGACGAGGTCGAGCCGGCCCCGGCTGCGGAAGAGAAGTAAGCTCGCTTTTACGCAAGGCTGCGAAGCCCGGCTGCCTCAGGCGGCCGGGCTTTTCGTTTCTGCACCGACATCCTCGCTCGGCATCGCGATCGAGGCGAGCGGTCAAGACGACGAAGGCCGCGCCGGGCGCGGCCTTGCGAGATCGACGGGGAGCGTGCTGCCTAGCGCGAGATCGGCGGCGCCGGCGGACCGGAGGACTCGGCCGGTGCGGGCGATGGGGCCGCGGCGGGCGCGGACGGCGCGGGCTCTGCCGCCTTGGCCGGCGGCTCGGCGCTTGGCGCGGGCTCGGCCGGTTTGGCAACGGCCGCTTCCGCGGGCTTGGGCGCAGCCGGTTCAGCCGGCTTGGCGGCGGCCGGCGGAGCCGGTGTCACTTGCGGCACCGGATCAGGGCGCAGAGCGGGCGTCTCGCTGGCGCTCGGCTCGACCTTGACACTGTTGTCAGGCTTGGCCTCTGCCGGCTTCTCCGTCGGCTTGCCGCTTTCGGGCTTGGACTCGGAGTCGACCTTCGCGCTCTCGCTCTTCGGTTCGGACTTCGGTTCAATCTTGGGTTCGATCTTCGGCTCAACCTTGGGCTCGGATTTCGACTCGGTCTTTGGCGCGGCCGTCTCTTCCGTCTCCGGCTTGGCGCGCTTGCTCATGCGCTTGCCCTTGCCCTTGCGGCCCTCGGGCGGTTGTTCGGTGGTCGCCTCGGGCTTCGCACCTTCCTTGGCACCCTCTTCGCTCGGTCGCGCGGCGCGCTTCTGGCGGCCCTCAGGCGCCGGGGTCGTCGGAGCGCCCTCGCCGTCCGGCCTGGTGGCTTCCTGCCGCTGGCGGCGGCCCTGATGCTCGGGCGGCTGTCCGGGATTCGTATTGGCGTCCCTCTCCCGGGCGCCGTCCTTTTTCTCCTTGCCGTCCTTCCCGTCCTTGGCCTGATAGCGCGTGTCGGCAGCACCATTGGAGACGAGGTAAGAGGCCAGCACGCCGGCCATGTCGGGGCTGGTGGTGTAGTGCTGACGCAGGAAGCCCGGGAGCGAGCCCGGCGCCACCGTCTTCAACAGCCCCCGCGGGCTCTTGTGGCAGGCATTGCAAGTCTGCGCGAAAATCTGCGATGGGGCCTTGCCGGCCTCGAGGTTCGTCGCCTGCGCCAGAACGGCATCGGAGGCGCCGAAGCCGATCAGAAACAGCACCGTGGCGAGGCTGAGCGCTCGGCTCGACATTCCCATCATCTCCATTGAAATCCGACAGATACGGCCGGCGTAAGGCGCGGCGGCGGTCACCTTTTAGCCGATTGCGCTGCGAATGGAAGCAGGCTCCAGGCGCAAGGATGTGATTAAGCGCCTCGGGAATATCTGCCGTGAACACAACGCAATAGCGGCACGCAAACGCCCTCCCCAGATTTAGATGCAAACGCATAGGAACCGAGCGGGACCCTGAGCGTCAGAACTAAAGGCCGGGATAGTCGCATCTCTTCGGGTTCGCTCGAGAGGAAGGTGTGGATGGACCGATTGTTGCTTAGATTCCTGTCTCAATTCATTCGCCGGGGGTCGCTGACCGTGACCACGGCAACGGGATCGAAATTCACTGCCGGCGACGGCTCGGGCGAGCCGATTGCGGTACGCTTCGTGACATCAGACGCAGAGCGAAAGATCCTCATCAATCCCGAGCTCGGGCTTGGCGAGGCCTATATGAACGGCGAGTTCGTCGTCGAGCGTGGCAACATAGCTGACGCCCTCGCGATTCTGCTCGATCAGGCCGACCTGTTGCCGCGCTGGGCAAAACCCTGGTGGCACCTGCGCTATCTCGTCCGGCATCTGAGACAGTTCAATCCGCGGACGCGCTCGCGCAGCAATGTCGCGCATCACTATGATCTCGACGCGCGGCTCTATTCGCTCTTCCTCGACGCCGACAAGCAATATAGCTGCGCCTATTTCGAGACGCCGGACGCCACGCTCGACGACGCGCAGCTCGCCAAGAAGCGGCATGTCAGTGCAAAGCTGCTGGTCAAGCCCGGCCAGCGCGTGCTCGACATCGGATCGGGCTGGGGTGGGCTCGGTCTCTATCTCGCCGAGATCGCAGGCGCCGACGTGACCGGCGTGACGCTGTCGACCGAGCAGTTGCAGGTGGCGAATACGCGCGCCGCCGAGAAGGGTCTGACGCATCAGGCGCGCTTCCTGCTCCAGGACTATCGCGACATCGACGGGCCGTTCGACCGTATCGCGTCGGTTGGCATGTTCGAGCATGTCGGAGCCAGGTTTTATGACACTTACTTCCAGCGCTGCGCCGAGCTGCTGAGCGACGACGGCGTCATGTTGCTGCACTCGATCGGCCGCTCGCAGGGACCGGATTCGACCAATCCCTGGATCGCCAAATACATCTTCCCCGGCGGCTACATCCCGTCTCTCTCGGAGGTGTTGCCCGCGATCGAGAACGCCGGGCTATTGGTCTGCGACATCGAGATTCTGCGGATGCACTACGCCGAGACGCTGAAGGCCTGGCGGGAGCGCTTCATGGCGCGGCGCGAGGAAGCCGTGCAGCTTTATGACGAGCGCTTCGCCTTGATGTGGGAATTCTATCTCGCCGCATGCGAGATGACGTTCCGCAAGCAGGCCATGATGAACTTCCAGATCCAGCTGACCAAGCGCCAGGGTGTCGTGCCGATGACCCGCGATTATATCGCGCATGAGGAAGCCCGGCTGCGCGCCGTTGAGGGCGGCGCCCGGCCGAAGCTGCAGCTTGCCGGTGAATGAGTTCTAGTGACGAAGCGTGGAAATCGGCGATACCCGGAAAGATGCCGTTAACGCCAGTTGCGCCCTGAACGCCACGATGACCTCGGGTGCGACTGGCCGACGCCGGATTTCTGGCCGTTCGACATCCTGCATGGCCGCGATCAGCCCGGACAGCCACAACCGGCTACCTGCCTCGCTTCGCCAGATCTGCTGCTGCCGTTCTGGCCGCATCGCGTGCCTCGTCTCCCGTGAGGTGGGTGGGGATAATCCCCGGGTCACCCGCCTGTTCCTTGTCCTACCCCCGAAAGAATCCGGGGAGATGTGATCTGGTTCACATTCCTCTCGACAGCGCTGCCTTAGACCATCACCCATGAGAAAGCAGACCCAAACCTCATTCGACGTCCAGGACGATCTCCGCACCGACTACGCCCTGATCGCCACCGGCGTCGGCGCGGCCCTGCTTGCGCTGATTTATCTCCTGCTGGTCTGATCCCGCATCGAAAAACGCCAGCGCATCGTTTGGCGCCCCTTGCAAATAGGTCTGCGGCTCAATTCATTAGGTTCACCTCATCCGGATTTTTCCGTGGCGCGATCGCGGCCACTTCGGGTCTGGCCTCGGGTTCCGTGAAAATCCGTCAAGCGCGGCGAATGCCGAGGCCGCCAATCATCCACCGCTTTTAAGATCGGTTGATAGAGACGAAGTTTTAGCTTCCGCTTTGGCTTGCGGCGGCGCTTTATCCCGGCCCCGCATCCGCCGCAGAAAATTGCTATCGCTCGACCATGGCCCTGACTGATTCGAACGTCCTCAAACTCGCGCCCGAGCCCGGCACTCCCGCTTATCGGAGCGCGCCGCACAATATCGAGGCGGAACAGAGCCTTCTGGGCGCGATCCTGGTCAACAACGACGCCTTCTACCGGGTCTCCGACTTCCTGGAATCGAAGCATTTCTTCGAGCCGCTGCACCAGACCATTTTCGAGACCGCCGGCAGCCTGATCCGGATGGGCAAGATCGCCACGCCCGTCACGTTGAAGACGTTCCTGCCCGCCGACACCGACGTCGGCGGCATGACCATCGGCCAATACCTGGCGCGGCTCGCGGCCGAAGCGACCACCATCATCAACGCCCAGGACTATGGGCGCACCGTCTACGACCTGTCCCTGCGGCGTGACCTGATCGGCATCGGCGAGGACATGGTCAATGTCGCTTATGACGCCCCGGTCGACTTCCAGCCGCGGGCGCAGATCGAGGACGCCGAGCGAAAGCTCTACGAGCTTGCCGAGTCCGGCCGGTACGACGGCGGCTTCCAGAAATTCTCGCAGGCGTTGGCGGTCGCGGTCGACCTCGCGGCCAAGGCGTTCCAGCGCGACGGAAAGCTGTCCGGAATTTCAACGGGCATGCGCGACCTCGACACCAAGATGGGCGGCCTGCAGCACTCCGACCTCATCATCGTCGCGGGCCGTCCCGGTATGGGCAAGACCTCGCTGGCGACCAACATCGCCTACAATGTCGCGCGAGCCTACGTTCCGGAGCTCCAGGCCGACGGCACCACCAAGGCCGCCAACGGCGGCGTGATCGGTTTCTTCTCCTGCGAAATGTCGGCCGACCAGCTCGCCACGCGTATCGTGGCCGAGCGCACCGGCGTTCCCTCCTCCCACATCCGCCGCGGCGGCATCTCGGAAGCCGATTTCGACAAGATCCGGGAGGTCTCGATCGAGCTGCAATCGCTGCCGTTCTATGTCGACGCGACTGGTGGCCTGTCGATCGCGCAACTGATGGCGCGCGCGCGCCGTCTGAAGCGACAGAAGGGTCTCGACCTTCTCGTGATCGACTACATCCAGCTGCTCTCCGGCTCGAGCAAGCGCGCCAGCGATAGCCGCGTGCAGGAAATCACGGAGATCACGACCAGCCTGAAGGCCCTCGCCAAGGAACTCAATGTTCCCGTTATCGCGCTGTCCCAGCTCTCACGCCAGGTCGAATCTCGCGACGACAAACGGCCGCAGCTCTCCGACTTGCGTGAATCCGGATCGATCGAGCAGGACGCCGACGTCGTCCTGTTCGTGTACCGCGAGGAATATTACCTCGCGATGAAGGAGCCCCGCCCGGGCACACCTGAACACGAGAAGTGGCAGCTTGACATGAGCCTTGCCCACGGAAAGGCCGAGGTCATCATCGGCAAGCAGCGCCACGGCCCGACCGGCACCGTCGATTTGGCGTTCGAAGCTTCGGTCACAAGGTTCGGCGACCTCGCGCCAGACAGTCAGGTGCCGGCTCGCGGCGGCGACGACTACTGAGTTCCTTGAACCGGCCCTGCCTCTTCGCGTAAAACGGCGCCATGACATTGGCGTCCGACCCGAACATGATCCCGCAATCCGGCCTTCTCTCCGCGGAAGCCAACCAGGCTGCCGCACTCGCTGCCTATGGCGGCGTGCTTACCGTCGATCTCGACGCCATCATCGCCAACTGGCGCAAGCTCGAGAAGACCGCCGTGCCGGCCGAGTGCTCGGCGGTGATCAAGGCCGATGCCTATGGCTGCGGCACTGCGCAGGTCGCGCAGGCGCTCAACAAGGCGGGCTGCAAGACCTTCTTCGTCGCCACCATCGAGGAGGCCCGCACCGCGCGCGCAGCGGTGCCTGATGCCACGATCTACGTGCTCGGCGGCTATTTCCAGAACACCGGCGAGCACTACGCCAAGATCAATTGCCGTCCGGTGATCGGCGATCTCAACGAGCTCGCCGAATGGGACGTGTTCTGCCGCCGCACCGGCTGGTCCGGCGGCGCCGCCATCCACATCGACACCGGCATGAACCGGCTCGGGCTGACGCTATCGGAAGCGCAGGCCATCATCCCCCGCATCAATGCTGGCGATCACGGCATCACGCTGGTGATGAGCCATCTGGTCTCGGCCGAGCAGCTCAACAGCCCGATCAACGCAAAACAACTCGCGGCCTTCCGCGGCATCGCCAGCGAATTCTCCGGCGTGCCGGCGGCGCTCGCCAATTCATCCGGCATCTTCCTCGGCGCGCCATTCCAGTTCGACATGGTGCGGCCGGGCGCCGCGCTCTACGGTGTCAATCCGACGCCGGAGGCCGACAATCCGATGCAACAGGTGGTCGACCTCAAGGCGCGCATCGTGCAGACCCGCTCGATCGAGCGCGGTGAGACGGTCGGCTACGGCGGCACCTGGTCCGCACGGCGGCCGACCAGGCTTGCGATCATCGCAGTCGGCTATGCCGACGGCTATTTCCGCGCCGCCAGCTCCAATGATGGAACCCGCGGCGCCGAGGTGATCGTCGCCGGCAAGCGCTGCCCGGTCGCCGGACGCATCTCGATGGACCTGATCGCGATCGACATCACCGATCTGCCACCGAACGCGGCCCGCCGCGGCCACATGGTCACGCTGCTCGGCGAGGGCATCACCGTCGACGAGCTCGCCCATCATTTCGGCACGATCGGCTACGAGGTGCTGACCAGCCTCGGCCACCGCTACGCCCGCGTCTACAAGGGTGGCAACGTGGTCGAGCCGCTGGTGAAGCCGGAACCCGCCAAGGCCGCGGACCAGCCGGCCTCCCCGCCGCCACTCGAGCAGCCGCCGGCCCCGCCGCCGCTGCCGAGCTGAGCGTCTCGCCGCTTACTTCTTGCGGCTGTCGAGCGCCGCCTTGCAGGTCGCGCTGAGCTGGTCGCGCTTGGCGTTCAGGCAGGCGATGATCTTGCCGCCGCCCGGCGCGATGCCGGCGCAGAATTTGTCGTAATCCGCCTTGCACGCGCCGCGCGGATCGGCCGATTGTGCCGAGGCGGCCCCGGAGAGTGCGACGACGAATGCGATAGCGGCAAAGCTCAACTTGGACATTGTATCTCCGGTGTGGGGACGTACGAGGCGATCAGCTCTACATGAAGATTGCGACATTCAACATCAACAACATCAACCGCCGCCTGCCCAATCTGCTCGCATGGATGCGCGCGGCGAAGCCCGATGTCGTCGCGCTTCAGGAATTGAAGGCAAGTGATGGCGAATTTCCGGCGGCCGCGATCGAAAAAGCCGGCTATGGCGCCGTCTGGCGCGGACAAAAGACCTGGAACGGCGTCGCCATCCTCGCCCGCAATGCCGAGCCTGTACTGACGCGCGACCGGCTGCCGGGACGGCCCGACGATCACGAGGCGCGCTACATCGAGGCTGCCGTGCGCGGCATCATCGTCACCAGCATCTACCTGCCGAACGGCAATCCGCAACCGGGGCCGAAATTCGATTACAAGCTCGACTGGTTCGCCCGGCTGAAGCGCCACGCCAGGACCTTCCTCAAGCAGGATCTGCCCGTGGTGCTTGCCGGCGACTACAACGTTGCGCCCACCGACATCGACATCTATCCGACGCGTTCGTGGGACAAGGATGCGCTGATCCAGCCGAAGAGCCGCGCGGCGTACGCCTCGCTCGTCGAGCAAGGCTGGTGCGATGCGATCCGCGAGCTGCATGGAGACACGCGCATCTACACGTTCTGGGATTACAAGCGAAACCGCTGGCCGCGCGATGCAGGCTTGCGGCTTGATCATCTGCTGCTGAGCCCTGCCCTCGTCTCGCGCCTGGCCAAGGCCGGCGTGGACAAGAAGGTTCGGGGCGAGGACGGCGCGAGCGATCACGCGCCGGCCTGGGTAGTGCTGAAATAAGCAAGGCGATCGCCCTCACCACAAATTCTTGCCGTCGATCACGTTCACCGGCACCGCATCGAGATCGAAATCGTCGAACAGACGCGCGTTGACGCCGACCTTGGGGTTCTCGAAGTCGGGCTTTCCAGTCGACCAGTCCGGCGATTCCGAGAACGTGCCACAGCCGCAATTCGCGCAGTAGTGATGCTTGACGGTGCGGCTCCCCCACAAATAGGTCGCGACGTTGTCGGGGGGCGACAGCAGGCGAAACTGCGCCGGCGTGTAGTAGGCCCACAGCGCGCCGCGTTTGGCGCAGAGCGAGCACGTGCAACGCGTCACGCTCGCAGGCGCCTCTGTCACCTCGAACACCGTCTCACCGCAATGACAGCTTGCCTCGACCGGCATGATCCGCTCCCCGTTTTGTCAGGAGGTGGTCGTAGCCCGCCCCTGCTGCCAACATGCTGTCAGCAGTACTCGCTCCCAGACAAATCATGAAAAACAACCCCATGCACAGTAGCCGACGCCTGCCAGATCAAGTAATTTCGGTTATTTCGAATTAGAATTTGACTTGTCGGGCAAAACACTGGCAGAATGTCACCATAGACGACTCCCTGTGCACCGCGAGCAGCAAGCACGGATCGGCAACCCGTCATCATCCGAGTCCCGGAGCGAGCCTCCCTTGGCCTTCCTCTTCGTCCTCAGCGTCGGTCTGATCCCAGGCACCATTTCCGGCATCGTCGGCACGGGCTCGTCGATCATGTTGATGCCGGTCCTGGTCTATGCCTATGGGCCGAAAGAGGCCGTGCCGATCATGGCGGTCGCCTCGGTGATGGCTAATTTTTCGCGGATTCTGGCGTGGTGGCGCGAGGTCGACTGGCGGGCATGCCTGGCCTATTCGATCACGGGTATTCCGGCCGCGGTGCTGGGCGCACGGACGCTGCTCGCCTTGCCCTCACACGCCGTCGACCTTGCCATCGGCATCTTCCTGATCGCGATGGTGCCGGTGCGGCACTGGCTGGCGCGGCACGACCTCAAGGCCAATCTCTGGCACCTCTGCGTCGGCGGTGCGATCATCGGATATCTCACCGGCATCGTGGTCTCGACGGGTCCGCTCAGCGTGCCGCTGTTCCTGTTCTACGGTCTCTCCCGGGGCGCCTTTCTCGCGACCGAGGCCGCTGCCTCGCTTGGCCTCTATTTCGCGAAGTCGGTGACGTTCGAGCGCTTCGGCGCGCTGACGCAGGAGGTCTTCATCAAGGGCCTGATCGCAGGCTCCTCGCTGATGGCAGGCGCCTTCGTCGCCAAGCGCTTCGTGCTGCACCTGAAACCGGAGATGTTTCGGCTGGTGATGGATGCCATCATGATCGCCGCCGGGCTCTCGATGCTCTGGAACGCGACGCAGCCGTAGCGCTCAGGCGAATTCGGGCGCGATCGACGGGCTGTCGGCGAGCATGTGCTCGCCGCCGCCAACTTCCGCAAGCTGGTGCAGCACGGCATCAAGCGGCTGCGGCTTGTGGAACAGAAAGCCCTGGCCAAGTCTCACGCCCATCTCGCGCATCGCCTGCGCCTGCTCGTCCCGTTCGATGCCTTCCGCGACCAGCGTCAGCCCGAGCGTTCCCGCGAGCGAGGCGATGACGCCGACAATCGCCTTGTCCTCGGCGCTTTCGGGGATTTCGCGAATGAACGCCTTGTCGATCTTGACCTTGTCGAGCGGAAATCGCCTGAGATGCGCAAGCGAGCTGTAGCCAGTGCCGAAATCATCGAGCGCAATGGTCGCCCCCAGCCGCCGCAGCCGGCGCAGCGTGTCGGATGCGCTGGCGATGTTGTTGATCAGCGACCCTTCCGTGATCTCGAGCTCGAGCGACGAGGGCGCAACACCGAACCGCTCGCAGGTCTCGCGCAAGCAGGCGGCGAGCGAATGGTCGGCGAGCTCCGACGGCGGCAAATTGATCGCGATCCGTATCTGCGGCGCGCCGGCGGCTGCGAGGCGTTGCAGCGCGCGGCAGGCGTCGGTCAGCACGTAGCGCGTCAGGCGCGCATTGTTGCCGCTGCGCTCGATCAGCGGCAGGAATTCGCCGGGGCCGATCACGCCGTGATCGGGATGGCGCCAGCGAATGAGCGCCTCCAGGCCGATGACGTCCCGGGTCACGAGGTCGACCTGGCTCTGATACCAGACCTCGAAGTGCTCCTCGGAGAAGCCAGTGGGAATGGCAAGCTCCAGATCCCTGCGGCGACGATAGTCGTGTTGGAGCGCCTCGTCGAGCACCGCGACGGTGCCGGGCGCCTTGCTCTTGGCGTGATAGAGCGCGATGTCGGCGAGCGCCGGCAAGTGCGACAATTCAGGATCGCCGGCACGCCGCACGGCAAGGCCGATGCTGGCGCGCGGCACCACCTGCTTGTCATGCAGCATGATCGGCTCGGAGATCGCGTCCAGCAATTGCCGCGCGAAGCCTTGCGCGACCGCTTCATCGCCGACCTCGGGCCTGATAACCACGAATTCGTCGCCGCCGAGCCGCGCGACCCAATCTTGGGCTTCGACCGTGCCACGAAGCCGCTCCGAGATATGGACCAGGAATTTGTCGCCGCCGTCGTGACCAAAGGTGTCGTTGATGCCCTTGAAATCGTCGAGATCGATGAAGCAGAACGCGATCAGCGCATCCGGAGCACCTGCATCCCGGCTCAATGTCACCAGACGCTCGGACAGGGTGCGGCGGTTGGGCAGCCCCGTCAGCGGATCGTGCTCGGCCATATGGCCGAGCCGGTCGAGCGCGCCCGAGGTCGTGTGCTGCATCGCGTTGAAGGCGATCGCGAGCTGGCCGAATTCGTTGGACGATTTGACATCGGCGGGATAGGCGCGGCTGTCCTGCTTGCTGCGCTGGATCGCCGACATCATCGCGGCCAGCGGTTTGCCGATGAAGATGTTGGCGGAGATCCGCATCGCGATCACGGTCGCAAGCGTTGCGAGCAGGCCGACGACGAGAAGCAACCCCAGCCTGCTGCCGGCGTCCATATACAAGGTCGCGTAGGAATAGGCGATCACGATGCGACCGGCCTGAACGGCCATGTTGCCGTTGCTGTATTTGATCGGGCGCGAGACTTCCGTGAGCGACTGAACCTCGGGCCGCGCCACCACGCGGGCGATCACGGCGCCGGTGTCGTCGTAGACGGCGGCGGCCGCAATGGTCTCGTCATGCATGATCTCGTTGAGCACGCCCGTGACCTGGTCGTAGCGCATCTTCCAGAGCGGCTCGGCGATCAGCTCGGCGCGGCTCTCGGCGACGCGGGCAATGCGTGCATCGAGCTGCCTGATCTGCGCCCAGAAGCTCGAGACTTCGACGCCGGCCGAAGCGAGCAGCTGCACCAGCAGCAGCACGGGAACGGTCGCCCAGATCATCGCGCGAACGACCGAGCGTGATGGTGCGGGCTTGTTCGGGCCGTTCATCCGGTCAGCGTCCCGCATCATTCACCGGCGCCGCCAGGACGCGATATTGAGGAGATCAGAGCCTCCACAGAGAAGTCATATTGGCCGCAGCGTCCTGCCTTGGCCCTGAATTGCGCAAAGTCGATCCGATCGAAGGCATGCGTGGAGATCAGCGTCGCGACGGAGGCGAGATTGTCGCGCGTGATCGCCGACGTCTTGACCTCGACATGGGGCGAGGTGGCCGCGAAATCGCAACTGTCGGCAAAATCGCGGAGCAGCACGATCGACCAGCCGCCAAGCAGGAAGTGGCCGCCATCGGTCAGCAGCAGGCGGCCGGCCTTGATTTCGCGCAGCGCGTCTTCCGACCAGTTGAGGCCCACCACCTGAATCTGCTCGCCTGGCGTGATGCCGGCGGCCGCGACAGCCTTAAGCGCGCCCAGTGCCATCGGGTCGTTGCCCGCCCAGATCCCTGCGGGACGAATGCCTTTGCGCTGCGCCCAGCCGAGATAATTGGCCGCGACCTGCTCCGCTTCCGACTGCGTCCAGTTGGCGAACAGCATCCGGTCCAGCACCACATCAGGCGCGGCTGCGACCGCGAGCTGGAGGCCGGCATTGCGGGCGATCGAAGCCGGCGTGATCTCGTCGCCACCAATCGCGAGCAGGTGGATCTTGCCATCAGGACTTTGCCATTTTTCGTTGCGGGCCGCGCCGATCAGTGCATTCGCCATCCGCGCGCCTGCGGTCGTCAGATCAGTCGTGATGTCGCCAAGCCAATTCTTGAGAATGCGGCGCGGCGGTCCAAGACGTTTCGCATCCTCGCCAATCAACGAGTTCGACAGCAGCAGCGTCTTGATGCCCGCGGCGTCGGCGGCCTCCAGGATCGGAACGGCGGCGGACTCTTCGTTCGAGAGAATGAGGAAGTCGGGCTTGTCTGCGCGGGCGACCACGCCGAGGCCGAGCTCCTGCATGGTGCGGTAGTTGCGCTCGCTGGTCAGCACCTCGACCTTGGCGTTGAGCTTGCGGCCGGCGGCCTGCATGGTCTGCGCGACCATGTCCCAATAGACCTCGCCGGTCTTGCCGGGGCTGACGAAGACGATGTTGAGCGGTTTTGCGTCGGCCGCAACAGCCGAGCCGGCCGGCGCAAGAATGCCGCAGGCGATGCTCACTGCGAGCCATATGCGCAAGATTACCGTCATTCGTTCCGCCACCCCGTCTTGGTTCCAAAACTGGACCCGCGTCCGCTAACATTTGGCAAAGTCCGGTGTGATGCGGCGGCGTAGAGCTAACAAAGGGTGTATCGGCTGCGCGAAATTGGGCTCATGGAAGCGCTCACGGACGCCCGCACCGCCCAACGTTCCGTGCTATCAGCGCAATTATAACCTCCGACTCACCATACCCATGGCCAAGAACACGCTTTCCTTCGTCTGCCAGAACTGCGGCGCGGCCTATAACCGCTGGCAGGGCAAGTGCGAGTCCTGCGGCGAGTGGAATACGCTGGCCGAGGAGGACGCGACCGGTAGCGTGCCGGTCTCGATCCGCTCCAAGCGCAAGGGCCGGACCTTTGCGCTGGAGAGCCTCGCCGGCAAAAGCCCGGATGCGCCGCGCTTCTCCTCTGGCATGGCCGAGCTCGACCGTGTCACCGGCGGCGGCTTCGTCCGCGGCTCGGTGCTGCTGGTCGGCGGCGATCCCGGCATCGGAAAATCGACCTTGCTGACGCAGGCGACCAGTCTGATGGCGCGCGTCGGGCATCGCGTCGTCTACATCTCAGGCGAAGAAGCCATTGCCCAGGTGCGCCTGCGCGCCGAACGGCTTGGGCTGTCGGATGCGCCGGTGCAGCTCGCGGCCGAGACGTCGGTGGAAGATATCGTCTCGACATTGTCCGAAGGCGCGGTGCCGCGGCTGATCGTGATCGACTCGATCCAGACGATGTGGACCGACACGGTGGAATCCGCCCCCGGCACGGTGACGCAGGTGCGCGCCTCGGCGCAGGCGCTCATTCGTTTCGCCAAGAAGACCGGCGCGGCCATCATCCTGGTCGGCCACGTTACCAAGGACGGCCAGATCGCCGGCCCTCGCGTGGTCGAGCACATGGTCGATGCCGTGATGTCCTTCGAGGGCGAAGGCTCGCAGCAATTCCGCATCCTGCGCGCCGTGAAGAACCGGTTCGGGCCGACCGACGAGATCGGTGTGTTCGAGATGACCGGCCTTGGCCTGCGCGAGGTCACCAACCCGTCCGAGCTGTTCCTGTCCGAGCGCGATCTCGGCACGCCCGGCACCGCAGTCTTTGCGGGCATCGAAGGCACGCGGCCCGTCCTGGTCGAATTGCAGGCGCTGGTGGCGCCGACCTCGCTCGGCACCCCGCGTCGGGCCGTGGTCGGCTGGGACCAGAGCCGGCTCTCGATGGTGCTGGCGGTGCTGGAAGCCCATTGCGGGGTCAAGCTCTCCGGCCACGACGTCTATCTGAATGTCGCGGGTGGCCTGCGCATCCACGAGCCGGCGGCCGATATGGCCGCGGCCGCCGCGCTGGTGTCGTCCCTGGTTAATGCGCAGTTACCCACCGATGCCGTTTATTTCGGCGAGATCTCGCTTTCCGGCGTCATCCGACCGGTGGCACAGACCCCTGCCAGGCTCAAGGAAGCGGCCAAGCTGGGCTTCAAGCGCGCCGTGCTGCCCGAATCGGCCCGTGGCGGCGAGGCGAGCGGTGACGCCGGACTGACCCTGAACGCGGTCAACAGCCTGACGACCCTCGTCGCGGAGATCGCCGCCAAGGGCTCCCGCCGCGGCGACTCGGCCCCGCCGGCGGAGAAAAATGCCACACCGGCAAGATTCCGCCGTGGAGAGGGTTAGCCGGAGGTGACGCCAAGCGCCCCCACCGCTATACAGCCGTCACAAAAGCAGCATGGGATTGCGTGGTTGCGGCCTTGCCGGGAACGTCGTCTGGCCTTCAGTTAGGGCGGCGGCCAAACACCGATTCGCTGAGCCCCTTTGAGCGTACGAGCGGACCAGACCAGCCGATGCCAGTTACACTCCTCGACCTGATCCTGCTCGGCGTGATGCTGATCTCGGGCCTGCTCGCCATGGTCCGCGGCTTCATGCGCGAAATCCTCTCGATCGCGGCTTGGGGCACCGCGGCGATCGTGACGCTGTACTCGTTTTCCAAGCTGCTGCCGACCGCAAAGACCTATTTCAACAACGACACCGTCGCGAGCGTGGTCGTGGTCGCCGGCGTGTTCATCGGTACCCTGGTCGTGGTGTCCGTGATCACGGTCCGGATCTCCGACATGATCCTGGATTCGCGCATCGGCGCGCTGGACCGCACCCTCGGCTTCCTGTTTGGCCTGGCTCGCGGGCTTTTGATCGTGGTGGTCGCCTTCCTGTTCTTCACCTGGCTGGTGCCGGACAAGCAGCGCCCGGACTGGGTCTCAGGGGCCAAGTCCCGCGTGGTGCTCCAGGGAACCGGGGATTGGCTGATGTCCCTCTTGCCTGACGACCCCGAGAACACCATCTTGAAGAGATTCAAGAAAAACAAACCAGATGATGATCAAGCTGATACCGAGCAGCAGCCTTCGGGCAGCGGCGACGGCTACAGCAAACCGGCTCGTGACAGCCTGAAGAAGCTGATCGAGAAACCTGCGGCGCGTTGATTTAGCCCTAAAGAGAGGCGCGGACGAGATGCGACACCCTGACCAGGACGCCCACACTGAACTCGATCCCGGCTCCGCCGCGCTAGAGCTTCAGGACGACCTGGAGGGAGATACGGTCCGCGAGGAATGCGGTGTGTTCGGCATCTACGGACATCCCGACGCCGCGGCCATCACGGCGCTCGGCCTGCACGCCCTTCAGCATCGCGGCCAGGAAGCCGCCGGCATCGTCTCCTACGACGGCAGCCGCTTCCACAGTGAACGCCGCCTCGGTCTCGTCGGCGACACCTTCTCCCGGCGCGAGGTGATCGACCGCCTCCCCGGAACCATGGCGGTCGGCCATGTCCGCTACGCCACGACCGGCGCCACCATCCTGCGCAACGTGCAGCCGCTGTTCGCCGAGCTCAATGCCGGCGGCCTTGCGGTCGCTCACAACGGCAACCTCTCCAACGGCCTGACGCTGCGCCGCGAACTCGTCAGGAACGGCGCCATGATGCAGTCGACCTCCGACACCGAGGTGATCCTGCACCTGGTGGCGCGCTCCAGGCGCAGCCGCTTCATCGAGCGCTATATCGATGCGCTGCGCGAGATCGAAGGCGCCTATGCGCTGGTCTCGCTCACCAACAAGAAGCTGGTCGGCGCGCGCGATCCGCGCGGCATCCGCCCGCTGGTGCTGGGAGAGCTCGACGGCTGCCCGATCCTGACGTCGGAGACCTGCGCGCTCGACATCATCGGCGCGCGCTTCGTGCGCGACATCGAGCCCGGCGAAGTCATCGTGTTCGACGAGAACGGCCAGGACATCCACAAGCCGTTCCCGCCGATGGCGCCGCGCCCCTGCATCTTCGAATACATCTACTTCTCGCGTCCGGACTCCATCGTCCACGGCCGCTCGGTCTACGAGGTGCGCAAGGCCTTTGGCGCCCAGCTCGCGCGCGAGAGCCATGTGCCCGTCGACGTCGTGGTGCCGGTGCCGGATTCCGGCGTGCCGGCCGCCGTCGGCTACAGCCAGCATTCGGGCGTACCGTTCGAGCTCGGCATCATCCGCAACCACTATGTCGGCCGCACCTTCATCCAGCCGACGCAGGCGATCCGCGAATCCGGCGTGCGCATGAAGCACTCGGCCAACCGCGCCGCGATCGAAGGCAAGCGCATCATCCTGATCGACGACTCGCTGGTGCGCGGCACCACGTCGAAGAAGATCGTGCGCATGATGCGCGATGCCGGCGCCAAGGAGGTGCACTTCCGCCTCGCTTCGCCCCCGATCCTCTATCCCGACTATTACGGCATCGACCTGCCCGACCGCGGCGGCCTCCTGGCCGCGACGCATTCGCTGGAGGAGATGCGCGAGCTGATCGGCGCCGACTCGCTCGCCTTCCTGTCGATCGACGGCATGTACCGCGCGATGGGCGAGCCCGGCCGCGACCCCGCCAATCCGAAGTTTGCGGATCACTGCTTCACCGGCGTCTATCCGACCCACCTCACCGACCAGACCCAGATCGAGCCGCAGCCGCGGCAGCTGTCGCTGCTGGCGGAGGCGAGCTGACCCTGTCGCGTTGAGTTGGTCGTCCCGGCGAAGGCCGGGGCCCATAACCGCAGGCCCATGTGGTTCAAAGCAGGTCGCAACGACCATTTTCATCATCAATAATCGTCACGGCGTATGGGTCCCGGCCTCCGCCGGGACGACGCTGGATAAAGACGTCCGATGACAAAGCCCCTCGCTGATCGTATCGCTCTCGTCACCGGCGCCTCCCGCGGCATCGGCTTTGCCGCGGCGCTCGCGCTGGCCAAGGCCGGCGCGCATATCGTTGCGACCGCGCGCACGCAAGGCGGGCTCGAGGAGCTCGACGACGAGATCCGGAAAGACGGCGGCAGCGCCACGCTGGTACCACTCAACCTCACGGATACCGACGGCATCGCGCGGCTTGGTGCCGGCCTGCACGAGCGCTACGGCAAGCTCGACATCCTCGTCGGCAATGCCGGCGTGCTCGGCCCCTCCTCGCCGATCGGCCATATCGAGCTGAAGACGTTCAACGACGTCATGGCCGTGAACGTCTCCGCGAACTTCCAGCTGATCCGCTGCATGGAGCCGCTGCTGAAGCAGTCCGACGCCGGCCGCGCCGTGTTCATCACCTCGGGCGCCGCCAACAAGGCAACCGCCTATGTCAGCCCCTACGCCGCCTCCAAGGCCGCGCTGGAGACGCTGGCGCGCGCCTGGGCGCAGGAGACCGCGAACACCGCCATCCGCGTCAATTTGTTCAACCCAGGCCCGATCCGCACCCGCATGCGTGCGACCCTGATGCCGGGCGAGGATCCGGCGACGCTCGACACGCCCGAGCAAGTCGCCGAATTCATCGTCCCGATGTGCGCGCCCGACTGGACCGAGACCGGCAAATTCTACGACTACAAGACGCGCAGCCTGATGAGCTTCCGCGCACCGGCCTGATTGACTCGGACGCGCTGAAATAGCGTCTCAACGCATTTGCTCAAAGGTTAACCGACGGATGACGCTACGACGCAGCGTCATCCGGCTTTTGGTGCATTGCCGCCGGCCGTGGGACAGGCTACGGAGTCCGCCGGACCAAGGCTTCATCCAAGAAAGCCGTCCGCAATTATTTTGACAATGGAGGAAACCCTTTATGACAACGATCGCGCGCCGCTCCGCGGCCCTTCTGGCTTGTGCCGCCGTTTTCGGTTTTGCATCATCCGCCTACGCCCAGGACAAGACCGTCACGATCGGCGTGCTCAACGACATGTCCAGCCTCTACGCCGATATCGGCGGTCCCGGCTCCGTGGTGGCCGTGAAGATGGCGGTCGAGGATTCGGGCCTGCTGGCAAAGGGCTGGAAGATCGATGTCGTCAGCGGCGATCACCAGAACAAGCCTGATGTCGGCGTCAACATCGCGCGGCAGTGGATCGACACCCAGAAGGTCGACATGATCACCGACACGCCGAACTCCGGCGTGGCGCTGGCGGTCAGCAACGTTGCCAAGGAAAAGAACGTCGTCCTGCTCAACAATGGCGGTGCCAGCGCCGACCTCACCGGCAAGGCCTGCAACGCCAACACGATCTCCTACACTTACGACACCTACATGCTCGCCAACGGCACCGGCAAGGCGCTGACCAAGGCCGGCGGCGATAGCTGGTTCTTCCTGACCGCCGACTATGCCTTCGGCGCCGCGCTCGAGCGCGACACCAGCGCGGTTGTGACCGCAAACGGCGGCAAGGTGCTCGGCGGCGTCAAGCATCCGCTCAACACGTCGGATTTCTCGTCGTTCCTGCTCCAGGCGCAGAACTCCAAGGCGAAGATCATCGGGCTTGCCAACGCCGGCGGCGACACCACCAACGCGATCAAGCAGGCGGCCGAATTCGGCATCGTCGAAGGCGGCCAGAAACTCGCGGCGCTGCTGCTCTTCATCAACGACGTCCACTCGCTCGGCCTCAAGACCGCGCATGGCCTGACCTTCACGGAATCCTTCTACTGGGATCTCAACGATTCCACGCGTGCCTGGTCGAAGCGCTTCCAGGAAAGGACGGCCAACAAGGCGATGCCGTCGATGACGCAGGCGGGCAACTATGCCGGCGTGATCCATTACCTCAAGGCGCTGGAAGCGCTCGGCGGCAATCCGCATGACGGCGCCAAGGTCGTCGCCAAGATGAAGGAGATCCCGACCGACGATCCGCTGTTCGGCAAGGGCCCGCTTCGCGAGGACGGCCGCCGCATCATCCCGGCCTATCTGTTCGAGGTGAAGAAGCCCGAGGAGTCGAAGGGTCCCTGGGATTATTACAAGCTGGTCTCGACCATCCCGGCGGAAGATGCCGCAAGGCCCCTCAAGGACAGCGAATGCCCGCTGGTGAAGAAGTAAGCGAGATATCGTAGGGTGGGTTTAGCCCTGCGGCTGCGCTTTGCGCAGCCCGGGGCTAACCACCCTACGAGACCGTCTTTGTGGCAGCCAGCGTTCGCACCGCGATCGCCACGCACACCACCATCCTCACGACGGCCGCTTGCGCTTGTGGGCGAACGGATTGGCCTTTTCGCGCAGCGTGATGCGCACCGGCGTGCCCGGCAGGTCGAAGGCCTCGCGCATCGAGTTGATGAGATAGCGCAGGTAAGACTGCGGCACTGCGTCCGCACGCGAGCAGAACAGCACGAAGCTCGGCGGCCGCGCCTTGGTCTGGGTGATGTAGTTCAGCTTCAGCCGGCGGCCCGAGACGGCCGGCGGCGGATTGGCCTGGATCGCCTGCTCGAACCAGCGATTGAGCGCAGAGGTCGGCACGCGCCGGTTCCAGAGCGCATAGGCGTCCTGGATGGCCTGCATCAGGCGGTCGATCCCCTCGCCCATCAGGCCTGAGACGGCGACGATCGGCACGCCCTTGAGCTGCGGCAGCCAATGATCGGCGTCGCGGCGCAGAGCCGAAATCGCGCCGCCGCCCTTGGTCTCCATCAGATCCCATTTGTTGACCGCGAGCACGACCGCCCGGCCCTCGCGCTCGATCAAATCGGCGATGCGCAGATCCTGCTCCTCGAAGCGATTCTGCGAATCCATCATCATCACGACGACTTCGGCGAAGCGCACCGCACGCAGCGCGTCGGCGACCGAGAGCTTCTCCAGCTTTTCCTCGATGCGGGAGCGCCGGCGAAGGCCTGCGGTGTCGAACACCCTGAACTCGCGGCCCTTCCAGTTGATCTCGACCGCGATGGAATCGCGCGTCGTGCCGGCCTCGGGGCTCGTCAGCAGGCGCTCCTCGCCGAGCAGATGGTTGATCAGCGTCGACTTGCCTGCATTGGGACGACCGACGATGGCCACCCGGATCGGGCGCGTCGCGGCCTCTTCCTCGGAGACGGGCTCGTCGTCCTCGGCCTCATCCTCCTCGACAGGCTCCGGCATCAGCTTGGCAAGCGCGTCGTAGAGTTCGCCCATGCCTTCGCCATGTTCGGCCGAGATCTGGATGGGGTCACCCAGCCCAAGCGCAAAGGATTCCATCGCGCCGGCATCGCCGTGCTTGCCTTCGCTCTTGTTGGCGATCAGCAAGACCGGCTTGTTGGCCTTGCGGGCGAAATCGGCAAACGCGCGGTCCGTCGGCGTGAGCCCGATGCGGGCATCGATCACGAAGAACAACGCATCCGCTTGCGCAATCGCAGCCTCAGTCTGCTCCTGCATGCGCGCAGTCAGCGAGCCCTTGGCGCCTTCATCGAGGCCTGCGGTGTCGATGATGGTAAACTCGAGATCGCCGAGCCTGGCCTCACCTTCGCGGCGGTCGCGGGTGACGCCCGGCAGATCATCGACAAGCGCGAGCTTCTGTCCGACCAGGCGGTTGAACAGCGTCGACTTGCCGACATTGGGCCGGCCGATGATGGCAATCGTAAAGGGCATCGGTCATTCGTGCGCCGCCGGGGCTGCGCCTGTCAATTCGGTGAAAAATATCAGCGCGAGAAACTGCCGCTGGGCATCGGCGCCGGGAAGGCCCCCTGCGTCTGCTGTTGCTGGGTGGTCTGCTGCGCCGGCTGCTGGGCGGATTGCTGGTCCGGCGGCGGCGCGGTGGTGCGCTTTCGGACGATCTTGTGCTTGGGCGGCGGAGCGGCGGTCGCCGGTACAGCCTCGGGCTGGGCCTCGCCGTCGACCTCGCCCGCCGGCGCTGCAGCGGGAGCCGCAGCGGTCGCGGGCGGCCGCTTGGTCTTCTTGCCCTTGGCCGATTTTGATGATTTCGCGGGCTCGGCGGGCGGCGGCTCAGCCGGCAGTGCCGCGGCGTCCGGAGCATCCTGTTGCTGCTGCGCCCCCTTGTACAATTCCTTCGGCACGCCCTGCTCGAGGCCCGGCACGCCCTCGGGGAAGACGGGCTTGCGCTCGCCCGGCAGCTTCTTCTTGGTGTCGAGCCAGTCGAGCAAATCGCTCGGATCGAATCCGCCGCTGGAGCAACCGCCCAGGACGCCTGTGAAGGCGATCAGGACGACAGCTGCGATCAAACGTGGCGTGCGGCGCATATCAGTATCTCGTCTCAGCTCTCGGGACCGTCAGCTCGGCTGCTCTCAGCTCTTGGCGACGGGCGGCAGCAGGGCCTGGAGCGCCTCGGCGCGCGAGCGCAGGCCCGGCGGAGTTTCGCCGTCCTCGGCGATCGCATCGACCCATTTGCGGGCCGCGGCCATGTCGTTGTTACGCCAGGCCGACAACGCCAGCAGCTCGCGGGCGCTGTGGCGGAAGGTCGATTTGGGCTCGGCGGATGTCTCCAGCCGCTGCTGAATGTCGGCGTAGCTCGCGCTGTCCACCAGCAGGCTCGCCGCGCGAATCTTCGCCAAATCCTGCCACTCGCTGCCGACGCTGCGGTCAGCGGCGATGTCGTCATACATCTTCGCCGCAGCCTTGGGATCGCGGGCCGACGCCTCCGCGGCGGCACGGAGCCGCGACAGGGTGCGATAGCCGAACGGGGCCTTGGCAGCGAGATCGGCAAAGGCCGTTTCGGCCTCCGCGTGCTTGCCCTGCTCCGACAGTTCGACCGCCTTTTCGAAGGTGGCGCCGGCCTCGGCGGCCTTCTTGGCCTCGAGGTACTGGTAGCCGCGCCAGCCGCCCACGGCCGCCACGATCAGCACCATCAGGGCGATGAAGTAGAGCGAATATTTATCCCACAGCTTTTTGAGCTGCTCGCGACGTACTTCCTCGTCGACTTCGTCAAATAATTCAGACACTTAAGATAATCCCATGCCCGGCCGGGAGCGCGCGCCAGATCGCGCGCGACAAAAGCCCGTCCCCACGTCGCGGCGGCGATACCCTATCGATATGGCGGTGGCAAGGCAAAGCAAGGCCGATCAAGGCGTTAACGCGCGATCCGGGATATCCCGGGGCTGCCCCAACGGCGCTCAACCACCTACCAGAGCTCCCGCAACTGTCGCTTCAGGACCTTGCCATTGGCGTTGCGCGGCAGGGGATCGGCGGTGATCGCCATGGTCTCCGGCACCTTGTAATCGGACAGCCGCTCGGCGCACCAGGCCCGCAAGTCCTCGCTGCCGACCTGCACGCGCGTGACCACGACCGCGTGGACGCGCTCACCAAGGACCGGGCATGGCTTTGCGATGATCGCGCTCTCGACCACGGCGGGATGGCCGGCCAGCACGGACTCGACCTCGGCCGAATAGATCTTGAGGCCGCCGCGGTTGATCATGTCCTTCTGCCGGTCGAACACGCGGACGAACCCATCCGAATCGACCGAGCCGAGATCGCCGGAATGCCAGAAGCCGGCGGTAAAGCTCTCGGCCGTCGCTTTCGGGTTGTTCCAGTAGCCCTTGATGACGGAGGCGCTCTGAATCCAGAGTTCGCCGATCTCGCCGGGTGGAAGTTCGCGGCCATTCGCTCCCATTGCGATGATCCGCGCACCCGGACACGGCAGGCCGACGCTGTCGATATGGCTTGCCGTCAGCTCGCCCGGCATGATGGTGGACGGCGAGGTCGTCTCGGTCGCGCCGTAGCAATTCGCAAGCTTCAGGCCGGGAATTGCCGCCTTGAGCTTCTCGATGGTCGCGACCGGCATCGGCGCGCCACCGAAGCCGCCGATGCGCCAGCTCGCAAGATCGTAGCTGTCGAAATCGGGCTGCAGCAGACAGAGATTGTACATCGCCGGCACCATCACCGTGTAGGTGACGCGCTCGCGCGCCGCGAGCTTGAGGTAATCGGCGGCCTTGAATTCCGGCATGATGATCAGCGCGCCGCCGCAGCAGATCATCGTCGTGATGTTGGCGACGACGCCGGTGACGTGAGCGAGCGGGACGGCTGCAATCGAGCGGTCGGCCGCCGTCAATTCCAGGCAAGACACGAACACCATTGAGGAATGCACGATGTTGCAGTGAGCCAGCATGGCGCCTTTCGGCTTGCCCGTCGTGCCCGAGGTGTAGAGGATCATCGCGGTGTCCTCCTCGTTCGCCTCGATCGGCGTTGGGGCCGGCGCGTTGTCCGCCAGCACGGAAAAACGCGACAGCTTCGCGTCGTCGTCGATGGCGATGCGGTGGATGACGTCAGGAACATCCCGCGCGTCCGGCAGCCGCTCAGCGAGCGCCGCCTCGTGGATCAGGATCTTGGCGCCGCAATCGGCGAGCACATAAGCGATCTCCGGTTTCTGCTGGCGCGTGCCGAGCAATACCGTAACCAGCCCCTCGTGCGCGGCGGCGAACAGCAACAGCGGAAATTCGATGCGATTGCCGAGCAGGATCGCAACACGGTCACCGCGTTGCAGGCCGAGCCTGCGAAAGCCCGATGCAATCCGCGCCGCCTGCTCCACCGTTTGCTGCCAGCTCAGCCGGACATGCCCGCAGACGAGCGCTTCGCCCTCGCCGTTGCGCGCCGAGGTCTGCGCTATCATTGCCCACAAGCTGGAAGGCCGATCGACGAAAGCCGGCACCACCCGATCGCCAAAACGCGCCTCGGACCGCATCGGCGGAATCTGAGATCGTGACCAGTCCATCGGAGAGTCCTCGTCTTGTTGCTTTTGTCACCCTCCACGCATCGACACGGGGGTGATGTCTTGCGCTGATCTTCTATCCGCCCATGACGGGAACACCAATCACGACAGGATGGAACGCAAACGCCAGCGCCAGATAGACGACGATGCCGACTGCGATCGCAATCAGATCATTGGTGACGCCGCCCACCGGAATCGGCGGGCCGCCGCTGTCGGCGCGATGCTTCAGCGAGATGCGATCATATACGCCCCAACCCAGGAACGAGCCGAACAGGATGATGGAGCCAAGATCGCCATTGGCGAGCAGATGCGCAAAGGCCCAAAGCTTCACCCCAGCGAGCATCGGATGCTTCAGCGTCGCATAGATGCGCCCGCGCAGATAGGAGGCGACCACCAGGATGACGGCAGGCAGCATCAGCGCGATCGTGATGTGCTTCATCGCCTTGGGCGGATGCCAGACGTCGATCCAGCCGGTCGCGCGATAGTGGCCAAAGCCCCAGACGATCAGCGCCAGCCCTGCAAGCGAGACGACCGAATAGAGGATCTTGTAGGTCCCTTCCCCCAGCCGCGCGATCGCCTGCGCGCGTGCGTCCCGCTTCGTTGTGAAAACATGAGCGGCGAAAAACAGCACCAGCCCCAGGATCATGACCAGCAGACCCACGACGTCCTCCCCTTCAAGCACCGCCCCGCCTCTGAGGTATCATTGATTGGCCGCCGGTCGCAACTGACGGGCTATCTTCCGAGCTCTCGATTGTCGACATAGCGGATCGCAATTGGCCGTCCGGCCAACGCGCCACCAAGGCCGGTGGTGAACTTCAGCGGCAGACAGGCGTTCAGGGACGAATTGATCGCGTCGAGGTAGATGGTTCTGATATCGGCGGGGACGCCTGCCGTCGCAAAGGTCAGCCGCGGCGGACCGATCAGGCCGCCGGCCTTGTTGAAGCTGAAGCGGACAGCCATCTGCATGCCCGCGCGCGCCTTGTCAGACGGCGGTGACCAGCACGTCCGCAGCTCGGCAAAGAGATCGCCGATCGTATCGAGATCATGATCCGGCTTTTGATACTTGGCCCGATCGGCCTCCGCCGGCACGCTCTCGATCGTGAGCTGGAGATTCTCGCCGTAGGGATAGTCGATCTCGGGAATGCAGGGGCCGGGCTCCAGCGGACTGCAATAGGACGGCGTGCAGGGCCTGAAGTCGAGCACACTGCACGGCTCGTGCGCAAACGGGATCGGATTGATCTGGCGACGCTGCGCGGCGGCGGCGACGGTCGAGAATGCCAACAGTGTGAAAACGAGAATACCGCGCCACATGCTTCGAGCTCGCGATGTCACGCGACAAACGTGGCACCGACCGTGGAAGCGTCAAGCCTGCGGGCGTTCACATGCTCGCGTTCAGGCAATGGTGTCGTCCTCGCGTTCAGGCAATGGTGTCGTCGCCCGGCTCGACCGGGCGACCCAGTATTCCAGAGAAAGTTGTGATTGGGTCGAGAGGCCTCGGCGTACTGGATGCCCCGGTCAAGCCCGGTCAAGCCGGGGCATGACAGCGGAGGGTGTGGCCGCAGAGCCTAAGGACGCGGTAGGCAGTACGTGCCCCCTAGCCCTTCTTCTTGACGTCCTTGACGTTGGTGAACTCGATGCCCTCGGCGCGCTCTTTGGTGTAGCCGAGGTAGAACTCGTTCCGCGCCAGGTACACGGGATCGCCGTCGACATCGTCAGCAATGCTTGAGGTGTTCGCCGCGATGAACGTGTCGAGTTTCTTGCGATCCTCCGAGGAGACCCAGCGCGCGAGCTGGAACTCACTCACCTCGAACTCGACCGGCAATGAATATTCAGCTTCGAGCCGCGCCTTGAGCACGTCGAGCTGCAGCGCACCGACCACACCGACCAGCGCCGGCGCACCGTCGCGCGGACGGAACACCTGGACGACGCCCTCCTCCGACATCTGCTGAAGGGCTTCCTTCAGCTTCTTCGCCTTCATCGCGTCGGTGAGACGGACGCGGCGGACGATTTCAGGCGCGAAGCTCGGGACGCCGACGAAATTGAAGTCCTCGCCCTCGGTCAGCGTATCGCCGATGCGCAGCGTGCCGTGATTGGGGATGCCGACGACGTCGCCGGCAAAGGCCTCGTCGGCCACCGAACGATCCTGGGCAAAGAAGAATTGCGGGCTCGACAGCGGCATGCTCTTGCCGGTGCGCACCAGCTTTGCCTTCATGCCGCGGCTGAGCTTGCCCGAGCAAAGGCGCGCGAACGCGATGCGGTCGCGGTGGTTCGGATCCATGTTGGCCTGGATCTTGAACACGAAGGCGCTCATGCGCGGGTCGGTCGCTTCGACCCTGCGCTGGTCGCTATCCTGTGCGCGCGGCTCGGGGGCGAACTTGCCGAGACCCTCCAAGAGGTCGCCGACACCGAAATTGCGCAACGCGCTGCCGAAATAGACCGGTGTCAGATGTCCCTCGCGGAACGCTTCGAGCTCGAACGGTTTCGAGGCCTCGGTGACCAGCTCGAGCTCGTCCTTCACGGCGGAGGCATCGAGATTGGCGTTGAGCTTGGCGAGCTCGGCGATTTCGATCTGCTGCGCCGCGCCGGTCTTGGCTCCGCCGCCTTCGAGCAGGCGGACACCGCCGTTAATGACATCATAAGTGCCGAGGAAATCGCGCCCCCGGCCGACCGGCCAGGTCATCGGCGTGGTGTCGAGAGCCAGCGTCTTCTCGATCTCGTCGAGCAGCTCGAAAACGTCGCGGCTCTCGCGGTCCATCTTGTTGATGAACGTGATGATCGGGATATCGCGAAGGCGACAGACCTCGAACAGCTTTCGCGTGCGTGCCTCGATACCTTTGGCCGCGTCGATCACCATCACGGCGGAATCGACCGCCGTGAGCGTGCGATAGGTGTCCTCCGAAAAGTCCTCGTGGCCCGGCGTGTCCAGCAGGTTGAACACGAGGCCCTCGAACTCGAAGGTCATCACCGACGTCACGACCGAGATGCCGCGCTCGCGCTCGATCTTCATCCAGTCCGAACGGGTATTGCGCCGCTCGCCCTTGGCCTTGACCTGGCCGGCAAGGTTGATGGCGCCGCCGAACAGCAGCAGCTTTTCGGTCAGCGTGGTCTTGCCGGCGTCCGGATGCGAGATGATCGCAAAGGTGCGCCGCCGCGCCACTTCGGCGGCAAGCGGGGAACGGGCCGGCGATTCGGCTGTGGTGGCTGCAATGTCGGACATGGCGGGAGCGTTTGGCAGGGAAAATGAGAGGGATCAAGCCTGATTTGGTGATTGCGCAGCCCTTCGGCCAGCCCCATATCGGCCCTGGCCATACTGGGCCTTGGGGAAGGACGGCCTTCCTGCTCAGCAGCCTATCAGCCCAGCGGGGACGACCCTGCCTTGAATGGAGGGTCGCCATGGCCTGGAGCATCCTGTTCGTCGCCGGTCTTCTCGAGATCACCTGGGCTATTGGCCTGAAATATACCGAGGGCTTCTCCAGGCTGGTTCCCTCCGTCATCACGCTCGCGGCCATGGCCGGCAGCGTGATCCTGCTCGGCATCGCTCTCAAGTCCCTGCCCGTCGGAACCGCCTATGCGGTCTGGACCGGCATCGGCGCGGTCGGCACCGCCACGCTCGGCATCTTCCTGTTCGGCGAGCCCGCCACAGCACTTCGCCTTGCCAGCATCGGGCTGATCGTGGCCGGCATCGTCGGGCTGAAGCTCGTTACTTGAAGATCTGGACCGCCCACCAGCTGAGCGCCGCGACGATGGCCGAGGCCGGGATCGTGATCACCCAGGCATAGACGATCGAGCTCGCCACGTTCCAGCGCACCGCCGAGACACGACGAGCCGCACCGACGCCGACGATGGCACCCGTGATGGTGTGGGTGGTCGAGACGGGAACGCCGAGGAAGGTGGCGATGAAGAGGGTCGCCGCGCCGCCGGTCTCGGCACAAAAACCCTGCATCGGCGTCAGCTTGGTGATGCGCAGGCCCATGGTGCGGACGATGCGCCAGCCACCCATCAGGGTGCCCAGGGCCATCGCAGCCTGGCAGGACAGCACCACCCAGAACGGCACCGAGAATTCGTTGCCGAGATGACCCTGCGAATAGAGCAGCACGGCAATGATGCCCATCGTCTTCTGCGCGTCGTTGCCGCCATGGCCGAGCGAATAGAGCGAGGCCGAGGCGAATTGCAGGATGCGGAAGGCGCGGTCGACCGCGAACGGCGTCGAGCGCACCGACAGCCATGACACGATCGCAACGAGCATCATCGCGAGCAGGAAGCCGACCAGCGGCGACAGCACGATCGCCAGCACCGCCTTGGTGAGCCCGCTCCAGACCGCCGCCGAAATCCCGGCCTTGGCCATGCCGCCGCCGACGAGGCCGCCGATCAGCGCATGCGAGGACGAGGACGGAATGCCCAGCGCCCAGGTCACGAGATTCCAGACGATGGCGCCGACAAGCGCGGCGAAGATCACCTGGGCGTCGACGATGGCGGGATCGATGATGCCGGTGCCGATGGTCTGGGCGACGTGCAGGCCGAACACCATGAAGGCGACGAAATTGAAGAACGCCGCCCAGAACACCGCGAATTGCGGCCGCAGCACCCGGGTCGAGACGATGGTCGCGATCGAATTGGCGGCGTCGTGCAGGCCGTTCAGGAAGTCGAACAGCAGTGCGACGGCGATCAGTCCGACCAGGACGGGAAGACCCAACGCAGCATCCACGACGGCCCTGCCCTACACTTGCTCGATGACGATGCTGTTGATCTCGTTCGCGACGTCGTCGAAGCGATCAGCCACCTTTTCAAGGTGATCGTAAATCTCGACGCCGACGATGAAATCCATCGCGCTGCCGTTGCGATGCTTGAGGAACAGCTCCTTCAGGCCGATGTCGTGGAGATCGTCGACGCGGCCTTCGAGCTTGGTCAGTTCCTCCGTGATCGCGGTCAGCATGGCCACGTTCTTGCCGATCTCCTGCATCAGCGGCAGCGCACGGCCCACCAGATTGGCGCACTCGATCAGCAGCGCCCCGATCTCGCGCATCGGCGGCTCGAAGGTGCGGACCTCGAACAGCATCACGGCCTTGGCCGTCTGCTGCATCTGGTCGATGGCATCATCCAGCGAGGTGATCAGGTTCTTGATGTCGCCGCGGTCGAACGGCGTGATGAAGGTGCGGCGCACCGCTGTCAGCACCTCGCGGGTGATGTTGTCAGCGTCGTTCTCGAACTGGCTGACGCGCTGGCAATAGACCGGCGTCTCCTCGCCGCCATTGAGCACGCCCTGGAGCGCGATTGCACCCTGTATCACCGTCTGGGCATGGCGGTCGAACAGGTCGAAAAATCGTTCTTCCTTGGGCAGGAAGGCGCGAAACCAACGCATCATGGGATAGTCTACCGGTTGGACATGGGCCGGCCCTGTCAGGGCCGTCACAAAACCGTCATAGACCATTTTTGCCTCGCGCGCGTGCCGTCTCACACCCGCCAGGCAGGGTCATCCACCGGATTTACCTCGCCATCAAAATTGATGCGATATCAGCGACTTAGAGCGATCTGCGGAAGTAATGCGCGATTTCGCCAATGACGCCACGGCGGAAAGTGAGCACGCAGATCACGAAGATCGAGCCCTGAATCACCGTCACCCACTGGCCGAAGCCCGCCAGATATTGCTGCATGGCGATGATCACGAAGGCGCCGACCACGGGACCGAAAATGGTGCCGAGACCGCCGACCAGCGTCATCAGCACGACTTCACCGGACATCGACCAGTGCACATCGGTGAGCGAGGCGTTCTGCGCCACGAACACCTTCAGCGCGCCGGCGAAACCCGCCAGCGTCCCCGACAGGACGAACGCCAGGAATTTGTACTGGTCGGTCCGATAGCCCAGCGAGATCGCACGCGGCTCGTTCTCGCGGATCGATTTCAGGACCTCGCCGAAGGGCGAGTTGATGATCCTGTAGATCAGCAGGAAGCCGGCAAGGAAGCCGACGAGCACGACGTAATAGAGCACGGTCGGCTTGGACAAATCGAGCACACCGAACATGTGCCCCTGCGGAATGCCCTGGATGCCGTCCTCGCCATGGGTGAATGGCGCCTGGAGGTAGATGAAATACAGGAGCTGCGACAGCGCCAGCGTGATCATCGAGAAATAGATGCCCTGGCGACGGATCGAGATGTAGCCGGTGATGAGCGACAGCACGAACGCAGCGGCGATGCCGACGAGAACGCCGAGTTCCGGGGGCAGCGCCCAGACCTTCAGCGCATGCGCGCTGCAATAACCGGCCGTGCCCATGAACATGGCATGGCCAAACGATAACAGGCCGCCATAGCCGATCAGGAGATTGAAGGCGCAGGCCAACAGCGCAAAGCAAAGCGCCTGCATCACGAAGAACGGATAGACTCCCGTGAAAGGCACCGACGCCAGCAGCAGCGCCATCACCACGAACAAGATCATCTCGTCACGCATCGCGCGCGGCGTGACCGGCAGCGTATCGTCCGTCAAGGCTGTCATATCAGGCTGCCCTTCCCGTCAATCCCGTTGGCTTCACCAGGAGCACAAGCACCATCAGCACGAACACGACGGTGTTGGAGGCCTCGGGGTAAAAATATTTGGTCAAGCCCTCGATCACACCGAGCGCAAAGCCGGTGATGATGGAGCCCATGATCGATCCCATGCCGCCGATCACCACCACGGCGAACACCACGATGATGAGGTCGGCGCCCATCAGCGGCCGCACCTGGTTGATCGGCGCCGACAGCACGCCGGCGAGCGCGGCCAGGCCGACGCCGAGGCCGTAGGTGAGCGTGATCATGCGGGGCACGTTGATGCCGAAGGCGCGCACCAGAGTCGGATTTTCCGTGGCGGCGCGCAGGTAAGCGCCAAGCCGCGTCTTCTCGATCAGGAACCAGGTGGCAAAGCACACGACGAGCGAGAAGATGACGACCCAGCCACGATAGATGGGCAGGAACATGAAGCCGAGATTCATGCCGCCTCTGAGTTGGTCCGGAATGGAATAAGGCAGGCCGGACGAACCGAAATAGTTCTGGAACACGCCCTGGACGATCAGCGCGATGCCGAAGGTGAGCAGCAGGCCGTAGAGGTGATCGAGCCCGGTCAACCATTGCAGCATGGTCCGTTCCAGGATCATGCCGAAGATGCCGACGATGACGGGGGCCAGCAGCAGCGCCCACCAGTAACTGATGCCGCCGATGTTCAGCAGGAAATAGGCAACGAAAGCGCCCATCATGTAAAGCGCACCATGGGCGAAATTGATGATGTTGAGCATGCCGAAGATCACGGCGAGCCCGAGACTGAGCAGCGCGTAAAACGAGCCGTTGATCAGTCCCACCAGTAGCTGTGCGTAGAGAGCCTGCATCGATCCAGCACCCAGTCCCTTCGGCGTTCCCAAAGTAGCGCCCGCCTGCACAGTGCCGGCGAGCTGTCGATCTTATTTCTTGAGCAGCGCGCACTTGCTTTCGGCGAGCGGCGTGAAAGCCTGGTCGCCCGGCACTGTCCCCACGAGCTTGTAGAAATCCCACGGTCCCTTGGACTCGGAGGGCTTCTTCACCTCGAACAGATAGGCGTTGTGGATGGTGCGGCCATTGGGCTGGATCTCGCCCTTGCCGAACAGATCGTCTTCGGTCGGCATGGACTTCATCTTCTCGACGACCTTCACGCCATCATGCGGATTGCCGCCGAGCGCCTCGAGCGCCTTGAGATAGTGGCGCACGCCCGCATAAACGCCGGCCTGAACCATGGTCGGCATCGCACCGTTCTTCATCTTCTCCGAAAACCGCTTGGAGAAAGCCCGGGTCTTGTCGTTCATGTCCCAGTAAAAGGTCTCGGTGAAGTTGAGGCCCTGCGCCGTCTCGAGGCCAATGGCCTTGACGTCGGTGAGGAACAGCAGCAGCGCCGCGAGCTTCTGGCCACCCTTGCCGATACCGAACTCGGCGGCCTGCTTGATCGTGTTGGTGGTGTCACCACCGGCATTGGCAAGGCCGATGATCTTGGCCTTGGAGGCCTGCGCCTGGAGCAGGAACGAGGAGAAGTCCGGCGTGTTTAGCGGATGCTTGACCCCGCCGACCACCTTGCCGCCATTGGCGGTGACGACCGCCGTGGTATCGCGCTCCAGCGCCGCACCGAAGGCGTAGTCCGCCGTCAGGAAGAACCAGGTGTCGCCACCCGCCTTCACCAGCGCCTGGCCCGTGGTATGCGCCAGCATGTAGGTATCGTAGGTCCAGTGCACGGTGTTGGGCGAGCACTGCGCGTTGGTGAGGTCCGAGGTCGCCGCGCCGGAATTGATGTAGACGCCGTTTTTTTCCTTGACGACGTTGTTGACCGCCAGCGCCACGCCGGAGTTCGGCACGTCGACGATGATGTCGACCTTGTCGACGTCGAACCACTGCCGCGCGATCGCGGTGCCGATGTCGGGCTTGTTCTGGTGATCGCCCGAGATGATGTCGATCTTCCACCCCTTCGCGCCCAGGCCGGAATCTTCAACCGCCATCTGCGCAGCGAGCGTCGAGCCGGGACCACCGAGGTCGGCATAGAGACCGGACTGATCGGACAGTGCGCCGATCTTGACCGTCTTGTCCTGTGCGAAAGCGGCGCCAGCGCTGGTCACGGCCAATGCCGTGCCAAGCAACAACGATGCAATCGACCTTGTCATGCGACTTCCCTCGTAAATCTTCTCGTGACCATTCGACCGTTGGCCGGACTAGACGCCGAGATAGGTGTGGAGCTTGTCCATGTTGGCGGCAAGCTCCGCATTGGAAAATCCGTCAATGATCTTGCCGTGCTCGACCACGTAGTAGCGATCGGCGACGGTGGATGCGAAGCGGAAGTTCTGCTCGACCAGGAGGATCGTGAAACCTTCCTTCTTGAGCCGCGCAATGGTGTGGCCGATCTGCTGAATGATGACGGGGGCGAGGCCTTCGGTCGGCTCGTCCAGCATCAGGAAGCTTGCGCCCGTGCGCAGGATTCGCGCGATCGCGAGCATCTGCTGCTCGCCGCCGGACAGCTTGGTGCCCTGGCTGCTCAGCCGCTCCTTCAGGTTCGGAAACAGATCGAAGATCTGCTCGAGCGGCAATCCGCCTGCGCGAACCACCGGCGGCAGCAGCAGGTTCTCCTTCACGTCGAGGCTGGAGAAAATTCCCCGCTCCTCCGGGCAGAACGCGATACCCATGCGCGCGATCTTGTCGGAGGTCGCGCGGATGATCTCCTGATTGTTGAACTTGATCGAGCCGGCGCGCTTGCCGATGATGCCCATGATCGACTTCAACGTGGTCGTCTTGCCGGCGCCGTTGCGCCCGAGCAGCGTAACGACCTCGCCCGCGTTCACGTCGAAATTGATCCCGTGCAGGATGTGGGACTCGCCATACCAGGCCTCCAAGTTGCGGACCTGGAGGATATTGCCGCCGGTCGCGGCCTTCACCGGCGCCTCGGCCATTGCAGTCTCAGGCATGACCGGCTCCCAGATAGGCTTCCTTGACGCGCTCGTCCTTGGTGAGCTCCGAATAATGGCCCTGCGCGAGCACCTGCCCGCGCGTCAGCACGGTGATGATATCGGAGAGATTGGCGACGACACTCAAATTATGCTCGACCATCAGGATGGTGTACTTCGCCGAGATACGCTTGATGAGCGCGGCGATCTTGTCGATGTCCTCGTGACCCATGCCGGCCATCGGTTCGTCCAGAAGCATCATTTCCGGATCGAGCGCGAGCGTGGTTGCGATCTCGAGCGCGCGCTTGCGCCCATAGGCCATCTCGACCGCAGGCGTATTTGCAAACTCGCTGAGACCGACATCGCTCAACAGCTCGCGCGCCCGGTCATTGAACCGGTTGAGCACGGACTTGGAGCGCCAGAAATCGAAGGAGCTGCCGTGCTGGCGCTGGAGCGCGACACGAACATTCTCCAGCGCGGTGAGATGCGGAAACACCGCCGAGATCTGGAACGAACGCACCAGTCCCAGGCGTGCCACGTCCGCGGGCGCCATCGCCGTGATGTCCTGTCCCTTGTACAGGATTTTTCCGGCAGACGGTTTGAGGAACTTGGTCAGAAGATTGAAGCACGTCGTCTTGCCCGCACCGTTCGGGCCGATCAACGCGTGGATACTCCCACGGCGAACCTTGAGCGCAACGTCGCGGACGGCGAAGAAGCCCGCGAACTCCTTGGTCAAGCCTTCCGTTTCGAGAATGAACTCATCGGCCAAACAGATTTCCCCCTGCCCGCGCAATACGCGTGGCTGTCCTTGTTGTCTCGACTTTCCGGGGGCCTTGGAGCCTGTCCCGGAACGCCGCCTCCGGGCGCGGAATATGCCGGAGGTGACGGGGGTTAGGCAAGGCGGAAAGCTGAGCAGGTCAGGCCTTTGGCGGGGAGCCTTATGCTCCCTTAGTTGGAGGCTTCGTGATGTGGCCTGCCGGCTTCCCGGCTCACAAGACACCGGTCATCAAGTCGTCGTTAACGGTCTTTGCTTCCGCGCGCCAGCCTTCATCAAAAATTTTCCCGCGCGCGAGATCATGCTCGGGTTTCATTCGCCGGGAATATTGTTTTGGATTTCGCCAGCGCTGCTCCCTCCGTCGTCAAGTCGATCAAGCAACGTGACCTTCTCAACACGTGGCTGCGACTGTATGCGCGCCATCAGATTGCGCCTGCGATCTGGGAGTATCAGCCCGCACGGCTCGAGGAAGAGCTGTCCGATCTCATCTACTATACGGTGGACCACTCGACTCCGACGCCGCGTTTGACCATCCAGAGCGAAGGCACGCGGATCTCCCGCGCTTACGGCCATACCGGCAAGGGAATCCTGCTGGAGGACTATATCGGGCCGCGACTCGCGCCTTTCGTGATGCCGGTCTATCACGAATGCATCTTGCGCGGACTTCCGGTCTACAGCGTCGCCGATGTCGACGACATCTATGGCCGTGTCGTCGCCTACGAGCGGCTGCTGCTGCCTTTCCTGACCCATGACAAGGTCAGCCACGTCATCGCCTCGCTCAAGACGTTCTGCGAGGACGGCGGCTTCGAGATCAAGAATCTGATGCGCGGAAATGACGCGCTGCCGCGGCCGAAACTGCGCACGGTGATCGACCGCGACCTGTTTCATCGCGCCCCTGGGCGCATTGCGGCCGCCGAAATCGTCGAATTCGCCGATCAGTCCACTCCAGCCGTCACTGCCGAGATCATTGAGCTCAATTAGCTCTTGCGGGCCTTGGCGCCAATTTCCTTGTCGTAGATATCAGGCTTGAAGCCGACCAGCAGCTTGCCGCCGATTTCGAGCACGGGCCGCTTGATCATCGATGGTTGCGCTAGCATCAGCGCCAGCGCCTTCTTCTCGGTCAGACCTTCCTTGTCGTCATCGGGCAGCTTCTTGAAGGTCGTGCCGGCGCGATTGAGCAGCGTTTCCCAGCCGAGCTTGTCGCTCCATTGCTTGAGCTTGTCCTTCTCCACACCGGCGGTCTTGTAATCGTGGAACTCGTAGGCGACGCCATGGGTGTCGAGCCAGGTGCGCGCTTTCTTCATGGTGTCGCAGTTCTTGATGCCGTAAATGATGTTGGGCAAGACGGTCCTCGCGCATACGTCGTGAGTGATCTCCAGGGCGTTTCACGTCCCCCGGCGTTGTAAGCAACTCCGCATCACGCGACAATATAACCAACGACGGTTTCGACCTCTTCCGAAACGGATACACCATGCACGTCACCCACGATCCAGCCGCATCCGCCTCGCCGACCATCGACTTCAATACCTTCCTGGCAGTCGATATCCGCGTCGGCACCATCGTCGACGCAAAACCGTTTCCCGAGGCCCGCAAGCCGGCCTGGCGGCTGTGGATCGACTTCGGCCCGGCCATCGGCGCGCGCAAGAGTTCGGCTCAGATCACCGAAAACCATCCGCTCGAGACGCTGGTCGGACAGCAAGTCGCCGCCGTCGTCAATTTCCCGCCGCGCCAGATCGGACCTGTCGTCTCCGAGGTGCTGACGCTCGGCTTCCCCGATGCCGACGGCAAGGTCGTACTGATGCAGCCGAGCAAGCCGGTGCCGAACGGCGGGCGGCTGTTCTAGACGACAACGCCTTCGCGGGCCGCCCATCGCGACATCCCCTTTCTAAGGCTCAGCCATCCAGGCTTGACCTCAAACCCCTTCTGCAAATATAAATGACTGACTGATCGTTTTTTATTTGGCTCGACTGCATTAGTTCTAGTGCTGGCACTCTCCTAAAACGATCAATCTGTCAGTTATATAGGGACGGGACGGATGCCCAAGATCAGCGACAAGAAGCGTGAGGACCGGCGACAGCAAATCCTCGAAGCGGCGCTGGCCTGCTTCTCCGCGGACGGGTTTCACCAGACCGGAATGGCCGACATCGTGAAGCGGTCGGGCCTGAGCCACGGCGCGGTCTACCTCTACTTCCAGAGCAAGGACGATCTGATCGAGGCCCTCGCCGACGACAGGCATCGCCGCGAGGCCATCCTCAACTCGGTCGCGCAAGGCTCCGGCGATCCGATCGAGGGACTGCACGCACTGGTCCGCGTCTACGCGCAGTGGCTGACCGACCCGATGGGCGAAGCGCGGCGCCGTGTCGGCATCCACGGCTGGGCCGAGGCGCTGCGCAACCGCCGCGTCCGTACCAGCGTCGTCGAAGGCATCGATTTGCCGCGTGCGCTGATCGTGGCGCTGGTCGAGCGCGGCCAGCACGACGGCCTGATCAAGCGCGACATCGGCGCCGATGCAATCTCGCGCGTGCTGATCGCGATCTTCCAGGGCTTTGTGCTGCAAAAATGCTGGGGCGAGGATTTCGACGTCGCGGCCTGCATGGCGACCGTCACCACCGTGATCAACGGCTTTCGCACGACCACGGCAGATATGAAGCGGCGAACCAGGACGTAAGCGATGTCCTGGCTTCACGAGCTTCTCGCCGGCGGCGGTGTCGGCCTCATCGCGGGGCTGGCGTCGGGCTTCAGCGGCACGAGTCCAGGGGGCGGCCTCGTCATCTTCAGTGTGCTGCTCCTCGGCGCCGAACAGCATGTCGCCCAGGGCACCTCGCTGATCACGCAGATCCCGCCGACGGGCCTCGCTGGCGTGCGCCGTTACTGGCAGAGCGGTAATCGCAGCCCGTTGCCATGGATCGTCTGGATCGGCATCGGATTTCTGATCGGCGGCGTGGGCGGCGGCTATGCCGCGGCTGCTGTCTCCGACGCGGTGCTGCAATGGACCTATGTCGCCTATCTCGTCGCGCTGATCGCGCTGCTGATCTTGCGTCGCGACCGCAAGGACGGTGACGGCGCCGGTGATCGCGACAAGTTGCCTTGGCCTCCGCTGCTCCTCATCGGCGGGCTTGCCGGCTTCTCCTCCGGCTTCATGGGCATCGGTGGCGGTCTCGCGATCACGGTCGGCCTCGCCGCGGGCTTGCGCGTGCCACAGCATCAGGCGCAACTCGTCAGCCTGATCTTCTCGGTAATACCGACCAATATTCCGGCAGCCTGGATCTACTGGAGCAAGGGCCTGATGGTCGGCTGGCCGGCCATCATCGGCATCATTGCAGGCCTCTGGGTCGGCACCGATCTTGGCGCACGCATGGCCAACCGCGTCAGCAAGGCGGTACTGCGCCGGAGCATGATCGCCCTCGTCGCCCTGATGGCGCTCTACATGACCTACAAGGCGCTGAGCTAGATCAGGGTCGCTTCGGAATGTTCAATCCGCGCTGCACGGCCGGACGCGCCAACCCGCGCTCGAGCCAGGCACCGACCGACTTGAACTGGCCGAATGCGACGAGGTCGCCGGCCCCGTAGAAGCCGACGAGATTGCGGACCCAGCCGAGCATCGAGATGTCGGCGATGGTGTAGTCGTCATCCATGAACCATTGCCGGCCGGAAAGATGCGTCTCCATCACACCGAGCAGGCGCTTGGACTCGCCGACGTAACGCTCCAGCGGCCGCTTGTCCTCGAAGTCCTTGCCGGCGAATTTGTGGAAGAAGCCGACCTGGCCGAACATCGGCCCGATGCCGCCCATCTGGAAATGCAGCCACTGGATGGTCTGGTAGCGCCGCGCGGCATCCTGCGGCAGCAGCTTGCCGGTCTTCTCCGCCAGATATTGCAGGATCGCACCGGACTCGAACAGCGGCAGCGGCTTGCCGCCGGGGCCATTGGGATCGAGGATCGCCGGGATCTTGCCGTTGGGATTGAGCGAGAGGAATTCCGGCGTTTTCTGGTCGTCCTTGCCGAAGTCGACGAGATGGACTTCGTAGGGCAGCCCGATCTCCTCCAGCGTGATCGAGACCTTCACACCGTTCGGCGTCGGCAGCGAATAGAGCTGAAGCAATTCGGGATGCTTGGCGGGCCAACGCTTGGTGATCGGAAAGGCGGATAAATCAGGCATCGGGACCCCGGTTGCTTGCGTGAGATTCCGACTAATCTAGGCGAGCCGGAAGATGGCGCAAGGCCGGGCCGTCATGACACCGATCTCTGTCGAGGATTGCCAATCACAATGGCCGCAGTAAATGACTGGTGGCGTAGACCGCATCGCGTTGGGCGCGCTGCTCGATGAAGAGCTGTCCGGTGACGAGCAATGCTCCGACGAAAACGAGCGCGAGCATGGCGGTCGCGAACTGACTGGCATCATTCATCGCACGAGGTTCTCTCAATTCGGTTCGCACGGGGAACGCAGACCGACCATCGCCAGTTCCCGTGCGGTTCAAATAATTTGCCTGTTTTTCCCGGATTCGTGCCCCCCGGCCGCTTCAGTAATTGATCTCCATCCGCAGACCGCGCGGATCGATCTCATCGCCGCCGACGCGCGTCGTGCTGTCGCGCGCTGCCACCGCGCAGGCACAGGCATCGATGAGATCGTCGCGGCCGATGCCGGTGCCGTGGCGTTGCGTCAGCCATTTCGACAAATGCGTGAAGCCGCGCTGCGCCAGCAGCGCAATGCGCTGCTCGCGACCTTTCGCCGATGTCTTCGTCGCAAGCCGGACTCGCCCTGCAAGATTCCAGAAGATCAATTCCGGATGCGCCTCGCCGATCGTCTCCTGCCGCGCCGGCGTCATGATCTCGTCGACGTCCCTGATCTTGTCCCTGATATTCCAGAGCTGCGCGGAGATGCCCCTGCCCTTGCCTTCGCGATCCCAGTAATGCCTGTTCGCCGCGGCCATGTCGGGAAATGTCCAGAGGTCGCGGCGCGCGCCGAGAAACACCGCGGGGCCGACGAGCTCGCGCGCATGCAAATCGCACGTCCGATAGCCGCTCGGCTTCAGCCCGATCGGCATGTCGATCATCGTACGCGCATGCGGCATCGCGAGCAGACGCGTCAGACCGGGTGCATAATCGAATCCCTGCTGGCCGCGATCATCGATCCAGGCAGCAACCCAGCCGAACCGAAATCCATCGAGACCGAGATAATTGTTCACCCGTCCTGTCCCGCCTCAGACCCAGGTTCGTTCATCCCGGCCCCCCATGCCGCTCAAATAGCCGCTGCGCCAGCAGCGCATGGCCGAGCGTGCCGCCGGCGCGCACTGCCGCTGCGATCAATGCGGCCTCAGCGACCTCTTCGCGCGTCGCGCCGGCTTTTGCAGCCTGAGCGGTATGCACGTCCAGGCAATAGGCACATTGCGTGGTGAGCGCGACGGCGAGCGAAATCAGCTCGCGATATTTCGGCGGAATCAATCCGTCCTTACGCTCGACCGCATGATTGAAGGCGAGAAACGCGTTAGCCTCGACTGGCGCCAGCGCGACGAAAGCCGGAATCGATTTCAAATCGTCGGAGCTTTGATAGTTGGTCATGGTTCATCTCGTCAGATATTCGCGCATCAGGGCGCGGGCGCGATGCAGCCGAGCCTTCACGGTCTGCCGCGTCGCGCCGAGGGCATCCGCAATCTCATCGATGGTCATTTCCTTGACGTCGCGCATCAGCGCGACATCACGATAATGCGGCGGCAACGCCTCGAAGGCCGCGGCGACGTCGAGTCGCAGATCGGACTCGGGCCGCGACAGCAGCGCAGCCTCCGCTTCGCCCTCCTCGAGAGGTGCCGCGAAGCCGGCCTTGCGCGCGAGCCGCAGGCATTCGCGGCGGACGACGCTGAACAGCCAGGCCGAGAATGCGAGCAGCGAGCGGATCGTGCCGACATGCCGGAACAGGATCCACAGCGCTTCCTGCGCGGCGTCCTCGGCATCTGCCGAGCTCCGGCACGTCGCCCGTGCATAGCGGCGGATATCGGGCTGCGCAGTCTCGAGCAGACGGGCGATCGCCTGGACGTCGCCGACCCGCGCCGCCTCGAACAGATTGGGCGAGATCGCGGCCGCGCTCACGAGACGCCTCCCCGGCCGATGCCCGCCATCGCGCACATCGGGCAATAGCCGACGAGGCCGGTCAGTGCGAAGCCAGCGCCGCCGAGTGCGACCAGCCAGGCCGCCGCGCCGGTGAGATAGACTGATGCCGCAACCACCACCGCAATCCCGGCAGCAACCCGCACCGCCTGGTGCAGGCTGCCGATATTCTTCCTGTAAAATGCCATCGCATCCCCCTAATTGAGCCGAGGCGGACTGCCTCGACCACAAGGAGGGCGCGATGGTCGAAAAGGATTCGCGAAGATGCGCAATTTTTTGAGGGTCAGCCTCCGACGGCTTGGTAGGCCAGGCGCTTGAACTCGAAGAAAAACGGATTCCAGAAGCCGAGATGACGCTGCGCCATCAGCACGCCAGCGGTATTGGCCTCAGGGCAGATCCACCAATGGGTGCCGGCGAGCCCGCCCCATTGGAATTCGCCGGTGGAGTTTGGCGGATCGAACGGCGTCGGCGCGAAGGTCACGGCGCCGCCGAGGCCAAAGCCCTTGCCCGGCATCGGGCCGAGATTGGCGAAGCGGATGACTTGGCCATCAGGCAACTGGTTCGTCATCATCAGCCGCAGCGTCTCCGGCTTCAGCAGTGCGTCCGGCCCGGGGAGCAGCGCCTTCACCAGGGCCAGCATATCAGGCAGGGTCGAGACCAGCCCACCGCCGCCCGACAGTCGCGGAAACGGAACTCGATAGGCCTGCGGATAAGGCAGATTGTCGGCGCGCGTGAGGCCAGGCTTCATCGGGTCGAGCACGTCGGCACCGGTGTAATGCGCGACCAGCCTGCCCTGCTGCGCCTCAGGAACGAAGAAGCCGGTATCGGTCATGCCGAGCGGATTGAAGATGCGCTCCTTGAAGACAACATCCAGCGCCTTGCCCGAGACGACCTCGACCACGCGACCGAGCACGTCGGTCGCCACTGAATATTCCCAGCTCGTTCCGGGGTGATAGGACAGCGGCAGATCGGCGAGTTTGTCGATCATGTCGGTCAGCGGCGTCAGCGGATTGAGCACGCGCGCGTCGTTGTAGCCCTTGAACAGCACCGTGCCGGGATCGAAGATGCCGTAGCTGAGGCCGGACGTATGGGTCAGCAGATGCCGGATCGTGATCGAGCTCTTGGCCGGCTCGACATCGGCAAGGCTTGAAGCGCCCTGCTTGAGCACTTTGCGACTGCCGAGCTGCGGCAGGAATTTCTCGAGGGGATCATCAAGTCCGATGCGGCCTTCTTCGACCAGCAGCATGATCGCGGAGGTGACGAAAATCTTGGTGTTGGAGAACGCGCGGAAAATATGGTCGGGCCGGAGCACCGTCTTCGCCTCGCGATCGGCAAAGCCGACGCACTGCTGATCGACCACCTCGCGCCCCCGCAGCACCGCCCAGGACACGCCAGGGATGATCTCCTGATCGACGTAGCGCTGCATCGCCGTCCGCGCGGCGGAAAAATCTGCTGTCCTGGCGTCCATGCGTCTCCCCCATTATGGCGGGAGAGGATATAGCGCGCTTTCGCCGAAAATGAAGGGCCATCCTGACGGACGCCTCACCCCTGCTTCATGAACGCCGTCACGTGCAGGCGACGACGGGTGCGCATGCCCTGTCGCTCGTACAGCGCGATGGCGGACGTGTTGTTAGAAAACACGTGCAGGAACGGAACTTCGCCGCGCGCCTCGATCCGGCGCGCGACAGCCGCAAGCAACGCCTGTGCGTAGCCACGCCCGCGATAGTCAGGGTGGACGCAGACCGCGGTCATTTCGACGAACTTGCCCGGCTTCATTCGTTCGCCCGTCATCGCGACTAATTCGCCGCCGGCACGAATGCCGAGGAACGTGCCGAGCTCGTGCGTCCGCGCCGCGAACGGCCCGGGCTTGGTCAGCGTCGTCAGCGCCGTCATCGCGGGGACGTCGGCCTTCCCCAGCGTCACGATCTCGGCATCACGAAGCGGGCTATCGGCGGGTGAGCCGATCATCTGGTCACCGCTCTCGGCCAGCACCACCTTGAAGCCGGCGGGAACATCGACCGCATCAGGCGTGAACAGCGCGACGACCTGCGAGGGCGCCAGGAGATCGCCGAGTGCGGCGAAGCTCTCCGCAGACATGTCGATCACGTCGGCAAACGGGGTCATGTCCGCCGGATAGCGCAACGCCCGCGTGCCGCGTTCGGCGAGATGCCTATGGCTCGTCGTCAACGCGCTCCAGATCGGACGGTCCAGCAGCCGCTCATCCCTGTCGGACACCGGCTCAATCCTTGTCGAAGCTGACGATGACGGCGGCATTGGCGATGAGGATGGGATCGTTCGCCACTTCCGTGGCCGAGGGGATCTCCAGCCCGCCCTTGACCGCGGTGACGGTCACGGTGCCGTAAGGAAGCTCCCTGGCCACCGCCTCCTTGTCGACGGCTTCGGGATTGGGCACGCCGATGGTGACATCGACGAACATGTCGTTCGCGGTCTTGCCGATCATCCGGAAGAAGCCGAGGCTCGAATGCCTGATGGCATCCGACACGGCGCGCTTGGCCGCCTTGGTGGCGTCCCTGCCGTGAACGTCGACGCCCATCCCCATCTCGGTAACACAACGAACGCGAGTCATGCTCATTCCTGTCGACGCTGGAGTTCAGAGGGGCTGACCTTCCGCGATCCGCGCCTCCTGCACAAGCGCCTTGTCGCGCAGGAAGTATGCGTTGCGGTCCTCCTCCTGCGCGTTCACGACCGCGCGAATTCGCAGCAAATCCTTGCGAGCGACGAGGCCCACCACGCGATGGCTGGCGCGATCGACCACCGGCAGCCGCCCGAGATCGGAGGCGACCATGAGATCGGCGACCCGTCCCAGCACATCGTCGGGATGCGCCACCACGCTCGAGCTGTCCGAGACGACGTCATCGAGCGTCGCCGCCTGATGATCGCCCTCGGTGCGCCAGCGCAGCACGTCGGCGCGGGTCACCATGCCCGTCAGCCGTCCGTCGCTGGCTACGACAGGATAGGATTTGTGACGGCGCTGATCGGAGGTGAAGAAAGCCACCGCCGCGTCGACGGACATGTCGACCGGCAGCGTATCGACATCCGTGACCATGACATCGGCCGTACGCATCAGCTCGAACGGGTCGATGGCGTATTCGCGGGTGATGTGCTGGCCGCGGCGCGCGATCTTCTCGGTCAGGATCGAGCGCTTGAGCAGCAGCACGGTGACGGCATGGGCCGCGCCAGTCGCAGCCAGCAATGGCAGCAGCATGTCGATATTGCCCGTCAGCTCGATCGCGAACATCACGCCTGTCAAAGGCGAACGCATCGTGCCGCCCATCATCGCGGCCATGCCGATAAGCGCCCAGAATGACGCGCCACCGGGCAGCACCAGCCCCTCCATCCACCCGGCGGTGCCGCCGAGGATGAGCAGCGGTGCCAGCACGCCGCCCGATGTGCCTGAGCTCAGCGCGACCACCCAGATCACCGACTTCACAAGCAACAGCCGGATCGCTTCGTCGCGCACCATGTGGCCGGACAATAGATCGGCAATGACATCGTAGCCGACACCCAGCGCCCGCGGATCGATCAGTCCGCCGAGCCCGACGACCAGGCCGCCGAGCATCGGCCACCACATCCAGTGCACGGGCAGATGGTCGAACAAATCCTCGATCGCGTAGAGCAGCCGCGTCATCAAGCCGGATTGCAGCCCGGCAACGACGCCGACGCCGAGCGCCGCCGCGAGGCCCCACCAGGGCAGGTGCGGCCGCTCCGCGAACGGAAACAGCGGCCCCGTTCCGAACAGCAAGGGACGCCATGCCGCCGAGATCACCGCCCCCGTCACCACGGGAAGGAAGCTGCGCGGCTTCCATTCGAACAACAGCAGCTCGACCGCGAGCAGCACGGCTGCGATCGGCGTATTGAAGATCGCCGTCATGCCGGCGGCCGCGCCCGCGACCAGCAACGTCTTGCGTTCGGCCGCTGTGAGATGGAAGCACTGGGCGAAGATCGACCCGATCGCGCCGCCCGTCATGATGATCGGCCCCTCGGCGCCGAACGGGCCGCCGCTACCTATCGATACCGCCGATGACAGCGGCTTCAGGATCGCGACCTTCGGCTGCATCCGGCTGCCGCCGATCAGGATCGCCTCGATCGCCTCGGGGATGCCGTGGCCCCGGATCTTTTCCGACCCAAACCGCGCCATCAACCCGATCACGAGCCCGCCCAGCGCGGGCGCCAGCACCATCCAGATCCCTGGATGGGCGTTGGCCAGGGAGACGTTCTCGGTGCTGACATGGCCGAACCAGACCAGATTGGTCACCAGCGCGATCAGTTTCAGCAGCACCCAGGCGGCCCCGGCACTCATGCTGCCGACCAGTAGCGCCATGCCGATCAGGACCAGCACGCGGCGGTCGGCGGTAAAATCTCCGGGCTTGCCGCGAGGCCGCGGGAGGCCGCCGGTCATGTCGGGGGTCTGGCGCATGGACGTCTCTTGTCGGGAGGAATCTTCGCGCCTGCAATATATCGTAGCACGATATATATCAAGGAATGGCAGGTATGAGCCTACCGGACAATTTTCCTAAGGCTTGCCGCTATTTCTGCCGGGTCCGCAGCTCGTCGACCAGCACCCGCACGTTCTCCGAATAATCGATCGGGATCGAGACCAGGTGCACGCCGCCCTCCTTGAAGGCTGCGTCAAGCGTCGGGCCAAAGCTGTCGATGCTTGCGATACGATGACCCTTGGCGCCATAGGCCTTGGCGTAGAGCGCAAAGTCGGGATTGCCGAAGGTCATGCCGTAATCGGCGAAATGATCGACCGCCTGCTTCCAGCGGATCATGCCGTAGGCGTTGTCCTCCAGCACCAGCACGACGAGGTTGAGCTTGAGGCGGACCGCGGTCTCCATCTCCTGGCTGTTCATCATGAAGCCACCGTCGCCGGCGACCGCGAGCACGCGTCGGTCGGGATACAGCATCGCGGCCATCATCGCCGATGGCAGGCCGGCGCCCATCGTTGCCAGAGCATTGTCGAGCAGCAGCGTGTTGGCGACGCGGGTGCGATAGTTGCGCGCGAACCAGATCTTGTACATGCCGTTGTCGAGCGCGACGATGCCGTTCTCCGGGATGACCTGGCGGACGTCGTGCACGATGCGCTGCGGCGTCGGCGGCCAGCGCGTCTCAGTGGCGCGGTCGGCGATGTGGTTGAGGATCCCTTCGCGGAGCGGCAACAGCGCCGCCGCCTGCGGCAGCTTGCCTTCGAGCCGGTCGGCCAAAAGCTCCAGGCTCGGACCGACGTCACCGACCACCTCGGCGTCAGGAAAATAGACCAGCTCGACGCTCGCCGAAGTATAACTGACGTGAATGACCTTCGGCCCCGATGGCCCCATGATGAAGGGCGGCTTCTCGATCGGATCGTGGCCGATCGCGATGATCAGATCAGCGGCATCGATGGCGTCGTGGACGTAGTCGCGCTCGGACAGCGCCGCGGTGCCCATGTAGAGATTGGTGCCGCCGGGCACGGTGCCCTTGCCCATCTGGGTGGTGAAGAACGGAATGCCGGTGCGGCGCACGAAGCTCGCGATGCCGTGCGTCGAACGCGGCCGGCTGGTCGCCGCGCCCATCATCACCAGCGGACGCCTTGCGGCCAAAATCATCTCGGCGGCCCTGTCGAGCGCGCTGCGATGCGCGACGGGGATCTCGATCGGATGGATCGGGATCACGGGGACGGCCTCGACCTCGTCGCCTGCGATGTCCTCGGGCAGTTCGAGATGCACCGGTCCCGGCCGCTCCTCCATCGCCACGCGGAAGGCATCGCGGACCACTGTTGGAATCGAGGAGGCGCTGACGATCTGCCGCGACAGTTTCGTCAGCGGCTTCATGGTCGCGACCACGTCCACAATCTGGAAGCGCGCCTGACGGCTGCTCATGATCGGCTTCTGGCCGGTGATCAGGATCATCGGCATCCCGCCGAGATTGGCATAGGCGGCGCCGGTGGACAGGTTGAGTGCCCCGGGGCCGAGGGTCGAGAGACACACGCCGGGCTTGCCGGTCAATCGTCCGTGGGTCGCGGCCATGAAGGCGGCGGCCTGCTCGTGACGGGTCAGCACCAACTGGATTTTCGAGGTGCGCAACGATTCGACGAGGTCGAGATTCTCTTCACCGGGAACACCGAAGATGCGATCGACGCCTTCGTTCTCCAGCGCCGCGACAAACAGGTCCGATCCCTTGACTTTATGGTCCTGCCCACTCATGTCGCCTCCGCGGTCGCTAGCTCTGGCTCCCGTTTCCGCCGGGAACCTCGCTCGCATCGTAACCGCGTAGCGCTCAGGCACAACTCACAAAGCAGGTGGCTTTTCAGGGTGCACGAATAATCCCGGCATCCATCGCTCTCGTGTCCCGGGCGCGCTGCGCAGCGTCCACGACACGAGAGCATTGTTCAACGATGGGTGCATCAGCGCAAGCTGTCGGGGGCGGAAGCCCTCACTTCACCTTCAACGACAGCTCCGTGCCACCCTTGAGCGGCAGCGTCATCGACACAAAACCGTTCCTGGGATCGCGGATGAAGGCGAGATAGTCGGGCTCGGCATTGTCATTCATGACATAGCCGCCGACGAGCAACTGCGGCGCGACGATCTCGATCACCTCGCGGGCGAGCGACGGGCCACTCTCGCCCGGCCAGCCATCGATCAGCACGAAATCGACGGGACCGCCGAGATCGCGCAGCGTCTTGCGGGCGTCACCTTCGCGGATCTCGGCATAGTTGGCCAATCCCGCCTCCGCGAGATTGCGCTTGGCGGCTTCGACCTTGGCGGGCACGATCTCCGAGCCGATCACGGTGCCGCCGCCATTGTCACGGAGCGCGGCGGCAAAATAGAGCGTGGACATCCCGACCGAGGTCGCGAACTCGGCAACGCGGGTCGCGCGCAGGCCGCGGCACAACAGATAGATCAACTCGCCCTGCTCGGGATGAATCGAAAAGCCAAGCTCGGCATAGGCGTGAGGATCGCGGCCGTTGAACGAGCTGCGCGGGCCGCCGCCGGACGGCCGCTGCCGCGCGCCTTGCAGGCGCGCGATCACGGCGTTGACGCGGGGATCTTGAATCGGGCTGTGCGGCCGATCATTCATCTCTGGCGTCCCTCACTTGCCGAGGATCTCCGCCGCCGCGCGCTCTAGAATTCCGGCGATGCGGCGCGCCTCGGCGGAATCGCTGCCGTGCCTGCTGCGCAGCGCGCGCTTGAGGTTGTGGCGGGCACGGTGCAATTCGTCGGAGGCATCCGCATCGAGATCGCTGACGCCGGCGAAGGCTTCGCGCACCTCGTCCATGCGACGCCCGATTCGCGACAGCGCTTGCAGGATCGCATCAGCCGTGCCGCGCTGCTCGGCGAGAAAGGCTTCGCCTTGCGGTGTGATGCTGTAGAGCTTGCGGCCGCCATCCTGCGCGACGCTGGCGTGACCGACCTCTTCGAGATAGGTCAGCGCCGGATAGATCACGCCGGGGCTCGGCGTATAAAAACCCTCCGACTGCTCCTCGATGATCTTGATCAGTTCGTAGCCGTGCGCAGGCTTGTCGGCGAGCAGGGCCAGGATCACGAGCTGGAGGTCCTGCGACGACAGCCGCCGCGCGCCCGGGAAGTCATCGCCGCCGCGCCCGAAAAAGCCATGCCCGCCGCGGCCGAAGCGATGCCGCCCACCGTGCCGCCCCATGGCGAAATGGGCGAAGTGGCCGAAGTGGAAGTCTCTGTGGTCTCGATGTTTGCCGAACATATCGTACGTCTCCTTCTCAAAACATATCGTACGATATAGTTTGCGATACTTCAGAAGCAAATCACGGATCCGTGATCTGCTGATGACGGGCGACACGGCATTCCCTCCTTGGCTGGAGCATGCATGCCGCCGAAGAGATGTGCCGATGTTCGCTGCTGCAATCGCATGACTCCCAAGACGTTCGAAACACGCTGCTTGCGCCTGCCCGCCGCCGCCAAGGTGGTGCAATGGGAAGGCACCTCCGTGTTCAAAATCGGCGGCAAGATGTTCGCGCTGAGCGGCGGTTACACGGCTGAGACGGGCGGCTACATGTTCAAGGTCTCGAACATGGCCTATGCCATGCTGATCGAGCACGGCCTGGCGCGGCCTGCGCCCTATCTCGCACGGGCCAAATGGGTGCAGCTCGTCAGCAATAACGCGCTGCCCGACACCGAGCTGACGGCCTATCTGGCGCAGGCCCATGCGCTGATCGTGGCAAAGCTGACGAAAAAACTTCGCAAGGAGCTCGGGCTTGGCTCGCCGCAGACCGGAGCTGCCTGACCGTGCTGCGGACCGGGACCGGCTGATCTCTCGCGCACGTGCCATTGACCTGGCGAGATATCTGACTACAGTCAGATAATGCTCGACCCCGTCTCCCGCGTCCGCCGCTTCAACCGCGCCGTCACCTCCGCCGTCGGCGCGCTCGACACATCCTTCCTCGGGCGCGGGCGGCCGCTCGGGGCAGCGCGGGTGCTCAATGCAATCGGACATGGGCGCTCCGACGTCGGCGAGATCCGCGATTATCTCGGCCTCGATTCCGGGCTGATGAGCCGGCTGTTGCGCGGTCTGGAAGATGAAGGCCTGATCGAGACGCACGCGCATGAGGATGATGCGCGCCGCCGCGTGGCGCGCCTGACGCGCGCAGGCAAGCGCGAGTTCGCGGCCTATGAGACGCTGTCGAACACGCAGGCCGAGGGTTTTCTCGCCCGCAATTCGCAACGCGAGGCGCTGCTGGCGGCGATGGATCTGATTGCGTCTGCGCTGACGCGCGACCGCATCGCGCTCACCGAAATGGATCCGCGCAGCGAGGAGGCGCGCTATTGCCTGGCTGAGTACTATGCCGAGCTCGGCCGCCGCTTCAAACAGGGATTTGACGTGTCGCTCTCGCGCGATCCTGACGCCAAGGACATGCGCCGGCCGCGCGGCAGCTTCATCGTCGCGATGTCGGACACGCTGCCGATCGGTTGCGTCGGCCTGAAGGGCACCGATCAAGGCTATGCCGAGATCAAGCGCCTCTGGGTCGCGCCCTCCACGCGCGGATTGGGGCTGGGCAAGCGCCTGATGGACGCAACTGAAGATGCTGCGCGAACGCTCGGCATCGACATCTTGCGGTTAGACACCAACAGCGCGCTGCCGGAGGCCGGTCAGCTCTATCGCACCACCGGCTGGCGCGAGATCCCGCGCTTCAACGACGATCCCTACCCGGACCTGTTCTTCGAGAAACAGATCCGGGCATAGGTCGGGTCACGCCGCCACAGGCGCCGGAGCCGGCTCGGATTGCGGCTTCGGGAACGGACGGAACGTCATCGCCATCAGGAATGCGCCGAGGCCCATCGCCCAGGAGCCGATATAGAGCCAGGCGTAGCTGGAGAAGGCGTCGTAGATCAGGCCGCCTGCGAGCGGGCCGGTCGCCATGCCGAGGCTGCCGGCCATCGCCGTGCCGCCGATCACGGTGCCCATCATCCGAAGCGGAAAGTTTTCACGGACCAACACCGCATACAGCGGCATGGTGCCGGCATAGATGAAGCCGAACACGGCCGCGACCGAATAGAACGCCGCAAGCTGGTGCGCGAAGACGTAAGCGAGCGCGCCGAACGCCTGCAAAAGCAGGCCGGAAACCAGCACGCGCTTGGCGCCGAACCGATCCCCCATCAGGCCGAAGGCGATGCGTCCACCGAGGCCGGACAGTCCCTCGACGCTGTAGATCGTCACCGCCGAGATCAGCGGGATGCCGCAGCTCACGGCATAGCTGACCGTGTGGATGATCGGGCCGGAATGGGTGGCGCAGCAGAAGAAGTTGGTGGCGAGCAAGATCAGGAATTGCGGCGAGCGCAGCGCTTCGCTTCGCGACATCTCTGCCTGCGCGCCACCCACCCCAGCTGCCGCCTTCGGCGGCTGCGCGAGCGCCGGCGGACGGCGCACCAGGAACGCGACCGGGATCATGATGACGGCAACCACCAGCGATATGATCTGCATCGCGGTGCGCCAGTCATGATGCGACACCAGCCAGGCCGCGAGCGGCGCCATGGTCATCGGCGCCACGCCCATGCCGGCCGACACCAGCGAGACGGCGAGGCCGCGATGGGTGTCGAACCAGCCGGTGACGGTCGCCATCATCGGCGCGAAGATCGCCGCGCAGGAGGCGCCGACCAAAAGGCCGAACACGAACTGGAACGCGATCAGCGAGGTCGCGTGGCTCGCGGCGAACAGGCTGAACGCCAGCACGGTCGACCCGGTCAGCACCACCGGCAGCGGCCCGAACCGATCCGTCAGCGTGCCCCAGATCATGCTGCTGCAGGCCATCGCCAGGAAGCCGATGGTCATCGCGCTGGAGATGCCGGTCACCGACCAGCCGGTGTCCTTGGCGATCGGCTGCAGGAACACCGGCAGCGAAAACATGCCGCCGATGGCGACGCATCCGAGCAAGCCGCCGGCGGCGACGATCACCCAGCGATAGTTGGAAGCAGTCATCTTTGTCTCCCGTCAGGTCTGTCTCACGTGGAAGACGAATGGAAATCGCAAAAGCAGACAGGCGATCCTATTTTATTTCACCGGTTGCCGCGACCGCGGACCGCAGACGGAGCCGCAATCAGCTCTCCTCGCCGAAAGCGCGAAAACAACCCCATGCACAGTAGGCGACCGCAACCGGTTCAACGACCTGGATGCTGACACCCGCTGACACCGGAACCGGCGGCGCCAAGGCCGCGATTTGACACGTCGGGCAAAACACCGGCACGATGGCATGATCCGAACAAGCTCGATCGAGCGCGATGCGATCGGCTCTCCCCACACCTAATCGTCGAATAGAGCGTTGACGTCGCTCTCGGTGAGGGCCGAAGCGCGACATCGTGAGCCGTAAGGAATCGTAGAGATCTCGCTGCGGTCCCTCCAGCGCGATGGTCTCCACGATTTCGCTCTTGGGAGGCGCGCCAACCCGCGAGCCGTACTCGTCATGGGTGGAGGAATTTTCTCCTGCGAAAGCGCTCGCGATCGCTCGCACAACGCCATATGGACTGAAATGATGAGGCCTCAAGCCAGGGCAGGTGCTAGGAGCTTTGAATGACCATTCGCCCCATCGTCCGCTATCCCGACCGCCGGCTCACAGTGGCCGCCCGCCGCGTCACCGCTTTCGACGATGGCTTGCGCGAGCTTGCGGCGGATTTGCTCGAAACGATGCGCGCCGCGCCCGGCATTGGCATCACCGCGCCGCATGTCGGCGTGCCCCTGCGGCTCGTGGTGCTCGAGCTCGACGCCAAGGCCGGCGCGCAGACCTACGTCAATCCCGAGATCACCTGGGCCTCGCCCGAGATGATCATGCATAAGGAGGGCAGCGTCTCGATGCCCGGCATCAACGACGAGGTGCAGCGCCATGCGCGCGTGCGGATCGATTATCAGGATCTCGAAGGCATCGCGCGGACCGACGAGTCGGAGGGCTTGCGCGCCGTCTGCCACCAGCACGAGATCGACCAGCTCGACGGGATGTTCTGGCTTCAGCGGCTGTCGCGGCTCAAGCGCGAGCGGCTGGTCAAGAAATTCGAGAAGATGACGCGAACTTCGTAGGGTGGATTAGCGAAGCGTAATCCACCGATCCAAGCGCGGCTTAGCGAATGGTGGATTACGCCATCGACTGCGCTTTGCGCAGCCGCCGGCTAATCCACCCTACGCATCTCATCACGCCCTCTTCCCGCCGCGCTTGGCGATCGGCGCGCGACGACGCTCCCGTTTGCCGCGCGCAATCTCGGTCGCCAGCGCGTCCAGCTTCGGCTCCCAGAAATTCCTGAATTGACCGATCCAGGCATCCACCGCGCGAAGCCCGGCAACGTCGACGGAATAGAGTCGCCTCTGCGCCTCCGCCCGAACCGTCGCAAAGCCGCTTTCACGCAGCACCTTCAGGTGCTGCGACACCGCAGCCTGCGTGATTCCGAACTCGGCGCCGATCGCCTCGACCACCTCTCCGGACGCCATCTCCCCGGGGGCGAGCAGCTCGAGAATACGACGGCGCACGGGATCGGCGAGGACCTCGAAGACGTGCATCAGCTTCCAGCGCCCGGATGCGCGACGTCGGGCGGTGGCTCGCCGCGATAGAAGGCAATGGTCCGGTCCGAGCGCAACTTTGCCGCGTCAGGATCGACCCCGCTTGCTACGTGCGCCGCGCGCCAGGCCTCGCCACTCGACGTCATGAATTCCTTCCCCGCGGGAGAGCCCATCCATGCCTCGGCCGTCTGATGATCGACCGCTGTCCCGGTTGCAACATATCGCTCGAGCCCTGCAATGGCGAGGTCCCAACCGATGCCCACGGCACCGGGACCGAACTGATTCCAATGATCCTCCATGATCGCAGTGTGCTCCAGCGTCAAACGCGCCTGGCTGCGTTCGGCCGCGAGCTTGACGTCGATCCAGCTCACCGCGCCACCAAATTCCCAGGTCGCGGCAAAATGGGTCGGTGGCGAACATGCCGTGATGGTGCCGCCCGCATTGCCCTTGAGCTGGTACTTCCCGCCGAGCTTGAGATCTCCCTCGACCGGCAAGAACCAGCGTGGAATGCGTTGTTTGCTGGTTACGGCGTCCCAGAGGTCGTCGACATCAGTGTCGTAAAGCCGGGTCAGCGTCACCGCGCTGGCCGCCTTCCCGTCCTTCTCGAAAGTCTTCACCGAACGCGTCACAAGCCCCATGACCCGGGCGACGTCGATCTCCATCACGATCCCTCCTGGCGATTGATCGGGATGAATATCGGTCTACGCTAATATAAGTCAAGTCTAATATTACGGTGCGAGGATTGCGCCGGCGAGGGGCCGGTTGGGCTCAAGCCGCCCCGGCCAGCCCCACCGCACCGGCGCTCACCCGAGGGCGTGCCAGAAAATAGAACGCGGTGACGTGCGTGATCATCAGGAGCGGCACGTAGATAACAGGGATCGCATAGGTCGAGGCGAGCCATTCCGCATGCGCGGGAAGGCCGACCTGGATGGCGTCGTAGTAGTCGACGACGAGGTCGACCACCCCGACGAGATTGAAGGCGACGACGAACAACCAGAACAGCGCGCGGATCCTCACCGAAAGAAGCGCCAGCATGGCGAGCACCCCGGTCGCGAAGTCGCCCCAGGCGGCGAAATTGGCGAAGCTGGCCGGCAGGTCCGGGCTCACGACGCCGGGAAGGATGAAGACGAGCCCGAAGAAGCGGAAGCTGTGCAGCGTGGCGATGGCACGATGCGCCTCGAGCCTGTCCATCACCCTCAGTCGGGGCCAGACATACGCGCCGAAGCAAAGCAGCCACGCGACATAACCGAGAATGAGATGTGTCCGGAAGAGAGTTTCAGTCGTCATGTTGGTCTCCGATCAGATCGCGACGTCACGGGCAACGGGAGTGGCATCTGATGTCATCGGCCCTCCTCCGTCCGGGGCTCGCGCTTATTGCCGGCGGTCTGGATTGGCCATGAGCAGCCGAAGCGGCAGAAGCGGACCGATGGCGATGTACTCGTGGTCCATCAGATCCTGCTTGGCCAATGGGAGGTCTTCCATGATCGCCTTCGCCGCGGCGACATCCTTGACATCGACGACGAAAACAACGCCGCGTCCGTCGCCGCGCGAATACCACTCGCGAATTTTGCCCCCGAGATAGAGCTGCACGGTCTCCCGGATTTCAGCCGGCATGACGGCCATGACCTGCTCGCGCGTGACGCCCGCCTTCGCGGCCAGGATGACCATCACGCCCGTGATCGTGGGCGAGAAGGCTTGCGCGGCGGATTGTGGGTTGGATTGGGTCTGGGCAACGGATAGATCGGACATGGAAGTCGCTCCCATCAGGGTTAGGGTAAGCATGACGACAAGTTTGCGGATCGCTTGCATCGGTCTCGTCTCCCGGAGCATGGCGGTCACCTCGGTTCGTCCGAGGTGACGCTGATGTCGACTGTCCGCCATCAGCGACGCTCCTGATCTGCGAGCCAGAGATACGATCGATTGTCGCCGGCGACTATTCGGGATAATGTTGACGGGCTATGAAGCAGAACTTCACAGTCAGGCAAGGCGCGCTCGATGGCGTGGAAGCGTTCCTGAGCGTTGCCCAGCACCGCAATTTCCGCCGGGCAGCCGCAGAACTCGGCGTGACGCCCTCGGCCATCAGCCAGGCGGTCCGCGCACTCGAGGCGCGTGTCGGTGCAGCCCTGTTCATCCGCACGACACGCAGCGTCGGCCTCACCGAGGCCGGCGCCCAGTTCCTCTCGCGTGCGAAGCCCGCTTTCGAGGAGCTCGTTGCGGCGGGCGACGTTGCACGCGATCTTGGACGGCGGCCATCAGGACTATTGCGCCTCACCGTGCCGCGCGCGGTGGTGCCGATCCTGCTGGAGCCGCTGATCGCCTCCTTCTGCCAGGCTTATCCGGAAGTCGAGGTGGAGATCGCCGCAGGCGAGGAATCGGTCGACCTTGCGGCCAAGGGGTTTGATGCCGGCGTCCGGATGGGCCAGTTCGTCGCCGCCGACATGATCGCGGTCCGGCTGACGCCGCCTTTTCCGTTCGTGATCGTCGGCAGCCCCGACTATCTGCGGCGGCACAAGCGGCCCGAACGGATCGATGATCTGCGCCAGCACGCATGCCTGCGCATCCGCCGCAGCAACGGATCGATCGCGCCCTGGTCCCTCCTCAATGGCAACAAGACGGTCGAAGCGATCGTCTCGGGACCGCTGATCGCGCACGACTTTCCCACCATGCTCGGCGCAGCCGTGGAAGGCTTGGGACTTGCGCAAGTCCCCGCGCCGATCGCCGCCAATCTGGTGAAAACGGGAAAGCTCGTGCAGGTGCTGAAGGCGTTCGCGCCGACGACGCCGGGCGTGTTTCTCTATTATCCCAGCCGCCATCAGATGATGCCGAAGCTGCGGGCCTTCATCGATCACGTGAAGGGCCGCCCGGTCGCGGCCGGAAAATCGCGGGCGCGAACGCGTAACCCGTAGGGCGGGTTAGCGACAGCGTAACCCGCCATCCCAGGAGTCACGCGACGCGAAATGGTGGATTACGCCAGCGGACTGCGCTTCGCGCAGCCGCAGGCTAATCCACCCTACGCGCCTGCGATCGAAAGCGACAGGCCTCCATCGGAGCCCCCTATTTCAGCGGCAGAAACACGTCGGCTTCCGTCTCGTGCTCCGGCACCTCCGGGAAGAAGCTGAGCCGCTGGCAATAGATCGGGAAGTCGCGCGCCTCCTCGCCGCTGGCCGGAAGCCAGTCGCGATAGAGATAGAGCGCGGCTGGCTCCAGATTGTCGGTGTAGCCGACCACCCGCAGCACGGCGCAGCGCCCGCCGGGGATCTCGCCGACCTTGATCTCTTCGCCACCAGCCTCGATCGGCCGGTCGGTCCCGACACAGAGGTCCGTGCTGTAAGCGGCCGGCGAGGACGGGCGCCGTTCGGAGCGCCAGACATTGAACGTCGGGCTAGTCCTGGGATGCAGTCCGGCAGCCTTGCGCCAGGCGATGAACCGCCTGATGGTGTCGCCGAGCGTTGCCGGGTCGCCCCGATGCTCCATGATCGCCACCCGTGTGGGGGGCACGTCGCGGATCGTCACGTCGTCGGTGGTAAAGGTCTTCATGAGCTTGCTCCTCGCGCTATCGAGAGGCCCGAAGGCCACAAGCCACGGCTCCCATTCGGGCGCGTTGCGGAACGACGACGGCGATTGCCCGAACCGTTGCCGGAAGGCGCGGGCGAAGGCGTCAGGTGCATCGTAACCGGCATCCATCGCGATGTCGGTGACGCTGTCGGCGTCACTGTAAGCCAGCAGGTAGGAAGCGCGCTTCATACGGGCCAGCTGGACATAGCGATGCACCGACAACCCGAAGGTTGCCGTGAACTGCCGATGGAAATGAAACCGCGAGAAGGCGGCAACGCCGCTCAACGTTTCCAGGTCCAGATCGGCATCGAGGTGCCGGTCGATATAGTCCAGCACCCGCCGCATCCGGTCCCGATAGGTTTGCAGCGCCGCCGTCATCGTCGTTCCTTTCGTGGCGGCATGAGTTAGGCCGGAATGGCCGCGATGCGCTCGACCGATCTTGCGGTTTGAACACTATCGCGGCATTCGCCGGTGCTGTAGGGCGGATTAGCGACTTGTCCGACGAAGCTCGAAGAGCGAAGGCGGAAGCGTAATCCGCCATCCATCGGCGAGGCGTGGCGAGAGATGGCGGATGACGCCTTGCGGCCAATCCGCCCCACGCGCCGGATCGCCCGACGTGACAGCCGGCCCCATGGCTTGTCCCGTCGCGCGTCCATGCCAATATCAGGATTCGCCAGGATCGTTCTCTTTCAGGAGGCAGACATGGACTGTTCGGGACGCTGCGCCTGCGGTGCGGTTCGCTACACAATAACGGCCGAGCCGATCCGCGGCTTCCAGTGCCAGTGCCGCGACTGCCAGCGCGATACCGGGACCGGCCACAGCTCGATATTCGTATTTCCGCGCAATGCCCTCTCCATCACCGGCGAGGTGCGCGAGATCGCCCGGAGCGCAGACGGCGGCGCGGTCAAGCGCAAAGGCTTCTGTCCGAACTGCGGTTCGCCAATCTACAACAAGCCGGATGACAAGCCCGAGTTCATCGGCATCTATGTCGGCACGCTGAACGATGCCAGCACGTTCAAGCCATCGGTCGCCCTGTTCTGCTCGCGCGGCTATGCGTGGGACCATCTCGACCCCGACATCCCCAAATTGCCGGAGTGGCATCCGGGATCGCGTTGATTTTTGCATCTGGGGGATGAAGGCAATCTGCTTCTTCATTTCCAGATGCGTTGTGTCAAAAGACTGACCAGTCGACCGAGGTGCCCTCGAAATGAACAGCTTGAACAATCTGGAATGCGTGACCCTTTTCGTTGACAACCTCGCGCGCACGAGAGAATTCTACGAGGCCGTGTTCGATGCGAGGCCGATCTATTCCGATGCCGTCTGCAGTGTGATCGGGCTCGGTGGCGTCATGGTCAATCTGCTGCAGGAGACGCAGGCGCCGCAGCTCGTGGCGCCCGTAGTGCCGGCGACTTCAAGCACCGGACCTCGCATGCTCATGACCATTCGCGTCGCCGATGTCGATGCAGCCTGCGCGAGGCTCCGGCAAAGCGGCGTCGCGCTGGTGAATGGCCCCATCAATCGCCCCTGGGGCCGCCGCACGGCTGCCTTTGCGGACCCATCGGGGCATATGTGGGAGATCGCGCAGGAATTACGGTCTTAGAGTGCTAACTATGCTCCGTCTCCATAGCCCGCACCAACCCCCGCGATCGGGAGGCCAAGGTTATTTCAACGTATCGCTTTCGCAGCTCATTTGAAGCAGCGCTTGCTTGCGTGCTCACTGCTTGAAGCAATGCTCGCGGTGCCACCTCAAAAAGTTCGGATGAGGTCGATCTGACGGTCTTCTTGGCTCAAGAGCACGACCGGTCTTGTTGATGACCGATCGGACTCCTTCCAGGTCGTTTGTCTGGCGCGAGATCAATATTTCTAGATCATCGGCCAGGCCGATCAAACCGCGATCGAACATCCAATGCGCGGTACCGGACAGAGCGATCCCGTTGCTCACGATGTCAGGCCCATTTTCTTCCACAGGCCGAATGTGCGCCGCCGCAACCTCCGCACGTCCCATTCCATTGATGAGCTTCAAACCGGTGATGGCGCAGCGCTCGTCATAAGCACGCAGCACGATCCGACGAAATACGCGATCGCGCAGAACTCGAGATACGGTAAGGCTGATGCGATCTCTTTGCTGCTCAAATAGGAACGGCGCCTGTTCCCCTTCGTCGAGCTCGGCCAACCGAACATCGGCATCAACGCGGGGCAGCAGCGGTGCACCTTCCGCGAAACCAAGCTCGAATATTTTATTGAAATCTTCGGGCGAGATGGGACGGACCGCCGACTGAGCACGCCCAGAAATTCGTCCCTGCTCATTCAAGACGCCGCGCTCTACTGGACCAGTCGGTCCGTTGAAGGAAACCGGATTGGCAAAATCGAGATAGCTTCCGGGCTCGATCAGAGCGAGATACATCCCTGGAGTGCCCGGGTCAGGAATAACCTGCTGAACCCGGGCAATCGCAAAATAGCCGCGCGTCTCGGCGACTTTGCTCGGCTCGTAATAGATGATCCAATCGCCTACGCAGGCTTCAACGCGGCGGAGATACTGACTGGGAAACTGATATCGTTCAGCGGGACTGTCATCGTAGATCGAGTCCGATCGATGGATGAATACCCCAGATCCCATGATTCAAGCGGCATCGCCTCTGCGGAGAGTTGCGGATTGAACAATCATGCCCCCTACTCCCACTCAATCGTCCCCGGCGGCTTGCTCGTCACGTCGTACACCACCCGGTTCACGCCCTTCACCTCGTTGATGATGCGCGTCGCGGTCTCGCCCAAAAACTTCATGTCGAACTGGTAGAAATCCGCGGTCATGCCGTCGGTGGAGGTGACGGCGCGCAGGCCCACCACATAATCGTAGGTGCGGCCGTCGCCCATGACGCCGACGGTCTTGACGGGAAGCAGCACGGCAAAAGCCTGCCAGATCTCGTCGTAGAGGCCGTGCTTCCTGATCTGGTCGATGTAGACGGCATCGGCCTTGCGCAGGATGTCGAGCTTGTCGCGCGTGATGTCGCCGGGGCAGCGGATGGCGAGGCCCGGGCCCGGGAACGGGTGGCGGCCGACGAAGATTTCGGGGAGGCCGAGCTCGCGGCCGAGCTTGCGCACCTCGTCCTTGAACAGCTCGCGCAGGGGCTCGACGAGCTTCATGTTCATCCGTTCAGGGAGACCGCCGACATTGTGGTGCGACTTGATCGTGACCGAAGGGCCGCCGGTGAAGGAGACGCTCTCGATCACGTCAGGATAGAGCGTGCCTTGCGCCAGGAAGTCGGCGCCGCCGATCTTCTTGGCTTCAGCCTCGAACACCTCGATGAAGAGGCGGCCGATGGTCTTGCGCTTGGTTTCGGGGTCGGTGACGCCTTCGAGCTCGCCGAGGAACTGCTTGGAGGCATCCACGTGCACGAGCGGGATGTTGTAGTGGTGGCGGAACAGGTCGACGACGGTCTTGGCCTCGTCGAGACGCAGCAGGCCGTGATCGACGAACACGCAGGTGAGCTGGTCGCCGATGGCCTCGTGGATCAGCACGGCCGCCACGGCGGAATCGACGCCGCCGGAGAGGCCGCAGATCACCTTGCCCTTGCCGACCTGCGCGCGGATCTTTGCGATCTCCTCCTCGCGGAAGGCACGCATGGTCCAGTCGCCGGTGAGGCCGGCGATCTTGCGGACGAAATTGCGGATGAGTTTCGCGCCGTCGGGCGTGTGCACCACTTCCGGGTGGAACTGCATGGCGTAGAATTTGCGGACGTCGTCGGCGATGACAGAGATCGGCGAGCCCTGCGCCTTCGCGACGCCGCGAAAACCGTCCGGCAGCCTGGTGACGCGGTCACCATGGCTCATCCAGACCTCGTAGCGGCCGCCCTTCTCCCAGACGCCCTCGAACAGCGCGCAATCGTCGGTGACTTCGATGGTGGCGCGGCCGAATTCGCGGTGATGACCACCTTCGACGGTGCCGCCGAGTTGCTGCGCCATGGTCTGCTCGCCATAGCAGATGCCGAGCACGGGGACGCCGGCGGTGAGAAGCGGCAGCGGCACGGAGGGGGCGTTGGCGTCGAGCACCGAGGCTGGACCGCCGGAGAGGATCACCGCCTTCGGCTTCATCTCCTTGAAGGCGCCGTCCGCCTTGTTGAACGGGACGATCTCGCAATAGACGCCGTCCTCGCGCACGCGACGCGCGATCAGCTGCGTCACCTGGCTGCCGAAGTCGACGATGAGAATCTTGTCGTGCGCCGAGGCCACCGAGGGCGTCGACGCGGAGCGGTCGTTCTGTGCTGCTGTCATGGCAAGCAGATACGCGATGAGCCCCCGGCCCGCAACCGCGCGACTGCGCGCGCCCACATGCTTCTTTGGGCATGGACAGATGGCTATAGGTAAGTATTATTGACCTAATTTGCCCCGCCGTGAACCACGGGGTCGATCAGGGAGAACGCCATGTCTAGATTTCATCAGCCTTCCCAGCTTGCCGCGCTCGGCCGCACCTGGGTGGAGGCCTGGAACGCGCGCGACCTCGAGCGCGTGCTGAGGCTCTATGACGATGCCGCCGTGATGACCTCGGACCGCATTCCGACGATGGGATTCGACGCCAGCGGCACCGTGCGCGGCAAGGACGCGTTACGGGCCTATTGGGGCAAGGGGCTCGCGCTGCTGCCGGAGCTGCACTTCTCGCTGATCGAGGTGTTCGTCAGCCCTGACAGCCTGGTGGTGCTTTACGAGAACGAGCGGGGCAAGAAGATCTGCGAATATCTGCGGGTGAATGATGCAGGGCTGATCGTGCAGGGCTCGGCGAACCATCTGCCGCATTGAGGGGGCCCCACCCACCGCCTGTCATTCCCCGCGAAAGCGGGGACTCCAGTACGCCGCGGCTTGTCAGTGGACCACGACTGCCTCGGCGTACTGGATCGCCCGATCAAGTCGGGCGATGACAGCGAGAGTGAGGGACGGACGTAGCCCAAGCTCGCAATGACGCAGACTGTAGAGACAGCTTGCGCTAACACGGCTTCCGCCGGCTCTGAAACAGGATCCTCCCATCATGAAGCTCCCCACCTCGCCCTTCACCGTCACCGACTGGAGCAAGGTCGAAGCCACCACGCATCCCGGCGAGACCGGGCAGGCGCTGTGGCGCACGCTTGAAATCGGCGATCTCCGGGTGCGGATGGTCGAGTATTCGCCGGGATACCTCGCCGATCATTGGTGTGATCGTGGGCACGTGCTCTACGTGCTCAAGGGCGAGCTCGACAGCGAGCTGCGCGACGGGCGCAAGTTCAAGCTGACGCCTGGGATGAGCTACCAGGTCTCGGATTTCGGCGATGCCGCGCATCGCTCCTCGACATCAGTGGGCGCGACGCTCTTCATCGTGGATTGACGGAACTATCCTTCACAATGTGCAGCGCAAAATAGCAAAGTATCAGCCGCTCGCGGTCAGCGCGCGCCGCCTTGAAGTCGCCCCAAAAAATCGCTAGATTGTGAACATCGATCCTTGGCCGAACGACTGGGCCGCTCCGTCTCATTTCCAATGGGCGAGCACGTTTCAGGTATTTCTCCAAAATCGACCAATCGGGACGTGGGCGCGTTATGCGCATTTGTCCCCCTGAGTGCATCGTCAATTGAAAGGAAATGACTATGGCAATGGGCACCGTGAAGTGGTTCAACAACCAAAAGGGCTTTGGCTTCATCCAGCCGGATGACGGCGCAAAGGACGTCTTCGTTCACATCAGCGCCGTCGAGCGCGCCGGCCTGTCGACCCTCAACGAGGGCCAGAAGGTTTCGTTCGACATCGTCGCGGACCGCCGCAGCGGCAAGTCCTCGGCCGACAACCTCCGCGCCGGCTAGTGGCCGCGCAGACGCTCTGACCACGGACGTACCGGCAGAGTGTCGAGACAAGAAACCCCGCGACCGGGATCCGGTTCGCGGGGTTTTTGTTTGCGTTGTCATTTCGGGGCGCGCCCTTTGGGCGCCCCGGAATGACGACGGAGCGAGATCAGCCGGCCTTCTTCAGAACCGACACAAAGAACCCGTCCGTTCCGGTACGGCGTGGCGTCATCAGCCAGCCCTCGGGCGATTGCAGGGCGGCGTTTGCAAAATCCTCGGCCTTGTCCCAGAGCACGCTCGCGGTCTGCTCCGGCGGCACCGCCGCAAACTCCGGATGCCTGGCCACGAAGGCCCTCACCTGCTCGCCGTTCTCTTCCGTCAGCACCGAGCAGGTGATGTAGGCGATTCGGCCGCCCTGCTTCACCAGCGGAACCGCGCGCTCGAGCACCTCGGCCTGGTCCTTCAGGCGAATCTCCAGTGCACCCGGCCGCATGCGCCATTTGGCGTCAGGGTTACGGCGCCAGGTCCCGGTTCCCGTGCAGGGCGCGTCGATGACGACGAGGTCGGCAGTGGCGCTGATATCGGCGAGCGGATCGGCCTCGCCCTTGGGCGTGCGGATATCGGCATTGTGGACGCCGGCGCGCGACAGGCGCTCGTGGATCGGCGCGAGCTGCCGCTTGTCGCGATCGGTGGCAATGAGGCGGCCCTTGCCCTGCATCATGGCGGCGAGCGCCAGCGTCTTGCCGCCGGCACCGGCGCAGAGATCGATCACCTGCTCACCCGGCTTTGCCGCGGTGAAGAGCGCCGCAAGCTGCGATCCTTCATCCTGCACTTCAACGCCGCCCTTGATGAACTCCTCCTCCGCCTGGATGCCGGGGTTGCGCGCATCGGCCGAAAGCTCGATGCGCAGGCCGTTTGGCGACCACGGCGTCGGTTTCGCATGAAGATGAGCAAGCGCCTTTAGCACCTTGTCGCGATTGGATTTTAGCGTGTTGACGCGCAAGTCCAGCGGCGCCCGGCTCGCCATCGCCACCGCTTCCGCCGCGCGGTCCTCGCCGAACACTTTGGCAAGATGGGAATCGAGCCATTCCGGATAATCGCCGGCGATCGCCGCGGGCGCATCCTTCAACGACCGCGAGGCGAGTGCCGCCTGCTCGGCTTCCGTCAGCGGCTCGGGCGCGAAGCGGCTGCCGTCGAACATCGCGGCCATGGTCGCGGTGTCCATGTTGCGCTCGAGGCGGAGCATGCCGATCAGACGCGCGCGGGCGGTATCGGAATCCATCAGAAAGGCGCTGGAGGACAAGCGCCGCAGCACGTCCCAGACGAGGCCGGCAATGGCGGCCCGGTCGCCGGAGCCGGCAAAGCGGTGCGCGGTGCCCCACTCCTTCAGCGCCTTGGCCGCAGGCACGCGGTCCTTCTCGATGGTGTTGATCACTTCGATGGCTGCGGACAGCCGGGCAGCGGGAGTCATTTGAATCTTTCAGATCGGGATTCTTTGGTTTTGCGCATGATCTTGTCGGAAAACCGGTATCCGCTTTTCCGGATCATGCGCGCGCAAGCGCCTAGATCAGCAACAAAATCTTGAGTGCGAAGTAGATCCACATCGCGAGCAGCACCAACACGCCGGCGAGCCAGACCGACGAGCGCCGGCCGAGATCGTTCGAGGTGACGAACACGCCGGCATGGGCAAAACGCGTCACCACGAACACCCAGGACATCAGCACGATGAAGAGGTCGGCATGCCGCAAGGGCAGCGCCAGCGCGATCAGGGCGTAGAACAGCAGCGGCAGCTCGAACTGGTTGCGGTAGCAATTGGCGATTTGTGTGGCGCCCTTCGGCCAGTTCGGCTCGCCCAGCGCAATGTCGCGGATCTTGGTCTCGCCAGAGACCAGCGCCTTCCGGCGCCCGAACACCATGCCGATCAGCAGTGCGAAGGTGAGGCCGATCTGCACGAAAACCGGCAGCAGGACCATTTGGACGGACATCGGATCTTTCCCGTAAATCGCGGATTGCCGCGGACCGTCATTAGCCGCGACTTCTCGCGCTGACAATCAACCAGTTGAACCAGCGTTCCCGATTCCGCGACGAACTGCCGATAGTTGAAGCGATTTTGGCCCCATTGCGGGCCCTCGAGGCGATCGGCCATGAACACCCTGTCCAGCCTTTGGACCGAAGCCGGCGACGGCCAGCTCGGCATCTGGATGTCGGCGCTGTCAGGCGTCGCGGCGGCGCTCGCCGTCGCACTGGCGATGACGGTCTATTTCCGCCTGGCCTACCGTACCTGGCGCGACGTCGTCAGGCACGGTCTGGCGGTGCTCGCGGCCGCGGCTCTGCTCGCCTTCGTTGCCTTCGACATGCGCCACGCCGCGCTGGCTTTTCTCGGCCTCAACCCGTCCAAGCCGGCGGTCGAGTTCGAGATCCGGATGCCGCGCGAGACCTTGACCGCTGCCTCCGCCGACACCCAGATCGAGCTGCACACCGACCGCAACCAGACCCTCGCACTGATCGACGGCGTCAGCGACCTCACGGATGGCCGCGCGGTGCTGCGTGGCGCGGTCGCCCTCAACTATCGCACCGCAGACCGCATGCTGGTGGTGAATCTGCCGGGCAAAGGCACGTTCGAGTTCCGCCTGCGCCTGCCTGCCGAGCCGCATCGCAGCGAGCAGTTCGGACCATGGCATCTCGCCGACCGCATCGCCTCGCCGCTCGCAAACGGCATCGCGCAGCAGGACGCCTATTCCATCCGCTATCGCGTGCTTTAAACTTTGTTTCATCGCGGATTTTGTCCGCGCGTCATCGTTCCGACGTTTGCCGGGACGATAGTTTGCGCATGTCCGAATTTCGTATCACCCAGATTTCCGACACGCATCTCGGCCGGCGCTTTCTCGGCCTGATCGCGAACTTCCAGGCGGTCAGCGAGCACATCGACGCAAGCAGGCCTGATCTGGTCATCAACACCGGCGATGTATCCTTCGACGGCCCGAGCGGCCGCGACGATGTCATGTTTGCGAAAAGCCTGCACGCCGCCCTGCCCGTCGACTGTCGCTACATCCCCGGCAATCACGACATCGGCGACAACCCGACCGCAACAGGGCCGGCGCCGAAGCCGCCGGTCACAGAGGCGCATCGCCAGCAATTTCGCGACATCATCGGCGAGGACCATTGGTCGTTCGATGCTGCGGACTGGCGCTTTATCGGCCTCAACTCTCTCGTGATGAATTCAGGGCTCGCCTTCGAGGCCGAGCAGTTCGACTGGCTCGCTTCGGAGATCGCCGGAGTGAAAGGCAGGCCGGTCGCGCTGTTCATTCACAAGCCGCTGTTTCTCGATCTGCCCGACGATCCCGAGCTCCCGGAGACCTCGATCCGCTATGTGCCGCAGCCGGCGCGCCAACGGCTGATCGAGATGTTCTCGCGCGTCGATCTGCGTCTGATCGCCAGCGGTCACGTGCACCAGCGCCGCGACTTCACGTTCCGCCACGCCAGGCACGTCTGGGCGCCGTCAACCGGCTTCAAGATCAACGATTCACGCCAGGACCGGATCGCGATCAAGGAGACCGGCCTCGTCGAATACCGCTTCGCGTCAGACAGTTTTGAAGTCCGCCACGTCCGCGCCGCGGGCCAGGTCGATGTCGATATCGAAGAGCTGTTCGCCCAGATGGGCAGCGAGCACTAGCTGAGCTCTCAGGCGACGCTCTTGAGATCCTGCTGGATTGCAGCCAGCAACGACTGCAGCGCCTCGCTGGTCACGGGCTTGGCCGCGGGATCATTGGCCGGCACAATTCTGGCTGGCTCGGCTGCCTTGACCGGGCGCCGGGGAAACGGCGGCGGAGGTGTCGGCATCGGAGGCTGCACGAACGCCTCTTCATCCTCGCTGTGCACGAACTTGCCGTGGATGACATCGTCATGGCGGCCCATGACATACATGGCCGCCCAATAGCCGGCAGCCAGCAGGATTACGCAGAAAAAACCGATCTCTAACATCGCAGCACCTGAAATATGCGCGATGATTCAATGCCTTCGCCTTGGCGTCAATGAACCCTCGGTCACACGCTGCGCCTTTTACGGGCAGGTGTGGCCGATCGGTAACTATTTGTTAACTAGCTACGCCCGCGGTGTGACATGGACGCGCCAAGCCTCCTGGAGGCGCTCCAGGCCTGGGCCTACGCCTTATCCGGCCCGACCCGGACCAGCTGCTTGCCGAAATTGGCCCCCTTCAGCAGGCCCATGAAGGCGCCGGGAGCGCTCTCCAAGCCCTCGGTGACGAACTCCTTGTACTTGACCTTGCCGTCGCGGACCCAGCCGGACATGTCGCGCAGGAAGTCGCCATGGCGGGACGCAAAGTCGGAGACGATGAAGCCGCGGAAGGTCAGCCGCTTGGTCAGCGTCACGCGCATCATCGATGCGGCCCATTTCGGTGGCTTGGCTTCGGTGTCGTTGTAGTGCGCGATCAGGCCGCAGACCGGCACCCGCGCGAACGGATTGAGCAGCGGGAACACCGCTTCGAACACGGCGCCGCCGACATTCTCGAAATAAACGTCGATGCCTTTCGGGCAGGCATCCTTCAGCTTGGCCGCCAGATCAGGATCGCGGTGATCGATGCAGGCGTCAAAACCGAGCTCCTTCACCACGTAGTCGCACTTGTCCTTGCCGCCGGCGATGCCGACTGCGCGTGCGCCCTTGATCTTGGCGATCTGGCCGACCGCCGAGCCGACCGCGCCGGAGGCACCTGCGACGACGACGGTCTCGCCCGGCTGCGGCTTGCCGATATCGAGCAGGCCCGTGTAGGCGGTCATGCCGGGCATGCCGAGCACGCCGATCGAGGTCGAGATCGGACCAAGCTTGGGATCGACCTTGATGAGGCCCTTGCCGTTCGAGATCGCATGCGTCTGCCAGCCGGTGCGCGCGCGCACGATGTCGCCCTTGGCAAAATCAGGATTGTTGGAGGCTGCGACCTCGCTCACCGCCTCACCCTCCATCACGCCGCCAACAGGCACCGGCGCGGCGTAGGACGGACCATCGCTCATGCGCCCGCGCATGTAGGGATCGAGCGACAGCCAGATCGTGCGCAGCAGAACCTCGCCAGCGCCAGGCGTCGGCGCCGCGAATTCCTCCAGACGAAAATCGGATGATTTGGGTTCGCCGACGGGACGCGCGGCGAGAACGATGCGTTTGGCGCTATGCTGATCTTGGGACATGGCTTCCTCCACTTTTCTGTCATTGCGAGCGAAGCGAAGCAATCCAGCCGCGTCAACACAAAAGGACTGGATTGCTTCGCTGCGACGAAGCTCGCGCCAAATACTCGCTGTCATCGCCCGACTTGATCGGGCGATCCAGTATTCCAGAGACGGCACTGATTGAGCCGAGAAGCCGCGGCGTACTGGATGCCCCCGGTCAAGCCGGGGCATGACGGCGGTGGGTAGAGCGACTAGCCCCCGCCCGGATAGTTCGGCGCCTCGCGCGTAATGGTCACGTCGTGGACGTGGCTTTCGCGCAGGCCCGCGCCGGTGATGCGGACGAACTGCGCCTTGTCGTGCAGCTCTTTCATGTCCTTTGCGCCGACATAGCCCATTGCGGCGCGGAGGCCGCCGGCGAGCTGGTGCATGACGTTGCCGACCGGGCCCTTGTAAGGCACTTGGCCCTCGATGCCTTCAGGCACGAGCTTGAGCGAATCCTTGATGTCCTGCTGGAAGTAGCGGTCTGCAGATCCGCGCGCCATCGCGCCGACCGAGCCCATGCCGCGATAGGCCTTGTAGGACCGGCCCTGCCACAAAAACACTTCGCCCGGCGTCTCGTCGGTGCCGGCGAGCAGCGAGCCGACCATCGCGATGTCGGCGCCGGCGGCGAGCGCCTTGGCGAGATCGCCGGAGAACTTGATGCCACCATCGGCGATGACAGGGATGTCGGACTTCTTGGCAGCCTCGACCGCATCCATGATCGCGGTGAGCTGCGGCACGCCGACGCCGGCGACGATGCGTGTGGTGCAGATCGAGCCCGGGCCGATACCGACCTTGATGCAATCGGCACCCGCATCGATCAGCGCCTGCGCGCCGTCCGAGGTCGCGACGTTGCCGGCGACGACCTGCACGGAATTGGAAAGACGCTTGATGCGGTTCACCGCATGCAGCACATGACGGGAATGGCCATGCGCGGTGTCGACGACGACGAGATCGACGCCAGCATCGATCAGGCGCTCGGTGCGCTCGAAGCCGGTGTCGCCGACGGTGGTCGCGGCGGCGACGCGGAGACGCCCCTGCGCGTCCTTGCAGGCGAGCGGATGGGCAACCGCCTTCTCGATGTCCTTGACGGTGATCAGGCCGACGCAGCGGTATTGATCGTCGACCACCAGCAGCTTCTCGATGCGGTGATGGTGCAGCATCCGCTTGGCTTCGTCCTGGCTGACATTCTCGCGCACCGTGACGAGGTTCTCATGCGTCATCAGCTCGGAGACTTTTTGCCGGCGGTCGGTGGCAAAGCGCACGTCGCGGTTGGTGAGGATGCCGACCAGCTTGCCGGGCGTGGACTTGCCCGCGCCGGTGACGACGGGAATGCCGGAAATGCCGTGATCGCTCATCAGCTTGAGCGCATCATCGAGGCTGGCCTCGGGGCTGATGGTGAGCGGGTTCACCACCATGCCCGACTCGTAGCGCTTGACCTGCCGAACCTGGGCGGCCTGGCCATCGGGATCGAAATTGCGGTGAATGACGCCGAGGCCGCCGGCCTGCGCCATGGCGATCGCCATGCGGGCCTCGGTGACGGTGTCCATGGCGGAGGCCATGATCGGGATATTGAGCGGAATGGCGCGGGTGACGCGGGAGCGGATGTCGACCTCGCCCGGCATGACGTCGGACAGGCCCGGCTTCAACAGCACGTCGTCGAATGTGAAGGCTTCGCGGATGCCCTGAAGTTGCACCGTGGCCATATGCCAACTCCTTCCTGCGGCCGTGCCGCAAACGATTATGGATGAGCGCCGCCCTCGGCGTGCCTTGCGGCATCGCCCTGAGAATCGGAGCCCATCGGTGGGGTTGACGCGGGTCGATAGCATGTCCGCGTGACGAATCAAAGCAAATCGGGCCGCTGGCCAGCCATGCACAGGCTTTTTACGTAAATTCAGCGGGGATTGCGCGGGCGGTGCTCGTCATTCCGGGGCGCGCCACTTGGCGCGAGCCCGGAATCCATTGGTCCGCGGGGGCCGCTGCGGGATGGATCCTAAGGTGCGCAATGGCGCACCATAGCTCGCGACTTCGTCGCGCCTGGGAATGACGAGGAGGCTGATCCAGGATTTAGGTGCTATGCGTTCATCCGCAATGGTCCCGGCGAGATGGCGGTGATAAGCCGAAATCCTCGCCCTTCCGCCCCGGTTTTCATTACAAATCCGTCATGGTCGACAAGCAACGCATCATTCCGCTGATCGTGGCCACTGCTCTCTTCATGGAGAACATGGATTCCACCGTCATCGCCACCTCGCTGCCGGCGATCGCGGCCGACATCGGCACCAGCCCGCTGACGCTGAAGCTTGCGATCACCTCCTACCTCTTGTCGCTCGCCGTATTCATCCCCGCGAGCGGCTGGACCGCTGACAGGTTTGGCGCGCGGATGGTGTTCGCGATCGCGGTTGGCGTGTTCATGATCGGCTCGGTTGGCTGCGCGCTGTCAGGCTCGGTCACCGACTTCGTGATCGCGCGCATCCTGCAGGGCATGGGCGGCGCGATGATGACGCCGGTCGGGCGCCTCGTGCTGCTGCGCTCGGTCGACAAGAGCGCGCTCGTCAACGCGATGGCCTGGGTGACGGTGCCCGCCCTGATCGGTCCCGTGATCGGCCCGCCGCTCGGCGGTTTCATCACGACCTACGCGTCGTGGCACTGGATCTTCCTGATCAACATTCCGATCGGGCTGCTCGGCATCTTCATGGCCTTGAAGTTCATCGATCCGATCAAGAGCGAGACGCAGGAGAAATTCGATCTCTACGGCATGGTGCTCGCAGGTATCGGGCTTGCCGGCATCGCGTTCGGTCTTTCGGTCGCTGGCCTCAATCTGTTGCCGTGGAGCACGGTGGCGGCCCTGGTCGCGGGCGGCGCGATCTCGATGACGCTCTACGTCATTCATGCCCGGCGGACCGGCTCGCCGGTGCTGGATTTCTCGCTGCTGACCTTGCCGACCTTGCGCGCGGCCATCGTCGGCGGCTTCATGTTCCGGCTCGGCATCGGCGCCCTGCCCTTCCTCTTGCCGCTGCTGATGCAGATCGGCTTCGGCCTGTCGCCGTTTCATTCCGGCCTCGTCACCTTCTCGTCCTCGCTCGGTGCCATGGGCATGAAGACGCTTGCGGCGCGCCTGATCCGGGCCTTCGGCTTCCGCAATCTGATGACGGTGAATGCGATCGTCAGCGCGTTCTTCCTCGGTGTCTGCGCGCTGTTCACGGTGACGACCCCGCTGCTGATCATCATGGTCATCCTGGTGGTCGGCGGCTTCTTCCGCTCGCTGGAGTTCACCGCGATCAACACGGTGGCCTATGCCGAGGTCGACAGCCCGCAGATGAGCCGCGCCACCACGCTGGTCAGCGTCAACCAACAGCTCGCCGTTTCTGCGGGCGTCGCGGTCGGTGCCGCCTCGGTGGAGACCACGATGTGGCTGAACCACGTCAGCGAGCTCAATGCCACCGTGTTCATGCCGGCCTTCATCGTGGTGGCGCTGACCTCGGCCGCCTCGAGCTGGTTCTTCTGGCAGATGCCCAGCGACGCCGGCCACGAGATCTCCGGTCGCAAGGCGATCGAAGTCGCAAGCCGCAAGGGCGCGGCGAAGGGCGCCGCGAGCGCCGCCGTCAAGGCGGCGACGGAAGATACGCAGGACATGCGGGACCAGCGGCTGGGGTAAGTTAGACGAGCAGGCGCCATATCCTCGATGTGGTCCCGGCGCAGGCCGGGACGACAGCGAGAGTCTATGCCCCGCCGCGAAATCCCGTCGCGAGCACATAACGCTCGGAGGAATCCTGCCGGCTTGCCGCCGGCTTGACATGGCGGACTGTCGCGAAATCGCGCTTGAGCTGCGCGAGCAGATCGGCGTCGGCGCCGCTCTGGAACGTCTTGGCCAAAAACGTGCCGCCGGGCTTGAGCACATCACACGCAAAGGCAGCCGCCGTCTCGACGAGGCCAACGATGCGGAGCTGGTCGGTCTTGCGGTGGCCGGTGGTGTTGGCGGCCATGTCGGACATCACGACATCGGCGCCGCCGCCCAGCATGGCGGTGAGCTTTTCGGGCGCGTCGTTGTCCATGAAATCGAGCTGGGCGAAATCGACGCCGGGGATCTCAGGCATCTCCAGCAGGTCGATCGCGACGACCTTGCCCTGGCCGTCGACCGAGCCGACGCGCTTGGCGGCGATCTGGCTCCAGCCGCCGGGCGCGGCACCAAGATCGACCACCGCCATGCCCGGCTTCAGCAGCCGGAACTTGTCGTCGATCTCGAGCAGCTTGAACGCGGCGCGCGAGCGATAACCTGCGGCCTTGGCCTTGGCGACATAGGGATCGTTGAGCTGCCGCTCCAGCCACAGCTTCGACGACAGCTTCCGCTTGCCGCCGGTCTTGACCTGAACGTGCAAGCGGCCGGTGGTGTCTTTCGCCATCTCACCAGCTCCTGAGCGCGCCGTCCTCGCGCATCATCTCCACCAGCATGCCCTCGCGCAGGCCGCGGTCGGCGACGCGCAGGCGCGGCAGCGGGAACGCGTGCCTGATGGCATCGAGGATGGCACAGCCGGCCAGCACCAGATCGGCGCGCTCGACACTGATACAGCTGTTATTCGCGCGGTCCTCGTAGCTCATGCCGAGCAGCTTGGTGATGGTCGCGGTGATGTCGGTGTCGTTCATCCAGATGCTGTCGATGCGGCGGCGGTCGTAACGCACGAGATTGAGATGGATGCCGGCGAGCGTCGTCACGGTGCCCGACGTGCCGAGCAGATGCATGCCGCTGAGATCGCGGCCATGCTCCGCGGCGAACGGCGCAACGTGATTGGCGACCTCCTGCTCCATCGCGGCATAGATCTCCGGCGTCACGTCGCGGCCGCCGAATTGCTCCGCCAGCGTCACGACGCCGAGCGGGATCGACATCCATGCTTTTATGCGCGGTTCCGGATTGGCGGGATCGCGCTCGATCCGCACCAGTTCGGTCGAGCCGCCGCCGATGTCGAACAGAATGGCGCCACGGCCCCTGGGATCGACCAGCGGCGAGCAGCCGAGCATGGCGAGCGAGGCCTCGGTCTCGCGGTCGATCACCTCGAGCTCGATGCCGGTCTCCGCCGCGACGCGGCTGCGAAAACCTTCCGCATTCGAGGCCGCGCGGCAGGCTTCGGTGGCGATCAGCCGCAGCCGCTTGGCCTTGCGCAGGTTGATCTTGTCCCGGCAAATGCTGAGCGCGGCGATGGCGCGATCGATCGCGGCCTCGCTGATGGACCCCGTGGCCGAGACGCCCTCGCCCAGCCGGATGATGCGCGAGAAGGAATCGACCACGCGAAAGCCGTCGTGGGTCGGACAGGCGATCAGGAGCCTGCAATTGTTGGTTCCGAGGTCCAGCGCCGCATAGACGCCGGTTCCCGGCGCCTGCGCGGGGACTGCAGGCTCCGTGGCCAAAGCCACCGCCGCCATCGACCCCTCCAGCTCACCGTGCGGCCCATGTTGGCTTACATGGCCGTCGCGGAGCCGCGTGTGGTCATTCATACAAACTGTCTTTCCACGGCCCCTAAAGCGCCGATCCGGAATTGATTTTTCGCCTGAAACATTAGCAGCGCGGCAGACATGCGCAACATCGCATCACATAGGACCATGCCCATTCGTGCGTTGTCGTGAACGGGACCGTCGGCTATTTTTGAACGGTCCGGTCCTCGAGGCGCCCCCCAAAGCGCGATTGCCGGCTTTTCAGGTCAATTCCATGCAAGAACACACCAAATCGTCCACGCTCGAAAACGCCATTGCACTGCAAAAATATGGCGTCGGGCAGCCCGTCCGCCGCAAGGAGGACGACACGCTGGTGCGCGGCAAGGGCCGCTATACCGACGATTTCAACCTGCCCGGCCAAGCCCATGCGGTGATCGTCCGCTCCACCCACGCCCATGGCGTGATCCGCGGCATCGGCCTTGATGCCGCCAAGGCGATGCCGGGCGTGCTGGGGGTCTGGACCGGAACGGACCTGAACGCCGCCGGCTATGGGCCCTTCACCTGCGGCCTGCCACTGAAAAGTCGCGACGGCTCGCCCGTGCATCAGACCAACCGCCATCCGCTGGCCACCGACAAGGTCCGCTTCGTCGGCGACCCCGTCGCCTTCGTGGTGGCCGAGACGCTGGCCCAGGCCCGCGATGCGGCCGAGGCCGTCGAGCTCGATATCGAGCCGCTGCCAGCGGTGACCGATCCCGAGGAAGCCGCCAAGCCAGGCGCGCCGCAGCTCTACGATCACATCCCCAACAACGTCGCGCTCGACTATCACTATGGCGACGCCGAGAAGGTGAACGCTGCCTTCGCCAGCGCCGCCCATGTCACCAAGGTCGACATCGAGAACACCCGCGTCGCCGTGGTGTCGATGGAACCGCGCGTCGGCCTTGCCTCCTATGACAAGAAGACCGAGCGCTACACCATTCAGATGCCGACGCAGGGCGTCGCGGGCAACCGCGCCAACCTCGCCAAGAATTTGAAGGTGCCGAACGACAAGGTGCGGATCCTGACGGCCAATGTCGGCGGCTCGTTCGGCATGAAGAACGTCAATTATCCCGAATACATGTGCATCCTGTACGCGGCGAAGGCGCTGGGACGCCCGGTGAAGTGGCTCGACGAGCGCTCGACCAGCTTCCTGTCGGACAGCCACGGCCGCGCGCAGAAGATCCATGCCGAGCTGGCGCTCGATGCCGAGGGGCACTTCCTCGCGGCAAAACTGTCCGGCTACGGCAATCTCGGCGCCTATATCACCGGCGTTGCGCCCAGCCCGCTCTCGCTCAACACCGGCAAGAACTTTTCCAGCGTCTACCGCACGCCGCTGATGGCGATCGACATCAAGACGGTTTTGACCAACACCACGCTGATGGGCGCTTATCGCGGCGCCGGCCGGCCCGAGGCAAACTACTATATGGAGCGGCTGATCGACCGCGCCGCCGACGAGATGGGCATCAACCGTCTGACCTTGCGCAAGCGCAACTTCATCAAGCCGAACCAGATGCCGTTCCCGGCCTCGTCAGGCGTCACCTATGACAGCGGCGACTTCCAGGCGGTGTTCAGCAAGGCGCTGGAGATCTCCGACCACGAGAATTTTGCCAAGCGCAAGAAGGACAGCAAGAAGGCCGGCAAGCTGCGCGGCATCGCCGTCGGCTCCTATCTCGAGGTCACCGCGCCGCCGAGTCCCGAGCTCGGCAAGATCGTGTTCGATCCCGACGGCAGCGTTCAGCTCATCACCGGCACGCTTGATTACGGCCAGGGCCACGCCACGCCGTTCGCGCAGGTGCTGTGTGCGCAGCTTGGCGTTCCCTTCGAGAGCGTGAAGCTCGTGCAGGGCGACAGCGACATCGTCCACGCCGGCAACGGCACCGGCGGCTCGCGCTCGATCACGGCCAGCGGCATGGCCATCGTCGAGGCCTCGAAGCTCGTGATCGAGAAGGGCAAGCGCGCCGCCGCGCACATGCTGGAGGCCGCCGAGGCCGACATCGAGTTCGCCGACGGCAGCTTCACCATTGCCGGCACCGATCGCAGCATCGACATCATGGAGCTCGCCAAGAAGCTGCATGACGGCAAGGTGCCTGATGGCGTGCCCGATAGTCTCGATGTCGACCACACCAGCGAGCCGGTGCCCTCGGCCTTCCCGAACGGCTGCCATGTCGCCGAAGTCGAGATCGACCCTGATACCGGCGTGGTGCAGATCGTGCGCTACAGCGCGGTGAACGATTTCGGCACGGTGATCAACCCGATGCTGGTCGCCGGCCAGCTCCATGGCGGCGTGGTCCAGGGCATTGGACAAGCGCTGATGGAGCACGTTCGCTACGACGAGAGCGGCCAGCCGATCACGGGCTCGCTGATGGACTACGCCCTGCCGCGCGCCGAAGACGTGCCGAACATGACGGTCGGCGATCACCCGGTGCCGGCCACGACCAATCCGCTCGGCAGCAAGGGTTGCGGCGAAGCCGGCTGCGCCGGCAGCCTGTCGACGGTGGTGAACGCGGTGCTCGACGCACTCTCGGACTACGGCATCAAGCACATCGACATGCCGTTGACGCCGGAGCGGGTGTGGCGCGCGATCCAGGACGCGAAGGGGAAAGCGGCTTAAGGCTGTGCTTCTGCCTCCACAACAAAGCTGTCATCGCCCGCGAAGGCGGGCGATCCAGTATCCCGAGGCCGCAGTGGTTTGACCGATACGCTGCGGCGTACTGGATGCCCCGCCTTCGCGGGGCATGACACCGTCTTTGGATTGGCGCGATTGCCCCGTCCCGCACCTAAGCCGCCGCCTGCTCGCGCGGCTGGTAGATCGCGGTGTGCTGGCAGCGTGCAAGCGGCGTCGTGCCGTTGGCGACGACCAGCGCGTCGAGTTCGACGAAGCGGTGGCCCTTCTTCTCGTAGTTCGCGGTGACTTTTGCCCGCGCGACGATCTCGTCGCCGGTGCGCGCGGGCGACAACAGCTGCATGCGGCTGCCGACATGGATCCACGGGCCCAATATCGTATTATCCACCAGCACGCGATTCATCACGCGCTGGATCAGGCCGGGATGGCCGAGTCCCTCGCGCGCAAAGATCGGATCGGTCTCCCTGATATCGGCGAGATAGTTGGTCGCGTCCTGACCGGCCCAGCGGCGCGGCGCCGTGCCGAGCCAGTTGCCGACCTCGAAGATCTCGGCGCTGACCGGCCTACGCTCGGCAACCGCAGGCACCTCGACATAGTCCCCCAATGACACCGCGGGCGCTGCCACCGGCAGCGAGGCTGTGCCAGTGGCGCACAGCACGGTACGACTGAACACCTCGATCGTGAGCAGGCCGTTGTGCTCGGTGGCATCGACATCGGCGGTCTCGCCGTCATAGACCGGCTTGATGAAGCGGGCTTCGACCAGCCCGCGGGAGAGGAAATCGCGGCCCCAGCGCGCCACCGGCACGTGCATCATGTAGGCGAAGACGTCGACGCCGGGCACCAGCCCGCCGGAAAAGCCGAAGCGGCGCGCCACCGTGTCGTCATGCATCTTGTTTTCGGACTGCTTGGCGGTGTTGTAGGCCTCGACGCGCCAGGTTTCGAGCCGGTTCGGCATGGCTTGGCTTCCCCACTATTCTTGTTGTTTCCTGGCTGATCGTAGGCCCCGGGGAACACCGGTCAATCCCCTCGCCTTTGCGGCCCGAATGGGGTACCACGCGGCGAATGACTGACACCTCCACCCGCATCTATGTCGACGCCGACGCCTGCCCGGTGAAGGACGAGATTTATCGCGTCGCGCTTCGCCATGGCGTGCCCGTGAGCGTGGTCGCCGGCAACTTCATCCGCGTGCCCCACGATCCCCTGATCGAGCGTATCGCGGCAGGTAGCGGCATGGACGCGGCCGACGACTGGATCGCGGAACGGGCGAGGCCCGGCGACGTCGTCATCACCTCGGACATTCCGCTGGCGAGCCGTTGCGTGAAGGCCGGCGCCGATGTGATCGCGCCGAACGGCAAGCCGTTCACGGAAGAGTCGATCGGGATGACGCTGGCGGTGCGCAATCTGATGACGGATCTGCGCTCGGCCGGCGAAGTCACCGGCGGCCCGCGCTCGTTCTCCCCGCGCGACCGTTCTGCTTTCCTCTCGGCGCTCGACCAGACGCTGCGCCGGATCCAGCGCCGCCGCGCCGACGCGGCCGCGACGAGCCAGAGCTGACCATGGCGCCGCCGCTGATCCAATTGAAAGACATCAAGCTGACCTTCGGCGGCACGCCGTTGCTGTCGGGCGTCGAGCTCAATGTCGCGCCATCCGAGCGCGTTTGCCTGATCGGCCGCAATGGCTCCGGCAAATCGACGCTGTTGAAGATCGCAGCCGGGCTGGTCGAACCCGACGGCGGCACGCGCTTCGTTCAGCCCGGCGCCACCGTGCGCTATCTGCCGCAGGAGCCCGACTTCGGCGAGCACAAGACCCTGCTGGCCTATGTCGAGGCCGGTCTCGCGCCTGGCGACGATCCCTACCAGGCACGTTATCTGGTCGAGCAGCTTGGACTCACCGGAGACGAGAACCCGGCGAACGCCTCCGGCGGCGAGGCCCGTCGCGCGGCACTGGCGCGCGTGCTGGCGCCCTCGCCCGATATCCTGCTGCTGGACGAGCCGACCAACCACCTCGATCTCTCAACCATCGAATGGCTGGAGAAGGAGCTCGATTCCCGGCGCAGTGCGCTCGTCATCATCAGCCACGACCGCCGCTTCCTCACCAATCTGTCGCGCTCCACCGCCTGGCTCGACCGCGGCAAGATCAAGCAGATCGACCGCGGCTTCGCCTCGTTCGAGACCTGGCGCGACGAGGTGCTGGCGGAAGAAGAGCGCGACCAGCACAAGCTCGACCGCAAGATCGTCGACGAGGAGCACTGGCTGCGCCACGGCGTCTCCGGACGGCGCAAGCGCAACGTCAAGCGGCTCTCCAACCTGCATGCCCTGCGCGACCAACGCCGCAACTATCGCGGCACCGCCGGCACCGCGAGTCTCGCAGCTAGCGAAGCGGAAGCCTCCGGCAAGCTGGTGATCGAGGCCAAGGGCATCAGCAAGGCCTATGGCGATCGCATCATCGTCGACAATTTCTCGACCCGTATCCAGCGCGGCGACCGGCTCGGCATCATCGGCCCGAACGGCGCCGGCAAGACCACGCTGGTCAATCTGCTGACGGGCGGCATACAGCCGGATTCCGGCACCGTGCGGCTCGGCGCCAATCTGGAAATGGCAACGCTCGACCAGCACCGCGAAAGCCTCGATCCCAAATCGACGCTGGCGGAAGCGCTGACCGGTGGCCGCGGCGATCACGTCATGGTCGGCGGCAAGCCGAAGCACGTGGTCGGCTACATGAAGGATTTTCTGTTCGCGCAGGAGCAGCGCGGCACGCCGCTGGAGGTGCTCTCGGGCGGCGAGCGCGGCCGGCTGATGCTGGCGCGCGCGCTCGCCAAGCCTTCAAACCTCTTGGTGCTGGACGAGCCGACCAACGATCTCGACCTCGAGACGCTCGACGTGCTCGAGGAGATGCTCGGCGACTATGAGGGCACGGTCATCCTGATTAGCCATGACCGCGACTTCCTCGACCGCGTTGTCACGTCAGTGATCGCGCCCGAAGGTAACGGCAAGTGGATCGAATATGCCGGCGGCTACAGCGACATGCTGGCGCAGCGTGGCGCCGATCTCAAGCGCGAGACGATCAAGACGCAGGCGCCCGCGGAAAAGAAAGAGGAGCGTGTCGTTGCTCCCGCCTCCACGCCGAAGCGGAAGCTGAGCTTCAACGAAAAGCACGCGCTGGAAACGCTGCCGAAGAAGATGGAAACGTTGCACGCCGATATCGCCAGGCTGCAACGCGTGCTCGACGATCCAAATCTCTACGCCAGGGATCGCAAGACATTCGACGATACGTCGGCCGCGATCGCCAGGGCGCATGAAGAACTGTCCGCCGCCGAAGAGCGCTGGCTCGAACTTGAAATGCTTCGCGAAGAAATAGAGCAGGCTTAACTCATGACAACGACCCTTGCTGCAAAGATTGCCCGCGAATATGGCACGCCCTGTGCCGTCATCGACATGGACAAGGTGGAGCGCAACATTGCGCGGATCCAGAAGGCTTGCGACGACGCCGGCGTCGCCAACCGCCCGCACATCAAGACGCACAAGAACCCGACCATCGCGAGGATGCAGGTCGCGGCCGGCGCCAAGGGCATCACCTGCCAGAAGATCGGCGAGGCCGAGATCATGGCCAATGCCGGCATCGACGACATCCTGATCAGCTACAATCTCCTGGGCGAAGAGAAGATGGCGCGGCTCGGCGCGCTCAATGCCAAGACCAGGATGACGGTTGCCGCAGACAACTCCACGGTCGTCGCGGGCTTGCCGAAGGCCGCCGAGGCTTCGGGCCGTCCGCTCTCGGTCGTGGTCGAATGCGACACGGGTCGCAAGCGCGCGGGCGTCGAGACGCCGGCGGAGGCGATCGCGCTGGCGCGCGAGATCGCCGCGTCCAAGGGGCTCGCGTTCGCCGGCTTCATGCTGTATCCGACCGAAACAGGCTGGGCGGACGCGCAGAAATTCTACGACGAGGCGCTGGCCGGCGTGCGCGCGCACGGGCTCGACGCAAAAATCGTCTCGACCGGCGGCACGCCGAACCTCGTCAACATCGGCAAGCTCAAAGGCGGCACCGAGCACCGCTTCGGCACCTACATCTACAACGATCGCATGCAGGTCGCGGCCGGTGTCGCCACCTGGGACGACTGCGCGCTGCACATCTACTCGACCGTGGTGAGCCGTGCGGCGCCCGAGCGGGGCATTCTCGATGCCGGCTCGAAGACGCTGACATCGGACACCGGCGGGCTCGACGGCCACGGCCTGATCCTAGAGCATCCCGAAGCCAAGATCGCAAAATTCGCCGAGGAGCACGGTTTCCTCGATCTTTCCCGCAGCAACACGCGGCCCAATGTCGGCGACGTCGTCCGGATCGTGCCGAACCACGTCTGTGTCGTCGTCAACATGATGGACGAGGTCTTGATGGTGCGCGGCGACGAGATCATCGGCACGCTGCCGGTCGCGGCGCGGGGGAAGCTAAGGTAGGTCCGACCGCTTCCACGGCCGTCATTGCGAGGAGCCCTTGAAGCAATCCAGACTACCTCCGCGGAGGCAGTCTGGATTGCTTCGCTGTGCTCGCAATGACGGCGGTTAGTGTCTTAGCCACGCCAATACACCCCTGCCCGCCGCCGCCCCCGTCGCGAACGACGCTTGCAGCAGGTAGCCACCGGTCGGGGCTTCCCAATCCAGCATCTCGCCGGAGGCGAACACGCCGGGCAGCTTGCGCAGCATGAAGTGGTTGTCGAGTTCTTCGAAGGCAATCCCGCCTGCGGTGGAAATGGCGCGATCGATCGGCGCAATACCCGTGAGCTCGACCGGAATCGCGTTGATCAGAAGCGCGAGCTCTGTCGGCGAGAACGCCGCCAGCGGCCGACCGGAGGCGATGACCGCCTCCTGCATCAGGCCGATGCCAACCGGCGACACTTGCGCCGCCTTGCGCAGGAAATTTGCGAGCGACTGTTTGCCGCGCGTGCCTGACAGTCGCGTGGTCAGCGTCCCCTGGTCGAGATCAGGCCGCAGCGCGATCGTCAGTGTTGCGTGCCCGATCCCCAGCACGGCTTCGCGCAGCTCCGCCGACAGCGCGTAGATCGCGCCGCCTTCGATGCCGCCGCGGGTGATCATGGCTTCGCCGCGCACGGTATGCCGGCCGATCGTAAAGGTCGCGCCCTTGAGAGGCTGGCCCTCGAAACGATCGCGGAAGACGTCGGACCAGGCGACGGTGAAACCGGAGTTGGCCGGCCGAAGTTTTGAGATGGCAATGCCTTTGGCTACCAGCAAATCGCCCCATGCGCCATCCGAGCCGAGCCGCGGCCAGCTCGCACCGCCAAGCGCAAGCACTGTTGCACTGGCCGCAATAGCACGCGGGCCGTTGGAAGTTTGGAACAGGAGCCGCCCCTTCTCGTCCCATCCGATCCAGCGATGGCGGAAAACAAACTGCACGCCCGCCGCATCGAGCCGGCGCAGCCAGGCACGCAGCAAAGGCGAGGCCTTGAACGTTTTCGGAAACACCCGCCCGCTACTGCCAACGAAGGTCAGCTGTCCAAGTTCGGCGCTCCAGTCACGCAATGCATCGGGCGGAAACGCCTCGACCGCAGCGCGCAAGTGCGGCATCGCCTCGCGGTAGCGCGAAAGGAAGTCCGCCAGCGGCTCGCTGTGGGTCAGATTGAGCCCGCCCCGGCCGGCCATCAAAAATTTGCGGCCCGCCGACGGCATGGCATCGTAGACGATGACGCTGGCGCCACCCTGCGCCAGCACCTCCGCCGCCATCAGCCCGGCGGGACCGGCCCCGATGACGGCGACTTGGTTGGTAATTGCGGTCATGATGGGAGTTTAGGTCAAATTCTCGCGCCAAAAAAAGGCTCGTCATTCCGGGGCGCGCCGCTTGGCGCGAGCCCGGAATCCATTGGGCCGCATGTTCTGTCGCACGATGGATTCCGGGCTCGATGCTTCGCATCGCCCCGGAATGACAGGGAGCTACAGCTTGATCCCCGCCCGTGCTGCGGCCTGCGCGACGTACTTTTGCGTCTGCTCGAACGCACCGGCGAGTGCCTTGGCCTTGGACATGTCGCTGATCTCAGCGAAATGCGCAGCGATCGCGTCCGGGGTCCAGTCCGACTCCGGCAGGTTGATGCCTTCGCTCTCGACGATCTTGATCACGGCGAACGAGCCTGCACCGGCGCCCATGATGGTGCGGGTCGGCGCGTCCTCGCTCAGCATGTACTCGACCGCGGGCGTGATCGCATTCGGTTTCATCAGTTGCAGCGCCTGCGGCGGCAACAGCTCTTCGGTCATGCGGGTCGCGGCCGTCGGCGAGATGATGTTGACGCGGATGTTGTTCTTGCGGCCCTCTTCCGCAAGCACGTTCATCAAACCGACCATGCCTGACTTGGCCGCGCCGTAATTGGCCTGGCCGAAATTGCCGTAGAGGCCGGAGGACGAGGTCGTCAGCACGATGCGCCCGTAATTGCGGTCGCGCATGCCGGCCCACACCGCCTTGCAGCAATAGAAGGTGCCGACGAGATGCACGTCGAGCACCTTCTGGAAATCGGCGGCTTCCATCTTGCCGAACGACTTGTCGCGCAAAATGCCGGCATTGGCGCACATGATGTCGACGCTGCCCCACTCCTTGGTGGCGCGCTCGACCACGGCGGTGACCTGCTCGAAATTGGAGACGTCGGCGCCGTCAGCCATCGCGGTGCCGCCGGCTTTGCGGATCTCCTCGACCACGGCTTCGGCCGGCGAGAGCGAGGCGCCCGTGCCGTCACGCGCGCCGCCGAAATCGTTGACCACGACTTTCGCGCCGCGGCTCGCAAGACCCAACGCGTGCGCCTTGCCGAGACCATTGCCCGCGCCGGTGACGATGGCGACGCGTCCGTCGAACCTGATTGCCATGAGTGTGCTTCCTGCTTCTTCGTCCTTCTCCCCTTTCGGGAGAAGGTGGCGCACAAGCGCCGGATGAGGGATATCTCTCGGCAGCCGAGTTCGTGGAGAGATACCCCTCACCCGGCTTCGCGTTCCGCGAAGCCACCCTCTCCCACAAGGGGAGAGGGTGACACCGCGCGATTTGGTCAGCTTTTGAGCAGCGATGCATGGCTGGGTCAAGCCCGGCCAACACGGCTCGACTTACGCGAAATAGATCAACCCAAGCCAGTCGGCGACCAGTGCGGGCTTGTCCTCGCCCTCGATCTCTACCGTCACATTGGTACGGGACTGCAACTCGTTCGGCTTGCGCAGCTTGGCTTCCGCCAGCACGAAACGGCCGCGAACGCGCTTGCCCGAGCGGACCGGCGAGATGAAGCGCAGCTTGTCGAAGCCGTAATTGACGCCCATCGTGGTGCCCGCGATCGCCGGCATCACCTCATAGGACATCACCGACAACATCGACATCGTCAAAAAGCCGTGCGCGATGGTGGTGCCGAACGCGGTCTCCTGCTTCGCCCTCTCGGAGTCGACATGGATGAACTGGTGGTCCTCGGTCACATCGGCATAGGTGTCGATGCGGGGCTGGTCGATCAGGTGCCAGGACGATACGCCGATCTCCTTGCCGACCATGGCCTGATAGGCCTCCAGCGTGATCGGCGGTTTCTTCCAGATTTCGTTCACTCAGGTCTCACTTCTTGTCTTCGGCAGCTCCGGAAAATCCTCCTCACGGAATTCCCGGCCGCGCAGCGGATCGTCGCGATCATTGTCGCGTTCGAGCCGTCGTAGCTGCACCCGGCGGATTTTGCCAGAGATCGTCTTCGGCAGCTCGGTGACGATTTCGAGCCGCCGGATGCGCTTGAACGGCGCAAGCCGCGTGTGCAGGTGCTTGAAGATCGACAGCGCCGTCTCCGGCGTCCGCTCGGCGCCCGAGGTCAGCAGCACGAAGGCCTTGGGGATCGCGAGCCTGATAGGATCCGGGCTCGGCACCACCGCGGCTTCGGCCACGAGCTCATGCTCGAGCAGCACGCTTTCGAGTTCGAACGGGCTGATCCGATAGTCGGAGGATTTGAAGACATCGTCGGAGCGGCCGACGAAGGTGAGATAGCCGTCCTCGTCGGCGAAGACGACGTCGCCGCTGCGATAGAGCTCGCCTTCGGCGCCCGACAGCTTGCCGTCGTCGCCCTGATAGCCCTGCATCAGGCCGGCGGGCCTGTTGGCACCGAGCAGCAACGCCACCTCGCCCTCCTTGGCCGGATGGCCGTCCGCGTCGCTGACCTGCACGCGGTAACCCGGCAACGGCCGGCCCATCGAGCCGACCTTGATCTTCTGCCCGGGCGAGTTGCCGGCAAGTGCCGTGGTTTCGGTCTGGCCATAGCCATCGCGAATCGTGAGCCCCCAGGCGGCCTGCACCTGGTCGATCACTTCGGGATTGAGCGGCTCGCCAGCGCCGCAGACCTCGCGCAAGGCCACCTTGAACGAAGCCAAATTCTCCTGGATGAACAGCCGCCACACCGTCGGCGGCGCGCACAGCGTGGTGACGCCGCAACGGCCGATGGTGGCGAGCAGGCCTTTGGCGTCGAAGCGCGACTGATTGACCACAAACACCGTCGCGCCCGCATTCCAGGGCGCGAAGAAGCAGCTCCAGGCGTGCTTGGCCCAGCCGGGCGAGGAGATGTTGAGATGGACGTCGCCGGGCTTCAGCCCGATCCAGTACATGGTGGAGAGATGGCCGACGGGATAGCTGCGCTGACTGTGGCGAACGAGCTTTGGCTTTGCCGTCGTGCCCGAGGTGAAATAGAGCAGCATCGGGTCGTCGGCATTGGTCGGGCCGTCGGCTGCAAAACTCTCCGAAGCTTTTGCCGCCTCGTCATAGGCAAGCCAACCATCGGACGCCTCGCCCACGACGATACGCACCACACCGTCAACGCCGAGGCTGGCGAACTTGGCGACCTGGTCCTGCGCGGCCACGACCGCCTTTGCCTTGCCGCGATCGAGCCGGTCGCGCAGCTCATCGGCAGTGAGCAGCGTGGTCGCGGGAATCACGACGACGCCGAGCTTGATCGCCGCCAGCATGATCTCCCACAGCGGAACCACATTGCCGAGCAGCAGCAGGAGATGATCGCCGCGCCTCAAGCCCTGCGCGCGGAGGAAATTGGCAACCTGGTTGGAGCGCTTCGAGAGCGCGGCGAAAGACAGCTTCGTCTGCTTGTCCTGGGCGGCATCGACAATCCAGAGCGCGGGCCGATCCTTGCTCTCCGCATTCGCCGCCAGCTCGGCGTCGAACCAGTCGAGCGCCCAGTTGAAGGGTTCGGGATCGGGCCAGCGGAAATCCCTGACCGCGGTCTCGTAATCCGTGCGGTGTGCGAGAAGAAACGCGCGCGCGTCCTGAAATGTCGTCATCAAGTTTTCCCGGCTAGTCCCCTAACGTGCTTGATAATTCCGGAAAAATCCACCCCGCCCTGGCCGGCTGCGTCGAAAGACTGATAGATCTCCTGCGCATGCTTGCCGAGCGGCGTCGCCGCGCCTGCGGCTTTCGCGGCATCCTGTGCCAGGGTCAGGTCCTTCACCATCAGCGCCGAGGCGAAGCCCGGCTTGTAGTCGTTGTTGGCCGGCGAGGTCGGCACCGGGCCCGGAACCGGGCAATAGGTCGTCAGCGACCAGCACTGGCCCGACGAGGTCGAGGCGACATCAAACAGCGCCTGATGCGAGAGGCCGAGCTTTTCAGCCAGCGCAAAGGCTTCGCTCACCGCGATCATGGAGATGCCGAGGATCATGTTGTTGCAGATTTTGGCCGCCTGGCCCGCTCCGGCCCCGCCGCAATGCACGATCTTCTTGCCCATCTTCTCCAGCACGGGCTTTGCCGCCGCGAATGCGGCTTCCTCGCCGCCGCACATGAAGGTCAGGCTCGCGCCCTTGGCGCCGCCGGTGCCCCCGGAGACCGGCGCGTCGACCGAGAGCACGCCGTTCTTGGCGGCCAGCGCATGCGCGGCCCTCGCGCTCTCGACGTCGATGGTGGAGCTATCGATGATCAGGGTGCCCTTGGTCATAGCAGGCACGACCTCGTTCCAGACGCCCAGCACGTGCTTGCCTGCGGGGAGCATGGTGACGACGATTTCGGCGCCCTTCACCGCTCCGGTCGCGCTGTCGGCAATGTTGGCGCCATCGGCCTTGGCCTGATTGCGGGAAGCCTCGACGAGGTCGAAGGCCACCACCTTGTGGCCGGCCTTGACCAGATTGGCAGCCATCGGGCCGCCCATATTGCCGAGACCGATGAATGCGATCGTGGCCATTGTCGTTTCCTCCGCTTCAATCGTTGACTAGTTGAACTTTAGCTCGTTGGCGCCGATTTCGGCGAGATACGGCGCCAGCATCGCCGGCGTCACGTCCTCGATCCGCGGCGGCGACCAGGTCGGATTGCGGTCTTTGTCGATCACGGCCGCACGCACGCCCTCGCGGAAATCGTCGCTGCGGAAGACTTCAAGCGCGGCGCGATATTCGCGCACAAGGCATTCTTCCAGGCTCGAGGCGGTGCGCGCCAGCCGCAGCAACTTCAGCGTCACCACCATGCCACGCGGGGATTTTTCGTTGAGCGTCTTCAGCGTCGCCAGCGCGAACTCCGAGCCGTCACGCTTGAGCGCAGCGAAGATGTCTTCCATTCGGTCGAAGCCGAACAATGCGTCGATAACAGGTTCCCTCGCAGCGACCGGACCCGCGGTCTCGCCCGTCGCAAAACCGTTGATCAGCTTGCTGGCCTCGGCCGCGGTGACGCCGCCGCGAACCTTGGTCAGCGCCTCGCGCAATTCCGGCCATTTGGCAGCCGGCACCACGGCGTCGGCGAACTTTGCGTGAATCGCGTCGGGCCCGTTCATGGTCTGGCCAGTCAGGCCGAAATAAGTGCCGATCTCGCCGGGCGCGCGCGACAACAGCCAGGTGCCACCGACGTCAGGGAAGAAGCCGAGCCCGACTTCGGGCATCGCCAGCTTGGTGCGATCGGTGACGATACGATGACTGGCATGGCCCGACAGCCCGACGCCGCCGCCCATCACGAGACCATCCATGAATGCGACATACGGCTTCGGATACTTCGCGATCCGCGCATTCATGACGTATTCCTGCCGCCAGAACCGCGCGCCGAGATCGCCGCCTTCGCGCGAGTTCTCCCAGAGACCGCGAATGTCGCCGCCGGCGCAGAGCCCGCGGTCGCCCGCACCTTCCAGGATGACGACTGCAACGTCAGAGTCGGTCTCGAACTTGTCGAGCGCGGCGTCGATGCCCTCAGACATCTCCAGCGTCATCGCGTTGATTGCCTTGGGGCGGTTGAGGCGAATCACGCCGGCCGCGCCCTCGCGGCGAACGATGAGGTCCCCCTCTTCCACTGCATTCATCGCGCGCCCTCGATCAACTTGCGCGCCACGATGAGCCGCATGATTTCGTTGGTGCCCTCGAGAATCTGGTGCACGCGCAGATCGCGCACGATCTTCTCGATGCCGTATTCGCTGAGGTAACCGTAGCCACCGTGCAGCTGAAGCGCATGGTTGGCGACCTCGAAGCCGACATCGGTACCGAACCGCTTTGCCATCGCACAGAGCATGGTGGCGTCGGGGTCCTTGCGATCCAATGCAGCCGCGGCACGCCACAGGAAGGTGCGCGCGGCCTCAAGCTCGATCGCCATATCGGCGAGCTTGAACTGCAACGCCTGGAACTCGTCCAGACGCTTTCCAAAGGCCTTGCGCTCCTTCATGTAGGCGCGCGCCTTGTCGAGTGCGGTCTGTGCGCCGCCGAGCGAGCACGCGGTAATGTTGAGGCGGCCGCCGTCGAGGCCGGCCATCGCTATCTTGAAGCCGACGCCTTCCTCGCTCAGCCGGTTCGCAACCGGAACGCGGGCGTTTTCGAACATCACGGCGCGGGTCGGCTGTGCGTTCCAGCCCATCTTGCGCTCATTGGCGCCGAAGGAAACGCCTGGCGTCTTGCCGTCGATGACGAGCGTCGAGATGCCGCCGGGACCATCGCCGCCGGTGCGTACCATCGCGACCAGGAGATCAGTGCCCCCGGCGCCGGAAATGAACTGTTTCTGGCCGTTGAGAACATAGTGATCGCCCTCGCGCACGGCGCGGGTGCGCAGCGCAGCCGCATCCGAGCCGGCGCCCGGCTCGGTCAGGCAGTAGCTTGCGATCAGCTCCATCGCGCAGAGTTTTGGCAACCATTGATGGCGCTGGGTGTCGCTGCCGAAGGCATCGATCATCCAGCTCGCCATGTTGTGGATGGAGATGAAGGCCGAGGTGGTCGGACAGCCCGTCGCCAGCGCCTCGAAGATCAGCGCCGCGTCGAACCGCGACATCGCGGAGCCGCCGACATCGTCGCGAATGTAGATGCCGCCCATACCGAGAGCGGCCGCCTCGCGCATCACGTCGACGGGAAAATGCTTCTCCTCGTCCCAGCGTAGCGCGTGCGGCGCGATCTTTTCTGCCGCAAACGCCAACGCCATGTCGCGAACCGCGACCTGATCCTCGTTCAGAGCGAACTGCATGCTGGGCTCCTCACCTTCCTCGTCATTGCGAGGAGCTCGTGACAAAATTGCGGAGCAATTTTGCACTGCAAGCGACGAAGCAATCCAGACTGTCTATGCGGAAAGATTCTGGATTGCTTCGCTACGCCCGCAATGACGGGCTGGACAACAGCCCTACTTCATCAGCGGGATCGAGAACTCCGCACCTTCCTTGACGCCGGACGGCCAGCGCGAGGTCACCGTCTTGGTCTTGGTGTAGAAGCGGACCGAATCCGGGCCGTGCTGGTTGAGATCGCCAAAACCCGACTTCTTCCAGCCACCGAAGGTGTAGTAGGCGATCGGCACCGGGATCGGCACGTTGATGCCGACCATGCCGACATTTACCTTGGCCGCGAAGTCGCGCGCGGCGTCGCCGTCGCGGGTGAAGATGGCAACGCCGTTGCCGTAATCATGCTCGGACGGCAGCGCCAGGGCTTCCTTGTAGTCGTGCGCGCGCACGACCGAGAGCACGGGCCCAAAGATCTCTTCCTTGTAGATCCGCATGTCCTTGGTGACGTTGTCGAACAGCGAACCGCCGAGATAGAAGCCGTTCTCGTACCCCTGCATCTTGAAGCCACGGCCGTCGACGGCGAGCGTCGCACCTTCCTTGATGCCGATGTCGATGTAGCTCTTGACCTTCTCGACCGCCTCGCGCGTCACCAGCGGACCGTAATCGGCCGACGGATCGATCGAGGTGCCGATCTTCAAGGACTCGACGCGCGGGATCAGCTTGTCCATCAGGCGGTCGGCGGTGGACTTGCCGACGGGCACCGCAACGGAGACGGCCATGCAGCGCTCGCCGGCCGAGCCGTAGCCGGCGCCGATCAGCGCGTCGACGGCCTGGTCCATATCGGCATCAGGCATGATGATGGCGTGATTCTTGGCGCCACCGAAGCACTGGCAACGCTTGCCGGTCTGGGCGGCGCGCTCGTAGATGTACTGCGCGATCGGCGTGGAGCCGACGAAGCCGATGGCCTTGATGTCTGGGTCGTCGAGGATGGCGTCGACCGCTTCCTTGTCGCCGTTGACGACGTTGAGGATGCCGGCCGGCAGGCCCGCTTCCATCATCAATTGGGCGAGCAGCATCGGCACGCCGGGATCGCGCTCGGACGGCTTGAGGATGAAGGCGTTGCCGCAGGCGATCGCGGGGGCAAACTTCCACATCGGAATCATCGCCGGAAAATTGAACGGCGTGATGCCGGCGACGACGCCGAGCGGCTGGCGCATGGAATAGATGTCGATGCCGGGGCCGGCCCCTTCGGTGTACTCGCCCTTCATCAGATGCGGAATGCCGCAGGCGAACTCGGCGACTTCGAGGCCGCGCTGGATGTCGCCCTTGGCGTCGGGCACGGTCTTGCCGTGCTCGCGCGCGAGCAGCTCGGCGAGCTTGTCGTAGTCGCGCTGCACCAGCTCGAGAAATTTCATCATGACGCGGGCGCGGCGTTGCGGGTTGGTCGCGGCCCATTCGGGCTGTGCGGCGCGGGCGTTCTCGACGGCGGCGCGAACCTCGGCCTTGGACGCCAGCGCGACCTTGGCCTGGACGTCACCGGTCATCGGCTCGAAAACGTCGGCGGTGCGGCCCGAGGTGCCCTTGATTTCCTTGCCGCCGATGAAATGTCCGATTGAACGCATGGATGATCTCCTTGAGGCCAGCCTGTTGGCTTTGACAAATCCTATCGACCTGCATTTATTGGGATTCAAGTCTGAGATAATGCACCATAGATGTGCGAAAATGCTGGATCAAGGCGCTATCGACTGGGACGACTTTCGCTTCGTGCTGGCCATCGTGCGGGGCGGCTCGGTGTCGGCTGCGGCCAAACAGCTCGGGGTCGACCATGCCACCGTGATCCGGCGTGTGGACCGGCTGGAGAGGCACCTCTCGGCCAAGCTGTTTGACCGGCGCAAGACCGGCTACCTCCTCACCGAATCCGGTCAGCGGGTGGCCGACAGCGCCGAGGCGATGGAATCCACCATCGTCGCCAATCAGGAGCAGGTCGGCGGCTCCGTGGCGCGGCTGACGGGCACGGTACGGATTGGCGCGCCTGATGGCTTCGGCACCGCCTTCCTGGCGCCGAGGCTCGCCCCCTTCGTCGACCGCTATCCCGATCTCGATCTGCAACTTGTGGCCACCGCGCGGCTGTTCAGTCTCTCCAAACGCGAGGCCGACATCGCCATCAGCCTGACCATGCCGAAGGAAGGCCGCATCGTCGGCCGCAAGCTGCTCGACTACCGCCTCGGGCTTTATGCCGCCCCCGCCTATCTCGACCGCTTCCCAAGGATCGCCTCGCGGCAGGATCTGCCGCAGCACCGTTTCGTCGGCTACATCGAGGAACTGCTGTTCACGCCCGAGCTCGACTACCTGCCGCAGGTGTCGCCGCGCATCTCGGCCCGCTTCCGCAGCGCCAATCTGATCGCGCAGCTCAACGCCACGCTCTCAGGCTTCGGCATCGCCGTGCTGCCGCACTTCATGGCGAGCGATTATCCGCAGCTCATGGCGGTGCTGCCTGAGGAGGTTTCGATCACCAGGACGTTCTGGATGCTGATGCACGCCGACAGCAAGGATCTCGCGCGGATCCGTGCGGTCGCGGACTACATCGGCGAGATCGTGGAGCGCGAGCGGGCGCTGTTTGCGGGGCGGATTTCGTAGGGGGGCAGCGAAGCGTAACCCACCGACTTCGTTCGGCGCTTGCTGAAGCATGGTGGGTTAGCCGCGCAGATGCGCTTTGCGCATCTGCGCGGCTAACCACCCTACAGCACCTCGCCTAATTCTGCTTCGCCTTCTTCGCGGCCGCGACCTTCGGCTCGCGCTTCGTGCCCTCAAGCGCGCTGTCCCTGCCTACCTTCAGCACCTCATCCGACAACTCACTGGAGCCGGCGATGCGCGCCAGCAGCATGGTGCCGGCCATCGTGGCCAGCGTGGCGATCGCCTGCTTGCGCGCGGCCTTGCGTGGGACGTTCGGGATGAAATCGGTCATCATCTCGACCATCTCGTCGAGCTTGCCGGCAAAAGCCTTTCGCGTCTTCGGGCTTTCGCGGGCGATCTCGGCGCCGAGCGCCGGGATCGAGCAGCCATGGCCGGGATTGTCACGGTGCAGCGCCGAAAGATAGTTGTCGACGATCTGGGCAAGCTGCTTCTCGGGCGCAACCTGATCGGACTGCTTGCGCCAGTGCTCCATCGAGCGGTCCATGGCGTAGGCAAAGGCCTCGATCACGAGCGCCTCGCGCGAATCGAAATGCGCGTAGAAACCGCCATGCGTGAGGCCCGCCTCCTTCATGAGGTCGGCAACGCCGATGCCGTGGGCGCCCTTTTCGCGCAGCCGCACCGACGCCTTCCTTACGATGCGGTCGTGGGTTTCCTGCTTGTGTTCCCGAGAATAGCGCATGCAGCTCTCATTGGATGTCGGAGGTCATCTCATAGCACGGATCCCGGCCGAGCGGCGCATTAATTCCCGGTAGGGATGTTGCCAATCATGGAAAAGGTTGCAGTTGCATGGACCGCGAGTGCCCCTTTACCGTCGTGCACAAACCCTTCGGTATAGCTGGTCCGGCGCCCGAGCTTGATGATCTTGCCTTCGGCCGAGATCAGCCCTGACAGGACCGAGAGCGGCCGCAGGAAGGTCATCTTCAGGTCAAGCGTCACCGACGACTGCCCGGCCTCCAGCTGCGTCGAAATCGCGCAACCCATCGCCGTGTCGAGCAGCGCGGCCGCGGTCGCCCCATGCAGAAGGCCGATGGTATTTTCGAGATCCTCGCGCGGCTCCAGTTCCATCACGATCCGCCCTGGTTCGACCACGGCCATGACGAAACCGATCAACTTGGCGAAGGGCGGCGGCGGCAGCCGGCCATCGCGGATGCCGAGCATCGCGTCCATGCCTGACAGGCCCATGGCCACTCTCGCGACCGGCGCCGGAACCTGCCAGTCGACCACGCGCTCGCGACGCTGCTCTGACGAAAATAGATCGGGTCGAGCGGATTCGGCCATGGGTCGCCTCTTATATGATACCCATCATACTACGCCGTGGACTTCGGGCTGGCAACTCCGTCCCCTTCTGCTTGACAAGCGAGCCGTTTCGGCCCGGAAGTAATCTCGACGGTCGCGCCTCGCGCCGGTCCACAAAGCTTCGAGACATCAGATGGAAATGCTCAACAACCACTGCGGCGTAACGCGCGATGCGCGCGGCGTCGCCCATGTCGCAATCTGCAACGCCGGCTCGCTGAACATTCTGGGCTCGCCCGTGACCGACGCGGTCCGCGAAGGGCTGCAAACGCTCGCCACTGATCGCGGCATCCGCGTCGTGGTGCTACGCGGCCAAAGCGAGAAGAGCATGATCGGCGGCGCCGACATCAAGGAAATGGCGAAGCTCGACCAGAAGTCCGCGGAAGCCTTCATCAGCCGCTTACGCGATCTCTGCGAGGCGGTGCGGCAATTCCCTGCCCCCATGATCGCGCGCATGCCCGGATGGTGCCTCGGCGGCGGGCTCGAGGTCGCAGCCGCCTGCGATTTCCGGATAGCCGCGCATGATGCGCATTTCGGCATGCCGGAGGTCCGGGTCGGCATTCCCTCGGTGATCCACGCGGCACTGTTGCCGCGCCTGATCGGCTGGGCCCGCGCGCGCTGGCTGGTGATGACGGCGGAGAACATCGATGCGCCGACGGCGCTGTCCTGGGGCCTTGTCGACAAGGTTGCACCGGCCGGCGGCCTGGATGCCGAGGTCGAGCACCTGGTGACGGCGCTGCTCGCATGCGGCCCCGAGGCGTTGCGCTCGCAGAAGGCGCTGCTGCGGCAGTGGGAGGAATTGCCGCTGACGGAGTCGGTGAACCTCAGCGTCAAGGTGTTCGGCGAATCGTTCCTGACGGACGAGCCGACGCGGCTGATGAGCGCGTTCGTGAACAGAAAGCGATAGCGCCTGCTCCAAAGACGGTGTCATGCCCCGGCTCGACCCACGGGTGTCCGGTTCATTGGAAGTATAGTCCAAGGTTCAACTGGTTTTGGTTGATAGGGACGGACTGCAGAGGTTCGAGCAAGTTGTTGATCGGACGTCTGTGCATGAGATTGGTGCGGACGAGCCGGGCAAATTCGAGGGGACTGTGTACCGCTTTTTGAGCGAGCTGGGCCATGCGCAGGAGGAGAAACGCGATCAGGGCGATGGCGATCTGAATGCGGACTGCGTTCTCGGAGACGCCGATAAAATGCCTGATTCGAAGCGTCTGCTTGACCCAGCGGAAGAACAATTCGATCTGCCAGCGCTGTTTGTAGAGCTCGGCGATCTCTTCTGCCGACGCGTCGAGATCATTGGTCACGATACGCAACTGCTTGCCGCTCTCAATGACGACGCAGATCTCCCTGACCGGAACTTGCAGCGGATTCTTGCGGCTGTTGGCGAGGCGGGCCGGCAAGTGACCGATCCGGTCGCTCACAATATTGCTGTTCTTGGAGACGTGGTTCTCCCTTATCACGTCGAGCGGAGTGTTCTTCTTCAACCGCGTCACGAAGCGGCAGCCGGCCTCATCGAGCTTCGCCCACCAGCCATAATCGTAGTAACCGAGGTCGTAGACGTAGGTTGCGCCCAGCTCAATCGGCATGGCCTTCGCAGCCGTGATGTCGTTGACGTTGGCTGGCGTCACCGCAAAGTAAACCGGCCGATCGGCATTCGGATCGTAGACGATATGCGCCTTGGCCCCGAACACATCGGCCGAAAATGTCGCCCAGCTCTCGCTCAGGCTGGAGAGCCTAATACTGGTAGAATCAATCAGGCGGACCGCATCCGCGGTTGCCCGCCGCAGCCCGCGATGCGCCTGCGGCAGCATCTGTGCGAACAGCTCGCTGAACACCTGCCAAGGTCGCTGCGAGTTGGCGTCCGACATCGTCGAGCGCTTCACCGGCGCCGCCCCCACGTGATAAAGCCGCGTCTCGTGGCTTGCCATCCCAGTCACGATCTCCCGCAGGCTCGTCGAGCCGCTCAATTGCCCATACAGCAGTGCAATAAAGTGGCGCTTCGTCGTCAACTTGCGCACCAATCGATCGGCCCCGTACTTCTCCACGACCTGTTCGAACTTAGACCAAGGGATTTGCTTCGTTAGACTGTGAAATACGCTATTCTGATGCCGCATGGCGTGGACTTCCTTCCGTGTCTCGAACGTGTGCGAAGCGCTCGAAACACAGAAGAATCCCCGTCATGCACCCTGTCCACAACAATCGAACCGGACACCCGTGGGCTCGACCGGGGCATCCAGTACGCCGCGACTGCTCGGTTCTAGCAGCGCGGCCTCTGGAATACTGGATCACCCGCTTTCGCGGGTGATGACAGTGTGCCGTGGCACCACCTCCTCGAATCGAACGACAAGAGCTCATCCGACCCACGACATTTTCTCATGCCGGGCGCGGTTGCATTTTTTGCGCCGCATCATATGATGACCATAATATTACACATCACACAGGGAGTTCCGTCATGGCCGAAGCCGCCGATCCCGTCGTCATCGTCTCCGCCGCCCGCACCCCGCTCGGCCGCTTCATGGGTGAATTGTCGCCCTTCGCCGCGCACAAGCTCGGCTCGCATGTGATCGGCGCCGCGCTGGAGCGCGCCAGGCTCGCTCCCGAGAAAGTAGACGAGGTCTTCATGGGATGCGTGCTGCCGGCCGGCCAGGGCCAGGCGCCGGCGCGGCAGGCCGCGCGTGGCGCCGGTCTGCCTGATGCGACCGGTGCCACCACCGTCAACAAGGTCTGCGGCTCCGGCATGAAGGCGACCATGCTGGCACACGACATCATTCGCGCCGGCTCGGCCGAGATCGTCGTCTCGGGCGGCATGGAGAGCATGAGCAATGCGCCGTATCTGCTCGCGAAGGCGCGCGCTGGCTATCGCGCCGGTCATGATCGCATCATCGACCACATGATGATGGACGGCCTCGAGGACGCCTATGAGACCGGCCGCTCGATGGGCGATTTCGGCGAGGCCACCGCCGAGGCTTATCAATTCACCCGCAAGGACCAGGACGCCTATGCGATGGAGACGCTGAGCCGCGCCCGCAAGGCGGTCGAGGGCGGCGCATTCAAGGCCGAGATCGCGCCTGTTACGCTGACCGAGAAAGCGGGCCCGCGCGTCATCGCCAATGACGAGCATCCGCTGAAGGTCGATCCCGCCAAGATTCCCGGCCTGAAGCCGGCCTTCCGCACCAATGGCACGATCACGCCGGCCGCCTCCTCCGCCAATGCCGACGGCGCCGCGGCACTGGTGCTGACCAAGCGCTCGCTCTCCGATCGCGATGGCCTGCCCGCGATCGCCGAGATCAAGGGCCATGCCACGCACAGCCAGGAGCCGCAATGGTTCACCACGGCGCCGATTCCGGCCATCCGCAAGCTGCTCGACAAGATCGGCTGGAGCGCAGGCGACGTCGATCTCTTCGAGATCAACGAAGCGTTCGCCGTGGTCGCGATGGCGGCACAGCGCGATCTCGGCATCCCGCGCGACAAGCTCAACGTCAATGGCGGCGCTTGCGCGCTCGGTCATCCCATCGGCGCCACCGGCGCACGGCTGATCGTGACGCTGCTGCATGCGCTCGAGGCCAACAACCTCAAGCGCGGCATTGCGGCGCTCTGCATCGGCGGCGGCGAGGCCACGGCGATCGCGGTCGAGCGCCTCGCCCGCTGACTCGCGACGTCCGAAATTGAGGGAAGTCTGGCATTTCAGACTTCCCGTTTTCGTGTCAGGCTGCAACAATGACGCGGGTCCTCCGAACCCGCCAACCTGGGTTAAATGGCAATGATTTCGAACTGGCTCTCGGCCGCGCTTGGCCGTCGCAACATCCATTACGGCTGGGTGATGGTCGGCGTGACCTTCTTCGCCGCGCTGATCAGCGCCGGCACGGTCGGCGCGCCCGGCGTGTTCATCGTGCCGCTTCAGAAAGAGTTCGGCTGGAGCACGGCAGAGATCTCCTCGGCGCTCTCGATCCGCTTCATCCTGTTCGGCCTGATGGCGCCGTTTGCGGCGGCGTTGCTGAACCGCTACGGCCTGCGCAATGTCACGCTGACCGCTCAGCTGATCGTGGTTTCGGCGCTCGTGCTCTCGCTCGGCATGACGCAGGTCTGGCAGCTCGTGGTGCTGTGGGGCGTGGTGATCGGCATCGGCACCGGCATGACCGCGCTGGTGCTGGGCGCGACCATCGCGACGCGCTGGTTCGCGGCGCGTCGCGGCCTCGTCATCGGCATCATGACCGCGAGTGTCGCCACCGGCCAACTCGTGTTCCTGCCGCTGCTGGCAAGCCTGACCGAGCGTTTCGGCTGGCGGCTGGCGCTCGGCTTCGTCTGCATCATGCTTGGCGTTTCCGCGATCGCGGTCATGCTCATCATGCGCGACCGCCCGAGCGACATGGGCCTGCGTCCCTTCGGCGACGAGGGCACCGAGCCCCTGCCCGCGCCGCCCGTGAACCACGGTTCGATCACGTCGGTGGCGCTCGGCACGCTGCGCGATGCCTCGAAGTCGAGCGCGTTCTGGATCCTATTTGCGACCTTCTTCGTCTGCGGCGCCTCGACCAACGGTCTCGTGCAGGTGCACCTGATCCCGATGTGCCTGGATTTCGGCATTCCGCAGGTGCAGGCGGCGAGTCTCTTGGCGGCGATGGGCATCTTCGACTTCTTCGGCACCATCATGTCCGGCTGGCTGTCGGACCGCTATGACAATCGCTTCCTGCTGTTCTGGTATTACGGCCTGCGCGGGCTCTCGCTGATCTTCCTGCCCTTCAGCGATTTCTCGTTCTATGGCCTGTCGATCTTCGCGATGTTCTACGGCCTCGACTGGATCGCGACCGTGCCGCCGACGGTGCGCCTCACCGCGCAGAAGTTCGGCCCCGAACGCGCCAATCTGGTGTTCGGCTGGATCTTCGCCGGCCATCAGCTCGGCGCCGGCACAGCCGCCTTCGGCGCCGGCCTGTCGCGGACGCTGCTCCAGAGCTACCTCCCAGCCTTCTTCGTCGCCGGTGCGCTCTGCGTGTTCGCTTCGCTGATCGTACTGGCGCTGTCGCGGCAACCGAAGCCGCAGGCAAAACCTGCAATGGCTTAAGCGACGCGCGTGACTGGGCCGGTATCAGCCGGCCCAGTCCCTACTCCGCGGCGGGCCCCGGCGCAGCCCTCGCACGAGGACGCCGGGCGAACGCTGAAACGACGCGACTGGATCATCTCCGGCGCTCACAGCTGGGCATGAATCCACAGGAGTCCGGAACGTTCGCGGGCTCATGCCGCAAGTGGGTCTTGATGTGCATCAAACGATCGGGGAACATAGCAGGTAGGAATTGAGGCCTTGCTAGCCGGCGTCGGAGCGCGACATGGAAAAACATAGCCTTAAGTGTTTGATTATTGCCGGTCTTACCGCTGGCTTCGCGGCCGCGGCCCAGGCTGACGACATTGACATCGGTAAGTCAGAGTTTCAGTCGTCCTGCGCGAGCTGTCATGGTGCGGATGCGAAGGGCAACGGGCCGGTCAGCGACCAGCTGAAGGTATCGCCCGCCGATTTGACGATGCTGTCCAAGAACAACAACGGCGTGTTTCCCGCGGACGCCATTTATAAAACCATCGATGGAACGAAAGCAGTTCCCGCTCACGGCTCTCGTGAAATGCCGATTTGGGGCGAGCGATTCAATCCCATCGTCAACCTGCCTCACTATGTTGATCCGTCCTATTGGGAAAAGGCCGGGCCGGATCAAAAGCCTGAGGTCGTCGTGCGAAAGCGCATCCTCTCTGTCGTCGATTATCTCAGCCGAATTCAGCAAAAATAGCAGCCGACAAGCATCGAGATGACCTGCCGTTCGCGCCGGGGCGCCCTCCAGAGCGGCCGCCGGTCATTGCCGGCCACGGCCTGATCAGGGACAGATTGCCGTTAGACTTCGCGGCCCAAACGTGGACAATACGACCTCAAGCGCTTCGCGCGCGCAGTGCACACCAAGATGCGCCAGAGGAAACAAGATGCCGACCGCCTTCCCGTCGCCTGTCCCCGTCATTCCGACCGTTCCCTTGACCGCCCAGCTTCGCGATGCCTTGCGCGCAATCGTGGGCGAGAAGGGGTTGATCGAGGATGAGCACGGCATGCAGCCGTTCATCACCGATTGGCGCGGGCTGCTGTTTGGCCACGCCGGCGCCGTCGTTCGACCTGACAGTACCGAGGAAGTCTCAAAAGTGGTCCGGCTCTGCCATGAGCATGGCATCGCGATCGTGCCGCAAGGCGGCAACACCGGGTTGATGGGCGGGGCGACGCCCTGGCCTGCGCACACCGGCATCGTGCTGTCGCTCGGACGGATGAACCGCGTGCTGGACGTCGATCCCGTCGGCTATGCCATGACGGTCGAAGCCGGCTGCGTCCTGGAAACACTGCAGGAGACAGCGGCCAGTCACGACAGGTTCCTGCCGCTCTCACTCGGCGCCCAGGGCTCCTGCATGATCGGCGGCAACCTCTCGACCAACGCCGGCGGGGTGCAGGTGCTGCGCTATGGCAATGCCCGCAATCTCGTGCTCGGGCTCGAGGTCGTGCTGCCCAATGGCGATGTCTGGAACGGGTTGCGGGCGCTGAAGAAGGACAACACCGGCTATGATCTCAAGCACCTCTTCATGGGCGCCGAGGGCACGCTCGGCATCATCACCAAGGCCGTGCTCAAGCTGTGGCCGGCGCCGAAGGACGTCTGCACCGCGTGGCTCGCGGTCCGCGATCCGCGCGCGGCGCTGGAGATCCTCTCCGAAGCGCATGCGGCCTCTGAGGACAACGTGGGATCCTGCGAGCTCCTGAGTCGCGCGGCTGTCGACCTCGTGATGCGCCACATTCCCGGCGTCCAGGACCCCCTCAAGGCGGATACGCCGTGGTACCTGCTGCTGGAATGGTCGTCCTCGCGCCCACGGCAGCACGGCGCCGACGGCATGTCGGAGAAGCTCGAGCAGTTTCTCGCCGATCAGCTCGAGGCCGGTCGCGTGATCGATGCGGTGATCGCGCAGACCGTCAGTCAGTCGCGCAACATGTGGCGCATCCGCGAAGCCATGGCCGAGGCCTCCCGCGCCGAGGGACCGGGGATCAGCTACGACGTGTCGGTGGCGATCTCGAGAATTCCTGAGTTCATCGACAAGGGGCTCAAGGCCACGCTCGACATTCTCCCGAGCATTCGCCCCTATCCGCTCGGGCATATCGGTGACGGCAATCTGCATTTCTCGTTCATGGGCCCTGAGGGCATGGATCAGACCACGCTGAACCAATACACCGCCGCCATCACGCGGGCCGTGAACGATCTCATCACCTCCATGGGCGGCTCGATCTCGGCCGAGCACGGCATCGGCATCGAAAAGCTCGACGAACTCAGCCACTACCGTTCCAAGACCGAGCTCGACATCATGCGCACCATCAAGCGCGCGCTCGATCCGCAGAACATCATGAATCCCGGCAAGGTACTGCGGGTGTGATGGCGCCGCAACACCCTCGCCGTCGTATCAGGCGTGTGGGTTGACGATGGTATAGCCACGCAGCGAACGCGCATGCATGCGCGTGGCGTGACCGCCCGAATTGGCGTCATACGCCATCCACATGTCGCCGCCGAGCGGCTGCTCCAGAACAAAGACATGTCCGTGCCGCGCGGCAACCATTCCCGGCGCCGGCGCCGCGCGCGGGAAGCGCAGCCAGTTGGACGCAAGATTCAATTCCGGCACGACATGACCGAACACGCGGATCGCCGCGCCGCAGCCGCAGAAGGATGAGGGGCAACCGGCCGGGCGGCCGCCGATGACGCGATCACCGGTGACGCTGACGGTCGTCGCCGAATAGCCCGCGTTCGCGACCGTCATCTGTGTTGCGCGATAGGCCTGCAAGGACAGCCTCGGAGCTCGCTCACGGCGCGGCTGCGCATACGAGAAATCGCAGGGCATGGTGACGTTGCATTCGGGAGCTTGGAGGTTGCGATGGGACCGCGCTTCTGCGGCAGTCGAGGTGGCGACAACAAAAACGCACGCTGAAAGAACCAGCTTTATCATTTGCAGGACTCTGGGTTGGAGGGTCCTGCCCCGGCAGGGAGCAACCAATATTGGTTTGGCTGAAATGAGCCTGAAGAACGGCGGAAGAAAGCACACGCTTAACCTGGGTTAATATCCCGGCGCGTGGACGGCCAAGCATCACGGCCTGATCGTCATGTTCTCCGGCGGCCCTGCCTTGCGCAGCGGCTCAGCGAGGCGCGCGAACTCGCAGAGCAGCGAGCGCGTCTTGCGGGGATCGATGATCTCCTCGACCCAGAATTTTTCGGCCGAACGGAACGGCGAGCGCAGCTTGTTCAGCCGCTCCTCGATTTCCTTCAGCTTGGCTGCCTTGTCCTCGGCCGCATCGATATCAGCGCGATAGGCGGCCTCGATGCCGCCTTCGAGCGGCAGCGAGCCCCAATAGGCGGACGGCCAGGCGTAGCGGATCGAGAATCGGTCGGCGGGCTGATGCACCACGCCGGCGACACCGAAGGCGTTGCGCAGGATCACGGTGCACCAGGGCACGGTGGTCTGGTTGACCGCGGCCATAGCGCGGACGCCGTGGCGGATGGTGGCCGCCTTCTCGGCATCGAGGCCGATCATGAAGCCGGGGCAATCCATGAGATAGACGATCGGCAGATGGAAAGTCTCTGCAAAGTCGATCCAGCGCACCACCTTCTGACAGGCATCGGCCGTCCAGGAGCCACCATAGTGAAAACTGTCGCTGGCAAGCAGCATCACCGCCCGGCCCTCGAGCCGCGCGAGGCCGACGATGATCGGCTTGCCGAAATTGCCGGCGACCTCGAAGAACGACCCCTTGTCGACGACCTGCTCAATGATCGGCCTGATCTTGTAGACCTGCTTGCGGTTGCGCGGCACCGCCTTCATCAGTGCTTCTTCGCTGCGCTCCGGATTGTCGATGCAAGGCAGGGTCGGTGGCAGTTCGTAGACCGACGACGGCAGATAGGACAGAAAGCGCCGCGCGCAGGCAAAGGCCTCTTCCTCGGTGTCGACGGCATGGTCGACCGCACCGGCCTTGGTCTGAATATCAGCGCCGCCGAGCTCCTCCTTGGAGAGGTTTTGGCCGAGCGCCTTCACCACCGGCGGCCCTGCGACGAACATCGCCGACTTCCGCGTCATGATGGAATAGTGGCTGGCGGCAAGACGCGCGGCCCCCAAGCCCGCCACCGAGCCGAGGCCGAGCGCGACCACGGGCACGCGCGACAGATTCTCCGTCGTGAAGCGATACCAGCGTGTGCCGCCGATACCGCCAGGCAGATTCGCAGCGCCCTTGGTCTCGATGGTCTTGACCGAGCCGCCGCCGCCGGAACCTTCGATGATCCGAATGATGGGCAGACGGAAGTCGTGCGCCATCTCCTCCGCCATCAAGGGTTTTGCCGAGATCGACGCATCCGCCGACCCGCCGCGAACGGTGAAATCGTCACCGACCACGACCACCGTGCGGCCGTCAACGCGCGCGCGGCCGAACACGCAGTTCGCCGGCGTCACAGTCTTGAGCTCGCCCTTGGGATCGTACTCACCGATGCCGGAGACGGCACCGATCTCGTGAAAGCTATTTTTGTCGATCAGTTTGTCGATGCGTTCCCGAACAGTCAGCCGGCCCTGGTCATGCTGTCGCTTGACCTTGTCAACGCCGCCCATCTCCCGCGCGAAGGCTTCGCGCCGGGCGAGCTCGTCGAGTTCCGGCTTCCAGTTCATTCACTCCCTCCGAACTCATCGGCTTGTTATTGTTATGCACTGATATTGCGACCGGTTTGCGCGAGATGCGGTTGTTGAAGGCATCTCCTTCCGCGCCCTCCATCAGGCTACCGAGCGAACGGCCGAGCGCCAGCATCAGCGGCGCGACTTCGGCATGCAGGCGCTCCTCGTCATACATCGCCGAGAGCAAACCGATCGTGACGACCACGAAGGTCTGGTACTGCGGTGACCAGATCGGTACCGCCAGCCCATTGATGTGCGGGCTCCACAAGCCGCAGGCCGTGACATAACCGCGCTCGCGCAACGACTGCCTGTTGCCCTCGATGCGCGGCCGCAGGATCTTCACAGCTTCCGGCGCTTCGCGCTCCATGTCGTTGATGAATGCATCGCCAACCTCCGGAGCCAGCGCCGCGGTGTAGGCCGCGCCCGCCGCGGTCGATGCCATCGAGATGCGGCTGCCGGTGCCCTCATGCAGACCGAGCGCCGAGGGCGAGCGCGCAAACTGGAGATAGACCAGATGGAAGCGATCAGGCACCACAAAGCCGACCGTGCCCGGAAGCTGCTCGGCGACTTCCTGCAGCCGTTGCCGGATCATGCTGCGCAGCTGCGCGCCCTTCATCATCGAGGCGCTCATCGCGACCGCGCTCGGACCGATCCGATACTTTTGATCGCGCGGCAGATAGACCAGCTGGCCCATTCGCGTCAGCGTGTGCGTGAGCCGCGACACCGTCGAGCGAGGCAGGCCGCAGCGATTCGAGATCTCGAGATTGCCGAGCCGCGCCTCGTGGCCCTCGAAGCATCGCAACACGTCGAACGCGCGCGACACCACCTGGATGACATCACCCTCACCGGCATCGCCAGCGAGCGCACCTTGCCTGCTTAACCGCTCCGAACGTCGTCCCATGATCCCTACCGTTTGTTCCGCTCTGCGGAATTAAATTCCACTTTGTGAACGACGCTACCTCAGCCGTTTTGTGACGACAACAAAAAGGCGATGGCATGCCAGAAATTAAGATCGTCACGGAGGTCGCCGGCCGCATCTGCGCAACTCCCGTGCAGGTTGGAGGAACCGTCGCCGATGGCAACGAAATTGTGGTGGTCGAAGCCATGAAGATGGAGATACCGGCACCCTCGCCAGCATCAGGCACGCTCACATCATTGCTCGTGAAGATCGATGACCTCGTCACCGGCCACGCGATCGCTGTTGTCGCGAGGCGAGCACGCTGAAACAGCGACTTCTCATCCGCGATATTCTGAAACAGACAACGAATTGGCGCGCGGCGTCTTGCGTTCGGACGCCGCGCCAGGTGCGTCATCGCGCGCCTGACGGGTTGCGCATATGCTGGATGCGTTGCACAAGAGAACGATGATAGCGCAACCGTCGCATACCTCCGCCTGGACCCGCTCGAAGCCGCCGTTGCTGCGGTTTCTCGACATGTGCCTCAACGAATTCTCCGCGGAAACCTCGGGCACGGTTGCGGATTATATTCCCGAACTGAGCAAAGCCGACCCTGCCTATTTTGGCATCAGCCTCGCCACCCTCGACGGCCATGTCTATGAAGTCGGCGACTCCAGGGTGCCCTTCACCATCCAGTCGATGTCAAAGCCGTTCGTGTTCGCGCTGGCGCTGGATCTTTTGGGCGCGGGCAAGGTCGAGAGTGCGATCGGTGTCGAGCCCTCGGGCGATCCCTTCAACTCGATCCGGCTCAATGCGGAGAACCATCCGTTCAATCCGATGGTGAACGCAGGCGCGATCGCCTGCACCGGGTTGATCTACGACAGTAAGGGCCCTGAGGCTTTCGAGCAGATCCGCCTTGCGCTCAGCCGCTTTGCCGGACGCGACCTCGCCGTCGATGAGGCCGTCTACGCCTCGGAGAGCCAGACTGGCGACCGCAACCGCGCCATCGGCTATCTGCTCAAGACCAATGCGGTGATCTCGGACAATGTCGCAGGCGTCCTCGACGTCTATTTCCGGCAATGCGCGGTGCTGGTGACCGCCCGCGACATCGCGGTGATGGCGGCCACGCTTGCCAATCGCGGCGTCAACCCGGTCACGGGCGAACAGGTGCTGACGCCGTATGCGATCTCGCGCACGCTGTCGGTGATGACGTCGTCGGGCATGTACGACTATGCCGGCGAATGGATCTACCGGATCGGCATCCCCGCCAAGAGCGGCGTCGGCGGCGGCATCCTCGCCGCCCTTCCCGCACGGCTCGGGCTCGGCAGCTATTCGCCAAAACTCGACAAGCACGGCAACAGCGTGCGCGGCATCAAGGTCTGCGAGGCGCTGTCCTCGCACTACGATCTGCACATGCTCAACCGCAGCGACGACGCCCGCAACGCCGTGATCGCCGACTACGACATCGGCAAGAGCCCGTCACGCCGCGTCCGCCGCCAGCAGGAGCGCGACATCCTCGCCGCGCATGAGCAGGCCGTACGCGTGATCGAACTGGTCGGCGTGCTGTCGCTGTCGGCCGTCGACTATGTCTCGCGGCGGCTCGCCGGGCGGCCGCGACCGCAAATCGTCGTGTTCGACCTGCACCGCGTCACCTCCACCACCCGCGCCGGCGCCCGGCTGATCGCCGAAGCTTTCGAGGAGCTCGCCGCACTTGATGTCACCGTGGTGATTTCAGGCGTTCGTCGTGCCTCCAGGGAGTGGGACAGCTTGCGCGAATGGACGGCCGAGCTGAAGAACGTCCGCGACTTCTATCTGCTCGATACCGCGATCGAATGGGCGGAAGACCAGATCGTCTACCGCTATGGCGGCTCGATCGATTTTCACGAGACCACCGAGCTGTCCGAACAGCCGCTGCTCGGCGGCCTCAGCGCAGAAGAGCTGACGGATCTCGCCTCGATCTGCACCATCAGGACCTATCAGTCGGGCGCAAAGATCGTCACGACAGGCGATCCCGCCGATGCCCTGTTCTTCCTGCGCAGCGGCGCGGTGCATGTCACCCTGCCTGACGGCGTGCGCCTTGCAACGCTCACTGCCGGCATGGCCTTTGGCGAGATGGCGTTGATCGAGACGACCCGCTCCGCCGACGTATTCGCCGACATGGCAGCGACCGCGCTCGAAGTGCCGCTGAAGGATTTCGAGCGCTTTCGCAGGCAGCATCCGCGAGCCTCCGAGCGCATCATGCGCAACCTTGCGCAACTGCTCGCCGATCGCCTGATCGTCGCCAACACCAAGGTGGATATCCTGACGTCGACGTGAGCTAAGCTCAGCGGCTCGCCGCCTCGCTGATCCGCCGCTTGATCTTGGCGGCGCTGGCCTTTAGCAATTCGGACGGCTGCTGGCCAGTCGCGGCGCACAGGCAGGCCCAGTAATAGATGACATCGCCGAGCTCTTCGACGAGACCCGCCTTGTCGAGCCAGTCGTCGCGCAGCAGCTTCTTGATGTGTTCGGCGACCTCACCGGCTTCGCCGGCAAGGCCGAGCCCGAGATAGGACAGGCGCTCGTTCGAGGGATGCGCATCGACTTTCGCAACTGATGCGGCCCAGGCCGCATATTCATCGATCGTCATGACATCCCCCACGGCTCGCGCCTGATCAGCCCACCACTTCGGTGACGGGCTGGAGATCGATCTCGAACGTCTCCAGAAACTTCGACGTCATGATGTAGAAGCCGACCGAGAGCTGCAATTCGACCAGCGCCGCCGGCGTCAGCTTCGCGGCGATCGCCTTGAAGGTCGCATCGGTCGGCTTCTTCAGCTTGACGATCTCGTCGGTGAAGGCGAGCGCGGCGCGCTGCGTCTCGTCGAAACAATTGGCAGCCTGCCAGTTCTCCAGCGCCTCGTTCTGCGCGTCGGTGACGCCGACATTCTTGCCGATGCGCTTGTGCGCGACGATCTCGTACGGTGCCTCGCACAGAATGCCGGTGCGTGTGATCGCAAGCTCCCGCACGACGGGGTCGAGTTCGCCCTTGTGCCTGATGGCGCCGCCGAGGCGGCAATATTGCTCAAAATAGCTCGGCGAATGCGACATCATGCGGAAGATGTTGGCATTGCGGTTCTTGTCGAGGATCTCGCGGGTGCGGTCGGACGCCTTGGAGGGATCGCTGTAGTCGATGCGGGCCATTGGGGAATTTTTTCCTCGAGCTTTTGATGCTTATTGTCGTTACCGGAATAAGTTCCCAAAAACTCTATTCGCAGCCCGACGCAGGAGCAACATCATCGAGTCAAATTGCCGCCGCATTGCTGATCGACCTTGGCACAGTCGATATTCGCCGCGTGGGGACACATTGCGGTGAATAATCGAGTGGGGTGTTCCGAGTAAAAACAATTGGCCGTCGGGTGCGCAGCGCGCGCAACGATGAGTCACGCCCAAGTCTAGGGAGAAAACGGCATGAAGGAAGCCTCCAAGGGGGCGGCCTCGGAAGCGCTCGCGCATATGCTGGCGGTGATGGCAATGCTCGTCATCGCCAGCATATTGTTCTACGCGCGCTGAGTTGGAGTTTTTGAGTTTTCGTCATTCCGGGGTGGCCCTCGCACAGGCCAGGCCCAGAATTCCCGTTCCAGGCTCGGTCCTCAGGACCGCCCCCGAATGACGAAATCCCCTTATGGCCTCTTCGAAAAGAACGGCACGACTTTACCTGCGAACGGCTTGAAGCTCGCCGTGACGGTATCGCCGATGACCAGCCCGTTCTCGCCATGGGCCATCATGCGAAATCCCTCGGCGCAATCGACCAGCACGATGTTGTAGGGCACGTGCGCACGCGTCTCGGGCGTGGCGGCACGGCAGACCAGCGAGGTCGCATAGACCCTGCCTTTGCCGCTGGCACGCGCCTCGCGCGGACCTGCGGTTCCGCAAGCGGCGCAGAAAGCGCGGTGGAAATACTGCACATGACCGCATGCGGCGCAGGTCTGATAGGTGATCGCCTCTTCGCCCCTGGTCCAATCAGCTAAGCGCTCGCTCATCGCACCTGCTCCAGAAACATGCTGACATGGGACGACAGCACACCGCCATCGCCGTGCAGCAACGCGATCGATGCATCCTTTACCTGGCGATTCGCTGCCCGCCCCGTCATCTGCAAGTGCGTCTCGACCAGATGGGCCATGGCCCCGCCGACGCCGCAATGACCGTAGCTGAGCAGGCCGCCATGGGTGTTGAGCGGCATCGCGCCGTCGCGGCCGAAATGGCCGGAGCGCACGCGCGCGGCTGCCTCGCCGCGCGCGGCAAGGCCGAGGTCTTCCAGCAGCATGGCGAGCGTGATGGTAAAGCTGTCGTAGATCGCGGCGTAGCGCACGTCGGAGATCGCGATCCCCGTGGCTTGCTTGGCGCGTGCGATGGAGATTTCGGCACCGAGTTCGCTCAAGCCTGGCGCGGCGGTGACGTGCTGATGGGTGTGCGCCTGGGCACAGCCACGGATGCGCACGCCGGCCTGCCCGGTCCGCTCGCGGCCGATGACGAAAGCCGCGCCACCGTCGGACACAGGGCAACAATCCAGCAATTTCAGCGGCATCGCCACCGGCTTCGAGGCCATGACATCGGCAACCGTGATGGGATCGTGGAATTGTGCCCCGGGATGGGTGCAGGCGTGCGCGCGCATCAGTACGGCAAATTCGGCGAGGTCTTGTTCGGTTACGCCGTATTCGTGCATGTACCTGGTCGCAACGAGGCCGTAATAAGCGGGAATGGTCGGACCGAGCGGCACTTCATAGTCGGGGTGGCCGACCTGTGCCAGCGCCTGGATCGAGGCATCGCGGCTCTGTCCGGTGAGGCGGTTCTCGCCGGCGACCACGAGCACGTTACGGCAGACGCCCGCTTCGACGAGATGATGGGCGAGCATCGTCATCGCGAGGCCCGTGGCGCCGCCGACCTGCACGGCATGGGCGTAGGACGGGCGGATGCCGAAATGCTCGGCGAAGACAGTCGCCAGCATGATGTGCGGCGAGACGGTGGAATAGCCACAGAGGATGCCGTCGATCTCGGCGCGCTTCAGCCCGGCATCGTCAAGCGCGAGTTGGGCGGCCTTGCTCATCAGGTCGAGCGAGGACGAGCCCTCGTGCTTGCCAAAAGGCGTGAGGCCGACGCCGGTGACGAAGCTCATGATGTCCTCCCTACTCCGGCGCCGAACGTGTAACGCCGTCGCGGACCATGGCGGCGATCTCGTCCCGGGAGTAGCCGATCTCGCCCAGGATCTCCGCGCCGTGTTCGTTGAGGCGTGGCGCGAGGCGCTCGGGCTCGGCCTCGGTCTCCGACCAGGTCGCGGTCACCTTCATGCTGCGGATTGGGCCTTCGGTCGGATGGTTGACGACGGGAAAGAAGCCGGTCGCTTCCAGATGCTCGTCGTGCAGGATCGAGGCGAGGTCATGCATCGGCATCACAGGCACGTCGGCCTTGGTGAGCAGCTCGATCCACTCTGAGGTGGTGCGCGTCTCGAAGATGCGGGCGAGCTCGGCATAGACGATGTCGATATTGGCTGCACGGCCGGCGAAGGTCGCGAACTTCGGATCGGCGCGCAGATCGTCCCGGCTCGTCGCCTTGAAGAAATTCTCCCACTGCTTGTCGTTGTAGACGATGACGCTGAGATAGCCGTCCGAGGTCTTGTACGGCCTGCGGTCGCGCGAGAGGTGGCGGGCATAGCCGCCCTTGTCGAGCGGCGGCTCGTAGGTGAGCCCGCCCATGTGGTCACCCATGACGAAACCGGCCATGGTCTCGAACATCGGGATGTCGAGGCGCTGGCCGCGCCCGGTGCGATCGCGATGCACGAGGCTGGCGCAGATCGCACCGACGGCGGTGAGGCCGACGATGCGGTCGACCAGCGCGTTCGGCACATAGCGCGGCACGCCGTCACCCGTCTGCGCCATCAATGCCGGGAGTGCGGTCGCGCCCTGGATCAGGTCGTCATAGGCGGGCTTCGCCGCATAAGGCCCGTCCTGGCCGAAGCCGAACACGCCGGCATAGACGAGGCGCGGATTGATCGCGGAGACGACATCGTAGCCGAGCTGAAGCCGCGCCATCGCCTGTGGGCGGACGTTGTAGACGAGCACGTCGGCGTCCTTCAGCAGCCGCAACACCGCCTCGCGGCCCGCGGGCTTTTTCAGGTCGAGGCAGATCGAGCGCTTGCTGCGGTTGGTGTTCAGGAACACCGGGCCCATGCCGGCGTGCCGCATCGGGCCGATCAGGCGGGTGACGTCGCCGTCGAGCGACTCCACCTTGATCACATCGGCCCCGTAATCGCCGAGCATCTGGGTCGCATAGGGCCCCATCAGCACGGTGGTCATGTCGACGACCTTGATGCCCTTTAGCGGCCCCATTCGTTCGCTCCCGATTGCGCGCTGAAGATGCGCGATTTCGGCCCAGCTAAAGGGAGTAGCGGCGCGTGCGCAAGGGCGGCCCGCGTATGGCCGCATGCGCGAGGATGGCTGCTATTTCTTCTGGCGGGATTCGCGGATCTTCATGAGACGCTCGAGCTCGTCGTTCTGCTGGTTGATGCGGTCGGCGATGCGCGACTCGCTCTGCTCACCGGAGGCGGCAGCAGCCTGCTCGATCAATTGGCGGATGTTGTCCTCGAGGATCGCGATGCGGTCGTTGAGGGCTTCAATAGAGAGTGAGTCTTCGTAGTCATTGCTCATGATGCATTCCCTGCAAATCAATCAGAGCATTAAGGGGAGCCGGGACCGACCCACCATGATCTAGCGCAAAGGACCTAATGCGTGGGGTGGGTTAGCCCCGCGGATTGCGCGAAGCGCAAACCGCTCGGCGTAACCCACCACTGTCTGCCTCCGCTGAGACAAAAGAGGTGGGTTACGCCGCGGACTGCACTTCGTGCGGCCTTCGGCTAACCCACCCTACTCAACCCTACTTCAGCGGCTCGAGCACCGAGACGTAATTGGCAACCGCCGCGCCGCCCATGTTGAAGATGCCGCCGAGCTTGGCGTTCTTCAGCTGCATGCCCTCGGGCGCTTGCCCGGCGAGCTGCATTGCGGTCATCACATGCATGGAGACGCCGGTGGCACCGATCGGATGGCCCTTGGCCTTCAGACCGCCGGACGGGTTGACCGGAAGCTTGCCGTCCTTGAGCGTCCAGCCTTCCTTGATGGCGCGGGCGCCCTGCCCCCTCGGCGTCAGGCCCATCGCCTCGTACTCGATCAGCTCGGCGACGGTGAAGCAGTCATGGGTCTCGACAAAGGAGAGATCGGACAGCGTCACGCCCGCCTGCTCCAACGCGCGCTGCCAGGCGACCGTGCAGCCCTCGAACTGGAGGATGTCGCGCTTGCTCATCGGCAGGAAGTCCTGGGCATGCGCAGTGGCGCGGAAGCCGATCGACTTGCTCATGCCCTTGGCGGTCTCGGCGTCGGCCAACACCAGCGCAGCCGCGCCGTCCGAGACCAGCGAACAGTCGGTGCGCTTCAGGGGACCTGCGACGTAAGGGTTCTTCTCGCTCTCGGCGCGGCAGAAGTCGAAGCCAAAGTCCTTGCGCATCTGGGCGAAGGGATTGGCGACGCCGTTCTTGTGGTTCTTGGCGGCGATCAGCGCCAGCGCGTCGGACTGGTCACCGTATTTCTGGAAGTAGGAGCTGGCGATCTTGCCGAACACGCCGGCAAAGCCGCCAACGGTGTCGCCGTCCTCGGGCAGATACGACGCCTTCAAGAGGTTCTTGCCGATCTCCGGGCCCGGCGTGCGGGTCATCTGCTCGACGCCGACGACCAGCACGATCTTGGCTGCGCCTGCGGCGATCGCGCGCAAGCCCTGGTGGACGGCAGCCGAGCCGGTGGCGCAGGCGTTCTCGACGCGGGTGGCCGGCTTGAAACGCAGCTTCGGGTCGGCCTGGAGCACCAGCGAGGCGGTAAAATCCTGCGCCGAGAAGCCGGCGTTGAAATGGCCGAGCACGATCTCGTCGACATCGGAGGCCGAAATGCCGGCATCGGCCATCGCCTCGTTGGCGACGCGAGTGACGAGGCTTTCGACGGTCTCGGTGTCGAATTTGCCGAACGGCGTATGCGCCCATCCGACGATGCTGGCAGTCATGGTCTTCTCCCTGGCGGTCTCTTGCTGACCTAAGTCTTAGCCCAGGGATGGCAAGACTTCACGCGGGTTTAAACGCCTGGAGGGTACGCTGGCAGATGGCAGTTATGCCGGCCCAGTTCCCGGCCCTGATCTCCGCTGTCGGGCACAGCCAGGAACCGCCGACCGCGACCACGTTGGGCTCGGCGAGCCAGGTCGCCGCATTGGCCTCGCCAACCCCGCCGGTCGGGCAAAACCGCACATTCGGGAATGGCCCGCCCAGCGCACGCAGGCCCTTGATGCCGCCCGCCTGCTCGGCCGGGAAGAATTTTGCGACGTCGAAGCCGTGGGACAGCGCCATCATCAGCTCGGACGCCGTGGCAATACCGGGAGCGAACGGCAGGGAGCTGTGCGTGGCGGCCTTCAGGAGATCGGGGGTCAGGCCGGGGCTGATGCCGAAGGCGACGCCAAGCTTCTCGACGCGGGTGAAATCGGCCGGGTTGAGAATGGTGCCGATGCCGACGACTGCATCGGGGATCTCGGCCATCATCGCTCGGGCCGCCTCGATCGCGACTGATGTGCGCATGGTCACCTCCAGCGTGCGGACGCCGCCAGCCACCAGGGCTTTTGCCAGCGGCACGGCATCCTGGATCCGCTCGATGGTGAGGACCGGAATGACGGTCGCGGCCTTGAACAGCGCGACGAGGTGATTCTGTTGGGCAGCAGTGGGCATCTCAGGGGATCTTTTCGTTGATTTGGTCGCGTTACTTCGTGGCCTGACGTGTCGTCGCCGGTCGGTGCCGCTTCTTCGGCGGCATGGCATAGCCCGGAATGATGGCACCGGGATAGCAGATCACGAGGCTGGCGAGGCGATGGCCCGATTGGGCCGCCTCGACAGGATCGGAACCGCCGAGCCGGGCGGCGATGTAGGCCGCAGCAAAACTGTCGCCGGCCGCGGTGGTGTCAACCACGGGCCTCGTCATTGGTTCGGCGCGGACCTCACTCATCCCGCCGGGGAAGCGCAGCAGGCTAACGGGCTCGGCAAGGCGGAACACCAGCTCGGGCGTTGGGATTCGCGCCATCAATTGCTCGGGGCTCTCGCCGGGATAGAGCGCGAGCAGATCCTCGGTCGAGGTCAGGACGATGTCGGCGGCCGCAAAGGCGGTGGCAAACACCTCGCGCGCGACATCACGGTCGGGCCAGCCGCGTGCGCGGAAATTGGTGTCGAATACAAAGCGCGTGCCGAGCAAACGCGCGCGCTTGATCGCAGCGAACAGGCGATCGCGCCCCGCGGCATCGTAGATCGAGAGCGTGATCGCCGAGAGATAGACAATGTCGTAGCTCATCAGCGAGTTGAGCAGCTCGTCGGTCTCCGGCAGGCTCATCAGCTGACGCGCCGCCGCGCTATCGCGCCAGTGGAAGAATTGGCGCTCGCCGTTGGCATCGAGCTGAATCATGTACAGGCCGGGCAGCTTGCCCGGCAGCCGCACGACGCGCCTGGTGCCGACGCCCTCCGCATTCCAGGCCGCGATCATCTCCTCGCTCATGCCGTCGTCGCCAAGGGCGGTGAGATAGTCGACCTTGACCTCGAGCCGCGCCAGATACACGGCGGTGTTGAGGGTGTCGCCGCCGAAGCCGCGCGAGAACAGGCCACCGCCCTGCCCCGCAGATTGCCCTGAGGAGTGCCCCCCCTGGGCCTGCCGCAGCTCGACCATGCATTCACCGATGCAAGCCACGCTCGCCATCGTCATATCCACGCTGTTCGTGTCCAACGATCAGGCGACGAAGTTGCCGCCGAGCTCGTCTTCGATGTGAATGCGGATGATGTCGTCAAAGGTCTTCTCGGCGGTGGTGAAGCCGAGCTCGAGCGACCGCTTTGCGTTGAAGTTGCGCGGCCAGCCACCGACGATGCCGACGATAAAGGGATCCGGCTCCCGTTTGATGCGGGCTGCGACCTTCTCGCCCGCAACGCGCTTCAAGGCTGCGATCTGCTCGCCGACAGTTGCCGACAAGCCGGGCATGGTCAGATTGCGGCGCGGACCGACCGTGGCGAGGTCCATGGTGCCGGCGTGCAGCAGGAAGCCAACGGCGGAGCGCGGCGTGGCGTGCCAGTGGCGGACGTCCTCGGACACCGGGAGGACCGCTTCCTTGCCGGCCAACGGTTCGCGCAAGATATTGGAGAAGAAGCCCGATGCCGCCTTGTTGGGCAGACCGGGCCGGATGCAGATGGTCGGCAGGCGGATGCCGATGCCGTCGAGGAAGCCGCGGCGCGAGTAGTCGGCGAGCAGCAACTCGCCGATCGCCTTCTGGGTGCCGTAGCTGAGCAGCGGGGTGTGGAAGAACTCATCGCCGATCGCATCCGGGAACGGCGCGCCGAACACCGCGATCGAGGACGTGAACACGACGCGCGGCTTGTAACCGCCGCCGATGAGCCTGACAGCATCGAGCAGCATCCGCGTGCCGTCGAGATTGATGCGGTAACCCTTGTCGAAATCGAGCTCGGCCTCGCCCGAGACGATCGCGGCGAGATGGAAGATCACGTCGGGGCGGCCGGCAATCAGCTTTTCGGCGGCGCCCGGCACGGCGAAATCGCCCGAGACGGTCTCGACGGGAAACCCAGCCTTTTCCGGCTTCTTGGGCTCGACCACGTCGTGCATGGTCAGCTTGGTGATGTCGCTCTTGCCGAGACGGCCGTCGCGCAAGAGACGTTCACACAATTTGCGGCCGACCATGCCGGCAGCGCCCAGAACCAGAATGTGCAAGAGCTCAACTCCTTCTTATTGGCCGGAACGCGCCGCTCTTGTATCGTCCTTGGGACGCTACTGGCGCGTTCTCAAGCAGGCCCCGCCGGTCATTCCTTCACGGCGCCGGTCATCGCCGACACATAGTACTCTACGAAGAAGGAATAAAGGATAACTACGGGGACCGAGCCGGTCAGGGCCGCCGCCATCAGGGCGCCCCAATGATAGACGTCGCCGTTGACGAGCTCGGTGATGGCGCCGACGGGAATGGTCTTGTTCTCCGAGGAGGAGATGAAGGTCAGCGCGTAGATGAACTCGTTCCAAGACAAGGTGAAGGCGAAGATGCCGGCCGAGATCACTCCCGGCAGAGACAAAGGCAGCGTGATCTTGACCAGGATCTGCAGCCGCGTCGCCCCGTCGATCAGCGCGCATTCCTCGAGCTCATAGGGAATGGTGCGGAAATAGCCCATCAGCAGCCAGGTGCAGAACGGGATCAGGAAGGTCGGATAGGTCAGGATCAGCGCCAGATTGCCGTCGAACAGGCCGAGCTGGAACACGATCGCCGCCAGCGGAATGAACAGGATCGATGGCGGTACGAGATAGCCAAGGAAGATTGCAAGTCCGACATAGCGCGAGCCAGTGTAGCGCAGACGCTCGATTGCATAGGCCGCGCAGACGCTGGCGAACAGCGAGATAAAGGTCGAGGACACCGAGACGATGACGGTGTTCCACATCCACAGCGGATAGTCGGTGTCGAAGAACAGCTTCTTGATGTGCTCGAGCGTCGGATGCGCGATCAGGAACGGATTGTACTTCTCGTAATCGTACATCTCCGCGTCGGGTTTGAACGTCGTCACCGCCATCCAGTAGAATGGAAACAGCAGGAAGAAGATGATCAGGCCGAGCGGGAGGTAAACCCGGAGGAACTTCTTCGGGAAGCTCTCCAGATAGTCCATTCCGACGCTTTGGTCGTCCACGGTGGTCATAGGTCAGTCCCTCCCGCCCTGCTGCCAGCGCGAGCGTTGAAGCCCGAAGAAGCTGAGCAGGATCGCGGCGACCAGGAACGGGATCATCGCATTGGAGATCGCTGCGCCTTCGCCGAGATTGCCGCCGGTAATGGCGCGCTGGAACGACAGCGTCGCCATCAGATGCGTGGCGTTGATCGGCCCGCCGCGCGTGATGGTGTAGATCAGCTGGAAGTCGGTGAACGTCATCAGCACCGAGAACGTCATCACGACAGCGATGATCGGCGACAGCATCGGCAACGTGATGTGACGGAAGCGCTGCATGTTGGTGGCGCCATCGAGATTGGCGGCCTCGTAGAGCGAGGGCGAAATAGTCTGCAATCCCGCCAGCAGCGTGATCGCCACGAACGGCACGCCGCGCCAGATATTGGCGAGCACGACCGACCAGCGCGCATTCCAGGGATCGCCGAGGAAATCGATGTAGTTGGTGAGGAGACCGGCCTTGATCAGCACCCAGGAGATGATCGAGAACTGGCTGTCATAGATCCACCAGAACGCAATCGCCGACAGCACGGTCGGCACCACGAAGGGCAATAGCACGATGGCACGGACCATCGACTTGAACGGCAGCCGCTCGTTGAGCAGCAGCGCGAGATAAAGCCCGATCGCGAACTTCACGATGCTGGCGAACACCGTGTAGAAAATGGTGTTGAACACCGACAGCCAGAACACCGAGTCCTTGGACAGCGAGACGAAGTTCGCAAAGCCGATGTAGCGGCCAACGCCGCCGATCTTGGTGTCGGTCATGCCGAGCCAGAATCCGAGCGCCAGCGGGTAAGCCAGAAACAGGATCAGGATGGCGATCGCCGGCACCATGAACATGGCGCCGAGAAAATTTCGGCTTTCGAACGCCCTGCTCCACAGGCTGCTGCGCTTGAGCTGCGCAGTAACGGGCTCGGCAATGACTGCCATGTCGGATTCCCCTTCGAGAACGACGACGGCGGCGCCCAGCGAACCGGACGCCGCCGCGCGTGCGGATCAGACCTGGTAGTAGCGCTTGGCGCGCTCGGCGGCACGCTTGGCTGCCTCCTGCGGCGTGGCCGAACCGGAAGCGGCCTCGGCGAACATGTCGACCACGACGAAATCGCCCATGACGGCGGCCGAGGCGTAGCCGAGATCACCGGCATAGCCGTTGTCCAAGCAGCGCTTGAGGCAGTCGCGGTACGGCGTGATCTTGGGATCGGAGGTCCAGACCGGATTGTCATTGTAGGCCGGAAGCGGCGGCGAGACGTAGCCGTTGGAAGCAACCTCCCACGCGTCGTAGTTCTCCTTGTCCATCATGAACTTGATGTATTCCTTGACCGCCTTCGGATACTTCGAGTGCTTGTAGCCGTAGTAGACCAGGATGTTTTGCTGCTCAGTCGGCTTGCCTACCGGACCGATCGGCATCGGCGCATGGTCCATGTCCTTGGCGATCTCCTGCTGCTTGGGATCAGGGGAGGTCTTGCCGACTGTCCAGATCGAGATGCCGTTCAGGGTGAGACTGAGCTCGCCGTTGAGGAAGGCCTTGTTGTTGTTCGAGTCGTTCCACGACAGCACGCCCGGAATGAACGTCGCATAGAGCTGCTTGACGTATTCGAGGGCCGCGATCGTTTCCGGAGAATCGAGCACGACCTCGTTCTTCTCGTTGACGACCTTGCCGCCGAACGCCCACAGCGCCCACTGGCACCAGCCATTGGCATCGCCCGTGGCATGACCGAGCGCGAAGCCGGGCGGCGTGTTGTTCTTCTTGAGCGCCTGGCACAGCTTGAGGAAGCCAGCGGTGTCCTTGGGGAATTCCTCGAAGCCCGCGGCCTTCATGTGGCTGATGCGGTAGTTCAGGCAGCCACCGGTCGCGCCTTGCGGAATCGCGATCCAGCCATTGCCCTTCTTGCCGTACTTCTCCGCGACCGGATACCAGCCGCCATACTGGGCCCCGAGATATTGAGCCACGTCGGTGACGTCGATCAGCTTCTCCGGAAATTTGTGGGGATCGTCGAGCGTGCCGATGATCAGGTCGGGACCGGCGCCGACATTGGCGGCGACCGCGGCCTTGGGACGAATGTCCTCCCAGCTCTCGGCCTCGAGCTTCACCTTGATGCCGGTCTTCTCGGAGAACTTCTTGGTCTGCTCGGCGAACTTGTCGAACTCCGCCTGGATGAACTGCTTCCAGCGCAGGACGCGGATGGAGGCGTTCGGCTCCGGCGTGTTGGTCCACTCCGCAGCCCGGACGGGGACGACACCCGGGCCAGCCAGCAACGCTGCGCCGCCCAGGCCGGCTTTAAGCACACTTCGCCTGTCGAAATCGCTCATCGTTCTCTCCCTGATTTTTTAATTGTATTGGGTCGTTCTGAAGTCGCTACAGGCGCTTGCCTGTTGCCTCGTCAAACAGGTGAACCACGGTCGGATCCGGCTTCAACTTGACCTTGTCGCCCGGATTGAACTGGTGCCGCTCGCGGAAGACCGCGACGACCTGCTCGCCACCGACCTTCGCAAACACCTGCGTCTCCGAGCCGGTCGGCTCGACGACGACGATCTCGGCGTCGGCGCCGTCGTCGGCAATCGTGAAATGCTCCGGGCGAACGCCGTAAACCACGGGCTTGCCGTCCGAGGCAGCCGGCGCGCTCTTGAGCGGCAGCTTGACGCCGTTCGGTCCCTCGAAGGTCGCAACGCCGTTGACGCGGATATGCCCCTTCAGGAAATTCATGGCCGGTGAGCCAATGAAGCCGGCGACGAACTGGTTTTCCGGCCTGTCATAGAGCTCGAGCGGCGTGCCCATCTGCTCGACGATGCCGTCATGCATCACGACGATCTTGTCGGCCATGGTCATGGCCTCGATCTGGTCGTGGGTGACGTAGACGGTCGTGGTCTTGAGCCGCTGGTGCAGCTCCTTGATCTCGGTGCGCATGGCGACGCGCAGCTTGGCGTCGAGGTTCGACAAGGGCTCGTCGAACAGGAAGACCTGCGGATCGCGCACGATGGCGCGGCCCATGGCGACGCGCTGGCGCTGGCCACCGGAGAGCTGGCGCGGATAGCGGTCGAGCAATGGCGTCAGTGCCAGAATTTCGGCGGCGCGCTTGACGCGCTTGCTGATCTCGTCCGAGCCGGCATTCCGCAGCTTCAGCGAGAAGCCCATGTTCTCGGCGACGGTCATGTGCGGATAGAGCGCGTAATTCTGGAACACCATCGCAATGTCCCGCTCCTTGGGCTGGACATTGTTGACGACGCGGTCGCCGATCGAGATCGTGCCTGAGGTGATGTTCTCTAGGCCTGCGAGCATGCGCAGGAGCGTCGACTTGCCGCAGCCGGAGGGGCCAACCAGGACGACGAACTGGCCATCCTCGATCGGGATCGAGACGCCGTGCAGGACTTCAAAATTGCCGAACGATTTCCGCACGTCGCGGATTTGCACAGACGACATCTAGCTCCCTCCTTCGACTTAGACGACGCACCTGTCGCGCCGCCACCGTCTTGTTTTTTCTGAACTTCGCCGACCCGAAGCCCTCTTAACAGGCGACATTGTCAGCAGTTTGTGCGGGTTTGGCAATTTGTCTTTGGTTAGTCGCTGCTGGTAGCGCTGTCAACGATCCTTTGTTTGCGGGATTGGCTGTGTTAAGAGCAACAAATGGGTCGAAAGCGCACCAAGTCTGGCAAGATTCGGCTAGCGGAAGTCGCCGAGCTGGCCGGCGTCAGCCCGATTACGGCGTCCCGCTTCTTCCGCAATCCGGAGGCGCTGTCGGTCGCCAAGCGGACGCGGGTCGAAAGCGCAGCCCGCGAGCTCGGCTATGTGCCCAACCTTGCGGCACGCGCGCTCGCCTCGCAGCGCACCGAAGTGATCGGTGTCTTGATTCCGTCACTGACCAACAACGTGTTTTCCGACGTGCTCCGCGGGATCTATGATGCGTCCGAAGGCAGCCGTTACTCGATCCAGCTGTCCAACACCCGCTACAGCATTCTCCAGGAGGAGAAGCTGCTGCGGCTGTTTCTGGCGCAGAAGCCGGCGGGACTGATCGTCACGGGCATCGACCAGACCACCGAATCACGCGCGATGCTGGAGGCGGCCGATTGCCCGATCGTGCAGATCATGGAGATCGGGCCCCATCCCGTCGACATGATGATCGGCTTTTCCCATTATGATGCGGCGCGCGCGGCGATTGCCCATTTGTTCGCGCAGGGCCACCGCCGGATCGGCTTTGTCGGCGCCCGCATGGACCCCCGGGTGCAGCGCCGGCTCGACGGCTATGGCGCAGCCATGAAGGACGCCGGCCTGTTCGACCAGAGATTGATCGTGACGACGGCAACGCCGACCTCGGTGACGCTTGGCGGCGCGCTGTTCGCCGATCTGATCGCGCGCGAGCCTGACATCGACGCGGTCTTCTGCGCCAATGACGACCTTGCGCTCGGCGTTCTCTTCGAATGCCGCCGCCGCGAGATCCCCATCCCGGATCAGATTGCGATCGTCGGCTTCAACGACCTCGAATTCATGGCCTCCTCGGTGCCGACGCTGACCAGCGTGCGGACCAACCGTTACGAGATGGGCAGCACGGCTGCCGCGATGCTGATTGAAGCGATCGAGGGAAAGCGCCCCGAGAAGCCCGTGCTTGATCTCGGCTTCACGGTGATCGAACGGCAGAGTTCGCAGGCTCAACGGCCGACGGCTAGTCCCCGCGCGGGCGAATGGGTGCCAGCCGTACAAAATGATAGCGTTACCAACGACCCGTGAGTAATATCCCAACCATGAGGAAACGTTCGCCAGCAGGCGGGCCGTCTTACCATGCTCGCGCTGCCGGGCAGCGCACCGATCGACATCCGAAACGTCGGCCAGTGCGTTTGCATTGAAGGAGAAACCCATGACAAAAAAGCCAACCAATGGGCACGCGCCCGCCGGCAACGGCACCCGCCGCCATCTTCGCTCGCAGGACTGGTTCAACAATCCCCATAATCCGGGCATGACCGCGCTCTACATGGAGCGCTACCTGAATTTCGGCCTCACCCGCGCCGAGCTGCAATCCGGCAAGCCGATCATCGGCATCGCCCAGACCGGTAACGACCTGTCGCCCTGCAACCGCCACCATATCGAGCTAGCCCACCGCGTCCGCGAGGGTATCCGCGAGGCCGGCGGCATTGCCATGGAATTCCCGACCCACCCGATCCAGGAGACCGGAAAGCGCCCGACCGCCGCGCTCGACCGCAACCTTGCTTATCTTGGCCTGGTCGAGGTGCTCTACGGATATCCGCTCGACGGTGTGGTGCTCACCACCGGCTGCGACAAGACCACGCCGGCCTGCATGATGGCGGCTGCGACCGTCAACCTGCCCGCGATCGTGCTGTCGGGCGGCCCGATGTTGAACGGCTGGCACAATGGCGAGCGCACCGGCTCAGGCACCATCGTCTGGAAGTCGCGCGAACGGCTGGCTGCCGGCGAGATCGACTATGAGGAGTTCATGGAAATCGTGGCGTCCTCGGCGCCGTCGGTCGGCCATTGCAACACCATGGGCACGGCCTCGACCATGAACGGCCTTGCCGAAGCGCTCGGCTTCTCGCTGCCGGGTTGTGCGGCCATCCCCGCTCCCTATCGCGAGCGCGGCCAGATCGCCTATGAGACGGGCAAGCGCATCGTCGAGATGGTCTGGGAAGACCTCAAGCCGTCGGACATCCTGACCCGCAAGGCATTCGAGAACTGCATCGTCATCAATTCGGCGCTCGGCGGCTCGACCAACGCGCCGATCCACATCAATGCGCTGGCCCGCCACATCGGCGTCGAGCTGTCGATCGACGATTGGCAGAAATTCGGCCACGACGTGCCGCTGCTGGTCAACATGCAGCCGGCCGGGTTCTATCTCGGCGAGGAATTCCACCGTGCCGGCGGCGTCCCGGCGGTGGTGCGCGAGTTGATGAAGCACAAGCGCATCCATGAGGACGCGGTCACCGTCAACGGCCGCGGCATCGGCGAGAACTGCAGGAATGCGCCTCTCCCCGACAACGACGTGATCTGGGCCTACGACAAGCCGCTGGTGAACGACGCCGGCTTCCTGGTGCTGAGAGGCAATCTGTTCGATTCCGCGATCATGAAGACCTCAGTGATCTCCAAGGAATTTCGCGATCGCTACCTGAACAACCCGAAGGATCTGAACGCCTTCGAAGGCCGCGCCATCGTGTTCGAGGGTCCGGAGGATTATCACGCGCGGATCGACGATGCCTCGCTCGACATCGACGAGCGCTGCGTGCTGTTCATCCGCGGCACCGGACCGATCGGCTATCCAGGTGGCGCCGAGGTCGTGAACATGCAGCCGCCGGCAGCACTGATCAAACGCGGCATCCACTCCCTGCCCTGCATCGGCGACGGCCGCCAGTCCGGCACGTCGGGCTCGCCATCGATCCTGAACGCCTCGCCGGAAGCCGCCGGCAACGGCGGGCTCGCGATCCTGAAGACCGGCGACAAGGTCCGCATCGACCTCAACAAGGGCAGCGCCAACATCCTGATCTCGGACGAGGAGCTGAAGAAGCGCCACGCGGACCTCAAGGCCGCCGGCGGTTTCAAGCATCCGCCGAACCAGACGCCGTGGCAGGAGATCTACCGCAACACCGTCGGCCAGCACGCGACCGGCGCCTGCATGGAGCTCGCCACGCGCTACCAGAACGTCTCCTCGGCGTTTGGTGTGCCGCGGGATAATCACTGACGCTGTCATTCCGGGGCGCGACGAAGTCGCGAGCCCGGAATCTATCAAGCCACCGACATTGCGGCACAATGGATTCCGGGCTCGCGCCAAGAGGCGCGCCCCGGAATGACCAATTCAAAGGGAGAACAACAACATGGCTAACCGCCTCAAGGGCAAGCGCGCCGTCATCACGGCTGCTGCGGCAGGCATCGGGCGCGCATGCGCTCTCGCATTTGCGCGTGAGGGCGCAGCCGTCATCGCCACCGACATCAACGAGGCCGGCATCGCAGGCCTGACCAAGGAAGGCATCACGGAAGTCGCCAAGCTCGACGTCCGCAACACCGCCGCCGTCAATGCTTTCGCCAAGCGTATCGGCAAGATCGACATCCTGCTCAACGCGGCCGGCTTCGTGCACCACGGCACCATTCTGGACTGCTCGGAAGAGGATTTCGACTTCTCGTTCGACCTCAACGTCAAGTCGATGCACCGGACTATCAAGGCGTTCCTGCCCGACATGATCGCGGGCGGCGGCGGCAGCATCGTCAACATCTCGTCCTGCGCGGCGCTGCGGCCGCCGGCGAACCGCTATGTCTACAGTTCGTCGAAGGCGGCGGTGTCGCTGCTGTCGCGCGCGGTCGCGCTCGACTTCATCACCAGGGGCATCCGCTGCAATTCGATCTGCCCCGGCACCGTCGAGACCCCCTCGATGCTCGACCGCGCCGCAGCCCAAGGACCCCAGGGCAAGGAGATGTTCATCTCGCGCCAGAAGATGGGACGGCTCGGCACGGCCGACGAAATCGCCAACATGGCGGTCTATCTCGGCAGCGACGAGAGCGCCTTCACCACCGGCGTCGACCTCGTCGTTGACGGCGGCTACATGCTCTGACGCCAACCGGGGTCACATCTGATGAACAAGATTGATCTCAACGACCGCGTCGCCGTCGTCACCGGCGGCGCGCAGGGCTTTGGCCGCGCCATCACCGAGCGCTTCGTCGCCTCCGGCGCCAAGGTCGCGATCTGGGATTTTGATTCAGCGCTGGCCGAGAAGACCGCCAAGGACATCGGCGACAACGTCCGCGCCTTCAAGGTCGACGTCACCGACACCGCAGGCGTCGAGCAGGCCCGCGATGCGACCTTGGCCGCCTTCGGCAGGATCGACATCCTCGTCAACAATGCCGGCATCGCCGGCGTCAACAAGCCGGTCTGGGAAACGGATCTGGAGGAATGGCGCAAGGTCCTGCGCATCAACCTCGACGGCCCCTTCATCGTCTGCAAGGCGATCGTGCCCGTCATGCTCAAGCAGAAATACGGGCGGATCGTGAACATCGCCTCGATCGCGGGCAAGGAGGGCAATCCGAACGCCTCGCATTATTCGGCGTCCAAGGCCGGCCTGATCGCACTGACCAAGTCGCTCGGCAAGGAGCTCGCCGCGCATGACATTCTCGTGAATGCGGTGACGCCTGCCGCGGCCAAGACCGCGATCTTCGACCAGATGACGCAGCAGCATATCGACTTCATGCTGTCTAAAATTCCCAAAGCCCGCTTCGTGCTGGTGGAAGAGCTCGCCGCGATGGTGAGTTGGCTTGCATCTCAGGATTGTGCCTTCTCGACCGGCGCGGTCTTTGATATTTCCGGGGGACGGGCGACCTACTGAGCCATTGGCCGCCCGAGGAAACTCCGAGGGGCGGACCATGCAGCTTGGGCGACGGGACTTTGTGAAGCTCGCAGCCGGCGCAGGCGCGCTGCCGCTAGTTTCGCCTCACGCCATTGCACAACTCGCGCCGAACCCGCCGAGCATCCGCCCGCCCTCGCCGGCCGAACGCGCGGCGATGGGCCGGCTGGCGCAGACGTTCATGGGCAAATACGACGTGCCGGGCCTGTCTTTTGCGATCGGCTATGCCGGTGCGATCGTGCATCAGGCCGCCTTCGGCGTGGCCGATCGCGAGCAGAACGAGGCAGCGACACCGCAGCATCTGTTTCGCATCGCCAGCATCAGCAAGATGATCACTTCGGTCACGCTGTTCCGGCTGATCGAGGAAAATCGCGTCAAGCTCGGCGACCGCGTGTTCGGCTCTGGCGCGCTGCTCGGCACGGATTACGGCGCGCCGCCCTACTCGCCCGGCATCGACCAGATGACGCTCGAACATCTCCTGACCCATACCGGCGGCGGCTGGACCAACGATGCCCGCGATCCCATGTTCACGCATCCGCACATGGACCACGCGCAGCTCATCACCTGGACGCTGGCCAACCGGCCGCTGGACCGTCCACCGGGCCAGCATTACGCCTACTCCAACTTCGGCTATTGCGTGCTGGGCCGGGTGATCGAGAAGCTCACCGGCCAGCGCTATGCCGAGCATGTCCGCGCCGAGGTGCTCGGGCGTTGCGGCGTCACCGACATGACGCTCGCCGGCAATACCCGTGATCAGCGCCAGGCGGGCGAAGTCGCCTATTATTGCAAGGTCGAAAGCCCCTACGACATGAACGTCCACCGGATGGATTCCCATGGTGGCTGGATCGCGACGCCGACGGACCTCGTGCAATTCCTGATGCATGTCGACGGCTATGCCCGGCCAGCGAACATTTTGCGGCCGCGCACCATCCAGACGATGACATCGGCGCCGAGCTACAGCCCCGATTACGCCAAGGGGTTCTGTATCAACAAATCAGACAATTGGTGGCACAATGGCAGCCTGCCCGGCACTAGCACCATTGCAGTCAGAACCCATGGCGGCTTCTGCTGGGCCGCCTTCACCAATGTCAGCCGACCGAGCACCAAGATGGACGACGAACTCGATGAGCTCAATTGGAACATGGCGCGGCAAGTCAGCGAATGGCGGGTGGCATGATTAGAGAAGGTGGATGCCTGTGCGGCGCAGTACGGTTCAAGGCGGAAGGCGAGCCTCTGAACGTGCGCATCTGCCATTGCCGTATGTGCCAGAAGGCGATGGGCTCGCCCTATTTCGCCCGCGCCCAGTTCGACCAGAAGATGCTGACCGTCGAGGGTGACACCGGCCGCTATAAGTCGTCCGAAGCGATCGATCGCGTATTCTGCAAGACTTGCGGCACGCGGCTGGGCTCCTGGCGGCGCAACGGCACCCTGGCCGGCGTCGCACTCGCGACCTTCGACGACCGCAATGCGTTTGCGCCGACCGAGCACATCTGGGTCTCGGAAAAGCTCGCCTGGGTGAAGCTGGATGACGGCCTGACGCAATATCAGGGAACGATCCCGGCGTGAGATCAAGGTCGGCTCGAAGCCGACAGACCCGCGGCCTCAACGCGCCGTCCTGCCGTCGTGGCCAGCCAGATCCCGGCGAACACCGCGACAATGCCGGCCGCCAGATTCCAGCGCAGCGGCTCCTTCAGCAACCAGGCGCCGACCAGCGATGCAGTGATCGGATTGACCGTCACCGAGATCGCCACGCGCGTGGGCGTTGTCCGTTCCAGCGCGAAAGCCCAGAGATAGAAGGTCAGCGCCGCGCCGAAGGCGCCGAGATAGAGCGCGGCCAGCCATTGCGGCGCGGCGAAATCTGCGACGGGTGCGAAGCTGCCTCGAAAACTTGAAAGCAGGATGAGGCAGAGAGCGCCCGCGGCCATGCTCATGGTCGTAAACCCGATCGGGCTGGAGCGCCGGATCAACGGCTTCGACCAGATGCCATACAGTGCCATGCACAGTGCAGCCGCCATCATCAGGAGATCGCCGCGCCAGGCGCCTGACGGCGCAGCGCTCAAATTGGTGAGCAGCGCGACAGCAACGCCTGATGTTGCCACCACGACGCCGATCGATTTGCGCCAGGTCAGGGCCTCGCTGCCGAGCGCGGCGCCAATCATCAGCGACAGCAGCGGCAGCGTCGACAGCGCGAGCGCGCCGCGCGCCGCCGTCGTGTAGATCAGCGATGCATTGAACAGGATTGGAAACAGCGCGAAAAACAACATGCCGAGCCCGACGGTGGCCGCCCAGTCAGCGCGGGCCGGCCAGCGGTCGCCGCGCAGCAGGGTTAGCGGCATCAACAGCAGAAATCCGAAGCCAAACCGGAATGAGCCGATCGCCAAAGGATCGATGCTGCCGACGAGATAACGCGTGGCACCGATCGAGGTGCCGCCCAGCGCACTCGACAGCACGGCAGCCAGAACGCCAAAAATCTCGCTCACGATTGCTCCCTGTGGAACGGGTTGACCAACAGCATACGGGGCGTGCCGAAACAGGGAATGGAATTTCCGTCATGCTGGGATAACGTTCCATCATGGCCGTGTCCGATCTCGATCCCGATCTGCTTCGGGCTTTTCTCGCCGTCGCCGAGCATCGCTCGTTCACGCGCGCGGCCGATCAGCTCAACCGGACCCAGTCGGCGGTAAGCGTGCAGGTCAGGCGGCTCGAGCAGCGGCTCGGCGCAAAACTATTTCAGCGCGCTCGGACCGGCATCGTGCCGACCGCCGCGGGCGAAGAGCTGCGCGTCTATGCGCAGCGGATCCTTGCCCTCCATGCGGAAGCAGTCACTGCTCTCCATGCGCGCAAGCCGGAGACCGTCATCCGCCTCGGCGTGATGGACGATTACGGTACGATCGTCGTTCCGCCCCTGCTCGCGAGCTTTGCCAAAAGCCATCCGACTGTCAGGGTCGAGGTCGAGACCGGACTGACCGCGACCATGCCGGCCCGGCTCGGCGAGGCCTATGACCTCGTCATTGCCATGCATCCGGTCGGGCGCGGCGACGGCGAGCTGCTGCGGCGCGAGCAGGCCGTCTGGGCGGCCGCCGCTTCCTGTCGTGCCATGGCGGAAGACGCCCTGCCCGTCGCGCTCTACCCGCCCGGCTGCCTGTTCCGCCAATGGGCCGCAGAGGCGCTTGATCACGCCGGCCGGCCCTGGCGGCTCGCCTATGTCAGCCGGACGCTGGCAGCGGTGGAATCGATCGCGGCGCAGGGCCTCGCCATCACCGTGGTCAAGGCAAGCACCCTGCCGCCCCGCCTACGCCCACTCGGTCCGCGCGATGGCCTGCCGCCGCTGCCCGCGGCGGACATCCGCCTGCACCGTGCGCGCGACCTGTCGCGCCCGGCGGCGCTGCTCGGTGACCATTTGCGGCGTGGCATTTCAGAACCGGCCACCCTATGTTGAGCTGAAGCGTTGCTGCACCGCCCGACGGTCGTCTGCAAGGCGACAGACACAAACGGGCAAGATGCGACGTGAACATTTCCATCTATGATCTCTCGGTGTGGGTGCTGCCCCTGGTGCTCGCCATCACCTTCCACGAGGCCGCGCACGGCTTCGTGGCGCACCGGCTCGGCGACGACACCGCCTGGCAGCTCGGGCGCGTCAGCTTCAATCCGCTCCGCCATATCGACCCGTTCGGCACGCTCATTTTACCAGCGATGCTGCTGTTCGCGCATTCGCCATTCCTGTTCGGCTATGCCAAGCCCGTGCCGGTGAATTTTCGCAAGCTCAACAATCCGAAGCTGGACATGGTCTGGGTGGCCCTCGCCGGGCCCGCCACCAACATCCTGCTGGCACTGCTCGCGGGTCTCGCCCTCCACGCCTTGCCCTTGGCGCCGGCCCGTTCAGCGCAATGGATCTTCGATAACCTCAAGAATGCGCTGCTGATCAACGCCGTGCTGGCCGTCTTCAACATGATGCCGATTCCGCCGCTCGACGGCGGACGGGTGGCGGTCGGGCTGTTGCCGCGGCCGCTCGCCCTGCCGCTGGCGCGGCTCGAGCCGTTCGGCATGATGATCCTGATCGCGCTCCTGATCCTGCTGCCGCTGGCGGGTTCCCAGTTCGGTCTAAATCTTGATGTTATTTCAGCAATACTGCGAACGTTGACCGGTTATGTGATTCAAGCTGTTCTCTTGGCTACCGGCAATGCGTAGTTGAAGCCGTACTCGATATCCCAAGAGACAAAGCCGAAGGGCTAGAGGCCAACTTGGTCAAAGCTGCCGATATGCTGATCGCGCGACGCGCGGACACCCGTGCCCGTGCCGATTTCGCCACTTGGAAGATGATGGCCAAGCTGAACGGGTTGTCGGCGCTGCCACCGGATGCACAGGGATTCCTCGACGGCTACAAGAAGCTGCTGGAGCGAATGAGCGAGGCCGAGGCGACAGAGGCCGCCATCGCCGAGGTCTACAAATCCTACTATCTGGAGATGGGCGGCGGTGGGAACCCGCCCGACGTCCGCACGCGGCCGGCCGAACCGGCAAGGGACAATGTTACCGCTTTCCGGCGCCCGGCCCCAAAGCCGAAAAAGACCAGCTTCTTCGGAGCGACGACGGTGGGGGGAACCCAGAAGCGTCCCCTGCCGGTGGCGTTGATCTTTGCCTGCCTGGTCGTGATCTATGTCGGGGTCAAGTTCTACTGGCGCTGAGCGCCTTCAGCCTATTTCGACGGCTTCTTGAAATTCACCGGCAGGCTGAAAGCGAACTGATCGTCGGTCAGCTCGGCCGGCGGAGCCGGCACCGGATCCGAACGGCGCACCATCGATATGGCCGCATCGTCGAAGGCGGGATCCCCTGAGGACTCCGCGACATTGACGGACACGACATTGCCGCGCCGGTTCAGGACCAGGCTGAGCTTGACCGTCGTGGTCTTGCTCTTGTCCTTGGGATAGCGCTTGTGAATCTCGAAATAGGCGCTGATCCGCTTGCCCCATTCGGCCGTCAGCTTGCGGACGTCCTTGCCGATGCCCTGATGGGGGGCGGCCGCCTTCTCGTCCTCGCGCGCGTTCTCGTTCAGCGCCTGCCTGGCCGATTCCTGGGCATTGGGCATCTCCTCGACAGCCTGTGTCTCGACCTTGGCCACCTTGGTGGTGTCCTCGACCGGCTTCTTGGAGTCATTCTCGGTGACGAGGCGATCCGGGTCCTCGGCTTCCTGGGGGATATCCTTCGGCAGATCAGTCTCTTTCACCTCGGCCTGCTGCTGCATCTGCTGCGGCTGGTATTGCGAGGCTTCGCTGTCCGGGCCGGGCGGCAGATCCGTCTCGGGGAGTTTCGGCGAGGTCATTTCGACGGCGTATTCCGCGCCATTGGCGCCGAGACCATCGTCACCGTCATCAGGGCGAAGGTTCGCCAGCGCCAGCGCGGCCCCGCCAATGTGCAAGCCAACGGCCACCACGGCGGCCAGGATCCACAACGGCCGCGAGGATTTTGCCTCGAACACAGGGTCGGTCATCGCGCCGCCATCAGGGTTGGACTGCCCCTTGCGCCGGCCCGGCCGCCGCAGGAGGTGCCTCGAGCGCCACCAGCTTGATGCGAGAATAGCCGCCCGATCGCAGGATTTCCATGACGCCCATCAACTCGCCGTACGGCACTGCCTTGTCGGCACGCAGGAACACGTATTTGTCCTTGCTCATGTCGGCGATGGCGTCGAGCGAGCTGACGAGGTCGGTGCGCTTGACCGGATTTTCGCCGATCGCGAGCGTCAGATCGGGCTTGATGCTGACATAGGTCGGCTTATCCGGCTTCTTCTGCGGCGTCGCACTCGATGTCGGCAGGTCGATCGGCAGGTCGACGGTCGACAGCGGGGCTGCGACCATGAAGATGATCAGCAGCACCAGGATGACGTCGATGAACGGCGTGACGTTGATGTCATGCGTTTCCGAGAAATCGTCGTCGTCATCGACGTCGTTGAGCGAGACAGCCATGGCCTACTCCGCCGCGCGCGAATGCGTGCTGCCGTGGCTGCGGTCGAGATCGCGCGACAACAGCCGCGCCGCGGCTCCCGAGGCGCGGCTGACAAGCTCGAGATAGCCCTTCGTCACGCGCGAGAAGTGATTGTAGATGATGACGGCGGGGATCGCCGCGACGAGGCCGATGGCTGTGGCGAGCAGCGCCTCGGCGATGCCGGGGGCAACCACAGCGAGGTTCGTCGTCTGCGACTTCGAGATGCCGATAAAGCTGTTCATGATGCCCCAGACGGTGCCGAACAGGCCGACGAAGGGCGATGTCGAACCGATGGTGGCAAGGAAGCCCATGCCGATGCGGATGCGGCGTTGCTCCGCGCGCACGAGCTCGGCGAAGCTCGAGGCCGCGCGCTCCTTGATGCCGCTGTCGCTGGACAGGCCCGCCGATATCCGCGCCTCACGCAGCGCCGCGGCCAGGAAGGACGGCAGGATACCCTGCTTGGCGCCGAGCGCCATCTGGGCTTCTGCGAGTGACCGCGCCTCTGCAATCTTCCGCAGCGCCGAACGAAGCTTGCTGGAGGCAATCGACAGCTCGATCGATTTCGCGATGAAGACCGTCCAGGTCACGAGCGAGGCAAAGGCAAGCCCGATCATCACCGCCTTCACGATGATGTCCGCCGACATGAACATCACCCAGGGCGACAATTCCTTCATGGCCGGCGCGATGCCGGCCTTTGGCGTCGGCTCGGATGCCGGGGCCACTGCAGCCTCGGTTGCGGAGGCACTGGGCGTCGCGGCGACAGGCGCAGCAGCAGTAGCCGCGGTCGATGGCGCCGCAATCGTGCTTGGTTGCGCCGCGGCAGCAGGAGCAGCCGGCGCCGGCTGGGGCGCGACAGGTGCAGGCGCCGCGGAACGCGCCTGCGCCGCCGCTTGGGGCTGTGTCTGGGCGAAAGCAGGCGCTGCGAGCCAGGCGACCGTCAACAGCACGGCTGCAGCGAGGCTTGCTTGGAAAGATGCGGTCTTCATACTTCGGCCCAGGTGCGAATGAGGTTGTGATAGATACCCGTCAATTTAACCGTTTCGGGATCGTCGCGCCCGAGCCGTGCCACCAGCGCCTGAATGGCGGTGTCGAGGTCGAAGATCATGCTGCGGGCTTGATCGTCCCGTATCATGCTCTGAAGCCAGAAGAAAGATGCAACCCGCGCCCCCCTCGTCACCGGGGTGACCAGATGCAGGCTGGTCGAGGGATAGAGCACGCAGTCCCCGGCTTGCAACTTCACTTCGTGCGAGCCGTAGGTGTCCTCGATCACAAGTTCGCCACCGTCGTAATCCTCGGGCTCGCTCAGGAACAGCGTGACCGAAAGATCGGTGCGGATGCGAAGCCCGGTCAGGCGGTCGCCGCGGATCGCGTTGTCGACATGCAGGCCGAAATGGTGGCCGCTGTCCGCCGCATAGCGATTGAACAGCGGCGGAAAAATCTGGAGCGGGATTGCGGCGGCCAGAAATCGCGGGTTCGCCGTCAGCGCCGAGATGATGCGATGGCCGAGCTTGCGCGCGACCTCGCTGTCCGGCGGCAATTGCTCATTGCGCTTGACCATGGCCGACTGCGCACCCGCGGTGGAACGGCCGTCTTCCCATTCGCTGGCGTCCATGATGCGGCGAAACTCCGCCACATCATCTTTGCCCAGGACGCCTTCAATGCATGTCAGCATGGCACCTCGTCATCTCTCCATCAGTAGCGCGCGGACAGAACCAGATAGGCGGCGCGCCCGGGCGCCTCCAGCACGAACGGCGTCGCGCTCTGGTACAGCGCGTCGTAGTAGCGCTTGTCGAAGATGTTGTTGACGAACAGCTTGACCTGCCAGTTCTTGTTGATCTTGGCTTCGGCGAACGCATCGAAGCGCCAGTAGCCGGGGATCGACGTGCCCTGGTTTGCCGCGAGCAAAGTGCCGCCGTAGATCTGCGAGCGGTACACCGCCTGCCCGCCCAGCTCCCAGACGTCGGTGAGCTGGTACTTCGTCAGCAGGCTGAATGACTGATGCGCGATGTTGGCGAGCGGACGCCCAACATTGGTTGGGTAAAGCGACGGCTGAGCCGACGGTGCAAGCGACTTCGTCACCTCGGATTGCATCAGCACGAGACCACCGAACACGCTCCACTTGTCCGTGATCTTGCCGCCGACCCCGAGGTCGATGCCGCGAATGCGATAGGCCGCGCCGGCCGTGATGCAGGACACGGTGCCGGACGCTCCCGCCGGATAAGGACAGGCCGCGGTGGCAGTTGCTTTCGTGACATTCTGCGCCTCGCGCGCGTTCTCCTTCTCGGTCTGGAACAGCGCGGCCGTCAGCAGCAAATGGCGATCGAACAGCTCCCACTTGGTGCCGAGCTCGATCGCCTTGTTCTGCTCGGGGCCGAAGATCTGGTTCGAGCCGCCGTTGAGGACCGGTGAAAGACCGCCATAGGCCGTGCTGGTGCCGTCGAACTCGGAGCCCACCGGATTCGACGACGTCGCATAGGCTGCATAGACGCTGCCGTTCGGAAGCGGCTTCAGCGTGACACCGAGGTTGAAGTTCGGAAGCCCGAACTCAGCACTCTGCGTGCCAAAAGTTTGCGTGCCGCCGACTGAACCGTAGCCGCTGGTATTGATGGTGTAGTTGTCGTAGCGGACGCCGCCATTGAGAATGACGAGATCGCGGTAGTTGGCGCTATCCATCGCATAGACGCTCTTGGTGTCGACCGAAAGGTTGGTCGGCGCTCCCAGCATCCGCGGTGTATCGAACCCGTTGAGGAAGGTGTATTGCGGCGCGAACACGCTGACACCCGAGGTCGAGCCGCCGGACGTGAATGACGGGCCGGCCGTTAGTTCCGAGTCCAGCCCGGCGTACTTGTCGATGAACGACGTCTCGCGCGAGACTTCGACACCACCAAGTGCGGTGTGCCTGAACCCGCCAGTGTCGAATTTGTAGGTCGCCTCGCTCTGGTTCGCCAGCACGCCCGTAACTTGGTAGCGGCTCTGCGGATTGAGGGTCACCGTCGAAGCCGACAACGGAATTGTGGCGATGGGAGATTCCGCCAGCGTACCGATGTAATCGTTGACCGAGCGCGATGCACGGATCTTGTCGGTGAGGACGAGATCGGGCGTCACGTAGACTTCGGCACCGACGGTTCCGATGTCCTGCTTGACCTTGAAGAAGTCGCGGTTGACGAAGCCGTAGAAATTGTTGCGGTTCGAGCCAAAATCCGGGAACGGACCGCCCGCGGTGGTGCTGTAGACATTGCCCACTGTCGGAGATCCCGGCCGGTAATACGGCACGCCGAAATCCGGGATGCCATGCTGATACGTGTGGATGTAGTCCGTCGTCACTTTGACGGCATCGACGGGCTTCCACGTGGTCGCAATGAAGGCGCCACTCCGATCATCCGTGACGAAGTCGCGACCGGCAACACCCGCGTCCTGGAACAGGCCACCGGCGCGCACCGCAAAGGTTGGATTGATCACCTGGTTGACGTCGAGCGTCACGCGTTTGGTCTTGTCGGTCCCAAACGAGGTGTCCATGTCGTAGAAGCTCTTCTCCGTGTTCGCCTGCTTGGTGACGATGTTGATCGCACCACCGGCGACCCCGCGGCCGGAGAAGGTAGAGCCGGGACCTCGCAGAATTTCGACCTGCTCGGTGAAGAAGTTTTCACGGACGCTGACGCCGGGATCGCGCACGCCATCAATGAAGATGTCGTTGCGGGCGTCGAAGCCGCGAATGAAGAAGCGGTCGCCAAAGGCGTTACCGCCCTCACCCGTGCCGAGCGTCACGCCGGCCGTGCTGAGAATGGCCTGCTTCAAATTGGTGGCGTTCTTGTCGGCAAGCACGTCCTTGCTGAGCACGGTGATCGATTTCGGCGTGTCGACCAACTTCTCCGGAAACTTTCCGCCGGCCTGGACGTGATCGACCTTGTAGGGCGCGGCCGGATCCGCATAGGGATTGCGATCGGCGGCGGGCGCGTTGGCGGGCTCCACCGGCGTTTGAGCGGCCTGCTGACGCTGCTGGGCGGCACGACGCAACGCGTTGCGGGCGCGGACCTGATCAGGGGTCGGTTTCGCGGTGGAGGAGCGCGGCCGCTCCTTGGGGGCGTCGACGTTGACGGGCGGCAGACTTGTTTGCTGCGCCTGTGCTGCGCCCGATACGGACGCGACTGCGATCAGGCTTGCGACCGTGGAAACAGTCTTGCCGGCCGCACCATCGAAATTGCCGACCAATGCCTGCCGTGCCGCGGTCGAACGCAACGACCGCGGAGCCCTCGCCATTCCCATCCTACGCCCCATTCCATTGCTGCAGTGTGTCGCACTGTGGCAGTGCGACACACTGGTCGTATCGAGCGGGGCAATGAGGGTCAACGCAATCACAGCACGAGCAACCTTGAATCCATCCAGATCAAAACGATTCTAAATTCGAGTTTGAAATCGTTCTAAACTCGAGTTTGTAAGCGTTCTAAATTGAGGCCGACGTTTGCGCTCGCGATGCACGATCTCGTGCATCGCGATGATGGCGGCGCAATCGGACCTGCATCAGAACTTGGCCGTCGTGACGATGTAGAACGCTCGCCCCGGCGCAACCGCGACGAACGGCACGGCACTGCGATAGAGCGTGTCGTAATAGAGCTTGTTGGTCAGGTTCTGCGCGTAGAACTTCATGGTCCAGTTCTTGTCGATCTTCTTTTCGACGAACGCATCGAAGCGCCAGTAGCTCGGCAGCTCGTTGCCGGTGTTGGCCGCGAACGTGCCGCCATAGACCTTGGAGCGGTACACCGCCTGTCCGCCGATCTCCCAGTCGCCATCGAGCTTGTACTTGGTCAGCATGCTGAACGATTGATGCGCGACGTTGGCGAGCTGCAGGCCGATGTTGGACGCGATGTTGCTTTGTGTGACCTTCGATTGCATCAGCACCAGGCCGCCGAACACGCTCCAGCGATCGGTGATCTTGCCCTCGGCCTCGATGTCGATGCCCTGGATGCGGTAGGCCGCATTCGAGGTGAGCACGCCGGATGCATTGGTCTCGCGCGCATTGTCCTTTGTGGTCTGGAACAGTGCCGCGGAGACCAGCAGGTGACGATTGGCAAGCTCCCACTTGGTGCCGACTTCCGCCGCCTTGTTGCGCTCTGGCCCGAGCAGGACGGCCGTGTTGGCGGGAACGCCGCCGTAATCGGTGCCGGTAGCGTCGAGCTCGGAGCCGAACGGATTGGCGGAAGTCGCATAGGCCGCGTAGAGACTGCCGATCGGCGTCGGCTTGTAGACCAGGCCGACATTGTAGTTGAACAGATCGGAGTTCTGCTTGAGGTAGGCCGAGTTCGTGGACGAACTCTGGCTATAGCCGTCGTAGCGAATACCGCCGTTCAGGATGATGGTGTCGCGCCAGTTTGCGGTGTCCATGGCGTAGACGCTGCTGGTGTTGACGCCATAGCGGGTCGGATTGCCCGTCAGCGACGCTGAGCCGAAACCACCGAGATACGTGTACTGAGGGGAGTAGAGATTAACTCCCGAGATCGCCCCGTTGCTCGTAAATGGCGAGCCGGCGAGCTCCGACGTCAGACCCGCGTAACGGTCGATCGAGACATTCTCGTTGGTGTATTCGACGCCGAACACCGCGGTGTGCTTGACCCCGCCGGTATCGAGCTTGAACGTGGCCTCGTTCTGGTTGGCCCAGACGTCCACGGCCTGGTAGCGGCTCTGCGCGCTCGCCGTCGTGGTCCAGAGCAGCGGATTGGAATTGGTCGTCACCGGGTTCTGCGGCAGCGTGCCGATGTAATTGAGCAGCGAATGCTCGCCGCGCACCTTGCTGCTCAGCGTGATGGCTTCGTTGACCTTGTACTCGGCCGTGGCCGTGCCGAAATCCTGCCGCGCGGTCTGGAAGTCGCGGTTGAGGAAGCCATACCAGTTGCCGCGTGGAATGCCGGCCGACGTCACCGGCATATTGCCCTGCTTGTAAAAGGGCACGCCGAAGTCAGGCAGGCCGCTGAGATCGGTATGGACGTAGTTGGTCGTGATCTTGATATCGTTGGTCGGGGTGTACTTGGTGGACAGGAAGGTGCCCCAGCGATCATCGGTCACGTAGTTGCGCCCCGCCACATTGGCGTCTTGAAACAGGCCGCCCGTGCGTACCGAGAAGGTCGGGTCGACCACCTGATTGACGTCGAGCGTGACGCGCTTGGTCCTGTCGGTGCCGAACTCGGTATCCATCCGCTTGAAGTTGACGTCGCCGGCCTGCTTGGTGACGATGTTGATGGCGCCGCCGGCGGTGCCGCGCCCCGCGTAGGAAGATGCGGGTCCGCGCAAAATCTCGATCTGCTCGGTGAAGAAGTTCTCGCGGATCGACACCGCGGGATCGCGGATGCCGTCGATGAAGACGTCGTTGCGGGCGTCAAAGCCGCGAATGAAGAAGCGGTCGCCGAAGGCGTTGCCGCCCTCGCCCGAGCCCAGCGTCACGCCGGCGGTCGAGCGCCCGATTTCCTTCAGCGTCGTCGCGTTCTTGTCCGCGAGCACTTCCTTGCTGAGCACCGTGATCGTCTTCGGCGTGTTCAGCATCGGCTCGGGAAACTTGCCGGAGGCCTGCACGTGATCGACCTTGTAGGGCGCGGCGGGATCGGCATAGGGATTGCGATCCACCGCTCCGGCCGGTGCCGGTGCAACAGCCGCAGCCTGCTGCTGCGCCTGCTGGCGCTGCGCGGCGCGGCGAAGCGCATTGCGCGCGCGGACTTGCTCGGACGACGGCTTCGAGGCCGCTGGGCGCGGACGCTCGACGGGCGCATCGACATTCACCGGCGGCAGGGTCGATTGCTGCGCCTGCGCGCCGCTCGACACCGACGCCACGGCAATCAGGCCAGCAACGACTGATGCCGTCTTGCCCAAATTGCCATCGAGGTTCTCTTCAACTGAATTTCTTGCCGAGATCGCACGCAGCGATCGCGGAGCCACGGCGAGCCCCATTCCAACACACCCCATTCCAATTTCGTCGATGCGCGGCATGCGCGACGAGCGATGAGGCGGTGCTATCGGCCGCAAAAAATCGGGTCAATGCAACGGGGCCCGCGAGAGCACTTGAATAGGTCTAGTTCAAAACGATTCCAAAATTTCGATCTCGAAATTGCTGAAATGTCGCGCGACACATTGATGCATCGGGACATAGCGACACTTGCCTTCGCGCATCATCTCGCGCAGCCGTCAGTCGCTGCTCGGCGGCTTCATCAGCGAGAACAATTCATCGACGGTACGCTGCGCGGTGGCACGTACGCGGTCGGTATCGTCCATGCCGGCGATGTTGACGCCGCCAACGACGGCTTTGATCTCGTCGCGGAAGTCGGTGAGGAAGCGCAAGGGATCGCGCTGCTCGTTGGCAACACGCGCAATCAGTCCCGTGATCAAGATCTGGCACGCGATCAGCTTGCCGTTCAATTCGTCCATTCCGCACTCCCGATATGGCGGCGCCGATATGAACGACGCTGGTTTTGGTGACAACCGAAACGTGGCGCCAGCGTTTAGAACCGTTCTCGCTCGGGCAAGTGCGCCTTCCCCGCAGAGCGCGTTCACGTGCGTCTTCCGTCGCAGGCCCACGCCTTCAGCGAGCATTTCCTGCCTCCCGCACGCTCCTCGTTCGCGACAGGAAAATGCAGCACTGCACACGGGCGCGTCACCCGTTTGCCTACGGGGTGCAAAGCTTTCCAATTGTTTAGGATTCTCAACTGATAGTGCTGTTTACACTGGAACTTGGCGTGTAATATACAAGCCTTGCTGGAACCCTTCGATTGCCCCGCAATTCGTTGTTTTGGGCATACAAGCCGATACGCTCAGATATGAAAAAGTCACGGCCGATCCTGTGGATTGTCATCATCGCAGCCGTGGCCGGTGGCGGCTATTACGGCTGGAAGCGATATCAGGCCGCGGAGGCCGGAAAAACCCAGACTGCACAGAAGGGTGCGCCGCACGCCCCCGCCGTGCCCGTCAGCATCACGCCGGTCCAGAAGGCCGACTTCCCGGTCTACTTGACGGGCCTCGGCACCGTTCAGGGCTTCAACACCGTACAAGTCCGGACCCGGGTGGACGGTCAGATCGACAAGATCGCCTTCACCGAGGGCCAGACGGTCAAACAAGGCGAGCTGCTGGTCGAGATCGATCCGCGCCCGTTCCAGGCCGCCCTCGACCAGGCCAAGGCCAAGAAGTCGCAGGACGAGGCCAACCTCGCCAACGCCAATCTGGACCTTCAGCGCTACACCAAGCTCGGTGAATTCGCGACGCGGCAGCAGACCGATACGCAGCGCTCCACGGTTGCCCAGCTCACCGCGCAGATCGCCGCCGACGAAGCCGCGATCGCCAACGCCCAGACCCAGCTCGACTACACCAAGGTCAAGTCGCCGATCACCGGCGTCGCGAGCCTGCGCCAGGTCGACATCGGCAACATCGTCAACGCCTCGAGCCAGACCGGCATCGTCACCATCGCGCAGATCGAGCCCATCACGGTGATCTTCACGGCGCCGGAGGACCAGCTGCCCTATATCAGCGAGGGCCAGAAATCCGGCGAGCTCAAGGTGATCGCCTTCACCACCGACGGCAAGAAGACGCTGGCCGAAGGCAAGCTTGCCGTCATCAACAACCAGGTCGATACGACCAGCGGGACTATCAGGCTCAAGGCGGTGTTCGACAACAAGGAGCACACGCTGTGGCCGGGGCAATCGGTGTCGACACGCCTCCTGGTCCGGACGCTGAAGGACGCGACCATCGTTCCCGACGACGCGGTCCAGCATTCGACCAACGGCCTCTACGCCTACACGGTCAGCCCGGACAACAAGGCCGAGGTCCGCAAGATCAAGGTCAGCTACTCCATCGACGGACGTTCGGTGGTCGATGAGGGATTGAGCCCCGGTCAGCAGGTGATCACCGGCGGGCAGTACAAGGTTCAGCCCGGCAGCCTGGTCTCGACGACCGTCGCGAGTTCAGATTCGGTCCAGAAAAACAAGGTCCAGCAGGAATGACCGAAGGCGGGATTTCGGCACCTTTCATCCGTTATCCCATCGGCACATCGCTGCTGATGGCCGGCATTCTTTTTGTCGGTCTCGTCGCCTATCCGCTGCTGCCGGTGGCGCCGCTGCCGCAGGTGGACTTCCCGACCATCCAGATCACGGCCAATTTGCCGGGCGGCAGCCCGGAGACGATGGCCTCGTCGGTCGCGCAGCCGCTGGAGCGCCAGTTCGCCCAGATTCCCGGCATCGCGCAGATGACCTCGACGAGCTATCTTGGCACCGCGTCGATCACCATCCAATTCGATCTCAACCGCAGCATCGACGGCGCCGCCAACGACGTACAGGGCGCCATCAACGCCGCCGCCGGTCAATTGCCGAAGAACCTGCCCTCGCCGCCGACCTATCGCAAGGTCAATCCGGCGGACTCTCCGATCCTGCTTCTATCCGCCACTTCCGAGACGCTGCCTCTGACCAGCGTCAGCGATGCGGTCGACGCGCAGCTTGCCCAGCAGATCAGTCAGATATCCGGTGTCGCACAAGTCATCATCGGCGGTCAGCAGAAGCCGGCCATCCGGGTCCAGATCGATCCCGCCAAGCTCGTCGCCAAGGGGTTGTCACTGGAGGACGTGCGGACCCAGATAGCGATCACGACCGTCGATAGTCCCAAAGGCAACATCGACGGCGAGAAGCGCGCCTATACGATCTACGCCAACGATCAGCTGACGCAGTCAAAGGACTGGAACGACGTCATCGTCGCGTATCGCAACGGCGGTCCGCTGCGTATCCGCGACATCGGCCAGGCCGTCACCGGCCCCGAGGACGCCAAACAGGCCGCCTGGGCGAACGGCAAACGCGGCGTCTTCCTGGTTGTGTTCAAGCAGCCGGGCGCGAACGTCATCGAAACCGTGGACAAGATCAAAGCGGCCTTGCCCCGCCTCGTTGCCGCGATCCCGCCTGCGATCAAGATCGAGCTGATGAGCGACCGAACCCAGACCATTCGGGCCGCGGTCGAGGACGTGCAGTTCACCCTGCTTCTGACCATCTTCCTGGTAGTCATGGTCATCTTCGTCTTCCTGCGCAGCTTCTGGGCGACGGTCATTCCGACGATCACGGTGCCGCTGGCGCTGCTCGGCGCCTGCTCCCTGATGTGGGTATTCGGCTACACACTGGATAACCTGTCGCTGATGGCGCTGACGATCGCGGTCGGCTTCGTGGTCGACGACGCCATCGTCATGCTCGAGAACATCTCCCGCTACGTCGAGGAAGGTGAAGCCCCGATGGCCGCCGCCTTCAGAGGCGCGAAGGAAATCGGTTTCACCATCGTTTCGATCAGTATCTCGCTGGTCGCGGTGCTGATACCGCTGTTGCTGATGGGCGGCATCATCGGCCGCCTGTTCCGCGAGTTCGCCGTCGTGCTGGCGATGACCATCTTCGTCTCGATGATCGTCTCGCTGACACTCACCCCGATGATGGCGTCGCGCTTCCTGCGCGCCCATGGCGAGATCCAGCACGGCCGCTTCTACCAGTGGAGCGAACGCGCCTTTGACGCGATGCTGCGCGGCTATGAGCATATCCTCGACATCGCCTTGAGCTGGAAGCGCACGACGCTCGTCATTTTCTTCGCAACCCTTGCGCTGTCGGTCTATCTCTTCGTCTTGATCCCCAAAGGCTTCTTCCCGCAGCAGGACAACGGCCTGATCACCGCGACCTCGGAAGCTTCGCAGGACATCTCCTTTGCGGCCATGAAGGAACGGCAGGAGGCGCTCGCCAAGATCATCCAGGCAGATCCCGCCGTCGCCAGCGTCGCCATGGCCATCGGCGGCAGCGGAAGAGCCGGCAACAACGGCAACCTGTTCATCACCTTGAAACCCCGGGATCAGCGCGACGTTTCGGCGCAGCAGGTCATTGGACGCCTCCGTCCGCAGCTTGAGAAGGTGCCGGGCGCGCGGCTTTACATGCAGGCGGCCCAGGACGTCCGGCTCGGCGGCCGGCCGACACGCACCCAGTTCGAGTTCACGCTGCAGGATGCCGATCTCTCCGAGCTGAACGAATGGGCGCCGAAAATTCTCGCCAAGATGCAGACGCTGCCGGAGCTGCGCGACGTCGCGACCGACCAGCAGACCCAGGGCACCACGGTCCAGCTCAAGATCAATCGTGACACCGCCTCGCGCTACGGCATCCAGCCGCAGCTGATCGATGACACTCTCTATGATGCCTTCGGCCAGCGGCAGGTTACGCAGTATTTCACGCAGCTCAACACCTACAAGGTGATCCTGGAAATCCTGCCGGAGATGCAAGGCAACCTGGATTCGCTGAACAAGCTCTATCTGAAATCGCCGCTGACCGGGGATCAGGTGCCGCTGTCGACCTTTGCGACCTGGACCACCGATCCGGTTCGTCCGCTTTCGATCAGCCACCAGGGCCAATTCCCGGCGATCACGATCAGCTTCAACCTCGCCCAGGGCGTTGCGCTCGGCCAGGCCACCCAATCCGTTCAGAAGGCGATGGCCGATCTCGGTGCGCCGGCGACGCTGAATTCGAGCTTCCAGGGCACCGCGCAGGCGTTCCAGCAGTCGCTCGGCACCGTGCCGCTGCTGATCCTCGCGGCGCTGGTCGTGGTCTATCTGATCCTCGGCATCCTCTATGAAAGCTACATCCATCCGATCACGATTCTGTCGACCCTGCCCTCGGCCGGTGTCGGGGCGCTCATGATTCTGATGGCGGCTGGCTTCGACTTCAGCCTCATTGCCTTGATCGGAATCATCCTGCTGATCGGCATCGTGAAGAAGAACGGCATCATGATGGTCGACTTCGCCATCGCAGCCGAACGCGACGGCAAGACGCCGGAGGAATCGATCCGCCAAGCCGCGCTGTTGCGCTTCCGCCCGATCATGATGACGACGATGGCAGCACTGCTCGGCGGCGTGCCCTTGATGCTCGGCCACGGCACCGGCGCCGAGATCCGCCAGCCGCTCGGCTACGCGATGGTCGGCGGCCTCATCGTCAGCCAGGCGCTGACGCTGTTTACCACCCCGGTGGTCTATCTCTATCTCGACAAGTTCTCGAACCTGTTCAGGGGCAGCTCGACCGACGAGGAAGGGCACCAGACGTCGGCACACGGCGCCGTCAAGGAAGCCGCCGAGTAAGCTTGCGTCGCGGCGTCCGCGACGCTACAGCCAAGCCCTCGCTTCACGCCAACGCGGTCACGCCATGCCCATGCAATCCAGACTTGTCGCCCTTGCCGCCGCTGTCTTGCTGTCGACGGGCGCCGCGTCTGCCCAGCAGGGCGCCAAGAAGAACGCGGTTCCCCCTGCCCCCGCCGCCCAGCAGGCGCCGGCCCAGCCGCAAGCCGAGGGCACGCCGCCGCAGCCCGGCTGGATCGCACGCTGCACCAGCGCGAGCCGCGACGCTCCGCTCGAATGCGCGATCGAGCAGAACGCAGTGCTGACCAAAACCGGCCAGACCATCGTGCTCGTCAACATTCGCATCGCGCCCGACACTCGCACGCCGGTTGCGCTGCTGCAGCTGCCGCTCGGCCTCAATCTTCCGCTTGGCGCCAAGCTTCAGGTCGACGAAGGCAAGACGATCGATCTGCAGATCCAGACCTGCGAGAACCGCGGCTGCTACGCCTCGACGCCGATCGCGCCCGACCTGCTCGCCGCCTTGCGCTCGGGCAAGCAGCTGAAGGTTTCCTTCCAGAACATGGCCAAGGAGACGATCGCGATCCCGATGCCGCTGAACGATTTCGCGGCGGCCTACGACAAGATCAAATAAGGCGTCTCGCCCCTCCTACTGCCGCGCCATCTGTGCGTCGCCGACGGCCTCGCCGTCGAGCGTCTGGTCGTTGTGCATGGTGACGGTGACGCGGAGCAATCGCCCCTCGAATTCGAAGGGCGACTCGTAATGGGACACCGGGCTGCCGCGGTCGCGGCCGATATCGAGTCCCGACCACGAGATCAGCGTATGGAAGCCGAGCTGGGTCTGAAGCGAGCCGGCCGGCTCGCCGTCGATCAGCAGCGTGTAGCCGGTGAAGCCGGTGCGCGCGCCCTTGGCTGGCGGCTCCTTGCGCACGAGGCGCTCGACATGAACGCCAAGCCGCCGCGCGCCTGAGAGCACCTTGCGGTCGGAACGCACGATCTGATGGCTACCGCCGATGTTGAGATCGTGCACGAGATGGCCGTCGCTTACGTAGAGGCTGTAACCTGACGTCGCGTCGCCGTGCGAGATCAGCACACCGCTGGCGCCCGCTTCGTCGATCTCGACATACGCCTCGATCGTATAGCTACGACTGCGCACGTCGGGCGCAACGTCGGTCGGCACATGGCCCATTCCGTGGTGAAAGACGAAATGGTGGCGCGCGCCATGGAAACGTGCGGCATTCTCCGCAAAGCGCGGACCGAAGCGATCGTCGAGCGGCAGCACATTGTGCTTTTCGGCCTCGCCCCACCACGTCGCGATCATCTGCGCAAGTCGCTCGGGCTCCTTCACAGCGAGATCGTCGGTCTCGGAGAAATCCTTGTCGAGATGGAACAGCTCCCATTTGTCGTTCTCGAACGGCGTACCCGGCGGATGGTAGGCGACCGCCTTCCAGCCGCCCTGCCAGAGGCCGCGATGGCCGAACATCTCGAAATATTGGGGCGAGCTCTTTGACGGCACGGAGGCATCCGTGATCGAGCGCGCGAAGCTCTCCCCTTCGAGCGGCATTTGCGGCAAGCCGCCGATCTCAGACGGCACCTCGATCCCGATCAGGTCGAGCAGCGTCGGCGTCAGGTCGCAGGCGTGCACGAACTGGTGACGCAGCTCGCCCCTGGCTGCGATCCGCTTCGGCCAGCTGATAACGAAGGGATCGCGGATGCCGCCGCCATGGGTGTTCTGCTTGTAGCGGCGCAGCGGCGTGTTGGACGCCATGGCCCAGCCGTGCGGGAAATTGCTGTGGGTGTCGGGGCCGCCGATATCGTCGATGCGGGCGAGCTTCTCCGCGATCGGCTCCGGCTTGAAGTTGAACGGCCCCATCGCGTTGACGAAGCCGAGCGGTCCGCCCTCCTGGCTCGCGCCATTGTCGGACATCACGATGATCATGGTGTTGCTGCGAATGTCAGCGGTCTCGAGAAATGAGATCAGGCGGGCAAGATGGCGATCGGAATGGTCGAGCATGCCGGCGAAGGCGGCTTGCAACCGTGTGAACACGCGGCGCTCGTCGGTGGAATGATCCTCCCAGGCCTTCACGCCATCGTTGCGCGGAGGCATCCGCGTCTGCTGCGTCACCAGCCCCATCGCCTTTTGCCGCGCCAGCCGCCGTTCGCGCTCGACATCCCAGCCGTGCACGAACTCGGCGTCGTAGCTGCGGATGATGTCGGCCGGGGCTTGGTGCGGCGCGTGGCACGCGCCGAGCGCGACCCAGGTCAGCCAAGGAATATCGGGCCGATCGGCCTGGTGATCACCGATGAAGCGGATCGCCTGGTCGATCAGATCCTCGGTCAGATGATAGCCGCCGGCATAGGTGCCTGGAGGATCGATATGCGTGTTGTCGGAGACGAGCTCGGGCGCGTACTGATCGGTCTCGGCATCGAGGAAGCCGTAGAACCGGTCAAAGCCACGCCCCAGTGGCCAGCCGTCGAACGGGCCGGTCGCGCCGCTCTCGGTCAGCGGCGTGACATGCCACTTGCCGATCATGTAGTTGCGATAGCCGTGCACGCGCAACATCTCTGCAAGCGTGCCCGCCTCGCGCGCGATCTTGCCGCGATAGCCGGGGTATCCGGAATCGAAATTGGCAAGGCACCCGACGCCGACCGAATGGTGGTTGCGCCCGGTGAGCAGCGCGGCACGCGTCGTCGAGCACATCGCGGTGGTGTGGAATCCGGAATAGCGCACGCCCTCCGCGGCGAGCTTGTCGATGGTCGGCGTCCTGATCGCAGACCCGTAGCAGCCGAAATCGGAGAAGCCGACATCATCGAACAGGACGACGAGGATATTCGGCGCGCCCTCGGGCGGCTTTACGGCCTCCGGCCACCAGGGTTTTGATTCCGCGACCGTCTTGCCGACGGTACCGCGGAACATCGTGCCGCCGCCTGCGCTCATGCCTTGCTCCCTGTCCGGCGGCTGCGGTTGACCCACAGCTCGTCTCGCCTTAAAACATAATCCGAATTATGATTACTGTTTGACACGGATGCAAGCACGAACCCGGCGATCTTCCGAGGAGTCCGGCGATATCGACCTGCCGGGCGTGGCCCCGTCGCGCCAGAAGCGAAGCCGTGAGACGACCCTGGCGCTGCTGCGCGCTGGAGCTGACATGCTGCGGACACGAAGCCTCGCCGAGCTCTCGATCGAGACGCTTTGCACCGAGGTTGGCGTCACCGTCGGCGCCTTCTACAGCCGCTTCGAGAGCAAGGAAGCTTATTTCAATGCGCTCATGGCGCTGGCGGCACGCGATGGGGAGCAGCGGCTCGGCGAGATCAAGCGCCCTTCGACCGAGACCGATCTCGGCGGCCTCTGCCAACTCGTCGTCAGCGGCATCATCGCCTGGATGCGCCACCATGAGGGCGTGCTGCGCGCCGCACTCCAGCATGACAGCACCCGTCCGGACAAATGGACGCCGTTCAAGGCGCTGGCCAAGGCGACCACCGAGCGTGCCACCCCTCTCCTGCTGCACGCCATGGGCAATGCTCGGGCAGCCGCGAAGACGCGCGCCATCGCGTTCGGCCTGCAGGTGGTGCTGGGCACCCTGGTGAACGCCCTTCTGAATGATCCCGGGCCGCTGTCGCTTCGATCGAAAGAGATGGAGACGCGACTCGCGAGCTGCCTGCTGCTGCTGCTCCAGGCGGATATGGTCAGCTCATCTTCCCCGCCGACGACAGCATCGTAAAACCACATCGATCATGGTTTGCCGTCGAACGGCATGGGGCAGCGCTTGAGCCGTGGATCCGCCATGGCCTGGCCCTGACGGCGTCGCAGCTCTTCGGCTTGCGGGTGACGATCGAGGAGAAACTCGACCTCGTCCTCGGTCGCCGCGAGCGCCTGCTTCAGACGGCCCGCGCCCTATCGCCAAAAAGCAAAAGCCCCCGGCGGTTTCCCGCCGGGGGCTCTCGGATGATCGAAAAGATCGATCAGAAGTTGCGCTGAGCGCGGAGGAGCAGCGTGAGCGAGTTCTGGTCCTTCAGCTCATAGGTAGCAGCCGGCTTGGCGAAAGCAGAAACCGCGGTCGCCGGGCCAGAGATGGTGCCCGAGTACTTCTGGTCCAGATGGGTCCAGCTCAGGTCGGCCGTGAACGCCAGGTTCTTGACCGGGGTCCAGACGGTGTTGACACCGACGACGCCGATCGCGAAGTCCGGATTACACGTTGCAGTGGCGGTACCATAAGCTGCGGCGAAGTTGGCGCAGATCAGGCCCTTGCTCATCGTGCCGTAGCTCATCTGAGCATAGCCACCGTAGATGGCGCTCACCCAGTTCGGGTTCCAGTTGTGGTTGTAACCACCGCGGAAGCCCCAAGCCTTGGTCGTCTCGATGCTGGTGCCAGCGCCGAAGACGCCGTCAGAGATACCGGCGAAACCGACGCTCTGGTAAGCACCGATGCCGCTACCGCTGTACATCGAGAAGTTCTGCGGCCACGAGATGTTGCCGAAGACGTAGTGAGCTGCACCGTCAGCGTACACGGCCTGCATGTTGATCGAGTCGCCCGCACCGGTCGGGATGTTCTTGATCGACAAGACGCCCTGCACAGCCCAGCCCCACTTCATGTCGGGGTGACCCGTGGTCTCGTTCGCGCCGTAGTAAGCGCTATTGAGCTCATGTGCGAGGGCCGCGATCTGGAACAGACCCCAAGCCTGGTCAACACGAACCTGACCGAGGATGTCGGGAGAACGCGTACCACCCCAATCGGGGGAACCGTAGATGCCCTGAATGAGGGCCGCACCAGCAGCCGTGCTGGCCGGAGTGAGCGTAATCGCGCCCGTCGTGCTGCTGATGGAAGCGCTGCCGGCGAAGCCGCTCGCATTCCACAGGTTCGACTGACCGCCGCCGTTGCCGGTGCCCTGATCCTGGATCGACACCGAACCGGACACGCCCTGGCCGAAGTCAGCCGTGTAGGTGGCCTGGTTCACGCCGGTGACGAAGTTCGAACCGCCCGGAATGGTATCGGGACCGCCAGCCGGATAGCCCGTCCACGGTGCATCGAAGATCGAGACGGTGCGGCCGAAGGTGAAGCCAGCGAACTGGATGAACGCATGGTAGAGGCCGAGACCGGCGGTACCGCCCGAAAGCGTGGACGGGGTGCTGCCCGAGGCCGTCTGGGAATCAACCGAGAAGACCATGTCGGCGAAGGTGCGGACCACGCCGTATTCGGTCGCGGTGCGGGTATCGACCGTGAGGTCCATACGAGCGCGGCCGTAATAGTAGCTCGTCAGACGGTTGTTCGAGCCGCCGTTAAAGGTCGCGTTGCTGTTGCGGAAACCGTAGTCGTTGGCGCCGCCGAGAACCATGTCAGCACGGACGTAGCCACCCAGCTTGATGCAGGTGTCGGTGCCCGGCATGTAGTAGAAACCTGCACCGTACAGGGAGCAGATCTTCACGTATTCGACCGCCTTCGCCTTCAAGGGGAGATCGGCTGCTTGAGCTCCGCCCGCGGCGATCAGACCCGCCGCTGAGCCGAGCAAAAGGCTCTTAACCAACTTCATGTTAAACCTCCAAGTTGCTCTTCAGGGAAGGTCACTGACCCGAACGGCCAATTCCCCAACCCCCTTTAAATCACCGCTTTGGCCGCCTTCGCGTCTTCGGACACACCCGCATGAACGCGAGGGACTTAAGCGAAAGACCTAAACGGGACGACCTTGGGATGCCCCCCTCCGTCGCCCGATCACCATGATCGATGGCCGATGCACACGCAACATCCGAACGGCCCCAAACACCCCCCAACAATTCGAATCCGGGCAGGTGTTGCACAAAAATCACGCAGCATTTTCCGAGCGAAGCCCGAGCAACTGATTGATTCAACTGCCTAAATTATCGATCACAGCTGCGTGACGCTCAAGGCAGCCGATGGAACTCGTCTCCGTGGGATTGGCAAGCCGATCCACGGAGAGCGAATTTCGGGGCTTGGAAAGGTCGAATCGGGCCGCGAGAAAACGAACGCTCGAAAGGCACTCTTGGGAACGAGCAAGGCTGAAACAAAAGCAAAATCTCAGCCGCTTTCGGCTGCCGATCCAAGCCAAAACCGCCAAGATTCTTTCCCGCGGCGGGCCGTGCTCGTTCCCCGGATCCCGACGATCGCTGGAACAGAGGTTACGCGCCGCCGACGATCTCGATGAACGGAACACGCTGCTCTTCAAATCATCCAAAATCCGAAATCAACCGCCCGGGTCGCTCGCCGGCCTCGCTACATCTCTTCACCGCGGCAACGAAGATGATCTTTCTGCCGCGTCATGAAAGCTTCTCATCCCGTTCGCGTCTCGCGGACAAAATCACCAGCCTTCAAACGAGCCGCACTCTGCGAGGCGGATCGAGATCGAAGAATCCTTCGACGGGTGAACAGTCACAACGACGATCGTTCACAACGCAATGCGCTGTTGAACAGTGTTTGAAGAGAATGCTGCGCGCCTGCTCATCGCAACGTCGGAGCGCGAGCGCCCCGATGCGGCGCGCGCGCGGCACCTGATGTCGTCGACTGCGCCCAATAGGGGTTGTTGAGGCACATCGCCGGCAAGCCTACCGCTGCCAATCGGCACGCGTCCCAGGACTCGTAGCTGCAGTCGATTTTGCTACTACCTCCCCACTCCCATTGCTGGAGGCAGACAGGAGACCGCGGATCGTATCGCTGGCCATTAGCGGGTGGCACCGCAACCATTGTGATGGAAAGCGCAACAGCCGAGACGATCGATCTCGCTGTCGCTCCATTCACGAGGGCAGGACTGCACACGTCAAGAACTCCAAAAACAACATCGTGACATGATAACGCGCGCGAACTGCGCGGGGCATCCGCATAGTACGCCCCGATTTGGTCCGAGTGGAGCAAAGGTGAGGATTCTGTCGGGGAGCGTGCCGCGATCGACGGATCAATTGGCGATCCCGGTCGTGGATCTGACGCTTGGCTGGGGAACCTGGATTCGAACCAAGACAAACAGAGTCAGAGTCTGTTGTGCTACCGTTACACCATTCCCCAACGGAATAGCCGAACAAATTCAATATCTTACTGATTCGTCCGGCTGTGGCCGGCAGCGCGGTTTGCGCAAATCGCGGCTCAGGCGTGCAGCCTTCTACCCGCTCAGCCATAGGCTGGCAAGCGCGGCTGTGCACGGATACGCTTGCTCAGCCGCCTCTCCCGCCGGGCCGCCAAAATCTCTAGATGTGCGCATCAATCGGTGACCGTGCCGGCCCCCGAACTGACTGCGAGACACCCTGGAGATTCCGATGCAGCGCGCGTCAGACGCCCCCGACCTAGATTACGGCTCAATCGGCACATTGCAGAGCGCTTTGGTCGCGCAAAAACTATCGGCATCGGAGCTGCTCGCACACACGATTGCGCGCATCGAGGCGCTGGACGGGGACATCAATGCGGTCGTCGTTCGCGACTTCGATCGCGCCAGAGAGGCCGCACGTGCTGCCGACGCCGCACTCGCCCGCGGCGAGCGAGGTCCCCTCCTCGGCATCCCCGTGACCCTGAAGGAACCCTTCAACGTCGCGGGCCTGCCGACAACGTGGGGCTTTCCGCATTTCCGGGATTTCCAACCGGCGGAGGATGCGCTGCTCGTCTCCCGATTGAAGGCGGCCGGCGCGATCATCATCGGCAAAACCAATATCCCGATCGGGCTGCGGGATTTCCAGAGCTACAACGAGATCTACGGGACCACGAAGAACCCGTGGGACCTCGGCCGTTCTCCCGGCGGCTCCTCGGGCGGATGCGCCGCGGCGCTGGCGGCGGGATTCGGGCCGCTCTCGATCGGCTCGGACATCGGCGGTTCGATCCGCGTGCCGGCACATTTCTGCGGCGTATTCGGACACAAGCCGAGCCTCGGCCTGGTCCCGCTGCGAGGCTACAGCCTTCCGCCGGCACCACCCGTCCCGGGCCAGGGCGATCTTGCCGTCGTCGGGCCCATGGCGCGCACCGCCTCCGACCTCGGGCTGGCGCTCGACGTGATTGCCGGGCCCGACGAGGCCCGCGACGGCATCGGCTATCGCCTCGCCTTGCCGGCCTCCCGGCACGACAGTCTCAGGGATTTCAGGATCCTCGTCATCGATACCCATCCGTTGATGCCAACGGGCGAGGCCGTGCGTACGGCGATCGTCGGACTGGCCGAGCGACTCGATAAGGCAGGCGCACGGGTCTCGCGATCGAGCACCGCGCTGCCCGATCTTGCGGACTCGGCACGCCTCTACATGAAGCTGTTGAACGCAGCGCGCAGTCCGCGCCTGACACCGGAAGCCCTGACCGAAGCCCAGGAATTGGCCGCTACGCTCGCGCCTGATGATCGCAGCCTGCAAGCCGAGCGCGCCCGCGGCTGGGGCATGATCCATCGCGACTGGCTCGCAGCCGATGCGATGCGCCTGCGACTGCAGGCGCAGTGGCACGGGCTATTCCGCGACTTCGACGCGGTGATCTATCCGGCAGCGGCCGTACCGACCTTCCCGCATGATCATTCCGAGCCGTTCGATGCACGGCAGCTCGACATTGACGGCAAGGCCCATCCCTACGCCGACGCCTGCTTCGTCTGGGCTGATCCGGCATCGACCTGCGGATTGCCGGCGACCGCCGTTCCGATCGATCGGTCGCCGTCGGGCCTGCCGATCGGCGTTCAGATCATCGGACCGCACCTGGAGGATCGCACGACGATCGCGCTTGCTGGATTGATCGAACGCGAGTTCGGCGGCTTCGTCCCGCCACCGTCGCTCGCCCGTCCATCCTGATGCGGAGACGCCTAGAACGCGACCTCGTACATGCCAAGGATCGCATCCCGGCTGAGGTCGCGCGGGTTGTTGTCGAGCAGGCGCCTGATAGCATGCGCCTCGTCGGCCATGACGCCAAGATCGTTCCTGGGCACGCCCAGCGCCGACAGCCGCATCTCGACGCCGAGATTCTTGCAGAATGCATAGGTGGCATCGAATGCGTGCTTCGGATCGTTCTGCTCGGGCAGACCTAGCGCGCGCAGCACCGCGACCGTCTTCTCTTCCGCCGCCGGCATGTTGAACGCGAGCGTGTGCGGGAAGATCATCGCGCAGGCAAGACCATGCGCGATGTGATGCCGAGTGCCGAGCGGATAGGCCACGGCATGACCGGCGGTAGTGTTCACCGGCCCGAGGCAATAGCCGCCATACAGCGAGGCCAGCGAGAGACCGGCGCGCGCCTCGCGATCACCGCCATCGGCCACCGCGCGCTCGAGGTAGCGGCCGACCAGGCGCGCGCCTTCGAGCGCGTAGAGATCGATCGTCGGGTGCGCCTTACGGCTGGTATAGGCCTCGACGCAATGCGCCAACGCATCGACGCCGGTGGCGGCCGTGATCTCTTTCGGCACGGTCATCGTCAGATCGGGGTCGACGATGGCGATGTCGGCCAGCATGAAGCGGCTCTGCACCGCCAACTTGTTCTGGCTGACGGGATCAGTGACCAGCGCACGGGTGCCGGCCTCACTACCGGTGCCCGAGGTGGTCGGGATCTGCATCAGCGCGACGCTGCGGCCGGCGACCTTCTCCGGTCCGACGATATCGGCAAAGGGCACATCCGACGTGCACATCACCGCGACCAGCTTGGCGAGATCCATCGCGCTGCCGCCGCCGAAGCCGACGACGAGATCGGGCCTGATCTCTTTCGCCATCGCCACGGCCTTCTCCAGATTGGGCAGGTCCGGCTCCGGCTCGACCTCGCCGAACACCTTCACTGTACCGGGCAGCGCCAGCGTGTCGACGCGGCGCGCATTGAAGGGGTCGGAGATGACCAGTGGTCGCTTGGCCCCGATCCGCTCGGCGAAGCGCGCGGCCGCGGTGATCGTGCCATTGCCGAACTCCAGGATGGTTGGGCGGAGGATTTCGATGGGCGTGAAGGCGTTGGTCATCTCAGGCTCGTTACAGTTACTTGGAAGCGCCGGCGGCGAGCCGCTCGGCATAGTCGATCGCTTCGATCAGGCTGTGCTCGTTGGCGATGCCTTTGCCGGCGATGTCGAAGGCGGTGCCGTGATCGACGGAGGTGCGGATGATCGGCAGGCCCAGCGTGATGTTGACCCCGGACAGCTCCTGCCAGCGGCCGGTGGCGGGATCGACCTGGAAGCCAAGCAGTTTGACGGGAATGTGCCCCTGGTCGTGATACATCGCGACCGCGGCATCGTACTGGCCGGCACGCAGCTTGACGAAGATGGTGTCGCCCGGCACCGGGCCGACAACGTCGAGGCCGTCGGCCACAGCCTTGGCGATCGTCGGCGCGGAGACGTCGATGTCCTGGCGGCCGAACAGACCGCCCTCGCCGGCATGCGGGTTGAGCGCCGCGATCGCGATCTTCGGCTTGGCAATGCCGAGCCGGCGCAGCGCATCGTTGGTGAGGTCGATCACCATGCGCAGCCGCTCCGGCGTCAGACGCTTCGGCACGTCCTCCAGCGCCACATGGGTCGAGACATGACTGACGCGCATGTTGCCGTGGGCAAGCAGCATCACCGAGCCGCGCACGCCGGTGAGATGCGCCAGCATCTCGGTATGACCCGGGAAATGATAGCCGGCCTTGTTGAGCGCTTCCTTGTTGAGCGGCGCCGTGACGATCGCCGCCGTGCGGCCAGCCTGTGTCAGGCGCACCCCCTGCTCGATCGCCTTGTAGGCAAAGCGTCCGCCATCGGCGCTGAGCACGCCGGGCTTGATCGCCTCGCCTTCGGCGTCGGCTTGCAGATAACAGAGGTTCGGCCAGTCGCGATCATCGGCAGTGACTTGCGGGATTGCAATGTTGGCGCCGAGCGCGGCCTTCGCGCCGTCCAGCGCCGCGCCGCTGCCGATGATCAACAGACGCAGATCGCCTTTCGCAATCCGTTCTTCCAAGCCGACGCAGGCCTTGACGATGATCTCCGGCCCGATCCCGGCGGGATCGCCCATGGTGATGGCAAGATGACGAGAGGTCATGTCGGACTCTCCAAGTTGAGGAAATGATTGTCCCGCAGCAGGTCGCGCCACAGATCGCGCGCACCGAACGCCCCGGATTTCGAGATGACATCGACGCCGGACCAGCGGCCGCCTTGCAGCGTCGAGCGCGGCAAGCCCGGCACGATGCGACCCGTGACCTGGAGCGCACGCGCACCGAGGGCAAGGCATACGGCCTTCAACGTCTCGCCGCCAGCAACGATCAGGGTTCCCGGTGGATCGAGCGATGCGATCAGCGTCGTCAATTCATGCGCGATGCGCCGCGCCGCTTCGGAACGCGCGAGGCCCTCGGGGAGCGTGAATTTCACCAGGGCCACACCCTCATCCGTCAGTTTGCGCTGAACATCGGCGCCGCCCTCGCCTTCAGCCAACGCAATGGTAGCCTCGCCACACGCCGCAAGCTGAGACGCTGACGTCGCTTGATCGGAACCGAACAAGCCCAGCACCGGTCGCTTCAGGATCGACGGTGCGACAGAAACATGATTGCGCGCGAGCGCACCGGCCAAACCGCCGCTGCCGCACCAGAGTACAGGTCCTGGCATGCGCCGGGCCATTTCGACGACGCGATCGAGATCGAAGTCGCTCTCGGCATCGAACACCTGAACGCCGCCTTCCGACAGCGTGTCGGAGCTGCCTCGCCGTGCCGCGATGCCTTCCTGCCCGAGCTGATCCAGCAGATTTTCGCCGATCCGATGCCAGTCGCCCTGCACGGTGCGCGCATATTGCTGGCCCTCGATTGTGCGGCGTCCCTGATAATCGAAAGCAGGTGCGACGACGCAAGACGCCCAATGGCCGGTGTTCAGGCAAGCGCCGAGCTCGGCCGCCCACGCGCCGCGAAGCAGGCTGTCGACTTTCTTGTAGGCGATCTCTCCGTCCTGAAGCAGTGGCGCCAGCCGGGTGACGATCTCGACGCTCGCGGCCTTCGAACGCTCGCGGGTGCCGCTGTCGATCGCAAGGCTCAGGGAGGTCGACGTCGCCGGCGGTTCTCCCCAGACGACGTCGAACGGGCCGCACAGGCCGACGAACTCCGCCGCGGTGTCGAGCGCACCGGTGAGATCGTCGGCAAGCATACGGACGCTGGTCAACGCATCTCCGAAAGATTCGGACATCGGATCGCCTCGTCGTGCGCGTCCGCCTCTAAGCCGCTTTTGCGGATGCCGCGGCACTCGCGAGCAACTCTTTCATTTGAGCGGCCGGCAGGGTCTCAAGCGGCGGCCGCAGGCGCTGCCAGCCGGCGTGACCGGTGCGCTCGGCCATCAGGGCCTTGAGCGAAGGCATCTGTGCGAAGCGCGAGACCAGCTCGCGCGCCTTCACGATGCGCGCCTGCGCTGCGGCAAGGTTTGCGTCGTCGTCGCTGTCGCGGAAATGTTTGAAGACATAGGCAAGATCGCGCGCGACGAGATTCGAGGTCGCGGTGATGCAGCCCGCGCCGCCCTTGCGTAGCAACGGCAGCAGCAGCGGGTCGGCCCCGGTCAGCACCGCAAAGCCGGGGAAACGCTCGACCATCGCGGTCATGTTGGCAAAATCACCCGAGGAATCCTTGATGCCGACTATGGTCGCCGGAAAGGCCTTGCGCAGCCGCTCGATCAGCGCGTGCGAAATCGGCTGCATCGACATCTGCGGGATGTGATAGAGTACGATCTTGAGCCGGGGATCGCCGATGCGCTGGATGATCTCGCTGTAGGCGGCATAGACGCCGTCATCGCTGACGTTCTTGTAATAGAACGGCGGCAGCATCACCACGGTCTCGACGCCGACCGACAGCGCATGGCGCGTCAGCACGACGGTCTCGGTGAAGGCAGCGACGCCGGTGCCCGGCAGCAACTGGTTCGGCTTGACGCCGCCGACGACCACGGCCTCCAGCAGCGCAGTGCGCTCGGCGACCGAGAAAGAGTTGGCCTCCCCCGTCGTGCCCAGCATCGCGATGGCATCGCAGCCTTCGTCCAGCAGGTAGCGACAATGCGCGATGAAGCACGCGTGATCAGGCGCGAGCTCGGCGTCGAGCGGCGTCAGCGCGGCGGAGAACACGCCATGTGGGTGCAAGGATTGGGGATGCAGCGATGATGTCGACAAAGCTTCCTCCGATCATCAGATCTATGTTGTTCGGAATGCGAACATTTGTTATAATCTGTCCTGTTGGTAAGAGCAGGCTGCCGCGGCGTCAAGGGCCGTAGCTGTCATGACAGGGCATTCAAGTATGGCCAAGGTCGAAAAGAAGGCGGCGAAGCGTGCAGCGGAAGCGGCTGCGAAAACGCCCGAGCCCAAGAATCCCAAAGACAATCCCAAGAACAATCCAAAGAATTACGTCGCTTCCGTCGGCAAGGCCTTTGCCGTGCTCAGGAGTTTCACCAGCGAGGCCTTCGAGCTGACATTGAGCGAAGTTGCCGCGCGCGCCGATCTCGACCGCGGCACCGCGTTCCGGCTGATCCAGACCCTGATCGAGCTCGGCTATCTCCAGGCGGTGCCGCAGAGCCGCCGGTTCCGTCTCGGCGTTGCCTGCCTCGACCTCGGTTACACCGTGCTGTCGCACGGATCATTACGAAACATCGTCGAGCCGCTGCTGCGCGATCTCGTGCCCGAGGTCGGCGATGCCGCCTCGCTCGGTATCCTCGATAACGGTGACGTGATTTATCTCGCACGGGTCAGTGCGGGCCTCGACCGCTACAAAATGGATCGCCGGCCGGGCACGCGCATCCCGGCCTACAGTGCGGCGCTGGGTCATGCCATGCTGGCGCACCTTCCGCGCGAGGAGCAGATCCGGCGGCTGGAGTCACGCCCCCGCGTCAAGCTGTCGGAGCGGACGCTGACCGATCTCGATGCCCTGCTCGCCCGGCTCGACCAGGTGAAGAAGAAAGGCCATGCCGTCTCCGACGGCGAGAACGCCTATGGTCTTCGTACGCTGGCGACGCCGATCCTGGACGCCCAGGGTTCTGTCATCGCCGGACTGAGTGTCACGGTGGATGCGATGCGCATGGACATGCCGACCTTCCGCGACCAGGCGCTGCCCAGGTTGATGCAGCTGACGGGCAAAGTGCAGGAGCTCGCGATCAAGTCGGGACTGTTGAGCTGACCGCGTCTCCTGCCGAGACGCGATCTTGGCGGCGGCTATTCCGGGACGAGCGTCGCGAGACCGGCCTCGATGATGGTGATTTCCTCGCTGACCTGCGCGATGGCCTGCTTGGGGTCGACACCGGTCACGGCCACCAATTGCCGCAGCAGGTCCTGGCGATGGGTCAAAATACCTTCCAGCGCGTCGCGATCGTTCAATCTCACATAGCCTTCAACGATCAATTCAACGGAACGGGACATAAGTACTCTCAATACAAGCTGATTTCTGATCCCCGAAAATATCGCGCTGACGCGCGGTTGCGGCGATGAAGTCGCGTCAACCTTGACAGGTAAGATTAATGGCCGTGCAACGCACTGCCTAAACAGCGATACGATCCAGGTCAGCAGCGATCCTGACGCTCGGAAAGATCGTTGCGGCCTCCGCCAGAATCTCGTCGTCCTCATAGCGACCCGAGAGATGGGTCAGCACGAGCTGCCGGACATTGTTGGCGGCTGCGAACCGGGCCGCCTCTGCTGCCGTGAGATGGCCGTAGTCTCGCGCCGTCGGCACATCGCGATCCAGGAACGTCGCCTCGATCACAAGTAGATCGGCATCCGCGACATGCCTCGAAAGTCCCTCGGTGGTCTCGGTGTCGCCGATCACGACCAGCTTTTTGCCGCCGCTCGGCGGCCCCAGAACGTCCTCCGGATCGATCGTCCGGCCGCCTTCAATGCTGATCGGCCGACCTGCAGCCAGCTCGCCGCGCAGCGGTCCATCGGGCACATCAAGCGCTGAGAGGCGATCGGACAACAGATGGCGGCGCGCCGGGCTTTGGAATGAGAACCCAAAGCTGTCGGTGTCGCGATGACGGACCGGAAAGCAGTCGATGGTGAAGTCGCCGGCGTCGACGGCCTGCCCTTCCGACAGCGGCGCGAACTGCACGGAGATCGGCGCCCGCCCCTCGCCCCAGAGTCCGGCGAGCATGCGGATCACGATATCGAGCGTCCCCGGGCCGCCATGGATGGTCATCACGTCGGACGCCTGTCGCAGGCCCAGAGTCGAGAAGAGACCGGGAATGCCCAGCACGTGATCGAGATGACCATGCGTCAGCAGCATCCGATCGAGCCGCCGAAAGCCGGCGCCACTCCGCAGCAATTGGCGCTGCGTTCCTTCGCCACAATCGATCAGCATGCGCTTGCCCCCGGCCTCCAGCAGAAGCGCGGGGTGGTTGCGCTCAGCAGACGGAACGCTTGCGGATGTGCCAAGGAACGTCAGGGCGAACATGGTGGTCGGTTGTCCAGCGGGTCGGCCGAGGCCTGCCCCCAGACGGCCTCACCGTCCCCAATGCCACGTGAGCAGCAGTGCGTATAGCCCCATTGACGCGGCGTAAAGCCCGACAAGCAGTGCATAGCCGGCGATCTGGCGACCAAACGTGGCCTTCGGCGTGACCCACCAATCGAGCGCCTTGAAGGCAGCTGGCACGAGCCACCAGCCGAGCAGCTGGGTGCTCACGAGATTGCCGACGAACAGCGACAGCCAGATGGGCACACCGTGGCTATCGATCAATGGCCTGCTGATGAACGTGCCCCAGAGATAGACCACGGGATAAAGCACCAGGAGGACGATGAGATTGCTCTTCCAGATCAAGCCCGCACTTTGCTCCGGTGCCTGGGCCTTGCCGGCCGGGAACCAGAAATTGAAGCCATAGCTCGCACGCTTCACGTTCATGCCGGCGTTGAAGCGCGCGCCCTCCTTCAGCAGCTTCTGCCGCAAGGGCGAGTCGAGCCACGCATTGAGATTGGCATCGCTGTCGAACGAGAGGATGGCGATCCATTCGTCATGCAGGCCGGGGATCGGCCGCTCGATCTTGTGACGCAAAAACCCTTTGAACTCGGCTTCGGCGGCCTGGATGCGTTGCTGCCATTTGAGGAAGGCATCCTCCAACCCGACAGGCACCTTGAAGGAGATGACGGCGGAAACGGCGCGGTCGCGCTCGACGCCGGTATCGGGCAGGATATGGACATCCTCCGAACCGACGAAATGGCGCTGCACCTCCGCGATCAGCTTCGCCCGCACCTCGCTCTGGAGCCAGGCGCGCGCAGCGGCCGGACTTGCAAAGCGCACGATCGTCACCCAATCCACATGCGCGGGCGGCTGCGGCGGCACCACTTCCTGGCCGAGGAAGCCGGGCCATGACTTGAGCACCTCGCCGACCTCGCCGTTCCAGCGCGCGAACGCGGCAAAGCCTTCGTCCGCAATCCGGCGCTGGATGACGAGGGCGACCGGCTGGCCGGCCTTATCGGATGTTCCGCTCATCGCGTCCGCATTAGCTCTTCTTGTAGAGACGCTTGCCCATCACCCAGGTCTCGTCGACGCAGCGATCGTCGCCGACCATCATGACGGCGAACAGCATGCTCGCGGCCTCATCCATCGTGCGCGGACCGGCGCCATCGGCGATCAGTGACTGGTGCCACGCTTGCGCGCTCTGGCCGCCATTCGGGTCGAGCGCGACGAAATCCGCCTCCTTGCCCGGCTCGAAATTGCCGAGCTTGTCGTCGATATAGAGTCCTTCGGCGCCGCCCAGCGTGATCGACCAGAAGCCGCGATAGGGCGAGAGCTTGTTGCGTTCGGCTTCGGCGAGATCCTTCCTCGTGGGATCGATGCTGCCGTCGAGCAGCGTGTTGTTGCACATGCCGACCTTGTAGGCATCGTCGAGCACGGAGATCATCGAGAAGCGGTTGCCGCCGCCGACGTCGGTGCCGAACGACATCTTCACGCGATGCTCCGGATCGGTGGCGCGGCCGAGGCGGAACAGGCCGCTACCGAGGAACAGGTTCGAGCACGGACAGAACACCACCGCCGCGCCCTTCTTCGACATGCGGCGAAACTCGTTGTTGGAAAGGTAGACGCCGTGGCCGCCGGAGAATTTTGGACCGACCAGGTCGAACTTCTCATAGACGCCGAGATAGTCCTGGCAGTCGGGATGCTCGACCAGCACGCCGCTGCATTCGGCAGGGTTCTCGGAAATGTGGGTGTTGACCCAGCAGTCGGGATGTTCGTGCTTGAGACGCTGGCACGCCTTCAGCAGTTCCGGCGAGGCACCGAAGGCGAAGCGCGGCGTGATGGCATAGAGATTGCGGCCCTTGTTGTGATACTGCGCGATCAGCCGCTTGCTGTCGCGATAGAAATTCTCGGGCGTATCGATGAAATCGGCTGGCGCGTTGCGATCGATGCCGGTGAGGCCCGCGATGACGCGCATGTTGCGGCGGGCCGCTTCCTCGAACAGTTCTTCGGTCGAGACCGGCGAGGAGCTCGTGAACGCCTGGCACGTGGTGGTGCCGGAAGCGAGCAGCGCGTCGAGGAAACGCTTCACGCCCTCGCGCGCGTAGTTGCGATCGCGGTATTTGAGCTCTTCCGGATAGACCCACTTCTGCAGCCAGGGCAGCAGCTGCTCGCCATAGGCCCCTAGCACGCGGGTCTGCGGCAGATGGATGTGACCGTCGATGAAGCCCGGAACGACGATGCGGTCCTTGATGTGCGTGATCTCGACGCCCGGATGCGCGGCCGCGATCTTCTCGTAGGGACCGAACGCCTTGATGACGCCGTCGGTGACGACCATGAGGCCGTCCTGATGGAAGCGCGCTGCGGCCTGCTCGTTGCCGACGTGCTTCCAGGGATCGTCGACGAAGTCGAAGAACGTGCCGCGAATACCGACGGTGGTCATGATGTGATTCCTTCTTGTGTCTGTGTGGCCTGGCGCGCTGCGGGCAACGAGATCGCGAGCAGCACGCCCGCGACGGCGCAGAGGCCGAGATAGAGCAATCCGATCGGCGCCTGTGTCTCTTCGGGCAGCACCGCGGCGATCGCCATGGCACCGCTGACCGCGAGATAGCAGAGCGCACTGATGAGGCCGCCGATCAGGCCGTGGTCGCGCTCGAACAGGCCGAGCCCCATGCCGTACATCATCGGGCACAGCACGCCGCAGCCGCCGAGCACCAGTGCGCCGCCTGATGTGATCGACACGAAGTCGAGGCCGAGCGTCATGCCTGTGACGGTCAGGACGCCGGCGCCGGCGAGAAACAGCGCGAAGGCGCCGAAACCGAGCATCCGGGCCGGCAAGAGCTGCGCGAAATGCGCGCAGCCGAGCTCGCCGGCGAGATTGACGCCGCCAAGGCCGAGCGCGACGAGACCGTAGATGGCCGCGGAGTAACCGAGGCCGCTCTGGTAGAAGAACGGCGCGACGACGCCGAACGCCAGCTGCGCGCTCGCTGCCGCCGCGAAGACCAGCACGAAGGCGAGGAAGCCCGGACGCATCAGCGCGTCGCGCAGGATGCCGGCGGTGCGGCGCGGATCGAACGGCGCGCGCCGATCCGCAGGCAAGGTCTCGGGTAGGAGGCACACGACGATCGTGGCGACGATGGCCGCAGCGATGGCGATGATGACGAAGACGCCGCGCCAGGATGTGAGGTCGACGATGAAGCCGCCGGCCGCCGGCGCAAGCACCGGTGCGAGGCCCCAGGCGGCGCCGAGCAGGCCGGAGATCGCGGTCAGCTCGCGGCCGCGGTAGCAGTCGGCCGCAACCGCATAGGCAACCACGAGACAGGTGCAGCCGCCGATGCCTTGGAGGAACCGCAAGCCCAGCAGCAGCGAGGCGCTGGTGGCCATCGCACAGGCAACGCTCATGGCGATGAGCATTGCAAGACCCGCAAGCAGGACGTTGCGGCGGCCGAGCGTGTCGGAGGCGATGCCGACAGGCACCAGCGCGAGACTCATGCCGAGCATGTAGGCGGTGACGGTGTTCTGCATCGACGCCGCGTCGGTTGCCAGATCCACCACCATCTGCGGCAGGCCCGGCGTATAGGCATCAAGTGGAATCTGGCTGAACGGTACGACGCACAGCAGGATCGGCACGATCCCCCGCTTCGCGCAACCGGCGTCCGAAGCAAGTGCAGTCATCGACAACGCCCCCACAGTGCCCGCGGGCCCCGTCTTTTCGTGCGCGCGATGAGACACGATGCGGGTTGCGGGTCTTGACGCGCGGGACCGTGCCACAACTGTGTGTAGAAATTCTTAGAGGTACCGTTTCAATGCGCACGGATGTTCTTCGAACGCCTCGCGGCGTGAGGACGCTCCGTCGAAAACGCGAAAACAACCCCATGCACAGTAGAAATCACTGGTGAATTTCGCGCGTTCGCGCCACGTGCCCGGACGACACGGGAGGTTTGACACGTCGGGCAAAACAGGCGCACGATGGCATGATCCCCCGTCGCGAATGCGCGATCGCGCCGAGCCATTAACTGTCCGGAAGCCATCGCCGTTGCGGGCGCGGCGCTCGCGCCATCAGAACACGAAGCCCTTGAGAGCATCGAGAAACTGCCGCGGCGATTGCAGCTGCGGCACGTGCGCGCAGCCCGGAATGATCTCGAGCCTGGCATGCGGCAATCCGGCGGCGAGCTCGTGCGACATCGGCGGCGGGGTCGCTTCATCATGCTCACCGACCAGAACGAGGACCGGAACTTTCACCGTGGCGAGTTCAGCGCGGAGATCGAGGCCGGCCAATGCCTCGCACGCGGCACGGAAGACATCGGGATCCGTCCGCAGGAACGCTGCACGACGATCCTTCATCAGCTCAGGATGCTGCTCCTGAAACTCCGGCGCGAACAGGCGTCGCATGGCGACGTCGGTGATCGCCTCCAGCCCCTTCTCGCGCGACACCCTCGCCATGTTGCGAAACGCTTCGCGGCCGGGCTCGGAGAATGCAGCGCCGCTGTCGGCGAGAACGAGCCTGGCGGCGATTTGGGGATGCCGGATCGCCATCTGCAAGGCGACGAAGCCGCCATAGCCGTTGCCGAGTACGATCGCCGGCGCGCCGTTCGCAGCGTCCCGCACTGCCTCAGCCATCCGGTCCGCGACCGCAGCAAGACCGCCCTCGACCGTGCGTGAACGGCCGAACCCGGGCAGCTCCGGCACGATGGTCCGAAACGATGTCGCAAGCTCCGGCGCGATCGCGTCGAAGCTCGCACGATCCGACAATAGCGAGTGAAACAGAAACAGCGGCGGCCCCTCGCCCGACTGCGCGGCGTTGACGGTTCCAAAGGCAAGAAGCCTGTCCATGTCCGGTCTTTCCCAGCTTGCGTCGGTCGGAATACGCGCGACCCGCGTGCCTCATCGGCTCGATTGATAAATCAAATCGCGGGGAATTCAAGCATTTGGCCTTGACGTGAAATATCAGGACTGAGAGATTATGGGCACGGAGGCCGTCCAGACCATGCTTTTGCGCGAGAATATCTACGATCTTCTGAGAGCTGATATTTTAGCGTGTCGCCTTGCACCAGGCGATGAAATGCGCGAGCAGGACCTCGCCGAGCGCTACGAGGTGAGCCGGCAGCCGGTGCGGGATGCCCTTTTGCGGCTGCAGCGCGAGCACCTCGTCACGGTGCAGCCGCGCCAGGGCTATCGGGTCACACCGATCTCGCTCTCGGATGCCCGCGACCTCCTGCGCTTCCGCCTTGCGCTGGAGCCGGCCTGCGTCGCCGAGGCGATCGAAAGCGCGCCCGACAGCGTCTTGAAATCGCTCGACGAGTTTCGCCGCTTCTCGGGCAACCACGAGGACTTCATCGCCTACAACAGGGGCTTCCACACCGCGCTGGCCCATGCCTCCGGCAATCGCCGCATGGCCACCGCGCTGTGCGATTTGATCGGCCAGGCCGATCGGCTGGTCCGCGTCAGTATCTCCAATTTGAAGGGGCACGACCCGGCAAAGCTCGTCGCCGAGCACGTCGCCCTGATCGACGCCATGCAGAGCCGCGAAACGCGAACCGCGGCACGCATCATCAAGGCCCATATCGGAGCCACCGAGAAGCGCGTCCTGCCGGCGCTCAAGCGCAACGCCGTCATCGTCGAAGAGAGGTCATCATGAACGTTCCGTCGAAACCCGCCTCGATCGGCGTCGAAATCCACGGCAATTTCATCGATGGCCGCGAGGTCGAAGCCGGCAATGGCGCGATGCTGGACGTCCGCAATCCCGCGACCGGCGATGTGATCGCGCGTATTCCCAACTCGACCGCGGCGGACATCGACCGCGCCATGAAAAGCGCGCGCGCCGCGTTCGAAGGCAAGGCCTGGGGCGGCATGGACACGCGCGCACGCGCCCGACTGGTCAACAAGCTTGCCGATGCCTTCGAGGCCAATCTCGACAGTCTGTACCGGCTCGAGACCCTCAACAACGGCCGCCCGATCAACGAGACCCGCGCCCAGCTCTCCCGCCTGCCCGATTTCTTCCGTTACTTTGCTGGCGTCGCGCTGTCGCGCCGCGATTCCGTGATCCCCGTCGAAGGCGCCTATCTCAACTACACGCTCCGTACCCCCATCGGCATCGTTGCCAATTGCACGCCGTTCAATCATCCTTTGATGATCCTGTGCAAATCGCTCGCCGTGGTGCTGGCGACCGGCTGCGTCACCGTGGTCAAGCCGTCCGAATACACGCCGCTGACGACCTTGAAGCTCGCGCAAATCTTCACCGAGGCCGGCCTGCCGCCGGGAGTCTTCAATATCGTTCTCGGTCTCGGCCAGAGCGCCGGCAAGATGCTCGCCGAGCATGGCGACATCAACAAGCTGGTTTTGACCGGCGGCACCGAGGCCGGCCGCATCGCCGGCAGCGCGGCCGCCAAGGTGTTTGCGCATCAGACCATGGAGCTCGGCGGCAAGACGCCGGTGATGGTGTTCGACGATTTCGACGTCGACCGCGCCGTCAATTACGCAGCGTTCGGCGCCTTCATCGGCGCCGGACAAACCTGCGTCTGCGCCTCGCGCCACATCGTGCAGGCCTCGATCTACGACGAATTCGTCGAGAAGCTGAAGGCCAAGACCCGCACCATCCGCATCGGCGATCCCTTCGATGCGAGCACCCAGCTCGGCCCCGTGATCTCGGCGCGGCAGCGCGACCGCGTTCTCACCTATTCCGGCTACGGTCACCAAGACGGCGCACGTCTCGTGACCGGCGGCGTGGCCGCCAAGGTGCCGGGGCACGAGAACGGCTATTTCGTCGAGCCGACGGTTTTCGCCGACGTCAGCTCCGACATGCGCATCTTCCAGGAGGAAGTGTTCGGTCCCTTCACCTCGGTGACGCCGTTCAAGGACGAAGCCGATGCGCTGCGGCTGGCCAACGACTCGCCCTTCGGCCTTGCTGCCGCGATCCGCACCCGCGACGTCGCGCGCGCCCACCGTGTCGCCGCCTCCGTCAAGGCCGGCATCGTCTGGGTCAACGATCACCACCGGCTCGATCCGGCCTCGCCCTGGGGCGGCGTCGATGATTCCGGCATCGGCCGCGAATGCGGCACGGAAAGTTTCGACGACCACTTCAACACCAAGAGCGTGATGGTCGCGACGCACGAGCAGCCGTTCGACTGGTATCGCGACACGGCCAGCCAGAAGCGGCTGAACTAGAGAACGACAGGCGGCCAATCGCTCAGAGAAGGCGGGCCGCGTCATCAAGAATAGCAGTCAAGGGAGAGCGTATATGTCGACATCGGTGAACGCGGGCGGCCGTCTGGATCGGCTGCCGATCGGGCCATTCCATCGTCGCATCATGATGCTGATCGGCATCGGCATGTTCTTCGACGGTTTCGACATCTATATCGCCGGGACCGTGCTGAGCGTGACGCTGAAGACGGGCTTTTCGACCCTCGCCCAGAACGCGGTTTTCATCTCCGCGACCTTCGTCGGCATGATGCTGGGATCATTCGGCACCGGTTTTCTCGGTGACCGCTATGGACGCCGCTTCACCTATCAGTTCAATTTGCTGCTTTTCGGCATCGCGTCCCTGGCCGCCGCGTTCGCGCCAAACATGGCTTTCCTGATTGCCTGCCGCTTCGTGATGGGCGTCGGGCTCGGAGCGGAGAACGTCGTCGGCTATTCGACGATGACGGAATTCGTGCCCGCGCGCACGCGCGGCAAATGGCTCGGCTTCACCACCGTGTGCGTCGTCACCGGTCTGCCCGTCGCGCTGTTGGTCGCATCCGTGCTGGTGCCGCAGTTCGGCTGGCGCTCGATGTTCGTGCTCGGCGGCATCGGCGCGCTCGTCGTCTGGTACATGCGCAAGTCGCTGCCGGAATCGCCGCGCTGGCTGGAAGCGGTCGGACGGACCGCGGAGGCGGAAGCGCTGATGCAAGCCATCGAGAAGGAGGCGGCGCAAGGCCAGCCCTTGCCCGCGCCGGTGGCCATGGCATCGGCCCCGGTCGCGGCCGATCTCGGCACACTGTTCGCTGCCCCCTTACTGTCGCGGATGATCGTCGGTGCGGTCTGCCTCATCACCATCAACACCCTGCTCTACGGCTTCGTCACCTGGCTCCCGGTGTTCTTCGTCAAGCAGGGTCTCTCGATCGCGACATCGTTCGGTTATTCCCTGCTGATGGCACTGGGTGCGCCGATCGGCTCGGCGATCGGTGCGCTGACGGCCGACCGCTGGGGCCGCAAGCCGACCATCATCGGCGCGTCGCTGATCTCGGTGGCGCTGGGTATTCTCTATCCCATGATCTCGGATCCGATCCTGCTGCCGGCCGTAGGCTTTGCGCTGACCGTGCCGATCTACGTCCTGGTCGCGCTGCTGTTCGGCATCTACATCCCCGAGCTGTTTCCGACCGAGGTTCGCCTGCGCGCCTCCGGCATCGTCAACACGCTGGGGCGCGGCGCCACCATCGTTACGCCGTTCCTCGTCGTGTCGCTGTTTGAATCGCGCGGCGTTGCCGGCGTCATGGCGCTGATGATCGGGCTGCTAGTGATTCAGATCATCACGGTCTGGGCTCTGGGCATCGAGCCCAGGCATCGCAGCCTCGAGGAGCTGAAGACGGAGGAAGCGGCGGCGCCGGTTCTGAGCGAGGTGTCTTGAATTACCCGCTACGCTCGACACGCGCGCATGACGCCCCGGTGGCATTCTTTTGGCTGCCGGGAGGAGGCTCGCGCCTCGTCTGCCGAACGTCCGCTCATCGCGCCCGAGCGGACCAGATTTGCTGAACCTGGACTCTTCGCATTTAACCCGAAGCGGGTTCCTGCGTGACGATGGTCACAGACCCGTCGCTTGCCTTCTCGAATGTTCCGACTAGTTTTGGACCACGTTGCAACAGGGGCGGCAATGGGCGCGGTTCGACTACTCGCATTGATCTTTTGTTCCTTCTGGTTGGCCTGCACATCGGCTCAAGCCGAGCGCCGAGTTGCGCTGGTCATCGGCAATTCCGCTTACAAGAATGTGCCCAAGCTAAGTAACCCGGTGAACGACGCCGCTCTGGTTGGTGGCATGTTGAAGAACGCCGGGTTAGAGGGGGTCTACATCAAGACCGACCTCAACGGTATCGAGATGCGAAAGGCTCTGCGCGACTTTGGTGCGAGAGCGCGAGAAGCAGATGTCGCCATCATTTACTACGCTGGTCACGGCATCGAATTCGACGGGACTAATTACCTCATCCCGACTGATGCAACTCTCGAAACCGACAGTGACGTACTCGATGAGACCGTGGCGCTTGACCGCGCTCTCTTCGCCGTTGAGCCTGCGAAGCAGCTGAGGCTCATCATTCTGGACGCCTGCCGCGACAATCCCTTCGCTAAGACCATGAAGCGAACAATCGCTGCTCGTGGAATCGGGCGCGGTCTTGCGAAAGTCGAGCCGACAAGCCCTAACACTATGATCGCGTTCGCAGCGAAGGCAGGGTCTACGGCTTCGGATGGCGATGCAAAAGATAGCCCCTTTGCCACGGCACTCGTTGATCGACTGCCGACGCCGGGTTTGGACTTGCGCAAGGCGTTCGGCTTCGTCCGCGACGATGTCCTGAAGAACACTGGCTACACGCAGGAACCATACATTTACGGCTCGCTAGGCGGCGATGATGTTGCCCTCGTTCCAGCAAAGCCAGTGGCTTCGCCGACGACGGATGACCGTGACGCCACGATGCAGCGAAACTACGAGCTTGCGCTCCAGATCGGTACAAAGCCGGTGTGGGATGCCTTCATCGAGAAATATCCGTTCGGTTTCTACACCGCGCTCGCAAAAGCGCAGCGTGACAGGCTGGCGGCAGAAGAGGCGCGCGTCGCCGCCACCGAGAAAGCGAAGGCGGCGCAAGAGGAAAAGGCCAGGCTTGCAGCCGAGGGTGCAAAGCAGGTCGAGCAAGCCAAGGCGGCCCAGCAAGCCAAGGTGGCCGAACAAGAGAGGATTACCGCTGAACTCACCAAGAAGGCGCAAGAAGAAAAAGTAGCGGAGGCCGAACGCATTAAAGCGGCGGCTCAGGCCAAGGCCGCGGAGGAAGCGAAAGCCGCTGAGGCTCCAAAGGCGGCCAAAGGCGAGGCTGAGGCGGAGAGTTCCAGCGCGGCGAAGGCGGAAAAAACTGCCCCCGACGAAAAAACAGAGGCCGAACTGAAGGTGACCGAAGAGAAGGTCGCGGCCCTTGCACCGGCGGATGACAAACCGGCGTCGTTGTCGGTGCCCGATCTGTCGCGTGCTTTGCAGTCCGAACTGCGCCGGGTTGGTTGCAACACTGAGCCGGTGGATGGCAACTGGAACGCGGCCTCGCAGCGAGCGCTCGAGCTGTTCAACAAACACGCGGGAACCAAGCTGGAGGTCAAGACCGCAAGCGCCGATGCGCTGGATGCCGTCAAGGCGAAGACCTCGCGGATCTGCCCGCTGGTTTGCGAACACGGTTTGCGGGCGGACGGCGAACGCTGCGTGAAGATTACCTGTCGCTCGGGTTATCGGATCAATGACGACAACGATTGCGAAAAGATAGGGGAGAAAAGACCGCTGGCGAATCGTGAAGAGTCCAAGCCAAAGCGCGATGTAGAGCGGAAGGATGCGGAGTCTGCGCCGTCGAAGCCGCAAGCTTCGGGGCAAATGATTTGCGGCATGGCAGGATGTCGTCCGGTTGCAAAGGGCTGTAGGTTGGAAATTAAAGCCCGCTCTTACGGTACTTCCCAACCTGCCACTGTGGAAGTCTGCAACTGACCGTACTGGTTCGTGGCAGCAGTACAGCTACAAACGGTGTCAGTGCCAAGGGCAGCCCATGACCTACACGATCCATCTCGTCAGGGGCAATTGACAGCAGGTTGCATCACGATCATTATTGCTTGAGGTGGATACGACCTGCCGCTTGCGCCCCACTGGGGGTGGTGAACGTATCATCGATCTTTCTAAGCCCTTTGCCCGAACGAACGGGTCAGCAACGCAAGCGCCTGGCGCCTCGGCTTCGTTCAAGCAAAGGATGAAAGATCATGCGCGACTATCGCGACGCAAAGACCATGGCCCACACGGCCCGGGTCTTCCTCGGCGATCACGGCCTGAAGATCACCAATAGCCAAAGCCTAGAACTGATCGCCAAGGCGTTTGGCGCTGCGGACTGGAACACGCTTGCTGCTACAATTCGCGACGAGGTCAGCACGCCTCGGGCCGAAGCGGCAACGCCATCACCCGCCACAATCGATGCAGGGATCAGGCCCCGGGTGCCTCGTTTCTCCAGCGAACTGGAACGCACCTTGCAGCGCGCTCTTGCTCATGGCGACGCGCGAAAGCATCAGTACACGACGTGTGAGCATCTGCTGCTCGCGCTGACGGATGATCCGAACGCGTCAAAGGTTATGCAGGCTTGCAGTGTCGATCTTACGGCACTCAAGAAAGGCCTGACCGACTACATTGACAATGATTTGCGACCCATCGTTGTCAAAACTGGCAAATCGATCGGTGGATCTCGTCCCACCGCAGCGTTTCAGCGCGTAATGCAGCGCGCGGAGGCGCACGCCGAACAGATGGGACAGCAGGAGGTCACCGGCAATAATGTGCTGGTCGTCATCTTTGCCGAGCGGTTAAGCCCGGCGGTGCGGATGCTTTACGGTCAGGACATGTCGGCTGAGGATGCAGCAAACTTCATCGAGCGAGGTGTCGCCAAACGAAATGGCACCGCCGGGCCTTGAAACAGTACCGCCAGCACTCGCGGAAAGAGTCCTCTTGTGGATCCATTTGCGAAGTTGGGCCACCTCTGACGGAGGTGCGCTCACCACGCCAGAACGCAATGGATTTGCGCGCGGCGGGGGCGGACGATCGGATCGCGTCTCGATCTATTTCCGGTTCTCCTCGCAGAACTTCAGCGCTGCGAGCGCCTCGCCGGCGCGCGGGATCTGCATCTCGATGCTGTCGTCGTCATCGTCCTCGAAGTCCAGCGTCAGACGCTTGGCTTTCGACAGGCGGTCCATGATGGACTGGTCGAATTCGAAGATGCCGCGCACCGTGGTCTTGTCCATGACCTCCCACTTCGCCTTCGACATGATGTCGGCATCATCGGTGCCGACGTCGGCGCGCAGGATCTCGCCGACCTTGTCCCACTCCCAGCCGTCATAGATCATCACGATCACGATGGCCTTGTCCGAATAGGTGATGACGATGACGTAGTCGCGGTTCTCGTCGTCCTTGTCCTTGTAGCCGCGGCTGGCGTTGCAATGGGTGTCCTGGCTGCGTTTCTCGATGGTCCAGTCACCGACCTTGGATTGTTGCGCGACCGCGGGTGCGGCACTCAAGGCGCCTGCGAAGAGTGCAGTGGCAAGAAAGATCCGTTTCATGTCAGCCTCCAGCGTTTTCCCCACGCCAAGCTGACCATCTCTCCCGGAAAGCCGCAAGGGCCGGCGCGACGCAGCCGTCGGCGAAGGCTCGCCCGCTACGCCTGCCGCGGCACGATCGCGATCGGGGTGAAGGTGTAAACCTCCTCGCCGTCCTGATTGAACATCGTCCATTTCACCAGCGCGATGCCTTGCGGCTTCGACTTTGACGGCGTCAGGCTCATGACCTCGCCGACCAGATGCAGCCGGTCGTTCGGCCGCACCGGAATGGTCCAGCGCAACCCGTCGACGCCGGCTCCGATCAGCGGGTGCGGCCCGAAGGGCCGGGTCTGGATCGCAAGGTTCATGGCGATCGCCGCGGTGTGCCAACCGGAGGCGGCCAGGCCCTTGAACAGGGTGTCCTTGGCGGCCTCGTGGTCGAGATGCATCGGCTGCGGGTCGAACTCGGCGGCAAACCGCTTGATGTCGGCTTCGCTGACCACGACCTCGGGGGATTTGAAGCGCATACCGACGGTGAGATCGTCGAACCAGGCGACCTGGGCCATGATTTTGCCTCGAAATGTGACATGCCGCGCACGCAACGCGCGCGACCAAAGGGTGGATCGGTCGTGGGGATGTAGCGGTTCGGCCGCCCGCAGGCCAGCTCCCGGTTCCCCGCGAAACCCCTTTCCCGTCTCAACGAAACACGCCTGAAACAGTCGCTCGGTTATCTAACCGTCAAAATCATACAGGGACGTGCGTCATGCAATTCTTCCTCGACCTGATTAGCGAATATGCCTGCTGCCAGCATCTCGTCGCCCAGCCGCTTGGGGAGGACGAGACATGATCGAGATGATCTCCGTTCTCCTCGCTCTGTGCAGCATCGCCGTCTTCGCGGCGCATGCGCTGGACGCCTATCGCACCACCCATTCCTGACCGGAAGCGACGGCGGCGCGGCTAGAATGGCCGCCGGTAGAAGTGCTCCGAATGCGTTGCCGGCGGAAACCGGTTGGCGAGCGCCAGGGCCCCCTTCTCGTCCGTCTCCAGCGCGATCTTCTGCGCCAGCATCACGTCGCCGGGCACCAGGAAGCCCGACGGCACGAAGCACCACCCCATCGTTGCATTGCCCGACGCGTCGACCTCGTGGACATTGGCGGCCGTGCCGTAGTGGATGCGATAACGCTTGCCGCTGTCGCAGCCGATGACGTCGAAGTGCCGATGCTGCTCGAATTGAGCGCGCTGCTCCTCGGACAGCCATTCAGCCAATAGCCGCCTTCCCCGCGCCTCGGGCGTATTCTCGCCGAAGAAACGCCGGTAGAGCTCGCGGAGCGCGTGCAGACGCGCCCGCGCGGGCGCGCGAAGCCTGAAGACCGCGATCATGGGCCGTTCAGATCAACCGCCGACCAGGCGGGGATAGAACAGCGTTTCGTGCGCGGTCGGATCGAACGATTTGATACGCGTGACTTCGCCGGGCCCGGTCCGGTACGCCGCGGTAAACCCCGCGCCGGTCAATTCCCGAAAGCGTTGTTCGGCCCGCGCCAACGCTTCGGCATTTTCGGGATCAAACTCGTGGCGTGTATCGCCGGTATGATCCATCACGATCTGGGTAGCCATGTTGAGTCTCCTCATGCCCAGCCCTGAACTTGATCAAAGCAAACCTCGTGCCGTCAGTTCCCGAAAGCAACAACTTTCTCTCCAAGACGTCCAGTCACGCCTTGCGGAGCACTCAACGCACGGCCGCTGCCCCGCCACCCCGTCGATCTGCCGGCCCATCAGCGCGATGGCTTTCTGGTAGACGCCGGCCGCATTCCACGCCTGGATGGCGGCGAAATTCGGTTCGCCCGGCTGGTAACCGGCTCCCGCACGCCAGCCATTGGCCTTGAGGAAATTCGCAGTCGAGCTCAACGCGTTGGCGGCGACGTCGAGATTGCCGGTGCCATAGGCCAGGATGTTCTTGGGCATGAACTGGGTCTGCCCGACCTCGCCGTGCATGGAGCCGCGCGTCGATCCGGACAGCATGCCGCGGTCGACCAGCTTCAGCGCTGCATAGAGCTGCTCGGTAAAGAATTCGGGGCGACGGCAGTCGTAGGCGAGCGTTGCGATCGACGAGAGCATGTTCTGGTTGCCGCGCTGGCTGCCGAAACCGGTTTCCATGCCCCAGATTGCGATCAGCGGCCCCGGCGGCACGCCGTAACGCTGCTCGATCGAGGCAAACATCGCTGCCTGCGACTGCTTCAGCGAGCGGCCGCGCGCGACGATTGTGGTCGCGCCGCGCTTGGCCAGGAATTGGTCGAGCGACAGCGAAAAACTGTGCTGGCTGCGGTCGGCATTGATCGTCGCGCTGGCGTAATTGGTCTGCATCAGCGCCGAGATCGCGGTCTGGCCGATGCCCTTGCCCTGCGCCTCCGCGCTGAACTCGCGCTTCCAGGCCTCGAAGCCGCCGGGGCCGTTGCCGCATTGCGCAGCCATGGCCGAGGGAGCCAGGAACAACAGCAGCGCGGCCGCGCCGATCATCGCCGTCGCAACGGCCTTGCCCTCGATCATTCCTGCGTATCCTTTTCTCAAATTGCGCGACCGGCTCGCGCACGGCCATGATCCTACGTCAGCCGTATCAGCTCAAGCCCCGACCGGTGCAATCAATGCAAGCAATGCGCTTGACATGAATCAAAGGCTTATCGTCCGCCGTCGGTTCCGGGCAGGAAATCCACCATGATGCCCTGGTGCTGCCGGTACATGTCGGTGCCGGTCGCGGTGACGCAGCCGAGCTTGCGGGCTGCCGCGATGAAGGGCGAGATCTCCGGCTTGGTGATGACGCAGCCGCAATAGGCCGACGGCGCCAGCCTGATGACGTCGACCGGCAGCGGATCGCCAGCCTTCATGCCGGCCGGCGTGGCATTGGCGACGAAATCGAAGCCTGCGGGATCGGATGTACCCGCCCGCACGGGCGCTTTGCCGAGCCCGTTGAGCCGGTCGATCAGTGCGTCGCGGCGCTCGCTTGCGCTGTCGTGAATCGCGAGCTCCCTGACGCCGGCCTCGACCAGGGCCAGCGCAATGGCCGAGCCTGCCCCACCCGCACCGACGAGAAGTGCCCGCATGCCCCGGGGATCAATTCCATTCGCGCGCGCGGCGCCGACGAAGCCAAGACCGTCCACCATGTCGCCGTGCCACGAACCATCGGTGCGGCGGCGCATCAGATTCGCAGTGCGCAGGAAGTGCGCACGATCGCTCGCGCTGGCGCAGGCCTGGTAGCAGGCAAATTTGTGCGGGATGGTCACCACGATGCCGTCGAGATTTTTCAACCGGCTCGCCACTGAGAGAAAATCATGGAGATCGTCGGTCGCAACCTGAACCGGGACGAGGATGCCGTCATGGCCGCGCGCAGAGAATTCCGCGGAAACGCCCGCGGGCGAGCGCACCTGCGCGATGGGCTCGCCGACGATGACGTAAAGCCGGGTCGCCCCCGTCGGAGCCGGGATCATGCCGTTCATGCCGAGAGCGGAGCCCCCTGGCTGTTCGCGTCGGCGCCATAGCTCAATTCCAGCCCGTCCAGATTGCCCTCCTTCCGCCAGGTGGCGAGCAGCCGGAGAAACGCCATCGGCCCCCGCCAGTACTGGCTGTTGCGCGCCGCGACCGGATCGAACACGCCCTCATTGTTGTAATAGCCGGGCGTGCATTCGGCGAGATAAGTCTGGCGGCCGACCGCGGCCTTCACCACCTCATCGACCCAGGCGTTCTCGGCCGCGAGCGTCGGCTCCAACGTCCTTGCGCCGCGCTTGCGCGCCTCTGCGATCACATAAGCGATGTGCTGCGATTGCTCGTCGATGATGTGCGGGAAATTCGCGCTCTGGCCGGCCTGCACCGTCACGATCAGGAAGCAGTTCGGGAAGCCGCGGCTGTAGAAGCCGTGCATCGTCTTGACGCCGTCGCGCCAGCGCTCGGACAGGCTGACACCGTCCCGCCCATAGACCTCGAAGCCCATGCGGCGCGCATAGTCGGTGCCCACCTCGAAACCGCTGGCGTAGATCAGGCAGTCGAGCTCATGGGCCTTGCCGCCAGCGACGACCGCATTCTCGGTGATGCGCTCGACGCCTCTGCCCTTGGTGTCGACGAGATGCACGTTGGGACGGTTGAACGTGTCGAGATATTCGTCGTGGAAACACGGCCGCTTGCAGAACGCCTTGTACCAGGGTTTGAGCGCCGCTGCGGCCGCCTCATCCTTCACGATCGCATCGACGCGGGCGCGGATCTCCTCCATCTTGCGATAGTCGGCCTGCTCGATCACCTTCAACGCCTCTTCCATCGAGGTCACTGGTTGGGGCTGACGGCGCGGCGCCAGTAGGATCTCGCCGAGCAGGCCGGTCCAGCCGTCCTGCACCAGATCCTGCTCGAACGGTTCGCCTGAGATCACCGCGGTGAAATTGTCCATGCGCTCGCGCTGCCAGCCCGGCTTCAGGCTTTCCGCCCAGGCGCGATCCGTCGGGCGGTCGGCGCGCACACCGATCGCGGACGGCGTGCGCTGGAACACGTAGAGCTCTTTCGCCGAACGGCCGAGATGCGGCACGCATTGCACTGACGTGGCGCCGGTGCCGATGATGCCGACGCGCTTGTCGGCGAGACCGTCGAGACCGCCCTCCGCACTGCCGCCGGTGTAAGCATAGTCCCATCGGCTGGTGTGGAAGCTGTGCCCCCTGAAGCTTTCGATGCCGGGAATGCCCGGCAGCTTCGGCCGGCTCAGCGGACCTCCAGCGAGAATGACGAAGCGCGCGCGGATGCGATCGCCGCGATCGGTCTCGACCAGCCAGCGCCCCTCCTGCTCCTGCCATGTCATGCGCGAGATGACGGTCTGAAACAGCGCACGCTCGTACAGATCGAAGTGGCGGCCGATGCGGCGCGAGTGCTCGTAGATCTCCGGGGCTCGCGCATATTTGCGCACCGGCATGTAGCCGGTCTCTTCCAGCAGCGGCAGGTAGATGTAGCTCTCGGTATCGCAGGCAGCGCCGGGATAGCGATTCCAGTACCAGGTGCCGCCGAAATCGGCGGCCTTTTCCACGATGCGGAAATCGTTGATACCCGCCGACCGCAGACGCGCGCCACACAAAAGACCACCGAAGCCGCCGCCGACGACGAGCACTTCGGTCTCTTCGCTCAAGGGCTCGCGCGTAAACCCGGCATCGGCCCAGGGGTCGTCGAGATAGCGAGCGAAGTCGCCTGATGCCTCGACATATTGCGCCTTGCCTTCGGAGCGCAGGCGCAGGTCACGCTCGTCGCGATAGCGCGCACGCAGTGCCTGGATGTCGACCGTAGGTACGCCGGCTGCTCCGGTCTTGTGTCTTTCCGCTGACATCGATTCCTCCACCGCGGCCCGCTGCTTCGCCGGGAGCTGGTGCCACTTAGCCTCGAAAAAGTGACGCATGCAATCGCGCCGATCGCTTTTTGCGTGGACGTCGCGCGACGTTGCGCTAACCTTTCGCACAAATCACAGCTTATGCCACGCAACGACGTGGCTGCTACGGAGGGGACGATGCAGGGATTGATGATGGACATGCCGCTCCTGATCAGCGGCCTGATCCAGTATGCCGCCGACTATCACGGCGAAGCGGAAATCGTCGCGCGCGAGATCGAAGGCGACATCCATCGTTACACTTATGCCGATGCACATCCGCGCATCAAGCGCATGGCGCTGGCGCTGACGCGGCTCGGCATGAAGCAAGGCGATCGCGTCGGCACGCTCGCCTGGAATACGCATCGCCATTTCGAGATGTTCTACGCCGCGCCGGGCATGGGCTATGTGCTGCACACGGTCAATCCGCGGCTATTCCCCGAGCAGCTCGTCTACATCGTCAACCACGCCGAAGATCGCCTGCTGTTCATCGACCGTGCCACATTGCCGATCGTCGAGGCGATCTCGCCGCAACTGAAGACGGTCGAGGCGTTCGTCGTGATGTCCTCGCGCGAGCGGATGCCGGAGACCAAACTCGCCAATGTGCATTGCTACGAGGAACTGCTCGAAAAGGAGAGCGATACCGGCTTTGCCTGGCCGGAGTTCGACGAAAAATCCGCCTCCACCATCTGCTACACCTCGGGGACGACAGGCAATTCGAAGGGCGTGATCTATTCGCACCGCGCGGCGATCCTGCAGACCATGACCTGCTGCAATTTCGACTTCCTGCCCGGACATGTCGAAGGCGTGCGCGAGGTAATGATGCCGATGGCCCCGCTGTTCCACGGCAACGGCTGGAATATGCCGTTCACCGCGCCCTATACCGGCTCGAAGCTGGTGCTTCCCGGCCGCAATTACGAGCCCGACAAGCTCTATGAACTGCTCGAAGGCGAGAAGGTGACGCTTTCGGCCGGCGTGCCGAGCTTCTGGTTGATCCTGCTCGACTGGCTCGGCCGCACCGGCAACAAATTCTCGACGCTGCGCGCAACGTTGTCATCGGGCTCGGCGCCGCCGCGCGCGATGGTCGAGAAGCTCAAGCGCAACTACGCCGTCGATTACGTCCAGGCCTGGGGCATGACGGAGGCGCTGGGCTGCTCGATGCCCGGCTTGAGACCAGGATCGGAGCATCTCAGCGAAGCCGACTTCTTCGACCGGCGTCAGGTCTCCGGCCGCGCCTGCTTCGGCACGACCTTGCGCATCGTCGATGATGCCGGCGTCGAGCTGCCGCGTGACGGCAAGACCGTTGGGCACTTGCGCGCCCGTGGTCCATGGGTTGCCTCCGGCTACATGAAGTTAGAGGAGGGCCTCGATCGCGACGGCTGGTTGATCACCGGCGATATGGCCGTGATCGATCCGCAGGGCCACGTCACGCTGACCGACCGCTCCAAGGACGTGATCAAGTCGGGCGGCGAATGGATCTCCTCGATCCAGCTCGAGGACATCGCGCTGTCCCACCCCGACGTTCTGCAGGCCGCCGTCGTCGCCATTGCGCACGAGAAATGGCAGGAACGCCCTCTCCTTCTCGTCGTCCGCAAGAAGGGCGCGACCGTCGACGGCAAGACCCTGCTCGACCACATGCGCCCCAGGATCGCGAGCTGGTGGATGCCGGATGCGGTCGAATTCCTCGACGAATTCCCGATGACCGGGACCGGCAAGGTGCTCAAATCGGCGCTGCGCGAGAAGTTCAAAGCGTATCGCGTCGCGTAATCCATCTTCATCTTTTGGTAGATTCGGAAGCGATATATCCAGGGATCGCTAACTCCTGGTCGAGGACATCATGGCGTTTTCCGGATTGGGCCTGCATCTCGGCAATCTCAGCCACCTGTCGAACGCGCAGACGCGGTCGATCAGCCCCGAGAATTTCACCGGTGAAAAAGGCAAGGGCGGCATGTCCGTCGACGGTCCGGCGGCGCGCCAGGCCCGCGACCTCGGGCAAGGCTGGAAGGTGTCTCCCTATGTCGTGATCGAGCCCGGCGCGACGTTCACGCTCGCGGACATCGAGGGCCGGGGCGCGATCCAGCAGATCTGGATGACGCTGGCGCGCGGGCGGCTGCGCCATTCCATCCTGCGCATGTATTGGGACGATCAGGCGCAGCCGAGCGTGGAGTGCCCGGCCGGCGATTTCTTCGCCTGCGGCTGGGAGGAATTTGCGCAGGTGTCGTCGCTCGCGGTCTGCGTCAATCCGGGACGGGCCTTCAACTGCTACTGGGAGATGCCGTTCCGCAAGCGCGCACGCCTCACGCTGGAAAACCGCAGCGAAGAGGCGCTGACCGTCTACTACCAGATCAACTACGCCCTGACCGAGGTACCCGAGGACTGCGCCTATTTCCATGCGCAGTTCCGCCGCACAAATCCGCTGCCCTACAAGGACGTCTACACCATCCTCGACGGCATCAGCGGCCGCGGCCACTATGTCGGCACCTACATGGCCTGGGGCGTCAACAACAACGGCTGGTGGGGTGAAGGCGAGATCAAGTTCTTCATCGATGGCGACGGCGAATTCCCGACGATCTGCGGCACCGGCACCGAGGATTATTTCTGCGGGGCCTACAATTTCGATCCCTATGTCGCGCATGCCGGCCAAGGGCAATCCCGCTATGTGGAGTTCACCACGCCTTATGCCGGCCTGCCGCAGGTGATCAGGCCGGACGGCGTCTACAAATCGCAGCAGCGGTTCGGCCTGTACCGCTGGCACATCCCCGATCCGGTCCGCTTCCAGAGCGACCTCCGCGTGACCATCCAGGCGCTGGGCTGGCTGCCCGGCGTCAAGGAATCGAAATATCTCCCGCTGCAGGACGACATCGCCTCGGTCGCGTTCTGGTACCAGACGCTGCCGACGGCGCCGTTCCCGAGACTGCCTGGTCCGGACTATCTGGAAATCGGGTAGGTCCGATTAAATCATGGACCTCTGTCACCCATCCATCCACTGGGCAATTCTCTTCCTTCTCCCCTTGCGGAAGAAGGTGGCGCGCAGCGCCGGATGAGGGGCATCTGTCAGCACGGTAAGCGCGGAGACTACCCCTCGCCCTGGCGAGTATGTGCCAACCAGCGAAGATGCCCTCTCCCACAGGGGGAGAGGGCACAGCAACGAGCAACTCGCAGCGAGCTAGTTCAACACCTCGACCGTCGCCGAGCGGCCTGCGACCAGCGAGATTGCCTCAGGCACCGGATCGAGGGCGATGCGGACCGGCACGCGCTGGGCAAGCCGCACCCAGCTGAACGTCGGATTGACGTTGGCAAGCAGGCTCGCACCCTCGGCGCGGTCGCGGTCTTCGATACCGGCGGCGATGCTCTCGACATGGCCTGACAGGGTCGCCTTCTCGCCCATCAGACGGACGCGAACCCTGTCACCGACGCGAATGCGCGCAAGCTTCGTCTCTTCGAAATAGCCTTCGACATGCAGCGTATCGCTGTCGACCAGCGCCATCACGCCCTTGCCGGCGGAGACGTAAGCGCCTGGGCGCAGATCCATATTGGTGATGACGCCATTCACGGACGCCCGCACCTCGCTGCGATCGAGATTGAGCTGGGCGACCGCGCGATCGGCCACCGCCGCATCGAAGGCGGCCTTGGCCTGAAGCTGGGTCGCGAGCACCTGCTCCTGCTTCTGCTGCGACACTGCATCCGTCGTCAGCGCAGTATAGCGCTTCAGATCGGCGTTGGCCTGATCGAGCGTGGCCTGATGACCGGCGACAGCCGCATCGGCCTGCCGCAAAGCCAGCGCGAATCGTTCACGATCGATCCTGAACAGTACGTCGCCGCGATGGACCTTCTGGTTGTCCTTGACGAGCACGTCGGTGACGAAGCCGGAGACGTCTGGTGCGACCTGCACCACGTCGGCACGCACACGGCCATCGCGCGTCCATGGCGATTCCAAATAATAGACCCAGAGCGCGCGGCCGACGGCGAGCGCCGCGATGACCACGATGGCCGTCACCGCAAGCCGGCCGAGCCAGGCAACATTTCCTTTCATGGGAGATACTCCGAGAGATAGACCACGCCGCCGAGCAGGCAGACGAAAACAGCGAAATCGAACAGCGCGCGGTGCCAGACCAGACGGTAGAGGTCGAAGCGCTGCATGAGCCTACGCAAAATCGCGCTCAGCACATACGCGACGATGATCCAGAGCAGGAGCGCCGGCACGAGCACGCCGTAGATATCGATCACGTATCTCATGCCGCCACACTCGCATCTGCGCGCGGCCGGTACGCAGGCGCGTCCGGGAACAGGCCGCGCCTGATACCGACGAGGCCGATCAGGGCATCTTCGCGCGCGCTGTCATTGGGATCCTTCACCGCCTGGCCCAGCGCCCGGTCGACGCCAGCCAGAAGCTCGCGCGGCATTCCCCCGCCCGCATAGTTGCGGCAGGCAATGGCGAGCTGGTCGAGCATGTCGTCGATGACGGCGATAGTCGACGCCGCGAGCCCGTAGCGCGCGCGGCGCAGATCGATGATGTTGATGCCGATGCGGAGCTGCACCAGGCTGTCGGCGTCGCGGCGATCGCTCTCCGACAGGAAGGCGATGCGCTGCACCAGCAGCCCGAGACGGTGCAGCATGAGACCCGCGAACTCCGCGCGATCGCGTTTGCCGCGCCGTTCGGCCGCAATCGCGATCGTGGTCCAACTCGACAGCACCAGGCGGTTGGCGATCCACTCCGCCCCCACCCCGCGCGCAATCCGCGTCACGATCTCGGCGATCAGCACACCGACGAAGAATGCCACGGCGGAATTGGCATAGGACGCGAAATCCGCGACGTAGGTCGATTGCAGCGCCAGCAGCGTCGCCGTGTTGGCGGCGAGCGCCATGCCGGTGCCCGCCGTGGCGGGCCGGCCGATCAGGAAGCCGTAGAGCAGGAAAGTCGGTGCCAGCGCGACGATCAGAACCTCGATATGGGAGATCGCAGGCACCAGCGCGAACAAATAGATCGCGACGACCACGATGGCGACCAGCGACCACAGGCCGAAGCTGCGGATAAATCGCGCCGGCTCGTCCTGCGCGGCGAAGAACGAGCAGGCCACGGCCGCCATCATCGGCGCCGAGGCGCCGTCCGGCCAGCCCGTGCCGATCCAGAACGCGCAGCAGATCAGGATGGCGGTCGCGGCGCCTGCCGCCGACCATAGCGCCAGGCCGCGATCCCTGTGGCGCACCGGCGCGGCGCCGGCTTCGGAATGGAAGGCGAGATCATCAGTGGAGATGCTGCGGCCCTCGCCAATGGCCTCGGTCAGCGCACGGCAGTCGCGCGAGAGGTCAACCAGATCGCGCAACCGCGACAGCAGGCTGGTGGTGATAATTCGCTCCCAGGAGGCATTGTCGTTCAGCCCCGCCTGCTGCTCAGCTATCTCGCCACGGATACGGTCGGCCGGCTGCCGCGCACCGACGTCACTCACGATCCATTGCGCAAGTTCTTCCAGCAAGCGCTTCAGCTCCGGCCGGCGCCCCAGGGCCTCCTCGCCCAATGCAGCCAGCCGATCCTCGATCGAGGCGATCACCGGCAGCAACGTCAACATCCGCAGCCGGATCTCGCCGAGGCTGGTCACGGCATTGCGGTCGGTCAGGCGATCATAGGCAAGATGAGTGGAGAGCGTGTCGATCTCGACGATGTCGGTCGCGAGCTTGAGGCGCTTGCCGCGGCGGATATCGCCCGTCGCGTCCCGCAACAGCACGGCCTGGCTGAGACGGCGTGCATCGGAAAGCCAGGTGTCGACGCGATGGGCCACGGCCGGTGCGACGCTGCGGGGGAACACGATGGTGGAGACGAGGCTGGCGCAGATGATTCCGAGCGAGATCTCCTCGAGCCTCGCCACCGCGGTGTCGAAAATCGCGCCGGGGTCGGACACCGAGGGGAAGCCGATCAGCGCCACCGTGTATCCGGCCAGCATGAAGACATAGCTGCGCGGCGTGCCGTCGAGCAACGACAGATAGAGGCACAGCCCGACCCAGAGCGCGATCGCGAGGCACAGGAGTTCCGGCGCGTTGATCAGGTTCGGCACCAGCGCCACCGTCATGATCGCGCCGACCAGCGTGCCCATGACGCGGAAGAAGGCTTTCGAGCTGGTGGCGCCGGCCAGCGGCTGCGAGGTGATGTAGACGGTCGCCATCGCCCAATAGGGCCGCGGCAGGTCCATGGCGAGCGCAATGATAAGCGCCAGCATCGACGCGGCAAACGTCTTCAACGCGAAAATCAAGTCCGCGTGGCGGACCAGAAACGGCTCATTTTCGCGCATGACTATTCGGCTCTGGATGCGCTGATGCGTCTCGCAGGTTATCGCAAGTTCGTCCGCACCGATATCCTTCAGCAAGGCTAGGGCGCGCCGGAGCACGCGGTTGGTCTCCTCGACCCTCGGCCTCGCCCCACTTTTGTCAAATGTAGCGTTTTGGCACGGCGGTCTTTTCCCGGCGATGAGAGGTGGAAGCCGCCCTCGCCTCACTTCACCCCATCCACGTCCGGATCGGCGCTCGAGCTCGGGGTCTTGAAGGCGGCTCGCAAGGCTGGCGACATCGGAACGTTGTAATTGATGCCGTTGGGCGGGTCGGCGATTCCAGCCACTTCCTGTAGAGCAGCTCGATCTCCGGGCTTGCGTCGTGCCGGCCGCCAGATCAGCTTGGGTCTACCAGCTATCGCGGCTTTCGATATGGCGGCAGGCCCGTCGCCTCCGCTACATTGCCACCATCCAGGAATCGCTTATCAGTCAGATCCCCTTCATGACCGCCCAGACCGCCTTCGACCTGATCTTCCGCAACGCCCTGATGCGATCATCCCCGACGCCCGTCGATATTGGAGTGACGGGCGGACGCATCACCGCGATCGAACCCCACCTGGCCTGCGAGGCCGTCGAGATCGATGTCGGGGGACGGCTGGCCCTGCCCGGCTTCGTCGACACTCACATTCATCTCGACAAGGCCTGCCTGTTGGAGCGCTGCGGGCACATCCACGGCACGCTCGGCGATGCCATCCGCGCCGTCTCGGCGATGAAGCGGGATTTCAGCACGGACGATGTCTATGCGCGCGGCGCCAAAGTGCTCGAACGCGCCATCGTGCACGGCACGACGCGGATGCGCACCCATGTCGAGATTGACCCGCGCATCGGCCTGCGCAGCTTCGAGGCGGTCAAGGCGCTCAAGCGGGACTATGCCTGGGCGATTGACCTGTCGCTATGTGTGTTCCCGCAGGAGGGCCTGACCAACGACCCCGGCGCCGATGAGCTGCTGCTTCAGGCCTTGCGCGACGGCACCGACGCGATCGGCGGCTGCCCCTATACCGACACCGATCCGAACGCGCATCTGAAGCGCATCTTCGATCTCGCCCAACAGTTCGACCTCGACGTCGACCTTCATCTCGATTTCGATCTCGATCCCTCCTGGTCACATCTCGACGAAGTCATTGGGCAAACCGAGCAGCGCAATTACGGAGGCCGCGTCGCGATCGGGCATGTGACAAAGCTCTCGGCCCTGCCTCCGGAGCGGCTGAAGGCCGCCACCGCACAGCTGGCCAAGGCCGGCGTCGCCATCACGGTGCTGCCGGCGACCGATCTGTACCTAATGGGGCGCGAGGCCACCCATAACGCGCCGCGCGGACTGACGCTCGCACACAAGCTCGTAGCCGGCGGCATCGTCTGCTCGGTCGCCACCAACAATGTGCTCAATCCCTTCACGCCGTTCGGCGATGCCTCGCTGCTGCGGATGGCGAACTTCTACGCCAATGTCGCTCAAGCCGCCGTCGGCGATTTCGACACCTGCCTCGATCTCGTCACCGAGCTGCCGGCGCGGCTGATGAATCTCAAAGACTATGGCATCGCGGTCGGCAAGCCCGCAGATCTCGTCGTCCTCGATATCAAGGACAGCCGCTTCGCCATTGCCGAGCTGCCTGAAATCCTGATGGGGTTTAAAAACGGACGGCAGACTTTTGAGCGGTCGCCGGCCAAGCTGCTTCATCCGCGAAACTGAACCGCGCGCGACACATCGACCCTACGGGAGCAACCGGATGGCCTTCGACAAGATCTTCCTGAACGCCCGCTTCGACGGCGGGGCGCGGCATCACATCGCGGTCAAGGACGGCCTGATCGCCGCGCTTCTGCCGACCGACACGCCCGCAAGCGGCGTCGAGACCGTCGACCTCGGCAACGCCCTCGTCGTTCCCGGCTTCGTCGAGGGCCACATCCATCTCGACACCAGCTTCTATGGCGATGCCTGGCGTCCGCACAAGCCGTGCACCGCCGGCTTCAACGTGCACGAACGCGTGGCCTTCCAGGCTCAGAACATGGCCGAGGCGGCGCCGATGGACGTGCGGGCGCGCAACCAGCTCGATCTCTGCATCGGTCATGGCTCCACGCAGATGCGCAGCCACGTCATGGTCGACGGCTCGGTCGGCCTGAAGTCGCTCGAGACGATCCTGCGCGTGCGCGAGGAATATCGCGGCCTGATCGACATCCAGCTCGTCGCCTTTCCCCAGAGCGGCATCTTGACGAGCCCGGGCACGCCGCAATTGCTCGACGAGGCGATCGGCGTCGGTGCGAACCTCGTCGGCGGGCTCGATCCCGCGAGCTTTGATCGTGATGTCGAGAAGCACCTCGACGTCGTGTTCGGCGTCGCCGAGAAGCATGGCGTGGATGTCGACATCCATCTGCACGACATGGGCACGCTCGGCGCTTTCGAGATCGAGCAGATCGCGGTGCGCACGCGCGCGCTCGGCATGGAGGGCCATGTCGCCATCAGCCACGCTTACGGGCTCGGCGATATCACGGCGGATCAACTCAAGGGCATCGCCGACATCCTCGCCCGCTCCGGTGTCGCGATCATGACCAACGCGCCGGGCGCCCGCGCCTTCCCGCCGATCCTCATCCTGCGCAGCGCCGGCGTCACCGTGTTCAGCGGCAACGACAACATCCGGGATTCCTGGTGGCCCTACGGCGACGGCGACATGCTGCGGCGGGCGACGACGCTCGGCTATCGCTCGGGTTTCAACGTTGATGAGGAACTTCGCGTCGCGTTCGACGTCGTCACTGCGTCAGGCGCCAAGGCGCTACGGCTTGAAGGTTACGGCCTGCATGTCGGCGCCAAGGCGGATTTCGTGACGCTGGACGCGAAGCATGTTCCGGAGGCCGTGGTCGCGGTGCCGCAGGGCCGCGCTGTGTACAAGGCAGGTATGCTCGTCGCGCTCGACGGTAGAATTGTCGGGAAACAGCGCTGATCCCAGACCTTTCTGGCCCGATTCACCGCCAATTCGCCTCGAAATCCGAGTCCGGTAGAATCCCGGACCGTAGCTCCACGAATTGCTCGAAAGGTGGTCCTAACCATAATTGGACGCGCGCACTGACCATCTGCGTTCTCTGGGGAAGTTATGGATACGTTCAGCGCATTCAGCAGCATTGATTATCAATCGATCCGGGCCAAGACGCCCGCCGAGATGGCCATCAAGCGATTGAGCGGCATCGGCGAAGTGTTGTCGGGGCTCGATATCGCCACGATGAACTCGCAGGACGACAAGGCCCGCGCGCTGCGCACGCTCGATACGGCCGACAAGTGCATTCGCATGGTCTTGACCGACTTCAAGAGCGAGCGCACCAAGGACGTCACCCGCGAAGCCAATCGCCTGATTGACTCGATCGAACTCGCTCGCGATGAAATCTCGAGCCTGCATCGCGCCAGCGGCGTCCCGAGCTGAGCGCTACGGCTTGATCTTCGCCAGGATGCGGTCCGCCTCGGTGCGCCAATCGGCGCTGCGGGCGAACTCCTTCGTCCCCTTGGTGCCGAACAGGCCCTCGTCGGCGAGATCGGCAACCCAGGCCTGACGCTCGGCCGTGCCTTGCGCAGACCAGGGCGTCAGCCCGGCTTCGCGGACGGTCTCGGCGACCTCACGCACCTCTTCGGCGCGGCGGCGGCCATGCTCGATCACGCGCTGGAAGAAATAGGCGCCCTGCTTCTCCCAGTTGATCGCGGGAAAGGTTTCCGTCAGCGACGCCAGCACCGCATCCTCGACGCCATAGGCACGTGCAGTGGTGAAGCTTTCGATAACCATGGCCTCCAGGCCCTTGATCATGATGCTGCGGCACATCTTCACCGCCGAGGATACGCCGAGCTTGTCGCTCGCAACCTTCGCCGCAAAGCCGATCGCATTCAGCAGCGGTTCGAGCTCTCTTGCGCCGGGGCCACCAAGCAGCAGCGGCACCTTGATCCGATAAGGCGGCACCGAGGTCATCACCGCGCCCTCGACATAACGACCGGCCGCGCCGTCGATCAGCGCGGCCGCGCGCTGCTTGGCGCCTGGAGAGGCCGAGTTGAAATCGAGGAACCAGGTGCCCTGGTTGATCGCATCAGCGCAGGCTCTTGCGACCGGCACGGCCTGACTGGCGGTGACGGCCGAGATGATGAAATCGGACTTCGCGGTCAGCTCGGCATGCGACGCCGCCAGCATCACGCCGAATTTTGCGGCGTGCTCCTTCAACACGGCGCCCTGTTCGCCTCCAAGCTTGATGTCGTAAGCGGCGACCTTGATGTCCTGCCGCCGGAGATCCTCGGCCAGGATGCGGCCGACCTCGCCATAGCCCACCAGCCCGATCTGCCACCGCTTCGGATCCGCCATCAATTCAATCCTCGCGTCGTTGCGTCGAAGAGTTCCTCGACCGGATAGCGGCGCGGAATCAGCGCCTGCTGGAATGCATAGTCGATGATCAGCTCCAACGGTTTCCTGTTCGCCTCGATCCCGAAGGGCAAGAGGTCGGGTGTCGCCGCCGGCCCCGTCTGTTCCTTGTTGCGCTTGAGCAGATCATAGATGCCGGCCACCACGTCGGGACGCGATTTCGCAAGGCCTTCGGTCACGACCACGAGATGGTTGACCGGCACGACGCCACGGCGCGCATACCATTTGGCCGCTTCCGCGCCCGGATCGGGGAACAGCGACTTCACCTTGGGATCGTTTGAGGTCTCTCCAAGAACGGCATCGACCTCGCCGTCGAGCAGCATCTGCAAGACCTTCTTGTCCTTCGGCGCGCGCTCGGTGGTGTCGACATATTCGGCGACGTGCGGATCTTCGAAGGTAACCCAGCGGATCTTGTCGAGATTGACGCCGTAATCGTTGGCGAGAATGCCTCGGATCCAGGCCCCGGTCGTGGTCGTGAACGAGCGGATGCCGACGCGCTTGCCTTCGAGATCGCCGGGCCCGAGCGTCCCGTGCGCCGGATTGTACAGCGCATAGGCATGCTGGAAACGGCCGAGCATGGTCGCCGGCAGCAGCACCAGCGGCTTGCCGTGGGCCTTCGCCATCAGGTAGGTGACGATCGCCATCTCACAGACGTCGAAGGCCTGCTCACGCACCATCGGCTTGAATGCCGTGTTGGTCGGCTTGTACTCGATGAAGTCGAGATCGAACAGGTCGGAGCGGAGCTCGCCACTCTTCACCGCCTCGACGTGAGGGTGACTGCCGAGCACGGCCTTCAGCTTGAGACGATCCATCCGCCCTCTCCGCTCCTCTTCCTCAGACGTCCTCGGGATTGTCGACGTAGACGAGCCCCGCTTTCGCCAGCGCCTCGCGCATGCCGTACATGTCGAGGCCAAGCTCGCCCGAAGCAAGCCGCGTGCGCTTGCCGCCCTCATCGGCGTTGCGCTTCTTCGCTTTCTCGGCAACTTCAGCGGCGTAACGCTTCGGCACCACGACGACGCCGTCGTCATCCGCGACGATGATGTCGCCGGGATCGACGTTCACGCCGGCGCAGACCACGGGGACGTTGACCGAGCCGAGGGTCGCCTTCACAGTGCCCTTGGCCGAGACCGCCCGCGACCACACCGGAAAGTTCATCTCATGCAGCGCCTTGACGTCGCGGCAGCCGGCATCGATGATCAGCCCCTGCACGCCGCGCGCCCTCAGCGAGGTCGCGAGCAACTCGCCGAACATGCCGTCGGTGTTGTCGGTGGTGCAGCCGACGACGAGGACGTCACCCTTCCTGCACTGCTCGACCGCGACATGGATCATCCAGTTGTCGCCGGGCTGCGCCAGCACGGTGACGGCGGGACCGGCGATCGACGCGCCGGCCCAGACCGGCCGCAAGTATGGCTTCATCAGCCCGAGGCGGCCATAGGCTTCGTGCACGGTCGAGACGCCGTACTCCGCCATCCCGGCGGGGTCGGCTCGCTCGATGTTGCGAACGACGACAGGCTTCATGCCAACTCCTCCGCAACCGTCGGGAACAGGCGCTGATAGGCCTCGCCATAGGTCATGGGCACGCCGGTGTTGCGGCTGCCCTGGATACCGCGGTTAAGCGCAACGCGCTCGTAATAGCCCCAGAGATGCTTTTGCGCGGCGAGGATCTGGAACGCCTCGTACTTCTCCTTCCAGACCTCGTCGATCTTGAGCAACAGATCCGGCTTGTAATTGCATTGCTCGGGCTGGTGCGGCTCGAACAGGAACACCGGTGGGGCGGAATATTTATATTGCGCGCCGGGCTTGTGGCCCATCGCCTGCGCGACCACGCGGGTCTCCTGGGCGAAATGCGCCGCGTTCGGGTGGTCGAAATTATAGGGATCTTCCAAAGCGTGCGTCAGCACGAAGCTCGGATTGAGCTCGCGGTAGATGTCGACCATGCGGTCGAAATGCGCTTCGGTGAGCTTGAGCGGATAGTCGCCACAGTCGAAGAACTCGATCTCGGCTCCTAACAGCTTGGCCGCCCGCTCCGCCTCGTCCTTGCGGCCGGCCTTGACCGATTCCAGCGTCGCGCCCTTTTCCTTCCAGGCGAACTGGCTCTCGCCGCGCTCGCCAAAGGACATGCAGACGATCTTCATGCGATAGCCCTTCTTCGCATGCAGCGCGATGGCGCCGCCGGCGCGCCAGACGAAGTCGCCGGGATGGGCGGTGATCACGAGACCTGTTTTCATGGGAGAACTCCCCTCTTTCGTTCGTCAGCATCATAGGCTGCTCGCGTCATGCCGGCAGCAAGTTCATCAGGCGGCGGCGGCCGCAGGTTCCTCACCGTCGAGTACGCGCGTCAGGCGCTCACCATCGAGCGCGCCTTCCCATTTGGCAATCGCGATGGTCGCAACCGCGTTTCCGATCAGATTGGTCGGCGTCAGCCCCTGCGACATCAGGCGATGGATGCCGAGCACCAGCGCGACGCTCGTCACCGGAATCGTGCCGGTGGCCGACAATGTCGCCGCCAGCACGACAAAGGCCGCGCCCGCGATGCCCGCAGCACCCTTGGAGGTCACGAGCAAGATCAGCAGCAGCTCGATCTGCTCGGCGAGTCCGAGCGGCGTGTTGGTCGCCTGAGCCAGGAACACCGAGGCGGCAGCGAGATAAAGGCACGTGCCGTCGAGATTGAAGGAATAGCCGGTCGGAATCACCAGTCCGACCACACTCCTCTCGCAGCCGGCCTTCTCCAGCTTGGTCAGCATGCGAGGCAGCACTGTCTCCGACGACGTCGTGGCGATGCAGATCAAAAGCTCTTCCCAGATATAGCGGATCAGCTTGAGCAACGAGAAGCCGCAGAGCCGCGCGACGGGGCCAAGCGCCACGATGATGAAGATGACGCAAGTGAGATAGAAGCCGCCGAGCAGCTTGCCGAGCGAGGCCAGCGATCCCACGCCGAACTTGCCGACGGTGAAGGCAATCGCGCCGAACGCGCCGATCGGCGCCGCCCACATCACGAAGCCGACCACGGCGAATACCATCTTGGCGGCGATGTCGACCAGATGGACCAGCGGCGCGGCGCGCTCGCCGAGCTGCACCAGCGCAAACCCGCACAGCACTGAGATGAACAGGACCTGGAGGATGTTGCCCTCGGCAAAGGCGCCGATGAAGGTCGCCGGCACGATGTTCATCAGAAACGGCACGAAGCCGATCACGGTGGTCTGCTTGACATAGGGCTCGACCGCGCTGGCATTGATGCTGGCGGGATCGATGTTCATGCCGGCGCCGGGCTTGAGTACATTCACCGCGATGAGACCGATGATCAGCGCGATCGTTGTCATGATCTCGAAATAGACGATGGCCTTGATCGCAACGCGCCCGACCCGCGCCATGTCCGCCATATGCGCGATGCCGTGGACGACGGTGCAGAAGATGATCGGCGCGATCAGCATCCGGATCGCCTTGATGAAGGCGTCGCCAAGCGGCTGCATCTTGGCCCCTAGCTCGGGACTGGCGATCCCGAGCGCGATGCCGGCCGCCATGGCGATGAGCACCTGGATCCAGAGCTCCTTCCACCAGGCGCGCCCGCGCGGCTTGTCGATCGCCATCGCGGTCATCGGTCGAACTCGAACAAGCGTGCGGGATTGTCGACCAGGATCTTCTGCTGGAATTCCAACTCCGGCGCGAACAGCGGGATCAGGTCGACGAGGTCGCCGTCGTTCGGCATCACCTTGACGTTGGGATGCGGCCAGTCGGTACCCCAGATGACGCGGTCCGGGGCGGTCTCGACAATCTTGCGTGCGAACGGCACGGCGTCAGTAAAAGGCGGGCCGGCCGACGAGACCCGCTCCGAGCCGCAGATTTTGACCCAGCACTTTTCGTCGCGCTGCATCAGCTCTATCAGGATCTTGAACGGAAGCTGGCCGAGGCCTTCCGATGCCTTCACGCGTCCCATATGGTCGATGGTGTAGCTCAGCGGCAGCCTGGTCAGCATGTCGGCATGGTCAGGCAGATCGATCGCATCGAAGTGCAGATCGATGTGCCAGCCGAGCGGTGCGACCATCGCGACGATGCGGTCGAACACACGCTTGTCGGGCACGCCGCCGAGATGGCGAACGAAATTGAAGCGGCAGCCGCGGAAGCCGCCTTCGTGCAGCACGCGCAAGCCCCGCTCGCTGATGGTGTCGTCGATATTGGCGACCGCGCGATAGGCACCGTTGCTCTGCGCGATCGCATCGAGCGCCACCGTATTGTCGGTCCCGTGCACGCTGGCATTGACGATGACCGCGCGCTCGACGCCGAGCTTGGCGTGGAGCACCTTGAAGTCCTCGAGCGGCGCATCCGGCGGCGTGTAGGACCGGTCAGGCGCGTAAGGGTATTTCGCGCCGGGGCCGAAGATGTGGCAGTGCGCATCGCATGACAGCTTTGGCAGCTTGAATTTTGGCGTGCGCGTGTTGGGATCGGGCGGCGGAATGGTGGGCGTGTACGTCATCTTGATCAGCTGAATTTGAACAGGCGCGCGGGGTTGTCGACCAGCAGCTTCTGCCGGATCGCCTTGTCGGGCGCATAGAGGGGGATCAGGTCGACGATCTCGCCGTCATTGGGCATGATCTTGACGTTGGGATGGGGCCAGTCGGTGCCCCAGATGACGCGATCCGGCGCATTGTCGATCAGCGCCCTCGCGAACGGCACGGCGTCGTGGAACGGCTTTCCGCCCGCGGAAGCGCGCTCCAGACCTGTGATCTTGACCCAGCACTTCTCGTCGTTCTTCTGGAGATCGAGCAGCGCCGTGAAGCCTGGATCGCCGAGACCCTTCGCGGCTTGAACGGTCCCCATGTGATCGATCACGTAAGGCGTCGGCAGCGCAGTCAGGATCGGTGCGAAGTCGGCAATCGTACCGGGCTCGAAATAGACGTCGATGTGCCAGCCCAGCTCGGCGACGCGGTGCACGATGCGCTGGAACTTGTTCATGTCCCCGACGCCGCCGAGGCGCTTGAGGAAGGCGAAGCGGCAGCCGCAGATGCCGGCCTTGTCGAGCGCGGCAAGCTCCTTCTCGGTCATCTCATCGCTGACATTGGCGATGCCCTTGTAGGCACCCTCGCTCTGCGCGATGGCATCGGTGACGACGCGGTTGTCGGTGCCGTGCACGGTGGCATTGACGATCACGCAGCGCTCGACGCCGATCTTCTCGTGCACGCTGCGGAACGTCTCCAGCGGCGCGTCGGCCGTGTTGTACGGGCGCTTTTCCGAGAAGGGATAGCGGGACGCGGGTCCGAAGATATGCGTGTGGCTGTCGCAGGATTTCGGCGGCAATTTGAACGACGGGGTCTTGGGATCGGGATCCGGCGGCTTGATCGTCGGAATCGCCCTCGGCTCTTCCGCACGCACTTTGCCTGCGAGCGCGGCGCCGGCCAGCCCGGTCAAGAGATGGAAGCACTCCCGCCTGTTCATTTCCCAAAACACCCCGTTACATGTCCGCTTGCGAGCGAAGGCGCCGTGACGCGCCTCCCCTCAGGCGGTTTCTTTCAAGTCTTGCTGCTTGCGATAGCCCGCCGCCGCGCCGGCGTCGCCTGATCCAGCGCGGGTGCCTGGAATGCTGCAACGGTGGCCTGCACCATCTGCTCGATGGCGTTGGCGGCATCATTGCCATCGGCCTCGCCGCGCGACAGGCGCGAGACACGGTCCGGCGTCACCAGCGAGTAGTACAGCGCGCCGAGCAGGAAGTGGCTGCGCCAGACGATGTCGGTGCGCGGAATGTGCGGCAGGCTCTCGTGGATCGCGTCGATGAAGGCGTGGCTGGTGTCGTCAAACGTCTGCGCGATGATCTTTCGCGCCACTTCGTTGCCCTCGGCCGACATCACCGCGCGCAGCCGCGTGAAACGCGCGCCGCCGCCGGCGAGATCGCTGCCCGAGGTGAAGGCCGGCACCACATAGGCCCGCACGATGGCTTCCAGCCGGTCCTGGAGATCGCGCACGCGCTTGGCGGCGGCGAGCAGCTCGGAGCGGCGCAGGTTCATCGGGCCGCAATGCCGGCGGTAGATCTCCAGCAGCAGGCCGTCCTTGGTCTTGAAATGATAGGTGACGCTGCCAGGGTTGGCCCCAGCCGCGTGCGCGATATCGCGCACCGAGACGGCGTTGAAGCCGTTGGTGGCGAACAGCTCCTCGGCCGCGGCGAGGATCGCCTCGCGCATGTTCGGCTTGCGGGCCGTTTCCTTGCTGGTGGGCTTGCGTGCCATGTGATTTGTACTATCGTACAAAAGATCAGGTCTCGTCAACAAAAACCACGGGCAATGTCCGGAGGCGGCTCGAAGACCACCGCGGGCGCGAAAAGCCCTTAGGGAGTGCTGAACCATGCTTGGGTTGAAAATGACGATCGGCCGCCTGATGCTCGGCGCCGGTGTGCTGTTCGCCTGCGGCGCCGCGCGTGCCGCCGACAGCTATCCGAGCAAGCCGGTCCACATCCTGGTGCCCTACGCGGCCGGCGGGGCCGTCGACGTGCTCGCCCGCACGCTCGGCCAGGCACTCGCGAAAACCTGGGGCCAGCAGCCCGTGATCGACAACCGCCCCGGCGCCGGCGGCATCGTCGCCTCGCAGGCGCTGACGCAAGCCGCGCCCGACGGCTACACGCTGATCCTGGTCGCCAGCGGCCATCCGCTCAACCAGTTCATTTATCCGAGTGTGCCCTACGACACGTTCAAGGATTTTACGGCAATCACCGAAGTCGCCTCCTCGCCCCTCGCGATCGTGGTCGCAAAGGACAGCCCCTACAAGACGCTCGGCGATCTGCTCGCCGCGGCGAAGAAAGATCCCGACAAGCTCTCCTACGGCATGTCCGGCAACGGCACGTCAGCACATCTTGCCGGCGAGCTCCTGAAATACATGTCCGGCACCAGGATCGTCGCGATCCCCTACAAGGGCGGCGCGCCGGCGCTGACCGCGGTCATATCAGGCGAGATTCCGCTCAGCATCAATCCGCTGGCGGAGGCGATCGGCCAGCTCGACGGCGGCCCGGTGCGGGCACTCGCCGTGACTTCGGCCGAGCGCTCCAAGGCGCTGCCGAACGTGCCGACGGTCGCCGAATCCGGCGTCCCAGGCTACGACGTCCCTGTCTGGTGGGGCGTGCTGGGACCCGCAAAGATGCCGCCCGAGATTGTCACGAAACTCGAGGCCGATCTGAAGGCGGCGCTGCAGGACCCGAACGTGATCTCCACGCTGAGCAAGATCGGCGCAACCCCGGTCGGCTCCTCGCCCGGGGAATTTGACGCCTACATCCATGCCGAAGCGACCAAATGGGAGCCCGTGCTGAAGGCCGCCGACATCCGCGCGCAGTGAGGGTCTCCTCCTAGTTGCGCGCGCTGGCCCGCATCTGCTCCGGCTCGGCCGGGCGCCGGAAGAATTCGGTATCACCGCCTCCTCCCGACGGGATCAGGATGGCGCGCTCGCGCGGCAGGGCTTCCGGCATCTCGTCGCGAATGAAGGCAATCAGCTTCTCCCTGACCTCGCAGCGCAGGTCCCAGGATTGCGGCGCATTGCGCGCGCTGACCAGTGCGCGTAGCTCGATGGTGCGCTGGTCCGCATCGATCACCTGAAGATTGACTACGGCGCCGTCCCATAGCTTGGACTCCTTCACGGCACCCTCCAGCCAGCGCCGGATGCGCGGCACGTCGGCGCGATAGTCGACATGAAGCGCGATCACGCCGATCAGGGACGCCGTATCGCGGGTCCAATTCTGGAACGGCTTTTCGATGAAGTAGGACAGCGGCACCACCATGCGGCGCCAGTCCCACAGCCGGATCACGACATAGGTCGCGGCGATGTCCTCGACCCAGCCCCATTCGTTCTCGATGATGACGGCATCCTCGATGCGGATCGGCTGGGTGATGGCGATCTGCAGGCCCGCGATGAGATTGCTGAGCAGCGGCCGCGCGGCGAGACCGACGATTATACCGGCGGCACCGGCCGAGGCGAACAGGCTGACGCCGTATTGCCTGACCGAGTCGAACGTCATCAGCGCCGTCGACACCGTGATGATGACGATGATGATGTCGGTCACGCGCTTGAACACGCGCACCTGCGTCACGTGCTTTCGCGCGACGAAATTTTCGGTGACGTCGCGAAAATTCTGCAGATAGCGCGCCGCGCTCATGTCGACGATCCGGATCGAGATCCAGCCAATCAGCGCGATGAAGGCTACCACGAACAGGCTCGTGAGCGGAGCGCGGAACGCATCGTCCAGAGGGGCGAGCGGCAGAACCAGCGCGACGGCCGCCAGGCACAGCGCGAGCTGCGCCGGGCCGGACGTGCGTTCGATGAACACGCTCAGCAATGGAAGCCGGGTTCCGAAGGTGCGTTTGAGCAGCCATGTTGCGAGCCGATAGAACGACAGCGCAATCAGCATCGCCCCGGCCACCAGGCCGAGACCGATAAACCATGATGGTATCCACCCGAACATCCTATCGATGTCAGTCATGATGGCTTGGCGATTCATTCATGTCCCCGCAATTGCGTTCGCGGCCCAACGCGTCTGCGGGAGCTTCGCTCCCACGCTCAGTGCAACGCAGCATCCCACTGGTGCAACCGTCGCCCAATTGCGCTATTCGTAGGCAATCATGACTCGTCGAACCGGCAGCGCCGATCTTCCCTTGCACTCCGGACGAGTTCCGCCGTGGCTTGCAAGCCGTATGGCGTCGCTGGGTGCGATCGTCACGCAGGCGATCGTGCTGCATTATGGCCGCGATGCGTTCATGCAGCGGCTGTCGCATCCATTCTGGTTCCAGTCGTTCGGCGCCGTCATGGGCATGGACTGGCACTCCTCAGGCATCACGACGTCGGTGATCGGCGCGCTGAAGCGCGGGCTCGGCCCGCTCCAGGACGAGCTCGGCATCTATGTCTGCGGCGGCCGCGGCCAGCATTCGCGCAAGACCCCGGACGAGCTCTTGCAGCTCGGCAACCGCGTCGGCTTCGACGGCGCAAAGCTCACACGCGCCAGCCGCCTCGTGGCCAAGGTCGACAGTGCCGCTGTGCAGGACGGTTTCGATCTCTATCTGCACGGCTTCTTCGTCACCTCAGATGCCAAGTGGACGGTGGTGCAACAGGGCATGAACGGCGACAAGCGCCAGGCCCGCCGCTACCACTGGCATTCCGAGGCGCTCAAGAGTTTTGTCGATGCGCCGCATAGTGCGATCGATGGCCCGCAGCAGGGCGAGATCGTCAATCTCACCGACCATCGCGCCGAAATCTCGCGCAGCGCGCAGCTCGAGCTCCTCTCCGACCTCGGCCCTGATCGCATTCTCTCCGAACTCGAGCGGCTCACCGGCACGGCGCCCGAGCCGCTTCAGGCCACGCTGCCGCATCTGATCATGCCGGCGCATCACGATGTCAGGCCGAAGGACGTGTTCGCGCGCCGCCTGCACGGCACGCTCGCGGCCGCGGCCGAGCGCGGGCCGGTCGATTTCCCCGAGCTGTTGCTGACGCCCGGCGTCGGCGCCCGCACCGTGCGATCGCTGGCAATGGTCGCCGAGGTCGTGCACGGCGCGCCCTATCGCTTCAACGATCCCGCGCGCTTCTCGCTCGCCCATGGCGGCAAGGACCGGCATCCCTACCCCGTTCCGATCAAGGTCTATGACGAGACCATCCGCGTGCTGAAGGGCGCAATCCAGAGCGCAAAACTCGGCCGCGAGGAAGAGTTGCAGGCGATCAGGCGCCTCGACGACCAGGCGCGGCGGCTGGAACGCACCGCAAGCGGACCATCGGTCGAAGCCTATATCGCCGGTGAGCGTGAAGCCTCGCCGGATCTCGACGGTCGCTCGGTGTTCGGCTGGGAGCGCGATCGCGTCGCCTCGCGCAAATCGACGGGCTGACCATCGGACGCGATCACCGGCAATTTTGCGATCGCGCGGAGGCCCGGCCGCTTGCGCCAACGGATCTGCGACGGATCGACTGCGAGACCGAGCCGCGGCCAGCGGGTGAACAGCGCCTGAAGCGCGCAGGCCCCTTCGATCCGCGCCAGCTGATGTCCCAGGCAGAAATGGATTCCCGTGCCGAAGGAGATGTGGCGATTGGGCTTGCGTTCGAGATTGAGGCGCTTCGGCTGTTCGTGCACCGCCGGATCCATATTCGCGGCGGCGAGCATCACCATGACGCGATCGCCCTTCTTCACGCGCACGCCTTCGATTTCGACGTCCCGCCGCACGTAACGCGGCTTTGAAAACTGGACCGGCGAGACGAAGCGCAAGAATTCTTCGACCGCGAGGGAGGCGCGGCTCCAATCCTGTTCCATCCAGTCAAGCATGTCAGGATTTCTGAGCAGCTCGTAGACCGAGCCGCTGATCAGATGCGTGGTGGTCTCCGAGCCCGCAGCGAGCAGCAGGAACACCATCGAGACCATTTCGTCCGGCGTGATCTCGCCGCCCTCGCGTTCGACCTGGACCAGCTCGGCAATCAGGCCCTCGCCGCCCCGCTCGCGCGCGATCCGCAACTGTCCTTCGAGATAACTCCGCATGTTGCGGAACGCGAACAGCAAGCGAAAGAAACTGACGACGTTCGTCAATGTGGACATCGCATTGGCCCAGGCGATGAAACGCGGGCGATCGGCCATGGGCAGTCCGAGCAGCTCGGAGATCACCGACAGGGGCAGGATGCGCGCATAGCGCTCGACCAGATCGGCCGGGCTGCCGTCTGCAAACAGCTCATCGGCCAGACCATCCGCGATGGCGCGGATGCGCGGCTCCATCGCGACGATGGCGCGGCGGCGAAAGGCTTCGTCCACGATGCTGCGCAGCCGCGTATGGTCCGGCTCGTCCGTCGTCAGCATGTTGTTGGCGATGGTCCTGACCAACCCCGGCATCCACCAGCGCAGGCCTGCCACTTCGCCGTCCTCCTTGCGCAGCGTGAAGATCGTGCTGTCCTTCAACACTTGCGCAGTGGCGTCGTGAGTGGTGGTGATCCAGACGTCGCCGACCAGGGGAAAACGTGTCGCGACCACAGGACCTTGCGCGCGCAGCGCGGCAATGGCCGTAGGCGGATCGCGAAAGAAGGCTTCGCTGGTGAAATCGAGGCGCGGTGCCATGGAATCACCGGAATGGTTGTTGGCGCCTCAACCACATGGTGTGTGAGGCCGTAGACGCAAGGGCTGGAACCCGCCCTTCTTTAGCCCCGGCCCGGCGACCGCGGACCGACCTTGCGCTGCTGCTGGTTGGTGTAGGCGTCCCAATGGCTCCAGCTGCCATTACTGAGGCTCTGCAGGTCGGTGCCGAGCGGGCGGCGCGTGCGCTTGTCGTGATCGCCAATCACGCGTTCCGACTGCGCGATCTTGCGCTTGAGTTCACCGATCGTCTTCTGGGTCTGGCCGTTGCGCTTGGAGGACGCGATCTCGCCCATCGTGAAGCGCGCGGTCTCCAGCGCCTTCAACTCGGCGCGATTTTTCTTCAACTGAACCCGGTGCCAGGCGATGTTGCTGTCGCTGTCCGCAACCATGTGGGAACTCCGCTGATTCGCTCCCACAGTGTATCAAGCGCCGAATCGGCGGGGCAACGCCCGGCCGACGGCGAAAATGCGGAGATATTGCGAGAAGGGCACGATCCGGAAAAGGGTGAAGCGGTCTTCCGAATAGATCATGCCCAAAAAGTGCCGCGTTTAGCGCTCGGCAAACGCCTTCTCGACCACGAACTGGGCGGGCTCGCCATGGTTGCCCTCGACGAAGCCGCGCTCGCCCAGCAGCACGCGGGTGTCGGCGACCAGCGCCGGGCTGCCGCAGATCATGACGCGGTCATGGGCCGCCTCGATGGCCGGCAGGCCGATATCGGCGAACAGCTTTCCTGACGTGATGAGGTCGGTGATTCGGCCGCGGTTGCGGAAGGGATCGCGGGTCACGGTCGGGTAGTAGATCAGCTGGTTCTGGATGTATTCGCCCAGCATCTCGTCCTTCGGCAGGTGCTCCGTGATCATCTCGCCATAGGCGAGTTCCTTCACATGACGGCAGCCGTGCAGCAGCACGACCTTCTCGAACCGCTCGTAGGTCTCGGGGTCCTTGATCACGCTCAGGAACGGCGCAAGGCCGGTGCCGGTGCCGATCAAATAGAGGTTGCGCCCCGCTTCCAAATTATCGATCACGAGCGTGCCGGTGGCCTTGCGACTGACGATGATCTCGTCGCCTTGCTTCAGATGCTGGAGGCGCGAGGTCAGCGGCCCATCGGGCACCTTGATCGAGAAGAACTCCAGCGTGTCCTCGTAATTGGCGCTGGCGACGCTGTAGGCCCGCAGCAGCGGCTTCTCGCCGACCTTGAGCCCGATCATGGTGAATTCGCCGTTGCGGAAACGGAAGGTCGGGCTGCGGGTGGTCTTGAAGGAGAACAGCGTGTCGGTCCAGTGGTGGACGCTCAAAACGCTTTCCTGATTGAAATTGCTCATCTCACCCTTCCGTTTCGCTTCCAGCGGTTTCCGAGGCGGTCAGCTATGCGTCGTTTGTACACGATCATTCGTATACTAATGAATAATCCCGCTTGATCCCGCGGTCAAGGCTGCCCAAGATCGCGAGCGTTGCAGTTAGGAATAAGGAGCCCCTTCCATGGCGCATGACGCACCCCAGGCCACCGGACCCTCGAAGCTGGTGATCCGCAATATCGGCCTGATCCTGTCCGGCGCGCTGGAAAAGCCCATCCTGGACGGCGACACCATCGTCGCCGAGAACGGCAAGATCACCGCGATCGGCCGCTACAAGGACCTCAACACCGAAGGCGCAACCACCATCGTCGATGCCAATGGCACGACGGTCACCCCCGGCCTGATCGACAGTCACGTCCATCCCGTCGCCGGCGACTGGACGCCGCGGCAGAACCAGATCAACTGGATCGACAGCTCGCTCCATGGCGGCATCACCACCATGATCTCGGCCGGCGAAGTGCACATGCCCGGCCGCCCCCGCGACGTCGTTGGCCTCAAGGCGATGGCGATCTTCGCCCAGCGCGCATTCTGGACGCTGCGTCCGGGCGGCGTGAAAGTTCACGCCGGCGCCCCTGTGATCGAATGCGAGATGGTCGAGGAAGATTTCAAGGAGATGGCCGCCGCCGGCGTCAAGCTGCTCGGCGAAGTCGGCCTTGGCGGCGTCAAGGACGGCCCGACCGCGCGCAAGATGGTCGGCTGGGCCCGCAAATACGGCATCCAGAGCACCATCCATACCGGCGGCCCCTCGATCCCCGGCTCGGGCCTAATCGACAAGGACGTGGTGCTGGAGGCCGACACCGACGTGGTCGGCCACATCAATGGCGGCCACACTGCCTTGCCCGACGACCAGATCCGCTGCATTTGCGAGGGCTGCAAGCGCGGGCTCGAGATCGTTCACAACGGCAATGAGCGCTCGGCGCTCTACACGCTGCGCATCGCGCGCGAGATGGGCGACCTGCACCGCGTCATCCTCGGCACCGACGGGCCGGCCGGCTCCGGCGTGCAGCCGCTCGGCATCCTGCGCATGGTCTCGATGCTGTCCTCGATCGGCGAGCTGCCGGCCGAGCTGGCCTTTTGCCTCGCCACCGGCAACACCGCGCGGATGCGGCAGCTCGATTGCGGCCTGATCGAGGTCGGCCGTGCCGCCGATTTCGTCATCATGGACAAGGCCCAGCACTCGCCCGGCAAGAACATCCTGGAGAGTGTCCAGCTCGGCGACCTCCCCGGCATCGGCATGACCATCATCGACGGCATCGTGCGGACGCAGCGCAGCCGCAACACGCCGCCGGCGGGCCGGGTGCCGGAGGTGGTGGCGAAGTGATCGGGAAGAAGGTGCCGTAGGGTGGGTTAGTTAGCCGAAGGAGTAACCCACCTCTTTTCTTTCCGAACAGATCGAAGTTGGTGGGTTACGCCCTGCAGATGCGCTTAGCGCATCTGCAGGGCTAACCCACCCTACAAGACCATCACCTCAGCTTGTTCAACAACGCCATCAGCAGCTCGCGCTCTTTCGCATCGAGTGGCGCCAGCGTCTCGCGCGTGATCGCGATCGCGTTCGGCGCGAGCTTTTCCGCGAGCTGCTGCCCGGCACGCGTCAGGCTCACCAGAAGGCGCCGTCCGTCCTCGGGATCCTGGCTGGTCTCCGTCAGGCCGCGCGCGGTCAATCGATCGATCACACCTTTGATGGTCGCGACATCCATTGCCGTCAGTCGCCCGAGCTGGTTCTGCGAACACGGCCCGGTCTCGGCGAGCTTCGACAACGCCGCCCATTGCGTCGGCGTCAGGTTGGTGCCGATGTCGCGGGAGAAGATCGAGCTGTGGCGCTGCCAGACCTGGCGCAGGATGAAGCCGACCTGCTCGTCGAGAACGTAGGGCGGCTTGCCCTGCTTGACACTCTTCTTCGCCGTGACGCTTCTTGCCATTCCAGCCCCGCCCCTCACAACGACAGATGCGCGTCGCGGATATCCGGACGTGCGTCTAGCTCGGCCATGGTCCCGCCGAAGCAGATGCGGCCGCGCTCGATGATGTAGGCGCGATCCGAAATCAACCGCGCAAAGTGCAAATTCTGCTCGGAGACGACGATGCTGACGCCCTCCTTCTTCATGGTCAGGATGGCATCGACCATCTGCTCCACGATCTTCGGCGACAGGCCTTCCGAGGGCTCATCCAGCAGCACCAGCGACGGATTGCCCATCAGCGTGCGTGCGATGGTCAGCATCTGCTGCTCGCCGCCGCTCATGCGGCCGCCGGGACGGTTCTTCATCTCGCCGAGGTTCGGAAACAGCGTGAACAGCTTTTCGCGATCCCAGTGCGGCGCGTTCGGTCGTTTCGGCTGACGGCCGACTTCGAGATTCTCCTCCACGGTCAGATCGGTGAAAATGCGCCGCTCCTCCGGCACATAGCCGAGCCCCTCGCGCACGATCTCATGCGTCGGTTTGGCCGAGACATCCTTGCCCTCGAACATGATGCGGCCGGTGCGCTGCGCGACGAGGCCGACGATCGAGCGGAACGTGGTCGACTTGCCGGCGCCGTTGCGCCCGAGCAGCGCCACCACCTCGCCTTCGCCGACCTCGAAACCGATGTCGAACAGGATATGCGCGGGGCCGTAATGGCTGTTGAGGTCCTGTACCGTGAGCTTCATGCCGAGGCCCCCTCGCGATGGCCGCCCTCGTAGAGCAGGCCCTCGCCGAGATAGATCGCCTGCACCTGCGGATTGCCGCGCACCTCGGCCGGCGAGCCCTCGGCGATCAGCGTGCCGCGATTGAGCACGATGATGCGGTCGGCATGCTCGAACACCACGTCCATGTCGTGCTCGGTGAAGAGCACGCCGATCGACTTCTCCTTCGCGATCTGGGCCGTGAGCCGCATCAGCTCGACGCGCTCGCGCGGCGCCATGCCGGCGGTCGGCTCGTCCATCAAGAGCAGCTTTGGATCGTTGGCGAGCGCCACCGCCAGCTCGAGCCGCTTGAGATCGCCATAGGCGAGCTCGCCGCAGGGACGATCGGCGTAGCCGCCCATGCCGACCAGCTCGAGCAGCCGGCCGGCCTCGTTGCGATCAACATTCGGCGCCGAGCCCCAGAGATTGAACAGCTGCTGACCATGCGAGATCAGCGCGACCTGCACGTTCTCGCGCACCGTCATGGTGGCGAACGTCGCGGTGATCTGGAAAGTTCGGCCGACACCCATGCGCCAGATCTCGCGCGGCTTCTTGCCCGTGGTCTCCTCGCCGAGCAGACGCACATGGCCGCTATCGGGCTTGTTCTGGCCGTTGAGCATGTCGAAGCAGGTGCTCTTGCCCGCGCCGTTCGGGCCGATCAGCGCCAGGATTTCGCCTGATCGCAGCGCGAACGAGACGCCGCGCACGGCGTGGATGCCGCCATAGGATTTGGTCAGGCCTTCGACCGCGAGAAGTGGGGGTGAAACGCTCATTCGGCGGACTCGATCGGCTTGGCGAGCAAAGAGGATCCCGGCGGGGCTGACTTCCTGCGCCGCTGCGCCAGCACCTCGAGCATGCCGACAATGCCCTTGGGGAAGACGACGACGATCAGCACGATGAAGCCGCCGAGCACGAGCTTCGACAGGTCGGTCTGGCTGACGAGCCAGATGTTCAGCGCCTTGTAGACGATGGCGCCGATCACCCCGCCCGAGACGGTCTCGACGCCGCCGAGCAGCACCATGACCAGCGCATCGACCGACAGCGAGATGCCGAGATTGTCGGGGAAGACGCTGCCCTTGAGGTAAGCGAACAGCGCGCCGCCGATGCCGGCGGTGGTGCCCGCGATCACGAACGCGGTCCACTGGATGCGCTTGGCATTGATGCCGACCGCCTCGCTGCGCAGCAGCGAGTCGCGCGTGGCCCGAAGCGCGTAGCCGAACGGCGAGAACACCGCGATCCGCAGTGCAATCGTCACCAGCGCCGCGACGCCCAGCGCCAACCAGTAGAAATGCGACGGGCTCGCCGCCCAGCTCGCAGGCCACACGCCGAGGATGCCGTTGTCACCGCCTGTCACACTGACCCACTGGAACGCGATCGACCAGACGATCTGCGCGAAGGCCAGCGTCAGCATCGCAAAGTAGACGCCGGAAAGCTGCACCGCGAAGAAGCCGAATATCGCCGCCCCCATGCACCCGAGCAGCGGACCGAGCAGCAGGCACACGATCATCGGCAGTCCCGCCATCTTGGCGAGGAAGGCGACGCCGTAGGCGCCGAGGCCGAAATAGGCAGCGTGGCCGAACGATGCGAGCCCGCCGACCGACATCAGGAAGTGCAGGCTGACGGCGAAGATCACGAAGATCGCGATCTCGGAGCCGACAGTCAGCGCATAATTGCCGGCGAACAACGGCAGCATCGCGGCGATGACGAGTGCCACCAGCGAAGCCAGCCGCTCATTCGACGTCAGCGGACGCCAGGGATTGACTGACAATCCGGGCGTCTTGCGCGCGGCCGCCTCCGGCTTGCCGAACAGGCCCCAGGGCCGGACGATCAGCACCGCCGCCATCACCAGGAAGACCAGGATGATGGAAATCTTCGGAAAGATCAGAATGCCGAAGGCGTTCAGCTCGGAGACCAGCACGGCCGCCACGAACGCGCCGACGATGCTGCCGAGGCCGCCGATCACGACGACGACGAAGACCTCGACGATGATGCGCAGATCCATGGCGTGATGCACGGCATCGCGCGGGATCTGGAGCGCGCCGCCGAGCGCGGCGAGGAAGACACCGACCGCGAACACCGATGTGAACAGCCATTTCTGGTTGACGCCGAGCGCCGCAACCATGTCGCGATCCTGCGTCGCGGCGCGCACCAGAACGCCCCACCGCGTGCGCTGGAACAGCAGCCAGAGAATGCCGAGCACCACAGGCCCGAGCACGATCAGGAATAGGTCGTAGCTCGGAATGTTCTGGCCGAAGAAATCGACCGCGCCCTTGAAGCCCGGCGCGCGGCGGCCGACGAGATCATCGGGCCCCCAGATCAGCACGACGAGATCCTCGACCATCAAGGTCAGGCCGAACGTGCCGAGCAGCTGGAACAGTTCGGGCGCATGATAGATGCGCCGCAGCAGCACCATCTCGACGAGCACGCCGATCAGCGCCACCGCCAGCGCCGCCATCACCACTCCGCCCCAGAAGCCGAACGCGCCGGAGAAGCGCTCGGTCAGCGTGAAGGCGATATAGGCGCCGATCATGTAGAAGGCGCCATGCGCGAAATTCACGATCCGCGTCACGCCAAAGATGATCGACAGGCCCGAGGCCACCAGAAACAGCGACGCTGCGCTGGCAAGACCTGTCAGAAACTGTACGACGTAGAAGGCCATCGGCGGTCCGGGTTGGTGTTGCTTCTCATCCCTCCCCGTGCAGGGAGAGAGAGCTTCGTAGGGTGGGTTAGCCCTGCATATGCGCAGAGCGCATCTGCTCGGCGTAACCCACCTCTTCTGGTTCTGCGGGCGCAGACCGTGGTGGGTTACGCCTTCGGCTAACCCACCCTACGGCAGCGGTGGCTAGTCCTTCGGCCGCAGCTTCTCGACTTCGGCGTCGCTCGGCAGATAGTCCGAACCCTTCTTGTAAGACGCATCCACCATCACGCCCTTGCCGTCCTTCTGCGCGGTCTTGCCGACGAAGGCGCCGAGGGTCGACTGGTGGTCGATCTTGCGGAACGTGATCTCGCCGAACGGAGATGGCATCGAAATGCCCTCGGCCGCCGCGATCAACTTGTCCGTATCCGTCGAGCCGGCCTTGGCGAGGATCGCCGCAGCCGCCTTGATGGTCTGGTAGCCGACGATCGAGCCGAGGCGCGGATAGTCGTTGTACTTGGCCTGATAGGCCTTCAGGAACGCATCATGCTCGGGCGTCTTGATCGAGTACCAGGGATAGCCGGTAACGATCCAGCCCTCGGGCGTCTCGTCCTTCAGCGGATCGAGATATTCGGGCTCGCCGGTCAGGAACGACACGACTTCGCGGCCCTTGAACAAGCCGCGGGTGTTGCCCTCACGCACGAGCTTGACGAGGTCAGGACCGAAGGTGACGTTGAGGATCGCTTCGGGATTGGCCTGCGCCACCGCCTGCACCACAGGACCAGCATCGATCTTGCCCTGCGGCGGCCACTGCTCGTCGACCCACTGGATGTCGGGGCGCTTCTCCGACATCAGCTTCTTGAACACCGCGACCGCCGACTGGCCGTATTCGTAGTTCGGCGCGATCGTCGCCCAGCGTTTTGCGGGGAGCTTGCTTGCCGCTTCCACCAGCATCGCGGCCTGCATGTAGTTGGAGGGGCGCAGGCGGAATGTGTATTTGTTGCCTTTCGACCAGGTCACGGCGTCCGTCAGCGGCTCGGCGGCGAGGAAGAACACCTTCTTCTGGTTGGCGAAGTCAGAGACCGCGAGGCCAATGTTGGACAGGAACGTGCCCGTCAGCATTGCAACGCCTTCGCTGGAGACGAGCTCGTTGGCCGCAGTCTGCGCATCCGCCGGCTTGCCGCCGTCGTCCTTGGAAATGACGACGAGCTTCTTGCCGTTGATGCCGCCTGCCGCGTTGATCTCTTCGACCGCGAGCTGCCAGCCTTTGCGATAAGGCTCGGTGAAGGACGGCAGCAGCGAATAGCTGTTGATCTCGCCGATCTTGATGTCCTCAGCCAGGGCCGAATGGCCCATGCCGGCAGCCAGAAGCGCAAAGGCCGCGCCGACGAAAATGTTTCTTGCTCGCATCCCAACCTCCAGTTTTGAACTTTATCTCTCGACCACGATCCTGCCGGAGAAGCTGTGCCCGCCCCTCCGGACTGTCCCTTATTTCAAGCCGTCTTCGCCCTTGATCTCGGCGACCGTCAGCCCTCCGACGCGCGGCAGCGGGCGGCCGCTGTCGGTGACGGCGACCGCGACCATGATCTCGTTGGCGCGCGGTGCATCGTTGATCTGCACCTCCATGCCGTCGAAATGGCTGCGCACGAAGGCCGCGTCCTTGTGCCCAAGCGGAATGTCCAGCGTGGTGCCGGGCCCGCTGCGCTTCTTGGACGACGGGATCAGCGCCGCGCCCTTGCCCAGCACCTTGCGCACCGGCGCACCCATCTTGGGGTGAAGGATCGCTGCGGCATGTTCCAGCTCGCCGTTCTCGCCGACGGCCGCGGCCTTGCCGTAGCTGTGTGCCTTTGCGCCGTCGATGCCGAGCGCCGCCACGGCGCGCTTGGCCAGCAGGTCACCAAGCTCCTCGCCGATCGCGATCAGCGGCGAGAGGTCCTCGACGTATCTTCCGGCAAAGGGATTTTCGATCACGGCGATCGCAGCAGCGCGCCGGGTCGGCGGGGAGACCTGGCGGCCCATCTCCATCTGCGTCTCTTCGACGACGGTGACGATCTTGCGGATGATCGCGCTCATGATTGCTTCCTTAGACTCTTCCCCGTTCAGGCACTGATCGCGTTCTCCAGCACCAGCGGGCGCGGTCGTTGCTCTTCTATATCCTTGGTTCCGATGACAAGCATATCACCACAAAGCCTGAGCACGGCACCCTCGATCAATCCGCGATCGAATATTTGCCGTGCACATTCCGCGCCAGATTCGAGCGCGGCGGCGATCTCTCCTTGCGACAATTCACCGACCTCGCTGACAACAAGGCGCGCGCCGAGATCGCTGTCGGGCTGAAGCTCGTCGGCCGGCTTTCGGACGATGGCGGGATGGCCCTGCAGATCGACGGCGTTGGCGATCACGGTCGCCGCTGCATCAGCCTGCGAGGCCGTCGCCGCCAGCACCGTTACAGCGTCCGCAATGCCGAGCGAAAAGCTGCGGCCGTGGCGGCCGCTGGTCGCAATGCCGCGCACGGGGTCGTCGGCATCGACCCTCATGGCGCGCATCACGCCATCGCGATCAGGCCGATCCATCAGGCCAACGGAAAAATGCTCGCCCGCGCCAAGGTGCAGCGCGATATCGCCGCCATTGTTGACATAGGCCCGATCGAGCCTCGCGACATGAAGCATGGCGCCGAGAATTTCCTCCGCCACACTGCCCGCCACCGCGGCCATCGGCGTGATGAAGCGATTCCAGGCGTAGGGCGTAACGGCAGCGTACATGCGCCGGGCCACCGTACCGGTTAGCGAGCACGCCGCCGGCAGCGCCGCCCTCCGTAATTCCGGCAGCTCCGCACAGAGCTCATCGAGGAGTCCGGTAAACCGCCGCGCCGCGGCCTCATAGGCCGCACGCACCTCGTGCTCGTGCCCCCCCGCCTCGACGATCAGATCGATCGGTCCATCCTGCAAATGCAGCCGCCGGCCATCAGACAGCAATGCGATTTGCGGGAGCCTTCTCATGCCCGCCGTCCCGGGATCGGGCTCTGCCAGGGCAACTGACGGACGTCGTCACCACCCCTCACCTCGGAGAGCGGTTTGACATAGTCCATGTGCCCGCCGAGCGCGGCATAGTCGGACAGTTTCATCGTGAATTCGATCGGCGCAACCAGCGCCGGCGTCGGCACATAGCCGAACGCACCTGCCGGCATCTGCGTCACATCGACCATGTAGGTGATGCCGCCGCCCGGCCAGACATAGACCGCCGCGCCGCCGCTGGTGACGCGCGTCAGCGCATCCTTCACCGAGCGCGTCAGCCGCACCGGATTGTCGGTGACGCCGGCGCGCAAGGACCCGCCGGCACCGGCCATGAACAGCACCGTGCACAGCGCCGGCTCGCAATTTTCCTGGATGCGCTCGACTGAAAATTTCAGGTCGGCGGGCATCTCGGTCTCGACCGGCTTCAAGGCCTCGTCGAGCACGTAGTAGGACGAATGCTCGCCTGTCGTGGATACCATCAGCATCGAGAGACCGGGCTTGGCCTCCTTGGGATCGAACGGACCGAGGATCGCCAATGGATCGGAGATATTCGTGCCGCCCCACCCGGTGCCGGGATCGGCGACCTGGAAATAGCGGCCGGGCGTCGAGCGCCGGCCCTTCATCTTGATGCCGGTGTCGGCGATGTCGAGCAGCTTGCCGGCCTGATGCTCTGAGAGCACGCCCGTGATGTGGTCGTCGACCACGACGACCTCATCGACCTTGCCGTGCCATTGCTTGGCGAACATGCCGATCGTCGCAGAGCCGCAGCCGACGCGCATGCGCTCTTCTTTCACGCCGTTGACGATCGGCGGCTGGCCGGCCTGCACCACCACGCTGGCGCCGCCGTCGATCGTCAGCTCCACCGCCTTGCAATTGGCGAGGTCCATCAGCGTGTCGCAGGTGACCCGCCCCTCTTTCTTGGAGCCGCCGGTGAGATGATGCACGCCGCCGAGCGACAGCATCTGCGAACCGTATTCGCTGGTCGTGACGTGGCCGACCGCTTCGCCCTGCGCACGCACGGTCGCGGTCTCGGGCCCGAGATAGCGGTCGGTGTCGATTTTCACCTTGACGCCGCAGTAGGAGAAAATGCCTTCGGTGACGACAGTCACCATGTCGACGCCGTCGACCTCGGACGAGACGATGAAAGGCGCCGGCTTGTAGTCGGGATAGGTCGTGCCCGCGCCGATTGCGGTGACGAAGGTCGAGGGCTCGTGGACGAGCTTGCCGTCCCAATCTTCGCTGCGGCTGAACGGAACCAGCTTGCCACCGTGCGACACCGTGCGCTCGAGAATGATGTGCGGATCGACGCGAACGAGCTTGCCATCGTCATTGGCATAGCGGTCGCAGGCGCCCGCCGCCCCGGGCTTGATGTAACACATCACCGGACAGGCATCGCAGCGGATCTTGTCGGTGGCGGCGCTCGTTATTTCCATCACCATGTCAAAGCCAGCGGACAGTGCGGTTATCATTCGTATACGAACGATGTTGCGCGCGGTCCCCCGGGGCTGTCAAGCGGCGCCGCGCGCGAAAAGCCGCGCCTGCCGAATAAAACCTCATTTGCCTCCCTGCCTTGTCCACAAAGCGGGCAGCCACGCTGCAGTGCGGCATGACGGCTTGCACGTTTGTGTACAAACGGTATCGTCGCGACGTCGAAATTACGCGACCGCAGGGTTTGGGAACGAGGATGATGCAGCCACCGATCCGCCTCACCGTGAACGGCAGGATCCACGATGTCACGGCGGAAGGCCAGACGCCGCTGCTTTACGTGCTGCGCAATGATCTCGGACTCAACGGGCCGAAATACGGTTGCGGCCTGGGTGAATGCGGTACCTGCACTGTCCTGATCGACGGCATGGCTGCGCGCTCCTGCGTGATTCCCGTCAGCGGTTGCGCCAGCCGCGACATCGTGACGCTCGAAGGCCTCGGCACGCGCGACAAGCCTGACGTCGTGCAGCAGGCCTTCATCGACGAGCAGGCCGCGCAATGCGGCTACTGCCTCAACGGCATGATCATGACCACCAAGGCGCTGCTCGCATTAAATCCCCAGCCAACAGAGCAGGAAGCGCTCGCCGCGCTGCGCTACAATCTCTGCCGCTGCGGCACGCATGTCGAAATCCTGCGCGCCGTGATGCGCGCCTCCAGCCAGCTCGCCGAGGCCGGTGATTGATGGCCTCTCCTGTTTCGCATGCAGCTGAGCGAGGTTCGCTCATCGTCGTCCGCACGGTGGACGAGGTCACATCGGAGACCTTCATTCGCATCACCGCGGACGGTTCGGTCACGGCCTATAACGGCCATGTCGATCTCGGCACGGGAATCCGGACCGCGCTCGGCCAGATCGTCGCCGAAGAACTCGACGTCTCCTTTGCCCGCGTCGTCGTGGTGCTCGGCGACACCGCCGTTGTGCCGAACCAGGGCGCGACGATCGCGAGCGAAACCATCCAGATCACCGCCGTCCCCCTGCGCAACGCCGCAGCGCAAGCGCGACAGTTTTTGATCGCGCGCGCGGCCGAGCGGCTGGAGCTGCCGGAAGCCGAACTGAAGATCGAAGACGGTCTCGTGCGCGGCCATAATCGCAGCGTCAGCTATGGCGAGCTGATCGGCGGTGAAACCGTCCGTCTCGAACTGGCCGATGATGTGGTGGTCAAGGCTGTCAACGACTACGCCATCGTCGGCCAGTCGATGCCGCGCGTCGATCTTCCTGCAAAAGCCACGGGCGAGCTGACCTTCGTGCACGACATCCGCTTGCCCGGCATGCTGCACGGCCGCGTGGTGCGCCCGCCCTATTCCGGCGTCGATGCCGGCCCGTTCGTCGGCACCAGCCTGATCGCGGTGGACGAATCCTCCGTGCGTGACGTCCCAGGCCTCATGGCCGTCGTCCGCATCGGCGATTTCGTCGGCGTCGTCGCCGAACGCGAGGAGAATGCGATTCGCGCGGCCGAGCAGCTCAAGCTGAGCTGGAAGCCGACGCCTGAACTCACCGATCTCGCCGATGTCGAGACCGCACTGCGCGCTCAACCGTCCGCGCCGCGGACGCTGATCGACAAGGGCGATGTCGTTGCGGCGATATCGGGCGCGGCCAAGCCGATGCAGCGCACGTATCTGTGGCCGTACCAGATGCACGCCTCCATCGGCCCGTCCTGCGCGGTCGCGGATTTCCAGGACGGCAATGTTCGCGTCTGGTCGGGCACACAGAATCCGCACCTGCTGCGAGCCGATCTCGCGTTGCTGGTCGAACGTCCCGAGAGCGAGGTCGAGGTCATCAGGTTGGAAGCCGCCGGCTGCTACGGCCGCAATTGCGCCGATGACGTCAGCGCGGACGCGCTATTGCTGTCGCGCGCGGTCGGCCGGCCCGTGCGGGTGCAGCTGACGCGCGAGCAGGAGCATGCCTGGGAACCCAAGGGCACCGCGCAGCTGATCGACGTCAACGGTGGCTTGGACGCGAATGGCGGCATCGCCGGTTACGACCTCGCCACGCGCTATCCCTCGAACGCCGCGCCGACGCTGGCGCTGCTACTCACCGGGCGCATCTCGCCCGAGCCCGCGGTGCTCCAGATGGGCGACCGCACCGCGATCCCGCCTTACGACTACGACCATATGCGCGTCGTCGCCCACGACATGGCCCCGATCGTGCGCGCGTCCTGGTTTCGTGGCGTCTCGGCGCTGCCGAACACCTTTGCGCACGAATCCTACATCGACGAAGCCGCGACCGAAGCCGGCGTCGATCCGATCGAATATCGCCTGCGCTATCTCAAAGACCGGCGCGCCGTCGATCTCGTCAACGCGGTGGCCGAGCGCGCCGGCTGGACGCCGCGTCCGGTGCGTGAGGACAAGGACGGCGAGATCGTCCACGGCCGCGGCTTCGCCTACGCGCTCTACGTCCACAGCAAATTCCCCGGCTATGGCGCGGCGTGGTCGGCCTGGATCGCCGACGTCGCCGTGAACAAAACCACCGGAGATGTCAGCGTCACGCGCGTCGTGGCCGGGCAGGACTCGGGCCTGATGATCAATCCCGATGGCGTGCGTCACCAGATCCACGGCAACGTCATCCAATCCACCAGTCGCGCGCTGATGGAGGAGGTCTCGTTCGAGCGCGGCGCAGTGGCGGCGCGGGAATGGGGCGCGTATCCCATCATCCCCTTCCCCGATGTGCCCAAGATCGACGTCCTGATGCTGCCGCGCCAGGACCAGCCGCTCGGCGTCGGCGAGTCAGCCTCCGTGCCGAGCGCAGCGGCGATCGCGAATGCAATCTTCGATGCAACAGGCGTGCGCTTTCGTGAGCCCCCGTTTACGCCCGAACGCATCCTGAGGGGCTTGCACGGAGAAACGTCGCCGGTGCCACGAGCCCTGCCGGCGCCCGCGGCGCCGAAATCGTCCCGCATCTGGGAGAATCCGTTCGCCAGACGCGCCGGCATTTTCGCGACGATCGCGGCCGTCTGCACCGCCGCGATCGGCCTGTGTGCCACGCTCCTGCCCGGGCGCGCGATCGCGCCGATCGCGCGGCCCGATGCATCGGTCTATTCGGCTGCGACGATCGCGCGCGGCGAGCAGCTTGCGGCGCTCGGCAATTGCGCGGAGTGCCACACCAACCTCAATGGCGCGCTCAACGCCGGCGGCCGCGCGCTGGAGACGCCGTTCGGCACGATCTACTCGACCAACATCACGCCCGATGTCGAGACCGGCATCGGCGCGTGGTCCTATCCCGCCTTCGAGCGCGCGATGCGCGAGGGGCTGCACCGCGACGGGCGGCAGCTCTACCCCGCTTTCCCCTACACGCACTTTTCCAGGACCGGCGAAGCCGACCTCCAGGCGCTCTACGCCTATCTGATGGCGCAGCCTGCGGTGCGCGCAACAGCACCTGCGAACGCGCTCGCTTTCCCGTTCAACATCCGCCCGCTGCTTGCGGGCTGGAATGCGCTGTTCCACGACACCCGGGAGTTCAAGCCCGATCCGGCAAAATCCGAACAATGGAATCGCGGCGCTTATCTGGTCGAGAGTCTCGGCCATTGCAGCGCGTGCCACTCGCCGCGCAATGCGCTCGGCGCCGAGCAGCGCCAGGCCTATCTCGCCGGCGGCTATGCCGAGGGTTGGGAGGCGCCGCCGCTGACCTCGCTCTCGCACGCGCCGATCCCGTGGAACGAGGACGAGCTGTTCACCTATTTGCGCACCGGCCACTCGCGCTATCACGGCGTCGCGGCCGGCCCGATGGCGCCGATCGTTCGGGATCTCAAGGCCCTGCCCGACCAGGACATCCGCGCGATGGCGGTCTATCTCAATTCCTTCAACGACGTCGCGGCCGATGCTCCCGCACTCGCCGCAAAGCTCGAGAGCGCGACACAGGTCACCGTCGCCTCATCCACCGGCGCGCGGCTCTATCAGGGTGCCTGCGCGGTCTGCCACGAGGTCGGCGGCCTGCCGCTGTTCGGCAGCCGGCCCTCGCTCGCGCTCAACAGCAATCTGCACAGCGCGACGGCGGACAATCTCGTGCAGGTGATCCTGCACGGCATCACCGAACCCGTGTCGAGCGACCTCGGCTACATGCCTGCGTTTGGGAATAGCATGAGCGACGCCCAGGTCGAGGAGCTCGTCGGCTTCCTGCGCGACCAGTTCGCGCCGGATGAGCCGGCCTGGACCGGCGTGCGCGAGACGATCGCACGGGTGCGATCGTCAACCGCACACTGAATCAAGCGTGCTGCTTCATCTCCACCGGCGGCGTGCCGTGGGTGTGGAAGGACTCGATCGTCTTCAACCCCCAGGCCTGGCCCTTCTTGCGCTCCTCCTCGGTCCACACGATCGGTTTCCAGTCCGGCGCGAGGATCAGGCGGGCGCCGGCATTGGCGACCTCGACGCGGTTGCCGCCGGGCTCGTAGACATAGAGGAAGAAGGTCTGCTGGATCGCGTGCTTGTGCGGTCCGGTCTCGATATGCACGCCGTTCTCCAGGAAGATGTCGGCCGCGCGAAGAATCTCCTCGCGGCTGTCGAGCGCGTAGGTGACGTGGTGGAAACGACCGGGCGTACCGGAATGGTCGAGCGAATAGGCGAAATCGTAGCTCTTGTTCGACATGGTCAGCCACATCGCAGCTTCACGGCCGTCGTTGAGCACGATCTGCTCGGTCAGCCGGCAACCGAGATAGTTTTCGAAGAACTCGCGATTGGCCTTGATGTCGACGGCGAGGCAATTGAGATGGTCGAGCCGGCGAACATTGACGCCGCGTGCGGGAAAACGCTGCGCCTGGTTCTTCAGCGCCGGCTTCAGCTCCGGCGGCGCCTGATACCACTCGGTCTCGTAATAGAGCTCGACGATGTGGCCGTCAGGATCGCGGCAGCGGAAGGTCGGCCCCTGCCCCATGTCGCCGTCGATCCAGCCGATATCGAAGCCCGAGCCCTTCAGCGCGGCGACGCGGCGTTCCAGCGCCTGCTGGCTGCGCGCCCGCAGCGCCATATGCTCCATGCCTGAGGTCTTCGAGGCCGTGAGCTTGAGCGAATAGCGCTCGTAATCGTCCCAGCCGCGCAAGTACACCGACTCGCCCTTCCGTCCGCTGACGGTCATACCCATGACATCGACGAAGAATTTCAGGCTCTCGTCGGGCTTGGGCGTCAACAGCTCCATATGGCCGAGATGGGCGAGATCGAGGATCGGTTCGCTCTGCATGGTTCCTCCAAAACTTGGCTGCGATCCCTTTTGAGGAATCGCGCAATCGGGCGCGGGACACAATGTGCATGGGGCGCCGGGGCGGCCGTCGGCCTGCGGGCTCATTTGTACTAATGTACAAATGATTAGGTCCCGTCAACAAATCAACGCGGGCCGCCTGCAACCGTTGCTGCTCGGCGCCTTGAACAGCCGTCTCGCCGGAGGGCGGATGGACTGCTCGAATGGTAAAGTCTTCCTTAACTCGAATTGGGGCCCTCGGGCCCATAAACCAGCATTTTCGGGCAGATTCCGCCCACCAGTATGCATTCGGAACAAACCGAGCGGCCGAATTGTAGTGGATTTAACAAAGCCGCCGCGCCTGCCGTTTAACCGTTTGTGCAGCCACGACCCGCATAGTCGCAGAAACAGTCTGATTTTTCAGGTTCATCCATCGTGACATCTTTTGGACGCGTGATTTCGGTACGTGGATCGCTCGCCCGGGTCGGGCTTCTGGCACAAAGCCAGATGTCGATCTCGGAGGTACGGGCGACCGTCGGCCGCTTCGTCAGCATCCGCTGCGCCAGTTCGGTCATCGTCGCCATGATCACCGAAGTGTCCTGCGAGAACCTCGCAAGCACCGGCGAGTACATCGCGATCGCCTCGGTCGACCTGCTCGGCGAAATCCTCAACGCCGCCGACAAGGCCAAATTCCAGCGCGGCGTCACCAATTATCCGACCATCGGCGATGCGGTCGACCTGATCACGAGCCAGGAGCTGCGCACGATCTACGCGCCGACCGGATCGGACCAGATCAATGTCGGCTTCCTCCAGCAGGACCGCTCGGTCATCGCCTATGTCGACATCGAGGAGATGCTGTCCAAGCATTTTGCGGTGCTGGGATCGACCGGCGTCGGTAAATCGACCGGCGTGTCGCTGCTGCTCAACGAGATCCTGAAGGCGCGCCCGAACCTGCGCATCTTCCTGCTCGACGTGCACAATGAATATGGCCGCTGCTTCGGCGACCGCGCGCTGGTGCTCAATCCGCGAAACCTGAAGCTGCCGTTCTGGCTGTTCAATTTCGAGGAAATCGTCGACGTGCTGTTCGGCGGCCGCGCGGGCGTGCCCGAAGAACTCGACGTCCTCGCGGAAGTGATTCCGATCGCCAAGGGCATCTACACGCAATATCAGAACACCGATCGCCTTGGCCTGAAGCGCATCGATCCCAAGCAGATCGGTTTCACCGTCGACACGCCGGTGCCGTACCGTCTGGTCGACCTGATCTCGCTGATCGACGAGCGCATGGGCAAGCTGGAAAATCGCTCCTCGCGCATCATCTATCACAAGCTGATCTCGCGCATCGAGGCGGTCCGCAACGATCCGCGCTACGCCTTCATGTTCGACAACGCCAATGTCGGCGGCGACACCATGGCCGAAGTCATCAGCCATCTGTTCCGCCTGCCCGCCAACGGCAAGCCGATGACGGTGATGCAGCTCGCCGGCTTCCCGGCCGAGGTCATCGATTCCGTCGTGTCGGTGCTGTGCCGCATGGCGTTCGATTTCGGCCTGTGGAGCGACGGCGTTTCGCCGATGCTGTTCGTCTGCGAGGAAGCGCACCGCTATGCCTCCGCCGACCGCAATATCGGCTTCGGGCCGACCCGCAAGGCGGTCTCGCGCATCGCCAAGGAAGGCCGCAAATACGGCGTCTATCTCGGGCTGATCACGCAGCGCCCCGCAGAGCTCGACGCCACGATCATCTCCCAGTGCAACACGCTGTTCACGATGCGTCTTGCCAACGACCGCGACCAGGCGCTGCTGCGCGCCGCCGTCTCGGATGCGGCCGCGAACCTGTTGTCCTTCGTGCCCTCGCTCGGTACCCGCGAGGTGCTGGCGTTCGGCGAAGGCGTCGCCCTGCCGACGCGGCTGCGCTTCAAGGAGGTGCCGCCGCATCAATTGCCGCGCGGCGAGGCCACCATTTCCAGCGTGCCGTCGATCTCCGCCGGTCACGACATGCATTTCGTCGGCGCCGTGCTCGAGCGCTGGCGCGGTGCGACCTCGCAGCGCGACGTGCCGAACGACCCGGTGTTCGCCGCGCCGCCCGCCAAGACGCTCGCGCCGGCCGAAACGCCGATGCTGCAGCCCTCGATGGGCCTCGACCCCGACCGCTTCTCACTGCTGAAGAAGCCGCTGCGGTAAGGGGCGCGCTTACGCCTCTAGCACATGTCATGCCCCGCGAAGGCGGGGCATCCAGTACGCCGCGGCCTCTCGATTGAATCACCACCGCCTCTGGAATACTGGATCGCCCAATTAAATCGGGCGATGACAGCGAGTATGTGGCAAGCGCGCCGCGCATATAGCTGCACGTTGAGGCGCCCGCCCGCATGGACTATGGTTTGCCGCCCCCGAGCCGGAATCCATGCCCATGACAAAGCCCGCGCAACGCTTTCCCGTACCCGCCATCGACAGCCTGCCTGACGACATCCGTACGCGCCTGCTCGCCGTGCAGGAGAAGAGCGGCTTCGTGCCCAACGTCTTCCTGACGCTGGCCTACCGCCCCGACGAGTTCCGCGCCTTCTTCGCCTATCACGACGCGCTGATGGAGAAGGACGGCGGCCTCTCCAAGGCTGAGCGCGAGATGATCGTGGTGGCGACCTCGGCCGCCAACCAGTGCCAATATTGCGTGATCGCCCATGGCGCGATCCTGCGCATCCGCGCCAAGAACCCTGTGATCGCCGACCAGATCGCGACCAATTATCGCAAGGCCGATATCACGCCGCGGCAGAAGGCGATGCTCGATTTCGCGATGAAGATCTCGACCGATGCGCAACGGAGCTCGGAGGAGGATTTCGCAAGCCTCGCCGCGCACGGCTTCAGCGACGACGACATCTGGGACATCGCCGCGATCTCCGCCTTCTTCGGCCTGTCGAACCGGCTGGCGAATTTCACCGGCATGCGGCCGAATGAGGAGTTCTACCTGATGGGACGCCTGCCCAAAACCGAAAAGAAATGACCGAAACGGAATGACCGAGCTCGACTGGAGCGAAATCCTGCTGCGCCTCGGCGTTGCAACGCTTGCCGGCGCCGCGATTGGGCTCAACCGCGATTTGCAGGGCAAGCCGCTCGGGCTGAAGACGCTCGGCATCGTCGGCCTCTCCACCGCGACCGTGGTGGTGCTGGCGCTGCAACTCTCCGAGCCCGGCAAGGTCGTCGATGCCACCAGCCGGGTCATCCAGGGCATCCTCACCGGCATCGGCTTCCTCGGTGCCGGCGTCATCGTCCATGAAAGCGAGCGGTTTCGCGTCCGCGGGCTGACCAGCGCCGCCTGCACCTTCCTTGCCGCCTGTCTCGGCGTGGTCTGCGGCGCGGGGCAATGGAAGATCGTCGCGATCGCGCTGGCGCTGACCTTCGTGCTGCTCACGATCGGCCGCCGCATCGAGCGCCACTTGCACCGCATGCTCGGCGGCAAGGACGAGCCGCACGAGGACAACAGGCAAGCGTAGCAGACCTTGCTCAAATCTTCCGCTCGCATATTGGTCTGAAGCACTGATAATCGCCGCAAAAGATTTCGCTGACGTCAGCCAGCGACGACCGTTCGAACCCGAGAGACATGATGGACAACAGTGCTCACGCCCCCGGCGATGTGACGTTCGACTTCCGCGCATTGTCGGCGCGCGACAAATACAAGCCGCTGATCGGCACCGTGGTGCCGCGGCCGATCGCGCTGGTGACGACGGTCGATCCGCAAGGGAAGATCAACGCCGCGCCATTCAGCTTCTTCAACTGCCTGTCGGCCGATCCGCCGATTCTCGCGCTCGGCGTCGAGAACCACCCGGACATGCGGTTCAAGGATACCGGCCTCAACATCCGCCTGACCGAGGTCTTCACCGTCAACATCGTCTCGCACGCCATTGCCGAAGCGATGCACGTCTGCGCCGTGCCGTTCGCGCCTGATCATGATGAACTCGAGGCCGCGGGCCTGACCGCGATGCCGGGCAGGACCGTGGCGTCACCCTGGATCAAGGAGGCGCCGGCTGCCTTCGAATGCCGCCGCCACATCACGCTCGAACTCGGCAAGTCGCGCCAGATCATCATGGGCGAGATTCTATTCGCGCATTATCATCAGGACGTCGTGGATGCCGAGCGCCTGCACATCGACCCGGCGAAGCTCGATGCCATCGCCAGGCTCGGCGGCAGCACCTGCTGCACCATTCGCGACCGTTTCGACATGGAAACGCCCACGCTCGACGACTATTGGAGCCAGCGGCAGTCCTAGCCGAGCGTTGGCCGCTGGGCTCCTTGTTCCGCGAGCTCGCGCGCCCTCCGGCTGACGCGCCTTCTGCAACATGATGTTCCGCGCCTCGGTGCTGGCCTCCATGCTGCGCTTCGAAGGCGATGATGTCGCTAACGTGGGTTACAGCGCGCCGGCCTATAAACTTGCATTTCGCGGGAACAATCGCGGCCTCCCGGCGTCTGGCGCGAAGACGCTAGCCGCCTGCCAGCTCCTCGACCTCGAGCGTGATCGATATCTTCAGGAACGGTGCATGCTCGTCCTCACGCACGTCGACGACGACGTGATCGGCACTGCCGGCCACGAACGCCTCACGAGCGATCGACGCGCCGGTCAGCACCGCTTCCTTGCGCGCGACCTCCACATTCGCGAAATTCTGCCCGTCCTCATCGGGGATGAGACGGCTGTCCTCGTGGATGTCAAAATGGAAGCGCGGCATCCGGGCCTCAAAGGGTTGGCGATTGATGGAGGTAACGGCCGTCGAAATCGGCTAGTTCCTGAAATTTCCGCTCGTCGAGCACGGTGGCGCGGCCGCGATTGAGCTCGACGACGCCCTCCTGGCGGAGTTGCCTGATCACCCGGTTGGCGTGCACTGCGGTGATGCCCAGGGCCTCTCCGATCTGCTCTTGCGTCAGCGGCATTTCAAAGCTGTTGCCGTCGAGCCGCCCGATCAGCCTGAGACGCTCACGCAGCTCGATCATGACATGTACGAGACGCGCGGGCGCGGGCCGTTGGCCGACATTGACGATCCACTCTCGGAACATCGAGGCGTCGATCAGCGTGTCGCGCCAGAACATCTCGGCCACGCTCGGACTGCGGCGATGCAGCTTCTGCAAATTGTCGTGGCTGATGAAGCCGAGCGTTGCCGGCGTCAGCGTCGACAAATCATGGTCCATCACGTGCAGGAACAGGCTCATGAGATCCGGGATCTCGCCGGGAATATGCAGCGAAAGAATCTGCCGCTTGCCGTTTGCGATGGTCTTGGAGCGCGCGCAAAATCCGTCCACGATCAGGCAGCAATCGGTCGCGCGCTCGCCATCGCGCACCACCGCCGTCTCGGCCGGAAACTCCCGCACCGAGATCGGAAGGGCGCCGATCTCCTTGATATCCTCCTCCGCAATTGCGGAAGAAACGCGCAGTCGCTTGATAAGCGCCGCGCGGATCGCGTCGCTGGGCACTTCGTTGGCTCCCGTCGTGGAGGTGGAACTCATGGCGCCGCAGCGCCGCCATGACAAAAAACCCGCGATCGCCTCGCCCGGTTCCAACAAAAGTTAAGGACGCGTCTTGGCGGCGCGTGGTTGGCTCGACGCTTGAAAGGGCAACTCATCATGAAGAAGCGCAACCGCACGCGACCGGCACTGTCCCTTCAGGAACGCTTGACCAGATTCACGCAGAACGCCCGCGCCGCGGCCAGGAATCTCCCTGCCGGCGCCGAGCGCCACGAGTTGCTGCAGAAGGTGCGCGACGGCGAGGCCGCTGCGGAGATGGAGCGGTGGCTCTCCCCGCAAGGCCCGAAACAGGCGCGCGATGCGCTAGATCGCTAGTGCTTCACCATCAGCGGGAGCGCGGGCGCGAAGCGCTCCTCAAATGTCAAAGTTCTGGCCTGGTGGACTGCGGCGAACGACGCCGAGATTCCCGCTGAAGCAACCACGGCCAACGCAATTGCGAAAACCAGACGGCGCATGTGAGCCTCCTGTGTGAGCTCGACTACCATCATTAAGTGGGGCGGCTCTGTTTCAGGACGGTTTCATCGGCGCGGAAAATGATTGCGTTCAAGCGGCTGTGATCAGATCAGGCTCACGCGCCCGTCTGCCGTGACCAACTAATCAGTGTCGCTGTCGTCTTACGGAGAACGCGGGCGATCTGGAATTTCACGCCCGCGATCACGATCGAGTCTCTCAAGACGGTCGCGACGAGCAGGAAATGCTCACGCGCAGCGTCTTCGAGGAAGACTCACATGAAAATCATCATCCAAAGGCTCAATGGTCTGTGGCACCTCATCGTCGGATCGTATCGAATCCGTACGCCCTTCCTTGAGACCCAGGACCGCGCGCTCGTCGTGACATATGCCAGGCGCGCTTATCCCGGCGCCAAGATCTTCCAGCGCGACTGATGCAAGCGGTGCGCGCCTAATCGTCCGATGCCGGCCCGCACCAGCCGGGCAGGTAGATTGCATCCTTGCTCTTGGCCGCAGCCAGCGCTTTCTCGAGCGCCTTGTCGAAATTGGCATCCACGGCCTTGCGCGTCAGCTTGCGGCGCAGAAAGTCGGCCCACAGAAATTCGGAAAACGGCGTGGTGTCCTTGGCGAAGCCGCCCATGCGGCGGAGCTCGCCGGCGAGGCTGCGGAACGGATCGTCCCTGAGATCGGCGACCGATTTCGGCAGATCGCGGAATGGACGGCGCTCCCCCTTGGAGTCATAAGGATAGACCCAGCGCTTGTTGTCCATCACGCCCCAGAACGCTTCGCGCTCGACCATACGAAGGTCGCCCACCACCGTCACCAGCACCTCCTTGATGCCCTCGTCGTGCAGCGCGCGGCCGAGATGGTGATGGTCGATCACGTAGTAGCGCCCGTCAGGTCCGGCGACGACGGGGATCATGTGGGTGCCGAGCAGGTCGGACTGCTTCCTCTTGCCGTGCTCGCGCCAACGCTTGCGCTTCTCCTTGACCTCGCGCATGCCGACCGTCATCTGCGTCGGCCGAAGCGACAGGATCGATACCGGGTGCACTCTCGGCTCGCGTGCGTTGGTCGTCATGATCGAGGCCTCTTGTCTGGTTGCAACCTGTCGTCCGGGTTCCCGATTATGCCATGGGCCTTGCGGCGGCAACATGCGTTCGAGGCAACGAGCGCGATCTGCCCCGCAGTGTTGCAGCGCAACCCTGAGGTCCCTGACGCCGGGATGACAACCGGGTCTCGTGATGGCGCACTTCCGTCCTGGAGGATCATGCGAACGCGCAATACACGTGCGCGTTGAGAAGATTTTCTGCACCCCCCGTGTCGCCTGTGCTATCTAAAAATCGCTGCTTCGGAGTGATCCCCGCCCCATGAAATCCCAGCGGCCCATAACCTCGGACGACGAGCACCAGGTGCTCCAGTTCAGGCCGCGCACGACGCCCTCTCCGGTGATCCATCGGGGCAGCGGTGTCGTCCAGAAGCTGCATGCAGCGGCACCCGAACCGCTCGACCTGTCGCGTTACGAGCAGCCCCGCGCCGAGCCCGACGATTTCCGACAGCGGATGCTCGCCAATATCGCGGCGCTCGCCTTCACCATCGCCCTGACTGCGATCGGGATCTGGCTCGCGGTCAGCATCGCCGATTTGCGCCGCACCCAGGATTGCGTGCTGATGGGCCGTCGGGACTGCGTCAAGATCACGACGCCGCACATCTAGGCCAGGCTTGCCTGGACAGGACCCTGGCACCGACGCCTCCTGGCGGCTGGTCATGCCTCCGGGGCCGGCATCCCCAGCCCTGTCCCCACCCCTGTCCGGCTCCATTGAACTCAGGGCGGCGCTCCGATATACGGGCTCTCGACCCGTCCAGAGGGGGGTTTGAGGGCGTCATCAGGGGCGCGATGCCCACCCACCGTGCCGCTCTGGGAAATCTGACAAATACCAGCAATATATCAAAGGCTTAGTGATGTCCTCCACATTCGATCAGGTCGCTACGATCATCGCTGAAACCTGCGACATCCCGCGCGACACGATCACGCCGGATAGCCATGCCATCGATGACCTCGGCATCGACAGCCTCGATTTCCTGGACATCGCGTTCGCGATCGACAAGCAGTTCGGCATCAAGCTGCCGCTGGAAAAGTGGACCCAGGAAGTCAACGACGGCAAGGCGACCACCGAGCAGTATTTCGTGCTGAAGAACCTGTGCGCGCGCATCGACGAGTTGGTTGCCGCCAAGGGCGCGAGCGCCTAATCGGGCGGTCATGCAACTCGAATACTTCCACATGATCGATCGCATCGTCGACCTCAAGGTCGACGAGAAGACGATCGTCGTCGAGGCCCAGGTCCCCAAGGAGAGCACCATCTTCGAGGGGCATTTCCCGGGCTATCCCTTGATGCCCGGCGTGCTGCTGATCGAATCGATGGCGCAGGCTTCCGGCTTTCTCCTGCTCGGCGTCCTTAAATTCGAGCGCATGCCGATTCTGGCTGCGGTCAAGGAAGCCAAGGTGCGCGGCTCGGTGTTTCCGGGCGACCTCATGACCCTCGAGGCGAGCGTCGCCCATGAGGGCTCGGGCTATGCCATGACCGAAGCGAAGATCCGGGTCGGCGGCAAGCTGCGCGCGAATTCGACGCTCACCTTCACGCTGATCCCCTTCCCCAATTCGGATATGCGCGGATACATGGACGCGGTCGCACAACGCGTCGGCTTTCCGCAACAGGCCGTTTCGCCATGACTGACACCGCTTCGAAGCCGGGCCAGACCGAAGTCTGGATTACCGGCATTGGTCTTGCCACTTCGCTCGGCGAAGGGCTCGATGCCAACTGGGCCGCGCTCCAGGAAAAGCGCATCAATGTCGACGAGAACGGCTTTACGCCCTTCATCGTCCACCCGCTGCTGCCTGTGTCCTTCGACAGCCAGATCCCGAAGAAGGGCGACCAGCGCCAGATGGAAGCCTGGCAGCGCATCGGCGTCTATGCCGCGGGCCTTGCGCTCGACTCGGCCGGTATCAAGGGCAACAAGGACATCCTGTCCAAGATCGACATGGTGGTGGCCGCCGGCGGCGGCGAGCGCGACCTCAACGTCGACACCGGCGTGCTGAACGCCGAGGCCAAGGGCGCCAACGCCCCCGGTTTCCTCAACGAGCGGCTGATGAGCGATCTCCGGCCGACGTTGTTTCTGGCCCAGCTCTCCAACCTGCTCGCCGGCAACATCGCCATCGTCAACGGTCTCGGCGGCACCTCGCGCACCTTCATGGGCGAAGAGGTTGCGGGCGCCGATGCGCTGCGCATCGCACTGTCGCGCATCGCCTCGGGCGAGAGCGACATTGCCCTCGTCGGCGGCTCGCACAATGGCGAGCGCAAGGACCTCCTGGTCCTCTACGAATTCGGCGACTTCAACCTGAAGGACAAGTTCGCCCCCGTGTGGGCGCGCAAGGACCACGCCGGCTTCGCGCTCGGCTCGGCCGGCGCCTTCCTGGTATTGGAATCGAAGGCCCACGCCGAGGCACGCGGCGCCAAGCCGTACGCAAAACTGTCGAGCGTCGTGACCGATCTGGCCCGGCGCAAGCAGTCCGGCGACATGGAAGCGACGCTGGAGAAGCTGTGGGACAAGCTGCCCAAGCGCGAGGGCAAGGGCGCGATCATCTCGGGCGCATCGGGCGCAGAGCCCGCGACCTCGGAGGAGCGCGACTTCCTGAAGAAGCACGCCAACTTTCCGGTGCGCGCCACCGGTACGATGTTCGGGCACACCATGGAAACGCAGTTCCCGCTCGGAATTGCGCTCGCGGCGCTCTCGATCTCGCGTGGCGCGCTGTTCCCGCCGAACGATTCGACCGGGACCGAGATTGAAATGCAGGGGGCGCCCACCCAGATTGTCGTGGTGGGAGCCGGACACTGGCGCGGCGAAGGCATGGCGCTGGTCGAGGCTGTAAGCTGAAGCGCGCCGCGCTTTGGCCGGTTGTTGTTTTGAGCATGATCTTACCGGAAAACCGCGTCACACTTTGCGCTAACGCGGCCCTCCGGGTCCGGATCATGCTCTAGCTCTATCGGGGGACGATCGACATGACTGCACCACGCGACAAACTCGGGCGTCCCGTTGTCGTCGTCACCGGCATGGGCATCACGACCTCGCTCGGTGCCGGCAAGGCCGACAATTGGTCGAAGCTGGTCGCCGGCGAATCCGGCATCCGCACCATCACGCGCTTTCCGATCGACGGCCTGAAGACCACGATGGCCGGCACGGTCGATTTCGTCAGCGTCGATCCGTTCTCCTCGACCGGCCTGTCCGAACGGATGGCTGAGCTCGTCACCCAGGAAGCCCTCGAGCAGGCCGGCATCGGCGCCAAGGGCGATTTCCCGGGTCCTCTCTTCCTCGCGGTCGCTCCAGTCGAAGTTGAATGGCCTCAGCGCCGCGAGCTCGGCCGCGCCGTCGGCAAGCCCGACTTCACCTATGACGATTTGCTGCGCATCTCCGGCGGCGGCAAGTACAGCGCCTATCACCATCGCTTCATGTTCGGCTCTGTCGCAGCCCACCTCGCCGAGACCTTCGGCACCAAGGGCTCGCCGATCTCGCTGTCGACGGCCTGCGCGTCCGGAGCGACCTCGATCCAGCTCGGCGTCGAGGCGATCCGCCGCGGCGAGACTGATGCGGCGCTGTGCGTCGCCACCGACGGCACCGTGAATCCGGAAGCGCTGGTGCGCTTCTCGCTGCTCTCGGCTCTGTCGACCCAGAACGATCCGCCGCAAGCGGCCTCCCGCCCCTTCTCCAAGAACCGCGACGGTTTTGTCATGGCCGAAGGCGCCGGCGCGCTGGTGCTGGAGAGCTACGAAGCAGCTGTTGCGCGTGGCGCAAAAATTCTCGGCGTGATCGCCGGTTGCGGCGAGCTGACCGACTCGTTCCATCGCACCCGCTCCTCGCCCGATGGCAAGCCGATCATCGGCTGCATGAACAAGACGCTGGCGGACGCCGGTATGACGCCTGACCAGATCGACCACATCAACGCGCACGGCACGGCGACGCCCGAGAACGACAAGATGGAGTTCAACACGACCTCGGCCGTGTTCGGCGATCTCGCGCAGAAGATCCCGGTGACCTCGAACAAGTCGATGGTCGGCCATACCATCTCGGCCGCCGGCGCGGTGGAAGCGATCTTCTCGCTGCTGACGCTGGAGCATCAGCGCATTCCGCCGACCATCAACTACGAGACGCCGGATCCGACGATCCTGTTCAACGTGGTCGGCAACAAGGCGCGCGATGCCCGCGTCACCGCCGTCATGTCGAATTCGTTCGGCTTCGGCGGCCAGAACGCCTCGCTGATCCTGACCCGCGAACCGGCGTAAGCCGGCTCGCGCGCGACCTGCGATGAACCGCCTGCTCCTCCGCACCCGGGCGCGCCTGCGCGATGCCCTCAAGCCCGTGTCAGAGGTCGCGGTCGGCGGACTCACCATCGCGCTGTTGCGCACTACGCGCTATTTCGACCCGGACAAGACGGCGGAATTCTTCGCCCGCGCCGCGCGCTTCATCGGCCGCTTCCTGCGCGAGGACCGCATCGGCCGCGAGAATCTGACGGCGGCCTTCCCCGAAAAATCACCGGAGGAGATCGAGCAGATTCTCACCGGCGTCTGGCACAATCTCGGTCGCATTGGCGCCGAGTTCGCCCATCTCGACCACATCTGGGACTACGACGTCGATCACCCGGAGAAGCCGAGCCGCATCGAGTTCGACGCGCGCACCAAGCAGCTGTTCGACAGCCTGCGCGACGACGGCAAGCCCGCGATCTTCTTCGCCAGCCACACCGGCAATTGGGAAATCCCGTTGGTGGGTGCAGTCGCGCACGGCCTCGACTGCGCGGTCCTATTCCGCCGGCCTAACAGCGAGGCCGCAGATCGCGCCATCGAGCGCATCCGTGCGGTGGAGATCGGCACACTGGTCGCCGCGGGCCGCGATGCGCCGTTGCGGCTCGGCCAAGCCCTGCAAAGCGGCCAGCACGTTGCCATGCTGGTCGATCAGTGGTTCACCAACGGCGTCGACGTCACCTTCTTCGGCCGCAAAACCAAGGCCAACCCGACGCTCGCGCGTCTGATCCGTCAGGTCGAATGCCCGATCCATGGCGTCCGCATCATCCGCCTCCCGAACCATCGTTTTCGCGCCGAGGTCACCGAAGAGGTCAAGCCGGTGCGCGATGCCGACGGCAATATCGACATCCAGGGCACGATGCAGGCGGTGACGTCGGTCATCGAAGGTTGGGTGCGCGAATATCCGGATCAGTGGCTGTGGCTGCATCGCAGGTGGCGCTAGCTGCGCCGTCGTTGTGGGCAGGCCGAGCGCGCCCTCATTCTCGGTGTCATCGCCCGGCTCGACCCACGGGTGTCCGGTTCATTGGAAGTATAGTCCAAGGTTCAACTGGTTTTGGTTGATAGGGACGGACTGCAGAGGTTCGAGCAAGTTGTTGATCGGACGTCTGTGCATGAGATTGGTGCGGACGAGCCGGGCAAATTCGAGGGGACTGTGTACCGCTTTTTGAGCGAGCTGGGCCATGCGCAGGAGGAGAAACGCGATCAGGGCGATGGCGATCTGAATGCGGACTGCGTTCTCGGAGACGCCGATAAAATGCCTGATTCGAAGCGTCTGCTTGACCCAGCGGAAGAACAATTCGATCTGCCAGCGCTGTTTGTAGAGCTCGGCGATCTCTTCTGCCGACGCGTCGAGATCATTGGTCACGATACGCAACTGCTTGCCGCTCTCAATGACGACGCAGATCTCCCTGACCGGAACTTGCAGCGGATTCTTGCGGCTGTTGGCGAGGCGGGCCGGCAAGTGACCGATCCGGTCGCTCACAATATTGCTGTTCTTGGAGACGTGGTTCTCCCTTATCACGTCGAGCGGAGTGTTCTTCTTCAACCGCGTCACGAAGCGGCAGCCGGCCTCATCGAGCTTCGCCCACCAGCCATAATCGTAGTAACCGAGGTCGTAGACGTAGGTTGCGCCCAGCTCAATCGGCATGGCCTTCGCAGCCGTGATGTCGTTGACGTTGGCTGGCGTCACCGCAAAGTAAACCGGCCGATCGGCATTCGGATCGTAGACGATATGCGCCTTGGCCCCGAACACATCGGCCGAAAATGTCGCCCAGCTCTCGCTCAGGCTGGAGAGCCTAATACTGGTAGAATCAATCAGGCGGACCGCATCCGCGGTTGCCCGCCGCAGCCCGCGATGCGCCTGCGGCAGCATCTGTGCGAACAGCTCGCTGAACACCTGCCAAGGTCGCTGCGAGTTGGCGTCCGACATCGTCGAGCGCTTCACCGGCGCCGCCCCCACGTGATAAAGCCGCGTCTCGTGGCTTGCCATCCCAGTCACGATCTCCCGCAGGCTCGTCGAGCCGCTCAATTGCCCATACAGCAGTGCAATAAAGTGGCGCTTCGTCGTCAACTTGCGCACCAATCGATCGGCCCCGTACTTCTCCACGACCTGTTCGAACTTAGACCAAGGGATTTGCTTCGTTAGACTGTGAAATACGCTATTCTGATGCCGCATGGCGTGGACTTCCTTCCGTGTCTCGAACGTGTGCGAAGCGCTCGAAACACAGAAGAATCCCCGTCATGCACCCTGTCCACAACAATCGAACCGGACACCCGTGGGCTCGACCGGGCGATCCAGTATTCCAGAGGCTTTCGTCGGAAAGCTCGCTCTCACAATTCACGCCTCGGCGTACTGGATGCCCCGGTCAAGCCCACGGGTGTCCGGTTCATTGGAAGTATAGTCCAAGGTTCAACTGGTTTTGGTTGATAGGGACGGACTGCAGAGGTTCGAGCAAGTTGTTGATCGGACGTCTGTGCATGAGATTGGTGCGGACGAGCCGGGCAAATTCGAGGGGACTGTGTACCGCTTTTTGAGCGAGCTGGGCCATGCGCAGGAGGAGAAACGCGATCAGGGCGATGGCGATCTGAATGCGGACTGCGTTCTCGGAGACGCCGATAAAATGCCTGATTCGAAGCGTCTGCTTGACCCAGCGGAAGAACAATTCGATCTGCCAGCGCTGTTTGTAGAGCTCGGCGATCTCTTCTGCCGACGCGTCGAGATCATTGGTCACGATACGCAACTGCTTGCCGCTCTCAATGACGACGCAGATCTCCCTGACCGGAACTTGCAGCGGATTCTTGCGGCTGTTGGCGAGGCGGGCCGGCAAGTGACCGATCCGGTCGCTCACAATATTGCTGTTCTTGGAGACGTGGTTCTCCCTTATCACGTCGAGCGGAGTGTTCTTCTTCAACCGCGTCACGAAGCGGCAGCCGGCCTCATCGAGCTTCGCCCACCAGCCATAATCGTAGTAACCGAGGTCGTAGACGTAGGTTGCGCCCAGCTCAATCGGCATGGCCTTCGCAGCCGTGATGTCGTTGACGTTGGCTGGCGTCACCGCAAAGTAAACCGGCCGATCGGCATTCGGATCGTAGACGATATGCGCCTTGGCCCCGAACACATCGGCCGAAAATGTCGCCCAGCTCTCGCTCAGGCTGGAGAGCCTAATACTGGTAGAATCAATCAGGCGGACCGCATCCGCGGTTGCCCGCCGCAGCCCGCGATGCGCCTGCGGCAGCATCTGTGCGAACAGCTCGCTGAACACCTGCCAAGGTCGCTGCGAGTTGGCGTCCGACATCGTCGAGCGCTTCACCGGCGCCGCCCCCACGTGATAAAGCCGCGTCTCGTGGCTTGCCATCCCAGTCACGATCTCCCGCAGGCTCGTCGAGCCGCTCAATTGCCCATACAGCAGTGCAATAAAGTGGCGCTTCGTCGTCAACTTGCGCACCAATCGATCGGCCCCGTACTTCTCCACGACCTGTTCGAACTTAGACCAAGGGATTTGCTTCGTTAGACTGTGAAATACGCTATTCTGATGCCGCATGGCGTGGACTTCCTTCCGTGTCTCGAACGTGTGCGAAGCGCTCGAAACACAGAAGAATCCCCGTCATGCACCCTGTCCACAACAATCGAACCGGACACCCGTGGGTCAAGCCGGGGCATGACAGATCGGGCTTGCGTTCTTCATCGGCGGCCGGACACTTTGCCTGGCGGTGCCGGGCCGCTAGCGCAGGCCCTCCGCGATCGCCAACGTCGTGGAAGGTTGGGTGCGCGAGTATCCGGAGCAGTGGCTCTGGCTGCATCGCAGGTGGCGGTAGCTGCTCCGTCGTTGTGGGCAGGCTGAGCGCGCGCCTCATTCTCGGTGTCATCGCCCGGCTCGACCGGGCGATCAAGTATTCCAGAGGCTTTCGTTGGAAAGCTCGCTCTCACAATTCACGCCTCGGCGTACTGGATGCCCCGGTCAAGCCTGGTCAAGCCGGGGCATGACAGCGAGGGTTCCAAACTGCTCTCGCCTACTACTCCGACAATCTCCGGCCACCGTTCTACTGTGCATGGGGTTGTTTTGCGGAAATGGCATCCGCGATCGATCTACCGTCCCGTCTTCACCCTGGTCCAGAGCCGGTTGATGATGCGCTGGGTGGCGGGATCACGGGCCGTGATGACGAACAGCTTTGAGAGCGTCGCCTCGTCGGGATAGATGTTCTTGTCGCCCAGGATCTTTGGGTCGACCAGCTTCTGGCTGGCGAGGTTGCCGTTGGCGTAGGACAGGAAGTCCGAGTTCTTGGCGGCCACGTCGGGGCGGTAGAGATAGTTGATCAGCTCGTAGGCTTCCTTGACGTTCTTGGCATCGGCGGGGATCGCCAGATTGTCGAAGAACATCTGCGCGCCCTCCTTCGGGATCGCATAGCCGATCTCGATGCCGTTCTTGGCCTCGGCCGCCCGCGCGCGGGCCTGCATGATGTCGCCGGACCAGCCGACCACGAAGCAGATCTCGCCGGTGGCCAAAGCGCTAAGATATTCGGAGGAGTGGAACTTGCGCACGAAGGGGCGGACTTTTGCGACGACATCGGCGGCCTTCTCCAGGTCGGCCTGCTTGGTCGAGTTCGGATCGAGCCCGAGATAGTTCAGCGCCGCCGGAAAGATGTCGTCGGCGGAATCGAGCATGTGCACACCGCAGTCTTTGAATTTTGCCAGGTTCTCCGGCTTGAAGACGATGTCCCAGCTGTCGATCTTGGCGTCCGCGCCCAGGATCTGCTTCACCTTGGCGACGTTGTAGCCGATGCCCGTGGTGCCCCACATGTAATTCGCGGCGTAGACATTGCCGGGATCGTAGGTCGCGAGATTCTTCGTCACCATCGGCCAGGCGTTGGCGAGGTTCGGCAGCTGCGACTTGTCGAGCTTCTGGAAGATGTTCGCCTTGATCTGGCGCTGCAGGAAATAGGCGGTGGGCACCACGAGGTCGTAGCCGGACTTGCCGGCCATCAGCCGTGTCTCCAGCGTCTCGTTGGCATCGAAGGTGTCGTAGACCACCTTGATGCCAGTCTCTTTGGTGAAGGCCTCGAGGACGTCGGGCGCCATGTAGTTCGACCAGTTGTAGAAGTTGACGACGCGCTCCTCGGCGCCGGCACCCTGCGAGAGCAATGTCAGCGCGGCGCCGATCGCGAAACCAAGGCGAAACCTCGCGCGGCTGACGTTCGTCATCTCTGTCTACCTTTTGCGTCCGCGTATCGCGTCCGACAGCCGCTCCAGCGCGGTGTCGAGCGTCTGGTCCTTCTTGGCAAAGCAGAAGCGCACCACCGAGGTCACGGGATCCTGCTCGTAGAACGCCGAGACCGGGATCGCCGCGACCTTGTAGTCTTTCACGATGCGCCAGCAGAACTCGGCATCGCTCTCGTTCAACCCGAGCGGCGACAGGTCGACCGTGAGGAAGTAGGTTCCTTGCGACTTCAGCACGGGGAAGCCGAGGCTCTCCAGCCCCTTGGTCAGGCGGTCCCGGCTCCGCGTCAGGTCCTTCCGCATCAACAGGAAGTAGTCGTCGGGCTTGCCGAGGCCGTAGGCGACGGCGGCCTGCAGGTTCGGCGCGGTGGTGAAGGTCAGGAACTGATGCACCTTGGCGGCGACGCGCAGCAGCTGCGGCGCGGCACAGACGAAGCCGATCTTCCAACCGGTCAGCGAGAAGATCTTGCCGGCCGAGCCGACCTTGATGGTGCGCTCGCGCATGCCGGGGATGGTGATCAGCGGGATGTGCTTGTGCTCGTCGAAGGTGACGTGCTCCCAGACCTCGTCGCAGATCGCGATGACGTCGAACTCCTGGCAATAGCGGGCCAGCAGCTCGAGGTCCTCGCGCGGATAGACCACCGCGCTGGGATTCAAGGGATTGTTGAACAGCACCGCCTTGGTCTTTGAATTGAAGACGCTTTTCAGCATGTCCTCATTCAGCCGCCAGCCCGGCGGCTCGAGCCGCACCAGGCGCGGAATGCCGCCGGCCTGGCGGATGATCGGCAGATAGGAATCGTAGACCGGCTGGAAGCAGACGACTTCGTCGCCCGGCTGCACCACCGACAGGATCGCCGAGGTCAGCGCCTCGGTGCCGCCAGATGTGACCATGACCTCGCTCATCGGATCGAGCTGGAGGCCGTGCCAGTGGGCGTAATGGGTCGCGATCGCCTGGCGCAGTTCCGGGATACCCATCATCGACGGATACTGATTGTAGCCGTTGAGCGAGGCATCGGCCGCAGCGCGGCGGATATCTTCCGGGCCGGGATCGTCAGGAAAGCCCTGGCCGAGATTGATGGCGTTGTTGTCGCGCGCGGCCTGCGACATCGCCTCGAAGATGGTGACGGGAAGGTCGGCGAAGACCTTGTTCAGCGAGGAGCTCTTGGTCGTCATCGCGGGGTTAGCCACCGACCTTGCTGGGAAGCCCCGCCGCCTTCCACCCGAGCATCCCGCCGGCCAGATGCTTGTCGTAAGGCAGGCCAGCCGCTTGGGCGGCGAGCGAGGCGGTCACCGAGCGCTTGCCGGAACGGCATGCGAACACGACCTCCTTGCCCTGGGGATCGGGGATCGCCTTGGGATCGAAGGTCGAGAGCGGCACGACGACGCCGTAAGGGTAAGCCTCGGCCTGGACCTCGTTCGGCTCACGGACGTCAACGAGCAGATAGCGCCCTTCCGCGACACCCTTGGAGACCTCGTCCGGGCTCAGATCCTGTACTTGATTTGCCACATCATCCTCCAACGTCGCAGGGCCCTCGCCGGGCGATCCCGGCCGGCGGCAACCTCGCCTCTCGGCATGCGAAAATCAAGCGCTACAAAGGCTTGAGCTGCCTTGCGCAAGTTAAAGCTAAATCGCAGCGACTTGAAGTGCGGCTTTGAATCCTAGCCCTAGATCGTGACCTGCGTGCCGACCTCGACCACACGACCAGACGGGATCTGGAAATAGTCGGTGGCGTCGTTGGCGGAGCGGCTGAGCGAGATGAACAGCCGGTCCTGCCAGCGCGGCATGCCCGAATGGGCGGCGGGCTTGAGCGCCCTCCGCGACAGGAAGAACGAAGTCGACATGATGTCGAACTGCCAGCCGAGCTTGCGGGCGATGGCGAGGGCCTTCGGCACGTTGGGCGATTCCATGAAGCCGAACTTCAGCGTCACCTTCGAGAAGGTCGGGCTGATCGCCTCCAGCTTCACCCGCTCGGCCGGATCGATGCGCGGGGTCTGCGCGGTCTCGATGGTGAGAATGACATTCTTCTCGTGAAGCACTTTGTAGTGCTTCAGACTGTGCATCAGCGCGGTCGGCGCGCTCAGGGGATCGCTGGTCAGGAACACCGCGGTTCCGGGGACCCGCTGCGGCGGCCGCTTCTCCAGCATGGCCACGAGGTCGGCGAGCGGGAATTCGAGCTTGCGCGACTTCTCGAACAGCAGCCGGCTGCCGCGCCGCCATGTGTACATCAGGAGGATCATGAGAGAGCCGAGCGCGAGCGGCACCCAGCCGCCCTCGAACACCTTGAGCAGGTTGGCAGCGAGGAACGTCAGGTCGAGGAACAGGAATGGTGCGATCAGGGCGGCTGCCCACAGCGGCGACCACTTCCAGGCTTTCCAGATCACGACAAATCCCATCAGACCGGTGACCACCATGGTGCCGGTCACGGCGATGCCATAGGCGGAGGCCAGCGCGCTGGAGGAGCGGAACAGCAGCACCATCATGATCACCGCCACCAGCAGCAGCTGATTGATGCGCGGAATGAATATCTGGCCGGAATGGACTTCGGACGTATGGCGAATTTCGAAGCGCGGCAGCAGCCCAAGCTGAATTGCCTGTCGCGTCAACGAATAGGCGCCAGTGATGACAGCCTGGCTCGCGATGACGGTGGCGGCGGTGGCCAGCACGACCATGCTGCCGCGAATGACCCCTTGCGGGAAGAGCTGGAAGAACGGGCTTTCGATCGCGGCGGGATCGCCGAGGACGAGCGCGCCCTGCCCCAGATAGTTCAGCGCGAGTGAAGGCAGCACGATGAAGAGCCAGGCGGTCTGGATCGGACGCTTGCCGAAATGACCGAGGTCGGCATACAGCGCCTCGGCACCGGTGACGGCCAGGAACACCGCACCCAGCGTGACGAAGCCGATGATGCCGTGGTGGAGCATGAACGACACCGCATAGAACGGGTTCAGCGCGAGCAGCACCTGCGGCTGCCGCATGATCGGACCGATCGCAACGACCGCGATCACGCCGAACCAGACGCACATCACCGGTCCAAAGAACGCCGCGACGCGGGCGGTGCCGCGCGATTGCACGGCAAACAGGACGACCAGGATCAGCACGGTGAGCGGAACGATGTAGGGCTCGAACGTCAGCGTGACGTCCTTCATGCCCTCGAGGGCCGACAGCACCGACACTGCCGGAGTGATCACGGCATCGCCGTAGAACAGCGCGCCGGAGATGATGCCAAGCATGACGATGGTCGCCCCGCCGGTGCCGACCGCGCGCTGGGCCAGCGCCATCAGAGCCAGCGTACCGCCCTCGCCGTTATTGTCGGCGCGCAGCAGGATCACGACGTATTTGAGCGTCACCACGACGATCAGGGCCCACAGGATCAGGGACACCACGCCGAGGACAGCCGCCGACGTCGGCGCGCCTTCAGCACCTGAGGCCGCCATCACCGCCTCGCGGAACGCGTAGAGCGGGCTGGTGCCGATATCGCCGTAGACGACGCCGATGCTGCCGAGCGTCAGCGCGCCGAAGCCGGCGGTGGTGTGGGCATCGCCATGCCCATTGGTCGCCGCCGTTTCCGGGGCGGGAACTGCTACGTCACTTGTCATGGGAGAGCCTGGTGGCCTCTAAAAATGCTTCACTGCACAACGGCTGAAGAGCGCGCGGCTTATAGTCCTGCGCTGCCGGCATAGCCTAGCCCGATTCTGGGCCCTTGGCATGCAAAATTTGCATGGGTACGCCATTGCGTCCCAACTGCCCTTCAGATGGTGACCTGGGTTCCGACTTCAACCACCCGCCCGGTCGGAATCTGGAAATAGTCGGTGGCGTCGTTGGCCGAGCGGCTGAGCGCGATGAACAGATGGTCCTGCCAGAGCGGCATGCCTGATTGCGCCGAGGCCTTCAGCGAGCGCCGCGACACGAAAAACGACGTCGACATGATGTCGAACTGCCAGCCCTGTTTGCGCGCGATCGCCAGCGCCTTGGGCACGTTGGGCTGCTCCATGAAGCCGAAGCGCAAGCGCACCTTGGAGAATTTCTCGCTGATCTTCTCCATCTTGAAGCGCTCGGAGAGATCGACCCGCGGCGTGTGCGCGGTCTCGATCGTCAGGATCACGTTGTGCTCGTGCAGCACCTTGTTGTGCTTGAGATTGTGCAACAGCGCGGTCGGCACGAAAGCGGGATCGCTGGTCAGGAACACTGCCGTGCCCTTGACGATGTGCGGCGGCCGCTTCTCCAGGCTGCGGATCAGATCGTCCAGCGGCACCTCGATCCGGCGTGTCTTCTGGATCAGGATTCCCGAGCCGCGCCGCCAGGTCCAGATCGTCCCCGCCATTGCCGCACCGAACAGCAACGGAACCCAGGCGCCTTCGAGCAGCTTCAGCAAATTGGCGCTGAAGAAGGTGATATCGACCATGACGAAGGGCAGGATCACGACCGCGGCGGTCGCAGCTTTCCAGTTCCACAGTTTCCAGATCACCACGAAGCCCATGATGCCGTCGGCGACCATGGTGGTGGAGACCGCGATGCCATAGGCCGAAGCGAGATTGCTGGGTGTGTGGAACAGCAGCACCAGCAGCATCACGCCGATCAGCAGCAGCCGGTTGACGCGCGGCAGATAGATTTGGCCGGCATGGGTCTCCGACGTGTAGCGCACCTCGAAGCGCGGCAGGAGGCCGAGCTGCACGGCCTGATAGACCAGCGAATAGGCACCGGTGATCACCGCCTGGCTCGCGATGACGGTGGCGGCGGTCGCGAGCCCGACCAGCGGCAGCACCAAATGCTCGGGCACCATGCGATAGAATGAATGCTCGATCGCGCTGGGATTTGACAGCACCAGCGCGCCCTGCCCGAAATAGTTGATCAGCAGCGAGGGCAGCACAAAGAACATCCAGGCCGATTGGATCGGCTTGCGGCCGAAATGGCCGAGGTCGGCGTAGAGCGCTTCGCCGCCGGTCACGGCGAGAAACACGGCGCCAAGCGTCACCAGGCCGATCGTGCCATGCGACAGCAAAAATTGCAGCGCGTAATAGGGATTGATCGCAGCCAGCACGGACGGGTCGTCGGCGATGTGAATGACACCGAGCACCGCAAGACAGGTGAACCAGACCACCATCACCGGTCCGAAGGCCGAGGCCACCAGCGCCGTGCCCTTGCTCTGCACCGCGAACAGCAGAACCAGGATCAGCACCGTGAGCGGCACGACGTAATGCTCGAACGCGGGCGTTGCGAGCTTCAGTCCGTCGACCGCCGAGAGCACCGAGATCGCGGGCGTGATCATGGAATCGCCGATGAACATCGAGGCGCCGACCACGCCGAGCGCGAGCAGGAACCAGCTGCGCCGCCCCAGCGCGCGCTGGCCGAGCGCCATCAAGGAGAGTGTGCCGCCCTCCCCGTTATTGTCGGCGCGCAGCAGCAGCAGGACGTATTTTGCGGTGACGACGATCAGCAGCGCCCACAGGATCAGCGACAGCACGCCGAGCACCATCAGCCGCGTCACCGGCGCACCGTGAGCCGCGCCCCTCACCGCCTCATGAAACGCGTAGAGTGGTGAGGTGCCGATATCGCCGAAGACGACGCCGATGCTCCCGAGCGTCAGGGCCCAAAAACCTGATGTGACCGGCCCTTCCTGGGTCTCGGCCTGCGTGATGCTCGCCGTCATGAGGGTGGAAAACGCTTCGTCCCTGGAATTGATCCGGCGCCTTTCGACGCTGCGGGCGCGCTTGTCAATCGGCCCGCCACCATAGCAGGGGCCGCGGCAGATGCTGTGACGGCATAGTCACGCTCGCCGTCATCCGCCACCGGCAGCCTTCAGGTAAAATGGTAGCGCAACGGGGTCAGGGCTTCAAGTTCGGCGGCAGCGGCGGATCTTCGCGCATCAGGGTGATGGTCACGCGACGGTTCGCCGCAAGCGATGGATCATCCGGGAACAACGGCTGGGTGTCCGCCTTGCCGGAGACGGCGAAGATGTGCGACGGCGGCAGGCCCTCGCGCTCCAGGATCTGGCGCACCGCGTTGGCGCGATCGGCCGACAGATCGAAGGCGCCATAGTCGCTGCGCGTGGGCACGAAGCCGGCCGCGGTGTGGCCGGCAATGGAAACGCGCAAGGGCGTGGCCTTGAGCGGCACCGCAAGCTTCTCGATCAGGCGGCGGGTGCGATCGTAAGGCACCTTGGAGCCGTCCGCGAACATCGAGCGGCCGTCCTGGTCGACGATCTCGAGGTTGAGGCCCTGCTTGGTCTCCTCGAACATGATGTGCTTGGACATCTCGGTCAGTTCCGGCATGTCCTGCAGTGCCTGGCGCAGCGAGGCTGCGGCCAGTGCAAAATTGCGATCGATCTTCATCTTCGCGCCCTGGGTGCGGTCGCGATCCTCCTGGTCCGGGGTCGGCGTGTTGGAGGCGTCCTCGGGCTCGATGTGATCGACGTTCTTCAGCCGCGGCCGCGTCGGCAGACCGTCCGACTCGACGATGCCGGCATAGCGCGCTTCGCTCTGGACGCCGAAGGCGTCGCGCATGGAGCCCGCGACGACCTTCAGCTTGTTGGCGTCCTGGGTCGAGAACGCGACGAGCATCACGAAGAAGCTCATCATCAGGCCCATCAGGTCGGCGAAGGTCACGAACCAGCCGTGACCACCACCATGTGCGTCGCCGCGCTTCTTCTTGGCCATATCTCAAAATCCCGGCGGGCGGCGTCAGGCCGGTACCGGCTCGCCTTCGGCGTGACGATGCTTCTCCGGCAGATAGGCCAGCAGCATTTCGCGCACCAGCGTCGGGCTCTTGGAATCGCGGATCATCAAGATGCCGTCGATGATCAGCGTGCGATTGGTCTCTTCGTCCAGGAGCTTGCCGTGCAGCTTGTCGGCGATCGGGATGCAGAAGAGGTTGGCGACCAGCGCGCCGTACAGCGTCGCGAGCAGCGCGGTCGCCATGAACGGGCCGAGCTTGGAGGGGTCGGTCATGTTGGCGAACATCTGCACCATGCCGATCAGGGTGCCGACCATGCCGAAAGCCGGGGCGCAATCGCCGACGGCGCGATAGATCTTGCTGCCCTCGTCCAGATGCATCAGGAAGTTGTCGCGGTCGCGCTCGAGATTGTCGCGGATGAAATCGAGGTCGTAGCCGTCGGCGACATAGCGGATGCCCTTGGCGAGGAACGGCTCGTCGGTCTCCACTTTTTCCAACCCCACGGGGCCCTGCTTGCGGGCGATCTCGGCGATGCGGGCGAGCTCGTCGACGAGGTCGTGCGCCGACAGCCGGCTCATGGTGAAGGCGAACTTGGCGCCGAGCGGCAGGCCGTGCATCAGCGCGGAGAGCGGAAAGCGAATCATGGTCGCGGCGCTCGATCCGCCGAAGATGATGATCATCGCATGCTCGGAAACGAACATGTGAAGATCGCCTCCCAACAGCATCATCGTCGCGATGACGATTATGCCCGCCACGAGGCCGACGCCCGTCATGATATCCATGGGAGACTCCAACGCGAACGCAACAACGGCCATCCTGGCCGGTGGCGCGGTCCAACCCCGAACCGCATCGGAAACCCTAGAGTGGCGCCCTTAAAGCCGCGTAAAGGTTAAGTTCATCCGATGCGACCGAGCGGCGCAACGCAAGGGAACGGCGGCGGCTTTGCCGTTCTGCGACATGAATCTCAACACTTTGCTAACCATGAATGAGGCGCGTCAGGACGACAGTCCGGTCAGCTTCAGGCTGAGCGCGCGCAGACGCCGGCGCGCATCGGCATCATAGGCCTGCGGATTGGCGCGCGCCTCGTTCATGCCGTTGAAGAACAGGCCGCTTCTAGCGGCAACATCGTCGCCTTCGACCAGATGCAGGATCGCCGCGCCGCCTTGCTCGACGGTCGATATCGGCGTGATACCGCCGGCGCGCACCATCGTGGTGTTCATATAGGTCGCCGGATGCAGCGCGTTCACGGTGATCCGGTCGCCCCTCAATTCCTCCGCGAGATCGATCGTGAACATGATCTGCGACAGCTTGCTCTGCGCATAGGCGCGCGAGCCGCTATAGCCCTTCGTGATCATGACGTCGTCGAAATCGATCGGATGCTGGCCGAGCGAAGCGACATTGACGATGCGCGAGGGCGCGGCGGCCTTCAGCAGGGGCAGCAGCAAATGGACAAGCAGGAAGCCCGAGAGATAGTTCACGGCAAAGCGCAGCTCGTGACCGTCGCGACTCTCCTGCCGATGCGGCCCGTCGCTCTGCGAGCCGATGCCCGCGTTGCTGACGAAGACGTCGAGACGCTTGTGATCTCGGATCACCGCCGCGGCAAGCTCGCGCGCACCTGCCATCGACGACAAATCGGCCTGATAGAAGGTCGGCGCAGCATGGCCGGCCTTCACGATCTCGTCGACCACCGCCTTGGCGCGCTCGGCACTCCGGCCATGGATCAGGACAGCAGCGCCTTCGGCGGCAAGGCGGGTTGCAACATAGCGCCCGACACCATCGGTCGAGCCCGTGATCAGCACCGTCTTGCCGCGCATGTCCATGGCCTGTTCCCCGTCAGTGAATCTCCGCCGAGCGCTTCAGCGCGGCTTTCAGCTTCTCCAGCGAGAAGTCGGGGCTGCGCGCGATCTCGAGGATCGGCGTCTCGCGGCGGCCGCAGAGTTCGGCGGCCTCGGGGAGTTTTGCCGCGAGATCGAGCGGGATGACGATGGCGCCGTGCCGGTCGGCGTGGATCAGATCGTCGGAGTTCACCGTCATGCCGGCGACACGGACCTGGCCGCCGAAGCTCTCCGCGTGAACCCACGCATGCGAAGGGCCGATCGAGCCGGCCAGCGCCTGGAAGCCCGGCGCCCATTGCGGGACGTCGCGGATCGAGCCGTCGGTGACGACGCCGAGGCAGCCGAGCGCCTTGTGCACGTTGCTCTGCACCTCGCCCCAGAACGCGCCGTAGCCGATATCGGGACCATCGACGTCCTGGATCACCGAGATGCGCGGGCCGTGGCCCGTGCCGACATACTCATAGTATTCAATGCGGCGCTTGGCCTGCTCCGCGGCGGGCAGCGGAGACTTCTGCACGGAGCGAATCGTGACGGTGCGGGCGTAGCCAACCATCGGCGGCAGCTCCGGAAACGGGCAAACCAGCTGCTTGGTGGTGAAGCCGATCAAGCGCCGCTCCGGTGCGATGACCTCCATGGCGTTGCAGATCGTCGGCGTGTCGTAGCGGCCCAGCGCTTCGAGGACGGCAGCGGGCAGCGGCCCGGTCGCGGTATTGGTCACGGCGTTGTCTCCCAGATGGGCGGCTGATTGATGTGATGCCGCCGGCACAGGGCGATATAGCCGAGATCGGGCCTCAACCCAACTCAGGTGCCCTCATGGCAGATATCCGCATGCGATCGCTCAGTGCAGGCGTCCGGGCCGGTCGTCGTCGTGCGGCGGCTCGGACAGGTTTGCCAGCGTCGGCGCCGAAGGCGGCGACGGGACCTCGCCGCCGGCAGGCGCGGCTGCTCCCAGCGCGCGCGCCTGATCGCGGTAGGATTTGTAACCGAGCGGCAGGCCGAGCAGATACAGCGCCGTGCCGACCGACAGCACGTGCCAGGGATAGGCAATCAGGATCGCAATGAAGACGACCACTGCGACGAAAGCCGGCAGCACCAGCTCTGGCGAGACGCGCATGCGCTTGGTCTTGCCCGAGAACACCGGCAGGCGCGAGACCATCAGGAAAGCGATCAGCAACGTATAGGCGGCGGTCAAGGCCGCGGGCGCACGGCCGAGCTCGAGAAAGGCGACATAGATCGGCAGCAGCACCGTGATGGCACCGGCCGGCGCCGGCACGCCCGTGAAGAAATTGGCGGCGAAGGCGGGCTTGTTCGGATCGTCCATGGTGGCGTTGAAGCGCGCGAGCCGCAGGCCGCCTGAGATCGCGAACACCATCGCGGCGATCCAGCCGGCATTGCCGAGCTCGTGGAGCTGCCAGAAGTACAGCATCAGGCCGGGAGCGACGCCGAAATTGACGAAGTCGGCGAGGCTGTCGAGCTCGGCGCCGAACTTCGACTGGCCCTTGATCATGCGCGCCACGCGGCCGTCGATGCCGTCGAGGGCAGCCGCAAACACGATGGCGTAGACGGCGAGCGTCATCCGCCCTTCGATCGACAGCCGGATCGAGGTCAAGCCGGCGCAAATCGCCAGCAGCGTGATGACGTTGGGCACCAGCATCCGCACCGGGATCGGACGGAACCGCCGGCGGCGAATATCGGGATCTCGGTAGTCGTAGGGCGTCATGGGCTCGTCCTCACCTCTAGGCGAGATATAGCAAGCCGTGCTCCCCTCCGCCATTGCGGCGGAAGGCCCCCGACAGCGGCGTGTTGGTTAATTGGCGCGGTAAGTGCGGCCGGGGTCGTCGCCGGTAAGGTCGGCGAGGATGGTCTCGCCGGCGATCGCAGTTTGCCCCTCCGAGACCAGCGCCTTGGTGCCGACGGGCAGGTAGACGTCGAGCCGCGAGCCGAAACGGATCAGGCCGAACCGCTCGCCGGCGCCGACCGCCTGCCCTTCCTTCACGAAGCAGACGATGCGCTTGGCCACGAGGCCTGCGATCTGGATCACGCCGATACGGCCCTGCGGTGTCGAGATGACGAGCGAATTACGCTCATTGTCCTCGCTTGCCTTGTCGAGCTCGGCATTGATGAAGAGTCCCGGCCGATAGGCGATACGATCCACCCTGCCCGCCACCGGACTGCGATTCACGTGGCAGTTGAACACGCTCATGAACACCGAGATGCGCGGCAGCGGCCGGTCGCCGAGTCCGAGCTCGGCCGGCGGCAGCGCCATGGTGATCATCGACACCCGGCCGTCGGCCGGCGACACTACGAGCCCGTCGCGCTGCGGCGTCACGCGCACCGGATCGCGGAAGAACAGTGCGCACCACACCGTGAGGATCGTGCCGACCCAGCCCAGCGGCGACCACAGCCACATCAGGAAGATGCTCACCGCCGCGAAGATGCCGATGAAAGGATAGCCCTCCTTGTGGATCGGCGGGATCTGACGTTGGATCGAATCGAGGATGGACATCGCTATCTGCCGCTGAAGGGGTTGATGGCACGGGTCGTCGCGCGGGCCTGTTTAGGCCAGAGTTGGGACCGGAGACAAGCTCACTCCGCGGCCGCCTGCGCCGTCAGGGCGTCCTCCACCGGCGGCGGCTCCCGGTTGGGCGCCTCGCTCGAGTCGGCCATCCGAGCCAGTTTCTCGCGTGCCGCCTCGGCCTCGCGCTGCCTGTTCCACATGCTGGCGTAGAGGCCGTCCTGTGCGAGCAGGCTGGTATGGGTGCCGCGCTCGGCGATGCGACCCTGGTCCAGCACGATGATCTCGTCGGCGCCGACGATGGTCGAGAGCCGGTGCGCGATCACCAGCGAGGTGCGGTTCTTCGCCACGCGGTCGAGCGCGCCCTGGATCTCGTGCTCGGTGTGGGTGTCGAGCGCCGAGGTCGCCTCGTCAAGCACCAGGATCGGCGGCGCCTTCAATACGGTGCGCGCGATCGCGACGCGCTGCTTCTCGCCGCCGGACAGCTTCAGGCCGCGTTCGCCGACCTGGGTCTCGTAGCCCATCGGCGCCATGCGGATGAAATGGTCGATCTGCGCCAGCCGGGCGGCGTCCTCGACCTCGGCATCGGTCGCATCCCAGCGGCCATAGCGGATATTGTAGCGGATGGTGTCGTTGAACAGCACCGTGTCCTGCGGCACCATGCCGATCGAGGCGCGCAAGCTCGCTTGCGTCACCTCGCGGATGTCCTGTTCGTCAATCAGGATCTTGCCGCCGGAGACATCGTAGAGGCGGAACAGCAGCCGCGACATGGTCGACTTGCCGGCGCCGGAGGGGCCGACGATCGCCACCGTCTTTCCAGCCGGCACCTCGAAGCTGATGCCCTTCAGGATCGGCCGCTTCGGCTCATAGGCAAAGCGCACGTCCTCGAAGCGCACGGTGCCGGCGGAAACGACCAGCGGCCGCGCATCGGGCGCGTCCTTGATCTCGGCCTCGCGGTGGATCACGTTGAACATCTTCTCGATGTCGATGATCGCCTGCTTGATCTCGCGATAGACCATGCCCATGAAATTCAGGGGTTGGTAGAGCTGGATCATCATGGCGTTGACCAGCACGAAATCGCCGACCGTGTTGGTGCCGTTGCGCACGCCGATCGCGCACATCAGCATGGTGGCGGTCAGCCCGAGCGTGAAGATCACGGCCTGTCCCGTGTTGAGCACGGCGAGCGACGTATAGGCGTGGACGCTCGACTCCTCGTAGCGCGCGACCGAGCGGTCGTAGCGCTGCGCCTCGCGCGCCTCGGCGCTGAAATACTTGACGGTCTCGTAGTTAAGCAGCGAGTCGATCGCCTTGGTGTTCGCCTCCGTGTCGGAATCGTTCATCTTGCGACGGATGCCGATCCGCCACTCGGTCGCGACATAGGTGTAGTACATGTAGACCGCGACCGTGATCAGCGTCGCTACCACGTAGCGCCAGTCGAACTGCCAGAGCAGCACCGCCATCAGCAGCGAGACCTCGACGATGGTCGGGATCAGCTGAAGGATCACCATGCGCACGATGACCTCGATGCCCGCGCGGCCGCGCTCGAGCACGCGCGTCAAGCCGCCGGTCTTGCGCTCGAGGTGAAAACGCAGCGAGAGCTCGTGCATATGGATGAAAGTGATGTTCGCGAGCTTGCGCACCGCATGCATCGCGACGCGCGCAAAGATGCCGTCGCGCCATTGCGTCAGCACCGCCATCACGATGCGCATGACGCCGTAGCTCGCCGTCAGGAGCAGCGGCGATGCGACCACCCACAGATGCCAGTTGCCGGCCTGCACCGGCGCCGTATTGGCGCCCGTGAGCGCATCCGTTGCCCATTTGAAGCTGAACGGCACCGCCAGCGTGACCAACTTGGCCGCGAGCAGCAGCACCATCGACCAGACCACCCGCATCTTCAGGTCGAAGCGGTCGCCCGGCCAGATATAGGGCCACAGATGCGCCAGCGTGCCCAACAGCGTGGCCCGCTCCAGCGGTCCGCTTGCGGGCTCAGGCACGTCGGGCGAATGAGGTGGGCTCATGAAGAAACCTGGAGGGTCCGCCGGATGCGGGCGCGTTTGCGATTAACTGTTTTCGCTCGTCATATAGAAGCTTCCGGGGCCAAGCGCACCCCGCCAGATGGCGAATCTTCGATTGTTTGTCGCCATTTACCGGTAGATTTCCGGGTAGCCCGAATCACCTGAGGGGCTTGACGCCCCTTCGCTGCAATGCATCATGGTACCAATGAGCACGATCAAAACCGTCTGTGTCTATTGCGGCTCCGGTCCCGGAACCAATCCCCACTTCACCGAAGGCGCCAAGGCGTTCGGCAAGGCACTCGCCGAGAACAACATCCGCCTGGTCTATGGCGGCGGCTCGCTGGGCCTGATGGGCTCGGTCGCAACCTCCGTGCTGGATCACGGCGGCACCGTCACCGGCATCATTCCCGAATTCCTGCGCAAGCGCGAGAACGCGCTGACGCGCGTGCAGGAAATGATCGTCACCCCCGACATGCACGAGCGCAAGCGTCTGATGTTCGAGCGCTCCGACGCCTTCGTGGCGCTGCCGGGCGGCGTCGGAACGCTTGAGGAGCTGGTCGAGCAATTGACCTGGAAGCAGCTCGGCCGTCACGCCAAGCCTGTGCTGCTCGCCAACATCGACAATTTCTGGGAGCCGCTGTTCTCACTGCTGTCGCATATGCGCCAGACCGAGTTCATCCGTGCCGGCCTTTCGGTCGACATCCTCAAGGCCGATCGCGTCGAGGACATCCTGCCGAAGCTGAAGTCGGCAGCGGCACAGATCGCCGAGACGGAAAAGCAGCTCGCCCCCGAAGTCGCGCGCAAGCTGTAAGAGCTATTCGCTCGGAAACGTCACCGCCTCGATCCGGTTGCCATCGGGATCAACGACGAAGGCCGCGTAGTAGCGGACGCGGTCGTGCGGACGGAGGCCCGGCGCGCCATCGGATGCGCCGCCATTCGCAACGGCCGCAGCGTGGAATGCATCGACCTCGGCTACCGTCTTCGCCCGCAGACAGATATGAACGCCGCTCTCCGCGGCGACGGGCGGCATGGCTTCGCGCAGATTGATCCAGAATTCGGGATAGGCCTTGCCGAAGCCAATCGTCCGCGGTCGTGTGACAAGGCGCGTCAGCCCGAGCGCTGTGAGCGTGGTCTCATAGAATTTTGCCGAGCGATCGAGATTGCTGACGCCGACGGAGATGTGGTCGATCATGCCCTTGCCCTCTCCTCTCTCTCCGCTGTCATCGCCCGGCTTGACCGGGCGATCCAGTACTCCGAGACGGCTGTGATTGAATCGAGAAGCCGGTGCGTACTGGATACCCCGCTTTCGCGGGGTATGACAGTTGCCGTGGTTCCTACGCCGGCGCGCCCGATTTCACGAGCTTGTAGATCACCGAATCCATCAGCGCCTGGAACGAGGCGTCGATGATGTTCGGGGACACGCCGACCGTGGTCCAGCGATCGCCGTTCTCGTCCTCGCTCTCGATCAAGACGCGCGTCACCGCGCCGGTGCCGCCATTGAGGATACGGACGCGGTAGTCGATCAGCGTCAAGCCCTCGATGTACTTCTGGTACTTGCCGAGGTCCTTGCGCAAGGCAACGTCGAGCGCGTTGACGGGACCGTTGCCTTCCGCGGCCGAGATCAGATGCTCGCCGGCGACGTCGACCTTGACCACTGCGAGCGCCACGGTGACGCGCTCGCCGAGCGCGTTGTAGCGCTGCTCGACATTGACGTCGAACTGCTCGACCTCGAAATAATGCGGCACCTTGCCGAGCGTCCGGCGCGCCAGGAGATCGAACGAGGCATTGGCGGATTCATAGGCGTAGCCTTGCGCCTCGCGCTCCTTCAGCTCCTCGACCAGCCGGGTCAGCTTCGGATCGCTCTTCTCATAGGCGATGCCGGCGCGGTCGAGCTCGGCCATGACATTGGAGCGGCCGGCCTGGTCCGATACCAGCACCTTGCGATGGTTGCCGACCGTCTCCGGCAGCACGTGCTCGTAGGTCTGCGGATCCTTCATCACGGCGGAGGCGTGGATGCCTGTCTTGGTGACGAAGGCGCTCTCGCCGACGTAGGCCGCATGGCGGTTCGGCACGCGGTTGAGCATGTCATCGAGCGTGCGCGAGACTTTGACGAGCGTCGCCAGTTTCTCCGGCGTGACCGAAATCTCGAAGGCGTCCGAAAACTCCTTCTTCAATTTCAGCGTCGGGATCAGCGAGCAGAGATTGGCATTTCCGCACCGCTCACCGAGGCCGTTCAACGTGCCCTGGATCTGTCGCGCACCGGCGCGGACCGCGGCGAGCGAGTTCGCCACCGCCTGTTCGGTGTCGTTATGGGCGTGGATGCCGACATGATCGCCGGGGATGTGCTTTGTCACGTCAGTGACGATGGCAGCAACCTCATCGGGCATGGTGCCGCCATTGGTGTCGCACAACACCACCCAGCGCGCGCCGGCCTCATAGGCCGCCTTGGCGCAGGCGAGCGCAAAACCCGCATCCTCCTTGTAGCCGTCGAAGAAATGCTCGCAGTCGAGCATGACCTCGCGGCCGGCGGCCTTTGCCGCCGCGACGCTGTCGCGGATCGAGGCGAGGTTTTCCTCGTTCGTGGTCTCCAGCGCGACGCGTACCTGGTAGGCGGACGACTTTGCCACGAAGCAGATTGCGTCAGCTTTCGCCTCCAGAAGCCCGGCGACACCGGGATCGTTGGAGACCGAGCGACCTGCCCGCCGCGTCATGCCGAAGGCGGTGAAGCGCGCATGGTCGAGCTTCGGCTTGGAGCCGAAAAATTCCGTGTCGAGCGGATTGGCGCCAGGATAGCCGCCCTCGACATAATCGATGCCGAGATCGTCGAGCATCCCGGCGATGATCCGCTTGTCGGCCAGGGTGAAATCGACGCCATTGGTCTGCGCGCCGTCGCGCAGCGTGGTGTCGAACAGATAAAGGCGCTCCTTGCTCATTGCGGCGCTCCGAGCGTCTTCTTCATGCTGGTGTTGGCAAGCCACTCATCGTTGATGGTAACGCTGTTGCGCTGCTGGGCCGTGTAGCCGCGCTTGGCGAAGAAATTCTGCGCAGTGTCGCTTGCGTCCACGGTGAGCGCCGCCGCGCCGCGACCGCCGGCGAGCTTCTCCAGCGCGTCGACCAGCATGGTCGCAATGCCCTGGCGGCCGACGGCCGGATGCACATAGAGCATGCGGATATGATCGGCGCCGCGCAGCGAGGCGAAGCCGACGGGCGAGCCGTCCAGCGTCGCAATCAGCGTCAGGTCGGACGCGAGCCGCTTGCCGAACTCCTCGGTCTCGGCCGCCTCCATCCAGGCCTCCTGCTGTGCCTCGCTGTAATCGTCGCCGGTCAGCTCCTGGATGCTGGCGGCGAAAATCGCGGCCAGCATCGGAACGTCGGCGGGCAGGAACGGCCGCAGACCGGGCTTGGGATGCGCTTGTGCCATCGTCCTCACCACATCCCATAGATTTTCAGCACGACCGCCACCGCGGCGCCGAGCAGCAGGATCTTCAGCGCGATGTAATAGAGCCAGTGCCGGGGGAACGGCGTATCGGGCCGGGTCATCGCGAAAACTCCCAGGTTGTCCCGTCCTTGGAGTCCTTGATAGCGACGCCCATGGCGGCCAGCTGATCGCGAATGCGATCGGACTCGGCGAAATCCTTGCGCGCGCGGGCGGCCGTCCGCTCCGCGATCAGGCGTTCGACCTCGCTGGCGTCAACACCGCTCGCCAGCTGCTTGCGGTCCTTCCATTGCGCAGCGCTCTCGGCGAGGAAGCCGAGCAGCCGCAACGAGCCCGCAAGCGCGGGCACGTCGCCGCCGCGCAGGCCGTGCAGCGCCGCGATCGCCTGCGGTGTGTTGAGATCGTCGAGCAGCGCCTCGACCACGGACGCAGCCGGCTTGCCGGGTTCGACGTCGGCGGCGATCCGATACCAATCGTCAAGCGTCTTGCCGCTCTCCTCCAGCGACTTCATGGTCCAGTCGATCGGCGACGTGTAGTGCGTCTTGAGCATGTTGAGGCGCAGCACTTCACCCGGCCAGTCCTTGAGCAGCTCGTGGATCGTGATGAAGTTGCCGAGCGACTTCGACATCTTCTCGCTCTCGACCTGCAGGAAGCCGTTGTGCATCCAGTAGTTTGCCATGCGCTGCCGGTGGAAGGCGCAGCAGGTCTGCGCGACCTCGTTCTCGTGATGCGGAAACACGAGATCGATGCCGCCACCATGGATGTCGAATTGCTCGCCGAGATGCTTCCAGGCCATGGCCGAGCACTCGATGTGCCAACCCGGCCGCCCCTCGGCCTTGATGCCTGACGGCGATGGCCAGGACGGCTCGCCGGGCTTGGATGGCTTCCACAGCACGAAGTCGGTGTTGTCCTTCTTGTAGGGCGCGACATCGACGCGGGCGCCCGCGATCATCTCGTCCAGCGAGCGATTGGACAGTGCGCCATAGCGCGGCAGTCCATCATTGGCCGCATTCATCGCCTGCGGCGAGAACAGCACATGGTCCTCGGCGACATACGCAAAGCCGCCGGCAACCAGCCGTTCAATGATCTCGCGCATCTCGCCGATGTGCTCGGTCGCGCGCGGCTCGACGCTCGGCCGGAGCGCGCCAAGCGCGTCCACATCGGCATGAAACTGCTTGCCGGTCTGCTCGGTGACCCTGCGGATCGCCTCGTTCAGCGGCAGGCCGGGAAAGTCCCGCGCGGCGCGGTCGTTGATCTTGTCGTCGACGTCGGTGATGTTGCGGACATATTTGACGTGTGCCTCGCCGTAAATGTGGCGGAGCAACCGAAACAGCACGTCGAACACGATCACGGGCCGGGCATTGCCGATATGGGCGAAGTCGTAGACGGTCGGTCCGCAGACATACATGCGGACGTTGCTCGCATCGAGCGGCACGAAGGTGCGCTTCTCCTTCGTCAACGTATCGTACAGACGCAATTCCATATGGACACCCGTCGGCTGTTGGCCGGGCGTCCAGTGCTCTCAATGTGTTTTGAGAAAAGACGGCTCCAGCCAGCGAATCGCTAGCTCGTAATCTCGCGGCAAATAATGCAGATGGCGAGGAGACCGTTCATGTCGGACATATGGGCTATGAGCCCGCCTTTCGTCAAGAGAGCCACGGAAATGCCGCTTTATTTCCGCCAGGCAGGGCCTGCCGCCCAGATGGTTCATCATCCTTAACCATTTGAGCGCATTCTGGAACTGGCGGTTCCTATTTTTTGCCCCAAGGTGATTTCATGCGATCCCTGCTCGCGCTCATTTCCTGCGCCTCGATCCTTAGCGCATCCAGCGCCGGCGCCGAGACCCGCGTCTTCATCATTGGCAACCAGACCGACGGCTATGGCGTCGACCAGTGCCTGGCCAAGGGCGACAAATGCGGCGCCCAGGTCGCCCGCACCTACTGCCAATCACGGGACTTTGCACAGGCATCAAGCTACCGCCGGGTCGATCCCGACGAAATTACCGGGTCTGTCCCCAAATCCGGCGCAAACTGCTCCCATGGCCATTGCGACGAATATGTCGCAATCACCTGCCAGCGCTGAATTCGCTCGGAACTGGCGGACCTTAGGACCAGTCTTCGGCCCCTGAAACGACGTGACGATGCCGCAGGAAGCGGCTATTGGAGGGCGCGCGTCGGCCCCCCAAGTCAGTGACGGCCGTGACCTCGCTAGAATGGCGGATATGCCTGAATTTTTGTCTCTGTCCCGTCCCCGCTTCCTCCTTGCCTGCACCGTGCTTCTCGGCGTCGTGCTCGCCACCGATGCCTTCGCACAGGCTGGGCCCTCAGGCGCGGCGCCGCCTCCTCCCGCCCAGGGCGGCCTCGGACCGAATCCGATGTGCGTGCGCCTGGAAGGCCAGCTCGCCGCGCTTGACCGTGGCGGCAGCGACCCTGCACGCGAGGACCAGATCCGCCGCTACCAGGATTCCCAGAGCCGCCAGCAGGCCGAGCTCGACCGCGTCACCATGCAGGCCAAACGCATGGGCTGCGACTCCACCGGCTTCTTCTCGCTGTTCAACGGCCAATCCGCACAATGCGGCCCGGTCAACACCCAGATCCAGCAGATGCGCGCCAATCTGGACCAGATCAACAGCAATCTCGAGCGCCTGCGCGGTGGCGGTCCGGGCGGCGGCAACCCCGAGCGCGACAGCCAGCGTCGCTCCGTGCTGGTTGCTCTCGCGCAGAACAATTGCGGACCGCAATACGCCAATGCGGCGCAGTCACAAGGCGGCGGCAACTTCCTGAGCAATCTGTTCGGTGGCGGCAACAACAACCCGAACAATCCGCAAGGCGTTCCGCCAGCGGATCTCGGCCCGCAATCCGGCACCTATCGCACCGTGTGCGTGCGTACCTGCGACGGTGCTTATTTCCCGATCTCGTTTGCGACCGTGCCGGCGCGCTTCCCCGACGACGAAAAGACCTGCAAGGCGCTCTGTCCTGCGGCCGAAGCCGTGCTCTACGCCCATCGCAATCCCGGCGAGGACATGAACTCGGCGGTCTCGATCAGCGGCCAGCCCTACACGTCGCTGCCGAACGCCTTCAAATTCCGCAGCGAGTTCAACCCGTCCTGCTCCTGCAAGGCGGCCGGCCAGAGCTGGGCCGACGCGCTGAAATCGGCCGACGACAAGGCGGCGGTGGAGCAGCAGGGTGACATCATCGTCACCGAGGAAAGCGCCAAGAAGATGCAGCAGCGGCAGCTCACCAAGGGCGCGCCCGCGAATGGCAAGAAGGGCGCGGCTCCAGCGCCGAGCGCTGCCGCGCCGGCTGCGGATGCGAGCGCCGCGACCACGTCGGAGAACAAGCCGATCCGCTCGGTGGGGCCGACATTCCTGCCGCAGCAGAAGTAGTTGAAGCGTCAAGCTGCGAATTCAACCGTCATGCCCCGCGAAGGCGGGGCATCCAGTACTCCGCGGCGGAAGTCGTCTCCGATAATCTCTGCCGTGAAGTACTGGATCATCCGCCTTCGCGGATGATGACAGCGGAATATGGCTACCCCTCGAACGCGTCGATCGAGGCCTTGCTGCCGCGCGACACCAGCGTCTCGTCGGGTGCGGGCAGCTTCTCGCCCCGATCGCGGAAGCGGTTGGTGATGGGATAGCGGCGGTCGCGGCCGAAGTTCTTGCGCGTCACCTTCACTCCGGGCGCGGCCTGACGGCGCTTGTATTCGGCGACGTTGAGCAGATGGTCGATGCGGGTCACCGTCTCGCGGTCGAAGCCGGCTTCGATGATCTGGTCGAGCGGCTCCTCGCGCTCGACCAGACGCTCCAGGATCGCATCGAGCACGTCGTAAGGCGGCAATGAATCCTGATCGGTCTGGTTCTCGCGCAATTCAGCCGTCGGCGGACGCGTGATGATATCGGGCGGGATCACCTCGCCTGCGGGCCCCAGTGCATCATCGGGCTTCCATGAATTGCGCAGCGCCGCCAGTCGAAACACCTGCGTCTTGTAGATATCCTTGATCGGATTGAAGCCGCCGTTCATGTCGCCATAGAGCGTGGCGTAACCGACCGACATCTCCGACTTGTTGCCCGTCGTCATTACCATCAGCCCGATCTTGTTGGAAATCGCCATCAGCAGCGTGCCGCGGCTGCGGGCCTGCAGATTTTCCTCGGTGATGTCAGGCGGCAGGTTCTTGAACAGGCCGGACAGGATGGTCTCGAAGCCGGACACAGCTTCCGCGATCGGCAGCACCTCGTAGCGGATGCCAAGATGGCCGGCGAGCTCGCCGGCGTCGGCAATCGAGTGGGCTGCCGTGTAGCGATACGGCAGCATCACGCCGTGCACCTGATCGGCGCCAAGCGCATCGACCGCGATCGCGGCACACAGCGCGGAATCGATGCCGCCGGAAATGCCGAGCAACACGCCCGGGAAGCCGTTCTTGCCGACATAGTCGCGCAAGCCAAGCACGCAGGCAGCGTAGTCGGCCTTGTCGCCTTCCGGTTGCTCGACGATCGGACCGGCGCAGCGCCAGTCGCCGCCCGTCCTGGTGAAGCGCAACGTGGTGATGCTCTCCTCGAACGCTGGCAGTTGCGCGGCGAGCGAGAGGTCGCCATTGAGCGCGAACGAGGCGCCGTCGAACACGAGCTCGTCCTGGCCGCAGACCTGGTTGAGATAGACCAGCGGCAGGCCGCTTTCGGTGACCCGCGCGACCGCCACCGACAGGCGCACGTCGTTCTTGTCGCGGGCATAGGGCGAGCCGTTCGGCACCAGGATGATCTCGGCGCCGGTCTCGGCCAGCGTCTCGACCACGTTCTCGTAGTCCTCGGACTCTTCCAGCCAGATGTCCTCGCAGATCGGCACGCCGATCCGCACCCCCCGCACGGTGAGGGGACCCGAAGCAGGCCCGCGCGCAAACAGCCGCTTCTCGTCGAACACGCCGTAGTTCGGCAGATTGCATTTGAAACGCAGTGCGGCGATGCGACCACCCTCGAGTAGCGCGCAGGCATTGTAGAGCTTGCCATCCTCGACCCAGGGCGTGCCGACCAGCAATGCCGGGCCACCGTCGGCGGTCTCGCGTGCGAGCGCTTCGATCGCGGCGCGGCAGGCGGCCTGGAAGGCCGGCTTCTGCACCAGGTCCTCCGGCGGATAGCCGGCGATGAACAATTCCGGGAACAGCACGAGGTCGGCGCCGTCGGCGATGGCGCGCGCGCGTGCCGCGCGAACCTTCGCGGCATTGCCCTCGATATCGCCCACGGTCGGATTGAGCTGGGCGAGCGTGACCGCGAAGGCGTTGAGACGTTCGGTCATGGCCGCCGTCCTCGGGCTAGAGGAATCCCAATCGCTCGATAATGGCGATGATCCAGAATGCGCCGGCCATCAGCAGCGCAACGCCGACTGCGGCCGAGCCCATGTCCTTGACCCGCCCGATCTGCTTGTCGCGGTCCATGGTCAGGCGATCGGCGAGCTTCTCGATCGCGGTGTTGAGCAGCTCCACGACCAGCACGAACGCAACCGCACACACCAGCTCGACCGCGCGCATCGCGGTCGCGGCGACGAACCACGCCACCGGCAGCGACAGGATCAGCGCAAAGACCTCCTCGCGGATGGCCTGCTCCGAACGGAACGCAAAGGCCATTCCGTTGCGGGAATTGATCGTGGCCTTCCAGATGCGCAGCAAGGTGTCAGAGCCCCGCTGCAGCCGGCATCGGCCGGACCTTGCCGGCGCGTTCCTGCTTCAGCAGTTCGGCGACCAGGAACGCCATGTCGATGGATTGCTCCGCATTGAGGCGGGGATCGCAGACCGTGTGGTAGCGGTCGTTGAGATCCTCGTCGGTGATGGCGCGGGCGCCGCCGATGCATTCGGTCACGTCCTGGCCGGTCATCTCCAGATGCACACCGCCGGCATGAGTGCCTTCTGCGGCATGGATTGTGAAGAACGACTTCACCTCCGACAGCACGCGATCGAACGGCCGCGTCTTGTAGCCTGACGTGGAGGTGATGGTGTTGCCGTGCATCGGATCGCACGACCAGACCACCGCCCTGCCCTCGCGCTTCACTGCGCGGATCAGGCCCGGCAGATGATCGGCGACCTTGTCGGAGCCGAAGCGGTTGATCAGCGTCAGCCGGCCCGGCTCGTTGTCGGGGTTGAGGACGTCGATCAGCTTCAACAGTTCGTCGGGCTTGAGCGACGGGCCGCACTTGAGGCCGATCGGGTTCTTGATGCCCCGGAAATATTCGACATGGCCATGATCGAGCTGGCGGGTGCGATCGCCGATCCAGATCATGTGGCCCGAGGTCGCGTACCAGTCGCCCGTCGTGGAATCGACGCGGGTCATGGCCTGCTCGTAGCCGAGCAGCAGCGCCTCATGGCTGGTGTAGAAATCGGTGGCGCGCAGCTCGGGATGGCTTTCGAGATCGAGGCCGCAGGCGCGCATGAAGTTCAGCGCATCCGAGATGCGGTCGGCCAGCTCCTTGTAGCGGCGTGACTGCGGCGAATCCTTGAGGAAGCCGAGCATCCATTCATGCACGCTGCCGAGATTGGCGTAACCGCCGGTCGCGAACGCGCGGAGCAGATTCAGCGTCGCGGCCGACTGGCGATAGGCCATCAGCTGACGCTGCGGATCCGGAATGCGTGCCTCCTTGGTGAAGGCGATGTCGTTGACGATGTCGCCGCGATAGCTCGGCAGCTCGACGCCATCGACCTTCTCGGTCGGCGATGACCGGGGTTTGGCAAACTGACCGGCGATGCGACCGACCTTCACCACCGGCACCGCGCCGGCATAGGTCAGTACCACCGCCATCTGCAGCAGCACGCGGAAGAAGTCGCGGATGTTGTTGGCGCCGTGCTCGGCAAAGCTCTCGGCGCAATCGCCGCCTTGCAGCAGGAAGGCGTCGCCGGCCGCAACGCGCCCCAGCGCCTTCTTCAGATTGCGCGCCTCGCCGGCGAACACCAGCGGCGGAAAGGTTGCAAGCTGCGCCTCGACGTCGGCCAAGGCCTTGGCGTCGGGATATTCGGGCACCTGTAGCACCGGCTTGCTGCGCCAGGACTCGGGCGTCCACCGCTCGGACATCGCAATCTCTCCGTGAAGCGAAAAGTGCAACCTGATCTGTGGGTTGCGGAGGGCCGCCTTATACACAGGCTGGCACGACACCGCCAGTTGTAAATCCATTTCGCAATGCAAACCCTTGCGGGCAAAGCCGAATTCGCATTTGCTAGGGGGCGGTAGAAGAAACCGGCAAGACAGCTTCCCCATGGACGCGCCCCTGGACGACGCTTTCATCGACGAGATCAGCTTCCCGGCGACCGACGGGTATGCGCTGACAGGCACGCTGTTTCTGCCGCGGGGCGCCAAGCGCCACGCCGTCCTGATCAATTCGGCGACCGCCGTCCCGCGCAAGATCTACAAGGGCTTTGCCTCCTACCTCGCCCATCGCGGCTGCGCAGTGCTCACCTACGATTACCGCGGCATCGGCGACTCGCGCCTGCCGGCGATGGTCGGCTACAACCAGCCGAAATCGCTGGTTGGCTTCAAGGCCTCGATGTCGGACTGGGCCGCGCAAGACGTCACCGCCGCGGTGCGCTGGATGCGCGAACGCTATCATGGCCTCCCGCTCGCTTACGTCGGCCACTCCTTCGGAGGTCAGGCGCTCGGGCTGATCGAGAACAACAGCGAGATCTCGCGCGCGGCGTTCGTGGCCTCGCAGGCCGCGACCTGGCGGCTGATGACCCCGCCGGAGAAATATCGCGTCTTCGCCTTCATGAACTTTGTCGGCGTGCCGCTGGTCCACGCACTCGGTTACGCACCGGGATGGGTCGGCATCGGCGAGGATTTGCCCAAGGGTGTGTTCCTGCAATGGGCCGATTGGGTTTCGAGCCCGCGCTATCTGTTCGATTCCAAGCTGCCGGCGCTGGAGAACTTTGCCAAGTTCAAAGGCGAGCTGCGCGCGCTCTGCTTCTCCGACGATCCCTGGGCGACGCGGCCAGCCGTGGAGCTGCTCACGTCCGGCTTCAGCGCGATCACGCCGGAGGTGCTGACAGTGAAGCCGTCCGACGTCAGCGCCAAGGCGATCGGCCATTTCGGCTTCTTCCGCCCCGAACACCGCGACACGCTGTGGCGCGGCGTGGCGGAATGGATCCAGGGGGAGTGAGCGTCAGCCAGACGCGGCCGGCAATTTGACCTGGACGCGCAGTCCGGTGCGTCCACCATCGGCAACATTCACAGCCTCGATCGATCCGCCGAGCCGAACAACGATCCGCTTGACGATGGATAGACCAAGCCCGACGCCATCGCCTTCAGGCCGCTGGCCGCGATAGAAGGGCTCGAAAATCCGGGTGATCTCCTCGGGCCCAACTCCGCTCCCGCTATCCTCGATCTGGAGGATCGCCGTGCCGCCCTCGCGATAGACCCACGCGTCAATCCGTCCCCCATGCGGCGTGAAGCGGAGGGCGTTGTCGAGGAGATTGCGTGCCAACGCAGCGAGCATGACCGCTTCCGCGCGTACCAATGCCGGCTCGATACGTGCAAAGCCGAGATCGACGCCGCGATTGGCTGCATCAGCCATGGCGTCGGCTACGACCTCTTTCAATGTAACGTCCAGCGCGACGACCGGCATGACCGATCCATCCGACGATCCGGCGTCCTGCCTTGCCAGCGCCAGCAATTGTTCAAGAAGATGCTTGGTCCGCCCGATCCCCCGGCGGAGCGCCGTCACGCGGTCTCGCGCATCGGCGGGTAGATCGACCGCAGAGAGATTCTCCGCTTGCAGGCTCAGCGCCGTAATCGGGGTGCGCAGCTCATGCGCGGCGTCGGCAACGAACCGGCGTTGCTGATCCACCAAGAAACGTGTCCGTTGCAACAATCCATTGATGGAGGCGACGAACGAATGCAGCTCGGTCGGCATCTGCGCCGCCGGCAGCGGCGTCATGTCATCAGCATTGCGGCGGTCGAGATCACCGGCGAGACGTACCATCGGCCGCAGCGAGCGTGAAATGACAATGGCCGTGACCAGCAATAGACAGGGAATGAGCGCGGCGATCGGCAGCACGGTGCGGAAGGCCATGTCACTCGCGATCTCGTCGCGCACGGAGGTGCGCTGCGCCACGGCGAACCGCGTGCCATCGGACCGCGTCCGCAGCAGCGCGCGGATCGGCTGCCCCTTTCGGGTCGCCAGCGCGAGACCGTCCTTGAGGCTCCAAAGCCCCGCATCGTCATCGGACGCCTCGTCGATCAGCCAGACCTCGGCGTCCTCATCCACACCACGCAGGTCCCGACCACCGGTGAGGCTGCCGGACTGCACGAGGCCTGCGATCTGGATCAGGACGGAGTCCTGCATCTCGATGGCTTCGTCGAACGCCCAGCGATGGGCGAACAGGCCGCCAATCAGTCCCGTCAGGAGAATGATCGCGGTGAGACCGGCGAACAGCCGGCCCCGCAAGGACCTGATCATGAGCGGTCCACCATCCAGCCGACTCCACGCACGTTGCGGATCGCATCCGCGCCGAGTTTCTTGCGAACCGCATGAATCAGGAATTCGATCGCGTTGCTCGCAACCTCCTCGTTCCAGCCGTAGAGCTGCCGCTCCAAATCGCTGCGTGACAGGATCGTGCCGGGCCGTGCCAGCAGCGCCTGCAGCAGTGCGAATTCGCGCGCGGTCAGCACCGCGGATTTTGTGAGATAGGACGCTTCCCGGCTCGCGGGGTCCAGGCGCAGCACTGCATTGCCGAGCACCGCCGGCGCGCCGCTGGCCTCGCGCCGAGCCACCGCGCGCATCCGCGCCAGCAACTCGCGAATCTCGAAGGGCTTGACGAGATAATCGTCGGCGCCGAGATCGAGCCCCTCGATCCTGTCGTCGATCGCATCGCGCGCGGTCACGATGATGACGGGAAGCTTGCGGCCATCGGCGCGCAACCGCCGCAGGATGTCGCGGCCGTCGACATTCGGCAGACCAAGATCGAGCAGCAACACCTCGTAGGATTCGCTCGCCGCGGCGTGCAGCGCGGTCTCGCCGTCCCTGACCCAGTCGACGGCATAGGCGGCATCCTTCAGCGCCTGCTCGACGGCGGCGCCGACCATCCTGTCATCCTCGATCAGCAGCACCCGCAAAAATCGATCCTCGAGCTCCGCCGGACCTTCCGGCTCTCACATCCTGTTCACCATGACTTAGCGCAGAGTTAGGAAGCGCGAGCAGGCCCAAATTGCGGCGAAGACGATGCTGCGCACGAAATTTCTCGCCCCTAAGTCGGGCCTAAGTCCTCTGCGCGACGGTCCCACATCGCTTCGGCTCCAGGAGATTTGGGCGTGTCGCAATATTTAGGCGTTGGCGCAAGGCAGATGCTGAACAAGGTTCCGGAGGTCACCGCGATCTTCTGGGCCATCAAGATCCTCTCCACGACGGTCGGGGAGACCGGCGCCGACTATCTCGCGGTTCATGTCGGCCTCGGCGCCAGCCTCACCGCGATCTGTTTGACCGGCCTGCTCGTTGCCGCGCTGCTCACGCAACTGCGCCGCCGGGCGTATGTGCCCTGGATCTACTGGCTCACTGTTGTTCTCGTCAGCATCGTTGGTACACAGCTCACTGATCTGTTGACCGACAAGCTCGACATCAGCCTCTACATCAGCACCGCAGCGTTCGCCTGCGCGCTCGCGGCGACGTTCGCCTTATGGTTCAGCGTCGAGCGCACCCTCTCGATCCATAGTATCGTCACGACGCGACGCGAGCTGTTCTACTGGACCGCGATCCTGTTCACCTTCGCGCTCGGCACCGCAGCCGGCGATCTGTCCGCCGAAGCGCTCGGCCTCGGTTTCCAGCTCGGTGTTGTCGCCTTCAGTGCGCTGATCGCCGCTGTGGCCGTCTCTTATCATTTCGGCGCCAATCCGGTCCTCACCTTCTGGCTCGCCTACATCCTCACCCGCCCGCTCGGCGCCTCGCTCGGCGATCTGCTGTCCCAATCGCGCGAATACGGCGGCATCGGTCTCGGCACGATCCAGACCAGCATCGGCTTCCTGAGCATCATCGTTGGCCTTGTTGCCTGGGTGACGTTCGAAGGCGACGGCGCGCGCCGGGCCGGCCCAGCCCAGTAATTCGCAACGCAGGTTCAACCCGTCCTGCGCCGAGGCAGGAGTTACACCAGGAGACACCGATGAAACTCATTCCCGCCATTGCCGTTTGTCTCGTGACAACGTTCACGGGCGAGCCGAACACGCAGGCAAGCCGGCACTTCACCTTTGTGCCGCTGGCGGAGGCGGCGGCCGCGAAGCTCGGCGACCTTACGCCATTCCGCAGCATCGCGGTCGATGTCGCGGGGCTGATCGACAAGGGCGACCTGGCCGCCGCCAAGGCCAGGATCAAGGACCTGGAGACCAAATGGGACGAAGCAGAAGCCGGATTGAAGCCACGCGCGGCGGCCGACTGGCACATGGTGGACAAGGCGATTGACCGAGCTCTGGAAGCGCTGCGCGCAGGAACGCCGGATGCCGCCAAATGCAAGCAAGCGATCACCGACTTGCTTACGATCATGGATAGCGTCGCCAAGGCCTGAGGTTTCCGCACCGCCTCCCGCCAGTCGCAGGCCATAGTTCTGGCCCAGCAAAGAGGACACGATGGAAGACACTATCAAGAGCAGCCATTTCAGCGAAAGCAAGGTCCCCGAGGTCACGCTCGGTTTCTGGATCATCAAGATCGCCGCCACGACGCTGGGCGAGACCGGCGGCGACACCGTGACGATGACGCTGAACTGGGGTTATCTCGCAGGCACATGCCTTTTCCTGGCGGCGATGGTCGTCCTGGTCGCGGCACAGATTCGCGCGCAGAAATTTCATCCCGCGCTTTATTGGGCCACCATCGTGGCCTCGACCACATTCGGAACCACGATGGCCGACTTCGCCGACCGTTCGCTCGGTATCGGCTACACCGGCGGCGCGACGCTGCTGCTGATCTGTCTCGCGCTGGTGCTCGGCCTCTGGTATCGCATCGAAGGGACCATCTCGGTCAACAGTGTCAGCACCCCGCGGGCGGAAGCCTTCTATTGGGGCGCGATCACGTTCTCACAGACGCTGGGCACCGCGCTCGGCGACTGGATCGCCGACACCGGCGACATGGGCTATCGCGGCGGCGCGCTGATCTTCGCGGCCGGGCTCGCCGTCATCGCAGCGCTCTATCTCTGGACCCGGGTCTCCCGCGTGACCCTGTTCTGGGCCGCCTTCATCCTGACGCGACCGCTGGGTGCAACCGTCGGCGATTTCCTCGACAAGCCGCTGGATCAGGGCGGGCTGGCGCTGAGCCGACCATTGGCCTCCGCCGTCATCGCGACATTCATGGTGGCCTGCCTGCTGCTGATCCCGCAACGTGCGGGGCAGCATCCAGGCGCTAACCGCGCAGCCGAGCGCGCCTAGCGAATGATCGTCGTCAGCGACGAGTAGCGCTTGTTCGGCTTGGCTTCGGCCGCCGAGAACTGCGCAAAGGCGTCGCTGACGCGGGTCGCCGGCGGCGTGTTGCTGGCGAAGCGGAATTCCTGCGGCCCTGGCGCATAGAAGCTGGCGCTGAAATAGGAATCGTCGAAGCGCGCCTCGCCGACCCCGAACAATGTGTCGCACGCAAACAGGAATGCGTAGACTCCCATAATTGCTGCGACGACCTCCTTGAGAACCGACATGTTGATGCCCTGCCCTTTTGCGGCAGGATGCAGGCCGGTTCCAAAGTTCTGGTTTAAGGTGCCGGGCTTCTTGTCCGCACGGTTTGCCGGCACTGAGCGGATTGCAGACAATTTTATCGATCTGCAAAGCGCACGCGCGAAGAGACGCTCGCGACTTCCTCATTGGCAGGAGCCGACGTCACCGGCTGAAGGCGTTCCCGGAGATGCACGCCGTACGATGAAGCGGCCGGCCGCATGCGCCTTGTTCGCGGCGGGCAAGAATGGCAAGCTCGGTTTGGAACCATTCAAGAGACGCCAGCATGTCGCGCGCAAGCGCCAAATCCCTTCCGCAGCTGAGCCTTCGCATCGACCTCGACGGCGAGGACCGGATCGGGCCAGGCAAGATCGAGCTTCTGGAGCAGATCCGCGAGCAAGGCTCGATCTCCGGGGCCGGCCGCGCCATGGACATGTCCTACAAGCGCGCCTGGGATCTCGTCGACGAGATCAACCGGATCTGCGGACATCCTGCGGTCGAGCCGCAGGCCGGCGGCAAGTACGGCGGCGGCGCAATGCTGACACCGTTGGGCGAAAAGCTCGTGGCACGCTACCGCAAGATCGAGCGCGACGCCGCCCGCGCCGTGCACAAGGACCTGGAAGCGCTCAAGAGCGACATTGCCCGCTCCCGCAAATCGTCGTAGCCCTAGTTCGGCCGCACCGTCATCTCGGGCATCGGCTGGGTCAGCGCTTCGCCCAGAAGGCTCTGCTCATCCCTGGGGATCGAGAAACGAACCTTAAAACCGTCTTCGGTTTCCAGCGTGATGATGCGCTGCGTCGTGTCGGTGGATTGTTCGAGCACCCAGGATGCGAGCGGATAGGCATAGCGCAGGCTCTGGTCGCCGTAACGGACCTTCAGCGCCGCCTCGAGCAATCCGGGCAGCGTCATGATGAGCGCGCCGACCTGGTTGAGCGAGACGCTGACCGCGGCGGGATTGCCCGACACGTCCTCGAAGCCCAGCGAGATCGCGCCGCCATCGGACGCCACCTCGCAGGTCGTGAGCTGCCTCACCTTGATTTCCATCGCCGGTCCCGGAACGCAGTTCGCTATATCCGTCAAGATATATCGATAGGTCGAGCCGCGTCCAGCCGCTTTTTCTGGAATTGATCGATTCCGCGACCATTGGCCGGCCCGTGGCAAGCGTGATATATCTCGGAATATAACGAGGCCTGAACGGCCCGTTCTGCAAAGGGAACACAAAGCCTATGAGTGACTTCAATCTTCTCATCGACGGCAAGATGGTGCCCGGCGACCTGACCATGCCGGTTCTCAATCCCGCAACCGAAGAAGTGGTGGCCGAGTGCCCCCGTGCCTCGAAGTCGCAGCTCGATGCGGCCGTCGCGGCGGCGAAAGCCGCCTTCCCCGCCTGGGCTGCGACCTCGATCGAGGACCGTCGCAAGGTCGTGATGAAGATGGCCGACGTGATCGAGGCCAATTCAGGCGAGCTTGCGCGCCTGCTTACCAGCGAACAAGGCAAGCCGCTTGCGGACGCCACCGGCGAAGTGCTCGGCATGGCCGCCTTCTTCCGCTATCTCGGCTCGCTCGATCTGCCGATGAAGGTCATCGAAAATTCCGGCGATCGCAAGGTCGAGGCCTATCGCCGCCCGCTGGGCGTCGTCGGCGCCATCATCCCCTGGAACTACCCGCTCCTGATCCTTGCCTTCAAGCTGCCCTCCGCGCTGATCGCCGGCAACACGCTGATCGTGAAACCCGCCCCGACGACGCCGCTCTCCTCCTTGCGCTTCGCCGAGCTGATCAAGGACGTGGTGCCGAAGGGCGTGCTCAACTTCATCACCGACGCAAATGATCTCGGTGGCGAGATGACCAAGCACCCAGACATCCGCAAGATCTCCTTCACCGGCTCGACCGCAACGGGCCAGAAGGTGATGGCGAGCGCGGCGCAGACGCTCAAGCGCATCACGCTCGAGCTTGGCGGTAACGATGCCGGCATCGTGCTCGACGACGTCGATAAGAAGGTCGCGCCCGGCATCTTCGAAGGCGCGTTCCAGAATTCGGGGCAAGTGTGCCTGGCCATCAAGCGGCTCTATGTGCACGAATCCGTCTATGACGAGCTTTGCGACGAGCTGGTCGCCATCGCGAAGAGTACCGTCGTGGACGATGGCTCCAAGCAAGGAACAAAACTCGGGCCGCTGCAAAACAAGATGCAGTACGAGAAGGTCAAGGCGTTCCTCGAGGACGCGCACAAGAACGGCAAGGTGGTCGCAGGCGGCGCCGCGATGGACCGTCCCGGCTATTTCATCGAGCCGACCATCGTGCGCGACATCAAGGAGGGCTCGAAACTGGTCGACGAGGAGCAGTTCGGCCCGGTGTTGCCGCTGATCAAATATTCCGACAAGGACGATGTGATCCGCCGCGCCAATGCCACCACCTACGGCCTCGGCGCCTCGGTCTGGTCATCCGACATTAACCGTGCGCATGAGGTCGCGACGCGCCTGGAGTCCGGCACGGTCTGGATCAACAAGCATCTCGACATGGCCCCGCACATCCCGTTCGGCGGCGCCAAGCAATCGGGCATCGGCACGGAGTTCGCCGAGGAAGGCCTCGCCGAATTCACCCAGCTCCAGATCATCAACGGCCCGCCAGCGGCCTGATTCGACATCAGGGGTCGCGGCGAAACCGCCGCGGCCCCGATTCATTCTCAAGAGACATACGGAGGCGAACCATGTTCGATGCACATTGCGAGCTCGCCGCTCTCGTTTACGAGAAGCATCAGGACCCGGATGCCGTCCTGCGCGACTTCGCCGCAGATTTGATCGCCCGCGGCCATCGCGTCGTCGGTATGGTGCAGGCCGGCCAATGCGCCGATTCCAGCCTCTCCGCCATCCTGCTTCACAGCTGCGAAAAGCTGCTGCTCGCGCAGGATATTGATCCGGCCGCACAAGGCTGCCGGCTCGATCTTGCGCGCCTGCAAAATGCCGGCATGCGGATCGCAGATGCCCTCGCCCGCGGGGCGGACCTCGTCATCATCAACCGCTTCGGCAAGCGCGAGCGCGACGGCAAGGGCCTGTCTTATCTGATCGAGCGTGCGCTCGATGCCGGCATTCCCGTGGTGATCGCGGTCGGCCAGGATCACTTCGCCGACTGGATCAAGTTCGCCGGCGGCATGAGCGTCAAGCTCGGTTGCGACCGTGGCGCGCTGGACACGTGGTGGCGCACCGTCTCGACCGCCGACATCCAGACGGGAATCGGACCGCATCCGACAGTGTGCGAACTTCTCAAATAGACGGTCAGGAGAGCGGCTCGTCCTTCAGCGCCGCGATCACCTGCGCGCCCGGCGCGGTGAGGCGATACGTCACCAATGGACGGCTCGTTGGCGGCTTGCGGTCGATCTCGACGACGTAGCCGCGCACCATCAGCGCTTCGAAGCTGCCGTAGTAGCCGTGCATGCTGATCTGGCTCTGCTTGAGCAGCTTGAACTCACGCAGCAGGCGGATCTCGTTGCCCGAAAGCAGCGAGCGTCGGACCCTTTGCACGAAGCTCGCGCGCCGCTCGAACCAGGCTGCATCGGGCAGCTCGCGCGAAGACGGCAAGGCGTCGCGGTCGCACGGAGGCGCCTCGACATCGGCCCTTACTGCCGGCGGCGACGGCATGCTGCTGCCGACCGCGTCCCTGACGTCGTCGAGCAACGCAATCGGCCAACGCCGCTTGTTGTCGACCATGACGGGTGGCGGCACGACGTTGTCGCGCACGAGCTGCTCGAAACGGCCGGCGGTCACGCCGACATAAGCGGCCGCGCGGCGGCGGTCGACCAGACGGGCATCCCGCCCATGCTCCAGCTCGCAAGCGATCGTCTCGTCCACCCCAAAATCCCCTGCCGCATCTTTGCGGGCGCGCCGCCGCGCGGGTCCGAGAGGCCCGTCAGCACATGACACTAGGGTGAATTCAGCGCTCTCAAAAGGCAGAGAATTTCGTACATGTTGCTGCCATTTCGGCAACAGCTATTGTGCGTCCGGGGTCCCATGCGCTTTCATTCACCAGCCATCCAGTATTTCCATGCCGTCCGCCGCACCGGCTCGATCCGGGCCGCCGCGCGTCTTCTGAACGTTGCCTCGTCAGCGGTCAGCAGACAAATTATCAAGCTGGAACAAGAGGTTGGCTCGCCCTTGTTTGAGCGGACTGCGCGCGGCCTGACGCTGACTACGGTCGGCGAGATGCTGGCCCGCCACGTCATGAACGTGCTGCAGGACCTCGATCGCTTCCGCTCCGACGTGGCGTCCCTGTCCGGCGCCTGGCGCGGCACTATCAGCATCGCCTGCATCGAGTCTCTCACGGAATCGGTGCTGCCGGATCTGATCGCCTCGCATCGCAGCAGGGCCAGGCGCGTCAGCTTCACAGTCGAGGTGATGGGATCGTCCGACGTGCTCGAAGCCCTGCGGCGGGGCGAGGCCGACATCGGCATTGCCATCGCGCTCCGGCATCCGCCCGATTTGCGCCAGGTCGCGCTGAAACGGTTTCGCCTCGGCGCGCTGGTCGCCCGCGAACATCCGCTGGCGCGCCGCAAGACCGTCACGCTGGAGCAGTGTCTCGCCTTCCCCGTCATTCAGGCGCTGCCGGAGCTCTCGATCTACCATTTGCTGCAGCCGCTGATCGCGCAGCTCTCGGAGACACCGGAGCCGGCGATCCAGGCCAACTCGATCGACCTGATGCGCGAGCTCGCCGCGCGCGGTGTCGGCGTCGCCTTCCAGACCCAGCTCGGCATCACCAGGCTGTGGCGCGATGCGCAGCTCGTGTTCCTACCGCTCGACAATGCCGGCAGCCCGGTCTGGTCCGATCTCGGCGTCTATGTCCGTGCCGAGCGCACCCTGCCCGCCTTCACGGACTCATTTCTCCAGGAGCTGGTGCGCGAACTGGGCGAGCGTGAGCGGCACGAGACTGCGGCGTACCCGCAAGTCGTGTGATAAGGCGCCGCAGTAGTTTTACGGAATAGGGCCAAGGGCCTGCCACCTGATACCTTCCGCGCATTATTCGCACTCCTCCTGGCACCGCTTGGTATTCAGACATGCCGGTTCGTCAGCTCACAGCTTCGCGCATCCTCCGCATCGAGCGCTTTTCGGATTTCGACGAGTTTCGCGCCAATGACGTCCTCGGTCTGGGCGTCAGCACGCCGCTGCGCCCGCACGAGGTCTCGCTGTCGCGCGCCATCCTGCCGCTCCAGGACGGGCTGTTCGTGCTCCAGCGCGCCTTCGCTCGCCGTTTCGAGGCCGAGGTCGGCACCGACCCACGGGTGTCCGGTTCATTGGAAGTATAGTCCAAGGTTCAACTGGTTTTGGTTGATAGGGACGGACTGCAGAGGTTCGAGCAAGTTGTTGATCGGACGTCTGTGCATGAGATTGGTGCGGACGAGCCGGGCAAATTCGAGGGGACTGTGTACCGCTTTTTGAGCGAGCTGGGCCATGCGCAGGAGGAGAAACGCGATCAGGGCGATGGCGATCTGAATGCGGACTGCGTTCTCGGAGACGCCGATAAAATGCCTGATTCGAAGCGTCTGCTTGACCCAGCGGAAGAACAATTCGATCTGCCAGCGCTGTTTGTAGAGCTCGGCGATCTCTTCTGCCGACGCGTCGAGATCATTGGTCACGATACGCAACTGCTTGCCGCTCTCAATGACGACGCAGATCTCCCTGACCGGAACTTGCAGCGGATTCTTGCGGCTGTTGGCGAGGCGGGCCGGCAAGTGACCGATCCGGTCGCTCACAATATTGCTGTTCTTGGAGACGTGGTTCTCCCTTATCACGTCGAGCGGAGTGTTCTTCTTCAACCGCGTCACGAAGCGGCAGCCGGCCTCATCGAGCTTCGCCCACCAGCCATAATCGTAGTAACCGAGGTCGTAGACGTAGGTTGCGCCCAGCTCAATCGGCATGGCCTTCGCAGCCGTGATGTCGTTGACGTTGGCTGGCGTCACCGCAAAGTAAACCGGCCGATCGGCATTCGGATCGTAGACGATATGCGCCTTGGCCCCGAACACATCGGCCGAAAATGTCGCCCAGCTCTCGCTCAGGCTGGAGAGCCTAATACTGGTAGAATCAATCAGGCGGACCGCATCCGCGGTTGCCCGCCGCAGCCCGCGATGCGCCTGCGGCAGCATCTGTGCGAACAGCTCGCTGAACACCTGCCAAGGTCGCTGCGAGTTGGCGTCCGACATCGTCGAGCGCTTCACCGGCGCCGCCCCCACGTGATAAAGCCGCGTCTCGTGGCTTGCCATCCCAGTCACGATCTCCCGCAGGCTCGTCGAGCCGCTCAATTGCCCATACAGCAGTGCAATAAAGTGGCGCTTCGTCGTCAACTTGCGCACCAATCGATCGGCCCCGTACTTCTCCACGACCTGTTCGAACTTAGACCAAGGGATTTGCTTCGTTAGACTGTGAAATACGCTATTCTGATGCCGCATGGCGTGGACTTCCTTCCGTGTCTCGAACGTGTGCGAAGCGCTCGAAACACAGAAGAATCCCCGTCATGCACCCTGTCCACAACAATCGAACCGGACACCCGTGGCACCGACCAGGGCATCGGCCTCACGGTCCCGTTCTCGTTTCACGCAATCACCAACGGCCATGAGATCGACAGCTCCATGGTGAACGTCGTGCGCGGCAAGGTCCCGATCGATTCCCTCGCATACGGCACCAATACTTTCCTGATGATGCGCTTCAACTCTGAAATGCGCCATCGCGGCTGGGCTGACTACACCAGCGGCCTCACGTACTACCGCCCACAAGACGCGGCCATGACACGGCTGCGAAGCGCGATCACGAGCATGTTCAACCTGGCCTCCAGCCTCGACGACCCCAGGGAGTTCGCCATGCTCAACCGGCCGATCCAGGAGACGCTGCTCGCCTGCCTCGACGACACACTGGTGACGTCCGATAGTCTCCGCGCACGCCCGGGGTCGTTCGACAAGCACCGCAAACTGATCGCGCAGCTCGACGAAATCGCGGCGACATTCGGCAGCCGCCCGCTCTACAGCGAAGACCTCGCCGCCGCGCTCAACATCTCGGTGCGCACCCTCCAGACCGCAACACATGCGGTGCACGGCGTGAGCTTGCACCATTATCTGCGGCTCAAGCGGCTGTGGTCCACCCGCGTTCAGCTCATGTCCGGCTTCTCCGGCTTGAGCGTCAAGGCCGCAGCGCTCGGCAACGGCTTCTGGCACCTCGGCGATTTTTCGCGCGGCTATCGCGTGGCGTTCGGCGAGATGCCCTCCGAGACGCTGGCGCGGAGCCGGCGTCTCTGATCAGGCCCGCTCACGTCATCACGCGTGACCGTTCTCCTTGCGATGCCCGTTCTCGCTGAGACGATCGACCCAGGCGATGCCGATCGCGGAGACGATGAAGGTCAGGTGGATCAGCACCTGCCACATCACGCCGGTCTCGGTGAAATTGCTGCGCGTGGTGCCGAGATTGCCGGCCTCGATGAAAGTCCTGAGCAGCGAAATCGAGGAGATGCCGACGATTGCCATGGCCAGCTTGATCTTGAGCACGCTGGCATTGACGTGGCTCAGCCATTCCGGCTCGTCGGGATGGCCGCGCAGGTTCAGGCGCGAGACGAAGGTCTCGTAGCCGCCGACGATCACCATGACGAGCAGGTTGGAGATCATGACGACGTCGATCAGCCCGAGCACGACGAGCATGATCTGTTGCTCGCTGGCGTCGAACGAGTGCGCGACCAGGTGCCAGAGCTCCTTCAGGAACAGCAGGACATAGACCGCCTGCGCGACGATGAGGCCGACATAGAGCGGCAATTGCAGCCAGCGCGAGCCGAAGATCAGCCGCGGAAACAGGCCGACCGGCGGGTTCGCCAAAGGTGCTTTGGATTCAGACGACATCGATCACTCCAGGAAGATGAAGACAGAAAGACGAAGGCGGGACTTAAAGGCTCGCGATGACAGGTGCGAGCTCGAGCGAGCCGCGATAGATCATTTCGGCGGCGACGTAGACGATGATGGCGAGGCCGACATAGGCGATCCAGCGCTGCGTCTGCAGCACGCGGCCGAGCAGATCGGCGGCAACGCCCATCAGCGCGACCGACAGAAGCAGGCCGAAGGCCAGGATGTAGGGATGCTCGCGCGCCGCACCCGCGACCGCGAGCACATTGTCGAGCGACATCGAGACGTCGGCGGCGACGATCTGCATCGCCGCCTGCCCGAACGTTTTCCGGGGCAAAGCCGCGCCGGCCGCGCCGCCGCCATGGCTGAACGCGAATTGGCTGGATTGCGCGGCCTGCTCGCGCAGCTCGCGCCACATCTTCCAGCACACCCACAGCAACAGCACGCCACCGGCCAGCAGCAGGCCGATCACTTGCAGGAGCTGGGTCGCGACCCCGGCAAAGACGATGCGCAAGCCGGTGGCCACGATGATGCCGACGACGATGGCGCGGCGGCGCTGATCGGGCGGAAGGCCTGCCGCGGCAAGACCGATGACGACAGCATTGTCGCCGGCGAGCACGAGGTCGATCAGAACGACCTGCAGCAGCGCGGTCAGCGCGTCGGCCGTGATGAATTCAGTCATGTCTCATCATTTTTGGGAGCGGATGGATCCAGCCAGTGCGGCTTGCGGCGCTCGATCCAATCGAAGACCTTCGAGCGCGACGCGCGCAGCGCCGGCACGTCCTCGGCGAGCAGCGCGAGGCCCAGCGGCAGCATCCAGATGCCGAGCACAGGCAGGAAGGACAGCACGCCACCGACGACGAGCAGCGCGCCCGAGGGAATCCGGACCCAGCGGCTGGACGGCTGCAGGAGGTAGCCGACCGCGCCGGCAAGGCGCGGCGGCAGCCGATGGACGAGCGCGTCGAGCCGCGGGTCGCCACCCGCAGGCCTGCCGCCGGCGCCCTCGAATTTCGTCCCCTGCTCGTCCGAAGCTGCGCTCATGATCACCTCTTTGCGGCCGCGCTGGCCCCGACCGGCTTCGCGCGCGGCAGCACCAGCGTCAGCAGGCGCAACAGCTTGATCGCCTGCACTTCGTGCGGATGCACGTCTTCGTCCGCCGCCGCGACGCGCTCCGACAACTCGATGAGATGGGACGACAGCGGCAGGTCCGCGACCGGGCGCAAAGTTTCGATGACGACATTGGCGAAGTCGGGCTCCTCGAGCCGTTCGGCGAGCTCGTCGAACATGGACGACAAACGATCGTCGGCGATGCCAGGCGCCAGGCCGCGCTCCCTGATGAAGCGGATCACCTCGTCGCGCTCGACCGGCGAGACGCGCCGGTCGGCGACGGCAACGAGCGCGCCTGATATCACCAGCGCCACCGCAGCCTGCTCGTTGAAACGTGACGGTTCGGTGATCTCGATCAGGGTGGACGTATTGACGTCGGACATCGTCGCTCCTCATTCTTGCGAATTGGCCGCGCGGAGCTTGCGATGGGGACGATTGGGCCGGAGGGAACTCAAGAAGGCCCGACAATCGGCCGATCCATCGCATTCGCGCGGGACAGGTCATCCGACATCGCGAGGTTTTGCTGAGACGATCAGCGGCCTCGCCAGAGGGGCCCGGATTCTTGTTCGCTTCAGACATAAAGATGCATGGATCGGAATCAAGGCGACACGACTGCGACCAGCAGCCGCAGATCAGTTCCGCGTTGTCATATTCATTACCGTCATCGCACGCGCAGGCGGGCGATCCAGTATTCCAGAAGCGGCGCAGCTGGAATCGAGGAGTCGCGGCGTACTGGCTTCCCCGCCTTCGCGGGGAATCACAGCGGAGTGTTCGCGCGTCTACCTTGCCCGCTCCACGAGATGCGCACGCGTTGGTGACGGATCGAACCGATCGCCGAAATATTGCGTTTCGTGCGCCACCAATCCGTCACGGAATTCCATGATGCTGACCACGTAGGACGGCACCCCGTCATAGGTCAGGACGAACTCGCTCACCCAGAGATCGCCGCCGCCGATGATCCGCCGCACCGTGAAGCGCTTCTGGTTCGGCTGCACGAAACGGCTCTGCTGAATATTCCGCCGTCCGCGGATGCGTTCGCCGGACTGCGGATAGTCGAGCACGGCATCCTCGCGATAGATGTCATGTTCTGCCTCGAAATCATTCGCGTCCGAAGCGTCCCAATGACGCTGCAGCGCCGCGCGTGTGGCCATGTCATCCATCGCGATCTCCCGCCTTGTGGTTTCCTGTCTTTAAATCAGCGTGCAGGCGGCCGGCGGCAAGACCAGCTCGCAAAGTCTAACAAAGCCTAACGTGCCAAGGCCGCGATCCGGATGCAGATTGCCACTGCCTCGATCGGGAATCCGCCGGGTCGACGCGCCGCTCTGGTCACCCCGGGGAACACAAATGGCACGCTTGCTGTCCGTCAATGTCGGCCTGCCCCGCGACGTCGTCTGGCAAGGCAGGACGGTGCATACCGGCATCTGGAAGACTCCCATCGAGGGCCGGCGCAGGGTGCGGAAGCTCAACATCGACGGCGATGGCCAAGGCGATGCCGCGGGTCACGGCGGCGAGCAGCGCGCCGTGTACGTCTATCAGGACGAGTCCTATCGTTTCTGGCAAGAGCATCTCGGGCGCGCGAACCTCGTCCCCGGTCAATTCGGCGAGAACTTCACGGTCGAAGGCCTCGTCGACAGCGACGTCTGCATCGGAGATCGCTTCAGGATCGGCTCTGCCCTGCTCGAAGTGACGCAGCCGCGCGTCACGTGCTACCGGCTCGGCATTCGCATGCAGGAGCCCGACATGGCCGCCCTGCTGGTCAAGCACGGCCGGCCCGGCTTCTATTGTCGCGTGATCGAGGAAGGTGACGTCGGGGCCGGCGACGAGATCATCCAGGTCGCGCGCGGACCGGAAAGCATGAGCGTGTCCGAGATCAACGCGCTGCTTTACCTGCCCCCTCACCCGCGTGACAGGCTCGAATGCGCGCTGAAGATTCCGGCGCTGAGCCGTGGCTGGCGTCATTCCTTCGAGGCATTGCTTGGCCAGAATGCGGCAGCCGGCAATGCCGGGCTCGGCCCGGCGGCGAACCCGGCACCGGCGTGGCGCGGCTTCCGGCCATTTCGCGTCGTGCGCAAGATCTTCGAAACCGACGACGTGACGTCGTTGGTCCTCGAACCTGCGGATGGACGTGCCGGGGCGGCGGCTCTGCCCGGTCAGTTCGTCATCATCAGGCTCGGGCCCTCCGGCACGCCGGCGATGACGCGCAGCTATTCGCTGTCGAGCAACATCGATGCGGCGTCCTATCGCGTCAGCATCAAACGGGAGCCGCACGGCATGGCCAGCGCATACGTCGCCGACGAGCTCCAGCCCGGCGACGTCGTGCAGCTCGGTGCGCCCCGCGGCAGTTTTACGCTGCGACAGGACACGCGGCCCGTGGTCCTGCTGAGCGCCGGCATTGGCGTGACGCCGGTGCTCGCCATGCTCCACGCGCTCGCAACAGAAGAATCCCAACGAGATATTTGGTGGCTGCACGGCACCCGCAACGGCCGCGAGCATGCTTTCGGCGCCGAGGTGCGCGAACTCCTGACCGGACTTCCTCACCATCACGGCCACGTCCGTTACAGCAGGCCCGACCCCGGCGATCGGCTGGGAATCGATTTCGACAGCGTCGGACGTCTGGATGCCGCCCTGCTCCGGCAACTCGATTTGCCGCGAGACGGCGACTTCTATCTGTGCGGACCGGCCACCTTCATGAGCGACCTCACCTCGGGGCTCCGCGCTTGGGGCGTCGCGCCCGATCGTATCCACACCGAGTTGTTCGGCGCTGGACCGTCGCTGACGCCCGGCATCGCGACGTCGGCAACGAAGATCCCCCCGCATGTGCTGGCGGGAGCGCCGGGCCCCGGGCCGGTGGTGTCCTTCGCCCGCAGCGGCCTCAATGTCCGCTGGGGACCGTCCTATGCGAGCCTGCTCGAACTGGCCGAGACCTGCGACGTCCCCGTGCGCTGGTCCTGCCGGACGGGGGTCTGCCACAACTGCGAGAGCGGGCTCATTGCCGGTGACATCGGCTATCAGCCCAATCCGCTCGACGCACCGGCGGACGGAAACGTCCTGATCTGCTGCGCCCGGCCGGTCAGCGACATCGTGATCGATCTCTAAGACAGAGGAGAACCTCATGCGGTCAGACATGGTACCGGGAGCAACCTTTCCGGACTACGAGCTCAGCGACCATATTGGCAAGCACCGCAAGCTTTCCGAGCTGCAAGGCATCGATCCGATGATCGTCGTGCTCGGTCGCGGCGGATATTGTCCGAAGGACCGTCGCCAGACCGAAGGGCTGGTGCAGCTCCATCGCGAGATGGAGGTGGGCTATTGCCGGCTCGTCACCATCACCACCGATACCATCATCCAGACCAACGAATACCGAACCGGCGCCGCAGCGCATTGGCCCTTCCTGTCGGATCCCAGGCGGATCGTGCAGAAGGATCTCGACATCGCCGAATACACCGATCCCGTCCACAATCCGATGATTCCGCATGTCGTCGTGCTGGAGCCCGGCTTGCGCATTCACAAAGTCTATAACGGCTACTGGTTCTTCGGTCGGCCGACCGTCGAAGAATTACGCGGCGATCTCAGAGCCGTCAGCATGAGATGTCGTCCGGATTGGGACATCACAGCGCCTGGACTCAGGGCGCAGTGGGACCAGGGCCGCAAAGAGCATTTCTATCCCTACGGCAAGACTTACGCCGAAACGCTCGGCGAATAGGGCCAGGGGCGCAGGCGATTGCCGATCTGGCCTGATGGAATCGCCAACGTCTGGCCATTTATGAAAGGCCGGATTCCGGCTATCTCCGTACCAAGAACGGAGACACGCCATGTACATCCCCCCGGCTTTCAGGGACGACGACATCGAGAGCATCCGCGCAACCATTCGCGCCGCCCGCCTCGCGAGCCTCGTCACGGCCACCGCGGAGGGTCCGGTCGCGACACCGTTGCCGCTTCTCCTCGACGAGAGCGAAGGCGAGCGCGGCGTGCTGTATGGGCATGTCGCGAAAGCCAATCCGCAATGGAAGTTGCCGCCGATCGGCGATGCGCTCGCGATCTTCTCGGGTCCCGACGCCTATGTGACGCCGTCCTGGTACGCGACCAAGCAGGAGACCGAGAAGGTCGTGCCGACCTGGAACTACGTTGCCGTCCATGCCTACGGCCCGGTGGAATTCTTCCAGGAGCCGGAGCGCCTGCTCGAGGTCGTGACGCGGCTGACGGGCAAGCACGAAGGCGCGCGCCCAAAGCCCTGGGCCGTCAGTGACGCGCCCGCCGATTTCATCGCCGCGCAGTTGCGCGGGATCGTCGGGCTGCGCATCCCCGTGGTGCGGTTCGAAGGCAAACGCAAGATGAGCCAGAACCGGCCGGAGGCCGATCGCATCGGTGTCGCACGGGGCCTCGCGGCGAGCGACAACGCCGATGATCGTGAGGTCGCGCCCCTGATCCCGCTCCCGACCTGAGCCGATGGCGCCCATTGCGCGTCCCGGAGGGAACGACCGAATTGTTCCGTCCGGCCTCGCAATTTCGGGGGTCCCCGAGGCGGAACCCGTCTCGGTCCGACGGATTATCGCCCGCAGGTGGTACCGTCGCCGGGTGGCATGATGACAATTGCATCGGATGTCTTGAAATTGCTGCGCCTCGATTCCTCAGACGACAAGCAGCATCTCGTCATTCGCTCCGCCGGCGGCCGCGGCAAGGCGGCGGACTATTCATTCGGCATCGAGGAGGAGTATTTCCTCGCCGATCGCCGCACCCTCGAGGTCGCGATCCAGACCCCGAACGAGTTGTTCGAATCGGCGAACTGGTCGACCGGCGGCCAGGCCATGCGCGAGATGCTGCAATCCCAGCTCGAGATCGCCACCAACGTCCACGTCGACGTCAATGACGCACGGGAAGAGCTGAGATTCCTGCGCCGCGAGGTCGGCAACGTCGCCGCGCAATATGGCTTTGTCATCATGGCCTGCGGCACGCACCCCACCGCCGTCTGGCGCATGTCGCAGCCGAGCCCGAAGCCGCGCTACGAGGAGATGATCGAGGATCTGCGCAGCATCGGCCACCGCAACATGATGTGCGGCATGCACGTGCATGTTCAACTGCCGGATCCCGAGAAGCGGATGGCGGTGATGCGGGCGATGCTGCCGCATCTGCCGCTGTTCATTGCGCTGTCGGCCTCCTCCCCGTTCTGGAATTCGCACAAGACGGGACTGAAAGGCTACCGGCTCGCGGCCTATTCCGAACTGCCGCGCACCGGCCTGCCCGAGCTGTTCGAGAGCAAGCGTGAGTATGACGATTATGTCGGCGCATTGCAGCGCTCCGGCGTGATCCCGGACGAGAGCCACATCTGGTGGGCGATGCGGCCGTCGATGAAGCATCCGACACTGGAGCTCCGTGCGCCCGACACCTGCACCCTCGTCGACGACGCCGTCGCCATCGCCTCGCTGTATCGTTGCCTGACGCGGCATCTCTATCTGCGGCCGCATCTGTCGAAGCAGGTCAATGCGGTCGAACGCGCGATTGCGGTCGAGAACAAATGGCGCGCCCAGCGCTACGGCACCGACTGCATCTTTGCATCCAGGGACGGTCCGGTGACGATCTCGGAGATGCTCGCGCGAATCATCGACGACACCGCCGAGGACGCCGACGCATTGGGCTGCGCCGCCGACATCGAGCACTGCCGCACCATTGTCGACCGCGGCAGCTCGGCGGAATTCCAGCTTCGTGCCTATCGCGACAACGGCGATGATCTCGCGGCCGTGTCACGATGGATCGCGACATCGACAATCTCGGGAACGAGCGCGCCGGTCGGGCGCAGCGCTCAAGCGCCGTCGTAGCGCTCGAGCGCCCTTTGCCTCAAGCGCGCGCCACCAGGCGTGGACGGAACACGGACTCGACGGTGGGGGCCTGTGCCGCAGCGAGCTTTCGTGCCGACCTGCGCCGCGGAATGAAGAAGCTGCTCACGACGATCGGCTCGAAATCGCCGAGCGCAGTCCGCTCCTTCACCAGCAGGCTCATGACCGAGCGCATCTTGATGACTTCCTGCGCCACGAAGCTGCAATCCTCATCGCGGTTGATCTGTTCGTGCATGATCGCCTCAGCCTCGCGCATGCTGACGCGGAGCGCTCTGATGGTTCTGCGGATGTCGTTGATGCGGTTGTCCATGGCTGCCTCCATCTCGGTCGCAGCATAAGAACAAAACATGAACAAGATGTCAATTGCAGCCTGCGCCGATTGCGGTGTCACGCGCGATCCGCCGACGGCGCCGCTGCACGTGCGCTGAGATTCTTGCTGACAAATTAGACACGTGACGCCGCTGCCCGGCAATCGCGACGCCCTCGCGACGCCTGGCGCGATCGACGTCGACTGCCGATCTAACCTCCGGTGCAATCACCGAATTTTTTCCTGATCGGGCCCTCCGCATGGCAGCGCCAGGCGTGCTTGCTGCCCGGCCAACCGACTGGCCCAAAATTCGCAATGACATTGCAAGCTTGGCAATGGCGCAGAGCGGAGAACGTCATGAACGTGCATGCTGCGGGCGATCTCAAGACATCAGGCCTCACCCATCCGAACGGCGCGCCGCTCCGCCTCAACGTCAAGGACTTCGTTGCGATCGATCGCGACAAGAATGCAAAATTCGAAGCGACCTACCGTCCGCAAGCGCTCTACAATCGCGCCAGCGAAGGCTTTCACGCCAACAACGAGACCTTCCTGCTCCATGAAGTCGCGACCAACCTGCCGATCTATCGTCCCGACACCGGCCCCACGGATTTCCATCTGCATCTGCCGCCCGGCGGCTTTCAGCTCGTGCTGGTGACCTCCGGCGCATTCACCTTCGACTATGACGGACGCTGGTACAATGTCGGCCCCGGCGCGGTGATGCTGCAAAGCGCGATCGTGCACCGCCAGCTCTTCTACACCTGGTCGGGGCTATCGACCGAAGAGAATTTGAAGACGCCGCAGACCGTCGTGCCGGACCCGATCTCGATGGGCTATTCCGGCAAATTCCTCGAAGCCTTCATCACCGATCCCACGACCTTCCCGAACCCGACCATCGTCGGACCTGATAAGATCAATGAAGACGAAACGCCGCGCGTGGCCTGGAGCCATCCGTTGCATGATCGTCCCGCTGACGCCGGCTTCTGGCTCCAGGATCCCCTCGCGCTGGATGCGCTCTACAAGCCGCTCACCGACGGTTCGGTCAAATCGGCGCAGCAGGTTTACGTGCGCGATATCGGGATCGAGGCTCCGAGCGGTCATCTCGTGACCGGCCATGTCATCGCAACCGATCCGCATGGGCACGCACTCCTGCCGAAGAGCACGTCTGCCGCCGCCGATGCAACGTGCTTTGCCAAGGGCGAGGTCGTGATCTATCGCGTCATTCGCGGCACGGCCGAGTTCAAGAAGAAGGATGGCGAGCGCTTCGAGCTCTCTGCCGGTGATGTGGTCACATCGGGCAAGGATTCGATCGGCCTGATCGGCGTCGGCGAAAACACCCAGGTGCTTCGGCTCGGTCTTCTCAAGGGCATCAACGATCTTCGCAGCTGGACACCGACGCAGCGCGACGAGATCGATGGCCTTGCCAGCCAGATCATCACGCACAGGGACATTCGTCCGCTGCGCACCGAAGGCAAACCGGTCGGCTATCTGTACGGCTAGGCGCGAGCGCAGTGTCAACGCGCCCGCTGCCGCTCTTGCCCCTTCGCGAATGGTGCTGGTAGTTCATAGGCGATCGAATTTGCCTGGAGCACCAGCTTCACCCGTGAGCCCTGCCGTCACCAGAACCTGCGGAAGCTGCACCGCCTGCTGCGATGGCTGGCTGCAGATCGAGGTCCGCGGCCACAAGGTGGGCAAAGGGCAGCCGTGCCCGTTCAGCGTTGCACATCAATGCTCGATCTATGCTGACCGCCCGCAGCATCCCTGCCGCGAATTTGTCTGCGGCTGGCTGGTCGCGTCGAGCCCGCTGCCGGATTGGATGCGGCCGGACCAATCCAGCATGATCATGCTCGCTGCCAATTTTGTCTGGCGCGGCCTGCCGGTCGACGTCGCGGTGCCGGTCGGCGACCAACCAAAGAAGAAAGCGCTGGACTGGCTGACGCAGTTTTGCGCCGAGAACAGGCGGCTGCTGGTGTACCAAATCGGCGAGGAGTGGTTCGCGTTCGGTCCGCCGCTGTTCCAGACCGACATTGCCGACCGTCTCGCCCGCGGCGAAACGCCGTGGAGCGATTGAAGCTGGGCGCAGGGCAAGCCCTCGAATTCACTAGGCTTTTAGCGCGAAACCGCCTGCCTCCATCGCAATGCGGCAGATCGCCGCGCGACACGTTTTGCGAAGAATAGTTGCCCTTCAGACACACGCGGCCGGAAAGCGAGCAACATCGCAGCAATCGCGTTGTATATGGCATCTGGCATACATTAACTTCCGCTTTATCCCGGACCCATCTGAGAGTCCGCGGCGATAAAGGGGAAACCAATGAGGAAGGCCTTTCTGCTCGGCACAGGCTTCGCGGCCCTCTGTGCAACTACAATTAGCCATCCACTGAAAGCCGCAACCATAGATGACGTGGTTGCCCGCCTCGATGCGCTCGAGCGCAGCAATGCCAAGCTTGCGAAGGAAAACGCGCAGCTGCGCGAACGCGTCAATCACATCAGCGAGCCGAGGACCGCCGCGACGGCCGTCGCGCCGGGTTCGCCGAAGGGCAACCCGGTTCTGCATGCGGCGGTGGCACCGTCGCCGGCCCCCGCGGCGCCCGAGCACACCGTCGTCAGCATCGGCGGCGCTCCGCTCTACAGCAAGGCGCCGGGAAGCAATCCCTTCATCGACAACACCACCGTGACGCTCTACGGCCACGTCGATCTGTCCGGTGACATCTTCAATCCCGGCGTCTACGACCAGGGCACGAAGTTCGGTGTCGCCAGCAACCTCACCTATTTCGGCATTCGCGCGCGGCACAACCTCGATCCCTATGGCTATCCCGGTTGGGCGGCCATCGCGCAGTTCGAGTCGCTCGTGGAGGTCGCGGCCGTTCCGACCGAACGCGCAGCGTTCGGCACTCGCGACAGCTTCCTCGGCATGGAGAGCCCGTGGGGCACGATCAAGGCCGGCAAGGCCGACACGCCCTACAAGAAGGCGACGGCGAAGTTCGATCCGTTCTCGGCCACGCTCGGCGACTACAACTCGATCATGGGCAACACCGGCGGCGATCTCCGCGCCGAGTTCGATTGGCGCGCCGCGCATGCAATCTGGTATGAATCGCCGGTGTGGAACGGCTTCCAGGCCACAATCATGGTCTCGCCGGGACAGAACACTGCCAAGGACAACAGCGACTACGCGCTCGGCGATTTCAACTGCCCGGCCACCTCGTCACGCGGCAGCGGTTCAGGCTTCCCGCTCACGTCGGCGCCGGAGGGCTGCACTGACGGCTCGTACGGCAACCTCTACAGCGCATCGCTGACCTACAACAAGAGCGGGTTCACCGGCGTCGCCGCCTACGAGTTCCACGAGGGCACCAACCGAACCGGCGACGAGGCCGTGACACCGCTCAGCAATGGCGGCGTTCTCACCGTGCCGACCGGAGCGGTCGGCATCGCCAACGAGTGGGCCGCAAAGGTCGGCGCGGGCTACAAGTTCAACGACATGATCGGCAGCCTGCAGCTCTACGGCATCTACGAGATCATGCGCCGCGAGCACACGGTCGCCGCCTTCAACGAGCGATCGCGCGACGGCTACTTCCTCAGCGCGACCCAGTCCGTCGAAAAATGGGACCTCAGTGCATCCTGGGCTCACGCCAATGCCTCGCCGGGCTCGCCGGGCACGGGCGTCCTCAACGCCTATCCCACCCCCGGCGTCGCGGTCTCCGCTCCGGCTGGTGCCGCCGACTTCGCGCTCAATACCGTCGACTCCAGTGCCGACCAGTACGCAGTGGGCGTGAAGTATCACTTCAGCCCGTTCGTGAGCTGGTACATGGTGGGCAGCTATCTGCGCAACGGCCCGGGCGCGCATTACTGCCTGGGTGTCAGCGGACATGGCTACGGCGTGTGCGGACGCGATGCCAACAACAACGTCATTGCCGGCAACAAGGCCGAAGCGGTCACGACAGGCATGACGTTCGACTTCTGAGCAGAAGAAAGACGACAGCGGGGAGCCCGTCGCGGCTCCCCGTCCTTTGTCCGCCCTACTCTGCCGCCTGGCGCACGTGGCGCGCGGTCGGCGTGCGCATCGTCACGAGCTCCTCGGCCGCGGTTGGATGCAGCGCGATGGTTGCGTCGAAATCGGCCTTGGTCGCTTTCATCTTCACGGCGATCGCGACGGCTTGCGTCACCTCGGCGGCGCAATCACCCACGATGTGGCAGCCGAGCACCCGATCGGTCGAACCGTCGACCACGAGCTTCATCAGCACGCGCGTGTCGCGACCCGACATTGTCGCCTTGATCGGGCGGAACGTCGTCTTGTAGATGTCGACGTGACTGAACTGCGCGCGCGCCTCGGTTTCGGTCAGACCGACGGTGCCGACTTCCGGCTGCGAGAACACCGCAGTCGGGATGTTGGAATGGTCGACCTGCACCTCGCGCTTGCCAAACACGGTGTCGGCGAAGGCATGGCCCTCGCGGATCGCGACCGGCGTCAGGTTGAAGCGATGGGTGACGTCGCCGATCGCAAAGATGCTCTCGACCGAACTCCTGGAGAAATGATCGACAGCAATGCCGCCGTTCTTCGGGTTGATGGCGACGCCGGCCTTGTCGAGGCCGAGATTGGCCACATTGGGATGGCGGCCGATCGCGAACATGACCTGGTCAGAGGCAACGCTCGATCCATTCGACAAATGCGTGGTGAATTCCTCGCCATGACGATCGACCTTCGTCACCGTGCAGCCGGTGAGAATGGTGATGCCCTGCTTTTCCATCTCGCTGCGGACATGGGCGCGCACGTCTTCGTCGAAGCCACGCAGAATGTTGTCACCGCGATAGATCACGGTGACGTCGGAGCCGAAACCGTTGAAGATGCCGGCGAACTCCAGCGCGATATAGCCGCCACCCTGGATCACGATCCGCTTCGGCAGCTTCTTGAGGTGAAAAGCCTCATTCGAGGAGATCACATGCTCGATGCCTGGAATCGCGACCCCGTGATTGGGCGCACCGCCGGTGGCGATCAGGATGTATCTTGCGGTGATCTTCTTGTCGTCCGTGAGCAGGCGGACAGTGTGCTTGTCCTCGATCACGGCGCGGCTCTTGACGATCTGCGCGCCCGACTTCTCCACATTGGCCGTGTAGGCCGCTTCGAGCCGCGCGATCTCCTTGTCCTTGTTGGCGATCAGCGTCGGCCAGTCGAAGTGTGCTGCCGGAACGGTCCAGCCGAAGCCGGCGGCATCCTCGAGGTCGTGACGAACATGCGAGCCGATCACGAACAGCTTCTTCGGCACACAGCCGCGGATCACGCAGGTGCCGCCCATGCGGTACTCTTCCGCGATCATCACGCGGGCGCCGTACCCGGCCGCGATGCGGGCGGCGCGCACGCCGCCCGAACCGCCACCGATGACAAAGAGGTCGACGTCGAATTCAGCCATTGTCCCCTCCGACCCCTTCAACCCGAAGCGCGGCGCTGCGCTCGAGGGATTTCTGATCGCTATCCTCTCAAATAGGTACGGTCAGATTTCCTTGCCACGCTTGCGCATCTCGGTGCGGAAGGCGCTCGCGACGACCTCGGAGAAGTTCCGCGCCCAGTCGTTCATGACCTGCATGCTGAGGCTGATGGCCTTGGGTTCATTGGTGAGCAGCTTCTGGCCGAGCGGCGACTTGTAGAACGTGACGAGGTCCTTCAGCTCCTGCTCGGTGAACTCGCCGGCATAGACCCCCACCATGCCGTCGCCAATCTCGGACTCGCGGCCCGCGAGCTGCTTGGCGATAACAGGGGCGAGCTCGTTGAGATCCTTCTGGTAGTTGAGGTTCTGCCCGATCAGGGTGGTCTTGACCTTCTCCACCATGCCCGGCACGGCGCCGGCGTACATCGCGCTGGCATTCTTCAGCTGCAAAATCTCCTTCGCAGCAGCGATCGCCCCCGGAGAGGGGGCCGCCGGCTGCTGTTGCGCGGTCGCAGGTGCTGCCCCCAGCGCCAGCACGAGGGCGAGGCACGCAGCGGGCACGATCTTCAAAGCGCTCTTCATTCCTAGTCTCCTTTCGGCGGCTTATCGCCGTTCAATCACGCGGATTCCCTCGCCACCCGCCAAAACAGCCGAGCTGGCCAAGCCGATGAACAACCCATGCTCGACCACGCCGGGGATCGCGCTCAGCGCCTTGGCGAGGCTCGCCGGATCGGCAATGCGTCCGAGCTGGGCATCGACGATCCAGTGGCCGCCATCAGTGACGAAAACGTGGCCATCTTTGGCCTTGCGGACCGCCATTTGCCCGGAAACGCCGCATTCTACAAATGCCTTCTCGATGGCGCGGCGGGTCGCCCCGAGCCCAAACGGGATCACCTCGACCGGCAGCGGAAAGCGACCGAGCGTCGGCACCCATTTGGTGTCGTCGGCAATCACGATCATGCGATCCGAAGCGGCCGCCACGATTTTCTCGCGCAGCAATGCCCCGCCGCCGCCCTTGATCAGATTGAGCTGGGGATCGATTTCGTCGGCGCCGTCGACGGTGATGTCGAGATGGTCGATCTCGTCGAGCGTGGTCAACGGCACGCCACAGCGCTCTGCGTCGGCGCGGGTTGCCTCCGAGGTCGGCACACCGATCACATTGAGCCCGGCGGCGACGCGCTCTCCCAGCAGCTCGACGAAATGCTTGGCCGTCGAGCCGGTCCCGAGCCCGAGCTGCATCCCGTCGCGCACCTCGTCCAGCGCGCGCGCCGCAGCCTGCCGCTTCAACTGGTCCATATTCACGTTTGCGCCCGCCTCTCAAAGTCAGGTGTGCCGCGGATAGAGTCGCTTGCGGCGGCCTATGTAGCCTCGTTTTCCCCGCGAGAACAGGGCCCGGAAACCGACCTATAAGCTGATCTTATGGCCCTGCCCCTTGCGCCGGCCCGGGCGGACCGATAGCGCTTTTTGCATGACCTCCCCAGACAAGACCGGCCCTTACACCCTCGTCTTCGATCTCGACGGCACGCTCGTGGATACGGCGCCCGACCTGATCACCGCACTGAACCACGTGCTGGAGCGTGAAGGCCTGCCGCCGGTGCCGATGGCCTCGGCCCGCAACATGATCGGCGCCGGCGCCCGGAAGCTGATCGAGCGGGGCCTGGAGGCCGAGGGCCGGACGGTCACGCCTGCCGACATGGACCGGTTGACGACCGATTTCATCGCCTATTACGCCGACCATATTGCGGTCGAATCCCGCCCCTTCGAGGGGCTACTTGACGCGCTCGACCTGTTCGCCGCGCAGGGCCACCGGCTTGCGGTCTGCACCAACAAGCTGGAATGGCTGTCCAAGCGGCTTTTGGACCAGCTCGATTTGAGCCGCCGCTTCGCAGCGATCTGCGGTGCGGACACGTTCGGCGTCCAGAAGCCGGATCCGACCATTTTCCGCGAGACCGTGGCGCGGGCGGGCGGTGAGGTCAAAGCCAGCATCATGGTCGGGGACGCCGGAACCGATGTCGGGGTGGCCAGGCGCGCCGGGGTGCCCGTCATCGGGGTCAGCTTCGGCTATACGGATGTGCCCATCGCCGACCTGAAGCCGGACCGCCTGATCCATCACATGCGTGACCTGCCGGCCGCCGCCGATAGCCTGATGGTCCCCCAGGCGGCAGGCAAGGCGCTGAGATAGCCCGATTGTCCCGCGGAACCCCGCATTAACCATCTATTAACTATGCACGGTCCGCCGGTTGCTTGCCCGGAACGACGCTCCTAAGGTCCGCACGGGGTTATGTGGCGGTTCGTCGCAGTAAAAGTGGATGGTCATGCGTCGTGTCATCGCGATTGCGTTAGCGGGAGCGAGCCTTGGTGGCTGCTCCTCTGTATCTTGGGATATGTTCAAGTCGGCGCCGCCGACCGTACAGGTCCGGCTTGAGTCCAATCCGCCCGGCGCGGACGCCAGTACCTCGCTCGGGCCGGGCTGCAAGACCCCCTGCTCGGTCTCGGTTCCTGCACCCGACGGCCCGTTCACGGTCGCTTTCGCGCTGCCCAAGTACCAGCCGGCGAGCGTGCCCGTGAACGTGATCAAGACTCCCGGCAGCCTGATGACGGCCGGGACCGCCACCACCGATCCAAATCCGGTGTTCGCGGAACTCCAGCCGGCCGTGCCGCCCAAGCCGGTGAAGAAAAAGCCTCACCGGCCGAAGAAGCCGAAACCTGCCGCAGCCGCACCGGCTGATGCACCGGCCGACGCGGCAGCGCCTGCTGCAGGCTCGGCATTCCCCGATCCGAACGCGGGCAAGCGCTGATCTTCCGTGCAGTGCACGATTGTCCTTGTGGCATACCATGCTTAGATTGGCTTCCGAGCGCACCGCTGAAGCAAAGGTGCGCTCGTCGCCATCAGTGACAAGGCATTTGGCAAGGCATTTGGTATGAACGGATCCCCTGCGAGTCCCCTCGCCGCACTGTCGAGTCCAATGACCGATCCGTTCGGTCGCACCATCTCTTACTTGCGCGTCTCCGTCACCGATCGCTGCGATTTGCGCTGCTTCTATTGCATGTCGGAAGACATGACGTTCCTGCCCAAGGCCGACCTGCTGACCCTGGAGGAGCTCGACCGGCTCTGCTCGGCCTTCATCGCCAAGGGCGTGAAGAAGCTGCGACTCACCGGCGGCGAGCCGCTGGTCCGTCGCAACGTAATGACGCTGGTCCGCTCGCTGTCGCGCCACCTGGTGAGCGGCGCGCTCGGCGAGCTCACGCTGACCACCAACGGCACGCAACTGGCAAAACATGCGCAGGAGCTTGCCGATTGCGGCGTCCGCCGCATCAACGTCTCGCTCGACACGCTCGATCCCAAGAAATTTCGTGAGATCACGCGCTGGGGCGAGATCGACAAGGTGCTGGAGGGAATCGAAGCGGCGCGCGCTGCGGGGCTTGCCGTGAAGATCAACGCGGTCGCGCTGAAGAACCTCAACGAGGACGAGCTCCCCGATCTGATGCGCTGGGCCCACGGCAAGAACATGGGGCTGACCCTGATCGAGGTGATGCCGATGGGCGAGATCGGCTCCGGCCGCATCGACCAATATCTGCCGCTCTCGCTGGTGCGCGCGCGGCTCGCCCAGCAATTCACGCTGACGGATCTGGCCGAGAGCACCGGCGGGCCGGCGCGCTATGCCAGCGTCGCCGAGACCGGCGGCAAGCTCGGCTTCATCACGCCGATGACCCATAATTTCTGTGAATCCTGCAACCGCGTGCGCATCACCTGCACCGGCACGCTGCACACCTGCCTCGGCCACGAGGACGCGTCCGATTTGCGCAAACCTCTGCGTGCATCCAGCGACGACACCCTGCTTGCAGCGAGCATCGACCGCGCCATCGGGCTGAAGCCCAAGGGCCACGATTTCATCATCGACCGCCGCCACGACCGCCCCAGCGTCTCCAGGCATATGAGCGTCACCGGCGGCTGAGGATTCGCCGCGCGTCTGTCGCCTTAACCTTTTGACTGGTCGTCAATTTGCCCATTTTCCGATTGACGGCACCCAGCGCCGCTGATTTGGTGCGACCGCCTTTGCTTGCCCGGCAGCCATAAGCCGGCCCGCCCCTTTGGCGGTCGCGGTCAAGACGGCAAGGCACGAGGGGAGGACTGACGCCGCAATCGCTTTCGGACTGCGATCCGTGTGGTCGCGTGCTTGTCGCACGCCGGCCAGGCGTTGCGTGCTGAAGCCTCCCGTGAAGTGTTAGGCCGCGACGGAGAGAAGGTAAAATGCGTCCATTGCTGGCGATGAGCAACGCCATCGACGCCCTCAATGAAAAGATTGGGTACGTCTGTAACCTGCTCGTGCTCTTCGCGTGCTTGGTCAGCGCGGCCAACGCCATGATCCGCTACGCCTTCAGCTACTCGTCCAACGGCTGGCTGGAGCTGCAATGGTACATGTTCGCGATCCTGGTGATGTTCGGATCGTCCTACACCTTCAAGCGCAACGAGCATGTGCGGGTCGAGATCTTCTATCTGACCCTGTCCGAACGCGGCCAGCTCTGGCTCGACCTGATCGGCACGCTGTTCTTCCTGATCCCTTCCTGTCTCCTGCTCGCCTATCTGTCCTGGCCGTTCTTCATGCAGGCCTATGACGTCGGCGAGATGTCGGGCAATGCCGGCGGCCTGGTCCGCTGGCCCATCAAGTTCGTGATCCCCGCCGGCTTCGTGATGCTGGCGCTGCAGGGTGTTTCCGAAGTCATCAAGCGTATCGCGGCTCTCCAGGGCTATGTGACGATCGACGCCAAGTACGAGAGGCCGACCCAATGATTACGCTGGAAATGATGCCGCCGATGATGTTCGGCGGTCTGGTTCTGGCGATGCTGCTCGGCTTCCCCGTCGCGTTCACGCTTGCCGCGGTCGGCCTCTCCTTCGGCTTCCTCGCCATCCATCTCGGATTCTTCGACCTCAACTTCCTGCAGGCGATCCCCGGCCGTGTGTTCGGCAGCGTGCTCTCCAACGAGCTGCTGCTCGCGATCCCGTTCTTCACCTTCATGGGCGCGATATTAGAAAGATGTGGACTTGCGGAGGACATGCTGGACTCGATGGGCCAGCTGTTCGGCCCGATCCGCGGCGGCCTCGGCTATTCCGTCATCATCGTCGGCTTCATCCTCGGCGCCATCACCGGCACGGTGGCGGCGCAGGTCATCGCCATGGCGCTGATCTCGATGCCGGTGATGATCCGCTACGGCTACAACATGCGCTACATCACCGGCGTGCTGGCGGCTTCCGGCACCATCACGCAGCTGGTGCCGCCCTCGCTGGTGCTGATCGTGCTCGCCGATCAGCTCGGCAAGTCGGTCGGCGACATGTATCTCGGCGCCTGGGGCCCCTCGGTGTTCCAGATCCTGCTGTTCGCCGGCTACACTTTCGTGCTCGGCCTGATCAAGCCCGACCACGTGCCGCCGGTGCCGAAGGAAGCGCGCACGCTGACCGGCTGGGCGCTGTGGAAGAAGTGCCTGATGGGCATCATCCCCTCAGCCGTGCTGATCTTCGTCGTGCTCGGCACCATGATGATGGGCCTTGCGACGCCGACCGAAGCCGGCGCCATGGGCGCGGTCGGTGCCATCGTGCTCGCCGCGATCCACCACAAGGATTTCACCTCGACCGACCGCAAGGTGCTGGTCATCGGCGTGATCGCCGCCGGCATCGGCACCATCATCGCGATGCTGTTCACCGAGAACCTGATCTTCAAGCTCGCCTTCGCCGTGACCTATCTCGCGGTCGCCTGGATCTGCATCCAGGCCGCCCGCATCCCCGACCTGCGCGACCTGATCAAGCAGGGCTACGAGACCACCATGCGCATCACCTGCATGGTCACGTTCATCCTGATCGGCTCGACCTGCTTCTCGGTGGTGTTCCTCGGCGTCTCCGGCGGCGTCTGGCTCGAGCACATGCTGACCTCGCTGCCCGGCGGCGTCTGGGGCTTCCTGATCTTCATCAACCTCTTCATCTTCTTCCTGGCCTTCTTCCTCGACTTCTTCGAGATCGCCTTCATCATCCTGCCGATGATCGCGCCGATCGCGCAGAAGATCCTGGGGCCCGTCGTCGGCGACGGACCGGCGCTGATCTGGTTCGGCGTCATGCTCTGCGTCAACATGCAGACCTCGTTCCTGCATCCGCCGTTCGGCTTCGCGCTGTTCTACCTGCGCGGCGTCGCGCCGAAGGAAGTGAAGAGCTCGGACATCTATTGGGGCGCAATGCCCTGGATCGGCCTGCAGATGATCATGGTGCTGATCGTGATCGCCTTCCCGATCACGGTGACGGGCCTGCTGGACAAGCCTGTCAATGTCGACCTCGACAAGGTCAAGATCGAGGTGCCGCAGATCGACCTGCCGCCATTGGATCTCGGCCCGCCGCAGAAGTAGCGGCCACGCTTTCTTCCTTCTCCCCCTGTGGGAGAAGGTGGCGCGAAGCGCCGGATGAGGGGTTGCCTCAGCGTATTCAACTGAGAGTGACACGCGCGGCAAACGCGGGCATACCCGACGTTCCCTAAATTCACGGAACGCTGCGCATGCCCCGATTGCACTCTGCTCCCTCGCTCGCCGGTTCTCTGATCGCCTCGCTGTGGCTCGCCTGTGCCGCGGGACTGGCGCATGCCGAGGCGATGGCCGACCTCCAGGCGCTGGCGCAGAAGGAGCAGCAACCGCTGCTCGACACCCTGCGCGATCTCGTCAACATCGAAACCGGCAGCCGGGACATCGAGGGCCTCAACGTGATCGCAGGGCGCGTCGCCGACCAGCTCAAGCAGCTCGGCGGCGAGGTGGAGATCCTGCAACCCACCGACATCTATCGGCTCGACGACACGCCCGAGAAGATCGGACCTGCCGTGCACGCCACCTTCAAGGGCACCGGCACCAAGAAGATCATGCTGATCGCCCACATGGACACCGTCTATCTGAAGGGCATGCTGAAGGACCAGCCGTTCCGCATCGACGGCGACAAGGCCTATGGCCTGGGCATCGCCGACGACAAGCAGGGCGTCGCGCTCATTCTCCACACCGTCGCGATGCTGCAGAAGCTGAACTTTAGGGATTACGGCACGCTCACGGTGCTCACCAATAGCGACGAGGAGATTTCTTCGCCCGGCTGGCGCAGCACCATCACCAAATTCGCCTCCGACCAGGACGTCGTCTTTTCGTTCGAAGGCGGCGGCACCGATGGCTCGGTCCGACTCGCAACCAGCGGCATCGGTTCGGCCTATCTGACCGTGACAGGCAAGTCGTCGCATGCCGGCGCCAGGCCCGAGGGCGGCATCAACGCGCTCTACGAGCTCTCGCACCAGCTGCTGCAGATGAAGGATCTGTCGAAGCCCGAGCAGGGCCTGAAGCTGAACTGGACCGTCGCGAAGGCCGGAACCAACCGCAACGTGATCCCGGCCCAAGCCACGGCCCAGGCCGATGCGCGCGCGCTCAAGGTCGCCGATTTCGACGAACTGGAGAAGACCCTCCAGGAGAAGATTAGGGATCGGCTGCTGCCGGACTCCAAGGTCGCGATGAAATTCGAAGTGCGCCGCCCGCCGCTCGAGGCCAACGACGCCTCGCGCCGCGTGGCGGCCTATGCCAAGACGATCTATCAGGAGCTTGGAATGTCCATGAACGTCGCCGAGAAGGCGACCGGCGGCGGCACCGACGCCGCCTTTGCCGCGCTCAAGACCAGCGGTGCCGTGGTCGAAGGCATGGGCCTGTCGGGCTTCGGCGCGCATTCCAACGATGCGGAATATGTCAAGCTCGACAGCATCGTGCCGCGCCTTTACCTGACGACGCGCATGATCATGGATCTGTCGACCGGCAAGCTGAAATAGCCGTCAGCGTTCTTCCTTCTCCCCCTGTGGGAGAAGGTCAGGCCCTCGCCTCCGCCAGCCTGAACCGCAACGTGAACTCGGCGCCGCCGCCGGGAAGATTGTCCACCGCAACCGTTGCGGCATGATCGTCGGCGACGCCGCGGACGATCGAGAGGCCGAGGCCCGCACCGTCGCTGCGCTGGCGATCCCTGCGCCAGAAGCGCTGGAAGATCAGATCGCGCTCTTCTTCGGTCACGCCGGGGCCATGATCGCGCACACGCACCGAACCATCGTCGCCGACTTCAACGTCGACGGACGTCTCCTTCGCGGTGAACTTGATGGCGTTTTCGGCAAGGTTGAAGACCGCGCGCTGGAGCATCTCCGAATTGCCGTGGATCAGCACGGGGGCCTCGGCGCCCTTGAGCGCGATGTCCTTGTGCTGCGCAATCGCCAAGGGCGCGATCGCGCCGACCACCTCGGCGCAGACGGCGCGCAAGTCGGCTGTCTCACCGGGATCGATCACCAGGGTGTCGAGCTCGGCGATCTCGAGGAGCTGGGCGACGATCCGGCTCATGCCCTCGATGTCGTCATGCAGCAGCTGCCTGACAGCACTGTTGCCGAGCGTCTCGATCCGCGTGCGCAGGATCGCGAGCGGCGTCCGCAACTGATGGGCCGCGTCGGCGGTGAACTGGCGCTGCACGCGAAAGCCGTCCTCGAGGCGGTCGAGGGCCTGGTTCACGGCGGTGACCAGCGGCACGATCTCGCGCGGAATCTGCTCCGTCGGCAGACGGATGTCCGTGCGCGACGGGCCGATATTGCTGGCCTCTTCCGAGGCCTTCCACAGCGGCGCGATCGCGCGGCGGAAGATGATGATGTCGATGGCGAGCAGGATCAGAAGAATGGGAATGGTGATCCAGCCGACGCGGCGGAAGAAGTTGGACACGATATCGTCGGTGATGACGTCGCGATGGGACAGATCTTCTCCCACGCGAATGCGAACGGTGGTGCCGTCGATTGTCTGCCTGACTTCGGCGCCCGAAATCGTATCCGACCTCGCATCACCGGTCTTCTTGTGCGACGAGAACAGCAGACGGCCGCGTTCATCGCGGATGTCATACTGGTAGCGGCCATAGGCTTCCGAATAGAGGCCTCGCAGGCTCTCCGGCAGATTGAACGTCACCTTGCCGTCTGGCCCGATGGCGATACGTTCGGCGAGCGTCTCGGCCTGGGTCCGCATCGCCGCCCGATGCAGTTGGTCGATCTCGGAGTTGAGCAGCCAGAACAGCACCAGCGGCAGGAAGATCGCCACCACCGCGACTGCGATGATATGCAAGAACACGATGCGCGAGATCAGCGATTTGAACGACGGGGCCCGGACCTTTGATCCGGTCAGGGACCCGATCTGGAATCCACCCCAAGCCACCCTATTTCTCCTCGGCCATCATGTAGCCGACGCCACGGATGGTATGGATCAGGACCTTGGCGCCATGCTCGGTAAGCTGCTTGCGCAGGCGCGAGACATAGACCTCGACCGCATTGGAGGCGACCTCGCCCTCCAGCCCGAAAATGTGATCCTCGACGTTCTTCTTCGGCACCACCCGCCCCTGCCGGCGCAGCAGGATCTCCAGCACCGAGGTCTCGCGCGAGGAGATGATCCGCGGCTTGTCGTCGATGAAAATCTGGCGGCTCTCGGTATCGTAGACGAGATTGGCGAGCCGCAATGAACGGCCGAGCAATTGTCCCGGGCGCCGCAGGATCGCCTCCAGCCGCGCCACCAGCTCCTCCATCGCGAACGGCTTTGCCAGATAGTCGTCGGCGCCGCTGCGCAGGCCGTTGACGCGGTCCTGCACGCCGCCGCGCGCGGTCAGCACCAGCACCGGCAGCGGCTCCATCTGCCGCCGCAATTCGCGCAGCACCGACAGGCCGTCGCCGTCGGGCAGGCCGAGATCGAGGATCATCGCGGCATAGCTGACATTGTGCACCGCCCCGCGAGCCTCCTCGGCACTGCCGACGATATCGCTCTCATAACCGGCCGCCGCCAGCCCATTGGCCACGAGCCGTGACAGCTCGGCATTGTCCTCGACGATCAGCAGGCGCATCCAGTGAATCCAAGCATCCGGCATTTCCGAACCGCGCGCACGCGGCGATGGCCGATCTCTTCCACCAATCGGCGGATTGAGCCAGCGAAAAATGGCGCTTGCGAGGTTGACGCGATCCCGCAGGCGCGTGCTCGGCCAGATCACCGCCGGTCTGGCCGGCGCAGTGGCGCCAACATCTGCACCGACGGCCGGGTTTCGATCGGCGCGCGTTTCATGCCGCGCTCAACACCGCCGCATCGGCGCTCTTCCGGGAGCACCTGAAGGATTGACCAACAGCGGCAGCTTTGGGCGCGACAGCCCGGCGCGCCGCACGATGTTGCGGCATTGGCGGTGGACTCCCTCTCCCGCCTTGCTTGCGGGAGAGTGTTGGGGAGAGGTTAACGGGACAATCCCAAGGAAGAACCCTCACCGGCCACGCGCGGGACGATGCTTCGCATACGAGATTGCTCTGCCGTGTAGGGGACGCCAGGCGGGCGGTCGCGGGGGCCGGCAAAGCGCTGGAAATTTTCGCGCCCAGGGGGTACAATAAACTCCAATTGCGGTGGGTTGCGGTGTTGCTTCCTTGTTGGTGTGAGTAGCGTTATGGACGACAAGTTCGCGGGTTGGCGCAGGCCCGATATCCAAATCCGCCACATCCTGCTTTTGGCTGCCGCGATGTATGCGGCCTGGACGCTGACCTACCTCCTGTTCAAACCGGACCCCATTACCGTGCCGGATGGTGAGCACGTCGAGCTCATTGTGCCGACAGGTACCAATAGCGACGACGGCACATCGGTCGAGCACCTGTTCGGCATCCGACAACAAAAAGGCGGCGAGGACCCCGGCAAACTTGTCGTCTATGAAGGCCGGGTGCAGCTGCCGACCGATCACTACCACTTCGCGCCATTCAACCCGGGCAATCCGTGGCGGATTGTTGACGTCATGGCGAGCGACGGGAGCGATCCGAGACACAACGGGCGCTCCTACTACGCTGTCGTGCCGCATACCGGCCAAGGCTCGGTTCAAGCCAGCCGCGGGCGAACTGCACTCATCGATTAGGGTGCTGTCGTGATCGGCACCTGACCTTCCTCGATCGCGCTCAGAGGTTGGCCTCCGTCTCGTGAGGTCCTCTGCCTCGAACAAAAGCCCCGGAGCGTAGGCTCCGGGGCTTTTTTCTCTCATGCTCGACGCTGCTCAGCTCTGCGAGTGACGCGCCATGAAGATGTCGTAACCGACTTCTGCGACCTGGAACCAGGCATAGCTCTCGTTGGAGAATTTGGTGAGGGACTCGTAGACCTTCTTGAAATTGGGATTGGTCGCCGAGACCTCGTCGTGCAGCTCCTTCGCCGCCTTGTAGCAGGCGTCCATGATCGGCGGCGAGAAGGCGTGCAGCTTGGTGCCGTTGGCGAGCAACTTGCGCAACGCCAGCGGATTGGCCTGGTCGTAGCGCGCCATCATGTAGTTGTTGGAGTAGTGGCCGGCCTGCGTGAGCACGCTTTGATAATATTTCGGCAGCGCGTTCCATTTGTCGAGATTGACGAAGGCGAGCAGCATCGGACCGCCTTCCCACCAGCCGGGATAATAGTAGTGCGGCGCGATCTTGTAGAAGCCGAGCTTCTCGTCGTCATAGGGGCCGACCCATTCGGCACCATCGATGGTGCCCTTCTCCAGCGCCGGATAGATGTCGCCGCCGGCAAGCTGTTGCGGCACCACGCCGAGCTTCAGCAGCACGCGGCCGGCGAAGCCACCGATGCGAAATTTGAGGCCCTGGAGATCCTCGACGGTGTTGACCTCTTTCCTGAACCAGCCGCCCATCTGGCAGCCGGTGTTGCCGGCGAGCAGCGAGGTGACGTTGTAGCTCTTGTAGAAGTCGTTGAGGATGTCCTTGCCCCCACCCAGCATGTACCAGGCCTGGTTGACGCGCATGTTCGGACCGAACGGCACCGACGAGCCGAAGGTGAAGGTCGGATCCTTCCCGAAATAATAGTAGGATGCGGTGTGGCCGATCTCGCAGGTGGCGTTCTGCACCGCGTCCAGCACCTGGAGGCCCGGCACGATCTCGCCGGCTGCAAAAGGCTGGATCTGGAATTTGTTGTCGGTCGCCTCCGCCACCATCTTGCACATCATCTCGGCGCCGCCATAGAGCGTGTCGAGCGATTTCGGCCAGCTCGTCGGCATGCGCCATTTGATCTCCGGCATCGACTGCGCAATCGCGGGAGAAGCGAGCGTGGCGGCCCCAGCCGCAGCAAGTCCAGTGACCTTGATGAAGTCTCGTCTTTTCATGATTTCCTGCCCTGATGTATCAGTGATTGTGGGCCTTCTTTCCGAGGCTTGGGAACCAGCATGGCGCAACGCCGAGGCGAATGCCATCGTCATCGCACTGCGGCATGGAAAAAGGGCCGGCCTCGGTGGCGAGCCGGCATCAGGACGGGGCAGCTATTTTCCGAATTCACGGCCCGCGCGGCTTTTGCCAAAGGTTGATGGCCCCGATCCCTATCCTTCCAGCGTCACCGGCAGGCCAAACGCGCTGAACAGACGCGGGCTGGAAGGTCTCACAAACAGGGTCAGGCTGGAGACCGACTCGTGCCCGAGGGAGAGCACCTGGATGGAATGCGCCCTCCACTCCTCGCCGGCGCGGGCATAGGCGGCGAACGCCGGCTGTCCGTTAGCCGCGGTCGTCAACAGACGATAGCCCTCATAGTCTTTCCACGCCCATTTGAAGAACGCGCGAATTGATTGACGCCCCGCATACCACTGCGACATCGGCGGCATGGTGTAAGTGGCGTCCTCCTTCAGAAGGGCCACGAAGCCATCGAGATCGAGCGCTTCCCACGCCTTCACGTACCGACCAAGGAGTATCTTCTGCGCCGCGTCGGGCTCCGCACCTGCAACGGTCTCCTGACGACGTCCTCTTTCGGTCGTCGTCCGCGCACGCTGCAGGGCGCTGTTGATCGAGGTCGTCGAGCCGCCCAGCAGGGTGGCAACTTCTGACACTTTCCAGCCCAGCACGTCGCACAGCAAGAGCGCAGCCCGCTGGCGCGGCGGAAGCTGCTGGATCGCGGCAACGAAGGCAAGCTGGACCGCTTCACGCGCAGCGTAACGCGCCTCCGGGTTCGGGGTCCCGTCGAGTACACCCTCGAGCTCGGAATCCGGGTAGGGATCGATCCATGCGACCTCGTCCGCCGGTATGCCGTCCGGCATCCGATCATCAGGCGGAAATCGGCGATCGGGCAAGAACCGCCGCTGCTGTGTTCGGCTGGCCAGCGCATCGAGACAGACATTCGTTGCGATCCGGAATAGCCAGGCACGAAAGGACCCGCGTTCCTCGAAGCGATCGAAATTGCGCCAGGCGCGCAGATAGGTCTCCTGAACCAGGTCCTCGGCCTCAGAAATCGAGCCCATCATCCTGTAGCAGTGCAATTTGAGCCCACGCCGGAAAGGCTCGGCGAGTTGCTCGAATGTGTGGCTCCCCCGCGGCGAGGTCGCTGCAGCCGTTGTCGGATGCGGACGGGTCATGTCATTCGACATCGCAGCTGCGCTCTCTTTTCCAACCGGGCTCATAACTGCACGGTTTCGAGACAGTTCCCCGAGACCACGAAGACGCTGCCCTCGGGCTTGTCGCTGGCGGCCAGCTCGATGATCGCCTCCGCAGCGTGAGCTGCCGTTGGCGGAGAGGCCATGCTGCGAATGAAGTCGTCCGCCGATATGCCGAGATAATCGGAGTACCCGGCAATTGCGCTCTCCCCGAGCTCGGTCCCGGCCAGGATGCGGGGAGCGATCGCGAGAAATCGTAGTCCAAGCCCGAGACGATCCGATTCCTTCTGGCTGTAATTCGCGATGAAGAGCTGTGTGCGCTTGGACCCGGCATAGCCGCCCGTCAGAGGCGAGCCCGCAAGGGCCGCTCCGCTGGAGACAAGAACGATCCTTGTGCCCTCCGGCAACGGCCGGGTCAGTGCTGCCTTGCAGAAATGAAACGCGATCTTGACGTCACTCTCCCAATTTACCGCGAACTGTTGCCAGCTCTGCTCATGCAGAGGCGCCAAAGAGGGATGCGTGCCTGCGCAAATGACCAGGATATCGGGCACCATCGCGTCAAACAGCTTCGGCGGGGCTTCGGGATCCGTCGCATCGAGCGACATCGTTTCCAGGCCCGGCAGGCTCCGGGCCAGCTCTTGGAGGACGCCGGGTTGACGCGCGAGCGCAAGCACCTCTGCGCCATGGCGGTGCGCCTCCTCGACCAGACGCCGTCCCACGCCTCGACTACCGCCGACGACGATCATTTTCTTGCCTGCGAGTGCGTGCATCTCATCCTCCCGGATTGGTTCGCTCGGTATCTGTCAAACAGCAGCGGGAACGAGCTTCCTGGAGGCTTTCCAGAGCTGCGCGTTGATGAAATCGGGCGCAATGCGCCGCATGAGTGCCAACTGGCTGGACTGGCCCGGCCGAATCTCGAGAGTGCCCTTGCGCAGCGACTTGAACGACTGTTTCACCAGTTCGTCGGTCGTGATCATGGTGATGCCGTCACCGTCGCGCAGGTCGGCGGTCATATCGGTCTTGACCGCCGGCGGCATGAGTTCGATGACCTCAACGCCAGTCTCCTCGAGTTGGAAGCGGAGCGACTGGGTGTAGGAATGGATGGCCGCCTTCGTGGCGCAATAGATCGGAATGCAGGGCAACGGCACGAAGGCCAGTGCGGACGACACGTTGATCAGCGTGCCCTTGTTGGCCTTGAGAAGGTCCATGAAGGCAGAGGTCACGCGAATGACGCCACCTGCGTTGACCTCCAACTCCTTGGTGAGGCCGGCCAGATCCGTGGCTGTCCCCTTGAGGTTCTTGTAAAGGCTGATGCCGGCGTTGTTCATCAGGACATCGAGTCGCGGAAACTCCGCCGCCATGCGCGTCGCGAGGGCGCGGATTTGATCGGGGTCAGCGACGTCGCTCTGAATCGCGTGGAGCTTTGGATACCTCCGCTTGACGTCTTCGATCAGCCGCTGACGGCGGCCCGTGACAATGACCTGATTGCCGAGTTCGGCGAATTTGAGTGCAAACGCGAGACCGATGCCCGCGGTACCTCCCGTGATGAGGATGGTGCGACCGGTGAGTTTCATGGACGTCCGAAATCCCTCTGAATGCGGGCCCTCGCGGGCCACCTAATGTGTATGACTGGCAGACCAGCCGAAACTCACCGGTGGACGTCGGATTTTTTTGAGCGCCGGCCAGGCTTACCAGTAAGGTTTGAAGGGATGTCCGGCCTTCATCTCCCACAGGACATTCACAATCACCCAGCGGCCGTTGAGGCGCGACAGGTGTAGGTAGTCGATCCAGGTCGATGCGGTCACCCTGGCACTGGCGGCATTGTTGCAGATGTCGAAGACGACGATGTCCTGCTGGCGTTCCGCCGTCGGCGTCGGACGGTCAGCCTTCTGCCGCGTCAGCTTTGTGAGGGCAAGCGCGCTCATCTCGGCGACGGTACCACGCCCGGATGCGGCGTCGACGTAAGCGATGCGCTTGGCGAGCTCGGGATGAAGCGCACGTTCCATGCGCGCCTCATCGCCATCGTAGAACCCTTCGATATAGTCGAGCAGCGTCCGCTCTATTGCCTCAAGGTCGTCCCGTCCTGCGATATTGGCGTCGTCCATCTCTGGTTTCCCCCGGCTTGGGGGCCCAGCCTAACCTTTCGGCCAGGGAGCGGAGAGTAACAATCCTGACGCGAATTGCGTCATGAGCCTGTCTTCCAACTCCGCGGAATCGACGCAATCGCCGCGGCTGGGCTTATGTTCAGACATGTTCTTTGTTCGTTATTCACTGCGCTGCGTCGGCCCGATTTGCGTAAGCGATCGGCTCATCGAATTGGCTCGCCGCGAAGTCATATCGCCGCCCCTCGATCCGGTTGTAGAAGTGGTCGCCGGCCGGCAGCGGCGTCTTCAGCAGGTCACCGCCGAACAGTTCCTGGACCAGCAGGGACGTGACATTGCATTGTCCTGCCGGATTGTCCGCCGTCCACTGGCTGGCTGTCGCTGACGACCATGCCTTCGAACTTCATCGTCGCCCAAGGGTGACGGTCGCCACCAGAATTCGGATTATTCGATTATCGGTTTATGCCACTGTTTTGCCCGACGGGTCAAGCCAAACTCCATCCACGCATCATTGCGCCCTCCCCCATTTCTACTGTGCATGGGGTTGTTTTGCGGATTTTGCGTGCGCCTGCCGTCTCGCCCACGAAAAAGGCCCGGCCTCGCGAACGAGGCCGGGCCATTCCGTCTGACAGCTCGAGCCGACGATCAGCCGCGGGTGCGCGAGCGGATCATGAAGCTGTCGTAGGTGTACTCGGCGACCTGCCACCACAGATATTCGTCGGAGCGGTAGGCCTGCATCGCGTCGATCGACTTCTTGAAGTCGGCGTTCTTGGCCGAGATCTCTGCCCACAGCTCGTTGGTCGCCTTGAGGCAGGCCTCCAGCACTTCGTTGGTGAAGGGACGCAGCTGCGTGCCGCCGGCGACAAGACGCTTCAGCGCAGCCGGGTTCTGCATGTCGTAGCGCGCGGCCATCCAGCTGTTGGCGTTGGCCGTCGCATTGGTGAGGATCGCCTGGTAGTTCTTCGGCAGCGAATTCCACTTGTCGAGGTTGGCGAAGGCGTGGACCATCGGACCGCCCTCCCAGAAGCCCGGGTAATAGTAGTACTTGGCGACCTTGGCGAAGCCGAGCTTCTCGTCATCGTAGGGGCCGACCCACTCGGCCGCGTCGATGGTGCCCTTCTCCAGCGCCGGATAGATGTCGCCGCCGGCGAGCTGCTGCGGCACCACGCCGACCTTCTGGAGCACCTGGCCTGCGATGCCGCCGATGCGGAATTTCAGGCCGGAGAGATCGGCAACGGTCTTGATCTCCTTGCGGAACCAGCCGCCCATCTGGGTGCCGGTGTTGCCGCAGGCGAAGCCGATCACGTTCGACTTCTTGAAGAACTCATTGCCCAGTTGCTCGCCGCCGCCCTGGTACCACCAGGAGTTCTGCTGGCGCGCGTTGAGGCCGAACGGCACCGAGGCGTAGATCGCCCAGGTCGGGTCCTTGCCGACATAGTAGTAGGAGACGGTATGGCTCATCTCGACCGTGCCGTTCGAGGTCGCGTCGAGCGCCTGCAGGCCGGGCACAACTTCGCCAGCGGCGAACACCTGGATCTGGAACTTGTTGTCGGTCATCTCGGCGACGTACTTGGCCACCTGCTCACCGCCGCCATAGATGGTGTCGAGCGACTTCGGGAAGCTCGACGTCATGCGCCACTTGATCTCGGGCGAGGATTGCGCAATCGCCGGCGAGGCGACCGCGGCTGATGCCGCTGCGCCTGCTGCCGACACTTTCAGAAAATCACGACGCTTCATCTTCAGGTCTCTCCTTGCTGGGGCGTGTCCCCGAACTTCCTCTTTGCTGCCGCTCATTCCGGCGAGGCGATCTTCCCGCGTCGAACCGTAGGGGCTTTGCCGCCGTGGCGTTTAACACGGAAGCTCTTGCCACGGAACGCGACATTGGCATGACAGGGGGCGACGAAAGTCGCATGTCCCCAGACATCAGGCTCAGGCCGCGGAAATCGCGCTCTTGAGCTGGTCCCGGACCTGTCCCGCAATGGCGCGATAGATCGCCGCATGGGGGCCGTCGGGCTCGCTGTCCACGACGGGATTGCCGGCGTCGGATGTCGCGCGAATCGCCATGTGCAGCGGGATCTCGCCCAGGAACGGTACTCCGAGCTTCTCCGCCTCGTGGCGCGCGCCACCGTGGCCGAAGATGTCGGATTTCGTGCCGCAATGCGGGCACTGAAAGTAGCTCATGTTCTCGACGATGCCGAGCACGGGCACGTTGACCTTCTTGAACATGGCGAGCCCCCGCCGCGCGTCGATCAGCGACAGGTCCTGCGGGGTCGAGACGATCACGGCGCCCTTCAGCGGCACGTTCTGCGCCAGCGTGAGCTGGGCATCGCCGGTGCCCGGCGGCATGTCGACGACGAGCACGTCGAGCGTGCCCCATGCGACGTCGCGCAGCATCTGCGTCACCGCCGACATCACCATCGGGCCGCGCCAGATCATCGCGGTCTCTTCCTCGACCAGGAAGCCGATCGACATGATGGCGAGGCCGAAGCGCCGCAGCGGAATCATCTTGCGCTCGCCGTCCAGCTCCGGCTTCTGGTGCAGGCCGGTCAGCCGCGGCACCGAGGGGCCGTAGATGTCGGCATCGAGCAGCCCGACCTTGAGGCCGAGGTCGCGCAAGCCGAGCGCCAGGTTGAGCGCGGTGGTCGACTTGCCGACGCCGCCCTTGCCGGAGGCGACCGCGATCACGGCAGCAACGCCCGGAATTTCGGACTGCCGCGCCATCGGCGATTGCGCGCCGCCCTGTGGCGGCGGCTTGTGGGCGTGGACCGGTTGCACGCCAGGCGTGCCGCGGCTCGGCGGCGGTGGCGGTGCGGCGCCCGCCTTGCGCTCGGCAGTCAGCGCGACCATCACGGTGGTGACGCCTGGAAGGCCGCGCACGGCCGCCTCGGCCTCGGCCCGGATGGATTCCCAGGCCCGCGCCTCGGCGGCATCGACGTTGATCGAGAAGAACACCTTGCCGTCGGACGCACTGATCGCGCTCAGCACATTGGCATTGGTGAGCGCGACCCCGCGGGGCGACTTGATCTTGGCGAGGCTGTCGAGGACCTGTTGCTGCGTCACGCTCAAAGCGCATCTCCTAAAGTTCAAGATGCCCCATTAGAGCGGAAACGGCCAAAAGGCTACTGCCTGCCGATATCGTCAGCCATCTCGGCGGGCGCGGCTCCCTGCTCCAGGGCCGCCTCGTAATTGAGCTCGATCATGACCCCGTTGGGGTCGTGGACGAAGATCTGCCAGAGGTCGCCGCCGGGCACCTGGCGGGAATCGAATGTCATGCCCTTGGAGGCCAAGCGCTGCTTCATGCCGTCGAAGCCGCGGCTGACGAAGGCGACGTGGTGGACCACGCCGGAATCCGGCTTTTGCGGCTCGGAGGTCGGGGAAATATCGACGAGGTGCACCACCGGCTTGCCCTCGCTGTACATCCAGGCTCCCGGGAAGGCGAAATTCGGCCGGGGTCCTTTTTCGAGGCCCAGCACGTCCTCGTAAAAGCGGACAGTCTCGGCCAGATTCCGGGTCCGGATGTTGAAATGATCGAGGACGCCAACGCTCACGCTGCCCGAGCCTGCTGCCATGGTTTCGCTCCCTTGTTTTGAAGTCCTTTAGTCCCACCATCCTAGCACAGGAGGCCGCCAAACGAAGCCGTTGCCCTCCGCCCCTAAGAGTTTATGGTGCGCCCGGCCGCCCTTGGGCGGAACCCTAGGGATCCCGGCTGGCGCCCCTCGCCCGGCTGCAACCGTAAAACTCAAGCTACGGACACACATATGGCTAAAGTCGCTTTCCTCGGTCTCGGCGTGATGGGCTTTCCCATGGCCGGACACCTCGTGAAAAAAGGGGGCCATGAGGTCACCGTCTACAACCGCACCGCGGCCAAGGCGAAGGAGTGGGCGGACAAGTTCGGCGGCAAGACGGCACCGACCCCGAAGGCTGCCGCCGAGGGCCAGGACTTCGTGATGTGCTGCGTCGGCAACGACAACGATCTGCGCGCGGTCACGATCGGTCCCGACGGCGCATTCGCCGGCATGAAGAAGGGCGCGACCTTCGTCGACCACACCACCGCCTCCGCCGAAGTCGCGCGCGAGCTCGACGCGGCCGCGACCAAGGCCGGCTTCAAGTTCATCGACGCCCCCGTCTCCGGCGGTCAGGCTGGTGCCGAGAACGGCGTGCTGACCGTGATGTGCGGCGGCGCGAAGGATGACTATGCGGGCGCCGAGCCCGTTATCACCGGCGCCTATGCACGGATGTGCAAGCTGCTCGGGCCCGCCGGATCTGGCCAGCTGACCAAGATGGTCAACCAGATCTGCATCGCCGGCCTCGTGCAGGGCCTCTCCGAGGGCATCCATTTTGCCAAGAAGAGCGGCCTCGACGTCGCGGCCGTGATCGAGACCATCTCCAAGGGCGCGGCGCAGTCCTGGCAGATGGAGAACCGCTACAAGACCATGAACGAGGGCAAGTACGATTTCGGCTTCGCGGTCGAATGGATGCGCAAGGATCTCTCGATCGCGCTCGCCGAAGCCCGCCGCAACGGCGCCAACCTGCCTGTTACCGCGCTGGTCGACCAGTTCTATGCCGAGGTCGAGAAGATGGGCGGCAAGCGCTGGGATACGTCGAGCCTGCTCGCCCGCCTCAATCGCTGACCCGATACTGCCTTGCTGACCGCGATCGCCGCAATCTTCGTCGTGACCTATGCGGCGATCGCGCTCGAGCACCCGCTCGGGATCAGCAAGACTGCGACCGCGCTTCTCGGCGCGGGGCTGCTGTGGACCATCTACGCGGTCACGATCAGCGATCACGCGCTGGTCAGCCATCAGCTCGACGAGTCTATCGCCTCTACCGCGCAAATCGTGTTCTTCCTGATCGGGGCAATGACGATCGTCGAAGTGATCGACGCCCATGACGGCTTCGAGGTCATCACCTCCCGCATCAACACCACGAGCCAGGTCACACTGATATGGCTCGTCGGCTTCGTGTCCTTCGTCCTGAGTGCGATCCTGGACAATCTGACGACCACCATCGTCATGATCTCGCTGATCCAGCGCCTGATCGCCCGGCGCGACGATCGCTTGCTGTTCGCCTCCCTCATCGTCATCGCGGCGAATGCAGGTGGCGCGTGGACCGTAATCGGCGACGTCACCACCACCATGCTGTGGATCGGCGGCCAGATCACGCCATTGAACATCATGCGAGCGCTGTTGCTGCCCTCGCTGGTCAATCTGCTTGTGCCGCTGGGCTTCATCAGCCTTTCGCTCAGGGGCAAGACCATCGCGGCGCCGCAAACAGAGAGCGGATTGCTGGCCGTCGTCAGGTTCGAGCGCAACCTGATGTTCTTTCTCGGCCTCGGCGTGCTGATTGCGGTGCCGGCCTTCAAGACGCTCACGCATCTGCCGCCCTTCATGGGCGTGCTGCTCGGCCTCGGTATCGTGTGGCTGGTCGGCGAGGTCCTTCACCGCGACAAGGACGAGCACGTGCGCCGGCCGCTCTCGCTCGCGCATGCACTGACCCGGATCGACATGGGCTCGATCGTGTTCTTCACCGGCATTCTGCTCGCGGTGGCCTGCCTCGAACATGCCGGCCTCCTGACGATGCTGGCCAGATGGCTGGAGGCGACGATCGGCCGCCAGGACGTCATCGTCGTCGTGCTCGGCCTGTTCAGTGCCATCGTCGACAACGTGCCGCTGGTCGCGGCAACCATGGGCATGTACGACCTCGGCCACTACCCGACGGACAGCTTCCTCTGGGAGTTCATCGCCTATTGCGCCGGCACCGGCGGCTCGATCCTGATCATCGGCTCGGCCGCGGGCGTTGCCGCGATGGGGCTGGAGCGGATCGAGTTCCTCTGGTACGCCCGCCGCATCGCGGGTGCGGCGCTTGCGGGCTATCTGGCCGGCGCCGTGGTCTATGTCGCGCAGCATGCGTGGCTGCACTGAGCGGCGGCGGCTCGATCCAAGTTAACGCCCCGTTAACGCAATTCTTTAGCTCCTTAAGTCACCTCTTAAGGATTTCTTGCCAGAGATAGACAATGCAGAAGGCCCGCGTGCGACGCGGGCAGGAATCGTTGTTGCTTGATGAGTAACCCCGCTGAAAAGCCTGAGGTAGTGCAGCTTCCGGCCGATCCGGTCGGCGCTCCATCAGCGAGCTCCCGACGGGCTGCGTCGCAGCGGGTCCGCGAGGCACGCGATAAGTTAACGTCGACCAGCGGAACCCGGCCGGCCTTCGACGCCGAGCTGTTGCGTCAATATGCCCAGACGCGGCTTTCGGCCTCCTATGTCGTGATGCTGCTGGTGGTCGCGACCGGCGTGCTGTTCGGACTGTGGATGCAGCCGATTCCGGCTGCCGCCTGGACCGCCGGCATGATCTGCCTTCATGTGGCGATGATCCGCAGCTGCCGTCGCTTCCTGGCGGAGCCTGCCTCGCCAGCGGCAACGCGCGCCTGGCGGACACGCTTCGTCGTGCTCGATCTGCTCTATGGCCTGTGCTGGATGGCGATCCTGATCCATCCCGTGCTCGACATGGTCACGGAAACGCTGATGATGTTCCTGATGCTGCTGGTGATCGCAGTGTCGAGCATGCTTGCCGCCAATCTGCCGATTGCAGCGCTCGCCGCCACAGCTCCGGTTGCAGTCGCGATGGCGCTGAGCTTTGCCATGAGCGGTTCGCTCGACAACTACATCCTGGCCGCGCTCGCGCTCGCAGCCGAAGGCTATTTCGTGCTGCTGGCGCATCGCCTGCACTCCTCCACCTTTGCCACACTCGAAGCGCGCGCCGAGAAGGACGCGCTGATCGGAGAGCTCGAACAGGCCAAGGCGATCTCGGACGAGGCGCGCCACCGCGCCGAATCCGCCAACGTCGCCAAATCGCGTTTCCTGGCCCAGATGAGCCACGAGCTACGCACGCCTCTCAACGCCATCCTCGGCTTCTCCGAGGTGATGAAGAGCGAGATCTTTGGCGCGCATGCTGTGCCGGTCTACAAGGAATATTCCGCCGACATCCATAATTCCGGCGTGCACCTGCTCAACCTGATCAACGAAATCCTCGATCTGTCGCGGATCGAGGCCGGCCGCTACGAATTGAACGAGGAAGCGGTGTCGCTGGTAGGCATCGTCGCCGACTGCCATCATCTGATGAAACTGCGTGCCTCGAGCCGCGGCATCACCATCCACGAAGTGTTCGAGCAGGCCATGCCGCGGCTCTGGGCCGACGAGCGCGCGATCCGCCAGGTCGTGCTTAATTTGCTCTCCAACTCGATCAAGTTCACTCCGCAGGGCGGCGAGATCTGGCTCAAGGCCGGTTGGACCGCCTCTGGCGGGCAATATCTGTCCGTGAAGGATTCCGGCTCGGGCATCCCCGAGGACGAGATCCCGGTCGTGCTCGCCTCGTTCGGCCAGGGCTCCAACTCGATCAAATCGGCCGAACAGGGCGCGGGCCTCGGCCTGCCCATCGCCAAGAACCTGATCGATCTGCATGGCGGCACCTTCACGCTGAAGTCGAAACTGCGCATCGGCACCGAGGTGATCGTCACCTTCCCACCGGAGCGTGTGATGAGTGCGCTGGCGCCGCTGTCGGAGGATGCGCCGCCGCTGCAGCCGGAAAGTTCCATGGTGCCCGATGAGAAGCGCCGGCCGCGCCACAGACCGATCATGAGCGCAGGCACGGGCTCGTAAACCACATGCTTGCCGACATGCCCGATATTCCTTCACTATGTCCGTATGAGCAAAGAAACGCCGTGCGTCGCCGTCTGCATGATCGATCCCAAAACCAAGCTGTGCTTCGGCTGCGGCCGGACCCTGCCGGAGATCGCGCGGTGGCACGCCATGGAGAGCGTAGAACGGCTCGCGGTGATGGCGCTGTTGCCGGCGCGCATGGCGGACGCTGGCCTTGCGCCACCAGCGGGATCGCCGAGACGCACCTGACCGGCCTCCGCGCCGTCGGAGGCGCGCAATGATCCGCCTCCTGCTCGTTCTCATCTTGTTGGCCGGCACAGCGGGCGCCGTGGTCGCCTATGGCGATCCCGACCAGATCGCACGCGCGAGCCACAAGGTCTCCTACATGTTCCGTGGGCAAGCCGCCTCGCCCGCGCCCGAAGTGCAAATCCAGCGGGGCCAGGGCGGCGAATTTGCGCTGCGCGCCAAAATCAACGGCGTGGCAACGCCAATGGTGATCGACACTGGTGCCACCTCCGTGGTGTTGACCTGGGAGACCGCAAAGGCGATCGGCCTGCCACTCGAGATGCTCGAATACGACGTCGACCTCGAAACCGCCGGCGGCCACACCAAGGCGGCCAGGCTGACACTCGATCGCCTCGCCGTCGGCCACCTCGTCGAGAAATCCGTGCCGGCGCTCGTCGTGCAGCGCGGGCAGATGAAGACCAATTTGCTCGGCATGAGCTTTCTCGATCGCCTGGAGAGCTGGGGCGTGCGCGCGGACAAGCTCATGCTGACCGGCTATCCGGAGCTGCAGGGCAGCCATCGCCGCGCGCGCACGGCGGTGGATTGAGAACCTAGGCGGCCGCCTCTGCCGGCGCGTGAGCCGTGATGCGTGCGATCGCATCGCGCAGGACGTCGACGCCAGCCCCCGGCCTGACACCTTGTTCGGCAAGATGGCGACGGAAGGCCCGCGCGCCGGGCACCGCGTGGAAGGCGCCGACGAAATGCCGCGTCATGGCGTGCAGCCGCGTACCGCGCGCAAGCTGCGCCTCGATATAGGGCATCATCGCCTCGAACACGTCCTGCATCGTCGCATGCGGCGCAGCTTCGCCGAAGATGTCGCTATCGACTGATAGCAGCCGCCACGGCTCCTGATAGGCGGCCCGGCCGAGCATCACGCCGTCAACATGCGCAAGATGGGCTTTCGCCGCCTCGATGCTCAGGACGCCACCGTTGATGATGACAGGCACATCCGGCATCGCACGCTTGAGCCGATAGACACGATCATAATCGAGCGGCGGGATATCGCGGTTTTCCTTCGGCGACAGACCGTTCAGCCACGCTTTTCGCGCATGCACGATCAGCGCGTCACAACCCGCAGCCACGACGGCGCGCGCGAGCGTATCCAGCGCGACTTCGGGATCCTGGTCATCGATGCCGATGCGGCATTTCACAGTAACCGGGACGGACACCGCGCGCTTCATCGCGCCGACACATCTCGCAACAAGCTCAGGCTCCGCCATCAGGCAGGCACCGAAGCGGCCATCCTTCACCCGATCGGAGGGGCAGCCGACATTGAGATTGATCTCGTCATAGCCGAACTGTTCGCCGATCCGCGCAGCCCTCGCGAGCTCGCCAGGATCCGACCCGCCAAGCTGAAGCGCCACGGGGTGCTCGCTCGCGTCAAAGCCGAGCAGCCGCTCACGATCGCCATGAATGATGGCACCCGTGGTCAGCATCTCCGTATAGAGTAGCGCCCGCTTCGTCAGGTGACGATGGAACACCCGGCAGTGCCGGTCCGTCCAATCCATCATGGGGGCCACAGAAAAGCGATAGTCTTGCGATTTCAAATATTTACCTTGTTTTTTCAATGGGATGAACCCGGAACATGTGCACTTCAAACTATTCGAAATTGCACATGTTTGTACCTGTTTTGACCTCTCAGTGCACACATAGCGCACACGAATTGGGGGGTGCACACGGCCGTGGCCAGCTTTACTCAATTGCCTTCCGGGAACTGGCGCGTCCAGGTCCGCCGCAAGAACCGCTACGTGTCAGAGACCTTTCGCCGGCGCAAGGACGGCGAAGGCCGGGCGCTCGACATGGAGCGCAATATCGACCGCAGTGGATCGCCGAAGCCCCGCGCCGCGGTCCAAGCCAAAACCTTCGGCGACATCATCGATCTGCAGATCGAGGACATGCAGGAGGTCGGCCGCCCTCCCCGCCGCTCCAAGGCCGCAGTGTTAGAGGCACTAAAGGAAGCCTTGGGGACAGTAAAATTACCCAAGCTCAATCGCGAACGGCTTATTGAGCTGCTGCCGGTTTGATGGACACCGAGATTAGGTGTTTCATAAAGCCGGAGGTGGGCGATGAAGAGACGGAAGTTCAGTCGCGAGTTCGAGGTCGAGGCGGTCAAGCTGGTGGGGGAGCGCGGGGTATCGGTGGCGCAAGCCGGCCGGGACCTGGATGTTCATGAGAATGTTCTGCGCAAGTAGGTGAAGGAGCTCGGCTCCAACCCGGTACAGGCCTTTCCCGGTCATGGGCAGATGAAGCCCGAGCAGCGGGAGATCGACCAATCCTTATGCGCCGCATTGATTGGGTGGACGAACAACGTCCAACCATATTGCAGATTGGCGATCATGATCATGCAGATGATCCCCGCGATCAGTTGGGTCCATTTTTCCCGATTGAGCGATGAGCTTGCACCATGGGCCATTTCTCTCTCCCCGAGCTTCTTCCCTCCCCCATTTTCGCTTTCCACGCTTTGCTGAGCGCGCGCTGCGCTTTGCGACGACGCGACGGAGCTTTGCGCAAGCTGAAACTCGGCCGTGCCGTTCCAGGTTCCTTCCTCACAAATACTACGATCGTCGGAGTTCGTGGGTCTGACGATCATCGCCATCGAAACGATGAGGCAGCGGCACTTCAACTTTCGTCGATGTCTAGACGTCGAGCGACAAAGCGGAAGCCTCGTTCAAACAGATCCTTGCTTAAGTGTCGGCTCCTTCCAAGAAGAGAGCCTCGCGCGAGATTCGGCTGCCGGGCTTTGGGTTTGCCAAGACATTGAGCTACAGCTCATTGAGTGCGCCCTCGATGTTGCGCAGCAGCAGGATTATCGAAAGATCAGAGTCGAGCACGAAAGCGTGTTGGCCGGTTAGACCAATTGTGAATTTTTACCCTTCGGGAACCGATGCAGTCTGCCGTCGGGAAGCGATGACCGTTGCCGCGTGACGCGCGGCAAGCGCCCCCCAATTCAAAACAGCGATGTGAAATCGCCCGTGATCTCGGAGATGACTGATCTCCTACTCATCGCGGCAACCGGAATGATTTGCCCTATGAACTAGCATCGTGAAACGAATGAACAGGGAGGTCTGGAATGGCACGAATTCAACCTTCGATCAGTCGTCGTTCGCTCATCAAGTCTGGCGTTGTCCTTGCCGGAAGCCAGTTGATCAGCGCCCCCTTTATCGTGAGATCTCTCGCCGACGAGCCGGTGAAGATCGGTATGGTCAATCCCTTGACGGGTGTTCTCTCCGCGCTGGCTCAGAGCGAGGTCGACGGGGCCAAATACGCTGAGGCCGAGATCAACAAGAAGGGCGGCATCCTGGGTCGCCAGGTTCAGCTTCTTGTCGAGGATTCCGCGAACGATGTCGGGACCGGTGTGCAGAAGACCCGCAAGCTGATTGACCGTGACAATGTGGCGGTCATTCTCGGTGACGTCAATTCCGGCATTGCCTATGCAATGTCCCAAGTCACCAACGAGAAGAAGATTTTCCATATCGTCCCTGGCGGCCACACCGATCCGATCACCGGCTCGAACTGCAAATGGAATGTCTTCCGGATCTGCAACACAACGACGATGGACGCCAACGCGGTCACACCGGAGCTGGTGAAGAAGTTCGGCAAGAAATGGTTCTTCATCACACCGGACTACGCCTATGGCCACACGCTTCAAGACGCCTTCATCAAGGCGCTGAAAAAAGCCGGTGGGACTTACGAGGGAGACATGCTCCCGATTAACAATACGGATTTCTCGGCTACTCTGATCAAGGCGAAGGCGTTCAAACCGAACGTTCTACTCAACAACATGGGCGGTCTTACGCAAATCAACTGCATGAAGCAATTCACGCAATTTGGCATGCAGAAGGAAATGGCGCTTGGCGGCGCGCTCTTCGAGCTCGAGAGCATCAAGGGCTGCCCGCCCGATGCGCAGGCTGGATGGTGGGCGATGGAATGGTGGTGGAATCAACCGAACGTGCCGGAGGTCGTCAAGTTTGTGAGCGACTTCCGCGCCGCCACGAAGAGGACGCCCTCAGCGCGCGACTGGTTCGGCTACGTGGCGATGCATACCGTACGCTTGGCGTCAGAAAAGGCGAAGTCGTTGGATGGCCCCAAAATGGCGAAGGCTCTTGAGGATCTCGAGCTGCCGCCGGATGTCGCTCTCCAGCCGGGCAAGGTACGCTACAGGGCGGGAGACCATGAGCTGATGCCGAACATCTTCGTCGGCGAAGTTCATCCGGCAAAATCTTCTCCCGACGACGTCTTCAATGCCGAGACGCTGGTGTCTGGCGAGCAGGCGGCAGGCTCGGTGGAAGATACAGGATGCAAGATGGTCGAGCCGGCCTGATCAACAAGCGGAGAAGACATCAGGGCGGAGGACGCGATGATCCAGGTCATATTTTTCAACGTCACTAATGGACTGATCATTGGCGCGTTCTACGTGTTGATGGCCCTCGGCTTGTCGCTGATCCTCAATCTCAGCAACGTCATCAATTTCTCCCACGGCAATTTCCTGGCGCTCGGCGGCTATCTCGCTTTCACGTTGTCGCCGGCGCTGGGTTATTGGGGCGCGTTGCTGGTCGCGCCGCTCATCACAGCGCTTATCGGCCTTGCCGTCGAGCGGCTGATGATCCGCCGCGTTTACAACCGAGACCCCGTTTACAGCCTGTTGCTCACGTTCGGTTTTGCCTTCGTCATGCAGGACATGGCTCGCTATATTTGGGGACCCAATGGCTTGCCGCTGGGATTGCCGGAATTCCTGGCCCAGCCGATCAGCTCAAACCTGTTCTTCATCACTTGGTACCGCGTCTTCATGGTCGCGGTGGTGATCATCGCGGTGCTCGGGCTGTTCGCGTTCCTCCGCTACACAAAAGTCGGCGTCCGCATTCGGGCCGGCACGCTCGATCTTGAAACGGTGGCCTCCCTTGGCGTCAACATCAGCCTCCTGCGAACATTCAATTTCGCGCTCGGCTGCATGCTCGCCGGCCTTAGCGGAGTACTCGCCGCGGGGCAGATCGGGCTCAATCCAAATATGGGTGATGACCTGCTGATGCCGAGCTTCATTGCAATCATTGTTGGTGGCGTCGGCAGCCTGATCGGCACGCTGTTTGGGGGGCTGCTCATCGGCCTCGCGGCGGCACTGACGACCGTCGTCTTTCCCGCCGCGAGCGAGGCGGTCATTTACGCAATTATGATGGTCGTGCTTCTGGTTCGTCCACGGGGCCTGATGGGCGAAGAAGGGATGATGTCATGAGCACGGACGTTAGCCCAGGTTTGCCCACAGCCGCTGTCGCAACGAGCCGTACTCCGCCGTTCCCCCGCTGGATGTTGCTCGTCCTTGTCTGGGCACTTCTGATTGCAGCCCCGTACTGGCTGCCTCTGGTCGGCGGCTACACTGCACTTGCCGGAAAGGTTCTGGTTTTCGGCCTGGCTGCAATGGGCCTGAATCTCTTGTTGGGATTTACGGGCGTGCTGAGTTTCGGGCACGCGGCCTATTTCGGGCTCGGCGCGTATGGCGCGGGTCTCACATTGCGGTACCTCGCGCACAGCACGCCGCTCGCCATGCTTTTAGGGACGTTGCTTGGAGGGCTGGCAGGCACGCTGTTCGGACTCTTGATCGTACGTCGCCGCGGCGTTTACTTTGCGATGTGTACCATCGCATTCGGACAGCTCTGGTACTATCTCGCCTATAGCTGGAACGACTTCACCGGCGGCTTTGATGGCTTGCGCGATTTCCACCGCGAGCAGATTGGATTGGGTCCCTTCAGCCTGGACATCGCCGAGGGCGGCAACAAATTTTACTTCTTCGTGCTCGCTGTGTTTGCGATCACGGTGGGATTGCTAGGTATGCTGGTTCGCTCGCCGTTTGGTCACACCTTGCGGGCGATCCGGGAGAATGAGCGTCGTGCTCGCTTCTTGGCCATTCCTGTCGAACGACAGATCTGGCTGTCTTTCTCGATCTCGTGCTTTGTGACGGCGCTTGCCGGCACGCTCTATGCTCTTTTGAACAACTTCGCCGATCCACTGGCGTTGCACTATTCGCTCTCGGGCTATTTTGTCGTGATGTGCGTGATGGGCGGGATGCGGACGTTCTGGGGCCCGTTGGTTGGCGCGACGGTATTCGTTGTGCTGCAGGACTATATCTCCTCCATGACCGTTAATTGGATGTCCTTTGTGGGTGCGATTTTCGTGCTGGTCGTGCTTTTCTTCCCGCGCGGCCTGCTTGGCATGCGGCGCCAGCGCAGTTCGGGGTGAACATGCTCGAGGTTCGCAACGTTTCCAAACGGTTCGGCAGCCTGGTTGCCGTGAAGGACGTGTCGATGATGGTCGAACGTGGCGAGCTGCGCGCCATCATCGGTCCGAATGGAGCGGGAAAGACGACCTTCTTCAACATGATCAGCGGCTATTTCCCGCCCAGCAGGGGATCAATCCTGTTCAATGGCAAAGACGTGACCGCTGTCCCGCCACACGCGCGGGTTGGTCTCGGCATGGGGCGTACTTTCCAGATCACCGAGGTTTTTCCCGAATTGACCGTCCATGAGAACGTCCTGACTGCGGCGGAGGTCGCGGCGGGGCAGACCTTGCGGATGCTGCCCAACAAGGCCGATGCCAAGATTGCCAACGATGTAGCGATCGAGATGCTTGCGGTCGTGGGAATGAGCGCCAAGGCGGACCGGCTGGTCGGGGAGCTCTCGCACGGCGATCAGAGGACGATCGAGATTGCAATGACGCTGGCGCAATTGCCGCGCCTCCTGCTGCTCGATGAGCCGACCGCGGGAATGGGCGATCAGGAAACGTACGAAATCACCACACTGATCCGCCGCCTGCATCGAGAGCGAAACTACACGATCGTCCTGATCGAGCATGATATGCGCGTGGTCTTTCACCTCGCCGACCGCATCACGGTTCTCGACCAGGGCACCCTGCTCGCAGAAGGGACGCCACAGGAGATCGCCGCTTCCGAAGCGGTGCAAGCGGCCTATCTGGGGGAGACCCAATGAACCCACTCAGCGTGAGGGGATTGCAGACCTTCTACGGCAAGAGCCACATCCTGCATAACGTCGGCCTGGAGGTCCATGAAGGCGAGATCGTCGTCCTGCTCGGCCGGAATGGCGCGGGCAAGACGACAACGCTCCGTAGCATCATAGGGCTGACCCCGCCCCGAGAGGGCAATGTTAGCCTATTCGGAGTCGATGCCACACGGATGTCACCCTATCAGGTTGCGGCGCTCGGTGTGGGCTATGTTCCCGAAGGACGCAAGATCTTCGCCAACCTGACCGTTGAGGACAATTTGCGAGTCCCGGTCACGCGCCCGGGTCCGTGGACCATCGATCGCGTCTTTCAGACCTTTCCGCGGCTTGCCGAACGCCGGGGAAATCGCGGTCGGCAACTGTCGGGCGGCGAGCAGGAGATGCTTTCGATCGCGCGTGCGCTGCTCCTCAATCCAAAACTGCTGCTGCTGGACGAGCCAAGCCAAGGCCTTGCCCCATTGATCGTAAAGGAGGTGTTTCAGATCATACAGACCATGCGGCAAGAGGGCATTTCAGTCCTGCTGGTCGAGCAGAATGTGAGGATCGGTCTAACCGTTGCTGACCGCGCCTATGTGCTGGATGACGGCGCCATCATCTATAGCGGCAGCGCTTCCGAGCTCGCCAATGACGAGGAACGCGTCCGTTCCATGGCGGGCGCGAGCGCAAACGAGTGGGCGATGAGCTAGCTCGGCAGAGCGAGACGCCCGCGAGCGGCAGGCGCTGTCGCTGAGCTTTATCGAGGCGACAATCTCGGCAAACTACTCCTCCACCTTGAGCCGCTATGAGCCCCATTGATGTCCCGTTGCCCATTAGCCAAGCAGGCCCCCACCTCACGTCCCTCGCAGCAGCCTTGTGTGCTGGATTCCCGCTGGGCAGCTTGGCAGAAAACTTGACCCGCCCCATGCAGTTTCGCGTGCCGCCACAAGGGCTACCATCTTGGGTGCAGGATCGTGAAAAATTGTACTCTGGCGTACAAATTCGATTCTGCTGTTAGCGGGGGAGCGACCCGCCCCCCGACATCAACCTTCTTCATCGTTGAGCTAAACAGCAGACCTACGCGATCGACGAAATGAAGGCCGATCCGACCTCCGCGCGACAAAAACGGGATCGGCTTCTCGGTCGCAGTGGTTCGATCGCGTTGTCCGCATCACGGCTCGTGACCGCCTGCTCAGACTTGCCGTCGATAGATTTTTCTGGATCTCCCGGTGCACACGTCGTGCACACGAGACCCTCTAAGCGATTGAATAAATTGAACTGTCGCTTCAATCCATCATGGGAGCCGTGGAAAATCTGCGATCTAAGCTATTCATTTTGCTGGGATATTTTGACTTCGGTCGACCCTTTAGGTGATTGGACCGATTGAGAAATCTGGTTTGAGCAAGCTTCCGCGGCTTGGCACTTCTAGGACCATATATGCATGAATTGGAAGCGGAAATCGCTACTTCGGATTCTCTGTGCACACGTCGCCTGCGCGGGAGCGAGAGTGCGCACGTCACTCATATGACGTGGGTCAGAGATCCTTGAGAGCGACGGGCGGGCTTCGGTTATACTCATTCCGCAATGTGAGTATACTTCGCATGTTCATGCTGCGCCCATACAATCGCGGACCATTTACTCTCGGCAATATCAGGATTTCTGACCCTTTTGGCGGCTGGCACGCAAATGCTAATGAGACACCGTCATGCGACGAATGAATACGAAGGAGCTCGAAAGGCAGGCAAAGGGGGTGGCCACCCTGATGCGCATGTTCGCCAATGAGCATCGGCTGCTCATCGTCTGCAAGCTGGTCGAATATGGCGAGGCCAGTGCCGGTACGCTTGCCGAGGATGTCGGACTATCCGCCTCGGCGCTGTCACAGCACTTGACCAAGCTGAAGGCGGAGGGCGTCGTCGCCGTTCGACGCGACAGTCAAACCATGTGGTACCGCATCGCCGACCGGCGGGTCGAAGAGCTGTTCGCGACCTTGCACCGGCTGTTCTGCGGCCCGCGCAAGCGCTGAGCTTTCGACGCGCAGCCTAGCTGCGCTTCTGCTTCGCTTCCGCCGATTCAATCCACCAGAAGAATAGCGCGGCACCGACGGCAAGGGCCGCGAACCAGGCGATGTCCGGGATGTGCGTGACATCCGGAAGGCGGACCTTGCCCAGCGCCCAGACGTTGAGGACATGCGCCTTCAACCAGTCGAAGCTCAGCGCGTAGAGGATGGCGCCGGCGACCATGCCGAGTGCGCCGACAAGCGCGTGCACGCTGCCGGTGGCGATCGCGCCGAGCGCCGTGCCCGGACAATAGCCGTAGACCACCATGCCGATGCCGAACAGCGCGGCGCCGAGCGCGACCGCCAGCATGTTGGCGTCCTTCACGTAGTACTTCGTGTTGCCGGTATCGACGAGCAGCAGCACGCCGAGCCCGCCGACCACGATCGCCGTGCCCATCACCTTGAGCACGGTGAAGTCGCGCAGTCGAAACTGGTTCTCGATCACGTTGCAGTTCGTCACCTTGCCACGTTGCAGCAGGAAGCCGAAGGCTGCTCCCATCCCGAGCGGCCCGAGGATTGTCATCATCGCAGTCATCTCGATTCTCCTTTACGGCTTGCGGAACAGGAGCGCGGAAATGCCGAGCCCGGTGCCGAACATCACCGCCAGGAACAACCAGCTCGACACCGCGAGTTGCAGACCGCCGGAGATGCCGTGTCCGCTGGTGCAGCCGCCGGCAAGCCGCGCGCCGTACATGATGACGATACCGCCAAGAAACGCGCCGACGAAGCGCTTGGCGATCGACGGTCCGAACCGCTCCTTCCAGACCTCAGGCACGAGCTCGAGCCGCCACGTGCCCGACATCACCGCCGCGATGAACGCACCTGCGGGAATGCCGACGAGAAACCAGACGCCGTAGTCCCATTTCAGCGGCATGCTCTTCCAGTAGGAATTCTGCGCCACCGCCTCCGGCCCGATCACAGGAACGGCGAACAGCGAGGCGACGCGCGAATAGGCGGTGGTGACGCCGAGCGGGTCACCGAACACTGCAAAGGCGATCCAGCTCAAGAGCCCGATCCCCGCGCCGACGAGATAAGGCGACCAGTCGATCCGCGCGGTGCGCGGCGCTGGCCGAACATAGCTTTCCGTGATGGTGGTCATGTGTGTCTCCCCGACAGCGGCTCGACCGGTCCGCATCGGGGAAAATCATATTCAAGAAACATAATTTAGCAAAGCCTAAAGTATTAGGCGCGCGGAGAACCGACCGCTTGCTGCGGTTGCGACAGGCCGGCCCGATCGACCAGCAGATCGGTGAGCCCCGCCCCCAGCCACATGCCGCCGAGCACGAGCCAGGCGGTGAGCGCGAATACGGAGGCTCCGGTCACACCGGCGCCGACCGCACAACCGCCGGCGAGCATCGCGCCGAATCCCATCAGCACCGCGCCGAGCGGGTAGCGGCGCATGCCGAGCCCGTCCGAAAACCCCTCGAGCTTGAGTTCATGGGCACCGGCCGCGGCGACGAACGAGCCCAGGAACACGCCGGGGATGATGCCGAGGTCGAAGCCGAGCCGGAGCTGCGGGCTGTTCAGGAACAGCATCAGCAACTCGGCCGATGGTCCGCTGAAGGTGAGGCTTTTCAGCGTCACCGGCGCGAACGAGGCCTGCGAGAGCTGGTAGGTGAAGAGCCATCCGGCGACGACGGCCACGCCCGTGGCCAGCGCTGCAAGGATCAGGCGCCGCGGCAGATGGCTGCGAAGCGCGAAGGCGAGCCCCGCGATCAGCCACAATCCGCCGAAGGCGAGCTTCTCGGGCGTCCCGCCGCCGAATACCGCCATGATGTCGCGCGAAGGGCCACCGTCGACCAGCCACAGATTGGTCACCCATTCGCGCGCGGGCGACAGCAGGCCGCGATAGGAGGCCTGCGCGGTGACCGCAAACACCAGGCCCGACAGCAGCGCCCTGAGATTGCCGTTGGCGGAGAGCACGAGCAGCCGGCTGGCGCAGCCGCGGGCGAGGATCATGCCGCAGCCGAACATGACGCCGCCGACCAGCGCGCCGGAGATGCTGCCCTGCTGCGCGAGCTGGCGCGCCTCGGACACGTCGAGGAAGCGGAGCGCGACCAGCGCCTGGGTGCCGACCAGCGCCGCCGCAAAGGTCAGGAGCCACACCGCAAGGCGCGGGCCGCCCTCGCCGCGGGAGAATTCGACCGCCGCGGCGCGCAGGCAGAATCGGCTGCGCTGGGCGAAGAAGCCGAAGAGGCCACCGACCAGAAGGCCGCCCAGCCATGACAGCCGGTCTTCCCCGAAGAGGTCGATGAGTGTCGTCAGCACGGCCGTCTCGGTTCCCTTGAGATCCGCTAACCTACCGCTCGTTACGGCCGCGCCATATGAGCCAAATCAAGGCTCGCGCGCTCACGGGCGCAGATAGGCATATCCCTGCTGTTGCAGCTCGGCGAGCCGCACCACGCCGCCCTTCTCGGCCACCACGAAGCCGGGCGTGAGGTCGTCCAGCTTGACGCCCTGCGCCTTCATGGTGTTGGCACAGGCGTCGAACCCGACGCCTGCGTCGGCAAGCTTCTTCATCATCTCGATGGTGTGATCATCGGCGGCGAGCGCATGGAAGGCGCGGAGTGCCGGTCCATGCACGACCAGCCTGATATCGGCCTTGCCGGGCCCGCCGACGCCATCGACATGGTTCTGGATGTTGCCGAGCACAAAGACGACGCGGTCGGCGTCGGCGAGGTGATAGACGACGCGCTGCCGCGCCGGCGCTTCCGTCGCAGCACTCGCCTCGCGTACGGCAAGAGCGCCGAACAGTCCGGCAAGGCTCGCGCGAAGCATGGATCGACGCTGCATGGTCCCTCCTATCGGGTCTGCTTGATGAACTCGGCGATGCGGTCGGCGACATCTTCCGCGAACAGGTCGCGGAAGAAATGATCGGCATCCTCGATCTTGTCGAGCTGCACCCGGCCGCCGCTCGAATCGGCAAGCGGTGCGAAGGACGCTACCACATCGGGCACGACCGTATCCTTGGTTGCGGCGAGCACCAGGACGGGCAGCTTCATGCGCGCCACCAGCGCCGCAGTGTCCTGCGCAGCATCGGCGACATAGAAGGACGCAAAGGCGCGCGCCGTCACCACGGCGTTGCGGCAATAGATGAAGCCGGGCACGTCCATCCACTCTCCGCCGCGTCCCGCTGCGACGGCCTTCGTCGCCTGCTCCAGGAACGGCTCGAGCGGCTTGCCATACGTCTGGGCGTAGGAGGCGCGCAAATCGGCCTCGGCCTTTGCGGTCGCCGGCGCCAGCAGCACCGCACCCGCTACCGGCGACGTCTCGTTCGCCGCCAGATAGCGCGCAACCTGGTTGCCGCCGCGCGAATGACCGAACGCGAAGACCTGCCGCGACATGGCCTTCGCCTTCTCGACCCAGGCGCCGATCTCGGCAACAGCGTCCCCTGCGGTATGGTCGTGCCGGACAGCGCAGTCATACATGCCCTTGCGGCGATCGATCCCCAGCGACAGCGTATGGGCGAGCGAAGCGATGCCGCGCTGCTCGAGCGCCTTGGCTACGCCCTGAATGACCTCCATGTCCTTGTGCGCAAGGGTGCCGTGGGTCATCACGACGAGCGGCGTGTCCGGCCCCATCGCGGCTGGCGTGCGCAGCGTCGCGAGCGTCGTGCGGCCGTAGACCGACAGTTCCAGCTCCTGCTCGGCCGCGCCAGCAGGCCGGGCGAGAAGGAGCAAGACCGCCAATCCCATCAACCATCGCATCGGCGGCTCTCTCCCTATGGCCGGACGATCGTCCAGCTCTTTTCGGCAAGCTCCATCAGCATGGCAACCCCGACCTGGGTGACGCTGATGCCTTCGATCAGCGGCGGTCGTTTGCCTTCCTTCGCCGTGAGCGTTTCCAGCGTGTTGCCGCAGGCGACGAAGCTCACATTAGGCATCGATTTCAGGAAATTCACCAGGCGCTCCTTCACTGGCGAGCGATCCTCGAGCAGCATGTCGAGGCCGCCATTGAAGGCGACAACCACGATCTCGACGTCCTCGCCTTGCCCTGAATAATGCCGCGACACGTTGGCCGCAACATCGAGGACCGCGCGCATCTTGACCGGGTCATCGTCGCTGATCTGCAGCGCGAGCCTGTGCGACTCCGCCGCCCGGGACGGGGCCGCGAGACTTGTCACGATGAAGGCCGCTGCGAGCAGACCGCGAAGCATTCCACGGCGGCTCGCCCGGCCCCTTCTCACTCCACGCCCCGCGGCTTTCCGTCCTTGCCGTCCTCAGGCGTCACATCGATGACCGCGGCGCGCCCGGTGATCTTCACCGGCGCGATGCAATCCTTCATGCAGGGGTCCTTCTGCCAGAACGACCTCTCGCTGGTGGCGCGATCGTCCATCACAAAACCCTGCTCGTTCGGCATCTTGAGCGTGGCGAGGTTCTTGTTGGTGAGCTCGAAGTTCTGGTCGGTGACGACGTCGTTCAGGTAGAGGACATAGGCGACCAGCGCATAATATTCGTCGACCGAGAACGACTCCGCATTGCCGTAGGGCATGGCGTGACGGACATAATCGAACACGGTCGAGGCATAGGGCCAGTAGGAGCCGACCGTCTTGACCGGATTGTCTGACGTCAACGAGCCCTTGCCGCCCGCCAGCACCGGCCAGCGGCCGTTGCCCTCGCCGAACTCGCCATGGCAGGTCGAGCAATTGTCCATGAACAGCTTCTCGCCCTGCGCGACGGTGCCCTTGCCTTCCGGCAGGCCCTGGCCGTCGGGCCGCACGTCGATATCCCAGCCGCGGATCTCGTCCGCGGTCGGCGCACGACCGATGTGATAGCGCGGACCGCCCCTGGCGTCTGCCTTCTGTTGCGCGAGCGCCGGTGCGACCAGCGCGCAAGCGAGCAGCGCGGCTGCGATGAAATTAGGCGACTTCGACATTCTCGACCTCACCATTGGCCTGCACATGCCAGGTCTGGATGCCATTGTTGTGATAGATGGAGTTGACACCGCGAATCTTGCGCAGCTCGGCCTTGCTCGGCTGCACATAGCCGGTCTCGTCCTGGACGCGCGATTGCAGCAGCAGCGGCTCACCGTTCCAGTCGAACTCGTAGTAGAAGCGCGTCAGCGCCTTGTCGAGAACGGGACCATCCAGCCGCGCCGGCCACCAGTTGCGGCCACCGTCGAGCGATACGTCGACGCGCTTGACCTTGCCGTTGCCGCTCCAAGCGAGCCCGGAGACGATGGTGAAGCCCTTGCCGTGCTTGATCGGCGCCTGCGGGCTCGGACTCGTGATGACAGACTTGGCGTCCATCGACCAGGTGAAGCGGCGCGCCTTGCCGTTCGGCAGCAGGTCCGTGTATTTCGACGTCTCCTCGCGAGTGTGCCAAGGCTGGTCGCCGACCTTGATGCGGCGCAGCCATTTGACCCAGAGATTGCCCTGCCAGCCCGGGACCACGAGCCGCATCGGATAGCCCTGCTCGGGATAGAGCGCCTCGCCGTTCATCTTGTAGGCGATGATGCAGTCATCGAGCGCCTTCTCGATCGGCAGGCTGCGATCCATCGCCGCCGCATCGGCGCCTTCGACAAGCAGCCACTTGCCATTGGTTTTGACGCCGGCTTCCTCCAGCAGCGTGCGCAACGACACGCCGGTGTACTGCACGCAGTGGATCATGCCGTGGGTGAACTGGCAGCCATTGAGCTGCGCGCCGCGCCACTCCATGCCTGAATTCGCCGCGCACTCCATGAAGTGGATGCGGTTGACGCGCGGATAGCGCTTCAGCTCGTCCAGCGTCAGGATCAGCGGCCGCTCCACCAGCCCGTGGATCATCAGGCGATGATCGGCCGGATCGATCTCGGCGATGCCGCCATGATGCCGCTCGAAACAGAGGCCGTTCGGCGTGATGATGCCTTCGAGCTCGTGAAGCGGCGTGAAGCTGACCGAGGACTCGCGAGAGGCCGTCAGCCATTCGACATCGCGCCGGATGACCTCCTTCTCGAACTTCGACGGCTTGCCGTAGGGGCGCACGGCGACGCCCTCACCGAGCGACTTGCTCCATTCAGGCACGTTGGGCGGCTGGTTCGCGGGATTGCCGGCGCCCGCAAGAGCGGGCTTCGCGAGCACCGATGCCGCAACACCGGCGCCAGCGGCCAGGAAACTGCGTCGGGATTTCCGGGGACTGTCCATCTTCGACATCGCTTCTTACGCTCCGGTGACTTTGACCGCTCGGTTGGGTTCGAGGCGAACCGTCTTCTGTCGGGTGAGATAGTTGGCTACGACCTCCCAGATTGGCGGCCCTTCGGTTCCTTCGTTGACGCTGGCCCAACCGGCGACCTGATATTCCCTGGCGGGATCGATCGGCGCACCGGTCTTCAGCAACTGCATGTCCGAGATGCGACTACCTTGCGGCTTCGTGACATCGATCGCGTAAGACAGCCCGCCGATCCGCACCATATCGCCGCCCTGCTGGTAATAGGGATCGACGTTGAAGAGATTGTCGGCGACGTCCTCGATGATCTCCTTCAACCGCGAACCCGTCATGCCCATGCGGTAGACGGCCGGATACGTGATCGCGGTCGCATTGGTGACGTCCTCGAAGGTGATGTCCTGCCCCGGCAGCACGCTGGTGCCCCAGCGGAAGCCCGGCGACAGCGCGATCTCGGCGTCGCGCTCCTGCATCAACGCCTGGCAGATCAGGTCGTCGAACGTGCCGTTGAAATTGCCGCGGCGGTAGAGCAGCGAGTCCGTCTTGCCGAGGACCTTGGACAGGTCGGACGCAAAGGGCTTGCGCACCTCGGCAATCTTGGCGGCCATCTCGGCGTCCGCCGCGATGACGTCGGAAAACAGCGGGATGAGCTTGTAACGGAACGCCTTCACCTCGCCATCGCGGACGTCGAGGTCGAGCCGCGACACGAACTTGCCGGACGAGCCCGACGCGATCAGCAGCGTCTTGCCGACCTTGACCGCCTCGGGCAGCGCGTCATGGGTGTGTCCGGTCAGGATGACGTCGATGCCCTTGACGCGGCTCGCAAGCTTGCGATCGACGTCAAAGCCATTGTGCGACAGCAGCACGACGAGCTGCGCGCCATCCTTGCGCGCCTTGTCGACCTGCGCCTGCACGTCCTCTTCACGGACGCCGAACGACCAGTTCGGAATCATCCAGCGCGGATTGGCAACGGGCGTATAGGGGAACGCCTGGCCCAGCACCGCGATCTTGACGCCGCCGCGCTCGATCATGGTCGAGGCGTCGAACGCCGCCTCGTTCCACTCGGTGTCGCGGATGTTGAGGCCGAGGAACGGGAAGCCGAGGCCTTCGATCGCCTGCTTGACGCGCTCGGTGCCGTAGGTGAATTCCCAGTGACCGGTCATCGCGTCGGGCTTGAGCAGCGCCATGCAGTCGATCATGTCCTGGCCGCGCGTCTTCAGCGAGGACCACGAGCCCTGCCAGGTATCGCCGCCGTCGAGCAGCGCGACCTTGTCGCCGCGCTCGGCGCGGATCGCCTTGATCACGGTGGCGGCGCGATCGAGGCCGCCGATCCGGCCGTAGCTCTTGGCGAGCGCCTCGAAATCCTCCGACGTCAGGGCATAGGCCGCGGACGAACCGGGCGCGATGCCGAAGCGCGCAAGAAACTCCTTGCCGGTGACGTGCGGCGGAAGGCCCTTGGCATCGCCGACGCCGAGATTGGTCGAGGGCTCGCGGAAATAGAGCGGCATGAGCTGGCCATGAATGTCGGTCACATGCACCAGCGTGACGTTGCCGAGCGGCTCGAACGCCAGCAATTCCTTCTCGGTCAGACGCTGCTGCGCGACCGCCCGGGTCAGGTCCGAACCCACACCGGCCGAAAGGGCGGCCGTCGCGGCAGCAACCTGAATGAACTCGCGGCGAGAGATCATGCCCGATGCTCCTGCATGCTCATCGTTTCAATTGCGTACCGACGGCGTCTCGACCGGCAATCCGATGCCGCGCCAGGCGACATAGAGCTCAAGCGCAAGGAATTCGTCCGACAGCGGCTTGAACGGCTCGGCGCGCACGTCGAACATGCAGCCTTCGAAGCGCTCATGCAGCGGCACCAGGCGCTGGTCGCGCAGTCGATAGGTCGGAAAGCCATTGGTCTGGCCCTGGCTCAGGAAGTCGGCCCGCATGAACTTGCCGTTGTTGCGCTCATGACAGGACTCGCAGGCGAGATCGAGCTGACCGTAGCGCGTGTAATAGATCTGCTTGCCGCGCTCGAACCAGGGCGACATCGGCCCGTCAGTCTTCACCGTCACGGGCATGCCGTGCGACTGGTAGCGCACGAAAGTCGTCATGTCGGTCAGCTCCTGCGATTTGAATTTCCAGGGCTCCGCCTTCATGTGCTCGCTGCGGCAGATGTTGATGCGCTGCTCAAGATTGACCGGCTTCTTCAGCCTGTCATCCCATTTCGGCATGGCGGCGCCGACGCCCTTCATGCTGGTCTCGGCCTCGCCGTGGCAGCTCATGCAGGACTTGCCCTCGCTGCCCTCGACCTTCTTCCAGACGTCCGCCGCGCGCTCCACAGCGAGGAAACCCGGATTTTCGAGATCGTCGTCCTGCAGTGCGCGAGTCTCCTTGCTGCGAAACTCGTAGCCGGAGATGATGGTCTTGAAGACGTGGCCAGGCGGCGCCGGGATGCCCTTGCGCTCGGCCTCCTCTGCAAAGGCGACCGTCGCGATCGATGCGGCGGCCACGATCGCAGCGGCTATCCCAACATATCGTGGCGCCATCCGAGCCTCCCTCAATGCGCGATGCGCATCACGCCTTGAGCGCGATCTTCTCTTCGGCGGTGATCACGGTGCCGTCGTCGTCGGTCCAGGAGAACTTGAACGTTCCGGCCTCATCCAGCTTGGCGTCGAACTGGATGTAGGGATTGGCCGAGATCGCCGGCTCCAGCGCGCAAGAAAACACCGGCTTGCCGTTGAACTCGCAGGCGAACTTGTTGATGATCTTGCGCGGAATGGTCTTGCCCTGCGCGTCCTTGCGCTGGCCCGATTCCATGACATGCGAGACCAGGGTCTTGATCTGGATGACCTCGCCCTTGGTCGCTTCCTTCGGAAGCTTGATGCGCGGTTTGTCTGCCATCTTTTCTCTCCTCAGCCCTCAGCCGCCGCAGCCGCCGATGGTGACCTTGACGGTCTTCTGTTCCGTGAACAACGAGCCGTCGCTCATCTTCGCGATCGCAACCACGTTTTGCGTGGCCGCGAGCCGGATGCGGATCGAGGCTTCCGCCTTGCCCGACAGCGGCGTGAAGGACAACGTCGCGACGCCCGCGTTCGGGTTGCCGTCCGCAATGATCATGACGTCCGTGACGTAGGAGACCGCCGTCATCGGGCTTTCGATGTTGATCGACAGCGGCACGGTGTTGCCGTTCTCCGCGATCTCCGGCAGGTCGAGCGAGATCTTGCCCTTTGCGGGCTGCTTGCCGGCCGTGAACTTCTCGATCCACTTGGCCGCGTCGTTCGTCACTTCGGCATCGGCCGCCATGGGCATCAGGGTCAGCATGACGAAGCCGCCCCCGAGCGCAAAAGCCTGCCGTCGATTGATGGCCTTCATTCCTGGTCCTCCTCGCCGTCAGTTCAGCGTCTTGAGAAAAGCAACGACGTCCTCGACTTGCGCGGCCGTCAAAATCGACTTGCCGACGAATTCCGGGCGCACCCGGCTCAAGCCGTCGTTCCTAAAGAACGCGGGCATGACCGTGTTGGTGAAGATGCGCTTGGGGTCGGCGACGATGAGGCGCAATTGCGCCTCGGTATAGCGGCCGGCCACGCCATCGAGCGACGGACCGAACTCGCCGTGGAATTCCTCGGATTTCAGGCTGGTGACCTGGTGGCAGGCCAGGCAGTTGCCGAGCGTGCGCGTCAGGAACACCTTCTTGCCGGCCTCGGCATTGCCGGGCGTGCCGGTCAGGGACTTCGGCAGCGAGTCATTGACGACGTCGAGCTTGATCGGCGCCACGGCCGGCTGCTGGGCAAGAGCGCCTCCGGCCGACAGACACAGTGCAAACGCAGCCACAAGCGAGCGCCGCATGTTCCCTACCCTTATAGCGGGGTGACGCCCGCTTTTGATCGCGATGGATTCACAGTCCATCAAATTCAATTATGATGATATGTTCATATAAACGACGGCGTCAAGCGAAATTCGCGAAACGCTCTCCGCTAGCCATTTGCGCCGAGGAAATCCCTGAACGAGCCGCGCTCATAGGCCCGCTCCCGCACGAAACGAAACATCGACAGGAAATGCGGCGGCTTGAGATAGCCCGGTGCCCGCGCCACTTCCCGAGCCATCGCCTCCTTCGCCTCGATCCCATCGGACGACGGCGGAAAGAACTGAAATGTCGGGGTGAACCTGATCGCGTATTTCTGGGCGAGCTCCTTCTCGGTCAACTCCTGGCGGTCGAAATCCGTAACCTTACGGGAGCCGATCAGATTGAGCTGCAATACCTCGAAATTGTCGCGGATGTAGGTCGTGATGCCGGCATCGGCAAAGTTCACCAGATGCGTTTCGCGACAATAGGGACAGCCGCGCAGCTCCCACATGATGGCGAGGCGCTTGCCGCCGGCGGCCGCGCTGTCGAGGTCCTCGCGCAGATCGAGGAAGCTCTGCAGGAACCAGGGCTCGTGATAGATTCCGTCTTCGCCGAGCGCAGGCTCAGCGGCCGCCGCGCCGCGGCCGGCGGCGAGAGCCGCGCCCGAGGCCAGGGCAAGAAAGCCGCGCCGCGTCGGCGCTCGAAGCATCATCATGGATTTGTGCTTTGGAAGATCTTGCGCGTCCGTCATTTTCATTATGATATTCAAATACACGAATGTGACAAGGATTTCCGATCTTGCGCTGCATTATCGCCCTCTTGGCATGGCTGGCTTCGACCGCGCTCGTTCTGGGCGTCGAGGCCGGTAAATCTGCTGATTTCGGATCGGCGATGGCGCCGATCATGGCCAATCTGCGCAGCGCGGCCGGCTATGCGCGCACCGGAAACATTGCGCTGGCCCAGATGGAGACCGACGAGGCGGTGGCCATTTGGAAACGCCTGGAGCCGAACGCCTCCGGTTCCCTGCCCGCTTACGCGCCAGCCGCGGTATCGGATTTTCTCGACCGGGGGCACGAGCGGTTGACTGCAGCAACGCGCGCACTCGACAGCGGAGACAATATCGCCGCCGGCCGCGAGCTACTTGCGCTTCGCCAGTCCTTTCATGACCTAAGGCGTCATGCGGGCCTCTACGATCTCGGCGACTGCGTCTTCGAGATATCACCAGCGATGGAGAAGCTGCGTGTTGCCGCCACGCGATACGGCGAGCAACCCGCAGCTGCAAACGCCGAGGACACCGTCGCAGCCGCAAGCACGTTCCGCGATCGTCTGCAGCGCTGCAACGAATGGGCAAGTCCAGAGATCGCAGAGAAGAGCGAGTTCCGCCGCCTGATCGACGGCGCGATCGCGAGCAGCGGCGAGATCGCGCATGCGGCGATGGCCGGCGACGGCCCGCTCGTGCATCGCTACCTGATCGAGCTGCAGTCCTACGCCCAGCTGCTCGATTTTCGCTACGGCTAACCGATACTGGTCAGCCCGGGGAATCGCTCCAGCAGCCATTCAGAGACCGCCGGCATCAGACCGGTCAGGAACATCAGGCCGGTTGCGACCAGAAAGACGCCCATCGTCTTCTCGACCAGGCCGAGATGCCGGCGCGCGCGGCCAAGCAGCGCTATGAAACGACCGGTGAAGGCGGCCGCGATCAGGAACGGAATGCCGGTCCCGACCGAATAGGCCGACAACAGCAGCGCGCCGCGTCCGGTCGTGTCCTCTGAGCCTGCCATCAGCAGGACCGCGGCAAGGATGGGCCCCGCGCAGGGCGTCCAGCCGAAGGCAAAGGCCAGCCCCATGACGAAGGCCCCCGCCACGCCGGCCGGCCGATGATCGACCTGCACGGTCGCGCTGCGATAGAGCAGCGGAATCCTGATGACGCCCAGAAAATGCAGACCCATGACGATGATCAGGCCGCCGGCTACCATGCCGAGGGTCGACAGATGCGCAGAGACGAAGCGACCCGCGATCGATGCGGTCGAGCCGAGCGCGACGAAGACCAGCGAAAAGCCCGCCACGAAGGCCAGCGCCGCGACCAGGATACGCGGCCGCAGATCCGGCCTGTCGCCGGACAGATCCGTGACCGACACGCCAGCCATGTAACACAGGAAGGGCGGCACCAGGGGGAGGATGCAGGGCGACAGAAACGACAAGAGCCCCGCGACAAAGGCCGCGCCCAGCGTGACGTCCAAGGTCATTGCGCCTCATCCCTAGCACATATACGAATTTAATGATATAAAGCGCCCAGGATGTCCAGAGGCCCGTGACCTCATGAACCGAATCATCGCCCTGCTCGCCGTCACCGTCGCGCTCGCGCTGTCCGCGACGGGATCGCGCGCGGCCGAGCTCGTCATGTTCGAGCGCCCCGGCTGCGTATGGTGCGCGCGCTTCAACGCCGAGATCGCGCCGATCTACGCCAGGACCGAGGAAAGCCAGGCCGCCCCGCTGCGCCGGGTCGACCTGAACAGCCCCCTGCCCGCCGATCTCGCCGGAATTGATCCGGGCGCCTTCACCCCGACCTTCGTCGTGGTAAAAGAAGGCCGTGAGATCGGGCGCATTCGCGGCTATCCGGGGGATGCCTTCTTCTTCGGCCTCTTGGACCGGATCCTGTCCAGCACAGGGTCGGAACCAGCCAGATCGTGACCGCTCTTTGGATCTTGCTTAGGGAATTTGACGCGATGCCATTGCCAAAGCTGAAGGAGATCGAGGGCTCCGCCGAGCTCGAGCAGATGATCGAGAAGGCGCGCGAGGCGAGCGACATGCTCAAGGCGCTGTCGCACGAGTCGCGGTTGCTGCTGCTCTGCATCCTCGCCGAGGGCGAGAAGTCGGTGACCGAGCTCGAGCAGTTCCTGGGCGAGCGGCAGTCGACCGTCTCGCAGCAGCTCGCGCGGCTGCGACTCGATCGGCTGGTGACGACGCGCCGCGACGGCAAGGCGATCTACTACAGCCTCGCCAACGAGGACGTTCGCAAGATTCTCACCGCCGTCTACGACGTGTTCTGCGAGCCAGTGCGCCGGCGCCGCCGGTAACTTTCCGCTCTGGATTTTCGTACCCCTCAGGCGCAAACTGCCCAAAGAGGCAGAGTAAACATTTCGTGGGAGGAATGCTCAGTCCGTCGACCATAGCGTTTGCATGCGGGCTTGCCGCCGGCGCCGTGCTCGGCGTTGCCGGCCGCGCCGGCCGTTTCTGTACGCTCGCGATGCTCGAGGATGCATTCTTCGGATCGGATTATCGCCGGCTGAAATCCTTTGCGCTGGCTGCAGCCGTGGCCCTGCTCGCAACCCAGGCGCTCGCCGCGCTCGGCATCGTCGACCTGTCGCGGTCGATCTATCTGACGGCATCGATCGGCCTTGGCGGCGCGATCATTGGCGGGCTGATGTTCGGCGTCGGCATGGCGCTGGTCGGCACCTGCGGCTTCGGCACGCTGGTGCGCGTCGGCGGCGGTGATCTCCGCGCCATCGTGGTCTTTCTCGTGCTCGGCCTGTCGGCGCTCGCGACCATGCGCGGCATCACCGGCATGTTGCGCGTGGCGCTGATCGAGCCCTTGTCGCTGCGGCTTCCCGAGGGAAGCACGCAAACGCTGACGTCGCTGCTTGGCGCAGGCGGCACGGCTCGCGCGGTCCTCGTGATAGCGATTGCCGCTGCGCTTGCGTTTTGGGCGCTCGCAGACGGCAGGCTGATCCGCTCGCCGCGGCTCCTGGTCTCCGGCCTTGCCGTCGGCGTCGCGATCGCGTTCGGCTGGTTCGCGACAGGGTGGCTCGCGGACGACGAATTCGATCCCGTGCGGGTCTCCTCACTCACCTTCGTGGCCCCGCTCGGCGACACCATCCTCTATGTCGCAACTTTCTCCGGCGCACGGCTGAATTTCGGCATCGGCTCCGTCGCCGGCGTCGTGGCGGGCTCTTTTGCCGCAGCGATGCTCGCGCGCGGCTTCCGCTGGGAGGCCTGCGACGACGCGCGCGAATTGAAGCGTCACATGACCGGCGCGCTTCTGATGGGTATCGGAGGCGTCATATCGATGGGATGCACCATCGGCCAGGGCTTGACCGCGTTCTCGACGCTCGCCGCCTCGGCGCCGATTACCATGCTGGCGATTGCCTGCGGAGCTCGACTGGGGCTCGAGTTCACGATGACCGGCGAGTGGTTGCCAGCAGTGCGCAAGCTGTTCGGCGTCTCGATGTAGAAGGCGGCGGCCTCGCCGATCTCGACTATCCTGCCCAGGTACAACACCGCGATCCAGTCGCTGATGTAGCTGACAGCGGCGAGGTTGTGCGCGACGAAGATATAGGTGAGCTGAAATTCCCGCTTGAGCTTACCGAGCAGATTGAGCACGTGCGATTGGACGGATACGTCGAGTGCCGACACCAGCTCGCCGCAACGACCCGTTTCGGCAACAACCTTGCTGCATTGGTCGGAGCGGCGGTGCTGTCACACCGCGATCGTGCTGTCCACCATCGGCAACATCGCGGACTGACTAATGTCGGCAACTGAGAAGCCGGCGGATATCTCGAAGCGGCCGGCCTCGATCCGCCACGCTTGCGCACGCGTGTCGAAATAGGAAAACGCACGTGGCGGCAAGGCGAGAGTGAGTTCGCGCCGTTCAGCCGGATCGAGCGTCACCTTGGCGAAGCTCTTCAACTCGCGCAGGGGACGGGCAACCGACGCCTCGGATCGCCGACATAGATCTGTACCACCGTGCTCCCGCGCCGCCGGCCGGTGTTGGTCAGCGTCACTGCGACACGCGCTCCCGTTCCGTCTCCGGCGGCGGTCAAATCTGACAGGGCGAAGGTGGTGTAGCCGAGCCCGTGACCGAAGGCGAACATCGGCGCAATGCCGTGACGATCGTAGTGCCGGTAGCCGATAAACACGCCCTCGGCATAGTGAACCCTGCCGTCCTCGCCGGGATAAACTGCGGATCCTCGCTCCAGGACAGATTGCCCTGCCAGCGAGTGGGAAAGGTCTGCGGCAGACGGCCCCCCGGCTCCGCTGCACCAAACAGAACGTCCGCGATTGCGTTGCCGGCCTCTTGTCCGGGGTACCAGGCCTGCAGGATCGCCGGTGCGTCACGCATCCACGTCGATGCAACCGGACCGCCGGTTTGCAGAACGACGATCGTGTGCCTATTGGCGGCCAGCACCGCCTCGACCAGTTCGTCTTGGCGGCCCGGCAAGGTGATCCCGTCAAGGTCACTGCCTTTCGTATCCCATTCGCCGGAGCGCCCGACGAATACGAGAGCGGTCTCGGCTGCTGCGGCAGCCTTTGCGGCCGCGGCGATATCGGCGTCGCCGAGGGGACGGCCGATGCCGGCGCGCAAGGCCGAAAAGCGGAGATTGTCGAATCGCTTCGAGCCGAATTCGATCACGGCCAATGTGAGCAGGCTTGTGGCACAAGTGAAGGACTTGAATTTCCCAGGCAGGCGGCGGACGAGTGCTGACGAGCGGTCTCGCTGCGCCGCCAAACGGCGCGTGAGTTGGCCTCAGTCAGGCAGTAATCACGCAGCGCCGCTAAGATAGAGCCGCTTGACGATATCGTTGCCCCGCAATTCGTCCACCGAGCCGGCCGAGACGACGATCTCGCCATGGACAATGATATAGCCACGGCCGGCGATCCGGATCGCTTGGTTGAAGTTCTGCTCCGCCATCAGCACCGTCAGGCCGAGATGCTGATTGAGCTCGCCTATCTTGGTGATCGTCTGCGAGACCAGGAGCGGCGAGAGACCTACCGAAGGTTCGTCGACCAACAACAACCGTGGCGACGACATGAGGGCGCGCGCAATGGCCAGCATCTGCTGTTGCCCGCCCGACATGGTGCCCGCCAGTTGCGCCTGCCGCTCCTTGAGAACGGGAAACGTTTCGAAAGCGACCGCCAGGTTGCGGTCGATATTGCGCCTGGCAGCCTTGCGGAACGCGCCGAGCATCAGATTTTCCAGCACGGTCAACCGAGGGAACAACCGCCGGCCTTCTGGAACCATTGCTACGCCGAGGTCGACGATCTCTTCCGTCGAAAGACGGGACAGATCGTGCGTGGCTCCGTCAATCGTCAAAGAGATGACGCCGCGTTGCGGCCGCACCAGGCCCGCGATGCACTTCATGAGCGTGCTCTTGCCATTGCCGTTGGTGCCGAGCAAGGCGACGGTTTCGCCGGCATCGACATGGAGCGAAACGCCGCGCAGCGCCTTCACGGCGCCGTAACCCGCATCAAGGTCGTTGATGGCCAGGCTAAGTGCCAAGATAGGCCTCCTGCACCCGTTTGTCGGCCATGACTTCGGACGGCGCTCCGATTGCGATGATCCGGCCGGCATCAAGGCACATGACACGCTCGGAGAAGCGCATCACTGCCTGCATGATATGCTCGATCATGATGATGGTGATGTCCCGGCTTGCGAGGTTCAACAGCAGGTCCAACACCTCGTCGACCTCCGAGCTGGAAAGGCCCGCCATGGCCTCGTCCGAAATCAGCAGCTTGGGGTGCGTCGCCATCGCACGCGCGAGTTCCATCTTGCGCAATTCCACCTGACTGAGCTGCGTGGCGGAGACGTTGGCCTTCGACCCCAGCCCCATTTGATCGAGGATCGACATCATGGTGTCCCGGCGCTGCGCCACAGAGACGTGCTCGTGCGCGGCGAAGTCGAGTGCGACCATGAGGTTTTCGGCAACCGTCATGCTCCGGAACGGCCGCGGAATCTGGAAGCTGCGGGCAATGCCCCGGCGCGTGCGCAGGTGAGGCTGGAGCGGCGTAATGTCCTCGTCGCGAAACATGATGGTGCCGGGTTCAGTGCGAAACGCGCCGGAAATGCAGTTGATGAGTGTCGTCTTGCCGGAGCCGTTCGGACCGATCAGACCGAAGCGCTCGCCGGGCCTGATATCGACGCTGACGCTATGGAGCGCTGTGAACCCGCCAAAGCGCTTCGTGAGCGCACAAATCCGTAGCAGCGGCGCCTGGGTCTCGGAGAGGCTCATATCTTCCCCTCCTTTCGGTTGGCGCGCAGCTTTTTGATCAGGCCGACGATACCCTCCGGTGCGCCCACGACGAACAGCACCAGCATCAAGCCGAGCACTAGCAGATTAACTTCCGACGAGATCGTGACGGTCAGCACTTGTTGCGTCGTGCCGAGCAGGATCGCACCGATGATGGGCCCAGCCCAATGCGCGGTTCCACCGATCAGCGACATCGCCAGCGTCGTGACGGAGTAATTGAGATTGAACGCCGACCCCGGGTCCGCGTATTGCAGGTACATCGCGGCAGGGGCGCCGACAGCGCACATCAGCGACCCTGAGATCACGCAGGCGAGCAGCTTCAACCGCAAGGTCGGCACGCCCGTGCATTCGGCCGCAAGTTCGTCGTCCCTGAGCGCCTGCAAGCCGCGACCGATCCACGAATTCTGGATGTAACGCGAGATCGCAACCGCCAGGACCACGAGGACAGCTTGGACGAAGAACAGCATTTGAACATAGCTGTCGAACGGTGGGGTCACTGCCGGCCGCTGGATCTGAATGCCCGCCGCCCCACCGACATATCGCCAGTTCGTGACCGTCGTCTCGATGACGATCGTCAGGGCAATCGTCGCGATCGAGAAGAAGATGCCCTGCATGCGAAGCGTCAGAAGACCGAGCGCAAGCCCCATGAGCGCGCCGATCGCGGCGCCGGTCAGGATCTGCACGGGAAGCGGCGCACCAAAGGCAGTCACCATAAAGACCGAGGCATAGACACCAACGCCGTAAAACGCGCTGGTGCCGAAATTCACATAACCCGCATAACCGCCAAGGATACTCCATGCAACGGCGAGCGCGATGGATTGCAGGATGACGTAGCCGGCGAAGAACGGATATTGGTTATCGACGACCTGGGTCATCACGAGGACGGCAGCGAGAAAGATGATCGCTCCGATCCAGAAGGCAACGCCGTTGCGTTTCATGATCGCCTGCCAAACAGGCCCTGTGGCCGCACGGCCAGAATGGCGAGCAACATCGCAAAGGAAATCGCCGGAGCCCAGGAAGCGCCGAACAGGGTAAGGACAATCGACTCCGCAACGCCCAGAATGATGGCGGCGACGAGCGTGCCTCCGAGGCTGCCGAGCCCCGCCATCACCACGACGCAGAATGTGCGTCCGATATAGGCGCGGTCGAGCGTTGGGTCGACGGGAGAAACGATGATGAGCAAGGCACCTGATATCCCGAGCACGGCGGTGGCGATCCCAAAGGCCCACTGCTTGACCTTGATCGGGTTGGCGCCCATCAACCGCAGTGCTTCCTGATCTTGCGCCACCGCGCGGATGGCGCGGCCCATGAACGTCCGCGACAGATACAAGGTGAGCAACATTGTCAGCACAGTCGCGACAGCGAAGGCAACGAGAAGCCGGTACGGAATGCGGATATCACCGAGCCGCCATGCCTTGCCGATATAGCTGGCAGAGACGGAACGTTGGTCGACGCCGAATTGCAGAATGATCAGCACCTCGATGATGAAGGCGACGCCGAAGAAGAAGGCAATGCCGCGCACGGCGGCGTCGCTGCCCCGCTTCTCGAACGTCTCGTAGTACAGGCGATAGGCCGTAAGCCCTAACAGGAAGAATATCGGCGTGATCACCAGCCCGGCGACCAGCGGATCAACCCCATAGTTCTCGTTGAGGAAATACACCGCATAGGACGCCAGCACCAGAAACGCCGGATGCGCTACATGGGGGACGTCGAGCAATCCAAACGATACCGACAACCCGAGGCTGACCGCTCCGTAAAAGCAGCCGAGCAACACCCCGATCACCACCGCATCGAGCAGCAGATCCAGTGAAAACAATTGAGGTCCCCCTTGGCCCGGCTCGAGAAGCGCCCTCGAGCGGCCCGCACTGGAGTATTCGAACTTGCGGCCCGGGATGACTTTTCCCGGGCCGCCTCGAGACACGCGGCCTATGTTCGCGCCGCCTCAAACGGAGCCACCAGTTCGCCGGACTTCAGATGGTCAGGAAACAGGATCACCTGTTTGCCGGAGCTACGAAACTGTTCGATGTTCTTGTCCACGACGCCACGGAACTGAGCCTGCAACACGGCTGTTTCCTTCCGCTCGCCGTCGGCCGAAAACGCGATCGGACCGACGATGGTCTTGTGTGTGTTCTCACGCAGATATTTTGCGAGTGCCTTTTGATCCAGCGACCCCACGGCACTGATGGCCTGCTCGGTGAGCTGGCCGCTGGCATAGCCGAACGGTGCCAGATAGTAGCCGAGCGGGTCGATCTTCGCTTCCACAGCCCGCTTGGTGTACTTGTCGAAGAACTCCCTGGTTCCCTCGAAGTACATGCTCTTCTCGGGAAGCCAAGTGTTGTAGTTGACAACGCCGTTGAGCAGCGAGCCCATATTCTCCATCACGGCACCAAACTGAAGGCCGACCATGCCGCCGCCGAAAACCTTGACGCTGTCGCCGATGCCGATCTCGTTGACGGCGCGCAGAATGCCGGTGGAGTCCGGCGGATAGGACGCGACGTAAACGATGTCGGGCTTGGTCGCCTTGAGCGCGCGGATGATGCTGGAAAACTCGACCGTGTTCGGCGGATAGGCCTGGTCGAACACGATCGGCAAGTTGCGCTTGGTCGCGACCTCGCGCGCGGTCTTCGCCAGATTCTGCGCGAATTCCTGGTCAGCCGAAAGCAGCGCCATGGATTTTCCGCCAGCCTTCTGGCCGATATCGAGATACGAGGTCGCCCAGCTGTCAGCCGGTCCCCACGGCGCGTTGTTGAACCACATATCGTGGCCGACCTTGCTGTTGACCTGGAAAGAGAAGTTTCCGATCAGCAGAAGCCCACGCTGTTTGACCATCGGCATGATCGGCGCCGTCGGTACCGTCGCATACGGCGCGAACAAGAGGTCGACCTTGTCGATATCGATCAGCTTCGAATAGATCGCTGGCGTCTCCGAGGCGCTCGACTTGTCGTCATAGACCACCAGTTCGACCTTGCGGCCGCCAAGTAGCCCGCCTTTGGCGTTGACGTCGTCCCGCCAGATCTCGATGCCGAGCAACGACGCCTTGCCGCCGCCTGCGAGACCACCGGTTTGCGGCATGCTCATGCCGATTTTGATCGGAGCCGCTTGCGCCTGCAACAGGTTCGCCCCGAGCGGGGAAGCAGCGATCGCGGCACCCGCGGACGCCAGCAGGCGACGACGCGAGATCGATCCTGGCTTGGATACCCTCTTCGACATAGGCAATTTCCTCCCTTGTATATTGTTGTTTGGCCTGATCGTGTTTGGCCAGCAGCGTCCCTCGTCAGATTTTCCCCAGAGCCGTCAGGATAACCTGCGGCGTCAGGGGAATCTCTGTAATTATTGTATCGAACGGTGTGAGCGCGTCGTTGACCGCGTTGGTCACCGCCGCGGCCGCCCCCGCGGTGCCCGCCTCGCCCGCGCCCTTGGCGCCAAGCTCGGACTCGCGCGTCGGCGAGACCACATGGCCGACGTCGATATCGGGCATCTCGCCGGACATCGGCACCAGATAGTCGGCCATGTTGGCATTGGTGAGTTGTCCGCGATCGTCATAGATGCACTTTTCAAACAGCGCCGCGCCGAGCCCCTGCACGACCCCGCCCCTGATCTGCTCGTCGACCAGTTGCGGATTGATGATGGTACCACAATCCTCGACCACCCAATGCCTCAGCAATTTGACGAAGCCGGTGTCGGTATCGACCTCGACCCAGGCGGCCTGAACACCGTTAGTGAAGGCAAACGGGTACTCCCGAGGGACGAAGTGCCTCGTCGCCATCAGTTCGGGCCGGATGCCCGGCGGTAAGGTGTCGGGACGGAAATAGACGATGCGTGCGAGCTCGCTCAAATCGATGCGCGGCGTGCCGTCGCTAGCGTCAACCACTCCATTGTTCACGATATCGAGTTCGGCAGGACTAGCTTGCAGGATGGCCGCGGCCACCTCGAGGATATTTTGGCGTAAGATCTTTGTCGCCTGCAACGCCGCCTCCCCGCCGATGCCGGCACCGCGCGACGCCCAGGTGCCGCCGCCGTAAGGCGTCATGTCGGTATCACCAAGCATGACGCGGACGCGGTCCATGGAGACGCCGAGGACACTGCCCACGATTTGGGCCGTGAGCGATTCCGAGCCCTGCCCCTGCTCGGTGATACTGGTCTGGCAGATCACCGAGCCTTGCGCATCGAGCCGCACCGCGACGCCGTCCTGCGACGATATCCTGGCTCCGCCAACCCCGTAGAACGCGGCGCTCGGGTTGGTCACCTCAATGAAGCTCGCTATGCCGATGCCGCGAAAGATGCCGTCCTTGCGCAACCTGGCCTGCTCAGCCCGCAGCGCCTGGTAGTCCATCATCTCGACGATCTTGGTCAGCGAGGCGTGATGCGACAACTGCTCGAACCGCAGCCCCGATGACGAGGCACAGGGGTAAGCGTCGTCGGCGATCAGATTGCGGCGGCGGATCTCCACTGGGTCCATGCCGATCTTCAGCGCGGCAAGATCGATCAGCCCCTCCGTCACCGAACAGGCAATGGGATGGCCGACGGCGCGGTACTGGCACATCACATTCTTGTTCTGGAACACCACCCGTGCCCGCGCGCGATAGTTCTTGTTGGTGTAGGGGCCGCCGACGAGGTTGACGACCTGGTTGGCCTCGATGGCACTGGTGCGCGGATACATCGAATAGGGACCGATTCCAGTCAAATCGTCGATCTCGAACGCCGTGATGGTACCGTCGCGTTTGACTCCGATCTTGCCCTTGCAGCGATGATCCCGGGCGTGGATGTCGGTATTGAAGCTCTCGACGCGATCGGCGACGAATTTGATGGGGCGACGCAGCAGCTTCGCCAGCGCATAGGTCGCCATCTCGTCGGCGTAGACGTGCACTTTGATGCCGAAGGAGCCGCCGACATCCTTGCAGACAACGCGAACCTGCGAATCCCGCAGCCCCAGATGCAGCGCCGCGATGTTCTGCACCATGTGCGGGGCCTGGGTACCCTGATAGATCGTGAGCCGCGCTTCGGCGGCGTTCCAGTCGGCAACGACGGACCGCGGCTCCAGCGTCACGCCGGTGTGCCGGCCGAAGACGAAATCGGCCTCCACCACCGCGTCGGATTCGGCAAAGGCCTGATCCACGGCGCCAGCCTCGTGGATACGCTCGAATGCGAGATTGTCGCCGAGTGAAGCATGAATGATCGGTGTCGCCGGATCCAGCGCCGTGCGCATGTCGGTGACGGCTTCGAGTTCCTCGTACTGGACCACAACATGTTCCGCGGTATCCTCGGCCGCCGCGCGGCTCGTCGCCACGATGGCGGCCACGGCCTCACCTTGCCAGCAGACCCGATCGACGGCGATCGCCGATTGCGGCGCGGATTTGAGGCCCTTGAGATGCGAGAGCACGCCGACCCAAGGCGTGATGACGGCTGCAAGCTCCTTGCCCGTCACGACCGCGATCACGCCCGGGATCTGCTTGGCCGCGCCGACATCAATGCTTACGATCTTCGCATGTGCATGCGGCGAGCGCAGGAACACGACATGCGCCATTCGCGGCAGCTCGAGATCGCTGACATAGCTGCCGCGTCCCTGCAGAAGCCGGTCGAGATTCGGTCGCGGCACCGTCCTGCCGATATAGGAGTTCGGGTGGTCCAGCACCGACAGCCTTTCGGGATTGCTGCGGATCGAGCTCATACCTTCAGCTCCATCCGCATCCGCGCCGTCGCTTCCACCGCGTCGATGATCGCCTGGTAGCCGGTGCAGCGGCAGTAGTTGCCCGAGAGATGCTCACGGATTTCGTCGCGTGCGGGCATCCGCTTCTCGCGCAACAGATCCTGCGCCGCCATCAGCATGCCCGGCGTGCAGAAGCCGCACTGCAGTGCATTGCGGTCGCGAAATGCCGCCTGCAGGTCGGCGATCTCGCCGGAATCGGACAAGCCCTCGATCGTTTCGACCGCGGTGTCGTTCGCTTGCACGGCCAGCATCAGACAGGAACGCACGATCTCGCCGCCGACGCGGACCGTGCAGGCGCCGCACACACCATGCTCGCACCCGAGATGCGTGCCCGTCAGCTCGAGATGCTCGCGCAGGAAATCCGCAAGGTTGAGCCGCGGCAGGACATGCGCTTCGACGCGTTCCCCATTCACCGAGAGCGAGATCGCCACTGGAGCCGTCACGCAACGCCTCCGAGTTGGAGATCGGGACGTTTCAGCAGCGACGCCACACACCGCCTCAGCAATATTCGTGCGAGATGCCGGCGCATGGCCGGCGTCGCCTGCTGATCCTCATGCGGATCAAGCTCGTCTGAAAGCGCATCGGAGGCCTCAGCCAGGAGCGCCGGCGTGACGGCAACATCAGTCAGTTTGTCAGCGGCCTCCGCCAGAACCGGCCTGTCGCCGACCGCGAAATAGCCGAGCCGGAGGGCGGCGAACCGGTCGCCCTCCAGCAAGGCCTGCGCCGCAAGGCCTGTGATCGCATAGTCGCCGTGCCGCCGCGCAAACTCCTGGAAGAAATGCGCCGAGCCACTGTCGGCCACCGGTAGTTCTACGGCGACCAGCAGATCCTGCGGGGCAAGCTGCGTCTCGTAAATCCCTCTGAAAAACTCCTCCGCGGCAATCCGCCGCTCGCCGCCGGGACCGCGCACCACGATGGAGGCGCCCAGCGTCAGCATGCACGCGGGCAGCTCGGATGCCGGATCGGCTTGCGCAAGGCTGCCGCCAACGGTGCCCCGGTTGCGAATTGCGGGGTGCGCGATGTGCGCCACTGCGGCGGCGAGAAGCGGGACGAATTTCGCAATGTCGGATGATTTCAGGAGGTCGGCATGGCGGGTCAGCGCGCCGATGACGAGCGTCTTGCCCTCGACCGCGATCCCGCGCAATTCGGCGAGCCCGCCGATATCGACGATCACGTCCGGAGCGACCAGCCGCAGATTCATCGCGGGAATCAGGCTTTGCCCGCCCGAAAGCACCCTCGCCTTCTCACCGTGGACGGCAAGCAGCTCCAGCGCATGAGCAACGCTCGTCGCGCGTGCGTATGCGAAAGCCGAGGCTTTCATTCAGGCAAGTCCCTCCCCGGCCCTGCTCTTCTGCTTTTCACGAATTAGAGGGTCGGACTTTACAAAGGTCAAGCTACTTGATTTTACAGTCCTATCGACTTTCGGACTTGCCCTGCTCGAGCTGCCGACGCACGCTCACGCCAAACAAGAATGGTTCGGGGAGCCGCAGAAACATGAACCTCGGGTTCTTCACGATGCCGATCCATCCCCTGGACAAGGATTGGCGGCAATCCTTGCGGGAGGACCGGGAAGCCTTCCTGCTAGCCGATGAGCTCGGATTTTCGGAGGCCTATGTCGGCGAGCACGTCACCGATCGCGCCGAAAACATCACGTCCTGCATCGCTTTCATCGCCTGGCTTGCCGCCGCCACCAAGCAGATCAAGCTCGGCACCGGCACGATCAACATGCCGAACAGCCATCCAGCCGCAATCGCCGCCTCCGTCGCAATGCTCGACCACATGCTTGACGGCCGGCTGATCTTCGGCATCAGCCCGGGCGGCCTGCTGTCGGACGCCGAGCTGTTCGGCAATCTCGAGGCCGATCGCAATGCGATGTTTCTAGAGGCGATCAACCAGGTGCTGGCTATCTGGGGCAGCGAGCCACCCTATAATCTCGCAGGGAAATACTGGAACATCTCGGTCGAAAAAACCCTGATCGAGGACATCGGCCAGGGCTTTATCGCAAAGCCTCTGCAGCGTCCGCATCCGCCGATCGTGGTCACTGCCGTCGCGCCCTTCTCCAAAGGCGTCACCGAGGCGGCCGCACGCGGCTGGGAACCGATTTCCGCCAACTTCCTGATGCCGGCCTGGGTGAAGAGCCACTGGCCCAAATATGTCGAGGGTTGCGAGCGCGTCGGCCGTCCCGCCGATCCCGCCAACTGGCGTGTGGCCAAGAGCGTCTTCGTCGCCAAGGATGCCGCGACCGGCAAGGCTTATGCCACCGATCCGGGCGGACCTTACGTTTATTACTATCGCTCGCTTTTCACCAAGCTGAAGCGAAATGGGCGCATCGAGCTGTTCAAGACCCGGCGCGACCAGCCCGACGATGAAGTGACGCTGGAGAGCATCTGCGAAAAACTCATCATCTACGGCACACCAGAGAGTGTCGCCGATCAATTGCTGGCCTTCCAGGAAGAAGCCGGCAGCTTCGGCACGCTCCTCTACGCCGGCAAGGACTGGCGCGACCGCGAGCTCGGCCGTCGCTCCATGATCCTGATGGCAGAGCAAGTTATGCCGCGCGTGAACGCCGTTTGTGCCCGAAGCCACGACGCCGCGGGTTGACGTGATGGCTATCACCGATCGCATCCCCTATCTGGCGCAGATCGATCGCCCGAAACTCAAGCTGCCCGGCGGCAAGCGGCTCGCCGTCTGGGTCATCCTCAATGTCGAGGAATGGCGGATCGAAAACGCCATGCCTCGTACTGTGCTGTCACCACCCATGGGGCAGCCGCTCTTGCCCGACGTGCCGAACTGGTCTTGGCACGAATACGGCATGCGCGCGGGCTTCTGGCGCCAATTCAAGGCGCTCACCGAGCGCAACATCCCCGTAACGCTCGCCATCAACGGCAATGTCTGCAACTCCTACCCCCGCGTCGCCGCCGCCGCGCTGGAAGCAGGCTTCGAGTTCATGGGCCATGGCTTCCTGCAGGGGCCGATGCACAAGCTCGACGACCAGGCCGACGCGATCAAGCGTGCGGTCGACACCATCGCCAAGTTCTCCGGCAAGCCGCCGCGCTCATGGGAAAGCCCGGGCCTCACGGAAACCGAGGCAACGCTCGACCTGCTCCGCCTTAACGGCATCGAATATGTCGCGGACTGGGTGATCGACGATCTGCCGCAGGAAATCGCCACCCCCCACGGCACCATCACCACCATCCCCTATTCGGTGGAGACCAACGACATTGTCATCCACGCGCTACAGCATTTGCCTTCCGAGCAGTTTTTGAAGCGCTGCACCGACCAGTTCGATCGCCTCTATCTCGAAGGCGCCGACAATGCGCGGGTGATGGCGATCTCGATCCATCCTTACATCACCGGCGTCCCACACCGGATCAAATATCTGGAGGCGCTGCTCGACCATGTCATCTGCCATGATGGCGTAGCCCTGATGACCGCGAGTGAAATCGGCGACTGGTACCGCGGCGAGATGGCGAGGACATAGCGCCAGTCGAGTTGGCAAGGGCCTGTGCGTGTTCCGGAAATGCATTACTGTGTCAGATGGGCCTCTCACCGTCGGTAACGGGCGAGGTAACCACCAGAAATACCAAGTCCGTGAGGCCCGAATTCGAGATCGCATGCTCGACACCGGGCGGCAGGAAGATCACGTCGTGCTTGCGCACGACATGATTCTTGCCAGCGATCTCCATCAGGCCTTCGCCGTCGAGCACGTGATAGACTTGCTCCTGCACCTTGTGATGATGCCGCGCGACATAGGCCATCGGCTGGTACATCGAGATACGGTAGTCGATGTGCCGCGAGCCTGCGGTCTCCGGCATCACCAGCGGCTTCGACAGCGCCCTGCCAAAATGGTTGGGGAACTCGCGCCAGGGCACCTCGGCGATATTGCGAATGAAGGCGCCGTTGCTGTCCTCGGCCATGCTCATGCTCCCTAATTCACCAACGCGCCGCCATCGATATAGACGATCGCCCCCGTGGCAAACCCATTGTTCATGAAGCTCACGATCTGCTGAGCGATATCCTCGGCCATGCCGATGCGGCCGACCGGCAGCGCGGCCGCCGTCTTGGCCAGCATCTCTTTCCGCGCAGCTTCCGGCATCGCGGCCCGGATCGGCGTGTCGATTACGCCGGGCGATACCGCATTCACACGCACCGGCGCGAGCTCGAGCGCCAAAGCCCGGGCCAGCGATTCCAGTGCGCCATTGGCCGCACTGATGATCGCAGAGTTCGGTCGCGGACGGACGCTGAGGAAGCCGGTGACCAGCGTCAGGGAACCACCCGGCCGGATCCCGGCCTCGCGCGCGACGCGCCACGCACCCCAGAATTTTCCTTCCATCGTCGCGCGCACGTCCTCCATCGCGACCGACTTGAACGGTCCCGTACGAAGCTGAGCGGCCGTCAGCACGACATGATCGACAGGGCCGGTGCGCTTGAACAGCTCGCCCACGCTCTGATCGCTGGTGACGTCGGCCAGGATCGCCGTCACCTTCAACCGCTCGGCGACCGGATCGAGTTTTGCGGCGCTGCGCGAAGCAATGACGACATCCGCGCCCTCTGATTTTGCAAGCTCCGCCGTGGCGAGGCCTATCCCCGAGGAACCGCCGACCACGACGACCTTCTTGCCTGCGAGCGTCATTCCCATCTCCCGATCTATAGTTGTTTGACGGTTGCGGGCCGCGCGATCAGCCCGGCTGAAAGCGCGTGCCGATGCCGGCCTTGCTCTGGCCGAGGCCCGGCAATTCCCAGACGCCGGCCCCGGCCGGATTGACGTCGGCGGCGATGTCCACGTCGATCAGATACGGCCTGTTGGCCGCGATACCCTTGCGGATAGCGTCGCCGATGTCGGCAGCGCGATCGACCCGCACGCCTTCGACGCCGCAGGAGCGCGCCATCGCCGCGAAGTCCGGGTTGTAACGCTCGCCGGTCTGCGGATGCTTGAAGTCGGTCGCAAGCTCGCGCCCGCCGAGATAACCACGCTGAAGCCCGCGGATGGAGGCGTAGGCGTAGTTATTCCAGACCACCCAAACCACGGGCAGATTGTACTCAACCGCAGTGCCCAGCACGTTGGCATGCATGAAGAAAGCACCGTCGCCGCAGACGGACACGCAGGGGCGATCGGGTGCTGCAAACTTCGCGCCCATCACACCGGCGACACCGAAGCCCATCGGGCCAAAGCCCATCGAGCCGATCAGCGAATCCGGCCGCTTCGGCTTGCAGAATCCAAGCAGCCAATTGTGGTGCACACCGATGTCGGAGACGAGGATCGCATCGTCCGGCAAGGCCTTGTCGATCTCGACAGCCGCGCGCTGCGGATTGATCGGCGTGGTGTCGTCGGAGAAGCCTGGCGCGACGAACTTGTCCCATTCCTTGCGATAGCCGTCGATCTGCGCCAGCCATTTTTTGCGGGCGTCGGCCTTCCTGGAGACATTGTCGCGGCGATCGAGTTCGGCATGCACCTGCCGCAGGAAGGTGCGGACATCGGCCATCAGGCCGAGCGCAACGGGATAGTTGCGACCGATCTCTTCGGGATCGATGTCGACGTGGATCAACCGCGTCGGCGGGATCGTGAAGGAGTAGCCAGGGATCCACGAGCTCGAGGTGCGATCGTCGAAGCGGACGCCGAGTGCAAGCAGGACGTCGGCCTGACGCGCGGCGTGGTTGGCCTGGTAATGTCCGGCACGGGCGACGAGGCCGAGCGCGAGCGGATGATTGACGTCGAGAGCGCCGAGGCCGCTTGCCGAAGCCGCGACCGGAATCTGAAGCCGCTCAGCGAGCTTGCGCAGCTCCTCCGCCGCGCCGCCATAGCGCACGCCCTGCCCCACCAGCATGACCGGCCTCTCAGCCGCAAGCAGCATATCGACCGCCTGCTCGACGCCTTCCGGATCGGCGCCGCAGCGGCTGGAGATGTTGGCGCTCCACTCGATCGCTTTTGGGGCTTCTTCCGCTGCCGACTCCATGAAGACGTCGAACGGCACGTCGACCACGACGGGCCCCGGCCGCCCTGTTACCATGGTCTTCCAGGCCTGCCGCACCGCAAGCGGCACCATTTCGCCGCGGGTCGGCTGAAACACCTTCTTGCAGATCGTCCTCACCGTGGAGGGGAAGTCCGCCTGATAGTGCCGGTACATCTCCTGGAACGCACCGCGGTTGAACTGGCTGGTCGGCACGTTGCCGGTGATCGCCATGAACGGCACGGAATCGAGGAAAGCGTTCGCCAGCGAGATCGGCAAATTCGCCGAGCCAGGGCCACATGAGGTGAACGTCGCGGTCGGCCGGCCCGAGACCCGGTAATAGACGTCAGCCATGAAGCCGGCGACGCTCTCGTGGTGCACCGAGATCGTCTTGATGTCGGAAGAGCGCTCGTACAGCGCGTCGATAAACTGGATGTTGCCGTGGCCGCAGAGCCCGAACACCTGCGGCACCTTTTCCTGGATCAGGTAGTCGACAATGACCTGAGCGCCATTGAGCATGTTTCGCGACATCAACCGGTCTCCCTCTCGGCCCGTCGACTTCTTGTGTACCGATGCGGAGAACGCGGCCGGTCATCATGGGGCCGCTGAGAGCCTATTTCTCATAATGCTGTACGTCAATTTATATTGTGATAGACTTCCTCTGAGGAAAGGCAGAGCCACGGCGCCGACGGCCCCACCGTTGCATGCTACTGTCGCAAGAACGGAGCAGAGACGATTCATCAGAGGGAGCCCAGTCCTTGAGATCGCGTACCAAGCCAACGACCGGCGAGAAGCCTGCAAGCCCGCGCAAGGCCGCGATTGCCAAACTGGTCCCCGCTCCCAAGCCCGACCGCGACGACGAAGCCGACGACAAGCAGCGCGGCGGAGGCGTGCAGTCGCTCGGGCGCGCTTTCTCGATCCTTGAAGAGGTGGCACGCCATCGTGAGGGAATCGGGCTTGCGGAACTCAGCAAGTTGGTTGGCCTACACAATTCGACGACGTTTCACCTCGCAAAGACGCTGGTCTCGCTTGGCTACCTCCGCCAGGAGAAGGACAACAAGCGCTACCGCATCGGCCGCCCCCTGTTCGCACTCGCGGCAAGCGCGCTCGACGAGATCGAGATGGTCAATGTCGCAACCCCCGTACTGGAAGAGTTGTCGCGCCAGACCGGCGAAAGCGGCCATTTTGCCGTGCGCATGGGGGATGCGGTGGTTGTCATCGCCCGCACCAGCGGCCCCGGCGCTTTCCAACTGACCGACCGCGTCGGCGTGGTGCGGCCAGCCCATTGCACCGCGCTCGGCAAGATCATTCTGGCGTCCCTCCGCCCCGAGCAGCTCAAGCGCTTCATCGATCGCGTGGAACTGAAACCGTCGACACCGAAATCCATCAGCGATGCAGGCGCGCTGATGCGCGAGATCGCGGAAGTGCAGCGGACGGGTGTTGCCTTCGACGACGGCGAGTTCAATCCGGAAGTGCGTTGCGTCGCCGTGCCCGTGACCGATTTCACCGGGCAGGTGATCGGCGCGCTCGGCATTTCCGGCCCGATCTGGCGCCTGTCCAACCAGGCGCTTCACGCGGGCGCACAGGTCGTGCAGGCCGCCGCCGACCGCCTGTCGGCCGAATTCGGCGCCAAGGACCGGGCGCACAAGGCGTTCACGCAGAAAGTCTGAGCACCGGCCCAAAGCGGCCATTTTGCCGGTTGACACGGGCGATGACGCTCGCAATTATCATCCAGCATTAAAAAAAGCTCTCTCACAATACCGGATACCGGCTTTGAAGGGAGGCGCGCGATGCACCCGGAGGAGGCAGATATGATCCGCTACCCACGACGGACCTTGTTACGCGCCGGCGCAGCTTTCGCTGGCGCAGCCGCCCTCGGTTTTCCCGCGATCGTAAGCGCGCAGGCCGAGAAGATCAGGATTGGACACCTGACGCCGCTTACCGGCTTTCTCGGCGTGATCGGCAGCTACGCGCAACTCGGCGCGAAGCTCGCGGCGGACGAGGTCAACGCCTCCGGCGGCATCCTCGGTAAGCAGATCGACCTGCTCTCGGAGGATTCGATCAATCCGGCGACCGCCGCGACCAAGGCGCAGCGCATGCTTGAGCAGGACGGCGCCGTGCTACTGCTCGGTGAGATCTCGTCGGCGTCGGCGCTGACCATCATGCAGGTGGCCGAGCGCAACAAGAAGGTGTTCTTCTCGACCGGCGCGCGTTCGGACGCGCTACGCGGCAAGAGCTGCAACAAATACTCGTTTCACTGCGACATCCCGAACACCGTGATGGTGAACGCGGTCGGCACCGCGCTGTCGCAGCAGGGCATGGTGAAGGGCAAGAAGTTCTTCACTCTGACAGCCGATTACATTTTCGGTCATGACCTCTTGAAGGCCGCCAAGATTTTCTTCGGCGCGCATGATGCCAATTTGATCGGCGACGAGCTGATCGCGACCGATGTCACCGACTTCAGCCCGTATCTTCTGAAGGTCCGACAGGCCAAGCCCGACGTGGTCTGCTGCAATCTTGCGGGCAATCAGGTGACCAATCTCGTCAAGCAGTATGCCGAATTCGGCCTTCCCTATCCGCTCGTCGGCTTCAACCTCAATACCGGCGATGCCTGGGCCGCGGGTGCAGGCAATCTCAGCGGCACCTGGCCGACGGTGTGGTATCACACGCTGCAAAGCCCGACCTCGCAGGCCTTCGTCGCGGCCTTCACCAAGACACACGGCAAGCCGCCTGAGAACCACGCCTGGATCGACTACATCACGCTGAAGCTGCTGGCGGAAGCGATCAACACGACCAAGTCGACCGATAGCGGCGAGCTGATCGCCTATTTCGAGAAACAGGCGCAGTTCGATATCGGCAAGGCACGCAAGGCGTACTTCCGCACCTGGGATCACCAGCTGGTGCAGGAGGCCTATCCGTTCACGGTCAAGCCGAAAGACCAGATGAAGGACCAGTGGGACATGCTGGTGCTGGGCGATGCCGTGCCGGCCGCGAACGATCCATTGGAGACGATCTATCCGACCAGGGAACAGAACCCCTGCGAAATGAAAGCCTGACGCGCCGGCGCGCGGCAAGGACGCAACATGCAGTTCGAGTTCTTGCTGGAACAGGTGGTGAATGGCCTCGTGCTCGGAGGCTATTACCTGCTCATCGCGCTCGGGCTGTCGCTGATCTTCTCGGTCGGCGGCATCGTCAACCTCGCACATGGTGCGTTTTACGCGCTCGGCGCGTACATCTGCGTCGAGCTGACGAGCCGTTTGGGCTTCAGCCCATCCGTTGTGATCTCGCCGCTTGTCGTGGCGCTGCTCGGCATTCTTTTTGAGCGCTTCATCCTGCGCCGCTTCTACACGGCTGACCCGATTCTCAGCCTGCTTGTGACCTTCGGGCTGGCGATGGTCGCAGAGCAAGCGATCCGCATGATCTGGGGCGCAGCGCCCGTCTCGACCGAGATCCCGCAAAGCTTTCGCGGCTCGATTATCGTGGGCGACTTCCTGTTTTCTCGCTATCGTCTGCTTATCCTCGGCGTCGTCGCGGCGATCCTGCTAGGCGTCTGGCTGCTGCTGCACAAGACTTCGTTCGGACGCGTGGTGCGCGCCGGCATTCAGCAGCCGGACATGGTCGCAGCGCTCGGCATTCGCCTGCAGCCCTACATGACCGCGATCGTCATGCTCGGCGTCGGTCTTGCCGCACTCGGCGGCGCCTTCTTTGCCCCAATCACGACTGTCCACCCGGCCATGGGGGCCGATATCATGACCATCGCCTTCGTCGTGGTCGTCATCGGCGGGCTCGGCAGCTTCTGGGGCGTTGTCATCGCCGCCCTCCTCGTGGGGGTCGTTCGCGGCATCGCCATTCATTTTGAACCGGCCGCCGGCGAGGCCTCGATCTACATCCTGATGTTCCTGGTGCTGCTGGTGCGCCCGCGCGGCCTGCTCGGCGAACGCATCGAGAAGTTCGAATGAGCAATGCCTCGACTATCGATCGGCTAAAGCCGCTATTGATCTCGATCGTCGCCGTCATCGCGCTGCCCTTCCTGCTGCGCGCGCTCGGACTGTCGCTCAACACCGGCACCTGGATGCTTGGCCTCGCTATCGCGGCGATGGGGCTCAATCTCTGCATCGGTTATACCGGCCTCGTCTCTTTCGGCCACAGCGCCTGGTTCGGCATCGGCGCCTATGCGGCCGGATTGATCCAATTGCGCTTCTTCCCGGACCAGATCTGGCTGCCGCTTTTGGGATCGATGGTCATCGTCGCAATCTCTTCCACCGTGACGGGCATGCTGATCCTGCGCCGGCGCGGCGTCTATTTCTCGCTGTTGACGCTTGCGCTCGCAGCCCTCGTCTACACCATCGCGTTCCGCTGGACGAGCCTCACCGGCGGCGAGGATGGGCTTGGCGGGCTGAAGCGCGGCGGCGTCGGCCGCATAAGCTTCGACGGCGCGCTCAACTATTACATCGTTGTCGCGGTGATCGGCCTCGCCGTGCTCTACGTGTTGATGCGCCTGGTGCGCTCGCCGTTCGGTCATGTGCTGGTGGCGATCCGCGAGAACCAGCTGCGTGCAGGCTTTCAGGGCTATCCGGTCGAGCGCTACAAGCTCGCGGTGTTCGTGATCTCCGCTGTCGTCACCGGGTTTGCCGGTGCGCTGATCGCGTTTCTGAACTATCTCGTCTCGGCCGAAGCGGTCTCGGTGCCGTTTGCAGGCGAGCTGCTGGCCATGGTCGTGATCGGCGGCATGCGCAGTCTGCTCGGACCTGCGCTCGGCGCGGTGTTCTTCATTCTGTTCAGGGAATTGTTCTCGATCTGGACATCGGACTGGCTGTTCTGGTTTGGCGTCACCTTCGTGGCCTTCGTGATGTATTCGCCCGGTGGCCTCGTCGGCATCGGTTCGCTGATCATGCGGCGCCTGCGTCCACCCGTGGCGGAGACGGCCGCGATGAGCCGGCGCAAGATATATGAGGGCTTGCCGTTACCCGACTTCCTGCGGCCCGAGGCACTGAAGGGCATGGTGCTGGAAGTCAGCGGCGTCTCTCGAAAATTCGGCGGCATCCGCGCGGTCGAGAATGCGAGCCTGACTGTTGCGGCCGGCGAGATCCACGCGCTGATCGGGCCGAACGGCGCTGGCAAGACCACGCTGTTCAATCTGGTCTCTGGCCTCTACGCGCCCGACAGCGGTACCATCCGCCTGCAGGGCCGCGACATCGCCGGCGTGCCGGCGAACCTGATCTGCCACCAGGGACTGGCGCGCTCGTTTCAGATCACAAATCTCTTCCGCGGGCTCTCGATCTACGAGAACCTCCGCCTATCGCTGCAAGCGCGGCGCCCCATGCGTTTCAACATCTGGAACGACATCGATACCTACAAGAACATTCACGCCGAGACCGCCGCGCTGGTCAAATTCCTTGGCCTCGAAGGCATCGAAGCGATCGAGGGCGGCGAGCTCTCTTACGGCGGGCAGCGGCTGGTCGATCTCGGCATCGCGCTTGGGTCGAAGCCGCAGGTCCTGCTGCTCGACGAGCCACTGGCGGGGCTTGCTGCCGCCGAGCGCGAGCGGGTGTCCAACCTCGTCAAAAACATCGCAACCAACATTCCCGTACTGATCGTCGAGCATGACATCGACCGCGTGCTCGGCTTCTCGCAGGTGGTCACCGTGATGAACCAGGGCGAGGTCCTGATGTCCGACTGCCCCAAGGTGGTACGGGCCGATCTGCGCGTGCAGGAGATCTATACCGGCAAGGGCATCCCCGCTGTCGAGCACCGCCACATTGGCGCGGCGATTGGCGAGCGTGAGACCGTGCTGCGCCTCGACCGAGTTAACACTTTCTATGGCAAGAGCCACGTCCTCAACGACGCCATGCTCGACGTACGCGAAGGCGAGATCGTCGCACTGCTCGGGCGCAACGGCGCCGGCAAGTCGACGCTGCTGAAGACTATCGCCGGCCTCGTACCGGCGGCGTCAGGCCGTATCGACTATCGCGGCACCGACATCGCAAAGTTACCGGCACCCGACATCGCCCGCCGAGGCATCGGCTATGTGCCTCAGGGCCGCGGACTGTTCGCCGGCATGACCGTGCGTGAAAACCTCGCGCTCGGCCGCCTCGCACGCAAGACCGACCTCGGCGACGGCGTCGTGTGGGACGAGGAGCAGATCCTGCATTACTTCCCGCGCTTGAAGGAACGTATGAACGTCGCGGCCGACTACCTCTCTGGCGGCGAGCAGCAGATGGTCGCCGTCGCCCGTGCCATGTCCGGCAATGTGCGCCTGTTGCTGCTCGACGAGCCATTCGAGGGTCTGGCCCCTGCGGTGACGCTCGAGCTGTTCAAAGTGTTCGACGAGCTCCGCCGACAGATGTCGATCGTGATCGTCGAGCACAATCTCGATCTGGTGCTCGCATTAGCCGACCACGTCTTCGCGCTGGAACACGGCGCGGTATTCCACCAGGGTCCAGCCGCGGCGTTGCTCAACGATCTCAGCTACCGCAAGCAAATCCTGTGGCTGTGATGACAGCGCAAGGTCGCCTGCGCATACGAAGGCAGGCTCAACATTCGACCGGACTTCACGTAATCTCTCGACGGCGCTTTCGTCGATGGTGCCAAGTCCATCATCGGCGGATTTGATCCCGTTAGAAACGGCGAAATGCAAGTCGATCACGCATTGCTTTGCGTTCGCCCGCCGGGCGCGCTTGCGGCCTAAAAACGAGAAATCACGTTCCTAGACGATGCCCGCCGAAGTCCCTCCGACAGCGGGGCGTTCGCTCGCCTTCCGCGCCCGGTAGCCGGACGCACGATAGGCAGCAATTGGTGCGATCGCCCCGCCGGCTCGCATGCGGGCCACGGCGAGGAGCGGCGAGACGTCGGTGGTGAAGGCACGCTTCAGTTCGAGATGCGCACCGAGCGCATCATTGGCCTCTTGTGCCGCTTCGAGCGCCGCGCGATCGACGATCAAAGCCTGCGCATAAGCGCGCTGCAACTCGATCGCCGATTGCATCAGGCTCTCGATCGGATCGGTCACGTTGTGCGACTGGTCGATCATATAAGCGGGCGCGAAGCCTTCCAACTTGCGACGCTCGGCGTCGATCAGCTCGTTGAAGACGAGAAACAGCCGGAACGGCTCGACGGAACCACTGTCGAGATCGTCATCGCCATATTTTGAATCATTGAAGTGAAAGCCGGCGAGTTTGTTGAAGCGAACGAGCCGAGCCACGACCTGCTCGATGTTTACGTTCGGCGCATGATGGCCAAGGTCGACAAGGCAATGCGCCTTGGGTCCGAGTTCCTGCGCGACCGCAAAACTCGTACCCCAATCCGAGATCACGGTCGAGTAGAACGCCGGCTCGTAAAGCTTGTGCTCGAGGAACAACCTCCAGTCGGCAGGCAGTGCCGCGACGATCTCGCGCATCGCATCGATGTAGCGGTCGAGCGCCTTGGTTAAATTCGACTGGCCGGCAAAGTTCGAGCCATCGGCGATCCAGACGGTCAGCGCCTTCGAGCCGAGCTTGCGGCCGATCTCGATGCATTCGACGTTGTGGGCGATGGCCTGCGCACGCACCCGTGCATCGGTATGCGACAGCGAACCGAACTTGTACGAATGTTCCTGCCCCGGCTGATCCTGGAAGGTGTTCGAGTTGACGGCGTCGAAGGCCAGACCGTGACTTGCAGCCTGTTCGCGCAAGGCGGCATAGTCGTCGACCTTGTCCCACGGAAAGTGCGGCGAGATCGTCGGGGTCGACCGCGCCAATTGCTGGATCACCGCGCAATCGTCGACCTTCTCGACCACATTGCGCGGCTCGCCCGGCCCCGGAAAACGGGCAAATCGCGTTCCCCCCGTGCCCACGCCCCAGGTCGGAATGGCGACGCCGAAGGCCATGACCTTCTGCACCAGAACGTCCGCATCGATGCCGTGCCGCCCCAGCGCGCGCTTCAGGGCGTCATAATCTTCGTTGATCGCGGCTTCGAGCCGCTCATTTTGCTCGGCGATGAAGTCCGCGCTGATGGAGTACTTCGCGCTCATCGCGTGAAGGCCTGGGCGTTGCCGGCATCGATATTGAGAATGTTGCCGGTCGACTTGGCCGAAAGGTCGGACGCAAAAAAGTAGACGCCCTCGGCGATGTCCTCGGGAAAAACCGACAATTTGAGCATCGAGCGCTGGCGGTAGACTTCCTCGAGCTGATCTTCGGCAACCTTGTTGGACGCCGCGCGCTGCTGGCGCCATTCGCCCTCCCAGATCTTGGAGCCGCGCAGCACCGCGTCCGGATTGACCGTATTGACGCGGATGCCTTGCGCCGCACCTTCCAGCGCCAGGCACCGGGCGAGATGGATCTCGGACGCCTTGGCGGCGCAATAGGCCGAGGCGCCAGCCGAAGCAGCAAGGCCGTTCTTCGAGGCCACGAAGATGATGGCACCACCCATGTTCTGGCGCTGCATGAGCCGGAACGCTTCGCGCGAAACCAGGAAATAACCCGTGGCGAGAATGTCCATGTTCTTCTGCCAGAGCCCAAGACTCGTGTCCTCGACCGGTGAGGCCGATGCGATCCCGGCATTCGAGACGACGATGTCGACGCCGCCAAAGGCGCGCGCGGCTTCTTCGAACGAGGCGACCACCGCCGCCTCGTCGGTCACATCGAGCTTCACGCCGATCGCAGCATCCCGGCCATGGCGCTTCGTTATCGCGGCGACGCGCTCGCTGAGAGCCTTCTCGTCGATATCGGCAACGACGAGGCAGGCGCCTTCACCGAGCAGCCGCAGCGCGGTTGCCCCGCCAATCCCCCCGGCACCGCCGGTCACATAGGCAATCCGCCCGGCGAGCGATTTCGGCTTGGGCATGCGCTGGAGCTTGGCTTCTTCCAGCAGCCAGTATTCGATATCAAACGCTTCCTGCTCGGCAAGGCCGACATAGGCGCTGACGCCCGAGGCGCCGCGCATGACATTGATGGCGTTGACGTAAAACTCAGCCGCAACCCGCGCCGTCGCCTTGTCCTTGGCGAAGGTCAACATGCCTACCCCCGGCACGAGATACACGACCGCGTTGGGGTCGCGCATGGCCGGCGAATTGGGATGCTTGCAGCGCTCGTAATAGGAGGCGTAATCGCGCCGGTAAGCTGCGAGAACCTCGTCAAGGCCGGCGATGACCTCGTCGAGATTGTCGCGCCCGGGATCGTAAGGCAGCAGTAGCGGGCGGATCTTGGTGCGAAGAAAATGATCCGGACAGGAGGTGCCGAGCGGCGCCAGCTTCGTCAGTGCGCTGGAGTTGACGAACTCCAGCACTTCAGGCGCATCGGTGAAATGGCCGATCTTGCGCTCATCCGCGGAGATCTTGCCACGGATCAGCGGCATCAGCCTGGCCGCGATGGCGCGGCGCCTCTCCGGTGCGGCCGTCTGGACTTTGGCGCCGCCGAAGGCCGGCTTCTGCTCATGTGCGGCAAGCCAATCGGCGGCCTGCTGAATCACGCGCAAGGTCATCTCGTAACAGGCTTTCGACGTCTCCGCCCAGGTGAAAAGTCCGTGGCCGCCGAGGACCACACCGACATAGTCGGGATGGCGCGCGGCCATCTCGCCGAGCTTCAGGCCGAGATCGAAGCCGGGCCGCTGCCACGGCAGGAAGCCGAGCTTGCCGCCAAAGACCTCGCGGGTCAGACGCTCGGCATCTTCAGAGGCGGCAATGGCGATGACCGCATCGGCATGGACATGATCGACATGCCGATGCGGCACAAAGGCGTGCAAGGGCGTATCGATCGACGTCGCGCGCGGATTGAGATCGAAGGTGCAGTGATTGAACAGGGCGACCATCTCATCCTCGTGGGCGAGGCCGCGGTAGAGGCCTTTCAGGCCTTCGAGCTTGTCCAGATACAGCGTTGAAAAGCCGTCGCGCTTCATCGAGCCGATGTCGCCGCCGGAGCCTTTAACCCAGAGCACACGCACGTTCTCGCGCGTCAGCGGATCCTTCATCTCGATCTTGGCCGAGGTGTTGCCGCCGCCGAAATTGGTGATGCGCAGATCGGCCCCGAGCAGGTTCGACCGGTACAGCAATTGACCGGCTTCATCGAGCCCGGCGGCGCGCGCGTCGTCCCATAGATTTGGCAGGGACGTGGCCGCAACCTCGCTCATGACGCATCCTCCCTGTGCTTGATCTCGGGGCAGCTTAGGCCGGGGATTCAATCAAGGTCAATCACGGACACTCATGGTGGCGATGCAATATGATTGATGCAGCGCGATATTGATCGAATATGACGGTTTGCAGTTGACCGCTGCCCGAGAGCATGACCTATTTGCAGGCAAAAGGGAGGGCGACGTGCACGAGCGGGAACGCTGGCAGGTCATCAAGGCACTCTTGCGCGAGCGGTCGCTGGTGCGCATCGCCGACGCTTGTCGCGCGACCGGTGTCTCCGAAGCCTCGATACGGCGTGATTTCGCCAGGCTCGCCGAGCAAGGTGTCGCGATCAGGGTGCACGGCGGGCTCGAAGCCCTGCCGGACACCACCGCCAACACGCCAGGCGATGTCCTCTCCCTGGCGACCCGCTCCTTCGACGTCAGCCAGACCCTCAACATCGACGCCAAGCGCGCCATCGCGAAAGCGGCCGTGGCCCTCTGCGCCGATGGCGAGACAATCATCATCAATGGCGGCACGACCACCTATCAGATGGGCGAGTATCTGCGCGAGCGCCGACTGAAGGTGTTGACCAATTCCTACCTGCTCGCCGACGCGCTGATCCACACGTCGAAATGCCGCGTCGCCTTGCCGGGTGGCGAGGTCTATCGTGAGCAGGGCATGATCGTGTCGCCTTTCGAAGAGGATGCGATCCAGCACTATTCGGCGACACGGATGTTCATGAGCGCGATCTCGATCGGCCCCCTCGGCGTGATCGAAGGCGATCCCCTGCTCGCGCGCGCCGAATCCAAGCTGCTGAAGCGCGCCGACAAGTTGATCGTGCTCGCCGATTCCTCGAAATTCGTCTCGCGCGGCAGCCTTGTCGTCTGCCCACTCTCGCGCATCGACACGCTGATCACCGATTCCGATGCGCCGAACGACGCACTCGACATGCTGCGCGGACAGGGTGTCCGTGTCGTTATCGTCGATGCGAGCGCTCAAACCACTGCGGCGGCGTAGCCATGACAACGCACACGCATAGTGAAACTCCAACTGCACCGCTCCTGTCGGTGAGTGCGGTCGAAAAGTCCTTTCCGGGTGTACGGGCGCTGTCCGGCGTCTCGTTCGAGGCTGCCAGGGGCGAGGTTCACGCCTTGCTCGGTGAGAACGGCGCCGGCAAGTCGACGCTGATCAAGATCATCTCGGGCGTGTTCCCGCCCGATCGCGGCGAGGTGCTCGTGGAGGGCAAGCCCGTCGACCTCGCGCGGCCGGACGATGCCAGGCGCGCCGGCATTGCCACGATTTATCAGGAACTGCTGCTTTTTCCGGAGCTCACGGTCGCCGAAAATATCTTCATGGGGCACGCTCCGCGCTCCAGCTTCGGCAGGATCGACTGGCGGGCGATGCACGAGAAGACGAATGCGCTGCTCGCTTCGCTCGAGATTCACGACCTGCAAGCAGACCGCATAGTTGGCTCGCTCAGCGTCGGCAATCGTCAGCGCGTCGAAATCCTGCGCGCGCTGTCGCAGGATGCGCGCATCCTGATCATGGACGAGCCGACCGCGGCCCTGACCGAGTATGACGTGACGCGGCTGTTCGACATCGTGCGCAAGCTGAAAGCCCGCGGTGTCGCCGTGATCTATATCAGCCATCGGCTCGATGAGATTTTCACGATTGCCGATCGTGTCACCGTGCTGCGCGACGGCGCGCATGTCGCAACCAGTCGTGTTGCCGACACGGATGCAGCCGTACTCGTGCAATTGATGGTCGGCCGCAGGATCGAGAGCCTGTTCCCGAAGGTCACGGTTCCGATCGGCAAGCCGGTGCTGGAGGTTCTGGACCTCGAGCGACGGCCGCTGACGAAACGCGTCTCGCTCGCGGTGCGGGCCGGCGAGATCGTCGGCCTGGCCGGCCTGGTCGGCTCGGGTCGCAGCGAACTCGCACAAACCATTTTTGGCGTCACGCCCGCCGATGGCGGCGAAATCAAGGTCGGCGGGCAGCAAGCCGACATCCGCTCACCAGCCCAGGCGCGGTCCCTGGGGATCGCCTACGTTCCCGAGGATCGCGGCACGCAAGGATTGGTACGGCCAATGACGGTGCGCGAGAACTTCAGCCTCGCGGCGCTCGGCAAGATCGCATTCGGCGGCTTCATCGATCGCGGCGCCGAACGCACGCTCGCCAGCGATGGCGTCAAGCGCTTTGCGGTCAAGGCGAGCTCGCTCGAGCAGGTCGCGGGCAAGCTCTCCGGCGGCAATCAACAGAAGATCGTGCTCGGCAAATGGCTTGCCAATGGGCCGAAGCTGTTGATCCTCGACGAGCCGACGCGCGGCATCGATGTCGGCGCCAAGGCGGAGATCCATCGGTTGATGGGTGAGCTTGCGGCCCAGGGGCTCGCCATCTTGATGATTTCGAGCGAGCTGCCGGAGGTGCTCGGCATGAGCGACCGCGTGCTCGTGATGCGCGAAGGCCGTATCGTTGCCGAATTCTCGCGGGAAGAAGCGACCCAGGAGGCGGTCGGCGCAGCGATGATGGGCAGCCATGAAAACGCGGAGAAAGCGGCATGACGGCGATGACCTTGGCCGGCGCCGGGGCTGATCCGCGACGGCGGCTGAAGGTTCTTGCCTCGCAGGAGGCATTGCTCGCGATCGCGGTGATCGGCCTTGCCATCGCCGTCGGCCTTTACAATCCGCGCTTTCTGGCGGCACGCAACCTTTCCGACGTGCTGCTCGGCAACGCCTATATCGCCGTCGCGGCAGTCGGCATGTCGATGGTGATCGTATCCGGCAACATCGATATTTCCGTCGGCGCACTGATCGGCGTCCTGGCGACGATCAGCGGCACCCTGGCCGTGAACGGCGCGCCGATCCTCGTCGCCTGGCTGGCAGCACTCGTTGCCGGCGTTGCGGTGATGGCCTTGCAGGGCGTCATCATCGCTTATCTGCGCATTCCGGCGATCGTGGTGACGCTCGGCATGCTGTCGATCCTTAAAGGCGGGCTGATCAGCGTCACCGGTGGCAAATGGATCACCGACTTGCCCGACAGTTTCCATCTCGCCGATATCGAGCTCTTCGGCATGTTGCCGTTTCCTGTCGTTCTGATGATCCTGGTGACGATCCTGGCCGCGTTGTGGATGCGCTATTCGGCTTCGGGCCGTGCGATCTACGCCGTCGGCGGCAACGCCGAAGCGGCCCGGCTCTGCGGCATCTCGCAACCGCGCACGATCGTCATGGTCTTCGCGCTGCACGGCCTCTTTGCCGGGGCGGCCGCCCTGCTCTACGCAACGCAACTGCGCGTCATCCAGTCGACGGTGCCACCCAATCTCGAATTGACGATCATCACCGCGTCGGTCGTCGGAGGCGTCAGCATTCTCGGCGGCGTCGGCACGGTCGTCGGCTCGACCCTTGCGGCCGTCCTGATCGCCGAAATCGCCAGCGCGCTGGTCTTCATCGACGTCTCGCCCTACTGGATCCGCGCGGTGCAAGGCGCGCTCATTCTCGTGACCGTGATTGCCGACATTCTGCGGCGCCGGCGCATGGCCGGAGCATGAGCGCCATGAGCGAGATCCCTCTCCCCCAAATCGCCAAGCGCGTCATGCCCTGGTGGTTGCTGCGCCACGAAACCATGCTCGCTGTGATCCTGCTCATCGCGCTGATTGGGCTCGGAGCCTTGAACAATCGCTTCCTGACGCTCGACAATCTGCTGAACCAGGGCAGGCTGACGACCGAAGTCGGGCTCATCGCGCTGCCGATGACCTTCATTATCATCACCGGCGGCATCGATCTCTCGGTCGGCTCGATCGTCGGGCTCTGCGCGATCCTGCTCGGCTATTCCTGGAAGACCTTCGGCTTTCCCCTACCGCTGGCGATCTGCTTCTCACTGTCGGTCGGTGCGGCGGCGGGGTTCGTCAACGGGCTCGTCATCACCAAGGTGAAAGTGCCGCCGCTGATCATGACCATCGCGACGCTTGCTCTCTACCGCGGGCTCGCCGAGGGGATCAGCCAGGCGCGTTCGGTGCGCGGCTACCCTGAATGGTTCTACTTCATCGGACAGGAAAACCTCTTTGGTGTCCCGGCGCAGCTCTGGCTCTTGCTGATCGCGATCGTGGCCACGGCCATCGTTCTTGACCGCACCACCTTCGGCCGGACGCTCTACGCGATCGGCAACAACGAGACCGCGGCGCGCTTCTCCGGTTTGCCGGTCGATCGCGTCAAGCTGATCGTCTACACGCTATCGGGCCTGATGGCCGGTCTTTCCGCCTGTGTTCTCGTCTCGCGCGTGACCACCACCCGCTCCGACATGGGCATCGGCTATGAGCTCGACGTGATCGCGGCGGTGGTGCTCGGTGGCACCAGCATATTTGGCGGCGTCGGCACCATCTGGGGCACCGTGGTCGGCCTCGCGATGATCCAGCTGTTGAAAAACGGGCTGGCCCTGACCGGCGTCAAGGGTGACGCGACGATCGTCGTCATCGGCACGGTCCTCATCCTTTCAACTCTTGTGGCGAGTTCGCTCCAGCGGAGACGCGAGGGCGTTTGACGGCGTGTCTAGCCGCAAAAAAGCGGCATCAAAATGGGAGGAAAACAAGATGAAGCTCGGATTAGCTGCTGCATTCCTCGGCGCGACGCTGCTGGCCGGAGCGGCCTCGGCGGCGGACAAGAGATGGGACGGCGCGGACGACCTGCCGGTCAATCCGCTGGCCTGTTCGGCGGGCGAAGCCAGCGCCGCGCCTGCCGCCAAGCCTTATGACGGCGGCAAGCCGACAAATGCGGCCGACAAGGCCGGCAAGCCGATCACGTTGGTCGACGTGCCGAAATTGATTGGCATCGGTTATTTCAACGCGACCTCGAAAGGCATGCAGGACGCCGCCAAGGCGCTCGGCAACGTCACGGTGAAGACCGACGGCCCGACCGAGGCCAAAATCGACGAGCAGATCAAGTTCATCGACAATTACATCACCAGCGGCGTCGACGGCATTCTCTTCGCCGCCAACGATCCGGTGGCGATCGCGCCTGTGCTGAAGAAGGCGCTGTCGAAAGGCATCCACGTCGTCGGTTACGACGCGAATTCGACGCCTGATGCGCGCGAATGGTTCGTCAACCAGGCCGAGTTCAACGGCATCGCCAAGTCGATGGTCGACTCCATGGCCAAGGAGGCCGGCGAGGACAAAGGTTTTGCGATCGTCACCTCGACCTTCACGACGCCGAACCAGGCCCGCTGGATCGCCGAAATGTGGGCCTATGCGCAGAAGTGCCATCCCAAGCTGAAATGGCTGGAAACGGTCGAAGCGCAGGAGGACAACAACCTCTCCTTCAACCAGGCGACGACGCTGATCAACAAGCATGGCGACAAGCTGGCTGGCCTCTTCGGAATGACCTCGGTCGCGACGCCCGCTTCGGCGGAAGCCGTGACCAAGGCCAAGCTCTGCGGCAAGGTCGCGGTGGTGGGCCTCGCCACGCCAAACGCGATGAAGCCGTATGTCAACGCCGACTGCGTCAAATCGGTCGTGCTGTGGAATCCGGTCGATCTCGGCTACGCCGCCACCTACGTGATGCGCGCCGTGGTCGATGGCAGCCTGAAGCCGGGCGCGACCTCGGTCGATGCTGGCAAGCTCGGCAAGCTGAACGTGGTCAATGGCAGCGAGATCCTGCTGGGTTCGCCCTTCATCTTCACGAAACAGAACATCAAGGACTTCGATTTCTGATCTGAACGCGTCGCCCGGCTGCGGAGCGCAGCCGGGCGACGTTGCTTGCGCTGATGTTCCACCCGCTTCGAGTTGACGATGAGCCAGACGGTCGCAGTCCTCGACATCGGCAAGACCAACGTCAAGCTTGCCTTGTTCGACCACGGTCGGCTGCTCTGGGAAAAGTCGGCGCCCAACAGTATTCGGCCGGGGCCGCCCTATCCGCACGAAGACGTCGAGAGCGCATGGCGCTTCTTCCTCGATGCGCTTCGTGAAGCCGCACGCGCGCACCGGATCAGCGCAATCGTTCCGACCGCACACGGCGCTGCCGGTGCCTTGATCGGCGAGGACGACCTCGCCGCGCCGGTCATGGACTACGAATTCGCTGATGTGGACGCAATCGAGCCCGACTATGCCGCCTTGCGCCCGCCGTTTTCGGAGACGCTGTCACCGAAATTGCCGGCCGGCCTCAATCTCGGGCGGCAGCTGGCCTATCAGAAATGGCGCTGTCCTGAGCTCTTCGCCAACGCGAAGCATTTCGTTGGCTATCCGCAATATTGGTCCTGGCGCCTGAGCGGTGTCGCGGTCTCTGAAGTCACCACCATCGGTGCTCATACGGATCTCTGGGCGCCACGGCAGGGACAGGTCTCGAGCCTCGTCAAAGCTCTCGGCGTCGGCCACCTGCTGCAGCCGATGCGCCCTGCCTTCGACCCGCTCGGTCCGATCAAGCCCGACATCGCCGCCGCATGCGGGCTCGCGCCCGACACGCCGGTCTTTTGCGGCATCCACGATTCCAATGCGTCGCTGCTGCCCTACCTCGTCTCGCGCCAGGCGCCGTTCACCGTGCTATCGACCGGCACCTGGGTGATCCTGATGAGCGTGGGCCTTTCGCTCGATCAGCTCGATCCTCGCGACGACACGCTGGCCAACGTCGACGCGCTGGGCCGCCCGATCGCCTGCGGACGCTTCATGGGTGGACGCGAATACGCCATGATCGCGGGCAGCGGTGGCAACGCGGATCTCGGCGCGATCGAACGTGTCATCGCCTCGGGCGCGATGGCCCTGCCCTGCTTCTGCGGCCAGGGCGGACCCTATGCGACGACCGAGGGCGTGGTCCGCGGCGAAGTCGCCGCGCGAGATCGGGCCGCACTCGCGACGCTCTATTGCGCGTTGGTCAGCGATCTGATGCTGACGCGCATGGGAGCGACCATCGGCGATCTCATCGTCGAAGGAACCTTCGCTCGCAACCTTCCCTTCTGTATGGCGCTGGGCGCGTTACGACCCTCGCAGCGTGTCTTTGCGGCGAAAGACGCCGCAGGCACGGCACGCGGCGCCGCAATGCTCGCGCAATGGCCTCCCTCTTACCGCATCGCTGAGCCGGGCCCCATCGATTCAATTTCGATCGCCGGCCTTGATTCTTACCACAAGGCCTGGACGGCAACAGTCGATGGGATTGCTCGGTGAGCCAGCGTCCCGGGAGTTCGCGCTTCGCGTGCCCCGGAACGACGCCTCCTTGCTGAACAACGCATCCTGGGATCCAACCGGACGATCTTGCGAGTCATGTCAGGGCTCCAGCACCTTTGGCAGTCGGAACGCAGTGAAGAGCTTCTGGGCCAGCGGCTGCATGAACATCGTCATGGCCCCGATCTGGCTCTCGTCCAGCGCCAGGAGCTGGATGGAGTGGGCGTTCCAGCGCCCTTCAGCGCCGAGGGAATAAAGGGCGAATGCCGGCTGCAGGTTCGCGCCGACGGGCACAAGCCTGAAGCCACGATAAGCGGGCCAGACCGCCCTGAAAAAATCCGCGATCGAAGAGCGTCCCTGATACCACTCTCGCCAAGGCGGCATCGAATAGACGGCGTCTTCTCTCAGGAGCGAAACGAACCGCTCGAGATCAGCACTCTCCCAAGCCCGCACGTAGCGCTCCAGCAGGCTGCGCTGTTGTTCATCGGCGATTGGAGCCGGCCGGGCATCCCAGTCGAGCGTGGCCAGCTTGGCCCGCGCCCGTTGCAAGGCACTGTTCACCGAGGCCACCGAGGCGTCGAGCACGGCGGCGACCTCGATTGCCGACCAGCCCAACACGTCGGCCAGCAGAAGTGCAGCGCGCTGGCGCGGCGGCAGTTGCTGGATCGTTGTGATGAACGCGAAACGGACGGATTCGCGCAGCTCGTAGCGGACGTCCGGCCCTGCGGCGGGATCCGGCAGGCTCTCGAGCTCGGCGTCGGGATAAGGCTCGATCCACAGCGTTTCTGCATCCGGCCGTCCCTGCGGTCTCATGGTTGACGGACCATTCAGCCGGTCTGGCATCGTCCGGCCGTGCTTCGAACGGCTCGCCATGTTGAGGGCCACGTTCGTCGCGATCCGATAAAGCCAGTTCTTGATCGAGGCGCGCGCCTCGAAGTCGTCGAAGCCCCGCCAAGCCCGCAGCATGGTCTCCTGGACCGCGTCCTCGGCCTCATGAAGAGAGCCCAGCATGCGATAGCAATGCAGCTTGAGCGCGCGACGATGCGCTTCGGCCACGCGGACGAAGTCGGCGCGGCTCGGCGGCGCAGCGTTCGCAGGACTGGTCAGCGTCTTGTCTTTCATGGCCACACTCTTGGACTACAGTCCTTCCTCAGCTCGCCGCGGCGACGCCATTGGCCGAAATGGTGAAGATCGCTCCTGCCTCGGCCGGCGGCTTGACCGCGGCTGCAACGACGGCCTCGGCAACATCTTCAGGCGACTGGCGCGCGCCCATGTTCTCGAGGAACTTCTCCCGGGGAATGCCGAGATAGCGGGCATAGCCGTTCACGGCCGCCTGCCCGAGGTCCGTCTCCGGCATGATGCGGGAGGGAACGAGCGCTACGAAACGGATACCGAGCTCGAGGCGATCGGATTCGGCCTGACAGTATTTGGCGATGAACATCTGCATGCGCTTGGCGCCAGCGTAGCCGCCCGAGATCGGCGACCCGCCGAGGCCGGCCCCGCTGGAGATGACCACCACGACCGAGCCTGAGGCAAGCGGCAATTTGAGCGCCTCACGGCAGAACAGGAAGGCCATCTTGGTGTCGACTTCCCAATTCACTCCGAATTCGGCCCAAGTGAGCTCGGGTATCGGACGGACCGGCGGGGTGGCCCCGCCGCAGATCACCAGCAGATCAGGCCTCGTCCTGCCGAAGACCCTCTGCGGCGCGGCTTCCGAAGCGGCGTCCAGCGCCAGCGTTTCGATGCCGCGCGTTTCCTTTGCGAGCTCGGAAAGACCGCGCGCCTGCCTGGCCACCGCCAGGACCTGCGCGCCTTCGCCCGAAGCCCGCCGCACGATCTCGCGGCCGACGCCGCGGCTGGCGCCGAGCACGACCACCCGCTTGCCCTGGAGCATTCCGTTTTCCGACATGGCTCAAATCTCCTCAGCGTGCCCAAACCTCAGTGCAGGTAGGCGTCGATGTGGATCTTCCCGGTGGCCAGGTTCGCATAGCCCGCGCCCCAGGCCGGTCGTGCGTTGACCCAGGCGTAGGCCGCGGCGGCCGTGGCAAGGTCGATCTTCACAGCCAGATCGACGATCGGCTCACCATCCCGCGGCGTCCCGACGCCGTCGGCCGAAAACGCAACCCGGCTCCCATCCTCGGTCTCGATGGTCGCGCGGAGATCGAGCTCCCTGCGGCCGTCCGCGCGGACGCGCAGATAGTCGATGCCGCGTATCGTACCCGTCATGCGGCCTTTGATCGGTCCCGCGAGCGTGACGTCGAATTGAGCGCCGTGCAGCGGCACACTTTCTTGCCCGGCTAACATGGCCTGCATGTTCACGCCGTATTCAATCACACTCATGATGTCGAGGTCGTATTCGAAGATCTTTTCGTAGCTCATGGCTTCTCTCTCAAGTGTCCCACAAAAACTGACGTCGCTGATCGCCGGCAGCGTAACGCCCTCAGTCGACGATCAACCCGCCGGTCAAATTAGCCACGGCTCCGGTCATGCCGCTGCCTCGGTCCGAGGCCAGGAAGGCAGCCATTTCCGCGACCTCGGAGACCTTGCTCGAACGCTTGCGATGCGTGAGGTTTTCGATGAAGCCGAGAAACTGCTCGCGCGGGATGCCGATCGCGTTGGCATGCAGCCCGAACACGACGTCGATTGTCTCCGTCTCCGGCATGCCGGTCGAGCGCACGCAGATCGCGCGGACCCCCCTGGCGCCGAATTCGGCGGACAGGTTGCGGTTGAAGGCTTCCATCGCGGCCCAGGCGGGACCCATCCCTCCGACCAAGGCCGCTCCGAGCCGCGCCGGTTCAGGGGTGTGCATCAACAGCACGCCGGAGCCTTGCTCGGCCATCCGCCGTGCTGCCGCCCGCGCCGTCAGGAAGTGCGACCGCAGGTAGGCTGTGATCGGCGCAGTGAAGCTGTCGACCGACAATTGGGCAATCGGGATCCCCTGGGTTCCCGGCTGCGGAATCGGCGTGATGGCGTTGAAAGACACATCCAACCGCCCGACGCTCTTGAAGACCGTGGCCACGTGGCTGTCCACGGCCTCTTCATCCAGAGCGTCGACTTGAAAGGCTGTTGCCGTTCCGCCCGCTGCGACGATCTCCCGGGCCACGCGCTCGACCTTGCCGAGCGTGCGGCCGGAGAGGAAGACCTTTGCCCCTTCGCGGGCGAATGTCCGCGCCACGGCGCCGCCGACGGCCCCGCCGGCGCCGTAGATGACCGCTGTCTTGTTTTCGAGGAGCATGACGAGTCCCTTTCATCTCGGGTTAGGTGCGCAGGGCCGGTTTGACCACCGCCATCGCCCATAGAGACCTCAGCAACGTCAAGACTCATCGGTGTCGGCGAAAAATGTTCGGGCCGCGGGGCAGCGCGCGCAGGACGCGTGTTCACATTCTCGCGGCGCAGCGCACCCGAGCCTTGCGTCGTTCCGGCCCTCGAAATGAAAGAGGGCGCAGGGAAGGCCGGGTGCCCGGCTGGCACCCGGGATCCACTGTGCGACACCTAAAAGAAGAGGCTGCACAGCGGCGTACAGGTGAAGCCGAAACATCCGGCCTTCCCTGCGCAGTGGTTTTACGGCTTATGTCGTGCTCTCCCCGGGGAGCGAGGCACTATCCCCGTCGGCTCGCAGATCGCCAATACGAGGGTCCCGTTGGACCACACGCATCATGACGAGCCTTGACGCACAGACCCGGGCGCCAGGACCACACGATTTTGCCGTACGCCGATCACACCGGTCGTTCGCGCGACAGTCCCACTCGCGGTTGCCCGCCCAGCAAAACCCTTCGCGCCGATGTGCTCACCGTCCACCGCCGTCCGGTCCGCGTCGTGACGATCGCGATACGCCCCTCTTCCATGGGCCGGGTTGCCGCGACACATACGTCATTTCCGAATTTCGGTAAAGTGGAATATTTTCAGGGGCGGATATTGCCCTACCCCTAGCGTGTTTTGGCCGTCGGGTAACGCAAGGTCTTGTAGCCCATCGATCGAACCAAAACCGCCTGAGGGCGTTAACCCCGGCACCGCCGGGTGACAACCGGACACAACAGGGAACGATGGACGTGGCGCATTTTTCCGGTTTCTGCCCACGACATCAACGCATCGGTACGCGCTGACATCTAACCTGTTCCCGGCGCGTGCAGCCTCTCCGCTGCACGCGCCAGCTCTCCTGCTGCCATACCTGGCTCTGCCATCGCAGCGACAATCACAGCTCTTCGAGGCGGCGCCAGCCATGCAGCACGCGGCGCTCCTGCGATGTGAATGCGAAGAAGCAGCCACCACCAGCAAGCTGATCATGAACGCGATCAATCGCCAAACCGGCGTAATGGCAGTACAGCAGGGTACCAACGCCACCGTGGCCGACGAAGAGCACATCGCCCGGCGTATCGCGGGCCAGTACATGCTCGACCTCGCCGACGACGCGTACCTGGGCGTCAACTGCCCGTTCCCAGCCGCGAACGCTGACCTGGGGTTGCCCGAAAAATTGATTGGCCACCTCCTCAAACTCGTCGGGGACGAGGAATCCGGTGGCCGATCGATCGTTCTCGTGCATCGCCTCGCGCACCTCCACGTCGATCCCGAGCTTTGCCGCAATGATCTCGGCGGTCTCGATCGCCTTTTGCTCTCCGCTGGAAATGACCTGCGCGGTACCCGACAACAGTCCCGTCGCCGTCACGGCTTCCGTGCGCGCCCTGCCGACCTCGCTCAGGCCCCAACGCGGAACCGGGATTGACGGATCGATATTCACCTGAGGATGGGTCAGATAGCGTACGACATGCATCATGGCTGAACGACCCTGCCCTTACACCCGCCTGCAGCCGGCATCCCGTCGCCTTCCTCAGCGGGCTTCGGTCGCAACACGCAGGCCAGAGGCGTCGAAAACGTGAACATCGGGACTCGCGGCGACGAGTGCCACCCTCTCGCCGGGCACCGGCGTCTGACGGCCGCGGACCTCCGCCACGAACATCCTGCCGTCGCCGCGGCGCAGATAGGCGAACGAGGCCTCGCCAAGCCGTTCGACCAGCTCGACGACGCCTTCGGCGGCGAAAGCACCGGCTTCGCCCCGGACAAGATGCTCCGGGCGGACGCCGACCGTCAGCCTGTCGCCGACCTTCAGCGATGCCGCCGAAATGTCGAGGCTGCGAAACGCCGCACCGGTCACGCGGGCGCGTCCGCCCTCGATGCCTTCGACCTCGGCGTCGAAGAAGTTCATCGCAGGCGAGCCGATGAAGCCGGCCACGAACAGATTGGCGGGTTCATAATAGAGGTCGAGAGGCTTGCCGACCTGCTCGATGCAGCCCTTGTTCATCACGACGATGCGGTCGGCAAGCGTCATCGCCTCGACCTGATCGTGCGTGACATAGACGATCGTCGATTTCAGCAACCTGTGCAGATTGGCGATCTCGACGCGGGTCGAGACACGCAAGGCTGCGTCGAGATTGGAGAGCGGCTCGTCGAACAGGAAAACAGCGGGCTCGCGCACGATCGCTCGGCCGATCGCGACACGCTGACGCTGACCGCCGGAAAGATCGCGCGGATAGCGCTCGAGCAGCTCCTCGAGCCGTAGCATGCGAGCCGCTTCCGTGACGCGTCGCTCGCGTTCGGTCGGCGGCACACCAGTGAACTTCAATCCGAACGTCATGTTCTTGCGCACATTCATGTGCGGATACAGCGCGTAGGACTGGAAAACCATCGCGATACCACGCTCGGCAGGCGCGAGCGTATTGACGAGCTTGCCGGCGATATGGATGTCGCCACCCGATGCACCATCGAGCCCGGCAATCATCCGCAGCAGCGTCGACTTGCCGCAGCCCGAAGGGCCAACGAGAACGACGAATTCGCCGTCCTCGATGCTCAGATTGACGTCGTTGAGCACCGTCGTTGCGCCATAACGCTTGTTGAGTTGCTCGATGCGCAGATTGGCCATTCTGACAACCTATTTGACTGCGCCGGAGGTGAGGCCTGCGATGAGTTGGCGCGAGAGGATGACGTAGATCACGACGACCGGCAGAATCGCCATCGACAGTGCGGCGAGCACGGAATTCCAGTCGGTAATGTACTGGCCGAGAAACTGCTGCACGCCGAGCGTCACCGTATGGGTCGAATCGCTCGAGGTCAGGATCAACGGAAACCAGAGGTCGTTCCAGATCGGCACGATGGTGAAGACAGCGACCGTCGCAATGGCCGGGCGCAGCAGCGGGGCGACTACCTCGAAGAAGATGCGGGTTTCCGGCACGCCGTCGCAGCGCGCGGCATCGCGCAGATCCTTCGGGATCTGTTGGATGAACTCGCTCAAGATGAAGATCGACATCGGCAGGCCCTGCGCGACATAGACCAGGACCAGGGCCGTCAGCGTGTCGTTGAGCCCGGCGGATCGCATCATGTTGAGGATTGCGACCGAGCCAAGCCGGATCGGCACCATGATGCCGATCGACAGGAACAACGCCAGCGCCGTCGAACCACGGAAGCGGTACTCGGTGAGCGCCCAGGCCGCCATTGCCCCGAACAGCAGGACGAGCGCCATGCTGACGAGGGTCACGATCAGCGAATTCGAATAGTACAGGAGGATATGCGAGGAGCGGAACACCTTCTCGTAGCCGATCAGGCTGAAGGTCGATGCATCCGGCGGCGCGAGCGGGCTGCCGAAGATGGCGCTGCGCACCTTGAACGAATTCATCACGACGAGCAGGATCGGCCCTACCGCCAGAAGACTGTAGGCGATCAGGACGAGGTGGACACCGATGCTCCTTGCGCGCTGATCCCTGGTCATGCCTCCCCCTCAGAAAGCGTAACGGCGGATGCGCCGTTGCACGAGGAAGAGATAGAGGCAGAGACCGAGAAGGATGATGAAAAACATCACGGTCGCGACCGCAGCGCCCATGGTCGGGTTGCCGAGTTGAAGCTGATTGCCGAAGAAGGTGCGGTAGAAAAACGTGCCGAGGATGTCGGTGGCGAAATTCGGCCCGGCAAGCGCGCCCTTGACCGAGTAGATCAGATCGAAAGCGTTGAAGTTGGCGACGAAGGTCAGGACCGAGACCAGGCTGATCGTCGGCAGCACGAGCGGCAGCTTGATGTGGAAGAAGATGCGGAACTGCCCAAGCCCATCGACGCGCGCCGCGTCGATCAATTCTTCGGGGATGTTGAGCAATGCGGCATAGACCAACATCATCGGGATGCCGACGAATTGCCAGACCGAAATGAGGGACAGGGTGACGAGCGCGCTCGATTCGAGCCCCAGCCACGGAGCAAACAGCGAGCCCAATCCGACCGCCTTCAGGGCGCCGGAGGCTACGCCCCAGAGCGGCGACAGGATCAAATTCCAGGAGAAGCCGACAATGACGACCGACAGCATCGTCGGGAGAAACATCACGGTGCGATAAAAGCCCTTGAGCCTCACGCGGGGCAGGCTGAGCAGTCCGGCGAGCGCAATCCCGACCGGGTTCTGCACGCACATATGCACGACGAAGAATATCAGATTGTTGCCGAGGGCATTCCAGAATGGCTTCGACCAGAGCGCATCACCGAGCAGCGTCGCGAAATTGGCGAGGCCGACGAAAGATCGGGCTCCGGACGGATCGCTGGTGTAGGTCGAGAGCGCCATCGTCGCGACCAGCGGATAGATCGAAAACAGACTGTAGATCACGACCGCCGGCCCAAGAAAGAACAGCAAAAGGCCCGCGAGCTTGGCGCGGGGCATCTGGGCGGTGACGTGCGAGATCGGTTCAGCCATGAGGGGAAAAGAACAAACCTGACATGCGTTATCGCCGCTGTGTGCTCGTGCCATCCCCTGGCGGAGCCTGCAGCAACTATCGACCGAGGACAGTTCCTCTCCCCGCGAGCGCGGGGAGAGGGAGATCTGAATTCACTTGGCGGGCTTGTACCACTTGTCGAGGCCGTCCTGGAGCTGCTTGCCGGCGGCCTCGGGCGTCAGCTTGCCGTTGACCACCTGCGCGGACACGTTCCAGAGCTCGTTTTCGAGATTCGGCGTACCCCGCGACAGGATCTGATACGAATTGCGGATCGTCGACTTGCAGGTCTGCCGCCATCCGACCATCGTCGCAGCAACGTCGTCCTCGACCTTCACCGGAGTCTTGGCGAGAGGGAAGAAGCCGGGAAGCGCGTTGGCATAGATCGTTGCGAATTCCGGCGTCGTCAGCCATTCCAGGAATTTCTTGGCATCCTCCTTGTTCTTCGAGGCTGCGTTGATGCCCATCGCGATGTCGGTGTGATCGGAGATGTAGCAATCCGTCGTGCCGGCAGGCTGCGGCGGCGGGAACGCACCCATGGCGAATTTCGCCTGGCCCCGGAATGTCGAGATGTCCCACGAGCCGGCTGCATAGATCGCGCCCTTGCCGAGCGAGAACAGGTTCTGACTGTCGGCGTAGGTCTGTGCCTGGAATCCCGACCCGAGATACGGCGCCCAGCTTGCGATCTCCTTGAAGGCCGCGACATATTGCGGGTCGGTGAGCTTTTCCTTGCCCGCAATCAGATTGGCCCTCCCCGTCTCGCCTTTCCAGTAGTCGGGGCCGATGTTCTGGAAGCCCATGGTTGCGGCCTCCCATTGGTCGGCCGTGCCCATCACCAGCGGGACATAGGTCCCGTCCTTCTTGAACTTTTCGAGCACGGCGTGCAATTCGTCGAGCGTCTTCGGCTCGGTCACGCCGACCTTGGCAAAGGCTTCCTTGTTGTAGATGAATCCGGCGATGACGGAGGCCATCGGAACACAGAAAGTGGTCTTGCCGTCGTCGGTTTGCCACGCGGCCTTTGCGACATCGGAGAAATTGTCCATGCCCTTGATGCCGTCGACGCTGTCGAGCTGATGCTTCTGATAGAGCGCGAGCGAGGCGTCGAACGGACGGCAAGTGATGAGGTCGCCGGCAGTCCCGCCATCGAGCCGCGCATTGAGGGCAGCGTTGTATTCCTTGGGCGCCGAGGGGGCGAATTCGATCTTGATGTCAGGATAGTGCTTGTTGAAGGCGGGAATGATCTTGGAGTTCCAGATATCGGCGTCGTCATTGCGCCAGCTCTCGATCTTCAATGAGCCCGCCTCGGCCGACGCCAGCCCCGTGAGCAACGCCAACGCGGCAACCTCAGCTCCCAATGCGGCCTTGAATGTCCGTCTCATGCTACGCTCCCTTGTTCGGGCCTTCGCCCCTGATTCCGCTACCCCTTGCGCGGCGCAGCGCGCCGTCTATGCGGCCTTCCGCAGCAGCGAGCCAGCCGACGGCTTCACTCATGCTGGGGATGCCGCACGCAATCAACACCGCCGGCTTGACGTCGCCGCCGGCCTCACGCAACGCCGCCGCCGCCTTGGCATCACTGACATCAGCGATCGTTGCGACGATCCCGTGCGCCCGCTCGCGCAACTTGGCGTTATCGGCCTTCAGATTGACCATGAGCCCCTGATGGATGTGACCGAGCTCAAGTCCCATCAATGACGAGAGCATGCCGAGCGCGGCCTTCTGCGCAGCTCCGGCCGCGAGTCGCGTCGAGCCGCGCAGCGCCTCCTCCCCGCTTTCGAGCAGGATTGGAGCGTCGGCCAGAGCGAGCAATTGCGAGGCAGGACGGTGCGCGATGCCAATGACGAAGGCGCCGCGGCGACGCGCCTCTGCAGCCGCGGCGACGGTGAACGGCGTCGAGCCGCTCGCCGAGACAGCGATCACGGCGTCGCCGGAGAGATCACCGAGTTCGACGATCGAACGCGCACCGGCTGCAGCATCATCCTCCGCCGCGCTGTCGATGCGAAATGGCTCGGCAGTCCCGCCGGGCAAGACGATCGCGATGCGGCTCTGGTCAAGGCCGAACGTACCGGGAAGCTCGGCAGCATCTTCGGCCGCCGCAAGGCCCGAAGATCCCGCACCGGCATAGACCAGACGTCCGCCGGCTCGCCAAATGGCGGCGAGCCGAAGGGCTGCCGCACGGATGTCGCTGGTGACAGCCGCGACCGAAGCAATCGCTCGGCGGTAGGAGACGAGCACCGCGTCGGCAAACATCGCCTCATCGGTCGTCACGACGTCGGCGGTGTCGTCGCACCTCTCTCCGCCCGTCTCTCCACTCGGCAGTACCGGCATCGTGAATACCAATGGTAGATACCTCTTGTATTCGTTTTAGACACGTGACATACCACTTGTCTAGAGGCGTTAAGAATTTTTTTAGGAGGCCCCTTGGCGACAGCCCGGTTCTTTCTCGGAGTAGACGGCGGCGCCACCAGTTGCCGCGCGAGACTGCGGGACGCGTCGGGCCGCGAACTCGGGCGCGCCGTGGGGCCGGCTTCGAACATCTATCTCGACTTCGACGAAGCGATGCGGGTCGTGCGCGAAACCATCGAATCCGCAATGACTGCCGGCGCGCCACGCCAGGAGATCGCCCTCGGCCTGAGCCTTGCCGGACTCTCTGACCACAATGAAGCCGAGCGTGTCTCCGCCGCCCTGCCCGGCTTCGCGCAGATCGTCGCCGTCAATGATGCGGTCGCCGCTTGCGTCGGAGCCAACGGCGTCGGCGATGGTGGCCTGATCATCGCGGGCACGGGCTCGGCGGGAATCGCTCGCGTGGGCGCGCGAACGACGATCATCGGCGGACGCGGCTTCTGGCTGGGCGACGACGGATCCGCCGCGCGGCTCGGCGAATCGGCGCTACGCGCGACGCTGCGTGCGATCGATGGCCTGGAGCCGATGAGCGGACTGGCACAAGCACTCGGTCGACATTTCGATGACGATCCGTTGCGGATGAGCCGCTGGGCAGCGGAAGCCAGACCCAGAGACTACGGCGCCTTCGCACCGCAGATCCTCGACGTCGCAAGGTCCGGAGACATGCGCGCGTGCGAAATCGTCGGAGAAGCAGCCCTCGCGATCGCAGCGCTCGCGAACGCGCTGAACGCGCTCGGCGCCCAGCGCATTGCGCTGGCGGGCGGCTTCGGCGAGCCCTTGCGCCCCTTCCTGCCGCCTGACGTGGCCAATCGCCTTGCCCGGCCGCGGCGCGACGCCGTCGACGGCGCGATCCTTCTTGCCGGCGGCACGCTCGCGGAGGACGCGGCATGACGATGACGGTCGAGACGGCGCCGGGCCAAAAGCTCTATCGTGCCGTGGTCGATGCGCTCAGGCGCGAGATCGAAACCGGACGCTTCGCGGAAACGCAACTGCTTCCGGCCGAGCGCGTATTGTGCGAGCTGCTCGAGGTATCGCGCACCACGCTGCGAAAGGCGATCGCTGATCTGATCGCCGAAGGCGTGCTGTTTCACCGCCACGGCGCCGGCACCTTCATCCATCGCGCGACACCCCGCGTCGAGCAGCCCTCCTCGCGCCTGACCAGCTTCACCGAAGACATGCGGCTGCGTGGACTGGTGGCGAGCTCGCGCGAGCTCGAGCGCGGCGTATTCCTGCCGACGCCGGAAGAGGCGATGATGCTCGGCGTACGACCGAACGACCGCGTGTTCCGGCTCGGACGCCTGCGCCTGGCCGATGGTTCGCCGATGGCAATCGAACGCGCCGCCGTGCCGATACGCTTTCTTCCTGAACAGGATTCGGTGGGCGACTCGCTCTACGAGGCGCTCTCCGCAAAGGGCTTCAGGCCGACCCGGGGCCTGCAGCGCTTGCGTGCGACCCTGCTCGATCATGCGGATGCCGAACTGTTGGGCGTCGCGCCTGACAGCCCCGCGCTCTACATCCAGCGCATCGCCTACCTCGCCGACGGAGCCTGCGTCGAGTTCACGAAGTCCTGGTATCGCGCCGACGCCTATGACTTCGTCTCCGAGCTCACGCTGTCGCCCCCGGCCCGAAAGACGCACCGATGACGACACACATGCTTCAGGAGATCGGCGAGGCAGGTGAAGCGACGGCGCGCCAGCTCGGTCAGAATGCGGAGCGGCTGGCTGACCTCGGCGCGCGTCTGCGCGCCCTCGATCCGCCGCTCGTCGCAACCATCGGTCGCGGCTCGTCGGATTGCTGCGCGCTCTATCTGAAATATCTCGTCGAGATTCTTTCAGGAGTGCCGTGTGCGTCGATCGGCCCCTCGATTGCGACGCTTTACCGGACGCCGATGCGGCTCAAAGGCAGCGTGTCCGTCGCGATCTCGCAATCAGGACGCAGCCCTGACATCGTGGAAATGCAGCGTGCGGCACGCAGCGGCGGTGCGCTGGCCCTCGCATTGGTCAACGACGTGGCCTCGCCGCTCGCGCAAGAGGCCGAAATCCTGCTGCCACTCTGCGCCGGCACGGAACGTTCCGTCGCCGCGACCAAATCGATGGTGGCCGGTCTCGTCGCCGGGGCAAGCCTCGTCGCGGCGTGGCGCGAGGATCGGCCGCTCGCAGACGCCCTCGCCGGCCTGCCGGACGTTCTCCGCGGCCAGGTAGCGCCGCCGCCCGCGATGATGCTGGAGAGACTTGCAAGTGCCCGCAGCGCTTTCGTGCTCGGCCGCGGCGCGACGCTTGCGATCGCCGCGGAAGCAGCACTCAAGCTCAAGGAAACGTGCGCGATTCACGCCGAGGCCTACTCCGCGGCCGAGGTGCTGCACGGCCCGGCCGAGCTTGTAACTTCGGGCTTCCCCGTCATCGCCTTCCTGCCGTCCGACCCGGCGCGCGAAGGCATGCTGCCGGCGCTCAACGCGCTGGCCGATGCCGGCGCGACGGTGATCGCAATCGAAGCGGGCGGCGACGACGAGCCGGATCGTCTCGCGACGGCGCGGGTCGAGGCGTCCCTGTTGGAGCCCATCGTCATGATCCATCGCTTCTACCGGCTTGCCGAAGCGCTTGCGCTCCGGCTCGGGCGCGATCCCGACCGCCCGCGCAATCTGAGGAAGGTGACGGAGACCGTGTGATGATCGTTCTATCAGGCGCGCGGATTTTCGATGGCGAACGCTTCCTCGATGACCACGTGGTCGTCGTCGAAGGCGCACGCATTGCCGCGATCGTTCCCCACGCCAAGAAACCTGATGGCGCCCTGCGGGATCTCGGCGGCGGCCTGCTTGCGCCCGGCTATGTCGACGTTCAAGTCAATGGCGGCGGCGGCGTCCTGTTCAACGAGGACCCGACGCCCGAAGGCATCGCCCGCATTGCGGCCGCACACCGCAACCACGGGACCGTCGGCCTGTTGCCGACGCTGGTGACCGATGCGCCGCAAGTGATGGCCGCCGCGATCGCCGCGACGCGCGAGGCGCGGCGTCTGACCCCAGCGGCACTCGGCATTCACCTGGAAGGGCCGTTCCTGGATCCGCGCCGCAAGGGTGCGCATGAACTCGGCTACATCCGCAATCTCGAATCCGACGATATCGCGACCATCGCAAACGCCGATTGCGGCGCGATAATGATGACGCTTGCGCCCAACAGGGTCGAACCCGAGAGCATCGCCGAACTCGCGCGGCAGGGCGTGCTCGTCTCGCTGGGGCATTCCGACGCGAGCTACCAGGAGGCGCGCCGGGCCGTGGAAGCAGGTGCGCGCGCGTTCACCCATTTGTTCAATGCGATGAGCCCGCCGACGGGGCGCGAGCCGGGTATGGTCGGTGCCGCGCTCGATCTCGACGATGCGTTCGTCGGCCTCATCGCCGACGGCCATCACGTCCACGAGGCGAATTTACGCGTCGCGGTTGCCGCCAAGCGGCACGATCGCTTCATGCTGATTACCGACGCGATGCCGCCGGCGGCCGGCGGCCCCGATCATTTCGATCTTCAGGGCCGCCGCGTGACGTCCATTGACGGCTGCCTGCGGCTCGACGACGGGACGCTCGCCGGCTCGGTTCTGACCATGGATGAGGCGGTGCGCTATGCCGTCAATATCCTCAGGCTTCCGCTCGCCGACGCCCTCGCCATGGCATCACGTATTCCGGCGACGTTTCTCCGGCGCGATGCCGACCTCGGCCGGATCGCACCGGGCTATCTCGCGAGCCTCGTGCATCTCGACGACGAGCTGCGCGTGCTGGAAACCTGGATCGAAGGCCACTCCTCAACACCTGATTGAAGGACGCGATCGAGCCATGTCCGCCCTCTCCATGTCGCCTCAACGGACTGTCCGCGTTCTCGTGGTTGGCCTCGGCACCATGGGCATCAGCCATGCTCGCGCCTACAGATCGATCGAGGGTTTCGAGCTTGTCGGTCTTTGCACCTCTCGGGCGGCCGATCGCGACGATCTCGAGGCCGAGTTTCCCACGCTTCCGCGCTTCGACAGCTTTGATGAGGCGCTCACGCGTTTGCGTCCCGATGCCGTCGCGATCTGCACCTACACCGAGCACCACGCCGCCATGGCGCTGCAGGCTTTCGGTGCCGGCGCGCATGTGTTCTGCGAAAAGCCGCTGGCCGACACGCTGGATGCCGCGCGGCAAGTCGTTGACGCTGCACGCGCGACCGGAAAGGCGCTGCTGATCGGCTATATCCTGCGCGTCCATCCCGCGTGGTCGCGGTTCGTCGAGATCGGGCGAACGCTCGGAAAGCCGCTCGTGATGCGCATGAATCTCAACCAGCAGTCTGCAGGCTCCTTCTGGGAGGTGCACAAGAGGCTCATGCGGTCGACCTCGCCGATCGTCGATTGCGGCGTCCATTACGTCGACATCATGTGCCAGGTGACGCGGGCGCGCCCCGTCGCGGTCCACGCGGTCGGGGCGCGACTGACGAGCGAGATCGCGCCGGCCATGTACAATTACGGCCATCTCCACATCGTGTTCGACGACGGCTCGGTCGGCTGGTACGAGGTCGGCTGGGGTCCGATGATGAGCGAGACCGCTCATTTCGTGAAAGACATGATCGGCCCGAACGGCAGCGTCTCGATCGTCGCGAAAGAAAGTAGCGGCGCGGGCGCCGGTTCGGCGGACCATGACTCGCATACACGGACCAACGCGCTTCGAATCCATCACGCGGCGCGCGACAGCGAAGACCGCTTTGCCAGGCCGGACGAAATGATCTCGACCGCGGATGAACCCGGACATCAGGAACTTTGCGAACGCGAGCAGCTGATGTTTCTGAGGGCGATCCGCGGCGAGGTCGATCTGTCCGAGCATCACGAGGACGCGATCAACTCACTCCGCATCGTCTTCGCCGCCGACGAGAGCGTTCGAACCGGTGAAGTCGTACGCCTGTAGATCCACACTTGCGACGTCTAGCCGTCTACGATGGCGACCGCCCGCGTCCAGCCTGCGGATGCCCGCTCGATCTTCACCGGAAAGCACGACACCATGAAGCCGGTCGAGGGCAGAAGCTCGAGATTGTGCAGCTTTTCGATGTGGCAATAGCCGATGTGGCGTCCGGCCTTGTGACCCTCCCAGATCAAGCTGGCGTCCCGGGTCTCGGCATATTTCTTCGCGGTGTAGACGAAGGGCGCGTCCCAGCTCCAGCCATCGATCCCGGTCAGCCGCACGCCGCGTTCGAGCAGATACATGGTGGCCTCATAACCCATGCCGCAGCCCGAGGTGACATAGTCCTGCCGACCATACTTTGCGCCGGCGCTGGTGTTGACGACGACGATCTCGAGCGGCGACAGCTTATGCCCGATCCGCTTCAGCTCGGCCTCGACATCCCCGGCGGTCGCCACATAACCGTCGGGCAAATGGCGAAAGTCGAGCTTCACGCCCGGCTGGAAACACCATTCCAGCGGCACCTCATCGATCGTCCACGCGCGCTCGCCCCGGTTCATCGTGGGATGAAAATGCCAGGGCGCATCGAGATGGGTACCGTTATGGGTGGACAGATTGACCATTTCCACCGCCCAGCCCTGGCCGTCGGGCAGATCCTCCGCCTTCAGGCCATCGAAGAACTGGAGCATGCGCGGCAAGCCCTGTTGATGGTCGATGTATTGAATGGTCGGATGGTTGCCCGGTGGATCGGCCGGCACGTCGTTTTGCAGCGGGACGGAGATGTCGATCAGTTTGCGCGCCATGGTTGCCTCCGTCTTCTTCTTACCGCGGGCCTGCGCAGCCGCCCCGCATCAGCGCGGGACGACGGCCGTCGCTTCGATCTCGACGCGCGCCGATGGCTCGACGAGACGCACGACCTGCACCAGAGCCATGCTGGGATAATGGGTGCCGACGACCTCGCGATAGGCTTTGCCGAGCGCTTTCAGGTTAGACACATATTCATCCATGTCGACGACGTACCAGGTCAGGCGCACAAGATGATCCGGCTGCGCGCCGCCTTCGGCGAGGATCGCCACGATGTTTTCGAGCGTCTGCCGGACCTGGGCGACAAATCCGTCGGCAAACCGCCCCGTGACGTCCCAACCGACGACACCACCCGTCACGACAAGGCGTCCCTCGGCCGCGATGCCGTTGGCATATCCCTTCGGCTGCGGCCAGCCGCTGGGCTGAAGCACTTGCAGGCCGCTGGCCGCGCCGGCTTCCGGCTTTCCCATCGTATTCATGCGAAATACCATTCCCCTCAGCGCGGCTTCAACAGCTCGCGCGCGACAATCAGTTTCTGGACCTCGGTCGCGCCCTCGTAGATGCGCAGCGCACGGATTTCACGGTAGAGGCTTTCGACGACCTCGCCCTTGCGCACGCCGCGGCCGCCGAACATCTGGACGGCGCGGTCGATGACGCGCTGCGCGGTTTCGGTGGCGGTCAGCTTCGCCATGGCCGCTTCACGCGTTGTCGGAAGTTTCTGGACATCGCGGCGCCAGGCGGCGCGGTAAGTCAGGAGGGCCGCGGCGTCGGTGTCGGTCGCCATGTCGCCGAGCGCGGCCTGGGTCAGCTGGAGATCTCCCAAGGTCGCGCCGAACATGTGCCGGCTGCGCGCGTGCCACAGCGCTTCGTCGAGCGCCCGGCGGGCAAAGCCGAGTGCCGCGGCCGCGACCGAGGCGCGGAAGATATCCAGCGTCTGCATCGCAAGCTTGAACCCGCCGCCCGGCGCGCCGAGGCGACGGCTCGCCGGGATCCGGCAATTGGTGAAGCGCAACGTCGCCAGCGGATGCGGCGCGATGACGTCGATGCGCTCGGCGATGCCGAAGCCGGGATCGTCGGGAAAGACGACAAAGGCCGAGATGCCGCGCGCGCCCGGCGCCTCGCCCGTTCGGGCAAACAGAGTATAGACATCGGCAATGCCGCCGTTGGAGATCCAGGTCTTCTCGCCGTCGATGATGTAGTCGCTGCCGTCGGCGCGCGCGACGCACGACATCGCCGCCACGTCCGATCCCGCCTGCTTCTCGGACAGCGCGAAGGCCGCAAGCCATTCGCCGGAGCGTACCTTCGGCAGCACGGCCTTGCGCAGCTCCGCCGAGCCGCCAAGCGCAATCGCGCCGGAGCCGAGCCCCTGCATGGCAAAGGCGAAATCGGCAAGGCCGTCGGCATAGGCGAGCGATTCGCGCGACAGGCAGATCGAGCGGGAATCGATCGTCGCAGCATCGCCGTCGGGCGTCGCGACCGCGCAGTCGAGCAGCCCCGCCTGCCCCATCGCGCGCACGAGCGCGCGGCAAGCGCCGTCGACATCGTTGTGATCAATCGTGTCGAGTGCGCCCGACTGCACGAAGCGGTCAAGCTTTTCGCCGATCGTGTGGTGGCGCTGTTCGAAGAACGGCCAGTCCAGCCAGTCGCGTTTAGCGACCTTTGCGACGGAGCTCATCTGTCATCTCCTCCGTTCACTGCGCGGCCGCCGCGGCGGCGCGCGCCAGATTGGTTTCGTACTGCCCCTTCGCAGACAGATATTGCTTCGGCCAGCTGATCGCGGTGATGCCGATGCGCGCGGCCTCATGCAGCGTCCAGGCCGGGTCGGCCAGATGCGGCCGCGCAATGGCGCAGAGATCGGCGCGGCCGGCCGCGAGGATCGAATTGGCGTGATCGGCCTCGGAGATTGCACCGACGGCAATCGTCTCGATGCCGACCTCGTTGCGGATCAGGTCGGCGAACGGCGTCTGGAACAGGCGTCCATAGATCGGCCGTTCCTCCTTCCAGACCTGCCCCGACGAGCAATCGATCACGTCCGCCCCTGCCTCCTTGAACATCGCGGCGAAGATCGCCGCATCGGCCGGGATGTTGCCGCCCTCGGTCCAGTCATGACAGGACAGGCGCACCGACATCGGCCGATCGGACGGCCACGCCGCGCGCATCGCCTTGAACACTTCCAGCGGATAGCGCGCGCGGTTCTCGTGACTGCCGCCGTAGTCGTCCGTGCGCCGGTTGGTCAGCGGCGAGAGGAAGCTCGACAGCAGATAGCCGTGGGCGCAATGCAGCTCGAGCCACTCGACACCGGCGGCCGCCGCGCGGCGCGTTGCCGCGACGAAATCGTCGCGCACGCGGTCCATGTCGCTGCGGTCCATTTCTCGCGGCAACTGGCTGTGAGGCAGATACGGCAAGGCCGACGCGGAGATCAGCGCCCAATCGCCTGATACAAGCGGCTGATCGATTCCTTCCCAGGGCACTCTCGTCGCGCCCTTGCGCCCGGCATGCCCGAGCTGAATCCCGACCTTTGCATGGCCGACACCGTGGATCAGGTCGACGAGCCGGCGCCATTGTGCCGCCTGCTCGTCGTTCCAGAGCCCAAGGCAGCCCGGCGTGATCCGCGCATCCGGCGAGACGCAGGTCATCTCGGCAAAGATCAGCCCGGCGCCGCCCATGGCGCGCGCGCCGAGATGGGCGATGTGGAAGTCGTTGATGAGCCCGTCCTGCGACGAATACATCGCCATCGGCGAGACCATGATGCGGTTCGCCAGCGACAGGCCGCGCACGCGATGCGGCGTCAGCATCGGCGGCGGCACCCGCTCGCCGTCCTTCACCGCGATGCCCGAGCGCGCGGCGAACCAGCGCTCGAAGCCCTCCAGCCAGGTGCGATCGCGCAGGCGCAGGTTTTCGTGGCTGATGCGCTGCGAGCGCGTCAGCATCGAATAGAAGAATTGCGGCGGCTCAAGCGTGTCGGCATAGCGCCGGCCGACCACCTCGAACCATTCCATGGCGTTGCGTGCGGCGTTCTGGATGCGCGCGACGTCGACCCGGCGCACCTCCTCATAGGCCTCCAACACGGTCGGGATGCCGTCGCGGCCGTGACCATGGCGATCGAACTGATTGGCAAGCTCGATGGCGTCGTCGAGAGCCAGCTTGGTGCCCGAGCCGATGGCAAAATGCGCGGTGTGCGCAGCATCGCCCATCAGCACGACATGCGATTTGCCGTTGAACACGCTCCATTTGCCGCAGATCAGACGGCTGAAATTGAGCCAGGCCGAGCCGCGCAGATGGCGCGCGTTGGTCAGAAGCTTCGCGCCGTCGAGCGTCTCCGCGAAGATCTTCTCGCAGAACTCGATCGAGCCTTGCTGATCGAGCTCGCCGAGGCCGTGCGCGTTGTAGGCTTCTTCCGTGGTCTCGACGATGAAGGTCGAGGTCTCCGCGTCGAACTTGTAGATGTGCGCCTGGAACCAGCCATGCTCGGTCCGCTGGAAATCGAACGTGAAAGCGTCGAATGCCTTCTTGGTGCCGAGCCAGATGTAGCGGTTCGGCCGGATCACCATGTCCGGCTGGAACTGGTCGGCATAGCGGGCACGAATCCTGGAATTGACGCCGTCGCAGGCGACGATCAAATCGGCATCCGGAAATTCGAGATCGGACTCGACGTCGCGCTCGAACACGAGCTCGACCCCCAGTGCCTCGCAGCGCCGCTGGAGAATGTTGAGCAGATGCTTGCGCCCGATACCGATGAAGCCATGGCCACTGGTGCGCTGGCGTGTTCCCTTGAACACCAGCTCGATGTCGTCCCAGTGATTGAAGGCATCCTCGATCTCGACGGCGCTCTCGGGGTCGGCAACGCGCATCGCCGACATCATGGCGTCGGAGAACACCACCCCCCAGCCGAAGGTATCGTAGGGCTTGTTGCGCTCGACGACCGTGACGACATGCTCAGGATGCCGCCGCTTCATCAGCAGGCCCAGATAGAGGCCGGCCGGGCCGCCGCCGATACAGACTATGCGCATGATCCCTCGCTTTCGCGCGCCGCGCGTGATGCCGAGCTCTCACTCAAATTATTTTAAGCATAAAGTATTTGGTCGGCGCATGCATTGTCAAGACGGTTCTGCGATGACCCTGGCGCGCGGGCCCGAAGCTGCGGCATCGATCTTGAACCCGGTGTAAATTGGAGACACGGCAGCGCCGATTCCGAGGCCTTCAGGCTCCGCCTTGAATTTACTTTTGGCACGAACTATCTTGCCCGTATTCATGAGAGCTGCACCGGCTTTCAAAAGGCCACGAAGACCGGGAGATTCGATTGGCACTCGCAAAGGAGCCCACGCCTGTTTCGGCCAAGAACGGGGCGGATCAGGAAGCCGAGTACAGGGCTCAAACGCGAGTCTGGCTCCGGCTGCTCGCCTGCACGACCCTGATCGAGGGCGAGCTGCGGCGTCGGTTTCGCGAAGAGTTCGATTTCACCATGCCGCGCTTCGATGTTCTCGCCCAGCTCGACCGCGAGCCCAGCGGGCTGGTGCTGGGCGAGCTGCCCAAGCGCCTGATGGTCTCGGCCGGGAACCTGACGCCGATCGTCGACCGCCTGGTCGCTGATGGATACATCACCCGCACGCCGTCGAATCTCGACCGCCGTGTGCAGATTGTCTGCATGACGGTCGAAGGCCGCAAGACCTTCCGGCGAATGGCCAAGAGCCATGGCGCATGGCTTGCGGAGCTGCTGGCGGATTTCCCGGCGGACCGGTTCGACGGGTTGATCGGCGAGCTCGACGAACTCAAGGGCGCCGTCAGGGACGCCCTGCAGAAACCCTGAGACGACCAACGCTCAGCGTCGCAACTTCACGCCGGCCGCCTCGCGATCCCACGTGTCCTTAGTCACGCCCTCCTCACGCAGCACGCCCTTCTTGATCTTGCCGTTTTCCGTCAGCGGCAGCTGGCTCAGAATGCGCACATAGCGCGGAATGGCAAAATAGGCGATCTGGCCTTCGCAGTGCCTGACAATGTCGACGGGCTGCAGCGATTGGCCGCCTTCCGGCAGAATCGCCGCCGCAACCTCGTCCTCGCCCAATTCCGACGGCAGCGGGTAGATCGCGCAAGCGGCGACCGCGGGATGGGACTGGATGGTCTGCTCGACCTCCCATGAAGATACGTTCTCGCCACGCCTGCGGATCGAATCCTTCATGCGATCGATGAAGCGATAATGCCCGTCAGCATCCCGAACCACCCGATCACCCGAGTGGAACCACAGATTGCGCCAGGCCTCGACTGTCTTCTCCGGCATGCCGAAATAGCCGGTGGCGAAGGCAAACGGTTCTCTTGCTCGAAGCACGAGCTCGCCGGCCTCGCCATCGGGAAGCGCCGAATCATTCTCGTCGACGATCCGCGCTTCGATGCCGTCGGCCAGATAGCCCATCGTCCCCGGACGATCCGACGGGATCGTGCCTGCGAACACGAAATTGGTCTCGGTCGATCCATAGCCGTCGACCAGCGGCACGCCGAACCGCTCGCGAAACGGAGCGTGGATCTGCGGCGGCACGCCGCCGCCGAGTGCGACACGAAGTCGATGCGTCTTGTCGTTCTCACTAATCGGCTGCGCGAGAAGCATCGACGCCATCGCGCCGAGCAGATAGCCGACCGTTGCATTGTGCCGCTCTGCGGCGGCCCAGAAGCCCGAAGCGGAGAATTTCGGCTCCAGCACGTAGGTGCAGCCGTTCAGCAGCGCCTGATAGAACGCATTCAGCGCGTTGGTGTGGAACAGGGGCAGTGTCGTGAACAGCACGTCGCCGTCGCGGATGCCGAGCGCCCGCGCCGAATAGATACCCCACCAGAACAGCTGCGCCTGCGGGCAGCACACCCCCTTCGCAGGCCCCGTGGTCCCTGACGTGTAGAGGATCGCGACGGTGTCGCCGGGACGCACGGCGCCCGCCGGAGCGGAAATTCCGAGCGCCGGCAACGGCACCGCGGCCAGCCTGGCATCGATTGGCCCTGTTTCAGCTCCGATGATCCAGCTCCGAGGCGGCAGCTCGACACCGGCCTCCACACTCTCGATCGCGCCGGCGAACTGCGCCTCGACGACAAGAAGCGCCGGACGCGAATTGCGAAAAATGTGGGAGAGCTGGAAGCCGCGCAGCGCGGTGTTGATCGGGACCGCGACGGCGCCGAGCCAGGCGCAGCCGAGATAGACCAGCAAGAACTCCGGACGGTTCGAGCACATCAGCGCGACGCGGTCGCTCGGCTTGATGCCGGCATCGACGAGCGCCTGCGCCGACCCAGCCGCGATCGCCGCGGTCTGCGCAAAGGTCCAGCGCGTCTCGCCCGCGACCAGCAGGGCGCGATCGCCATAACGCTCGGCCTGCCGCGTGAGGATGGCAGAAAGAATCCGGTCGGACGGCGGAAACAGCTCGACCGCTCGCGCCCAGGCGGCCGTGGGACCGCCGTCCCCGACCACACCGTCGCCCTGCATCTGCAGGTTGCTCTCCATCGCGTCTGCCCCGCTCAGGGCAACAGCTTGTATTTACCGTCCTCGATCTGGACCATGATACGCGAACGATCGTCGACGCCGTATCGGTCCGCCGGCGTATAGGTATAAACGCCCTGTGTCCCAACAACCTCCTTGGTCGTAAACAGCGCCTGACGAAGCGCGGTGCGGAATTCCGGCGAGCCGGGCTTGGCGCCCGATGCCATCGCGCGCTTGGCGGCGTCGGCGAGGACCAGCCAGCCGTCGAACGAATAGGACGAGAATGAATCCGTCGGCGCCTCGCCGTTCGCCTTCTCGAAGGCGGCGCGGAAATCCAGGGCGACTTTCTGAATCGGATTGCTGGCGGCAAGCTGCTCCGCTGCGGTCACGGGGCCGGTCGGGCAGATGATGCCGTTGGCCGCCTTGCCGGCAAGGCGCAGGAAGTCGGCACTGATCATGCCGTGATTGCCGTAGAGCGGCCCCTTGTAGCCGCGCTCGGACAGCGCGATCACCGGCAGCGCACCGGGCGTTCCCGTCCCACCCAGCATGATTGCATCAGGATGCGCGGCGACGACGCGCAAAACCTGCGCGGTGACCGAAGAGTCCGAGCGGGCGTAGCGCTCATTGGCGATCACCTTGATGTCCGCCGATTTGGCCGCCTGTATCAGGGAATCGTAGAAGAGATCACCTAACGCGTCGGAGAAGCCGATGAACGCAACGCTCTTCAATCCCTTCGCCTTCATGTTGTCGACAATGCCCTGCAGCAACAGTGATGTCGGCTGCGGGATTTGCACGACCCACGGGCCACCGTCACCAGCCGACACCTGTGCGATGGGCGACACGGCGATCATCGGTACCTTCATCTCGACCGCGGCGGCCGCCATCGCCAGGGTTTGGGGCGCGCCCGAAGTACCGATCAGGATATCGACCTTCTCCTGCTCGACGAGCTTGCGCGCATTGCGGGCCGACGCAGTCGGATCGGAGCCATCATCGAGCTGGATGACCCGGAGCTTCTCGCCGCCGATCTCGCCGACATAGGCCTGGCCCGCGGCAATCCCCTTTGCATTTGGAATGCCGATCGATGACACCGGCCCACTGAGGCCGGTGACAAATCCGACGAGGATCTCAGCTTTCGCAAATTGCGGGACGGCAAGCAGCAATGCGGTGGAAGCCAGCAGGCTCTTGATCAAGTTCATGGCACCTGTCTTTCGTGAGTGTTTCTTGTTCTGATCGGCAAGTGCCATGATAGGGCTCAGCTCGACGCAACCAGCGCGATGACGCGAAGCGGACTGCCGGAGCCGTTCTGGATCTTCAACGGCGAGGCCACGACGACGGCGCCGGTAGGTGGCAACTGATCCAGGTTGCACAGGCATTGCAGGCCATAACGCCCTGCTCCATGCAGGAAGTGATGCGCCGGATAAGGCGGATCGAAATGCCCGGCCTGCCCCGCATCCGTACCGATGGTCTCGGTGCCGAACCCGATGACGCCGCGTTCCTCCACCAGCCATTTCATCACGGCCGGATTCGGGCCCGGCGTGTGCGCGCCGTCATCCCTGAGGTTCGCGTAGTCGCGCCACCCCTTCTTCGACCAATCGGTGCGCAACAGAACCCAGTGACGTGCGGGAATCCGTCCATGCTTCGCCTCCCATGCTTCGACGAGCGGAACGGTCAGGACGAAGTCCGGATCCTGCGCGGCCTGCGCCGAGCAATCGATGACGCAAGCCGGAGCGATCATGTCCTTCGGCGGCATCGTGTCGACGGCATTATTGGGCAGATCCTTGCCGGTGAACCAATGGATCGGCGCGTCGAAATGCGTGCCAGTGTGTTCGCCGAAGGTGACGTTGTTCCAGTACCAGGCCGGGCCGCGGCCATCATATCGCGAGATCTCCTGGATGCGGACCGGTGCGGCCTGGCCGAACTCGGGCGGAAGCACGATGACCGGAAAATCCGGACTGAGCGTAAAGGTCAGGTCGACGACGCGCACCGCGCCGGAAGAAATCGCACTCGCCAGCTCCAGGAGATTGTTGCCTTGCATTGTCACGTCCTCCAGCTTGGTTGAAATCCTGATCTCACCTGTCGAGCTCGCGCTCGAGCGCTTTCGGATTGGCCGCGAGGCGTTGCCGGATTTCCTCGGCAACGTCTCCGACATACATCTCTTCCAGCCCGCCCTTGAGACCCGACACGATCGCGTGCGCGATGGCGCGCGGCGCGACCTTCGGCGGCGGGACGGTTTGGAACCATTCGGTGTCGACGGGCCCGGTGAACAGATTCATCACCTTCACACCGCCGGGCCGCAGCTCCGCGCGAAGGCAGTGCGACAGCGACAGGCAAGCCGCCTGCGAAGCCGAATAAGCGCCAAAGGCAGGCCAGTTCGCCAGCGCGTAAACCGAGAGAATATTGACCCATGCGCTGCTGCTAATAATGCCGTCGGCACCTCGCATTCGCATGGCAGGACCAAAAGCCTGCGCGAGATTGATGAAGCCGAGATAGGCGTGGTCGATCTCGTCCCGCGCGATGCTCGTGCCCCTGCGATCGAGCAGGCCACCCGGCCGCACATATTCCGTCGTGTTGACGAGGATATCGACTTTGCCGCCGATATCGGCGGCAAGATCGACCGCCGATTTTTCGTCAGCCGCATCGAGAGTAACGATCTCGATCCCATCTTGACCGCGCAACAGATTCTCGCCGGCGAACGGCCGCCATGGTTCGGCGACGCCGACGAACACCGTCTTGGCGCCCGCGACCTTCAACGCTGCAACGGCTTCCTGGCCGATCACGCTCCGGCCATTGGTCACAAGCACGCGCCTGAATTTCGGATCGGCCGTCATTTCCCGCCACTGCTTGTCGTCCGCCATGTTCGGAGTCTCTCCCTCGGGACGGGCAAAGGCGACCGCCTGCCCGCTCTTATCGAGTTGCAACGACATGCGGACGACTGCGCCCTCTGCGCAATCGGCATGTAGATGCGCGACAATGGTCGGACCGCAGTCCATCTTCACGAGGCCGATCCGCCACGGCGCACGCTCGCGGAAATAGACGTCGCTCGGCACGCGTGCCGTCGTCTCGGCGAGCAGCAGGCCGCGGCGCGGGGCATCGACGAAGGTGAGGTCTGACGACAAGCAAGACGGACATGCCTCGCGCGCTGGATAGGCAAAGGAGCCGCACCCCTCGCAGCGCTGCAACATGAAGCGGCCTTCGGCGGCCGCGCGCGTGAACCCGTGCGACGTCCTGCTGCGCGGTCGCGGTGGCGAAGCAGGCAGCCGCGTTCGCAGCAGCGGATTCTTGCGCCCGGGCGGCTTGATCGGCTCAATCATCGCGAAGGCCCTGCAAGGATCGCGGCGCCCGAGGCGAGACCGCGGTCATAGTTGATCATACCGAATCCCGAGGCGAGAGCGAGACTTGCATTCCTGACTTGCGTGGGACCCGCCGTGCCCAGAATCTGCCGCAGGCCTTCGACGAGACCGAGATAGGCGCCGGCCGCGCCGGCCTGCCCGACCGAGAGTTGTCCCCCCGAGGTGTTGTGCGGGAAGTCGCCGTCGATGGTGAGATCGTGCTGGCGCACGAACGCGGCGCCTTCGCCTTTCTTGCAGAAGCCGAGATCCTCGAACTGCATCATGGTGATGACGGGATAGTCATCATATGTCTGCACGACATCGAGGTCATCGGGTTTCACGCCAGCCATCGCGTAGAGCTCGCCGACATCCATCGCCCAGCCGCCGCGCACCTGCATCGGATCGTCGGCAAAGGCGTTGTGCCGCTCGATTGTCGACAGCAGCCGCGCCGCGGGCAAACCCAGCGAGGCCGCCGTCTCTTCGCGCATGACGAGGAACGCCTCCGCGCCGGCACATGGCATTACGCAATCGAACAGATGAATGGGGTCGGAGATCGGCCGCGCCGCCAGATATTGCTCCATCGTCAACGGCGCCTTCATCAGCGCGTGCGGGTTGCGCAGGGCATTGGCGCGCTGGGCAACGGCGATCCTGCCGACATCCTCACGCGTGACCCCAAACGTCCGCATGTAGTTGCGCGCAATCAGCGCAAAGCTCGAATTGGCCCCGCCCGCGCCATAGGGATAGACGGCATCCTGGTTGAAACGCGAGAAGTTCTCGAGCGTCAGCCTGAACGAATCGACGTGGTTGGTATCGCCGGCGACGCACGCCACGATGTCGGCATCACGGGCCTGAACCGCCCGCGCCGCCTTGCGCAGGCCTGCGATGGCGCTGGCGCCACCGAGCGGGATCGTATCCAACCATCGGACGCAGAGCCCGAAATGCTGTGTCAATCCGACCCCGCTGTCGGTCCCCATGGTGAAACTGGAGACGCACAGGCCGTCGATATCGGAGGCCTTGATGCCGGCCTGCCCGACGAGTGCACTCAGCGCCCGCCCGATCCACCATTGCGCACTTTCAATGGAGTAGCGCACATAGGGAATCGTGACAGGAGCCGCGATCACCACGCCGTCGTAAGGTGCGCGCAAGGAATTGGTCACTGACCGCCCTCGTTCATCCGCCTCAGACCAGCGTCAGTTTCACGGTTATATTGCCGCGCGTTGCGTTCGAATAGGGACAGCGTTCATGCGCACCGGCAACGACCTGTTCCGCCACTGCTTTTTCGACGCCGGGCAGATTGACCTTCAGCTCGACGGCGAGCGCGTATCCGACGGGCACCGGTCCCATCGCAACCCTCGCCGTCACGGATGGCTCGGCAGAGGGCACCACCTTACGCGTGCGCGCGACGAGCTTGACCGCGCCGAGAAAGCAGGCGGCATAGCCGGCCGCAAAAAGCTGCTCGGGATTGGTACCTTCACCACCGGGGCCGCCGAGCGATTTCGGCACGGACAGCGACACCGATAATAGACCGTCGGTGCTGGCGGCCTTGCCGTCCCGACCTCCCGTCGCCGTCACCTCGGTCTCGTACAGAATCTTTTCGGGAGTCATCATGATGGGTTCTCCAGAATTAGCGGCTATTACGGGCGAGCAGTGCGCGAAAATCGCTGCGCGCCTGGGCGCTGGCACGTTTGAAGCTCGGCCCGCGGCTGGGCTCGGTGCCGTTGAGCTTGCGGAGCTGCACCCACATCTCGGCGTTCTTCAGCGCCACGGCCGCACAGTTGACCACCGGCGCGTGGCCGACCTTCAGGCCATGCTCCTTCCCGATCAGAAGGCCCGGCAGCACGCCGGCCGGGATCACGACATCAGCGCCGTGCTCGACCAGCGGAAGGGCGCAGCCGACGAAATCCTTGATCATCCGCGCTTGCGCTGCAGCATCCCCGGCGAACGCATCGGCGAAGTCTTCCGGCTTGCAGCCAAGGCCAACCACATGAACGACCCGATCGCCGAGGCCGTAACGTTCGGCCTGCTCATAGTGCCAAACCTCGAAGACGGGATCGAGCGTCACAAGGCCGAGACGCCGTCCGAGCTGTGAGGCCGCCAGCAGCGTTGCCTCGCCGGTCCCGATCACGGGAATGTCGAGCGCCGAGCGCAGCTCGTAGAGGCCGGGATCCTGGAAATGCCCCATGACGAAGGCATCGAAGCCGCCCTCCTCGGCCGCAATGCCGTTGTCGATCGCCTGGACGGCGCAGCGCAGTTCCGCAAGCCGGCCGAACTCGCGGTCCGGCGGACTGATGCCCTCGACGTGAACCGTCGTGCCCGGTGCAGCGATGTTGTTGAGGTATTCCGACAGTCGCGCCATGTAGGGCGCGTTCACGCTCGCATCAACGAAGCTCTGCCAGAAGATGCGCATCGTCCTTCTCCTCAAGCGTCGATCGGAGGATCGGTCGTCGGCTGCCGATGAATATATTTCAATCATAAACTAATTCACGCGTCAAATGCGCGCCGTGGCGATCGCGCGGCTCGCCGTACAGGCAAGGCGCGCACAGCTTTTTCGTTCAACCGGGCTACCAGGAAGCGCCGCGCACTGGCCAAATTGTATGCAACAACATTTTTTTCTGACGGCCCCGTGACACGTGTTGACGGCACCACTGACAATACTTTAGGCTTTAAGTAATTCATCGCCGGCCAGGGACCGGCGGCCATGACAATGATGTTGCAGGGCACCGATTTTGAGACACTCGATCGTGTGGACACTCGCCGGGCTCGAACAGCCGGCCGCGCATCGCGGCCGCACCGATTTCATCGTTCCGGAAAAGGCTCGCCTGCATTCACCGGTGGGTCCGACGTTCGCGCGGCAAGCAACATCATGACTGCCGAGCGCCGGGGCGAGCAAATTCTCTTCGGTCGCGCCCGGCCTTTGGCGCTGCAGCAATGCTTTCGATCAGCTGGCTCGTCGTTCGGGGTCCCCGCGCGGCAGCTTCACGGCATTCCTATCCAGCATCAACGGAGGAGAACGCATATGCGCAAGACTCTGAGCTTACTTGCCCTTGTCGCCGGAATCGCCGTGGCCCCGGCGGCGCAGGCCGAGATCACCATCGGCTTCGTCACCTCGCTGAGCGGCAACGGCTCGTCGATCGGCATCCCCTACGGGCGCGGCATCAACGCCGCCTATGAATACAGGAAAACCATCAACGGCGAGACCATCCGCCTGATCCAGCTGGACGATGGCTCAGACCCGTCGGCCGCAACCCGCAACGCGCGCAAGCTGGTGGAGGAAGAGAAGGTGGACCTCCTGATCGGCACCGCGACGGCGCCCTCGACCATCGCCATGGCGGCGGTGGCGAGCGAACTGAAGGTGCCGATGATCGCGGTCTCGCCGATCGGCAAGCTGCCTGATGCGCCCGAGCAGTGGGTGGTGTCGGTGCCGCAGCCGGCCTCCCTCCTCGTCAAGATCGTCGCCGATCGCATGAAGCGCGATGGCATGAAGAACATCGGATATATCGGCTTCTCCGACGCCTGGGGCGACCTCGTCTATAACGGCGCCAAGGCCGCTGAAGCCACCGGCGAGATCAAGATCCAGAGCAACGAGCGCTATGCCCGCACCGACACTTCGGTGACCGCGCAGATTCTCAAGGTACTCGCGACCCGCCCCGACGCCGTGCTGGACGGCGGCTCGGGAACGCAAGGCGCGCTGCCTCTGCTCAGCCTCGCCGACCGTGGCTTCAAGGGAAACACCTACGGCACGGTGGCTCTGGTCAATCCGGACTTCGTGAATGTCGGCGGCAAGGCGGCCGACGGCATTCAGGTCTCCGCAGGTCCCGTGATCGTCGCCGAGCAGTTGCCCGATGAGCACTTCGCCAAGAAGATCGCGCTGGATTTCCGCGCCGTCTACCAGAAGGTCCATAACATACCGACCACCGACGGCTTCTCCGCTTATTCCTTCGACGCCTGGCTGATCTTCGCCAATGCCGCCGAGCGCGCGCTGAAGACTGCGAAACCCGGCACGGTGGAATTCCGCGCGGCGCTGCGAGACGCGATCCTCAGCACCAAGGAGCTGGCCGGCGTGCATGCCGTCTACAACTTCAAGCCCGGCGCGGTGACCGGCGTCGACGAGCGTTCGCTCGTCGTGGTGCGGCTGACCGGCGGCGCCTGGAAATACGCGCCTTAGTCGGACGCCGGCTGGCCACCACAACGAGGGGACAGCGTTCTCAATGACGAGCGACATCGCAGCCATTCTTGCGATCGACGGGATCGCCACCGGCGCAGTCTATGCGCTGGTGGCGATCGGGACCGTCCTCATCTTCACGGTGACGCGGGTCATCTTCATCCCCTTTGGCGACATCGCGGCCTTCACGGCGCTGACGCTGGCCGCCCTCGACGCCAAGCGCTTTCCGGGCACGGGCGCGCTGGTCGTCATCCTCGCGTGCCTGGCAACCCTGATCGAGATCATCTCGCTGCTACGGGCCCGCGAGCCCCGCTTGCTACCGCGCGCACTCTTCTTCTATCTCGTGCTGCCGCTCGCCATGGTCGGCCTCGCCTGGCTGACGATGCGCGCCGATCCCCCTCTCGCCGTCAGACTCGTGCTGGCGTTGATGCTGATCACGCCGATCGCCCCGCTGCTGGACCGGATCGTGTTCCGCCCCATCGCGGATGGAACGGTGCTGCTGTTGCTCACCGTGTCGGTCGCGCTGCATTTCGCGCTGGTCGGCCTCGGCCTCTTGTTCTTCGGCCCTGAAGGCGTCCGCACCGAGCCGCTGACCTCGTTCTCGACCGAATTCGCGGGCGTGCTGATCTCGGGTCAGACCATGCTGATCGTGATCGCAGCGCTCGTCTTTTCCGGCCTGCTCTATCTCTTCTTCGACTTCACGCTCGTCGGCAAATCGCTGCGCGCCACCGCCGTGAACCGAACCGGTTCGCGCCTGATGGGCATCCGCCCCGCCCGCGCCGGCACCATTGCTTATCTCCTGGGCTCGCTGATGGCCGGCGTCTCCGGCATCCTGATCGCACCCGTCAACACCGTGTTCTACGATTCCGGCTTCCTGATCGGGCTGAAGGCCTTTGTCGGCGCCATCGTCGGCGGCATGACCAGTTATCCTGGAGCCGCGATCGGCGCGGTCGGCGTCGGCATCCTCGAAAGCTTCGCGTCGTTCCAGAGCAGCGCGTTGAAGGATGTCATCGTGTTCTCGCTGCTGATCCCGATCCTGATCTGGCGATCGCTCGCCTCGCTGCATTCCGAGGAGGAGATCGAGGAATGACGCGCCTTCACGTTCAGCTCGCAGCAATGGCCGCGGTGGCGTGCATCGCGCTCGCGCCGCTCGTGCTCAGCCCGTTCAGCATCACGCTGATGAACTATATCGGCATCTATTCGCTGGTCGCGATCGGCCTGGCGCTGCTGACCGGCGTCGGCGGCATCGTGTCGTTTGGACAGGCCGCCTTCGTCGGCGTTGCGGCCTATGCCACCGCCTGGGTCTCGGCGCTGAACGGATACTCGCCGTGGCTCGGCCTCGTGTTCGGCGTGGCGCTGACCTGCTGTGTCGCCGCCATTCTCGGCGTCGTCACGTTGCGCCTGCAGGGCCATTTCCTGTCGCTGTCGACTGTCGCCTGGGGTCTCGCCATCGGCTTCCTGTTCGGAAATGTCGACGGGCTCGGCCGCTTCAACGGCATCTCGTCGATTCCGCCGATCAGCATCGGATCGTTCGCGCTCGTCTCCAGCGACCAGATCTATTTCCTGATCTGGGGCATTGTCGCCTTGGTCCTCTTCCTCGGCTACAATCTCCTTGACTCCCGGCTCGGCCGCGCCATGCGCGCGCTGCGCGGCGGCAACATCCTGGTCGAGAGCCTCGGCATCAACGCCTTCCGGATCAAGCTCGTCACCTTCGTGATCGCCGCGTTCCTCGCCTCGCTCTCCGGCTGGCTCTATGCCCATATGAGCCGATTCATCAGCCCGGGGCCGTTCGATGCCGGCATGGGCATCGAATATCTGATGATGTCGATGGTGGGCGGCGCCGGCAGCCTGCTCGGCGGCGTCGTGGGCGCGGCCATCGTCACGCTGCTGAAGAACAGCGTGCAGGACTATCTGCCGCTGATCGCCAAGGGCGCCTCCGGCCAGCTCGAGATCGTCGCGTTCTCCGCGCTGTTCATCCTGTTCCTGCAATGGGCGCGCCAAGGCATCGTGCCATCAGTCGCGCGCTATCTGCCTAAGATCCAGCGCGGGCGGCCGCCCGTCGCGCCGCCCCTGCCCCGCCGCGCACAACCGGCACCGGGCGAGCTGCTGCTGAAGGTCGACGGCGCCGAGCGCCGGTTCGGCGGCCTCGTCGCCGTGAACAAGGTCAGCTTCGACGTCCGCTCCGGCGAGATCCTCGCCGTCATCGGACCGAACGGCGCCGGCAAGAGCACGATGTTCAACTGCCTCACCGGCGCGCTCCGGGTCAACAAGGGCGAGATCGTCTTTGCCGGGCGCCCGATCACGCGCGATCCGCAATCGCGCATCGCCAGGGGTGGAATCGCCAGAACCTTCCAGCACGTCAAACTGCGGCCGCGCATGAGCCTCCTGGAGAATGTCATGCTCGGGACCTATGCGCGCACCAGCACGGGCCTGTTCGCCGGCGCCTTCCGCCTCAACCGGCGCGAGGAGGCCAGCGCAAGGCACGAGGCCTTGATGCAGCTCGAACGTGTCGGGCTCGGCGACAAGCCGTTCGAGCTCGCCGGCAATCTTCCGCTCGGCAACCAGCGCATCCTGGAGATCGCGCGCGCGCTCGCCGCCGACCCGGCGCTGCTGGTGCTGGACGAGCCCGCGGCCGGCCTGCGCCGCCAGGAGAAGCTGCGGCTTGCGGAGCTGCTGCGGTCACTGCGATCGGACCATCTCACCATCCTGATCGTCGAGCACGACATGGAGTTCGTGATGTCGCTGGTCGACCGCATCGTGGTGCTCGATTTCGGCTCGAAACTCTGCGAGGGCGCGCCGGCCGCGATCCGCAGCGACGAGCGCGTGCAAGAGGCCTATCTCGGAGGCGTCGCGTGAGCGAGATGTTTTCGATGCGAGGTGTGACCGTCTGCTACGACAATGTCGAAGCGGTCCGCAACGTCACGCTGTCGGTCGAGGAAGGACAGATCGTCACCGTGATCGGCCCGAACGGCGCCGGCAAGACCACGCTGCTGATGGCCGCGATCGGCCTGCTCGCTGCGCGCGGCCGCCTCGTGTTTCAGGGCAACGACATCGGCAGGATGTCGGTCGAGGACCGCGTCGAGCGCCGGCTGTGCCTGGTGCCGGAAAAGCGCGAGCTGTTCTCCGACATGTCGGTCGCCGACAATCTGCTGCTCGGCTCCTACAGCCTGCGCGATCGTTCCGGCGTGCAGAAGACGCTCGACGAGGTCTACGATCGCTTCCCCCGCCTGAAGGAGCGGCAGCGCCAGGCGGCAGGCACCCTCTCCGGCGGCGAACGCCAGATGCTCGCGCTCGGCCGCGCGCTGATGGCCAAGCCGAAACTGCTGATGCTGGACGAACCCAGCCTCGGCCTCGCACCGCTGATCGTGCGCGAGATCTTCCGCACCATCGCCTCGCTGCGCGACCTCGGTGTCTCCATCCTGCTGGTCGAGCAGAACGCCCGCGCCGCGCTGGAGACGGCCGACTACGGCTATGTGCTCGAGACCGGCGAGATCGTGCAGGCCGGCCCCGCCAAGGATCTGATCCACGATAACAGGCTGATCACGGCCTATCTCGGCGGACACTGAACCCAGTTGGATCAGGCCCGGCGAGCCACTGCGACAAAACGTCGAAAACAACCCCATGCACAGTAGCCGGCGACAGCGTCATCAACGGCTTAGTCGCGGACTTACGGATTTTACGAAATCCTCTTGCTCCGTCGGGCAAAACAGTGGCATGATGTCATCATCGCCGCCTGCTTCATGCAGCGATCGCTCGTGCCCTCATCCCGCAGCGTCAGGGTGTCGTGTTCGCTCAGCGAGCCGGTCGCGGCTGATAGCGGTTAACGACCATGCCACAGGGATAGGCCTTGGATTGGAGAAGCATCAGTTGCTTTGTACGATTGCGTTCGAAAATCGACGCTCCATGGCCTAAAATGACAGGATTGATGAACAGCTGAAGCTCCTCCACCAGGTCCATCGCGAGGAGCGAAGACGCCAGACCGATCCCTCCGAAGGCGATGATGCTGCGTTCCGGCCGGTTCTTCAGTTTCCGCACTTCGTCTTCAAGAGGGCCCCCAGCGATCACAGTGCGGTCCCAACGGGATCGTGTAAGACGTTGGGTCAGGACGACCTTCGGGACGTCAACCACACGCTGAGCGAACGCATAGAACTTGTCGGCGGGATAGCGCTTCGCTGCGGCGCCCCAGTGATCGAGATATCCCCCTTCGATCATCTTCCGGCTGAGCAGAATGCAATCGATCGAGGCGAAAATGGAATTGAAGTCCCCTTTCAGGTCATCGTCCCAATTGCAACGCTCGCCCCATCCCCAGAGCTGCCAATCGACAGGCTTGTCGACGGCGAAATAGCCATCCGTCGACATCTGCATCTGCAATACCAACTTGCGCATCAACATGCTCCGGCCGCTTCTATGGGTGAGCCAAATGTGTCCGGCGGAGCTCGGCCATCGTCTTCCGCCAAAGTCGTGGGCCGCCTCTTTCGAGTTCCGCCGCTGCCGCCGCACTCTCCTTGGTGACAGGGCGATAGGCTCTCCCCCAAATGCCGATCTGTGCGATGACCGGAAACAAATCGATTCCCTTTTCGGTCAGGCTGTAGATTGCCTTTTGCCTGTGCGTCGGATCGTCGGACCTGGTGATAACCCCTGCTTCGAGCAGGCTGTCGAGCCGGTCGGCAAGGATGCGTGACGAGATCTTCTCGTCGGATTTCAGGAACTCGCGAAAATGCCGCTTCCCGGCGAACATTAGATCGCGAACCACCAGCAAGCTCCATCGATCCCCGAAAACCTCGAGGGCAAGGCTGATTGGGCAATTCGATCGCATTTCCTCGCGCATAGCGTCAGACGCTCTCATTATGAAACTGCTTGCATAATGACATCAGTTCATGCACGATGCAACTGCTCTCTTAACGAGAGCATCAATCAGCTTTGTGCGGGAGCGGCCGATGTCGAATGCGCAGCGTAGAACTTTCGTGATCACCGGAGCGACGGGATCTGTGGGACGAGCCGCTTCAGCCCGACTTGAAGCGATGGGACATAAAGTGCGGCCGGTTGCGCGGCGGTCGGGCGTCTCGTTTGACGATCCCGGAGCGCTCGACAGGGCCTTCGAGGGCGTCGATGGTGCCTACATCATGATTCCGTTCGACTATGCGGCGCAGGATCTTCACGGGCGCGAGGAGGAAATCGCCGAGAAGCTCGTTTCAGTCTTGTCAAAGCGGAGGCCGAGGCGGGTCGTGCTCCTGAGTGGATTGGTGGCGCATCATGGCGGCGGCACCACAGGCAGCGCGAGAGGAGCCGCGCTGATGGAACTCCGGCTGAATGAATTGCTCATCCCCGAGCTGGTCCACTTGCGGGCGGGCTTCTTCATGGAAAACCTCCTTCAGGGGATCGAGCAGATGATTGCGACGGGCGTTTTCGCCTCGCCGTTCAGCCCGCACCGCGCAATGCCGATGGTTGCCGCAGCCGATGTAGGCGGGCGCGTGGCGGAATTGCTCACGGAAGAACCTTTCCGTGGCCCGCAAGTCCAGGAACTGCATGGCGGCGGTGATTATCGGATGAACGAAGCCGCGGCGATGCTGGGCAGGGCAACGGGAAAGCCGAATGTGAACTATCTTCAATTGGACTACGGCGAGGCGCGCGAGGCGATGATCAAAGCGGGACTGTCGGAAAGCTTTGCCAACGCAGTCATACAGACTGCCCGTAGTTTCAACGAAGGGGAGCAATGGGCGTTAGAGGCGCGATCACCGCGCAACACCACTGTGACGACTTTGGAAAGGTTCGCCGCCACCCTAACGCTGCCTAAGCCCTAATTCCGAAGACCTCGCATACACCGAAGGCCCCTAGAGCCCATCGGCAATATCCCGCCGGCTGACGCCGAACAGGCGACTCCGCGACGCTGACACCCCGGCCACGGCGGCATAACTCAAGCCGAATGATCTCGCCGATCCCGGAGCGGTTCGTATCCATTCGTCCGGGGCGAGCGCTCGCCCGCTCGTCGCGAGGGCCTAGCTGTTCCGCGACAACCCGTTCTCATGGTCAGCTTTTTCGAGTGCATGAAGAGCCGATCTTCCCTCCAGCAGCCGGGCTTCTTGCGGATTTTACGAAACTCGCTTGCTCCGTCGGGCAAAACAGTGGCATGATGCCATCATCGCCGCTCGTGGGATGGCCAACAGCCCCGGCTGCCAACCAGAGCGCCAGCTTGCGGAGAGCCTCTTCCTGGTGCGATGGAGACGTTGAAAGCAGGGAAGCGTTCGGGGTACGGGCAGCGATGGACTTTCGACAGCTTGAATATTTCCTGCGTGTCGCGCAGCGCAAGAACATATCGCTTGCCGCGGCTGACCTGAACATTGCCCAGCCGACCCTGACCAAGAGCATCAGGCTGCTCGAGGAGCAACTGGGCGTCAAATTGTTCGAGCGTCTGCCGCGTGGCGTCGCGCTGACATCGTTCGGGACCACGCTGCTGCGCCACGCCGAGGCCGTGCACGTCCAGATGAAGGATGCAGGTCACGAGATTGCCGCGCAGCGCTCCGGCGCCGTCGGCACGGTCGTGATCGGAGCGGGTCCGACATGGCTGCGCCGTTATCTTCCGGCGGCTCTGGCGCGCACGTTCTCGGCGCATCCGCTGGTGCGCGTCCGCATCGAGGCCGGTTTCGATGAAAAGCTGCTTCGCGCGCTGAGGCAAGGCGAGCTCGATTTCGTCGTCGCCGAGATTCCCTCGCCCGAGGACCGGCGGGAATTCGAGGCCCTGACGCTCACGTCGGACCGGCTCGGCGTCTGTTGCCGGCGCGGCCATCCGTTGACCCGGCGCCGACGGGTCAACATGCGCGACCTGCTGCAATATCCCTGGATCAAGCCGCCACATGCGACGCGGGCGCATCGCCGGCTCGATGCGCTGTTCGTCGCAAACGATCTGCCGCCGCCCTCGAGCGTGCTCGAAAGCGGATCGGTGGCGCTTCAGCTCAACGTGCTTCGGCACTCCGACGCGCTCGCCACCACCGTGTCGAAGACGTTGCAGACGCCTGAGGGCGATGGCCTCGTCATGCTCAATGTTCCCGAGCTTGCGCTGACGCGCGATGCCGGCATCATCACGCGCAAGGACGGCTGGGTCTCGCCGGCGGCCGCGGGGATCATCGATGCGCTCAAGACCGTCTGTGCCGCGGAGACAGCGGGCCGCAAAGGCAAACCATAGCTTTTGTCTATACCTGCGACACAATTATCTCTTTGTAAGAATACCTGAATCCTGTTTTGCTTGGCGTCCGAGAGAGCCGGAATCGGCCGAAACGCGGGCGGGAGGATTGATATGCCGGGACAGAGCGGGAAGCGTGGCCTGACGCGCCGTCAGGTCGTGGGTGCAGGGGGTGCGGTCGCGCTGGGGCTCGCTGCGCCGTGGCGCTACGCGGCGGCGGCCAAGGTCGCGCCGATGACCATCGTGATCAACCAGTCGCCCTGGTTCGACAGCTTCCGCAAGACGGTCGAGCTCTACGAGAAGGAAACCGGCAACCAGGTCGAGCTCGACGTCAATCCCTTCGCGGGATCGCTGGAGAAGCAGCGCAACTCGGTGCGTGCCGCCAACGGCCAGTACGACCTGCTGATCATGAACTCCGGATGGGTCGCCGAGATGTATTTCGGCGGCTTCGTCGAGCCGATCGCGGCGATCGATCCGTCCTTCAAGCTCGACCCTGATGTCTACACGCTCGACAACACCGTCTATTTCGATGCCGACAAGAAGACGATGGCGGCCTCCGGCAAGCTGATGTCGGTGCCGATCTCGCCGCTGATCCCCCTGCTCTATTATCGCGGCGATCTCTACAAGGACGCGGGCCTGAAGGCGCCCGAGACGTTTGCCGAGCTCGAAGCCAACGCAAAGAAGCTGCACAAGCCGCCGAGCCGCTACGGCATCGTCCAGCGCGGCGCCCGCGGGCCGGCGACCGTCAGCTACGATTTCTATCCCTATCTCTACGGCTTCGGCGGCGGCATCTTCAAGAACCAGGCCGCCGGCGACTACACGGTCACCCTCAACAACGAGGCCGGCCGCACCGCGCTCGACTATTATTTGCGAATCGCCAAGGAAGCCGGCCATCCACAGACGGCCTCGCTGGAGCAGGCCGAAGTGATCCAGAACATGCTGACCGGCAAGGCGGCGCACATCATGGTGGTGGTGTCGGCATGGTCGCAGATGGACGACCCTGATAAATCCGCCGTGGTCGACAAGGTGGAGTTCGCGGTCACGCCGCATGCGGACGGCTTCTCGACCGGTCCGGGCCTTGGCCATTGGCTGGGCGGCATCGCACGCAACGTGCCTGACGATCGCAAGCGCAGCGCGCTGGAATTCCTGCGCTGGTTCCAGACTAAGGAAGCCCAGCTCGCCTACACCAAGGTCGGCGGCATCCCCGTCAGCGCGGCAAGCTATCGCGACCCGATCGCGCAGGAGCGCCGTTACCGCTGGATGAAGCCGCTCGGCGAAGCCTTGCCGCACGCGGTCAACATCTATCAGTTCCCGGAAGCGAGCGAGGTGATCTCGATCCTCGAACTCGGCCTCAACCAGGCCGTCGCCGGCAATACAACGTCGGTCCAGGCCCTCAACAGCATGGCCGAGCAGATCTTTGGCGTGATGTCGAAGCACGGCTACAATACCGGCAAACTGCCCGCACTGCCCTGAGGCTCAAGATGAAGCCATCAGCGAGCGCCGCCGCGCAAATGGCTGCGGTGGCGGCAGAACCATCCGCCCCGGCGGGCCGGCCGGCCGCGGCCGACTTCCGGCGCGGCCTCGATGAGCGGGCGTGGCGCTGGCTGACGCTGTCGCCGGCACTCCTCCTGTTGCTTGCGCTCAGCGTGCTGCCGCTGGTCAATCTGTTCGCGACGAGCTTCTTCACCGTGAGCTGGAGCGGCGGGCATTCGAGCTTCGCCGCTGCAGGCTTGAACAACTATCGCGCGCTTGCCGGCGACACGCTGTTCCGCGCCGGCATCCTCAACACGATCCTGTTCGCGCTGTTTGCCGTCGGCGGCCAGATGCTGTGCGGCTTCGTGCTTGCGCTGCTCTGCACCGGCGTCACGCGCGGCCGGCTGCTTTATCGCACCATTTTCATCCTGCCGATCCTGGTTCCCGGCATCGTCGTCGGTGCGATCTGGAAGCTGCTGCTCAACTTCGATTTCGGCCTGGTCAACCAAGCGATCGCACTGGTCGGGATCGATCCGCTCAACTGGCTCGGATCGGCCACCACGGCGCTGGCTTCGGTGATCTTCGTCGACATCTGGCACTGGACGCCGTTCTGCTTCCTGCTGTTCCTCGCCGGCCTGCAATCGCTGCCGCAGGATGTCTACGAGGCCGCCAAGATCGATGGCGCCTCCGGCTGGCAGGAACTCACCTACGTGACGCTGCCGATGATGCTGCCGACCATCATGGTCACGTTCGCGTTTCGGCTGGTGCTGGCCTTCAAGGTCTTCGACGAGGTCTATCTGCTCACCGGCGGCGGGCCGGGCACGTCGACCCAGGTCATGAGCTTCACGCTCTACCAGCGCTTCTTCCGCGAGGACCAGACCGGATATGGCTCGGCGATGTCGGTCGCGATCATCTTCATGACCTGTATTCTGCTGTCGGCGGCCTTCGCGGCGCGCGGACGGATGGGGGCCGCGAAATGACGATGCCTCCGAAAGCGCGCGCGCTGATCGTTCATGCCCTGCTGGTCGCGGCGGCCTTGCTTGTGCTCATCCCCGTGGTCTGGGTCGTCGCTGCCGGATTCCGCACCCAGATCTCGCTGCTGTCAGGCGCGTTCTGGTTCACGCCGGTCCTGAAGAACTTCAACGAGGTGCTGTTCTCCAAGACCTCGGACTTCCTCGTCAACTACCGCAACTCGCTCGTCGTCGGCACGCTCAGCACGCTGATCTGCCTCCTCGCCGCCACGCTCGCCGCATGGTCGCTCAACCGGATGTCCTGGCCGCGCTGGTTCGTGCACGTCTTCCTTGGCTGGGCGTTGGTATTTCACATGTTTCCGCCGCTGGCACTGGCGAGCGCCTGGTTCACCATCATGCGCACGGTCGGCCTCGACAACACGCTGACCGCCGTGGTGCTCGCGCACACCGTGCTCAATTTGCCGATGGCGCTGTGGCTGATGGGCGTGTTCGTGCGCGACGTGCCGGTCGAGCTCGAGGAAGCCGCCCGGCTCGACGGCGCCACGACGCCGGTCCTGCTGTGGCGGATCGTCCTGCCGATCATTGCGCCGGGCCTCGCCGCAACCGCCATCCTGACCTTTGTGTTCAGCTGGAACGATTTCGGCGTCGCGCTGACGCTGACCATGAAGCAGACCGCAACCGTGCCGGTCGCGATCGCCAAATTCGCCCAGGACTACGAGATTCTCTACACGCAGATGGCGGCCGCCGCCGCGCTGTCGATCCTGCCCGCACTCGTGCTGCTCATCATCGGCCAGCGCTACATCGTGGCGGGTCTCACGCAAGGCGCCGTGAAATAAGACGCGATCAACGAAGGAAATGCCATGAAGACGGTCTTCGTTCTCTTTGATTCCCTCAACCGCCATCTGCTCGGCGCCTATGGCGGCAAGCGAATTCCGACACCGAACTTCGATCGCCTCGCCGCGAAGACGCTGACCTTCGATCGCCATTATGTCGGCAGCCTGCCCTGCATGCCGGCGCGGCGCGATCTCCTCACCGGCCGGCTGAGCTTCCTACACAGGAGCTGGGGCCCGCTCGAGCCGTTCGACAACGCGATGCCGGAGCTTCTACATCACGCCGGCATCTACAGCCACCTCATCACCGATCACTTTCACTATTGGGAGGATGGCGGGGCGACCTATCACAATCGCTACGACAGCTACGAGTTCGTGCGCGGCCAGGAGGGCGACCCCTGGAAGGCGATGGTGCAACCGCATTGGGAGCGGCTGCGCGAGATGTATCACGCGCGCCAGTTCACCACCGACCGGCGCAAATACCACTCGCAGAACATCATCAACCGCGAATTCATCAAGGAGGAGAAGGACTTTCCGTCGGTGCAGTGCTTTGCGCACGCCTTCGACTTCCTCGACCGCAATTACGACGCCGACAACTGGTTGCTCCAGCTCGAGACCTTCGATCCGCATGAGCCGTTCCACGCACCTGCCAGGTTCAAGGCGCCGTTCGACAGCGGCTGGAACGGGCCGATCCGCGACTGGCCGCGCTATGGAAGGGTCGACGAGCTGCCGGCCGAATGCGAGGAATTGCGCGCCAACTATTATGCCGTGGTGTCGATGTGCGACTTCCTGCTCGGGCAGTTGCTCGACGATTTCGACCGCCGCGACATGTGGAAGGACACCGCCCTCGTCGTCACCACCGATCACGGCTTCCTGCTCGGCGAGCACGATTTCTGGGCCAAGAACCGCATGAATCTCTATGAGGAGATCGTGCACATTCCGTTGTTCGTGCACGATCCACGGCGCCCGCAGCCCGGGGCGCGAAGCGGGGTCCTCACCCAGTCCATCGATCTCGCGCCGACATTCCTCGATCTGTTCGACGTGGCGCCGCCGCGGGAAATGGAGGGACACTCGATCCTGAAGGCTGCGCATTCGGCCCAGCCGTTACGCGAGGCCGCGCTGTTCGGCTATTTCGGCGGCGCCGTGAACGTCACCGATGGCCACTACACCTATCATCGCTTTCCCGCCGACCTGACGACGCAGGAAATCTTCCAGTACACGGTGATGCCGACGCATATCCGCTCACCGTTCCTCCCCGAGGAGCTCGCCGGCGCATCGCTGTCGGACGGCTTCCCCTTCACCAAGGGCGCCAAGCTGCTCAAGGTCCCCGTGATCGAGCGTTCGCCGATGTATCTCAATTACGGACCAGGCGCGCTGCTCGAGAACGACACGCGGCTCTATGATCTCGCCAAGGATCCGGGCCAGCAGCAGCCGGTGAAGGACGCTGCGCAGGAGGCGCGCCTCGTGGCGCTGATGGCGCGCCTGATGGCCGCCAACGAGGCTCCATCAGAAGCTTTCGGCAGGCTCGACCTGCCCGAACCGGCGGCGCAACGCGAGATGTCCTCGTGACGGCCGGGGATCTGCGCGCCAAGGTCGGCGACCTCAGGCAGTTCGCGAGCGTCCGGCGCATCGTGCTCGATGAGGGCGTGGAGCGCGGTGTCGCCGCGCTCGCCTTCTCCAACGGAGGCGGTCTCGATTTCTGGACACTCGCCGACCGGTCGCTCGACATCGGGCCGCTCTGGTGGAGGGGCATGCCGATTGCCTGGCAGAGCATGGCGGGATTTCGCAGTCCGCATTTGCACCATCCGGAGGAAGATGGCGGGCGCGGCTACAGCCGTACCAATTCCGGATTCCTCGTCACTTGTGGCCTCGATCATTTTCGCCAGCCGGTGCCAGGCCATCCCATGCACGGCCGGCTGCCGTTCACGCCGGCGCGCGTGACGGCGCACGGCGAAGACTGGAGCCGGACCGAGCCCGTGCTGTTCTGCGAAGGCGAGGTGATGCAATTCCGGTTTGGCGGCGAAGCGCTGCGCCTCAGGCGCCGGCTCGAGGCGCCCATCGGCGGCAACCTCCTGCGCATTCGCGACGAAGTGACCAACCTTGCGAACGAGCCCACGCCGCAGGCGAGCCTTTATCATTTCAATTTCGGTTACCCCGCTCTCGCGCCGGGATCATCCGTGACCCTTGGCGCGCGGCGCCTGCTGGATGTCAAGGCACTGCCCGACCTCTCGTTGCCGTCCGAATCCATCAGCTTTCCCGCCGGCGATCAGGGCGCCTCCGCGGCTTGCAAGCTGGCCACGCCGGTTGACAACGACACGATGCTGGAGATCGCCATCACGTTCGACGTCAGCACGCTTCCTCATCTTCAGCTCTGGCACGACCTGCGGCCACATGCCTGCGTGCTTGCGATCGAGCCCTGTACCAGCGCTAAAGTGAATGGAACGGAAGCCGTGCTGATGCCCGGCGAGAGTCGCGCTTACGCTTTGGAGATCGCGTTCGAGGTGAAGAGCTAATTCTGGCGCTTCGGCCGCACCACCCGCGTCAGCATCGGAAAATGCTTGTTGCCGCCTGCGAATGGCGGAAACTTCACGAAGTCCGCGCGCATGTGCTCGATCACGTCGGAGCCGAGCGCGTGCGCGAGGGCCGCGGCGCTGTCGAACACCAGCTTGTTGCGCTGCATGTGCTCAACGCGCTGCGACGGCAGGCGGTCGACCCAGTCGATGCGGGTGTAGATCTCGATCTGGCGGACGTTGGGAAAGGTCCGCATGATCGACGGATGATGCTCGAGATAATGCAGGTTCCAGGCGTTGATGTCCTCGGCCGGGCCGGGATAGTGCACGAGGTAACTGCATGGCGTTGTCGTCGTCGTCCCTGCCGGATGCTCGGCGACATCGACGGGGAATGCGCGTGTCAGCATCACCTGGTGCGTGACGTCGAGGCCAGTGAGGCCAGGCAGGCCTGCACCGGTTGCGAGGCTCGCTAGGATGCCGCCGCGATCCATCGCCGCCTCGCAGGCGAACAGGTCGGGAAAGCGCAGTTGAAGCGCAAACACCGGGCCTGAGCCATCGGCCTTGTAGGGATGATCGACCGACTGTTCGAGCGGTGTGAACAGCATGGCCTCGGTCATGTCGGGGATCGATCCGACCAGCTCCGCGACGGCGTCCACCTCATCGGGATGAACGCGCCGTTCGCCCGCAGAATCCGAGAACGTCATGAACAGCGAGATCATGCCGGCGTTGCCTCCGCGCCCTCGCCCGCGCTCACATGCGACACGAGCGCGGCTCTGATGTCATCGGGCCATGGGATCGCATGATGGTCGACCAGCGAAGTTGCGGCAAGGATCTGCCGCGCGCGCCAGCGCGGGCCGTTCGCGCCTGATATGACGTGCCCCAGATGGAGCGAGGAGCCGCCGACCTTGATGATACGCAAGTTGAACGTCAGGAGGTCGCCGAACATCGAGGGCCGCGAGAAATCGCAGGCGAGATGCACCGTGGGCGTCCCGATCTTCCTGATGGTGATCAGCTCCTGCCACGGAAAACCGACCCTCGCCCAAAAGTCCTCGACGACGCCGTTGAGGATGTCCAGGTAGGATGGGAAGTACGCGATCCCCGAGGGGTCGCAATCTCCGAACCTGAGCTCGCGATCGAACTTGAAGACCGTCATCAGATCGCAACGACCGGGTGCCTGATGACACCGACGCCGTCGACCCCGGCCTCCACCACGTCGCCCGGCCATAGCCATTCCTGCGGGCTCATGCCGGCGCCGACACCCTCCGGCGTCCCTGTTGCGATGATGTCGCCCGGCTCGAGCGTCATGCCCGACGAGATGTCCGAGATCAGGACCGGGATGTCGAAGATCATGTATTTGGTGTTGGAGTCCTGCTTCATGACGCCGTTCTTGGTCAGCCATAGCCGCAAGTTCTGCGGATCTGGAATCTCGTCCGCGGTGACGATGCAGGGACCGAACGGCGCATAGGTGTCCATGCCCTTGGAGAAGATCCACTGCCCGGCGCGGCGGTTGTCGCGCGCGGAAATGTCGATCATCACGGAATAGCCGAACACGTGGTCCATCGCGCTGTCGGTGGAGATGCGTGTTGCGGTCTTGCCGATGATGACGGCGAGTTCGACCTCCCAGTCGAGCTGCTGCGTCATCTTGGCGTTGTGCTGGATAGCGCCGCCCGGGCCGATCACCGAGGTCGGCGGCTTGGAGAAGACGACCGGTTGCTTCGGCAGGTCGTTGCTGGTGTCGAGGCTCTTGGCGGATTCCGCGACATGGGCGCGGTAGTTCAGGCCGATGCCAAAGATGTTCTTGCGCGGGCGCGGAATCGGCGCCTGCAGCTTGACGTCCTCGACCGAAACGGCGGAGCCGGCCGGGAAGCGAGCGTCGGCCGCCTCCAGTGCCTCCTTGAGCGCCGGCAGCAGGGTCACGCTGTTGTCGATGAACGACAGCATGTCATCAGGCCATGTCACGCCGCTGGCCGCACCGAGATGCTCGACATCGACGACCAGTCCATTGACGAGGGCTCCCAGACGGGCACCGCTGTTGCCCAAGGTATAGGTGACGAGACGCATGAAAGATTTGATCCGGCTGTTCTGGTTGAATTCCGCGAGAGGGTGTCAGGCCGCGACCGACTGGTAGCCGCCATTGTCGCCATAGGCCTCTTCCCGATAGAGCCCGAGACCTTCGATGACAGGGAGATCGTTGAAGCAGAACAGGCAGGCATCCTCGCTCGCGGAGGCATTGCCGTGCTCGTGCCAGGCCCAGGAGGGAACGCAGAAGATGTCCCGCTCCTCCCAGTCGAGCCGCTTGCCGCCGATGATCGAATAGCCGTGCCCCTTGGCGACCTGGTAGAGGAAGCTCCCGGTGTGGCGATGCGATTTTGTTTTTTCGCCGGGCCGCAGCATCTGCATGCTGGCGCCGATCGTCTGCATCACATGGCCGCCGGTGATCGGGTTGACGTAGTTCATGAGCGTGCCGTCGTAGGGCGAGCCGTCTGTTGCAGCGGCGTATTTCTGCAAGGACTCGTAGGTCGGCTCCCACTCATATTTGAACATGGGGGAATAGCCCTTCGACCATTTCGAGCCGGCCGGCCGAAGACCGGGATTGCCCCAGGTCTTGGTCATGTCGTCGACGGGATAGAACGACGGCTCCTGCTGGAGCTTTGGATGCACGACGAAGAAATTGGCCTCCAGCGCGTTGACCAGCGGAATGTCGAGGCCGTCCTGCCAGATGCAGACCGAGCCGTTGCCTTCGACGCCGTGCTCGTGCCAGGTGCCGTTCGGCGTCAGCACGAAATCCCGCGCGCCCAGCGTCATCTTGTGACCGTCGACGACGGTGTAGGCGCCCGCGCCTTCCATGATGAAACGCAGCGCCGAGGCGGAGTGCGCATGGGCCGTGGCGACCTCGCCGGGATGCATCACCTGCAATCCCGAATAGAGCCAGCCGACCGCGGCGGAGACGTCGCGGCGCCCGGGGTTGTTGAGATAGATCACCCGCCGCCCCGCCTTCTCCGGCGAGACCAGCTCGACCGAGCGCAGCACGTGCTCGCGCAGATCCTTGTAGCGCCAGAGCACGGGGACGGAGGCGGATTGCGGCGCCCACGGCTCGATCTTGTTGGCGACCGTCCAGAGCGCGCCGGCTTCGTATTTTTCGAGGTCCTTGTAATAGGCCTTGAGCTCGGGCGTGTCCTCGACATTGGCCCGGCCGATCACGTTCTCGCGCATACTGTCCTCCAAGTCCTGTCTGGCTTCAACCCGAGCAAAATAAGGTAGTTGAACGGATTTGGCCGCGCGGGTCCTTCGCCTCTCCCGCTTGCGGGAGAGGCCGACGCGCTCGCAGAGCGCGGCGGGTGAGGGCTCTCTCCTCTGGGGGAGTGGCCCGTTGCGGAGCCACCCTCTCCCCGACCCTCCCCCGCAAGCGGATAGCCGGGCACGAACACTTCGGGGAACGCGACGAGCCTGGCGCCGTCGGCCGCAGCCTCACGCACCAGTGAGGCAGCCTTGTCGGCGGTCGCGCTCGCATTGAGATAGACTGGTGAAGTCCGGACGGCGGCGGCTTTAAAGCGCTGTAGCTTCAGCATCGACCCACCCTGTCGGCTTGCTCATGCCCGCCTCGCCGGAAGCGACAACCGCAGGCATGATAGCATGGCGCGCGTTGACTTACTTCACATGTAAACGTATGCTAACGCATATTTCTGGAGGGTGCAATGGCTGAACGTTCCTTTGCTCGCGAAGTCGAGGATCTCCGGCTCGGCGACGGCGACACCTTCCGCGGCGAAGGCATCCTCGCCATCACCAAGGCGCTGCTGCAATCCGGCGTCGCCTATGTCGGCGGTTACCAGGGCTCGCCGATCTCGCACCTGATGGACGTGCTCGCCGACGCCAAGGACGTGCTCGACGATCTCGGCGTCGTGTTCCAGAGCTCCGCCAATGAAGCCGCCGCCGCGGCGATGCTGTCGGCCTCGGTGATGTATCCGCTGCGCGGCGCGGTGGCGTGGAAGTCGACCGTCGGCACCAACGTCGCCTCGGACGCACTCGCCAATCTCGCCTCGGGCGGTGTCACCGGCGGCACCATGATCATCGTCGGCGAAGATTATGGCGAGGGCTCCTCCATCATGCAGGAGCGCACGCATGCGTTTGCGATGAAGTCGCAGATATGGCTGCTCGATCCCCGCCCCGAGCACGAATGCATCGTCAATCTGATCGAGAAGGGCTTTGAGCTCTCGGAAGTCTCCAATACGCCCGTGATGCTGGAGGTGCGCGTCCGCGCCTGTCACATGCACGGCAGCTTCGCCTGCAAGGACAATGTCAGGCCCGCCCACACGATCAAGGACGCGCTCAACAATCCCAAGCGCGACGTCAACCGCATTGTGCTGCCGCCGGCGGCCTACGAGCACGAGCAGGAGAAGATCAAGACGCGGATGCCCGCGGCCATCGGATTCATCCGCGACAACAAGCTGAATGAATGGATGGGGCCGAAGGAGAGCAAGGTCGGCATCATCATGCAGGGCGGCATGTACAACAATGTCATCCGCGCGCTGCAATATCTCGGCCTGTCGGACGCCTACGGCAACACGCAGGTGGCGCTTTACGTCATGAACGTCACCTACCCCGTGATCGACACGGAGGTCGCGGAGTTCTGCGCCGGCAAGGATGCGGTGCTCGTCGTCGAAGAGGGACAGCCGGAATATCTGGAGCAGGCGATCAACACCGTGCTGCGGCGCCGCGACATTCAGGCGCGCGTCCACGGCAAGGACGTGCTGCCGATGGGCGGCGACTACACCGCGCAGGTGCTGCTCGGCGGCATCAGGGAGTTCCTGGAGAAGACCGAGCCGCGGCTGCTCGGCAACCGGCCACCGGCGCCTGATGCCGCGCCCGTGCTCAATCATCCCGCGGTCGAGAAGCTGAAGCAGGTCGTGCCGGCGCGGCCGCCCGGGCTTTGCACCGGCTGCCCGGAGCGGCCGATCTTCGCCGCCATGAAGCTGGTCGAGGAAGAGCTCGGCCAGCACCACGTCTCCGCCGACATCGGTTGCCATCTGTTCTCGATCCTGCCGCCGTTCAACATCGGCGCGACCACGATGGGCTTCGGCCTCGGTCCGGCCTCGACCTCGGCGTTCAACGTCAAGGCCGACAAGCGCTCGATCGCAGTGATGGGCGACGGCGGCTTCTGGCACAACGGCCTGACCAGCGGCATCGGCAATGCCGTGTTCAACAAGCATGACGGCGTCTTCGTCATCGTCGACAACTACTATACGTCGGCGACCGGCGGTCAGGACATCCTGTCCTCGCGCGCGATCAACAAGCGGCGCGACACCAACAATTCGATTGTCAAGGCGGTGAAGGGCATCGGAGGCCAATGGGTGCGCCAGCTCGACCGCACCTATGACGTCGGCAAGATGCGCGACACGCTGAAGGAAGCGCTGACGACCAAGGACGAAGGTCCCAAGGTCATCGTCGCCTCCTCCGAATGCATGCTGAACAAGCAGCGCCGCGTGAAGCCGCAAATCAATAAGGCCATCCACGACGGCGTGCGCATCGTCAAGGAACGCTTCGGCGTCGACGAGGATGTCTGCACCGGCGACCATGCCTGCATCCGTCTGTCCGGCTGCCCGTCGCTGTCGGTCAAGCAGCTCGACGATCCCCTGCGCGACGATCCGGTTGCGGCGATCGACAATTCCTGCGTCGGCTGCGGCAATTGCGGCGAGGTCTCGGAGGCCGCGGTGCTCTGCCCCTCGTTCTACCGCGCCGACGTGATTCACAATCCGAGCGGATGGGACAGGTTCAAGTCGAAGGTCGCCATGAGCGTGATCGGCTGGCTGCAGCGGCGGCGCGACCACCGGCGGCCGGCGCTCGAGGCCTTAATATGAGAATCCGGGCATGAGGGACGACACGGTCCGACTGGCCCTGCCCGCTTCGGGCGAAGCAACCGAGCGGCCGATCTCGATCGCGATCGTCGCGATGGGCGGCCAGGGCGGCGGCGTGCTGACCGACTGGATCGTGCAGCTTGCCGAGAACCACGGCTGGGTCGCGCAATCGACCTCGGTGCCCGGCGTTGCGCAGCGCACCGGCGCGACCATCTACTACATCGAGGCGATGCCGCCGCTCGATGGCCGCAAGCCGATCCTGTCGCTGATGCCGACGCCCGGCGACGTCGACGTGGTGATGGCGGCGGAGTTCATGGAGGCCGGCCGCTCGATCCTGCGCGGCCTCGTGACGCCTGACCGTACCACGCTGATCGCGTCCAACCACCGCTCGTTCGCGGTCGGCGAGAAGATCGCGCCGGGCAACGGCATTGCCGACAGCGGCGCCGTCACCGGCGCCATCGGGATCGCGGCCAAGACCGAGATCATCTTCGATCTGAACGCGCTGGCGGTCGCCCATGGCAGCGTCATTTCGGCGGCGATGTTCGGTGCGCTCGCGGCGGCCGATGTGCTGCCGTTCAGCCGCGACAGCTATCTCGACGTCATCCGCGCCGGCGGCAAGGGCGCCAAGGCCAGCGTCGAGACGTTCGAGGCCGCCTTTGCGCGGGTCAAGACCGGACCTGCCGAGGTTGCGGCACCGGCGCAAGCCAAACCGGCCGGCACAATCCCCTCTTCCGCACCGCCCGATCCGCAGCTCGGCGCGCTGATCGCAAGATTGAACCAGGAGCTGCCCGAGCCCGCGCTTGCCATGGCGCGTGCGGGACTGCGGAAAGTCGTGGACTTCCAAGACGTCGCCTATGGCGGCGAATATCTCGACATCCTCAAGACGCTGCACGCGGCCGACCAAGGCGCCCGCGGCAGCGCACACGGCTATGCCTTCACGGAAGTCGCGGCAAAGTACCTCGCCAATGCCATGAGCTATGACGACGTGATCCGCGTCGCCGACCTCAAGACGCGTGCCGGTCGCCGCGCCCGCATCGAGAGCGAGCTCGAGATGTCGGACGGACAGGTGCTGCAAACCACGGAGTTCATGCATCCGCGCATGGAGGAAGTGATGGGCATGCTGCCCGCTGGCTTTGGCCGCTGGCTTGGCGCGCGGCCGCGCCTGCTCGGCTGGCTCGATCGGCGCGTCAACAAAGGGCGCCGCGTGAAGACCTATTCGCTGCCCTGGTTCCTGGTGCTTTATGCCGTGGGCGGGATGCGCGGCCTGCGCCGCCGCTCGCTGCGTCACGCCATCGAGACCGCGCACCGGGATGCATGGCTGAAGGCCGCGACCGAGGCGGTCGGCACGAACTACCGGCTCGGCGTCGAGATCCTGCAATGCCGCCGGCTCGTCAAAGGCTATTCGGATACGCATAGCCGGGGCCTGTCGAAATTCGACAGGACGCTGGCTGCGATCAAACTGGTCGAGCGCCGCGAGGATGCCGCCGATTGGGCGCGCCGATTGCGCGAGGCCGCGCTGAAGGACAGCGCCGGCACCGCGCTCGACGGCGTAATCCAGACCATCAAGACTTTTGCGTGATAAGTTGTTAATCGGAGCGAAAGATTCGCGATAATCCCGCCAATTGACGAGACATTCTGTCCTCGATGGTCATGCGATGCCGGCAGCACTCAAAGAGAACGTTGTTTCCGTCCCCGGGCAGATCGAAACCCGGCTCTGGCTGCAATTGCTGTCGCTGCATGGCGAACTGTTTGCCTCGCTCAATGCGATGCTGAACTCCGAGTTCGGCCTGTCGCTGGCAAAGTTCGACGTGCTGGCCCAGCTCGATCGTTACCGGGATGGCCTTGCGCTCGGGCAATTGTCGCAAAACCTGAAGGTGACCGGCGGCAATGTCTCCGGCCTGGTGCAGCGTCTTCTCGCCGATGATCTGATCAGCCGGGAGATGTCGAGCGAGGACCGGCGGTCCTTCATCGTACGCCTGACGCCGAAGGGCGAAGCGCTGTTCAGGAAGGCGGCCGATGTTCACAAAACGCATCTCGCCAAGCGGTTCGAGACCATCCCGGTGCGGGAGCTGGAGGGCGCGCTGTCCGTGCTGAAATCGCTGTCCTCAAATGATCATACCGAGAGCAAGAAGCAAAGTCGCAAGAGATAATGGCCAGAGAATCCAAGAGCAGATGGAAATCGGGTCCGCCGAGGACGCGGGACCAGTTGCAAACCTACATTCCGTATCTGTTCAACCGGCTTGCCAATCGCTGGAACCTCGATCAGAACCGCGACCTCAGCGAGCACGGCATCAACAATGTCGTGTTCCGGACGCTGTCGGTGCTGTTCATCTACAAGACCCTCACGGTCAACGAGGTTGCCGTGCTCGCGGTGACCGAGCAGTCGACGGCGAGCCGCATGGTCGAGTCCATGGTGTCGTCGGGCCTCGTCAAGCGCGAGATCGCCGAGGAGGACCAGCGCCGCCGCGTCGTCGGCCTGACGCCTGAAGGTGAAGCGCTGCTGCGCAAGATCTGGCCGATCATGGCGAACAATTACGACAGGCTGATCGAAGGCATCGAGCCTGACGACATCGAGGTCTGCGCGCGCGTGCTGGCCAAGATGGTCGAGAACATCAGGCAGAACCAGATCTAAAGCGCGACGCGATGAGGCTCGATCGCTGCAACGGCGGAGGTGCGCTCCCTCTCCCGCTTGCGGGAGAGGGTTGGGGTGAGGGTACATCCGCAATGGGACACTCCCCTAGAGGAGAAAGCCCTCACCCGGCGCTTCGCGCCGACCTCTCCCGCAAGCGGGCGAGGTGAACCGAGTTCGCGGCACGCGACTCAACCCAAAGCCATTCCGCGTTAGACGGCAGATATCACGGCCCGAGGCCGACGAGGCTGGTGCCGCCGCAGACATAGAGCACCTGGCCGGTGACGAAATCCGAGTGCTCGTCGAGGAAGAACGAGATCGCGTGCGCGACGTCCTCGCGCGAGCCGAGCCGCCCGACCGGCACGTTGCGCGCCATCCGCTCCTGCTGCTCGGAGCCCTTCGGGATGATGCCCCAGAAATTGTCGGTGAGGATCGGCCCTGGAGCTACGACATTCACGGTGATGCCGCTCGCGGCAAGCTCCAGCGCCCAGGTCCGCGCCATGCCGTGCACGCCGGCCTTGGTCGCCGAATAGGCCGAGCGCGTCGCCGCGCCCATCGCGGCACGCGAGGAGACGAACACGATGCGCCCGAAGCGGCGCGCCAGCATCCCCTCCAGCGCGGCCTGGGTCAGCAGCATCGGCGCGCCCAGATGCAGCTGCGCCAGCATCAAGATGTCTTCCGGCCTGGCATCGGGCAGCAGGTTTGGCAGGATCACGCCGGCATTGTGCACGAGGCGGTCGATGGCGTGATCGCGGCAAATCTCCTGCGCGATTTCGCGCGTCTCCGCGAGATTGGACAGATCGGCGCAATAGGCCGTGAGCAACTCGTGCGTCCATGTCGGCTGCTCCAACCCGACTGAAACGACGCGCTCGCCGCGCGCGACGAGCTTCTTCGCCAGGGCCTCGCCGATCCCGGAATTGCCGCCGGTGATGAGGGTGGTGCGCGCCTCGCCCATGATCAGACCTCCTCGATCAGACTTGCCGCTTCTTGAGGTCGCGCAGGTCGAAGAACGCGCCCTCGCGCATCAGTTTGGTGACGAAGTCTTTCAGCCCGCCGCGCTGGATCTTCTCGGTGGCCGTCAGAGGCAGGCTGTCGACGAAAGCGACCCAACCGGGCGCCTTGTAATAGGCCATCTGCTCCAGGCTCCAGCGCACGATCTCTTCGGCCAGCGCGCGGTCGGCGCCGGCTTTCTCAGTGATGATCACGGCTGCGACCTCGTCACCGCGCACCTGATCAGGCGTCGCGGCGACCGCGGCCTGCCGGATCGCGGGATGGCGGTTGAGGACGGATTCGACCTCGACCGCGGCGATGTTCTCGCCGGAGCGGCGGATCACGTTCTTCTTGCGATCGACGAAATGCAGATCGCCGTCGGCATCGCGCGACACGATATCGCCGGTGTGCAGCCAGCCGCCTGCCCACGCTTCAGCGGTGGCCGCCTCGTTCTTCAGATATTCGCGGAAGAAACCGTAGTGCGGGTCGGAGCCTGTCCGCCGCACCAGCAGCTCGCCTGGCACCTCCACCGGCGCATCGTTGCCGCCATCGTCGACGATCCGAATCTCGACCTCAGGGGCCGGACGACCAAAGCAGCTGGTGCCGACCTTGCGCGGCTCGACATTGGCGGCGATGACGCCGCCGCTGCCGGTCTCGGTCATTGCCCAGGCTTCCAGCAGCGGAAAGCCGAAGCGCTGCTCGAACGGCGCATGCAGCAGCTTGTCGACCCCGGCACCGAATCCGAAGCGCACGCTGTGCGCGCGATCCTGTTCCGACGCCGGTGCGCTCATCAGCATCGAGGGCATCACGCCGAGATAGTGCAGGCAGGTGGCGCGGCTGCCACGCACGGACGCCCACCAGGAGCGAGGATGGAAGCGATCGAGCATGGTCAGGCAGCCGCCGACCGACAGCATCGCCATCAGCGACACCGCCATCGCGTTCATGTGGAACAGCGGCAACGGCGTGATCATGCGCTCGCCCTCAGGCTTGAGATCGATCAGGCCGCCGACATCCCGATACCAATTGCCGGAATGCAGGAAATAAATGTTGGTGAGCACGCAGCCCTTGGGCTGGCCCGTCGTCCCTGACGTATAGAGCAGCGCGCATTCGGTCGAGCCATCGCCCGCGCTCGCGGGCCGCGCGCCGCCGAAAGGCGCGGGAACGTCGCCCTCCTCCGTCACGACAGGGATCGGCCGGCCGGCCTGACGGGCCGCCGTCTCCACCTCGTCACGCCGATCGGCGAGCACGAAGGCCGCGTTCATCTCGGAATGCGCGATGATGTATTCGAGTTCGCTGAGGCGCAGATCCGGGTTGATCGGCACCACGGAGACGCCGAGCGCGTTGAGTGCGAACCACAATTCGACGAAAACAGGCCTGTTCTGGAGTAGCAGCCCGACGCGGTGGCCTTCGCCATAGCCGCGGCTTGCGAAGGCCGCGCGCCAACGCTCAACCCGATCGAGCATGGCGCGGTAGGTAATCTCACCGGCGGCGATGCCGTAGATCTCAGCGGTTTCCGGCAGGACGTTGAGAAAGCCTACCTCGCCCCGGCGGAGCGTGGTCTCGCGAAAGCGTTGGTAGACTGTGGTCGCAGCGGTCAAGGCAGTCTCACATGAAAAGCTGAATGTTGCCGAACGGCGCATCGAAATTGACGAGATCGACCCGCTTGAGCCTGATCTTCAGGGCATCGCCGACCTGGACGAGATCGTGCGAGGCCCAGCCGGAATAACGCTCCAGCATGTCGCCGCGCGTCTCCGTGTAGATGTAGGACGTCCGCGCCTTGAACACGCCGGCTTCAGGAACGCACGCCACGATCCTGGGCGACTGGAGCAGATGATGACAGCGGCTCTTCGGCTTCTGGCTGAAGGTGCGCTCGCCGGCAAGGCGTTCGACACGGACTTTCAGGAGCAGCAGATCTTCGTACATCAGGGACGGCTGCAGCACCGGATCCTGCTGTTGCCATTCCAGCGGCATCCAGTAGCGTCCCTCCGGGTGAAACAGATCGAGCCAGGCCTGCCACTGCATCGTATCGAGCAGCTCGGCCTCGCGGTAGATGAACTCTGCGATGTCCTTCTCGTCGATCATTCCGCGGCCTCGATGCGCTTGCCCATGTCCATGGTCATGAATTTGGCCCAGGCGTGGAACTGGTTTCGCATCTGCCGCTCCGACGTGCCGTTGATGACAGCCGTGACGTCCTGCTCCTCATGGCCGTCGTAGAGCCGCCGCAGATTGACCCATTGGTTGCCGTTGGACTTCAACCCTTCCTGCGCCCGTTCGTACATCTCGAGATCGTCGTGTCCGACGATCGAGGTCGGCGCGTTGATGAAGCGATTGTACATCAGTGCCCGCTCGTACAGCTTGTCGGGCGCGCCCACCAGGCGATAGACCCAGCTCTCGACCAGCGTCTTGTCGACCGCGATGGGGATGAAATTGCGCAGGATCTGGACGGCGCCCTTCACCATGATGTTGGGGAAATAGACCGTGTTGTGCCTGACCTCGCCGAGGATTTCGTGGGCGCGCTGCTCGCCATAGGCCGCGACCATCTGGTCGAGATAGCCTGAAACATCCTGATAGTTCGAATGGATGGAGTTGGCGACGCCGGTATGGCCGTGGCCGTTCGGCCAGATCCTGATGCCGCTCTGCTCGTAGAACTCGTACGGGCTCATGAAGGGACCGTAGAGCTGCACCGCCATCGGCGTCTCCGTGGAATCGCCCTGCTCACGCTTCCAGACCTTGACCGCCGTTCCGGCCGAGCTCTCATGCGCGACCATGGGATGGCAGGTGTCGGTCTGGTTCTCGACCAGCATCTTCCAATTGCAGGTGTGCATATAGCGGATCGGCGTCGCCTGGACTGCCAGCTTCCCCTCCGGCGAGCGGTCGACCATGTTGTCGATGGTCGAGAGGCTTTCACCGAAATAATCCTCGAAGGAGACGCCTGAAACGCTGAGGCGGGCGAAGATGAAATCCCGGTAGATGACGACGTTTTTGACTTTCGACAGCCCCTCATTGGCCTGGGTGTCGCCGAAGCCGGTGCCCTCATAGCCCTTCTTCAGGGGGATCGCGAGCAGCGAGCCGTCGGTCTTGAAGGACCAGGCATGATAGGGGCAGCGGAAAAACTTTCCGGTGTTGCCACAAGGCTCGGAGGCGATCTTCACGCCCTTGTGCGGGCAGCGATTGTAAAACACGTGAATCGAGCCGTCGCTATGGCGGCTCGCCATGACAGGCTGCCGGCCAATATTGGCCGTGATGAAATCGCCAGGCTTCGCCAGCTGGCTCGCATGGCCGACATAGATCCAGCTGTTCGGGAACAGGTGCTCCATCTCGAGCTCGAAGATCTCGGGGTCGACATAGACGTCGCGGTGCACCTCGGCCTCGCGCACCAGCGCCGCAATCGCCTCGGCATTCTCTCCATATTTCTTCATGTCGTCCCTCGCCCCTAGAGATCCAGCACCAGACGTTCCGACTTGGCGCGTGACACGCAGATCTGCATGACCTTGTTGGACGCCTTCTCGTCATCGCTGAGGATGACATCGCGATGATCAGGCACCCCCTCGATGACGCCGCACTGGCAGATGCCGCAATCGCCGCGCTGGCAGTCGTAGAGGACCTCCAACCCGGCGGCTTCCAGCGCCTGGATGATGGTCTGTCCCGCCGCGACGCCGACGACCTGCCCGGTCGAGATGATCTCGACCTCGAACGGCCGGTCGGGTGAGGACGGCTGTTCGGATTTGAAGAGCTCATAATGGATGCGGTCGGCTGACACGCCGGCGGCAAGCGCGCCCGCCTTCACCGCGTCGATCATGCCTGAGGGGCCGCAGACATAGATGTGGGCGTTCGCGGCGGCAGCGCCGAGCGCAGCGGCGATGTCGAGCCGAGACTCGTCGCTGTCGTAGTGAACAGAGAGGCTCTTGGCGCAGATGGCCTGCAATTGCGGCAGGAACGCCAGCAGCCCTTGCGTGCGCCCCGCATAGTGCAAGCGATAAGGGCTCCCCCGCGCCGCGAGCTCCGCCGCCATCGACAGAACGGGCGTGATGCCGATGCCGCCGGCAAACAGCAGCGCCGGCGCGCTCCCCTCGTGCAGGCAAAAATTGTTGACCGGCGCGCTCGCCTTGACGACATCGCCGACCTTCAGCGCGTGCATGAATTGCGAGCCGCCGGTCGAGGCCTCCTCGCGCAGCACCCCGAGGGCCAGCGCATCCTCAGGCAGGCCCGGCAACGCCATCAGCGAGTACGGGCGGTCGCCTCCGTCAGGGAGCGCCACGCGCAGATGCGCGCCGGCCTGCCATCGCGGCACGACACCGTCCTCCACGCCAAACACAAGGCTCCGTACGAACGGCGTCTCCGCGGCATACGACCTGACCTTGAGCTTGAGCGGATGCGCGTCCATTCAGGCGTCTCGTGAATTATATGAATTTGCATATTTTTAGACATGTAATAATTGCCTGTCAATCGCCGGCGCGGGACAGGTCCGGCCGGGCGCTTATTGCGCCACTAACTATTTGCGAAGATGGAGCTCTTGGTGCGTTGCGCGTGTGCAATTGCATGTGCATTCATGCAGACTGTCGCGGGGCTTGCTCCGCCTCTCCCGCTTGCGGGAGAGGCCGACACGCCCCGGGCGATGCGAAGCATCGTCCCGAGCGTGGCGGGTGAGGGTTCTTTCCTCTGGGGGATTGCCCCATTGCGGAGGCACCCTCTCCCCAGCCCTCTCCCGCAAGCGGGAGAGGGAGCGCACTGCCGATGCTGCCGCATCGTGCTCCCATATGCGATTGCCCTGCAACCCAACCGGCCGTTACGGCAGGTTGTCGCGCAGGAAAATGTCGATCCGGATGCGCTCCTGGTCGGGGCTGATCGGCTCTTCCATGCAATGCGCCAGCAGCACCCGCGCGGCGGAGCGCGCCTCGTGGCCGGGGTCCTGGTTGATGATCGCATCGAGCGTGCCGCGCACCAGGAAGCGCCGCGTATGCTGGGTCAGCTCATGGGTGATCCAGACCACGTCGCGCGCGCGGCCGGACGCCTCGAGCGCCTCGGCAATGCCGCGATTGCCGGCGCCGCAGCAATAGATGCCGCGCAGGTCGGCATGGCGCTTCAGCAGCGCGGTGGTCAGCTCCCGCGTGCGCACGCTGTCGTCGCGGCCCTCCATGAGGGGCAATGTCGCGAGGTTCGGATGCTCGCTGGACAATATCTGGTGGAAGCCGAATTGCCGCTCGGTGTGATCGCGCAGCGACAACGATCCGGCGATGACGGCGACCTTCCCTTCGCGGCCTGCGAGGAAGCGCCCCATCAGCGTCGCCGCGGTCCGGCCCGCGGCCGGATTGTCGATACCGACATAGTGCAGACGGCGCGAGCTCGGCGCATCCGACACAAGGGTCACCACGACGACCCCGCGAGCGGTCAGTTCGTCGATCGCGCCGCGGACCTTGGGATGGTCGAGCGCGACCACGGCGACCCCCTGATAGACCGGCGGCAAATCATCCAACGCGCCGGCAAGGACATCAGGATCGAACACGTCGACGTGGAGGATGTCGATGAAGCCGCGCTGGCCGGCAAGCCAGTCGGCGGTGCGCTGGACCTGCTCGGACAGATTGGTCATGAAGCTGTTGCTGCCCGTCGGCAGCACGAAGGCGAAACGAAACGTCTGTCCGCGGGCGAGACGTGCAGCCGCGACGTCGGCACGATAGCCGAGCTTTGCCACCGCGGCCTCGACACGCGCGACAGTCTTGGCGCGCACGCCTTCGCGCCTGTTGACGACGCGATCGACGGTGGCGAGCGAAACCCCCGCGGCGCGCGCGACGTCCTCGAGTGTGGCGCGAACCATGGGCTGGGTCGCGCTATCCGTCATTCGCGCGCCGCCCACAGCATGCCGCGGGTCATCAACGTCCGGATCTCCGGCACGTCGAGCTCGTAGGCACGATGACCGAGCGAGGAATAGAATACCCGGCCCGCGCCATATGGCTTCTTCCAGACCACGGGCATCAGCACGCCATCGATCCAGGATGCGTGCTCGCCGGTGAAGGTCGTCGTCGCCAGCACTTCAATCGCGGGGTCGACATGCATGTAATACTGCTCGGAACGATGCTCGAAACTCTTCAGGCCCTTCATGATGGGATCGTCGGGCTTGGTCACGTCGACCTTGTAATCGATGATGTTGCCGGGATGCGCAACCCACTGCCCGCCGCACATGAATTGGTAATCCACGGAATCGCGGAACGCATCGCACATGCCGCCATGATGACCGGCGAGCCCGACGCCGCTGCGCACCGCCGCACAGAGATTGAGCGCATCCGCTTTCTCGATCTTCGACATGGTGTAGATCGGGATGATCAGCGAGAGATCATGGATCCCGGGATCGCCGAATGCCTCGGTCGTGGTTTCGATCCGGACATCGAAGCCTTCCGCCTTCAGCCAGCCGCGGATCATCGAGGCACAGAGATCGGGATCGTGTCCCGGCCAGCCGCCCCATACAATCAATGCCTTGCGCATGCTCATTCCCTCAGTCGATCTGTCCGGTTTCACGTCCGGCCGGCAGCATCGCCGGCCGCTCGACGCGGTTTTCGATCTTGACCCGGCGGCCTTCGTCCGCCGAGGTCTGGAACGCCTCCATCACCTCGAGCACGTGGAAGGCGAGCGCGCCGCTGGCGCGGTGTGGCCGGTTGTTCAGGATCGCCGAGGCCATGTCGGCGACGCCGATCGAGCGGAACTCGCCTTCGACATGACCGTGCGTCAACGGCATCGTCTCAAATTCGCCGCCGGTCTTGGCGACCTGCACCTCGCCCCCGAAGCGATTCGGGTCGGGCACCAGCATGCTGCCCTTGTCGCCATAGATCTCGATCGGCGCGTGGCGGTGCTTCGGCACATCGAAGCTCATCGTAACAGAGACGACCGCTCCGTTCTCGAATTCGAGCGTGCCCGCGACGTGGGTCGACACCTCGACTGGAATCAAGGTGCCGCTCATCGGCTGGCTGGTGACCAGACGCTCGGATCTCGGGCGCGCGGTCGAGCCCATCACGCTGGCGACAGGCCCCAGCAGTTGCACGAGATCGGTGATGTAATACGGCCCCATGTCCAGCATCGGCCCGCCGCCGCGCGAATAGTAGAAGCCCGGCGCCGGATGCCAGCGCTCGTGGCCGGGGCAGCCGAAGAAGGCGCTGCCCGCGACCGGCGTGCCGATCGCGCCGTCGTCGATCAGCTTGCGCGCCGTCTGGTGCCCGCCGCCGAGGAACGTGTCGGGCGCGCAGCCGACGCGCAGGTTCTTCTGCGCGGCGAGATCCATCACCTTGCGGGCTTCAGCGACGTTGATGCCGAGCGGCTTCTCGGAATGGACGTGCTTGCCGGCGTTCAGCACGGCGAGGCTGACATCGGTATGGGCGAGCGGCACGGTGAGATTGACCACGATCTCGACATCGTCGCGCTTGAGCAGCTGGTCGACCCGCATCGCGGGCAGGTTGAAGGCGGCGCCCTGGCGCTCCGCGACATCGCTGCGCATGTCGGCGAGCGCCCTCACCTCCATGACCGGAAAGCGCTGCGCTGCCTTGAGGTAAGCGGTGCTGATGACACCGCAGCCGATGATTCCGACGCCGACTTTTCTCATTCTTGTCTCCGTGAAGTCTTATTCATCCCTTGACCGCGCCCGCCGTCAGGCCGGCGACGATGTGCTTTTGCGCCAGCAGGAACAGAATGATCGTCGGCAGGATGGTGAGCGTGATGAAGGCGAGGATCAGGTGCCATTCGGACGAATATTCGCCCTGGTAGACCATGATGCCGAGCGGCCAGGGATAGAGCGCATCGGTGTTGAGCATCACCAGCGGCAGCAGGTAGGCATTCCAGCTGTTGACGAAGGTGATGGTGCCGACGGTCGCCAGGATCGGCCGCGACAATGGCAACGTCACGTAACGAAAGAACTTGATGTAGCTGCAGCCGTCGACCAGCGCGGCCTCCAGCAGCTCATAGGGAATGTCCTTGAAGAAGCGGCGCAGCAGCAGCACGCTCATGGCGAGGCTGAAGGCCACTTGCGGCAGCGCAACGCCGAAATAGGTGTCGAGCAGGCCGAGATCGCGCACCTTGATGAACAGCGGCAGCACGGCGGTCGCCGCCGGAAACAACAGGCCGAGCGTCAAATAGCTCAGCAGCATCGACGAGCCGAAGAACCTGACGTGAGCGAAGGTGAACGCCGCCATCGAGGCCGTGATCAGCGTCAATGTCACCGTGAGGGTCGAGATGATCAGCGAGTTGCGCAGCAGTTGCCAGTAGCGCCCCGAGAACAGGATGTCGGCGTAGTTCTGCCATTCCCAATGATGGGGCAGACCGAACGGATTGACGCGCAATTCGCCGAGCGATTTGAAGCCGCCGAGCAGGGTTGCCAGCAGCGGCACCAGCACGAAGATGGCAACGATGCCGAGAAACGCCGCCTTGAACAGCACGGCGGGATCGAACGGAGCGCGGGCAGTTTCTGCACTATTCATCGCGCATGAACCATCGCTTGTAGGTGAAGGCAAAGGTCACGCAGATCGCGAACAGGATGACGCCGATGGCGCTGCCATAGCCGACGCGCATGCGCGAGATGCCGTTGTTGTAGAGGAAACTCACCATGGTGTTGGAGGAATCCGCCGGTCCCCCGCGCGTCAGCGGCATGACGAGATCGAACAGCTGCAGCGAGCCGACGATGGCGAAGAACACCGAGAGCCGGATGGTCGGGTAGAGCAAGGGAATCACGACATGGCGCAGGGTTTGCGAACGCGTCGCGCCGTCGATCCGCGCCGCCTCGACCAGGCTCTTGTCGAGGCTCTGCAGCGCCGCGATGAACAGCATCATGTGGAAGCCGAAATACTTCCACACGATCACGATCAGCACCGCCAGCATGGCCGTGTCGGTCGAGGCGAGCAGATACGGCGGCTCGGCGCCGAAGAAGCGCCAGATCGACGCGACAAGACCGTAGTCGCCGTCATAGACGAAGGAGAAGATCAACCCGGTCGCGATCTCCGCCAGGATGTAGGGCATGAAGAACAGCATGCGCAGCGCCACCGCGCCGCGAAACTTCTCGGCCAGCATCAGGGCCAATGTTAGCGCGAGGGGCAGCTGGATCGCGAGCGAGACAGCGATGATCAGCCCGTTGTTGCGCAGCGCGAGCCAGAATGCGCGCGTTTCCAAGACGAAGCGATAATTGTCGAAGCCGATCCATTGGGTCGGCCTGCCGAAACCGTTCCAGTTGAAGCCCGAGTACCATGCCGCCTCCCCGATCGGCAGCACCACGAACAGCGTGAACAGCAGCAGCGCCGGCGGCAGGAACAGGATCAGGACGGTGAAGCGGCCGTCCCAGCCCGGGCCACGCAGCGCCTGCGGAGCCGCCTCGCCGGCAACGTTGATCGGCGAGGCGATCGCCATCCGACGCGCCACCGTCAGTTACCCTGCTTGTACGCCGCTTCGATCGCTTTCGCGGCGTCCTGCGGGCTCATGCTGCCGCCGGCAATCTCCGCCGAGACGTCGTTGACGACGCGGCCGACCGAGGGGCCGAGGCTCTGGTCATAGAAGTTCTGATGATAGTTGGACTTCGCCAGATTGGCCGCGATCTGCTTCATGAAGTCGCTCTTGAGGCCCGCCTCGCCGCCCTTAACGACGGGAACAATGAAGTTGCCGGCGGCGAGCCGCGCCTGCACGTCCTTGGAGATGAAGTACTTCAGGAAATCGACTGCCTCCTTCGGCGAGTCCTTGGTGACCAGCCATCCGGTGATGCCGCCCAGCGTGTCTGACGGCTCACCCTTGCCGCCCGGAACGACCGGAAAATCGAACCAGCCAAGCTTGTCGTCGGAAAGACCGACCTTGTCGGCGGCGAGCGCGCGCTGGGTGTGATAGAAGGACGAGATGGCCAGGATCATCGCAGCCTTGCCGTCACCGAAATAGCCGACGGCCTGCGGGTTCTTGGAGCCGAGGAAGCCATTCTGGAAGGGCTGGAGATCAACGAGCTGCTTGAACAGCTCACCGGACTTCTGGAAAGTTTCACCGGCGAAGCCACCGTTTTCCCCTTTCAGCGCTGCATCGAAGGCCGGCTTGCCGCCGATGCGCACCGCGAGATGGGTCCAGTAGAAATGCAGCGGCCACTTATCGGCACCGCCAACCACTATCGGCGTAACACCCGCGGCCTTCAGCGTTTTCACCGCGCCGAGCAGATCGTCCCATGTCTTGATCTTGCTTGCATCGACATGACCCTTGGCCATCAAATCCTTGTTGTAGAGGAAACCGACCTGCGACAGCGCGATCGGAAGTCCATAGACGCGGCCGTTCTGAGTGAAGGCGGCGAGCGCCGCCGGTGCGATCGTGTCGCTATAGCCGCCGCTCTTCACGGAATCGGTGATGTCTTCCAGCACGCCGGCTTCGATCTGCGTCTTCAAGACGCCGCCGGCCCAGCTGTAGATGATGTTCGGCCGATCCTTGGATTGCAGGATGGTCGGCAGCTTGGCCTTGTAGGCCTCGTTCTCCAGGAACTGCATCTCGACCTTCACACCGGGGTGCGAGGCCTCATAGCTGCGCGCGACCTCCTCCCAGATCTTCACCTGGGCCGGATTGACCTCGATGTGGAGCCATTTCACGACGGTGTCGGCTGCCGCGACATTGGCGCCAAATAGGCATGCGGCGACGGCGAATCCCAGCTTCCCGAGCAGTCTCATCACAACCTCCCAACGGCTTTTATTCTTTGGGCGCAATCCTGCCTTCAGATTTTGAGGTACGCAACTAAAATTCTGACATATGCACCTCACGGGACAAACGGATAAGGTCTGCAAAAGAGTCGGGCGGCGTTCGCCGCCCCTAACAAACTGGAAGGTTCCCATGGCCGCCATCTATTCCGACCTCGCCGGCAAGGTTGTGCTCGTCACCGGAGGTGCTGCGGGAATTGGCGCTGCGATCGTGCGGCGCTTCGCGGAGCAGAAGTCCAAGGTCGTGTTCTTCGACATCAAGGCCGAGGAAGGCCAGCGCCTGGCGCGCGAGCTGTCGGATCAAGGACTTGCTGCGCATTTCCAGCGCGTCGACCTGACCGACATTCCGGCCCTGCGCGCCGGTGTCGAGGAGGCCCGCAAGGCACACGGGCCGATCAGCATCCTGATCAACAACGCCGCGCATGACGAACGGCACAAGACCGAGGAAATGACGCCGGAATATTGGGACGACCGCATCGCGGTGAACCTGAAGCATCAGTTCTTTGCGTCGCAGGCCGTGTTGCCGGACATGAAGGCGGCCAAGTCAGGCGCCATCATCAATTTCGGCTCGGTATCGTGGATCGCCGGACAAGGCGGCATGGCCGCCTACACCGCCAGCAAATCAGGCGTGATCGGGCTGACGCGCTCGTTGGCGCGCGACTACGGTCCCTACAATATCCGCGTGAACGCAATTGCGCCGGGCTGGATCATGACCGAGCGCCAGCTCGAGAAATGGATGACGCCCGCCGGCGAGGCCGAACTGCAGCAGCGCCAGTGCCTGAAGCGTCGGCTCGTGCCTGATGAGGTCGCGAAATTCACCCTGTTCCTCGCCTCGGACGAGGCCTCCGCCTGCACCGCCCAGCACTACATCGTCGATGGCGGCTGGGTCTGAGACGCTGCCTGCGCCTGAGGGCAATCAGGCGAGCCCGGCCACCTTCAGGCTCTGCCTCAGATGGGCAACACCCTTCCTGGCATAGGTCAGCGGGTGTGCCTTCTGCGGGTCCTGCTCCGCCTCGACCACGATCCAGCCGGAATAGCCCTTGAGCTCGCGGAAGACGGCGGGGTAATCGACCATGCCGTCGCCGGGCACGGTGTAGACACCGAGCGCGCTGCCCTGCCCCAGCACCGCATCGAGGAAGCTCCAGTCCTCGCGCCGCGCCTGCTCCATCACCGCCTGACGCACGTCCTTGGCGTGGACATGGCTGATGCGGGCGCGGTATTTTCGGGCGAGCGCGGCCGGATCGGCGCCGCCCCAGGTGGCATGGCCGGTGTCGAGCAGGAGATGAGCGGCGTCGCCGGTCGACGCCATGAAGGCGTCGATATCATCAGCGCTTTCGACGACGGTGCCGATGTGATGATGATAGACCAGCCTGACGCCCTCGGCGAGCGTACGCTCCGCGACTTCAGTGATGCGGCGGCCGAACTCGGCCCAGTCGCCCGACTTCATCACCGGCCGCTGTGATAGCGGCTTGCCGCGATCGCCATGGATCGCATTCGAGGTCTCGGCGAACACGAGCACTGACGATCCCATCGCCTTGAGAAGATCGAGATGCGGGCGCAGATGCCGCATCTCCGCATCGGCATCGCGCTTCAGGAGCTCCGCCGAATACCAGCCGGAGATGCAGGCCATGGCGAAGGGCGCCAGCGCAGCTTTCAGGGCCTGCGGCTCGCGCGGAAATTTGTGACCGAGCTCCATGCCCTCAAAGCCCGCTTCGCGCGCCTCGGCAAGGCAAGTCTGAAGCGGCGTGTCGCCGCCGATCTCCTGGAGATCGTCGTTCGACCAGCCGATGGGGTTGGCGCCGATACGGATAGGCATGTCGTCCTCACTCGATCAGATATTGCGACGCGCGAGCGCCTCGATATAGCCGCGCCTTGCGGCTTCGACCTCGGTGCGCTCCGAGATTTCAGGCACCGCCACCTCCCACCAATGGCCACCGGCATCGGTCGAGCGCAACGGGTCGGTGTCGATCACGACGACGCTGGTCCTGACGTGACCGCGCGCCTCCTCGAACGCCGCTTCCAGCTCGGCGATGCCGGTGACCTTGCGCGCGATCGCCCCCATCGCGGCGGCGTGGGCTGCGAAATCGATCTCGGGCAGCGTCTCGTGGCGGGCGTCGCGCAAGAGGTTGTTGAAAGGAGCACCGCCGGTCGCGTTCTGGAGGCGATTGATGCAGCCGAAGCCGCGGTTGTCGAGCACGACGATGATGAGCTTCGCACCCAACATCACCGACGTGGCGATTTCGGAGTTCATCATCAGATAAGAGCCGTCGCCGACCATCACGATGACTTCGCGCGTGGGATCGGCGAGCTTGACGCCGAGCCCGCCCGCGATCTCGTAGCCCATGCAGGAATAGCCGTATTCCATGTGGTAGCCGCCGGGCGCGCCGGGCTGCCAGAGCTTGTGCAACTCGCCGGGCAAGCCGCCGGCGGCGCACAGCACGACATCGCTTGGCCGGCTGCGGCGCTGAACGGCGCCGATGACCTGGGCGTCGCTTGGCAAGGTGTCGTTGCCCGCAGCCAGGTAGCGCGCGGCCGTTTCCAGCCAGGCCGTGCGGCCAGCCTTGGCCTGCCCGGTCCAGACCGAAGGTGCCGTCCAGCCCTGAAGCGCGGCGCCGAGCTCCGCCAGCCCGACCTTGGCGTCGGCCACGAGCGGCTGCGCGCGATGCTTGCCGGCATCAAAGGCCTGCGTATTGAGGCCGATGATCCGGCAGGCGGGATCGGCGAACAGCGAGCGCGAGCCGGTGGTGAAATCCTGCAAGCGGGTGCCGATCGCCAGCACGAGATCGGCCTGCCGTGCCGCATCATTGGCCGCGCCGGTGCCGGTGACGCCGATCGCGCCGAGATTGAGCTGATGATCGTGCGGCAGCGCGCTCTTGCCGGCCTGCGTTTCCGCCGCCGGGATGCCGTGCGCGATGCAGAAGGCGGCAAGATCAGCTTCCGCCTCACTATAGAGGATGCCGCCACCGGCGACGACGAGCGGGCGCTTCGCGCTCTTGAGCAGCGCTACGGCCTGCACCATTTGCGCCGCGTCGGCACGCGGGCGGCGCGGCTGCCAGACGCGCTCGGCGAAGAACCAGTCGGGATAGTCGTAGGCTTCGGTCTGCACGTCCTGGCAGAGTGCGAGCGTCACGGGTCCGCATTCGGCCGCATCGGTCAGAACCTGCATCGCGCGCTCGAAGGCGGGCATGATCTGCTCGGGCCTCGTGATGCGATCGAAATAGCGCGAGACGGGCCGGAAACAATCATTGGCGGAGACCGTGCCGTCGCCGAAATCCTCGATCTGCTGCAGCACCGGATCGGGACGGCGTCCGGCGAAGACATCACCCGGCAGCAGCAACACCGGCACGCGATTGACGTGAGCAACGGCTGCGGCCGTCACCATATTGGTCGCGCCGGGGCCGATCGAGCTCGTCACCGCCATCATGCGCCGGCGGCGCGAAGCCTTGGCGAAGGCGATCGCGGCATGCGCCATCGCCTGCTCGTTATGCGCGCGCAAGGTCGGCAGACGGTCTCGCACGGCATAGAGCGCCTCGCCGAGACCTGCGACATTGCCATGCCCGAAGATCGCCCAGACACCGGCGAACAGCGGCCGGTCCTGCCCGTCAATGACAGTCCTTTGCGCGGCCATCGCGGCGACGAGCGCCTGGGCCATGGTGAGCCTGATCGTCGCCATCACTCGCTCCCGTTCAACCGCCAGGCGCGAACCGGCCCGTCGAGATGTTCCATCATCGTCCTGACCGAGCGCGTGTGCTCGCGCAACTGTGTCGCGAATGTGTCGGCGTTCGATCTGATCTGATGTTGCGCGGCGGTTGATGACATCGCGAAGTGCAGGCTCCGACCTTGACTGGGCGGCGCAGAGAATGGAATGCTTATTCGAATAGTCAAGCAATGATGATGACAATGCGGTTTGGACTTCTCGGCGCCGGCAGGATCGGGCGCATTCACGGTCTCAATGTCGCGGCGCGCGGCGATGCGCGGCTGGTCGCGGTGGCCGACGCCTCGAACGAGGCCGCGTCCTCGCTCGCACAGGCGACAGGCGCGAAGGTGGCCGCTGCGGATGCGATCATCGGCGATGCCGGCATCGACGCCATCCTGATCTGTACGCCGACCGACACGCATGCCGACCTGATCGAGGCTGCCGTCTCGGCCGGCAAGGCGGTGTTCTGCGAGAAACCGGTCGACCTTGATTCGGATCGCATTCGCCGATGCCTGGCCACGGTCGCGACATCAGGCAAGCCGCTGATGATCGGCTTCAACCGCCGCTTCGATCCGAACTTTGCGGCGCTGGAGAAGCGCCTGCGCAGCGGTGAGGCCGGCGAGATCGAGATCGTCAGCGTGATCTCGCGCGATCCCGGGCCGCCGCCGGTCGATTATGTGAAACGCTCAGGCGGCCTGTTCCGCGACATGATGATCCATGATTTCGACATGGCGCGCTTCCTGCTGGCTGAAGAGCCGGTCGAGGTGTTCGCGCTCGGCTCGGCGCTGGTGGACAAGGCCATCGGTGAAGCCGGCGACGTCGATACCGCCGCCGTGGTCATGAAGACGGCGAGCGGGCGCATCGCACAGATCTCGAATTCGCGCCGCGCCACCTACGGCTACGACCAGCGCATCGAGGTGCACGGCTCGAAGGGCATGCTGAGGGCCGGCAATATCCACGAAACGACGGTCGAGATCGCGACCGGCCAGGGCTTCCGCGCCGATCCGGTGCAGAACTTCTTCCTCGAACGCTATGCCGCCGCCTATCGCGCCGAGCTCGCGGCCTTCATCGATGCCTGTAGCGGCAAGGCGGCGCCCTCGCCGACCGGTCTCGACGGGCTGCGCGCCCAGATGCTCGCCGACGCGGCGACCGAGTCGGCCCGCACCGGCCGCCCCGTCGCGATCAGGTCCGCCTGACCATGACGCCTGCCGAGCTCATGCTGCGCCGCTATGCGGCCCAGGGCCTTGCCGCCGAGGCCGGGCGCATCGCGCTCGACTATTTCGGCCGCAAGGAAAGCCTCGGCGTCACGATGAAGGGTGCGCAGGACTGGCTCACCGTCGCGGACGGCACTGTCGAGGACTTTCTCCGTGCGCGGCTGTCGGAGCTTTTCCCTGGCGACACCGTCATCGGCGAGGAAGGCGGCGGCGAGGCCAGCGATGCGGTCTGGATCCTCGATCCGATCGACGGCACCGCCAACTTCGCCCGCGGAGATCGCAATTGGTGCATCTCCATCGGCTTCCTGCTCAACCGCGAGCCGACGATCGGCATCGTCGCCGCGCCATCATTGGGCGAGCTCTATGTCGCGCAGCGCGGCCAGGGCGTGACGCTGAACGGGCAGAAGATCGCCGTCTCTGATACCGATGACATCAGGCGCGCCTCTTTGGAACTGGGCTGGTCGCCCCGTCTTCCCTCGCAGCGCTATCTCGACGTGATGAGCCGCGCTTATGCTGCCGGCTGCTCAATCAAGCGCGCCGGCTCCGGCACTTTGGGCCTCTGCAACGTCGCCAACGGGCGCACCGACGGCTACGCCGAGTTGCACATCAACGCCTGGGACGTTGCCGCCGGCATGGTGATCGTTGGCGAAGCCGGCGGCTGGGTCAGCGACTTCTTCGCCGGTGACGGCATCAGCAAGGGCAACCCGATCCTGTGCTGCACGCCGGCGCTGGCGTCGCAGCTCAACGACATCACCGGGATTAGCTAGTCTATTGCTTTGAAGCCGTAGAGGCGCGCCACCGCCGCCCCTCGCGATTCCCACGGCCCGATTGTATCATCCGGGCATGAGCGACTCCGATGCCGTGGACGGCGACGCGCCGCGCGTTCGCAAGATCATCCATATCGACATGGATGCCTTTTACGCATCCGTGGAACAGCGCGACAATCCCGAGCTGCGCGGCAAGCCCGTCGCTGTCGGTGGTTCGGCCGAGCGCGGCGTGGTCGCAGCCGCAAGCTATGAAGCGCGCAAATTCGGCGTTCGGTCCGCGATGGCGTCGGTGACCGCGAAGCGGCAATGTCCCGACCTGATTTTCGTGAAGCCCCGCTTCGAGGTCTACAAGGCGATCAGCCGGCAGATCCGTGAGATTTTTGCCGAGCATACTGAAATCATCGAGCCGCTGTCGCTCGACGAGGCCTATCTCGACGTGACGGAGAACCTGCAAGGCATCCCGCTTGCCCGTGACGTCGCGCTGCGGATCCGCGAGAAGATCAAGGCCGAGACTGGCCTCAACGCGTCGGCGGGCATCTCCTACAACAAGTTCCTGGCAAAGCTCGCCTCCGATCACCGCAAGCCCAACGGCCAGTTCGTGATCTCGCCCGAAATGGGGCCCGCCTTCGTGGAGACGCTGCCCGTCGGCAAGTTCCACGGGATCGGACCGGCGACCAGCGCAAAGATGAATGCGCTCGGCCTGTTCACCGGTCTCGACATCCGCAACCAGACGCTCGAATTCATGAACGCGAATTTCGGCAAGTCGGGCGCCTATTACTATTGGATATCGCGCGGTGTCGATGAAAGACCGGTGCGGGCCAACCGGATCCGCAAGTCGATCGGTGCCGAGACCACGTTCTCGACCGATCTTTCCGATTTCGACGCGCTTGTCGTCGAGCTTCGTCCGCTCGTCGACAAGGTCTGGCGCCACTGCGAGACATCGGGCAGCCGGGGCCGCACCGTGACCTTGAAGATCAAGTTCGCCGACTTCGAGATCATCACGCGCAGCAGATCCGTGCTCGCAGCGGTCGCAGCACGGGACGAGCTGGAGCGCCTTGCCTGCGGCCTGCTCGAGGTCGAGATGCCCCTGCCCAAACGGGTCAGGCTGCTGGGCGTCTCGCTGTCATCGCTCCAGGTCGGAGACGATGCCGAGCCGCAACTGACGTTGGAAATTTGATCCAGGCGCCGGGGATTCGAAGGATCACGCCGCGATCTCTTCCGCCCTGCTCCCGCTCCCGCTCTCGTCGCGCTTCGCATTGATCAAATTGAGAAGATGCGCGGCCGCGCGGGCGTCGCACAGAGCACGGTGGTGGTCCTTCAGCTCGATATTGTAGGCCCGGGTGAGCTTACCAAGCCCGTAAGACTTATGACCCGGGTAATGCCGACGCATGCTCGCGCAGGTGCAGAGCTTTGGAAAGCGGAAGCGGCGTTCGAGGCGCTCGTATTCCGCGGCAATGAAGCCGTAGTCGAAATTGACGTTGTGGGCGACGAAAACGCCATCAGCCATGAACTGCATGAAGCTGTCGGCGACCTCCGCGAACAACGGCGCATTGCGCACCATCTCGTTGGTGATGCCGGTCAACGCGACGATCTTGGCCGGGATCGATCGCTGGGGATTGATCAGCGAATGCCACTCGGCCACGACCTCGTGATTGCGGATCTTGACGGCACCGATCTCGGTGATGCGATCCCCGCCGGTCCAGCCGCCGGTGGTCTCGATGTCCACGACGACATAGTCCTGGTCCGGATCAAAACGGAAATCGGCGCGGCCGATCTCGGCAGGGATACCGGCGTTGCCGAGCTGGCGAAGCCGCGTCAGCTGGTTGCGCCTGATGACGTCACCCTCGGCCTTCACTTCCATGAACGAGACGGCACCATCAGCCACAAGCATGAGATCGGGGAAGCCATCGCGCATCGCGCGATAGTCCTCGCACATCAGACGGAGCATCGTGGCGAGGCCATCAGCACTGGTGCCCGCAAGCAGCGCGCGGAGTGCATCCATATCGACATGGTCCCAGGCGAACACGCCATTCGGCTTGCCCCATTTCGCAGCGACGATACGCAGGATCTGGGGCAGCGCGGAGCGCGACGCGACGGCCGCCAGCTTCGCCTCGATTTGAGGCGAGAACATCTGCGCAAAGGTTTTGTCCTTCAGGCAGTGCGGCATCCAATCGAAGCCGCTGTGCAGCTGTCCGGATTCGAACAGCTCGTCCCAGAACAGCAATCCGAACAGGCAGTGCCAGAGCGTGTTTTCGGCGTGGAAGACCTCGAGGCCCTGCCGGCGCAAGACGCCCGCAATGCCGGCCTCCGGGCTGCCGCGCCAGGTGTCGTCCACCCGGAGCGTTCGTCCAGCCCGCAGTAACGCGGTGCACAAGCCGGTCCGGCGCCCATCGAACTTCCGGGCATAGAAATCGCTTGCGAAGACGAACTCGTCGTCGCTGGCGGGATCATCGATCATGCGCCGCAACAGTTCCTCGGCGGCGTCCTTGTCGCCTTCCGCGTAGAGCAGCCGGGCGACACGCTCATTGCATTCGGCCGAGGATCCGGCGCGATAAAGCTGCACCGCGAGCGCGGCCTCGCCCTTCTTCTCGAAGTGCAGACCCGCTTTGTGGGCCGCGCGGCTGCGCAGATCCACGGCGTAATCCGTCGGGCAGGCAGGACCGCCGAGAATGTCGGCAACGGACTTGCGATATACCTCGTCGGATTTGGCCTCGAGGTGGCGCAGCAGGCGCGCGTAGTGGAAGCAGGCCCTCGCCTCGTCCGCGTCGGCAAACCGGGCGCTGAAATCCGCCTGGTCGTTGGTGCGCAGGATGCCGAGGTCGCGCAGCGCGAAATTCTTGAGATTGTTCTCTGTCTTGCCGAAATAGAGATAGAGCAGGAACTCCAGCGGCTCGGTGTCGCCGAGCGCGATGAAGGCCCCACCACCAAAGTGCTGGAAGGCCGTGCCGAACGACAGGTTGGCGAGACAATACTCCGACAGCTTGGCCTTCGGCCACGAGGCCCTGACATCGCTCATGCCGGCTGCCTTTGCGCCGTCGAACAGATCGGGCTTTGCAAGGCACGCCAGGAACGCAGCGTAATCCTGCTCGCTCAGGCCTCGAACATAACCGGCGATGCCAAGCTCCCCCAACGCGCCGATGGGATCGGCGATCTCGGCGTATTTGAACGTGGAGGGATTGAAGACCGTGCCGTTCCGGTTGACCATCCGGATGAACAGGCACTGGGCGTCCTTCGACAGCGAGGAGAAGCGAGCGACAAATGCCCGATGCCTGTCGGCCAGCACCGGACCGTAGCTCTCGCACACGAAGCTGAGCATCTCCGTGAAGTGGTCGTGATAATAGTAGACCGGCAGGACAGGCAGCGTCATCGGCGCTTCGCTCTCGGCGCGGCGTCGCGCGATCCCGCTCTGATCGAAGTTCCCCGTGATTCCTTGATGTTCATGTTCGACTTCTGTTCTTTTCGCCCGATAGTGTCAAGCTTGGAACTTCGCGATCCCGCGCCCATTCCGAGGCCGCCGTTCAGCGACAACCAGGGCGCGTGAGCGCGCCTATTGCAGCGCGGGACGATTTGCGACGCACCATTCAAAATGAGACTGCCCGTTAAGCCGTACACGGCTCCGACGCGTGCGCCGTATCCGAGTTCGGTTAGCCTTCATCCCAAGAAATCGTCGAAGACCCGTTGGCCTTGCAAGCACGTCGCATCGAGCGGCGGACGCGTGAGGGTGCGGTGAAAAACAGCGACAAGAACGCCCAGGGAGGAGAGCAATGTTGAAAGGCAGTCTAGGACTGATTGCGTTGAGCAGCCTGCTGATGTCAGGCGCCGCCTTTGCGCAGGAAAAGATCAAGGTCGGCGTCACCGCCACCCTCGAAGGCACCTACACGGTGCTCGGCGAGGACGGCATTCGCGGCTTCCAGACCGCACTGAACGTGCTCGGCAAGAAGGTCGGCGACAAGGAGCTCGAATTCGTCATCGCTTCGACCGACGCGACACCGGATTCGGCCGTGCGTGCCGTGCGCAAGCTGATCGAGCAGGACAAGGTGCAGATCCTGCTGTCGCCGCTGTCGGGCGACGAGGGCATCGCGGTCAAGAACTTCGCAAAGACCCATCCGGAGCTGACCTTCATCAACGCGGCCTCCGGCGCGCAGGAAACGACCTATGTCGATCCGGCCCCGAACTTCTTCCGCTACAACATGGACGGCGCGCAGTGGCAGGTCGGCCTCGGCAAATACGCCTATGAGACCAAGGGTTATCGCAAGATCGCGACCGTCGGCGAGGACTATTCCTTCATCTACACCCAGGTGTTCGGCCTCGTGCTCGAGTTCTGCGGCATGGGCGGGCAGGTCACCAACCGGCAATGGGTGCCGCTCGGCACCAAGGATTTTGCGTCGGTGATCGCCGCGCTGCCCGACGACGTCGATGCGATCTATCTCGGCCTCGGCGGCGCGGATGCCGTCAACTTCCTCAATCAGTACCAGCAAGCCGGCGGCAAGGCGCATCTGATGGGCGGCTCGATCATGATCGACCAGACCATCCTGTCGTCCAAGGGCAATGCCAAGAACGCTCTGATCGGCACGCTGGCTGCCAGCGGCCAGGCCGACACCTGGGAGGATCCGGGTTGGCAGAAGTTCGTGAAGGACTATCAGGACGCCTTCCCGCCGAACAAGCGCTTCCCGAGCCCGTCGCTGCTCGCCACCAATTATTACGGCTCGACCATGGCGCTGATCCTGGCGCTGCGTCAGGTCAACGGTGATCTCAGCGACAACCAGTCCAAGTACAAGGCTGCGCTGGCCAAGATCGAGCTCGATGCGCCCAACGGCAAGATCAAGCTCGACGCCAACCGCCAGGCGATCGGTACCAATTTCGTCACCGAAGTGGTCGATGACGGCAAGGGTGCATTATTCTCGAAGGTCGTGAAGGTGATCCCGAACGTGAACCAGACGCTGGGCTACGACCCCGCGGTGTTCGCCAAGATCGGTTTGCCCAGTCGTACAGTACCGGAATGTAAGAAGTACTGACGTAGTCGCATCGGCGACGCGATGACTGACCGGGGAGAGATTTGCAAAAGGCGCGACACGCGCACTCTTGCATTCTCTCCCCGGTTGTTGAACGCTATCAAAAAAGACAAATGCTTCCGGGAGGGAAGGCATGAGCCGGGCGCTCGCCGTCTTCCACGGCCGTTTCGGCCGGGCGACGGTCTATCAGTTGAACCGCCCCTTCAATATCCACGCGCATCGCGAAGGTCATTTGATCTTCCATGTCGGCGGGCGATCCGCATGCATTGATGTCAACGACGGACGCTACGAGCTCACCGAGGGCTCCGTCGTCGCGGTCAATCCGTGGGAGCCGCACAATTTCCTTCCTACCGACCTCGACGGCGGCGCCGTCTTCTTCGTGCTCTATGTCAATCCGGAATGGTTCGCGCCAGACGCGCCCGGCGCCGACCGCCTCCGCTTCGGCCGAACCCAGTTCGCGCGATCGCTTGCGCTTGACAAGCAGATCAGGCATGCCGCCGCTCTTGTTTGCGGCGCACCCTCCTTGAGCAGCCTCGATGGCGAGCTGCGACGGCTCATCGACATCTGCTACGACGAAAGCTGGCAGCAGGCCAAGACCGCGCCCGATCTGCGCGCGAATGGCTCCATTACCGATTTTCGCGTGCGCAAGTGCATCAAGATGATGTCGGAGAGCCCCGGCGCGGAGATCGAGCTCGACACCATCGCGCGCGAATCCGGCCTGTCGCGGCCGCATTTCTACCGGCTGTTCCGCACCCAGACCGGCGTCACGCCGCACCTCTATCTCAACACCCTGATGATGGAGCAGGCGCTGGAAGCGCTGGTGGCGAGCGAAGCGCCGATCGCCGATATCGGCTTCGACCTCGGCTTCTCCTCGCAAAGCGGCTTCACCCGCTTCTTCGCCGCCAATGTCGGGATGGCGCCGACCGATTATCGCCGCGCGGCCAAGGTTTTGCGCGGCTGACGGACGCGCGAAAAGATACTCACGATCAAGTGCCTCTCTCGCCGTCCCATTAGGATGGGCGGAACGCGATCCCGGCAAGAGGATCGCATGTCCGGGGAGGACGCAAATCCATGGCGTGGTACGCAGCCTGCACAGGGCTGTCCGACCTGCATCGGAAGTGTGATGGCGCCCGTCGCAGGCGGAGCGAGGCGACGCCATGACGCGCTTTGTCGAGCGTCATCCAGCCTGGGCGCTGATCGTCATCATCGCGGTCGCAGTCGTGCTGTGGCTGATCTTCGCGGTCTGGCCGCCCGGGCTTGAAGACGCGATCGGCCGCAAGCGGGTCTTCCTCAACGCGCTCTTCAACGGCATCACGCTCGGCGGCCTCTATTTCCTCGTCGCCAGCGGTTTCACGTTGATCTTCGGCCTGATGCGCAACGTCAACCTCGCGCACGGCTCGCTCTATCTGTTCGGCGGCTATGTCGGCTACGCCATCAGCGCCTCGACAGGCTCCTGGATCCTCTCCTTCATCGTTGCCTTCATCCTGACGGCGTTGGTCGGCGTGCTGCTTCAGGTGCTCGTGTTCCGCCGCATGGAGGGCCAGGATCTGCGCCAGACCATGGTGACGATCGGGCTTTCGATCGTGTTCGCCGATCTGATGCTGTGGGCCTGCGGCGGCGACTTCTACCAAATCCAGACCCCGAACTGGCTGATCGGCCCGATCGAACTGCCGCTGATCACCGCGGTGAAATCCTCGGGCGAGCCGGTCTATTTGCGCTATCCGCTGGTGCGGCTCGTGATCTTCCTGGCCTCCGTGATCATCGGCTTCGCGATGTGGCTCGCGCTCAATCGCACCCGCATCGGCATGATCATCCGCGCCGGTGTCGACGACCGCGACATTCTTGCCGCGACCGGCGTACGCATTCAGATCGTGTTCGTGCTGGTGTTCGCGCTCGGCGCCGGCCTTGCCGGGATCGCGGGCGTGGTCGGCGGAACCTTCCAGTCACTGTCGCCCGGCGAAGACATCCGCTTTCTCCTCGCCTCCCTCGTCGTCGTGATCGTCGGCGGCATGGGTTCGATCCCCGGTGCTGCGCTCGGCGCGCTCATCATCGGCCTCGCCGAGCAGCTCGGCTCGGTCTACATCCCGACCTACGCCATCGTCGTGACCTTCCTGATCATGGTGCTGGTGCTGGCGCTTCGGCCGCAAGGCCTGCTGGCGAGGCGCTGACATGTCCGTCACTCACGATGCGCGCATTCAGATCCGCAGCCCCGCCTCGGCGGCGCCGCGACAGGCAGCGCGCGGCTGGCCCGACCTCAACAATCCCGCAGCCTGGATCGTCGCGATCATCCTGCTGATCATGCCGCTGATCGCCAACGGCTTCTTCCTGATCGAAATCTTCGCAACCACCTTGATGCTCGGCACCATCGCGCTCAGCCTGATGTTCCTGGCCGGCTATGGCGGCATGGTCAGCCTGATGCAGCTCACCATCGCGGGCTTCTGCGCCTACATGGTCGCGGTGTTCGGCACCAGCGACAACGCCAATATCAGCCTGGGCTGGCCGTGGTGGCTGGCGGTGCCGATGGCACTGACGCTGGCCACGATCTTCGGCACGCTGGGCGGTGCGCTCGCGGTGCGCACCGAGGGCATCTACACCATCATGATCACGCTCGCGATCGGCGCTGCGTTCTACTACTTCACCAACCAGAACTGGGCGATCTTCAACGGCCATACCGGCATCAACAACGTCGCGACGCCGCATTTCTGGGGCGTCGATTGGCGGGCGGACGTTCCGTTCTACTATGTCGTGCTCGTGGTCGCCGCGCTCTGCTATTTCGCCGTCGACTACATCTCCCGCGCGCCGTTCGGCCTGGCGCTGCAGGGCGTCCGCGACAATCCGCGCCGCATGGCCGCGCTCGGCTTCAACGTCAACGCCCACCGGGTCGCCGCCTATGCGGTGGCCTCGTTCATCGCTGGCCTCGCCGGCGTGCTCCAGGTCTGGAACTACAGGCAGATCTCGCCGGGCTCGGTCAGCGTCGGCGCCTGCATCGATATCCTCATCATCGCCATCGTCGGCGGCATCACCCGCCCGATCGGTCCTTATATCGGCGCGCTGGTGTTCGTCCTGCTGCGCACCTTCGCGCTCGACTTCCTGGTCAAGATCGGGCTCGACGGCAACCGTTTCCGGCTGCTGATCGGGCTCGGCTTCCTCGCCATCGTGTTCTGGTCGTCGGATGGCGTGATCGGCCTGTGGCAGCGCTGGCGGCGGAGCCATCGTCCACAGTCGGATCGCCCGGGCGTAGGGCGCGGCCATGGATAGCGTCGCCCAGCGCCTCTCCGCCGTCGGTGCCGGTGCAGCGCTGGAGCTGCGCGGCGTCACCCGGCTGTTCGGCGCGCTCGCGGCGCTGACCGACGTCACCATCACCGTGCGCCCCGGCGAGCGGCGCGCCGTACTCGGCTCCAATGGCGCCGGCAAGACCACGCTGTTCAACTGCATCACCGGCGACTTCCCGCCGACATCAGGCACCATCCGCTTCTTCGGCGAGGACGTCACGCACTTCCCGCCCTATGAGCGTATCCGCCGCGGCCTGAGGCGGACCTACCAAATCTCCGCGCTGTTCCCCGGCCTCACCGTGCAGGACAATGTCTACCTCGCCTGCCGCGGCGTCTCGCGTGGACGCTTCTCGTTCCTGCGGCCCGGCCAGAACGATGCGCTGATGCATGCGGCCGACAATCTGGTGCAGGCCGTGCATCTGAGCGCCGTGAAAGACCAGCGCGTCGCCGAGCTCGCGCACGGCCAGCAGCGCCAGCTCGAGATCGCGCTGGCGCTCGCGGGCGCTCCCCGCTTCGTGCTGTTCGACGAGCCGGCCGCCGGCCTGTCGCCGACCGAACGGGCCGAACTGGTCGAGATCCTGACCTCGCTGCCAGCGCATATTGGTTACATCATCATCGAGCACGACATGGACGTGGCGCTACGCGTCGTCGAGAGCGTGACGATGATGCACAACGGCCGCATCTTCAAGGAAGGCGTGCCGGAAGAAATCCAGTCCGACCCCGAGGTGCAGGAGCTTTATCTCGGAGGCGGCCATGAATGAGGCTCGCCGCTCTGCCGCAGCGCTCGAGGTCCGCGGCCTCGACGTCTATTACGGCCATTCGCACGCGCTGCAGGGCGTCGACCTCACACTCGATGCCGGCGTGTTCTCCGTGGTCGGCCGCAACGGCATGGGCAAGACCACACTGTGCAAGGCCATCATGGGCCTGGTGCCTGTCAGCGGCGGCTCGATCCGCGTCCGCGGCGAGGACATCACGCGGCGACCGCCCGCGACCATCGCGCGGCTCGGCGTCGGCTACGTGCCACAGGGGCGCCGGCTCTGGCGCTCGCTCAGCGTCGACGAACATCTGCGGCTCGCCGGCGGGATGCGTTCGGGCGCCTGGACGGTCGAGCGCATCTACGACACCTTTCCGCGGCTCGCCGAGCGCAAGAACCATGGCGGCGGCCAGCTCTCGGGCGGCGAGCAGCAGATGCTCGCGATCTCGCGCGCGCTGCTCACCAATCCGCAATTGCTGATCATGGACGAGCCGACCGAGGGGCTTGCACCCGTCATCGTCGCCCAGGTCGAGGAGATGCTGCTCCAGCTCGGCGAGGACGGCGACATGTCCGTGCTCGTGATCGAGCAGAATATCGGCGTCGCCACCGCGATCTCGCGCAATGTCGCGATCATGGTCAACGGCCGCATCAATCGCATCATCGATTCAGCTCGGCTGTCCGCCGACCGAGAGCTGCAGCAGCGCCTACTCGGCGTCGGACTGCACGCCGAGTTGGAACCCGACATCGACGTGCCGTCCGTTGGCGGCGAAACCAAGCCGGCCGCTCAGCCCGCGCGCACCAGTGGCCCGATCCGGATCTATATCTCCAACCCCACTCCGCCGACGCGCTGGTCCCAGCCGGTTCCGATCGCGCGCATCGAGGCGGCGGCGCGGACGCTATCGACGCAGGTTTCGCGTCTCGACGACACCACGCGGCGCAAGCGCGAGCCGGTGACGGCGCAGACCTCGGGTCCGCCTGTTGTTCTGGTCGTCGGCACGCTCGACACCAAGGGCACCGAGTTGCGTTTCATCCGCGACATCATCGCCGAAAGCGGCCTGCGCACGCGGCTGGTGGACGTCTCCACCAGCGGCAAGCATGCGACCTGCGACGTCTCCGCGCAGGAGATCGCCCTGAACCATGGCCGCGGCGGCCCGGCCGTGTTCGGCCCGGATCGCGGCGCCGCTGTGACCGCGATGGCGGACGCGTTCGCCAACTGGATCAAGCGCCAGGGCAACATCGCCGGCGTCATTTCGGCCGGCGGCTCGGGAGCGGCATCGCTGGTCGCCCCTGCTATGCGCACCCTCCCCGTCGGCGTGCCAAAACTGATCATCTCCTCGGTCGCCTCGGGCGACGTCGCACCCTATGTCGGTCCTGCCGACATCACCATGATGTATTCGGTCACCGACGTGCAGGGGCTCAATTCGATCTCGCGCGCCGTGCTGTCGAACGGCGCCAATGCCATCGCCGGGATGGTCAAGGCGCGGCTCGACCAGCGCGAAGCGAAGGAGCGTGCCACCAGTGCCGCATTGCCGTCGATCGGCATCACCATGTTCGGCGTCACCACGCCCGCGGTGCAGAAGATCGCGGCCGATCTGCGCGACGATTTCGAATGCCTTGTCTTTCACGCCACCGGCGTCGGCGGGCGCTCCATGGAGAAGCTGGTCGATTCCGGTCAGCTTGCGGGCGTGATCGATCTCACCACCACCGAAATCTGCGATCTCCTGATGGGCGGCGTGTTTCCGGCCACGGAGGATCGCTTCGGCGCCGTTATCCGCACCCGCCTGCCCTATGTCGGCTCGGTCGGCGCGCTCGACATGGTCAATTTCGGCGCGCCCGATACCATCCCCGAGCGCTATCGCGGCCGCAAATTCCACGTCCACAATCCGCAAGTGACCTTGATGCGGACGACAGTGGAGGAGAACGAGCGCATGGGTCGCTGGATCGGCGAACGGCTGAACCAGATGAATGGGCCGGTGCGCTTCTTCCTGCCCGAGGGTGGCGTTTCCGCGCTCGATGCCCGCGGCCAGCCGTTCTGGGACCCCGAGGCCGACGCTGCCCTGTTCCGCACGCTGGAGCGGACGGTGCGTGCGACCGGCAACCGGCAACTCATTCGCGTCAAGCAGAACATCAACGATCCCGAGTTCGCCTCGATCATCGTGAGCGCCTTCCGAACCCTGTTCGGACGCGCCGGGGCACGCCGGAGAGTAGCGAGGTGACCGATGGCCCGGTTTGAACGCGCAGCACTCCTGAAGCGCTTTCGCGAGATGGCGAAGCGCGGCGAGCCGATCGTCGGCGGCGGCGCCGGCACCGGCCTCTCCGCCAAGTGCGAGGAAGCCGGCGGCGTCGATCTCATCGTGATCTACAATTCCGGTCGCTATCGCATGGCCGGTCGCGGCTCGCTTGCGGGGCTGATGCCCTACGGCGACGCCAATGCCATCGTGGTGGAAATGGCCGGCGAAGTGCTGCCCGTGGTCAGCAGGACACCGGTGCTCGCGGGCGTGAACGGTACCGACCCGTTCCGCGACATGGATGTATTCCTCGACCAGCTCAAGACACTCGGCTTTGCCGGCGTGCAGAACTTTCCGACCGTCGGCCTGATCGACGGCATCTTCCGCGCCAATCTCGAAGAAACCGGCATGTCCTACGCGCTGGAGATCGACATGATCGCGAAGGCGCGCGAGAAGGATTTGCTGACGACGCCCTATGTGTTCAGCGAGAAGGAAGCGGCGGCGATGGCGATCGCCGGCGCCGACATCATCGTCTGCCATCTCGGCCTCACCACCGGCGGCACGATCGGCGCGCAGACAGCACTGAAGTTGAAAGATTGCCCGGCGCGCGTCGACACCTGGGCGTCGGCGGCACTCAGCGTCAATCCGGACATCCTGGTGCTCGCTCATGGCGGCCCGATCGCCGATCCCGCGGATGCCGATTTCATCATGAAGAACACCCGTTACTGCCACGGCTTCTACGGCGCGTCCTCGATGGAGCGGCTGCCGGTGGAGCGGGCTTTGACGGAACAGGTTCGCAAATTCAAGGCGATCGGCGCGCCGTAACGCCTGCAAGATCGAGGGAGGGAAACATGTCAGGGATCCTGGTCGGCGAGCTCATCCTCTGGCTGATCGTCGCGATCATCGTGATCGTGGTCGGCGTCTACATCGTCAACTGGCTTTACCATCGCTCCTCCAAGGAGGTGTCGTTTGTCCGGACCGGTTTCCTGGGCGAACGCGTGGTGATCAACGGCGGCGCGTTCGTGCTTCCGTTCATTCACGACTACACACCCGTGAACATGAACGTGCTGCCGATGGGCATCGTGCGCTCGCGGCAGGACGCCGTGATCACCCGCGACCGCATGCGTGTCGACATCGAGGCCGACTTCTATGTCCGGGTGCAGCCGACGCGCGAAGCCGTCTCGATCGCCGCCGCCACGCTCGGCCGCCGCACCATGGAGCCCGAACAGCTCCACGCGCTGCTGGCCGGCAAGTTCATCTCGGCGATCCGCTCGGTCGCCTCCGAAATGACCATGGAGGAAATGCACGAACAGCGCGGCGACTATGTCGCACGGGTCAAGACCAACGCGGCAGAGGCGCTCGCGCAGAACGGCCTCGAGCTCGAATCCGTCGCCATCACCGATCTCGACCAGACCGATCTCGAATTCTTCAACCCCTCGAACCGCTTCGATGCCGAAGGCTTGACCCGGCTGATGGAGGACATCGAAGCGAGGCGCAAGCTGCGCAACGACATCGAGCAGGACTCGATGATCAAGATCCGCACCCGCAATCTGGAAGCCGAGCGGCAGGCGCTCGAAATCGAGCGCGAAAGCGAAACCGCGCGGCTGGAGCAGGAGCGCGACATCGAGATGCGCCGCGCGCTCCAGCGCACGGAAGTCGCCCGCGAGCGTGCGCTGCGCGAGACCGAGGCCGAACAGGCCCAGATCTCCGCGCGCGAGGCCATCGAGCGCTCGCGGATCGCCAACGAGCAGGCGATTGCGGAAGCCCGCATCGCCTCCGAGCGGGAGACCCGCCAGAAGGAGATCGAGCGCACCCGCACCATCGAAGAGAAGGAGCTGCTGGCCCGCGAGGAGATCGAGAAGACAAGGATCGCCAACCAGCGCTCGATCGACACGACCCGAATTGCCTCCGAGCGCGAGGTCCGCCAGCGCGAGATCGAACGGATGCGGACCGTGGAGGAAGCCGAGATCGCGGCGCGCGAGGCGATCGAGAAGGCCCGGATCCAGCAGGACCGCGTCGTCACCGACGCCCGCATCGCCAATGAAGAGGAGACGCGACGCCGCGAGATCGAGCGCACCCGCGCCGTCGACGAGGCCGAGATTGCCGCCCGCGAGACCACCGAGAAGGCGCGCATCGCCCAGACCTTGATCGTCAATGTCGAACGCATCTCCTCCGACGAGCGCACCCGCGCGCTGGAGATCCAGCAGGTTCGCACCATCCAGGAAGCCGAGATCGAGGCGCAGCGTGCGGTCGAAGCCGCCCGCATTGCCCGCGAGCGGACGCTCGCCGCCGAGCGCATCGCCGCCGAGCAGAACACGCGGCAACTGGAGATCGAGCGGAACCAGATGCTCGAAGTCGCCGGCATCTCCGCACGCGAAACCACCGAGGCTTCGCGCATCGCCCAGGAAGAGCGGGTCCGCTCGCTCGAGATCGCGCGCAACCGCGCGGTCGAGGAAGCCGATATCGCCTCCCGCGAGGCGATCGAGGCGGCCCGCATCGCCCAGGAGAAGACGGTCGCAGCCGAGCGCATCCAGGCCGAGCGCGACACCCGTTCGCTGGAGATTGAGCGGACCGGCATTCTGGAAGCCGCCGAGCTGAAGCGGCGCGATGCGATCGAGCGGCAGCGTATCACGGTCGATCTCGCGCTGGAGGCGGAGCGGATCAACTCGTCCAAGAAGCGCGAGGTGCTCAATATCGAGCAGAAGAAGGCGATCGAGATCGCCGACGAAGACCGCGTGATCGCCCTCTCCGCCAAGAAGTCCGAACGGATCGACGCCGACCGCCAGGTCCGGCAGGCCGAGATCGTCGCCCGCAAGGAGGTCGAAACCACAGACGTCTCGCGCGAGCAGGCACTGGAAGCCGCCCGGCTCGAGCGCCGCCGTGCGATCGAGCAGCTCGAAGTCGCCCGCGTCCAGTCGCTCCAGGAGGCCGAGATTGCCTCCCGCGAGGAGGTCGAGCGCGCGCGCATTGCCTCCGACCGCGGCCTGGACGAGGCCCGTGTCGGCCGCGAGCGGGAGTTGCGCAAGCTCGAAGTCAACCGCGAGAAGGAGGTCGAAACGGTCCTGATGGAGAAGGCGATCGCGATCCATCAGAAGTCGCTGGAGGAATCCGCCGCGAAGGCGATGGCGGAGGAAGCGCGGATGCGCGCCACCGAAGCCACCGAACGCGTCATTACCGCGCGCGAGAGCGAAATTGCAAAGCGCCGCAAGACGGTCGAGGTGCTGCTCGCCGAGAAACAGGCGGAGGAAACCCGCATTGCCGCCGATGCCGAACGTGTCCGTGCGGCCGTCGAGGCCGAGGCGCAGCGGATGCTCAACGAGGCCGAGAACGTGCTGACTGACCAGGCACGCTACTCGCTGTTCCGCCGAAAGCTGCTCGACAAGATCGAGGGCATCGTACGCGAGAGCGTCAAGCCGATGGAGAAGATCGAGGGCATCCGCATCCTCCAGGTCGACGGCCTCAACGGCAATGGCAACGGCGGCAATGGCGGCCGCAGCGCCACCGACGAAGTGATCGACTCGGCGCTGCGCTACCGCGTGCAGGCGCCGCTGATCGACTCCATCCTCTCCGATATCGGCGTCGAGGGGGGCAGCCTTGCCAAGATGCCGGGCCTGATCCGCGAAGCTCGCGACATGCAGGGCATCAAGGAGTCCGCGCGCAAGAGCGGCGGCGGCGACAAGCCTGCGGCCTCCCCGCCGGCGGCCGAGGGCGGCGGCGAACCGTCGGCCGAGCGCGGTCCGCGCAAGAAGAGCTGAGGTCCGAGCCATGCCCCGCGTCTACGTCTCCACCGTCGTCAATGCGCGCAACGACCGCGTCTGGGCGCGCGTGCGCGACTTCAACGGCCTGCCGAACTGGCACCCCGCGATCGCCGAAAGTCGCATCGAAGGCGGCGAGCCCTCGGACAAGATCGGCTGCGTGCGCGACTTTCGCCTGCGCAATGGCGACCGCATCCGCGAGAAGCTGCTCGGGCTCTCCGACTACGACATGTTCTGCACCTATTCGATCCTGGAATCTCCGATGGGCGTCGAGAACTATGTCGCGACCTTGCGCCTGACGCCTGTCACCGACGGCGACCAGACCTTTGTGGAATGGACCGCCGAATTCGACTGCGCCCCGGAGCGCGAGACCGAGCTCGTCGGCAACATCGGCGGTGGCGTGTTCCAGGGCGGATTCGACGCCTTGAAGCGCGTGTTCGGAGGCTGACATCCGTGCCGCATATCGTCAAAAGCACCATCCTGGACGCACCGACCGATACGGCGTGGGCGATGCTGCGCGATTTCAACGGGCATGACCGTTGGCATCCGGCGGTCGCGACCTCCTCGATCGAACGCGCGCACGCCTCCGACAAGATCGGCTGCATCAGGCGGTTCAAGCTGAAGGACGGCGCCGAGCTGCGCGAGCAATTGCTGGCGCTGTCAGACCTCGAGCAGAGCTTCAGCTACTGCCTGCTCGATACGCCGATCCCGATGTTCAACTACGTCGCCCATGTCCGCCTGCTGCCGGTGACCGACGGCGACCGCACCTTCTGGCACTGGGAGTCGCGCTTCACGACCAGGCCAGAAGACCGCGACCGCATCACCCACATGGTCGCCGAAGACATTTACCAGGCCGGGTTCGAGGCAATCCGCCGGCATCTGAAGGAGGCCGCCTGAATGGCCGTGACAGTGAAGACTTTTGCCAGCGCCGGCGAGGCAGCCGGAGCGCTCTCCTCGGATCGCAGTGCGCGCTATCTTGGCGGCGGCACGCTAGTGATGCGAGCGCTGAACGAGGGCGATGTGTCGATCTCGACCGTCGTCCGCGCCCAGGACCAGGCACTGACCCGGATCGATGCCTCCGGCCCGCGCATCAAGCTGGGCGCCGGCGTCACCTTCGCGCGGGTCCTCGCCGAACGCGATCTCGGCTTCCTGCACGCCCCTGCCCGTTCGATCGGCGGACCCGCCGTGCGCAACATGGGAACGATCGGCGGCAATCTCTTTGCACCAAATCCGTACGGCGATTTTACCGTCGCGCTGCTGGCGCTCGACGCGACCGTCGCGGTCGCCGGCGGCTTTGGCTCGCGCGACATCGGAATCGAGGAGTTCTTGCAGGCACGCGACCGGCAGGCCGGGACATTGGTCCTGTCAATCTCCTGCACGCGACCGGCGAGCACCGAAGCGTTCCGCTATCGCAAGATCGCGCGTATCAAGCCGAAGGGCGGCTCGGTCATCACGCTGGCCGCACATCTGCCAATCTCCGGCGGCCGGATCGCAGGCGCCCGGATCGCGCTCGGCTCGATGGCTCCGACGCAAATTCGTGCCCGCGCGGCCGAGCGGGCGCTGGAGGGGCGCTCGTTGGACGCGGCGACCATCGCTGCCGCTGCGTCGGCCGCGACCGAAGGAACATCACCCTCCGACAACGCACTCGGCAGCGCCTGGTATCGCCGCGAGATCGTCGGCGTGCATCTGCGCCGCCTGCTGTCGGGACAGGAATAGACCAACATGTCAAAGATACCCCTGCAATTTCGTCACAATGGCCGCGACGTCGCGATCTTCGTCGATGGCGGCACCAATCTCTTGGTGGCGCTGCGCGAGCTGATCGGCGACATGACGCCGAAATTCGGCTGCGGCCAGGGTGGCTGCGGTACATGCAGCGTGCTCATCGACGGCGAGCTTCACCTCTCCTGCCTGACGCTTGCCGAAACGGTCGCCGGCCGCTTCGTTGAAACGCTCGACGGGATGAAGCAGGGTCCGAACCTGCATCCGCTCCAGCGTGCCTTCGCCGACAATTTTGCCGCCCAGTGCGGCTACTGCACGCCGGGCATGCTGATGGCCGCAAAGGCGCTGCTCGACCGCAATCCACAGCCAAGCCGCGACGAGGTCATCGAGGCCATCTCCGGAAATATCTGCCGCTGCACCGGCTACGAGCCGATCATCAATGCCATCCTGGCCGCCGCTGGCGGCCGGGTCAGCGCCTGAGGACGTCGCCATGCTGGAACTGCGCAAGGACATTTTCGCCGACGAGCGCGACGATAACCTCAAGGAAATCGGCAAGGGCACGCAGCGGCAGGACATGCTCGGCCATGTCACGGGTACGTCGAGCTATTTCAACGACCACAAGCTGCAGGGCATGCTGCATCTGAAGGTCGTGCGTTCGACGCAGGCGCACGCTCGTATCCGCCGTATCGACACCGCCGAGGCGGAGCGTTCGACCGGCGTGCGCAGGATCATCCGCGGCGCTGACGTGCCGGTGAATCTCAACACGCTGCTCAGCCTGATCAATTTCGGCAAGGACGACGAGCCGTCGCTGGCGGTCGACAAGGTCCGCTACAAGGGCGAGCCTGTGATCGCCATCGTCGCCGACAGCGAGCGCGAGGCGTTCGAGGCCATCGCGAAAGTCAGGATCGACTACGAGCCGCTGCCGGCGGTGTTCGACGTCGAGGATGCGCTGAAATCAGGCGCGCCCGTGGTCAACGAGACCTATCCGAAGAACACCTTCACCTATCACGAGACCTACGACCACCAGAGGCTGCGCTTCGGCGACGCCGACGCGGCGCTCGCGACGGCCGACCACGTGCTGGAGCAACGCTACCAGATGTCGCCGATCGAGCACGCGCCGACCGAGACCAACGGCGCGATCGCCGCGCCAGACACCAATGGCCGTTATGTCGTCTACACCTCGACCCAGGCACTGTTCTTCTCGGTCGACACCTGCGCCAAGATCCTGGACGTGCCTTCCAACACCTTCCACTTCATCGGCGGCACCGTCGGCGGAGGGTTTGGCGGCAAGGTCGACACGCTGACCGAGCCGCTCGCCATCCTCGGCGCCATGCTGACCGGAAAGCCCGTGCGCTACGTGTTCGGCCGCGAGGAGGAGATGCAGTACGGCCCGCCGCGCGGCGCCGAACGCATCTACATCAAGGACGGCGTCATGCGTGACGGCCGCATCGTGGCGCGCAAGATCCGCGCCTATTTCGACAGCGGAGCCTATACGCGGCTCTCCAGTTATGCCGCCGTGAAATGTGCCGCTCATCTGCCGGGCCCCTACACCATCCCCAACGTCTACGGCGACGTCTATTGCGTCTTCACCAACCGGACGCCGGCGACTGCGATGCGCGGCTTCGGCGTCACCGCGATGGATTTCGCGATCGAGTGCCAGATGGACAAGCTGGCGCATCTCATCAACATGGATCCGATGGAGTTCCGGATCCTCAACGCCTATCGCGATGGCGACATGAAGGCGCATCGGCGCGAGGCCAAGAACACCGCGCTGATCGAATGCGTGCAGGTCGCCGCCGAGAAGGCAAAATGGCCGCTGCGTGAAGAGTTCAAGCGCGCGTCATCGCGCAAGGACGGCGGCGGCAGCCGCGCCGTGATCCCGCCGACCCCAACGGACTCTTCGCGCGTGCGACCGACCGCTCCGGCGCAGCAGCGCACCAGCTACGACCGGCTGCCCCCCACCGTCACCCGCGAACCGCCGCGCGAGCCGCCTCCACCGGCTCCGCCGCCGCCTGCACCGCGGCCGGGGGCGCCCTCGCATGGCGCCACTCGTTTCTCCTCCGTCTTCGGCACCAGGAGGCGCTAGATGACCCGGCACCGCGGACGCGGCATCGCGTCGATCAACTATCCCATCGGCATGAATCTCGGAGGCGACCCCAGCCAGGCGCTGGTGCATTCCAACCCGAGCGGCAAGTTCACGGTGGCGTTGTCGTCGATCGACCTGGGCCAGGGCATGAAATCTGTGACGCGGCAGATCTGCGCGGAGACGCTGGGCGTGCCGGTCGAGGACGTCTATGTCGACACCGCCGATTCCGACACCGGCCCGCATTGCATGGGCTCGTTCGCCTCGCGCGGAACGCATCGCGTCGGGAACGCGGTGATGGCGGCGGCGCGCGAGGCGCGCGGCGTGATGATGGAGGCCGCCGCCGAGGAGCTGGAGGTCAACGCCGCCGACCTCGAGACCGACGGCCGCGGCAACATCCACGTCAAGGGCGCGCCGCATCGCTCGATCTCGACCAAGGACGTCGCGATTGCCGCGCAGTTCAAGCAGGGCAAGACCATCTCCGGCCGTGGCATCTTTTTGGTGCCGCTCTCCGAAGTGAATCCGGAGACGGGCGAGATGTCGCCGGCGACCTGCTATGCCCATGCCTGCCTCGTCGCTGAAGTCGATGTCGATGACGAGACCGGCGAAGTGGCGATGGTGCGAATGGACTCGGCCTATGAACTCGGCCGTGCGCTCAATCCGCGCCTGGTCGAGCAGCAGCTCGTCGGCGGCGCCTGGATGGGTGTCAGCCACGCGCTGTATGAGACGCCGGAGCCGTATTATCCCGAGCCCGTCCACGGCCCACGCGACTTCGTCGAATATCTGATGCCCGGCCCCGGCGATATCTGCCCGCACGATATTGCTGTGCTGGAGCGCCCCGCCCCTGATGGTCCGTTCGGCGCCAAGGGCCCCGGCGAGATGTGCGCCAACCCAGTGCTGCCCGCTGTCGCGAACGCGATCTTCAACGCGGTCGGTGTGCGGATCGACGATCTGCCGATCACCCCCGAAAAGGTGCTGCGCGCGATCAAGGCCCAGGGCGGCGCGCGGCCGCAGGCGCGGCGCTAGAGGTCTTCGTCAATGGCGGTCCGCAGCAACATCGTCGGCATCGACAGCCCGGAGGCGCTGGAGAAGGCGCTGCGCGCAGCCTATTACCTCGCCGACGAGGGCCTTGCGACATCAGCCTATCTCGGCCTCGCGCTCGGCAAGCCTTTGCTGCTCGAGGGCGCGCCCGGCGTCGGCAAGACGGAAGCCGCGAAAGCCATCGCCGCTGTGCTCGGCCGCCGTCTCATTCGCCTGCAATGCTATGAGGGCATCGACGCCTCCGCCGCCCTCTACGAATGGAATTACCCCCGCCAGATGCTCGCGATCCGCCAGGCCGGCGACGAGAGCATCGACATCTATGGCGAGACATTCCTGATCGAACGCCCCATGTTGGCGGCACTGCGTACGCCTGATTCCACCGTGCTGCTGATCGACGAAATCGATCGCGCCGATCAGGAATTCGAGGCGTTTCTGCTGGAATTCCTGTCCGATTTCCAAATTTCGATTCCCGAGCGCGGCACCGTGCGGGCCGCCGAGCGCCCCGTGGTGGTGCTGACGTCGAACCGGACGCGCGACTTGCACGAAGCGCTTCGCCGCCGCTGCGTCTATCACTGGATCGACTATCCGACCGAGGAACGCGAGGCGCGCATCGTGATGTTGCGCGCCTCCAGCGTTGCCGAAGCCACCGCGCGGGCCGTCGTCGCGGCGGTCGGCAAGCTCCGGCGCGAGCCGCTGAGCAAGGTGCCCGGAATCGCCGAGGCGGTCGACTGGGCGGAAGCCGCGACGTTGCTGCACAAGGGCGGGGCGCGTTGGCCCGACGCGTTCAAGCGCTCGATTGGCGTCGCGCTGAAGGACGAGGAGGATCTGCATTTCATCTCGCCCCGGCTGGACGCGATGCTCGCGGAGGCCACCGCATGAGCACCGAGCTTGCGCTTCCGCGCGCCGCAAGAATCTTCGTCTCCTTCGTCGCACTGATGCGCGCCAACGCCTTCGCCGTCGCGCCGGAGCAGACCACCGCGTTCCTCACCGCCATCGAGCTGCTCGGCCCGCGCGACCTCAGGGATATCAGGCAGGCGGCACTGGCTACCCTCGCCCCTCCGCCGGAGCGCCGTGCGACGTTCGACCGCCTGTTCGACCTGCATTTCCGCGGCAGCGAGGCGATCGAGCGCGCCGATGATGGCGAGGATGACGAGACCGTGCGCCTTCAGGAGGAAGGCCGCGGCGATGAGGAACCGCTGCTCTCCGACGAGGCCAACGAATCCGGCTTGACCGCGACCCGCACCGAGGCGCTGGTCGAGCGCCGCTTCGCACAGCTCTCCACCACCGACGCGCTACGCCGGTTGGCACGCGAAGCCCCGAGGCGCCTGCCGCGTCGACGCGGCCACCGCCGGATGCGCGCCCGCCGCGGTCCGTTTGCCGATCTGCGCCGCACGTTGCGCGACAGCGTGCGCAGCGACGGCGAAATTCTGCGGCTCGGCCACATGAAGCGGCGCCAGCGCCCGCGCAAGTTCCTGCTGCTGATCGATGTCTCCGGCTCGATGAAGAGCCGCACGGAGGAGAACATGAAGCTGGCGCATGCGCTGGTGCAGGCCGCGCCCAATGTCGAGGTCTTCACTTTCGGCACGCGGCTGACCCGCGTCACCCGCGCGCTGCGCGTGAAGCGCCGCGAGCAGGCGCTGAACGCGGCCGCACATCTCGTCAGCGACTGGGACGGCGGCACCCGCATCGGCGATGCGCTGCAAGCGTTCCTCGCGGTACCCCGCTTCGGCGGCTATGCGCGCGGCGCGGCCGTGGTCATCGTTTCGGACGGGCTGGAGCGCGGCGAGCCCGATGCGTTGCGCGATGCCGTGGCAAAGCTGTCGCGGCGGGCCTGGCGCGTGAGTTGGCTGACGCCGCTGGCGAGCGGCCCGGCGTTTCGTCCGCAGACCGAGGCGCTCGTCGCGATCGAGCGCTTCGTCGATGACCTCGTCGACGGCGGATCGACCGGATCGATCGTCGCATACGTACTGGCACTGGGACGAAGGAGCGTTGCGTGACCGAGATTGTCGACGGCCATCATCACATCTGGCGGCAGGCCGACCTGCCCTGGCTGGTCGGCCCGATGCAACCGCGCATCTTCGGACCCTACGAGGCCATCAGGCGCGACTACCCACTTCGCGAATATCTCGACGACCTCAAAGGCAGCGGTGTTAGCCGCTCGGTTTACGTCCAGACCAACTGGCCCAACGATCGTTTCGAGGACGAAGCGGCCTGGGTGCAGAAGACCGCCGACGAGCAGGGTTGGCCGCACGCCATCGTCGCCTATGCCAATTTCGCCGTCGACGACGTTCGTCCGCAGCTCGACCGGCTGAAGCGCCATTCCCTCGTGCGCGGCGTGCGCATGCAGCTGCACTGGCACGAGAACCCGCTCTATCGCTTTGCGGCCAAGCCCGATCTGTGCATCGATCCCATGGTCCGCCGCAATGTCGCCCGGCTCGCCGACTACGGCTGGAGCTTTGATCTCCAGGTCTTCACGCCGCAGATGCCGGACGCGGCACTGCTCGCCGAATCCTGCCCCAAGGTGACCTTCATCCTCCAGCATGCCGGCATGCTGGAGGATCTCTCGCCCGCAGGCCGCGCCGCCTGGCGCGCCGGCATGGCCCGACTCGCGATATGTCCGAATATCGTCTCGAAGCTCTCCGGGCTTGGCACCTTCATCCACCGCAACGATCCCGCGCATATTGCCGCGGTGGTCATGGACACCGTCGCGATCTTCGGCGCCGAACGCTGCCTGTTCGGCTCCAATTTTCCGATCGAGAAATTGTGGACCAGCTATCGCGAGCTCGTTGACGCATTTCGCGCAGCAGCCGCGCCGCTGAGCGCCGAGCAACGGGATGCAATCTTCCGAGGCACCGCAACGCGCGTCTATCGGCTTTAAAAAACAAGAGCAGAACAGGGAGGGAAACGAATGGCGCTGGAGATCAAGATCCTGGACTACGGCGATATCGAGCTGGAATCGAGCTTCCTGGTGCTCGGCCGCGACTGCGGCCGGACCCGCCGCGTCCTCACGCTGGGCTTTTTGATTCTCGGCGGCAAATATCCAGTCGTGGTCGACACCGGCTATCGCTCCAACCAGATCATGGAGACGCTGGGCATGCGGGGGCTGCAATACCACGAACACATGATCGAGAACCAGCTTGCCCGCCATGGTGTCCGCATGGGCGACGTCCGTTTCGTCTGCCACACCCATCTGCACATCGATCATGCCGGCAAGGACGATCTGTTCCCGATGAACACGACCGTCGTGCTCAACCGCAAGGAGCTGGAATATTCGGTCTCCGGCCTGATGCACCCGCAATATCCGGCGCCCGACATCAAGCATTTGATCGACCGCCTGCACACCAAGAGCGCGCTGCGCTTCCTCGACCTGGAGATCACCGGCCCGATCGAGCTGATGCCCGGCGTCTATTGCGATGCCGCCAATGCCCACACCGAGGGCTCGATGAATATCATCGTCGAGACCGCCGATGGCATCGCCACCATCTGCGGTGACGTGATCTACGATTTCAACGACCAGATCGTGACGCCTTTCCACGAGATCCATGACTGGGAGCCGCGCACGACGGGCAACCACGGCACCAGCAAGCGCGCCGAGAAGGCCGCGATCAAGAAGCTGCTCAGCAATTCGCGCTATCTGCTGCCGGTGCATGACCGCCCCGCCAAGATCGAAGGCGGCAATGTCGTGGGACGCCTGCATGACCAAGTCCCGGGACCGATCGTGCAATCCCTGCCCGCTCGCAACTGGTTCCCGGCCTAGCACGATGTGAGGACCGACCGATGACACACGTCACCTTGCGTTCTGAATTCGAGACCCTGATCGACCCCTACGCACCCGTTGCCCAGGTCGGCACAGGCTTTGAGTTCACCGAAGGCCCGATCTGGCATCCGGTCGATCATTACTTGCTGTTCTCGGACATGCCGGGCGACGTACGACGGCGCTGGGATGCCCGGCGCGGTGTCGCCGAGGTCAAGCGCCCGTCGAACAAATGCAACGGCATGACCTACGATGCCGAGCTCAATCTGATCGTTTGCGAGCACGCGACCTCGTCGCTGATCCGCGAACGGCCGGATGGGCGGCGCGAGGTGCTGGCCTCGCATTTTGGCGGGCAGGAGCTCAACAGCCCGAACGACGTCTGCGTGCATTCCTCGGGTGCGATCTATTTCTCCGATCCCTGGTATGGCCGCATGCCGGTCTATGGCGTCGAGCGGCCACGCCAGCTCGGCTTCCAGGGCGTCTATCGCGTCATGCCCGGCAGCGAGCCGAAGCTGGTGGTCGATCGCAATTTGTTCGACCAACCGAACGGGCTGTGCTTCTCGCCCGACGAAAGACTGCTCTACGTCAACGACACCGTGCAGGCGCTGATCCGCGTGTTCGACGTCAATGCCGACGGCACGCTGGCGAACGCGCGGGTCTTCGCGAGCGGCATCCGCTCCGAGCTGGAGCCGGGTGTGCCTGATGGCATGAAGTGCGATCAGCACGGCAATGTCTGGGTCACCGCGCCGGGTGGCGTCTGGGTGTATTCGCCGCGCGGCGAACTGCTCGGAAAAGTTCGCGTGCCGGAGCTGGTCGCCAACCTCGCCTGGGGTAATCAGGATTTCCGTACGCTGTACCTGACCTCGACGCATTCGGTCTATGCCATCCCGACCAAGACCGGGCCGCGCCACGAGCCCTATATGAGCGGCAGGCGCAGCAGTGGCAGCGCCACGAGCGGAGGCCCAGCGGCCCCGGCGCCGATCCTCGCCGATGGCGAGTTGCGCCTCGATCCGAACCGCTGCGCCATGATCATCCAGGACCTCCAGAACGACGTCATCATGGATGGCGGCGCCTTCGCCGAGTCCGGTGCGCCCGGCCACGCCAAGCAGCAGCACGTGGTCGAGAACGTCCGGCGCCTGGCTGAAACGGCCCGCGCGCGCGGCGTCGCCATCATCCATGTCTGGTTCGTGGTCGAGCCAGGCGCGCCCGGCGTGACGCTGAACGCGCCGCTGTTCGAAGGGCTGGTCGACAGCAAGGCGATGGTGCGCGGCAGCTGGGGCGCTGCGCCGGTCTCCGGCCTCGAGCCGCGGCCTGGCGATTTCGTCGTCGAGAAGATGCGCATGAGCGCCTGGGAAGGCACCAGGCTGGAGACGATCCTGAAAGCCACCGGCCGCGACATGATCATCAACACCGGCGCCTGGACCAACATGTCGGTCGAGCACACCGCCCGCACCGGCGCCGACAAGGGCTATTTCATGATCGTGCCCGAGGATTGCTGCTCGACCATGAATGCCGATTGGCACTCGGCCTCGATCAATTTTGCCATGCAGAACGTCGCGGTGGTGACCAGGGCGGATGCCGTCATCAGAGCGCTGGGATGAACGGTGGCCAAGCTCCTGCACCTCTCCTGCTCACCGCGTGCCGATTCCGAGTCGAGCGCCGGCGCCGGCGTTTTCCTTGACGGCTTTCGCCAAGCCCGCCCCGATTGGGACATCGACGTCGTCGATCTCTGGCGCGAGCGGATGCCGGAATTTGCCGGCCCTATCGTCGAGGCCAAATACGCACGGATGAAGGCGCTAGCCTTCAATGACGCCCAGCGGGACAGCTTTGCCGAAGCCGAACGGATGGCGACACGCTTCTCGCTGGCCGATCGCGTGCTGATCTCGACGCCGATGTGGAACTTCGGCATCCCCTACAAGCTGAAGCAGTGGTTCGACATTGTGATCCAGCCCGGCCTGACCTTCCGCTTCGATCCCGCGCAGGGATATCTGCCGCTGCTGAAGGACCGGCCGACCATCGTGATCCTCGCCTCCGGCAGCGACTTTGCGACCGGCATGAATCGCGGCCGCATCGACATGGCGACGCCCTATCTGCGCGAAGCGCTCCGCTTCATCGGTGTCAGCAACGTGCGCTTCGTCCCGATCGGCCCGACCACAGGCCCTACCGAGCCGATCCGCGCCGCCCGCGAGACCGCGCATCGCCGCCTCGCCGAGATGGCAAAGCGGTTCTGAGCCACATTGTCAGGTGATTCGCCCGGTCCCAGGACTCACGATCGTCACTCTCCGTCCGGCGCGATGACGCCTTTGGAGAGGATGAAGCAGCCGTAGAAGCGCCGCTCGCCGGTGGCGATCACGCAATAGGCGGCCTTGGCTTTCTCATAGAAGGCGTGGCGTTCGACCCCGACCAGCGGCCAGGAGCGCCCCTCGGCGCGGTCGATCACGGCCTGCACCTCGTGCTGCACCGGTGGCACTTCCTGAGGCTGGCCGACGATCTCCATGCGCATCGCCGCATCGTCCACGAATGTATCGAGCAGCAGCACCGAGAGAATGGCTTCGATCGCCTTGGCGGTGCTGACATTGTCGATGCGAAGCAGCTCGCCGAATGCGGTCTGGCGCGCGATCGAGTCGGCCGGGAAATTGGTATCGCACACGACGAGACGATCCCCGTGCCCCATGGCACGCAAGGCATAGAGCACGTCGGCATTGAGCAGTGGGTTGATGCCCTTGAGCATGGTGGGTCCCTCCGTTCCCTGTTTATCACATGCGCCAGCGGAGTGCGGCGGTATGCACCGGAGCGTCCCACAATTCCTTCGATTGGTCATCGAGCACTGAGACGGTGATCGAAGCACCGGCCATGTCGAGCGATGTCACGTAGGAGCCGGTCAGGAAACGCGTCGCCGTGATCCCGGCGCCATCCAAAATCCGTTTGGCGCTGTTGACCATCAAATAGAGCTCGATCAACGGCGTCGCGCCGAACCCGTTGACCAGAAGCACGACCTCGCTGCCCTTGCTCGGCTCGAGATCATCCAGGATCGCGCCAACTATGTCGGCGGCAATAGCATCGGCAGAGGCCAGTGGCACTCGGCGGCGTCCCGGCTCGCCGTGAATGCCGACGCCCATCTCCATCTCGTTGTCAGTCAGCGTGAAGTTCGGCCGGCCCGCCGCCGGAACGGTGCACGGCAGCAGCGCGACGCCCATCGATCGGGTGCGCCGGTTGACATCATCGCCGAGCGTCTTGAGCGCGGCGAGCGGCATGCCCTTTTCCGCCGCGGCGCCGACCATCTTTTCAACGATCAGCGTGCCCGCAACGCCGCGACGGCCGGTCGTATAGGTCGATTTCTCGACCGCGACGTCGTCATTGGTGACCACGCTTGCGACCTCGCGCCCGGCCATCTCGGCGGCCATGGTAAAATTCATCACATCGCCTTCGTAGTTCTTGACGATGAAGAGCACGCCCGCGCCGGTATCGACAGCCTCCGCCGCCTCGATCATCTGATCCGGCGTCGGCGACGTGAAGACCTGGCCTGGACAGGCGGCATCGAGCATGCCATGGCCGACGAAGCCGGCATGAAGCGGTTCATGGCCGGAGCCGCCGCCCGAGATCAGCGCAACCTTGCCCGGTTTCAAACTGCGTCGGCGCACGAACTTCCTGTCGGCACCAAGCAGCAGGATATCGGCGTGAGCAGCTGCAAGCCCGTCGAGACTCTCTTCGAGCACCGTGTCGGCGCTGTTGATCAGCTTTTTCATGGCGTCCTCCCGGTTTTTTCGTTTCGAATCCGTCAGCCGATGCTTTCGGCATAGCGTGCGAGCTGGGCCGCGAAGTCGACGATGAGCTGCTCCAGAGCGCGATTTTTCTTGTCATCGCCGAGATCGGGCACCGTCACGGTCACGACGCGCGTGCGCGCCTCGCGGTGAGCGCCGCGCAACCGCCCCGGATGCGCACGCCCATAGGCTTCGAGGAAAGCCGCACGCTCGCTACCCGAGAGATGGCAGACCTCGAAGATGATCGCGACATGCTTTGCGGGGATCGGCACCAGATAGGCCGGATTGGTGATCTGGCTGACGAAGGAGCGGTTCTTGCCAAGCGCGGCCGCGAGCTTCAACCGCGTCCCGGACGGTCGGTTGTCGAGTGCCCGTCGCAGGATGAGCTTGTAATCGGCGACATTGCTGTCGCCCGGCCGGCTCGCCTCTTCCTCTGCATCCTCGCTCATGCGGTCACTCCGGCAATGGCGGCCTTGAGCCGCGCCACCGCAATCGGCGAGACCGACAGAGTCGTCAAGCCCGTCGCCAGCAGCGCCTTCGTCAAGCGCGTATCGGCCGCGGCATCGCCGCAGAGCGAGACCTCGACACCGCGCTTGCGACCGGCCTCGACCGTTCGCGCAATCAGCGCCAGCACCGCTGGATGACCGGCATCGTTGAGGCCGGCGACAGCGCCGATATCGCGCGCCGCGGCCATCGTGTATTGGGTCAGGTCGTTCGATCCGATGGAATAGAACGCCGCGCCGAAATCCTCTGCGCATAGCGCTGCCGAGGGGACCTCGACCATAATGCCCAGCGGCGGCCGCGCGCAGGCGACGCCCTCCGCCCTGAGGGTGGCAAACTCTGCGTCCAGCAGGGCATTGGCGCGGTCGAGCTCCGACGGGATCGCGACCATCGGCAGCATCACCTTCAGCGTCCCATGCACGGCTGCACGGCACAGCGCCCGCAACTGCACGCGAAACACCTCCGGCCGCGCCAGCGAGAGCCGGATACCGCGCAGACCCAGGAATGGATTGCGCTCGCCATCGACAGTCACGCCTGGGATCGGCTTGTCGCCGCCCGCATCGAGGGTGCGGATTGTCACCGGCCGTCCTTCCGCCCATTCGAGAATGCGGCGATAGACCTGGTATTGCGTATCTTCGCGGGGCAGGCCCCGCGATCCCTCGAACAGAAATTCCGTCCGCACGAGGCCGATGCCGTCGCAGATGATGGGATCGAGACTGGCCAGCTCTTCCGGCGCGGCGACATTGAGCATGACGGCGATGCGCATTCCATCCGCCGTCAGCGCGGGTTTGAGGCGGCCGGCATCGGCAGCAATCTGCGCGGCATTCGCAGCCGCCATGCGGTGTTCAAACAGGCGGCGCGTTTCGGGATGGGGATCGAAGATCACCGTACCAGCGTCGCCGTCGACCAGCGCCAGTGACGGCGGCTGTCCGTTCCATGGCAACGGCCCCAACCCAACCACCATCGGAGCGCCACGCGATCGCGCGAGCATCGCGACATGCGACGATGGCGATCCGGCGGCCAGTGCAATGGCGCCGCCCCGAGTCCAGTCAACGGCGAGGAACGTCGACGGCGAAATATCGTCACCCGTGACGACCGAATCGCCTGAGATCTCGGCGATCGCGTTGGCACCGTTCAGGCCCGCCAGCACGCGATCGCGAATGTCGACGAGATCGGCAGCGCGCGCCCGGAAATATTCCTCGTCCGCCGCCCGATAGCCTGAAATTTCGGCTTCGAGTGCCGCACGCCAGGCCTCGTCGGCGGCCGTACCCTCCGCAATGGCTTCGTAAGCACCCTCTGCAAGTGCATCGTCGCCGAGCATCGCAACCTGGAACTCCAGAATCTCCGCGGCCTCACCGTGAACCGTCGCGATCAGGTCGGCGAGCTCCGCTGCTGCTCCCTCGATCGCCGCCTTCAGCTCTGCGGCCTCCTGCGCCGGATCGCCCTTCGCCGCCCTGCTCGCGATTTCTGTCGTCAGCACAGCGACCGGGCCGATGGCGAGGCCGGGCGAAGCGGGATGGCCGGTGAGATGGATCTCGCCCACGACTTACGCCTCGCCGAAACCGTCATGCACCAGCGCCAGCATGGCCGCGAGCGCTGCCTCGCCATCAGGACCGTTGACGCGGAAATGCAGCGTAGCGCCTTGCGGTGCCTTCACCCGCATGACCTTCACCGGGCTCTTGGCGTCGGTCCAGGGTCCCTCAGGCGCAAGCGCAATTTCGATCTTCGCGGTAAAGCCCTTAGCCAGTTGCGTGAGCTTCACCGATGGCCGCGCGTGCAGGCCGACCGGGTTGACGAGAACCGCGGAGGCAGTCAGCGGCGCGAACGACTGGGCCGCCCGGTTGACATTGGCATCATGCATAGAATTCCTCCGCGCTGCGCTTGACGGCGGCAAGCGATGAGCCGCCCGAAGATTCGGTCGCGGCGATCACCGCCCCCTCGACCACCGGGGCATTGCAGACCAGCACGCGCGCACGACGATCTTCGGAGAGCATCTCCACCGCCATCTCCGAATTGGTCTCGGCACCGCCGAGATCGACGAGGATCGCAACACCTGCCGGCGACCAGGCGGTCTCGATCGCCTCGAGGATTCCGGCAACGTTCGTACCTAACCCGCCATCGACATCGCCACCGGTCCAGGCCAGCGGCACTGCGTCACCGACCATCTGGCGCACCATATCAGCCGCGCCTTCCGCGATCTTCGGCGAATGCGATACGATGACAATTCCGACATTGCTCATGGATTGACCTCGAATTCCAGTATCTCGACTGCTGCGCCGATCAGGAGGGATGCCGAGCGCGAGCCCGGGTCCATATGACCGATGGAGCGTTCACCAAGGAAAGATGCGCGGCCGCGAATCGCCAGCATGGGCGTGGTGCGATCGGCCGCTTGCGCAGCCTCGGCCGCAATGGCCCTGGCGTCGCCGCCGCCCGCCAGGACGACGTGAACCGGCACCAGGACATCCAGCAGCGTCTTCTGTCCCGCCTCCGAACGGCCGCGCGCCTTGACTGCCTCGATCGCCTTGTCCGTCGCGGCGACCAAATCAGGCCGGCTCGGCTGTTCCGGGAGGGCCTTACCTAATTCCATGAAGAAAGTTCCGACCAGCGGCCCCGACGCACCGCCGACCTTCATCACCAACGTCATTCCAATCGCCTTCAGCATGTCCGGGAGCGATTTGTCGGCAAGATCAGGCAGTGCCGCGAGCACCGCCTCGAAACCGCGCTTCATGTTCAGCCCATGATCTCCGTCGCCGATCGCCTGGTCGAGGCTCGTCAACTCGTCCGCATGCTCGATCACCGCCGCTGCCAGCGCTCGCACCAATCTTTCCCTGGCTACCCGATCAAGGCTCATGCCGCCACCCTCCAGCCATTCGCATCGAAAAACAGCGGTTTGTTGAGACGAAGCGACACGACATCTCCGGCGCCGAAGCCCGCCTCGGGATCCGCCAACGTCACAACCGGTCGGCCGGCAACATCGAGATGGAGATGGCTCTGGTCGCCGAGATGCTCGACACGCTTGACCGTTGCCGAGACATCGCCGCCGCCACGTGCGATCGTCAGGTGCTCGGTCCGCGCACCGACCGTCTCGACACCGGCAGGCGCGCTGCCGAACAGGGCCGCCGGCAGCAGATTGATCGTCGGCTGCCCCAACCTTGCTGCGACGTGCGCGTTGATCGGGTTCTCGTAGATCTCGCGCGGCGAGCCGATCTGCAACAACCGCCCGCCCTCGATCACGCCGATGCGCGAGGCCATGGTCATCGCCTCGGTCTGGTCGTGGGTGACATAGAGGATCGTGGCGCCGAGATCGACCTGGATCCGCTTCAGCTCCAGGCGAAGCTCGCCGCGCAGCTTGGCGTCGAGCGAGGAGAGCGGCTCGTCCATCAGATAGATCGAGGGCGAACGAACCAGTGCGCGGCCGATCGCAACGCGCTGCATCTGCCCGCCCGAAAGCTGCGTCGCCTTGTTGTCCAGCTTGGTTTCGATGTGAAGGAGACGGGCGACCTCCTGCACCTTGGTGCGGATGTCGGCTTCGGGAACGCGGCGGGTCGGCGCTCGCAGCGCGAAGGCCATGTTCTCGAACACGGTGAGGTGCGGATACAGCGAATATTGCTGGAAGACGAAGGCAACGTCGCGATCCGCAGGCGCCGCACCGGTGACGTCACGCCCGTCGATGCGGATCGAGCCGCTATCCGGTTGCTCCAGTCCCGCAATCAAGCGCAGCGCGGTGGTCTTGCCGGCACCGGTCGGGCCGAGCAATGCGACGAATTCGCCGTCGCCTATCGTCAGCGACAGGTCGCTCAGCGCTTGCGTCCTGCCGAAGGCCTTGGAGACGGAGACGATCTCGACCTCAGCCATGCGCAGCTCCCTCGTGCAACGCGGTGCGAATGGCCCGGCCCGACGCCTGGTCGAAGATCGACAGCGTGTCGGGCCGGAAGTCGAGGCCGACGGTCTCGCCCGTTCGAAACGATCTGCTGCTGGGTGAACGAGCCTTGAGCGCACCATAGCTCGTCGTCACCGTCACGATCTGCGTCGTGCCCAGATATTCGGTGCCATAGACCTCGCCGCGCACCATGCCGCGATCCGTGAACCGCACGTGCTCGGGCCGCACCCCGAGCACGAGCTCGCTCTCCGCCATCGCTTCGCGCGCAGTCGGAATGGCAACGTCCCGTTCGCCAAGCCGGATCGCTTCTGCGCCGGTCTGCAAGCCGCCACGGAACGGCAGGAAGTTCATGGGCGGTGACCCGATGAAGTCGGCGACGAACAGCGACGCCGGCCGGTCATAGATGTCGCGCGGGCTTGCGACCTGTTCGACCACGCCATTGTTCATCACCGCGATCCTGTCGGCCATCGCCATGGCCTCCAGCTGGTCGTGGGTGACATAGACGGTCGTCGCGCCCAGCCGGTCATGCAGGGCGCGCAATTCATGAATCATGGCCTCGCGCATCTCGGTATCGAGCGCGCCGAGCGGCTCGTCCATCAGAAAACATTTCGGCTTGCGTACGATCGCCCGCCCCAGCGCGACGCGCTGCCGGTCGCCGCCGGCAAGGCCGGAGACCGAACGGTCGAGGAGATGGGAGATCCGCAGGATGCGCGCGGCCTCGACGACGCGACGGTCACGCTCGGCCGCGCCGATGCCCTCGCATTTCAGGGGAAAGCCGATGTTGTGCCGGACATTCATGTGCGGATAGAGCGCGAACAGCTGGAACACGAAGGCGATGTCGCGCGCCGAGGCGCGGTTCATCGTCACATCCTCGCCGTCGAGCCTGATGGTGCCTGCCGTCGGCAGCTCCAGGCCGGCGATCATGCGGAGTGTCGTGGTCTTGCCGCAGCCGGAAGGTCCGAGCAGGCAAAGGAACTGACCATCCTCCACCGTGAAGCTGGCGGACTTGACCGCATGAAACGAACCGAACGATTTGTCGAGCGCCTCGACCTTGATTTGTGCCATCGCGCCCTACTCCCGAACCTTGGACACGATGGTGAACATCACGGTGCCGAACAGGGTCGTCGCAAACGACCAGGAATACAGCGTCAGCGAAAACGGCTGCATCAGCATGACCACGCCGGCGGCAATGATCGCGGTCGCCGCGGCTTCAAGCGGGCCGCGGCGCAGAACACGGTCTGCAAGACCACGTCGCACGATGGCTGGGGTGACATCGGGGCTCATTTGCGGACAGCTCCAAAGGTGATGCCGCGCAGCAGATGCTTGCGCAGGAGCACCGTGAACACCACGATCGGCACCAGGAACAGCGTCGTGCCAGCGGCCACTGCCGGCCAGTCCTGACCGCCCTCGCCGATGATGATCGGAATGAACGGCGGCGCCGTCTGGGCGTTGCCCGAGGTGAGAAGCACCGCAAAGGCGTATTCGTTCCAGGCGAAGATCAGGCAGAAGATCGCGGTTGCCGCGATCCCCGTGGTGGCCTGCGGCAGCACCACCTTCACGAAAGCCTGGAAGCGGGTATAGCCGTCGATCATCGCGGCTTCTTCGTACTCGCGCGGGATTTCGTCGATGAAACCCTTGAGCAGCCAGACCGCGAGCGAGACGTTGACCGAGGTGTAGAGCAGGATCATCCCGAGCCTGGTGTCCGACAATCCGATCGTGCGGTACATCAGATAGATCGGAATCGCGACCGCAATGGGCGGCATCATCCTGGTCGACAAAATGAAGAAAAGAAGATCATCTTTCAGGGGTACGCGGAAGCGCGAGAAGCCGTAGGCCGACAAGGTGCCGAGCGCGACGGCGAGCACGGTCGAGCCGAACGCGATGATCAGCGAGTTGACGAAGCGCGGCACATAGTTCGAGGGACCTGCGACCACCATGTTGCGGTCGCGCGCGATGCTGTCGCACATCCCTTGTGGCGGCCCCAGCGAGCGGATGAATTCGGGCGTCTGGCGCGAGCGTGTCGTGAACAGGTTGCAGAAGCCTTCGAGCGACGGCTTGAACAGCACCTTGGGCGGATAGGAGATCGCATCGTCAGGCGACTTGAACGCGGTGAGCATGATCCAGACCAGCGGGATCATGGTGATGATGGCGTAGAGCACGACCAGCGAGCCGGCAAAACGCCGCGTCGTGGCCGAGGGCTCGACGACCGAATGGGCTGTGGTGGCTGAGGTCATCGGCTTTTCACCCTGTTCAGCGCTTTCACGTAGATGTTGGCGAGACCAAAGACCGTCACGAACAGGATGATCGCGAAAGCCGAGGAATAGCCGGTGCGCCAGCTCTCGAACGCCGCCCGCTTGAGCGTGATCGAGGCAACTTCGGTGGTCGATCCCGGCCCGCCGCCGGTGAGCAGATTGACCATGTCGAACATCTTGAAGTTCTCGATGCCGCGGAACAGCACCGCCAGCATGATGAACGGCAGCGCCATCGGCAGCGTGATCGACCAGAATTGCCGCCATTTCGACGCGCGATCGACCTCTGCCGCTTCATAGATGTAATCGGGGATCGACCGCAGACCGGCCAGGCAGATCAGCATCACATAAGGCGTCCACATCCAGGCATCGACGATGACGATGGCCCAGGGGCTCAGCGTGACGTCGCCCAGCATCTGAAAGGACGATGCGGCGCGGCCGGTAAAGAAGGCGACGACGTAGTTGAACAGTCCGATCTGCGGCTGATAGAGGAACGTCCAGAAATTGCCGACGACGGCGGGCGACAGCATCATCGGCAGCAGGATGATCGTGGTCCACATGCCGTGGCCGCGGAATTTCTTGTCGATGAGATAGGCAAGGCCAAATCCGAGGACGGTCTCGATCACGACCGTCCAGATCACGAAATGCGCCGTCACCTGCATCGCCGCCCAGATGTCCGGATCGGTGAGAATCGACTGGTACCAGTCGGCGCCCAGCCAGATCGTCGGCACATTGGCCCTGTTGGCGCGATAGTTCGTGAACGACAGATAGATCGTCCAGAGCAGCGGGAAGATATTGATCGCCAGCAGCAATACGATCGTCGGCGTGATGAAGAGCCAGGCGAGCGTCTTGTCCGACAGGCCCCGGATACGACGCGCCACACCGGGCCGGACCATGACGGCCCGATATGTGATCCGCGAAGAGGCACTCAGTTCATTCATCGTAGCGACCGATCCTGGCACCGGGATGTCGACGATGCGACGGTTCCGGTCATCGAAGGAAAGTCCGGAGCGCGAGCGCACGCGCTCCGGGTATCAACCTCAGAACTTCTTGCCTTCTTCCTTGAAGATTGCCTTCCAGTCCTTGACCAGACCATCGAGCGCTTCCTGTGCAGTGCCCTTGTCGGCCACCACATAATCATGCACGCGCTTCTGCTCGGCTTGCAGCAGCTGGGCGTAAGAGGGTTCGGCCCAGAAGTCGACCACCATGCCCATCGACTGCAGGAACTCCTTTGCGAAGGGCGCGCTACCAGGGAAGCTCGGATCGTTCAGCACGGACTTGGCGCAGGAATAGCCGCCGAGCGCCCACCACTTCTTCTGGACGTCGCCGCCGGAGAACCACTTGATGTATTGCAGCGCCTCGGCCTGGTTCTTGGAGTACGAAACTACCGAGATGCCCTGCCCGCCGAGCTGCGTCGCCTGCGCGGCGGGACCGGCCGGATTGACGAAGAAGCCGATCTTGTCGCCGCCGACGTTCGGGTCCTTGTAGAGGCCCGGGAAGAAGGCGAAGAAGTTCATCTGCAGCGCGACCTGACCGGACTTGAAGGCATCAAGCCCCTCCGACATGTAGGAGTTGGAAGCGCCGGGCGGCGTGCAGCACTTGTAGAGCTCCTTGTAGGCTTCGAGCCCCTTCACGGCATTGGCCGAGTTCACGAACCCGTCCATCGCATAGGGCTTCTTCGGATCGTCGTATTTGAAGCCGTAATCGTAGAGGTAGTTCGACACGCCCATGGTGATGCCTTCCGAGCCGCGCTCGGTGTAGATCGAGGCGCCATAGACCTTCTTGCCGTCGATCTCGCGGCCCTGGAAGAATTGCGCGATGTCCTTGAGCTCGTCGAGCGTCTTCGGCACGCCGATCTCCCGGCCATACTTGGCCTTGAAGTCCTTCTGCACGTCCGGGCGCGCGAACCAGTCCTTGCGATAGGTCCAGCCCACCGCATCGCCCATCGCCGGCAGCGCCCAGTAGTTCGGCGTGTTCTTCGGCCACTCGGAATAACCGACCACCGTGGCCGGCATGTAGTCGTCCATGCTGATTCCTTCCTTCTTGAAGAAATCGTTGAGCTTGACGTACTGGCCGTTCTCCGCGGCGCCGCCGATCCATTGGGAATCGCCGATGATGAGGTCGCACAGTGAGCCGTGCGAATTGAGTTCGTTCAGGAAGCGATCGGCGTAATTGGTCCACGGCACGAATTCGAACTTCATACCGATACCCGATTTGGCGGTGAAGTCCTTCGACAATTCGACCAATGCATTGGCCGGGTCCCATGCGGCCCAGCACAGTGTGATGGTCTTGCCTTGCGCCTGCGCGGGCGTGGTGCCCGCTCCGACGCCAAGCGCGGCGGCCACTGCCCCGCATGCCACTACAAGCGTCTTCATCGTTCGTTTCATTACACGTTCCCTCCGAGTGGGCCGGCCATCGACATGGCGCGGCTTTCCTACCCGCTCGAATGCTTCGAGCAGAGCGACACAGTCCACGACGAGCTGAGTAACTAAACTGGTGTTTCCTCGCGCCACCCGGATTCTATAGGCCCGGCAGGCTCGATTTGTTTAGTAATGCACGGTTTACTAAACATTGCAAGCGCGGTTCGTCGGCTCCCGACATGAAGCCCGCAGAGATTGTACATCGTCTCCAGCACACGAAGGTCAGGCGGTTACAGCGCCTGAAGTCCGATCGATTTGATCACCGGCGCAAGGCTTGCCGAAGTGGCATCAACAACCCGCTGGAATTTCTCCGGACCTGAATCGCCGTCGGGCTCCATGCCCTGCGCGCGGTAATTCGCCTGCAGTGCTGGATCCGCCATCGCCAGCCGAGTTGCCTGCGCGATGCGGTCGATGATCGCATCATCAGTCTTTTTCGGTGCGAACAGGCCGAACCATCCCTCGTAGCTGAGATCGGGCATGCCGGATTCAATCGCGGTCGGAATCTCCGGCGCGCCGCTCAAGCGCCTGTCGGTCGTGACTGCAAGCAACCTTACCTTGCCGGCCCGGCTCAGTTGCTGCAATTGAACCGACATGACGGCAATGACGAGAGATATCTGACCGCTAACGAGATCGTTGGTGGCCTGTGCGATTCCCCGATAGGGAACGTGGACGATATCCAGGGCGCCGGCCTGCTGCTTGAACAGCTCCCCCACGAGGTGATTTCCGGTGCCGATGCCGGGGGTTCCATAGGACAGCGTACCCGGTTTGCTTCTGGCATAGGCGATCAGGCCCTGCAGGTCTGTGACGGGCAGCGACGGGTGCACGACGAAAACCAGCGCACTGCTGATCAGGCGATAGATCGCCCGGAAATCGCCCATGGAATACGAAGGATTTGGCGTCGTCAGCGGAATGATGACCTGCGTGCTGCCGTTTCCCAGAAGCAACGAATAGCCATCGGGCGTCTCGCGCGCGACCTCAGTCGTCCCGATCGCGCCTCCCGCACCGCCGACATTGTCGACAAAGGTTGAGCCAAGTCGAGATGACATCTTCTCGGCCCAGGGTCGTCCGATCTGATCACCCGAGCCGCCCGCGGCATAGGGAATCACAAGCCGAATTGGGCGCGACGGATAGTCAGCCGCATTCGCGCTGCGCGACAGTCCGGAGAGCGCAACGCCAAGCGTGGCCGCATTGACGAAATCTCGCCGCGAGAGGGAGGGCATGTCCTGTTCCGAACGTCGGGACCGGCTCTGAAAGCTCCATACGCAGCAGGAGGCAGCCATCGTCAATGGCCCATTCGATCAGCGCGCCACTCCCGGCTCGTGCGCGAAATGAGAGTGCCCATCCGTTTTCGGCTACGGTCCCTGCGCAAGACGGACAGCTCAGCGGCTGAGCCAATCTCGCACACCAGACTAAACCATTCATCTAACAGCAATATTTCAAGACTCTCTGAGCCGGTCGGAGCAACGGCGCGCGCACCTCATGCCGCTCCCGCTGCTTTCGTCGAGTTTACTGTACGGTTCGTTCTGATAGGAAAAAGTCAAACTATTTTGACTCCCCGCTGCGGGGGCGATGGCGCGTGCCAGACAACAAACAAGACTCGGCCATCTCTTTTGGGCCATTTCGACTGTTTCCAAAGTCTCGCCTCCTGGAAAAGGACGGCGCGCATCTTCACGTCGGCGGCCGCGCGCTCGACATCCTGATCTTCCTGGCCGAGCGGCCCGGCGAAGTCGTCGACAAGCGCGAGCTCGTCAAGCGTGTCTGGGCCGACGTGAATGTCGACGATGGCAGCCTCCGCTTCCACATCGCAGCCCTGCGCAAGGCACTCGGCGACACCGGCAAATCGGCCCGCTATGTCGTCAACGTCCCGGGACGCGGCTATTGCTTCGTTGCATCTCTCACCCAGCTCGCACCCGCACCTCCCGCGCCCCTGACCGACATCCCTCTGCCACGTTCCCTTCCCGCTCCGCTCGCGCGGGTGATCGGGCGCGACGACGTCATCGAGAAGATTGCGACCGGGCTGGCAACGCATCGCTTCGTGACGGTGGTCGGCCCCGGCGGCATCGGCAAGACTGCCGTGGCCGTGACCGTCGGCCATCGCCGGCTTGCACATTTCGACGGGCATGTGTTCTTTGTCGACTTCGGGCCGGTGAGGAAGCCGGAGCTCGCAGCAACCACCATCGCATCGACGCTCGGGCTGTCCATCAATGCGGAGGATCCGGTCCCGGCGCTGCTGACGCACCTCCAGACGAAACCGACGCTGCTGATCTTCGACAGCTGCGAGCACGTGCTGGAGACCCTTGCCCCGCTCGTCGAGCGCCTGGTTCGCGAAGTACCGCGATTGCATGTACTGGCGACCAGCCGGGAATCCTTTCGCAGCGAGGGAGAACGGATCTTCCGACTGTTTCCGCTCGATTGTCCGCCTCGGCGCGACGACCTCACCGTGCCCGAAATCCTCGCCTATCCGGCGGCCCAGCTCTTCATCGAACGAATTGCGCAGAGCTCCGGACCATTTCAGCTGAGCGCGGAAGAAGCACCGCTGGTGGCCGACATCTGCCGCCGCCTCGACGGTATAGCGCTCGCGATCGAGCTCGCCGCGGGACGCGTCAACGCCTATGGCATCGCCGGCACGGCATCCCTGCTCGACAGCCGCTTTTCACTGCAATGGCGCGGGCGCCGCACGGCCATCCCGCGACATCAGACGCTCGGCGCCGCGCTCGACTGGAGCTACGACCTTCTTCCCGCATCCGAGAGCGCGATCTTGCGGCGATTGTCCGTATTCGCCGGGCCGTTCACGCCGGAGGCCGCTGCCGCCGTCGCCTCGGGCGACGGACTCAGCGCCGCCGCGACCATGGAGGCGATCGACAATCTCGTCACGAAGTCGCTGATCGCACCGTCGGGCGCGCGAGCACTGCGCTATCGCCTGCTGGATACAACACGCACCTACGCGTTTGGCAAGCTGAACGAGGCCGGCGAAGCGAAGCGGATCGCGCAGCGGCACGCCGAATATTTTCGCGATCTTTTCGAGCGCGCCGAGGCCGAAACATCCGCTCCACTGGCGGACTGGCTCGGTACCTATGGCGCGGAACTGGACAATCTGCGTGCCGCGATCGATTGGGCCTTTTCGGCCGATGGCGACACACAGCTCGGAATCGTGTTGACGGCGGTGGCCGTCACGCTCTGGATCCGCCTGTCATTATTTTCCGAGTGTCGCGAGCGCGCCAGGACGGCACTTGCGGCCCTCGCAGACCACGGCGACGAGCGCGTGCGCATGCAGCTCCTGGCAGCGCTTGGCTGGTCGCTGATGTATGGCGAAGGACGGGCGCGCGAGGCCCGCCCGATCCTCGAAGCCACTCTCGAGCTGGCCGACAGGCTCGATGACAAGGATTTCCGCTTGCGGGCCCTCTGGGGCCTCTCCATCGACCAATTCAACAACGGAGCGTTCGGCAAGGCACGCGCGCTGGCCGACCGTTTCGCCGAGGCCGCGGCGAATTCGGCTGACAAAACCGACCTCATGTTGGCGGACCGGCTCACGGCCGTCGTGCTGCATTATCTCGGCGACCAACGCGAGGCGCGCGTTCGAATCGACCGGGTGAATTCGTCGCTGCATGTGCTGGCTGAGAAGCCAAAGATCTTCCCGCTCGATCTGCGGATATCGACGCAGTATTTCCGCGCCCGCATCCTGTGGCTGCAAGGTCAGGCCGACCAGGCTCTTGCGCTTGCCGAGCAGAACATCCACGAAGGCCGCGCCAACGGCCACGCGCTGACCTTCTGCAGCGTGCTCGGACAAGCCGCCTGCCCGATCGCGTTCCTGGCCGGCGACTACGACGCCGCCGAGCGCTATGGCACCGAGTTGCTCGAGCATACCGATCGGCACGCGATCCGGCTCTGGGGCCTGTGGGCCCGTGCGTTCAACGCGCTGGTCGTCGCAAAGCGTACGGATGTCGAGACGGGTCTGCCGTTACTCCGCGACGAGCTCAATCGCGCCGGCGATGCACGCTTCCTGCCGCGATTTCTTCCACTGCTCGGCGAACTCGCGGCGTGTTTCGGACAGGCGAGCCAGGTCCACCACGGCTTGGACGCGATCGAGAACGCGCTGGCGCGCTGCAACGACAGGCAGGAACGCTGGTATCTGCCCGAGCTGCTTCGCATCAAGGGCGAGCTGATGCTGAGGGAGTCGCCGCAATCGGAAGCCGCTGATGCCTGCTTTCACGAGGCGATGGAGCTGGCGGCACAGCAAGGCGCGCACTTCTGGCAGCTGCGCTGCGCGATCAGCATTGCGCAGCTCGGGATCGGACGAGACCAGCGCACCGAAGCGCGCGCGGTTGTGGAGAAGGCATGCGGCGCCATGACTGAAGGATCCGGGATCGCCGATATGCGGATCGCGCGCGACCTGATCGCGCAATTGCGGGCATGACGCTTATCGCAACGTCAGCCCAATCCTTCGACGATCCGGACATCCCGCTCGCAGGCCTTGCCGAGCGTCTTCAGCGCCTCCTGATAGGCAGGGCTGTCGTGCGCCGCCACAGCGAGTTCGAGGCTGTCGAACTCGGTCACCGTGGTGCGCTGGGCAATGCCCTGCTCATAGACCTTCGTGGCAACGCCGCGCGCGAGGAAGCGGCCACCATGCGCGCTGATCGCGGGCCCGGCGAGCTTCACATAGGCCGCCAGCGCCTCTGGATCGGAAATCGAGCGATAGAGGGTGATCCAATAGCCCTTGGCCATCGCTAGCCTCCGGCAACGGCCGCGCGTCGCGGCAGTTTCCAGTTCGGCCTGATAAAGTGACACGTGTAGCCGTCAGGATAACGTTCGAGATAGTCCTGATGCTCGGGCTCGGCCTCCCAGAATTCGCCGGCTGGAGCGACCTCCGTCACCACTCTGCCGGGCCACAGGCCTGACGCCTGGACATCTGCAATGGTGTCTTCCGCGGTACGCTTCTGCTCATCTGACGTGTAGAAAATCGCCGAGCGGTAGCTCGTCCCCAAATCATTGCCCTGGCGATTGAGCGTCGTCGGATCGTGAATCTGGAAGAAGAACTCCAGCATGGTCCGGAAGCTGGTCTTTGCGGGGTCAAAGATGATCTCGATCGCTTCGGCGTGACCTTCATGGTTGCGATAGGTGGCGTTCTTCACCCGTCCGCCGGTGTAGCCGACGCGCGTGGAGATTACACCTGGCTGCTTGCGAATGAGATCCTGCATGCCCCAGAAGCAGCCCCCAGCCAAAACCGCGCGTTCTGTCGTCATTTGTCAGCTCCTGTCATGCCAGGGATGTCCATCCGGTTCCTGCCTTTTTGGTGAAGGACCGGATGGTCAATCTATTCGAAGCGGCCCGGCTAGACCAGCTTGGCGTCGAGGCTGATTTCGGCGTTGAGAACCTTGGAGACCGGGCAGTTCTTCTCGGCCTCGCCGGCAATGCGAGCGAAGCCGGCATCGTCGAGATTGGGCACCTTGGCGCGCAGCGTCAGAGCGGACTTGCTGATCTTGAATCCCTTGCCTTCCGGCTCGAGCGAGACCGCGGCCTCGGTCGACAGCTCGGTCGGCGTGAACCCGGCAAGCTGGAGGCCGAACGCCAAGGCCATGGTGAAGCAGCCGGCATGAGCGGCTGCGATCAATTCCTCGGGATTGGTGCCCTTCTCGTTCTCGAAACGGGTCTTGAACGAATAAGGCGTCGCGGCCAGCACGCCGGACTCGCTCGACAGATGGCCGGTGCCGTCGCGGCCAGTGCCCTGCCAAACTGCTTTTGCCTTGCGGATCATCTTGTTTCTCCTTGCTGGTTGCGGATTGACCAGCGGCGCTCCGCAACGGTGGAAGGCGGCCCCGCTGGGATTTGTTGGGACGCTTCGGGATTTGCACCATCGAAGTGTCTTTTGAAGGGCGGGACGCGCCTGTCAGGGCTACCTCAAATCGACTGGCGGAGCGAGCGGAAGGCGGTGCGCACTTCCGCGCAGAACAGCACGGGCTGTTCCCACGCCGCGAAATGGCCCCCCTTGTCGAGGCGGTTGTAATGGATCAGCTTGGGATAGGCCTTCTCGGCCCAGCTGCGCGGCGCGGCATAGATCTCGTCCGGAAACACGCTGACGCCGACCGGGATATTCACATGCTTGGGCGCGAAGAACGCCAGCTTGTTTTCCCAGTACAGACGCGCCGAAGACACCGCAGTGTTGGTGAACCAGTAGAGCGTGATGTTATCGATGACATCGTCGCGCGACAGTCCTTCGGTCTTGCCGTCGAAGGCTCGCGCAATCATTGCGGTACTGCGGGCGTCGTGGTCGAGCATCCAGGACGCCAGACCTGCCGGCGAATCGACGAGGCCATAGAGCGTCTGCGGCCGGTTCGACATCTCGATCGCATAGCCGAGGCCATGCTTGTAGAAATCGTCGAGCTGATCATAGGCGAGATTCTCGTCGGCCGTGAGGCCCGACGGCTTCGCCCCACCGGGCTGGAGTGCCTTGGCGATGTCGTCTGGAACGGTCGCGGGCATATTGGTGTGAATGCCGAGCAATTCCGGAGGTGCCAGCAGCGCCATTTGCTCTGTGATCGCGTTGCCCCAGTCGCCGCCCTGCGCGACGTATCTGGTGTAACCGAGCCGCTTCATAAGCACGACCCAGGCCCGCGCAACACGCTGTGGATCCCAGCCAAGCGCCGCAGGCTTACCGGAGAAGCCGTATCCGGGGAGCGAAGGGATCACCAGGTGAAACGCATCGGCTGCTGCTGCGCCATGCGCGGTGGGATCGCTCAGCGGACCGACGATCTTCATCTGCTCGATGATCGAGCCCGGCCAGCCATGCGTGACGATCATCGGCAACGCGTTGTCATGCTTGGAACGCACGTGGATGAAATGAATGTCGACGCCGTCGATCTCCGTGACGAATTGCGGCAGTGCGTTCAGGCGCGCCTCAATCTTGCGCCAGTCGTAGTCGGTCTGCCAGTAACGAACGAGCTGCTGGATGGTCGAGAGCTGCACGCCTTGCGACTGATCGGCCACAAATTCGCGATCCGGCCACCGCGTCGCGGCTAGACGGCGGCGCAGATCGAGCAGATCTTCCTCAGGCACGCTGACGTGGAACGGGCGGATTGCATCGCTTGCAGCAGCCTTTCCGGAATTTGCCGGAAACAGGCTCGCCGTGCCTGCGGCAACAGCTATCATCGCGGCTTGGCCCAACAATTGGCGGCGGTCCGGGTTTATGATGTCGGCTCGTGTCTGCGTTGTCATCTCGCATCTCCCTGGCTGCGGTCTCATGACGTTCACCGAAATTCGAAATCGACAGATCGGTTCGTCCTTGATGTAGATTGGCTCAGGCATCGGCCATTGGCTCGTTATGGATTGTTAGAGCGCGTTAGCGGTTGCGAGTTGTCGTGCCGCAGGATCGAAGGGGGACGACGGATGATCACCGCAAGATGCGTCGGTGCAGACGCATGACGGCGCGCGACCGGCTATCGCGCGCCGTCAATCGCGATCCAACCAGCTACGGCCGTGCATCAGGTCGGCAGTGGCTGGCCGGCCTGCTCGCGGACGATGTAATCGGCGTACCAGTCCGGCCAGTTCTCGTCGTGTCCGCCGGTCCGCTTCTCGTGCTCGCCATGCGCCGCTGCCGCGCGCCGCAGAGCGCCTGCAAGTTCGCCGGATGAGGTGAACGTGGCGTCCGTCGCCTCGATGCGGCCAGGCAGCCGCGTGGTGATTTCCTGAAACAGCCAGCCGTTGCCGTCCGGATCTCTGAAGGAGGCAAACGAGCTGTAGCTGCCGCGTTTGGGATCAGCACCGTTGAGCCTGATACTGCCGAACAGATACGGCTCGTCCGCGCCGGCGTGGACGTCGCCGCCGCCGTGGAAGGGTTCGCTGATCTCGACGCCGCGCGCGAGCAGATCCTGCCGTGCGGCGTCAAGGTCCGAGACGATCAGATACAGGCCTTGCGCCGAACCGGGCACCGCCGATGTGACGTTCTTGCCGAAGATCACCGAGCAGGCCGAGCCCGGCGGCGTGAACTGAATGACGCGCCAGCCGTCGGCAGAGGCGAAATCGGCATCCAGGCGCCAACCGAGACTCGCATAAAATGCCTTGGCCCGATCCACATCCGATACGGGAATCACGACAACCTCGAGCTTGAGGTCGACGGCACGCGATTTCGCCGGCTTGGCGCCGGCTGGGTGATTCATCTCGGCGGCGGTCATGTCGAACTCCCTGGTTTGAGATACGGGCTCGGCACCGAGACCGTTTGTGACACCACGAGTTTCGCGCAGACGATGGAATAATGCTCGCTATCGGTTGTTATGCTTCGTTAGCGAATGTGAGCGCCACTTCCTTACGCTGCAGGGAGCGGCATCGCGATGGTGACACGTGTGCCGCCCCGCCCGGCTTCGCCATGCATCCGGGCACAGATGCTGCGCGCGAGGCCTTCCAGGATCCGGCTGCCGGCCCCTTGAAGCGGTGCGGTCGCGCCGACGCCATTGTCAGCCACCGCGCAGAGCCAGCTGCCATCGCGATTCACAACCTCGATGCGGATCAGCGCGCCGTTTTTGCTCGGAAAGGCATGCTTTGCCGCATTCGTGACCAGCTCCGTCAGCATCAGCGCGAGCCGGTGACACTGCCAAGCCGGCAGCGTACCGTTTTCGATCGAAGCCTCGCAGCGGATGCCGGCCGGCTCCAGCACCGCTTCGGAAAGCGCGCCACACAATTTTTCGAAGAAGGCCTCAACGGGGATATCCGAGAGATCGTCATTGTCGGACAAGAGTTGATAGAGCCTGCCGAAGGCGACGATCCGCCGCTCCAACCGGTCCACCGCACCGGACATGTCTCGGCCTCCGGCCCGCGTGAAGTCGCGACGGACTGACGCACCCAGCAGCGTCAGCGTATTCTTCATCCGATGGTGCGATTCGCGCAGCACCAGTTCCCAGTCACGCGAGACGTCATCCGGATTGCTGACGACATGCGATCGAACACCCTTGTCGTTCGGCCGAGCGCTGATATCGGGCATCATAGCCTCCCCATTGGAAATAGGCCTAACTCGAAGCCTATACTGATGCAGACCCGCCGCTCACGCTCGTTAGACGTTGCAAGATTGTGTTATGATTGCAGGGCACGTCACAATTCCAAGCCATGCCAAAAGCATCGCCCTGAAGCGGCCTGCTGAATTTTCCCGCTTCCCGGATAAGCCGTTCGCGTTTAAACAAAATTCGCAGCATTTGATCCCAACGCTTTCGACCCGGTCCCATGCCCGTTGCTCGATTTCGCCGCTTTCGGCCGGTTTACTCGCTGTAACGTTCTGCTAGATCAAACAGACAGCAGCTCTTTCCTTTCGCTGGAACCGTGGCGCGTGCCGGACACTAACGACCAGGACTCAGCCATTTCCTTCGGGGCCTTCCGGCTGTTTCCGCGGTCCAGGCTGCTCGAAAGGGATGGCGTGCCGCTGCATCTCGGCGGCCGGGCGCTCGACATCCTGATCTTTCTCGCCGAGCGCGCCGGCGAGGTCGTCGACAAGAGGGAATTGGTCAAGCGGGTCTGGGCCGACGTGAATGTCGATGAGGGCAGCCTGCGGTTTCACATCACCTCGCTTCGCAAGGCGTTGGGCGATGCGGGCGAAGGCTCCCGCTACGTCGTCAACGTGCCTGGCCGGGGCTATTGCTTCACGGCGCCGCTGCTCCGTGCGGCACCTGCGGAGATCAGAACAGGCGCGGCTGCTTCCTTGCTTCGCTCCCTCCCCGCCCCGCTTGCGAAGATGATCGGCCGCGACGACGCGGTCGAGAAGATCGCAAACGAACTATCCCTGCATCGGTTCGTCACCATCGTCGGCCCCGGCGGTATCGGCAAGACCTCCGTCGCGCTCGCGGTGGCGCATGGCCAGCATGCGGGTTTCGAGGGTCAGGTCTGCTTCGTCGATTTCGGCGCACTGACCGACCCGCAGCTCGTTCCTGGCACGATCGCCGCCGCCCTTGGCCTGACCGTCAGTTCCGGCGACCCGCTACCCGGGTTGCTCCAGTCGCTGCGCAGTCGCCGGATGCTGCTGGTGTTCGACAGCTGCGAGCATATCATCGACGAGCTTGCGCCCCTGGCAGAACGCATCGTCCGGGAAGCTCCCGAGTTGCATCTTCTCGCCACCAGCCGCGAATCCTTCCGCACCGAAGGCGAACGGGTTTACCGGCTGTTTCCGCTGGATTGTCCGCCACAACGCGACGGACTGAGCATGGCCGACGTCCTTGCCTATCCGGCGAGCCAGCTTTTCGTCGAACGCATCGCCGACAGCTTGAGCGAATTCGAACTCAGTGAAGAGGACGCGCCTCTCGTCGCCGATATCTGCCGGCGCCTGGACGGCATCGCGCTCGCGATCGAGCTTGCCGCCGGACGGGTCAACGCCTACGGAATCGCCGGCACGGCCTCGCTGCTCGACAGCCGCTTCTCGCTGCTTTGGCGGGGACGCCGCACCGCTATACCCCGGCACCAGACGCTGAGCGCAGCGCTGAGCTGGAGCTACGATCTTCTGCCCGCGGCAGAGAGCGCGACCTTGCGCGGATTGTCGGTCTTCGTCGGACCATTCACGCTGGAAGCGGCGCTCGCCGTCGCCGCAAGTCAGGGCATCGACGAGGCCGAGGCGGTCGAGACCATCTCCAATCTGCTGTCGAAATCTCTCATTGCGACGTCGCCTGCGGAACGCCGGCTGAGGTACCGCCTGCTCGACACGACCCGCGCCTTTGTCGGCGACAAGCTCGTCGAGAGCGGCGAATCGGCCCGCGTCGCGCGCGCCCACGCCGAATATTTCCGCGACTTCCTGCACGACATCTCCGTGAAATCGACGGGCATGCAGAGCGCGGGCGGCTTCCTGCCCTATGCCGATCATTTGCCGAACGTGCGGGCCGCGCTGACGTGGAGCTTCTCGGAAAGCGGCGACCGCACGGTCGGCGCGGACCTGGCCGCGTCAGCCGCGCAGTTCTTCCTCGAGCTGACCTTGCTGACGGAGTGCCATAGCTGGACCCAGCAGGCACTCGCTTCCGCCGAGGCACTCGACGGCCGCAAGGAAATGACCTTGCAAGCGGCTCTCGGCGTCTCCGTGATGTTCACGCAAGGCAATACGGAGGGAGTCCGATCGGCGTTCACGCGAAGCCTGCAACTGGCCGAGGAACTCGACGATCTGCACTGGCAGCTCTGGCTGCTCCGCGGGCTCCACATCTACCTGACCCGGGTCGGGGATTTTCACGGCGCGCTCGGCACCGGCGAACAAGGCCAAGCCGTCGCGAGGAAGCTGAACGACCCGACCAGCACACTGAACGTCGAGTGGATGCTGGGCGTGGCCCATCATCTGATCGGCAACCAGGACAAGGCCGTTCAGTTCTGCGAGAGCGCGATGGTGGACAATCCGGGTTCACAGCGGCTGAATATTGGCCATCTCGGCTATGACGACCGTATCGTTGCGCTGGTCGCTTTGGCGCGGGGGCTCTGGCTCAGCGGCCGGCCCGATCGCGCCATCGAGGCGGCGCGATACACCGTGAAAGAGGCCGAGCAGCTCGAGCAACCCCTGACGCTCGGCATTTCCCTGATCTGGACCATCTACGTGTTTCTCTGGGTCGGTGACTGGACCAGCGCCGAGAGCTTGATCGAGCGGCTGATCGACCACGCCGCGCGGCACTTCCTCGGCCCCTATCACGCCGTCGGCATCGGCCAGAAGGGAGAGCTCCTGCTCCGCCGCGGGGATATCGCCGGCGGTATCGAGCACCTTCGCCGCAGCCAGGCGACCTTGTATGCCACGCGGCACCGGATCATGACGACGGTGTTTGCAACGGCGCTCGCGGAGGGACTTGCGGCTCAGAACCAGGTCGATGAGGCGTTGCGCACGATCGATGAAGCCATCGCCCAGATCGGCGATCACGGCGAATCCTTCGACATGCCGGAAATGCTCCGGGTCAAGGCGGACATCCTGGTGCAATCCACCCGGGCGACGGAAGCTGAAGCCTGCCTCCAGCAATCGCTCGCCTTGTCGCGCCGCCAGTGCGCGCGCGGCTGGGAGTTGCGGGGCGCAATGAGCCTGGCTCGCGTCTGGCTGCAGGCTGGTCGAAAGGGCGACGCCCAGGCCCTGCTGGCGCCGCTCCTTGCGCACTATCAGGAAGGCCTGTCGAGCCGCGATCTGGTCGCCGCCAGGGCGCTGCTGAGCGCCCTGAATTAGAAGCGTCTTCAACGGGATACCGCAAAATCGCTCTCTTGCAACTCCTAACAACTTCTAACACGCCAAGCCGCCCGCGCCCCGCCATGGTGACGACAATTCATGGTGGATGCAGTGAGACATGGCACTTCTTGACGATGCGATCGACGCCTGCGGGGGACTGACCCGCTGGAACAGCTTGAGCCGGTTCACTCTGCATCTGTCCGTCGGCGGCAGTCTGTTTTCCGACGCCGGACATGCCCGCGAATTCAAGGATGTGACTGCGGAGGGATCGACGCGCACACAATCGGTCCGCTTCACCGGAATCACCGGTGGCGAGCAGTCCGGCGCCTTTCAGGCGGACGCGATCACGATCGAGAGCCTGGATGGCCAGGTACTCCGGACCTGGCGAAACCCGAGCCTGGCCTTCCCGACCAATGGCACACATGCGCTGGCGGACGAACTGCATCTGGTGTTGTTCTGCGGCGTCCAGATCTGGAACTATCTCACGACCCCGTTCCTTCTCGCCCGGCCCGACGTCGTCGTCGAGGAGCTGCCGCCATGGCAGGAGAACAGCGAAACGTGGCGATGCCTTCGCGCGCAATTCCCGTCGGGCCTCATCAACCTGGCCTCGGAGCAGGTCTTCTATTTTGACGAGAACGCGTTGCAGCGGCGAACCGACCACGATCTCCTGGGGGCGCGCGTCGCGCACTATTCGTGGGCCCACGAGAATTTCTGCGGCATCGTAGTGCCAACCCTCCGACGCACGCTGACGCGACAGGCCGATGCAACGGTGATCGCCAAACCCGTGCTGATCGACGTCGAGATCTTCGATGCCGTCTTTGAGTGACCAATAAGTCCCTGACATATTGGTTCAAGTTGAAGCCGCTGCAATCGACCGCGGCATCCGATCCACCCCACACAATCTAACAGATCCTAATCACCCCTAACGGGCGTCCGAGCCTGCTCAGGCCTATCCTGTCAGCATGCCGAGGATGCGAGTCCACCGGTCCTCGTGAACGACCGTGCAGCCCAGAGGGAATAAGCGATGCTGACCGAATTGCAGAGGGCCCACGCCCGGATCAATCTTCCGGCAGGTTCCGGGGATCACGAAGCGCCTCGCGCGGCCCAGGCGATCGCCCGGGAACGCGAGTGGCGCCAGATCGCTTGCGGCGCGCAGCCCGCGCTGGACGACATCACGATCTCGCGGTGGGAGGATTCGCGTGCGGCATCCTGGCACGTTGCGACGACGCCGTCAGATCGATATTTCGTCGGCATTGCGCTGAAGACGACGCGTGCGATCCTCACCAGGGACCGCCGGGTCATCTTCGACGGCACCATGCCATCGGGCACGCTCTATGTCAGCGCGCCGACGCGGCAGCTGAGCGCACAGTTCCAGACGCCCTGCGCCTTTCTGCACCTTCACATCTCCGCCGAGCATTTCCCGACGCAGTGGTCCGCAGCCGCGGCCGAAGGTCTCGACGATTTGATTCTGCTGCGCGATCCGCTCGCTGCGGGACTGGCCAGAGCGCTCGCCGAGCAAGGCGACGCTGCGGGACCTCAATTCGCGCATTGCATCGGACAGATTCTTGCGATGCATCTGACTCGGCCCGAATTGCCGCGCGCCAAGGTCAATGCCTTGCCGAAATGGCGCCTGCGCCGCGTCGAACAGCATATCGCCGCTCATTTCGAACGCAGCATCAGCCTGTCCGAGCTCGCCGGCGTCGCGGGCCTTTCCAGGATGCATTTCGCCGCGCAGTTCCGTGCAGCGACCGGATATCGTCCGCGCGAATACCTGCTCAATCATCGCATCGAGCAGGCGAAGTCCCTGTTGACGAGGACCGAGAGACCATTGGCCGAGATCGCACTTGCCGTCGGCTTCAGCACTCAGGCGCACTTTTCGACCGTCTTCAAGCGCATCAGCGGCGAAACCCCGGCGCGCTGGCGTGCGGCCAGCAGGAACCACCGGCCTGACGTTGAAGCGCTGCCACGACGACGTCCATCATGGGATCAGGACCACATCGTGAGCACGGCCGCATGACAACGCTCGGGCCAAGCCTCTTCGCGTAGGTGTCCTTCCGCTTGCGCCGGCTCGCGCCCTCCTCCTCCCGGGCCTACGAGCCTCTTGGGGCCGCCCTGCACCCCACAGGACGGCCCCTCTTTTTCATCACGCCGCGTTTTCAGCATCACGAATGCGCTTTTTCCGCCGGCAGCGCATCCAGATGACAGGCGACCCATTGCTTGCCGTCCACCGAACGAAGCTGCGGCTCTTCGCTGCGGCACCGATCGAACACAAACGGGCATCGGGTGTGGAAGCGGCAGCCATTCGGCGGATTGATCGGGCTCGGCACGTCGCCGCCGAGGATGACGGGATTGCGCTTGGCGCCAGGCTCCGGGAGCGGCACCGCCGAGAGCAACGCCTTGGTATAGGGGTGTCGGGGCGCGGCAAAGATCTCCCGGCGCGGCGCGACCTCGACGATCTTGCCGAGATACATCACCGCGACGCGGTGGGTCATGTGCTCGACGATGGCGAGATCATGGCTGATGAACAGCAGCGCCAGGCCGAACTCGCGCTGCAGATCCTGCAGCAGGTTGACGATCTGCGCCTTGACCGAGACGTCGAGCGCCGAGACCGCCTCGTCACAGACGATCAGCTCCGGCTCGGCCGCGAGCGCCCTGGCAATGCCGATGCGCTGGCGCTGACCGCCGGAGAACTCATGCGGCCGGCGGTTCAGCGCCTCGCGCGGCAGGCGCACCGTGTCCATCAGCGCGGTCACGCGCGTCTCGAGATCTGTTGCCGATTTGGCGAGGCCGAAATTGCGGATCGGTTCGGCCAGAATGTCGCGCACGCGCATGCGCGGATTGAGGCTCGAGAACGGATCCTGAAACACCACCTGAATGCGTTGCCGCAGCCGACGCATCGTGCCCGGATGGGCGTCGTCGATACGCTGACCGTCGAGGATCACCTGGCCGGAGGTCACATCGAACAGCCGCAGGATCGCGCGGCCGACCGTCGACTTGCCGCAGCCGGACTCGCCGACCAGCGACAGCGTCTCGCCCCGCGCGATCTCGAACGAAACGCCGTCGACGGCATAAACGAATTCGGTTTGTCGCCCGAACAGGCCCTTGTTGACGGGAAAATGCTTCTTGAGGTCGTTGACCTGGAGCAGCGGGACACTCATGCCGCAACGGCTCCCTTGGCGGCGTAGTGGCAGGCCGCGATATGGCGCGGCCCCTTCTCCTCGAGTCCAGGCGCATATTGCCGGCAGAGATCGGTCACCAGCGCACAGCGGCCGGCGAAGACGCAGCCGATGATCGGCTTGCGCAGATCGGGAACTTGCCCGGGAATTTCAGCGAGCCGCGTTGCGGTGCCCGCGAGCGAAGAACCCAGCTTCGGCACCGCGCCAAGCAGCCCTTGCGTATAGGGATGACGCGGCGAACGGAACAGTTCGGCCACCGGCGCCTCCTCGACCTTGCGGCCGGCATACATCACCATGACGCGCTCGGCGATCTCGGCGACGACGCCGAGATCATGGGTGATCAGGATGATCGCCGCGCCGACGCGTCGTTTCAGATCGAGCATCAGCTTGAGGATCTGCGCCTGGATGGTGACGTCGAGCGCGGTGGTCGGCTCGTCTGCGATCAAAAGCTTTGGATTGCAGGCGAGCGCAATCGCGATCATCACGCGCTGGCGCATGCCGCCGGAGAGCTGGTGCGGATATTCGCGCACGCGCCGCTTCGGCTCGGGAATGCCGACCAGCGCCAGCATCTCGATCGCGTGCGCTTCGGCGGCCTGCTTGTCCAGGCCCTGATGGATCATCAGCGTCTCGCGGATCTGGCGGCCGACGGTCAGGACCGGGTTGAGGCTGGTCATCGGCTCCTGGAAGATCATCGAGATGTCGTTGCCCCTGATGGCCCGCATCTCGCGATCGGACATGCGCAGCAGATCCTTGCCGGCGAAGCGGATCGCGCCCGCGATCCTGCCCGGCGGCTCCGGGATCAGCCGCATCAGAGACATCGAGGTGACCGACTTGCCGCAGCCGGACTCGCCGACGATCGCGAGCGTCTCGCCCTCATTGACGTGGAAGGACACTCCGTCCACCGCGCGGTTGATGCCGCTGGGGGTGCGGAAGTGGGTCTGGAGATTTTCGACCTCTAACAACGCCATCGCGATCAGCCCCCGTCAGAGACGCTTGGCCATGCGCGGATCGAGCGCATCGCGGAGACCATCGCCGAGCAGGTTCACGGCCAGCACGGTGATCGAGAGAAAGGCCGCCGGGAAGAACACGATGTAGGGCTTGACCTGCCACAGCGCGCGCCCCTCGGCCATGATGTTGCCCCAGGACGGAATGGTGGGCGGCGTGCCGGCGCCAATGAAGGACAGGATCGCCTCGGTGATCATGGCGCTGGCGCAGATATAGGTCGCCTGCACCAGCATCGGCGCGACCGTGTTGGGCAGGATATGGCGCAGGATGATCATCGGCGTGCGCGTGCCGCATGCGACCGCCGCGTCCACATAAGGCTGCTCGCGCAGCGACAGCACCACGCTGCGAACCAGGCGCGAGACGCGCGGGATCTCGGCGACGGTGATGGCCAGGATGACGTTGCCGACGCTGCCGCGCGTCAGCGCCATCAGCGCTATCGCGAGCAGGATCGGCGGGATCGACATCAAGCCGTCCATGAAGCGCATCAGGATGCCGTCGGCCCAGCGCACGAAGCCCGAGACCATGCCGATGGCAAGACCGGCCGCGGACGCGAAGATCGCGACCGACAGCCCGACCGTCAGCGAGACCCGCGCGCCGAACAGCACGCGTGAATAGATATCGCGGCCCAGCGCGTCGGTGCCGAACCAGTAGAGCGCCGACGGCGCCCTCGTGCGCCTGGCAGGCGCGAGCGCGGTCGGATCGACCGTCCAGAGATACGGCGCAAAAACCGCGATCAGGACCAGCATCAGCAGCAACACGCCGCCGACCGCGACCGTCGGATGGCTGCGCAGAAAGCCGATGAAACCACGGCGGATCGTGACCGGCCGGAGGATGTCGGGCAGTTGCGGGGCGAGCGCGAGGCCGGCCGGCAGCACCTGCGGATTGACGGTCGTATCGGTCAATAGCGGATCCTCGGGTCAACGAGCGTGTAGGTGACGTCGATCATCAGATTGACGAGGACGTAGACGAAGCTGAACAGCAGCACGATGCCCTGAATGACGGGATAGTCGCGCCGCAGGATCGCATCGATGGTGAGTCGGCCGAGGCCGGGAATCGCGAACACGCTTTCGGTCACGACCGCGCCGCCGATCAGCAGCGCGATGCCGATGCCGATGACGGTGACGATCGGCACCGCCGCGTTCTTCAGTGCGTGAATGAACAGGATGCCGCCCTGCCCGAGACCCTTTGCCTTGGCGGTGCGGATATAGTCCTGCTGCAGCACTTCGAGCATGGCGGCACGGGTGATGCGCGCGACCAGTGCGATATAGACGCAGCCGAGCGCGATCGCCGGCAGGATCAAATTCTGCAGCCACGGCCAGAAGCCCTGGTTGAGCGGCGTATAGCCCTGCACCGGAAGCCATTCGAGCTGGAGCGCGAAGACATAGGCGAGGACATAGCCGACCACGAAGACAGGCAGCGAGAAGCCGAATACGGCAAAGCCCATGATGGCCCGATCGATGAAGCTGCCGGCCTTCCAGGCCGCGACGACGCCGAGCGGCACCGCGACGACGATCGTGAGCAGCAGCGTGATCACCATCAGCGACAGCGTCGGCCCGAGACGCTGCCCGATCAACGTCGACACCGGAAGATTGGTGAAGATCGAGGTGCCGAGATCGCCGTGCAGGAGGCGCCACACCCAGCTCCCGAACTGGATCAGGAACGGCCGGTCGAGGCCGAGGCTCTGGCGGATGCGCTCCACATCCTCCGGGCTCGCCTGGTCGCCCGCGATCACCACGGCCGGATCACCCGGCGCGATGTAAAGCAGGCTGAACACGAACAGCGCGACAATCGCCATCACCGGCAAGGTGGCGACGATGCGCCGGAGGATGTAGGAGAGCATCTGGCCTCAGCCCAGGATCATGCGGTCTTCGACACGCCCCAGAAGAACGGCAGCGGCCCCTTGGTGACACCGGAGACGTTCTTGCGCCACGCGGTGTAGCTCAGGAAGAAGCCGGTCGGCGCGTAGACGACGTCATCCATCGCCGCCTTGTTGAGACGGCCGATCGCGGCCTTCTCTTCGTCGAGGTTCTTTGCCTCGAACCAGGACGTGACCTCCTTTTCCGTGCCGGCACTGGTCGGCCAGCCAAACCAGGCCTTGTCGCCATTGGCACGAATGGCGGTGTAGGGCGCGGGGTTGATGCAGTCCGCGCCTGCGTGCCAGGTGTGGAACATGTTCCAGCCGCCCTGTCCCGGCGGCGTCTTCAGTGCGCGGCGCGCGCCGACCGTGCCCCAATCCGTCGCCACGAAGTCGACATTCATGCCGAGCTTCTTCAAGAGATCGGCCGTCACGTCGCCCATTGCCTTGGTAATCGGCTGGTCCTGCGCGACGAGACACGTCACCGGCTGACCGGAATAGCCGCTCTCCGCAAGCAGCTTCTTGGCGGCATCAAGATCGCGCTTGCCCATGAGGATCTCGCCGCCCATTTCGGTGTAGAGCGGCGTACCGGGCGTGAAGAAGCCAGGCAGCGGCTTCCACAGCGTGTCGTCGTCGCCGACGAGCGCGCGCATGTAGTCTTCCTGGCTCATCGCCATCAACACGGCGCGCCGCGCGCGCACGTCATTGAACGGCGGATAGAGGAAATTCATGCGGAAGGAGCCGATATTGCCGAGGGGATCGCCGATATCGACGTTGATGTTCTTGTTGTTCTTCAGCACCGGAACGAGATCGGCGATCGGGTTCTCCCACCAGTCGATCTCGCCATTCTGCAACGCGGCCGCCGCGGTCGCCGGATCCGGCATGACCACCCACTCGACGCGATCGACCAGGATCTGCTTGCCACCCGCGAGCCAAGACGCCTTCTCCTGCCGCGGCGCATAGTCGGTGAACTTTTCGAACACCGCTTTCGCGCCCGGCACCCACTCGCCCGTGGCGAACTTCATCGGGCCGGAGCCGACATAATCCGAGATCTGCTTGAACGGATCGGTCTGCGCGATGCGTTCCGGCATGATGAAGGCGCAAGGCGAATTGTTCTTGGCGAGCGCGTAGAGCATCTTCGGAAACGGCTGCTTCAGGACCCATTTGAAGGTGCGGTCGTCGACGGCCGTGAGCTCCTGCTGGATCGCCTTGAGCATCAGGCCCATGGGATCGCGCGCAGCCCAGCGATTGAGACTCGCGACGACGTCCTTGCTCAGCACCGGCTCGCCGTCGTGGAATTTCAGGCCCGAACGCAGCTTGAACGTCCAGGTCATGCCGTCGTCGGTCACTTCCTCGGATTCGACCATCTGGCGTTGTGGCACGAGCGAGGAATCGACGCCGTAAAGCGTGTCCCAGACCAGCGCCGCCGCATTGCGCACGACATATTGGGTGCCCCAGATGGGGTCGAAATTGGCGAGATTGGCCTGCGGCACGAAGCGCAGCGTGCGGGCCGAGGCACCTTGCGCGATCGCCGGGGCCGAGAGGCCGCCGGTCAACGCCAGACCGCTCGCGCCGGCCAGTCCCTTCAATACGGTCCTGCGATCCATAAAGTCCTCCCAGTCATGCCGTGATGCCGGCCGCTCATTGGCCAAAGGCAGGTGAAACAGAGCCCATCGGCCTGCAAATGGTATGCCAGCAATGGCGCTTCACGAGCGGGATCTTGTCGACTTCCGGCTGTCGCCGCGCGGCCGCAGGGAACGACGAGCTTCAGCGCGCCCGGTTCATGATCACAGCAGTTTGGCCCCGAAATTCCGCTCCGGATCCATGTCCGCGACGAGCCGGCCGGTGGGCTTTGCCGCCTCGCCTCCGCTGCGCGCCAGGAATTTGCCACTGCCGGCGCTGGCGAGACATTTGTCGCCGTCGACGATCAGCCGGCCGCGCGACAGCACCGACACCGGCCAGCCCTTCAACTTGCGGCCCGAGAACGGCGTGTAGCCGGCGAGATCGTGCATCATCTCGTCGGCGATCACGGTCTCGCGGTTGGGATCCCAGATCGCGATATCGGCATCGGCACCGACGGCGATCGAGCCCTTGCGCGGGTGCAGATTGTAGATTTTTGCCGGCGCCGTCGCGGTCAGCTCGACAAATTTTTCGACGCCCAGCCGGCCCTTGGAGACCATCGCGTCGAACAGCAGCGGCAGCCGCAGCTCTAATCCCGGAAGGCCGTTGGCGACCTGCTTGAAGTTCGGATTGGGGCCGGCGCGCAGCTTGCCGGTCTCATCAAAGCGATAGGGCGCATGGTCGGACGAAATGGTCTGGAGATCGCCGAGCGACAATGCCTGCCACAGCGCTTCCTGATCGGCATGCGTGCGCGGCGGCGGGCTGCACATCCACTTGGCGCCTTCCGCGCCGGGCTTGTCGAGATCGCCAGCGGTGAGGAACAGATATTGCGGACAGGTCTCCGCAAACACCTTCAGCCCCTGCCCGCGCGCGTCACGGATCACCTTGGCGCCTTCGGCAGTCGAGACATGGAAGATCATGATCGGCTGGTCGATCAGCGCTGCCATGCCGATCAGCCGGGTGAAGGCTTCCGCCTCCGAGACGCGGGCGTGGCTGACGGCGTGGTATTTCGGCATCGTGTAGCCGCGTGCAAGCAGCCGCTTCACCATCCAGGCGATGATGCCGTGGTTCTCCGCGTGCGCACACAGCATCGCGCCAGACTGGCGCGCGGCCAGGAGAATGTCGAGCAGCGGCTCGTCATCGACCTTGAGCCGGTCGTAGGTCATGAAGATCTTGATCGACGCATGCCCCTGCCTGACCAGTGCGGGAATGTCCTCCTCGATCGTCTCCCTGGTCGCGTCCGCGATGATCATGTGAAAGGCGTAGTCGATCAGGGCGCCCTTCCTGGCGAGCGCGTGATAATCCTCCACCACTTGCGGCAGCTTCATCCCGACATGCTGGGCCGCGAACGGGATCACCGTAGTGGTGCCGCCGAAGGCCGCCGATACGGTTGCGCTCTCGAACGTGTCGGCATTCATGATACCGGCCGCGGACAGCTGCTCGATATGGGCGTGGCTGTCGACGCCGCCAGGCAGCACCAGCTTGCCGCGCGCATCGATCTCGCGCCTGGCTGGCGGCAAGCCGCGGCCGATGGCGACGATGGTCTCGCCGGAGACGGCGACATCGGCCTCGAACACGTCAGTGGTGGTGGCGACGCGCCCGCCGCGGATGACGAGGTCGTAGGTGGGTTCGGTCATGAGGCACTCCATCAGTCATCGCCAGCTTGCGAGAAGAGCGTCGCCGTCACTTCGCCGGTGGCGGCACTGCGCCGGTGCGGCTCGTGATCAGGCCGTAATGCTCGATGCGGCGGTGCCTGGCGAAATCGAAGATCGTCGTCTTGCCGAAGGTGGTGGCATCGAGGTCGCAAGCGTGGACCAGAACCTCGTCGTCGTCGGTCTTCGCTTCAACAACGATCTCGCCATTGGGATCGACGATCAAGCTGCCGCCGAACAGCGCGTGGCCGTCCTCGATGCCGGCCTTGGCGACGGCAACCACCCAGGTTGCGTTCTGGTAGGCGCCGGCCTGCACGGAGAGGCGATTGTGGAACAGACGCTTTTCGACGCCCTCCTCGCCTCGCTCCGCATTCACCGACGGCGTGTTGTAGCCGATCAACACCATCTCGACGCCCTGCAAGCCCATGACGCGATAGGTCTCGGGCCAGCGGCGATCGTTGCAGATCGCCATGCCGATGATGCCGCCAAGCTCGCGCCAGACGTTGAAGCCGAGATCGCCCGGCTCGAAATAGCGCTTCTCCAGATGCTGATGCGACCGGTGGGATTCGAATTCGACATGACCAGGCAGATGGACCTTGCGATATTTGCCGACGATCCTGCCGGATTTGTCGGTCAGAACAGCGGTGTTGAAGTGATGGCCGTCGGGCGTCAGCTCGGCATAGCCGAAATTCATCGCGATTCTGTGCTGCGCCGCGCGCTCGAACAGCGGCCTTGTCGCCGCGTTCGGCATCTCGCGTTCGAACCAGACGTCGAACGCGGCGCGGTCCTCGACGTACCAGCGCGGAAAGAACGTCGTCAGTGCCAGTTCCGGATAGACGATGAGATCGGCACCCCTGGCTTTGGCCTCGTCCATCAGCGCGATCATGCGCTTGACCACAGCCTCGCGGCTGTCGGCCTTCTGAATCGGGCCCATCTGGGCGGCGGCGACGGTGACGATACGCATCAGCGTGTTCCTGATTTCTTGACGACTTTTTTTTGGCGAGGCTGGCGATCGCAGCTTCAAGGGCGGGTCGGCGCGCAGCATAACGTGGCCGAACGGCGTCTTTCCAGCCAAGCAGCTTTCATGCCGTCCGCTCCCTCGCTCCGCATCTTACCGACGCGCCATGATAAACCCTCACGCGCAACGACCGCGCTGCACGCCCAGAAGGTGCGGGCGTCCCCCGTCTCGACGGGTCACATTGCCCGCGGAATGAGCATAGGCGCGGAGCAACGTTCCCGAAAGAAACCTGCGGCGCATCGCGGTTTTCCGCGCAAATCGTGATCTCCGCTGCGCTGCAACCGGAGCGCCTCGACCGGCTGACTAATTTGCAGGCGATCGAAGCGCGGTTGGGGATCGTCGGATGCCTATGAGCTATGCGCAGCGGTCAGCTCAGCTTCCTTTCATGCGCGCCCCCAAGCCCAAGGTCTTGCAGCCGCGGCTTCGCCATCTCGCGGCGCGTTTCGCCCGAGTTTTGCGTTACCTTTCACGCCCCTCGAAAGAAAGGGCGCAGGGAAGGCCGGGTGCCGGCCGGCACCCACGGTCCGCTGTGCGCATGTAGCGCAAAAGGAACTGCACAGCGGCATACAGGTGAAGCCGAACACACGGCCTTCCCTGCGCGATGGTCGGACGGCTTATGCCGCGCTCTCCCGGGAGCCGAATTCCTTCTGGCCTCCCTCGCCGTGCGGAAGTGACCAGCACCGCGCCGGTTGGCGCCGATGCCGCATCCGCAAGACTTGGCCGTAGCGACGACGGCCGGGACCACACGGTTTTGCCGTACGCAAGACAAGGCGCCGTTCGAACAACGCGGCTTGCCGACGGCTCACGGGGCTCGGCTCAATCCACTGCCCCGCCCTGCCACCCGCATCCGCGACGGCGCCGCTCGCGTCCACCGCAACCCGATCCGCGGCTCGTGACGACGTACGACCGCCCCTCTTCGCCGGATCAGGATGGACGAAACATACGACAAATCCGAATTTCGGTAAAGTGGAATTTTTTGACGGGCGGTGGTTGACAGGCCCGCGAAACAGGGGCGACGGAGAGCTCTTCTCTCCGCCGTCATCCCGGGGCTCGCGCTTGGCGCGCCCCGGAAAGACGGTCGCTGCAAGCTTTCGAACGACATCATCATGATACAAAACGTCAACTCACGGCGCTGCCGGAACTCTGGCCTTCGCTTCCCGTTGATGATCTAAGCACACTCCTTGCCCGCGATCGCGCGCGTTTTCCTCCCGGAGTCCATCGATGACCTCAGCCGACCGGCCGGCGACGCGGCTCGCCACGCGACTCTCGTTCCTGGTCGCCGGCTTCGGGCTTGCGTGCTGGGCACCGCTGGTTCCGTTCGCGAAGGAGCGGCTCGCGGTCGACGACGCCGTGCTCGGCCTGCTGTTGCTCAGCCTCGGCATCGGCTCGGTGCTCGCGATGCTCGCGACCGGCATCTTGAGTGCCCGTTACGGCACCAAGCCGATCATCATCGCCGGCGGGATCGGCCTCGCCCTGATCTTGCCGCTGCTGGTCGTCGCCGGCACGCCCACGGCATTGGCGCTGACGCTGCTCGCATTCGGAGGCGCGCTCGGCTCCATCGATGTCGCCATGAACATCCACGCCGTCGAGGTCGAACGCGCGGCGGGCGAACCGTTGATGTCGGGCTTCCACGCGCTCTTCAGCATTGGCGGGTTCGCGGGATCGGCGGTGATGACGGCGCTGTTGTCGTTGCAACTTGGGCCGCTCGGAAGCGCATTGATCTGTTCCGTGCTGATGCTGATCGCGATGGCGATGGCTGCACCACGCCTGTTGCGCCGGGCGCAGGCGCAGGACGGGCCGCTGTTCGTGCTGCCGCACGGCATCGTGCTGCTGCTGGCGCTGCTGGCGGCCGTCACCTTCCTGATCGAAGGCGCGATGCTGGACTGGGGCGCCCTGCTCGTCATCGGCGCAGGTCTCGTCAGCGAGGCACGCGGCGGGATCGGCTACATCGTGTTCTCGATCGCGATGACCACGGGCCGGCTCGGCGGCGATGCCGTCGTGGCCCGGATCGGCGATCGCGCGACATTGATCGGGGGAAGCCTGCTTGCGGTCGCAGGCCTTGCCGTGCTGCTGCTGGCGCCGAGCGCGGCCGTTGCCATCGCCGGCTTCCTGCTGATCGGCCTCGGCGCGTCGAACCTCGTGCCGGTGCTGTTCCGCGGCGCGGCCAGGCAGACCGCGATGCCCACCGGGCTGGCGGTGGCGTCGATCACCACTGCCGGCTATGCCGGTGTTCTGGTCGGCCCTGCCGGCATCGGTTTTGTCGCCCATGCCGTCGGATTGCCGGCGGCATTCTGGATGCTCGCCGCGCTGATGTGCGTCGTCACGCTGTCGGCGCGCGCCGTGACCAGAAAAATATGAAGGCGCGTCATGCGGCTTGGGGCACAACTGTCGCCCGCAACCGCCGCCAGCCGATCACGATGCCCGTGACGGAGAATGCCAGGCCCAGCGCGCAAAGCCCGACGATCAGAGCATCGCGCAGGCGCGGATGCGAGATGAGGATGGGAAAATCCAGCGTGTGCAGCGCGCTGTAGGCCCAGCGATAGGCCCGCCGCGAAGCATCGAGCCGCTGCACGATGCTGCCGTCGGCCCCATCGACATCGAACCAGAGATCGCCGCAGCGGGAGCGATAGACGGGCGCGCCGGGAACGATGGACCGCGCAGGATAGGCGTCGTTGTCGGCAAGAATGGACACGGCGTCACATCCGGCCGCCAGGCGTGTGGTCAGGTTGAGGATGTCCTGTTCAGCCAAGAACGCGGCTTGCCGATTGCGGATCGGCGCGCCGGCTTTGATCAAGGCCTGGCTGCCAAGGCCGGTCCGATCGCGCCGAAAGACATGCGCATTGAAAGCGAACCATTCGATTTCGCGGGATGAGGTCGATAGCGGCTGCTGAGCGAGAGAGGTCGCCGCGCCCCAGTCCGGCACGGCATTCGTTAACCGCGCCTCCGCCGCGGTCAATTGCCCGCGCGAGAACAGCCGGCCGTGATCCATCGAGAGCCAGCCGCTGAAGATCCAGGTCAGCACGAAACCTGCCGAAACAAGACCGATGATGTGATGCAGGGCGTGCCAGCCGCGATAAGGCGATGAGACGAGGCCGCTGCGGATCCTAGTTCTGACGACGCCGAGCACCGCGCCCAGCATTGCCATGATCAAGGCCGCCAGCGACAGCGTCGAGACGACCCGGTCCCACAGCGCCCAGTTGCTCCTGAGAACCGTCGGATAGATCCAGTGCAGGACGCTGCCGACCCAATTCCATCGACGGTCCCAGCGGGTCGTGTCGAGCACGACCTCACCGGTGCGCGACGAGATGTAAATGTCCGTTCCGGCCGCATCGTCGAGAGCGACGCGGAACAAAGGCCGATGGCGATCGAACCCGTTGGGGACGCTCCATTGATCATAGTCCGCGCGTGCAGCGATCGTGGCGTGTGCTGGATCCAGCCCGCGTCGGCGGGCATGGTCTCGTGCAATGACGAGCGCGAGATCGGGAAACTCCACCGCGGCGTCTGCCCCGTCCGACGCATGGATCGCCCGCAGGCGCGAGGGTCCCGACACGACATAGACCGGCCCGTCGCCGCGCTGGATCAGGCGAACGCGGGTGGCCTCGGTGATGCCGCTCGCCGCGACCGCGTCGGCAACCGGAATGATCGGTGCTCCGCCCTCCACCGGCGCAAGGCCGGCGAAACGCTCCGCCTCCGTCAACGACGGAAACGGAACGAAATGCATCACGATCCCGCTCGCGAACCACATCGCGAACAGCAGGCAGAACGCGATCCCGAGCCAGCGGTGCGTAAGGACGATCGCGCCCATCATGCGGTCGGCGCCTACCATTTGAACGCCGCCGAGATCTCGTAGGTCCTGGGCGCGCCGAGCAGGATCTGGTCGGGATAGAATGGATCGCCCCAGATCGCGTAGCGCTTGTCGGTGACGTTGCGCACCCGGAAAGTCAGGCGCGCCTGATCTACCGCATTGAAGGTCGTCTTGGGGATATCGACGAAGGCATAGATATCGCCCACAGTGTAGGCATTCATCGTCACAGTGTTGGCGTCGCTGTTATAGCGGTCGCCGACACGACGGCCGGTGATGCCGACCTCCAGCGGCCAAGGCGTGAAGAAGCGCCAGGATGCGCCGGCATTGGCGACGATGCGCGGCACGTTGGGCGGCGTATTGCCCGAGAACGATCCGCCCGCGAAATCATAGTCGGCATAGCGCGCATCGACATAGGCGATGTTGGCCCACAGCCGCAAAGGCTCGATCGGACGGACCGCTCCCGCGAGCTCGACGCCTTTCGATTCCTGCTGTCCCGCAATGTTGAGCGTCTGGCCCCCGGCCGCGGCATAGACGTTGCTGCGCAGGATGTCGTAGGCCGAGAACGACCACTCCGCCCTGTTGTCCCAGAGCACGTGCTTGACGCCGGTCTCGTAGGTGCGCGCGGTGGTGAGATCGAGCGGTTGGGACGGCCCCAGCAAAAAGATGTTGTTCGCCGAGACGTCGGCGCCGGTGGCGTACTGGCTGAAGAAGGTCAGGCCCGGAACGGCTTCCCAGGTGTAGCCGATGCGACCGGTGACGGGTGCCCAGTCCTTCGTGAACGGGAAGTTCTCGTTCTCCAGGCCGTTGACGTCGGTCGAGTTGCGGCCGAGCCCGATATGTTCGACGCGCAAGCCGCCGATCAGTGCGAAAGTCCGGGTGAGCTTCAGCCGGTCCTCGAACGACAGCGCCTCGTTGTCGATCCGCGCGGTCTGCTGCCTGGTCGTGAGCAGGCCGTAGAAGCCGCGGTCGGGATCGACGAGATCGACGGAATCGCCCGGGAAATTCGCGGCACCCGGCCGGACGAAATCGAGATAGCTCGACGACAGCGTCGTGACGAGCCTGTTGTCGAAGCCTGCGATATCAGCATCCCACGTCAGATCGGTGATGTTGCCGACCAGGCGCTGGCTGTGCGCGACATAGAAGCGACTGCGATCGACCGTGTTGGTCGCAGTGTTGAACGCCTCGACCTCGTTGTTGAACCAGGAGCGCTCCGCGCCATAGCCATAGGCCTGGCTCTTCAGCGTCAAATCAGGCGCCAGCTTCAGCTCGAAGCCGCCGCGCAGCCAGACTTCCTGCGCCACGTTCCTGTTATCGAGGACGTTGTAGTTGGCGTTGAAGGTGCGATCGTCGATCGTAATAGGGCCGAGATTGGTCCCGTTGAAGTTCGAGACGTAAGTGCCCGAGACGATGCTTGCCGTCGCGTGTGAGCCGCTGAACGCCACGGGCACCAGCGGCGCGCCCCAATAGGCCTTGCCGCGGTCCTCGCGAAATTCGATCGCGCCCCAGACCTTGAGGCTGTCGGAGATGCGGTAGTTGAGCTGGCCGGAGACGTCGAACGTCCTGGTGCTGGTGTCGTCGGCGAAGCCGTTGAGCGCGGAACGGCTGACGTCAAACCGATAATCCAGCCCCTGCACATCAGTGCTGCCGCCCGAACCGTAATGCGCGCGGAACGAATTGAGCGAATCGTACGAGAAATCGGCTTCGTTCCGGATCGGCCCCGTGTGCGGTTGCCTGGTCACGAAGTTGATCGCGCCGCCCGCGGCGCCTTCGCCCGAGATCAGCGAGGCCGGGCCTTTCAGGATTTCGACGGCTTCGAGATTGGCGGTGTCCATGATCCGAGAGGTCATGTTCTGCGGGCCGATCTTGATGCCGTTGTAGAGCGTGTTGATCTGGCTGTTGGTGAAGCCGCGCATCGAGAAGGCCGAGGGCTCGGCCGGGTTGTCGCCGGCGATAACCCCGACCGCGCCTTGTGCGACGTCGGAGACAGTGCGGTAGCCCTGCTCGCGGATGGTCTCGGCGGAGATGACTTCGACGGTCGCGGGCGTCTGCCGCACCGTCAGGCCAAGGCGCGAGGCGCTCTCGGCGACCGCGTTGCTGTTGAGAGGCGTCGGCACAGCGACGTTGGGCACGACCGGCTTTGGCGCGGTCGCTGACCTGCGCGCTGTTGCGCGGCGGATACTTGCCGCGTCCCGGGCTGCCGGCTTGGCGGGCTTGCGGGATTGTGGAGCAGACACCTCCACAGGCGGCAGCGGCTCGCGGGCCTGCTGCGCCAAAGCAGCCGGCATGTCGATGGCAGCAAAGGATGTCAGAACGGCGGACGCCAGCAAGAAGCAGCGTGGTCGTACGATACGGATGGAAAACACGGTCCTGGACCTCGGAGTGACGTCAGTGGCACGTCACCGCGAACCAAGGTCCCATCATCAGGCCATGAGCCTTCCGATGAAGCCAAATGTCTGTACTCCCCGACCGACATCTTCGCGTGTGACCACGGCTGACGGCAGGTCTCCTGGCTCGCGGGTCGTGACCGCTTCGTCGCCTTCCCGGGACCGAGGACCCAGTGGCTTAAAGACGAAGGATTCGCCGCTTACAGTTGCGGGGGCAGCTACGGCATTGGGGATATCGTCCCAGCACCGCATTCCCTTTTCATCCCCCTTTCGGGGAAACCGTCACCGCCATCTAGGATTTCGGCGAAGACAGAGTCAATGTGCCAGATGCGGCGATATTGCCGCAGCGGCCAACTTTCCCGGGAGATCTGCATGGAAGGCGAGACCTTCCTCTGGCTGATACGGCATGCCCCCGTCGACGGCGTCGCGGGGACCATCCATGCCAATGACGCGCCCGCCGACCTCGGCGATCGCGCGCAGCTGGAGGCGCTGCGTCAGCGCCTGCCGCCCGATGCGGCTAGTTATGCGAGCCAAGCGCGACGCACGGTCGAGACCGCGCGGGCGCTGGGACTCGCGCCCCAGCAGATGGCTGAGTTCGGCGAGCAGGATTTTGGTGACTGGACCGGCCGTCGGCATGACGAGCTCGCCAGCAGCGGTGGCGAGGCCTATGCGCAGTTCTGGCGCGATCCGGCGCGCGGACGACCGCCCGGTGGCGAGAGTTTTGAGAATCAGGTCGCGCGCGTCCGGCTGGGGCTTGCACGGATCGACGCGGGTTCGGCAACGCTGGTCGTGCATTCCGGCACGATCCGGGCGGCGCTCTGCATCGCGCTCGACCTGACGCCGCAGGCCGCCTTGCGCTTCGTGATTGATCCGCTGTCACTGACCCGGATCGATCGGCTCGCGACCGGCTGGCGCGTCGTGTCGGTCAATCAGCGGATCAGCTAGGCCTGTCAGGCACATTGGCCTGCGCAAATGTCGCCATGTCGTTGTGCAGCGCGCAGGCGAAGCGCACCAGCGGCAGCGCGATCGCAGCGCCTGATCCTTCGCCAAGCCTGAGATCGAGGCTGATCAATGGCTGCACGTTCAGGGCACGCAATACCAGCCGATGCCCCTGTTCCGCCGATTGATGCGACGGCAGCAGGAACGGCTGGCACGACGGATTGAGACGCACCGCCGCGAGTGCCGCGACTGAAACAATAAAGCCATCGATCAGCACGGGAATGCGCGCCTGCGCAGCCGCGATGATCGCGCCTGAGATCGCGGCGATCTCGAGGCCGCCGACGGCACACAGGATCTTTTCGGGCGAGCCGCCCGCCACGCCATGGCGCGCGATCGCGGCCTCGATCACGCGCACCTTGTGTGCGCGGCCTGCTGCATCGACGCCGGTGCCACTGCCCGCGATCTCCTCGGCGCTGATGCCGAGCAGGCTCGCGGCGATCGCGGCTGATGTCGTGGTGTTGCCGATGCCCATCTCGCCGAAGATCAGCAGGTCGGGCTGATTGGCCATCGCCTGCATTACCGCGCGTTGGCCGGCCTCGAAGGCGAATGCCAGCTCCGCCGGCGTGAGCGCAGGCTCGATGCTGAAATCGCGCGTGCCATGGCGCGGCTTGTCCGTGACGATATCAGGCATCGCATCCTCGGCCAGCGTGCCGGCGTCGACCACCTCAAGGTCGGAGCCCAGCTCACGCGCCAGCACCGAAATCGCGGCACCTCCGGACGCAAAATTCGCCATCATCGCGATGGTGACGGCCTGCGGATAGGCCGACACGCCCTGGGCCACGATGCCGTGATCGCCGGCGAAGATGATGATCGGCACGCGCGCCGCGCGCGGCCGTTCGGTCGCTTGCAGGCCCGCCAGCTCGATCGCGAGCTGCTCGAGCCGGCCGAGCGCGCCGGTCGGCTTTGTCAATTGTGCCTGTCGTGCGATTGCCGCCTCGCGATGGTCAGCGGAGATCTCGGGGCATTTCTGGGTGATCCATTCGGGGAGCATGCTACCTCGCTTAGGGGCTGCGCTTGAGGATGTAACTGTCCATGATCCAGCCGTGCCGCTCGCGCGCGTCCTGCCGCGTGGCGACGATGCGCGGGCCGATCTCGGCGAGCGCGCCGGACAGGATGATCTGGTCGGCCATGCCGAGATAGGCGCCCCACCAGATGTGAACTCCATCAGGGTCGAGCGACTGGAACGCCGTGCTGCCGTCGAGCATCACAACGATCGTATCGACGCCTTCAGGCCAGCCGCCTTCGCGCAAGCGGCGCCCCGTCGTCACCAGAAACGGCTCGCCGATATCGTTGAGCGGCAACGCATGCGCCGCGCACAGCGCCTGGATCGAGGTGATGCCGGGCACGACCGCGATGTCTGGCAACGGATCGAGCCGCCGCGCGATGCGCAGCGAGGAATCGTAGAGCGAGGGATCGCCCCAGATCAGCAGCGCGACCTTGCCGGCGCCGTCAAGATGATCGGCGATGGTCTGCGACCAGGTCGCGGCGACCGAATCGTGCCAATCGTCCACGCCCTTGCGGTAATCCGCTTCGGCGGCGTCGCGCACCGGAAGATCGAATTCGGCAATGCGCGTGGTGGCGCTCGTGAGCACGTCGGCGCAAATCGTCCGCCTGAGGTCGGCGAGATCGGATTTTGCGGCGCCCTTGCGCGGGATCAGGATCAGGTCTGCGGCGTTGATGGCTTCGATTGCCGCGCGCGTGAGCTGCCTGGGATCGCCGCAACCGATGCCGATCAGGGACAGCGTCATCATGACGATCCGCCCTCCGCCAGCGCGCCGAACATGATGACGGCGGCCGTGGAAGCCGCGCCGCCGCGCGCCAGTTGCTCGGCAAGCTCGACAACAGTGGAGCGGACCAGACGCTCATCGGCACGGCCGAGCGATTCCGCGAACAATGCCGGAGTGCTCGGTGAAAGGCCATGCTCGATCAGTTTCCCGACCAGCGCCGAAAAGGTCCTCCGGCCCATATAGACCACCGTCGTCGCATCGGGGTCAGCCAGCGCGGCCCAGTTCAGATTTGGCGGCAGCTCGCCGGTCACATCGGCGCCGGTCACGAATTGGACGCGGCGCGAGGTGTGACGACGTGTCAGCGGAATGCCGGCTTGCGCGGCGGCGACGCAAGCCGAGGTGACGCCAGGGATGATCTCATAGCCGATGCCGGCCTGGCGCAGCGTCTCGATCTCCTCCTCGAGCCGGCCAAAGATGCCGGCATCGCCCGACTTCAGCCGCACGACGCGGACGCCCGTGGCGGCATAGTCGACCAGCAGACGATTGACGTGATGCTGCTTTGTCGACGGCCGCCCTGCCCGCTTCCCGACTGCGACGAGGTTGGCACCGGGCCGCGCCAGATCGAGGATCGCTCCCGACGCGAGATCATCATAGAGGACGACATCGGCCTCGCGCAGCCGCGCGGCGCCCTTGAGCGTGAGAAGCTCGGGATCGCCGGGGCCGGCGGAAACGAAGGAGACAAAGCCGCTCACCGGTCCTCCGCGATCAGATGGAAGAACGTGCCGGTGGCGCGGCCGCGCCGCGAGCCGGTCTCGGCGATGACCGCGCCGGTCGCGTCGTGCACGACCGCCAGCGGCGTATCGGGCTGGGCGAGGATCGTTGAATAGTGGAATTCGTGGCCGCGCAGACGCGCGCCGACCGGATGGCCCGGCATCGGCGCTGCGAGCGCAGCGAGGCGATAGCCGAGATGCATGCGGCGCTTGGCAAAGCTCGTCTCCAGGCCCAGCAGGCCCGCCATCTCATGCCTGACACCCTCGGCATCGATCAAAGCGGACCCCAGCACCATATACCCGCCGCATTCGCCGTGCACCGGCCGCGTCTCGGCGAAAGCGCGCAGCCTGCTGCGGAAGCCCGTGTTTGCCGCGATCTTGCCGGCGTGAAGCTCGGGATAGCCGCCGGGGAGCCAGCATACATCGGCGCTTTTATCGGGGCCTTCATCCGCGAGCGGCGAGAACGTCGCAATTTCGGCGCCCGCCGCGCGCCAGCCTTCCAGCATGTGCGGATAGATGAACGAGAATGCGGCATCGCGGGCGAGCGCAATGCGCTGGCCGGGCGGTGTCACGTTCAGGCCATTCGTTGCGGATTGCGGAGACCAGGAAGCCGCCGACCCCAGGACCGCATCGAGATCGACATGCTCGGTGACGAAGCGCGCAGCTTCGTCGATCAGCTTGCCGATCTCCGCCTGCTCCTCGGCCTGCACGAGGCCAAGATGGCGCTTCGGCAGGCTGATCTCGGCATGGCGCGGCAACGCGCCGAACACGGCAATGCCGGCGTCATTCAGCGCGCGCCGCACCAGATCTTCATGGCGCGGGCTGGCGATGCGATTGAGCACGACGCCCGCAAGGCGCACACCGGCGCGGTAGTCGCGCAGGCCAGCCGCGATCGCCGCCGCCGTCTGCGCCTGTCCGGAGGGATCGATGACCAGCACCACCGGCCAACCCAGCATCTCCGCGATATCGGCGGTGGCGCCTGTGCCGGAGACGCCGCGAGCGGCGACGCCGTCGAACAGGCCCATCGAACCCTCGGCGAGCACGATGTCGGCGTCCGCCCCGTGGCTGACGAGATGTGAGATCGTCGCGCGGTCCATCGCCCAGCTATCGACATTGACCGAAGCGCGGCCGGTGGCCACTGCGTGGAAAGCGGGATCGATATAGTCCGGGCCGCTCTTGAAGCATTGCACGTTCAAGCCGCGATGGCGCCAGGCGCGCGCGAGCGCCAGCGTCAGCGTGGTCTTGCCGACACCGGAAGCCGGCGCGGAGATGACGAGGCCTGCCGCCATCACGACGCCTCCGGAAAGCGCGGCTCCGCGCCGACCGGCCGATAGCGGCGATCGTAGTCCGCGGCATAAAGCCGGCTCTCGTCGAAATCCGAAAGCCCAAGCGTCTTGCCGACCAGGATCAGCGCGGTGCGCTCCATCTCGACGGCGACAGTGGCATCGAGTGTTGCCAGCGTCGCACGCACGACGCGCTGGTCCGGCCAACTCGCGCGCCAGACGACCGCGACCGGGCAGTCCGCACCGTAATGCGGGGTGAGCTCGGCGACGACTTTGTCGAGCTGATGGATCGACAAGTGAATCGCGAGCACCGCGCCGGTTGCAGCGAAGGCCGCGAGTTTCTCGCCTTCGGGCATCGCGCTGGCGCGGCCCGGCGTGCGCGTCAGCACGACCGACTGGGCGAGACCGGGCAGCGTCAGTTCGGCTTCGAGAGTGGCCGCAGCGGCGGCGAAGGAGGGCACGCCTGGCGTGACGGTAAAGGGAATGCCAAGCGCGCGCAGACGGCGAAGCTGTTCGCCCATCGCCGACCAGATCGAGAGATCGCCGGAATGCAGCCGTGCGACGTCCTTGCCCTCGGCATGCGCGGCGGCAATCTCGGCGATGATCTGGCCGAGCGACAGCGGCGCGGTGTTGACAATGCGCGCCCCAGGCGGGCAATGCGCCAGCACGCCCTCTGGCACCAGAGAGCCGGCATACAGGCAGACCGGACAGGCGGCGATCAGGTCGCGGCCGCGCAGCGTCAGCAGATCGGGCGCGCCCGGCCCGGCGCCGATGAAGTGCACCGTCACGGGCCGTCTCCTTCAGCGATTGCGGCGGTTGCGGTGCGGTCCTGCGAGACGACGCGTGTTGCGATGAGCCGCGCCCGCGGACCAGCCGCAGCGAGCGCCGCGGCTTCGGCGACCGAGCCCGTGCCGAACGTTTCGGTGATCCGCCGCGACTGCGTCGGCGTATCGATACCGGCCAGCACATCGGCCGGCACAGCCCTGATCGGAACGCCATACTCGCGCGCGAGCTGTTTCAGCGCCTCCGCGTCAGCCTTGTCGCTGATGGTCGCCACGGCCGCGAGGCCATCTGAACCGCCTGCGGCCGCCAGCGCTTCGCGCAGTGAGGCCAGCGTCACATCCTGTTTGAATCCGAGCCCGGCGACCTTCATCGGACCGTACTCCACTGCACCACCGGCCGGGCCGTCTCCCACGAACGATAACGGCCGAGCGGAGCGGCATGCGCGATCTCGACCCGCATCAACTCGCCGCCATGGTGCTGATGCAATTCGCCGAGCAACGCTTCGGTCTCCAGGGTCACGGCATGAGCGACCAGCCGTGCCCCCGGCACAATCCGCGACCAGACCACATCGAACATCGCGCGATCGAGACCACCGCCGACGAAGATGGCATCCGGCGCATCCAGCGCAGCGAGCGCGTCCGGTGCCTGTCCTGCGATCACCGCGATCCGATGCGCCAATCCGAACGATGCCGCATTGGTGCGAATAGTCGCAGCGCGATCCTCGCGCGCCTCGACGGCGGTCGCGGTCCCGCCACACAGCGCCCACTCCACCGAGATCGAGCCGGAGCCGGCGCCGATGTCCCACAGCCGCTCGCCGGGACGCGGCGCCAGTGCAGACAACGCGAGCGCACGCAGCGGCCGCTTGGTGATCTGGCCGTCATGGGCGAAGAGCTCGTCCGCAAGCCCAGAACTGCGGGGAATACCTTGCCCGCCCATCGCCTCGATCGCAACTGCAACCAGGTTTCCAGCGAGCTCGCCCCTAAAGCTGTCTGCGCGATGCTCTGCGATGCTTTCGCGCGGCCCACCGAGCGCTGCGAGCGTCCAGAAGGCCGAGGCGCCCCAACCGCGATCGCTCAGCCATTTCGCGAGGTCGCCGACCGCCTCGCCGTCGCGCACGAGACAAACGATCTGCGCCCCATCCGCCAGATGCGGCACAAGGCGTTCGAACGGCGCGGCATGAAGACCGAGGCAGACGATCGATTCGAGCCGCCAGCCAAGCCGCGCGGCAGCGAGCGAGAATGTCGAGGGCGCGGGATGGGCGATCCACTCGTCACTCCCGAGTTTTTCGGCAAGGCCTGCGCCGGCGCCGTACCAGAAGGGATCGCCGGAGGCGAGCACCGCCGTCGGCCGACCGCGACAATTCAGCACTGCGCTGGCGTCGAACGGCACCGGCCAGGCGCGACCGCGGCCCCCCGCCCCGGCAAGCGCAAGATGGCGCTCGCCGCCGAACACGGTTTCGGCGCCCGCGAGCGCCTTTCGGCTTGCCTCGGACAGCCCGGCAAGGCCATCTTCGCCGATACCGATGATGGTCAGCCAGGGATCAGGCAGGAAATCAGCCATGACGCGCGCCCTCATTCTGGGCGGAATTGCCGATGCGAGCCTGCTCGCCGCGGAGATCGCGCGTGCCGGCATCGACGCCGTGTATTCCTATGGCGGCCGCACGCGGGCGCCAGCCGATCAACCGCTGCCGACCCGCATCGGCGGCTTCGGCGGTGTGAGCGGTCTCGTCGATTACATCCGCGGCGAAGGCGTTACGCATGTGATCGACGCGACGCATCCCTTTGCCGCCGAGATGAGCCGTCACGCCATCGCCGCGTGCGCGGAGACCGGCACGCCGCTGATCGCGCTGGAGCGCGCGCCCTGGCGCAGAGCGCCAGGCGACATCTGGATTGAAGTCGACGATGTCAACGCCGCAGCCGCCGCGCTGCCCGAAGCGCCGGCCAACGTGTTCCTCGCCATCGGGCGCCAGCACATCGCGCCGTTCGCGGCGAGGCCGCAGCATGCCTACACGCTGCGGTTCGTCGATCCGCCCGAAGCGCCCCTGCCCTTCGCCGGCGACGTCATTGTATCGCGCGGACCGTTCACGCTTGATGGCGAGTTGGCGATGATGCGCGCACGCGGCATCGCCTGGATCGTCGCCCGCAATTCCGGCGGCGACGGCGCGTACGCCAAGATCGATGCGGCCCGCAAGCTCGGCCTGCCCGTCATCATGATCTCGCGACCGCAATTGCCCGAACGATCGCGGGTCGAGAGCGTCACTGACGTGATGCAGTGGCTCGGTCATTCTACCCGCCTCGGCGCATAGACCCAACGGCCGACGCGGCGCGTCCGGGAATTGCCGACAATCACCAGCGTGCGCATATCGGCCATCTCCGGTGTCGCGTCGTTCAGCCTCACGGTCACAATCTTCTCGTCAGCCGCGCTGATCGCGCGCGCGAAGATCACCAGGCGGTCGCCGCACCCGGCTTCCTTCAACACGTCGACCGCCCGTCCAAATCCTTCCGGTCGGCTCGCCGAGCGCGGATTGTACATGGCGATGGCAAAATCCGCTTCGGCAGCAAGCCGGAGCCGCTTCTCGATCACGGCCCAGGGCTTGAGATTGTCGGAGAGATTGATCGCACAAAAATCGTGACCGAGCGGCGCACCGGCGCGCGCCGCGGCGGCCAGCATCGCGGTGATGCCGGGCAAGACGCGGATCGGCAGGTCCTGATAGTGCGGCGCCTGTTCGAGCGCTTCGAACACGGCCGACGCCATCGCAAACACACCGGGGTCGCCGGAGGAGACAATCACCACCTGCCCCCCTTCGGCCGCGAGCCGCAATGCTTCAGCAGCTCGCTGCAGCTCTTCGCGATTTTCGGAGGGATGCAAGGTGAGACCGGCCCGCGGCGGCACGCGCGCGACATAGGGGGCGTATCCCAATATATCGGTCGCGGCGGCAAGCGCGACGGAGACCTCCGGCGTCACCAGCGCATCGCTGCCCGGGCCGAGCCCCGCGATGGTCAGCGTGCCCGTCATTCGACGGCGTCCGGAAGCCGGCCCTTGCCGTGCACCAGCACGATCGCAAAGTAAGGACAGTCCGTTGCGTCGATCTCGGCTAGCCGCGCGACGCGCTCGCCAGGCATGGTGCCGCGCTCGACCAGCCAGGCGTCGTCGAGCCGCCCGGCCGACGCGAGCGCACGCCGCACTTTTGCGAGGTTGCGCCCGATCTTCATGATCACAAGCGCATCGGAATCGCGCATGCGGCGTTCGAGCTCGGATTCGGGAAGCGTGCCCATCAGCACCGTCGTCACGTCGTCGCCGAGCGCGATCGGCTGGCCCACGCCATTCCAGCAGCCGACCATACCGGGAATGCCGGCGATCACCTCGATCTCGACGCGGCCCTGCAGGCGCGTGTGCAAATGCATGAAAGAGCCGTAGAAATAGGGATCGCCCTCGCAGAGCACGACGACGTCGACGGCACGCGCCAGGCGCGCGAGGCGCTCCGCCCATTCATCGTAGAAGCCGGCGAGAAGCTGGACATAGTCCGGGCTGTCGAAGGCGATCTCGGTCGTCACAGGGTATTCCATGGGATATTCGGTGACGTCGGCCGCGAGCAGGCCCTCGACGATGCGTCGCGCCTGGCCGGGCCGGCCCTTCTTGCGGAAATAGGCAAGGTGCTTGGCAGCCCGCACGGTGCGGTCCGCGCGCACGCTCATCAGATCGGGATCACCGGGGCCGAGACCGCAGCAGATGATGCGTCCCATGGCTACTCGCTCCGGCTCGCCAGTGCATTCACGGCGGCGACCGTGATCGCGGAGCCGCCGAGGCGGCCTTCGACGGTGAGCGCCGGCGCCGGCGGATCAATCATCAGCGCGGCCTTGGATTCGGCGGCGCCGACGAAGCCGACCGGACAGCCGATGATCGCCGCAGGCCGCGGGCAGTCGTGATCCTCCAGCATGTTGAGCAGATGGAACAGCGCTGTCGGCGCATTGCCGATCGCGACGATCGCGCCATCCAGATGCGGCCGCCACAGTTCCAGCGCCGCGGCCGAGCGCGTGTTGTGCATGGACTTGGCCAACGCAGGAACGGCCTCGTCGCCGAGCGTGCAGATCACGACGTTGGCGGCAGGAAGTCGCGCGCGGGTAATGCCCTCAGACACCATGCGCGCGTCGCACAGGATCGGCGCGCCCTTCTGCAGCGCTGCCCGTGCTGCGATCGCCATGCCCGGTGTGAAGCGGATATGCGCCTCCAGGCCGACCATGCCCGCGGCGTGGATCATCCGCACCACGACCTGCTCCTCCTCAGGCGTGAAGCGCGCGAGATCAGCCTCGGCCCGGATGGTCGCAAAGGATTGCTGATAGATCGCCGCACCATCGGTCTGGTAAATATGCGGCATCAGTGCCCTCCCATCAGAATGGAGGGATCGCGCACGATGTCGTCGCGGTCGAGCCCGCGCAAGATCGGCTCGTCGCGGGTCGAGCCGCCGCGCACGAGATCGAATCCCGCAGGCGTTGCGACCAGCGTGATCGCGGCCTCGCCGGAATGGGCGCAGCCCTTGGCGCAGCCGGAGACGTGGAGCCGTGCCGCCCCGCCGATGTTCGGCGCCAGCGCCGCGGCAAGTCCGCGCGTGTCGGCATGGGCCTCGCGACAACGCGGCGCGCCGCTGCAGGCGATGACGCGCAGCGCCGGATCATAGGCCTCGGTGATCAGGCCGGAAGCGGATGGCATCGTCCGCTTGCCTTCGCTCAGGACCATGCGCCACGGCGTCATCCGCAGCGGATAGCCGCAAGCCGAGAGCTGATTGAGCGTCGTGTGCGGCATTTGTCCGAAGGCGATGCCGATCATGGCGCCTTGCGGATAAAGACCAGGACGCGCTGCGGCCATGATCGGCGCAGGCTCCGCCTCGCCGCGCAGCGCCTCAGGCAATGTCGCGCCGGCCGCAAGATGCGTTGCCATGCGCCCTCGCCCGCCCCTAACGCCCGACGCGACGAACCAGCGCGCGAAAGCAAGCGCAGTGTTCACCGCTTCACCGCGCGCGACGCTGCGGCCGAAGCCGGCGCCATCCGCGCGCACGAGGAGACCGCCAGCGGCATCGCGCTCGATCCGCACGTCGGCGGAAGCGCCAGCGAGCACGCGCGAGGTGCCGTCATCGATGGCAAAGCCGAATTTCGTCGGTAGCTCGAGCGCCGAGTCCGCCAGCGCCTCTTCGAGTTCGGCGGCGAACGCCTGGGTCTCGTCGCCGTCGCGCCAGAACGGCGTGACCAGGATGTTGCGGCGGGACTCGGTGTCAGCGTCCGGATCGAGCAGCGTCAGTTCCGCGAGCCCGTCGATCAGCGGCCGGTGGCTGGCCTCGCTGACGCCTCTGATCTGCAGATTGGCGCGGCTGGTCACGTCGATCAGACCATTGCCGTGGCGTTCGGCGAGACGCGCAAGCCCCGCGATCTGTTCCGCATCGAACCGACCGCCGAACGGGCGCACGCGGACCACGAGCCCGTCGCCCGATTGCATCGGCCGGAGCGCGCCCGGACACCAGCCCCTCACTGAAGCCGCGCTCATGACGCCTCCTTCAGCGCAGCCGCAATCGAGTTGCGGCGCGTCCGCCAGAGCGAGGCCTCGTGCAGGCGGGTGAAGCAGGTTTCCATTGCGGCAAGCGCCGCCGGATTCTCGCGCGCGATGAAGGCGCGGATTTCAGCATCACCCAGCGTCGCATCATAATAGAGATCGAACAGATGCGGCGGCACGGCGCCGGCAAGGTGCGCAAAGGCGGCCATGTGTTCGAGCGTCGCTGATATCTCGGCCGCTCCGCGAAAGCCGTGGCGCATCATGCCGGCGATCCAGGCCGGATTGGCAGCGCGGGCCCGGACGACGCGCGAAATCTCTTCCGTCAGCGTGCGCGCATGCGGCTCGTCCGGCCGCGTCGTGTCGAGATGATAGAGCGATGGCGCGGCAGCACCAAGATGGGCGGCTGCCGCGGCGATGCCGGCTTCATGCGCGGCATAATCGGCGGCGAGCAAAAGATCCGCCTCAGGCAGATCCTGAGCGTGGACGAACGCATCGGCAGACGCGAGCCGCTGCTCGATGCCGGCGCGATCGTGCTTGATCTCGCCGTCGGCGGAGAACGCCCAGGACGATGCCGACAACCAGGCTTCGCCGGCCGCATCGCGCGTTTCCGACGTGAACGCATCGGGAATGGCCGAAAGGCCGACGCCGTATTGCCCGGGACGCGGCGCGAACACGCGGGAGGCGCGGTAGCGATAGGGATTTTCGTCGCCCTCGTCTTCGCGTGAGGCGAGCGCCTCGGAGGCGGCCTCGAACAGATGCGCAAGCCCGGAGAATACATCGCGGAACAGGCCCGACACTCGCAGCGTGACGTCGATGCGCGGACGGCCGAGCTCGGCCGGCGCGACGATGTCGTAACCGGTGACGCGGCCAGAGGCATGATCCCAGCGCGGCGCGAGGCCGGCCAGATGCAGCGCCATCGCGAATTCCTCGCCCGCGGTGCGCATGGTCGCCGAGCCCCAGAGATCGAAGACGAGACCTTTCGGCCAATCGCCGTGATCCTGCAAATGACGGCGCAGCAGCTCTTCTGCAAGCTTGATGCCTTGCGCATGCGCCGATGGTGTCGGCACGGCGCGGGGATCGACGGCGAAGAGATTGCGTCCTGTCGGCAGCACGTCCTGCCGTCCGCGATAGGGGGAGCCCGACGGGCCGGGCGCGACGCGACGTCCTGCAAGCGCGGAACGCAATGCATCCCGCTCGGCATCGCCACAGGCACCGCGACCGAACACATGCAGGCCGTCGCCGAACTGGCTTTCCTTGAGGTCGCAGACGAAGCGGTCGATGCGCGGGATCGCTTCGGCCGCTGCAGCGGTCGCATCGAGACCGAGATCGTCTTCGAGACCGGCCGCGCGCGCCTCGTTGCGGATCGCCGCGATCAGGCGCTGGCGGCGGGCAGGATCGAGACCATCGGCGGTCGAATATTCGTCGAGCAGACGTTCGAGCCGGCGCAGGCCCTCCGGCACCGCGGATTGTTCGAGCCGGGCCGGCAGATGGCCAATGGTGACGGCGCCGATCCGCCGCTTGGCCTGCGCGGCCTCGCCGGGATCGTTGACGATGAAGGGATAGATCACGGGGAGATCGCCGATCAGCGCCTCCGGCCAGCAGGACGAGGACAGCGCCACGGATTTTCCCGGCAGCCATTCCAACGTGCCATGCGCGCCCATGTGCACGATGGCATCGATCCCCTGCCCGCGGAGCCAGAGATAGAACGCGACATAGGCATGGCGCGGCGTGCGGGCAAGATCGTGATAGTCTGCATCGCGTGTCACCGCATCGCCCCGCTCGGGCTGGACCGCGATGATCGATCGGCCGCTCGCGATGGCCGCGAAGTGGAACGCGCCGTCGCGGCAGCTCGGATCGCTCTCCGGTGCGTCCCAGGCTTGCACGAGATCATCCTGCAAACTTTGCGGAAGCTGCAGGAGCGCCGCGCGGTAGTCGGCGACACTCCAGGTCAATTTCCGTTTTAGCAACGTCTCGCCGAGTGCATGCATCGGCGTAACGTCAAAGCCGGCCTCCCGGAGATCGGCCACCAGCGCTTCGACCGACGCCAGCGCATCGAGACCGACCGCATGCGCGATCTGATGCGGACGGCCGGGATAATTTGAGAGCACGACGGCCAGCCGCTTTTCGGCCGCCGGCTTCCCGGCAAGCTTTCGCCAAGCTGCGACGCGAGCGACGACCGCTTTCACACGCTCCTGATCCGGCCTGTGGGCCAGATGGGAGAATTGCAGATCGGGATCGCGCTCCGCAGCCGACTTAAAACTTACCACGCCCGCAAACAGGCGGCCATCGACCTCGGGCAGCACCACATGCATGGCGAGATCGCCGGGCGACAGGCCGCGCAGCGACTCCGCCCAGTCCTCCCGTTGCGCCGATGACAGAGCGACCTGGAACACGGGACACGGCGCAGCATCGAACGGCGTGGTGCCGTCATCGCCCATCGCCGAGAACGCCGTGGCATTGACGATCGCGGCCGGTGGATTTTGCACGAGATGCGCGCGCAGCCAATCCACGACGCCCGCCGCCTTCAGCGAGGTGACGAAGGCCCCATACGCGTCAAAACCATTCTCGCGCAGCGCTGCGATCAACGCATCGACCGGCCCCGTGTCGGCGGCCGTGAGATAGGAGCGATAGAACGTCACGAGCGCGCGCGGCCTGCCCTCGCTCGGCGCCGGCTCTGCGACCACACCATGCGCGGGATCGTAAAAGCCCCTCTCAGGAACGTTCATCTCGCCGACAACAGGCCCGGCATAGAGTCCCGAGGCCAGCGCGAGCTGCGCGATCGCGGCTTGCGCCGCGACGGGGCCGCCGGTGTCGCACAGCACCTTCAGCCGGCGCAGCGTCGAGACCGGCAGGGTTGAGTACCCATCGAGCCTGATGTCGTCGCGGCCATCGGCCGGCAACACGGCAAGAGCGATGTTGCGGTCTTTCGCGAGCTGCTGGAGCGCCGCCAATCCATACGACCAATAGGATACACCGCCGATCAGACGCACCAGGATGCCGCGCGCCTGTGACAGCGTGCGCTCGATATAGGTGTCGACCGAGAGGGGATGGCGCAGTTCCGCGAGATTGGCAAGCCGCAGCGACGGCAGGCTGCCCCGGCCGCGCCGCCAGCCCGCCGCAAACGCAGCCAGGTCGGAATCCGAGAACGAGAGCACCACGAGATCGGCCGGGTCCTGGCCGATGTCCCTTGGCGTCGCGGTCTCTTCCAGACCGCGGCTCTCGCGGAAGACGACGTGCATCAGACTCCCAATCCCGCCCTGATCGCGGACTCGTCGATATCGCCGTGCTCGCCGATGACGACGAGCTTCGATTGCCTGAGCCCCGCGCCCCAGGGCTTGTCGAACTGGTGGCGCACGCGTTCGCCGACCGCCTGCAGCAGAAGCCGCATCGGCTTGCCTGCGACCGCGATATAACCCTTGGCACGCAGCACGTTCTGCTCGCGCGCGAGCTTCTGGACCGATGCGACGAGCGCATCGACATCCAAAACCTCGGGAAGATCGATCACGACTGAGGCAAAATCGTCGTGCTCGTGCTCCTCCTCGCCGTCATGATGCGAGGGACGCGCGGCGAGATCGTTCTCGGCGGCGGCGCCGAGGCCGAGAATGACGCGCGCATCGATCGCACCGTCGGTGACGGCCAGCATCGGCACGCGGCGGGGCATCTCTGCGGTAATCGCGGCCTTCGCGGCTTCAATGCCCACAGCGCCTGCGAGATCAGCCTTGGTCAACAGCACGATATCGGCGCAGGCGATCTGGTCCTCGAACACTTCCGAGAGCGGCGTCGCGTGATCGAGGTTTTCATCCGCGGCGCGCTGCGCTTCGACCGCGTCCGGATCCGGCGCGAAGCGGCCGGCGGCAACAGCCTCGGCATCGGCGAGCGCAATCACGCCATCGACGGTGATGCGCGAGCGGATCTCGGGCCAATCGAACGCCTTGAGCAGCGGCTTCGGCAACGCCAGGCCCGAGGTCTCGATCAGGATGTGATCGGGCCGCACCGGCCGCGCCAGCAGTTGCTCCATGGTTGGAATGAAATCATCGGCGACGGTACAACAGATGCAGCCGTTGGCGAGCTCGACGATGTTCTCTTCCGGGCAGTTCGCGTCCGCGCAGGATTTCAGGATCTCGCCGTCGACACCCTGGCTGCCGAACTCGTTGACGAGCACCGCGAGCTTCTTGCCATTGGGATTGCTGAGCAGGTGCTGGATCAGCGTGGTCTTGCCGGAGCCGAGAAAGCCGGTGACCACGGTCACAGGGACTTTTGCGAGCGAGTTCATTCGGCGGCCTCCGGCAACACGGCGATGGGGGGAATGCGGGCAAGCGACTGCTTGCGGAAGATTTCGGGGCGGCTGCGCCAGGGGACGAGGCCATCGCTCGCGGCGGCATAAGCGGCGGCGCCCGCGACCACGTCCTGCGCGTTGGCATCCGACAGGCGGCCATAGACATAGGACCAGCGGCCGGGCGCACTGAGCGCAACCGAGCAGCCCTGGCTGCATGCAGACAGGCATTCGACGGGAACCACGGTCACGCCCTCGGGCACGCCGGCTTCGAGGATCGCACCATGCAGGCGCTTGCCGGGCGTAACCTCGCCCTCGCCCAGCGTCTGGCCGGCGCGGCAGGTGATGCAGACATGCAGTGTGACAGTCATCGCCTCTTCCAGAAGTATCAGCGGGAGGCGAAGAGGCCCACGGACCGTTCTTGCGAAGGCCCGTTTCCCCGTCGCGGAACACCCCGTCCGCCGGTTCAAAAATCGTCCGCGCTGGCAGGTCTCCCGGCTTGCGGAGCAGGGTTTCCCCTTCGATCCCCGCCTTCCCGATCCCTGGGGATCAGTGGCTTTGGGCATCTCTCCGGTCACGGTCGCGGGGGCGGCTGCATTTTGGACCCAAATCTTGCCGATTCGGACCCTATCGCATTCCCTCTTCGCCTGTCATAGGACAGGAACCAACGCCGGGCCACCATTTGCCCCCGGCCGCCTCTTGTCAAGCCGAAGGACCGATCCGATGACGAGTGAACCGGAGACCCAAACGGCCCAAGAAACCGACGCCAAAACCGATGCCAAACACGCCGCCAAAATGGCGAAGATCAAGGTCGCCCGCGACAAGATCATGGCAACCAAGAGTGGCGAAAAGGGCCTCATCATCGTCCACACCGGCGCCGGCAAAGGCAAGTCCTCTTCCGCTTTCGGCATGATCGTGCGCTGTGTCGCCCATGGCTTGCCCTGCGCGGTGGTGCAGTTCATCAAGGGCGCCTGGGATACCGGCGAGCGGCGCCTGCTCACCGGCCATTTCGGCGAGCTCTGCCAGTTCCACGCCATGGGCGAAGGCTTCACCTGGGAGACTCAGGACCGCGCCCGCGACATCGCGGCCGCGCGCGCCGGCTGGGAGAAGGCGAAGGAGCTGATCCTTGATGCCAACCTGCGCATGGTCGTGCTCGACGAGATCAACATCGCGCTGCGCTACGACTATCTCGACATCGCCGAAATCGTCGACTTCCTCAAGACCTCGAAGCCGCCGATGACGCATGTCGTGCTCACCGGCCGCAATGCCAAGGACGAGCTGATCGAGATCGCCGATCTCGTCACCGAGATGACGCTGGTGAAGCACCCGTTCCGCTCCGGCATCAAGGCGCAGGCCGGCGTCGAGTTCTGAATGCGATGGCACGCGCGCTGATGATCCAGGGGGCCGGCTCGGACGTGGGCAAGTCGCTCATCGTCGCCGGTCTCGCACGCGCTTTCACGCGGCGCGGATTGCGCGTGCTTCCGTTCAAGCCGCAGAACATGTCGAACAACGCCGCGGTCACCGTCGACGGCGGCGAGATCGGCCGGGCGCAGGCATTGCAGGCGCTTGCCGCCGGCGTCGAGCCGCACACCGACATGAACCCGGTGCTGCTGAAACCCGAGACTGATGTCGGCTCGCAGGTCATCGTGCAGGGCAAGCGCATCGCCACCGCGCGGGCGCGCGAATATGCGGCCTTGAAGCCCTCGCTGATGGGTCCGGTGCTGGACAGTTTTGGACGGCTGAAGGCGCGCGCTGATCTGGTGCTGGTCGAAGGCGCCGGTAGCCCCGCCGAGGTGAATCTGCGCAAGGCCGACATCGCCAATATGGGCTTTGCCCGCAAGGCCGACGTCCCCGTCGTACTGGTCGGCGACATCGATCGCGGCGGAGTCATCGCACAGCTCGTCGGGATCAAGACGGTGATCGACCCCGACGATGCCGCGATGATCCAGGGTTTTGTCATCAACAAGTTCCGCGGCGATCCCACGCTGTTCGGTGACGGCTACAAGCTGATCGAAGCGAAGACCGAATGGCGCGGCTTCGGTGTGTTGCCATGGTTTTCGCGCGCCGGCGAATTGCCGGCTGAGGATGCTTTGGGTCTCAGCGACGCGCGAAAGCCTGGCCAGACCAAGATTGCCTGCCTCGCGCTGTCGCGGATTGCCAATTTCGACGATCTCGATCCGCTCAAGCTCGAGCCTTCTGTCGATCTCGTGATGGTGCGCCCAGGCGAAGCGATCCCCGGCGATGTCAGGCTCGTGATCATCCCCGGCTCAAAGTCCACGCGCGGCGATCTCGCCTTTCTGCGCGCGCAGGGCTGGGACATCGATCTGCTCGCGCATCACCGCAGGGGCGGCCATGTGCTCGGCCTCTGCGGCGGCTATCAGATGCTCGGACGCAGCGTCGCCGACCCGGAGGGTATCGAAGGTCCCGCGGGCGACACGGCGGGCCTCGGGCTGTTGGATGTGGAAACAATGATGAGCCCACAGAAGACGCTGACGCGCGTGTCAGCCATTCACGCGGCGACGGATCAGCCGATCCAGGCTTACGAAATCCACATCGGGCGTACTGACGGGCCAGATCGCGCGCGGCCGTTCGCGAAGCTGAACGGCGAGCCGGAAGGCGCGATTTCGCGCGATGGGCGCGTGCAGGGCAGCTATCTGCACGGCCTGTTCACGTCGGATGAGTTTCGCAAGGCGTATCTGGCGAAGCTCGACATTCCCGCCGGCGAGGAGCCGTATCACCCCAGGGTCGAGAGCGCGCTCGAGGCGCTGGCCGATCACATCGAACGGCATCTCGACGTCGAAGGCCTGCTCGCGCTAGCGCGCTAACACCTCGGCAAGGCGCGACCACTCGGCCTCGGCACCCGGAAGGCCGAGGCGAAGCCATGTCGGATTTTGCGCGAAGACGCGCGACCAGATCTGGCCACGAGCCAGCTTCTCCTGCGCGACAAGCGCGTCAGACGTCTCGTAGAGACGGAACAGTGATGCGCCGCCGACGAGCCGCCAGCCCTGCGCTTGCACCATCTCGTCGAGGCGCGCACAGTCCCGCGCAAGCCGCGCAGACGTCGCCTTGGCCCAGGCGTCATCGCGCAGGGCGCGGCAGCCGACCGCGATCGCGGCGCCGGAGACCGGCCATGGACCTGATGCCGCCGAGAGCTTGCCGATGTCCTTCGCATCGCCGATCGCGAAGCCGAGGCGCAGGCCGGCGAGGCCATAGAACTTGCCGAACGAGCGGAGGATCAGCAGCCCCGGCTGGCCCGCTTCCGAAGCGAGCGAGAGCTCGGGAACGGCATCGGCAAAGCTCTCGTCGATGACGAGATGACCGACGCGCGGCAATAGTGCGAGCAGATCATTCGGGTCGTGACGGCGGCCGTCGGGATTGTTGGGATTGACGACGATGGCGAGGTTCGCTCCAGCCAGCGCATCGAGCTCCCTCACCTCCTCGACCTGCCATCCCGCGGCTGAGAGAACGGGCGCATATTCATTGTAGGTCGGTGCAAGGATGCGGGCCAGGCCACGCGGCGCGAGCTGCGGCAGCAATTGAATCGCGGCCTGCGCGCCACCCATCGCCACAACAGGCGCTGACGTGCCATACGCGTGTTGGGCGGCCAGGTGCAGCACCTCGATTTCGGTGTGCGACGGCAGCGCCTGCCAGTGATGCGGAGCGATCTCGCCTACGGGATAAGGCAGCCGGTTGATCCCGGTCGACAGATCGATCCAGTCGTCCGCCCGCCCGCCGAAACGCTGCTGGGCCAGATCGAGATTTCCACCGTGCTCGCGCATGGCCCGTTCTTTCACGCGAAGGCCAGGATCGCAAGCAGGCCGGCGAGCAGCAGCATGCCGCGGCGATAGATCGCCAGTGCCTCGACGATATCAGCCGCCAGCGGATCACGCGCGCCCTCGTTGAGCCAGGGCTCTTTCGTGACGCTGCCGTGATAGATGCGGGGACCGCTGAGCCGCACGCCGAGCGCCCCGGCCATCGCGGCTTCCGGCCAGCCCGCATTGGGCGAGCGATGGCGGCGTGCATCGCGCGTCATGCACGACAGCGCCTGGGAGCGCTGCGGCGCGAGCAGCACGAACAAGAAGCCGGTCAGGCGCGCGGGAATGAAATTTGCGACATCGTCGATGCGCGCGGCCGCCCAGCCGAAGGCTTCGTGGCGTTCGCTGCGATGGCCGATCATGGAGTCCAGCGTGTTGATGGCCTTGTAGCCGAAGATTCCCGGCAGGCCGAACAGCGCGCCCCAGAACACCGGCGCGACGATGCCGTCGGAGGCGTTCTCGGCGAGGCTCTCGATGGCCGCGCGTGCGATGCCGGCTTCATCGAGCGCGGCGGGGTCGCGGCCGACGATACGCGAGACCGCCTCGCGCGCGCCGTCGATGTCGCCGGCCAGCAGAGGCTTGGCGACGGCGGCGACATGATCATGCAGCGAGCGCAGCGCCACCAGCGGCCAGGCCAGAACTCCGGCCAGAGCAATTCCGATCCAGCTCGAGGGAAGCAGGAACTGAAGCAGCCAACCAAACGCAACCGCGAGCGCGATCACCAGAAGCGCGCCGGCGACGCCGGCGGCGCGGCGCAGCGCCGGCGGGGCAAGCTCGCGGTTCCAGCCGATGTCGATGGCTGCAATCAGCCGGCCCAGCCAGGTCACGGGGTGGCCGATCCGCGCGAACAACGGCGAGGGCCAGCCCAGCAGGGCATCCACCGCCATCGCCACGACCATCGCGCCCGCAAAGCCCACATCCGCCTCCTGTCCCGCCTCCTGTTGCGCAAAGCAAGCGGCGAGCGCAAGCCCCCGCCGGACTGATTTCGGCTTTGTCTTTGGCCGCGATTGGTGATTAGTCAGGCCGATAGGAGACTTTGATGGCCGTCATCTTGATCACGGGCGGAGCGCGATCGGGCAAGAGCAAGCGTGCGGAAACGCGCGCGCGTGCCTTTCCCGGGCAGCCCGTCTATGTCGCGACGGCCGAGGCGCTCGATGCCGAGATGGAGACTCGCATCGCAAGGCACCGCGCGCGGCGCGGAACCGACTGGATCGAACGCGAGGTGCCGCTCGATCTCGTGCCCGCGCTCATTGCGAGCGATGGTGGCGGTGCGAGGCTGGTGGACTGCCTGACGCTGTGGCTCTCCAATCTGATGCATGCGGAACGCGACTGGGAGCACGCGGTGAGCGAGCTTGCCGCCGTTCTGCCTCGTCTCAAGAGCTCCGTTGTCTTCGTCACCAACGAGGTCGGACTCGGCATCGTGCCCGACAACGCTTTGGCGCGCAGCTTTCGCGACGCCGCCGGCATCATGAACCAGACCGTTGCGGCCGCCGCTGACGAAGTCGAGTTCGTCGTCGCCGGCCTACCGATGAAGCTGAAATGACGCCGCGCGCCGACATTCTGAAAGACGTGATCGGCGATCTCAGGATCGCGGCGTCCTTCGTCACGATCGTTCCGGTGGCCTCGTCGAAGCCATCGGGCGAAGGCGCCGTCGCACGCGCGACGTGGGCGCTGCCTGTTGCAGGACTTCTGGTCGGCCTTGCCGGCGCTTTCGTCTACAAGGTCGCCATTCGCGTTGGACTGGCGCCGAACCTCGCTGCGCTGCTCGCGCTGGCGGCGACCACGCTCATCACCGGCGCACTGCATGAGGACGGGCTTGCCGATACCGCCGACGGGCTCGGCGGCGGGCGGACACGCGAGCGCAAGCTCGCGATCATGCGTGACAGCCGGATCGGCAGCTATGGTGTCTGCGCACTGATCCTGTCATTCGGCTTGCGCTGGAGCGCTCTTGCGGTCATCGCCAATCCATGGGCCGTGATGATGGCCCTCTGCGCGGCCCATGCTGCGGCCCGCGCGGGCTTGCCAGCCTTCATGTCGCTGGTCCCGCCGGCACGACCGGACGGATTGTCAGCCAGCGCGGGATCGCCGCCGGGCCGCAGCGTGGCCATGGCCTTCGGTCTCGGAACGCTCGTGCTTGCGCTTGCGCTGGGGCCGGCCAAGGCGCTGGTCGGCCTGATGCTGCTGTCGGCAGCCGGATTGATCCTGGCTCGCCTCGCCATCAGTCAGATCGGCGGACAGACCGGCGACATCCTCGGCGCGTTCGAGCAGGTCGGCGAGATCCTGATCCTGCTGGTCGCCGCAGCCTTCCTCCACGGGGGAGGATGAGCGATGATCGAGTTCGACGACACCTTCCGCCGGCAATTGCGCGAGCTGTTCGTGTGGCGCCGCGACGTGCGCCGTTTTCGTAACCAGGCGCTGCCCGACGGCGCCGTGGAGCGGCTGATCGACATCGCCTGCCTGTCGCCGTCCGTCGGCCTGAGCCAGCCGTGGCGCTTCGTCATCGTCGATGATCCCGAGCGGCGCCGCGCCGTGATCGACGACTTCAAGACGTGCAACGCCGATGCACTCAACTGCTATTCGGGCGAGCGCGCCGCGCGCTATGCCACGCTCAAGCTCTCGGGCCTCGAACAGGCACCTTGCCATCTCGCAATCTTCGCCGACAAGGCCAGCGACATCGGCCACGGCCTCGGCCGCGCCACCATGCCGGAGACCACGGAATATTCCGTGGTCTCGGCGATCACCGCGATGTGGCTCGCCGCGCGCGCCGAAGGCATCGGGCTCGGCTGGGTCTCCATCCTCAATCCGCAGCGCATCCACAGCGTGCTCGACGTGCCCGTCTCCTGGAAATTCGTCGCCTACCTCTGCATTGGCTATCCCGAGGCGGAGTGCGACCAGCCCGAGCTCGAGCGTGCGAAGTGGGAGCATCGGCGGGACGCGAGCGAGTTCACGCTGCGGCGTTAGCCTGGTCAGCCGCTCTATCCTCCGTCATTGCGAGCGCCTACGACTTGCTCTTGTCGGTGACCGCCGCCATAGGCGTCGCGGTCTGCTGCTTCTCGAACATCAGCAGCGGACGGAAGATGACGCGGCCATAGGCCTCGTAATGGTGCTGGGTCGAAATCGCATTCTTCAGCGGCGTCGCGTAATTGGCCTCGAACGTCATGAACGGCGCATAGGTCCAGGAAAAGCCGACGCCGGCGGAGGCCATTTCCGTAATGCCGGGAGCCGTCGAATACACCGCGCCCCAGTCGGTGAAGATGTAGGTGTCGAATCCCCGCAGCCATTGCGACCAATTGTAGTGCAGCTCGGCGTTGAAGTAATAGCCGCTGTCGCCCGACGCCGCGTTGGTCGGATAACCACGCACCGTCGTCGGGCCGCCGATCGTAAAAATCTGATCGCCCGGCAGCAGCTTTTCCTGGGTGTACTGCCAGCTCGCCAGCACGTTGGTGCTGAAATTGGCGGGGCCGGCCGCGCTGGTCGCGATCAGCGAGCCGGTATAGGTGTTGAACGTGCGGTTGTTGCCGAGCACGTGGTCCTGCCATTCGATGTAGTTCACGGCTGGCGAGACCGTGACCGAATAGGTGTTGCCGGAATTGGTCACGGAGACGCCGGCTGTCGCCTTGTCGTAATGGTCGTCGGTCACCGCGACCGTCGAGAAGCGGCTGACCGTCTTGCCCTCGGTCTCGGCGGCATTGAGCAACACCAGCCAGTTCTGCGTCGCCCAGACCGGCTGGCTGACATTGACCGCAGCCTGGCTCGACCGTCCGGTGACGTCGAGCGCGACGAATGGCCCCTCGATGATCTTGATCTTGCCTTCGGTATAGCTGACGCCGACACGTCCGCCCCAGGGATTGACCGGGATGCTGTAGGCGGCGTTGCCGTTGAGGTTGCCGTCGGCGCGAACGCCGTAGAAGGTCAGGCGGTCGTCGACGCCGAACAGGCCGTGGCGCTTGTAGAAGGTGCCGCCCTCCCAGCGGCCGGTGTTTTCGGAGCCCTGGTTGTCGACGAACAGCTGCCAGGTGTCGACCGGCGGCTCGATCACGGCAAGCTGCAGGTCGGTCAGGCCGAAGCTCGTTCCTGGCTGGAGCAGCGCCTTGATCTGCACGTCGTTGGTCCGGTTGAACCAGGTCACGTCGCGATTGAGCTTGGGAACGTCGAGGACCTCGCCTTCCGGTTCCTTAACGCGCTGGAGGATGTAGTCGGTCCGGGTCTGCTGGTTGCCCTCGACGGTGGTCTTCTGCAGCCGGCCTTCGGTCAGCTTGATCTTGACGGTCCCGTCCTTGGGATCCTGATCCGGCAGTGTCGCGATGCCGGTCACGATGCCGCGCTCGGTGTAGATGGCGTTGATGTCGGCGACGATCTGCAACAATGTCGCAATGTCGACATTCCTGCCGACATATTTCTTCGCGATCGCGTCGAGTTCGGCCGGCGTGATGAATTTGGACGGGTCGAACTCGAGCTTGCGCAGACGGAATTTCGGGCCGCCCGGCTTCATCAGCGGCGACTTTTCCCTGGGGCCGCCGACCACGGCGGGACCGTTCAGCTTGGGCGGCGCGCTCTGCTGCTCGAACTGGCGGCGTTGCCGGTCGACGTCGTTCTGGATGGCGCCGGGATTGATCGAGGGCACCTGCGCGCGCGCGGCCACGATGCTCGACGCCGCAAGCCCGATCCCCAGTGCTGCCCCCAGAATCCGCATCTCGGACCTACCACGCCTCCGCAAGGCGGCTCGTGGCCGGCTTGGTCATGACGCCAGCATCTTTCCAACCCGGGCGTCCCGCGCGCTGCCCGTGGCGGCGCAGCTTGCGCATATCGCTGAGCCCTTCGATGTTCACCGCGGGACCGGATCCGATGGTCTCGACCGCACGCGGCGACAACAATGCGTCCAGCCGTGCCTGGCCCGAGAGACCAAGCTGGTAGAACGTTCCCACGCTCTTCTGCGCCAGCCACGTGTCGATGCTCTCGTCGCCTTCGCCATCGACGGCGACGTTACGCATCATGCTGGCGCCGGTGTAGTCGCTGCAGCAGGTGTGGGTCGCCCCGTAGTTGATGACGGTCGCGGACATGTCGCCGGTGTAGAACACCACATAGGCGTTGCTGACATTGGCGTTTGCGACCTGGCTCATCGTGAAGACGCCGCCGGGCTGGTAGAGCTGAAGCGACGGCCAGTTGGTCGGCGCCGGCGACCGGTTGTTCAGCAGCACCTGCTCGGTCACCGTGGTGAGGATGAGTTGACCCGGCACATAGCCGTTCAGGATCGACACCGCGCGCGCATCGGTCAGGAAATTGGCATCCACCACGTTGAACCGGTTGACCACGATGGTATCCGGATCGAGCGAGATGTTGGCCGAAATCGCCGTCCCGCCGTTGTAGCCGGTCACGTTCATGATCAGCGGAACCGGCGGCGTCGAGCGGATCTGCTCGCCCTTGACGTTGATGGTGTTGGCGGCGAGGTCGAGCTCCCTGAGCACGCTGACGAAGCCGATCGTCAGGTCGCCCCGTGAAGACAGCTTGATCGTGCTGCCCCTGATACGGTCCAGCGCAATCGGGCCGGCCGTATCGAAATGGGTATCGCCGTTGGCGGAGATCGATCCACCGCGGAGCGCGCCGGTGTCGGACGTGAGGTTGATGTCGCCGGCATCTCCAGGGATTCCGGTGGTGGTGAGCTGGTTGAAAGCGATGTCGGTCACGGCGTGCAGCGTCTGCGTGCCACCGCTGACGGCCGTTCCGAGATTGATGCCGCCCGTCGTCGCGGCGATGCCGAGCGAACCGCCGACATTGAGGTTGTCCCAGCGGACCAGACTGCCGCGCAGGACCGCGTCGCCCGTGGCCGTGGTGAGATTGTGCCCGGTGTTGGACAAGGCCGCGATCAGCGTTGCCGAGCCATTGGCGGCCACCGAGCCTTGCGTCACGGCACCACCGGTCGGGACCGTCTGCGCCAGGATGAAGCCGTTGTCGGCGGTGACGTTGATGCTGCCGGCGTCGCCGGTGATGCCGGTGGCGGTCAGCGCGTTGAACGTCACGTTGTCACGGGCGTGGATGGACTGCGTGCCGCCGCTCCGCGCGGTCTGCAAGGTGATGCTGCCCTGGCTCGCTGCCGCACCGAGCGTTGTACCGACGTCGAGCGTGTTCCAGTTGATCGGCCCGCCTGAGGTCAACAGGCCCGAACCGGTCGCGGCTGCGAGCGTGTTGCCCGTGATGGTCGTGCCGGCAACCAGCGCCGCCGAGCCATGGGCAGAGACCGAGCCCTGCATCGTCACGCCGCCGGATGTCACGGTCTGCGCCAGGATGAAGCCGTTGTCGGCGGTGACGTTGATGCTGCCGGCGTCGCCGGTGATGCCGGTGGCGGTCAACACGTTGAACGTCACGTTGTCACGGGCGTGGATGGACTGCGTGCCGCCGCTCCGCGCGGTCTGCAAGGTGATGCTGCCCTGGCTCGTCGCGCCGAGCGTCGTGCCGACACTGAGCGTATTCCAGTTGATCGGGCCGCCGGCGGTCAGGAGGCCCGAACCGGTCGTGGCTGCAAGCGTATTGCCCGTGATGGTGGTGCCGGCGACAAGCGCCGCCGAGCCATGGGCCGCGACCGAGCCCTGCGTCGTCACGCCGCCCGACGTCACCGTCTGCGCCAGGATGAAGCCGTCGTCGGCGGTGATGCTGATGTTGCCGGCGTCGCCGGTGATGCCGGTGGCGGTCAGCGCGTTGAACGTCACGGCGTCATGGGCGTGGATGGTTTGCGTGCCGCCGCTCTGTGCGGTCTGCAAGGTGATGCTGCCCTGGCCCGCTGTCGCACCGAGCGTCGTGCCGACATTGAGCATGTTCCAGTTGATCGGACCGCCGGCGGTCAACAGGCCCGAGCCGGTCGTGGCTGCAAGCGTGTTGCCCGTGATGGTCGTGCCGGCAACGAGCGCCGCCGAGCCGTTGGCCGCGACCAAGCCCTGCGTCGTCACGCCGCCCGACGTCACCGTCTGCGCCAGGATGAAGCCGTGGTCGGCGGCGACGTTGACGTTGCCCGCATCGCCGGTGATGCCGGTCGCGGTCAGGCTGTTGAAGCTGACATTCTGGTTGGCACGGATCGTCTGCGCGCCGCCGCTGCTCGCCGACGCCAGCGTGATGCTGTCACCCGTCGAGGTCACAGCCAGCGTCGTTGCGGCCGTCAGCGAGGTCCAATCGACCAGGCCGCCGCCCGTGATCGAGCCCGAACCGGTGGTGGCCGTCAGCAGCCTGCCGGTGTTGGTGGTTGCCGCGGCCAGCGAAGCCGAGCCGTTGGCCGCCACCGAGCCCAGCGTTGCCATGCCGTTCACAGACACCGACTGCCCCAGCACGAAGCCGTTGCTGGCGACGATCATGATATTGCCGACGTCGCCGGTGATGCCGGTCGCAGTCAGGCCGTTGAAGCTGACATTCTGGCTGGCCCGGATCGCCTGCGAGCCGCCGCTGCTGGCGGTCGCCAGCGTGATGCTGCCGGCGGTCGAAGTCACGCCCAGCGTCGTTGCGGTCGTCAGCGAAGTCCAATCGATCAGGCCGCCGCCCGTGATCGAGCCCGAGCCGGTGACGGCCGTCAGCACCCTGCCGTTACTGGTCGTCCCTGACGTCAGCGAGGCCGAGCCGTTGGCCGCCACCGAGCCCAGCGTTGCCATGCCGTTCACAGACACCGCCTGCGCCAGCACGAAGCCGTTGCTGGCGACGATCGTGATGTTGCCGGCGTCGCCGGTGATGCCGGTCGCGGTCAGGCTGTTGAAGGTGACGTTCTGGCTGCCCCGGATCGCCTGCGAGCCGCCGCTGCTGGCCGACGCCAGCGTGATGCTGTCAGTGGTCGAGGTGATGCCGAGCCCAGCCGCCGCGTCGAGCGTCCCGCCGTTCACTGCGGCGTAGGCGGTCAGCCCGATGGCTCCAGCCGTGGTGCCAAGCTGCGTGAAGCGAAGGGCGCCGGCGCTGTCGACCGTCATGTCGCCGCTGCTCGTAGCGGTTCCAATGACGACGTCGCCCGTATGCGTCAGCGTTTTGGCCGTGATGGTGCCGCTCGCGCCGGAGGCCGTGCCCGCCAGGACGCTGTCGAGCGTCAGCTCGCCGCTCGAGACGATGTCAACCGACCCGTGGATCGCCGACAGCTGGACCGCGTCGAGATCGGCAACCGAGCTCAGATAGATGCCTGCGGTGCCGGCGGTCGCCGTCAGCAGCGGCGCGTCGACGCTGAGCCTCTGGGTCGAGGTACCCACGCTGTTTGCAGCGAGCGACACTTCGGCGTTCGCCGCCGTTGCAGTGAAGTTGATGTGGCCATCTCCGTTCGCCCTGATGGTGCCGCCGGTGCTGTTGACCGTGATGACGGTCGCGGCCGAGGACGGGCTGGCGGTCGAGATCAGCTGGCCGAGCACGATATCGCCGGGCGCAGTCAGACTGATCGATTGCCCTGTCAGGATCGAGGCATTCGCACTCATCGTGATCGATCCGCCGACCGCGGTCGATCCGGTCAGGCACGGACCGGAGCAGACCGTGACCGATCCCTGCGACGAGCCCGCGGCGCCGGCGAAGGAGATGCCGGCATCGCTGATCAGCGTCAGTCCGCTCGCGGCCGTCAGGTTGCCGACATTGAGCGACACCGGATTCTGCGTCGCCAGCGTCGGGCTGTAGAAGAAGCCGGATCCTGCAATCGTGCCGCTCAACAGGCCGGTGGCGCCGACCTGAACCGTGAACGGCGTGTTCTGCGTGCCGACATCGCCCGATGCATTGAGGATGATGTTGTCGGCGGCCATCGTGACGCCAGCCAGATAGCTGTCGATATTGCCGCTGGTCGCGGTCAGCGAGACGGTGTTCGTGGCAAACACCTTGCCGAAGATGGCATCGCCGCCGGTTGCGGTCAGATAGGCGTCAGTGCCGGCCTGCGCCGAAACCAGCTTGCCGTTGATATGATAGGTGAACGCATTGGCAGCCGAACCGATCGCGTTCGTGGCGGCCATCGTCAGGTTGCCGATCGCGCCGTTGGCGGGGTTGATCACGACCTGGTTGGCATAGAGCGACCCGCCGGATGAATTCGTCGCCGCCAGAATGCTCTGCGGCGCCAGCAGGGTGACATCGCCGCCCGCGGTGATCTGACCGATCGTCAGGCTCGCAACCGGATGTCCCTCACTCGCGGCCGCCTGGACGTACAGCGCAGTGCCGGCGGTCGCGTTGAAGGTGCCGCCGGCATTGACGTAGAGCGGCGCCGTCTGCGCCAGCTCGACGGAGTTCAGGTCATTGACCGTCACGCCGTTCGGCAGATTGCCGAGCGTCAGGCCGCTGAGCGTGTTTCCGTTGACGGTGACGCCGGCCGGGAGATGGGCGAGGTCGATGCCGGCCAGGACCTGGTTGCTGACCGTCGCGCTGAACGTGATCGAGCCCGGCGTGGTCGCAACCGACAGCGCGGCCTGCTGTGTCGTCGTGATCGTGCCGTCCTTCAGGTCGGTCAGGCCGATCGAGACGCTCGGCGCGGTGCTGCCGACGCTGTTGCCGGCATTCAGCGTGACGTTACGGCCGGCAACGCTGGCCGTGACATTGGTGCCCACGGTCCCTGCCGAGGGCAGCAACGCGGCATTGCTCAGCGTGGAGACGATCTGTCCCGTCGAGTAGACGGAGTTGGCCACCAGGCTGAGGATGCCGGCGCTCACCTGCGGCGTGCCGTTGGCCGTGAGCGCCTGGTACTGCGAATTGCCGTAGGCCTGGATCGTCGTCACGTTCGCCTGGTACTGCGTGCTGGCGTAGTTCTGGATGGTCTGGACGAGGCCCTGGTACTGGGTGTTGCCGTAAGTGCTGATCGACGTTGCGTAGGACTGGTACTGGGTCGCGGCGTAGCCCTGGATCGACGCCAGGTCGCTCACATAGGACTGCGCTGCGAAGGCCTGTACCTGCGCATTGGTCGGATTGTTACCCAGGAAGGCTGCGGCGGCGGCCGCAACGTTGGTGATGCCGGCCGCAGTCAGGGTCAGCATGCCGTTCTGGATCGTGCTGTTGCCGGCGCCCACGATCGCCTGGAACGCCAGATAGGACTGATTCAGGATCGACGAGGCCGACGCCGGGTTCGAATAATAGTTTTGCAGGGCGGCCTGGCTGAGCGTCAGCGTTCCGTTCTGCACCGCGCCCTGCCCGAGCATCGCGGTGAAGCTGTTGTAATCCGCGGTCGAGATCGTGCCGTAGCCGTTGTTGCCGCCGAACGGGCTGTTGGTCGAGCCCGAATGCGCCTGCTGCGCCCAGTCGGCCAGAACCGCATTGGTGATCGGCGCCGGCGCGGAGCAATTATTGTACTGGCAAGTGCCGCTGAAATCGAAGCTGGTGCGGTATGTGCCGCTCGGCAGGTCGACCACGATGTTGAGGTTGTTCGTGGCGTAGGTCAGCACCTCCTGCTGCAGCGGCTGGTACTGGCCGTTGGCATAGGACGAGAACGTGCTGCCGTAGCTCTGATACTGCGAATTGGCGTAAGTCTTGATGGTCGTCGCGAAGCCCTGGTACTGGCTGTTGGCATAGGCCTGAACCTGCGCCGCGGTCGGAGCCGTGGTGCCCAGATGCAGCGCCGCAGCCGTCGCCGCCGAGAATTGCGCGATGCCGGCGGCGGACAGCGTCAGCACGCCGTTGACGACCTCGCCATTGGCGCTCGCGGTCAGCCCCTGGAATGTCAGGTAGTTCGCGGCCGTCAGCGCCGCCGCCGCATAATAGGACACGCCGGGATCGCTGAGGACGAAGCTCGAGGTCGCGACCCCGTTCACCGTCGTGGTCTGGACCGCGCCGCTCGCCAGAAGCTGCTGCAAGGGATTGCTGCCCAGCGCCGTCGATGCATTGGCCAGGATGCCCGCGGTGTTGAACTGGAACAACCCGGACGCCGCGCTGCCGCCGGTCGCGAGCGTCTGAAGGTTCTGCAAGACGGTCGCCGAACTCAGCACGAACTGGCCGCCTTGCAGCGCGCCCGTGCTCAGCAGCGAGGTGAAGGCGGTCGCGAGCGGCGCCGAGAGCACCTGCGCGGACACCGGCGCGAGACCGGCCGCGTTCAGCGTCAGCACGCCATTGGCGACCGTGCCGTTGGCGGTGAGCGTCTGATAGTTCTGCAAGTCAGTGCCTGAGAGCGCCTGGCTGGCATATTGCGCCACCTGCGCATCGGTGGCGGCAGTCTGCCCCGGGGCGAGGATCGGGCCCGAACAGCCGCCAAGGCCATGGCATCCCCCCTGCCGGTCCTGCTCCTGCAGGTACAGGAAGACCTTGTTGGCCAGATCCGTGTACTGCGTCTGGGCGCCGGAGCTGATCGACTGGGCATAGGACTGGTAGATCGGGTTGGCGCTGCTGAACAGCGAGTTCTGGTACTGCTGGTTGGCGTAGGTCTGCACCTGCAGCGCGGTCGGGCTCGCGATGCCCAGCGCTGCCGCAGCGATCGACGTGTAGGCCGAGAGGCCGCTGCCCGACAGCGTGAACACACCGTTGACCACCGAGCCGTTGGCCATCAACTGCTGGAACGAAGTGTAGGCGGCGGTCACGCCAGCCTGCGCATTGGCGAAAACGCCGGCGCTGCTGAAGACGAAGTTGCCGCTCTGCAACGAACCGTTGGAGGTGAGGTTGACGTAGGACTGGTAGTTCGGCGTCAGCTGGGCCTGCGCCATGCCGTTCAAGCCTGCCGGCGACAGGGACAGTACGCCGTTCGTCAGCGTGCCGGAGGCCAGCAGCGCGTTGTAGGCACCGTAGTTGGCGGCGCTCAGCCCGGTCTGGGCATAGGACGCCACGTTGTTGAGCACGAAGGTGCCGTTTTGGATCTGCCCGAGCGCCGTCAGGCTGGCGAACGCGGTCCTGTCAGCGTCTGGAAGCAAGGTCGAATAGAACTGCAGGAACTGCATCGCATTGGCGGGGGTGTATGTCGCCGTCGGTCCGAGCAGATCGGTGATCGCGATCGGGCTGCTGCCGGCGTAGTACTGATTGTAGACCGCCAGCAATTCGGCGGCGAAGTTGCGGTACGCCGTGCTCGCCGCGGTCGAGATCGACGTCAGGTAGCCCTGATACTGCACGTTGGCCGCGCCGTTGATGTTCGCCGCATAGGATTGGTACAGCGCGTTGGCAAAGGCCTGCACCTGTGCGTCGGTCGGGTTCGGATTTTGTGTCGTCGCCGCCGCCTGACGGAAGGCCGCGATGCCTGCGGCCGTCAGCGTCCAGACCCCGTTCACCAGCGAGCCGTTGCTATAGAGCGTCTCGAAGTTCTGGTAGTCCTGCGTCAACGCCGTCTGGGCCAGCGAGGAGACACCGCCGGCAGTGAGTTGGAACGTGCCGCCGCTCAAGCTGCCGTTGCTGAGCAGATTGGCGAACTGAGTATAGTTGGTGCTCGACAGCGCGCTCTTGGCGTAGCTCAGGATGCCGCTATTGGTCAGCACGAAGGTGCCGTTCTGCAACGAGCCGCTGGCGCTCAGCAGAGAGAACGCGACCGCAGGCGTGGCATTGAAGGTCGTGGCCGTCTGCAGCGGCTGGTACAGGCCGGTGGCGTAGGTCTGGATGGTGCCCGCATAACCCTGATACTGGCCGTTGGCGTAAGTCTGGATGGTCTGTGCGATGGTCTGGTACTTGGCGCTGGCGTAGGCCTGGACCGTCTGCGCGTAGCCCTGGTACTGGCCATTGGCGTAGGTCTGGATGTTCTGCGCGTAAGCCTGGTACTGCGCGTTCGCATAGGCCTGAACCTGCGCCTGCGACGGCGAGGCAATGTGCAGCGCCGCGGCTGCGGCCGCAGTGAAGAAGGTGACGCCGGCCGAGGTCAGCGTGAGTACGCCGTTGCTGACGGATCCGTTGGCGGCCGAGGTCAGGTTCTGGAACGCGGTATAGCCGGAAGACGTCGATCCGAGCGCGGCCGAGGCGTAAGCCGAGAGGCCGGCTGCGGTCAGCACGAGGGTGTTGCCGCTGAGAGTGGCATTGGTGCTGGAAGTCAGCGCCTGGAACGCGGTGTAGGCCGTCGACCCCAGCGCCGCCGAGGCGTTCGCCGCAACGCCGGCCGCGGTCAGGGTGAGAACGCCGGCGGTGCTGACGGTCGAGCCGTTCGCGGTCAGGGTCTGGAACGTCGTGTAATTGGCGGAGCCCGATCCGAGCGCGGACGACGCATAATACGCAACGCCGGCCGCCGTCAGCGTGAGAACGCCGTTGTTGACCGAAGAGTTCTGCGCGGACGTCAGGGTCCGGAACAGGCCGTATTGCGTCGACGTCAACCCGGCGGACGCGTAGTTCGCGACGGCGGCATCGGCGATCGCACCGGTGCCCAGCGTGAACACGCCATTGACGACGCTGCCATAGGTGTTGAGCGTCAGCAGTGCCGACGAATTCGCCGCATAGTTTGCGACCTGCGAATTGGTCTTCCAGTTCGACCCGTAAGCCTGTCCGAACACGGTGGCCATCGGCAGGTACAGTGTCGGCGCGTAGGCCTGAATGGTGGTCTTGAAGCCCTGATAGACCGTATTGGCGTAGGTTTGCGTGGTCTGCGCATAGCCCTGGTATTGGCCATTGGCGTAGGCCTGGATGCTCTGCGCGTAGGCCTGGTATTGCGCATTGGCATAGGCCTGCACCTGCCCCGCCGTCGGCGAGGCAACATTCAGCGCCGCGGCCGCAGCTGCGGTGAAGAAGGCAATGCCGGTCGCGTTCAGCGTGAGCACGCCGCCGCTGACGGATCCGTTCGTGGCCGAGGTCAGGTTCTGGAACGCGGTATAGCCGGGAGACGTCGCTCCCAGTGCGGACGATGCATAGGCGGAGAGGCCGGCCGTAGTCAGCACCAGGGTGTTGCCGCTGAACGTGGCGTTGGTGCTCGAGGTCAGTGTCCGGAACGCGGTGTAGGCCGTCGACCCCAGCGCCGCCGAGGCGTTCGCCACGACGCCGGCCGCCGTCAAGGTCAGTACGCCGGCAGCGCCGAGGGTCGCCCCGTTCGAGGTCAGGGTCTGGAACGTCGTATAGTCCGTCGCCGACAGGGCCGTCGGCGCATAGGTCGCGATCGACGCCAGGTCGCTCGCCAGCACGTAGGTGCCCTGGGCGTTGGCGTAATTCTGGATCGCCGTCGCAAAGGCCTGGTACTGGCTGTTGGCGTAGCTCTGGATCTGCGCCGATGTCGGGTTGGCGATGCCGAGCGCGGTGGCCGCCGCGGCCCTGAACTGGCTGATGCCGTTCGCCGTCAAGGTCAGCGTGCCGTCCGATCCGATCGTGGCATTGGCGGCGGCTGTGAGGCTCTGGAACGTGGCGTAATCGGTCGAGTTCAGCACGCCGATGGCGAGACGCGCGATCCCGGACGCGTTCAGCGGCGCCGAACCGGCCTGGATCGTGCCATGCTGCAACAGCACGCTATAGGCCACGAGATCGCGGTTCACCGTGTTGGAGAACGCAATCACGCTGGCAAGCGCGGTGTCGTTGGCGCCATCCAGCGCGGTCAGGTGCAGGGCCGAGGACACCGCCGCGACCTGCGCCGACGTCAGCGTTTGCGAGGCGGTCTGCCCGCTCGCGTCGCGGATCGTGCCATAGGGCACGTTCAGCAGCACGTCGCCGCTCGCCGACGCGATCAGGCCGACCCTGAGATCGCTGGAATAGGCCGAGGACGCCGCCGTCTGGGTCAGGCCGATGTCGCCATGCGCGACGACGTTGACGATTCCGCCGCTATACGAGCCGTCGGCCTGCTGCGACGCGTTGGCGCTGATCGAGAGCGGATTGGTGGTCGAACCGACGCCGCCGAGCGTGCTGATCAGCGAGATGTTGCGGCCGGTGACCTGCGCGTTGGCCCCGGCGATCAGATCGCCCGTCGCGGTGATGTTGACGTCGCCGAAGCCGGTGTTGCTGTTGCCCGACGACACCTGCCCGAGCGTCGCGCCGGAGCCGAGGTTCAGATAGACGCCGCCGACACCGGCCTGCGCCGACAGGGCACCCGGTGCCGATCCGGTATTGGACAACGTCGCGTTGATCGGGGCCACCTGCGAGCCAATGGCTCCCGAGGCAGTGAAGCTTGCGCTCTGGGTCAGGATCGAGCCGGTCGACGTCTGCGAGATGTTACCGCCGGTCGTCGTGTTGAAGAGCTGCTGCTGCGACGACGAGCTCACAGCCAGCGCGCCGTTCGGATTGACGATACCGCCGGTGAAAATCACGTTGCCGTTCGAGGCGATGTTCACCGTGCCGCTGGCGTTGCCGCCGAAATTGATCCCGAACCGGTTGTCCGCCTTCACCGACGAGGTGATGGTCAGCGTGCCCCTGTCCACCAGATTGTAGTTCCAGTCGGCGTAGCCGGGACCGTTCTCGTAGAAGTGATAGTCGTGGGCGCCGTCGCAGTAGCTGCCGTCACAGTTGCCGTACTGGACGTTGCTCTGGGCGTAATGGTCCACCCTCCCGGTGATGGTCTCCTGGAATACCGGCGCGCTGGTGGAATTGCCCGTCGTGATCGTTCCCTGCGGCGTCGATGAGAGGGTGCCGTTCGCGGCGACATACGACCAGGGTTGATTGGCGTTGCCGACGAATTGCCAGTCCGAGTAAGCCCCGACGTCGGTGACCACGTGGGTGATCGGGTCGGTGGTTGTGAGATTGCGCTGGATCGATGCCTGTTGCACCCACTGGAAGCGCAGCCCGGAAACCGGATCGTAATATCCGTCCGAACCGGAAGTCGTGGAGCAATTGTTGGCCGCAGTACAGCCCGCACTGGTGACGGGCGGCGCGCCGTTCGCGGTCTTGTAGAGATTGATGGCGTTTGTCGCCGGCGAATAGACGTAGGTCGAGGTGCTGTTGCCGGAGGTGATGTTGCGATCGACCAGGGTCACGGTGCTGGTCAACGCTGCCGCAGCAGCCGTGTTGCCGGTGTTGACGCCCTTGACCACGAGGTCGAGGCCGGTCTGGTTGTTGATGCTGACGCTGCCGTAGCCGCCGTTGACGTGGATGTTGCCGAGCTGGTTGGTGCTGATGATCTTGCCATCGAGCAACACGCTGCCGCCGCCGGACGAGGCGTTGATGTTGGCGACCGTGATCTGGTTGGTCGCGGCATTGTAGGTCGCCAGCGGAGCGCCGAACTGGTCATAGACCAGCGTCATCAGCGCGTTGGCGGTCGGGTTCGTCAGGATCGCCTGCTGATAGTTGTACTCGAACACGGAGATGGATCCGCCGGAGACGCTCGTGTTCGTCACCGTCGTCGCGCAGCCCTCCTGGAAATACCGGCAGCCGAACGAGTTGTCGTTGCCGGAGGTGGTCGTCGTCGTGGTGACGACGGCGGGCGCGGACAGGCTCGAGTCCAGGTTGATGCTGTAATTGGTCTGGCGTCCGGCGGTGATCTTGCCGTTGACGTCGATGATGCTGGCCTTGATCGCGACCTGGGAGCCGTAGATCTGGAAGCTTGCGAGGCTGCCGCTGAGGTTCGCCTGTGCATATTGCTGGGCGGTGGTCAGGCTCGCATCGGTCGACTTGGTCAGCGGCTGGAAATACGTGATGTACGGCTGCATCGCGTCCCAGCGGCCATAATTGAAATCGTAGTTCTGCGACTGGTCGAGGATGGCCCCACTCCAGTCATGCCCGTACTGGGCCTGGTACCGGATGCAATTCCCGCTGTAGTACATGACGCAGTTGCCGAACAGGATCATGCTGATATTGGCCGGCGAGCCGTCAGACTTCGTCCCGCTGTCGCCAGCCTTGCCGTAAAGATATTGGTTAAGCGCGGCAGCGCTGGTCGCAGTCGGATCCAGCGTGTTTGCCAGCACCGCGGCTGCGATGTTGCCGACCGGCGCGCCGCTCGCCGGATTGCCGCCCGGATACACCATGAAGGTCGACCATTCCGAGAACGGCGAGCCGCCGGCGATATAGATGCCGGACGGATCGTTCGCCGACACCGCGACCGCGCCGTTCGGCACCGTGATCTGGACCTGCTGGCCGGTCAGATTGGCCGACAGGCCGTAGGATCCGAGCGTGTTGTTGACGGTCACCAGGCCGTTGACGTTGGTGACGTCGCCGAGGATCAGCAGCGTCGGTCCGTTGACGCTCAGATCGTAATTGGGCGGGTTGTAAGAGTTGTTGATCGCGATCGTGGCGATCCCGCTGGTGTTCGCGTTGGGGTGAAGCGTCGCCGTCGATCCGCTCGCGAAGCCGCTGGCCGCGCCCGTGAAGAAGATGTCACCGGCCGCGGCGATGCCGATATAGGCGCCCGTGATCACGAGGTTCGCGTCGCTCTGGTTGTCCACCGAGATCGTCGGCGCGCCCCTGGCGGTGACGGTGCCGCTGCCGGTGATGTGGTCGGCGTTCAGGGTGACGGTGCCGCCCGAAGCGAACAACTGTCCCAGCGCGAACGCGTTACCCGACGTGCTCAGCCCGGCAAGCAGGGTGTTGCGGACCTCCTGGTCGAAATGGCTGTTGATCAGCGTGGTGCCGTCGAAAGCATTGGTATAGCTGAAACTGAACGGCGCGCCGCCGGGCGCCACGCTGAGACAGGTGGCGCTGTAGTCGCAGGAGATGGTGATCAGGAGAGAATTGTAGATGCCGGCCGTCAGCGCGCCGTTGACGGTCAGTTCGGCATGGGCGTTGTTGCTGGGGTCGCTGTGGCCGTCGCTGGCGGGGATGAATCCGAGCTCATAGCCATGACCGCTGCCGGTCGCGGTCGCGTTCACCACGCCGGCATAGCCGCCGGCGATGATGTTCTGGCCGCTGTTGACCGATGCTCCGGCCGCGATGGTGACGTTGGTGTTGTTGGTGAGCGTCGAGGACGCGCGCGCGTCCGGCACCGCGATGAGTCCCCTCGCGAAGCTGATCGCAGAGGCGTCATCCTGCATGGCCGTCGAGGTAGACCCGTCGGGGCTCCGACCGGCCGTGAGATCGATGTTGTCGAATGCCGTCAGCACCGACGAGCCGACCACGATGTTCTGGCTGGTGGTAATGTTGGTGTTGGCGAAGGCCGCGGCAGCGACGAACGCGACGCCGTAAGTGTTGGCGTTGGACGAGGTGTTGGCCGAGGACATGGTGTAGGTGCCGGCCCCGATGGTGCCGAACGATGTGATCCACACTTGATCCGCCGCGGCGGCAGACGGCGAGGTCAGCGCGCCGGAATCGAACGCCGCGGCCGAACCGATATTGATGTTGTTGTCGACATTGGCTGACAGCGTCGACGAGACGCCGGCACCTTCGATACCGCCGCCGGTGACCAGGGTTACACGGTCGGTGCCGGTGATCGTGCTGGTGGCGAGCATCTTCACATTGCCGGGGTTCAGCACCGTGTCGGTACCCGTGGCGATGTGGGTGTTCTTGCCGATGTTGACGGTCGCCGCGCCACTCAGCGTGATGGCGCTGGTGGCGCCGACGCCGTTGATGCCGCCGCCGGCGCCCGCATTGGCGCTGGAACCGGTGCCGACCTCGTTGAAGATGTTGTTGGCGGTGATGGTCAGGTCGGCGGCGCAATCCGACACGTCGCAATGGCCGGGGCTGGTGCCCCTCACCCCGATCGTATTGTTGATGCCGATGCCCGCCGTCACGACGGAATTGGCGCTGTGCGTCGAGGCCGCTCCGCTGGCGCCGTAGGCCGCCGCCTGCCCCGTATCGGCCATCGTCGTGTAGTTGTCGGTGTGGGTGGCGAGGATCGCCAGCGAGGCGACCGAAATGAAGTTGTCGGAACCGGAGGGCGTGGCGCCACGGTTGCCGTTACCGATGCCGGCATTGACGGTTGAACTATCCGACGTGTTCGCCGAGGCGCCGTTTCCGGCAAACAGGCCGCCGCTACCGGAAATCCCGTGCGCGTAGTTGTTGTCGGCGCCGATGGCTGAAATCTGCATCACGCCGACGTTTGAGGCGTCGGTGTCGTTGCCGATGGTGGCGATGGTCGTCGTGCTCGAGGTCGCGTTCACCACCACCACGCCAACCGCCAACACACCCGCCGCCGCGATACCGGTGGCATTGGCGCTCTGGCCAGTGGTGTTCTGCGCGAAAACGGAGACGTTACCGGACGACAGGGTGACGTTGTCGCCGATCGTTGCCGCCACGCTGGAGGTGTTGGAGGCAAGCGACGCCGTTGCCTGGAGCCCGAGCAGGACACCGCCGGAGGCCCCGATCGCATTTGTATAGGCCGCATTGCCGCCGTTCTGGACCTTCTCATAGGCGGAGACCGCGACATTGCCGGTCAGCGCTGCGCCGTTCAGCACCTGCGACGTCACCGTGGAGCTGACGGTGGAGGTCGCAACCGAAGCGCCGACAGCGGCCGCGCCCGCGACGACGCCCAGCGCATTGGCTTCCGCATCCGGCGTGTCGGTCGCAGTCATCGTCAGGCCGCTGCTGCCGCTGGTCGTGATGATCGCGTTGGTTCCGACTCGCGCGGTGACGTTCGCAAGATCCGTCGCAAAGGCGGTCGATCCGTTACCGCTCACGATGCCGCCGGAGACCGCGACCGAATAGGCCCACAGCATGCCGGCGTTGGAGGCGTTCACGCCGAGCGAGGCGGCGGTGATCTGGGCAGCATGCAGCACCTGGGCCGTCACCAGGCTGGTCTTCTGCGCAGTCGTGACCGATGCGCCGATGGCGGCGATGCCGACCGATGCGCCTTCGGTCTGGGCGCGCTGCGAGGAGGTGTCGCGAGCACCGACATTGATGGTGGCGGCGGTGGTGTTGGTGCCCGATATCTGCCCGCCGATTTGCGCCATGACCACGTTGCCGATATCACCCTCGGCAACGGCGGCATCGCCACCGAAATAAAGCGCGCCGCCACCGGCGATCGACTGGATGTCGATGGTATGGCCGGGGTGCGAGCCGCCGCTCGCATCCTGCACCGTCGCCAGCACGTTGATGGTGGGCGCCACCGCGGTGACGGGGTTGAGGCTGGCAAGGACGTTGCTGCCGACGGTGGCAAAGCCGATCGCGGCACCGACGCCGGCATTCTTGCCGAAGCCGGCCCCGAGCAGGAACATCTGTGCGCTGGTCGCGCTGGTCGCGCCCACGTCGATCTCATTGGCAGTAACCGAACCACCGTCGATCTGCGCGGTCACGCCGTCAGCACCGCCGTTCAACGCCCCGCTGACATCGTATCTCGAGCTGGCATGCGCACCGGACGGAGCCCCGGCCGTGCCGCTGGCGACGGCGTCGCCGCCCTGGTCGGAATTGGTTCCTGAATTTGTCGCATCCAGGGTGCCGCCGAGCTGCCCCATTTGCTGCGCGAACACGGCGCCATCGGCGAGGTTAACACCGACATTGATGACGCCGATCGTTGCGGCAAGCCCGGCCGAGCCACCGATGCCGGCCGTCACCGCGTAGGACTGCACCTCTCGCGTGCTCTGGCCGACGACACTGACCGCGCCTGACGACTTCAGGGTGCTGCCACGGGCTTCCGCAACGGTCGAGCTCTCGAAGGAGATGATGTTGGCCGCCGCGCCGACGCCGACCCCCGCCCCGCTCGCCGCGATCGACAGCGCGCCGGCGATTTCCATGATGTTGACGGTTTCGGTGCCGCTGATCGAGATCGCGCCGACCGAACCGCCGGTCGCTGTCTGAACGGTGGTGTCGTAAAGTCCCGCGATCGTCGTGTTGTTGGCGATTTCGATGTTCGCCATGCCGGCGATGGCGGCAGTGCCGCTCGAGACCGCGCCTCCGACCGAATAGGCCTGGAAATTGTCCGTGGTCGACGCCGCCACGTCGAGGGTCCCGGCGCTGGCGAGCGTGATCGCGGTGGGATGCGCCGTCGTGCTGTCGCCGCGATAGAAGAATTCGTCGCCGACATAGGCTTCGGTCTTGTTGGCGCTGACCTGAACCAGGAACGCGGCACCGATGGCGGCCTGGCTGCCATACGCGCCGCTGCCATTCGCGGAGGCGATCCCCGTGCTGTCGGTGGCCCTGACGGACAGCGACGTCGCGTTGAGCGCGCCGCCATCCACATAGGCCTCGGTGGTCGCCTTGAAGACGTTGAGGCCGACCGAGCCGCTGTTGAAGCCCAGCGCGATCGACGATGCGTCCTGCTCGGCATTGGACTTGACGGTGACGGCGCCGACCGCAGGCGCGCCGCCGATCATGGTGCCGATCGTCGCGTTGGTGATGGTCGCGTATGTACTGCGCGCCATCGTGGTGCTGACGATGGTCGCGCCGCCGCCGACGCCGCCACCACCGGTGACCACCGCGACGCCCACGCCGAACGTGCCCGAGTAGGAGAAGCTGCTGGCCGCGACGTCGATTTGCGGGAGCGGCTGCGTCGCCGGCGACGCATTGGCGAGCCGCGTATCGATGCCGGCTTGATCGATGTAAGCGTTCGTCGTGCCCTGCATCACGTTCACGATCGGGTTGATCATGATGGCGATGCTGCTTCCCGCCGCGAGGCCTGCGACGTTGGCGACCACCGCCTGGTGCGAGCTGGCGACGACGGCAAGGCCCTTCACCGATTCCTGGGTCTCGCTGAGATCGGGAATATTGTCGGTGGGCGCGCTGAATCCGCCGATATTGAATGCGTGCGTCAGCGTTCCGCTATTGACCGACAGGGTGTCCGTCGAGCTGGTTCCGAGGGCATCGACGAGGGTGGTCGGGCCGGTGATATAGGCCGAGGTGGTGCCGTTGATCGAGTTGGTGACCATCGAGCCGCCGCCGCCGGCTGCACCCTTCGAGATGGCGAAGGCGCCGGCGAACACGGCGATGCCGTCGGTGTTGTTGGCGAGCACGCCGACATTGTTGGCCGCGAGCACATCGGCGCCGCCGGTGATGCTGGCGGTGACGTTGGTGCCCATCACATTGGTCGCGACCGAGCCCGCAAGGCCGATCTGCGAGGACAAGGCCACGCCGACGGCGACCGTCGAGATCGTGGCGTTCGAGGTCGCGCTCACCCCGACATCGCTGCCGGCGACGATCTTGGCGCCGGTGACGTCGGCGCTGAGCTGGTTACTGATCTCGCTGTAGACGATGGAGAGACCGCCGGCGTTGCCCTGGGTGGAGGCTCCCGCGACCGCCGCTGTGGATGTGATCGCGGAATTGTCGCGCGCCTGGACATTGACGTTACCCGCGTTCACCACGGTGTTGGTGGTGGACGAGTTGCCGTCGCCAATCGCCGCCGAAACGTTGTTCTTGATGGTGCTGACGACGACGCCGCCCTGCCCGGCGAACTGTCCGCTCGCAAGACCAAACCCGACCGCAACGGACTGGATCTTCGAGGAATCCTCCGCCGCCACGAGCACGTTGCCGGTCGTCACGGTCATCAGCGTCTGGGTGACGTAGGCCGAATGCGTGGTGGAAATGGCATCGGCGACGATGGCGACGCCGACATTGTTCTTGCCGGCCTCGACGATGCCGGCGACCGACATGATCGCAGCGCCCGGCCCGGCGCCGACACCGCCGTTGAGCGCGGCTCCGCTGAAATCGACGCAAGCCTGCGAGCCGCTCGTGGTCGGGCAATTGTCTTGCGCGACCTGGCCGTTGTTCGTGCTCTCGGCGAGGACGGCGAGCGCGCCATCGAGACTGGCGGAATCGACGCTTTCCGCACTGACGGTGACGGTACCGCCGGCCGACATCGTGATGGTGCTGCCGCTGATATAGGCCGTGGTCGTCGGACTGATCACGTCGACCACGATGGCGCCGGCCAGACCATTGCCGCCCAGTCCGACCGAAGCCGCGCCCGCCGCAATCACGGCTGCGTCGTCACCGATCACGGTCAGCGTATTGAATCCGTTGACTTGCGAATTGGTGATGTGGGCATCGACGGCCTTGCTGCCGCCAGGATCGCGAATTTCGGCGTAGGTCAGCGCCAGCCCGACGCTGCCGCTGCTGGAGCTGCCGGACACATACAGCGAACCACCGCCGATCGCGATGTTGCTGGTCTGGTAGGCGTTGACGTTGAGCGCGTTCGACGTTCCGGCCGCAACACCGGTCATGTTCGAGTTGTCGATATAGGCCGTGGTGCTGTCGGAGATCAGGGCGACCGAGGCCGCGACCGAGGCCGCAATACCGGTGCGGGTCGCGGTCAGCCCGAGAGCGACCACGGTCTCCGAACCGCCGGTTAGCGCCGTGACGCTGGCGCTGGCTTCGTCGCTGAGCGTCGTGTTGGCAATGAAGGCCGTCGTCGAATTCTGTGACATCGCGACCGCGATGGTGCCGTCGACGGCGGCGCTCGGATTGCTGCCGCCCGCAAAATTGAGCGCGGCGGCGCCGGAACCGTTGTCCAGAATGGTGTAGTTCAGCGCCTGGACCTGCACGAACGGCGCAGCAGCAACCGCGTAGGGATTGCCCTGATTGATAGTGACGCCGGAAATATAGGCCGTGGTGTCGACCCCGGTCTGCGAGACCGCCGAACTGCCGGCGATATCGATGCTGAAGCTCGGCGACTTGCCGGACTTGGCCGCAGCGGCCGCCGCGGCCCGGTCAAGCAGGCTGGTTGGGGACGCCCCAAATGCGCCGGTTGAACCCGCCAGGATCGACTTTGCCTTGGTCACCGAGCCGACTTGGGCAAACGGATCGGATTCCACCACGGCCACGGAAGCAACCGTCAGGCGGCCGGCGGTCGCCGCGAGCACCGTCAGCGCACTGCTGGTGATATTGCCGCCGTCAGCCGACCTGGCGCCGCTGTCGTCGTCGCTGAACGTCCTGATATCGCTGTGATTGTCGCCGATATAGGCGGCGGTGTCGGTGTTGGCGGTGAGGTACGCGACCGCGAGACCGACGCCGGAGGTGGTGCTGAGCTGGATCGCGCCGGCGAGCGACAGCACCGAGATGTTCTGGTAGGCCTCGACATTGATCGTCGGCGCCGTGACCGTGGCACCCGAACTGATCGAGGCGTGGGTTTCGTTGTTGATGAAGCCGAGCGACGTCAGACCGTTGAGCGCGATGCTGCCCGATGACGACCCCGACGTCGGCGCGATCGCGAACATCAGGTCGGTCGTGATGGCGGTGACGGCGACGTCCTTGGCGCTGAGCGTGACGCCGTTGGACACGCCGGCGTTGGTATTGCTGGTCGAAATGATGAGGTTGAGCGAGCCGCCGGCGGCCACCCCGCCGGAATCCGCTCCAGGCAACAGCACCAGCGGCCCGAACACGCCGCCGACATTGATCGAATTGTTGGTCGCCGTTGCCGCCACGGTGATGTCGCTGGCAAAGTTCACCGTCAGGCCGTTCTGGCTGCCGTCGGCGACCTGCGTCGACCAGCTGCCTGTCGTGGTCTTGTTAGACTGCAGGTACGCGCCGCTCGCGATCCAAGCCGTGGTGTTGTCGGTATTGCCGAAATAGGCGAATGAGCCGGAAACGCTGGCCGTGCTGCCGCCGGACGCGGTTGCGTCGGCATAGGTGGTGACGACGTTGTTGACCGCACCGAAATTCGCGTTGAGATGGCTGAGCGTCTGGTCCAGACCGTCCCACTGGCCCCAGGTATTGGTGTTCGGCAATTGGGTATCGGCCGACACCGCGATCCGCGATGCGATGATCCTGACACCCTCACCAACATAGGCATTCGAATTGTTGATGTAGGTGCCATAGGCAACCGCAGCGGCGATGGTTCCCTTTTCGGGCTTGCTCGGATTGGTGACGGTGCCCGAGGACGACGAATTGTTGCGGATCTGGTCGTCGACCAGCCGGCTGACCACGCTGACGTCACCCGTGGAATAGATCGAGGGAGCGCTGCCGCCGCCCGTCGCCGCGATCTCGGCGTTAGCAGACAAATTGCTGGTTGCAAGCGACAGCGAGCCTGCGACCTTCAACGGAAAGTCGACCGATACCAGCGGCGACATCAGCGCGCCAATGACGCCAGCCGACACCTTGCCAAGGCCCGCGACGCCAGACACGATCCCGCCGACCAGGGCCGGCTGTCCCAACGTCACCGACGCGCTGACCGCGTTCTTGCTGGTATCCGAAAACGCCGACACTTGCACCGGGCCGGTCGCCGCCGCACTCGTGCTGCCGACGTCGGCGCCGAGGATCGCCGTTGCCACACTGCTGACATTGCTGACCGCAACGACACCGCCGACGCCACCGGACCCGCTCGTCGGGTTGTAGGCGAACGCCGTCGCGCTGGTCGAGAACGAGTTGCCGTTTCGCGCGGTGACACTGATGCCGCCGGCGCCGGCGCTGATATGGGCGCCGCTGTTCACGATGGCCTGGGTCTGGATGTCGGCAAGGCCAACGGCCGCGGTCGTGACGAACTGCGCCGCCGTCGTGATGGTCAGCGCCGAAACGTCCAGCGTGGCATCGTTTGCGGCGGCGACCCGCAGCGATCCGCCGGCGGCGACCGTCGCCTGGTCGGCGATGGTCACCGAGACATTCGCCGTGACGCTGCCGACCACCGCGGAGGCGCCGAACGGCGACATCGCGCTGATGGCGATGACGGGGTCTGCCGCCGTCTCGGATCCCGTTGCCGTGATCGCGACGTTGCCGGATCCCGAGATATTGGCGGTTGCGTTGATCGCCACCGTTGCGGTCGAGTCGCCGGCGACGTAGCCGCCATTGACGCCGAGCCCGGCGAGCAGGATGCCGATCGTCGCCAAATAGCCAGAGGCGTTGCTGGTGAAGTTCGAGGACGCCGACGAATTGGCGGCGATGCTGATGTTGCCGCCCGTGATCGTGGCCGTAGCGCCGCCCGGGGCCTCACCGACCGTGATGCTCGTGGTCGAACTTGCGAGGCCGGCCATGAGGCTCGTGCTCCAGGCCGCGGACAGCGTGACGTCGCCGTCGGTAAAGGTGCTGCCGCCGGAATTGATCGCCTTCGCCAGGATCTGGGCGCCGCCCGCAACCTTGATGATCGGCGCATCGAGTTCGATACCCAGCGCATTGTGTGTGGAATGCGACTGCGCATCCAGGAAGCGGGTGTCGATGATGCCCGACGCCGCGACGTCGATCTCGCTATTCGCGGAAATCGTCAGCTTGGTCGCGTTGGCCGACGCGAGAATGAGCGCCGCGATCTGGCTGTTGCTGACGAATGAATAGCCCGCCGTGTTGGGATTGCTCGCCGCGATGACAATTTTGTCGTCGTTGAAGCCGAACCCGACCGTGACCGCATTGATGGACGCGCCGGATACGACATTCAGCGTGCCGCCTGACAGGGCGACCGCGATGCCGTTGCCCGCCGTGATCGAGGCCGTCGATGCCAGCGTCAGGCCGTGGCTACCGGCCGACAGCGCGAAGGTGCCCGCGCTCATGGCGCCGACGTAGTTGGCGATGACGTTGTTCGACAGGATGCCGCCGGTGCCATTGCTGCTCGACGTGTTGTTGACCGTCAGATCCTCGTCGAAGGCGAAGATCACGGTGCCGGCAGGGCCCGCCGAGAGCGTCGCTCCGTTCGCAACCGTGATCAAATTGGAACTGAGCAGAACCGTTCCGCCCTTGACGGTGCCGCCGATGTTGACAAGACCCGAGCCGCTGCCGGCCGCGTTCAGGGTGACGGTGCCGGAACTGTAGCTGGTGCCGCTGTTGACCGCGAGCGCCGTCACCTTGCCCAGTGCGGCGACCGTGATCGACGGCGCGGTCAGCAGCAGGTTCACCGAATTGCCGGTGGACAAATTGCTGCTCATCTGGGTGCCGTCAACGACGCCGGTGCCGTCGACCACGATCGAGGACGACGCCGACAGCTGCAGCGTGCCGACGCCGTGCATTGCGGTGACGTAGCGGGCAACCGTCGCGTTGGAGATGAAGCCGAGCGCGGCGGTGTTTGTCGACGTGCTCGCATCGCCGACGAACATGGCGGCCGCGCTGGTCAGGTTGATCTGCGAGGCCGTCACCTGCAGCGGCGTTTGCGCGGAGATCTGCGCCCCGATGCTGGAGCCGGCGTTGATGTTGATGATTCCGGCACTGCCCGCGTTCAGGAGGACGGTGTTGCCGCTGACGCTGCTGCCGGCCGCGAAGGTCAGCGTCGGCGCAGAGAACGTGAGGTTGCGGGAGCTTCCACCGGCGATGACAGCGCCGCCGTCGATCGAGATGGTGTCGCTTGCGGAAAGCCTGAAGGTGCTCGATCCACCGAGCGCCGCGAGGTAGCTCGCGATCTGGGCGTTGGAGAGGAAGCCTGGGTTGACGGCATTCGAATCGCCGGACGGCCCGACATAGATCGCCCTCTGCCCGTCGTAGAACGTCACGACACCGCCGTTCAGGGTTCCGGCACCGACCGTGATGCTGGACGAGGTCAGCGTGATGTCGCCGGCATTGTAGAACGTGCTGCTGGTATTGACGACATCGGAGCGGATGGACGCGCCGGTGGCAATGCTGATGGTCGGCGCGGCAAGGACGATGTTCGCCGACACTCCATTGGTGACCCCTCCGCTCTGGCGGCGGACGTCGATGATGCCGCTGGCATCGACCGCGATCGACGACGTGCCCGAGATCTTGATGGTCCCGACCGGGCCGGCGGCAAGATAGCTCGTGATCGTGGAATTCGCCAGATTGACGGCGGCATCCGCATTGGGATCGCCGACGACGACGGCGGCGGCGCTGTTGGTGAGATTCAACGTGAGCGCGGACAGGTACAACGGGGTCGCCGACGAAATCTGGGCACCGCCGGTCCGGCTGGCGTCGATATTGAGGTCGCTGCTCGCCACCAGCGACACGGCATGGCCGCTGATGCTGCTGCCGCCCGATAGGGTGATCGACGGCGCGTTCAGCGTGACGTCCAGATTGCCGCCGTTGACGACGCCTGCCGAGCCGACGGAGAGCGAAGTGGTCGAGGACAATGTCATCTTGCCGCTGCCGTTGAGCGCGGCGATGTACTGCTGCACGGTCGCGTTAGATGCGGAGTCGTTGACCGACAATGCCGATTGCAAGGCGTAGTTGACCACTGCGCCCGCGACCGGATCGCCATTGTTGACGCCCGGCGCGGAAAACACCGCGCCCGTCGCCACCGAGATGTTCGGTGCCTGCAGCGTGATCGCCGCCGTGCCCGACGGAACCGATGCGGCGATCGTGGCCTGCGCGCCGACATTCACGGTTGAACCGGCCCAGAGATCGACATTGTCGCCGACAACAGCGCCATTGGCCGCGACGACGCCGCTCGACGAGCCGGTCGCGTCGAACCTGACATTGCCGCCGACATAGGTCGTCGTGCTATCGGCATTGACCGCACCGGCGAGAATTTGGCTGCCCTGCGATGCGGTAATCGACGGAGCGGTCAGCACGACGTTTTGCGAGTTCGCGGCGGCAAAACCGTTGGAATCCTGAATGCGGGTGTCGATGACAGCCGTCGAGGCGAGCGTCACCGAATTGCCGGCCTGGAGCGTGGTGACGCCGCCGGCCAGGGTACCCGCGACCGAGACGGTGCCGGTCGGCACGCTGGTGGCATCGAGGGTGATGTCGCCGGTCGTGAAGGCCGAGTTGGAATCGTTGATCGCCTTGGTCAGGATCCTGCCGCCGTCCTGAACGACGATGGTCGGCGCCTTCAGCGTCACGCCGAGTGAGCTGGCGGTGGAAAGGCCGTTGCTGATCTCGCGGGTATCGACGATGCCGGTGTTGTCGATACTGATGGAGACCGCGGCATTCACGGTCAGGTCCCCTGCCCCGTTCATCGCGGCGGCGTATCTGGCAATCGTCGCATTCGAGATGAATCCCGATGCGGTCCTGTTGCCCGAACTGGTGCCGTCACCGACGAACACGGTGCCCGTGCTGGTCAGCATCAGGTGCGCGGCGTTGAACTGCAGCGCGGAATTGCTCACCAGCTGCGCACCGCCGTTGGCGGCAGCGTTGACGTTGATGGTGCCGCTCACGCCGGAATCCAGCAGCACCGTATCGCCGCGCACATAGCTGCCGGCCAGCAGGCTCAGCGTCGGCGCGCTCAGGGTGACGTTGACGCCGCCGGCGCCGGCGTCGACCCGGCCGTGCTGGTCGATCGTGATCGAATTGCTCGCCAGGAGCGTGAAGGTGCCGGTGCCGTTGAGTGCCGCGATCGCGGCGGCCACCGTCGCGTTCGACATGTTGACGTTGGCATCGCCCTGACTGGCGTCACCGATGACGATGTCGACGGGATCGAGGACCAGCGTGCCCTGCCTGCCGTTCGGCGCCGCCAGGTTGATCTTCACCTTGTCGCCGACATCGAACCTGCCGTCGGCGCTGAGATCGACCACGCCGCCATTGCCCTTGGCGGAGCTGGCATTGATCTTGGCGCCGCTCCTGACCGTGAGGTCGCCTTGCGTCTTCAGCGTGATGTTGCCGGCGTCGCCGGTTCTGCTGGCCGTGACAAGCCCGGCGTTGTTACCGACCTCGATGCCGTTGCCGGCGGTGACGGTGATGTTGCTGGGCGTCGTCGTCTTGCTGCGGGCCGTCAAGCGTCCGTTGACCGTGGCCTTGTTGACGGCGCCGATATGGATCGAGCCGTTGCTGACGGTGATGGCGCTGGCGCTGTGCAGGCCCTTCGAATTGACCGAGGCTGCGAACTTCGCGGCGTGGTCGAGATTGGCGATGTCGCGCTGGCTGGCGCCGCCGACAAGCACGTTCTGCCCGGTGAGGCGAACGCCGTCGATGGCATTGATGCGGCCGTAGATCCTGACACTGCCGTCAGGCGAGACCGGGAACGAGCCCGCCATCAGATTGCCGACCGCCGTGCCGTTGATCGCCCCGCCCGGGCCGATCAGGCTGTCGGTGAACTCGCGCGTTGGCGTCGAGACGTTGAGGCTGCCGACATTCACCGTGCCGCTGCGGCCGACGACGAAGCCCTTGGGATCGGCGAAATAGACGTTACCGCCGATCGCTCCGTTCATGTAGGAGTTCAGCGTGCCGTTGACGTAAACAGGCGCGTCACGGACGACGTTGACGAGGTTTTGGGTCCCGTTCGGCAGCTGCAGATTGACGGTATTGCCCTGCCCGACGCTGAACTGCGAGAACGAGTTGAAGGCGTTCGCGCCTGCCACCGTCGAAGTCGTGACGTTGGTGACGCCGCCGGACGAGTGCAAGGCGGTCCCGGTGCGGCCGTCGGGGACGATGACGTTCGCCGTCTGCGCCTGGAGGCGGACGCTGAAGACAGGCAGGAAGACCATCTGCATTGCGCAAAGCAGCGACATCGAACGGAAGCGTGCAAGGCCCTGCAGCATCCGTTCGTTGTTGGCTCGGCTCGCAGATGGTCCGCGCATTTCAGATCCTCTTCATCGGCATTTGCGCCGATCCACAACCGGGTGGGAGAACGACGTGAGACGGTCCGAGATCAGAACTGGCCGGGCGGAAGCTTGAAGACGTCGGGACTCTTGGCGTCGGCGACGTAGAACAGCAGCAGGCTCGTCGGCGTCAGCACGCGCTGGTTGTTCTCCTTGTTCTCGAACGTGCCCTGCAGCAGCAGGATCACCGAGCGATCCTTGGAATCGCTGCCGCGGAACATCACGATGCCGCCGTTGACCGGCATGTTGACCGCGATGGAATCGGGCTTGAAACCCTCGCTGAGGAAATGGGCGCGCAGGATGTTGGCATTGGAGAACAGCTTCTCCGGCGTCATGGCCGCATCGGTCGCCTTGGACCAGACCGCGCCGACCTGGATCAGCGACTTCGACTTGTAGCCGAACACGTAAGAGAGCTCGGCGGTGCCGCCGTTCTGCAGCAGATCCGGAACCGACAGCAGCACGCTGTGGGTCAGCTCCGACGGATTGTCCTGGGCCTTGATGGCGTCGGCCTTCGGGTTGAAGTCCTTGGTCATCGCCGCGCGGACGTCGGCCTCGGTCATGCCGAATTTGGCGGAGCGGAAACCGTCGATCGCCTTGGTCTTGTCATCGGCGGTCGGGCCCTCGCTCTGGGTCGGCTGCGCCGCGCCGCCGGGGGTGGCTGCGACCGGCGGCGCGCCTGCGGCGACCGCCTTCGGCGCCGCCGCGGATTTTTGCCTGGGTGCGGCGCCCTGAACGCTCTGTGCCATCAGCGACCAGGCCGCAACAGTGGTGAAAAGGCCAGCCAGAACCGGCACGAGATAGATTTTGCGCATCGTAAACCTTCGACAACAACCTGAAACAACGGCTCAAAAATCGGCAGTTCGACAATCGGCTTTCCCGAAACACTGCCTCGTCAGGAACGAAAATGTTGCAATGCCAGAAGGCCTTGCAAAGCATCACGGACCGGACAACGATCGAGCCAGCGATCTACGTAGCAATACGGTATCGGGCTGCCCGTGGCTGCGAATGAACATTCACAAGCGTATTTTTTCATCAATTGTGGTTGCCGTCCTTTCGCGTTATGCACATGCGCAGGGACAACTTTTGCGAAACATTTCATGAGTGTGCGGCCTGCTCCTGCCCGCGTCGTGCCGGCGGTCGCCCGCCGCGATTTCATTCGCCTTGCGGGAGCAACTGCCGCAGGACTCCTGACGCTCGGCGCAACGCCGGATCGCATGCGAATCGTCGCCTCGATCACCGTGCTGCCGCTCGATGACGAACTGACCAGACGCAACATGAGCGAGAGCTCGACCTCACGCCTGGGTGCACTGATCGCGGGCTTGCGACAGCGCGGCTGGGTCGAAGGGGTCAACTATCGTTTCGAGGTCCGCTCGAGTTTCGGCGGGCCCGACAAGATGAAGATCGCGGTGCAGGAGCTCATCGATCTCAAGCCTGACGTCATCCTGACAGGCTCGACTGTCGAGACCGCGGCCATCATGGCAGCCACGACGACGATCCCGATCGTCTTCGCGACCTCCAACGATCCCGTCGGCAATCGCTTCGTCGAAAGCCTTGCCCATCCCGGCGGCAATGTCACGGGCTTCACCAGCAGCACGCCCGAGATGGGCGGCAAATGGCTTCAGCTGATCAAGGAGGCCGTGCCTGACATGCAGCGCGTCGGCGTCCTGTTCAACCCCGCCAGCACCCCGCGCGCCGGGCGCTATTACCTTGAATCGCTCGAGCAGGAGGCCGCGGCATCAGGCATTGCGGTGGACCTTGCGCCCATCAGCGCGCCAGCTGAAATCGACGGCGCGATCGGACGTTTCCGCGATCCCCCGAAGGCGGCCATGATCTCGCTCGTCGACAGCTTTCTCGTGGTCAACCGGAAAGCGGTCGTCGAGACCGCCGCGCGATATCGCGTGCCGATGATCTATCCGTTCCACTACTTCATGGATTCGGGCGGACTGATGAGCTACGGGCCCACGCTGGAAGTTCGCTCGGCCGATTATGTCGATCTCATCCTGCGCGGCACCAAGGCGGGCGACCTGCCGGTGCAGTCGCCGCGCAAATACGAGCTGCTGATCAACCGCACCGTCGCCAGCGCGCTCGGATTGAAGATTCCCTACACGCTGCTCGCGCGCGCCGACGAGATTCGCGAGTGAACGAACAGGTCGACCAGGGACATCTGCGGACGCCTCCGGGACGGCTGTTCCGCAAATATCTCTACTCGATCGTCGCGCTTGCCTTTGCCGCGCTCGCCATCAACACCGGCTTCGACGTCTGGTTCTCCTATCGCGAGCAGAAGCAGCTTCTCGCTGCGAACCAGCGCGAGCAGGCTGCAAGCGCGGCCATACAGATCGGCCAGTTCATCAGCCAGATCGAGACCCAGATCAGATGGCTGTCGCGCCTGCCCCCGGAGCTTTCGACCAACGAGGACGTGCGCCTGAATGCCATCAGGCTGTTGCGTCTCTCGCCCGCGATCGCCGAAATCACCGAACTGGATTCGAAGGGCCGCGAACAGGTGCGCGTATCGCGCCGCGTCGCGGACAGGGTTGGCAGCAACGTCGACCAGTCCTCCTTCGCCGCCTTCCGCGGCGCCAATGAAAGCCGGGCCTATTACGGGCCGGTCTATTTCTTCGGCGACACCGAGCCGTTCATGACGCTCGCCACGCGCGGCAGCGGGCGTGCGCCCAACGTGGTCATCGCCGAGGTCAATCTGCGCTTCATCTGGGACCTCGTCGCCGGGATCAGGGTGGGCAACACCGGCAAGGCCTATGTGGTCGATCGGCTCGGTGTGCTGATCGCGCATCCCGACCTGTGGCCCGCGCTCCGCCGCAGCGATCTCTCCGGGCAACCCGACGTGCGCGCCGCACTCGACGGCGTCGGGCCGCCCGCGGGCGGCCTAATCAAGGAGGATCTGTCGGGTCAACGCGTGCTCTCGACCTATGCGACGGTCCCTTCGCTCGGCTGGCTGGTGTTCGTCGAGCTTCCGCTCAGCGAGGCCTACGCACCGATCTACGCCTCGATCGGACGGTCGACGTTCCTGCTGATCGTCCTGCTCGCCTTTGCCGCCCTGGTCTCGCTCTGGCTCAGCCGGCGCATGGCGGTGCCGATCCAGATGCTGACCCAGGGTGCACGGCGGATCGGCAGCGGCGATCTCGAACAGCGGCTCGCGATCAAGACCGGCGACGAGCTCGAGGCGCTGGGCGACCAGTTCAACCGCATGGCCGCGCATTTGCGCGAGTCCTACGCGACGCTCGAGCGCAAGGTGATCGAACGCACCTCCGAGCTCGAAAAGGCGCGCGATCACGCGCTTGCCGAGCACGATGCGGCCGAGCGCGCGCGCAGCGTCGCGGTTGCGGCCAACGAAACCAAATCGCGCTTCCTCGCCGTGGTCAGTCACGAGCTGCGCACGCCCCTCAACGGCGTCATGGGCGTATTGCAGCTGCTCGATGACGGCGGGCTCAGCGAGGTCCAGCGCCGCCACCTCGCAACCGCGGCCGCGTCGGGCGAAACGCTGATCGCGCTGGTGGACGCCATTCTCGAATATGCCCGCCTCGAGGCCAGCGCCGAGGCGCTGGAGACGCGCGACTTCCGCCTCGACCAGTTGATCGAGACGGCGGCCGATTTGATGCGTCCGCAGGCGTTCGGCAAGGGGCTCTCCTTCGACCTCGCCTGCGATCCATCAGTCGCCACGTCGGTGCACGGCGACCCCGTCAGGCTCAACCGCATCCTGCTCAATCTGATCGGCAACGCCATCAAGTTCACCCCATCAGGCGGGATATCAGTGAGCGCGACGATCGAGCGACGTGACGATCAGGCGCTGCTGCGCGCGATCGTTCGTGACACCGGCATCGGCATTGCGCCAGACATGCACGAACGCATTTTTGAAGACTTCGTGCAGGCCGACGACAGCATCGCGCGGCGGTTCGGCGGCACCGGCCTCGGCCTCGCGATCGCGCGGCGCCTGACGCACCTGATGCGCGGCGAGTTGACGTTGGAGAGCACGCCGGGCAACGGCAGCGTGTTCACGCTTGTCGTCCCGCTCGGCAACGCCGCCAGCGGCACTGTGCAAGGCGCGATGACGCCGCCCTCGCGACGGCTCCACGTGCTGCTGGTCGACGACGATCCCGTGAATTGCGAGGTCGGCGAAGCCATTTTGGTCAGGCTCGGCCACCGTGCCGCAATCGCAAGGAATGGCGCGGCCGCCGTTGCGCTCGCCGGAAGCCAGCCGTTCGACGTCGTCCTGATGGACCTGCACATGCCCGACATGGACGGCGTGGAGGCGGCCACGCGCATCCGGCAGCTCCCGTTACGGCCCATGCCGCGGATCATCGTCGTGACCGCCGACGCCTCGCCCAGCACCCGCGAGCGGCTCGCAGCCGCGGGAATCACCACGGTCGTCAGCAAGCCGATCCTGATCAGCGCGCTTCGCGAGGCGATCGAGGACGCGCCCGAGCACGGCGCCCCCGATGCGCCGCTCGTACCGGGCGCATTGATCGACCGGCACTTTCTCGCCGACCAGAAGGAGCTGCTTGGCGCCAGCCAGATCGCGAAGCTGCATCATCTGCTGAAAGAGACCAGCGAAAAGCTGATCGCCGACATCACCGCAGCGGCCGCAATCGGCGATCACAGGCAGCTCGCGCGATTCGCGCACCAGCTCGGCAGCGCGGCGAGCGCGCTCGGCCTCGTCGGCCTGTTCGAGCGCTGCCGCGAGATCGAGCTGGCAGTGCCGTCGATGTCCCTGCCCGAGTGCCAGAGCGCCGCCCGCGAACTCGCCGCGCTTCGGGAGGCCTCGATGAGCGCACTGGACGAGATGCTCGCGCCCGTCCCGGCTTCACCTCAGCCGAAGGGAGAGGTCGGATCGCATTGAAAATGCGATCCGTGCGAGCGATTACGATTTCGCCCGATTGCTGCGGATCCTCGCCTGGATTTCTGTTGTGGATCGAACGGTCTGCATTTACCTCTGCCAGCCGAAATTCATGATGACAGGGGCCGCCGTTGCGCGCAAGATATCTCGCCATTCTCCTCATGCTGCTCGCGCCCGCCGCCCGCGCCGAGCAACAATTCCCGTCCAGCTTCCAGACCAAGTCGATCCCAGCCAACGGCACGGAGATCCATGTGCGCGTCGGCGGCAAGGGACCCGCCGTGATCCTGATCCACGGCTTTGGCGATACCGGCGACATGTGGGCCAGGTTGGGTGCGGACCTTGCGCGCGACCACACCGTGGTCGTGCCCGACCTGCGCGGCATGGGCCTCTCCGGCAAGCCCGAGAACGGCTACGACAAATATACGCAGGCCGCCGACATGCGCGCCCTCCTCCAGTCGCTCGGCATCGACAAGGCCGTCGTCGTCGGACACGACATCGGCACCATGGTGGGCTATGCCTACGCCGCGCGCTATCGCGATCTGACCGAAAAGCTTGTTGTCATGGACGCCCCCGTCCCCGGCGTGCCGCCGTGGGACGAGATCGTCCGCAGCCCGCAGCTCTGGCACTTCGATTTCGGCGGCCCCGACATGGAGCGGCTGGTGAAGGGCCGCGAGCGCATCTATCTCGACCGCTTCTGGAACGAGTTTGCCGGCACGCCCTCAAAAGTCGACGAGGCGACCCGCCGTCACTACGCAAAACTCTATGCGCGCCCCGGCGCCATGCACGCGGCCTTCGCCCAGTTCAGGGCGATCCGCACCGACGCCGAGGACAACAAGAAGGCGATCGCGACCAAGCTGGCGATGCCCGTGCTCGCCATCGGCGGCGAGAAATCGTTCGGCAAGATGGAAGCCGTCGTGATGCGGAACGCAGCGAGCGACGTCACCGAGGTCGTGATTCCAGGCGCCGGGCACTGGCTGATGGAGGAGGATCCGGCGGCGACGATCAAGGCGGTGCGGGAGTTCCTCGACGGGAAGAAATAGGGCGACGAGCCGGGCTGAGGCAACGCGTCTCAGGCCGGCTTCTCCGCCAGCGAAGCCGCCCCCTGGTGCGACAACCACTTCTGACCCATTGCTGTGTTACGCCGCCGCAAGTGCTCTGGCCGCTGCACTGACGTGATCTCGTTGCTCGATAAATCGGCGAGCGCGAGGGATCGGATCATGTAGATACTGATCTGGTCCCCGCATCTGTCGCTTGTTCAATTCAGCTGTCGAGAGAAGGTCGAAATCGACTCTCTCGATTGCCGAGAACCAGCCGGCATATTGGCTCGTCCAGACTCGCTTATAATGTTCCAGGAGCCGGTCACGCATGGAATAGCCGTGATAATCGAACGCGATCACACCGTTGGTCAAGTAGACGTGAAATCCCAAGAAACCTTCCGCCGGGATAATTTGCTCCGCATAAAAACCGGGAAGCGGAGGTTGATCCAGAAAAACTCCAGCAAGGATATGGCAAGCGCCGTACCCGAAGAAGTTGCGGTCCGGTAGCGCCCACCGCCGATGCGGGTCCCCCTTAATGCCCTGCTTGAGAACATACATCGCAGTTGCTCAATCGTGATTCGTGCTGAGGCAGCGTATCAGCGTCGGATTGTGTGCGCTGTGTCAGCGCGCCCGCACACCCGCCTCCTCTTCCCGCCCAAACCGCTCCACCAGAAAATCAATGAACAGCCGCACCTTCACCGACAGATGCCGCGTCGGCGGGTACACCGCATAGAGCGCGAGCGGTGGCGCGGAATACTCGTCCAGCACGGTCCGCAGCTTGCCCTTCTTCAACGGATCGGCAGCGATGAACTCGGGCAGCAGCGCGAGCCCCCTGCCCTTGATCGCGGCATCCCGCAGCACCTCGGCATTGTTGACGCAAAGCGACCAGTCCGGCTGGATCCAGTGATCGCCGTCGGCGCCTGACAGCTTCCACTGATTGCCCGTCAGTAGGAAGCCGTAGGTCAGCGAAGCATGCGCGCGCAGATCCTGCGGATGTCTTGGCGTGCCGTGGCGCGCGAGATAATCGGGTGAGGCGCAGATCATGCGCGGCACCGGCATGATTTTGCGCGCGATCAGGCTCGACGATTCCAGCTCCGCGATCCGCAGCGTCACGTCAAAGCCGTCCTGCACGGGATCGAGCAGATCGTCGCTGAGCACGATCTGGAGCTGGAGCTCCGGATACGCCTCCATGAAATCGGCGAGAACAGGCCCAAGCCGCATCGTGCCGAACGACATCGGCGCGTTGACGCGCAACAGCCCCCGCGGCGCCGATTGGGCCTGCGTCACGGCCTGATCGGCGGCCTCGATCTCGGAGAGGATCACGACGGCGCGCTCGAAATAGCGCTGGCCGCTCTCGGTCGGGCTGGCGTGGCGGGTGGTCCGGTTCAAAAGCTGGACGCCGAGGCTCTCCTCGAGGTCGGCGATGTATTTGCTGATGGCCGAGCGCGACAGCCGCAGCTGCCGCCCGGCCTCGGCAAAGCTGCCGCTTTCGACCACCTTCACGAAAGCGCGGAGACTGGCGACCTTATCCAAGGGCCGGCCCCGCCGATTGTTTCCAAATTGTAGACATAGCGGTCATATTTGCATGGATTGTCTCCAATCCAAAGCGGAACGATATTTCCGCCCAGAGCAAGACTGCTCCCCAAATTCCTGGAGGACGACAATGTCTGGACTGCACCACGTCACCGCGATCGCCGGCGACCCCATCCGCAATTTCGGCTTTTACACCAGGGATCTCGGCCTGCGCTTCGTCAAGAAGACGGTCAATTTCGACGATCCCGGCACCTATCACTTTTATTATGGCGACGAGACCGGCCGCCCCGGCACCATCCTGACCTTCTTCCCCTGGGCCGGCGTGTCGCCGGGGCGCCGCGGCGTCGGCGAGACTCACCAAACTGCTTTCCGCGTGCCGCAGCGCTCGCTCGGCTACTGGACCCAACGCTTCATCGAGAAGGGCATCGCCTATGAGGCGCTGGAGAAGCGCTTCGGCGAGTCCGTGCTGCCGTTCACCGATCCTGACGGCATGGCGCTCGCCCTCGTCGGCATTCCCGGTGCCGAGAACGAGCCCGGCTGGAGCAATGGCGACGTGCCCCCAGAGCACGCGATCCGCGGCTTCCACGGCGTGACCCTGCTGCTCGACAGCGCCGCGAAGACGGCTGCCGTCCTCACCGACGTGCTCGGCTTCACGGAGACCGGGCGCGAAGGCTCCGTGATCCGCTTCAAGGCATCAGGCGATGCCCAAGGCAATGTCCTCGACATCTATGAAGCCAAGGGTTTTCTGCGCGGACATCAGGGCGGCGGCTCGGTGCACCACATCGCCTTCCGCGCGGCCGACGACGCCGAGCAGGGCAAGATGGCACAAAAGCTCGTGAGCAATCACGGCCTGCATCCGACCGAGCAGCGCGACCGCAACTACTTCCGCTCGATCTATTTCCGCGAACCCGGCGGCGTGCTGTTCGAGATCGCAACCGATATACCCGGCTTCGCCGTGGACGAACCCGTGGCCACGCTCGGACGCGACCTGAAACTGCCGAGCTTCCTCGAACAACACCGCAAGCAGATCGAGGGTGTGCTGCCGAGCCTGGAAGCGACCGCATCATGACCGAGTTCATCCATCGCTTCGAGCCCGCAACCCGCGCGGGCTCCCCGCCTCTGCTGCTCCTGCACGGCACCGGCGGTAACGAGAACGATCTGCTCGGGCTCGGCAAGATGATCTCGCCGGGCTCGGCGCTGCTCTCGCCGCGCGGCCGCGTGCTCGAGCACGGCATGCCGCGCTTCTTCCGTCGTCTCGCGGAGGGCGTGTTCGACGAGGACGACGTGCGTCGCCGTGCGCACGAGCTCGGCGACTTCGTTACCGCCGCGCGCAAGCGTTACGGCATCGCCGCGCCCGTTGCGGTCGGCTTCTCCAACGGCGCCAACATCGCAGCCGCGCTGCTGTTGCTGAAGCCGGACATGCTGGCCGGCGCGATCCTGCTGCGTGCGATGGTGCCGTTGTCGGATCCGCCGAAGGTCGAACTCGGCGGCAAGCCGGTGCTGCTGCTGTCGGGCCAGGCGGATCCGGTCATGCCGGCGAGCAATGCGGCCAGGCTTGCGGCACTGCTGTCGGAAGCAGGCGCGCGCGTCGACCACAAGGTCCTGCCCGCGGGACATCAGCTGTCGCAAGCCGACGTGACGCTGGCGCGCAACTGGATCGGGAGCGTCGGGGCGAAGGCGGCATGACACGAACAAGCGGCGCGTCGTCTCTGGATGGCGCGCCGCTTCGTCGAGGATTCGCCATGCTTCACGCCGCCTTGCCGCCGAACGCGGCGGGAAGCGTGGCGAGGAACGACATGACGCGCTGTGTGCGCAAGGGCGGGCGGCCGCCGGAGGTGCGCAGCATCCATAGGGGCTCGCCAGCCGCGCGCCAGGGTGCCAGCACTTCGACCAGCCGGCCGGTGCGAAGGTCTTGGTCGACGAGCCACGCCGGCCCCCAGCCGATCCCAAACCCATTCACGATCAAAGCGAGCGACGCGTGCGCGTCGTCGCAAATGTGCTTGGCCTTGGGCGTGACGCGTATGGCTCCTTTGCCGTGCGGATCGACGAAGCGCCAGGTCAGGATCTGACCGCTTGCGGGATTCCGGAAGCCGACGTGGTCGTGCGCGGAAAGCTCGTATGGACTCGCCGGTACGCCGCGCGCCTTCAGATAGGCAGGCGAGGCGCAAGCAATCCAGGAGAACGTGCACAGCCGCCGCGCCTTGTGGCCCGGCGCGCGGTCGAGCGGCCCCGAGCGGATTGCGACGTCGACGCCTTCCGCCGCGAGATCGAGAATCTCGTTGCGGAATTTGACCTCGATTTCGATTTCCGGTCGTTCCCGCAGGAACGCGGGAAGTCGCGGCAGGATGCAGGCGCGCGCGAACGAGGCCGGTGCGGTCACGCGCACCCGTCCGCCATCGTCGCGCGCGACTTCGCCGAGCGCGGATTGGACACGGGCGAGACTTTCGAGCAACGCGCGTCCCGCCGCCATCAGCCTGTCGCCCTCTTCGGTCAGCGCCAACGAATGCGTGGAGCGATGCAAAAGCCGCAACCCGCGAGCCTTCTCGAAGCGGGCGACCGCCTTGGACATCGCCGAGGTGGTCGTCCCTGCCCGCCGCGCGGCTTCAGCGAAGGAGCCCGCCTCGACGACGCGGACAAAGGCGAGAAGACGCGAGACGTCGGGAGGCAAATTTGTTGTGGACATGCAGTCCACATAATCATGGCTGCACGGTCACTACAAGAGCCGTTCCCGAACAGCTAAACCGGGAGCACCAGCGCGCAATCAGCAGCGCTAGAAACGCGGGAAGTCCCATGAACCTCGTCGAAATCACCTTGCAAGCCCTTGACGAAGCCGAGCGCGCGATTCCGCCCGGCCAGCCGGTCTATATGCTCAATCTGCTGTGCTACCGCGCGCATGCGCGCTACGAGGACGGATTCGACGCCGCGCCCTGCTCGGGACGCGAAGCCTTTCATGAACGCTATAGGCCGGCATTCCGGCGTCTCGCCGCCGGTAAGCCGCTCGTGCGGATTTTTTCCGGACCGGTGCTGGCGAGCCTCGTCGGCTCGCCGGGCGAACAGTGGGACGAAGCGGCGATCAACGAATACGGCGATTTCGCCACCTTCCGCGCGATCGTCGATACCGAGACCTACCGGCGCGAAGTCGCCCCGCATCGGCACGCGGCGCTCGAGCATTTCCGGCTGTTCGCGCTCGCCAAAGCGATGTGAACGCGTTGGCGTCTCAATTATAGAACCCAGCATTCCATTCCTGGAGCTGGACAGCAAATTTGGAAATCCCTTGAGTTTACCCCAACGGGACTTGTGGGGAGACAAAGGGTGACGAACATAGCGCAAGCGAATTCGCGAGGAGGCGCCGGCGAAGGATGCGGCTCCGGCGCCGTCGACACCAGCACCCGCATTGGCAGCACGTCCGTTGGACGCGCATCGAGGTCGACCTGGATCGCGATCGCGCTCAGCTTCGTCGCGGTCGTGCTCGACGGACTGGATACCAGTTCGATCGGTGTGGCGGCTCCCGCGATCGCGGCTCACTTCGCAGTGCCGCCGGCGGCGCTCACAGCTGCATTCGTGCTGACAAGCGTCGGCGCGGTGCTCGGCTATCTGGCCTCCGGCCCGCTGGTCAGCCGCTTTGAGGCGCGTCCTGTCCTGATCGCAAGCGTGGCAATGTTCGGCGTTCTCTCGCTGGCAACGCCGCTTGCGGGCTCCGTTGGTCAGCTTGCGGCGCTGCGCCTGGTTACGGCAATCGGACTCGGCGCAGCGTTACCATCGGCCATCGCCATTGCGACATCGCAATGCCCGCCACGGCTGAGGGAGACGGCTGCAGTCATTGTCGGCACCGGGCTCGCCGCGGGCGGCATCCTGGGCGGTGTGCTGGGCGCAGTCCTGACCGCTCATTTGGGTTGGCAGTCCATCTTCATCATCGGCGGCGCCCTGCCGCTTGCGCTCTCGCTCGTTCTCCTGCTTTGGTTGCCCAGGCGGGCCGCAGCGGGCGATCTGGTGTCAATAAATCAACGCGATCTGCACCGGGGCGGTCTCAAGCCGATCGGAGATCTGCTCGCCACGGGCCTTGGGGCAAGGACCATCAGCCTCTGGCTATTCTCATTCTTGATATTCGCCGACGGCTACGCGCTGGTGTTCTGGCTGCCGACGCTGCTCATCAAGTTTGGTTTCTCGCCCGAATACGCCCAGCTCGGCATCAGCTTCTTCAGCGCCGGGGGGCTGGTCGCCAATGTCACCGTGATGCTGCTCGTGAGCAGGCTTCCGATTGCGCGTATCCTGTTGTCGGGCTTGGTCGTCGGGGTCATCTCTGCCGCGGGGCTTGCGGCGCACGATCTGATCCCGATCGGTGTCTGGCTGCTGATTGCCGGAACGGGCGCGGGTCTGATCTCATGCAGTGTCGGTCAGTCTGCTCTCGCGGTGGCGATCTATCCCGAAGCGCTTCGCACCCACGGCGTCGGCTTCTCGGCTGCGGCCGGCCGCATCGGATCGATCATCGGTCCCGCGGTCGCAGGTTTGCTGATTTCGATGGGCGTTGCGCCGAAAGCGATTGTGCTTGCGGCGACGATTCCCGCGCTGGTTGCGATCCTCGCGCTGCTTCAGCACATGCGGACGCCGACACGGACGTAATGCAGCGTTTCGAATCTGGAACGCTGCTCACCATTTCCGGACGCTGGATGCATCAAGTGCGAGAGCCTAAGCCTTAGCCTCAGGAAGCGCGTTGTTGGAGACAGGAATGACTGCCGTAGAGCATGTTGAGCTGGACACGCCGTTTGGTCGGCTGCGCGGCGCGAGATCGGAGGGCGTGACCGCGTTCCGGAAAGTCCCCTACGCGGAAGCCCCCGTCGGCCGGTTGCGCTTTGAGATGCCGTCAGCGGCGCCGCGATGGGCAGGTGTTCGCGACGCCATCGCGGCCGGGCCGGTTCCTCCGCAAAATCCGTCGCGTCTCGATGCGGTGATGGGCACCTACGATGTCGAACAAAGTGAGGATTGCCTCCATCTGGACATCTGGACCGGTCATGTGCCGGAAGATCGAGCGCCTGTCCTGGTGTTCATTCACGGCGGCGCCTTCATGACCGGAGGTGGATCGCTGCCTTGTTACGACGGGGGCATTCTCGCGAAGGAGAATGGTCTCGTCGTGGTCAACATCACCTATCGTTTGGGCATTCTCGGCTTCTTTCCGCACCCCAGCCTTGGCGGTCTGAACCTCGGCCTGCACGACCAGGTCGCGGCATTGCGCTGGATCACGCAGGCCATCAGCGCGTTCGGCGGCGATCCGCAGCGGATCACGGTAATCGGCCAATCGGCCGGTGCCTTCAGCATCGCGGCTTTTGCCGGCACCGAAGCCGGAGCTGGGCTGTTCAATCGGGCGATCCTGATGAGCGCGCCGGTCGGCATCAAGCTGCGTACCGTCGAACAGTCGCGACCGGTCGCCAATGCGATCCTCGATGTTCTCGGGATTGCCGCTGACGACGTCGACAAGCTTCGAACCATCCCGGTCGATCGCGCCCTCGAGGGCTTGCGCCTGCTGCAAAGGCGGCCGCCGGCGATCCCCGGTGATATCTCGCCACCTTTCATGCCTGTGCTGGATGATACGCTCGTGCAATGCGACCCTATCGAGTCCATTCGCACTGGCGGAGCGCGTTGGTGCGACATGATGATCGGGGCGACGCGCGAGGAGTACGCCGCGTTCTCGATCTCGAACCCCTCGCTCGACGAGTTGTCCGAGGATGCGCTGGAGGACTTGATCCGATCGCACGGTGAATACGACGCGAGCGCGACGCTGGCAAGATTGCGTTCCGCGCGGGTGCCCGCGACGCCTCGCATGCTCCTGGGCGACTTCTACAGCGAACGGATGTTTACCCGGCAGAGCCTGGAGATCGCCGCCACGCAGTCCGGACTCGGTCGAAAAGCGTTCACCTATCTGTTCGACTGGCAGGCGCCCGTTCCGGGACTGGGAGCCTGCCATTGCATCGATCTTCCGTTCCTGTTCGGCAACATCGACGTCTGGCAGGCGGCTTCGATGGTCAAAGGCGCGGACCGGCGCGAAGTCCGGGACTTGAGCCGGCTCTTCAGAGGCTCGATCGCCGCGTTTGCGGCTGCGGGAGATCCCAACGGTCACGGTCTGCCCGAATGGCCCGCCTACACAGCGAATCAGACCGTCCTGCACTTTGATCGCCGGATCGCGGCATCACGATACATCGCCTGATCGGTGATGGCCGCGCCGGAAACAGCCGCGAGTCCTCTCAACGCTTGGTCGACCTGCGCCCGCGCCTCTTGGAAGCGCGTTGAGACTTCGGCTCTACTGCAGGCGCCGAGACCTGTTGTTGCGGAGCGTCGAGCGACCGCAGCCTGTCCTGAAGAAATTTGGCAAGACCGGTGAGGAATAACTTGCCGGCGACGGTCAAAGATCGGCGGGAGGGATAGAGCGCGTAGAACGTCACCGGTGGCGGCGACCAGCCGGGAAGCGGCTGAACGAGTCTTCCACTGAGCAGGTCCGCCTCGCACATCGGCATTGGCAATCGCGCAAGACCGAGGCCCCGCAGCGCGGCCTGGCGGATGATGTTGAGGTTGTTGGCCGAAAACTTGAGCTTGAGGTTGATCTCTGTCGTCTCAACGTTCGCGCCGAGCAGCCGCCAACGCGCCATGAAGCCATCGGCGCCCCAGCCGATGCCCGGCAGGCCCTCGAGGTCGGCGGGACTCGTGCAGGCGGCCATGCGGGCCATCAGGTCCGGTGCCGCGACCAGGCGGTAAGGCGTGATCGCGAGCTTCTGGCAGATCAATTCGGAATCGGCCAGATCTTCGCGCACGGGATGGATCGCGAGGTCGTAGTGATCGATCTTCGGGTCGAACGTTCCCTTGGTGTTGTCCAAGGTCAGTCGCACGTCGGGATAAGTCTCGGCGAACTGGATGGCGAAATCGGTGACCAGAATTTCGGAGAGGACCGCCGGGCAGGAGATGCGCAGCATGCCGGAGGGCCGGTTGGTCCGGTCTTCGGCGAGCGCCTTGATGGCAACCAGCTCTTCCCGGATCTTCTGGCTGCGCTCGTAGACCGAGAGGCCGATTTCAGTCGGCGCAAAGTTTCGCGGGCCGCGGTGGACGAGATGCACGCCGAGCTGGCTTTCGAGGTCACCAATTCTTCGGCTGAGGCTCGACTTCGAAATGCCGGTCTTGCGGCTCGCCGCCGACAGGCTGCCGGCCTCGATGATTTCGACAAGGAGCGTCAGGTCATCGACTGTACCCATTGGGTGATCCTCTGCGGAGACCTCGGACAGGAAGTCCGGTTTCGATGAGACGATCGAAAGCCGAACTTCGGCAAGCAGGCCATCGTTCCAATCCTGGAACGGGACTGTACCGATTGCCGGACTTTTTGTCCCGCGTCCACTGCCTATGCTGTTTCACCGAACTGAACGGGGCGGCTCTAGGGGAAACGCGCCGGACCACGACAGCGTCGAATATCTTGGACGGGGCATAGAGAACATTGGAGGGGGAAGTGAGGCGTCAGATTCAACCGATACTCTTGGCACTGGCTTTTTCGTCGCTCGCAAGCAGAGCGACTCTTGCGGAGGATTTGCCGGTCAAAGCCAAGCCGGTGCCGTTCAGTCAGCCGTTCTTTTCGCTGATCGATGACCGCTTCACCTTCTCGTATATCCCCAAGGCGACAGATCCCGGCGTATTCTCCAGAAATCCGGACGGGTCGCTCAACAGCACGACCGCGATGCAGGTCTACTCGTTCACGCATTTCGACATCTGGCAGTACGGCACGAACTTCCTGAACATCTCGATGTTCAAAGCCGACCACAACGATCCCGCCAGCCCCTGCACGAACGCGGGCGTGGTCGTCAACCCGGGCACCGGTGTTGCAACGCCGGCCAATTGCGCGGGTGCACTCATCTTCACCGGCCAGAGCCGCTCGACATTCGGCTGGAATGAAATTTTCAACACCAAGGCTTTCACGGTCGGCCCGCTCCGCAACGTCTCCTTCGAGGTCGGTCTCGACCTGAGCTCGTCGAACTACTATCGCGCTGCCGCGGCCCAGGCCGTCTCGGCCGGTCTGCAGTTCCAGTTCGATCTTCCCTACAAGGGCTACGTCAACGTCGCGCCGCTCGCGACCTGGATCTACATGGCGCACATGGGCTTCCTGCAGTGCGGCGGCGGCTTTGCTCCTCCGGTGCCAGGCGTGAGCTGTCTTCCCGACGGCAACCGCCGCTATCAGCCGACCTGGGCGATCGAGACGAACTACTACATGGATCTGGGCTTCCTGCCCGAGAGCGTGCGCTATTTCTCCGTCAGCGGTCGCGCGCAGCTGCTCGGCGCCCTCGGCCCGGAGAACAGCCCACTTCCCTATAATCCGCTGCCGCTCGCGGCGCCGGCCAACTCCATGACCAAAATTTCACTCAACTCCGAGCCGATCCGCCTGACGTTCGATGCCTCAAAAGCGATGTGGGGCCCGAAGTTCTCGCACTATGTCGATGTCTGGGTGGCCTACCGCTACTGGCAGAACAAATACGGTCTCGATCACAATGTCAGCAAGCTCTGCACGATATCGCCGGGGGTGAGCAACCACACCTGCACCGAATCGAGCTTATACAGCGGCATTACCATGAAGTTCTAGCCTCGCTTGCCGCCAGGAAGCCAATATCAATTCGACTGAAACTCGCCCCGCCTATGCCGCGACGTTTGACAGGAAGCGATCCACCGACGAGCGCAGCTGCGACGCCTGGCTGGACAGGTCATGCGCCGTGGCCAGAACGATGTCGGCCGTGCGATTGGCGTTGTCAGTCGCCTCGGCCGTCCCGGCGATGCTGCGCGCGACCTGCGCGGTGCCCGAGGCCGCCTGCCCGATATTCCTGGAGATCTCGCCGGCCGCCGCATTCTGCTGGCTGACCGCGGCCGCGATCCGCCCGGTAAAGCCGTCGATGTCGCCGATGATCGACGCGATGGCGCCGACATTGTCGACCGCCTCGCGCGTCGCCGACTGCACCTCGGTGATCTGGCTTGAAATCTCCTCGGTCGCCTTTGCCGTCTGCGTCGCCAGCGCCTTCACTTCGGAGGCGACGACCGCAAAGCCCCGGCCCGCTTCGCCCGCCCGCGCCGCTTCGATCGTGGCGTTGAGCGCGAGCAGATTGGTCTGGCCGGCGATGGTCCTGATGAAGCCGACCACCTCGTCGATCTGCTGGGCGGCGCTGGCGAGCCTGCCGATGGTCTGGTTGGCCGCTTCCGCCATGCCGGAGGCGCGCTGCACGATGGTGGTCGCATCCGCCAGTTGCGACGTGATCGCCTGGACGGATTGGCCGAGCTGACTTGCGGCTGATGCCACGGTCTGCACGTTCGCCGAGGTCTCCTTCGCCGTCGAAGCCGCCTCGTTCGATTGCGATCCCGCGTTGCGTGCGGCGGAGGCGAGCCCCTGGGCCGTATCCGTCAACTCGCCGGTCATGCGCGCGGTGTTGCTCATGACCTCGCTGAAGGCAGACCGGAAGGCGTCGATCTCGGCTTCCAGGCGCTGCCGGTGGCCGACCTGCTCCGCGCTGCTCAGGTCCTTGGCGGCGATCACGGCGAGATCGTCATCGGCGCGGGTCTTCAGGCTCGCCTGCATGACCGCAAGCGACTTCAACAGGCGGCCGAGCTCGTCGCGGCGGCGCACTGCGATGTCGTCGGTGAAGTTGCCGGCGGCGACGCGCTCGGCAACGCGCACCGCCGCGGAGATCGGCCGGCTCATCGAGTACGAGAACGCAAGCGCGATCAGCAGTCCGATCGCGACGGTTCCGACGGCGACCGACAGCATCATGGTGCGGGCCGCCTCGACGTCCTTCTCCGCCGCCATGCGATATTCATAGCCATACGCCGCCACCAGCTCGACGAGGTCGTCGATCGACGCCATCAGCCGGTCGCCCTGTTGTGCAAGCAGGAAGCTGGTCGGGATCTCCGTCGCGCCGCCGGGCGTCGGCTTCAGGATCTTGAGCGCGGCGGTCGACCAGTCCTTGAGCTGGGCCTCGGCCTTCTCGCGCGCGGCCGCAACGCTGGGCGTTGCGGCGCGCTCACGCACCACTTTCAGGTCCTCGACACTGTCGCGGATCAGCGCCTCGAACTTGGCGACGTCGCTGGAGCTGCCGGCAACAAGGGCCCGCTGAAGCACCAGCCGCGCCCCGTGCAGTGCCGCGTGGGCGGAACGCGCGTGGTTGATCCCCATCAAGGGGCCGTCATAGAGACGGACCACCATGTCGCCGGAATTGCCGATGGCGCGAATGCCGTAGAAGGCGATGCCGCAAGCCAGCAGAAGCACGACGCTGAAGGCACCGAAAATCTTGTAGCGTATCGACATCATCAATCTCCGGCGTCTCGATGGAGCGTTTTCGAGCGAAGTGGATACCGGTTCGCGTGACGAAAACGCGTCAGAACAAAAACTCCTAGTCTATGACCTTGACCATCATCTTCATGCGCGGATGAATGGCGCAGATCACCTGCACATCGCCCGCCTCCTTGAAGGACACGTCCGTCGAGGTGCCCGGCGCCTGCGATCCCAGATTGAACTCGTTGCCCTTGCTGGCCGACATGATGTTGTGCGGCACCGTGTCGTCGTTCAGGAAGGTGACGGCTTCGCCCTTCTTGACCGTGATGCTCTCGGCGGAGAAGGCACGGCCCTGCTGATGGACGATTTCGGTCGCGGCATAGGCGCCGACCGAAAAGCCGGCAACGATGACACAGGCGAAGAGAGCGATTGTGCGCATGTGAGGAAACTTTCGTGGGTTAGCGTGGGAGAACCGGCACGGCCGTCGGACCGAGCTCGCTGGTCAAAGTCTTGAGGAAGGCGACGAGGTCGGCCTTGTCCTGCGCGGACAAATCGAGCGGATGCATGAGATCGGATCGGCTGGGCCGTTCGACGCCGGCATGGTCATAGTGGTCGATGACCGCTTCGAGCGTCGGGAGCGAACCGTCATGCATATAGGGACCGCGGCGGGTGATTTCGCGCAGGCCCGGCGTCTTGAACGCGTGCTGCATCTTGATGACGCCGGGGAGGTATTCACCGCGACCGATATCCTTGCTCGGCAGACCGATGTCCTGAAAGCCCTCGTTGGTGAAGTTCCAGCCTTCGTGGCACGCGGCGCATTGCGCCTTGCCGTTGAACACCGTAAAGCCGCGCTTGGCCTCTTCGGAGATCGCCTTCTCGTTGCCGTCGATCCAGGCGTCGAACGGCGCCCGTTCCGAGACGACCGTACGCTCATAGGTCGCGATCGCCTGCGCCAACGTCTTCGGCTTCATGCCTTCGCCCGGGAAGGCCGCGTCGAACATCGGCTTGTATTCGGGGATGCTTGCGAGCCGCGCCATGAGCTGGTCGAGCTTCATGTTCATTTCGCCGGGGGACTGGATCGGACCGAGCGCCTGGTCCTCCAGCGTCGGAAGCCGGCCGTCCCACATGTAGATCGCGCTCCAGGCGGCGTTGACGACGGTCGGCGAGCGGCGACCGAGCTTGGCCATGCCGTGACCGACGCCGACCGCAAGCCCGTCGCCCCAGCCGAAACCCGGGCTATGGCAGCTCGCGCAGGACTGCGCCGACGTCACCGAGAGGCGCGTGTCGAAATAGAGCTTCTTGCCGAGAGCCGCCTTCTCGGGGGTGAAAGGATTGTCCTTGGGGAACGGGATGGTCGCCGGCCTGCGATACAGCGCCTTGAGCGCATCGACACCACCGGGCGCTTTCTGCGTGATCTCGACCTTCCGGCTTTCGCCGACCACGGCGGCGCCATGACCGATCGTCGCGAAACCGAGAACGCCGAGTGCGGTTGATGCGACCGTCGCAACGAGCAGCCGCGAGCGATGAGAGCCCTGCGTCGGCATGCGAATGTTCCCCGAGCCGGGTGTCATTTGCGACACCGAAAAAAAATTGAAGCAACGCGCGATGAATTATCGTGATGAAAATACCGGCAATTCGTTAAACAGATCGTACCGGCCAAATTGTTCCACTATCGCTTTTCGGCATTTCAGCAATCATAAAGTGCGGGAAGAATCGGCAGGCAACGAAGAGTTGCACGAGAGGATCGCGGAACAGCTCGCGCGATCGGTTGCGATTAACAAATGTTAGCCGGTCAAGCCTTTCTGAATTTCCGATCGCGCTGCCCTTGCCCGACCGAGCAAGCAATTCCACAAAATACGAACCCTCACCGGACTCTTTCGACCAACGGTGCGACATGGAAGACGCCGAGCGGGCACCGCTCACCCGACCGTACTCTGGACTGCACCGTGGCGGCTCTCAGGTGCTCGTGAACCTAAACAATCATTTAGCTAGCAACATTCGACGTCCTTTCCCGTTTGGATTTCATATCCATCCGATCACCGCCGATCGACATACGGGAACCCTTCCGATGAATGTTAGCGATTATGTTTGGCATCGCCTGTCCGAATGGGGTTTGAAGCGCGTCTATGGTTATCCCGGCGACGGTGTTGGCGGGCTTGATGTCGCTCTCGAAAAGGCAAAGGACAGAATGGACTACGTCCAGGTTCGCCATGAGGAGATGGCGGCCTTCATGGCCTCGGCCCATGCCAAGTTTACCGGCGAGGTCGGTCTTTGCTACGCGACCTCGGGTCCCGGTGCCATTCATCTCCTCAACGGGCTTTACGACGCCAAGATGGATCACGTTCCGGTGGTCGCGCTCGTTGGTCAGCAGGCGCGAAGTGCGATCGGCGCAAGCTATCAGCAGGAGGTCGACCTCCAGACCCTGTTCCAGGGCGTCACCGAATACGTCGCGCTGGCCAGCGTTCCCGAACAGGTCCGCCATCTGATCGATCGCGCGGTCCGCATCGCCCATACCAAGCGCGCCGTCACCTGCGTGATCCTGCCCAACGATCTTCAGGAGCTCGACTACAAGGATCCGCCGCTGGCGCATGGCGCCACCCATACGGGCGTCGGCTATGCCGGCCCGGCGAAGCTGCCGGACGAGGCCTCGCTTCGGGCGGCTGCCGATGTCCTCAATGCAGGCAACAAGGTCGCCATGCTGGTCGGTGCCGGCGCGCTTCATGCAACCGACGAGGTGATCGAAGTCGCCCAACGCCTGCAGGCCGGCGTTGCCAAGGCGCTGCTTGGTAAAGCTGCGGTGCCCGACGACCTTCCGTTCGTCACCGGTTCGATCGGGCTGTTGGGAACGCGGCCGAGCTGGGATCTCATGAAGAACTGCGACACGTTCCTGATGGTCGGCTCCGCCTTTCCCTACAGCGAGTTTCTGCCCAAACCGGGCGATGCACGCGGCGTGCAGATCGACATCGACGGCAGCCGGCTTAGTCTGCGCTATCCGATGGAGGTCAACATGGCCGGTGACAGCGCGACGACGCTGCGCGCGCTGTTGCCGCTGCTCACACAGAAGAAGCAGTCCTCCTGGCGCCGTGACATCGAGCAGGGCATGACCGATTGGTGGGACACGCTGAAGGAAAGGGCGATGAATTCGGCCGAGCCGCTCAATCCGCAGCGGGTGTTCTGGGAGCTGTCGCCGCGTTTGCCCGATAACGCCATCATCACCGCGGATTCGGGCTCGGTGGCCAATTGGTACGCGCGCGATCTCAGGATGCGGCGCGGCATGAAGGCGTCGCTCTCGGGCGGCCTTGCCTCGCTCGGCGCGGGCACGCCTTACGCGCTTGCGGGAAAGATGGCCTATCCCGATCGCACCGTGATCGCCTGCATGGGCGACGGCGCGATGCAGATGAACGGCCTCAATGTCATGATCACCATTTCAAAATACTGGAAACGCTGGTCGAACCCGCGGTTGATCGTGCTGGTGCTCAACAACCGCGATCTCAACCAGGTGACCTGGGAGGAGCGTATCCAGCTCGGCTCCGGCAAGACCGAGTCGACCCAGAGCATTCCGGATTTCCCCTATCATCGCTACGCCGAGCTGATCGGCCTGAAAGGCATCTTCGTCGACAATCCCGACCGCGTCGGTGCGGCATGGGACGAGGCGCTCGCAGCCGATCGGCCGGTCATTCTCGAGGCCTATACCGACCCCAACGTGCCGCCACTCCCGCCGCATATCACCCTGAAGGAAGCCAAAAACTTTGTCAGCATGATCCCATCCGAGCCGGAGTTGGGGAGCGTGCTGAAGAACAGCGCCAAAGAGCTGCTGACGAGTGTTCTGCCTGGAAAAGACTGATGCAGTGCGAGGTCCCAATCCGGAGCGTGCGCGTTCAGGCCTACACGGTGCCGACTGATCGTCCCGAGGCGGACGGCACCATCGCCTGGAATTCCACCACCCTCGTGCTCGTCGAGGTCGAGGGTGGTGGACGGGTTGGCCTCGGCTACACCTATGCCAGCGCCTGCATCGCCGCGCTGATCCGCGACAAGCTCGCCGCGGTGATCTCAGGCAAGGACGCCCTTGCACCACAAGCCTCTTTCGAGGCGATGCAGCGGGCGGTCCGTAATCTGGGGCGCGAGGGCCTCGCGGCAACGGCGATCTCCGCGGTCGATGCTGCCCTGCATGACCTCAAGGCGCGCCTGCTCGATCTCCCGCTGGTTGTCCTTCTCGGCATTCGCCGCACCTCCATTCCGATCTATGGCAGCGGCGGCTTCACCACCTATTCCGACCGCGAGCTGGAGCAGCAGCTCGGCGGTTGGGTGACGAAGGATGGCTGCACGTCCGTCAAGATGAAGATCGGGTCCGAGCCGGAGCGGGATCCGCATCGCGTCGCGGTGGCCAAGCGCGCGATTGGCGATGCCGCCCTGTTCGTCGATGCCAACGGCGCTTGCACTCCCCGCCAAGCGATCCGGCTGGCGGACATCTTCAGCGAACACGACGTCAGCTGGTTCGAAGAGCCCGTGTCGTCGGACGATCTACCCGGATTGGCCATGGTGCGGCAGCATGTGCCTGTCGGAATGGACGTGGCGGCCGGCGAATATGCCTATACGCTCGACTATGTGCGCACCATGCTTGCGGCCGGTGCCGTCGACGTGCAGCAGGCCGACGCGACGCGATGCGGCGGCTTCACCGGCTTCCTCGGGATTGCGACGCTGTGTGATGCCTTCCACGTGGACCTCTCCGGTCATTGCGCGCCGGCGCTACATCTCGCCGTCGCCTGCGCGGCACCCCGTACACGCCATCTCGAATGGTTTCACGACCATGTGCGGATCGAGCGCATGTTCTTTGATGGCGCGCCGCGCCCCCGCGAGGGCCGGATCGCGCCCGACCTGACCGCGCCGGGAAACGGGTTGGTCCTGAAGCGGAGCGATGCCGCCGCCTACGCGGTGTCGGAGGCAGCATGAAACTTCCCACGGAACGCGATCTGATTGCAGTCGCCGGCATCGCAGCATCGGGCCTTGCGCTGATCTCAATGCTTTCAGCGCGTTCGGCGCGGGTGCGTCCCACGCGTTCGCACCTCCTCGCGCCAGGTCGCAGTCGTTCCAGCAACGCGGCAACTGCGAAAACCGCGCGCGAGCTCAATCGGGCCGCAGGAACGCTTGCGGCCTCCGTGCTCGCCGATTCCAGCGTCGAGCATTACCGCGGCTCGTTCAAGAACAAGGCCATGTACACCCCCCTTGCAGTTTCGGCGCTGACGCTAGCGACGAGCATCCACGGCACCGCCGATACGCGTCCGCTCGCCCACAAGGCCCGCGATGCCGCCTACCTGCTGGCGGCCGCGACCGGGCTGGTCGGTTCAGGATTCCATCTCTACAACGTCGGCAAGCGCGTGGGCGGCTTCAGCTGGCAGAACCTGTTTTACGGTGCGCCGATCGGCGCGCCGATGGCGATCCTGCTCTCCGGGCTGCTCGGCTTCTGTTCGGAGCGAGTGCGAGAGGCGAGGCGAACGCGGCCGCGCATCTTCGGTCTGCCGGCGGGACGCATGATCGCGACGGTTGCAGGCGCAGGCCTGCTCGGCACCACCGGCGAGGCCGGGCTGCTCCATTTCCGGGGTGCCTATCACAACCCCTTCATGCTTCTCCCGGTGACGCTACCGCCGATCGGCGCAGCGCTGCTGCTGTCGGCGGCCGGTGGCGATTCAGGCAGGACGCATCGCTTCGCCCGTTGGTGGATGCGTGTGTTGACGGCCATGGGTGTCGCCGGTGTCGGCTTCCACGCGTACGGCGTGTCACGAAACATGGGTGGCTGGCGCAACTGGAGCCAGAACATCCTGAACGGACCGCCGATCCCTGCGCCGCCGAGCTTCGCCGGCCTCGCGCTCGCGGGTCTCGCCGCACTCCGTCTCATGAGGGCGCATCCCGATGCATGAACGTCGTGACCGCTATCCCGAATATGACGTTCTCGCCAAATGGTCGGGACCGTCCTGGAACGACAAGACGCGCGAGGTCATCGCGCGGCGGCTGTCGATCGCGCCCGAGCCGCGTTTCTTCACGCGCGACGAGTACGACACCGTCGTCGCGATTGCCCACCGCATCGTTCCGCAGCCGGCCGGACGGCCGCCGGTGCCGATCGCCGCACTGGTCGACCGCAAGCTGCACGATCGGATCATGGACGGCTTTCGCGGGCCCGGCGTGCCCCGAGACGCGGATGCATGGCGGCAGGGCCTCAAGGCGTTGAATGCCGAGGCCTCGGCCGCCTACGGCCAGCGCTTTGCAGCGTTGCCGGACGGCTTGCAGGACAAGCTGCTCCGCGCCGCGCAATGCGGCGAATTGAAATCGGCCGAATGGGGCGGCTTGCACAGCGACGCCTTCTTTAAGCATCGCATGGGACGGGACATCGTGCTCGCCTATTACGCTCATCCGACGGCGTGGAGCGAGATCGGCTGGGGCGGCCCCGCAAGCCCACGCGGCTACGTGCGCCTCGATATCGACGAGCGCGACCCCTGGGAAGCCGCGGAGGCGAAAGACGGCAGTGATGCTGCAGCACGCCGGAGCAATCGCCGTGTCCGATAATCCTCTGCATGTGCCGCGAGCAAGCGGCGGCCGCGCGCCGGACGTGTTCCGTCCGGGCGGCTGGGTGCCGATGCGGCAATACCGCGAGAGCGAGCCGGTCGATTTCGCCATCGTCGGCACGGGCGCAGGCGGCGGCACCCTCGCCTGCAAGCTGGCCGAATACGGCTTCTCGGTCGTTGCGCTCGACGCGGGCCCGTATTTCAGACCGCTCGAGGATTTCGCCTCCGATGAATCCGAGCAGACCAGGCTCTACTGGACCGACGATCGCATCGTCGACGGCGCCAATCCACTGCAGCTCGGCGGCAACAACAGCGGCAAGGCCGTGGGCGGTTCGACGGTGCATTTCGCGATGGTCTCGCTGCGGTTCCGTCCCGAATGGTTCAAGTCGCGCACCGCGCTCGGCTATGGCGCCGACTGGCCGCTCGATTGGCGCGAGATGTGGGACTATTACACCGAAGTCGAGCAGGCCTTGAAGATATCGGGCCCGGTGACCTATCCCTGGGGCCCGCCGCGTCCGCGCTACCCCTACCGCGCCCATCCGTTGAACGGCGCGGCGCGAGCGCTGGCGAAAGGTTGCGAGGCGCTGGGCATCAAATGGACCGAAACGCCGCTCGCGACGCTGTCGGCGCCGCGAGGCCTGGCCCACCCTTGCGTCTATCGCGGCTTCTGCGTCGCCGGTTGTTCGACCAACGCCAAGCAGAGCGCGCTGGTCACGTGGATTCCGCGCGCGATCGCCGCGGGCGCGGAGATCCGCGATCTGGCGATGGTCGGTCGCGTCGAGGTCGAGCCGTCCGGCCTCGTGTCCGGAGTTTACTATCACAGGGACGGCGCATGGCGCTTTCAGCGCGCGCGCAACGTCGTCGTCGCCGGCTACGCGATCGAAACACCACGGCTTCTGTTGAACTCCGCGACGTCCCGCTTTCCGGACGGCCTCGCCAACAGTTCGGGCCTGGTCGGAAAGAACCTGATGGCGCAATCCAATCAGGCGGTGTGGGGCCGGCTGGAGCACGAGGTGCGCTCCTACAAGGGGCCGCCGTCGCTCGCCATCACCGAGCACTGGAACTACGAAGACAAGGGCAAGGACTTCTTCGGCGGCTATTCCTACATGAGCCAGGGACCGTTGCCGCAGCTCTGGGCGAACACGCTTTTCAGCGCTCGCGGCCTATGGGGCGAGAGCCTGGTCGAGGCCATGAAGGACTACAATCACGTCATCGGTCTCAAGATCGTCGGCGAGATGCTGCCTCAGGAATCCAACCGGGTGACCCTGGCCGAAGAGGTCGATCAATACGGTCTGCGCATTCCCCGCGTCACTTATTCCTGGTGCGACAACGACAAGCGTCTGATTGATCACTCCCTCAATTTCATGGGCCGCGCACTGGAGGCGGTGGACGCACGCGACATCTGGACCCAGGACGACGATACCTGCCACCTCAACGGCACCGCGCGCATGGGGAGCGATGCCCGAACCAGCGTCGTCGATGCGGACTGTCGCAGCTGGGACATTCCGAACTTGTGGATCTGCGACGGGTCGGTCTTTCCGACGGTCGGAGGCGCCAATCCGTCGCTGACGATCCAGGCCATCGCCTGCAGGACCGCGGACCGCATTCGCGTTCTGGCGCAACGGGGCGAGCTCAACGCCGCCGTGGGTCGACGGTCCCCACTCCATCAGCGTTCAACCGAGGTACACAGATCATGAGCATGGTGCCGGTGCCGCTTCATTCAGGCCGGGTCGTCGTCATCACGGGAGCTTCAGCGGGCGTGGGACGGGCCATCGCGCATCGCTTCGCCCGCGCCGGCTGGCGCGTCGGCCTGATTGCGCGTGATGCCGAGGCGCTCGAGGAAACCCGGCGCGAGGTCGAGGAGATGGGCGGGACGGCGCTGCCCATGCCATCCGACGTCGCCGATGCGGACGCCATGGCCGCTGCGGCGGACCACGTCGTCCGGACGTTCGGAACGATCGACGTCTGGATCAATGATGCCATGGTCACGGTGTTCTCGCCGGTGTGGAAGATGACCGCCGAGGAGTTTCGCCGCGTCACCGAGGTGACCTATCTCGGCTTCGTGCACGGCACGATGGCAGCGCTGCGTCACATGCGGCCGGCCGATCGCGGGCATATCATCCAGATCGGGTCCGCGCTGGCCTATCGCGGCATCCCGCTGCAATCGGCCTATTGCGGCGCCAAGCATGCCATCCGCGGCTTCACCGATTCGCTGCGGACCGAGTTGATCCACGATCGCAGCCGCATCCAGCTCACCATGATGGAGCTGCCTGCGGTCAACACGCCGCAATTTGATTGGGCGCGAACTCACATGCCGCGAGAACCTCGTCCGGTCGCGCCGGTGGTGCAGCCGGAAGTCATCGCTAACGCGGTTTATCAGGCTGTCCTCCATCCCGGTCGCGAATACTGGATCGGGCTCAGCACGCTCGAGGTCATCCTGGCCAATGCCGTGCTTCCGGCGTGGCTCGACCGCTATCTTGCGAGGGCTGCGTTTTCCGCGCAGGAGACGGTCAAGCCCGTGGGACCCCAACGCGCCGACAATCTGATGCATTCGGTTCGGTCCTTGCACCGCACGCGCGGGCGCTTCGGCGCGGAGGCGGACGATCGCGCGATCGTCGTCGACGGACCCATGGCGCGAGTCGCGCCGCTGGCTGTCGGCGCTCTCGCGGCGTTCGCAGCCGGCATGCTGCTCGGCACGCGGACAGGCCGCCCTGGGCGACATCAACTCGGAGGACGAGGGATGGACTGAAGCAACCCGCCCCCTGGTCGCCATGATCGCAATGATGGCATTATGCCGATGTTTTGCCCGACGGCACAAGCAATTTCTTAAAATCCGAACTTTCATCAAACCTTTCAAGCCCCTCTCTACTGTGTATGGGGTTGTTTTCGGATTTGTTCTGCCGAGGCCAAAACGAAAGGCCTCCTCCCGACGGGAAGAGGCCTTTGCAGAAGCGACAGTGTCGACCGACGAGGCGATCCCGCTTACTCCCAGGACCAGGCCGAGAAGTCGTTCTCGAACTGCGGGACTTCCTTCCACACGCCCTTCAGCTTCTTGTTGATGACCGTCGGCCATTGCGGCTGGAACAGGAAGCCGGCCACCGCATCGGTCGCCAGCATCTTCTGGGCGTCGCCGAGCAGCTTGGCGCGGCCGGCCTCGTCAGGCGTCGACACGATCTGCTTGTAGAGCGCGTTGAACGCCTCGCTGTTATAGCCGAGATAGAAGTCGGGCTCGGTCAGCTTGACGAGATCGAACGGCTCGACATGCGAGACGATGGTGAGGTCGTAATTGTGCGGCCCGTTCGGCGCGAACACCTGCGACAGCCACTGCGCCCACTCGACGTTTTCGATCTTGGCGTTGATGCCGACCTTGGCGAGCTGGGCTGCGAGGATCTCGCCGCCCTGCCGCGCGTAAGGCGGCGGCGGCAGCTTCAGGCTGAGCTCGAGCGGCGTGGTGACACCGGCCTCGGCCAGAAGCTTCTTCGCCTTCTCGGGGTCGTAGGGATTGATGCCTGTGGTGTCGACATAGCCGAGCGAGCCGGGCGTGTAGAAGCTGCCGATCGGCGTGCCGAAACCTTCGGCAGCACCGTCAATCATCGCCTTGCGGTCGATGGCGGCGAGGATGGCGCGGCGCACCCTGACATCGTCGAGCGGCTTCTTCTTTTCGTTGATGGCCACGATGGTCTTGGCCTTCGAACCGCCGATCAGCACGGTAAAGCGCGGGTCGGCCTTGAACTGGGCAACGACGCGGGTCGCGATGCGCGGGAATGCGTCGACGTCACCCGAGAGCAGCGCCGCAGCCTGCGCGGCGGGATCGGAGATGAAGCGGATCGTCACCTTCGAGAGCTTGATCGCGGAGGCGTTGCGGTAGTCGGCCCACTTGTTCAGCGTGAGCGAGGAGCCCTTGGCCCAGGCGCCGAGCTGATAGGGGCCGGTGCCGACCGGCTGGGTGACATTGGTCGCCGCGCTCTTCGGCTCGACGATCGAGGCGCTCGCCTGTCCCAGCAGGAACGGCAGGTTGGGCTCTGAATTTTTCATCGTGAGCGCGATCGTGTTCGCGTCTGGCGCATCGATCTTCTCGATCGCCTGGAACAGGCTCTTGTCCTTGTTGGTGCTGTTCGCGGCCGCGTTGCGCTCGAACGAGAATTTGACCGCCGCGGAATCGAACGCCTCGCCGTTCTGGAATTTGACGCCCTTGCGCAGCTTGAACGTATAGGTCTTCAGATCGGGCGATGCGGTCCAGCTCTCGGCCAGCAGCGGCGAGACCGAGCCGTCCTCGTTGATCTTGGTCAGGGTCTCGTAGATGTTGTAGAGCGTGACCTCGGCGATCGCGGCGGCGGCCGCGTTGGTGGGATCGAGCCCCGGCGGCTCCAGCGTCATGCCCATGACGACGCTGTCCTTCTTGCCCTGCGCCAGCACCGGCAGCGGCGCCGCGGCCAATGCGGCGGCAAAAGCGACGATCGTTAGCTTCTTCAACATGCCCAACTCCCGGCCTTCTCTTGTCTTGTTGAGACTACGCCAATCCTGTAGCCGACATTAACCTTCCACGGCCGCCTGCGGCAATGCCATCACGGCCTCCGCCTTGTGGCAGGCGGCGAGATGCTCCTCGCCCACCCTGCGTAGCAAGGGCGGAACCTCGCGGCAATGCTGATCGCCAAGCGGGCAGCGCACCACATAGGGGCATCCGGTCGCAGCCGCCGATTGCGAAGCGATCGCCTGGGCCCCGCGCCGGCGCCGGCCCCCACCGGCCCGTGCCCGGGGCACGGCGTCCAGCAGCGCCCGCGTATAGGGATGCGCGCAGCGCTCGAACAGATCCTCCGGCCGCCCCTGCTCCACGACCCGGCCGAGATACATCACCGCGACCTCGTCGCAGAGATAATCGACCACCGCAAGGTCGTGGCTGATCAGGATGTAACTGAGACCGAACTGCTCCTGGAGGTCCTGCATCAAATTGAGGACCTGTGCCTGCACGGACACGTCGAGCGCGGAGACCGGCTCGTCCGCGACAATCAGCTTTGGTTGCGTGATCAGCGCGCGCGCGATGGCGATGCGCTGGCGCTGGCCGCCGGAGAATTCGTGCGGATATTTGTCCATGTCCGCATCGCGCAGGCCGACCTGCTTCAGCACCGCGGCGACGCGGGCGCGGAACGTCGTGCGGTCGGCGTCATCGAGCACGGTGAGCGGCTCGGCGACGATGCGCGCAATGGTCTGGCGCGGGTCGAGCGATCCGTAGGGGTCTTGGAACACCATCTGGAAGTCGCGCCGCGCGCGGCGCAACTCTTCCGGAGAGATGCGATTGAGATCGCGGCCGAGCAGCGTGACCTCGCCCGCAGTCGGCCGCTCCAGCGCCATCACCACCCGCGCGAAGGTCGACTTGCCCGAGCCCGACTCGCCGACGATGCCGAGGCTCTTGCCGGCCTGGACCTGCACGCTGACGCCGTTGAGCGCGCGCACCTGTCCGGGCGGACGGAGCAGGCTTTCGCGCGGCAGCGTGTAGCGCTGCTCGAGATCTTTGACATCAAGAAGCGGTGCGGCGGTCATGCGGAGAGCGCCCCGACAGTCGCGGCCATGGAAACATCGGTCCTGATGCAGCGCACAACATGACCAGGACCGACCTCGACCATCGGCGGCAGCGCCGCGCGGCACCGATCGATCACCAGCGGACAACGATCACCGAAGGCGCAGCCAACAGGCAGATCGGCCAGCTCCGGCACCGTGCCCGAGATCGTCGTCAGCTGCGTCCCCTTGCGCGCGCCGAGCTTGGGGCGGGCGCGGAACAGGCCCTGCGTATAGGGATGTCCCATCCGGCGGAATACCTCGTCGGTCGGCCCGCTCTCGACGACCGTGCCACCATACATCACCATCATGCGTTGCACGTTCTCCGCGATGACGCCGAGATCGTGCGAGATCAGGATCATCGACATGCCCCGCTCCTCGACGAGATCGGCGATGAGATCGAGGATCTGGCCCTGGATGGTGACGTCGAGGGCGGTGGTCGGCTCGTCCGCGATCAACAGATCGGGCTCGCACGCCAGCGCCATGGCGATGGTGACACGCTGGCGCTGGCCGCCGGAGAACTGATGCGGATAGGCATCGATGCGCTTGGCGGGATCGGGTAGCCCGACGCGGTCGAGCAACGCGATCGCTTCTTTCCGCGCCTGCGCGGCGGAATATTTCTTGTGACGCCGCAAGGGCTCCGCGACCTGATGACCAATCGTGTGCATCGGGTTGAGCGCCGTCATCGGCTCCTGGAAGATCATGCTGATGCGGTTGCCGCGCAGTTTGCAATAATCCGCATCCGGCAGCCGCGCGAGCTCGTGACCATCAAGCTTGATGCTGCCGGTAACGACGGCACTCTCAGGCAGCAGCCCCATCAGCGAAAGCGCAGTCACCGACTTGCCGCAGCCGGATTCACCGACCAGCCCGAGCGTCTCGCCGCGCTTCAGGGTAAAACTGACACCGCGAACGGCCTGCGCCGGGCCGCGGCTGGTGTTGAGGCGGACGCCGAGATTGTCGACCTCGATCAATGTTGCGGGATCCGCCATCGTCATCGCTCCCGCGCCAGCCGGGGATCGAGCAGATCGCGCAATCCGTCACCGAGCAGATTGAGGCCGAGCACGGCGACCGCGATCGCCGCGCCCGGATAGACCGCGAGCATGGGCGACTGGAACAGCATGGTCTGCGCATCATTCAGCATGCGACCCCAGGACGGCTGCGGCGGCTGCGTGCCGAGGCCGAGATAAGACAGCGCGGCTTCGGCGAGGATCGCCAGCGCAAACTGGATCGTCGCCTGCACGATCAGGATCGACAGAATGTTCGGCAAGACATGTTCGATGGTGATGCGGAAGGCGCCCTTCCCCGAGGCGCGCGCCGCCAGCACGAATTCGCGCGCCCAGATCGCATTCGCCGAGCCGCGCGTCAGCCGGGTCAAGGTCGGAATCTGGAAGATACCGATCGCTATGATCGAGGTCACCATGCCCGGCCCCGCGACCGCGGCGAGCATGATGGCCGAGAGCACGGCCGGAAAGGCGAAGGTGAAATCGGAGAAGCGCATGATGATCTCTTCGGTCCAGCCGCGCTTGGCCGAGGCGATCAGGCCGAGGCAGACGCCGAAGGAAAGACCGATGCTGACCGCGATGATGCCGACCAGGATGGTCGAGCGGGCGCCTGCGAGCAGCAGCGAGACGATGTCGCGACCGAAGGAATCAGTGCCGAGCCAGTGCGCCGCCGACGGCGGCCGGAGCTTCGCGGCAATATCGATCTCATAGGGAGACCAGGGCGTCCACACCAGCGAAAGCAGTGCCGAGGCGACCACCAGCAGGCTGAGCGCACCGCCCAGCACGAAGCTGTGATGGCGCAGCGCACGGCTCCAGAAGGTGCGGGCCGGCACGGGGCGCGCTGCAACCGGCGCGTCAAGCGGAGTGGAAAGCTGCGCGCTCACAGGTCGTGCACCTTGATGCGGGGATCGATGAAGGCATAGAGCACGTCGACGACGAAATTGACGATGACCACCATCGCCGCGAGCAGCATCACGCAATTGCGAACCACGATCAGGTCGCGGTTCGCAATCGACTGGAAGATCAAGCGGCCGAGGCCCGGCAGGTAGAACACATTCTCGATCACGATGGTGCCGGCGAGCAGGTTGGCGAATTGCAGGCCCATCACCGTCATCACCGGGATCATGGCGTTGCGTAGCACGTGGCTCCACAGCACCTCGCGCTTGCCGAGCCCTTTCGCACGCGCGGTGCGAACGAAATCTTCGCGCAGCACTTCGAGCACGGCCGAACGGGTGACGCGGGCCAGGATCGCGGCCTGCACCACGGCCAGCGAGATCGATGGCAGCAGTAGCGATTTGACCCCAGGCCAGATCCCGTCGTCCCAGCCGGCGAAGCCGCCCGCGGAGAGCCATTGCAGCCGCACCGCGAACAGCAGCACCAGAAGGATCGCAAACCAGAAATTCGGCAGCGCGATGCCGATCTGGGTCAGCGACATCACGCCGACATCGCCGAGCTTGTTGTGGTTGGCAGCGGTGTAGACGCCGGCCGAGAGCGCCAGAACCACCGTGATCAGCATCGACATGATCGCGAGCGGAATGGTCAGCACCATCCGTTCTGCGATCAGACTGGCGACCGGCGTGCCGTAGACATAGGAGTTGCCGAGGTCGCCGACGAGGAGCCCCTGGATCCAGTGCAGGTAGCGAACCGCCAGCGGCTGATCGAGCCCGAGCTTGACGGTCAGCGCGCGCACCGCGTCGGCCGAGGCGTCAGCACCCATCAGCATCTGCGCGGCATTGCCCGGCAGCGCATCCAGCACCAGGAAAATGATCACGGATGCGCCGACCAGCGTCGCCAGCAATGTCAGGACACGTCGGAGGACAAATACGCTCATGCGCGGTCGGGCTCAGGCCTCATCAGCGGCACGATCAACATGTCCGGACGCCGGACGCAAGCCTTTTGCTGGCCTGGCCAAGCCGTCATTCCGGCCGGCGGGCGAGAAGGTCGTGCGAAGCCTCGAACAGCGCGCTCACCCGCAGCAATTCCGCATCGGCCCGGAAGCGGCCGACAAGCTGGAGCCCGATCGGCAGGCCGTCGCGGCCGAAGCCGCAGGGCAGACTGATCGCGGGGTGACCGGTCATGTTGAACGGCATGGTCCAGGGGAACCAATGCGGCCGGACGCTATCAAACTGCACGCCGTCGATCTCGATCGTGCCGAACAGGTCCTGGTCGATCGGCAGCGCAGTGCGGGTGATGGTCGGCATCGCCAGCAAATGCCCGCGCGCAAGCAGGGATTGCACGCGGCGGAACAACGCCGTGCGCGCGAACATTGCCTCCTGATAGTCAACGCCGCTGACGTTGGTTGCCAATGTCACCTGCTTGATGAACGCCTCGCTGAGCACCTCGCCGTGCTCGGCGACGAGCTTCGCGAATCGCGAACGCCAGACCGTGTGGTTGATGGCGCGCCAGATCGGCTCGACGTCATACCCCTCGCCGGAGAACTCTTCGAGCTCGGCACCGAGGCCCGCGAGACGGCCGAGGCTCGCCTTGAACGCAGTGGCGACGTCTGTCGACACCGGGCGTCCAGGCGGCGAGGAGCAGAACAGGATTTTTTGTCCCCGCAGATCGCCACGCGGGGCGGCGGCGCCGATGAAATCGGGCACGGGCACGCCGATCGACCAGGGATCACAAGCGTCTTCGCCTGATATCGCCTGCATCATCAGCGCGGTGTCGGCGACGGTGCGCGTGGTCGGCGTGACATAGGTCTGGTTGCCGAATGCGTCGAGCGCCTGGCTGTGCGCGATCACCCCGTTGCTCTGCTTCAGGCCAACGACGCCGTTGCACGCCGCGGGAATGCGCGTCGAGCCGCCGCCATCGGTTGCGATCGCCAAAGGCCCTATGCCGCTCGCCACAGCCACGGCGGCACCGCCGCTGGAGCCGCCTGATGAGCGCTCCGCGCTCCAGGCATTGCGGGTGCGGCCGAACAGGGGAGAATCGGTCAGGCACTTGCTGCCGAACTCCGGCGTCGTGGTCTTGCCAATCAGGATCGCGCCTTCGCTGCGCAACTTTGCGACCGCAACTGCATCCTCCGTGGGCACGTTGTCTTTATAGGAAACGGCGCCGAAGGTGGTCTTCACGCCCTTGGTGTTGACGATGTCCTTGACGGTGACGGGGAGGCCGTGCAGCAGGCCTAGCGGCTCTCCTGCCATCACCTTGCGCTCGGCCTCGCGTGCCGCTTCCATCGCCTGGTCGCCACAGAGCGTGATGAAGCAGTTTAGCCTGGGCTGGAGCGCCTCGGCGCGCGCGAGCACGGCGCTGGCGATTTCGACGGGGGAAATCTGCTTGTTGGCAATCAGCGGACGCAATTCGGTTGCGGACAGCAGGCAGGGATCGCCGTTCATCGTCAGTTCTTGCTCCGAAGCGGGCCGCCGTTGGCCCAATGCATTGACATTGAGAATGACAGTTTTGTTAACTCTGCGTCCAATACGATTTTTGTAGTCAACCCATACGATTTCGGTATGCCTATGGATCTCCGCCGTCTTCGCTATTTCGTCGCCGTGGCAGAGGCGCGCAGCGTCGGCAAGGCCGCCGAACAGTTGCGGATGGCACAGCCGCCGCTCTCGGTCCAGATCCGCAAGCTCGAAGCCGAGATCGGCGCGCCGCTGTTTCGCCGCGGCACGCACGGCATGGACCTGACGGAGGCGGGCCAGGCTCTGCTGGCGCGCGCCGGCGAGGCGTTGGCGCTGGCCGCTGACGGCATCGAAGCCGCGCGCGCGGTCACGGCCGGCAGACGCGGGCGGCTCTCGGTCGGCTACATGTTCGTGCTCGCAAACGCGGTGCTACCGCGGCTGATTCCGGAACTGCGGCGATCCATTCCCGGCGTCGATCTCGACTTCGTCGACCTCAGCGCATCGACGCGCGAAGCGCGGCTGCTCGACCGCAGCGTCACGGTGGCGCTATGCATGCCGGCGATCCACCATCCTGAAATCCAGGTGGCGCGGATCGGTGCGCAGCGCTTCATGCTGGCGATGCCGAACCGCTCGCCGCTGGCGCGTCTCGGCGCCGTGCCGATGGCGCGCTTGCAGGGTCGACCGCTGATCGCGCTGCCGCCGCCCGAGCGGGACCCCGCCTCCTCCGCAGTCGCAGCCCTGCTCAGACGGCATCAGATCGTGATGCCGATCGCAAGCCGCGTGGAAACCGTGCATTCGGCGATGAGCCTCGTCCTCGCTGGTGAGGGTCTTGCGATCCTGCCGGACTGCGCCAAGCTCGGCGCGCCGCGCGGCATCGTGTTCCGGCCGCTGCGGGATGTCGACGATTCCATCGATATCGCAGTGTGTTGGCGCCGAGATTCGCAGAGTCCGCTCATCCCCAGATTTATGAAATGCGCCGAAAAAATCGTCGCGCGGCTGTAACGCGGATTACCAGCTCCAGCTGATCTCATGGCTCCAGGGCGGATCGGCGCCTGGCCGCGTGCAGGTCAGACCGGCGCAATTGGCGGCAAAAGACAACGCGCGGCGGAGTTCGTCGGCGCTGATGTCTTCGAGCAGCTGCCTGGCGAGACGGCCTTGCTTGTGCAGGGCGAACAGCAATGCGGCCTGAAAGCTGTCACCGGCGCCGATGGTATCGGAAACAGCGACCTTCGGCGCCTCGACCTCGATCTGGCCCGCCTCCGCATGCCAGGCGATGGCCCCGTTGTTGCCGCGAGTGATGACGACAAGGCTCGGGCCCAGCCCAAGCATTGTGGCCGCGCGCTGCTGATACGGCTCCTCGCCGAAGAGATATTCGAAGTCGACGTCAGACATTTTGATGAGATCGGCGCTGCCTGCGAACTCCGCCATGCGGGCGAGATAGGCGGGCTTATCCTTGACCAGATTGGGTCGGCAGTTCGGATCGAAGGAGATCGTCGACGTCGCCCTCGCGTCTGCAATTAGAGCTTTGGTCTCGGCAGCACCCTGATCGTTGACCAGCGTGGTCGAGCCGACATGAACAGCTTCGACCTTATCGAAAGGGATGGTACCTCGACGAAACGTCCAATTCCGCGTCGCGGTATCGGCGTCATAGAAGGCATAATGCGACTCGCCCACGACAATGCGGACAAACGCGAGTGTAGTCTGGTGATCGCTGCGCGTGGCGAAACCAAGCTCGACATTCGACGTGGCGGCGTGGTCGGCGATCATGCGCCCGAACATGTCGTTCGAGATGCCGCCGACAAAACCGGTGGGGGCACCGAGCCGTGCAATTCCAATCGCGACGTTGAGGCAGGAGCCGCCGACCGCCGGCATCACCGCTTCGCGGCCGTCGGCGTTTTTCGTGGGCACGAAATCGATCAGTGCATCGCCGCAGGAAATCAGCATGTCTCTCAACGCGTCCTTCTAGCTTTTGGGGATGTCACGCATCGCCGTCCGGCTGGCGCGATCGACCTCGCGCAGCAGCTTGTACACCTCCCGCTTCTTCTTGTGAAATACCGCCATGTCGGGCGCAGTCGGTTCGCTCTTGCGTCCGAGCGCGGACATTTTTGCCATGGTTTCGCCGATCGAGGCATAGGCGCCGCCGGCGACTGCGCCGAGCATCGCGGCGCCCAGCAGTACCGGCTCCCTGGTCTGAGGCAGCGCGACGATGAGGCCAGTGGTGTCAGCCATGATTTGCCGCACCAAGGGGCTGCGGCTGGCGCCGCCGCCCATGATCATGATGCCGGTATGAACGCCATGCGCGGCAAAGGCTTCGATCACCTCGGCGAGCCCATAAGCGAGTCCGCACAGGCCTGCGACGAACAATCGCTCCATCGAACCGACATCGGTGTCGAGATCGAGGCCCGCGATCACAGCGCGCGTATCGGGGTCCGCGTAAGGCGAGCGGTTGCCGATGAATTCGGGGAGCACATGAACATCGCGGGCCAGCAGCGCCGCGCGGCTCACATCGCCGGCGCGCGCGATGATGCGGCGCTCGAGGAATTCGATGAGGTCAACCCCCTCGCTCTTCGCTGCCGCGCTCGCCTCGGCGTGGCCCGGATGCGACTTGAGAAGGTGGTCGATTGCAGCTCCGGCTGCAGATTGACCGCCCTCGTTGAGCCAAAAGTCCGGCACCATGCCGGAATAATAGGGACCCCAGACGCCCGGCACGAAGCACGGATCCTTCGTCGTCGCCATGATGCAGGCCGACGTTCCCATGATGTAGGCCAAGCGATCGGTGACGTCAGTCGTTCCGCCCGATCCGTCGCGTCCCCCAATCGCACCGATCCCGCCGGCATGGGCGTCGATCAGCGAGGCGCCGACCGGAATGCCAGACGCCAAGCCCAGATCGGCGGCAGCCGCTCGGGTGAGGCCAGCGCCGAGCCGCGTGCCGGGGGCGACGATTTCGGTGCCGATGCGCGCGTATTTTTCGCTCACGAAGTCGGAGAGGCCGATACGCTTGAAGAACGGCGCGCTCCAGCCGCCGCCATCGTGGGCGAGGTAGTTCCATTTGCAGGTGACAGTGCAGGTCGAGCGCTGGAGCGATCCGGTCGCGCGCCAGGTCAGATAGTCCGCCAGATCGAAGAAATGCCCGGCGGCATCGAAGCTCGCGCGCAGATGACGCTTGAGCCACAACAATTTCGGCATCTCCATCTCAGGCGAGATCGAGCCACCCACATAGCGCAGCACATCGTCCGCGGTCTCATTGATCAGCCGCGCTTCGGCGATGGCGCGATGGTCCATCCAGACGATGACGTTGCGCTGCCTGTCGCCGGAGGCGCTCACCGTGACCGGCTCGCCCTCGCGATCGAGCACCACCAGGGAACAGGTTGCATCGAAACCGATGCCGCCGACGCTGTCAGGTGCAATGGCTGCTTCCGCCATCGCCGCCCGCACCGACTTGACACAGGCCTCCCAGATGTCCTGAGAGGACTGCTCGACGATGTCGCCGGCCTCATGCCAGATCCGAATCGGATGTTTGGCGGTCGCAAGCAGCGTTCCCGCCTCGTCAAACACCCCTGCCCGCGTGCTCGTGGTTCCTACATCGACGCCGATATACGCTCGCGGCATTGTCACTCCCGGTCGCTTCCGTCAGTTTTGACGGCAAGCCTACCAGCAAGTGTAGCCGCCATCCACCAGCACGATGCTGCCGGTCATCAGGCTCGCGGCCTCGGATGCCAGAAACAGGACGACCGAGGCGATTTCCTCGACCTGTCCCATCCGCGCCATCGGGGTTCCACCGATCCAGGCGTCGTACATTTTCGGGGTGCTTTTCACGAAGGCGTTGAGTGGCGTATCAATGTAAGTTGGCGCCACCGCGTTGACACGGATGCCGCGCGCGCCCCATTCGGCGGCCAGCGACTTGGTCAAATGGTGCACGCCGGCCTTGGAGGCATTGTAAAAGCATTGTTCCTGCGGCTTGTTGACGATGAAGCCGGACATCGAGCCGACATTGACGATGGCGCCGCTCTTGGCCTTGAGCATGTGCTTGCCGAATTCGCGGCAGCACCAGAAGGTGCCGTTGAGATTGACGTCGATGACGTTGAGCCAATGCTCGTCCGTCACCGTCTCGGCCGGCGTCTCGCTGCGGGCAATGCCCGCATTGTTGACGAGGATGTCGACCTTGCCGTGGCGGGCGACGAGGTCGTTGGCGACCTCCGCAACCCGCTTGGTATCGGTGACGTCCATGATCGCGGTCTCGATGTCATAACCCTTCGCCTTCAAGCTGGCCTTGGCGTCGCCGGCGACCTTGCTGTCGCGGTCACCGATGATCACCTTTGCGCCGGCCTCGGCCAGCGCCTCCGCACAGGCGAGCCCAATGCCCTGCCCGCCTCCGGTGATGAACGCGGTCTTGCCGCTCAGCTTGAATTTTTCCAGGTACATGGTCGTATTCCCGTTTCTTGTCAGTTCCTGATCGCATTGCCGCTTGCGTCGAAGCGGTGAATGCGCGCGGGGTCCGGCACCAGCGACACGCGGTCGCCGGCATGCAGGCTCAATTCGCCGATGTAGCGCGCTGTCAGCATGCCGAGCGGCCCAGCGTCGACATAAAGAAAGGTGTCGCTGCCGAGGTGCTCGGCGACCGCGATCGTGCCCTGCCAGCCGCCACCACCGTCGCGCTCGATCTTGAGATGCTCCGGCCTTACGCCGATCGTGGCCGCACCCTGCTGCGCCGCGCTGTTGCCGGTGACGAAATTCATCTTGGGCGAGCCGATGAAGCCGGCCACAAAGAGATTGGCGGGCCGCTCGTAGAGCTCCAGCGGAGAGCCGTATTGCTCGATCTTGCCGGCGTTGAGAACGACAATCTTGTCGGCCATCGTCATCGCTTCGACCTGGTCGTGCGTGACGTAGATCGCCGTGGTGCCGAGCTGCTTCTGGAGCCTCGTCACCTCGATGCGCATCTGCACGCGCAGTGCGGCGTCGAGATTGGAAAGCGGCTCGTCGAACAGGAACCCCTTGGGCTCGCGGACGATGGCGCGTCCGATCGCGACGCGCTGGCGCTGGCCGCCTGAAAGCTCGCGCGGCTTGCGGTCGAGATAAGGCGTCAGGTTCAGCGTCGCGGCGGCTGCCTCGACCTTGCGGTTGATCTCGTCCTTAGGCAAGCCTGCCATCTTCAGGCCGAAGCCGATATTGCCGCGCACGCTCATGTGCGGGTAGAGCGCGTAGGACTGGAAGACCATCGACAGGCCGCGCTTGGCCGGCGGCGTGTCGACGACGTTCTTGCCGTCGATCAGGATGCTGCCGCCGGTGACGTCCTCGAGGCCTGCGATCAGGCGCAGTAGCGTGGTCTTGCCGCAGCCGGAAGGACCGACGAAGACGACGAAGGAGCCGTCGGCAATGTCGAGATCGGCACCTTTGATGATATGCACGGGGCCGAAGGATTTCTGCACGCCCTGAAGTGTGATCTGACCCATGATCCAGCAGCCCCTTTATTTCACCGCGCCGAAGGTGAGCCCGCGCACGAGCTGCTTCTGGCTGAACCAACCGAGGACGAGAATGGGCGCGATCGCCAGCGTCGAGGCCGCCGACAGCTTGGCCCAGAACAGTCCTTCCGGACTTGAATAGGAGGCAATGAACACCGTCAGCGGCGCCGCCGCCGAAGTGGATAGGTTCAGCGTCCAGAACGCCTCGTTCCAGGCCAGGATCAGATTAAGCAGCATCGTCGAGGCAAGCCCGGGGATCGCCATCGGCGTCAGCACATAGATGAGCTTGCGGCCAATCGTAGCGCCGTCCATGCGCGCGGCTTCGAGAATGTCGCGCGGGATCTCCTTGAAATAGGTGAACAGCATCCAGATCACGATCGGCAAATTGCCGAGGCAGAGGATGAAGATGAGGCCGATGCGGGAATCGAGCAAACCAAAGGTCTTGTAGATCAGGTAGATCGGCACCAGCACGCCGACCGGCGGCATCATCTTGGTCGACAGCATCCAGAGCAGGATGTCCTTGGTGCGTTTGGTCGGCGAGAATGCCATCGACCAGGCTGCGGGGACTGCGATCAGGAGCGCAATCAGCGTCGAGCCGCCGGCGATGATGATCGAGTTCATCGCATGGTGAAGATAATCGCTACGCTCCTGCACGGTCGCATAGTTTTCCGTGGTCCAGTGGAAGAACAAGAAAGACGGCGGGATCGCGAAGGCTTCCAGCTCGGTCTTGAAGCTCGCCAGCACCATCCACAAGATCGGAAAGAAGATCAGAAAGCCGAAGAACCACGCTCCGATCGTCGAGACCACCACCCGCTGCGTTGTTGACTTGCGCGCCATGATTTCAGGCTTCCAGGTTGCGGCCGACGATGCGGACCAGGAAGAAGGCGACGATATTGGCGATGACCACCGCGACGAGGCCGCCTGCCGAGGCGCTGCCGACGTCGAACTGGATCAGCGCCTGCGAATAGATCAGGAAGGCGATATTGGTGGTCTGCAGGCCTGGTCCGCCGCCGGTAGTGACGAAGATTTCGGCAAACACCGTCAGCAGGAAGATGGTCTCGATCAGGATCACTACGGTGATCGGGCGGGCCAGATGCGGCAGCGTGATGTAGATGAAGGTCGAGATGGCGCTGGCACCATCCATCTCGGCCGCTTCCTTCTGCTCTTCGTCGAGCGATTGCAGCGCCGTCAGCAGGATCAGCGTCGCAAACGGCAGCCATTGCCAAGCCACGATCAGGATCACGGAGAACAGCGGCACGTCGTTGAACCAGTCGACCGGCGTCAGCCCAACCAGCTTGGCCAGCCAGGCGAACAGGCCGGAGACCGGATGCATCAGCAGATTCTTCCAGACCAGCGCACTCACCGTCGGCATCACGAAGAACGGCGCGATCACCATCAGACGCACGAAGTTGCGGCCGACCACGGGCTGGTCGAGCAGTAGCGCCAGGGGAATCCCCAGCACGATCGTCAGGGCCAGCACCGAGCCGACCAGCACAAGGGTGTTCTCGAGCGAGGCGAGAAAGGCCGGATCGGTGAGGAAGTAGCGAAAGTTTTCAAGCCCGACGAACGCTTCGGAACCTGGATCGAGCAGGCTGTAATGCAGCGTCGAGAAATAGATCGTCAGCGCGAGCGGAACGATCATCCAGATGAACAGCAGTCCGACGGCCGGGGTCAGGAGCGACCGCGCAAGAAACTGCGTCTGCCGGGTTGCCATCCTCGGGATCTCCCTCAGGGCGTTTTCGAGCGAAGTGGAGACCGGTTCGCGGAAGGAAAACGCGTCAAAATAAGCCTCGGGACGAAGGCGGCCATCCATCGCGCAAGGAGTGGATGGCCGCGAGTTTGAGCTCAGGGAGAGCTCGGGTTTACTTGATGTAGCCGGCGCGCTTCATCTCGCGCTCGGTGGCAGATTGCGCCGCAGCCAGCGCCGCATCGACCGTCATCGATCCCGCAAGCGCGGCCGAGAACTGTTGCCCGACTTGCGTGCCGATGCCCTGGAATTCGGGGATCGCGGCATATTGCACGCCGACATAGGGCACCGGCTTCACGGTCGGCTTGTTCGGGTCGGCTGCGTCGATCGAGGCGAGCGTCATCTTGGCGAAGGGCGCCGCCTTCAGGTACTCAGGATTCGCATAGAGCGAGGTGCGCGTACCCGGCGGCACGTTGGCCCAACCCTCCTTCGAGGCCACGAGCTTGGTGTAGTCCTTGCTCGTTGCCCAGGCGATGAACTTCTCGGCAGCGTCGGCCTTCTTGGAGCCTGCGGGAATCGCGAGACTCCAGGCCCACAGCCAGTTGGCATTCTTGCCGAGCCCGGTGTTGGGCGCGAGCGCAAAGCCGACCTTGTCCGCAACCTTCGAGTCCTTCGGGTTGGTGACGAAAGACGCCGCGACCGTCGCGTCGATCCACATCGCGCACTTGCCGGCGTTGAACAGCGCCAGATTCTCATTGAAGCCGTTCGAGCTCGCGCCGGGAGGGCCGGCGTCCTTCATCAGATTGACGTAGGTCGTGAGCGTGGTCTTCCATTCCGGCGTGTTGAACTGCGGCTCCCACTTCTCGTCGAACCAGCGCGCGCCGTATGAATTGGCCATCGCCGAGAGGAACGCCATGTTTTCGCCCCAGCCGGCCTTGCCGCGCAGGCAGATGCCGTAGACGCCACCGTTCTTGTCGGTGAGCTTCTTGGCGGCGTCGATGACGAAATCCCAGGTCGGTTTTTCCGGCATCTTCAGGCCGGCCTTGTCGAACAGATCGGTGCGGTACATCACCATCGAACTCTCGCCGTAGAATGGCGCGGCATAGAGCTTGCCGTCGACCGAGACCGCGTCCCTGATCTTCGGCAGGAGATCGGCAACGTCGTAGTCGGCGCCGAGATTGGCGAGCGGCACCAGCCAGCCCTTCTTGGCCCAGATCGGCACCTCGTAGGTGCCGATGGTCAGAACGTCGAACTGGCCGCCCTTGGTGGCGATGTCGGTCGTGACGCGCTGGCGCAGCACGTTCTCCTCGAGCGTCACCCATTTCACTGAAATGTCCGGGTTCGCCTTGGTGAATTCGCTGGTCAGCCCCTGCATGCGGATCATGTCGCCATTGTTGACTGTGGCGATCGTCAGGGTCGTTTCGGCCATCGCGGGGACGGCAAGCAGTACGGACGCGCCGCAGACGGCGCCCAGAAATCGTTTCACGGTGTCCTCCCTCAACTCGCGTTTTGAGCATATGCCCACGCGTTGGGCGTATGTTCGGCTGAGGTGCCGCGCTTGTCAAGCAGGCGCGCGGCCGTTTCGGCAACTTATGAGTGCTGCGGTGCGGGACGGAGCCGCCCCAACCCCGCTGTCATGCCCCGCGAAAGCGGGGCATCCAGTACTCCGTGTCGTTTATTGCTTTGCCTCAAGCTTGGCCGCGGCGTACTGGATCGCCCGCTTGCGCGGGCGATGACAGCAGTGCGAGGGGTGGGAGCAATCCCTACCGCTCCAGGATCGCCCTTGCGGTGGCCTCGTCCGTGATCAGGCCGTTGATCAGGCGCCCGTTGAGCGCCGCTGCGATCGCGGACACTTTGGCCGCACCGACTGCAGCGCCGATGGTCGTGGTCTTCGCCGGTACCTCCGGCGGAATGCTGGTGAGGCGCCTGTTGGTGCCGGCCTTGAGCAGACGGCCCTTGGAATCATAGGCCCAGCCGGTGATCTCGCCGATCGCGCCCTGCCGCATCATCTCGAACAATTCATCACGCGTGACGAAGCCATCGACATGGACCTGGGCCCTCTGGTCCATCTGGCCAATGCCGACGAGCCGCAGATCCGCTTTGGCCGCGACCGCCTTGACCTTCGCGATCGGCTCGATGCGAACCATCTTGTTGCGCTCGTCCTCCGACGACATCAGGAACGGCAGCGGCATCGGATAGTGCCGCGCGCCGGTGCGGTCGGCGAGCCGGCCGACGGTGTCGTAGAAGCTTGCCGAGCCGTCCGCGGAGATGTTGCCGACCAGCGAGACGATCTGGTGGTTGGGCCGGTCGATCGGAGTGACGCGCTCGACCGCGGCGCGCACGGCCCGCCCCGTGCCGAGCGCGACGATCACGGGCGTCTCCGAGCGCAGCGTCGCATCGAGCAGATTGGCGCAACGCTCGGCAATCCCGGCGGTGGACTGCGGCGCGGCCGGATCGGCGGGCACGACCTCGCAATGACCGAGATCAAAGCGCTCCTTCAGGCGCGCCGCGAGCTCCATGCAAGCTGCGATCGGATGCTCGAGCCGGAACGTGATCAGCCGCTCGGCGAGGCACAGCGACACCAGTCGCTGCGCCGAGGCGCGGGACAGCTGCAGCATCTTTGCGATCTCGTCCTGGGTATGGCCGGCAATGAAATAGAGCCAGCCGGCGCGCGCGGCGTCGTCGAGTCGGGACTTTTCGTTCTCGGCGGCCATGCGGCCTCACGCTCCCCAGAAATCGCTCATCTGCGCGAAGACCCGATCGGCCCCGGCGGCGGACAATATAGCGCGGCCGGCGCGGCTTCGATAATGGCCACCGCCGACAAATCCCCAGACCATCATCCCGGCCGCCTTGGCGGCCTGGACGCCGCTGACGCTGTCCTCGATCACCAGTGTGCGAGAAGGGCTGGCCCGCATTTTCGTGGCGGCGTGAAGAAAGAGATCCGGAGCCGGCTTGCCGTGCCTGACCATCTGCGCCGTGTAAAGGCGGTCGCCGAAATGCGGCGCAAGACCGGTGACCTCCAGCGACAGCGAGACACGGTCGAGGTCGCTCGACGATGCGACGCAGTATGGCACCTGCAATTCCGACAACATGGTGCCGACGCCCGGGATCGGCTGGAGTGCCCCTGCAAACGTCTCGAGCACGCGCGCCTTCAGTCGGGGGAGGAATTCGCCAGGCAGAATCTGGCCGAGTTCGCGGTAGTGCTGCTCGATCGCCTTCGTGCTGCGTCCGAGAAAGAGCTCGAGCGCCTGCTCGACACTGAGTTGGAGGCCGAACTGCGCCAGCACCTCGGACAGGCAGCGGCAGCTGAGCAACTCGCTGTCGACGAGCACGCCGTCGCAATCGAAGATGATCAGATCGGGTTTTGGCCGGTCCAGGTCCATCGCGGCATTCGATCATATACCCAGTCGATGAGCAATAGTTCGGCTCTCGGCAGACCATCGCAGGCAACCCGCGGCAGAACGAGCGCGGCGCGGCCCTCATTGCCATTTTGAGGCGGCTACAGGTGACAATCAGGAATTGGCGCCTGATGGCGCGGTCACGCCGTCAAAACAGGACAAAGGCGCCGATCAGCAAACCCGCCGCGAAGGACATAAGTCCCAGGGTGCAGACGGAAACGATGCGCACGAGGATGCGGAGTCGCACCTCATACTCGTCGTCCGTCATCTCATGGATATGAGCCGCCACTGGTGCTGCCCTGCCCGTGCGCTGTTCGGCACCTTTGGATCTATAGCCCAAATCATGGTCAAGGCGAGGCATCGGCCTCGGTCGTGAGGCCGATGCCGATGCCGTGATCGCAATTGAGGAAAATTGTACCGTATGGGGACGGTGCCGGAGCCCCGCCCCGCGGGTGACTTATTCCTATCGCCGCTGGTTATAGACGTCGATGCACACCGCACCGAGCAGCACCAGGCCCTTGATGACCTGTTGGTAGTCGATGCCGATGCCGAGGATGGACATGCCGTTGTTCATTACGCCCATGATCATGGCGCCGACCACGGCACCGCCGACGCGGCCAACGCCGCCATAGGCCGAAGCGCCACCGATGAAGCACGCGGCGATGACGTCGAGCTCGAAGCCGAGGCCGGCTTTCGGAGTCGCGGTGTTGAGGCGCGCGGCGAAGACGAGACCGGCGAGCGCGGCGAGCGCACCCATGTTGACGAAGGTGAAGAACGTCAGCCGCTCGGTCTTGATGCCCGACAGGCCTGCCGCCTTGGCGTTGCCGCCGACGGCATAGATCTGGCGGCCAATCACGGTGCGACGGGTCACGAAACCATAGAGCGCGATCAGGACGCTCATGATCACGAGCACGTTGGGCAGGCCGCGATAAGTCGCGATCAAATATGTGAAGTACAGCACGGCGCAGGCCAGCACGACGCTCTTGCCGAGGAAGAATGCGTAGGGCTCAACCTCGATGCCGTGCGACACCTCACGCGCGCGGCTCTTGGCGCTGGCATAGACCAGGCCGAGTGCGAGCACCGCACCAATCAGCATGGAGGTGGGATGCAGCGTGCCGGCCTCAGGCAACAGCTCCGGAATGAAGCCCGACGACAGCTTTTGGAAGGTCGACGGGAACGGCCCGAGCGACTGCCCCTGCAACACGGCAAGCGCAAGGCCCTTGAACACCAGCATGCCCGCCAGGGTCACGATGAAGGACGGAATCTTGAAATAGGCGACCCAATAACCCTGGGCCGCGCCGATAGCCGCCCCGACCGCGAGACAGATAAGGAAGGCGAGCGTGTAGTCGACCTTGTATGTCACCATCAGAACGGCGGCGACCGCACCGACGAAGCCCGCGACCGATCCGACCGACAGGTCGATATGGCCGGTGACGATCACCAGCAGCATGCCCAATGCCATGATGACGATGTAGCTGTTCTGAAGCACCAGGTTCGTCAGATTCAACGGCTGCAACAGCGTGCCGCTGGTCATGACCTGGAAGAACAGCATGATCGCAATCAGCGACATCAGCATGCCGTAGTTGCGCAAATTGTTCTTGATGAAGCTGCCGTGCCGGCGCTCCTCGGGCAGCGACACCGTCTTGTCGGTCATGGCTGCGATCCTCCCATCTCCGCGGCCTTGGCCGCGCCGTTTCCGTTGCTTCGTTCGTTGCGCATGATAGCGCGCATGATGTTTTCTTGTGTCGCCTCAGCGCCCGGGAACTCGCCGACGAAGGCGCCGTCGTTCATGACGCAGATGCGGTCGCAGATGCCGAGCAGTTCGGGCATCTCCGAAGAGATTACCACGACGCCGCGGCCAGCCTCCGCCAGTTCGTTGATAATACAGTAAATCTCGTATTTGGCACCGACGTCTATGCCCCTCGTCGGCTCATCCAGGATCAGTACCTTGGGGTCGGTCATCAGCCATTTCGACAATACGACCTTCTGCTGGTTCCCGCCGGAAAGCTGGCCGGTCTCCTGATAGACGTCGGAACAGCGGATCCGCATCCGGTTGCGGTAGTCGCTGGCGATTTTCAGCTCGGCGATGTCGTCGATCACCCGCCCCGGCGCGACCTGATCGAGGCTTGCCAGGGTAATGTTCTTGCGGACGTCGTCGGCCAGGATCAGGCCGAGCTGCTTGCGGTCCTCCGTGACATAGGCAAGGCCGGCGTCGATAGCGGCGGCGACGTTCGGCAGCACGATCTCGTGACCCTCGAGGGCGATGCGACCGGTGATATTGGCCCCCCAGGAGCGGCCGAACAGGCTCATGGCGAATTCGGTGCGACCGGCCCCCATCAGCCCGGCGATACCGACGACCTCGCCGCGCTTGACGCCGAAATTGACGTTCTTGATTACCTGCCGCTCAGGATGAATCGGGTGGTAGACCGACCAGTTCGAAACCTCGAGCACGGGCTCGCCGATCTTGGCGCTGCGCTCGGGAAAACGATGGGCGAGATCGCGGTTGACCATGCTGCGGATGATACGGTCTTCCTGGATCGGCTCGGCGCGGCAGTCGATACCGTCCACGGTGCGTCCGTCGCGCAGCACGGTGATGTGGTCGGCGACGCGGGCGACCTCATTGAGCTTGTGCGAGATCAGGATCGAGCCGATGCCTTGCTCGCGGAACTTCATCAGGCGTTCGAGCAATGCTGCGCTATCGGCCTCGTTCAGGCTCGCAGTCGGCTCGTCCAGGATCAGCATCCTGACGCGCTTGGAGAGCGCCTTGGCAATCTCGACCAGCTGCTGCTTGCCGACGCCCAGATCGGTGATCAGCGTATCTGGCGATTCCTTCAGGCCGACCTGCGCAAGCAGCTCGCGCGTGCGGCGGTACACCGCGTCGCGATCGATCACGCCGAATTTTGACGGGGGATGCGAGAGAAAAATATTCTCCGCGATCGACATCAGCGGAATCAGCGCCAATTCCTGATGGATGATGATGATGCCGAGCGCCTCGGAATCGTTGATGTCGCGGAACCGGCGTTCCTCACCCTCGAAAACAATGGTGCCTTCGTAGCTGCCCGCCGGATAGACCCCGCTGAGCACCTTCATCAAAGTTGATTTGCCGGCGCCATTCTCGCCGACGAGGGCGTGGATCTGCCCGGCCTCGACCGAGAAATTGACGTCACGCAACGCCTGCACACCGGCAAAGCTCTTGCTGACGTTGCGCATCTCCAGCATGGCGGTCATCGCGTTGCGTCCCATCCGTTACGTCCCTCTCCCCGCGAACGGGGAGAGGGAAACTTGAGTGTCTTACTGGAACTGCGACTTCTTGTAGTAGCCGCTGTCAATCAGGGTCTTCTCCCAATTGTCCTTATACACCACAACCGGCTTCAGCAGATAGGAGGGCACAGTCTTGGCACCGTTCTCGTAGGTCTTAGTGTCGTTGACCGTGACCTGCTTGCCGGCGAGCGCGGCGTCGACCATGTCGGCGGTCACCTTAGCGAGATCGCGGGTGTCCTTGAAGATGGTCGAGTACTGGTCGCCCCGCAGCATCGCCTTGATCGACGGAACTTCGGCGTCCTGTCCCGAGATGATCGGCATTGGCTGGTCGGCACTGCCATAGCCTACGCCCTTCAGCGAGGAGATGATGCCGATCGAAATGCCGTCATAGGGCGACAGCACGGCATTGACCTTCTTGTTGCCGTAGTAGGCGCTGAGCAGATTGTCCATGCGGGCCTGCGCAGTGGCGCCGTCCCAGCGCAGAGTCGCAACCTTGTCCATGCCCATCTGGCCGGAGGCGACGACGAGCTTGCCGCTGTCGATATACGGCTTCAGCACGCTCATCGCACCGTTGTAGAAGAAAAAGGCGTTGTTGTCATCGGGCGAGCCGCCGAACAGCTCGATGTTGAACGGACCCTTGCCTTCCTTCAGGCCGAGGCCCTTCTCGATCGATTGCGCCTGGAGCACGCCGACCTGGAAATTGTCGAAGGTCGCGTAATAGTCGACATTCGGCGTGCCGCGGATCAGGCGGTCATAGGCGATGACCGTGATGCCCTTGGCCTTGGCCTGCTTGAGCACGTCCGACAGCGTGGTGCCGTCGATCGCGGCGATCACCAGCGCCTTGGCGCCCTTGGTCACCATGTTCTCAACCTGCGAGAGCTGGTTCGGAATGTCGTCCTCGGCATATTGCAGGTCGGTGTTGTAGCCGCGTTCCTTCAGCACCTTCACCATGTTGTCGCCGTCTGCGATCCAGCGCGCGGAGGATTTCGTCGGCATGGCGATGCCGACGGTTGCCTTGTCCTGCGCGGAGGCTGTGAGACCTGTAACCATCGTTGCGGCGCCAGCCAGCGCCATCGCCAGAAATGTCGTCTTCAATTTCAACATGCTTCACTCCCTTTGGGTGTCAGATTGCTTGTTAGTGTCGTCCAGTACATGGGTAAAGGTCGGTTTCGGATCTCCTATGCGAGCTTGACATCGGGCTCCGCGCGACCGCGCGCGGATGCTTGTAACACAAAAGTGCAGCCGGCCTGTGGGTCGGCCGCGCGCGCCTCTGCGTCCATGTCCTGCCAGGCAGAAGTGACGAGCAGGCGCGACAGATCCGCGCCGACGAATGCAGGACAACTCGCCTGCTTTGCCGGCACATGCAGCGAGCGCAGGCGCTCGCCTTGCGGAGAATAGACATCGACGCGGCTGGCCCCCCAGCAGGCATTCCAGATCTGCCCGTCGGCATCGCACACCGAACCGTCAAGCCCGCCGACGCCGGTGTGGCGCAGCAACACCTCGGGCTCTCCGCGCGGCAGGCCGGTGTCGGGATTGAGCGGTACAGCATAGAGCACGGCGCGCGCGGTGTCGGTGAAATATCCTTTGGCGCCATCCGGCGAGAAACAGATCGAGTTTGGAATGCTGATCCCCGGAAACAGCGTCGAGATCTTGCCGCGGTGGAGCGCGTAGATCGCCCCCAGACCTCGTTCGGCCGTTCGTCCCATCGTCCCGATCCAGAACGTGCCGGATTGATGCACACGGCAATCATTGGAGCGTGTCGCGGGATTGTCCGCTTCGAGCGGGCAGAACAACGTCATTGCGCCATCGGCGAGTGTGCGGATGTAGCAACCATCCTCCGCGACAACGAGCTGGCGCTCGGCATCGATCCGCCCCAGCGCACTCGCCATCCGGCCGAGCGCGTGGATTCGGATCGCGCCGCCGCCGAGGTGCGCCTCGAAGAGTTTGCCCTCGCGAATGTCGAACCACCAGGCGGTGTCGGTGGCCACGTCATAGGTCGGGCCTTCACCGAGATGACATTGCTCAGCGCACAGAACGGTCGTCGGCACCTCTTCCATCATGGCGCCCTCACCGCGAAGCGATAGACGGTGTGATGTCGATAGACGCCGCCGGGGTCGAGGCGCGGGCTCGGAAAATCCGGCCGGTTCGGCGAGTCGGGCCACACATGCGGCTCCAGGCACAGCGCGTCCGATTGCCGGATCAGCCTGCCGCCCTTGCCCGAGATCGTGCCGTCGAGATAGTTGCCGGAATAGACTTGCAGGCCGGGCTGGTCGGTGAACAGTTCCATGATCCGTCCTGAAAGCGGGGCTTCCAGGCGGGCCGCAAGCGCGAGCTTGCCGTCGCGCGCGAGGCAATAAGTGTGATCGTAGCCCCTCCCGTTCTGCAATTGCAGATCGCCCTCGCGAATGTGTGCGCCGACGGCGTGAGCCTCGCGGAAGTCAAATGGCGTACCGGCTACGCTGCGCGGCGGCTCCGGCAGCGGGATAGCGCTGGGATCGATAGCGAGGAAGTGGTCGGCCTTGACCGTCAGCCTGTGATCCAGAGTGGACGCGCCCGAGGTCGCGCCTTCCAGATTGAAGAAGCTGTGATTGGTGAGGTTCACGATGGTCGACCGGTCGGTCCGCGCCTCCATGATCAGCGACAGCTCGGATGGGCCTGTGACACGATAGGTCAGGCGCACATCGAGCTTTCCTGGGTAATTCTCCTCGCCATGCGGGCTCGTATAGGTCAGCGTGACCGCGGGGCTGGCGCCGTCGTCGATCTCGGCAATATCCCAGAGCTTTCGATCGAAGCCGTCGACGCCGCCATGCAGCGCGTTGGGGCCGTTGTTAACGGCAAGCTGGAAGGTCTCGCCGTCCAGCGAAAACCGGCCGTTGGCGATGCGATTGGCGTAGCGGCCGACGGTGGCGCCAAAGAACTTCCGTTCAGCAAGATAACCGGCAAAGGTATCATGGCCGAGCACGACGTCGTCGGTGCCGCCTTTGGCGTCCGGTGCGATCAGCGCCTGGATCACGGCGCCATGGGTGATGATGCGGGCCTCAAACCCGCCCGCCCCGCGCAGCACGATGCGCTCGACACTGCGTCCATCGGGCAGCGTTCCGAACACATCCTTCGCTATTTTCGCACCAGCCATGTCTAGTCCACAAACGGTTCGACGATACTACGCTTGCCGAGCAGGAAGGAGTCGGCGACGAGGCGAAGCGGTGCCAGGTCGACATCGCTCGCGCCTGATGCCGCGAGCTTGACGAAGTGACGATAAAGTTCTCGATATTCCTCATCGGGCGCGTCGGCAACAACCTTGCCGTCCACCGCCATGATCCTTCCACCGCG